>NZ_CP126106.1:257500-5210000 GCF_030123325.1 Peribacillus simplex | reverse complement strand
ATGAAGCCCCCCTCAAGATGAGATTTCCCATGGCGCAAGCTAGTAAGATCCCTGAAAGATGATCAGGTTGATAGGTCAGAGGTGGAAGCATGGTGACATGTGGAGCTGACTGATACTAATAGATCGAGGACTTAACCAACGCTTTTAAAAAAAAATGAAATACCTTCTTATTATCTAGTTTTGAAGGAATGAAAATTTCTTCTTGCATTTTCTCAAAAAGACGTTATAATAATATATGTCTTGAAAAAATGTTAACATTGTTTGGTGACGATAGCGAAGAGGTCACACCCGTTCCCATTCCGAACACGGCAGTTAAGCTCTTCAGCGCCGATGGTAGTTGGGGGTTTCCCCCTGTGAGAGTAGGACGTCGCCAAGCAGGTTTCATATGGAGGATTAGCTCAGCTGGGAGAGCATCTGCCTTACAAGCAGAGGGTCGGCGGTTCGATCCCGTCATCCTCCACCATTTTACACCTGCCGGTGTAGCTCAACTGGTAGAGCAACTGACTTGTAATCAGTAGGTTGGGGGTTCAAGTCCTCTTGCCGGCACCATTTTAAGATAGTACAAGCACGAGCCATTAGCTCAGTTGGTAGAGCATCTGACTTTTAATCAGAGGGTCGAAGGTTCGAATCCTTCATGGCTCACCATTTCATATGCGGGTGTGGCGGAATTGGCAGACGCACCAGACTTAGGATCTGGCGCCGCAAGGCGTGGGGGTTCAAGTCCCTTCACCCGCATCTTTCATGCGGAAGTAGTTCAGTGGTAGAATACAACCTTGCCAAGGTTGGGGTCGCGGGTTCGAATCCCGTCTTCCGCTCCACTTTTCGTATGTGCCGGGGTGGCGGAACTGGCAGACGCACAGGACTTAAAATCCTGCGGTAGGTGACTACCGTACCGGTTCGATTCCGGTCCTCGGCACCATCATAATATGCGCCCGTAGCTCAATTGGATAGAGCATCTGACTACGAATCAGAAGGTTGTAGGTTCGACTCCCGCCGGGCGCACCATGTTTTTATTGCGGGAAGTAGCTCAGCTTGGTAGAGCACTTGGTTTGGGACCAAGGGGTCGCAGGTTCGAATCCTGTCTTCCCGACCACGTGATTTTTAATGAATGGGGCCTTAGCTCAGCTGGGAGAGCGCCTGCCTTGCACGCAGGAGGTCAGCGGTTCGATCCCGCTAGGCTCCACCATTTTTCAATCAGATACTTATATTATATTGGCGGTGTAGCTCAGCTGGCTAGAGCGTACGGTTCATACCCGTGAGGTCGGGGGTTCGATCCCCTCCGCCGCTACCAATAAATATAAGGACCTTTAGCTCAGCTGGTTAGAGCAGACGGCTCATAACCGTCCGGTCGTAGGTTCGAGTCCTACAAGGTCCACCATATTCACTTTTCAAAAGCCATGGAGGTATACCCAAGTTCGGCTGAAGGGATCGGTCTTGAAAACCGACAGGGGAGTCAAATCCCGCGGGGGTTCGAATCCCTCTACCTCCTCCATTTTTTTAAAAAAAGCAGCAAGTTGTTTTGAAACACCCTTACATAAAGGATGCGGACGAAACGATATACACGAAAACTTGATGCGAATCGTTTCATTATTACCGTCGCGGGGTGGAGCAGTCCGGTAGCTCGTCGGGCTCATAACCCGAAGGTCGCAGGTTCAAATCCTGTCCCCGCAATTATTAGGTCCCGTGGTGTAGCGGTTAACATGCCTGCCTGTCACGCAGGAGATCGCGGGTTCGATTCCCGTCGGGACCGCCATTCTTAAAATTGAATACATATGTGGCTCAGTAGCTCAGTCGGTAGAGCAAAGGACTGAAAATCCTTGTGTCGGCGGTTCGATTCCGTCCTGAGCCACCATATTATAAAAAATTACGGCGATTGTGGCGAAGTGGTTAACGCACCTGATTGTGGTTCAGGCATTCGTGGGTTCGATTCCCATCAGTCGCCCCATTTCGCGGGTGTAGTTTAGTGGTAAAACCTCAGCCTTCCAAGCTGATGATGAGGGTTCGATTCCCTTCACCCGCTCCAAATATGGGCCTATAGCTCAGCTGGTTAGAGCGCACGCCTGATAAGCGTGAGGTCGATGGTTCGAGTCCATTTAGGCCCACCATATTCATTGTTCCGCAGTAGCTCAGTGGTAGAGCATTCGGCTGTTAACCGAACGGTCGTAGGTTCGAGTCCTACCTGCGGAGCCATGGGGAAGTACTCAAGAGGCTGAAGAGGCGCCCCTGCTAAGGGTGTAGGTCGCGCGAGCGGCGCGAGGGTTCAAATCCCTCCTTCTCCGCCAGTTGGCCCGTTGGTCAAGCGGTTAAGACACCGCCCTTTCACGGCGGTAACACGGGTTCGAATCCCGTACGGGTCATAACAAAAAAGGAAGCATACATTCATGTATGCTTCTTTTTTTCATTTCTTTTCATTGATATAACTATCTTTTTGTTTATAGGGAATGTCTCCAAGATTTGATTCTATATTTTCTTCCTCCAGTGTATCTTCAAATTCCTTTTGCTTCTTGTTCGTTATATTCACTCTATTTTTTCCTTCGATATCATTTGCGGCATATCCTTCATAGTCTTCAGGAAACCCGTTCGTTTCATCCTCGGTTTTATAAAGATCATTATAATTGTCATGATCGCCTGTGTAATCGGATGGTGTTTCGGATGTACCGAATTTGGCAACTTCACCAAAGCTATCTTCTTTATCCACCATTTCGATTCCATGACGATTTTCAAAATGATCACCCTTGGAAGGAATCAGTATATCCTCTTCCACAGGCCGGTCCTGTGAAAGTGGCCGTTCTGGGGCGTGCTCGACACAGTGGAGGGTACTTGGGATCGCTTCAAGCCTCTCGATGGGGATTTCCCTATTGCAGGTTTTACAATGGCCATACGAACCTTCTTCCATGGCTTTTAAAGCTTCATCGATCTTCTCCATTTCGGATTGTGCGTGCTCATCGAGTGCTTGATTCCGTTCCATCTCGAATAATTCGGTTCCTAGGTCAGCGGGATGATTATCATAGGATGATAATTCCCCTACGGATTCGGTCTGGCTTTTATCCAGAACGGATTGTTCATCATTTTGAATTCTATTACTTAGCTCATTCTTTTCCTGGAGCAGTTCTTTTTTGAATTTTTGCGTTTGTTGTTTCGTTGCCATATCGGATTCACTCCTTCTAAAGTCTAAATATCATTTTATATTGGTAGGATGGTTGTATTATCTATTACCCGATTCGGGGGATAGGAAAACAATATGGAACGGATGATAGAAAAAAAGGACTGAGCGGATGGGCTCAGTCCTCGGAGGTTATATAAGATAGCTGATGAATAATCCAATGGCCATGAGTAAGCCAAAGAATGTGTTCGTTTGGGCCGTGGCTTTCATTGCTGGCACCATCGTGATCGGCTGCGTTTTACCTACGAAGCCTTTGATTGCGGCCAGGGCTTTCGGGATGCTTAGGAAGGCAAGGAGGATCCACGCCGTTACGCTTCCGGTAAGGACTAGCCCAACTAGCCATAGGTAAGAGAAGGCGAACATGATTGCCATGAATGTCAGGGCGTTTTTCCGACCCATGACTACTGGCATCGTTTTGCGGCCATGTGCCTTATCTCCGTCATGGTCACGTAGGTTATTGGATAAGTTGATCAACCCGACCAATATTCCACTTGGAATGGCAATTAAGATGGCTGTTGAAGAAACATCACCGGTTTGAATGAAATAGGCGATCAGGATTATCAAAAAGCCCATGAACAATCCAGAAAAAAGTTCCCCGAATGGTGTATATGAAATGGGCAGGGGGCCGCCTGTATAAAGATAGCCGACAAGCATGCAAACGAGTCCTACTGCAGCAAGCCACCAAGATGATGCGGCACAGATATAGATTCCAATTATCAAGGCGATGGCATACATGCCAAGGGCCAAGTTCATGATTAGTTTGGGGGTCATCCCATGACGGACGATCCCGCCGCCGATGCCTACGGATTCCTCTGTATCCAAACCTCTCTTGAAATCATAGTATTCATTGAATAAATTGGTTGCAGCTTGAATCAGGATACTTGCAATCATCATGGCAGCGAATAATAACCAATTCACTCCATCTTCCAAAAGTGCAATAACAGTTCCAAGCAAGACTGGGACAAAAGCTGCGGTTAGTGTATGTGGACGAATTAACTCCCACCAAATTTTCCAGGTCCGTTTAAGGGGAAGTCCGTCGTATTCTGTTTGCATTATTTCTCTCCTCAAAATCATTATTGGTTCTCTCGAAATTATAACAAATATTGAAATGTTGCACAAAAGGTTATCCTAATAAATGCAGGAAAAGTGGGCAAGAGTGATATTTGGAATTCATGGATGATGCATTTCCAGAATCAAGGATATTTCTCTACATTCGCTAAGATTCATATAATAAGGAAAAAAGCAGGAAAGAATCGGTCGGTAAAGGGGCGTTTTATTGACATGAGGTTCAAGGGAGGTGTATCTTTAAATAGGTTAAAAAGCTTTTAAAATGTACATTTGGGGGGATTTTTTTGGCTATCTCAGAGGAAACTGAACAGTTTCAGGGACTGGCTTCAGCTATACAAAAGGCGAAGGACTTGAATGATCAAGTTCTATTCAGTCATATTAAGAAAGTTAATTGCAACAACCCCCTTTCATTTTATCAAGCTGGAAGAGAACGGTACGCGGGTGAACGCTTTTTCTGGGAGGACCCTGCAAAGGAAATAACCATCACCGGTTTAGGCAATGTTAAGAAACTCAAAGCGGCATCGAATGCCGAACGTTATAGAGAAGTCGAAAAGAGCTGGATCAAATTGCAGAATACTGCTGTCAAAACAGGAGTGATCGATGTGGAAGCGACAGGTCCCTTACTGTTTGGAGGCTTTTCTTTTGATTATGAAACGGACAGTACGCTCCTGTGGAACCAGTTCGGGGACAACCTGTTTTATATACCTGCCTTCATGCTGTCAATAGTGGGGAAACAAGCTTACTTAACGACAAACTTACTTTGTTCGCCTGATGATTCAGAAAAACTCTTCATAGATATGATAAATGAACGGGAAGCTTTTCTTTTAGAAAGCTTGGATGGCAATGGATCGGCTGCAAATTCCCTGGTTATGCAGAGGGAAGTCGAACCTGAGGAATGGAAGCGGACGGTCGAAGGGGCTGTTCAGGAAATCAAGACGACAGATCTCGACAAGATCGTTTTGGCAAGGGAGCTTCGACTTGTTTTTGAACGTTCCATCGATTCAGGGAAAGTGCTTGAACAATTGATTGCAGAGCAGCCTTTAAGCTATATTTTCAGTTTGGAGGCTGGCGGTGACTGTTTTGTAGGTGCCACCCCTGAACGTTTAATTAAGAAACAGGGAAATGAAGTTTTTTCAACCTGTCTTGCCGGATCGATGGGACGAGGGAAAGATGAGCAGGAAGATGTTTGTCTTGGTGAAGAATTGCTTCATGACCAAAAGAATTTACAAGAGCATCAATATGTCGTGTCGATGATATCCAATGCTTTTGATTCTGTATGCGAAAAGGTGATGGTTCCGGGCCAACCGACACTTATGAAAAACCGTCATATCCAGCATTTGTACACACCTGTCCGCGGTATATCCAAGGAAGGTGTCACGATTTTTGAATTCGTCGAGAACCTCCATCCAACACCTGCCATGGGCGGACTTCCAAAAGAAAAGGCTGTTGTCCGGATTCGGGAAATGGAAGGTCTTGAACGAGGCTTTTATGCGGGTCCTTTAGGTTGGGTGGATACGTATGGAAACGGGGAATTCGCTGTAGGGATACGTTCTGCCCTATTACAGAACAATGAGGCATCCCTCTTTGCCGGATGCGGGGTAGTCGAAGATTCGACTCCCGAAAGTGAATTCAGGGAAACAGGGATTAAATTCAATCCGATGTTAAGTGCTTTAGGAGGAAATCTTAATGAATGACCGAGATGCATTGACAGCGTATGCTGCTTCATTCGTCGATGAGCTGGCACAAAATGAGGTGAAGCATGTGGTGGTGAGCCCAGGTTCACGATCCACGCCCCTAGCTTTGTTGCTGGTGGAACATCCTGATATCGAGATTCATATTAATGTGGATGAGCGTTCGGCTGCTTTTTTTGCCCTTGGTTTGGCTAAGGCCTTAAAAGAACCTGTCGGACTTCTTTGTACGTCCGGTACAGCCGCAGCAAACTATTACCCAGCCGTCATTGAGGCTTTCTATTCAAGAGTGCCGCTTATTGTACTTACCGCTGACCGCCCGCATGAATTGCGTGATGTCGGAGCCCCGCAGGCGATCGATCAGATACATCTTTACGGGAGACATGTAAAATGGTTTGTCGAAATGGCACTTCCTGAAAGCACGGATGGGATGATGCGGTATGCCAGAACGGTCGGTGCAAGGGCAGTGGCTACAGCGGCAGCTGAACCTGCAGGGCCTGTACATTTGAATTTCCCGCTTCGTGAACCATTGATTCCGGATCTGGAGAAAGCAAAGGAGTACAGGCAAAATAAAATGACGCCTGCAGTGTTGATTGACAGTGGAGAACGGTTACTGTCCGCATCACAAATACAAGCTGTTGCAACTACATTGTCACAAGCTAAGCAAGGTATGATTGTATGTGGAGAATTACCGCATCCAGAGATGAAGGAAGCCATCATCGCATTAGCGGAAAAACTTGCTTTTCCTATACTGGCTGATCCCCTTTCCCAGTTAAGGAGCGGAAGTCATGACAAAGCCGTCATAATTGATGCGTATGATACGTTTCTACGCGATGAGACGGCAAAAGCGGCTTTCAGGCCGGAAGTGATCTTGCGTTTCGGGGCAATGCCTGTTTCTAAACCCTTATTGTTATTCATGAAAAACCAAAAACAGGCAATCACTTTGGTCGTCGATGGCGGAGCAGGCTGGCGTGAACCTGCCGGATTGGCAACGAATATGATTTACTGCGAAGAGAAAGATTTTTGTTTGAAAATTGCTGATAAAATTATTTCTTCCCCTGATGATGATTGGCTTCGTTTATGGCAGACCGTCAACGGAGCGACGAAGGATGCCCTGGCCTCCGTCAGGGATGAATCGGAGTTAAGTGAAGGCAAGCTGTTTGCCCTGCTTACTGATATGATGCCATTGGAATCGACGCTGTTTGTCGGGAATAGCATGCCTATACGTGATTTGGATACTTTCTTTTTGAATAATGGAAAAGGAATCAAAACCATGGCAAATCGAGGTGCGAACGGGATCGATGGTGTCGTTTCCACTGCTCTTGGCGTAAGTACGGTATCAAAAAATACAGTGCTGGCAATCGGGGATTTAAGCTTTTTCCATGATATGAATGGCTTGCTTGCGGCAAAACTTCAAAAACAAAATATCACGATATTGCTGGTTAATAATGATGGCGGCGGCATATTCTCCTTCTTGCCGCAGGCGAATGAGAGGGAACATTTCGAAACGCTATTCGGCACGCCTCATGGGCTTGATTTTTCCCATACTTCACAGCTTTATGGCGGTAAATACAGCAAGGTCCAAAGTTGGGATGAGTTTGAGAAGGTATTTACGGAGTCATTTGAAATTCAAGGTCTGAAAATCATCGAAGTACCGACAGAAAGAGAGTCCAATCTACAAAAGCATCGAAATTTGTGGAGCTTTGTTTCCCAGGAAATAAAAATGGTGTTAGACAGGGAAATATCATGAATATTGTCAGCAAGGATGTCAATTATGCTGTTGAAATAACGGGAAATGGAGATCCTCTTGTACTTTTACATGGATTTACGGGAAATCGGGATACATGGAAGTTCCTCATTCCGCTACTGAGTGACAGGTATACCATGATAATGGTCGACATCATCGGTCATGGCATGTCTGCGTCACCAGCCGATCATCGAAGGTATAAGATGGAGCGTGTGGCTGAGGATATCAAGTATATTTTGGATGTGTTACATTTCCCGAAAGCACATATCCTTGGATACTCAATGGGCGGAAGGCTCGGATTGGGATTTGCCTGTTTGTATCCCGAGTATGTTGATACATTGATATTGGAGAGCGCTTCACCAGGCCTTTTAACAGAAGGGGAACGGGAAATCCGAAGGGAAAATGATAGGAAGCTTGCCGAACGGATTCTTGTAAATGGCATGGAAGCGTTTGTGGATCAATGGGAAAACATCCCGCTGTTTGAAAGTCAAAAACGGTTGTCGTCCAAAACCAGGTCGGCCATTCGGGAGCAGCGGTTGGCAAATGACCCTGCCGGCCTTTCCAATAGCCTTCTTGGTATGGGGACAGGCAGTCAGGCATCATACTGGGAACAATTGCAAACTCTTGATTTCCCTGTACTCCTTGTAACCGGTGAACTTGACCGTAAATTTTGTGACATTGCGGACTCCATGAAGAGAAAGCTGAAGCGGGCCGAATGGAAAATAATAAATGATGCGGGACATGCGATTCATGTGGAAGTTGGAGAAAAGTTTGGTAAAATAATAAGTGAGTTTTTAAAGCGAAATAAAGGGAGGAATTAAGATGACGATACAATGGGAAACAATACGTGAGTATGATGAAATTTTGTATGAAAAATATAACGGGATTGCAAAAGTGTCCATCAACCGACCACATGTACATAATGCATTCACGCCCAAAACGACTGCTGAAATGATTGATGCATTCGCAAGGGCGCGTGATGATTCAAGCATTGGTGTCATTATCTTAACAGGTGTAGGCGGCAAAGCATTCTGTTCAGGCGGAGATCAAAAAGTACGTGGAAATGGCGGATATGTAGGTGAAGATAACATTCCGCGTCTAAATGTTCTTGATTTGCAACGTTTGATCCGCGTAATTCCAAAACCGGTCGTAGCCAT
The DNA here is from genome assembly GCF_030123325.1 of Peribacillus simplex. NCBI lineage: Bacteria > Bacillati > Bacillota > Bacilli > Caryophanales > Bacillaceae > Peribacillus > Peribacillus simplex. Next base: position 5,201,177 of record NZ_CP126106.1, on the reverse strand, counting down.
GGTTGCAGGATATGCAATTGGTGGCGGTAATGTCTTGAACGTGGTATGTGACTTGACGATTGCTGCTGACAATGCAATTTTCGGACAAACTGGACCGAATGTGGGAAGCTTTGATGCTGGTTATGGTTCTGGCTACCTTGCACGTATCGTGGGTCATAAAAAGGCGCGCGAAATCTGGTACCTATGCCGTCAATACAATGCACAGGAAGCATTGGATATGGGATTGGTCAACACGGTTGTACCTTTGGACGAATTGGAAACGGAAACGGTTAAATGGTGTGAAGAAATGCTTGAGAAGAGCCCGACTGCACTTCGTTTCTTGAAAGCGGCAATGAACGCTGATACGGATGGCCTTGCAGGTCTTCAACAATTGGCCGGTGACGCTACACTTTTATACTATACAACAGAAGAAGCAAAAGAAGGCCGCGATGCATTCAAAGAAAAACGCACTCCGGACTTTGGGCAATTCCCTCGTTTCCCTTAATGAAGCGAGTGAATCGATGAGACTGACAGCTTGGCGGAAACTCGCCGGGCTGTTTTCTATATCAAAATGGAAGAGGGTAAGCAGCAATGGCAGAAGAAAAGTTGCCGAACTGGCTGAAAAACCGGGCGCATCTTTCACCGGATCGCCCGGCAATCGAGTTTGAAGGTCATACGTATAGCTTTCTTGAACTGCATACATTATCGGAGAAAATGGCTGGTAAGCTGGCAAGCGTTGGTCTGGGCGCTGGCGATTCATGTGCGGTTTTGCTACGTAACCATATTGATGGTGTTGTCGTTATCCATGCACTGCTTTATCTCGGTGTGAAGATTGTGATGCTGAATAATAAGCTAACGGCAAAAGAGCTGTCCTGGCAGATCGGGGATAGTGGAACTGCCCATTTGGTTTCAGAAGGCTCCTTCTCCGGCAAACTCTCTGATATTGGTGAGATTCTCCCGGAGTTGAACCTTCACCTAATGGAAGAATTGCCGGAGGGCACTGCTGAGATACTTCAAGAGTTTTACCTTGAGGATACCGCGACGATCATGTATACATCAGGTACGACAGGGAATCCAAAAGGAGTGATCCAAACATTCGGCAACCATTGGTGGAGTGCCGTCGGGTCGGTTCTGAACCTCGGATTGCATGAGGAGGATTCGTGGTATTGTGCGGTTCCCATCTTTCATATTAGCGGCTTATCCATCCTGATGAAAAATGTGATTTATGGCATGAAAGTCGTTTTGGCAGAACGTTTCGATGAACGGGAAGCAAACCGGAGCATCCAGGAAAATGGAGTGACGATCATTTCGGTCGTGACGGCGATGCTGAATAGGATGGTGCAGGATTTGAGGGGAACCGGCTATCCGGCAACCTTTCGCTGTTTCCTGTTGGGCGGCGGCCCTGCACCCGTCCATTTACTTGAGTTATGTAAGGAGAAAGGGATTCCCGTGTATCAAACATATGGGATGACCGAAACGTCTTCACAGATTGTGACACTGGCACCGGAGTATAGCATGACAAAAATCGGCTCGGCGGGAAAGCCTTTGTTTCCTTCGCAGTTACGGATAGAGAAAGACGGCACGATGTGTGAACCGGGAGCAGTGGGCGAAATCGTGGTTTCAGGTCCGAATGTGACGAAAGGCTATTTTAATCGGCTGGACGCTACACAGCAGGCCATTACCGATGGATGGCTTTATACTGGGGACCTTGGTTATCTCGATGAGGAAGGCTTTTTATATGTGCTTGACCGACGCTCGGATTTAATCATTTCCGGCGGTGAAAATGTCTACCCGGCCGAGATTGAAAATGTCCTTAGTATGCACCCTGATGTTTTCGAAGCGGGGGTGACGGGGACTGACGATGAGAAATGGGGACAGGTCCCACTTGCCTTTGTCGTCTTGCATCCAGGTGCAGAGCTTGATGAGAGCGAACTGCTGGAATATTGCAGGGGATATTTGGCATCTTATAAAATTCCCCGGAACGTGATTTTTTGTAAGGAGCTTCCCCGGAATGGTGCAAGCAAGCTTTTGAGGCGGGAACTGAAGAAGGAAATGGGGGAATGGCAATGAAGTTATCTTCCATTTCCCTTAAGCTCATTAAGGCCCCTTTAAAGCGGTCATTCAAGACGCATCTCGAAACGGTAAGCGATCGGGAAGTGATAATTGTCGAAGCCATGGATGAAGATGGATTGATAGGATACGGGGAAGCTGTCCCTTTTACAAGTCCTTGGTATACCGAAGAAACGACCAAGACATGCTTTCATATATTGGATGACTTCTTAATCCCGCTGACATTGGCCAGTCAGATCAGGCATCCTGATGAGCTGCCGATCTTATGGGGCGGAATCAGACGGAATGCGATGGCGAAGTCAGCTTTAGAGCAGGCAATCCTCGATTTATATGCGAAGCAGAAAGGAGTCTACCTCGGACGGCTGTTTGGCGGCGAACGAAGTGAAGTGGCCGCTGGTGTAGTCGTTGCATCCAATGATATAGAAGACGCGATGCACCAGATCGAGGACTTTTCCGATTCTGGTTATCAGCGTTATAAAATAAAAATCAATCCTCAAAATGATCTGGAGTTTTTAGGGGAAATACGTCGGGCCTATCCCGATATCCCGCTAATGGCAGATGCCAATTCTGCGTACAGTCTTGATGACATCCCACATCTCCAGAAGCTTGATGCGTTTAAGCTGATGATGATTGAGCAGCCGCTTGGACATGACGACATTGTGGAACATTCATTTTTGCAGAAACAGCTTCAGACACCTATTTGCCTTGATGAAAGCATAAATTCATTTCATGATGCCAAAAGTGCGCTGTCGCTCCAAAGCTGTGGGGTGATCAACATTAAAATGGCTAAAGTCGGCGGCTGGATGGAAGCTGTAAGAATCCATGATCTATGCCTGGGCAATGGTGTGCCCGTTTGGTGCGGCGGTATGATTGAATTTGGCATTTCACGTGCACATAATATCGCACTGGCCACATTAAAAGGGTTCACGATTCCCGGGGATATATCATCTTCATCTCGTTATTGGGAAGAGGATATAATCAATCCCGAAGTCATTGTCGAAAACGGCATGATCCAAGTTCCCGATAAAGCTGGAATCGGTTTTGCCATCAATGAAAAGCGGCTAAAGGAATTGACTACATATAGTAAGCTGTACAAGTGAAAAACATCAAAAGAGGTGCTTCACGCCTCTTTTGATCAAATATTGATAACCCTCCTTTTACATCCCACGGTCTATGTAACTCACCCAATTAGTATTTTTTGGACAGGAATCCCACCCTTTTGGTAAATGATTTAATAGGATAAATAACAAATAAAAGTTTGAAGTTTCGATTGGCATCTCCCCGAACCACTAGGTCCTGCTGGATGCCTGTGGCGAGGCAGACGGTCGGGCGGAAAGGGAATTTCTGAAAGCGCCCCTAGAGATTTTAGAAAATTCGTTTAAATGGCAGGATAAACCATATTTTTTTCGGAAAATGGGATTTTGTCTATTTTTTCTTTATTGGATTATTTTGTATAATGAATTTAAAAGAATGGCAACCAAGGGAAAGGGAGGGGAGAGTGTATGAAAAAACCGTACCTAATTGCGGAAATTCTACTGAGAAGGGGCATGCCGGACTATGTCGTAAAAGAAGTGACGGCTTTGGAAGAGTGCGAGCTGTTTCTTTTGAAGAGAAAGTGGGGCCTCTATGACCGGAAGACAGGTACGTAAAGAATAAAAGTAAAAAGGGAACCGTTTTCGAGCCGGTCCCCATTCGTTTTAAGGTTTTTTAAGCCGGTACCTATTGACAGGGCGGCCTATGCTGCCATACTGTACGTCAAGCTGAAGGACTTCTTCGCCATGCAAGTATTCAAGATAGCGCCTTGCTGTAACTCTGGCGATACCAATTCCATCAGCCACTTCTTCTGCAGATAGTGACCCAGGATGGGTCTTTATGAACTTCGTCACTTGCTCAAGAGTCGCGCCATTCAATCCTTTGGGAACATCATGTTTCGGACTCGCTTCAGAATGTGTTTTATTTTGAAAGAGAATTCGGTCGAGCTGGGTTTGAGAAATTTGATGGTCGGGCTCAACCTCCATCCGAAAAGCGAAGTATTGTTCAAGCGTATGTTTTAGCCTATCGAATTTAAATGGCTTGATTAAATAGTCAAAAGCCCCGTTCTGCATCATTTTTCGGATCGTTTTCTGATCATTTGCCGCTGAAATGATGATGACATCCACATCAATTTGCTCTTTTCTGATTTGATAAAGTGTATCAACCCCGTTTAAAGAAGGCATGAAGATGTCCAAAATGACAAGATCGGGTTTAGACTGCCTGATTTTTTCCAGACCTTCAAGCCCATTTGAAGCTGTATCAACGACTTTAAAGGCAGGCAGGCGCTCGATGAACTGTTTGTTGACCTCTTGGACCATTGGGTCGTCTTCAATTAAAAGTAAACGAATTTCGTTAGTCATTTTGGTTCTCCTCTATATCGTGCATCGGAAAAGAAAGAAAAAAGCTTGTTCCTTCGTTAGGGCGTGTCGTGAATTTCATTTCGCCGTTCGCTTTTTTTACAATTTGGTCTATAAGATAAAGACCGATTCCTGATCCTTCCGCACCTTTTGTTGTAAAACCATACTCGAATATATCTTTATGAATGTCCTCGGGAATGCCGGGTCCATTATCCTCAAGCACGATTTGACAATGACGTTCATCCTGGTAGATGGATAAATAAACCTGTTTTGTTTCCTCTGAACAATGCTTTAGCGCTGCAAATGAGTTTTCGACCAGGTTTCCGATTATCAAAACAAAATCGTGATGATCCAAATCAGCGGGGAAACGGTCCAATTTCGTGTGCTTGTCCATGATGAGCTCGATTCCGAGTTCCCGTCCCAATGAGATCTTACTTAATATCAGCCCCACTAAATTATCATCGTGAATGTGCTTCGTTAAAAACCTGGTCAATTCCTCTTGTTCTTCCGTGATCTGAAAAATGTAATGCAGCGCTTCGTCAAGATTACCTAGCTGGATCAATCCGGCTATCGTATGAAGTTTGTTCATATGTTCATGGTTTTGAACACGCAGGGCTTCAACGAATGCCTTGACACTAGTCAACTCTTCAGCTAACTTCGTCACATCGGTCCGATCCTGGAAAATGGCCACGGCACCGATCGTTTTATCCGCAATCTTTATTGGTACCCGGTTGCTTACAATATTCCTGTTTTGAACGGAGATTTCCTGATTGAAGATGGGAGATGTCCGGTCGAGCACTTCCGGGAGACGGGTATCGTGTATAATATCATTGATATTTTTGCCTATGACTTCACCGTTGATATTGAATATTTGCTTAGCCTTTTCATTGAAAATCGTGATTGTTTCATTATTATCTATGGCGATGACCCCTTCATGCATCGCATTGAATGCGGCTGTCCTTTCAACCAACATCCGTGAAATTTCATGTGGTTCAAGTTGGAAGGTCTCTTTTTTTATCCTTTTTGCCATGAGCCATGAGCCGCATACCCCGAATAGGAGTGTAAGGACCAGGATAATCGCGATTTCCCCCTTAAGATCCATGATTAATTCCGGTATCGTGGGCAAGATATTCCCTACCAGAACGACGCCGATTTGCTCTCTATTTTTATCAAGGATCGGTACAAAGGCACGGACGGAAATGCCAAGATCGCCAGCCGCCTTTGAAAGATACTCGTGCTCAGCGAACGCAGCGCTTTCATCACTGCTTTCCGAAGGGGTCCCCAATTGGCTGAACACCGGATGGGAATAACGTATATGCTGATTGTTGAGCACAACTATATAATCGGCTTGATGGATTTTCCTTAAGTTTTCAATAATCGGATTGAGCTGCGTCCATCCTTCGGGCTCACGGACCAATTTTTGTACTTCAGGGAGTTCGGCAATGGTATGGGCAGTGATCATGGATCGTTTGCCGATTTCATCTTCCCTGACCGAAACGATGTTCCCGAATATAAAAATCCCGCCTATTAGTATCGAAAAAGCGACGATTACGAATGATAGCAGGGTGATTTTAATTTGAATGGGCATATGAAAGGATTTATCCATTGTTTTTCCTCCATTACTTCTATACTTTATAGTAACAGAATTTCTATCACTTTTCGCCATTTTTCGCGCATTGTATTACGACAGTAAAAAGCTGTGATAGAATAGTGATAATGTGAAATGAGCGGTGAGGGGTGTCGGTATGCGTGCATTATGGGGGTACTTATTATTAATTGGCCTGGGGCTGTTGGTAGCAGTGTATATATCGTTTCAATCGTTCTTTACAAGCTTCGGTTTCAATTTGCCGAAGGATGAGGAGCAGGTCGGGATGAAGGATCAAATCGTGATTAAGTTCAGTCATGTCGTTGCCGAAAATACACCTAAAGGACTAGCTGCGAACCGGTTTGCCCAACTTGTCGATGAATATACAGATCATCGTGTCAAAATTGAAGTTTATCCTAATCAGTCATTATATAGTGATCATGAAGAAATAGAAGCATTACAAGAAAACAAGGTGCAGATGATTGCTCCAACTACATCTAAAATCACGAGCATATCAAAGAAATGGATGCTACTGGACCTTCCTTACGTCTTTCCAACGGACGCAGCCTTGCAGGAAGCATTGAATGGGGAAGTGGGGGAAGAGCTGCTTAAGCAGCTGAACACCATCGATATCGAGGGACTCGCATTTTGGTCGAATAACTATAAACAGATTACAAGCAGTAAACCGATACGTCATCCTAGTGATTTTGCAGGAAAGAATTTTAGAATCATGCCAAGTGCAGTTCTGGAAAGTCAATTCAATCATTTTGGGGCGACAACTTCTGAGCTGGAGTTTAATGAAACGTTTAAAAGCCTTGAAATCAATGAAACGGACAGCCAGGAAAATACGATTTCGAATATCTATTCCAAGAAATTATATGAGGTGCAAAAATATTTAACGATCAGTGATCATGGATATTTAGGCTATGTCGTCATGATAAACAAGCCGTTTTGGAACAAACTGCCTTTGGACATCCAGCAGCAAATCCAACGGGCGATGGATGATACAACGAAATGGCTATGGATCAAATCAAATGAATTGAATCAGGAACAACTTAAGGAAATCCAGCAAAAATCGAATATCGACATCTATAAACTGTCAGATGAAGAAAAGAAGGAATGGATGGATGAGATGACCGTCATCTATCCGGAATTCGAATCAACGATCGGTACCGAATTGATGATGAAGATGGAAAAGATCCGTGAGAAGCATTTAAAGGAATAACCGAAAAACTCATTAAATAGTGAGGGACAAAAAAAGAGCGGACCCAATGGGCCCGCTCTTTTTTCTATTGCAATGCAGTTTGAAGTGTCTTGATATTTTTTTCCATTAAACTGAAATAATCTTCACCGGCTTCGATATCTTTATCCGTCAACACGGAAAGGTTATGGAGCTCAAGTGATTTCGCTCCCATCTCCTTTTGGATGATCTCGGTTAGTTTAGAACTGATATTCTGCTCAAAGATGACGTAGTTCAAGTCTTCTTTTTCAGCCATGGTTACGATTTTCCCCAATTCCTTTTGAGAAGGTTCGTTTGAAGACGTTAGTCCTGTGACGCCAATTTGTTCCAAACCATAGCGTTCCTCCCAATAACCATATGCTGAATGGGAAACGATGATTTTATTGGTACGGCCCGACTCGATCGTCGTCGCGAATTTTTCATCTAGTGCCTCAAGCTTTTCGGAAAGCTCATTGAATTGGCTGTTGAAATATTCTTCCTGTTCCGGCATTTTTTTTATTAATTCGTCCTTGATGGTTTTAGCCATGTCAATGGAATAGATGGGATCTAACCACAAATGCGGATTAACGCCCCCATGGTCATGACCGTCTTCCTCATGTGAATGTTCCTCTTCGTGTGCATCTTCATCAAGATGAACCGTTTCGCCCACCGCGATTGTACTGACACCTTCTTTGCTTAGTATTGGTTCAGCCTTGGTTACAAAGCCTTCAAGATTATAGCCAATATAGAAAAATAGGTCTGACTCAGCCATTTTTACAATATCTTTTTGAGAGGGTTCGAATGAGTGTTCATCCGTTCCGGGAGGATAAACCGTCTCGACATTTACGTACTCCCCACCAATGGCCTCCGTGAAGTACTGTAAAGGGTAAACCGTCGTATATATATCTAAGGCATCCTTGGTTTCTTCTTTACTCGATTCTCCCTTTGAGTTGCCGCAGGCCGACAGAAATACCGCAGTAACAAGGCAAAGTGAGAGCAATGCTCGGATTTTCATATTTGAAATGCTCCTTTATAATTCGTATTGATTACGATTTGAATTTTATGTGGTAAAAACGAAATGATTACGATTTGACTTCTGTATGATACAAAAGATTGCAAAAGAAAGCAAGGATTTTTTCTACTGGTCCTCACTTTTTTCTTTTTTTTCAGGAACGAGGTCAATGCCCCCTGGATGAAACGGATGACATTTAAGAATCCGGATGAGTGCTAACCAGCTTCCTTTTATAGGTCCGAAACGATTGATCGCTTCCAAACCATAATGGGAACAAGTTGGGTAAAAACGGCAGGTAGGCGGTTTTAGTGGAGAAATGGCAACTTGGTAAAAACGGATGATTCCCATTAATATTTTTTTCAACACAATGCTTTCATCTCTTTTCGAGTAAATTCACTACCCTTCATTATAGCATATTTTCTAAATTTCCAATAAGGGTAAAAAAGGAATAAGTATATAGGTAATCCGATAGATATAATAAGAATTAATTTTAAAGGATGAAATATATTGTTATTCAAGGTAAAATAGAGATGACATACAATTAAGGAGTGAATTAAATGCCTTCAGTTGAAAGCTTTGAATTAGATCATAATGCTGTTAAAGCCCCATATGTTAGACATTGCGGTGTCCATAAGGTAGGAACAGACGGTGTTGTTAATAAATTTGATATCCGTTTTTGCCAGCCTAATAAACAAGCGATGAAGCCGGATACGATCCATACGCTGGAACACTTGCTTGCATTCAATATCCGTAAACATTCCGAGCGCTACGATCACTTTGATATTATCGATATTTCGCCAATGGGATGTCAAACAGGATATTACCTTGTTGTCAGCGGTGAGCCGACAGTGACGGAAATCATCGATGTTCTTGAAGATACATTCAAGGATGCTGTTACAATTACCGAAATTCCCGCTGCAAACGAAAAACAATGCGGCCAAGCAAAATTGCATGATCTTGAAGGAGCCAAGAAATTAATGAATTTCTGGCTTGCACAAGATAAAGAAGATCTTCATAAAGTATTCGGTTAATAAAAAAGTTCCTGTCCTTTTGTGACAGGAACTTTTTTCATTTTTCGGGTTCTTCTTTTTTTTCCTCATCCTCAGGCAAAGGATCGATGGGATCCACTGTATGCTTGTAGCTGTACCCTTTTCCGATTGTTAGGACCGATAATGCCAATACAATCAGAATCACAATGATGGAGATGACTAAAACCGTAATCATACTTCACAGCTCCTAACGTTCACAATTTAGATTCATTTTAGCATAAGAACCGAGTCAGATAATGTTTCAATTTTCGAATAGAGGGAATTATAAAGGTATAACCAACTTACGGAGGTAGATATTTATGGCTCAGAAAAAATTAGGAACTTTAGTGAACAAGGAAATTGCAAACTTCAGTGTTCTTTATACCAAAATTCATAATTACCACTGGTTCGTGAATGGACCTCACTTCTTTGAACTTCATCAAAAATTGGAAGAATTATATAAAGAAGTGACATCCAATTATGATGAATTGGCTGAAAGGTTATTGGCGATTGGTGAAAAACCGGTCGCTACGCTTAAAGAGTACATGGAATTAACGACGATCGAAGAAGCGACAGGTAATGAAAATACAGAAGATATGGTTCAAAGCGTCATCAGTGATTTTGAGAAGCTTTCCGAAGAGTTTCTGGAAATCATCGAAGTTGCCGAAGAAGAAGATCCGGTTACGGCTGATATGCTGACAGGCATGAAGAAAAGCCTAAACAAACATGCTTGGATGCTGCGAGCGTATTTAGGACATTAAGATATTGGAAAAGCCCTGCTTCGGTAGGGCTTTTTTTAGGTTAAAACAATAAAAAAGGCATCCATCCAAAGAGGGACACCTGACTAGGTATGTATTAATGAATATTCCTAGGAGGAAAATGTGTAGGTTTCGTGTCGTTCAAACTATTTTGAGCGAACTTCCCTTTTAACGTTTCAATAATGTAAAGGCCCATTAAATTGGTTAGTTCTTGATCATCCATCTCTTGAAGCAATTCGAAAATTTCCTTGCGGTCAAGTTGTTCCAGAACCGCAAAAGTTAGCATATCAATATCCTCTTCATCACCAGTCATCTTATCACGGTACATATTGTATAATTCTTCAATTAACTTCAAAACTCTCACCTCACATTTATTAGAAATCCGTTATCTCTTTATATGTAGGTTATCAAAAAAACCTCTGGGTGCATATAAAAATCTTAAGGGATGCTTGGGCTTATTATATGTTTTACCCTTTGAAAGATACTTTAATCTATTATTTAACATCTTTGTTCTTCTGTAAACAAAATTTTCCATTGTATGAAGTAGGGAAATACGTGAAAAATAAGCGTAGGATATATGGAAAGGGTGGATGGATGTGTCTGAAAACAGGAAAAAATATTACATTTGGCTTCCGAATGGGCAGATAACACAAGATAGGGAAAGTTCTCCATGGAATTTCGAAATCGAGGCGACCGATGATGAAATCATCAAGTTACGTGAATTATTTGATTATAATTATTCAGCAGGGGAAGAAAATTTTTACCGGGCACACGTCCCATACCTTCAATACCATTTTGACCGTGAAAATGATAAACAGGATATCACACTCCAAAAAATTTACGAGATGATTTATGCTCTAGGTACTGATGAAGGAAGAAGGCATATAGAAAGCATGGGGATTTTACAGGCAAAACCAACAGACGATGGCCTCGAATATTGAGGGTCCATCGTTTTTTTGATGTGACGCAGATTCTAGCTGGATAGTGTTTTTTTTTACCCATATAATGAGAGAAGGGACATAGCATTATTTCTTATACGGAAAGAAGGGGAAAAATGAAGCGATTTCTTGATAAGAACGGATATAAGGTGGAATACTCCGAGGAACCTGTCTTTGGAGAGTCTTGGCATGTTTTCGTGCTAAGCAGGTATAAAGGCAGGTGGGTATTGACCAAACACAAAGAGCGGGGATTGGAGTTTCCTGGAGGAAAGCGGGAAGCAGGGGAATCGATTGAAGAAACGGCCATAAGGGAAGTGTATGAAGAAACAGGAGGCTTGGTGGGCCAGCTGCAATTTTTAGGACAATATAAAGTACATGATCCAGTGAAGCCATTCGTTAAATCAATATATTACGCTTCATTGCGTGAAGTAGAGAAGAAACAGAATTACCTGGAAACGGAAGGCCCAATTTTTTTGGAAGCATTGCCGGATGTACTTGGTGAGGAATTTAGCTTCATCATGAAAGATGAGATTGTACCGTTGAGCTTATCGAGACTGGATGATGCCATTTTGCTGAGAAACGAGTAAATCGCCGAAACTCACGAGTAAATGTGCGGAATTCATGAGTAAAAGTCCAATTAAAGAGTAAAAGCCTAATTTACGAGTAAATCGCCGAAACTCATGAGTAAATGTGCGGAATTCACGAGTAAAAGCCCAATTCACGAGTAAATCGCCGAAACTCACGAGTAAATGTGCGGAATTCACGAGTAAAAGCCCAATTCACGAGTAAATCGCCGAAACTCACGAGTAAATGGGCGAAACTCACGAGTAAAACGCCAAAACTCACGAGTAAATGTGCGGAATTCACGAGTAAAAGCCCAATTCGCGAGTAAATGTGCGGAATTCACGAGTAAACCGCCGGAATCCACGAGTAAAACGCCGAAACTCACGAGTAAATCGCCGAAACTCAACTAAATTCTGTTTTATCTCAGCATGATTGAAAAACTGCCGAGGGTTATCGGCAGTTTGGTTAGTCTTTGATTAATTTTCGCTCGAGCAGTTCTACTAGTTGATACATGATTGTGGCAAAGACGGCAATGATCATCAAGGCAAGCATTACGAGGGTGAAGTTGAAGACTTGAAAGCCATAAATGATGAGGTAGCCGAGTCCTTTGGCCGAAACAAGGAATTCCCCTACGATGACGCCGACCCAGGAGAGTCCGACATTCACTTTCAATGTCGAGATGATCGTTGGGAAGGAGGCGGGTAATATGGCTTCCCGAAAAGCTTGTGTTCTTGTGGCGCCAAAGGTTTGGAGTACCTTCAGGTAGTTCGGGTCGACTTCGCGGAATGCTGTGTAGACGACGATGGTGGTGATGATGATGGAGATGATCGCCCCCATCGAGATGATGGATGGAAAGCCAGGGCCGAATGCTACGATGATGATGGGGCCGAGTGCCACTTTCGGCATGGCATTTAAAATGACGAGATAGGGGTCAAGTGTTTTGGACAATCTTGGCGACCACCAAAGCAGGGATGCCAGGATCGTTCCAAGCAGTGTCCCTATGATAAAGCCGAAAACGGTCTCGAATAGCGTCACTCCGGAATGGGATAGCAGTGTTCCATCACCAAGTTTCTGTATGAAAAGATGCCATACTTTAGTTGGGGAGCTGAAGATGAGCGGATCGATCACTTCCATCCGGGATAAGAGTTCCCAACTGCTGAAAAAAACGATGAAAATCAGGATCTGATAAAAGCGGATGAGCCTGTTTTCCTTTTTTAATGAGGTTTTATATTGGTTATGAAGCTGTTCAATATTCAAGGCTCTCAAGCTCCTTCCATATCGTTTGGAATAGCATCGGATATTGGGGATGGTTTCGTGCATGGAAAGGCGTGAGTTGACGCAGTTCATCGGGCACCATGAAGATTTTGTGCACGCTTCCCGGGTTCGCGGAAAACAGGTAGATGCGGTCACTCATTGCAATGGCTTCACCGATATCATGGGTGACGAGCACGGCTGTCTTTCCGAAGGATTTCAAGGTTTCAAAAACAAGGTCTTCCAGCTTCAGCTTCGTTTGGTAATCAAGAGCCGAAAATGGTTCATCAAGCAAAAGGATTTTTGGGTCGACCGCCAGTGTCCGTGCCAGTGCGGCCCTTTGCCTCATTCCTCCCGAGAGTTCGCGCGGATATGATTTTCCGGTGCCTCCCAATCCAACGTCACTTAAAAGTTTCAGCGTTTTTATTCTTTCAAGGCCTTCATCTTTTTTAATCAGTTTCAATCCTAATAATACATTTTCTTCTATTGTCTTCCATGGAAATAGATAATCCTGTTGCAGCATATAGCCGATTGAAAGGTCACTGTTGGCTTTCAGCGGTTTGTTTTCGAGCAGGATCTTTCCTGCAGTGGGCGGAAATAGCCCGGCAATGATGGAAAGCAGGGTGGTTTTTCCGCAGCCGCTCGGACCTAGAAAAGAGACGAATTCACCTTTTTCAATGTCGAGGGAAATGTCCGCTAGTGCGGTCGCTGCCGTCTGATTTGAAAAATAAGTATGGTGAATGTCTTGGATTTTTAAAAAGCTCATCGGACATCCTCCTTACCTTTAGTTATGCTATTTTGTGACTTCTTCTGCAAAATCTGTATTGACCAGCTCATCATGGCTTATACGTGAAGGTAGCTCACCTGCTTCATCCATGATGTTTTGAAGATTGTTCCATTCTTCTTCATCAAGAATGGGGTCTGTGGCAAAGGATCCTTGGTCTTTGTAGCGGTTGATAACAGTTTCCATCGTCTCGATGTTGGTATCTTCAAAATACGGCTGAATGACTTCGGCAATTTCGGCAGCATCATTTTCCTGAACCCAATCCTGTGCTTTCTTCAATGCCCTCGTGAATTTTTCGACTGTCTCTTTGTCTTCTTTCAAATAGCTTTCCTTAGCCATATAAACTGTATAAGGAAGATGCCCGGACTCGGTACCGAAAGAAGCGACGATATAGCCTTTTCCTTCTTTTTCAAACACACTGGCCGTTGGTTCGAACAGTTGAACGAAGTCACCGGTTCCAGAAGCGAAGGCAGTTGCGACATTGGCAAAATCAATATTCTGGATGAGGTTCAAATCTTTTTTCGGGTCTATGTTATGTTTTTTCAATACGAACTCGCCGGCCATTTGCGGCATTCCGCCTTTTCGCTGGCCTAGGAATGTAGAGTTTTTCAGCATATCCCAATTGAAGTTGTCAATTTTTTCACGTGAAACAAGAAACGTTCCATCCGTCTGCGTTAATTGAGCGAAGTTGATGACCGGGTCGTTCGAGCCTTGTGCCTGAACGTAGATCGATGTTTCAGAGCCAACGAGAGCAATATCCGCCCCATCGGACAGCAGCGTGGTCATCGTTTTGTCGCCGCCTGCCGTCGTTTTCAAATCAATGCTGAGACCCTCATCTTTAAAAAATCCTTTTTCAATCGCTACATATTGCGGTGTATAGAAAAGGGAGCGGGTTACTTCGGCAACCCTGACTTTCGTTGTTTCCCGTTCCTTGTTGCCGCATGCTCCAAGCGGGATCACCAGCATGCACAGAAGTAATAATACGACACCTGCTTTACACCATTTTTTCAAAATTCCTTCCTCCTTGATATATAGGTATTTTGCCTACATTATCGTATGAACGGAAGAAGAAAATGTGAATGCCTCTCAGGGGATAAAAACAAGCGGATGTTTTACAATAAGAATAAGGAGAAAGGAGAGTGGAAATTGGAGAACGGAACGATTATTTCAAAACGGCGGTTTCCATCACCGCATCCACGAATCCATCTTTATTCAGTCACATACATATCACAAGGCCTGAAGGTGAAAGGGCTCTTAGCTGAACCGGTTGATGGCGAGATACATGACGCTTTCTTATATTTACGAGGCGGAATAAAAAATGTCGGCAAGGTGAGGCCCGCAAGGATCGTGCAGTATGCCGTAGAAGGATTCATCGTTTTTGCCCCTTTTTACCGTGGAAATCAAGGCGGGGAGGGAGATGAGGATTTTGGAGGCGAAGATAGGTTCGATGCGATATCAGGATTCAATCTACTTGAACAGCACCCCCGGGTGAACAAGGATCACATTCATATCCTCGGATTTTCCCGTGGCGGCATCATGGCGCTTTGGACTGGGATATACTGCAGGAATGCAGCATCGATCGTCACATGGGGAGGTGTGTCGGATATGTTTTTAACATATGTCGAACGTGTCGATATGCGTCGGATGATGAAGCGGGTCATCGGCGGAACACCTAAAAAATGCCCCGATCAGTATGAATACCGTACGCCATTGTTTGCAATTGAAGATTTGAATGTACCCGTTCTGATCATTCATGGTGAAAAGGATGACAATGTCGCCATTGAACACGCGTACCGGTTGGAAAAAAGGTTGAAAATGCACGACAAAGAGGTCGAAAGCTGGTATTTCCCTCAATTCACGCATTACTTCCCACCCGCCGTGAACAGAAAAGTAGTCGAAGATTTAACATCTTGGATGAAAAGTAAAACCGAATAATGATAGAATGAAGTATATATTGGCAAGAGGAGGAGATACACATGGGCATGCCTATGGAGCTAAATACCATGATCGTTACAAAAGGGAACGAAACCCGTGAAGAAGAAAACATTTTTCGGCTGTCGAAAGATGGTTACAGGTTATACCCTATCGATATTCCAATCGATGTCCGCAAGACGATTCAATCTGACTCAAGCGGAACAGCCGTTATCCAAAAAATTGAATGGACCAGTGAAAAGACCATCATTACGTACCAACTACTATCACTGAACTCAACTAACTAAATAGACAAGCGCTTGCCGGGAATCGTCTTCGCAGCAAGCGCTTTTTTTGATTGTGTGCTTAATTCGACCTGTGCACCAGCGAAATCGGCCGTAAACTCCCATATTCGACTTATACCCCAATATTTTAACAGACATCTTATCAGCGCAAGATCCCTGGCGGATTCAATCTTCGAAATCACTGTCATTAAAAGAATGGTAAAATGGTGTAAAGCGCATGAGGTTGGGTGATTTGATGATTTTGGTGAGTTCTTGTTTAGCGGGTCTTGAGGTAAGATACAATGGTACACACAGCCTGGATGATAGAATTATGGAATTGGTGAAGGAGAAAAAGGCCATAACGGTTTGTCCTGAGTTGCTTGGCGGTTTTTCGACACCGAGGGATCCTGCGGAGATAGTTGGCGGTGAAGGTGGGGATGTCCTTGATGGAAAAGCGAAGATCATCGAAAAGTCGGGCAGGGATGTAACGGAATTGTACATAAAGGGAGCGAATCTAACGTTATTGAAAGCCCTGGAGGTAGGGGCGACGGTAGTCGTTTTAAAAGAAAATAGTCCATCCTGTGGAAGTGCCACGATTTATAATGGGGAATTCAATGGGGAGAAGAAGGTCGGGAATGGAGTGACCGCGGCTTTGCTTAGGCGGCATGGATTCACGGTCATTTCAGAGGAAAGGTTATTCGATTATCTGAAAAATGAGTAATGGCATTTTAGATAGTGCTTTTGAAAGAAGGGGAATACATGGAGGATATCAATCTCTATACTTTGCTATTTTTAGTACTTGCTGGTTTTATAGCCGCATTCATCGATTCCGTTGTGGGCGGGGGCGGATTAATTTCCATTCCGGCTTTATTGTTCACGGGGATTTCGCCTTCAGCGGCACTTGCCACTAACAAGCTGGCGGGTACAATGGGATCTTTAACGAGTACGATTTCATTCATTCGGGCTGGAAAAGTGGATTTCAAATTCGTCATCAAGCTGTTTCCGATTACTGTGATTGGAGCGGCGTTAGGAGCCTACGTTGTACATTTCGTTTCCGCAGAGATACTGAAGCCCCTCATTTTGATTTTGCTGGTCATTGTCGCGATTTATACGTTGGTAAAAAAGGATTGGGGTAAAGATGCAAAGTATAAAGGGCTGAAAAGGAAGAAAATGATTCTTTTGATTGTCATAATATTTGCGATTGGTTTTTATGATGGTTTTCTTGGACCGGGCACAGGTTCCTTTTTATTATTTTCATTTTTGATCATCGGGTTTGATTTTGTCCAGGCAGCCGGGAATGCAAGAATATTGAATTTTGGAAGCAATATTGCCGCACTTATCATTTTCTTATCCATGGGGACCGTCAATTTTGCCTATGGAATTCCGATGGGTCTGGCAATGGTCGCAGGAGCATTGGTAGGAACGAACTTCGCAATTAAGAAAGGTGCTTCATATGTACGGTTATTATTCATTTGCGTCACGATCTTATTGATTGGGAAAAATGTCCTGAATTATTTCCATGTGCTTTGATGGAGGTTTACGGGAATGAGTCTATTAAAAATGGCCGGGGATACAAAGCGTATTTGCGGCCATTTTTACATTCATTTTGTGAAATTCAAGCCCCAGTGTACGCCAAATCGATCCTTGACCTTACCATACTTAGCTATGGGCTAACTTGAATTTTCATACTGATCCTACTGTTTCTTGTCATGACTATCAATTCGTCAGGGAGGTTTTTTCCCCTTATCAAAACAAACTTCGCAGATGTAACTCCCTTCATTTTTTAAATATGCCTTTATTTCAGTCATCCCTTTACGCTTTGGATAACGCATTTTCAAATGAACGACTTCGTCCCCCTTAATTTCTTTACCACATCTACCACACTTGGGATCTTCCCCAAACATCTAAACACCTCCAAGCAATTTAAGGTCATTGCTACGAAAACTATCACATAGGTATCTAACATTTTCAAATTCAAATTAGGAGGATGAAAATGGAAGAGTGAAAAGCCTGCCGCTAACGTGACAGGCTTTTCTCATTATTTTTTTTCTTCATAAAGGAAGGGGGGATTTCATTCCGCAATGCTTTAACAGGATTTCGACAATCCGCTGTGAAGCGAATCCATCTCCATATGGGTTGGAAGCTGTCGCCATTTTTTTATAGGTTTCTTCATTTGTAAGTAAGTCTGAGGCTAATTGATAAATTCGTTCTTCCTCAATTCCTGCCAATAAAAGGGTGCCAGCCTCAATTCCTTCCGGACGTTCTGTTGTATCGCGTAACACAAGGACAGGAACACCAAGTGAGGGCGCTTCTTCTTGCACCCCTCCGGAATCTGTCAATATTAGATGGGCATGCGCCGCAAAATTATGAAAATCAAGCACCTCAAGCGGCTCTATTAAGTGAAGTCTTTCCGTTTCACCAAAAATCCGGTAAGCAATTTCACGGACTACTGGGTTTTTATGAAGCGGGAAAACAACCTGGATATCTGTGTGATCTTCAAGCAGTCGTTTGACGGAACGGAATATTTCTTCCATTGGTTTTCCGATATTTTCCCGTCTGTGCGCTGTCATCAATAACATACGATCCCCATTTAAACTAGATAGAATCGGATGTTCATAGTCTTTCCGTACTGTTGTTTTCAAAGCATCGATTGCCGTATTGCCAGTAATATGGATACAATCACTCTTTTTATTTTCCAAAATTAGATTCTCTGCCGCCTGATTGGTTGGCGCAAAGTGCAAATCAGCTAAGACGCCTGTCAGCTGCCTATTCATTTCTTCAGGATATGGAGAATACTTATTACCAGTCCGGAGACCAGCTTCAACATGACCAATCTGTATCTTATTATAGAAAGCTGCCAGGCTTGCGATGAAAGTTGTCGTTGTATCCCCATGTACGAGGACGATATCCGGATTTATATCTTTCATGAGCGAACTCAATTTTTCAAGCCCTCGAGTCGTAATCTCTTCTAATGTTTGTCTATCCTTCATCATATCCAAATCGTGATCTGGCTTTATTTGAAAACATTGCAAGACTTGGTCGAGCATTTCCCTATGCTGGGCGGTGACCACCACGATGGTTTCTATTTCTTCTGGATGCTTTTTCAGTTCCAAAACGACTGGTGCCATTTTGATAGCCTCTGGTCTTGTACCAAATACGGTCATGACCTTAATACGTTGTTTAGGCATGCTCATTTCCTCCCCTTCTGAATGTCTCCCCCATTATAACGGGAAGTTCATGGGAAATATAAAAATGAAACAATAATTAACAGAATTTTTACAATATTAATGAGGACTTTATATTTCTTTAACCTTCAGTTAATATCTGGCATTTACAATATAAAGCAGGAAGTATAGCTCAGCAGAATAGAGGTGATAGGCGAATATGAAAAGCGTCCTGATGATCGTGCAAAACTTTTATCCGGAAATCGGAAGTGCGGGAAATAGAATGAAAAATATATATCTCCATTTGAAAAGAAACGGGTTTGAGGTAACGGTCATCACATTGAAGCCGAGTTATCCTAATCAAAGTTTATATCAAGATACAAAGTTTTGGGATGAAGAAAGCATTGAAGAAGATGTCATCAGGATTAAACCGGACAAAGTGAAGAGGTATACAAGCAATATGGGGAAGCGGTTGCTTCATTATCTTGAAGCGATGTGGCTTTTCATTTATACAATCATCCGTCTCGAAAAAAAATATGATTATGTGTTTGCCACGACCCCGCCGATCTTCCCGACATTTGCGGCGTTGATCGCCAAGAAGAAGATGAAGGCGAAACTCATTACCGATGTAAGGGATTTATGGCCGGAATCGTTGATAGGAGTTGGGGTATTCACTAATAAGTGGGTCTTGAAAATCGCTTTCTTCCTGGAAAGGAAGCTATATCGGCATTCGGATTTTATTATCATCAATAGTCCTGGTTTCAGGGATTATATCGTTGCAAAGGGAGTCAAGGAAGAGGCCATCCAATTCATCCCTAATTCGCTTACTGCGGATGAGCTGACGTTAAAGAATTTGCTTACACCCGTATCGGAGAAAGTAATCAAGGTCGTTTATGCGGGGAATATCGGACTGGCCCAGGACTTGAAAAAACTGATAGCCGTGGCTGAAAGGCTAAGGGAACATAAACGAATCGAGTTCTCGATGATTGGATATGGATATCGGATATCCGAAGTGGAGAAGGAGATAAGCTCTAGAGGGCTGACTAATATTAAGATGATTAATGCGATGAATCGAAGAGTGACCCTTCATGAAGTTTCAACGTCCCATATTGCCTATGTGAGCTTGGTTGAAAAAGAAGTCTTCAATAAGGTTTTGCCTGGTAAAATCATCGATTATATGTGTGTCGGAAAACCGATCGTCGGTGATGTGGACGGCAGGGCCAAGAAGATGCTCAAAGAGGCGAAATGCGGGTTGGTGGCAGAGAGCAGGAATGTTGATGAAATCTGTCAGCATATCTTGACCATGGCCTCGGATCCAGCCCTTCGTGAAGAACTGGGGGAAAACGGTCATCGGTATGCTAAACAACATTTTCAATGGTCTAAAAATATTAAAGGTCTCATCAATGTGATGGAAGCGTCAGGCTGAAAAATCCGGAAGTGGAGGACAACATGGCGAAGAAAGTATGTATGTTCGTGTGGAATCACTTTACAAACGATGCGAGGGTTCTAAGAGAGTGCACAGCACTTACTGAAGCTGGTTATGAAGTCGATTTAATTGCCATTCATAACTGGAAAATCGAGGGCTTGCCCAAAAAGGAGAAACACCAAAATGGTTTCTCCGTCACTAGGGTGAATAACCGCTGGGAGGCGCTTCATAAGGTTCTCAGGATCGTAGGCAAATTGAAGAAAAAGAAGTTTGAAATCGTCTTATTGGCCTTACTGGTCTGGAATACGTTGTGGAACTTGAACTTGATCAACGGCTGGCTGGGATCGGGAATACTGTTCGGTTCCCTTGCACTCCTTGCGATGTGCACCATGATCATCACTAAAACGAAGCTGCCGACCCTATTAACAAGGAGCTATATTTTCGGTCAAATGATTTATCATGGCCGGAAAAGGAAATATGATTTTTATCATTCGAATGACTTGAATACGCTCATGCAGGGAGCGATCAGCAGTAAATGGTTGAGAAGGAAAAAGCTGATTTATGACTCGCATGAGGTGCAAACGAGCAGAACGGGATATAATAGCCGAATTTACGGGATGATGGAGAAATTCCTATTAATGTTCGTCGATGAAATGATTGCCGAAAACCATACAAGAGCTAAGTATAACGAAGACTTATATGGTCTGTATCCCAAAGTGGTCCATAACTACCCGATTCCGACCAATCCTGAGGAAAGTACGGCCGTGAATTTGCATGAGCTGCTCGATTTGCCAGAGAATGAACCGATATTGTTATACCAAGGCGGCGTTCAAATGGGAAGAGGATTAGAGCAATTGGTTGATGCTGTACCGATGATCGAAGGCGGGACGGTAGTCTTTATCGGGGATGGAAGGATCAAGGATGAATTAGTGAAAAAGGTAAGCGATATGAATCTGGAGCATCGTGTGAAGTTCCTGCCGAAGGTTCCGGTCGACGAGCTGCTCCATTATACAAAAAATGCGTATTTAGGTTTTCAGATATTGAATAATGTCTGCTTTAATCACTACTCCGCATCTTCAAATAAATTGTTTGAATACATGATGAGCGGTGTGCCTGTGGTTGCCTGCAGCTTTCCTGAAATTCAAAAGGTTGTCGATACGGAAAAAATCGGTGTGTGTGTCGATTCACATGATCCAAAATCAATTGCCGAAGGCGTCAATTACTTATTGAAACATCCTGAAAAAAGGGCGGAAATGAGCAATAACTGCCTGAAGGCGCGACAAAAATACAATTGGAAACAAGAGAAGGAAATCTTTATCGAAATCTATCAAACAGCCTAACGAATTTGAGTGTAGCAGAAAAATAGATAGGAGTGGTTTATATGAAACTTTGTACGATCGGACTTGGTTATATAGGACTTCCAACTTCTTTAATGTTTGCGAAACACGGTGTCGATGTTGTCGGCGTGGATATCCATCCTGAGATTATTTCCAATTTGAATAGCGGCAGGCTCCATATCGAAGAACCAGGTTTGGAAGAGGTATTGCAAGAAGTGCTTATTTCCAATAAGTTCCGAGCTGAGTTAAGCCCGGAACATGCGGATGTTTTCATTATCGCGGTGCCTACACCAAATAAAAAGGACATACATCAATCTTGTGATTTAACTCATGTCATGGATGCAACGTCCAACATTCTTCCTTTTATCAAAAAAGGGAATGTCATCATTATCGAATCGACGATAGCGCCGAGAAGTATGGATGATCATATTAGACCGATGATCGAAAGGACGGGCCTTACCATCGGAAAAGACATTTTCCTCGTTCATTGTCCGGAACGTGTTTTACCTGGAAGGATTCTTGAAGAGTTGGTTCATAATAACCGTATCGTCGGGGGCATCACGGAAACATGCTCATATAAAGGAAGTCTTGTTTATAAAACCTTCGTTCAAGGGGAGATCATTCAGACGGATGCGAAAACGGCTGAAATGTCCAAACTGATGGAAAACACCTTCAGGGATGTCAATATTGCCCTTGCGAATGAGCTGACGAAAATCTGTTTCGAGCTGGACATCAATGTTTTGGATGTCATATCGATGGCAAACAAGCACCCTCGTGTCAATATACATCAACCAGGGCCAGGAGTTGGCGGCCATTGTTTAGCGGTCGACCCGTATTTCGTCGTTGCAAAGGCACCAGAGTATGCGAGAATCATTAAATTGGCCCGTGATACCAACGTATCGATGCCTTATTACATCGTTAATTCCGTAAGGATGATGCTAGAGGGCATCCGGAAGCCAAAAGTAGCCGTTTTCGGTCTTGCATACAAGGGAAATGTAGATGATATTCGTGAAAGTCCCGCCATTGATGTCGTCAATATCTTGATGGGGATGGAAAACATGGATGTAGCCTTGCATGATCCGCATGTCCAATCTGGAAAGATGCCAGTCGTATCAGTCGAAGACGCTGTAAATGATGCCGACTTGATACTTGTCCTGACTGACCATGATGAATTTAAACAGATGGATTATGATAAGCTATCGAATCTCATGAGCAATAAATTGATTTTGGATACACGCAATTGCATTGATGCAACTAAAACAGATGTCCCGGTGGCCAACCTGGGCAATATATATCAATATAAAACGATGTCCATGAAAAAAGCCAGGAATAAAGCGATCATCTAAAAACTTGGACAAACATCGATGACGGAATAAGGATAAAGGGGGCGCTGACTATGACAGTGCCCTTTTTCCAATGAAGAAAAGGACTATGTAAGAGCTTGGTCCTTTCAGACTGTAGAAACGTTCCAGTTGGTTTCAGAATTCAGCTTCCTTTCCGCCGAGACTGTCCTGGGAAGCCTCTCTCCGCGGGCATCTGACGGGGGAGGCAAGCCAGTTATTCGCCTGCAGGCGCCGTCTTTCGCCATATATTGCAGTAATCGCCTGCAGGCGCCGTTTTTCGCCATATACGACAGTAATAGACTGTATACGCCGTCTTTGTGCCATATACGGCAGTAATCGACTGCATACGCAGTTTTTCGTCATACCTGGCTTAATAAAGTAAACCATGAAGGATAACGTAGTCTCGTTTTAAAATCATGGGTCGGGAAGAGTCTTTTCTTGTCGACAAACTGAAAGGACCAAGCAAGAGCTTGGTCCTTTTGTGTACAATTTATTAAGCTGTCGGTCCGCCAAGTTCTTCAATTTCACTTGGAACGCTTTTGAATTTCTTGAAGTTTGCACGGAATTGAGCGGCAAGGTCTGTTGCTGCTGCTTTATAAGCTGCAGGATCTGCCCAAGTCTTGATTGGTTGAAGCACTTCATCAGGAACACCAGGAACATGAAGCGGGATATCCAAACCGAAGATATCATCTTTGATCGTTTCGATGTTCGCTAATTCACCTTCAAGTGCCGCTTGTACCATTGCACGGGTGTAAGCAAGTTTCATACGGCTTCCAGTTCCGTATGCTCCGCCAGTCCATCCAGTGTTGACAAGGTATACCTTTGCATTGTGCTCGTCAATTTTATCACCAAGCATCTCGGCATAGCGTGTAGCTGGAAGCGGTAAGAATGGTGAACCGAAGCAAGTCGAGAATGTAGCTTCCGGTGAAGTTACGCCTCTTTCAGTACCAGCCAATTTACTAGTGTATCCGCTTAGGAAGTGGAACATTGCCTGTTCTTTGGAAAGCTTGCTGATTGGAGGCAGAACGCCTGAAGCATCAGCTGTCAAGAAAATGATTGTATTCGGGTGTCCTGCAATACTTGGGTTCACGATGTTATCGATCGCTTGCATTTGGTAAGCAGCACGAGTGTTTTCAGTCAATGAACTGTCATCATAGTCCGCTTCACGTGTATCCGGATCAACAACAACATTTTCCAGTACGGCACCGAAACGGATCGCATCGAAAATTTGTGGTTCTTTTTCACGTGAAAGGTTGATCGTTTTCGCATAGCAGCCGCCTTCGATGTTGAATACACCGTTAGAAGACCAACCATGCTCGTCATCGCCAATCAGTTTACGGCTAGTGTCTGCAGATAAAGTCGTTTTGCCTGTACCGGACAGTCCGAAGAATAAAGCGACGTCCCCTTCACGTCCTACGTTAGCAGAGCAATGCATTGGAAGGATTCCAGCCTCTGGAAGTAAGTAGTTCATGATCGAGAAAATCGATTTTTTCATTTCTCCTGCATATTCCGTTCCGCCGATCAGGATGGTACGGCGTTCAAATGAAACGATGATGAAAGTTTCGGATGTGGTACCGTCCACTTCCGGATCTGCTTTGAAGTTAGGTGCAGAAAGGATTGTGAATTCAGCTTCGTGACCTCTCAGTTCCTCTTCGTTTGGACGGATGAACAAAGTATGGGCGAAAAGGTTATGCCAAGCATATTCATTAACAACACGGATAGGAAGTCGTGATGTTTCGTCTGCACCAGCGAAACCTTTAAAAACAAAAATCTCTTCTTTTGCTTTTAGGTAGTCAACTACTTTATTATATAGTTTATTGAACACATCTTCGGAAATTGGCTGGTTCACTGGACCCCAATCGATTTTATCTTTAACTGATGCTTCTTCCACGATATATTTATCTTTAGGTGAACGACCTGTATATTTGCCAGTTTCAGCTTTTACCGCACCGGTTGATGTTAGAACGCCTTCTTTTCTGCTTAATACCTTTTCGACCAATTGAGGAACTGAAAGTTGAGTTTGCACATTGTTTCCTGTTAATAATTGGTGTAACTCATTAGAAACGTCTACAGAATTCATATATGAGGTACCTTCCTTTGTTTAAGTTTTTAGATTACAATTAGTATAACACATTCATTTAATTAGTCTATACTATTTCTTTTAATTTGTGATTATTTTCAGCTGGTTGCGTTAATCATTTTAATCCGGCAGGAACCGATTCAGGATTATCGCATATACTTCCATGAAGAAAATTTTATTTTAATAGGAAGTAAGTAAGCAATATATGTCTAAAGGGAAAGTAAGGATGTCGTTCCATTTCGGATGCTCATTACTTTATTATTAATGGCAATTTACAACATTTCTATTCGTATTTTGCATTGTAAACCCTTCTAGGACGTTGTATCAACATGATTTTTCAAATGAATGCTATTCTGTGTGGAAATGTTCTTTTTTAGAAAAGCATTGACAAATTCAAGCCAGATACGATAATATCTTAAATTGTACGGATTCTCTTATCCCGAGTTGGTGGAGGGACAGGCCCTTTGAAACCCAGCAACCTGCCATATTGAACTTGACTCCAAGATCGATCGCCGAAAATAAAGCGAAGTTCTTCAAGGAATAGTGGTGATGGTGCTAACCTGAGCAAGGTAAAAAACCCTTGAACGATAAGAGTGAAAGGATAGAAGACAGAATGTTAAACCTTTCCTCATTTGCCAGGGAAGGTTTTTGTGTTTTTATAAGTAATTCTGTGTCTATAGTTGAAACTAATGAGGGAAACGAGTTCCGTAAAAATCAGGCTTTTGCCTGCAATATACTAACTTCCAAGGAGGAAATATGATGTCAAAGAAACGTCTATTTACTTCTGAATCTGTTACAGAGGGCCATCCGGACAAAATTTGTGACCAGATTTCAGATTCCATTTTAGATGCTATCCTAGCTAAGGATGCAAATGCACGTGTTGCGTGTGAAACTAGCGTAACTACAGGTCTTGTACTTGTTGCTGGTGAAATTACAACGTCCGCTTACGTGGATATTCCGCGTATCGTTCGTGATACAATTAAAGGAATTGGCTACACACGTGCGAAATACGGTTTCGATGCTGAAACTTGTGCCGTGTTAAGTTCCATTGATGAGCAGTCTGCCGATATCGCAGCTGGTGTTGATAAAGCATTGGAAGCTCGTGAAGGAAACATGTCAGAGGAAGAAATCGATGCAATCGGTGCAGGGGACCAAGGTCTTATGTTCGGATTTGCTTGTAATGAAACAGAAGAGCTTATGCCGCTTCCGATTTCATTGGCGCATAAACTTTCATTCCGCTTGGCTCAAGTTCGTAAAGATGAAACTCTTGCTTACTTACGCCCTGATGGTAAAACACAGGTAACTGTGGAATATGATGAAAATAACGTTCCTGTACGTGTAGATACGATCGTTATCTCTACACAGCATGATGCAGAAATTACGCTTGAACAAATTCAAGCCGATCTAAAAGAACATGTGATCAAAGCAGTCGTTCCAGCTGAATTGATTGATGCCGATACTAAATACTTCATCAACCCGACTGGCCGTTTCGTAATTGGCGGACCTCAAGGGGATGCTGGTCTTACTGGACGTAAAATTATCGTTGATACTTACGGCGGATACGCTCGTCACGGCGGCGGTGCATTCTCTGGTAAGGATGCTACTAAAGTTGACCGTTCTGCTGCATACGCTGCTCGTTACGTTGCGAAAAACATCGTGGCAGCCGGCCTTGCCGACAAAGCGGAAGTTCAATTGGCATACGCAATTGGTGTGGCAGAGCCAGTATCCATCTCAATTGATACGTTCGGAACTGGTACAGTTAGCGAAGAAGTCCTTGTTGACCTAGTTCGCGCTAACTTCGACCTTCGTCCAGCTGGTATCATCAAAATGCTTGACCTTCGTCGCCCAATCTACAAACAAACAGCTGCCTACGGACACTTTGGCCGTACAGATGTCGATCTTCCATGGGAACGCACGGACAAAGCAGAAACATTAAAAGCACAAGCGTAATCCATATAAATAAAGGTGTCCCGCAATTAGCGGGGCACCTTTTTTATGGATTAATTTTGCCGTCAGCGGGAATAATTCAAGAAATCAAAGAAATTCAACTTACGTGCAATACGCGTGAGTCAGGGGCGTTTACAAGTTTGTTTGGTTCAACTACTCGTGAGTTTGTAGCATTGACTCGTGAGTTTGGAACGTTTACTCGCGTGTTTGTAGCATTTACTCGTGAGTTAGAGCAGTTACTCGTGAGTTTGTAGCATTGACTCGTGAGTTAGAGCAGTATACTCGTGTGTTAGAGCGGTTTACTCGTGAGATTGTAGCATTTACTCGTGAGTTAGAGCATTTACTCGTGAATTAGAGCGGTTTACTCGTGAGATTGTAGCATTTACTCGTGAGTTAGAGCGGTTTACTCGTGAGATTGTAGCATTTACTCGTGAGTTAGAGCAGTTACTCGTGAGTTTGTAGCATTAACTCGTGAGTTAGAGCAGTATACTCGTGTGTTAGAGCGGTTTACTCGTGAGATTGTAGCATTTACCCGTGAGTTTGTAGCATTGACTCGTGAATTAGAGCAGTTTACTCGTGAGATTGTAGCATTTACTTGTGAGTAAGAGCATTTACTCGTGAGTTAGAGCGGTTTACTCGTGAGATTGTAGCATTTACTCGTGAATTAGAGCAGTATACTCGTGAGTTAGAGCGGTTTACTCGTGAGTTAGAGCAGTATACTCGTGAGTTAGAGCAGTATACTCGTGAGTTAGAGCAGTATACTCGTGAGTTAGAGCAGTATACTCGTGAGTTAGAGCAGTATACTCGTGAGTTAGAGCAGTATACTCGTGAGTTAGAGCGGTTTACTCGTGAGATTGTAGCAGTTACTCGTGAGATTGTAGCATTTACTCGTGAGTTAGAGCGGTTTACTCGTGAGATTGTAGCATTTACTCGTGAGTTAGAGCAGTTACTCGTGAGTTTGTAGCATTAACTCGTGAGTTAGAGCAGTATACTCGTGTGTTAGAGCGGTTTACTCGTGAGATTGTAGCATTTACCCGTGTGTTTGTAGCATTGACTCGTGAGTTAGAGCAGTATACTCGTGAGTTAGAGCGGTTTACTCGTGAGATTGTAGCATTTACTCGTGAATTAGAGCGGTTTACTCGTGAGATTGTAGCATTTACTTGTGAGTTAGAGCAGTTACTCGTGAGTTAGAGCGGTTTACTCGTGAGATTGTAGCATTTACTCGTGAGTTAGAGCGGTTTACTCGTGAGATTGTAGCATTTACTCGTGAGATTGTAGCATTTACTCGTGAGATTGTAGCATTTACTCGTGAGTTAGAGCGGTTTACTCGTGAGATTGTAGCATTTACTCGTAAGTTTGTAGCATTTACTCGTGAGTTTGTAGCATTTACTCGTGAGTTTGGAACGTTTACTCGCGTGTTTGTAGCGTTTACTCGTGAGTTTGTAGCATTTACTTGTGATTTAGAGCCGTATACTCGTGAGTTTCAGTACAATACTCGTAACTTTCAGTCAATTGATCGTGAGTTACTTTATTCGTTCCGCCGTTTTATAGTATTGGCCTTTTTCGGCGTATTCACGTACGATGCGTTCCATATCCTGGCGGTCTTCTTCATTGATTTCGCGAATGACTTTAGCTGGACGTCCGAATGCCAGCATGTTCGGTGGAATGACTTTGCCTTGGGGAACGAGACTGCCGGCACCGATGAAGGCCCCTTCGCCGATTTCGGCTTCATCAAGTACGATCGATCCCATGCCGATCAAAGCTCCTTTGCGGATTTTACAGCTATGTAAAATGACCTGATGGCCAATGGTTACTTCATCCTCGATGATCAATGGATTATTTGGGCTTTGGTGCAGGACGCTGTTATCCTGTATACTGACTTTTTTCCCGATAATGGTTGGGGATACATCCCCGCGAATGACGGAATTGAACCAAATTGATGTTTCGTCGCCGATTTTGACATCACCTGTCACGACAGCATTTTCAGCAATATAAGCGCTTTCAGCGATTTCAGGTTCTTTGCCTTTATACGGATAAATAATCATTTTCAATCATTTCCTTTCCGAAGTGAATGTTTTTATGTATTATTTTAATATACCGTATGCAAATACACTTGGCTATTTATAATAGCAATGTACAACTTGTTAGATTTCTTTTTTGTCGAAAATCGCGAATATGGTTATAATTTATATATATTATTTTGACTATCATGGATCGTACACAACAAGTGAAAAGCGAAAGGGGGATTTCGTATGTGGAAATGGGAGACAGAAGGAGACGCAAAAGGCGTCATTGTCATCATTCATGGGGCAATGGAACATCACGGACGTTATAAGTGGGTAACACAAATGTGGCTTTCAGCTGGATACCATGTCGTCATGGGCGACCTTCCTGGGCAGGGTATGACAACTCGCGCCTACCGGGGACATATCGATTCCTTTGATGAGTATTTGGACGAGGTGAAAAGCTGGATAGAAGAGGCTTACGAATATTCGTTGCCGGTCTTTTTACTTGGACACAGCATGGGTGGTTTGATTTCGATCCGCCTTCTTCAGGAAGAGGAATGGGACATTGCAGGGGTGATACTTTCTTCTCCTTGCTTGGGCCTCGTGACGAAGCCGCCGAAGTTCCTTACAACCATCTCTCATGGTTTGAACATCGTGATGCCTCAGTTCAGGGTAGATTCCGGATTGACACCTGAAATGGCGACGAGAAGTGCGGAAATTCGTGAATCCGATAGAAACGATACATTATATATCACGAAGGTTTCGATTCGATGGTATCGCGAGCTGGCACAGGCCATGAAGGATGCTTTTGAAGAGATTCCTGAATTTCAGGATGTGCCGCTTTTGGTCATGCAGGGCGGAGATGACCGAATCGTGAATAAGAAGGCGGTTCGTGAGTGGTTTAATTATAACTTGGCCAGTGAAAAGCAATATAAGGAATGGCCGAAGCTATATCATGAAATCTTCAATGAACCAGAGCGTGATGATGTATTTCAATATGCGCTGAGTTTTGTTGAAAACCGTTTAAAGATATTAGGGTATGTCGTTTGATCAGTACATACTGTCACGATAAATGAAAAAGCTGCCGAAGATAGATCTCGGCAGCTTTTTTATTTGGATCAGCCTGCGTTTTTAAGCATTTCGTTCGATTTGATGACCGGTGCCCAGAAAGTAACCGGATACATAAATTGGTTTAAATGTGTAAGTTCTTTTTTATTGGATAATGCGGTCGATAGAAGATAAATGGATTTGAAGGTCAAGTCATTGGCGAATAGGTCCAAAAGCGTCGCTTTCATATTCATGATCGCTTCATGGTTTTGGGTGGAAATCATTAAATCAAGCTGTGGCAGGAATTTATCAAACTGATGATCGAATTGTTTGAGGTCCTCCATGGTTCTTTGTTTTTCTGTCAACGAGTTAAGCGAGCTGACAAAATCCCCGTATTGCTCACTTGAATCCCTTTTGATGTTTTCAGTCAATATATCCGTCAGTAATGAAGTAGGCAAATGTTCCATTTTCTGCACCCTCTTATCTAATTTTTATCATTATAATCATTATAGACTAAAAATTCAAAAAGTTATGATTGGTAATTCTGCTGCATGCAAGTTGTTTTAAAAAAACACCGTTCGTATCGAACGGTGTCAAAAGTCTCATCTCTTTTCAATCGCGACAATGAATGGCGGATTGTTTGCTTGGTTGATGAACCCGTATTTCAGGATATGGGCTTTCTGTTGAGGGAAGTTCTCAACATAATCCATCAATGCATCCCGTTCTTCCGATCCCCCTGGATGACCATGGTAAATGACGAGGATGATGATGCCTTCAGGCGCAAGCAGTTCGAACAGCTGTTCAATGGCTGATATCGTCGTATCTGCTTGGGTGATGATTGATTTGTTCCCGCCAGGAAGGTAGCCTAGGTTGAAAATGGCACCCGTGACCTTTCCTGAATGTTCATTCTTGATGTACTTGCTTAAATGTTCATGCCCATCGTGAATGAGAGTGCAGCGCTCTTGTAAATTTTCTGCTTCCAGTTTCGCCGCTGTGGTATGGAGCGCTTCTTTCTGAATATCAAAACTATAGACATGTCCGTTTACACCTGTAAGCCCTGCAAGAAAGGCCGTATCAAAACCGTTGCCCATCGTGCCATCTATGGTTATATCCCCGGGGCGGACCGCTTTTTCCAGCAGAATCCTGGCGAAAGGCAAAATTCGATCAAGCTTCATGATTGTACCTCCGTGTGATGATTTTTTCCCTGCCAGCTGTTGCGGCGTTTCAATTCGGCGTCAATGGCATTCAAGACATCCCATTTATTGACGCTCCACATTGGGCCGATCATCAAATCGATCGGACCGTCACCCGTAATGCGGTGGACGATCATTTCTGGAGGGATTATTTCGAGCTGGTCACATACCAGGCTGACATAATCGTCACGGTCAAGAAACTCGAGCAGGCCTTTTTCGTATTGTTTGACCATCGGTGTCCCTTTTAATAAATGAAGTAAATGGATCTTTATCCCCTGCACATCGAGTTTGGCGACTTCACGGGCTGTTTCCATCATCATGCCGTAATCTTCCTGAGGGAGGCCATTGATGATATGGGAGCATACGCGGATGCCGTGTTTGCGCAGTTTATCGACGCCTTCTTTGTAGCAATCGAAGTCGTGGGCACGGTTGATCATCGTTGCGGTCTTTTCATGAACGGTCTGGAGACCAAGCTCCACCCAAAGGTAGGTGCGTTCGTTCAATTCCGCTAAATACTCGACTACATCATCTGGAAGGCAATCCGGGCGTGTCGCGATCGAGAGTCCGACGACACCCTCCTGGGTCAATACACTTTCATATTTCTCGC
This sequence comes from Peribacillus simplex, assembly GCF_030123325.1. NCBI lineage: Bacteria > Bacillati > Bacillota > Bacilli > Caryophanales > Bacillaceae > Peribacillus > Peribacillus simplex. The sequence continues at coordinate 5,169,254 of NZ_CP126106.1, read as the reverse complement.
GAAGCTCTGCCACGGGTGCATGCGTATTCGTGAACGCTTGGAAATAGGCCATATATTTTCCATCTTTCCATTTATGATGCATCCGTTCGCTGATCTGCTTAAACTGGATGTCGAGGGGTTCAACCCTGTTGCCCGCAAAGTCACCAGAGCCTGAGGCACTGCAGAAGGTACAGCCGCCATGTGCGACGGTACCATCACGGTTCGGACAGTCAAAACCGCCATCCAGGGCAACTTTAAAGACCTTATGTCCAAAATGTTCCCTCAGGTGGTAATTCCATGTATGATATCGTTTGTTATCCGTTGCATATATAAACGGGTTTGCTTGAATCAAATCAGCAACCTCCTAAATAAAATAAAGAGCAACATATATTATACAACATTCTCGCAGCTAGGTCTTTTTTCGAAAAATAAGCGTATACTGTATACTTGAAGGCTAAACATTTTGCTGCTATTTCCAGTATATCTTTGAATGACTATATCCAATCGGGAGCTGATGGACATGACCGGTCAAGTTGAAGAAGCGATTAATCAAATGAAAAAGAAATTAGCCGAAAATAATCAGGTGATCGAAGTAAATGAAGATGGGTTCATATACAAAGCCACTTGCACCTTCAATTCACCTGCTTCGGATGAACAAATTCATTCCTTTGAAAAGAAAACCGGACTGCTTCTGCCCGAGGATTATAAGGAGTTTTTAAAAATAACCAATGGATGCCGTCTGTTCGATAATGTGGAATCGGGTGGGGAAAATGATTTATACAGTCTGGATGATATTATTAATTACACATATGAAAATTCCTACGAGGGATGCTATAAAGTGGCCTGCATTTATCAAGATAATATCGTCATCGATGGGGAAGCAGTCGCTAAAGGCGATAAGGAGTATTTAATGGTAAAAGGCCATATCGATGATTTTGAAGAAGGCGAGAAACTCCATATGGGCTTTGCTGAATGGATCGAGCAGTTCATTTCCCATCAAGGTGAGAAGTTTTGGGATAAAGGATGAATGCTCAAAAAAAAATGATAATCCAACCGTTATTTGCTCAAACTAGACAAGATGATTCCGAATCATCCAAATGAGACGCGAAGGAGAGGGTTTGAAATGGCAACCAGACAATCCGTCGATCATTTTTTAGAGCAATGTGAAGGGGCTCTCCATTTTGCAGAGTATGAATTTAACGAGGCCTCACGGCAGGAGCATTATGATGATGAACAATTTCAAAATTCGCAAAGGTATATCGAAGAGGCTTTGACGGATATGGAGCGATTGTATGCCAGTTCGAATGACCAGCAACGGGAAATGCTTTCGCGGATGAAGCAGCAGTTGAATCAATTAAGGAATGAAATGATCTTACTGCGACATTAAATGGAAGCAAGGGAGCTATGAAAGAATAGCTCCCTTTTTTGCACAATTTTTCTTTAATTCGCATATATAATGAAAAACCTGTCGATAATGTTTATGTACGGCTATTGCAATTGTCGGTGAAATTGACTAGAATAAAATAAAATGCAATATTCTCATAAAGACTGTGATGAGGAATAGTAGCGGTTTAAACCAGTATAGAGAGTTGACGGATGGTGCAAGTCAACCTGGGATGGTCGTGAACTCGCCTTGGAGTCCCGGGTGTGAAGGTGAAAAGTAATGCCTGGCGTTTTAATCCATGTTACGGATGTTTTAAGCTGGGCGGATTTTAGCTATCGCCAATGTGGGTGGTACCGCGGGAAGATATACATAATCCTCTCGTCCCTATTTTGGGATGAGGGGTTTTTTATTGTTTTTTTATACGGAAATTAGGAGGAAATCATATGAGTTTTGACCATAGAAGCATAGAAACGAAATGGCAAAAGTATTGGGAAGGCAATAAGACATTCAAAACGGGTGAAGAAAGCGGCAAACGCAAATTCTACGCGCTGGATATGTTCCCATACCCTTCAGGGGCCGGTCTTCATGTAGGGCACCCGGAAGGTTATACGGCAAGCGATATCTTGGCACGGATGAAACGGGCACAGGGGTATAATGTATTGCACCCGATCGGCTGGGACGCTTTTGGACTTCCTGCAGAGCAATATGCGATCGACACGGGAAATGATCCGGCTGAATTCACGGAGCACAACATCAACACGTTCCGCCGCCAAATCAAAGCCCTTGGTTTTTCTTATGACTGGGATCGCGAAATAAATACGACAGATCCAGACTATTACAAATGGACGCAATGGATCTTCTTGAAATTATATGAAAAGGGCCTTGCATATATTGATGAAGTGGCCGTTAACTGGTGTCCGGCACTTGGCACGGTATTGGCTAACGAAGAAGTCATCGATGGGAAAAGTGAGCGTGGGGGCCATCCGGTCGAGCGCCGTCCGATGAAACAGTGGATGCTTCGTATCACGGCGTATGCAGACCGCTTAATCGACGATCTGAATGATGTGGATTGGCCGGAAAACATCAAGGATATGCAGCGTAACTGGATTGGCCGTTCCGAGGGAGCGGAGGTTACATTCAATATCGATGGCTTTGATGAAATATTCACGGTGTTCACGACTCGTCCGGATACGTTATTCGGTGCAACATATGCCGTATTGGCACCTGAACATCAGTTTGTCGATAAAATCACGACGGCTGATCAAAGGGCAGCAGTTGAGGCCTATTTAGATGAAGTGAAACATAAAAGCGACTTGGAAAGAACAGACTTGGCAAAGGATAAATCAGGCGTGTTCACGGGGGCTTATGCCATTAACCCGGTAAACGGCGAGAAAATGCCGATCTGGATTGCCGATTACGTGTTGATCAGCTACGGAACAGGTGCAATCATGGCCGTTCCTGCCCATGATGAGCGTGATTATGAATTTGCAGTCAAGTTCGACTTGCCGATAAAGGAAGTCGTAGCTGGCGGAGACGTGACAAGTGAAGCATATACAGGCGATGGACTTCATGTGAATTCGGAATTCCTTGATGGATTGAATAAAGAAGAAGCTATTTCGACCATGATAAAATGGCTGGAAGAAAAAGAAATCGGCACGAAGAAAATAACATACCGCCTTCGCGATTGGTTATTCAGCCGTCAGCGTTACTGGGGTGAACCGATTCCGATCATCCATTGGGAAGACGGCACGATGTCTGCAATGAAGGAAGAAGATCTTCCATTGATTTTACCGAAAGCTACGGACATCAAGCCTTCAGGTACAGGAGAATCACCACTTGCGAACATATCGGAATGGGTGAATGTAACGGATGAAAACGGACGGAAAGGGCGCCGTGAGACAAACACGATGCCACAGTGGGCAGGCAGCAGCTGGTACTTCCTACGTTATATCGATCCAAACAACAAGGAAGCACTTGCAGATCCTGAAAAATTAAAAGAATGGATGCCGGTCGACATTTATATCGGCGGCGCCGAGCATGCGGTACTTCACTTGCTTTACGCTCGTTTCTGGCATAAATTCCTGTATGATATCGGTGTCGTGCCAACGAAGGAACCATTCCAAAACCTATTCAACCAAGGAATGATCCTTGGCGAGAATAATGAAAAAATGAGTAAATCCAAAGGGAATGTCGTGAACCCGGATGATATCGTTGAAAGCCATGGTGCCGATACACTTCGCATGTACGAAATGTTCATGGGACCATTGGATGCTTCGATTGCCTGGTCCACAAACGGATTGGACGGTTCGCGCAGATTCCTTGACCGTATCTGGCGTTTATTGGTCAACGATGACGGTACGATCACAGATAAGATGACAGAAACGGATGACACGGGCAAGCTCGAAAAAGTCTATCATCAAACGGTTAAAAAAGTGACCGAGAACTATGAGGAATTGAAATTCAATACGGCGATTTCACAATTGATGGTATTCATTAATGATGCTTATAAAGCGGATTCGCTTCCTAAAGTATATATCGAAGGCTTCGTAAAGCTGCTTGCACCAGTTGCACCGCACATCGCTGAGGAAATTTGGTCTAAACTGGGCCATTCCGAAAGCATCACGTACGGAACATGGCCGGCTTTCGACGAAGCGAAGTTAGTGGATAACGAAGTCGAAATCGTCATCCAAATCAACGGAAAAGTCAAAGCGAAATTAATGGTGCCGACTGACACCACAAAAGAAAAACTGGAAGAAATCGCGATGGGTGATGATTCCATCAAAGAACAAATCGATGGGAAAACCATTCGTAAAGTGATTGCCGTACCAGGCAAATTAGTCAATATCGTCGCAAACTAAATAAAAATGATTGCAAGCTGTCCCGGATATTTTTACTGCTGGGGCAGCTTTTTTTCGCTGTCATCGCCATAGGAAATAGGTCATGTTAGGATTTTCACCGATTTGAATCTATCGAATGTTGGAAACGACTATCGTCATGAGATGACCATGGGGAGCTCAAATATCTTGCTTAATTGGTACATGTGAATCATTTTTCGACTTGATGGCCAAATAAATCAAGCATTTGACATAAAAAAGGGAAAAAATTGGTTGATATAATTTTACAGTGTGATAGTTTGGTATAGTACTGTTATTTTTTAACCAATTATTGGAGGGGAAATCGTGAAATTTAAGAATGTGAGTCGAATTACGGCATGTGCACTAATTTTTGCACTGATTTTCAGCTTGATGGTTCCGTTAAATTCTCAAGCTGCAACTGCAACACCCGTTGAAAATGTAAAAACGATTAAAAATGGGGACACTCTGGAAGGAAAGTTTGAAAAACCGGATGTTCAATGGTACCAAATCAGTCCAACAACAGAAGAAATACAAAAGTTCTCCCATATTGAGTTCGAAGTCAATTCGGACAAAATCTTGAATATCTCCGTATATCAAGATAAAGAAAAAGCAGAAAAAGATGAGAGCAATTATATGGTCTCTTCTTATCCTGATGAAAAAGCCGTAGTCGATTTCCCATATGCCTGGGAAGGCACATATTATGTTAAAGTTGAATATTTCGGCGATACGGATGATGAGGGAAATCCGATCCCGGATGCGGAAAATGTAGCTGAATACTCCATCAATGCGCATTCAGTAACATTGCCGCCATCTGCCGGGGACGAAGGGGAGGAACTCGAATCATGCCCGGTTGAAGTGAGTGTAAACGATAAGAAAACGGGAGAATCCATGTTGAAAACACTCCGCGTGTTTAGAGATGAAGTTCTCACGAAGTCACCTGAGGGACGCACCCTTTCTTCTTTATACTATAAAGCTTCGCCATTCCTGGCTCTTCATCTTGCCGGGAATAAAACGGCAAGGGAAGCTGTTTATAATCACTTAGTCGAGATTAAGCCCCTTATTGAGGATCTTAATGAAAATGGAGCAAGCAGTACGGCAGTCATTAGCAACAAGCAGCAAGAAGCGATTAAGGCCTTATTCAAAAAGTCGACAGACGTCGCTCCAGCCGGATTGAAAAAGGATATGGACGCCATTGCAAAGAAAATCAATCTTGATAAGCTTGCAGGTGAAAGAATCGTCGATATCGCAAGCAAAGCGGGAATCGAACTTCCGGCTTCGAAAAATGTAAAGAACAAATATATCGTCAAACTTAAACCAGGGAAGTCATTAAGCGCTGTCCAATCCAAGATAAGCGGAAAAGGATATGGAACATTATCGGCACCTAAGCAACAAGAGGTTCTGTATGATGATATGTATGTAGTGGAGTTAAAGAACCAAGCTAAAATGAGCACGGCGGCACTATCCGGTATCGAAAAACTTTCAGAAGTGGAATATATCGAACCGGTAAAAACGTACAAAGCACTTTCTGCCGACATTCAATCACCGTATCAATGGTCTTTGGATAACGCCGGTGGGGAAGAAGGCGTAAAGGGCGCGGACATCGATAACGAAAAACTGCAGAACCTTATTAAGAAACGTAATTTAAAAGATACATTGGTAGCGGTCATCGACACAGGTGTCGATGATTCACTTGCAGATCTTCAGAGTGTCGTTGAAATGGAGTCAGGTAAGAATTTCATCGATAAGAAAGAAAAAGCAATCGATGACAATGGCCATGGGACACATGTATCCGGAATCATCGCTGCCAAAGCGGATAATGGATATTCCATGCAAGGAATCAATCCAGTAGCTAAAATCATGCCAGTGAAGGTCTTGGACTCTTCAGGATTTGGAGACAATGAGAAAATTGCACTAGGCATTAAATATGCCGTGGATCATGGTGCAAAGGTCATAAACCTTAGCTTGGGCGGAGAATATAGCAGGACGATTGAATATGCCTTGAAACATGCCGCTGCCAAGAATGTAATGGTAGTCGTAGCAAGCGGTAATGATGGGATGGAGGGTCTTTCTTATCCTGCATCATCTAAATACGCCATATCCGTCGGTGCAACCAATGCACTTGATTTAGTATCCGATTATTCAAATTATGGATCGAAATTGGACATGGTAGCTCCAGGGACAGGCATCCCGAGCCTTGTGCCTAATGGGAATGTTACCTACATGGATGGTACATCAATGGCAGCTCCCCATGTTGCGGCAGCTACAGCTCTGTTATTATCCGGAAACCCTGGGTTGAAAGTGAATGAAGTAAGGGAAATTCTTCATGAGACATCGGAATATGTCGCTTTTGAAGAAGAAGATAATGTAGATCCTTATGAGGACTATCAACCAGAAGATGGAGAAATCATAATCCCTGAAGAAGAACTGCCTGTCGGAAAAGATTTAGTATCTGGATATGGAAGGCTGAATGCATACAGCGCTCTTAGTGCAGTGGATTTACAAGCTAAAGTCAATCTTGTTATGGATACGCAAACAAAACTGACCGGTTCAGCTAAAAAAGGTTCAGTAATCGAAGTGAAAAGCGGAAACAAAACGCTCGGTAAAGGAACGGCGGCAGCTAACGGAATGTTCACCGTTACCATTCCGGTCCAAAAAGCTGCGCAGCAGCTTACTGTGAATATCTCTGATTCTTCCAAACTAGCAGTATCTTCAATCAAAGTATTCGTGAATAAGGGTGAAACCCCTAACAAACCAACTGTTAAAGCTGTAAGTGACAAAGATACGTATGTAACGGGTCAATCACAAGCGGACATGAAAATCTCGATCAAAAATAGTGCAAAAAAAGTGATTGGTTCAGGTAACACGGACAGCAAAGGGAATTTCAAAGTGAAAATCAGCAAGCAAAAGGCCGGCACTAAACTTTCAGTAACAGCTACAGACTTAGCAAAACGTGAAAGCAAGGCGGCAACCGTGACTGTTCTCGATAAAACAGCCCCAGATGCACCGAAAGTGAATGAAGTAAGCGATAAAGCTACATCGGTAACTGGTAAAGCGGAAATCGGTTCAAGCGTAACCGTGAAGTACAGCAATAAAAACATCGGAACTGCAACCGCTGATAAAAAGGGGAACTTCGCCATTAAAATCAGCAAGAAAAAAGCAGGGTCGGCATTATATGTCTCAGCAAAAGACAAAGCGGGCAATACAGGAAAAGCGGCAAAAGTAACGGTTAAAGATAAAACCGCTCCAGGTGCACCGAAAGTGAATGAAGTAAACGACAAAGCAACAAAAGTAACTGGTAAAGCGGAAATCGGTTCAACCGTAACCGTGAAGTACAGCAATAAAAACATCGGAACGGCAAAAGCTGATAGTAAGGGGAACTTCTCCATCAAAATCAGCAAGAAAAAAGCTGGATCCGCATTATACGTCTCAGCAAAAGACAAAGCGGGCAATACAGGAAAAGCAACAAAAGTTACCGTTAAAAAATCTAAATAGCAATAAGAGGTGAAGGCCGTTTAACTTACAGGTTAAACGGCTTTTTTTTGTGGAAAAACGAATGAAAACATCGCTCGATGATGAGCGGTGTTTTTGCCAAGCTTTGTCACTGCATGATTTCAGATCTGGAGTTTCGCGTTATACTCTGAAACTTCACGTACTCGCCGTTCTATTAATCTGTTCAATAGTTGAGGCGAATCACAAAATATCACTGTCGGTAGAGATGTCGATCAAGGCTATTATGATATTAAAGCCCTTGATAAGAGTTTTGGGGGATGAAATGCATAAAAATGATGTTTTGCATGCGGTGCTTTTTCATATGTGAATCTAGACCATCTAAATTTGAAAAAGCAGCGAAAATGGGTCAAAAAATCATCCTTAAAGATTCCGGTTATTATAAGGTCGATACAGAAATACAAGAGGGGAATTATGTACTATCAAATACATCCGATAGGACTCGGGTTTTTATCGATATAAAGGATAAAATGGAAACCGAAAGTTTGCAAACCATTCAATAAGATGTGAAAAAACCAATCGAGATAGTATTAGAAGTGGAAAAAAATGGTATATATCAAAGGTGGTGATTTGGCATTGGCGGGAAATAATCAAGAAAGTGACTAATTTAAGGGGATTAATATTTATTGATTTCCGTAATGATAAGGAATCAAGCACAAAAAGCTGATCCCTTATTTTAAATGTATATACCTAAGGCGTGATTTTCGAGGGTCCATATATCCGCCGGTTATTTGATGTCCGAGAGAGCTCGCGATGACTACTGCTGCAAAGAGGAGGATGATTTTCTTCAAATTAATAATCTTCTTTCCGTTTTATTATTTTTAAAGATTACACCCAAATGCCTCTTCCTTCAACCCCCTTATTATGGATGTTGAATTAATTGTGACAAACATCAAATGACCGTTTTTAACTAATGTATCAAAGATAAAGTAGCTGGTATTAATTTAGAAGTGAAAGCTTTAAATAATGAGCATAATAAGAGGTTGTGAATTTATGGGAGTCAGCTCTTGGCGGACTCTCATTTGCTTTTTGATCCGCCAATTCCACCACTTTGATCTTGAATTGCTCTTAAAGCATGAGTTTTTCTTTAGCTTGATGCAGGATATATGTACTTAATTCGTCGGTCAGCTAATTGGGATTAATGTAAGGCTAGGAAGATGACTGAAGGTGGAGGTCTTGATGCGGTAATAAGATAGAATGGAAAACTATGCAGGGGAATGTTCGAATCAACTTGCCCCTGCATTTGTCAGCTCATTTAGTGAATTCACTTCTTAGGAGGTAGACAACATCGTATTTCTTCAACTCGTCCATATGGCTATCACTATCACCATAAAAATCAGTGGAAAGTGAACGTATGCCTTCGTTTCCGCTTGAATAGCATATACTCGCCAATGCAAGCTTGTTTGTGCTGTTTATTTTGAGTTTGCCAGCACTGCCCCATACGCTGGACTCCATTTCATCAATGGTTTCAGGATAAGTAGCTGTATCCGTACCATTGTCGTTTTGAATGCTGATGTGGAACATCGATGGATTTTGGCCATCAACCGTTTTGGAGGTCGTAAAGATGATCGTCCCATCATCTTTGATGGCAGTTGTCATGCGCCCCATTTCAGGTTCGACAAGTTTGCCAAATTCATATTTTTCGATCCAGATGGACATCTCCTTGTATGTATCATCAACATGGAAATCGATAAGAAAGGAATGTTCACTTGTATTCTCCAGGATGGATTTTTCCCTTGCTGTCAACTCAGGAATTGAAAGGTTATTCCCGGACTTTGGCTCATCAGCCTTACAGGCGGCTAACGAAAATGAGATCAGGGATAGGATGATGGTAAAAAGGATCTTTTTCATGATTTTTCACCTCTTGAATACTATTTGCCTAATTAAAACCAATTCTTATATATTATAACATTATAATGAAAAACGGAATCGGAACGCGGCAAAAAGGCAAGCAATCGTTATGCTTGCCTTTTTTTTGCATTTAGAATGGTTGGGAAAGAGCCTTATTGGCAACATCGACGTCATTTTGAAGCAATTGGTTCAAGTCGTAAGCAGGATAGAGGTTTCGTTCATAAAGGTAGTGGAATATCTTGGCATGGGTATCGATGGCTCCATTTAAATGTTTCCTAAATACTTTTCGAAGGGAAGGGGTGGCTGTTTCAGTAATGGCACCTGCATAACTTTTGATGGATGATTTGGCAAAGCCCAGCAATTCCCCGGCAGCAGCGGCCGATGCGTCATCCCTTGATACATCGTCATCCCGGCCCGTCTTAGGCGTCAATGGATAAAATTGCAGCAGCTCCATGATGTTTTGGGTAAGGGAATCGATCGTTTGCCTATATATCGTTTTTAAAATGGGATCTTTTATTTTGGGATAAGCTTTTTTAAATTTCATAAGGGCATTGGACTGGGCGGCGACCAATTCATGAAGCTCGAGTGTTTCATGCCAAGCAAGATGTGAATGGGTGGGTTTCATGTAAATTCCTCCTGAACGAATAATCTTGATAAATTATTCGAAAGGTGGGCTATAGGTAAGTTGTCTAGTAACTTGTTTATGGAAAAGGTAGGTTGTCCCATCTTCCTTCACATTCACAGGTTAGAACGATCGCCATGTTTTATTGATATTGCTCGAGAACAGAGAAGAACTTTTTGGCAAATTGGTAAAAAAGTTTTTCTGATGGTGCCAAGTCCCTGTTTTTGGGAGTGATGATGCCGACAGTCCGTTTGACTTCGGGTGTATCGATCGGAATTTTGACAGTCAGTCTTGGAATGACTTCATAAAAGGTACTGTCAGGGAGCAGACTGACTCCGATTCCGGCAGATACGAGCCCTTTTATGGAATCCATGTCTTCACCTTCCGAGGCGATGTTCGGTGCGAAACCGGCTGCTTTGCATGCTTCGAGAGCGATAGTGTGAAAGATGTATCCTTTTGGAAACAAGACGAAGGGATCATTTCGCAAGTCACTTAGACGCAGACTTTTCCTTTCGGCCAATGGGTGCGTTATCGGCAGTAAAGCGGAAATGTTTTCCGTGAACAGGATATGACCTTCGATATCTGGATCGTTTGTCGGGATCGGTCCAAGGAAGGCTAATCCGATTTCGCGATTTTTGACAGCTTCCTTTAAAGAGGAATAAGATCCCTGTCTTAAGTGGAAGCCAATATTCGGCTGCTCATCTTTAAAAGCGGAAATGACGGTAGGCAGTAAATGGGTGGAAAGGCTGGTCGGGAACCCGATTTTAATGCTTCCGTGTTCAGGGTCCAAAAACTCCTCAATTTGATATTTGGCATATTCTATCGCCTGTATCGCCGTCTTTGCATGAATCAAGAAAATTTTACCAATTGGGGTTAACTGGATATTACGGCCGATTTTCTCGAATAAAAGAACGCCAAGCTCATCTTCCAGTCTGGAGATTTGCCGGCTGATTGCTGATTGTGCAATATGCAGGTGCTCTGCGGCTTCAGAGACGTGTTCCCTCTCGGCGACCTCAACAAAATAACGTAATTGTCGTAGTTCCATTTATTCATCCTCCTGTCATTCATCTCAAAGTGAGATAGATTCTACTAGAATTATATATTGTTTATATCGATTTGAAAACCTAGAATAAATGTAAGTGACATAACGGTGTAAGAATACGATGGGGGCGATTAATATGACATACAATCAAATACCAAAAGCACAAGGGCTCTACCATCCTGAATTTGAACATGATGCATGTGGGATCGGTTTATACGCTCATTTAAAAGGGCTTGCTACACATGACATCGTCAAACAAGGACTGAATATGCTGTGCCAATTAGATCATCGCGGCGGACAAGGCAGCGATCCCCTTACAGGAGATGGCGCAGGATTAATGGTACAGATTCCTGATGAATATTTCAGGCTGGCATGCCCGGAAATGAACTTGCCGGCAAAAGGACGCTATGGTGTAGGCATGCTCTTTTTCTCTAACAATGATGATGAACGTAATGAAATCGAGACCCGTTTGAATGCATTTATCGAACAAGAAGGCCAAACGTTATTAGGCTGGAGAACGGTTCCTGTTGATGCAGCGAAGATCGGGGAGGTCGGCAAGGAGACATGTCCGATGATCCGCCAAGTATTCATCGGGGCAAGCGAAGGGATGAACGATGATTTAGCTTTTGAGCGTAAATTGTTCATTATCAGAAAACAAGCTGAAAACTGGGCTCGTGAACGCGGCAATCGTTTTTATTTTGCCAGCCTTTCAAGTGCTACGATCGTATACAAAGGATTATTGACGCCAGAGCAGGTGGATGCTTTTTATCTTGACCTTCAACAGGAGTCTTTCGTTTCGGCTTTCGCTTTAGTGCATTCCCGCTTCAGCACGAATACTTTTCCTAGTTGGGAACGGGCACATCCAAACCGTTACCTGATCCATAATGGCGAAATCAATACGCTTAGAGGCAATGTGAATTGGATGAAAGCGCGTGAACAGCAGTTTGTATCGGAAGCATTCGGGGATGACCTGCAAAAGGTCCTGCCTATTCTGGATATAGACGGCAGTGATTCCTCGATTCTTGATAATGCACTTGAATTCTTCGTGCTTGCCGGGCGTAAACCGGCACATGCGGCGATGATGCTCATTCCTGAACCGTGGACGGAGAATCCGCATATGACGAAGGAAAAGAAGGCATTTTACGAATATCATAGCATGCTCATGGAGCCATGGGATGGTCCGACGGCCATATCCTTTACGAATGGCAAGCAAATCGGTGCCATCCTTGATCGAAATGGTTTAAGGCCGGCAAGGTATTATGTGACAAAAGATGATTACATCATTTTCTCATCTGAAGTCGGCGTGATCGATGTGGAGCCGGAGAATGTATTATATAAAGATCGTTTAAGCCCAGGAAGAATGCTTTTAATAGATTTAGAGGCAGGCCGTATTGTTTCCGATGAAGAGATCAAGTCGGAAATGGCTCAGGAAAAACCATACCAGCAATGGCTGGACGAACAGCTTGTTCAATTACGTGACGAAGAACTTGTGCTCGAAGGGGAGCCATTGAGTGATTTATTATTCAGGCAAAAAGCGTTCGGATATACGTATGAAGATGTCCAAAAATATTTACTGCCAGTCATTAACGAAGGCAAAGATCCACTTGGCAGCATGGGGAATGACATTCCATTAGCGGTCTTATCAGATCGCCCGCAATCGCTATTTAATTATTTCAAGCAATCCTTTGCACAGGTAACCAACCCGCCAATCGATTCGCTTCGTGAACAGATCGTCACGTCAACGATGACATTTCTGGGTGCGGAAGGAGATTTGCTGAAACCGGATGAAACGAACAGCCGCCGCATTCAATTGGATTCACCTGTATTGACGCCAGGTCAAATGCAGCAGTTGAAAGAAAATGCCTATCCTGAATTCAGGAGCAAAGTCATTCACACTTTATTTTCAGAAGATTTAGAGAGTGAACTCGATCGCATCTGCCGTGAAGCGGAACAAGCGATCGCTGATGGTGTCAGCCTTTTGATATTATCTGACAAGGATATGAGCAAAGAAAAAGCTGCGATTCCTTCCCTGCTGGCTGCGAGTGCCCTTCATCAAGAGCTGATCCGTCATGGGAACCGTACGAAAGTGAGCATTATCGTTGAATCGGGGGAAGCGAGGGAAGTCCATCATTATGCGTCCCTGATCGGGTATGGAGTGGATGCGATTTACCCGTATCTTGCTTATGAAACATATAAGCAGGCGGTATTGGAAGGCAGTTTGTCCATTGGCTACGAAGAAACGGTAAGGAAATATGTACGCTCATTGACAGAAGGCATCGTAAAAGTGATGTCGAAAATGGGGATTTCAACGATTCAAAGTTATCGCGGCGCGCAAATTTTCGAAGCGGTCGGAATCGGTGCTGAAGTGATCGAACGCTATTTCAGCGGTACGGCATCGCAGCTTAGTGGGATCGATTTGGAAACGATCGCAGATGAGGCGTTGATTCGCCATAGGAAGGCTGCAGCCGATTCACTTGACCAAACTCTTGAAAGCGGCAGTGATTTTCAATGGAGAAAAACAGGGGAACATCATGCTTTCAATCCTAAAACGATCCATACACTGCAATGGGCCTGCCGGAAAGGCGACTATAATTTATTTAAGCAATATTCAAACTTGGCGAATGAAGAGAGACTCGGGTTTTTACGGAATTTATTCTCGTTCGATCAAAAACGCCAAAGCATTTCCATAGATGAAGTGGAATCCGTGGAATCCATCGTCAGCCGATTCAAAACGGGCGCGATGTCATTCGGTTCATTGAGTCAGGAAGCACATGAAACATTAGCGATTGCGATGAACCGTTTAGGCGGAAAAAGCAATAGCGGTGAAGGCGGGGAGCATCCTAGCCGTTACCAACTGGATGAAAACGGCGATGACCGCCGCAGCGGAATTAAACAAATTGCATCAGGTCGTTTTGGAGTGAAAAGCCATTACCTTGTTAATGCAGATGAACTTCAAATCAAAATGGCGCAAGGTGCAAAGCCGGGTGAAGGCGGCCAACTGCCAGGGAACAAAGTATATCCTTGGGTCGCAGAGGTCCGTGGTTCCACACCAGGTGTCGGCCTGATTTCACCGCCTCCGCATCATGATATCTATTCGATTGAAGATCTGGCACAGCTGATCCATGATTTGAAAAATGCGAACCGTGATGCCAGGATCAGCGTCAAGCTTGTATCAAAAGCAGGCGTAGGCACGATTGCAGCCGGTGTGGCCAAAGGAGCCGCAGATGTCATCGTTATCAGCGGGTATGATGGGGGTACGGGGGCATCACCAAAAACAAGTATCAAACATACAGGTCTTCCTTGGGAGCTGGGCCTTGCCGAAGCACACCAAACATTGATGCTGAATGGCCTGCGCAGCCGTGTAGTCCTTGAAACGGATGGAAAGTTAATGACGGGACGCGATGTGGTCATGGCAGCTATCCTTGGAGCGGAAGAATTCGGCTTTGCTACAGCACCGCTTGTGGTCCTTGGCTGTGTCATGATGCGTGCTTGCCATTTGGATACATGCCCAGTCGGGGTAGCTACTCAAAACCCTGAGCTTCGCAGCAAATTCACAGGAGATCCGGATCATGTCGTGAATTTCATGCGCTTCATCGCTGAGGAAGTGCGGGAAACGATGGCTGAGCTTGGATTTAGAACACTGGAAGAAATGGTCGGCCGCACTGATGTTTTACAAGTGAGCGAGCGGGCACAAAACCATTGGAAAGCGAAGCATCTGGACTTGACGACACTTCTTTTCCAACCGGAGGGGATACGTACGTATCAACTTCCTCAAAATCATAAAATTGATGAATCCCTGGATATCCGTGAGATTTTACCGGTTGTGGAGCCTGCTTTGAATGACCAAACCCAGGTGGATGTAAGCTTCCCGATTACAAACGTGAACCGTGTGGTCGGAACGATTGTCGGCAGTGAAGTATCCAAACGCTATGGGGAAGAAGGGTTGCCTGAAGATACGATCACACTCCGTTTTACGGGATCGGCGGGCCAGAGCTTCGGTGCGTTCATTCCAAAAGGGATGTCGATGTATTTGACAGGTGATGTCAATGACTATGTTGGGAAAGGCTTATCTGGCGGAAAGATCATTGTCACGGCACCTGCTGGCAATCAGATTGAGGCTGGGGACAATGTAATTGCCGGGAATATCGCCCTATACGGTGGAACAAGCGGCGAGGCCTACATTAATGGCCGTGCGGGAGAACGATTTGCAGTACGGAACAGTGGAGTCAACGTCGTCGTTGAAGGAATTGGAGACCATGGCTGTGAGTATATGACAGGCGGACGCGTGGTCATTCTGGGCAACGTCGGCAAAAACTTTGCGGCAGGCATGTCAGGCGGCATCGCTTATGTACTTGCAGATGATGCAGAAGAATTCAAGGCATTATGCAATGGTGAAATGATAGAATTCGAGACGCTTGATGATATGGATGATGCAAACGAGGTAAAAGAAATGCTTTACAGCCACGTTCATTATACTGAAAGTGCCAAAGCATCGTATGTACTGGAGAACTGGGCGGATTTCGCTAAGAAATTCGTAAAAGTCATTCCGAAAGATTACAAACGGATGATCAAAAGCATCAATGAGCAGAAGCGCGCAGGGCTAACGGATGACGAAGCGATCATGAGTGCATTCCAAGCAAATGCCATTCAAGATAAAAAAATCACTAAACAAGCTGTGATGCAGTAAGGAAGGGGAGAGAAAGATGGGAAAAGCAACAGGATTTATGGATTACCCTCGAGAAAAACCAAAAGACCGGAATCCTCTCACTCGTTTAAGTGACTGGAGAGAATATACAGCTCCTTTCTCTGATGAAAAGTTAAGTACACAGGGAGCGCGGTGTATGGACTGCGCCACCCCTTTCTGCCATATGGGCATGGAGTTGAACCGGGTGACAACAGGCTGTCCGATTCATAATCTGATCCCGGAGTGGAATGATTTGGTGTACCGCGGCAGATGGAAAGAAGCATTGGACCGTTTATCGAAAACGAATAATTTCCCTGAATTCACCGGGCGCGTCTGCCCGGCCCCTTGTGAAGGGTCTTGTACGGTAGCGATAAGCGATCCTGCCGTTACCATCAAGAACATTGAAAGGACCATCATCGACAAAGGATTTGAAAATGGCTGGATCACGCCTCGCATCCCTGAAAGCAGGACCGGCAAGAAAATTGCCATCATCGGTTCAGGACCGGCTGGATTGGCGAGTGCCGACCAGTTGAATCAATCAGGTCATTCGGTCACGGTTTATGAGCGCTCAGACCGTGCAGGGGGGCTGTTGACATACGGCATCCCGAACATGAAACTTGAAAAAGATGTCGTTGCACGCCGAATTAAATTATTGACTCAGGAAGGCATCGATTTCATTACCAATACAGAAGTAGGCAAAGATATAACAGCCGAAGAACTGCAAAATCAATATGATGCAGTCATCCTTTGCACAGGTGCCCAAAAGCAGCGTGACCTGGTCATTGAAGGACGCGAGGCATCAGGCATTCACCTTGCAATGGACTACTTGACGACTTCGACTAAAAGCCTGTTGGACTCCAATTTTGAAGACGGCAAGTTTATAGACACAAAGGGGAAGGACGTCATCGTCATCGGCGGCGGGGATACAGGAGCTGACTGTGTCGCAACTGCCCTTCGCCAGGAATGTAAGAGCGTCGTGCAATTCGGGAAGCATCCAATCCTTCCGACGGCCCGTACATCTGATAATATGTGGCCAGCCTACCCGAATGTATTTTCCCTTGATTATGCGTATGAAGAAGCGGAAGCGAAATTCGGTGCAGATCCGCGTCAATATTCAATCCAAACAAAAAAAATCGTAGCCGATGAAAATGGCAACGTTAAAGAACTGCACACAATCTCAATGGAAAAAGTCAAAGGCGAAGACGGAATGTACATTTTCAGGGAAGTTCCAGGAACTGAAAAAGTATGGCCTGCACAATTCGTTTTCATCGCAATCGGATTTGAAGGAACCGAAATGCCGCTATTAACTCAATTTGGCGTAGAAACAGTAAACCAAAAAATTGATGCCGTTTATGGCGAATACAAAACGAATGTCGAAGGGGTTTTCGCTGCCGGAGATGCAAGGAGAGGGCAAAGCCTCATCGTTTGGGCAATCAATGAAGGCCGTGAAGTAGCGCGAGAAGTGGACCGCTACTTGATGGGCGCAACGGTATTGCCTTAATTTTAAAAAAAGGAAGTGCCATAATGGTGCTTCTTTTTTTTGTATGGTGGGAAATGTGGAACTCACGAGTAAAAGCCCTGAATTCACGAGTAAAACGCCGAAACTCACGAGTAAAAGCCCTGAATTCACGAGTAAAACGTCGAAACTCACGAGTAAATGCCCCGAACACACGAGTAAAGATATCGTATTGATGATAAACAAATTAGGCGAGCGGTATATAAATACCGTTCGCCTAATTTACTTTCAATCAGCTTCTAAAGTCAGCTTCTTGAAGGACGCCAAGTGATGTGTGATTCAGTGCATGGACAGCTGCTATTATTTTCTCTGTCTCTACTTCATCTCCTATGGCTTTATGCAACTTTTCTATTAGCTGGGGTTTTGTTAATGGATTTCCGGGACTTCCTTTAGGTGTATCGATGCGTTTCGATAGTACATCCCCACTCGTTGTGGTCACGGTCACAATTGTAAATCGTCCCACTGGGAGTGCTGCTTTGGAAGGCTTGATCGTTGCATCCGTCTCTCTATTTACTTTTTGAAAGGATTCTCTCCATGAATGGGGAATAGGTTTCGATTCAAAAGAAGCAAAGGTCAGGGGTTTGCCTGTAAGCGCGAGCCATACAATATACTCAATCGAAAATCTTCCTTCTTCACCAGTCGAAGGATTATGGTGAATCAAAGCGGAATCACCATTTGGAGGAAAGCAAACACTCACCGATTCAATATCTTCTTCCGACAAATCGTACGTCTTATGTAAAAAGACAGCTGCATCAGCGCCATGTACCGCAGCAGAACAAAAAGGATATTGTTTAAACCATAATCCTGGTGTTACGATTCGCCATGTCTTTCCCCAATTTACCGTCAAATCGTGAACTCCATTTTCTGCATATACCTGAAAGAAACCATTCTTATCATTCAAAAAGTCGGGATTGCTATGTAATCCCATCCGAATCCAATCTGCGGAATCCACAGCGTTTTTAGCGGCAATCCCTACATGGAGCGGCTTTACTACAGTGCCAAATTGGAGTCGTAAACCTGCCGATTGGGTAGCGGCAAGACTCATGGTTTCAGCTATTAAGCGTGGTGAGTACTCCCGTAAATATGCAACCGCACCAGCTGCAGCTATTACGCCAAGTGTAGCCGTATTATGCCAGCCTTTCGTATAATGATAGGGATTCATAGCTTCCCCAAACCGAGCCATGATTTCCACACCTACCACGTAGGCAGCTAAAAAACGTTTCCCGGTCATTTCAGGCTCTCCAACTGCTAACAATGCAGACAAAATGACTGCGCTTGGATGACCTCGTACATCTGAATGTACATCATCATAATCCAGTAAATGAGCTTGAAAGCCATTGAAGAGTGCTGCTTGGGATCTTGTTGCATGCATGTGACTTCCAATCAAGTAACTCGTCCCATTTCCGCCTTCTTCCAAAATGATTTGCTTTAAAATCGTCATTTCCTTTTCGGATTTCGTTTGATAGGAAACAGCAAGATAATCAAGAAGCCCTTCGATTGCAGCCTGTAATACTTCTTCATTTACCAACGGATTGGAATGATAAATCATTTCAGATAACCTTTCCGTGTTCATGCACTTCACTTCCTTTTTTGCCTGGCAGGTCCGTCCGTTTCATCTCCCATTTGCCGTAAAAAACGTTGAGTTCGCGGATTAAGGGAATGCTCAATTACTTGTTCTGGGGTGCCTTGTTCGATAATATGTCCGTCTGCCATGAATATGACATGGTCAGCAACTTCCTTCGCAAATTGCATTTCGTGCGTCACGATCACCATTGTGGTATCCTCTTTCGCTAACTCCCGTATTACTTGTAAAACCTCATTAACCAATTCGGGATCTAGAGCGGAGGTAGGTTCATCGAATAAAATGGCATGTGGTTTCACAGCTAATGCTCTAGCGATGCTGACACGCTGCTGTTGTCCGCCGGATAAGGTAACGGGGTATTGTTTGGCTTGTGTTTCCAAGCCAACCCGTTTCAATAAATCCATGCCGATTTGAATGGCTTCTTCCTTTTTCATCTTTTTGCTGACAAGCAAAGCTTCAATCACGTTTTTTAGGGCCGTTTTATTTTTAAAAAGGTTATAGTGTTGGAATACCATCGCTGTTTGCTGCCTTAATTGGTACGCGTCTTTCTCTTTATATTTTTGGGTGTCCAATTTTACATCCTTGATTTCGATGGTGCCGCTGTTGGGCTTTTCCAACAGGTTCAGGCAGCGTAATAACGTTGATTTTCCAGAACCTGAAGGGCCGATGATGGCGACAACTTCCCCGGTTCTAATATCCAAGTTAATATCGTTCAATACTTGTTTATCACCAAAATATTTAGATAAGTTTCTTACTTTTATCATATGATCACCTTCTAAGTGGTTTGCTGAGCCCAATTTCCAGGTATTGTTGTATCCAAGAATAAAGAATAACCAATAGCCAGTAAATCAAGCCAACCACCAAATACGTCTCGAAAAAGCGCATGTTAGCGGATGCAATAATTTTTCCCTCTGCAAATAGTTCCGTAATTCCTAATGTAAAGGCAAGGGATGTTTCTTTAATCAAAGATATGAATGTATTCCCTGTTGCTGGCAATGCATTTAAAGCAGCCTGTGGTAATATGATTCGCGAGTAAATCTGCACTCTTTTCATGCCGGTTGCAAGGCCCGCTTCCATCTGCCCTTTGTCCACGGAATTCAATCCGGCTCGGAAGATTTCTGCCAAATAAGAGGATTCTTTCAAACTGAATCCAATGATCGCCGCTGTCATTGCTTCCATCGTAGACAACGATGGGAATAACTGTGGTAAACCGTAATAAATGATGAATAATTGTACCAATGTTGGCATTCCTCGGAATAAGGAGATATATAAGCCTGCCAATTGGGTGATTCCAAAAATATTGCTATTCCTTATTAAGGCTACTGCAAGTCCGATAATAATGGCTAAAGCCATCGAAATGATGGCTAAAACCAGAGTGATTGGAATAAATTTCGCGATTTGCAGGGAAATTTCCAACATATATTGTAAATCAAAATTCATAATGCTTTAAAACCTCCGCTATGCTTATTCGCCGGAATTCGTGGTGATATCTTCACCAAAATATTTATTGGACAGCTTCGCTAATGTACCATCTTCTTTAAGTTTTTTGATTTCTGTCGTGAATTCATCATTTAATTTTTTGCCTTTTTCTGTTTTGGGAAATGGATACCCTACATTTTCATAGGCCACTGGATCACCAACTAGTTTTAACGGAAGATCATTTTTCTTTATTTCTGCAACCAGGATTGGGCGGGAATTGATATATCCATCTACACGGTTGTTAATGGCATCTTGCATCGCGCCATCCCGGGTTTCATAGGTTCGTATTTTGATATCGCCGTTCTTATCATATTTTTCTAGGTTTGCGACGTTATTAGACCCAAGCACACCGGAAACGGTTTTGCCTTTAAGATCAGCCAAACTCTTAATATCATCGTTTTTTGTGCTTGATACAATTTGTGCACCATAATAACTATACGGCTCTGTAAAATTAAATTGCTCTTGGCGTTCTGGTGTTATAGCAACGGCATTCGCAACGGTGTCCAATTTACCTGATCCCAATTGCCCCATTATCCCACTGAAATCAGAAGTGACCCACTCTACCTTGTATCCTAAATTCTTGGCGATGAGTTCTGTAAGTTCAACGTCAAAACCTATTAATTTACCATCCTCTTGATAACCATTTGGATAGCTTTGGCCAGTGGACCCCACTTTAATTGTTTTTTGTTCGGAATCTTTGGCAGCATTCTCTTGTTTTGAACTGCCACATGCTGCAAGTACTAATATGAAAAGTAAAGAGAGTCCAAGGGAAAGAATTTTTTTCATCGTTATTTTCCTCCTATTATTAAATGGTTTGATTATGTTTTTCAGTCCAAGCTTGATATTGTCCTGGCTGCAAGATTTTCCTCAAATATATTGTGAGATGACCTTTGCCTAAATCTTTTTGCCCGATCTCTTCAAACCCACTTTTTTCGTACATTTCCTTTAGCCATGGATGATTATCCGCGGTTCCGAGCGTAACCGCGGGGGCTCTCAGCTGCTTCTTCAAAATTTCTTCTTCGAGCCATGACAGCACTTTTTTCCCTATGCCTTGACGCTTATATGCAGGGTTTGTAGCGAACCAGCCTATGTGTGGCAATACGAGCGGTCCAGGATTAGGGCCCCAAGGTAACCGGATCGATACGGTCGAAATAAATGTCCCATTTTCCTCCAGAACAAACACCTTATTTTCGGATATATGCTTAATCGCTTCCTCTCTAGTGGCCGTTGCCGCAGAGAAGTGAATATCCAACTCTCTTATACTCGCATAAGCATCCAATGTTAATTGGAGGAATTTATCCACATCTTCTACACGTACTTCACGAAATATTTGACTCATCTTGCGCCTCCTATACTCTATCTAGTTAATTCCTCTTCGGTTCGGTGATTCTGTCTTTGAGAACTATCAGCCAGGTGTAAGGTATTTAAAACTTATGGGAATATTGGTTGGCCGGTTTATCCAGGCCAAGATTCCCTCGTAATGTGTTACTTTCATATTTCGTACGGAAAATTCCCTTCGATTGCAGTTCAGGGACAACAAGTTCTACAAAATCCGTTAAAGAATCAGGCAAGAGGGCTGGCATGATATTAAAGCCGTCAGCCGCATTTCCATTCACCCAATCTTCAATCTTATCCGCAATCTGCGTTGGTGTTCCAATGGCGATATGATGTCCACGTGATCCAGCAACCCACTGATATGTCTGACGTAACGTCAAATTTTCATTGATCGCCCGTTTAACGATCAAATCATATTTACTTTGGATGCCATCTACATGTTCTGGTAGCGAAATATCAGCAAACGGTGTATCCAAAGGGATGTTCGAAAAATCCACATTTCCAAAATACCTTCCCATAACAGCCAATCCTATTTCGGGAATGATCAGCTCCTGCAATGCCTCGTACTTTTCTTGGGCTTCCTTCTCGGTCTGTCCTACAATCGGGAACAAACCTGGCATGATGCTCAAGCTGCTTTTCTCCCGATTAAAAGCGGCCAATTGCCCTTTTAACTCATGGTAAAATGAAACCGCGTCCTCCTTGTTCTCCTGGGCAGTAAAGACAATCTCCGCGTGCTTTGCTGCAAGCAATTGCCCAGCGCCAGAAGAGCCTGCTTGTACAATGACCGGATGCCCCTGGGGGGAGCGGGAAATATTTAATGGTCCTTTTACATTGAAAAATTCTCCTTGATGATTGATTTCATGAAACTTGCTTTCATCAATGAATTGGCCTGTTTCTTTATCGATGACCAATGTATCGTCTTCCCATGAGTCCCACAATTTCTTGGTAACTTCAACAAATTCAGTCGCCCTTTTATAACGGAGACCATGTTCTAAATGTTCTGATTTATTGAAGTTCACTGCAGTGGAGGCAAGGGACGTTGTGACTACGTTCCATCCAGCGCGGCCGGAGGTAATATGGTCTAAAGAAGCAAATTTCCTGGCAACATTAAAGGGTTCTTCGTAGGTGGTGGAGGCCGTTGAAACCAAACCAATATTGGAAGTCGCCGAGGCTAGATAAGATAACAAGGTCAATGGCTCGAACCGAGTCAGAATATTAGGATGCGAGTCCTTTGCAACTGACAAACTATCTGCCAAGAATAATAAATCGAATAAACCTTTTTCGGCAGTCTGGGCCAGCCCTTTAAAATAATCGATGCTCATATTAGCTTTCGGATTGGCGTTAGGGTGTCTCCAGGAAGCAACGTGATGTCCTGTTCCGGCCAAAAATACACCAAGTTTTACTGTTCTCTTTTTCATGTGTCAATTGCTCCTTTATGTCTTCACTTTTAAACGCAGAGGATTTATAATGTGAATATCCTTACTGGTTTACTATGAATTAATGCTGAAATAAAACCCGCTTCCAGTTTTAGAAGAGGGTTCCTTCCGACTATGTATTTCCTTACTTGTTTTCTACTATAGAAATGGAATCCTTTTTTGGATTGATACGTTAATATAATATAGAAATTAAATCAAATGGTAGCATCTAATATAATAAATTGTCAATGTTAAATATTCGGAATAAACACACTTTTCATTTCCGGAAATTCATTGTAATGATGCTTACGATGCGACCTAATTTAGAACTCATTCTTTATACGTTTATCAATTAGCTTATTTGATATTACTATTCGGATTTTAAGGAGATGGACAACCGTTGACCATAAGCAATGTAGAATTGGAAAATTATCTATTGGAATTCAGACGCGATCTTCATATGACACCTGAATTATCAAACCAAGAATTTGAAACGACTAAAAAAATTAAAGAAGCGCTTCAATCTCAAGATATTAAGATACTTGATTTCCCATTGAAAACTGGTGTCGTAGCTGAGATAAAAGGGAGTAAGCCGGGACCTACGATAGCGCTTCGCTCCGATATTGATGCTTTACCAATTTTGGAGCAATCTGAGGTGGACTTTCCTTCAAGGCACAACGGCGTGATGCATGCATGCGGTCATGATTTTCACACTTCCGTCATTTTGGGGACTGCTTTTTTATTAAAAAAGGAAGAAAGAGATCTTTCCGGAACGATTCGTTTGATTTTTCAACCTGCGGAGGAAACGGGACATGGTGCAAGTGCTGTAATGGAAACCGGTGTGCTGGATGATGTGGATGTGATTTTTGGCCTTCATAATGATCCGACATTGCAAGTTGGGGAGCTAGGGACAAAACATGGCGCACTGACAGCGGGGGTCGATCGCTTTGAAGTGCATGTTAAAGCAACTGGCTCACATGCGGCCAAACCGGAAGAGGGAAATGATCCGATTATCATAACAGGACATATTATCTCAACGTTGCAAACCATCATCAGCCGCAATGTGGCACCAAAAGAGACTGCGGTTTTGAGCATCACTCAAATTCATAGTGGCTCAACGTGGAATGTTATCCCGGATCGTGCATATTTGGAAGGAACCGTCCGCACCTTCAGTAAAACTCAACGAGAGTTCATCCAGAAACGCATGAAACAAGTCCTGCACGGTATAAGTGAAACTTTCAATGCAAATGTTGAATTATCCTGGCATCCTGGCCCCCCATCAGTTGATAATACGCCTGAATGGGCAGATTTGGCGCTTCAGGTTGGAGACACAGCAGGTTACACGACAAAAACGTTAGAAGCCAGCTCCATAGGGGAAGACTTCGCTTTTTACCAAGAAAAAATACCAGGTGCTTTCGTAATGATAGGGTCGGGCGGTCCATATGACCTGCATCATCCTAAGTTTATAGTAGATGAAACGGCACTTTTTCCAGCTGCTTCATATTTCCGCTTATTGGCTTTAGAAGCGTTAAAAAAAATCACTAAATGAAATATTAGAAGGTAAGGAGGTCCAATCATCAAAACTTATCCATTGAATGAGTCGGATCGTGATTTAATGGAAGCTGCAAGTGCAAAAATTAGGGATCTTTACGAGGAAAATAGGCATCATGTTGGCGCTGCATTAAAAACGGGCTCAGGAAAAATCGTTAATGCCGTACATATTGAAGCATATATTGGCCGGGTTACCTTATGTGCAGAAGCCATTGCGCTCGGCAAGGCGATATCGGACGGGGAAAGGGGATTCGATACCATCGTGGCGGTTAAGCATCCCTATTCCGATGATGAAGACAGAGCTTTAAAAGTGGTTAGCCCGTGTGGGATGTGCCGGGAATTAATCTCGGATTATGCCAAAGAGTGCTTTGTCATACTGAATGTTAATGGGGAAACGGTCAAGGTGAAAATCGGTGAATTACTGCCGTATAAATACACGGGGGAATCATGCAATCCAACGGAAAACAACACGCTTAGGAGAATTCATAAGCGTGTTGTTTATTATTTCAAACTAGATGGCAAGTATTGTTCACAAATGATGATATCATCGTCTTTTAGAACATAAGGGTGTGTTTCCAACAATATGGTTTTCAGGTAGTCTGGCATCCTCTCACCTTTGTACGCACAAATTAAAGGAAACGAAATCAGATTTACAGCTTCATCTACTGTTCTCTCAAAATCTTCTATAATATGCAACGGTTCTTCCATGGTTGCCCATTCCACATGTGCCCATGATCGGAAAGAGATTTTATTTTCCACATAGGGCTGTACCGTTTTATTAAAGTATTCTTCGATTGCAGGAGGATGATAACTGCCGCTTGAACAATAGAAATCGAAGTTGTTCACAAAGTGAAGGAACTCCATTTGATCTTTCGTTAACCGTGTGCTCAGTTCTTTATGAATAATGGGGTAAATACGGTCATTTTCAACAAGAATGACGTAATCTCCCGCTGCGATGCCATCTTGGATAAAGTTCAAAACTTGTTTAATGTACTTTTCCATTTCATTATAGGAATACAGCACATGAACGTTTTTTTGGTCTTCGAACAACTGATTCATTTTGCTTTTCAATATATCAATCCTTCTTTCCTGTATAACTTCAATTATACTTGAATTCCATAAGCAGGACAAAATGGGGATTTTTTTAACTGACGGCTACAGTGCTTAGCAAAAAAAAGCAATCCTTCGCCATTGAAGGATTGCTTTCCTTATTATTTCAGCCGTTCGATTAGGTCGGTCATTTTATCCAAGGTGGTTACGTTCTGGTTGCATTTCATACTGTCCAGACAAATATAATTCCCTTTTTTAATGTATGTCCCTTGGACGGTTCCTTTCGTTTCCGACATGAACATCCCTACTTCTTCAAAGCGGCTGCATATGGCACAGATCCCTTTTTTGTTGGCTGGTTTAATGGTTCCATGCAACCCGGTGAGTTTATTATGATGAGGTGCAATGATGAATTTCTTTCCGGAACCGACATCATCCCATCCCAAGTATGAAATCTCCCTCAAATCAATGTTTTCCAGCAAAGGGGCTTTTAATTTCTTTGCTTTAGGAAATAATTTTTTTATCGTTTTTTCGGTTACTTCTTTAAATGGGATCACAAATGGCTTTACCTGTAAGAGAAAGACTTCGGCTTGTGCGGGATCTTTAATGGCATCTACTGGATCCAGCAGTTGTTTTTGCTCTTCGCTCAAGTCACTGAATAAGCTTAATACTCGTTCTTTGGCGACTGTTTTCAGGGTGTTGATCACATCTTTATCGTTGGCAGTCGCGTGTCCATTTATGAGAATCTGTGTTTGGGATTTTATGAAATTATACTGTTCGCTCCGGATAAAAGGTTCCATTTTCTTCACTCCTGTTTCTGTTGCTCGTTACTTGTCACATGATACCGTTGCTCTTAACTTTACCGAAATCGCATCAGCTTTAAAAGGGGGAAAACGACTAAGAAACATACTCGGCATACGAATAGCACTGATATCATTATCAGTGCTACCCATGCAATCCTATTTGGAATAAACGATTTTCTTGATGGTTTCCGCGGAGAGAAAATATTCTTCGGCTAATTGATGGATGGTATGACCGTCTTTGAATGCATATTTTATAGAGGCATTTCGATCATCGATCAATTCCCTTGATCCCGAACGGGTTCCCCATTTGTGATGGGCCTTTTCAGGTTTAGGGATATATATGGTTTCACCTTGCACATACTTTTGAATTTCAACGATCAGCTTTTCAGGCAAAACGGCCGTCGCTTTTACATATTTCATTTCTGCCAGCCCCTTATTCTTTTTTAAGAATGAAATAAGGTGCAAAGCCGAATATTAGAAATGATAAGGCGGGCGATTAATTAGCTTAATTCAACCCCATGCAAAGTATCGCCTCCAATACTAGGCTTTGCATGAGATGCTGCAGAAGGTGGCATTAACATTCTTATTGCCATCTTTACACCTCCCCGTTATGTCCCTGAAGAACACGTATTGTTTTTATTATAAAATATATAAGGGTGGTTGCCAAACTTTTTCCAATGGTGAAGAAGACCTGACGGGCTGATTGTTTGATAATGTTCTGAGTCCATGAAATAATTTGAAAGGAAACCAAACTAACCATTATGGGAGCTGACCTTTATGAAAGTATTCGTAGTTGGGGCAAATGGGCAAATCGGTAAATATCTTGTAGATTTATTAAAAGATAGCCCGGATCATAGTGTACGGGCAATGGTTCGTAAAGAAGAACAAAGTAAGCATTTAGAGAAAAACGGAATTGAATCCGCTGTCGTGAGCTTAACCGGATCGGTGGATGAGATTGCGAATGCGGCAAAAGGCTGCGACGCCATCGTGTTTACAGCAGGATCCGGAGGAAGCACCGGCGCTGATCAAACGCTGTTGATTGATTTGGACGGTGCTGTTAAAACGATTGAAGCGGCAGAAAACTTGGGAATCAACCGATTCATCATGGTGAGTGCATTTCAGGCCAATAATCGTGAAAACTGGAATGAAGCCATCAAACCGTATTATGTGGCCAAGCACTATGCGGATAGGGCATTGTTACAAAGCAATTTAAATTATACGATCATTAGGCCAGGCGGTCTGGTGAATGAACCGGGGACGGGCAATGTGGCTGCCGCCGAAGAATTGGAAAGAGGTTCGATTGCCCGTGAAGATGTGGCACGAACGATTCTTGCTTCTTTGACTGAAGAAAATACTTACAAGCGTTCATTTGATTTAATCTCTGGTAATACTGCAATCGCGGAAGCATTAAGGAAAATCTAACGAAATAAAGGAGGCAGGGCCACTTCGGGGGAGTGAGCCCTGCCTTATTTAATTCCTTCAATATGCTTGATGACCTTCGCTGGGTTTCCGCCGACAACAACACCTTCAGGAACATCCTTTGTTACGACTGCCCCTGAAGCGACGACGGAATGATTCCCAATTGTTACACCAGGATTGATGATGGCCCCTCCGCCAATCCATACGTGATCCCCAATCGTAACCGGCTTTCCGTATTCCACTCCAGAACTGCGTTCAAAAGGATCCAGCGGATGTGTGGCTGTATAGATATGCACTCCGGGAGCCAACATGCAGTCCCTGCCAATTTTCACTTCACAAACATCCAAAATGACACAATCGAAATTAGCATAAAAGTTTTCCCCGACAGAAATGTTGTATCCATAGTCACAACGGAAAGTGGGTTCAATATAAACATTTAGCCCAGTGGAACCTAAAAGCTGTTTCAGCAGGGCAGTTCGTTCGTTCCCTTCGCTTTCCGTTGTCTGATTGTATAACCGGGTCAACTTTCTGGCATTTTCCCTATCTCTTATTAATTCCGGATCAGCGGCCATGTAAGGTTCCCCGTTCACCATTTTTTCTTTTTCAGTACTCATGTTAACTCCTCCTATTTTCTTGTTTTTTAGATAGCTTCAATGAATATCTGAATATTAAAATATTTTTCCCGCAAAATAAATTGCAGTACTTTTTACTCAACTTTTCTGTTCAATCTAAATACCTCGCTCATTTTCTTGGAAAGAAGTTAGAAAAGAAAGATTTTTCCGAATAATGAATGAAATAGCTTTGACAAACGTTCCGCCTGATTTTATAGTAAGGAGAGTCATGGATGATCGATAGTTTCATGAAGGTATATTTTAACAGATAGGTAGAATACGTTCGCCGTTCATGTCACTTTTTTACGGGAAATGATGGACAACTCTTTTCTTCGTTAAGATAATCAAAACAATGGAGGGCTCTATATGTCACAGAAAGCACCACTTTCATTTATCATTGTAACAGGGCTAATGCTGTTTGCTTTATTTTTTGGTGCAGGAAACTTAATTTTCCCTGCCATGCTCGGGCAATCCGCCGGGACTAATTTATGGTCGGCCAGTTTAGGGTTCATCATTACTGGGGTGGGTTTGCCATTCATTACAATATTGGCATTTGGTTTTTCGGGTAAAAATGATGTACAATCGCTTGCAAGCAGGGCACACCCGTTATTCGGCATCATTTTCACAGTCGTTCTTTATTTGTCTTTGGGACCGCTTTTCGCGCTTCCCAGAACGGGGAGTGTATCATACGAAATAGGGATTAAACCTTTCCTTTCTAATGATGTCGGCTTTTTGCCATTGCTGATATTCACGATCATATACTTTGGAATTGCCTGTTTATTATCCATCAATCCATCAAAAATGCTGGATATCGTCGGGAAAATATTAACACCATTATTATTGATTTTCATCGGGATCCTCATTGTGGTCGCCATCATTAACCCAATGGGTGAAATCCAGTCACCAGTGGCTGATTATTCAGATAATTCTTTCTTCAAGGGATTCAAAGAAGGATATTTGACTATGGATACGCTGGCCGGATTTGCATTTGGGATCATAGTCATCAATGCAATCAAAGATAAAGGGATAACATCAAGAAAAGAAGTGTTAGGCTTCTGTATGAAAGCCGGCTTAATAGCTGCCACTTTGTTGGTGATCGTTTATGCGTCTATAACTTATGTCGGGGCAACAAGTGTGGAAAAGCTCGGTCAGCTGGGTAATGGAGGAGACGTTTTGGCTCAAGCCTCGAATCATTTTTTCGGATCGGCTGGTGCCGTGTTGTTAGGGTTGATTGTAATCGCTGCATGCTTAACGACAAGCATCGGTTTGATAACGGCTTGTGCAACGTATTTCAATAAAATACTGCCTGCTGTATCGTATAAATCATATGTCGTCATCTTCTCTGTTTTTAGTGCGGCTGTTGCCAATGTAGGTTTGACCAAGCTCATTTCCATTACAGTGCCTGTGTTAACGGCGCTTTATCCCGTAGCGATCGTTTTAATTGTTCTAACATTCTTCCATTCCTTTTTCAAAGGGAAATCGGAGGTATATTTAGGAAGCTTATTATTAACGGCGATCATCAGCATAATGGATGGAATAGTGGCATCAGGCATTAAAATGGAAGCTGTTTCGGACTTTTTCACTCAATACCTTCCACTATATAGTGTAGGGGTGGGATGGGTGATTCCTGCCATCATCGGCGGTGTATTGGGCTATATGGTATACATTATGAAAGGTGACCCTAAAGAAGCCTATTAAGGGTCATCAGAATGAACTTCGAATAACGTTGATTTCCTTTCCCTTGGACGCGCTTTTCTAAGCAGGAGTCTCGAACACCCGCTCCAATCAACTGGTTTGTTTTTAAAAGAAAAAACTGTAGTCCGCTTTCATTTCGAACCTTAATTAAGACAAGGTTACACTTTGGTTTTTTATTATTTTATAACCCTTATTGGATGGAAGAAATTTGCGACACTCCTGCCGAATAACTGGCTAGCCGAGACCCCGCAGGCGCTTGCTTTGATGAGGCTTGGCAGACAGTCAACGGAAAGGGAGCGGATTTCTGAAATCAACTGGAACTTCTTTTAAATAAAAAACTGCAGGCAAACAAGTTCCATATGGTTTTTTATTATTTTATAACCCTTATTGGATGGAAGAAATTTGCGACATTCCTGCCGAATAACTGGCTAGCCGAGACCCCACAAGCGCTTGCTTTGATGTGGCTTGGCAGACAGTCAACGGAAAGGGAGCGGATTTCTGAAATCAACTGGAACGTCTTTTAAATAAAAAACTGCAGGCAAACAAGTTCCATATGGTTTTTTATTATTTTATAACCCTTATTGGATGGAAGAAATTTGCGACACTCCTGCCGGATAACTGGCTAGCCGAGACCCCACAGGCGCTTGCTTTGATGAGGCTTGGCAGACAGTCAACGGAAAGGGAGCGGATTTCTGAAATCAACTGGAACGTCTTTTAAATAAAAAACTGCAGGCAAACAAGTTCCATATGGTTTTTTATTATTTTATAACCCTTATTGGATGGAAGAAATTTGCGACACTCCTGCCGGATAACTGGCTAGCCGAGACCCCACAGGCGCTTGCGTCGAGGAGGCTTGGCAGACAGTCGGCGGAAAGGGAGCGGATTTCTGAAATCAACTGGAACGTCTTTTAAATAAAAAACTGCAGGCAAACTAGCTTTTCTTCTAGTTTGCCTGCAGTCTGGGAGCTGTCTTGATGACAGCTCCTTTTCTTAGTGTTTGTTTTTAATGGGAAAGAGCCTTAAAATGTTCAGAAAGGGGTGTAGGAACACAATGATTAATCGATTACCAATAGAAATCGCAAATACATTACAAGCAAGCAGAAAAAATCCTGCTGAATTCGAGGAATTGATCAGGAGCGGCGGATATCTGCCTCCCGAGATGGAGTTGATGGTGGATGCCATCACGGCCTTAAGCATGGGGAAGAATATCCTTTTGAAGGGTCCGACAGGGGCTGGAAAGACAAAGTTTGCCGAGACATTATCGAATTTATTCAACCAGCCGATGTTCAGTGTCAACTGCTCAGTGGACTTGGATGCCGAAAGTTTATTGGGCTTCAAGACGTTGGCTTATAAAGAGGAAAAACAGGTGATAGAATTCGTTCCTGGACCAGTGACCAATTCGATGAATCACGGTCATTTCCTATATATAGATGAAATCAACATGGCAAAACCGGAAACCCTTCCGCTTATCAATGGTGTGCTTGATTACAGAAGGACGATAACGAATCCGTTCACGAATGAAGTCATAACGGCAAAAGATGGCTTTAATGTGATTGCTGCAATCAATGAAGGGTATGTCGGTACAGTGCCGCTGAATGAAGCGCTAAAAAATAGGTTTGTCGTAATTGAAGTTCCTTATATCGAAGGAGAGCAGTTAAAGCAATTGATTGAAACCAATACAAAGTTGAAGGACGCAAGAAGCATTGAATTGTTCGTTAAACTGTCGAGTGATTTGATAAATGCCGTGAATCAAGGGAAGGTGGCTGAAGATGCGGCATCGATCAGGGCTTTGCTTGATGCTTGCGATCTGAGTGTGTTGATCCCGCCGAAACGGGCGATTCTTCGTTCCATAGTGGATAAGCTGGACGAGGAACGGGAGCGTGAGTTTGTGAAGAACTTGGCTGACACATTATTCTAACTAGGAGAATGCCTCATGAAGTATATCCGTTTCAATGATTCAATAATAGATACGGCTCTTTTTTTACAGCTGCAGGATCTTTCGACCGTATTATCCGGCATTCCTGAGCTGGAATTCGAATACAATTATGGCTCCTTCATTGATCTGATCGAGAATAAGGTCACAGCCAGCCATTTTTGGGAAAATGGCAATAAGGAAGTGAAGGAAGCGGGACTGAAAACGGACGTGCTCCTCAGGACGATAGGTACGCTGCATCATTCAACAATCCAGAGCATGAAGGAGTACAAGGACATCATCGGGGAAAGTTCGCTTCCGAAGTTTGCAGCCCAATTATTCGCGTTATTGGAAGACTTGCGTTTGGAAGAATTGGTGAAGAAAGAAAGGCCAGGCACGAAAAGATGGTTCTCGGTAAGGGGGGCTTACCTTAAACAATATTTCGAAAGCCAATTGGCGACGAATGTCACAAGAAGTTTTGCACTGGATGAATTATACTGCCTCATCTATTTACTGCTTCAATCTGACAGGCCGGACCCGATTTTCCCAAGGGCCAATGTACGGCAGCTGGAAGAACTGGAGAAACTCAAACCGTTTATCCATTCTGTCTTTGAAGCCACAAAAACGAGTGACATCACGAGGATTTGCGAGCAAATCGTTTTCCGTGTGAACGATGGATACGAGGATACGATGAATGAATATTTCATCTTCCCCATTGCAAATGTGGAAAAGTATAAGGCAAATACCTTATTTGATGAACTGACTAGAAATGATGAACTGGTGAACGATGATACAGAAGATGCTGATGAAGAAAAAAGTGAGTTCATTGATGAAAAATTCTCGACATGGCACCGGGAGAATAAGAACGGCGAGAGTAATTCGACTTTTCTTCAATTTGAATTGGAGCAGGGAACGAAAACAAGTCTGATGGGCGGAGGTGCACGGGAAGCGGAAGATGCCGACCAGGCACTGGCTTCCATCCAGGGTTCATCAGGGGAAAGTCGACAAAAGGAATACAATCAGCAGGAAACGATGGAGAAGAAACAAACGAATATGGGTAAAAGTGGTGATCATCCATTTGGTGAAGAAAACAAAGACGTCGTTCAAGTAATCAAGGAAGCACAAATACCAACACATACAGAAGAGAAACGCTACCGTGAATTTGTTGCGGATATCGAACCGTTCAAGAGAAAACTCTCCAGTACAATTGAAAAGACACTGGAAAATAAAAAGAACGCACCAAGAAAAGATTTGGTTTTTGGCCGCTTATCGAAGAAATTACTGCCGCTTGTATTTGAAGAAAATCCTCGGGTCTTTTATAAAAAGAATCAGGATTCAAATGAAATGGATGCCGTATTCACATTGCTGATCGATTGCTCCGCTTCCATGCATAACAAAATGGATGAAACGAAACGAGGGGTCGTCCTGTTTCATGAAGTACTGAAAAAATTAAAGATCCCCCATTCGATCGTTGGATTTTGGGAAGATGCAAATGAAGTGAGAGAAGGGTATCAGCCGAACTACTTCCATGTGATCCAGTCCCATTCCGATTCTCTTTATCTAAACTCAGGAGCTAAAATCATGCAGCTTGAACCAGAGGAAGACAACAGGGACGGATACAGTATCAGGGTTGCTACAATGGAATTGGAAAAAAGGCGTGAAAAAAACCGGTTCTTGCTCGTGTTTTCCGATGGTGAGCCGGCAGCAAGCGATTATGATCAAAATGGCATTGTCGATACACATCTTGCTGTTTCGGAAGCCAGGAAAAAAGGCATAGAAGTCATCGGCCTGTTTTTAGCGGATGGAGGCATCGAGGAAAGTGAAGAATTAACGATGAAAAACATCTATGGCAAAGAGCGCCTAATGATTCCGAGTGTAGCTGAATTGCCAGAGCAATTTACGCCGCTGTTAAAAAAACTGCTGCTGAAGACCATTTGAGAAAAAAGTTCCCCCACTCGTCATTCAAAACGGGCAAATGCATTTGATTGGAATAAGTGAAAAACGCAATAGGATTCAATGGATCTTACTGCGTTTTTTTTTGTTAATGGCAGTTATTTGCAGTAAGTGAATATATTGATGGAAACTTGAAAAAAGCAAATGCGATTCTTTTGGCGGGATTAGGGTAAACCATAGATGAGGAAGTGATCATTTTGATGAATTTACTTTTTATGCTGCTTTATTTTTTAATCATTGTTCTTGTTATTGAAATATCGGTTACCTTGATGAAATTGACTGGATTAAAAAGCACAGTGGCCAGATTTCAGGTTATCTCCATGCTGACGGGTACTGGTTTTACAACTGACGAGTCAAAATCCATCATCGATCATCCCGTTCGAAGGAAAATAAGCATGTTTTTAATTTTATTTGGTGCTTTCTCACTTGCTGTCATCATTTCATCGATCAGTACATTGCTTACGGATGATCTGCGCTTGATGGAGTTAAGCATCATTATAGGGATACTGTTAGTACTGGTCGTATTAGTGAAAGCTCCATTCTTGAATAATAGATTATCGAATAAGATGAAAAGTGAAATGTACAATCATTATGAATTATGGGAACATCCGATAGAGGAAGTCCTCTTTTTAGAAGATGAAGACGTGGTCATGGAAATCGATATTTATGAGGACTCTGAATTCATAGATGTCAAAGCCTTTGATGTCATATCACAGGGAGCGGACATTAATATTTTATTTATTGAAAGCGGGGAAGTGAAAATCAGGAAAGAGTTATATGAGTATAAAATCAAATTAGGGGATAACCTCTTTTTATATGGAAATAAAAAAGAGATAGAGGACACATTTTCAAAAGAAATCGAAGAGATGAAGAAGAAAAAAAGTGCATCGGAGTGAAAAGAATCCCAGCCCTTTGTTAAGGCTGGGATTTTTTGAGGATGGGCCTCATTAATGCTTTTTATTCGGTAATTTCTGAGCGGGATTCCCATTACCTTGACGGCGGAAATTACCTTCTTCCTTTTTCTGCTGCTCTTGAATGCTTTCAACAAATTCCTTTGAACTTTTCATGGAATGTACCTCCTCCGATATTTTCTTCTTTACTATAACCAGAAGAGGTGGAATTCATGAGTAATGCAAGAAATCTGACTACCTTGTAAAGGGTGTAATATAGAAATATCATGATAAGTATGGGCACCAACTATAAAAAAGGAAGACTTTGATTGACGAAGTATGATGTATCCATCATACGGCCATTTCGGGGAAATTCGGTCTTTTTACGTTTGGAAAATAACCCTTTACATATCTCCAACTAATGTTAGAATACATTACATTAGAATATTTTGAATATTGACAAAAATAAGGGCGGTATCTATAATAATCAATAATAATATCCATGAATAAACATTTATTGGAGTTTTGCCTATGGAACGGACAATGACTGTCCGAGAATTATGTGAGATGCATACTCATTTACTGGACAAGGATATTCAGATTCTTGAAAACCTATCAACGAATTTATCGTTGATAGCCAACTTGAATAAAGCGAATATATTTATCGATTGTCCTGTGCTTGAAGGGAAGCATGCCATTGTCGTCGCAGAGGCATGCGGACATTCCGTGAAATCGGTTTATGATCATCCGGTTGTCGGGAAATTTGCCTATGAGGCTTTTGAACCGGCAGTATTTTATGTATTGCGCACCGGAAAGGATATGTTCGTGAATCGGGCATTGACTCAAGAGGGAGCAATGGTCCAGCAAAGTGTCGTTCCAATCAGGGGGGGATGCAATCGTGTCATCGCCGTTTTGATCATGGAAAAGGTGATCCATGAAGAACTTGAAACTTCTAAACAGTTTGATAGGCAAGATCAACAAAATTCCTTAGTTCCTGAATTTATCGAGGAGTCCATTTTCCTGATTAATAACCAAAACCGACTTGTCTATACGAATCCTGCTGCCATTAATCTAGTATCGGATATATGTATGACGGACTGTGTTCTAGGTGAATCCATTTTCGATTATTTTCCTGGCTTAGCCGATGTTCTAGCTTCAAAAGAGGACATTTTGATGAAGGAAATGAACATTGGTAAAAAGATTTTCCAAATAAAGAAATTCCATTTGGGCAACAAGAATTCCGATGAAACGTTCATCATCATCCGGGACCTGACGGAACTGCGGGATAAAGAGAGAGAGCTGATTAGCAAGTCGGTGGCCATTCGTGAAATTCATCATAGGGTGAAGAACAATTTGCAGACAGTCGCCAGTTTACTTCGGCTGCAAATGCGGATAGGAGCCCCTGAAGAAAGCAAGCCCCATTTATTGGTCAGTTTGAATCGGGTGTTAAGCATATCGTCGGTTTATGAAATCATTCTGGCAAGCAGTCAGGTCGATCATGTGGACCTGCTTGAGCTTATTAGGAAAATTGGCGATATGATCGTTCATACGGAGGGTCATGCCCGTCAAAGACTGAGCATTGAATATAGTGGTGGCGAGCTTCATTCCATTGATTCCGACATTGGCATTTCTGTCGCTCTGGTTGTGAATGAGCTCATTCATAATTGTGTGAAACATGCATTCAAGGAAGGGATGGAAGGGAAGATTACCGTATGCTTTCAAAAGGATGGTCCCGAATTGGAGATTCAAGTAAAAGATGATGGCATCGGATATTCACCTGCAGTGAAACCAACTTTAGGGCTGGATATCATCCGCATGACGGTGGAAAATGATTTGGATGGGGAGTTTTCGATTCATCGCATTAAAGAAGGTACCCTGGCTTCTGTAAGATTTCCATACAAGAGGTAGGTGGGAGAAGTGGTCAAGAGGATTTTGGTCGTGGAGGATGAATCGATTGTTCTGCTTGATATAACGATCATGCTCAAGGATGCAGGCTTCGATGTTGTAGGACATGCCCGTAATGGCGAGAAGGCGATTGAATTGGCACATGCACTACAGCCAGATCTCGTTTTGATGGATATCAAAATGCCAAAAATGAATGGGCTTAAGGCTAGCGATGTGATATCCAATACCTTTCAGATTCCAGTCCTGCTTTTAACTGCATTCAGCCAGCGTGAATATATCGACGAGGCGAAGCGCGCGAATATCGTCGGATATCTTGTAAAGCCAATTACGGAGGCGAATTTGATTCCGGCAGTGGAGATAGCTTTGCAGCAAGCAGCCAATACAAAGAAGCATCAGGAACGAAATGCTCAATTGGATGAAACGCTCACAAATCGTAAAGTCATTGAAAAGGCAAAAGGAATTATCATGAAAAGGAAGAATGTAACAGAAGAAATTGCTTATAATAAGCTGAGAAGGCTAAGTATGGATAAGCAGCTTTCCATGGAGACGGTGGCACGTCGAATCATTGCAAATGATCAAAAACAAGTAAATAGATGAAGCAATGGCGCTTTGATGGACCAAATTGGTTATAGGCAGGCATTTCTGCCGAGCAACCTAGTTTGGACTATAAGAGGCGTCTTTTTTTATACCCTTTTTTTAAAGACGATAGGCCAAATCAAATCGGAATTCAGGGGGAATATGTATGGAGATGGTTGGTAAATTCGTAATTTATATCATTATGGTGTGTGCCGTTGTCGGTGCTATTGCATCGATTAAAGACAGTGAGCAAGGCTTGGGCAAACAGTTCATGGAAGGTTTGCATACCGTTGGCCATATATTTATCCCGGCAGCTGGAATCATGGCATCGATCCCTTATTTATCATGGTTCATCGATGCAGTATGCGGCCCGATTTTCGCTGCGATCGGTGCAGATCCCGCCCTCGCCGCAACAACGATTTTGGCAACGGATATGGGGGGCTACCAATTGGCGGCCGAGCTGCAGGAATCATATGAAGGCTGGATCATGGCGATGATTGTCGGATTCATGTCTGGTGCAACGATTGTATTCTCGATTCCAATGGGGCTTGCGATGCTGGAGAAGCGTGATCATAAATACATGGCACTTGGTGTCATGTCAGGAATCCTGACGATTCCGATTGGCGCTTTTATCTCAAGCGTGCTGGTGGTGGCAACGAATTCGAAAATCCGTGAAGTGATTTCCACGAATGCGGATTCTACATATGAATTCGCGTTGAGCTATTTGAAAATTGCCCTGAATCTTTCCCCGCTTCTTATTTTTGTGGTCTTGCTCGCGTTAGGTCTTTATTTCCTGCCTGATTTGATGATCAAAGGTTTCATGTGGTTTGGAAAAATATTGGATGCTGCAATCAAACTCGTACTCGTGTTTTCGATCGTGGAAATTTTCACCGGGCTGTTTTCCAATGTATTTGGTGCTTGGGGGTTCCATCCGATCATGGCCGATAAGGCAGACCAGTTCCGTGCCCTGGAAACGGCGGGGTATATCGGGATAATGCTGGCAGGTGCCTTTCCAATGATTTACCTCATTCAAAAATACGCAGGCAAGCCGCTTGAAGCGATGGGTAGCAAAATCGGGCTGAGCAAAGCGGGGAGTGCAGGGATATTAGCCACGGTAGCCAATATATTGGCGATGTTCAAACTTGTTAAAGATATGCCGCCGAAAGATAAGGTCATTAACATTTCCTTCGCCGTGTGTGCGGCCTTCCTATTAGGGGATCATTTATCATTCACAGCCAACTTTCAGCCCTCCTTGATATTGCCGATCATTGTCGGCAAGCTATCTGCCGGAGCGATTGGAATCGGTCTTGCTTACTGGCTGTCCGTTCCGAAAGCTTTGGAATTGGAGGAAAAGGATCGTGAAGCAGGAGTTATCGGCGTAAATGAATATAAAACGAAAAACGCAGAAGAAAACGGCAATGAAATCCAAGTGGTGTAAAACTGGGGTGTGATTTTAATGAATGAACAGGTGGAACGAATCATCAGTGCAGGAATTGATATTGGCACCAGTACGACAAAACTTGTCATCAGCGAGCTTTCGCTTAGGAATGTGGCGGGTGGCGGACAGGTGCCAAAAATCGAAATTACCGCTAAGAAAATTCTGTATCGAAGTCCCATTTTCAGGACCCCGCTTTTATCCGATACGGTAATTGATATACCTGCTGTTCAAAGAATGGTGGAAAGTGAATACCATCAGGCCGGGATCACGATCGATAACATACAAACAGGGGCTGTCATCATTACGGGGGAAACGGCAACGAAACAAAATGCAGAAGAAATGGTTTACCGGTTATCTAAAGCGGCGGGGGAATTCCTTGTAGCGGCAGCCGGTCCGGACTTGGAGGGAATCATTGCCGCCAAGGGGTCGGGTGCCCATCAACATTCCATAAAGACAAAAAAGACTGTAGCGAACATAGACATTGGCGGGGGAACGGCGAATATTGCCGTATACCGTTCCGGCATGCTTTGCGGAACTTGCACACTGCATATAGGAGGCCGTTTGGTGTAGTGGGAGGGAGAGAAGGTGAAGGTTGCCCCTTCAATAGGGAAATGGCTGAAATCAAAGGGGCACTCTCCTTTGAATGGTGATGGGTCAATCATCACAAATGACATGGCGAAGGTGCTTTCGAGGTTTTTGGCTGGTTCATTCACAAAAGAAGATGAACTTCTATTAATTGGGAAGGAGCCATCATGGACAGGGCAAATCGATGTGCTGATGTTCTCGGGAGGTGTCAGTGATTGCATCTATCATCAAGAACGGGAGGACAAAAGCTTCCGGGATATCGGCATGATGCTTGCCGCCTCTATTAAGGAAAATGAAGAATTGGCTGCATGGGAGTGGGAACAGCCCGTTGAAACGGTTCGGGCGACTGTCCTTGGAGCAGGCGCACATACGACTGAAATAAGCGGTGCGACCATCGAGGTGAATGATTCTCATCTGCCCGTTCGCAATATCCCGGTCTATCGGGTCGATTTTCATGACGGGATAGATGATGTAACCGCGAGAATGGCACAAGCTGTTCAGGATGCGATCACGATATACGATCCCTTGCAGGAGGGCCTGAATTTTGCCTTTTATTTAACGAATTTACCTTATCAATCATTTCGGGACATTCACCAGCTCGCAGTCGCTTTTACCGAGGCCTTGATGCAAAAAACGAATCGGCAGCAGCCTCTGATCATTGTCATGGATAGTGATTATGGGAAAGCACTTGGTCAAACCATTCTAGCGAACCAACCGGATCTGCCGGTCATCTGCATTGATCAGACAGAAGTGGAACATGGTGATTATTTAGATATAGGAAGGCTGCTGCGGACAGGGGTCGTTCCGGTTGTAGTAAAAACGCTAACCTTTCACAGGTAGGAAAAGGAGGATTATACGATGAAATTATCCACTCAATACTTTGGGGAAATCCATCAATTCAAATCGTTGAAAGAAGTCATGGCCAAAGCGAATGAAGAGAAATCAGGAGATAGGCTTGCGGGAATTGCAGCAGATTCGGTCCAAGAACGGATTGCGGCGAAAGCGGTGCTTAGCGAATTGACTTTGGCGGACATCAGGAACTATCCCATGCTCTCCCCGGAAGAGGATGAGGTGTCGCGGATCATAGATGGTCTCATCAATGGAACCATCTATCAATCCGTGAAGAACTGGAGCGTTGCCGAGCTGCGTGAATATATTTTGAGTGACGAAACGACCGGCGAGGATTTAAAGCGATTAAGTAGGGGATTGAATAGTGAAATGATTGCTGCGGCAGCCAAGTTAATGTCGAACCTCGACCTAATCCATGCAGCCAATAAAATCGAAGTGCTCACCAAGAATAATAGCACGATCGGATACAAAGGAACGCTTGCTTCGCGCCTTCAGCCTAACCACCCGACCGACAATGTGGATGGCATGCTGGCTTCTTTAAAAGAAGGCCTCTCCTATGGAGTCGGGGATGCACTCATTGGAATCAACCCTGTCGATGATTCGGTTGAAAGCGTAAAGCGGCTGCTTCATGCGACACAGGATGTCATCCAGAAGTGGAACATCCCAACCCAAAATTGTGTGCTTGCGCATGTGACCACGCAAATCAAGGCCGTACAGCAGGGGGCGCCTGCCAATATGATTTTTCAAAGCATCGCCGGAACGGAAACGGCCAATCGTTCTTTTGGAATTAACGTACAAATGCTCGAAGAAGCTAATGAGGTCGCGAAGGCCTATGGGACCGGCACAGGCCCGCAGCATCTTTATTTTGAAACGGGGCAAGGGTCCGAGTTATCGGCTGAAGCGCATTTCGGAATCGATCAGGTGACGCTTGAGGCCAGGAACTATGGATTTGCCCGCTATTTTGATCCGTACATTGTCAATACGGTCGTCGGATTCATCGGACCTGAATATCTATATAACAGCAAGCAGGTCATCCGCGCCGGGTTAGAAGATCATTTCATGGGAAAAATGCATGGACTGCCGATGGGTGTGGATATTTGCTATACGAATCATATGAAGGCGGATCAAAATGATATCGAGGACTTGGGTGTACTTTTAACGGCGGCTGGCGTGAATTTCATCATCGCAACTCCGATGGGGGATGACTGCATGTTAAACTACCAGTCTTTGAGTTACCACGATATAGCGACTTTGAGGCAAACGATGGATAAGCGGCCCGCGCCATTATATGAAGCCTGGCTGGAGAAGATGGGGATTATGGAGAATGGAAAATTAACGAAGCGTGCCGGTGATCCGACTATATTTAACCATTAGGAGTGGATGATATGGGAATGAATAATAAGGAAGATTTGGCTGCATTGATGGCGAAAACCCCTGCGCGGATAGGGGTGGGCAGGTCAGGGACCCGGCCGAAAACCGATTCTTGGCTAAAATTCCGTTTTGACCATGCGGCGGCCGTCGATGCTGTATATGGTGAAGTCAGTGATATTCTTTTGAAACGCCTGGATTTATTCAAGGTGAAAACGAAGGCTGATGATAAGGAAGTCTATTTACGGCGTCCGGATTATGGCAGGAAGCTTTCGGATGAAGCAAAGCGGGTGATAGAAGCCAAATGCATAAAGGCCCCAACGGTTCAAATCATCATTTCCGATGGCTTAAGTG
The DNA here is from genome assembly GCF_030123325.1 of Peribacillus simplex. Taxonomy (NCBI): domain Bacteria; kingdom Bacillati; phylum Bacillota; class Bacilli; order Caryophanales; family Bacillaceae; genus Peribacillus; species Peribacillus simplex. The sequence goes on along the minus strand of NZ_CP126106.1, from coordinate 5,127,047 downwards.
CCAAGGCGATCGAAGAAAATGTGGAGGATGTCTATTTATCTTTCAAACAATCTTTGGCAGTGGCAGGTCTGGATACAGGTACACCTTTTTATATTGAAAAGGGCCGGGTTGCGGTGATGGATGATATCGGTGAAATCCTTGGACCTGAGGTCATTGTCCTGTTGATCGGTGAACGGCCTGGTCTGGTCAGTGCTGAATCATTGAGCGCTTATATTTGCTATAAACCACGTTTGGGCACCATTGAAGCAGAAAGGATGGTCATTTCCAACATCCATAAAGGAGGGATTCCCCCTGTTGAAGCTGGGGCGCATCTTGGCACGGTCATTCAAAAGATCCTCAAATACCAAGCGAGCGGCATGTCCCTTGTGAAGAAGGAGCATGAAGAAGAAAAGCGTGAAAAACTCGGTTGAACCCCTTTTGTCTAAAAAGGGAATTCGGGATGGTCTCATTCCAACGATGATTAAGACTAGGTCGTTGATTTCCTCTCCAGGCACTCGCTTTCCGCGGGCGGTCCGGGAGCCTCCTCAAACTCGCTTTATATGTTTTTTTATTATTTTATATTCCTTATTGGATTGAAGAAATATGCGACACTCCTGCCGAATAACTGGCTAGCCGAGACCCAACATACAGGCGTTTGCGGCGAGGAGGCCATTTTTAACAGCTCCACCAGTACCATGTGCAACTAATCCGGACTAATCATGCACATTCCTCATTTATTGTTTTATTAACGACCGCATGAAAATGATGCTATTAATGTTGATCGGAAAGAGTATAGAAATAAAGGGACAGTCAAGGTAACAAGCACTAGGCTGTCTTTATTTTTGCTTCTTAACTTTTCAAAGGGTACTCCCCCCACATATTTACTGTCTCCAGAAGACGGAACATGGAAGAAAAATCATGTTCCGTTTAAAAAGAGAAAAAAATTATAAATATATAGAGGGTATCCCAAAAGGAAAGTACTACTTATTATCCTATCGGACACCCTTCTTTTTACAAGCATTTTTAGTCACTTAATGATATTCCTAAATTGAATCAGAACTGAAGCTATAATCGTATAACTCAATTTCCTTTTTAAAATATTTTTCAACTATTTGCTTTTGTTCTAATGTGTAAAATTTATGATAATGATTTTGGTTCTTCCTATAGTTACCTTTAGCTTTTGGTAGCCATCCATCATAGGCTAATCCTATTTCTTTACACATCTTCATCATATCTACTTCTAAGTTTTCATATTTACCCACAAAATCAACAACTACACGATCATCTATTGTATATAAGGGATAATTATAAGGGAACATTAAGTAAGAATCCAAAAATTGTTCAAAAGTTATTTCCTCATTTGGTCTTTTTGCAACTATAAAGTAGTAAGCGGAAATAACTTTATCCCAAGGATTCCTCTCAAAACAGAACTTATAATAGGATCTCCATATACGTTCCCCTACCAGCTTTTTAATATCAGCTGCAGGAATATGATTATAAAATTCTTTTTTCTCTATTTGATTATTCTCATGAATTTCGATTACGTAGTTTTGTGGTAATTTCCCCAAATTAGCTCTTATATCTTCATCTTCTTTTGAGTGAATTGGAGTTATTATATCTTCTTCACCGCAAAATCTCGATAAGCTAATCTCTATACTTGTTCCTGCCGTTTTTTTAGTTTTTATAAAAATGAATTTATGTTTATGAGATATGATCATAACTTCCTCCTAATGAAACTCATATATTTAAGAGTAATCCTCCATATATAAATAATGTTTTTTGAAAATCTAGAATAAAAATTAACAGTGTATTTAAGAAAAAAACTCTGTGTATTTGATTTTAAAAAACAATATTTTGTTAAATTTCATATCCTAATTCATAAAGTAAGTCACCAAAACGTTCCTTAATTATTTGTTTTTGTATATCGGATAAGATATTTTGCCAATTTCCACTTTTACCTTGTCTGATAAACGGTATATAGTGATCAGAATTCTTAAACCGTTTAACTTCACTTTGTTGTTCTGTTTCTAATCTCCTCATATTTTCGAAAGAAGCCCATGTAATTGCACTATTTAATTCAGTACCATCTCTTTGTATGGAAAGGAATTCAGCGATATTTTTTAATTGCTCAAAAGTATTATGTTTTAAATCTTCATACCTTAATAATAAGAATCCATTTTCTATTTTATTTTTATTTTTAATCCAACTCGTTACGTTTTTATCCCAATCTTGAAATGGACACTTACCTACTATAAATTCATTAAAAAATTCATCAAATGTGTTTTGGTAGTTACTCATTTTAAGATGCCAATAATAATAAGAAATAACTACATCACGAACATCACGGACAATATAAATTACCTTATTATATCTGTTATCATAAGAACTATGACTTTTTAACAGGCGAGGTGATTTAAACTTCAATAGTTGAGAATCATCATGGTGATATATATCTTGCACATACTCCTCTATATTTTTCCAGTCGATTTTTAGATTGAAATATAAAGTCCCAATCAAAAATCTCACCCATGTATTCCCCGACCTTGGATAAGATACAATAAAAATATCATCATCTAAAACAGTTGTTGGTTTTTTTGAGAGCAACGATTACACCTACTTAATTAATAATATTAATTACAAAAGCCATACAAATCCGATCATTCCGCCTCTAAATAATATGATGAAACCTGATCATTGGTTCATCAAAAGGTGTATTTGTATGATATTAGGATTTTAAGTTCTTTAGAACGATCACTTGTATTTTAAGTGGTAAAAATATGCATACGATAAAAAAGAAACAGGCTTACCAAAGGTAAGCCTGTCCAAAATCAAAAAGTGGGATGGCCATATTCGCCAGAAAGGATCTGATATTGAGCTACTTATGCTAATTTAACAGATACAATATCGACTCTTAGATCAGCGTTTGAATTGTTTGTGATTATTAATGATGCTGTTGTACCAGCAGCAAAGAAGTCAAAATTATAAAAGGCATACTGACTACTATCTAATAAGTTGAGTGCTTGAAATGTCCGAGTTGAGGTTCCTGTAATATCGACATCAATTGTACCCACAGTACCAGCTGCTGCAAAAGCTGCTTGGAATTGATATTGCTCACCAACCTGTAAAGGCAATAATGTCTGAGTGATAGTTTCACCGGGAGCAAGCAGTGCATTATTGGCACCCAACAACTGAGTACCACCAGCTTGGGTTTCACCACTTCCTGACCAAAAAGGAGGTAAAGCAGGTGGGCTAGATTGTTCGAAACCACCATTTTGAACGAGATTTGGATTCGTTAATTTAACAGATACAACATCGACTTGCAGAACACTGTTTGAATTGTTTGTGATGATTAATGATGCTGTTGTTCCAGTAGCAATAAAGGTAAAATTATAAAAGGTATACGCGGAATCTAACCTGAGTGCTTGAAATGACCGAGTTGAGATTCCTGTAATATCGACATCAATTGTACCCACAGAACCAGCTGCTGCAAAAGCTGCTTGGAATTGATATTGCTCACCAGCCTGTAAAGGCAATAATGTCTGATTGATAGTTTCACCGGGAGCAAGCAGTGCATTATTGACACCCAACAACTGAGTACCACCAGTTTGGGTTTCCCCACTTCCTGACCAAAAAGGAGGTAAAGCAGGTGGGCTAGATTGTTCGAAACCACCATTTTGAACGAGATTTGAATTCGTTAATTTAACAGATACAACATCGACTCTTAGATTAGCGTCTGAATTGTTTGTGATGATTAATGATGCTGTTGTACCAGTAGCAATGAAATCAAAATTGTAAAATCTATAATTGCTAGTTAAAGGGGCTGCTTGAAATGAATGAGTTGGGATTCCTGTAATATCGACATCAATTGTCCCTGAAGTAGCACTTGCGAAAAAAGCTGCTTGGAATTGATATTGCTCACCAGCCTGTAAAGGTAATAATGTCTGAGTGATAGTTTCACCGGGAGTAAGAAGCTGTGCATTATTAGCACCCAACAACTGAGTACCACCAGCTTGGGTTTCCCCACTTCCTGACCAAAATGGAGGTAAAGCAGGTGGGCTAGATTGTTCGAAACCACCATTTTGAACGAGATTTGGATTCGTCATATTTCATTCTCCTTTTCTTAGAAAAAAATTTTTTGGATCATTAGTAGTTTATTAAGTAAGTCGAAAAATGCTTGGACATATTAACTGAGAAAAACGGTTTTCTAAAAAATTAATAGATTTTCTTGTGAAATTATGCTTTTATCAGATTGTCGAGTCATGACAGTTTCTTTACTTATACACGTTTTTTCTGAAAAAAAGTATCTACTCAAAATAAAGAAGTGTATTTCATAAACAAACTTAGTTGACATAATTGCAAACTTTAGGAAGTAAGCCAAAACGCCAAATCCATTAAGTAAAAAGTCGATTCTTTAATGTAGAGGAGATCGACTTGGTTGGAATTCTCTTAGCGTATAGAAGTTCCTGAATGGGCGGTATAGCATTGTTGCCGCCGTTCGTAAAAGTATAATTCTACGTATTTTTTTCGATTGTTACTTTTTTAAAATGGACTCTGTTACAAAGCTGAAAAATAACTAACTACAGGAATGCTAAAGTTTAGTTCAATAAGAAAAGAGTTACCGTAGCAACCCTGATCTTGAACTCTAGCACCAGATAGTTAAAAAACATCCTTAATGCTTTTAAATAAAGTTATGCTAATTTAACAGATACAACATCGACTCTCAGATCAGCGTTTGAATTGTTTGTGATGATTAATGATGCTGTTGTACCAGTAGCAATGAAGTCAAAATTATAAAAGATATAGCTGCCTGATGATACGCTGTCTGCTTGAAATGTCCGAGTTGAAATTCCTGTAATATCAACATCAATTGTACCTGTAGCAGCACTTGTTGAAAAAGCTGCTAGGAATTGATAGTGCTCACCAACCTGTAAAGGTAATAATGTCTGAGTGATATTTTCACCAACCAAAATCCGTACATTATTATCTCCCAACAACTGAGTAACACCAGATTGAGTTTCACCACTTCCTGACCAAAATGGAGGTAAAGCAGGTGGGGTAGATTGTTCAAATCCGCCATTTTGAACGAGATTTGGATTAACCCTCTTTACAGATACAACATCGATATTGATAGAACCGTCCGAATTGTTTGCGATCGCTAAAGCAGCATTTGCTTCATTAGCCACGAAAGTAAAACTATAGAAAATATAATCAGTATTAGATATATTAACGGCTTGAAATCTTCGGGTAGAGGTCCCGGTAATATCGACGTCAATAGTCCCAGTAGTAGGAGTACTGTCAAAAACAATAGCTGCTTTGAATTCATAGACCTCTCCAACTTGTAAAGGCAATAAAGCCTGGGCGATAAATTCGCCATCACCAATATCTCCATTATTATTTCCCAATAGCTGCTGACCACCAGTATTAATACTACCAGTGCCTATCCAAAAGGGAGCTAGTTCATCTGCTGCATTCTCGTCAGATTGTTCAAATCCGCCATTTTGAACGAGATTTGGATTCTCCCTCTTTACAGATACAACATCGATATGCACAAAGGCGTCAGAGTTATTTGTGATTGTTAATGTTGGGGTTGCGGTACTAGCAATGAAGTCGAAATTATAGAAGGCATAAGTAGTGGTGTCTATCATGTTGCTTGCTTGAAATTTATGAGTTGCTTCTCCTGTAATATTGACGTCAATTGTTCCCGAACCAGCAGGTGTCGTGAAGGCTGCTTGGAACGTATAGAACTGACCAACCTGTAGAGGTAATAATGTCTGAGTGATAGTTTCACCGGGAGTAAGAAGCCGTGCATTATTATTTCCCAACAACTGAGAACCACCAGATTGGGTTTCCCCACTTCCTGACCAAAATGGAGGTAAAGCAGGTGGGGTAGATTGTTCGAAACCACCATTTTGAACGAGATTTGGATTCGTCATATTTCATTCTCCTTTCTCTTAGTTAATAAGAGGAAAAATTTTTGGATCTTAGTAGTTTATTAAGTAAGTTGAAAAATGCTTGGACATACTGACTGAGAAAAACGTTTTTCTAAAAAATTAATAGATTTTCTTGTGAAATTGTGCTTTTATCAGATTGTCGAGCCATCCCAGTTTCTTTACTTTTACACGTTTTTTCTGAAAAAAAAGTATCTACTCAAAATAAAGAAGTGTAATTCATAAACAAACTTAGTTGACATAATTGCAAACTTTAGGAAGTAAGCCAAAACGCCAAATCCATTAAGGAAAAAGTCGATTCTTTAATGTAGAGGAGATCGACTTGGTTGGAATTCTCTTAGTGTATAGAAGTTCCTGAATGGGCGGTATAGCATTGTTGCCGCCGTTCGTAAAAGTATAATTCTACGTATATTTTTCGATTGTTACTTTTTTTAAATGGACTCTGTTACAAAGCTGAAAAATAACTAACTACAGGAATGCTAAAGTTTAGTGCAATAAGAAAAGAGTTACCGTAGCAACCCTGATCTTGAACTCTAGCACCAGATAGTTAAAAAACATCCTTAATGCTTTTAAATAAAGTTATGCTAATTTAACAGATACAACATCGACTCTCAGATCAGCGTTTGAATTGTTTGTGATGATTAATGATGCTGTTGTACCAGCGGCAATGAAGTCAAAATTATAAAAGGTATATATTACGCCAACTGATACGTTGTCTGCTTGAAATGCCCGAGTTGAGATTCCTGTAATATCGACATCAATTGTACCTGCACCAGCACTTGTTGAAAAAGCTGCTTGGAATTGATATTGCTCACCAGCCTGTAAAGGTAATAATGTCTGAGTGATAGTTTCACCTGGAGTAAGAAGCCGTGCATTATTATCTCCCAACAACTGAGTACCACCAGATTGGGTTTCCCCACTTCCTGACCAAAATGGAGGTAAAGCAGGTGGGCTAGATTGTTCGAAACCACCATTTTGAACGTGATTTGGATTCGTTAATTTAACAGATACAACATCGACACTTAGATTACCGTTTGAATTGTTTGTGATGATTAATGATGCTGTTGTACCAGCAGCAATGAAGTTAAAATTGTAAAAGGTAAAAAAGCCTGATACGTTGGCTGCTTGAAATTTATGAGTTGCTTCTCCTATAATATCGACATCAATTGTACCTGTACCAGCAGCACTTGCAAAAGCTGCTAGGAATTGATATTGCTCACCAGCCTGTAACGGTAATAATGTCTGAGTGATAGTTTCACCGGGAGCAAGTAGTGCACTATTATTACCCAACAACTGACTACCACCAGATTGGGTATCACCACTTCCTGACCAAAATGGAGGTAAAGCAGGTGGGCTAGATTGTTCGAAACCACCATTTTGAACGTGATTTGGATTCGTTAATTTAACAGATACAACATCGACTCTTAGATCAGCGTCTGAATTGTTTGTGATTATTAATGATGCTGTTGTACCAGTAGCAATGAAGTCAAAATTGTAAAAGGCATATCGGTCTCCTGGAACGCGGAGTGCTTGAAATGTCCGAGTTGAGATTCCTGTAATATCGACATCAATTGTACCTGCACCAGCACTTGTTGAAAAAGCTGCTTGGAATTGATATTGCTCACCAGCCTGTAAAGGTAATAATGTCTGAGTGATAGTTTCACCTGGAGTAAGAAGCCGTGCATTATTATCTCCCAACAACTGAGTACCACCAGATTGGGTTTCCCCACTTCCTGACCAAAATGGAGGTAAAGCAGGTGGGCTAGATTGTTCGAAACCACCATTTTGAACGTGATTTGGATTCGTCATATTTCATTCTCCTTTCTCTTAGTTAGTAAGAGGAAAAATTTTTGGATCTTAGTAGTTTATTAAGTAAGTTGAAAAAATGCTTGGACATACTGACTGAGAAAAACAGTTTTCTATAAAAATTAATAGATTTTCTTGTGAAATTGTGCTTTTATCAGATTGTCGAGTCATGAAAGATTCTTTACTTTTACACGTTTTTTCTGAAAAAAAGTATCTACTTCAAATAAAGAACTGTATTTCATAAACACACTTAGTTGACATAATTGCAATCTTTAGGAAGTAATGCCAGTAATTCCGATATCAACTGTACCAAGAGTACCGCTACCACCAGATTCAAAAGTGGCTTGGAATTGATAAATCTCACCAACCTGTAAAGGTAACAATTCCTGCGAGATATTCTCACCAGGATTAAGGAGTGCATTAGTATCTCCCAACAATTGAGTACCACCAGTTTCAGTTGAACCAGTTCCCGTCCAAAAAGGAGCTAAGGCCGTTGGGGTGGATTGCTCGAACCCGCCGTTACGAACGTGATTTGGATCAGCTAATTTTACGGATACAACATCGATTTTGACATCGGCGTTGGTGTTGTTTGTGATTGTTAATGTTGCACTTGGTACAGTAGCTATGAAGTCAAAACTGTAGTAGGAATAATTTCCATTATTTATATTACCTTGAAAATTTCGAGTTGTGATGCCCGTAATAGCGATATCAATTGTACCTGTAATAGCAGCAGTATCCAAAGCGACCTGAAATTGATAGATCTGACCAACCTGTAAAGGTAACAAAGCCTGCGAGATATTTTCACCGACATTAAGCCGTGCATTAGTATCTCCCAACAGTTGAGTGCCACCAGTTTCAGTTGAACCAGTTCCTGACCAAAAAGGAGGCAAGGCTGACGGGATAGATTGCTCGAATCCACCGTTACTAACGTGATTTGGATTCGTTAATTTTACGGATACAACATCGATAAACACATCGGCGGAGGTGTTGTTTGCGTTTGTTAATGTTGCACTTGGCACAGTAGCTGTGAAGTTAAAATTGTAGTAGGAATATTCATTGCCGTCTTCTATATTAGCTCCTACAAAATGTCGAGTTGTGATGCCAGAAATTCCGATATCAATTGTACCAGTCGGAGCACCAATAGTGCTAAAAGCGGCTTGGAATTGATAAATCTGACCAACCTGTAAAGGTAACAATGCCTGCAAGATATTTTCACCGACATTAAGCCGTGCATTAGTATGTTCCAACAATTGAGTACCAGTTTCGGTTGAACCAGTTCCCGACCAAAAAGGAGGCAAGGCTGGCGGGATAGACTGCTCAAATTCACCATTTTGAACACGATTTGGATTAGTTATATTTCACGATCCCTTCCCTTAGTTTAGAATCAACATGAAAGACTAGTAAGAGAACTAATCTTTAATATTAGTAGTATATTTTGTAAGTTGAAAGGTGATTGGACATACTGACAGTATCTACTTCAAATAAAGAAATGTATATTATATACAAACTCAGTTAACATAATCGTAATTTTAAGAAGTAGTTAAAAAAGCCAAACCCATGTGTATCAGGGGTTTGGTTCCTAGTCGTTTTTTATCGTTTATTAAGGATTTTATAAACCCTTGATGTAGCAAGGGTTTGCTAGATGATCAATAAAAAGCCCTAGATTAACCACTAGAGCTTTTTCTATTTCATCTTTATTTATCTAATTTTGAAAGCTGTAGGTTCGTAAAAGTACACTTTTACGAACGGTTCTTTTTTATGCAAAATTACCTTGTTTTAACGTTCGTTAAAGTTGGATAACACTTTATGAACGTTCATAGATTTACATACACTTTTACGAACGTGATTGTTAGAATAATATGAAAGTAAGAAGAAAAAGGATAAAAATGGATGTTCGTAAATTCGGATACATAAGAGTTAGTAGCAAAGATCAAAATGAAGAACGTCAACTTCAGGCCATGAAAGAAAAAGGATTGGATGAACGAGATATCTTCATGGATAAACAAAGTGGGAAAAACTTTGACCGGGCTCAATATCAATTGTTAAAACGTATGATCCGGAAAGGGGTGTCTTATATATTCATTCACTCGATCGTTTTGGCTTGACAGCCAGGGAGCGGATTTCTAAAAAAACTGCAGGCAAACTCGCTTTATGCGATTTTGTCTACAGTCTTGGGGAGCGAATCACTCCTCTATTTACTTGTCCCTAAATTCCATAATCCAAACGGGTTGTAGAAGGGATGGTCTTCTTCATATCTAAAGTCCTGAAGGCCCGTCAATATAAAGTCGGGTGCATCTTGTTGAATGCTAAAGGTTTCGCCATTCTTAAAGGGAGGACGTTCACCTAAATGGTAATAATTAAATGTGTTTAGCAGCGCAGCCGCCTCTTTCGGACTCATTGTGTTAAGTGTCACGGCATCCGGAAGACCAAAAGCTTTCATTCCGAATGAACAATAATAATCTTCCTCCCCGATGATCGTGACAAAATGGGCATATACCGAGAGAATATCCGGGCTATGATGAAGATGCCGCCAATCTTCCTTTGAATGGGCAATTCCAGCCGTTTCTATTTTCACTGCCATTCCGCCTGCCCTTAGGATCGCTGCCCCGGCATCAATCAAATCGATAACAGTTCCGGTATCGGATATATCGGCTATAATATAGACGGTAAAGGTATGGTCATTGATTTCCTCTAATGCATTCTCCGAAAATGCGTCTTTACTGGCGTAGGAAAAGCTCTCTTTTAAAGTGGGTTCATAATCATGGATCTCCGCCTGAAAAGTAATGTTCTTATCGCTGTTGTGAAAAACATTCCCGGCTAACAGATACCCTTCGCTTTGGGAAGCGACCGTTTGAATCAATTCTGTCCGGTCCTTCCATTTACCGGGTATCCCGATGATGATTTGGTTGTCCTTCATGGATCATCTCTCCTTTCCGATCACTTCATACTATACCACTGCTGATGTTTTCCAAAGTATTTCATATAAAATAGTGCAAGAAACCGATAAATGCCAGAGTGAGGGATGTGCAGGACTTTTTCAAAATTATACAATTGATGTATAATATAATCTAGTAAACGTATAGCCTATCTTCAAAGGAATTCCCCTGGTGGGTTTTCTCATAGGGCCGTATCTTAATAATCTATTCGTATATATCAATGATGAAAGAGAGTGGAATATAATGGGTCGTAAGTGGAATAACATTAAAGAAAAAAAAGCGTCAAAAGATGCTAATACTAGTCGGATTTATGCCAAGTTCGGACGGGAAATATATGTAGTGGCAAAACAAGGTGAACCAGATCCAGAGTCCAATCAGGCATTAAGGGTCGTACTGGAGCGTGCGAAAACGTACAATGTCCCAAGAGCGATCATTGACCGTGCGATTGAAAAAGCCAAAGGCGGTTCGGAGGAAAACTATGACGAACTTCGTTATGAAGGATTCGGTCCGAATGGTTCAATGGTCATCGTGGATGCATTGACAAACAACGTGAACCGGACGGCATCTGATGTACGTGCCGCATTTGGGAAAAATGGCGGGAATATGGGTGTCAGCGGATCTGTTGCTTATATGTTCGATGCTACGGCTGTCATCGGGATTGAAGGTAAAACGGCTGATGATGTTCTTGAACTGTTAATGGAAGCGGATGTTGATGTACGTGACATCATTGAAGAAGAAGAAAGTGTCATCGTTTATGCCGAACCTGAACAATTCCATGCTGTACAACAAGCTTTCAAGGATGCAGGAATCAGCGATTTTACAGTGGCCGAGCTGACGATGCTTGCACAAAATGACCTAACCCTTCCAGAAGATGCACAAGCACAATTCGAAAAAATGATTGATGCATTGGAAGATTTGGAAGATGTTCAACAAGTTTATCATAATGTAGATCTTGGTGAATGATAAAATGAGCAGACCTTTGCTATATGATCAAAGGTCTGCTTATTTTATTTGAAAGGAAAGAGCCTGTTCCGAATCACGGAACAGGCTCTTTCCTTTTGATTATTCATTTATGGTGATTCCGGAAAGTTCACGTTCTTTCTGTACCTTTTCCAATTCCGAAATTGTGACCAGTTGATAACCTTGGTCATGCAGTTGTTTGATGATTTTTCCTGCAGCCTGGGCGCTAGTTTGATAGATATCATGCATTAATATGATACTGCCATCTTTGGCTTTGCTCATCACTTTGTTCACGATTTTCTTTTCATTCCGTTCTTTCCAATCTTCGGGATCGACATCCCAAAGTGTGACTTTCATATCCTCCATGTATTCACGCACATTATTGTTAATCGCTCCATATGGGGGACGGACGAGATTTGGCTCAGCACCTGTAGCTTTTTCTACAGCGTCTTGGGTCTTTTCGATTTGACTTTTGATCTTGTTCTTGCTTAAGCGCGTCAGCTGCGGATGATCCCATGAATGGTTGCCGATCTCATTTCCTTGCTGCAGCATTTTTTGCAGAACTTCCGGATAATGCTGTACGCGGCTTCCAAGCACGAAAAACGTCGCGTGTCCATCATACTTGTTCAGGTCTTTAAGAATGGACATGGTATGACTTGGATGCGGCCCGTCATCGAACGTCAAGGCAATGACCTTTTTTGAAGGGTCGATCCATTCATTTTGCACGGGCAGCTTGGCGACGATATGTTTCGGCTGCCATTCCTTTACACGATCCGCATTCAAATCTTGACTTTGATATGAATCTAGCAAACTATCTTTAAAAAGTTCCTTCTTGATGGCTATTGTATGGATCTTAGTTGAATGATCAGTCTTAACGTGGAATACAAGCGTATCTTTCAAGACTGAAAAAGAATTGAAGTTGGCTGCCTTCAGTTTGTTTTCCTTTTTAATGAGACTGTTTGAAATGCCTTCTTCTTCCTTCTCCGTTAACTCTTCAAAAACAATATCGGATAAAACGGATAAATAATCAGTATCCGTGGCAAAGATGTCTTCTATGGAGAGCTTTTGCTGAGATGGAATATCATAAGTGAAGATCTGGGATCCAGACTGCTTCTTTCCTTCCACTTGCTCATATTTATCGAAGGAAATCGTAATGGTCTGTTTGCTGAAATGGAGGATCGTATAAGTGAGGTTAAGCTCGGAAGCTTTTCCGTCGGATGCTTTCCATTTCTTTTCATAATCCTTGATTTCTTTCTTTATGTAGGCTTCTAGCTGCTTGTCGATATTTTCTAGATGCAGAACGGGCCTGCTGGCTGAATACCCGCCTTTCGTATTATCTTTCACATACGTTTGAATATCGGCTTCTGGGTAATTTTTATCAGTTGTATAGGCCGAAACGGTTCTTTTCTTATCAAAAGCAAGGCTTTTGATGGCTAACCCCAACGTTCCCAAGGCAGCGGTTAGACAAAATAGAAAAATAAAGACTTTTTTATAATTTAATTTACTCATGATGCACTCCACCTCGATAATCATTCTACTATATAGACGCGCCAAAAGCCTTAAAAGTTTGTAAAAAATTTCATTTTTTTATATTTATATATTTCTTGTTCATTTTCAAACTTTTATGGCTGCACAAACGTCTATCCTTTGTACCCAGGATACGTAATTTAAATGTAAGGAGCTCTTTCATGCAATGAAAAATCTAGATATGAATCAATTAATCGCGGCCCGGATAACCGAAAGGCAAGAAAATTTGTACAGACTTGCTTTTTACTATGTTAAAAACCAAGAGGATGCGCTTGATATCGTGCAGGAATCAATCAGGAAAGCGCTGGCCTCCAGCAGCAAAATCAAAGACGCTGCTTCTATAGATAGCTGGTTATATAAGATCATCGTCCGAACGGCACTGGATGTTTTGCGGAAGAAAAAGAAACTGACCATCGCCGATGACGAAACAATAGAATACTTACGCAGCGGTGAGGAAGATCACTATCCTGACCTGGATTTGCAAAAGGCCCTTGAGGGACTTTCGGTCAAGTACAAAACGGTAGTCGTTCTCCGTTTCTTCGAGGACCTGAAGCTGGAAGAGATAGCGGAAGTGCTGGAAGAGAACGTAAGCACGATTAAAACGAGATTATATAAAGCGCTGCAACTATTGCGGATCAACATGACTGAACGGGAGGAAACAAAAAGATGGAAAAAAAACTAAAAGATCTGAGGGAAGAATATCTTAAAACACCGATACCAAAGGAATTGAATGATGTCGTTCAAGCGGCCTTGAATGAAAAGCCCAGGAAGAAGCCAAGGGTTGGCAGGAATATCCTCATGTCTGCGGCTGCAGCGCTTCTGATTGTGACAGCTTCCGTAAACATCAGTCCGGCAGCGGCGAAAGCCATGAGTGAAATCCCGATAGTCGATAAGGTCATCAAAGTGATTACCTTCGTCGAATGGAAAGAAGAAGCGAATAATTCTTCGGCAGTAATCAAAACACCTGCCATATCCGGTCTGGAGAATAAACAGCTCGAAGATAGCTTGAATGAGAAATACTTATCGGAAAGCAAGCAGCTTTATAAGGAATTCACGGACTCCATGTCAAAACTGAAGGAAGGGGAAAAGGGCAATATGTCGGTGGAAAGCGGATATGTGATATTGACGGATAATGAAACGATCTTATCCGTACAGCGTTATACGGATAAGATTGCTGCTTCCAGTTCTACAGAAAGTCAATTTGATACAGTCGACAAGAAAAACGAAGTGCTATTAACGCTAAATAGCTTATTTAAAGATGATCGTTATCTTCAGGTGATCAGTGAGAACATCAAAGAACAGATGAAGCGGCAGATGGCAGAAGATCCGGAAAAGATATATTGGGTCGAAGATGATGACCTTACTGCTTTTAAAGGCATCGATGAAAACCAAAACTTTTATATAAACGAAGATGGCAAGCTAGTCATCGCCTTTAACAGCTTTGAAGCTGCTCCGGGATATATGGGGGCCATCGAGTTCGTCATCCCGACAAAGGTGCTGTCAGACCTTCTTGTCGGCGATCAATATATCCATTAAAACGGCCTCTTATTTGTAATTCTTATGACGGGCGGAAGGCTTTTAAAACGGCAAAATACCCATTAAAAAAGACGAACCAACGTTACTTGATTACAGTAACCTTGGCTCGTCTCTTTTTTGTTCGAATTTCATCTGGTCCAGTTCCAGCCTCATTTTTTCCGTCTCCATTAGAAAATTTTCATGCTTCAGTTTCTCAAGTTCCAATTCGACCTTTAGCATATTGTGTTTGGTTTTTGACTGTTTTTCTAAATGGCTTGTCAGTATGCCGATTATAGGGATGGAAAAAATCAGCACAACGGTTATGATCCCTAGCATTATCGTGCCTCCTCATTTTTTATATCTATTATACGGTGTATATAACGGATGAAGTGAGTTTTTTAAAAAATGGTTCTCGCTATTTTTACGATTCTCATTGCATCTGCATGGCAACCAAAGTGATATGAAACGTAATACCATTTGTGAAGTTAGGGCAATATATCTTTGATGGCAGCTCCCTATTAGACTATAAGGGGTGTTTTTTACTGTAAAATACGGGTATTGTCATGTAGGGTGGCAACTCTCTTCTATTTATTTTGAAATTAATTATTTAAATATACTAAATATTTATTTACAATAGTGAAAATAAAAGTTATTATACAATAATAAAAGGAGGGCTAGGTATGGCAACGATAAATAAACAGAAAATTGTGGATAGTGTACCTCAAAAAGGTTTTTTCGGAAACCCTAAAGGATTATTCACCCTTTTCTTTACTGAGTTCTGGGAGCGTTTCTCGTATTATGGCATGAAGGCCATTCTTGTTTACTATATGTATTACGAAGTTTCTAAAGGGGGACTAGGTCTTGATGAAACCACAGCCCTTGCCCTTGTATCCATATACGGATCTTTAGTATATATGTCAGGTATAATTGGCGGATGGCTTGCCGATAGGATCTTCGGGACTTCCAAAGCCGTATTTTACGGTGGTATCTTGATCATGCTCGGGCATATTGTCCTTGCTGTACCAGGCAGTCTCTCCATGTTCTTTGTTTCCATGGTACTCATTGTTCTTGGTACTGGTTTATTAAAACCGAATGTTTCCAGCATTGTTGGTGAAATTTACGCAGAAAATGACGAACGCCGGGATTCCGGTTTCAGTATATTCTATATGGGTATCAACATGGGTGCATTCCTTTCACCGTTTGTTGTCGGTACAGTCGGAATGGACTACAGCTTCCATCTTGGTTTTGGACTAGCGGCAATTGGAATGTTAATTGGACTCATCGTCTTTGTTGCAACAAAGAAAAAGAACCTGGGCCTTGCTGGAACTCTACCTGCAAACCCATTATCACAGAATGAAAAGAAAAAAGTATTCACGAAATTGGGGATAGCTACACTTATCTTAGCTGCCATCATCGGCATCACTGCCGCTAAAGGCATCTTAACGATTGAAACCTTTATTAATCTTGTAGGTATCCTAGGGATCGTTATTCCGACCCTTTATTTCATTTTCATGTATCGCAGCCCTAAAACGACTTCTGTTGAACGTTCACGCTTGATTGCCTATATTCCTTTGTTTATAGCAGCTGTCATGTTCTGGGCGATTCAAGAGCAAGGTGCAACTATATTAGCAAGCTATGCAGACAAACGGACACAGTTGAATTTTGCTGGAATAGAAATAAACCCGGCATGGTTCCAATCTTTGAACCCTTTGTTCATCATCACCCTTGCACCAGTATTCGCATGGTTATGGATTAAACTAGGAAAGCGTCAGCCGACCATTCCTCAAAAATTCTCAATAGGTTTATTGTTCGCCGGTTTATCATTCCTGGTGATCCTGCTTCCTGTTTATTTCGGTGGATCGGATGCATTAGTCAATCCGCTATGGCTTGTACTTAGCTATTTCCTTGTAGTGCTTGGAGAACTTTGTTTATCTCCTGTTGGACTTTCAGCAACTACAAAATTGGCTCCGGCCGCATTCTCGGCACAAACGATGAGCCTGTGGTTCCTGGCAAGTGCAGCAGCACAAGCACTGAACGCACAAATCGTCAGATTCTACACACCTCAAACCGAAATGGCTTATTTTGGCGTGATTGGTGTTGCTTCAATGGTCCTTGGACTGGTCCTGATGGTCTTATCACCAAAGATTCAAGGTTACATGAAAGGCATTCGCTAACACTTGGCCAGCAGCAAAAAAAGATGACCTCAGAGTTAAACGGGGTCATCTTTTTTATTTCATTCCTTCTATTTTGTAATATAAACAAATATGATACCCAGAGGGTGCCTTTTCTAATGCCATCGATTCATTGAAGAAGATGACCAATCGCTGCGCATAAAAAAGTCATTTAAACATAATTATATATAACGATAGGTGTTTTTATGGGTAGGAGGGAAGATATGGAGGGAAGGAAGTATAAGTATGAACTGCTATTGAGAAGCGCCAGGAAAGTCGGGTCCAAACCTAAAGGTATTGAAATGCCATCTTCACCTGTATGGAGTCCCGATCATATAAAATCAGCTAAGGATTGGATTGGCAGGAGCCCCATTCTGGAACCGTATATTAATACATATCTTGGACTTAAAAAATAACCCCGTGAGTCATCAGGGGGTATTTTTAATTTACATTTGATAATACTTTTTTTACTGACGGACTATTCGGTGTCAACTTGTTCGAATGATAAGTTGGAATAACGACCTCATGAGGCTGTGACTTACCGACCTTACTCGCGGATTTAAATAGTTTGGATTTACTATATTTTCTTTTAGGTAAAGACATCGTTATCACCTCTTTCCTTTATTTTACTTAATTTCTTCCTCAGATTCAACATCTTCCTCTTCTTGAATAGCCAAAGATGTGTGGTATCTTCGGTATAATTCATATGTTAATGAAGCTAAGCCTGATACTAAATGGCCGTCATATTCATCAAAAATGGTTCGATAGCTCTTTAGGACAATGACATAAGTAATTAAGCATTCTTCCTCAGTCAGCAGATTTTCTTCGACGTTAATTGTATGGATCATAAAGTTTTTAAAGTGTATGTATCTATCATTCTCTTTATTGATAGGAAGCCCGATTCCTTTCACTTTTGCTGAGGGAAGCGATTTTTTAACAAGTTTAGGAGCTGAGTAATTCTTTTTAAACTTGGTTTCCGTCACTATATCAAATTCAAAATGGGAGTCCCAATTATTTTTATAATGATCTCTCATGTAATAGAGCATTTCTTCAAGAAAGTCCTTATAGCTTGTATTATCCCTTTCAACTTCTAAAAACAATGATTTAAAATCCTCTTTTAACCAGTAAGAGAGAAGTCCGAATTTATCTTGTTGAATGGTCAAATTCTTAGCTACCTCGATGGCTTGGGATTCTCTTTCAACTTCGAGGGTCATGAATTTAAATCTTTTAACGCTCAATAGCGGGATTGGTATAAGTATAAAAAGGAATAGCAGGATTAAAAAGTAACCGACATGTTCAAATATGATTTTTGCTTTTGGTGATTCCGCTAATGGTTTTAAGACCAGTGATGTAACGGTGGGATCCTTTTCAATGACTTTACTTTCCTTTACTTTTTCGCTTTTACTTGATTGTTCCTGTTTCGACTCTTGAACATTACCAGCAGGTGCCTGAAAATAGCGAATAATTCCAGAGACGATAATTAGAATGAGCAGACTTATATAAGCAAAAGTATAAAAAGTCCTGATCCAGTCTTTTCTGGTAGGGGAATCATACTCTTTTTCTATGCCTGACAAAGCAGTTCACCTCTTTCCTTTTACCCTGATTATAGCAGAAATACCCAAAATTATTAAAAATATCTAGGTCAATCTATAGGTTTGTAAAACAGAAAAAGGCTAATGATGATTTTTTGCGATGCAGACAATGGAAGGAAATCAGCATATGTACTCCGTATTTCCAAAGTGCTTTGTGAAGAAAGGAAGAAACCGGATGAGCCCTGCTCTTCCGGTTCTTTCTGGATCAGTTTGCTGCTGGAATCAATCCTTTTTGAGTGGCGATCTCCTGGATGGCACGGTAGACGGTTTCGACCATGAAATCGAGTTCCTTTTCTGACATGGAAAGGATCGGCATCATCGTGATGACTGGACCAAGTTCCCGGATGATCAGGCCATTTTCCCGTGCTGTATGGATGATTCCGGAAACGACGTTCTCTTGGAGGGTGAACGTTTCTTTTGTTTCACGATCTTTAACGATTTCCACTCCTATCATGAAGCCGCGCTGGCGGATATCGCCAACGATCGGAAGTTCGTATAGCGCTTGCAGCCTTTGTGATAGGTATTTAGATTTCTTCTGGATGTCTTTAATGAGATTGCGGCTTTCCATCAGCTCGATATTCTTCAGGGCCAGTGCACAGGCTAGCTGGTTTCCTGTATAGGTGTGGCCGTGATAGAAGGTTTTATGCTCTTCCCGTTCTCCCAAGAAGGATTGAAAGATTTGCTCGTTCATGATGGTGGCTGCGAGTGGCATATATCCCCCAGTGATCCCCTTGCCCATACACATGATATCGGGGACGACATCTTCCTGTTCGCAGGCAAACATTGTACCGGTGCGACCGAATCCTACGGCCACCTCGTCACAAATTAAGAGGATATTGTACTTCTTGCATAATTGTTCGACCTCTTTCAAAAAGCCCTGGGGATGGGTTATGATGCCAGCTGCTCCCTGCACCAGCGGTTCGATGATCAATCCTGCAATTTCCTCTGATTGTTCTTGCAGTAACCTCTCCAGTTCCTTCAAGCAATGGTTTTTCACGGCTTCTTGATCCCCATATTCAGTCATGTGATAGGCATATGGTGAAGGGGCGGAAATCCGTTGAAATAAGAGGGGCTTAAAGATTCTATGGTATAGATCCATTCCGCCCACACTCACAGCTCCGACAGTATCGCCGTGGTATGCTTCGTCAAGTGAGACGAATTTGTTTTTATTCTGATGCTTGACGGGATCGATATTCTGCCAATATTGATAAGCGACTTTAAGGGCGATTTCCACTGCGGCAGATCCCGTGTCGGAGTAGAAGACTTTCGATAAAGAACCAGGGGTGATCTCTGCCAGTTTTTTTGCCAGTAAGATCGATGGTACATTCGCAGATCCAAGCAGCGTGGAGTGCGCGACTTTATTCACTTGTTCAATAAGGGCGCCGTTCAATTCCGGCTCGTTATGCCCGTGCACATTCACCCATAATGAAGCATAGCCGTCGAGGTAGCGTTTACCATCCACATCAATCAGGTAGCTGCCTTCGCCGCGCTCGATGATCAGCGGTTTACTTTCCCGGTACGTTTTCATTTGTGTGAACGGATGCCATACATATTCCTTATCCCATTGTTCTAAATCCTGACTGTTCATGCTTTGAACACCTCTTTCAGTTGTTGGGTATAATTTTGATCACCAAGCAATTCAAGGATGCAGTTCCTCAAGTCTTTTCTGACATCGGCCATTGTCGGGATGCAGGCGAGGCCATTCAGCCCTGTCAGCTTTTCGATGGTTTCGATATTGTCTTGATGAATCCGATCTTCTGGCCGGTAATGATTATACAAAATGGTTTTCACGTTTATATCATGGACCTGGGCATAAGAATGGGTCGTCACGACATCATGAATCGCCCCTAAACCGCTTGTGGATACGAAGAGGACAGGCATGCCGCAATCCCTTATGAAATCCGCGGTCATATAGAAACCTTCCGTCCGTTCAATGAGCGGCACAGCCAATCCGCCAGCGCCCTCGACTAATACGATGTCATACATTTCCTCAAGTTCATGAACCCTTTCCACGACTTTCTTCTCATCGATTTGACTTCCAGTCAATTTAATCGCCAAATGTGGGGAGGTTTCGGGTTCCAGTGTGATAAACCCTGATTCCTTTACACCGAGTTCCTGCTCAAACCAAGAAATATCCGGGTATGTATTATTTTCCTCATTGATTCCAGTTTGAAATGGCTTGAATATCGTGACGCTTTTTCCCAATGTTTGAAGAGACAGATAGAGTGCACTCGTGACGATGGTCTTTCCAATATCCGTGCCAGTTCCGGTTATAAAGTAGGCTTGGCCCATGGATGATTCAGCTCCTTTATGTTTATATATTTTGCAATGCGCGGACGTACTTGCTGAATGATGACAGCACATAGAATGCATAGCATTAAATCACCGGGTACAGGTAATAAGAAGCCGTAAAGAATCGTTTGGTTGATGGAAAGCGGTGTCTCCACAATCCACTTCATCGCACCATACAGCCAGATGCAGCCGAAAAAGTAAACTGTCAGTAAAGAGGCGGCATTAGCAAAGAATATGGAACGGATCGTTGAGAGGGAAAACCGGTTGATCAGCCATCCATTTACATAGGCTCCAAGTATATATCCGAGCAAATAGCCGAAAGTGGGTTTGAATATATAGCCGAATCCCCCGCCTTCAGCAAACACGGGCACCCCGATAAGTCCGATCAAGACATAGCATAACTGACTGAGCATCCCAAGCCGGGGCCCCAATAATGCGCCTGCCAAATAGACTGCCAGAATTTGCAGTGTGAATGGTATGTAAGGGATAGGTATCTTAATAAAGGCGCCAATGGCAGTTAACGCGGTAAAAAGGGCCACATAAGAAATCGTCCTTGCCTTCAAGGTTTTCAACCTCCTTTTTAGATATGGCTGGCAGAATGCCCACTATTAGTTTGCCTGAATCCCATTTTATATGTCAACTAATTTATATATTTAGTTAACATATAAAGTGCCAGCTTTCTTAGGATTTGAAGGGCATACTAGGAAAATATTGAAAAAAGATCATTGAATAATATTTTGTTTGTATGTTATTATTCAAACAATATGTTAACTTAAAATATTAAAGGTTAACATATTAAAAGTTTTATTATGTCTTGAGTGTGCAAAATGAACCAATCCGTTCCAAGGATTCAGGTAATTAATCGTGGAAGATTCATGGGAAGGAATATAGAACATTAAAAGAAAAGAGGGATTAGGTTTGGAAACATTGGTTAGGGATTGGAAGATGTTAGCGGAGAACGTTATCAAAGGATATAAAGTGACGGAGGAAGAGGCATTATCCATCGTACAAGCCCCAGACGAAGAGGTTTTGGAAATTCTGAATGCAGCCTATCTCATACGTAAGCACCATTATGGGAAAAAGGTTAAATTGAATATGATCATCAATACGAAGTCAGGATTATGTCCCGAAGATTGCGGCTACTGCTCGCAGTCGATCGTTTCGGAAGCCCCGATCGATAAATATGCTTGGCTGACTAAAGAAAAGATTGTCGAGGGAGCGCAAGAATCAATTCGTCGCAAAGCGGGTACTTATTGCATCGTTGCGTCCGGCCGGCGTCCGACCAACAGGGAAATCGATCATGTCATTGAAGCGGTAAAGGAAATCCGCGAAACGACGGATCTTAAAATCTGCTGCTGTTTAGGTTTCCTGAATGAGGAACATGCCGGCAAACTGGCGGAAGCGGGCGTTCATCGCTACAACCACAACTTGAATACATCACAGGAAAACTACAGCAAAATTACATCGACACATACATATGAAGACCGGGTAGATACAGTTGAAGCTGTGAAGGATGCTGGTATGTCCCCATGTTCTGGTGCCATTTTCGGTATGGGGGAATCTGAGGAGGAAGCGGTGGAAATCGCCCTATCCTTACGAAGCCTTGATGCAGATTCCATTCCTTGTAATTTTCTCAATGCAATTGACGGAACGCCGCTTGAGGGAACTTCCGAGTTGACCCCCACTAAATGCCTGAAATTGATTTCGATGATGAGATTCGTTAATCCGAGCAAAGAAATTCGTCTGGCCGGCGGTCGTGAGGTCAATCTCCGTTCCATGCAGCCCATGGCGCTTTATGCAGCCAATTCCATCTTCGTCGGCGATTATTTAACGACAGCCGGTCAAGAACCCACAGCGGATTGGGGAATCATCGAAGACCTGGGATTTGAAATTGAAGAATGCGCTCTTTAATTGGATTTTTTTGAAAAAACACCCTTAGGGTGTTTTTTTTCAGTTTGTCGATAAAATACTGTTTTATGAAACCCTAACTGGGTTGAAGAAATGAACTGAATGGTTTTTTGAGGGTTTGATAATATAAAATGTTGATTTCCTCTCCAGGCACTCGCTTTCCGCGGGCGGTCCGGGAGCCTCCTCGGCGCTTTGCGCCTGTGGGGTCTCCCCTGTACGCGCATTTCCCGCAGGAGTCTCGAACACCCGCTCCAATCAACTGGAATGATTTAAAAAAATCTGCAGGTAAACTTATTGGATGGAAGAATGAACTGAATGGTTTTTTGAGGGTTTGATAATATAGAATGTTGATTTCCTCTCCAGGCACTCGCTTTCCGCGGGCGGTCCGGGAGCCTCCTCGGCGCTTTGCGCCTGTGGGGTCTCCCCTGTACGCGCATTTCCCGCAGGAGTCTCGAACACCCGCTCCAATCAACTGGAATATTTTTTGAAAAATCTGCGGTAAACTTATTGGATGGAAGAATGAACTGAATGGTATTTTGAAAGTTTGATAATATAAAATGTTGATTTCCTCTCCAGGCACTCGCTTTCCGCGGGCGGTCCGGGAGCCTCCTCGGCGCTTTGCGCCTGTGGGGTCTCCCTTGGACTCGCATTTCCCGCAGGAGTCTCGTGCCTTCCGTTCCAATCAATAGGAATGTTTTTAAAAAATCTGCAGGTAAACTTATTGAATGGAAGAATGAACTGAATGGTTTTTTTGAGGGTTTGATAATATAGAATGTTGATTTCCTCTCCAGGCACTCGCTTTCCGCGGGCGGTCCGGGAGCCTCTTCGGCGCTTTGCGCCTGTGGGGTCTCCCCTGTACGCGCATTTCCCGCAGGAGTCTCGAACACCCGTTCCAATCAACTGGAATATTTTTTGAAAAATCTGCAGGTAAACTTATTGGATGGAAGAATGAACTGAATGGTTTTTTTGAGGGTTTGATAATATAGAATGTTGATTTCCTCTCCAGGCACTCGCTTTCCGCGGGCGGTCCGGGAGCCTCCTCGGCGCTTTGCGCCTGTGGGGTCTCCCCTGGACTCGCATTTCCCGCAGGAGTCTCGAACACCCGCTCCAATCAACTGGAATATTTTTTGAAAAATCTGCAGGTAAACTTATTGGATGGAAGAAATCAACTGAACACTTTTCAAGAAAAAGTTGAGGCAAACTGGTTTTGTATAGAGTTGCCGACAACAGGGGTTCGGACTGCTCTCACCCCGAACCATGATAATTAGACAAGACCAGATTATACTTAATGTTTTTTTCCTGTAATCCTTATTGGATTAAAGAAATTTGCGACACTCCTGCCGAAAAACTGGCTAGTCGAGACCCCGCAGCCGCTTGCGGTGAGGAGGCTTGGCAGGCAGTCGGCGGAAAGGGAGCGGATTTCTGAAATCAACTGAACACTTTTCAAGAAAAAAACTGTAGGCAAACTGGTTTTGCATAGAGTTTGCCGACAACAGGGGTTCGGACTGCTCTCACCCCGAACCATGATAATTAGACAAGACCAGATTATACTTAATGTTTTTTTCTGTAATCCTTATTGGATTAAAGAAATTTGCGACACTCTTGCCGAAAAACTGGCTAGTCGAGACCCCGCAGCCGCTTGCGGTGAGGAGGCTTGGCAGGCAGTCGGCGGAAAGGGAGCGGATTTCTGAAATCAACTGAACACTTTTCAAGAAAAGAACTGTAGGCAAACTGGTTTTGCTTATAGTTTGCCGACAACAGGGGTTCGGAATGCTCTCACCCCGAACCATGATAATTAGACAAGACCAGATTATACTTAATGTTTTTTTCCTGTAATCCTTATTGAATTGAAGAAATTTGCGACACTCCTGCCGAAAAACTGGCTAGCCAAGACCCCGCAGCCGCTTGCGGTGAGGAGGCTTGGCAGGCAGTCGGCGGAAAGGGAGCGGATTTCTGAAATCAACTGAACACTTTTCAAGAAAAGAACTGTTTTCTTCTTTAGTCTGGGTGTTTTATGATTTTGCTGTAAGCGGGCTATTGGACTGGGAATCTTTACAAAAATAAAAAAATAATCGATAAGTGAAAATAGTGAAAAAAAAATGCTAAATTGTAAGGAGAGGTTTTATAATGAATTACCTGAATGCATTAACATTGCTGCATTGTGGTAAATGATTATGATAAAGGGAAAGGATCAGTATTGGTAATATCAATAATGAGAGGATAGTTTTGTGTGATGCATATATGGCTGATTAGTTTTATTATTTTATTATTGCTATTAATCTTTTATACGATTATCCCAACGGTGGTTATTCGTGTATGCAGTCTGGGAATAACCAAAAAAATCAATTCGAATCATGGGATTGCGCTAACTTTCGATGATGGCCCAAACCCTGAATATACGATAAAATTGCTTGATCTTTTAAAAGAGTATGAGATAAAGGCCACATTTTTTGTTGTTGGCAGTAAAGTGAAAAGCAATCCTGAGATTATTAAAAGAATGCATGAAGAGGGACATACTATCGGTATCCATCATTTCCATCATGTTTCAAGTTGGGTGCTATCACCAATCCATCTGCGGAAGCAGTTGGAAATGACTGAAAAGGCGATAAGTGAATGTACGAATGAAAAGGTTGTTTTTTATAGACCGCCATGGGGCCATTTTAATCTATTCACGCCACTTTTCAGTAAGAAATATAGAGTGATAATGTGGTCCGGCATTTTCGGGGATTGGAAGGCCGAAAATTGCAAAAATACTTTGCTTGATCAACTGCGAAGCACTTCGACGGAAGGTTCCATCCTGTTGCTTCATGACTGTGGTGAAACTTTGGGGGCGGATAAAGAGGCACCAGGCCATATGATTGAAATGTTAAAAATTTACCTGCAGGAAAGTAAGGAAAAAGGAACACACTTCATTTCTTTAAAAGACTTATAACTAATTCTGGGGGTATTATGAATATAGATACGCTTTTACATTTTATTGATTCATATGGATACCTGATCATTTTTCTTTTTTTATTCTTCGGCATTGTGGGAGTGCCTGCTCCAGAAGAATCACTTCTATTCCTAATCGGGGTGTTGGCTGTCCAAGGTAAGCTCTCACTGGGTTTGGCAATGCTGTGTGCAATTCTCGGCGCCTTTATCGGAATGCTTGCAGCTTATGCATGCGGAAAATATGTGGGGTATCCATTTATAAATAAATATGGAAGATTCATTGGGATTACGAGTGAACGCTGGGAGAAAGCAAAGAAAAACTATACGGATAATGCACAAAAAACATTGGTATTGGGATTTTACATTCCGGGAATAAGACAAATTAGTCCATATTTTGCAGGGATCTCATCCATACCCTTTCGGAAATACTTCCTTTTTTCCCTATTTGGCACCATACTCTGGACCGTTCCTTTTATAGTGGCCGGTTATTATGTGGGGGATGCTTTTAATGTTAATCCTAAATATGTTCCATATTTAGGTATTGTATTTTTAGTTATTTTTGTACTATATGTTACTATCAAATACATGAAAAAGAGAAAACAAATGTCCAAAAGTTGAGTCGGCTCCTTTTTATAAACCGTTCGAAATGAAATTCATTAAAGGATTTGTTCAACGATATTTTTAGAGGAAGATATCATGAGCTATATATTTTCGTATTTTCAGAATGATTTCTTAGGAGATGACACATATGAAGAAGGTTTTGTTTTTACCTCTCTTTCGAATGCAATCGGGGCATCATCAAGTTGCAGAGGCATTAATGGATATGTTAAAAAAGCATTCAAATGGGATTACTTATAAAAAAATCGATCTAATCAGTTATACCAATACTTCTCTAGAAAAAATCATCGCAAGCAGTTATCTAACATGGATCCGTTATGCGCCGGAAACCTATAATCTTGCCTATAAGAATCTGTTTTATGTACACTCCTCAAAGGAACGGATATTTAAATGGTATCAGCAATTATTCATGAATAAGCTGGAACAATTGATAGCAGAGGAAGAGCCTGATTTAATTGTGTGCACACATGGTTTCCCTTCCTATCTTTTGAGCCAGCTAAAGATGAAAGGGAAGTGCAGCACACCGGTAATAAACGTGTACACGGACTTTTTCATTAATAATGTGTGGGGAAGCGAAGGGATAGATGCCCACTTTCTTCCTAGCCAAGAAGTGAAAGAAAAGCTGATGAGCAAGCGTCAAATACCAAAACAAACGATGATGGTCACTGGCATTCCCGTGCACGAGGAAATCACTAGAAATGCTTCTATTCAAAAAAACACAGAACGGCCCAAAATTTTGATATCCGGAGGAAATAGCGGTCTGGGAGGGATTTTGAACTTAGGTGATGAGTTAAAGACTTCAACCGACTTTGATTATTTAGTCCTTTGCGGAAATAACAACAAGCTGTATGAAGAAATCGAAACATGGAACTTACCTCATATCAAACCATTGCCTTATATCTCATCAAGGACTGAAATGAATAGGCTTTATGAAGAAGTTGACGCGATCGTTACGAAACCCGGCGGTGTCACGATTAGCGAAGCATTGCGAAAAAGGCTTCCCATTTTTGTTCACTCCAGGCTTCCTGGGCAGGAGGAAATTAATCTGCAGTATTTAAAACAACAAGGTCTTGTATTTAAACTTAATCAGAAAACGCCTTTTGAAAAACAATTGCGGAGTATATTAAAAGATCAGAAAAAAATGAAAAAATGGAGCACATCCATAGAATCCTATCATAAGGAAATAGAGTTGGAGAAACCTGAGGGAATAGTGGAGGTCATGAAATTGATCCTTAACCTTAATCAAAATGGTACGCCTTCCTATCTAGCCCGGCAGCCCAAACTCCTATATAGCTGAGATGTATTGTGTTCCCCGTAAGTAAGCTAGTCTTCTTTTTGGAATTGCATGAACAGAAGAACGCGAAAAAAGGCATTCAAAGCAGGGTGGCTTCAATTGGAACCATTTGAAGTCATTGACCATGGCTTGATGCATACGAAACAGGAAGGCTGACGAATCAGTAGCCTTCCTGTTTAATATGTCTCGTAAATGATAGAGCCTGTCTGAGAAATATCATAATCGCCTAAAGCGTTGATTTCAGCTTGAAATGGATTCGATGATAAAATCCGCTTAACGACGTTTATGAGCTCTTCGTTTTTCGGAGATTTTAACATAACAAGGTCATAACGTTCTGTAATTAATGGAACAAAGTCAACTCCAACGATTTTTGCAGCTTTTTCAATTCCCACACCCACATCCGCTTTCCCCGCAGAAACCGCTGAAGCCACACTTAAGTGGTTGGTCTCTTCGTTTGCATATCCCTTAAGATCTTTAGAAGATATTCTGTGAATCCTGAGCTGCTCATCAAGAAGAATCCGTGCTCCCGATCCTCTTTCCCGATTGATGATGGCCAAGTCTTTATGTTTTAAATCAGTCCAATTGGTGAGGCCGAAGGGATTTCCCTTTTTAACATACAAACCAGCTTTCCTTGAAACTAGATTAAGTAAAATATAAGGATAACCGACCAAAATTTTTTTTATATAAGGAAGATTATATTCCCCAGTATCTCCATCGAACATATGCAAACTAACGATGTCGGAATCCCCATTGTACATGGATATAAGACCGCTTAGACTTCCTGTGTTAGATCGCAGTGTTTTATAGCTGGAGTGCTTCTGAATGTGCTGCCCCAGTATATCTAACACCATGTCTTGCCCGCTTATGACAAGGGTAAGGGAATCCTTCACTTCGTTTCCAGGGGGTTCGGCAACGGGGGATGTACTGGACTTATGGTTATTAATATACAGCTCCAAGTCTGTTGCATCCATTCTCATCTGCCTTCCCACACGGAATACTGGGAGTTCCCCTTTTTTAACAAGATCATAAATTGTCAATTTAGATACCTTTAAAAGCTGTGACACTTCCTCGATCGTATAGGAAAGCTCTTTTGACATGTGCATCCCTCCGTTCCTTATTGTATCTTAGAGTCCTTAAAAAAGTAAATTCACAGCAAAAAGGGCATTGATTAAAACCTTTTATACGTCTTATACTAGTTATAATTAGATATAACTAATTATAACTAATGAGGAAGGAAGAGGGATTTTGAAGAAAATATACCTTATGATTTTTTCGATCATGATGCTTGTGATAGCGGGGGCAGGGTGTTCAAGTGATGAAGGAAAAGATGCAGGAAAGCAGGCGCAACAGGCTGACGAGAAAGTGGAACTGACGATTTCGGCAGCTGCAAGTTTGCAAGATTCCTTAAATGATATAAAGAAGTCTTTTGAAAAAGAAAATGCAAATGTGAAAGTCCATTATAACTTTGGAGCCTCTGGAGCGCTTCAGCAGCAGATATCACAAGGAGCACCTGTTGACCTGTTTTTCTCAGCTGCAGAAGATAAATTTGATAAATTAGTGGAAGAGGGTCTTATTGAAGAGAAAAACGGAATCGATTTAGTCGGCAATGAGCTGGTGCTGGTGGTGCCAAAGGATTCCAAAAAGGGAATCGGATCACTGGAAGACCTCACTAAGGCCGCAAAAATTTCGATCGGCACTCCAGAGTCTGTGCCGGCAGGGCAGTATGCGAAACAAACTTTGGAAAACATGAACCTCTTTAAAGAGGTTGAAGATCGATTGGTATATGCCAAGGATGTCCGGCAAGTGCTTACATATGTGGAAACGGGGAACGTGGACGCAGGCCTCGTCTATAAAACGGACGCGCTCAATTCATCAAAAGTTGAAATCATTGCAACAGCCCAGGCAGATTTACATGATCCGATCATATATCCCGTCGGTATGATCAATGACCTGGATCATGCCAAGGAAGCCAAGCTATTCTATGACTATCTCCAAACGGAAGCCTCCATGAAAATCTTTGAAAAATACGGATTTAAGAATTTGAAATAACCGCTGTAGACAAAAGGGGTTCGGAAAATATATCTTTCATCAAATGAAGTTCCCAAGCTAACACCCTCAACCATCAGGTATGGTTTCTAACTAAATGTTATAACAAAGTTGATTGGAACGGAAGGTACGAGACTCCTGCTTAGAAAAGCGCGTCTAGGGGAGACCCCGCAGGCGAAAGCCGAGGAGGCTCCCCGACCGCCCGCGGAAAGCGAGTGCCTGCAGTGGAAATCGACGTTCATTGTACAAGCCATAAAAAACTGTAGGCAAAAATCGATTTCTTCGAATTTGTCTACAGTCTCTAACCACTAATCTGGAGGACTCAGTTAGTAGACTAAAGGGGTTCGGAAAACATATCTTTCATCAACTGATGTTCCCAAACTAACACCTTCAACTCATCAGGTATGGTTTTTATTTAAATGTAATAACAAAGTTGATTGGAACGGAAGGTACGAGACTCCTGCGGGAAAAGCGCGTCTAGGGGAGACCCCGCAGGCGAAAGCCGAGGAGGCTCCCCGACCGCCCGCGGAAAGCGAGTGCCTGGAGTGGAAATCGACGTTCATTGTACAAGCCATAAAAAAATGTAGGCAAACTCGATTTGTTCGAATTTGTCCACAAACTCTAACCACCAATCTGGTGGTCTTTTTTTATTCATCCGCAGTAATATTAGGTATATTTTCCTTTTTATTGAAACCTCTTCTCGCTTTACACGTAAGAATAAGGACATGCATGTATTCGTCTTTCGATCGCTGCGTAAAGAGGTTTTGTGACAAAAGAAGGACAGCACATTACTGTCCTTTGGCTTGACTGCGAATGGTACCATTCTTTTTGAAAACGATGAAAAACAGTTTAATAGGCAGGTATCCTATAACCCCGCCGAGAGTATTCAGGATCAAATCATCGGTATCAAAACTTCCTAATTCAAATAAAAGCTGAAGAATCTCATAGGTGAAACTAAGGCAGAATGTTGCAATCAAGATCGATTTGAGTTGGGAAAACCTTTTTGACAGTAAGGGAAGCATCAAGCCGAATGGTACAAAGCCGATGATATTCCCCGCTATATTTTCAATCCGGATCGATGGGTTAACATCCGCTAAGAACAGGTAATGGGCAATGGTTTTAAAAGGGATGAAGTTATGGGACCCCCAATAGGGGCCATGGGAAAAACTAATATGACCACTCACTTCGGTTATCGAGAAGGTTTTAAATAAAATGAGCTTTGTAAGGATTAATAGATATAGAACCATAAATAACGATCATACAATTTTCACGAAAATTTTATGATACAACTCCAATATAAAAACGCAGGAAATATTTATTATTTTATCATAAATGGTATATGATGATTTTAATGTAATATTTTACAAGTTATTTAGAGCTAATTTACCAAGGAGGAGTAAAAAGTGGAGGAAGCAATAATTGATTTTCTCATTGCAGTCATGTTAATTATTGGTTTCACATACGGTCTCATAAGGCAATTTAGACAATGTGTCAATATCAGGAAGGGAAATAAAACGGAGTATGCACATTACAAGCGGAAACTGATTGGAAACGATCTGGTTTGCCTATCTTATTCAGGTTTTCTTTTTTCTTATATTTTGAACTCATTATTGGCATCCCGTATTATACCGGCTTCATTTATTACAAGTGATAATACTAGTTTTTGCTGTTTCAGTTTTCTTGCCATTCTATTAATCGCTAAATTTGGGATTGTTCCAAAGGAAAATGAACAAGTTGAATTACAAGAATACATAGTTGAGAAAGAGGAAATATGAAGAAAATTTCACTTACCTTATTAATCGTATGTATATCGATCACCTTTTTATTGAATTTTGCCCTGCCGGAATTTGCTGGCAAAATGAAAGATAATATAAGTTCCATGAACATCTTTTATTCATACAGTGTCACAAAAACATTCTCGGAACAAATCCAGGATACGATTGAAATCGCTTCCGTCCCTTCAGGGAAAACCGAGAACAGGAACGGCGATTTCCGAGGTGATGTTAAGCTTGAGGGCACGCCGCTGAATATTAAAAGTGTAGTGAAAGAGAGCTTGAACAAGCCGCTTGATTATAAATTTAAAGAAAAATTAACCGGTCCGGAAAAAGGGTTTTCATACCGGAAATATTATCTTACCAAAAATTATGATAAAGGAAGATATACAGTCATCCGAACGAATAAAATAACGGGAAAAGAAAAAGTGTATGTCGGAACCTATCATGAGCCGAGCGCGCAAGATCCTTTCGTCAAATGGTCACATGATGAAAAATGATGGCTGACAATACCATTTAATGGAAGGTTGAGTGATTATATGGAAAAAACAGTGAAGATCGAGGATTATAATCCTGATTGGGTCAGGGAATTTCAACACGAAAAAGCGAGGATAATGGAGGCATTAAAGAACTATTCACTTTGGGTTGAGCATATTGGAAGTACGTCCGTCAAAGGCTTGGGAGCAAAACCGATTTTGGACATCATGGCTGGCGTCCATCATTTAGATGAAGCTGACAAGTTCATTGAACCCTTGAAATCGATTGGGTATGAATTTGTCCTGCATAAGGAGTTTCCCGAAAGGCGTTTTTTTAGAAAAGGTCAATGGAGAGCGGGAACACACCATTTGCATATCTATAAATACGGAAGTGAACAATGGAAGAATCAACTTTCATTCAGGGACTATCTAATAAGCCATCCTGACGTACGAAGACAATATCAGGAATTAAAATTATCCTTAGCTCAAAAGCATCCTGCAGATATAGTGGGATACACGAAAGCGAAAGCACCATTTATATTAAATGTCATAGAATCAGCAAATGGTGGGTGACTTCCAAGGTGTGAGTTTTAGCCGTGTTTCGGTAAATTACCTGAAAGAAAATGAAATTCCAACGGTTAGCTGTTCTGAAGGGAAATGATAACGGCAGTGAATTTAAACTGCCGTTTTTGTATGAGCATTAGCATGAATTTCGTACAATAAGTTCGGGGGCAAACCGGTAAGTAATGTACGGGGTCTGATCCAAATTAGTTATCCGGTTCAATAATAACTCTGCTGTTTTAATTCCCATTTGCTGTATGGGTTGTCCAATTGTTGTGATGGATGGTTCATAAAACTCCGTATAAGCGACATCATCAATGCTGACAATGGCCACTTCTCCGGGAATCGAGATTTTTTGCTTTTTCAAATAGCTAAGGATTTCACGTAACACTAAATCATTTCCTGCCACTATGGCTGTTGGAGGTTTTTCTGCATCGAATATCTGGGCCAATTTTTCTTGAATTTGGTTTCTGGGTAAAGAATGAATATCATCTTCCCTGACTTCCAATTTATGAGATGCCATCGCTTTTTTAAATCCTTCGATTCTCTCCAACCTCGGTGTGATCGGGATATCGATCGGCAGGGTTAAAAACGCAATATTTTCGTGGCCTTTTTCAGCCAGCATGGAAACAGCTAAAAAGATGGCAGCATGATTGTCCAATAGGACGGAATCAGATGTAACTCCATCAACTAATCGATCAACGAATACCATAGGAATTGAATGATCGATCAAGTAATTATAGACTTTAAAATCATTTCCTACCGGAAAGATTATGATTCCATCTACTTGAGTAGATACCAGCAAATCAAGGTATTCCTTTTCTTTCTCCGGATCATCGGCAGAGTCACATATGAATACCTTCATGCCATGCTGCTGAAGCTGTTCTTCTACGGTACGAATGATTTCGGTGGATAGAGTATGTAAAATATTTGCTACGAGTATGCCTATGACTTTTGTTTTTTTCACTTTTAAATTCCTGGCATTATCATTGGGCCGAAAATCAAGTTCTTGGATGACTTGCTCGATTCTGTCTTTTGTTTCAGCGCTCATATAGCGAAAACGTTGGTTAATATATTGAGAAACCGTACTTTTGGAAACACCGGCCTTCTCAGCAACATCTGATATGGTAGTTTTCTTTTTTTTCATGATGTTCTCCTAAAGGATATTATTTCTTGAAATAGAACGGGATACCTTCATCATAACAAAGGAGCATTACGATTCCAACGCCAGTTAGATGATTTTGTTAAACATTGGATGTAAGAAACACCCTAAGCACTTTGGCTAAGGGTGTTAACCTTAAACTATTAATTTACAATTCTTAATCACCGGATTAACGAACGAGCCAGCCTCCATCAACAGCGAGGATATGGCCATTCATATAATCAGAGGCCTTGCTTGCGAGAAAAACGACGGTTCCCATCACATCAAAGGGCGTTCCCCATTTTTCAGCCGGGATCCTTGAGAGAATGTCTTTGTTTCTTGACTCATCTGCACGAAGCGCGGCAGTATTGGCCGTTTCAATATAACCTGGGGCAATCGCGTTAATTTGAATGTTTTTAGACGCCAATTCATTAGCGAAGGCTTTAGTCAGCCCGGCAACGCCATGTTTACTCGCAGTATATGCGGGAACGAACTTGCCTCCTTGGAATGTGAGCATCGAAGCGATATTTATGATTTTTCCGCTGCCTTGTTCAACCATTTCTTTGGCAACGAGCTGACTAAGAAAATACAAGGAATTAAGGTTAATGTCCATTACTGCATTCCAATCTTCGTCTTTATATTCCAATAAAGGAGCACGACGAATCGTTCCTGCGTTATTAACAAGGATATCGATTTTCCCGTATGCATCAAGACAGCCTTTTACAACACCTTTAAGGCTTTCCTTATTCGTAAGTTCGGCTTGATAAAAGACTGCTTTTTGGCCGGTCGTTTCGATTAAATCCTTTGTTTCCTGCCAATTATCACCATGGGCAACGATAAAAACATCTGCACCCGCTTTTGCTAATGCAACCGCATATCCTTGGCCCAATCCAGTATTTCCTCCTGTTACGATGGCAACTTTCCCTTTTAAACTGAAAAAGTCCATTGAAAAATCCAGTAAACTCATCTTGTTTCCTCCATCCCCATATGGATTAGTAAACCACTCATAGCCTGTTACTTCATATCTGAAATAGGAAAGGCATCCATATCCTCATATGTATAATTCTCTCCAGCCATTGCCCAAATAAATGTGTAGTTGCTTGTAGCGGAACCACAATGTATGGACCAAGGAGGTGAAATGACAGCTTGTTCATTTTTCATGACAATATGCCTTGTTTCATCGGGTTCGCCCATCATGTGGAACAAAATCGCATCTTCTGCCAAGTCAAAATACATATAAACTTCCACTCTGCGGTCATGAACATGAGGAGGCATGGAGTTCCAGACATTTCCTGGAGCCAATTCAGTCATTCCCATACACAGTTGGCAGCTTTGGATCCCATTTTCATGAATCATTCTGCGAATCGTCCGCTTATTTGCCGTTTCCTGTGACCCCATTTCATCACCTTGCACTTCCTTGAATGCTACGTGTTGAACGGGGTAATTTTTATGTGCTGGAGCAGAGGCTAAATAAAATTTGGAGGGCTCGGAGTCTGAATCACTAGTGAATATCAGCTCTTTACAGCCTAATCCTATATATAGACAATCCCGATTTTGAAGGGTATATACTTCTCCATCAACTGAGATTTTCCCTGATCCACCTATATTGAATACCCCTAATTCTCTTCGCTGAAGAAAATAATCAGCTTTTATGAAATCATGGCCCTCAAGCTTAACCTCTTTAGAAACAGGTTTGATTCCTCCTATGATGATTCTGTCATCAAGGGAATAGCATAAAGAAACGTCATCATCGAGAAATAAATTTTCCACTAAAAAGTTTTTGCGGATTTCACTTGTATCAAAGTGTTTGGCTTGTGACGGATGAATGGAATAACGTTTTTCCATATGCATATAAATAACCTCCTATTTAGTAAAACGGTTTATCATGAATTTTCAAAATGTTAGCGCTATCAATATTAAAAATATATATAATATTTTCCAAATAGTCAATGATAATAGAAAATTTTAGTAGGTTGATCTGCATGAAATAAGAGATTGAAACTATGTTTTTATGCAAAATAAAAATCTAAAGATTAGTATTGTTAAAAACTGGTTTATATGGTAATCTGACTTTATTAAAAAGAAAGCGCTTTCTTGTAATTAAGGTTTACTAAACCGAAATACACCTTTTTCAGGGGGAATTATGAATGAAAGATTTAGATGTGATCACCTTTGGGGAACCGATGACCATGTTTTATGCAAATGAAGTAGAGCCTTTACATGAGGCTAAATCCTTTTCCCGAGCGATTGCGGGGGCAGAATCAAACGTAGCCTGCGGATTGGCACGTCTTGATTTAAATGTTGCTTATATGACGAAACTTGGCAACGACAGTTTCGGTAAGTTCATCATCGGAGAATTGAATAAAGAAAAAGTCGACACGACAGGTATCCGTTTTACAAGTGATCACCCGACAGGAATGCTAATCAAGTCTAAAGTGCTAGACGGAGACCCGGAAGTGGAATATTTCAGGAAAAATTCAGCAGCTTCCACTCTGGAAATTGACGACTTCTCAGAAGAATATTTTCAGCAAGCTAAACATCTGCATGCAACAGGTATCCCATCCGCACTATCTGAAAGCTGCCATGAATTTACGGTTGCTGCCATGAAATTTATGAAGAATCAAGGAAAAACCGTCTCTTTTGACCCGAATTTACGGCCTAACCTATGGCCGGACAAACAAAAAATGGTGGATTGCATAAATCAGCTTGCTTACATTTGTGATTTCTTTCTTCCAGGCATGTCTGAAGCGGAAGTTTTAACAGGACTCCAAACACCTGAGGAGGTGGCCGGATTTTATTTGAACAAAGGAGTTAAAATGATCGTCATCAAGCTTGGAGCAGAGGGAGCCTATTACAAAAGTGCGAATGAAGAAGGGTATATTAAAGGATTTGTACCCGAAAAAGTCATTGATACAGTAGGGGCCGGCGATGGTTTTGCCGTCGGGGTGATCAGCGGCTTGCTTGAAGGTATATCCACGATGGAAACCGTTACTCGGGGTAATGCGATTGGCGCCCTGCAAGTCATGTCTCCTGGTGATATGGATGGTATGCCCAGCCGGAAACAATTACAGGACTTTATTGAAAGTCAGAACAAACTTTTAAACGTTGAATGATCGATAACAGCAGCCAGTTAACTCCACAACTAGACTTCCAATTACAAATAATCATAAATTTGATAATGAAGTGGAGAGATTGTGATGAGAATAAAAGCCGGAATAGAAAAAATCCCTGGTGGCATGATGGTTGTCCCTTTGTTCATAGGTGCTTTGATACATACTGTTTTTCCTGACACAGCAACCTTCTTTGGCGGATTCACAGGTGCGATGCTAACAGGTACCGCATCGATATTAGCCGTTTTTTTCTTTTGTGTCGGGGCTACGATAGATGTTAAGCAATCCGGGTATATCGCAAGAAAAGGATTCACATTGCTTATCGGTAAAGTTGTATTTGCGGCATTATTAGGATATGGGGCAGCTTTGCTGCTTCCAGAGAACGGGATTCAAACTGGTCTCTTTTCCGGTCTTTCGGTCTTAGTGCTGATAGCAGCTTTTAATGAAACGAATGGCGGTCTTTATACCGCACTCATGACAAAATTGGGCAGAACGGAAGATGCTGCTGCATTCCCGTTCATCAGTATTGAAAGCGGACCGTTCTTCACGATGATCATCCTCGGTGTTGGGGGCCTTGCAACGTTTCCATGGCAAACGATCGTCTCCACTTTGATTCCATTTGCAGTCGGTATGATTGTAGGTAATATCGATAAAGAATGCCGGGAATTCTTTGGACAGGCCGTACCGGTCCTTATCCCGTTCTTCGCACTAGCTCTAGGTTTCGGGCTGGATTTTGGCATGATCATAAAATCCGGATTCATGGGCATTTTAATGGGGGTTGCCGTCGTCTTCCTTTCCGGGGGTGTCTTATATCTACTGGACCGCTACGTTACAGGCTCGGATGGTGTTGCCGGGGTCGCAGCATCCTCAACAGCTGGGGCCGCAGTTGCAGTGCCTTTCATTATTGCCGAATTAAACCCGCAATTTGCTCCTGTAGCAGAATCGGCAACAGCAATCATCGCGACGAGTGTATTGGTGACAGCAATTCTAACACCCATGCTGACGATGTGGGTTGCAAAGAAACAAGAAGAAAGAGGGATTCCGCAGCGAAGAGGCATGAAACCAACTATTTTGAAAGATCCAACTGTGACTCCCATCCAAAAAGCGAAGTAAAACAAATGAAATGTAAGCGTTACCTAAAAAGCAACTGGGTTTATTATCCCGGCTGCTTTTTTTGTGATACAGGCACATTGATGTTAAAATAAGGAAATAAAAAAGGGATGTAAATGCCAATTCCTATCAAGGAGGCTTTCATGAGAAAGGTCGAAGTCGTACCATATAGGACAGAATGGTCCAAGCTATTTCATGATGAATGCCAAAAATTACAGGATATTTTCGGGCCTGAATTGATAAAGTTATACCATATTGGCAGTACGGCCATTCCGGCCATCCATGCCAAGCCAGTAATAGATATTTTGGCAGTGGTAAAAGATGTGGAATGTGTCGCTGATTTCAATAAAGAGATGGAAGAAAAAGGGTATGATGCCAGGGGGGAAAACGGAATCGCTGGACGGCGGTTTTTCTGTAAAGGCGGGGATGAGAGGACTCACCATATTCACATGTTTCAAAAAGGACATGACGAAATAGCCAGACACCTCACTTTTCGGGATTATTTGCTGGCACACCCTGATGAAGCACAAAAGTACAGCAGGCTGAAGCAGCGCTTGGCAGCGGAATTCCCAGATGATATCAACGGATATGTAAATGGGAAAAATGATTTCATAAAAGAGAGTGACGAAAAAGCGAAACATTGGGCGGCGTCCTTGAATGAGGGGGATAATCATGTTAATGAAGTGGATTAAATGCCAAGTGAATGAGGAAAACAAGCGTTCATTCTCAAAAGCACAAGAGGGATGGGGGGAATTGCGCCATTGTGCTGGTTTCATGGGACAAATCGGAGGGTGGAATGCAAATGAACCCTATGAAGCCGGCATTCTCTCCGTTTGGAAAGATCTTCATTCTTATCAAAGTTTCATGCAGCATCAGCATGATGAAATATTCGCCAAAAGTGACCAAGGTAGTACATATACAAATATTTCTGTCGATATCTACGGGAAAATATTCAATATAGGAACTACTGACATTAAGGATTTTTTTGGCAAGGGAAAATTACTTCGAGTGGCTGACTGTTCTGTTGAAAATGATAAACAAGCCGGATTTGAGCAGGTGCAAAGGGACATATGGAACAAAGGGATGACATCGGGCATGCTGTCTGGTGCAATCGGAAAAGGGAAATCCGGGAGATACCTGGTCGCTTCATTATGGGACAATGAATATTCACATCAACGGTATGTGGATAAGGAATTGGCTGCCCTGATAAAGGAATCGGGAGGTAATACAGGAAGTTTATTTGAATTGCATCCAAAGTGGGCTGTCATTTAGAATCAAACATTATCAATCTATCAATTTTGGCTAATCAATGACGTCATGGTTTGCAGTGGAATGTAAGAAGGACATTTCAACGCTCTAAATATATTCTACAGAAGGTGATTACAAATGAAACTAGATTATGATTCACAATACATCAGGGGCATCTACCTAAATAGAGACCGAATATCCTCATATGACCATTTCCCCCTTGACCTGCCGGTTATCAAGCACCTTCAAGAGATGGTTTTTCATCCCAGTGTTACCTATGTTATCGGGGAAAATGGAATGGGAAAGTCCACCTTGCTTGAAGGCATTGCGATTGCGTATGGCTTCAATCCGGAAGGCGGAACGTTGAATTTCAATTTTTCCAATTATGATTCCCATTCCAATTTGGACGAATATCTCCGTTTGAAAAAAGGCGTGTACAAACCGAGGGATCATTTTTTCTTTAGGGCGGAGACCTTCTATAATTTAGCTACGAATATAGAGGAATTGGACAGGGAGGCATCGTTCGGTTCGAAAATCATCGATTCCTTCGGTGGAAAATCACTTCACCAGCAATCTCATGGGGAATCGTTTTTTTCAGCTTTTGTAGAACGATTTCAAGGCAATGGATTGTATATCCTCGATGAGCCTGAAGCTGCTTTGTCACCATTGAGACAAATATCGATGCTGGCCAGGATAAATGAACTTGTTCAACAAGGATCCCAATTCATCATTTCCACCCATTCACCGATCATCATGGCCTACCCGGATGCTAAAATCCTTCAAATTTCGGATGAAGGAATAAGTGAGGTGACTTTAGAGGAGTCCAATCACTATCTGTTAATGAAACAATTTTTTGAAGATAAAGATCGGCTGCTTCATCATCTATTTGAATGAGCTATTAGCATCTCCTTTATAAAACCCCGACTGCACTGCGCATTCGGGGTTTTCATTTTGTTGAAATTCATTATTGACAGTTTAAGTGTATTACGGGTATAGTACATCTATAAGGTGTATGAACCACTTAGTACATACACGTAAGAATCTATGCATATCAGACTTTTTTTAAATAAATAGGGGGTGGTTTTAATGAACGTAAATACCCGGGAACCGGTATATCTGCAAGTCGTTAGGCATTTTAAAGAACAAATAGCCATAGGAAAATTCGTGGCTGGACAGGAAATTCCCTCCCGAAGAGAACTGGCGGCTACACTGAACATAAATCCTAATACCGCTCAAAAAGCGTATAAAGAAATGGAGGAACAGGGTTTGATTCATACTGAACGAAATTTCCCCAGTCAAATCACGACGAATGAAACGATTTTACTGGCTGTGAGGCAGGAATTGATTTTGGCAGCCGTCGATACGTTTGTCGACGCGATTCGTCCGATTGATGTACCAGTCGATGAATTGCTTCGTGTGGTTAAAGAAAAATACTCGGAAGAAAAAAGGGAGGAGGAAGAAAAATGATAGAAGTAAAAAAGATCTCCAAGAATTATGGCCGGAAAAAGATCTTGGATAGTGTTTCATTTACAGCCAATAAAGGGGAAGTCACTTGCCTGATCGGGATAAATGGTGTCGGTAAAACGACTACACTCAAAGCGATCATGGGATTGACGCCATATAAAGGTGAAATCCTGATCGATGAACAAAAGATGACTAAGGACAGTTATGAAAAAATCACCTTCATTCCGGACGCACCGACCATGCTTCCGCAAATGACCATTAAACAGGCCATGGTTTTCATGTCGGATTTCTATACGTCCTGGAATCCGGAAAGAGCGAACCAACTGATGGGGTTTTTCAAGCTTAAAGAGGAGAGTCGCATTTCGGAACTGTCAAAAGGGAACACAGCTAAGCTCAACCTGATGCTTGGTCTGTCCCTTGACGTCGATTATGTACTGATGGACGAACCATTCTCGGGAATCGATATGTTTAGCCGCGAGCAAATTGCCGATGTCTTTGCGAGCCACCTTATTGAAGATAGGGGAGTCATCATCACGACCCATGAAATCGGTGATATTGAACATTTGATCGATAAGGTCATTTTATTGGATAACGGTACAGTGCTTAGAGAGTTCAATACAGAAGAAATGCGGGAAGAGGAAGGAAAATCGGTAGTCGATGTAATGAGAGAGGTGTATCAATCATGATGCGATATATAAAACTAGTGAACTTTGAAATCAACCGTTTCAGTAAAATCTATCTTAGCTTATTGTTGATCACCTTGGTTTCGCAATTTGCAGGAGTGATCTTCGTAACGAGGAGTCTTGTTAATGATGCAAGGAAGATCATTTCAACTGAAAAACTATCGGAAGCCGCTTATATTACCAATTATGGAGGCATTAATTTTAATCATATCGCAGATACCCTTTTGTTTGCAGGACCGATAGCGCTGAGTGCGGTTGCCCTTATTTTTTACATTTTCCTTATTTGGTATCGTGATTGGTTTGGAAAGAATACATTCATTTATCGTCTATTGATGTTACCAACATCCAGATTATCCATCTACCTTTCAAAAGCAACAGCCATCTTCCTGATGGTATTAGGGTTGATTGCTTTCCAAATCATCATTTTACCTATGGAAAATGCCCTGTTTAATTCAAATGTGCCGGAAGCGCTCTTGAATGAAATGTCAATTTCTACTATCTCGAAAGCCAATCCAGTTTTGTCATTGATCATCCCCAGCACGTTCACGCAATTCCTGCTTTCCTATGGCATTGGTCTTATGATCATGTCGATATTATTCACGGCGATCATGTTTGAAAGAAGTTTCCGCATAAAAGGAATCATTTTGGGCTTGGTATATTGCGGACTCGCTGCTGTGTTGTTTTTAGCTCCAGTTTTAATGGAAATCGGGAATTTCTATTTCTATCCTAATGAATTATTTAGCCTGCTGCTC
The DNA here is from genome assembly GCF_030123325.1 of Peribacillus simplex. Classification (NCBI taxonomy): domain Bacteria; kingdom Bacillati; phylum Bacillota; class Bacilli; order Caryophanales; family Bacillaceae; genus Peribacillus; species Peribacillus simplex. The sequence goes on along the minus strand of NZ_CP126106.1, from coordinate 5,085,207 downwards.
GCATTAGGAATCATCGTGACAGGATTATCGGTTTGGCTTGGTTCTTGGTTATTGAAAAATCGCGTTACCGTATAACAACTATTAAAGGAGAGTGAACAAGGTGAAACGTTATTTATGCAGCATCATTATTGGAATGGTTGTCATCTTAAGCATCGGGACCTATTATGTCAAAGTAGCTTCCTCCGCCTCCAGCCTTCCAAAGTATACGTTCAAGACACTGGAAGGCAGTGATAAAGAGCTTGATCCGGTAATCATAAATGCTTCGCTTGATAATGGTCAATTTTATGAACCTTTAACAATTGAATCCAATACAACCACATATGCCAGTGAAAGGTCTTACTTGGAGAACTTAACTGGAAGACAAGATCAGAAAATTGAAAGATTAGTAAAAGAACATCGTTCGTTTATGCGTGGCAAGGATTCCATTAGTTCTTTATATGAAGACGATGATTTTCTCGCTTACGCTTGGGTGAATAGCGATTTTACGAATAACGGGAAAATGGAAGCAAAGTTTGATATCGGTTTACTGGAGAAGAAGGACGAAGAGGAAACTTCATTCCAAATTGAACTTCCGAATCAAGACAGAATCATGAATGCTGATGTCAGGGATGTGCAGTTGGTCCATTCAAAACTACAGGTTTTAACGATGAATGATGTGAATTCCAACAGTGAGAAGCAAACGAAAGAGGTTCATCTATATACGATCGATGTAGCCAATAAAAAAGTCTTGAGCGATAAAACCCTTGTATCTGAATCCTTTACTTACCCTAATCAAGTTGATTTTGAGATGCCAATTGATCTTGCTCCATCCCAGCCAAACAACATGGTTTTAATTTCGGTAATTAAAGGGGTAAATCATGAGGATGGTCCATTTGAGGAAAAACTAAAGGAAAGCAAGTTGCTATCTTATAATTATGAAACGGAAAAATTAGAAACGGTAAAAAAAGAATCGCTTAGCCTGGACATGGCTAGATCAGGATATGCAGACGGGAAAAACCTTTATGCAGTTGAAATGAAATCAGGAAAATATCGCATTAAAACATTTGACCTCAACAGTCAAACGTTAACGAATGATACGGAGCTTGATATGGCTGCTAATAAGGAAGAACAATATACCGCTGCCTTTAAAAACGGGCGTGTGTACTTCCTATTAGGCAACGAAGTGGATCAAGACGTTTTAACATACAAGCCTGCCAAACTTCTGATTGCAGATATAAAGACTGGAAAGACTTTATATAAAGGTGAAACAGTCATAAATAAAAAGAACAGCAAAGGTTTTGGACTTATTATCGATGACTTGGAAATAAAATAAAATGGAAGCTGTTTCAAAAAGCAAAAAGGGATATCCCCCCAATGGGATATCCCTTTTTATTTATATGGAAGCCAAGTTCGTTCTGGCTGCACGTTCCTTCTTGCCGTGCAAGAAGTAGTAAAGGACGGAGGTTGCGATGACCAAAACGCCCAGGATGACATAAAGTGTGCTATAACCTGTTACCGGAATGATGAATCCCAGAATATAAGGGCCGAATCCAAGTCCTGCATCAAGCATGATGAAGAAGGTGGACGTTGCCATCCCCATTCGGTGAGGCGGTGTCAGTTTAACGGCAATCGCCTGCGAGCTTGATTGCATATTACCGAATCCAAGGCCGATGAGGAAACCGGCAGCCAGTAAAGTGAAACTATTGGTTGTGATACTTAAAAGCAGCAAGCCGATCCCGAAAAGCATGAACGCCGGATACATAATGAAGTTAGAGCCTTTCCGGTCCATCAACGGTCCTGAGAAAGGACGTGATAACAATACAGCTACTGCGTAAACGACAAAGAAGAAGCTTGCTGTATTGACCAGATTGATTTCAATGGCATAGAAACTGATGAACGAAAGGACGCTGGAATAACAGAATGCCAATAACAGAGTAATGATTGAAATGGGCAGCGCCTTAGGTTCAATGAAATTGGAAAGCTTGAATCCTTTGCTTTCCGTAGCTTTTGCCGTCACTTTCAATGCCGGGACATATAGGAAGAATGCAGTAATCAAGCTGATCACCCCTAATGCCAGGCAGAAACTGAAAATCACTTGGAAGCTTGTATGTTGAGCCATATACAGACCGATGAAAGGACCGATTGCCGTCGCAAGTGTCGCGCTCATGCTGTAATAGCCGATGCCTTCTCCCTTTCGAGTTGCCGGGATGATCTGGGCGACGATCGTTCCCGTCGCAGTACTCGCCATCCCCATCGCCATCCCATGGATCAGGCGGTTAACAAGCAGGAAGCCAATTCCAAGGTCGACAAAATATAGAAGTGTTGTCAAAGTGAAAAAGATCAAACCTATGAATAATGTTTTCTTGCGGCCGATTGAATCAATGAAACGGCCAATGAACAGACGTCCGATTAACGTCCCGATAATAAAAATTCCCGATATGAGTCCGGCTTCGCTTGTAGAAGCATCCAATTCATTAACAGCATAGATGGCAAGCGTCACCATCAGTAAATAAAAGATTAATGTTATGAAAAAATTGATGGACGAAACGATGACAAAGTCCTTCGTCCACAGTCTGGTTCTGGATTGATCCATGTTATTATCTCCCTACTTTATAATGTTATTTCTTATTTCGCCCATGATACGTATGGCTGCAAGTTGTTCCTCCTCAGTGATCCCTTTCAAGATATCCTGCTCGTATCGATCGATTGTCACACGGACTTCGCTGTAGATCTTTTTGCCAAGCTCCGTAAGCCGCATTCTTTTCTCGCGTTTATCTTTGCTGGGCACATGCTCGACATACCCCAGCTCTTCCAAGCGGGCAATGGTCCTCGTAATCGTGGGTTTTTCCACACTTTGATAATTGGCAAGCTCTACAAGTGTTGCCGAATCATAATTGAATAAGAAATGTAAAATGGACCATTGCGCCCTGTGTAAATCATGCTTACCAAGCTGGATATTAAGATTATTTTCAAACGGGCGGTACAGCAGTAAAAATTGCTGAAAGAACTTTTGATAAATCTCTATCAGAAACACCCCTTATACATAATATATAGTTACCCTTAGTAATTGTTACCCTCGGTAACTATAATAGCAAAATAAATCCTTTCTGTCCACTCGGATTTGAAGTGCTTAAAAGAACCAAACTCATGAGTAACGCCCATTTACGAGTAAAATGCCGAAATTCACGAGTAAACGGGCCAAATTCACGAGTAAACCGACGAAATTCACAAGTAAAACGCCGAAACTCACGAGTAAACGGCGAAAATTCACGAGTAAACCGACGAAATTCACGAGTAAAAGGCGTAAACTCACAAGTAAACCTGCCAAAAGCGGTCATATTTCTTCTGTATGTTTCAAATTTAAAGAGGACCATTGGTCTTGGATGGCCCCTTAATCATCATATATAATAGTTGGCATAGCTATATTGGCCGTTATGTCCATCTTTACTTTTCTTGGGCTGTTCGGGTTCTGGGCCAAGTGAAAAGGCATCGATCAATATAAATGCACCGAAAACTTGGGTCCAGCTGCCTAGTAAAAGAATTTGTTCTCCCATTCGTTGTTTTTCATTTAAAATGAAAATATTTCCGATCGATTCCAAAAAAGAACCGGCTGCAATGAGGCCATTTCCCTTGATCTCAAAAGAGCGTGAAAGGGATTCCTCCGTCAGTGATGCCCCGAATGCTTCAAAAGCGGCACCTAGGCCCTGGATTCCACTGCCGATTGCATCCGTTCTGGTGCCCTCCTCCACTGAACCACTCAACTGCATATCTATTCCAACTGCATTTGCCGTATTGCCAATAGCCTCAAGCCAAGCACCGAATATGAAATAGGTTTCTACACTTTCATTTTCCGGGTTCATCATTTTTGAACGGCCGATTGCCTGCAGCGAATTTCCAACGGCTTCAATGCCATTCCCTTTAAGGACCAGATCTTTTCCGAGGTTAGTGCCCGTTAAAGTTTGCCGGGTTTGCCCGATTGCACCTACAAGTGTGCCGATGCCAAGTAACCATGCTCCTGAAATAAGGAGGTCCTCTCCATGAGTGATCATATCTCAAACGCCCCTTAAAAGTGGTTAGATTATATTATTCAGGAAACAGTGTTTGTTTACATATTGCTTTAACCGGCATATTTAAACACAAACCATTTATTGGTATAATGGCAGCTGGAGGAGATGATATTGACTTTTAACAATTTATTGCAAATGATTATCGCTGCACTTTTCCTTATTGTTTTTACGTTCTGTACCTGGTATGAGGGCAGCGAAATTATGGATAGACCTTGGGAATGGAAGTACTCCGCGCATTTCACACAAGTAGATGATGGTCAGGCGATGGATGCAGATGATATTTCGAATTTCGATCATTTCGTGTATGCCGCGAAATTCAAACCGTTATTTCCATTTCTTATGGTCCTTGCCGCATCGTACTTAATCATACTTACGGGATATATCCTATTCAAAAGTAATATTAAAAAAATGGCTCTTTTCTTGTTGAGATTGGGTGTCCTTTTTCTGCTTTCAACTGGTTTTGTATCCAATTCCCCGACTGTTGGAGGAAATATCTTTCAAGTATATTTTCTAATATGCGGAGTGATAGCCATAATAGGTGCAGCGCTATATTATTTCCGGATGCCAACAGGATTACATACTAAAATTTAATGTTACAAGGCTGCCGATGTGGCAGCTTTTTCGTGCGCCCGGCATGGGTGCAATCTATAGGGTGAAAGTCCCGAACCATGAAGGCAGTAGTAGTGGTTAGCTTAATGCAAGGGTGTCCACGGCGACGTGGAATCTGAAGGAAGCAAGCGGCAAACCTCCGGTCTGAGGAACACGAACTTCATATTAGGCTAGGTATCATTGGATGAGTTTGCGAAACAAAACAAAGTCCTTACTGCCGAAGGTGGTACAGAGTAAATGAAGCAGATAGATGGAGGGAAAGATTGCACTCTTACCCGGGGAGGTCTGATGACAGCCAAGTACACTTGGTAACCTGTCCAGTGATGGACAGCTGAATCATCAGAAGTCAGCAGAGGTCATAGTACTTGTCTACTCGAGAAGATAAGGAAGGACCGAACAGATTAAGGAGGATGAATACTGGGCGTTCGTTATCTGCGAAGAAGCAAACAATTCCTAACGGAACTTATTTGAGGGAAGAAGTGGTGAATACACGGGGAACTTCAAAAGGGCGGAGCAGATAAAGGCACAAATAGACCATTTATCCACGTAGAAAGGATATCAACGATGTTAATGGAACAGATACTAGAGAGGGAAAACTTAATACAGGCATTGAAGCGTGTAGAAAGAAATAAGGGAAGCCATGGTGTAGATGGAATGCCGGTTCAAAACCTGAGACCGCACCTCGCAACCGAATGGTACAACATGAAAACTGCCCTTTTACAGGGTACCTATCAACCGCAGCCCGTCCGTCGTATCGAAATCCCGAAACCAAACGGCGGAGTTCGGCTATTGGGTATTCCAACCGTTCTAGACCGTTTCATTCAACAAGCCATTGCCCAAATATTGACCAAGATATATGACTCAACCTTTTCGGAGAATAGCTATGGGTTTCGCCCTAACAAACAAGGGCACCAGGCGGTTCGAAAGGCAAAGTCCTATATAACCGAAGGTTATACATGGGTAGTGGATATGGACTTGGAGAAGTTCTTCGATAAAGTGAATCATGACAAGCTCATGGGAATGTTAGAGCGGAAAATTGAAGATAAACGAGTTCTCAAACTGATTCGTAAATTCCTTCAAGCAGGCATTATGATAGGCGGACTTTTTCATAAAAGTGAGGAGGGAACTCCGCAAGGAGGTCCGTTAAGTCCTATATTATCTAATATCATGTTAGACGATTTAGATAAAGAACTAGAGAAACGTAATCTTCGATTCGTAAGGTATGCGGATGACAGTACTATCTTTGTGAAGACACGAAAAGCCGCTAAACGTGCAATGGGAAATATCTCAAACTTCATTGAAAATAATCTGAAGCTAAAGGTCAACTACGAGAAGTCGAAGTATGATCGCCCTTGGAACAGAACGTTTCTCGGTTTTAGTTTCACGAAGTCAAAGAACCCGAAGGTTCTACTGGCTAAACAAACGGTGAAGAGAGTAAAGAAACGAATCAGGGAAATGACCTCGAGGAAATCACCGATACCCATGAAACTCCGAATAAATAAGTTAAAGCAATACCTTAGAGGTTGGATGGGGTATTTCGCCCTCATTGATACTCCGAACGTATTGAAGAATTTAGATTCATGGATTCGAAGAAGACTCAGGATGTGCCTATGGAAACAATGGAAATTACCAAGAACGAGGGTGAGGAAACTCAAAGGATTAGGCGTCCCACTTGGAAAAGCATATGAATGGGGAAATAGCAGAAAGGGTTATTGGCGCATAGCGCATAGTCCTATTCTAGACAAAATCCTTAATAATGTTTATTGGCTCCACCAAGGGTTAGTAAATCTATATGAACGATATACAAAACTACGTCAGACTTAAACTGAACCGCCGTATACCGAACGGTACGTACGGTGGTGTGAGAGGTCGGAGGCTAGGCGCCTCCTCCTACTCGATTTTTGCAAAATGTTGATGGAAAATGCCACAAAATAACGAAAAATAATAGTCATTTTCGCGAAATTCTTAGATTGAACTTCACTGAAATATAGCTTACGGTTAGTATATTACCGGAGGTGGACCCTTATCGGTTTTAGACCTATAAAAAATAAACTACCGTTTCCGGTAAAGAAGTGTGATGCAGTTGGAAAAAAGTTATCCAGTGATTGAAGAAATAAAGTGAAAAGGTGATAAGATGTCAGGCAAAATCAGAATTGAACAGCCAAAGATCCCTCAGGACTTAACTCAAGCGAACTTTCAGGAAATATATTATCAAGATGAGCCTTATCTGGATTCATGTTTTATAACCAATTGTACGATCGATAGAGAAAAGATGGACAAAATCGTATTATCACAGGTAGTTTTTAAAAATGTGACATTCAGCGATGTATCTTTCAGGAATATCGAGCTGACGGATGTCATTTTCGATCATTGCGATTTGACGAATGCTGATTTCATGGGCGGCTCGATTCATCGGGTGGAATTCAAAGAGTCCAAACTATTAGGCATTAACCTGTCTGATGCAAGTTTAGGCAATGTCTACTTTGAGAATTGCAACTTGAATTTAAGTGCCTTTGGTTATTCCAGTTTAAAGCAAGTGAAGTTCGATCATTGCTCATTGGAAAGTGCTGATTATTATGAGTGTAAATTCATCAAAGTGAAGTTCGAAACATGCAGATTAAATGAAGTGAACTTTTCCCGGACACCGCTCAAAGGAATTGATATTAGCAGTTCCACATTCCAAAGGCTTACCGTTTCCCTGGAAGATTTAAATGGATGCGAAGTTTCCCCGGACCAAGCAATAGTTTTTGCAACCATGCTGGGGCTGAAAATTAAAGAATGAACCTTTAAAGATGGAATAATGACTCAATGGAGCTGAAACGAGGGACCACCGAATTTGGTGGTCCTTTTTTGAGTTGGCTTGTCGCTAACTGTTGGCGATTTGTAGTAAAAATGGGCAGCGTCAAAGAATATATGTTTTGAAAAGTACGGAATGTTTGCACAAATGCAGGATTACTTTACAATATTTGTTAGGTGGAAGGGGGATTGAACGTTGATTATCAATAAGGTCACTTTGTATAGTCATGCATGGGATGAAATGAGGAATTTTTATGTTGATGTGTTAGGATTTGAGTTACTATCACAAACTGATAATGTATTTGAAGTGAAGGCAGGGGAAAGTGTGCTTGAGATCAAAAAATATCACCACATAGAAAAGCCTTTTTATCATTTTGCCATGAACATACCGACCAATTTATTTACTTCGGCAAAAGCATGGGCCAAGTCAAAAGTGGAATTGACTAGAGAAGATGATTATGACGAAGTTTATTTCAGCTATTCTGATGCACATGCTTTTTATTTTACAGACCCTTCAGGCAACATTGTCGAGTTCATATCGAGATATTCCGTATCACCCAAATCCGAGGCTAAGTATTTTTCAGCTCAAAACGTCCTGTGCATCAGTGAAATCAACATTACGACAGATGAAGTCAGAGCTTTCGGAAACCAGTTGATCAGTAATGGTGTACCTGTAAGGAATGGTGAAGAAATAAGTGAAGATGGATTGAATTTCATGGGGGAACATGAAGCAGGTTCGTTTTTACTTTTAGGTCCAAGGAAACGGCGGTGGATTTTTTCGAATAAAGAGTCGGAAATCTTTCCGCTTTCGATAGTCATAAATCAGCAATTGGATATTTCAATGGATGGCAAAGGATTTATGGAATTGAAAAAAGTGGAATGATATCTTGGTAATACAATTCATTCGACCGATTCAATCATGAAAGCTAACGCAGAAGCAGGACTGCCTGCCGTTGGTGTATCTCCAAACCACCATTTAATCTTATTACTGATTAATAAATGAAGTAACTTAATTAAAGATGAACAAGAGTTTGATGGATCCAGGATGAACCGTTTGTGCTGTAAAGGAATTAATTATATATTAATCCTTGAGTACATTAATTCATGGATTAAAGTATGATGATAAGAAAGCCCGGAGGAGAAGATCATGAAAAATATCAATACTGAACAAGAATACCGTGAACAAATCAATCAAGAGGGACTGACGGTCGGGATTTTTACGACTACATGGTGTCCAGACTGCAAACGTTTAGACATGTTCATCGATGAAATCACTCAGGAACATCAAGACAAACAGTGGTTTACAATCGATCGTGACGAGTTCCCTGAGATTTCTGACGAGCAAACGGTAATGGGAATTCCATCACTATTAGTATTTAAGAATGGGGAAAAGGTTGCACATCTGCACAGTGCAAATGCTAAAACTCCAGAAGCGGTAAATGAATTTCTAAATGACCTATAAAAAACCTTGAAAGGTGAACCCCTTATTAAGCTGTCATAAGGGGTTCACCTTTTTTTAGAATTTTTTCTAGAATTAACTTGATTTCTAAGATGAAACGGGTTTTAATTATAGATACTGAATATCCATTATGGATATCAAACATCCACATACATACTGAAAGAGGTGAACTGATTTGCAATTAACAAAAGGGGTCGAGCAAGCTATATGCATCATTGTTATCCTCTCCACCCAGGATAAAAATGTACCGCTTTCGTCCAATGAGATCAGCAGACGATTGGAGGTGTCTCCTTCTTATTTGAAAAAAATCATAAGGAAACTGGTCGTTAAGCAGATAATCACTTCCGTTCCTGGTAATAACGGCGGCCTTACTCTTGCCAAAAGTGTAGATAAGATTAAAAACCTTGAAATTATCGAGGCGATGGAAGGCCCGATTTCGATGTTTCCGGATACGGGGCTTATAGAAAAAGCATTTAAAGATGGAGATTATGCAGAGAAGGGGATGGACGTCCTTCGTCGGATGTTTTCCCAGGCGGATCAACTTTTGATAGAGTTCTTTTCCAGCCAAACAGTGGCAGATTTGCTGAAAGAAAGCTTTGGGACCACGGACATACCGACTCTTAATTGGAATTCAACGTCATTGAGTGATGTACTGCGTGAAAAGAAAGGTGAAAAGAAGTGAACATGCTTAAACAAGAATGGAAGCTTTTCCTTACAAATCGAAAACTGGTCGGTGTCGCAATCGTTTTACTGTTCGTACCGATTATTTATGGGGGGCTATTTCTTAGTTCCGCTTGGAATCCATACGGAAATACAGGCAAATTGCCTGTTGCAGTCGTGAATAAGGATGTGAAGGCGGAATATGAGGGAAAAACCTTAACAGTCGGAAATGAGCTAATCGAGCAATTAAAGGACAATGATGATTTGGAATGGCATTTCGTAACGGAAAAAGCGGCGAAAAAAGGGTTCGATGATGGTACATATTATATGGTCGTTACCATTCCGGAGGACTTTTCGAAAAATGCTGCAACCGTCATGGATGATAAGCCAAAAAAAATGAATTTGACGTATGACGTGAATCCTGGACGCAGTTTCGTTTCAGAAACGGTCGGAAAACAGGCAACGAATAATTTGAAAACGGAAATTGCCGAAAGTGTCACAAAAGAATATGCGGAAGCGATTTTCTCCCAGCTTGATAAAATCGGAGATGGATTCAATGATGCAGCAGATGGGGCATCAAAACTGGATGACGGCGCTAAAAAACTGCATGATGGAAACAAAGAAGTGACGGAAAATCTGAAAAAATTGGCTTCAAGCACATTAACTTTTAAAGATGGGGCGAATAAACTTCAAATTGGCGTCGGCGAGTTTTTGGAAGGAGCCAACAAGCTTGAAAGTGGCGCGTCGGAATTAAATAAGGGAATTTCACAATATACTTCCGGTGTCGGTCAGTTGCAAAAGGGTGCGGACGAACTTGCATCAGGCACAGGGGAATTAACTAATAATAGTGAAGCACTTTTACAAGGTTCATCCCAACTTTCCACTGGGATCGCCAAAGTGGTTCCAGGGGCCCAAACTTTAAATACGGGATTGGCACAAGCGCAAACAGGCAGTGCGAATTTAAATGATGGATTGAATCAATTATCACAAAATGCAAGCCAGCTGACAGACGAATCGACAGGAATTCCAAAATTGGCAGCAGGTCAGCAAAGTTTAAATGAGGGAATCAATAAACTTGCAGTAGGAAGCCAGGCGTTAAATGACGGCCTGAAAAAAATGGATGGCCAATTGCCTGCAGAAGAACAGCTGAGTCAGCTTAAGCAAGGACTGACAAGCATTCAAAGCGGTGTGAATCAATTGCAAGAAGCTGTTCCTGCAGGGAGCAGCGCGTCCGGTACCGTATCTGGCATTACTGAAGACCTCAATAACAGTCAAGCGGCCTTAACGGAACTACAATCAACCATTGCGAATAATGGTCAGAGCACGATCAATGCCGTTCAAAGCACGGAAGCATTCAAAAGCATGACCGGCGAACAACAATCCGAATTGATCGGAGCCATTCAAAATGAACTTCAAAACCAAGCGGAAGCACAAAAACAAATCGCATCGACTCTTGCTGCAAGTGTATCCGACTTATCAACGCAATTAAAGGATAAAGTAATGCCTGTATTGAATGGATTAGGCCAGCTTCCAGAACAAGTGGCCAATTTAAATAATGCGGTGAATAAAGTCAATCCAAACGCCGTTTCAGCGTTAAACGGCTATACGGCAATTAGGAACGCACTTGAAGAACAATTGATTCCTGGTGCAACCCAATTAGATGGCGGCTTGAATGAGGCTGTTGAAGGCAGCAATCAATTAACGGCGGCAACACAAAGTTTAAATGAACGGACTCCAGAATTAGTGAAGGGGATCAACCAGTTAGCACAAGGCGGTTCCTCGTTGAATAATGGCCTATCAAAACTAACTGAAGGATCTGGTCAGTTGGTTGATGGAGTTTCACAACTTCAAGCAGGTTCAACCTCCTTTGGGAATGGTCTTGAGAAGTATGCGTTCGGTGTTAGCCAAGTTGGCGAAGGGGCAAGCAAACTTGCGAGTGGGGCCAATGAACTGGATGCCAACTCAGCTGCCTTGAACGATGGCTCATCAGCACTTGTTAAAGGCACTGAACAATTGGCAAGCAATCTGCCTACTTTAAGCAATGGAGTCATCCAGCTTGCCGATGGGGCAGGTAAGATCAATGAAGGTTCCTCGGCACTTGCTGAAGGTTCCGGAAAATTGGGTGATGGAATATCCTCACTTAAAGATGGAACGGTCGAACTTTCGGAAAAACTCGGTGATGGAGCAGAAGAAATAAGTGAAAATAAAACAACCGATGATAATTACAGCATGATTGCCGAACCGACACAGGTTAAAGAACAAAAAAGCAGTGACGTGCCGAATTATGGTCATGCACTGGCTCCTTATGTATTGTCTCTTGGCTTATTTGTAGGAGCTATTGCCTTCAATATGGGATTCCCGACAGGCTTGCCTTCTACAAGGCCTACTTCAGGAGTGGCATGGTGGTTCAGTAAATTTACGGTCCTGTTTATCCAAGCGACGCTTTCGGCATTAGTGTTGGATGCAATCATGATTTGGGGAATGGATTTACAGGTCGAGAACATGGGGCAATTCATTGGGGTTTCCATACTGACTTCCCTTACCTTCATGTTCATCGTCACCTTCTTGACCGTAGGATTTGGAAATCCGGGTCGTTTATTAGCGATGATATTCCTTGTATTACAGTTAGGTGCAAGCGGAGGAATGTTCCCTGTGGAACTGACCAATAACTTCTTCAGTCATGTTCACCCGTTCATACCAATGACATACTCTGTCATGGGCTTCCGTCAGGCGATGAGCACGAGCCTTGGAGCGGATGCATTGACAACGAGTATAGTTTTCCTTACTGGATGCATCATTGTTTTCAATCTACTGCTATTGCTAACGATGGTCATCAGGAAGCGGAAAGAACACAATGTGGAGATGGATGCATAAACTAATGAAAAAAACCCCCGGTGCAATGCGCCGGGGGTTTTCTTCATTAAGATGGTTCATCCGTGTCCTTTTCTTTATCGATGACTTTCAATCCATTTTCCCCTGAATTTTCAATCACATGTTTAAGGATGGATAATTTGTTATCCCAGAATTGATCGTAAAAAGAAAGCCACTGTTTCAATTCCGCTAAAGGTTCAGGCTGAAGCCGAAAGCGTTTCTCTCTGCCTACCTTCCGGCCACTGACCAATTCAGCTTCAGAAAGGATATGAAGATGCTTGGCAATCGCTGTACGGCTCATGGAAAAGTGAGAAGTGATTTCTGAAATGGGTAAATCCCCTTCAGCAAGCAATTGCAGGACCTTTCGGCGGGTTGGGTCGGCGATAGCCTGAAATACATCATGCTTTTCTGCTGCGGACACTTAGCCCTCAACAACCTTTTTAAGTTTCGCATGAACGATCTGTTCCCAGCCATGATCCATTCTATCGCGGATCACTGAGCTTTTTTCATTCGGTTTCGGAAGAATCGTTTCAGGCTCTTTCCAACCACCATGAATAAGGGTGAACTCCGTTTTGCCATCCAGTTCTTTTAAAATGAAGGAAATGAACCAACCGTCCGTATCCCAACTGAATGAAAGACGATGAGGAGCATCTAACTCCGTTACCTTACAAGGAGATGGACCAAAAGGTGATTGCACATGGAATTCATGTCCCACTTTCGGTTGAAAATCATTTGGCATGAACCATGAAGCTATGCCCTCTGCAGTCGAAACTGTATCCCAAACTTGTTGGATGGGGGCTTCAAGAATGACCGTCTTCTTGATATCCTGTAGTGTATGTTGATTTTCCATACTGATTCTCCTTTTTAAGTGAAAATGTGAAACCAATTGGTTTTGCTTTGTTGATTATATAAAACCTTTTGGTTTCATGTCAATAATTTGTTTCAAGCGATTCCATTTTATTCATTGCAGGATGCTTAATTACCCAAGTCTTCAATTTGTTTTGCCAATCCTGTTATATTATCGATTGATTTCATTATCTCTGAATCTTCCAATGCCTTAGGGTCAAATTGACCATTTTCAATATTATTCAGATATAATTCAATTCCATCTGAAAGCTGTTGATTCGAGCTGACGATCTTTTCATGGATGCCTTCAGCGATTTGGGGTGGTTCCGTTGCATTGAATTCTTCAATCTCCGTTTTCATCAATTCCAGTTCTTTTTCAAGATTTGCTCTTGCTTCTTCATTCGTGACGGCATCCTGTGACAATGCAGGCACCTCATTGGCGAAATCCTTAACGGTATTTACATACTCCGTCGCATTATCTGCATATTCCAATGATGAATTGACTTCTTCTAAAGCTGAGCATCCGCTTAATGTAAGGATGGACAGTAGAGCAATGGTCATTATTTTTTTCATATGTGCCTCCAATGTGATTTTTTAAGCATTGATCAGATGGGCAGAAATCTCTTTTTATAAATCGCTGCAATGGAATTCAGTATGAAACTCGGGATCTTCTTCGGAAAAAATGACTTCGAATAGAAAAGGTGAAAAGCACTTTTCAAGTCGTGCCACTGATTGCAGGATTTCACTTGCTTAAACCTTGCAACATCAATGATCTTCACCTTTTTTTCGGAAGTGATGAAAATGTTTCGTAAATGGATATCCGAAGGGTTCAACCCTTCTTTCCGTGCCAATTGCAGGGCATGGTCTATCTCCGCAATGTTTTCTTCCGTTATCGGGATTCCCAATGTTAAACATTCAAAAAGAGTGTTGCCTTCAATATGATCTATAACCAGGTAATTTATCCCCGCATCATATAGGGTTGGATAGTATTCGATGGATTGGACGGTTTTGTATATTTCAGCTTCAACTTTTGCTGTATGAGTATGATCCGGGAAAAACACTTTTAGTGCCTTATTGGTGGAATGTATTTTGAATACATATGCGCTGCGGCCTTTTCCGATAAGTGATAAAGATGGGGCGGCATCAAGCAATATATGCTTTTTATCATCGGAAATCTTAACGCTTTGAGCTAATTCATTATAGTTCTGCATACTTTTCACCTCTATTGTGCAATTTTTCGAATCAAAAAAGACGGTATAACCGATTATTGGTTATACCGTCTTTTAAAAATTAAAAGACCTCACCAAATAATCGGCAAGGTCTTGCAAACAACTAAAATCAGTTGCCAATAAAGCCGAGGATTCAATCCTGTACTGACGACTTTATTGTATAGCTACTCCCCTTAACAGAAGGATTCTTATAAGTTATATACAGTAATTATATAGGTTATTGCCTAGATCCGTCAAATATAAGGATCGTGTGCTCACCCTTTATGTATATTCAGTAAATGAAGAAAGATGCTCGTCTCATAAGCATTAATTTGAGTGGTAAGTAATTATATCAATATACTTTATATTCATCATTTGCTTGCCAGGTACCCTTCGTTGCAAATATTTCTATATTATTACTAAAATGTCTATAAGTTTACTATTATGATACATTCTGCTTTATCTCCCTGTAGATCTAAAGGAATATGATATATTTTAAGCGAATGAGCACATGTGCCTATATTATTATACCGATTTTAACCGATATCTAAATAAATGTTAAAAATATAATTCTTTAGTAGGGAGAATGAGATGAAGAAATTAATTTTACCAACTTTCTGTTTTGCAGTGTTGTCTACAGTTGCTTTCGAAGAAAAAATATCTGCAGCTCCACTACATGCGGACCAGGCCAGTATTGAGGACGTCATGTTTGTACATGTAAGTTCCGGTTCGCTCAATATGAGAAAAAACGGGACGGAGAATGCAAGCATAGTTGCAAAGCTGGCAAACGGCACACAGGTAACGGTGTATTCGGAGTCCAAAGGCTGGGCGAAGATCAAAGCCAATGGAAAAGATGGATATGTCAGTACCAAGTATTTATCGGCAACGAAGCCAAAGACTTTAACGAAAACTGCATTAACCATTAAAACGACAACGAAATATGTGAATGTGAGCACAGCTTCACTGAATATGCGGAAAAGCGGGACAGACAGTGCCAGCATAGTCGCGAAGCTGACAAGGGGCACACAGGTAACGTTGTATTCGGAGTCCAAAGGCTGGGCGAAGATCAAAGCCAATGGAAAAGAAGGATATGTCAGTACCAAGTATCTATCGGCAACGAAGCCAGGAACGGTAACAAAAGCTGCGGTAACGGTTAAAACGACAACGAAATATGTGAATTTGAGCACAGGTTCACTGAATATGCGGAAAAGCGGGACAGACAGTGCCAGCATAGTCGCAAAGCTGACAAGAGGCACACAGGTAACGGTGTATTCGGAGTCCAATGGCTGGGCGAAGATCAAAGCCAATGGAAAAGAAGGATATGTCAGTACCAAGTATCTATCGGCAACGAAGCCAGGAACGGTAACAAAAGCTGCGGTAACGGTTAAAACGACAACGAAATATGTGAATGTCAGTACAGGTTCACTCAATATGCGAAAAAGCGGAAAAGCTACCGCAAGCATTGTCGCCATCCTTTCAAAAGGGACGAAAGTGACGGTCTATTCGGAAGCTAATGGCTGGGCGAAAATCAAAGCCAATGGAAAGGATGGATATGTCAGCGCCAAATATCTGTCTGCTTCAAAGCCAGGATCGGGATCAACGTCAGCCACACCTGCAAAAACGATAACGAAATATGTCACGGGTTCCCTCAATATGCGAAAAAGCGGAAAAACTACCGCAAGCATAGTCGCCATCCTTTCAAAAGGAACGAAAGTGACGGTCTATTCGGAATCCAATGGCTGGGCGAAAGTCAAAGCCAATGGAAAGGACGGATATGTCAGCACCAAATATCTATCGACGGCAAAGCCAGGATTGGAATCAACGGCAGTAACGCCTGAAAAAACGACGACGAAATATGTAAACGTAAGCTCTGGAACGCTCAATATGAGAAAAAGCGGGTCGGAAAGTGCGAACATAGTCGCAAAGCTTTCAAAAGGAACGAAAGTGACGGTCTATTCGGAATCCAAAGGTTGGGCCAAAGTCAAAGCAAATGGAAAAGACGGACATGTCAGTGCCAAATATCTATCGACAACAAAACCAGGAACGGGATCAACGGCAGTAACGCCTGAAAAAACGACGACGAAATATGTAAACGTAAGCTCTGGAATGCTCAATATGAGAAAAAGCGGGTCGGAAAGCGCGAGCATAGTCGCAAAGCTTTCAAAAGGAACGGAAGTGACGGTCTATTCGGAATCCAAAGGTTGGGCGAAGATCAAGGCCAATGGGATGGAAGGGTATGTTAGTACTAACTTTCTCTCAACGACAAAACCTGAAATGGACTCCAAACCATCCATACCTGAAAAAACGACAACGAAATATGTAAATGTCAGCTCGGGTTCACTGAATATGCGGAATAAGCCGTCAGAAAGTGCCTCCGTCATTGTGAAATTGGCAAGGGGTGTAGAGGTAGAAGTCATCTCGGAATCAAATGGCTGGTCAAAAGTTAAAGCGTATGGCGGGGAAGGTTATGTCAGTACGCAATATCTATCAGCAACGAAGCCTGGTTCTTTACCGGGGCTGAATCCGGACGGAGAAGAAAGCACGTTAGTTAAATATGTAAATGTGAATGATGGCTCCAGTCTGAATATGCGGTCACAAGCATCAGCTTCCGCTTCAATTATAGCCAAGCTTGTAAACAATACGGCCGTAACGGTGTATTCAGAAACTAATGGCTGGTCAAGAGTCACGGCAAATGGAAAAACGGGATATGTCAGTACGCAATATTTAACGGTCAAAGCACCGGAAGGTCCAGGAAGTTCGAATGGATCGATAATCAGGATCGATAAAGAGTATGATCTTACGATGGAAAAGATGGTTGAAATTCAAATGGCCGTAAATGGTCAAACGGATAAAAATTATAAAACCTACATACGTGAAGATGGATTAACTTTAATCAATTCTACAAAAGGTACGGTTAAAGGAACCGGATGGCGTGTCAGAGGCGGAGCTGGATCTAATTATTGGGTAGTCGGTCCTGTCAGCAATAATCAATCATTGAATATTCAATCAAAGGTAAAGGGCTCTGACGGATACTATTGGTATGAGGTGGACTATAACAAGACATGGGTAAATGCCAGTCCGGAAGATATAGAATATAATCTAAACCCGAATAATTTTGTGAATGATCCAGTAAAATCATTCCAATTCGTCAAGCTCTCTCAAGTCACCAACATGGACGTTTCTGAAGTGAATAATAGAATCCTTTCAGGTAAAGGGATTCTGCAAGGCCAAGCTGCAACCTTCACTGCGGCAGGGGAGAAATATGGGGTCAATGAAATCTACCTGATTTCACATGCTTTGCTGGAGACCGGGAATGGCACTTCACCGTTAGCGACTGGCGTAAAGGTTAACGGGAAAACGGTCTATAATATGTATGGAGTGGGAGCATTTGACGGAACGGCGCTAAGCAGCGGCGCTCAATACGCCTATAATGCTGGCTGGTTCACTCCGGTGGCGGCCATCATAGGCGGTGCCGAATTCATCTCCAAAGGATATATCTCTGCTGGACAGGACACGCTTTACAAAATGAGATGGAATCCAACAGCTGCAGAGAAATATGGATATGCTTCACACCAGTATGCGACTGATATTGGCTGGGCAACAAAACAAGTGAAACAGATTTATAATTTGTATAGTTTACTAGATTCCTATAAATTGACGATTGAAGTTCCTAAGTATAAATAAGAAAAACGGCAAAAAACACATGAGTCAGACTCATGTGTTTTTTTGCTATTTGGCTTTATCCTTTTCCATAATATCCCTAACGACATCCTCGATCGTAACCACTCCCAATGCTTTTTCCAAGGCAAGTTCCGCAACTGAAAAGATGGGTTCTATTGTATCTTGTATATTTCTTCCAACAGTGCATGCTGGATTAGGATTTTCATGGATTCCAAATAATTCTTTATCGGAGGCAACGTTGACAGCCTGATAAACATCAAGCAAAGTGATATCCGATAATTCCTTGGCCAATGTTGCTCCGGCGATACCCGGACGAACGTTCACTAAACCAGCATTCTTCAGCATGCCGGTGATTTTTCGGATTAAGGCTGGGTTGGTGTTTACACTTTTTGCAATAAAATCAGAAGTGTTAACGCCTTCTTTGTTTATTTCTAAAAGAGATAATATATGGATTCCTACGGAAAAGCGGGTACTGATGGACATCTCTTTTTTCTCTCCTTTAAAATCTCTATTCTTATATAGTATAAATTATTTAACGTGTAATTCAAGTGGTTACAAGTTATAATGGCCTGCAAGAATAATATTTATCCATTAACCGTATCCTTGTCAAGTAACGCCGTTTCTGCAAAGGCAAAAATAAAAAGTATGTGTAATTGACAAACCAGCATGGTGAAACTTATATTATAACGTGTAAATGAATCAGTTACAGGTGAAAGCAAGAGGAAGGGGGAACCGAAATCGGCCGCTATGGCTGGAGAAGAAATATCGACACAACTACAAGTGATGGAGGTATATGATGGCTAATAAAAAAAAGGGTAATCAAAAACAATCTTCTGCATTCACGTTTTGGATGATTGGGTTAATCGCTGTAATCATTATTGGCTTTATATTTTTGGCAAATGGGAAGGACGAAGATACAGCCGTTAATGAAATCGATTATAAATCACAGCCTTATTTAGGTGAAAAATCAGCACCTGTCCAAATAGTGGAATTTGGTGATTATAAATGTCCAGTATGTAAGACATTCGAGGAGCAATTCTTTCCTTCTATACAAAGTGAATTGATTGATACAGGAAAAGCGCAATTTTATTTCATGAATTATTCGTTCATTAACGTCGATTCAACCAGATCCGCTAAATTTGCGGAAAGTGTTTATCAGGAATTGGGAAATGATGCCTTTTGGAAATTCCATGAGCTTCTGTACGATAAGCAGCCAGAGGACCTGAAATATGAAAAGGAAGATGTGTTTACGGATAAATTCTTAGAAGAAACATTGAAAGAAATCGCTAATGACAAAGATGTGAAAAAGGTAGTTTCCTCCTTTAAAGCCGGTAATTCCGAGGATCAATGGAACAAAGATATGGATTTGGCCGACGAATTGGGCGTTTCTGGGACGCCTTCCTTATTTGTCAATGGCAAGAAGTTTGAAGGAAATACAATTGATGATTTAGAGAAAATGGTTGATGATGCAGCGAAGGAGAAATAGTGATGAACAAGCCACTATTATTTTCTTGGATCCTATCGATCATCGCCACTGCTGGAAGTCTCTACTTTAGTGAGATTCTTCATTATGTACCCTGTACCTTTTGTTGGTATCAAAGGATCTTGATGTACCCGCTCGTTATTTTATTGGGCCGTGCCTTTTATGAGCAAGACCTGAAAATTTACCGATACATCCTTCCATTATCGATTTTGGGCATGGTGGTGTCAGGGTATCACTATAGTCTGCAAAAAATCCCAGCACTAAAGCATTTCGAAATGTGCCAAAGCGGTGTTCCCTGCTCAGGTGAGTATATAAATTGGCTAGGATTCATCACGATCCCGTTTTTGGCCTTTATTGCTTTTACTCTCATCACTATCTGCATGGGACTGCTAATGAAAAAGAAAAACAGCATGTAATTTAAGCGCACCATTCTAAAAAGAATGGTGCTTTTTTTATATATATCGACGAAAAATCAGGATATTTCCCTGGAAATTGCAATATATCGACGAAAAATCAGGATATACCTCCGGAAATTGAATATATCAACGAAATAACAGGATATATCTTCGGAAATTGCAATATATCGACGAAAAATCGGGATATATCTCCGAAATCTGCAATATATCGACGAAATAACAGGATATATCTCCAAAATTTGCAATATATCGACGAAAAATTGGGATATATCTCCGAAATCTGCAATATATCGACGAAAAACCAGGATATATCTCCGGAAATAGAAATATATCGACGATAAATCGGATATACCTCCGAAACTCGAATATATCTCCGAACTCTTCTAAATAATAAAGTTGACAAAATAGCAACCTGTAACTTATATTATTACATGTAAGTGATTAAGTTACAATTAAAGTTTCAATAACAATATATAGGAGGAATTTAAAATGAAAATCGGCATTATTGGTGCGAGCGGAAAAGCTGGAAGTCTGATTTTAAAGGAAGCATTGACTAGGGGACATGATGTTACGGCCATTGTCAGGGATGGAGCTAAAGTCCAAGTTCAAGGAGTTTCCGTACTGGAAAAAGACGTATTCGATCTGAAAGCTGAAGATATTAAAGGTTTCGATGTGGTGGTGAATGCATTTGGCGCTGCTCCAGGGAAAGAACAGCTGCATGTCGAGGCAGGAAAAATCTTGATTGAGGCTATGAAGGGTGCTCCTCAAACTAAACTGATCGTTGTTGGCGGAGCTGGAAGCCTTTTCGTTGACGAGGCAAAAACAATCCGCGTATTGGATACGCCTGAGTTCCCTAAAGAGTACTATGCAACAGCCTATAATCAATCCAAGAACCTTGGGGATTTACAAAATGCCACTGGCATCCAATGGGCTTTCATCAGTCCTTCCGCCTTCTTTGATCCGCAAGGAAAAAGAACAGGTGTGTATACACTGGGAAAAGACAATCTTCTTGTAAATTCAAAGGGTGAAAGCTATGTAAGTTATGCCGATTTTGCCCTTGCAGTACTTGATGAAATTGAAATTCCAAAGCACATCAACCAACGCTTTACCGTTGTTGCCGAAGCTGAATAATTTAGTGGACGTCGCTCCTTGTGGTGACGTCCACTTTTTTTACGTTGAAATGGATGAATTATAGGTAGGCTGTTGATTGCAACAAATCCGGATGCAGACGACTTGTTAAGATCGACTGAAATGATAAGTGGACCTAAATAATCAGGTCCTTGGACCTATTGGTCATATAGTGAAAAAAAAATAAGGCCTTTTCCTGAAATATCGGGGAATGGCCTTATTTTTTTCAAGAAGAAAACGGGATATTGTATTGAATGGTAGTCAAAATTATGGTTGCATTTACAAAAGAAGGGTATTTTTTCTGTTAATATATTTACAATAAACAAGTCTATGTTACTATAAAAAGGATGATTCAGAAAAAAATGGTGTTTTTTGTAGATTTATCTTAATGTGAAGGAGTTACAAAGTATGAAAAAAGTTAAAAAGGCGATTATTCCTGCAGCGGGATTGGGAACTAGATTTTTGCCCGCAACGAAGGCAATGCCTAAAGAAATGCTGCCAATAGTCGATAAACCAACTATTCAATATATTATAGAAGAAGCCGTGAAAGCGGGAATTGAAGATATAATCATCGTCACAGGAAAGAATAAACGAGCGATAGAAGATCATTTTGATAATGCCTATGAACTAGAGAATAACTTGAGTGAAAAAGGGAAATTCGATTTATTGGAGAAGGTGCGATACCCATCCAATTTAGCTAATATCCACTACATTAGGCAAAAAGAACCGAGAGGACTCGGACATGCTGTTTGGTGTGCACGTAATTTTATTGGTGATGAGCCTTTTGCCGTCCTATTAGGCGATGATATCGTGGAAAGCGATGTGCCCTCCCTACGCCAATTAATCAACGAATATGATGCGACAGGTTCGTCAATCATTGGTGTTCAGCCGGTAAATGAGAGCGAAACACATAGATACGGCATCATTGACCCTCTTACGCAAGAAGGCAGAAGATACGAAGTGAACCGTTTTGTCGAAAAACCAAAACAAGGAACGGCACCTTCCAATTTAGCCATCATGGGAAGATACATCCTGACTCCGGAAATATTCGATTTCCTGGCCAGGCAGGAAACAGGAGCTGGCGGTGAAATCCAGTTAACGGATGCCATCCAAAAACTGAATGAAATCCAAAAAGTCTTTGCTTATGACTTTGAAGGAAAACGCTTTGATGTCGGTGTTGTTGATGGTTTTGTGAAAACGACCATTGAATTTGCCCTGCAACGTCCTGATTTAAGGGACGATATCATAAAAGTAATGGAAAATATCCTCGAACTGCACAAGGCAGTGGACAAAAAAACTTTGAATTTAATAGAGTAATTTTTAAAAAATCTCCAACTATTGATCATTCATAGTTGTTATTTTTGGTTAATGAAAGGCTAACATAATTTTGAATGGTGAATATAAATCCATAAAAGGGGATGCCTATTTAGTGAATAAGAAGGTAATAAAAAGAAAAGTCGATTTCCTTAAACAGCCTATCGCCAATTTCTTTTTAAAGGAAAATCATCAGCGTGTAAATAGATATGCAAAGTATTATGAGAAATTAAGCGTGCAAAAAAACACAATTCTATATGAGAGTCGTGATGGAAACAGTATGACTGACAGTCCATACGCGATGTTTAAATATATGCTGGAAAATCAAGACTATCAAGATTTCATGCACATTTGGTCCATCCAGGATTTCAGTGTCCTCTCAGGTGTAATGGCGAAGTATAGGGATATGCCGAATGTTCAATTCGTTCAACGTAATTCAAAGGAATATTTAAAATGGTTGGCTACAAGTGAGTATTTAATCAATAACTCCACATTCCAGTCTTTTTTCATCCCTAAAGGCGATCAAATTTACATCAATACCTGGCATGGAACGCCCCTTAAGAATATGGGCTTTGATATACCCGGTAACCCTTCGGTCTCTCAAAACGTCGTTAGGAACTTTTTAAGTGCGGATTTCATTTTGAGCCCCAATGCCCATACTACCAACATATTTACACATAGCTATAAGTTAAATGGATTGTATAAAGGTGAAATTATAGAAGAAGGATACCCAAGGATCGATTTGACGCTGAACACGGATCCGGGGGAGTATAAGGATTATCTAAGGACTCTAGGTTTGAAAATCAGCGATGCCAAGGAAAGTATTTTATATGCCCCGACTTGGAAGGGGACGAATCTGGCGAAAGTGGATAACGATCTTCTTCAAATCATTGCAGATATTAATTATTTACAAGGCCAAATCGGTGAACGATATAACCTATTCATTAAGGTGCATCCATTTCTATATAAAGAAGCTGCCAAGCATCCGGAAATCAAGGATCGACTAATACCTGACCATGTGGATACAAATGAATTGCTTGCTGCCGTCGATTTGCTTATCACGGACTATTCCAGCATCTTCTTCGATTACCTTGTTACCGATAAGCCAATTCTGTTCTACACATGGGATACGGACGTTTATGCTGAGCAAAGGGGACAATATCTCCAAAATGACGAACTCCCGGGACCGATGCTTTTTAACTCAAAAGAATTGGCACTGGCCATTAAAGATATTAAAAATGTGAGATTGAGATATTCCGATAAATATAAAAAAATGCAGGAAAAATTCACGAACCATGAGGATGGAAAAGTAACAGAGAGAATAGTCAAAAATATTTTCAATAAGTCCACGAAACAACTGAACACAATTACCGGCTTTGATTCCGTTAAGAAAAAAATATTGATTTATCCAGGTGGATTGAGGGATAACGGAATTACTTCCTCTTTCCTTAACTTAATGAATAATATTGATTATGATAAATATGATGTCAGCTGTTTTACTGCCACTCCTCACTCGCACGAGGTTTTGAAAAATATGGGCAAGGTTAATAAGAATGTGCGTTTTCTATTCAAACCTGGTTTGCCTGTGTATAAAATTTTGGAAGTCTACAAAGATAAATTCATCCATAACAGAGGGGAAAGAGGGTTCTTAGGGAAGAAGCTTTACCCGGAAAATGCCTATATTAGGGAGCATGCCCGTTTATTCGGTAAAACGAAGTTTGATTTTGTTATCGATTTTAGCGGTTATAGCCATTATTGGGCTAAATATCTGCTGGCGGCAGATGCAAAAAAGAAAGTTTGTTATATGCATAATGATTTGCTTTCTGATAGTGAGCGAGTCATTAATGGAAAGAGACCTCACCGTATTAATCTACGGGGGATTTTTTCGGTATACAATCGATTTGATAAGCTTGTAAGTGTTTCTGAGGGAACGATGGAATTAAACCGAAAGAATCTATTGGAGTATGCAGACTACGATAAGTTTGATTTTGTAATGAATTCGATCAACCCGGATAAAATCCTTCAAATCGAGCCAAATGAATCTGAAGTTATCGAAAATGATGAAAAGGCATTGATCACAGAAAACTTCAAAGCAAGGGCGATATTAAGGGACGTTAAGGATAATCATGTTTGGAATACTCTTCCGGGAATGTCGAATGCCACTCAATTTCCACTGGAAGAACGATTTGAAGGTGCTGAAATCGTGATTTCGAGAAAAGCCCATGCTGATCAGAACACTTTTTACAAATTCAGCCATAACAATCAAATCATTGGCTGGATCAGTGAAGAAGCTGTTGATCTGTTGCCAGACAGCATCATTTATGAAAAAGAAGTGGATAAAATTGCAAGGTTAGTAAGACCTCGATCGAACTATATTTGGTCGTTGCCGTATAAGGTTGAAGGAATGTACAAAATCTCCGGCAGTCATGATTTTAAAGGGATCATTGTAAAAATCGATAAGGAAGCAAAAACCCAGCATTCGATTTATAGCAGAATATCTGTAAAAGATAAAATAATAGGCTGGATAGATAATTCGGCTTTATCCATGCTTGAACATTGTACAATCAATGAAGACATGAGCTTTAATGACAAGCTGCAAATCATGATGAAAAGAAAGTATATAATATCCAGAAACTATAAAAACAATAAAAAATTCATTGATAAGATCGAGAATAGGACGCTGAAGGAAATAAACACGGGTAATCAGAAGTACGGAAAAATAACCAATCCGGAGGACCATACAATCTGGACGAAGGCTTATCCGAACTACAAGGCCAAAAGAGTGAGCAGGGCAATCGATTTTGAAGGGCAAATCGTCAGGATCATAAAGTATAACAGAACCAACAAAGGCGGCTATTACCTTTTCGAAATCGATAATAAGAAAATTGGCTGGTTAAATACGGGGGCATTCGAAGTCATAGAAGAGCCAATCCTGTTAAAAGAACGGGAAGTGCGCGGCACTGCCGAAATTAACTTGGGCGATTATAATATTTGGGATAAGCCTTATGGGCTGCAAGATGCCATGGTCTTGGAAAATGGGCCAAGCTTCAATGGCCGGATCGTGGAATTCGATAAAGAAGCAGTTACACAACTTGGTACTTATGCCCATATATTATTGGACGGGATATCTATAGGCTGGATCGATAAACAGGCGTTAAGCGTACAGGAGGTCCATGGATTGGAAGTGAATAATCAATTCGTTCCATATCCTGATAAAAATGATTTTAACTTTGTCAATATGGGAAGATTATCACCTGAAAAAGGTCAAGATAATTTGATTCGTGCATTCGCAGGCTTTCATGAGAAACACAAAAATAGTAAACTATATATTTTAGGACAAGGACCTTTAAAGGAAGATTTGCAGGCAATCATTGATGAGCTGGATTTAAATCATTCCATTCATCTTTTGGGCCAGCTTGAAAATCCATTTTCGTTCATGGAAAAATGTGACTGCTTCGTTCTTTCCTCACATTATGAAGGGCAGCCTATGGTTTTATTGGAGGCAATGACTTTAGGAATGAAAATCATGGCTACTGATATAGTGGCTAACCGAACCGTTTTGGAAAACGGCAAATATGGTTTACTTGTCGAAAATAGCATAGATGGACTGGAAAAGGGCTTATCTACCATGGTTAGTAATGATAATCCTAAACTAGCGAAGTTTGATTACACCCAATATAATGGATTGGCCATGGAAACCTTCAATAAATGCTTATAAACTGAGGGAGGTTTTTATAATTAGACCTCACACTTGTGGCATATATAAGAAGAATTCATTTAAGCTTAAAGTAAAAGGGGAAATTCTATATGATTTTGGTTGTTGGCGGTGCAGGATATATTGGAAGTCATCTTGTAAAAGAGTTAGTGAATACTGAAGAGGTTGTCATTCTGGATAATCTCTCAACCGGTTTTCGTTCGCTGGTCGATTCGAAGGCCATCTTGGTGGACGGGAATTTAGGTGACGAAGCGGTCTTGAATGACATATTCCTTAAGTATCCCATTAAAGCCGTTATGCACTTTGCTGCAAATAGCTTGGTTGGGGAGTCTGTCCAAGATCCTTATAAATACTATGAAAATAATGTAGGTGCAACTCTTACATTGTTGAATACCATGCTCAAGCATGATGTTAAGAATTTCATTTTTTCATCAACGGCAGCTACTTATGGGATACCGAATGTTGATATGATTGATGAGGATCAGCCAACAAATCCGATTAATCCATATGGCCGCTCGAAATTGATGGTAGAGCAGATCTTAGGAGACTTCGCAAAAGCATATGGACTCCATTATGTCGTCTTGCGCTATTTTAATGCGGCCGGAGCACATGCATCGGCAGAAATCGGTGAAAGCCATGATCCGGAAACACACTTGATTCCGATCATTTTACAGCATTTATTAGGTCAACGTGAGAAGATCTCCGTGTTTGGTACGGACTATGACACAGAAGATGGCACTTGCATCCGTGATTATATCCATGTAACGGATTTAGCCGAAGCTCATATAATCGCGCTTCAAGCCCTATTATCCGGGAAGAAGGATACGGCCACCTACAATCTTGGGAATGGAAAAGGATTTTCGGTTAAGGATGTAATCGACACTTGTGAAAAAGTCACGGGAGTGAAACCGACCATCGAGTATGCAGACCGTCGTCCTGGAGATCCAGCCCGCCTGGTTGCTTCGGCCAATAAGATATATGAAGAACTTGGATGGAAAGCATCGATAGATTTGGAAGAAATCATTGAAAGTGCGTGGAAATGGCATAAATCTCAAATGAATTAATGGTCCCTTGGGCCTCGATAGTCGTTTTTCAGACTGCAGGCAAACTCTAAGAAATACGAGTTTGCCTGCAGTTTTTTTATTTTAAAAGAGTTGCAGTTTATTTCAGAAATCCGCTCCCTTTCTGTGGGGTCTCGGCTTGCCAGTCATTTGGCGGAAGTGTCGCAAATTTCTTCAATCCATTAAGGGGTACAGGAAAAAACTTAAAGGATAAACCGGTTTTAAACATAATTAGGGATGAGACAAGCCAACTCAAAAGAATACTTTGGCTTAAGCCAACTGCCATTCATCTCCCCCTTACCGTTTGGCTCTCGCACTTCACACGCTTGAAGAGGGAGTCTTCTGGTGGGAAATGATAAAATCAATGGTCGTTTCACTGAGTATAGGACGAAGAAAAGGGATTTTGATGGAGATATAGAATTACTATTCAAGAGAAGCACCATTCTTTAATAGGAGATGTTAGATTTGAAGATGGTAAGGGTTTTTCATTACGATGCGTTCAGTAGTAAACCGAATAAAGGAAATCCGGCAGGTGTGGTTTTGGATGCGGATGGACTGACGGAAAAGGAAATGCAGGATATAGCGCTGAAGGTGGGGTTCAATGAGACCTCTTTTCCCATGGAGTCTGATATTGCGGATCTTAGAATCCGTTATTTTACACCAGGACACGAAATGAATCTCTGCGGTCACGCAACAATGGCTACCATCCATGCACTGAAGACAAGGGGATTACTGGATAAGGATGAGCTGATGATTGAAACAGGAGCGGGAATATTGCCAATCAAGATCCATACGACCGCGGATCAAGAGGTATACATCACGATGAAGCAGGCCGCGCCACAGTTTGAAGCGTTTGGCGGAGATAAGGGTAGCTTGGCCAGTTCCCTCGGACTAGATATAGATGATCTTGAAAATGAATTACCTATAGTTTATGGAAGTACAGGTTTATGGACTTTACTGGTTCCGGTAAAAGAACGCGATTCATTCAAAAGGATGAAGGCGAACAATAAACTGTTTCCGCAATTATTAAAGGAAATGCCAAGAGCTTCAGTTCATCCCTTTTGCCTGGAAACGTATGATAGTGATGCCCATATGCATGCCCGGCATTTTTCCTCACCATTTTCAGGTACGCTTGAAGACCCTGTAACAGGAACGGCTTCAGGTGTAATGGGCGCTTATTATGCAAAATACATAAAGGATGGTCTTGAAGATGAGGTGCACCTATTAATCGAACAGGGACATGAAATCGGGAAAGATGGCAGAGTCCGCGTTACGGCTGCCAAAAACCATGACACATACGATATTGAAATCACCGGGAATGCTGTCTACGTTAAAGAATTTGAAGTGGAAGTCTAAAGGTACATGCATAGTAGGATGGGCGGTTGAATGATAAGTATATAAAAAACCCTTTGCTAAGACGTTCCATGTCTTAGCAAAGGGTTCTTATTTAATCATTTTCCCGTGCTCATTCCGTTTAAAACGACCGCAGTCAGAAACACGGTCACGCATATGATTAAGGTGGAAACTTACAATCGCTGTCGGTCAGGTCAGACCCTCCTTTGTTTAGATGAGGGTCACGCCGCTAAGGTCAACCTTAGCTCCATATAAAAAGTTGTAAGTGAGCTTATCCATCGAAGCTCCCGTAAAGTCGATTTTCTTTAAATCGGACATCCGGAATTGAACGTTGATGAGTGTGGCATCGCGAAAGGATGCCTTTTTCAATGAAGATCCCTCGAAAATGGTTTGGTTGAATGTTTCCCCATCAAATATAAGACCAGATAAATTACAGCCTTTAAAATGGGTTTTATTATAAATGCTGTTCTTGAAAGTCACGCCTTTTAAATTTGCGCTTTTAAATAAGGTACCAGTTAAATTGGCGTTTTCAAAGATGCAATTATTTAAATTACTGCTTTTAAATGTGCTGTTCGTCAGGTCGGAATGGCTGAAATCAGAACGGCTTAAATCGCAGGAATTAAACTTCCCATCATGCACCGAAACCGAGCGGAAGTCGGAATCCAATAATCGATGCCTGGAATAGTCCATGTTTATCGCCTGCTCAAGCACATTGTATTGAAGATTGAGTGATTCCATGAGCTCTGATACTTCCCCAATCGAATCCACAGTCAGCTTATACGCTTCATGCTCACTGGCACCATTCCTTCTATGGTCATTGTATTTTTCCAGTAAGTTTTGAAGCAGTTCTTCTTCCAATTCCTTTGCTGTTTTTGCACTTTTGTACGGGGCAAAAATGCTATGAACATGTGCATTCAGTTTTTCAATCACTTTTCATCTTCCTTTCTTATAGGAGGCGCTCAAGTATTCGCTTGGCCTGCTCCCAGTCAGTTTTATTTTGGGTATATGTGTCCTCCCCAATCGCGGTGATTTTGTAATATTTCCTTCTTCCGCCTTGTGTGGCATCTCCCCAATAAGAGATGATGCATCCGTCCTTTTCCAGTCGTTTTAAGCTGGAATACATCGTCGCTTCCTTAATTTCATATTGCTCATTGGAATTCGTATATATCAGTTTGCTGATTTCATAACCATATTTATCGCCACTTTGCAGGAGTTTTAGAATCATCGTATCTACATGTCCGCGAAGCAAGTCAGAGGATAGTTGTCTTTGAACCAATTCCTCACCTCCTTTGGTATATCCTATAACATATTACTATGACAGTCAAGGTAATTTGGTTACTATGGATCGTGGATGATTTGTTCTTTATGAAAGGTTGTTTTCGCATACTTTGTTGCTATTTACCAAGTAAAGCGGTGTGGCTGATTTCCCCTCCAGATGCTAGCTTTCGCGGGGCGGGCGGTGAGCCTCCTCGGCGTAAACGCCTGTGGGGTCTCATCTGTCCCGCTGCTCCCGCATGAGTCTCGCACTTGCGCTCCAATCATCCTTAAATCGTTTTGTTTTAAAAACAACAATCTTTACGAAAAGAGCCTTATGAAAAGAAACATGTCCGATTTCGCGGATCAATGCGGCGCATACTTTTTTAATTGTACTAATTAGTCAGAAATAATATCCGCTTGGAAGGGATATTTAATGCTTTATAGAAAAAGTAAGCAAGGGGGGGGGGATGTTGAATAATTCGTGGAATAAAGTGATTTATAAGGTTTGGTCGCCGATCTATGACAAAATCTTCAATTCGCATCTCTTTTTAGATGCCAGAAAAAGAATATTTGAAGAGATGCATTTCCAGGATCATGCAAAGGTCCTGTTTGTGGGCGTAGGTACGGGGGCCGATTTGGAGTTGATCAAGAACCTTGACCTGGAGATAACGGCGATAGACCTGTCAGCCGATATGCTAAATAAAGCGATGGAGAAATTTGATCATACATCGATCAATTTTCTCGAGATGGATGCACAGCATATGGAATTCGATAATGAATCGTTTGACTATATAGTGGGAAGTTTGATTCTTTCCGTCGTACCTGATGCCGATGAATGCCTTCAGGAAATGATCAGGGTTTTAAAAGGCGAGGGGAAAATCATACTATTCGATAAGTTCATTTCTAAAGATGAACGGCTTTCACTACCCAAAAAGGTACTGCGGCCCATCATTCGATTTTTAGGAACGGATATTGGCCTGCGGTTTGAAGACTTGTTCAGCAGACATGATAAGAATATGAAAATTGAAGAAGATCGACCGATCATGCTGAATGGAATGTACAGGAAGATAATCATCAGTAAACGGATTTGATAGAAGGTGGATGAGGGATGTTTCAGAAGCGGTCTGGGAGCTAAAAAAATAGGATCCTGACTCCACTGTTCCCTTGGGATGGTCTGTTAAACCATGACCCGCTGTAAGGAGCATGTAATATTTGACATACATGTATAAAAGCCAGGTCTTCCCTAATAGGAATAAGGAGCTGTTCATCGGGTTATTAAGTAAGAATGGATCTTACCATTGGAAGGTCGTTTGAGGACATCTTTGATGCCTTTAAATTCCAGTGACCACTATATAAACAACAAGGTCCAATAGTGTCTGAACGCCATATGTTACGTATTTTTGATGCAGCTGTTACATAGGCACAGGCTAAAAACCAGTATAATTAAATGGCGTAATACGATGGGAAGAGGTGAGGGTATTGTCGGAGATGATTACAACCTATGAAGATCTATTGAATATGCTGGACTCGTTATTGCGTGAGCCAACTGCATTCTGGAATGATTTTTATGAGGATCGTGAAAAGGGGGTTCCCTTTTTCGAAAATTTCCCTGATGAGAATTTGGTTTCATATTTTGATGGTGGGTTAATTGGGCCAGGTAAGGTTCTTGAGCTTGGATGCGGACCTGGGAGAAATGCCCTTTACCTTGCTCAAAAGGGCTGTTCCGTTGATGCGGTGGATCTTTCGAAGGCAGCCCTGGAATGGGGAAAAGAACGGGCGGCAGAAAAGAAAGTGCACGTGAACTTCATTCAAAGGAATATATTCGATTTGGATATTGAGGAAGGGCAATATGACTTCGTGTATGATTCAGGTTGTTTTCACCATATTGCACCACATCGAAGGATCAATTATCTGGAAATGGTGAAAAGGGCGCTAAGGCCTAAGGGATTGTATTCGATCACTTGTTTTGTCGAAGGCGGCATATTGGGTGGTGCAGATCTTTCAGATTGGGAGGTATATAGGCAAAGAAGCCTGAAAGGCGGTTTAGGTTTTACTGAAGAAAAACTCAGAATGATCTTCAAGGAATTTGAAGTGGTGGAAATACGTAAAATGAGGAAAATGGAACAATCGGATGAAACGTTCGGGGTGCAAGGTTTATGGACGGCTTTATTTATGAAATGAGAAGGCGAAATGGTTTTAAACGGAGGATCTGGGATCAGGTCCATTTTGTGTGGAAATTGTTAACAAAAAATAAAAATGGTAAACTATAATAATAGATGAACCAGAATAGTAGATGAAGGTTTTACTGAATTTTTGTTGAAAAACAGTGGTTGCATGGTTTCAAAAGCAGCAGGGAAGGTATATGGAAAGAAGGGACCATTGGGCATCAGAGCATAAGATTTTGAGTATGGAAGAGGTTATCTTCGATGCTTACTTTGTTGATATTTCAATAACCTGACAATGCCGTTTTCAGCGTTAGATTTATCGATTGCTTTTTATAAAAAACTAAATAGGAGGAGTTTATGCATAGAAATAAAGAACTATATTCCTTTTTATTGGGTGTGGCGGCACAATTGACTGAGGATTGGTACGCAACATTGAATAAAAGCGGTAAGGCGGGTGTTTATAGCTCATCCGATCCCAAAGTGATTCAAAAGCTTAAGCAGCAAAATAATGAATTCCATTTACGTTTCTTTCAGGTCTTTGTTACAGAGGAGAGGGAATTCTTTAAGCGGCTTAGTGATTGGATTGAAGATATCGGTCAGGATGAGCAGCATTTGAATACACCCATCTATTTTATATTGAGGGAGTTTTTTCGAACGCAAGGGCAATACCTTGATTATATTGACCGGTATGTGGGATTGCATGGAGATCAATATACACAGGCGGAAATAAATTCCTGGTACCGGATAGTGGTGAAGGTGTTCAGTGAAGTGATGGAGAGGTTTACGGAAGCGAATCATAGGTATGCCAATAAAATCATGAAAGCCCAACAGGCAACGATCGATGAATTGAGCACACCCATCATTTCCCTTAAAGATAACACGGCGTTGCTTCCCTTGATAGGCGATATTGACACGGCGAGGGGCATGTCCTTGCTTGAAAACACATTACAAAAATGCGCTGAAAAAAATGTCACCAGGCTTTTCATTGACCTATCGGGCGTTCATGCAATTGATGGTGCATCCGCCCACCAGCTGTCGCAGTTGATTGAATCCTTACAATTGATCGGTATTCAGACGACCCTTTCAGGACTTCGGCCGGAAATAGCCATGACTGCCGTAAAGCTTCAACTTCCTTTTGATAAAGTGACGATAAAGTCCACTCTTGCCCAAGCAATCAGTACGATAAAATAATACATACATATCCAGGGCATGGGATGCTCGTTATAAACCTTCAGCAAGAAGACCTCCATATGGCGGTCTCCTTGCATTTATAAGTATGCTGCATTCAAAATGGGTACAGGGCCCATATAAGCAAGAGCCGGAATCTGTTGGTTTATTCAATATTGGCAAAGACGGCTAAATCTTCTTTATTGCCAACCACTAAAAGCATATCATTTTCATGGATATCCTGATCCGGTGAGGGTCCTATGATGATTTCTCCATTACTCACTATGGCAATGACGCTGATATTATATTTTGCCCGTAGATCAAGCTCCCTGAGGCTTTTTCCCTTCATGCTCATGGGCAGGATGATTTCCTCGATATTGTATTCTTTAGAGATCTCTATATAGTTCAGCATGTTAGGGGACAGGAGCTGATTCGCGACCCGTTCCCCCATATCCCTCTCAGGATAGATGACCCAGTCGGCACCGACTTTGGTGAGCACCTGACCGTGATTTTTATTAAGTGCTTTGGCAATGACCTTATTGACCCCAATCTCTTTTAAAAGCAAGGTAGTTAAAATGCTCGATTGCATGTCATTTCCGATGGCTACGATGACACAATCGAAATTACGGATTCCGATTGACCTCAAAGTCTCTTCTTCCGTCGTATCCGCCATGATCGCATGGGTAACGCTCAGTTCCGCATTCTCGACTCTTTCCTCGTTGACATCAATACCCAATACCTCTTGGCCAGCCGTATATAATCTATGGGCCACACTGGTTCCGAATCTGCCTAAACCGATCACGGCATATTGTCGTTTTCCCATCTTTTACACTCCTTCATTTATGTTTAACCAATCATGATTTTCCCTTTTGGACGTCGGAACGGATCTGGTTTGCGCCTCATAGTAATGGCAAAGGCCAAAGTCAAAGGACCCACACGGCCTGCGAACATCGTGAAAATGATGAGCATCCGGCCAACCGGTGATAATTCGGGGGTCAAACCCATTGAAAGTCCCACGGTGGCGAATGCTGAAGTGGCTTCAAATAAAATCATCAAGAAGTCAGTTCCACTTTCAGTGATGGTCAGCAGAATGGAGATGATTGAAACCATGAATACGCCAATGAATGTAACGGATA
Organism: Peribacillus simplex; assembly: GCF_030123325.1. Lineage (NCBI taxonomy): Bacteria > Bacillati > Bacillota > Bacilli > Caryophanales > Bacillaceae > Peribacillus > Peribacillus simplex. The sequence continues at coordinate 5,050,836 of NZ_CP126106.1, read as the reverse complement.
ATGCTTTAAAGATCGTTTCACTCACAATGCGGTGACGGAATAATACCACATCACCCTTTCCTTTAATCTGTGACCAGACCGTTCCGACAAGCGTCGCCAATGTAGTCGTTTTAATCCCGCCGCCTGTCGATCCGGGTGAAGCCCCGACGAACATCAAGAAAATGATGAGCAGTAATGTAGGCTGAGTTAAATCAGGGATATTCAGCGTATTGGAGCCTGCAGTCCTTGGTGATACCGATTGAAATAATGATGCCAGCGTTTTACCCATGAAAGATAAAGGCTGCAATGTCTTGGCATTGCCGAACTCGAATAAAAAGATTAAAATTGCGCCGGAAATCGTAAGTGCCAAGCTAGTCGTCAGAACAACCTTCGTATGTATGGATAAACGATGGGTATCACGGTATTCGTATATTTCATTCATCACGATAAAACCTATTCCGCCAAACGTGATGAGGAAGACGACCGTAAGGGTTACGAGTGGATCCGATACATAAGGGGTCAAACTCCTGAATTCCCCCATTAAATCAAAGCCGGCATTATTGAAATTCGATATGGAATGAAAAATCCCGTAATAAATTGCTTTACCGATTGGCATGTCAAAAGAAAAGCGAATCGCTAGAATAATGGCACCCATGCCCTCAATGATGGCCGTGAAAATTAAAAGCCGTTTCACTAACCTGACTACACCTGCCATGGATAGATTATTTAAGGATTCCTGCAAGAGTAACCTGCCTTTTAAAGAAATCTTTTTGCCTAAAAGGAAAAAGAAAAATGTCGCAAACGACATGAACCCTAAACCGCCTATCTGAATCAGTGTTAAGATGACCAACTCACCAAAAGTGGTGAAAGTCGATCCAGTGTCCACTACGACAAGTCCTGTTACACAAGTAGCGGAGGTTGCGGTGAATAAAGCATCCAGAAAAGAAAGACCATTGCCATTTTCAGTGGAAATCGGCAGGGTTAATAAATAGGCCCCAATAAGTATCAGGAGGGCAAAGCCGAGTACAAGTATTTTTGGCGGATCCAATAAATTTTTTGTCATTCTCAAATGATCATCCTTACTTATTAAAATATTGTGTAAAACTGAATGATATTTTAATCATCAATCTGCTTTCCTCTTTTTAAAGGCATAATAAAAAGACCAGCGAAAACAACGAACAGTTATTTTGCCACAAAAAGCGTGCAAAAAAACTCCCGAAATAGGCGGTCTTATGACCTCCTTCGCTTTAGCCGACGAAGTTAGCTGACGGGTAGGATGGCGAAAGAGCTGATCTCATCCCTTCTGCAAGGCAGAATTAACCCCAATTGATTGGGTCCTCCGTACTCAATTCCCTTGAGTTTTGGCCGAAATGCATTAAATTGATAAACGTATTCTACTCCCATCATTTAGCAGTTGTAAACCCCTGTATCGTAAAAAAATATTTCTTTAACAAGACTGAAAATTTACGTTTCATTTACATTTTAAAAACGTATTGACAAATATTAGTTAGCACATTATGATAGGTTCGATTAATCCAATTATGATAACCAGCATCGATTTACTTTATTCAATACTTTCAAGCAGAACACGCTATTGCCAATCAAAATTCTAAATATATTTATTATGTTTCTTTTGTAAATGATAAAGAAAATGCAGTGCATTCGTATTTAAAGATTCAAGACATTTTATTAAAAAGGCGGGCAATTATGGAGAAAACGTTCAATAGATATGTTATTAATGCTACAGGCAAGGGTGGCCAGACATATTTAACACAATGCCAGGATAAAGATGCACTAAGGAAATGGATAGCTGATCATGAGGATCAAATCATCATGGATGAGTTAAGGATAACGGATAAGAAAAAGAATCCGTTTTTAAAATTGTTTTCCCTTAGGTAAATCAACTAAAATCCCAACATCATTAGCGGTATTCAATTATGAAATCCCTTTGTTCTATCCGGGAACGCTGAGCGAAAAATCCATATCTTGTTTTGCTTTTAAACTCATTTATTTGAAAATGAGTTTTTTTGCGTTGGAAATGCAGAGGTGAAAGCGGAGGGAAAGATGTAATCAGATTTAAAGGTATGTTGATGGAACATGCCTTTGATGATTCGTTCATTGTATGAATGTGCGCAATTGGCTGATGAAGTTCAAGATTTGAAAATGGATTTTCGCCATTTCTTCCGCCGTTTGCTCTTCGCAATTCTCCAGCCACTCAGTAATCACCCCTAAAATCGCCGATGTCAGGAAGGCGTGCATATACATGCGGAACGCTTCATTTTTAGCTGCTGGATGCTGGCTGATCAAACGCTCCAATAGTTCTTCACCGAATACGCGCTTTATTTTTTTGGCAAAAGAAGGATCGCCCTGATCGCCAAGAATGGCCCTCAAAGCGTGGGCATGTTCACTGATGAATTGAAAAATCTCCACGAAGGGCGGGTAAAGCTGTTGTTGATGAAGGGCCATGAAAGCCTCCTTCGGCAATATGGCAGTAATGCGGGTTTGAAGTTCATTTAACAATTCCTGCTGTAAGTGATCCATCAATTCATATTTATCTGTGTAATGCAAATAGAATGTACCCCGATTGATGTTGGTGCGCTCTGCAATTTTCTTCACTGTTACATGTGTGAACCCCTCTGCCTCAACGAGTGCAATAAAATGATGTTGTATCTGCATCTTCGTCTTTTGTACCATATCCTCATGAATCGATGCCATGTAATGTCTCCTTCACTGAACATTTTTCCAAATGTGTTGATTGTATTAGACCAAATGCTGCCTTAGAATGATGATACACTCAACACCGTGTTAATTAAAGAGGGAGGATGTGTGTACATTGAAAAATGCGATTTCCATTGAAGGAATTGCCAAAGGTTTTCATCAGAAAAAGGTCATTCAGCCATTGAGCCTGAGTATTGAAAAAAACGGGATTTTTGGCTTGCTGGGTCCATCCGGATGCGGAAAGACGACCTTGATTAAAATGATTGTCGGATTGATTAAGCCCGATGCGGGTAAAGTCACGGTTCTGGATCATGAAGTGCCAAATCAAGCACTGTTAATGGATGTCGGCTATATGGCACAGTCCGATGCTTTATATACAGAACTGACGGGAGCTGAAAATCTCGAGTTTTTTGCGAAGCTATACCGTTTTTCGAAAAAGGAACGAAGGGAACGCATTCAATATGCAGCTGAGATCGTACAGTTGACGAGTGATTTGAATGTTCGGGTTGCGCATTATTCCGGGGGAATGAAACGCCGTCTGTCACTGGCGATGGCACTCATCCAAAATCCGGCAATTCTCATTTTGGATGAACCGACAGTAGGAATAGACCCTTTGCTGAAACAATCGATTTGGCAGGAACTTGAGCGTTTAAGAAATGAAGATCATAAGACGATCATCATCACGACGCACGTGATGGATGAAGCGGAACGGTGCGATAAACTGGCGATGCTGCGTGAAGGTGAAATCATCGCGGCAGGAACCCCGGCAGCTTTAAAGACACAATTTGCCGTGGAAACGCTTGATGATGTTTTTTTAAGGATTGGAGGCGGCCTAAAATGAGAATTGCCTCTCTAGTTACTCGAATTACACAGCAGCTGCGCCGGGATCGAAGGACACTCGCTTTATTTTTCCTGGCTCCATTGCTCATTTTAACGCTCATGTATTTTATTTTCGATACAGAAGCAAGTGATTTGAAACTCGTAGTTACAGGCAGTGATGGAACCATGGTCAAAGCATTGAAACAGGCGGATTTTCAAGTAACGGCTGCTGAGGAATTTTCTCAGGAAAAAATGATTGAGAATGATACGGATGGCTGGCTGCATGTTGAAAATGGCAAATTGAAACTGACACTATTGAACGACGAACCGTCCCATGCAAAGGCCGTTCAAATGCAAATGATGCATGCTTTGCAAGGGGATGAAAAAAACACGCCTTCAATTGAGGAGCAATATGTATACGGAGATGCCGACACAAAGGGTTTTGATACTTTCAGTCCGATGCTCGTCAGCTTTTTCGTTTTTTTCTTTGTATTTTTGATAGCGGGGATCGCGCTTTTGAAAGAGCGTACAAGTGGTACGCTGGAACGGCTGCTTGCCACCCCGATTAAAAGGTACGAAATCGTAGCGGGCTATGTGATCGGATATGGCTTATTTGCTCTCGTTCAAACCATAATTGTCGTACTATATGCAGTCAATGTATTGGATATCGTCCTTGTTGGCTCCATTTGGCTCGTTTTACTGACGAATATACTGGTCGCGCTCGTTGCACTATCGCTTGGTACATTACTATCGAGTTTCGCGACATCCGAATTCCAAATGGTACAATTCATACCGCTGGTCATCGTGCCGCAAGTCTTCTTTACAGGGATTTTCCCATTGGATGGCATGGCGGACTGGCTGCAAAAAATCGGCAAGATCATGCCTCTTTATTACGCATCGGATGCCATGAACGGCATTATGTACAAAGGCTTCGCGTTCAATGAGGTTTTACTGGATCTCCTCATTCTCCTAGCATTTGCAGCCGTTTTTATCACCATCAATATTATTAGTTTAAAAAAGTACCGTTCACTATAAAATGAACTTTATCATTAAACAAAAAGCAGGATTCCCGGAACATGGGGAACCTGCTTTTTTGTTATAGCGGAAGATTATCCTTCCCATCGGTTATTCGAAAAGCGTCCCCCCGAAGGTTTTCTACTGACAGGTTAATGCAGTTTGTTGACGGGTTCTTAAAGTTGTCCTAGGATATAAGGACATGCAATGATTGGTAAGAAATAGAAGGGGGAGTCATATGTCTCTAAAATCGGTCATGCTTTCCCTTTTGCTGTCGCAAGCATTGTTTTTGTGCGGTTTGCCTTTTTTTCTTCAGCTCCGATTATATTTGAATCCTTTGGTGGTCATCGTTGTCTGGTTTTGTATACTTCTTTTCGTTTCGTTTGCGGTCCTTTTTTTTCGAGGTGAAACGGTCATGATTCCGCACCTTTTGTGGCGTGCAGTATTGTTTGGCTACAGTTTATCATTATTGGTTTTGTTGTTCTTTCGACCAGAAGGGCAGGTATATTCGTATAATTTGGTTCCTTTTTCTACGATCCTTTCATATTTATCGAACGATATGAACGGGCTTGTGTCATTTTATAACCTTAGCGCCAATGTGGGGCTGTTCATTCCATTCGGGCTGTATTTGTTGTCGAGGGAAGGGAAAGAGCCCTCCGCTAAAAGGAAATTTCTTTATCCATTACTTTCGATTTCGGGCATCGAAATCTGTCAGTTCGTTTTTCGGCGCGGAAGTTTGGATGTCGATGACCTAATCCTGAACATGATTGGTGTTTATCTGGGGTACGTTCTGTATCCTTTGTTCACGAGAGTGGCAGTGTTCCGTTCTGGAAAAGTAAAAGGATGAGAGGCAGTATAAATATTTAAAATGAAAGGATGTTTTTTCATGTATAGCACGTTAGAAGAATTATCGAGCCATCCGGTGTTTCATTATTTTGCAGCGATTTCCAAAATCCCGAGAGGATCGGCTAATGAAAAAGCAATCAGTGATTATCTGGTTCGATTCGCTAAGGATAGGAACCTGGAGGTGATCCAGGATGAAGCGCTGAATGTGATTATCAAAAAGGCTGCGACAATGGGATATGAAAGTGCACCTACCGTCATTATCCAGGGGCATATGGACATGGTTTGCGAAAAGAACAAGGGTACGCTTCATGATTTTGAGAAAGATCCGCTTCAATTAAGGATTGTGGGAGACATGTTGTATGCGACGGATACAACATTGGGGGCGGATAATGGGATCGCTGTTGCGTATGCTTTGGCATTATTGGATGCAAATGATATTCCGCATCCCTCTCTTGAAATAGTCATAACGACTGAAGAAGAAACGACAATGAACGGTGCACTTGCCGTGGATCCGGCTCACTTCAAGGGAAAAATGATGATCAATATCGATTCGGAGGAAGATGGAAAGCTGCTGGTCAGCTCTGCAGGAGGAATACGCGTGCGGCAGGTCCTGCCAATCGGATGGGAATCGGCTTCTATTGTTGATGCTGTATCTTATAACATCAGGATTAAAGGGTTGAAGGGCGGACATTCCGGTATGTCCATCCATAAGGAAAGAGGGAACTCCAATAAACTTTTGGGCAGAGTATTACATGGATTAACGACAGCCTTCCCTTGTTACATACAGCAAATGAACGGGGGACTGAAAGGGAATGCCATTCCCCGTGAAGCAGAGGCAACTGTACTGTTTCATGCAGAAGATGTTCAGAAGATAACGGAGAAACTCCAGCAATGGGAAGATACTTTTAAAAATGAACTGCAATCTTCCGACCCTGAGGTATCGATCAAGTTTGAAAAGATCGAAACGGTTTCTTCAAACGTTTTTTCCAAAGAGACTGTGACTAGAGCCATTACCTCCTTACTGGTAATCCCGCATGGTGTTCAAGGAATGAGCATGGGAATAGAAGGATTAGTGGAAAGTTCGACGAATCTAGGTGTCGTTACAACAAATGAAGCGGAAATGCTATTCGAAAGTGAAATCAGGAGTTCGGTCAAAAGCATCAAATATAATATGGTCACGCAAGCAAAGGCGATTGCCGACATGCTTGGGTGCGAGCTATTGGTTGACGCGGATTATCCGGAATGGCCCTATAATCCTGATTCGAAACTCAAGAAATTATTTGAAGAGACATATAAAGAAAAATATCAAGAGGACATTGAAATCATCGCTGTGCATGCAGGGATCGAGTGTGGGGTATTCATAGATAAGATACCAGGGTTGGATACTGTTTCAATCGGACCGGATATGTTTTCCGTACATACACCTGAAGAACACTTAAGCATCCCTTCGACCATAAACAACTGGGAATACTTTGTTTACACATTAAAGAGAATGAAGGATCTATAAACAACTGCATGTCTAGGGAACAATTGAAATTCAATAGATTTGGAGACATCCTATCGTTAATTGATAGGATGTCTCTTCTTTTGAGGGTTGTTAACATAGAATGTTGATTTCCACTCCAGGCACTCGCTTTCCGCGGGCGGTCCGGGAGCCTCCTCGGCGCTTTTGCGCCTGTGGGGTCTCCCTTGGCCACGCTTTTCTAAGCAGGAGTCTCGTACCTTACGTTCCAATCAACTGAGACGTGTTTTTAATAAAAACTGAAGGCTGGTCTCATCCCGAATTATGTTTAAGACTAGTATATCCCTCATGTTTTTTTACTGTAATCCTTATTGGATGGAAGAAATTTGCGACACTCCTGCCGAATAACTGGCTAGTCGAGACCCCGCAGGCGCTTGCGCAGAGGAGGATTGGCAGACAGTCGGCGGAAAGGGAGCGGATTTCTGAAAATCAGCTGGAATGTTTTCTTGAAAAACTGAAGGCTGGTCTCATCCCGAATTATGTTTAAGACTAGTATATCCCTCATGTTTTTTTACTGTAATCCTTATTGGATGGAAGAAATTTGCGACACTCCTGCCGAATAACTGGCTAGCCGAGACCCCACAGGCGCTTGCGTCGAGGAGGCTTGGCAGACAATCGGCGGAAAGGGAGCGGATTTCTGAAAATCAGCTGGAATGTTTTCTTGAAAAAACTGAAGGCTGGTCTCATCCCGAATTATGTTTAAGACTAGTATATCCTTCATGTTTTTTTACTGTAATCCTTATTGGATGGAAGAAATTTGCGACACTCCTGCCGAATAACTGGCTAGCCGAGACCCCACAGATGCTCGCGCCGAGGAGGCTTGGCAGACAGTCGGCGGAAAGGGAGCGGATTTCTGAAAATCAGCTGGAATGTTTTCTTGAAAAAACTGTAGGCTGGTCTCATCCCGAATTATGTTTAAGACTAGTATATCCTTCATGTTTTTTTACTGTAATCCTTATTGGATGGAAGAAATTTGCGACACTCCTGCCGAATAACTGGCTAGCCGAGACCCCACAGGTGCTCGCGCCGAGGAGGCTTGGCAGACAGTCGGCGGAAAGGGAGCGGATTTCTGAAAATCAGCGGGAATGTTTTCTTGAAAAAACTGTAGGCTGGTCTCATCCCGAATTATGTTTAAGACTAGTATATCCTTCATGTTTTTTTACTGTAATCCTTATTGGATGGAAGAAATTTGCGACACTCCTGCCGAATAACTGGCTAGTCGAGACCCCACAGGCGCTCGCGCCGAGGAGGCTTGGCAGACAGTCGGCGGAAAGGGAGCGGATTTCTGAAAATCAGCGGGAATGTTTTCTTGAAAAAACTGTAGGCTGGTCTCATCCCGAATTATGTTTAAGACTAGTATATCCTTCATGTTTTTTTACTGTAATCCTTATTGGATGGAAGAAATTTGCGACACTCCTGCCGAATAACTGGCTAGCCGAGACCCCACAGGCGCTCGCGTCGAGGAGGCTTGGCAGACAGTCGGCGGAAAGGGAGCGGATTTCTGAAAATCAGCGGGAATGTTTTCTTGAAAAAACTGTAGGCAAACTCGCTTTTCTTCGGATTTGAAAGAAACAGAGGTTTCTTTACAATCGTTATAAAATAAACTATTGTAAAGAAAACCTATCATTCAGTCTAAAGTATTGTTCTAATCATTATGCATAGAGGAAGGTATATGGAAATATGGATGTAAAGTATAGAATGGTCGTAGAACAAATGGAGAAAGAAATAGTAGAAGGAAAATATACATTAAATACTAAGTTACCTACTGAAGAAGAGTTGATGAAGAGGTTCGATGTCAGCAGGAATACCATTAGAAAAGCAATCAATATAATGGTTGAGCAGGGTTATATCTATCAAGTGCAAGGAAGCGGCATATTCCTAAGGGAGTTTTCCAGACCGGGATGCATTTCGATGAGGGATATGAGTGGCTTAACCAAAGTTTTTCCGAATGATGAAATGAAAAGTAAAGTGTTGAAATTAGAATTAATAGAAGCTGATGAAAAATTGGCCAAACAAATGAAATGCCAGGTGAAAACCAAAATCTATAACCTCAAACGGGTTAGATACTTAAATGGTGAACCCATTGTAATAGAAGAGTCCTATTTCAATAAAGACATCATCCCCATCTTAAATAAAGAAATTGCAAATGGTTCCATTTATGAATATATAGTCGAGGATTTGAAGTTGAATATCGGGTTTGCAGATAAAATCATTTCGTGTGAAAAACTAAATGACGATGATGCCAAGCTTTTGGACTTGCAGCCAGGAGATCCGACTTTAATCGTTGAAAGTACGGTCTTTTTAAAAGCGGGAACCGTTTTTGATTTATCAATCGAGAAGTATAATTATACTTCGGCCAAACTGTTAACATTGACTTAAAGAGGGCAGGAAATTCTATCTAAATGGTGGGTGATTTCATGGAAGAATTAGGGAGGTTTTATTTATTATTCAGACTGACAATACGATAACAGAAACATACAAAATAAAGAGTGACTGTCATTTAGTTAGCAGTCGCTCTTTATTTCGAAAAGAGGCCTTACGATCTTCAAAAGGTGAATTGGCGGATTATGAAAGAACATGGGCTTGTTTCTTCTTGTACAGTCGCTTAGTACAAACCGCAAAAGACCTCATGTAACGAATCAGTCCAGGCTAACGAATTAAATCGGTCATGAAGATTAAAAAGTAGTGGTTAGTGATTTAACATATGTCAAAGTCAAAAATAAATGGCATTACATATGTATCTTTGTCATCTCTTTAATCGTGAAAATTATTGGATTTAGCAGAGAACCTAACAAGGACGCCAAGCTTGTGGCAAGAGCATTTGCATCTATTAAAGGGAAATTCCGTTATATCAGCTCTTCCACAATGATAGATGGAATGAGTTTAAAAACAAGCTGATTGTCGAAACGTTAACCATAATTGAGAATGGTCGTTCACTAAGTATGAAAGGTTTCCCTTGTGATAAAGCTTTCGAGGAGGCGACATTTAAAATCATTAAGGCTGAGTTCGCTAATCAAACAACATTCGCAAGCTCAGCTCAGCATCCACTTGAATTCGGAGACTTTGTGAACTGGTTTAATAAGCTGTGAAATCGAAATCGTTGGACCTTTAGGCTGCGTTAGCAGTTATCCCTTAAAAAGTTGGTTTGATTTAGTGTTGACAATCCAACCTGAGGTCGATTCACCTGTTATAGGGGGGAATTGATAGTGGCATCATTCCTACTAATTCTCTTCTAAAATGATCGATTATTGCCTCAGAATTATTTGGTGGGCCGAACTCTGCTTTTGATGAAGATGGTCATGGAACAATGGTGGCGGGTGTCATTCAATTTGTGATATTTATAAATTCCATCCGTTACTTGGGGGTAAAATTATTAAATGGCAAAGTGACAGATAAAAATAACAGTTTCTCTGACGATAAAATCCTTGTAAAATTTTTGAAAACTTGATATTGTGACAGTATGGATTGTTCCATTTATATCCAATAGGTAGTCTTTAATTTTATTTTATAGGCTCCTACCATAAAACTTAGGGTAAGAGTGAGAGAGGCAATAAATAATGATGGAGTAACATAGATAAGAAGATAGCCCCCCTAACTTTTATATAAAAAAACGGTTACACTTATCGCAGATAAAGTAAAAATTAAGAACCAAATTAAAATAATTATCTATTGATTTGCCATATATAAATTCATAGGAGGAATATTAAATGTTTCCTAATTTAGAAACAGACAGACTCATTTTGAGAGAAATAACTCATAAGGATGCAGATGCCCTTTTCTCTTGTTTTTCTAACGCTAACGTCTTACGTTTTTATGGTCAAGACAAATTAGAGAGCATCGAACAAGCCAACGGATTTGTAGAATTTTTTTCTAAAAGTTTAAAGGAAAAAAGAGGAATAAGGTGGGGGATTGAAAGAAAAGGAGAAAAAGGGTTGATAGGAACAATTGGATTTAATGCTTGGTCTCCTAAACATAAACGTGCTGAAATAGGTTACGAAATTCACCCTGACCATTGGAGAAAGGGATATATGACTGAAGCAGTCTCGAAAATTCTTTTATACGGATCGGAAACTCTAGGTTTAACGAGAATTGGTGCTGTAGTTTTTATTGAAAATGTATCGTCAAACAATTTACTTAAAAAAATGGGATTTCAACAAGAAGGAGTCCTAAAAAACTATATGTACCAAAATGGTGAAGTATATGATACATATGTTTATTCTTTTCTTCCTAAATAATTATGTAAGTAGACACGTCATTATCATGAGAAGGTTAATGCATGAACACATGACTGAGGATTTAAAATACCTCGGTCATGTGTTTTTTCATTATATATAGACTATTACTTTCTACATAATTGTGAATTCTAACTTTAAAACTTTTACTTTTATGAATTGTCAATTTAAATAAAGGAAAGTAATGAACGAAATCAGCGGTTGAGGATGAAGGATAAATTAAACATATTGATGATCTAGATGAGAAAAAGATACGATGATTTATTTTTTTAAAAACATATTTACTTTTTATAATATTTATTTATGAAAAAATGTGAATAAAAATAGATTTGTTCATAATTTAACTAAATAATTATAGTGATATAAAAACTGTTAAATAAAAACATTTTTATATTTTTTTGTATTTTTTATTCAAATAAAGAAAAATGGTGTTATAATCTAAAAGAGCAAATATTTTACATTTTTTATGTTAATTAATTTAATCGCATTCATTTATTTAATATATAAATATTCAAAATATACGTTTCTGGAAGATGGAAAGATAAGTTTAACGATAATAATGGTGCAAGTGCTTTTCTAAAGTAATAATTTAAAAAACTCTTATCCAATAAAGAATAGACAATTAGTTGTATTTTATTTAAATATATTGATATTTAAAAATATCAATATATAAGGGTATGAGATGGGATTTTCAGAAGGGTGATTACATCTTACAGAATTGGAGTCTCTGAAGAGTAGTACTATTATTTTCCGAAAAATAAAAACAATGGTGATCACGAAAAACAAGTGTTACTGTACTAGTCGAAACGGATGATGACCAGAGTAAGGAGCCAACAACTTAAGAATAAATAGTTTCGTTCCTAGAAATAAACTTTTTCAATTCTAAATTCAACTAATTTCTTGATGTTTATCATTCATTCTTTCAATCATGGAATAAAAATTTTGCTATTCCCAATTGAAGTGAAAAGTATTCATATTTAGTGCAAGCAGCAGGAATGTATTTTCAAAATGAATAAATGGAGGAGCGGTATGAAGTTAACTTATCCAAAAGACTCATCCCATATTAATATTGGGGAGTACAACTTAGCAGACCCGAAATTACATAGTAATGAGGATGTCCATCTTATTTGGCATGCAATGAGAGAAAGAGCACCTATACACTGGACAGAAACTGAAAGTGGCTTAGGTTTTTGGTCTGTTACTAAATATAGTGACGTTAAAAGTGTTTTAAGTAATCACAAAGATTTCACGTCAGAAAGAGGCACGCTCTTAAATCTGTTGGGAACAGACGATCCAGCAGGTGGGAAGCAAGTCACTGTGACGGACCCGCCGCGCCACTCAAAGTTGCGACGTCCTATGCAAAAAGGATTTACTCACAAGTCTTTAACAAAGCATGTCGATGTTATCAAAGGAGAGGTACGTAAATTGTTATTGCCTGCTGTAGAGGGTGAGGTAATTGACTTCGCCCAGGGAATGTTTGCGCTGTCTACTGCTGTGGCAGGTGCCATTCTTGGGTTGCCAGCCAAAGATTGGTCTTTAATCACGCAACTAACGGCAATGTCAATAGCTCCAGATGATCCAAAGTATCAATTAGAAGAAGGACCTCAAGCTACGTTACAATATGCCCATCAGGAGATATTTAGCTATTTTGGAGATCTAATCATGGAAAAGGATGATTGGGAAGAGGATGAAGTATTAGGCATACTGTTAAATCAAATGATTGATGATGACCCTTTAGATTTCGGTGCCATTTTAGCCAACTGTTATACGCTTTTGCTTGGAGCAACTGTAACAACTCCTCACGTTCCTAGTGCGACAATTTATACGATGATGGAGCAAGGTGGCTTTGAAGAATGGTCTAGACATCCAGAGTTCTTAAAGACTGGTATTGAGGAGAGTTTAAGGTGGTCATCACCTGCTAGCCATATTATGAGATATGCGGTTGAAGATACTGAAATTCGAGAACAAAAAATTAAAAAAGGTGAAGCAGTAGTATCATGGATTGCATCTGCTAATAGAGACGAAGAGATATTTGAGAATCCTTATAAATTTGATTATAGAAGAAAGCATAACCCCCATATCTCTTTTGGAAGCGGTGTTCATTATTGCATGGGACATTTAGCAGCAAGACAAACACTGGAGATCTTATTTAATGAACTATTTGAAACATTTTCTGGTTTTGAACTGTGTGGAGAGGTAGAACATCTTAGCTCGAATTTTATAGGTGGCATTAAACACTTCCCGATAAAAGGGAAAGTCAAACATAAGGTTAAAACATATTAAGGAATTAGAAGCGTGTAGATAAACATACATACACCTTAAGTAATTCTAATTTTCTAGGGTTTTGAAGAAACGAAAGTTGTTTTTTAAAAAAAGAATCAAAGTTTTCACAAACCTCGATTCTTTTTTTTTGCAAAAACGGTGAGATTTAATATGACACTAGAGAAGTAGAAGTTGGATTTTATAAAAAGAACTAGTTCTAGCCAGTCGAATCTTTAGAAGGTATGGATTCATAGAGAACAAAAGAAATAAAAGGAGGTATATCAATTGAATAACAAATCATTAAACCTTTTATGTCTTCCTTATGCGGGTGGATCAGAAAATATCTATACGAAGTGGAAGAATGAAGTGATAGGTGGAGTGAATATTGTACCTATTGAGCTTTCAGGGAGAGGTAAACGGATGCAGGATCCCTTATATAATAACCTCAATGAAGCTCTGGAAGATATTTATTTAAAGAGTTACGAATCTGTAGCGGAATCCCCATTTGCGATTGTGGGCCATAGCATGGGCAGTATACTAGCATACGAACTAGCAAAGAAACTAATTGAAGAAGATAATAAGGTGCCAGAGTTCCTAATCTTTTCAGGAAAAAATCCCCCTCATGCGAAATTGGGCACCAATATTCATACGCTACCAAATGATGAAATGTTGCAAGAGCTTCAGAAGCTAGGTGGAATTAAGCCAGAGTTTTCAAAGTACCAAGAACTTTTATCCTTATTTCTACCAATCATAAGATCAGATTTTAAATTAGTAGAAACATATGAACATGTTCCTGGTACTCCTTTTGCTAATGATATTTATATCATGTATGGATCGAAGGATATGATTACGAGTGGATCTAGCCTTATGGAGTGGGATAATCATACATCCTCGAGTTGTTTTTACAAGGAAATTGAAGGGGATCATTTCTTTATTGATTCCAATTCAAAAGACGTAATTGATTATGTTAACGACGTATGCACTAAATATTTAGTTAATTGCTAACATTTTAATAATTTTATACTGAAGGAGGTTTAGACAATGTCAACTAGGTCGTTCTCAATTCAGCAAGAAAAAGAAGATGTGATATATCCCGAAAAGACATTGGTAAGCATTTTTGAAGAAACAGCAGAGAAGTTTTCAGACTCAGTAGCGCTTAAATTAAATCAAGTAACCATGAATTATAAGACATTGAATGAAAAGGCGAATCAGGTTGCCCACTTCCTACAATCAAAGGGTGTTGGTCGTGAATCAATCGTTTGTTTACTTTTCGACAGATCCATTGATATGATAGTTGCTATTTTGGGTGTTCTAAAAGCTGGGGGAGCATATTTGCCAATTGATCCTGACTATCCTTTAGACAGAATCCAAAATACTATTATTGATAGTAAAGCTGCCTTTGTTCTCACACAGAATGAGAATGGAAGTAATTTGAATTTTGAATCTAGATATTCTGTTTATGTTTTTGACATGGAGAAAGAAGATATTTGGAGTAAAAGCAAATCTAATTTACCTCCTATTAATCAACCTAGAGATTTAGCATACGTCATTTATACCTCCGGATCCACAGGCAAGCCTAAGGGTGTAATGATTGAGCATGAAAGTGTAGTCAGACTTTTAATAAATAGTAAAAATCCATTTCATTTCTCTCACCAAGACAAATGGACAATGTTTCATTCTTATTGCTTTGACTTCTCAGTCTGGGAAATGTACGGAGCTCTACTATACGGAGGAACAGTAGTAATCGTTTCGAAGCAAACAACACAAGATCCTCATCAATTCCTGAATTTATTAGAAAAAGAAAAAATTACGGTGTTAAATCAAACTCCAGGTGCTTTCTATAATGTAATGAATGAAGCAATGGAAAGAAATTCTTCAGATTTAGCTCTTAGGTATATAGTATTTGGAGGCGAAGCCTTAAAACCTTCTATGTTAACACAATGGAATAATAGATATCCCGATACGAAGCTTATCAATATGTACGGTATTACAGAAATTACTGTACATGGAACCTACAAAGAAATCACATCAAGCGATATGGAAAGCAGTATCAGTAACATAGGTGCTCCTATCCCCACTCTATCTATGTATGTACTGAATGAACAACTTGAGGAAGTAACACAAGGGGAGATAGGTGAGCTATATATTGCTGGAGTCGGCGTTGCTAGAGGCTATATACATAGAAATGAACTTACTCGTGAAAGGTTTATTGAAAGCCCACAACACGAAAATGAACGATTATATAAATCAGGTGATTTAGTTCGTTTATTAGATAGTGGAGAGTTTGAATATATTGGAAGGAAAGACTTTCAAGTTAAAATACGAGGACACCGAGTAGAACTTAAAGAAATCGAATATTGGTTTACACAAAGAGAAGAAGTGATAAATGTTACAGTCGTTCCAAAAGAAGATGATATGAATGTGACATACTTGTGTGCCTATGTAGAAGGAGATCTTGACACGGAGGAACTAAGAAGTGAACTAGTTAAGTTCTTTCCTAGTTACATGGTTCCCCACTTTATCGTAAAAGTCGATAAAATCCCATTAACCTCTAATGGGAAAATTGATTCTAAAAGGCTGCCCAACCCTTTGGAGCAATATAAAAATGAGACTCCGTACGAGAAACCTTCTACTAGTTTAGAAGTTAAATTGGTAGAAGCATTCGAGCAACTTTTTAACTCTCAAACGATAGGAGTTAATGATAACTTCTATAACTTTGGTGGAGATTCATTAAGAGCAGCAAGGCTATCCGGAATATTAAAGAAAAGCTTAAATATAGCTATTTCCATTAAAGATATTTTAGCCAATCCAACCATTAAAGATTTAGCAAACTTACTAACGACCAAGAAAATGAATGAACTCGGTAGCCATTCTATAAAAAAAGCTGCAGACAAAGGTTTCTATGAGGCATCTCCATCACAGCAAAATATGTATACTCTGTGCAATATAGTGGAGGGAACGCATTACAATATCCCTTTACTTTACGAATTGAAGGGTATCGTCAATGAAGACCGGCTTTATAATGCTTTCGAGAAACTAGTTGGGAGACATGAAGCTCTTAGAACAACGTTTGAGTTAAAGGGTGAGAGTGTAAGGCAAGTAATTCATGAAACCGTTAATCTTGACTTTGAAACATTGAATATACGTAGACCTGTATTTGAAGTTGCAAAAGAGAACATTAAGGTATTTTCATTAAAAGATGGTCCTCTTTTCAGGGGAAGACTAATATACGACGATGAAAATCAAAAACAATATCTGTTTTTAGATCTCCATCATATTATCTGTGACGGTGTAACAGTAAATATTTTGATGGAAGACTTATTTGCTTTGTTAGAAGGAAAGCATTTAGAAACGAAGTTACTGCAATATCGAGATTATTCAGAGTGGCAAAATACAAGGTTAAATGCCAATCAATTAAAATTACATAAAGAGTACTATTCGGAACTTTTTAGGGATGGCATTCCAAAATTAAATTTAAAAACGGATTTCACTAGACCGATGTACCCGACATTTACGGGGGATACAATTCCATTTACAATTTCTTCAAAGTTGGCAGGGGAAATAAAAGCAATTGCAACTGAAACTGGAACAACCATGTTTATGGTTTTACTTGCTGCGTTTAATGTGTTCTTAGCTAGACATGCAAATGAGGACGATTTAGTGGTAGGTACTCCATTTACTGGGAGGGAAAACCCTGACAGTAACGATATAGCAGGTATGTTTGTAAATACATTACCTGTAAGATCCCAGCCAAGTGGTCATAAACTGTTCAAGGACTATTTATTGGAAATAAAATCGTTCATCTTTTCTAGCATAGAGCATTCAGACTATCAGTTTGAACAGATGGTACAAGACTTAGAGATTGATCGAAATGCTGGCTACAACCCTATTTTTACCACGATGTTTGCTATGCAGAACTTTGAAGTAAGAAGCTTTAAAAATAATTCATTAGAGGGAATCAAACAGCCTCTATACACAGATTGTTCGCATTTTGACATGCTTTTATATGCGTACGAAGAAGAGAATGATGTGCGATTCGAATGGGAATACTCAACCGATTTATTTAAAGAGAGCACAATCAAGAGATATATAACTCAATTTACACAACTACTGACGAATATAAGTAGCCATGTAAATGAGAACATCTCTACTTTAAGCTTTCTAACTTCTGAAGATAAAGAGATAATTTTAAACCATTTTAATAATACAGAAACAGATTATCCTGCACATTCAAATATCGTTGAGTTATTTGCTGAGCTATGGAAAGAAAAGCCAAATAAAACCATCTTAATGAAAGATGGCATCGGAATGACAGCAAAAGAGCTGGATGAGCATTCTGATTCTGTAGCCCAATACTTACTCTCAAGAGGCGTTAAAGAAGAACAGCCTGTTGGAATCATGATGGAAAAATCATTCGAAATGATAGTGACTGCTTTAGGAATTCTAAAAGCAGGAGCAGCGTATGTGCCAATTGATCAGGACGCTCCTTTACAACGTATAAACTTTATCGTTCAGGATTGCAAGTTAGCGTATATTCTCACGAATATTTCAGGTGTTAACACAGATATCGTATCTGAACTTATTAGGTATGATGAAATTAGGCTTGCCGATATAAAGAAATATGACTTGCCTATTCGAAAAACGAACTCTTTAGCGTACATTATTTATACTTCTGGATCCACTGGTCAACCAAAAGGAGTATTAATAGAGGATCAAAATATTATTAGGCTAGTTAAAGGCGTCGAATATATTGATTTTTCTAATCATCAAAATCTTTTGATGACAGGTAGTTTCTCATTTGATGCTTCAACTTTTGAAATATGGGGGAGCTTGTTAAATGGTTTAACACTAACCCTACTAGATAAAGAAAAACTGCTTGATGCGAAAGAATTTGCAAGAGTGATAGAGGATTATCAAATTGATATTATGTGGCTTACTTCACCTCTCTTCAATCAATTGATAAATGAAAATACATCTTTATTTAGTCATGTTAAGACGCTAATTGTAGGGGGAGATGTGCTAAGTTCTCAGCACATTTGTATTGCTATGAAAAACAGTCCTAACCTGCAAATAATTAATGGTTATGGACCTACAGAAAATACTACATTTTCAACTACTTATACAATTAAAGAAGAGATTTCATCGAACATTTCTATTGGAAAACCAATTAGTAACTCTACTGCCTATGTAGTGGATCTCCACACAAATGAACTATTACCAATTGGGCAAATTGGTGAACTTTGGGTTGGTGGGACTGGGGTTGCGCGTGGTTATCTTAACCAAGATGGTCTCACTAACGAGAAATTTATAGACAATCCTTTTTCAGCAGAAGGTAAGGTATATAAAACAGGAGATTTAGCGCGTTGGAATGATGATGGCACGTTAGAATTCTATGGCAGGATAGATAATCAGGTTAAGATTCGGGGCTATCGTATAGAGTTAGGTGAAATTGAGTCAACTATTCGAAAGCATGATCAGGTGAACGAAGTGGTTTTAAATCGCATTAGTGATGATAACGAATATGCACTTTGCGCTTATTACGTTAGTGACATGAAACTTGAAGAAGAACGAATTAGGGAGTATCTAGCTAAACGTTTACCAAATTATATGGTGCCGAAATACGTAGTCCGTATCGATGTGATGCCATTAAATAAGAATGGAAAAATTGATAAGGGTAGATTACCTAGTCCATTTATGAAAAAGGTTAAGCCCAATCAACTTCAAGAATTAACGGAGACTCAAACAAAGTTGGTGGGAATTTGGAAATCGGTTCTATCCGATACTGTCGAGTTTGGGATTAAGGACTCTTTCTTTGAAATAGGTGGTCACTCTTTAAAAGCTATTACTTTGTTAGCAAAGATAAATAAAGAGTTCAATGTCAATTTTTCAATGAAAGAGATTTTTAGAATGCAAACTGTTGAAGACTTCTCTTGTGGAATAGAAAGAATTAGTGAAAACGAAAAATATCATACGATCATGCCGAGTGCAGAACGAGCATATTATCCTGTTAGTCCAGCTCAAAAAAGGTTGTTCATACTAAATGAGATATACCCAAATAAAAAAGTATATAATATACCGGTTTATTATAAGTTGAATCAGCCCCTAAATGTAGAATTGTTGGAACATTGTGTGAACGAGCTGATGAAACGTAATGAAGTGCTACGAACGACCTTTGCATTGGAGAATAATGAGCCTGTGCAGATGGTCCATAAAGATGCAAAGATTACTGTAGAAAGTAAATTATTAAGCAGTAAACAAAAGGATGATTACTTCGCAAATTTCATTCAAGAATTCGATATAACAAAATTACCTTTATTCCGAGTTGAGTATATAGAGGTTGATGAGAGCGAGTATTATCTCTTAATTGACTTCCACCATATTATTATTGATGGAATTTCAATTGACTATTACCTTAATGAGTTACTTAACATGTATGTTGGTAAGGATGTACCAACTCTTAGTATTCAATACAAAGACTATTCTTCATGGTTATCAACGGAACATGTAAAAGAGTCCATAAACAAACAATCTGAATACTGGTTGAAACAATTTGAAGATGAGCCAACACTATTAGACTTGTCCACGGACAAACAAAGACCTGTTGTCCCAATATTTGAGGGGAATACAATCACTTTTGATATTCATCGTTCGATAGAGAAAAGATTACGTGAGCTTGCAAACGGTTCTAAAACTACGCTTTTCACAGTGATGTTTGCTGCCTTTAATATCTTACTATCAAAATATACTAGACAAGAAGATATTATAGTAGGCACTACAGTTTCAGGAAGAAATCATCCTGACGTTGATAACATGTTAGGAATGTTTGTTAACACGTTAGCTATCAGAAGTTTTCCTAAAAAGGAGAAGACCTTTGATCAATTCCTTAAAGAAACACATGACCTTTTAATGAAAAGCTATGTAAATCAGGATTACCCATTTGAAGAGCTAATTGAAAAATTAGAAATTAACCGTAACTTAGATCGTAATCCTTTATATAATGTCATGTTCTCGATGAACAATATTGCTTCGAAGAAATATAAAGTTGATGGTTTATCTTTGGAACCACTTAAGTCTTCTTATCCGTTTTCTAAAATTGATTTAACGATGTTTATGAATGAAAGTGATGATAATCTTTCTTTCTCAATCGAGTATTCCACTTCTCTCTTTAATGAAGAAACAATTAGGCAGTTAGGCAGTCACTACATTCACATTGTAGAAAGTATTATGCAGTTAGATTCCTTTCAACTTAAGGATCTTAAAATAACTACGCCAGCTGAAGAAGAGAAGTTACTTGTAGAGTTTAATAATACGGAAAGAGACTATTCAAGAGAAAAATTGATTCATCAACTTTTTGAGGAAAAAGTAAAAGAACTACCAGATGCGGTGTCTCTTGAAGGACCATCTTATGTAGTAACGTATCAAGAGTTAAATAAGCGAGCAAATCAACTTGCTCATTTTCTTAGAGGAAATGGAACTACTAGCTCCAATGAGTATGTCGCAATCATGCTGGATAGAAGCCCAAATATGGTTACGAGCGTATTAGCCATATTAAAGGCGGGGCTTGCCTATGTGCCAATTGATCCGAGCTGGCCAATGGAGCGAATTAAACACATCGTTCGTTCTTTAGGTGTTAAAGAAATGATAACGGAGTCCCATTACGTAGATTCCATACAAGAACTGGGATTAAACACAACCATTGTGTTGTCTGTTTCAGATTCTGCTAGCGTGGTTGAAGGGGTTGCATATCTTAATGAAATAGAACAGCTTCCTACGACAAATCTCATGCCGTTAAACAATTCAAATTCAATCGCTTATGTCATATTTACTTCTGGATCTACTGGTCAACCTAAGGGAGTAACAGTAAAACACAAGCCAGTTGTTAATCTAATCGAATGGGTGAACTCGACTTTCTCAGTTGGAACGAGTGATAAATTACTGTTTGTCACCTCCCTGTGTTTCGATTTATCTGTGTATGACATTTTAGGTATTTTAGCTGCAGGAGGATCTATTCGAATTGCAGGTGATAGTGAAGTTAGAGATCCACAGCAATTAGTGAAGATTGTGTTTGAAGAAAATATCACATTCTGGGATTCAGCACCTGCTGCTTTACAGCAATTAACATCCTATTTTCCAGATCATAAGATTAAAACGAGTCTTAGACTGGTGTTCTTAAGTGGAGATTGGATTCCTATTACATTACCTACAAAGCTCAAAGAGGTTTTTAAAGGTATTGAGGTCATTAGCTTGGGTGGTGCTACTGAAGCTACGATATGGTCCAATTATTATCCTATTAAAGAAGTAAAGAAAGATTGGAAAAGCATACCTTACGGAAAGCCAATAAAAAATGCCAAGTACTATATTCTTGATAGTGAGTTATCTCCTTGTCCTATAGGAGTTCCTGGTGAATTATACATTGGTGGTGAATGTTTAGCTTCTGGTTACGCTAATGCTCCAGAATTAACTTCATCACGGTTCATTACAAATCCTTTTGTAGAAGGAGACTATAATGTGATGTATAAAACGGGAGACTTAGCAAGATGGCTAAGGGATGGAAACATGGAGTTTTTAGGTAGGATTGACCATCAGGTGAAAATTAGAGGATACCGAATTGAACTGGGAGAAATAGAATATCACTTATTAAACCATCCGGATATTAATGAAGCAATAACAGTGATAAAGCAAGATGATTTAAAAAATGCTTATCTTTGTACGTATTACACATCCAGTAAAAACGTCTCTGAAAGTGATTTGAAAAAATATTTAAGTTCAAAAATTCCAGAGTATATGGTCCCGTCTATCCTCTATTTACTTGATGAAATTCCTGTTACAAGTAATGGAAAGTTAGATCGTGGTGCCTTACCTGAACCAAAGAGAATACTATCTCTAGATAACTATCGAGCACCTAAGACAAACACGGAACATTTAATTTTAGATATTTGGAAAGAACTGTTGAAATTGGATGATATAGGAGTAGACGATAAATTCTTTGAAATCGGTGGTAACTCTCTTTTACTCGTTCAGATGCACCAACGGATAGAGAGTATTTTCCCTGGGAAAGTAAATGTAGTTGATTTATTTACTTATCCTACAGTGTCGGAGATTGCCTCTATATTAGTCGATGTAGAGTCAAATACGAATAACGGTGATACTCCTCTTGATATTGATGATGTTTTTGAGAAGCTGGAAAGTGGGAGCATAGGTTTAGACCAAGCTCTTGAAGAGTTACTTGAATAAAAACATACCAGGAGGTAAGAAGTGAGAGACGTCCTTGAATATTTAATAAGGGAAACTGTTGAGGGAAGAATAGATAGAAAAATAGGTTCGAATTTAGCTAAATTGATAAAAAAAGATATGATCATGCAAGATGATATAGCAATTATAGGAATCCATGCGAAATTTCCACAAGCTGCGAATACAGAAGAGCTTTGGGATTTACTTTTAACTGAAAAAGATACTATCTCCTCGTTTCCAGAAAACAGGAAAGCAGATGTTTCACATCTGCTTTCTGATAGTAAAAGTTCTTTTTTAAAAGGAACATATTTTGATGAAATAGATAAGTTTGACTATAAATACTTCGGGTTAAATCCGAAAGAAGCAAGTCTTATGGATCCGAATCATCGTTTGTTTCTAGAAGCTGTTATTCATGCAATTGAGGATGCTGGCTATGGCGGTAAGCAATTAAAAGGAACCAAGACAGGAGTTTGTGTAGGTTTAAGTCCTCATGATCATCTGTATAAAGGGCTGGTTGAAAAGTTAGAGCCAGATTCATTATCAATGTCAGTCGAAGGGAATTTACCACCCATTCTTTCAGGGAGAGTTTCATATTTATTGGATTTAAAAGGCCCAAACCTAACTATAGACACAGCTTGTTCATCTGCTCTTACTGCTGTTCATGTAGCATGTAACATGATTAGAAACGACGAAGCAGATCAAGTGATAGTAGGTGGAGTAAAAACTCACTTATGTCCAGTTGAGCCTAAAGAAAAGATTGGGATCGAATCCTTAGATGGGATAACAAGAACATTTGATAATTCAACAAATGGTACAGGAATTGGAGAAGGTGTGGTTGCAATTGTACTAAAACCATATTCTAAGGCCAAAAAAGATAAAGATCAAATATATGCAGTAATAAAAGGTTCTGCTATTAACCAAGATGGCAAATCAATAGGGTTAACGGCTCCTAGTGTAAGAGCTCAAGAGGACGTCATTGTGAAAGCTTGGAAAAATTCCGGTGTTGATCCAGAAACAATCAGTTATATTGAAGCGCATGGCACGGGAACTAAGCTAGGTGATCCAATTGAAATAGAAGGAATTAATAGGGCATTTTCTCGTTTTACGTCCAAAAAACAATTTTGTGGAGTTGGATCTATAAAAACAAATTTAGGACATACAGACAGCTTGGCGGGTCTTGCTGGTCTGATTAAGTGTGCCCTCGCGTTGAAGAATAAGCAAATGCCGGCATCGATTCACTTTAATTCTCCTAACAGGGAAATAGATTTCATTTCTTCGCCTGTATACGTAAATGACACATTGAAAAAGTGGGAAAGTCATTTTTCACCAAGAAGGTGTGGAGTGAGTGCCTTTGGAATGAGTGGATCAAACTGTCATATCGTATTAGAAGAGGCTACAGATGAATATAAGGTAGAATCTCATTCTACTAAAAACATATTTGTCATTTCTGCAAAGAGCGAAGATGCCCTGAAAGAATATATTGATGAATATACAAAATTTTTAAACAAAATTCACACAGAGGAACTCTCACTAGAGCGGATTTGTTATACAGCGAGTGTCGGAAAAGAGCATTGTAACCATCGTATTGCACTAATTGTTACGAATATACAAGATCTCGTTAACAAACTCGATCATCTAGGAAAAGAAGGCCTAACTACTTCTATCCATAACGGAAATTTTTATAGTCATGACCAGGAAAATAATCAGTTAAACAGTTCTGACCCTCTTATTAAGACTGCCCAAGCCTTTATTCAAGGACTGGAGATCCAGTGGGAGGAGGTTTACTCTAAAAAAATTAAAAAGATTAGTTTACCAGCCTATCCTTTCGAGAAAAGTCGTTGTTGGGTCAATACAACCTCTAATGAAGTTAAATTGTTAGGAAAAGCACAGGGCGATTATAGTGATACAGAGGTCGCAATCGGTGAAGTATGGTCGCAAACTCTAGGAATAAATCAATTTAACGTTTATTCCGATGACTTTTTTGAACTCGGTGGAAATTCTCTTCATGCAAATATCTTAGCTTCAAAGATTCGAAGTAAATTACAAGTTAATGTTTCAGTTAGTAATATCTTCACAAATTCAACTATCGAAAAAATGGTTGAACTGGTACATCAATCAAGTAGCTATCATGAAAGTAAAATTGTTAAGTTACATAAGCGTGATTATTATGATTTATCACCAGCTCAGAGTCGTTTATATAGAGTGGACCAAATTTCAGATTCAGATGATTTGTCCTATAACATGCCTTTTGCATTGAGCTTATCAGGAAACTTAAATTTAGAAAAGTTGAATAACTGTTGGAATGCTCTAATTGAGAGACATGAATCGCTAAGAACGACCTTTATAGAAGTAGATGGAGATGGAAAACAGAAAATTCATCAATCATATAAGTATCAGATAGAAGTTATTCAAGTTGAAGAAGAAAACTTATATGAAAAAATGAGCGAGTTAATTACGTCATTTGATATCAGCAAGCTGCCGTTAGTTAAGTTGAAATTACTACAAACAGCTCCGAATGAGTACATCTTGTTTTTTGATATTCATCATATTATTTCAGACGGTGTTTCAATTAGTATTCTTACTAAAGAGCTATTAGATTTGTATCAGGATAAGGACTTGCAGACTGAAATTATTCAATATAAAGATTTTGCAAATTGGCAAAATCAGCAATATGAAAAGGATGTATATAAAAATCAAGAACAGTTTTGGTATAACCAATATAGCTTGCCTATAGAAGAATTAAATTTGCCGACAGACTTCGAACGACCGATATATAGAAGTTTGGAGGGGGATCATTATAGTTTCGCTGTAACCGAAGAGTTAACAGCCGAATTGAAACGAATAGCTAAGCGATATAAAGCTAATATGTTCACAATCTTATTAGGGGCATATCAGATACTACTGTACAGATACTCAAATCAAAATGACATTGTAATTGGCTGCCCTGTAGCAGGAAGACAAAGGGAAGATATTCAAGGGACAGTTGGAATGTTTGTAAATATGTTGCCGTTACGACAATTGATAAATAATGAGGAGCCCATTAAAAATTTCTTAAATAAAACGATGCAAGATTCTTTAAATGCTTTTGAAAACCAAGACTACCAAATTGAACGATTGATTCAAAAGTTTAATATTCCGTATAAAACGAACCGTAATCCTTTATACGATGTGGCATTTTCATATCAAAATTTTGATTTTAAAGTTATGGACGTAAATGAAGTCAAAATTAAAGCTATTCCTTTCTATGATCTCAAATGGAATTCTTCAAAATTTGACCTTAACTTGTTCGGTGGAATGGATGAGTTAGAGGAAAAGCTAGAATTCTGTTTTCAGTATAGTACGGAGCTTTTTAAAGAGGAAACGATTCAAGCATTTGAAAAGGATTATGTATCCATCTTAACATCTTTTGTTCAAAGCGAAGATGGCAGAATTAAAGATATCATTTTAGCAGAGGATATAAACTTAGGTTCTAATCCAACTGAAACGCTTGCTCAACTTGTACCCGATTTTAATTTTTAATTAAGGTGGTTCTTACGATGATAGATAAAAGGAAAAAGAATATTTATCTTACCAGTCATAAATTAGAAGAGGAAAGAAACTATTGGTTAAACAAATTGAAAGGGGAATTATCTCTATCGGGCTTCCCCACAAGCGTGGAAGAACAGAGAGAGGGAAGTAATGTAAGAAGAGACAAAACGTTCTTAATTGATAAGACAACTAGCGAGAATATGATGAAGATCGTAGGAAACTCCGAATATGGATGCTATATGATACTTGTCTCGGCGTTAACTTGGTTACTTCAAAAGTACACATTGGAAGAAGATATTATTATCGGGACTCCAAATTTATCTAAGGAAAATAAAACAAAATACAATATTTTCCCCATTAGAACGAATATTGTTCAAGAAACGACATTTAAAAGTCTTTTAAATAATATAAAAACAGATTTAACAAGTATCGAAACATATTGTAATATCCCGTTTGAAGTTTTAGCGGAGCAGCTTCATATAGATCCTGAAAATGACTATTTTAGAACAACAACATCAATGGATTGCCTGCATGCAAACCATATAGAATTAACGAATGAAGGAACAAGCTTTGGTTTCTCGATAGATGATGAAAGACGTCTATCATGCAAAATAAGCTATTCAACATTGGAATATAGTGAAGAAAAAGTAGACGTTATATTTGAACATTTTGAACGCGCCTTAAAACTACTTACTAACAACCCTTCAGTTCCTGTATCCGAACTGAACTTTATCACAGATTCAGAAAAAGATCTTTTGTTAAATCAATATAATGACACAGAGTTTGAGATTCCCAGAGACAAGACGCTTGTTCAGTTGTTTGAAGAGCAAGTAAGAAAGAATCCCTATAAAAACGTTGTTGTATCAAATAGCAATGCTATTACTTATAGTGATCTTAGTCAAAAATCTCAACAACTTGCTTCTTATTTAATTGATAGTGGTGTACAGCCTGGAGAATCAGTTGGTCTAATAGCAACACGTTCAATCGAGACAATTATTGGGATACTAGGAATTATTAAAGCTGGAGCTGTCTATGTACCATTAAACACTAGTATGGGAGTAGAGAGAATCGAGTATATCCTAGATGACTGTCAAATAGGTATTCTTCTTACAACTGATGTGAGTAATGTAGGCTTGGGTAGAAAGCATGTAAATTTAAAAGACGACTCAATCTATCAATATGAACAAAAAGAGCTAACGACAAATACAACACCTGAGGCCCCTCTGTATATCATGTATACATCCGGTAC
Organism: Peribacillus simplex; assembly: GCF_030123325.1. Taxonomy (NCBI): domain Bacteria; kingdom Bacillati; phylum Bacillota; class Bacilli; order Caryophanales; family Bacillaceae; genus Peribacillus; species Peribacillus simplex. Next base: position 5,023,436 of record NZ_CP126106.1, on the reverse strand, counting down.
TACTGGGAACCCAAAAGGTGCCATCATTAGTCATATCAATGTTTGTAGGTTAATTATGAATACAAACTTTATTTCACTAAGTGACGAGGAAAATATCCTTCAAACGGGTTCTATTACTTTCGATGCGTTTACGTTTGAGTTATGGGGAGCATTGTTACTTGGTGGGACATTACACTTTGTTGAAGAAGACGAGTTGTTAGAGGCAAACTCATTTGAAGAAGTACTAACGAATAGACAGATAACGAGTTTATTTTTAACGCCCGCTTTATTTTCACAACTAGTAAGTCAAAATGAGAAATTGTTTTCAGGGGTTAGAAACTTAGTGGTTGGTGGAGACATATTGCCTTATAAGGCGGTTAACATTGTTAGAAAGCATAACCCAACTATAAACATCATAAATGGATATGGTCCTACGGAAAATACTACTTTTTCAACGAGTTATCTTGTTGAAAAGGAATTTTCAGGAAGGATACCTATTGGTAAGCCACTTCATAACTCCACAGCATATATTGTCGATTTATATGGAAATCTACAACCTGTTGGAATGCCAGGTGAAATATATGTGGGAGGGCTAGGGGTTGCAGCAGGATATATTAACAAAGACGCGCTAACTAGTGAAAAATTTGTAGAGTCACCATTTAAATCTGGAGAGCGTCTTTACAAAACAGGTGATATTGGCGTATGGCTACCAGATGGAAACATTGATTATTTAGGCAGAAAAGATAATCAAGTGAAAGTAAGAGGATACAGAATCGAAATTCAAGAAATTGAAAAAGCTATATTATCGTCACCCATTATTAAAGATGCAGTGGTCATGACAAAATTAGATGATTATCAGCAAAAATTCCTTTGTGCCTACATCATTGGAGAGCAAAAGAATATAGAGCAAGAGATCAGAAATGATCTTAAGACAAAATTACCAGAGTATATGATTCCTTCAGTGATCATGGAGTTAGAACAGTTTCCTCTTTCAATAAATGGAAAGGTTGACAGAAGGAAATTACCAGAGCCTGACAAGCATTCACTTACTGAAAATGTCGAACACCCAGAAAATATTTGGGAAGAAAAGGTTTCATCTATATGGAAAAAAGTACTCAAGATTGATCTTGTTGGTGTCAACTTATCATTCTTTGATTTAGGTGGTAACTCTCTGCTACTGGCAAATTTAGCCACGTATTTAAGGAAGGAATTTAGTACGAAAATTTCTATGAAGGACTTATTCCGTCTAACGACTATTCGTGAACAGGCAAAATTTATTATGGAAAAAGAAAAAGTGAACGTAATAAAAGAACTATTACCTCTTCCTTCTCAACCATACTATAACTTGTCCTCTGCTCAAAAAAGGATTTATATGTTAGAGCGTATAAGTTCGAATAAGGGCAGCTATAACATTCCTGTACCTATGGAGATAATTGGTGAAATTGATTTAAAGAGAGTTGAAGACTCCTTTAAAAAAGTCATAGAAAGACATGAAATACTGCGAACCACTTATGAAATGGTTGATGGTAAACCAGTACAACGAGTCCATCAAACGGTCGAGAATTTTAAGTTGGATGTTTTGTACATAAAACAAGAAGTGCTAAATAGTACTATGAGCAAACTCTTTATTCCATTCGATTTAAGCGAAGCTCCCTTGTTAAATGTGCACATCCTTTGTATAAATGAAACTCTTCATGTGCTTTTGTTAAATATTCATCATATTATCCTAGATGGCGTTTCTCTATCTGTTATCATGAAGGAATTTTTAGAGATTTACCATGGAGGAGAACTTCAACCTCTTGAGGTACATTATAAAGAATTCGCTGATTGGCAACAGAAAAGTTTATCTACAGAGAATATGAAAAAACAAGAAAACTATTGGTTGAACGTTTTTAATGATAGTGTTCCAACATTAGAACTTCCAACTGATTATCAAAGACCTAAGGAAAAGAATTATAGAGGAGACCTTTACCATTTCAAAATAGAGAGTACGCTTAAAAAGCGCATGAATGAATATGCTAAGGATTCAAAAGCAACCTTAAATATGATACTACACGCCTTTTTCAGTATGCTCATTTCAAAATATTCTACAGAGAAAGACGTAGTTATAGGCATTCCAGTCTCGGCTAGAACAATTCCACAAGCTCAAGAAATGTTAGGTATGTTTGTGAATACATTAGCTATTCGTACTAAGCCTAAGCCAACTAAATCTCTATTCGATTATGTAGGCGAAGTAAAAGACACATTAGTAGAAGCATTAGATAATCAAGACTATCCATTCGAAGAATTGGTCAATAAACTCAACCTAAGTCGAGATACGGGGCGAAATCCACTGTTCAATGTCATGTTTTCTATGCAAAACATGGGAATCCCTAGTTACGAGAGTGATTCTCTTACGTTGAATACGATTGAATTTCCGTATCAATTTTCAAAATTTGATTTAACGTTGTTTGCCCATGAATCCGAAGATAACATTGCGTTCTCTTTTGAGTATTCTACACAGTTATTTAAAAAAGAAACGATTAAAAGGATGGCAGATCATTTCATATCCTTAATAGAGAACTGCTTAGGAAGTAAGGATATGAATATAGGTAAAGTATCTTTATTCAAGGAGGCAGAAATAGAGGGTATCTTAGAGAATCATCTTTCTAAAAGCTCCTTAGATATAGAAAATCAAGAGCCTATACATCAGCTTTTCGAAAAACAAGTATTATTACACCCTAATAAAATAGCAGTAACGGACTTGTCTAAGAGTCTGACGTATCAAGAATTAGATGAACAAGCTAATAAATTAGCCAATTACTTACTGAGAACACAAACTAATGGGAATAAGAACGTAGCTATCATATTTGAAAATACCATAGAAATTGCTGTTTCAATCCTTGGGACTCTGAAAGCTGGTTTTACATTTATTCCAATCGACCCAAGTTTTCCTGAAAAAAGAATTAACCACATACTAAATGAGTGTTCACCATGTATGGTGATTACGGATAATGAGCTTTGGAAAAAAGATGAGGATTTCAATACGATACAGTTAGACAGTTCCTTGTTTGATAGTGAAAGAAGCAGTAGGCCCCAGGTAAGGGTTCAAATGGAAGATCTGGCATATATCATTTTTACATCAGGAAGTACAGGTAATCCTAAGGGAGTTATGATTGAGCACAGAAGTCTTTCAAACTATTTTAGTTGGTTCTCTCCTTATGCAAATCTTAGTCATAATGATCGTTTTCTTTTACTCTCATCATATTCTTTTGACTTAGGTTATACTGGGTTATTCTCAGCTTTATTAAATGGTGGGGAAGTTCATTTTGTACCAAAAAATTTATATCAAGACCCTAACCAAGTCATGTCATACATCTCAAATCATAAAATCACGTATTTAAAAGTGACTCCTTCTTTGTTAAAAGTATTAAGCTACGCTGATAAGAAATATTGGGACAGCACACTTACTTTTTTGAGGCTAATTATCATTGGAGGAGAACAACTAAAAACAAACCAAATCAAAGATCTTTTTAGAGATTACCCCAGCATTCAACTAATGAACCACTACGGTCCAACAGAAACATGTATTGGAACGATAGCAGGCTACATTGAAAAGGGCGATTTAAGGAGATCATCTGTTCCACTGGGAAATCCAATTACAAATAATTATATATATATTCTTGATGATTCTTTACAGATGGTTCCTGGTGGAATACCAGGTCAAATCTTTGTTTCAGGCAGAGGGCTTGCAAGGGGATATTACCTTAATCATGACCTAACAAAAGTAAGTTTTATTAATAATCCATATCAAGAAGATGAGCTTTTATACAAAACTGGTGATATGGGAAGATTAATGGACGACGGTAGAATTGAATTTTTAGGTAGAAAAGATAACCAAATCAAAATCAGAGGCTATCGAGTAGAGTTAGAAGAAATTGAGAGAGTAATAGCCCAACATAATCTTATCCATAGTGTTGCAGTCAAAATCCAAGGGCAACAAATTATAGCATATGTAGAAATAGCAACTCGTGAACAGTCTATTCTTGATGAGATAAAGAATAAGGTTGCTTTAGTGTTACCAGATTATATGATTCCTGCTTACTATCACGTTATGGACAAAATCCCTATGAATTCTAATGGGAAAGTGGATCGCCATGCGCTGCCAGAAGTTAAAATTTTGTTAGAAGAACACTCCTCAGATTATGAGATGAATGAAATTGAGCATCAAATCATGTCTGTTTGGAAAGATGTCTTAAAAGTGGAAAGTTTAAGTATGGATCTAAATTTCTTTGAATCAGGTGGCGATTCCTTAAGTCTCTTGGAGGTATTCAGTAAGATAGACCCTTTATATCCGGATGTCATAAAGGTGGCAGACCTGTTCTCATATCCAACAATAAAGACACTTGGTCATTATATAACCATGAAGCAAATGTCTATGGCTAGGAAAGTAAACAAAATAACCTTACCAAGTAACTATTTTATGAAAGGCAATTCCAATACAGATATCTATTCTTTTGAATTTAACCTTTCAGAAGACTACCTTGAAAAATTTAGTCAAACTTGCCTAGAGTACGACCTTGCAGAGGGAACTTTGTTAAGCATTCTTTGGTATTACCTGCTATCTGAAATTGCTCCTGATCAAACTATTGAGGGATTAGTGTGTTTAGGAACGGACGAATTGTTAAGAACAATTTCCATTGAAGTTGATAAATGTAGCTCTATTCATCAACTCATTTCTCTTGCTAAAGAAAGCTTTGAAAATTCAAATGATATTCTTGTGGAAAGCCTCATTTTTTATAATAAAGGTTTAGATGAACAGATTAGCTGCTTATTTACGAAGGATAAACCGAGAATGCCCAATTTTGATATTCAAGTCAATATTCAAAAACAAGAGAACCAAATCAACATCTTGTTTGATCTCAATTCTAAGTTGGATAAAAATATGATGCTAGAAGTTTTACAAAATTATAATCGTGTTATCCAAGCATTTTGTGAACAGGCAGTTAGAGTCTAATAAGATCATATATATTTAACGAATAATAATCGTTCGATTCTTATATAGGCGAGCTAGGGTGGACAAAGAACTCGTGGAAATGAATCTTATTAATACACAAAAGCTAGTCTTCATTTCCACTCCATACCTACTGCTTCACTTTAAAAGCGTTGAATGAAAAGACAGAAAAATACGACTTTAAATGAAGCTAGTTACTTAAATATTGTATATAGGAGGCAATTTAAAAATGATCGCATATATTTTTCCAGGTCAAGGTTCACAATATGTGGGCATGGGTAGTTCTCTCATCGATAAATACAGCATTGCTAAAGAAACATTTGATCAAGCAAACGAGGTCTTAGGTTTTGATCTTAGCTCTCTAATGTTAGAAGGTGAAATGTCACAATTAACACAGACTGAAAATGCTCAGCCAGCATTATTGACGCTTAGTATGTCTATTTCTAGAGTTCTTCAAAAAGAGTTTAATGTAGTTCCGGATTATTTGTTAGGGCACAGTCTTGGAGAGTATTCGGCTCTATGTTCTGGTGGGGTTTTAAAATTTGAAGATGCTCTATTAATCGTAAGAAAACGAGGCCTTTTAATGCAGGACGCAGTAAAGAACGGATTAGGTATTATGACTGCTGTTGCGAATATCGCAAGCTCGAGAGTAGAGGAAGTATGTAAGGAAGTATCTACTTTAGATCATCCTGTATCAATTGGCTGCTTTAATGGACCTAATCAGGTGGTGATTTCTGGTCATCAACATTCTGTTAAGCAAGTAGAAGAAATGTTATCTCAAGAAGGTGCCATTCTTACCCCTCTAAAAGTTAGCGCTTCTTTTCATAGTCCTTTAATGAAAGATGCATCAGACAAGTTAGAGGAATTTCTTTTAAATTTTAACTTTTCCCGTTCAGAGGGACCTATTATTTCAAACGTTACGGGTCAACCTCATATTGATGAGCCAAATGAATATATTAAGCTGTTAAAAAGACAAATGGTTGAACCTGTAATGTGGGAGAAATCAATTAAATTCCTTCATCAAAAAGGAGTAAACAATGCTATTGAGCTTGGATCTAAGACTGTTTTAACTAACTTAATGGCAAGCATCACAAAAGATATTAGTTGTATATCTTTTGAAAAACCAGATGATTTATTAAAGGTTAAAGGTGTGATTACTAGATATCTACCACCTGCATTTTTAGATAAAAGTTTGGCTATTGCAGTAGCTACAAAAAATCAAAACTGGGATGAAGATGAGTACCATTCAGGAGTTGTGCTACCTTATCAAAAGGTGAAAAAGCTAGCTCAAACAATCGAAAAAGAAGACAGGAATCCTACAGTTGAAGAAATGTTCTTGGCAATCGAAATGCTTCAATCAGTTTTTCGAACCAAAAAAGTCCAAGATAAAGAGCAAACTGAGCGAATTGATGAATTATTGAAGGTCACCAAAACTGAGCATCTCTTGAAAGCGTATATTAGCTGAAAATTAGACTAACTAGGAGGAGTAGATATCATGTCTTTACTTGATTTAGGAAACGTTAAAAAAGATTCATCCCTTATAAAGGAAGTAGACAATAAAGATATAGCTATTATTGGAATGGATGCTTACTACCCTAATGCATCTTCTTACAATGAATTTTGGAATGCTCTTGCAAATAATAAGGATAGTTCAGGTGTTTTTCCATATTCAAGAAGAAGTGATACAGAAAAGTATTTAAAATATAAAGATCAGTACAAAAAAAACACTGATTATTTCTTCGGCTCCTATCTTGATGAAGTAGATAAATTTGATTATAAATACTTTCAACTTACCCCGAAGGAAGCAAACCTTATGGATCCCAATCAGAGGCTCCTTCTTCAATCGGTTTGGAAAGCTTTAGAAGATTCCGGTTATGGAGGAAATAAGATTTACGGGTCGAATACAGGTGTATTTGTGACAGCAGAAAGTAGGAAAGGGTTAAGTTATCAGCAGTTAATTCAAGATGTGGATCCAGAGTCTGTAGCATCTTCACTTCCAGGAAATTCAGTATCTATGATGCCTGGACGAATTTCTTATTTACTAGATTTGCATGGTCCAGCTATGGTAGTAGACAGTGCTTGTTCATCTGGACTTGCAGCCATCCACCTTGCTGCAAACATGTTAAGAAAGGGTGAAATTGACCTAGCGATTGCAGGTGGCGTGAAGCTTAATTTCTTACCGCTTGATGGGGGTCTTCGAGTAGGTATCGAGTCTTCAGATGGAAGAACTCAAGCATTTTCGGATCATTCCACAGGAACAACTATTGGTGAAGGGGTAGTAGCATTTATACTTAAACCTCTATCTAAAGCTCTAAGAGATAATGATAATATTCACGCTGTTATTAAAGGAAGTTCAATGAAGCATGATGGGCGAGCAATAGGAGTAACGGCGCCTAACGCTCGAGCTCAGGAGCAGCTTTTAGTGAGTGCTTGGAAAGAAGCGGGCATTAACCCAGAAGACATATCTTATATTGAAACACACGGTACGGGTACCAACCTAGGAGATCCCATTGAAGTCGATGGTATATCCAATGCATTTCAACAGTTTACTACTAAAAAACAATTTTGTGGAATTGGTTCTGTAAAAAGTAATTATGCTCATACAGATAATCTTGCGGGAATGACAGGGTTGTTAAAATGTGTTATGAGTCTAAAAAATAAACAATTACCTTCTTCCCTTTACTTTGACAAGCCGAATCAAAAAATTGATTTTGAAAATTCACCAGTTTTCGTGAACGATCGCTTAAATCACTGGGAAGCTGGCCGAAATGCTCGGTTGTGTGGTGTGAGTTCATTTGGTATGAGTGGAACAATTTGTCATTTAGTACTGGAAGAAGGACCATTAAGAAACAAAAAGAACAAGGAAGACAATGCAGGAAAATATATCTTTACCTTATCTGCCAAAAGTGAAAGCAGCTTAAAACACTTAATTAGTGAATACGATTCCTACTTGAAGGGGAATGTAGAAAGCACTATACAAGATATTTGCTACACAGCAAGTGTAGGAAGAGGTCATTATCACTATCGTCTAGCTATACTAACAGATTCAGTGGATGATTTAAAAGAGAAGTTGGAGAATATAAATTCTGTAGATCATATATCTGAAATTAAAAATCAAGGGAATGGAATTTCTTACTCTTATATAGATAAAAAAGGTCAAAACAAAGAGTATGATGTATCAATGGATTTATCGTCTGATATGCTTAAAGATCTAGCAGAAGAATACGTAAATGGAGCAAATGTTGATTTTAGTAAACTTTATTGTAAAAAGAGTGTTTACAAGGTTAGCTTACCAACATATCAATTCGACAAAGAAAAGTGTTGGGTTGATATTCCTGAGTCTACTCTTCAAATAGGTAAATCTCTATCTCCAGAGGTTGAGGAAGTACACCAAGAAATCATAGCATTTTTAGACACTCAAAATGACAGTGATCAATTTAAAAAGTGGAAAAAAGTCTTAACGAATGAAAGCCTTCACGAAATGAAAGATCAACAAAAGGCAAAGAAATATACATTAAAAGGTAGAGACTCAATCGAGGAATATTCAAGTGCGGAGGTTGAAATTGCGGAAGCATGGTATTCAGCCTTAGGAGTAAAAGTAGTAGATATAAATGAAGATTTCTTCGAACTAGGAGGAGATTCTTTCATTGCAGTACAGTTGATTTCTGAACTAAATAACAAATACCAAGTAGCATTAAATGATATTTTTACTCAACGTACAATAAAGCAGTTAGCTAATAAAATTACTGAAAAGAATAATGATAATGTCTATGAAAAACTAGACAAGTTAGTGCAGGTCTCGAATGAAGTAGACGACTTGGAAGATGCTCATAAGGATTACTTAGACACTGAGAAGTTTAAATATATGGAACAATTAGAAGGTTATAAAGGCAAGAATCTACACCAAAAAAATAATTATCAAAACATTCTTTTGACTGGATCAACTGGATATCTTGGTATCTATTTATTAGGAGATTTATTAGATCATACGAATGCCAATATCCATCTTCTAATTAGAGCAGATAATCAACAACATGCAGAAGAAAAATTACTTATTAATTGGAGAAACTATTTCCCTGCAAAGGATATTACTAACCTATTCAATAAAAGGTTACATGTAGTATTGGGAGATTTGAGTACGAATGATTTTGGTTTAAATGAAAATCAGTATACAGATTTAGCTAAAAAAGTTGATTGTATCATTCACTCAGCTGGTTTAGTAAAACACTTTGGTGAATATTCTTCATTTGAGAACGTCAATGTTAATGGTACGAAGCGCTTGGTTGATTTTGCGAAGGTTGGTATGAAAAAAGATTTCAACCTTGTCTCCTCTACCGCTGTTGCCAGAGGAAAAGTGAAAGACAAAGAATATGTTTTATTTAGTGAATTTGATACAAACATCGGACAAAATATTAATAATCCTTACGGCGTAAGTAAATTTGAAGCTGAAAAGATTGTACTTGAATCTCGTAAAGAAGGTATTAAAGCAAACCTTTTTAGAGTAGGCAATATCATGTTTGATTCTAAAACCGGGCAATTTCAGTCAAATATTGAATCGAATGGTCTTTACACGATTATTCGTGCAATGATAAAGATGAACATCTTCCCGAATGTAAAAAGAGAAGAGCTGGATTTTTCTTTTATTGATTATGTTAGTAAAAGTATAGTTTTATTGTTTAACCGTACAGAATTAAGTAATGAAATACATCATATATTCAACCCACGTAGGAGTAGCTTATTTGAAATTTCACAAGTAGTTAAGCAGAGGGTAGGAGAGTTGGAAGTCACTGATTATAACCTATTTATTAAATTTATCAAAGATCATTATAACGACAGCTCATATTCTTCATACATTAATCATCTCTTATTACATTTTGGTATCTTTGATTATTTTGGACGCCAAGATACAACTCATTATTCTATTGTATCTGATAAAACAGAGCTGTTATTGAATGAGCTAGGGTTAGAGTGGAAAAAACCTTCTAAAGATCAAATTCATAGTATGTTGGATCATTGTGAGAAAGTAAATTTCATATAAGATGGGAGTGATAATATGCTATCAAGTTTTGGAATTCTCAAAAATAAAAACTTTTCGCTTTTAATTACATCTGAATCTACTTCTTTGTTTGGAACGCTGTTCCTTAATGTTGCATTATCTTTGTATGTTTTAAAGATGACAGGATCTCCTGAAAAATTTGCCTCTGTCTTGGCATTAGGGATTTTTCCACACATCATATTGGGATCTGTCTCTGGAATTTTTGCTGATAAGTTTAATAAAAAGGTCTGGGTAATTACATTTGATATTCTCAGAGGGGTTCTATGCCTAGGTTTATTCTTATATAGCTTAAATGGAACAATAAGTATGCCACTAATTTACTTTACGGTGCTTTTCATAGCAAGCTGCGATATTTTGTTCGCGCCTATGTTTATGTCTATTTTACCAACGATAGTCCCTGAAGAAAAATTAGTTGATGCAAATTCAATTAGTCGAACGCTTAATGAGACTATGAAGATACTAGCTCCACTACTAGGAACTCTAGTTTATACGATGGTTGGTTTAGGTACCGTATTTTTAGTAAATGGACTTAGTTTTTTTATCTCCGCTATAACAATATATATAATGAAACTTCCAAAAAAAGCTCCATCAACTGGAAAGAAACTTACCTTTATAAAGGATATTTCGGAGGGTTTTAGAGTTATATATGCAGATAAACGCTTGATGTCAGTAGTATCCAATGCCTTTTTGACGCATACATTCCTATACCCATTTTTATTTGTTGGTATACCTTATATCATAGTAAATATTATGGGTGGAAAAAATACAGATTATGGTATTGTTGAATCGGTTACTACCGTTGGTTCAATTATGGCTATTTTTGTGGTTCCACTAACGAAACATCTAGGAGTTGCCAATAATATTGGTTTGGGATTATTAGGAATGCTTGTACCGGTCGGATTTTTAATTTTCCTTGGTAATCGTAACTTTATTGAGTTATTAGCAGGCAATTCATTTTATATTGTTGGTTATTTTAGTATTATCAATTTCATATTATTTCTTTCCTTTAGCTTCTATGTGGTTTATTTTGCTTCATATTATCAGTCTAAAGTACCTCGTGAATCTTATGGTAGATTTATTGCTAGTGTAATTGTTATGAATGGTATTGGGAAAGTTGCAGGATTTAAAGTTGTGGGGATGTTGTTCGCCATGGACTCGTTGATTTACCCTGTAATATTTTTAGCGATCGGCTTCTTATTGAAATTAGCTGTCCACATTCCATTTATGGTAATAACAAAAAATCTCGAAAAACATAGTAAAGTGGAAGTAAGTACAGGAGTTTAAAAATCAAAAATTTTCACGTGAACACATGACTGAGCTGACTAACTCATCAGTCATGTGTTTTTTATTGTTAATTTTGAATGGACAAACAATGCAGGCTCGTTATTTAGTCGGCTCACATTATAAGATATTTAATTATTTTGGAAGTCTACTGTCGTTCATGAGAAAAGATAAAATTTTAGATGCATCTAAGAAACTAATAGATTCAGGAAATTTATCATGAAGGGCACAAGCTGCTAGCTTATAATTTTCTTGAAAATAAAACATTTTCACATGAAATTTAGTGTCATTCAATGTGCTTTCTTCAAAATGGATAGTCGTTACTTGTTGGTTTAGACTGGCGTAAAAGCTGTTTAATGGAATACTTAAACCTTTTCCAATATTTTTTATGATACTTTCTTTTATCGTCCAGAGTTTGTAAAAATAATCCTTTTCACTAGTTGTTTCCTTCATTTCTTGGATTTCAAAAGAGTGAAAAAGTGAAATTAAAGCTTCGTAGTCTATATCTGTCATTAGTTCAATATCTATACCCACTCGTTTAGTATCGACAATGCAAACAACCCAACTACCAGAATGTGAGACGTTAAAATGGAAAGCTGTTTCATTACAATATGGTTTGCCATATTCATTTCGTAGTATCACTAGGGGGGTGGAAACCTCTTTCTGGTTCTGGAGATAGATATAGTGAACTAATAATTCACCGACTATAGTTCTAATACTATCTTTATAGTGTTTATAATTTTTTGCTTTCCCTAGGGTTTGTTTTGATAAAATGTGATTGTATGTTGTGTATTCAAAATTAAATTCATTAAACCCCTCAATGTTAACTGCGTAAATTTCCATTTTGAATTTCTCCCTTTATTTACAAAACTAGATTTTTTCAGTTTTTGCTTTATTAGGAGTTAGAAAGCTCATTTTTCTTTTAACATCTAAGAAAGCAATATGTAGCTTTTCCTTATTCCTTATGTATCCTAACTTTATACGTTTTTTTGGTTTACATCTTATTATTATGAATACCTTAAGTAATATCATGTTTCGTTTCTTGAAAAACTTGTATAATTTTATCTTAATTTATAAGTGTAAGCATTTCAAACTTAAAAAAGAGCAGAGTTTAAAAGAGTAGAATCAAAAAAGAGATTGAGTTGATAATAAAAGAAGCATTATCTTGTAATGTTACATTATGATTAGCGTTGATACTAAAATGAGAAAAGTGTTAATATGTAAGAATTTACATAGAGTAACTTCTCGGCAATCATTAAGGTTGCCGAATCCAATAGGGAACCTATTCCAATTAGAATTTAATATAATTGTAACTAACAGTTTGCTCACGAAATATAATAAATACCTTAAATCAAGGTTAAAGTTGTTACACTTAATAATAGCAAAACGTTGATTTTTAGCTTTTTGTTTCTACTATGGCTTGGCTAAACATATTACAGTTTGAAACCTTATGGGCGGAATGATGCAATAAACTCAATAAAACCTTGATATACAGGGGTTTATATGGTAGTGAAAACTAAATACTCATACTTTTGCTCATTAAGGGTGAATAGTAACTTATAAGAGAGGGTCTTTCATCAGTTCACTGAACTAGTGGGAGGCCTTTTCTGTATTTACATCAGGAATTTATTGGTATTCGTTTCTTTATGTTTACGCCATCATCGAGCATATTAATTATTACCACTTCAGGCTTTCCTATCAAAGTCCGGAGGAAATGAGAGAATTCCTTCGCCAAAGAGGTTTAAGGAAATCCATTTTGGCAAAGGAATTGAATGAGCTTAAATAAGATTGTTACGGTGTGAATTGGAGTTATCGATTCACACCGTTTTTTTAATTCCGGGGTTACGGTTCATTTCTCATTTTTCCCAACTATCCCATAAAACAAAATCTTCATGATATCTTCAGTCAAAGGCAGGATGCTTTGATAAACCTCTTCCCGTTGGATGTATTCATTCATCGCTTTTATATAAAATAAAATCGCTTCATTGGATAAATTTGGATCAACATATCCTTGTTCCTTCCCTTGGTTAAACAGATCAATAAAGCGTGGCAGAGCCTTTTCTGTATATATTTTTTCCATATAATTGACTCCGGAAGTGTATTCCCTCATTAAATATTGATAAAAATCTTCATGAATGTGCTTCGCGGTTTCATTCTTCGTGAACATCAGCTGCTTTATTTTTTCAGGGAAAGCAATGTTGCTGGTAAGTATTTGTTCAAATTCATCCAAGGCCTTATTTGTATAATGAATAAAAACCTCATGAATCAAGTTATGCTTACTTTCGAAGTAATTATATATCGTTACTTGAGATACATTTGCCTTTTTAGCTATTTCTCCAATAGAAATCTTTTGGACACCATACTCCATGAATAAAGCTAAGGCAGCCTCTAGTATATTCAGTTTTTTTTGTTCCCTGCGGCGTTGAAATCCGTCCATTTATTTCACCTCAACTTTAGTTTAATTAAAAATATGTAATAGAACAATAAAATAAGTTCATAAACTATTGTCAGGAATTATTATTTTATATATTATGAACTAAATCAATTAAAATATTTCATAATTTCTTTCGTATTTAATACAATGAGGAAGAGGTGGATGAGGAATGTCAGTATTGAAAACAACGGATTTAACGAAAAAGTTTGGAAAGTTTACCGCTTTAAATGGGGTGAACATTGAGGTGAATAAAGGTGAGGTGTTTGGATTCATCGGTCCTAATGGTGCTGGAAAATCAACAACGATCCGTGTGTTGCTCGGGATTTTAAAAGCGACGGATGGGGAAGTGAAGATTTTTGGCATGGATGCATGGAAAGAGGCCGTTGAAATTCACAAGCGGATCGCGTATGTTCCAGGAGATGTGAACCTGTGGCCCAACTTAACAGGCGGGGAAGTTATTGACCTATTTGTTGAATTACGCGGGGCAAACAATAAAAGCAGACGTGAAGAACTTATAAAAAAATTCGATTTGGATCCTTCCAAGAAATGCGGGACATATTCAAAAGGGAACCGGCAAAAGGTTGCTTTGATTGCTGCTTTCTCATCTGATGCCGACCTTTATATATTGGATGAACCAACATCAGGTTTAGATCCATTGATGGAAAGAGTTTTCCAGGAATGTGTGATGGATGCGAAAAAGGAAGGGAAAAGCATATTACTTTCCAGTCACATTCTTTCTGAAGTGGAAAGATTATGCGATAAAGTGGGTATCATTCGGCAAGGACAAATAATTGAAACGGGAACATTGGATGAGTTACGTCATTTAACGAGAACAAGCTTGCTTGTGGAAACGAAGCAACCTATCCCTGCTTTAGCGAAAGTAAACGGTGTTCGTGATATCGTGAAGAAAGATCAAGCACTTTCATTCCAAGTGGATACAAATGAATTGGATAATGTCATGAAGTATATAAGCCAGTTTGGAATCGTGAAATTGGAAAGTGCGCCGCCTACATTGGAAGATTTATTCATGAGCCATTATGAAGGCGAAAGGAAGACTTCAGATACTGGGGCGGGAGGTGCGTTATAATGGCGAACCAGTCCTACCATAATACAGGAAGGCTCTCCCGATTCATCGTACGGCAAGATCGGATTAGGATCCCTGTTTGGATAATTTCCCTATCGGTCCTTTCATTTATGGTTGCAATGGCATTCACCGATCTGTATCCGACTGGGCTAGAAAGGCAAACCATTGCAGAAACGATGAGGAACCCTGCAATGACAGCGATGGTGGGGAAAGGTTACGGTCTGGATGACTATACAAACGGAGCGATGATGGCGCATCAAATGTTACTCTTAACCGCTATGGCCGTGGGGATAATGAGCATTTTACTTGTTACGCGCCATACACGCGCAGATGAAGAGGACGGCCGCATCGAAATGATCCGTTCTTTGCCGGCTGGCCGGTTGGCTAATTTATTTGCAACCATTTCCGTATCGTTTGGAACGAATGCATTGATCGCGATAATAACGGGTTTCGGATTGTATGCTCTGGGAATTGAAAGCATGGATTTGGAAGGTTCCCTTATGTATGGAGCAGCTTTAGGGGCAACAGGTATTTTCTTCTCGGCGATAACGGCATTATTTGCCCAGCTTACGGAGAGTGCGCGAGGTACGATTGGTTATTCCATCACTGTATTGCTTCTATCTTATCTTATTCGGGCGATTGGGGACGTTAGCAATGAAACCCTTTCCTGGTTTTCTCCATTGGGTTGGGTTTTAGGTTCAGAAGTATATGTGAAAAATTATTGGTGGCCCATCATCCTTACGATCGGTGCGGCAATCACTTTGGTTGTCCTATCTCTATATTTGAATGCCATCAGGGATTTGGAAGCTGGATTCATACCGGCTAAGCCAGGCAGGAAATATGCTTCATCGTTTTTAAAAAGTCCGCTTGGCCTTGCGCTAAGGCTTCAGCGTATAGGATTGATTGCGTGGGCAGCCGGGATGTTCGTTTTGGGAGCATCTTACGGTTCCGTTTTAGGTGATTTGGAATCCTTTTTTGCAAAAAATGAAATGATGGCCGAACTATTGACCCCTGTTGATGGCTATTCGCTGACAGAACAATTTTTGACGATGTTGATGTCAGTCATCTCCATGATTTGCACCATTCCGCCTTTAATGGCGATGTTAAAGCTTAAAGGGGAAGAAAAAAAGAATCACACTGAACATTTACTGAGCCGCGCTGTATCACGTACAAGGCTTATGGGCAGCTATCTTATCATCTCCGTCATGGCCGGTTTTCTCATGATTACGCTTGCTGCAATCGGTCTTTGGGCAGTCGGGAATTCGGTGATGGATGAAGGGATTGCTTTCGGCACTTTATATAGCGCAGCAATGGTCTACCTGCCTGCAATGTGGATCATGATTGGTCTCGCTGTGCTGTTTGTTGGCTTTGCACCGAAATTATCTGGCTTGACTTGGCTTTACTTGACATACTCAATCTTAGTCGTTTATTTAGGGGGAATGCTTCAATTTCCGGAATGGATGGGTAAACTAACACCATTTGGCCATATTCCGAAACTTCCTATTGAAGATATGGACTTCATGAAAGTATCCATACTTATCATCATGGCCATCGTATTGCTGACTGTTGGCTTTATCGGATATAACAAGCGGGATATCCGGGGTTGACGATTCAACCATGATTCTATTAATCCTGCAAAAAGCCTGATTTCTCGATGTTTCAATGAGAAATCAGGCTTTTGTTGGTTTTCAGCCATGGGGTAGCAATAATAGTACACCTAGCGCAATGATGATAAAGAATAAATAGCTTTCGAATTTCTTCGCAGGAATCCGCTTATTCATGAAGATTCCGAGACTTGTGGCCAGTAATATGGCTGGGATGGAATAGACGTAGAGAATTAATGAATCGGCTGTCCACAGTCCGCCTAGCGCATGCCCCATCACGACAAGGATTCCGGATATAAGAAAATGGGCTTGCAATGTTCCGCGGAATCGATCGGGATTCCATCTTCTTAAAGTTCCATAGACGACGACCGGGACTCCATTAAAGTTATAGGCGCTGCCAAGGACTCCTGACGCAAAACCGAACGGCCATACCCAGCCCTTCGAGGTGAGTAACGGTTTATCCACTGCCTGGAAAAGTTTTTGCTTAAGAAGGGAGTATCCTCCATATGCCATCAAAAAAACACCGAGTGCAGAAGTAATGATCATCGAAGGTGCGTAATGGAGCAAAGCGAGGCCGGCTGGTATGCCGATGACCGTCGTAAGCGCGAGCTTGATTAATACCGAACGTTCGATATGACGCCATCCGCTAACGACGGTTAGTGAGGCAACGGTAAGACCTGCCAACCCAATCAGGGAAACCGAAGTATTAAGCGGAATGTGAAGTAAGGCAAGCAGGGGCATGCTGACTATCGCTTCACCGAACCCGAACATCGTCCGCATCAAGGCGCCGATGAAGACTGCACCTACCACCAATATGATGCTGCTGATCGTCATTATTTAACCTCCTGAAGCAAAAATTCATCTTCTGTAATTATACCATACCAATCGCGTTTCGGTTTGTTGGAACTTTGATTTGAAACGGGTTATTTCGGGCTTTTATACCTCTTTCTGGCGCGTTTGATATGTATTTTAATGGAGAGGTACACACCACTTGTTTTCGTTGCTTAGGAGTCAGGAATGAGGCTGAAAAAGCGGGGGTGTATTTTGAAGTGTTGATTTATTTTGATGTGAGGGTTTTCTAACAGATTAATAGAGGTAACGAAGGATTGTTTGTTAACTGGCAATACTTTTTAGGGAAGCCTTTTTAATTTAAAGAAAAAGTCATAGCCTTTCATTGGATTCGAACCAAGAAAGGCTATGATCGCGTTCACCTTTTATCAAGTTTAGCAGATAGATAATTTCCGGCGAATTGGACGGATTGAACAATGATGATAAGAAGGAATACGGTTGTTATCATGATGTCGGTTTGAAAACGGTAGTATCCATAACGAATGGCCAAGTCGCCAATTCCCCCGCCTCCTACGACCCCGGCAATGGCTGAATAGGATATGAAAGAAACGGCAGTAACAGTGAGGCCTAACAGGAGACCGGAACGCGCTTCTAATAATAAGACTTTGCTAATGATCTGGAAGGGGGATCCGCCCATCGCAACGGCTGCCTCAATTGTTCCTTTTGGCACCTCACGCAAAGATTGTTCAACAAGCCGGGCTAAAAACGGAATGGCAGCTATCGATAGTGGGATGGAGGCGGCCAGCGGACCTACGGATGTTCCCAATAATGTTCGTGTAAATGGGATGAGAGCAATCAGTAAAATGATGAATGGGAATGAACGGACCGTGTTGATCATGGCATTTAAAACGTTATTTAAGATAGTCTGTTCGAGTAATTGTTCCTTTGAAGTCAAAAATGTAAGGAAACCAAGCGGGAGGCCTAATAAGATAGCTGCCAATATCGCTATTCCCACCATTAAAAATGTTTGGCCCACACCTAAGTAAATTTCAGGGAGTAAGGAGATGATATTATCAAACACTTACCTTCACCTCTTCAGATTCATGTTTTAATAGAATTTTACCGATTTTTGTTGTGGGTATGGTTCTATTATCCGCTAAGTTCAATTCCTCGATGATTTTCCCATTTTCCATGACCGCCACCCTATTTGCTAATCTTCGAATTACATCCATTTCATGAGTCACGATCAGGATGGTCACACCATAGGTTTCGTTTATTTTTTTTAGATAGGCCAGGATGGATTGAGTGGTTTGTGGATCAAGTGAAGAGGTGGGCTCATCACAAAGCAATACATTTGGTCTTGTGCTTATGGCACGGGCAATCGCGACTCTTTGCTTTTGTCCGCCAGAGAGCTGGGCTGGATAATGATTTGCCTTATCAGATAGATCTACGATTTGCAGGGACTCGGCAATGATTTTGGCGCGCTCATGTTTTGGTACATTGGCAAGTTCCAATGCGAGGCTGACATTTCCTTGCACCGTTCGGTTTGCCAAGAGGTTGAAATGCTGGAAAACCATCCCGATTTTGTTGCGTGCTTCCCGAAGTTGTTTGCCGGATAAATCACTAAGGATCAAATCATTTATCGCAATCGTACCTTCCGTAGGCTTTTCCAGCAGGTTGCCCATGCGCAGTAAAGTAGATTTACCTGCCCCGCTAAAACCGATGATCCCATATATTTCATTTTCCTTAATATCAAGATTTACATGGGAAACCGCAGTGAATAATTTGTTTTTGACAGAAAAGGTTTTACAAACATTATTAAACTTTATCATCCTGAACCTCCGATCTGCATGCGTTATATATCTTTCATTTAAAATAATCAGGCCGGTGAAAGCCTTCAAACTCTTTATTGCTTTCAATCGCTTTTTGAAAGTCAGGGGATTGGTAGGCGTCAATGATTTCCTTCACGAATCGCTTGTCTTTATCTTCGGATCTTACCGCCACAAAATTTTGGTATTCAAATGGGGGGTCTTCTAAATAGATGGCAGAAGATAATTTCCGGTCGGATACCAAGATGGTATACCCATTGGCTACCGCATAATCTACATCAGGCAAGATTCGCGGAACTTGAGCCTGTTCCACCTCAACAAATGAAAATTTCACCTTTTGATCCACAATATCTTTTTTGGATACAGTCAGGGGATCGTATCCCTTTTTTAATTGAAGCCAGCCAATTTGTTCAAGCATTCTTAATGCTCGTGCCACGTTAGCGGGATCGTTGGGGATTGCCACTTTTTGCCCCTCCCTCAGTTCATCCTTGCTTCCATGTATGTCTGTATATAACCCCATAGGTGCTGTAGGGACTTTAATGGTTTCGGTAAGATTCAGTTTGTTTTCATTGATGAAATTCTTGAAAAATGCTGTATGCTGAAATACATTAACATCGATCGAGCCTTCCGCTAAGGCGAAATTTGGTTGGTTCGGGTCGCTGATTTCCACATACTTAACGGTATATCCTTTATTTTTCAGGTAGGGTTCTATTCCTTTTTTCACTTGGTCACTATAAGGGCCTGGAGTGAAGCCGAAAATAATTTCTTTCTTATCTTCACTCGCGGTTTTTTCACTGCCGCTGCCGCTGCAAGCTGAAAGCAGCATGACGAATGATAGGGACATGATGATAAACAAAAATGAATTTCTCATCTGGAATTCCTCTTTTCTTTTTTATGGGTCCATGCTTTTTTTGGGAATAAAAAAAAGCATGAACAAGGTTTGTTCATGCCGCCGGTTATCCGGTAGGCTTTCATAGTATAGTTTTCCAATTGGAATAATTAAACTATAACAAGATTGTTGATTATTTATCAAGTATTATTTTTCCTGGTTATTTTTGGGTAATTAGTTAAATCATACTTGACCAATTAATTTTATCGGATTATGATAGTAAACATAAAAAAATAGCTTATCGGACAACCGAGAGCCCTTGTTAGGAGTCAGTTCCCTACTCCTTCAAGGGCTTTTGTTTTATCCAAGGAGGGGTTATTGCTTAATGAAGATCAATAAAAGAAGCCGGCTTGCCGAAAGTTTGAAAGATGGAAGAAATGTTTGGCTTGATGGAAAGAAAATAGACGATTTATATGCCCATCATGCTTTCAGAGGCACCTTGGACACATTAACACATTTGTTAGATATGCTGGATTCACCTGAGGAACAAAAGATTGTCGGGTATGAAAGTCCAAAAACAAAGGAATTTGTTCACAAATCTTTTCTTATCCCCAAAGACATGGAAGAGCTGATTTCAAGAAGAAAGGCTTTTGAATTATGGTCGCGGAAAACTTATGGAGTGATGAGCCGATTATCTGACTATGCGAATTCGATGGTTACAGGCTACTACATTGATAGGGATTTCTTTAACCAATATGATTCAGGATTTTCCAAGAAAATCACGGAATACTATGAACAGGCCAGGGATGAACGACGTATTGTGATCCAGGCCATACTTGATCCTCAGATCGATAGGTCAAAGCCAGGTGATGAACAGGAAGATGCTTTATTGAAAGTGATAAAGGAAACGGAGGAAGGAATCGTCGTTAGAGGTGCGAAAATGATTGCTACCGCTTCCCCGTATGCACACGATGTCATCATCATGCCGCATCAGAAACTGACTCCTGATAAAAAGAAGCAAGCAAATATGTGCATTATCCCTTTGAATCTTCCTGGCCTGCAAATTGTCTGTCGTGAATCATTCGCCTCAAGAGATCAAAAGAAACATCCAATAAGTGCACAATTTGATGAAATGGACGCTGTTTTATTATTTGATGATGTGTTGATTCCTTGGGAACGTGTACTTATAAGGGGATCCGCAGAAGGGGTGTTTGAAGCGCAGCGGCACCAGCAATTAAACTGTCTCGCCCATCATCAAACGGTTGTCCGGCTGCTGACGAAACTTCAATTCGTTGCAGGGGTGGCTACGGCCATCGCTCAATCGATCGGTGTCGATCAATTCTTGCAAGTGAAGGAGAAGCTTGGTGAACTTTATACCCAAATCGATAGTATAGAGGCGTTGCTCATTGCCTCGGAGATCCAAGGATCACTAAACGAAAAGGGTGTTTATCTACCTGCTCTCGTACCCTTGCAAACGGCACGAAATCTTGGAACCCGCCATTATCCAAGAGCGATCGAGATTTTAAAACAAATCGGGGCAGGCGGTTTTATTCAGCTCCCTTCTACAACGATAGAGGAAAGCAACGAACTCATTCCATTATTAGAAAAGTATTTTAGAGGAGCGAATGTCGATGCCGTCACTAAAACGTCTTTATTTCAAATAGGATGGGAACTGATAGGAAGCACATTGGGATCGAGGCATGATCTGTATGAAAGGTTGTATACCGGGGATCCCATTCGAACCTTCGCCATGCAGTATGAAACCTATGATAAGGAGCCATTAAAACGAAGACTCCACCATTTTTTGGAGGAGGTAAATGGAAAGGGGAATCGTGATGATCGAAAACAATCGGTATCTTCAACGACTTAATGATGGGAGAAATATCTGGTTAGATGGGGATATCATCAAGAACGTAGCGGAACATCCTGCCTTTAAAGGAACGGTCCATACGATTCAGTCATTGCTGGACTTACAAACAAAAACAGGCAGTAAATCCTTGCTGACATACAAGACGGAGGAAGGGTTTGATGCGAACCTGTCATTCTTCGTTCCAAGGACACATAAGGATCTGGAAAAAAAACGTTTGGCGTATCAGCATTGGGCCGATCAGACTTTTGGAGTCATGAGCCGTCTATCTGAATACTCCCGTTCCATAATTACTGGTTGGTTCGCGAACCGTTCAGAGTATGAAGATGCACATCCAGGTTTTTCAGAAAAAATAGAAAGCTATTACTATCAATCCCGTAATCTTGATTTATTGTCAACAGTTGCAGGGCATGATCCACAAAAGGATCGTTCAAAGACATTAGTGGAAAAGAAACCGGGAATTTTACATATCAGCCGTAAAAATCGTGAAGGAATCTATGTTCGCGGTGCGAAAATGATTGCGACAGCTGCTCCGTATGTTGATGAAATTTTAATCTTTTCCTATCACAGGAGAGGGGAAAATGAACGTGAATTCGCAAATGTTTTCTTTGTTCCTGTCAATGCCAAAGGATTGCATATCGTTTGCAGGGAGTCGTTTGCTGATGAACGAGAGGAGGATCATCCGCTAAGTGCACGTTTTGACGAAATGGATGCCGTCTTGATTTTTGATGACGTATTCATCCCTTGGGAGCGGGTGCTTGTTCAAGAGGATCCTGAATTTGCCTGGAAGCTTCGTTGTGATGCCCCTTCATCACTGCTTAGCCAGCATCAAACTGTAGTGAGGCTTGTCAGCAAACTGGAAAGTGTCGCAGCAATCGGAAATGAATTGGCGGAAACGGCTGGTGCTACACAATTTTTACATGTGAAAGAGAAGCTTGCAGAATTGATCATCCAGCTTGAAACCATTAAGGCATTACTGCTCGCTTCGGAATATAAAGCGAAAATGCATAATGGCATAATGCTTCCTGATCAAGATTTTTTAACGACAGCCAGAAATCTGGGAACGAGATTCTACCCAAGGGCATTGGAAATCATCCAGCAAATTGGTGCAGGAGGATTGTTACAGGTCCCATCCAGCTTGAAAGAATTGGAAGGTCCCATAGGTCCTTTGTTAAAAGAGTATTACCAGGGTACAGAAACATCTGCCGTGGATAGGACCCGATTAATTAAACTGTCGTGGGATTTATTAGGGAGTCCGCTTGCATCACGTCATGAGTTATATGAACGATTTTATTCCGGTGATCCTGTCAGAACATACGCTGCACAGTACACAAATTATAAAAAAAAGCAGAATCTCGTGGATTATGCTTATGGGATTTTAAAATAAGGAGGTTTTATAATGTCTGTGCATTTTTACTGGTATGTGCCTACAAATGGCGATGGAGAATACTTAGGACTAGACGAGCCACAGAGGAAACCCACTTTGGATTATATAGTAAATGTTGCTAAAGCGGCAGAAGAGGCAGGTTTTGAAGGGATTTTGATTCCAACAGGCATTCCTTACCTAGATTCATGGGTAGTGGGCTCTGCCATCATTCATCATACAAGAACGATCAAGCCATTGATCGCCTTTCGCCCAGGATTCATTGCTCCTACGGTTGCCGCAAAAATGGCCGCGACCCTTGACCAATTCTCGGAAGGGCGAATGCTTGTCAATGTAGTTACTGGAGGTTCGGCAAAAGAATTGGGGCAGGATGGTGACTTCGTTGAGCATAATGAGCGATATGCCAGAACAGGTGAATTCCTTGATGTGGTACAAAAATCATGGACGGAAGAAAAAGTGAATCATATAGGAGACTATTTCACGGTCAGCGACGGAGTGCTGAATCCAAGTATCCACCAAAGTCCGAATATTCCGATTTATTTTGGCGGTTCATCCGATGCAGCAAAGGAAATTGCCGCTAAATCTGCCGATGTTTATTTGCAATGGGGAGAACCAGCGGAGCAAATTGAACAACAAATCAATGATGTCAAACAGAGAGCCAGGAAGTATGGAAGGCAATTGGAATATGGTGTCAGGATTCATGTGATCGTTCGGGACGAGGAAAATGAGGCATGGGAAGCAGCGAGGAAAATAATAAGCAGAGCAGGCAGGGGATCTTTGGAAAATATGAATCATTACTATGAAACGACGGATTCGGTGGCTCAAAAGCGGATGAATGAATTAACGAAGAACAAGGAACGTTTTGGAAGATATGGATGGTCGGGAATCGGGAAAATCAGAAAAGGAGCAGGTACAGCCATTGTAGGCACCCCTGAACAAGTGAGGGAAGGCCTGCAGGAATATATCGATATTGGCGTCAAGCATTTTATCCTATCGGGCTTTCCACACTTGGAAGAGGCAGAAAGATTTGGGAGGACGGTGCGGCCATTATTTGGAGAAAAGGTTTTATGAGCAGGATGATCCTGAAAACTAAGGAGGGAAGGATATGAAATTTTCAATCTGGGGAGCTAATTTATCCGGTGGTTTCTTACGGGCAAACGTAGAACAAAATACGGATGGAAGTATGGAATACAATCGTAAACTTGCAAAAATGGCAGACCAGCTACAAGTTGACTCCATCCTTTATGCCATTCGCTATGTTGGCAGTATTGGAGGTAGCTCGGCGGATAAGGGGCAACTTGATCCTTTATCGGTTATTACTGCTTTGGCAGGGGATACCGAAAACGTTCATTTCATTGCTGCGGTTTTACCGGGTTTCATTCATCCTGCAACCCTCGCTAAAGTAGGTTCGAGCATCGATATTATCTCAAAAGGGAGATTTCACATTAATTTGGTCAGCGGCTGGTTTAAAGAAGAACAAGAAATGTTTGGGATAGAATGGATTAAGCACGAAGAGCGATATAAACGTTCAAGGGAATACCTGGAGGTTTTAAAGGGATTGTGGACGACCGATCATTTTTCTTATCAAGGAGACTATTATCAAATCAGTAATGCTATATTGGCACCGAAACCTATTCAAAAACCATATCCACCAATCTATCAAGGCGGGAATTCAAAGGATTCCCAAGAGATGGCAGGGGAATTATCCGACTATTACTTTATGAATGGGGCTTCCATAGTGGAGTTGCAAGAGCAAATGGAATATGTGAAGGCTGTAGCACGAAAGCATGGTCGTGAAGTGAAGTTTGCCGTTAATGCCTTTGTCATTGCCAGAAAAACGGAAGAGGAGGCAAAAAGCGAATATCAGTATATTATCGAACGCGCAGACGATACGGCAATAGCACAGTTCAAAAACCGTAAAGATACAAAAGGAATGTGGAAAAATGCCTCTTCAATTAGTGATTTTGTAGCCAATAATGAGGGATTCAGGACAGGGCTAATCGGCAGTTACGAATCGGTTGCGATCAAAATCCAGGAACTTCAAGCGATCGGAATTGATAAGATCCTATTAACTTTTCGGAATGCACTACAAGAATTGCCGGACTTTTATAAAAACGTAAACAATCGTTTGGAATCAGAGTTCATAAAGAAATAAATATGGACAAGGAATTTTTGGTCTTGATCGAGGAGTTAGTATGGAACTTTGGGTGAATGGTAAAACACTGAAATACGAAAGACTGCCATATGAAGTGAACCCAAAAAGTTAGACACTTTATTTACTTAGGCAGCCTTGAGGGCATGAACCCGGTAATCTACTGGGCTCATGCCTTTTAATTTTACCTTGATTCGTTGATGATTGTAGTAATGGATATATTCTTCTAGTTCTTGTTTGAAATGCTCCATGCTTTCAAATTCATGAAGATAGAGTAATTCGGATTTTAATAAGCCAAAGAAGTTTTCAATGACCGCATTATCAAGACAATTTCCCTTGCGGGACATGCTTTGTATAATATTATGTCTTTTCAAATCATGTGAGTATTGTTTCATCTGGTAATGCCAGCCCTGATCTGAATGGAGAACGGGGGAATCTTTCGATTCCAATCGCATAAAGGCTTGGTCTAGCATCTTGGAGACTAAGGGATAAACAGGACGTGATTCGATATTGTAAGCAATGATCTCTCCATTAAATAAATCTAGAATGGGCGATAAATACAACTTCTCACCGTGTAAATGAAATTCAGTTACGTCCGTAACCCATTTTTGATTTGGCTTTGTTGCCTTAAAATTACGATTGAGGATATTAGGCGCAACCTTTCCAATCTTGCCTTTGTATGAACGGTATTTCTTCATACGGACCAGACACTTTAGTCCCAACTCCTTCATCAATCGAAGGACCGTTTTATGGTTCAATGAAATCCCTCTATTACGTAATTCCAATGTAATGCGACGATACCCGTATCTCCCTTTATTCGTATGAAATATCTCCTGGATAACTGGCTTTATTTCTTCGTATTTATCCTGACGCCCGAAGGCGTTTATCCAATAATAATAGGTACTCCTTGAGAGATTTGCGACTGACAGAAGTAGCTTTAAATTAAAATCTCCCCTTAGTTCATGTACTACTTTTGCTTTTTGCGTTCGGACGCTTCGCTTTCTTGAACTAAGGCTCTCAACTTTTTTAAATATGCATTCTCTGCACGTAATCTTTCATTTTCAGCCTGTAATGCCTCTAATGACCCTTCTACTGGTTTTTTCTTCGTTTCTTTTTTCAAGGATGGACGCCCCTTTTTCTTCGTTTCAAGAGCGTAAACTCCGTACTCCTCCAATTGCTTTAGCCAATTAGTAATAGTAGAAGGAGAAGCAATGTTATACACAGCAGCTGCTTGGGTACTAGACACTCCAAAATCGTTCATATAGTTTAGTACATCCATCTTAAAGCTAATATCATAATTTGTATAGGTGGACATTAGCCCTTCTATCCCATGTTCTTTATAATGCGCCACCCATTGCTTTAAAGGAGTCAAACTGATATTAAATTGATTGGCTACAGTTCTGAATGAGTCCATTCCTTCTAAATAAGCAAGGACAGCTTTTAATTTCAACTCTAATGAATATTTTGTCATAAAAAAAGCACCTCCAATTGTTAGATGGTGTCTAACAATTGGGGTGCAGTTCACATATGGTGGTCTTTTTCATTTTAATGAGATAAAGAGAGCTCTTTAAAAACAAGACTAGATTATCCTTAGTCAATGATCACCAGCTTTGCATGTAACATCTCTTGGTCGGACTGATGCAATGTCCTTGTCATTGGGGGATTTGTTCACCTCTTTTCCTCTACTGTAATCACTCCCTTGTTTAAGAATCCGGGCCACAATGAGGAACAAAAATGATACGCAATAAGAGCGAAAAAACTAAGAATACTGGAATGTTGAACGCAAAAAACATATTAGTGCTACCTGGGGAATAAAATGAAGGGAATATTTTGAAGGAAAGCGGGGCAGTGCATGTGAAAATCCATGTGGTGAATAGGGGGGATTCTTTGTGGGGAATTTCCCAGCAATATGGTGTCAGTATCAACCGGATTGTTCGGATCAATGGACTTGAAAATCCAGATAAGCTGGTGATTGGCCTAGCTCTTTTGATTCCTGAACCTTATCTTCAGTACAGGGTTCAGCAAGGGGATACTCTAAATAATATCGCAAATCAGTTTGGAATTACGGTACAGGAAATCATGCAATTGAATCGCATCACAAATCCTTCCGCCATCTATCCAGGGCAGAGACTAACCATCCCGGTTATTTATCATACCGTAAGGGAACGGGATACCCTTTATGATATAGCAAGACGTTATGGAACGACAGTTCAAGCCATTATGCAGATGAATCGGATTACAGATCCGTCCAATATCCATATCGGACGGATCATAAGGATTCCCCAGAAACCAAAACCGATCATTGAAGTAAATGGTTTTACAAACGTTTACGGGCAAGCCGGTGCGGAGCAGGTACGTGAAGTAGCCCACCATTTGACTTACGTAAGTCCATTTGGTTATAGAATGAGGAAAGATGGCAGCTTAGAGGTCATAGATGACACCCCGACGATACGGGCGGCACAGTCGACTGGCGTCCTACCCATGATGTGCATAACGAATTTTTCCGCGACGGAAGCGGGAACTCAGCTTGCACATACGATACTTTCCGATTTAAATTTAGTGGAAACATTATTAACCAACGTCATAAAAACGATGAAAGATAAAGGGTATCGTGGGTTGAATATCGATTTTGAAAGTGTAGCACCAGAGGACCGTGAGTTCTATAATCGCTTTCTCCAAAGAGCAGTGGATCGATTGCATCCTGAGGGCTACTTTGTGTCATCCTCCCTTGCCCCAAAAACTAGCGGCAATCAAAAGGGAGCATTGGTTGAGGCACATGATTATCCAGTTCACGGACGGCTTCTCGACTTCGTGGTGCTGATGACATATGAATGGGGTTACCGAAAAGGGCCGCCGCAGGCAATCTCCCCCATTAATGAAATAAAGCGTGTCCTTGACTATGCCGTAACGGTGATACCAACAAATAAAATCTTCATAGGATTTCAAATTTATGCACGGGACTGGCTTATTCCTCATGAAGAGGGGCAGGAAGCAGAGACTTTCGACATGCAGGAAGCCATCAGACGCGCCGTCCAATATAATGCTGAAATAAAATATGACGAGACAGCCCAATCACCTTATTATAGGTACAAAGATAATCAGGGACGCACACATGAAGTTTGGTTTGAGGACGCACGCAGTGCTAAAGCCAAATTCGACCTGGTGAAGATTTACAGGTCAAGGGGTCTCAGTTATTGGGTACTTGGTTATCCTTTCCCCCAGAATTGGGAACTGCTTGGGGATACATTTATTGTACGGAAACTGTAGGGTGTTTTGTTACGGCAAGGTGGATCACATAATTGATATAGTGATGGGCAGCTTTTTTTATAAAGCTGTCCATTTTAGTGATTTCGAAATGCACTTCAAGATTTACAGGGTTTTAATAACAACGTTAAAAACCGTTTGGAATCTGAGTCGATAAACGGCCTTAATCGAGGACGCCATATTGAAACTTTGAATGAAAAAAAAGAATCCAAAAGGCCGCCATATGGATTGAAGAAATATGCGAGACTCCTGCCGAAGTCTCGCAACCCGTTACCCTTTTAGTGTACAAGAATCGAAATGGCACTATACACTAATAACAAAGCCATGACTACATTAAATTGACTCCTATATTTTGATAAAAACGTTTGAAAAACCGAACCGAACATACTCCAACAGAACGTACTCATAAAACCGACAAAAGCCAGAAATAATGAAAAGAATAGTAAGCTGAAATTTGAAGAGTGATAAGGAAGGATGAAGGTCGATAATGCCGTGATGCCATAAAGGATACCTTTTGGGTTTATGAATTGTAAAAGCATGCCCGCTATAAAACTGTTGTTCCTGTCATCATTATCGTCCTTAGCTTTATTTGAACTTGAAATGATTTTTACGGCCAGATATAGCATATAGATTGCACCTAGGATAGTCATGATAAATTCGATCTTCGGTATGAAATTTTCAAGCAAAACATTAAAATAACTACACAATAACATGATTACAAAAAAACCGGCACCTACCCCGAAACAAAATTTAATCGTCTTTTTTAACCCGTATTTGTTCGCAAATAACATGGCCATGATGTTATTTGGACCTGGGGTGAAACTTGTAACGAAAACAAATAGCAAAAAAGATAGTAAATGCATGGTTGACTCTCCTTTGTATGCTATAATGACCAAAAGTGACATTATAACGATTTCCTTTTTATTGTACAATGCCGACGTTATATTGTAAATAAGGAGCATTTTTATGGAAGAAATAAATTTTATTATTGCTAACAATTTAAAAGCCATCAGGGAAAGTAAGAAATTAAGTCTTGAAAAGGTTGCTGAATTAACTGGAGTAAGTAAAACGATGATCGGACAAATAGAAAGAGGGGGATCGAGCCCAACGATTACAACAATCTGGAAAATAGCCAATGGATTGAAGATTTCATTTTCTACATTAATAAATAGCCCGCAGCCGGATACAAAAATCGTATTAAAAAGTGAAATTCAATCTTTATCTGAAGATAACGGCAAATATCGAGTTTATCCCCACTTTCCCTTTGAAGATGAGAAGCGATTTGAAGTATATTCAGTCGAGATAGAAAAAGGTGGATTCCTAAGTTCCGATTCGCATAGGGAAGGAACGGAAGAGTACATAACTGTTTTCGAAGGGGAACTGACTGTACGTGTTAATAACGAAGAATATACAGTAAGGAATGGCGATTCTATCAGATTCAAGGCTGACAGACCGCATGCCTACCATAATTCAGGGGAAACAATAACCCGATTAAGCATGATCCTCTATTATCCAACTTAAAAGCCTGTATATTAAGGTTGATCCTCTATTCGATCAAGCATAATTTGAGTATCGGCAAGGCACTTTCCTCAAGCATTAACGCGGGATTTTTAACAAGGGCATCGTAACTGATGCTCTTTTTTTGTTTTTTTTGAGGGTTTGCAAAATTACGTTGACTTCCACTCCAGGCACTTGCTTTTCCCGCAGGAGTCTCGCGCCTTCCGTTCCAATCAAATTTGTTTTAAAATAGAACTCCTTTTGTCTACAAATAGATAATCATTGTTTGCCAACAGTTTTTATGAAGGTTTGCAAAATGGGAACGTTGATTTCCACTCCAGGCACTCGCTTTCCGCGGGCGGTCCGGGAGCCTCCTCGGCGCTTTTACGCCTGTGGGGTCTCCCCTGGACTCGCTTTTCCCGCAGGAGTCTCGCGCCTTCCGTTCCAATCAAATTTGTTTTAAAAGATAGAACTCCTTTTGTCTACAAATAGATAATCATTGTTTGCCAACAGTTTTTATGAAGGTTTGCAAAATGGGAACGTTGATTTCCACTCCAGGCACTCGCTTTCCGCGGGCGGTCCGGGAGCCTCCTCGGCGCTTTTACGCCTGTGGGGTCTCCCCTGGACTCGCTTTTCCCGCAGGAGTCTCGCGCCTTCCGTTCCAATCAAAATTGGTTTTAAAAGGTAGAACTCCTTTTGTCTACAAACTAGAAAATCATTGTTTGCCAACAGTTGTTATGAAGGTTTGCAAAATGGGAACGTTGATTTCCCTCGCTTTCCGCGGGCGGTCCGGGAGCCTCCACGGCGCTTTTGCGCCTGTAGGGTCTCCCCTGGACTCGCTTTTCCCGCAGGAGTCTCGCGCCTTCCGTTCCAATCAAATTTGTTTTAAAAGATAGAACTCCTTTTGTCTACAAATAGATAATAAAGGAGGTTCGGAATGCTCTCACCCGACCATTATTTTA
The DNA here is from genome assembly GCF_030123325.1 of Peribacillus simplex. NCBI lineage: Bacteria > Bacillati > Bacillota > Bacilli > Caryophanales > Bacillaceae > Peribacillus > Peribacillus simplex. The sequence goes on along the minus strand of NZ_CP126106.1, from coordinate 4,992,432 downwards.
AAACAAGACTAAAATATCATTAATGTTTTTTACTATAATCATCATAGGATGGAAGAAATTTGCGACACTCCTGCCGAATTACTGGCTGGCCGAGGCCCCTACAGTCTGGGAGAGATGTAAATCTCTCTCTTTTTTTTGCTTTTCGACAAATGGGTATAAAGACCATGAGCGATCACTAGGTAAGTAGAACTAATTTACCATTAAATCATTTTATCGATATATCATCTATCGAATAGTGGGTATTTTGGGGTGAATATAATGATAATATTCTGTTAATATTCCATGTTGTATTGTAAATTTGTTTTAAAATTGGATTATTTTGTTGTAATATAGGAGATACACGGATCTTTAGAGGAAAAAAGTAGGGTGGATTTGTGTATGGGTAAGTAAATTTGTCGGGATTCAATTTTTGGAAAAGCGTGTCAATTCTATGGATAAGTTAGCAGAATGTTATGTCAGTATATAACTAATGGGGGGACTAACTATAATGGGGAAAAAGAAAATCGTAAAAATTGCATCAGCTACCATAATGGCTGCGGCAACGATCGTAGCGGTAGCGCCGGCACCTTCTGATGCTGCCACTAGCCTGAATAGTAAAATCAAAACGGCCAAGGCCGCCATCAAAAAACCATTCGATACCTATTTCTACACTTCTAAACTCGCTTCAGTGTCCACTGTTGAAAAACAAATCAAATCTGCAAAACAAGCAAAACAGGACATCAACTCTACCATTAAAAAATCAATGTTAAGCAAAAAAGAAAAAGATGCCAAATATAAAGAAATCGAAGCTTATGATAAGTACATCACTCGTTCAGAAGGCTATGTGAAAGGGTATAAAGCGGCTGAGAAAGCAAAAGCTGCACATGGCAAATCGATTAGCGCCCTTACGAATGCAATCGTTGCCAAGAAATCAGTTGATATCAGGAATCAATACGAGGCACTGGATAAAGCCGTGAAAAAGGCAGATAAAGATATTAAAGATACCGTTTACGGTGCGAAAATCGAAAAGCTTTTATACGATAAATTCACCAAATCGACCAAAACAGCTTTGAACGGTAACCTGAAAGTTCCGTATTACTATGAAAAAGCTGCTTACTGGGTGAAGAAGGGTGATTTAAAGACTGCGGACAAGCGGATGCAAACCGTTTCTTCGCAGTTGAAAAAGGTCAGCAAAACATCCAAGCTCGGAAAAGCCATACACGCCTATGTTAAAGAAGTGAAAGGTAAGTATGATGATGCGGTATATGCAGAAAAGAAAAAAGAAGTGGCAAAACGGGTCAATGCCTATGTAGCTCTTGCCAATGGCGAACTTAAAACGAAAGAACAGATAAATGCGGCTAAAAAGGCGAAGGCAGCCATTAATTTAAATGGAATCAAGGAGTCGGACCGAAAGGAGTTCCTTTCGAAAATGGCATTGGCGGATAAGAAAGTCGCTGCAGCCGAAGAGGCCTTGAAAAATCCAGCGAAGGCTATCACCCTTTCCTTGATGCATACGAATGATACGCATGCCCACTTGGACAATGTGGCAAAAAGGGTGACGGCTGTTAAGGAAGTGCGTAAGAGTAAGCCTCAAGCTCTTTTGGTGGATGCTGGTGACGTATTCTCGGGAACTCTCTATTTTAATGAATTCAAAGGGCAAGCCGATCTTCGCTTCATGAATTTAATGAAATATGACGTCATGACATTCGGGAATCATGAGTTTGATTTGGGATCAAGCGCCGAAGGGCATCAAGCTTTGGCTGACTTCATTAAAGGGGCACAGTTCCCATTTGTCAGTTCGAATGTGGACTTCTCCAAAGATGATAAGTTCAAGGGGCTATTCTCGGATTTGATTTCAAGTAAGCCAGAGCAAGGGAAGATATACAATGGAATCGTAAAACAAGTGGATGGCCAAAAGGTAGGGTTCTTCGGGCTTACAACTGAAGAGACGAAAGATATTTCAAGTCCTGGAAGTATAGAATTCGAGAACTATCTTGAAGAAGCCGAAAAAGCGGTCAAGGCGTTCAAAGGCATGGGAGTCAATAAGATAGTTGCCGTATCCCATATTGGTTACGATGACAATGCGGCTTATGACAATGATTTAACATTGGCTGCCAAGGTCAAGGGCATCGACGTGATCGTGGGCGGACATAGCCATACGCAGTTAGACGCCCCCGTTGTTGTTGACAAAGATGATAAAGGGAAAACGAAAGAGCCGACTGTCATCGTTCAAGGATATCAGTATAGCGACTATTTAGGAACGATCGATGTGGAATTCGATAAGCATGGCAAGATTGTCGGACAAGCCGGTAAGCTGATTAAGCTTTCTGAAAAACAGGATGATGCAGAAGCGGCAAAAGTGCTCGAAACATACTCCTCTAAGATTAAGGAGCTGAAGGAAACGAAGACTGGTGCAACAGCTGTGAAAGCCTTGGAAACGCCGCGTGATGCAGGGGATGAAACGAAGCCGAGCGTTCGTAAAAATGAAACGGAACTGGGCAATTTAATTACGGATGGAATGCTAAGCAAAGCGAAAGAATTCAATAAGGATACGGTCATAGCCTTCCAAAATGGGGGTGGCATCCGCGCTGGCATCGATCAAGGTGAGATCACTTTAGGGGAAATCCTGACCGTTTTACCGTTTGGGAATACGTTAGCGACGATGAAGCTTACGGGTGCAGAAATCAATGAAGCATTAGAGCATAGTGTAAGCCTCGCTCCTAAGGAAAATGGCGGCTTCTTGCATGTTTCCGGAATGAAATTCAGCTACGACAGTTCGAAGGAAGCGGGCAATCGTGTCACAAAGGTTGAAGTCCTTGGACAAGATGGAACATATTCCGAATTGGATGCAGTGAAGGAATATGTCGTGGCGACCAATGCTTTCACAGCCAAGGGCGGAGATGGATTCACCGTTTTCAAGAAGGCTTATGAAGAAGGAAGGGTGACGGATATCGGACTAGCTGATTGGGAGAATTTACGGGATTACGTAAGTGGGCTGAAAACAGTCGATCCAAGCATCGAAGGACGCATCAAAAATGTTGCCGGGAGCAATACAGACCCGACTGTCGTATTGGCCAAAGACTTTGGCGGAACGGCTGATGCCCCAAAAACACATGAAGGTCATGTAGTTGTGGACATCACGGATATTGCTTCATTGGAAAATGCAGTCGTTAAAGGGAATCTTACATTAACAGGAACACCTCCGGATAACTTTACTTTTTCACAGGTTACAGTCGAGGGTAATTTGGATTTATCGGGACTTAACGGTAAGACCGTGAGCATGAGCGGTGTCACGGTGAATAGCGAAACCATTTTTTAAGCGGCATTCAAATGATTCCTGAGTCTGCGAAAAAAAGTTGGAGGGGTTGAGATCTTGAAGAAGAACGGGATAAGCAAGCTTTTCTTTGCCATACTGATCGTGCTGTCAACGGTTTTGCCAAATGCGGCCGCTGCAAAAGCGGAAGGTACGATATCGGTAATGGAAGCGATTAATAATAACAGCGGAACGGCGACGGTGAAGGGATATATCGTCGGTACAGCTAAAAGCGGTACAAGCTATCAGCAAACATCGCCTTTTACTGAAAGTACGAACATAGGTATTGCGGATAGTCCGGATGAAACGGATGTTAAGAAAATCATGCCTGTCCAGCTTCCAGCCGGAAATATCAGAACGGCATTGAATTTGGTCGAACATCCGGATTTACTTAAAGCGCAGGTGACGATTACGGGGAAGCTGGAAAGGTACTTTTCAGTACCCGGGCTGAAATCCGCAACGGATTACACGATCATCACTGATGGGGGAACAACTCCTGAACAGCCTGATGTGAAGGTTCTTGACTCCATTGCCGAGGCGCGCACGAATACTGAAGATGTAGTGCAGGTCGATGGAGTGGTCACCACCGGGCTTGGTTATTGGGGAGGAAAAGGCTTTTATATCCAAGATGAAACGGCTGGGCTATATGTTTATGGTTCTTCGTGGCCTGCAGATGTAAAGCAAGGAGATAAGGTTACTTTAATCGGAAAAGTATCCGCTTATAATAAGGAATTGCAAATCCAGCCAACCTCCCTTGAAGTGGTTTCTTCCGGGAATGAACTTCCTGAAATCCAAAAAATTGATGCATCTGGCGTCAATGAAGAAACACAAGGTGAGCTGGTCACCATTGAAAAAGCGACCATTACAGAATTAGCGGCATCGGGAACATACGGAACATTCGAATTCAAGGCGGAAGATACTGAAGGGAAATCTGTTATCGTTCGCCATGATAACCGGACCGGTTCGAGTTATGAAGATTTCGTGAGGAACTATAAAGCAGGGGATGTCATTTCCGTAACCGGGATCGGGTCGAGGTTCAATGACACGTATCAGTTGAAGCCGCGTGGCATTGAAGATTATGAACTTGTGAACAAACCAGCCGTTTACACGGATATTTTCCCTGGTACGGTTAGTGAAAATACAAAAGTATCACTTGAATCTGGCTGGGAAGAAGCGAAAATCCATTATACGCTGGATGGATCCGCACCGACGTCTTCAAGTGCCTTGTACACGGAGCCTATCATTTTAACGAAAGATACTGTCATCAAGGCAATCGCTGTCAACGATAAGACATCGGAAGTTTTCACTTTTGCCTATACCGTTACCAAAACCAATGAAGTGAAGATTCGTGACATTCAGGGGATGAATCATTTTTCATCATATGAAAATCAACTCGTCTCAGGCGTGGAAGGTGTCGTCACTTATGTAAAGGATGCGAATAATTTTTATATGCAAGATCCCAACCCGGATAAGGACTTAACGACTTCCGAGGGAATACTTGTGTACAACAAAGCACATGGTCTGAAAGCGGGAGATCATGTCAAAGTGGCAGGTAAAGTCGCTGAGTGGTATATCGAAGGATACGCTGAAATGAAAACGACGGATCTGCCAACAACTGAATTGACCAATACGACGATTGAAAAGCTTGGCACTGCAGCGATGCCAGAACCGATCGTCATTGGAAAAGATGTCATTCCTCCTTCCGAGAACATCGATGATGATAGATTGACAGATTTTAATCCGAGCGAAGACGGCATTGATTTCTACGAGAGTCTGGAAGGAATGCTCGTGCAAGTATATAACCCGAAAGTGGTCGCTCCTCAAGACTATGGTGAATTGGTCGTGATTCCAGGGAATATGGAAACGACAACTGCAGTTGGGGGCGTCAAAATAACGGAAACGGATTTCAATCCTGAAAGAATTACCCTGGATATAAATGATGAATCATTTGCAGCGAAAACGGGTGATTTCTTTGAAGGCTCGGTCACGGGTGTGATCAGCTATGGTTATAGCAACTATAGGGTAGTGACGGATAAAGCCCAGCTTCCTGCGTTAAAGGATGGCGGTACGGCCCGGGAAGTGACATCCTTAGAGAAGGATGCTGATAAGCTATCGATCGCTTCCTATAATATAGAGAATTTTTCCACTCAAACAGCTAATTCTAAAGTCGAAACGATCGCAACATCCATCATTACCAATCTTAAACAACCCGATATCATCGGCGTAACGGAAATGCAAGATAATGATGGGGCAACGGATAGCGGGACAACGGATTCTGCTCAAAGTGCCAAGAAGTTAACCGACAAAATAAAAGAGCTGGGCGGACCGCAATATCAATATATCGATATCGCTCCAGAAGATAAACTTGATGGCGGGGCACCCGGCGGGAATATCCGTGTAGGCTTTTTATATAATGCCGACCGTGTCAAATTGACTGAAGGAACGAAAGGAACGGCAACACAGTCCGTTGCCTTCAAAGATGGAAAACTTACCTTGAACCCTGGTCGAATCGAGCCTACCGATCCCGCCTTCACTTCAAGCAGGAAGCCTTTAGCCGCTCAATTCGAATTTAAAGGCGAAAGCGTAGTGGTGGTGGCCAATCATTTTAATTCAAAGGGCGGTGACCAGCCTTTATTCGGCAAAAACCAGCCTCCTGTCCTTTCAAGTGAAACGCAAAGGCTCCAAATTGCCTCCATCGTCAATCGGTTTGTCAGTGATATTAAGTCACAGGATGCCAAAGCGAATGTCGTCTTGCTTGGAGACTTTAATGATTTTGAATTTTCGGCACCGCTTAAAACATTAAAGGGCAATGATCTAACCAATATGATCGAGAAAGTCCCTTTTGAAAAACGTTATTCTTACACATATCAAGGCAATTCACAAGTACTGGACCATATCCTTGTATCGAATAATATGGCCGCGGTGACAAAAGTCGATATTGTCCATATTAACTCATCCTTCATGGAAGCTCATGGAAGTGCCAGCGATCATGACCCTGTACTGATCTCAACTTCATTATCTGGATCAGGCGGAGTCGAAACTCCTGCTCCAGAAAAAACGTATAATTTAACAAACGTTAAAACTAAAAGACTTACGATTGCTTCGCCTAGTGTTTTGATCGATCTTGACGAAACATCCAACATCGAAGAAGGTATCTGGTTAAAAGGTTCATATGCTGTACTCAAAGGCCTTGGGCTGAAGAATGCTGCTGTGACGATAAAACCGGATAAGGAAGGCGCAATCATTGATTTTGGGGGCATGGCGGTGAAGGAAGTCATCATCGATAACGCTAATGTAAAAGAAATCAGGGGCGCTGAAAACGTTCAGAAATGGTCGGTAACAGAGGGTGTCGACACATCGAATATCAAGTTTGTCGATTCGAAGGGGGAAGCGATTGCTTCCCCTTTCGCCCCTAAAGAAAATCATGCACCAGTCTTAACGAAAAACCTGGAAAATCTTGAAGTGAAAGCCGGTTCCAAGGTCACCATCGATTTGAGTGAGCACTTCTCAGACCCAGATGGAGATGAACTTACCTTTTCATCCATTATCGGTACAGTCACCGGCCGGATATTAACTCTTCCTGCGAATGAAGCTGGAACATACCTTGTCGCAGTCAAGGCCGAGGACCAGCAAGCGGAAACGGTAGCCCGTTTCACGTTGACCGTATCGGATGATAAGCCGCTTGAAGCTTATTACGAAACGGCGGCAGGAAAAACGGGAACGGAATTGAAATCGGTTCTGCACTCGATAATTAAGGGTCATACGATGCTATCTTATGATCAAGTGTGGAATGCCCTTAAAGAAACGGATGAAGACCCGGTGAACAAACAGAATGTCATCTTGCTTTACTCCGGAAAATCCATCTCGATGAACGCGAATGGGGGCAATGCCGGACAATGGAACCGTGAACATGTTTGGGCAAAGTCCCACGGTGACTTTGGGACAAGCAAAGGTCCCGGGACAGACCTTCATCACCTCCGTCCCGCTGATGTGACAGTGAATGGTAAACGGGGCCACCTTGATTTCGACGAGGGCGGTCAAACATATAGTGGATGTGAATGTAAGTTTGATTCAGATTCATGGGAGCCGCCAGATCATGTTAAAGGCGATATAGCAAGGATGTTATTTTACATGGCGGTCCGGTATGAAGGAAACGGCGAGCTGGATCTTGAATTATCCGATACAGTCAATACGTATCCGAAGCCGCTTCATGGAAAGCTATCGACACTCTTGAAATGGAATGAACTCGATCCAGTCGACGATTTCGAGAGCCATCGCAATGATGTCATTCAAGACTGGCAAAATAACCGCAATCCATTCATCGACCATCCTGAATGGGCATCCGAAATTTGGGGTGCCGCCAAATCCATCGATGAGAAAAAGGCGAGTTAAAGCGGAGATAGAAGGGAAAGCAGCCGGATGGCTGCTTTTTTCATGCTTTTCTACCAATTTAATGATTGAATGTTAATTATCTCAATATACTGAAAAATCAATCATTTAATTTACGTTAAATAATAAAGATTTTGGTAGGTATGTTATGTAATATATGTTAATATGGGGTATGCAATGAAAGGGTTTTCATTGCAGGAATGATAAAAATATTTTAATATAGTAATTATGCCGCTTTTTGATCTTCATTCTCCTTTAAAAGACGGTTAAAAAATATATTGCCAGAAATGGGGCATTACACGATGAAATACAGATCTGCATTCGATATAATCGGTCCCGTCATGATTGGACCTTCAAGCTCACATACAGCAGGAGCTGCCAGAATTGGCAGAGTAGCAAGGACATTATTCGGAAAGCAACCGAAGAAAGCCATTATTTCTTTATATGGTTCTTTTGCAAAAACATACAGGGGCCACGGTACGGATGTCGCTGTCGTAGGCGGGATATTGGATTTCGATACGGATGATGAACGAATCCCTGCCTCTTTAACGATAGCGGAAGAAGCCGGCATGGAAGTTTCCTTTACAATCGAGGATACTGTGATGGATCATCCTAATACAGTCAAGATCAGACTGTTCGACGAAGATAAAGAATTGGAACTAGTTGGGATCTCGATTGGCGGCGGAACGATAGAAATAACGGAATTGAATACGTTCAAGCTTAAATTGTCGGGCGAAAACCCAGCCATTTTAGTCGTGCATAACGATGTATTCGGAATCATATCTTCCGTTTCGACAGTATTGGCGAACCATGAAATTAACATTGGACATATGGAAGTTTCACGAAAAGAAAAAGGGCAAATGGCTCTCATGGTGATTGAAGTCGATCAGAAAATCAAGAGCGATGTCATGAAGGAAATTGAAGGATTGGAAAACGTGTCGCAAGTCATAAGGATGGTTGAATGATAATCATTAAAAGTGTTGGCATAGATATGGAGGTAAAAACATGTTCCGAAATGTAGCAGAGTTGGTTGAACTTGCTGAAAGTAAAAATGTAAAAATCGCGGAAATCATGATTTTACAAGAAATGGAGTTCTCAAGCCTGTCGAGAGAACAGATCATTGAAAAGATGGACAGGAATTTGACAGTGATGGAGCAAGCGGTGGAAAGAGGCCTGAAAGGTGTGCAATCCGTTACAGGCCTAACGGGCGGGGATGCCGTCCTTTTACAAAATTATATCAAGTCGGGCAAGGCGCTCGCAGGCGATTTATTATTGGATGCCGTCAGTAAAGCTGTTGCAACGAACGAAGTGAATGCAGCAATGGGAATGATTTGTGCCACTCCGACTGCAGGTTCGGCAGGCGTTGTTCCTGGTACATTATTTGCCGTGAAAGAAAAATTAAACCCGACCCGGGCAGAGATGATTGAATTTCTTTTCACTTCCGCTGCATTCGGATTCGTGGTTGCAAATAATGCTTCCATTTCTGGAGCGGCAGGTGGCTGCCAAGCAGAAGTGGGCTCGGCAAGTGGCATGGCCGCAGCTGCGATAGTAGAAATGGCCGGCGGTACACCAAGCCAAGCCGCAGAAGCGATGGCGATCACATTGAAAAATATGCTTGGACTGGTCTGTGATCCAGTGGCTGGATTGGTTGAAGTTCCTTGCGTGAAACGTAATGCAATGGGTGCTTCCAACGCGATAACGGCAGCTGATATGGCGCTTGCAGGCATTACGAGCCGCATTCCATGTGACGAAGTTATCGATGCCATGTATAAAATTGGCTTGACCATGCCAGTTGCACTTCGCGAAACGGCAGAGGGCGGGCTGGCTGCGACTCCTACCGGACGCAGATTGGCAAAGGAAATTTTTGGTTCATATAAATAAACACTCAGTCCCATTAACAACAGGTTTGTTAATGGGACTTTTAATTTTTCTTCAACCTGCTCATTTTGTAAATGAAAAAAGGAAATTAGAGGAAGATGGAGGGATTTGGCGTTTATGGACACGGAGATGGAAACAGCTGTTGAAAAATCTGAATTATCAGTGAATATGGAGTCATAGCAACTTTGTGAGTTATCACTAACAATGATAAGATGAGTACGAAATTTACTATGGGAAGGATTGATTCTTCATTAATTTTCTCGAATTAACGTACACGTCGGCAATGGAAAAAGCGATGTTTCAGGCTCATGGAATCGGCTATGCACTATATGCTCAAAAACTGGAGCAACGCATGATGGTTGAACAAGAACGGGAACAGGATTATCTACAAAGCAGGCGTATAACAGAGGAGATGAGAGCCAATCTCTTTTTGGGGAGTTAATTTCGATCTACGATATCGATGACATAAACGAAACAATCAGGAACAAGCGAAAGGGCAATCTAAAAAGATTGCTCTTTTTGCCCTGCTCTCAAAGGTAATTTTTCCATTTAAAAGAAGGAAACAACACGTTTAAATAGAATGTACGTTCATGAAGAGGAGGATGATCTTGGTGGAGAGAAGAGCATTACTGGTATCTGCATTACCGGGATATGAAGAGGAAATTGGGCGGTGGTTATGGTGTTTAGAAGATGTTCGCCGTACGCTTATAGCGGGATTGACTGGAATCAGCCAAAATTTACTCGATTCGAAAATCGATGAAAGGCAAACGATTGGCTCGCTGTTATATCACATAGCGTTGATAGAGGCAGATTGGTTATACGAGGAGGTCCTTGTTACGGAATGGGATTCGGAAATACGCGCGTTGTTTCCATTTGGATGCCGTGCTGAAAATGGCTCCCTAAGCCACATTGAAGGACAAACATTAGAAGAACATTTCTACCGCCTCAATAAGGTGCGTGAAGTATTTCTTTCAAACTTTCGCACAATGGACCTAACGGATTGGCGTAAACCGAGGGTACTTGAACAATATGACGTCACACCTGAATGGGTCGTTTACCATTTGATTGAACATGAAGCACATCATAGGGGCCAGATTTTTCAATTGCTGAAGAAATTACGGAATGAATGACTCCTGCCGAATAACTGGCTTGCTTAGAGAAGGGTTGGCAGACAGTCGTCGGAATGGGGAAATCAACTGAAACGTTTTACAAAGAAAAAAACTGTAGGCAAACTCGCTTTTCTTCGAATTTGCCTACAGTCAAATATTTCTGGACTGATTTATATTATTTAGTCTATTTGGTGATTATGACCGAATTTGGACCGTAAGACGCTGCTGGCATACCCAATAAATCCTCCAACAATGGCAGGGATGATCCATCCTAGTCCTGCCTCATACATAGGAAGTATTGTGGTGAAGAAATCATTGATGAATGAAATGTGTACACCTGCTCCATTTAATCCTTCGAATAAACTGACGATGAATGTTAAAAGTAAGCTGCCTTGATAAACTTCAGATCTGCCTTTAAATAAAGGATGAAGAAATGTTAAGAAGATCAAAACAATGGCTAATGGATAAATGGCTGTCATTACCGGTACAGATATGGCAATTAACTGGGTTAGTCCAATATTGGCAATTATTGCACTGAATATGGATAAACTTATGGCAATTGTTTTGTAAGGCAGGTTTGGAAATAGCTTATGGAAGTACGTCGAGCAAGATGTAATGAGTCCTACACTTGTCGTTATACAAGCTACTGTGATCATTAATCCTAATAATAGCCCGCCATATGCTCCAAAGTAATAATCCGAGACTTTTGCCAAGACAACGCCCCCATTATCCAAGCGTCCAAGTTCTCCAACGCTTGAAGCACCCATATAAGAGAGAGCTGTATAAATGGTAGCAAGGATAACGGCCGCAATCGCAGTCGCTTTTCCACAAACGATCATTATTTGTTTTTTTGTTTTAGCACCCTTTTCTTTGATGGCATTAATGATGATGATGCCAAAAACAAAAGATGCAAGAGTGTCCATCGTTAAATACCCTTCTCTGAACCCATTGAAAAATGGTTGCACCATATAGTGCTCGGCAGGTGCTTGAAAATCTCCAATTGGATTAACGAAAGCGACTACCACAAGGATTCCTATGAATGTCAACTTGATGGGTGTCAAAACTTTCCCCACAATTTCGACAATTTTCGCAGGATTGAGCGAAAGAAGGCACGAAACCGTAAAAAAGATGATGGTGAAAATAAGTAAAGGCAGTGGACCTGAATCTTCAGGTAAAAAAGGTTTTACACCGATCTCAAAAGAAACGTTTCCTGTTCTAGGCATTGCGAATAATGGACCAATGGCTAAATAAAGAACGGTTGTGAATACAATACCAAAGACTGGATGGACACGGCTCGCTAATGATTGTAAGTCATCTTTTCCAGAAAAACCGAGTGCCAGCACACCAAGTAATGGTAATCCCACTCCTGTGACCAAAAACCCTGCATTAGCTGACCAGATATTCGTACCTGCTGATTGACCAAGCATTGGCGGGAAAATTAAATTCCCTGCCCCGAAGAAAAGGGCAAATAACATGAACCCAATCACAACTATAAATGATGATGGTACCTTATTAGACAAAATAAACCCTCCGAAAAAACCAAAATTTGCTATTTTAGAAAATTATTAAATTTTCTAAAAATTATACACAGACTAATTTCAAGACCGTATCGTATTATATCTAAATTAAATTAATATTTCAATATATTTTTTGTTTTTTATTATTTCTCCTGATGATCAGTGGTCCGCCCTTACCTTATTTTGAACATTTAAAGGCTGCTCATACTAATGAAATTCATTTTTGAACAAATGAAATGTAAAAGGAAATGAGGGAGCTGACATTAAAAGTATTCTTAGCTTTTTGTTGTTAATCGCAGTATTTTTCGGTGCAGGTGCATGTAACAAGGAAGTGGTCAAGGAAAACGGTGAAATTATAGGGAGGAGCCCTGTTAAAGAGGGCGATGCGGTCAAATTGGGAGAGGCAGAAAAGTTATTCAAAGGCTATTGTACTGCACGATACACCATAAAAGACCCGGCCAATCCTCCTACCTTTGATGAAATTGCAGATATAATTAAAGGATATTTATCAGAAGATGAATATAATGCCCAAATTCTTAACCGTTTTTATTCTATGCCTGCACTGGTAGCCAAAGAAACCAAGAAAAGCATCGAAGTGCAGAGTGTGAAGCTTGAAGAACAAAGTATAAATGAAGATGGCACAGTGGATTACACTTACACAACGGTATTTAAGGTTTATGACGAGGATTCATCCAAGATTTATAAGAAAGAAGGAGAACTCACGATAACCATCATTAATAATGAATTAAAAGTCACCCGTGATTGGAGCAGGGGGATAAAGATTGACGGTTTAGACGGCGGACTTTAGAGTGGAAAAATTAAGGTGGTGTTTTATAATTGGGATCAGTTTTTGAAAAAATACTGGGTTTGTTCTTTGAAAAACGGAAACAAAGTAAAAAGATGTTTTCTTACTAATTTTCTTATTCGCGCTTTCTATAACAACTATGGTTGAGTATTTCACGGATAAGTATTTATTTTGGTTAACTAACATTGTGTTAATTGCAATCATTGTTCTTTCTGCATTCATATATTTTGAAGGAAAAAGAAACAGGGATCATGATAATAACGATATATAAAATCCATAATGCAGGCTTTTTCTTTATTCCAACTAAATGGGTTTATAGCGATGAAGAGGCTTTCAAAAGTTAGGACCGAAGAAGTAAATAATAAAGTAGATGCAAACGAAGGAAAAAAATCCAGGTTAGAGAGGAATTTGCGGTTTTCACACAAATAGTCGATTCCTTAATGCACAGGGATTCGGCTGTTTGTGTTTGTATTTTTGCTTAGAGTACAAAAATTTCCGAAATGTTCGCTGTACCCCCTAGAAAGGAATTGACAACCTATTTGCTGGTTTAGCTTAAAAGCGGAACGCTCTTTAAGGCAGCTTGTTCTTTATGCAACCATCGGGGCGGTATAGTTGAAGAAGAACTGAATAGATAAACAAATAAAACCAACCAGGTTTTGGCTGGTTTGCAATAAAAAACAAAAACACAATTAGATTTATGGGAAATTTTATTAATTCCAGTTTTTCTCTATAAATTGAACTGCAGGTTGTAAATTTGTTTTGTTTGCAATTGAAATGAGTGCGGGAACCACAGAAGGGTCGGTTTTAGAAAAATTAGGAATGCGTGGATTTAACCGAAAAAAACGATTTCCTAGAAGCTCAGAACTGACCATGGATTCATAGTAGCCGGATCCACTAGCGATAATCTGAAGAAATGGGAGTAAGGGTTCATTGGGAGATCGGTCCAAAAGAACTCCCCAATTTGGGGGAAGGTTCTTCATATTTTCGGGGCGTATGTTATCTGCACTCACCATCCCCCACCCCTTCGTATCTCTTCTTAATCGAGTCTGCTCTTCACCTGTTCCAATGGATAAAACCGCAATTTGATCCAACGGCTGTTTGGCTTTCCCCACTGCAAACGCGATACTGGCTGTACTGGGGTTAGTTGCTACTGTATACCCATCCACGTAGTTTTGATAGGCTCGTTGCGTCGCGGGAGCACCACTGCTCCGCAGTATGACATCACTTGCTTTCTCATTTAAATAGGGAGAGTCTGGAAAGTTGTGGAATAACACAGGGCTCCATCGATTCAGCTCCGGTGAGAATAAATGAAATGCAGGGACAACAATTCGTCTTTTTAAATCTTTGAGGAGAAGATCTGGTGGAAAAAATGTTTGTACCGCTTTAATGAAACCAGAATACGGTAATTGTTGGTTGAAAACAGGCCCACCTGGTCGGGAAACGCTGAATGCCGGCAGGATTTCATCCTTAAAAAACTGGAGTGTCTCCTTCGGTGATCTTCCGCTTGCTAACGAAAGGGCAGTGAATGAACCGATTGAATTTCCCGAAAAAACATTGGTTCGACTAATTAATTTTGGCTTTTGCCGAGCCAGTCTGTTCAATAGTTGCAAACTTAAAGCACCTAAGGTGCCGCCTCCATCAAATGACATGATCCGATATTTTGTCAAAGCTGATTTCTCCTTTCTTATCTGATCACAAGTATCATTCAGTATATGTTTATTAAGTTAAGGTAATGAATCCCTCTTTGACTTGAAATCCTTCAGGAGCCGGATTATGTAGCTAAAAATCTAAGGAAAGGCTCCATCGAGTATATAAAACAATACTACGGATAGAGGAGACTATATTTGAATGGCAGTAAGGGAAAACACCAAACGAGGATTAATTATGCACATACTTTGTTTGTAATGGGTGATGAGCAAGTCAGAAAGTACAACCAAAAAAATCAAGAAAAAGAAGGTATAGTGCACAATTTCAATAGAATTGTGCACTAACGCACGAATCGTACTACATTGGTCATTGAAGATATCCTGTTCCCATTTATAATGTTACACAGATGCTCCTTATTGCACATCAGTGCAACTTCTTCTTGGTGCATCGAATTCTTTACAAAAAAGGGGAAAAAACATGAAAAAATCAGTAACGTTTAAAAATGGTCATTTAAAGATGGCAGGGAATCTTTATTTACCAGAGGGATTTGACGAAAGTAAAAAATATTCTGGGATTGTTGTTGTACATCCTGGTGGTGGAGTAAAAGAACAGACTGCAGGGGTATATGCACAAAAGCTTTCTGACAATGGTTTTGCTGCGTTGGCATTTGACGCATCTCATCAGGGAGAGAGCGAAGGAGAACCACGTTTGCTTGAAGATCCGGATGCCAGAGTAGAAGATGTGCGCTGTGCGGTGGATTATTTGACAACTCTTCCGTATATTGATCAAGAAAAGATTGGGGCACTTGGTATTTGTGCAGGTGGCGGTTATGCCGCAGCTGCAGCTCCAACTGAACGTCGTATCAAAGCAGTAGCGACTGTAAGTGCGGTGGACATCGGTGCTATGTTCCGAGGAGAAGGTAGCATTGAAACACAATTGCAAACACTTGAGGCGGTTGCGAAGCAGCGTACTGCAGAAGCGAATGGAACAGAAGCGAATTTCCTTACTTATGCACCTGATACGCTTGAAGAAATTGATGAAAATACACCTGTACTTATGCGTGAAGCTTTTGACTACTATAGAACGCCAAGAGCACAGCACCCTAATTCTCCAAATCGGTTCCTATTTACAAGCGTTGACAAACTCATGGCTTTCTCGGCATCAAGCCAAATTAGCACCTACCTGACTCAACCTATGTTACTGATTGTAGGAACCGAGGCTGACACACGCGGTTACAGCGAACAATTCAATGAATTGTCGAATGGACCAAAGGAATTGTTCTGGGTCGAGGGTGCAACGCATATTGCTATGTATGATATCCTAGAATATGTAGATCAAGCTGTAACTAAGTTAACAGAGTTCTTTGGCAAGAATCTTTAAGAAATAAGAAAGTAGCATCCGAAGTGTAAAAAAGAAGTTTGGTATCATTAAAAATAAAGCCGTTTTCCCAGTCATTTTAGGGAAACGGCAAACCTTATAGCACAAGGTTTTTCAAGAAAGTTTGGTGACTCTCACAATGTCTATCGTGGATAGAAGAATGCTCAAATCTCAAGAAGCAATAAAAAAAGCTTTTATTGAACTGAAGTCTGAAAAGAATTTTGATCAAATTACGATACAGGATATTGCCGACAAAGCGAATGTTGGCCGAAGAACCATTTACTCTCATTACTTGGATAAATATGATCTGCTTGATAAGCTCATTGAAGAACATATTAACGAACTAAGAAAACTTTGTGAATCCTCAACAGAATTGAGTTTTACTGATGCTCTTCTCATTTGGTTTGAATACTTCGAAAGTCATTATTCCTTCTTTTCAACCATGTTGGCAGACAAAGGGGCACCTTCTTTTCGCAGTAGCTTTCTTGAGCTTGTCATCGAAGAAGTAAAGAATGAAGTAGATGTAAACGAAGGGAAAAATCAAGGATTAAGTAAAGATGTTATCATTCAATTTTTTGGAGTGGCTATTGTAGGGATAGTAGAATCGTATTTCACGAACGGAATACCCGAGCCGCCCCAAGTCTTGGCAGAACAAGTGGGGATTTTGTTAGAGAGGAATTTATAATATTAGGCGCTCCTGCTGAACCGGGACGCCTTTTTTCTTATTCTGAACATGTTGTGGAATAAGGTGGATATATAGAAAATAAATCGAAATTTTAAGTTATCCTATCAGCGGGGGTCATGTAAAAAACATGACTAGCTTCTTTCGTATTTATAAAATACATTATTTTCTGCTTTTCCAAACTGCCGAGTGCGGCTTATATGACAAAAAAATAACTTATACTCAAAAGGGGTTTGTATATTCTTCTTCTGTCAATAATGGTATGGAATCACAAATGAGCTGGGTACGCCAGCAAAAAGGAAACAAATTCAGCATTTCTTTGGTATTTCGTTTGTATATAACTTACCGTTTTGTTGTGAAAGGAACTTATGAAAATGCTCGAGAAGGGTAAAATCGGAAGCCGTCAACTAATGATATTAGTGATATTATATACGCTTGGTGATTCTATTTTAGTTATACCCTCCATTGTCGCTTCTGAAGCCGAACAAGATGGTTGGATTTCGGGTATTATTAGCGTGGCAATAGCACCGTTATTGGTTGTTTTTTTATATGACGCTTTAAGGAAAAGCTATCCTGATTTAACATTAGTGGAATACAGCCAAAAAATTCTGGGTAAGTGGCTGGGAATAGCAATTTCTCTTCTATTTATAAGCTACTTTTTTATAACCACAGCGACTTACATGAGTGAAATTGGGGATTTTATGATAAATCATATTATGCCTGATACTCCCATTCAAGTGATCATGATTCTTTTTATGAGTGTCGTCCTCATGGCCGCGCGTCTCGGTTTGGAACCCTTGGCCCGAAGCGCCGAAATATTTTTCCCTTTTGTTGTAATCCTTGTATTATCACTGATGATTCTTCTAATTCCTGAGATTAAATTTCAAAACCTGCAGCCAGTCGGGGAGGGAGGATTGAAACAGGTTATACGGGGATCTATACCATTTATTGTTTTTCCGTTTATTGAACCGGTTGCGATTCTAATGATCCTGCCGTTCGTGAGTCAAAAAGACAAAATAAGAAAAAGCCTTTTTATCGGTCAATTGTTGGCTGGAAGTGTTTTGATCATTATAACCATGTTAGCCATTCTTGTACTTGGTCCAGATTTAACAGCAAGACAAAATTATCCAATCTATATGTTGGCTAAGAAAATCAATATCGCTGATTTCATGACGCGTCTGGAAGCAATACTAGCCATAATATGGTTCATCACAATTTTTATAAGATTTAGTTTGTTTTTTTATGTGACCATTCTAGGTATGGCACAAACGTTAAAAATGCAGGATTATCGTCCTCTGGTTTTTCCGATTGGTATCCTTTTGATTGCCTTTACATTGATTATGTCGCCCAGCATCGTCCACTATAGTAAATTCATTTCAGACATCTGGCCGTTTTATGCTATGACATTCGGGTTTCTGCTTCCATTGATCCTACTAATAATCGCCAAAGTTAAGAAAATTAATGGATCAAACTAAGGTCGGGTCTTATTTGTTAAGTAACTAGTGTAAAATTCTAAGCTCAGGTGTTGTTCCATTAAAAGGCACAATTTTTTACTTTTTGTCTCCGTTTTTATAAGGTTTTATAAACCTTGATCGTCGATTTCCACTCCAGGCACTCGCTTTCCGCGGGAGGAAAGGGAGCGGATTTCTGAAATCAACTGAACTTTTTAAATAAAAACGGCAGGCAAACTGGTCTTCATAGAGTTTGCCTGCCTACAGTCTGAAACCACGAAGGGGGACTCCGTGATTTCAGTTCGGAGACAAAATGGTGTTCGGAGTCCTGATAGTGAGATGAAGGTCAAAAAAATTCGTGAACGTCGAATATAGTGCTCCTGTCTTTATGGTTCTTTACTCTAAGCCTCAGGATTGAAGAAATTTGCGACACTCCTGCCGAATAACTGGCTTGCCGAGACACCACAGGCGCTTGCGCTGAGGAGGCTTGGCAGACAGTCGGCGGAAAGGGAGCGGATTTCTGAAATCGACTGAACTTTTTAAATGAAAAACTTTAGCCAAACGGAGTTTTCATAGAGTTTGTCTACAGTCTGGGAGCTGTTTTTGCAGCTCTTTTTCTTATGGAGAGCTAAAGGGGCAGGTCAGTTTTAACAAGAATGGGTGGCTTTACTTTAATAGAGGGAGGTTTGAAAGGTAGGGTTATTTTGATTAAAAGGTGATTTGATAGATAATAAAAAATAGTTTGACTTTTTTTACAACTATGTTTATATTTGGTTTAACTAACTACCGTTAGTTAATAAAGTGCGAAAAGTGGGTGTTAGAAATAAAAAGTAAGCGAATGAACCATGGGTTGTAAGCGATTACACCCTGTGTTTGTAAAATTTGTATGAAATGATTTTTATTTAAAACCAGGAGATGATATTTATGAAATATCCACTTACACCAGATGTAAAGCCAGAGTTTTGTACAACAGGAACTTTTATGCGTTTACCTTCCCAAAATCATGATGCAAAGCTGGCAATTGTAGGTATGCCTTTTGATACAGCAGCTTCTTTTCGGGTGGGGGCCAGGTTTGCTCCTCAAGCCATTCGCCAAGCATCCATGACCCTGTTTCCTTATCATCCTGTCCATGAGGTATATCCTTTTGAACAAATGAAAGCAATTGATATTGGTGATATTCCTGTCATTCCTCATAATATTCACCGAAGTTATGATTTAATGAAGGAATCCATGTATGAATTGATGTCTAAAGGAATCATACCCATTGGATTAGGGGGAGATCATTCTGTCACTTTAGCTAGTTTACGCGCTGTGGCAAAGGTATATGGCCCTGTAGCCATGATTCATTTTGATTCCCATACAGATACTTGGGATACATATTATGAGGAAAAATATTGGCATGGATCTCCTTTCATACGTGCACACGAAGAAGGTTTGCTGCAGACGGATAAAGTATTTCAAATAGGTATTCGAGGCACGCTAAACCACTCTGGAGATTTACAGGCAAGTCTTGATTTAGGTTATCGTTTGATTACAACTGGTGAACTATCCGATCGTGGATTTGATGATGTTTTGAAAGAAATCAGAAAAACCATTGGCAACACACCTTGTTTCTTAACATTTGATATAGATTTCGTCGATCCTTCTTTTGCTCCGGGAACAGGTACGCCTGAAGCAGGTGGTTTTAGCAGCTTTGAAACACTAAAAATGATACGTTCCCTAACTGAATTTAACTTTATAGGATACGATGTGGTTGAAGTGCTGCCTTCATATGATCCAAGTCAAATCACTTCACTTTTAGCGGCAACACTTGTACATGAATTTGCCAGCCTTGCAGCATTAAGTGAGAAAGAGGATAATTGATAATCACTTTAACTTAAAAACAACCATTATATTTAATAAAGGAGGTAGCTCTTTGCGATGAAAGGATTACCCGAGCTTAAGCGTTCACTGAATACAAGATATGCAATTGTATTTGGACTTTCCTTTATGGCGCCTGTGACAGTCTTTAGCACATATGGTATCGCTATTGATCGTACCCATGGGATGGTGCCTACGGCATACATAATTGCTTTAATCGTTATGCTATTCACCTCATACAGTTACGCAAAAATGGTTCAGGTATTTCCCACTACCGGTTCAGCTTATACCTTTGTGCAGAAAGGAATTAATTCACACCTTGGTTTTCTGGTAGGATGGGTCATTTTATTGGATTATCTTTTCAGTCCTATGATCAGTGCTTTACTTTTTGGGATTATGGTGAATGCTTACTTCCCTGGTATTCCTATCATTGCAGTTATTATTTCTTTTATTATAGCTGTGACAACCATTAATATTTTTGGGATTAAGGTCGCTGCAAATGTGAATACCTTTTTGGTAATATTTCAATTTCTTTTTATTATTATTTTCAGCCTGCTTTGCATAAATGGACTTTTAGCAGGAAAGGGTACCGGGGAGTTATTTTCTAAGGAGCCTTTTTTTAGTCCTGACGTGAATTTTAATAATCTACTCTCGATCGTACCTCTATTATGTTTTAGTTTTCTTGGGTTTGATGCGGTTACTACATTAGCTGAAGAAACCAAAAATCCCAAAAAAACACTTCCTAAGGCTATTTATGTTACGACATTAATTGGAGGGTTATTATTTGTTGCATCTACCTATTTTGCACAATCGATTTTCCCGAATTTTAATGCTTTTAAGAATCCTGATACAGCTATAGTGGATATCATGATTTATACCGGCGGTAATTTACTGAATAGTTTGTTTATTTCAGTAGTGGTTACATCTGCTACTGCTTCTGCTATTGCTTCAGGAGGAAGCGGAGCAAGGATTTTATATGCAATGGGGAGAGATAGGGTTCTGCCTAAGAGGATTTTCGGATATGTTTCTCCAAAATTTCAAACGCCCATATTCAATATCTTGATGATTGCGTGTGTTGCCATGAGTGCTGTTTTTTTGGATATTGAAACAGCCACTTCTTTCATTAACTTTGGAGCCCTGTTTGCTTTTACATTCGTTAATCTTTCTGTGCTCATCCATTATTTTGTGAGACAGAAGCAGAGATCGCCTAAAAGCATCATTTTATATTTACTTCTTCCCTTAATAGGCACCGGTATAACTATATTGTTTATGACAAAGTTAGATATCCATTCTTTAGTATTAGGTATCACTTGGATGGCAGTAGGTTTCATTTACTTATTGTACTTAACAAAAATGTTTAAGGAACGTCCTCCTGAACTGAATTTTGAAGAGCAGAAAGAAGAGTTCGATGTAAAGCTAGTGCAATGATCCGTTACTGTTTTATTATTTGGCTGTTTTTGCATACTTTGTTTCTATTTACTGAGTAAAGCGGTGTGGTTGATTTCCCCTCTAGATGATCGCTTTCCGCGGGGCGGGCGGTGAGCCTCCTCGGCGTGAACGCCTGTGGGGTCTCACCTGTCCCGCTGCTCCCGCAGGAGTCTCGCACTTCCGCTCCAATCAACGTTAAATCGTTTCGTTTTAAAAACAACAATCTTTACGAAAAGAGCCTATTATTTTAAATGAAAAGAGGTAACTCCTATGGCTATTAAAAAAGCAGATATTGTTCTTTCTAGTGATGCTATTTTCACGGGGCTTACACATGAGCCGAGGTCTGGTGCAATTGCTATATTGGGTGACAAAATCATGAGTGTGGGATCAAAGGCTGAGATTGAACCTTTCATAGGAAGTGCGACAAAAGTTTTTAACTATGGAAATCAATTGATCATGCCTGGATTTCATGATTTTCATCTACACATTATGTTTAGTGCACTAAGTTTAAATAGTATTAATTTATTTGATGCCAGGTCAGCCCAAGATGTAGCTGCAAAAGTACTGGAATTTTCTAAAGGTTGTTCTGAGGATGAATGGATTATAGGTATGCAATGGGACGCAGGTTATTGGCATGATAAACAAGAACCCCATTATAAAATACTCGACTCTGTTATTCCAGATCGTCCTGTCGTTCTTTTTCATGCTGAAGGTCATTATACATGGGTGAACAGTAAAGCCATGGATTTAGCAGGTGTTACTGAGGATATACGTGATCCGGATTTTGGTCGGTATGAAAGAGATAAAGATGGTTTACTTACTGGGATTTTCTATGAAGATGCTCAACAAATCGTTTTAAAAGAGGCATTACGGTTAACACAAAATAAAAAAGAAACGATTTTAAAAAAGTTTTTGCAATTGTTATCCCAATATGGAATAACCTCTGTAAACGATTTGTATGCGCCGATAGATGACTTCATTCAAGACTATGACCTTTATGAAAAATTGGATAGTCGAGGAGAATTAACGACTAGATTTCATATCACTCCTGAATTGGATGGCAATTTGGAGAGAGCTCAAATACTGAGAAATAAATATGAATCAAAAAAACTTCAATTCTCAGGATTAAAGCAGTTTGTTGATGGAACAGTCACGGGTCATACAGCTTACTTCCTCAAACCTTACTCCGATCAATTGGATATCTGTGGTTATCCAGCTCTAGATCCAGAAGTATTGATTGATCGAGTTGTTAAAGCAGATGAACTTGGATTCAGAATCAGGTTTCACGCTATTGGAGATGGGGCAATCCGTTTAGCTTTAGACGCTTTTGAAGAAGCTGTACGTAAAAATGGAAAAAGGGACCCAAGGCATACAATAGAGCATATTGAAGTAATCGATCCGGATGACATTGAACGTTTTTCGAAACTGGGTGTCATTGCCTCCATGCAACCTGATCACATGGCTGCTTCATCAAGAGAGGTATATTCTTCAATTATAGGTCCTGAAAGGGAAAAAAATGTTTTTCTGACGAAGTCGCTTTTAAATTCAGGGGCATCTTTAGCTTTAGGAACGGATTTTCCGGTCTCTATCTCATTAAATCCCATGCGACAAATATATACGGCCATTACAAGAGTTGATAGTAGTGGAGATCCAAAAAACACATGGCATCCTGAACAAAAGCTCACTTTGGCAGAGGCATTGCAAGCATATACATATGGCTCAGCCTATGGAAGTTTTAGAGAGCACGAGCTAGGTACGATAGAAGCGGGAAAACTTGCCGATCTTGTGGTTTTAGACAGAAATCTTTTTGATATTCCTGCAAATGAATTGCTCAAGACTAAAGTGGAACTTACAATAAATGATGGGAAAGTTGTGTATAAAAGCGAAGAAACTTCTTTATCCGGCATATTCTAATTCTCTTATCAATAGAGGAATAGAGGTAGCAAATGTTTAGTTTAAAAAAGGAAATGAGTTTATAATGATATTAACTAACGTTAGATAGTTTGGGGGCTCATTATGACAAAAAATGAAATTAAAAATATTTCCTTAACACTTTTTACTAAGTACGGATACGAGGGAACCGCTTTATCGGAAATTGCCAAGAGGGTAGGTATACAAAAACCTTCAATTTATAACCATTTCAAGAGTAAGGATGACCTTTTCTTGTGTCTGTTTGAAGAAATTCTGGAAGAGCATATACACCAGGTCGAACAATTTGTCGAAGAAATAAATACACTCTCTTGTGAAGAAAAGTTAAAGCACATCCTTCTTGATACTTGTAATTATTATAAAAACCATGAAGATAAAGCAACATTTTTAAAGAGGGCAATGATCTTTCCGCCGGAGCATTTGAAGCACATCTTAAATGATAAATTTCTTAGATCTGAAGAATTATTTTCCGCTATCTTACATGCCATCTTTGTCGAAGGAATTGACAAAAAAGAAATACGCCAAGGGAAAATCGAGAACTTAATCATGTCTTATCTCTGTTTGATTGATGGGATATTCATGGAATTTTCTTATTATGGTAAAGAGAATATGGAACCTAGAATTCAGAATATATGGGAAAATTTTTGGTATGGACTAAGTGGATGATTCGTTAACTTATTCCGATTAAGTATGTGAGGGTTTATACAATAATTGTCGTTGATTTCCACTCCAGGCACTCGCATTCCGCGGGCGGTCCGGGAGCCTCCTCGGCGCCTATGCGCCTGCGGGGTCTCCCCTGGACAAGCTTTTCTAAGCAGGAGTCTCGTAATCAACTTTATTTTAAAATTTAGATGGAACTCCTTTTGCCGACAAACTGGGAAATATGAAAAATAACAGCTATGTGTTTTCACATAGCTGTTATTTTTGGTTAAGCGATTGGGCTAATTTCGCTACATTCGGCGTAGTACCGCCATCTGCACGTAAATCTTGTTTTTAATCTAAGTTTCAAACGCCTGCCAAAAGTAGACTTACAATTCTTTGGTCTTAATCCTTTTAATTAACTCTTCAAACCAATATATTGTGTGATCTGTTCTGGTCGAAAAATAACCATCCAAAAATTCACGAATATTCTCGTTGCCTTTAGGTTCTGGCTCGAAATTCCCAAGATGCTCCCAAAGTGCCTTGATGGACTTTACTTTTTTTTCTAATATATCCACTACTTTATCCCGATCCACATACTTGATGTTGGCTAAACCAACAATCATATCCTTAATTTCATCCGCACTTTCAAATAATTTATAGATTTTCTTTGGTAGTTCTTCGCGACCCTTATCCGTAATCGCAAATACTTGTTTATCAGGCCGATGTTCTTCTTTTATCACTTCAACTGGTTCGACTAAACCTTGTTTTACCAATGATTCAAAATGGTAGTACAGTTTACTTTCCGTTAACCCGCCTAGGCGATCCAAAGGAATGGGTTCTGAAAGCTGCTTTTTTAATTTATAAGGATAATTTTTATCTTCCATCAGCTTGCTCAATATAAAAATTTGAATGGACATTTTCTACGCTCCTTTAAGAAGTATCATCTCCTTATTGTAGCAAAACTTAAGCTGTGATTTCAGCCGCTTTCTTTTCAACTTCTGTTTCAGAAACCTCTTTTGGCATCGGTTTTTGTATAAACGCGACAATAGCCATATTAATTACCATCGCAGCGGCACCAACCGCAGCCATTGACCAAATATACGGACTTGGACTGATGCTGCCATACAGGTTGGCAAAGTACGCTTGCACCGAGTAATACATCGGGGAAATGTGGCTCATCCATTCATATGGTAAATGCATCATATCACGTGAGATGGTGGCACCATTCGCTATTGTTTGCATTAATAAAATCGGTAAGTTTAAAATCATGCCGCCTTCACCCAATAAGAAGATTAAAATCGCAGTGAAGTTAAAACAAACCATATAGTTCAGTATTTGTTGACCTACTATACCGAAGAATAGGTCACCGCTTGGCTTATCAATTAAATACGCTACACCTACAGCGATGAGTGATGAAACCACTGCAATCAATAACGCAGCCATTTGCACATAAATGAATAAACGTGTTTTACTTGCTTTTCCCCGGCTGGCCCTAAATGCACCTACTATTTGCATCGCCCCGATCATCGCCCCGACATAACCAGCCATTGTCAAGAACATGGGCAGCATATTATGATTCATGCCATCTGGTATTTCGTTGATTGTAACTACATTTCCTACATAGGATTTCTCAATCTTTTCCGCTAATTCAGCGGCTTGCTTTTCTGGTACATTAAAGTTCATCAATACGCCCTGGGCCGTTTGTTGTGAGAATTGCGTGCTTAACTGATTGTTAATTTCAGTTACGACAGAATTCATGGTAGAAGAAACGGCTGTTGCCCCTGCCTCATTGATTGTAAAGTCAATGCTTGATGACGCTTCACCTTTTTGCATATTTTCAGAGAACGTTTTCGGGATGTGTACGACTAATGCTAAGTCATTTTTCTCTAAATCTTTTAAGGCTTGTTTATTGGTTATATCCGTCTCTATTTCTTTAAAGGGTAAATTTTCTTCTAACTGATCGGCAATCATCGCACCACTTTCACCAGCATCATCATTGATGATGGCGATAGGTAATTTATCGACATTTCCTGGTATGGCTGTATACCCAGGCAAGAAGATGCCTAGCATGGCAACTGCATAGAAAATCCCCATAAAGATTGCTGCCGTTGCACCTCTTGTTTTTAAGAATGCAGTAAATTTCATATGTTGAATCCATCCTTTTGATTTAAGTATATTACTTAATTTTGAGTACTCTAATTAGAGTGGTTCAAATCAAGTACTTTGAATTTTATTTTATTTTTTTCAAAAAGTCAATTGAAAAATTTTATGTATACAAAAAAACTCCAAACAAAAATCTTCTCATTGTTGGGAGCAACTATTAGGACATTACAATAAATTTGCTTTATTGAACTTTCAAGAACTTTATTTTTCGTGAAGAAATCGCTCCTAAACTAATTGAAATCAAGAGTGATATTGTTGAAAGAACAGCGATCATGATGACAATGCCAATCCACCCAAAATTACTATAAAATGTACCGCTGGCCGTTCGTTCCTATCCGAAGGGTCAATTTTCCTGTGATTAAGCTGTCCTTAAGTTTTCGTCTTGTTTGTTTAAAAACTGGATGCTATAAAAGCTAAGCATTCTTATTTTATGAACCATGGCATTAATGCAGGCTCTTTTTCATACGATATTTTTGGGGTGAAAAAATGGCAAGAGTAAGTTACCGAAGTTCAGACGTTGACTTAATGGCAAGGATGATGAGAGCTGAAGCCGAAGGTGAAGGATTACAAGGAATGTTATATGTTGGAAATGTAATTGTTAATCGTCTTAAAGCAAATTGTTTGGACTTTAAAGATTTACGAACCATTCCACAAGTCATTTATCAAGTACAAGGAGGAAATTACTCTTTTGAAGCTGTTCAAAAAGGTAATGTATTTTACCAAAGAGCGAGAAATGCTGAAAAAAGATTAGCAAAACAGAATCTGGAATATTGGAGACAACACCCAGGGAAATATGCCCTTTGGTATTTTAATCCATATGCTCCATGCCCTCCAACATGGTACGATCAACCTTTTGCTGGTCAATTTAAAAATCATTGTTATTATGAACCAAAACCTGGTACGTGTGAAAGTGTTTATACCGGTTAGCCTGTCTGTGGGTGGGCTATTATTCATTTCAAGGAGTTGTTCAGCAGCTCCTTTTTTTATGCAACAAACGGTTACTTCAACAAGGAACTGTGGATTTTATGGTAAAATAAAGGGGAATAATGGCATGCTGTTTGGGGGATTTTTAGTGAAGGAAATTATATTTTTTGTTGTTGGGTTATTCATTCTCTATATAGTTATTGAAAAAGCAGTAAGAAAAGGAATTAATAATTCAAATATCGGTCAAATTCTTGAAAAAAAGTATGGAGTTATAGAAGATAAAAGGTCTTTTCTTGATGATGATTTAGATAATGATAAATAAAACGGATTGGAGGTTGCTGAGGCAGCCTTTTTTAATACATATAAAACAGTAGCTAGTTAGTTTTGAACTCATTTTTTAAAACAAATTCACCAAGAAAACAATGATCTTTCATAAACAGGCCGCCAGTTTGTGAACAGCACATCTATTCAGCGTCTTTTCCAGTGCGACGAAATTCGCCGTAGTACACCTTCCGCTTTTCTGGTTCGGATTCAATATTTTCGATGAAAACTGTTTTGGCTTTCTCCAGTAACAAGCCCTTTAATTGCCGAAGCTTTATTGGTCCCACTCCTGGCAATTTATCAGATATATGTACTTCGAGATCCCCCCGAAGTTTATAAAGGCGAATGCTGCCAAGCCCCGTTTTTTCGACTTTTCCCAAGGTGTATGCAAATTCAAATCGCTGCTGAATGAATGAAGATACCTCAGGCAGCCCTAAACCTTCATAGAGGGGAGGGAATTCATGATAAACAGGAGGTTCTTTGAATGATATTGAAGAGATCTTCAAATGGATACTCCTCCTTTAGCGGAATAAAGACAGACATACGTTGCTTATATTATTGTACTATGGGCACATTTTTTAAACATCTTTACAGTGGTCGTTATTTCCTGCACCCAGGAAGTGATGATTATCGTATAGGGCTGCATTACACTTTTGAAAATAGAGCAGGCATCGTGAATGATTGTACGTTAACTTACATGGCTCCCGGATTTCAATTGGGGGGATAATTCCGCTAATCCCAATTAAGCCAAAGCCAATTTTTTATTCTTTAATATAGGCTCTTTTCTAAAGATTGTTGTTTTTAAAACGAAACGATTTAAGGTTGATTGGAGCGCAAGTGCGAGACTCCTGCGGGAGCAGCGGGACAGGTGAGACCCGACAGGCGTTTACGCCGAGGAGGCTCACCGCCCGCCCCGCGGAAAGCGAGCATCTGGAGGGGAAATCAACCACACCGCATTACTTGGTAATTAGCAACAAATTATGCGAAAACAGCCTTAATATAAAGATAGATATTGAAAACTTTTAGACCTTCAAAATGAGTAAGCATACCTACTTAACGTTTGTTTCCTTTGAATAAATTAGTCCTGTAAAAGCCAGATTATTAACATAGGAATACGCGTGATATAAATGAGGGTACATTATGAACCAAGCTGGTGTGAATGAAAAGTATAAGGTATCGCCATTCTATGTGTTTTTTTTACTGCATTCCATGCAAACTGGATTAGGCGTATTAAATTTTCAAAGGGATTTAGCTAAGGCGACGGGAACCGATGGCTGGATCTCCATACTCGTAGCCGGACTGATTGTTCATATATTAATTTGGCTTATATATAAGATTTTCAGTATTGTTCCCGGTGATATCATTTCTGCTAATAATCAGGCATGGGGTAAATGGATTGGGAATTTCTTCAGTTTCTTATTCATTCTTTATTTCTTTATTCTTGGAATGACGGTCATAATCGGCTATATAAATGTCATTCATGTTTGGATGTTTGAAGAGATACCTTCTTGGGCATTTGCTTTGGTTTTCCTGATCCTGATTTATTATATATGTACGGGAGGGTTCCGAACCATAACGGGTATCGCCTTTTTAACCGTAATCGCTTCATACTGGCTTTTATTTGTACCTCTATATGGCTTTAAATTCGCGGATTTCACCGGTTTTCTTCCTATATTCGATCATACGTTAAGTGATATAATGAAAGGAACCAGAACTACTTCATTATCAATGCTTGGTTTTGAAATGATCCTGATGTTTTATCCGTTCATCAAAAATCCTGAAACATCACAAAAGTATGCTCATGGAGGAGCCTTGACCACTACGTTATTGATCCTATTGCTTTATTTTGTTTCGACAGTCTTTTATTCACAGAAACAGCTGGTCCTTACCCTATGGCTAACACTCTCATTGACCAGTGTCATTGAATTCCCCTTTATTCAACGTTTCGAATACATAACTGTTTCTTGGTGGGCCATCGTCATCATACCCAACATGATCATTCCTTTGTGGGCTGCCAGCAGGGGTGTCAAACGCTTATTCAACGTCCAGCAAAAGTATCCCTTATGGGTAATGTCCATAATCATACTGCTTGTCAATATACTTTTTTTCGATGTGGAATCCTTATTTATATTAAATAAAGTAATCAATCCATACAGCGTGGCCTTCCTTGTTTTATACTTACCTCTTCTTTTGGTTTTACTAACCATAAAAAAATGGAGGAAACGTTTATGACCCAATTAAAAGGGAGTTTGCCTGCATTTTATTTTATTAAAAAAACGTTCCAGGTCATTTCCGAATCCGCTCCCATTTCACCGACTGTCTGCCAAGCCACCTCGCCGGTAATGGTGATAATTACCTCCACCAGATCGTGAAACAAAATATTACTTTAAACAGGTGTTGCTTTGGCAGCTCCTTTTCTTATGGAGCAAATAGGGCAGGTTAGTTCATAACTAGAAATCGTTTATTTAAAGTGTAATATTGGTATAAATCCAAGGTAATACCATTGGAACTTGAAGAGGGATTTGAACCAATAAATCAACAAGTTGAATATGAAAATGGTAACGAAGCCACGATTAAATGGTTTGGCCAAAATTGAGATGTTCGTTACTTTGTTCAACTAACGGGTGCTTTACTTAGGAGATTGCTAGGCATCCTTTTTCAGTGTTGATGAACCAATGCACAATAAATGTGGGGTGAATGATACTTGAAGTCATTTCAACTAAACGAAAAAACAAAATCCTTTTTATCGAAATATCAATTATTTGAGGATGATTTGATACAACAAGTTCAGTTGCAGCACCGTTTGGAATTAGTAAAAGCATTCGGGATTCAAAAAGGAATGCGTGTAATAGAAATAGGTTGCGGGCAGGGGGATACAACCGTTGCAATAGCCGACGCGGTAGGAGAAAATGGATATGTTTTCGCAATGGATATTGCCAGTCCCGATTACGGAGCACCGTTAACTTTAGGTCAAGCAACTGAACGTATTAAGAAATCTCTATTAGGAGAACGTATTGACTTCCATTTTGAAATGGATTTTGATTCTTTTGAATCAACTTTGCCATTTGATGTGGCGGTATTATCCCATTGTTCATGGTATTTCAAGCAACCAGAGGATTTATTGAAATACTTTAAAAAAATTCGTGGGTTGGCAAAACATATATGTTTTGCAGAATGGGACCTCGATTTTACCTGCATTACGCAACGTTCCCACTTTTGTGCAGTTTCCATTCTGGGATTGTATTCAAACTTCGTAAAGAATGAAGGAAATATCCAAAACTTGTTTCATAAAACTCATATACACCAGCTGCTCCAGCAAGCAAATTTTGAAGTGGTGAAACAACTCACAGTCGATGCAACCTTATTACAAGACGGTCAATGGGAAAAAAATTATGCAAATAGTATCCGTGCAGAATTTATTAAAGTTCCTTCCATGATACAACCGTTGATAACTAGTTATTATGAATTGATGAACACTTCAAATAGAAATGAGAATTCATTAAAAAGTTTCATTGTTTGTGCAAAGTAATAAGTTCCTCAGTTGAAGATATGCTTTTCGGCAGGAATGTACTGCAACTAATGGGGTCAAGATCCAGGGCTGCCGTATTGGTTGCTTTTTTGCTTATAGAATTAACAGGTGGTTCAGTTCAGCAAGAAATTAAATGAGGATTGCACATGTTAGATATGTCCAATATATTCAATCCTTTTCATATCAACGGCTACGCTAATTCAACCTAAATATAAAAAGTGTTTGTTTTTTTGAAGGTGATTCATTTATTTTGTTGTATTTTTAACAATTGGTAGATTAATTAAAAATATAGTAAAAAATGGAGGTAAAATCACATGTTTAACAATTGGAAAAAAACACTAATGGCTGGAGTGATCAGCTTATCCTTGATAGGTACAGGGTACGTCGGTCACGACCTGATCTCCTCGCAAAATGTCTCGGCTGAACCCGCATCTGAACATGCACCAGGGCATTTGAAAAATGCAGAGGCTTCCCAGCTTGATGAAATAATCGAACGTGGATACATTCGGGTAGGAATGACCGGGGATTACAAACCTTTTACCTATTTGAATCCGGAAACAAATGAGTATGAAGGCTTTGACGTGGACGCTGCCAAAGAACTTGGCAAAGACCTTGGTGTGAAGGTGGAATTTGTCGCCACCACATGGCCTGCGATGATGAAAGACCTGGAAGCGGACAAATTCGATATCGCTGTGGGCGGTGTGACCCGAAATACAGCCAGACAAAAAAGCGCTTATGTATCACAAGGTTACCTTTCATTCGGTAAGGTGCCTTTGATTCGGAAGGAAGATAAAGACAAGTATCTTACCATTGAGGATATCAACAAGCCTTCTGTACGCATCGGTGTAAATCCTGGCGGAACAAACGAAGAATTTGTCCGTCAGTATCTAAGCCATGCTAACGTAACGGTTGTTGAAAACAACCTTGATATCCCGCATCTTGTTGCAGAAGGTACGTATGATGTCATGATCACTGACACAGTAGAAGCAATGCTGTATGCAAAAGCTGATTCCAAGCTGTATGCGGCTCGAACTGACAAGCCTTTCACAAACAGCGAAAAAGGTTATATGATCCCGAGGGGTGATTTCATTTATGCAAGCTACTTGGAAATGTGGATGGATGAAATGAGGCTGCAGGGGAAATTTGATGCCCTCTACAAAAAGTGGATGGAATAGAATATAGAGGTGCCCCCCAAAAACCTACCCTTAATACTGTCGTGTCAGTATCGAGGCTCGCCTTTTTCTTCAAGAAAGGTATTTATAATTGTTGTTCTTCAGCTAACAGTCCTTCATTTCATTACCAGGAGCTGATCAGCAGCTCCTTTTCTTATGCAACTACCATGAAAATAAGTTTCTTTAAAAATGAAAAATAACAATAATTAAAAAGACCCTGCTCAATCGTTTAAAAAAAAGAGGAGAGCGTTAAATTAATTAGTATGGATTAGGGGTGACTGGATTAAGGTCAGTATCAGTATTGACATTTGCTAACCATTTTCATTCTTTGTGGTGAATCGCCGATTATTGCGATTCATGGATGGCTAACGGGGCAGGTTAGTTGCATAAAATAATGGGAAATTGACCCAAATATAACTTGTTTTATGTTAGCATTTAAGGAACATACTTTTTCAAAGGGGCTTTTTATGCAAAAGACATTTATTATTGTTTCTTATTCGTTATTCTTTGTTCCTCTAATTTTCATTGTGAATTTTCTGTTTGATATAGTTACACTCGAAAAGATAGAAGGATTGCCTATATTTTTTCCTTTTGTATATATGATTTTAGGAACATTGATATTTGGTGTTTAAGTTTTAGATAATACGATGACAATTCTTCAATAACAGGTGCTTTACTTCAATAAGAGAGTTGCTTTGGCAGCTCTTTTTCTTATGGCACTAAAGGGGCAGGATAGTTCAACAAAATTAATGGATATTTGTGGTGAAACATCAAATGGAATGATTGTTCAATGGGGTGTTCAAATGAGTGAAGATAAAAATAGGGAGGGGTATTTAGATGTCAAACCATGAAAACGAAGAAATGCTAACAGGAGGGAATGTCTCTAACGTTTATCGTTCGGGAGATACTGTGCGACGAGAATTAAAGCCAGATAGTCCTAGAGTTCATAAGCTATTAGAGCATTTGGAGAGCAAAGGTTTCAGTTATGCCCCAAAGTTTTTAGGTATTGATGAAAAGGGAAGAGAGATATTATCATTTATTGAAGGAGAAGCTGGTAATCATCCTTTAAAAGAATACATGCGGTCTGATGATGTTTTAATGGAAATAGCGAAAATGCTCCGTCTTTATCATGATTCTGTCAGCGATTTTTCATTTGATGATAGCTGGCAATCGATAGATAACACCCCCCAACAATTTGAGGTACTATGCCATAATGATTTTGCGATATACAACATTATTTTTAAACATGAAAGACCAATAGGTATTATTGATTTCGATGTCGCTGGACCCGGCCCAAAACTTTGGGACATAGCTTACACTCTTTACACTTGCGTCCCCTTAAGTAGATTTTATCTTTCTGAAACAGGTGAGAAAGTTAATTATAATACATTTCAGCACGCTAACCGTATAAAAGAAAGAGTTAGATTGTTTTTTGAATCTTACGGTGAAGGAGTAAAAGAAGATTATTTGGAAATGGTAGTGCTGCGATTGGAGGGGTTATGTAAAACCATAACAAGAAAAGCCAGTGAAGGTGACATTGCTTTTCAAATGATGATAGATGAAGGGCATCTTGAACATTATCATAACGATATTAAATTCATTCGTGTACATGGAAAAGAGTGGATTTAAGTGCAACGGGTGTATTGACTGAAGATCAGAGCTGTCTATAAGGCAGCTTTTTCTATATGGAACTATCGGGGCAGGTTCGTTGAAGAAGGATTTACATCCGAAGTTAAAGAATAACTAATGAATTACAATACTCATTTTGTTAACGGTGTCAGGTTCGTTTAAGAAGAAATTAAAAGGAGAACAACTTTGATAAAAAAAATCGATATAACTAATCCTAAATTAGCTGAGGAAGTATTAAACATTCAATTACCTTCCTATATGGCAGAGGCAAAATTAATTCATTTTTATGAAATACCGCCATTAAAAGATACAGTTGATACGTTACAAAAATCCGGTGAAACTTTCTATGGGTATTACTTGAATGAAGAGTTAAGTGGAGTCATTTCTATAAAAGTTGAAAAAGGTGTAATTGATATACATCGTCTAATGGTTCATCCAACACATTTTAGAAAAGGAATTTCCAAAATGTTATTAGAATTCATTGAAAACAATGAGGAAGATATTGAAACAATAATAGTATCAACTGGTTCCAAAAATACACCAGCAATCAATTTCTATGAAAAAAATGGTTTCTCAATTACAGGAGAAACAAATGTGACAGAACGTCTAGCTGTAACTTCTTTTAAAAAGAAAATTAAATAATAAATTAGGTCTTATTAAGCTATTAGGTGCGTTAGCTGAAAAATCGAAGTTGTCTTTAAGGCAGCTTTTTCTTATGGCACTAAAGGGGCAGGATAGTTGAACAAGCGTGTGTATTCATGCTGTTCATTAAACCCAAAATTCCCTACTGCAGATCTTCATAATAACAACCTCAAATCCATAAAATAGTTTATAAAGATTTATTAAAAATTAGCCATAATTAAACACCCAAGTATCAACCTTTGTGCCTGCCGAAGGGGGAAAAGACAAAAAAGGAAGAGCAGCTTTCGCTGCTCTTCCTCCCAAAGTGTACCTGCTTACTAATTAAAACGTAATACTAGGTAATTTCCGTTCAATATCATTCTCTCTACTTACATTATACCGTTATTTATATATTTTTTATAGACTGTTTTTTTTGTAATTCCTACACTATACTGCTAAATACAAATCTAAAAAAAGAAGAGGTGTATCAGTATGGATGACAAAAAAGATGTCTTAGATAAGGGTCCTTTTTTTCATGGTACTAAAGCAGAACTGGAAATTGGTGATTTATTAGAACCGCAATACTTATCAAATTACCAAGAAAAAAAATCTAACCATATATACTTTACTGCAACATTAAATGCTGCCAAATGGGGTGCTGAATTAGCAAAATCTAATTCAAAAGAAAGAATCTACATTGTAGAACCATTAGGAGATTTTGAAAATGATCCTAACTTAACTGATAAAAAATTTCCTGGAAACCCAACACGCTCATATAGATCTAAATCGCCTCTAAAAATAATAGCTGAATTAGCTTCATGGGAAAGACACTCCGATGAAGAGATAAATCATATGCTTACATCTTTAAAAAAATTAAGTGAAGAAGGAAAAAATGTGATATACGATTAATTTTCAAATCTAACCAAAGTTCAAGAAAGTTCTATTTCGCATTGAGGGCGCTTTTAAGCGTCCTTTTTGCTTTTTTAGGGGGAAAAAAACCTAGGGGCAACCTCTCACGAAGGCGAGAGATCCCCGTATGGCGTCTGTCAACGGTACCGGGCCGAAGGGAGGATAAGGAGTTGATAGACCTCACTTCACCAAGACCCTCTTGGTGTCTCAAAAGGCAACACATCTGGATAATTGTTAAATCTATTTCTAGAGTTTTTTGATATTTTGGTTACTATAGGTGACGCACTTATTTCTTATTTTCGGGATAAAAATCAGAAAAAAACCAGATAGTAAAATTACTCTTTTTACGTCAAAATATGTGTCAGGTCTACAATAAGCCTTATTGGACTAACGGGGCAGGTTAGCATTCCTGTAGATCGTTAAATATCAGGTTTGAAAAAAATAGAGCCCCTCAGTAAGATACGAGTATAGAGACCAATCTAACTCAAAATCTTAAGGAGGAAGCCCTACTATGAATTTTAAAATGCAAAACAAACAAAATCAACTAATTGAGAGAATTACGGATCAACATCTAGTTGTTGGTGTGGATATTGCCCAACACGTACACGTGGCCCGTGCTGTAAACTTTCGGGGCATTGTGGTCGGGAAACCCCTTTCTTTTGAAAATAACGAGGAGGGTTTTACTAGCTTACTAAACTGGATCCAGGAACTAAAACAAATGAAAAATCTAGACACAACGATAGTCGGAATGGAACCTACCGGCCATTATTGGATAAACCTTTCAAAGTGGCTAGTCAAACAAAACATGGATGTCGTCACCGTCAATCCTCACCATGTCAAAAGAAACAAAGAAAATCGTGATAATACGCAATCCAAAAGTGATAAAAAAGATGCCCTTGTCATCGCTGATATGGTGAAGAATGGCTACTATGCCTTCGTTCGTTCCACTTCAGAATCATTTGAAAAACTTCGTGTCCTTATGGCTAACCGAGATGTGATCGTTAAGCGTCTTGTTAGCTCCATCAACCAAATTAATCGCTGGGTGGATGTTGTCTTTCCCGAGCTCCGGCAAGTGTTTAAAGACGTATCATGTAAAGGGGCAATCGCAACCCTACGCCTCTTTCCTACCCCAGCTGAATTATGTTCCTTACAGCCTCAAGATATCGTAACCGGATGGAAATCATGTATGAAGCGACATTCCGGGCATAAAAAAGCCCGTTCCCTGCTTGTATTGGCCAAGCGTTCAATTGGTACGAAACAAGCCCTTGATGCGTATAAACTTCATTTGGGACAGTTATTAGAGGAATATGATCTCGCTTCATCCCAACTCGAAAGAGTGACGCAAGAAGTCACAAACGTCTTGGAACAGATTCCATTCGTTAAGCAAATACTTGCCATTAAAGGAATCAGCGAGATTTCACTAGCGGGAATCTTAGGAGAAGCTGGAGATTTGAGTGGGTTCGCTCACGGGAATGCGCTCCTTCGTCATGCAGGATTGCATCTCGCTGAAGCAAGCTCTGGGAAGTGGAAAGGCCAAATTGTTCTTTCCAAACGTGGAAGATCACGCCTGCGGCGTTACATCTTCCTTGCGACCATGAGTCTGGTGATGAATAACCCTGAGTTTAAAGCCCTACACTCGAATAATGTTAAAGTGAAGAAGATTAAGAAAATGAAATCCATCATGAAACTTTGTGGAAAACTCGCCCGTGTCCTAGTAGGGATAGCTCGTAATGGCTCTGCCTATAAACCGGAAATGATCTTCTCAATTGAACAACTAGCAGCGTAAATTTACATTCACATTGTTATATAACGAAAGTTGGCTTATCCGTAGGATTTCAAAGAAAGCACGAAGTACTGGATGTAATGAACAAAAGGGCAATGACCCGTTCTGTTAGCAAAACCGGCCTTCACCCCTTGGATAGGCATGACGAAGGAATGAAAGGGCATAGGATTATGACCCGTTGAGACATGGGAGGGAAAGCCTCCAGGGGCAGCGTGGAGAATACGTGCAGTATATGTAATAATATGGGATTTTTAACAGATCCCCTATTTCAATCTGCCCTCATCTTATCAAAACGGTCCTATCTCTTTCGTTCATCTGAAGCAACCTATACCATGTGGTTTGAAATCCTGCGAATAAGCGAGTATTCGTGAGCATTATCTATTAAACTGAGGGAGTTCATTAAGAGAGTAATTATCTGAACAAATATAATCATTTGGAATATTCATTAACAATAGTTAGATAAATAACAAATTTAGTTATATTTGTTTTATAATTTTATCGATATCGGAAAAGGGGATAGTTATTGTGGAAGGTTGTTTTTGTAATAACTACACTGAAGATACGCAAACTTCAGGGACTTATAAGGGTGTAGAATTTAGTTGGGTTGGAAGTCAGGAAGATTTTATTGATAACCCAGATATTCAAAGGCTTAACCAAATTATAGTTGGACGATATGGAGGAAACTCAGAAGCAGGTCAAAATAAGAATGAAGATGGTTGCTTAGTCTGGTCAAATAAAAATGAGGACTGGGAATTCGTAATTATATTAGATGCACACTATACTGCCGAGAGTGCTGAGATAGTGATTGAACTTTTTAAACAGAATAAAACTGATATGGAAAACCTATTATCCTTTTCTACTACAAATCATCAAATGTTTAAAAACCTAGAAGAGAAGGTATTAAAGCTTTTTCAAAGTGATAAATTTCTTTCTATTTGTCGTAAAGTAAAAGGTGAAACCTCCTGTTTAATCGTAGTACGAAAACATAAGTATCTTTGGTGGTTTTCGGTAGGAGACTGTATTCTTTATTTATTTCATCAAGATTTAGTTGCACTTGGACAATATCAACTCAATCAAAGACAATTCTATGAATGGGTAGGACAGGTCAACACATTTGATAACAAAGTGCCTTGTTATACCAGTGGGACAAGAGAGCTAAGAAAAGGGTTAAATCATATATTTTTGACTACTGATGGTTTAATAGAATGTTCAAATGCACCTTTTATAAATCCAAGTGAAATATTTAAGGTGTTTGCTAATTGTCAAATAGACCAAGGTATTAAATCATTGTTCCAAGAAATTCAAGAAAACAATGTTAAGGATAGCACTACCATAGTTACCTGGGAAGTTTATATATCAGAAGAAGCAAGTAAACCAAGCGACCTATAGAGGTGGGAGGGTCTTATGCTAAAGAAGATTTACATTGTCAGACATTGCGAAGCACAGGGGCAACCTTCGGAATCTACATTAACAGAAAAAGGATCGAAACAAGCGAAATATTTAGTTGATTTCTTCAGTGATGCAAAAATTGACCGAATAATATCTAGTCCGTTTTTGCGTGCTATTCAATCAGTGGAACCATTAAGTGAGAAAACAAATATTAAAATAGAGATTGATGAACGCCTCTCAGAACGAACACTAAGCACAACGGACTTACCTGATTGGTATGAAAAACTAAAAGCAACATTTAATGATATGGAATTAAAATTTGAAGGAGGAGAGTCAAGTCAAGAAGCGAAGAATCGAATCGTAAATGTTGTAGAAGAAGTCTTTAAAAGTGGGACTGAAAACACAGTAATCGTCAGTCACGGAAATATAATATCCTTACTTTTAAAGAATTATAATAGTGACTTTGATTTCGAGTGTTGGAAAAATCTTAGTAATCCTGACGTTTTTCAAATAAACTGTATTAATAATGAATTGATTTTGGAACGTATATGGGATGAAGATAAAATAATAAACATCTAATTAAATACTTAATTTAATGAACGGGTGTAGCGCGATCCTTTAGTAGTAAGGATCGCGCCTAAAAAATTATATAAAATAAGGTAACGAAGGGAAAGTCATTTATGCAAATTATTAGCGTTAGAGAACATCCAGAGTATAAAGAAAAAGCAATTAAATATTTACAATGCAAATGGGCAAACGAAAACAGTATGAAGGTATATGAGGACTGTATTACACACAGCATAACAACGGATAGTCCGTTTCCTATTTGGTATTTAATGGAGGATTCAGGTGAAATTATTGGCTGCGCAGGTCTAATTAGCAATGATTTTATTAGTCGTATGGATTTATGGCCTTGGATATGTGCTCTTTATATTGAAAATAGCTATCGTGGTAGGTCTTTAGGTAAAGAGCTACTTTTACGTGCTAAAGCAGATGCCGAAAAAGCAGGATTCAATAAAGTTTTCCTTTGTACTGACCATATTGGATACTATGAAAAATATGGATTCACTTATATAGGTGACGGTTACCATCCTTGGGGAAGTAGTTCAAGAATTTATGAGGGGTAAAATAGTAAAAAGAAGGCTGTGTTATATATGAAAGTATCTTTAATTGCTGCGATGGATAAGAATAGAGTCATTGGCAAGGAGAATGACATCCCTTGGAGAATCCCGAAGGATTGGGAGTATGTTAAAAATACTACAAAGGGACATCCAATCGTATTAGGCAGAAAGAACCTTGAGTCAATCGGAAGGGCTTTATCTGACCGAAGGAATATTATTTTGACGAGAGATAAGAGTTTTACCTTTACCGGTTGTGATATTGTCCATTCAATAGAAGAAGTTTTTGAGTTATGTAAAAATGAAGAAGAGATTTTTATTTTCGGGGGAGAACAGATTTATAATTTGTTTTTGCCTTATGTTGAGAAAATGTACATTACAAAGATTCATCATGAATTTGATGGAGATACTTTTTTTCCAGAAGTTAATTTCGATGAATGGAAAGAAATATCAGTTGAAAAAGGGATTATGAATGACAAAAACCCTTATAACTACTATTTTTATGTCTATGAAAAAGAAACTTTTTTCATCTAGATGCAGAAGAATATAAAAGTCTTTATCGATGATTACTTAGTAATTATCCATAAAGACTTTTATATTAAATGTTTAATGGCACTCATATACATTTAATTTAATATACTTTTCATTAGTGCTATTGTTCACCCGTCAAATGATATTCCATCCATAAATTAGGGTCATCATAAATACCAAAATCGTTTTCTCTATCAATTTGAATAGGCTGTAAAGCTCCTTTAATAACATATCTGCCACTCTCAGGAAAACGCATACTTGTCCAGTCTTCCCACTGTTAAAATCATAGTTCCTTTAAAAAGAGTTTGTTTAGTCATCAATTATTCACCCTTTATCTTGTCCATATTTGAATATATGCAGGATAAAGGTAAACTAGCTTTCTATATTTTTCTTTTTGTAGAACTAACGAGTATTTTTGGAGATTTAAGCATAAAAAAACACTCATCTATAAAATGAGTGTCAGGAGGTCGAGGGTTAACACCGATATTCGGTGCTTTTTCTTACGACTAAGAGATCAGTAAATTATTTTACTTTAATGACTCCACATATGAATGAACCATTTCTGGGGTAACTAATTTACGAGTAGGTATTAGCCTTTGGTTTGCAAGAACATTGATTTGCATAGTGATTTGATTAATATGGTCTGTTGTAAAATCCTTTTCAGCCTTACATAATTCTATAGCTCCTTGAATATAATCTTCACGTTGTTGGTCTAATAGGGAAAATTTAGTAAAAAGTTGATTTTGTTTTTGAGCATGTAACGTAAGGGCTTTATGTACACTCATTGTCCTTCACTCCTATAATTTTTTCTATTTTTCTAATAGCTACTTCTATATTAACATCATCATTTTTTTAGCAATAGCAAAAACTATAAAAGATAAATCCAAAAGGTAGTTGTTTCACGCATCGGATGTGATTATGAATACGGACGAGTAAGCACCATTGATCAATCATTAGATTTACAGGAAGAGAAGTTAAAAGAATATGGCTGTGAGAAGATATTCATGGAGAAACAAAGTGGTGCTAAAAGTGATCGTGAGGAACTGATTAAGGCGTTAGACTTTTTAAGGGAAGGAGACAAGCTGGTTGTTTACAAAATAGACAGACTAGCTAGGAGTACATTTGATTTACAAAAGATTGCTAAGGAACTAGAGAACGGGGAATAGCTTTAGTATTCATCAAAGAACAGATTGATTTTAGTACACCATCTGGAAAGCTAATGTTTACTATGCTGGGGGCTATTGCTGAGTTTGAACGTGATTTAATCAAAGATAGGACCACTGAGGGACGTGAAAGGGCAAAAGCTAAAGGAACTCATATGGGACGTAAAGGAAAGGACGAGAAGGACGTTAAAAAGGCTTTGAAGCTGTTTCAGGAGAGAGAATCTAACGGATTAAGTTTAAATGAGATAGCTAAAATGACAGGCGTTCCACGTTCCACTATTTACGCTAAAGCGAAAGAGACGAGACTTTAATAGTGTTGGCTTTTTCTTTATGCACGGGTGCTTTACTTCATTACCAGGAGCTGATTAGCAACTCCTTTTCTTATGCCAACTATAGGGGCAGGATAGTTCAAGAGTGCATATGGAGTTGTTCAACAATTGGGCAAGATTGTCGGATAAATGACCACTAAAGAATTTGTATTTTTTTATATATAACCCAAACATAAAGGAAGTGGAATTGAGCATTAAATTTAAAAATTTTACCTTATTTATATATAATAATTAATGTTAAGTTTTTGTAGATATGGGGGAAAAAGGTTATGGTTAATTATATTTGTGAGACATGTGGAGTCCAATATGAAGGTTCTAAAGAAGTACCTAATCAATGTTTGATTTGCGGGGAAGAAAGACAATATGTTAGTCCTAAAGGGCAAACATGGACAACATTAGAAATGATGAAAAAAGATGGAATATTTAAAAATTCTATTAATCTTGACGAAGAGGGGTTATATAGCATAAATACTATTCCGAATTTTGGAATCGGACAAACTGCTTATCTAATAAAAGATAAGAATTTTAATTTATTATGGGACTGTATTACATATATTGATCAAGATACGATTACGCAAATTGAAGATTTAGGTGGAATTGATGCTATAGCGTTATCTCATCCTCACTATTTCTCTAGTCAAGTGGAGTGGGCCGAAGCTTTTGACGCTCCGATTTATATTCATGAAGATGAAAGAGACTGGGTAACGAGGCCAAGCGAAAAAATCATTTTCTGGTCTGGAGAATCGCTTGAATTACAGCATGGTGTCATACTTCAGAGAATTGGTGGACATTTTAAAGGCGGCACCGTTTTAGAATGGAAAAACGGATTCAGCCAGAACGGAATATTACTGACTGGGGATATCATTCGGATCGTTGCTGATCGCCAATGGGTAAGTTTTATGTATAGTTATCCAAACTTCATCCCAATGCCCAGTGTAACAGTAGAAAGAATCGCAAATCGGGTTAATGAATTTAAGTTTGGTCGGTTATATGACGCTTTTCACCGAGTAATTAAAGAAGAAGCCCATAACCAAGTTCAAAAATCTGCAACTAGGTACGTTAAAGCACTAAATGGAACATTGTTTACTACATAAAGCCTGATCGTTTATAAAAAAGTTTTATCAAAGGTCCTGTGTTGATGTGCAGGATTTTTTTGTTCAGCAATCGGGCGCTATTCTTTAATATGAATCGCTTTTCTTAATCAACTAACTTGGTGCGTTAGTTGATTAAGGAACACAATAAATGATCGATCTTTTTTATAAAAGAATAATCCATTAAATAGTATAAGGGCATGTGTGTTGATTCATCTTTTTTCAAAACATGCCCTTTCTATTTACTCATTTATCAAGGTTATTTGTATTAATTTGATCAAATTTTGTGGTGATCCTATGATCCATTCTTTTTTTTATTTTTGCTCTGTATAAATTAATCGCTCCTAAAGCTACAGATATTCCGGCCCAATATAGGGCTTGTTGATAACTGTTCAATAGATTAACGACTAATCCGAATAAAGAGGGTGCTATGACAATGAATAATTGATTTAATGTCAATGCTGAACTCACCGTTAAACCTATAAAACGTGAATCCGATTGTTCTGTGATACAAGCAATAAAAATGGAATACCAACCAATGGCTACAAAACCCAAAAGAAAACAAAATAATAGCATCAATATTTCCATTTCAACAGTCATGATGAGTGGCAGCATCACTGTAAGAATTACGGTAACAGCCATCACAATAAGCAATAATCTTTCCCTTATACCTTCAAAGAATTGATCACTCGCCCATGCGATGACTACCCGTCCAACCATACCACCTATTAAAACGACGCTTAAATATTTTCCTGCCTCTGCTAATGAATAGCTCCCTTCGTTATGCAAATAACTCATAAAATGCGCAATGATAATCATCTGTAATGACATCATCACAACACCCACTATATAAATCGGATATAACTCCTTATTATTTTTGATGACATTCATTTTCTCCTTGAACCCGACCGAGGTTGATCTCGTTCCACTCGTTCTTTCTGGTTCGTTATATAATAATAAGAAGATCAGCCCTCCCATTATTGCTACGATCCCTTGTACTACATGTACTGATGACAAATTGAAATGATAATATGTATAGGATAAAACTATAGAGGCTAGAGATCCTCCAATCGGTATTCCCGTCTGTCTTATCCCTAGAGCCAGACCTCTATGTTCGTTTGGAAACCATTTTACGATGGCCGTGCTTCCACCGGTTTGAGCGCTTCCGTACCATATACCGACCAACAATAATAAAAGCAGCAATACAATATAATCATTAACAAAAACTAGCGTTAAAGCTGAGAGGCCCAATAAAATGTTCCCCCACCCGATAATGTGTTTTTCCCCTTTTTTATCCATCAAGTAACCGAACGCCAGCATTGAAAACATCGGACCAATATTGACCGCTGAAACAATGAAGCCTGTTTGAAGTGGTGTTAAATTCCATTCAATTTGATAAAATGCAGCGATGGGTCCCATGCCATATGTCACAAAGGTTGCTGCAGTTTGGGATAACGTGGCCACCAATACGATTAACCATTTATAATATGTATGCATTAAGAAATTCTCCCCCTATGCTTGATGTATCGTTCAATAATAATTCGTTGGGATAAATTCTTATTTTTAGCTTCTAGCATTATCTAGTCTCCCTTACTTATTAAGCTAACTAGAGTTTACTCTGACTGCCCAGAAGCGTAAAATGGAGGAAAATGATAGGGTTCATAAATTTTTTTTATAGGGTGTGCCAACTATATGAACATCAAAGAAATAGCATTGAAAATTGAAATATTAAACCGTCAAAATTTAAGTAAGTCTGCAGAAATCACGAACTATACTCAATCCGCCCTTACGGCTAAAGTGAAAAAAATAGAGTCGGAAATTGGAAAACTTGTTTTTAAACGCACGCCCCAAGGATTGAAAATCACTAGCGTAGGAATACAATATAAAAACTATCTTCAACTTATTTCACAAGAGTACGAAGAATTTTTACAAAACATTGGTGCCATTCAAACTAACTCTAAAGTGGATTTTGGCACATCACATACAACCTTGAAAATCTATGGTGCCCATATCGCGAATACTTTGAATATGAACGACATTCAAATGGATGTGGATTTCGCCGTA
Organism: Peribacillus simplex; assembly: GCF_030123325.1. Classification (NCBI taxonomy): domain Bacteria; kingdom Bacillati; phylum Bacillota; class Bacilli; order Caryophanales; family Bacillaceae; genus Peribacillus; species Peribacillus simplex. The sequence goes on along the minus strand of NZ_CP126106.1, from coordinate 4,947,690 downwards.
GATTCCAGTAATGCCATAAACCAAAAAGTGCACAATTCCGAATTAGATTGTGCACTCATTAGTGAACCTATTAAGAAATATCCCGACTTAACTTATGACATCGTTGCAACTGAAACATTCGAGGTCATTTCAAGTAAGGACCATATCATCAATTTTGATTGGGAAACACCTATTACATTGCTCGTATTGAGTATAGGTTGTATGTATACAAGAGCTGTGACCGAATGGCTTATGAATAATCAAATACCATATAAATTAAAGGAAATAAAATCAATCAGCAGTATCCAAGATTTTTTGCAAATCAGCAATACCATTGCAGTATTGAATACTAAGCTTATAGATTTATATAACTATACAAACATTCACTATTACAAATTAAGCTTTAACAATGTCATTAATACCGTTTTCGTTTATAAGATGAACGACGGCGAACAGAACAATATCGTACAATTAAAAAATGTTCTGAAGACGATTGGTTAATTATAAAAAGGGTTTTATCTTTAGAGTTGCTTTGGCAGCTCTTTTTCGTGCGCCCGGCATGGGTGCAATCTATAGGGTGAAAGTCTCGAACCATGAAGGCAGTAGTAGTGGTTAGCTTAATGCAAGGGTGTCCGCGGTGACGTGGAATCTGAAGGAAGCAAGCGGCAAACCTCCGGTCTGAGGAACACGAACTTCATATAAGGATAGGTATCATTGGATGAGTTTGCGAAACAAAACAAAGTCCTTACTGCCGAAGGTGGTACAGAGTAAATGAAGCAGATAGATGGAGGGAAAGATTGCACTCTTACCCGGGGAGGTCTGATGACAGCCAAGTACACTTGGTAACCTGTCCAGTGATGGACAGCTGAATCATCAGAAGTCAGCAGAGGTCATAGTACTTGTCTACTCGAGAAGATAAGGAAGGACCGAACAGATTAAGGAGGATGAATACTGGGCGTTCGTTATCTGCGAAGAAGCAAACAATTCCTAACGGAACTTATTTGAGGGAAGAAGTGGTGAATACACGGGGAACTTCAAAAGGGCGGAGCAGATAAAGGCACAAATAGACCATTTATCCACGTAGAAAGGATATCAACGATGTTAATGGAACAGATACTAGAGAGGGAAAACTTAATACAGGCATTGAAGCGTGTAGAAAGAAATAAGGGAAGCCATGGTGTAGATGGAATGCCGCTTCAAAACCTGAGACCGCACCTCGTAACCGAATGGTACAACATGAAAACTGCCCTTTTACAGGGTACCTATCAACCGCAGCCCGTCCGTCGTATCGAAATCCCGAAACCAAACGGCGGAGTTCGGCTATTGAGTATTCCAACCGTTCTAGACCGTTTCATTCAACAAGCCATTGCTCAAATATTGACCAAGAAATATGACTCAACCTTTTCGGAGAATAGCTATGGATTTCGCCCTCATTGATACTCCGAACGTATTGAAGAATTTAGATTCATGGATTCGAAGAAGACTCAGGCTGTGCTTATGGAAGCAATGGAAATTGCCAAGAACGAGGGTGAGGAAACTCAAAGGATTAGGCGTCCCATTTGGAAAAGCATATGAATGGGGAAATAGCAGAAAGGGTTATTGGCGCATAGCGTATAGTCCTATTCTAGACAAAACCCTTAATAATGTTTATTGGCTCCATCATGGGTTAGTAAATCTATATGAACGATATACAAAACTACGCCAGACTTAAACTGAACCGCCGTATACCGAACGGTATGTATAGTGGTGTGAGAGGTCGGAGGCTAGGCGCCTCCTACTACTCGATTTTATTAAACTATCGGAGCAAATTAGAACAATAAGTCCTATGGTATAATTCTGCTAATAGTTGAGTTTTCGGGGGTAAGTCAATGAATAATCATGATTATTTTAATGATGAAAACTATACTGGTAATCACCTTCATGTAGATAAATGGAAATATGAGTTCACTCCATATATAGAAGCAATTGCTTGGGTAAGAAAAGACAGTTCAATGGACTTGTTTTTTAATGATTTCGCAGATAAGGAGTTTCAAGCGTTATTTAGTGATAAAGAATACTATTATAATGAACTTATGGGTGTATTTCTTGGTAATGTTAAAACCAATCAGAAAGTATTCAAAATGTTTCGTAATTGGGTTAATGGAGTGCTATACCCATTTAGGAAGAGAGCTAAATAGAAAAGAAAGGGTTTTTTCTCTCTTAATGGTTAGTTCTATTTATCATTGTATAAATGTAACCTCTTTACTAATTTCCATATTTTACACCTCCTATTTGGAGGTGAATGCGTTTACATTTAAATTTGCAATGATAACGTTGTAAAATTTCCTGTTTAAATAATCAACTATATTCACCTCTTAATTTACTAAACATATTGGTGTATAATAAATAAATCCATATAAAGACGGAGATGAATGCTTTGGTTACAATTACTGATATCGCGAAGCTTGCCGGAGTTGCTAAGAGTACAGTTTCACGTTATCTAAATAATGGTTCTGTTAGTGAGGCAACGAAAAATAAAATCGAACGTGTGATAAATGAAACCAGCTATGCTCCTAATGCCTTCGCTCAAAGTTTAAAAGCAAAGAAAACTAATATAATCGGTACCATCGTACCGAGACTTGATTCGTATGCTTCTTCTCATACGTTAATTGGCATTGATGAACAATTAAGAGAACTAAATTATCAAATGCTGATCTCAAATACCGGTCAGGATTTAGATCGGGAAATTGAAAATATTTACACACTGGCTAAGCAAAAGGTTGCGGGAATGATTTTGCTTCCATCCCAAGTTACAGACGCCCATTTAGAGGCCTTCAAAGAGCTGCACTTGCCCGTTTTACTGGTTGGTCAGCAGCATGAAACAATTCACAGCATCATACACAATGATTATGAAGCAGCATATGATCTCGGAAAACATGTGCTGGAAAAAGGTCACCGTAAGATTGCTTTTTTGGGCGTAACAGGAAAAGATATTGCTGTAGGAGTCATGCGAAAAAAAGGATTTCAGCGGGCGATAGATGAAAAATCAGACTGTGAAGTAAGGTATTATAAAACAAGCTTCAGCATAACAGATGCATTAATCAATGTCCCCTCTATTATTGAGGAATTCACTCCCTCTATTATCGTATGTGCAACTGATAATATAGCGATTGGTGCTTTGAAAGCAGCTTATTTAAGAGGTTTAAAAATCCCAGAAGACTTGTCGATCACTGGATTTGGAGGTTATGAAGTAACAGAGATGATACACCCAGGCATAACTACAGCGAAATTTTACTACAAAGAAGCAGGACAAATGGCAGCTAAAAGTATCGTAAAGCTTGTTAACGGGGAAGAATTACCAAAATTATCTCTATCAAAATATAAAATTATTGAAAGAGAAAGCGTTGACAATCGTTTACTACACCGATTATAATCAAAATGAAATCGGTTACCAAATATTCCCCTTCTAAAATGTAACCGGTTTCTGTGAATCAACTTGTTGATATTATATTTTTTTGGTTTATGCTGGAACCGGTTCCGTTGCTTAATATATTCATATATTTTTTTGAATTTAAACGGAACCGGTTCCAATTCAGCGTTTATAAACGTTTAAAAGGAGGATCATTATGAATTATAAAGAAGTATCCCAGGAAATATTGGAGGCAATCGGCGGGAAAGAAAATGTGGCGGCTGCAGCACACTGTGCGACTCGGCTCCGCTTAGCTTTACATGATGAAGATAAAGTCGATCAAGCAAAACTAGATGAGATGGATGCAGTAAAGGGAACATATTCAACTGGAGGACAATACCAGATTATTATCGGTGCGGGAACTGTTAATGAAGTATACAAAGAGTTTTCAAAGCTAACTGGACTTACTGAAATGTCGACGAAAGATGTAAAAGATGCTGGTTCGAAGAAAATGAATCCGCTTCAGCGCTTTGTAAAAATGCTTTCTGATATTTTTGTTCCTATTATTCCTGCAATTGTTGCCGGCGGTCTATTGATGGGGATTAACAACTTGCTCACAGCACCTGACTTATTTATCGCAGGGCAATCTATTGTCGAAGCTAACCCGGGATTCGCAGATTTAGCAGCTCTAATTAATACATTTGCCAACGCAGCATTCGTATTCCTTCCAATCTTAATCGGTTTCTCTGCCACACAGCGGTTTGGCGGAAATCCTTATCTGGGTGCTACACTTGGAATGCTAATGGTTCACCCTGACTTATTGAATGGTTGGGGATACGGAGGAGCCTTAGTAAGCGGTGAAATTCAGGTCTGGAATATTCTCGGATTTGAAATTGAAAAAATCGGATATCAAGGCACTGTGTTGCCGGTACTTGTTGCTTCCTTTATTTTAGCAAAAATAGAAACGTATTTGCGAAAAGTCATTCCTTCCGCACTAGACAATATTCTAACACCATTATTGACAATTTTTATTACTGGTATCTTAACGTTCACAGTAGTAGGACCGATTACTCGTGCTACAGGGAACTTATTAACAGACGGTCTCATCTTCTTATATGATGGAACTGGTTTTATCGGAGGAGCTATATTTGGACTTCTTTACGCACCAATCGTTATCACAGGTATGCATCATAGCTTTATTGCTGTAGAAACACAATTACTTTCTGATATTTCAAAAACTGGGGGCTCTTTTATTTTCGCAATTGCAGCAATGTCCAATATTGCTCAAGGTGCAGCAACCCTTGCAGTTACTTTCATTACGAAAGATAAAAAAACAAAAGGTACGGCATCTGCAGCGGGTATTTCGGCTCTTTTAGGGATTTCAGAACCTGCAATGTTCGGTGTTAACTTAAAACTGAAGTATCCATTTATTGGAGCAATTATAGGTTCAGGAGTGGCTTCTGCTTTCGTCACCTTCTTCAAAGTAAAGGCGATTGCACTTGGCGCTGCAGGTTTACCAGGGATTATTTCCATCAAAACAGATACAATTATCTTTTATATAATTGGTATGGCCATTTCCTTTGCTGTAGCCTTTATCGCAACATTCAGTTTAGCAAATCGGACAGATAAAAAAGTTGCTGCCCTTTCTCGAAAAGAAGCAGCCTAATTTATTAATATGAAAAGGGCTGTTCGAAACAAGGAACAGCCCTCTGATTTTTTAAAGGAGTCTGATCACATGGGATGGACAAAAGAACAGCGTTATCGCCGCGTTGAAGATGTTAATCAGGTAGAGCTACAAAATTTGCAAACAAGAGTAAATGAATGCACATGGCGACAAACCTTTCATATACAGCCTTTATCCGGCCTACTTAATGACCCTAATGGCTTCTCTTTTTATCATGGCGAGTACCATTTATTCTACCAATGGTTTCCACTTGGTCCTGTACATGGGTTGAAGTATTGGTATCATACGAAATCAAAAGATCTTGTTTCTTGGGAAAATGCCGGCATCGGGATCGCACCGGATGATTATTATGACAGCCATGGAGCCTATTCGGGAAGTGCTATTGAATATGAAGGAAAACTATATTTATTTTATACCGGCAACACCCGTGATGAGAATTGGCAAAGACATCCCTATCAATGTATCGCCATCATGGAGAAAACGGGACAAATTGAAAAATTGACCCATCCATTCATTCGGGACGTACCAGAAGGATATACTAATCATTTCCGCGACCCGAAAGTTTGGAGAGAAAATGATACCTTTTATGCAGTAATCGGTGCACAGCGGAAAGACAAAACAGGATGTGTCGTCCTTTATCGTTCCTCCAATCTAGTAAACTGGACATTTGAAGGAGAGTTACAAACTGACCTTGGAACTTTTGGATATATGTGGGAATGTCCAGATTATTTTGAACTGCAAAACTATGGTGTACTGATGTTTTCTCCACAAGGTTTGGAGCCCAAGGGAGACCTTTACCACAATATTTATCAATCCGGTTATGTTATTGGCAGCAAGCTAGATACAATAACCCACTCACTATCACATGGCTCTTTTCAGGAGCTTGACAGAGGCTTTGATTTTTATGCGCCGCAAACAATGGTTAATCCTGACGGAAGGCGTATCCTTGTCGGATGGATGGGCTTGCCTGAAATCGACCTACCCACAGACAAAAATGGCTGGGCGCATTGTTTAACACTGCCTAGAGAATTATCTGTTCGAAACGGCAAACTGATTCAGCGGCCAGTGCAGGAACTTCAAGCGCTACGCAGGCAGGAAACTGAAGTAAAAGGTGTTTTGAAGAACACCAAGAACATGTATGAAGATTTCAAAGGAGTATCCTATGAAATGGTATGTGAATTTGAAAACAACGATGCCGTTGAATTTGGTATTGAATTCAGGGCCGGTGATGATGAAAAAACGGTCATTAAATATGATACTGTAGAGAAAAAAGTCATTCTTGACCGCTCTTCTTCAGGTGAGACCGTTGGAGAAGCTTATGGAACAATCCGAAAATGCTTTGTGAATACCAAAAAAATTAAGTTTCATTTATTTGTAGATACCTCTTCTGTTGAGATTTTCATCAATGACGGTGAAGAAGTATTCACGAGCCGGATCTTCCCTCGTGAAAACAGAAATGAAATTCGTTTCTTTGCATTATCTGGAAGCACCACTTTTCAAGCAAAAAAATGGAGTTATGTATGAAAGCGAGAGGTAAGGTATGAGAAATTTATATGCAATCGGTGAAGTATTAATTGATTTTATCCCCCTTCAAAAAGGAATCGCACTAAAAGATGTAATGGAATTCGAGCGTGCTCCAGGAGGCGCTCCAGCGAATGTTGCTGTATCAGTTGCCAGAAATGGCGGCAATGCATCGATAATTACTAAGCTCGGAATGGATTCATTTGGGGACTTTCTTTTAGAACAATTGCAGCAAGCCGGCGTGAAAATAGATAAAATTACGAGAACGAATGAAGCCAACACAGGCCTTGCTTTTGTATCTTTGCTTGAAAATGGTGAACGTGATTTCTCTTTCTACCGCAATCCTTCTGCAGATTTGCTGCTTCATGAGACTGAAATTAACGATAGCTGGTTTGCAAACGGCGACCTCCTCCACTTCTGTTCAGTCGATTTAGTGGAAAGTCCTATGAAGCATGCACATGTGAAAGCCATTACTTCTGTAAAAGCAAAAGGCGGAATCATCAGCTTTGACCCAAATGTCCGCCTTCCGCTTTGGACTGATCCTGAAGAATGCCGGAAAACGATTTTAGAGTTTGTTCCAATGGTTCATATTGTGAAAATTTCTGATGAAGAGCTTGAGTTTATTACCGGGATTACTGACAAAGAAAAAGCAGTTTCTTCGTTATTTACTGGTGCTGTTAAAGCAGTAATTTATACAAAAGGAGCTCAAGGTGCTGAATTATATGTAAGAGGTAAAAAATACGAATCAACCGGGTATCGCGTAGGCGTACAGGATACAACAGGGGCTGGGGATGCATTTATCGGAGGCTTGCTGTATCAGTTATTAGAAAAAGACGTTCGGCAAGGAAATCTGGAAGAAGTTCTTGAACTTCATCACCAAGAAATCCTAAGCTTTGCAAATGCTAGTGGCGCTCTTACTACGACTGGAAAAGGAGCAATCTCTTCCATTCCGGCCAAAGAAGCGATTTATCAACTTCAGCAAATCGATCAATAATGGCGCCTGCCCTAAACGGAAAAGTACCGACCGATTGGCTTGCTAAGTTGATAAGGACCTATTAAAGGGCCTTGGAGCTGCAGGCGTTTTGGAGGTAGGAAATAACATCTAGGCAATTTTTGGACCGAAATCAGACTAGCTAAAAGAATAAATCAAAAAAGTGATTGCTTAAGAAATTTGCTGTTCAGCCAGAATATTAAAAATAATTGGAGGTATTACCTTGTTAAAAAACTTATTTGGAAAAAAAACAAAAATTTCGGAAATAAAATTAGTATCGCCAATTGAAGGAGAAATTTTAAAGCTTGAAGATGTACCGGATCCAGTTTTTTCACAGAAAATGATGGGAGATGGTATTGCTTTTTTTCCTATCGAAGGGAAGGTAGTGGCGCCGGCTGATGCAAAAGTCATCAATGTCTTCCCGACGAAGCATGCCATTGCATTGGAAACGGCAGAAGGGCTGGAAATATTGATTCATATTGGATTGGACACGGTTAACATGAAAGGAGAAGGGTTTTCCGTTTGTGTGGCAGAAGGTGACCAGGTTAAAGCAGGAGACATATTGGTCACCTACAGCCTTGAACTGGTAAAGGAAAAAGCATCAAGTACTATTACACCGATGATCATTACCAATGGAGACATTGTGACACATTTAGAGTATCACTATAGTGGACAATCTGTAGCCGGTAAAACGACCGTTCTGGTAGTTACCTTAAAATAGGAGAATGATTAAAATAGAAGAAACTCGTTAAAGAACTAAAGAACATATGACCAAGAGATGTCCACCCCCAGAAATGGGGTGTTTTTATTTTAACTAAGTAGGTATCATAACTTAACGGAATTGTGTTACTTTAGGGTGATAATTTTCACTTATTTTAAGTGCTATTTTGCACGTATATTATTACAGCAGTTTTCCGGGGCTACCATTTGGTGACCTTTTTGCTTAATGAACTAGGGGCAGGATAGTTCCATAAGAACTTTTTCATTTTACAAAGGGAAATTCAAATAAATTGAAGAATTGTATGATAACAAACGATCTAATATTTGGGGGATTTTTAATGCTAAAAGATTCGTGGTAACTTTTAAAAATGCGACAAAGGGTTTATTAAGATACTTATGGAATTACTGATGGATAGTATCTTTAGGGGGAAAGTATATGCAAACTTTGGAAAAAATAAGCGATCGATGTTGGTATCAAACACCTGTTTCAGAAACGGATAGACCTATTCTAGGAGTAGTGGTTGGAGATAACAGATCGTTAATGATTGATGCAGGAAATTCAGAAGCACATGCTAATTGTTTTCTTAAAGAGCTTAAAGAACAAGGTATTCCACTTCCAAGCATCGTTGTACTTACACATTGGCACTGGGATCATATTTTTGGTTTGTCTGCTTTGAATATGCTGTCTGTTGCTTCTATTCAAACGAAAGCTAAAATTAAGAATCTTGTTTCGTACGAATGGACAGATTCTGCTCTAGAAGAACGAGTGAAATCGGGATTGGAAATTGAATTTTGTGCCAATGCAATCAAAAAGGAATTTGGAAGTGAAAGAAATATTATCATTTCATTACCAGATTTAGCCTTTGAACAGAGAATGGAGCTTGATCTAGGAGGAGTATCTTGTCTTTTGCAGCATGTAGGTGGCAATCATTCTCCAGACTCTATCATTGTCTATATCAAAGAAGAAAAAATACTATTCCTTGGCGACTCTATTTATGCAGATATCTATTCAAACAAAAGGAATTATACGACTCAAAGTACGATTCAATTATTAGACACAATCGATCAATTTGATGCTGAAATCTATGTCCTATCCCACTGGAAGCCAATATCGAAGGATGAATATCAGAAAGAAGCAATACTATTAAGGACTGTAGCCACATTGACAGAACAATATGAGGGACGCTTTGAAGATATAAAGAAATCTTATCAACTCAAGCTAAAACGAGAGCTAAATGAAGAAGAGCTTGAAACAATTGGATACTTTGTGAACGGGTTCGAAATAAATAATTAGCTTAAGAGATCAGTGCTCAAGGTTTATAAGAATTCCTATTTAGTTAACGGTGGGCATTTTATAAAATTGGAGACGATGCCTTTCTTATAGAACCAACGGGTGCGATAGCTGAAGATAAGAGCTGTCTTTTTCTTTAAGGAACGATCGGGGCAGGTTAGTTTAAACAGCATAGTTTATTCGAACTGTGCAACATCATCATTTAAAAATTACTTTGGAATATTTTTTGATTTACTACGAATCCTAATTTTAGGAGGCGGTAAAAATGAAAAAGCAAGAAAAATCAAAAAATCTCGGCCAAAAAGCCGATTCAATGAATGCTTTGGATCAGGGGTTAAACTTGTTTCCACAAATAGTTAATAATGCCACTGGTATCGACAAGGGGAACGACGGTAAAATAAATAAAAATGATTAAGTTGAACGCCTCTTTTGGGGCGTTTTTCTATCTTTTCTAATGATCTTCCCCATCCTGCTCCCTCCTTCACTTGTCAACTCAACAATAAGTCTTATAGAAATAACGGGTCAGGTTAGTTTTATAAGGGAAGTTAATCTATGAAGAATAAGTGATAGACTAGAGAAGTTAGTAGTAAAAGTGAATGTCAATAAATTCAAATAGAGTAAAGGGAGCGATGCCTTAAAACTTTGCATTGCTCCCTTTTCATATGTTTAGATTGCTTTATATACGTGCCTTATTCAATCGTACTTAACGTAAATTCCCTCATAAATTGAAGGGGGAAAATCTCCGAGTTTAGATTGCCTTTCAGCAGGTCCATTTGTTCATATTGGAGGCTGTACAATTGTCCAATCAAGGTTACTTTTTCGTGTGATTTCATCTTTTCTTTATTTTCTAGATACGTTTTCACTTCTTTGCAGATCCTGATGTTCCATAATTGTTAATCGTTAATTTTACATTAAAGTTGACCGGGGTTTCACTGAATGTTTGGTCCCAATCCTTTTTGACCTTCTTCCATACTTTGGGGTTCTCAATTCTCAATTGATTTCCGAAGCCCGCAACGTCCACTTGGTATTCTTTTTGCATTTTTTCTACTACATTCTTCACCAAGCGTTTCACTTCTTTTTCAGAGGATTTTTCTGCTTTTTTTAGAAATTCATTTTTAAAAGTATCTCCCGGAACCACCCAGGTTTCAGATAGCCTTCCCTCTGATTCAATGTTTACATCAAAAGAGATGTTGTTTCCGTTAACTTGAGGTTTAATTCTGCTTTTCATGGACTCTATCTCATACACAATCTGCTGACCAGTCTCTTTATCATAGCTTTTCACTACACCGCCTTTACCCTTGCCTGTTATCCACGTTACGCCATCCAGTTCTTCCTCATTCAAAACACCGGTCATTTTGTGGGTTTTTCCATCGATAACGGCGGCTCCCGCAAGTTTGACTTGCCCATTCACTGATAATACTTTTTGCAACAGAAAACTAGATCCTGAATGGAGCATGCTCTGTACTTTAATTTGCGGCATAGGGGGTAAAATCCTCGTTGTTCGATAGGCATTTTCTATAATATCAACCAGGCGAAACGATGGAATCTCTCCTGCTGTCTTTGTTTCCAGTGTCTTGCTTGCTTTTCCTTTACTAATGAGCACAAGACAGCTTGGTCTAATTTCATTATCACGAAGAACTTGATTAAGTAAATTTTCCAATTTAAACGATTTTGCAAGATCTTCACCTATGACAATCACTTTCATATGATTACTTGTTATGGGATTTTCAACTTTTAATGAGAGTTCACGAATCATCTGATGGACGGAATCTCCAGTTTCGGAAACATTCATATAAGATTTTTGCTGTGGTCCGGCTTGTTTAGTTGTTGAACTCGCAACTTCTGGAGTGATAAATTGATAGGTTGAAGTAATCAGGTCTTCTTTTGAATAATATCCTTCCTTTTGTTCATTAAACTCTTTCTCAATGATGGACTCCTTGCCTTTATCGAAGGCCAAACCTATACCTAAACTTTGCTCTTCAATTTCACGAGTGCTCCAACATCCTGTAAGAGATAAGAATAAGAGAATGGAGAGTGAAAGGAAGAGGGGCCGTATATTGATTTGTGATTGTTTCATACTTTCCTCTTTTACTCTTGAGATAATAAGCAGGGGTAGCGGGATTGAACCGAATAACAACAATGCGCCATGGCCGACGGAATCTCCGGGTATTAAAAGGTCATTGATATTTTTTTGTATCATGGCAATCATATATAAAATCGAAGCAAACCATGGATACATGTATGAATGCTCTTTTTTGAAAGTAATAAATCGACATGATTTATAATGTGCTGTTTCAAAGAATAGTATGCATGAAGTAATGAAAGTATTTATTTACAAAAAACCTTAATTTAACCTTGTTTTTATTCTTTTTGAAACTTGTGTTCAAGCATATAAAAAACCACTCAGAGTGGTTTTTTAATCGCGCATTGATCCTGCCTCTCGGGAAGTCATTGCACCTTGTCCTGCGCTTACATCTTTTTGGATTTGTTGTTTTACTTTTTGTGGATCAGTTCCGGAAAATCCTGGTTTCATAATTGATCCCGAATTCTTTTTAGCTTGGTGATCCTGTTGCATGCAAGTCCTCCTTAATCCATTGTTTAACACACTTATTATTCACAAATGGCACTCAGTATATCCCGAAGATTTAAGCGGATTTTAATACTAAAGGAGCAGGATAGTTCAACAAGATGGTTTTATCTAACATATTGCCATTTGAATGTAAAGTTCAAAAAGACGAAAGGGATATATCTTGAATTGCAACCCTTTGTCTTACTTTGGATGTCATTCCTGTTCTATTCTTTTCATCCAGAAGGTATATTAACTGAACCCATATACAAAAAAGCCTTGGACTCTATTAATTCAAGGCTTTTGAAATCACGAGAACGTAATGGTTATTAGCATTAAGAACCATTTAAAAGATGGAGTAGACTTAGATTGTTTTAATATTTTAAACCTTATTTACCGAACAATTGGACCTTTAGAAGAGAGCTGGAACAAACAAGAAATAGAATTATTGAGGCTTATGCAGAGTATCAAGGCATTTTATTTTGATTATAGCAATGAAATGAATACCAATTATTTTACTAATTTTTTTATGTTTTTACTGATATATGCAAAGTTAGCAGTACACTAATAAAGTAATAAGGTTTAATTCAGTAAAATAAGGTATATTATATTTGTTGAATAGATTCTCTTTAAAGACAAGAAAAGTAGGTGAACAAAGTGGGAAAATATCAATTGGATACCAAAGGTCAGTTAGCTGTGACAAAGTTTCATGAAAAACATAAGCCTGCCAAATTTGATAAAAAGCAGCAACTTGAAAAAATACGTGCGGAGTATTTGAAAAAGAAGCAAAAACAAACAGATAAATAATATGAATGAAAACATAGGAAGACTAAAATCTCCCTATGTTTTTCATATTCGAAGTTCTTTTTTCAATTGATGATAGAGCATATTCCCATAAATTTCAGATTCGGTGGCAAAAAATTCGTCATCAGATATCCATTCCTCACTAAAAATTTCAGTAGCAGAATCAATAGACAGCCGTTATTTTGGATACACCAGTAATCTCCAGCAGAAATTTTTAAAACATTTGGATACTCACTTGGCTTAGATAGCTGAATAAAAAGATAAATCTCGATCTTTTCAGCAAGATACTTTCTCAACACCCCACACTCAAAGAAAGTCAGGGAATACGTGCTTTACATCAATAAGGGAGGCTGTTGAAGCAACCTTTTCTTAATGAACTCCCTCAGTTTAATAGATAATGCTCACGAATACTCGCTTATTCGCAGGATTTCAAACCACATGGTATAGGTTGCTTTAGATGAACGAAAGAGATAGGACCGTTTTGATAAGATGAGGGCAGATTGAAATAGGGGATCTGTTAAAAATCCCATATTATTACATATACTGCACGTATTCTCCACGCTGCCCCTGGAGGCTTTCCCTCCCATGTCTCAACGGGTCATAATCCTATGCCCTTTCATTCCTTCGTCATGCCTATCCAAGGGGTGAAGGCCGGTTTTGCTAACAGAACGGGTCATTGCCCTTTTGTTCATTACATCCAGTACTTCGTGCTTTCTTTGAAATCCTACGGATAAGCCAACTTTCGTTATATAACAATGTGAATGTAAATTTACGCTGCTAGTTGTTCAATTGAGAAGATCATTTCCGGTTTATAGGCAGAGCCATTACGAGCTATCCCTACTAGGACACGGGCGAGTTTTCCACAAAGTTTCATGATGGATTTCATTTTCTTAATCTTCTTCACTTTAACATTATTCGAGTGTAGGGCTTTAAACTCAGGGTTATTCATCACCAGACTCATGGTCGCAAGGAAGATGTAACGCCGCAGGCGTGATCTTCCACGTTTGGAAAGAACAATTTGGCCTTTCCACTTCCCAGAGCTTGCTTCAGCGAGATGCAATCCTGCATGACGAAGGAGCGCATTCCCGTGAGCGAACCCACTCAAATCTCCAGCTTCTCCTAAGATTCCCGCTAGTGAAATCTCGCTGATTCCTTTAATGGCAAGTATTTGCTTAACGAATGGAATCTGTTCCAAGACGTTTGTGACTTCTTGCGTCACTCTTTCGAGTTGGGATGAAGCGAGATCATATTCCTCTAATAACTGTCCCAAATGAAGTTTATACGCATCAAGGGCTTGTTTCGTACCAATTGAACGCTTGGCCAATACAAGCAGGGAACGGGCTTTTTTATGCCCGGAATGTCGCTTCATACATGATTTCCATCCGGTTACGATATCTTGAGGCTGTAAGGAACATAATTCAGCTGGGGTAGGAAAGAGGCGTAGGGTTGCGATTGCCCCTTTACATGATACGTCTTTAAACACTTGCCGGAGCTCGGGAAAGACAACATCCACCCAGCGATTAATTTGGTTGATGGAGCTAACAAGACGCTTAACGATCACATCTCGGTTAGCCATAAGGACACGAAGTTTTTCAAATGATTCTGAAGTGGAACGAACGAAGGCATAGTAGCCATTCTTCACCATATCAGCGATGACAAGGGCATCTTTTTTATCACTTTTGGATTGCGTATTATCACGATTTTCTTTGTTTCTTTTGACATGGTGAGGATTGACGGTGACGACATCCATGTTTTGTTTGACTAGCCACTTTGAAAGGTTTATCCAATAATGGCCGGTAGGTTCCATTCCGACTATCGTTGTGTCTAGATTTTTCATTTGTTTTAGTTCCTGGATCCAGTTTAGTAAGCTAGTAAAACCCTCCTCGTTATTTTCAAAAGAAAGGGGTTTCCCGACCACAATGCCCCGAAAGTTTACAGCACGGGCCACGTGTACGTGTTGGGCAATATCCACACCAACAACTAGATGTTGATCCGTAATTCTCTCAATTAGTTGATTTTGTTTGTTTTGCATTTTAAAATTCATAGTAGGGCTTCCTCCTTAAGATTTTGAGTTAGATTGGTCTCTATACTCGTATCTTACTGAGGGGCTCTATTTTTTTCAAACCTGATATTTAACGATCTACAGGAATGCTAACGGATGCGTTAGCTGAAGATCTGAGCTGTCTTTAAGGTAGGTTTTTTCTATATTCTGGATAGTGAGTACAAAGTTCAATAGCTTAAATGTACGAAAGGAATGTATATTTTGTTTTTAATATATGCAATTTTATTTTTCATTTTTGGATATAGTTTTATATTTACATTAATAAAAGCTATCCAAGAGGAAGTATCCCCGCATCTTACTGCAATCCTTTTTCTTGTATGGGCTTCATTAGCAATAATCGTTACTGTGAATATAATGAGTCTATAATTAATGTTCACTATCGGGTTGCTTTACTTGAAGAAGCCAAATAAAAAAGTCGGTTCCTTAACGTACAGGGAATTCGACTTTTTTATGTTTGAATTTGCTTAGCGTACAAAATTTCCGAAATGTTGGCGATACCCCTTTATACAACTACCATGAAAATAAGTTTCTTTAAAAATGAAAAATGACAATAATTAAGAAGACCCTGCTCAATCGTTTTAAAAAAAAGGAGAGCGTTAATTAATTAGTCTATGGATTAGGGTTGACTGGATTAAGGTCAGTATCAGTATTGACACTTCCTAACCATTTTCATTCTTTGTGGTGAATCGCCGATTTTTGCGATTCATGGATGGCTAACTGGGCAGTTTAGTTGAATAAAGGGAAAAAAGAATGTAATAGTTTTCATTTTACTTAAAAGCTGTAAGTTATTATAACTAAGCATTTATATTACATAAAAAATGACATGACTGTAGGCTATCTTTCATACAATATTTTTGGGGTGGAAAAATGGCAAGAGCAAGTTACCGAAGTTCAGACGTTGACTTAATGGCAAGGATGATGAGAGCAGAAGCCGAAGGTGAAGGACAACTAGGAATGTTATTTGTTGGGAATGTAATTGTGAATCGTCTTGTAGCTAATTGTTTAGACTTTAAAGGTTTAAGAACAATTCCACAAGTCATTTATCAAGTGCAAGGAGGAAATTATTCTTTTGAAGCTGTTCAAAAAGGGAACGTATTTTATCAAAGAGCGAGAGGTATTGAAAGAAGATTAGCAGAACAGAATTTGAAGCACTGGAGACAGCATCCGGCTAGATATGCCCTTTGGTATTTCAATCCCTATGCGCCATGTCCTCCAACATGGTATGATCAACCTCATACTGGTCAATTTAAAGACCATTGTTTTTATGAACCAAAACCTGGAACATGTGATAGTGTTTATAGAGGTTAAGCTTACTCTTTGAGTAAGCTTTTTTACATATTTAAAATATTTATACAATATAAAACTTTTAGTAATAGTTTTTATCTAAAAAAGTAAGATTGTGAATTATTGTGCTTAAGCTAACGGGTACTTTAGTACAATTGGGTGTAATAAAAGAGAGTACAAGAAGTAGTCTCTTTTATTTATACATAAACAACATTAATGTTTCACAAGCCTAAATAAATAGACAGTCAAAGGGGACCTTCATAATCGAGGTCCCTTTTTCATAATGTATTAAGGTAATAACGTTTTATATTGTTCCATTAAATCACCTGCATATAAGCTTGTTATCATTAAGAAAATGGCAAGCCCAATGTATAATGAGAACCAGATGACTTTTGTTTGGAGACTCGATGAGTAATAGGATTTCTCTTTATCCCTAATTTCAGTTTGTTCTTGAACTTCTTTAAAGAAGGTTGCTACTATTCGTTCATACGTGCCTATATTTTTAAAATCGGTCGGTCCGTACTGGTATTCATTCGAATTAGCAGCATCCATTAAGGACCTATAAATATTTAATTTTACCTCGGTCAGCTGTTTTTCTTTTAGCTTATTATCATCAAATAGCGGGATATGCCAACTCTTCATGTTGTTAAACTTTTCATGTAGTTGGCTTAACTCCATATTCCAAATATTAACCAGGCGAATTTTTTCTTCATCTGTTGCACCTTCATATTGTTCTAGTTGCCTTAAACCAAATTGATTCAATTCAATGATGTTGTCTCTTTGATTTCTGGTTGTCTCGCTACGGAATTCTTTCCACCACTTAGAAATACCCAATAATAAGAAAAGAATTAAAAATGGATTTGGATGGAGAAACAAATATACAACCATTCCGATAATCCCTAATATCCAAAGCTTTGTGGATATGACTCCCACTATACGTCCTCCATCAAGAGGATGTACAGGCATTAGATTAAATAGGTTAATCATGGCTCCAAGTGTAATAACTAAAAGCCAAAATGGATTTTCCGTCATCATAAATAGAGGGATGGCTGGTAGAAATGCTAATGTACCTAATAAAGGACCTCCGAAGGCAAGATAAGCTTCTTGATTAGCATTCTTGGGTTCTTCCTTAAGGGCAATTAACGCTCCGACAAAAGGGATGAAAATGGCATTGGATGTTTTGATGCCTTTTCTTTTAGCAGCTAGTAAATGCCCCATTTCATGGATGTAAATTAGATAGACTAGGGCTACGGCAAATTTCCAACCGTAAACCAAGGCATACGCTCCTAATGAAACGAAAATAGAAATCAGAGAACCTACTTTTGCTATTTTCAATAGCGCAAACAACCATTTCATTTTTCCTAGGAAAAATAACCCGATTGCCCCCAAACTTAACCATCCTTTATTCGATTTAGATTTTTTCAAAATGTACCTCCTATAGTAAATGGGAAAACAGATGACCCCATTGACACTATGTCTATCTGAGCTCCTTCTTGATTTATCAGCTTACTAATATCCTTATTATATCGTATTCGATAATCCTTTTCTTTTCCTTTAAGGAAAATTTTTCTAGATTATTAACTTCAAGTATTACACTTTTTTATATTTGGTTATGTTAAAGATAAAGGTTGATTAAAAAATAGAAAATATAAAAACTCGGATTAGGTATTTATATTAAATTAATATGAGATTGTGAAAATTTCTACTTAAGCTAACAGGGCAGTTTAGTTGAATAAATTCATCCTTCATAGTTAATGGCCCCTTTCATATAGCCTGCACTTGTTTTTTAGGGCAAACTGGCATAGTATTTACAGAAAATAAAGCGATATGAGAAATATGTCCTCAGCTATTCGATTTCGACCGAAAAAAGCGATTTGGAAAAATTCCAAATCGCTTTTTTTTATTATTACTTTTTAGGCTTCTTATTTAAAATAAAGCGTAGTTCATTGATATCATCATCAGATAGGGTATCTTCCTGAATGAATTGGACAAGCATGGATTTCAAGGTACCTCCATAGATACGGTTGATGAATGATTCGGTCTCGGCACGCTGGCACTCTTCCTGTGTATAGAGCGGGTAAAAGGTGTAAACTCTTAGATTTTTATTGACACCTACTACATCTTTTTGAACCAATCGATCGAGAAGAGTGCGTATGGTTTTCGGCTTCCAATGGCTACTCTCCTGTAAGGAAACTATGATGTCATTTGCTGTTTGAGGGGCTTTATCCCAAAGCACGTTCATGATTTCCCATTCTGATTCTGATATGCTAGGAATGTTTTTCTCCATTTTTCTCCCCTCCATTTTCTTTATAGATTCCTAAATCTTTTAAAATTGATAAAGTAATTTCTCCCGCCTTGCTTCCAGATGAATCATCTTCATTTTGTATATTGGTAGCAAAGAAATAAGTATTGTTCTTCGTCTCTACATACCCGATAAACCAACCATTGATGTTTTTTCCATTCACTGTTCCTGTACCTGTTTTCCCTGAAAGGCTAGCTTCCTCATTCTTTTCTAAGAGTAGGGCGTCCTTTACAGCTTGGATATGCAATTCCTTATATCCCAATTGATTGTAATAAAAGGCTTGCAGCAGTTGGACCTGCTCGACTGGAGAAATTTTCAATGAGGATTCGAGCCAGAATTCACCCAATCCCCCAGATACATCGGAATTTCCATAGTTTATCTCTTGTAGATTGGATTGTATTGTTTCGAATCCTGTTCTGCGATCTAATGCTTGGAAATACCAGTTTACAGAATTTTGTAAAGCAGATGAGACATCCTGATCCATATTCCAAGCGTCATAGGGTTGCTCCGTCCCATCCCATGAAAGGGTGGATTCTTCGGGAGATATCACATTCGATTCCAGTGCAAATAAGGCACTATAGATTTTATATGTGGAATCAGGTGATACCCGCAATGTACTTTTCTCTTCATTATAAATGCGATATTGCTGTGCGTCATGATCATATAAAACAAAGCTTCCTTCATACCCTTTAAAGAATTGATGTAAATCCTCAAAAACGACTCCATCATTATTAAAATAGTATTGGTCGTTTTCCGTCGCAAATGCGGAAACGAAAGGTAATTGGATTGTCAAAATGATACTGGCCAACACATAAATAACGACGCTTTTTCTTATTGACTTTTTTCTGGAATGTTTATAGGCAGAAATTCGTTCAATCCGTTTTTTGATTTGAAGCTTCGAACCGTTTAAATGTGTCACGATCTGTAGCTTACTTGACCGATTTGAAAGATCCAAAAAATTAATGATTGTATTTCCATATTCAATATATGAATGATCATCTAGTAACTGTAAAACAGATGTATCACATGCGATTTCCCGATCCAATCTCATTTCCCTAAAAGCAAGCCATACAAGGGGATTAAACCAATAAATGATTTGATAGAACAATATCACGTAATTCGTCAGCAAATCCTTGTTTTTATAGTGACTCAGTTCATGAAGAAAGATATACTCGTAATTTTTCAAGCTAAGCCAGTTTTCATGCTGGGAAGGTAAGACGATATATGTTTGAAAAAGTCCGAATATCATTGGAGATTGGACTCTTTTCGAAATAACAATCTTTATTGATTTTTTAATCTGTAGTCTTTTCTTGCATTCCTCGAAAAGCACGAGAACTTCTTGATTGGAAAACGGAGAAGAATAATTCTTTATCCTTCTAAGTGTGAGCCATCCACGAACCAGAGTAAAGGTAAATAAAAGCATCCCTGACATCCATAAACCCATCACTCCAATATTAAGTAAGGACAGGTCCGGCCGATTGACCGATACAGAAAAGTCTTGTATTAGGTGCAGGCCTTGTATCATATCAGTTCCAGTTATTTTCATATTAGAGCTGGGTGCATTAGTCTGATATGCATCCCCACCGCTAAAGAGAGTACTAAAATTATATAAATCAGTGGGTATGAATGGAAGTGCTAAAGCCATGAAAAGAAACATCCACAAATGATAGTGCCATTTTGCTGTTAATTGTCTTCCAAACCATTTTCGTATAAGCAGAATGACAGCAACGGAAAATGAAGACACCAATAGACCTATTATAAAATGAGTTAAAAACATATCATTCAATACCTACTCTCGACTTTTAAATTTTAAAAACAGGTATATAGCATATTTATAGTGGCTTGAGGTTAAAAAAATAAAATTGACTTTATTTGATTACATATGTAATACTGTACTACAGATGTAACAAGACTACAAATGTAATCCGTTAAGACTCCTTGGTTTTTTCAACTCGTACATAAGAGTCTAATCAAATAATCAGGAGGTCTGCATCATGAACAAAAGATAGGGTGCAAGAGTTAAAGAGCCGGCTGCTATCCCAGGAGAATAAATATATTTTAGAAAGAGGTTGAATCTTATGAAATCATTGAGCAACATTTTTAGTACTTCCGCATTCAGAAAAATTGTGCCAGTTCTATTTCTTTCATGTGCAACGCTTGTAGGTTGTTCAAACAATAGCGTTAATGCTGAATTAACTAAACCTAAAAAACAAGAAACTGCCAATAATCATGCTTTTGCTAAGCTTGAAGAAAAATTTGATGCTAAACTTGGTGTCTTTGCGTTGGACACTGGTACAAACCAAACAGTAGCCTATCATCCAGATGAGCGTTTTGCTTATGCATCCACTCATAAGGCTCTTGCTGTAGGAGCACTTTTACAACAGAAATCAATAGAAGATCTTAATCAAAGAATTACCTATACACGTGAAGATCTTGTCAATTATAATCCGATTACAGAAAAGCATGTTGATACGGGGCTGACTCTTAAGGAGCTTTCTGATGCTTCTCTTCGATACAGTGACAATACTGCTGGAAACCTTATCCTTAAACAACTGGGGGGACCGACTGGGTTTAAAAAGGCACTGGAGGAAATCGGGGATAATGTTACCAACCCTGAGCGATTTGAGCCAGACTTAAATGAAGTCAATCCTGGTGAAACTCATGATACGAGTACACCAAGGGCACTTGCTACCAGTCTTCAGGCTTTTACATTGGGAGATGCACTTCCAACTGAGAAACGTGAACTTTTAATAGATTGGATGAAGAGAAATACTACTGGAGATGCGTTAATTCGTGCTGGAGTGCCGAAAGGTTGGGTAGTGGCTGATAAGACTGGAGCAGGCTCATATGGTACGCGAAATGACATTTCGATCATTTGGCCATCAAAAGGAGATCCTATTGTTCTTGCTGTACTTTCAAGTCGTGATAAAAAAGATGCCGATTACAACGACGACCTTATTGCTGAGACAACAAAAGAAGTAATTAAGGCCCTTAAAGCCAAAAATAAATAGAATATGATTGTACTGAAAAAGGTACGTTAAGTAACCTTTTTAGTAGATTAATTACTAAAACGATTGTTATGGTGATGTCTTTCATTATCCGCGGAACTAGGGAGTTCCTGGCTTCGACATACAATTTTAAAAGGTCAACCAGTAAAGAATCACTGGGTTGACCTTATTTTAATATTTACTTAACTACTGGTTGGGGGATTAAGACCGAATTTCCCTCGTAGTATGCTGCTGCTAAATCCAATAAATCCTCCAACAATTGCGGGAATGATCCACCCCAGTCCGACATCGTACATAGGAAGAATTTCATTAAAAAAATTATTAATGGAAGAAAAGTGTATGCCAGCTCGATTTAATCCATCAAATAAACTAATTATAAATGTTAAAAGTAAGCTTCCTTGATACACTTCAGCTTTCCCTTTAAATAAAGAATGAAAAAATGTCAAGAAAATTAATACAATGGCTAATGGATAAATAGCTGTTAATAGAGGAATGGAAACAGCGATTAACTGTGTCAGCCCAATATTGGCAACTATTGCACTGAAAATAGATAAACTAATAGCAATTGTTTTGTAAGGTACCTTTGGAAATAGTTTATGGAAGAATGAAGAACAAGATGTAACAAGTCCTACGCTTGTTGTTAAACAAGCTACTGTAATCATTAATCCTAATAATATCCCGCCATAAGCTCCAAAATAATAATCCGAGACTTTTGCCAAGATGGTGCCTCCATTTTCCAGGTGCCCAAGTTTTTCTACACTTGAAGCACCCATATAAGAAAGAGCTGAATACATGGTTGCCAGGAAAAAGGCAGCAATCCCAGTTGCTTTTGCACAAACAACCATAATTTGTTTTTTTGTTTTAGCACCTTTTTCTTTAATGGCATTAATGATGATGATGCCAAAAACAAAAGATGCAAGCGTATCCATTGTTAAATACCCTTCTCTAAACCCATTAAAAAATGGTTGAACTGAATAATTCTTAATAGGTGCTTGAAAATCCCCGATTGGATGTTTAAAAGCAACCACTACTAAGATTCCAATGAACGTTATCTTGATTGGTGTTAATATTTTCCCGACAATTCCGACAACTTTCGCGGGATTGATCGAAAAAAGGCACGTAATGCTAAAAAAGATGATGGTAAAAATAAGTAAAGGTGCAGAGCCTGGATTGTCGGACAAAAAAGGTTTTACACCGATTTCAAAAGAAACGTTTCCTGATCTAGGCAAAGCAAATAAAGGACCAATGGCTAAATAAAGAACGGTTGTGAATACAATGCCGAATACAGGATGGACCCGACTTGCTAACGACTGTAAATCATCTTTCCCCGAAAAACCAAGTGCTAACACACCAAGTAACGGTAAGCCAACTCCTGTTATTAAAAACCCTGCATTTGCCGACCAGATATTCATTCCTGCTGATTGACCAAGCATTGGTGGAAAAATTAAATTTCCTGCCCCAAAAAATAGAGCAAATAACATTAAACCAATAACCAATATAAATGAAAATGGTACTCTAGTAGCCAAATTAAAACCTCCATGAAAGAACTAAATTTTACTTTTTCAAAAAAGAAATAATTTTCAAAAAATTGATCACGAACTAAATACATAAGATTGTATTGTATTATGACCTGTTAATAAGTTTATCCTTTTGGGCGGCCTTATTAAATATGCAATAAGGTTCTTTTTTAACGACAAGCAAATTGTTGTTACTACCATGAAATGATAATCTCTATGAAATGCAGAAAATTCCCCTCTTAGCCCCCTATTAGTGATATGTAATCATTGACTAAAATGACATTTTATAACTATTGATATATTGTAATACATACTTCTTTCTCTTTAAAGGATACAAAGGAGGAAAAAAACAAGAAATAAAGTTGTCATTGGGGGGATAAAAGTGGTAGCTTTGAAAAAACAACGTATCAGATTAGTGAAACAAGAACCATAGTGGATTAAATGTAGAAGAGAATTAAGGAGTGTTTCTAACAAGCTTGAAAATGAATTGGAATGTTATCCGTGAATAATACATAATTTGCTTATTTCGTTATCGGGGATATGATGGAGGCAGTCACTATAAATACCTAGTCAAAAGAGCTTAGATTGGAGTCCAAGCTCTTTTGACTAGCCTTCGTCTTTTATTCAACTAAACTTCTATTATTAGGGGATTGCATAGACTTCGACAGTGAAGCTTTCTCCATTGGTGTTTTCCGGTCTGGCGATGTAGAAATCTTCACTCGTTTTGATTTCTGACTCGGACCCGTCTGTAAGATCATAGAAGATCGTTTCGTCGATACCGAAGCTGATGTCTTTCATGACATCGAATTTTGCATCTTTAGGGCCGTCGACGATTTTCCATTGTAACTTGGTCGCGTAAGTAGGGATGTTCCCAATCGTGAAGTTATCACTCGATCGGTTATCCTGGCCGTCCTGAGGCTGACCTTCCGATCGAATCGTCGCGATTTTCTCGGGAGCTTCGACCTCCACATTAAAAGCGTCCCCATCCAGAATCCGGTCATAGGCGTACCAGGCACCGAGCCATGTACCTGCAGCACCGTTCGAATCAGCGGAAATCATTCTTACCGAAAAATTATCCGATCCGTTCGTCGATGAACCTTCCCAGGTGGAAGCGAAAGGATATTCGTCACACTGCTTTCCTGTCCGATCTTCATCTCCGAACTCCCGGTCACAAATCCTTCTTGTCTTGTTCCTATTACGGTTGTATTCCTCCTGATGACGTTTTGTATACATCCGTGTCAGTGTGCTGTCTCCAACGGCTCCAGGTATTTTCTTTCCAACCATTTGAGGCTTTGTCTGTTCTGGGTGGTCCATGGCGTCCTTCCAATGCTGGCCGGCTTCAGTTAGCATTTCGAATTCCGGTTTCGTGATCGGGACATTGAAGACCGGTGTGGCTTTGCTGAATACGGCTCCTTGCCAGAAATATTGATCTGGGAAAGCGAACATGTATTTTGCAGAGTCATAACGGACGGTCTGTTTGATGCCATCTATGCTTTTTTTGTATTTCCTTGCTGAATGGGTAAGGGTGAGTTTCGGCCAAAATTCCATGTATCCCAACTGGTCAGGATTTGAATCAGTTGCTGGGGGCGCTTCTGAGGTGAAGATTTCTGTATCGAAGTTCGTGTTTTTCCAGTGGGCGATCGTTCGTTCTGTCGGTGGATAGTCGGGATCCTCTTTACAGTCACCTGCGTTCAATTTCGATTCACATACCATATCGATTTTCAACTTGGCTCCATTTAAAGCTGGATCGGTCACGATGATATCGTCAAGTGTATAATAGATTCTCATGTTCCGGCTTTGGTTGGAACCATAACCTATTTCCGTGAATTGGAATTGAACCCCTGCGTTTATACAGATCCCTCCGATGCATTTTATAGGGACTTGATATGTCGCCACATGGGACCAACAGAAGGAATAACGGTTCTTGATATACCCTGTTTCTGAACTGCTGTCAGGACTTCTCCGGCATTCATCTACAGTCTGGATATGATCATAGTCAAATTCCGGGGGTACCCATCCGACCGCCGTCTTGATCGGAGGTGCCAAGTTCGCTTTGTATGTCGCTTTACTTTGCTGGTCTACTTCCATCAATTCATCTAATGTCTGAATGCCTTCTTTTTGCTGGATTTGATCTTGTTTGATTTCAAGCTCCCCGAGGGATTTGCCTTGCTTCATCAGTTCGGTTGCCTTCTTGATCTTTTCGTCTGGAACCCAGTATCCTCCACCTTCTGAAGTTGCTTGTGTCTGTACAGGTGCAAAGATGCCAAGAGTCAAAAGCATGACAAGGACAATTGTAAATAATTTCTTGTTTAACCTGGACATTATAATTCCTCCCTTATTGAGCAGTAACAGCTGTTTATTACCCATGGACTAGTGCGCTATTAGGTCAGTGTGATTTAAATCGCTGATAGGTTACTACAAAATAAAATGTTTGACAATACATTCCAAATCAAATAATGCTATCAACCTACATTTTTTACCAAATAATAAATAAATAGGAAGATGGTGGCCGATTCAAAAGACCTGATAATGTTGAAGACAATAAAGATGTTGCATTAAAAGTTGGTTAAAGACGAGGATATGTAATTCAATTGCAGGTAGCTTTTCCGAAGCAGGGAATGCGTTCTTATAAATGTATCGGACCAACAAACTGGAATATTTTGAACGTTTTGATTTCAATGCTTACTCTATAGATTATTAAATGATATAATTTCATTTATTGGGAAATTTTATTAGTATTTCTTCGTTTGTAAATTGTTCATTATTGTGAAGTGATTCACTTGAACAAACGGGTGATGTAGTTCATTACCAGAGTTGATCATTCAGCAATTTATATTTAAGGGGCGGTTTCGAATTGAAAAACAGCAACATTTGGTTATTAAGCTTCGTTAGTTTTTTTACAGATATGGGTACCTATATGGTGACTCCTTTAATCCCGATTATTCTTGCTTCGTCTGGCCCTTTAATTATTGGGATTGTAGATGGTTTATCAGAAACCTTGGCAAGTTTTTTGAAATTTTTCTCTGGTCGTCGTTCGGATCGTTTGAAAAATAGAAAAGGGTTTGCTTTGTTTGGTTATGGCTTATCGGGTTTAGGAAGAATAACTTTGATTATTTCAAGTTCCTGGGTCGGCGTTTTCATATGGAAACTGATAGATCGTACGGGAAAAGGGATACGGACGGCTCCAAGAGATGCTCTTATATCCGAGTCTGGAGGAAAAAATAAACAAGGAAGGGTTTTTGGATTACATCAAATGATGGATATGTTAGGTGCTTCCATCGGGATTGGAGCTGCTTATTTCATATTACAGATGAATGGAAATCAAAACTTTCATGATGTATTCCTGTATTCTTTAATCCCTGTAATTATTGGTTGGCTACTGTTATTGGGCATAAAGGAAAGAAAGCATGAACCAATAGTGAAAGAAATGCCGCCTGCCACGAAACCTAAACTTGATGTGAAACTTCTAAATCCGAATGTAAAAAAATTATTGTTAATTGTATTTCTCTTCACTATTGTGAATTCATCAAATTCGTTTCTTTTACTAAGAGCAGCAGATTTGGGGGTTTCTACTGCCAATGTTCTATTATTATATCTACTCTTTCACCTTACTGCGTCTTTATTTTCATATATTTCCGGAGCGTTCTCAGATCGATACGGACGAAGAGGTATACTAACTGTAGGATATGCATTATATGGATTTGTATATATTGGTTTTGCGGAAGTAAATACAACGATTGGTTTAATCGGTCTATTTACATTATATGGGCTGTATTCAGCTTTTACTAAAGGGGTCGAAAAGGCGCTGGTTGCTGATATATCCAATCCAGAAAGTAAGGGAACTGCACTTGGTTTCTATGCCATGATTACGGGGATTGGCCTATTTCCGGCTTCTTTGCTTACAGGTTTGTTATGGCAGATATTTGGCGCTGAGATTTCATTCCTGATTAATGGGATCATCGCCTTGATTGCATCTATTTTGTTATTTAGAATGCTCTCTATTAACGTAAGAAAAGCAACATAGATCTTAAAAGATTGATAGGATGCAGTTTATAAGTAGTTAGCAGAGTATGAACAAAAAATGAATATGCTTCCATTAAAGGCGTGATTCTTTTATAAGAATCGCGCCTTACTAACGGGTGCGTTAGGTGAAGATCGGAGCTGTCTTTAAGGCAGTTTTTTCTTATGGAACTAAAAGGCAAGGATAGATGAACAAGAGAGATGAAATTTTTATCTCTCTTTTATGTCGTATTTGACACAAATTCTAAAAAAACGGAAAATTTTAACGCTATACCTATACATTTGTTTGGCTCTTTAAACAAGCACTCCCCTTATTCATTTCATAATTTGATAGAAAGGGGGGATGTGGGGTAGACCATTTTACTATTTCCAGTGTTTTTATACTTACATCTCGGACATGTGTCGTTTCATAACGTTTTTAACGCCATAAAATAATATATAGCTTGTATTTTAATGAGGGAGTATTCCATTGTGTTCGTGTGGCATTAGTGAACGAAGTTTCCGATGTTTTCCCGAAATTCAATTTGAAGAGTTGGTAAAAGGCCATTTAAATCTCTTTTTGCTTTCGACCAGTCTCACGGTTCAAGCCATGAACCTTCCTTTGTTTTCAATATTTATAAATTAAAGGAGTGAAAAAAAAAGAAAATATGCAATTTAAGAAATTTGTTGATCGACTCCCAATTCCGCCGGTAATCAAATCAAGAAAAACTACCAAAAATAACCCTTATGTTGTAAGCATGGTACAAACACGACATCAATTTCATCAAAATTTGCCCAAAACAAAAGTATGGGCGTATAACGGGTTAGTGCCTGGTCCAACGTTTGAAGTCAAGAAAGACAAACCTATATACGTGAAATGGAAAAATAAATTACCTAAAAAACATTTTTTACCCATCGATACAACGATTCATGGGGCTTCTCATAACCCTGAAGTTCGAACCGTTGTACATTTACACGGAAGTCCGAGTACACCAGCAAGTGATGGACACCCCGAGGCGTGGTTTACCAAAAATTTTGGGCAAACAGGAGCAGAGTTTGTAACAAAGACCTACAAATACCCAAACCGTGAAAGAGCGACCACTCTTTGGTATCATGACCATGCCCTTGGTATCACCCGGTTAAATGTGTATGCAGGTCTTGCAGGGCTTTATTTAATACGCGATGAAGAAGAGAAGGCGCTGCCTCTTCCGAAGGGAAAATATGAGGTACCACTCATCGTCCAGGATAAGTCATTTAATCCAGATGGATCTCTGTTGTATCCAGCCCAGCCAAGCAATCCCTCACCAGATTTACCTTTTCCATCTATCGTTCCTGGTTTTTTTGGAGAAACAATCGTAGTGAACGGGAAAGTTTGGCCTTATTTAAACGTGGAGCCCCGCAAATACAGATTTCGTATAGTAAACGCTTCTAACTCTCGCGCATACCAGTTTCAATTAAGTAATTCCCAGTCTTTTTTTTTAATCGGAACAGACGGGGGGCTTCTTGAACGGCCGATTGAGGTACAAAGTCTACTAGTTGGTTCAGCTGAGCGGATAGACATCGTTGTGGACTTCTCTAAATTGCAAGGCGAAACCATCATCTTGCAAAACCAGTTTGAATTAGGAAATCCTACAGGTGATGTGATGGCATTCAAAGTGACAAAGCCCTTAAAAGGAAAGGACAACAGTCAAGTGCCGGCGATTTTAAGTAATATTGATCATATTCCACTCACAGAAGTCAAAAAGGTAAGACACTTAACTCTTGTGGAGACACAGGATGAATTTGGACGTCCTATGCTTTTGTTAGATGGAAAAGAGTGGGATGATCCAGTGACAGAAACACCTCTACTTGATTCGGTTGAAATATGGGAGCTGGAAAACATAACTGACGGTGGCCATCCAATTCATCTTCACTTGGTGGATTTTCTCGTCCTTGAACGCCGTGACAGTAATGGAAACTTCAAACAACCTCTTCCCACTGATTTTGGCTTAAAAGATACAGTGACAGTCAACGCGGGAGAAACGGTTCGAATCATCATGCGATTTGAACCATTTGCTGGAAAGTATGTATGGCATTGTCATAAGTTGGAGCACGAAGACCATGACATGATGCGACCATTGACCATAAGAAAGCACTAATGAACTAGATAACAGGTCATAGGTCGATATTTCTTATAAAAGTGAATGAAAGGAGTTATTGACAGCTAAAGCCATTTTCTATGTTGGCGACTAAAATTTCCAATTATTTATACCCATTCAAAATTGTGAAGTAATGTACTTAAAGTAACAGGTGCGTTAGCTGAAGATCGGAGCTGTCTTTAAGGCAGTTTTTTTTTATGCAACTATCAGGGCAGTTTAGTGCAATTAAGGCGGATGAAAATCCAGCTCTCTTTTAAGTCGCTCTTGAGACATATTATTCAGCTAAGAAAAGTAAAAAATAAAAATCCATCCCTGAAAAGCTTCAAGGATGGATTCAGACAAACACTTAGGGTGTCTCTTGGATGGCCTATAGATAGGTAAGTTACCCAGGTTATTACGTAAAACGAACATAATATATAGAAAATGAGAATGTGCTTAAACGGGAACAAAAGTCGAAGATCCAGCTGCCATAATTGGTGGCTTTTTTATTGACTAAGGTGAAGATTTGATCTTTATATAGAGGGGGGAATCAAGGATTAAATATTTTGCCCCCTTAATACCAAGGTTCAATTCGAATTAATATAAATGGACTGTGTAATGGACTT
Source organism: Peribacillus simplex (assembly GCF_030123325.1). Classification (NCBI taxonomy): domain Bacteria; kingdom Bacillati; phylum Bacillota; class Bacilli; order Caryophanales; family Bacillaceae; genus Peribacillus; species Peribacillus simplex. The sequence goes on along the minus strand of NZ_CP126106.1, from coordinate 4,917,831 downwards.
AAAAAAATGAATTTTTCTATACTCGCTTTGATATATATCTTTTTAGGCTGTATCTATCTATGGTATTCATGAAATATTTATAGATGGTACACAAAGGTATTTTTCAAAAATAGTAGGAATGCTATCCATCATTTATCAACAGGGGTATTTGCTTCATGTATAACGTCTTTGAAAGACAAAGCTGGTCGATAATTGCATTCTTATTCAGTATATAAATTTTAAGACTATTCGCTTCAAATAAGTAGATGTGTTTCCCTACTTAAGACAATCAGAAGTTGTTCTCGAAAGGGGGAGCTAATTTGAAGAAATTTATTGTTTGTTATACCTTGGATAATGATATTAAACGAGAAAAAATAATAAAAGGGCCAGATGTAAAGAAGGAAGACGTTCTAAAAGATGTATTAGATAAGATAGTACGAAGTAATTACTTTATTGCGAAAACCGACCAAGGAGAGTATAGGATAAATTCTTCCTTAATACGTTATATACAGGTTTTGAATGAAATGCATTGTTTTAAATACCATACTGATCATCAATGACTAGTGAGTAAATAAAAGGTTATTTGCATAGTTTTCTTCAATTTTGTTGAGTAACTTGAATATGGGAGAGAAGATTAATGTCAGAAACGTATCGTTCTCGCCAGGAACGAAAACAAGTGGAAAAAACAAAACAAGATCAAAGTAAAAACACCCCTAAAAGAAAGTCTTTCTTGAAAAAAGTTTTACTTTGGTGTTTATTATTAGGTGTTGTTTCAATTGGAATAGGGGCAGTTACGGTTGCAGCGATGATTAAGGATGCACCTAAAATAGATGCTTCAAAACTAGTCGATCCGCTTTCTACCAAATTATACGATAAAAACGGGAATTTCCTTTACGAATATGGTAAAGAAAAGCGCACAAAAATTAAGTATTCTCAAGTTCCAATAATGTTGGAACATGCTTTCATTGCCACGGAGGATGCACATTTTTATGAACACGATGGCATTGATATAAAAGGAACTGCGAGAGCAATCTTCAAGAACCTAAAAGGGGATTTCGGATCTCAAGGCGGAAGTACGATTACACAGCAGGTCATTAAAAACTCCTTTTTGTCACCTCAGAAAACAATAAAGCGAAAGGTACAGGAATGGAGCTTGGCCTATCAGCTTGAGCAAAAGTATTCTAAACATCAAATCTTAATGATGTATTTAAATAAGATCTACCTTGGAGACGGGGCATATGGTGTAGCGGCTGCCGCCAAAAATTACTACGGAATCGATGCCGATCATCTAAATAAATTAACGCTTCCGGAGGCTGCTATGTTGGCGGGGCTCCCACAGAGTCCGAGTTATTACGATCCCACTGAACCCGAAAATGTGAAAGCAGCAACAAATCGTCGTAATATTGTTTTAGAAGCCATGTATAAACAAGGGTATATTACGAAAAAGCAATTGGAGGATGCAAAGAAGGTTCCAGTTACAGCAGGACTTGTTCCAAAAACGAAACAACAAGGAATGCCGTACGAGGCGTTTTTGGACGCTGTTGTAAAAGAAGTTGAAAGAAAGCTGAAAAATGTAAATATCAGTTCGGATGGATTATCTATTTATACGACGCTAGATCCAAAAGCTCAGACCTTTGCGGACAAAATAATGAACACCGATACGATTATTTCTTATCCAAATGACAACTTTCAAGGAGCCTTCGTATTTTTAGATACAAAAACAGGAGAAGTTCGAGCTATTGGAAGCGGTCGAAACCAATATAAAGCTTCTTTCCGAGGCAACAACTTTGCGGTTGATATTAAACGTCAACCAGGATCTACTTTCAAGCCAATCTTTGATTATGGTCCGGCTATTGAAAATTCAAAATGGTCTACAGCACACCAAATTAATGATCATGAGATAACCTACTCAAATGGTCAATCTATTTCTAACTGGGATCATCAATATCACGGAATGTTGTCGATTAGAACAGCACTTCAATGGTCATACAATATTCCAGCACTCCTTACCCTTCAAGAAGTAGGGATGGATAAAGCACAAAACTTTGCAGAAAATCTGGGTATTACTTTTAATAATAATAAGGTGTACGAATCATATGCGATTGGAAGTAATACGGTTAATCCATTAGAGTTGGCAGGGGCATATAGTGCTTTTGGAAATAACGGTGAATACAATACACCACATTTTGTTCGTAAAGTTGTCTATCCTGATGGCAGAGTTGTTAATTTAACTCCAAAGCCAAAACGTGCTATGCATGATTACACAGCTTATTTGGTGACGGATATGTTACGGACAGTCGTAAAATCTGGTACAGGAAAAACAGCAAATGTCCTTGGACTAGATGTGGCTGGAAAAACTGGCACAACCAATTTTGACAGTAAAACCAGAGCACAATATGGATATCCATCCGGTTCGGTAAATGATAGTTGGTTCGCTGGTTATACACCGCAATACACTATGGCGGTTTGGACTGGATATACTAAAAATGGTCCAGGTAATTATATGGATGGAAATACAACTAAAATCTCGCACCAAATGTTTAAGGTCATGCTGGAAGAGTTTGGAACAGACCGAAGTAGCTTCCAGCAACCTAGTGATGTATACCAGGTGAATAATGAACTGTTCATTAAAGGTGCAAATCCTGAAGAAGGTCCACCAGTTACAAAAAATAATAAAGATAAACCATTTGGTGGAAATAAAGAGGATAAAAAACATAAACAAGAGGAAGAGAAGCATAAACAACAAGAGGAAAAGAAACACAAACAAAAGGAAGAGAAGCATAAACAACAAGAGGAAAAGAAACACGAAAAAAAGGAAGAGAAGCATAAACAACAAGAAGAAAAGAAACACGAACAATAAAGATTGTTAGGATGGGATCGTATTGGTTCCATCCTTGTTTATGATACACAAAAGAGAATGTGAAGGTTTCTACTTAAACTATAGGGTGCGTTAGCTGAAGATCGGAGCTGTCTCTAAGGCAGCTTTTTTGTATGAAAACACATTAGTAAAAAAGCCATGCTAAAATAAACCCTCCATATTCTCATTTTTTTTCGAAGGGCTAAATGTACTATGTCGTTAATTTAACTGGTTATGCAGTTTGTTGTTTAGATGGAGCGATTGAATAGCCTTTCTTTTTTAGGTATTCGATCATTTTTAATTCTTTGTTATTTTGTTTTTCTTCAAGGTAATTTGAGCCTAGTTCATGATAGGGTTCTCCTGTTTTTAAGATGTTGTAAGCAATCGTCAATAGTAAATGAGCAGAAGCAATTCGTCCTTTCATTTTTCCCTGCCTTTTGGTAATCCTTTTTCGATGTGAAGCAATTCGATTATTTTGCCTTGATGTCGCTAATACACACTCTACGGCCATCGTTTTCAGAGCTTTGTTACCTTGTGTGGTTTTACTCATTTTTTTTTACCAGCACTTTCGTAATTTCCAGGACTCACACCAGCCCAAGAGGCAAGATGTTTAGCCGACTTAAATAAAGACATATCCACGCCCATCTCTGCAATAAAAGTAGCTGCGGCAGCTTTGTTCACACCAGGTATACCATCCAATAATTCTACTTCCTTATGATATGGGGACAGGAGTTGATCAATTTGTTTTTCCAATTCTTCTATGGCTTTTTCTAAATAACTCATATGCTCCCAATGGTAACGCAACATATCACGATGATGACGGCGAATACGGCCATTAATTGCATGGGCAATGTCAGTAATACTTGCTTTTGTTCGCCAATCCACCATTTTTCGAAGACCATCGGTCTCTATTTTTTCACCGTTTAGAATCGCTTCAAGGATTCGGCGTCCCGATACACCAAAAATGTCTGATAGAACGGAAGTTAGCTTGATATTAGCATCTTGAAGAATTTTGTGAATGCGATTCTGCTCTGATGTGCGATGATGAATCAATTTTTTTCGATAACGAGTAAGATCACGTAAATCACGAATATCCTCTGGTGGGACAAAATTGCTTTCAATAAGTCCGCATCTTAGAAGCTTGGCAAGCCATTCGGCATCTTTTACATCAGTTTTACGGCCTGGAACATTTTTGACATGCCTGGCATTGGCAAGAACAAGGTGAAAAGATCCTTCGAGTATATTCCATATTGGTTTCCAGTAGACTCCGGTACTTTCCATCACAACATCGGATACCTGGAGGGGAGCGAGCCAATCACTCAAAGCCAAGAGTCCCGTTGTTGTAGTTGAAAACGTTTCAATAGAGGTTTTTGGTTTTTTATCTAATGGACCAAATAATACACAGGCTACTACTGTTTCTTGGTGCACATCTAGGCCAGCACACCGTTCAATCATTGCTTCCATAGGAGAATCACCTCAAAAAAAGATTAACAATACATATGACAGGAGATTTGTTACAAAAATTTTTGTATACGTACTAGTAGTACACTAAATGGTTCTTCCATACTGTCACAACCAGTTTCTTATACAGGGTATCTTCCTTAAGATCCACCAAAAAAAGTTCAGCCTGGTTGTATTGTTATCATCCATTATCGTCAACGGTTTAATGGGTTAGACTCTATTTTTGAGTTTAGATTTTCGTAGTAGATGGTGGCGGCGAGGAGCGCCGCCATAGGAGTTTCTTATGGCACTAAAGGGGCAGCATTCCTGTTAGAAGGTTGTTCGAGGTCTTGAAAGAAAAAGAGCCCTCTTGTATGATGCATGAGTGTCAACGACCATTGACCCAGTATCAAACAAGGAGGACTTCTCTATCCAGTTTAAATGAAATGAAAAATTAATAAGTTACTGAAAATACACTCGTTGTTGGTATGGATATTGCCAATCGTGTTCATTACGCTTGTTTTGTTGAAGAACGAGGGCGCGTGATAGAAAAAGCCTTCGCAGTCCATCAATCAAAAGAGGGCTTTGAACACCTGTATGAAAAGATTCGTCAAACGATGAAGGAAGCTAAGAAAACAGAAGTAATAGTCTTTTTTAGCACTTTCTACTTGTCAGAGGTGCGAACTTTTCTGGGTTTTAAACTCTCACGTTGATGATTCAAGTTCCATCTTGCTAGATCGCCAAAAAAAGCTGGTAAAGTTAACATAGACAAACCACCAGTCCGTCTGTCCTGGTGGTTGTTTAGTTGCCTTTACTCCTCTTCATAGAGCGTAAGAAAGGAATCTGGCTCGGCACGTCCCTCTGCGATCGCGTTTACCCTGTCGACGAACTCCGGTAGAATAAGATGACGCAAAGGCTGGTCTACTTGATTCAATTGTTTGAATGCCTCCCTAGCCAACTCATCCCATTCCTTATAGCGATACAGATAATCATCCGGCATCACTACGGTGCTAGAAGTCCCTTCCTCCGGTTCACACTCAAAAGGTTCGTCCAACCCGAGCGTAGCATAGTCGCACGTGATTTGTTCTCCGGGAAGAATATCCCTCGACGCCAATTCAATCTCATAGACCGTCGATACCACATTTGGACTGAAGCTGTGATTCATGTATCTGGCATGATCCCAGCACAGCACGTAGTAATCGTCATCGTTGAGGTAGGCATATTTATAGACGATTTCCCTTCGCACGATATCAAGCGATTCAATTTCATCTTCCTTGAGAATAATGTCCAAATCATCCAATGCCCAGATGATCGTTCCTTTGGGGATCATTTTTGTGGCAAAAACGCCCACACCAATCTTTTCATTGACAAACCGAATCTCGGTATCTGGATGTATCATCGATTCTATTCACCCTTTCTCAAAACTTACTATTACTATATACAGAAGTTTCGTTTAAGTGACCGTTCGTTCGCGTATTTTATCCAAGTTCAATCAGCGGAATGTCCCCCCCTGGAAAACGAGAAAGCTCTTTTATTTTTGTTCCACAATCGGGAGCTTTTTACATTCAAAAATCATCCTGCCATAAACGATAACTTTTGAATGCCGAATACACCTTCAATCAGATTTGTTTCTTCAATGGTATACCCCCTTTTTATTAAACTACTGCCCCCTTAGTTGAAAAAGCACTTATTCTAAATCTCATATTATTAATTCTAATACCTCTCTTATTCATAGACAGAAGCACATACGAAGCGATCATTAGAATCATATATTGTTTAAGAAATCATTGCACATGTTTCACGTACAGTATTAATTGGCGAAAGGAGTGATGAAATGTTAAATGGGACAAGTTCATTTTCCATTTCTATATTAGGCAGCAGTGGAGGTGTTGCAAAAGCGGTATTGGCCATACTAAATCAATCCGCCCAAGATAAAAATGACCCTATGTACCCCATCATTAGCATTTCCCAGCTTCACCTAATTGATATTAAACAAAAGGATAAAGAGTATTACGACCAATTATTCCTAAACCTTGCGGATAAAATCAAAATTTCCCAGCTTGATCTCACGGATGTAAGTCACTTTCAGAAACATTTAAAAAGGACAAAAACGAAAGTAGTCATTGATGTTTCTTGGGCTGATACAATTGAGATGATGAAATGCTGTAACGAATTAGGTGTTTTTTACATCAATTCAGCCCTCGAGAACACTGAGGTCGATGAGGACGAAAGTCTATATGGTTTCCCATTGACCGAGCGATATATTAGATTTGAAGATAGCAAAAAAAATCTTACCAATATGAAGGCGATTGTTGGCTCGGGTATGAATCCTGGTGTAGTGCAATGGATGGCCATAAAACTCATAAACGAAAATCCGGATCGAAAACCATTAGCCTGCTACATTGTGGAGCATGACGATTCCTTTTTTAAAGACAAAACGTTGATCAAACCTAACACACTCTATACTTCTTGGTCGGTCGAATGCTTCCTGGATGAAGCGATATTATCTTACCCTATGTTTGTCCATCATCATTTGCCACAATATTTTTATGAAAAAGTATATGCAATGGAGTATAAAGTAAGGTTAGGGCAAAAAGAGTTTTATGGTTGTCTAATGCCACATGAAGAAGTGATTACATTAGGTAAATTATTTGATATGCAATTGGGGTTTATTTATCGTGTAAATGAATATACAACGGAATCAATCCGAAATAATTTGGCTAATGTAGACGTTCTCTGGGATTGGAATCAACAATTACTTGATCCAGATATAGGTGAAATTGAAGGTGAAGACCTAGTTGGTGTCCTATTAGTTTACGAGGATAGCGAAAAGTATATATATAATGTGATGAAAAGTAGTGAAATATATCCGAAATTCAAAACAAACGCCACGTACTTCCAAGTTGCTTGTGGCATTTATGCTGCTATGGCGAGCATAATCCTGGATGACCTTTCTTTAGGTATCTATTATGTTGATGAGCTTTTGTTCAACACCAAGAGCAAGTACGGAGGGTATTTAACCTACCATATGACTGACTTTGTCACAGGAGAAAATAAAGGCTCCGATGGATTATTGCATCAAAGACTTAAATGGATTGAATAGGCTGATTAATGATAAGCAGAGACACTGCATTCATTTGTTTTCTAAAGCATCCTAATAAGTTGATGCACTGCTAGTTAGTTTGTTATTGACTTCCCTCTTTCATTTACAAAATCTATTTAGTTAGGAGATTAGAATAGGAAAAGCACTTATTATTGTTTGTGGTGGGGTAGTTTCAGTAGCCATTCATAAATGTTGCCCATGATTGAAATCGTTCACATGAAGGGTTATTGAACTAACAGGTGCAATATTCGTCAGAAAAGAGGAATCCACAGGGCAGCATTCTTTAAAATGAGCATTCCGCAATAGGGCTGCCATGTCACCTCTTCAATTTCTTTTAGAAGGTCTAAAAAATGATCTAGTTCCTCTATGATATGCTTCATTGAAAACTCTTCCGATACGGTTTAGATTGATCTAAAAATGCCTGAACTTGGCTCTCTCCTTTTGCCACATCCAGACCAACAACTGGATTCATCGTTTTTTCCTCCTCAACTTACTAACCAGTACCCCTTAGTCCTCCATGTAGTGTCATAACTTCGCTTGTTATACGAGATCTAAGTCCCAACCAGCCTCAAACATGTTTCTACAAGTAGGGGGCGGACAGTTTGTCTTTAAGGCAGCTTTTGCTTATGGGGTATGCTGTTTTTGGAAATAAAAAGAAAATTGATGATATGTATCTAGGCCCTTCTTCTAGCCTGATTGAAGAACCACGAATCAATATTTGACTATTTTGAAAATTCATGATAATATTTACGCATAAAAGAATCAATCGGCAATGGCGCCTGTTTCAATAGCTTATAACGAGCTATTGGGCAGGCGTCTTTTGCATTTTTCAGGGGGGGGATAATATGAATAATAGAACCAAATTAAAAGCTTTATTTGGCATGATCGTTATTTGCTTGTTTTTGTATGCTTCCTTAGGAACGGCTGCAAGCGGAAGAGCAGTTTCGACTCCGCAAAATAGGGGGGGCCATTGTATTCAAGTGTTGGATAAAGGGAAATGGGCTCCTGGCACCTATAAGTCTGTTCAAAACCTAATTGATAAGCATGGTGCCGGAAGTACAGGATACGATCCAAATCGAAAACCTTATGTTGTTTTTGATTGGGATCATACCAGCATCATGAATGATACGGAGGAGGCCCTCTTTCTTTATCAAATTGATCACTTGGCATATAACATGCAACCGGAAGAGTTTTATGAAGTGATCAAAAAGAATGTGCCGAATGGACCCTTTTCACACGAGTTTAAAAACCTTCAAGGAAATGCGGTCACTCTTAAGGAAATTGCCGAGGATCTTAAGCGTGATTACAAATTTCTTTATTCGAACTATAATGGGATGAATGGAAAAGAGAGGTTAGAAACGCTTCATTCAACTGATCAATTTAAAGATTTTAAAGCGAAAATGTACTTTCTGTATGAAGCCATTGGGGAAACATACGGTGTTGAAATCGGATATCCATGGGTGCTGTATTTATTTGCCAACATGTCGACCGAAGAAGTTCAGCAGCTTGCAGAGGCTTCAAATGATTATAATTTAGGGGCGGAAATGGCATCGGTGACGCTTATAAGTCCTGGGTCCATGTTAGGAAAAGCCGGTACTGTTCAAGTTACCTATACAACAGGACTGCGTCTGGCCTCGGAAATCGCAAACTTAATGCATACTTTTATGGAGAATGGGATTGACGTTTTTGTTATTTCAGCTTCGATGGAAGAAGTGGTGGAGGTATTTTCGTCAAATCCAAAATACGGCTACAACCTTCCAAAGGAAAATGTCTTTGGGATGAGATTAAAAAAGAAGGAAGGAATTACTCAAGCAGAATATGAAGACAATTGGCCGATCACTGCTCGAGAGGGTAAGGTGGAAGTGATCGAACACGCCATCTCCAAAACGCGGGGCGGATACGGTCCGATATTCGTAGCGGGAGACAGCAGCACAGATTATGAAATGCTGACAATTAAGAGTTTGAAACTCGGTTTAATTATCAACCGCCTTAAAACAGGTGATATCGGCAAGCTTGCAAAAACAGCTACAGAACGGATGGGCAAAAACAACCCTAAATATGTTCTCCAAGGAAGAAATGAGAATACAGGCTTATGGATACCGACTGAATACACGATCAAGCTTGGGTCAAATGAAGAAGAATTGTTGGCAAATCCATAAAAAGATTCGTCCCAGGAGATTCAGTCACACTCGGAGTATAAAATAAAGCTTGATGTTTTCTAGGATTGGGAAACCTTATACTTGGGTTTCCCTTAAATTATTGCTTTTCTCTTTTTCTATAATGCAATAGATTGTCAACAAACAACTTATGTAGAAATATAAATTAATTAATGTGAAATCGACTTAGAAATCTTAGCATTTAACATTTTCTCATTTCGAATAATTTGACTGAGTTTATATACTCCAAGTTTTACCTATTGGTGCATAGGCGTAAGAAATTCGAATATAACGGTCAGTTTCCTGGGCATACATATAACCTGGATTAAGAAGGATGACTTCCGCAAAAGACTTGACATATAGATCCCTCATCGATAACTCAGATAAGATTTTCAACCATATAAAAAATCCACCTGAAGGTATATCCCAAACGCATACATCGCTTAAATAGGTCTGTAAAGCCTCTAATGCGATATCCCTTCGGACTTTAAGTTGTTCCCCGACAAACTCAAGTTTCTTCAATACAATTAACTTTGAAGATTGGTTTTCAACAGATATACCCGAAAAGTGGGAGTTTGAAGAAGAAAACGATTTAATTACATTCTATAATACAGTAAACCCAAAAGGTAGCTGCTCTATTAGTTGAACTGGTTTGATAATCTGTGCATCCCGGCCAAATCCAAGAAAGTATTCGGCAAAGAAGTTGACAATTTGAATTCTAATAATATAATAGTCATATGACTTTAGAACAAAACGATACGCAACGAATAAAAATATTTAATGCCTTAGCAGATGAAAAAAGGATCGCAATCATCCGCTTATTGTATTACGGAAACAATCGCCCGATGTGTACGGATATAGGAAGGAGTTTAGGTGTAAGTAAGTCCAATGGTTCCTATCATTTAAAAATTTTATCCGAAGCAGAGCTGGTGAAGATTGACCGTGAGGGTGTCATAAAATATGTCTCATTAAATGAGGAGACATTCACCCGCTATTTACCTGGGTTTTTGGCTACGCTTTAATGTAGCCTTCTTTTTTGGTTATTAGTTCTAAAGTTTTATGACTTTGATATAACGGAGGAGAAATAGATGAATCAAAAAGAGAATAGGTTGATTATCACATTATGTTTAATCGTTTTATCCGGGGTAGCCAATTCACTTCTGTTTAATGTTGCCTTATTTGAAATGATGAATGGGCTTGAGGTGACAGCTTCCAAAATTAGCTGGGTGGTTATTTCCTATACTTTAGTGATTGCCTGTGGTTCGATTACTTATAGTAAGCTAGCCTCTTATTTTCAAATTAAAAGTTTGTTGATTTTTGGGATTAGTTTATTCGTTACAGGTTCCCTTATAGGGTACACGACGAATGATTTTATCGTTGTGGTCTTGGCCCGTATTATTCAAGCAGCGGGTGGTAGCTCGTTTATTGCATTATCCATGATCCTGACGAATCAGTATCTCACCTTCCCTAAACGCAATCTGGCTTTAACATTAATAGGTGCCTGTCTATCACTTGGTTCAGGAATAGGATTTTTGCTCGGAGGCTTCTTTACTCATTTTTGGGGCTGGCACTCCCTATTTTTATTAATGAGTATGGCTATTTTTACGTTGCTAGGAATTATTTTGTTTGTGCCCTCCGGATATGCCAATCATAAGAAGCTTACCCAACCGTTTGATTTTTTAGGCTTCCTTTATTTATTGACTTTTGTCGTGACGTTTATTTTAGGAGTCAAATTAAATGGTTATTTGCTAATTATTACAGTGATATCTGTATTTTTTATGGGGATCCATGGCAAACGTCAAGATGTCGGGATATTTATGGATTTGTCAGTTTTTCGATTCTATGCCTTTAATCGGTTCCTTTTGCTTAGTTTTATTAATAGTGCTGCCATGGTGGGAATTATTTTTCTTTTTCCGTTATTAGCAGGACAGCAGTTTCATGTCTCTGCCTTGAAAACTGGCTTTATTTTGGCGGGGATATCAATCTTTTCCTTTTTGCTGAGCTTCGTAATAAGACCAGCTATAACCCGCATCCAAGGGAATGGTCAATTGGTCGTTGCTGTCGTCCTTCAATTCATTGGATTTCTGCTATTAGCCATCTTTGGAGTAAACCAATTTGCAGTGGCTAGTGTTGGCGTTGCCCTTATTAATATAAGCTTTACAATCCTTACCATTGTCATCAATATTGATATTCCCCACACGATAAAGAAGGAAAAAAGTGCAATGGGGCTGGGGATCTATAACTTAATCAACTTTTTAGGAATGTCATTTGGCCCTTCAATAGCGAGCCGAATCCTAAACGTGACATCAAGTTTCAGCCTGAGCTTTGGATTTTTCGTTAGTCTATTACTTGTAGCATTGCTATTATCATGCGTGAGCAGCATTCCAGTCTCTTCAAGGAAGATAAAGCAGTCACGTCAACTGTAATCTTAAAAAACTGGTTAGATATTTTCTAGCCAGTTTTTTAGTGCTTAAAACCTTTTGAATGGTTCTTTTAGCTTGGACGACTTTCATTCGTACACGGTCACAATAATTCCATCCATATTGTCACCTGAGATAGCCCTAGAAGGCATTGCTAAAAAAAACGCAAAGATAAACGGAAAGTGGGAAGACCATCAGGTTTTTGCCATCATTAATCCTAAAGATTAACTGATAAAGACACTTTGAAAATGTTGACTTCGTTAATTCAGAAATCAATTGCTTTTATTCCCCAAAAGGGCGCTTTTCTTTAGTAAGAAGGCGTCTTTTTTGTATGCTCCTACACAAAAGATTGTGAAGATTTTCACTTAAACTTAGGGTGCTTTACTTCATTATCAGGAGCTGATCAGCATCTACTTTTCTTATGGAACTAAAGGGGCAGGTTTGTTCAACAAGGAATTAGTCTTCATCCCATAGAAATTAGTATCTTGAATTCTAATTTAGATGAGGAAAAGGGGAACTAAATGAATTATAAAGTCATAATAAACATGCCAATATCTAATCATGAAATACCTGAATTAAGAGAACTTGTTGGATGGGGAAGACGAGACAAAGATTTTCCAACCTTATTTAAACGATGTAACTTTTGGGCTGGAGTAAGAAACGAAAATAATAAACTTATAGCATTTGGTTATGTTGCAGGGACGGGATTAGAACATGGTTATATGGAAGACATCATTGTTCATCCTGATTATCAAAAAATGGGGATTGGTGTGGAGTTAGTAAGAGAATTATTAAGAGAGTCTCAAAGGTATGGTTTAGAAATTGTTACCTTAACGCATGATCCTAAACATAAGAGCTTTTATGAAACTTGCGGCTTTACTCCTTGTTCAGGTGGGTTATGGAAAAAACAGTAATGAACTAACGGGTGCGTTAGCTGAAGAAAAAAAGATTTATAACCATAAGGAGGACTTATGGTTATAATTAACATTTTTAAAATTTCCTTATCATTCCAATTAGCGTAGAATTGAAAATAACAAAAGTAATATCCATTTGAAGTCAGAGGAGAAGGATATAAATGACTTATATTTTTAAATCAATTGACCATATTCAGCTCGCTGCTCCTAAAGGTAGTAAGGACACTGCAAGAAAATTTTTTAAGAATATTTTAGGTTTTGAAGAAGTTGAAAAACCTGAAGAATTAAAGAAACGTGGCGGGGTTTGGTTTGAATTTGGAAATTATCAAATACATATAGGAATCGAAGAACCATTTTATCCAGCCAAAAAAGCACATCCTGCTTTTGAAATAGAAAATATAGAGGAATTAAGAAAACATCTGGTAACAAACGGTATTGATGTTATGGATGACGATAAACTTCCAGGTGCTAAAAGGTTCTATATTTCCGACCCTTTTGGTAACCGTATGGAATTGTTAGAGTGGATTAATAGGTAAACACTTCCTTATTGCATTCTAACCATGCCAGGAGCTGTTCAGCAGCTCCTTTTGTTATGGAACTAAAGGGGCAGGATAGTTCAATAAGCAATTTTGTAGAATAAAGTGTAAACTCACAACACCTTTGAGTTGCAGAATGCACTCAACAAATTCAAAAGCTATATTTTTTAAAACTTAGGTTTTTATTTGCGTTATGCTTTATCTAAAAATACTTTAACTTTTTGAAACTTTTTCTGAAGATATATTCCACTAATAGTTGAAAGGAGTTGAGAGAGAGATGGAGTTTGAGAATGATAAGATGGTTAAAAAAGCAATCAGGGGCAATAAAAAAGCTTTTGAACAACTCATAAAGCAGCACTATGAACGAATCTACCGGACTGCTTATCTTTATGTACATAACGAAGAGGATGCATTGGATGTCGTTCAAGAGACGACATATCAAGCTTATAAGAGTATTCACTCGTTAAAGCATCCAGATTACTTTATGACTTGGCTTACCAGGATCATTATCCGATGTGCTGGTCATATTCTCAAAAGAAGAAATAATATTGTACCACTAACAGACGAAGTATTGTCTGATTTATCGGTAACCTATCATTTAGGTCATGACGAAGCAATAGATCTATTAAATGCGATCGGACAGTTAAAAGGGAATTATAGATCCGCCATTATTTTGTTTTACTACTATGATTATTCTATTAAAACCATTAGTGAAATCATGAAGATCCCCGAAGGGACTGTAAAAACTTGTTTAAGCAGGGGGAAAGCCGAATTAAAAAAGTCCTATAAAGATGAGGAGGGCAAATGCAATGGATAACAAAGAAGTAAAAAGTGCTATTGAAAAAATAGTTGTACCAAAAGAAAAAGTGTTTGGCGCTATTGATAAAGGCTTAAAAATGTCAGGGCAAGGTAGGAAAATAAAGAAAAAGAAAGTTCTTGCAGGTTCATCTGCTGCAGCTGCTCTTCTTGGAATCACCATTGCTTCTGGATTTGTTAATCCTACAATGAATAAAGTATTGGCTAATACCCCTTTAATAGGCGGGATTTTTCAAGAATTCAATGATTCAATGGGCGTTGAACTTGCAAATCAAGATGCAGTTACAGAATTAAATCAATCCTTAACTAAAAATGGAGTGACTGTAAAACTCACCAGCGCTTATTTTGATGGCAATGTGGTATCAATTACAGGATTTGTAGATGAAGATGTTGAAAATGGGCATAACGAAAAAGGGGAAGTAAGCTTTGATATGAATTTTGAACACAACAAAGGGGATAATGACCCTTGGTTGAATGGAAAGTCGACAGACATTAGGAAGGTCAAGGGGGGATACAATTTCCAATGGAAAATGGAATATCCATATAAATCATTTAAGGAGAATTCTACTCTCCCCATAACTATTCATAATATTAACGGGATAAAAGGTGAATGGAATTTTGATATCCCAATTCAGCAAGAAAAAAACAGTACACTTGTTATAGATCAGGAGCAAGGGTACCCGGATGATGAGGTCAAAATCCGTATTAAAGAGATCCTCACCGCAAGGGCGTCATCTTCGCTTATTTATGAGACGGTGGAAAAATACAAAGATGATGAAATTTATATACTAAAAGCAATTGATAATAAAGGAAAGGTATATAGGTTTGGAAACGGAACATCTCTAGAGGAGGCAGCACTAGAGGAAGGATATCATAGTACTGCTCGAACAAAAATGACCAAGCTGAACTCAAATACTACTTCACTTACTTTTTATCCGCAGCTATCTGTTGCAGACCCAAAAGTACAACAGCTATTGTACAAAAAATCATTTACGTTAAAAAGCAAACGGCTCAATTTAGGCCTTCAGGTAAATGATATAACTAAAAAGGGTAGTAAACTAGTAATCGATTATCAATTTACAGGGCTCTCCAAGAAATTGAGTAAACACCAGCTTGATTTATTTGAAAATAATTTGAAATATGAATTATTGTTGGTAGATAAGGAATATATAGGGGAAATAGATCCTGAAAATCCAGTGCCACCTAAAAATCATAGCATTCGCATGAATAAAGTGAAAACTATCGATAAAAAGACAGCGAACTTCCAATCTACATTCGATTTAAATGGAGAAGAAAAAATCATGAACTTTAAACTGGAAAATACAATTTTGCAATTCAATTTTTCAAACTTTATCCCAGCTAAGGAATTACAACCATTTACTGTTGTACTTCCAGTGGGGAATGAATAAACAATTAAAGTAGCTCATTTTAGGACCATATAGTTGACGAGTGGGATTCTACTAGTGCATTGAATAATTAGTAATATCGGGGCGATGACTTATGTAAGTCACCGTCTTTTTTTTATTAGTTAGAAGTTTGTGAAATATTGCACTTAAACTATAGGGTGCTTTACTTCAATAAGAGAGTTGCTTTGGCAGCTCTTTTTCTTATGGCACTAACGGGTGCGTTAGCAAAATAAGAGGTCATTTTTACAGCTCTTTTGCATTTGCAAATTCGCTGGTGGTACTTCAAACGGATCTGTTGAATCAACAGATCCAAGTGATAGCTAATCTTTCTACTCCTATTTTTGTTTTTTAGTTATAATAAGATCGTGCTTAAAATGGCAAAACAGTAAAAGTTTTCTGATTGCTTCAATCATGCAAATTTAAAAGAAAAATGGAGGAGTAAAATGCGGGAAAAGGCTGTAATCATTGGTGGGGGGATTGCCGGTAAATTAGCTGCTAAAGCGTTGTCTCATTTTTTTCAGCAAGTTATCATCGTAGAAGCAGGTCAAGAATGTAAAGAAAAAGTTCCTAGAAAAAGAGTTCCTCAGAGTTACCACCCTCACGTTTTATTGAAAAGAGGAGAAGAAGCCATTGAGATTTTGTTTCCGGAGATATTGTCTCAATTAATAGAAGATGGCAGCATCGTCACTAATTTTACAAATGATCTGAAGTGGCACCATTTTGGTTATTGGAAAAGTCGGTTTTCTGGAGAGTTTACCCTGATTCAGCAAAGCCGGCCTATGCTTGAATGGCATTTACAAAGACGGGTTGAAGAAGTTCCTAATATTATTACTCGATATGAAACAAAAACAGAGCAGCTGCTAGTAAACAAGCATGACCATACCGTTCTTGGAGTCCGAGTACGTTCCTGTAAGACGGGTCTGGCAGAAGAACTGGATGCCAGTTTTGTAGTGGATGCCAGCGGTTCTGCCTCTAAGAATATAGAGTGGCTACAAGCACTTGATGTAAAAGTGAAGGAAGAAAGAGTTAAGATTCAATTGTTTTATGCAACACGCCTTTACTCTCTTAAAAAACAAGAACATCCCGAATGGCAAAACCTCCTTATATCACCGAGCTTTCCCGATAACCCTTACGGTGCCTATATTCAAACTCTTGAAGACAACCGATTCTCTGTCACGTTCAGCGGGTATGCTAATGCACATGCACCAAACACAAATGAGGAATTTATCTCATACGCTAAAAAACTTCCTGTTCCTGACGTTCTTCGATTTCTTGAGGGAGCAGAGCCTCTTTCCGAGATTAAAATACATCGGGTTCCTTATCAAGTACGACGCCGTTTTGATCTAGCAAAAAACATTCCGGAAGGGTTCTTAATCATTGGTGATGCTCATTGCCGTTTTGATCCTCTTTTCGGACAGGGAATTTCTGTTGCTGCGGTGCAGGCTTTAGAGTTGCAATCTTCTCTTTTTCAAACGAAGAGAGCTGACAAGGGATTTGGTCAAAGATTTCATAAGAGGATTTCTAAGATTATCGACGTTCCTTGGGAGATGGCGACAACAGAGGTTCTTCGTCATCCCGAAATTAAAGGGGAGCGAACTTTTGTTCAGCCATACAAGCAGTGGTACTGCAAAAGGGTATATGAGCTTTCATCTTCTGATCCTGAAATATATAGTCGATTAGCCAGAGTAATGAATCTTATCCGAAGCCCTCTCCATCTGTTTCATCCAAAAGTACTATTCGCGATTCTTACTAATCAGCGGCATAAATGATTCTCCTGTTGTAAAGGATGTAACAATTATGGATTTCTGAATACTTAATAACGAAAATACGAGAAAAAAGACTCATGATTCGTTTGTGAGTCTTTTTCTAATGAAACAGACACTGTTAAATAATCTTGTTGATTTTCTTGATGAACAAACGGGGGGGGGTTAGGGCGCGATTGTGGAACAGGAAAGAAAAGGAAGGATACCTATTATACAAGACTAATATGTATCCCCCTTTATTTTTATGGCTTTTTACGATTTAGGTATTGATAATTTATAATATCTTCGTCCTCGAAGGGTTGCTCTGTTTTGTGCAATAGCATAGGAGAAATAAAACAAAGATACCACCTCATAACGTGCTGTGTTCTCATTTATTTTTGCATTTGTAACATTCCTTGCAGGATCACTTCTAATCCCCAACGAAAACGTTCTTGTTCTCCGGAGAATAATTCCTCTTTTAAACTAGAGATTATTGGATATTCCCTAGCATCCACTGATTGGTAAGAAACGTAAAGGGAATCCATTGCAGTTCCATCCTGTTTACGTGAAGCTTGTTCGAATGCCACTGAAGTAGCATAGATAAATAGTTGATCTACTCCCCACGCTGCTGAAGTAGAATGAATTCCACCCGCATGAAGCCGCTGAAGGATATATTCTATCATTGCTAACGAGTTAGGTCCTATTGGAAGTGTCGTTAAAGCAAGTTCAGCGATCCCTGGTGATTCATAGAGAGTCATTTGATAAGATTCTAGTACATCAAATAACTCATCTTTCCAATGCCCATCTTGGTTATCTGACAAAACAACTTTTTCGAGTCCATAATCTAACACATACGCTCTTAACTCTTGAACGTTTTTGACATACACATATAGAGAAGATGGTCCCGTATCTAAATCTTTGGCAATTTTACGCATGCTCAGCCCAGAAAGGCCTTGGTTCTTTAAAATTTCTAACGCAGTTCTCACAATAAGATCTTTGCTTAATGGATCCTTAGCAGGCCGCGAACGACGGCTAATAATCGTGCGTTCTGATTTATTCATCATTCTTTTCCAATCTCCTTTATCAAATGGTGTCATTTATATTGTTTCATTAAATCCATCCATTTAGCTGTGGCATTATCTGAAAAACAAAGCTTGAGGTTTGCATCTGACTCTTCGGCTGATTGGGAGGAATACACATACATTTTTTTCTCATATCGTTGAACCGCCTGATCAACATTCTCATGCGTAACAATTGACAATGCCAATTCCGCAGCATCCCGCATTGCCATGTTTGCGCCTTTTCCGGCAAAAGGCGACATTAAGTGTGCCGCATCCCCCATCAGAGTTACACCTGGTTTATGGATCCATTTAAGGCCAATAGGCAACATATATATACGTCTTGGGAGTATAGCTTCATCAGCAAATCGGATATAATCTTTTAGGGACTCGTCCCAATCATTAAAGTACTGAAGGAGCTGTTGTTTAGCTTTATCAGGTTCATTGAACGGGATTTCACAATTATCTAGCCAGTTGTGGTCAACTTTAAATGATAAATATACACGAATATTCCCATTTCCATTTAGCTGCGCAAAAATACTTTTATGATCAGCGATGGCAAAGAATGTTCCATTGCCATTAAGCTCAGCAATACCTGGATGAGAGGTTGCTACATTTTTTATATTTAGCTCAACCATGCTGATTCCAGTATATTCAGGTACGGAATCCGTTACAAGAGGGCGAATACGTGAAAAGGCGCCATCGGCAGCTATCACAAGATGAACAGTATCAACATGCCCATTCTCAAAGTGAAGTTCATGTATACCATTTTCTAAAGGAACGGCATGTGTCAACTTATGTCCCCATTGAATACAAGTTGAATCAACAGAATCTAATAATAACTCACGAAGTGTTTCACGATCGATTTCAGGACGCTTTCCATTATTTTTATCTGTAACTTCATCCAAATAGACTTTACCCGTTTTATCTACAAGACGAAAGTCCTCTCCTTCATATCGAGCCAGCGTTTGGAATTTTTCAAATAATCCAGCTTCTTTTAACGCCCATTGTCCGGAATCCTCATGAAGGTCTAATGTACCACCTTGTTGGCGGCTAGTTGGAGACTTTTCTCTTTCATAGACGACCGTTTTTACACCATGTTTCTGTAAAATGCGAGCTAATGTGAGACCGCCTGGACCTGCACCTATAATAGCAATCCGTTGTTCCTGTATTTCTTTTGTTTTCATTATCATAATTATCAACCCCTATAAATTAAATTTAAATGTCTTGTTCTATTTATAATATAACGAACGGTGTTTGTAAAGAACGGTGTTCGTTATATTTGGTGGTAACTTTTTAAGTTCACGTTTCTCTATTAACTAAAGAGCTGATTTATCAATAATATTCTTAAATCTTTGTTCCGAACTAATATAAGTTTGTGAAGAAGTGTACTTAAACTAACGGGTGCGTTAGTTTATTAAGGAAGGCAAAAAAGATCAGCGTTTTTATAAAAGAATAATCCAATTTAATAGTAGTATATGGGCATGTTTTGATAATCTTTTTTCAAAACATGCCCTTTCTATTTGTTAAAGTTTTTTGTTTAGGTACTCTGAATAATCCTAGTGCTTTTCTAGTTCAATTAGATTAAGATAGATTAGTTAATATTTACTATTTGAGAGAAAATGGGGAAAAATTGTTATGAGAAATTATTTTATTTTAGCAGCAAGTGTTATCTCAATTGGAATGCTTGGTGCATGTATGCAAGAAGAAAAAGCAGTAGATAAAAAGGCTCCAGTCGAAGAAAGTGCACATGCTGAGGAACCGACAGATGTTGAAGAGCTCTCTTCAGAAGAAGTAGACGAAACTAAATCTCTTTATACGGTGGACAGTTATATGAAGTCAGTCGAAGAAAACCTTGAAGCAAAATCGGAAACATTAATCAGTAATATAAAGGAGTTACATAAATACACCATGTACTCTAAAGTGGAATTATTGGATTTTGTAGCATTTATAGAAGATCCTTCCGAGTTTAACTTATCCATTACTATGTTCTCAATGGATAGACAAGCTAATGAAGTCTTTAACGAGATTGAGGATTCTTCTATCTTTGCAGGTAGTCTGGGTATGATTGAAAATGTAAGATATACCCACCTTTTAGGTAATCAAACAGATGACTTTTGGGATTTCTACGAAAAAAATGAAGAGGAACTTAACCTTGCAGAAAAACAAGCGTTTGCTACTTGGGTCGCAGATTGCTGGAAAAAAGCAGATGGACAAGCAATCACATTGCCAGCCTACTTTTCTCTTCACGATGATTATGAATCCTTTGATTTAAAGAAAAATCAGTGGGTTACAGATGATGAGAAATGGTCTTATTGATACATTAGCGGAGGGACCTTTATCCACATTGTTCCTCATATGAGTAAGACCTTCAATTGAAGGTCTTTTTTGTTCGCACATCGGTTACATAGTAAACCTGCAATGGCTAAAGAAATGAAACCTAAAGTCGTACATAGTGTGGATTTAAAATAAAGTCACGATGTTTATAAAAAAGATGAGATATTTTGAATAAAGTCGCGATGTTTGCAAAAAAGTTACGATGCTTGCCCCTTAGAATGGTTATCTAAAGGGGGTTTCTTTTCTTATAGTGAAAGGAAAGTACATCAACATCTTAATGAAAAGGTGGATTAGGGAATTGTTGAGTAACAATAGAGTTGTTACGTTAAAGGGACAGATTGTAAAGTAAGGTTGTCCAACTAACTCGGAGGTCAGAGAAGGATATCACGATACTTAAATAGAATTTCTCACTAATACTTCTAGATGATTTATTAGATAGCTTCTCTTTATTTTATGAGTTATAACATATATTACATGAGGATTAATGAGATCAACAAAAATATGAGGTGTCTAAACATGAGTTTTTATTTTAAAATATGTAAACAAAGTGATATTGGGGAATTAATCCAAAGATATGTTAGTACATTAAGTTCTCCTATTGATTCCTTTTTAGAGGAGCACATTCTCAATTCCGTATTTTATACAATCAATTACAGCTCTGAAGTTGCAGGTTATTATGCCATTCATAGTAACCAGTACCTAACACAATTTTATTTAGATTTATCATACTATAATGAATCCCAAGAGATTTTTAACAAGGTTCTTAGGGATCATCATTCAATTCAGTCAATACTGGTTCCAACATGCGACGAACTTTTTTTAAGTTTGGTATTAGATCATGATTATAAGATTGAAAAACAAGCTTACTTTTTCCAAGATAACAAAGTGGAAATTCTAAAGGGAAAATTATTTAAAGATGGGGAATTCAGAGCTGCGGTTCCTAGCGATGCTCCAAAAATAACTGAGGTATGTCAGGAGTTCATTGATAAAGTGGAGGAACGTATTGAAAATAGGGAAATATTCACCTACACCAAAGGAAGTATTCTTCTTGGAATAGGGATTATAGAAACAAGTAAGTTACTCGACAAATATGGAAATATCGGCATGTTTACAAATGAACAATACAGAAAAAAAGGAATTGGCAGAACGATCATACATCATTTAAAGGAATGGTGTTATGACAATAATCTAAATCCGATTTGCGGTTGTTGGTATTATAACGCTCCCCCGAAACAAACGTTAGAAAGTGCTGGTATGGTCTCTAAAACAAGATTATTAAATATCAAAGTCCTATAGATTTTTAAATGAATGAATTTATAGCTAATCTTGAGTTATTCAAGAATCGCTTTTCTTAATGAACTAAAGGGGCAGGAGTGTTGAAAAAGGATTTCAACCTATATTTGTATAAATAGTAATATTTAACAATGTTTAGAATTGCTCTAAAAGTAATTTAACAGTTAAATTATTTTCTAAATGGGGAGGGGCATTTTTGCAAACTTTTTTTAGATATAACTGGATGGTAAGAGAAGACTGGTATCGTTGGTGTGAAGAGTTAAGTGAAGAAGAACTTCTGCGGAACCGAACGGGTGGAATGGGTAGTATATTGCATACACTTTTCCATATTGTTGATGTCGAATGGAGCTGGATACGTCTCTTACAAGGGAAAACTGACTTTCAGGAGAGTTTCGATAGTTATAAAAGCTTGAACAAAGTTCGAAAATTGGACGCTGAATTTCATTTAGAAGTGGAAAACTTTGTGAACAACTGGGATGCTAGTATGGAAAATCAATTATTTTATGATACCTTGCAAGATGGAAGAATTGTGACGGATACTTGGGGTGAAATAATGCGACATACTATTGCTCACGAAATTCACCATATAGGGCAATTATCAATTTGGGCAAGGGAATTAGGGAAAAAGCCTGTTTCTGCAAACCTTATAGGTCGGGGTCTTTCCTCTCATTCCAATAAATAATTCAAATAGATATTAATTTAGTCGATTTCTATATATTGGGTGTAATCCTTCAATTAGAAATCGCCTTTTCGATGTTCTGCTGCAGGTCAGTTTTGTTAAGCAATATCAGTTTGTGAAGATCGGAGCTGTCTTTAAGACAGCTTTTTCTTTATGCTTCTATCGGGGCAGGATAGTTCAAGAAGGTATTAGTAAATCTTTTGACGAAAATATAAAGAGCTTATTAAGAATTGCTTAAAATACTTTAAGATATTTAATGAAAAAAGGAAAAAATTAACTGCTAATAACTTTAGGGGGGGAAAATATTGAAACAAACATTACTGATAATCGATGCTCAACAGGAATTAATAGAAGGTAATAAAGAAGGACAAGGAGTCTTTGAGAAAGAAAAAATCGTTAGTAACATTAATACTGTAATTGATAAAGCGATAAATGAAAGTATCTCCGTTGTTTTTATAAGAGATTTAGATGTTTCAAATGGAGAAGGCCCCGGATTCCAGATACACAAGGATATTAAAGTACCATCAACTGCTATCATATTTGATAAAGCTGCCACAAATTCATTTTATGGCACTCCATTACTCGAACATTTAAGTAAAAACAATGTAGATCATATTGTAATAATGGGATGTAAGACGGAACATTGTATTGATACAGCTGTTAGAACAGCAACAATCAATCATTTTGATGTGACATTAGTTGGTGATGGACATTCTACTTCTGATTCCAAAAACTTATCTGCAAAACAAATAATCCTTCATCACAATGAAACCCTTCACGGTCACTATAATGTAGACAATTTTTCACTTGTTAGAAATTCTAATGAAGAATTGTTTGAACCTGTTCACAATAATTACCGATAATAAGCATCTTCAACAAACGGGTGCATACTTCAATATCAGGAGCTGTTCAGCAGCTCTTTTTCTTATGGAACTAAAGGGGGAGTGTCTTTAAATAAAAGAAGATCCTTCAAAAATGAAGGATCCCCCTAAATGTTATTACTCGATGCGAAGGGCTTGGATGTCTCGGCAGTCAACAAAAATGACAGTACCAGGCTCGGTCTCTTCGTCTCTGAATCGGGCACAACAAGTATTGTTGTCAAAGGCACGGAAGATAACATCTTCAAGAACTGTGCCTCCAGATAAAAAAACGTCTACTTCTGTACCAGGACGCAAACGGCGTAATGTATTACATACACATCCATTACACCTGTTTCTACGAGATGAACTGGATTGACGACTCGATGAATTTCGACTTGACATCATTACATCCCCCTTTCAATAGCTTGTCTTACTTTAATAACATATGAAAGGGAAAACAATCAGGAGTGGACCAAGTGATTGATTATTTGGCACAATTTTGAGTTAATTAGGCTTTTTTTGCTCCTTGGGCTATGAGGGACAGATATGATACACTACCATGAAAATTAAACAATGAGGAAAAAGACCATATTAAATAAAAAGCAAGCTTCAATTTTTTACATTAGATTATGATCGGAACTGTCTTTAAGGCAGCTTTTTCTTTATGCTACTATCGGGGCAGGATAGTTGAACTCTATATTGAATGGTTTTTATCTTTATCATAATTTGGTGATGGACTAGAGTTTGTTAATATGCGGTCTAATACTTTTTCAGTAAGTGGCATGAAGAAATTTAGCATTAGCCCGCCTAAACAAACGGTTAATAAAGTTCCAACGCCAACTGGCCCATTTAGGACCATTGCCATTAGCAAGAATCCGAGGTAAATGAAGGTTCTTGAAAAAAATATATTTGTTCTAGTTAATTCTTGTATGATTAATGTTAATCGGTCAACTGGAATCGGTGCAAAATTTGTGTGTAAATATGTTGCAGTTCCTAATCCTATAACAACCAAGCCGATTCCAAAACAAACAACTTTGCTGTACCATAGTTCAGGTGTTATCAAATTGTGCAATAAAAAAAGCCACATATCAATACCAATACCCGTTATAAATGCTGTTAACAACCCCAAAACTTCTGGTCTTTGCCTTTTTAAAAATGAATTACAACATATCAATATTAAAGCCATTATGATTTCCCAACTTCCGACAGTAAGCCCCACATTCATGGACAGGCCTACTAAAAGTGCATCAAAAGGTGAAGTTCCAAGGTCTGATTGTATAGTGAAACAAATACCAAGAGTTAATAGTAAAATTCCTAATACATAAAAAACATATTTCACTTTGCTCGACCCCTTTAATGTATTTTTTATTGCAAATGCAACAAAGTAAGGTTACATTTAATATATGTCATTTTTATTGCATTTACAACAAAAATCTAAGCTAAGGAGTTAATCATGAAGAAATTCATCGTGAAATTGGAATGATAGCAAGAGCATTAGATTCTATAAGTAATATAGAATTTAAAGAATATGGAATTTGTTAAAAAGGAAAACAAGAGAAATTATTGATTATATGAAGGAGCGACATATTTAAATGACGACTAAAAATATTAAAAAGTGTACCCTTGAAGATTCACGCGAACTTCAAGAAATTAGTTATGAAACATTTGATGAGACATTTAAGGATCAGAATTCAGCCGAAAATATGAATGCCTATTTGGAAAGGGCATTTAACTTAAAACAATTAGAAAAAGAATTATCCAATATTTCTTCGCAATTCTTTTTTGTTTATTTTAATGATCAAGTAGCTGGATATTTAAAGGTCAATACGAATGATGCACAGACTGAGGAAATGGGTGATGAATCACTTGAAATCGAGAGGATTTATATAAAGAACAAATTTCAAAAACATGGGCTTGGTAAATATCTGCTAAATAAAGCTATGGAAATTGCGAAGGAACGTAATAAAAAGAAAATCTGGCTCGGAGTATGGGAAAAAAATGAAAATGCTATTGCCTTTTATAAGAAACTGGGGTTTGTTCAAACTGGTGCCCATTCTTTTTATATGGGTGATGAAGAACAAATAGACTTTATAATGACCAAAGCACTTCTATAACTTGTTTTGGAAGGGTGAACTATTTTGATAAGCCCACTTTTATTTCACCCTCAAATGCAAGAATTAAAGAACGGAACGGAGCTGTCATATTGGCAGCTTCTCTTCAGTTTGTAAAGGATTGTATATAAAGTACAGGGTTGTTGGTTCATTAGGGAGCTGTGACGATCAGCTCTTTTCTAATGGAGCTGACGGGGCATGTCAGTGGAATGAGGACCTGTGTTTTGAAAGTCAAGATCTGCCCCGCCAGTATTTGATATAAGCTGCGATTACGGTGTGTTTTTTATAACCAAGCCTTTTTTAGGAGTTCCACGCCAAGCTCGATTTCCTCACAAGAAAGATTACTGAAGCCAAGTTTGATAATTGGTTCAGCGGTATTATTTTTAATGAAGTAGAGTGAGGTGGGGTACACTTTAACACCATGAAAGGAAGCTCGCTCTATTAGCCAATCTTCTGAACGTTCCAGGTGTACTTTGATTAATACATACAAACCTGACTGCTTACCGATAATGGATATATTTTGATCGAATTGCTTTTTTAATATTGATGCCAAGTGCTGCATTTTTCGTTTATAAACAAGACGCATACGTTTAATATGGCGATTCCATTCTCCCTCTTCCATAAATTTAGCCATTGCGAGCTGGCTTGGAAGTGAAGTGGTACTTTCGAAATGAAGAAATTGATTTTTATAATGGGTTAAAAGTGGCTCTGGCAACACCATATAACTTAACCGAATTCCTGGAAGAAAGGACTTCGAGAAATTCCCTAGATAAATGACTCTTGCAGAATCAATGGAAGCGAGAGCGGGAAATGGTTGCTGCGTATAGCGAAATTCACTATCATAATCGTCTTCGATAATATACCCTTGCATCTTGTTAGCCCAATGAATAAGCGTTTGCCGTTGTTGAATGGACATGCTTACCCCATATGGACTGTGATGGGAAGGGGTTACATAGATTAAACGTGATTTGATTTGTTCCAATTGCGAAAAATCAGCACCTGTCTCATAAACTGGTAAAGTCTCAATCGTAAAACAATGGAATTGAAAAGCTTCCCTAGCGCCATCATATCCAGGGTCTTCTACTGTAATGCTTGGAAAATCACCCTTCAGTATATGTCCAAGATTGATAAGCATTTGTTGGGTACTGCTGCCGATAATGATGGCATTCGCATCTGTTTTCACCCCACGGGATTGGAGTAAGTATGTGGCAATTTGTTCACGTAGGCACACCTCACCAAAGGGTTCCCCATATTGATAACTCTCCTGTAATGTTAATACTTGATTGGCAATCCTCCTCCAAATTTTCAGAGGGAATTGTGCTTGATCTACGGCACCAGCCCGGAAATCAATAAGGGTAGGTGTCGCTGGCTCCCTTTGCGTTTTATTATGAGGAATTAACTCTTCTTGGGATAAAAGTGGCTCTAATTCATTTACAAAATAACCCTTTCTCCCTTCTCCACGAATATAGCCTTCAGCTACAAGTTGATCATAAGCCATTAATGTCGTATTGCGACTTACTTGAAGGGAATCTGCCAGTTGGCGGATGGAGGGCAATTGTTCATCGGCAAGTAAGTCACCCCTTTCAATAAATGACTTAAACTGCTCGTAAATTTGTTTGTATCTGGGGGAATCCTCCTTAAAAGCAAAAATGGCATTTATCATTTACGATCTCCTTTGACATGTCTATTTATTTAGAATTGTACCTTTTTATATGTCAGTTTGTATATTACCATATTTTACAGATGAGGTTCACGAGTAGAAATGGTGATGGACACTTAGTAAAAGTCGCTATGATTGTGAATGGAATAATATTGACGGATGAAAGGAGATTTTTTATGTATATCCCTAAGCAATTTGAAATAAAAGAATTAGAAGCAGCCTACGATGTAATACAGGAGAATGGTTTTGCAACATTGTGTTCAATGCATGAAGGCATGCCTTTTGCTACACATTTACCACTGCTGTTGAATAAGGAGAAAACCTATTTGTATGGTCATTTTGCTCGTCCGAACCCTCAATGGAAAGATATTGAAAATCAAACTGTCTTAGCAGTCTTTCATGGTCCTCACTGTTATATCTCCTCTTCTTGGTATGAGACGAACCAAGCTGTACCAACTTGGAATTATGTGACTGTTCATGTATACGGCGAAGTCGAGCTTATTGAGGATGAACAGGAGTTAACGGATACCTTGCATGACATGGTATTCAAGTATGAAGCCCCTGATAGTTCATACAATTTGCAAGATTTAGATGCTGACTTTCTCGCTGGGATGAACAAAGGCATTCAAGGCTTCAAAATTAAAATCAACAAAATGGAGGGGAAAGCGAAGTTAAGTCAAAACCATTCATTACATCGACAAGAGCTGGTTATCAATCAACTGGAACAGATCCAAAATACAGATGAGCAAAAAATTTCCTCTTTAATGAAGGCAAACCTAAAAAAATAACGTTGAATGTTACTGCGCTAACGAGAGTGTTGATCCAATAAGGATTTACACTCTTTTTGTTGAACTTCTATTACTAACGGAGCAGATTTCAATACTAACTGTAATTAGCAGCAACGTTTTTTCTCTATCGTGTCAATGGAAGAAAAATTGGATCCCTTTTTAAATAATTTAGTCAAAATCTTAACAGATTTCTAAATGTAAAGCCGTATGGGCATTTTTAAAAAGATATGCATGTACTGGGTTAATTTAATAATTATTATTTAAAACATAACAAAAAATCACGGTCCCTTTATACGGATATAAAATTCCAGAGTTATTCTTAATTTACATCCAGGGGGAGGGATCGGAAGTTGTCAAAATTTCAGGCCATAACTTCTTTGTTCATCTTGGTATTTATCATCATTTTAGTAACTTTTAAAATCACAGCACACTCATCCAAACATTCCACAACGAATCGTTCCACATCCAACCGCAACATCCAAGTACAATTGTTAGGCGTTAATGATTTTCACGGCCAGCTGAACAAATATCAAATGGTTTCAGGGACCACTGCAGGCGGTGCTGAATATCTGGCTGCCTATTTAAAAAAATATAAACAAGAAAACCCGAATACACTGCTTGTTCATGCTGGTGATATGGTAGGAGGAAGTCCTCCAATCTCTTCTCAATTTCAAGACGAACCCACGATTGAATTTTTAAACCTCCTGCACTTTGATGTCGGGACACCTGGAAATCATGAATTGGACCAAGGCGTAAATGAAATGAAACGTCTTATTCATGGAGGATTCAACAAAAAAACAGGTTATTTTCAAGGTGCCAATACTTCTTACAGTTCTGCAAATATCATCGATAGAAAGTCGGGTACTCCCTTGTTACCACCGTATGTTATTAAACAAATTGACGGGATTAATATTGGATTTATCGGTGTGGTCACAAAAGAGACCAACCTGTATGTGGCCCCTGAAAATCGAAAAGAAGTAGAAATTACGGATGAAGTTTCAGCTATTAACCGAACCGTTAAGCTTTTAAAGGAAAAAGGGATCAAAGTGATTGTTGTTCTGGCACATGATTCAGCTAAATCAGATAAGGCAGGAGCAAATTCCAGTGGAGCTTTAGTGGAGATGGCTCCCAAAATCGATGATGAGGTCGATGTCATGTTTGCCGGTCACAGCCATGAATATGCCAATACCGTTGTAGCCGGTAAGCTGATCGTTCAAGCTTATTCCAATGGGAAAGCCTTTTCTCAAGTGAATCTTGAAATTGACCCACATACTAAAAATATTGTTAAGAAACAAGCAAAGATTATAGTCACTTCACATCATCATATAAAACCAGATAAAGAAACGGTTGCTCTTCAAAATAAATATAGAAAAAGATTGGGGTGCTATTTTGATCAGATAATAGGAGAAATGCCTGAAGAAATAACACGAAATCAAGATGCAAACGGTGAATCCCCATTAGCGAAAATGATTGCAGAATCTGAGCGGGAAGCCATGGGGGTAGATATAGCTTTTGTCCATCAAGGAGAAATGCGGAAAAATTTAAAAAAAGGGGAAATCACTGTAGAAGACCTTTATACAGACTTGCCTATGGGACATAATGTCAGTAAGTTAATCTTAACAGGAGACCAAATAAAGCTTGCTCTAGAACAGCAGTGGGCGAAAGATTATGAAAATAGGTTACAAACGGTTGGTTTAACGTATAATTGGGACCCCAATGCTCCAATTGGCAACCGCATTGTTGCGCTAAAAGACATGAAGGGTCAAGAGATTCAGCCAAACAACGAATATGAAGTAGCGGTTAGTAATTATTTAGCTTCAGGCGGTGATAACTTCACTGCATTTGAACAAGGTAGGCTCGTAGAATCCGGTCCACAAGTTGTCACTGCACTTATAAGCTATATCCAACAGAAGTATCCCCATGAAAATTCTCACCATTCATTGAAAGAATGAAGGGGATCATACAAGGATTTGCATAAGTGGCTTTTGAGGAAGTATTACCAAAAAATAAATTCAGTTACTCAAGATTGGCTTAAACGAGAAATAAAAGGTAGGGAGTTGCTTTGGCAGCTCTTTTTTGTTGCATAAGAATAGATACCAGAAGATCGTCATTAGAGTCGCTCTTTTTCTTTTCACTGTTTCAGATAAAAAGTTACTATCTGAAAGTACGCAACCAAATCTATAGTAATAATATTTTATGAATTAGAAAAAAATAAAGGAAAGGAGGGATTGCGAATGTCTGTGAAAAAGTGGGTAACACGATTGGTCGTTGTGCTTGCAATGTTTGTGGTTGTGACAACACTAGGCTCACTCGGCGTATTTGCCGAATCCGGTGTTGTGACACAGCCTATGGAGACGGGAAAATCGATTGAGGTCGAGTTGAAGGATGATTTCTTTAATCCGAAAGTCATCACCATTCCGAGTGGAACAGCCACAACGATGATATTGAAAAACAAAGGCAGTAAAGAGCACACCTTCACACTGGAAAAGCTCGGAATTGACGTTGAGGTTCAGCCAGGTGAAGAAAAAAACATTACCGTGAATCCGAAACAGCCCGGTACATATGAACTGATATGCCGGTACCATTTCCAGGAGGGAATGGTTGGGAAAGTAATAGTCGAATAAAATGCAGGGCCGATAAGGCCTTGTTTTTTTTATAGGCAAAGGAAATTACTTACTGCCTCCCGAACGGACTTCTCTACTTTGTATTATCGATTAAGGTTTAGAGGGAGTTTTTATTAAGCTTATTTTTCATTACAGAGGATATTGATGCTTGGATCATTAATAATTGTTCCACCTCCAATAAATGGTAAATATAATGTGTGGTAACGTATAAACCATTTAAAATGAGGTGGAAAGGTGTATTTTTTAAAACCTATTTCTGATGAGGCTCGTTTATCTCAATTAATATTCAATAAACATAAAAAAACGATGAAGCTTATTCAAGTATCTATTTTTTCCTGTATTGCTGCCATTCTGCAGTCTGCCGGAGTTTTACCAGGGGTAGGATATTTTATAAGTCCGCTGGCCACTGCACCTATCCTGTTATGTTCCATGTTTTCCATTCCATTTGGGGCAATGTCCTACTTTCTGACAATGATGCTGTTATTCATCCTGCAGCCAACTGAACTAATTGTATTTCCTTTTACAACAGGATTGTTAGGACTTGGCATAGGGGCATCTTTTCACCTTTTTAGAAAGAGGTTAAGTATTATTGCTACTGGTGCCATTCTTTTAATGTTAGGAATTATGGGTCTAATATTTATTTTTCACTTTCCGGTATTAGGTCCAGCCGTCTCTGTTTCCTTTTCATTTCTTACAACTTGCTTTTTATTTGCCTTCATTTATAGCTGGTTATGGGTTGAAATTGCTTTAATCATGTTTAAAAGGTTAAAAATGATTATAATTTAAGGCTCTTTTCGTTAAGATTGTTGTTTTTAAAACGAAACGATTTAAGGTTGATTGGAGTGGAAGTCGAGACTCCTGCGGGAGCAGCGGGAGAGGTGAGACCCCACAGGTGTTTACGAGGAGGCTCACCGCCCGCCCCGCGGAAAAAAAGCATCTGGAGGGAAAATCAACCACACCACATTACTTGGTAAATAGCAACAAAGTATGCGAAAACAGCCTAATTTAATAATTCTCCATCACATGGTTCTAAAATCCATGTAAGAGATTTACTGTGATGATTCATGGAACTATTTCAAAAACAGTGCCTTGGTTAAAATCAGTCACTTTCATAGAGCCATAAACCGCTAAATATAAGCTGGTTTGATTCAGGTTCGTTCCCAAACTAACATAATAGGCTGATTGGGACCCAAAATCATAATCGGTTTGTATCACACTAAAATCATTTTGTTCACCATTTGGTCTTACGGTGGTATAAGCTAAAGCCCCTCTAACCTGGGGTTGAGAATCTTTCCGGGCAAGATCGGTAAACACAACGCTTCCTGTTAAACCAGGAATTGTATTCCCCATATAGGCCTGCACTCCTGTAAGTGCAGTTCCTCCAAACTTATCGGGTCTGGTTTCTTTATGAAAATAACTGGTTAGAGGCTGAAGACGACTCGCTGAAAGTGCTACTGCTTCATTGTAATAAGCAATTGTTTTCTCATCCAAATTATTATTTTCATTGCATCCTCTTATAATCGAAGTAGGAAAAGCACCTTCCCAGCCTCGCCAGCCAAAGTTAATGAATCCCTCTTTGTCAGTTTCAGAATTCATGAAAGAAGCTTGAACAATCTGAGTAACCGGTATTGGTTTATAATGAACGAATGAAAAAATCGACTCAACCAAATCCTGTCCGACACCCCCCACATATTTGATATACTGATTATAAAACCTTTGAAATGAAATGCCTGGTATATTGCGAACCCCTTTTGCAATGACCGTAAGCGTTTCCTGAATAGGCAGAGGAAGTTCATTAAAACGTGTAACAATGGGTGGATTATTGAAGGATATGCTCTTATCTACATCGATTTCAATTATTTTACCAGCTATCTCCATATCATCTTGACTTAAATTAAATGGATCATAGCCTGCTCCGCCATCACCGGTTGTTAAAATAAGTTTTCCGGTTTCAGGTGAAAAGTTTAAGCTATTGACACCATTATGATTAAAAAATGGTCTTCTTATGTTAAGTAATGTCCGTCGTTTTTGAGGTTGACCATTCGATTGTAAAATCCATTCTTCAACTGTATTAATATGATCATATTGAGTTTCTCTATTTATCCACTTTAGGTTTAAAGTTTTGGGATCGCACGGGTTAGGCCTAAAATGTTCAGTAAGGGCCCCTGGACCTTGTGTTCCAGCTACTGAATAATGAAGATAAAACAGACCGTTATAATAAAATTCTGGATGAAACGCTAGCCCCAGCAATCCCCGTTCATCATATCCCCTACCTGAAACACCTTGTTCAGAAGTACCTAATTTTAAAATTCGCGGGCGAATATCCAAAAAAGTCCTTATAACTCCGTTTCCTATGTAAAAGATCTCTCCTACCTGGGTTGCAATAAATAATCTTTCAATTGAGTCACCTGGAAGTATGGTTGTCTTTAAAACAGTAGGTAAATTTATCTTACTTACAATGGGCCGTAAACCAACCTTAACTTTTATCAACTGACTTTGCACCCCTTCTTATCGTTTTCTTATAAGAATATGATTAGAACCGTCTATTAGTACCAAGTTGGGTCGGGAAGCTGATAAGGCATTGCACTTACTTTCCGCGCGCGAGCGTAATTAAACTAAAGGGGCAGGATAGTGCAATAAGAAAATCAAAAATTGGGGATGATACCTTTAATATTGTTAAAGGTATCATCCCCAATGAAGAGTGAATTTCCTTTTTTTATTATGGCTCTTTTCGTAAAGATTGTTGTTTTTAAAACGAAACGATTTAAGGTTGATTGGAGCGCAAGTGCGAGACTCCTGCGGGAGCAGCGGGTCAGGTGAGACCCCACAGGCGTTTACGACGAGGAGGCTCACCGCCCGCCCGCGGAAAGCGAGCATCTGAAGGGGAAATCAACCACACCGCTTTACTTGGAAAATAGCAACAAAGTAAGCGAAAACAGCCTTTATTATTTAAATACTGCTGATAGTAAATAATCAGAAATGATTGTTAGACATTACCTAAAGGTTGGAGTGAGAAAGTGGAAAATCAAGTTGCTTACCTTCTAGAACATTATGGGTACGTCGGAATAATATTTGCTTTAATCGGAGGTATTGTAGGACTTCCTGTACCCGACGAGGTTCTTCTTACATATATTGGTTACAATGTGTTTCAGGGTAAATTATCTTACTTAATTTCAATAGTAAGTGCCTTTGCAGGAGCAACAGGGGGGATTTCGCTTAGCTACTTCATTGGTTATAAATTTGGGTTGCCTTTATTAGAAAAGTTTGGACCAAAACTTCACATAACCGAACAAAAAATTAATATAACAAAGAAATTATTCAAGAAATTTGGACCCTATCTTTTATTATTTGGTTATTTTATACCTGGGGTACGGCACCTTACAGCGTATATAGCATCTGTCAATCGCTTCTCTTTTAGAAAATTTATTGTTTACGCCTATACTGGTGCATTAATATGGAGTTTTACTTTTATCACATTAGGAAGAATATTAGGGGAAAATTGGAACAATGTTGAACTATATATGTCAACATACAGTATTTATGTGATTACGAGTTTATTTGTCCTTTCAAT
Organism: Peribacillus simplex; assembly: GCF_030123325.1. NCBI lineage: Bacteria > Bacillati > Bacillota > Bacilli > Caryophanales > Bacillaceae > Peribacillus > Peribacillus simplex. The sequence continues at coordinate 4,883,481 of NZ_CP126106.1, read as the reverse complement.
ATTCATTTATTTTTTATGGAAGAGAAGAAATCGATTAAGAAGGGGTATTTCATAAAAGTGACGGTTTAGATGGAGGACTTTAATAAAATTATATATAGAGCTTATAGAACTATTGGGTGTGTTAGCTGAAGATTAGAGCTGTCTTTAAGTCAGCTTTTTCTTTATGGAACTATCGAGGCAGGCTAGTTGAATAAAGGAATTTAGTTTACAAAAAATATAGGTTTTTTGAATGAATTAACGGGCACGAGTGCTGAACAAGGGTAGACCAAAATATAAATGATACATAGAATATTTTAGAATTTTTACAAGTGGGTGAATGTATTGAGCTATTATTTTCCCTACCGGCAAGACTGGTCTACTGTATTGGAATATTTAAACTACAGTCTGAACGGCGAACAAATGGTTTGTTCAATGACGACGCAATTATTTCATATCCCTGTCACTAAAAATTTAAAAGGACACGCAGAAATGCATAATCATCTTATTCCAGCCTCCTATCACCGGGTTACAGCATTAGGCTGCGCAAAACGATTGCAGAGTGGTGAATACCATGAATCCATTATTAAAGCCCTGGTTGCATGTGTTAATAATGGGTTGAAGCAAGACAAGGAAGTAACGAAATGGTTAAGGGTTATGAGGGAAAATGCTCCAAGTGAATATAAAGAGTTCATGGATACCGTTATCGACTGGCAGCAGAAGACAGAGGAAAGTTTAGCTTATACCCAGCAGTTGCTAAGGGGAATGGGATTTGACACTGAAAACGGGGAGCCAGCATACTAAAGTAAATATTCATATTGAGCTAACGGGTGCTTTACTTCCATAAGGGAGTTGCTCCGACAGCTCATTTTTTATGGAGCTAAAATTAGGTTACTTCAACAATTGGGCCATTTTCTTGAATAAGGGAAGGGATCATTCGTAAGGAAATCGAAATTAATCAAAGGAATAAATGTTCAAAGCACCTTTGAAAAAATATTCATCTCCACTGACATACTGTTGTCAGCATTAGACGTTTACATTAGCTTTTGGAACAACAACCAGGAAATAACCCGGCGACCCTGAATTTTAAAGAACAGTTACATACTCGACATTGAGGAGGAAATCGAATATGAGCGACCAAAAGACATTACGAGGACTAACCACCGTCAGTTTTTGGGCGGCTGATCTAGTGGCGGCAAAGAAGTGGTACGCCGAGCTGTTGGGTATCGACCCATACTTCGAACGCCCAGGATATGCCGAGTTTCGCCTCGGCGACTACCAGCACGAGCTTGGCCTGATCGATAGCCGCTACGCGCCCGATGGTTCGTCGACCGGCCAGGCCGGTGGTGCTGTCGTGTACTGGCACGTCGATGATGTGACAGCAACTTTCGAGAAGCTGTTGTCCATGGGAGCGAAAGAACACGAAGCACCTACAGTTCGCGGTGAGGGGTTCATTACTGCCTCTGTGGTTGATCCCTTTGGGAACATACTGGGCATTATGTACAATCAGCACTATTTGGAAGTTCTAGGTTCGACCAGAAAAGAGTGATCCGAGCTGTCGGCATTCAGCTTAACGCATGTCCAGTTTGTACTACTCACATCGCTGGTATGTTTACACAATTTATTTTATAGAATCGTTCAATCGAACAAATGAAAATGATTAAATGGTAATCCGCGAAGGGTACGAACCTTTGATAATGAACTAACGGGGGCTTTCCTTTAATAAAAGGAGGGTTCCTTTTATTATGTCGCTATAATGGCAGCATAGAGGAAGAAGGGTAAAAAAAGAACACAAATGTAATATCATTTGTGTTCTTTGAACTTATCCTAATCGATCGCCTTTTTTAACCCTTTGTTGAGGTTCAATTAGAACAGCACCTTGCTCCGAATAAGTCCCCATCACCAAAACTTCTGAACTAAAATCAGCAACTTTAATAGGAGGGAAATTGACCACTCCTATTACTTGCTTACCGCAATCTGTTATTTGAGCGCTACTTTGTTTAATCCCTATTTCTTCTCCAAAATCAACCCATAATTTATAGGCTGGTTTTCTTGCTTTAGGAAATTCTTCTACTTTTGTAATTTCCCCAACACGCATATCTAATTTTTGAAAATCGTCGAAAGTTGCCAATGTTATTCTTTTTTGTATTTATTGAGATAATGATTGATTTTGTTCTTCTTGTCTATCTTTAATAACGATTAAGACTCCTATCAGAATCAAGAAAGATCCTATCCAAAAAGTGATACTAATCGTTTCACCTAATATCAACCAACCTAATAATGTTCCAACAACGGGTTGGAAAAAAAAGAAAACTCCTCCACTAGAGGCATTTAGCATTTGTAAACCACGATTCCATAATAGAAATGCAATAGCTGTTGATATTACCCCTAAATATATTATTCCCCCAAAAATGGTAGGATTCATTAAATCATTTATATTTATTTTAGGTAATCTTGTTATAACTAAAGGAGTTAGAACAACAAAAGCAATTAAAGTAGCATAGGTATTTACAACAAGTTGTGAATAGTCACCAGGCAAGCGTTTTATAAGTACTGACATTAAAGCCCATGTCAATGCAGCTATAATAAGAGAGACTCCTCCTAGCAAACTAGACATATTAATATCGTCAATTCCAACGATAGTAATGACACCGATAGTGGCTAAACTAACAGAAATAGCTTTCTTAAAAGTTAAACGTTCTTTAAGAATTATACTAGCAAACAAAACCATGAATGCAGGTGTCGTAGAAGTGATAATAGCCCCCATCTGTGCAGTAGAAAGCATTGTACCTGTTTCTTGAGTAACAATGGAAATGACGTATCCTATAATTGCAATGGCAATTATAATTCCAAAATGCTGTCTTCTAATTCTCCAATTTTGTTTAGTCACAAATCCAATGATTACTAACGCAACAAGTGCTATAAGATAACGCATCCACACAAGTTCTAATGGTGGTATGACTGCCACTACTACTTTAACGACAACATACATACCTCCCCAAATACTTGAAGCTAATATTAAAAATAAAGAACCAATTAGTGTATTTTTCATGTTTGTACCCTCCGTATTTATTTTTAGGCTTGTTATGCCTTAACGGAGAGAAATAGCTATTCTAAAGTTCTCTCCGTTAAGAGTGGGAGAGTACTGTTGGTACATCGTTTTCAAATAATGGAGTCCAAAACATCTTAGTCACCTCGTTACCAAAATTTCATAATTTTTTTAAGTGTAACAAAAATTAATATTGATGAACACCTTATTTTTTTCCGGATTCATAACTAAAATATTGTTATTAACCTAGTGTTAATAAAAGGGTAAGATACTTTATTTGGTAAAATCAATTCCGTATTTCTTCATTTTTTTATAAAGAGTAGCTCTAGACATTCCTAATTCTTTTGCAGTGATGCTTTTATTTCTATATGTTTTTTCAAGAGTTTGGAGTATACGTTCTCTTTCTAAATCCGACAGTAAGGGCTAAGTTGGATACATTAATTAAAAAAATTGAACTGAATAGCAAAACAGAAGATGTAGAATTTGTAAATATGATTAAAAATTTTGTTATTGATGAACGGATGAGTTTAGAAACGGCAAAATTGATTATTGATAAATATAAAAACGAAAGGAATGATGAATAATGGATGAAGTTTATAAATGGTTAATAGCCTTTGGAATATTAGGGGTTCAATTTTTTTTATCTAGAAGAACCAATGTTTACTGGGGAGCAATTTTACCTATTCTGTATTTAGTTTTTATTTTTGAATGGTTGTCCAATAGAATGGATAATGGACATCCTTTTCACACTATTTTTGTTGCATTTGCTGGATTGATAATTTTATTGGGAGGCTGGGCTCAGGGAAGAGAATCTCTAAAAAATAAAAGAAAGAAAGAATTAGAAAAAATGAAGTTACATGATATTAATTGACGAACACAAGAATTTTAAAAATGATTAAACTTTTTTATAAAGAAGTTAATCTATCATATTAATTTAGACAATAAATTAAATCTGAGGTGTTATTTATAAAAAAACTCGATATACCAATTTTCCTCTTTATTCTTTTCTCTTTAATGGGAGTTAGCTATTTTATATTGCGTTTGGACAATGTCAACAACTCAATAATTGTAATTTTAGTAATGTTGATTTTAATTATTATAGGGTTAAAAAATGAAAGAAGTGCCAACAGGTAACTGAGAATTGCTTTGTGATATATGGTCCTTATAGGAATAATAACAGTAAATATTTTATTTTCTTGAATTGTTCTTATTGAATTAACGCCGCGTTACCTCCATAAAAAGGCCGTCAAATGAACTGCACCCCAATTGTTAGACACCATCTAACAATTGGAGGTGCTTTTTTTATGACAAAATATTCATTAGAGTTGAAATTAAAAGCTGTCCTTGTTTATTTAGAAGGAATGGACTCATTTAGAACTGTAGCCAATCAATTTAATATCAGTTTGACTCCTTTAAAGCAATGGGTGGCGCATTATAAAGAACATGGGATAGATGGGCTAATGTCTACCTATACAAATTATGATATTAGCTTTAAGATGGATGTACTAAACTATATGAACGATTTTGGAGTGTCTAGTACCCATGCAGCTGCTGTGTATAACATTGCTTCTCCTTCTACCATTACTAATTGGCTAAAGCAATTGGAGGAGTACGGAGTTGACGCTCTTGAAACGAAGAAAAAGGGGCGTCCATCCATGAAAAAAGAAACGGAGAAAAAACCAGTAGAAGGGTCATTAGAGGCGTTACAGGCTGAAAATGAAAGATTACGTGCAGAGAATGCATATTTAAAAAAGTTGAGAGCCTTAGTTCAAGAAAGCGAAGCGTCCGAACGCAAAAAGCGAAAGTAGTACATGAGCTAAGGGGAGATTTTAATTTAAAGCTACTTCTGTCCGTCGCAAATCTGGCAAGGAGTACCTATTATTATTGGATAAACGCCTTCGGGCGTCAGGATAAATACGAAGAAATAAAGCCAGTTATTCAGGAGATATTTCATACGAATAAAGGGAGATATGGGTATCGACGCATTACATTGGAATTACGTAATAGAGGGATTTCAATGAACCATAAAACGGTCCTTCGATTGATGAAGGAGTTGGGACTAAAGTGTCTGGTCCGTATGAAGAAATACCGTTCATACAAAGGCAAGATTGGAAAGGTTGCGCCTAATATCCTCAATCGTAATTTTAAGGCAACAAAGCCAAATCAAAAATGGGTTACGGACGTAACTGAATTTCATTTACACGGTGAGAAGTTGTATTTATCGCCCATTCTAGATTTATTTAATGGAGAGATCATTGCTTACAATATCGAATCACGTCCTGTTTATCCCTTAGTCTCCAAGATGCTAGACCAAGCCTTTATGCGATTGGAATCGAAAGATTCCCCCGTTCTCCATTCAGATCAGGGCTGGCATTACCAGATGAAACAATACTCACATGATTTGAAAAGACATAACATTATACAAAGCATGTCCCGCAAAGGAAATTGTTTAGACAATGCCGTCATAGAAAACTTCTTTGGCTTACTGAAATCGGAATTACTTTATTTACAGAAGTTCGACAGCATGGAGCATTTCAAAAAAGAACTGGAAGATTATATCCATTATTACAATCACCGACGAATCAAAGTAAAACTAAAAGGCATGAGCCCAGTAGATTACCGGGTTCATGCCTTCAAGGTTGCCTAATTAAATAAAGTGTCTAACTTTTTGGGTTCACTTCACAAATGGGCCTTTTCTAATGTGTTGCGTTAGTTTGTGAAGGATTGTTCTTAAACTAACGGGTGCGTTAGCTGAAGATCGGGGCTGTCTTTAAGGCAGCTTTTTTTTTTATGGCAATAACGGGGCAGGATAGTTCATCAAGCCATATTTTATTCGAACTGTGCAATGAATACTAAACCACGAGAATAGAAAAATGATATTTAAATCTAATTATTGGGTGTTTATGGTAAAATAAGGTAACCTTAAGTCATATGTAGAGGAAATGGAACAATTCCTTATAAAAAAGCACATTGAAAATCAAGATGAGAATGATGAGTATCAAGACGAAGCAGACGAAGGCGAGGATAGTCATTTTGTGCAAAGTATAGCTGTGTGATTAATATGGAACAACAAGCAACCACCTATACAATATTAATAGAGGAGAGGAATGCCTTATGAAAATACGTAGTCAAATTACATTTGCAAGTCTCGCCCTGTTGATAACTGGAAGTTCCCTGCTATACACATCGCCAACCTCAATTGCAAAAGTAGAGCCCACTCAAAATGTATCTAGTTCGTTACAAACAAGCACTCAACGAGATCATAATTCCGTCAAGCAAGCAATGCGGGATACATTGCAACTTGGATTCCCGGGGATACTTGCTAAAACTTCCGAGGATGGTAAAACGTGGGGTTATGCCGCTGGGGTAGCGAATCTGAGCACCAAGCAACCAATGAAAACAGATTTTCGCTTTCGCATTGGTAGCGTGACGAAGACGTTCACCGCAACGGTTGTACTTCAATTAGCTGGAGAGAACCGCTTGAATCTAGACGACTCCATCGAAAAATGGTTGCCTGGTGTCATTCAAGGAAACGGATATGATGGTAAACAGATTACCATCCGGCAGATATTGAACCATACAAGTGGTATCGCTGAATACTCAAGGTCAAAAGACGCTGATTTTATGGATACAAAAAAATCGTATACGGCTGAAGAACTAGTGAAGATGGGGATTTCTCTGCCCCCAGACTTTGTCCCAGGAAAGGGCTGGTCTTATTCAAACACAGGATACGTATTACTGGGTATTCTTATTGAAAAAGTAACCGGAAACAGCTACGCGGAAGAGATTGAAAATCGGATTATTGAACCGCTTGAATTGTCGGATACATTCCTACCTGGCAATTCAAGCGTTATTCCAGGCACCAAGCATGCTCGGGGATATTCCCAACCAGACGAAGCAAGTGAGATAAAAGACGTTACTTATTATAACCCAAGTGCAGGCAGCTCGGCTGGAGATATGATTTCTACTGCTGACGACTTAAATAAATTCTTCTCTTCCTTGCTCCGTGGCAAATTACTGAAGGAACAGCAACTAAAACAAATGCTTACTACAGTTCCTACAGGAAGAGCAGGAATTGATGGATATGGTCTTGGAATCTATGAAACTAAGCTTCCAAACGGTGTCTCGATATGGGGACACACAGGTGGCATTCTAGGGTTTTCCACTATTGCTGGAGGTACACTTGGAGGCAAGCATACATTGGTCGTCAGTTTGAACAGTTTGGGTAGAGATAACAGTCCTAATCCTTTTAAAAATATTTTACTTGCTGAATTTAGCAAGTAGGCAAAAAGGGAAAATGGAAAAATTTTATCATAGTTTTTATAGTTAAAAATATACCTTTCCGGTTCAAAAGCCCCAACTTACTTTTAAAAACAGTGAGCTATTAAGCAAGAAAAAGGTAACTCCTTCTCAAATAACGGTTAATGCATTAAAATGTTGCAAAAACGATTTAATTTCTAATGAGCGATGAAGCAAATTGGATTACAGATCAGATTATTCATTCAGAAGGTGGATTTTAAAAGGTAAATTAAACAAAAAAGGCTTTGGTTCTAGAACCTTTTTGTTGTATTAAATTCCAAGGATAGATTTCAATTTTTGAAAGTTTGTACTTAAACTAACGGGTGCGTTAGCTGAAGATCAGAGCTGTCTTTAAGGCAGCTCTTTCTTTATGGAACTAACGGGGCAGTTTAGTTGAGTAACAAATTTTTAAAGTAACATAGTTTTAGGTATGGTAAAATATGTTATTAACACAAACTCGAACCATTAGGAGGTTTTTAAATGAAATGGAAATTAGTTTTGACCATAGGGTTTGCTGGTGCTTTAGCTTTATCAATCGGTTTTGCGAAGGACCTACAAAGTACAAAGGTATTTGCACAAACTGGACAGTCAAAAGTAAAAGTTGAACAAACTGCCACTAATAACGGAGATCAATACAGAGTTATATCAGTAGAAGAGCAAAATCGTAGAGAAGGTAATGTAGCTGAAGGAAAAAATGTTACCACAATTATTTCAGTAGAAGAGCAAAATATGGTGGAAAATAGTTCAGCTCAACAAGGGTTTGTTCCACAAGAAAATGGGACAGGTTTCTATTTCGAAAAAGAAAATAAAAATTAAGTTTAGTTGTTAAACTAACGGGTGCATTAGTTCATTAGTGAGCTTTGAGGATCAGCTCTTTTCTTATGGTGCTAACAGGAGCAGGATAGTTTGAATAAAATATAAAATGATTTTCATTTCAAAATGGATGCATATCCGTTTCGAATCTATTCATTGATTCATACCCTATTAATATTAGGGAGGGGATGAATAGATGGCATCTAATGATGAATTAATTTGTCAAAAGTTTGCTAGGATTATCGGCGGCCAAGAAGGATTTGCGGGTGGAAAATGTGTGACAACCATAAATCGAAATGAAATAAAAGCAAAAATTTTAGGGAAACGCTTTAGAGTGACTTCTTCTTTCTCATTTGAATCAAGAGATAAGACTGGACAAGCATTGTGCCTAGGTAGGGTAGCACTCTTGCAAAGTGAAGTCGAGAATTTTGTTGCTTTGATTCTTAAACAAGGAATAATAGTTTCATCCATACACAATGAGTGGCTATTTGATGATCCGAATTTGATTTACGTTAATATCGAAGCTGTTGATGATCCATTAGTTTTTGCAAAGAAAGTCAGAAAAGCGTTAAGGAACTAACGGATGTCCCACTAGTTGATTTTTGACGAACATAATACACGGTGAAAACTTGGTTTTGTTGAACTGACAGGTGCGTTAGCCGAAGATTGGAGCTGTCTTTAAGGCGGCTTTTTTGTATGAAAACACATTAGTAAAAAGTCATGCTAAAATAAACCCTCCATATTCTCATTTTTTTTCGAAGGGCGTAAATGTACTATGTCGTTATTTTAACTGGTTATGCAGTTTGTTGTTTAGATGGAGCGATTGAATAGCCTTTCTTTTTTAGGTATTCGATCATTTTTAATTCTTTGTTATTTTGTTTTTCTTCAAGGTAATTTGAGCCTAGTTCATGATAGGGTTCTCCTGTTTTTAAGATGTTGTAAGCAATCGTCAATAGTAAATGAGCAGAAGCAATTCGTCCTTTCATTTTTCCCTGCCTTTTGGTAATCCTTTTTCGATGTGAAGCAATTCGATTATTTTGCCTTGATGTCGCTAATACACACTCTACGGCCATCGTTTTCAGAGCTTTGTTACCTTGTGTGGTTTTACTCGTTTTTTTTACCAGCACTTTCGTAATTTCCAGGACTCACACCAGCCCAAGAGGCAAGATGTTTAGCCGACTTAAATAAGGACATATCCACGCCCATCTCTGCAATAAAAGTAGCTGCGGCAGCTTTGTTCACACCAGGTATACCATCCAATAATTCTACTTCCTTATGATATGGGGATAGGAGTTGATCAATTTGTTTTTCCAATTCTTCTATGGCTTTTTCTAAATAACTCATATGCTCCCAATGGTAACGCAACATATCACGATGATGACGGCGAATACGACCATTAATTGCATGGGCAATGTCAGTAATACTTGCTTTTGTTCGCCAATCCACCATTTTTCGAAGACCATCGGTCTCTATTTTTTCACCGTTTAGAATCGCTTCAAGGATTCGGCGTCCCGATACACCAAAAATGTCTGATAGAACGGAAGTTAGCTTGATATTAGCATCTTGAAGAATTTTGTGAATGCGATTCTGCTCTGATGTGCGATGATGAATCAATTTTTTTCGATAACGAGTAAGATCACGTAAATCACGAATATCCTCTGGTGGGACAAAATTGCTTTCAATAAGTCCGCATCTTAGAAGCTTGGCAAGCCATTCGGCATCTTTTACATCAGTTTTACGGCCTGGAACATTTTTGACATGCCTGGCATTGGCAAGAACAAGGTGAAAAGATCCTTCGAGTATATTCCATATTGGTTTCCAGTAGACTCCGGTACTTTCCATCACAACATCGGATACCTGGAGGGGAGCGAGCCAATCACTCAAAGCCAAGAGTCCCGTTGTTGTAGTTGAAAACGTTTCAATAGAGGTTTTTGGTTTTTTATCTAATGGACCAAATAATACACAGGCTACTACTGTTTCTTGGTGCACATCTAGGCCAGCACACCGTTCAATCATTGCTTCCATAGGAGAATCACCTCAAAAAAAGATTAACAATACATATGACAGGAGATTTGTTACAAAAATTTTTGTATACGTACTAGTAGTACACTAAATGGTTCTTCCATACTGTCACAACCAGTTTCTTATACAGGGTATCTTCCTTAAGATCCACCAAAAAAAGTTCAGCCTGGTTGTATTGTTATCATCCATTATCGTCAACGGTTTAATGGGTTAGACTCTATTTTTGAGTTTAGATTTTCGTAGTAGATGGTGGCGGCGAGGAGCGCCGCCATAGGAGTTTCTTATGGAACTAAAGGGGCAGGATAGTTCAACAGTAACTTGAAGGATTTTCTCTAAAAAATGCTGAATTTACAATAATATACATTTTAGTTTTTAGGGGGACCGTTATGTGGGAGAGAATGTTTATAAGTACAACTCGTGGAAAGTTTGAGATCTTTACCCAAGGAAAAGGAGAACCAGTTTGTATTACCCATTTATATAGTGAGTTTAATGAATTAGGTTATTATTTCGCCGACACTTTTGTAGATCAATTCAAAGTTTATCTAATAAACTTAAAAGAAGCAGGAAACTCTTGCAAAGCAGGTATAGAAGAGGAATTAAGTATGAAAGAAACCTCTAAGGATTTAGAGGCTATTAGAGAAGCTTTAAATTATAATAAATGGTGCTTTGCAGGGCATTCAACTGGAGGAATGCTGGGTTTAATTTATGCAACAATGTTTCCAAAATCTCTGACAAAACTATTAGTTGGAGGAGCAACTGCTACTAAAAAATATATGGAACACGAAGGCAGTATTTATAGTCCTCGTAGTCCACTAAATAAAAAACTGAAAAAGATTTTTGCCGTACTAAAATCTCCTGACTCTACCACTGAAGAGCGAAGGGATGCTAACAGAGAATGGACTAATATGTCTTTATATAACAAAGAAAGATGGGATGATTATTTTAATAAACCGAGCAGTGGGAAAGTTGTACAAAAAAGGCTGGATTATTATTCCTTTAATGATTTGCCAAACTACGACATTCAAAATGAACTGAATCAGGTTACGATCCCGACCATTGTTTATTGTGGAAGGTATGATGCCCAATGTCCTCTTGTTTTTTCTGAAGAAATAAAGGCTGGTTTAAAAAATTCCAAACTTTATATTTTTGAAAAAAGTAATCACGTACCGTATTTAGAAGAGAAAGAAAAATTCCTTCAGATGGTTTCTGATTATAAAGGACTGAAAACGAAAACCTATTCTTAATGAACTAATGGGTGCGTTAGCTTAAGATTAGAGCTGTCTTTAAGGCAGCTTTTTCTTTATGCAACATCGGGGCAGTTTAGTTTAATAAGACTTTTAAAATCAAACTATCAGTTGAAACCTTTTTAGGAAAAATCTCGTATACAGATTTAGGAAAATGTTTTTTAGAAAAGGAGAAACAGGTTATGTTTATAGGGGATATTATATTTCAAGTAATTGTTTTCGGAGGTATAGCATTAATTTTAGGTGTCTTAGGTTATTTATTTTTTAGGAGGACAAAGAAAAGCTAATTAAATTTCTAAATTAAGTAACGAGTGCTTTACTTATCAGGAGTTGATCAGCAGCTCCTTTTTTATGCAACCATCGGGGCAGTTTAGTTCAGGAAGGAAAAGTACAGACAGATATAGAAACTTGTATTTACTACTAAGGTGGGAGGAGCTTATGCTAACTAAGATTTACATTGTCAGACATTGCGAAGCACAGGGGCAACCTTCGGAATCACAATTAACAGAAAAAGGTTCAAAACAAGCGAAATATTTAGTTGACTTCTTCAGTAATGAAAAAATTGACCGAATAATATCAAGTCCGTTGTTGCGTGCTATTCAATCAGTAGAACCATTAAGTGAGAAAACGAATATTAAAATAGAGATTGATGAACGCCTCTCAGAACGTATTCTAAGCACAACGGACTTACCTGATTGGTATGAAAAGCTAAAAGCAACATTTAATGATATGGAATTAAAATTTGAAGGCGGAGAGTCAAGTCAAGAAGCAATGAATCGAATCGTAAATGTTGTAGAAGAAGTCTTCAAAAGTGGGACTGAAAACACAGTAATCGTCAGTCATGGAGATATAATTTCCTTACTTTTAAAGAATTATAATAGTAACTTTGATTTCGAGTGTTGGAAAAACCTTAGTAATCCTGACGTTTTTCAAATAAACTGTATTAATAATAAAGTGATCTTGGAACGTATATGGGATGAAGATAAAGTAATAGAAATCTAATTAAATACAATATTTTATAGAAGTAACGGGTGCGCTAGCTGAAGATCAGAGCTGTCTTAAGGCAGCTTTTTCTTATACAACTATCGGGGCAGGTTAGTCGAATAACTGAAAACTAAAGGAACATTTAAATGTTATAGAGTGAAAAGATAAAAGCTGAGGTAAAGTATGGATGAAATTATAAAAACTCTTCAAGACAGAGTAAAGTTTCTGCAAAACGCTACTAAAATTGAAAAACTATCAAAAGGGTACTCTCCCGATAAAAAATATGTAGTTTATGTTGATGATAACAAATTTTTGTTACGAGTATATGATATCTTGGGGTATGAAAAGAAGAAGGCAGAGTTTCAAATATTGAACAAAATGAAACAGTTTAATGTTCAATCATCACAGCCAATTGATATAGGTATTATTGAAGCATTAAACGCCGGTTATAATATTTATTCTTATATTGATGGTGTAGATGCAAAAGAGGCAATACATACACTTAAAGAAGAAGAACAATATAAAATTGGAATGGAAGCAGGTATACAACTATCGAGGATGCATTTATATGAAGCACCTTCAACAGTTAAAGCCTGGTATGACCTAGTGATGGATAAGCATTATAGATATCTAAATGCTTACAAATCCTGTGGTATAAAAATTAAAAATGATGAAAAAATTATTGATTTTATTGAGAAGAATAAACATCATATAAAAAATCGTTCCAATCACTTTCAGCATGATGATTTTCATCTGGAGAATATCATTGTGAAGGATAAGCAGTATGCTGGTGTAATTGATTTTAATAATTTTGATTGGGGAGATCCCTTTCATGACTTTGTAAAAGTAGCATTATTTCAAAGGGAATTAAGCATTCCATTTTCAATTGGACAAATTGAAGGGTATTTTGATGGTAGTGCTCCTGAAGATTTTTGGATGCTTTATTCTATCTATACGGGAATGGTTATCTTTTCATCAGTTGTATGGTCTTTACGATTTGCACCAGGCGATTTAGATGCAATGATAACACGATTATACGTTGTGTTGGAAGACCACCAAAACTTTGAGTTACTAAAACCTACATGGTATGAACCAAATAAGTTATTTAGCTAACAGGTGCGTTAGCTGAAGATCGGAGCTGTCTTTAAGACAGCTTTTCTTACGGAACTATCGGGGCAGGTTAGTGAAAGAAGGGATTATTTATCAAAGTGGAAAATGGTACAATTTAGGAAAGAGGTGAGGTAAATGAGTCTTATTCTTTTTGCTTTTATTCACATACTAATAGGGTTAGCATTAATATACTTTTATGGTAAATTACCAAAAGCAATATCGGCATTTGCGTTTGTTTTTTTTACTATGAGTTTTCTTATTGGGGAGTCATTTTAACAATTCTTTAATCAACTAACGGGTGCTTTAGTTATTAACAGGGGGTGCTGCGGCAGCCTTTTTCTTATGGCACTAACGGGTCAGGTTAGTTGAAGAGTGCTATTTGATCTTTATTCAATAATTGGGCCATTTAATGGAATAAGGCTTATTGAACGGGTAGTAAAGTTTAAAAAAGTATTATTAATATTTCACAAAACTAAAAGGTAAATAGTGGTAATGTGGATGGAAATCCTAGAAGTCCAAGGAGAGTGTTATTAGTTGCTTGATTATGAGCGTTCTTTGTCGTTAGATTTCGAGGAATCTTCGTATATTGAAAAGGATGGTTATACGGTTAGAGATGTGTCTTATTTAAGTCCGTATGGTGGTAAAGTACCCGCATATCTGGTCGTTCCAAAAACAGACGGACCTTTTCCAGCAGTTGTTTTTATGCATCCAGGTCAAGGCAACCGAACAACATTTTTGTCAGAAGCTGAAGCTTTAGCTTTAAAAGGTATAGTTTCTCTTTTAATCGCTGCACCTGCCATGCGAAACGATTATCCAAAAGATTTATCTGAGGAACAGATGTTAAATCTCATGGTAGAGACAATAACTAATATTGGACAATATACTCAGACAGTTATTGACATTCAAAGGGGAGTTGACCTTCTTTTTAGTTTAGAAAATATTGATATAAATCGTCTTGCCTATATTGGACATAGTTTGGGGGCTACTTGGGGTGGAGTTCTCGCTGGCGTCGAAGAACGTATTAAATCATATGTTTTAATGGCTGGATTCTCTAGTGTGTCTGAGTGGCATAAAACGAGTGAGCATCCATTAGCGACATTGATTCGTGCCAAGCTTTCAAGAGAGCAGTTTAATAAATTTATTTCAGAATTGGAACCATTAGATGCAATTCATTATATAAATAAAGCTACGCCTGCATCACTGTTATTTCAATTTGTTCATGATGACGAATTTGTACCAAAACATCAAGCAGATACATTCTATTCTGTTGCAAGTTCACCAAAGGAAATTTCTTGGTATAAAACTGATCATCTGTTTACGAGTTGCGATTCTGCCTATCAAGAGCGTACAAAATGGATTATCAAGCAATTAGGACTTAACAATAATTAATCTATTTGAGACTTTTGAACCCATTTCAAGGATCTAAGTATTCCGGAATAGGGAGCGATTCTGGAATAAGGTTCGCTTTTCTAAAGGAACTCCCATGAAAATTTAAAAAGCTCAAAATCCAGAAAAAATCACAACAAAATAGACCCAGTAAAAACGCTTTTTAAAAAAAGGCTGAGCCTTATGAGTGATCTGATTGAGTTTGGTAAATCGTTAAACAAAAACCTCCAATTATAGCAAATTAAGTAGATGCTAGCGCGACGACAAAAAAAGGATTAATCTCCCATGAGTGCTACCCATAAAGGGCGCGACAGTCGGTGGTACACCGTGGGCGTCGGAGTCAGACTAACGGATGGGCTCAAAGGCACCATAGTTCAATGACCTTCTTCGCCAGCCATTAAAACATTATCGACATAGAGACCAATTTTCATTCTCTGTGGTGAAGCGCTGATTTTTGCGCTTCATGGATGGCTAACGGGGCAGGTTAGCATTCCTGTAGATCGTTAAATATCAGGTTTGAAAAAAATAGAGCCCCTCAGTAAGATACGAGTATAGAGACCAATCTAACTCAAAATCTTAAGGAGGAAGCCCTACTATGAATTTTAAAATGCAAAACAAACAAAATCAACTAATTGAGAGAATTACGGATCAACATCTAGTTGTTGGTGTGGATATTGCCCAACACGTACACGTGGCCCGTGCTGTAAACTTTCGGGGCATTGTGGTCGGGAAACCCCTTTCTTTTGAAAATAACGAGGAGGGTTTTACTAGCTTACTAAACTGGATCCAGGAACTAAAACAAATGAAAAATCTAGACACAACGATAGTCGGAATGGAACCTACCGGCCATTATTGGATAAACCTTTCAAAGTGGCTAGTCAAACAAAACATGGATGTCGTCACCGTCAATCCTCACCATGTCAAAAGAAACAAAGAAAATCGTGATAATACGCAATCCAAAAGTGATAAAAAAGATGCCCTTGTCATCGCTGATATGGTGAAGAATGGCTACTATGCCTTCGTTCGTTCCACTTCAGAATCATTTGAAAAACTTCGTGTCCTTATGGCTAACCGAGATGTGATCGTTAAGCGTCTTGTTAGCTCCATCAACCAAATTAATCGCTGGGTGGATGTTGTCTTTCCCGAGCTCCGGCAAGTGTTTAAAGACGTATCATGTAAAGGGGCAATCGCAACCCTACGCCTCTTTCCTACCCCAGCTGAATTATGTTCCTTACAGCCTCAAGATATCGTAACCGGATGGAAATCATGTATGAAGCGACATTCCGGGCATAAAAAAGCCCGTTCCCTGCTTGTATTGGCCAAGCGTTCAATTGGTACGAAACAAGCCCTTGATGCGTATAAACTTCATTTGGGACAGTTATTAGAGGAATATGATCTCGCTTCATCCCAACTCGAAAGAGTGACGCAAGAAGTCACAAACGTCTTGGAACAGATTCCATTCGTTAAGCAAATACTTGCCATTAAAGGAATCAGCGAGATTTCACTAGCGGGAATCTTAGGAGAAGCTGGAGATTTGAGTGGGTTCGCTCACGGGAATGCGCTCCTTCGTCATGCAGGATTGCATCTCGCTGAAGCAAGCTCTGGGAAGTGGAAAGGCCAAATTGTTCTTTCCAAACGTGGAAGATCACGCCTGCGGCGTTACATCTTCCTTGCGACCATGAGTCTGGTGATGAATAACCCTGAGTTTAAAGCCCTACACTCGAATAATGTTAAAGTGAAGAAGATTAAGAAAATGAAATCCATCATGAAACTTTGTGGAAAACTCGCCCGTGTCCTAGTAGGGATAGCTCGTAATGGCTCTGCCTATAAACCGGAAATGATCTTCTCAATTGAACAACTAGCAGCGTAAATTTACATTCACATTGTTATATAACGAAAGTTGGCTTATCCGTAGGATTTCAAAGAAAGCACGAAGTACTGGATGTAATGAACAAAAGGGCAATGACCCGTTCTGTTAGCAAAACCGGCCTTCACCCCTTGGATAGGCATGACGAAGGAATGAAAGGGCATAGGATTATGACCCGTTGAGACATGGGAGGGAAAGCCTCCAGGGGCAGCGTGGAGAATACGTGCAGTATATGTAATAATATGGGATTTTCAACAGATCCCCTATTTCAATCTGCCCTCATCTTATCAAAACGGTCCTATCTCTTTCGTTCATCTGAAGCAACCTATACCATGTGGTTTGAAATCCTGCGAATAAGCGAGTATTCGTGAGCATTATCTATTAAACTGAGGGAGTTCATTAAGAAAGGTTTTAAAATACTGATTTAATGGTATAGGATACTTGAAGATGAATCAAATATTCTAGTAGAAGAGGAGTTGGTATATTTGCCAGCCTATTTTAATGCAGGCACACCTTTAGAATACAGAACTTTTGATTACAATGCTTATTTTGACGAACTACAAAAAACATTTGGGGTTTTATCTTTCTATAAAGAATGGAAAGATTTTTGGATCAATACCTTTGAATTTCATGATCAAAAAATTAAAGATTTCATCAAAGAACATCCTGGGTCTAATCCTGCAAGGGAATATATGAATAAAAAGAATTACGACAACCAGGTTTATGAAATCTATGTATTTGAATATGTAACACCTGGAGGTTCTTTTCACCTACATTTTGATATAGAAAAGATGAAGTATGTGACATATAAAAAACTAAGATCGGTGTCTGTTCAAGAAATCCCTCTCCACGAACTTTTTGTAGATCCTACGACTTTATATATAAAGGACAAACATATGCAAGATGAACGACTTCCTTTTGCTGTAGAAATGTATGGACTTCAAAATGGAGATGATCCTTGTCATTATCTTTGTGTAGACGGAAATAAGCGTATTCAATCAAGAATTAAAAAAGACCCTAATATTCAAAAGATTGAAAGTTTTGTTTTCGATATTGATCATTGGGACTTTATGTTCTTTTTCTCACTTGATGAGTACTTTATGGGATTCACAAGAGAATTGCAAATTTTACAATATTGTATTAGAACTAACCGTCCAGAAAGGGAAGCCTGGGAATCAACTCAATCATTTCTACAGGCACAATACCATAAAGAGTAAGCGAAGAAATAAAAAAGCCGGAGTTTACCTTAATGGGTTGTCCTTTGAGGGAGAAAACAGCGGTATTCGTTGACTGATTTTTCGTGGTATGTAAGGGGGGTTTATTGGCAGTACACTTTTAATTAGTTATTCAACAAACGGGTGCGTTAGCTGAAGATCGGAGCTGTCTTTTAGGCAGCTTTTTCTAATGGAACTATCAGGATTGTTGAACAAGGAAAATAGTTATAAAAGGAGGTTTTTGAAATGAAGATAAAGAGAAAAAATTTACATCCGTTATCATTTTATCATTTCTTGTAGTAGCTATTATTTTAAACTCTATCTCGCTTGAATACACCAAAAATGCTTGTATTGATAACAATAAGACACCAAAAATCGAGCAAGATTTTTTAACATTAAATTGGTCTGTTTCTTGTGAATAACACATACTACCTTGTTTCGTTAACGGGTGCAAGAGTTGAACAACGAAGCTGTTATTTTGGCAGCTTTTCTCATGGTGAAGCGGAGGTGAAAATTGGTTGGCAAATCTGAAGTAAATCAAAGAGGACACAAAGCTAAAAGACACCAAGTTTAAAGATATAGGGTGTCTTTTATATTCTCAGATTGTTATCTTTGTCCCATCAAATTTTGTGAGAGAGAATCCTTTGAAAAACTCGTTATAGGTTTTTCTGTAATCCCTCATTATCCCAATGGCCATAGATTCTCCGAGCATAATTCCATCGAAATAATCGTTGCGGTAGTGAATACCACCGAACGACCGGCCGATGGAAATATTTGATGCAAGTTTATTTAGTTCCCCGCCTATCGTAAGCGGCGGACCTTCGTAAGGTATGAGGGAAAGACCATCGGAACTGGCAACAACCGGATCGGGGATTACAAACGATTCATTAAAGTAGGCCTTCAGTATTGTTACCATTGCTCCAATAAGTGCTGCATGACCGGAAACATAGGATGGATGCGCAGGAGCTCCTTCTGCATATGCCTGAGGTAGCAAATAGGTGCCGAATTTATTAAAAGTTTCGGCAAGTGCTTCCGAATTCAGAACTACCGGATTGATCGGGTAATCAACACCCGATTTCTGATTTTGAATTCGGCCGCCGAATTCCTCCGGACGGAGACTGCGATGGACCAGCCATTTTTGGAACCAAACTGCCTCAAGAGCCGGACGCGAAGCTCTTGTCACAAAGTCCAAGATATGCGGTGGTCCAAAGGTAGTGAAACCAACCTGGGTTGCAGAGTTAAAGTAAGGATTGGACGGATCCAAAGCTTGTCTGCCAAAACTGAGCAAAATGTAACAAGCAATTAACCCGCCATCAATGGAACTATCCCTGTGTACCCATTCTCCCAAATCCCGGCCATTTCGAATATAGCGAGGTAGGGGGTCAAAACGATTTGGGGTAGGAGGACTGGAGCCGTTTTGTACAGCCAGCCAGTCGTCGTAAGAAGTTAGATGGTCGTCCCCAGGAACAGTGGTACGGTATCGCTGGATAATTTTAGTTGAAACAAAAGGGACATCTTTCCATAAAAATTGTGAAATATATGGCCCTGTTAAGTCGCCTTGAAGGTTCCCTCGGAATAAGGTACCTGTCGTGACTAGTCCATTCTTTTTCGGTCCCCGAAAAACAGGCAGGCTGGAAAGTTCTTTTGCAGCATCATTTGTTAATGGGTCTTGATTATATATATTGAAAGGAATATCCCGTGCCAATGCTTGCCAATAAAGCTCAACCATCTCTCCAGCTATTTCAGCACTGCTAAAGGCTGGTGGTGCAGGAATAACCAATTGGTGACTATCAGGTCCGACTAATTCGAATGCATAAGCACCCTGTGGATTTACTAGTTTAACAACGCCACCCAGTGGAATCTTCTCAAAGTCGTTAGGGTCTCCTGTTTCCAATGCTTTTAAATATTTATTATATGCTTGGATGTTTACCTCGCCTAACTGATTATGCGGAAATGCTTTTGTATAACTGGCAATTTTATTTGGATACCTATCTTCATCCCCATTACAGGGATGGTGAACTAATGGCTGATTTTTATAGAATCTCGCAGCATCCTTACGAATATCAAATGCCTCCTCACGTCTTTCAGCAGGAGATAAGGGACCGAGAAGACACGAATTTTTGTCCTTAGCAATTTTGTCATTTTTCATTTTACATTCATCCATACTTTCTTCGTTATCCATTTTTAACACCTCCATTTGATAACTTATTCAAAAGTTAAATGGAGGATTGGACAAACTAACAAATAGATTGGATATGATTTGGAGTGGTTTTTGAATCATCTTGTGAATAAAAATACTTAAACTATAGGGTGCTTTACTTCAATAAGGAAGGTTGCTGAGGCAGTCTTTTTCTTATGGCACTAACGGGGCTTAGTTAAATAAGAAAGAAATTAATCCTTTCCTCCTGTTCTTGATACTAATAATGATAGAATCATTATATACATATATATCCATACAAATCGTTAAATGAGAATACCCTTAAATAGGTCTTTAAAAGGAGTGAGGTTATATGATTGCTATTGTTATGCAAGTAATTTTAGCAGTTTTTATTTTAGTCGGAGGTTTCATAAAACTTTTACGTATCCCGTTTCAGGTTGAACATTGGCAGCATTATCAATATCCATTATGGTTCATGTCTGTAATTGGATTTATTGAACTTATTGGAGCAATAGGAATGATTGGGGGTATCTGGAATAGATACTTGGCTATAGGATCAGGTGTATTGTTTGTACTTATCATGATAGGAGCCCTACATGCTCATATTTTTCGAGCGCATCAATCTATTGTAATGATTATTCCTGCAATGATCTGTTTAATATTATCTATCATGGTGATTATCAAGAACTTAACGTTCGCTTAAATTTGTTCACAATTTTGGAGAGTTTCATAAAACTTATAATTTTACTTCCTCTATTTATGTTAATCCCCTACTGAATCAGTCTTTGAGGGGCTTTGCGAATGTTCTTGTTGAACTAAAGGGGCAGGTTAGTGCCATAAGAAAATTATTCAACTCGTGGTTAATTGACTCATTTAAATTAGAAAAAACTGGTAAGTTTTGTTACGGTTACTTACTGAGAAGTTAATTAACATATTAAGTTAAACAGCAGGAAGAGGTAATACAATGACAAATTTCATGTACATATTTTGCTTAATTGTATGGGGTCTTAATTTTATTGCGGTGAAAATTCAAGGAACACCAGTCAGTTTGGAATTATCATTAACATATCGTTTAGTTATGACAGCTTTTTTATTTTTAGTTCTTGTTTGGTTCCTTAAACCAAAAGGGAGACCACAAAGAAAAGATATCCCGTTTATAATAGTGTTTGGTGTATGTAACTTTGCATTAAGTTATCTGTGCCTTTATTACGCCACTATTTTGAGCTCTGCTGCAATTGTAACATTGATCTTTTCATTAAAGGTGATACTGACTCCGATTGCTCTCCGTGTTTTTTTAAAAGAGAAATTACATTCTCGCGTTTTTCTTGGGGGAATACTAGGTGTATTTGGCGTATGTGTCATCATCTATCCGACCTTAAATAATTTTCAAGGGCTCACTGATTTAAAAGGTATTATGATTGCTTTGTTAGGTACGATTCTTACAGCTATTGGTGATGCCAGTTCTGCAAGAAATGCTAAACTTAAGGTCGACCCTACCTATGCAAATGCTATTGGTTTTACAGTGGGCAGTGTTTTAATGGGGGCAATTGTACTGTTCCAAGGACAAAAAATTATACTTCCAACAACAGTTACATATTTATCTGCTTTGCTATATTTAACTTTGATTGCTTCTTTTATGGCTTGGCTATTTTATTTAAAACTTGTAGAAAAAATTGGAGGAGCAAAAAGTGGGTATATGGTAGCTCTATTCCCAGCAATTGGAGGGATTGCTTCTGTTTTAATTGGTGAATCAACACCATCAATTTATTTGGTAGTAGGTTGCCTATCTAGTTGTATTGGAGCTGCAATTGCTTTAGGGTTTGGAATTCGAGGACAGAATGATAAGCTGCCTGTAAATGTTAATTAAGAATGGACTTCTTTAATAAAGCTTTTAAGCTAACAGGTACTTTACTTCATTTTTATGTTAGAGAGTATAAATGTTGCTGATTAAATTTAGGGGGTGGGGGCGTATATGAATAACCAATTTTATTTTATTAATGCTTTTACTAAAGAAGAATTTAAGGGAAATCCTGCAGTAATAGTTTTCTTGAGAGAAAAAAGATCAGAAGAGTGGATGAAATCCTTAGCAAAAGAATTCAATCAACCTATCACAACTTTTATTTCAATAAAAAATGGAAATAAATATCAGCTTAGATGGTTTACACCCACTAAAGAGATTGATTTATGTGGGCATGGTACATTAGGAGCTGCTCATATTCTGTGGAGTGAGGGTTTTTCTTCATCAGAGTCAACAATTAACTTTTATACTCAATCAGGCCTCCTTCGAGCTGAGCTATCAGAACAGCAAATAATTCTGAGCTTTAATATAAAAGAATCAACTCAAACAGAAGTGACTGAGAAATTAAAACGAGTTATTGATTGCCCCATAAAAGGTACTGCTTGGGCAGAAGATCGGTACATTTTAGAACTGGAAAATCAGGATATGGTTCATAACGTAACGCCTAATTTTGAAGCAATTAGAGAACTAGAGGGTCCGGGTATAATTATTACTAGTCGTGGATCAGATAAGTATGACTTTGTATCAAGGTATTTTGCTCCGAAAATAGGAATTAACGAAGACTACGTAACTGGTTCTGCACACTGCGCATTAGCTTCATATTGGAGTGATCTCTTAAATAAAAAAGAATTTACGGCATATCAAGATTCAGAGCGTGGGGGTGAAATAAAACTAAAGATAAAAGGAGAAAAAGTTGAGTTAATTGGAGACTGTGTAACTTTACTGAAAGGACATCTATATAATTAGTTGGCCTGCCGCAATCGGGCGCGACTCTTTAATAAGAACCGCTTTTTTTAATGAACTAACGGGTGCTTTACTTCAATAAGGAAGGTTGCTGAGGCAGCTCTTTTTCTTTATGGAACTATCGGGGCAGGTTAGTTGAATAAGGAAAACGGTTTTTTTGTGTTAAAATTTAATAAGAAAAGGTAACTTTTACCTTTTTAGTTCGTGTTAAAAGTAAAATAAAATTGTCCTTTGGGGGTGAAAAGGTGGATTATGGATTATTGGTTATTGGTATAGCTCTTTTACTTGTATCGTACTTAGTAGCTGTGAAAAAACAGACCTGGTTGTTAGCAGGGTTTAATGAAAAAATGATAAAAAATAAGTCTTTATTAGGTACAGTAACAGGTGGAACTTTTTTTCTACCGTTAGGATTATTAGTAGTTCTCAATAGTTTTATTGACTATCCTTATGAATTAACGGTACTTATAATTGCTATGTTGCTTTTATTAACGATTGTGTACGTATATATAAATAGAAGATTACTTGATTAATTTAACTATACTTTAATGGGCTGTGACGATCACGATCAGCTCTTTTTCTTATGGAACTAACGGGTGCGTTAGCTTAAGATCGGAGCTGTCTCTAAGACAGCTTTTTTTTATGGAACTAACGGGGCAGGATAGTTGCATAAGAGGATATAGATAAATATGGTAAAGTTATATGCAAGAGAAAATCAAAACTGGAGGAAATTAGATTGGGAGACTTAAATATTTTTTTATCTTTTGGTGCTGGGGTACTTTCTTTTATATCTCCTTGCTGTTTGCCCCTATATCCTGCGTTTTTATCTTATATTACAGGATTATCAGTTAGTGAATTAAAGGAAGATAATAATAAATTAAACAGCAGACCAATGCTTCATACCCTTTTCTTTTTGATTGGGTTTTCTATTATTTTTGTAATATTAGGGTTATCAACTTCTTTTCTTTACGATCTCTTTTATGAATATATTGATTTAATTAGACAAGTAGGGGCTATATTGATAATCATTTTTGGTCTAATGATTGTTGGGATTTTTCAACCAAAATTCTTAATGGTGGACAGGAAAATAAATTTTAAAAATCGCCCATCTGGTTATATAGGTTCTATTTTAATTGGGATAGGATATGCTGCTGGTTGGACTCCTTGCATAGGACCAATATTAGGTGCCGTTATAACACTTGGTTTATCGACTGGCCAAGGTTTAGTATATATGATTGCTTATATACTTGGGTTTTCCTTACCGTTCTTAACAATGTCATTTTTTATAGGAAAATCAGGATGGATAAAAAAATATAACTGCAAAATAACTCAAGTTGGTGGTTGTTTAACAATTGTTATGGGAATTGTCTTGTTTTTTGATTGGATGACCAATATAACATCTTTTCTCACAAATAATGTATTTGGTGGCTTTACTGGTTTCTAAGGCTTAATGAACTATCGGGGCAGGTTAGTTCCATAATCTTAGTTTATTCGTACGGCACGATAATGGTCTGGTGATGACTCTGCAGCCTTTTTCGTATGAAAACAAACTGCCCCCTTTAAAATGGTTTAGTGCCATACTAAGTACAAAAGGATGTAAGGGGAAGTTTTAACAAACGGTTGGAGTAAAATTTTATAAGGAATTGTTTGACAATTCTTATAGTTTTGCTTAATATTCAAGTATTCAATAAAACACTTGAATAGATAGATGGTGATTTTACATGTTTAAAGATCGAAATTTAAAAGATTTATTGTATCAAGAGTTCGCAAGAATAGGTAAAAGTCTTTCTAGTCCAAAACGATTGGAAATTCTTGATATTTTATCTCAAGGTCCAAAGTCGGTGGAGGCATTATCTAAAGCTACTAATATGTCTGTGGCGAATGTATCTCAACATTTACAAACCCTTGCTAATTCTAGATTGGTAAAGTTTCAGAAGAAAGGGAACTACGTCATTTACGAACTAGCGGATGCAGCCATTTCGGATTTTTTAACTTCCTTGCATACATTATCAGAAAAACAGTTCGTACAGGTTCAACAAATTAAGCAGGAGTTCTTGAATGTCAATCTTGGCATGGAAGGGGTTTCACCTTCAGAACTTAAAGAACGGATGGATAAAGGTGAAGTTATTTTGTTGGATGTAAGACCTATGGAGGAATATGAAGAAGGTCATATTCCTGGTGCAGTTTCTATGCCAATTGAAGAGTTAAGTGAGAAACTTTCAACTTTACCAACCAATTGTGATGTGGTTGCTTATTGTCGTGGTTGTTACTGTTTAATGTCAGTGGAAGCTGTTGAACTTTTAAGATCCAAAGGTTTTAATGCATTTCGTCTAGAGGAAGGTGTACATGATTGGAAATTACAGAATGATAAATGAGGTATTAACAAATGTCTAATAAAGCATATCAAATGAACCAGGGTTATATAGATTCTCAAGAAAAACAAAAAATGTTATACAAACGCACATTAATCATTGTAAGTATTTCACAAATTTTTGGTGGTGCTGGGTTAGCGGCTGGAATTACGGTGGGGGCACTTCTTGCACAACAAATGCTTGGCACTGATGCATTTGCTGGACTTCCTTCGGGTTTATTTACTTTAGGGTCTGCAGGAGCTGCTTTAGTAGTAGGGAGACTTTCTCAACGTTATGGTCGTCGTACAGGTTTAACAGCTGGTTTTATGATAGGTGGACTTGGAGCAATAGGAGTCATAACTGCAGCGATAATAAATAGTGTTTTCCTTTTATTTGCTTCCCTGCTTATTTATGGCGCAGGAACAGCGACGAATTTGCAAGCGCGTTACGCTGGTACGGACTTAGCAAACAATAAACAACGAGCTACTGCTATTAGTATTACAATGGTATTTACAACATTTGGTGCAGTTGCAGGTCCGAATTTAGTGAATGTAATGGGGGATTTTGCTGCATCTATAGGCATTCCATCACTTGCAGGTCCTTTCATTTTATCGGCAGCAGCATTTATCCTGGCAGGTCTTGTACTTTTCGTCATGCTTCGTCCGGACCCATTAGTAATAGCAAGAACGATAGAAGCGTCCAACCGAGAAAGTAAGGTAATGGAACATTCGACTGATACTGAACAAACAGTAAACAAAAGAGGAATTATTGTTGGTGCGGCAATTATGGTTCTTACTCAAATCGTAATGGTGGCTATCATGACAATGACACCAGTTCATATGGGACATCATGGACATAACTTGGGTGATATAGGTCTTGTTATTGGATTTCATGTATGTGCCATGTATCTCCCGTCATTGGTTACAGGTTTCCTTGTTGATAAGTTCGGTCGTACTGCCATGGCTATTGCCTCTGGAGCCACTTTGCTTCTGGCAGGTTTAATATCAGCGATTGCACCAGGTGATTCCATGATTTTCCTTGTAATTGCTCTTTCTTTACTTGGATTAGGTTGGAATTTTGGTTTAATAAGTGGGACTGCTCTTATTGTTGATTCAACTGAAACTTCAACTCGGGCTAAAACTCAAGGTAAAGTGGATGTTTTAATTGCATTATCAGGAGCTTCTGGCGGAGCCTTATCCGGAATGATCGTGGCTGGTTCAAGTTATACAACATTATCATTTATTGGAGGGCTATTATCTTTATTATTGATTCCAGTGGTTATCTGGTCCCGGGGAAGCAAAAATAAAATTTGAACTAACAAATGCTTTAGCACAATAAGCGAAATAAAAAAGTCGTTTCCTAACGTATAGGAAACGGCTTTTTTTGCTGGGATTTGCTTATCATACAAAATACCGTAGTTTGGGTGATTCCCCTTCTATGATAAAGGCTCTTTTCGTAAAGATTGTTTTTAAAACTGAACGATTTAATGTTGATTGGAGCGCAAGTGCGAGACTCCTGTGGGGTCTCACCGCCCGCCCCGCGGAAAGCGAGCATCTGGAGGGGAAATCAACCACACCGCTTTACTTGGTAAATAGCAACAAAGTATGCGAAAACAGCCATGATAAAAAAGCGGCAAAACAAACGAAAGGTAAAGCATGTTTTAAAAGTTTGATCAAAACATGCTTTTATATTCCATTGAATTGTCCAAGTCGAGCTTGAATTCATTGACGAAAATGATATCGAGATTCGATGATTCTAAAAGGTCATATTTGCACCAGAACCCAATTACCTAACAATTTGGGTGAATTGTCTGATACAAAAGATTTTTTTCCACATAGTTTAATAAAAAGTATGACTACTCCATCGGTGTCGACTAATCACGGATATTTAATAAAGAACAATATTCAACATTAGAGTATAAAATTATGCTTGTATATGGATACAATCT
Organism: Peribacillus simplex; assembly: GCF_030123325.1. Lineage (NCBI taxonomy): Bacteria > Bacillati > Bacillota > Bacilli > Caryophanales > Bacillaceae > Peribacillus > Peribacillus simplex. The sequence continues at coordinate 4,856,302 of NZ_CP126106.1, read as the reverse complement.
GATATTGGAACATAATGAATCTGTCGTGACCTTACCCTTATTTTGGCGGAAAATACTTTTATATATATCACAGGAGGGGTTTTCATGGAGGAAGCAATGATTGTGCCTTGGGAAGAAGATGAACTTACTCATGAGTTTTTTGTTCCTGAATATATTGAAAAAATGGCACTGGAAGTTCTTGAACATTACGGTTTCTCCGTTCAGAACATGCATGTTGTTACAACAAAACCAGATAAAGGCGGCTCTATATGGAAAATGGAAACAAGTTCAGGGCCAAAGAGTTTAAAGCTTTTACACAGAAGACCTACAAGAAGCATGTTTAGCTTGGGAGCTCAAGAATATTTAGTCAATGTTAAAGAAGCAAGAGTACCGCCCATCGTGAAAACCAAAGATGGAAAAGATTATGTTGAGGCTGGAGGGAAGTTATGGTTCGTCGCTGAGTGGATCGAATCCTTGGCACCTGTAACAAAAGATTTGGAAGGAGCCAAACACCTTTGCAATGCCCTAGGCGAATTCCACCTTTTAAGCAAAGGTTATGTTCCTCCTCAACAGGCTGAAGTTGCATCCAGATTATATAAATGGCCAGCGACTTATCAAAAAGTCATTAATAAAATGGATTGGTTTCGAAATATTGCCAATGCATATGAAGAAATGCCTGCAAGCCCCCACTTGCTGAATGTGTTAGATCAATTCGAAGAACAGGCAAAAAGAAGCTTAGAACAATTAAATGAATCAAGCTATCTAGAGTTAGCACAACAAGGAAATGAATATTGGGGATTAGTGCATCAAGATTATGGCTGGTCAAATGGGCAAATGGGAGCTAATGGAATGTGGATTATTGACCTTGACGGTGTTGCTTATGACCTTCCCATTCGCGATTTGAGAAAACTGATTACCGGCACAATGGCAGATTTATATAGATGGGATGCAACTTGGGTAAGAGAAATGATCAAATCCTATCACGAGGCAAATCCAATTTCATCGCAACTATATGATATCTTAATGATCGATTTATCTGGTCCAAATGAATTTTACAAGAATATTAAAGAAGTAGTATATGAACCTGAATTATTTCTAAATGATCAAACAACAGCCATGATTCAAACAATTGTTGATACCGATCAGACAAAATGGCCAGTTTTAGAAGAAATTAAAGATGATTGGAAGGGAATGGAACAAACATGAAAATTTTAATGATTTGTACCGAAAAGCTTCCTGTTCCTCCGGTACTGGGTGGTGCCATTCAAACCTATATCTCAGGCATCCTGCCACATTTAAGTAAAGCCCATGATATTACGGTTTTAGGAATTAATGATCCATCACTCCCTGATCAAGAGACAATTGATGGAAACCATTATGTACGTGTACCTGGAAAAATATTCGAAGTATATCGTGAAGAGGTTATTAACTATCTTGAAGCAAATCATTTCGATCTAATTCATATATTCAATCGACCTCGACTAGTCCTTCCTGTCCGAAAAGCGGCACCTAATTCAAAAATTACCCTTAGCATGCATAATGATATGTTTAATCCAGAGAAAATCAATCCGGAAGAAGCAAAAGCGGCCATAGATGAAGTTACAAATATTGTAACTGTCAGTGACTATATAGGAAATGTCATAAAAAGTTTATATCCACAAGCTTCATCAAAGATTCGCACAATCTATTCTGGTGTTGACACCAATCGGTTTCTGCCCGGCAGTCACCCGAAAATGCAAAAAATTCGTAATGAATTACGCAAAGCAAACGGTCTTGAAAACAAAACGGTCATATTATTTGCAGGAAGACTTTCAAGTAATAAAGGAGTCGATAGGCTAATTCGGGCATTACCTGAGCTCTCAAGTAAATTTAAGGATTTGGCTATAGTTATTGTCGGAAGTAAATGGTTCAGCCAAAATGATGTTACCGATTATGTAGCTTATGTAAGAGCATTGGCAAAAAAGCTGCCTATCCCAGTTGTTTCAACAGGTTTTGTCGCACCTAGTGAAATACAAAATTGGTTTGCTGCTGCTGATTTATTCGTGTGTACATCAATATGGCAAGAACCACTTGCACGCGTCCATTATGAAGCAATGGCTGCAGGGCTTCCAATCGTAACAACTGCAAGGGGCGGAAATCCAGAGGTCATTCGTATAAGAGAGAATGGGCTTGTAGTGGAGAATCCAGAAGATCCTGGATGTTTTACAGAGAAGATTACAGAAATTCTATCAAACAGAGCCCTAATGAAAAAAATGGGCGAACGAGGCAGAGAACTTGCCCTTACCTTATATGAATGGGATCGAGTAGGATATGAAATACTTGAAGTTTGGAAAAAATAACTGTATAACCAATCAAGAGTAGATGAGAATTGCGCTTACTAAAACACTTGTCACTGGTGCTGCAGGGGTTATGGATCACATTTATGTGAACAATTCCTAAAGGGTACGAAAAACAAAATTATTGCCGAGGATGCATTTGCAGGACCTACCCCTACTGTCCCCTCTAAGCTAAGCAAGTTAAGCTTAAAGCTCTCCAGAACCACCCCAAGTTCCAATTTTATGCAATAAATTTGTCAATCACACCCCTGATGCAACAATCTTTACGAAATCAGCCTGATAAAAAAATACAATTTAAGGGAACCCTTGAATATAGTCTCAAAAAACGGTCATTTTCCACATTGGCGGGTATATCGCTCTCTTTTCAAATGAAACAAGTCGAAAAGCCATCAGGCTTTACCCTAAATTAAGTGAAAAAAAGCACCTTGCTTACCTATTAAATAGGCTGTTACAAGGTGCTTGCATTATTTGTTTGAAAATTATCTGAATAAGGTTATAATTAAAAGTGTTGGAGAATTTAGCCAACTATACACCCTTAGAGACTTGCCTTGTCCGCTACTTTCTAAGGGTGTATATTAATATTCTGGCTTATACTTGGTTGAATATCGGGTATGGAATGATGGTGTGTAATGGATGGATTTGATTTTCCATTCAGGATGGCATTTAACACAACTAGAGTTACTGTACCCATCACTACTCCATTTCCACATATTAATTGGACTGTTTCTGGGAATTTATCGAATGCTTCAGGGACCCCCTTGATTGCTAGACCGACTCCTATTCCAAGTGCAATCGTCAATTGATTCGAAGGTTTGCTCAAATCAGCTTTGGCAACCATCCCCAAAGCTGCAGATAGAAGCATTCCAAACATTGGTATCATGGCCCCACCCAGAACAGGTAAAGGGATCATCGTCGTAAGACCGGCAACCTTAGGCACAAAAGCTAGAATGATTAGAATACAACCTGCCGTGACTACTACCGAGCGCTGAGTTATCTTTGTCAGCAGGACCAAGCCAACATTTTGTGAGAAGGTAGAATGGTTAAAAGAGTTGAAGATACCACTTATGAAGCTCCCTATTCCTTCTGCCCGGAGCCCCTTTTCCACATCTTTTTCGGTTATTTCCTTCCCGCATACTTCCCCGAGTGTCAAAAAGACACCTATGCTTTCAACAGCAATGATTAAAGATATGATTGTCATAGTGATAATAGATGAAAAGTCGAAGGTGGGTACCCCAAAATAGAAAGGAGTCACCATTGTAAACCAGCTGGCCTCTGTAAAGCCTGAGGTATCGACCATACCTAGGAAACCAGCCAATATAGTACCAAGAACCATGGCGAAAAGAACTGAAACCGCTTTCAGGAAACCTTTAGTAAGTGTATTCAACAGAAGGAAACACAGTAGTGTAAAACCAGCTAGCATTAGATTCATAGGATCTCCAAAGGTGGGGGAACCGCTTCCACCCGCTGCATTTTTCATGGCAACTGGCATTAATGACACGCCTATAATTAAAATGACGGACCCTGCAACAATTGGTGGGAAAAAGGGTATTAATTTACCAATTACTCCTGATAAAATAGCAACAATTAATCCAGATACCATAACTGCGCCTAAAACCCCGGTTATACTATGGACTGTTCCTATAGCTATTACTGGCTCAACCACGATAAAAGAAACAGCCATTAAGGCCGGTAACCTTATACCAAATCCTTTACCGCCAATAACTTGAATCAAGGTGACTATCCCACAGGCGAGTAAATCAAACGAGATCAGGTAGATGATCTGTTCTTGTGTCAAGCCGATTGCAGGACCGACGATTAGTGGAACAGCTACCGCTCCTCCATACATTACACAAACATGCTGTAAACCTAACAATAGCGTGTTTACTTTGCTCAAATTTTCCATGATTGCCCCCTTTTAATTAGTAAGAGCTTTCCAATTATGTGGATCTAATGAAATCGCCTCCTTGTGATTTTGTAAACGCTTCCTTATGGTCGATTTTGTTGTTGCTTATTAAGAAACGGCATTTACAAAATTAATCTGTTTTTATATTATCACCGCCATAATGCTAAATCAAGACTATTTTTTGGAAAAATATGAATATTCTTTCGAGTGCATTCTGTTTATAATTAAGAAGAATAGGGGGAGAAATATGTATTTAACGATCGAAAAAGCTTTGAAGCTTCCTGCCCTAAACCAAGTGGAAGTTATTGGAGGAAATCAAGGGTTAGCTCGGGTAATTAATTCAGTAAGTATAATGGATCATCCGGATATATCATGGATTAAACGAGGGGAACTCCTACTGACAACTGGTTATGTGTTTAAAGATGACCTGAATGCTCAAATCAATCTTGTTAGGGAATTGTCGAAAAGAGGAAGTGCTGGATTAGCTATCAAGATTAAGAGGTTTCTTTCTACGATTCCTCCTGGAATGGTAGAAGAAGCGAACAAGCACAATTTCCCATTACTGGAGATTCCTTATGAAATGCCTTTATCCGACTTATTATTCAGCTTTACATATGAACTTGTTAATAAGGAAAAAGTGAAAAACAATGGAAAAGGAAGTTTTGAAGTTTTTCATTCTCTTTTGAATGGGGAAAATAGGAGTTCATCTTTTATCCCCCAATTACAGGAATGTGGCTTTAATCCCGATAGGCCATATATTCTGCTCTTAATAAATGTAACGAAAGAAGAAGGGGATTCATTCTTTCCAATTGGTAGAATGTTGGAGAAATTAAACCAAACGGAAAAAAAAGATTTTAAGTACTGGAATATCGACTTCGATGGTCAATTGATTATCCTGCAAGGAAAAGGAATGGTGACTGATGAACACCTGCTTCTGCAGGCTCAAAGAATTGCCGGCATTTTAGAAGGTCTTATATCCGAAGGTAATCCTGGCACTTCACTATCCATGGGGTTAAGCAAGGTAAAAAAAGAAATCTACAATATGAAAGAAGGGTTTTCTGAAGCTAAAAAGGCTATTCAACTTGGCTCGAGGGTCAACCCGACTAACATCAATGATTACGCAAGCATTGAAGTTGAAGATTTAATAAATCAAATCCCTAAGGATGCAATAACTCAATACGTGCTATCCATGATTCAACCGATTATTGTATATGATAGGGAAAATGAGGGGGAGTTGTTAAAAACGCTGGAAACATATCTATTTTCAAGAGGGAGAATAGAAGATGCGGCACGAGCTTTGTTTGTTCATCGAAATACTGTAAAGTTCCGTTTGTCCAGGATTGAGGACTTATTGGGAGTTGATTTAAAATCGAGGGATATTGCTTTTAAATTGCAGTTTAGTATAAAAGCTGCGAAGTTATTATTACATGACTAGGTAAAGGAAGCAGGATTTGAAGGAATCCGGAATCAAGTGTTACTGGACTTAGAAAAAAACTGCCAGGGAATAGGTATCTCTGGCAGTTTTTCATATGGTATGGACTATTTCTTATCGGTCATCCAGTAGACGTTTGGCATATAGGGCAAGTTTTAAAGTGAACAGATCATCATTGCTTAAGTCCATTCCCAATAGTTTTTTTATGCTTTTTATTCGAAAATGGATAGTGTTTCGATGTACCCCCATTTTTCTGGCCGTTTCAGCAGGTCGAAGATTGCATTGCAAATATGCCTCCAAGGTTTTGATAAGGTCAGACTGGGTTTCATCGTCATGGTCCTTCAGCGGTGCTAAATTACCTGTAACAATATCCATGAGCATATTTTTTGGAGCATACTGCAAAATTTTAAATGTTATTAATTCTTTGTAGCTGTAAATTTCCTTTCCTGGGTTCAATCGTGTTCCCAAATCAATAGATTGTAAAGCTTCCTGTAAGCTATTAGCTAGATTTTTAATGCCTGTATGATAGTTACCGACTCCCAGCGTAAGTTCCATTGGCAGGTGTTTAGATAAAGTGGAGATAATTTGTTGGCTTATCTGGGTGACTTGTGAATAAAAGTGGGTGTTCCCTAAGGGGATGGTGTCCAGATAAATGATAACTAGACTGCCCTTGATATTCCTTATGAGCTTATCGATTTTATATTGCTCGGTTAATGTTTCAATTGTCTTGATAAGCTGTTTATAAGCAATGGAATCATTCCTTTGATTCCATTGCAGCGTTAAAGGTAAAACAGTACATATGTATCCTCCAGTAATTTGAGTGAAGCTGGATTTGACCTCCGTCATCCCTAAAATCCCGTAACTTATATTTTCGGCACCATCTCCTGAAATATCTTCAATACTATAACTCAACTCTTTTTGTTCATTCTGTCTCGTTACAATTTCACGAAGTAGGGGAGACATGATATCTGATAGCGAAAACTCAGTGGGGATTCTGAGAATAGGCAAATTGGCCATATTGGCGATGCTGATAGTAGTTTGTGGGATTTCTTCCAGTTTGATGAACAATCCTGAACAATTCATTTTTGCTAATTCGATTACGAATTGGTCTAATTGTTGCGGATTATCTTGAAATAAGTATCCTGTTGTTAGAATCAATTCATTTGGCTTCAACCAGGAAAGCACATCAGGAGCATCAAAGCTATTGATGGATTCTATTTCTCTATTAAGTCCCTGAGTGCCAGCTACCACTTGGCATTGTTTGATCTGTGGTAATTTTAATGCATCAGTCATCGTTAAATGCATGATAGGTCCCCTTCGCTGTACCCTTTTTCTCTAATTTAACTAATTTTTTGAATATTGGCAACTGAAGCTAAGCTATAAGGATGGCCTGTTTTTTAAAGGGGAGTGCGGTAAGCACAAAGGAGGTGGAAAAATATTAGCTTTTTCAGCTAATGACCTATAAATAAGCGCACGTATATAATTCAATTAAGTTAAGAATGTTTTGAATTGTAAAAATAATCCGAAGAAGGGAGGCCCCGCATTGATATCTGACCTTAATAGCATAAATGAGTTGAACAAGGCGGAATTCATCCAAAAGTTAGGTTGGGTATATGAACATTCTCCATGGATAGCAGAGCGTTCATGGGATTACAAGCCATTCATTTCCTTAGAGGACCTAAAAGAGAAAATGGAAATAGTTGTGCAGAATGCATCATTATCGGAACAGCTCCAATTAATCAAATCTCACCCGGACTTGGCAGCCCGGATTGATATGGCTGAAGCATCAGTTAAAGAACAATCCGCAGCCGGTTTGAATTCGCTTTCTCCGGATGAATATGAAGAATTTCATGCGTTAAATAATCAGTATAAAGAAAAGTTTGGATTTCCGTTCATATTTGCTGTCCGTGGCAGCGATAAAACGTTGATAAAGGCAGAGATGAAAAGAAGGACTGGTTTGGATCAGGCAAATGAACTTAAGGAAGCGATCAAGCAAATCCACTTAATTGCTAGCCACAGGTTATCTGATTTTATTAAATAGGAGGAGGAATAATATGACAGTTCAAAATGAAAACAGAACGATGTATTACGGTAAAGGGGATGTATTTGTATATAGGACTTTTGTACAGCCTCTTACAGGTTTGAGGAAAATACCGGAATCAGGTTTCACAGAAAGAGATAACACTATTTTTGGATTTAATTGCCAGATATCTCTGAAAGGGGAAGCTTTCTTATCTTCTTTTACGGAAGGAGATAATAGCTTGGTGATTGCAACGGATTCCATGAAAAACATCATTCATCGCCAGGCCGCCAATTATCAAGGAAATACGGCGGAAGGATTTTTAAAGTTCTTATGTGAAGTTTTCCTTGATAAGTATAGCCACATAGATGCAGTAGAATTGACAGCGAATGAAGTTCCCTTCGATCATGTACTTGTTCCAAAAGGGGAAGGACATGAAAATAGTGATGTTGTGTTTCGATGTTCCAGAAATGAGAGGGCTACCACTACAATCGAAGTGAAAAGGACACCTACCGGAAGCAAAATCGTCAAGCATTCAAGTGGAATAGTTGATGTCCAGTTAATCAAGGTTAAAGGAAGCTCTTTTTATGGATTTATTCAAGATGAATACACCACACTGCCAGAAGCTCAAGATCGTCCACTATTTATCTACTTGGATTTCGATTGGGAATATAGCCGCTGGGAGGATGCCACGGGAGCAAATCCAGAAAAATATGTAGCAGCAGAACAAATTTGTGATATTGCAAATACAGTGTTCCATGAACTGAATAACCGTTCGATTCAGCAGCTCATTTATCATATTGGCATCAGGATTCTGGAACGTTTCCCACAGCTCGCAAATGTTCAATTTAAAACCAATAATCGTACCTGGGAAACGGTTGTAGATACTATTCCAAATTCAGAAGGAAGTGTTTATCAGGAACCTCGTCCTCCGTTTGGCTTCCAAGGCTTTGTCGTTACACAAGAAGACGTTAAACAAAAAAAGGCAGCTGATTCAACTGTAGGGGTTTCCCGATAATGGACAGTAAGCTGACCACACATGTTTTAGAACTGTCTAAAGGCCTGCCGGCAAAAGGGATGAAGATAGAACTTTGGGCCATAGCAGAACAGGGAGATCATTCTTTCATTAAAGAAGTCTGTACAAACAAAGATGGGAGAGTGGATGATCCGCTACTTCAAGGGGATGATCTCAAACCAGGGGAGTATGAGCTTGTCTTTTATGTTGGGGAATATTTCAATGATGGAGCGAATGATCCTTATAAAAGGCCATTTTTAAATAAGGTCCCACTTCGTTTTGGAATAAGAAGTAATGAAGAACATTATCATGTTCCTCTGCTTGTTGCTCCAGGAGGATATAGTACCTACCGAGGAAGTTAGTGAATCAGTAAGGGAGTTGGAGGGTTCAATTTGGCATATGAGCGTACTGGTGTAGTGACTTTAGGCGGTAATCCAGTGACCTTAATTGGTCCTGAACTAAGGGCAGGGGATAAGGCCCCTGACTTTGCACTATTAACAAATGACCGCCGTAAAGCACATTTAACAGACTATAAAAATAAGGCATGCATCATCATGACTGTTCCTTCGCTTGATACGGGTGTATGTGATTTACAAACAAAGCTCTTAAATGAAGAAGCAAGCAAAATGGGTGATGATGTAGCAGTGTTGGCCATCAGCGCTGACCTTCCTTTTGCTCAAGCAAGATGGTGTAAAGAGAGTAATGTGGAAGCCATAACCATTCTCTCCGACCATTTTGATTTGTCATTTGGTACTGCATATGGAACGTATATGAAAGAACAACGACTGGAATGCAGGGCAGTATTTGTAATAAATCAAGAAGGAACTATTAAGTATGCGGAATATGTACCGGAAGTCACGGATCACCCAGATTATGAATCCGCATTGCAGGCAGCAAAGGAAGTGATAAATAAAGCTGGTACAGCTAAATGAATATTTTCCCTCACGAAGGATATTAAAATTTCATTCTATTATTCGTATGACCGTCCGATGTGCAAAAACTGGACGGTCTTTTGATGATACTGAATTAAATTGGAGTAGTTTTCCCGTGACTTTAAAAGGAGAAAAGTACTTCTACCCAAGTCTTTTTAAATGTAAAAATATATTAAAAATAACTAAATTTATCATTAATACCTTTTATTTGAAAGGTAACTCATGCTATAATGAAAGTCCAATAGCTTTATATAACATGGAAGCGCTTCCTTTTTCGAGGAAGTGCCCTTTTTATGTTTTTCACGTACTAATTAACATAACAACGCTAAAAACACCTGAAATAGAAATAAGTATAAGTATCTGTTTAACGTCCAAAATCCCTCATCTCTACCCCTTCGACTTCACTTTCTTGATGATACAACAAACAGCCCCTGTAACGGAGGATTTTGTGGTAAATGGGTGATAAATTACACATCGGCGAATGGCAAAATCTATCGAGGAAGATTAGTTGAACAAGCCAATCAATGTCTATGCTACAATCATTACTAGCATGGCCATTAATATAAGTTGATGTTTGGGAGATCACTATGGGAAAAATAAAAATAGCTTTATTACACCTATTGCCTATCGCTGGTGATGTGGAGTATAACCAAAAACTAATGGAACAAGCCATTCATATAGCATCAAATAATAATGCCGAATGGATTATAACACCCGAACTATGTGTCAGCGGACTTCAATTCAATCATAAGATTGGGACTGGATGGATTAACAGGCAACCTGATGCTTGGATGAGTAATTTGAGCCGTAAACTAAAGAATTTGAATGGCACTGTATTTTTGGGCTGCCCTGAAAAAGGCAGTAACGGAGAGTTGTATAATTCTGTGTTTGTCATGGATAAAAAAGGTCATTTATTAGGTAAACAGAGGAAAATCAGTGTTATTGATGATTGGTCAGCTTCGGGGGATGTGATAGAGCCAATAAAAACAGACAATGTTGAGGTCGGTATTATGATATGTGCTGACGCATATACCAAAGATATTGCTAACAGCTTATTTGAAAAAGGGGCAAAAATATTAATTGCACCGTCTTCCTGGGGTCCCGGATTACATGGTCCAGAGGGAGAATGGGAACAAAGGTCATTGGAAACAGGACTGCCTGTAATTGTCTGTAATCGTACTGGCGAAGACGAAACTGTCCGTTTTTGGGATGCAGAAAGCATGATTATAAAAAATGGTGTACCCCTCCTAACACATAAATCAAAACAATCAGCGATACTTACCTTTGAATGGGATTTACAAAGCATGGAATTAATATCCCCTCATTTCGACATCGAATACATATAATGTGAACTCAATTTACTACATACACTGCACTCGTGTTCAATTAAAGGTGCGTTATTTCATTAGGCTGTTTTCGCATACTTTGTTGCAATTTACCAAGTAGTCGCGGTGTGGTTGATTTCCCCTCCAGATGCTCGCTTTCCGCGGGACGGGCGGTGAGCCTTCTCGGCGTAAACGCCTGTGGGGTCTCACCTGTCCCGCTGCTCCCGCAGGAGTCTCGCACTTGCGCTCCAATCAACCTTAAATCGTTTCGTTTTAAAAACAACAATCTTTACGAAAAGAGCCTTTCATTAAAAGGAACATGAAAATGAAACTTTGTTCAATGCATAAACGGAGAAAACCCCTTGGCCGCCAAGGGGTTTTATTTTTTTTTATAAACGGATTGGACCCTCACCACTAATATGACTGAGCCATTTTAAGCTTTTATAGCTGATTCCCCAAAACCTTGTGTTTAGAAAATAAATGAACAAGGAAGAGTTTAATTTCCAAATATTCGAAGGTATTCAACTGATAAAGTTCTGAAATAATAAGTAAAAAATGCGGGAGAAACCAAATGAAAAACAATAAACTTTATCAAGTGATTATCGCTATTTTTATACTTGCCTTAATGGCCGATCACCCGGTCCATGCAGCGGAATGGGAAGATGAAGAAGGACCAATAAGCTTTAAAATTGAGATGTTACCTTGGGAGATTGTGAACAACATTATCCCTAATAAAACTATTTTCACGATTATTGATATTGAAACGGGCTTATCATTTAAGGTACAGCGAAGAGCAGGCAGCCATCATGCCGATGTACAGCCGCTAACCAAAGAAGATACTCAAATCATGAAGAAAATTTATAATAATAAATGGAGCTGGAATAGAAGGGCCATTATTGTATTGATCAATAATCAAATGGTTGCTGCATCCATGCACGGAATGCCACATGGTGCCGGTGCTCTTCAAAATGGTTTTGCAGGTCATTTCTGTGTTCATTTCTCTGGAAGCATTACGCATCGTTTGAAAAACGAGGATCTTTCTCATAAATTAATGGTATTGAAAGCGGCTGGCAAGCTTGATGATTATTTACAAACGGTGAGTCCCTATGAACTTATACGCATTTTTACCATTGCCGTTAATCAAGGAAATCAGAAATTATTAGCGATGACCTTATCAAATCCGGAACATCCCGATCGTGTCAATAAGCTTGTTAACGATATTACATATTTTGGAGTTGTTGACCCTTTAAGACAACCGCCGGAACAACTAAATGGGCTATTTCTCGTGGATGTACCCGTTCAAGTAGCTTTTTATAAGAAGAGAGAAGGCAAAGAAAAAAAGGTTATGCATTTTATGATCCGAAGGGAAAGTTTGACTGATCGTTGGTTTATTGATCAAGATTCGCTCCGTGAAGATTTAAAATAAGATTTGTGAAGTAAGGGAAACATGAAATGATGAATCCTAACTATATTAGTGTGGGGGAGCATTCAAATGAGATTAACATGGATTGCCGGAATTTTACTATTCGTTCAACAAGTGAATATCCCTGAAAGCTTATCGGTAACTCAACATGGGCAAACCATTGCCACTGTCAACCGTGCTGATGTTACTATGCCCTCACTAAATGTTCCTATGATGGACTTGGATAAATACAATCGGTTTATCGAAAAATTAGACCGCCAAGTGTACCAAAAACCTGTAAATGCCACCATCGATAAATATGGTAATATTCTACCTGGGCGGTTAGGTTATAAGCTTTACCATCAGGCGTTTAATGAGCAATTTTATTCCTATTTGTATAGTAGTAAAGCATACAAAGTGGAAGTGCCTTTGCTTGCCGTTTATCCAAAAGTTGACATCGAATTGCTTGCTCAGATTCGTGTGAAAAAAATAGGTGAATATAGAACCTATTTTAATGAGAAAAATAAAAATCGTTCTAATAATATCTTGCTTGCTACAAAAGCCATTAATAATTATGTCGTATTTCCAGGAGAGACGTTTTCTTTTAACCAAGCCGTTGGCAGGAGGACGGGAGACAAAGGATATATGCCCGCTCGGGTCATAGTCGAAGGAGAGTTTTCTGAAGGAATCGGTGGAGGGATCTGTCAGGTGTCATCCACCCTGTTTAACGCTATCGACAATGCAGGATTGCAAACTGTTCAACGCTATTCCCATTCTAGGAACGTTCCTTATGTTCCATCCGGTCGGGATGCTACAGTAAGCTGGGATGGTCCTGATTTTAGCTTTAAAAACAAGTACAACCAACCTATCCTAATCCGAGCTGCAACATATGGAGGAATTGTGAGCATCGCGGTTTATTCTTCGGATATGATTAATTATGAGACCAGAAAAGTTCCCAACGCTTCAAAACACATATCAAAAGAAATTTCGGTGTGATTAATGGGTAAACGCAAGCACGCTCTTTCTAGACAATATTATCTAAAGATAGACACTGCCATTAATACAATATTGATGGTCTGAAGGAAAAGTGGCGTACTACTATTAACCCCGATTACACAAGAAATTTAGTGCCAAAGCCTTCAACACACGATATAGAAGGGGGCGATGCATTTATGACAGTACCAACAGCAAAAAGACAATTAATTAAATTAATTGTCTTTTTTACCCCACATGGAATGGAGGAGAGAATGAAAGGATCTCAAGATGTGTAGAAATTTAGAACTTCCTGACCCCCATCTCCCTTAGGGAGTTTTTTATTTTTGGCTCTTTTCGTAAAGATTGTTGTTTTTAAAACGAAACGATTTAAGGTTGATTGGAGCGCAAGTGCGAGACTCCTGCGGGAGCAGCGGGACAGGTGAGACCCCACAGGCGTTCACGCCGAGGAGGCTCACCGCCCGCCCCGCGGAAAGCGAGCATCTGGAGGGGAAATCAACCACACCGCTTTACTTGGTAAATCGCAACAAAGTATGCGAAAACAGCCTTATTTTTTTACTAATTCTCTATTAAGTCTTTTTAAACATTAAACATCCGTTGCGTTGTAACGGAACAAACCGTTTTAACGGAACAAATAGATGAAAGGCTAATAGTGAAATTACCCATTGCCCTGTCATTAACTGTCACTAGTCCCGTAACAGGATCAAAACTTCGTAACTCTACAAATATAGGCGTAAATGGTTCAGCGGTTGTAGTAAATCCAATGACTGAACCTATGATAGAAGTCCTTAAAAACTCACTTATTTCTCGTCGAGTCTGACACGCTTGTCCGATTGGCGCAAATGTTGTTTTATGACTCTTATCCTTTCCTTTATGACAGCAGGAAGATTTATCACAGCAAGATGATTTATCACAGCAAGATGATTTATCACAGCAAGATGATTTATGACAGCGGGATGATTTATCACCGCTGAATCGATCATGAACACAGAATGGGTTATGACGGCATAATATATTTTGACAAGATTTCATATATATCACTCCTTTTTCTACTATATATATGAGATTTTAAAAAACATGCTTGTACAAATTTACTAAATTACCTGCCTTTATCGTATCCGTCCTTCTATTAGGCAATTTTATTTATATTTCTAATGAATGCTTCGTAATCGTTACTAAGTTGGAAAAGAGTTTGTGAGGAATGTCCTTAAACTTTAAGGCCGCCTTTTTCTTATGGGATTAACTGGGCAGGATATATGAACAAATATATCAAATATAAGTAATAGGGGGAGATGAATGAAAATGAATGACGAAAAAATCGGCTCGGCCAGTGGAGTAGTAATAGCTGTAAGTAAAAGTGATAAACACACATTCAGTAAGGAAAATTGCACTAGTATAAAACTGTTGAAAGGTTTGGGCGTTGAAGGAGATGCCCATTTAGGTAAAACCGTTAAGCATCGTTCACGTGTGGCGGAAAACCCAAATCAACCTAACTTGCGGCAAGTTCACCTAATCCACTCAGAATTATTGGATGAATTGAAAGATAGGTTTCATGTTACAGCTGGACAAATGGGTGAAAATATCACCACAAAAGGTATCGATCTGCTTGGATTACCGAGGGATTCGTTACTGTATATTGGGGAAACAGCGGTTATTAAAGTAACAGGCTTACGAAATCCATGTGCCCAAATCGATCAATTTAAATCAGGACTGATGAACGCTGTTTTAGACCGGGATAAGGATGGGAACTTGATACGTAAATCAGGAATAATGAGCATAGTTTTGGAAAGTGGGGAGGTTCACCCCGGGGACGTGGTTAGAATTCAATTACCTCCTTTGCCTCATACACCTCTTGAAAGGGTATGAGGTTTCAAAAGAACTGGTTTCTTTTCAGTAAAACAAATCAAACTTATCTGGTTGCTTTATTTCAATTAGGGGGTTGCTTCGGCAGCCTTTTTCTTTTGTAACTCACGGATCGGGATACCTGAAGAAAATAATGGTATAATATGGTGCGTAAATGATCACGCTGCTGAATAAGGAGGCTGTCATATGAGTTATAAGAACACACTTATTACCATTTCAGAGGATTCAAAAGTTACTTCAGCAAAGGTACCTGTCATCAAAAATGATAAACCCACAATTGCTTATATTGAGCATGATTTAATTAATAATAACCCATATAAATTTACACAAGACGACGTGCAATTCAAAACATACTTAATCAGGAATCAAATAGAAGAGGAAAATGCAGCTGAACTTCGAGAACAGTTCTTTTCAAAATCCAAGGCTTGCTTCAGAACTTCTCCGTTAGTAAAAAATTATGGTTGGGGAATTCATTATAATAATCATGGTAAAATCGCCATATATGATGCTAAGAGTGAAATGTATAACCAATTGCTGAATCAAGTCGACATTACAAAACTCAAAGGTATGCGTTCCAAAAGAAAATAAAAACTAACGGGGCAGAATGGTTGAAGAAGGAATAACAAGGAGTGAGTCGAAATGAGTTTGGCCTCCTACATTGGCTGTAATATAGAAATACCGAGTAATGATGAAGAATATAAAGAGGATTTTTTTTATATTGGCAGTTGTTTTGCGGGGGAAAATGACCTGTTCAATGTAAAGAAATATCAGTTTACTACATCTTATGCTTATGAAGTATCAAGCCACTGGGGCATTGTGATTTCTGAATATACGACTCCGGATATCTGTGCCGAATCGAAAAAAAAGCTAATAGAACTATGTGAAATTATGGACAGTTACCTTGGAAAAGGAGATTTTTTTGAACTATACAGTTGTTGGGTAGGAGAAGAAACTGAAAAGCGTGAGGGGGGGATATCCCTCCAAATGAATAATTTTGATATTCAGCAGATTGAAATACCCGAAAAAACATTAGTTAGATTTGAAAAATGAAATTTGCTTCTTCAACTAATAAGTGCGTTAGCTGTTTAATAGGTTGCCAATTGGCAGCTTTTTTAACAAAACAAAAAGGAGCTATATAGCTCCTGAAATATCAGAAGGAAAGTTGTCAACTTCCGTCATTATAAATTCATGACATTTCATTAAAGCAGTATTGAGCGGGTCAGGGACTCTTGCTGCATCATAGGCACAAATTAATAACAATCCATTTTCCTTGCCAATCCGTCTGCTTCATTTTCAAATACAGATACCCTTCTGTTCGCTCCACTCGACATGAGCCCATATTCCTAAAGAAATATTGCTATCAAAATAAGGTTTTAAGGTGTTAGTGAGATAGTTAAATATAAATGGAGGATTAAAACTCCCACTCGAAAAATAAGTTGATGATGGACTTTCTGTCTGAAAGATGTAAAATATAGGTTTAATTGAAGTTCATCTTAATTACATAATGGAACTTAATAAAGATAAAGTGATCATACAATCAGGAGGAATTTTTCAATGGCTTTGTCCGAAATGAATAGTAAATTGTTTAGAATGATTAATAATCTAGGTAAACAATACACGGATTTAAATCCTTTATTTGTATTCATCGCGGAATACATGATTTTTTTCTTAGTATTGGCAATCCTGCTGTTTTTGTTTTCTCGAAGAAATAAAAATAGAATCATGGTAATCTGTGCATTTATTACATTAGCTATCTCGGAACTATTGGCAAAAATAGCGGGGCAATTCCACTCGAATAATCAACCATTTGCTGAGTTGCCCAACGTTAATAGGTTAGTTGAAAAAGCAGTCAATAATTCCTTTCCAAGCGACCATACGATCATATTCTTTTCCTTTTGTATAACCTTCTGGTTGTTCAAAAGGGGGTGGGGGATTTTATGGGTAATTTTGGCTGTCACTGTAGGTATTTCGCGAATTTGGGTAGGTGTCCATTATCCAGCAGATGTTCTTGTCGGAGCCATCATCAGTATCGTTTCAGCCACGATCGTTTACAAAATGGTTCTTAAGTTAAGTTTGACCAAGAAATTTTTGGGGAATCAAGGCGAACAATCCATTCTATCTGCCCTATCCAAACAAAAGAAAGGTAAGTCAAAGGACTTTTAAAAAAATGTCTTACTATACTACTTGAAATGGAAGAATTATTAAACATTAACCATTTTTCAACTGAAAGGTCGATAGTTTAACAAAGGGTTGCTGCGGCAACCTTTTTTTAGGGAACTAAAGGGGCAGTTTAGTTGAAGAATGATGTTTAACCATAAAAAAGAATAACAAACAACTTCGAGGTGATTGTATGAAATATACTTGTCCTTGCTGTGGATATAAAACATTAGATGAAGAACCGACCGATACATATACAATTTGCAAAATATGCTTTTGGGAAGATGACGGTG
The DNA here is from genome assembly GCF_030123325.1 of Peribacillus simplex. Taxonomy (NCBI): domain Bacteria; kingdom Bacillati; phylum Bacillota; class Bacilli; order Caryophanales; family Bacillaceae; genus Peribacillus; species Peribacillus simplex. The sequence continues at coordinate 4,838,652 of NZ_CP126106.1, read as the reverse complement.
TTCAATTTCGAGACCCTGATTATGAAGGCGGGGCAAATGAAGTTTCATTATGGCAAGCACAAAAAAACTTTGTTAAGTTTGGGGCATGTGAAGAAGGATGTATTGCTTTTGTAAGGAAGCCAAATAAGAAAGATATAAAAGACCCTAATTGGAAACCGTTTATTTAGAGAAAATTATTAAAGCTAAAGGTTACTTTTTCAATAATGAGTTGCCTTGGCAGCTCATTCAACAGAGCAGGTTATTGTGTGGAAAACAGAATGTTGCAAGTTAAATTTTAATATGTTCTTGCTTAAATTTCATTTTTGCAAAGGGGGAAGAAAATGTCACAATCATTGATTTTTGATATGGATGGTACATTATTTCAAACAGATAAAATTTTAGAAATATCCCTTCAAGAAACATTTGATCATTTGAGAAATTTGAGTTTGTGGGAGCAAAAAACGCCTATAGAAAAATATCGAAAAATTATGGGAGTACCTTTACCAGTTGTATGGGAAACCTTATTACCTGAACATTCGAGCGAAATCAGAAAACAAGCAAATGAATTATTCCACGAGAAATTGATTACTAATATTAATGTAGGTAATGGTGCTTTATATCCGTATGTAAAGGAAGTTTTCGGCCAGTTAAAAGATAATGATTGTGCAATATACATAGCAAGCAATGGGCAAATAGAATATTTAAATGCAATCGTAAAGTATTATCAATTAGATAATTGGGTTACGGAAACATTTAGTATACAACAAATACAATCTCAAAATAAGTCAGATTTAGTACATACAATAGTGAACAAATATAATGTTGAAAAAGGTGCTGTAATAGGTGATCGCTTATCGGATATTAAAGCAGCAAAAGATAATAGTTTAGTAGCCATAGGGTGTAATTTTGATTTTGCTCAAGAAAATGAGCTTGCGCAAGCAGATATCATCATTAACAGCTTAGCTGAATTGAAATCAGTTTTAGAAAAATTAAATGAACAAAAGCAATGGAGGAAATAAGGCAATAAGGTGAGTTGGTGAAGCTTTTTCTTTTTGCAACAAATGGGGCAGGTTAGTTTAAGAAGATACATCAATCTGTATTATTGAGTGCAAGCGCATGCTATAATGAATAACTTACGATTATTACTGTTTTTGGACGGATGCCAAGTAAAGCCTCCGCATAGCGATAAAATATGGAGGTGTAAGAGATTGAATAAACAATGGACGATTGGCAAAATTAAAGAATTTGTTGAGAACAATTCGGAAAGTAAGTTGCTAACGACGGAATATCACGGTTTTTCTCAAAAGTTACTATTTAAATGTACATGTGGTAGCAATTTTGAAAAAACGTTTACGAAGTTTAAAAATAATAAACAACGTAAATGTGACGTGTGCCAACCGCCTAAAGCTGCACGATAACGGATAGTGCATAAACGAAGTGCTGATTTCTTTAGGGAAGTTGGCACTATTTTTATTTAATGGGGGAATAAAAGTGGATATCCTAAAGGGGAGGTCTAGACGATTATTCCTTCTTGAACTAGCGGGTGCGTTAGCTTTACAAATGGGCTGTCATAAGGCAGCCTTTTTTTATGCAACTAAAGTCTCAGGAAAGTTGAGATTAATGGTATATTAAAAGATGGTGTATGGAAAGTTTTTCTAATCGCAGTTTTAAAGTTAACGGGATTTACCTAATAGTGAGGTGCGGAATGAGAAGTTCGAAACATAGAAAAAAAAGATCCGAAAAAATATTAAAGACCCTAAAGGTACCAATAAATAAACATTTGCCCTTAACGGAAAATGAAGAAGAAGTTTCGCTTAGAACAAAAGAAGAGATCATTAACAGAATTATTTCATTAGCGATAGTCTCAGCGAAAGCTTTGGAGGCTCCGCCAGAAAAAATTGAGGAGTTTATTGAAAGATATAATGCTAATGAATTATTCACAGAAGAAGAAAAAAAGTTTTTAATGAAAAAACATCTGAACCAGAACGAGCTGATCCAGTACTCTTGGAAGTTGGAATGTATTTGGCTCCTGCTTTGGTCTGTAAATCTAATATCCGATATAGAGGCTCCAGCCGATACATGTAATGCTGAATATGTTTTTGAGACGGTTTTTCTTCATTCTAAACAAGAGTTGTTTGATAAATCCTCTATAAAACCAACCAGTGATATATTGGATAGCCATGATTTTATTTATAGAGCACATTGGGCGGTAAGGGAAGCCCAAATAAATCATTTGGAAGTTCCATCATCTCTAAATGAAGGCGTTGTATATGAAAGACACTACACTCTTAATTGGCTAGTAAATTATATGGATCAAGAATGGGAAGAAATAAGTACAGATACATAAAAGCACGAATACTTTTATGGTCTCATTACAGGGGCGAATGATCAGGGTTTACTTCAAACAAGGAAGGTTGCTGAGGCAGCCTTTTTCTTATGGCACTAACGAGGCAGGTTAGCTGGATAAGGGACGAATTACCAGTACAAAAGTTTTCATTTTTTGAGATAATCAATAAGCACCAAGATTTTGAATGTAATAGGTGCAATTGTATGCATGAAATTAAGTGAACATTTCATGGGGAATGTATTACTAGGGCTGCCAATCGGAAAATTTATTGCAGCCTATATAAGGCAATACACAGATAAAATTATAAATAAATTGTAGGTTCCATAAAATACAATCTTATTGACTAAAGGCCGGTTTAGTAGAAGATGGAGTTGCGACGAGAGCTCTTTTTTCACGTAAAAGAACAGGCATGTTATAGTATAGGAGAACCGGATTTTATTTTATCTGAGGTAATCTTTATCATCAAAGGAGTTTTTTCATAATGCATGTGCTACAAAAAACACAAAAAATAGTTCGCTATCAGAATCAACAGGGCAATATACATTACGGTATTGTTGAGGATGAGATGATATTACAACTATCCAGCAGTTTTGCTGAACTTGTCAACAAGGAAATAAAGTATGACGGGGTAGAGCTGAAATATAGTGACGTAAAAATTCTGGAACCTGTAAAACCTTCGAAAGTTGTTAATTTCGGCTGGACATATGCAGGTCATGCAAAGGAAACAGGGGGAGAGGCGAACCTTGTAGAGCCATTTCTCTTCTTGAAGCCATTATCTTCGCTTATTGCAGACAAGGAGAAAATTATCCTTCCTCCAAACGAGCTATCCAACCAAGTGGAACTTGAAGGGGAAGTAGCCTTGGTGATTGGAAAGCGCGGAAAAAACATCAAAGAAGAAGATGCGCTTGATTATGTGTTCGGTTGCACGATATTCAATGACGTCACAGCAAGAGATCTTACAAAAAAAGATCCACAGTTTACGCGGGGCAAAGGATTTGATACATTCGGACCTTTGGGACCGTGCATCGTTACCGGGGTAGATCCGACTAATTTGCGGATTGTGACCACTTTAAACGGCCGCGTTGTCCAAGACGGAAATACCAATGAAATGTCTCTAAGCATCCCGTTTCTAATCAGCTGGCTTTCACAGGTAATGACACTGGAGCCCGGTGACATTTTGGCTACGGGTTCACCATCTGGCAGCTGCCCAATCAAGTCGGGGGATGAGGTCGTTGTTGAAGTCGAGAACATCGGTCGATTGACTAATGACGTTCAGTAAGATGTGCCAGAATTCTTAATAACCACGAATGCTAAATAGTTAGTAAAGATCGGAGCTGTCTTTAAGGCAGCTTTTTTTCTTTATGCATCAGGGCAGGTTAGTTCATGAAGGACAAATGAAAGTTTATGCCGAAATAATTAAGAGAGTTGATTAATTGTAAAAGAGGTATAACAATGAATGTTTCATTAAATCAAATTTCCTCAGATGAAAGGCATATTCTTAAGAATTTATATTCCCTTTATTTACATGACCTTTCGGAGTATACCGAGGGTTTAGACCTATCATCAGATGGTGCGTTTGAGTTTGATTCATTTGAATTGATTTGGAAGATGGAAGGGGTAACACCATATTTTTTGAAAAAAGATAAGACAATTGTAGGGTTTTTATTACTCTTGGAAAGGCCGTTTTTAAATAAGGAATATGATTACAGCATTAATGATATTTTTATTTTGAAAAAATATAGAAGAAAGGGTATTGCCATTGCATTAGTAAAGGAATTGTTCAAACAAAAAAAGGGTAGCTACTTTGTTGTTGAATTAGCCAAGAACATTCCTGCCGTTATATTTTGGAGAAAGATTTTTAGTGCGCTAAATATAGATTTTGAAGAAAAAAAGAAAATGATAGATGATGAAGAATGTTTGATGCAATCCTTTCATATTTAAATATTAACTAACAGGTGCTCTACTTCAATAACAAGGGTTGCTGCGGCAGCCTTTTTCTTATGGAATTAACGGGGCAGGTGCTTATAAATTTAACTAGTGTGATGATCCAATGAGGATTCATGCACTTTTTTGAAATTATATTTCTATAATGGAACAAACTACAATTATGTGCATGATAAGGGTGCCTTTATCATGCAACCATACAGTTTCCTGTTCTTGACAAGCAACCGTAGAGTTGCTTATACTCGATATATGAATTGGGACAAAGACGCAATATTCAAGGCACTTGGAGACTCGACTCGGCGGCTTATATTAGACGAACTATCCGAACGCAACGAGCTGACGTTGTATGAACTTACGGTACGTCTCATTATGAAGCACGACATTTCCATTTCGCGGCAAGCGATAGCTAAACATCTTTCTGTATTGGAAGATGCTGGGCTCGTAAAATCAAAACGGAAGGGAAAGTATCGAGTAGTTATATTCAACAACGAACCACTTAAAAATTTGCTAAAAGGATGGATAGAGTAATTTTATAAAATCGGAACAAGACTTCTGACAAATGTGTGGGCCCGTTTTGCTTGCAGCCAGATTATTAGCACAACACCATGCGTCACAAATATCAAAGGAGGCAAAACAATATGAAAATCATTGTTACCAGCATATTCGTACAAGATCAAGATAAGGCACTGGAATTTTACTCAGAAAAGCTGGGATTTGTAAAAAAGCATGACGTTCCCATGGGGAAATTCAGGTGGATAACGCTTGTTTCTCCCGAAGCTCATGACGGTACCGAGCTTTTACTCGAACCGAATGAGCATCCTGCCGCACAGGAGTATCAAAAGAAGATATTTGCCGAGGGCATCCCGGCAACAATGTTCGGCGTTGCAGATATTCATGAAGAGTACAAACGATTATTGGAAAACGGCGTGAAGTTTACTATGGAGCCGACAAAAATGGGCGAAGTCACAATAGCTGTCTTCGACGATACATGCGGCAACCTTATACAGATATCGCAGCAGTAACTTTATGTAGAAATAGCTGTAACCTAGTTCTAAACGACTTTATTGGTTTGTTTTAAGATGGGTGAAGTGTCTTTATCAACAATTAAACGGCTTTATGCTAACCCTGTCCTAATTTTAGGACGGGGTTATACATGTTTAAGATATATTCTGCAATAGAAATGTACCATTGTGGATCACCTAAACTAACTGGTGAGTTAGCTGATTAAGGAACAATAAAAGACGTAAACGGGATTAATAATTAATTCTTATAACCTTATAGTAATTCAGTATTTTACTGAATTACGAAAAAGTGATACAGTTTTTGGTATATTTACAAATATTTTTTAAATGGGAGGTTGTCTATGGAAATGTAGAATCAATTTTTAAAGGCCATTTCTTCTTTCTCATTTCATAGTCAAATGAGAATGGAATGATCTATTTATTGTGTGATGAGGCTATTAATCTTTCGTTCAGGGAGGACAACACATGAAAAAGTTTTTTGCTTTTCAAGTATTAATAGCACTGTTTATTGGAGCACTTATCGGACATTTTTTTCCTGTACTTGGCCAATCCTTAAGACCAATTGGCGACGCTTTTATTCATCTTATTAAAATGATTGTTGTGCCTATTGTTTTCACCACTATCGTCATTGGGTCAGCAGGCGACGGGAACATGAAAAAAATGGGTTCATTAGGACTTAAAACAATTATTTGGTTTGAATTTATTACCACTCTGATTCTAGGTTTAGGTCTTATACTTGTTAACATTTTAAAGCCTGGTGCCGGGCTCAATTTGTCCCATCTTGCTCAAAAGGATATCACACAATTGAATGAAAGCGTTACCAAAGTTGTCGATTTTAAAACGATGCTTGTTAATATCATTCCAAGCAACATTGTTGATGCGATGGCAAAAAGTGATTTATTAGCTGTTATATTCTTCGCCATTTTATTTGGGGCAGCTGCTGGAGCAATTGGCAAAAAGTCAGAGCCGGCAATGAAGTTTATGGAATCAGTTGCAAATATCATGTTTAAACTGACACAAATGGTCATGGTAACGGCACCGATTGGTGTACTCGCTCTCATGGCAGCCTCTGTAGGTCAGTATGGCATTGCCCTTTTAATCCCTATGACAAAGTTGATTGGGGTTGTGTATCTTGGGCTTGCTATAGTTATTTTTGTTCTATTCCCAATAATTGGCTGGATCTTGAAGATTTCTTACTTTAAAGTGTTTCGAATGGTATGGGATTTGTTCCTTATCGCTTTTTCAACAACAAGTACGGAAACCATTCTGCCTCAGTTAATGGAACGAATGGAAGCATACGGTTGTTCGAAACGCGTTGTTTCATTCGTTATTCCTTCTGGGCTATCACTGAATTGTGATGGTTCGACATTGTACCTTTCTGTTTGCTCTATTTTCTTGGCACAAGCATATGGCATCCCGATGGATTTTGGCCAACAGTTGATTGTAATGGGAGTTCTTGTTGCAACCTCAAAAGGAATTGCCGCTGTTCCATCCGGTTCGCTAGTTGTCCTTTTGGCTACCGCCTCAGCAGTAGGGCTTCCTGCAGAAGGCGTCGCAATTATTGCAGGAATTGACCGTGTGCTGGATATGGCACGTACTGCTTGTAATACTCCTGGACATGTTCTCGCTTGTATTGTTGTTTCGAAGTGGGAAAAAGAATTCCGTCAGGGAGAATGGAAAGCACAAACCGAACAGTCAAGCATTCGGCAGGTGCCACCAACATTTTGATGATACGTTAAGCAGCATCATTACATCAGAAGAATGGGGAAAAGCAAAGATAAAAGTAGCACGGACCTGATATTCTCGCCCCATTGTTGAGAGTGAAAGTCGAGAAATAAAGTCTTTCTTCACTAACGGCTGCGTTAGCTAAAAACCGGAACTGCCTTTTAAGGCAGTTCTTTCTTTATGGAAGGCTGTTTTCGTAAAGATTGTTGTTTTTAAAACGAAACGATTTAAGGTTGATTGGAGCGCAAGTGCGAGACTCCTGCGGGAGCAGCGGGAACAGGTGAGACCCCACAGGCGTTTACGCCGAGGAGGCTCACCGCCCGCCCTGCGGAAAGCGAGCATCTGGAGGGGAAATCAACCACACCGCTTTACTTGGTAAATAGCAGCAAAGTATGCGAAAACAGCCTTATGGAATTAAAAGGGGCAGGATGGTTCAAGTACAGGGAACAGTTATGATGGACTTAAGGAGGGCCACTTAATGGTCTGTAAGAAGTCCTTCGAGAATTTGAGGGGAAATGTTTCAATGGACGCTTCATCATTAGTAAAGTTCAATTTATTGTTTCTATAAGTGTATAGATTATTTCTATAATTCATCACTTCGTATAAAAATTATAATGAAGCTAAGTATTAAAAAAACTATATTATAAAATTTTAAATATAAGTGGTGAAGAACATGAAAAAAGTAGTTGGGATTATTGGTGGAATGGGACCATTAGCAACTGTTGATTTAATGAATAAAATAATTTCTTATACACCTGCAAAGAAAGACCAGGATCATATCCATATTATCGTGGACAATTATTCACAAATACCTGATCGTACAACAGCTATTTTGGGAAAGGGTACAGATCCGACTCCTTTTATTGTACAATCGGCACAAAGGCTAGAAAATGCTGGTGCGGATTTTCTGGTAATGGCTTGCAATACTGCTCACTTTTACTTTCAATCAATAAAAGAATCCGTTAGTATCCCGATTCTACATATGCCTTTAGAAACAGCTCGCTTTTTACACGTAAATAATATGAGGAGAGTAGGTTTGTTGGCCACTGATGGAACAATAAACACAAAACTGTACCAACAAAGCTGTCAATTCTACGATATTCATGCAATAGAGCCTGATAAGCAAATGCAAGAGGAAGTGATGGAAGGAATATATGCTATTAAAGGGAGTGATTTGGAAAAAGGTCGTTTATACCTTTCAAGAGTAGCTGATAAATTAATAAAAAGAGGGGCAGAAGCTATAATAGCAGGTTGTACAGAAATCCCTCTTGTACTTAAATCATCCCAAAATATTTGTATGATTGACCCAACAGCAATTTTAGCCAAATCGGCAATTAAAACAGCTACTGAGACAGAATCAGCTAAAGCAATTGGGTAAATTAGATAAATGGTGAACTAAAATTAGGAGCAGTAAATATGAATATTGAAAATATTGAAGCCTTCATTTATGTTTGTCAACTAGGTAGTTTCAATAAAGCAGCCGAGGCTCTTTATTTAACTCAACCTTCTGTAACAGCACGTATTCAATCCCTTGAACGTGAAATTGATTTAAAGCTTTTTCATCGAAACGGAAATAAAATTTCTTTAACTGAAAAGGGAGAATATTTCTTTCCACACGCACAAAAAATTCTTCAATCTTATCAGGAAGCAAAGTACGGATTACAACAAGTAACTGTTCCTTTTGAGCTAGTACTTGGGAGTGCTTTGTCCATTTCCAACAACATTCTACCTGATATTTTGCCTGCTTTTAAATCTAAGTTCAAGGATGTTAGAATCAAAATTATAACAGGACATTCTAAAGATATTTTACACAAGGTCATTAATAAAGAGGTTGACTTTGGCATTATACGAACAGAAACCCATCCCCAAGTAGAATCAATTCGTCTTTATAATGATCCAATTAGCCTTGTTGTCCCTTCAAATCATCCTTTTTTAAAAGAAGAAAGAGTAACAGTAGAGGATGTAAGTAAACAGCCTCTAATCTTTTTTGATTATGGATCTATCGATTGGCTTATCATTCATCGTCTATTTCAAAGTAATGGTGTAAATCCGAATATATATGTAGAAGTTGACAATATGGAAACGGCTAAAAATTTAGTATTACAAGGTCTAGGCATTAGCTTTTTACCTGAGCATTGTGTAAGGAAGGAAATAGAAAATGAAGAGTTATTTAGAGTGGAAATGACTCCTCCCGTAAAAACGAATATTAGTATAGACTTTATCTATTTAAAAGGTAAAACTAAATCTGTTTTTATGGATTTTTTAAAAAATAAAATGTTTGAAAAACAATAAACGAATGATGTGTCCAATCATTGGCAGGAGGGTCTTCGGGTTTGATCGATCGAAGGTCCTTCATCACAGGGATTAAATCATTCTTCCCACACCATCAAAAAGGTCGGGGAATTTTAATGATGTGCTAATGGGTTCTTTACTTCAATAAGGGAGTTGCTTTGGCAGCTCTTTTTTTTATGGAGCTAAAGAGGCAGTTGACCTCAATAACAATAACTACAAAGGAAAAATTTGAATACGATAAGTATCATTGTTCTTTTGATTGCATAATAAAGAGCACCCCAGGGGATGCCCTAATATTACACATTATTTTTATCCTTCAACTTTATTTTGCTTTTCCATTTTCTTTTGCAGAACGATGTGTAGTATTCGCTAAATTCAGGAAGTGGTAATATGGTTTCCAGGACGAAATTAATGTTAAAGTCCATACTTTGTTATCTTTTTGTAAAGAGTAACTCTTGAAAATCCTAATTCCTTAGCTGCTAGTGTCTTATTACCGTGCGTCTTTTCTAATGCATGTTTTATTCGTTCTTTTTCTATTAAGCTTATCTCATCTTGAAAGGTGATATTAGCATTTTCAAACGGTATTTTTTTTGCCCTTTGTGGAAGGATATTCAATATATCACTGGCTTGTAATACTGCGTCATCGGTCATGACCACAAGTCTTTCTACAAAATTTCTTAATTCTCTTATGTTACCAGGCCAGTGATATGAGGAAAATAACTCCATGATATCATTGGATAGGAATTGTATTTCTTTTTGATATTTAATAGAGAATTCTTCTATAAATAAATTTACCAGCTCCGGAACATCTTCTAATCTCTCTCGAAGTGAAGGAATATGAAGGGGAACCACATTTAGACGATAATATAAGTCTTCCCTGAATTCCCCTTTTTCCACCATCTCCTCTAGCATGCTGTTTGTTGCAGCTATTACCCTTATGTCTACTTTGATTGCTTTTGTGCCGCCTATTCTATATATTTCTCCTTCTTGAAGAGTTCTCAAGAATTTAACCTGGATATCTAATGGCATTGTTCCTAATTCATCTAAAAATAGTGTACCGCCATTTGCTTCTTCTAATTTTCCCGCTTTCCCACCTTTTTCAGCTCCTGTAAATGAACCTTTTTCATAGCCGAAGAACTCGCTTTCGAATAAAGGCGAAGGGATTGCACCACAATTAATAGGAACAAATGGCTTTCTTTTTCTAGAACTTGACTCATGAATGGCCTGTGCAAAAAGTTCCTTTCCTACACCGCTTTCTCCTAATATCAGCACTGTTGCGTCCGTTGTTGCTACTTTAATAGCGGATGCCTTTATCTGATTAATAATTTTGCTGCCGCCTTTTATGCTGGAAAAAGGCAAGTTTTTAGCCTGATTAATGATTTGCTGTTTTAAATCTTGTAGCTTTGAGTTTGTAACTGAAAGCTTATCATTTAGTTTTACGGTAGCTGTAATATCACGATCTACCGATATGGCGCCAATCAGGTTGCCACCATGGTCAAAAACAGGAGAAGAACTGATTGAAATATGCTTATCAGGCCGAGGTTGATGATAAACATCAAAAATTGGCTGTTTACTTTTTAATATTTCGTACAATTTAATATCCTTCATTTGAAAATAGTTCTCTATGTTTTTCCCTATTATTTCATTTGATTTAATTTGATAAGTATTTTCTGCTGCTTCATTCCAGTAAACAACCCGCCCCGTTTTATCAACAGCTGTGACTGCATCTTTACTGGTTTTTAAAATAGCTTCTAAATAAAAAAGGATATTATCTCTACTAAAATCCGCTATATTGATCTGCCTCCCTTTTCAGCTCTTTTGTGTAAGTTTACAGGGTTTACAATATGTAAATAATATTTACACTTTTTATAATATTTTAAAAAAGAAGTCTATTCAATGTTTATATTTAGAGTTTGAATTTTTTTTATTATTACGTATTAATCTTGCAATTGTACCCTCCCTTTAACCTGGCTCTATCAGTTCAGAATGAGGAACATACACGTTATATAAAAGAGGATGACTTATTTTTAATTTTGTTTTTTGATCGCAGAAATGCAGGAAATTTTTTTTGGCATGCAAATTGCATCATGTCTAGTAGAACGCAAATTTTTGTAAAAAAAGAGAAGGTGTAGTGATGATTAATTTTTCTAAGTTCATTGAAACAATCGATACCCACACAATGGGTCAGCCAACTAGAATCATTGTAAGTGGGGTTCCAAAAATTTCAGGAGATACAATGATAGAAAAAAAAAATAATCTTAAAAAAGAAATACCTTGGCTAAGAAATTTATTAATGAACGAACCACGCGGTCATCAGGATATGTTTGGGGCTATTCTTTGTGAACCTTCTCAAGAAGGCTGTGATGCGGGCATAATATTTATGGACAGCGGTGATTACCTTAATATGTGCGGTCATGGCACAATCGGCACCATTACTGCAGGTATACAGTTTGGCTTGTTACCTCAAAAGGAAATGTTTTTTCTTGATACACCGTCAGGCAAGGTAGAATGTACAGTTAAATATAAAGATCAGAAAGTTAGTCAAGTGTCGTTCCGGAATGTGCCATCTTTTGTTCTTGAAAAAAATGTGAATATTTCGATTGAAGGCTATGGAACCATCAAATTAGATATTGCTTTTGGCGGCAGCATATTTGCCATTGTAGACGCGTCACAATTTAATTTGGAATTAAAAACAAGCGAAACGCTTGTCTTATCTAAACTTGGTATGAGAATAAAACAAATACTTAATGAGAAATTTTATTTTGAGCATCCTCAAAACCCCAATATTTGCACGGTGGATCTTATAGAGTTCAGCTTAAAAAAGGACAAGAATCATTATCGTAATGTTGTTGTTTTTGGCAACGGACAAATTGACCGTTCCCCATGCGGCACAGGTACTTCAGCGAAATTAGCAACCTTGGATCTTCAAGTTGGTGAAAGTATTATTCAAGAAAGTATTATCGATTCCAGATTTACAGGTAAAGTAGTTGGGAAAACGACAGTATCAGGTTTCGATGCTATTATTCCTGAGATTACAGGGGCAGCCTGGGTTACCGGATTACATCGATTTGCTTTAGAAGAAACCGATCCATATCAACAAGGCTTTACCTTGAATCAACAGTTTGTATTGGAAAATGCTTAATGCAACAGGAAGTTGGTGACGGTTAAATATATTTTCGTTTCTTTTAGCCTGTTACGAACTTATTATCTATAAAAGGAGAGAAAACTACATGACTATGAATACTACTTTAAAAGAAAAATATAAGCACGAGCCATTCACTGATTTTACGATTGAAGAAAATAAAAATGCATTTAATAAAGCATTAAAAGTTGTCGAATCAGAGATGGGGAAAGGCTATCCCCTAATTATCGGGGGCGAGTCGATTACAACAGATGAACAAATCATTTCGATTAACCCAGCGAATAAGGAAGAAGTAATTGGAAGTGTTTCCAAAGCAAATAAAGAGTTGGCTGAAAAGGCGATGCAAGCTGCTCTAATTGCTTTCGATACTTGGAAAAAAGAAAACCCTGAAGTACGGGCGAATATTTTATTTTGTGCAGCAGAGCTTCTCCGCGAACGAAAACATGAATTTTCCGCTTATCTAGTAAAGGAAGCCGGAAAGCCATGGAAAGAAGCAGATGCAGACACGGCAGAAGCGATTGATTTTCTGATTTTTTATGGACACCAAATGATGCAATTAAAAGGGGGGGCTCCTGTAGAAAGTAGAGAAGGAGAAGCAAATACTTTTAATTATATTCCACTTGGTGTAGGGATCATCATTTCGCCATTTAACTTTCCATTGGCGATTATGGCTGGAACTGCTGCAGCAGCAATCGTAGCAGGAAATACGATTCTTTTAAAACCATCGAATAATACACCTGTAATAGCAGCAAAATTTGTGGAACTATTACAAGAATCCGGTCTTCCTGAAGGAGTGATCAATTACATTCCAGGAAGTGGTGCAGAAGTAGGTGATTACCTTGTTGATCATCCGAAAACCCGCTTTGTATCTTTCACTGGTTCACGTGAGGTTGGCTGCCGTATTTATGAACGTGCAGCAAAAGTGCAGCCAGGCCAAATCTGGTTGAAGCGTGTGATTGCTGAAATGGGTGGAAAAGATACTGTTTTAGTGGATGAAGATGCTGATTTAGATTTAGCAGCATCCTCGATTGTGTACTCAGCATTTGGATTCTCGGGGCAGAAATGTTCGGCTGGTTCACGTGCGGTTGTACACCAAGATGTCTATGACGTAGTTTTAGAAAAAGCAGCTGCTTTAACAAACACGTTATCAATCGGTAATCCAGAAGACATGAATAACTACATGGGGCCAGTTATTGATCAAGCTTCTTTTAACAAGATTACAAAATATATTGAAATTGGAAAAGAAGAAGGCAAGTTGATAACCGGCGGTGAAGGGGACGATTCTAAAGGCTACTTTATTCAGCCGACTATTATTGCTGATGTGGATGAAAAAGCACGCATTATGCAGGAAGAAATTTTTGGTCCTGTTTTGGCTGTCTGTAAAGCCCGCGATTTTGATCACATGATGGAAATAGCGAACAATACGGATTATGGGCTAACTGGAGCGTTACTCTCGAATAACCCTGATCATATTAAGCGTGCAAAAGAAGAATTTCATGTAGGTAATCTTTATTTTAACCGTGGCTGCACAGGAGCAATTGTTGGCTACCAGCCATTTGGTGGTTTTAACATGTCAGGAACAGATTCCAAGGCAGGAGGCCCTGACTATCTTATTTTACACATGCAGGCAAAAACGATTAGTGAAACAATTTAAGAAATAAGGCAGCTTTTATGCTGTCTTTTATATGGATAGCAACCGATTGGAAAAATTCTTTCTTTAAGCCTCTCAAAATAATGATCTAAATAAAGCGCTAAAAAATGGGTCTTCTCAAGTGGCCGCAGGAGAGACTATCGAAAGTGCTATTAAAAAGTCTCAAACTTTAAATGAAAAAGGAATGGTCTGTACAATGGATCATTTAGGAGAGCCTGTAACTGTCCGAAACCAATATGGTACCGCAATGCAAAACGCTGGTCGTAATCTCTCTTCTGTGAATTGTATACTTATAAGAAAAATGAGTAGTAAAAGTGTTTTATGTTTGTTTTCAAGTGAAATTCTGCGATTAACGCTAAATATAACTGAATTGGTGAAAAGTCCAGTTCAAAACGATGGAGGTCACTATTTTGACAATAACAAAAGATTTTTTTATTATGCTTTCACAAAATAAAATGCTTAATATCGGTGCAAAACGATGGGGGCTTAAACTTGGTGCCCAGTCTGTCGTAGCGGGAACGAATATCGAAGAAATGGTGAAGAGTGTTAAAGAATTGAATGCAAATGGCATTTCTGCAACAATCGATAACCTTGGCGAGTTTGTATTTGAAAAGAAAGAAGCCCTGCAGGCGAAAAAAAAGATTCTTGACGTTATTGAAGCTATCTATCAGCATCAATTAGATGCTCATATTTCCTTAAAGCCTACTCAACTGGGCCAGGATATTGATTATAGTTTCTGCCTTGAAAATCTATCGGAAATTGTTGAAAACGCGTACAAATATAATGTATTTATTAATTTTGATATGGAAGATCATGGTCATCTTCAGTCATCATTTGATTTAATTGATGAACTTTCCAAAGACTATAATAATATTGGAACGGTTATTCAGGCTTATTTTTATAATGCGAAAGACATGATTACAAAATATAAAAATTACCGGTTAAGAATCGTAAAAGGCGCTTATAAAGAGTCTGAAAATGTCGCATATCAAGACAAAAAAGATATTGATCAAAATTTCATTGAGTTAATCGAGTACCATCTCCTTCATGGTAAATTTACATCCATTGCTACACATGATCACCAAATCATTAATCATGTGAAAAAGTTCGCGAAAAAGAACAACATACCAGCAGAGAAATATGAATTCCAAATGCTTTACGGATTCAGAAAGGATATGCAGTTGAGTTTAGCCCAAGAAGGATACAATTTTTGTACTTATGTTCCATTTGGAGTGGACTGGTATGGATACTTTATGCGCCGTTTGGCGGAGCGTCCCCAAAACCTTAACTTAGTAGCTAAACAGACATTCAACAAAAAAACGAACACCCTAATCGGGATCGGAGCGGGTGCCTTTCTATTAGGAAGATTAAGCAAGAAGAAACCAACGAAAGTATAAAGAAAAATGTAACGATTATTCCATATGAAATGTGGGAATGGCTCTTTCAGTCTTTCCTGTATTCATAACAATAAGGAGGAATAACAATGGATAAAAAGGTTCCCTTTTCGCAAGTGTTGTCTATTGGGTTAATGCTCTTTGCCATGTTTTTAGGAGCAGGGAATGTTATATTTGCTCCAATGCTAGGCCAGCAAGCCGGAACAAACACCTGGCTTGCCATGGGAGGGTTTCTAATAACAGGTGTTGGACTGGTTTTATTAGCTATTGTGGCTCTAACCCGTGGAGGAGGCACTGTAGAAAAGCTCGCAGGACGGGTTCATCCTCGCTTTGCAACTATTTTTTCAATGTTACTTTTTTTAACGTTGGGACCTATTTACGTTATCCCTAGGACAACCTCTGTTGTTTATGAAATAGGTTTAAATCCCTTAATTCAAAGTACAGGAAATGAAAGGCTGTATCTGCTTGTATTTTCAGCGTTATTTATTCTATTGACGATCCTACTCACCTGGGATACAAAAAAGTTGGTAGATAACCTGGGTAAGATTATTACCCCCATCTTTTCAATATTGCTGGCAGTATTGATTATAAAATCATTTATAACACCTATGGGCAAAATCGGGGCTCCTAAAGAGGAATACTTAGATGGCGTATTCTTAAAAGGGTTTACGCAAGGCTACTATACAATGGATGTACTAGCTGCTTTTATATTTGGCGGCATTTTCATTAAGTCAATTAGTTCGTTAGGAATAAAATCTGAAAAAGAAGTTTCCAAGCTATTTATCAAAGCAGGGATCATAACAATTATTGGGTTAATTGCTTTACAGGTTTCAATGGCTTGGATGGGTGCTTCCAGTGTAGATGCAATTGGGTTAAAAGAAAACGGAGGAGAAGTTTTAGCTGAGAGTGCTATTGCCCTGTTTGGGAATTATGGAATTTATATCATTGGAACAATTATTTTCCTCACAGGAATTACAACAAATGTAGCATGTCTGGCAGCCGTTTCTGAATACTTTGAACGAGTTGTTCCGTCTGTTAGCTATAAAAAATGGATTATAGCTTTTTCTATCATAGGAACAATTATTACGAACTTTGGATTGAATACTGTATTAACACTTGCCTCTCCAATATTGCTACTGCTTTATCCATTGGCAATTGCTCTAATTGCTTTAATATTTACCAATAACTTGTTTAAAGGCTATCAATCTGTGTATGTGAGTACAGTAGCAGGAGTAGGAATCGTTGCTCTGCTTGATGCTTTAAAAGAAGCGCATATCTTAACAAATGAAATCAATAGGATGTTTGGCTTTATTCCACTATTCGAGCATGGCGTTGGATGGATAAGCACAGGATTAGTGGGCTTTTTGATTGGGCTAATTGTCGCAAAAACTAAAAAAGAATCCAGCGTAATTGTTGATATAGCTGGACAAGCAACTGATAAAGTTTCGTAATAATCAACCAGTTGAAGGGGCAGAGATGATGATTGTCTGATTAAGTAAAATGATTTCATATATTTGTAAAACGGAGTGAACGAATTGAATGTGAAATTAATGAGATTTGCAATCTTCAAAAAGCATTCGAAACAGAAAAAGGAGTCTCCTTTTTATACAGACAAAGAAAGTCGGTAATAGGTTTCATTTGATCAACGGCTGTTATTTTTATAAACCAGGGCAGAAAATGAATTTTTTTGAGGTATGAAGTATGATTTTGGAATGAAGAACAAGAGGATGTAACCGAAAATAATTAAAAATAAAAGCAGACGGTACAGTGAGAATCCTATAGAAACTCTCGCCGTGCCGTCTATTTTTAAATGAAACGAAAGATCTCAGAAAATATGTAGCATCAATAGGGGGCCCAGCCTACGAATCCACAAAGTATTACAGCATATCCATGACTAATGTTTTTTACCAAGAAGATATAAATATAAAAAGGATAATAATTGAATGAAATATGAAGTTAAGAAATTTGTGAAATCGATAAAGGGGGTTGCCAAGGCCATTCTTATGTCATTAAAGGGGTAGGATAGTTTAAGCAGCTTTCTCAATATTTACGGTTTCATTAAGTGGTTCTTACAAAAACATTAATGTTGAAACACAATGAGGAACTAAGAAGGAGCATAAGTTTTTATGCCTAAGTATTAGTTGAAATCACTCATTCAATTTATTTTCCCAACCAAACCAAATCGTCTGTTTTAAACTACCATTAAAATAAATTTCTCTAACTCCAAAAAACGGCGATGCCAAAGAAGACCCACGGGTGATGCGATTGGGGGATACCTTCCAAAAGAAAGACATCGAGAGGCTCAAAAGGTTAAAACCCCTTTCACACAAAAATATTAATCCCATAGTTCCCTTTTTGATGCTATTTTTTCGGTTCTTTTTCCCTTAGGCACCTTTGTCTTCTTCTGTTACCTCTTGAGTTGCACGCACTGGGTGTTCCTTTTATTAGATTTTTTCTTCATTTTTTCACCCTCTTATTAAATTTATTTTCTTGTTTAACTTATGAAAAAAATCCGAAACTCGATTAGATCCAATACATTTATTTTTGCAAACTTGATCCATACCTAAATGAATAATTTCAGAAGCGTCCTATTTAACAAACAACCATCTGTATTTTCATTTTCCCCTGTCACTAAATCCGTCATGTAATAGGTCAAATATTGAGCATAATGATTGTTTGTTTTTAACAATAACTCGTCCACATAATACACACCGTTAGGTATTTGGTCTAGCAAAGTACGGATAATGAAGCGCAGATACCGCAGCGATCCACTCTTCATTTAAGTTCATTAAAGTGACTATCCATTACACCAATTCATCTGTTAGATGCTGAGCGAATTTCTCACATGGATTTAGCGCCATCTCTTTACCCCTGGCTATTCAATATCCTTCAGCTATCTTAAAAGGCGTTCTCTGCTTCGAATAAAGTACTTTTTTAAACTATCCATTATTCTGGCCATAGAGTTCATTCAGGAATTTCAGTCATTTAACTCCAGGAAAATCTAAAGGTTAGTGCATATACACATTTTTGATGAATTCCAGTCTTATTGATAGAAGTTGGACATTTACCACGACACAATGTCATTCCATGACACATATACATACAGGGTAAATGATTATATAGGAGGGGCAACATTATGAATAAGGAATGGTTAACTAATTTGGTTGGGAAAGTTCTAAAGGTAGATAGAGGAGGGCCTGAATCTCGGACAGGATTATTATTAGGCATATACGATGACCACTTATCGATCTTAACTGAACAAGAAGGTGTTATCTACTATAAAACCGACCATATCAAAAGTATTACCGAGAATGTAAAGAAGGGATTCCAATTTCAACTGGAGGTTCCCGAAGATTTTACCTATAAAACAGCTGCAACTTTTAAGGACTTACTTGATAAAAACCTCAGAAATCAATGGGTAAATATTAACCGAGGCGGTCCCGAGAAGCTTGAAGGCGTACTTCATGATATTAATGATGAATTCGTAACGTTAATACTAAACGAAGAAGTTATTCGCCTGTCAATGTTCCATATCCGCAGCATCAGTTACGGTGCAAGAGTAGAGAAACCTAAAGAAGAAGAAAAATCGGAAAAAAATAAAGATAATAAAGACAGTGGAAAATCGGAAAAAAATAAAGAGAATAAAGCAGAAGAAAAAGAAAAATAGTATTTCCCATAAATGATGTGTCGCTTCCGGCCAGAAGCGACCATCCAATTGATAAGGGGGACTCATCAGATGAAAAAACAAAATTTTCAAGAGGCACTTAATTCACTGATAGGTTTTAATATTAGTATTATTTCTGATGATAAAACTGTTCATGATGGGGTGGTACTTGATGTGAAGAGCGACTTTATTGTCATTCAAATTAATCCAAATAAACAATGTTATTTCAACTTAAATCAGGTTTATGCCTTATCAAAAAACACCAAAGAATTCCAGGGTCAAATACTTGATCACGAACCAACACAGAAACAAAGTTTTACAGAATTAGTAAATGAACTCCAAGGCCATTGGGTGACAGTAAACAAAGATAATAATCTATCGTTTGACGGATTTTTAAGTACCGTAACTAATAATTACATCGTTTTATTAAATAAGGATAAACAGCTTTATGTACAATTATCAAATATACTCTATATTTTCAAAGGGATAGATAAAAAGGAATCGTCAGAGAACAAACAGCAGGAAAATAAGGGCGAAAATACTGAAAATAAACAGTCAGAAGGGGATCAAGTTAAGGAAAGTGATTCCATATTGAAGGAAGACACTGAAATTAATTCCAAAGGAGAGGAAGAGCCTGTTGACCAGAAACAAGAACAGGACATTTTAACTATTGGAAAAGAGGGACCAGCTTCTGCCCATCCGGAAGTTTTATCTGACGTGAAAGAAGAACCGACTGTTCATTCTACAGTAAATCAAGTGGACAAAGATCAATCCAATGTACAAGAAAGTACGGATAAATATACGGAACAAAAATCCCCTGAAAGTAAGAAGGAAAACCCTACAGCAACTAATCCTGTCCATCCGGAAGTTTTATCTGACGTGAAAGAAGAACCGACTGTTCATTCTACAGTAAATCAAGTGGACAAAGATCAATCCAATGTAAAGAAAAGTACGGATAAAAATAAGAAACAAAAATCCCGGAAAAAAAAGAAAAAAGAAAGTAAGAAGGAAAACCCTACAGCAACTAATCCTGCCTCTCCGGAAGTTTTATCTAACGTGAAAGAAGAACCGACTGTTCAATCAACAATAAAAAAAGTGAGCAAAAATCAATCCAATGTAAAGAAAAGTACGGATAAAAATAAGAAACAAAAATCCCAGGAAAAGAAGAAAAAACAAAGTAAGAAGGAAAACCCTTCAGTAACTAATAAAAAAGATATTCAAGAGGCAATCCAAGAAAACCAGACTGGAGGATTCAGGAACTCAAGCCCTGAAGAAATGAATGAACAATCCGCAAAGAAAAATAATTTAAAAGAAAAAAGGAAACTGATAGATAAGAAATGTTACGAATTAATGAAGTCCACTGAAAAGGTGTATGCGGAAAATGGAAAACAAAAAACAGAATATTATTCATTGATGAAATTTGCTGAAAGAATGAAGGGGAAATTGAAGGCAAAACGGGTAAAGCCTTAAGATAAAATTAAAGGCTAATTGAAAGGAGGACATGGAATTGATTTTGTTTTTTTCTGTACTTGGGGGAGTCTTCTATTCCTTTTTTGTAAAACCTCAAAATCAAACCACTCCTGATACCGTAAAAATTACACCATCCAAAAACAAGGCCGCGGAGGTAAATACTTAGTTTACAAATTGTCTTGATGTCAATAATTTTTACTTTAACTATTATCCTCATGTTATGGAGACATTTGGGATTAATGAAACTATACCTACTACAATAGGGGCCTTGACTGTATTAGTTGCAGGCATTGTTCCTTGGACGGATGTTTTAAATATATTTGATATTATCAGGGTGCTTCTTTAACCATATTATCCACCATAATGATGTCTATTGTACTTGAAAGCATTGGTTTTTTTAGGTGGATTGCTTTAAATATCATCATCCGGTCTAAGGGTTCAGGGATTAGATTATTCGCCTATATTAATCTCCTAAGCTTTTTCATGACAATGGTTTTCAATAACGATGGAAGTATCCTTATCACAACTCCTATTATTATTCACATTGTAACGTTACTAAAGATTAAACCTCACCAAAAAATCCCCTTTCTAATATCAGGAGCTTTAATTGCAACGGCAGCGAGTGCCCCAATAGCAGTAAGCAATATTTCCAATTTGATTGCACTAAAGATTGTAGGATTGAGCCTTAATAGTTATATCAATATGATGTTTGTTTCTTGAATGATAGGGATTTTAACAATCAGGTTATTACTATATCTATACTTTAAGAAGGACCTTCCAAGGAAAATCCCCAGTGTACCAGTAAAATGGGATAAAACCTTTCACGCTATGTGCAAACTCATCCACTCAATGTTAAACAACAATCCGAAGATAATGATTGGAAGTTGTTTGAAATGAGTTTTGCAATCTTTTGATATTACTGAGATGGTATAAAACCAAAACTGGTCTAGCGATATTGTAAAGAAAAATACCCTGGCATGTTCTTTTATTTGCTTTCAATATGTACGTGCTGGTATATGGTTTGAAGAATGTTGGCTTGAACGATTATATAGTCAGCAATTTAAAACCCTTAATTATGGATAGCCCATTCAACGCAACCATGATCATGGGCATATTATTAACTAATAATCTTCCTGCAGTTATGATAGGGACTTTGTCGATAACAGAAATGGGATTGGATCCTCACCTTGTGCAAATTGCTTATCTTGCTAACGTGATCGGAAGCGATATAGGTGCTTTGTTGACGTCTGTTGGTACGCTGGCCACATTAATTTGGATGTATATATTGAAGAAACACTCCATCAATATCTCTTGGGGGAAGTATCTTAAAGTTACCTTTTAGATAATTCCTATAGGGTTAATGTAAGTTTAATCTCGCTGTATTTTTGGACCACTTGGCTATTAATGTAGGAAGGAGGGGTGATTATGAATAAAATCTTACAAAATCTCAGAGGAAAAACAATTAAAATAGAACTTTCCGGAAAAAAATTCTTTTTCGGTACACTGGTTGATACTGGTATTGATGTAGTGGTTATCTTTAATGGACAGGATTTTGTGTATCTTCCAATCATTCATATTCAAAATTGCAAAGTAAATACTACGGAAAACGAGGAGATTTCCCTCCCTGTAGATTCACCTGGAATTGAAGCTGAGGAAGAATTATCACTACGAAAAACTCTTTTATCCGCGAAAGGGATGTTCACAGAAATATATGTAACTGGTAACCAGCCTTTACACGGGTATATAACAAGGGTGATGAATAATTACTTTGAATTCTATTCACCAGTTCATAAGACTATGTATATACCTTTATTTCATTTAAAGTGGATTATCCCATATACGGACAATCAAACTCCTTATGGTTTAAGTAACAAGGATCTTCCTGTACATCCTTCAAACCTTTCATTGGCAAGAACCTTTGACGTACAAGTGGAAAAACTGATCGGTAGCTTAATTATTTTTAATATAGGAGAAAACTCCAATTTAATTGGACAAATTAATAAGTTAGAAGATAATTTTGTTGAACTTATTACGGCAAGGGAGGAACCTGTATATTTAAATCTTCATCATATTAAAACAGTTCACCTACCCTGAATTAAAGGCAGCAAATATGCTGCCTTTTTGATATTCCTTTTCTAAAGCGTAAACAAGGTGAGAATACTTTACAAAAAAACCCACTTCTTACATATTTATCTTTTAGTAAAAAATCGGGAAATTGATAAAACTTTGTTCAGGTTTCGAAAAGATAATTGAAAGTCTTACTGATACCATCCACGAAATATCTATAAGATATAAAAAACTTCTGAAAAGGAGCTTTTTTCAATGGTTCACCAATAGCTTTAGTGTAAGTGGATTTATCGCATTGTATATTTCCTTATCTATTTTAATTAAATAAATCAAAGTTTAAAAGCAGACGTTACGTGAGAATCTTTTAGAATATCACCAACTATTTTTCAGAACAATTTTTCCAATCGCCTTGCCTGACTCCATGTATTCATGGGCTTTTGAAACTTCATCAAACGTAAAAATGTTTGGATCCACAAGCGGACGCAGCTGCTCTTCCTCAACCAGCCGAGCAACCTTCTTCAAAATTTCTCCATAATGCTTATGCATGTCCTTGTTTAATATCTTCAACAACATAAAGGTAACATGCAGAGAAAGTCCCTTTGAATGCACTGGGGAGAGGTCATGGGTCGAACGGGCAGCAATGGCTGCTACCGTTCCATGTACCGCAGCCGCCTCAAAGGAGCGATCAAGGTTTTCTCCTCCTACCGTATCAAACACAACGTCAAATCCTTTTCCGTCTGTATATTTCTGTACATAGTCGTGAACGCTTTCTGCTCGATAATTAATAGTTACATCTGCACCAAGACTTGTGCCAATCTCCAGTTTCTCTTGCGAAGAGGCAGTTGTATAGACTGTGGCGCCTTTCCATTTCGCCAGTTGAATGGCAATGTGTCCTACACCGCCGGTCGCTGCATGGATCAGTATATTATGTCCAGGGAGTAGATTTGCCCGATTGAATAATGCTTCCCATGCGGTAATGGAAACCAATGGTAAAGCAGCGGCTTCTTCCATCGTCAAATTTTTCGGTTTGTGAGCAAGTAAATCGGCATCCGCCAGCATAAACTCTGCAAGTGCACCGCCAGTCCCTCTAAAACCACCCGCGCATCCAAACACTTCATCGCCAACTTTAAACTCGGTTACTCCTTCACCCACTGCAGATACCAAACCTGCAACATCCCCATGTAAAACTGCCGGAAACTCGGGGGCAACGGCTGGAACTGCACCAGCACGGACTTTCGCATCAATGGGGTTTACACTTGTAGCTTTGACTTGAATGAGTACATGTCCAGCTTTTAGTTCAGGTTTTGAAACCTCTTTAAATTGAAATACGGAGGGTTCACCAAAAGATTGTATAATTTGTGCTTTCACTTTAGTCACTCCTACTTATTTTTTAGGAAAATGTCTCATCAGACTATTATCGTAACATCGTTAATGAAAAGAACGAATATTTAGTCTTCTCTCGCAAAATCAATGATACTTTATATAATATAAAATTAAAAGTACGCACATTTTTGTTGAATAGGATAAAATTTGTAATATAGTATACAATTTGATACTTAAAAGATTGGGGTGTCAATATGAAGGACTTTAAAACGGAAAAGTGCCCTGATACCACTGCTTGTCCTGTTGCAGTTACAGTAGATGTGATAGGAGGCAAATGGAAAGGGATCATATTATATAACTTAATCTCCGGCCCTAAACGTTTTAACGAGTTAGGGAGACTTATGCCCTATACCACAAAACGCATGATAACGTTACAACTTCGGGAATTGGAGCAGGATGGTATTGTACATCGTGAAATTATATTCTCTTACTCCCTTTGGGGAAACATTAAAACCTATTATTAACTTAATGCGAGATTGGGGAGATATGAACGGAAATGAGGTATTAATGAAACGAAGGATCTCAGAAAATATGTAGCAAGGAGGAGCTATTGTGGTAGTATTCCTTGAACAAACGGGTGAAATATCAGGGGTTGCTGCGGCAGCCTTTTTTGTATGAAAACACATTAGTAAAAAAGCCATGCTAAAATAAACCCTCCATATTCTCATTTTTTTTCGAAGGGCTAAATGTACTATGTCGTTAATTTAACTGGTTATGCAGTTTGTTGTTTAGATGGAGCGATTGAATAGCCTTTCTTTTTTAGGTATTCGATCATTTTTAATTCTTTGTTATTTTGTTTTTCTTCAAGGTAATTTGAGCCTAGTTCATGATAGGGTTCTCCTGTTTTTAAGATGTTGTAAGCAATCGTCAATAGTAAATGAGCAGAAGCAATTCGTCCTTTCATTTTTCCCTGCCTTTTGGTAATCCTTTTTCGATGTGAAGCAATTCGATTATTTTGCCTTGATGTCGCTAATACACACTCTACGGCCATCGTTTTCAGAGCTTTGTTACCTTGTGTGGTTTTACTCATTTTTTTTTACCAGCACTTTCGTAATTTCCAGGACTCACACCAGCCCAAGAGGCAAGATGTTTAGCCGACTTAAATAAAGACATATCCACGCCCATCTCTGCAATAAAAGTAGCTGCGGCAGCTTTGTTCACACCAGGTATACCATCCAATAATTCTACTTCCTTATGATATGGGGACAGGAGTTGATCAATTTGTTTTTCCAATTCTTCTATGGCTTTTTCTAAATAACTCATATGCTCCCAATGGTAACGCAACATATCACGATGATGACGGCGAATACGGCCATTAATTGCATGGGCAATGTCAGTAATACTTGCTTTTGTTCGCCAATCCACCATTTTTCGAAGACCATCGGTCTCTATTTTTTCACCGTTTAGAATCGCTTCAAGGATTCGGCGTCCCGATACACCAAAAATGTCTGATAGAACGGAAGTTAGCTTGATATTAGCATCTTGAAGAATTTTGTGAATGCGATTCTGCTCTGATGTGCGATGATGAATCAATTTTTTTCGATAACGAGTAAGATCACGTAAATCACGAATATCCTCTGGTGGGACAAAATTGCTTTCAATAAGTCCGCATCTTAGAAGCTTGGCAAGCCATTCGGCATCTTTTACATCAGTTTTACGGCCTGGAACATTTTTGACATGCCTGGCATTGGCAAGAACAAGGTGAAAAGATCCTTCGAGTATATTCCATATTGGTTTCCAGTAGACTCCGGTACTTTCCATCACAACATCGGATACCTGGAGGGGAGCGAGCCAATCACTCAAAGCCAAGAGTCCCGTTGTTGTAGTTGAAAACGTTTCAATAGAGGTTTTTGGTTTTTTATCTAATGGACCAAATAATACACAGGCTACTACTGTTTCTTGGTGCACATCTAGGCCAGCACACCGTTCAATCATTGCTTCCATAGGAGAATCACCTCAAAAAAAGATTAACAATACATATGACAGGAGATTTGTTACAAAAATTTTTG
The DNA here is from genome assembly GCF_030123325.1 of Peribacillus simplex. Lineage (NCBI taxonomy): Bacteria > Bacillati > Bacillota > Bacilli > Caryophanales > Bacillaceae > Peribacillus > Peribacillus simplex. Next base: position 4,812,563 of record NZ_CP126106.1, on the reverse strand, counting down.
TATACGTACTAGTAGTACACTAAATGGTTCTTCCATACTGTCACAACCAGTTTCTTATACAGGGTATCTTCCTTAAGATCCACCAAAAAAAGTTCAGCCTGGTTGTATTGTTATCATCCATTATCGTCAACGGTTTAATGGGTTAGACTCTATTTTTGAGTTTAGATTTTCGTAGTAGATGGTGGCGGCGAGGAGCGCCGCCATAGGAGTTTCTTATGCAATTAAAGGGGCAGGATAGTTCCATAATGAATACCTAAAAATTAGATCTAATAATATTGCTGGGAATGAAGTTATCCATAAAAACCGATTTTGTTGGACAGAATAAAGAGAAATAGGATTGAAAGAGGACCGATGCCATGGTTTCTTTTTTTAAACAAAAAGGACAAATGAAGAAACGCAAGAAGCAAAAGATAGACGAAAATGAAAAAGATCAATCTATAATGAAAAAACCCAAAAATATTGAGAGCTCTCTAACAGCCAATCTGGATATCGTGAAGCAAAAAACAGGAAGCAGTCCGGATATCATTATACGAACGTTGAAAACTAGTCAAAATCCTGTGATCAAGGTGACCATTTTGTATGTACGGGGTCTGATAGACAATCCGAGTGTTACAGATTTTTTAATTGAATCCATCATGAAAAATCCTCATCTAAAAGAAAAGTTACTTCCACATGAAGTGCTGGAAGTGATCTCTAAAGACGTGGTTTCACTCGGCGGTGTAGAACCCGTTACGGACTGGGAAAAATTATTTTTGTCATTATTATCAGGGGATAGCGTCATTTTTGTTGATGGCATAAACATGGCCCTGGTTGCCAGTACAAAAGGGGGAGAAAGGCGTTCTGTCCAGGAACCAAGCACAAATTCGGTGGTCCGCGGGTCAAGAGAAGGGTTTACTGAATCGAATGCAATAAACATAGCCCTGGTACGCCGCATCATTAACAGTCCGGATTTATGGATAGAGTCGATGAAAATCGGCACTGTGACAAAGACGGATGTTTCCATTATGTATATAAATGGGATTGCAAAAAAAGGAATCGTCGAAGAGGTCAAAGAGCGCTTAAAAGGAATAAATATCGATAGTATTCTTGAATCGGGATATATTGAACAATTGATAGAAGATCAGGTCATGACCCCATTCCCCACCCTTGATCATACAGAAAGACCTGATAAGGTCGCTGGCAATCTCCTTGAAGGAAGGGTAGCCATTTTTGTTAACGGAACGCCTTTTGTCTTGGTGGCGCCTGCGTTATTTGTTCAGTTCTTTCAATCTGTCGAGGACTACTATGCTCGCTTTGATATAGCCTCAGCTATACGTATTTTACGTATTATCATTTTCTTTATTTCGCTGATTGCCCCATCTGTTTATGTAGCAGCTACAACGTATCATCAAGAAATGATTCCTACAAAGCTGCTCGTCATTCTTGCGGCACAACGGGATTCCGTTCCTTTGCCGGCTGTTATCGAAGCAATCTTCATGGAAATAACATTTGAACTCTTACGAGAAGCAAGCCTAAGGATGCCCAGAGCCATTGGGGCGACCATGTCCATTGTTGGTGCCCTGGTGATTGGTCAGGCGGCGGTTCAGGCTGGAATTGTATCACCGGCAATGGTCATCATGGTATCGATCACGGCCATTGCAAGTTTTGCGACCCCTTCCTATACCATGGCAACTGCTGCTCGCTTGCTGCGGTTCGTATTTATCATTTGCGCAGGTGCAATGGGTTTTTATGGTATGAATTTAATCTTTTTTGTCGTCCTAGTCCATTTATGCAGCCTGCGTTCATTCGGAGTTCCTTATATGTCACCATTTGCTCCGCTTAATCCGGAAGGACTAGGCGATACATTCTACAGGAGACCATTGTGGGCGTTAAAAAAAAGACCCGAATTTTTAAGCTCCAATACTAATCTGAAAAGAGAAGGCGATAATCAAAGGCCACTGCCTCCTACATCACGCGGAATGAAGACTTCTAACATGAAGAAGGGTGACGGCACTGAAACGTGACATGCTGTAACAAAACGGGTGCGTTAGCTTAATATTCGAGCTGTCTATAAGACAGCTCTTTCTTTATGTAACTATCGGGGGTAGTTGTGCAAAATGTTTCTGGGTTATATGGCAAATGATAAAATTAGTTTAGCTGCATCATTAAAGGGGGAGAAGAATGGAAATTCGTTCAGTGAAAGGGTCAGATTACTATGCAATATCTCCACTGATCAATGAGTGGTGGGACGGAAGGCAAATGTCTGATATGTTACCGAAATTATTTTTTGATCATTTTACAAATACAAGTTTCATTGCCGAAAAGGAAGGGGAAATAGTCGGTTTCCTAATAGGGATTCTATCTCAATCTCAATCTGATGAGGCATATATTCACTTTGTTGGCGTACATCCTGAATTCAGAAAAAATGATATCGGAAGACATTTATACCATCAGTTTTTTCATGTCGTTCATCAAAATGGCCGCAAGATTGTCCGTTGTGTAACGTCTCCTGTCAACCAATCTTCAATTGCCTATCATCTCAAGATGGGGTTTGAAATGGAAGATGGAGATAAATTAATCGATGGTGTTTCAGTCCACTCTGACTATGACGGACTAGATCAAGATAGAGTTTTATTCATGAAACAGCTATCAAATTATGGGGATTGGCAATGAATCCTGTTCTTAATGACGAAGGTCGGCCAGTAAAGATTGCTGGCCGACCTTTTTTCATGGAATATTATATAGCAGGGCTGTCAGCTAAAGTGTTTTTTATTCATTGCTTATTTTTTTCTGCATGAACGTTTTTTCTTCCGGATTTTCTTTATCCTTGTTCACATTTCCTTTTTCTTTAAAGATTGCAAATCCTGTTAGTGCGTAAATGATGGCAAGAATAGGTGTTAAGACGGCTTGATAAGCATAAGGGAAAAAATCCAAAGTCGAGACTCCCAGTACCCCTGATAAATAAATCGCTGTTAACGACCAAGGAACGAGATAGGAAAACATGGTTCCGCCATCTTCTAACGTTCTGGAAAGAACGGTTAGCGATACGTTATGTTTTTTATAAGCGGATTTAAACATTTGACCAGGCAATATAATGGACATATACTGACTTGCTGTAAGCATATCTGTAACCAATCCTGAGAATAAGGTTGTTAAAACAAGACTTCGTGCACTTTTGATTGCATTCTTAATGCTGCCTAGAATGGCACTTACAATACCTGTTCTTTGTAATATCTCGCCAAAACCAAGAATTAAAATGGACAGAGTAACAGTCGGCATCATGTTTGCTATACCGCCTCTATTGAGTAGGTTGTCGACTTGTTCCACCCCGGTTTGTATTTGGAATCCTTTAGATAAAGCGGTGAAAATGGTGTTTATATCATAATTTGTTTGAATTAAAGCAGCGGCAATCACCCCGCCTAAGGCTGATATTAACAAGGCAATTAATGGGGGAACTTTCTTGGCAGCCAATAAAATCGTTATAACCGGTACAAGCAGCAAAAAGGGACTGATCACAAAGTGTTTAGACAACGTATCTGTAATTAAATCTATTTTGGTCACATCCAACGAATTATGGGAAAACTTCATTCCTTGAAATCCATACAAGATGGTACTGATGACTAGTATTGGCAATACGGAATAAAGCATGGACCGAAGATGGCTCGTGAGTTCAACCCCCGTAACGGCCACTGCCAAGTTTGTAGTGTCGGCAAATGGCGAAATTTTATTTCCAAATATGGCTCCCGATACAACCATGCCTGCCGTTAATGCCGGTGGTATTCCCATTCCATAGCCAATGCCCATGAATGCAACCCCAAGTGTTCCTGCTGATGCATAAGCGCTGCCGATAAAAAAGGAGGTAACACATAATATCAGAAAGCCTGATACTAAAAACACGGTGGGAGATAGTAACTTGAGTCCGTAAAAAATAATGGAGGGAACAATTCCCGAAACAATCCAAGAACCGATAACCATTCCTACACTCATTAAAATCAACACGACCAGCAATGATTTCTTACAACCATCAACGAAATATTCTTGCAGTTCCTTGCCTTTAAATCCCTGTGTTAATAGAACGATGGAAATGGCGATCGTTGCGACAATAAATACGATATCGGTAGGCAGTTTCAAAATGCCGTTACCGATTGATAAAACCGTTATCAATACAAGAATAGTCAGCAATGCCACCTTGAGTGAAACCTTTTTTTCAACTTCATTCATGGATTTTTCTCCCCCCTTAACATTTCTTCCTTTTTAAATAGTTGATGGGCTAACTCATTTTCATCGGTAATTTTGTTGTTGTAGCACTAGGTACAAAATCGAGATCATTGCGATCCGTCAAACCCAGTGCTTCTTCCGGAAATGTGAATTCCCTGGCTTGAACGACACATGTTTCTTCATGTGTAAGAATGCCTTTATATACGGTTAAGCTTCTTCTTAAGTACCCATCTCTCCTGCACGCCTCCGCTACACCGTTGTTCGCGATGGACCGGATATGGGGCAGTACGGCTGAAGCATAGGCTTTAGAGGCAGTATGTGGTGCAGCTCCTGGTATATTATCGACCCCGTAATGAACTACGCCGTCTAACACATAAGTAGGGTCTGCATGTGTTGTCGGTTTATAGGTTTCAATTGCCCCGCCAACATCCGCACTGATGTCCACAATCACTGAACCTTTTTTCATGATCTTTAACATATCTCTAGTAATTAAATGATCCTTTCTATGTTTTGGCCATTTAACACAATTGATGACTAAGTCTATTTCTTGAAGGACTTTCTTAATGCTTTGTTGATTGGAAATCATCGTGTTTACATTTTTAGGAAAAATTTCTTGGCAATGTCTTAATGCACCTATATTGATGTCCGTTAGGGTAACGTCAGCACCTAAGGCGGAAACAATTTCTGTAGCTGCCTTTCCAACAATTCCAGCACCAAGGACCAGGACATTCGCTCCCGATGCGCCGCCGACTCCGCATATAAGCTGTCCGTTTCCTCCATTTATGCTAAGCAAATGATAAGCTCCCATTAAAGCGCCTAATTTGCCGGCAACTTCACAGTTAGGGGAACCATATCTATGGGAATCCTCTGCCGTAAGGGCAATCACTTTTTTCTTCATTAATACGTCCACTTCTTCACTGTTTGAAGCCGGATGGAGGCAGGCGAAGATCATTTGATTTTCCCTCAACAGCTCATATTCTTCGGGTGAAATTTCCTTAACTTTCACAATAAAGTCAGCTTCCTTATATATTTCGTCCATGGTCAGCCTGATGTGTGCGCCTGCTTCCACATATTCCTCATCAGTGAAGCCAGCCTTCAAACCAGCTTCTGTCTCGATCAACACGCAATGCCCATCTCCGACTAACTCAGCAGTTTCTATTGGTGTTAATACAACGCGATCTTCCCCAGCCTTGATTTCCCTCGGCATACCAATTTTCATACTATACCCCTTCTTCCTAGTTTTTTATAGAGAGGAAATGCTTTGTGTTACATCTGTAAACTAAGCAAGAAGTATGCCAAGAGATCTCATCATTTTCCGCTGTTTTATGCAGGAAAATAAGAGTTTCGCATTATGATAATGTCGATTTCAGATAGTGAAAATGATTAAATTGTTATTATTTAAGCAATGGATGTTATATTTTGGGCACTTTCTACATCGTTTATTTGTCCATTGTTAGCTTTTGGGCACTATTTCGTACAATCTGATCTTATTTTGCAAAGTCTGTCTAGGGATTTCGAGTAATTTAGCTGCTTGAGATACGTTGTTTTTTGTTTGATGGATTGCTTTTTCGATCATGATCTTTTCTAATCTGGCCACAGCATCTTTTAATGGTTCAATCTGAAACTCTTCCTCACTATGTCTAATGAAATTTTTCACACGCTCTTCAATATCTTTCATTTGAAGTGTATCTTCCCATTCATCCATTTGATTGATCGCAAATTCAACAATATGTTCCAATTCCCTTACATTCCCTGGCCAGTTGTACCTTAAGAGAAAGTCATATACTTCTTTGGATACGTTGGTAATGTTCTTGTGCAGCAGCACATTATATTTAGAGATGAAAAAATCCAATAAAGGCTTGATATCATTTTTCCGTTCACGTAATGGCGGAATATTGAGCGTCATTACACATAATCTGTAATATAAATCAAGCCGCATATCTTTATCCTTTACACAATCTTCAGGGCGTTTATTGGACGCCGTGATTATACGTACATCAACTTTTCTAATATTTCTATCTCCTAATCTTCGAATATATCCGTCCTGCAGTACTCTTAATAACTTGGATTGGAGATGAATGGGCATCGAGTTGATCTCATCCAGGAAAATGGTTCCTCCTTCCGCTATTTCAAATAAACCTGGATTATTTTCTGCTCCTGTAAAACTTCCTTTTATTGTACCGAACAGAATACTTTCAATTAAGGCTTCCGGAATGGCTGCACAGTTTTGCGCAATGAAAGGCTTTTCTGCACGAGTGCTGGCATTATGCAGTGATTGGGCAAATAATTCTTTTCCTGTTCCTGTTTCACCATATATAAAGACAGGTGAGCTTCCTTTAGCGATTTTTTCGGTTAAATGCTTTAAATTCTTCATTTCCTCGTTATCGGTAATAATATCTTTTAGTGTATATTTGGCCCGTTCCGGCCGAATATTTTCCAGTAATCGTTTATCGCCTTTAAACATATCTGAATTGATCTCGATTACATTATTAGGAATGGAATCTTCTTTCCTTCTTTCTTTCGACAATTCAATTGCTCCAATAATTTTCCCATGGGCCCTGATTGGTAAAGAGATATTTGTGGTTTCAATTTTCCGTCCCATGAAATCAACAATTTCTTGCTTGCCTTTAAAAATAGGGCGACCTGTTTTCAGGGCATTTAATAACGTGCTCGATTTTTCATTCAGCGTAGGAAATACAGAAAATAAGCTTTCTCCTAATATTTCCTCCCGTTCGAGAGTTTCAGAGTGAAATCGCGGATTAAATTTGATTGTAAACAAGATTGTCCCTTTATTATCGATAATGGTAATGCCATCAATGTATTTCAGTTGATTCAGAACTTCATAATTTTCCAATCTGTTCATTGTTTTCTCCTCCATGATTTTGTAGTTGTCTAGTATTTTAGGTGATTTAATTCTTCTTAGGCAGCCCTTCTTTTATGGTTCTATAGAAACAGGTTAGTTCACATTAGATAAGATATAATTTGGATTAATATACAAAATTTTAATGAAAATAGAAAGGAAGCATGAATATGACAGAAATGCTGCCACTGACATCGGAGAATTTGGAGCTGTGTATCGAACTCTACATGAACGTTTTTAATCGTGAACCATGGAATGAAAGTTGGACATATGAAACGGCTAAAGAGAGACTTTCCGACTTATTGCATACGCCTAAATTTCTTGGCTTTTTATTTCAGATTGATCACAATCCAGTTGGTTTCATTGCCGGAAATAGTAAGGTGTCTTATCAAGGTTTAACTTATTATTTGGCAGAACTTTGTGTGAATAATGAAATGCAAGGTAAAGGGCATGGCTCAAAAATGCTTCGATCTTTAGAAGGTGAATTGCAGAAAAGAGAGATTAAAAGTTTATATTTATTAACTGCTAATGACGGTCTTGCAGAAGCATTTTATCTGAAAAATGATTATGTTGTAAATGAAGATCGGGTGGTTATGAAGAAAAATTTATAATTATATGAATTTTACTGTTTTGAAAAATGGTCAAGGGGTGACGGAATTGTCGAAATCTGTAAAGTTGTATCAATTTAGCCGAAAAATACATAAATGGACTGGATTGGTTTTATCCATTTTTTTCATGTTCATCGCAGTCACAGGCCTTGTGCTTGTTTATATGTTACCACTCGGAGTGGCTGATGAGTTAAGGACGGGGAAAGAGGCGGGTCCAGATCAAGCGATACCTATGGAGAAGGTCGTATCCATTGCCACGTCTCAGGATCTTCCAGGTGCGGACTCGGTTGAAGATATATTTAGAATAGAATATAGACCAAGTGCAAATGTTTACCAGGTTCGCTTTAATAACGGTCAAGGTGTTCAAATAGATGTGAGTACGGGAAAAGTGTTATCCACAAATCCGGATTACTCGACGTTCCTCATCACTTTGCATGATGGATCCTTCTTTGGCGATTGGTATAGATACAGTATCCTCACAATGACCGGTTTATCCCTAATCCTGCTGTCATTTTCAGGGTATTACATGTTTGGCTATCCTCTTTATAAGCGTCTAATGGCGAAAAAAAGCAATCCTAATATGAGGTGTTAGAGTGTCTATAAAAGGTTTGAATCATTTTTTATTTTCAGTTTCTAATTTAGAGAGATCCATTGAGTTTTATCAAAGTGTTTTTGATGCAAAATTGTTAGTCAAGGGGAGAAACACTGCCTATTTTGATTTGAAGGGAATGTGGATTGCCCTGAATGCAGAAAAGGATATTCCCCGTAATGAAATAAGCCAATCATACACACATATAGCATTTTCCATAGAAGAAACTGACTTTATGCACATGTACGAGAAACTAAAGGAATTGAATGTAAACATCTTGTCAGGACGTCCAAGAGATGAAAAAGATAAGAAGTCCATTTATTTCACTGATCCAGATGGCCATAAGTTCGAGTTTCATACAGGTTCTTTACAAGATAGAATAGATTACTACAAACAAGAAAAAACACATATGGAGTTTTTCGACTGATAAATAAGCTAAATGAAAAGGGGAAAGTTCATGAAAACTATTGGCCTCATTGGCGGCATGAGCTGGGAATCGTCGCTGGAATATTATCGAACCATTAACGAAGAAGTAAAAGCCAAATTGGGAGGATTGCATTCAGCCAAGTGCATTTTATATAGCGTGGATTTTGAAGAGATCGAACGCTATCAAGCTGAAGGGGATTGGGATAGTTCCGGAAAATTATTAGGGGAAGCAGCCCTGTCTTTGGAAAAGGCAGGTGCCGAAATGATTCTAATCTGTACAAATACGATGCATAAAGTGGTCGGATATATTGAAGGAAAAGTCAGTTTACCGATTTTACACATTGCTGATTCAACCGCAAAACAAATTCAAAAGTCCAAGATCAGCACGGTTGGTTTACTTGGCACTAAATATACGATGGAGCAAGACTTTTATAAAACACGAATTGAGTCTAATGGTATCAAGGTTTTGATACCAAATGCCGAGGATAGAAAAGTGATCAATCAAGTCATTTATGAAGAATTATGTTTAGGGGAAATCAAGCAATCATCAAGAGATCATTACAAAAAGGTCATCAAGGGATTAGTGGATGATGGAGCGGAAGGAATAATATTAGGCTGCACCGAAATTGGATTACTAATAAAACCAGAGGACTCAGAAGTGCCATTATTTGATACGGCCGCAATCCATGCCATTGATGCTGTTAATATGACATTGGAAAAATGAATGGATTGGATACTGTGCTTCAATAAGGAAGGTTGCTGCGGCAGCCTTTTTTTGTGGGGTTATAAGGGCAGATTAGTTGTATAAGCAAAGTGATTGCATGGATACAACGTTGGCCAATTTGTTGCCATGTTTACCAAAAGAGTCGTTTTCCTTATAGGGAAAACGATTCTTTTTATTGAGTATGTAAAAAATTAACTTAGAGGAAATCGGCTTTTTAGGTTGGGATTCACTTAGCGTATAATTTCCGAAATGTGTTACTTTAGGAATTATTTTGCACATCTAACTATGTAAATTTATAATAATAAGACAAAAGACGAGCAAGAGGCGAGGTTCTCCCTTTTGTTTTCTAGGGAATGAGTACTTTTGAAAAGCAATGAAGGAAACATTGAAAAGTGCGGGGGGGAGGTGTGGGTAGCGGAGAAATTCCAATCGAACCTGGAGATAGCTGGTTCTCTCCGAAATAGCTTTAGGGCTAACCTCAAGATGAGAGTATTGAGAGCACTGATTGGACTAGGGGCCCCCAACAGGTTACCGAATTCAGTCAAACTCCGAATGCCAAAATGGCATTTTCCTAGTTGATCTTCTAATTGATAGACATTCTTAATATTTTTGAAGGCTGTTTCGCATTGATTGTTGTTTTTAACTAGGTTCAAACTCCAAAAAAGTACGATTTAAGGGTTTAATTCACTTCTTTAAAGTAATTATTAGCGGATTTCGAAAGTTTATCAGCGAATCAAAAAAAGCAACCATATTTTAGATAAGAGCCTTCTTGAAAAAATCTATGCAGTCGGCAAATTATTAGGCAGCCCGCATTAATGCAAAAGGCGAGTAGTTTTTTAAAATACAGAATAATAACAATGGATCATGCTGATATTTGAGCATGGTTCCTTTTCTGCAAAATGAAATACCAAGAAGTTAGAATGGTAGCTAAATTCTTTTCAATTTTAGAAAAATATTATCAATATTGCTAAATTGGTAATTTCGATAATTACTATGTTTTGCAGTGCACCTTGCCAAAAATGAAAATAAATAAAGAATTTTAATATTAAAACTGTAGATTTTATAAGGTTTACAGAATTGGCATAATTTTTGCATATAAAGATTTGCATACAACTAATGAGAAATAAAAACGGCAGCATTTCAGATTACTAAAATTAGGGGGCATAATAATAATGAACTATTCATCAAAGCTAGTAAAAGTAAATAAAGATCCAGGGCATGGCTCACACATCTCTCCTGTTTATATGACTTCGACATTTGTTTTTGATAATGCAGAAGTAGGAGCACAACGCTTCGCAGGTGAAGATCCAGGATTTATGTATTCACGCCTGGGAAATCCAAATGTAAGAGAACTGGAAGAGAAGGTAGCGGCATTGGAATTTGGTGAAGGTTGTTTGGCTTTCTCATCTGGAATGGCTGCCATAACTGGCTGCCTTTTGGGTGTTTTGCAGGCAGGAGATCACGTTGTTGCACACACAGCGTTGTATGGGGCGACGCACGCATTTCTATCCAAAACGGTAAAGAAATTTGGAATTGATGTAACATTTGTACCATTTAAGACAGGGGAAGAGCTTGAACCACACATTACAGATAGAACGAAAGTGGTCTACTTTGAAACTCCTTCTAATCCCACGCTTTCCTTAGTGGATATGAAGAGTGTAGCGGCGGTCGCTAAGCAAAAGGATATTTTGACTATTGTTGATAATACGTTTTTGTCCCCATATTTACAAAATCCTATTCTATGCGGCATTGATATTGTTGTCCACAGTGCAACGAAATATTTGTCGGGTCATGGATATCTTATTGGCGGACTAGTGATTTCCAGCAAGGAAATTATTGATCCGATGAGAAAAGAAGTGCAGAAGACTATGGGAGCAAATTTGGCCCCTATGGATGCCTGGCTTCTCTTTCAAGGGATACGTACATTGCACATTCGCATGGACCGCTCACAAGAAAATGCACAAATTTTGGCTGAACGCTTGGAAAAACATAAGGCTATAGAGAAGGTTTATTTTCCAGGGCTAGCAAGTTTTGAAGATAAAAATATCATGGAGAAACAAATGAAAGGTCCTGGAGCAATGATTTCTTTTGTCTTGAAGGGGGGATACGAAACAGGTGTTAAAGTTATGAATTCTGTAAAACTGAGTACTTTAGCAGTTTCCCTAGGAGATGTAGGTACATTAATTCAACATCCAGCTTCGATGACACATGCGATAATCCCTAAAGAAGAAAGAGAAAAAGCAGGTCTTTATGATGGACTCGTTCGTTTTTCGGTTGGCATTGAAGATGTAGAAGATATATGGAAGGATCTCGAAATGGCATTAGAATAACGGCACGGCTGGAGGAATTGTCAATTTCATTGCGGTTAAAGGGAATAATAATGCTGGCATGAATAGCAAATTAATATTCATAATTAAGAGATTAGCGAAGCAAGGAGGCAAGTGATGTATAAAAAAGGAAAAGGGAGGCTCCTGAAATCTGATAGAATCAGTGCAGTATCACTCCTCGAGGGTCGGTCAAAAGATTTTCTTCCGCAATCGGGGATAGGAATTGAACCGGGAGATTTGTTGAGTGTTTAGGTTAAAGATGATCTGGAAAAATCCAACTAGGTAAAGAAGGTGTAAAAATGCTATTACCCATTGGCTTTAGAATTAAATCATGTCATTGAAGAACGGAATAAACCAGTATATGAGATGTTTTCAATGTTAGGAAAATCCTTGTATTAGTAGCGGAAGAATTAAAAATTAGTTTATCGACACTTTATCGTAAGCTAAAACGATACAATCTAAAAGTTTGATCCACTTTACCTAAGATTGCAAATTTTATTTGCAATCTTTTTTCGTCTCCGTGGGGGATATTTCGCATATTTGGAAATATTTATTCCGAATTTGGGAAGCGAAAAACAGTGCGGATCGGTAGGTTATCACTATATTCGTCGCGGAAATGGGAATTTATCAACTAGTTCGATAGAAGGGATGTTGAATTAACAAGGATTTTATTTTGGCACAACTCTTGCATAATATGTATGATAACGAAAAGAAGGAGGTGGAGTCCATTTGAAAAGTATAGATAAAATTTACAGAATATTAAAAATATACAGAATATAAAACACGTTCTTGTACAAATTGAAACAAAATCAACCGAAAAACTTTACAACTTAGCCGTTATTTGAGGGCTGTATTATAGAAACCAGTGTATATCTGGCTTCGAAAGAATGAATGAAAAGCCGTCCCTTAATGAGCAATTTGGTTGTTGGTGTCGCACAGATTTAATTGTAAATGAATTTCCAAAATGGACAGAACCACCTTTTATAAGGTATTTATCTTTTTGGCTTCAAACAGAAAGAATAATCAAACTGAAAATTATGACACTATTTATACAACGCTGGTGAGGGGGAATTATTTATGAAAAAGAGTTTCATCATCATCGCTTTTTCGATACTCGTAGCACTTGTATTATCTGCGTGCGGAAAGGCCGAAAATCAGGCAGCAAGTCAACCAGGCAAACAGGCAGATGAGAGCAGGGATATACTAGAGCAAATTAAATCAAGAGGGACCATTAAAATTGGAACAGAAGGAACCTTTGCACCTTTTAGCTACCATGATTCTTCAGGGAAGTTAACCGGTTTTGATGTTGAAATCGCGGAGGAAGTAGCAAAAAGACTTGGTGTGAAACCAGAATTCATTGAAACCCAATGGGACGGTATGTTCGCAGGACTCGATTCAAAGCGGTTCGATATTATTGCTAATAATGTAGGAATTACTCCTGACCGCCAGAAAAAATACGATTTTTCAGAGCCGTATATTATGTCAAAACCTTTCTTGATTGTTCACAAGGACAATAATACGATTAAATCATTTGAAGATTTGAAAGGAATAAAATCAGCTCAGACATTAACTAGTAACTATAAAGATATAGCAGCATCTTATGGTGCTGAGATCGTTGGAGTAGAAGGTTTTAATCAATCCATTGATTTATTACTTTCAAAACGTGCGGATGCGGTTGTAAATGACGGGCTATCCTACCTAGATTTCAAAAAGCAAAAACCTGATGCACCAGTTAAAACTGTCGCAGAACTTGATGATCCTGCAAAAATGGGGGTCATGATGAGAAAAGGGAATAAAGAATTGGAAGAGGCCGTAAATAAAGCGCTTTCCGACATGATGAAGGATGGTAAATATTTAAGTATTTCACAAAAATATTTTGGAAAAGATGTTTCAAAATAGGGAGGGTTCCACATGTTTGCTGATGAAAGAATGGACCAAATTGTTGACATCATTGTATATTCCTTTTTCCCGATGTTAAAAGCTGGGGTTGCGTTTACGGTTCCCTTGACATTAGTATCCTTTTTACTGGGACTCCTTCTTGCTTTACTTACGGCATTAGCTCGAATCTCGGGAATTAAACTCCTAGACGCTGTTGCAAGATTTTATGTATGGGTGATTAGGGGAACACCGCTGCTTGTTCAGTTGTTTATCATTTTCTATGGCCTTCCGAGTATAGGCATTACGATTAGCCCCCTTCCTGCTGCGATTATCGGTTTTACGCTTAGTGTTGGCGCCTACAACTCAGAGATTATTCGTGCGGCTATACTCTCCATTTCCAAAGGTCAATGGGAGGCGGCTTATTCTATTGGGATGAGCTATCCGCAGGCATTAAAAAGAATTATTCTCCCTCAGGCAACAAGGGTATCTGTCCCGCCTTTGGCAAACAGTTTTATTAGCTTGGTAAAGGATACATCGTTGGCTGCTACCATTACGGTGACTGAAATGTTTAGAGTTGCTCAGCAAATTACCGCAACAACCTATGAACCATTGGTACTCTATTGTCTGGCAGGATTTATTTATTTGATTTTCAGTACCGTTCTTTCGAATGCACAAGGACAGATGGAAAAACGGCTCGATCGTTATGTGACGGGCTAATTTGATAGGGGGAACTATACATGATTGAAATGAAGAACCTGCATAAACAATTTGGACAAACAGAGGTTTTAAAGGGAATCGATCTAAAAATTGAGGAAGGCAATACAGTTTGTATTATTGGGCCATCGGGTTCAGGGAAAACAACCTTGTTACGTTGCCTGAATTTATTGGAAACGCCTACAGAAGGGACCATTAAGCTTGGAAGGTTTTCTTTGGATTTTCAGGATAAAAAACCAGTTCCAAAAGATAAGGTAATTAAGTTCCGTCAACAAACGGGTATGGTTTTCCAAGGTTACAATTTGTTCCCTCATATGACTGCACTTGAAAATGTTATGGAAGGTCTTGTTTACGTTCGTAAACAAGACAAGGAAGCCTCTCGTACGAAGGCTCTTCAATTGCTGAAAAAGGTAGGATTATCGGAACGGGCGAACCACTATCCATCCCAGCTATCCGGTGGACAACAACAACGTGTAGGAATTGCACGGGCGATGGCTATGGAACCTGAAGTTCTGCTTTTTGATGAACCTACTTCCGCGTTAGATCCTGAATTAGTTGGTGAGGTTCTAAAGGTCATGAAAGAACTTGCTAAAGAGGGAATGACCATGGTTGTAGTGACACATGAAATGAATTTTGCGCGTGAAGCAGCGGATAAAGTCGTATTTATTGATAAAGGTGTAATTGTTGAAGAAGGAACACCGCAACAAATTTTTGAACAAACAGGGCATGAACGGACATTACAATTTTTAAATAGACTTTGTTCATAGGTAAGGGCCGTTATCCCCAAGCTGCGGAAGAATGGAAAACTCGTTACTCGGCACTTTCCCGCATGTTAGAACGACAGAATCTTATAACTTTACCCTAGGATTGCAAATTTCAATTGCAATCTTTTTTTGAATAATTAAGAAAAGGAAAAAGCCCTACTTCAGTTAGAACAAGCAGTCAAGCAACTTTCCCATACAGGAAAGTAAAACATAAGAATATTGGGGAGGAATTAAAATGGATCACACGAATGAATATGATTTCAAAAATTTTGTTCAAGATATGACGGTTATGGTGGAACGGAGTCAGAATGATAACGAATGTGTTGTGGAAGCAGAAAAGTTGGTTGGTAAATTAATTCAATCCCGATCATGGCTTCCTTCTGAGAAAAGAAGACCAAGTGAGGAAGGGTACTCGCGGCATCTGTTGTATTGTGACCCAGAGGATCGTTTCGAAGTGATCGCGCTAGTCTGGAAGCCCGGCCAGAAGACCACTCTTCATGATCACGATGATACATGGGGAGCAGAAGGAGTTGTCGCGGGTAAGGTTAAAGTGACTAATTATATACGATTAGAGGAATTATCTGGAGGCAATATTGTTAAGTTACAGCATACTGATACCATCATTGTAAACGAGCAGAATACAGGAAAGCTACTGCCTCCAGCAGACTGTCATATCTTGGAGGGGGTAGGTAATAAACCAGCTATCACGATCCATGTTTATGGAAAGCAATTGAGAAAATTTCGGGTATTCACCCCTTTAGACGAAGAGGGGCTATATCTTGCAAAAGAAAAGCGGGTTGAATACTCCCCTGCTTTGGCTTTTAATCCACCGTTTGAAATTTGAGTTGGTACATGTTTTCTTGGTCTTGAAAAAAATTTTCTCAAACGTGATAGGAAATAGGAATGATTAACCTATAAGAGGCTGAAAAAATAGTGATTTTGCAAGGAATTAAAGATTGGCACGAATATTGCAAATTAATATTCATGACTAAGAGATAAGGAGGTAAGCGATGTATAAAGCCGTTATTCTAGGGACTGGACCTGCTGGGTTAACCGCAGCAATCTATTTAGCACGTGCTAACATAAGTCCTTTGGTCATTGAAGGGCCTGAACCAGGGGGGCAATTGACATTGACAACAGATGTCGAGAATTTTCCTGGATTTCCTGAAGGGATTATGGGACGAGAGTTGATGCAGAACATGCGAAAGCAAGCTGAGTTTTTTGGAGCAAAGTTTAAAAGAGGCTGGGTTAAAAAAGTCGACTTTTCCAATAACCCTTTTACCTTAACGGTGGAAGGAGTAGGGGAGCTTAAAACGCAATCTTTAATCATTTCAACGGGAGCTTCAGCGAAACTTTTGGAGATTCCAGGGGAAAGAGAAAATATTGGGCGTGGGGTAAGCACCTGTGCAACATGCGATGGATTTTTCTTTAGAGGAAAGAAAATTATCGTTGTCGGGGGCGGAGATTCTGCTATGGAGGAGGCAAATTTTTTAACGAAGTTTGCTTCGGAGGTTCGGGTTGTCCACCGCAGAAAGGAGCTTCGCGCTTCCCAAATTATGCAAGACCGTGCCAAAAAGAATCCAAAAATTACGTGGAGCTTAAATTCCATTCCTGAAGAAGTGATCGCAGGGGATCGACATGTTACTGGCTTGAAAGTAAAAAACAGCGAAACAGGAAAAGAGGAAATTCTGGAAGCTGATGGTATTTTCATTGCCATTGGGCACAAACCGAACACAGCATTTTTAAACAATCAAATCAAAACGGACGATATCGGATATATCATGGTGAATCCTGGTACAACCGAAACGAATATCCCAGGTGTATTTGCCTGCGGGGATGTTCAAGATCATAAATACCGCCAAGCCATTACGGCTGCGGGAAGTGGTTGTATGGCTGCTCTGGATTGCGAAAAATATCTTGATGCAAGTGAATTATGTAGTGGAAACAATCAATCTATCAATGAGAACCAAATATGGGGAGGATTTTAATAATGAAAGAGATTAAAACAAAACAAGAGTTTGAAGAGGCGATTTTATCAACAAGACCAGTTATGGCCAAATTCTATGCCGAATATTGCCCAGACTGTCAGCATACCGATTTATTTATGCCCATCTTGGAAGAAGCGTATAGAGAAAAAGTAGATATGATTGCAGTAAATCGTGAACATTTTCCAGAGGTATTGGAGAAGCTGGATGTGTACGGAATCCCAAGCTTTATTGCTTTTAAAGAAGGGAAGGAACTGAACCGGTTTGTAAGTAAAGTTGGAAAAAGTCAGGAAGAGGTTGAACAGTTTCTTAATCAAATTGTAGAGGCAAGTGGAAAACTAGGATAGAAAATCCTTGCCTGGAGCCAATAAATATTGAGCAATCACTCAATATTTATTGGCCATCTTTTTAGTCTCAACATCCTTATCAACGTATTTTAATAGAAACTATACAGTTTTTAGAATTCGAATAACACGCCGACTTTGTGCATTTAGTAGATGATTTTGTATGACCTTTTTAGCTTCAAGAGGTATAAGAAATGGAAATTATGAAATATTTGAAGGAATAAAATGATCTAAAATCCAAAATGGAGACATCAGCATTAAAGTATGGCCTGTGTGATTCAAGAACGATTGAATATAGCCAGGAATTAGATCTATTACTTAATAAAATTATGAAAAATTAGATATACAGGATTAAAACAGTTTAAACGTCTTAATGGTTTGTCAGGAGGAACAGCGGATGAAAACAACAAAACGATTCCAAAAAGGCGTATAAAATTTGGAGGCAAGAGTAAGCTAACATACGTATATAAGCTGCCGCGGGAGGTGAGTAAGTATGAGTAATGATGCAAGAGGTTCTAAAAAAAATAAACCAAATGATGCAAACCATGTGAATGCTGCGACGAAAGCCCATCAAAGACGAATTTCAGAAAAGAATAACCAAGAGAATAATGATAAGAAAGAATAATGGGGAGGTTCAGTAGTGACTGATTTTTTTTGATTCCACTATAAATTTCTTCTCATATAACAAATAAAGAATATAGAAAAAATTTTTACTAGAGAACTGATATATCGACATCAGTTCTCTTTATTGATTTATCACGCAAGACTTGATACGGCAATAAATGGAACGGATGGGGATGAAGTTATCCAACAAACTGTTAAGGATTTATATGATATATATTCGAGAATTCCAGACGTAAAAAAGTTCAAAAAATAATAAATTCTTATTGCACTAACGGGTGCGTTAGCTGAAGATCATTTATGGAACTATTTTGTCAGTAAAGAGCTAAAAAGTATTAACTTCTCCAATTGCTACTATTAAAGAGAAACGATATAAAAAATGGTCACCAGGAATATCTGGTGACCTTATTGTACGAATGGCAACATTTGATTTATTAAAGTGCAGTGAGCTGCTGCCTCAACATTTTAGCTTCAGACATAATATCTTTCATTAATCTTTCAACGGTTTGACTTTTGGCTAATCTTGGACTTTGTCCAGACCAGAGGGACATGAAATCTTGATTATTTTGTCCACTGCTCGTTTTTCTAATTACTTGAGTTAATAGGTTTTGAACAGGGAAATCGGGTACAAGCAATTCATGCTCCAGCATATCTGCAATAAATTTGTTTTTAATACCTCTTGCCCATTTACCAGAAAAGGCACGAGTAAAGGTTGTCTGGTCTTCATCAGCATTCAAAATGGCTTCTTTATATACCTTGTGTGCCCCACTTTCTATACAAGTCAAGAAAGCTGTGCCCATTTGTACACCTTGTGCCCCTAAGAAGAGTGAAGCCATTAATCCTCTTCCATCCATAATTCCTCCTGCAGCAATAACGGGTATGCTTACATTGTCAACAACCTGCGGAATAAGTGACATTAAACCTACCAGGCTCTCCTGATGACCATCAATAAAGTTCCCGCGATGCCCGCCAGCTTCACTGCCTTGCATAACAACCATATCCATTCCCGCCTTTTCATTTTCAACGGCTTCCCTAACCGTTGTAGCTGTTCCTATAAGAGTGATGTTATGCTGTTTTAATTTATCCATCACTTCCTTAGGAGGAATACCAAATGTAAAGGAACAAATGGATACATTCTCTTCAATGACAACCTGAACTTGTTCAATGAAGCTTTCATGAATTTTTTTATACTCAGGAATGTCAAAGCTGTCTGTTTGTTCTAAATGTAATTGCTTACGAATGGTGTGTAAAAGCTGGTTGGCTGATTGGAACGCTTCAGGCGTTACGTTAAATTCGTTTGGCACGAATAGATTGATGCCAAAAGGGTTTGGCGTTAACTGCTTGATTTCTCTAATTTGCTCTCTCGTTTGTATGGGTGTCTGATAGCCTGCCCCGATCATTCCAAGTCCCCCAGCATTGGACACCTCGGCCACTAAATCGGAAGTGGTGATCCCGCCAGCCATAGGAGCTTGTATAATCGGATTCTTAATCTTCAAATGCTTCATCATTCCATTATTCAACATCATTGACTCCCCCAATTTTGTATTTTGATCCCAATTAATTCTCTTCTGTTTTTTTTATATTGGATGGATGAACGTTAGGGCTGATCTCGAAATGAATCCCGCTTGAAAGTAAAATTGCCCCAAAGAAGACAGCACTTGCTGCGCCAATAAAAGCAGCATTGAAATCATGTGTGAGTGAGGATAAAACCCCAGCGAGGGTTGGTCCTATCAACTGTCCAATAGCATAAATAGCGGTAAGCATGCCAATGGTCCGATTGCTATCAGATGGATTCATTTCCCGTCCCAATGTTGTAGCCAGGGTGGTGATACCCATAAACGTAGCTCCAAATAATAAAGCACTTATGACAAAACTTGTTTTTGACATCCAAAAGGCTGGCATCGCAATACCCAAGGATTGCAGAGCCATTGCAAGCACTAAAGATTTAATGAATCCCCATTTTTTAGCTAGTAAAGACCAGATGAGACAGGATGGAATCGCGGCCAATCCCACCATCATCCAAACTAAGGTAGCACCATTATGAAAGTATGAGGTCTTTTCAGCGATGGATACGATAAACGTTCCTGTAACAATGTAACCTAATCCTTCTAAACCATACGCAATAATCAACCATATAAGCCATTTAGCGGGGGGCACTTTTACAATCATATCTTGTTTATCTTTCTTTTCGACAACGTTAGGGGGATCATCGAGCCAGATCCAAACAAAGATAGCAAGAAGTCCACTCACAACAGCTAGCCCTATCCATGTTCCTTCCCACCGAAATACGTGGTTTAAACTCGGAATCATTAGACTGGATAAAAAGATTCCCATACCTACTCCCCCATAAAAAACCCCCGACCAACTGGTTTTTCTTATAGTTGCAAGTTTATCTAACACGATACCGGAGGCTGAGACCAACACAAAGGCACTGGCAAACCCTGATAGAAAGCGAAGTCCAGTCCAAAGTAAAGGAGAGTATGAGAGACCCATCAGGGCAGTGGTTAAGATACTGATGATCAGACTTATTCTTAACAAACTGGTTCTATACTTCTTAAAAGGAATGGCACCTGCTAAAATTGCTCCAAGCAAATATCCTGCGTAATTACTTGATGCTAGATAACCAGCAACTGTATTTGATAAAGAAAGTTCTTTTTGCATAAGGGGAAGAATGGGAGTATATGCAAATCTTCCAATCCCCATAGCAATGATTAAAGAAGATATTCCCCCTATTAAAAAAAGGTAAGATTGATTCTTCAAAGATTCCCCTCCAAAAATTGTATACTATAAGCATACATTCATAGCTATAATGAACCTGTTAGAAACTGTGCTTCCCCTCCTCCAAAACTCCAGTCAGCATCGCTGTTTTCCGTTATGGAGACCATCAAGTCCTGTGGAGAAATCCCACAGTCCGATTCAAGTTTATGAGCAAGAAGTGAGTATAAGGTTTCTTTCTGTTTTACCGTTCTTTTTTTACTTACAATACTGATGATCACTAGGTCTCTGCTTCTTTTAAACCCCAGTCCGGTATCCTCGATCATTAGTTCATGCGGCGGGTGCTGATGAACGATTTGATAACGATCGCTTTCAGGCACTTGGAAAGCTTCCACCATCGCATGGTGAGCCGAATCCAATAATTTTTTTAACGTTTCTTCGCTTCTTCCTTCTACCAAATCAAAACGTAATAATGGCATTTTGTGTATCCCCCTCAAATTAATAATGGTTTTAGAGTGTCCATTTACATGTAGGATATTATAAGCATATCTTTTATTTGCTATATGGTATAATACTTAAAATTTATATTTGGTATCACTCTTATTGATGGCTAAAAGATAAATCAACTAAGGAGAGATTATTTTGGATTTGCATTCATTAAAAATTTTCCAGAGTGTTGCTAAGATGGGGAGTATTTCTCAAGCAGCGAGGGAACTTCAATATGCACAGTCAAATATCACGATGAAAATACAGCAGCTGGAATCGGATCTTCAAACAACTCTTTTTTATAGACATAATCGTGGCACTGCATTAACGGACAAAGGAAGCATGTTGCTAACATATACAGAAAAAATATTCGATCTTATAGAAGAAACCAAAAGTATGATGAATGATGATCAAACACCTAGAGGTCCGTTAACGATTGGTTCAATGGAAACGACCGCAGCAGTTCGCTTACCAGTCTTGTTTTCAAAGTATCATAAAGATTTTCCAGAGGTCGATTTAACTTTAAAAACAGGCTCCACTGAACAAAATATTCAAGCTGTGCTACAGAATGAATTGGATGGAGCATTTGTGGCTGGACCCATTAATCACCCTGATCTCATTCAGAAAGAAGTGTTCGAAGAGGAACTAATTCTCATTACAGATACAATTCATCCTCCTATATCATCTATCGAAGATATTCAAACAAGGACACTGCTTGTATTTCATGCAGGATGTGCTTATCGGGAAAAGTTTGAACTATGGTTAAAACAAGAGAAGATGATACCCAATAAGATAATGGAATTTGGCACTATAGATGGGATCATCGGTTGTGTCGCAGCTGGTCTAGGAATAAGTATGCTTCCACAAAGTGTTATTGCAAAACATGAACATGACGGCCTTAGACAACATTCAATTCCGAATCTATGCGGAAAAGTCAAAACAGTATTCATTTATCGAAAAGATAAGTATGCACCTGCGTCTTTAATAAAATTTATCAATATGTTAAGTGATGAGGAGGAATTGTTAGAAAATAAAAGGTTCATTTAAGCGAGGGTTATAGTAACAGGTTCTTTATTAAAGGTTGTTTTCGCAACTTTGTTGCTATTTACCAATAAAGCGGTGTTAATTTCCCCTCCAGATGCTCGCTTTCCGCGGGGCGGGCGGTGAGCCTCCTGGGCGTAAACGCCAGTCTCGTACTTGCGCTCCAATCAACCTTAAATCGTTTCGTTTTTAAAAACAACAATCTTTACGAAAAGAGCCTTATTAAAAGAAGAATGGTATCTAAACGATATTAATTTTAGATTACATGGGTTATTAGGAGTTTGAGGTTTTCAAGTATTGTACTATGATAAATTTAAATTATTTGAGTTGAGAAGGGTAAGGGACAGTGACCATACTCTTACAGAGTTACCTAAGGAGTGATAAAATGGCACGTGTTTTATTTATTAATGGTGGATCAGAAGGACATATCAATCCAACTCTTGGAGTTGTGCAAGAGCTTATTTCGTGTGGAGAAGAGGTAGTGTACTTTACGATAGAAGCTTTTCGGGAGCGTATTGAGAAGACGGGAGCTACTGTACGAACATTTGACGGTGAAAAATTTATAAAAGCTTTTATCTCAGGTGGAAGAAATTATTTACTCGAAAGAATCAACGGTCTTTTACGTACGGCAGATATCGTCATACCCAGCGTTCTTGAACAGATCAAAGGAGAGCATTTTGATTACATCATCCACGATTCTATGTTTGGTTGTGGACATTTACTTGCCAAAATCTTTAAGCTTCCTGCAATCAATTCTTGTACTTCTTTTGCACAGACAAAAGCATCATTCGATAAAATGTTGGAACAGCTTTCTGAAGGAATCCCTACACGTATATACGATGATTTTCAAAGCCTGACGGCAAGGGTGAAGGGAAAATATGATGTGGAGATCCATTCTCCTTACGAAGTTTTTTGTAATCCTGCACCACTTACAATCGTTTATACAACTAGAGAGTTTCAACCTTTTGGAGAAGCATTCGACCAAACTTACAAATTTGTAGGTCCATCCATCTCTTCACGATTAAAACAGGATAACTTTGACCTTGCTGCTATCAAAGGAAAAAGTCCCATTTACATTTCCCTCGGGACAGTTTTTAACCGTGATGTTGATTTTTATAAGCTTTGTTTTGAAGCATTTGGATATAGCAATCACACGGTTGTAATGTCGATCGGTCAACAAACCCCACTTATTGATTTAGGAGAGATTCCCCAAAACTTCATTGTAAAAAAATATGTTCCACAAACGGAAGTGCTAAAATACACGAAGTTATTTATCACACATGGAGGAATGAATAGTACCAATGAGGGGCTCTACTACGGGATTCCGCTAATTGTAATCCCACAAAGCGCGGATCAGCCAATTATTGCAGGGCAAGTTGCCAATATTGGAGCAGGTATTAAATTACAAATGCAAAGCTTGACCGTAAATCAACTGCGTGAGGCCGCAGATCACGTGTTAAACGACCCATCTTTCCATAAAACTGTTTCAAATATAAGGGAATCCTTTCAAAAATCGGGTGGATATCACCAAGCTGTTGATGAGATTTTTGAATTTAAAAGTCAATATGATATCTAAATATAAAAATTTCTCAGCTGCCCTTGGTGGCTGATAAGCGGTGACATATAAAGGTATTGTCCTTTTTACATAGAATATTTTAAGAGAATAGCAGCTGACTAAATGGGGGACATATATGGATATTTGTTTTATTGGCGGCGGAAATCACACGAATAATGAATTAGTTGAAGTGTTCCTGGAACTCTCAAAAATGATTAAACCTGAAGCTAAGATTTTAATATCCCTTTTGCAACCGACAATTCCAGGTATGAAAGTTGGATGGCAAGTATCAGACAAGCTTTTTCAATAATGGAGAATGTAAGTATTGAATTATTAAACGAAGACCTTTCGGACAAAGAAATGAAAAAGTCCATAAAAGAACATGATATTCTTTACTTTATTGGTGGAAGGCCAGAAAGGTTGATCCATGTTATAGAAGAAAAAGGACTTGCCCCAATTATCAAAGACTTTCAAGGTTTAATCATTGGTTATAGTGCGGGTTCATTAGCTCTCTGCAATGATTGCATAATAACAAAAGATAAAGACTATCCAGAAACGATAGTGATCAAGGGCTTGGGATTTGTCGGGTTTAGCGTCGAGGTCCATTACGAGGTTAATATTGATGCAGATCTAATTCCCCTATCAAATGAACGAAAGATATATTCAATACCAAATGGAAGTGCAATTTTCTCCAAGAACGGGGAACCATTTAAAGTGACAAATGATATCTATTCCTTTCAAAATATGAAAAAGGAAAGTTGTAAAGGTTTCGATCAATTTTGCTTCGAATGAGTGTTTTGTTTCGCTTCACCCGCATTCGATCGAAATTGAGGAAATCAGGATGGAAACTTATATGGAGAAGCTGGAAGCACACGGTTGGGGTGTTGTCTCAAAAGAAGAATTGAAAAGTATGTAAAAAGGTAGACCCATAAAATGACGTAAGGAGTATGTAAATGGAAAAATACTCAACAACCACTTTAAAGATGACAAGAAATTTTGATATAGTGCCTGAAAGGGTTTTTGATGCATGGTTGAACCCTCAGATGATGAGAAAATGGTTGTTTACATTGGAAGGGACAAATAAGGTGGCAAAAAATGATCCTCAAGTGGGAGGCACTTGGGAAATTATTGATCATCGCGATGGAAAAGATTATCGGGCGATAGGGGAGTATCTTGAAATGGACCCTCCCAATAAATTAGTGTTCACTTTTAAAATGCCGCAGTTCAGTGAATCAGTAGATACAATTACAGTTGAGCTGAAAGAACTTCAAAAGGGCTGTGAAATGACATTTTCACAAAACATCATCGTTCCTCATGAAGAAAATTGGACAGAATCCGATATTGAAAAAGCTCTTGGAGACTATCATGATGGATCTGAACATGGCTGGAATTTAATGTTTATGGGACTGAAGGAATTGGTTGAAACTGGACAGGTCAGCTATAAAGGCTAATTGTTAGCGTAATTAAAAGTTGAGTCAATGAACTCAATTTAAAAGCCTTCCAACAAATTCGATTTACAGAGAGGGATGGGACAATGGAAAGTAAATGGCCGAATGAAATGAAAGTAGCGCAAATCCGGGTTGCACGTCCTACTGATCAACTAAAAAAGGTTGTAAACTTCTATTGTGAAGGCTTAGGTTTGAAAAAAATCGGTTCTTTTGAAGATCATGAGGGATATGACGGCATCATGATCGGGCTTCCTGATTCCAGCTATCATCTGGAGTTTACCCAACATAAAGATGGCAGTCCTTGTCCTGCCCCAACAAAAGATAATCTGCTTGTCTTTTATATTCCTGAACGTAAAACCATTGAGGAAATCACGAATAGATTGAAAGGTATGGGCTATGAACCGGTTTCTCCGGAAAATCCATATTGGGAAAACTCGGGTGTTACCATTGAAGATCCGGATGGTTGGAGAATAGTTTTAATGAATTCGCCCGGAATAGGAAATTAAATCTCACGATTAAACTGGCTAAATTCACGAGTAAACGCCGATTCACGAGTAAAAGCGTGGAATTCACGAGTAAATTGGCTAAACTCACGAGTAAATGCTTAAATCTCACGAGTAAATCGGCTAAACTCAAGAGTAAACGCCGATTCACGAGTAAAAGCGTAAAATTCACGAGTAAACGCATAAATCTCACGAGTAAACAGGCTAAACTCACGAGTAAATCGCTGAAACTCACGAGTAAACGCCGATTCACGAGTAAAAGCGTAAAACTCACGAGTAAACGCCGATTCACAAGTAATGCTTAAATCTCACGAGTGAATTTTCTATATTTTGGTTTGTTCCAATGCAATTGGCTTTATAAGGGTGTAAAAGAGATTGAAGAAGGCAATAATTTCCCTTTCATGAGCAGTTATTGGCGCTGGTGGATCTTGTTCATCGGAATCTGTTTATTCATCATTTTTACAGCTATAAATTCATTCTTTCGCTGAAAAGCCTTATTTTAAAATTCTTGTAATGATTTATTTAGCCTTGGACATACTTAATTAAGATATCAAAAAGTAACATTCATTTAAGGAGGAAACCCAATGGCTAACGAAAATATACAAATGAAAATGGAGCATATTTGGCAGGATACATGTGGATCATGGGAAAACTGTACCGAAACCACAATTCAGTCATTCTTGGCGAAATCGCAAGAAAGCAATATAGACCCGCAATATTGCATGAGCTGGGTGGAACAACATAAAGCCGAAATACCTGAGTGGGATGCCGTTTCAAAAGTGTCGCTTGACTGGGTTAATCAACATACCTCAACGGGTTCACCCATTTCAATCAAGGATGATTTTTAAAAAGATAACTTTTTCTGCTTATGATTGGTTCGAACTCTACTATGTTTAAGAGGTGAAGACAGTTGTCAATTAATGAGGAACAAAACGGTAAATCAAATCGTCGGGATCCAGATTACAAGGTTAATGCTTGGGATGAAATGAATGGTGAAGATAAATTTGTACAATCAGCCATCCAAGAGGAATTCAATAATCCAGTAATCGAAGAAACGATCTTGAAGTTCAATAAAATAGCGAATGAAGAAGAAACGGAAACTTGATTTGGTCGCGCCCTATAGGGCGTTTTTTTTTGAAGTATGAACAAGCAGGAGCTTTTCGTTGGATACCTCTTTCACCGGGTACCTTGGAAATTCAGGATTTGTTTTGTATAAGCAATGAAATCGCTGAGATGATTCACTACGATTTGTTCTAAAATGTCTAAATTAATGTTTTGGTAATCATGAACAGCAATGTTTCTAAATCCAACCATAGCTTTTAAGCGCCTAGCTATATCTTCATTAATAACCGAATGATCCTTCAGCATATCAAAAGCATCCCTGCTTGATTGAGGCAACCCAAGTCTTTGATCAGCTACAATATGCATGGCCAGGTCAATCGAGGATTCGCATGCACGTTGTATATTAAGGATGATGGAATCTTGTTTCGTATAGTCCTTTAGGCTTTCTGGATTATTCGCGTATACAACCTTAACTCGGTTCATGCAACGCTCGATTACACTGATCTTGTTCAAAATCACATCATTCTCCATAAATGGACCCACTTTCCTTTATTTTTTTTAAGATAATTTCCCGTTCCTCATTCAATTTAGCATACATGCTAAGAGCAATCATTTGTTGGTTTTTTAGAAGTGTGTCATCTTTTGAATAAATCACAATGCCGGTTGTGTATATTTGTGCCTGAAGAACGGTTGATGCTGTCCTTAGATTAATCAGGTCCACATCTATTTTCAGGATATCTGCCAGTTCCTGTGCCAATAAAAATAACTCATATGTAATATGTGATGAATCTTGACTGTAGAACGCTACATCGATGTCACTATCCCTATGTGCAGTGTTCTTCGCGTAAGAACCAAATACGAAGATAAAGGAAGGATCAATTTTGTCTATTAGGAACTTTTGGATACTTTGAAACATCTCTGTTTTCATAGAACACGCTCCCTAATGATAATAAGCATAGTATACCAAACATTAGTTTTCCTTTGTACTCGCCACAAAGAATCCTATGAAAAATATGGATTCATTTAAGATTGGTGATGGGAGCAGAGTCCAAGATAATAAAAAAATAATATACAAATAAAGGGAAAAGGCATTTTGGTATCGTATAAAGCATAGTATAAATCGTTTTTATTAATGGCTGTTTTCGTAAAGATTGTTGTTTTTAAAACGAAACGATTTAAGGTTGATTGGAGCGCAAGTGCGAGACTCCCGCTGCTCCCTCGGAAAGCGTGCATCTGGAGGGGAAATCAACCACACCTCATTACTTGTTAAATCGAAACAAAGTATGCGAAAACAGCCTTATTTTTTTGGCAATATCATTAAGGAGTGAAGATCATGGAAGCGTCGGTAGAGCGGATTTTTTCTAATGAATTGGTGAAATTGGCTGGGCATCTTTTTCAAGTGAATGCTGTGGACCCGGTTAAACTTGGAGATGCAGAGAACTATGTATTTGAGGTTTACAGGGATGGAACGCCATACATCTTAAGAATGACACATCAATCGCATCGTACAAAAGGTCAAGTGCTTGCTGAATTAAAGTGGATTGAATATTTACAGAATAATAGTAGTGAAATTCCTAAAGTTCTCTCTTCGAAAGAAAATAACTTAGTTGAAATTGTAAAGGGTTCGGATGGTACGGAATTTTATTGTTGCCTGTTTGAAAAAGCTCCTGGTGTAAGGATGAAAGTCACCGATGAAAGTTTCGATGGACCTTTATTTTTTGAATGGGGAAGAACGATTGGCCAAATGCATAAACAAACTAAAAATTATCAGCCTGAAACAAAATTTAAAAGGCTGGATTGGCATGAAGAGGAACTATTGAATGCCGAACTCTACCAATCCGATGTTCCAGAGCAATTGATGCACCAACAAGAATTAATCAAGAAGAAATTAAATGCCCTTCCAGTTCATCAAGATAATTTTGGATTGATCCATTCTGATATACATAACGGCAATTTCCATTTTCATGAGGGGAAGATTCATGTTTTTGACTTTGATGACTGTTCTTATCACTGGTTTGCCAGCGATTTGGCCATACCTCTGTACTATTTGATATGGAGTTTGGAACGTGAAGGGATAAAAGGGCTCGATGAATATGCCGCCAAGTTCATGAGGGAATTCATAAAAGGCTATGAAACGGAAAATATCCTGGCACCTGAGGAATACGAAGCGATTCCTCTATTTTTAAAGTTAAGGGATCTAACGTTATATAATTTTTTTCATAAAAAGTATGATTTGAAGAATGCGGATGGTCAATTATTCAAAACCGTCAAAAGTATCGAACAAAGAATCATTGAAAGCCGTCCTATTGTTCACTTCGATCCGAACATGGTTCATTAAGGGGGATTGGAATGTCAGAGATGAAAAATAATGGACTTGCATATCTGATTCGGACAGGTGAATTGGAAGATGCGGAAGCGGTTTTGGATGTACAGAATTCCGTTATTTCCGAAGGAGAGTATTTTATTGCGGTATCGGAGGAGTTCAATAAAACACCAGCACAACAAAGAGATTGGATCCGAAGGTTATTGGAAAATGAACGAGAAACCATCATCGTGGCCGAAATAAATGGTGAAGTGATTGGGTGGATAGGATTTCAATCGGAAAATAGGAAGAGAATGTCTCACAAGGGCTCATTTGGGGTGATGATCAGAAAAAATTACAGAGGGATGGGGATTGGAAAAGAGCTTATTAAAGCATTATTGGAATGGGCAGAAGCCAATCCGTTCATTGAAAAGGTGAGCTTGGGAGTTTTTTCAACAAATCATCGGGCAATATCATTGTATAAAAGGCTGGGGTTTGTTGAAGAGGGCCGTAAAATAAAGGAATTCAAGATGAGCGAACGTGAATACGCCGATGATATCATCATGTACAAAATGGTTTGAACAGACCAAAAGAGCATGAATCGATTCAATACATGCTCTTTCGGTTTGGTTATGTATCTAGTTTTATATGAAAATGATGTGTATGTCACGCATCATCTAATAATCTTCACGTTCACTTGCTTTCTTCCCCACGTTAAAGCATCCGCTTCACCCGCGATGAATACATCGATTCTGTTTCCTTTGATCGCGCCGCCCGTATCTGCAGCAATTGCTTGTCCATAGCCCTCAACTTCAACGATGGATCCTAGCGGAATCACGTTCGGATCGACTGCTATCAGTTTGGCATCATCATATTTTTTAAGGTCAACGCCCATTCTTGTAGTTCCTGAGCATCCCTCGCAGCTCGCTGTATATGCTGTACTTGTAACCGTTATTTCTTTAACGGCAGAGCTTGCTGAACTTGCTCTTTCTTTTAATTTACTGAGGGTCCGTGCACCGGCTATTCCATCAGCCGATAATCCCTTTTGCTTTTGAAAGTTGATGACGGCTTGCTTTGTACCTGTTCCATAAATGCCATCGATCGTTGATGTGTAAACGTCCCAGGCTTTCAATAACCTTTGCAGTTCAGCTACAGGTCTTCCCATATCCCCGCTTTTTAGTACCTGTATTTTCTGATTCGTTTGAGTTCCTGCTATTCCATCGACTTTCAGTCCTGATTTTTCCTGATACTTCTTTACGGATTCTTTTGTAATCGGTCCGTAGTAACCTGTTGCTTCGTGATAGGGAAAGACCCCTTTTGTCAGTAATAATTCTTGTAATACTTTTACATCACTATTACTCATTCCAAATGAAAGTGTGCGATCCAAAGCAGCGGCTTCGCCTTTTGTTGGCATGCATACTCCTAGAATGAATACAGAAGCCGTTAGGATCGTTAATAAAATTTTCTTCATGTTTATCCTCCTCGTTGTTTCCTGCAATAAACGATTCGTTAAACTATCACTCTTTTAGGCGCAGTTAAGGAAAAACACCGCGAAGGCACTAAGTAATTGTTAAAACATGTAACATATAAAAAAGAAATGAGGCGGACATCGGGTTACCATATCCTTAGTGATTAACTAATTATGGAAAAAGATCGAACTTCCCGTGGAACGAACGGAACCGTTTGGTTGAACAAGGTAATTCATTCATGTACGTTTATGTTAATAGAAATTCAATTTCAAGGGTAAAGGAGGAAATCATTATGATTAAAGCAGTTATTTTCGACTTTGATGGTTTAATTTTAGACACAGAAACGGCTTGGTATGAGGCTTATAAAGAAACGATGGCTTTTTATAAATCTGATTTGCCCCTCGAACATTTCGTAAAATGTATCGGAACGGATAATACTGAACTTAATCAGTACTTCAAGGATCAGCTGGGGGAAAGTTGCAATATTGAAGAAATTGAATCCAGAGCAAAAAGCTTTCATGAAGTCAAAATGAAAACATCACAGGCACGTGAAGGTGTAAAGGATTATTTAGAAGAAGCAAAAAACAATGGATATAAAATCGCCCTCGCTTCAAGCTCGACAAAAGAGTGGGTCACTCATCATCTGGGGGAACTTGGGCTGTTAAACTATTTTGAAGTTCTCATTACAGGGGATGATGTTGAAAAAGTAAAACCTGCGCCTGATTTGTATGTAAAGGCAATTGAAGTCCTGGGCATTCGGCCTTCAGAAGCCGTGGCGTTTGAAGATTCGTTAAATGGGCTTCAAGCGGCCCTGACGGCGGGATTAAAGTGTGTAATCGTTCCTAATCCCGTGACTGAAGCTTTAGCTTTTGAAAATCATCATTTACGCCTCCGATCCATGATGGATAAGAGCTTGTCTGACGTTATAAAACATATTGAGCAATAAGCGTTCGAAGGAAATTATAGTATGATGAAGGAATGAAACCGCGCCGAAGATGGCAGAGTCTTCGGTTTTTCCGGTTTTTAATGAATTGGTGGGGAGGGTGACATTATGGGATTGCAAACCAATGACGAAGGAGTACGGCTGCGGGAGGTCATGGATAGTGATCTTCCTATCTTTTTCGAGCAGCAACTGGATCCTGCCGCAAACTATATGGCTGCTTTCACATCCAGGGATCCATCAGACAAAGTGGCGTTTTTGACACACTGGAAGAACATTTTATCGAACCGGGATATTCAAAAAATGACCATAATCCACAACGGATGTGTTGCGGGCAGCATTCTCAAGTTTGAGCAGTTTGGTAACCCTGAAGTGAGTTATTGGATCGGGAAGCAATATTGGGGTAAAGGAATCGCTACAAAGGCACTGCTCAATTTTTTGCCGAAAGTAAAAGTGCGTCCTCTTTATGCCCGGGCAGCCAAGGATAATCTCGCATCCATCAGGGTGCTGAAAAAATGCGGATTTGAAAGATTCGATGAAGACAAAGGATATTCCCATGCAAGAGGGGAAGAGGTTGAAGAATTCATCTTGAAACTTGAATCCTAAAAACCAGTTAAGATAAGAATATAACAATATCGTTTAACCTATGAGGAAATGGGTGACATACAATGGGATATAAGATTTTTTCCATCATTTTTATTTTATGCGGTCTTTTTGTAATGTGGTTCGCCGTTTTTGGCAAAAAGAAAGAGATCAAAGAGTTCGGCTCCGGAATATCAACGAATTTCATCGATGTAATTTTAATGATGATATATAAGCTTTTACCATCTATTGTTAGAAAAGTCCTTCTTTTTACATTGGGCCTGGCCATTTCCATCGGCTTTACTTATATATTGCTTAGCTTGTGATTATCCATAAACTTTCCTGATTAGATAAAATATTCCTGTAACTTTATTCAAACAAAAACGTATTAAAAGTAAAAGGTACATAGGAGTTGTTGCTATTTCGAGGAAAAAGGTGTTTATGATAATGCGGGCGGGAAGGTGACGCCGATGGGGGCATTGGTTCAATATACCCAAATGAAAGAATTTCAGTATAGTAATAATATGCATAATATGGTAATGTAGGATTTGTGTGATTTTGGAAAAAATGAAAAAAGGAAGGTATTATATGTCTGAATCGGTTCTTAAGGTTCAATCCTTAACTAAAAAAATTGGAAAAGCAACCATCGTGGACAATGTTAGCTTTGAAATAAAAAGTAATGAAATATTTGGTTTGCTTGGTCCGAATGGTGCTGGTAAGACCACTATCATCCGTATGATCACAGGTCTCATCAACCGTACGGGCGGCACTGTCATGATCAATGGCAGTGACCTCGATAATGATTTCGAAGGTGCAATGAATCAATTGGGGGCCATTGTTGAAAACCCGGAGTTTTATAAGTACATGACAGGCAGAAAGAATATCCTCCATTATGCCCGAATGTCATCCAATGACATATCCAATGAGAGAATAGAAGAGGTCATCAAGCTTGTCAAACTGGATCATGCCATCGATAAGAAGGTTAAAACCTATTCATTAGGGATGCGCCAGCGCTTAGGCGTGGCACAGGCCATTTTACATAAACCGAAGTTATTGATTTTTGATGAACCGACGAATGGTTTGGATCCACAAGGGATTCGCGAGTTTCGTGATTATTTGAAAGTACTGGCAAGTGAAGGCGTCGGGATATTGATTTCATCACATTTACTATCGGAAATGCAATTGATGTGCGATAGTTTTGCCGTTATTGAAAAGGGAAAACTGATACATACGAAAGAACATATTGTTGATGAAAAAACCGAAACGATCAATGAAGTTTCATTCACTGTCAGTGATGGGAAGCTAGCTAAGAAAATCCTTCAAGAACAGTTTAGGGATATTACGATTCTGAAATTTGATGCGAAGACAATCTCCGTATCGGCCACTCGGGAACAAACGGCCAATATAAATAGGAGTTTTATTGAAAATCAGCTCGATGTCTATGAAATTGGCATTACTAGAAAATCACTGGAAGACAAATTCTTTGAAATCACTGAGCAGGAAATGAGGGAGTCTGTATGATGTCCTTAGTAAAAAATGAATGGATGAAAATCTTTTCAAAAGTATCAACTTATATATTCATCGCTTTTCTTTTATTGGCAGCATTAGGGGCTGCGGTCATCGATTATAAACTAAGTCCCGACGAATCGGGTAAAGATTGGAAGCAAGAGTTAAAGGCAGATATACAAGAACAGGAAAAGGCTTTGGAAGCTAAGGAAATCAGTGAAGATGAAAAAGCCATGATCATGGAAGATATTAATCTCAACAAGCAACTGCTGGCTGATAATATAAACCCTGACTTAAACACGAATTGGACCTATATGGCGGAATGGACTACATCATTAACATCATTTGTCACTTTATTCGTCGTTATTGTTTGCAGCTCGCTCGTTTCCTCTGAATTTTCGGATGGCACCATTAAACAACTGTTGATCAGGCCTTATAAACGTTGGAAGATTCTACTTTCCAAATATATTACTTCCCTATTATTTGCAGCGTTATTACTTGCGAGCCTACTTATATTCAGTTATCTAATCGGAATCATATTCTTTGGCAATGGTTCGTATTCAGACAAAATCATGGATCCCGCATCTTTCGGTGAATTCAGTCCGGTGGTGGTCGGCGAATATTTCGTGGACATGATCGTATACTGGATACCAGGATTCCTGGTCATCACGACAATCGCTTTCATGTTAAGCACATTATTTAAAAACCAAGCACTTGCAGTAGGTATATCCATTTTCATCCTATTTGCTTCCTCGACATTAAATATGGTCATTCAATCATTCATCGATAAATACGAGTGGTTAAAATTCGTCTTATTCCCCCACCTTGATTTAAGGGGCTATATTTCCGGAACCATAGAAATGTTCGATGGAGCTACACTAGGATTCTCGATGGGTGTACTGGGAATCTATTACCTTATCTTTTTAGCGCTAACTTTCTTCTTCTTCCAGAAAAAAGATATCACGAATTAAATAGAGCGAAAAACCGAAATCAGTAGCTGATTTCGGTTTTTCTTATGCAAAAGGAATGTTGCTACTTTGAATCTGGCATAAAGTGAAACCTTTATCCAAATATATCCGTATAAGATAATATAAGGATATTTAGTAGGGCATAGGGGTGTAAAATGAATAAAAAAAAGGTTTTGTTAACTGGACTTATAGGATTCTCTTTATTTCTAACGGGCATGATCATTTACAATGGACAGTTGTTGGAGTAGTGGTCGGGATAGGCGGAGGATTCATAATGGGGGTCAGTTCCTGCCTGTTTGCTAGTTAGCAGCTCAATTTACAGAATAGTGACCCACGGAAATAATCCGATAGAGATGGAGTAGATTCAAGGATGGGAAAAATGCATGATAAACGAAAGTTCATAATTGTACTTATTATTATTGGAACAGCATTAGGTTTCTATGTGTACTCGGCATTCTCTGAAAAATTGACAAAACCAACAGATTTGTCCGATGAATCCATCGGGGGATTTAAGGTTTTGGATAACATATCGAGTCTGGAATTTATTAGGGAATATGGAGAACCCATCGATCAAGATAATAATAATAATGCATATGATTATTATTATTGGAAAGGCGGGTTAAAAACGGCCTCTATCAATACAGAAAAGCATAAAGGGAAAATTATGCGATTAATCATTTCAAGTACGGACGACGATCTATTTGAAAACTCCCTACAAACAAGCAAAGGTATTAAATTAGGGAGTAAGAAAGCGGACGTTCTTTCGAAGTATGGAGATCATTATTATAAAAGCTATGAACAGGGAGCGGATATTATCGGCTACATTGACCATAAACGGAATATTACTTTAGAGTTTTGGTGTGTTCAAGGTGGAAGGGTTGCAGAAATACGATTGGACGATGCAGAGGTCATGTAATGTTTTTTCTCGAGTGTCCTCGATTAAGAGGTTCGGCCGTTTAAGAAAGGGATGCGATAAAGAATATGTTTAAGGAACGAATTTCCATTTTTTTATAAGTTCTGAAACCATTCATCACTTTATCCGTATATTTAATTATGTACGGTGCTGGACCGGTATTTATATATAGATTGGGAGATGAAGGATCATGAACGAAAAGGGTTGTATGAAATGCGGAAGCAATGATGCTGCTAAGAAGGATGTAGCCATGACAGGAACAGGCTTGTCAAAAATGTTCGATGTCCAGAATAATCAATTTACGGTTGTGTATTGCAAAAATTGCGGTTATTCGGAGTTTTATAATAGGCAATCATCGGCAGGCAGTAATCTGCTGGATCTATTCTTAGGATGATCACTGCACGAAAGGAATCCCCTTCTTCATGAAAAGGGGATTCTTGGTTTTTCTTCATGGCTCTTTTCGTAAAGATTGTTGTTTTTAAAACGAAACGATTTAAGGTTGATTGGAACGGATTGCGAGACTCCTGCGGGAGCAGCGGGACAGGTGAGACCCCACAGGCGTTTACGCCGAGGAGGCTCACCGCCGCCCCGCGGAAAGCGAGCGTTGGAGGGGAAATCAACCACACCGCATTACTTGGTGAATAGCAACAAAGTATGCGAAAACAGCCTTCTTCATTTTAGGAAGGGAATTACTGATGGAGCCGGACTGGGCCGCCAAAATGAAGGAAGGCAGGGAAGACGAGATCATGACGACCTTGCCGCGCGATAGCAGGTGTACATGAATGATTCCAGATCAAATGTGGGCGAATATCATCACACGTGACGGCATGCCCGAGAAATGTTAGTATGAATGTAAAAAATGGAAAATTCTTGAGGGGAAATTAAATGAAAAAAATAGCACTTCTTCAACTGACTCTAGCCATGACGATCTTTGGTTCTGTCGGTTTCTTTTCAGGACTATCAGGACTTCCTGCATTGGAATTGGTTTTTGTCCGCTGCATTTGTGCTGCCATTTTCTTATGTGCAGCATGGATGATTACAGGACATTTCAAGAACGAAATATGGAATTCCAGAGAGGTAATGCTCATCATTTTCTGCGCAGTGGCCAACTTGTTAAACTGGATATTCCTCTTTAAATCTTTCGAGCTGATATCCGTGACAATAGCCATTTCGCTCTATCATTTAGCACCGATCATTGTACTCATTATCGGGAGCTTCATCTTCAGGGAGAAAATGAGTTTATTCTCCATCCTGGCCATTTCACTTTGCTTCATTGGCACATTATTCATTATGGGAACAGATGGATTTCGATCATCAACCCCTGAATGGGAAGGGATCATTTATGGAATCATTGCTGCATTTTTCTATGCGGCAACCATGCTTTTAGGAAAGAGCATTTCAAAGACAAGTGTATACGCGACCACCTTTCTGCAAATGTTCATTGGATTTCTATTACTGATCCCTTTTGTCGATTTTTCAGTCTACACAACGCTAAAATCTTCCGAATGGTTTTATACGGTACTTACTGGCATCATCCATACAGGCGTCGTGTATCTGCTGTTTTTTAATAGTATCCGTCACTTGCCTACAAATGTAGTTTCTTTCATGATTTTTGTCGATCCGGCAGTGGCCATCCTTTTGGATATTCTGCTTTCAGGATTTCAACCGGACAGGATTCAAATCTTGGGCATTACATTGATATTTATTGGGGTGCTCTATTCACTTAAGACGGCAAGACCGACTGAAAATGATGCCATTCAAAAAAGGCCGCACACAATGTGAGGCCTTTTTTCCTTATGGTTTTTCTATTAATCTATTGATTAAAATGATAGACATCCCAAATGTCAGGGGTTTCTGATCCAAGGTACCAAGCAGATACACCGCCTAGATGATTTTGTTTTGCCAGGTCAATACGGAGCTTCATCGATTTTTCATCTTCTATCCATATTTGGTGCTTTTCCCCGTTGGAAGTGTACTCCACGTAATTTTGTTGAGCCTTTTTATCCCATACCCTTTTAAGTTTATGAGATGAAATGATTTTGTTGACTTCAGCCATGGTACGGTCGTGGCTTTTCACTTTTTTGGTCGATAAATCGGTTACCCATTCTCTCGTATAAAATGGTACGGCCAATATGATCTTATGGGCAGGTACTTCTTTCATTAAAAGCTTGGTTCCTTCTTTGATCCAAGGTAACGAGGAAACGGACCCGGCTACCGGGCTCCCTCCCCAATGCTCGTCATAACCCATTATGATGATGTAGTCCGCTATTTTGCCAAGTGCTTTCCTATCCAGACTTTTTGACCAAAAAGGGTCTTCATTTTCTCGGGTGACATCGACGGATACTTTAATTCCATGGGGTTTTAGTGCCTTTTTCAGTTCGCCTATGAAAAGTACGAAGTCTTTCTTGTTTTTTGGATCGATGTTTTCAAAATCCACATTTATTCCATCACTTTTAGTTTTAACAAGTGAATCACGCAAAGCTGAAACTAATTTCTGGCGTTTTTTTGTATTGCCTAGTACAGAACCAGTTAAGACAGGGTCAAATTGATTACCGATAAGCTGCCAAACTTGTTTTCCTTGTTTATGGGCGTTTTGGACGAATTTTGCATCCGCAGAAATGGAAACGAAATTACCGGAATCCGTCAGCGTATAGGAACGGGGAGAAACTACATTTAAATTGGGCTGTTTAATTTGTTGGGTGTAGTTTTCTTTCGATCCATTATGCGTCCAGCCCATGACAATAGGTTTTTGCGCCTTTTTTTGAAGCTGGGATGCCTTTATCCATCCCTTTTTACCATCAAGCAATTGAACTTGGTAGTAATAATCCGGAATCTTCAATTTCTGGCCTACTTTAAGTGTAACCGTATGTAAGTTGTTTAATTTCGTCAAATCACTTGTGGTTACCTTATATTTAGTAGAAATCTTCCACAATGTATCTCCTGATACAACCTTATGGATCTTATATTTCTGGGGAATCTTCAGGTTTTGGCCAATATTTATTTCGGTCGAAGTTAATTTATTTTCTTTTTGTAACTCACTTACTGAAACACCATATTGATTTGCTACTTTCCATAATGTGTTTCCAGCCTTTACTTTATGAATGATAGGCCCCGCGGAATCCCCAACGGAAGAAGAAATGACGGGAAACTCCTCGCCCTTTTTTAATGTCTTTAATTGAGTGGAACCTAATTTAGGAGAACTGAAAACTTTTGTATTGTCCACTTTAACAGAACCTATGTAAAGGGTTTTACTTGATGAAGTACCATTGGTCGGAAAGAGGTATATAAAAAGAAGGCCTACCATAATAAAACATCCAAAGAATTTTTTCACAATTATTTTATTCCCCTTTGTAAAATTTAACTTTACCAGTTTACTATGGGGAATCGCTATAAAATAGAGGTACATTGTGGAAAGGCCCTATATAGAAGAAAATAGGGAATCTAATTGCGATTTTGTATTGTAGTTCCACTCTGGTAGGTCGAATTATTTTTGCTTACTGCTGGTACTGTAAGCCTGATATGGACAGTCCCGTTCTTAAAGTAAGGCTACATGTTATTTCAAGATAATGAAATCCGATACATATGTACAGGTTAATCAGTTTTTAATGGTTGGCCTTTTTTACGTTTGCCGTTGAAATGACTTGTACATGACATTTGTCATCTTCTAGTCATGACACCTGGTACTAATAATTTCAGGTTGTTTTCTTTATAATATGAAATAACGACAAATAACAAGGAAGTGCAATTGAATAATGACCTTGCAAAATACGAAAAACTTGAGAAAACAGATTGCTCCTTTTGAACAATCAACGACTAAGCAAAGTATATGGCAGATCGTCAATACCTTGGGGCCATTCATCATTTTATGGTACCTAGCATATATAAGTCTTTCCGTTTCTTATTGGTTAGCTTTAATTCCAGCTGTGTTTGCTGCTGGCTTCTTGACAAGGATATTCATCATTTTTCATGATTGTACGCATCATTCATTTTTCAAAAACCGCCGTGCGAATAGAACAGTCGGTACGATCATGGGTGTTTTGACTTTATTCCCGTTTGATCAATGGGGACATGAGCATTCTGTGCATCACGCAACAAGCGGCAATTTGGATAAGCGGGGTACAGGGGATATTTGGACCCTTACGGTGGATGAGTATTTGGCTGCACCGCTTAAACTTCGTTTAGCCTATCGTTTTTATCGCAATCCATTGGTTATGTTTGGTTTGGGCCCAATTTATGTTTTCCTTCTTAAAAACAGATTTAACCGTAAAGGTGCTAGAAAGAAGGAAAAGATGAATACGTATTTGACGAATGTAATCATCGTCGCATTAGTGGCATTGCTTTGCCTGGCAGTAGGCTGGCAGTCGTTCCTTCTGGTACAAGGTTCCATCTTCATGATTTCTGGTTCAGTGGGCATTTGGCTGTTTTACGTCCAGCATACATTCGAGGACTCTTATTTTGAAGAGAATGAGGAGTGGGAATATGTATTGGCGGCAGTGGAAGGAAGTTCTTTTTATAAGCTTCCAAAACTGATGCAGTTCCTTACTGGCAATATCGGTTACCATCATGTTCACCATTTAAGTCCAAGGGTACCTAACTATAAATTGGAAATGGCGCACAATAATACGCAGCCTTTAG
This sequence comes from Peribacillus simplex, assembly GCF_030123325.1. Taxonomy (NCBI): domain Bacteria; kingdom Bacillati; phylum Bacillota; class Bacilli; order Caryophanales; family Bacillaceae; genus Peribacillus; species Peribacillus simplex. The sequence goes on along the minus strand of NZ_CP126106.1, from coordinate 4,772,401 downwards.
AGAACGTTCCAACGATTACTCTTGCGACAAGCTTGCGCTCACTCCGTTTCCGTTTATGGGATGAGGAATCCAAGAATTTTGTTAGCTTCAAAGACATTAAATATTTATCGAAAAAAAGTGTTCCCGTTCAAGTGAAATCTGAACTGTAACGTTCATGTATCATTCCAGACTCCCTTAATAATCCTTGGATTTGGGGGAGTCTTTGTTTCATATAAGGAACTCGATAAAGGAGAGAACTTAAAATGATTCGAATTGTCATTGCAGAGAATCAGCAAATGCTATTAGAGGCAATAAGTTCTCTACTCAATCTTGAAGAAGATATAGAAATTGTCGGGCAAGCCAGTAATGGAGAAGAAGCGATGGCCCTTGTACACCAATTACAGCCTGATGTGTGTATTTTGGATATGGAGATGCCTGTAATGAGCGGACTTGAGGCAGCGGAAGCATTAAAGTCATTTGAATGCAAAGTGGTCATTATAACGACATTTCGAAGGACTGGTTATTTTCAACTCGCATTAAAGGCTAATATAAGTGGTTATTTATTGAAGGATAGCCCTGGTGAAGAGTTAGCCTGCTCGATTCGCGGCATAATGGACGGCAAGCGAATATACTCCCCGGAACTTATAGATGAGTCTCCCAGCAATAATGGCCGGGAAATGGGAGTGTTAGGGCTGTTAGCAGATGGTCAATCCAAAATGGAAGCGTCTAATAAGCAAAGCGACACAATGGGGACGGTAAGGAAATATTTTTCGACCATCAAGGATAAAATGAAGTTACCGGCTGGTTAGGATTTGTTTCTTAAATCCTGTTGACACGTTTTTTTAAATTGTGTACGATGGATTAAATTATAATATTGAAAATTCTGTGATGAAGAGAGTAGTTCATTTCGAAATGGAAAGCGAGTTAGGGATGGTGGGAGCCTAATGCAGGACGGATGAATGAAGCGCACTTTGGAGAAATTTCTTGAAACGTTTAGTAGGGAACATCGGGGAGTCACCTCGTTAACAATGGAAAGTGGCCACAATTTGTGGCAACTAGAGTGGTACCACGGGAATTCATGCTCTCGTCTCTTATTTAGAGGCGGGGGCTTTTTTGTTTAGGAGGGAAAATGTCGATGAATAAGCCAATTGCAGAATTGATTTCAACTGCTTTGAACAATGAAATGCCAGCAAGTGAAATAGAAAAGTTAATGGAAAAGCCTAAATTGATGGAGTTAGGTGATGTCGCCTTTCCATGCTTTACTCTTGCAAAAAAATTCAAAAAAACGCCTCAAGTGATTGCATCTGAAATAGCCCAACAATTAAACAGTGAGTTGATCCAAGAAGTGAACGTTGTGGGTGGTTATCTGAATATCTTCGTCAATCAACAGATGGTGACGGAAAACGTGCTGCAATCGATATTAAGGGAAAAGGAACAGTATGGTTCAATGCAGCCTGTACAGGAAAATGTCGTGATTGATTACTCTTCCCCGAACATCGCCAAGCCTTTTTCCATGGGACACTTACGCTCAACGGTCATAGGGAATGCACTGGCTAACATTGCCGAAAAAAATGGCTACAATGCCGTGCGTATCAATCATTTGGGAGATTGGGGCACGCAATTCGGCAAGTTGATCGTCGCGTATAAGCTGTGGGGCGACAAAGAGGCAATCGAAGCTTCGCCGATTCAGGAATTATTGAAAATCTATGTGAAGTTCCATGAAAGAGCTGAAACGGATGAATCGTTGAATGAACAAGCACGCGCAAGCTTCAAGTCGCTTGAAGACGGCGACGAGGAAGCACTGGCATTGTGGAAATGGTTCAGGGATGCGTCTTTAAAAGAATTCGAGACGATTTATGATTTATTGGGCATCCGTTTTGATTCCTATGCCGGCGAGGCGTTTTACAATGACAAAATGGATGCTGTTGTCGGGGAACTAAAAGAAAAAGGCTTGCTTACCCTATCCGAAGGTGCCTATGTCGTGCAATTGGAAGATATGCCGCCTTGTTTGATTACGAAAACCGATGGGGCGACACTTTATGCCACGCGTGATTTGGCTGCAGCCATGTATCGTAAAAAACAGTACGGGGCCAAGAAAACATTTTATGTTGTCGGAAACGAACAATCCCTGCACTTTAAGCAACTTTTTAACGTCATTGAAAAAATGGGATATGATTGGTCAAAAGATTTGCAGCATGTAGCATTTGGCATGATGTTAAAAGACGGCAAGAAAATGTCGACACGTAAAGGGAAAGTCGTGCTGCTTGCGGATGTATTGGCAGAGGCGATCGAAACTGCGAAGCGCAATATCGAAGAAAAAAATCAAGCGCTTGAACAGAAGGAACTGGTTGCAAGACAGGTTGGTGTCGGAGCTGTAATCTTTAATGATTTAAAAAATAACCGCATGAACGATATTGATTTTTCATTAGAGCAAATGATGAATTTTGAGGGAGAAACGGGTCCATATGTACAGTACACATTTGCGCGAATTTCCTCATTGCTTGAAAAAGGTGAATTTAAAGAGCAGGCCATCACTTTTGAAGCTTTAGGAGAATATGCGTGGCCGGTCATCCAGCTGTTGGAGCAATACCCGATCATTGTCCAAAAATCATTTGAACAAGCCGATCCATCACAAATCGCGAAATTCAGCCTGCATTTATCGCGTGCATTCAATAAGTATTATGCACATACGAAAATCTTGGTTGAAGATGAATTGAAACAAATGAAGCTCTCATTCGCTTTTTCCGTAGCGATTGTATTAAAGGATGCGCTTAGTTTATTGGGAATTTCAGCGCCGAATAAAATGTAATGTTAAAGAGTCCTTGCATTAGCGAAGAAAATTGAATAAAAAAAGAATCCATTTTGATCAATTTTCCTTCAAAATGGATTCTTTCAAAATAAAATGGAAGCAAAAAACGCCTACTCGATGACATCGAACCATAACGGGGATTTATCATCAGGTTCACCATTGTAATTGATCGTGATTTCCTCGCCAGCCTTTATATCTTTATGTGCATAAAAGTCTATCGTTAAATCTTCAAAATTATTATCGAATGTCGCATTTGGAGTGTATGAATGATTGAATAGTGAACCATTTCCTAAGGCAATGGCAGTTTCATCATCATCTCCCCAATAGAAACAGTGATGAAAGAGTGCGGTTTTCTTTAGATATTTCCATTCATGTTTGGGTGAAATGATGACAGGTGATACCTCAATGAGTTCATCTTTTTTAATATCCCTTGTAGCATATACTCCCCTGCCATACTTCCCCGTATTTTTAATGCAGATTGGTGACATGGAAGCAACTCCCCTTTTTCGGTCTTGTTTGGCTATCAGTTGTGTCGTGGCATTTTTTTCATCTAGGCCACCAAGGTGTTTATTTAAGTAAGCACTGCGTTTGCGAATGAATTCGAAGATGAATTCCGGTTCCTTGTCGAATAGATCAATCTTATTCTTTTTATATGGATCATGAAGGATGTGGGGGCGTATGCCCTGGTGCAGTGGTAATACTTTATTTTCCATATACTTCACAGTAAATGTGGTTTCTAATGTTTCAACCAAGAGGTCTTTGTAGAACTTACTGTATTCCGGAACCTGCAAGAGCAGATGAATAAGGTGGTTTGTCTTTTTTCCTCCGATAGGGACATATGTGTGCTCCATGATCCCTCCACTGACTTTGCGTCCCCAAGTGGCATCGTAATCCCAAGGAATGATTTCAAATAACTTCGTTTTACTATTGCGGTATAGTGCATAGTTATGAGTGAAACCGTCGTTATTCATGGTGCAAACGGCTCCAACCAGCCAGCGTAAGTATTTATGGATATCAAGATGTTGCGAGACTACTTCAGGAAACTTAGCAAGTGGGGTGGTGTTGATTTTTTTGATCAATTCGATTAGATATTCATCATCGGCGGGTTTGCCAAACGCTTGTTTATAGCCTGACGTAAGGGAGTCTTTCGCTATCCCATCCCTTTTCAATGAAAAGTTGGCATCATTGTTGACAGCATAATAAATCGGGCCGGCAGGAAGTCCTCTTTTTTCTAAAAAAACCCCATCGACGGAATCCAATTGTAAATACACACCTTTAAACGTGCCATTTCGGATTAGGTTGATGTGTTGGCTATGAGGGGAAAGGACACCAAGGTCTTGAAAGAAATCGAGTGAGAGTTTATTGCGAATGAGGGAAGGATCTCTGTATTCGGCATTGAGATGGATTTTGTGGGCGCCAAAGAATTGTTCTGGCTCGATGAAATCAATCCAATAGGACCTTTTTCGGAATTTGCGGGTATAAGAACCCCGATAGGCAATATCGATAACATAAATGTCGTTTTCTACTTTCAAATTGGCAGGAATAGGGTTATCGCTCCAAATATCCGCACGTAAATCTTCTAGATCTTCTTCTTCTATCATTAAGAAATAAGATGGAATATGATAAGACATACACTCACCTTCCTTCCTTGTATAAGATGTTTTATGGACAGACTTGAACTTAATGAAGCCGTAATATCATAAAATACTTCCGCTTGATTAATCAGGATCAATCAAGCTGAAGCATTTTATGTTTAACTATCTATCTTCTTCTTTTTTTGCCACGTCCAGTGGACGAGCTTAAACTTGAACTTGATGAAGTAGATGTTGTTGTTGTTGTTGTAGATGTGATACCAGTAGTTATGATACCAGTAGCTGTGTTGCCAGTAGATTATTTTCCAGTGGATTTATTGCCAGTGGATTTATTGCCAGTGGATTTATTGCCAGTGGAATTGTTGCCAGTAGAAGTGCCACCAGTAGAAGTGCTACCGGTAGATGAACCGCCAGCTGCTTTTCCTTTTTTCCCTTTCATACAGAGCCCTCCTTAATAAGGTTAATTTTATGATATGCGCAATGGTACATACTTGAGCGTTAGTTAACGACAAACGGGCTAATAAAAATTAACGGAGAGGATTTAGGAGAGTTGCCTAATCCCAGGAGATTTATAGAATGGATAAGCAACAAAATGGAGTACCGTCCATTATTAACATCTTTCGTCAATCATTGCATCATGATCAGGCATTATAATAATTTCATGAAAAAAATGCCCTTTAATCCCGATGACCGGGAAGAAAGGGCATGTACCGCGGACATATCAATGAACTGGATGTCATGTCACGGCTATAATAAATTAATAAGCCAGGCTGAATAGGGCCTTGATGTGTGATAGATAGCGGACATTACTTGCTTCTTTCATCAATGTAGCCGGCAGGCCTTTAAGGGAAGTGTTATTGGCCCCGACGGTTGCCACTGCATCCTTACGGCCAAGGCTCGCAAGTGTACCTGAGTTTACAGGTGCAAATTCTTCAAGTTTCTTGCCTTCAAATGCTGCATATAGGTTGTATCCAACAAGCTCACCCATTTGCCAAGCATTTTGTGCAGTAGGAGCGTATGGACGGCCGCCTTCTGGAGGGAACGCTACGGCACTGTCCCCGACAACGAATACGTCATTATGGGATTTTGATTGCAGATACTCATTAACGGTCGCTTTGCCGCGATCCACTTCAAGGCCTGATTCGCCTACGATAGGAAGAGCCGCAACTCCGCCTGTCCAAACAAGTGTGTTGGCCGTTATCGTTTGTCCATCTTTCAATTCGATTTGATTTCCTTTAACACCCGTTACAGGCAGACCTGTCAAGAATTCAACGCCGCGTGCTTCCAAGCTTGCCATTGCACGTTCGATCAAGTGATCAGGCAGGACCGGAAGGATTTTTGGACCAGCTTCCACAAGCTTGATTTTCAAGTCCTTGAAGTCCACTCCGAATTTTTTGGCGATTTTAGGGAAATGGTCGACGATTTCACCGATTAACTCGACGCCCGTCAATCCGCCTCCGCCGATCACGATGGTTGCGTCCGCTTCATTATTCGTTTGTGCATAGGCGCGGATGCGATCTTCGATATGTTTGTAAATCTTGTTTGCATCGTTTACGGATTTCAAGACCATGCTGTTTTCCTCAAGTCCCGGAATGCCGAAGAATCCTGTTTGGCTACCTAAAGCAACAACCAGGGCATCATAAGATAAAGTGGAACCATTGGCAAGTTTCACTTCTTTGTTATCTACTGAGAAAGACTCCACTTTGGAAATGATAAGGTCGATATCTTTTCCTTTGAAAAGTTTTTCCAACGGAATGGAAACGGCTTGTTCAGAAATGGATCCGCCTGCAAGACGGTGCAATTCGGTGATGATTTGGTGTGTTGGAAATTGGTTCACCACTGTAACCTGCACTTCATCTTTTTTGTAATATTCACGTACGGATAAGGCAGATAGCAATCCTGCGTATCCTGCACCTAAGATGACGATTTGTTTTGACATAGTTAATCCCCCGTCCTTACTGATTGAAAGTTTATCAAATGATTATTGGTTTTTACGTTCTGCAGAGACTTCAAGAAAAGCTTGGGCGAAACGGAAAAGTTTTTGTGCTTGAGGGTCTTTCATCATTTTTAACAGACCAAAAAGACCGATCACGTCATGATTCACTTCAGCACGATCCTTAGCTTCGATGGCATTAGCCGCAAGCCCTTTCACTGAATGTACTACAGGTGTCGCGATTTCCGAAATGGCGCTGACCGTATCATTTTTCAATACATCATCAGTCGCAACCGATTGAGCGAAATCATAAGACTTTGTTAAAATATTCACTAACTCAGTTAGTTTTGGTAACTGCTCGACTAAAGTGTTCAATGATTCCTGAACCTCAGGCTTTAATAATTGGTCCAGTACATCTAATTGTTTTTGGCGGGCATTAAGTTGTTCAGTTTGTGATTGGGTAATCGTTTCTGACATATCCAATTCTCCTTTGCAATAAGCATTTTGTTGATGTAAATAGAAAAACCTGTAAAATATTACACAATATGTGGCAAGAAAAAATACTAACAAAAATGTAATAAAAGCTAAACTATAGTATATCCCTTTAGTGGCTTGAAAACAGCTGATTTTTTAAAAAAGATTCATAAAATAATCTTTTCCTCCTTATTTAAGTACAGAATCTGCTGGAATATTCCATTCTTTACCTAAAATGGACTTTGAGGGTGACTATCTTCATCGCCTGTCATACATATTTCCATCTTGATTTGCCATCCTAAATGTTGGAGGTGAAAAAATGTGACCGATTCAGAATCTAAACTTACAGAAGAGAATGATGATAAGAAGCTTCATAAACTGGTTGGCAGTATGGAATATACTCAAGCACAACTATTGGAAGGCATGAATGGAATTTCTGAAGTTTACCTCAAAAACAGTGAGGAAGGCACAGCGGAAACACCTGATAAATAATCATATTGTGTAAGTATAGCGAAACAGTTGTGCTTACTTAATTTTACTTATTTTTGTATACTTCTTACCTCCGTGAGTTGTTTGACTATTCTAAAAAATACCCTTGACTTTATCATGGATTGACGTAAGATAATGTATATAGCCATAGTTAAACAGGTAGTTTTATCTAGCAATACTACTCTGCCATCGCCTTAAAATGGACTTGATGTTTTAGAAGATGAATCTATAAATAACTGTCGAATCTAATAGACTTCGCTGGCCAGCGAAGCTAGACCTAGATCAAAAACCAGTTATATCAATTATTTCTTATTGATATGACTGGTTTTTTTATTTCATCATTCATCTTGTCCCTCTTTGGCCTAAGAAAATCCAGCGGCTGGCTGACACCCTTTCACACAGTTCCATTAAGTGGCGAAATGGGCACGAAGCAATGTCAAAAGGTATAAAGTATTTTAAATCTTGTAGCAGGGGTGGGAATTAAATGATAGGCACGAAGCAAACTAGGCTCGCAATTGATGTAGGCGGAACATTTACGGATGTATTCGTTTTTGATGAAAGCACGAAGGAAATTTCAATCACGAAAACGTCGTCGACTCCTTTGAATCCAGAAATCGGCATTTTGGATGGAATTGCAAAAGCGGAAATAGATTGTGAAAATATTAAAGTGTTTTCCCATGGTACAACAGTGGGCACCAATGCCTTGATTGAAAGGAAATTGCCAAAGACAGCATTGATCACATCCGCTGGATTTCGGGATGTATCGGAAATCCGCCGAGGAACCAAGCTTGAGTTATGGGATACATATGATGATGTAGCCAAACCGTATATCCAAAGAAGAGACCGTTTTGAAGTGGAGGAACGCATCGATTTTGCAGGGAATGTCTTGATGGAAATCAATGAAGAGGAAGTACGGTCACTGGCAAGGAAATTAAAAAGACGCGGTACCGAATCCATTGCGGTTTGCTTCATGAACTCATATGTAAATGGAAGCAATGAGACGAAAGTGAAACGAATCATCCAGGAGGAACTGCCGGATGTCTATATATGCATTTCAAGTGAAGTCCTTCCTGAGATTTTTGAGCATGAGCGCATGAGTACGACGATCGTCAATGCCGTTTTAGGACCGACTGTCAGCAACTATATTAAAACGCTTGAAGGTGAAATGAATAAACGGGGGTATGAAGATGACATATTAGTGCTTCACTCAGGCGGAGGGGTAATGACATCCCAAACCGTTCCCCGTTATGCGGCAAGGCTTGCAAGTTCCGGAATCGCTGCAGGTGCGATTGCCAGTAAACATATCGCCCAGCTTTGCGGATTCAATAATGCCATTGGGCTGGATATGGGAGGAACGAGCACCGATATTTCCTTGATGCATGAAGGTGATTTGCGGATTACTAAAGATTGGTATATCGAGTATGGATATCCGATCGGGTTCCCAAGTATCGAAATCCTGACGATAGGAGCAGGAGGCGGAAGCTTGGCTTGGGTGGATGAAGGCGGTTCTTTACGCAATGGCCCTCAAAGTGCAGGCGCGGTTCCCGGGCCTGCTTGCTATAGCAGGGGTGGAGTGGAACCGACCAATTCCGATGCCAATATTGTATTGGGACGACTTGGCACGAAACTATTGGACGGACAAATGGAACTTGATAAACAAAAAGCGATGGAAGTCGTGGATAAGATCGCCAAGAAATTCGATTATACGATTGAAGAAGCGGCCAATGCCATCACACGGGTGGCCAATGCCAATATGTGTGATGCGCTAAGGCTGATTTCAGTCAGAAGGGGATACGATCCCCGCGACTTTGCACTTGTGGCGTTCGGCGGGGCTGGACCCTTGCATGGGGCTTACCTGGCCAAGGAAATGGAAATCCCGACTGTCATCATCCCGCCGCATCCGGGTGTTGCCGCCGCAATGGGATGCCTGTTGGTCGATGTTCGTCATGATATATCCAAAACCTATGTCAAGAACGTCAAGGATGTATCGTTAAAGGATTTAGAGAAAGAATTCAGCGGAATGGAAAAAGAGGCCGCTGAGTTATTGCAAGAAGAAGGGGTCGCTAAGGAAGCTTCCACATTGATGCGCTATATTGACATGAGGTATATGGGACAGTGGCGTTCATTGGCGATAGAAGTCGATTGCCCGATTTCTTCATTGGAAGAGACGCTTGCCCGTTTCCATCAAGAGCATGAACGGGAATTTTCTTTCTCCGATAAAGAACAGACCGTGGAAATCTACGGGCTGCTCGTTACCGCTATCGGAACTGTGCCAAAACCTGAGTTCCCGACTTATGAACCAGGGGGGACACTTGCAGATGCCTTGAAGGAAACGCGTGATGTCTATTTCGAAGAGGAAGGGTATGTGAATACGAACGTGTATAACCGGGAACTCATTCCGGCATTTTCTGAAATCACGGGACCTGCCATAGTGGATCAGCTTGATACAACGACAGTCATTCCACCAAATTTCACGGCAAAAGTTGATAAATACAGAAACTTGATTCTTTCCCAAAATAAATAAAAAGAGGTGGATTTCATTGTCGAATAAACAGTTAATGGACCAATCTGGAGTTGGAACAGGTTTAGATCCGGTGACGTTTGAAGTGATAAAAAATGGCTTCGTTAACCTTGTAGATCAGATGGCAGAACAAATCCTTCGGACATGCTATTCCTTCGTAATTTATAATCGGGATTTCAGCTGTGCGCTTTGTGATGCAGAAGGGAATACAGTCATGCAAGGGACCCAGGATATTTCGGTCCATGTAGGAACACTGCATCTAACGGCAAAGGCGGTGCTCGAGGACTTCGAGGGTGATATCCATCCCGGGGACGTTTTCTTGGTCAATGACCCGTATCGGGGCGGTACTCATTTCAATGACACACGGGTTCTCTTACCGGTTTTTCATGAGAACAAGCTCATTGCGTTCATGCAGACGAATGGCCACTGGGCCGACATGGGGGGCTCGACACCTGGCTCCTTCGATATCAATGCCAAGGAACATTTCGGAGAGGGAGTAAGGATTCCGCCGCTAAGGATATATAGTAAAGGAACATTTTTAAAAGACGTGGTCAATGTGCTCGTTTCGAACATGCGCGTCCCTGAGGAACGTGTCGGCGATCTGCGTGCTCAAGTGGAGGCGGCCAAGGTAGGCGAGCGCCAGTTGTTTTCCATCATCGAGAAGTATGGAATCGATACGACTTTGTCTGCCTTTGCGGAAGTGCAGAATTATGTGGAGCGCTTGGCAAGGGCCAAGGTTGCGGCTTTACCGAATGGAACCTGGGAGACCGTCGATTATATTGATATGGATCCGGAAGCCGGAGACGGCCTGATTCCGATCCGTGTTAAGATGACCATCACGGATGACGAGATCCATTATGATCTTTCTGGATCGCATTCTTATATCGGCTGCTTTTTGAATGCCGGTTTCGGGGCATCTTTATCAGCAGCGTACTCGGGAACCAAGACATTCTTTCCTGAAATACCCTTGAACTCCGGCTTTTACAGAGTGGTCAAGATCGAACTGCCGGAAAACTCCGTCGTCAATGCCCCGGCACCGATTGCCGTAACCGGTTTTTGTTCAGGGGCCTATGAAAAAATCATGAGTGCGTGTTTCGAACTCTGGTCCAAAATCATGCCGGAAAGAGCGATCGCATGCTCATTTAACCTGGAGTATTTACTTATCGGCGGTTGGGATCAACGCCAGGAGCAGGATAAATACTTCATGTGGTATGACTGGATGGCCGGCGGTCATGGAGGACGCCATGACCGGGACGGCGTGAACGCCACTTCGCCGACATTCGGTTTGGGCCTCAGTGTACAGCCTTGCGAAGGGCAAGAAAGACTGTCACCTGTCGTGACGATGAAGCATGAAATCATCACCGACTCTGCCGGGCCTGGGAAATACCGTGGCGGGTGCGGTGTAGAAAAAGGCGGTACACTCACGAATGTCAAAAACACCGTCATGTCCTATTGCTGTGACCGCTCCCGTTCAATAACATGGGGGATTTTTGGAGGGCTTCCTTCTTCCCCGCATGGAGCATGGCTGAATCCGGGCAAGGAAGGCGAACGCTATTTAGGTGCGATTTTCTCAAATGTAAAGGTTCAGCAAGGAGACTCCTTTGTACGCCCATCCGCTGGGGGCGGGGGACTGGGAGATCCGCTTGAAAGAAGTCCCGAAGATGTGTTGGAAGATGTGATCGATGAGTATGTTTCAATTGAGCGAGCCAAAAAAGATTATGGAGTCGTGATCAAGGAAATCGATAAAGATCTCGATTTATTCGAAATAGATTTTGAAGCAACGGAACAAGCCAGGTCGTATATCAGGAACAACCGTAAACAATGGCTTGAGGAAAACATACAAAGCGTGGAAGATAAATTCGCCAATGGCGAGCTGGATAGTCTGGATGTCATTCGCCAGTATGGTGTCATCATCGATTATGCAACGAATAAAGTCCTGCCAGAATCAACAAAACAGTTCCGTGAATCCATGAAAACCCGTTCATTGGCTTTTTGGAAGTAACGTGAAAAGGGTTCCGGATTCATTCGGAACCCCTGACTGCAGATGAACTCGAAAAGACGAGCTTGCCTGCAGTTTTTTTCTTTGAAAAAAGTTGCAGTTGATTTCAGGTATCCGCTCCCTTTCCGCCGAGTGCCTGGAGCGGTAATCAATCTTAATGGAAGCCCATCAATTCCTTCACATGTTTACAATTATCTCTTGAAGTGAGCATTTCCAAGAGCGTAAAGGCAACATCGAAAGCTGTGGATGGATTGTAGGATGTAATGATATTGTCCGTGATGACAATCGGTTCATTAACGACAATCGCACCAAAATCTTTTAGCTGCCCCTGTCTCTTGCTGGTTGGATGGTTGTATGTAGTGGCCTTTCTTCCATTCAATATCCCGCTTTTTCCTAGTGGGAGAGAACCTACACAAATGGTTGCTATGATTTTGTTCTTATCATGAAAATGCTTGATCACATCAAGAAACCTCTGATCATAGGCATCCTCATAGAAACCGGCTTCTTCAAAACCTCCTGGAATGGCCAAAGCATCGAAGTCATCAAGGTTCACTTGATCGAGGATCAATTCCGGCTGCACGATGAAATTCCATGTGCATTTCAATTGTTGATGAAGTCCCACCGTAACCAGATCAGTCGTACCATCACCCTCTAATTTATTCCAGCCCAATACATCTGTAAATACACTTGCTTCAACCGCTTCGAATCCATTGGATAGCAGCATCAATACTTTTTTCATCGTGCATCCCCCTTATTTATATTTGTATTTATTATATAAAAAGCGAATTCCCTAATACATAAGATAAATTACGTAATCATTTCATTTCTATTTATTTTATAATGTATTTAGGTAAATTTTATTAATAATAAAAAGTGGGAGTGATTGAAATGGATCGAACGGACAAAAAGATACTTTCCTTGCTGGAGAATAATGGGCGCATGTCCATGAAAGAACTGGCACATGAAGTTTCCTTAACGGCTCCAGCAACGAAAGAACGTGTGAATAAATTAGAGGAAAGCGGTGTGATAAAAGGATATAAAACCGAAATATCCCTTGAAAAACTTGATAGGAGCATAACGGCATTCATATTATTCGAAACGGATAGATGCAAAGACTTTTATCAATTTAGCTTGAATCATCCGGAAGTACTGGAATGCCACCGGTTAGCAGGTCAATACAGTTATTTGATTAAAATAAGTACATTTTCCATGGAAACGCTGGAAGACTTCGTTGATGAAGCCATTAAATATGGGAAATCGTCCACACATCTGATATTTTCTTCCGCAACGAAAAATGTTTTTTCAGGAGAGGAGATATAATCGGTTTTTACCCATCTACTATCCATATTTTTAATATAGGGGCAATCAGCAGGAAAAAGCTCCACCCATATAGAAAGTAAATAGTAACAAAAATCACAGTTGAATGTTCAAAAGGGGAGTGGAGAAGAGTGAGTTTTGTTTATGATGAAGATAAAATAATGGAATTCCTTTTACAGAATAAAAGTGAGTTTGAAGAATATCTTTTATCAGCAGCGGTCAATGTCAGGGATAAAATCGAAGAAATCCTTCTGATTGGAAATGTCGACCTTTTGAATAATGCACATAAGCTCGTCCGTTATATAGTGGAACTGAATGAAACGGATTTGATTGCCTTTGCCGAACAAGAGGGAGTTACGTGGGCAACCCACTCCTTGACGCTTTCATTCAAGCTGGAATGGATTCAGGCCCTTCGCAGAACGCTTTGGACGTTTCTCTATAAGTTTGAACAAGAAAAGGAAGCGTTTATTGAGGATTCCATAGTATTTTTTGAATTAGAGAAAAAAGTGAATGAAAAGGTTGATGTTTTTCTAAAATCCTTTTTCGTCAGTTATTCCGATTATAAAGACAAATTGATTCTCGCTCAGCAAAACTTGGTGGAAAATCTATCCGTCCCGATCATTCCCGTCACTCCCACCACCTGTGTCCTTCCGTTAATTGGGACAATCGATTATTCACGAATACAGATAATAGAAGAAAAAGTATTGATGGAGATAGGTAAACTGCGGATACAGACCTTGATCTTGGATTTGTCCGGTATCATCGAAATGGAAGTTGAAATGATCAATGATTTGATGAAAATTCTCGATGGAACGGCAATGATGGGGTGTAAGGCTGTGGTGACTGGATTACGCCCAGAGGTTGTAACGAAAATGATCCGTGCAGGAATTCAGCTCGATAATAAAGCAGAGACCAAGGGTACGCTGCAACAAGCCTTGAAGGACTATCTTGTAGTCACCTAAAATCGTGAAGTTGGAGTCGCCAGGTTTTGGTGACTTTTTTTTGTGGGTAATTTGGAATATAAAGGAAGTTTATTTACAGTTTTATCTTATTCAAATAAGTAAATGGAATGGGGAAAGGATGCTCCGAACAGAATCTGATCTTGGTTCTAGAAATCCGCCCCCTTTACGCCGGTTGACTGCCAAGCCCTCATCAATGCAGGCATCTCGGGGGTCTTGGCTAGCCAGTCATTCGGCAGGAGTGTCGCGAAGAACCCTTCAAAGAGGCTTCAGCAAGGAATAGACATATGTATCATGAGGGATACCGTTTTGGTAAATATAACTCCTTAATATTCCTTCCTGGATGAAGCCCAGCTTAAGCAAGAGCTCACTTGATGGCTTGTTTTCCAGGAAAACGACCGCGCCGATTCGGGTTAAATCAAGGTCGTTGAAACCGTAATCGATAATTTCTTTAAGAGCTTCTGACGCAAATCCTTTCCGCCAATGTGCTGGATGGATTTCATAACCAATTTCTGCCCGTCTGTATTTGGGACTGTGGGCATGAAAACCGATGGTACCAATCAATTCCTGGGTATCTTTTCTTTCGATTCCCCATCGGATTGCTCGTTTTTCAAGATGGTTTTTCGCAAAAGACGCTATGATATCCTTCGCCTGTTCGACATTTTCCAATGAATCCTGCCCATAAAAGCGGGTGACTTCATCTTTGGATAAGCATTGGAAAACAGCTTGCGCATCACTTTCACGAATTTCCCGAAAGCATAACCTTTCCGTGTTCAATACAGGAAACATGTTATTCCCCCCTCATAATATCAGTTTTACATCTATTCGGCCTCCGCGATGGTTTTTCCTTTATTATGAAGCGACTATTTTGCGGGTATTTTCGGTGGTAATCGGACAAGCTAACAATAGTTCAACATAAATAGCTTTGAATGAAGGGGAGATAGATCATGGGAAAAAAACATCGTAACCGTATTGCTTCACCGAAAAAGAATAACCATATTCCGAAAGCGGACATCATTGCAGAACATGAAGCACACGGTAAGGAATATTCCGCTAATAAACGAAAGAACGGCCCTGGGTCCAATACAGATTGAGTAAACTTAGTGACCGCTCTTGCCTTAAAAGGCAGGGCGGTTGTTTCTTGCCACCAAAGGGTTCATCCTATATCTTAAAGAATGAAGAAGCATTGAAGGGAGTTAGGATGATGAAAGCACTTGTCTTTGATGATTTCGGCGGGCCGGAAGTTCTGTCTGTAAGGGAAATTGCAGAACCTGAACATTCAAAATCAGCCGTGATCGTTCGAATGAAAGCAATCGGATTGAATTTTGCTGATGTATATAGAAGGAAAGGGAATTATCATTTGGTGGGTGATCCCCCATTCATTCTAGGTTATGAGGGGGCAGGGGTCATCGAATATGTCGGGGAAGATGTCCATCATGTGAAAGCCGGTGATCGTGTCGGGTTCGCTGATGTTCCCCATGCCAATGCGGAGCTGGTTTCAGTTCCAGCTGATAAGCTGTTACCGCTGCCAGAGGGCATTTCCTTTGAAACGGCCGCATCCGTTTTACTTCAAGGATTGACTGCCCAATATTTAACTCATGACAGTCATCAAGTTAAAGAAGGAGAAACCATTCTGGTCCATGCAGCTGCCGGTGGAGTCGGTCAATTACTGACACAGATGATCAAGATGAAGGGCGGTCGGGTCATTGGCTTGACCTCATCAAATGATAAAGCGGCGGTTGCCAAACAAATGGGTGCGGATCATGTTTTCCTTTACGGTTCGGACTGGGTGGATTCCATCAAGGATGTAACCGGCGGTGAAGGCGTTGATGTCGTTTATGAATCAGTGGGCCAAACCTTGATGGATAGTTTCGAGGCGACCAAGACTGGAGGAACGGTTGTATTTTTTGGGATGGCAGGCGGTGATCCGGAGAAAATCGATCCAAGAATGCTAATGGATACATCGAAAGCATTAATAGGTGGAGACCTTTGGAATGTCCTGACCACCCATGAAGAACGGGCAAGAAGAACAGCAGAGCTGTTTCAATGGATTCTGTCTGGGGAAATCCTCATCAAAGAACCGACTCTTTTCTCTTTGGAAAATGGGGCGGATGCCCATAGACTTCTTGAAAGCCGGAAAAGTTCTGGGAAAATATTATTAATGCCATAACAAGTCATGAGGGCTTTCCATTTTAAATGGGGCCCATTTCTTTTACCGTATAGCGGCCTGCCTGGATTCAACACCTTATTCATACTAATGTTCAAAACCTTTTTCAGTTCCTTTATATAGACCCATTCTTAGACCCTTAGAATAACTCCGCATAAATGCCCTTGCCCATGCAGGGGTCATGGCTTGCCGTCAAAAAAAACTGCTGCCCAAGTTCCCTTATCCACAAAATCCATATGCAATACACGAATTCAGGGGAGAAATCCACAATGGCCAATCACCAAATCACAATCGTCATTCTGCAATTCACAGCCGTCCATCGTTACAAGCAAAAAAAGAGAACGGATCCGTTCTCTTGGAAAACAAATGACCTATTAAAAGGTTTAAACCGGATGATTTTTTAAGAGGAAATGGGGAGAACGCCGAGACGCTCCTTTTGGATCGCGAAATAGGATTGGAGGGTTTCCTTTTTCTTAGTGAGAGGGAAGTTCCGGACAGCCGGGGCCACAGCATGATTGCCGAATTTAAGAATCAAGGTCAACAGCTTGTCCAACTGGTCATATGTATCGTTTCTAATGCGCATTATATATTCGGCCGCGGCCTGCTTATCAGCATCGGTACTTTTCCTTTTTCCATCTGCCCGGAATTCTTCTGTCACTGACTTTACACGGGAAATGAGCCATGTTTCGCACCAGTCGTTCAGCACATGACGGATGAAGTCTGCTTGATGGTACTTTTGGAGAATGGGCTTGATATGTTCTGCCATTTCCAAATCATTCACTTCCCGGCAGAGAGCTTTCTCCGAGATGTTTCTATGAAAATGAACGCGTTCAAGCAGGCTTTTGATGGATTCCGCCTGGTGGGCATACTTGACCATCTGTTCCAATGCTTCATTGTACATGATCTTGCTTAAATAGGCAGAGGCTTGTTTGGGGGCAAGAAGTAACTGCTCATTGGCAGGAATCGCCTGGCCAAATTTCTTAAGAGAATGAGAATAGACGAAACGGGCTAACTTCTGCAGTTCCATTTGGATATCATTGGAGATGTTTGTCGTTTCCTGCAGAAATGAACGGAAAATATATTTGCCTACCCGTTCCAATTCCCTGCATACAGAATCATTGATATGCCCAAGGTAGCCAGAGTCAAAAATCGTTCTCCGCAACCATGTCCGTTCCGACCTATTTTCCTTATACTGCTCCAAGACGCCTTCTGTAAAGGTGAATACCAGGATTTCTTTCTTTGAAAAAGCCCTGCTAGCAAAAGAAATCGTCACTACATGGCCTAAAGCGGCATGGATGGCATCGACTGCATCCAATAAGCGCTTCCTCGTGAATGGCGAGTTGGAATCAGGAACGATTTCATTATAATCGAATAGAACTTCTTCAGACTTCAAAACAGACATTCGGAAAGCGCCCATGAGCAGCAGCCGTTTTCCATGAATCGTTAAGGTTTTGAAAGCATCGCAATAAAAGAAACGGTATTTCTTGCAATAACGGTCCGCCTTCCTGTTAAAGCCAAGATTACTTGCAGGACCAAGGTTAAACTTATATAAAATATCATCACCTTGATGGACGGGCACAAACACTCTTTTTAGTGATCCTTGTGGTGCGGTGAATTTATTGATGATCTGCCTTAAGTACTTTTCTGTCGTTCCGACCCCTCGGGCCATCATATGAAGCGGGCTCTGGATGACCCCATCCCAATCACTGTGGAGCAAGGCGTACAAACACGTATCGAATTCAGTGGAAGATACATTCCTTAATAGGTATTGGTAAGTTTCTTCGTAAATCATAAGGCTTCGCCCCCCCCTTTTGGCATCCAACCTATTCTAGAGTCTATATAAACATTAAATCGATAAAAGTAGCATCGTTGGAGCAAATAATATTGGTAGTTCTTTTACGTTATTTCGATATATTTAAAAAATAGTAAATTAGTTGTACAAAAGTGATAAAATGGGCAAATGGGAACATACATGACAAGGAGAGATTTTTAAAACCATGATAATTTCATTACTCGTTTTCATCTTGAAAGGAATTTTATTGAAAATGCCATTTGCCATATTGGGACTTTCCTTGATTCCGCAGAGATGGACAAACGCAATCACCAAAAAGGAGATACCTTTTTTCATTGAACAGGTGCTGAGACTTTTAGTTTCTGCTGCCATACTTTTTTTCGTTATTGATATCATGCTGCTGGATCTCACTCCCGCTGCATTCTTTTCGAGTTTTGCCATTATACTTGGGCTCATTCTCATCATCGATTCAAGAATTTATGTGTACAGTGCCAGTGAATCTTCTAGCACCCGACGGAATCGGAGGGGAAATGAAACAGCAAAGCAATCGAAAACACCTTGGAACGTACATTTCAACAGTTTGATAGGTGTCGTTTTGATATTAGCATGGGTCATCATGCTGTTTTACCCCATCAATTTTGCCGCTGATCTGCATGAATTGGCGAAGGTCGATAAGAAAAAAGAGCTGGAAGAAGTTCAAGATATAAAAACCATGCCGCTTGTTACTGTGAAAATGGCTGACGCAAAAGGCGATGCAGCGATTAATAAAATAGAAAATGCATCATATTTCACTGAAGGTGAATACCGATTAACCAATATCAATGATGAATTGGCTTATACATCACCCATTGAAATGGACGGATTTTTGAAAGCCGGGAAAGCGGAATACACGCCAGGTTATAATCTGATTTCCGCCGTATCGACGGATAAAGGGGCAAGTACTGTCAAAGGGAAGATGCTGTATGCTCCCTCACAGTATCTCGATCATGATTTGGAAAGAACCATCCGCAAGGCATATCCGAATAAAATCATCCATGATTCATATTTGGAACCGAACGAAGATGGAAAGCCTTTCTTCGTTGCTTCAGTC
Organism: Peribacillus simplex; assembly: GCF_030123325.1. Classification (NCBI taxonomy): domain Bacteria; kingdom Bacillati; phylum Bacillota; class Bacilli; order Caryophanales; family Bacillaceae; genus Peribacillus; species Peribacillus simplex. Next base: position 4,753,280 of record NZ_CP126106.1, on the reverse strand, counting down.
GGACATTATTTGAAATACCGCAGCGGTCCCGTAGTGGACGGGGTGGTATTGGTGAATCCGGAAACGGGGGACACGAAATACTATCCAAAAGGAAAAGAACCTAAATGGGTAGATCGGACATTCACATTGGAAACAGCCCTGGAATATTGGACCTACTGGGGGAAATATGTTCACGGGTGGAAAAACCAGTCCTTGATTGGGCCGAAGAAAGATGTCCTGATTCCTAATGAGGATAATATGCAAGTTACGTTTAACGAAAAAGGCGAATTGATTTATGTAGTGGACTTTACCCGGGCTAAATCAAAAGGCAACTCCAAAACCCTTGTAGGTTATGGTGTTTTCAATGCCAAAACCGGTGAAATGACATACTATAAAGGCGTCACGTCCGTTCTGACTGGAAAGGAGGCAAAATCCAACGCAAATGCGAGTGAGTTTTTGTCTAAATATCCAGGCTGGAAAGCCACTAATGGAATTTTCTATACGATTTACGGTGCTCCCACATATGTGATTCCGGTTACAAAGGGCAGCAAGTTCCAAGGTGTGGCGATCGTTTACGCCAATAGCGATAATCCCCAAGTGGTCTTTGGGAAAACGAAGGACGAAGCTTTCCGCAATTATAAAAAACTGATTGCCTCTTTAGGGAAAGTGAGCGGTGTGACGCCTCAAAAAGGATTTGAGATGAAAGAAATAAAGGGGAAGGTAATAAGGATCAATGATGCCAATCTCTCAAATGGATACGTATTCCATTTGATCGTCGAAGGCAATTCCAAGAGGTTCTCGGTGGACCCAGGTGTCAATGCGCTTTCTGACATCGTGTTGACGAATGTAGGGGACCGGGTTGTGCTGAAGGTGATGGATATGGAAGAAGACATCGTTCCAGTCGATGAATTCACTAATCTGGACTTACCGAAGAAATGATAATGGCCCAGGTGGATACCTGCTTGCCGTCTTAGATATAAAACATGAAAAAAAAGCATTGTTATCAGCAATGCTTTTTTTCATGTCTTCGAATGATAGTCATTATAAGTCCGATAGATTGAATGAATGGATGGATTCCATATAATATCCTTTTTGAATGACGGCTTTTATTGCGAAGTGCCCATTTATCCGTTTCCGCACCCGGTACAGCAGTGAAGCGATTTCTTCTGCCGTCACAATTTGCTCGGGATCACCGACTCTCTCCGGCCATACTTGCTGGACAATCTCTTCCTTTGAAATAAGGTTGTCCAAATTTTCATAAAGCAGCTTAAAGCAATTGAATTCCTTTGTCGGCATTTTTATGGGTGCTTCTTCATTGATGATCACGGTCTGAAGGTGCTCATTGATAGTGACGGTTTGCAGGAACTCGGGGTTCACCGGAGTGAAATCCCGTGTTAAATCGTTATCGATGGAAATCATGAATTCAATCAGTCCATTGATCAAAGTAATCGAATCCCCCGGTTCAATGCGACAGGGATTGCCCGGCACGAGCCGCATCTGGTTCACCGAGGTACCGTGTTTGCTTGCCAGATCCTCAATGAAGAGCTGTCCTTCCTCCATATAAATCCGGCAATGTTCCCTGGAAACGAAGTCATTGTAAAGTTTGAAATCAGCCTTGGAGTGCTGGCTTGCACGGCCGATCAGCAAGCTTTTCCCTTCAAAAACATAAGCGAATTCCTCGGTTTGGCCTTTGTGCAAGGCTCTTAATACAACCTTGAAAGTTTTATAGATCATTCACTTCATACCCCTTAAAAAGTCTGAATATTTAAATTATTTTTATGGATTTATCATTTTGGCTACATGGCTGTTTAGCGGGTTCAATTTTATAATTATAAATTATCAGTCGCTTACTTACTAACGAAAAAATGAAAAAATGCAAATTAGGCACAAAGCCATTATAACAAAGTGAAATGAAGGATGAAGAAGAAACTCTATTTTTGCTGATGTACGCTTTGACTGTGGGAGAAATGCTTCCTCAAAGCCGGCCAGGCAGCACCGGAAGAAGTTTGCGATGAAAATGTACCTTACGCTTGTGGAAAAGGAGTTGACCAAAGGTGAGTATGTGGAGAGATAGGATAAATGCCTTCAGCATCCTGCTGATGATCATTAGTATGATAGTATATATTATTTTTCCCCAGCCCTTTACCCTCATTCTGTACTGTATATTTGGCATTGCCTTTATCAGCCTGACTTTACTGAATTAAGCATATCCTTGAATGGAAGAGGGATGCAAGAGACGAAGTGGGAAGGAAGAAGACAGAAAAGGTGGGGAGGCATTCTGAAAACATGAATCCTCCACACGATAGATGAAATAAAAAAAGCCTGCCGAATCAACGGCAGGCTTCAGACTGTAGACAACTTTCAAGAAAGGGAGTTTGCCTACAGTTTTTTTCTTCGAAAAACGTGCCAGTTGATTTCAGAAATCCACTCCCTTTCCGCCGACTATCTGCCAAGATTCATTAAAGCAAGCGTCTGTGGTCTCGTCTAGCCAGTTATTCGGCAGGAGTAATATTGAAAAAAAGAGGCCATCCTTTTTGGACAGCCCCCTTTCCGCTAATTATGAGAATACTGCAATTTTACGTGCGATGGATTCTGTTAAACGAGATGCTACTTTTGGAACAGCCCATTTAATAAGTGGTGTTAACACCGCACCAGATAATCCTCCTGCATGGACTTCCACCGTACAAGTCATTAGTGTTTCACCATTAACATCCTCTGCAGTAAAGTGACCGCTTCCTGTAAAATTATCTGATAAACCTTTTAGTTCAAACTTAATATTTGAAGGTTCATTCCATTCGGTAATATCTACCTGCGCTTGTATGGTTTTTTTAATACCTTTCACACTACCTTCAAATGTCCAAATAGATTGCTTGTCATTTATGATTTCATGTTCTTTATAGGCTGGTACTGTCGTTGCCCATTTTTCGAGATCACTGACATAATCCCAAACTGCTTGTACATCTACTGGAACTACTACTGTATGCGTTCCCGTTGCCATTATGATCCCCACCTTCACTATGTATGAATTGTAACTTTCCATTTACAAAATAATTATTACATAAAAAGCATAAACTTACATCACTAATTATACATAACTTTCCTTCTTCCCATCCTCCACAATCTGGCCCTTTAACGGAACAACTCCATTTTCAATCAACAGTTCATTAATGCACCTTTAAATTCAGATGTATCTCTGCTTACCTATCCTTTTATACTCCTTATATATAATGTGTGACATTATATTTAAACATTTTCTTGCCTTTTATTAAAACATTAAGGGTGCCTGCTTTCCTTCATTCTAAGGGACCGATGAGGATATTGGCGCTTTACACAATCGTCTTATCGACCTGGGAGTTATCATGGATTTAACGCTACTTTAAAAGAGCCATTTTTATGCAGAAACGGTATAATTAATTGTTAGAGGTAGACATTAAAAAATGGACTGCAACTGAGTTTTAAACCGTGTTTTAACTGAATCTTGAGGGAACGAACCTTTATACAAAAGTCAAAATAAGAAAAGGAGAAAACATGACTAATGAAACAGGATGGAATTTAGACAATAGCTATGCGCGTCTTCCGGAAAAGTTTTTCACGAGCACGAACCCGACTCCTGTACGTTCACCGGAGTTGGTCATTCTCAATGAGAGTTTGGCTGGAACTCTTGGTTTGGACGTGAAAAAGCTACAAGGCGAAGATGGCGTGGCGGTGTTTGCCGGAAACGAGGTTCCTGAAGGTGCTTCACCCCTTGCACAAGCATATGCTGGGCATCAATTCGGTCATTTTAACATGTTGGGGGACGGCCGGGCGATATTGCTTGGCGAGCAGGTCTTGCCAGAAGGCGAGAGGGTCGATATCCAGCTGAAGGGTCCAGGAAGAACGCCGTACTCCCGCGGGGGCGATGGCCGGGCTGCACTTGGACCGATGCTGCGCGAATACATCATCAGCGAGGCGATGCACGGACTCGGCATTCCTACCACCAGAAGTCTGGCTGTCGTGACGACAGGTGAAACGGTAATCCGTGAAACCGGGCTGCCTGGTGCCATCATGACCCGTGTGGCTTCGAGTCATCTTCGTGTCGGAACCTTTCAATTCGCTGCAAAATGGGGCACGCTCGAGGAACTCCGGACACTTGCCGACTATGCCATTAAGCGTCATTTTCCAGACATTGAAGCCGATGAAAGCCGTTATCTCTCGCTGCTGCAGGAAGTGGTCAAGCGTCAGGCAGAGCTCATTGCCCAATGGCAGCTGGTTGGCTTCATTCATGGGGTGATGAACACTGACAACATGACAATCAGCGGGGAAACCATCGATTATGGCCCTTGTGCCTTCATGGATGCCTATGACCCTGCAACGGTATTCAGTTCAATTGATAGACAAGGCCGCTATGCCTATGGCAACCAGCCGGTTATTGGGGGATGGAACCTTGCGCGATTCGCTGAATCCTTATTGCCGCTGCTGCATGATGACCAAGATCAGGCCGTAACACTGGCACAAGATAAGATTTCCGTTTTTAATGATCTGTATCATGCTAATTGGTTAGCGGGAATGAGGGCGAAGTTGGGGATATTCAACGAAGAGACTCAGGATGAAGCCCTTATTAATGGCATCCTCAGCATGATGAAGAAGCATGGTGCCGACTATACCAATACCTTCCGTGCTTTGACCTTTGATAAAGTGGAGGATACGGTCCTTTTCGGTACACCGGAATTCGCTCAGTGGCAAGAGCTTTGGCAGGCGAGGCTGGGCAGGCAGAAGGAATCGAAAGAATCTTCGAATCAGTTGATGCAGGACAGCAATCCTGCAGTGATTCCACGGAACCACCGGGTGGAAGAGGCGTTGGAAGCTGCAGTGGAACAAGGGGACTACAGCGTGATGGAACGGCTTTTGGATGTTCTTGCAAAACCTTATGCACACTGCGAGGAACAAGCTGAATACGCCGCATTGCCTGAATCAACAAAGCCATACCGGACCTTTTGCGGTACCTGATTATAAAACATGCATGTATGAATGAGCTCCCGGGATTGAATGGATTCTTTGTCAACTTCAATCCCGGGAGCCATTTTTGTTTATTTAGTAAAAAAGTTTTGTTTGAAGAATGTCCAGGGCACGGTCAATATCCGCTAAATCTTCCTTTGATGCATGCTGCAGCCGGCTTTGGAAACGGGATTCCACGATTGCAAAAGCCTCGTTCATCATCATTTCCCCCTCTTTGGAGAGGCGGATGCATTGTTTCCGTCTATCTTCCGAATCACTTATTTTTTCGATTAAATTCTTTTCGCTTAATTTTTTCAGTTCACGGCTCGTGTTAGGCATGGAAATGTGCTGACAGTCACTGATTTCACTTGGTGTGACAGGCTGGCTGACTGTTATATATTCAAGGATTTTATATTGTACCGGCGTGATGGAATCGGATTTGGCGTTTTGGGTCAATTCGTGTGTCACTTGATGTACGGAAGTTGTAAATGTGACCATTTTTTCAAAAAGAGCTTTTTTGTCCATAACTTTCACCTCTCTTGTGAAGATATCAAAAGTGTTATCAAAATACAACTATCATTTGACAACAAAAAAGTCACTGTTATATGATTGTTATCAAATGATAAGTAAATAGGGGGGTACGTCATGAACGTGCTGGTCATTTACACATATCCAAATCATGAAAGCTTAAGCCATGCTTTTTTAGAAAAGGTCATCAAGGGCAGTAAGGAGAACTCCAACATAAAGGGGCTGCAGGTATTGGATTTATATGAAGAGGGCTTTAATCCGCTCTTGGAGTTCAATGAGCATAAACGAAGGCGTAATATGCATCGTGATCCTCAGCTTGAAAAATATAGAAATCAAATTACCTGGGCAGACAAGATTGTCTTTATCTATCCAATCTGGTGGGGGAGGCCTCCGGCAATGCTGATGGGATACATTGATCAATTGTTTTCTGCGAATTTTGCTTACAGGGATAAAAAGGGATTGTTCCCAGAGGGTCTCCTAAAGGGAAAGTCGGTCGTATGTGTATCCACGATGAAGGGACCTGCAAAGTATCCGCTTCTCTGGTTGAATGATGCGCATAAAATCTTGATGAAAAGAGCATTATTCAATTTTGTCGGAATTAAAAAAGTGAAGTTTTTCGAATTCGGAAATATGGAAAGCCCAAAGGGGAAACAGATTCAAAAGCTAGAAAAGGTTTATCGGTATTTCAGAAAGGTGGCAAGCTAAGTTATTGCGAGTTAAAAAGAAGAACCCCATTCATAATGAATGGGGTTTGCAGTATTTATGGTTTGGTTTTCACGAACTTCCATTTGTTCTTGATGAGGGTAAGGATCATACAAATCACCAGGATCGTCAATGAAGCCAACCCGCTAAACCATATGCTTTGGAATTCACTTACATAAGGCTGGATGATGTATGAAGCCACAATGGCCAGGACTGCGCTTATCGGTATGTAATCAGCGACTTTCCCTTTGCTGAATACGATGACCAGGATTGGGGCCAGCAATGCCGAGTATATATTGCCTGAATAAAATAAGAGCTCTAATAGGTTTGGGGAATAGAAGATTGTAGCAACGAAAACCAATCCTCCAATACAGATTGAAAGCAGGCAGGCCAATCTTATTTTTTGCTGGTCATTTTTTTTTGTTTGTAATGGTTCAAGAATATTGGCTACGATCAGGCTTACCAATGAATGCAGGCAGGCGCCGAATGTTGAGGTGATTGCACTGAAAGCGCAGAGCACAAAAAGGATGAAAAAGAATGGTGTCGTTATTTTGTTTGCCAATCCATCAAGGATCGAGTGTATATCAGTGAAGCCGCCCGTAAAGATGACCATGATGAACAGGGATGAAAAGGAGAGCGGGAATATGATCCAGATAAGGCCGGATAAAGAGAATGTTAAGGGAACCTTTTTCATTTCCATCATGAATAATCGCTGCCATGATGTTAGGTCAAAGAAAAACTGGCCGAACCCGACAAGAAGTCCTGCTAAAAGAAAACTCCATAGATCATACTTATTGATTACGAGCATGTATGGATGGTATAAACGAATCCCATCATAAACAGGCTGAATCCCTTCCTTGACGAAAAAGTATAATGGAATCAAGATAACTGCGGCAAACATGAAGATGACTTGAAAAGCTGCGAATCCATGAATGAGCTTTAACCCGCCGAATCCAGCATAAAGGACGCAGAAAGCGAAAAAAAAGAACAACCCGACATAGAGCGGTGTATCGAAAAGAAACTGACATAGGGTGGACGCGGCCATTCCCTGAATGAATAGGATGTGAAAACTGGTTATGACCAGGATCACGATCAATATCCAATATCCGAGCGGGTGAAGCCGGGCTTTTAAATAGTCCCCGATGGTCAAACCCACGGGGAAATCCTGCCGAACCCTTTTCCCGATGAAGCTGAACATCGACAGGGCGATCGCTCCCATCAGTGCGTACCCGATCCCTCCGAAAACTCCATACTTCACCATCGATTCGGGGGAGGATAATATCGTGGTTCCTGTCACCCAGCGTGCCAGGAGGGAGATGATCCCTAAACCCATCCCGATTTGGATGGGGCCTTGTACGTATTCTTGAAATGTACGTGATCGCAATGTTCATTTTCCTTTCTCGCGGAACTCCTTGGGCGTGATTCCCTCTATCTTCCGGAATAAAGTGCTGAAATAATGCTGGCTATTGAAACCCGAGTTTTCAGCGACGTCTGATATGCTCCAGCTGGTGTTATTGGTCAGGGCCCTTTTAGCGGCCTTTATTCTATAGTGCATTAAATATTCCGAAAAGGAAGTTCCGACTTCTTCATGGAATTTCCTGCTTAAATAAGTCGGATTGGTATGCACTTCACGAGCGATGTCCGAAAGGGAGAGTTTTTCGGCATAATTTTCATGAATGAATGAAAGCGAATGGTGAATAAGGGTTGAATAGTTATGGGAAGATTCACTTTTGTCATACTTGGCCAGGACTTTATGCAAATCACTTTCTATGACAGGTTTCGTTAAATAATCAACCACGCCTATCCTGATGGATTGCTGGGCATAATCGAAACTTTGATGTGCGGTCACCATTATGATTTCGACTTCTTTGTTCAGTGCCCTTAGGTCTTCGCCAAATTCAAGACCAGATCGCCCCGGTAGATTAATATCCAGGAAAGCGAGGTTGATTTTATGATTTTGATTGAGGGTCAGTGCCTGACAGGCATCAGCAGCTTTGTGAAACTTCCAAAAAGGGTATATGGACTGAATCATATATTCCATTTGTTCAAGGACCAATGGTTCGTCATCAACTAATAATACATTCATTCCGGCTCCGCCTCCTCCAATTTCTTATCAAAAACCAGTGGCCATGATACCTCTACCTTAGTTCCCGATTCATTAGAAGCTATATTCAATTGTGCACGGTCATTAAAATACAAATATAGACGTTTTTGGATATTATCCAGGCCATGGCCGCCTTCGTCCGTAACGGAAGATTCATTTCCCATTAATCCATTGTCCGCCACTTCCAGATATACCATCTGCGAATCCAGATGGAAACGGATATGCAGCAGGGCTTCACCCACTTTTTTTTCCAATCCGTGTTTAAACGAATTCTCCACCAATGTCTGGAGAATGAAGGGTGGGACCAATGCGATTGATAATGGTTCTGGGCACTCCATGTCAATCTTGAGCCGATCACCGAAGCGAAGGGTCTGGATGTCGAGATAATGTTGGGTATACTGGATTTCCTGGGAAAGGGGGATCAATGGTTCTGATGCTTTATATTTGAATTTCAGGAATTGCGAAAATGCCTCTAATGCCCGTATCAATTCAGCCGTCCTGTTCAGGCGGGCCAAGCCCAGTATGACATTCAGTGTATTGAACAAAAAGTGTGGCTGGATTTGCTGGTTCAATTTATTATACTGTGCTTCCTGCAGTGCTTGCTCCAGGCGGATCTCTTTGTTTTTATTTTCAAGAAGGTCGATCCTTTTCTCGAATATGAATAGAAATAAAAGAGCGATAGCTCCCATGATGGGAGCTAAAATGAAGAGCATGATAATTAATGTGAATCCTTCGTAACTTAGCATGGTGAACCTCTGCTGGTTATATTTTTAAATAACTTGAATTATTCTGTTTATTAGTATCATACTAAAGACCCCTCCGGAAATCTACAGCTTATGACACAATGTGACAAGCCACTTGATGGTTTTGTGCGGATCTTTTTAGTTCAGGCAGCTGTGTTTTGCAGATATCCTGTACAAAAGGGCACCGTGTATGGAAGCGGCAGCCGATTGGAGGGTCGATGGGTGAGGGGACATCACCCGTCAATAGGATCCGTTCTCTTTCATGCACAGGATTCGGTACTGGGATGGCCGATAGCAATGCCCTTGTATATGGATGCTGCGGCTGTTCGAAAATGGATTTTTTATCGGCTATTTCGACTATCTTTCCGAGATACATGACCATAACCCGATCCGAGATATGCCTGACCACGCCTAAATCATGTGATATGAAAAGAAAGGTAAGGTCGAACTGGCGCTGTAAGGATTTTAATAAATTCAGCACTTGCGCTTGAATGGAGACATCCAGTGCAGATACAGCTTCGTCACATATGATCAATTTTGGGTCCACTGCAAGAGCCCGCGCAATGCCGACCCGCTGTCTCTGGCCGCCGCTGAATTCATGCGGGTATCTTTCCATGGACTCCGGTCTCAGCCCGACATGTCCCAATAATTCTTCAATCCGGCTCTTCCGGTTTTCTTTAGGTACTACATTTTGGATGGCCAAAGCTTCTCCGAGAATTTGGCCGATCGTCTGTCTCGGGTTAAGGGAGGCAAATGGATCTTGAAAAATGACTTGCAGATCCTTCCTGGTACGCCTCATTTCCTTTTTTCCTAAACTCAGTAAATCCTTATCCTGAAAGTGAATGCTCCCGCTTGTTGGTTCATCCAATCGAAGGATGGCCCTTCCGGTAGTCGATTTTCCGCAGCCGGATTCGCCGACTATGCTTAAGGTCTCGCCCTGATGGATATCGAAGGTAATGTCATCGACGGCTTTTACATGATTGATGGTTCTTCCGAAAAACCCGCCCTTGATCGGAAAGTATTGTTTCAATTGATCCACTTTAAGCAGAACCTTTTTCTCTGCAGCTGGTACACCCATCATTAAATTCCCACCTTCTCTTGAGCGTCATATTCCTTCTCCCATTGAGGGGTGAACATCCAGCAGCTGACCTCGGTGCTTGGGCCGATAGCTTGGAGATCCGGTACAGCCTGTTCACAAATGCCCCTCGCATGTGCACAGCGGGGAGCGAAGCTGCAGCCCTTGGGCATGTTGTAAGGACTTGGAACGGTCCCGGGGATTGTAGTCAGTTCTTCCTGGTCCATATCCAGACGCGGGAGGGAGTTCAATAAGCCAATCGTGTATGGATGTTTTGGGTTTGTGAATATTTCCTTGGCCAAAGTGTATTCGACGATTTTTCCTGCGTACATGACGGCAACCCGATCACAGGTTTCATATACGACACCCAAATCATGAGTGATCAAAATGACAGCCGTCCCGAAATCCTTTTGCAGCGTCTTGATCAGTTCAAGGATTTGGGCTTGGATCGTCACATCCAGTGCTGTTGTAGGTTCATCCGCTATTAGAACCTCAGGGTGGCAGGCAAGTGCCATGGCAATCATGACCCTTTGCCTCATTCCGCCGCTTAGCTCATGCGGCTCCTGTTTTGCCCTTTTTTCGGGTGAGGGGATGCCGACGAGCCGAAGCATGTCGACCGCTTTATTCCATGCTTCCTTTTTTCCCAGCTTTTGATGTAGCCGGATCGCTTCTGCAATTTGCTCGCCCGCTGGATATACGGGATTCAACGATGTCATCGGCTCCTGAAATATCATCGAAATTTCATTCCCGCGTATGGACCGCATCTGCTTTTCAGACTTCGTAAGCAAATCCTCCCCTTTAAAAAGGATGCTGCCACCGGCAATCTTGCCGGGGGGCGATGGAATGAGCCTTAATAATGATAGCGATGTTATGCTTTTCCCGCTTCCGGACTCCCCGACGATTCCAAGCGTTTCCCCTTTATTAAGGGAGAAACTGATTCCGTTGACCGCTTTACTCGTTCCTTCGTCCGTGAAAAAGTGGGTTTGCAGATTTTTTACCTCCAGTATTTTATCATCAACCTGTTTCATCATCATACCTCCTTAGTTCAAGTCTATTCTTTTGTTAAAGTATCGATAGAGGACATCCACTGCCAAATTCATGAATACGAAGATAACGGAAGCGATGAGGACCCCGCCTTGGACCATCGGCAAATCCCTCGTTCTGATTGCATCGACTATCAATCTCCCAAGTCCATTGATGGCAAAAACGGACTCTGTCAATACTGTGCCGCCAAGGAGTGCACCGAACTGGAGGCCAACGACCGTAATGACGGGGATAAGCGCATTTTTCAGGCCATGTTTATAAATGATGATATATTCTTTCAATCCTTTGGCTCTTGCGGTCCGGATGTAGTCCTGGCGAACGACTTCAAGCATGCTCGACCTGGTCATCCTGGCGACAATGGCCGCTCCGCCGGCCCCAAGGGTTATGGCTGGGAGTATCATGTGGCTGAAAGTTCCCCAACCTGAAACCGGAAACAAATGAAGGTTCACGGAAAAGAAGTAGATAAGCATGAGGCCCAGCCAAAAACTAGGTAACGAGATTCCCAGTAAAGCAACGATCATGATGGAAATGTCAGCTGCCGAGTATTGCTTGGTGGCCGAGATGATTCCTGCGATCATTCCAAGCACGACCGTTATGAAAATGCTTGCAAGTGCCAGTTCAAGGGTGATGGGCAAACGGACCATGATTTCGTCCAAAACAGGGCGGCTGCTGCGGAGTGATTCCCCGAAATCACCTTGAACGGCATGAAGGACATAGTCGACGTACTGATAGAGGATTGGACGATCCAAGCCAAGCTCATGCCGCAGCGATTCAATCGTTTCTTTAGTCGCTCCTTCACCTGCAAGCAGTGTCGCCGGATCTCCCGGGACCATTTGCATGATGAGGAACACAACAAGACTTACTCCCAGTAATACCGGTATGGTTTGAAGTACCCGTCGGATAATGAATACGAACATTTTCTCTCCTCCTTATTTTTTCATTCTTGGATCCAGGGCATCTCTAAGTCCATCCCCGAAGATGTTGAAACCAAGTACCAGTGTTGATATCGCTATCCCCGGAAACAAAGCGATGTGGGGGGCGCTAAACAAATAATCCCGACCGCTGCTCAGCATCGCTCCCCATTCTGGAGAAGGCGGCTGGGCTCCCAGTCCCAGAAATGATAATCCGGCTGCCGACAGAATGGCCGTTGCCAGACGTAATGTGGCTTGAACGATGACGGGTGATAGAATATTCGGAAAAATATGCTTGCATATGATCGTGATGTCGGTGGCTCCCAATGCACGAATGGCATCGATATATTCCAGCTTCCTGACTGACAATGTGGAACCGCGTACAATCCGGGCGAACATCGGTATGGAAAAGACGCCGACCGCTACCATTACATTGATTAAACTTGGACCAAGGGCACTGATGATGGCAAGAGCTAGCAAAATTCCCGGGAAAGCCAGCAGAACATCGACAATCCTCATGATGACGGTATCGATCCATTTTCCGTAATACCCGGCTGTTAACCCAAGGAGTATCCCAATGAACGCCCCGAAGAATACAGAGACAAACCCGACCGTCAATGAAAGCCTTGTCCCATATAATAATCTGCTTAAAATATCCCTTCCCTTATCATCCGTACCCATCAGATGTTCGGCCGATGGAGGCTGGAGTTTGTTGACTAAGTCAATTTCATACGGATCCTGCGGTGAGATCAAAGGTGCAAAGATAGCCAATAAAATATAAAAAATTACGATATACCCGCCTACCAATGCCAATTTATTTCGTTTGAATTTTTTATAAAAGGCTTTCCAGTGTCTTAGTTTCGGAGATTTTCTTTCGTTTACATTCAATTCGGTATTATTGATTACGACCTCTGGCTTCATTGGACTTCCTCCTTTTCTTTCATTCAATTTATTCAAAAAAGGAATTGAAGTAAATATGATGCGGAAAAGCAGTAAAGATAATTAAAAAATGAGTAAAGATTCTGAAAATATAAAATTTTATTTTTTTTTATAATTTACAGTAAGCCCGATGTACCCATAGCTGAAAGTTACTTGGAGAAACAAAGGGAGGATGAAAAGGGAGGAAATAGAATGAGAAAAGGTATGATTGGGTTGCTTTTTGCCTCTTTATTAGGCATCTCATCCGTTTTATCAGGGTGTGCAACAGAACAAACCGGCAGCAAGGAAACAGAGGAAAAAGCGAAAGAAGGAGGAACGCTGATCGTCGCGCGATTATCTGACGCGACCACCTTGGACCCTCATTTCATAACAGACATTCCATCGGCAAACGTCATTTATGAAAAGGTTTATCAAACATTGGTCGTTCCTGACAAAAACATGGATCCTAAACCGCTGCTCGCAAAAGAGTGGAAACAGCTGGATGATGTCACGTGGGAGTTTAAATTGCAGGAGGGAGTCAAATTCCATGATGGGGCCCCATTCAATGCCGAAGCGGTGAAAACCAATTTCGACAGGATACTGGACCCGGCAACAGCTTCTCCTCAGGCTGGTAAATTGGAAATGATCAAGGAAATTAAAGTCGTTGACGAAACGACCGTACAATTCAAGCTGAAATATCCTTATGCTCCGCTGTTATCGATTTTAGTAAGTAATGAAGGAAGCATCATCAGCCCTAAAGCGATTAAGGAAAATAGTGACAAACTAGCTCAAAACCCCGTTGGGACAGGGCCATTCGTTTTTAAATCGTGGAAGCCTGGTGAAGAAATCACACTTTTGAAAAACAAGGATTACTGGGGGGACAAGCCTAAGATCGATGGGGTGGTATTCAAGGTTGTCCCTGAAGATGCCACGAGGATTGCGATGATTGAAACGGGTGAAGCACATGTGACAGATCAAGTGCCAGTGACGGAGATTGATAGGATCGAAGCTTCGGGCACGATGGATTTATATCGCACGGAGGGACTTGCCGTTGAATACTTAAGCTTCAATGTTAAGAAAAAACCTTTTGATGATGTGCGGGTCCGCAAGGCGGTCGCTCATGCCATCGAGGTGGATTCCATTATCAAAGGGGTTTATAACGACGTCGGTACGAGGGCAAATTCAACAATGAGCCCAAAGGTGTTTGGATATGATCGGGATATAAAAGGCTACGACTATGATATTAATGAATCGAAGAAGCTCTTGACTGAAGCGGGGGTAAAGGATGGTTTGGAGTTTACACTGACGACGAGTGATCGTAAGGAAAGGATCAATATGGCCGAGGTGATTCAATCCCAGTTAAAAGGAATCGGAATCAAGGTCAAAATTCAAGTCCTTGAGTATGGGGCTTACATTGATGCGACAGCCAAGGGCGAGCACCAGGTAGCGATAGGCGGCTGGGGCAATGCTACCGGTGATGGAGATTATAATCAATTCAATCTTTTCAATAGCAAATCCCAAGGTGCTGCGGGAAATAGTTCATTCTACAGTAACCCGGAAGTGGATAAATTGATTGAACATGCACGTAAAGAATCGGACGGCGATAAACGTAAGGAACTGTATTCCAAGGCACAAGCCATTGAAAGGGAAGAAGTTCCATATGTTCCGATCCGTAACTATGAGCACTTGGCCGTATATGGCGGGACGGTTAAAGGACTTTGGCTGAATCCGGCAAATTATTTAATGCTTGATGACGTAACCGTGAAGTAGGAATTCATCACAAAAGGAAGGCAGCATAAGGATGTTATGCTGTCTTCTCAATTAGGAGGGGAAAATATGATAGATTTACTGCTAACCCATGGGACCGTGATAACCATGGATCAAAACAGGAGAATTCTGCCGGATGGCGCCGTCGCCATACATCAAGGAAGGATTTTAGCCGTTGATTCAAGCGAAAAACTGAAATTGCAGTATGAGGCTGTAAAAGTCATCGATTGCAGCCATCAATGCATATTGCCGGGATTGATAGATGTTCATGGGCATGGGGGACATTCCATGTTCAAAACGATCGCAATGGAAAATATCGATTTTTGGATGCCCATCATGACGAATGCGTACAAGCATTTTGTTACAGATGACTTTTGGTACTACGAAGGAAAGCTATCCTCCCTTGAGAGATTAAAGGCTGGCGTGACAACCGGTGTGAGCGTGTTAGGTTCCATGCCGCGGTCCGATGAACCCATTTTTGCACTCAATCATGCAAAAGCATACGCCGAAGTGGGAATCAGGGAAGTGGTATGCACGGGTCCTTGCAACCCTCCATGGCCCCATTCATTCAGCAGGTGGATCGACGGAAGGAGAGTGGTGAAGGAAGTTACCTATGAAGAGGTGCTGCAGGGGGCGGAAGCTGTAATCGAGGCGCTGAACCATGCGAATGAAGACCGCACGAGAGCCTTCATTACGCCATTTGTCATCGTGACATCGGTGGATCCCTCCAATCCCACATCTCCTGACAGGCTTTATGGGCTGAATGATCATGACCTTTATCAAGCGAAGAAAATAAGGGAGATTGCCAGGAAATATAATACACGCATTCACTCTGATGCCTTTGGCGGGATGATTCATTTGGCGATACAGGATAAGGAAAATGCCCTATTGGGTCCAGATGTCCATTTACAGCACTGTCGGGGCATTTCCTTCGATGAGGCAAGAATACTGGCAGAAACAGGTACCAACGTCAGTGCATCACCTGGATTTGGCCAGGTTCATGCCCGTACCCCGATAACTGAATTATTGGAGATGGGTGCAACTGTGGCAATCTCCACGGATGGGACATCCCCTTCCACAAGTTTCGATATGTTTCAGGCAATGAGGAAAACACAGTTTGTTCACCAGGCAGCGCTTAGGGACTACTATTATTTACCGCCAGGCAAGCTGTTGGAAATGATCACGATAGATGCTGCGAAATGCATTGGCTGGGATGATGAAATAGGCTCCCTTGAGATCGGGAAAAAAGCGGATGTCATTACGGTCAATCTGCATCAGCCTCATCTGACCCCTGAATTCATGCATGTTCACCGGCTTGTATTTCAAGCAGTGGCGAATGATGTGGAGCATGTCATCGTGGATGGGAAATTGATCATGGAAGGGAGGAATGTACGGACGGTCCATGAAAGTACAGTCCTTGATGAAGCGAATGAGGAGGCCTTTTCAACGATTAAGCGTGCGGGGCTCGAAAAGTATATGCAACCGACGAAATATTTCTGGGGCCATGCCAGGGCATATGTAGATGAAAAGCGATATGACGAACGAGAAGACGCTGCCGCGATGGTGAAAGGGGAATAAGATGAAAACCAAGCTTAAAGGAAGATATGTAATTGGGTATGATGGATGCGATCATGTCATTTTGGAAAACGCGGAAATCGTTTATGAAAAAGACACGATTCTGTATGTCGGAAAAAATTATCCAGGGGAAGTGGACGAGGTAATGGATGCCGGTAACGCCATTATCAGTCCCGGGTTCATAGACTTAAATGCATTAGGGGACATTGACCATGATATTTTACATTTTGAAGCGGATGCCGACAGACAGAAAAACCTTCTCTGGTCAGAGAATCATATAAAAAGCGGACATCCTGAATTAATGACCGAGGAAGAAGAAGCGTTTAAATCACTATATGCTTGTTCACAACTCATCCTTCATGGCGTGACGACGGCGATGCCCATTACTTCCGTTTTTTATAAAAGCTGGGCTGAAACCTATGATGAATTGGCAGCTGCGGCAGAACATGCAGCTGGCTTGGGGTTAAGGATATACCTTGGCCCGAGTTTCCAAACAGGAATGAGGGTCGTCCAGCCTAACGGGAATATTAAACTGCATTGGGATGAAAAAGCCGGGGAAGCGGGATTACGGAAAGCGGTCGAGTTTGTGGAAAAATTCGATGGTGCTTATGAAGGCATGGTCAGAGGGATGCTTGCCCCAGAACGTATAGAGTCCCAAACGGCAAATCAATTAAAACAGATTAAATATTACAGCGAAAAATTGGACGTACCCATAAAGCTGCATGCTGCACAAGGACGTTTTGAATTCAACACCGTCTGGAATGCCCATCAAGTTACACCGATCAGATATTTATACGACCTTGGATTTCTCGGTCCAAGAACAGGGATCCCGCATGCCCACTTTGTTTCAGGATATAGTAAAGCGAAATATGGACAGGGTGATGACTTGGCATTGCTTGCTGAAACGAACACAACGGTGATTCATTGCCCTCTGATCATCGGGAGGCATGGGGAGGCACTGGAATCTTTTGCTAAATATAAACGTGCTGGGATCAATATAGCCCTTGGAACGGACACATTCCCTCCGGATATGTTCCAGAACGTCAGGACGGGCAGCATGCTCTCACGGATGGTGGAAGGAGAAACGGAAGGCTCTGTCTATGCCGATTTCTTTCGGTCAGCCACACTTGATGCGGCCGCTTTTCTTGGCAGGAACGATTTAGGGCGCATCGCAGCGGGGGCCAAGGCGGATATCATCGCGATTGACTTGGACGGTTTTCATATGGGGGTGATCGATGATCCCATTCGGACCATGTTCGTAAGCGGGTCGGGGAGGGACGTTAAATTATCGATCATAAATGGAAAGGTAGTCATGAAGGATCAAATAATCCCCAATCTGGATCTAACGGATATCAAATATAAGGGCCAACAATATTTTAAGAAGATGAGAAGAGGATATATGGAAAGGGATTATCAGGAGCTTCCCGAGAAAGAATTGTTTAAGCCATCATTCAAGGTCGTGGAATCGATAAGCGGGACCGAAGCGATTCATGACAACAAGTAAAGAAAATGAAAAACATAGTAAAGATATTCGAAAAAAATAGTCAGAATATTTCCTATAATTAGATAAATATTAAAAAACGAAATTGGGAGGTAGAAGACCATGGGGTTAAAACGTGGGACAGGTAAGCTTTTTCTAGTCATGATCATGGCTATCATCATTACGGGCTGTTCTTCTAACAATGACGTAAACACAACGGCAAGTGATCCAAACCGGGCATCAAACGAAGGGGGGACATTGGTCATTGCCCGCTTATCCGACGCTGAGAATCTGGATCAGCAGTTCATGTCCACGATTAACGCCGCTAGCGTCACTCACCATAAAGTCTATGAAGGTCTTGTTCAACGGGATGAGAATAGTGAGATACAGCCTATGCTAGCAGAAAAATGGAAGCAAATAAATGACACGACCTGGGAATTCAAGCTTAGGGAAGGTGTAAAGTTTCATGATGGCACGCCATTTAATGCAGACGCAGTAAAAAGGACGTTTGATCGACTTTTAGATCCGAAGGTCGCTTCTCCGAGGGCGGTCGTGTTCGAAATGGTAAAAGAGGTGAAACCGGTTGATGAATTTACCGTGCAATTCATTTTGAAGGAACCTTTTTCCCCTCTCCTTTCCATATTGGCGAATCACGAAGGCGGAATCATCAGTCCGAAAACGATTGAAAAGTATGGCAAAAAGATCATCCAGGAACCGAATGGAACCGGTCCTTTCGTTTTTGATTCATGGTCCCCGGGCCAGGAAATCACATTGACGAAAAACGACAGCTATTGGGGAGACGAGCCAAAAGTGGACAAGGTCATCTTCAAGGTCGTCCCGGAAGACTCCACGAGGATATCGATGATTGAAACCGGTGAAGCGCATATTGCTGAGCCTCTTCCTGTAGCGGTCATGGACCAGGTTGAATCTTCACCGGCAATGGATGTTTACCGCAGTGAAGGGTATGGTACCGAATATTTAGGGTTCAATGTCAATAAAGAACCGTTCAATGATGTAAGGGTCCGTAAAGCCATCGCCCATGCCATTGAAATGGACTCGATCATCAAGGGTGTCTTTAATAATGTGGGAGTGAAGGCGAACTCCTTGATGGGCTCTAAAGTATTCGGTTACAACGAAGAACTCGAAGCCTATGATTACAACCTGAAGGAAGCGAAGAAACTGATGGCCGAAGCCGGATATTCTGAAGGCTTGGATGCAACCATCCTGACAATGGACAGTAAAGAAAGAGTCAACTTGGCCGAGGTCCTGCAATCCCAACTAAAAGGTATCGGGATTAATTTGAAGGTACAGGTGATGGAGTACGGTTCGTTCGTGGAACAAGTGAATAAAGGGCAATCGGAAATGTTCATCATCAGTTGGAGAAACGCGACAGGGGATGCCGATTATAATCAATATAATCTATTTCATACGGAATCACAGGGAGCGGCAGGAAATACATTCTTTTACAGCAATCAGAAGGTTGATCGTTTAATAGATGCCGCCAGGAAGGAAAAAGAAGAAGGCAAACGCAAAGAACTATACGCAGAGGCACAGGAAATCGAGATGGGTGACACCCCGTATATTCCTGTAAGGGTCATAGAAAATGTTGCTGCAGTCGCTAAAGAAGTAAAAGGATTTTCAATCAGCCCTTCAGGCTACCTGGAAATAAATGAAGTCACGATAAAGTGATGGGGAGATAAGACGAAAGGGGTTTGGTAAACGTATCATTCATCAAATGATGTTCCCGGTCGAAAAAAATTAGTGGACGGTCGAATACTGTGCTCCGACTCTTTGGTTTTTTACTGTAATCCTCATTGGATTGAAGGAGCGAGACTTCTGCCGAATAACTGGCTAGCCAAGACACCGCAGGCGCTTGCTTCGATGCGGTGTCTTGGCAGACAGTCGGCGGAAAGGGATTTTAAAGCAAAGTTGATTGGAACGGAAAGCGAGTGCCCTACGTTTCAATCAACGTCTACAAAAGAAAGGGAGCGGATCTTTGAAATCAATTGAACTTTTTAAATGAAAAACGGCAGGCAAACTGAGTTTTCATAGAATTGTCTCCAGTCTGAAAGGGGTTCATCCAATTTAGGGTGAACCTTTTTCTTTGGCACAATAAGTAAAAATAACATAAAAACAAGTAAAAATTCTGAAATGATTTGTTGATTTTTAGAACTATAATGAAAGTGATGCATATTCAATCTGGAGTGGAAGGGTGAGTTTAATGTCTCAATCTTATTGGCTGACGAATGTACGCTTGGAAAATGGTTTTACTTATAATGAAAATGAAACGATCACCGGCACTGAAACCGGAAATTACCACATCAAGATTGAAAATGGAAAAATATCCTCGATTTTATTGGCGAAGGAATCGATAAATGATCAGGACCCACAGCATGATGTTCACGGTCTCCTGATGGTCCCCTCGTTTAAGGAAATGCATATCCACATTGATAAAACCTATTATGGCGGTCCGTGGAAGGCTTGCACGCCTGCCATTAATGGCGTGAAAACCCGGATAGAGGAAGAGCAGGTCTTACTGCCAGAATTATTGCCTACCGCTAAAGTAAGAGCGGAAAAAATGCTCGATTTATTATTGGACTTCGGATCTACCCATATACGCACACATTGCAACATTGACCCCGTCATAGGTCTGAAAAATTTAGAGGCAACCATTCAGGCATTGGAAGGTTATAAGGATAAATTGACGTATGAAATCGTTGCATTCCCACAGCATGGACTGTTACGCAGCAATTCCGTCGGTTTGATAAGGCAGGCCATGAAGAATGGGGCGAATCTGGTAGGCGGCGTGGATCCCGCCACCATTGATGAAAACATAGAGCGGTCCCTTGAAACGATCATGGATATCGCGGTTGAATACAATTCCGATATCGATGTCCATTTACATGATCCGGATCACCTTGGACTCTTCACGATGCAGCGCCTCGCTTCACTGACGGAAGACGCAGGCTGGCAAGGAAGGGTCACGGTTAGCCACGCAAGCGGTTTGGCAGATCTTTCAGTCCCGGAGGCAACGGACATAGCCGAAAGGTTTTCGGAAACGGGCATATCGATTACATCCACAGTGCCGATCTTCAGAACGATCCCCATCCCCCTGCTTCATGAAAAAGGGGTGAAAGTCGAATTGGGTAATGACAGCCTCACTGATCATTGGACACCCTTTGGCATCGGGGACAATCTGGAAAAGGCCGGTCGCCTTGCAGAAAGGTTTCGCATGATTGAAGAACGTTCCTTAGCGCAAAGCCTGCAATTCATAACAGGAGGGAAGACCCCATTAAACCAGGACGGGGTCAAGGCGTGGCCTAATGTCGGGGATGAGGCGAATATCGTGTTGCTTGAAGCCAGCTGTTCTGCGGAAGCGGTGGCTAGAAGGGCAAAGCGTGCCGCTGTCATCTTCAGGGGCAATGTTGTTAGCGGATCTATTTCATCCTTTGAGACGACAGGTGTTTAATCTTCTATTAAAGAGAGTGATTTGATGAATGAAGCATACTGGCTTACAAACGTTACACTTGATAGTGGATTTGTTTTTGAGAATGGACGAATTGACCGGACGAAGACAGCTGCCTACAACATGTATATAAAAAATGGGGTCATAAAGGAATTGCAATTGGCTTCAGGTGTGCCTTTGAAAACGGATGATCCTGTTCACGACGCGGGAAAGCTGCTTGCACTTCCTCCTTTTAAGGAGATGCATAACCATCTTGATAAGACTTATTTAGGACTGCCATGGAAATCATGCACTCCGGTTCCGAATTTAATCGAACGCTTAAAGTTAGAAGCAAAGGAGCTTGCTGGACTGGCTGAAACCGGTCGGCTCCGGGCAGAACGGATGCTTCAACTATTGTTAAGCGGCGGGGCGACGCATGTAAGGACACATGTTAACGTTGATCCATACATCGGTATGAAGAACTTGGAGGAGATTCAACGTGCATTATATCGTTTCAATGGGAAAATGACATACGAGATCGTGGCTTTCCCACAGCATGGACTGTTAAGAACGAATTCAAAAGGGTTGATGAGACAAGCGATGAAAGAAGGGGCGTCTTTGGTGGGCGGCCTGGATCCTGGCGGAGTGGATAATAATATAGAAGCTTCCCTATATGAAATGGTCGATTTGGCCGTTGAATTTGATGCGGATATTGATATTCATATACATGACCCCGGTCATCTAGGTTTATATACGATCAAGAAACTCGCTTCTTTGATCGATGAAGCAGGGTGGAAAAACAGAGCGGCCATCAGTCATGCTTTTGCACTTGGTGATGTTTCAATAGGAGAATCAGATGAACTGGCCAGTGAATTATCAAACCTGGGGGTAGCCATCATGTCTACAGTTCCGATCAACAGGGTCATTCCCCCGATTGATTCACTGCATGAAAAGGGTGTCCATGTTGCCCTCGGATGCGATGGCTTTTATGACTCCTGGTCCCCGTTTGGTACAGGGGATATGCTGGAAAAGGCAGGACGATTGGCCGAAAGGTACAACTGGAAGGACGAGTATGCATTGTCCCAATCGCTCCAATTCATTACGGGAGGGGTCAAGACACTGGACCCTGAAGGAAATCGTTTATGGCCGAATGTGGGAAATGACGCTAGTATGGTTTTTGTGGATGCTTCATGTTCTGCCGAGGCAGTTGCCAGGAGATCGGAGCGTGCTGCGGTTATGGTCGATGGAAATCTGGTTTACGGCGGACTCAATCGCGAATCTGCCTTGAAGTCGAATTGAAGGTCTATTTCAAGAAGGGATGAAGATCATGAATGCAATCTATTGGTTAAAGAATGTTCGTTTGGAATGTGGTTACAAGAAAGAGAATGAAAGAGTTACAGGAACGATGACCGGGCTATTTCATCTGTTGATGGAGGATGGAAGGATCGCGAAGATTGTCAAAGGTGGGGAAGCCATACATGATGATTTACCGGTGGAGGATGCAAAAGGTTTGCTGGCGTTACCATCGTTCATCGAAAAGCATGTTCATCTTGATAAGACACTGATGGGGGATGTTTGGAGAGCGTGCACTCCTTCTTCAAGCGTCATTGAACGCTTTGAAAATGAGAAAAGGGTACTGCCTTCCATTGCGACAAGCACATGTAAACGTGCAGAATCTTTACTGGAAATCCTTTTAGCTTCCGGCTCTGCACATATACGGACACATGTTGATATCTATCCTGAAGTGGGATTGCAAAACTTAGAGCAAGTGCAACAGGCGCTTGCTGGCTATTCTAATAGACTCAGTTCAGAAATAGTCGCATTTGCGCAGCACGGATTGTTGCGGTCCGGTTCTGTCGAGCTTGTCAGGGAGGCATTGCGAAACGGAGCAGGAATCGTCGGGGCGGTCGATCCAGCAACAGTCGATAACAATATTGAAGCATCGCTGGTTCAATTGATGGATTTAGCAGTGGAAGCGAACGCTGATGTGGACTTGCATTTGCATGATCCAGGCCATCTGGGCACGTTCACCATGAAACGTTTGGCAGCTCTGACCAAGCAGGCGGGCTGGGAAGGCAGGGTAGCATTAAGCCATGCTTTCGGTATCGGGGACGTATCCAGGGAAGAAGCCTGTGATTTGGCTGACATTCTTAGGGATGCGGGGATTTCCATCGTCACCAGCGTCCCTATTAACAGGCGGATGCCCCCTGTTGATTTATTACATGAAAGAGGGGTTGAAGTATCAGTAGGAAATGATAATATCTTTGATGTATGGTCCCCTCTTGGGAATGGTGACATCTTGGAGAGAGCAGGAAGGCTTGCAGAACGTTTCAAATGGATCGATGAAGTCTCACTTTCCCGAACACTCGGGTATATAACCGGCGGAAAAACCCCATTGGACGAAAAGGGTAACCAGGTATGGCCGAAAGCGGGAGATGCCGCAAGTTTGGTGTTAATTGACGCAAGTTGTTCTGCAGAGGCAGTTGCCAGGCGTTCTGAACGTAAAGCAGTCATTTACAAAGGAAACTTAGTTTCCGGTTCACTGTATAAACAAAAGCAGTCAATTGAACGGTAAGACTAAACGAAAAAGGATTTCTGGATACTTCCGGATTTCCTTTTTCGTTTTGTTATGGAACGGGTTCCGCTTCCATGTACTTTTACTTACTTATGTTATATGCTGTGGAAGTGATTTTTTTTACTATTTGCCTTGCTGCCTCAGTCAAGCCAACAAATTAGCAGGGAGCCGCAGTCTTTGTTACTATTAATGATAACGTTATCATATCGCATGCCCCGTCCGGGGACCGCGTTTTATTTACATGGTGCTCTCTTATCGCCTTTTTCAAGGGAAGGGCAATTTAAATTCACCATGAGCTTGAAAAGTATCATGTTCAAAGGAGATGGAATCTATGAAAAGTTGGAGTTCTTCTGTGACTCTATTTTCTTCTTTTCAATGGTTGTTTTTTATTTTTGCAAATACGGTAGTTGTGCCCATATCGATTGGCGCAGCTTTTGATCTTCCTCCCGATATTACGGAAATGACCATGAGAAGCTCGCTCATTTTCACCGGGATCGCTTGCGTGTTTCAGGGGTGGAAGGGGCATAAGTATCCACTTATGGAAGGTCACTCCGGTCTATTGTGGGGAGTGATGTTGAATTTAGGGTTATCAGCACCATCCATAGGGCTCGGTTATGCCGAGATTGGAGGGGGAATAGCTACTGGTCTCATTGCAGCTGGTATCGTGACCCTCATTATTGCTGCCTTCAACCTGATTTCTTATGTCCAGAAGATTTTCACTCCCATGGTCATGACGGTTTATTTATTCCTTCTGACGTTCCAGCTCATTTTTGTCTTTTTCAAGGGGATGCTTGGGATTACGGAGAATGGGGAAATTAATATCCCGGTCAGTTTCCTATCAGTGGGGATTGTACTATTAGTAAGTATATTAAAGATAAAAGGACCAAGGACCATAAGCAATTTCTCCATATTGATCGGAATCATGGTGGGATGGATTTTTTACGAGCTGCTATTTCCGGAGGCCGGGGGAGAAATGGGATCGACGGGTGCCGCTTTTTCACTTTTCCCATTAGGTGCTCCAAACCTGGAATTCGGGATAATAGCGATTTCCTTTTTTGCAGGATTACTGAATTTGTGCAACACGTTCGCTTCCATCCAAGCCGCATCGGAATTAATCGGTGATGAAGCTGAACACAAGCAGTACCGGAATTCTTTATTCATGACTGGCGGTTTTACCATTTTCGCCCCGTTGCTTGGCCTTGTTCCGTATACACCTTTTACTTCATCCATCGGATTTTTGCAGAGCACTCAAATCTATGAGCGGAGGCCCTTCTTGCTTGGAGGCATGTTATTGACCATAATTGGGCTCATTCCTCCTTTCATCTCTTTCCTGGCCACCATGCCGATAACAGTCGGGAATGCAGTATTGTTCGTTGCTTACCTTCAGCTGTTCGGTACGGCTTTCAACAGCGTCAAGGGCCAGCATTTCACTTCAGACACGATATTCAGGCTTGCCGTACCCGTATTGATTGGCGTGAGCTTGATGAATATCCTGCCTAGTGCATTTTCGAACGTTCCCACGCTTTTACTGCCCTTTTTGACGAATGGGCTTATAATGGGCGTATTGATATCAATCGTGCTGGAAAAATCGGTGAACTGGACTCGTTATGAACAACTGGAGAACTAATTGGAAAGAGTGATGTATGGAATTCTTACTAAGCACAATAGATAACTTCCTTTTAAAGATTCTATACAGCTTTCTTATATTTTGAAAAGGCATGGAGAAACGCCTGATTGGATACGGCAGTACATAAGTGATTCTCCCATCAATAATGGTGGGGCAATCTTTATAATAAGGATTTTTTCATTTTAAATGCCAAAGAAAAAGGCTGTTTTCGCATACTTTGTTGCTATTCACCAAGTAATGCGGTGTGGTTGATTTCCCCTCCAGATGCTCGCTTTCCGCGAGGCGGGCGATGAGCCTCCTCGGCATGAACGCCTGTGGGGTCTCACCTGTCCCGCTGCTCCCGCAGGAGTCTCGCAATCCGTTCCAATCAACCTTAAATCGTTTCGTTTTAAAAAGAACAATCTTTACGAAAAGAGCCAAGAAAAAAGTTACTTGTAAGGAAATTAATATGAAAACCAGAAGGGTGTTGGGGACCTTCTGGTTTTTTTGATTGTGTTTAAGGTTTAACAATTTTATAGCATAAACTTGTTCGGTTTGAGACATCAAACTTTCTATAAAGATTTTGCAAATGTCTTTTTACTGTATTAACACTAATAAATAGTTCGCTGGCAATGGTGATATTGGTATGCCCTTTTAGAACCAGTTGTAATATTTCTGCTTCTTTTACTGTTAAATCTGGTTGCTTGAGATCTTGAGAACTGGACAGAATCTTATTTTTCAAGGGATTAATCAGGTTCTCTTTGGGTGCGCTTACAAAAGGATGGGGGAACTCGCTTGTTTTTTGCGATAAGAACCTGGAAATAACCTCTAGACACATAATATCGGATGTACTAAAGGGCTTCTCCTTTTTGGATCTAACGAAGTTCAGAACACCTTTAATACTGTTTTTATCATATAAAAAAACACCCACATCATAATAAAATCCATATTTTAGCATGAAATCATTATAGTATACACTTTTTTCATATAATTCAGGAGGAAGTAAATCAAGGTTTTTTATAACAGTCTGTTTACTTGCTTTTTGCTTAGTATATTTGGGTACTAGCAAATCTAATTGATAAAAGTTATTAAGATAATCATCGATAACATATTTATCTATATTTAACGTAATAGGTTCGAACAAGTCATTATTATCATCACATAACCAAAAAATAGATTGGCAGTAACCGAATAAATTTTCAAAGGTCTGTAGTACTTTTTCACGGAAATTTTCATTAGAAAAGGTGATTTCATCCATAAAAGATAAAATTTTTTTGTAGCTGCGGTTAGACATTTCCTTCATAGGCATTCCTCCAGGTTAACTTTTTTTGATTATATAACATTTTAAAATAAAATGAATTACTTTTTGATATAAAATGACCCATTTGGGTAATGGTAAATTTTTTGATTTTTCTGGATAATATAAAATACTTACATGTAATAGTTAGTAAATTAGAAAGGCTTTTTAAAATTAACCTAAGGAGATGAAAGAAACCGCAGTGTGTGAGGTAGAAAAGTAAACATCTCCTTATCAAAACTGAATAAGTGGATGCATAGTGCAATTTTGATTTATTGATTTAAGGTTATTTGAAGGAGAGTAATGTTTATTTATATAACATTTCTGTAACGGCAGTTTGGTTTTTGGGTATGTTTATGTGTTTTTAGAGTTGTTAATTACTCTATGTCTTTAAAAAAAGGCTCTTTTCGTAAAGATTGTTGTTTTTAAAACGAAACGATTTAAGGTTGATTGGAGCGCAAGTGCGAGACTCCTGCGGGAGCAGCGGGACAGGTGAGACCCCACAGGCGTTTACGCCGAGAAGGCTCACCGCCCGCCCCGCGGAAAGCGAGCATCTGGAGGGGAAATCAACCACACCGCATTACTTGGTAAATAGCAACAAAGTATGCGAAAACAGCCTAATAAAATAATGGAAGAGGTATGCTTTCATGTAAAATTCAGAAATTGAAACGCTAACTCGTGCTGAAATAGAAGCACTATAAATGAGCATATTTCAGCCTACATCACTTAAGAGTTCATTATCCATGCTGAAAAATCATGAAAATGTAATCGCTTCCAACGCTGCGTGTAAACAAAGTTAGGAGCTTTTAAGGAAACCTAGCTATCTATGTTTTTCAAAATTGTTGGTTAGTCATTTCGAAGTTTTATCAAAAAAATAAATAAGAGGTGGAGAAAATGAAAAAATATCAACTATTTATCGATGGAAAATGGACAGATTCACTCTCAGGAGAAACATTTGAATCGATTAATCCTGGCACAGGAGAGGTTCATGCCCTTGTTTCGCAAGGGGGCGAGGAAGATTTAAACCATGCAGTTAAAGCAGCTCGAAAAGCGTTCGAATCCGGACCATGGGCGACTATGTCTCCTAGTGACCGAGGTAGACTTCTGTATAAAGCAGCTCAGAAAATGTGGGAGAATTCAGACTTTTTAGCGGAAGTTGAATCAAAAGATAATGGTTTACCAATCAATGAAACCAAGCATATAGCTCTTCCTTCTACCATAGATGTACTGGAGTTCTATGCAGGACTTGCAAATAAGGTTCAAGGTGATACATTAGCATCGCCTCACAATCGTTTCAACTACACACTAAAAGAACCATTAGGTGTAATTGGTGCCATTGTCCCTTGGAACTTTCCTTTAATGCTGACGATGTGGAAATTAGCTCCTGCTTTAGCTGCTGGAAATACAATTGTTATTAAGCCAGCAAAAGAAACATCAACAAGTATTTTAGAACTGGCTAAACTGTTCCAAGAAGTCGGTATTCCTGATGGAGTGATTAATATTGTACCCGGTCCAGGTTCAACCGTGGGATCTGCTTTAGCTTCTCATCCAGACGTCGATAAAATTGCTTTTACGGGGTCAACGGACACGGGTCGCTTAATCATGCAAGCAGCTACAAAAAACTTGAAACCGGTTTCTTTAGAACTGGGAGGGAAATCACCTAACATTGTATTTGACGATGCCAATCTTGAAGATGCAGTTAATGGAGCGATGTTTGGCATTTACTTTGCACAAGGTCAAGTTTGTGCTTCTGGTTCTCGTTTATTTGTCCAAGAAAATATTTATGATAAATTTATGGATCTTTTTGCTAGTAAAGTACAATCAATACGGGTAGGAAATCCCCTTGAAGCGACAACGCAAATGGGTCCACAAGTTTCCGCACAACAATTAAAGACGATTGAAAAGTATGTAGCGGTTGGTCTTGAAGAAGGTGCGGAATTAGTGACAGGCGGCCAAAGAGGCAAGAAAAATGGATATTATTTCACACCTACCATCTTTGGAGATGTCACCAACGAAATGACAATTGCGCGTGAAGAGATATTTGGACCAGTTGTGTCGGTTATTCGCTTCAAAGATGAAGAGGATGCTCTACGGCAAGCAAATGATACTATTTACGGTTTAGCATCAGGGATATGGACCAATGACTTAAAAAGAGCTCATCGTATGGCGCGTGGTATCCAAGCGGGAACTGTCTATGTGAATACGTACAGTATGCTAGATAGTACAACTCCTTTTGGAGGAATGAAACAAAGTGGATTTGGTAGAGAATTAGGGGTCCAAGCCATGGATATGTATACACAATCAAAGAGTGTATGGATTGATTTAGGTGAAAAAGGCTTAAATTGGTACGGCGGCTAAGACTATTATTTAGCTAATGAAAGTTAAAAATAAAGGCTCTTTTCGTAAAGATTGTTGTTTTTAAAACGAAACGATTTAAGGTTGATTGGAGCGCAAGTGCGAGACTCCTGCGGGAGCAGCGGGACAGGTGAGACCCCACAGGCGTTTACGCCGAGGAGGCTCACCGCCCGCCCCGCGGAAAGCGAGCATCTGGAGGGGAAATCAACCACACCGCGTTACTTGGTAAATAGCAACAAAGTATGCGAAAACAGCCAAAATAAAAAATGAAAGGAAACATTCTATGAAAATAAAGCAAAGAACTTTCAAAGCAGCAATTATTGTAATGACTGCACTAACTTTCATATTCTCTCCTTATTCACTAATTCATAATAACAATGCTTCTGCTCATGGCGGTGAAGTGGAATTAATTAAGCTAGAAACAGCTTTAGAAGGTACTGGTGCAACTGTTAAATCTGATTTTTGGAGTTTTTTCACAAAAAAAATCACCATCGAAAAAGATGATACGGTCATAAAAATAATACCTGATTCCGATAAAGCGTATATTAATGGAAAAGAGATTACACTTGAATCAAACGTGATAGAAAAAGATGAGAAAATCTACGTAACTGATCATTTTGTAAATGAAGTTCTCCCTGACATCAAGCAAACAGCTAAAATAAAACAAGCTTATCATCCTTTAGATCCTTTAACTCCTAAAGAAATTAAAGCGGTGGTTAATGTAATCAAAAAGGCAGGGAAATATAAAGATACTCTTCGTTTTACAGAAATTACACTGAAGCTTCCCGATAAAAAGAAAGTGTGGGAGTGGGACTACGATAAAGAGAAAAAAGACAACGCATTTACAAGAAAAGCAGAGTTCATTGCATTGAATGGCAAACAAGTTATTGAGGGTGAAGTGAATATATCATCAAAAAAACTAGTTTCATGGAATGAAATGGACGGCGTTCATGGCATGATTATTCTGGATGATTTTGCTACTGTTCAAGGAGCCATTGAAGCAAGTGAAGACTTTGCAAAAGCGCTAAAAAAACGGGGGATAGATGACCCTAAAAAGGTCGTTGCGACCCCGTTGACAGTAGGTTATTTCGATGGTGAAGATAAATTGGAGCATGATAAGCGTCTATTGAAAATAGTATCTTATTTGGATACAGGGGATGGGAATTTTTGGGCGCATCCAATTGAAAATTTGGTTGCTGTTGTAGATCTTGAAAAGAAAGCGGTTATTAAAATAGAAGATGAAGGTGTCATTCCGATCCCGATGCAATTAAACGCATATGATGGCAGAGATTATGAGAAGAAATCCGATGCAAAACCGCTTAATATTACCGAGCCTGAAGGCAAGAACTATGAAATAAAAGGAAATACGATTAGCTGGCAAAACTGGGATTTCCACTTGCGATTGGATACCCGGGTAGGACCTGTGTTATCAACCGTTACTTATGATGACCATGGAAAAAAAAGAAAAATTATGTATGAAGGATCGCTGGGTGGGATGATAGTTCCTTACGGAGATCCTGACGTTGGCTGGTACTTCAAATCCTATTTGGATGCTGGTGAATATGGAATGGGCACATTAACTGCACCGCTAGAACTTGGAGCTGACGTACCAGAAAACGCCGTGCTGCTGGATGCAACAATTGCAGATAACTCGGGCAATCCTTACGTTATTAAAAATGCCATTGCAGTATTTGAACAATATGCGGGGCCAGAATATAAACATGCCGACCTTGCGACATTTAAAGAAGAAAATCAAAGCCGTGAACGCCGCGAATTAGTGGTTCGCTGGGTTAGTACAATAGGAAACTATGATTATATCTTTGATTGGAAGTTATCACAAAATGGAGTAATTAATATTGATGTAGGAGCATCCGGTATTGAAGCAGTAAAAGGTGTTAAATCAAAAACAATGCATGACAAAACTGCAAAAGAGGATACAAAATATGGTACTTTGCTTGATAATAATATTGTCGGGACCACACACCAGCACATTTACAATTTCAGGCTTGACCTAGATGTTGATGGCGAAAGTAATTCCCTAATGGAAATTAATCCAAAGGTAGAAAAAAATCAAGAGGGCGGTCCACGCAAAAGTGTTATGGTAACAGAAGAAAAAACAGTAAAGACGGAGCAAGAGTCGATTCAAAAATTTGATTCTTCCACTATTCGACTGTTCAGTAATCTTAATAAAGAGAATAAGGTAGGAAATCCAGTTTCCTATCAAATCATCCCTTTTGCAGGAGGCACTCACCCGATTGCCAAAGGAGCCTTATTTAGTGATGATGATTGGCTTTTCAAGCGAGTTAACTTTATGGACAAGCAGTTGTGGGTCACAAATTATGACCCGGATGAGCGATATCCGGAAGGTAAATATCCGAACCGCAGCAAAACAGATACAGGATTAAGACAATATTCGACAGACAACGGTTCCATTGACAATACAGATAATGTGGTATGGATGACCACAGGTGCAACTCATGTAGCACGAGCTGAAGAATGGCCAATGATGCCAACAGAATGGGTACACGCCATGTTAAAACCGTGGAATTTCTTTGATCGTACTCCAACATTAGACTTACCAAAAGAAAATTCAAAGTGAGTAAATAAAGTCCTTGTATAAGTTAATGCAAGGGCTTTATTTTTGTCCGAAGCGAGATTGAATTCATGAATTGATTGTTTGGAGTAGCATCGTAATTCATTATAAAAAGGATATTGAGGTTCTGTGTTTCTAACATGCACCGGAGCCCTTTTCGAGTTGATAAGCTAATCTCCTATCCTGGGTTTGCCAACTTAGTTCCAGGTTCTTACAGCTTTGTTCGAAGTTTTTCATTTGTACTAAGCCACATCATTAATAAAGTGATGATCCTGTTTCCGCTTGAACCGTTTTATGAAGATTTAATAAAAATGGGCTTTTGAATAAGTGGCAATGCCCACTCCCCTGACATAATTTGTTGGAGGGAATACTTGACGTGGTTTTATTCCCTGACCATTTCGTTCCGGTTTCCTGTTCTAAGCACTACCTTATAAATAAAAAACGGAGGTTATATAAAATGTATGAATTTCAAAATCAATTGCAAAATCTGAATGTCGATGATTTCCAGGTAACTCAGCCGGTTCCATGGGATCAAAACCAGTACAATCTGGATGATTCGTCCCGGCAATTCATTGGTGTGGGTGGCTGCTTTGGCTGTTTTGGCTGTTTCTTGTGCTTCGGTTGCTTTGGTTGCGGCGGTCGCTGTGGTCGCTGTGGTCGCTGTGGCGGATGCGGACGCTGCGGAGGTTGCGGCGGTCGTTGCGGACGTTGCGGCGGTTAAGTATCCAGGTTTTCTAAAGGAAGTCCCTGCATGTGCAGGGACTTTTCTTTATAGCATGAGACATAAGGGACAAATTGTCGTACATAGGATTAAAGTGAAGTGCTGTGCTAATGGCAGCACTTAGAATGCATCGGGTTAGGAGGAACGGAATGGTGAATTTGACCCCTTCTATGCGTTTAAAAGTGAAAAGGGATACGTTTTTTCTTCCGGAACCGAACAGAGGTGTGTATTTCAGGAATAACATAAGTTCGTTCCGTATGGAGGGCAGCTCGATCGTACAGTGGATTGAAAAGCTATTACCGATGTTCAACGGGAATCATACATTAAGCGAGTTGACGGACGGATTGCCTGGCCCATACCGGAACAGGGTGATGGAAATTGCCGAGGTTTTGTACGGTAATGGGTTTGTTCGGGATGTGAGTCAGGACAGTCCCCATCAATTAAGGAATCAAGTACTTGAAAGGTATGCTTCACAAATCGAGTTCCTGGAAAGCTGCGGCGATTCCGGGGCCTACCGTTTTGAAACTTATCGAAAGAAAAAGGCGTTGGCTATAGGTTCTGGCCCATTGTTCCTTTCATTGGTGTCCTCACTGATTGAAACCGGATTGCCGACATTCCATATCTTCATTACGGACACGGTACCGACCAATAGAAAAAGATTGAATGAAATCGTGACACATGCGCGTAAGACGGACGACGAGGTTGCCATAGGGGAGGTCGTGCGTGAAAAGGGAGTAGAGATTGAATGGCAGGAGATCGTGCAGCCTTTTGACTCCATTTTATATGTGTCACAAGAGGGTGATATAGAGGAGTTAAGAGAACTTCATTCGGTTTGCAGGCAAGGGAAGAAGATCCTGTTTCCTGCATTGATCATCAATCAAGTAGGCATGGCTGGTCCGCTCGTCCATCCGGATTCCAAGGGGTGTTGGGAGTCCGCTTGGCATCGTTTACATCAAGCTGAGCTGGAAAAAGGTCAGGCACCATCTTCCTTTTCCGCCACAGCCGGAGCGATGTTAGCCAATATAATGGCATTCGAATGGTTTAAAGACGCTACAGGCGTTACGACTGCAGAACAAGCCAATCAATTTTATCTGTTGGATATGGATACATTGGAGGGAAAATGGCATCCGTTCATTCCCCATCCGGGAGTGACGGGAAAGGGGACTGCTGCATGGATTGAAGATTTTGATCAACGGCTCGAGCAGAAATCGGACCCGAGTGAGCCGGGGAAGGTGTTTATGTATTTCAGCCGGTTGACATCCGCGGAATCCGGAATCTTTCATCGTTGGGATGAGGGAGATTTAAAACAGCTGCCGTTGGCCCAATGCCGCGTTCAGGTTGTTGATCCGCTGTCGTCCGGTCCGGCCGAACTGCTGCCCGAAATTATCCGTTCAGACCTGACGCATGAGGAAGCGAGAAGGGAAGCCGGTCTTGCAGGAGTTGAAGCATATGTATCCCGAACTCTCAGCCAGCTCGTCCCG
The DNA here is from genome assembly GCF_030123325.1 of Peribacillus simplex. Classification (NCBI taxonomy): domain Bacteria; kingdom Bacillati; phylum Bacillota; class Bacilli; order Caryophanales; family Bacillaceae; genus Peribacillus; species Peribacillus simplex. Next base: position 4,719,407 of record NZ_CP126106.1, on the reverse strand, counting down.
ACTCTTCCACCGCTTCAGGGGGCAGACGATATAAAGGAATCGTCCGGTGTCGGAGCAGGGGAAACATTTGCTGAATGTGTTTGCCGTGGATTGCAAAGCAGTTTGGATAAAGAGTTTGGCAATAAGAGGTTCAACCAGGAGAAACTCGTGACGGTGCAGTTGGCTCAAGTGGAAGATGAGCGCTGCAGATATTATCTACAAGCGCTGACCCGGCTTCAAGGAGAACCGATCATCGCGTTGGGTGAGGAAGTGTCCGGTTTCCCGGTAGTTTGGGCAGGAACGAGCGACGGTTGGTCCGGAGCTGTCGGTTTGAATGTAACGATCGCCTTACGGAATGCCTTGCAAAAGGCCGTCATGAAAGTCCAAAATCAGACGGTTTGCTTAACAGCTCCAGGTTTAGTGGCATCACCTGTTCTTGAGGAAGAAAAGATGCCCCTGAATCTTGTGATTCCTTCATGCGGGGTGAAAGGGAATTCCGAACTAGTACAGTCGGCCATTCAAGTTTTGAAGAAGAACAATAAGCGAATTTGTGTTTTCGAATTAAATCTGGAACCTTTCTTGAAGGAAGAAATGGCAGGAGTGTTTGGGGTGTTCTTGCGAGAGGAGGAATCAGGGTGAAAACTGACGTATTGGTTGTCGGGGAAGGAGTGTTGGCCGACCATGTTCATGGGGACCTGTCCGGCCAATATCAGGTGAATCGCCAAACCGATTTCGAGGCAGGAATACCGAAAACGGCGGCTATGGTCCTTCTGCTGCAAGATGCCTGGAATCCCGCCGTCCATTTAAAGGCGGAAGAGGTGATAAGGCAAGCGGGCATTCCATGGCTGCGGGGGTTCGTATCATTTGGAGAGGGAGTGATAGGTCCGTTGGTGCGCCCGGATGTTCCTGGCTGCTCACAGTGTGCGGACCAAAGGCATCTCATGGCCGGGCGCGATCGAAAAGAAATGTGGGGAATCCGCAAACAGCTGGAGGAAAATGGGGGGATAGATCGTGATGCGGCTGCATCACGCACAGGCCTTTTACAGATGGCACACTTGATTTGTGCAGAGGTAAGGAAGGCGATGAAAGGGGAAGGCGCCCGTTCGGAAGGGTGTGTATCAATCATCAACTTGAAAACGCTGAATGGCTCGTGGCACTCATTTTTACCAGATCCATTGTGTCCGGTTTGCTCAGCATTACCTGATGACTCGAAGGAGCGTGCCAGGATTTCGTTGCAGCCAAGTCCGAAGATCAGTCCCGGCAGTTACCGTACCCGTTCAATGGAGGAGCTGAATGAAGTTCTGGCCAAGGATTACCTGGACCATCGCACAGGTTTCTTGAATAATAAAATGATAGACCTTGTGCCGCCATTTGCCGATGTAAGTGTTAATTTGCCTTTGTTCATAGGAGATGAGGGGGCGGCAGGCCGTACTCTCTCATATGCGGTCAGTGAGATGACTGCCATATTGGAGGGATTGGAAAGGTATTGCGGAATGGAGCCCCGCGGTAAACGGACAGTCATACATGACAGTTACAACAACCTTAAAGATTTTGCGCTCGATCCCATCAGGATAGGGGTACACTCGAAGGAAAATTATGCACAGCGGGATTTCCCGTTTCAGCCGTTTAATCCTGACCGCTCGATAGATTGGGTGTGGGGCCACTCATTTTTGCAAGAGCGGCCGATCTTGGTCCCGGAATTGCTTTCCTATTACAGCTTGGGCTGCGGTCATGGATTTGTCTATGAAACTTCCAATGGCTGTGCTTTAGGGGGAAGTTTGGAGGAGGCCATTTTCTACGGCATCATGGAAGTGGTCGAACGTGATTCGTTTCTTCTGACCTGGTATGCGCAGCTGCCCCTCACACGTCTTGACCCATATTCAGCAAATGACAAAGAACTTGAGCTGATGATTGACAGGGCGAGGGCGGCAGCGGGATATGATATCCATTTGTTTAATTCGACCATGGAACATGGTATCCCGAGCGTATGGGCGTTGGCGAAAAACAGGAAACAAAAAGGATTGAATATCATCTGTGCCGCAGGGGCCCATCTGGACCCGGTCCGGGCTGTGAAAAGCGCGGTTTTCGAGTTGGCGGGCATGATGCTGACACTTGACGATAAATTGGAAGAGAACCAGGATGAGGTTGAGAAAATGCTGCATGATTCCTCACTGGTACGGAAAATGGATGATCATGGTATGCTTTACGGTTTACCGCAAGCCGAAGAGCGGCTGCAGTTTCTGCTGGATGATGACCGCCCGATGCGAACATTCGCTGAAGAATACGGGGAAAAGGTGAACCATCCGGACTTGACGGAAGATTTGCAGGAAATCCTTCAGGAGTTTCGCCGATTGCAACTCGAGGTGATCGTGGTGGGTCAGACGACACCGGAAATTGCACGGAATGGATTACATTGCGTGAAAGTGCTGATACCGGGGATGCTGCCGATGACATTCGGCCATCATCTTACCCGCATAACGGGGCTTGAGAGAATACTGAGGGTTCCGATGGAAATAGGATATGCTGAACGGCCGCTTGAATTCGAACAGCTCAATCCGCATCCGCATCCTTTTCCATAAGCGGTGATTTAGGAGGTTGGAGGATGAGTCTAGAGGCATTTTTACACAATTTGCATTTTGATATCGAAAAGGCAAGTCCGCCGGATTGGGAAGTGGATTGGGATGATGCACCGCTAACGTATAAGCTTTACCGTGACTTGCCTGTTTTTCCGCTATCACTGGAGGTGCCGCTGACGCTCGAGGGGTGCAGCGGACCTTCAAAACAGGACCTCGAAGGAATCGGTCATTTTCTCTGGTATGCATATGGCCTGACCCAAGTCAGTCAGGTACCGAGTTCCTCGGAATCTGAGGACCTCATGCAGTCATTCCGGCGTTTTCCGCCATCAGGCGGAGCTTTGTATCCAAGTGAATTGTACGTGTACTTGAAGCTGGAGGGATTATCTGCTGGTGTATACCATTATGATGCGGCACACCACCGGTTGGTTTTGCTGCGGGAAGGGAATTTTGATTCATATATAACAAAAGCTCTTGGTGAAACCTTTGATATGTCCGCATGCTTTGGCACCGTTTTTGTATCGACGATGTTTTGGAAAAACTTCTACAAATATAATAACTTTTCATACCGTCTGCAAGGTCTGGATGCAGGCGTGCTTCTTGGACAGTTGCTCGAAGTGGCGAAACGGTTTGGAATCGCAGCCGGGGTGTGCTTCCAATTCCTTGATCGGGCCATCAATCATCTGCTCGGGCTTTCGGAAGAGGAAGAGAGCACGTATGCTGTGATCCCCTTATCGGAAGAACCTTCTTTTAGATTTAGAGAAGAAAGGAGTATGGACCGGCCTGTCAATTCAACGGAATTATTGCTGGAATTGACGGATATTCAGCCCCAACACTATGTTCGGTCGCGAAGAATCAGGGAATTTCCGATGCTGACTAAAATGAATGAAGCATCCATGATCGAATCCACCCAATCATTCCGGCGGATCAGTCCGAAGAATGGGGCGAAGCCCGAAGGACATATTGTAGCCCTTCCTATCGTGAAGCGGTTGTCCTATGACTTGGCATCAGTTTGCCGGAAGCGATTTTCACCTGAAATGGACTTCGTACTCGGTAAAGTCAGTCAATGGCAACTGGCTGCTCTCCTGCAGGAGGCAACCGCTTCGTTCTCCTATCGAAATGACTTGGATGGAAAAAGCGAGAACAACGAACATCGCGTTTCATTATATGCTTGTTTGTATAATGTGGAAGACATTCAAGATGGTGCATACCATTACGACAGCACGACACATTCATTACGACAGATACAATCAGGAGATCAGAGGCTCCTATTGCAATACGGAATGTCCCTCGATATCATGAATTTTCAGCAAGTGCCGATCTGCATACATGTAGTTGGTGAGCGGGATTATTCCAAAACGCAACTTGGATATAGAGGATACCGCATCCAGCAAATGGAAGCGGGGATGCTCGTTCAGAAATTACTGCTAGCGTCGTCAGCCCTCGGAATGAACGGACACCCGCTGCTCGGCTTTGATGTGAATATGTGTGATGAACTTTACAAGATAGGCGGTCCGCAAAGGAAAACGGGCCTGATCCAAATCCCGATCGGACACTATCATGATCGCCCTTGGCTGAAGGGGAGTCTGCATAGTTAAAGATGTAATTATAGCCTTCATTCCTTTTAAAGAATGAAGGCCGTTTCTATTAAATGAGGAAAATCCCATTATTAATAAAGGGTCTTTTCGTTAAGATTGTTGTTTTTAAAACGAAACGATTTAAGGTTGATTGGAGCGCAAGTGCGAGACTCCTGCGGGAGCAGCGGGACAGGTGAGACCCCACAGGCGTTTACGCCGAGGAGGCTCACCGCCCGCCCCGCTAAAAAGCGAGCATCTGGAGGGGAAATCAACCACACCGCATTACTTGGTAAATGGCAACAAAGTATGCGAAAACAGCCTTAATAAAAAACTGGAACTTGAAAAATGGTATAGCTTCCAACCTAAAAGTGCAATACTCCCGGCTGAAGATTATACTGAATTATAAGGTTTTACTGCTTTTGGGAATGAATAAGTATATAAAGTTCATAATGTAGTACGCTTTTAACTAAACATTTTAAAGGATGTAGCTTATGGAATGGAAAATTGACAGAAAATCCAAGAAGCCTTTATATAAACAAATAGCAGCTTACATCGAGAGTGGCATTGCTGATGGAACATTTTTATTGGATAAGCCGCTACCGTCTGAACGCTTCTTGGCTAGTGAACTGGGAGTTAACAGAAGCACAGTTGTTAAGGCTTATGATGAATTGGAAGCAAATGGACTGGTTGAACGAATAAAAGGAAGCGGAACGATGATCAGCAAGGATATCTGGGGAGTTACACGAAAACGTATACCTAGCTGGAATCGATATATTGAAGCGGGTTCTTTTTTGCCCAATATGCCAGTAACCCAAAGAATACGTAAAGAGACGGAAGGGCATCAAGTTATTAACTTAGCTAGCGGGGAGCTTTCAGAAGACTTATTTCCAGTCCAATCCTTACGTGAAATCATTTCCAATAGGTCCTTCATTGGCAGTTTGGGTTATGATCACCCACAGGGCAATGCGGTTTTGAGGGAAACGATAACCAATCATGTTAAACAGTATAGGAGAATTGACACGCATCCATCTTCCGTACTCATTACTTCTGGTGCACAGCAGGCCCTGCATCTGGTGGTCCAATGCTTGTTAAAGCCAGGAGATGCCGTTGTAATGGAAGATCCATCATATAGTTACAACCTTCCCATCTTTCAATCCGCGGGGCTAAGGATTTTTCCTTTACCAGTTGATAAAGATGGCATCAACCCGGAGGATTTATTGGAACTCCATAAAAAACACCGGATCAGGATGATTTTTTTGAACCCTGTATTTCAAAACCCTACAGGAACTGTCCTGCATATCAACCGCCGCAAACGGATTCTGGAACTTTCATCCGATTATGGAATACCGGTCATAGAAGACGATCCTTATAGTTTAACTTCCTTTGCCGGTGAAGAAATTTCCACTCTTAAATCGATGGATAACAACGGAAATGTTTTATATATAAGCTCATTGTCAAAAATTGTTGCTTCCGGTTTAAGAATTGGGTGGATTATCGGACCTAAATCCGTTATAGAGAGACTATCTGATGCTAAGCAGCAGGTTGATTTCGGCCATGGCTCATTCACTCAATGGATTGCAAATGATTTTTTGGATTCAGAGTATTTTCCTGCCCATATTACCTACTTAAGGGAGCAACTGGAAAAAAGAAGGGATGCAATCGTTTCGAGTCTTCAACAATTCCTGCATAAAGAAGTTGAGTATTATTCGCCAAATGGTGGAATTCATTTGTGGTGTAAGCTTAGGGTGCCATTGAACGAAATAAAGTTACTGGAGGAATCCATCAAAAGGGGAGTCATATACGTTCCAGGTTCAACCTTAGGTACAAATAAGGAATATGTACGCTTTACTTTTGCAAGGGAAAATGAGGATTCCATTCACGAAGGCATCAAAAGGTTTGCAGAGGCTGTAAAAAGTTTATAATCATATGCTTTCATATTCATACTGTGGACAAACTGGTTCGGTTTGCCTGCAGTTTTTTTTATTAAAAGGTTCCGGTGATTTCAGAAATCCACTCCCTTTCCGCCGACTGTCTGCCAAGCCTCCTCGGCGTAAGCGCCTGTGGTGTCTCGGCTAGCCAGTAATTCGGCAGGAGTGTCGCAAATTTCTTCAATCCAATAAGTGTTACAGGAAAAAAACATGAAGGATAACCTAGTCTAGAACATGGTTCAGAATGAGACCGGCCTGCAGCTGGTTCTTTTAAAAAACGTTCCAGTTGATTGGAACTTAAAGTACGAGACTCCTGCTTAGAAAAGCGCGTCAAAGGGAGACCCCGCAGGCGAGCGCCGAGGAGGCTCCCGGACCGCCCGCGGAAAGCGAGTGCCTGGAGTGGAAATCCACATCTAAATGATAACCATACCCGAGGAGTTAAAGGTGTTGTTTTGGGTCAGTTGATTCAGGAACATCATTTGATGAAAGTTACGTTATTCGACGAACTTTTGTCTTTTTCGAGGAAGCAAGTTAGGTCTGGAGTTACCACAAGGCGTGGTATCTTAGCCGTTCCTTCAGAGGCGCTTTGCCCTTTTCTATGTATATTAACGAGAATTCAGCAAGTGGATGGTGGAAATTTCACTTGATTGGATGGCCCTAAAATTGGCTGTTCTTTTATTATAGAGAAGTAGGGTTTTCTAATATATTTACGATGAGCGATCAACCTGGGCAATTTAATTTTGACATGCCAATTAGGAATGATACACTGCGATATGCGATGAGAATCGGAATAATTTGAAATGGCTCAAGGAAGTAAAGGAGGCGTTGGATCATGACGATAAGTGTAATATTAGTAGTAGCCATTAGTTTAGTTGCCCTGGTTGGCACCCTTTCGTTAGCGGGGAAGAGTGATAGTGATTATTCTGCAGCAACGAGAGGGAATTTGCTGAACCTTAGTTACATTTATATGGGTCTTGCCCTAATATTAACTGTGGGCATCATCTACTTCGTAATAAAATTAGCCTAAGATATTATGTGAATGATTGCTATAATAGCAAATCAAAATGTATAGAAATATAGGCTTAATTATATAAAGCTAGTGTTTTGTACGAGTGATTTACAAGACATGCTCTATTTGCGGGAAATTGTGAATTTGTTCACATATGTGACGGAAATGTGAACGAAAAGAATCTGATTGATTCGTAAAAAAAATAGCTTTTGTAAGCCGAAATGAAGAGTTTGACAGTCACTACAAAGAAAAACTGACCGTCTCTTTCATTTAATCATTAGGCTCATTTCGTAAAGATTGTTGTTTTTAAAACGCAACGATTTAAGGTTGATTGGAGCGCAAGTGCGAGACTCCTGCGGGAGCAGCGGGACAGTTGATACCCCATAGGCATTTACGCCGAGGCGGCTCACCGCCCGCCCCGCTAAAAAGCGAGCATCTGGAGGGGAAATCAACCACATCGCTTTGTTTGGTAAATAGCAACAAATCATTCAAAAACAGCCAATCATTAAATTATAAAGTAGCGGAGATGATGAAATATGACAGTGCCTGTATTGATTTTGACAATTATCTTAGGTTTGCTTAAATTATTAGTTACCTGCCTTCCAACCGATGCAGTGAATTGGATTCTGAGTAAATTTAAAATACATTCAGAAATTAGTGGCGCGAATGCAATCGTAACCTTTGATGGAAAACGTTTGGAAGGTGAAGACAAAATTCAAGTAATTGATTATTTTAACGAAGCTAAGTTTTTGAAAAAAAATCATATATTTCCAGGGAACGAGCAATTGTTTTTACATCCAGAGAACAGTGGGATTCCAATAATGATTGATACTAAAAGAGGAAAAAATGATGTTCGATTATTTGTGTACATTTACAACGACCACGTGGATGTAGTCAAACAGTACAAGAATAAGGTAGTTGCGTATAGCCTTCTTTCCGAGAGCCTCCAAGAACGTTCCATGCCAGTAATAAGGAATTTAGTTTAAAAGGAACATAAAAAAAAGACGTCTTTAAATGGACTGCACCCCAATTGTTAGTAACTTACAAGCAATTGGAGATGCAGTTTTTTATATGATTCGTGTATTGGTAAGTACATGTACTTTTTTACGGATCGGCCAAAAGTCAGTCGTTCTCGGTCAATACCTTTAAAGTCTTTTCCCTGATGCTTATCCTGTTTTTATAATCTTTAGCGACCAACTCTGTATATATTAAATCAAAAAGTAATAGCAGCGGAAGCAATGGGGAGATGTTTTGCCCCATATGCATGCTGTTCTTGCTCGTGACCAATAGCGATATATCGCCAAGCTTTGAGAGCTCGGAATTCTTATCCCCAGTAAAGATCAGGATGCGTGAGCCTTGCCTCTTTGCGATTTTAACTGCAGAAATCACTTCTTTCGTTGTTCCGGAAATGGAAATGCCGATGACAACGCTATTCTCGTTACTTAAAGCTGCATCCATCATTGACTGGTGGGGATCTGTAATAGCTTCAACAGTTAAGCCGATACGGAAAAACTTTGACTTGAACTCCTGTGCCGCTATACCTGAACTCCCTATTCCATAAACATGAATCTTATTTGCCTGTGTAAGGTAAGATACGGCTTTTTGGATATCGTCATATGTGGTTATATGAAAGGTATTATCAATGATACCTAAGTGATCTTGATACAGTTTAGCGAAGTAATCCACCTGCTTGATGTTCTTCATATTTTTCGGTGTATTTCGGAGATCCACGAACCTTTTTAACTCATGCCTGAACTCATTGAACCCGGAAAAGGCTAATTTCTGGCAAAAACGCGTAATGGTTGCAGGTGAAATATGAAGCTTTTTAGCGATTTGACTAATGGTTAACTGACTTACTTCTTCAGGGCGCTGCAGAATGTAATTGGCCAATTCTTCTTCTGTTTTGGTGAATTTGTCCATGCTGCACTCAATGCCATATATGAGGTTTTCTGCGAGATATTCCATTTGATCACCCATTTCAAATTTCTTATATGTATTCATAGTTTAATGTATCCATTGGCGGCGTCAATAACCTGAGGAGCCGTGAATCGCAAAAAAGACCCAAACTGTTGCCAGTCTGGGTCTTTTCATTACTATGTGCAATGTTCTATTCTTGGATAGCATCCACGAATCTTTTAGTGATTTGCTGCGGCCTGGTAATGGCACCGCCAACTACTACTGCATGGACATTCATATCCAATACAGAGCGGGCGATTTCTGGTGTCATGACATTTCCTTCCGCGATCACTTTCGCTTTTTTCACTGCTTTTACGATCTCTTTGAGCACAGCATAGTCATCCTGATATATTTTCTGGCCGAACGTTTCGTCGGTATAGCCGAATAAAGTGGGCGCTACGATATCGAATCCTAATTCGTCAGCGAAAATGGCTTCCTCAATGGTGGATACATCCGCCATTAGTAAAACATCCGGATATTTTGCTCTTATTTCGCCATAAAACTGCTTTAGCGTTTTACCGTCCGGTCTTATCCGCGATGTAGCATCCGTCGCAATGATTTCCGCTTTCGTTTCCATCAATGCATCGATTTCGGCCATGGTGGGAGTGATATAGACATCGTTTTGTCCATACACCTGTTTAATGATCCCTATGACTGGAAGGTCCACATTTTTCTTGATTTCGATTATGTCAGCTACAGAGTTTGCGCGGATGCATTTCGCACCGCCTTCTTTGGCAGCAATGGCCATGCGTCCCATAATAAAAGAGCTGTGCAGCGGCTCATTCTCCAATGCTTGACATGATACAATTAAGCTTTTGTGAATTTTATCCAGCACCTGTTGCATGTTTAACACGTCCTTATCGTTATCTATGTTCTTAATGACCCAAGAATTCTTCCACTTCATTTTTGATGATCGTCACTTGGGGACCGTATACTATTTGAATGCCATTTCCTTTTTTTACGACGCCTTTTGAACCGGTTTGTTTAATGACGTCTTCTTTCACCAATGATTCATCCTTTACCGTGACACGCAGACGGGTTGCACAGCAATCGACTATATCGATATTTTCCTGTCCGCCTAAACCATTGACGATGGTCTGGGTTCTTTCAGATGCGGTTACTTGTGTAACGGCGGCCTGTTCATCATCTTCACGGCCGACCACTTTCAAATTCTTCTTCCTGATCAAGAATTTAAAAGTGAAGTAGTATAGGAAAAACCATGGAATGCCGACGAGCAGTACATAAATCCAGTTTGTTTTACTGATTCCCTGGAGTATCCCGAATAAAGTAAAATCAATAAACCCTCCGGAAAAGGTTTGACCGATCGTTATATTGAATATATCTGCCATCATGAAGGCAAGTCCGTCAAACAAGGCATGAAAAACATAAAGGATCGGGGCGACAAATAAGAAACTGAATTCAAGAGGCTCGGTTATGCCTGTTAAGAAAGAGGTCAAGGCAGCTGAAAGAAGCAAGCCGGCCACGACTTTCTTATTTTTAGGTTTAGCGCAGTGATAAATGGCCAGTGCCGCGCCGGGTAAACCAAACATCATCGTGATGAACCGTCCGGACATGAACCGGGAAACACCCTCATAGTACTTGACGGTAGTCGGATCGGCCAATTGCGCAAAGAAGATATTCTGGGTCCCGCTTACAATCTGCCCTTTTATCTCCATCGTTCCGCCTAATGCTGTTTGCCAGAAGGGAAGGTAGAAAATATGGTGCAACCCTAACGGCCCGAGCATCCGTAATATGAATCCGTAAAAGAAAGTCCCGATCGTACCTGTGCTCGTTACCAGCGCACCTAATTGGTTAATGAGAAGCTGGAAATAAGGCCACACGATAAAAAGCACGGCTCCAACCAAGATGGATGCGAAGGAAACGATGATCGGAATGAAACGGGAACCACCGAAAAACCCTAAAACTTGCGGAAGCTGAATTTTATTATATTTATTGTGCAAAAATGCGGCGACGACACCTACTACGATACCGCCAAACACACCGGTCTCCAGTGTTTGGATCCCGACCGCCATTCCCTGTCCGGCACCTGCCAAATTCTCTTTGGCAAGTTCCCCGTTAATTTGAAGCAGTGCATTTATCGAACTGTTCATGACGAAGTAGCCGATCATGGCTGCCAGTGCAGCGGTCCCTTTATCCGAACGTGCCAAGCCTACTGCAACACCTACGGCAAAAATGACCGGCAAGTTGCCGAATACGATGCTTCCTGCAGAACTCATGATCGTGAAAATGGCCTGCAGCCAAGCAAAGTCTAAAAAAGGATAGGCCTCAACTGTATTTGGATTGGAAAGCGCACCGCCAATTCCCAGCAATAAACCGGCCGCTGGCAAAACGGCTATCGGGAGCATAAAAGATTTACCGAACTGCTGCGCTTTCTCAAAAGCTTTCTTCATAATAATTCCTCCCTCATTATAACGAGCCTTTGATACTCTCTATTTTTTATCGCTCTATACTAGTTATATTAAATCTCTGTGAGAGCGTTTTCAATGAGATGCAAGGTTATATCAATTGTTTTCAATCCTGCGCTCAATTCTCTGAAAAAGTTTTCAAAACAGGAGCTCGCTTGGCTGTCTGTTGGCTGATATAAAGTTATATGAATATATTGAAATCTCCTTATGCTTATTTTTATAATTCGTGTATTGGAGAGTAAATGTACTATTTAATAAAAAAAAACATTTTTTTTGTGCGAAATCCGAATATTATCTTGTGCAATTAAAAAAAAGTATATATAATTACCTCAAACGATAGTTTGGCAGGTGATAGTCATCTTACCGGTAAACTCTAACGAAACGAAGAAATTGCTTTCTCATATGTATAATGAGGTATCGAAGGAATTGTTCGGCTTTGGTACGACGCTGCTGAAGGTTACTGTTGAGCAGAATGTGATTACATTTCAGGCCAAACATCGACGTGCCCCGCGCTCTGAAGCTTTGGAAGGGGAAGTTCCCAGCCTGAAGCAGGAGGTTGACTTTCATATGTCCCTGCTTTATAAAAAGAAATTGAAACAAAAGCTGGAAACGCAAACAAATTGGGATATTGAAGCTGTCCTGAGGGATTATGACTCAGCGACGCAGCTGGCATTCACCAATATTGTTTTGAAGGAAAAAATTAAGTAATCATATAAATGGATTTCACTTCGGATTTATCTGGAGGGAACGCCACTAGAGAACCAAATGATAAGTTTTAACTTTGTTTACAAAGAAAAGACAATCTTGGGTAGAATTTCAATTCTATTTAAGATTGTCTTTTTTTACATTTATATCAGTAAAAAGGAAATTTTAAACAATATGAACTTGGAGGTTTGGATGATGAAAAAAATATTGATGATGTTATCACTTTTCACATTAGTTTTAGCTGCATGCTCTTCAAAAGAGGGTGGGAAGGAAAAACCAACCAAATTAGTCGTTTCCACTTGGGGATTCGCCGATGATTTCTTCCGTCCGGAAGTTTATGAGCCATTTGAAAAGAAGCATAATGTAGAGATTGTTGTTGATTCAGGAAATAATGCAGATCGATTGAACAAAGTACGCCAAGCGAATAGCGATGTGGATGTTATCTATTTATCCGACTACTATGCACAGCAGGGCATCGATGAAGGATTATTTGAGAAAGTCGACCATGGCAAAATTCCGAATATTGATAATATATACGACAAAGCAAAAGCACCGAATGGCGATGACTTTGGACCAGCCTATACGATTGCACAATTTGGAATTGCCTATAATCCCGATGAAGTGAGTAAACCGATCACCTCTTGGAAAGATCTTTGGAGCAAGGATTTGGCAGGGAAGATCACGATCCCATCCATCACTTCAACAACTGGACCGATGTTTTTGGATGCCGCTTCAAAAGTTAGCGGAAGTAAAGAGTTCAATGAAGATAAAGCCTTCGATCAAATGAAAAAGATCATGCCGAATGCGGTTAAGGAATATGGGCAAACATCAGAGTTCGTCAACATGTTCTCGCAAGGGGAGATCGCTGCAGGCCCGATCATGGAAATGTATTTTGGCGATTTACAGGAAGCCGTTCCCAATGCTAAGTTCATTTCCCCTGAAGAAGGCGGCTACGCAGTGATGAATACGGTGAATATTGTTAAAGCCAGCGATCAAAAAGAATTGGCCGGCGAATTCATGAATTACATCTTAAGCAAGGAAGTTCAGGAAAAATCAGCGAAAGCGAAAGTGGATTCTCCTGTCAATACGGAAGTCAAGCTCTCTAAAACGGAAGCGAAAGGCTTAACCTATGGAGATGACGTCATTAACAGCCTCCGTGTATTGGACATGAAGTATGTAAATGAGGACTCTAAACAATGGATCGATCGTTGGAATCGTGAGATTACACACTAAGAAAGAAACGAGGTGTGCTTGATGAAGAAAAAAATGATTCTTGATGTGGATACTGGAATAGATGATGCAATCGGGATCATTCTTGCTGTTAAAAGCCGTCAATTCGACATATTGGCGGTAACAACGGTGAACGGGAATGTATCACTTGATACGGCCACATTGAATACATGCAAAATATTGGATTTATTGAGTGAACAGGACATTTCAGTCATAAAGGGGGCAGATAGACCAATTATCAGGAGCCCCTTTTTTGAACACCGGGTCCATGGCGAAGACGGGATTGGCGGAGCCTTGAAGGATGTGCCAGTCAAAAAGCGGCCTGATGATGGATTTGCTTCTGATTTCATCATCAATTCCATTTTGAATTTTCCAGGTGAAGTGACGCTTGTCATGACGGGACCTCTTACGAATTTGGCATTAGCGGTGAAAAAATGTCCGCAAATCACCAAGCTCGTTAAAGAAGTCATTTTCATGGGCGGAGTCGTTCAAGGGGTTGGCAATGTCACGCCAACCTCTGAATATAACACGTATGTCGATCCTGAAGCAGCCAAAATCGTATTACAGGCGGGATTCACATCCATCACGCAAGTTGGTCTTGATGTCACGAGAAAGGTTCTATTGGGTGAAGAACATATCCAACTGATTCAAAACCTTGAACTTGCCGACTATATAAGGGAAAGTACATCAGATTATCGGAAAAGGTATTTTGAACGTAACGGTATATGGGCCTGTGCGATGCATGATCCATTGGCTGTAGCCATTGCTTTGCAAGAAGATCTTGTCACCAGAGAAGATTATTATGTGGATGTTGAAACAAAGAGTGAGCTTTGTGACGGACAGATGGTCTGCGACTTTCAAAATAGGCTGATGAAGCCGCCAAATGCGCATGTTTGTCTGGACGTCGATGCAGAAGCGTTTTTCGACCTGTTCATTCGCATAATCAATTCATAAATCATACGAACAGGGGGTTCCGAGGTGAAAAAACGCTATCTATACCTGTTGCTGTTTCCGGGCGTTCTATTTTTAACGATTTTCATGATCATTCCGATCCTAATGACGATTGGCACGACATTTTTTAATGAAAGCGGCGGCTTTTCCATACAAGGATATCTCGATTTTTTCCAAGATCGATACTTTATTGAAATTCTGCTGACGACACTTAGGGTGAGTCTCTTCACGACAATCATTTGCATTCTATTAGGATTTCCGGCAGCTTATTATATTTCAAAACTGAAACAACGAAAAAAAGCCATCATGCTTTTGCTGACGATCTTCCCGCTATTGACAAGCCCTGTGGTCCGCTCATTCAGCTGGATGGTGATCATCGGTAAAAACGGTGTGGTGAATAAATTGCTCATGGGCATGGGCTTGATTGAAAAGCCGCTGGATATTTTGTACACGCCTACTGCCATCATCATCGGATTGGTCCATTTATTCCTGCCATTGATCATCGTGACGCTGGTGGGTGTGATGGAGAACATCGAAACTGACTTATTAAAAGCGGCGGAGAGCCTTGGAGCATCAAGGTTGGCCGTATTCTCGAAAGTGGTCATCCCGCTTTCGGTTCCTGGTTTGGTCATTGGCAGCATCCTTGTTTTTGTAGGGAGCTTCACGGCCTATACAACGCCTGCTTTATTAGGCGGGAAACAGCGGGTCATTTCGACATTTCTTTACCAAAACGCGATTACTTTGAACGAATGGCAAGTGGCATCGATTGTCGCTACCATAATGATTGCGGTGACAGTCCTAATCATATCGATCATGAATGGTTTGGCAAAAAAATTAAATCCAAAGGGGTAGAGGTGTATGCAGGAAAAAAATCGAGGATTGGCCCTGTTTACTCTCCTGGTGTTCCTTTTTTTACTAGGGCCTTTGCTTATCATATCCGTTACGTCATTCGAAGGCGGAAATATTTTGAAGTTCCCGCCAGAAGAGTTTTCTTTAAGATGGTACGAAAATATTTTTAATGTGGAAATGTTTTTGGTCGCTTTTAAAACGTCCATCCTTGTTTCACTGGCAGGCAACCTTTTGGCACTGTTACTGGGAGTGCCGGCTGCCTATGCACTAAGCCGGTTTGATTTCAAAGGGAAAAGCGTGATTAATGCATTTTTCGTTTCTCCCATATTAATACCGGGAATTGTGCTCGGCTTTGCGTTTTTACGTTATATTGTGGGGGCTTATCAGCTTCCGATTTATGCGGCCCTGTTTGTGGGACATACTGTTATTATGCTTCCGTTCATCATCCGCGTGATTTCTTCAAGCTTATCAAACTTTGACTTTTCCATTGAAGAAGCGGCGGAGAGTCTCGGAGCCAGTAAATTGGGCACATTCTTTACAGTCGTCCTCCCGAATATAAAATCAGGAATTCTTGCGGCAGTCATGATCGCCTTCTTGGAATCCTTCAATAATGTAGACATTTCAGTTTATATGACAGGGCCTGGGGTAAGTACGTTTCCGATTCAGATGCTGACGTATGTAGAGAACTACTTCGATCCTACCATTTCGGCCATTTCCGTATTACTCATGTTCATAACGGCTTTCTTCATGTTTATAGTAGAACGGCTCATGGGATTGTCTTATTTCACAAAACGATAAGGAGGTAATGATGGATGGCTTTATTCACTTTACAAGATATATCTGTAGCATATAACAAACAGAATATATTAAAAGATTTCAATCTTGAGATTGAAAAAGGGAAACTGGTATCCCTTCTTGGCCCGAGCGGCTGTGGGAAAACGACTACCCTGCGTTTAATTGCCGGGTTTTTACAGGCGAACGAAGGGAAGTTTTTATTCAAGGAAAAGGACTATACGAAAGTGCCCGTCAACAAGAGGAATTTTGGCTTTGTGTTCCAAAACTATGCATTATTTCCGCATTTGTCGATATTCGATAATATTGCATTCGGTCTCCGTCTGAGAAAGATTTCTAAAAGTGAAATCGAAAAAAAAGTAATGAATGTGCTCGAAATCGTCAATTTAAAAGGGTTTGAAAAGAGATATCCCCAAGAGCTTTCCGGAGGCCAAAAGCAGCGGGTTGCGATTGCCAGGGCGCTGGTGATTGAACCGGACATCCTATTATTTGATGAGCCATTGAGTAATCTTGATGCCAACTTAAGGGTGAATATGAGGGTCGAGATTCGCCGTATCCAACAAGAGCTGGGGATTACAACGGTATATGTCTCCCATGACCAGGAAGAATGCTTTTCGATATCCGACCAGGTGGCGATCATGAATAAAGGGATCATCGAGCAGCTTAGTGATCCTGCAACCATTTACAAATATCCTGAAACCAAATTTGTCGCAGACTTCATCGGCTTCAAGAACTTCATTGACTTCGATAAGCGGACAGATCATGACGGTAAAATGGAACTGAACAAATCCGGATATTCATTTGTGCTGCACAAGGATGCACAGATGACCAATACAACGGGAAAAGTAGGAGCCATCAGGCCGGACGATCTGTTGATCAGGGAAAAAGATAACACTGGAGCTGTTCAGGAAAATAGTGTATCTGGCCGGGTTAAGGTAAGTACCTATCTGGGAAGAAGCTATCAATATGTCGTTGAAACTCCAATAGGGGATTTCACCGTGAACAAGGAAATGGCGGAATCCTACCGTACGGGTCAGGAAATCATCCTTGAAATTCCGAAAAACCAGATGGTGCTTGTTGACTAGCTTAGGAGGGTAAGTTATGCGAATGGATATGCTTGTAAGAGATATCAACGTGTTTAACAGCTATTTTAAAAGATTCATTAAAGGGAATGCAGCCATCAAGGATGGAAAGTTCTATTATATTGGAGACCGGGAATTGGATGCCTTCGAGTCGGATCGAATCGTCGATGGGCAGGGGAAGTATATGGTTCCAGGCCTGATCGATATCCATCTCCACATTGAAAGTACGATGGTGACGCCTGCGACTTTTTCCTACGGGTTAATCAAGAATGGCGTGACGACGATCGTGCCGGAGCCGCATGAAATGGCCAATGTTTTCGGAATTTCCGGTGTAAAGGAAATGATCAAAGCGAGTAAAGATTGCGTAGCGGACATGTTTTATGCCATCCCGAGTTCCGTTCCTGCCACATCGATGGAAACAACAGGCGGTTCTATCGAAATAGATGATATAGATGAATTGATGCAAACGGAGGACATTAAATGTCTCGGCGAGATCATGAATTACTATGAGGTCATAACCGACCCGGATTGCAAAACGAATAAGATTTTGTCCCATATCCGTTCCCGTTATCCAGATCTGATCATAGAGGGGCACGTTCCAAAGCTGCTCGACTTGGATTTGCAGAAGATTGTTTATGCCGGAGTGAATTCAGACCATACACACCAGACCGTGGAAGGGATGGATGCGAGGATCGCTGCCGGGATGTTCATTGAAATTCAAGAAAAATCAATGACTGAAGAAGTGATGGATTACTTGAAGGAAAATCAGGTGGATGAGCATTTCTGCTTTGTCACCGATGATGTCATGACCGACTCTTTCCAAAACAGGGGACATCTGAATGTCCTTTTAAAGAAAGCCATTCAAATGGGGATGACTCCGGAAAAAGCGATATATGCATGCACCTATACACCTGCACAGCGGATGAGGATGTATGACCGGGGCGCCATTGCACCTGGAAAAACGGCAGATTTCCTGCTGTTATCGGACTTGGAAACATTTGGAATTGAACAAGTATACAAAACAGGTGAGCTCGTTTATGAATCTTCACGGCCATATGTGCAAGAAGTGAAGGAAAGACAATTTCCTGGGCATTTCTATCAAAGCGTGAAGCTTGCCGAACTTACGGAAAACGATTTTACCATCACAATACCGGAACAGCTTGAACGCAGCAAGTGCCGGATCATAAACGTGCAGAATGGTTCTACTTTCACATCTGAAACCCATGATCATTTAGATGGGAAGAATGGTCAATTATGCTGGGAAGAAAGCCCTTATGGGTTGATCGCCACATTCGAAAGATATGGGAAAAACGGTAATCGGGCGCACGGGTTGATCACCGGCGATGTTTTGAAGCGTGGAGCGGTCGCCACAACCTATTCGCATGATAACCATAATCTCCTGGTGATTGGCCATAATAAGCAGGATATGATGATGGCCGCGAACGAAGTAATAAGGAAGCAAGGCGGAGTCTGCTGTGTTGAAGACGGCAAGGTCCTATCCATGATTCCACTTCCGGTAGGGGGGATCCTTTCCGAAGAGCCAATGGACATCGTATCAAGGCAGGTTCAGCACCTGACAGATGCACTTAAATCGTTAGGCTACGAACATTATAATGTCATCATGTCATTAAGCACCTTATCGCTTCCTGTCAGTCCGGCCCTGAAAATAACCGACCATGGATTGATCAACGTGAATGAAGGGAAAACAGTCCCTCTCATAATGAGTGATGAAGCTTAAACCGAAAAGGGGATTATCCACTGGATAATCCCCTTTTCTTAATGACTTAAGTGGATCAATAGAAAATTGAGCTAATTAAAACGGTCACATTAGGACGGCTTATCGTCATTTATATCTAGCTAATTAGGAGAGATGTTCAAATGTTAGCTGCACTTGTAAATAAAGGGGAATAATCTGAGCTAGAATAAATCCTCTTAATATCACTATTTATTTTCATATATTTTCCATAACGTCAAAGATATGATAAAATAGAGGGACAACTGAGGATAGAGTGGGAGGTCACTTTTTTGCTTTTCCATCTAATTATAGATGGGAAAGGGGGTGACCGTATGATGCATTTCTTATTGAACTTAATTACAGATATGGGTAAAGAGATATTTGTTGCTGTAGCAACCAGTCTAATCCTGTCTGCGTTCACCAGGAAAAGGAAAAAGAACCACTCATCCTCGCAAGATCGCAGTGGTTCTTCTTCTGACCAAGATTAAATTGTTTAGAAAAGTGATCGCTCACTCTTGCAGTTGTCACCCTCATGTTACCAGCATGGGGGTGTTTTTAGTTTATGTTAATATAAGGATATCATACCCCAATTCTAATGTAAATATTCAGAACTGAAAAGGGGAGTTACTGAAGCATTATGGCTGTTAAAGCCAATACCCCCTTGGTTACATGAATAGATTCGAAGGATGGCAAAAAAAGAATTGACTATTTCTTACTGATATGGTATGTTAGTTCCAATCTAAGAAAAGGTGTGGTGTTTTATGTCGGGAGTAGGTATCAACTAATTTAGTTGAATAAGGTATTTAATCACTGGTATGTCAGTGGATTAAGTATGCCTTTTCACAGTGCAATTCTGCATTGTGAATACCTACCTTAAGACTGCTTCCTTTTCCATAAATCGTGTAACATGCAGGTGTTACGGCGAAAAGCATGGTGGGATTTGTCCTATCATGCTTTTTTGTGTACGCAGGTCTATTCGAGCTGCCCAATTTGTTATCGATTTTAGGTACTTATCCATGGATAAGGCCGATGCCCGCAGGAGCTTTCTACTCAAATGGCTTGTTCATTTGTAAAGGTAGGGGGACCATTGCGGGCATTTTTGGATTCGGGAATTTTAATCACTCACTCATTCAAGGAGGATCATGGGATGAATACAATGACCTATGAAAAATTACAATATATCCAACTCAAGGAAATGGTGAAAAACCATTGCGTAAGCGGTTTAGGAAAAGCGTTGTTGGATCAGCTTAAGCCGAGCAGCATTTTGAAAGTCGTTAAAAATCGTTTGAACGAGACAACGGAGGCAAGGAACTTATTGAATGCGGAAAGCCATATTCCCTTGAAAGGCATTTCACATATTGGACTCCATATCGACAAACTGGAAAAAGGAATGATTTTGGAGCCGTCAGAGTTAGTGGCGATAGCAGACTTCTTAAGAGGCTGCAGGAATATCAGGAAATTCATGACCGATAAAGAGTTCTTTGCACCAACACTGCATTCCTATGCCCGGTCCATGACTGAATTCAGGAGCATTGAAGAAGAAATCCAATTCACCATAAAAGGAAATGCTGTTGTTTCCGAAGCAAGCAAGGACCTGAAACGGATCAGGAACCAAATCATCAAGACAGAAAGTAAAATAGAGGAACGGCTGAATAAGTTCTTGAAAAGCGGAGCCAATAAAGAGTTCATTCAGGAATTTTTCATCAGTAAAAAGGATGATCGCTACACAATTCCGATCAAAGCCTCCTATAAAAATCAAGTGGCGGGAACGATCGTGGAAGTATCTGCAAAAGGGGCTACCGTGTTCATCGAACCTGCCTCGGTGACGAAATTGAATGTAGAATTGGCCAGTTTAAAAGCGGAGGAATCGATGGAAGAGTATCAACTTTTGGCCACATTATCCGGAACGGTTTTCGAACAGCTGAAACCGATCAAGATAAACATCGAGTTAATCAGTCAATATGACATGATCTTCGCAAAAGCCAAGTTCAGTAAAAGCATGGATGCAATCGAACCGAAAATCAATGATCACGGTTATATTAAATTACAGGGCTGTAAACATCCCCTTTTGCCGCAGGACAGCGTACCTTTGGATTTTGAAATCGGGAAGGACTATCGCAGCTTGATTATTACAGGCCCTAATGCAGGGGGTAAAACAGTCGTCCTGAAAACGATCGGCATCCTTACATTGGCCGTCATGTCAGGGCTGCATGTTGCCGGGAAAGAAGGAACGGAGCTTGCCGTCTTCGATCAGGTATTCGTCGATATCGGTGATAATCAAAGCATTGAAAATGCACTGAGCACGTTTTCATCGCATATGAAAAACATCTCGGAAATCATGGGGGCATTAACCAATAACTCCTTGCTGCTGTTCGATGAAATCGGGAGCGGAACGGAACCGAATGAAGGAGCCGCATTGGCGATTGCCATCCTTGAGGAATTTTATCAGAGGGGCTGCATAACCGTTGCGACCACCCATTATGGTGAAATCAAGCGCTATTCGGAAATACACAGTGATTTCATGAATGCGGCCATGCAATTCAACAGTGAAACACTTGAGCCAAAATACAAGCTGTTGATCGGTCAATCCGGGGAAAGCAATGCTCTCTGGATAGCCAAAAAAATGAATGTTCGTGAACAGGTCCTGCAAAAGGCAAAGCTCTATATCGACAATAAAGACTACGACTTGGAGCGTGTCAAGGAAGGTAAAATCAAAAAAGCGAAGCCAACGGCCGTTCCTAAGGAAGCATCCTATGAATATGAAGTCGGTGACAAAGTGAAGGTAAGCGAACTGAATGGCTATGCAATCGTTTATAAGAAAAAGGATTCATACAATAATGTCACCGTTCTTTTCGAAGATACCTTCAAGGAGGTTCATGCCAGTAGGCTCGAGCTGGAAATAAAGGCAGTCGATTTATATCCTGAAGGCTATGATCTCAATACTTTATTTGTCAGCTACAAAGAAAGGAAATTGAACCACGACCTTGAACGGGGGTCAAAGAAAGCGCTAAAGAACGTAGCAGCGGATATCCGGAAGAAGCTTGGTGAATAACCTGATGTAAAAGCCAACATCGGCAGGGTATGAGTTCTGTATTTACAGGGGCTCATACCCTTTAATTTTCCCTTGATTTCTCGTGTGGATCATTATCAGTCACATCTATTGCATGACCAAACATTTTAAAAAGGAATACATGATGGGAACGTACTGTTGTTTAAACAAGAAAAGATTTTGGCAAGATGATCGATCGTTAGGTGAGGTAAAAAAAGTTTGCGGTTTTTTGCAGCTTGAGTTACAATCAATTACGGATATTAAAAGTCTGTAATAGTTTTAATTATGAGGTGCATCAATGAAGTATTCAAAGGCAACCAATTATGCACTACATACAATGGTGCATTTAACGATGGAACCGAAAGGTCAGGCGGTAAGCGTAGATCAGCTGGCGTACATGCAGGATTTGTCTCCGACGTACTTGTCGAAGATTTTGACGAAGCTTGTGAAGGCAGGATTAATTGAATCAGTGCCAGGGGCAAAAGGCGGCTACAGCATTTCACGCCGCGCACAGGACATTTCGTTTCTGGATGTTATTGAAGCGGTGGAGGGTCAGTCGGTGCTGTTCAACTGTGCGTTTGACCATGACGAAAGCGAGTGTATAATTGAGCGCGTGATGGTCGAGGCGGAAGGCAACATGAAGAAAGAACTGGCTGGACGAACGATTCAAAGCATTGCGGAGCAGATAGAAAAAAAACATGGTCATGAGACTAAAAAAGAAAAATAAATTTTTTTGCACAAATTAAGGATATTAAGGGTCTTTAATAGACTTTATAAAGAAGGAGTGTTTCATATGCTGGATTGTGTAATCATTGGCGGAGGACCTGCAGGACTCAATGCCGCATTGGTCATGGGGCGTGCTGGACGGAAAACAATTTTGTTTGATGAGGATAAACCCCGTAACCGGGTGACGCAGGAGTCGCACGGATTTATCACACAAGATGGGGTAAAGCCGTCAGAGTTCAAGAAGCGGGCAAGAACGGATATCCAGAAATATCCGTCCGTCTCCATTAAGGAGGAGCGGGTGGAGATTATTGAAAAAGCCAGTGGTGTGTTCCGGATTCAAACGAAAGGCGGAACGGATTACAAGGCGAAAAAAGTGCTTCTCGCAACAGGTCTTCGGGATGTTTTGCCGGAGGTACCAAGCATACAGAATGTATACGGAACAAGTGTTTTCAGCTGTCCGTTTTGTGACGGCTGGGAAATGCGGGGCCAAGCATTGGCGGTGATTGCAGAAAATGAACGGGCTTTTCATATGGGAAAACTGCTGTCAAACTGGAGCGATGATGTAATTGTGTTTACAGATGGCTATCAGATGCTTGATGAGGAGAAGGGTATCTTGGCTAGGCAGAACGTGACAGTCGTGGAAGAAAAGATTGAAGGTCTTGAATCGAAAGGAGGGCAGCTGACATCGATCCGGCTGCAAAACGGACAGGAAATCAAAAGGGAGGCAGGGATTGTGGTGACAGACTTGGTGCAGTCTGCTCCTTTTGCGGAACAGCTCGGCTGCGAGATCACTCCAAACGGCGGGATTAAAGTGGATTCATTTGGGCGAACAACGGTTGAAGGAGTATATGCATGCGGAGATACATCACTCAGCACCCCTTCCCAGCTGGTCATTGCGGCGGCGGAGGGCAATAAAGCGGCCGCTGGACTCATCATGGATTTAGTTGAAGCTGCATTTCTTTTGGAGGCATAAAATCCTTGACTGCAAAAGAGTATTTTTAAAAAGAAAAAGTTCTTTTCGTAAAGATTGTTGTTTTTAAAACGAAACGATTTAAGGTTGATTGGAGCGGATTGCGAGACTCCACCGCCCGCCCCGCGGAAAGCGAGCATCTGGAGGGGAAATCAACCACACCGCATTACTTGGTGAATAGCAACAAATTATGCGAAAACAGTCAAAGAAAAAGAACTAATATTTGTAAAGGGGATTGAGGCATGACAGAATTCTGGGAAGCAAGTTTTATAGAAAATCAAATGATGTGGGGATTTGAACCTTCAGACTCCGCAATCTTGGCAAAGGACTTTTTCCTTGAGAATAAAGGTAAGGATATATTGATTCCTGGTATTGGATATGGCAGAAACGCAAAGGTTTTTATTGAAAACGGAATAAATATAACAGGTATTGAGATTTCAAAAACAGCGATACATTTGGCAAGGCAAAATAGGCTTAATAATAGTATTTTTCATGGTTCGGTAACCGATATGCCTTTTGATGACAAACTTTATGATGGGATATTTTGTTATGCGCTTATTCACTTATTGAATAAGCGTGAGAGAGATAAGTTTATTAAAGATTGCTATAATCAGTTAAAGCCAAACGGATATATGATTTTTACTGCTATTTCAAAAGAAGCCCCGATGTTTGGCAAGGGCAAACAACTAGGTAAAGACTATTTCGAGATAATGGAAGGGGTAAAAATGTTCTTTTATGATTCCGATTCGATAAAACAGGAATTTGGAAAATATGGATTGATAGATTCTTCGGAAATTGTCGAGCCGCATAAGAATATGGAAAATAAGCCTCCATTTAAATTTACAATGATAAAATGTCAAAAAGAACTATAATACAAGTACATTGAAAAAAGGGCATGTTTTGATCAATCATTTTTCAACGCATGCTCGTTTCTATTTACTTGCGGCCGCCGACAAAGTGAAGGTAAGCGAACCGTGGATATGCAATCGTTTATAAGAAAAAGGATTCATGGATGATGACGTCGTTCTTGTGAATGGTACGATCATCAAAAATGCAAAAAAGCCTCTCTAAAAGGCTTCAATTGTTCGGGACTCCCGCGGAAAGCGAGTGCACTACGTTCCAATCAGCGTTCAAATTGTCTACAGTCTGAAGCCTATCCAATGACAGGCTTTTTTGCGTTGTATCGCCAGAAGGCTATTTTACTGCATTCTTTTACTTCTATCATGATATAGATTAATTAATTCTGCATTTTGCTCATTCATCTTTTTTACATTCTTATTAATCGTGGCCAATTCCCACAGTACAGCTAATCCGAAGATTAGCATAAGCGTTAATAAATCCATCGTTGCCCTCCTATTGATGTTGTGTACCTTCAATTAAATGATTCTTTTCCGGATTCATTTTCTCGACTCGGGAAGGCAAGTTTTTTCTTTGATAATAATTGTTTTGAATCAATGCATATATCACTAAAAAAGTTCCCAGTAATTCGGATGATGTTAGTGATTTTCCTTGGATAAAAATGATGACCAACGTTGTTATTGGAACTAAATTGATAAATAGGATTCCATTGATCGGCGTTAAAAGTTTAATGCCTAAATTCCAGCTTAAAAGGGCAATGGCTCCGGGGAAAATAATCATGAAAATCATTTCGCCATAAATGGATTGCATAACTTCTGCTGTAGGGACAGACAGGCCCATTGCAGTTGCGAGGAATGTTATGATTGCTGATACTGCAGTTCCTAAGATGCACGTTAAAGTCGAATAGCGAAGTGTTGACCATCCATTAAATTGGTCGCCGCCCATCGTATATATAACCCAGCCTATAACCCCGATGAGAATGAAAAGGATAGGGATGAGGCTATCTTTCAATAAAAATAGGAATGATATGTCGCCATTGGTAATGACAAGAATGGCCCCTATCAAGGCAATGAACATGCTGGCGATGGTATACTTCATCGGTCTGGCATTTTTGAAAACCCACATTATCAAGATTGAAATCATGGGCATTAATGATTCCATGATGGAAGCGACAATCACCCCGTTATGTCCCAGTAAGTCTTGACCTGCGAAAATGAGAAAGTTGTATACAGTGAACGCCATCGTTCCAAAAAACAATAATTTCTTTCCTTTCCCTTCCAGGCTAAAGGCCTTCTTCCCTTCTTTAATTAAAAGCAATATCGCTAAAATTACGCTAACAGCCAAATATCGAAGAAAAGAGAAATAAAAAGGATCAATATACATTAAGGCCCTTTCTGCAACTGGAAACATCGCTCCCCAAGAAATGCTGGCTGTCAAACATAAAAGTGCACCGATTAAAACTTGATTTTTTTTCATAAAAGCTTCCTCTCAAAAATAATGATTGATTAAATTCCTATACACACCTTATGATAAAGTCATTATCATGTAAAATGACTTAAAATGAATATAATCATCATTATTAATGATAGTTGAGATAGGGGGGCACTTTTATGGAAATGCGGGATTTGCAAATATTCCAGTGCGTCGCTAAATATGGCAGCGTAAGTAAGGCGGCTGTTGAATTGAATTACGTCCAATCCAATGTAACGGCAAGGATTAAGCATTTAGAGCAGGAGTTACGGACGCCTTTATTCAATCGGCATAAACGAGGCATGTCTTTAACTGCAGAGGCTAGAAAAATGCTTGAGTATGTAAACAAAATTTTGCTTGATGTGGAAGAGCTCAAGCAAGTATTCCTGGATAGTGAAACACCTACAGGGATATTGAACATCGGTACAGTTGAAACGGTCAGCGATCTTCCCAGGATTCTAGCCTCTTATTATAAACAGTATCCCAATGTCGATTTATCCATAAAGGCGGGGATAACCGAGGATTTAATTAAAGATGTCATCGAACATAGGCTGGATGGCGCTTTTGTTACAGGACCGATTAAACATCCGCTCATTCAGCCATACGATGTGTGTACAGAAAAACTTGTATTAGTTACAAGAAATGAAACATTTAACCTTGAAGAAATGATTACAGAACCATTTTTAGTATTCAGTCAGGGCTGTGGCTATCGCTCTAAACTGGAACAATGGCTGAAAGAGGAAGAAGTGATGCCCAAAAGGATCATGGAGTTCAATGTATTGGAAACGATCCTAACCAGCGTAACACTCGGCCTTGGCATTACCCTCGTACCCCATTCAGCGGTAAATCACCTTGCAGACCATGAAAACGTGCACGTGCATGCAATTCCGGAAGAATACGGCAATATCTCGACGGTCTTCATTCACCGGAAAGATGCTTATATGACAAACTCCATGAAAAGCTTCCTACAAACCATCGAAGCTCATCATGACAGCCGTTTTAAGCAAAATCCTGGAACCACTCCTGAGCTAATATGAAACATATTCTTTACATAGAATGATGGGGGATCGCTGAAACCGATTATTAGGTGAATCTAACGATAACTTGGAAAAGCATTTGTGAATGATTTAGACAAAAAGCCAACGATTTCGTTGGCTTTTTGTCTGTACGATGATTTCAATTATCATACAGTCAAATTAAAGAAAAAATTCCCTTCTTAAACTAAACTGGTTGTTTAGCAAAAGAAAATTTGTATTACTTTTCATCAATTGGGAAAATATATAAATAATAGCAAAAAGGAGGGAACAAAGATGGAAGTAAATATGAGTGTTGAAGAAGTCGTGAATCAAATTTCTGAATTAGTAAAAAAAGAAGGGAAGACACCTCGAAAGAAAGAGGTAAAGAAGTCAGATCCGGAGTTAATGAAAAATGCATTGTATTATTTTCCTAGTTGGGATACTGCAGTAGAACAGAGCATTGGATCTTAACCATAAACGATACATAAACATTTATTTTTCAATTAGTATATATAAGGCAAGGGAAGTTATGAAGGCCGCCAATTGGCGGCCTTTTGAACGTGCGATTCTTTACATTAGGCTGTTTTCGCATACTTTGTTGCTATTCAATAAGTAATGCGGTGTGGTTGATTTCCCTCCAATGCTCGCTTCGGGGCGGCCGGTGAGCCTCCTCGGCGTGAACGCCTGTGGGGTCTCACCTATCCCGCTGCTCCCGCAGGAGTCTCGCACTTCCGCTCCAATCAACCTTATCGTTTCGTTTTAAAAACAACAATCTTATCTATCGAGTAGTTTAGTTGAATAAAGATATGGACGCATCAAAGGACTCCTGATCTCGATTAGGGAACTTTATTTCCGGCAAGCCCGTATTAATGTCGATGGCTTACGGATGCGTGAAGCGTTAACTGTTGAAAACGATTTCCTTAAAGTTAGTAAATGAATCAATTTCATATTTTCTTTTCGGAAAGAGTGCAGCATCAATCATTTTAAGTCTGATACTTGCAAAGAGGCATAGTGTAACTTTTTTTCATGTGGGACCGTATAATAATTTGTTAAAACACATGAAAAGAGGGTTCCAATGAAAAAGATATTGTTGATTTTGGCAGCCGTTTTTTTTGTAACAGGACTTAGTGCTTGTAAAGGAGTCCAGGAGGAAAATAAGGAATCTCCACCAATTTCAGAAAAGCCAAATGATAATCCTAAGCAAACCGACGAACAAGCTGAAAATCCTCCAGGTGAATCGGTCGATCCGACAAAAGATCGGCCAACTACGAAAACGGATAGGATCATATTAGAAGGTATGGAAGAATCATTTCAATTCACGCTTCATCATAGTCAGGCATTGGGATTCTCAACCTACATCGTGGATGACATGGTCGTTGAAGAGGCTAGTTCCGGTGAAGGAGATGCAATGATTGTTTTTGCAAATTTTGCAGGCAAGAGAAATGAGGATGCCAAAGTTCAGATATTTTCCAAAGAGGGTACGAATGCGACAATAGAAGAACAAGAGGAGTTTGCGAGGGAAGTTGTGATAAGCAACGATTTTGAGATTAAACAGCGACCTGATAATGCGCCCAACCGATTTGATTGGTCCGAGGTCGAATTTGACATTAGTCAGAAGGGCAGTAATTATTCAATATTAGGTACAGTGTCGGTTTTTCAACATGGCGACCGGGTTTACTATGCGATCGTTCAATACCCGGAAGAATATGAAGAAGGCTTCATACCGCGGGTTGTAAAAATGTTTGATGATATCGTATGGTATGAAGCACCTTGATCATGAGCTGAAATTGGAAATGATCATCGATTTTGTCTACAGTCTGGGAGCAGCCCTTGCTGCTCTTTTTTATGTTGTTTGAATGACTGCTTTAAACCAGGTGAAGAAGGATAAATGATTGGTTTAGAGAATAGTTATGGAAAGGGTCATATATCTCAAAAAACGAATTTGATAGAAAATGGGTGAAGCAAGTGGAGTTGGATGCATTATATAAGACATATCAACCTTTTCTTTTTTCCATCGCATACCGGATGCTTGGATCGGTTACCGACGCAGAAGATATCGTTCATGATTTATTCCTGCAGCTTAAGCTTGATACCGAACAAATTAAGGACATGAAAGCATATCTTGCGAAAATGACGACAAATCGCTGTCTGAACTTTTTAAATTCAGCCCGTAAGAGAAGAGAGGTTTACACAGGACCTTGGCTGCCTGAACCTCGGGTAAACGAAACAGAGCAGCCTTTAGATAAGGTTGTAACGGATGAAACGGTTGCATATGCCTTCCTCGTTTTGCTGGAACAGCTTTCACCTGTTGAAAGAGCGGTTTTCGTGCTTAGAGAAGCATTCGCTTACAGCTATGAAGATATTGCCGAAATGCTGGAAAAGAATGAAGTGAACTGCAGAAAGATCTATAGCCGGGCTAAGCGGAAATTACAGAATGATCTGCCAGTCCATCCGGAGGATACGAAACATGTCGATCTTTTGGCAAAAAAATTCATAAAAGCATCTACGACAGGAAGCATTGAGGAGTTTTTGGATATCCTTACAGAAGATGTTGTCCTTGTTACTGACGGCGGAGGAAAAGTGCGTTCTGCACTAAATCCGATTGTAAACAAACAGCGCGTATCCTCCTTTCTTAAAGGAATTTCTGCTAAAGGAAGTTTCATAGGAGAACTTCTTCCGGTGATGGTCAATGGTCAGGAAGGAATCTTGCAAGTGAAAGACGGGAAGCCAGTCAAAGTCATCTGCTTTGAATTGGATTCAAAACAAAAAAATATCCGAAAAATCTTTATTGTTACCAATCCCGATAAATTAAAACATATTCCTGTTCCTTAATAGGGTAGACTGAGGGCTCGATTATGAACTGCACCCCAATTGTTAGACAACATCTAACAATTGGAGGTGCAGTTTTTTTGACTAAATATACGATAGACGAAAAATTACATGCAGTTTTAGAGTACTTAGAAGGAAAAAAATCCTATAAATCCATTGCACAAGAAAGAAATGTAGGTTTATCCCCTCTGAAAAGATGGGTCGCTCGCTATCTAAAACATGGGATGGAAGGACTTGCTTCATCCTATACAAATTACACTCTGCCCTTTAAACTAGAGGTACTTAAATATATGAACGAATATGGGGCATCGATCAACGAGACCGCTGTACACTATAACCTTCCTTCCGATTCTACACTTTTGAATTGGGCAAATCAGTTTAAGGAAGGCGGTATAGACGCCCTTAAACCAAAGAAAAAGGGGCGTCTATCCATGAAAAAAGAAACCAAGAAAACATCGCCAGCTAATGGCTCTCAAGAAGCACTTCTTGCCGAATTAGAATACTTACGTGCAGAGAATGCCTATCTAAAAAAGTTGAATGCCTTAGTTCAAGAAAAGGAAGCCTTACAAAGAAAGAAAAAGCGAAAGTAGTCCATGAACTAAGGAAACAATTTGATTTAAATCTGCTTCTATCCATTTCTAAAATGGCACGGAGTACGTACTATTATTGGGTAAACGCCTTCGGGCGTGAGGATAAATACACAGAAATTAAATCACTTATCAAAGAGATTTTCCATACGCATAAAGGGCGTTATGGGTATCGGCGTATCACCCTAGAATTACGTAACCGAGGTGCTCGCATCAATCATAAAACAGTTCTCCGATTGATGAATGAACTAGGATTGAAGTCATTGGTTCGCATGAAGAAATACCGTTCGTACAAAGGGAACATCGGCAAGATTGCGCCCAACATTCTAGCACGTGATTTCAAGGCGGCAAAGTCCAATGAAAAATGGGTGACAGACGTCACCGAATTCCATCTAGCTGGGGAGAAACTATACTTATCGGCCATTCTTGATTTGTTTAATGGTGAAATCATCGCCTATAATATCGAATCTCGGCCTGTTTATCCGCTCGTTTCCAAAATGCTGGATAAAGCCTTTGATCGCTTGGAATCGAAAGATTCACCCATTCTCCATTCAGATCAGGGCTGGCATTATCAGATGAAACAATACTCGCATGATTTGAAAAGACATAACATTACACAAAGCATGTCCCGCAAAGGAAATTGTCTCGATAATGCGGTCATTGAAAACTTCTTTGGCTTATTAAAATCCGAATTACTCTATCTTCAAGAATTTGAAAGCATGGAGCATTTCAAACAAGAACTAGAAGAATATATCCATTACTACAATCATCAACGAATCAAGGTAAAATTAAAAGGCATGAGCCCGGTAGATTACCGGGTTCATGCCCTCAAGGCTGCCTAATTATATAAAGTGTCTAACTTTTTGGGTTCACTTCATTACGGGCTCTCTTTTTTGTTTGTCACAAATCAAACCTCCATTTTGTCTTATAAGTGTAACCAAAAAGATTTGATGGAGGAGATAGACATGGAACAACGCATTAACTACATGAAGACAAATCGGGAAGTGGTCAAATTAATGATGGGATTGGAGGAGTACAAAAAAACAACGGGAATCGATGGCGAATTAATCGAATTGATTAAAATTCGCGCGTCTCAAATCAATGGCTGTGCGTACTGCTTGGATATGCATACAAAGGATGCCCGGGCAATGGGTGAAACGGAACAAAGAATTTACTGCTTGAGTGCTTGGCGGGAATCACCATTCTATTCTGAACCGGAAAGGGCAGCGCTGGAATTGACGGAAGCGGTCACGGCCATTTCTGCAAACGGTGTACCTGATGAACTGTATGAGCGGGTCCGCCTTCATTTTGATGAAAAACAATATATCGATC
Source organism: Peribacillus simplex (assembly GCF_030123325.1). Taxonomy (NCBI): domain Bacteria; kingdom Bacillati; phylum Bacillota; class Bacilli; order Caryophanales; family Bacillaceae; genus Peribacillus; species Peribacillus simplex. The sequence goes on along the minus strand of NZ_CP126106.1, from coordinate 4,687,778 downwards.
TCGTGACCATCATCATCACGATTAACGGCTGGAACCGATTGGCCATTTCAGCCAAAAGCATCCCAGGGCACTATAAGCCTGTCATGCAAAAATAATTGTGTTATTAAAATCGCTTGTATGGTTACGAGGGGTTCTATCTAAATTTTAAAAAAATTGATTGGGGCGGGTGTACGAGACTCCTGCTTAGAAAAGTGTGTCCAAGGGAGACCCCGCAGGCGCAAAGGATCCGAGGAGGCTGCCGGACCGCCCGCGGAAAGCGAGTGCCTGGAGTAGAAATCAAACAAACCCTTAAAAAAATGTAGACAACTTTTCATCGAAGGATTAACACCTGCTCAAAAGTTAGGAATTACATTTGATTCAATAAATAAAAAGCCGCGTTTTTGTAAAAATCGTGGCTTTTTATCATCATTTTTCCTTTTTATAAAAGCGTTCACCCGTATCAGGATTATAATACACCCTTGTTTTTTCCCCAGTCACAGGGTCTATATTTATTTCATCTGTCGATTGAAATCCATCAGGAACTTTTGCGCCGTGATTACGTTTAAACCGTTTATCATAGATAAAGTATCCAAGTAAAATGCATAAGATAACTATAACAATTTGTAATATATAGTACCCTATGATGAATTTCATTATATCTTCTCCACAATGACGGCGGTTCCATATGCAACAATTTCGCTCATATTTGTACCGATTTCCCCAGAATCATATCTCATCATGACAATTGCGTTTGCTCCCATTTCATTGGCATTTTTTATCATACGGTCCATAGCTTCTTTTCTTGAATCTTCAAGCATAGCTGTATATTGCTTGATCTCCCCGCCTACCAGGGATTTCAACCCTGCCATGATATCGCCGCCAATCCCTCTGCTTCTTACAATTAGACCAAAGGTAGGTCCTTTTACTTCTACAATTTTGTAACCTTCAATTTTTTCTGTGGTAACTACCAACACATTAATCGCCTCCATAAAATTTCTTTAGAATCTCCTGAACTGAAAGTAAGTCCCCAATATCATTTATATCTATGTGCTGTGCAGCCTTATACTCTTTTTTACATTAGCCATTGTGTGACTTCCATAATGATTACCATTTTATCAAGCACAAAAATAATAACATTCCAATTTTAACATAATATAAGCTTATCCTTCTTAAACAATAGGAAGTTCACTTATTTAACACGTAGCATATTTCGGGTAAACATAAAAATCCCATTTCGTAGAAAAGAGATGGGATTGAATTTTGATTGAATGGTTATTTGTGTGTAGATTCATGATGCCAATTGGGAGCGTTTCCCGATAACCAGCCTTTTCGCTCCCGCAAAGGTAATTTTGTAAGCGGGCATGTTATGAATAATCTTTTTTCAAAACATGCCCTTTATTTCATTACAAATTATTTTAATGGATATATTTGCATCCAGGGTGAAACCATAACCGTAACATTCATCTTACCTGCATTATGTCTAACTGGCTGCGGGAACAGCAATTCGAGATTTGGAAGTGAATGTGACCTTTAAAGCAAAGATTATAACCAGAACCCTTCAAAAAGAAATCGAGGAGTAAAATCAATGTGGGCAATGATTGGAACAGTGTTTACTGGAGCCGTTATTTCATATTTCGAATTACCTCAACTTATTAAACATAAATGCTGGAGGGAAGTCTCCGTTTATATTCTATTGCTTTTAGTTGGCATGACGTTGAGTATTTTATTAATCAAAAATATTACCATCCCTAATCCCTTAGACTGGATAACAAAAATTTATAATCCCTTCACATCTTTCATGGAACGGATTCTGTCTTAGGGGGGGTACTGATCATGCTCGAGAAAGGAAAAATTAGCTCCGGGGAATTTCTTATATTGGTCATCATATTTACGATAGGAGGTTCGATACTTAATGTACCTGCTCTACTTGTCACGTTAGTGAAGCAGGATGCCTGGATTTCCTATATCATGACGACGCTCATCAGTTTATGTTTTGTATTCTTATATAATAAATTAGCCTCCATTTATCCATCTAAAACTTATGTCGAAGTGAATGAAAAAATATTGGGGAAATGGGTTGGGAAAATCTCGGCACTGCTCTTTCTTTTTTATATTTTATACCTTTTGTCTGCTTTATTGTATGAAATAGGGAGTTTTTCAACGACACAAATTTTGGTTGGAACGCCTATCGAAATGATCATGGTTCTTTTTTTATTGACAAGCATAATCGGTGTACGCTTAGGATTGGAAGTCATCAGCCGAACTGCATCAATCTTTTTCCCTTGGATAGTTTTTATGCTTTTCATGTTATTTTTACTTCTTATCCCTGAGATCAAATTAGAACATATACAGCCTATTTTCGACGACGGCATGAAACCAATTATTAAGGGCTCCTATCACATTTTGGCACTCCCGTATGTACAGCTCGTTTTCCTTTTAATGATCATGCCATATGTAAATGAAAAGGATGAAATGAAAAAAAACTTTTATCGGGGAACATTATTGGGAGGCATGGTTCTATTCTTGGTGATCATTTTCAGTATCCTCGTATTGGGTATTGATATAACAGCACTGCAAAACTATCCTTCTTATAGATTAGGAAAGAGGTTGAGTGTCGGTAATTTTTTGGAACGTATTGAAGTCATTGTAGCCTTCATTTGGATTCTTTCCGTGTATTTCAAGCTAACGATTTGTTATTATGGAATGTCTCTGGGGTTAGCACAGGTACTGGGATTAAAAAATCACAAAATTCTTCACTTCCCATTAGCATTTATCATTCTTGCCTTCTCCATCATTACACATCCAAATACAGTACATAGTCAAAACTTTACTTTAAAAGCATGGACGCCATTTTCCTTAACCATTTGTTTTCTGCTCCCGGTGATATTGCTAGTGATTGGACTATTGAAAAAAAAGCGTTCCATTTCAAAGGCGGCCAAAGGATGTTAAATGCAGCCTTTGGTCTAATAGCTTCATCTGTAAGGAACTTCCATGACGAAAAACTTGTTAAATGTCTACCTGAGGATGGTGACACGGTCCTATATAAACGAATCAGTGATTTCCTTCCTTTGAAAAAGCCTTGGTATTGATAGGCTTTTTTTTGAATGATCATACCGGGATTGAACCAACCACAGCATTCTAATGTTCCCCATGCTAGCTGAAGGCGTATCCCAAATGTAACAAGATTATATGGAGGTTCCATGTTCTTGGATTATCGGAGTTAATCGTAAAAACAAAATTCGACAAGGATTTCATGGCTGGTGTAAGATGAATGAAAAAGCCAGAAATGGGGTGAATGCTTTGGTTGATTTATTACCGTCGCTGTTTGAAAAAGTGGGGATCATCGTAATTGCCGCATTCCTGCTTTCTTATATGAAACCGTTTCGGCAAATGATAGGCCATGAACATGAAATGTCAAAGAAAATCATGTTTATCGCACTTTTTGGAACGTTTGGCATCATAAGTAACTATACAGGGATCGAAATCGGGATTCATGCCATGCCAGAGGGGAATTGGCATGCTGAGATTGCTCCCGATAACGCGATTGCCAATACAAGAATCATGGGCGTGGCCATCGGCGGTTTGCTGGGAGGTCCATTTGTTGGGTTGGGAGTAGGTTTGATTGCGGGGCTTCACCGTTATTTTCTCGGGGGTTTTACGGCGGGGGCTTGTGCAATCGCTGCGATTTTGGCTGGGGTTTTATCGGGTTTTTTGGGGAAAAGGCGGCGAAAGCATGGGATGATCACCCCTTGGTTTGCCCTTCCCATTTGCATGGCATTGGAAGCGATCCAAATGGGCATCATCCTGGTGACGGCCAAACCATTTGAAAGGGCGTGGGAGCTCGTACAAGTAATCGGACTGCCCATGATCATCATCAACGGGTTCGGGACTTTACTATTCATGCTCATCATTCAGTCGATCACGAGGGACGAAGCACGGACGCGGGCCGTACAAACCAATCTTGCGTTCCTGATTGCGGATCAAACCTTGCCCTTTTTCCGGCAAGGTCTGAATCAAACTTCATGCAAGAGAATAGCCCAAATCATCTTGGGGCTGACTGAGGCCGATGCCGTGGCCATTACCAATGAACATAGCGTACTTGCCCATGTGGGTGCTGCGTCCGATCACCATGTCCCAAAGGTGGGGATAGCGACAGGCTTAACGAAAAAAGCCCTTGAACAAGGGAAAATCATCGTGGCCAAAACAAAAAAGGACATTTATTGTTTTCATGATCAATGCCCATTGCAAGCGGCAGTGGTCCTGCCGTTGCAGGTCCAGCAGAAAACGGTCGGGACATTGAAGATGTATTTCAAGCATCCGGATAAATTAAGCCAAGTGGAACAAGAGTTAGCTGAAGGGTTGGCCAAACTATTTTCCACTCAATTGGAACTCGCTAAAGCGGAAATGCAAACGAAATTATTGAAAGATGCTGAAATTAAGGCCTTACAGGCACAGGTCCATCCTCATTTTTTATTCAATGCAATCAATACGATATCCGTTCTATGCCGGACGGATGTCGAGAAGGCAAGAAACTTATTGCAGGAGCTCAGTGCGTTCTTTCGTTCTAATTTACAAGGTGCCCGACAAATACTGGTGCCGCTGGAAAAGGAATTAGAGCATGTTAACGCATATTTATCACTGGAACAGGCGCGTTTTCCAGATAAATATCATATCGACTATCGCATTGAGCCAAGGCTTAAGGAAGTTCTCATCCCTCCATTCACGTTACAGCCGCTTGTTGAGAATGCGGTACACCATGCATTTCCACTTCTGAAAGGCAAAGGTGAAATCATCATTCACGCATACTTTAAAGACGGTACGATGCGCATTGTTGTGGAAGATAACGGAAAAGGGATTTCAAGCGGGAGAATAGATGAATTGGGTAAGCATGCTGTAGAATCGACTAAGGGTACGGGAACGGCCCTTCATAATATCAGTGAACGGCTGGAAGGGATCTATAAAGGACAGGCCAGCCTCTCGATCGCAAGTGAACCGGGGCACGGAACACAAGTGAAAATATCAATACCACTCAACGAAAAAGGAGCATATGTCAACGATGATGAAAGCATTTATCGTAGAGGATGAACCACTGGCAAGAGATGAATTGAAATATCTATTGAAGAGAAGCAGGCAAGTTGAAGTCGTGGGTGAGGCCGAGGGGATAGAAGATGCCATGAGGGATATCTCCCGCCTTAAACCTGAACTTGTCTTTTTGGACATTGAGCTTGCTGAAGGCAATGGCTTGCATTTGGCTAAGCAATTGGCGGAACTTGACCCCGCACCTTCGCTCATTTTTGCGACCGCTTACGATGAGTTTGCCCTCCAGGCTTTCGAGTTATATGCATTTGATTATCTATTAAAGCCATTTAATGAAAAAAGGATTCGCCAAACATTGGATAAGCTCATGAAGCAGCGGCAAATCGGGAAAGGTGAATCCAGGACAGTACCTCCCGCCAGCCGTACGGCGGTGGAACAGACAGGTAAATTGGCTGTAGTGATAGATGATCGTATCGTTTTGATTGACCGGGATAATATTTTGTTCATAGGACTCATGGAAGGAAAGACGATCATTAAAACCGAAGAAACTGAATATAAAATCGGTGAGCCCCTCATCGTGCTTGAAAGGAAGCTCGATAAGCGCTCATTTTTACGGGTGCATCGCGGTTTTATCGTGAATGTCATCCATATATCTGAAATACAGCCTTGGTTCAACTCGACTTATAATCTCATTATGAGTGACGGATCAAACATTCCGGTAAGCCGCACATATGTGAAGGAGCTAAGGCAGCTTATCGGTTTTTAAAAATTTTCATAATTCTGCATTTTACCTTCTTCATATTGCAGTCCATCCCCCGATATCTGCATTATAACTTGAAAACCCATTGAAGCCGCTTTCATTGTGATATCATCATTTTACGATGTAAGAAATAGAGGGGGTTCAAATATGAATGCGGTTACAATTGTCATAGGCTCCATTTGTATATTAATGATTGCCTACCGTTTATACGGGACATTCATAGCACTCAAAGTATTAAAACTCGATGATTCGAAGCCGACTCCGGCCCATAAATTAGAAGATGGAAAAGATTATGTTCCAACAAATAAATGGGTGGCATTCGGCCACCATTTTGCAGCCATTGCAGCGGCTGGTCCTTTGGTGGGTCCGATCCTTGCTGCACAATTCGGCTATTTGCCAAGTTTATTATGGCTTTTAATCGGGGCTGTAATCGGGGGAGCCGTCCATGATGCCGTCGTGCTTTTCGCGTCGATGCGGAAAGACGGCAAATCCCTTTCGGAAGTTGCAAAAGAAGAACTTGGACCTGTAGCAGGCTTCTGTACAGGACTCGCGATGCTTTTTATCATTACGATCACGATGGCGGGACTTTCAATGGTCGTTCTGCATGCTTTGGAAAATAATCCATGGGGGACGTTTGCAGTCGGGATCACCATTCCCATCGCCATGGGAGTAGGGCTTTACCATAAAAAAACCGGCAATCTGAAAGGTGCGACCATCGTCGGTTTTGCGCTTATCATGGCCGCGATTTTACTTGGTCCGAACATTCAAGGAACGGCACTTGGTGACTTATTGACACTCGAGGCGAGCACACTTGCCATCATTTTGCCGATCTATGCTTTCTTCGCTGCCGCATTGCCTGTTTGGCTGCTGCTGGCACCTCGTGATTACTTGAGTACATTTATGAAAATCGGTGTATTTGCCGCATTGATTATCGGTGTTTTCGTGGTTAATCCAGAAATCCAGTTTCCTGCGTTTACCGAATTCATTAATGGCGGGGGCCCGATTGTAGCCGGACCCGTTTGGCCATTCATTTCAATAACCATCGCCTGTGGGGCGATTTCAGGATTCCATGCATTTGTCGGATCAGGCACAACCCCAAAGATGTTAAACCGTTGGAGTGATATCAAATCCGTCGGTTTCGGGGCGATGCTTGTGGAATGTGTCGTTGCCATCATGGCATTGATTGCTGCGGTTTCGCTGCAGCCAGGGGATTATTTTGCGATTAACTCCTCACCTGAAGTATTTCAAACATTAGGTATGGAAACCGTACACCTTAACGAACTCAGTGAAGAAATCGGCATTAATCTGGAAGGAAGGACAGGCGGGGCAGTTACACTTGCTGTCGGCATGACCTATATTTTTACCGAAATACCCTTCTTTGATAAATTGGCTTCATTTTTCTTCCAATTCGTCATCATGTTCGAGGCGGTGTTCATATTGACCGCAATCGATTCAGGGACACGTGTTGCCCGTTACTTAATCCAGGACTTCTTCGGGGAGTTTTATAAACCACTAAAAAGGGTCGACTGGCTGCCGGGTAACATCTTTGCCAGCGCGTTAGCCTGCTTTATATGGGGATACCTGCTTTACTCTGGGGACATTAGTTCGATCTGGGCACTCTTTGGCGTATCCAACCAGCTCATGGCCTCGATTGGACTCATCATCGGTGCGACCGTCGTATTGAAAATTGCAGACAAACGCTGGTATATGTGGACATGCCTTGTACCCCTTGCCTATTTATATGTAACGGTTAATGTAGCAGGGTACTGGATGGTCAGAAACGTATACCTGAACCCGGACTCTGCAGGATTCAGCATCTTGAACGGAATATTATCGATCACCATGTTAATCCTGGGCTTGATCATTCTGGTTGCCGCCTTGAAAAAATGGCGGGAGCTTTGGAAAATCCCTCAGGCAGAACTACTGAAAAGATCAGCATGAACATAAAAATCCGGGCGGAAGCTGCCCGGATTTTCGTTCGTTGCGGCCCTCAATATCGTTTTCCTTAAAATTAGACACAAAAACCTGAAAAAGGAAAGTATCAATAACCCCAACTTTGTTAATGATAGCAAATGAGGAGGTGTGATAAGATGGCAAAAGATGTTCTGTGTGAAGTGAATAATTGTAAATATTGGGATTCTGGAAACAAATGCAGTGCTGATGCTATTTATGTTGTAAGTCATAAAGGGAATCAAGCATCAAATAGCAAAGAAACGGATTGCAAAACATTTGATCCAGAAATTTAAATCATCGGGGGTAACCATCAACTGGTTACCCTTCTTTCTTTTTATTATTGATAATAAAAATCATTTTCATTCAAGATTATCGAAATTCATTTTATTTTTCTTCATGAAAAGGATATTTGGACGATAAATTCGAGAGTATGGGCGATATATTCAAAAGTTTGATCGATTTCCACGTGAAATCGGGCGAAATCTCGAGAATTCACACATTACTCGTGAGTTTTGCTGTTTTACTCGTGAATTCGTACATTACTCATGAATTTGGCAGTTTTACTCGTGAGTTTGGGCAATTTACTCGTGAATTCGCACATTACTCGTGAATTTGGCTGTTTTACTCGTGAGATTGGGCACATTACTCGTGAGTTTGAGCAATTTACTCGTGAATTCGCACATTACTCGTGAATTTGGCTGTTTTACTCGTGAATTTGAGCACATTACTCGTGAGTTTGAGCAATTTACTCGTGAGATTGGATACTTTACTCGTGAATTCGCACTTTACTCGTAAATTTAGCAGTTTTACTCGTGAGTTTGGGCAATTACCTTTGAAAGAGTCAGCCCATCACCGATTGGAATGAGCATGGATTCCAATTGAGGGTGTTTGGCAACCGTTTCATTGAATGCCTTCATGAATGCAGTGTGACGTTCAGGTTCTGCATCCGGATTGGCAACACTGCCCCTTGCAAGTACGTTATCCATGACGATTAAAGCACCCGGTTCCGCCAGCTTAATGCAATATCGTAGGTAATTTTCATAATTGTCCTTGTCGGCATCTATAAAGAAAAAATCAAATTTCTTGTTATCACGTACGAGTTTTTCAAGGCTTGGTAGAGCTTCTCCGGTCATATATGATACTTGATCGCCAAAGCCGGCTTTGCATAGATTGTGATAAGCTAACTTTGCGTATTCCTCCTTTAATTCAAGGGAGGTTAATTTTCCTTCGCTGCCGAATCCCCTGGCAAGGCAGATTCCGCTATAGCCCCCAAGAGCGCCTATTTCCAAAACATTTTTAGCTCCTGAAATGGATATAAGCATTGTAAGAAGTTTCCCAGATGAGGGGGATACCGATATGGACGGCATTCCGTTTTCTTGTATGGACGTTATGACTTCTTCCAAAAGGGCATCTTTGGTATAAAACAACGAATCGATATAACTGTTAATTTGTTTCATTCATTTCCATTCCTTTCTCACCGTTATTGGATGTTTCCTTTTCTTCACTTTTCTTATCGGCTGCTTCATTTTCTTGTATTTCAAATAATTGAATGAATTCGTTGATTAACATATCGATGGCTTTTAATTCACCGACTAAGATTTGATTAATGGAATGAAACTCTGGTTTATCTAACTGTTCCTTAATGGTTGAACGTTTAACATTCATCATTTCTAAAAAAGCAAGGGCCCTTCCGCGGCGAAACGTTTTTGGGCCATGATGGTGTGAACCATGGTCTTTTCCTTTGTGATGGCCATCCCTTTTGAGTTTTTCATTTCTCATGTTAAAACCTCTTTCTGTGTATACATATGTATACACTTTTTGTCTTGTGTTAAACGTATACATATGTATACAAAATGTCAACTGAAAATAGAATGGAAAAATCAAAATGCAGTTTATAAAATAACAAAGATAAAAAAACAGATCACCATTCTAGCAGGTGATCTGTTTTCATTTTTGAACTTTACTAAGTAAATCCAAAAGCTGCTGCTTTTCCGCCTCATTCAAGTTGGCAAACTGTGATGCTTGAAAATGCTCTTGTTTTGGAACAACTTCATGAAAAAACTCTTTTCCTTCCTCTGTCAATGAAAGATATTTTGTTTTCCATTCCTGTTCCCGTTTAATCAATCCCAACTCTTCCATTTTCCTTAATAGTTGAGTGATATTGCCTTTTGTCACAAAAAGCTTGTTTGCCAGTTCTTGCTGAGACAATCGTTCATGTGAACCCACTTGGACCAAGATATCGAATTGGGCTGCCGATAGATTCCATTTCTTTAAATGTTGATTCGATTCCCGGATACTCTGGTTATATATTCTTGTTATTCGGAACCATAACATTAAACCTAGTCGTTCCTCATTAGTAGATGCGGAGGGTTTCGTTGTGTTTTCTTTCATGAATGTCACCTCATTCTTTCTTCGTCACAATCAGTTTATGAATAAACCAATATGGTGTCAAATGAAAAAAATTCCATCTTCAAATTAAAGAAACCAGTATTATCGATTGATACTGGTTTCGATTCCTTTATTATGTGGTCGTTAGTTTAGCAAAGATGATAAAAAACAGTGTTAATTCGCCTATTATCACAATATTCGGTACCCCGACAAACAAATTAAAAATAAAAAAGACTGCTAAAATCCCTAAAAATAATCCTAAATGATATATTTGCAACCGCTGATGCTTATGTCTATATTGGTGGAAAACAAAAGTGGTTGAAATGAAATAGAGCAATACGGAACCAAAAACAAAATATAAGATAAATGAATAATGGACCTCATGTAAAAACAATAATCTGATGGCTGCTGCAATCATGCTTATGGACATTAAAATAAACAGATGACCGTAAATGATGATTTGGCCGGAAGATTGTACAGACCTGTCGACCTTTTTCTCCATGTTATCGAAATATTGCCACCACATAGCTATTATCAGGGCAAATGAAATGATGGAAAAGGCTATCGAATCCCAATTTCCTTGTTTAGGTTGTATGACCGCAAGAGTGCTCACAAGAGCTTCCCCAAAGAGAATGATGGTGAATAGACCAAAGCGCTCCAACAAGTGGGCTGTATTTGTAGGAACCTTTTCCAAGCACTTTCTTCCAAGGATTGGGATGATGATATCGATCAGGATGCCCAAATACAGCACAGCATAGCGAAGCCAAGAATCAAAAAGGACGGAGAATAATGAAATGACGATCCCAACCCAAAAATACCTTCCCAAAAAGAGTGCTGCCTTTTTTCGAACTCCCTCTTCTATCCGCTGTACAACAAGATATTGGATGGCCGTCACGGCTCTTAAGCCAATATAGCCAATTAAAAAAGAAAGATAATAAGGATCAAAATCAACAGATAAGCTCGATGTCATAATGAGGACAAAAAACATTTGCAGTATCAAAAATAGCCGTTGATGAAATACATCCTTTCCAAACCGGTTAATAAATATGGTTTGCCCTACCCAAGCCCACCAGATAGGAATAAAAATCAACACGAACTTAAACAAATACTCCAGATGGATATATCCATCTTCAACATGCAGTAAAACATGAGTGGCGCCCGCAACGGCCGCCACAAATAACAAATCATAAAAGAGCTCTAACCATGTAACTTTCTTTTCATCCATTTCCGCACTCCTCCCAATCGCCTTATAGTTAATAGTATGTTGTAAGTATTCAGAAAATGGAAGAGGGACTTTGGTGCATGCAATTTTTGAGTTCATGATCAATTTTAGGAAGTTCTTTTTACCCAGCTATTATGTTTTTCCATATTTAGTGATTAGGAATAACGTCACTTTTTTGCCGTTGGTATATTATGGTGCTATAGGAGATGATTTCAAAATGGGAGGGAAGTAGATGACCAGAACCATCGGCCTTATTTGCGGCAGTTTACGGGAAAATTCTTATAATCGAATCATTGCTCAATCATTGACAGATATGATTGATTCTTATCAATTTCGCTGGATCGAAATTAATGATCTTCCGTTGTTTAACGAAGACTTGGAAATAAGCGGCGTTCCAGAAGCAGTGACGTCATTTAAATCCGCCATTCAGGACGTTGACGGTATCATCATCGTAAGCCCAGAGTACAATTCCGGAATACCTGGTGTATTAAAAAATGCATTGGACTGGGCATCAAGACCTCGGGAGTCCGCTGTACTTACCAAAAAACCAGTTGGCCTGATCGGAGCTACTCCTGGGGGAATGGGCACTGCATTTGCTCAAATGCAAATCAGGCAAATACTGGAGGCCATGCAAGTTCATGTTCTTCCATTTCAAAAAATGCTGATATCGCAAGTACATAATAAGATTGATTCTGATCGTAAAGTGCTTACTGACGATCAAACGAAACGTTATCTCGAGCGTTATTTACAACAATTCATTCATTGGATCGATCACACTCCAGTACTAGATTAATTAGCAATAATCAATGAATCTTACTATATATATGATTGACAGGTTATAAGTTTATAGATAAACTTAAAACAACAATCAGTTAAGTTATAAACTGATTGCAACCAACGAAGAGGTTGGGGGAATTTCCCTACATATGAACTTTCTTCGATAGCTTTAATAAAAGGGGGACTTTAAAAATGTCTGATCTCTATTCTCGTATTTCCAAAGATGATGCTGCCGTTCTACTAGTGGATCATCAAACCGGTCTTATTTCAGGGCTAGTGCGTGATTATGGTGTTGATGAATTCAAGAACAATGTTATGGCTCTTGCCAACACCGCTAAGTTTTTTGATTTGCCAGTCATTTTAACAACGAGCTTTGAAAACGGGCCAAACGGACCGCTCATGCAAGAATTGGAAGAACTTTTTCCTCACGCACCAAAAATAGCTCGGCCTGGACAAATTAACGCATGGGATAATGAAGATTTTGTTAAAGCAATCGAAGAAACTGGAAAAAAACAACTAATCATCGTGGGCGTGGTTACGGATGTCTGCGTTGCTTTCCCGGCACTTTCCGCTTTGAACGCTGGTTATGAAGTGTTCGCTGTCACGGATGCTTCTGGAACAGTCAGCAAACAGGTGGCTGATGCGGCTTTAGCGCGTATGGCCCATGGCGGTGTGCAGCTTATGAACTGGTTTAGCGTAGCGTGCGAATTACAACGTGATTGGCGCAACGATGTCGAAGGTTTTGGTGCTTTACTTTCCAGCCAGCTTCCTGGTTATCAGAATATAATCGGAAGCTATAGGGGATCTCAGCGCGATTTCAGCAAGATATAAAGATAACTTTACTTGTGTCCTTATACAAGGGAGGGACATTATGCCCATCCCAGTTTTTAAACAAAAAGGTTTCGGAATGTTCTCATTCCGAAACCTTTTTAATTTTGGCTCTTTTCGTAAAGATTGTTGTTTCTAAAACGAAACGATTTAAGGTTGATTGGAACGGATTGCGAGACTCCTGCGGGAGCAGCGGGACAGGTGAGACCCCACAGGCGTTTACGCCGAGGATGCTCACCGCCCGCCTCGCGGAAAGCGAGCATCTGGAGGGGAAATCAACCACACCGCTTTACTTGGTAAATAGCAACAAAGTATGCGAAAACAGCCTTTTTTAAAGTTCTACTTCAATCCCTTGCCGAATCCATACTTCAATTTCCTTCACGAAACAATAAAATCCATGCAGGTTGTCTTAATGGCCAAAATGATCTTTATTCACAAAATTTCATTAATATTGACGGTATCAATCCATGACTTTATCATAACAACAGGATAATGATAATCATTTTCAATTATGTAGTATTCGTAGTGTAAGAAGTTAAATAGGTATAGATGAAGGAAAGGGTGCGAAAAATGAGAGAATCTAGAAAAGCAAGAACGTTTGGGGGAGGAGCATTGATCCTGTTATTCACGATTATGATGATGTTATCAGGATGTAATAATTCTCAAAAAACAACAGAAGCAGAGAAGACATCTGCCGAAACAAGTAATCAAGAAACAAGGACGATTAAGCATGAAATGGGAGAAACGGAAATTAAAAATACTCCTAAAAAAATCGTTACGCTTGAATTATCTTTCGTTGATTCTTTAAATGCCCTAGGGATAAAACCTATCGGGATTTCAGATGACAACAAAAAAGATATGATTACAAAGCTTGTAGGCCAAGAAATGGATTATACTTCTGTAGGAACACGTGAACAGCCAAATTTAGAGGTGATCAGTTCATTACAGCCGGATTTAATCATTGCAGATGCTGAGCGGCATAAAGGGATTTATAAAGATTTACAGCAGATTGCTCCTACCATTGTCTTAAAAAGCAGGGAATCTACATATCAAGAAAACCTGGATTCATTTAAAACGATTGCAAAGGCAGTGAATCAGGAAGATGCTGCTGAAAAAAGATTGAGCGAGCATGAAAGAACGATTAAGGAACTTAAGGCAAAACTTACTGTTGATTCAAATATGACGGTTTTACCTGCAGTTGTACGAGATACTTCATTCCAAGCCCATACTTCATCTTCTTATGATGGGGAATTGCTTGAAAGCATGGGATTGAAAAATGCCATTCAGCAGGAACAGCCACATGCCGAGATGAACCTGGAGCAGCTTGTCGAGATTAATCCGGATGTGCTGCTTCTAGCGAATAATGAGGGTAAGTTACTTACTGATGAGTGGAAAGACAATCCTCTTTGGAAAGACCTGAAGGCTGTAAAAAACGGACAAGTGTATAGTGTTGATCGTGATTTATGGACGAGATACCGTGGTGTTGTATCAGCGGAGGCCATTGCTAAAGACACTTTAAACATGCTTGGTGAAGAATAAAGGAACAAAAGCGAAGTAAGAGATCCCATTCTTACTTCGCTTTCCATTAGGTTTAAATTTAGTTAGGAAGTGTGTTGTATAGCGATGGAAACTGTAGCTAGAAGTAAACTGAAAGTGTATTGTACCGCTATCGCTGGAATCGTTTTGCTGATTTTAGGAGTCCTGACGAGTATTTCGGTGGGAGCGGCCGATATAGATGCATCCATGGTTTTGAAGTCCTTTTTTGATGCCGACTCGTCCAAGGAACAAACTATTATAAGGACCCTTCGATTGCCCCGGGCTTTAGTTGGAGCATTGGTCGGTGCCAATTTAGCGGTGGCGGGCGCTCTCATGCAGGCCATTACCCGGAATTCATTAGCTTCTCCACAAGTGTTTGGTGTTAATGCCGGTGCCTCATTTTTTATTGTGTCCGCGTTCGTTTTCTTTCCTGACCTTTCTTCCGTATCTCTAGTTTGCGTTGCATTCATTGGGGCAGCAGTGGGTGGGATGGCCGTCTATTCTTTTGCTTCGGGAGGGGGGATGACCCAGGTAAAGCTGGCATTGGCCGGAATGGCTGTTCACTTTTTTTTATCTTCTTTAACGCAAGGCATGATCATCTTTAATGAACAAGCGAAAGATGTGCTCTATTGGTTAGTCGGGTCTATTAATGGGAAAACATGGGCACACGTTAACATGATTCTTCCTTGGTCCCTTTTCGGGCTACTTGTCGCTGCCTTGTTCTCTCGATCTGTTTCCATCCTTGTCTTAGGGGAAAATATGGCGCAGGGACTTGGACAGCGGGTGTACCGAATCCGTATTTTGGCAGGAATATTGGTGATCATTTTGGCAGGATCTTCGGTTGCCGTCGCAGGACCGGTCGGCTTTGTAGGATTGATCATTCCTCATATCGTCAGGAGAATGGTGGGCGGGGATTATCGGAGAATCATCCCTTTTTCTGCATTATTCGGCGCTTTACTCTTGGTTTACGCAGATATTCTCGCCCGGTTTATCGCATATCCTTTTGAGTCGCCGGTAGGCATCGTAACAGCTATAATCGGTGCGCCATTCTTCCTTTATTTAGCGAAGAGAGGGAGGAATATTAAGCAATGAAACGAAAACGGACATTTGGGTTGAAATCAACTTTGCACCCTTATTCTATTCTCCTGATGCTGACGGTTACCATGCTGATTTTAGCAATGGTGAGCCTGGGCTTAGGGGCCATTTATATCTCACCTTTAGAAATTCTCCAAAATTTCCTTGGAAATGGCATGCAAAGCCAGTCGTTCATTCTGCACAACTATCGCATACCACGTATTTTGATTGCCGTGATAGTGGGGGCCGGTTTGGCAACGGCTGGAGCCATCCTGCAAGGAGTCCTTCGAAATCCGTTGGCTTCTCCAGATGTGATTGGGGTAACAAAAGGGGCCGGCTTGGCAGCTGTTATAGTCATCGTTTTATTTCCGCAATCGCCCATTATCATTCTGCCTCTTTCAGCTTTTATCGGAGCGGCGGTCATGGCGGCAATTTTGATGATATTTGTTTATAAAAAAGGAGCCCAGCCAAATACAATCGCTTTGGTGGGAATTGCTTTGGGGGCCATATGTCAAGCGGGTATAGAGTATTTCATGGTCAAGTTCCCGGATGATGTAAACACGACACTGCTGTGGTTGACCGGCAGTCTATGGGGAAGAGGATGGGATCAAGTATTCATTTTGCTTCCATTTCTTGTCCTTGTCCCGGTATTGATTGCCTTAACTTCCAAAATGGATGTACTTAGCCTTGGCGACGATATAGCGACAGGTCTCGGTGAAAGATCAAAATTACTGCGTTATATGTTGTTGAGTGTTTCTGTCATATTAATCGGAGTCTGTGTAGCGGCGGTGGGTTCCATCGGTTTCATAGGTTTAATTGCCCCCCATATCGCACGGAGGGTGGTAGGGTCAAAATTCAAGGTTTTGCTTCCTGCTTCAGCTCTTTTCGGTTCCATCTTTTTACTCGTTGCCGATAGCCTGGGAAGAGGATTATTTCCTCCAATAGAAATACCCGCGGGAATTATCACTGCGGTGATTGGAGTGCCATATTTTTTATATCTATTACGCCGAGAACGAAAAATAACATAAGGAAGGTTGAATATCATGACAACATTATCAGCAGAGCATCTTTCCCTCTCTTATGGATCAACTCAAATCATCGATGATATCGATTTGGAAATTCCTGAAGGTAAGATCAGTATAATCATAGGTTCCAATGGTTGTGGCAAATCTACCATTCTCCGGTCCCTAGCCAGATTATTAACACCCCAGCAAGGCACGATCTATTTAGATGGAAAAGCCATTCATCTTCAATCTTCCAAGGATGTGGCAAAGAAATTGGCTATCTTACCCCAAGCTCCGGAAGCTCCTGAAGATATAACCGTTAAAGAACTATGCTATTATGGCAGGCATCCGCACAAAGGCTTATTTTCCAGACAAACCCCGGAAGATCATGCCATTGTCGACCGGGCATTATCCGCAACAAAAATGACGGAATTCGCTGATCGGACATTGGATGCATTATCTGGAGGACAAAGGCAAAGGGCATGGATTTCGATGGCTTTGGTACAAGAAACCGACCTATTACTGTTGGATGAACCGACAACCTATCTGGACTTAGCGCACCAAATTGAAATATTGGAATTACTGCGCGATTTAAACTCCACTCATGGGCGAACGATTGTCATGGTTCTGCATGATTTGAATCAAGCAGCACAGTATGCCGATCATCTGATTAGCATCAAGAAGGGGAAAATCTATAAAGAAGGACCGCCTGAAACGGTCTTTACAAAAGAGATGATCAAGGACGTCTTCGGACTTGAATGCTGCATTATTGAAAACCCTGTTGATCAAACGCCCCTATGCATTCCAATTGGTTTATCTCAAGATTAGTGAGATGCATATAGAGTTCGGAGGCAAGAAAACATCAGGGGGATTTCACATCCCCCTGATGTTTTTTTGTTTATCAAGTATCTTATTTATTCCCTGGAGCAGGTTGGTCGACCCCTTTAATTCTATGTCTATGCCCATCATCTTCCGTGGTGTGAAAATCGTAATAGTGAACATGCATTCCATTTCCAACCGGAATGGGCGGTCCCGAATATGCCTTATAATAATGGGTATGCCCATCCTCAAATAACACATATCCTTCAGTATAATGAATATGTTCCCCCTCTTGTGATGGAATTGGCGGGGAAGTTACATCTAAACATTGATGGACATGGCCGTCCGCTACGGAGGTATAATCAACAGATCCATGATTATGATGTGGTACGAACCCTGAAACAAAATCATCTTTTCCTACTTTATTCAATCTCTTCACCCCTTGTATAAATAAACGTTTTATAAACCATATGCTTGGAAAAATAAGAAGATTCTTAACGACCAAATTTATGGAAATAGGATTAAAACAAACCACAATAAAAGAACATAAATCCGGAGGAGAATACTGGCCAGGCTCAGTATAAATGATAAAATAGAAAGACTAATAGATTAAAGGAGACTTATTATCTTGGAAGCCAAATGTGTTAAATTCTATGAGTTCGGGAATCCGCAAAAGGTTTTAAAAGTTGAAAATAAATGTATTCAAGGACCTTTCGAGGGCGAGGTCCTCGTTCGGATGACCACACGTCCCATTAACCCGTCTGACTTGCTGCCCATTCGCGGTGCATATTCCCACCGAATTCCCTTGCCTTCCATTCCCGGTTATGAAGGGGTCGGCATTGTAGAAGAGGTGGGCCCATCGGTTTCGAAAGAGATGATAGGCAAGCGTGTTCTGCCTTTGCGCAGTGAAGGGACCTGGCAGGAATATGTTAAAACATCTGCGGACTTGGCCATCGTCATTCCCGATTCAATCGAGGATTATATTGCAGCGCAATTATATATAAACCCGGTAACCGCATGGCTAATCTGTACAGAAGTATTGGCATTGAAACCCGATGATGTATTACTCGTGAATGCTTGCGGATCTGCCATCGGCCGTATCTTCACCCAGTTATCGAAGATTCTTGGCTTTAAGCTGATTGCTGTAACGAGAAACAATAAGTATACGGAAGAACTGCTTAAACTTGGAGCTTCATATGTGATCGATACGTCCCGATCATCATTGCATGATGCAGTGATGGACTGGACGAATGGGCGCGGAGCGAAAGCGGCCATAGATTCAGTGGGCGGCATCGATGGTTCAGAGCTAGCTTTTTGTGTTCGGCCTAATGGCATCTTATTAACGATCGGCCTTTTATCAGGACAGTCTGTAAATTGGGCTGAGATTTCACAAAGGACAAAAGTGGATGTTAAAATGTTTCATCTTCGGCATTGGAATCAGCAGGCTTCCATTCAAACTTGGCATGAAACGTTTAACCTTTTGATGGGATTCATTAATGATAAAAGATTGAAGTTCATGATGCCGGCTTCCTGGTACAGCCTTCAAGATGTGCACGAAGCCATTCATGTCGCTGGCAATGGAGGGAAGATTTTCTTAAGCAACTGATTCGCATGCTAAAATTGCAATGGCGGTTTGCTGATTGAACGGATATATTGAAGGGGCCATTCATGTGGAGCTCTTCCAATAGGTTCCTAAGGTAAATGGAAATGGCCCCTGATAATATGGAATTACTTGATTACCTGTAAGGTACTAGTTTAGAATGCGGAATAGAACATGTTGCTACATGATACGACTTTGGAGGAACTACTTATGAAAACCATATATGTGAATGCTACATTTTTTACTATGGACAAGGAAAATCAAATCTTTGAAAACGGCATGATGATTGTACAAGATGATACCATATCCTACATCGGCCAGCATGATGAACAACAATTGGCAGATGCAGATCAGGTGGTCAACCTTGGCGGGAAATGGATCATGCCAGGCCTTGTGAATGCCCATTCGCATATTGTAATGACCCTTTTACGCGGTATCGGGGACGATATGCTGCTGAAGCCATGGCTTGAAACGAAAATATGGCCGCTTGAAAGCCAGTTTACAACGGAAATCGCCTCTGTAAGCACTCAGCTTGGCATTATGGAAATGATGAAATCAGGAACCACGACATTTTCGGATATGTTTAATCCTAATGGAATAGATGCAGATGCTGTCATGGAGACGATAGGCGAAACAGGAATGCGCGGAGCCTTTTCCTACACGATCTTCAGCTTGGGTTCCGAAAAAGACCAAAAGGCGAACCTCATGGGGGCAGAAAAGTTTTCAAAAAACTATAAAACGTTTGCCGATGGACGCCTGACTACCATGGTCGCACCACATAGCCCATATGCCTGCACACCTGAAGCGATCATGGAAAGTGCACGGATTGCAAAAGAGAATGATTTGATGGTGCACATCCACGTATCGGAAACGGACTTTGAAATCCTCGACATCGAAAGGCGTTACGGATCCCGTCCTGTCGAGCACCTTCGCCGTCTAGGTCTGTTCGATCAGCCTACCGTGATGGCACATGGTGTGGTTCTCAATGATGAAGAGCGTGCGATACTAAAACAGCATGATGTTCGCGTTGCCCACAATCCGATCAGTAACCTGAAGCTCGGATCTGGAATTGCCGATGTCGTCAGCCTTCTTGATGCAGGCATTAAAGTGGGAGTAGCAACAGATGGCGTCGCCTCCAATAACAACTTCGATATGTTCGAAGAAATGAGGACAGCTGCATTACTGCAAAAAGGAATCTATAAGGATGCCACCAAATTCCCTGCCCAAACAGCACTGGCCATGGCCACAAGAATGGGCGCAGAAGCGATAGGCATGAACCATACTGGATCACTGGAAGCTGGTAAAAAAGCAGATTTCATCACCATTTACCCATATGACAAAGAACATCTGCAGCCGTTGAGTGAAGCCTATTCGCACCTGCTTTATGCAGCACGCGGAAATGATGTATGTGATGTATACATCGACGGCAAAATGGTCGTGAAAGAAAGGCGCTGCTTAACGATCGATGAAGAAAAAGTAATCGCCGAAACGAATCGTCTGCAAGGTACCCTATCACGTTAACGCTGATGGGAGAACAAACGTATGCACAGAAAAAGGAGCTGCCATTTGCAGCTCCTTTTTTTTATGGACTCAATGATCCATTTTGAGGAACAGTAAGGAATAGTTCGCACCGGATGGCAGTCAAAAAGGAATTACCGCTAGTATTGTGGAATGAATTGTTCTTAATACTTAGTAATCCGTCGCGAGTCCAATTTCTTGGAAATATGGAACAAAGTAAGTATGGCAAAAAAGGTTGCTGACAGCAAAATATTAACCAACTGGATAAAAAATCTTTGCCGGCATGGATCATGAATTTCACCAATAGCTGAAAAAGGAGGACATGATGAATGGATAGTGAATCTTCATTATTAAAAGAGCATTTGTATCAACTGGAGGAGAAATTGTTAAAATCTGAAGTCCGTACATCGCCAGAAGAGCTTTCATTATTATTGAAAGATGATTTCTTTGAGTTCGGCAGTTCGGGTAACATATGGTCAAAAAACGATTTTTTGGGGCAAGAGGGAGCCGGAGCGGTGAAAATGATACTAAGTCAATTTGATATGCATCCATTGTCTGATGATACCGTGTTAACTACGTACCGGATTTTTGATGAGGATAAAGTGGAACATACCTTAAGGAGTTCAATCTGGAAATGTACGAATGGAAGATGGCAAATGTTTTTTCATCAAGGCACAAAAACGATAGGGCCCCGCTAAGCCTATTATTTATGAAAAGAAAAAAATAAATATCAAAAAAAAAGAACGTAAGTAAAATGAGTTTTGCTTACTTAAAAACTATTCCAATAAAATGATAGGGGTGGATGAAGTTGATTTTTCGCACCATTGATACGGACAAAGATAAAGAGATTATCATTAAATTCAGGAAAGATTCCTATGTTGTAAGTTTTGGATCTGAAGATGGTTTTGGAGATGAGAATACATATCTGCAACGAATGAAAGAACGGGTCCGCAAATTTCCGGATGGACAAGTGATCATTGAAAAGGACCAAGAACCGATTGGCCAAATGGAACTTCAAATTCGGGAGTATGAAGGAACGGAGATCGGCTATGTGAATCTTTTTTATCTTATTCCCGATTACCGCAGTAAAGGCCTTGGCAAGGAATTGGTTCGCTACGCAGAAAACTTTTCAGGCAATTTAATGTATCGGAATATCATTTAAGGGTTTCTCCGGATAATGGGAGGGCGATTCGTTTATATACGCATTCAGGCATGAAGAAGATAAGCGAAGAAAATGAAAAATACCTTGTATGGAGAATGAGTAAATCATTATAAAATTATATTAATATAATTTAAAAGTATCAATTTACTATACTATAAAAATATTTAGCGTGATGAAAAATATGGTTGACTTTAGAGAAATTTGAATATATAGTGAAGGACATAATTAAATAAAACGTTAATTCTTATCAAGAGATGTGGAGGGACTTGGCCCTATGATACCTCGGCAGCGGGTTTTTACTTTTGTAAAAATACTGTGCTAATTCCAACGGACGAAAGTTTGAAAGATAAGAAGGAGCTTTTCTTAGATAATTAATTTAAGAGTTTACTCTTTTTTATGTCTAAAAGAGGCCTCTTCTGTCTGATGACGGAAGAGGCCTCTTTTGTTTATTCAAAATGTATATGGTTATTTGGAGAATTGGTGCAATTACTCGTGAGTTTGGCAGGTTTACTCGTGAATTTGACAGATTTACTCGTGAATTTTGCAGATTTACTCGTAAATTTCAAAAATTTAACCCTATCATTATGAAACTTGGCAAAGCTCTTCTCTGGATAATGAATTCGTACAAATAAACAGCATGGGGGGAGATTGGATGATTGAGTTTCAACATGTCAAAAAGGTTTATCAAACAAAGAAACAGACTGTCGAGGCTTTGAAGGGCATCAATTTGACAGTGGAAAAGGGGGATATATTCGGTGTAGTCGGTTATAGCGGGGCCGGGAAGAGTACGTTGATCAGGTTGGTCAATTTGCTTGAACATCCATCAGATGGTTCGGTGATTGTTGGGGGCAAGGATTTAACCAAATTGAACCCGAAGGAATTGCGGGCAGAAAAGAAAAAAATCGGGATGATTTTTCAGCATTTCAATTTGCTGAACTCAAAGACCGTTTTTGATAATATCGCCATGCCGCTGATTTTATCGGGAACCCCTGGTAAAGAAATCAAAAAGCGGGTAGGCGAGCTGTTGGAGTTCGTTGGCTTATCGAACAAAGCAAAGAGTTATCCGGATCAATTATCCGGAGGCCAAAAGCAGCGGATCGGCATTGCGAGAGCATTGGCTACCAATCCATCGATCTTATTGTGTGATGAAGCTACCTCGGCATTGGATCCACAAACAACGAGTGCCGTTCTGCAGCTCTTAAAGAAAATCAATAAAGAATACAATATCACCATTCTGCTAATCACTCATGAGATGTCTGTCATTAGGGAAATTTGTAATAAGGTAGCGGTCATGGAGGGCGGATGCGTCGTTGAACAAGGTTCGGTTTTTGAAGTTTTTGCGAAGCCGCAAACGGATATTGCAAAAAACTTCGTGAGAACGGTCATACATGACGAAATTCCACAAAGTTTCCTAAAAAGCATAGGGTCCCATATCCCGATTATTTGGAAAATTAATTTTATTGGGACTACTTCGGGTACTCCTTTACTTTCAACGATCTCGAAGAAATATGATGTTCATTTAAGTGTTTTATCAGCCAATATTTCTGAAATTCAGGAAACGCCTTTCGGGAATTTGATCATCGAAGTGACCGGGAACAAAAATGAGGTGGACAAAGCTTATCAATATATTAAAGATGAGGGGATTCTCGTCCAGGAGGTGCAGATTTAATGGGTAATACGCTTTGGGGAATGGAAATAACGGCAGACCAGCTGTTGACAGCTTTCGGTGACACACTTTATATGGTAGCCATCTCATTGGTATTCTCCGCATTGATTGGGCTTCCGCTCGGTATCCTGCTTGTCATTACAAGAAAGGGTCATATCTTGGAGAATAAATGGGTCTTTAATGTATTGAACCCGATCATCAATATATTGCGTTCGGTTCCTTTCATCATCTTGCTTGTAGCAGTTATTCCGCTTACCAGAATGATTGTAGGCAGTGCGATCGGAATGAATGCGGCCATTGTTCCGCTAATCTTTTACGCGGCTCCTTATATTGCCCGGCTTGTGGAGAACTCCCTGTTGGAAGTGGACAAAGGGATCATCGAGGCAGCTCAGGCGATGGGGGCGACGACATGGCAAATCATTTATCGCTTTTTGATTCCCGAGGGACTTAGTTCGTTGATCCTTACATTTACAACAGCGACAATCGGGCTTGTTGGATCTACGGCCATGGCAGGTGCCGTCGGGGCAGGCGGGGTCGGAGATCTAGCTTTGGCTTACGGTTATCAAAGGTTCGATACGATGACGATGATCGTCACAGTGGCGGCGCTCGTGATCATCGTTCAATTATTGCAATCCACCGGGAATTTTATTTCAAGAAAAATCAGAAGAAGATAAAAATAACAGGAGGTAGGAGAAATGAAGAAAATCTTATTAACGATCATAGTATTGGCATTGGCCATCGTGGCTGCAGCATGCGGGAAAGAAGAAGGTGCATCAGGCGGTTCGGATGATGTGAAAACAGTGAAAGTCGGTGTCAGCAGCGGGGATACGAGAACATGGGAATACATTGTCGACTTAGCGAAAGAGGAAGGGCTGAATATCGAGCTGGTCACTTTCAATGATTATATCCAACCGAACCTTGCTTTAAGTGAAGGTGAAATTGATGCCAACTCATTCCAAACGGTCGCTTACTTCGATGAATTCGTTCAAGACCAAAATCTGAAATTAGAGGCCATCGGGTCGACCGTCATTGCGCCTATGGGCCTTTATTCGAAAAAACATAAAGATCTTAAAAGTCTTCCAGATGGTGCTACGATTGCCGTTCCGAATGAAGCAACAAACTTTGGCCGTGCCTTACTTCTTCTTCAGGAAGCTGGATTGATTACATTGAAAGAGGAATTCAATGGATCGGGATCATTGGAAATCATTAAGGATAATCCGAAAAACTTGAAAATCCAGCCTGTTGCTGCCGGAAATACGCCGCGTCTATTGGATGATGCCGATGCTTCAGCCATCAATAATAACTTTGCCGTCGAAGCGGGCCTTACTTTAAAAGATTCATTATTCCATGAAAGTAAAACGGCGAAACCATATATTAATATCATTGCAGTTAAAAAGGGAGATGCCGATCGTCCTGAGCTGCAAAAATTAGTGGAGCTTTATCAATCGAAAAAAGTGGAAGCGTTCATTGAAAAAACGTTTAAAGGAAACACCATTCCTGCATATGTTTCTGTAGATGAATTAGTCAATTACCAGGATGCTTGGACAAAACCAGCAAATGAAAAATAATGATTTAGAACAAGTGAAGGAATGCCGGATGGATTCAAGATGCCTATCCGGTTCCTTAAACCAAAAAGGGGAGATACGAATATGGCGAGAGAATTAGTACAGAAGCAGCATCAGCAAATCATTGAAGATCACATCGACCTTCATTCCAAATTATATATCGAAACGAGTCAAGCCATTCATGCCAAATCGGAAATTGGGAATCAAGAATTCTTCGCTTCGGATACATTAACCGGAATACTTCGCAATGAAGGGTTTGAAGTGACCCGCAATATTGCCGGGCATGAAACAGGATTCATCGCCAAAAAAGCCTCTTCAAAGAAAGGACCCACGATTGCCTTTTTAGCCGAGTATGATGCATTGCCGGGTTTAGGTCATGCTTGCGGCCATAATATCATCGGCACAACGAGTGTTGCAGCAGGCATTTCCTTGGCTCAAGTGCTGGAGGAAACGGGCGGAGAGGTGATTGTTTTCGGAACACCGGCAGAAGAGGGCGGGCCGAATGGAAGCGCAAAAGGCAGCTTTGTGAAGCACGGTCTATTTGATGGGGTTGATGCGGCCATCCTTATCCATCCTGGCGGGCAAACGCGTATCACAAGTCCATTTTTGGCAGTCGACCCCCTTGATTTTCATTTTTACGGGAAGTCTGCACATGCAGCAGCTGCGCCTGAAGAAGGCGTGAACGCACTTGATGCGGTGATTCAGCTGTTCAATGGCATTAATGCTTTGCGCCAGCAGCTCCCAGCCGAGGTCAAAATCCACGGAATCATCACCAATGGCGGGGAAGCGCCTAACATCATTCCTGAATATGCTTCCGCCAGGTTTTACATTAGAGCAGCAACATGGAAACTTTGCCAAGAAGTATCCAATAAAATCCGTGCCGTTGCCGAAGGGGCAGCACTTGCCACAGGAAGTACGGTTAAAGTTGAACGTTTCCAAAATGAAGTACTCGATTTTGTCATTAATCCAGTCCTGGATGAACTGTTAAAAGAAGAACTTGCTCAATTAGGGGAAGCAGTGGGTCCTCGAAAAGAGAGTGGCTATGGTTCGACGGATGCTGGTAATGTAAGCCATGTAGTGCCGACAGCACATCCTTACATAAAAATTGGCCATGATGAGCTGATTGCCCATACGAATGAATTCCGCGACTGTGCCAAATCCCCTGCTGGAGACAAAGCCATCCTGACCGGAGCAAAAGCCCTTGCACTTACAGGTTATAAATTGATTTCTGATCAAGACCTGTTGGATAAAGTGAAAGCAGCATTTCATGAAGCAAAGCAAAAATAAATAAGATGCAGGAAAAAAATTGTTGACTACGGAGCATAGAGTCAGTATTATAAAAACAACAATACCGAGTAAATAAATAGGGATTATAGGTTAATTGACCGGAAAACCGGAGACTTTTCTTTCATGTAAAGAGGTGTCTCCGGTTTTTTTTGAATGGGCAAGTCGAAAGATTAGGCTCTTTTCGTAAAGATTGTTGTTTTTAAAACGAAACGATTTAAGGTTGATTGGAACGGATTGCAAGACTCCTGCGGGAGCAGCGGGACAGGTGAGACCCCACAGGCGTTCACGCTGAGGAGGCTCACCGCCCGCCCCGCGGAAAGCGAGCAATGGAGGGGAAATCAACCACACCGCTTTACTTGGTAAATAGCAACAAAGTATGCGAAAACAGCCAAAGATTATAAGGAGGATTTATCATGGGGATATTATTACGCAAAGCGATTGAGAAAAAAAGAAACTTCCTGATCAACAAGTTGATTAACAAGGGAGTTTATAAAAAGAATGACATCCATCTATTTGAATTGACCTTAACCGATTTAGAGAATGAATATATTAAAATAAGTAAAATCGAGGAGAAGGAATCCGACGATCATTCCCCCTGTCTAAGGATACATTTCATATAATGTCAGAATAAAAGGAGAGGGAGAAATGAGGAAGGGCGTGGAAGAAAGGCGGAAGGCATTGATCTATAAACTTATGATCCATACTGTAAATAAAAGTGTGGAACAGCTGATGAAGTTAACTTTAAAAGAATTGGAAACAGAGTATAAAAAGGTTCAAAATGACTGTCATCCCCATAGTGATGCGGGTTCGATACAATGGATCAATGCAAAGCGGCATTAGGCGGAATGTTCATGATCCATAAAGAATTTCATCATTTTGCTAACGGCTGCTTGTGCTGATTCTGCATGATATTTTGAATTGTAAGGGTCACTGAATCCGTGTTCTCCATTGAATTTATGAATTTCGACATTCTCTATTTCCAAAGCCGAAATTAACTCGTCCACATTAAATGAAGGCTCTTCCAGTGGGAAAAATAGCAGTGCAGGGCATTGTGGAGCTAATTCTGCATAATTCCTAATACGCGAACCGTAGTATCCAACTATTCCATCGACACACTCTTCCTCACTGCACAGCCATGCTACAGTTGCCCCTGCACTGAATCCAAGGATAAAAATCTTTTGGTATTCATCTTCAATATCCGATAATATATCCTTTATTTTATGTAAAGCGCCCATGAAACCTACGTTCTCCATAAAATGCCGATACGCAGCCTCCTCTTGGGAATAATCAAAAGGCGTCTCCCGTTCTAACAAATTCGGACAAATCACATCAAAACCCTGTTTTGATAATAACTCACAATAACCCTGCATATGTTGGTTCAGTCCATATATTTCGTGAATGACGATGATGACAGTATCGGAATTTTTCTGAATGTGCAGCATCTTTACCCTCCTCAAACTAAACTATATATATAAAAGCCAACCAGATTTTTCATCCTTAACCATTACAAATCATAAGTACATTACCATCAGGATCTTGAAAGTTAAAATATGCGAAATCCCCAATACGCTCTATTTCTTTAACAATAGATATGTTATTACCCTTAATGAATGTATAGGCTTCGTCTATATCCTTTACGTAAAAATTAAACAATACATGGCTGGATGGTTCGAATCTAAAATCAGGATCAAATGTATGGTCGTCTAACGTTAATCCAGTTTCATATGTTATAGGAATATTGTAAACAGGAGATTCTACAGCATCACTATTATGAGGAATGCCAAGGAGATTACAATACCATCCAGCTGATTTCTTTAAATCTTTAACATGAATGAAAACATTGTTAACTTTAGGATAAATAGGAGAATTTATTGATTTCATACTTTACCACCTTTCGTTGAACCTTACCTAAGAATTCAACGAATCTCCCTAAAAACCTTTTTTAATTATACCAAGTACTCAACTATCCTGCCCTGTTATCACATAAAGAAAAGACTGCCTTAAGACAGCCCTGATCGTTAGCTATATTCCAGATGCGTAGTACTATTTAAAAATCTTATAAGTTTGTATGGATGATCAGTATACTCAAGAAGATGTATTCCTGTATTATGAGAATTGAACCACACATCATGAATGGCGGGTGGTAATTGAAGAAAGCTTTCAATCATTTTAGTAATCATCCCTCCATGGGATATAATGGCAATCCGTTTATAATTTGCACTGTTTTCTCTAATATAAGAAAGTACACTTTGAGCTCGTAATCTAAAATCTAAATGATTCTCCCGACCCTGCATCTCTCGTAAATCTTCCAGGAATGTTACGGGACAGTTAATGGCAGTTGATAAAGTTCCGGCAGTTTTACTAGCACGAAGCAAGGTGCTTGACCATATGAATTCTGGTGGAAACTCTTTGGATACACGTCTGCACATTTTTTCAACTTGTTCAATTCCCTTAATAGTTAGGGGTAAATCAGTAGTTCCTTCATAATTTTCTTCTAGAAAATCGTCTTCTGACTCACCATGCCGAATTATTAGTATCTGCAAGATATCACCTCTATATTGTTTATTCATCCCAATTAATAATTCTATTGAACTTTAATAAAACCTTTAAAGGAATAAGAACTATTAGTTATAACTCCATTCAAGTTTATAAGATCATATCATGTCCTCTTTTTACACGGTAATAGATTTGGTGCTTTTAACAAGAACTTCAGCACTCACTCCGCTAACTTGAACAAGCATAACAACCATGTGACAAAATTGTAAGATAATGGATTAAACTGTTAGGAAGAACGATGGAGATTTACTTCCTTTCTCTTTAATATGTAAGAAAAAGAGGAAGGTAGGGTATGAAAGATGGATTTTTTTGAGCTGAATATCCATGTATTTAGGATGATCAATGACTTAGGGAAACAATACGATTATTTAAACCCTTCTGCCATTTTCATTGCCGAGTACATGGTATTTTTCTTGGCTTTAGCAGTCATCGTAATATGGTTCACTCGAAGTGAACAGAGTAGAATGATGGTTGTTTGTGGGATGGTTACATTTGTAATAGCTGAAATGATGGGAAAAATGGCAGGGAAATTGCATTCAAACAATCAGCCATTTGCTGAATTGACCAATGTTAATAAGTTAATTGAAAAAGCAGTGGATAATTCATTTCCAAGCGACCATACCATCTTGTTTTTCTCGTTTTGCGTTTCCTTTTGGCTTTTCAAAAGAGGGTGGTGGTTGTTATGGATCATGCTGGCTTTCCTGGTTGGCATTTCCCGTATTTGGGTAGGCGTCCACTTTCCGGCGGATGTGCTGGCAGGAGCTATCCTGAGCACCATTTCAGGATTGGCGGTTTACCTTGTTGTTCCTAAAATAGGTTTGATTCATAAATTATTAGGGGGTTATGAGAGATATGAACAAATGGTTCTATCCCCGTTAACAAAACCGAAGGAAAAAAAAGCAAAGGATTTATAAGCGGAATCAAAAAAACGGGTTGCTTAGGCAGCCTTTTTTTGTTGAATGAAGTGCAGTGTGATAAATACAAAAATATCCATATGATGATGCTGGATGGTAAAATAAAGTGAAAGCAATCCATTGCAATGGGGGACTTAATATTGATTGATATCCAAGAAATCAAAGACATTATCAGGCATCGCTATCCATTTCTTTTAGTTGATGGAGTACTGGAATTGGAAGAAGGAAAGAGGGCGGTGGCCATTAAAAATGTAACAGCAAATGAAGAGTTTTTTGCTGGTCACTTTCCAAATTACCCAGTGATGCCAGGTGTATTGATCGTGGAGGCTTTAGCGCAGGTAAGTGCTGTTGTCATGCTTACAAAAGAAGAAAATAAAGGGCGGATCGGGCTTTTGGCTGGAATCGATGGATGTCGCTTTAAAAAGCAAGTAAGGCCAGGGGACCAATTACGTTTAGAAGTAGAGATTACTCGCTTGAAAGGTCCTATCGGTAAAGGAAAAGGAAGGGCAACTGTCGACGGACAAACTGTATGCGAGACAGAGCTCGTATTTGCTTTTGGTGATTGATCTGACATGTGCAATAACGGGGGAATGATGGTGATACCGATAAAAAAGGCTTACGGGTATGTGACAAGAATCAATAATGGAAAAACACAGGTATTGGTTTTTCAACATCCCATTAAGGAAGCGGGTATACAGATACCAAAGGGAACAGTGAAGCCTCAAGAAGATGCTTACCAAGCAGTGATTAGGGAAATGAAAGAAGAAACAGGTCTGGAAAATTTTCATGTGGAAGAATTAATTGCGGAAGATTTTTGGGAGAACGCCGACGGTGCCATACATAATAGATATTTTTATCAATTAAGTGTATACAATGTTCCTGATGAATGGGACCATCAGCCAACGGGTGGAGGAGATGAAGAGGGGCTGACATTCCATTTCTTCTGGATTTCATCCGAACATGAAGTGCAGCTCAGTAAAGGGCATGGAGATTATTTAAACCTGATATTTACCTAACCATTAAGTAGGCAGCAGTTTATTACAACCGGCCAAGGTCATTATTGATCTTGGCCGGTTGTTTTTTATGATCAGGTTTGTTTTTCGGTAATGAAAGTTTTTACGGTTGGCGGTTCATATGTATTAAATTGATCAAGAAGTCCTTTTGGATCAACATCTACCAGTGCCATGGAACGGAATTTTTCATGCAGGAACTGTTCGTCGGACATATGATTGAATAAAGCGACCAAAGGATCATAATAGTGATTGATATTCAAGAGTCCGCAAGGTTTTTGATGAAGACCAAGCTGAGCCCAAGTGAAAATCTCAAAGAATTCTTCCAATGTTCCTGGCCCGCCTGGCAAAGCCATGAACCCATCTGCAAGCTCAGCCATTTTTGCTTTTCTTTCATGCATGGATTCCACGACGATCAGTTCGGTTAAGCTCTTATGCGCTATTTCTTTTTTTTCTAGAAAATCTGGCATGACTCCAATTACTTTTCCGCCTGCCTCCAGAACGGAATCTGCAACTGCACCCATGATTCCTACACTTGAGCCCCCGTAGACAAGGGTAATACTACGTTTTGCCAGTTCTGCACCCAGTTTTTTAGCCTCTTCTACATAGACAGCAGATGCACCTTTGCTTGATCCACAAAATACAGCTAGACTTTTCAAAATATCACATCTCCCACTTAGTAATCTTCCTTTCTTATCATACAAAATTCAAGGGGATTTGTTAAACTTGAATTATCTAACTCACGAGTAAACGGCGGAAACTCACGAGTAAAACAGCAAAACTCACGAGTAAATAGCGCAAACTCACGAGTAAATGGCGCGAATCCACGAGTAAAACGCAAATTCACGAGTAAATAGTGGAAATTCACGAGTAAAAGCGAAAAATCACGGGTAAACAGCACACTGCCATGTAGGTAATTAACGATAAAGGGGTCACTTTGAACAATGTTTAAGTATACGGTTTGTTTTGTAAAGAAGAATGATGAACTTCTCATGCTTAATCGGGAGAAAGCTCCTATTATGGGTGTTTGGAACGGGGTGGGGGGCAAAATCGAGAAAGGTGAAACACCTGATATAGGTGCCCGGCGTGAGGTATTAGAGGAAACGGGCATAGAGGTAGGAACCTTTTTTTCTAAAGGAACGGTAACCTGGGAAACTCCAGAAGGTAAATTGGATGGAATATATGTATATTTGTATATGGCAGATGCAGATTTAATATATGAAACACCGAAAAAAACGCGGGAAGGCATTCTTGATTGGAAATCCATTGATTGGATACTTCATCCGCTTAATCTCGGAATTGCCGAGATGGTCGCGCAGTATTTGCCGGTTTTATTGAAACAAGAAGGAAACCATGCATTCACTTACAAAAATGGCCAGACATATATTTCATGAACCAGCCTTACTTAAAAAAGGGATACTGCCTACTTAGTATCCCTTTAAATATGTTACAGGGTTTCTTTTTGAACTAACAGGTGCTTTACTTCAATAACAAGGTCGTTGCATCAACCTTTTAGTTATGCAATGAAAGGAAGATTTTGTTAAAATTAATAGTTGGAGAATATATAGAATATCCGGATATCAAATCGGGGAGTTGGAGGAGGAAAAATGAAGATAATAGAACTGCCAATTGAATTTGAATTTAATGGGCAAAAAAACTACATTAATCCTAGCTTGATTATTTTGAAGGATGAACTAACTTTGGTCGATACAGGTTATCCTAATTTTTTACCTTTAATTGAATATGAAATGATAAAAAATGGTTATGAAATGAAGAATTTAAAGAATATAATCATCACTCATTATGATATTGATCATATAGGTTCCTTATTTGAATTCAAGGAAAAGTATCCTTCTATTAACATTATGGCTAGTGAAGTTGAATCGAAATTTATTAGTGGTGAAATGAAGTCAGAGAGATTGGTTCAAGCCGAAGGAATGCTAGAAAATATGCCAAATGAAGAAATCGAATTCGGTAAATGGTTTATACAACAATTAAAGAAATTGAAGCATGTTTCAATTGATGAAAAGGTACATGATGGTGATTTGATTTTAGATGACGAATGCAGGGTAGTGGCAACACCAGGGCATACTTCAGGGCATATTTCATTATATTTTCCAAGTTTAAAAAGTGTAATATCAGGTGATGCAGCTGTTAAAGAGAATCATGAATTAGGCATAGCCAATCCACAATTTTGTTTAAATGTCGAGGAAGCGGAACAGTCTTTAAGTAAGATTAAAGATCTTAAAGCTGATAGTTACTATTGTTATCATGGTGGGACATTCACTTTATGAGGGTTATACAATTTGATTTCCACTCTAGGCACTCGCTTTCCGCGGGCGGTCCGGTAGCCTCCTCGGCGCTTGCCTGCGGGGTCTCCCTTGGACGCGCTTTTCTAAGCAGGAGTCTCATACCTTCCGTTCCAATCAACTGGAACGTTTTTTAAATAAAAAACTATAGGAAAACTGACTTTTTTTCCCTTTTGGCGATAGTCTTGAGGGGGTGGAATGGCTCATCGGTTTTCTTAATAGTTTTTTAGATTTCTGAAATCGACTGGAATGTTTTTTAAAGGCTGTTTTCGCATACTTTGTTGCTATTTACCAAGTAAAGCGGTGTGGTTGATTTCCTTTCCCCTCCAGATGCTCGCTTTCCGCGGGGCGGGCGGTGAGCCTCCTCGGCGTGAACGCCTGTGGGGTCTCACCTGTCCCGCTGCCCCCGCAGGAGTCTCGCAATCCGCTCCAATCAACCTTAAATCGTTTCGTTTTAAAAATAACAATCTTTACGAAAACAGCCTTTTTAAAAAATTCGATTTTCCGATCTTTGAATCAGTTAAGGTACTGTTTTAATATGTCTAATCCTATTTTTAACTCATCAAATGAGTTTGTGGAAGAAAGTGCAATACGCAAAAACATATCAGGGGTGGTCTGCCCGCTTTGGAAACGATTGGAATGAAAAACTCGAATACCGCGCCTTTTCAGATCCGTTTCCAGCTGTAACGCATCGTTATGTCCTTGAATGGGAAGCCAACGATAAAGACTGAGAGGATGTCCAACATCCTTTCTTAAAGGGAAATATTCCGAATAAATGTCATTTGCAGTCAGTGCAAGCTGTTTCTTTTGAGAAACAATTTCATGAGCCTTTCCTGATAGGATAAGCTCCGTGATAACCTCTGCATCAAAAGAAGAGGTCTTTACATTTATGTTGAAAATGGCCTGGGAAATTTTCTCGCGGAATGCATCCCCATAGACCATATAGGCAACTCTTAATCCAGAACATATTGACTTAGAGGTACCGAGAATATAAATGCTCTGTTCTGGAAGCAACTGGTACATGGGCTGCCGGTAATCGGAGATGATGCCTGCCGTCAGAAATGCATGGATATCATCCTCAATCAAAATTAAACGATGCTTACGGATGACCGCAGCTATTTCTTGCTTTCGAATATCTGACATCATGATTGTGGTTGGATTGTTGCAAGAGGGCATCAGAAAAATGCCGTCAATATTTGTTTGGCAACACTGCTTTTCAAGTTCATCTGGCAGCATGCCGAACTGGTCTCCGGGAATGGGCACTAACTTAATATGGAACATCTTTGCCAACTCGATGAAGTTTGAATAGGTGTATAAGTCGGTTGCAATTCTCTTGCCAGGCTCAAACAGGGCAGCCAAGGCAACTGCCAATGCATTTTGGGCACCGGAAACGATTGCTATATGCTCTTGATCCGCATGGATGCCGAAAGATTCCATCCAGTTTAGCGCTGCTGTTTTTTGATGGGGAATACCAGTCGGGTCGTTGTAATTCAGCAGCTGCTCCAAATAACTTTTGTTCACGGTTTTTTGAATGGTTTCTGATACAATATCATTGGTTTGCTCAAAAGATGCCACAAAACCAAGATCGATGCTATTTGCCGTTTTATCCACGGAAATGGTTATAGAACGATTGGCATTGGGAGCCACAAAGGTTCCGCTTCCCGTAACGGCATATATTAATCCCTTTACCTCGCATATTTTGTAGGAACGGGTAATGGTGGTGAAGTTTAAATCAAGAAAATCTGCCAATTCTCGCTGCGGAGGCAACTTTGTTCCAGGTGCTAAAAAACCATTTGTTATATCTTGTTCAAGTAATGCTGCAAGAGATTTATAAAAAGGGCGCTTTAATGCTTTCTTATCAGGTTTCCAAGACATTGGATAATTGTCAAATGAATTTACTGGCATGCTTCACCTCTACTACCTTATTCCATACAATCATATCATTTTTTGTATGGAATTCTAATGATGAAACGGGATGATTTATATAAGGAACATCTATCAGTACCCCCATTTTGATGAAATGGGGGTATTTTATTTAAATTGTAATCCATACAATTAACTTGTTTTTTGTACGGATTTTCTATGTTAAGTTTAAATAAATTTAGCCATCAGGATGTGATTTATATGAAAAAAAGAACTCAAATGCTACCTGCATTTCGTGCGGCCTTTCCGTACACAATGCCCATTTTTGCAGGTTTTTTATTTTTAGGCATCGCTTATGGGATCTTTATGAATTCATTAGGTTTCAGTGCGATTTACCCGATATTGATGAGTCTTACAATATTCGCAGGATCAATGGAGTTTATTGCAGCCAATTTATTGCTTGTCGCATTCAATCCGATTAATGCACTTTTTCTAACATTAATGGTGAATGCACGGCATTTGTTTTATGGCATTTCCATGCTGGATAAGTACAGGGGGACCGGGAAAAAAAAGCTGTATCTGATTTTTGGGCTTTGCGATGAGTCTTTTTCCATCAATTGTACCGTTGATGTTCCGAAGGATGTAGACAAGGGCTGGTTCATGTTCTTCGTGACACTGCTCAATCATTCCTATTGGGTGATGGGATCAGCGATTGGCGGCATTTTTGGCTCTCTTGTCAAATTCAACACAGAAGGACTCGATTTTGTTATGACGGCCCTCTTTGTAGTCATTTTCATTGAACAGTGGATGAAAGAGAAA
This sequence comes from Peribacillus simplex, assembly GCF_030123325.1. NCBI lineage: Bacteria > Bacillati > Bacillota > Bacilli > Caryophanales > Bacillaceae > Peribacillus > Peribacillus simplex. The sequence goes on along the minus strand of NZ_CP126106.1, from coordinate 4,652,132 downwards.
AACCATCATAGTGCTCTCGCAGGGCTTGGGCTGTCAGCAGTCTGTCTTATTATTTTTGGCGGAAACAATTTCATCATCCCTGCCATGTTTTCAATTTTGGGGGTACTCACCTTACTTAGAAAGCCATTAGAGAAAGTTGAGGTCAAGACCGTATGACAATGGATTTAACGCAGCAAATCATTACAATAGCAATGGTTGTACTGGGCACAATGCTTACAAGGTTTCTTCCATTCATCGTTTTCCCATCAGGTAAACCCACACCGAAATATGTACAGTATCTCGGTAAAATCCTGCCATCCGCGGTAATTGGGCTTTTGGTCATTTATTGTTTAAAGGATGTGAGCTTACAATCCGGAAGTCACGGCATCCCTGAATTTATGGCGATAGCGGTAGTTGCACTGCTTCACTTTTGGAAGAAAATGATGCTCCTTTCCATAGCGGGGGGAACGATTGTCTACATGATGTTGGTTCAATTGGTTTTCTAAATTGATAATGGTATTGGAAGGGGTAGGTAATGGTGAAGAAGAAAATTGATGAGTCTCAAATTCATGAAAAACACTATGAACAAATTCATGAGCAAGTGAAAAACGATCCGTATGCTCAGTCGTTAGGCATTCAGTTAACGAAATTCGAGGCAGGTACTGCAGAAGCAACGTTAGAAGTGCAAGGCACTATGGTAAATGCATATGGAACGGTTCACGGGGCAGTTATTTACGCTTTGGCAGATCATGCTTTTTCCGTAGCCTGTAATGCATATGGAAAAACATCATTAGGACTCTCGAGTAACTTTGTAAAAAGGGATATTGTACCAAATCATTTACATTGCTTTTATTTTTCGCGAAAATAAAGGTACAATTAATACTTACTTAGCTTAAGGATTTTAGATAATAAAAGATAATGAGGTAGGATAAAATGATTGCAAAAACAGAAGAGGATTTTAATGGTTTGAAGGAAATTGGCAAAATCGTTGCCTCCATTAGAGATGAATTGGTAAAAAGAACAATTCCAGGGATAACGACCAAAGAACTTGATGATGTAGCTGGAGAACTTTTAGAAAAGGCGGGTGCAGTTTCAGCTCCAAAAGGTGAATATGATTTTCCAGGCTATACTTGCATTAGTACTAATGAAGAAGTGGCACACGGAATTCCGGGTCATCGGGTTATTCATGAAGGGGATCTAGTGAATATAGATGTATCTGCTTCAAAGAACGGTTATTTCGCAGATACAGGAATCTCATTTGTAGTAGGGGAAGGAGAAGAAGTATTAACGAAATTATGCGACGTTGCCAAAAAGGCATTTGAAGCAGGTCTTAAGAAAGCGAAACCCGGTGCCAAAAAAAGCAGAATCGGAAAAGCGGTATTCGAAACAGCGAGACAGCATGGATTCACCGTTATCAAAAACCTTACAGGACATGGTGTAGGACGTGGAATACACGAAGCGCCTGACCATATTTGTAATTATAATGATCCATGGGATAATGAACTATTAAAGGAAGGGATGGTTATCGCATTCGAACCATTTATCTCAACCCTTGAAGAAGAAGTATTCCAGAAAGAAGACGGTTGGACCTATGCGACAGAAAAAAGCTATGTAGCACAATTGGAACATACGATTATCCTTACTAAAAATGGTCCGATTATTGTCACACTTTAATTCAATTTTCGATCGGTGAACGCACACTTAAATAAGGGAGTTGCTTTTAGCAGCTCTTTTTCTTATGGAGTTAAAGGGGCAGGCTAGCATTCCTGCAGTCTGCGGTACAGTTTTTGAAAATTCGAACGTTGATTGGAACATAGGGCACGCGCTTTTCCGCGGGAGTCTCGACCTTCCGTTCCAATCAACTTTGTTTTAACAGTTAGATAGAATCCTTTTGCCTACAGTCTTTTTTGTTTTGGCTGTTTTCGCATACTTTGTTGCTATTTACCAAGTAAGCGGTGTGGTTGATTTCCCCTCCAGATGCTCGCTTTCCGCGGGGCGGGCGGTGAGCCTCCTCGGCGTAAACGCCTGTGGGGTCTCACCTGTCCCGCTGCTCCCGCAGGAGTCTTGACCTTCCGTTCCAATCAACTTTGTTTTATAGCCACGTACATTACTTCTGTTTCTCTAACGCTAATTTCAACCCTTTTTGATAATATTGCTTCATCATTTCTTCAGGAACCATGCTTCCGCCAGTCCCCCAAATAATATGTGTACCATTGCTCATCTTTTCCGTTAACTGATGCTTTTGTATATAATCGATGCCCTCTTTACATAATTTACTTGGTCCTATCATGCCTGCCAGTGCGGAAGGTTCTAAATGGATCCCCTCTGTATCGACCAGTTCCTTTAGCAACTTATACAACTGTTCATCGCTAACCGTATAATTGCCGCTTAAAAAGGGTTCCATCGTTTTACCCACAAACCCGGATGGTTTTCCTACAGCAAGTCCATCCGCGTCTGTTACATTATCGATGCCAACATCTTGTACAGAAACTTTATCATGGAGTCCAGTCATTAAACCGAGCAGCATGCATGGCGAGTGGGTAGGTTCTGCAAAGAAACAGTGAACATGGTCTTGATACAATAATTTCAAACCAAATGCTACGCCTCCAGGACCACCGCCCACTCCGCATGGAAGGTAAACAAACAAAGGATGGTTTTCATCGACGATTATCTCCAGCTCTTCCAATTGCTTCTTTAAACGGGATGCAGCCACTGCATATCCTAAAAATAGGTCGTGGGAATTTTCGTCATCCACAAAATAACATGTTGGGTCACTATCCGCTTGGATACGGCCTTCCTCTACAGCTTTACTATAATCAGCTTCATATTCAATGACTTTGACATTTTTGCTTCTAAGCAAGTCCTTTTTCCACTGTTTTGCATCAGCTGACATATGAACGGAAACATTAAAACCTAACTTTGCACTGATGATGCCAATACTAAGTCCTAAATTTCCAGTCGAGCCTACTGCGATTGAATATTTTGAGAAAAGGGTTCGGAACCTATCACTATCCAAAATCGAATAATCATCTTCCATTGTTAACAATTGATGTTGGAAAGCTAATTCTTCCGCATGTTTGAGAATTTCATAGATCCCGCCTCTTGCTTTAATGGATCCTGATATAGGAAGGTGACTATCACATTTTAGTAATAATTCTCCTAATATAGGTTGTTGATAATCCTGTTCCAGGGATTGCTTCATGGCAGGAATTCTCACTAAAGGAGATTCTATGATACCGTTCGTCCCTTTTGTTTCAGGGAAAACCTTGGCGATATATGGGGCAAAACGTTTCAACCTTTCCTCTGCATCTCTTACATCTTCTTGAGTAAGGGGGGATTTTTTAATTCCTGTTTGAAATTTTTCGACATTTGGATTGAGCCAAAATACTTCATCCGTCGAAATGAGCTTCTTTAATAAGGGATATTTGTCTTTCCATGATTGTAATTCTTTGCTTTCAATCTCTTTCATTGGGACCCTCCTCATTTTCTTGTAACAAGTTGTTTGGTGAATTATAATTAAATAAAATTTAATATAGTTTAACACACAACCATCTCGTTGTTAATTTAAATTAATTTTATTTAAATCTGATTTAATATATCGTTAAGGAGTAGCGGTTATGGAAAATATAGATATTGGCAAGAAAGTTGAAAAATATAGAAAAGCTAAAGGGTTGAGTAGTAGAGAGTTAGCAAAATTAGCTGAAATTACACCTTCCATGTTAAGCCAGATTGAACGGGGGTTGGCGAATCCTTCTATTCAAACCTTAAAGGTCTTAGCTAAAACCTTGAATGTTCCAACATTTAGTTTTTTACTGGAAGAAACGATTACGGAGGATTTAATCGTTAGGTCCAGTAAACGTAAGAAAATGATCATTGATCATTTGTCTTATGAGTTATTGTCACCAGATTTTACGGGTAATTTGGCAACAGCAATTATGAAAGTTCCTCCGAATATTTCCTCGTCGGAAAATCCTCTAGAACATAGAGGAGAGGAAGTGGCATATATTTTGGAAGGGAAAATCAAATTGTATTTAGGTGAAGAAGAATATATATTGGAAGCTGGTGATAGTGTGAAAATACCAGCAAATTTCAAACATAAATGGGAAAATAGTTTTAATCAGAACGCAGCTGTTTTATTTTCAGTTACCCCGCCTGCGTTTTAATGAAAATATTTTTCTTTCACAATGGGGCGCGATTCTTTAATGAGGATCGCTTTTCTAATGGAACTAAAGGGGCAGATCATGTGTAGAAGGACTATTTCGTGGATAATGGAATTATAATGAATGGAATAAATATTGAACTTTAGGACCGAGGTTCCTTAAAAGTTGCTTGATTTTAATAATTTTAATTGGATAGTAAGGGGGATTTTAGTATGAAAATAAAATGGTTTGGACATTCGGCCTTTTTACTAACATCCGAAAGTGGAACCAGGATTCTTATTGATCCATATTATCGTTTCATCCGTTACCGTATGCCGAATGTTGAACCAGATATAGTTGCCGTTACACATAATCATTTCGATCACAATAAAATTCAAGCTGCAACAGGTGAATACTTGCTTGCTAATGAACCGAAGGAATACATCCGCGAAGATGTAAGAATTAGTGGATTCAAGACATTTCACGACAAGGTGAATGGCGAGAAGAGGGGCCCCAATATTTTATATCGGTTCCAAATGGACGGTCTAACTATCTGTCACTGTGGAGATTTAGGGCATCTATTATCGGAAGAACAGGTAAATGAAATTGGAAAAGTAGATATTCTCATCATTCCTGTAGGAGGTACATTCACGATAAATGCACTGGAAGCCACTCAAGTGATGCGTCAATTGAAATCTACTATTACAATTCCCATGCATTATAGAACAAAGGCATTGTCGGTTGTTGGCCTGATATTTTCAAAGGTAGATACGTTTCTTCAGATTTCCGGACAGCGAACAACCGAAGTTGGGACATTGGATATTTCCAAAGGGAATTTGTCAGAATATGCTGGTGTCGTAACTATGCTGTATGAATGAATGGATAAGAAATCCTGTTTATGCATCATTAATTAGGTTAGTTCAAGTAGAAAAAGGGCGGATACTAATCTAATCAGTGATGTTGAATCAATTAGACTTCCACTTTACGTTATAAGCGGATAGAATATAAATAAAAAGGTGATTACAATTAAAAAAGTAAAAAGTATCCTATTTTTTCTTCTTGGGTCCATATCTCTTTTGATTGGTATTGCAGGGACTGTGTTACCAGTTCTGCCGGGCGGTCCGTTTTACTTATTTGCTGCTTTTTGCTTTGCTAAAAGTTCCAAGTCGATTGAAAACTGGTTCAAAAGCACCTCACTATATGAAAAATACGTTGAAGCATTCCTGCAAAAAAAAGGTATGACTCGAAGAGAGAAAATCAGAATCAATTTAATTGCCGATTTCTTCATCGTCATTTCTGTATTTTATGTGGACATCCTATTAGTGAAGATCTTATTGATAGGGCTCGCGCTCTACAAACATTATTATTTCATTAAAAAAATTAAGACAATCGATCCGAACAATACAAAACAAAGAGCTTTTTGAACCTTCAAATAACGGGTCCTTACTTCAATAAGGGAGTTGCTTCGGCAGCTCTTTTTCCTATGGAGCTAACGGGGCAGGGGAGTAAGAAAATCAATGTATTTTGGATAAGGAGGCCGCCATTTGGCGGCCTTTTGAATGTAAAAAGTGCCCTTGATCGGCGGGTCATGCATGCATTAACTCAGTGAACGAACTCCTTTAGTGTGTGTGTTGTGAATTTTCAAAAAATAATATTGCAAAATGTAAACGATTCAAATAAAATCAATTTAAGGTAATTACGTTTTTTTAACCTTAAAATAAGCAATTGAGCTAATCCTTGAGAGTTAAGCTAATGTGTCCTATTTTTTGGGGGGATTTTGTCCCATCCATTAGGTAATGTTAGCTTCCTGAAGTATTAACTTAAAAAAATCTGAAAGGAGTACAGTACAAAGCTATCCATGTTTGCAAATAATAATATACCCCATTAAGAGAGAGGGAATTTCATGAATCAAGAACGATATTTGAAAAAGAAAATGGGCTTTTGGTCACTTACTGCATTATCCCTTGGAGGAATTATTGGATCAAGTTGGCTTTTTGGACCATGGAATACGGCAAAAATGGCTGGACCAGCTGCTATTATGTCTTGGGTCATTGCTGCATTCGTCATTACGCTAATAGCTCTTGTTTATGCTGAATTAGCAAGGGTAAGACCAGAAACAGGCGGTTTAGGTCGTTATCCCCTTTATTCCCATGGAAAATTGCTTGCTACAGTGACTAGTTATTCGATTTGGCTTGGCTACTGTGCCACTGCACCCGTTGAATCATCGGGAGTTATTCAATACGCTAATGAGTTCTGGCCAGGCCTATATGATATATCCAAGGAGCAACTTACGACAACAGGAATTCTAGCATCGACTGTTTTAATGGTGTTCTTTGTTGTGGTGAACTATTTTGGAGTGAAATTATTTGCTGTCACGAACACCATAATTACCACGATTAAATTTTTAGTGCCTGTCCTGACCATCGTTGCTTTTTTTATGACAGGTTTTCATGAAGAGAATTATACAAGTCATGGGTTTGCCCCTAATGGATATGGCGCAGGATTAAGCGCAATCTTAACTAGTGGTATATTTTTTGCCTATACAGGATTCGGGAATGTGGTAATGATGAGTGGCGAGGTGGTAAACCCAAGACGGAATATTCCGCTTGCCCTTATCACATCGCTTTCAGTCTCGGCAGTTTTATATGTTTTGCTTCAAATCGTTTTTATAGGGGCCGTACCGCCCGAAATGCTGGCTAATGGTTGGAGTGGAATTAAATTTGACTCTCCATTTGCGAATTTAGCACTTATGGCGAATATGGTTTGGCTGTCTTGGACCATTACAGCGGACGCCATGATTTCCCCAACTGGATCGGCGCTTGCTTACACAGCCGGAACTTCAAGACATGTTTTTGGAATGGCGAAGAGTGGATTCATTCCTTCTTATTTCGGAACTATTAATAAAAGATTTGGCGTTCCAACACGTGCACTCACGCTCAACTTCCTCATTGGGTTGCTTTTCTTGTTCCCTTTAAAGAGTTGGACTGCAATTGTAGCCATCGTTGGAGCGATCGGGATTTTTAAATACGCCTCAGCATGCGTCACGGTAATGGTGTTTCGTAAGGTTGGTTTGACAAAAAACAACGGTATCCCAGGCATGAATTTTATCGCTCCTTTAGCCTTTGTATTTGCCACTCTACTTATCTATTGGACAAATTGGAGCAGGGTTCAACTTGCCATTTGGGGATTGGCAATTGGAATTGTTGGATATTTGATTACTCACTTTATCAATAAACATAAATCGATGGAAATCATTGGCGGGATCTATCTTGTCATTTATATTCTGATGCTCGTTGGGATTTCGTCAATCGGGAATTTTGGTGGTAAGGGTATTATTCCAGAGCCATTTATGTCTTACATCGTGGCAATAATAGGATTCGTTTTTTACTATTTCGCTGTTTATAACGGAGTCTGGTACATGAGGAAAAAGGGGAATGTACAAGAATTGCTGGATATGGATAACAATTAAATGTAACTCATTTTACAAAAGGAGAAATGGTTATGAAGCTTTGGGGCGGACGTTTTAGAAAAGAAGAAAATAAATTAATGGAGGACTTTAATCGTTCTCTTCATGTTGATATGAGGCTATATTCTGAAGATATTAAAGGGAGCATTGCACATGTAAATATGCTTGTGAAATGTGAATTGCTTACCAAGGAAGAAGGAGAAAGTATTGTAAAGTCACTTCTTTCTATATTGGAAGATATCGAGAGCGGAGCATTGGTGATCGAAGGGGATTTTGAAGATATTCATAGTTTTGTTGAAGCAACATTAACGGAACGAATAGGTGAAACAGCAAAAAAACTCCATACAGCAAGAAGTCGTAATGATCAAGTTGCTTTAGATATCAGGCTTTACGCTAAAAATAAGGCGTTAGAAGTGATCGAGTATATTGAAGAGCTTCAAAATAACCTGGAAGAAAAGGCAAAAGCAAACAATGTGATCATGCCAGGATACACCCATCTACAGCGAGCTCAAGTAGTAACTCTTAAGCACCATTTAATGGCCTACTTCAATATGCTGGATAGGGACAGAAAAAGAGTTCTTAATGCAATTGAAATTATGAACGAAAGTCCACTGGGGTGTGGAGCATTGGCAGGGACGACTCATGTTATAGACCGAGAAATGACAGCTGAGGAGTTGGGATTTTTAAAACCTGTAAACAATTTCCTCGATGGTGTTAGTGATAGAGATTACCTTTTAGAATTAATGTCTAGCTTTTCGATCATCATGATGCATTTAAGCAGATTAAGTGAAGAACTGATTTTATGGAGCAGCCAAGAGTTTAAATTCATTACTATTGATGATGCATATTCTACAGGAAGCAGTATCATGCCTCAAAAGAAAAATCCTGATGCAGCAGAGCTTATAAGAGGAAAAACAGGACGAGTATATGGTTCTCTTACTTCACTTTTAACAACGATGAAAGGGTTACCATTGGCTTATAATAAAGATATGCAGGAAGATAAAGAACCATTTTTTGATGCATTGGATACAGTTTTGTCTTGTCTGGAAATTATGTCTAATATGATTTCTACCATGAAGGTGAATACTGAGAATATGAAAAAAGCTGTAAAATATGGCTTTCTCAATGCAACAGAAGTCGCTGATTATTTAGTTAGCAAAGGGGTTGCGTTCAGAGATGCCCACAGTATCGTTGGTTCTATCGTCATTTATTGTGAAGATCATGATAAAGCAATAGAAGAGTTGACCCTAGACGAATTGAAGAGCTTAAATCCATTAATTGAAGGGGACTTATTTAACTTTATTGATTATCAAAATATATTAAATAAAGGCATTAAGGTGAACTTATTAAAATAATCTAGTTTTTTCAATTGAAGAGCTATAGCATAGAAGATAAGTACGGTCTATGCTAATAGCTCTTTATATTTTTTAAAACACATAATCAAACTCCCCTTTTAAAACAAGAGATACAATGTCTTGTGATAAATGTTTTTCCAACAGAAGAAGGATTAAACTTTAATTTCTTTCATTTTAAAGATAAGATTAAAGAAATTAAGTTTTTTGAACTAAGGAGAAAAATATGTATAAAATTGGGGTAGTTGGTCCTAATTCATCAGTTGAGCGCATTATTAATTTAGGTAAAGAATATGAGTCGATCATGGAATTTAAAGCCTACCCATATGAGGATTTCAGAGAAACTGAAAAAATCGTTTTGGAATTCAATAAAAATGTGGATGTCTGGTTTTTTTCTGGCCAAATTTCATATATGGTTGCAAAAAATACTGTAGGAATAGGGGAAAACCTATTATATATTCATCATACTGAATCAGGCATCTATAAAAGCCTTTTGCATATGGGATATTTCCAAAAGGAATTTTTAAGTAAAGTAAGTATCGATGAAATAACTACAACCCATTTAGAGCAGGCGTTAAAACAAATAGATATTACTCCAAAAGAAATGTATATAAAAAACTTCCATATTAATTCAAGCACGGAAGAATTAATCGCATTCCATCTTGATTTATGGAAAGCCGGAAAAACGGAAGGTGCAATAACTTGTTTCGAGGCTGTATATCTAAACTTAAAAGAAGCAGGAGTACCAACCTATCGAATATCTACAACTGATATGGAAATTCGCCAATCATTAAGAATTCTTGCAGAAAAATCGAGAACTTTTTACTTTAGAGACACCCAAATTGGTGTTCAAATTATTGAAATAGAGCATTTTGAGAAAATATTTGAGAAAGCTAAAAGCTCGTACCATCTACAATTTTTAGAGATAAAATTAAAAGAAACCCTTCTTGGATTTTGTGAGCAATTGGAGGGATCATTAGTTGAGAAGGGAAACGGCCGCTACTTTATCTTTAGTACAAGGGGTACGATTGAATCCAAAATCAAAGATTTAAAAGATACTGTCTTTCAGTTGTCAAATGAATCGAATGCTACTGTAACCGTAGGAATTGGATATGGTCAAACACTTCACTCAGCGGAAATAAACGCTCAGCGTGCCATCCAGCTTTCAAAAGAAAAGTCAGAGAAGGGCATCGTCATTGTACAAGAGGACGGAACAATGATCGAGTCTGCGGGTGAAGAGGAAGAATTGCGTTTTTCTTACCGGATAGATGACAAGGATTTTATGGAAAAACTAAAAAAAGCCAAAATAAGTGTGAAAAATTATAATAAATTATATGCTTTAGTTAACAGATTGAAACTGAACGATTTTACAATAAAAGATTTAACAACGCATCTCTATTGGGATGAAAGTAATGCACGGCGTATTGTAGTAGGTTTATGTGATGTCGATTTAGCAGAAATCATTGGTGAGGAATCTTATTCTTCTCGAGGAAGACCAAGTAAAATCTATCGTCTAAAATAGCACCCATTTTTCGGAATCTTTCTTCAAGTTGAAAAAGGAGGAAAAACATCAAATGCAAAATTGATGTTTTTTTATTATCTATCTTTTAAAAAACATCGACTTGAAGAACTGTATCCGACACGGCGGTTCCGGAACTTGTCGTTACTTTTAATGAGAGATTATCTCCTGCTTGAAAAGAAACGGAAACATTATTATTAATATTGGAAGTTTGTGAACCTGTCAATGAAACGGTAAGGGGTGTATCAACACCGTTTTTACGAATTGTCCAAGTATCTGTATTAGAAGTTCCCGGTCCAATAACAGCTCGTACATCCAGCGCTTTCAAAAGGCATTTTTGACTTAATCGAATGAAAATTTCCGTATTTGCAACAGAAGCCGATCCTGGCCGATAAAATCGGACTGTTCCTTTTGGTAAGCTGCCTGGATCACCCCAAATAATGGTGGAGGGCTGTAAAACGGTAGAAAAACCCAAATTATTTGCATTCGAATTGTATAAATTTGTAGTGCCGATACTCAAAATTCCTGCTGTTTGGGAGACATCTGCTGTAACTCCTTGGACAGTCGATGCACGTATAAAAAGCTGTGCTCCTGCCTGATTTACTTCAGCGCCTATATAGGAACCAGCTCCACCTGCATTTGTTAATAAAAGATTACTATCACGGCAATTGAATCTATGTGTATTTGTATTTACCAACAAAGCCCGTTTTATACCAAGGCCAGCTGAGTTTACTGTTATTTCCGAAGCTCTGACAGCATCAACGCTGTCAGAAGTATTTCCTGTGCCAAATGAATGAATCCCATAAACATTGGAGGTACCTGTAGTCGAGGCAGTGGAATTATCCACTTTTATGGATGTTGTTCGTATTTTAGCTGTTTGTGAGGTCGTTCCAGGGAAAGCGGCTCCAATTAAATTAACATGATTTGATGAAGTTAGCTGCAAAGTGATATCTTCTACTCTTGTATTCTCACCCATGGTCAACAAAGTTGTGTTTACTCCTACATTTTGTTGACGGATTATTACAGTCAAGGAACTGATCCCTCTTAATGAATTCCCTGCAGGCATTATGATCTTTTCGTCATAAATACCTGGAAGTACAAAGATTGTTATTCCGGTTGCGCCCGTTGCATTAATTGCTGCTATGGCCCCATTAATTGTTTTGAAAGGACTTCCGCCAATTGCTGCTTCTGAGTCATTCCCTGTTTTCATTACCAAAGCTGTATTAGCTCTGGATATTATCATTTCTAATATTCCCATTTGCACCTACCCATTCTCTTCATTTATGTTTTTAAAATAGTCTCGTTCTATAATATGTTGTGTAATAAATCTATGCATGGATAGCCATATCATTATGTGCTCCTGCCTATAGTTTATGGTTTAAGAGATTCTTGCAGACTTCTAAATACATAACGTTCCGATAAAATTAATTATCTTGGTAAATTATTTTGCTTTCCGTGACCTTGTAAAACCAATATCCAAACGTTTTTCATAAGGTAGTTTCACATTGGTCTCCATTGAGACTAAATCGAATCAATCTGAATTATTTGCCGTTCCCTAATCCGAAGTATGAAATAAGATAAATAATAGGGGGATGGACAACCTCTTAAGGACTGTCTGGAAAAACCCCTTACATTTGAAAGAGAAAGGAGTCAAATAAATGCCAATAATCAAACCTTTTATGGCATCCAGAAAGTATACTGCCACAATAGGAGACGGTACAGGTACAGGTGCGACGTTTGCCATTGCAGCAACAACCTTTACGGATGACGCTGGTGCAGCTGTAACTGCATTTCCAGCTTCATTTGCTTATTATGTTTTATATATAAATGCTCAGATTCAAACAGCTGATACCTCAACCCTCACTCCTACTACTTTAACTATTCCAGATGGCGATACACTTGATGATGCAACCCCAATCGTTATTGAAGTTGTAGTCAACTAATACTCATGATTTGCTAATGAAAAAATGCCGGTAATCCATATAGGATTGTCCGGCATTTTGTTTATTGGATGCGTAAAAGCTTTCCGCTTTGTCTTTATCCATAAATTATTACAAATTGAAGAATAATAGGGGCTCCGGATAGGGGTAACTCGTTAGAGAATGTAAGTTTTCCTTGTTTCACGGTGTAATTTATATTTGGCTGTAAAATTCCATTTATAAATAAGTTTATATAAGATACGCTGTTTGGATCAAGAATCCCGGAGCTTCCGTATTTTAATACTCCATCTTGATCGGTATAAATCCTTTTTATACCGTCAGAGATTGCAGTATATTGAAAAGTTTTTACCTTTAAAATGTTGGCCGGATCTGGGGTTTCCCTCACTGGATAAATATTTGGACAACCTCTTGGCGGACTTGGTGATAAACAAATATTTTTATTCTTCAATCCTGTTTTCTTTTGTTGCTGGTACATGTTGTGATAACTGATTAATTTCTTGGTCATGACTTGCTATTCAGTCCTCCTTTTTGGATAAGATGCTTCGAAAATCTCTGTAATTGTTCTATATCTCCCTTACCCTTATATATTCATTTCATTTGGTTCAGGTATGGGTTCTACAGCCACTATAGTTTCCATATCATACACATTTATTTTCTCTTTCCGACCTTCCGCTTCTTTTAACTTCAAGCTACCATTCTTTTTACTTTCTATCTCTTTCCCATTCCGTTTCATACATAACACTTACTAGCTGCTTCATCGATCACTACTCCTGCCAGCGACGACTTCTAAGCCGTGTAAGTACAAAAAGACCAAAACCAAAACCTAGATAGAGTGAACAACTTACAAAATATGGGGCAGGCGAAATTGTGAAGGATTGTACTTAAACTAAAGGAAAACGGTCATAATAAAAAAATCCATTTTGATCGATCTCAAAATGGATTTTTTTATTTACGCCAATATGGGGGTTAAAGAGGACATTTTGATTAATCTTTATTTTAAAGCTAAGCAGTTAAAACATTTCATTAACTTCCCATGATTCGACCATTTGATGCGCCATCCTTGGATCATATCCTTTACCCATCAGATAGGCAATAGCTGCAATTTCCATCATTGCATGAGGGATAGATGTTTTTTGAGCTTCGTTTAAACCATACTGCACCCAAGGGCCAACCTGTGACAATGTTTCTTGTTTGAGTTGGTGTGGGTTAGTGTAAAAAGGATACACGATATTACATCTTTTCAAAATATAGTTAAATATCACAATCCTATATTATGCACCTTAAATTCATCCCGTGTTCGATAATCTCCAATTTTATAGATTAAAGGTATGAATCAAAGGAATACCTTTTTCAACAATAGAGGGAGGTTAGTTTAAGTGGGGGATTTACAATGATCCGAATAATAAAAAAACAACCAGTCATATAACGGGTTGTCTTTTGGCTTGGATTCAATTTAATTGACAGTAAACATCCACGAAATACCAAATTTATCCTTCAAAGAACCGTGAAGTTTCGCAAAGAATGTTTCATGAAGATCCATATGTATAGATCCAGCCTCTTTTAATAAGCTCCATGCCTTTCTGGCTTTTTCCTCCGAGTTAAGCTCCACGCTTACAACCACTTTGTCACTATCATTCAATTCGCGTTTTGAATCAGAACCCATAATATATCCATCTTCTGTGATTCTTAATTGTGAGTATAGAACAAGTTCCTTATCACTCTCTTCAACAGGAAAGTCTGGACTTGATGGGAGCTCACCATATTTTTGCATCGCAATAAGTTCCCCGCCAAATGCCTCCATATAAAGTTTGAAAGCCTCTTCACATTCTCTATTAAACATTAAATACGGTTTAATCATTTTCATTCTCCTTTGAATTAAGATTGGATTCCTTGTCTTCTTACCAGTATATACGAACATAGGTTCTATTTTTAAATAAAAACTTCTAAATCATTCTTTTTTATTAAGGCTGTTTTCGCATTCTTTGTTGCTATTTACCAAGTAAAGCGGTGTGGTTGATTTCCTCTCCAGATGCTCGCTTTCCACGGGGCGGGCGGTGAGCCTCCTCGGCGTAAACGCCTGTGGGGTCTCACCTGTCCCGCTGCTCCCGCAGGAGTCTCGCACTTGCGCTCCAATCAACCTGAAATAGTTTCGTTTTAAAACAACAATCTTTACGAAAAGAGCGCCTTTATTAAAAACTTAAACCTGTATCATTATGTACAAAAATATCATTATTTTATTCTCCACGTGAAGGAATATAATGCTAATAAATCGTAGTATAAAGATGAATACTACATTATTAAGTGCTCTTGCAGAGCCAATTCGATTAAGGGCGGATTCGACAGCCATTGGCATCTAAACATCTAAGTGTGCTTTATATATCATGAGTGGTGGAATTTTATGCGGAAGCAAATCGTCGAATTTATAAGCTTCGTTCAGAACCCTTTAAGGCATTAAACATTTGGTTGGAACGGTATCGTGAAATATGGGAAGAAAAACTCGACAGCTTGGAACTTTATCTTAAAGGAGCTACAAAATAAAACACAATAATTGGAGGAATAAAATGTTTACAAAAACTGAAATTACCCTTAGTTTCAACGCTACTCGTGAGCTTGTATTTAAGGCATTGACCGAATCAGAACATCTGAAGAACTGGTGGGGCCCAAAAGGATGGGCTTTTGATATTTCCAAGTTTGAGCTTCGCGAGGATGGTGTCTTACATTACAGCCAGACATCTCCTGACGGTAATGTAATGTGGGTCAAATTTGTTTATCAAGAAGTAAAAGCTCCAGAGAAACTTGTTTACACCTCATTCTTTTCTGATGAAAAGGGTAACATCGTACGTGCTCCTTTTAACGACAACTGGCCATTGGAAATTCTCAATACTTTTACATTCACCGAGCATGAAGGTAAAACAGTACTTACAATGATTGGGACACCTGTATCTCCAACTGAGGAGGAAATGAAAACTTACGAGGAATCGCAGGAAATGGTACAGGCGGGCTTTTCTGGAACCTTCGTTCAACTCGCTGGTTATCTCGCGAATATTTCAGAAAAGTGATATAGGTCGATGACGATCAAAAAAACACTGAGAACACTGTTAATAGCAGAGTTCTCAGTGTTCTTATTAAAGGGTAACGAAAAAAGCCCGATTTCTTAAAATAGAAATCGGGCTCATTAATATAGGAATTCATTATCATTTTTGTAGTCTTGTGAAATTTTTCTTCCTTTAATCATTGATAAATAAGAAAAACTGTGGTAAATTTATATAGTTACACACTGTTAAATGATTTTTATATAAATTATCCCTATTTTAATTATACTTCATAAAGTCCTTTTCAGTCAACCCCTATTTTTATTTTTTTAAGGAGTGTTTGATGAACATGGAACTTCACCAGGAGCAAGAACGAGCGGACCGCGCAATTGGTTGATCAGATTAACATTTTTTGTCATGAGATTCGTCTTGGTATGAAGCAATAAATGGGAGGGAAAGAAATGAAACCATATGTACTGGAGTTTCGGGAAATCGATAAAACGCAACTTTTGCTCGCCGGAGGAAAAGGGGCGAATTTAGGGGAACTATCGAAGATTCAGGGAATACAAGTGCCCGAAGGATTTTGTGTTACGACAGAAGGCTATCAAAAAGCCCTCGAACAAAACGAAGCTTTCTACGCATTGGTGGATCAACTAACACTGCTGAAAGTGGAGGATCGAGATCAAATTGGTGAAATCAGCAGGAAGATTCGGAAAATCATTATGGAAGTAGAAATTCCTTCCGATGTAGTGAAGGCTGTTGCCCACTATCTCTCCCGGTTTGGTGATGAACATGCTTATGCAGTGCGTTCTAGTGCGACAGCTGAAGATTTGCCACATGCCTCTTTTGCTGGTCAACAAGACACCTATTTAAATATCATCGGCGTCGATGCCATCATGCAGCATATCAGCAAATGTTGGGCTTCCCTGTTTACGGATCGCGCGGTAATCTACCGTATGCAAAATGGTTTTGACCACAGTCAAGTTTAT
Organism: Peribacillus simplex; assembly: GCF_030123325.1. NCBI lineage: Bacteria > Bacillati > Bacillota > Bacilli > Caryophanales > Bacillaceae > Peribacillus > Peribacillus simplex. Next base: position 4,635,716 of record NZ_CP126106.1, on the reverse strand, counting down.
TTATCCGTTATCGTTCAAAGGATGGTTTTCCCTAAGGCTTCAGGGATTTTATTTACTGCTGATCCGATTACTTCTAACCGAAAGCTGCTATCGATCGATGCCAGTTTTGGACTTGGAGAAGCACTGGTCTCTGGCTTGGTATCTGCCGATTGTTATAAAGTACAGGAAGATGAGATCGTCGATAAGATGATAGCAACCAAAAAATTGGCTATCCATGGACTAAAAGAGGGCGGAACGGAGACCCGGCAGATCGATCCCGATCGGCAAAAGAATCAAACACTTACTGAACAACAAATTTTACAACTGGCACGCACAGGAAGGCAGATCGAAGCTTATTTTGGCTGCCCGCAAGATATCGAATGGTGTTTGGTTGATGATACATTTTATATTGTCCAGAGTCGGCCAATCACTACTTTATACCCGATCCCTGAAGCGGATGATCAAGAAAATCACGTGTACGTATCTGTCGGACATCAACAAATGATGACCGATCCCATGAAACCACTTGGAATGTCTTTATTCCAGTTAACATCTTTTGGACCCAGATTTAAAGCTGGCGGAAGGTTATTTGTTGATGTCACGCATAATCTGGCTTCGCCTGACAGCAGAAAAATGTTATTAGATGCCATGGGACAACACGATCCAATCATGAAAGACGCACTCATTACCATAATAGAGCGAGGAGATTTCATAAAATCTTTACCAAATGATAAGGAAGGACAGAGTTCCCGTAAAAGCAATAAAAGTGTGTCGCCTGCGGATTCTAGGGCACAAATCGAACACGACCCGACGATCGTTTCTGATTTGATTAAGAGCAGTCAAACATCGATAGAAGAGTTAAAACAAAACATCCAAACGAAATCAGGATCGGATTTATTTGATTTTATACTGGAAGATATCCAGCTATTAAAGAAGATTCTATTTGACCCACAAAGTTCAGCTGTGTTTATGGCTGCTATGGATGCCTCATCATGGATCAATGAAAAAATGAACAAGTGGTTAGGTGAAAAAAACGCAGCGGATACACTTTCTCAATCTGTACCAAACAATATTACTTCGGAAATGGGTCTGGCGCTATTGGATATCGCAGATGTGATTCGTCCTTATCCAGAAGTAATTGATTATTTACAACATGTAAAAGATGATAACTTTTTGGATGAACTGGTTAAGTTTGATGGTGGACAGGAAACCAAAGACGCTATCGATGATTATCTCCGAAAATACGGAATGCGATGTACCGGAGAAATCGATATTACTAAAACTCGTTGGAGCGAAAAACCAACTGCGCTCATCCCCATGATTCTCAGTAATATCAAAAACTTTGAGCCTGATGCCAGCAATCGGAAATTTGAGCAAGGGCGACAGGAAGCTTTGAAAAAAGAACAAGAGTTATTAGCTCGATTGAAGCAATTACCGGATGGTGAACAAAAAGCCAAAGAAACAAAACGAATGATCAGCCTAATCCGGAATTTCATCGGTTATCGGGAATATCCAAAATACGGCATGGTTAATCGCTACTTCGTTTATAAGCAGGCTTTACTGAAAGAAGCCGAACAACTCTTACAAGCCAGAGTCATTCGTGAAAAAGAAGATATATACTACCTCACTTTTGAAGAATTTTACGAAGTCGTACGCACAAATAAACTCGATTACCAAATCATCAGCAAACGTAAAGAAGAGTACAAATTATATGAAAAACTAACTCCGCCACGTGTTATCACCTCTGATGGTGAAATCATTGCAGGGGAGTACAAACGAGAAAATCTCCCAGCCGAAGCTATTGCAGGTCTGCCTGTTTCTTCCGGAGTTATTGAGGGAAGGGCACGTGTCATCTTAAACATGGATGATGCGAATTTAGAAGAGGGAGATATATTGGTCACCCCCTTTACCGACCCTAGCTGGACACCATTGTTTGTATCCATAAAAGGTCTAGTTACCGAGGTTGGCGGACTGATGACCCATGGAGCGGTTATCGCGCGTGAGTATGGCTTACCGGCGGTTGTCGGGGTGGAAAATGCCACCAAGATCATAAGAGACGGTCAACGAATTCGCGTGCATGGAACAGAAGGGTATATCGAAATAATATAATTCATTGCATTTAAATCATTAAAGAAGAGCATTCGCTTTCACGTAGTAACCAAAGCCCCATTTCCCGCCTGCAACACCGGGAAATGGGGCTTTTTATTTTTGGATTTTAATAATGTCGTAAATTCGCAGTTTTCTATTCAAGTGATGCCATTTCAGCATGTGGATGGGAACCATTCCGAAAAAATTTGTTTCCATTTACTTATGATAGCTTCTGGCATTGGGCCCTATTAACCCGTCATAATACCCTATTTCCTTAGTATTCCAACTGTAGTATCTTTGTTTGACAGAATACATAAACAGGGATAGTCACACAAACAACCCCCGCAAAGGAGGCCTTACAAATGAGTGAAGAATCGATACTAATCGTGGAAGACGAAGAAAAAATCTTGAGACTGCTAGAATTGGAGCTTGAAATCGAAGGCTACCAAATTGGAAAGGCAATGGACGGGAATCAAGCCCTTGAAGCGTATCGATCAGCAAAATGGGACTTGATCTTATTGGATGTGATGCTTCCAGGTATAAGCGGGATCGAGCTGCTTCGGAAAATTCGTATGAAAAACAGTTCCACCCCAGTCATCCTGTTAACTGCAAAAGGCTCTGTTGAGGATAAAGTTTCCGGTCTTGATCTCGGCGCGAATGACTATATCACTAAACCTTTCCAAATTGAGGAATTGCTTGCCCGAATTCGTGCAGTTTTAAGAATGCGGACTGCTGTACCTTCAATGGAAGATGAAGACGATGGATGGCTCAATACCGCTGATTTAAAGGTGAATGTCAAAACACGCGAAGTCATTCGAGGTGAAAGTGAAATTGACCTAACACCAAAAGAGTATGATTTACTTCTTTATTTACTGAAGAATAAGCGTCAAGTGCTAAACAGGGATCAAATTCTGGAAGCGGTTTGGGGGTATGATTTCTATGGAGAAACAAACGTTGTGGATGTGTATATCCGATATGTTCGCAAAAAGCTCGAATATGGCTTCGATACGCCGCTTATTCATACTGTAAGAGGCGTTGGCTACGTCATGAAGGATGCAAAATGAGGCTTCGGAAGAAAATAAATTTATATACAGCGGTGTTATTCATTTTCCTGCTCCTTTTAATGAATGTTTCCATTTATTTTGTATTCAGTAATTTGATGATGGTGAATGAACTTAATCGTGCGAAAGCGGAGACAAAGAAAATTGCCTTTGATGTTAGTAAAAATGTTAATGATATTTCACCAAATGATTTACTTCGGGCCTATCTGCCTATAGATGGCATGATCGGTATTGTAAAAGAAGGTCAACGAAATGGAACAGTCGTTACATCCGATTCTGAAAAACAATTAAGCAATCGAGATAGTGGCTTTTATCCGGGTGAGAAGAGCGCGATCATCACTTATCATAAGAAAAAGTATGTATTCGTTTCAAACCCGATCGTTTGGGGGGATGGAAGTGTAGTTAATCTGCAAATCACCAAAAGCATTACAGCAACCGAAGAAATGCTCGCTGTTCTGCGCATCGTATTAATCGCTGTGACGGTCATTGCCATGATACCTGTTCTGATATCAAGCACCATTCTTAGTAACTTCATCGCCCGTCCGATTCGATCGATGATTGATACGATGAAGGAGATTCAAACAAGCGGCCAATTTAAACGACTTAGCCTAGAGGAAAAATCAAAGGATGAACTTGTGGAAATGGGAAATACCTTTAATCACATGATTGATTTGCTGCAAGCCAACTTCGAAAAACAGGAGCAATTCGTATCGAATGCTTCACATGAATTAAAAACACCGCTAACTGTCATCGAAAGCTATGCAAGTCTTTTGAAGAGAAAAGGGTTGGAGCGCCCGGATTTGTTTGATGAATCAATAGAGGCCATTCATTCTGAAGCCATAAGAATGAGGGAGATGACAGAGGAAATGCTCCTGCTTGCAAAGCATCAGGAAAAATGGAATATAGAGAAGGAAACCATCATTCTGAACGACATCATGGCAGAGTTAGCGAAAGTGTATAAAAATGCGTACAACCGAACAGTGGAGATTTATAGTGGCGATGCAATTGAAGCAGTAACGGACATTCAAAAGTTAAAACAGCTTTTGTTCATTTTTTTAGACAATGCAAGAAAGTATAGTGACGAGCATATCTCAGTCTACATAGGACAAACAAGTGATGAAGCATATATCCGCATCGAAGACAGAGGGGATGGAATTCCAAAGGCTGAATTGCCAAAAGTGTTCGATCGCTTTTATCGTGTAGATAAAGCAAGAAGCCGAAAGAAAGGCGGATCAGGATTGGGGCTTACCATGGCAAAGGAAATTGCTGATGCAATTGATGTGCGGATTGAAATGGATAGTCTCGAAGGCAGGGGAACGATCGTCACCCTTTTATTTTAATTGAGTCTCTTAAATAGTGAATTCTTATCGGTCTCATTTTATCAAGATTAAATAAGTCAGAATGACGTTGGATGGGGGATACGATGAAGAGTGGAAAAATGCTGATAACAGCTGGATCAACCCTCGTTTTTGGCCTGCTATTATTCGTCGGATTTCAATGGTGGGCTCCATCATTATCCGCTGAAAGCTTGACGGAAGAAGAAGTGAACCATACAGCAAAGGATAAATATCCTGGAACCATCATAAAGACAACGAAAAGTGAAGGTGGAGAATATCGGATTGAAATGCAGCTTGAAACCGGGGTGTATCAAATTAGGATGGATGCGAAAAGCGGTGAAGTTCGTTCTCTAAAAAAAGAATCCATAGTTCATGCAGCTGAAGAAACGACGGAAAACATACCCCAAAAGCAACTGACCCAAAAAGAAATAAAGGCACGGATTACCTCACAAGGTGATCTGGAACAAATTGATTTTGTGCAGGAGAAAGAAAATTCCTTTTATAAAGCTGTGGTAAATAAGAATAACGAAAAAATCACATTGATACTCGACCCATATTCTGGAGCCATTATTGACTCGACAATGGTGGCAGATAGTATCATTACAGAAAAGGAAGCAATTGAAATTGCGGAAAAACATGTAAAAGGAACAGGTGACGATACAGAATTTTATCAGCCCCCAGATCAGACACCTTATTATTTGATCGAAGTTGAATTAGAGGATGATCGAGACGCGGTCGTCCAAGTTGACGGCTTTACAAAAGAAGTAAAAACAATAACATGGGAAGATGATGAAGAGAATGATAATGATGGCCCTGATAACTAATTAAAGGGTTTATTAATCAAGACGCAATGGAGCAAATCATAAAAAAGGGTGATGCCTATTAATAGGCATCACCCTTTTTGGCTTCGTTGAGTAAGGAAAATGCAAAAGGAAAGAGAAGAAAATGTAATAATTCTCACCAATTTCTAATCCTTCTATCATTTAACTCTAATTTAATTTCTCTAACATGGAATAAAGCACCAAATGATAAATCAGGGCCAAATAAGTTGGTTGGATGAAAGGCATCTGGATTATTGTACATAAACATTTCCATCATATTTCAACTCGAGAAAGGAGAATAATTAATGTCAGTTATTTCTAGCATTCTGGATTACAACAAGGTGTTTGTCGATCAAAACAAGTATAAAGAGTTTCAAACGACAAAGTATCCAGATAAAAAGATCGTCATCATAACGTGCATGGATACCCGTCTGCTGGAATTGCTTCCAAAGGCGATGGGTTTAAAGAATGGGGATGCGAAAATCATTAAAAACGCTGGAGCCATTGTTTCCCATCCTTTTGGCAGCATCATGCGCAGTATCCTTGTCGCTATTTATGAGCTAAAAGTGGAGGAAGTGTGTGTGATCGGACATCATGGATGCGGTATGGTGGGGCTTCAATCCTCTTCACTGCTTGATGCCGCAAAGCAGAAGAAAGTCAGTCAGGAGCAAATTGATGTCCTTACAAACTCTGGTATTGAATTATCAAAGTGGCTGTCAGGTTTTCAATGCGTTGAGGAGAGTGTAACGAATAGTGTCCGTTTGATCGAAAACCATCCATTATTACCGGAATCCATTGCCGTTCACGGTATGGTCATCCATCCCGAAACGGGTAAATTGGATCGGATCATAGATGGATATAGCAAGGACGAAATACATATTCAAAAGAAGGAGCGATAGAATGATGGGACCTAGCAGGCTTGAAGGATATAATCTAGGCAGTTTTCAGAAAGACCTGGTTGCCGGGGTGGTAGTTGGGATTGTAGCGATTCCTTTAGCGATGGCTTTTGCCATTGCTTCTGGAGTAAGACCGGAATACGGACTGTACACATCCATTATTGCAGGAATCATGGTCTCCCTTTTTGGAGGATCCAAATATCAAATTGCAGGCCCGACCGGAGCCTTTGTCCCGGTCTTGTTCGGGGTGGTCATGCAGTACGGATATGAAAAACTGTTAATCGCCGGTTTCATGGCAGGCATCATGATTTTTCTTATGGGCGTCTTCAAACTGGGAAGATTCATCAAGTTTATTCCCCGTCCAGTTACCATCGGCTTTACTGCTGGAATTGCCGTGATTATCTTCTCTGGGCAGATTGCCAATTTCTTTGGACTCAGTAACTTAAAAAAAGAAGAAGCCTTTCTTTTAAATATGAAAGAAATCTTGTTGAACTTCAATACAGTGAATGTCTATAGTGTACTGGTAGCCATCATAAGTTTAACTCTCGTCATACTGACTCCAAAATATGTACCGAAAATTCCTGGAGCATTGCTGGGATTGATCGTATCGACTCTAGTAGCCAGCTTATTCTTTCCAGGTCAGGTAGCGACAATCGGATCGGCCTATGGCGCCATTCCTAATGCATTGCCCCATTTTCAGTTTCCCCAAATCACTGGCGGACTAGTGATCGAACTCCTTCCGGCTGCCTTGGTCATTGCCATGCTTGGAGGAATTGAATCACTATTATCAGCTGTAGTGGCAGACGGCATGACCAACAGTAAACATAACAGCAATAAGGAGCTGATGGGGCAAGGATTGACCAATATGATCACGCCTTTATTTGGAGGCATTCCAGCTACAGGTGCCATCGCGCGTACCGCAACGAATATTAAAAACGGTGCAGTTTCCCCTATATCGGGTGTGATTCATGGGCTGGTGGTATTGCTCGTGTTGATCAGCCTGGCTCCTTATGCATCGGCCATTCCATTGGCCAGCATGGCCCCCATTCTTATGTTTGTCGCATGGAACATGAGCGAACGGAAGGAATTTTCGCATATCTTAAAAGCAAAAACCATGGACTCGATCGTATTGATCGTCACCTTCGTGTTAACCGTATTGATTGACCTGACAACAGGTGTCGGCATCGGATTGCTATTAGCCATCCTATCTTTCGTTAAACTGATGAGCGGTACATTGAAATTATCGAAGGTATTACCAGATCCAGCTGATAAACTAGTTAAACCAGAAATGGTGCAACAAGGTTCAAGCTGCCCGCAGATTAACATATATACGATAGAGGGGCCATTATTCTTTGGCTCAATCGAAAGGCTGCAAGAAGAAATCGACGAAATAATGCGTTCAAAACCTAAAGTCCTCCTATTAAGAATGAGCAATGTGCCATTTATCGATACATCGGGAGAAGCGCTTCTCACCGAAATCGTGAAGCAATTCAAGTTTCAAAATCTACAAGTGTTGATTTCCGGGATTCAACAGGAACCAAAAGAAATGCTGGAAAAAACCGGATTCATTAATCTGGTAGGTAAGGAACAATTCTTTTCCAGTACGGGTGATGCCATTAATAAAGCTTTATCCAAACTGGATGAGAACCGTTGTAAAGGATGTAAACAGTTTTCTTTTGCTGAATGTACCGCACTCTCCCAGCAAGTCCAAAAGCCTGCATTATTAAAACAAAAAAGAAAACGGGAGATAGGTTTAACATGACTCCTGTCAGGAAGATGAGGCATCTGCTTTTGGCAGATGCTCATTTTCTTTGATTATAATAATCTACCCCACGGTTTATCAGATATCTTTAAGAAAGGCTGTTTTCGCATACTTTGTTGCTATTTACCAAGTAAAGCGGTGTGGTTGATTTCCCCTCCAGATGCTCGCTTTCCGCGGGGCGGGCGGTGAGCCTCCTCGGCGTAAATGCCAGTGGGGTCTCACCTGTCCCGCTGCTCCCGCAGGAGTCTCGCACTTGCGCTCCAATCAACCTTAAATCGTTTAGTTTTTAAAAACAACAATCTTTACGAAAAGAGCCTTAAGAAAAGGCAAAACGCATGCCCAAGAATTTTGAGCATGCGTGAACGATTATTCTTTTATGATATCCAACTCTTTCAGGGCATCAAGCGTAATCGTTTTGGCTTTGCTTCCGCTGCCGTCCATGTTCGTTGCGAAGGCCCATTTGCCTTTGTCCGTTTCGATGTACCCCACATACCAGCCCAATCCCATATCGGAAAGGCGTGTACCGGTTTTTCCATGGAGGACATATGAGTCTGCTTCTTCATTGATCATGATTCTCTTTACGGTTCTCATATGCTGCTTATCGATAGGCAGTTTTTCCTCTACAAGGTTTTCGATGAATTGGACTTGTTCCAGGGCAGAAATCTTTATGCTGCTGTCGAGCCAGAACTGATCGATCCCGCCGGAGATATCACGATTGCCGTAATCAATCAGGTTCACATATCGCTGCATGTTTCCCGCCCCGATATCGCGGGCCATTGCTTGATAATACCAGATCACGGAATGCCTCATGGCTGAAGCAAGCGTATGATCTCTGTTCCAATCTTCAAATTCCCTGATTACGCCATCCCAGCGTTTCACTTCATATTCATCGCTCACCGCTTTTGTCTGTAAGCCGATTAATGCATTCGCGACTTTGAATGTCGATTCCGGAGTGTAGCGTACTTTACTTCTCTGTTTGTTATAGATATATACTTTATCATTTTTTAAGTTTTGGAGAACCATCGTGCCTTCCGCACCATCGAAAGACTCCCCGATATCCAGTTCTTTCACCTTTTGATCGTTTGCACTTGCGTGAATCGTACCCATGGAACCAGTGACTAGCAGGACAAGAATGAAACATAACGCTTTGATTTTCATTACACACTCTCCTTTAAGGCTGGATTGATACATCACCAGAAGTGATTTCCAAAAAATAGGTTGATGGCTAAAGTATACCTATTCCCGATAAAAAACGAAACCTAATTCTTGGATTCTGTTTTAGATAGTATCGATCAAGGAGGAAAGCAGAGGGTAGCTAATGAATATATAAAGCAAACGAAAGAATGGGAGGAATCTATCATGGAGGTTAACCAAAGAAAAATAAATAGTAATGAAAAAGAAATTACATACACACATATTGAAAACGGAAGTCCTGCCGTTTGTTTTATGTTTTCAGGTGCGGGGTACACGTATGAGAAGCCGTTATTCTATTATTCGACGATGATCATGCTTCAAAATCAGTATGATGTCGTGCATATTCATTACGCTTACGACCAGGATATATTCAAGCATCCGTTGGTAGATATCACAAAAGTGATCGTTAATGATGTGAATCCCGTCATTACGGAAGTACTTCAAAACCATGAATATCAAAGAACAGTGTTTTTAGGTAAATCACTTGGCACCATCCCCATCATCAATGGAATTATGAAAAGTGAGCGGTTTATGAAAGCCAAAATGATTTTGCTTACGCCTCTATTGAAGTTCGATTCGATTTTTGCTGGGCTATTGAGCAGCAATCATTCAGCACATATAGTAATCGGAGATAAAGACCATCATTATATTCCAGATAAAATTCAAGCGATTGAAAATAAAACGAACATAAGCATCGATAAAATCCCACATGCAAATCATTCATTGGATATTGAACCTTTGAATGCTTCAAGGTCGATTACCATGCTGGAAAGTGTAATGAATGGTATGGAAGAGTTTTTAAAGGGATAGGACAATTGCGATTAAACGATAGGGGGAAGGCAAGGAAAACAAGAAAATCAATGAAGCCATGTGGGGGTCAGCGGTCTTTTAGATAGAATTTCGGTGTGTGAAAATTCAATATTTGAATAAGCTGGTCGCCCATATACGCAGGTGATTGTTCGAAATCATTGTCAATCCAATCTATTATCAATCCAATGATTCCATGGATCCGATACGTGCTAAAAAGGTCAATATCAATATTCGGATTTGCCTCAGTCGAGTATTTATAGTCTTCCCTGAATAATTCAGCTAATTTGTTTGTCATTTTTTCACGGAAGTTATAGGCAGTTTCTGGGTGTAACATCAGTTTATAAAATTTTTTGTTTTCTAAGAAATGATGAAATAATACAATCGATTTTGAAGGTAAGTTATTGAATTCGACGACTGATAAACCGCGATAAGGTTTACGGTAAGCTTCATTCAATTTTTCGAACATCTCCCCGATTATTTCATCTAATAAATCTTCCTTTTGCTCGTAATGGGAGTAAAATGTTCCTCGATTATAATTCGCCATATTCACGATTTCCGTAATGGTGATAGTATGGAAGTTTTTTTCTTCCATCAAAGATAATAGAGCCGCTTTAAAGCTCTCTTTTGTTCTTCTTACTCGTCTATCTGGATGCTGAATGGACATGGAAATACTCCTTCCTGATTTTTTAATGGACAAAAACGATGAATCTGTCGGGTATCATACATTTCTTATAGTATTGCATATTGAAGCCCTTTCATAAACATTTTATACTTTAATTGTTTCATGATATCTCAATGTCGAGATAGTTTCCGATTTGGATAATATCCATGATAAAGGGATGTTAGGTGGGATAAATCACCTGAACCCCGGTTTGGATGAAATTACACGATACTCTAAGATACAGAAAGGAAGAGTGATTGGAATGACATATCCAGTATTACAAGATAAGGTGGCAATCGTAACAGGAGCTGCAATGGGCATGGGTCTCGAAACGGCTAAACTATTTGCAGAAGCAGGTGCCAAAGTGGTGGTAGCTGACCTTAACGAAGAAAAAGGTAAGCAGGCAGTTTCGGAAATTGAGGCTAACGGCGGAATCGCTTTCTTCCAAAAGGTCGATATTTCCAAAACGGAACAGGTAAAAGCACTGGTCGATGCAACTGTTGAGAAATATGGAAGGCTGGATGTTGCTGTCAATAATGCAGCCCTGACTCCTGATGACAAACCAGTAGCCGAGTTTGATGAAGATTATTGGGACAAGCTCATGGCAATAGACCTTAAAGGAACAGCACTATGCCTGAAATATGAACTGCAACAGATGATTAAGCAAGGTAATGGTGGATCGATCATCAATATTTCATCCGTCAGCGGCTTCCGTCCTCAGCCGGATAATGTGGCCTATGTCGCTGCAAAGCACGGAGTTGTCGGAATGACGAAAGTCGCTGCACTAGAAAATGGAGACAAAAACATACGTGTTAACTCTGTGGCCCCTGGTGCCATTGATACTCCGATGTTACGTGGAGCATTGGAACAGTTTGGTTTCACCGAAGAAGAATACGCACCGCAGCTTAGCCTGTTGAACAGGTTTGGACAAGGAAGGGAAGTCGCACAGGCTAGCTTATGGTTAGCTTCAGACCAGTCCTCTTATGTAACGGGCACAACCTTGCACGTCGATGCAGGTTACACGAGCCGTTAAATACAAAGGCTCTTTTCGTAAAGATTGTTGTTTTTAAAACGAAACGATTTAAGGTTGATTGGAGCGCATTTGCGAGACTCCTGCGGGAGCAGCGGGACAGGTGAGACCCCACAGGCGTTTTAAGCCGAGGAGGCTCACCGCCCGCCCCGCGGAAAGCGAGCATCTGGAGGGGAAATCAACCACACCGCTTTACTTGGAAAATAGCAACAAAGTAAGCGAAAACAGCCAATACAAAAAATCCAAAACCCCTGAATTCACTCGAATTCGGGGGTTTTGTCATTCAAATGCCAAGCAGCTGCCTCGTTAATTGTGCCTCCCAGCTTTTATTGATAGTATCCAACTATCTTTTTGATCTCCAATCATATGATTTGTAACGGGAAAAACTGGCGGAAGTAGCCTAGCGAGTGCCCGGGTCCCTTTTCCTTAAGGGTAACGGAACATGATAGTGGAGGGATAAAATGTTATATTAAAGGTATGGATGACTAATCATTTGGTTTTAGAAAGGAGAAATCATGGAAGGAACCAATACATTTCATTCAATTGATGAATACATTAAACAATTTCCCGAAGAAGTACAGGAGATTTTAAAAACGTTAAGAAAAGTCATTAGGGATGCAGCACCGGATGCAGAGGAAAAGATAAGCTATCAAATGCCTACCTTTGTTTTATATGGAAATCTGGTACATTTCGCTGCTTATAAAAAACATATAGGTTTCTATCCAACTCCAAGCGCCATCACTGCTTTTGAAGCTGCATTATCTGAATATAAATGTTCAAAAGGTGCCGTCCAGTTTCCGCTAAACAAGCCAATTCCTTATGAATTAATAACCGAGATGGTTATATTTAGAGTGGAAGAGAACAAAAAGAAGAAAGCGGAAGGCAAATCAAAAAAGAAATAACGGAAATGATTATCAGAATTCATCAAATATTTAACATTTGATTGTGAGATACAAGACCGAAAGAGAAGGGTGGAAATAGTATGTTCAAAAAATTATTCGGTAAAAAAGAAAGTGTGGAACAGCTGCTTGCTCCGATTAATGGACAAGTAATCAACATTGAAGATGTTCCGGATCCGGTGTTTTCCGGTAAAATGATGGGGGACGGAATAGCGATTCTTCCTGAGGAGGGAGTGGTCGTATCTCCAATCGATGCAGAAGTAATCCAGGTTTTTCATACTAAACATGCACTGGGCCTCCGTACAAAGCATGGCATTGAATTGTTGATTCATATTGGTTTGGAAACAGTTAACCTTAATGGTGAGGGATTTGAAGCACATGTCACAGAAGGGCAAAATGTAAAAGCGGGAGACAAGCTTGTAACATTTGATATCGATTTTATAAAATCCAAAGCCCCAAGCATCGTAACTCCGATTGTTATCACGAACGGCGAGCTAGTTGAAAAACTGGAAAAAACAAATAGCACCCAAGCGAATAGTAACGAAACACAGATCATGAGTGTTTATTTGAAGTAGAAAGATTTTGGTGATCTCTCCTTTTATGCTGCAAGCAGGATAATCGAAAAATGCAGCGAATAGTAGGTGAGTGAACAAATAAATCAAGCGAGGGTGAATGGGATGGGAGTTCAAGCAGAAAAGATTTTTGTAAACTTGCCTGTTAAAAATTTGGATGCCTCAGTAGAATTTTTCACAAAGGTCGGCTTTGAGTTTAACGAGCAAATGACCAATGAAAATGCAACATGCATGGTTATCAGCGAGTCCATATATGTCATGTTATTGGTGGAAGATTACTTTAAAACGTTTACCAAGAAGGAAATCCCGGATTCTGCAGCGAGTACGGAAGCCATCGTCGCCCTGTCCGTTAAAAGTAAGGAAGAAGTCGATGAAATCGTGAATAGGGCACTGGATGCTGGCGGAAAGCCTTTCAATGAAGCCATTGATCATGGTTTCATGTACGGTTGGAGTTTTCTGGATATCGACGGACACTCTTGGGAAGTATTTTACATGGACGAAAGCGGATTTAATCAAAATTAAATTAAATGCAAGGCACAATCCTTCGTGAAGGATTGTGCCTTTTTTGAAGCTCAGTGCCGTCTCCGGGTCAACATGATCTTCTAAGTGCTAAAGTATAAAATAACCATTTATACTTATGATACAATATAAGGGATAATGTAAAGGCGGGTACAAAAAGTGACGACAATTTACGATATTGCGAAAAAAGCGAATGTATCAACGATGACTGTATCGAGAGTCATTAATAATAAAGGAAATATCAGTGAAAAGACAAGGGAAAAAGTTGAAGCGGTCATTAAAGAGCTGAACTATATACCGAATTCCGCTGCCCAAAGTTTGAATATTAAAAGAACGAAGCTGCTTTCATTAATCATAACCGATATCACGAACCCCTTTTTCACCCAGGTAGCGAGAGGGGCCGCGGATAAAGCCAATCAAATGGGATATCAGCTCATTTTATGCAATACCGATGAGGATTACGAAAAAGAGAGTGAATATATCGATGCATTGATTTCAAAACGGGTGGATGGCGTAATTATTGCACCAACAGGCGATCAATCGACGAAAAATTTAAAGAAATTAATTAAAAACAGGATTCCATTTACATTGATAGATAGGCAAATTCAAGATGTTTCTTGTGATCGGGTGCTTGGTGATAACTATGAAGGAACGAAAAAGCTACTTCAGCATCTCATCGATTTTGGACATGAACGAATCGCGATGGTTCATGGTCCGCTAACGATCTCCACTTCGAAAGAGCGTTATCAGGCCTATATTGAAACGCTGAAAATAAATGATTTGAACATCGATCACTCTTTCGTCATAGAGACTCATTACAAACAGGAAAAGCAATGGAACGGTATTGACGGATTGATGAATGTTCCGCCCTCTGAGCGGCCAACGGCGATTTTTGCCGCCAATAATTTCATTGCCATCAAAATTATAAAAAGTTTACGAGAAAAACAGATTAAAGTTCCTGAAGACATTGCAGTCGTTTGTTTTGACGACTTAGAATTATTCTCGGACTTCGATCCCTTTTTAACCGTATCTTCACAGCCCGCTTACGACTTTGGGTATCTAGGAACACAATTAGTGATCGAGCGAGTCGATGAAGTAGGTCCTGCCGACTATCGGACGATCAATTTAAAGCCTGAATTGGTAATCAGGAAATCATCTGGAGCTCCTATTAAATAATAGGAGTTTTTTGTTTTGCCAAGAAAAAGTGGCTATAACAATACAGTGCTGATATCCATCCACACATAAACCAATAGATTCAATTCAGTACGAGCCATTTTGATTTTTTCGGTTTTAAGCAATTCAGCACCAAATGCCTCATAGAAGTATCGAGATTCATTATCTTCAAGCACCTCAACAAAAATTGTCTTTAATCCCAGTTCTTCAAATTTAAAGAATAACTCTTTGATGAGTTTCTTGCCTATCCCCATTCTTTGGAAATTTTCGAGGATATATATCGCAGTTAAATCACCCGAATTCTCAACTTTATTTTTTTCCCTTTTCCCGCCACTAATAAATCCAACTATTTTTCCATCGCTATTTTCAGCAACATAAACATAATTCCCATCACTGGATATATTCTTTTTCCATAATTCTTTCCTTTGCCCATAAGACAGATTATCTAAAAAATCACTCGGCATTATATCGTTATATGTGGTTCTCCAGCTATCCACATGGACGATTGCTATGCCTTCAGCATCAGCAACCGTTGCCTCTCTTATTAGCATATTGGTTCCTCCTTTTTTAAGTTTGCTATATCTCCTATTTTTTACTAATATTATCCATTTTGCAAGTGATACAATGATAGCTTAATTGTTAATAATTAACTATGTATGATACTATTGCCTGTAGTTTGTTTTTGTGGGAGAGGTATGAGATGAAGCGGATTTTCCGTAGTAAAGTATTTTATTTATTAATCTTCTTGGTTACATTTGGGATTGTGCTGGTTTTTAATAATGACAAAGAACCGACCGAGAAATTAACTGAAGATGAATTTTTTGCAACTTTAGAAGATGGGAAAGTGACATATTTAGAGGTGGAGCCACAAAATAGTGTTTATGAAATAAGCGGTCGGCTTGTAGGGTATGAAAGGGATCAATACTTTATCGCATCTGTACCGAATAGTGAAATTTGGCAAGATAGAATGAATCGCGCCATAAGGGGACATGACATAGAAAAAATTGAGTTTACGCCAGAAAACAAAGAGACAAGTGGATGGGTCACCCTTTTAACAACTACGATTCCGATCGTAATCATTTTCATCCTGTTTTTTGTTAGTTTTATATTTCTATTTGTCATAAAAAGAATGAAACACTCTAAATGATTAAAAACTCGCCGTTCCAATTGGGAATGGCGAGTTTTCTTATTAAAAAGAGTTGAAAATGGTAATTCCATTTGGATAGTTTAAGAGATTCTGTTTAATTTATTGACAATTTAAAATATTGCTGTTATTTTATTGTTACCGGTAACATAAAGATAACAAGAGGAGGTCAGCATGATGATTGATGCACATCAGCACTTTTGGAGAATTGACCGAGGTGATTACTCTTGGCTTACAAATGATATGGGAGTCCTTTATCGGGATTATCTTCCCGACGATTTATCACCCTTAATACATAAGAATGATATTTCGGGGACGGTCCTTGTACAAGCGGCTCCAACCTATGAAGAGACTTTATTTCTATTATCCTTGTATGACCGCCATCACTGGATATATGGCGTGGTGGGCTGGCTTGACTTATCTGCTCCATCCTTCCCGGAGCAATTGGATTCATTGATGAAACGACCGGGAATTGTTGGTTTACGCCCTATGTTGCAGGATCTGGAAGAAAGTGCTTGGATTTTACAAGAACAAGTGGCGGAAAATCTGAAACAGCTTATTCGATATGATCTTCCGCTGGATTTGTTGATTAATCATAAACATATTTCATCTGTTTTAACATTAATGAAAACGCTTCCTGACCTAAAGGCCGTCATCGACCATATGGCTAAACCGAATATATCAGCAGGGGAGTTAAACAAATGGCAAGAAGAAATGAATGCTTTGTCACAGTTTCCAAACATTTGGTGCAAAATGTCGGGTTTATTGACCCAAGCGGATCCTGCAATGTGGAAGGTGGATGACTTTACGCCATACATACAACATGTTGTTCGGGCGTTCGGGCCGGACCGTTTACTTTTCGGCAGTGATTGGCCTGTATGTTTATCAGCCGGGAGCTATGAAGAGGCAATTACGGTCGTTAAAGGGAATTTACCGGAAACTTTAACACTAGCTGAAGTGGATGGGATATTTTCTGGAAATGCAAAAGCCTTTTACAAGCTAAAAGAAAGGGGAGAGGAAAATGGGCAAGTTAGTTTATGAACAGGACATTACAAGCATCGTCATGTCTGATCACGATAATGTTGCGACTTCATTGAAAAATGTAGATGAAGGGGAAACATTACTCTATGTCATCAATGGTCAAAAAGAGGCAGTGGAAGCAAAGCGTTCGATTCCATTTGGGCATAAAATCGCAATCAAACCAATTCAGCGATCGGCGACGGTCATCAAATATGGAGAAGTGATCGGTGCAGCCACGATGGATATCGAGCCTGGTGAACATGTCCATGTACATAATATTGAGGGAATCAGAGGAAGAGGAGATAAGGCGGAAGGGGAGCAAAATCGATGAACATGATAAAAGGGTATCGCCGTTCAAATGGAAAATTTGGAATCCGTAATCATCTATTGATCATTCCTACCGTCATTTGCGCCAATCATGTGGCCAACAGAATCCAGCAAGCTGTACCTAAATCAGTGGCCATTCCGCATCAGCATGGATGCAGCCAGATTGGTGATGACAAAGAACGTACACATAAGCTTCTTGGCGGAATGGGGAAAAACCCAAACGTTGGTGCGGTCCTGTTAATCAGTTTGGGCTGTGAGGTGATTGATGCCAAAGTATTGAAACAGGAAATCGAAGAAGAAACGGGAAAACCAGTGGAGTGGCTAGATATCCAAGATGCAGGCGGGACGATAAACGCGATTAAGAAGGGGACTGAAGTGGCGAAGGGTTTATTTCTGGAACTCGAAAAAGTGCCGCAAGTGGATGCCCCCATTTCAGAATTGATAGTAGGTGTGAAATGCGGCGGTTCCGATGCCACATCCGGATTGTGCAGCAATCCCGCTTTAGGGAAAACGGCTGATCAGCTCCTGAAACAGGGAGGTACGATCGTAATGGGTGAAACCACGGAAATCATCGGAGCTGAACATATTGTTGCCCAAAAAGCAGTGAGCGAAGATGTGGCCAATAAACTATATGCATATGTTGATAAATTCGAAAAAGAAGTGGAACGCATCGGGGCCGATATGCGCGGCGGAAACCCGAGCCCGGGCAACATTGAGGGAGGGCTCTCGACCATCGAGGAAAAGTCGCTTGGCTGCATCAGTAAAGCAGGTACAGCCCCATTGAACGATGTCTTATCATTTGCGGAAGAAATTCCGGGAAATGGCTATTACTTCATGGATTCCCCGGGGAATGACATCGAGTGTGTTTCAGGCATGGCGGCAGCCGGTGTGCATATGGTCTGCTTTACGACAGGAAGAGGGACACCAACAGGGAACCCGATTATCCCGGTCATCAAAATAACGGGAAATGAACATACGGCCATCAAGATGATCGATAACATCGATATGGATACAAGCCCCGTCATGAAAGGAAAAGAAACGACGGAGGAAGCAGGAAATCGCATTTTCGAAACGATCGTTAAAACAGCACAGGGTGAGTTGACAAAGGCGGAAATCCTGGGACATCAGGAATTCAGCATCAGCCGGATCAGCATCAGCCTTTAGAAAACAGAAGATAGGAAAAGGGAGGAGAATTCATATGGGTAAATTGAATAATCGAACAGCACTTGTCACAGGAGGCAGCCGGGGAATCGGTGCAGCGATTGTTAGGAGATTGGCTGAAGAAGGTGCCAATGTGGCTATCAACTATACGTCACCAGGTTCATTTGAAAAAGCGAAAGCTTTAAAAGAAAAAGTAGAATCCGAGTTTCATATCCAAGCGATTGTCGTGAAAGCGAACGTTGGTGTGAAGGAAGATGTCGATGCCATGATCGATGAAGTGGAAAAAGAATTGGGAACAGTGGATATTTTAGTGAATAATGCTGGTATTGCCCCGTTTGAGCCTTTTTTGAGCCTTTCGGAAGAGACATGGGATGATACGTATCGGACAAATGTTAAATCGATCTTTTTGACGACGCAAAGAGTGGCGAAGAAAATGATTGAAAATAAATATGGCAAGATCATCAATATTACATCAACGGCTAGCGTCCTTGTCACGAGTCCGGTCATTCCCCACTATATTTCATCGAAAGCAGCTGCCTCTCATTTAACGAAGGCGTTGGCAATTGAGCTAGGAAAATACAATATCAATGTGAATGCTGTCGGCCCAAGCACCGTTGCGACGGATATGTGTGAGGAATATTTGGAAGATCCGCAAATTCTCGCAAAAGAGATTGAAGCCAATCCGATGAAAAGACTTGGTACGGAAAAGCAAATTGGTGATTCCGTCGTATTTTTGGCTTCCGATGAAGCCATGCAAATCAACGGGCATCTGTTAATGGTGGATGGAGGTTTAACGGTGAAAGCGGCGCAGCCTGAAGATCATATGAATCATGAACAGGAGGTAACGTCATGAGACTGCAAAGTAAAATCGCTGTCATCACAGGCGGGGGAAGCGGGATCGGAAAGGAATCAGCCCGTTTATTCGCCAGTGAAGGCGCATTTGTCATCATTACCGATATTCATGCAGAAAATGGGCAGGGCACTGTTTCAGAAATAAAGGAAGCTGGCGGGAAAGCGGCATTTTATGAGGTGGATGTAACGAATCCGGAAGCGGTTCAATCTTCAATCTCCCAAATCATCGAAACCTATAAGAAAATTGATATATTGTTCAACAATGCCGGAATCTCGAATGTGGGCAGGGTGGACGAAGTGGAACCGGATGTGTGGGACCGAATCATGAGCGTGAATGTGAAGGGGGTTTATCTGCCTTCTAAATACACGATCCCTTATATGATGGAACAAAAAAGCGGGGTCGTTATCAATATGTCATCATGTGCAGCGGAAATGGGTCTCGTGAAACGTGCGGCATACTCAGCAACGAAAGGCGCTGTTCTTGCTTTGACGAAAGCGATGCAAGTGGATTATGCGCCTTATAATATTCGGGTGAACGCTTTATTGCCAGGTACGATCCTGACTCCGTTCGTCGAAGATTACTTGAAAACTTCATATGACGATCCTGAGGTCGCCATCGGCAATATCAAGAAAAGACAATTGAGCGGTGATTTGGGCAGACCTGGTGATGTGGCAAAAGCCGCACTGTTCTTAGCTTCGGACGAGTCTGCGTTCATGATGGGGTCACCTTTATATATCGATGGCGGGGTTGTTTTCGGGAAAAATGCATAAAAGGAGGAAGAAACGATGAAATTGGCTACTTTTATAAAAGGTGAACAGCAAAAACTGGCTGTTCAAATTGAGGATCAGTTAATAGATATCGAAGAAACGGCGAAGAGAAATGAATGGAACCAAACCGTGACGGATGTGATGCAAGTGATAAATTTCAGTCAATCCGAACGGGACGAATTTGAAAGCAAGGTCCATGAAGCTGTAAGAGGAGGAATGGCAGCTACAATGGAAGAGGAAGGGCTCGCATTCGGTCCCAGTGTTACGAAGCCGCATAAAATCATTTGCGTTGGATTGAATTACAAAAGACATGCGGATGAAACCAATGCACCATATCCTGAAGTGCCGATTTTATTTAACAAGTTTGATAATACATTAACGGGTCATGGATGTGAGATTTCCATTCCAAGCGTAACGAATGAACTGGACTATGAAGTGGAACTCGGAATCGTGATTGGCAAAAAGACAAAGAACGTTTCGGAAGATGCGGCACTCTCCAATGTGTTCGGGTATTGTACGGTCAACGATTTGTCGGCAAGAGATCTGCAAATGAGAACGCCGCAATGGCTGCTTGGGAAAACGTGTGATGATTTCAGCCCTGTGGGACCTTACCTGGTAACAGCGGACGAAGTGGGGAATCCAAATGACCTGCAGTTGAAAACGTACGTAAATGATGAAATAAGGCAGAATTCCAATACATCCGATATGATCTTTTCATGCGCGGAAATCATCAGTTACATTTCCAAGCATATGACATTGGAACCGGGCGATCTTATATTGACAGGTACACCTGAAGGAGTGGTATTGGGCTTGCCTGCCGAACAGCGTGTTTATATTCAGCCAGGGGATGTGGTCACCGTTGAAATCGAAAAACTGGGAACACTCACGAACACATTCGTGGCTGAAAGCGAAGAGGCCATGACGAATGCTTAAAGGAATTCCGTCCATACTTTCTCCAGAATTGATGAAGATCATGATGGAGATGGGGCACGGTGATGAAATCGTACTTGCAGACGGGAATTATCCGGCTGCAAGTCATTCAAGCCGGATCATCAACGGTCACGGACATGGTGTGGCTGACTTCCTGCAAGCTATATTGGCGTTCTTTCCACTCGATACGTATGTCACACATCCCGTCATACTGATGAATCCTGTGGAAGGCGATGAAAAAAGCCCTGTAATCTGGAAGAGTTATGAAGATATAATAAAAAAATCGAACCATATCCCCATCAACATCGGAAAACTGGAACGAATGGACTTTTACGAACGAAGTAAAGCGGCCTATGCCATTATCGCAACAAGTGAACGGGCACAATATGCGAATCTCATATTGAAAAAAGGTGTAATTTAACTTATCTAAAAGGAGTGATCACATTGCAAAGAATTCCGAATATTATGTATGTTTATGCGGTTTTTGGCGGTTTGGCCGGACTATTATATGGTTTTGATTCCGGTGCCATTTCTCCAGCGATTCCATTCATCACCGAGGAGTTTGGACTAAGCCCGTCAGGTCAAGGGTTGATTGTGAGTTTCCTGCTATTGGGGGCATTGCCTGCTATCGTCCTCTCCACCTCACTATCAAAGGTGCTCGGAAGGAAATCGCTCCTGATTGGAGCAGGCATCACATTCATCGTCGGGTCGATTGGTTGTGCCTTCGCTACAAATGTAAGCGTTTTAATTGCATCGCGGTTCATCCTTGGAATCGGCTGCGGGATAGCCAATATGTGTTCCCTTATTTATCTGGTGGAATTGGCTCCTCCCAAAATCAGGGGATTGATCGGCGCTTTATATCAATTAAGTGTAAACGTCGGGATTTTGAGTGCCTATATTGTGGGGGCTTCATTCTCCGCTAGCGGATCTTGGAGAATCATGCTCGGAATCGGGATCATTCCAGCAGCAATCTTCACGTTTGGGATGCTCATCTCACCGGAAAGCCCACGGTGGCTCATGACTGCAGGAAAGGAAGACCGCGCAAGGAAAGTCTTGATGAAACTAAGGGGAACGAAGCAAGAAGTGGAAGATGAAATAAACGATATCAATCATTCTCTTAAACAGCAAAGCGTAGGATTCAAACATTTAGTAAACCAATATAAAAAAATATTGAATATGAATTTCATTCTAACATTCTTCCAAGTCTTCACGGGAATCAATGCCGTTGTATACTTTGCCCCGATCATTTTTGACGGTGTTGAAATCAACGGATGGAGCGGTTCCAATATAGCAAACTTCGGAATCGGGACGGCCTTGGTCGTTTCCACTGCCATTTCGTTATTCATCGTTGATAAACTAGGCAGAAAAACGCTGCTTATCTACAGTATTGGCGGTCAGGTCCTGCCGCTGATCGGATTGGCACTATTTTCGGATTATACGATCTTCAGCATGGTTTGTGTGTTCTTATATGTCTTCGCATTCGGCATCGGTCTTGGCCCTGTCTTCTGGCTATTCATACCGGAAGTGCTGCCATTGCAGGCAAGAGCAATCGGAATGGGAGTCATCACCTTTTTACAATACACATTGAACTTCCTTTTTTCATACACGTTCCCGCCACTGTTAAGTATCATTGGCAATAACGTCTATCTTATCTATGCGGTCTTATCGGTGGTCGCTTGCGTATTCATACACTATAAAACTCCTGAAACGAAAGGGAAATCATTGGAGGAAATTGAAGAATACTGGCGTGAACAAGATTTGGCAAAGGCCATTAAACCTGCTTGAGTCTGCCATTCGCACCATGGTGAGTTGCCGTTTCTGCAAAAAAAGAGATAAACCTTTAAAATGATATTGAAGATTGCTGAATAGTTTGATAGAATAAAATAAATGAAAAAGACTATGTGCAACTGGCGAAACACGGATAACCGTGAGGGAACACATAGTGTCGTAGCCGTTCGCCTGGGCAGAGGTAAGGGATTTTATCCCTTGCCTCTTTCTGTATATTAACAGATAGTGAAGGATTAAAGTATGCAGATTTTCATGGGCTTAAAAATCTTGTCAGTATTTTGAAATTTCAAAACTATCATAATCGAAAGAGGAGCAAACAAAATGAGCACATTACTTTTAGAAAAAGTCAAAACGATCAAAGCGTTAAATAACATTGCCGAAAGCGGGCTGAATGTATTCAATAAAGGCGATTTTAAAGTCGACAATGACAGTGAAAACCCTGATGCGATCGTTCTTCGCAGCTTTAACATGCATACTATGGAATTCGGCGATCAGTTAAAGGCAATCGCAAGGGCAGGGGCTGGAGTCAATAATATTCCGGTCGACAAATGCACCGAGCAAGGAATTGTCGTTTTCAATACACCTGGTGCTAACGCAAACGCTGTAAAAGAAATGGTGCTGACGTCATTAATGGCTTCATCTCGTAACCTTTTTGCAGGTGTGGCTTGGACAAAGACGCTTGAAGGCGAAGGAGAACAAATTCCAAAGCTTGTTGAAGCAGGAAAGAAACAATTCGTTGGTAAAGAAATCAAGGGGAAAACTCTTGGCGTAATCGGTTTAGGTGCGATCGGTGCACTTGTAGCGAATGATGCCCTGGATTTGGACATGGATGTCATTGGGTTTGACCCGTTCATCTCCGTTGATACAGCTTGGAACTTGTCCCGCAATGTACAGCGCGCCATGACGATTGAAGAATTGTTTGCAGAATCTGATTATATTACAGTACACGTTCCATTAACTGACGACACAAGAGGAATGTTTAACCAAGA
Source organism: Peribacillus simplex (assembly GCF_030123325.1). Lineage (NCBI taxonomy): Bacteria > Bacillati > Bacillota > Bacilli > Caryophanales > Bacillaceae > Peribacillus > Peribacillus simplex. Next base: position 4,611,935 of record NZ_CP126106.1, on the reverse strand, counting down.
AACATTCAGCATCATGAAGCCGGGCGTACATATCTTGAATTTCTCACGCGGCGAGCTAGTGAATGAAGAGGATATGCAAGCTGCACTTGAAAGCGGAAAAGTAGGCAAGTTCATTACTGACTTCCCGAATGAAAACGTGTTGAAAATGAAAAATGTCGTTCCAATTCCGCATCTTGGTGCCTCTACGCTTGAATCAGAGGAAAACTGTGCCATCATGGCAGCTCGTCAGTTGAAGAACTTTTTGGAAACAGGGAACATCAAGAACTCTGTGAATTTCCCGAATACTTCCCTTCCTTTTACAGGAAACCGTCGTGTGGCAACTTTCCACGAAAACGTTCCGAACATGGTTGGGCAAATCACACAGGCTATATCAAGCTTTAATTTGAACATCGCTGACATGGTTAACAGAAGCCGTGGGGGATATGCATATACGATCATCGACATTGACGGTGAAGTAAACGGCGATATCATTCCTGGTTTGGAAGAAAAAATCAAACAAATCGAAGGCATCGTTACAACTCGCATTATCTAATTTGAACAGGAAGACTTTCTTGCTCAAATAATAAGTGAAAGCCCCAATTCCCTTACGGAGTTGGGGCTTTTTTTAGGCAATGTTAATGAATTTTGAAAAAAATGTGGTAATCATAACCAAGGGATTACAACGAACCAGCTCAATACATCCAATTGAGGTCAAAACTTCTTCCATCACGAATTGCTAAGCATCGAAATTCTCCAATAAAAAACCTGTCATGGTTTCATATCCGGTTTTTCTTCATAATGTACAAACAACATCAAGTAGAGTGCGAATAGAAGATGCAAATAAAGGGGAATGTTCTTATCGTTTTGAATGACAACAAATATGTAAATTCCATACAGCAAAATTGGAATGGTTAAAAGGATTCTGTGCTTAGTCACATGTCATCCCCCCATTTATCCTCGAATATTAATACATCAAGCACTTGAGCCACTTGAAAATCCTTTTCTGCTAGAACATCTGCTAATTTCATAGTTTCATCCTCCTATTTAACTAAATATTCTGTCATTTCCATTATTACAATAGTATGAAGTACAGGGAAAATGATGTCAATCTATATTCCATTTGTACTCATTTTGAGTTAATGGATTCATAAGTTATCTACCAAAATAACTATCTCATATATATATCTACTTAGTGAGATAGGCAAAATGGTACCCAAAAGGGGAGGCATTGCGGTCAACTTAATGCCAGGGAGCAAAGTGTTGCGAACCTGAATCAATGGAGTCACTGTGTGCCCCTTGCTTACGTTCAATTCAGCGCAGCTAAGTAAAGAATCGTCCTAATGAGATACAGAGACGATTCCTATGCTAAACACCTTTTCTACACAGAATGGATTACCCTATATTGTTCTTCCCCAAAAATTCTGTTGCTGATGAAGGATATTCGATGTTAAAAAAGCTCCAACAGGAGGCAATTGCCCGGTATACGCATTAACGCTAACAGGAAATTGATTCAGAGCTATATCAGTAGTGGCAATCCACGATCCAGTCTCACCTGCTTGCAAAGAGGGAGGCTTCATAAGAAAACGTCCTTGAAGAATGAAATGTCGAATTCCACTCTGTTGATCATCCATTATGGTTAATTTGCCAGAGAAAGTGGCATAAGGTGAATCAAATGCGATTTGTTTGGTGTTTTCATTCCAAAATCCATTAATCGGAATGGGTCTGCCACGAAAATTAATCGTACCCACCACCTTATTATCTATAATGGAGTTAATGGCAAGTTTGCCCCAAATGATCGTTCTGCCAGCAATTGAAGAGTGGATCCCCCATACAGATGGAACTGGAAAGCTAACCGAAGCAGTTCCCTGTGAAGTTACCAATGCTATGCCCTCCCTTAAAGGTTGTGTATGTTCTGAGGAAGATTCCTTGTTTAAAGCAGTATATGCAGCACGGGCAGAATAATTTAATAAACAAAGGTGAAGTACTGTAAATGCATTCTCTCAGGTTCATAAAAAATCCGGTTTTCCATTGAAAACCGGATTTCAAATAAATTTCTTAATGATGATGTTCATGACTTTCTTCTTGTTTCTGCATCCCTTTTTGCAAGAATTTCAATTCACTTTCAGACAGTTTTCCTACGATAAACTGTTTTTGAGGCATAATGATTGAGCCATTGTTACTAGCATGAACTTTTATATAGTATAGGCCATCACTATCAAAGTTTTTACTTAAAGTATAAGTACCGTTTCCCTCTTCTTTAGCTTGTTCCATACTATATTTGAGCGAGCCATCTTGTTTCCATATCTCAAAATGAACATAATCTGCGTTTTCAACCATTTGACCACCTTGAGTAAGAACAGCCTTCATGGTCTCTTGTGTATTAACTGAAAAGGATTCTGGTATAATTATTTCAGCTTCAAGGGGTGTTTCTTCTTTGTATAGATTAGTGACATCCCTTTCAAGTGAACAAGCACTTAGAAATAAGCTGAAAATAAAGATTAAAGTAATACATATATATTTTTTCACGGCAAAAGCCACCCTTTACATTTCAAATTATGCATTCAAAAACTTCTTAACTGCAGAAGTTCTTTTAATAATTAACCAGTCAATTAGCCAAACAACAATAAGAGACAAGCCAACCAAAGGAAACAAAATTCCTAGACCTATTAACAGAAATAAAAAGAAGTTCATGTTCTTTATATTAGGAGCTTTTGGTGCACCTAATCCTTTTTTTGGCTTTCGCTTCCACCATAAATAAAAACCACTAAATGCAACAAGCATAATTCCTAAACATATAAGAAGGCTGATTATTTGGTTAATCAAACCAAATTGAGTCCCTTTATGCAAGGTAATTCCCCAAGCAACTATTTTTCCTATTAAACCGTAATGATCATAACGATAATCAGCTAGAACTGCACCGGAATATTGGTCAATATGTATAGTCGCTTCATCTTGTGCTTTCGGTGGAAAAGCTGACAATGTATAAACGCCATCAGTTTCATTTGGAATATTAATGCTATAACTTGGATGCATACCCTCACGATTCGCTATCGTGACTACATCGTCAATGGACAGTGGGATAAAACCTTGAATATCTGAGATAGGTACATCTAAATTTTCTGCTGCCCAAGGAACATCTGCAATGTCTTTTGTTTTAATTGAGGATGTTGGAGCACTTCCTGTCCATATGGAAGGAGGATACCCAGACCCGGAATTGGTAGCTAACGATTGAAAATTACTTCCCCAAAAACCAGACCAAGGCAATCCTGTCATAATTAAAAATAACATGCCCGCAGTTATCCAAAAGGCAGGTACTGCATGTAAATCTCTTCTGAAAATATTTTTTCCTTTATTTATTCTTGGAAAAAGCACACCAGAAAGACTTAGCTTACTTTTGGGATACCATAAATAAAGACCAGAAACAATTAACACAACTGCCCAGCACGCAGCTAACTCTACAATTCTATCTCCCAAGGTGCCGGCCATCAGTTCACCATGAATTTCCTCGATTTTATCCATAATCTTGTCTTCATCATTTAACTCTCCAATAGATTTACCTGTATACGGATCTATAAAAATGGTAAGAGACTCATTATTAGAAGTGATTCTTACTTCGCTTGAACGAGATGCATTTTCTCCAGGATGGTAATTTGTCACAACTGCATCAGGGTAAAGTTTCTTCACTGCCTCAATCTGCTGGGATGCTGGTATCTTTTCTCCTTGCGGAATAACCTCTTGGTAGTTTTGATAAAGCATCTGTTCAATCTGTGGCTTAAATAAATAGATTGAGCCAGTAACTGCCAGAATAATAAGTAAGGGTGCAAAAATGATTCCAGCGTAAAAATGCCATCTCCATACTGTTCTATACAGAGAGGTGTTTGGTTGTTTAGTTTCCATTTATACAGAACCTCCGAGTAATACTAATAAATTCACCTATAATAGATGATAAAAGAAAATTGTGAGAAAAATATGAAATTTATTAAAAAAAAGAAGTTTGTATTTGTGAAAGATTAAATGGTCATATCGACTAAGAAGAACAACTGTAAATGAGGAGTGAACTTTCAGCAAGAAGTAGAGTAGGAAAGGAATGAAGGGAAATGAGGTAAATACGGCGAAAGTAATCTATAGAAATGTGTTGAAAATAGGAAGATCATCAAGATTTCAATGTACGGATGAACCGATGTTGAAGACAAATGCATGAAGAAAAGCATCACCCTTGAAAAAAGAAATTGTATAAATCGTAAAAAACTTTAAAGGAGTGACGAATATGCATAATATGGATTGTTCCAAAAGGTGTCAGTGTTTTATCGTACCTAACTATATTCTTGAGAATTTGGCACAAAATGAAGTGGAAGAAGCACGGATCAGTTTAGCGAAAAGCCGTCAAATGCGCAGGCGCAGAATTTTTAAAGAATATGATATTGACGGTGTTGTCGCTTTAACGGATGCAGGATCTGAACGTCAAGGTGAATCTGCCCGACATGTTTACGATTGTAAAGGGGGAACGAAACTCCGGCAGAATGAGGCAAGGAAAGAAGGAGATCGATCAAGTGCAGACACTGTTGTTAACGCTGCATACGATTATAGCGGGGTTGTGCGTGACTATTTCAAGGATGTTTTGCACCGTAATTCAATTGATAACAAAGGTCTTGATCTCATTCTGAACGTTCATTATGGGAATAAGTTCACGAATGCCTATTGGGACGGAGATGAAATGGTATTTGGTGACGGCGATGGGGTCATCTTTAGTAATTTTGCCAATTCACTCGATGTAATTGGACACGAACTGACACATGGGGTTACGCAGTTCACAAGTGGATTGGAGTATGTAGGTCAGTCCGGGGCTTTGAACGAACACCTTTCGGATGTGTTTGGAGTTGCCATAAAACAATTTCACTTAAAGCAAACGGCAGGAGATGCCGATTGGTTAATCGGTGCTGATATAATGGGACCAACACTGAAAGGGCAGGCACTCCGTTCGATGAAAGCTCCAGGTACTGCATTTGACAATAAGTTAATGGGTAAAGATATTCAGCCTGATCATATGAGGAACTTCTATAAAGGAGAACGCGATAATCATGGTGTCCATATCAATAGCGGCATACCAAACAAGGCCTTTTATCTAACATCCATGGAAATCGGAACGGACAAGGCGGCTTTGATCTGGTTCAATGCAATGCAGAATTTGTTTGCAACGGCAAATTTCAATCAATTCGTGCAAATTGTCATCAAAGCAGCGCAAAAACTTGTTGATGGCGGAGAAGTGCCTGAAACAGCCATAGGAACAATTGAAAATGCCTTTAAAGCGGTTGGATTGCCTGAGTAGTCATATTCCATGAATAGGAGGCCTCATCTAACATGCATATCAAATTTAGCTGCATAGGGGGATTTGCCAACCTCGACTTGAATTGCCAGATAGATACAGATGAATTGCCGAAAGAGCAAAATGAGGAATTGCAGAACTTAATGAAGACAGCTGACCTTCCTCATGCTGCCGAATGTAAAAAAGTGAAAGCGCAAGGGTTCGACTCGTTTTCATATCAACTGGATATAGCCGATGAAAAGAAGAAGCAGTCTTTCTCGTTTACTGACATAACAGCTCCAGAGGACGTGCGGCCCTTATTGGATTATTTACGGAATTTAGCGATTGAAAAAAAGATGGCAGAATAACCACGTCAAAAGTCTATCATCACGATAGACTTTTTTTGTTATGTCTTAAAACTTCACAAAAATGTCATTTCATTTCACTTTTATATGAATTTTGGCTGCTTGTTCTCTAAATGGACACAAAATAACAAGGAAATAGCGCTCTGAGCAGCAGATTTTAAAAGGAAATTCGAGATTTTTTATAGATTGAGCCAATTAAACAGGCAATGCAGCCACAAAAGGGAACGAATTTTGATACAGGCAAAATCAGATGGATTTTACAAAAAATACATAAAATAGGATAATGGTCGCATGGAGGTGAATGACATATCTGAAAGGAAAGTGCGAGAGACGGAAATAAAAACCCCTAGGTGAGGACGTCCTGGAAGACATCACCTAAGGGCTTGCGAGCAGGAGTATACCTGCCTCTATATCCAGTATACTCCAAAAAAAATGAATAGGGAAATGGGGAGTGAATGGAAGGATGATACGCAAAAACTATTTATTGAATGTGGAGACGGTGGGAATGATGGAGCATTACGATTCCAATGGTGTCGAGATGACCACGGTAGTGGAGGGAGAGAACACATTCCACGTTGCCCAACCGCGACAGGAAATCCTGAATAACACGCTGAACCACTTTGGTTTGGATCTGGATGGCGGACTTGCAGCAGCCAAATCCGTGCTTGGCGGTAAATACAGGCTGCCTGTCTGCATAAACGCCCAGCTGGGAATGGTCTGGTTCTCCTCCCGTTCTTTCCGGAAAAGGGGAGGGATCTGGTTTTCCTACATCCACATTCGCGACTTAGAGGAAATGAACGAAAAAGAAACATTGGTCCACACAAACTATGGACATTGCCTTCCTGTAGACTTAAGCAAAAATCAGCTTGCCTTCAAAAGAGATCAAGCATCCTATTTGCAAACGACCTTCCATGAACGCTCATTGGGCAAAAAGACCTTTTATTACGAACCGGGAAGCGGAATCACCTTTTGCAAAGAACCTGGGGAGGTCCATTACAGGGTGAAAGGAAAGGAATAACATAATTAATGAGACCGCTGAATTGGCGGTCTTTTCTTCGGAATAGATAGAGTGAGAGCAGGTTTAATTTAAAATATGGAAATAAAGTTATTGTGAAAAATGAAACGATACATTATGATTAGTAAAAAGTTAATTTTTAGGAAAGGAAGTACATATTTTGAAACGATTATTTGCTATTTTACTATCTTTTGGACTGGTTTTGGGTCTCTCGTTTGGCGCGAATGATGTTGCCGGTGCCAAAACAAAGGTGAAGACGTATAAAAACTGTACAGCATTGAATAAAGACTACAAAGGAGGCGTAGCTCGTACATCTTCCGTTAAAAATAAAGGAGGAAAAACGAAATACAAACCTCACGTTTCAAAGGCGCTATATGATGCCAATAAAAAAAGCGATCGTGACAAAGACTTGATCGCTTGTGAAAAATAAGGAGTATTCAAAGAGACCTTTTAAATGAAAGGTCTCTTTTTAGATTGGGCCGATTTACATTAATCGTAAGTCTCAGGACGTCCATTACAGGTAAGGGAAGGAATGATGGAAAGACCGCCGAATTGGCGGTCTTTTGTATTTCCAACATATCATTGGTCATTTCTTTGGCGTTCTCGTTTAGTTTTAATGAAATCGATCCAAGTTCTGGGATTTCCGCTCCCGGTACGCGCTTTCCCGCAGGAGACCCGCACCTTCCGTTCCAATCAACTATGTTTTTAAAAATTCCCTTTTTTATCTTTCAAACCGTCCAGAATGTGTATTTTCTCGTTTTATAAGTGCATCACCAAGATCGATCTTGCTCATAAGTCTCTCATGGTCCGAAGGAAAACGTTCTTTAACGTTTGCAACTCCCTCTATTGTTGGGATATTACCATTAGGCACAGGACGTTCTTCGCTTTGAAATCCGGGGTTCAAACTAGGTCTGTCAATTGTAGCGCTGTCATCATTATTATTAGTTGGGTCTCTACGTTCATCAAGGTTCCCGGCATCATTGAATGGATCATTGCTATGATCTTGTGGCATATATTTCACTCCTTCGCTTATATTATCCGCTGATGGCATTAATCTATTCGCACCCTGTACTAATCCCTTATCCGTATAGTAATGAATCCTTTCTTTTCTAATCCGCAACAACACCGCTCATCTTGATTTGTCATCTAGTACGATAGGTACAAAGATTTTTTCATAAAATGATTATAAAAAAATCTTATTGACTTACATTTTATATTGTCTTACAATTTCAATGTAAATAGTCGAAACATTCAATCAAATGAAGGGGGAGCTTTTTTAATGAGCTGATTCACTTCACCATGAAGCATGACAACATCCTGCAGCGTAGACTTTATGTCAATTCGGAAATGACATAAAGTCTTGTCATAATTTCAATATCTGTATGTCGAGAGTTATCAAAGTATTAATGCTTTAGAAAAAATGAAAGCGAATACATTACTCGTGGAATGGAGTGAATAACTTGAAAAATCAATCAAACCTTGCTGAATCCACTGTGATTGTTCCGGAGGTCGTAAGTAAGAAACCAAATTTCATCACGAAGTTCAAAACATCTTATGGTCCGGGGATTCTTGCCGTTTTAACGTGGCTTGGAGCCGGAGATCTGGTGACTTCTTCTGTTGCCGGGGCAGATTATGGATATAGCTTAATGTGGATTCTAGCTCTGTCATTAATCCTTCGTTTTCTTATCGTTAATGTTATCGCCCGGTTCCAGCTATGCAACACAGAGGGGTTAACCATACTTGAAGGATATGGACGCATTCATCCGTTTTTCGGTTACTTCATGTTTGGCTATGCACTAATAATGGGTCATCTTTTTAATGCCTATATGATTAAGGGAGCGGGAGAGGTATTATCGACCCTATTCCATGTTAATCAGCCATTCTTAGCTTCAATGGTAGTTGTGGGATTAGTTTTTATGCTTATTGGCAGGAATATTTATAATAGAATTGAAAGTGTCATGAAAGTGCTTTTGGCGTTATTGACCATTGCCTTCTTGTTCCTGGCCATTCAAGCAACACCGGATGCGGGGCAAATCATTAAGGGAACGGTTGGTTTTAGCATTCCAAGTGATACTGGCGTTCATGGAGCATTATTGGTGGCGATTTCAATTATCGGTGCAGTGGCAGGGTCGATTTCGAACTTTGTTCATCCATATTTCATGAAGGAAAAGGGCTGGACGAAACCGAGTCATGTAAAGGTTCAAAGAAATGATTTGCTGTTTGCCATCGCAGTTTGCATCGTGATTAATTTGGCCATTTGGGTTGTCGGGGCAGAAATTTTAAAACCGAATGGAATTCATGTGGAAACGATTGATGACTTGGCAATGGCATTACAAATGTCGTTAGGCCAATTTGGCTGGTACATTTTCTATCTTGGTGTATTTGGCGTATTGTTCGCGAGTGTAGTGGGCAAGTCAACTGGTTTTCCTAGATTGATAGTAGATGCCTTTTACGTAATAAATAAGGATCGTCGCGAAAAGTACAATGGCAAATATGAAAAAGATCCAATGTATAAATGGGTTATGATTTTTGTATTGGTTACCCCGATCATTTGGTCCATTCCCGGCATGCCTGGTTTCATCGCATTGACAATCGGCGTAAATGCAATAAACATCATCGGTTTTCCGGTTATCGCAATTGGGATGCTGGTGCTATCAAATAAAAAAAGCTTGATGGGAAAATATAAAAACAATTGGTTCGAAAATATCATTCTATCTTTAGCTTCCATTTTAGCGGTTTGGTCCGCCATTCAATTAGCTACAACCTTTTTTTAAATAATGGTAGATTATAGGTAGAGGTATTTCAAAATACATGTGTCTGCATTTGATCCCGGTGGGGTCCTACTTTATTGGAAATGAGGGTATCAATGATGAAACCGAAAGTAATCATCTATAAGAAAGTGGATCAAGAAGTGTTGGATTATGTTCGCGAGACTTGTGATGTCGTTTATTTTGAAGGTCTTGACTCACAAAAATACCCTGAATTTCTTCAAGAGCTGAAGAACGCACAAGGTATATTAGGTTCAGGATTAAAGGTGGATAAAACTTTACTGGACCAAGCACCGCAATTAAAAATCGTCTGTAACTCATCAGTTGGTTACGACAATCTGGATATAACCGAGTTGTCCAATCGCGGAATCCTGGCCACGAACACTCCAGAGGTATTGAATGAGACAGTCGCAGATACGATTATGGGCTTGATGCTGTCCACAGCGAGAAGAATGCCAGAGATGGATCAAATGGTAAAGTCAGGGCAATGGACATCGAATATCGGAGAAAAATCATTTGGGTTGGACGTCCATCATAAAGTATTAGGGATTATCGGGATGGGCGGAATAGGCTCTGCCGTTTCAAAAAGGGCCCGTTTTGGATTCGATATGAACATCCTCTATCACAACAGATCTAGAAACGAAGAAGCAGAACAAAAGTATGGAGCTGCATACTGTTCCCTGGAAGAACTGTTAAAGCAATCTGATTTTGTCTGCTTGATGACACCGCTGACTCCCCAAACTGAAAAGATGATGGGGGAAAAAGAATTCAAGCTCATGAAAGAGACCGCCATCTTCATCAACTGTTCAAGAGGGAAAACCGTTGATGAAGAAGCCTTGATCACTGCGCTAAAAAATGGTGAAATTCACGCGGCAGGACTGGATGTCTTTGTACAAGAGCCCGTCCAGGAAGACAATCCATTGCTTTCGATGAAGAATGTCGTCACTTTGCCTCATATCGGTTCCGCAACATATGAAACCCGCCTAAAAATGGCGATGCTGGCAGCAACCAACCTTGTAGCCGGATTGCAGGGAGAAACTCCGCCTACCTTGATTAAAGCTGGTGTAAAGGTGAAGTGATTTCTTTAACAGCATTTATAAATTAGGCTCGTTTCGTAAAGATTGTTGTTTTTAAAACGAAACGATTTAAGGTTGATTGGAACGGATTGCGAGACTCCTGCGGGAGCAGCGGGACAGGTGAGACCCCACAGGCGTTTACGCCGAGGAGGCTCACCGCCCGCCCCGCGGAAAGCGAGCATCTGGAGAGGAAATCAACCACACCGCTTTACTTGGTAAATAGCAACAAAGTATGCGAAAACAGCCATAAATTAAGATGGATGGCCTTATTTGGGGCTATCCATTTTTTGATATCGAGTATGATTACTTCTTCTGCAAAACAAACAAGCCCTCTCTATAAAGAAGGGCTTCAAGCTGTAGATTCTCAATACGTACGTTATGATTTATATGGATATAGTTTATGCTACGTCTGATTGTTTAATGGAATCAGCATAATGGTTTGCTTTTTCCTGATCAAATTCACCTTCTGCCTTCGAAATGACAATAGCCGCTAATGAGTTCCCCACGACATTAACCGCTGATCTCCCCATATCCAAAATTCGATCGATACCGGCAATGAACGCAACACCTTCCACCGGCAGTCCCATAGAACCAAGTGTCGTTAAAATAACAACAAATGACGCACCCGGAACGCCAGCTATTCCTTTTGACGTTAACATCAATACTAGTAACAAAGTAATCTGTTCTGTAATGGATAGATCAATTCCATACATTTGTGCCACGAAAAGCGAAGCTAGCGCTTGATAAATCGTTGAGCCGTCCAAATTAAAGGTATAGCCTGTTGGAATAACAAATGAAGTAATGGATTTCGGGCAGCCAAACTTCTCCATTTTGTCCATAAGCCTTGGTAATACCGACTCTGAGCTTGCTGTTGTAAAGGCCAAAATCAGTTCATCCTTTAACACTTTCAGGATAACAAAAATGCTTGTACCGGACATTTTCGCTATAATTCCAAGAATGACGAACACGAAGAATACCATCGTCACATAAACAGCAACTACTAAGTTCCCTAAAGGTATTAATGTTGCGACACCAAATTTGGCAACTGTTACACCAATGAGTGCAAACACACCAAAGGGGGCAAATTTCATGACTAGATTCGTCACCCAAAACATGACTTCTAACACACCTTCAAAGAATCCAAGAATAGGCTTTCCTTTTTCTCCTATCGCAGCCACACCTAAGCCGAATAAAACGGAAAAGAAGATAATCGGTAATAAATCCGCTTGAGCCATTGATTCAAATACATTTTGAGGAACAATATGAGAAATTGTTTCCCCAAAGCCACTGCTTCCAGCCTCCTTTGTTGTTTCTTCATATTTTGAAATATCACTTTTTTCAAGGTTGCTTGTATCTAAGCCAGCCCCCGGGTGGAACAAGTTTGCCGCCAGTATTCCAATAACAATGGCAATTGTGGTGACAATCTCAAAATAAAGAAGAGTCTTCCCGCCTAATTTTCCTAGTTTTTTAATATCGCCCACTCCCGCTATCGAGACCACTAATGCAGCCATGACAATCGGGATGACAATCATTTTAATTAAATGAATGAAGATATCGCCAATCGGCTCCATAATGGCCATGGCTGTTTCATTGCCATGGAATAAAGCACCGACACCGATACCTAGTACAAGTGCAACAAAAATTTGTGTAGCTAATCCAAACTTTTTCATTTTAATCCCCCTATGCAGTTTATTTGTTAGCGCTTTCAATTTTCAGATTATTTTAAGTTTATGATCAGCCTACCAGAACCTACTGAAACCTACTGATATTTACAAGTGATAAAAAAATAAAAATTTCAGTTAAAACCCCTCTCTCTTTTTTAGCATTTCATGTGTTATGTTTTTATAAAGTGACTGGGGAGGGACCGTGTTGAAAAAGAGTATAAGGATATTATTATTGATTATGATTGCGGTGCCTCTTGCGGGTGAATTCAAGTTTTATCCATTCGACGGTACATTCCGGGTCAGTTTGGGAACTCCCGTCTTTTTCTTGTTTTTGCTATGGGGGAGGGGGATCCACCCGATTATTGCAGGCATTTTAACGGGGATGAGTGTGTTTATTTTTCGTTTTTCACTGGCTGTCGGAATGCGGGACATATCTGTTGAGGAAGCGATGTATCTTCATTTTCCCGCCTTTTTCTATTATTTCATTTACGCGTTCGCATTTCATAAGACTAAATTGAACGAACGCCACGATCAGCCTTTTATGATTGGGCTTTTAGGGGTATTGATCGAGCTTATTGCAAGTGTATCCGAAATGGCCATCCGTTCCTTCTTGGCGAATCAGGACACACCCTTGCTAGCCATCGACCAACTCGTTTTAATCGCCTTTATTCGAAGCTTTTTCGTTCTCGGCTTCTTTAATATATTAAAGCTGAGAGAAGCAAAATTCGCAGAAGCGGAGCAGCGGATGCAAAAGGAACAAATGCTGCTTTTCATTTCAAGTTTGTATGAAGAATCGGTTCAACTGAAGAAAACGATGCAACATGCGGAAGAAATCACCCGCACTTGTTATGACTTTTACCGTCGATTAAAATCAGGGGGGACTAACGGAAGCGATGCGCAAACGGCGTTGCAGATTGCCGGTCTCGTGCATGAAATCAAAAAAGATAACCAGCGGATTTATGCGGGGCTATCGGAACTCATGTCTTCCGAAAACCTGAAGGAATACATGAATATCGAAGAGCTTGGAAACATCATGATCGTGTCCAATAGACGATATGCCGAGTCCCTTCTCAAAGATATTTCCTTTTCCTTGCATATAGATGGTGACCATCCGCCCTACCATGTTTATATGGTATTATCATTAATAAATAATTTATTGGCAAATAGCGTGGAAGCCATCAAAGATGAGGGATACGTATCACTGCAAGTGAAAAGGAAAGGTCAATTCGCGGAGTTTTGCATCAGTGACAATGGCCCCGGTATTGCACCCAAGCAGAAGGAAGTCATTTTTACAGCAGGATACACAAAGAAATTCGATGAGGCAGGAAACCCTTCGACAGGAATCGGGTTATCGTATGTGAAACAAACTGTTGAAAAATTTGGAGGACAAATCAGGTTAATGAATAACTATAAAGATACCGTATTCATCGTAGAACTTCCGATTGATGCGATTATGGAGAAAGGATTAACGAGATGAATTATTTCATTATAGATGACGATCCTGCCATTCGAGGAATGCTGACAGAGATGATTGAAGATGAAGATTTAGGTAAAGTTGTGGGAGAAGCAGAAGACGGATCGGCAGTGAATAATGGATTACTGTCTTTTAAAAAAGCAGACATTGTCCTAATTGATTTGCTCATGCCAATTAGGGACGGAATTGAAACGATCAGAGCCCTTGCTGATGGATTTCAAGGAAAGTTTGTGATGATTTCGCAAGTGGAATCGAAAGAACTGATAGGAGAGGCGTATAGATTAGGGGCGGAATACTACATTACAAAACCGCTGAACCAAGTTGAAATTTCATGCATATTAAACAAAGTGAGCGAGCGAATACTGGTGGATCAATCGATCCAGGGCATTCAAAAATCGTTGAACGTGTTTACGGGCCGCCCGAAGTCTTCGAAAGTGTCCTCCTCTCATACAAAAAATATCATGGAAGCCGGACGTTCCTTAATTTCCGATTTAGGTATGATTGGCGAAGGGGGAAGCGAGGATTTACTAAACATTTTAGGATTCCTTCAAAATGAAAAGCGAAGACTCGGTTCCGCCTATACGTTTCCATATTTAAAGGACATTTTTGCGGGTATTGCCGCTGAAAAGCTGGGAGATCAAGCGAAAGAGGCCGAAATCCAGAAAGAAATGAAAGCCTCTGAGCAGCGTGTCCGCCGCGCTCTTAACCAGGCCCTCATCCATATCGCTTCATTAGGATTGACGGATTATATGAATCCAAAATTCGAAGCCTATTCATCCACATTTTTTGATTTCTCGGAAGTCCGCAAAAAAATGCTGGAGCTAGAAGACAAAAGCAAAAAAGTAAGCAGCCAGAGCCGTAATAACATGAAAAAGTTTATCCAAGTGCTGTTTATGGAAGCAAGACAGATGATGAAATAATAAACCAGAAACACAAGTTGAATAGATTGAAAATTCACAAAAACAATATTTTTCAATGGAAGAAACAAAAAGACAAATCCGTTTATATGGATTTGTCTTTATCGCTTTTTCTTCGTATTTTTTAATGGCTCTTTTCGTAAAGATAGTTGTTTTTAAAACGAAACGATTTAAGGTTGATTGGAGCGGAAGTGCGAGACTCCTGCGGGAGTAGCGGGACAGGTGAGACCCCACAGGCCTTCACGCCGAGGAGGCTCACCGCCCGCCCCGCGGAAAGCGAGCATCTGGAGGGGAAATCAACCACACCGCATTACTTGGTAAATAGCAACAAAGTATGCGAAAACAGCCTTTTTAATAAACGGTACGACCTTCTTTCAAATCTAAAGAAAGAAGATAAAAAAGTTCATTCGTTCCTAATAGTTGATTAATTCCATCGCTCTAACTTTGGGATGCCCCTAGTAAAAAACTTAGCAATAAATTTAGGCATTTTCATATTTTCCATCATATGATTTTGAACAAATTTTTGCATTTCCATCGCAGTGATATTTTGAGTGAATTCACCATTCATATAACAATGACTGCAATATTTAGTGCTTTTACTGCCATCTTTTTCAGTTCCTCCACCTAGTTCATCCTTAGATAGCGGCATTCCACAACTCTGACATGCTTTATATTTTTTCATTATAAATTCTCCTACAAAAAGTTTTATCCTAAACATTATCCAACAAACAATATGAAGTCAAGTCAATATGAATCACACCGTTGATGTGGGCGTTTCGGCTATTATGAAAGGCAGGACTAGCGAGGCATTCAGGTTTTCAAATAGTCATAAAAATAACCAGTCAAGCTACTCGCTCAACTGGTTTTGGGTTAAAATGTTAAATTAGAGTTTTAAATGACGATTTATTATGGCAACTGTTTTGCAATTTACATTGATATCATTCAGAAATTGTGATAAATTAGTATAGAAACACATTTACCGATACACAAGAACAGTTTACCCCTTACTATAAGTATAAGGTAAAACTCACCTCTAGTCAACCCCTATTTTTATTTTTTGAAGGAGTGTCTGATATGAACGATGAAATTCGGCAGGAGCAAGAGCGTTTGGATGAGGTGATGGAAACCATTACGAAACAAATCGGCAAAATTGAAGGTGAAACTTCCCAGCGCAGAAAAGAAGTTGTTAATATCCGTAAACACTTTTGGGATGACCTCAAGGTTAATATGGATACTTTCGATGATTACCTCGAGACCATCATTGGCTTAAGGCAGCAGGCTCAAGCTCTTTCACAAAGCGAAGGCGCACATAGATATTCCTTCAAGAGGTTGTCTACACTGCGCCGCATGCAGGAAGTGCCTTATTTCGGCCGGATCGATATCACTGAAGAAGGGTCTGCCCTTACGGAACATATTTATATTGGAACCTCCACCCTTACTGATACAACAGGAGAAAACTTCATTGTCTACGATTGGAGGGCCCCGATTTCGAGTGTTTATTATGACTATCCTCCCGGTCCAGTAGAATACTCTACTCCCGGAGGCGTAATTTCTGGGATGCTGGAGAAAAAGTGGCAATATATCATCAAGGGAGGCGTTATCGAATCAATGTTCGATACGAGTCTCACCATTGGAGATGAGATACTGCAGCAGGTGCTTGGTAAGGGAACGGATAAGCATATGCACAGTATTGTGGCCACCATTCAACGGGAGCAAAACAGGATCATCCGGAACGATCGCGGACGTCTGCTCATTGTTCAAGGTGCCGCTGGCAGCGGCAAGACATCAGCTGCCCTCCAACGGATCGCTTATTTGCTCTACAAGAATAGGGAATGGCTTAAAGCCGACCAAATCATTTTATTCTCTCCTAACTCAATGTTTAATAACTACGTATCCAATGTGTTGCCCGAACTTGGCGAAGAGAATATGCAGCAGGTCACATTCCAGGAATACTTGGATCATCGTCTGACTGACTCGTATCAAGTGGAGGATCCTTATGATCAATTGGAATTTTTGTTGACTGCAGCGGATGATCCTTCCTATGGCACCAGGACAGCGAGCATCCAATTTAAGGCATCGATTCGCTTCTTTGAAATCATCAAAACATACAGGCAATCACTGGAACGATCTGGAATGATCTTTAGAGGGTTAAAGTTCCGGGGGGAAACGCTCGTCTCGGCCAAACAAATCTCGGAAAGATTTTATAACACAGACACCCCCTTACGTTTTCACAATAGGGTTGAAAAGTTGAAAGAGTGGTTATGTGAGATTCTTGATGAAACGGAAAAGTCTGAGTTGGAAAAACCTTGGGTCCAGGAGGAAATCGAGTACCTTAGCAAAGAAGACTATCAAAAGGTATACAACCACTTAGAGAAAAAACGCGGCCGTACTGAAGATTCCTTTGATGATTATGAGATAGAGCATAAAATGCTTGCGCGTATGATTGTTCGCAAGAAATTGAAGACGTTACGCAAACGGGTAAAAGCACTTCATTTTATCAATATTAAGCAAATATACAAGCAACTCTTTGACGAACAAATACGGAATGAACTGTGGAATGATGGTGAAACACCTGTCGAAAGGGATATATGTTCATCAACGCAAAAAATGCTGGACGAAGGTGAACTGCATTACGAAGACGCGACTCCATTTTTGCTGCTGAAGGAGCTAATTGTAGGGTTTCAGACGAATACTTCTATAAAATACGTGCTTGTGGACGAAGCACAGGATTATTCTCCATTTCAATTCGAGTTCTTGAAACGGTTGTTTCCTTCTGCAAGGATGACCGTCCTCGGTGACTTTAACCAGGCAATATTTGCACATGCCAGCGAACGGGTGGATTTCCAGACTCTTACCAGTTTATACGGGATAAGTGAAACCGAGAGTATAACCTTGGATCAAAGCTACAGATCCACAAAGCAGATTATAGAATTTACACGTGAACTAGTTCCTGAAGGCCATCGAATTAAGGCATTCGAACGTGAAGGCGAGAAGCCAGTACTGACTCAAGTGTCCAGCCGAGATGAATTGCACCGCAAAATCGTGGCTAAAGTCAAGGACTTTCAAAGCCGTGATTATAATACCATCGCAATAATATGTAAATCCGCTGCCGAAAGTGCCGCTGCATACGATGCCCTTAGTATCCACGGTGAAATTAAACTCGTACAGAAAGGCACAAATGAATATGAACAGGGTGTTGTTGTCATCCCAGCTTATTTGGCCAAGGGCATCGAATTTGATGCTGTCATCATTTATGATGCATCTGTGCAAACATACGGTGATGAGAGCCTGCGAAGATTGTTCTATACCGCATGTACCAGGGCTATGCATAACTTACATTTATAT
The DNA here is from genome assembly GCF_030123325.1 of Peribacillus simplex. Taxonomy (NCBI): domain Bacteria; kingdom Bacillati; phylum Bacillota; class Bacilli; order Caryophanales; family Bacillaceae; genus Peribacillus; species Peribacillus simplex. The sequence goes on along the minus strand of NZ_CP126106.1, from coordinate 4,594,030 downwards.
GCGGTCGGCGAACCGAGTCCTTTCTTGCAAAACGATGCAACGAAGCGTTTCCTTCTGACAGATTAACGCTTCCTTTTTTCTCCTTTCATTTTATTGTTCTTTTATCAAATACTATAAAAGAATCTTTAGAAAAGGAGGAGAGGATTTGACTAACGAGAAAGAAAACAGATCCGTAAGACTCGATGGGGTGAACACGGGAGGAAGCCAGACGACTGGTGAATCAGCAACTCAATCAGTTAATGATGGTCATTATCATTATCCAGGGCCCGTGGAAGAGGGCTATAGCGGAAATACAGGAAGAGCGGTACAGCCTGCCGGGAAAAAAAATCCCGATATTCCTCAGAACAAGGACACATTCAATTACACTCGTCTTTTAAAGTAGGTCCTTCCAACAAACAGCTGTTTTGAAACCTGTGTAGACTTTAGTTCTATGCAGGTTTTTTATTGGGGGGATCTTTATAGAAACGACCTCGTTTTTAATTTATAACAGTTCGGACATAATATACTTGGAGGTGAAGGAAATGAGTAAAAAGACAGGAAGAGGTCGCATCGCACCAAGTGTTAACCCGCAGGGACACGGAAAAGATGTGGAATTCTCCACTGAGCCAAAAAGCGACCTTGAAAACAAGGCAAAAAAGTCCAATACAAAATAAGCGCATTGGGCAAAATATAGTCATACTTCATAAAGAATGCCCTTCTCATATCGAGAGGGGCTTTTATAATCTAGGCTGTTTTCGCATACTTTTTTGCCATTTTACCAAGTAATGTGGTGTGGTTGATTTCCCCTCCAGATGCTCGCTTTCCGCGGGGCGGGCGGTGAGCCTCCTCGGCGTAAACGCCTGTGGGGTCTCACCTGTCCCGCTGCTCCCGCAGGAGTCTCGCACTTCCACTCCAATCAACCTTAAATCGTTTCGTTTTCAAAACAACAGTCTTTACGAAAAGAGCCATAATCTATAAAGTTTTTGTCGATGAATCATACGTTTTTGGAGCAGTGGAATGTGAAAGAATAGAAGGATGGAGCTAGCGTTAAAAAAATACCAAATACATTTGTCGCTGTGCTAATATGAAAGACTGAGCTTATAAAATGGAGAGGAGTTACAAATGAAAATAAATCGATTAATAGCGAACAATATAAACCATTTGGATGCAGCGCTGCCAGACGATCAATCATTAGGAATTGCTGGGTTATCCGGTTCCGGTAAAACGACTTTTTGTCAGACCATTGGGGAAGAATCCAAGAAGCGTCTCGTTTCCTTATTGCCGAAGTCTGAATATCAGTATTTATTCCCTGCTATTATGGAAACCAACTTCAGCGCCATCAAGATGGAAGAAATGCCGCTGGTCCTTTTTCTCGGCAAATCATCCATTTCAGCCAATCCCCGTTCAACCATTGGCACACATACTGGTGTGTTTAAAGAGATTCGTGTTTGTCTTGCTGAAAAATTCAATCTTTCTCCGGAAGTTTTTTCCTTTAATAATGGCTTAGGGTGGTGTCCCAGCTGTAAAGGACGCGGTACGACGAAAAATGTCGAGTGTCCTAAGTGTGAGGGGAAACGCTACAATCAAGACGTCGAGCAATATACCATTGAATTAATGGATCGCCCGCATACTATTTCCGATATCAACAACTTAAGCATTGAAACAATCCTTTCACTCTCAGAGACATTACATATTAGTGAAGCTAAACAGCATATTCTCCAAAATATAATCAATATGAATATTGGTTATTTAGGCTTGAACCGTATTATGGGGACAGTGTCAGGGGGAGAATTAACCCGGCTGTATTTGGCCGAATTCATGGCAACAAGTGAAAATACCGTGATCATCATTGATGAAATTTCCGTCGGTCTTGATCATCAAACCCTTTTGAAAATATTGGAACAGATTGAGCAATTAGGTAATAAAAATCAAATTTGGCTCATTGATCATTCAGACACGGTGTTAGATAGCACGGATGAACAATTGTTCTTTGGACCTGGCAGCGGTAAATATGGTGGGAAAATCGTTGAGGAATCACCGCGTCCCAAACCAATCAGCTGGGAACGAAATGAAGCGACGCCAACGGAATACTATCAATTTCAGGATCTATACTGCCGTAATATTCAAATGGAGGAAATCCGGATTCCAAAGAATAGGCTCGTTACCTTTACGGGTGAGTCGGGATGCGGTAAATCCACACTTGTCAATGAATGTATCTCCAAGGATTTTCAGAAGCGGTATCCAAAGGATAAGCTGGTCATGGTCGGGCAGGACCGAAACAAATCGATCACCAGTCGATCAACCGTTGCGACATTTCTTGATATTAAAAAGAAACTCACCAAATACAGTGATGAGATTGATGATATTTTTCTGCGTTCGATTGAAGATATCATCGAAGAATTGCCAAAGGAGGACATCGCCCATAAACGCTTGAGCTTATTGATCAAACTTGGGCTTGGTTATTTGACGTTAGAAAGAAAAACACAAACACTATCGACAGGTGAATTTCAATGTGTCCACTTAGTTTCCGAGCTGTTCGCGAAGACAAGAAACCCACACACGCTGTTCATTTTTGACGAGCCTTCAAAAGGGTTATCGCAAAACATTTTGAACCAATTCATCGATAGTGTCAGGGTCATCCTCGAGGATGAATCGGTCTCCATCATCATGATTGAACATAATGGTTATATGCTGGAAAGCTCGGATCATATCGTTGATTTCGGTAAAAGACAGCTTGCACCTGTCCAACATCTTGACGTTGTCAGTCATGATGAGCATTATCGTCACAAAGACAGTGGAGATCGAGCGGAGCCATTGCATATCTCTTCCACACTTCGGTCAAAAAATGGCATCCATTATTTACAGGAAAATCATCTCGACTATTTCAAAAAGGCAGAGAATGTCTATAAGGGCGGGATTTTAAAAAGCTTATCACCAATCGCTCGTGTGATTTATGGTGAATACGAGTCAGACACGATTGCACCTGTGATCGCCATCGATCTTGAACGGCACTTGTACAGCCAATATACGTTTCTTTTTGAAGTGGGCGGAATGATCAACCATATAGTCGCTGCGCATCCGACCAATAAAGATACAAGAAGCTTTGATTTCTATTCTGCAGAAAATCATTGTCCAAGCTGTTCGGGCCGCCGGGTCATTGAAAAATTTGACTTTGATGTCGTCATTCAAGACAAAAACGTGCCATTCTGGGATGGCTTATTACATCCAGACGTGATGGAAGTACTGAAATACTATCAACATTCAAAACTGCAATTCCTGTTTGATGAGATCAAGAATGAACTCGGTCACGACATCAGTAAAAGCTATAATGAGATGACAGATGCAGAAAAGCAGACCTTCTTATATGGATATTGGGAAAAGTCCTTTTATGATAAAGCAGGCAAGGCATCAAGAATTTGGGAAGGCTTCAATTTCATCATTGGACGGTATATGTTCATATCGAAATCGATCATTAAAGAGCAGATGAAAGCATCAAAAGAAATGATCGCCTGTCCTGTCTGTCAAGGAACGATCCTGAACCATCATAAAAAACTGGCATTTGGTGATACAGACATTCGTGAGATCATCCAACAGCCAATTGATCAAGTCATCAAAATTGTCGGGAAGCTGCCGGAACTGGAAAAACTAAAAGCGATTGTGGGCGGCGATATCGCACTCACTGATGATGTCTCATTCCTTCCACGTGAAACAAAAGCAGCGTTGAAAATGCTCGAACTGGAACTGGCAAGCCTCAAAGGCTATGAAGTGGTCTTACAAAATACCCAACCATTTTGGGGCAGCATTAAAGGCAATCTCGAAGCAATCAGCAGCAAAAACCAGATCACCATCTGTGACTTTGCCGATATTAACGAAACAAGAGAAACCATTATTGATAAATACTTCACCAATGGCAAATACAAAAAACTAACCTATGTCTATGAAACATTCGGCTACAAAAAAATCGTGACCCAAATCAATAAAATTAAAGCAAGTCATAAATGCCCATTCTGTAATGGAAAGAAAGTCATTTCAGAAGATAACCTCCATGACGGCGTATATAAATTAACGATACCGTGTGTGAGTTGCCATGCCAGTGGCATCAATGATGAAGGGCGTAAAGCCATCGTCGAAGACATCAACGTCCAGACCTGGCTGACAGGGAAAGTAAGCGATGTTGTGGCTGAAAGTGAACGTACCGAGGCCGTTGCCGATATCCCCATCTTCGCCCGGATTCGTGAGCTGAACAAACGAGATATGATGGCCGTTTATCAATGCCTTGAACAGAAAAAATAAATAATGACAGCACTCTATTGCAAAAAGTCCGCCGATAATGGCGGACTCATACTGCAGACAACTCGATGAAAATCGGGTTTGTCTACAATTTTTATAGGTTTTTAAACTTTGACCGTTGATTTCCACTCCAGGCACTCGCTTTCCGCGGGCGGTCCGGGAGCCTCCTCGTCGCTTTTGCTCCTGCGGGGTCTCCCCTGGACTCGCTTTTCCCGCAGGAGTCTCGCACCTTCCGTTCCAATCAACTTTGTTTTAAATTTAGATAGAACCCCTTTTGTCTACAGACTAAAAGTCCGCCGATAATGGCGGACTCATACTGCAGACAACTCGATGAAAATCGGGTTTGTCTACAATTTTTATAGGTTTTTAAACTTTGACCGTTGATTTCCACTCCAGGCACTCGCTAAAAGTCCGCCGATAATGGCGGACTCATACTGCAGACAACTCGATGAAAATCGGGTTTGTCTACAATTTTTATAGGTTTTTAAACTTTGACCGTTGATTTCCACTCCAGGCACTCGCTTTCCGCGGGCGGTCCGGGAGCCTCCTCGTCGCTTTTGCGCCTGTGGGGTCTCCCCTGGACTCGCTTTTCCCGCAGGAGTCTCTCACCCTCCGTTCCAATCAACTTTGTTTTTGAAATTCAGATGAACCCCTTTTGTCTACAAACTAAAAGTCCGCTGTTAATGGCGGACTTCTGTTTGAATATAAAAGAGGTTCAGAGTCCGAATAGTGATGAAGGTCGAACAGGAACGGTCGAATACTATGTGGGGAAGGTAGAATACTGTGCGTGAACGGCCGAATATTGTTTGGTTTAGGTCGATAAACTGCGTCAATAGCCCAAGACAGTGCAACTGGTCGAATAAAGTGCTCCGGTTTTAATGTTTTTTACTGTATTCCTCATTGGATTGAAGAAATTTGCGACACTCCTGCCGAATAACTGGCTAGCCGAGACCCCACACGCGCTTGCTTTGATGCGGCTTGGCAGGCAGTCGGCAGAAAGGGAGCGGATTTTTGAAATTCACCGGTATATTTTTTAAATAAAAAAACTACAGGCAAATTCGCTTTTCTTCGGGTTTGTCTACAGTTTATTAGGGTTTGTACAATTTAAACGTTGATTTCCACTCCAGGCACTCGCTTTCCGCGGGCGGTCCGGGAGCCTCCTCGGCGCATTTGCGCCTGCGGGGTCTCCCTTCGACACGCTTTTCCCGCAGGAGTCTCGCACCCTCCGTTCCAATCAACTTTGTTTTTAAAATTTAGATAGAACCCCTTTTGTCTACAAACTAAAAGTCCGCTGTTAATGGCGGACTTCTGTTTGAATATAAAAGAGGTTCAGAGTACGAATAGTGATGAAGGTCGAACAGGAACGGTCGAATACTATGTGGGGTAGGTGGAATACTGTGCGTGAACGGCCGAATATTGTGTGGTTTAGGTCGATATACTGCGTCAGTGGCCCAAGACAGTGTTGCTGGTCGAATAAAGTGCTCCGGTTTTAATGTTTTTTACTGTAATCCTCATTGGATTGAAGAAATTTGCGACACTCCTGCCGAATTACTGGCTTGCCAAGACCCCACAGCCGCTTGCGGTGAGGAGGCTTGGCAGACAGTCGGCGGAAAGGGAGCGGATTTCTGAAATCAACTGAACTTATTAAATAAAAAACTGCAGGCAAACTGAGTTTTCATCGAGTTTGTCTACAGTCTGAAGCCCGCGGATAATGGCGGGCTTTTTTAATAATCCTCTTGATAAACGGGAAGGGTTATTGAAATCGTTGTTCCCTTATTCAAAAGGCTAGTTATATGAAGTGTGCCATTCATCGTTTGAATGGTCTTGACAGCTACCATTGATCCCAACCCTGTCCCTTTTTCTTTGGAACTGTAATAAGGTTCGCCAAAACGATTTATTTGTTCCTTGTTCATGCCTATTCCATTGTCACTTATTTCGATAATGATATCGAAATTATTTATATAGGAAACAATGCTAAGTTCCCCGCCGTCAGGCATTGCCTCTATACCATTTTTAATCAGGTTCAGGAAGCATTGCTTGAAATGTTGAACATTCCCCCGGGTAATGCCTGGAGCCAACTGTTCAGATATCGTAACTAAATTCATGCTGGCCAATGGTTTTATCATTTCAAGTACATATCCTATTTCACGGTTAATTGAAATGGTATCCACTTTTTCAAGTGCAGGTTTTGCAAATGCCAAATATTCACTAATAATGGATTCTGCACTATTAAGCTCTCTGACAACATGCTGTATATATTGTTCCTTTACTTCTTGAGTAAGATCAGGAGCCTTTAGCAGTTGAACAAATCCTTTCACAACTGTTAAAGGATTTCTAACTTCATGTGAAATACTGGCCGCAAGCTGACTGACTACCTCCATTTTTTCAAGCCGTATCATTTGTGTCCGGATTAAAATGGCATCTTTTAAAATTTCCATGATATATACAGCTAAAGCGATAATGAAAGGAGGGAGGATGATAAAGTAAAACAAATACGCCTCCGTTATATGAAAATAATCAGACATACCGAGTGAAATAAGGCTGGTCATTATTCCTAGAAACAAAATTAATAGTATCGAGCCATTTAGCTTATTTTTTCGATTGGACTGATTGAATTTGGAAGAAAATAAAGCAGTTATAATAAAGATAACGATATAAACAAGTAACGTAAGGAAATTGAAACCATAAAAAGCAAACCTAAAAGTTAATATGATGACTAACAGGGCAGCCCCTACAGGCCAACCACCATAAAGGGTCCCTATTATGAAAGGAATTTGCCTGAGATCGTGGACACAATATTCATCTATATAAATAGGAAACTTCATACATAATATAATAGGAATGCTCATGCATGCAGTAATAAGGGTCTTGCCATACTGACTTAACCTTTTGCCATGATCTAATAAAAAATAATAAATCAAAATACTTACCAAGATATAAAAGAGGTTATCTAATATGTTTTGATTAATATAAATAAAATTCATTGGATTCTCCTGAAAAAGTAACCGTTTCGTATATTATACAAGAATAACAGTAAAAAAGAGAATCTTAATAAAGTAATTTATTTACAGAAAGACATTTAAATTCAAAAAAAGAGTCATTTATTGATCTAGGTGGAAAATGAAACTTATATAATGATTTATCAGCTGGAAAGTTGGTTTTACATAATAAAGGAAATATAATGTAGGTAGAGGTGATTTCATTGAAAAAGTGGACAAGGGAAATAGAAATAGACGCCCCGATTGAACAAGTCTGGAAGTTTCTTGATGGTTCTGTAGAAAATATGCAAAAAATCATGCCTCAAGTAGTTGAACAGAAGCCCGTTAAAATAACGGAAGAAAAGGTTGGAAGTGTATATCACCAAAAGTATCGAGAAGGAAAACGAACGGAAGAGTATGATATAGAAACATTGGAATATTTGAATGAAACGAATGAGAAAAAGCTAAAAGTGGGCTTCATACTCGCAAAAATGTTTGAAATTACAGCCTTTTATGAACTAAATAAAATCAATGACAATCGAACTTCCTTTACATATACAGTCACCAGTCGCCCATTAAAGTGGTTTTTGAAATTACTTTTATTATTTGCCACCGATAAAGTGGTTGTTGAATTCTTGGAACGTGTCAAAAGGGTAGCTGAAGCAGAAACAAGTGAATCATGAATTAATTAAGTCAATCTTCCGCATTATAGGGGGCATACAACTTGCCTATGTTGGAGGGGATGCTTTGATCGTTTCATTCCACTGCAGGCACTCGCTTTCCGCGGGCGGTCCGGGAGCCTCCTCGGCGCTCTTTGCGCCTGTGGTGTCTCCCTTGGACACGCTTTTCCCGCAGGAGTCTCGCACCTAAGCAAAATCTATTAGCCCCCATACCGTAATGACCTATACATCACAATTAAAGCCACTTACTAACCTAGACAACTGAAGAACTCTTATTGAGGTCAGTAAAGTTGTTTCTGAAAAACAAATGTTTAATGACCCTTCCATGGGAACGTGCCCATTATATGTAAATATATTAATCTTCAACCCTTGGTACTTTTAGTGTCAGGGGTGTTTAATTTGCGGGGAAAAAGGTATCACAGAGAGGAGTAATCGGTTCACAACTTTTTTACCTATCTAATTTGTGAGTGGACGAAAAAAAGTAAAATATTCCATATGTGAAAATCCTGAATTTAATTTTGGAATCTATTAATCTGGATTTTTGAATATTATTACATAAAGGAAAAGCAGGGAGAAGAAAATGAAAAAACTGGCGATGGTGATAGGTAGTTTATGTGTTTTACTGAATATGAATATGTTTAAATTGGATTCGAATGCTGAAGTATCTGCAGGAATAGATATAAGTGAAGAAAAAAAGTATAGAAGTAAACGATAATATGGAAGATTTGCCTTTGGATTTACTCGGGAACTTGAAGGTATTTCCCCCTTTTAAGAGAACCATATATGAAGTAGAGTTTGAACAATTCTAGAGAAGCACTTGTAATAGGAATTTTAGGGATGAAGATAGAGACTTTGGTTATCAATAAGTTTATTCTCACTCATATTTACTAAAGGGTTAGGGGGACAACATATTGAAAAAGTTTTTATTATCATTGTTAGGTGGAGTCATAATTGGAGGAATTATTTGTTACGTTTTTATGGATTATGAGACTTCGAACTATGTAATTCAAAATTATAATGGACTTGATGAGAAAGAAATTAAAGAATGGGATTTTTCTTATATCACACAAGCTGGTTTCATAATTTTGATTACCACTCTACTGATTTATTTATCTTGGGTCGCATTAGAAAAGCGTGTAGATAAAAACAAATAAATATCGTTACGCTTTATTACTAGCAAGTATTAAATCCTGTACAGTTATAATAGAATTGGAATAGACTATGAGGTACCTGGTCTTCCTGTATTTACTAATTGTTTTGCAATCAAACCCCGCTTCCTTGGCAATAGCAGTTTTTGTCCCTCCTTTTTAATGTGATTTTCTAATCATAAAAAATTCCCTAGTCTTCAGCATCGTCTCAAATACTCCAACTCTTTTATTTGATGAGCCGATGAGCATGTATCGTTTACCTTTCAAAAAAAACAATTGTTTGTGAAATCCCCTTCAATTCTTGAATAAATATAGAAACTCTTCTAAAATATATTTAGTCCATAATTTTACAGTGAATAAAAATATTACATATAAATGAAATCTAGTTATAAGAAAAGAAGTTGAAAGGACTTTCCATTATGTCGATGATTTACGAATCTCAAACACTAGTTTCCGCCATGCAAACGCGTGTCGGGCAATATAAGGACCTAAAAGAACAGCTCACTGAATTAAAAAAAGGATTTGAGAGTATCGTTCATTTGGATGATGAGCTGCAGGGTCAAGGCGCAGAGGCAATCAAAGGATTTTACAAAGCACAGATCGATGTCGTGGATTCCTGGCTGCGTCTGATCAATCGGCATGTTGCCTTTTTAAGTGGAATTCAAGGAGATACAATCGAAGCGAACCTGAGTGAAACCGTGGTTACGGTCCCTTTTTTAGAGGAAGAGCTGGAAAGCGCCAGTCGAAATTCAAAGGAAATGGTCACAGCCCAAAAAAATGATCTGAAAAAAATATTGGCTGGAATTGATGATATCATTCAGTTAGAGCCCTTTTCCGATGATGCGTTCTTTGAGAACATGGAGAAAGCTGAAAGGAATCGGAACGAAACGATAGACAAAGTAAACGAGATCGATCATAAGTGGACGGCTGAATATGCTAAATCCGAAGCGGACCAAGCGGCAGTGACGGCACTCATGGAGCAATTGAAAATATCCAGTACAAGAGGAGGAGTAGTGTCCCCTCTCTATTTTAATGCAACAGCGTATAAAAATAGTGAAGCCTATAAAAACCTGGAAGTCAGGAAAAAAGAAACCGCGCAATATCTGAAGGTTAAGAAAGAGGAAGCGGAGAATCGCCGGATCAAAGACTTGAAGGCACAACTCGAACATGTCACAGATCAGGATGAGTTCCTCAAAATCGCCAAGCAAATCGGGTATGAAAACTTAGCGCCCAACCAGCAGCAATATGTCATGCAGCTAGAAGCATCCAAGCAAACGGCTGACATTGCTAAAGGAATCGGCGTAGGCCTTTATGATGTAGGGAAAGACTTCGTGACAGGAGTTTGGGACTTTGTCACAGATCCTGGCGAAACGGTTGAAGGTGTAGCCAATTCAATCATGCACCCGATTCAAACCTATAAATATATATCCAAATCCATCTCCGACTCATATGAACGGGATATGGTAAATGGAGATGCCTATTCCCGGTCTCATTGGGTAACCTATGCCCTCGGAACAGTCGTCACATCAGTAGTAGGAACAAAAGGCGCGGGAGCCATAACGAAAACTGGGGTAGCGACTACAAAAGCGGCTGCAGTTAAAGGTGCAACGAAGGCAAAAGAGCTGGCCACTATCCCTAGCCTATTGCCATACAACCCTAAAAACCAACTGTCGATGGCAGGTGGGGTACCTTATAATGTGGTTAATGGTGCGGGGTTGAAGGATCAGCTAATTTCTATGGCGAAAGTGGAGTCTGAGGTTAGTGGTAGGGGTACGGGCAAAGATTTAAGTAAGAGTCCAAGGTATAAGCCAGGGTTTGTAAACGAAAGCTTTAAGTTAGATAGAAGTCTTCAAACACAGACCAAGCTTATGTATAATAAAGGGGCAATAGGTGTAATCCCTAAAGAAATAAGAGATAAACTAATAGGCAAACAATTTAATTCCTTTGATGATTTTAGAAAAGAGTTTTGGAAGTCTGTAGCAAATTCAAGCTTTGCTAAGGAGTTTAACACCCGAAATGTTTCAAGGATGTTAGTAGGAAATGCTCCCATTGCTCCTAAAGTTGAACATTATGGCAAACATAAGTCATATATACTTCACCATAAACAGCCCATAGACAAGGGTGGAGAAGTATACAATCTTGATAATTTAATGATTACTTCACCAAAAATGCACCAAGATATTTTAGACCCTGCTTATCATTTTGGAAAGAAAGGGCAGTAATTAAGAGGAGGCAGAAAAAATGAGTAAAAAGTTATCTAAAGAGGAATTAGTTGAACTAGTAAATAAAATATGTAATCCTATGCTGTCTGATGAAGAAGTAAGTGAATATATAGAAGTTTTAGAAGACAATGTTCCTCATCCTGCCCCTAGTGACTTGATTTTTTGGAATGATGAGGATTTATCACCAGAGGAAGTAGTAGAGATTGCCTTAGCATATAAAGAAGAAAAATAAATGTATTTAGAACACGTATTATTAGAACCTTGAATGGCTATTTACCATTCAAGGTTTCTTTTGGTTGATATGCTACTAGGTGAAGAAGCAGCAACAATGAAATAAAGATATTTTTGGAGGATTCTATGGATAATAAGGAAAAAGCAATAAAAATCTATGAATTAATTAAGAATGGTGATATAGAACAAGCAAAAGAGATCATTATTACTGATAAAAGTTTGCTTGATTTTGTAACACCTTTTGGAACGTGGCTACACGTTACGGCTAGAGCTGGTAAACTGGATATGATGAAATTTCTAGTTGAATCTGGTATGGATATTAACATAAACGAAGGCGTACCAAAGTCAGCGACTATTGCACATGCAGCTAGTGAAGGTGAAATTAGTATTGTAGAGTACTTACTTGATAATGGTGCAATATTAGATGTTAGTGACCCGAATAGAAACCCTTTATTCTCAGCGATTTATGGTGGGCACCTTGATATTGTAAAGTATCTTGTTCAGAATGGTATTGATATTAATATTAAATATACTGGGGATACTATGAAAGATAGGGGAGCTTATGAATTTGCTATTGAAAGAGGGCAAACAGAAATTGCTGAATATTTAAAGCAGAAGTTGGATGAAAAAGAATAGTTTTTGTAACAATATAAGTTATGTCAAAAACGAAAGAAGCTAGGCGAGATGGCATTTTAAGCTTACTAAGTATCGTTACAAGGAACAAGCTATAAACTTATGAAATTAAGAAACGCTCGTTGATTTAAAGATAAGATTTGTAATGAATACTTTATATAGCTAACGATAAAGCATTTGATTGTCTTTGAGGCGACAAATGCTTTTTGTTTTTTTTTGAAATTTAATTATAGGAAAACATAATATTATATCTTTAGAAAGTGTTAAAAATCAATTGAAATCAGTTTATACGGCAGGTTCAGACTTAGATGATATTATAGATATATAGAAGACCTTGGAAATAAAGGAGAAACTATATGGATAAAATTCAAATTGCGAAAGACATTAGAGGTGCCATAAAAAGTGGCCAATTGGATACTTTAAGAGATTTGCTTGAGCAAGAACCAGGAATGTTAACATGGATGACACCCTTTGGTACATGGTTACATATAGCAGCAGCTTTTGGACAGTTAGAAATAATAGAATATCTAATAAATGCCGGGATAGAAACTAATGTACAGGGGGGAACTTTTTCTACAAATGCCCTCGAAAGAGCAGCTACAAAAGGGCATTTAAATATTGTCGAATATCTCATTAATCAGAATATTGAGATTGATACAAGCGAACCAGATAGAAATCCTCTGTTTGCTGCAATATATGGTGGTCATTTTGAGATTGTTAAATTGGTAGTTGAGAAAAATATAGATATATCTATAAAATACTCTGGTGACAACATGATAGATATGGATGCTTATGCATTTGCCATTGATAGAGGACAAACAGAAATTGCTGAATATTTAAAGCAGAAGATGGATGAAAAAGAATAGAAAAGAGAACTGAAAAGGAGGAAATAGTTAAGGGATGGAAAATAAACAAGTTGCAAAAGAAATTCGTTCGGCTATAAAAAAAGGCAATATTGAAAAAGTAGTTGAATTAATCGGCTCTAATGCTGAACATTTAAATATGATGACTCCTTTTGGTACGTGGCTTCATGTCGCAGCTTATAGAGGAGAGTTAAATATAGTTAAAAAACTAATAGAACTTGGTTCAAATATTAATATGCTAGGTGGAGTATACGGTGGTGGAGCATTGAACGAAACCGCTTCTGCAGGGCATATTGATATAGTAAGCTATTTGTTATCTTGTAGAGCTGATATGGACGTAAGTGAACCAGAAAGAAACCCATTGTTTGGTGCAATTAGTAATGGACATGTTGATATTGCAAAACTATTAATTGAAAGTGGCATAGATACAGAAGTTAAATATAGTGGTGAATTTATGAAAGATATGGACGCATTAATTTTTGCAAGGGAACAAGGGCAAGAGGAAATCGTTAAGTTGTTAGAAAACCAAAAAGGGGATCAACTCGTATGAAATATTCATATGAGTTTAAGAAAGATCCATTTGGCGATTTAGGAATAATTTTGCCGGAAGAAATTTGTCTTTTCTCAGATTTTATTGAAAATATAGCAACAGTAGAACAAGTCGATGAATATATAGAATATATCGAAAAGGTTTTAAACGGAACATATGAGGACTTTGAAATTGAATTAAATGCTACAAGTGTACTCATAAAAAAAGATGTAACAATTGTTGAAAACTTTTATAGAATTGAAAAGCCTCATGAAAATACGATAGAAACAAAGCAATTTATAGAATTACTATTAGTATGGCGAGATAAAATTCCAGAAATATTTAAAGGATAAATTTTGCGGACCTCGATTGATAAAGTCAGTCGAGGTTTTTTTATAACTAATATAGAGTTGTAAAGTTACCCGAAAGGAATGAATGAAACAGTATAAATATCATCATCTCAAGGATTTAGGTGGAGAGCCTTGCAATAGGATATCTAAGATTAGAAGGGTGATTTAGTTGAATTATTCTAAGTTACAAGAATTTATAAAGGAATATGGTCAAGGCGATGATTTTACAGGTGGAGTAAGTGAAGACAAAGTAAAAGAAACTGAACAAAAATTACAAGTCTCATTACCGGAAAGTTACAAGTGGTTTTTAAGAAATTATGGTTATGGTGGACTTTTTGGTGTGGAGATTATTGGATATGGTTTTACGGGTCCAGCAGTAGTAGATGCCACTAAAGATTATCAGAAGTATTATAAATTAATTGACGGGATAGTGGTTATAGAAAGTGTTGATGAATTTGCTTACTGTCTCGATACTAATAAAATGAAAAATGGAGAATGCCCAGTGATCCTTTGGGATAACCAAGAAGGATATGGTTTTACAACTGCTGATAACTTCCTAGATTATTTGATCGAAAGCCTTGAAGAGGCAAAAGAAAACTGGGATGAAGATGAAGAAGATTGGTAAAAGCTGAGGGTATAGTTATTTATCATGATCTGCTATAAAGTAAGAAATGTTTTTATATAAGAAGAAGTGGATAGAGCCTTTCGAAAATCAAAGGAACTATCCATTTTTTTGTTCATTTGGAGCTATGGTACACCAAAAAAGGAACAAAACAGCTAGGAAAAAGAATTAGTCTCAATTTCTAACCTTTTGCCTTACAATCCTAAAACGCCAACTATTGTTTGAAGGGGGATTACTGAATGAATAAAGAGGTATTAACAAATTTTATTAATGAAAATAAGGAATCAGATGACTTTACAGGTGGAGTAGATGAAAGACAAATCAATGTCGTCCAAAATGAGTTAGGGGTGGAATTACCAGAAAGTTATAAGTGGTTTTTAACGACCTATGGTTCTGGTGGATCATTTGGTGTGGATATTTTAGGAGTGGCTAAGTCAAATAGAGCTCCTGTTGTTGTTAACACGAAGAGTTATAGAGATCTAGGATTGGATAAGGATTTAGTAGTTATTGAAGATGCTGGAGAATATGTTTATTGTCTATATACAAGCAAAATGGAGAATAATGAGTGCCCAGTAATAGCGTGGAATAGACAAGGCGGACTTGATGACTACAATACAGCAAAGAACTTTCATGAGTTTTTATCACAAAGGTTATTGGATGCAAAAGACGCATGGGAAGAAGATTTTTAAAATAGATAAATAGAAGCAATTACAAATGGGACATGCCTTTTAGGTTTATGTGGAAATTAATTGGGGAGTTAAAAATATATAAGAAACCGTAGCTTCGAAAAATTGCATAAAAGGATGTGAATATAAATGAATAATGATATACCTCTTAAATCAGAAACTCCAATATTAGGAACAGATCATACTATTTTAGATTTCTGGCAATGGGGATTTTCAAAAATATTAACAAACAACCTAAGAGGAATTTTTGCTGAGTTTTTAATTGGAACTGCTCTTGGCTGTTTAAATCAATTACGAGTTGAATGGGACGCATTTGATTTAGTTTATAAAGACATGAAAATCGAGGTGAAATCTTCTGCGTATATCCAAGCATGGCATAAGGAAAAGTATTCAAACATCAGTTTTAGTATTGGGGCAAAAAAAGAATATGATTATGAAACAAATACATATAGCCCGACCATAAAACGGCATGCAGATATATATGTCTTTTGTTTACTAAAAGAAAAAAACTTAGAATTAATTGAACCATTAAATACGACACAATGGGAATTTTACGTTGCATTAACTAAAGACTTAGATATACATTTTCCACATCAAAAAACAATATCTTTAAGTTCACTCAAAAAAATAGCTCAACCAAGTACATATGAAGAATTAAAGCAGATAATAGATGGTCTGGTGTAGGAGTTTTTTTACGTCTCTTGGTGTTATGGAGTAATCATAATTATAAATATTTAATAATATAACAGCAAAAATGGTCTATTAAGAAATATGTAAAATAAAAAAGTTAAAGACTTACTTGAACTACTCGATGAAGTAAGAATAGAATATATTTTCCTATCTGATAAAATAGTTGAAGGGAAACCTTAGCCTTTTAGAAACAGCCATTAATGTTGTATTGTTCTACAAGTTATTGATGATAAAATACATCTAAAAAATTCTATTCTATACAAGCACAGTCAGGAGCAAATCATGAACATCGAGAAAAAGCTAATTGTCAATTCAGACAAGGGTAATTTATTAAATGAATTAATTTCTGCTATAAATGAGTGTGAAAAGTTTTATTTCAGCGTAGCCTTTATTAATTATAGTGGTCTTCAGCTGTTGTTGGATACTTTCAAGAACGCGGAGAAAAGGGGAGTAAAGGGAAAGATTATTACTTCTACTTATCTGAATTTTACTGAAGCGAAGGCTTTAAAGAAAATAAATGAGTTTAGTAATATCCATTTGAAGATTTTTGAAACAGATAAGGCGATTGGTTTTCATACGAAAGCGTATATTTTTGAATTTAAGGATAGTTATAAGGTGATTATTGGTTCTTCTAATATTACTCAAAGTGCCCTTAAGAGTAATATTGAATGGAATGTTGAGATTATTGCTAAAGAGGATGCTCAATTTCTTAAAGATGTTCTTAAGGAATATGATGGCTTATGGAACAGTAGTGTCGTAGCGGATGACAATTTCATTAGTAAGTATGAAGAGTTTTTGAGTAAATTAAAGGGCTATACGAATGCTCAGCAATTTATTTATGAAAGCTCTGAATATATCATTCCAAATAACATGCAAAAACGTGCGGTTGAAAACCTTGAGAGAATTAGGTCGTTTGGGGAAAAGAAGGCCTTAGTTATAGCAGCAACAGGAACGGGTAAAACATATATGTCTGCTTTTGATGTAAAGGGATTCAAGCCTAAAAGATTACTGTTCATTGTACATAGAGAAGAAATATTAAAAAAAGCAAAAGAGACCTTTGAAAAGCTCCTTCCTAATGAAAAACTGACTTTTGGATTACTGACTGGAAATCAAAAGCAAAAAAATGCTGATTATATTTTTTCTACCATACAAACGGTGTCTAAATGTTACGAAGAATTTAAACGAGACGAGTTTGAATATATTATTTTTGACGAGGCCCACCATGCAACCAGTCCTAGTTATCAAGCAGTACTAGAATATTTCGACCCACAATTCACATTAGGAATGACAGCTACTCCAGAGAGAAGCGATCAACAAAATGTCTTTGACTTATTTGATAATAATGTTGCCTTGGAGGTTCGTTTACATGAGGCTTTAGAGGATGAACTGGTTATTCCCTTTCATTATTTTGGTATTACCGACATTGAGGGAATTGATTTAAGTGATGTAGATATTGACGATGTAGCGGAGATAACGAAGAGATTAAAGGTTAACGAAAGAGTCGACTTTATTATTAAGAATATGAATTTCTATGGCCATGACGGGGACAAAAGAAAAGGTTTAGGGTTTTGCGTAACCGTGGAACATGCACAATATATGGCACAAGAATTTAATAGTAGGGGAATTCAAAGTATCTGTTTATCTGGAATTGACTCAGTTGAGCTGAGATCACATTATATAAATAGATTAGAAGATGATCATGATGATTTAGAATTTATTTTCACCGTTGATATTTTTAATGAGGGTGTTGATATTCCTTCTGTAAATACTGTATTAATGTTAAGGCCAACTAATTCTCCGATAGTTTTTATTCAACAGCTAGGACGAGGGCTTCGTAAACATAAAGACAAGAGTTTCCTAACGGTATTTGATTTTATCGGGAATCATAGTAAAACGTTCTTAATTGCCATCGCTTTGAATGGTAGTCGATATTATGATAAAGAGAGCTTGAAGGTTGCTATAGCGACTGGTTTTGCAAATATTCCAGGTTGTACACATATTCAAATGGATAAAATCTCGGAAGAACGGATATTGGCGCAGATTGATAAGGAAAACTTTAATTCTTTGAAGTATTTGAAGGAAGAGTACTTTGAATTTAAGAAAATGAATCAAGGAAAAATTCCTTTCTTATTAATGGATTATATGAAATTTGATGGAGCTCCAGATCCGATTAAGTTTATTAATCGCGAAAAAACATATTTGCAATTTGTAGCAAAAGTAGAAAAAGAGGATTCCTTGAAAAGGCTATTACTAGACGAGGCTTTTGAAGGAGTATTAAGGGAATTATCGAGTAAGCTACCTTTAAAGCGAGTGTATGAATTTGCTATAGCTAAATATCTATTGGAAAATGATGAGATTTCTTTAGAAACCGCAAAACGTGAGATATTGAAGTTAGTTAAAGAGGTAGATGAAGATAGCGTATTGCATGCCTTTCAGTGTCTAAATCAGGATTTTTATGATCCTGGTCAGAAAAAGAGGAACTTGAAGTTATTTGCACTTGAAGATGGCCATTTAACTAAGACAGCTTCTTATCATAGGGTTCTACAGAATGAAGAATATAGAACGTATATCGAAGATCTTATTATTTATGGAATCTTTAGATATGAAAAGGAATTTAAAGAAGACTACTATGGTTTGCCACATTTGAAGTTGTATGAGCAATATCAAATGGGTGATGCCGCATTACTATCAAATTATCGCAAAAGCCATAGTGCCTTTAGGGGTTCTGGTCTACTTTCGAATGGAAATGACTATTTCTTATTTATTGATTTACACAAGGAAGAAGATATTAAAGAGAGCATTAATTATCACGACGAATTTATAAACGAACGCATTTTTCAGTGGCAGACTCCAAATAGTACAGCGCCAAGTTCTGAGAGAGGAAAGAATATTGTTTTCAATCAGGATAGAGGGATACATTTACATTTATTTATTAGAAAGTATAAAGAAATAGATGGAAAGACAGAACCTTATATTTATATCGGGAAGGGTAACACCGTGGAATATGAAGGGGAAAAGCCAATTACTGTTACTATGGAATTAGAGAATGAGGTCCCAGCTAGTTTATATACGGAGTTCACTAAAAGAGTATAGTCTTCTCATTTGAGAAGACTATTTTTTTCATTTATTAATTGCTCCACAGCTGGAATGTCAGCAGGAGCCCATTTTAGAGAGCTTAGATTCTCTCGCTTTAACCATATCAGTTTAGAATGCTCATTGGCAGTTGGGGTACCTTCAATGATTCTACATTTTATAGACAATAAGTTAATAATAAAGGTTTCATACTCATGCGTATTATCATTAAAGATTGAAGTCTCTGTTTCAACCTTGCATTGTAATTCTTCATCAATCTCTCTTTTTAAAGCAGTAAAAATATCTTCGCCTTTCTCTACTTTTCCACCTGGAAATTCCCACATGTTCGGGATGCTCATTACTGGAGAGCGTAACGCACATAGTATTTCATCTTTTTCATTTTCAATGATGGCTGCAACTACTTTAACTTGCTTTTTCATGTTATCCTCCTATAGGTTTGCTCTATGTAATCATACCATTACGGTATGTATAATTAAAAGAAACTGAAGGGGAATAATCAGAATAGAACAGTGAGATTGAAAGGCACTAAGGCTCATGAAAAATTGATTGTTTTTCTAGCGCATTTAAAGATAATGATTTAATGATTGTCATGTAAAATCCTCCTTATAATTTTTTACCTTACAATTCTATAAGGGAGGATTTACTAACTTTTTTACAACCTATATGAAGTTTTTTATTGGATTAGTGTACAAAACCTTGCACAATTTGGGAAATCATAAAAACCAACAAACTTGAAATAATAGCCCCGACCAAAATATTATAGCCTGAAATGAAATCATTATAGAATCCAATTGTTCCGATCAATAAAAAAATCAGAATAAAAACATATGATATAGAGAGGGAAACTAGAATCTTACGAAAAATACGTTGATCTGCAACAACGTAACTACTGTTCCACTTATCATTTCTTTTCTCGACTAAGAAATTAATTATTTGATAACCAATAACAAGAGAAGCTATGCCCCACATAACCCAGAAATTACTTCCTGATTCATCTACCAAAATTGAATAACATGAATATCCAAAGGAAAAGAATAAGCATATATAACCAACTAAAATCATCCACTTTTTCAAACGCATAAATATCCCTCCTGATTTTAATCTGTTTTTTCTTCTAAAAAGAATAATTTATCGATTGGTTCATTTAATACAGCAGAGAGCATTAAAACAATTCCTATTGAGGGTTCGTATTTTTGTTTTTCCAAAGCAACAATGGTTTGTCTATGTACACCTATTCGATCCGAAAGTTCTTCTTGGGTAAAATCATGTAATCTTCGAAAATACCGCACGTTGTTTTTTACTTTTCCTCTTTTCAAATTTTTCACCTCTTATGTATAGTATTATATACAAAATGGATTAAAAAGAATACATTTTAAAGGATAAAAAGAATTGAATTGGAGAAAAAAATGAGCCAGTCATGCCTAACCTATATGATCAAAAAAGAGACATCCCCAAAGGAATGTCTCTTCCTCCCCGTTTCTTGGCGAACGCAGACAGGAGTCCTTAATCATCTATTACAAAAAATATTGACTATTGGAAATATCCTGGTTAGAATAGGGGCAAGAATTGAAAGGAGCGATAAACGTGGCATTTTTACAACTATACTGATATACACACATATTATGGAAAAAACCACTTTGCATAAGGGGTTATTTGCTGTGTGTATAGGATGGATATGTTGTAGGAGTTTTGTCGTTCTACCGGATATCTATGCCGTTTTTTAGTACACAGAGCCTTCTGTGTACTTTTTGTTTTGGAGGGATTTAACTTGATGATGTTACTTTTCTATGGATGCGAGTTTGGGAGTTGAGCTCTTTTCGATTACATGGTCATTCAGCGGTTACTTTGAAGGTGGGGGGAATGTAAATTGCAATTTCTATTATTCTTTTGATGCGAGCTTGAAATAGAAGCTCGTATCGATCCAAGCTATCGATACGAAATCACAAATTTCGGAGGTAGCGAATATGGAACAAATATGCTTTGAATTGGAAAATGTCGAAGTGACATATTTAGATAAAGAGATATTGAAGATTGAACGATTGGCTGTACATCAATTTGACCGCATCGGGATTGTCGGGAAAAATGGTGCAGGGAAAAGTACGTTATTGAAGTTACTTGCTGGAAAAATTCAACCGGCAAGCGGAAAAGTAAAGGGGTACGTTGATCGTGGCTATTTTGAGCAAGTAGAAGCGCCTGCTGTTGCAGAGGCTGATCCAGCGTTACTGGGAAGATTAACAGTTCCGCGAAATTCAGGGTCGCTAAGCGGCGGTGAGCAAACAAGGCTGAAGCTTGCCCAATTGTTTACCCACTATTTTGAAGCGTTACTTATCGATGAGCCGACAACTAACTTGGACCAAGACGGCATTTCGTTTTTACTTGATGAATTACGCTATTACTATGGTGCGCTTGTATTAATTAGTCATGACCGGGCTTTATTGGATGAACTTGTAACAACGATTTGGGAAGTGCATGAAGGCAAGGTACACGTATATTCAGGAAATTACAGCGAGTACATGGCACAGAAGCAGTTACAACGTGAACAACAGAGGCAGGCTCATGAACAATTCATAAAGGAAAGAAGCCGGCTTGAAAAAGCAGCGCAGGAAAAAATGAAAAAAGCTGAAAAAATTGCTCAAGCTGGAAGGTTATCGAAAAAAGAGGCGAATGCAAAACCGAATAAGACGTTCATGACGAAATCGAAAGGCACAAGCCAAAAAGCCGCACAACGTGCAGCGAAGGCAATTGAGCAGCGAGCGGAAAAGCTTCAGGAAGTCGATGCTGTACAAGAGGAAAGGCGAATCGTATTTCGCCAGTCAAAGCAATTGGAATTGCATAATAAGTTCCCGATTATGGCGGACCGATTGACTCTTCAAGTGAAGGGAAAAGTATTATTGGATGAAGTGAGTTTCCAGCTGCCGCTCGGTAAAAAAATAGCCATCACAGGCAGAAATGGCAGCGGTAAAAGTACTTTGCTTCACCATATTGCAAATGATGGTGCAGGCTTGGCGCTTTCTCCAAAAGCGAAAATTGGTTACTTCCGTCAAATGAGCTACCGATTTGCAAGAAATGAAACGGTACTGCAATTCCTGGGAAACCGTTCAGAATATGATGAAGGATTTTTAAGAAGCGTCCTTCATTCGATGCAGTTTGTCGGAACGGATATACTGAAAAGTGTTCAAGCATTAAGTGGCGGCGAAGCGATTCGCCTCCAACTTTGTCGCTTGTTCTTAGGGGAATACAACATTCTGCTTTTAGATGAACCGACCAATTTTCTGGATATTACGGCCATTGAAGCATTAGAACGATTTATCGCGGCATATGATGGGACGATCATATTTGTATCCCATGATCAAGCGTTCATAAACCATGTAGCCGATCTTCAGTATAAAATTCAGGAGAAGAAATTGGTTCAAGTGTGATTTTACGTTCATGCCAAAATAAGCCGATGGGACCATTCCATCGGCTTATTTATCATCATTCCCTAAACACATTAAGGATGAATCATAACCGGTGTCCCGATTGGAACGATCCTAGATAATTCCTCCACGTCCCGATTATGCATGCGAATACAGCCTTTTGAGACGGCTTTACCGATCGAGCTGGGGTCATTCGTTCCATGAATGCCGTAGTGCTCCTTGGATAGACTCATCCATATTGTACCGAATGGGCCTCCGGGGTTTGGGGCTTTGTTAACGATGATGAATTTTCCTACTGGTGTACCGAACAGCATTCTTCCAACAGCAATTGGATATTGTTTTTGCAGGACTCCATTCTTTAGCAGCCTTAGCTTACGATTGTTAACGGACACATCGATTCTAAATGGAATGGTATCAGGAGGGGGAAAACCAGGGATCATGATGGGCTGACCAGGATAAATGACATTTGGATTGATGTTCGGGTTAGCATTGATGATTTCCGATAGCGGTTTCCGGTAGTCCCTGGATATCTGTGTCAGTGTTTCACCCGGTTTAACTGTATGAATCAGTCTGAACACCTCCATAGGTTATAGTTGTCATGTTTCATTCTATGTGATTTTTCAAAAGTGTTTCGTAACTCGCTGTTATCTGTTTTTAATGAAACTAATATGTTAAGTAACTTAGCCGAAAAGAAACCGAAATGAACTTTTGATAAAATAAGTTTTTATCGAGATGGATTTTTTGTTAGTTAAAGAGGGGGAATAAGGGTGGAGGAACATGTGAAAAAGGCTTTAGTGGAATGGAATGAAGAAATCAGTGATGTGTTAAATGGGATAGAAAAAGAGTATGAAGAAGTTAAGCGTGATCTTCAGGTTTATTCCTATAAATTCAATATTACCAAGCAAGTGGTACAATCCACTATAAATGATGAAATCATTCGAAATATCCGTGAGCTCTATCATAAACCTTTTGAACAAAAATTGAACGAATTGAAAGAATCAATAAAAGAGCTGGAAGAAAAGAGAAAGGTTTTTCAAATGTTTGTCGATAAAATTGAAAAGGTCAGTGAAAGAGAAGAAGGAAAACCGCAAATATCAGTCATATAAGGCAGGCAGCGAAGGCTAGGATAAGCATAGCGACTCTACTATTCTATACACAAAAACCATGGCAGCGAATGTAACTGCTTTTTTTTGCTGGAATTGGCAAAAAAGCGGGCCCTTGTTTACCCTAACATCTACCAGGGTACACTACCCTATAAAAAGGAAATGGGGGGATTCTATGTGGAATGCGGTCTTTTGGGGAGGGGTTTCGGGTTCTGCTGTCCTGCTTGGCGCACTAGCCGCCATTTTCATCCCGATAAAGAAAAACATCATTGGCTATATTATGGCTTTTGGTACAGGTGTATTGATCGGTGCAGCGGCATATGAGCTGCTTGCCGATTCGGTGAGTGATGGAGGAATCTGGGCGACGGCAATCGGATTCATAACAGGGGCCGCCGTATTTACCGCCTTGGATTTTCTTATTTCCCAAAAAGGTGCGGATAAAAGGAAACGGTCCAATAATAGCTCCTCGAAGGAAGCGGGCCTGGCCATTTTCATCGGGACGGTGATGGATGCCATACCGGAGTCGATCATGATTGGCGCAAGCTTAATAAGCGGTGGCTCGGTAAGCTGGTTATTGGTCATTGCCATCTTCATCAGTAATATTCCGGAGGGGCTCTCAAGTACGACTGGTCTCCTCAAAAGTGATTATTCGAAGAAGAAAATCATGCTGCTGTGGTTTTCCGTATTGCTCATTTCGGCACTATCCTCGATGTCGGGCTATCTATTCCTCGATCATGCCCCGGACTATATCCTGGCAGCGATGGCAGCATTTGCAGGCGGCGGCATCATCGCCATGATTGCCTCAACGATGATGCCTGAAGCATATGAAGACGGAGGACCGGTGACGGGCATATTCACCGCCGCCGGCCTGCTTATCTCTTTGGTTCTGGATTCGATGTGATAACGATAAAGTGAGATTGTCCCCTTGGAAGGAAAGGGGACAATTTTTTTTGTGAAAATCTATCATAGTACGAAATAAGGAAATCTATCTTAAAAGAATAATTGTTGGTGTTAAAATATCATTTCAAATCATACACTCTTCATATAGATTTTAGACATTGAGGAGATGTTAGAAATGAACTTCGGGATGCGAATAGCGAATATGCTGGCCGATAATATAAATGGCTTCATTACATTCGTCCGGGAAAATCATGAAAATGAAAATAATTGCTTTTGTTTAAATAGAGATAAATTGTATCAATTGAAGCTTCTTGTCGAGGAGTTCAAGTTTCAAGTATTGGCAGATGAACTTAAACGAATCAATCAGTTTACCTGGGATGAAAACTACACCCATTTATTGGTTGATAGATTCAGGAAAGGGATGGGCATCATTGAAGAGTACGTTGAAAACAACTACAGCGATTTATTCATTTTTACCGCTAGACTCTATACGTTGAATAACCTCAGCATATTATTTTGCAACGAGGAAGAATCGGGCACAGCCCTCAGCGAATAAAAGAAGAGCACATATTATCGTATCTAATATGTGCTCTTCTTTATTTCATTATAGGGTAGTATGCTTCCGGGCCGGCCTTATTTGCTTGGCATCGTGGAGATATATTTTTTGACCACTTCATAAACATATTCTTGATTGGCTGCTGCTGTATTCGGGTTATATTTACCGCCATTCACCTTATTATTGGATAGCACTCGTATACCTAAGAAGGGAACATCGTAAGCTTTGGCGATTTGCGCTGCCGCAGCTCCTTCCATTTCCTCTACAGATGTACCATATTTCGTATGGAACCACTTAATCCGATCCACTTCATTATTCCAAACGTCTGCAGAACCGATAGTGCCATCGACAACCTTACCTTTTGTGTAAGTATCTTTAACTGCATGGGCAGCTGCGAGTAGATCCTTATCTCCCTCGTAGAAGCGTGGTTTTTCAGCGTTAGGATCTTCTCCTGCACTTCCTTCAGAAGCCATTAGGTCCATCGGTTTCCAAATGGTTGGATCGATTCCTTGTTTTTCAGCTTTATCAGCCGTTTTTAATGAACCTAGGTTTACCGTTCTTTTTCCTAAAACGATATCAAAAACGTTTAAGCTTGGATCATGTCCGCCTGATGTCCCTTGATTGATGATGGCAATAGGGTTATATCTTTCAATGGCCAAAGCTGTAGCGGCAGCTGTGTTTTCCATCCCTTTACCTGTTTTTGCAACGATTACAGGATAATTGTCTAACGTTCCAATGTAAAATACAAAATCCCCTGATTTTTCTTCTTTAACATTTTTTAACCTTTTCGCGAAATTTTCAGCTTCAATTGGCATTGGACCTTGAATCATGATAGGCCTTTGAGTCTTTTTTTCGACCGTTTCATTTTTGGAAGCAGAACTGCATGCGGCAATCACCGACATGAAAAGTAATGTAATGATTCCTAATATCGTGTACTTTTTGAACATGTTTTTTTTCATATAATTTCTCCTTAAACATATTATCCGATTGTTTGATGCACTCGCAGTTGCGGTCAAAGAAAAAGGTCCAGAACGGCAGAATGATTACTGCCTTCTAGACCTACGATAGTCAAAGTAAAGATGATTAAGCAAAATGATTAGCTAAATCATGCGCTGCTCAAGAAAGCGGGCAGCCGAATACTTTAACTCGTAGTCTAGTTCTTTCACTGGGAACCAGGTAGAAACGCTCAGACCATATTTCCGAGCATATACGAGTAAATTACGATTATTACTTTGCTAATATAACAAACGAATGATAGATAATCAATAAAAAAGTGAACGTTAAAATATAAAAATAATTTAATGTTCGTGTTTTATAGGGTTGTGATTTGTTTGAAACGTTGATTGGAACGTAGGGCACTGGCTTTCCTCGGATGGTCGTGGAGCCTCCTCGGCTTGCGCCTTTTGGGTCTCCCCTAGACGCGCATTTCCCGCAGGAGTCTCGAACACCCGCTTTAATCAACTGGACCTTTTTAAATGAAAAGACTGTAGCCGAACAGTGTTTTTAAAACAAGACTTGCTTATCCTTCATGGTTTACTTTTTATATTGGATGAAACCTATATTGGATGGAGGAAATTTGCGACACTCCTGGCGAATAACTTGCTAGCCGAGGAGGCTTGGCAGACAGTCGGCGTAAAGAGAACGGATTTCTGAAATCAAACTGGAACTTTTTGTTAATAAAAAGACTATAGGCAAACTGACTTTTTCTCGAATTTGACTATAGTCTGGAGAGGGGCGGAATGGCCTCATCTCGAACCATATAGGGATAGATGGCGGGTAGCTAATACTAAAGAAAACAGCATGAAAACTATGGGTAAAACGATCTTTTTCACAAAGTTTACCTCATCTTCTATGATTTGTATTTTAGTTATATAATAAATAAAATATGAGGTGGTTAATTTGAAACAAAATCATGATTATTATCAAAATCTATTAAAAAGACTTTGTAAAGCTGATAATATTTCTCCTCGAAAACCTAGGTTTGAAAATATTGAAGATCTAGTAATTATTCATGTTAAAAATCATTTGAAAGAAGGGGTGGATTTAGAATGTTTTAAAATTTTAAATCTTATTTATCAAACAGTCGTACCTTTAGGTATAAAATTCAATCAACAGTTATATTTATATCCAAATGGAGATAGATTAGATAGAGTAGCGATAACCTTTAACAAAAATGATTATATACTTTTAAATGAAAAACTAGAAAAAGGAGAGATATAAATAATCAATACATATTGGAGATTGCCGCCCTATAAGTGGGCTATTTTTTTTGGTCTTCCTCATTGTTTTAGATACGCCGGTTGGTAAAATGCAAGCACCGCCAAAATTCGAATACTACCAGACCCCTGCATGTAGAAAAACTTTTTTATTCAACATTCTCCCCCCTTGGCAGTGTGTTTTCACTGGAAAAACAGGATGTGTTTACCATTTTGCATTAAAGCAATTAAAAATAAAAGTTTTTTAGTTAAAAATACCTAGATAGTGTAAATAATATTTGTGTTTAAAACTCCTATGGAAAAATCCATAGGAGTATGGGGTTGGGTTTTTCAATTATCTGCAATTCTGTTCCGTGTTCAAAAAATTTGTTTCGGACTCTCTCGCGATCGTGAATGGAGAGAAGGGATAATTAAATGGTCAATAGAATTGTTGTCTCTTCTCAACCAATGCAACCCATTGGAAACTTAGGACATCCGAATATGAGCGGGACAGCGTGTGCCTGGAGTGGAGCACATCGTTCAAATTACAAGTTATCCCTAATTTCGATATAATGGTTAACTGAGCATTCTCCAAAAGGAGAAAAAGTTCCAGAAGCAGAAGCAAAGGTGGAAAAAGTTCGCAAAAAGCGGCGGTGTGCAAAGCACTGTCAGGGTCTATCATGATCAACCAAAGTTATGACTACATTTCCCTTTTTATGTCCTTGTTCTACATATCTATGAGCCTCGGGAAGCTGTTCCAGCGAGTAGCGTTTATCAATGACCGATTTTATTTTTTCAGTTTCGATTAGCTCCTTGAGGAGTAATAAATCTTCCGTAAGTACCTTTGCTATTCCTTGTCCTTCGACGGACACGTATCGCCCGTTCGGGGTCAGTGCCTTCTTGCAGGCGGCTTTCGAGCTTTTCCCGACTGCATCAAAGATGATGTCATATCGCTCTTGTCTTTCCGTGAAATCCTCCTGCGTATAATCAATTACCTCATCTGCTCCCAATGATTTCACCAATTCAAAATTAGCGGCACTGCATACTCCGGTAACTTCTGTTCCAAAGTATTTGGCCAGCTGCACGGCTGAAGTCCCTACCGAACCGGATGCACCGTAGATGAGGGCTTTTTGTCCCTCCTGGATCTTGCCTTTTCTGAAAAAATGAAGGGCTGTCGTTCCTCCAAAAGAAACGGCGGCGGCCTCCTCATAGGTAACGTTGGCAGGCTTCATTGCGATTGGCCCGTCTTCAGGTAAACAGGTGTATTCGGCATGAGCCCCGAAATTCATTCCAGTCATGGCAAAAATCCGGTCGCCTATTTTGAATTTTGTCACATCCCTGCCCGTTTCCTCTATTTCCCCGGCCAGTTCCACTCCAAGTATTGGTTTTCGCGGTTTTCTAAGACCCAGGAAGATCCGCATCGGCAGCCATAATAAGAAGGGGCTCTTGAAGCTCCGGACTCTTATGTCCCCTGAAGCCACTGTTGCCGCATGAACCTTAACCAAAACTTCGTTATCCTTGGGTGTTGGTTTTGCTACCTCTTTGAGTTCCAGTACATCGGGTGAACCGTATTTGGTGCATATCATTGCTTTCATCGCGTGTCTCCTTCGTTTTTGATACAATCTTTTAATACTATGATAGAAGCTGTAATATAAAACTACATATAAGCGAAAAGGAAGAATGAATGCTTAAAAGCAGCAGGTATTTGTCCGGCATCGGTCAGGGGCAAGTGTCTCGCTGAGCGGGCGAATCTTTAGGGGACATTCTATAAGACAAAAGGAGATGAAAGTATGACAATTAACGAAAGACCGAGAAGAATAATTTTAGATTTAGCAGTTACTTTAGATGGCTTTATTGAAGGGCCAAAAGGAGAAATTGACTGGTGCATTATGGATCCCGAAATGGGGTTCACGGATTTCTTAAATCAAATTGATACCATTTTTTATGGAAGAAAAAGCTATGATTTATGGGGACAGTATACTCCGGAAAATGAGGTATCTGATACTGAAAAAGAAATGTGGAAATTAGTTCATGGCAAAGATAAATTCATGTTTTCCAGAACAAAAAAAAGCACTGATGATAAAGTGACAATCATAAATGATCATATTGTTGAAGAAGTAAATGAATTAAAGAAAAAGCCTGGAAAAGACATCTGGCTTTATGGCGGGGCAAGTCTTATTACAACTTTTATAAGATTTGGGCTGGTTGATGAATTTAGGTTATCTGTTCACCCTGTTGTTTTAGGGGAAGGGAAACCTTTGTTTATTGACATGAAGGAGAGATTGAATCTAAAACTGGTTGATACAAAAAGATTTTCCTCTGGCGTTGTTCAACTTTGCTATCATCTTAATGAAGGGTAATTTAAATGATCAAAATTTTAACTCCATTTTAAAAAAATGATGAATTCACGAGTAAAACCGCAAAACTCACGAGTAAATGCTTAGAATTCACGAGTAAATCCCCAAAACTCACGAGTAAAACAAAAAAAAGGTATCCACACTTGATATGTGGATACCTTTTTTTATGTATATTGACATTTATAAATTATAAAATGTAATATATATGTTGCAAAAAGTTAAATAAATCATATAATGGAGTAAGTGATGGAATTAAATGGAGGTCGATCGATGATGGATTTATTTAAACGAACGAAAAAGATCACGGATGAGCGGGTTGAGCATGTAAGAAATAAAATTTATAAAGAAATGTATCACGTCATTTTGGCCATTTGCCTGGTGAGTGCACTTTTCAAACTATATAAATATGGTGCAGGCAGCGGGGAGCTATATCTGGAATTCGTGATAATCGTTGCAGGAGGGCTATACTACTTGGCTCGTTCCATTTTCTTAGGTGTTTTCTGGGATGAAGTGGAAATGCATGACCGCACCAGCAAAACACCGATGAGCAGGAAGACGATTCTTGGTTCGGTTGCTTTAGCATTGATCATCGCTATAATCATGGGGGTGAATAGTGCTGTAGCCTATGCGGATGGCAGTTCCCAGGGCGTATGGTATTTTGTATTGGTATCGTTTGTATCCGTTATGATCTATTTGCCGATTTTACTTTTGTTTTTTGGTGGTATATACTTGCTGGCGAAGAAAATCGGAATGAAAAATAGCGAAGATAATAAGAAATTGTAGGTGGCTTCCCTTGAAAAATATAAAACTGAAGCTTGCGAGAGTAGAAAAGGACTTGTCACAAGATGAACTGGCCAAGATTGTCGGCGTTTCCAGGCAAACGATAGGATTGATTGAATCCGGAAAGTATAATCCCTCATTAAGTTTGTGTGTCGGTATTTGTAAAGCATTATCGCGAACATTGGATGATTTGTTTTGGGAGGAAGACTGATTGGGGGTATCCATTGACTTGGATATCTTTTTTTTCAGGAATTTATCATCAAAAAATGGGGGAAGGTATAGATGGAGCATGTAAGCAAAAATCTAACATTCGAGAGGGATGGTTTGATGGATCGTACGATTGGTTACTTACGTGAGATAATATCTAACTATACGGACCAATATCCTGAAGCACAGGAAATTTATAATAAAATCAAAAGCGGACATTTTCATTCTGAAGAAGAACTAGTCAATAAGCTATCCGGTAAAGAAGCCAGACTCCTTAACCATATTCTTCCTCAGGAAATCAAGCATGCGAAGGAAGCGAGTGATACGGAACGGGTCACGCAATTATCAGAGGTATATGAACTGATTCTTATATGATAAAACCTTGTCCATGATGATCATGGACAAGGTTTTGTTGTTTTTTATTCCATTTCACTAAGTGAATCCATGTGACTGGCTATCATGGCGATGATCGTGCTTGCTTCTTCCTTGCTGAAAATGAAGTTCGTTTCATCCTTTATCAGGTCATCATCCGCTGTCCGAATCCGGTTGATCCTTTTCAGCACACCATCACCTGTTTCCTGAACGATACCGAATTGATACGTGACCTCCACTTCATTATCCTGGATATAGGCGGTCACTTCAGGCGTTTCCCAATCTACATCGATTTCGTATATATCGGAATCTTTGCCGTCTGGATCATACAAATCATCATTTTCATCATCCATATCCATATCCATATCATATTCGTAATCGGCATCATCCTCTTCCAAATAGTTATGGAAGCTCTCGTGGACAGCATCGACGATATCTTCAATGTCTGTAAGGATGACCTTGCTGATCTGCCCTAAATCAGGCTCGAACGATTCCATATAAAATTCTTCATTATACGGATCAAAAAACAGCGTGGAAAAATAATCCCTCTCATTGTCATCCAGCTCTGTATAAAACTCGATCCGTGGATGCTTCGACCCGCGCTCCACGATCATACTGCCATTACGGTCGTATTTTTCACAAATTGATACAAGATGATCCTGCAATTCCCCGCTAACTCTGTCAAACCATTCTAATGACATTAACATCCACATCCTTTCGTGATTATTATTTCCCAGAAAACACGAACATGACGTGCCATTTAAAGCCAAATGCCATTTATCTACGCATCAAAAATGTCAGTAATAAAAAACTAATTCAAAGGGAAAATAAGCTGAATAGCAAAAACGGTATTTGGATTTATTTCATGAAACAAACAACCGGACGGGCTTTAGGCTCAGGAATTGCTGCAACAACGAATTGGCTACTTTAATCTTCCCTATACCTTTCAATAATGAAGCCAATAAAATACCTGCTTGCTATTGGCAGTACCCTTTTATCCTTGTATGCCAAAGTAATTGTCCGAATAATGGAGGGAGAGATAGTTTTCGTTACAATATTATAGGGACATTTATTTAAGAGAAGTTTCGGTAAAATCGAAATGCCAAGCTCTTGTTCAATCATCGACATAATCGCATAGGGATCAAATACCCGGTATTGGGTATCAGGTTCAAAATTATCCTGTTTAAAACCTATTAATGGTTCATTTATAACTCCCTCATCCAACAGGATATAAGGATCTTTTAGCAAATCCTTCAATGATACTTTTGTGGAGGATGCTAAAGGATGATTCACTGGCAATACAGCCAGCATTTCATCTTCCTGCAGGGGTATCGTAGTTAGATCCGAAACATTTGAATTCACAAAGCCAAAGTCCACGCTTCCTTCTTTAATCCAATTTGAGATTTCCGTATAATTTCCTTGATGTAATTCGAAATGGACAGTTGGGTAAAGTTCCTTAAAATCTTTGATCATTCCCGGTATCCAATGACATGTAACACTGGAAAAGGTGCCAATTCGAATAAGGCCGCTTTGCAGTCCCTCCATCTCTTTGTGCTTTTCGGTCAGTTCCCTATGTGAATGACAAATCTTCCTGATAAATGGCAAAAATTCCTCGCCATCTGGTGTCAGTGTAATGCCCTTTCGAGAACGTAAAATAAGAGTGGTGGAAAGT
This sequence comes from Peribacillus simplex, assembly GCF_030123325.1. NCBI lineage: Bacteria > Bacillati > Bacillota > Bacilli > Caryophanales > Bacillaceae > Peribacillus > Peribacillus simplex. Next base: position 4,561,478 of record NZ_CP126106.1, on the reverse strand, counting down.
TCTTCCTCCAATGAATGCACCATTTGGCTAATGGCGGACTGAGTATAGCCAAGTTCTTCGGCAGCTTTTGTGAAACTGCCTGTTTCTACGGTTTTGATAAAAGCATAATACGAATTCAACCCCACTAACCCCTTTGCATTAGCAATTGTAATAGAACTATTATAAAAATTGGTTTTACTAATGTAAATGGCAGAAATAAAATATAGTTGTGAAGAAATATTTGGTCAGGAGTTGAAGTAGAAAAATAATGAGGATTAATGTTAAATACCGAAATATTATTTATGCCTTTTTTATGGCTTTTAGTATGTCCTTTTTTATTTCATTTATATTAGTCTCAATAAATAGTGGTTACGATCATATATTCTTATCTACATGGATGAAAACTTGGTCACAGGCTTTTATCTGTGCTTTCTTTGGAGCTTACTTTTTTCCGAGAGTAATACAGCAAATAATGAGAAGAATTAATTTTGTAGAAAAACCGCCAATAATCGAGAAAGATTTTTTAGTGAGAGAAGAAGACAATGGATAATGGCCAATAAAGAATTAAAATTTCGGTAACAAATGTGGTTATTGTTTTAAAGAACTCCTGAAAAATAGTAAAAAAATATGGATTTATAGAGCTGCCCAAATGATGGGGAGCTTTTTATGCGTTTCCCCTGAAAAATATTAAGGCCATGCTACTTTCATCCCATAAAAGTTTATATAGAGTGTGAAAGGGGGTGAGTGATATGGCAAGTCAGATTCCAGTATCAAGTACGTTGCGGATCGATTTTGAGACGGGGTTAAATGAAAAAGGGGCTCTCGTTTTCAAGCGGAGGGCATTTTCGAACATCAAGGTCGAGGCGACAGCGGATCAACTGTTTTCATCAGCTGTTGCAATCGCAAGTGTGCAGAATCATCCAATGGGTGAAGTGACCCGGGTGGATGCGTATTCATTGATTGGCTAAACGGTTTTGATGTCGTACGAGGGGGAGGTGATTTGAATTGGCTAAAGTACTGGAATTGATTTTCGTTACGGAGGAAGGAAAGTCAGCGACGATTTCCGTTGATAATCCGAAGGAGCCGGTCGAGGTAAATACGGTTAAACTGGCAATGGAAAAAATCATTGCGGGGAACGTGTTCGTTACATCTTCCGGGGATTTCGTCGATTTGAAGGCGGCACGCCTTGTCGAGCGGAATGTCGAGGAAGTGGAACTTATCTGACGAACGGGAGAGTCATCAATGTCGGGCAAACTTGAAGTGAGGTGAATGAAAATGGATCAAATCCTGCCATTTGTCAGTGATATTGGGTTCCCGATCATTGTTACCCTCTATTTGCTTCATAGGATTGAAAAGAAATTGGATACTTTGAATGAAACCATTGTAGAGCTGCCAGATCGCCTGCGAGAAGGGATTCCCAAGTCAGGTTAAGGATAAGCGGGGAGCATCATGGGTGATATCATTCATGATGCTTTTCCTTTTAAATGGTAAAGTTTTAATAGATTCTAGTTTCATATCAAAACTATCGGGTATACATAAAACTGTAGCTAGTTCATCAAAAATCCAAACAATAAGGAGGAGTTTTAATGACTAACAACAATGAAAAAATGAGCAGGGAAGAAGCTGGCCGCAAAGGCGGGGAAACGACAGCAAAAAATCATGATAAGGAATTTTTCCAAGAGATCGGTAAAAAAGGCGGAGAGGCCACTTCCGAAAATCATGATAAGGAATTCTATCAGGAGATTGGCAAAAAAGGCGGAGAGGCTCGAGCCGATCAACGTGATGGTTCCGATGATTGAAAAATGAGCAAGGAAGAAACAGGACTTAATGGCGGGGAAAAAGTCGCCGCTAAATAAAAGAAGCGACCTGAAGTATTTAGCTGATTCTAGTTTTATAGCTGTTCAAGCGGGTACATGTCATATGTAGCTAGTTCAATGAAAATCCAAATAATAAGGAGGAATTTTTAATGACTAACAACAATGATAAAATGAGTCGTGAAGAAGCAGGCCGTAAGGGTGGAGAAACAACAGCGAAAAATCATGATAAGGAATTCTATCAAGAGATTGGCCAAAAAGGCGGAGAAGCGACATCCGAAAATCATGATAAGGAATTCTATCAAGAGATTGGTCAAAAAGGCGGAGAAGCGACATCTGAAAATCATGATAAGGAATTCTATCAAGAGATTGGCCAAAAAGGCGGAGAAGCAACATCCGAAAATCATGATAAGGAATTCTATCAGAAGATTGGCCAAAAAGGCGGAGAAGCGACATCCGAAAATCATGATAAGGAATTCTATCAGGAAATCGGCGAAAAAGGCGGAGAGGCACGGGCCAATCAACGAGATGGTTCCGATGATGGAAAAATGAGCCGTGAAGAAGCAGGACGCAAAGGCGGGGAAAAAAGCCGCCGTTAAAATATAATCCAGGAAAACTCATGAATGACCGACCGAGGGAAGTGAACATTCCCTCGGTTTTTTTATGCCATCCCAATGGAAATAACCTTCTCAGCACATTACAAAGTGTGCTTGGAAATTAAAGTGGGTAAAGAAATAACACCTAGAAAAGAAAGAGGTGATGAAGAAGTTGATCGTCCATTATTCATTTCCCCGTTTAAAAGTAGGCGGAGTTACATTCACTGCACGGCATTCATTGCTTGCTCTTGGTCTTGCGGGCATCGCTTATCTCATTTCCAATAAGAGGACGCATCAAGCGGTATTCAACACGGCTTCCTTGATGTGTAAGATCGAACGGAAAGAAGATACCATTAAGCTTATGTGGCCTGATGAAGGTGGTTTCTATCGGGTATTCAGGGGGCAAGAGCTGATTTACAGCGGCCCGGAGCCAAGGATGGCAGATCGGGGACTGACTCCAGGAACCATCTATACGTACACGATAGATAGCCTGAATGAAAAAGAACAGGCAGTGAACAGGATGAAAATACAGACATCAACAACCGCCGAGAATAAAAAAGAGGATAATATCCTTTTGGATTTGGTATTCACCACGATTGTCGCAAAAGGCCAAGCCAGCCTTGAATGGGAGCCCATTAAAGGAATAAAAGAGTATCGGGTTTACCGAAACGGCGTGGATATTGGGAAAGTGGGCGGATGTTCCTTCAGTGATCGGAGTATTAGTGAGGATCAGGAATACACATATACCATTAAAGCCAAGCGGCCCCTTCCGCGTTCAGAGCAGGAGTCCTATGCCGTGAAATCCCTTGTAGCGAGTATTGTCGGAGCCGTAAAAAAAGGTTCATCCCAAGCACAGGCAGCGATCGAGGAAATAACGAATACGAAAAAGATAGGACCTGTAAAACAGCTTTTGCAGCCAGTTGGAAACGATGTGGATGGTAAAAAGAAAAGAAATTGGCAGCTGCGCTATTCCACCTTTCTACCGGAAGAGTGGCTGAAAAACCCCAATCTTGCCTCAAAGGTTCCCTATTTTAAAGGAGACAACCGCGGGTTTGATCCTGAATCACCCCGATACAGGACAAGGGTCGATGTGTACATTCACGAAAAGGAAAGTGAAGCCGAGATTGAATGTACCAAAGCAGTCGGGAAAAGTGAGGCCTACAACCATGATGGGGATTTCCTCGAAGAAGGAGTGGCCTCGGATGAAGACATTGTAGTGAAGCATGTATTATCCAATCATGAGAAAACGACGATTCAGCTGACACACTCTGTAGGCAACCCAATCATCATTTCTCCTGCAGTGGATTATAAAGTGATCGGGACCTTTTACCGAAATGGCGAAATCAACATAGCCGGGTATCATGATCAGGCACCGCATCACGAAGTCTACCTAAAGGAGGCAGATGAACAAAACTGGGAACCCCTGCACCTAGCGGAAAACAAAGGGCTCGAAATGATGGCACATCCAACGGCCAATCATTTATGGAGATACTCCACATTTACACAATGAAAGGACGAAAAGCATTCTAAAACAAAAAACAAAAAGGACCTCGAATACTTGAAGTCCTTTTTGCTTGTTGATGTGGCCTTTTTTATAAAAATCGCTTTCGAACACTTGGCGACGGCAGCATACAGCTTTCTTCTTTCTTTCCGAACCATTTGTAACGGTTCCTGGCAATGAAATCATAAACGAAGTTCCGGATGAGGCTTGGAACGATGATGAAACCGTAAAGCAATTTCCACGCCCCTTGCAAGCGGCGGCAAATCCTCAAGGCTGCAGACGATTTATAGTAGGCCTTATCCCTTTCAATCAGCACCATGCTATCTATATCTGCAGGTACATCATACTTCTTCAGCAACTCTTGTCCCGCCTCACTTTGAAGTGAAGCGTAATGAAAAAGCCCCTGCGGGTCCCGCTTTATGATGAACTGGACACTCGAATCGCAAAAGTTGCATTCACCATCAAATAAAATGACCGGATTCATGAACATTCCTCCTATAGAGAGACGTTATCATACTCATGCTTCTATAATACACTACCCGTTCTGGTAAGGCGAAAACGTATGGAACTGCTTGGAGTTTTGAAATTTTGGAAGTTCTTGCTCGTTCCGGCAAGTCACTAAATGGGAGCGTGTGCCATAAGAAGGCCGCAATTGGCGGTTAGCACCCTGGTTTAAGTCTCTGTTATCAAACTGTTATTTTCCATTAACTATCCTGTAAACAAGCTATGGTATGGTAGATACTCCAATGAATTTCCTTTAGTAAAAAAGCCGGCAATCCTTTTTTAGAGGAAAGCCGGTTTTTTCATTCAAACAATAATTAAGGTTTAGGAAATATAACGAGCAGTTTCTTTAGAGGAGGTAAGATTTAATGAAACGTGATCCTTATTTTGATAATGCGAAAGCTGTTTTAATCGTACTAGTGGTTTTGGGACATACATTAGCTCGAATGGTAGAAGAAAACGAATGGATTTTAACTATTTATTTGTTTGTTTTTTCATTCCATATGCCAGCTTTTATTTTAGTGTCCGGCTATTTTTCAAGAAAGATAAAAAGTAAAAAGGACCTCTGGGTGCTAATAAAGAAAATCTTAATTCCCTATGTAATATTCCAGGTGATTTATACCTTCTATTATCAGAAGTTATTTGATGAACCGATTGAATTCACAATATTGACTCCAAGATGGGCCTTATGGTTCTTAATAAGCTTATTCTGTTGGAATATATTATTGTCAATATTTACCTCAAGGAAATATGGTATCGTTTTTTCGATAATTGTATCTCTAATAATCGGTTACATCGGTGAAGTAAATGAATGGTTAAGTTTGTCGAGAACGTTCTTTTTCTTTCCTTTCTTTTTAATTGGACATTTTTTAGAAAAAGATCATTTTGAATGGGTTAAAAAGAAAAGTAATGCCCTAATAGGCTGGGGTCTACTTGGGTTAATCTTTGCCGGCATTTATTTCTATGGTGAAATTACTTGGAGGGAATGGTTTTATGGCCGTTTAGGTTATAAGGAATTAATGGAAGGTCCCATTGCCCTCGGTTTTATATATAAGTTGATCGTTTATTTAATCATGGGAGCGGCAACTTATTGTTTTCTTTGTATTGTTCCTAAAAAGCATACATTTTTTACTGAAATAGGATCGATTACTTTAGTTATTTATCTGTTTCATATGTTTATTCTGGAATATGTTTATAACTCATTTATTTATGATTGGGTCAAAGAAAGTGGCCAATATTATGTTTTATTAGTCATATCTGTAACGATTATATTTATATTATCAAGAAAACCGATTGTAAAAGTCGAATGTATGTTATTAGGAATGAAAATGAAAACATGACAAATAACTAGCCCTTCAGATTGAAGGGTTGGGACTGTAGACAAACTTGATAAAAACAAGTTTGTCTAAATTTTTTTTATTTAGGTTTATAAAACCTCGAACGTCGATTGGAACGTAGGGCACTCGCTTTCCGCAGGCGGTCCGGGAGCCTCCTCGTCGCTTTTGCGCCTGTGGGGTCTCCCCTGGACTCGCTTTTCCCGCAGGAGTCTCGCACCTTCCGTTCCAATCAACTTTGTTTTTAAAATTTAGATAGAACCCCTTTTGTCTACAAACTAAAAGTCCGCTGTAAATGGCGGACTTCTGTTTGAATATAAAAGAGGTCAGAGCCCGAATAGTGATGAAGGTCGAACAGGAACGGTCGAATATAGTGCCTCAACGGTCGAATACTATGTGGGGTAGGCAGAATACTGTGCGTGAACGGCCGAATATTGTGTGGTTTAGGTCGATAAACTGCGTCAATGGCCCAAGACAGTGCAGCTGGTCGAATAAAGTGCTCCGGTATTTATCGTTTTTTACTGTAATCCTTATTGGATTGAAGAAATTTGCGACACTCCTGCCGAATTACTGGCTTGCCAAGACCCCGCAGCCGCTTGCTTTGGTGCGGCTTGGCATACAGTCGGCGGAAAGGGAGCGGATTCCTGAAATCATCTGGACGTTTTTTAAATAAAAAAACGGCAGTTAAACTCGCTTTTCTTAGAGTTTGTCTACAGTCTGAGCCCTTCGGTTTGAAGGGTTTTTTTCATGAAAAGAAATTGCCAGATACTTAGTGATTTACAAAAAAATCCATTTAATCAGGATTAAATGGAGGCGCCACTAAAAGGGTTACAACCCTTAAAAAGTTATTTCAGGAAAGAAAATGAAGGTCATTAACCGAAATGTTTCCAAAATTATTAAAGGGTAATTACTTTTGTATTTCACTTTCAATAAAACATCTTTTAACTTTCAAATTTATTTTATTATGACTATATAGAATTTTACTATCATTAAAGGAGAGGCATATGAGAAAGTTTTTCTTCATCTTCATCTTGGCTTTAATCCCCTTCGCCTCTACGACTGTAAGTGCAGAATCTGACTTACCTCTCAATAGTGAAGCAGGGATCATTATTGATGCGAAAAGCGGGAATGTATTATACGAAAAAAATATGAATAAAAGGATGTATCCAGCCAGTCTAACGAAAGTTGCCACGGCTATATATGCTATAGAACACGGGGATCAGAATGAACTGGTGACGATAAGCAAAAAAGCAGCGGAGGCAGACGGGTCTTCGGTATTTATTGAACCTGGGGAGGAAATAGAGCTTTCCAAATTAATTGCAGGAATGCTGATCAACTCCGGAAATGATGCAGCCATCGCAATTGCCGAGCATATGTCTGGCAGTGAAAAACTGTTCATGGAAGATTTGAATGAGTTTTTAAGAAAAGAAGTGAACGTCACCGATACTCATTTTACGAACCCCCATGGATTATTTGACAAAGACCATGTAACGACAGCCAGTGACCTTGCGAAAATTACCCAATATGCAATGAAAAATGAAACGTTCCGTGAGTATTTTGGTAAGAAGGAGTTACCATGGGAAGTGGAAACATGGGACACAACTTTAGTTACCCATCATAAAATGTTAAAAGGCGAACTCCCCTATAAGGGAATAACCGGCGGGAAAACCGGTTTTGTCAGTAAATCCGGTTACACCCTGATTTCTACGGCCACTAGGGGAGAACAAGACTTGATTGCCGTCACTCTGAAAGCTCCTTCGGACAAGGTTGCCTACTCTGATACTGAGCTTTTATTCAACTATGGCTTTGACAACTTTAAATCAGGCAAAATTGATAAAAAAAGCAAACTTTTTTCAGCGGACTATTCTAATTCCTACACGCTGAACGAAGACTTATACTATACTCATTTAATCAGTGATCAACCTAGTCTTAAAACGAGTAATGATGGAATACTTTCAATCATGAACCAAGAAGGGGAACCAATAGAATCCTTTGACCTTAAAAAGGTCGCTGATGTCAGGAACTCAGTATTGCCTGCCCCGATTAAAAAAGAAACAATCGATGATGAGCTAATAAAATTTTCTGTCCCATTTCTAGGATTGGGAGGATTTTAGCACTCGTTACTAAAGAAACTCACTGACTGGCTATCAGAGGCGTTGCTGTCTATACATACCCAGCTTATAAGTAATATAAACAATAAGAGAGTGCACTTATAATGACAAATAGGTGTACTCTTATTTTTATGATTTTAGGCCTTTATAATCCGAGGACAGGAATATTCTTATAAAAGTACCGTAACCGAATTGGAAATGGAGTATATGACCATAATAGTGTTAAATAAAACTATTAGGGATGATTTCATGATGTATATCTATAATGATTATGGGGGTACACATACCACGTCGTTGGCTGCCGCATATCATTTAAAACAATTACCTCAATCGGAAAGAAAATTAACTTCGGAAGAAATATTAAATGTAAAATATTTTAATAAATTAACGAAAGAAGATGCTGGAAAGCTAATTTTTCGCGGGATCGATGAAGATGGCAACTCAGTTTATACAATTGGACATAAAAGAGAAAAACTTGTGGTTCCAGCATTAAAAGAATTGACTTTACTACTGGAAGAGAAATTTCATTTTAACGAAGTAATAGTATTCTCCAATACATCTCCAACCGTACCTATTGCCATGTCTATAGGGGGATTTTTATCAAGAGCATTAAAAATTGATTTTATAGGTGTACCATTATTGCTTATAGGTGCCAAACAATGCTGTGATAATATTTTTCGGCTGGTTGAAAATACGAAACAAATCGGGAAAGCAGCGAATGGGGAAAAAGTGATTATATTGGAAAATGAGGTATATAAGTAATAATAATAAATTTTAATAAACTTAAATGTCGATATATATATTAAGTCAACAATTGATGTTGGCTTTTTTTTGTTACGCTTCTGGATGGATAAATGCAATAGAAGAGGTAGTACTTGTTCATTTAACGGGTACATTAGCTGAGGATAAAGCTGTCTTTAAGGCAGCTTTTCTTTATGCAACGGGGCAGTTTACTTCAATATGGAGTAAGTATTTTTTGTTTTAGAAAAAAAAAGGAATTTAAATTGATTATTAACAATATAAATTGTTATAATTAGTACCAGGTATTAATACTAACTACTAATAAATATATGGGGTGAGCATATGATAGGGGCGAGAATAACAGCTATCGGGACATATGTTCCAGAAAAAAAATTAACAAACTTTGAACTTGAGCAAATGGTCGAAACAAATAATGAATGGATTATTCAAAGAACCGGGATTCATGAACGAAGAATAACTCGTCCTGATGAATTTACCAGTGATTTATGCGTTTCTGCAGTAAAAGATTTAATGCACAGATATAATAAAAAAGTCAAAGATGTTGATATGATTATTGTGGCAACAAGCACACCAGATTTACCTTTCCCATCTGTCTCAAGTATCATACAGGACCAATTAAATATATCCCAAACAGGTGCCATAGATTTAAGTGCAGCGTGCGCAGGATTTGTTTATGCAGTACATACAGCACACAGTTTAATTTCTTCTGGGTTCCACAAAAAGGTACTAGTTATTGGAGCAGACACACTCTCAAAAATTACAGATTATACAGATAGAAATACATGTGTTTTATTTGGTGATGGTGCTGGTGCGGTATTAGTTGAAAGAGATGAACAATCAAAAAGTTTCATTGGATTCCATCTAGGAAGTGATGGGAGAGGAGCACAACATGTATATCGGCCTGGATTATCAAAAAAGATCAATGGGATTGAGTTAATAGATACTCAATATCTTGTACAAAATGGTAGAGAAGTTTTTCGATGGGTTGTAAGGAATGTTCCTGAGAGTATAAGACAGATATTAGAAAAAACGCAAACGAGTTTAGATCAAGTTGATTGGTTTATACCTCATAGTGCTAACTTAAGGTTGATAGAGCCAATTTGCGAAAAAGTAGAATACCCAATGGAAAAAACGCTTTATAGCTTAGTCAACTTTGGAAATACCTCTGCTGCTACCATTCCTTTAGCTCTTGATCTTGGAATCCGTAAGGGAAAAGTCAAAAATGGAGACCGAGTTCTTATGTACGGATTTGGATCGGGATTGGTTCACGCTGGACAACTTTTAGAATTAAATTTTGACGAACAAATTAATACTCCTAAACCGTTGTGATGTATACTAAGTAATCTTTTAGCTAAATAGTGATTTGATGGTTAGGGATGTACTTATGGAAATGCTGCATTTCTTTCACTACTATTGAGGAACTTAATACTTTAAATTTTCTGTGGAGGAGTATATTTTATGACGCATAAACTTTATCCTCGAGAAGGATTGTGAAACATTCTACTTAAACCAACGGGTGCGTTAGCTGAAGATCAGTGCTGTCGGCTTTATTTCAGAAAATTGAATGGCGATTTTACAAAATAGAAAAAATAACCCCGAAAGATCGGGGTTATTTTTTATTTACTTGACGTCCACTTTTTTTTGGGCTCTGTGAACTTGTGTTCCCAATTTGAAATTCATTACCTAGTTCAACATCATTTCTTTTATCCTGTTTCTCGATTTGCTTTCTCGTTTGATCCTTGTTTTGCATCCCTTGTTTAGACAATACGTATCCATCTCGCTTTCAATGTTATTGTTTTTAATATGCGCAAGTATAAGGAAAATACGTATTATATTTTTAAAAAATTCTTGTCTTTAGTAACTTATTATTTAGCCTTGTTGAATATCAGGTGCGTTTGCTTAAGATTGACTGTCTTTAAGGCAGTTTTTTCTTTATGCATAACGGGACAGGTTAGCATTCCTGTAGATTGTTAAATATCAGGTTTGAAAAAAATAGAGCCCCTCAGTAAGATACGAGTATAGAGTCCAATCTAACTCAGAGTCTTAAGGAGGAAGCCCTACTATGAATTTTAAAATGCAAGACAAACAAAATCAACTAATAGAAAGAATTTCCGATACACACCTTATTGTTGGTGTGGATATCGCTCAACAACTACACGTTGCAAGAGCAGTTAACTTCCGTGGAATTGTAGTTGGAGACCCTCTTACATTTGAAAATAATGAAGAAGGGTTCCTTAAACTATTAAAATGGATCCATGATTTAAAAAGATTAAAAAACTTAGATGCAGCAATAGTAGGTATGGAGCCTACAGGCCATTACTGGATTAACCTTTCAAAATGGTTATATAACCAAAACATTGAGGTTGTAACAGTCAATCCCCACTTAGTAAAAAGGAATAAAGAGAATCGTGATAATACCCAATCTAAGAGTGATAAAAAAGATGCGCTCGTTATCGCGGATATGGTCAAAAACGGCTACTATTCCTTTATTCACCCATCATCAGAATCCTTTGAGAAGCTTAGAGTTCTAATGTCTAATCGTGATGTGATTGTTAAACGTCTCGTGATGTCTATTAATCAAGTAAATCGATGGGTGGATGTGGTCTTTCCTGAACTCAGACAAGTGTTTAAAGATGTAACGTGCAAAGGGGCGATCGCAACCCTTCGTTTATTTCCTACACCGGATGAAATATCTTCACTAGAAACACTAGATGTCATGAGGGGTTGGAAGTCTTTAATGAAATGACAACCAGGACCCAAGAAGGCTCAATTACTAATCAATCTAGCAAAATCCTCTATTGGGACCGGACAAGCTCTTGATGCTTATAAATTCCATTTAGAACAATTATTAGAGGAATATGACCTCGCTGTCAAACAACTCGAAAGAGTTGAACAACAAGTTAAAGAAGTTCTCTACAAAATCCCATTTTCAAAAAAACTACTTATGATTAAAGGAATAAGTGAAGTTTCATTAGCTGGGATACTGGGTGAATCAGGAGATCTAAGTGGTTTCTCTCACGGAAACTCTCTATTACGGCATGCGGGATTACATCTAGCTGAAGCAAGTTCAGGCAAATGGAAAGGTCAGATTGTCATTTCAAAGCGTGGAAGGTCAAGACTACGACGATTCCTCTACTTAGCAACTATGAGCCTTGTGATGAATAACCCTGAGTTTAAAGCCGTCCATTCCCATAATGTGAAGGTAAAGAAGATAAAGAAAATGAAATCAATCATGAAACTGATAGGTAAACTAGCAAGGATTTTTGTAGGAATAGCACGACGAAACGAGTCTTATTGTCCAAATAAAGTCCAAGTATTAGTCCCTTTAGCAGCATAGAAATAAAACATTAGTTATATAGAATGTATCATTAAAAATAGTTAACTTTAATTTTGAATGTTGTCTTATTCGTAGGATTTCAAATATGTACGAGTACCAGGTTTCTTGAACAAAAGGGCACTGTGACCCATCAGGTTAGCATAACTGGCCTCCACCCCTTGGATAGGCATGACGAAGGAATGAGAGGGCAATTGACCCGTTGAGACATGGGAGGGAAAGCCTCCAGGGGCGGCGTGGAGATGTACATTATATGGTAAAATATGGAGTTATAGCCTGACTCCTTTATTTAACTATGCCTTCACGAATCCTAACTGACCTGAACTCATTTCATTTACCCGTAAGTCTAATTACAAGGGTTATGAAATCCTGCGAATAAGTGAGCATTCGAGAGATATTCGCATCAAACTGAGGGAGTTTAATAAGAATCTCTTCTCTAACACAAAAAAATGGGTAAGTTCACAGGCGTTTAGTGAAGTTGAAAATATATTGAATTAGAAAGGGGTGATTGAAATAACAAACAATCGATTTTTTTCATCAAAATTTAAACCAGAAACTACGAAATTACAGAAACATCAATTATTAAACTCCTGTTTAGAAAAACTAACACCTCCGCAAGGGTGTAACTTCTTTCCTCCAAGACCTTGTGGGACTCTTTGTGACTGTTGTGTTTCTCCACTTCAGTCCGTCTTACGGCAGCTGGTAGGGCAAACTGTAATTCTCCTCACTGTCGCAGACCCACCAAACACTGTTCCTCTTTTGTTCTTTGTCACTATCACTGATGTAAATGATTTTTTGGTTACCGTTACGGATGGCATGACAACTTCTGTAGTCAGCATTGCGGACGTGGTGGCGGTCGCTATTATACCCCCAGGGCCGAATATCAACTTAACGCGCCCGGTCAATTTTCAGGGGAAATGTGACTGTCGAGAAAGACCTCTTAGGCAATTGTTTGATTCCCTTGTTGGATCTTCGGTGGATATCAGACTAAGTCAAGGTTCTGTGGCTGAAAACTTTAACGTGGAGAGGACGGGTCTTGGCATTGTGTTTGGTCAGTTATTTCTTTTCGGAGTGGGCATTACAGCCAATGTAGCTATCTCATTATGTCAAATTACAGATGTAAATACAGACCCAACTCCTACTGTAGCTTCGGATGATATGTTTTTTACTCAGAAAAAAGGAATGAAATCATCTAAGTAAAATCAAGATCACAAAGACAGGGAGAGTTGAACATCTCATGAAAAAACACATATATTAACTTCTTTTACACAAACCCTCTTTAAACGGGTGCGTTAGCTGAAGAACAGAGCTGTCTTTAAGGCAGCCTTTTTTTATGTAACTTTAGTTCAACAAGGGGATAGATTGTTAAATAAGATGGTAATTGAACTTAATCGAACAATAAACCGCCACCCGAAAGTGGAGGTTTATTATTGAATCGAGGAAATTACTGTTCTTTTAAGCTGGTTACAGAAACACTTTGTTTTTTATTTGGGTCATCAAGGGGATGGATTGTAGCTACTCCACTTTGTTCATCCACATGCTCAATGTAGATACTTTCCTCATTATAGGTTACATTAACCATATTTGGTGAAGAAGCAATTTCTTCTGCTCGTTGTGCGTTCATTTTAGCCACCTCCTTTGAATTTGCAACATGTATAATATTTGTTCCGAATTACTTAGATATACTTGTTGTAATTAAAATTCTTCCAAGAATCTACACCCTTACTTAACGTCAGCTGAAGTTCGAGTTATATTTAAGGCAGCTTATAATCATTTAGACTAACGTGGCAAGCCAGTTCAAAAGATTAAAATCTGTTGTTTGGTATAATTACAGAAAATTAAAAAAGTTTTGGAGGATGTAAAAATGCATATTAAAGGATTTTCGATTTCTACTGATAAAAAGTATTTAGATGTAGATTTAATACATAATTTTTTGAATCAAGAAGCTTACTGGTCAAAGGGAATAACAAAGGAAACAGTAATGAAGTCAATTGAAAATACGACCTTATGTTTTGGGGTTTATAAAGGTGAAATAGGTAATGAGGGTAGTGAACAAGTTGGATTTGCAAGGGTAATAACAGATTTAGCAACACATGCATACCTTTGCGACGTGTTTATATTGCCTGACTATCGTAAATTAGGATTATCAAAATGGTTAATGGATGTCATCACCAACCATTCCGAGCTGGAAGGGGTTCGCAGGTTTATGTTAGCTACTAATGATGCACATTCATTATATAAAAAATACGGTTTTAATCAGATCGATAATCCAGAGCTATTTATGCAAAAAGTCCGTAAATCTCCATTTTAACAATAAGTTTATTTCAATAACGGGTGCGAAAGGGATTAGACCCTGCATAATCGTGCACAGAATGTCGGATGATTCGTTTCAAGTCCTGCTATTCTTTTGATATAAGGAGGTCATTGAATGGATTTGCTAAAAAATATGAATGGTGCCATTAACTTCATTGAGGAAAATCTTACGAACGAAATTGACTTTAAAGAAGTTGCGAGGATAGCTTATTGCTCGGAATATCATTTTAAAAGGATGTTTTCCTTCCTTGCTGGTATTTCACTATCCGAATATATCCGCCGAAGACGACTTACACTTGCGGCGTTTGAACTAAGAGATAACAATATAAAGGTCATTGATGTAGCGATAAAGTACGGATACAGCTCACCTGATTCTTTTGCAAGAGCGTTTCAGCATTTGCATGGCATCACACCATCAGAAGCGAGAAGTAATGGCCATTCACTTAAAGCCTATCCACCGATGTCCTTCCAATTATCCATTAAAGGAGGCAGTGAAATGAACTATCGAATTGAAGAAAAAGAGGCATTTCACATTATTGGAATTAAAAAAAGAGTTCCAATCATTTTTAACGGGGTTAATCCAGAGATTGCATCTATGTGGAAAAGTTTAGACGAGAAAACGATAAATGAACTTAAAAACTTATCGAATGTCGAGCCATTGGGGCTGCTTAGTGCATCTGCGAATTTTTCCGAAGGCCGAATGGAGGAAAAAGGGGAGCTTGATCATTATATCGGTGCAGCGACAACGAGGGAATGTCCAGATAACTTAACACAGCTTGAAGTTGATGCATCTACATGGGCAGTATTCGAAGCGGTAGGTCCCTTTCCTGAAACACTGCAAAATGTATGGGGGCGTATTTATTCCGAATGGTTTCCATCCTCTAACTATGAACAAAGGGAAGGACCGGAAATCCTTTGGAACGAAAATAAAGATATAACCTCACCAACATTTAGAAGTGAAATATGGATCCCCGTTTTGAAAAAGTGAGGATGGACGAAAGATTTATTCGAAAAGCTGTCTTAAGGCAGCTTTTTTGTATGGAACAAGCAGGGCAGGATAATGGAATAAGGGCTAGGTATTATTTGCTATAACGAGCTATAATGATGGTTAGAAAGTGCTTGTATAAGGAGATTGGGAAATGCCTGTTATTGAACATCAACAATTTATTAAAGCACCAGTTGACTTATGTTTTGATCTTGCAAGGAGCGTGGATATCCATACCAAAACGACAGCGAAAACGAAGGAAGTTGCTGTTGATGGTGTGACAGAAGGGCTATTAGAGGAGGGTGATACTGTAACATGGGAAGCCATTCACTTGGTATTAAACAAAGGCTGAAAGCCCAAGTGACATTAATGGAAAAGCCAAATAAGTTCGTGGATATTATGGTGAAGGGAGCCTTCCATTCCTTCGTGCACACACATCAGTTTATGGAAGAATCGGGCGGAACCATAATGATAGATGAATTTCAATATAAGTCACCGTTCGGTCCAATTGGAGTTTTAGCTGATAAGTTGTTTTTAGAGAAGTATATGAGAGAATTTATCATTTCTCGTGCAAAGGCACTGAAAAAGATTGCCGAGAATGTGCACTAACCTTGTTTAATGAAAATATCAGGGGCTGCTGTCTTTTTTTGTTGCAGAAGAGATAAATGCTTTTAAATTACGAAGATATTATTGATATACAAAAAGGACTAAGTAAACCTTATGGCGGGCAAACAGACCGATGGGGAGTAATGATTGATTAATAGCTGTAATTGTTAAAAATTACCGGTTCTTAATGAACGAACGGGTGCTTTAGTTGAAGTTCGGAGCTGTCTTTATCACCGGCACCCTGAACGTTAGCAAATGGCTCGGCTCAGCGGTACAACCGTGTAAGGCCCGCGGATACAACCGACCTTTAATTATAATTACGGATCAAATCTTTTGCAGCGATTTGATCTTTTTATTTGTTTTTATAAGAATAACATAAATAGAACAAATGTTCCAGTGTAAAAGTGTAAAATTATTACTTTTTTTAAAAATCACTCTCGTATAGGGTATTGTTGATTCTCTAGAAGAATAAAGGGGCAGGGTAGTTGAAGTAAGATGGGCGTGAACAACTTTCTTGAGACAATTAGAATGAGATTGACGAAGGATATGTATTTGTTTTCAGAGGCATTTGTGAAGTTGAATAACTCATCTTTTGGGAACTAAAAAAAGTACTTTGATCAAGTACGTCATCAAAGTACTTTCCATTTAACAAACTACCAATTACCACAACAGTCATCATCGCAGCGGTTCTTCTTCCAACAATCGTGGTGTTGGTCCTCATCGCAATGTTTTTTCTTCTTGCAACAATCATGATGTTCATCATCGCAGCATTTTTTCTTCTTCCAACAATCATGATGTTCATCATCGCAGCATTTTTTCTTCTTCCAACAATCGTGGTGTTGGTCCTCATCGCAGCATTTTTTCTTTTTCCAACAATCATGATGTTCATTATCGCAGTATTTTTTCTTCTTGCAACAATCATGATGTTCATTATCGCAGTGTTTTTTCTTCTTGCAACAATCATGATGTTCATTATCGCAGTGTTTTTTCTTCTTGCAACAATCATGATGTTCATTATCGCAGTGTTTTTTCTTCTTGCAACAATCATGATGTTCATTATCGCAGTGTTTTTTCTTCTTGCAACAATCATGATGTTCATTATCGCAGTGTTTTTTCTTTTTCCAACAATCATGATGTTCATTATCGCAGTGTTTTTTCTTCTTGCAACAATCATGATGTTCATTATCGCAGCGTTTTTTCTTCTTGCAACAATCATGATGTTCATTATCGCAGCGTTTTTTCTTCTTGCAACAATCGTGCTGTTCATTATCGCAGCATTTTTTCTTCCACCAATCATGGTGATGGTCCTCATCGCAGCATTCTTTCTTACACCAATCATGGTGATGGTCCTCATCACAGCATTTTTTCTTCCACCAATCGTGGTGATGTTCATTATCGCAGTGATTTTTCTTCCAACAATCCTCGTGATAAGACATTGAAATGTCACTCCTTTCTACCCTATAAATAAAGGCAAAGCCTTCTCGATTTAGAGAGGGCTTTGCTAGTCAAGATTAAAAATTACTCAACACAGTCATTTACGGAGCAGCAAGAGTATTAGTTGTTGGAGTAGTTGTAGTTTCACAACGACGTTCATTTACGTCGCAAATACCACCGTGTTTATCTACAATAACTGGTCGAACAACTGTAATTGTAGTACGTAGTACAATCTTGACTAAAATGGCATTGGCAGTAACAAGGCCCGTTGTGCCGATGACTGGAACGCCTGGTTGGGCAAAGATTCCTTCTACTACTAATGGGGGTTCTATTACTGTATCCTCAGGGCAGGCACCTGGAAAATCTGTATGCTCCTGGAATGGTAAACTCGTTGTAAGTGTGGCTGTTGCAGGTGTTGTTGATCCTGGTGGCGTAAATGTTACCACAATAGTTACAGGAATAAGCCCGATGTTAACGACTTTGTCCCTAATGATTGTCGTGTTACGTGTAACACCAGCTAGATTCGGTGTAACAGCTACCGAAACAATAGTGGATCCTGCTGGAATTGCAGGAGTAAACGCGGTAAAAGGAAATGTTGCTTCTGCAACCTTTTGTACCGCTTTTGAGCCTACAACTGAATTAACTAGGACACAGTCGCTGTTTAATGGTGCAGCAAGTTGGCGAGCTGGAGCTGTAAAATTGCAATCGCAAGCAGAAACGTCGTCAGACTTACAAACCTTACATGGCTTTTTAGATTTTGAATGACGATCAAATCTTGAATCACTCCCAAAACCCCAGTCTCTGTCGGAACATGCAGAACCCCAGTTGCTGTGCATCGGATTATTCATACCGAAATTTCCCACAAAATCACAATCCTTTCTTGTAACTCTTTTTTTTTCGAAAATAAAATGGAGTGTAGTATCGAACCGTACTAAAGCACTGCCAAAAGTATTTTCGTAGTAGTTACAAAATATAGTATTAATAAATTAAGGCAATTGCTTGGACATGTTACCTATTTTTCTGGACAAACCGTAAATATTTATAGGTACATAATGTAGGTTTTGAGGAAGTATGGGACGAGGTAAAGAAATGGATGAATCCAAAAGGGAGGCAAAAAGATAAACATTGAAAAGCGGTGCCTACGAAAATACTGATAAACGCAAAAAGGGCTCCTTTGCTCGACTTTTCGGAAAGTGAACAAGAAGTCCTACGCTCTTTTTAAGGCGTCTAAACGAAGTTTCGTTTATCTATGAGGGTTATAGTGGGAACCTCAACGGTTAACTAATATTGTTAAAAAACAGGAGTGTGCCAAGGTGCGTTTTACCGTTTTTCTAATCCGGCTGATTGGTCACGGATCAAATCTCTTTCAGCGATTTGAAAAGAACGGATGTTCTAAATCAGAATATAAAATTATATCTTTTTTTTAAAATCAGCTCTGATATATATTGTTGTTTCTCTTGAAGAACTAAATAGCCAGGGTAGCAAGACAGCCGTAGTGTTATCGAACTACGCAAGAAACATATGCTATAATTATACAAAAAAGGATAAAATTATTTTGAATCCTTAATGAAATGTGCTTTACTTCAATAGTGGAGTTTGATCGGCTGCCTTTTTCTAATGCAACGAACGGCGGAGGATAGTTTGAGAAGCTTATATACGTTCTGTATAGTATACAAAAAAGATAGGGGCGGAGTTCATTGGGTTTCAATACCGGTGATATAGTATATCAACTTATCATATTTATTTTGTTGTTCGGTATCATTTTTGCTGTTTACTTTTTTGTTCGGTCTCTCCTTACAAGGTCAAACAAATCCAATAGCATAGAACAAAAACTTGATAGAGTAATTGAACTGCTTGAAAAGGATAGAAGAGATTAATTTCTTTTATCCTTTTCATTTTTTTGTTCTTACACAGTTTATGTCACTCTAAAGTAAGTTTTATAGAACTAAACTGGGCAGGTTAGCTGAAGATCTGAGTTTCTTATGAAACTATCGGCGCAGGTCAGTCCAATAAGAAGCCGAACATACTTTAGTGATTTCATCTAGTGCAAAAAAGATTATGGAGCAAATGACAGCAAAGATAAAGAAACCTCCTGGGTCAATAAAGTATGTTGCCAATCCAAAACCAATATGTATTAATCCAGATAACCAGAAACGAATATTGAAATACCTCATTGATGTAAATTCAGCAATTAGTGATACTGGTAAGCCATAAAGGAAATTTCCAATCAAAGTAGCTACCCCTGTTCCTTCTTACGCTGGTTCATGGATCCTTGATATTGTTGAACGAGATAATTGGATTCCTAAATGGTCTAAGTGGGGTTGATAAAAAGTTTCCGGAGATTTTTGTGTCATTATCCTAATTGGAACATAAGTTGAATTAACCCATTTAATTTCTTCCTCCTAAAACGAATAAGGAGATGTTTCTATTGTCAAATTGTGGTCATGAATCAAGTAGTTGTAATGATATTGGTGGATTTGGTGGCGGCTTCGCTTTTATAGTCGTTTTGTTTATACTCTTAATCATCGTTGGAGCGGCTTGTTTCGGCGGTGGCGGAGATTGCAGCCCCGTACAAGGATATGGCGGTTTCTGCTAAAAGTAGTAATTAAAAAAAGCCGACCTTTATTGGTCGGCTTCTCTTATGACTAATTTATTCTCGTACTAATTTATCGCGTAGTAAGCTTAATGACTGAATCGATAATTTCATCCCAATCTTCACTATGAATCTCATGCCCTGATCCATCAAGAGTCACTAATTCTGCATGAGGGATGGCTTTTGCAAGAGCAAGCCCGTGCTCGTATGGCAAGGCTGGATCTTCTGTGCCATGAATAATGAGGACGGGTACGGATATCTCACCCATTCTATCATAATATTCGTCTCCGCCAGCAAGCAAGGCATGATTAAATCTGCTCGGCAGATGTTTGGCGCGGTCCGCCTCTCTTTTTGCCAGTTTATACATTCTTTCCTGCTCATAAGGTTTGGAGCCGGCTAAAGTTTTCCACCCATCCGCAAGATAAGCGATGGCCGCCTCCCGATTTGACCAATCCATGGAAGCGCTCTTCGCATGATAATCCAATATGCTTTGGTCCATTGGAGGCAGTTTTTCCATTACAGTCCCGAACACACTTGATGCTATTAGCGTAAGCGTAGTTACGCGTTCCGGATATCTTAATGCAAGAATCTGGCCGATCAAACCGCCTAGGGACATCCCGACGATAGAAGCGTGTTCTATGGAATAAGCGTCCAGGACACCCGCGGCGTCGTCAGCCATGTCCGTTATTGTATAGTTGGAGGTACCGGGTTCATAACTGACCGATCGTCCCAGATCCCGATGATCGTACCGAATGACAAATCTCCCCGAATCAGCGAGGCGGAGACAGAAGTCATCATCCCACCAGTCTAATGAAGACATCGCTCCCATGATCAAAAGCACAGCAGGGTCCTTTGGGTTTCCAAAACTTTCTGTACATATATCCACTTTATTTATTTTCAGTATCTGTTCACTCATGTTTTTTACCTCCGTATTAATTATTATCCAATAGCCGTTACCATGGCGCAGATCAATAAATTCTTTCCGGAGCATGATGATTGGCCTGCGCTTTTAATTATCGCAGTCTAACCCACTTAATAATCATGACGAGGCCTCCTTTTTATTTGTAAAATGGGAAAGGTCCCTATATTACTGTAACATGAGCGAGTTCTTTGTACCACCAAATTTTTCCACAATTCATGAAGACAGAAAAACCCCGAATACAGAGCACCTTTTTTGGTGTCATTTATCCGGGGTTCATTGCAGATGCATTTTTCATTTATTGAGCTGTATATCCGCCATCTAACACGACTGCCTGGCCTGTGATGCCCCGTGCTTTGTCGCTAGCGAGGAAAATGGCGTAGTCGGCAATTTCACTTACATCGAGTAAGCGGTTTTGTGGGACAAGTGGATAGATGACCTCTTCCAAAACGCTTTCTAGAGGCACTTGTCTTGTTTTCGCCAGATCCTCCAGTTGTCCGCGGACGAGTGGTGTATCTACGTATCCTGGGCAAAGGGCATTGACGGTAATGCCAAAAGAGGCGCTTTCCAAGGCGGCGACTTTCGTTAATCCGATTACACCGTGTTTGGCACTATTGTACGCTGCTTTGTTGGCAAATCCAATCAGGCCGTTAATGGAAGAGATATTGATGATTCTGCCGAAGCCTTGTTCTTTCATGATCGGCAAAACATTCTTGATTGAAATGAATGGCGCGGTCAGCATGATTTTGATCATCAGCTCGAATTTTTCAGTTGGAAACTCCTCGATTGGAGCAACATGCTGAAGGCCGGCGTTATTGATGAAAATATCTATTCGTCCGTATTTGTCTTTAGCTTGTTTGATTAGCTGGATGATATCCTCTTCACTTGTTACGTCCGCTTTTAAGCCGATAACTTCCAAGCCTTGATTCCTTAGGTCCAATGCAGCTTTTTCCACTGTGTTTTGATCAAGGTCGGACAAAACGACCTTTGCGCCATTTTCAGCGAATATCTTTCCAATCTCAAAACCGATTCCTCTAGCGGATCCGGTAATGATCGCCACTTTATCTTTAACCATATTACATTCCTCCAATAAAAAATGTAATGGTCCAGGTCTGTCATTTTATGTCGTACATAGGGAATATTTCACAAGGTAAACTCCATTGGAAATATAAAGGGAAGGTTATAAAAATATGGTTTAGGTTAATGAGTAAGAGTCTATCATGATTTTCAAGATAAAAAAAGAATTTTATTTCCACCCTATCTTTGGCATAAATATTGCATAGATAAAAAGATGAGTAAATAAAGGTAATGGAAAACGGAAAGGGGAAGCTGGATGATTAAAAAAATAGCCATTATCGGTTCAGGCGTAATGGGGAGCGGGATCGCTCAGTCTTTTGCAGTTAACGGGTATTTCGTCACCATTAACGATATAAAGGAAGAGTTGCTACACCATGCCCGAAATCGAATTTCTGAGAATCTATCACTGCTCATTGAGGAAGGGGCCTTGACTGATCAGGAAAAGCAAGCTGCTTTAGCGAATATTACGTATAGCGTAGATTTGGAAGGGGCTGTAAGGGATGCTGACTTTATCATTGAGGCGATTCCGGAAGTCATCGAGCTGAAGTTGAATCTATATCAGCAAATGGAGGAAATGATCAAACCGGATGCCATTGTTGCTTCCAATACCTCGACCTTTCCGATCTCTCAATTGAAGGAGAAGGCCTCGTTTGCGGACAGAATGGTCATCACGCATTTCTTTAATCCTGGCCATTTGGTTCCGTTGGTTGAAATTGTTCAGCATGACGAAACAAAGCCCGAAATCGTCAAGGCAACAATGGATTTAATGCGTAAAATCGGCAAGTCTCCGATTCTCTTGAAAAAAGAGATAGCGGGATTCATCGCCAATCGTCTCCAGACTGCCTTGATGCGGGAAGCCTTTTATCTATTGAAAGAGGGCGTTGCCGATGCTAAGGATATCGATACGGCGATTACGGCTGGACCTGGTTTTCGCTGGGCATTTACTGGACCGATCGAGATTGCTGATTTTGGCGGACTGGATACATGGCAGCGCGTTTTTGATAATGTTGCACCGGTATTGGATCAAGGTAAGGAGGCCCCTGATTTGATTCGTGATTTGGTGGCTAAGGGAAAACTTGGGACGAAGTCGGGAGAAGGGATTTTTACGTATGAAGGATCTGCCGTTTCTCAGAAGATCAATGAGAGGGACCGTAATTTTATTAAACTGGGAAAATTAAAAATGGAGAAGGAGGAAGTATGATGAGAGAAGTAGTGATTGTAGGGGCAGCAAGAACACCAGTTGGTGCGTTTGGAGGCAGTCTTGCCAATGTGTCGGCGGTTGACTTGGGAGTTGTGGCCGCCAAGGAAGCGATTAAGCGGGCAAATATCTCGACTGACATGATCGATGAGGTATTGGTAGGGAATATTCTATCTGCTGGATTAGGGCAAAATGTGGCACGTCAGGTTGCGATTCATGCAGGGATTCCGGAAACGACGCCGGCCATGGCCATTAATAAACTTTGCGGATCTGGCCTCCGTACGGTAATAATGGGAGCGCAATTCATTGCCCTTGGTGATGCTGATGTGATTCTTGCCGGGGGAATTGAAAGCATGAGCAATGCTCCATATTTACTTCCAAATTATCGTTTTGGACAGAAAATGGGGAATGCCGAAGCAGTCGATTCCATGACATATGACGCCTTGACGGATGTTTTTAATCAATATCATATGGGCGTGACTGCGGAGAATATCGCCGAGCAGTGGGAAATCAGCCGTGAAAAGCAGGATGAATTTGCTTTAGAGAGCCAACTGAAGGCTGAGAAGGCACAGCTTGAAGGACGATTTGCAGATGAAATCGTACCGGTTGAATATAAACGCAGAGGAAAGACGGTCTTGGTGGACCAAGATGAACACCCGCGTCATGGGCTGACGATCGACCAGCTAGCGAAGCTGCGTCCTGCTTTTAAGGAAAATGGAACGGTTACGGCAGGAAATGCATCCGGAATCAATGATGGGGGTGCGATGTTAGTCCTGATGTCTAAAGAAAAAGCGGACGGGCTGGGACTGGAAGCATTAGCGACAATTAAGTCATATGCAAACGCTGCGCTTGATCCGAAAATCATGGGATACGGTCCTGTGCCTGCGACAAGGAAGGCTTTGGCAAAGGCGGGATTGACAATAGATGATCTTGATTTGATGGAAGTGAATGAAGCCTTTGCGGCACAATCACTCGCCGTGCTTAAAGACCTTGAACTGAATCCGGAGAAAGTGAATGTAAATGGCGGTGCGATAGCTCTTGGTCATCCGGTAGGTGCTTCCGGTGCCCGCATCTTAGTGACTTTATTGTATGAAATGAAGCGAAGGGATGCAAAAACCGGCCTTGCCACATTATGTATCGGTGGCGGACAGGGAACTGCGCTGATTGTGGAACGGTAATGACTTGGCCACATTTTCCTATGATATAATGGAGGAAACTTCAGACGGGTTAAGGAGAATAGGAATGGCCAGCGATAATAAAACTATTCAATTGGAATTAGTGAAAGCGATATTGGAAGAATTGCCTTTTGGTGTTTTGGTAACGAAAAACGAAACAGAAATCGTTCTCTGCAATCGCGTATTATCCGAGGCTTTTGCTGAGAATGAATTTGATCTGCAGATAAATTTGATTATTGAAAAAAATCTTGTACCAGCTGTAAATACTCCGATCCGTTTGAATGATAATAATGGAATCGTCAGAAAAACCAACATTGAACTGGGTGATGAGGAGTATCAGATTTATCTCCTATTATTTACAAATAATAAAAGTGATTTTCTTAATATCGATAATCATGAAGAACTTCTGTTTAAGGATATTATCGAATTTGCCTATGACGGCTTGGTGATGGTCGATACGGAAGGGTATGTCCAAATGCTGAGCCACGCTTATGCGGACTTTCTTGGCGTCGATCAGGAAAGCTCCATAGGGAAACATGTAACGGAGGTCATTGAAAACACCCGTATGCATGTGGTCGCCAAAACTGGCAAGCAAGAGGTCGCTGAATTACAAAAAATTAAAGATAATTATATAATTGCGACCCGCTCCCCGATAAGGAAGCAAGGAAAATTAATAGGGGCGGTCGGTAAGATTCTTTTTAAGAATGTCGGGCAATTTACCGCTCTTTCCAAGCGGATAAATTCACTTGAAGTAGAGCTGAAAAAGTACAAAGGCGATTTTCGCGAGAGAAATAAAGCCTCATATACGTTTGATCATTTGATGGGAAGAAGTCCTGCTTTCATGGAAGTGAAAGGTCAAGCCAAAATTGCCGCTAAAAGCGACTCGAATGTGTTGATTTTGGGCGAAAGCGGAACAGGTAAGGAGCTGTTTGCTCATTCCATTCATAGTGAAAGCAGAAGGGCCATGGGTGTCTTTGTCAAAGTGAACTGTGCCGCCATCCCGGCAGAGCTGCTGGAGTCTGAGCTATTTGGCTATGAAGAGGGTTCTTTCACTGGTGCAAAAAAAGGCGGAAAAGCAGGTAAGTTCGAAGCGGCTGAAGGCGGAACGATTTTTCTCGATGAAATCGGTGAGCTGCCATTGCATATGCAGGTTAAGCTGCTCCGTGTTTTACAAGAAAAAGAGATCGAGAGGGTCGGTTCGACGGGAAGCATTCCGATTGATGTACGGGTAATCGCTGCAACGAACCGTAATCTGGAGGAAATGGTCTCGAAAGGGGAATTCCGACTTGATATGTATTACCGATTGAAGGTCTTGCAAATCCAGGTTCCTTCCTTAAGAGAGCGACCGGAAGACATTGAAATACTGGTAAATCATTTTGTTGAAAAGTACCAGAACCTCATGAAAAAACGCTTAACGGGGATGAGTGAACAAGCTTTACGGCTGTTGCGACTTTATAAATGGCCAGGTAATATCCGTGAGTTGGAGAATATCATTGAACGAGCAATGAATATTGTTGAAGAAGGGGAAATGATACGTTCCAAGCATCTCCCTAAAGAAATAACGGGTCATAAAGAATCCATATCGATCCGCACTTTAGCTGAAGTAATGGACGAAACCGAACGGGCTGCAATCGTTTCATGTTTGGAAATGACTTCTGGTAATAAATCGGAAACGGCAAAGAGACTCGGAGTGAGCCGAACAACACTGTATGAAAAAATGAATAAATATGGTTTATGACTGTAGAAATTGTCCTTTTGCGAAGGGTACTTTCTAAATTTTAAAAATAGTAGATTTGGTGGAAAGCGAGTGCCTGAAGAGGAAATCAGCGATCAAATTGTACAAACTCACAAAAAAACTGTTGGCAAACAATGATTATCTAGTTTGCAGACAAAAGTAGCTCTATCTTTTAAAACAAAGTTGATTGGAGTGGAAAGCGAGTGCCTGGAGAGGAAATCAACGATCAAATTGTACGAACCGTAAAAAAACTATAGACCAACTCGATTTTCATTGAGTATGTATACAGTCTGAAGTGCCCTTTAGCCCAAGGGCACTTTTTTTATACTTATTAACCACCTCCCAAGAATTTTTCCCCAGCAAATATTTGAGTGTGTTAGAAAATCCGTACAAAAAATGAAAGGAAATATAAATGGTGTAAGAAAAGGCTTACACTTTTTTGAAGTTTATACTTATGTGTACTGAAACCTTGACAGTTTTAAGGGATTTTATTTATAAAAAGGGAAATAAAATGTTGGAAAAGGCTTTAAAAGATGTGATTTTTCATTGAACTTAAGTTGGCACAATAATTGCATAATTACTTTGGTGAATGGCCTATCTGTCATTTTATATTGTGTTTCCACGTAAAATGAAAGGGGATTTCGTGATTCAACAGATTGTTGAAAGCGTTCTCAAAAAATGGAAACCACTTAGGAAGATCATTCAGCCTGACTTGGGGAAGGCAGGCCTGGATGGCAAAAGCGGAAAAATTGAAAATATGGAATTTAGGAGATTACTAGTTCTGCTTAAGGGCTTCCGAAATTACTTTGGGGCAAGGGGAGAAAAGGGGGAATTGAGTTGGTGATTCAAATTTTAGCCATCGTTGTGGCGCTGGGACTTTTAATCTTTTTAGCCTACCGGGGCTATCCGGTCATTATCATAGCGCCGATCGTTACTTTATTGGCGGTCATTTTATCCGGTGGACATTTGCTGCCGAGTTATACAGAGACATATATGACGTTTGCGGCTAACTATATTAAAGCGTTTTTTCCGATATTCTTATTAGGAGCCGTATTTGGAAAAGTCATGGAAATGAGCGGTGCAGCAGCATCCATTGCCAAGACCATCGTAAAGTCACTAGGCTCAAAGCAAGCTATTCTTGCCGTGGTGCTGGCGTGTTCGGCGCTGACATATGGCGGGGTTTCATTGTTTGTAGTGGCATTCGCCGTTTATCCATTTGCAGCGGCAATTTTTAAAGAAGCAGACATTCCAAAAAGATTATTGCCAGGAACGATAGCATTAGGCGCCTTCACTTATACGATGGATGCCCTTCCTGGAACACCTCAGATTCAAAATATCATTCCAACGAATTATTTCGGAACTGATACCTATGCGGCTCCAATAATGGGGATTATTGGCGCGATCATGGTATTCACTGGGGGAATGCTCTGGTTGGAGCGTCGCCGTAAACAAGCGTTGGCAAATGGTGAAGGCTACGGGGAAGGACATATTAATGAACCAGAAAGTGCAGAACAGCAAAACCTGCCTAATTTTTGGCTGTCCATCGTACCGCTCATCCTTGTCGTAGCGTTTAATTTTGCTTTCAGCCGGAGTGCCATTTCGGTTAAGCACTGGTATGATGCATCGATGTTGAAGGAAACTTTCAACATTGCCGATGTAAGCACAGTCACTTCATCCTGGTCTTTGATTGTTGCATTGTCAATCGGCATTATTGCAGCGATGCTTCTGAATGTTGGACGTATCAAGGTCAAATTGGCCAGTGGATTAACGGCTGCGGCAATGGGATCATTGCTTGCCATATTCAATACTGCATCTGAAGTTGGTTTTGGGAATGTGGTGAAAACGCTGCCTGGATTCTCGGTCATTCAAAACTGGGTGTTCAATGCAAGCGGCAATCCACTCGTATCCGAAGCTATCGCCGTCAATGTGCTGGCAGGGATTACCGGATCCGCGTCAGGTGGACTTTCGATTGCGTTAGAAGTAATGGGAAATCACTATTTGCAGGTGGCCCAAAGTGTCGGAATCACCCCGGAAATGCTTCATCGAATTGCATCCATGGCATCTGGCGGAATGGATACGCTGCCGCATAATGGTGCCGTCATCACCTTGCTTGCCATTACTGGACTAACACATCGTCAATCTTACAAGGATATCTTTGCGATTACGGTTTTGAAAACAGTGACCGTGTTCATCATAGCTTTTGCAACTTCACTGTTTATTTAATAGAATAGTATTAAGAATGGAGATGATGGAAAATGAGTAAATTATTAACATCTTTTGATAGCGCTATTCAACAAATCGAGGATGGGGCAACCATTATCGTTGGCGGATTCGGATTAAGCGGAATACCAGAAAAACTGATCATTGCTTTGCGTAACAAAGGTGTAAAGGATTTGACGATTGTCAGCAACAATTGTGGAGTCGACGATTGGGGTCTAGGTCTTTTGCTTGAAAATAAGCAAATCAAAAAAATGATCGCTTCTTATGTAGGGGAAAATAAGTTATTTGAACAGCAATTTTTAAGTGGCGAGCTGGAGGTCGAACTAGTTCCCCAAGGAACGCTGGCCGAGCGTTTAAGAGCGGGCGGAGCGGGAATTCCTGCCTTTTATACAGCTACAGGAGTAGGGACGGAAGTCGCGAAAGGTAAAGAACATAAAGAGTTTGATGGCCGCACATACATTATGGAAAAAGGAATAGTCGGAGATTTTGCCTTTGTAAAAGCCTGGAAAGCAGATCATTTCGGTAATCTTGTATATCGGAAAACGGCAAGGAATTTTAACCCTGTCGTTGCCACAGCAGGGAAAGTCACGCTTGTCGAAGTGGAGGAGCTTGTGGGCACAGGAGAACTCGATCCAGATGAAATTCATACTTCAGGGGTTTATGTACAGAAAGTGCTTGTAGGAAATGACTATGAAAAACGAATTGAAAGACTTACAACTGCTAACGCATAAAAAGGAGGAGTATTCGAATGACGAGACAACTAATTTTAGAACGGGCCGTTAAAGAAATCCAAGATGGTATGTGTGTAAATTTAGGGATTGGAATGCCGACCTTGATTGCCAACATGATTCCAAATGACTTTAATGTCATGCTTCAATCGGAAAATGGCTTACTGGGAATCGGGCCGTATCCAAAAAAGGATGAAGTCGATCCGGATTTGATTAATGCAGGAAAAGAAACAGTAACGGCAAAATCAGGGGCATCATTTTTTGATAGCGCTGAATCATTCGCGATGATTCGCGGCGGCCATATCGACCTGGCCATTTTAGGCGGGATGGAAGTTTCCGAGAATGGGGACTTGGCAAACTGGATGATTCCAGGGAAGATGGTAAAAGGAATGGGAGGTGCGATGGATCTCGTCCAAGGCGCAAAACGAATTGTTGTCATTATGGACCATGTGAACAAGCATGGGGAATCCAAAGTGAAAAAGAGCTGTACATTGCCATTGACGGGGGAAAAGGTCGTCCATTGCCTGATTACCGAACTGGCTGTTTTTCAATTTACAGAAGCTGGAATGGAATTGATTGAATTGCAAAATGGCATAACACTTGATGAAGTGAAAAGTAAAACAGAGGCAGACTTTACAATAAGCCCCTCTATTGAAATTAGGGCGTAAGTTTAAAGAGATTAATAAAAAAATTCATTAATAGACTACTTCCGTTCGCCCGTTTGCGAATGGAAGTAGTCTAATTTTTTTGGGTAAATTCCCTTTCTAATGTGAAGGAACAACAGGCTTTTTCACCCTCATTTATCAATCTTGGAAAGATGATATATTCAAAAAAAACTGGAAATTCGCGACACTCCCGCCGAATATCTGGCTAGACACAGACGCTTGCTTTGATGAGGCTTGGCAGGCAGTCGGCGGAAAGGGAGCGGATTTCTGAAATCAGCTGGAACGTTTGTTAAATAACATATTACTTCCATTCTCTAATAAATGAGAACAAACTTTTCCAACCATGCTACTTTTCCATTAAAAAGGCTTATATAAAGCCTGATGGGAATTTAAAAGGAGGGATTACATTGACGGTAGCATTACGAACATTATTGGATCGATCATTGAAAAAGATGGGCAAAGGGATGAATCCTGTGGTGAAGGCATCAGCATTGGAAATGGTGGAACGTGCTTATACTGAAAGAATCACTGTACTGATAAGTGCAGGCCATCGCTCTTTGGAAGAACAAGCTGCGCTTTATGGTCAAGGACGAGTTTACAGCTACAATGGAAAAAACTATAGCAATCTAGCTAAACCTATTGTGACGAACGCTAAACCAGGGCAATCTTATCATAATTATGGACTGGCCATTGATTTCTTCATTGTGAGTGATGATGGCAAGGTGGCAGTATGGACAGTTGATTCAAAGTGGCAGCGCGTGGCTGCCATAGGTAAGGGTTTAGGATTTAAATGGGGCGGGGATTGGAGTTCATTCAAGGATTATCCCCACTTGGAGATGACAGGCGGGTTATCTTTTACACAGTTACAAGCAGGAAAAGAACCTCACCTTACCATCAAACTAGAAAAAATGGAAATGCCGAAGACCGGCAAAGGAGATGGTCATATCATTTCGATACAAAAAACGTTAAATAGCCGATATAAAACGAATATTGAGGCTGATGGGTTTTATGGTCCAAAAACTCGATCGGCCCTAATCAAAGGTTTACAAACGGAGCTGAATAAGCAATACAATAAAAAACTAATTGTCGATGGAAAATGGGGACCTAAAACCAAGACAGCAACCGTCACCTTAAAAAAAGGAGCTGCTGGCAATATCACATGGATCCTGCAAGCAGCGCTATATATGGAAGGATTTAATCCCGGGCCACTTGACGGAGATTTCGGGGGACAAACCGAAGCGGCATTATTTCAATACCAAAAGGCAAGCAAGATTTCCGCTGATAAGCTTGCAGGTCAAGAAACATGGAATGAATTGCTTGCTTGATAGAAAAACCATACGTTTGCAGAAAGAATAGCTGTGGCAAGAGCGCACCAACTACCTTTTCCTCATTATTTATACTTCCCCTTAAATAGTAATGATGGATTGCAAAGTTCTTAATATTCCTTTAGAGTACGTACCTGTCGCTATTTTAGTATGAGCTTCCTTCGCTTCTTGAGTTGCATTCCCTACCAGGTAACCATGTTTAACACTTTTTAACATGAGCAGATCATTGCCGCTATCCCCGAATGCAAAGGCATGCTCCAGACTTAGCCCGTATTTGTCTAGCATAAAACGTACAATCTCATTTTTTCCAGTACCTAATGGAATAAAGTCTATATCATAACTATCTTCAGGATCGCCGGCAAGGGGATTGCAACGATTGATATTTACCCCTATCCCGTACTCTTTGGCCACCCTCTGGATGGTGGCTAAGTTCTTCTTGTCGACGGATTCATGCTGTATTTGATAATAATAATTTTTTTTATAGCGTGAACTTCCCATTTGAGTCTGAGGAATCAATTGTATATTGCCGTTATGTAGAACATTATAAATTTCATCGACTTTCCTTTTATTAAATTCTTCGATATTAATCCGTGAATGCCAATCTGGATCATTTACCAAAAAATTATTTTCTGAGAAATAGGTGATTTCGGTACCTAAGTCACTGGCAATAAAATGGGGGAAAAATCTGAACCTACCTTGTTCCATTTTATGTAATATTGATTCGATACTACTCCCAGTGACCCAGCCAAAGACAAGTTCTTCATCATTACTCTTTGCCTCTAAGTAATTTTCAAGTTCAAATAAATCTTTCTGTCTCTCGTGATTCATGGAGTGAGGATAATAGGTTTCATCAAAATCACAGAATACAATGTATTTTGGGTCTTCAACATTTGGCAATAACTGAAACCCGCCCTTTTTATTCAATAACATAACAATCCCTCCATTAGCTTCAATAACTTTTTAAAAATACAACTCAGAAAAATTTTGTTAATATATTAGGAACGGTTTTATAATAACTTCTGAAATCGATAACATGTCAACCACTTATTACAAGGATGGGATTAAATGACGAGAATTAGCGAGATAGCCAAGATATGTAATGTCTCTAAAACAACGATATCTAGAGTCTTAAATAATCACCCATATGTATCAAAAGAAAAAAGGGAACAAATCTTAAAGGTCATGGAAGAGCTTGATTATGCACCAAGTTCACTTGCTCGGAATTTCAGGACGAATAAAACCAAAACCATTGCAATATCAGTACCAAGATTCGACCATCCATTCTTTGCTCAATTGGTTAAAGGAGTATCTCTAGCAGCATTGGAAAATGATTATAAAGTTCTTATTTATCAAACCTTTTATAATTCGAAAAATGAATTAGATGTTATGGGGAAATTAAAGAATAGAGAAGTAGATGGGGTTATTTTAGGAGCGTTAGAAAATGAATGGAATGTAATAAAGCCTTATTTGAAATACGGCCCAATTTTACTGTGTAATGAATACCATCATTCCGCCTCCATACCAATTATTGGTTATGATGAATTCGAAGCGACATACAAAGCGGTTAATCATTTAATAAAAAAAGGCCATAGGAAGATAGGTTTTTGCTACGATACTTCTTATAGTCAGGCACAGGGTCAAAGAAAAGAGGGATTTATAAAAGCGTTAGCGGATAATAATTTACTACATAATGAAGATTGGATATTTGGACATGGATTTAATATTGAAGATGGGTTCCGTATTTGTGATGAAATATTAAAATTAAAAGAAAAACCTACTGCCTTATTTACTGGAAATGATCAGGTCGCAGCAGGCATTATTAAAAAGGCAACTACGTTGGGCTATAAAATACCGGAATGCCTAGCTATAGTTGGTTATGATAATCAATCTATTTGCCAAGTTACGACCCCCACCATAACCACAATCGATATACCGATTATGGAACTAGGACAACGCACTGTAATAGAAATGATAAAATATTTAAAAAATGATTTGGAATTAAAGCGAGACATTATTAAATTGCCTACCAAACTTAAAATCAGAGAATCGACCTAACCTTCATAAAGATATAAAACTTCCTATTCAGGTTCATTATCCTTGTATACAAAATAAAAGCGCTAAAGTAATTTAAATGGTGCGGAGTTCAGGAGTTCCAGTTATATGAATGATGGCGGATAGGATGCGAGCCGTCCGCCCCCCGGGAATAATTCGACTTTCCCGGGAAATAATTCACCTAAACCCGTCATAATTCGACTTACCCCGGAATAATCCTGCCTCCACAAATCCGCTATTCATCTAAAGAATTCATTCAAGTTCCAAGCACCAATCATTGCATTGCATGAAGCTCCCCGGCGGGTATTCGAATTCACATTCGGAGATGAGGTTGAATTTGAGCTTGCGGCAAATTGCGTTTGATGCAGGATTATTGATCGAAGGGAATGCATGAATGCTATTGTATTTTCGTTCGGCTTTGATTTTCTCTATCAGTGCCTTCACGGCATGAGAGGCGACTCCTTTTCCTTGAAAGGAAGGAAGGACGCTCCAACCGATTTCATACACAGATTCATCGTTCCACACTTTTTGCCAGTAGCCAACGGAACCGGCTGCCTCTGCCTCTGGAAACGTGTTGATGCTAAACATGCATCCCTTCTCCCCAATCTGCAGATACCGTTGATGGCGTTTCAGGATTTGTTCATTATTTTCTGGTCCGCCAAGATGTTCCATCATTTCTGGGGCATTTAGTTGAAACAGTAATTCCAGGTCTTTATCTTCCCACGGTTTAATTTCTATTTTCGTTTCTTTGCTTCGTTCTGAAATCCGACTCACCTCTAATTTTTATATTTTCTTTTATAATCTTCTTGACTTAATGCGAGATTCCTTCATATGACCTTATTATTCTATTGCTTTTGTGTTGAAGTTTGATTTTAATAAGAATAAAGAGATGAATGTTTCCCATTAAATGCTATAATTTACAGGTGATTCTATCAAATGGCAGAGAACGGAGATGAAGAAATGAAATCTTCAGTAAATCAGTTTTCCACTCAATTTGAATGGATATTGAATGTGATCAATGTGGGTGTCCATATTGTGAATAAAGATGGGGATACGGTTTTTTACAATGAAATGATGGCACATATCGACGGCCTTGATCGTGAACAGGTGCTGGGGGAGAATATTTTTCAGCTTTATCCTTCATTGACTGATGAATCCAGTACGCTGCATGTAGCGTTGGAAAAAGGCAATGAAACGATTGAGTCCATTCAAACATATGTCAATTTAAAGGAGAAAAAAATAACGTCTATCAATAGTACGTATCCTTTGTATGAGGATGGTGAAATTATTGGGGCAGTGGAAATCGCAAAGGATATTACGAAGGTCATGAATATGTACGACCAAATTGTCGATTTGCGTTCCCAGCTGGCCGAGACACATAAGAAAAGTAAGTTCTCTGAAGGGACGGCGACCTATCATTTTAGCGATTTGATTGGTAATAGCCCTGCTTTTCAGCAAGCGATTTCATTGGCGAAAAAAGCGGCCCGTACACATTCCCCAGTCATGATTTATGGGCCAACCGGGACAGGGAAGGAACTGGTCGCGCAAAGTATACATAATGTAAGTGCTCAGCGAAATCAGCCTTTCATCGCGCAGAACTGTGCAGCTGTTCCAAAGGAATTGATGGAGGGGCTGCTGTTCGGCACGACGAAAGGGGCTTTTACCGGAGCGATGGATCGCATGGGCATTTTTGAACAGGCAAATGGCGGAACTCTTTTCCTTGATGAGCTGAATAGCCTCGACCTCGGTCTGCAGGCAAAATTGCTGCGAGTGCTTCAGGAAGGTGAGGTGCGCCGTGTTGGCGGTTCGAAGGAGCAGAAGGTTAATGTGAAGATCATCGCTGCGATGAACATATCTCCAGAAGAGGCGTTGGAGCGGGGAATCATCCGCTCGGATTTATTTTTCCGCCTGAATGTCGTGACGGTCCAAATGCCTTCTCTTTTGGAGCGTAAAACGGATATTCCGGAAATCGTCAATCACTTTATTCAAAAGTTCAACAAATCATTTTTTACCGAAGTGCGCGGAATCAGTCAAAAGGCGATGCAGCGGCTTCTTCAATATCAATGGCCAGGGAACATTCGTGAACTGGGACATGCCATCGAGTTGACCTTTAACGTCATGGACGCAGGGGAAGATATGATTGATGAACACCATCTTCCTGCTTATCTTTTCCCTTCAGGAAATTATGCTGCGGCAAATGCGCAGAGCCATCCTTCCCCATTGAAAAACAAGATTGATTTACCTGTCGTTCTTGAAGAAATGGAAAGGGAAATGATCATCAATATGTTCGAGAAATATAACGGGAATATCAGCAAAACGGCAGAAGCCCTCAATATTAAAAGACAGGGGCTGCAATATAAGTTAAACAAGTACGGCATTGAAAAAGTATATACGGCAGGATCGAAGGAATCAAAGTGAATGCAGGTTTTTTCACTTTCTTGATCATGTGTAACTTGAAGAGGGCTCTTTTTTAAAGGGACCCTCTTTTTTTGATTTTTTGCTTGGTGCAAAGAATCTGGCTGCAAAAAATCATGCGTATTGAAAAATTTCTTGCGATTTTAAGCTCGGTTTTCCTCCTTTTGCTTATGTTTTCCTTGTTATTCATGTTGGCATCATTCTTGCGAGAGTATATATATAAGTTCTTATAATAAAGGGGGCATTATTAATGAATTTGATGGGAATGGATGTAAAACATAAAGAATACCTAGGTGGACGCAGGCATTATAATGATATCGAACTGTGGAAGGATGTAACGGAAGAGCAGTGGAATGATTGGCTCTGGCAATTGACAAACACGATTAAAACACTGGATGATCTGAAAAAGGTCGTCAACCTGACACCTGAAGAAGAGGAAGGAGTCCGGATTTCGACTCAAACGATTCCGTTGAACATTACGCCTTATTATGCTTCATTGATGAATCCCGATGATCCTCGCTGTCCGATTCGTTTACAGTCGGTACCGCTTTCGGCAGAAATGAACAAGACTAGATATGATTTGGAGGATCCGCTGCATGAGGATGAGGACTCCCCTGTTCCAGGATTGACGCATCGTTACCCGGATCGCGTTCTATTCCTTGTAACGAACCAATGCTCCATGTACTGCAGATATTGTACACGACGCCGTTTTTCAGGTCAGGTTGGCATGGGTGTTCCCAAGAAGCAGCTTGACGGGGCGATTGAATATATCCGGAACACTCCGGAAGTGAGGGACGTACTGATCTCTGGCGGAGACGGCCTGTTGATCAATGATAAAATCCTTGAATATGTATTGAGTAACTTACGTGCCATTCCGCATGTGGAAATCATTCGGATCGGCACACGTGCACCGGTCGTTTTCCCGCAGAGGATTACAGATAACTTATGCAATATTCTGAAAAAATATCATCCGGTTTGGTTGAATACGCATTTCAATCATTCACTTGAACTGACGGATGAAGCGAAAAAAGCATGTGATATGCTGTCGATGGCAGGCGTGCCGCTTGGTAATCAGGCAGTCATCCTGGCTGGAATCAACGATAGTGTACATATCATGAAAAAGCTTATGCATGACTGTGTAAAAGCAAGGGTAAGACCTTATTACATTTATCAATGTGATCTATCTGAAGGGATTGGCCATTTCCGGGCGCCGGTTTCAAAAGGACTGGAAATCATTGAAGCGCTGCGCGGCCATACATCAGGGTATGCAGTGCCGACCTTTGTGGTGGATGCTCCTGGCGGAGGCGGAAAGATTGCCCTGACTCCGAATTACCTTCTTTCGCAAAGTCCGGATAAAGTCGTTTTACGGAACTTTGAAGGAGTTATCACAAGCTATCCGGAGCCGAAGAATTATGTTGCCGGCAGTGCGGATGCATACTTTGATGAAGTGTATGGCACTGCGGATAGGAAAGAAGCCGTCGGGATTTCAGCTCTCATGACGGACGAGAAATTCAATTTGGTGCCAGAGGGCCTTCGCCGTCTTGACAAGAGAAAAGCGTATGAAAGCACTGATGAACATGCTTCCTTGAAGGATCGCCGTGATAAACGGGATGAAATGAAGGAAAAATTAAGGCTAGCCCAAGAAAAAAAGAAAGCCATGGCCGTTAGTGGCTCGGTTAAATCTGAAGGCAAGGAGGAATGAAGATGGATTGCTTGTGGTGCAACGCCCCGAACGTGGAAGAAAGTGAGAAGAAGGATTGTTACTGGATCATGCCTGACGGGAAACGCTCAATAAAAGTCCTTCAAGTTCCAGCCGTGAACTGTCCTGAGTGTGGAATCTATGTGTCCGATTCGATGAATCAAAAGGTGGATGAAGCCTTATCTATATATGATGTGAGTGAATATCCTGATGAGTTTACGTATGATCAGCTTCTTCAGGCACCTATCAAAAAACTATTCAATTGGAAATAGAATGCCGGGAGAAGCGGATGATATGCATCTCTTCTCCCGAATTCTTTAAATAAGGGGGGTACGTAATGCCTGTTCAAAAGCTGCCTTTTTTCACCCAAGTGGAGACTGGGGATTGTTATACGATGGAACTCTATCATGATCATGCCAATCAGCGCTTACGCATGGATGATTATCGGGGAAATATCAAAAAAGCGATCGATCGGGCCCTTGCCATCGCAAAGGAGCAGAGCTTCACTAAAGTGATACTTAAAGCCAGGAATGAAGATTTATCAGAGGCATTGGGTCAAGGATTCATGCTGGAAGGCATATTGAGCAAGTATTTCAAAGGGAATGATGCCTATTGCATGGCATTCTATTTAACGGATGAAAGGCGAACGAGCGACTTTTGGGTCAAGGAAGATAAAGTCATCCAAGATGTAAGCAGGATTCCTAGGGTGATGGAATCTCAGCGAGTACCTGAGGATTATATCCTCCGGTTTGCTACGGTTGAAGATGCAGAAGAGCTGGCGAAGTTATATGGAGCCATTTTTGAAACCTATCCTACACCGATGAATGATGAGCGATATATCAAGAAAGTGATGGAGGAAGGCACGATCTTTAGTGTTATTGAATATGAAGGAACCATCGTGAGTGCTGCATCCGCTGAAGTGAATGTGATGTATCACAATGCTGAATTAACGGACTGTGCAACGATTCCCCAACATCGAAAGCATGGTTTCATGAAGGTGCTCATCTCCGCATTGGAACAAGAATTGTTCAGGAAAAACATTTATTGCTCCTATTCATTAGCGCGATCATTGTCAATGGGCATGAACGCAGTCTTCCATCAGCTGGGATATGAATATGGAGGCAGATTAACGAAGAATTGCAATATTTGGGATAAGTATGAGGACATGAATATCTGGGGTAAAGATTTATCCGTCAAGTAGGAGGATTGTTTCTATGGCTAAATACACATGGGTTGATAAAGAAACCTGTATTGCGTGCGGGGCATGCGGTGCAACAGGTCCTGAGATTTATGACTATGACGATCAAGGGATCGCTTTCGTCATTTTGGACGATAATCAGGGGATTGCCGAAGTTCCTGAGATCCTGCATGATGACATGCAAGATGCTATGGAAGGCTGCCCTACCGAATCCATCCTGATTCAGGATGAACCTTTTAGTTGGTAGAATCGGTTTCTTTTAAGAACTTAATTGATTAATAGATAATGAGCAATGGGTACGTACGTAAAAAAAGGAGAGATGAAATGGAACGGAATCATTTGATTAAGCCTACTTTAGATCATCACTATCCCACTATCTCTCATGGGAATGGAATTTATCTTTATGATACAGATGGAAAACAGTATATAGACGGCTCATCAGGAGCGGTCACAGCAAGTATAGGTCATGGTGTATTGGATGTTGTCGAGGCAATGACGGAGCAGGCCCGCAAAGTTTCTTTTGCATATAGGTCTCATTTTACGAGTGGAGCCGCAGAGGCATTGGCAAAAAAGCTAAGTGAGTTGGCTCCAGGGGATTTGAATTGGTCGTTTTTTGTGAATAGTGGATCGGAAGCGACCGAAACGGCCATGAAGATCGCGATACAACATTGGCAAGAAAAAGGGTTTGAGCGAAAAAATCGCATCGTATCCCGGTGGACGAGTTATCACGGAATCACGATGGGCGCTTTATCGATGTCAGGCCATGTACCAAGAAGAAAACGGTTTGTGCCGCTATTGGAGGATTTCCCTAGCATATCTGCTCCCTACTGCTATCGCTGTCCTCATAATAATGAAACTTCCGGATGCAAGCTTAAGTGTGCAGATGAACTGGAGACGGCTATTCAGAGGATCGGCTCCGAGAATATCGCAGCCTTCATAGCAGAACCGATAATCGGGGCATCGGCTGGTGCTGTAACACCGCCGGATGGCTACTATCAAAGGATTAAGGAAATCTGCGAAACCTATGACATTCTCTTTATCGCCGATGAAGTAATGACGGGAATCGGCAGGACAGGAAAAATGTTCGCAATGGAACACTGGGGAGTCACCCCGGATATCATCGCATTGGGTAAAGGAATGAGTGCCGGCTATACTCCAATCGCAGCCACGATGATTAGTGACCGTGTCATGGAGCCTATTTTAAAAGGTTCGAAATCAATCATGGCTGGACACACATATAGTGCAAACCCACTATCTGCAGCCGTTTCATTGGAAGTGCTTTCTTACATTGAGCGAAATGGACTGGTTCAGGCAGCGGAAGAGAAAGGTCAATATCTGTTTAAGAGGCTGGAAGGATTGGCTGAGAAATTCGACATCATTGGTGATGTAAGAGGGAAAGGGCTGCTACTTGGGCTTGAGTTTGTTTCCAATCGGATTTCAAAAAAGCCATTCGACTTGCAAATCGGCCTGACTACAAGGCTTGTCAATAAGGCTTTTGC
Source organism: Peribacillus simplex (assembly GCF_030123325.1). Taxonomy (NCBI): domain Bacteria; kingdom Bacillati; phylum Bacillota; class Bacilli; order Caryophanales; family Bacillaceae; genus Peribacillus; species Peribacillus simplex. The sequence continues at coordinate 4,521,710 of NZ_CP126106.1, read as the reverse complement.
CAAGGGGCTGTTGATCTATCCTGCTGCAGGTGCGATTGAAGGAATCGCTGGCGACGCGGTCATCATATCTCCGCCATTAATCATTACTAATGAAGAAATCGATACCCTCGTCAAGATACTGGAAGCTTCCCTTGAAGAATTGCAGCAAGAATTGCATACGGAAGGTTTGATTGAGGACATGCAGGCTATTTAGGAGGAACGCTATGAAGCAGGCCATTACGAAGAAAAACAAAATTGTGACCATGGAAGAAGCATTGGAGCATATTTCCGATGGATGCACACTCATGTACGGCGGATTTGGCGGGGTGGGGACTCCTCCGACACTCGTACAGGGTATCCTTGCCAAGGGCGTCAAGGAATTGACCTTGATTGGCAATGATACTGGATTCCCTGACATCGGCATTGGCCGCCTTGTGACTGCTGAAAGGGCAAAGAAAGTGATCGCATCGCATATCGGTTCCAATCCTAATGCCGGCAGGCTCATGACGGAAGGAAAGCTGCAAGTGGAATTTTCACCGCAAGGGACATTAGCCGAACGGATTCGTGCTGGCGGTGTAGGCTTAGGCGGGATTTTTGTCGATGTCGGGATTGGTACGATAGCTGAAGAGGGCAAGGACAAGATGGTAATAGAAGGAAAAGAATATTTGGTGGAAACCGCTTTGACGGCTGAAGTCAGCATCGTCCATGCCAAAAAGGCAGATTCGCTGGGGAATTTAGTGTACGACAAGACTGCATGTAACTTCAATCCGCTGGTAGCGATGGCTGGAACCTTCACGATTGCGGAAGTGGAGGAAATCGTCCCTGTAGGCGAATTGGATCCGGAATGTATTGCCACACCAGGCATTTATGTAGATATGGTGATTCCGACAAAAGGGGTGAATTGGAAATGGGCATGGCAGTAGATGTACGAAATCGGATTGCGAAACGCGCCGCCAAGGAAATCCATGACGGATTGATCGTCAATTTAGGCATCGGCATCCCTACCTTGGTGGCCGACCATATACCTCAAGAAATCCATGTGCTGTTCCATGCGGAAAACGGAGTTCTCGGTACAGGGCCAAGTCCTGATCCCGGGCAAGAGGACCCTGCCCTTTGTAATGCGGGAGGGTTCCCGATTACGACTGTAATGGGAGCTTCCTATTTTGATAGTGCAACCGCCTTTGGAATGATCAGGAAAGGATATATCGACATCACCATCCTTGGAGCCCTGGAAGTCAGTGAAAAAGGGGATTTGGCGAATTGGATCGTCCCAGGAAAACGGGTGCCGGGTATGGGCGGGGCAATGGAGCTTGCCCAGAAGGCCAAAAAGGTGATCGTCCTGATGAATCACGTGAATAAGCAGGGTGAATCGAAGATATTGAAGTCATGTACGCTTCCATTGACGGCAAGGCAGAGTGTGGATTTAATCATTACCGATATGGCTGTCATGGAAGTTACAGAAGCGGGATTGGTGCTGAAGGAAGTCATGGCGCCATATACCGTGGATGATGTGATAAGGAATACGGAGGCAACGTTGAAAATCCATGCTGCTGTCAACACCATTGAATAGGTAAGAGGAGGAAAAAGCATGAATGAGGTTGTCATCGTTGCTGGGGCGCGAACTGCAGTTGGATCCTTTGGCAAATCACTACGGAATGTTAAAGCTACCGAATTGGGCCGTCAAGTATTGGAAGGTTTAATGGATAATTCTGGGTTAGATAAAGAAAAGGTCAATGAAGTGATATTCGGACATGGCTATGTCCACGGAGGCGGACTTAACTCGGCGCGAATTTCGTCGCAGATGGCTTGTTTCCCACACAGTGTCCCAGGCCACGTTGTAATCAAAGCATGTGGATCAGGTTTAAAGGCCATTACCAACGCCGCTTTAACTATCGCTGCTGGTCAAGAAGACGTAATCATTGCCGGCGGAGTGGAGAGCATGAGCAATGTGCCTTATATCGTGAAAAATAGATGGGGCGGTAAATTTGGAAACGTAACGATGGAGGATGCCCTGCTGGCAGATGGATTAATATGTTCCTTGGGAAATGAGCATATGGGAATAACTGCCGAGCGCTTGGCTGAAAAATACGGTATCCGTCGTGAAGAACAGGATCAATTTGCTTATCTAAGCCACAAGAAGGCTTGGAAAGCTATAGTAGAGGGGCGCTTTGATAGAGAAATTATTTCGCTTAAAATCAAGGATCGAAAAGGACTTCAAATCTTCAACCATGACGAAGGGGTACGCGAGGACATTCATCTAGATCAACTAGCCAGTCTTCCAGCAGTATTCAAAAATGAAGGAACCATTACGGCAGGAAATGCCTGTCCTATGAACGATGGAGCTGCAGCTGTACTATTAATGTCCAAGCAGCAAGCAGAAGAAAAGGGATTAAAACCGCTCTTGAAAATAAAGGCTTTCGCCAGTGCAGGAGTTGAACCTGGAGTTATGGGGATTGGACCCGTACCAGCGACTCGAAAGGCATTGGCAAAAGCAGGTCTATCGTTAGAGGATATCGGACTGATTGAACTTAATGAAGCCTTTGCTGCCCAAGCACTTGCAGTGATCAAGGAGTTAGATTTGAATCCGGATATTGTCAATGTCAATGGAGGGGCAATTGCACTTGGTCACCCTGTAGGAGCAACAGGGGCAAAATTGACAGTCACACTGATGCATGAAATGTTGCGTTCACAAGTTAAGTACGGAATGGTAACGTTGTGTATGGCAGGTGGAATGGGGCTTTCTGTAATCTATGAGAATATGTGTTATTAAGGAGGATAAATGTGCCGGATATACAAAAACGGATAAACCAATGGATAGAGGATCATCGGGAAGAAGGAACAAACTTATTGCAAAAAATGGTACAAGCCCCGAGTACGCAAGGAAATGAAGCAGGGGCACAGGCCATCGTCGCCCAAAAGCTGCAGGAAATGGGTTTGCAGATCGATAGTTGGGAACCCGACGGCGGCGAGCTGAAAAAACATTCTTATTTCTATTCTCCACGCAGTGAATTTTCCAACAGCCCCAATGTGGTAGGTATCATGAAAGGGACTGGAGGCGGACGCTCCATCATTTTGAACGGACACATCGATGTGGTTCCGGATGGGGACCGGGATCAGTGGGATGACGACCCATATAGTGGAGCCATTAAGAATGGAAGGATGTTTGGACGCGGAGTAACCGATATGAAGGGTGGAAATGTATCGCTGATCCTTGCGATGCAGGCATTGAAGGAAAATGGCATCCAATTGAAGGGAGATGTCATTTTTCAAAGTGTAATTGAAGAAGAAAGCGGCGGGGCCGGAACATTGGCGGCCGTCCTGAGGGGATATAAAGCTGATGCCGCCCTGATCCCTGAGCCGACGAATATGAGGATCTTCCCGAAACAGCAGGGTTCGATGTGGTTCCGAATCCATGTTAAAGGACGGTCAGCCCATGGCGGAACAAGGTATGAAGGCGTTAGTGCGATTGAAAAAAGCATGACCGTCATCAATCATATTCGTGCCTTGGAAGAAAAGCGAAATGCACGTATCAGTGATCCGCTTTATCAGAACACGCCTATACCGATTCCGATCAATCTAGGTGTCATTGAAGGCGGCAATTGGCCGTCATCCGTTCCCGACCTTGTGAAAGTCGAAGGAAGGATGGGCGTTGCGCCGGAGGAGACGATGGAGCAGGCGAAAGACGAAATGGCCGCCTGGTTATTGCAGCTTGGGGAAGTGGACCAATGGTTCAAGGAAAACCCGCCCGTATTGGAATGGTTCGGGGCACGCTGGGTTCCAGGAGCAATTGATGTCGAGCATGAACTGATGAATGCGCTTGTTCATCAATATCGGCAAGTTGCCGGACAGGACCCTGTCATTGAAGCCTCCCCTTGGGGAACGGATGGGGGATTGCTGACACATGTCGGTGAAACGCCTGCAATCGTTTTCGGGCCAGGAGTGACCGAGGTTGCACACTATCCAAATGAATACATCCTGCTCGACAACGTGTTCTCAACAGCCGAAATCATTGCCCTTACATTAATTCAATGGTGTGGAATGGAGCCTGAGCAAGATGGGGTCAACAAGGACGGGAAAAAGGAGACGATACCAGGCAATGGCAATTAAACTGGATAGTATCCCAGCAAGTGAAGCGAACTATTAAGACTTTCACAAAGCGGTTGTTAAAAACTCTTTTATTTCTTGAACTTTTAACTTTAAAAGAAAATGAGGTAGGAACCATATGGACATGAATCTCATTGATAATCAAGAACCGACAGTTAAAAGGAAACTGAAAGCAAGGCATATGACCATGATTGCCATTGGCGGTTCAATAGGAACCGGATTGTTCCTGGCAAGCGGGGCAACCATCCAGAGCGCGGGGCCAGGCGGTGCCCTTGCTGCCTATGCCTGCATTGGAATCATGGTTTATTTCCTTATGACGAGCTTAGGGGAAATGGCGACATATATGCCTGTGTCGGGATCATTTTCCACCTACGCCACACGCTTTGTTGATCCCGCATTCGGCTTTGCACTTGGCTGGAATTATTGGTTTAACTGGGCAGTCACCCTTGCCGTGGAAGTAGCTGCAGCTGCCATCATCATGAAATTCTGGCTCCCTGATGTACCCAGCCTTATATGGAGTGCATTATTCCTTGGGATCGTCTTCACACTCAACGCCCTTTCCATTAAAAGCTATGGTGAATCTGAATATTGGTTTGCCTTAATAAAAGTCATCGCCATCATTTGCTTCATCATTGTTGGTTTATTGACCATATTGGGGATTTTTGGTGGAAAGGTGATCGGATTTGAAAACTTCACCATGGATGAGGCACCATTCAAGGGAGGATTTTTATCGATCATCTCTATCTTTCTAATCGCGGGATTTTCTTTTCAAGGCACGGAACTGGTTGGTATTGCTGCCGGGGAAAGTGAGAATCCCGAAAAAAATGTTCCGAATGCGATCCGCCAAGTATTTTGGCGCATCCTATTATTTTACATCGGGGCCATCCTGATACTCGGCCTCTTAATACCGTACACGAGTCCAAGTTTGCTGAACGGGGATGTCGAAAACATTTCTGTAAGCCCTTTCACACTTGTGTTTGAACGTGCAGGATTTGCATTCGCGGCATCCGTCATGAATGCGGTCGTGTTGACTTCCTTACTATCCGCCGGGAACTCGGGACTATACGCTTCAACGCGGATGTTATGGTCGATGGCGAAAGATAAACAAGCTCCCCAATTCCTCGCCAAAGTCAATCGCAGGGGAATCCCGATGAATGCTTTGATCCTAACGACATTAATTGGCGGGCTCGCCTTCTTGACATCCATTTTGGGGGACCATGTATTTACATGGCTATTGAATGCATCGGGGCTAACCGGCTTCATCGCCTGGATTGGAATAGCAATCAGCCATTATCGCTTTAGACGTGCCTATGTTGCACAGGGTGGTGACCTGAACGAATTGAAATATAAAGCAAAATGGTTTCCACTCGGCCCGATTCTTTCATTCGTGCTTTGCATGGGTGTCATAGCAGGGCAGAACTATCAAGCATTCCTAAGCGGCAGCATCGACTGGTATGGCGTCGCCGTCTCCTATATCGGATTACCGATATTCCTGGCGATCTGGTTAGGATACAAGATTTATCACAAGACCCAATTAATATCATTGAAAGATTGTCAATTTGATAAATCGGATGTGGCATGAATAGATAAAAACCTGAGATCCCTTTGGGGACTCAGGTTTTTTTTTGGACACTAATTAGACGATATCGGACGGAAATCCAGTTATATCGACGAAAGCGGTAATTATCTATTAAAATCCGCATTATGGTAATTTTTGCAATAAATCATTTTTTATAACTGAATATTTGGGGAAGGTGTGCAATACTATTAATCTATGTACTTTTAATTCTGTGGATGAAAGGAATCTGAGGATGAAAGAGGCGTATCGCGGTTCTGGAATTGGAGTCATTTTCATGGCGGTCTTCGGTACACTGTGGGCAGGTACCGGTATAATGGGATTGCAGGGGTGGGGGTTTCCCTACGTGGAACTCGCAGCCATATTCGTAGGAATCATAATGGTTATCGAAGGTATTTCATTAATTCATGCATCACAAAAAATGTCCAATCAAGTTTCAGAAGATGGGGCTAGGCGTCTGAAGCGTATCGGATTTTTGTTTAATATGGTCTTCATTGCCGAAGGGTTGCTGATAGGGATTGCCATTGTCATCTGTAACTTGATCAATCAGACTGATCTTATACCAGGAGTCATCGCCATTATTGTAGGGATTCATTTTTTACCTTTGGCGTCACTTTTCCAAATCAAGGTGTACTATGCAACAGGAGTGCTTCTCTGTTTATTGGCGCTTATCACATTGCTTATTGTGCCAGACACTGTCATGTTTTGGGAGCATCAAATCCTTGCACCGTTATCTTTGCTCGGCTTTGGATGCGCGCTAATTCTCTGGATTACTGGACTTACGCTATGGCTTAGAATAAAGAATTCAAGTCTAACGATGGAAGATTGAAGTATTCAAAAAACCCGTCATGGCGAACGGGTTTTCATTTTGATTAATTTTTCATCCAGGTCAAGAGCCTGACAATTTGAAATGGGTCATTCCAAACGAGAATGAAACTTAAAAGAAAGAATGCAGCAACAGCCAAGAATTTCGACTTTCCTTTTTCATTTTTAAATATGGCCCCGAAACTGCATAACATACCAATAACTAACGCACCGAATCCTGAAATCATAAGCAGCTCGGAGACTTTTGGTGAAGCAAAGGAACAGCAAAAAGATAATATACCAATCACTGCAAATACGATCGACCAATTGCTTAAACTTTTCATAGAGACTCCTTTTTTACTAATTATACCAATTTGGTGTTTGTAATGAAATTAAAAAAATTGAGGTTGTCACTTATGGGAATATATTGTAATATATATAACAATATAAAAATCCATTTACATTTTAGAAGCATTGATAAGGACATGAATCATTTTTACGGTCTTCAGAGAGGGAAGGGCAGCTGCGAACTTCCTGGCTTAGGAAACTGATTTACCGCCTTTGAGCTATATCGGCGAACAAGAGTAACTGATATCGTCTAAGCTGCGTTACAAGCTCCAGAGCCATAAGTGTTTCTTGCTTATGGGAAATTGGGTGGAATCACGGGTAACGCACTCGTCCCTTACTTAGGGATGGGTGCGTTTTTTATTATTATAATTATTGCCATGATAAGGACATGAATCATTTTTACGGTCTTCAGAGAGGGGAGGGCAGCTGCGAACTTCCTGGCTTAGGAAACTGATTTACCGCCTTTGAGCTGTATCGGTGAACAAGAGTAACTGGTACCGTCTAAGCTGCGTTACAAGCTCCAGAGCCATGAGTGTTTTTTGCTTATGGGAAATTGGGTGGAACCACGGGTATAAACGCACTCGTCCCTTATATAGGGATGGGTGCGTTTTTTTATATATAAAAATATTGCCATGATAAGGACATGAATCATTTTTACGGTCTTCAGAGAGGGAAGGGCAGCTGCGAACTTCCTGGCTTAGGAAACTGATTTACCGCCTTTGAGCTATATCGGTGAACAAGAGTAACTGATATCGTCTAAGCTGCGTTACAAGCTCCAGAGCCATGAGTGTTTTTTGCTTATGGGAAATTGGGTGGAACCACGGGTAAACGCACTCGTCCCTTATATAGGGATGAGTGCGTTTTTTTATTACTAAAAAAGGGGTGTTTATGTGATGGGTGAAAAAATGATTAAAGTTCAATTCCCGGATGGGCAGCAAAAGGAATATCCGCAAGGGATGACAGTGGAAAGTGTGGCAGGGTCCATCAGCTCAAGTTTAAGGAAAAAGGCAGTGGCAGGCAAACTGGATAAGCAACTGGTTGATCTAAGTCACAAGCTTAATGAGGATGCCGAATTGTCGATCTTGACTCTGGATTCGGATGAAGGATTACAAGTATTACGACATACAGCGGCGCATGTTTTGGCGCAGGCTGTGAAAAGATTATACCGGAATGTGGAATTAGGAATGGGGCCAGTCGTGGAAAATGGTTTTTACTATGATTTTAAGTTAGACCATCCTTTGAGCTCAGAAGACCTACAAGCCATTGAAAAAGAGATGGAACATATCATAAGTGAAAATCTGGAAATCGAAAGGAGCGAAGTGACTTATGAGGAAGCTGTGAAGTTATTCGAGGGCAGAGGGGAGTCATTCAAGTTGGATATAGCAAAGAATATCCCAAATGGAGAAAAATTAACGCTCTATAAACAGGGGGAATTCGTCGATCTTTGCAGAGGGCCGCACCTTCCATCCACATCATTTGTAAAATCGTTCAAATTGACTCGTGTATCTGGTGCCTATTGGCGGGGAGACAATCAAAATGAAGTTCTTCAAAGGGTGTATGGCGTGGCTTTCCAAAAGAAGAAGGATCTACAGGAACACTTTGAATTCCTGGAAGAAGCGGCCAAACGCGATCACCGTAAATTAGGGAAACAGCTGGAGTTATTCATGTTTTCGGAGGAAGCCCCTGGAATGCCATTTTATTTACCGAAAGGGCAAATCGTTAGAAATGAATTGGAGAAGTTCTCGCGGGAGCTTCAGATTGAAGCTGATTACGACGAGGTTCGGACTCCTTTCATGATGAACCAGCGGTTATGGGAACAATCGGGTCACTGGGATCATTACCATGAGAATATGTACTTCACTGAGGTGGACCAAACAAAATTCGCGATGAAGCCAATGAACTGTCCGGGGCATATGCTTATTTTCAAAAACAGCCTTTATTCTTACAGGGATTTACCCATCCGGATGGCCGAATTCGGTCAAGTCCACCGTCATGAATATAGCGGTGCATTGAACGGGATGCTGCGTGTCCGTACATTTTGTCAGGATGATGCCCACATTTATGTTCGGCAGGATCAAATCGAAAGTGAAATTAAACAAGTGTTTCATCTGATTGATAAGGTGTATCGTACTTTTGGTTTCGAGTATTCCGTGGAGCTCTCGACGCGTCCAGAGGATTCAATGGGTGATGACTCCCTATGGGAAGCTTCTGAAACAGCCTTGAAAAATGTTCTGGGAAGCATCGGGATACATTATCAAGTAAATGAAGGGGACGGGGCATTTTATGGACCGAAAATTGATTTTCATATTAAAGATGCATTAAAACGGAGCCACCAATGTGCAACAATCCAACTTGATTTTCAAATGCCCGACAAATTTGATCTGACTTACATCGATGAAAATAATGAAAAGGTTCGTCCGGTCGTCATTCATCGTGCCATTTTTGGATCGATCGATCGTTTTTTCGGAATCCTGATAGAACACTTTGCCGGTGCTTTTCCGGTATGGCTTGCCCCGGTGCAAGCACAGATCATCCCTGTCTCACAAGTTCATTTGAATTATTGTTTAAAGGTTCAAAAAGAACTGAAGAATCAAGGCATTAGAGTGAAAATTGATGATCGGAATGAAAAGCTGGGGTATAAAGTCAGGGAAGCACAGATGGGGAAAATTCCATATATGCTGGTCCTTGGAGATAAAGAAGAGAAAGAAAATGAAGTGAATGTCCGGAAATACGGGGAACAAGAAGTTGAAAATGTCGCAATAGAAACGTTCATCAAGAGAATGGCCCAGCAAATAAAAGAACGCAGCATCTAACAAAAAAAGCAGCTTAATCCGGAACTCACGAGTAAATGCCCGAATCTCACGAGTAAATGCGCGTAATTCACGAGTAAATGTGCAGAAATCACGAGTAAATGCGCATTGGATTAGGGTTGGATAAAACAAGACAGCCGAATAAACCGGCTGTCTTGTTTTATCTGCAAATCCATACCCGGCCGACAGCAGGGATTATCCATTTAATACGATCTCACGAGTAATGCTTATGTAAATAAAACTTTGGCTGCTTGGATGGCAAAGTAAATGCCGATCCCTATAAGGGATATACCCGAAATGATGGAGATGCCCATTAGAATGGGTTTGGATAAAAGGCGTCTGAAGGTGCTGGCGATGATGGCCATTGCGAAATCCCAGATTATGAGGCCGATAAGGATTCCTGAACTGTATATAAGTAACTGATCCATATCATATTTTGAAGCGGAGTTTGCGAGAATGGACCCATAAATACCCAGCCAAAACAAAATGGATAAAGGGTTCGAAAGGGACATGATGAATCCCGTCAGGAATGAAGAGAAAAGGGAATCTTTCGCTTTTCGTGCATTCACTTCAATCTTACCTGCACTTAGCAGACTTTCGATCCCGGTATAGGTCAGGACGAAAAACCCAAAAAGCCATAAAAATGTCTTCATGAAGGAGTTGTCCAAAAAGTGGACGACACCGAAAAAGACGAGGGCTATAAAAACAAAATCCGCTAAAATGGCACCCCAGCCAAAAATCCAGGCATGCCAAAAACCCTTCTTAATTCCTTTGTCCAATTGAGCAGCGTTTATGGGACCGATAGGAGCCGCCAGTGATAAACCTAATAATACATAGCTGAAAAAAACACCCAATTCATCACCTCATCGTTTAATACATCTTCGCTTATTTGAATGTATTCAAACAATTGGACTTGTACCACCTTTTTAGTCCTTTTTTGAGTGGACATTTGGTGAATCATGGTCCGGTTTGCGCCTGCCTAGTCGTGACAATTGATAAAAAAGAGAAGAATATTTTTTCCTTTATGAAAACGAAAGCGGGAAACCCATTCTTACAAAGAATGGGTTTGTTGTTTTAAAGGTCAAAAGGGGTAATTTTGGGTGAAGCGCTACTGAATAAATCTTTCAATGCTATAACATAATAATTTAAGACATCTAAAAAATGATGCAAAACATTTGGTTTCACAAATGGTTACCTTTTATGCAATTAGTTGCTTTTATAATGGATGAGGAGTGTAAGTATGGAAGGTCATGAGAAGCAAAATAAAGATGTAAGCGTGTGGTGCCTGATCAGTATGGCATCGATTCCATTGGTGATGACACTTGGAAATTCAATGCTTATCCCGGTTTTGCCCATTTTCGAGGATAAGGTGGGGATCTCTTCATTTCAATCAAGCATGGTGATAACAAGCTATTCTGTTGCATCCATTTTTTTAATTCCCATAGCAGGTTATTTATCAGATCGATTCGGACGGAAGATGGTGATCCTGCCAAGTCTGATCCTAGCCCTCATTGGTGGCTTGGTCGCAGGTTATGCATCATGGAAATTGGAAAATCCCTATACATGGATCATCATCGGAAGGGTATTGCAGGGGATTGGGGCGTCTGGTGCCTCGCCCATCATTTTGCCTCTGGTAGGGGATCTATACAAGGATGATGATGAAAAAACGAGTTCTTGTCTGGGTATCATAGAAACCTCGAATACATTCGGGAAAGTGCTTAGTCCAATATTGGGTTCCCTGTTTGCTGCATTTATCTGGTTTTTACCATTCTTCTCGATTTCATTTTTCAGTTTAATATCTATTGTCTTGGTCTTTTTCTTTATAAAGGTACCAAAGGAAAAGGATGATCCGAAGGAATTCAAGGAATTTTGGCATGATACGAAAAAAATATTCAAGCAGGAAGGAAAATGGTTATATACAGTTTTCCTGATTGGTGTATTTGTCATGTTGGTTTTGTTCGGTGTTCTTTTCTTTTTGTCTGATAATTTGGAAAAAATCCATGATTTGCATGGAATCCAAAAAGGTTTAGTGATAGCGATCCCGCTATTTTTCCTTTGTGTGTCTTCCTATGTTGCCGGGAAAAAAATCAAGGGCGAATTACCAATCATGAAAAAGATCATCATGATCAGTATAATTGTCCTTTCAATCAGCCTTGTATTTGTCGGTTTTACAAAAAACAAAGTTTTCCTTTTATTACTCGTAACAAGTTTGGCGGGCATAGCAATTGGTGCGTTATTGCCGACACTCGACGCAATCATCACTCAAAATATAAAAAAGGAACAGCGTGGGACGATAACCTCCTTCTACATGTCATCCAGGTTCATCGGAGTTGCGGCAGGCCCTCCGGTCATGTCCCTTGTCATGAAAAATCATCTCAATTTGAGCTATATCATTACAGGGATCATGGGCATAGGCATCGTCTTGATTGTTTTGAAATTCATTAGTTCAGACAAAAAAGAAGCTGCTGCCTAATAGGCTTCAATAGAAATTCCCCGAAAAAGCCGGGCTTTCCCACGGCTTTTTTTGTTTTGTAACTCGCAAAATTTTTTTTCATGAGGTTATAGGCGGGGGGTTGTCACATAGAATGTACAAGTCATGAACTGGCTCGAAGGAGTGATGCTTTTTGAGTGTACATTTACTGCTGAGTTACTTTTTCTTAGGACTAACCCTTGCAGCACCGATCGGTCCGGTCAATTCCGCTCGTATCGATAAAGGAATCAAGAACGGGTTTTGGCATGCCTGGATCGTTGGGGCAGGGTCGATGATTGCAGATGCCTTGTTCATGATTTTAGTGTATGTGGGTATGGTACGGTTTTTAGAAATTCCGATCGTCCAGATCTTTTTATGGCTTTTTGGCGGGTTTGTGCTTATTTATTCTGGGGTCGAAAGTGTTTTACGAGTTAATACGATACTATTAAATCAATATAGGAATAGAGATTCTTTAATTTCCTGTTTTTTGACCGGATTCATCATGTCAGTGACCAGTCCATTATCCATTTTATTCTGGTTGGGGATATATGGGTCTGTTTTAGCTAAAACGGCTTCAACCTATGGGACATCCCAACTTTTCATTTATAGCGGGATGATTTTTCTTGGTCTTACCTGCTGGGATTTTTTCGTAGCGGCATTAACGAATGGATTTCGCAGGTTTTTAAATGAAAGAAGCTTAATGGCCATTTCAATCATCTCTGGATTATCATTGGTCGGCTTTGGTGTTTATTTTGCATATCAAGGCATTTCCGCCATCATATCATAAAGCAGAATGCTTCAGGTTAATACAAAAGGCAGGGTATTTGAAAACTTCTTCCTTGCATAATTCATTGTGGCATTATCAACACTATGAATGATGGAAGGGGGTAATGTTATGACAACAAAAGCCAATTGCAGTTCAGCGAAAGGGAAGGCTGCTCAAGATTCCAAAGCATCTGGTGAACAACAAGGCGATATGAAATGGTGGCAGTTATCATTGGTCGGTGTTGGCTGTACGATCGGGACAGGGTATTTCCTTGGTTCGACCATAGGGATTAAAACGACGGGACCATCCATTGTATTTTCATTTGTATTGGCTGCACTAGGTACTTATATCGTTTATAATCTGCTTGCTAAAATGACGGCTGCCGATCCTCAAGAGGGATCTTTTTGTTATTATGCCAATAAAGCATTTGGAAGATGGGCTGGCTTTAGCTGCGGCTGGAATTATTGGTCCTCCAATATATTGATCATGGGAAGCCAGCTTACTGCGCTTTCGCTATTATCTCAATTTTGGTTCCCGAAGGTCCCGCTGTGGCTATTTGCCTCCGGTTTTGCCATTGTTTCGATCGTGGTGGTATTGCTGGGAACAAAAGGGTTCGACAGAGTGGAAAATATACTTGCGATAATTAAGACGGCAGCGATCGTAATGTTCATCATTATTGCAATATGTGCAATTTGCGGCTGGTTTGGACTTGATGGAGGGAAACCGCCCTCATTTCCAAATAAGTTCAATGAATTATTTCCAAAAGGACTAAAAGGGTTTTGGACATCCCTTATCTATGCCTTTTATGCGTTTGGAGGCATCGAGGTCATTGGACTGATGGCGATGCAGCTTAAGAAAAAGGAAGATGCGCCAAAGGCAGGGACGATCATGCTCTTGGTTCTTACCATCATATATGTGGTTTCATTGGGGTTAGCCGTGACCATGATTTCATTAGGAGCATTCAGTGAAAAAGAAAGCCCATTCGTTTCGGCATTGGACAGTTATCACCTGGCATTTTTCCCGCACGTTTTTAATGGTGCGATCATCATTGCCGGTTTCTCGACGATGACCGCTTCACTATTTGGGGTCACCAATCTATTGGTAACGCTCTCCAATGATGGGAATGCACCCGCATTATTCATGCAAAAGATCAAGAAATTCAAGGACCTTCCACTGCCCTCACTCGGTCTTGGAGCCTTGGGACTTTTAGGATCGATCATCACTGCCTTGCTCCTGCCAGGCAAGATTTATGAATACATTACAACATCCGCTGGAATATTACTTTTGTACAACTGGGCATTCATCATTCTCTCTTCATTCAAAATCTTGGAAAATAAGATGTGGAGTAAGATTACGGCCGTTTTCGGACTTCTTTTAATTTTGGCCGCCGTAAGTGGCACCCTGCTTGAAAAAGAGATACGTCCAGGGTTTTTCATCAGCCTTTTATTCATCGTGATCATCGGTCTTGCCGCCGTTTTCATGAAGTTCAAGGTTTGGAATAAGAACAAGGCGATGGCCGCAAAAGCGAGTAAATCAGGGCTTGATTGAAAAAGGGAACTCGACTATACGAAGTCGAGTTCCTTTCGATTTGGCGCTAAACCTCAATGATGATCGGAAGGATCATTGGTTTTTTCTTAGTTTGAGTAAAGAGATATTGCCCCAGTTCCTTCTTTATGGTTTGCTTGATGACGTTCCACCGGTATATTTTTTCACTTTGTAAGTCGTTGACCGTTTTCGTGACAAGACGGTTCACATGTCTAAGCAGGTCCTCGGAATTTTGAACATAAACAAACCCCCGGGAAATGGTATCAGGTCCTGATACGATTTTTCTTTCCGTCTTGCTTAGTGTTATGACGATCACGAGCATTCCATCTTCGGAAAGCTGCTTACGGTCCCGCAGGACGATTTCTCCAACATCACCAACGCCAACACCATCAACAAAGGTATTGCCTGCAGCGACCTTTCTCGTTTGACGGGCAACGGAGTTTTCAATATCCACCACATCGCCGTTATTGATGATGAATGTATGGTCCTTCTCCACTCCGACAGACTCGGCTAGTAATCGATGCTGGTGCAACATCCGATACTCACCGTGAATCGGTATGAAATACTTAGGTTTCATCAAGGTAAGCATGAGCTTTAATTCTTCCTGATAGGCATGTCCGGAAACATGCATGCCCGTTACAGTCCCAGAACCGTAAATGACTTTGGCACCAAGTTGAAACAGGTTGTCGATGATACGTGAAACATCCCGTTCATTTCCGGGTATTGGAGTGGAGGCAAGGATCACTGTATCATCAGGCAATATACTCATATCCCGATAATTCGAACTGGAAAGGCGGGAAAGTGCAGCAAATGGCTCTCCTTGACTTCCTGTACATAAAACCGCGACCCTTTCAGGAGCATATTTATCCACTTCTTGCGGTTGGATAAGCATCCCATCAGGAACCTCGAGGTAGCCGCGTTCAATGGCAACTGATACGACGTTAACCATGCTTCTTCCAATCAGGGCGAGTTTCCGGTTTGTCTTCTGTGCAGCGTTCACAACTTGTTGAACGCGATTGACATTTGAAGCGAAGGTCGAAAGAATGACTTTCTGCTTTGCCTGCATGAAGGCTTCTTCAATATGGCTGCCAACCAGATGCTCCGAGGGGCTTGAGCCGGGACGTTCGGCGTTTGTGCTTTCAGATAATAAAACCAGTACACCTTCACTCCCGATTTTGGCCATTTTATGAATATCGGGGTACTGATCATTCATGGGTGTCAAGTCAAACTTAAAGTCCCCTGTATGAACGACCGTGCCTTCTGGCGTATGCATGGTGACTCCAAGGCAATCGGGTATACTGTGATTCGTTTTGAAAAAGTCCAGAACCATCTCCCCGAATTCCAACCTTGAATCAGAATCGATCTGGATTAATTCCGTATCAGCCAATAGGTTATGTTCTTTTAACTTCAATTCAATCAAACCAAGTGTTAAACGTGTGGCATAAATGGGTACATTCAATTTTTTCAAGAAATAAGGTATCCCGCCAATATGATCTTCATGCCCATGAGTCACAATTAAAGCGCGGATCTTCTCCTTATTCTCCTGAAGAAAGGAAATATCGGGAATGATCAAATCGACTCCTAATAAACTTTCATCAGGAAACTTTGCACCACAATCAATTATGACGATATCGTTGGAATATTGAACCACGTACATGTTTTTACCGATTTCATTCACTCCGCCCAGAGCCAGTATGGACAAAGCATTCTCTTTCACACTCAAGTAGATAGACCTCCCTTTATGATGATAAGGATAGTGTTTCCTTAGGACCCTTTTATAAAACCAAATCTTTTTTTTAAAACAGGGCAAATTCAAAAAGCCATAAAAAAAACACCTGCCGTTTTCGGCAGGTGTGTGCATCTCCAATCTTCATCAGCTCAAGCAAGAATTGATGCTTTCTTCAAAAGTCTCAATATGTGCTTGGACCTGTGATGCATATCCAGTCTTCAAAGTGTGCAGCAAACTTTCTATCAAGAATTTTCGCGGCTTGTCGGACTGCATCAGCTCATCTTGGATAAAGTCGATCAATTCAATGGCTCTTGTTCGATCTTCATCGCAAGGAAAAGCTTTGTTTATCGCTTTTTTCAATTCCGTGGTGGAATGAAGCAAATCATTATGGCAAGAATCAAGATGGTTTGTAAAGTTCGGAAACCACTTTTCCATTAGTTCCGGATCAATGATCTGTTCCCCGCTTTCAGCCACCTCATTGACTAAATGGACAATGCGGTTCATGCAATAGTGGATAATTTGTATGTCCGGTGTACCGGCGGGATTAGCACGATAGCTAAAGTGATTCATGTGGGTCATCATCGAATGAAAGATGATGACGCTATCCAAAAGATAGGGTTTTTTGCTTTCCCCGAATATATCGATAAAACGGCTATACATCCAGCGTAAGTTCAACAATACCGTCTTATTGATGAATTGTTTTAATTCTTCATCGTTGGAAACACGGACTTCTTCGATCAGGATAAGCAATTTGCTTTGCTTGTTCACCATCATCTGCAAATCGAGCTGCCGGATGAAAATTCCAATATCGGCTGAATCTTGACCAATCAACAGTTTTTCCCTGTCATGGCGAATCTTTGTATAGAAGGAACGGAAAATGGCTATAAATAATTCACCCTTCGAAGGGAAATAATTATAGAATGTACCTTTTGATATACCGCTGCCATCTAGAATGTCCTGGATGGACGTGGCTTGGTAGCCCTTGTCAATAAACAGCTTATGAGCCGTATCAATGACATTCTGCCTTCGATTATTCATCATTATCACCTTATTTTCATTATACTGCTTGTATAAATGTAATCGTACTCTATTTTTCATCACAGCACAAACCCTTATTTAAACCAGTAAATTTTTATTGCAAAAAATGAACTAGGGGTATATTATTGATTTTGTGAGATTGGAATATACCGCTCGTATAATAAAATGAACCAATAGTTTGAATGGAGGAATAGATAAAAAGTGAGTACTGCACAAACAAATGAGAAAAAGGGGTCGTATGGCATTTTGGCCATACTGATGGTCGGGGCGTTCATAGCGATACTGAATTCAACCCTTTTAAATATTGCACTGCCATCGATCCAAATAGACCTGGGAATCGAGACTTCCACAGTCCAATGGCTGACAACGGGCTACATGCTCGTGAACGGAATCATGATTCCGACAACAGCCTTCTTAATAAGGAAATATTCTGTGCGTAATCTGTTCCTGACAGCCATGCTCCTATTCTCAATCGGGACGATCGTTGCTGGTGTAGCGCATGTATTCCCGCTATTATTGAGCGCACGTATGGTTCAGGCTGCCGGTTCGGCAATCATGATGCCATTATTGATGAACGTACTTTTAACTTCTTTCCCTGTTGAAAAACGGGGCTCGGCAATGGGACTATTCGGTTTGGTCATGATGTTTGCCCCTGCAATCGGGCCGACGCTTTCAGGCTGGATCATCGAACATTATGATTGGAGAATGCTATTCCATTTCATTACTCCGCTAGCTTTACTAGTGCTTATTTTCGGCTTCTTTAAACTTAAAGACCACAAGGAAAAAGTCGATATCAAGATCGATAAATTATCGGTCACCCTATCCAGCTTGGGCTTTGGAGGCCTGCTTTACGGATTCAGTTCGGCAGGCAGCAAGGGTTGGGATAGCCCGTGGGTATATGGAACACTGATTGTCGGTGCCATTTCCCTGATCCTTTTCATTTCCCGCCAGCTTAAAATGGAAACGCCAATGCTTGAGTTCAGGATCTTCAAGCACCCGATGTTCGCTTTATCCGCAACGATCTCAATCGTACTGAACATGGCGATGTTCTCGGGGATGATCTTAATTCCGATGTACACACAAACAGTACGTGGCATTTCACCATTCGATTCTGGATTACTGATGCTTCCAGGTGCGTTATTAATGGCCCTCATGTCACCGGTTACCGGTAAGCTTTTCGATAAGTTCGGTGCCCGCATCCTTGCTTCAATCGGTTTGCTTATCACTGTGGTAACTACGTATTTGCTAAGTAAATTATCAATGGAAACTACGTATACAGAAATTGTAATCCTGTTTTCCGTTCGTTCCTTCGGGATGTCAATGTCCATGATGCCGATCATGACAAATGGCTTGAACTCGCTGCCAGCCCGCATGAATCCGCACGGTACAGCGATGAATAACACACTGAACCAAATTTCCGGTGCGATCGGTACGGCATTGCTCGTTACGGTCATGTCTAACCGTGCAGCTTCTACTGCCGAAGATTTAATGACGAAAGCGATGAGCAAATTAACAAGCCAGCCCACTGCTGAGATGATGGGCCAAATGAAAGCCCAAATCGGGATGCAGGCAATGCTGGATGGAATTAACTTCTCCTTCTTTGTATCTACCTTCATTGCCGGTGTGGCGCTGATTCTGGCATTATTCCTTAAGCGTGCTTGGCCGGCTGAAGAAAAACCAGCTGCGAAAAAAGATCAAACCGCTTAAATGAGACAATAAAAGGCCCTATGCCACCTGAACCGTTCAGGCAGCATAGGGCTTTTTCTTTTAAGTTCAGTCGACTTAATCAGTATGTTTCACCCATGTGATTTTCACTTGTATATAAAAGGCTCTTTTCGAAAAGATTGTTGTTTTTAATAACTATACTATTTAAGGTTGATTGGAGCGCAAGTGCGAGACTCCTGCGGGAGCAGCGGGACAGGTGAGACCCCACAGGCGTTTACGCCGAGGAGGCTCACCGCCCGCCCCGCGGAACGCGAGCATCTGGAGGGGAAATCAACCACACCGCTTTACTTGGTAAATAGCAACAAAGTATGCGAAAACAGCCATATAAAAAAAGCGCAGTGCCATTTGCACTGCGCTTTTTTACATCAAGATGTCACTTCCTCTGAAGTTACTTTTGCATGCTGGATATGACTGGCTATCCAGCCAATGATCGCTGCAGAAACGAGATAGGCAAGTAAGATCCAAATCTGCGTTCGCAAGTTTTCCCAGCCGCCTAATGAGATGACCTCTTGAAGTTCCTTTAATGAGTGGGCCATAGGTAAAAATTGACCGATTTTCGTCAATAATGACATGCCCAGTTCGCCTGGGAATGTTCCACCGCAGGTCGCCAATTGGAACACGAGAAGGGTCACGGCTGCGAATTTGCCCACCACTCCGAATACGGTCACCAACATTAGAATGAATGTCATGAAGGTAAATGAAACGATGATGCTTGATAGAATGAATACAGGGACACTGGCCACGTGTAAATGGAATCCGAGAAGGACGACTGCATCCACTAGAAGTGCCTGAACCAAGCCGATTACATATACGAGCATTAATTTATTCGTGAAATGAACGGTTCCGGTAACCTTAAGATTCTGCCTGCGGCCAAGCGGCAAGATATTGGAAGCCATGATGCCGCCTACATAAAAGGCCAACGACAGAAAATAAGGAGCAATCCCGGTTCCGTAGTTAGGTACTTCAGATAAATTGGATTGGACCAATTGGACGGGTTCAGAGAACATTGAAGTTGTCGAATCGTCGTACTGAAGGCTGGCCGTTTTATCGGCAGCTTCATTAAGCTTGGTGGATAATTTGCTTGAACCCGTTTCCAGTGCAGCCAGTCCGTCTTGAAGTTCCGTCGATCCACTGGCTAGCCTGCTGCTTCCGCCAGCTAGCGAATCGATTCCGTCATGTAAAGTGGAGAAACCATTTTTCCATTTAAATAATCCATTCGCCAATTCTTCAGAACCATCGTTTAATTGTTTGGCACCCGAGGTAGCTTGTGCCATTTTATCTCCAAAAGCATTCATCCCGGTTTGAACGGTTGCTTGTCCATCAGCCACTTTGACAGCACCTTCGCCCAATTGCTTTTGACCGGCATGTAAAGTGGCGGCTGCTTTGGATAAACCTTCTGAAAGGGCAACGATATGCTTGAAGTCTTGATCCTTTATTGCATCAGGATGACTTTTCAAATAGGCATCCAATTGTTTTTTTAGAGTATTCGCTGTATCGGCAGCCTGTTCTTGCCCCTGCATCAATTTTGCATTTCCGGCTGACCATTTCTCAACACCCTTACTT
Source organism: Peribacillus simplex (assembly GCF_030123325.1). NCBI lineage: Bacteria > Bacillati > Bacillota > Bacilli > Caryophanales > Bacillaceae > Peribacillus > Peribacillus simplex. The sequence continues at coordinate 4,501,253 of NZ_CP126106.1, read as the reverse complement.
ACTTCATTCATCCCATTTTCCAATGAGTCATGTGCATCAGATAGATGCTTCATGCCGGAATGCAAGGTCTGGGAACCTGATGTTAATACTTTCGCACCAGCCGCTAAGGCTTCTTGTCCATCCAAGAGTTTGGTGCTTCCTGTTTGCAGCTTCTGGGCGCCATCATTCAAATCCTGAATGCCATCATTCAATTTCTCAGTTCCGTTTTTCGCATCCGCCGTTCCTTGATGAAGCGTTTCCGCTCCAGCCCCGGCATCCGCCAAGCCGTTAGAAACGTCCTGGAATTTCGAAAGGATGCCTTCAGAATAGACTTTCGTGATGCTTGCGTTGATTTTTGCAGTCATCTTTTCAACAGCAGTAGAGCTGATCTGTGAGGCAACGAAGTTCTTACCTGGATTGACAGTATACAAAAGTTTAGCCGTTTCCGGTTTTTTATCCATTAAAGTCGTGACATTTTGCGAAAAATCTTCCGGAATCGTGACTACCATATAATAGGTACCTTCCTTAAGACCCGTATTTGCCTCCTTTGCCGTGACAAAGTGAAAATCCAATTCTTTCTGCTTTTTCAATTGTTCAACGAAATCCTCTCCAGCCTCGACTGGCTTATCGTCCATTTTTGAACCATGATCTAGATTGACCACTGCCACAGGGAGCTGATCCAACTTTCCATAAGGGTTCCAATATCCTGCCAAGAAGAAACCTGAGTAAATCAATGGAACGACCAAAAGGAAAATCAAGGCGATTCTCCCGTGTTTATGTTTCCACATCGCTTTTATATCTTGAAATACAAGTTGTAAACCTTTCATTATTTGAGCCTGCCCTTTCTGACTAAGAGATTATTTCATCATAATGGCTTTTTTAGATACTGTATAATACATAATTGATTATGTAATAATAGATTTAAATCTATGTGAAAAGAGTGGGAAAATGGAAATATTACAGCTCCAGTACTTTCAAACCGTAGCACGGCTGGAACATATGACAAAGGCTGCGGAACAACTTCAGATTGCTCAGCCATCCCTCAGTAAAACCATATCCCGGCTTGAAGAGGATTTGGGAGTCGCACTGTTCGATAGGGAACACCGGAAAATCAAGCTCAATGCAGCAGGACGAATTTTCTTGAACCGTGTTGAACGCGCTTTTGCGGAACTGAATGAAGGGAGGCGCGAAATAGTGGAATTAACAGATCAAGACCAAAAGAACATCACCTTGGCCGTTACCATTCCCAGGGTCCTGCCTGATTTATTGGGTACATTTTTATCTCAATACCCGGATGTCCGTTTTCAACAATTCCTAAAATCCATATCATCCATGAAGCAGCTTCTAATAGAAGGAGAAATTGATTATTGCATATCATCCGTTCCGATTGAAGGCCCGGACTTAAAGTGGGAACCGCTGATCACCGAAGAAATATACTTGATTGTGCCTCCCGATCACCGGTTGGCAGGCAGGGAAAGCATTACACTTCAAGAAGTGAAAGATGAACCATTCATCAGTATGAACACAGGCTTCGGGTTCCGCAGCCTCACCGACCAATTTTGCCTCGAAGCGGGATTCGTCCAGCACATTGCATTTGAAGGAGATGAACCTGCTGTCATCTCGGACCTTGTCAGGAAAGGGCTGGGAGTCGCCTTCGTATCCGAATTGACATGGCTCCATCAAACCGGGTCATTATCCCATAAAATCCGGATAACCGAACCTGCTTGTCAAAGAACAATAGGGCTCGGCTGGTCAGAAAAACGCTACTTCACCCCAGTAGCCAAGCAATTTAGGTTATTTGTCATGGATTACTTCGCTGCCGCCAACTCCGCCAGACCAAAGGATGAATAAATATGGTAAAGGTCAAAATAATCGGATTAAGACAGGAATGAATCGCTGTTAGGGCTAATGAATGGGTCAAGGCATAAAAAGTATAATTTAATTATCGTGAACATAGTATTTTAGGAGGTTTTCTTAAATAGATCGGGTTTGACCAATTCCGATCCTGGGAGATGAATGGAGATGGAAATACGGGTTAATCAAATTGAATGGAATGGACAAACGTTTCAATACCGGGAGAGCGGGGATGTTTCTGCACCACCGCTTGTTGTTCTGCACGCGATGGGTAAAAGTGCAGAATCATGGGATCAAGTGGCTGCCGCATTAGGAGAAAATTATCGTGTATTAGCTTTAGATCAACGGGGACACGGTGGGAGTGAGAGAACCAATACATACACATTCGAATTGATGCGCGATGATTTGCGTCATTTTGCGGATGCGCTGAATTTGGGAAGATTTTCGCTAATAGGGCATTCCATGGGGGGGACAGTTTCCTATCTTTTCTCGCAAACTTTTCCTTCGAGGATAGATAGGCTGATTGTCGAAGATACGCCTCCACCTTTCTCGGATGAACCAATTGAGGTTCCCTCCCAACCTTCTGGCCCTCTGCCGTTTGATTGGCAGGTTGTGCCATCGATAATACAGCAGCTTAATGAACCCAATCCCGAATGGTGGGCGCGTCTTACCGATATTATGATGCCGACGCTTGTTATAGGGGGCGGGTCGAGCCATATACCCCAAAATATATTGCAGGAAGTCTCCGAGCTTATTCCGAATTGCGAATTGGTGACGATAGAGGATGCAGGACACTTTGTGCATGAAGATAATTTATCAGCTTTCCTGGCTGCCGTAACAAGGTTTCTTTCCAAAGGGCAGGCGCTTTAATGAGATTGGAGGGTTGCCGATGCAGCCCTCTTATTTCTGCTTAAATGTATGGTTTATTTTATAGACGGCATTTACCGATTTATTATTAATGATTTCCAGTAACTGTTCAGCCATATAGTCAGCGCTGTATTTAAAGCCGGTGTTGACCCATTCGATGATCATGCCTAAGATCGCATATGCCTGATAACTGGAGGCAAGTTCTGTATTGATCTTAGGATTCGGCCGGTAATCTTCCAGGTCTTCCAATGGAAGTTTCTTTAATTCATTACAAATCCTTTCCAGTAATGTAGGCCATGCATTCGACTTTAGGATGAGGGTATAAATGTTTGCATAGTTAGCTACATGTTCAAATATTTTGATCACTGAAGCCGTGAGTTCATTGATGGTGAAAGTTTCAACGTTTTTATAAGGTTCCCGGTAAGATATGATCAAATCGGCAATTACATCCTCCATGACCTCTTCAAGCAGTTCCTCTTTGTACTGATAGTGTTTGTAAAATGTACCCCGATTAAGGTCGGCGCGTTCTACAATGTCAGTAATCGATATATCCCTGAAATCCTTGTGTTGCATTAATGATATGAGAGATTCTTTCAAAGCCAGTTTGGATTTCCTGATCCTCCTATCAATCCCAGTATTATTATTGGACATTTTCTTCACCCTTTGTTCGTTATTGTACTTTTAATGAACATAATGAACACTTTCTGTTCATTGTTCAACATCGAGATCATCATTTGCTGATTGTATAAGCCTATTGAAACTAATTATACTATAAAGGAAGTTAGTAAATGAACATCTGTACAATAAGTATCACTTCAATAGAGTGAATGGGGGAGTTCAAATGAAATTACAAGACAAAGTTGCAGTAGTGACAGGCGCAGCATCTGGCATGGGGAAACAAATTGCTATAGATTATGCTAGAGAAGGGGCTAAAGTCGTCGTATCGGATTTGAATCTTGATGGCGCGAACGAGACGGTGGAAGAAATAAAAGCGAATGGCGGAATGGCCTTTGCCATTAAAACGAACGTAGCGGTGGAGGAAGATATTCAACATTTGATCGATACCACGGTAAGTACGTATGGCACGGTGGATATTTTAGTGAATAACGCGGGTATCATGGATGGCATGGAACCTGCTGGAGACATAGAAGATTCTAGATGGGATCGGATTTTTGCCATTAACACGACAAGCGTCATGCGTTCGACTAGAAAGGTATTGCCGATCTTTTTAGAAAAACAAAAAGGGGTCATCATCAATATTGCTTCTGCTGGCGGTTTGTACGGTGCCCGAGCAGGCGCAGCATACACTGCCTCTAAGCATGCAGTGGTTGGGTTCACAAAAAACACGGGCTTCATGTATGCCAATAAAGGGATTCGCTGCAATGCAATAGCACCAGGCGGAGTTGAAACCAATATCGGTTCCAGCATGACGAATATCAATGAGTTTGGCTTCTCCCGCCAACAATTGGGTATGGCCATCAATCCACGCAATGGCAAACCTGAGGAAATCGCTAAAGTGGCTTTGTTCCTTGCTTCAGACGATTCCAGTTTTGTTAATGGCACTGTCATCACGGCAGATGCTGGTTGGAGTGCGTATTAAGCGTAAATTAAAAAGAGGATGGTCAAGAACTTGGGACTGACACATGCATTCCTGCTAACAAGCAGGATGCATTTTTTTTTGAGTGGAGCATTGATGGGGATTGTGCTTCGCCAACAATTTGCAAGGGGAAGATTTCGCCTTCAGCGGGGAACATTTTCATTTCAATCGAAAGTGGATAAGTGAGGGCTGGATAGTTCAACTACTATCCAGTTTTTTTTCAAAAAGAATATGCTATCAATTGGATTTAAAAGATAAGTTGAACTCTGAAATCTTGGAAGCATTATAGGTCCCAAAAAAATCCACTTTCCCTATGAAATTGGATCATTGAGTGATCCATTAGTTTGCTGCGATTACTTTCACCTTCCACACAAACGAAATATTAATTTGCGTGAGAATATTGAAGGACTTTCTGACGTACGTAATCAAGGTGCTTGTACATTTGGCTGAATGCTTCGTGTGGATCATGTGCTGCAAGAGCCGCATATATGGCTTTATGATACTTTACAGTCAGTTCCCGTTCCCTGAATTGTATCAGGCTATTTATTTTATTATGGGTAATCAATAAGGAATCGATCATGCCTTCGATAATGGGATTGTTCGCACTTAAAGCAATGATCTTGTGGAATTCTTTATCGGCCTCTCCATAATCGTTGTCTTCACTATTGGCAATCGTGTCAATCGTAACTTGCAGTTTCTCCAGTTGTTCGTCTGTGATCTTCTCGGCAGCCATTGTTACCAATCCCAACTCCAATGCCATTCGCGCTTCGATGATCGCTGGTAAATTATCCGTAGCCAGCGCCAGCATGACAGAGAATGGATGTGTACCGATTTTATCGTTAAAAAAGGTTCCTTCTCGCGTTTTTCGTGTAATGACACCTAGTGTATCAAGTGCACTGAGCGCCTCCCGTAAAACAGGCCGGCTTACTTCAAGTTCTTTCATAAGTTCCATTTCAGGAGGCAATTTGTCGCCCGCTTTCATTTGTCCGCTGACGAGCAGGTGCACGATTTGATCCACGACTTGTTGTGAAAGAGTGTTGCGATGTACCGATTGTACGCCTAATTTCTTTGACGATTCTTCCATTGTGTAACCCCTTTTCTGTTAAATCCCATATGTATTCATACTGTAAGACTAATTATATAATATAATACACTTATTTGCATGTGAGGAAGAGAAGATCTATGCCCAAAAAAAGTAAAATGCGCCGCTCTAAAGAGAGAGACGCACGCATAGTTGGAAAAAATCATCTGACAAGGCAAGGTGATTTTGGATTGAACTCCCATCCGGAAATCAGGTATTGCATCGCCATTGAATCATCACGGGCACCAAGTCCTTTTTGTTTATAAAGCTGATGTGCCTTCTCGATTTGTTCCATATCCACTTCAATTCCGAGTCCTGGTTTGGAAGGGACATCGACCATTCCGCCGACAATTTTAAAAGGTTCTTTCGTCAAACGCTGCCCATCCTGCCAAATCCAGTGGGTATCGATCGCAGTGATTTTTCCTGGTGCGGCTGCAGCAACGTGTGTAAACATGGCAAGTGAAATGTCAAAGTGATTATTCGAATGTGATCCCCATGTCAATCCCCAGTCGTTGCACATTTGAGCGACACGGACGGAGCCTTGCATCGTCCAAAAATGCGGATCGGCAAGTGGGATGTCCACGGATTGAAGTTGAATGGAGTGCCCCATTTGCCTCCAGTCCGTTGCAATCATATTGGTAGCGGTCGGAAGGCCCGTTGCGCGCCTGAATTCCGTCATGATTTCCCGGGCGGAAAAACCATTTTCCGCTCCGCATGGATCTTCCGCATAGGCTAAAACATGATGTTGATCCCGGCAAAGTTCAATCGCATCCTTAAGCAGCCAGCCTCCATTTGGGTCAAGGGTGATCCTGGCTTCAGGGAAGCGTTCCGCAAGTGCCGTCACCGCTTCGATTTCTTCTTCCCCGCGCAAAACCCCGCCTTTCAGTTTAAAGTCATTGAATCCATAGCGAGAGTGGGCGGCTTCTGCCAAGCGGACAATCGATTCAGGTGTGAGCGCTTCCTCATGACGAAGGCGAATCCAGTCATCTGCCGCTTCAGGCTCGCTTAAATAACCAAGATCCGTTTTATTGCGGTCACCTACATAAAATAAGTAGCCCAGCATTTCCACCTTATCACGCTGCTGTCCTTCTCCGAGAAGGGCTGCAACTGGAACACCTAAATATTGGCCGACTAAATCCAGAAGTGCCGCTTCCAATGCTGTTACGGCATGGATGGCTATACGGAGATCGAACGTCTGAAGGCCGCGGCCTCCAGCATCCCGGTCCGCAAACTGCTTACGGATGGTATTCAGAATGTTGTTGTATGTCCCAATGGACTGGCCGACAACCAATTGTTTGGCATCTTCGAGTGTTTGGCGAATTTTTTCGCCTCCAGGAACTTCACCTACACCCGTATTACCCGCATTATCTTTCAAAATGACAATGTTCCGGGTGAAATAAGGAGCATGGGCACCACTCAAGTTCAGCAGCATGCCGTCATGGCCTGCAACTGGAATGACGCTCATTTCTGAAATTACCGGTGTTCCGATTTTTACATTATCCTTAAGCATTTGATTGTTCATGATTCTTCCCCCTGCCAGAATATTTAGTTAACTATGATTTTAACTCTACACGTTTAATTTCACCAACAAGGAATAAATAGCTGCAAATCGCGACAAGAGCATTGGCACATACGAAGACTAGCGCCCCATTAAATGATCCTGTCGTGGCAATGATGTATCCGATGATAATGGGTGTTGTGATGCCTGCGATGTTACCGAATGTGTTGAAAAGCCCGCCACTGACACCGGACATTTCCTTTGGTGAGGTATCGGCCACTACCGCCCAGCCGAGTGCCCCGAATCCTTTACCGAAAAACGCTAGGGCCATAACGAAAATGATAACCCATTCCGTATCTACATAGTTTGCAGCCACCAAGCTCATCGATAGAAGCATCCCAACTACAATTGGCAATTTTCGGGCGACAGTCAATGAGAATCCCTTCCGTAGCAAGAAATCCGAGAATGTCCCTCCGAGAATGCCGCCAAAAAATCCACAAATGGCCGGAAGGGAAGCGACGAGCCCAACTTCAAGAATGGTCATGCCTCTTTCTTGTACAAGGTACACAGGAAACCATGTAAGGAAAAAGTACGTTAACGTCGTAATGCAATATTGTCCGAGATAAACACCTAACAGCATGCGGTTTGATAAAAGCTGCTTAATATGATTCCAGTTGACGCCTTTCTTTTCTTCCTTATTTTTAGAGGTTTGATCCATATTGATCAAAGCGCCGCCTGCTTCGATATATTCAAGCTCAGCTTTGTTGATGCGCGGATGTTCCTTTGGGCCATATATCGTTTTCAGCCAGAAGAAAGCAACGATGATTCCTAAAGCGCCCATAAAGAAGAAGACGTATTCCCAACCAAATTTATACGTAATGTAGCCCATGATCGGTGCAAAGAGAACGGTTGCAAAATACTGGGCTGAATTGAAAGTGGCAGCCGCGGTTCCGCGTTCATGGCTTGGGAACCAGGTAGCAACGATGCGGCTGTTGGCCGGGAAGGAAGGAGCCTCTGCCAATCCAACTAAAAAACGCAGTCCGAACAATACCATGACAGCCGTTCCGGCAGAACCGAGAAATCCGATAAATCCTTGTAAAAGCGTAAAGGTGGACCATAGCGTGATACTCCAAAAGTAAACTTTTTTTGAGCCAAAACGGTCCAAAAGCCATCCGCCCGGAATTTGTCCAGCTACGTAAGACCATGCAAAAGCGGAGAAAACATAGCCCATCATGACTGAATCGAGACCAAGCTGACCAGACATGTCCGTACCTGCTATTGATAGCGTCGCACGATCTGCATAATTCAGGGCGGTAACCAAAAAGAGCATGAAGACAATGAACCATCGTGTCCGTGTTTTTTTCTGGGCATTTGGCAGTTTAGGAGATGCTTGAAAAACTTTTTCTTCAGCGTTCATATACTCACTTCCTTAAACGTATTTAATTATAGTTTTTAGTTGATACCGCTTACAATGTTGACCGCTTCTCCCTTCGTGAAAATTCTTAATATTTAGTTTTGTCCAATGGTAAGACAAATAAAATTGTTTGTCAATGGCTTTTTTCATAAATCGTTTTTCATGTTTAGCACCTTAATTATCGTGTTTTTTTGTATATATTAGAAGCGAAATTATTGTGGGATGAGGTGATGCCCGATTTTTCAGAAAATAAAAAAAATACGATTGACCAGACGGTATATTTGTCTTACAATAAAACAATAATACACAAGGAGGAATAGAAAATGAATAAAATTCGCAAGGCGCCTAAAGGGATTCTCGGATTTCCCGTAGCACCATTTACAACGAGTAACAAGCTTGATGAACAAGCACTCGCCCAAAATATCCAATTTTTACTGGATGAGGGACTCGAGGCTATTTTCGTAGCATGCGCAGCAGCGGAATATCCATCGTTAAGTAAAGAGGAATATGAAGCGATGGTAGAGGTAGCCGTATCCGTTACGGCTGGTAAAGTCCCTGTATACACAGGGGTAGGCGGGAATATTCAAACTTCCCTGGAACTTGCCAGAATATCAGCGGATAGAGGGGCAGACGGATATTTAATATTACCTCCATATCTTGTTACTGGAGAACAGGCAGGTCTGGCGGCTTATTTCAAAGCTATCGCAGAGAGTACGGACTTAAATTCCATCGTATATCAGCGTGATAATGTTTCACTTTCAATTTCAACTTTGGAAGCGCTTGCGGAGGTCCCGCAGGTGGTCGGCGTCAAAGACGGTCTAGGCAATATGGAGTTGAATGGACTCCTTACACAAACTTTCGGAAAGCGTTTCGGCTGGCTGAACGGAATGCCGCTTGCGGAAGTTACCATGTCGGCCTACGTTCCACTTGGCTTTGACTCTTACTCATCCGCGATATCCAATTACATCCCGCACATCTCACGGAAATTCTATAATGGCATTTTGAGCGGAGATCAAGAAACGGTCAAAGAAATTTACCAACAGGTCATCATGCCAATCAACAATATTCGCCGTCAGCGAAAAGGGTATGCCGTTTCTCTCATTAAAGCAGGTATGGAGATCATGGGAATGCCGGTTGGGCAAACAGTCAGATTACCAATTCTTCCAGTGGAAAAAGAACATTATGCAGAAATGCAAACGATATTAGAGAATGCTTTAGATCGTTTTCCAAAAGAAACACCAATTCAATCAATCTAATAAGGGCGGGATTATATATGATAACTACAGTTCAAACAAAAACGTATCTTAACTATATTAACGGTGAATGGGTTGCTTCCATTTCAAATGAAGTTGAAAAAAGTTTAAACCCGGCAGATAATCAGGCAGTTGTCGGATATGTACAGAAATCTGCCAAGGAAGATTTGAACCTGGCTGTGGAAGCGGCGAAAAAGGCGAAAGACAAATGGCGCAAACTAGCTGGTTCAGAGCGCGGGGAGTATCTATATAAAGTGGCGCATATTCTTGAAAAGCGGATTGATGAAATCTCAGAATGTGCAACACGGGAAATGGGTAAGACCTTTGCTGAAACAAAAGGGGAAACGGCACGCGGTATTGCGATCCTGAAATACTATGCAGGAGAAGGAATGCGTAAAGTGGGGGATGTCATTCCATCGACCGACAGTTCAGCGCTTATGTTCACGACGCGCGTCCCGCTTGGTGTCGTGGGCGTCATTACACCTTGGAATTTCCCGATCGCCATCCCGATCTGGAAGATGGCTCCTGCTCTCGTTTATGGGAATACGATTGTGGTGAAGCCAGCCACCGAGACGGCCATCACCTGTGCGAAGATCATGGAGTGTTTTGAAGAAGCAGGTTTACCGGCGGGTGTTATCAATATGGTCACAGGGCCGGGCAGTGTCATCGGGCAGGGCATCGCCGATCACGAAGATATAAACGGCATTACCTTTACCGGCTCAAACGGGGTTGGCAAAAGGATTGGACAAGCGGCGTTAGCACGCGGAGCGAAATACCAGCTTGAAATGGGCGGGAAAAACCCGGTAATCGTTGCAGCGGATGCGGATCTAAATCTGGCTGTAGAAGCAGTCATTACAGGCGCGTTTCGCTCGACGGGGCAAAAATGTACCGCGACAAGCCGCGTCATCGTTGCAGCTGAAGTTTATGAAGAGTTCAAGCAGCTGCTGGTGAAAGAAACGAAAGGTATTTCCATCGGGGATGGATTGGACAGCGGGACATGGATGGGGCCATGCGCCAGTGAAAATCAATTAAAAACGGTTCTTTCCTATATCGAAAAAGGAGTCGAAGAAGGCGCTACACTTCTAACTGGCGGAAAGCGTGCTGAAGAAGGCACTCAGGCTAATGGCTTTTATGTAGAGCCTACGATTTTTGATAACTGCACGTCAGATATGGCAATTGTACAGGAAGAAATTTTTGGCCCGGTGATTGCTTTATTGAAAGCTGATTCTGTCGAAGAAGCCCTGCAACTTGCGAACAGCGTCGAATATGGCCTTAGTGCTTCGATTTTCACTGCCAATATCCAACATTTGCTATCATTTGTTAACGATATGGAAGCCGGATTGATCAGGGTCAATGCTGAGAGCGCAGGCGTTGAATTGCAGGCGCCATTTGGCGGCATGAAAAACTCCAGCTCCCACTCCAGGGAACAAGGAGAAGCCGCAAAAGAGTTTTTTACATCCATTAAAACGGTGTTTGTAAAATAATATAACGTGAATGCGATCAATGGATAACGCTTTCGAATTAATGATGAAAGAACTTATGAAGTTAATAAATCTGGAAGGAAGTTAAATAATGAAATCGCAGGGATCGCCAATTATTACAGATATGAAGGTTATTCCAGTGGCAGGCCATGATAGTGCCCTGCTCACACTAAGTGGCTGTCATGCTCCTTATTTCACTCGTAATATTGTTATTTTAGAAGATGAAACGGGGAATACGGGTATCGGTGAGATTCATGGCGGCGATGATATTACCAGAATGATAGAAAGTTATCGTCCATTTGTGGTAGGGCAAGAGATTGCCGATTATAGAGGTTGTATTACGGCAATACGTAAAGGTGGTTTGAATATAAAAGGTGACTCTGGTGAAGGGTTACAAGGATTGAATTTAGCCAATTTAAAATTTGTTGTGCAAGCGGAAGCTGCTGTTGAATGCGCCATGATGGACTTGCTTGGTAAATTTGTTAATAAACCAATTGCCGCGCTACTTGGCGATGGAGGTATTCAACGTACAGAAGTTCCTTTCTTAGGCTATTTATTCTATATCGCGGATATGGAAAAACTCAATCTTGATTATTTACGTGAAACACATTTTAAGGATGATTGGGATCGCGTTAGACGAATTGAAACGTTAACAGCTGAAGGAATTGTCGCTCAAGCAAAAGCAGCTGAAGATCGTTATGGATTCAAGAGTTTCAAATTAAAAGGTGGAGTGCTTCGTGGAGAAGAAGAAATGGAAGCGATTCAAGCTTTACATGAAGCATTCCCTGATTCTAGAATTAATCTTGATCCAAATGGTGCTTGGTCACTGGAAGAAGCCATTAAGCTTTGCAAAGGTAAAGGAGATATACTTGCCTATATTGAAGATCCGTGTGGTCCTGAAGCGGGATTCTCCAGCCGTGAAATAATGGCTGAATTCAAGATTGCAACCGGTCTGCCTGTTGCTACAAATATGATTGCGACAAATTGGCGTCAATTCCATCATGCAGCAGCACTTAGAGCAGTCGATATTGTGTTGGCTGACCCGCATTTCTGGACATTGAATGGCAGTATTCGTATGGCGCATGTATTAAATGATTGGGGCTTAACATGGGGGTCGCATTCCAATAACCACTTTGATATTACATTGGCGGCATTTACACAAGTAGCAGCTGCTGCGCCAGGAAATATTTCACCAATCGATACACACTATATTTGGCAAGATGGCCAAGAATTATGTGATGATTCATTACAAATTAAAGATGGAATGATTAAACTGCCTGATAAACCTGGTTTAGGTGTAGAAATAAATATGGATAAAGTGATGAAAGCAAATGAATTATATCGTAGTCTGCCATATCATGATCGTGATGATTCAACTTCCATGCAGTATCTAATTAAAGAGTGGAAATATAACTCTAAAAAACCATGTATGGTGAGATAAACTTTTCGATTTAAATGTATGGGTAATTACCATGAGTAAAAGAATGAATATCTCAATCTATTAAAGATGAAAATATTAGCATTCTACTCATGGTAGTTGCTAAAAATACATGAATTGTAAGCCCTTACTTTATTACAATTCCAAAGGCATTAAACTGAAACCGCATTACCTGAAAATTAAGAATAAAAGGAGGGAGCTTATGAACAGCAGCGGTGCTCAACGCATCAGCAATGAGACTGAATCTCCTAAAAAAACCAATGTGCGTTTTACGATACTTGCCATGTTATTTATCGTGACCGTCATTAATTATATTGACCGTTCTGCCTTGGGTATAGCTGCTCCAGTAATGAAAGAAGACCTTGCCTTCGATGCCGTGAAATTAGGTGTTGCTTTTTCGGCCTTTAACTGGGCATATACTGCATTTAACATTCCAGGAGGTTGGTTACTGGATCGATTTGGAGCACGTAAAGTTTATGGTGTTGCATTATTATTATGGTCCACATTCACCTTTTTTCAAGGGTTTATCAGCACCTTACTTGGATTATTCATTTTAAGATTCTTGGTTGGGATTACTGAAGCTCCATCTTTTCCAGGGAATAGCAGATTGACGACGATGTGGTTTCCACAACATGAACGCGGACGGGCGGTATCGATTTATAACTCCGCACAATATTTTGGATTGGCACTTTTCACGCCAGTCATGGCATGGATATTACAAGAGTTTGGCTGGCACGATGTTTTCTTTGTTGCAGGAGGAGCAGGTATCTTTGTAGCCATTTTATGGTTTGCATTTGTACGTGAACCATACAACCATCCACGTGTAAATCAAGCTGAAATCGATTATATTAATTCTGGTGGAGGGTTAGCAAATAAAGAAGAAAAAAGAAAAGTGAACTGGTCTGATATCCGTCTTTTGTTGTCAAACAGACAAATGGTCGGAATTTATATTGGCCAGTATGCGTTGAATACAATTGTTTGGTTTTTCTTGACGTGGTTCCCTACATATCTAGTAACGGAGAAGGGTTTATCTCTAATTCAAACAGGATTTGCAGCATCGGTACCTTATATAGGGGCATTTTTTGGAGGTATCGTTGGCGGGATCATTTCCGACATATTATTGAAAAAAGGAAAATCGCTCGCTGTTGCACGTAAAACACCGATCATCACTGGGTTTCTTTTATCCAGCACGATCGTATTGGCTAACTTCACTTCAAATATTTTTCTTCTTATCCTAATCATGTCCATTGCCTTTTTCGCAAAAGGTTTGGCAGGTCTCACATGGTCACTTGTCGGTGATATGGCACCAAAAGAACTTATTGGTTTAACTGGCGGTATTTTTAATACCATTGGTAATATCGCAGGTATTGTAACACCACTTGTCATCGGCTTTATTTTAGCCAAAACAAATTCCTTTAGCGGTGCCCTGATCTTTGTTGCCAGTGTATTGTTCATAGGAGCTCTATCCTACATTTTCATAGTAAATAAACCTGAAAGAATCGTATTGATAGATAAAAATTAACAGAAGAAAAGAAAACGAACTTTTGAAAAATGAAGATTCTTATTTAAAAAGCAACATGTATATCCATAACAGACAAGCATGCTAGCTTTATTATATGGAAAGGGTTGGTAAAGTGGATACGAAAACGCAACTGACGGAGGTACCGCTTTATATTAAGGTAAATAGGTCGGACAATGTCGCCATCGTGGTTAATACGGGGGGCTTGGATCAAGGAACCGTTTTCCCTTGTGGGCTTGAATTGAAAGAAAGAGTACCACAAGGACACAAAGTGGCTTTGATGGATATAGACGAGAATGAAGCCATCATCCGCTATGGGGAAGTTATCGGTCATGCGGCTGAATCAATCAGTAAGGGCTGTTGGATTGACGAGTCACTGGTGATGCTTCCGGCTTCTCCGGATTTAAAGGAACTGCCGGTGGCGAATGATATACCCGAAGCTTTACCCCCGCTTGAAGGATATACATTTCAAGGATTCCGCAATGAAGATGGCAGTGTTGGAACCAAGAATATATTAGGCATTACAACAAGCGTTCAATGTGTAGTGGGCGTGCTGGATTTCGTCGTGAACCGGATAAAAAAAGAGCTTCTCCCGAAGTATCACAATGTTGATGATGTTGTCGCCATAAATCACAACTATGGGTGCGGAGTTGCAATCAATGCACCGGAAGCGGTTATTCCCATTCGCACGATACAGAACCTTGCGAAACACCCGAATTTCGGCGGGGAAGCCTTGGTAGTCGGATTGGGGTGTGAAAAACTGTCTCCAATGAGAATAAATCCAAGCGGGGACGATTCAGATATCATTTCCCTTCAGGATCAGCAGGGATTTGCGGGAATGGTCCAATCCATTATGGAAATGGCCGAGGAACGCTTAATCAAGTTGAACCGCAGGCAGCGGGAGACGTTTCCGGTTTCCGAATTAGTCATCGGCACGCAGTGCGGAGGAAGTGATGCATTTTCCGGTGTGACAGCTAACCCTGCAGTAGGATATGCTACAGATCTGTTAGTTAGAGCAGGGGCAACCGTTCTATTTTCTGAGGTCACAGAAGTGCGGGATGCGATTCATCTATTGACGCCCCGTGCAGTGAATGAAGAAGTGGGGAGAGCTTTAATAAAGGAAATGGATTGGTATGATAACTACCTTGCTTTAGGTGATGCCGATCGAAGTGCCAATCCGTCGCCAGGAAACAAAAAAGGCGGATTGGCCAATGTAGTGGAAAAATCATTAGGCTCCATTGCCAAATCCGGAGGCAGCCCCATTTCAGGCGTACTGGCCCCAGGTGAAAAAGCAACGGAAAAAGGGCTGATTTTTGCAGCTACACCAGCTAGTGACTTCGTTTGCGGAACGCTGCAGCTCGCTTCCGGCATGCACCTTCAAGTTTTTACAACTGGAAGAGGCACACCTTATAATCTGGCAATGGCTTCCGTCATCAAAGTATCTACACGAAATACATTGACCGAGCAATGGAAAGATCTGATTGATATAAATGCAGGAACTATCGCTACAGGTGAAGCAACCATAGAGGATGTCGGATGGGAAATATTTCACCTCATTTTGGAAGTGGCCAGCGGTAAAAAGAAAACCTGGGCAGAGCATTGGGGACTGCATAATGATTTGGCCCTGTTCAATCCTGCGCCAATTACCTAATAATGATTTACTTAAGAAGGACTTCCTTTTAAAAGGGATCCTTTTTTTGTTGGTCCAATTATAAAACTGTCATTATTTTTCCTCCAGAAAAGAGGACAGCCTAACTTTTAGTTGAAATTATTAATGGACGATCGGTTTTCCATCATGACGAAAAAAGGGCAAAACTGTACAGGAGGGATATCATGGTCACATTCAGGAATGCGACAGTAAAAGACTTAAGTGAAATAGTGCGGATGCTGGCGGATGATGTATTGGGGAGGGAAAGGGAACGCTATGAAAATCCCCTTCCTGAAAGCTATCTAAAAGCATTTGCATCCATTGATGCAGATGACAATAATGAATTGATCGTAGCATGTCTTGGTGAGGAAATCGTCGGGGTGCAGCAAATCACGTTCACTCCATATATTACCCATCAAGGCGGTTGGAGAGCAACGATCGAAGGGGTTCGGACGGCATCTTCAGAACGGGGGAAAGGCATTGGAAGCAAGTTGATTCAATATGCGATTGACCGTGCCAGGAAGCGTGGCTGCCATATCATTCAGCTGACGACCGATAAAAAGCGGGAAGAAACACTGCGATTTTATGAACGTTTAGGATTTAAAGCCACTCATGAAGGGATGAAAATGAAGCTTTGATTCACCGTCTTTTGACCCCTTTTTCTATGCACAACAATTCGTCTGGTATTATATGTTAAAATTATGTTTGAGATATTAATAGATGTGCAGGATCTGATGAAAGGGTGTGCTCGATGGAAAACGAAGCATGTATTCAGAAGAGGTACGGTGTAATTAGTTTCACGTCATTCATCATTGGAATCATTTGCTTTTTTACTGTTTTTATTACACCTATTAGAATGGCAAATATCGGGAGCATGACGGGTGATTATATAACTTTTTTCCTTACGATTGCAGGCATCGTCCTCTCTGTCATAGGAATTTTGAAGAAAACGGAGAAAAAAGTGATTCCGATCATTTCTTTGGTTTTTTCCTCGTCATTCTTTATATTTTGGGTTATCGTCATCACCTTGTTGTTAACGGGTGAAATAGAATTGCCCCGTAGAATAAATTAGTATTTGGATATCATTGGAAATAAAAGGGCGTAGAGATAGATTGAAACCAAATGGACCTTTCGTGATGCATCACGGGCAGCTAAAAACAGAATGGAGAATCATAGAATGAATGTCAAAGCGGAATTATATTGGAATCAATTTTGGCAGGGGAAAGATGAAGAAAAACCCCAGGCAGTCAGTGCATGGCAATTCGGGGCTGATCCCGATCAGTTGGCTCAATTAGTGATGGATGGGATAAAAACGGCTACGTGCTCTGGTTATGTTTTTTATGAAGAGGAACATGAACCATTACCATCCGTAGGTGATTACAGCATTATTTTAAGTAGTGAGGATGAACCCTTAGCCATCATCCAAACAGTGAAAGTCGAAGTATTGCCCATGAATGAAGTGAGTGAAGAGTTTGCGATTGCAGAAGGGGAAGGCGATCGAACCTATGCATACTGGTGGGATGCTCATGAAAAATGGCTGAAAGAAGAATTGGGCAAAATCGGCCACACCTTTAAAGAAGATATGCTGCTTGTGTGTGAGCGTATTGAATTGATACATGTAAAGTGACGGAAGGGAACAATAAGTGTTTTCGTTCAGTGATTTGCTATAATAGGTCATTGGATTAAAAAACTTATAGAAAGATAGGTATTTGCATGAAAAAGAAACTGACATTCATTGGATTGGGAATCGTGGTTGTTTTCCTGCTATTGCTTGGTACGTATAAATTAATGAATTCGAGAACATATCAGGTATTCGGAGGATTGACGGATAATGTCGAGACGAATGAAAAAGTGGTCGCTTTGACATTTGATGATGGCCCATCGAAGAATGTGAATCAGATCCTTCCATTATTGGATAAATACGATGTAAAAGCTACTTTCTTCCTGATTGGTAACGAAATCGAAAAATACCCAGAGGAAGCTGGAAAAATAGCGGAAGCAGGACATCAGATTGGGAATCACACGTATTCCCACAAGCGAATGGTTTTTAAATCGCCTTCTTTTATCAAGGCGGAAATCGAGAAAACGGACAAATTAATTCAGGACTCCGGATATAAGGGTGAAATTGACGTCCGGCCACCAAACGGGAAAAAAATCATGGGTCTGCCTTATTATTTAAATGAAAATGATAGAGAGACCATTACCTGGAATCTGGAACCAGATAGCTATTACACTTCCGCTTCTGACAAAGTGAAGTATGTGAAGGAAAATATAAAACCAGGTTCGATCATCCTGATGCATCCAATGTATGATGATACGGGTAAAGAACTTCAAGCGATTGAAGGGATCTTGCAAGAGTTAACGAACGAAGGGTATACATTTATAACGGTCAATGAACTTCAAGAAATGTAGTTTCATTTTTACCGTATGTACGATTTTCGAAGAAAAGGGTTGCTGCGGCAGCCCTTTTTTAATTGATATACAGAATAGTACAAAACGTGGTCTGCATATTGTTTCTTAACGGAATCCGTTTTAAGGGCATGCATTCGCATGAATTTTTCCTAAGTGTAAATAAAGCTATCAAAATGGGGCTGGTTACTTGTATCGGAATAAAAATACCGCTCTGATCATCCTTTTGAGCTTCCTGTTATTCCTATTTCTTGTCGTGCTCATTTTTCGCCACATCAAGGTATACTTCGTGTATAGCTCGGGCATCGGCCCGTTATTGCTTATCGGTGTAATGGTTTTGGCTATCGCTATGCTTTTTTTCAAGAGATATAAATAATCGAGTTTGTTTACATTTTTTTATGTGCTATTTGAACGTTGATTGGAACGTAGGGCACTCCTTTCCGCGGGCGGTCCGGGAGCCTCCTCGACGCTTCGCGCCAGCGGAGTCTCCCCTGGCCACGCTTTTCCCTCAGGAGTCTCGTACCTTACGTTCCAATCACTTTGTTTTAACAGTAAGATAGAACACCTTTTGTCTGCAGTTTTTTTGAGGGTTTGTAAAATACAAATGTTTATTTCCACTCCAGGCACTCGCTTTCCGCGGGCGGTCCGGGAGCCTCCTCGACGCTTCGCGCCAGCGGGGTCTCCCCTGGCCACGCTTTTCCCGCAGGAGTCTCGTACCTTACGTTCCAATCACTTTGTTTTAACAGTAAGATAGAACACCTTTTGTCTGCAGTTTTTTTGAGGGTTTGTAAAATACAAATGTTTATTTCCACTCCAGGCACTCGCTTTCCGCGGGCGGTCCGGGAGCCTCCTCGACGCTTCGCGCCAGCGGAGTCTCCCCTGGCCACGCTTTTCTAAGCAGGAGTCTCGTACCTTACGTTCCAATCACTTTGTTTTAACAGTAAGATAGAACACCTTTTGTCTGCAGTTTTTTTGAGGGTTTGTAAAATACAAATGTTTATTTCCACTCCAGGCACTCGCTTTCCGCGGGCGGTCCGGGAGCCTCCTCGACGCTTCGCGCCAGCGGGGTCTCCCCTGGCCACGCTTTTCCCGCAGGAGTCTCGTACCTTACGTTCCAATCAACTTTGTTTTAACATTTAGAAAGAACTCCTTTTGTCTAAAAACTGGGTGCTGCTGCGGCAGCCTTTTTTTGTGGAAAAATGTGCTCTGTTTTGAGAAACATAAAAAAAAATAAAAATCAATAAAAAATTAACACTCCAATATTAGTAATATATGGTAAGATTTGAAATGGAATTATTTTCTTTTAAATTATATTCAGGGGTGATTAGCACGTGGAGTTTTTTACTAAGTGGTCATTTAAGAACAAGGCTGCCGTATCATTGGTAACCATTTTTATTTTGTTGATAGGAGTTGTCAGTTATTTTAAACTGCCGATGGAATTTTTACCATCTGCTGATAATCCACAAGTTACGATTATCACAATGGGGCAGGGCACCGATTCGAAAACGATGGAAGCGCAAGTTACAGATCCGATTGAAAGGGCAGTAACTGGAGTTAAGGGAAAGAGTTCAATATACTCCACCACGGGAGATGGATTTTCAAAAGTAGATCTATTCTTTGAAGCCGGATCGGATATGAAACAAGCGAAACTTGATGTTCAAGAGGCTTTAGGCAGTGTAGCATTGCCACAAAGCATGGCAAAGCCTACTGTTACACAGTTAAATACATCAATGATTCCCATTTCATTTGTTTCCGTTACTTTTAAGGATGGATTAACAGCTGAAAATATAGACTTTACCAAGAAAGAATTAGAGCCTCTGTATAAAGATATTAAAGGGGTTTCGGATGTACAGACATTTGGAGTTTCCCAATCCGTTCTTTCAGTCAAGGTGGATAATGAGGAATTGGCTAAAAAGAAAGTCTCCATTCAAGATGTCATGAGCGTCCTTAACGGTCAGAATGCAGCTTTGGCCGTAGGTGAAAAAGTGATTGATGGGAAGGCAAGTAACATCAAGGTTATCGGGGATTTAACGAGTATTGAAAAATTAAAAGCGTTAAAGGTCACTCCAAATGTCACTCTTGGAGAGATAGCAAAAGTTGAAGAAACGAAGGATGGCAACCTCATCAGCCGTTTTAACGGGGAGGAAAGCATTGATTTAAGCATTATCAAGGACAGTCAATCAAATGCCGTCACAATTAGTAAAGAGGTTGAAAAAGTAGCTAAGGAAATTAATGAAAAGTATAGTGACCAAAAATCGACCATTTATTTATCTACAGCTGATATGGTGGAGACTTCCGTTCAGACGATGGTAAAGGAAGTTCTGCTAGGTGCGCTATTCGCCACGATAGTAATCATGGTCTTTTTACGGAATGTACGATCCACATTCATTACAATCGTATCCATACCGCTATCTCTTGGCTTTACGTTATTTTTGCTGTCATTGTCGGGAGTGACGCTGAATATTTTGACACTGGGCGGTGTCGCTGTAGCGATCGGGCGCTTGGTGGACGATAGCATTGTTGTTATTGAAAATATTTTCCGGAAAATGCAGCAGGAGAAGATTTCAATTGAATTGGTGATGGGTGCCACTAAAGAAGTGGGAGTGGCGATAACAGCTTCAACCCTTACGACTGTAGCCGTTTTCTTGCCGGTTGCTTTATTGAATGGAGGGCTACAAGAGTTTCTTCTTCCTTTCGCTTTGACTGTCACTTATTCTTTGCTGGCCTCTTTAATCGTGGCATTAACAGTTGTTCCGTTAATGAGTGCAGGATTGCTGAAAAGGACGGAGCTGCCAAAACATCGCCCGGCCAAGCGTTTTACCAAGCTGGTTACTTGGTCACTAAACCATAAGTGGGTTGTCTTGATTATTGCCATGCTGTTGTTTGTCGGTTCCATTGGTACATATTTTGCCATGCCAAAAGGGGCGATTGATAATTCTTCAGCAGACTATGTTTCCGTGACATTAACTTATCCAAATGATCAGCCCTATGAAAAAGTGAAGGAAAAGGCGATTGAACTCGAAGAAACGATGCAGGATATGAGTGAAGTGGATAATATTTTCATGCAATTGGGAAACTCTGCCGAGATGGCGCAATATGGTGAAGTCGCATCACCTACAGAAGCGATTTTCGGCCTACTGGTGAAGGATAAAGCAAATGTAGATGCGATCCTAAAGAAGATGGAAAAGGAACAAGAAAACTATCCCGATGCGAAGCTTACGGCCCAAGCCTCTTCATTTATGATGGGGGCATCAAAGACGAACATTACGATAGATGTGATCGGCAGTAATGTTGAAGATTTGGAACTGACGGCCAATAAGGTCAAAGAAAGTATACAGGATATTAAAGGAATTGAAGAAGTAACAACGAACCAAGACGAAAAGAAAACCATTTATTCATTCAAGGTAGATCCGGCTAAAGGCAATACAGAACAAATCGGTCAACAATTAGGTATCATGCTTAATAAAACGCCTATCGGCAATATAACTTTACAGGATAAGCAGACACCTGTCGTCCTTGAACCAATCTTAGATCCTAAAAAACCAGAGGATTTAAAACGCATTCCGATCATGACAGATGGCGGTCTAGCCCCTGTGTCAAAGGTCGCTTCTTTAAAGAGCGAAGAGAGTGCAACAACTCAGTTCCATAAAGATGGGGAAACGTATCTTCAATTGACGGCAACGGTCGATCCGACTAAGCTTTCCGAAATTGCAAGCAAAATAAATCTTGAGATATTTGGAGATAAAGAGAAGAACAAAGGACTTGATATTCCGAATGATGTAGATATTGTAGTCGGGGGAGCCAGTGCTCAGCAAACAGACGATTTTTCCGATTTGTTCCTTACGATGTTAATATCGATCGGCATTGTCTTTTTAATCATGGTTATAACATTCAAATCGATCAAAGCGCCGATCGCCATTCTATTTTCCTTGCCATTCGCTGCCATTGGAGCGGTATTAGGATTGGTTATCAGTCGAATTCCAGTCGATATTACAGCACTGCTGGGTGCTCTCATGTTAATTGGAATTGTTGTGACAAACGCGATTGTGCTTCTGGATCGAGTCAAACAAAACGAAGAAAAAATGATTATCCGTGATGCGATCGTCGAAGCGGCAGCCACTAGATTCCGTCCGATCATAATGACGGCTGTAGCCACGATTTGTGCCATGCTGCCCCTATTATATAAAAAGGCCGAAACAGGAAGCTTGGTTTCACAAAGTTTAGCGATCGTTGTCATTGGCGGGTTAGCCGTGTCTACCCTGCTCACACTTATCGTCATTCCATGTATATACGAATTGCTGTACTATAAAAAATCGAAAAAACAAAGAAAGAAAAAGAGGGAACCCGTAAACGAACAAATCGAGATGTAATAAAAAAAAAGTTTGTAGAGAAAGCAACGCTTTCTTTACAAACTTTTTTTTCTGTAAAATGGTACATGTTTTTTAGTTTTTTTAAAATAATGGTTGACTTTATTTCAACCTGTAACTAAAATGATTACAGCTAATGAAATATTTTTTTGGTTTGTGTTGTAACTGGTTTGATTACAAGTTTAGCCAATGATGAAAAGTGAGGGAATATATAATGACAGTGAAAATTAAAGCGTATTCTGATTTTATATGTCCATTTTGTTTTTTAGGTAAAGGTCCTTTGGACGAAATCGTAAAGGAAAAGGATGTAGAAGTGGAATGGATGCCATTTGAATTGCGTCCGAGTCCATATTCCAAAATTGATCCGTGGAATGAACCCGATAAGTTGAATTCATGGGATTCCTACATTCTTCCTGCTGCGAAAAAACTGGGAGTGGATATGCGTTTACCCCGTGTCTCCCCGCATCCATATACACATTTGGCGTTCGAAGGCTGCCATTTTGCAAAGGAGCACGGAAAAGGGAATGAGTTCCACAACAGAGTATTTACAGCGTTTTTTCAAGAGGAACAAAATATTGAAGATATTGAAGTATTGACAAAATTAGCGGGTGAAGTTGAACTTCCTATAGATGCTTTTAGAGAAGCATTAGTGTCACGAAAGTATCGGGAAGTGCACCAAGAAGCACTGAAACATGCTTATGAAGAAGCGGATATCAGGGCTGTCCCGACGTTTATTATTGGTGATGAAGTTATTCAAGGACTAGCCAGCAAAGAAAGGTTAGCGCAAGTCATTGAGAAGGAAGAAGCAAAAAATGAACGGAATGAATTTGAGGGCTTGCAATGTGATGGCAAGGGGAATTGCTAAAAACCTTCTGAGGATTAAAAAAATTAGGCTCTTTTCGTAA
This sequence comes from Peribacillus simplex, assembly GCF_030123325.1. Classification (NCBI taxonomy): domain Bacteria; kingdom Bacillati; phylum Bacillota; class Bacilli; order Caryophanales; family Bacillaceae; genus Peribacillus; species Peribacillus simplex. Next base: position 4,477,943 of record NZ_CP126106.1, on the reverse strand, counting down.
AGATTGTTGTTTTTAAAACGAAACGATTTAAGGTTGATTGGAGCGCAAGTGCGAGACTCCTGCGGGAGCAGCGGGACAGGTGAGACCCCACAGGCGTTCACGCCGAGGAGGCTCACCGCCCGCCCCGCGGAAAGCGAGCATTGGAGGGGAAATAAACCACACCGCTTTACTTGGAAAATAGCAACAAAGTAAGCGAAAACAGCCAAAAATTAAAAACATCATAATTTGGAGGAATCAAAATGTCAGCAACTACAACAAATTTAAAAGAAGCAATTATCAATCGTCGTTCCATCCGTAAGGTGAAAAAGAACGAAAATATTACGAAAGAAAGAATGATTGAAGTATTGAAAACGGCTTTACATGCACCAACTTCATTTAATATGCAAAGTGGACGAGTGGTAGTAGTGATGGATGACGAGCATGAAAAGTTCTGGGATATTGTAAAAGAAACACTTCGTTCCCGCGTTCCGGAAGAGAGCTTTGCGGCAACAGCAGAACGATTACAGGGATTCCGTGATGGAGTGGGTACCCTTCTATTCTTTGAAAATCAAGAAACAATAGAACAAATGCAAGAAAAAGCACCCTCCTATAAAGAACAGTTTCCATATTGGTCCCATCAAGGAAATGCTATGCTTCAGTATGCAGTATGGATGACTTTATCAGCGGAAGGTATAGGGGCATCTTTACAACATTATAATCCCATCATAGATGAAGAAGTGATGAAGACTTGGGATCTTCCAGGGAAATGGTCGCTGATAGCTCAAATGCCATTTGGTGAGCCGAATGAACAACCAGGAGAAAAAACGCTCCTGCCTTTCGAGGATATTGTTAAATTTTATTAATTCAAAATTTTAGGATTTGGGATACTAGATTAACCAAGAGCGCGTTTACTCTTAATGAGTAAAACGTGCTCTTTTTATTTGAAGAAACGTTCCAGAAGCATTACAGATACAGGGAAGGTGAAGCGAAAATGTGCGTTGCCGATATTCATCCTGCATATAATAGTGAAGGTAAATAATTGACAATGAGAATCATTTTCATTTATAGTGATATGTGTAATGAAAGTAATTCTCAATTAGGAAGTGATATAGATGAAGGTATTCATTGGTTATGTCAGTTTATCCGGTAATACCGAGAATATGGCTATAAACATAAAGAATAGAATGAAGGCTGTCGGCTGTGAAGTATATATGGAAAGATTGGATACTGTTGAAGTTGATGCTTTAAAGGATTTTGATTTGGCCTTTATTGGTTTATATACATGGAATCTTGAAGATTTACCGTATGAAGCACACGAGTTTTATGAAGAAATTGACCAGGTGGACTTTGCTGGAGTGAAAGTCGCATTTTTTGGTGCCGGCGACTTGACCCATTCGAAACCTTGCGCCGCGATAGATACTCTTTCCGATAAAATGAAGCAAGTTGGATTTGATGTATATGATCGGGTATTGAAAATACACCAGGATAGCAGTACATACGAACGATTAAGGAAATGTGAAGACTTTGCAGAGCATGCCCTTATATGGGGAAGCAATAGGAAGAAGTGGAGATTCTTCATGTGGGATCGGATGCTAGGCAGCCCAAAATACCAAAAGTCAGCATTTTTGTTAAGGAGGGTCCTTGATGATTACCCAATTAAGTGCAAAGGGAGAAGCAAAAAAAGAGGAACTTATACAAGAACTTCTGAAATTAGGGATTTTTAAAAAATATAATAAACAACTATACGAGCTTCCGATAGTTGTTTTACAAAAGGAATTCAATCACTTGAGAGGTGAATTAAAAAATGTCTAGGAGAAGGAAATCTTATACTGAACTGCTAAAAGAAAACCGCGAGCTTCTGTTGCATGACAAAATGGAAGTGGAACGCATCTATACAAAAATCGATCAAAAAGCCATCAAAGAAAAAAAGGGAAGTAAGCAAGTACAATCATGACTGGCTAAAAATGAAAACCGAAATCGATTATTTGATTTCGGTTTTTTCTGCATGATTTTTATCTTTTCGTAACAGCTTGTCATGAAGTTTGGACAAGGTGAACAAGACAATGATGGAGCCGATTAATGTTAACGACATATCCCATTGTGCGTCCCAAATATCACCTTGTGTTCCTAAAAATTCTTTTGAAGCTTTTCCGCCTTTAGAAATGATGGCAGATATCCATTCGATGATTTCGTATAAGGCTCCAATGGCAAGCGCAAAACTTAATGTAACAGCAAATAACCACGATCCTTTTTTTAGAGGGGTTTTCCGTATTACTATTTCTCTAATCACAATCGCAAATAAACCTTTCAGGAAATGCCCAAACCGATCATAATGGTTCCGGGTTAGATCGTAATGATCTTTTAGCCAATTAAACAGAGGGACTTTTGAGTACGTATAATGGGCACCGATGAACATGGTGATTGAAAGGACGGCAATAATGAAATAGGATAATGTAGTGAGGCGGAATTTATTATATGTAGCAAGTACAAAGATCAGAAACACAACGGCAGGAAGGACTTCCATTGTCCATATCAAGTATCCTTCAGGCTTAATGACTGACCAAATAAGAACGGCAGTGACTAGCAATAGTAATAATAAATGAATCAGTATGCTTTTATCTCTTCCCAATTTTTTTCACTCCATTAAATTTATCAGTTGATCGAATCAAACAGTTCGTGTATGGATAAAACGCTTAATGCTTTCATTTAAACCATTAGCCGCTTTTGTAGGGATCTGATGCTTGGCATGTTCAATGAATTTTAATTCCGTACATGGCAATTTTTCATGCAATAAATTAGCGTAATGATGCAATGGTTTATCTTTTTTACCATAGATCAGTAAAATGGGCAGGTTGATTTTCTCTAGCTGGTTTGTACAGTTATAATGCAAACTATAATGGTAATACTGCCCGATATTTCGGGCATCTCCCTTTAGGGCGTCATTAAACATTTCGTTGAACAACTTTCCTGTATTTGAATTGCTCCATGAAATGGAAAGCGCAAGAATTGGAACTGCGTCTTTATTTGCAAGTGATATGCCTAAAGAAATCTTTTGCTTTAAATATTTATCCCTCACTTCTGACATTCCACTTATTACAATGCCTCCTAGAGCCCTATCGCTACAAGTCAGCAAATATTCCAATACGATGGAGCCGCCGGTCGAGTAACCGCATATGATAGCTTTTTTTATTTTCAAATGATCCAACAGATGTTTGATATCTTCTATAATCAGGGGATACGTTACTGGCAGTCTTGAATACTGACTTCTTCCGTGCCCCCTAATATCAAATGTGATAACTTTGAACTCTTTCGATAGTTCTTCCATTTGGTATTGGAAATTAACACCTGTCAGTACTGGAGGATGAATAAAGACAATAGGAACCCCTTTTCCCTTAACGGAATAATACAAGCTAATACCGTCCACATCTAACATTGGCATGAATATTCACCTCATTCCAAGAGTACTTGCATAATATCCCTCCTGAAAGAATTTTCCCTTTAAAACGTATTTTTATTACGAATTGTTTCGGTAACAAACATCTTGAATTTTTTGGTTTTTTTTGAACAAGATATAAGAGTTCAGGAAATGAACAAAAATATATTAAATAAGGTGATGTTAATGAGGGCAAACATGAATAAAATTTTGCCAGTTGTCGCTTCGGTCGGAGTAGGTATCGCTACTTATCAAATGTTGAGTGGAAATGGCGGAAAAATGAAAAATATGGTTCCGCTTGCCACTAACCTGATGGGCATGGGAACTGGGATACAAGGGCAGAATCAACAACAGCCATAAGATCACTAAAACAAAGTAATCCCCCTTTTAGGGGATTATTTTGTTTTAGTCAAGAAAAGGGACCTCCATCATATAAGCTTCATGCACACTATGAATCGTATTTACCATTTTTTATAATTTAAGTAATAAAACACCAATAAAATAACTCCATACGTTATAATGAATGGGCTCCAAGGGAAGTGTCAGAAACCTGCAGGAGTGTTCATATGAATGGAGGTTATATGTGTTGAAGAAAAAATTATTGGTCATTATTCCAACAGTTGCCCTGATGTTGGCCCCACTAGGAGCGGGACCTTCAATTACCCACGCAGCTTCAAAGGAGAAAATCGAAAAGAAGGCGGAAACGCGCCCGACCCTCAGGAAAGGCTCACGTTCGAGTTATGTAAGAGACTTACAGCAAAGCCTTAAAGATGTTAAATATAATGTAGGCGTTGATGGGATTTTTGGTACGCAAACACAAAATGTGGTAAGGGAGTTTCAAGTGGATCATAACTTAGCTTCAGATGGTATCGTCGGACCGCTGACATGGGCGGCTTTAGATGAAAATAAGGTGGAAAGAAGACAGTTCACGGAGAAAGACGCGGTCGCGTTAGGGAAGAAGAAACTGGGTAACAAGATCGTATTCAGCGGTGATGGCAGATTGCTGAAAGATGGCAAAGGAAAATCCTATTACAACTATAAAGCAGCTAATAAAGATTGGATCGATCAAGGCGGCACAGGAACGATTGGGTGGTTCCATATTTATAAAGATGGCCGTGTAGTGGAACAATAAAAGGATATACATGCAAAGAATGTTCTCACTTTATGTGGGATTTTTTTTATGTAAGGCATGAAATAATAAGAAGACTAAATACATCCATTTTTGGCTATAAATAACAAGTAAATATAGATATAATAGTAAATGGACAGCAATTTGGTATAGTGGGCAGCGGTCACTCCTTTTCAGAAAGGGGGTGTCGCGCTGGTGATTTCTATTATGGACGGACTGATGCTAATGATTTCATTCGCTTCTTTAATCGTCGCAATAATCGCGGTTACATTAAAAAAGTAACCCCCTCCATACCATCCGGCCAGATGTATGTAGGAAAAGGGTTACTTTCATGATTGAGTAGCTACTGACTTACCACAGAAAGCCGCTGCTCTTTATGCAGTTTGCTGTTCATTAAGACGCTGGTTTAACCAGTGTCTTTTTTTTTTATATGTTAGTTATCATTATTATATCCTCATTTTGCCTATACATTCAACTAAAAAACATGGAAAGGGCATCGATTGGTTCCTTTACGTACTTTCAAGAGTTTCCTTGGGGAGCTCTTTGATTAACGTAGCTTTTGGTGCCAAATTAGATTTTCGTTAATTTCCCGCCGGCTTCCGGTTTGAATAATTTCATCCCTTTATAAGATACAATCGACGGGATCATACAAAGCAAAGCCATCGGTAAACAATAAAGTAGATAGAAATGCCCTCCGTTTTCCAGCAAGGGAATATAGGCTAAAGCGACAAAAAGTAAAGTGAAAAAAATGATCGTGAAAATCCCGAAAGATTGATGATAGAATGCATGAATTTCCCTTCTTCTTTCCTCTTGGTTGGGTAAGGTCTTTACTGCTTTGTGCGTTCGAAGGAATAGGTACAAGGAGAACATTAGAAATAAAGCGGAAAATGGTAAAGCGATCGCAAATAATGAAACGTCAAGAATGGAAAGATAAAAGCTGGATAAAAAGAAAACTTCTGATACCCCTAATGCAAAACAATAATTGAAGATACTTATTCTATCAGGTTGTTTAAGCATGAAATCCCTCCTTCTATATCATATTATGCAACTGCTTTCATGTTCACCACTTTGTCACATTTAAAAGGTAAAAAAGTGCACCAAGTTCCACCCATATTCAAGCAAAATGGGTACGTGGCATCACTCCCTAACAAGTCAGATTTATCAAACATGCAGATGTTGAATAGAGTCTTTGCATATTACGAATAGTAATAAAATATCGCTTGATGGGGGGAGTGCTCAATGACTGTAAAAAAGCAATAAAAGGATTTCTGTTCATTCTTCTATTATATTTCCTTTATGTAGTGGTGACGGCAGTGGTTCTTTTCCCAAAAGCAGAAAAAGAAGAAAATAGGCCGATAAAGCAGGTAAGTGCATATATGGGAGAGAAGGAATCCACCGTGGATCGTGTCCTGCTTCTCGAAGACGGTTATGAGTCGGGACTCGCCCGGATGCGTATGATCCAGGAAGCCCAGCATTCAATCGATATTGCCTACTATGCTTTTGGAAAAGGCAAATCAACCGAACTTTTTCTTGGAGCCTTGATCGAAGCGGCTGACAGAGGTGTCAAAGTCCGAGTCCTTCTGGATGGAATATCTCATGGACTCAGAGGTCAATTAAGCAATGCCCGTTATGCATTGGCCTCGCATGAAAACATTGAATTAAGATATTACGAAACAGTTAAGCCATTTAAGCCGTGGACCTGGCATAATCGCCTTCATGACAAAATCATCACTGTAGATGGAAAGTTGGGCATCATTGGAGGGAGAAATATCGCCGATAAGTATTTAGCAAGTAAGCCGCCGAGGGATTTTGTCTATGACAGGGATGTACTCATTTTCAATGCTAGTGAGGAAAAAGATAGTGTAATCGTTGAAATGAAGGACTATTTGAATGAATTATGGACCCATCCATATACGAGCGATGTCTTTTCGGACCTTTCGAAAAGGCAAACGGAAAAAGGGAAACGTGAAAGAGATGCATTGGCGAATCAATACAGGATAGCTTTGCAAACTGAAGCCGATTTCGTTAATCCGGCCGTCGATTGGAGCAAGGCTTCAACACCTACTAAAAAAGTGTCCTTCATTCATAATCCAATCGAACGTTTCAATAAATACCCTTTTTTGTGGAGATCTCTAGTGGATATTGCGGCGAATGCCAATCAATCGGTATTTATCCAAAGTCCCTATATTGTTCCTGCGGATGCCTTGAATGAATATATACCGAAGCAGATGGATTCAAAGGCTGATTGGACGATACTTACCAACTCGACGGCATCCACCCCGAATGTGATCGCTTTTTCCGGATACTTGGCGCTTAGGGATAGGATCGTTGAGACGGGGGCAAGGCTTTATGAATATTCAAAGCCTTATTCTTTGCATGGTAAATCCGTTGTCTATGATCAACGATTAAGTGCAGTGGGTTCCTACAATTTGGATTCTCGATCTGCCTTTTTAAATACAGAATCGATGGTGGTCATCGATAGTGAAGCATTTGCAGCGAAGTTGACCGGAGCCATCGAGTCGAAAATCTCAAATAGTACACTCGTTGCGGACAATAATAAATATATAGAACCACCTGAAGATCAGAAAAAGGAAGAGTCTTTTTTTAAAGCCACCTTTTTAAATGCCCTCTCGAAAGTTACGGTATATTTGAATAGGTTCATTTGAATGATGACGAAAAGACAGCAATCTGATTGATTGTTGTCTTTTTTGCCTTTCACGGGGATTATCTTATGAATGCATGTGTAATTTGCTATACTTGAGCAAGCTAATCACAACTATCGTAAGGAGAACAGTAACATGCAAACATTACAGCACCTATCGAAACATATTGCCTACCTGCCGCCAGTTCAGGAAACGGATCGCCCGGTACTTGCCGCCGTGACGGGAGATAAGAAAACGCTCATCATCGATGCCGGTAACTCAGTCAGGCATGCAAGGCTCTTTAAGGAAGAATTGCTTCGGAACGATATAAGCGGGAATTTCCTCGTTCTTACCCATTCACACTGGGACCATGTATTCGGACTGGAGAATATCGAGATTCCGGTGATTTGTCAGGAAATAACATACACGAACATTAAAGATATGCAGCAGCTTTCATGGGAAGATCAAGCCCTTGATCAACGGGTTGAAGAAGGGACGGAGATTCCATTTTGCGCCGATGTAATCAAATTGGAACATGGGACGAATAGAGAGATTACCTTCCCCCTGCCGGATATGATCTTTGAAAAAACGATGACCATCGATCTCGGCAATATAACCTGTATCATTGAACATGTTGGCGGCGACCATGCCAAGGATTCCTGCATCATTTATGTACAAGAAGAAAAAACATTATTTCTGGGAGACTGCCTTTATGCCAATCTTTATGCTGAAAAATGGAATTATACGGCTGAACAGGCTTCGCTGCTCATTAAGAAAATTGAAGCCTATGATGCCGAAACATATATACTCTCCCATCATGCCCGGCCTTGCTCGAGACAGGAGATGGAGGCGGAGTTAAAGCTAATGAAAGAATGTGCCAGAACCGTGGTCAAGCATCTGGGAAACCGAGATTTAATGGAGCAGGAATTGGCTGAAGAATTAAAGCGGGATTTAACGGAGGACGAGCTCGAAACGGTTGGATTTTTCGTAAATGGGTATGTTGAGTGATACAAGGACTAAAGAAAACAACAAGGTAAACACTTTAATAAAGGTTTGGGTGGGGGGTGAGTTCGGTATTATGGGACTCAAGCCCTTTAATTTGCCCTTTTTCCGCATCAGTCCTATAAAAAATCGATAACGGGCCTTTGATTTCCGAACTTCAATAGTTGGCATGTCATTTTCTCCTTGTATAAAAAACACCAAATTATGGTTTTATTGTATCAGAACCAAAATATAAAAACTGCACCTCCAATTGTTAGATGTTGACTAACGATTAGGGTGCAGTTCAAATTAATTATGAGCTTTTTCCAGGGCTAGCTTTATCCCGAAACCAATCAAGACCGTCCCGGTTATACCCTCGAAGATAGCTTGGGTTCTAGGCTTTTTCATAAAAGCACTGATCTGGTTCAACAGATAGATATAAAATACAAACCACAACGCAGTTAACACGGTATACGTCATGCCCATGATCAGGAACGGTAAAAACGTATCATTCCCTGGATTCACGAACTGAGGCAGAAACGTTAAAAAGAAGACGGCCACTTTAGGGTTCAGCAGGTTGGTAAGGAACCCTTGCTTAAAGCAAGACTGGTTTTCGTACTTACTTTTGACGGGCGTTTCTGCCGCTGCGGCCACTTGCTTATTCCTTAATCCCCATAGGGTCTTGAAGCCTAGATATACCAAGTAAACGGCACCGACATATTTGAAGATGGAAAATAGTAATGCGGATTTCACAATGATTGCTGAAAGTCCGAACACGGCAGCTGATGTATGAATAAGCAGGGCACAGCATGTGCCGAACATCGTTTTAAAACCTCCCGACGTTCCCACGGTAACGGTATTCCTTGTGGCTATTGCTGTATCTGGACCAGGTAAGATGATGAGAAGGATACACATGATGATGAACAAATAAAAGTTTTCCATATTCGGACCTCCACTCTTGGTGATGAATTCTGAAAATTATAACATAGATGTACTTGGTTTAGGGAAAAAAATTGATGGTCATGATTATTTCAGGACAATGGAGGAAAGCGGCGTGACTATAAATACGGTGTTTAATGAAGGCTCTTTTCGTAAAGATTGTTGTTTTTAAAACGAAACGATTTAAGGTTGATTGGAACGGATTGCGAGACTCCTGCGGGAGCAGCGGGACAGGTGAGACCCCACAGGCGTTTACGCCGAGGAGGCTCACCGCCCGCCCCGCGGAAAGCGAGCATCTGGAGGGGAAATCAACCACACCGCTTTACTTGGAAAATAGCAGCAAAGTAAGCGAAAACAGCCTTAATGAAACAAAAAACAAGCCAAATCATTTTTGATCTGGCTCGTTTTTTTATTCATTTAATACAAGCACTGTTATATGTTAGGGTAACTTTTTCAAAACAGCACGTACCGGACTTCCATCTGCTTCAACTAATGGAAGAGGAAGGGCAGCCAACTCATAATTACCCGGTCCTATACCGTCCAGTACAAGACCTTCCAAAATGTGAATTCCATGACCGGCAAGTTCATGATGTGCAGACAGTTCTTTACTATCCAAGGGATCTACTGAAGGTAAATCAAGACCAATAAGACGAACGCCGTGTTCTGAAAGATATGCCGCTAATTCTGGTTGGATATGAGGAATCGTTTGTGGAAACACACTCCGATTCTTCCAAGCATCCGTCCGAATTAGCAGACGGGTAACGCCTTGCAGGTCTATACTGGATAATTCATTGACACCGATGCTTGCCTTGTTAGGTAAATGGATGACTCGGGCACTTCCCATATATAAATCGAGATCCAAATCAATCACTCTTTTTCCATTGTCATCAAAATGAAAAGGAGCATCAATATGGGTACCGGTGTGGATACTCATATTGATTTGACCTACATTGACAGATCCACTTTCTTCCTTACTCCAATTGACTTTGTATGAGAAAGGTGTATCTCCAGGCCAAACTGCAACGTTTTCATCCAGACGTTGTGAAATATCAATCCATGTCCCCATGCACCTTACCTCCATCTCTTCTGGCTGTTTCTTGAATATCTTATAGCTTCGTTCTTAGACTCCATAGTTCCGGGAAGAAGTGTTGATCAAGTGCTCTTTTTAAATACGTTACACCTGATGATCCGCCGGTACCTTGTTTATTACCAATAATTCTTTCCACTGTGGTCATATGATTAAAACGCCATAATTGCTGTTGATGGCCAATGTCCACTAACTTCTCGCCCAGCTCATATAAGTCCCAATATTGCTCAACATCGCGGTAAACTGTCAGCCACGCCTCTTCTACACTGGCATTTGGTTCATATCTTTGTGACCAATCCCTGCTGATGGCTTCTTGATCAATAGGTAATCCGCGCGCCACAAGGGCATTGATCGCCGCGTCATAAATACTTGGCTCATGAAGGGCCTGCTGCATTTGCTCGTATAAATCAGTTTGGTGCTGATAGACTGATAGCGTATGGACATTTTTGTTTCCTAATGCAAATTCAATCAAACGATTCTGATAAGATTGGAATCCGGAAGATTGTCCCAGTTTATCCCTGAACTCCATGTATTCAGCCGGCGTCAAAGTTGAAAGGACATTCCATGACTGGATCAATTGCTGCTGGATCCTCGAAACGCGTGACAGCATTTTAAACGAAGGTTCCAACTTGTTTTGGCGGATGGACTCAGTTGCTGCCGTCAACTCATGTAAAATGAGCTTCATCCATAGCTCACTCGCTTGATGGATAATGATGAATAGCATTTCATCATGATGATCGGAACATCTATGTTGACTAGTTAAAATCTTATCAAGGTGGAGATAATCTCCGTAAGACATCGATTTTTGAAAATCGGTTTGAATTTCTTTCTCTAGACCAGTTATTGTTTGTTCATTGTTATCCATATTCTTCATTCCGCATTCTCCTCACTTTTCCATATGCAAAACTATTTATTCCGTCATTCTATTCTATCTTCTTTTCCAGGGATTCTTCCATTACATTATGGTTAATATTTCTTCTTTTTGAAACTAAATAAGCAACAGCTAAAAATAGTAACCAAGGTATCCCGAATTGAAGCATGATCTTGAAATCCGTAAACCATGTTGTAATCATTAAGCTGAATAGAAGAACGGCTCCCAGTATCGTTAAATAAGGAAAACCGATCATCCTTACAGGTAATTTGCGTCCTCCGGTTTTCTCCCATTTAACCCTGAAAAACAAATGGGAAATGAAGATCATGAGCCATGTGAACATGGCACCGAACATGGAGATCCCCATCATGAATGCATAGGATGAACCTGGAAGTAGCGCATGAACGCCTGCCGCAATGAAAATCCCGGTTGTAGAGACAGCAAGTGCTTTTCCCGGAACGCCCCTTTTGTTTAACTTTCCTAAAAAGCTAGGTGCATGTTTTCCGCGCGCCAATGAAAACATCATACGTGTTGAAGCATAGAGCTGAGCATTCATGGCAGATAATGCAGCAGTTAAAATAATAAAGTTCATGATCCCGGATGCACCAGGAATGTTCAAGATTTCCATTACTTTGACGAATGGACTTTCCTCGATCCCAGCCGTTTTCCACGGAACGATCATCAACATGATGCCGATTGTCAGCACATAGAAGGTGGATAAACGGAACACGGTCGCTTTTAAGGCTTTTGGAACAGCTGCATCAGGATCTTTTGCCTCTCCTGATGTAACCGCTATCATTTCGGTTCCAAGAAAGCTGAATAAAGAAATAAATACGGCTACCCACATTCCCCATCCGCCAAATGGGAAAAAACCGCCTTCATTTACGAAATTCTCAGGTCCTATATGTGGCTGATCGGATGAACCGAATAGTACATAGGATCCAAGAAGGATGAAACCAACAATGGCACTTATTTTAATGAAGGAGAACCAATACTCAAATGTAGCGAATGTATTCACGCTAGTAGCATTTACATAAATCAGGGCACCTGCAAACAGCAAAATCCATACGATTCCCGGCACGGTCGGAAACCAATACTTCATATACACGCTGACTGCACTTACCTCAACCCCAACAGCCAAAACATTGGCAATCCAATATGAATAGCGGACAAGATAGCCTGCCATCGGAGTCATGTACTTTTCAGCAATGGCCCCAAAAGATCCGGAAGTGGGATGGGCAACCGTCATTTCGGCTAAACAGCCCATCAACAGTAAAACAATGAACGCCCCGAGTGCATAGCTGAGCAATACACTTGGTCCTGCCGCTTGAATGGCAAGCCCGCTGCCAAGGAATAGCCCTGTCCCGATGGCACAGCCCATTGCAATCATTGAAAGCTGATTTGTTTCCAGCTCACGTTTTAATCCTTTTTCTGGCTCATCTTTAAAGTTCAATTGAGTATTTTTGTTCTCCATAGTTCATCCCCTTTTTATCAAAAAAGATTTTATCCTGCCCTAATTAACTGCCCATTTGAGGGATGAGCCCCATCTGGCGGAAATCCATTATGCGACCACTTCACGCTCATTCTTGAATTTTTCATATTGTTTTTCTGACATGATTTTCTTGAGTATTTGTACAACTTCCCAAACTTCTGCGTAGGAAGTATATAGTGCAACCGGAGCGAGACGAATGATGTTAGGTGCCCGGAAATCGGGAATGACACCGTTCTCTTTCAATGCCTTGCATATCCGTGCAGCTTCTTTATGCTCGAGGCTTACATGACCTCCGCGGCGTATGTCCTCTCTAGGAGTTCCAATGTAAAATCCCATGTCTGCCAATTCGGATTCTACTAAATCCATTAAATATTGATTGATTTTCAGGGATTTTTCGCGAATATTCTCGATTCCCGCTTCAATAAAAATGTCCAAAGACCCAATCAAAGGTGCACAACTTAACACATGCGGCGTGCCGATTTGATACGCGCCTGCTGATTCAGCTGGTGTCAACGTATGTTCCATATCGAATTGTTTATCTTTTTTGGAGCCGAACCATCCAGCCAATCCAGGCATCGTTCCAAAATGTTTTCGATTTACATATAAACCGCCAACACCGCCAGGGCCGCCATTCAAATGTTTATAATTGCACCAATACGCAAAATCCACATCCCATTCGCTGAATGAATGCGGAATCGCACCGATAGAATGACATCCGTCAAATCCGATTACTATTCCTCTTTTATGAGCTTCAGCAGTTAGACGTTTCATATCCAATATTTGACCGCTGCGATACAGGACTGTTGGCAAGATGATCAAAGCGATGTCATCGGTCATTGCTTCGATGATGTCATCCTCTTCAAGGAATCTGCCATCCGAGCTTTTGACGCGGATGAGATCGGTTTCCGGATCGTATCCATGTGTACGCAGCTGACTTTGAAGAGCATATATATCAGTCGGAAATGTTAATTCATCTGCTAAAATTTTTGTGCGCGTACCTTCAGGCTTATAAAAAGTGGCAACAAGCTGATGCAAATTTACAGTTGTGGAGCCGGTTACGATAACTTCCTCGGGAGAAGCTCCGACCAATGGGGCCATTTTCGCGCCCAATTTCTCAGCCATGAAAAACCATGGGTGATTCCCTTGAGTCCATCCATCAATCCCATGTTCCTTCCAATCTTCCAAAGATTCCAAAAGAGTGCGTTCAGCCCTTTTAGAAAGAAGTCCCAATGAATTTCCATCCATATAGATGGAATCCGGCTTTAAATAAAACTCTTCTCGAAAACCTTTCAGAGTATCTTTCTCATCCATTTGTTTAGCGTGATCCAATGTGTATTCAGAAACCATAATCATCCTCCTATATTAGTATTCTAAATAATTCTAGGAGAATCGTACCAAAGAATATGACATGGTGTCAATAAGTTAATTCAGAAAATTATAAACATTGAATCAATCTTTCCAACAAATGTTTTTTATTTTATGGAAATCCTTTATGCTAGAAGATAAGGGGAGGAATAAGCATGGAGAATGGCAAAGTAGGGGATAAACGGCATTTACGCTCGATCATGACACGGCAAAAGTTATTAGAAGCTGCAAAAGAAACATTTCTTGAAGAAGGTTATCAAGCTGCGCTTATTTCCCAAATGATCAAAAGGGCAAACATCGGATACGGAACGGCATATGTTCATTTTAAAGGGAAAGAGGATCTGTTAATTGTATTAATGGAAAATGTAATGGAGCAATTTTATGAAATTGCCGAGACCTCTTTCTTTCCAAAATCAAAAGACGAAGCAAAACATATCATAAACAGACAAGCTAATGCTTTTTTGAAAATGGCAGAAGCTGAACGCAATATGATGCAAGTTTTCGAACAGGCCATTGGGATCTCAACCATTATTTCAGATAAATGGAAAGCGATCCGCATGAAGTTCATTCAGCGCATTTCAAAGGACGTCGCCTATGCACAGCAAAATGGGCTGGCAAGAGCTGAACTAAACCATGAACTTGTGGCAAGAGGGTGGTTTTTCACAAATGAAATGTATCTATGGGAAATTGTCCGAAACGAACATCAAAGTTCTGTCGAAGAAATTGCCCAAACCATCACCTCAGTTTACGTCGAAGGCTTGTATTTGTAATGATAATGGCAGCTCACCAATCTTCCGGTTATATCGGAAGATTTTTTTTATTCAAGGTCTTACAGCATTGGGCATTTATAACGAAAACGCCAAACTCACGAGTAAAGCAGCGGAACTCACGAGTAAACTGCCCAAACTCACGAGTAAACAGCCAAAACTCACGAGTAAAGCAGCGGAACTCACGAGTAAACTGCCAGAACTCACGAGTAAAACGGCAAAATTCACGAGTAAATTGCCCATACTCACGAGTAAAACGGCAGAATTCACGAGTAAACTGCCCAAACTCACGAGTAAAACGGCAGAATTCACGAGTAAACTGCCCAAACTCACGAGTAAACCGCCAAAACACACGATCAAAACACCCTCATTAGCATCGGACTTACAGCGTCTACGCCTTAAGTCTTACTAGAAAATATAGCTAAGGCTCATTATACGAACTTGTAAAAGTAGATAAGATATAAACATAGAAAGGAGGACGAAAACAATGAAGAAATTTGGTTTATTTATTGTAGGACTGATCGCACTTTTCCTGTTATTGGCGAACGTTGGTCCACTGATCAGCCTGGCGATTTGCTTGGCGATCCTATACTTTGGGTTCAAGCAGTTCATGAAGTCCGAATCGACAGGGGCGAAGATTGCGTGGGGATCAGTCTCCATTATCGTGCTGATCGTTTCTATTTCCCATATCCCGGCAATATTGGGACTGGTGGCAGCTTATGTTCTTTACCTGGTTTATAAAAAATGGAATGAAAATGATGAAAGTGCATCATCTAAAGAAAATGACCCATTCTCAAATTTTGAAAGAGAGTGGAAAGAGTTGAATAAGAACTAATAGAAGGGATGTAATTGGAATGGGTAATTTATTTTCAAGAATGAAACAAACGATTTCAGCGGATTTTCACGACTTGTTGGATAAAAAGGAGCAAAAAAATCCAATCGGAATGTTAAATCAATATTTGCGTCAATGTGAGCAGGAGACAGAAAAGGTCGGTAAGCTGCTTGAACGTCAATATCTTCTGAAAGAAGAGTTTACGCGGGAATATAATCAAGCGCAAAATCTGGCTGAAAAACGTAAGCATCAGGCTGAGATTGCCAAGCAGTCGGGAGAAACGGATTTAATGGAGTTTGCTGTAAAGGAAAGCCTGCACTATGAAGAGCGAGCGCTAAGTTTGAAGGAGGCGCATAAAAGTGCAGAGGTTCAGTTGGCTGAACTGGAGCGGAAATATGAAGAAATGAAGCATAAGCTGAAGGATATGCATCTAAAGCGTCTGGAGCTGATGGGCAGGGAAAATATTGCCCGGGCAAACAACCGGATCAATCGGGTTTTGGATGGGGGCAGATCCGAATCCAAACCGGTAGCGATGTTTGAAGAAATGGAGCATTATATCGATCGAATCGAGCACCAGGTCCATACTGATTATAATCGGCATACGATCGATGCAAGGATTGTCCAGCTTGAAAAAGAATTGGAACAGAAAGAAGCGTAACGCTTTTTTAAGGCATCGCTGTTATCCCCTGATCTTTTGGAATGGGGGCAGGGGAAAACAGGCTGTCAGAACATGATAATTTCATGGTATTCTTAAAAGGCACGGGTTCCTGTGCCTTTTAAGAATATCATGATCATATGCAGGGGAGGCGAACCGATGTTGAACAAGATGAAGACGGACTATATGGGATGGATACTTCTCATCGGAGTCGTCCTGATTTTTTTTGAGATTTCATTTACGGGTGGAGGTCTCCTTTTTTCCCTCGCTTTTTCAATAGGATGCATCTATTTAGGCAGGAAATTCACAAAACGGACAATCGGGAAAATCCTATTTTTCATAGGGTTGATTTCCCTTATCATCAATGTCTTGAATATGTTCGTCTTTAAATTTTTCCTTATGGCGATCCTCATTTATCTTTTGTTTTTATATTATCAGTCCAAAAAGAATCCTGATTGGGTCAGTCCCATTTTAACCAATGATGATTCGGACGAAGAAAAGATCAATAAGGAACGATTGCTGAAAACCGATTATCTATTTAAAAATAAGTTGTTTGGTCATCAACAGACGGCCGAGCATGTATATGAATGGAATTCCGTGAATGTTCAGGGCGGGGTCGGTGATACGGTTATCGATTTAAGCAAAACGATTTTACCGAAAGGCGACGCTGTCATTTCCATCAGGAATATCATTGGCAATATCACTGTGCTTGTACCGTATGGCATCGAAATCAGGGTCCATCATTCTGTCATTGCCGGCAGGGCGCGGATTTTTGAAAATAAGCCTGAATCCAGGGTCTTTAATCAAATTTATTCCTACCAAACGGAAGGGTTCAATGAAACGGATCACAAGGTCCATATCATCACATCAATCTTAGTTGGCGATTTAGAGGTGAAGCGGATATGAGCATACTGACACGGCAGATATTGACTGCCCTTGGTGTTGCTTTCGTTCTTTCCCTTGCCTTGCCGGCGGCGGTTTTCTTCATCTTCCCTTTATCCGACTGGAGCTTATTGTGGGAGAAAATGGTCATGGGATTACCCTTCGTCATATTCCTGCCAAGCCTGGTCATGACGGTAGGGCTGATTTATGGAGTCGTTTCGGGAATGTTTTGGAAGAGGCAGCTCGAAAGGGTGGATGAAGGGCTGCATTTACTTGAACAGGGCCGCTTACCTTCGCAACAGGAAACGTATCCGGTCCAAGAGATGGCTAAAATGGCGGAACGGATGCAACTGATCCATAAGCAAATCAATGAGCAGACAAAATTATCGCAAAAAATGGCGAATGAAAAGGCCATTGATCAGGAGAAACAGATCCAGGAAATCGTTTCCCAGGAACGAAACCGTTTGGCGCGGGAGCTGCATGATTCGGTCAGCCAGCAATTGTTTGCAGCTTCGATGTTCATGTCGGCCATCACCGAATCACAATCCGATATGGAAAAAACGGAAATGAAACAATTCAAGGTAGTGGAAGAAATGATCCATCAATCCCAGCTTGAGATGAGGGCGTTATTGCTTCACTTGAGACCTGTTGCATTAAAGGGAAAATCTTTGCATGAAGGAATGAAGGAGCTTCTTTTGGAATTGGCCCAAAAAGTGACGATGGATATAAATTGGAAGATGGAGCCTGTCACTCTGGATAAGGGGATTGAGGACCATCTGTTTCGGATTTTACAAGAATCGATTTCCAATACACTGAGACATGCAAAAGCGAATTCGCTTGAAGTGTTATTGATCGTTCGTGATGGGATGATCATTTTACGGATAACGGATGACGGCATCGGCTTTAACGTCGAGGAGTCGAAAACGGGATCATATGGTCTGCAAAACATGCATGAACGGGCTGTTGAATTAGGCGGAACGATGCAACTTGTAAGCGTTCCGAATAAAGGAACGAAACTTGAAGTGAAAATCCCATTATTAAATGCTGGAGGTGATCATGATGATTAAAGTATTATTTGTCGATGACCATGAAATGGTAAGGATAGGGGTATCGGCTTATTTATCCGCACAATCGGATATCGAAGTGATCGGGGAAGCGGACAATGGCTTGAAAGCTGTCGAACTGGCAATGGAATTGCGTCCGGATATCATTTTGATGGATTTGGTGATGCCGGAAATGGACGGCATAGAAGCGACGAAACGAATTATCGAAAAATGGCCTGAAGCAAAGATCATCATTGTGACAAGCTTCCTGGATGATGAAAAGGTGTACCCGGCATTGGAAGCCGGAGCGACTAGCTATATGTTGAAAACATCAAAGGCCAGCGAGATTGCGAGAGCCGTCCGTTCCACTTTCCAGGGACAAAGTGTACTTGAACCTGAAGTGACGGGAAAAATGATGGAGAAGTTGCGTCGCCCAAAGGTCACCCAGCTTCATGATCAATTGACAAACCGTGAAATGGAAATTTTGCTGCTGATGACACAAGGGAAAACGAATCAGGAAATTGCCGATGAACTATACATAGCCCTGAAAACAGCCAAAGTGCATGTCAGCAATATATTAAGTAAGCTTGCCGTACAGGACCGCACGCAAGCAGTGATTTACGCATTTAAACATTCGCTCGTTCAAGAAGAAGAGTAAAGAGCGCCTATTTACCAATAGAGGAAAGATTGTTATATTTAGGGAAATATCCATCCCGTAAAGTTCTTTCAAGGTTGCTGATGATTGCAGCCTTTTTTTTACGGATAAAGGGAAAAAAGCAGGTGATTGATGTTAAGAGTTATCTTAGAATTATTTCGTATCATCACCATCATTTTCGTTATTGGAATGATAATGGGGTTCATCATTCATTCAATTTATGCGATTTTTGGAATAACTGTAGAGAATACCGCAGGCGGATGGATTGTTGCTATGGCAATTCTTCCATTACTCTATTTACTCTATAAAAATCGCAGACAAGTAAAACTCTCAAATAGGACAACGACAATCTTGCTTTGCTTCTCTGTGCTAATGTTGACGTTCGCCCCATTATTTCGCTAACGGAATGCAAAAAGAGCATGTTTTGATCAAAACATGCTCTTTTTTTATACAGTTTTTTAGATTATACGGCTTCCTCTGAAGTATCGAGCCTCTTGCCGTATATCCGATAAAGAACCAAAGCGAATACCATTCCTATAAAGGAGATGGAGGAGATGAACAAGTAAAGGGTCTTGCCACCGTAGGCCCCATATATGGCTCCGCCTACATAAGAAGCAATGATTCCCGAAACCCCGAAGAATAGCAGCGCCAGTACGGTCTGGCCTGTGGCACGCCATTCCACCGGAACGATCCGGTACAGATATTGGATGGCCGCCGAGTAGAAAATCGGGAAAGTCAATAGCTGCATGACTTGCAAATAAGCTAATAGCTGTGGATCGGTAATCCACGCAGAGATGAAATAACGGATAAAGAAAAACGCTGCTGCGAACGAAATGATGATAATTTCCTTACCCTTGCGAAGCCACCAGAAGCTTAGGGCGAACACAACGATTTCACTTCCCGCCGCTAAGAACCAGGTCAAGCCTACAAGCTTGGCACTTCCTCCAAGTTCGCGGATATACACTCCAAGGAAAGTATCGTTCATCCTTGCTGGAACAGCACAAATAAAGACCAATAACAGAAAGAGAAGCGTCTCTTTATTGCTGAAAAAGTGCTTAAGGCTGCTAAAGGTGACAGGTTTCCCTGATACGGGTGCATCAGGCATCATCCAGCTGATAATGAAACTGATCAATCCTATGCCCGCAAAAAGGAAGGCCAGGCTGTTCGCTCCAAAATATGACATAACATAGCCGGTGATCAGCGATATGACCGCATAGCCCAATGCACCATATGTCCGGATCGAGCCGTAGCTGATCCCGGATTTCTCTGCCATCGTAAAGTTAAGGCTTTCCGTCAGGGGATCAATCGGCATCAGAAAGAAATATAGCAGCATGGCAAAGAGGATGAGCTGAAGATAACTGCTTGAATCATAGAGGAAATAACCGATTACGGTCGAGAAAAAGACGAGTAACAACAGGACTTTTTGTATCGTCCTTGTTTTGTCGCTGATCATTCCCCATAAAGGCTGGGTGATGAGGGTGACAAAACCTCCTGTACCGACGATGAAGCCGATTTGGGCAGGACGCAAACCTTGATCAGACAGATAGACTGGGAGAAACGGAATGAAAATGGCAAGCAGTCCAAAATATAAAAAGTTAAAACCCTTTAATAATCGTATTGCTTTCATAAAAAATAGGATACCTCACGTGTTCTATAGATTGATTTTAACCTTGTTATTGTATCATTTATGACAGAATTTGAAAAAATAGTTTTAATTTTAAGGATGAAAATAGAAAAATAGAGTTGGATTCGAGGTTAAATTTCACTTTTTAAAAATGGATGTAAATGATAGAATTAACACTTATTGTTAATTAGAGAGGGTGATATTTAATGGATCAAGACACAAAGGTGATTCAGGAGTTGCAGGAATTGAAGCAAAAAGTCGGTCATCTTGAAGACTTATTAACGCAGCAAGCCAATAAAAAGGAAAAAGCAGGGCCATTTCGAATCTTCCTGGACGCAGTAGTCTCATTGCTATTTGGATTAATTGTTGTAGGACCGGTTATTGTAATTGTCGTTGGGGTCCTGATGGTCGCTGCATCATGGTTAGGGATGGAGTTTTAAACGTTTAGGAGAGCCTGGGCTTTTATGAATAGATTGATTTGATAAGGTAAACAGGAAGTTAGTGTTCGGTTATTCCAGTGGGAATTATTGATGAAGGATTGGAAGAAGGTCACGGTTTTGCTTTTCCATCTAATTATAGACGGGGAAGGAAGTGACCTCATGATACATTTCTTACAGATATGTTGCCGTAGCAACCAGTCTCATCCTGTCTGCGTTCGCCAAGAAACGGAAAAAGAACCACTCATCCCCACAAGACAGTAGTGGTTCTTCTTCTGACCAAGATTAAATCGTTTAGAAAAATGATTGCTTACTCTTGCTGTTTTCACCCTCATGTATCGAGCATTGGGTCTTATTAGTTTATCTTAGGGTCGTTACCAGAATATTCAGACACCGAAAAGGGAAGTTGAAGCATGGTTGCTGAAACATTTTGTTTGTCCTGGAAATGCTCCGTTGCATAAATTAAAGTCAGACCCGGGTAGGTGTTTCATAAATAAAATAATCATCTTTTGAAGATATAATGCAAAAAAAGGACTGTTACTGCAAGGTTGTATCTTTTCTCAATTGACAGAGATTCATTTTCTTTCATGAATTCTTCGATATCTTCACACTCAAGATTAGAGAATAAGGAAATCGTCTCTACTGGTATACCAAATTCATTGTTCAGTGCTTGAGTTATAGCAGAAACCCTTTCATTTGCATCGGATGAAGGCACGCCTATGACTAATAGGCCCACTAAATCTATTAGGTCCATCAATTCTGTTTGAGTTACCGTGGATTGAATATTTTCACCATTTGCAAAATCTAGAATGACTTGCTCAGATATTCCTGTAATTTTACTTAATGATGCTGCAGGCATTTTATAATCATTTAGAAGAGTTCTTAATAACTCTTTAGGTTCATGACCAATCATCTTAAATAACCCTCTTTCACTTTTTACTCTATTATAGTTTTAAGAAACAGAATCATTAAACCGTGAAACAGCAATTCTCCAGTAGAGAATCAACTTTATTCCCAATAGTATTCTACTGATTTCATAGTGCTGGCTTAACGCGATTTCCCATGATTTGTTTCTTTGAAAATATTATCCTGAGAAAGTTATTGACAAATTTACTTCGAGTCCGTATAGTATTGGATATTATTAAAAATATTCAGATATAATTTAATTTTTGAAACGCAATGATCAGGAGTAGTAAAAGCACATTATTCGGTAAAGAGAGCTGCGGGTTGGTGCAACGCAGTCCAATGATACTTTGAACTTGCCTGGGAGTGGTAAAGCGAAAGATAGGAATGATTCCATTCTTTTGTTTTAACGATTGACCTTCGTTACAAGGTTTTTAAAGCAGGGTTCTAGAAAAGAGCCAATAAGAGTGGTACCGCGGTAAGCTTAAGGCATATCGTCTCTTTCTTCATTTGATTATGAAGGAAGAGACGATATGCTTTTTTTGATTTTGGGGAGGTAAGGATATGGAAACGGACAAACGGAATTTACAGAGGACAATGACTTCAAGGCATATTACGATGATGGCATTAGGCGGTGCCATCGGGGCAGGTTTATTTAAAGGAAGCAGTTCAGCCATTGATATGGCAGGACCTTCCGTAATCATTGCGTACTTGATAGGAGGCATCATCCTATTATTCATCATGCAAGGTTTAGCTGAAATGGCGGTCCGCAATAGCGGTGCACGAACATTCAGGGATTTGGTCCAATCAATTTTAGGAAAGTATCCTGCCTATTTCCTGGACTGGATCTATTGGAAAATGTGGGTTTTGAATATCGCAGCTGAATCAGTGGTTGCGGCGATTTTCCTTCAATATTGGCTGCCTGGATATCCAATCTGGATACTGGCATTAGCTGTTTCGGTTTTAGTTACTGCGGTTAACTTGCTGTCGGTAAAGGTTTTTGCTGAAACGGAGTACTGGCTTGCTTTAGTTAAAATTACCGTCATCATTGTGTTCATCATGGCTGGATTATTGTTGCTGCTCGTTACTTTTGGTGATCATACAGCCGTCGGTTTTTCTAACTTGACTGAGCATGGCGGGTTCTTTCCGAATGGGTCGACAGGTTTGATCACGGCGATGCTGGTGGTAATCTATTCATATGGCGGTACGGAAATCATCGGGGTCACATTAGCAGAAACGAAAAATCCTGAAAAAGTGGTTCCAAAAGCCGTTCGCAGTACATTGGTCAGGATCATTTCCTTCTATATCATTCCCTTTTTCATCATCGTTAGCTTAATTCCTTGGAACGAAGTAAACGGGGTGCAGGTAAGTCCGTTTGTAATGGTCTTTCAAATGATTGGGATTCCAGGTGCCGACCATATTATGAACGCCGTTGTTCTATTAGCGATCATTTCATCGATGAACTCCGGGTTGTATGGTTCATCCCGCGTTCTATATACACAAGCAGTGGATGGTCGCATTCCGAAAATCTTTTCCCGTTTATCCAAGAAGAAAGTACCTGTTCCCGCAATCTTGATGTGTACTTCCGCTTTATATGGCGGTGTACTGATTTCCTTATTTGCTGGAAGCAAGACATTCGATTTCCTTATGGGTTCGCTGGGATATACCGTATTATTCATCTGGTTGATCATTGCTTTCGCCCATTTGAAATCACGTAAACAACAGTCCGGAAAAACAAGTGCCTATTCGGTAAAATGGTTCCCGTATACGACTTGGGCTGCGATCATCGCTTTAATAACGATCCTGATCGGAATCATTTTCACGACATCCATCATCGTTACGATCATTACACTTTGCATCTACATCTTCATTTCCTTGACGTTTGTATGGAAAAAACGCCACAACAAAATCTAGAGAAAGCGGGAATATCGCTTTTGCCTTCTCGCATATAAGTTTCAGTTTCAAGCCATGGTAGCATGCCATGGCTTTCGTTATGTATTCTTGGTCGCATTAAAAGTAAGAGATATCCATTTTACTAGTTCATGGGAATCATTAACTTTAGCAATTAAAGAGTGAATCTAGTGAAAAATGTTGTATAATAATCTTTGGAAAAAACCAATATATTGAAAGCCGGAGCGAGCTATGAAAAACAATTCCATCTTATCCTTTCACCCGTTATATTATTTATTACTTTTGGTGATTACTAGTTCCATCTATTCAATCATCAACCAATCTTCAGGTCATGCTGTCGATGTTACGACTATAATAGATGGGGAGATTCCCTTTATTAAAGAATTTGTCGTGCCTTATTTACTTTGGTATCCGTATATTTATGGATTGCTGATTTACTACTGTTTTGTTGACCGAAAGCACTATTTCGTAGGATTAGGCAGTTTGATATCGGGGAAACTTCTCTGTTTTCTTGTATATTGCCTTTGGCAAACGACAGTCCCCCGTCCAGAAGTGGTGGGGAACGATATCTTTGCCCATTTAATGAGAATCGTTTATAGTCATGATCAACCTGTCAACTGTCTTCCCAGCATTCATGTACTGACTACATTCATCATGATGATCGTCGCCCATAAGCGGAAAGAAAAGCATAAATGGGAGTATGCCAGTGTCACTGCATTCGGAACACTGATTATCCTCTCCACGCTATTTACGAAACAGCATGCTGTATTGGATGTACTCGCAGGGATTCTTCTTGCATGCGGGGTATATGCAGCTGTCCAGTATATGTTCCAAGCCCTATCGGCTTATCAGGCCAATCATTACACAGCAAGGCAAATTAAAAAGTGACCACAGGAAATAGCCACTGTAAGAATATTAGCTCCCATGAGCTGATATGTTACAGTGGTTTTTTGTCTATTAATAATTTGGATATTTATGTTAAAACATATATGATATTATGTTTTTAATCGAATTAAAACAATGGAGGGAAAAGAATGCCTCATTATCTTAATCGAATGGCTGAAGACTTGGTTAAAGCGAAGTTGGAAAATTATTGGCCGGGTTTTGAACTTGTTGCTTATGCTTTATATGATAAGAGAAATGTTTATCTATTCAATCATCCCAAATTCAGTAACGATCCACAATGTACATATCATATTTTAAAGTGGGATGTACGGTTTACTGGAGACACAATTATTTCGTATGAAGAATATCCAACCGCAATTGTTAATATGGATTCGTATGAGGATTATGAAGATTTGTATTCAATAGTGGTTCACGAATTATTTCACGGCTATCAATATATTAAAGATGAAAAACGGTTTCCTGATGAAATGATGGGAATCACATATCCGTTGTCAAAAGAAAATGTGGAAT
The DNA here is from genome assembly GCF_030123325.1 of Peribacillus simplex. Lineage (NCBI taxonomy): Bacteria > Bacillati > Bacillota > Bacilli > Caryophanales > Bacillaceae > Peribacillus > Peribacillus simplex. The sequence goes on along the minus strand of NZ_CP126106.1, from coordinate 4,452,900 downwards.
TGCGAAATCAGGAAAGAACAAATCTTTATCATGCGTTGTTGGAAAATAACATAATGAAGAAGAAACAATACCTTGATGCTTTCATTGCCCTAAGGGAAAAAAGAGCAGCCAGTATTGGAGAGTACCTAACATATGAAAAGTTGATTGAAACCATTGAGGGGCCTGCGTGGTATGTCGAATTAAGGGCTTACTCGGAAAAAAGCCCGCTTGATTACCATTCAGTTTTAAAAAAGTATGCACAACAATTAATAAACAAATATGAATCTACTTCTAGTATTAGAAGAAGTTGTTATAGTTCCGGTTTGTTTATGTGTTTGTTACTGGAGGAGCTTTCACCAGACTGGATGGAAAGTTTTTTTGATAGCGAAGATACATTATATGACCTATTGAAACAGCATACCGGTGACTATATGGAAGATTCAATAGCTGATGTGAAGGTAAGTCCTGAAACAGAAGAAGTCGTTAATTTTGCCATGGAAAAGAGAATGAAAGCATTTGAAGAGTTTAATGAACAAGCAGGAATTCATTTATATATTGAAGGGGAAATAACTGCTGAATCCTTTGACCCGATGAATATCATCCCAGTAGAAGATAGACTTTTACATAAGAGTTTTTTAATAGTAAGAATGAACAACCAAGACTTTCTTTTTCAACAACCTGTAATTGCCCATGTTGGTAATGGAATTAAATATATAAATAAATTACATCTGATATTAGGGAAAAGACCCATTGAAAACAGCGATTCGCTTACAATTGATGGAGTTGGAGAAATAAAGGGGAAATATAAGAAACAAGAAAATATCTGGCATGTATTTATTCCTTAAAATGTACAAGTAAAGCATGGAGTGTGTCTGCTAACATATATTTGATACCGGCAGACCATGAAAAAAAGCATCGAACCTCCCATGACAGGAAGTCCGATGCTTTTTTCTTTTACATTTCAGCTTCAATTTTCAAAGATGATTCTTCGCTGAACTGTCCCTTATCCAGGTCACCCGTCACTTTACTGGTCAGGATGCCGGAAGTCATGCTTCCGCTGACATTCACAGCCGTTCTTCCCATATCGATCAATGGCTCGACGGAAATCAACAGTCCGGCCAAGGCGATTGGCAAGTTCATTGCAGATAATACCAGGATGGCAGCGAATGTTGCTCCTCCGCCTACACCTGCAACCCCGAAAGAGCTAATGGCCACGATGGCAATCAACATGGCGATGAATGAAGGGTCCAGTGGGTTGATTCCAACCGTTGGAGCGATCATGACCGCTAACATGGCCGGATAGATTCCGGCACAGCCGTTTTGACCGATCGACAAGCCGAAGGATCCGGCAAAGTTGGCAATACCTTCCGACACCCCTAGTTGTTTCTGTGTTTGGATGTTCAATGGAAGAGCTCCTGCACTTGTTCTTGAGGTGAAGGCAAACGATAATACCGGGAAAGCTTTTCTTAAATATACGATTGGGTTCAATCCTGCAAGCATCAGCAATAGCAAATGGATGAGGAACATGACGATCAGTGCGACATAAGAGGCTCCCACGAATTTCCCCAATTTCAGGATGGCATCCAAATCACTCGTAGCTACCGTCTTCGTCATGATCGCCAAGATCCCGTATGGCGTTAAACGCAGGATCAATGTTACGACACGCATGATGATGCTGTGCAATGTATCTACTATTTTAGCAAAAAATTCAGCATGTTCAGGCTGCTTGCGCTTGACTCCTAAATAGGCAATCCCAAGGAATGCAGCAAAAATTACAACGGAAATGGTTGATGTCGGACGTGCTCCCGTTAAATCAAGGAACGGATTGGACGGAATCAATTCAAGGATTTGCTGCGGCATCGTTTTATCCTGAATCGTACCGTATGTCTCCGATATTTGATCCCCGCGGCTTAACTCCGCTTCCCCTTGCTCAATTTGAACGGCTTCCAAATTGAATACAGTTGCCGAGGTGATCCCAACAGCTGCTGCAATCGCAGTCGTTCCAAGCAGGATTCCGATGATCAGGACACTGATCTTTCCAATATTGCTAGTCAGCTTCAATCTTGTGAATGCGGATAAGATCGAAATGAAGACAAGCGGCATGACGATCATTTGCAGGAACTTGACATAGCCGGAACCTACAATGTTAAACCAATCGACAGATTTAATGATCGCTTCAGACTGGGGTTCAAAGAAATACTGCAATAGAAGCCCGAATACAATCCCTAAACCAAGTCCAGTAAAGACCCTTTTTGTAAAGGAAACATGCTTCTTACTCATGTAAAATAAAACGCCTAAAAGAACGAGCATTATGGCAAGATTTAAAAACACATAACCAATCATATATATTCCTCCTAATTCCGATTAACCAAATAAGAATAATAAATATCTGAAGACTATGATACATCATCCGTTGATTTTTTACCAGAAGAAAATAATTTATTTTTGACTTTTCAAGTAATTCATGTATATATCTCTATTCATGGACAGAATAAGAAGTCACAAAAAAGAGGTATACCTGAGCCTTCCCACTCTGGGAAGGGTTCAGTATACCTCTTGTAGGTGAAATTGTTATTTCCTCAAATCAATCACGATATCATCCAATACCAACTCTTTGGGAGCAATTCCTGGTTTTGTTGGGAAGGATGACACCTTTTCTTCACCATCCTCCGTTATGGTTACCTCTCCGTGGTTCTCTGAAGTGAAATTGCGTAATGTTACATGTGGTGTCGCAATCAGTTGCGTAGCATCCGGATCGATTTTTTGGAATGTTTTGCTGAAGTTCAAATTATAAGAATCGATACCGCTTCCTCCGTTTTCTTGACCATCGTATACATTCCCTAAGTCATCTTTAATGGTCAACTCCACATAGGCTTCATCCCACTTGCTTTTGACTGAGTCGGACACTTCTTGATGATAATCAACCACAAAGGACATTGGCGAGATTGATAGTTTTTCGACGGATACTTTTACTCCATGTTGATTCACACTTTTATTGATGACCTTCTCGTTGCTTTCAGTTGCCTTTAGTGAGAAAGCAAAGTTCCAATTTCCTTTTATCTCTTTATCCATGTCGTTAATACTGATGCTGTTTATATCCCAGTCTATATTTACTTTATCTTCTTTTAGATCTTCTAAGTCACTAATCGTCAATAAGCCTACATATTTTTTATCAGCTACTTTTGAAATTTCATCCGATCCTCCTTGGGCTTTCATTTCTTTTATATTCGGGCTGGGAATGAGAAATGATCCGTCACCCAAATCTTCTTCGCTTTCAATAGTATAAGTGATGGTTACTGTTTTTCCGTCATAAATGGCGTCATTTATCGTGAAAGTGAGGCCATTGCTTTCTTCGGTAAAGCCAATTTTGTTAGAGTAGGCCTTATAATCACTATAAAGTCCATTATTCTTGATATCATCGGGGAGACCTAAGTTTTCATTACTAAAATAGCTGAAAATATCTCCTATCAAAGGAATGCTTTTAGCAGAAGCGGTAAACGAGAATCCAATCGTTGCGGTGGATAACCCGAATATAATGGAAGCAGCCAGAACATTCTTTTGCCAACGTTTCATTTTTTTCTTCTTTCTTATTGATTTTTTTAGGGTTCTTTTGACTTTAGCTTTTTCTAGTTCGGTGACATCCATTTCCTTAAATTCAGTTTCGTCTAAATCTATATCATTTAATAATTCATAAATATCCTTCATACGACACTGCCTCCTAATTTAAGATTCGTAGCTTTTTGATTTAGCTTCTTTTTTCCCCTATAAATTCGATTGTCTATTGATGCTTTGGTCAACCCGAGTTTTATCGATATATCCTCATTTTTTAAACCAAGAAAGTACTTCATGATAAAAATATCCCGGTCCACAGGTTCTAAAAGGTCAATTAACTGAAGTAATTCTTTTCTGTCTTCCAGTATAATTAGTTCGTCTTCTGCAGATTTTTCTGGATCTACTTCTGTGTAACCTGATGTAAGCTCCATTTTCTTCATGGCTTTTCGGTAATAATCAATCGCTTTAAACTTAGCGATAGCACAGATCCATTTTCTGAAATCTGTTGTATCCCCATGGAACTTTTTTGAATTGTTCCAGATTGAAAGAAAAATATCATTGATGCATTCTTCCATGACACCGTCGTTCCTAAGAGGGGAGAGAACCTTATATGTGACCCCCTTGATTAGTGGCAAATAGGTATTCACTATAAATTCCAATGCGTCTTCTTCTTGGCGTTGCAACCGCTCGATAAAATTTATATCAGTAGACTTCATGACGTGATTCCCCTTGTTTTTTTGTAAAAGCTTTTACACTTAATACAACGTGTGTAAAAAGATTTATTCTCAACTATTTTTGGATTTTTATAGAAATTAGTGGGTGTGATGGTTCCATTCGCACTTGGAATGATATGGTATTGAGGGTATCAAATTTTGTCAGTATGTGACAGTGTTATCCATATAAACGGCTTGTTGGCAAAATCGAACCATAGATTCTTTAACAAAAATGCTTGATTGCTGCTAAAGACTGTTGAATGAAAAAATATTCGATATATATTCAGCAGGAAGGATAAGCCCTTGGTTTTCTTGAATGATATATCAGGTCGTATATCTTAGCGTTTTTTGAAAGGATGAAGGAATGATGGATATATACATTCACAGGCTAAATGAACAGGATGCACACGCGTTATTTGCATTTGAATGCAATAATAGAAGTTTTTTCGAGCAAACGGTGCCAGGCCGGGGAGATGATTATTATAGCTTTGGAACGTTTGAGATCAGGCATAAGGAATTATTAAAAGAACAAGAAGATGCCATCTCCTCTTTTTATTTAATTAAGGATCGTTCAGGCAAAATCGTCGGCAGGATTAACCTTGTGGATATCGATCCTAATAATGGTACGGCTCATGTCGGTTACAGAATCGGTGAAGCATTTACGCAAAAGGGGATAGCGAACGAAGCTTTAAAGCTTTTGGTTAATCTGGCGCCGGGATTGAATGTGACTCAAATACAAGCCAAAACGACAAGCGACAATATTGCCTCCCAAAAGGTTTTAGTGAAAAACGGTTTTGAACGGATTTCGATTAATGAGGAAATTAGTGCGGATACGGGTCAAAAGCTAATATTCTACCATTATATAAGGAACCTTTAAATCCATTTTCTTCTATTAATAAATCGCATAAATTGTAAACGATTTAAGAGAAGAAGAAATAATCCCGAGATATTTTCGCGGCAAAAGATTTCATTACTTAAAAGGAGAAAGGATAATATAATATGATAGAAGGTTTATATGAAGCCCATCTACCCGTAAAGAACTTGGCCATCTCTATGGATTTTTATAAGAAAATAGGCTTGAAGCTAGCATGGAGGGATGAAGATACTGCCTTCTTTTGGATAGAGGAAAACAAAAGCTGGGTCGGATTATGGGAAGGGAAAGAATATCAAACTCCATACCACCCTTCACTAAGGCATATCGCATTTCGGATATCTTATGAAAATATGAAAAATGCATTAACCTGGCTCCAATCCCTAAAAATTGAAGTCGTCCCTTTTGGAAAAAGGACATCGATTGAACCTTTTGTGCGTCCGAACCAAGGAAACGCTTCCGTCTACTTCAATGATCCTGATGGCAATAGTCTGGAACTTATGTGTTCGATAAAAGTCCCTGATGCATATAAGCATATGACTGAAAAACTTTCACTTGAAGAATGGGAAGAACTATTAACTAAGTGAACACTGTAAAGGAAACGTTTCCCGTCTAGTCTCAATCATGGTATAAATAAACTGTTTTCTTACATAGAAATTTACTATTATAATTAGAAAAATATGGAATTTTTATTTCGATTCCATATGTGATACGAAACATCATTTTATTTTTATACTCTACGAGTATGAGCAATTATTACAGAAAGGTTAAGGGCATAAATGTGGAGTTTAAAATTAGAGTGAACTTATTAACTCAAATGACATTACTTATCATATTCGTTGTTTTTATCAGTACCTTGCTTGTGAGCCTTCTATTCTCTACACTGCTGGAAGAAATCGTCGAAAACCAAATGGGTAATCAAGCAATGACGGTGGCTAAATTAGCAGCCCAAAATCCAACGATCATCAAGGGATTTAACGATAATAGGCCCTCAGAGGTGATTCAACCCGCATCAGAAATGATTCGTCAAACAACAGGTGCCGATTATGTAACTATTGCGAACCATAAAGGACTTCGATACTCCCATCCTAATCCAGAATATATTGGGAAGCCTACTGCTACTAGTAATGATGCAGTACTTATAGAACACAAATCAATTATTTATCAAGGAAATGGGATTTCGGGTCCAGCGATTAAAGCTAAGGCGCCTATCTGGAATGATAAAGGGGAAGTTATCGGTGTTTCATCTGTAGGTTTTTTGGTAGAGAATGTGCAAGATCAACTATTCGATTATAAAATGAAGATTATTCATTTGTCACTTATCCCAATTGGTGTAGGAATCTTATGGGCAATATTTATAGCGCGACGCTTAAAAAAGCTTATTTTAGGTCTTGAGCCGGAGGAAATTTCTTTTCTATTTCAAGAAAGGGAAGCGACACTTGATGCCATTCGATATGCTACCATTACGATTAATAGTGAAAAACAGGTTACTTCCATGAATAAAAGAGCACGTGAATTGTTTCATGATCATCAGCTTATGGTGGGAAAGCGGGTTGTAAATGGGCATTTAGAAAAACTCATCAAAATAGTAATCAGCACAAAAGAGGGACAGTTCAATCGTAAGTTACTTTTAGGCCAACAGCTATACATTTTGGATTTATCCCCAATCCTAAATCATAATGACGTCAGGGGCATCGTTTTAACAATAAGAACAGTATCCGAAATTGAACAATTAACAAATGAATTTTCAGAAATCAAGGCCTTTTCAGAAAATATGCGGGCACAAAACCATGAGTTTTTAAATAAATTAAATACCATTTATGGATTACTAAGTTTAAAACAATATGATAGGGCATTGAATATCATCTCTTCTGAAGTGAGGGAGAGGCAAGATATCATTTCGTTTCTTATGTCATCGGTTAAAGATCCGTTAATCGCCGCCTGTTTACTTGGAAAGATAAACCGTTCAAAAGAATTGCAGGTTATATTAGAAATAGAACAGGAAAGCAATTTAAACAGTTCATTAAAACCTGAGGATTCCCATCACTTGGTTTCCGTTATTGGTAATGTCATCGATAATGCGATGGAGGCAGCACGGCAAAAAAACAAAAATGAGGGAAAGGTCAAAGTTTCGTTTACTGATTTAGGAAACGAAATTATATTTGATATCGAGGATAACGGTCCAGGTATCCCTCATGCAATGGAAGATATTATTTTTACAGATGGATATACGACTAAAAATGGGGAAAATCATGGGATCGGCTTGGCCATTGTAAAAAACTCCATTGGTCTTTTAAGTGGTGAAATTTATATTGGTCAAAGTTATTTGGGCGGAGCAAGATTTACAATCGCCTTCCCGAAGGATATAAAAGAAGAAAAGGAGGCGTGAGAATGCCCAAAGGACCGATTACAGTTGTCATTGTTGAAGATGACGATAATGCAGTGAATATATATAAACAATTTACCAATCAACTAGATCAATTTACTGTCATTGCTACGGCTAGTACAGGCAAGCAAGCGTTAAATATATTACATGCCGCACAGCCGGACTTAATTTTATTGGATATCTTTTTACCGGATATGAATGGAATTGACCTTCTTCGGGAAATAAGGAAAGAATACCGGGGCATTGATGTAATTCTGATCACCGCAGCGAATGATACCGAAACAGTCAGTGAAGCGATTAGGGGAGGGGCTTTTGGTTACCTAATAAAACCCATCATTATCGATAAGCTTCTAGCGACGCTCAATCAATACGACCTGACGAGACAGCAGCTGCATAATAACAACTTAGTAAATCAAGATAAAGTCGATACTCTTTTTCGGACCATAAGTAACCCAAATAAAGCAAATGATATCCAAATAAATCCTCTTCCCAAGGGGATTGACAAACATACTTTGAAAATGGTCAGAAGTAAGATTCAAAACGTCAATGGCAGTTTAAATGCCGATGAACTAGGTCAACTAGTTGGAATTAGTTATTCAACCATGCGCAGGTATTTGGAGTATTTAGTATCCTGTGATGAAATGGAAGTTGAGGTTTTGTATGGAAATATTGGAAGGCCTGAAAGAAAATATAAAATAAAACACCTTTAAACCCCCATTGATGAAGTTCGTTTTCATCAATGGGGGTTTTTTCTTTTTCAGGCGTGAAAAAAATGATTAAAACTCTTATTACTTTCATTATATGTGAAAAAGGCTTGATGGATGATAGTCTCTAAAGAAAGCGCTATCAAAACAGGTGGCGTTAAACAGAAGGGAGCTTGAAGATGTTATCCATTTTAGGATTTTCCATGATTGCTGTATTCATGTATTTAATTATGTCGAAGCGACTATCGGCATTAGTGGCCATTATGCTCGTTCCAATCATATTTGGTGTGATCGGAGGGTTTTTTACAGAACTGGGACCCATGATGCAGGATGGTGTTGAAGGAATAGCTTCTACAGCCATAATGATTTTATTTGCGATTTTATATTTTGGAATAATGATAGATTCGGGTTTATTTGATCCTCTCATTTCTAAAATATTGAAGATAGTAAAAGGAGATCCTTTAAAAATAGTTTTGGGAACCGCTATTCTCTCAATGACCGTCGCATTAGATGGGGACGGTACAACTACTTACATCATTACGGTCTCAGCTCTTTTACCCCTATATAAGCGTTTAGGTATGAACAAAATAATATTAGCCACTGTTGCCATGTTATCCATGGGTGTAATGAATATGACACCGTGGGGGGGAGCTTCCGCTATGGCAATGGCTTCGTTAAATCTTGACGCATCGGAATTGTTCTTGCCAATGATTCCTGTCATGGGTTATGGGCTCATTTGGGTTCTTGTCGTGGCTTTTATATTGGGAAAAGGGGAACGAAAGAGATTGGGCGTAGTGGAGATCCAGCATAATCACACTAAAGAAATGAATTCAGAAGCCAATTCCGAGTTAGCGGCAACAACGGTCTCCCATGATTATCGTCGACCGAAATTGGTCTGGTTCAACTTCATTTTAACGATTGTGCTCATGGCATCTTTAATCATTGATTTTATGTCATTGACCATTTTATTCATGATTGCTTTCGCCGTTGCCTTATTGGTCAATTATCCTAATCTGAAAGATCAGCAGGATCGAATAGCCGTTCATTCGAAAAATGCATTGGCCGTTGTTTCAATTGTCATTGCAGCCGGGATTTTTACCGGCATCATGTCTGGAACGAAAATGATTGATGCAATGGCCATTACGTTGGTTTCGCTTATTCCAGAATCTTTAGGACCATTTTTACCGGTAATTGTAGCGTATGCAAGTGCCCCATTTACTTTCTTTATGTCTAATAATGCATTCTATTTTGGCGTACTTCCAATTATCGCTCAGGCCGCTGATGCTTATGGAATCAGCGCGGCAGAAATAGGGCGCGCCTCGTTAATAGGGCAGCCGATACACGTATTGAGTCCTTTGGTAGCTGCAGCACATTTGCTAATAGGTTTAGTGGGCACTGACTTTGGGGATTTACAGCGGTTTGCCGTGAAATGGGCATTAGGGACTGTCACTGTCATGACAATAGCAGCGATAATCTTGGGAGTCATATAGTTAGCCTATCTTGCCGATTGAGCAAATCGATATTTTTAAAATTGGAGGATTTTCAATGTGGGTCATCACACTCTACCAAAACAGAGATATTGTAATGTATGAATTTGAAACAGAACAAGCAGCAAGGGAAGTTTTCTGGAATATTCAAGGCAATAAGGTTCTTTCAGAAATCATTTACTATAATGACCCAGGTTTAGCATAATGATAGTATGAATCGTAGAGGTGTTTATGGCTAGTTAACAATAAAAGGTTAATATGAAATTGGAAGCGGAACTTTACAAAATATGATGATTAAAACACAAAACATCCGAGTTTCCTTCAAGACTATGCATTTAAGTGTACCCCGAAAAAGCTAAAGCTTTATTGGGGTTTTACTATTTATTTTAGACGGTTTTAACAATGATTCTTGTGGTAATCTTCGCCAGGTTCATGACAGTATCCAGACTCGTAGCATTTAAGGAGTGTTGGGGGAAAGGGGGATCTAAATAATTCACGACGGCTTTTAGGTGATAATCACCCAATTCAGGTAAGGATTTATTCATGGCTTCACCAGGGCTAAAAGGACCTTCTGTCAGAAAAATGGAACCAATTTGATGATAACCACCCAAACAAGCATCGATGCCAAAAATAAAGGGATTATTAAATTGCTTTTTTATTTCTTTCAAAACACTTTTCAAATTAAGAGCGTGAACAGGCTCTGCGAGTGTTCCAAAGACATGATAAGGTACTTGTTTTTCTCTTAGCATCGTCCCCACTAAAGGTCCGAATGAATCTCCTGTAGAACGTTCTGAACCAATACATAAAAAGATGATCTCTTTGGAAGTTGCCCGAAGAATTCTTGCAATTTGAAAAGACATTTCGTCTATATCTCCTTCTGCCTCTGTTTCCAACGTGTAGTTGCAATACTGCATTTCTTTTTTTGTCTCCCCTTTTTTCCGGCCATTAAAAGGATACATGCCTACACTCCCTTATCTTATTCAACTAGAGTCCCGTGACATCTTGTAGAAATTATAACATGATTAATAATTTGGAAATCACTTGTGTTCCCTCTCATTACCTCATTTCGTGTTTACTTGTATTTTGTTAATATATAGATTTACTGGAATTTTTGATAAAATAGAAGAAAACAAAAAATCTACTAGTATGAAACGATTGGTTTTATTTAATAGAAGGAAGTGTAAGTATTGTTTAATCAATTAACCAATAACGATAGTGTTCTTAATCATTTACGTGCAGACTGTGAAAATTGTTTTGGTTTGTGCTGTGTAGCTTTGCCTTATGCAAAATCTGCTGATTTTGCATTTGATAAAGATGGAGGAACACCATGTTCAAACCTGCAATCGGATTATCGTTGCGGCATCCATGAAAATCTCAGAGCAAAAGGATTTAAGGGCTGCACGGTTTATGAATGCTTTGGTGCCGGTCAAAAGGTATCTCAACTCACATATAATGGAAACGATTGGAGAGACAACCCATCGTCAGCAAAGGAAATGTTCGAGGTTTTTCCTATTATGCAACAACTTCATGAAATGCTTTGCTACTTAAATGAAGCACTGAATTTAGAAGATGCGCAACCTCTTCACCGGGAATTGCAAGCGGCTTTTGAAGATACGGAGTATTTCACTAAGCAAGGTCCAAAGTCTATCATGGACCTGAATGTACCAGCTCATAGAGCGATCGTTAATGATTTACTTCTGCACACAAGTGAACTCGTACGTGCTAACGTTTCAACTAAGAAAAAACAAAAAAAACAGAACAAAATAGGTAGGGGAAGTGACCTTATCGGTGCAAAGTTGAGAGGTGCTGACCTTAGGGGAGCGAACTTAAGAGGAGCTTTGCTTATTGCATCCGACCTCAGAGAAGCTGACATGAGAGTGACGGATCTTATCGGAGCAGACTTTAGGGACGCTGATTTAAGCGGTGCCGATCTTACCGGAAGTTTCTTCATCACACAAGCACAGATTAACTCGGCTAAAGGCGATATGAAGACAAAATTACCGCTTTCATTAAGCATTCCCGATCATTGGAGGTAGAAGTAAAGCTAAGATCGGCGCTAATTTTCATGCAGAGCAAACGCTTCATGAATAAGAAAGTTTTTAAATTCACGAGTGTTACTTTGCACATCCAACTTTAAAACTCCAGCTACCTTCACATGAGAAGATAGGCTGGGTTTCTTAATAATTTACATCAAATCATTTATAGGACCATTTTGATCTGTTAGTAAAAAAAGCAACTGCTTATTGTTCAATCGCGCCCTTTTCTTGGACTGATCACGACTCATTATTCGTCGGTGTCTCTTCCAACTGGGGCTTTAAACTCAAACCAAAGCATGTTACTTGATATTCTACTTTTTCCTCGAACCGTTTTGTCCCTTGACCATTTTCCGAAACACGGCGATGCAAAGCATGATTAAAGGTAAAAGAAACCCAACGGTATATGAAAAAAATACTGCAATTTCCTGATCCCAAGTTTGTTGCTCAATGACATTCGAAAACATTACGAGTGAAAGCATCACACTAATTCCCCCCAAAGGTAATATTAAAGGTCGATGATTTTTTAAATTTAATATTTGTGCGATACCGATAACAACAGCATATAAATAAATTGTCATTTTCATATAGATGGAAAGAATCCACATGATAGCTAATACTGCTTCAATTCGTTGTACAAAATTTCCTATATTAATTTTTCTCGCTAGTGTATAAGTGGGATAGTTATGCCGGGCAGTACTCTCAGCTCCAAGTACAGATATAGTTAAGAAGATGACGACAATCATTACAAGACCGCCGATTAGGTATCCCATCATGAAAGATTTACTTGCGGCTTTTGGTTGATTTACAAAAGCCGGAAAAATCATTAACAATGCTACGGAAGTAACAGTAGAGAATTCTACAAAGAAAAAGACTGCCCTCAACAATGGTTTAGTTTCTACCTCAAATACAGGCTGAAGGTTTTCAAGATTGATTTGAGGAGCAATAAAAACTGTTAAAATAATAAAAAGAATGAAGAAAAACACAATGAAAATTTCAGCGCTACGGGTAAACGTCTCTAATCCAAGACGAACACTCATGATTACAATAGTGGCCATTGAAATATTAATTGCGGCTATAGGTATTTCCGGGAAAAATTGTATACTTATAAATTTTCCTACATAGAACAAAAGTTCAGATCCATATAAAAATGAAAAGGAAAGAAAAAAAAGAGAAATCATTTTACCGATCCATTTTCCAAACAAATTTTCATGCATTTCTACAAACGTTTTTTCAGGAAACAACAGCCCAAGCTTGCTGTAGAACCAGATGATAATTAACCCAATAGCTACACCTAAAACAGCTCCAATCCAACCATCCTGTTTCGCCTCGGCGGCCATTGTTGTCGGAACAGTGATAATTGTTGTACCGATCGTAAAAAAAATCACTAGTGTTCTGTATTGGTGCGCTGATATTTTTTCGGTATCCAGCATCTATTTTCCACCTTTTTTATTTAACAAAAATCCATAGTTCATTTAAACTCTCTTCTTCTTGTGATATATAAGCATTTTGGGCTTTCCTTGGGGATTTTAAACGTATTTTAAAGTCGAACTTATTTGCTCAATTTGAAAGAAACTTCTGAAAGGACAAAGGAAGGGATTCAGGGTGCAAGGAAACGAGGGAAACATTCCGGAAGACGAAAACCGATGAGGAAAAGGTGAATTAAGCCTTATATCTAATGGATCAAGGGATGAGTCGTACGGATGCTGCTGAATAGGCCGGTATCTCTTGTATGACTCTATACCGGAAGATACAGGATGGTAACATAGACAATAAATAATGAACGGGGCAAAGTATAGATGCTGCATGATTATTGTCTAATAAGTATTAAAATAAGTGCAAAATAACACCTAAAGTGACCCGAGTAAAAGGCGCAAACTCAAAAATTTGGCTTTAATCCTAAACTTTTACAAAGTGTGAACTATACTAACATGCGATTCTTCATTAGGAAGGATCGTCTTTTATAATTGGGCGGAAAATTTTCATTTTTCCATTTGACTCTGACGTTGCGTAATACCTTAAAGTAAAGGATATCGAAAGGAGGTAGAAGCCGTGGCAATGAAAGTGAAAGAGCTGGCCGATTTAGTCGGAATTAGTGTGCGGACACTGCATTATTATGATGAAATCGGGTTATTATCGCCAGAGGAAATAACCGATTCAGGTTATCGCCTCTATTCGAATGATAATCTTGAGATGTTGCAGCAAATCCTGTTTTTCAGGGAACTTGGCATGCCGTTAAAGGAAATAAAACAAATGATAACCAGCTCTTCGTTCGATAAACAGGATGCGTTAAAGCAACATCAAAAAATGTTACTGGAGAAACGCAGGCAGCTCGATAAATTAATTAAGACGGTCGAAAAATCGATTAAGCATATGAAAGGGGAAATAGAAATGACGAATAAAGAAAAGTTTGAAGGATTTGACTTCAGTCAGAATCCATATGAAGAAGAAGCCCGCAAGCTTTGGGGGGATAAAGCTGTCGATGAGTCGAAAGCAAAAGTGGCGGGCATGTCCAAAGATGCACAGAAAATTGTATCGGATATCTATATAAAACTTGCGTCAATCCGAAATGACTCGCCCAAGTCGGAGGAGGCACAAGAGGCAATTAAAGAATGGTATGATTGTTTGAACAATAACTTCGGCACATACTCACTGGATGCTTTTAAAGGATTAGGTCAAATGTACGTCGATGATCAACGCTTCACCAAAAATATCGACAAATACGGTGATGGTTTAGCAAAATTCATGTGCGATGCGATGGGGCATTTTGCTGACGCTAACAAAAATTGAATCCCAAGATTAGATGGAAGGTTGCTCCAGCAGCCTTCTTATTTTATAGCTAAAGGGAGTTATGGTAATATTTATAATATTCGGATTTAGAGAATAGGGGGAAACTTATGGAATTTAGGAATGCCGCCTTTAACCTTGGGGAAATCAATGATGTTGATGGAAGTAAAGTGGCTGTTTTTAATGGAGATGCCATTTATACAAGCATCGTCACTAAACTTCGGGCCGCAGGTTGTGTTTTCGCCGAGGAAGAGGCCAGGTTGCTCATCATCGCGGCGGGGACAACGGCCGAACTGGCCGGGATGGTGGATAGACGGATTGCGGGTTTGCCCCTTGAACACGTCATCGGCTGGGTGGAATTCTGCGGTATCCGGATAGAGGTTGATCTCGGAGTCTTCGTACCCCGCAAAAGGACCGAGTTTTTAGTCCGCCAAGCGGCAGCGCTTGCTACGCCAGGAGCAGTCGTGGTGGACTTGTGCTGCGGCACTGGCGCGGTTGGCTCCGCTGTGGGCGATGTTCTCGAAGATATCGAGCTGTACGCCGTCGACATTGACCCCGCAGCGGTGCGGTGCGCGCGTCGTAACGTCATTTCAGTCAATGGTCAGGTATACGAAGGGGACCTCTATGAACCGCTTCCGGCCAATTTACGGGGACGTGTTGACGTACTGGTCGCAAACGCACCATACGTCCCTACTGAGGGAATCGCTCTTTTACCCCATGAAGCGCGCATGCATGAGGCGAGGGTGGCATTAGATGGCGGGGCGGATGGGCTTGATGTCCAGAGAAGGGTGGCGGCTTCGGCAACACTTTGGTTGGCACCGGGTTCCCATTTGTTAGTCGAGACCAGTGAGCGGCAAGCGATGCAGACCGTAGAAATCTTTGGTAGATACGGAATGATGCCACGGGTGGTAAAGTGTGATGAACTGGACGCCACTGTCGTAATTGGAACCAGGCCCGCACTCTAAAGAACTGTTTTTAGAGGCGCTTTTTTCTTAAAACGAATGGAACAAAGAAGTTATGTCTAAGGAAAAAACATGATGGGCAATCCAGAAATAAAAAAATTCAAGTCATCTCGAGGTATGGGTTAAAATGGAACTTTGGAAAATGAGTCAAAAGGCATCGGATCTAAGCGATGTAATTCCTTATTATTTTTTTAGTCTAGTCTCATCCTGTCTGTCGCTTTCCACAGGGATGGTTATGTTTAGCTGGCGCTCCTGGGGGGTGCTTGGCATTATCGTGTTTTCTTTTTATGTCATTATCCCTTATTTATTATTTGCCGTTCCGCTACAGGTCCTTTTCAATAAACATCCTAAAAAATTCAGTTTACTTTATTTATGCCTTTATATTTTTTTCTCTTTGCTGGCTGTATTCATTTATAGTTCGGTGCTCAATTTTGACTTCAGTATGGAAGTTTTAACTACAATGAATTACTATGCAATAAGTCTTTCGGCGGCATTATTTTTTTGGTTTTGGGACTCGGTCTTTTTACAAGGCTCTTTTCGTAAAGATTGTTGTTTTTGAAACAAAACGATTTAAGGTTGATTGGAGCGCAAGTGCGAGACTCCTGCGGGAGCAGCGGGGCAGGTGAGACCCAACAGGCGTTCACGCCGAGGAGGCTCACCGCCCGCCCCGCGGAAAGCGAGCATCTGGAGGGGAAATCACCCACACCGCTTTACTTGGTAAATAGCAATAAAGTATGGGAAAACAGTCTTTTACAAAAAAGAGATCTGCATCATAAAAGGGACCAAAGAAGCGGTCCCTTTCCAACATTATTTCTTTAGCATGTTTACGATTTCCTTAGCTTTTTCTAATGTAACTCCTTCAATGATACTGTTGTTTTTTCGAACAGCCGTACCAAAATGATAGTGGCCGGTATGCAGTTCAGAATGGATAGCAAGGATATTATCCTTATTTAAGCCGCTTCCAACCAGTATCGCCATGTCGCCGCAGACTCTTTTCATTTGTTGAATCGTGTTCATGCGGCTGGGGAAATCCCCATGCCCACCTGACGTCAATATCGTTGTGATTTCTGGATATCGTGCCAGCATTTCAGCTGAAATGACTGGGTCGTTTGTATCATCGATGGCCCGGTGAAATGTAATCTCCAACCCTTCACATACTGTCAATAGTTCTTCGAGGTATGGTAGATTGATTTCATTTTCTTCATTTAATGCACCCAATACGACCCCGTTCGCCCCCAGTGATCGAATGATTTGAATATCTTTTTTCATGATTTCCAAATCATTTTGCGTATAACAAAACGACTGGCTATGAGGCCTTACCATCACGTTGACTGGAATCTTTACTGAATGGACGACAGCTTCTATTAGGGCGTGGCTGGGAGTTAATCCCCCCTCGGCCAAAGAACTGACAAGCTCGATTCGGTCTGCGCCCGACTCTTCGATAATAATGGCATCTTCTATCGTTGTGGCAATGAATTCAATGTACATTGGATTTTCCTTTCCTGCATGCAAGTGTTTTAAGAACAGTTTGTATAAGATTATTAAATCCATTAAGAATAGTAAAGTCAATTCATTAATGGATACCATGACCTCTTATCAAATACCTGCACTAGTTTTCCTCAAATGGAATTTCTTTATTTCTCATATTTATGAAACGAAATGAACAATCAAACGTATAAAAAAGAATATATTCAATGGTATATTTGAAAGTGGAATGTTTGGCAGGGTAATTAAATGAAAATCATCATGACGGAGGTTATTTAATTGGATAAAGAAGTTAAGAAAGTAAAGAAGTCGAGGTTTTACAAAGTAGGAATGGGATTCCTGATCATTTCCCTTCTCACTTGGATCATTCCTGTCGTAGCTCCTTTTACGCCATTTTCGACTGCGGCTAAAGCAGGGGTCATAACAGGTGCGATCGTCTTTGCGGAGGTCATGTTTTGGGCAGGCGCGCTTTTGGTCGGGAAAGAAGTGGCTGCTAAATATAAAGGTTATTTAAACCCGAAAAATTGGAGAAAAGAAAAAGGGTGAAGCTTCCATGGAAACTGAGTTGAAAGTTTTCGATTCCAATCGCATACAAACAGGCGTGGCTTCGCGTGAGGAAGTACATAGATTGGGACATTTGCATGAGGTTTTCCACTGCTGGTTCGCAAGTTCGGAAGCGGGCGTGGATCACCTATATCTTCAGCATCGTTGTGCGATGAAAAAAGATTATCCGAACCTATTGGATATTACGGCAGCAGGCCATTTGCTGGCTCATGAAACGGTATACGACGGAGTCAGGGAGATTAAAGAAGAAATAGGCATTGACGTTTCCTTTGAAGAGTTGGTTCCATTAGGGATCATTGAATACCATCAAACGAAAGAAGATTTCATCGACAAAGAACTGGCAAACGTCTTTCTATATGAAAGTGCACATAGCTTCGATGATTTCACCCTGCAGCCAGAAGAGGTTTCCGGAATGGTGAAGGTTGCGCTGAATGACTTCGAAGAGCTTTGGACCGGAGCGGAGGACAAAGTGAATATTAAGGGATTTGAAGTGAATCACGAAGGCCGTAGGATGATGATCGATCGGTATGTTGGACGGGATGAGTTCGTTCCGCATGATCTTTCCTATTATGAAAGCATCATTAGATTGGTCAGGGAAAACCTCGCTAAATGAAAATGAAGCCCCGCCAAAACGATTTGAGTTTTGGCGGGGCTTTTTCTTTTTTCTTGAAAAGAACATTAAGTACATCGACCTGTATCTTTCCTGATCAACTGCAGTCTATTGGCTCGTTTTGTCTTAGCTCGATACGCAAAAATCCTTAGTTGTTACCTTATTTGTCCTGAATCGCTCATAGGGATAATGACTTTGTCCTGTGGTGATTCAGTTGATAAAGCGAGACATACTAGACTGTAATAGTGATGGCAGACTGCAAGTTAAAGGTGGAGATGTAGTTTTTCATCAACTAGGGAATTTATCACTTGTAAGAATATGACAAAATTGTAAGATGAACAGTGTACAAATTTTGTTAAGGGGATGAGTGAGATAATGAAGAAAATGGTTTTATGTATTTCATTTTTTGTAGCTTCTTTAGTCCTTTTTGGCTCCCTTGATTTTTTTGCAAGCAAAGCATCAGCAGAAACACACACCTATGATGGAAAAAGTCCTTACTATAATAATTGTGCGAATAGCGCAGTAACGAAGAAGGCCGTGAAAATTTATGCCAACGGTGCTTCCGCCAACTTGGAGTTGAAATTCAGCACGACTTGTAAAACGGCTTGGGCAAAGCTCACTCTAAGCAGACCGGCTAAAGCAGATGGGGAGGCAACGGCTTTGGTTGTCCGAAATACTGATAATAAACAATTTAGCTGTGCATCTCCTGGAGGAAATGGCGAAATAAATAAAGGTCAAACGTCATGCTATACACCAATGGTCTATGATTTAGATCCGCGAAAAGCAAAAGCGGTGGCTTTTTGGCCATATACAGCAGGTGAAACCGACTGGTATTAATGAAAAAGGATAGCCTTCATCAATTTTTATGGAAAGAAAGGATGAATGACTTGAATAAAAAGCTTAAAATGATAGGTTTATCCATGGTGATGACACTGTCGATGTTTCTTGTCGACTTTGGGTTTGGAAAAAATCAGGCTCTGGCCGAAACACATACTTATGATGGAAAAAGTCCATTCTATAATAGTTGTGCAAGTTCGGCGGTAACGAAGGATAAAAAATGGATTGATTCAAATTCGTACGTAGAATTGAAATTCAGCACTGTCTGTAAAACCGCCTGGGCAAAAGTGACCGTGACACGCCCCGCCGTATACAACCATGAAGCGGACGCCAGAATCGTCCGAAGTACTGATGGTAAGGCCTATACATGTGCCAGTTCCGGGGGTAATGGTGTCGTGAATATCGGGCAGACCTCGTGCTATACACCAATGGTATATGATTATGACCCGCGCAAGGCACAGGCCCAAGGGATACATGCAATCCCAAATAGTGATGCATATAATAAAGCGGTGACCATTTGGTACTAAAAAACAAAGGCAAAAAGCATCCGTTGGCCGGATGCTTTTTTTTGCGGTCAGATTGTAGTCACACTTTCATTTCAGCTTCCAAATGAAGTAGATATTGTTTCATCTCCGTACCTCCCCGGTAACCGGTAATATTCCCGTTTTTTCCGATGACCCTGTGACATGGCACCGTGATCAGAACAGGGTTGGCACCAATGGCCGTACCGACCGCCCGAACAGCCGCAGGTCTTTGGATGATTTGGGCAATATCGGAATAGGAACAGGTTTTTCCGTAAGGTATTTGATTCAATGCTGCCCAAATTTCTTCTTGAAAGGGCGTGCCCTTTACATCTGTCGGAAGAGAGAAGGCCTGCCTGATCCCTTCGAAATATTCTTGGAGTTCTTTTAGATAGGGTGTTAATGCTTTTTCATTTTCAATAAGTCTCGCATTTGGAAAGCGTTTTTGTAACCAAGACTCCAGTTCTTCATACGTTTGACCGGGTGAGCCTACATAGCAAAGCCCTTTTTCCGTTTTGGCCACATATAACTGCCACCTATCATAACGCAATATGGACCAATCAATGGTTTGTTCTTCATCATTCTTCATTTTGATCACGCTCCAAAGCTTGAGTTTTGAGATAAGCTTTCCGATATCCTGAAGGGGTATTTCCCATTTTCCTTTTGAATAGCGTTATGAAATAGGGTGTACTGGAGAACCCGACAGCCAAGCCTATTTCAGTTATCGGCTGTTCGGACTTTTCCAGCAGCCACGTTGCTTTTTCAAGCCGTAGCCGTTGAATGTATTCAGTTGGGGATATCCCCTTCACACGCTTGAATGATCGTTGTAAATGATAGGGGCTGCCGTGGGAAATATCCGCCAATTTGTTCAATGTGAGGGGTTCGCTGTAATGGGTGTCGATCCATTCGGCTATTTGTTCAACCCATTCTTCTGTCGGCAAATTCAATCCTTCCGGTTTACATCGTTTACAAGGCCGGAAATCTTCTTCCAAAGCCATCATGGCATTTTTGAAAATCTTCACGTTTTCCTTATTCGGCACCCTGGATTTACAGGAGGGCCTGCAAAAGATGCCCGTCGTTATTACTCCATATAAAAAATGATCATCATATGCTGCATCACAATCTATAATAGCTTTCCAATATTCATTCGGGAAATCTGCTTTTTTCGGATTCAACATATTCACCTCTGCTTTTAGTATACAAGAAAGGGGTGATATACAAACATTTTGATAATATAAAAGCAAGATAACGTAATGATTAAATAAGGGGGAATTTTCCTATGGATAGGGTTGTTTTGTTAAAATAAGGTAGTTAAATGAAAGCGCAAGATAACGTATCCATTTTTCAATAGAATAAAGAGAATGGGACAAAGGAGGACATTATCAATGGATGAAGGCATGATTGAATTGAGGATTCATGCACCAAAGGAGTTTAGTTTTTCGGAAAATCTTACATACTTATCAAGATCCTCCAATGAATGTCTGTTCGATATTGTTGATCAAAAAATTTATCGAGCACTTGTTGTCGAAAACGAGACACTCCTAGTGGAAATCAGTGCGATGAATGAAACGGAGCTGACCGTGCGGTTTCCAGGACGAACAACACCGATGGATAATCAGGTAAAGGATGCTGTTTCCCAATACGTTCGTCACTGGTTCGATCTTGAGACAAACCTGCTTCCTTTTTATGAGCTGGCCCAAAATGACCCTTTATTGCAAAAGCCGGTAAGCCAATTCTTCGGTTTGAGAAATATGGGCATCCCGGATTTATTTGAAGCGATTGCCTGGGGAATACTTGGACAGCAGATTAACTTGACTTATGCCTATACCTTGAAACGGAGGCTTGTGGAAGGATTTGGTGATTTTGTTGAATTCGAAGGAAAGCAATATTGGCTATTTCCAAAGCCTGATGTGATCGCGAAATTGACGGTCGAAGATTTTGCCGATTTGAGGATGACGGTGAAGAAGTGTGAATATTTAATAGGCGTCGCTCAACTGATTGCAGAAGGGGAACTTACTATAGAAAAGCTGTTGAGTGCAAAGGATGTAAAAGAGGCCGAAAAAATGCTGACCAAAATACGGGGAATCGGTCCGTGGACAGCGAACTATGTCTTGATGCGCTGTTTGCGTTTTCCCGCAGCCTTTCCCATCGATGATGTCGGGCTGCATAATTCCATGAAACTGGTCATGGAAACGGAAGCAAAACCAACGAAAGCGGCAATCCTGAAACTATCGGAAGCGTGGGCCGATTGGGAATCCTATGCGACCTTCTATTTATGGAGATTGCTATATTGACTTCGTGTATATCCCTATTCGGAGATAAAACAGAAGAAATCGTCGATATATCCCTAAATTCGGAGATAAATTGCTTTTCCAGCCCAAACACCTTGAGTCCATATATCATAACTTATTACATTCAATCTAATAGAGGTGAATGACCATGTATATGTACCCAACGTATCATTATGAAGATCAGGTTTATCTTGAACGGCAGTTTCCTGGTCTATCCGGCTTTCCAGGCATCCCGGGATCACCGGGCTTTCCAGGCCAGCCCGGTTTTCCCGGTGCGCCTCAATTTCCAGGGCAGCCAGGACCACCGCCGGGTTCGCAAGCACCAACAGCGCCCCCGCCAGCGTTTATCCCCCAACAGCAATCGGCTTCAACATTTGCCGTAGATCCAGGTGCCATTTCGTTTTGCCTGTTCAGGAATACTTTTATATGGCTTAATAATGGTGCACGTTTCTGGTATTACCCCATTTTCGTCGGTCCGCGTTCTGTTGCCGGCTTCAGGTGGAATGGCAGGTTCTGGACGTTTTTTGGTATCGATACAAGACAAATCAATTCATTTAGCTGTTTTTGAAAAAATGCTCAAAGGAGATGTTCCCTTTGAGCATTTTATGTTTCTGATTGTTTTGCTTCCAATACGAAAAGATATGGCAGCAAGACAGAAGCAGCACTATCCAAAGAAAAACATCATTAAAGGAAAAGCCTATCGTTGATTGTCCCCCTAAAGCGGTCATCACTCAGACTAGGGAAAGAGATACGTGGTGTAAAACAATGGCGACTTGATCCTAATATCATGATCGGAGTGACACTCTTTCTTAAAAAGTCATATATTCCTTTCATTTTTGAATGTGGCGAAATAAACGGCCAACAATGTTCAATATTTAATAGAAATGGTAAAATCATTATGCTCCTATAAAATTTAGTGAATGAAAATGAAAATAGAGGATGCTGTTGAATATGAGGAAAGTATCGCTGGAAACCAAGATTCTCGGGTTAGTCTTATCGTTGAGCCTGTTTTTGATTATATTATTGACGACTTCTTTTTCCTATATGGAAGGAAGGCAAATAGCAAAGGATAAAGGTCAATTGGCGTTGGAACTTTCAAAGACGATTAGCTTCATGCCTACCGTTACAGATGCCTTTGAAACGGATGATCCCGCTCGCACAATCCAGCCGATTGCCGAAAAGATCCGCAGGGAAACAGGGGCTGAGTTCATCGTAGTCGGGAATAAAGAGGGAATTCGCTACTCCCATCCGCTGGCTTCCGAAATTGGGAAGCGGATGGAAGGCGGGGATAATGCCAGGGCCATTCAGGAAGGCGAATATTATGTCTCCGAAGCGGCAGGATCACTCGGTCTTTCCATTCGGGGGAAGTCACCGGTATTTAATGCGGATGGAAAAATAATTGGAATCGTCTCCGTCGGTTTTTTAGTCGATGATGTCCGCGCCCAAATTTTCAAGGACTTGTCGAAAGAGATGATTGTATCTTTAGTGGCCATCATGATATCGATCATTGGCAGTTATATGCTGGCAAGGAGCATACGTAAAGATACATTGGGGCTGGAACCATTTGAAATCGCCAATTTATATAAAGAAAAAAATGCAGTGCTTCAATCGGTGAAAGAGGGGATTCTGGCCATTGACCAAAATGGGTTGATTACCTCGATGAATCAGCCGGCAAAAAAATTGCTGGATATTAAAGAGTCCGTTCGCCATTTGAATGTGGATGGCCTATTTCCTTCGAAATATTTATTCGAAGTGCTGAAGTCTGGTGAACCGCAGGTGGATAAGGAGATTTCATGGAAAGACAAATCCGTTATCGTCAATTGTACGCCAATCTTCGATAGTGAAGGGGTAAGCGGTGTTGTGGCTTCGTTCCGTGATCGAACGGAAATTGAGGAAATGGTCAACACATTATCGGAAGTGAAGATGCATTCAGAGGATTTAAGGGCACAAACCCATGAGTTCACCAATAAACTATACGTCCTTTCAGGTTTGATACAATTAGGCGAATATGATGAAGCAATAGATATGATTCAAAGCGAAACATCCGAATTGCATTCCCTGAACCGCGTCGTGTTCGAACAGATAAAAGATACAAAGGTACAAGCCCTTTTACTTGGAAAGATAGGGAAGGCATCGGAGAAGAAGATCATCTTCGAAATAGACGCCCAAAGTTACCTAGAGAAACTGCCGGATCATATAAAATTGTCACAACTAACATTGATTCTAGGCAACATTATCGATAATGCACTTGAAGCGGTTTCAAGCGTGGAAGAGCCGCTCGTGAAATTTTTCGCCACGGATATCGGAAATGATATGGTATTTGAAGTGAGCGATAACGGAAAAGGAATACCTGAGGATGCCGTCGCCCATATTTTCGATCGGGGTTTCACTTCGAAAAACAGCGGAAGTCCGAGTGGTTATGGACTTGCGAATGCTGATCATGTCGTCAAAGAGCTGGGCGGCATCATCGAAGTTCACAGCGAGGATGGGAACACCATATTCACCGTGTATCTTCCTAAAGAACAGTGAGGAGGGAAAGAATGCTGAAGATAAGAGCAGTCATCGCAGAAGATGATTTTCGTGTAGCGGATATCCATGAAAAATTCTTAAAAAACTTTGAAGAAATAGAAGTGGTCGGAAAAGCCGTCAATGCCAAAAAAACGCTTCGGATCTTGGAGCAAAAAAGCCCGGATCTGCTTTTGCTTGATGTATATATGCCAGATCAACTTGGTACAGACCTCCTTCCGGACATACGGAAAAAGTTCCCGAATGTGGATATCATCATGATTACCGCGGCAACGGATAAAGACCAACTTGAAAAGGCGCTACACTATGGTGTAGAGAATTATTTAATTAAACCAGTGGAAATGAAGCGTTTCAATCAAGTTATCGAAGAGTATCTGAAGAAAGTCCATCTGATGAAATCCAAACAAGAGATAGATCAGGATTTTGTTGATCTCATTTTGAAAAAGGGATCTGCGGTTTCGGAAACGAACGATGGGCCGGCCTTACCGAAAGGGGTCGACGAAATCACTTTGGCGAAAGTAATCGAGGTACTCAAAGCAAGCGATATCGGTTTGTCGGCTGAGCAAGTGAGCGGCCAGATCGGCGCTTCCAGGACAACCGCGAGACGCTATCTGGAATATTTGATATCCGTAAAGAAATGTAAAGCGGAAGTCGTATACGGGGTAGTGGGAAGACCTGAGCGAAGATATTATAAAATTCAATAGAATTAAGTGTGAAGCACCTTCAAGATTGGAGGTGTTTTTTTTTATGCATGCAAGGATTGAAAGGTTTCGAAAAAAGCAATATATGTCAAAAAAACGATGTTTTAATCTGTTATCTTATTCTTAAGGAGGTTCGGAAATGAGATACAGTCCCATCATCCAAAAAACGATTGAATATATAGAGAATAGCTTACAAGAGGAATTATCCTTGGAAAACATCGCACGATTCGCAGGTTTTTCGAAATATCATTACCATCGTATTTTTCACAAGGAGGTTGGCGTGACCGTATCAGAATATATTCGATATCGAAGGATCGCCAATGCAGCTAACATGCTGCTTTATACAGATGAAAAAATAATCGACATCGCTTTTTATTACCGCTTTGAAACACAAGAATCCTTTACTCGTTCATTTAAGAAATATTATGAACTGCCGCCAGGGCAATATCGGAAACTTGTAAGTAAATTAACCTTGCAAAAGGAGGAAATGACGATGAAAAACGAACAATTATTAAAAGGATGGAATTTAAGCGGGAGTCATCCATTCAATTATAAAATGGGAATTGACCGGGAGACATACCATAAAGGCCAGGCATCAGGTTTCCTGAAATCCGTCACTGCGGAATCCAAGGAGGAATTTGCAACGATGATGCAACAATTCAAGGCGGAAAATTACCTTGGTAAAAGAATGAAACTGTCGGGTTTTTTAAAATCAAAAGATGTTGATGGATTTTGTGGCTTATGGATGAGGGTGGATAATGCCCTTCATGATGTTTTGCAATTCGACAATATGGGGAACCGGCCCATCGTTAACGATACGGAATGGAACCATTATTATATTGTCCTGGATGTACCCGAAAACAGTGCCATCATTTCATTCGGGGTCCTTCTTTCAGGGCGTGGCAAAGTATGGATCGATGAACTGGAATTCGAGGAAGTCAGTAAAGGTACACCAACGACCAATATAGATTACGGCTGTGACCTCCTGGATGGACCGGCAAATCTATCTTTTGAAGAATAAATGCGCAGTAGCATGCCTTTGCCAGCAATGAAGATATAGTCTAAGTTTTCTTAATAATTGCAATCGTTTCCCTAAAGAACCCGCCATTCAACCCGGGGAGTGGCGCCGGTTCAGTCTCGAAAAATCGTTTCCGTGAACACAATGAACAAAATTAACAAAATAGTTTTAAAACACAATAAATTGATAACGCTTACAAATGAAGCGGTTTCATATACAATTTACCTTATTAGAAGATAAGGAGTGATTGATATGCTCGCTTTATTAGGATACTTGATGATAGTAACGTTTATGATATTAATTATGACAAGGCGACTTTCAGCCATGATAGCTTTGATTGCAGTGCCAAGTGCCTTTGCACTTATTGGCGGGTTTGGCGGTAAAATGGGTGAGATGGCGCTGGAAGGGATCAAAGACGTTGCGCCAACGGGAATCATGATTTTATTTGCGATCCTTTTCTTTGGCATTTTGATCGATGCTGGCGTTTTTGATCCGATCATCAATACGATACTTAAGGTTGTAAAAGGAGATCCAGTGAAAATCGCCATCGGCACGGCCGTCCTGGCTTTGCTGATTTCCTTGGATGGAGATGGTACAACCACATATATGATAACGATTTCAGCCATGCTTCCGCTATATAAACGGATTGGCATGAGGCCGCTTGTATTGGCCGGTATTGCCGTTTCGTCATCTGGAGTCATGAACCTTCTTCCTTGGGGAGGCCCTACAGCGCGGGTGATGACCGCATTAAAACTTGATATGTCCGATGTTTTCACCCCTGTCATTCCAGCGATGATCGGCGGAGTCCTGTTCGTCCTTTTCATGGCATATTGCATGGGTAAAAAAGAAAGAAAAAGAATCGGGATCATAGAAGTCGACTATCATGTTATGGCACAGCAAGCGGCTGCAACGGAAGATGCTTATCTTAAGCGTCCTAAATTGATAATATTCAATTACGCATTGACTCTTACATTGCTGGTGGCGCTGATCATGGAGCTTATGCCTTCAGCGGTACTGTTCATGATAGGTTTTGCCATTGCCATCACGGTTAATTATCCGAAACTCAGTGATCAAAAAGAGCGTGTGGCAAACTATGCGGACAATGCTTTATCTGTAATTTCGATGATTTTTGCAGCAGGTGTCTTCACTGGAATCCTTGCCGGTACGGAAATGGTCGATGCAATGGCAAACTCTTTGATTCAGCATATTCCAGATCAAATGGGCGCACATTTTGCTGTCATCACGGCCATCATCTCAGCACCATTTACGTTCTTCATGTCTAATGATGCATTTTATTATGGTGTACTCCCATTGCTTGCTAAAGCGGGAGCTGCTTATGGAATTGACCCTGCCATGATCGGCAGAGCTTCACTATTAGGGTTGCCCGTCCATCTATTAAGCCCGCTTGTTCCATCTACCTATCTATTGGTTGGAATGGTAGGGGAAGATTTCGGTGCATTGCAGCGCACCTTCCTGAAATGGGCATGCGGATCGACGCTTGTCATGATACTGGTATGTGTCCTATTGGGAATCATCCCACTATAAAGTCCTAAAGAGTCCCGTTCGTCAAGATGCGAACGGGACTCTTTTCTGTCTGCATCAAGTGCTGAATAAATCTGGAAGAGTGAGATACATTATGTTTGTCTTCTCTTTCGCGACAAAGTTAGCTTTTACTTTTATTGAATGCGGAAGGTACGTACCTTAAGATTAAAGGAAACTATATCAATATGAAGGGAAGAGAGCAAAATGGCTCACTTTAATATAAAAGTTGGAGTTCAAAAGTTCGGTAACTTTCTAAGTTCAATGGTCATGCCGAATATATCAGCTTTCATAGCATGGGGGCTGATCACTGCCCTATTCATCCCATCTGGTTTCCTGCCAAATGAAAGCCTTGCCAAAATGGTTACACCAATGGTTACGTTTTTACTGCCGCTTTTAATTGGGTATACAGGTGGTAAGCTAATCCATGACCACCGTGGCGGCGTAGTCGGTGCCATTGCGACAATGGGTGTCATCGTCGGATCTGATATCCCGATGTTCCTCGGCGCCATGATAATGGGACCGTTCGGCGGTTATGTCATCAAGAAATTCGATCAATTGATTGAAGGGAAAATAAAAGCCGGTTTTGAAATGCTTGTTAATAATTTCTCAGCGGGGATAATTGGCGGCTTATTGTCAATCCTATCCTTTTTGGCCATCGGGCCTGCTGTAGACGTATTTACAGGCTGGCTTGTAGCAGGAGTCGATTGGCTCGTCGGTACAGGTTTACTGCCGTTGACAAGTATCCTGATCGAGCCTGCCAAGGTATTGTTCTTGAACAATGCGATCAATCATGGTGTACTATCACCAATCGGTGTAGAGCAAGTTAAACAAACAGGGTCTTCCATCCTGTTCCTTCTGGAATCGAATCCTGGACCGGGTATCGGCGTATTGCTTGCCTATTGCTTTTTCGGAAAGGGAACGGCGAAGAAATCGGCTCCAGGAGCTGCCATCATTCATTTCTTCGGCGGGATCCATGAAATTTATTTCCCTTATATCCTAATGAAGCCGATGTTATTCTTAGCCGTCATTCTTGGAGGCATGAGTGGAGTATTCACATTGGTCCTGCTAGGCGGAGGCTTGTTCGCTCCTGCTTCTCCAGGCAGCATACTTGCCATTACAGCCGTAACTCCGCATAATGCGGGCGCTTATATTGCTAACTTTGCAGGCGTGATCGTAGCCGCCCTTGTTTCATTCATCGTCGGTGCATTCATCCTGAAAACAGGAAAGCAATCTGAAGAGAATATTGAAGATGCCGCGAAAAAAATGCAAGAAATGAAAGGCAAGAAAAGCTCTGTTGCCGATGTATTCGCTTCAGATCCGGGAACGATGCCAACAAACGTCAGCAAAATAATATTTGCCTGCGATGCTGGGATGGGATCAAGTGCGATGGGAGCTTCGCTGCTTCGCAAGAAGGTGAAGGAAGCCGGATTGAATATCACCGTGACCAATACGGCGATCTCGAACATTCCTGCTGATGCACAAATCGTCATAACACAGGAAGAGTTAACTCCAAGGGCACAAAATAAAGTACCGAATGCTTATCATGTATCCGTCGATAATTTCCTATCGAGCCCTGAATACGATTCATTGCTTGCACGGCTTCAGGACGATGGCACCGATGAGCTGCATGAAATCGTCGAAGATGCTGAAGAGAAGGTCCCAGGTGTTCGTGAACATTCTATCGAGCCTGGCATCACCGATGATGAGCAGGATGATAATGAATTGCTTAGCGAAGAAAACGTCTTCCTTAATCAACAATTCGCCAATAAGGAAGAAGCGATCCGCTTTGCCGGAAGAGCTTTGGTCAATGCAGGTTACGTTAAGGAAAGCTATATTGAAGCAATGATTGCCCGTGATGAATTGACTTCGACCTATATGGGAAATGATGTAGCCATTCCGCACGGGACCGAGGAAGCTAAGAAAGATGTCCTTAAATCAGGATTTACCGTTTTACAAATTCCTGATGGTGTCGACTTTGACGGCCAAAAGGCAAGATTGATATTCGGCATTGCCGGCAAGGACGGGACACATCTTGAAATTCTATCTGGCATTGCAGTTACCTGCTCTGAGATGGAGAATATCGAAAAAATGGTTAAAGCCACATCAGCCAGGGAATTGATGGATATTATAAATGCCGGAAATAATTAAATAAACTTAACCAAGAATAGAAAAGCGTTTTACGCTTTTCTATTCAGTATTTTCTCGTGTTACTCCACCTGAAATGAGTTGGTAGCATGTATATTACTTCAAGGGAAAAATCAATCATAGAATTGATCATTAAAACTTCTGGAAAACATACAGCCTTATCCATTGCGACACAATTGAATGTCAGTGTCCGGACTGTTCAACGTGATCTGAAGTCCATAGAAAAAATCCTGCAATCATTTGAGTTGCATTTAACACGCAATACACATGAGGGACTGACCATCGACGGGAAGAATGAACAAGTCTTTCGGCTTGTACAGCACCTGATGGGCAATCATCCAATCGATCAAACGCCACAAGAAAGAAAGTTGCATCTCCTTTTAGCTTTACTGCAGGAAGAATCATATAAAACTCAAGTTCTTGCGGGGGATCTCGGTATAAGCATAACGACTCTTACAACCTATTTGGACGAACTGACTGAATGGTTAAAGAATTTCAATATCGTGATTACCAGAAAAAGGGGAGTCGGAATAGAGCTCGCCGGCACTGAAGAAAATAAACGGAAAGCCCAGGCCGCCTATTTTTTGCACTTTTTTAATGAAGAGTTGATTGAAAGTTTATTTTTGTTGCAAGAAGGGAAATTCCCAGAGTCGAAAATCCTCGACTATTTCGATCCCGAATATCTTCTGGCTATCGATGGGGTGTTGTTTTCCACTTTTAACAGTGTCCATTCCCGTTTGGCGGATAGCGGGTATATAGGGTTAATTGTACATATTTATGTGACCCTGCAAAGGAATGAAAGCCAATTTTTTTTGGAGAAGGACTTCAAGAAAATAAGCGAACTTTCCGATGAGAATAATCTCATGAATAAAATAGGCAAGGAACTAAGCACCATGCTGGAAGTCTCTTTTACCATCGATGATATAAGCTACCTGGCAGCCATCCTTAAAGGTTCCAAGCTTCATGCGGCGGATGCCGTTCCATATGACAGTGTGTTGCTTGGCCAACTGATAAGAAACCTGATAAAGGATGTTTCGGCACAACTGCAAATCGATTTGACCAAGGATTTCCCATTGTATCAAGGGCTCCTTGCCCATATGGAACCATCGCTTTTCCGGATCAAACAGGAAATGGGATTGTACAACCCCTTAACCGAAGATATTAAACGAAAGTATCCGGTTCTCTTTTTGGCAGTAAAGACCAGTCTGGAAAAGGGATTCAAAGAAATAAAAGAATTTCCTGAAGATGAAATAGCCTTCATCGTCCTGCATTTCGGGTCAGCATTAGTGCTGCGGGAGGAAGAAATATCAATAAGGGCACTCATCGTTTGCCCGACAGGTATCGGCACGTCGAAGATGCTTGCAAGCCGGATCAAAAAAGAAATCATCGAAATCGAGACTGTCGAAATCAAGACGATCAAAGACATCCAGCAGCAGGGCAGCCTGAAAAACTATGATGTGATCATTTCTACCGTCCGGCTTCCGTATATCGATGGTGATTATATTCTTGTATCCCCTCTTTTGAGTGAAGAGAATATATTGAACATCAGGAATTATTTAAGGAAGAATATCGAAAACTTCACGAAGAATAAGCGTTATGGCAGTCATTCAGCCCATAAGGATACCCTGGCCAAAAAAGAGGATGGCGAATTGAAAGAAGTGCTGCAGGAATTGAAAGATGCCCAGCAGAGCATCGAGTCGATCATGGATAATTTCCGGTTTTATCGGCTTCCGCATCTGAAAGGACATCCAGAAATCATCGAAGAAATGGTCAGGATGGCTGAAAATGAATCACTGCTAATGGGTGCGGATGATGTGGTCGAATCCTTGAACGAACGGGAAAAAAAAGGTGGTTTAGGCATTCCAGGCACTGGAATGGGCCTTTTCCATACGAGACACAAAAATGTGAAAGAACTGATATTCCAGGTGGCGCACCTGGAGGAATATCGTCTTGTCAAAGGTATGGATGGAAATGACGTCCATATGAAAAATTTACTGCTGATGCTGGCACCTGAAGAATTGAGTGTGAAGCAGCAGGAAATCGTCAGCTTAATAAGCTCGAGCTTAATTGAAAGCAATGAATCCATCATGATTTTTTCATCTTCGGACGAGGAAATGATTAGCAGAAAGCTGGAAGCCATATTTTTGGACTATTTATATACTAACTTGATAAAGGGATGATTGTAATGAAACAAGCAGTACATTTCGGTGCAGGAAACATTGGAAGAGGATTTATCGGAGCACTCTTTTCACAATCTGGATATCATGTGACTTTTGTGGACATAGCCGATCAAATCATCGATCAGTTAAATGATAAAAAGCAATATCAAGTCAAACTGGCTACTGATCAACAAGAATCCGTAACAGTAAAAAATGTTTCGGGTTTAAACAGCTTAAAGCAGGAAGAGGAAATCATTAAAGCAATTTCCGAAGCAACTTACCTCACCACTGCTATCGGTCCCAATATTTTGCCTCATATCGCTCCTTTAATTGCAAAAGGACTAGCCGCAAGGGTGAAGGAAACCGATGAAAAACTATATATGATCGCTTGTGAAAACCAAATATCGGCAACAGACCTTTTAGAAGGCTACATTCTAGAAAACTTGGATCAAGATACAAAAGAAAAACTAGCCGGTAAAGTATACTTCTTTAACTCAGCAGTCGATCGCATCGTTCCTATCCAAAATAACGAAGGATCACTCGACGTTTTGGTGGAACCTTATTATGAATGGGTCGTTGAAACGGATGAAAGCATTCCTGCCGTTGAAGGGATGACCATTGTAAAAGAACTCGCTCCATTCATTGAGAGAAAACTGTTCACCGTTAATACAGGACATGCCGTCATTGCTTACCTCGGTTATCTCAAAAATAAAAAATCGACGATTGACCAATCATTGGAGGACGCAGGCATTGTAGAGCAAGTCAAGAATACCCTAGGGGAAACGGGCGCCTATTTAATAAAGCAATACGGTTTGGATGCAGATGAGCATCAGCAGTATATCGAAAAAATCATTAATCGATTTAAAAACTCCTACCTGAATGACTCGGTGAATAGAGTCGGCCGTTCACCGCTGCGCAAGCTCGGGCCAAACGACCGCCTCGTCCGCCCTGCCGTAGAAGCTAAAAAAGCCGGACTTTGCTATACTAATCTGGCGAAAGCGATAGCCGCCGCTTTACTCTTTGATTTTAACGAAGATGAAGAAGCCCAAAAAATGCAAACGATGATCAAAGAACACGGTATAGCTACCGCACTTAAGCAAGTTAGCGGATTGGACGAAAATAGCGAAATAACGAAAGAAGTTATCAACCACTACAACAACTTGAAATAAAAGCCGAAGAACTCCTGAAATCATTTTTCAGGAGTTTTCTCTTAATCAAAAAGCCAATTAAATATCCGCTAAACTTTAAAACTCAAAAAAACCTTGTAAACAGTAATCATTACGTTTTATAATGAAAGACAGTTTAAAGTGTAAATCGTAATCATTTTGATTTATTTGAAAGGAGCTTTTTTATGAAATTAGGTTTTACAAAATCCGGATTGGTGCAGTAAATCAAGAGTTAGGCGCAATTACTTAAGATTTTGGGTGCTATTGCACGAGATTTAGAGCATTACTCGTGAGTTTAGAGCAAATACTCGTGAAATTGGCGGATTTACTCGTGAGATTGGTGCAAATACTCGAGTTCGGAGTAAATACTCGTGAGTTTGGTTCATTTACTCGTGAATTTGGAGCGTTTACTCGTGAAATTGGCGGATTAACTCGTGAGATCGGTGCAAATACTCGAGTTCGGAGTAAATACTCGTGAGTTTGGTTCACTTACTCGTGAATTTGGAGCGTTTACTCGTGAAATTGGCGCATTTACTCGTGAATTTGGCACAAATACTCGTGAATGGGTGTTCAAACATGAGTAGGCTGATTTTACACAAGATTTTGCGGGTAATGCACGAGATTTAGAGCGTTCACTCGTAACTTGGCGCTTTTACTCGTGAGTTTAGAGCATTACTCGTGGGTTTAGAGCATTACTCGTGAGTTTGAAGCAAATACTCGTGAATTAAGGTTTACTCTCGAGGCATTACATAGTTTGATTTCGGATAAGCATTCGGCAATGCGCTGCCTGATTTGTCATGATAGTAAGGCAAAGCTGTGGTGTAAATCGTAATCAGTACGATTTTGCATCAGCCAATATAAATAGTTGTAATGGAGGAAATCTATCGTGTTCAGAAAAAGTAAATCGATTTTTATTGTATGTTTATCATTCTTTCTTTTGGCTGCTTGTTCCACCGAGTCTGCGAAAGAACAAGTGGGAAGGGAGAAGGAAGTGAATTTGCTTTTTAATTTTGCGACTAGCTCGCTTGATCCGAATGTTGATACAAGTTATGTGTCACTAAGGGCGGGGATGACTGAGACGTTGGTGCATCTCAATGATGAGGATTTGACCATCGAACCCTGGCTGGCGAAAAGCTGGGATAGCAAGGATGGTCAGTTATGGAATTTCAAGTTAAGGGAGGGTGTGACTTTTCAGAATGGAAGGCCGATGGATGGCAAAGCGGTGAAGGCTTCCTTGGAGAGGGCGATGAAGGATAGTCCGGCGATCAAGAATGCTTTGCGCATTGAATCGATTGAAGCGGACGGGAATGCGCTGACCATTAAGACGGAGGTTCCCTTTCCTGAGTTTCCTTCTGAATTGGTCCATCCAAATACATCGATTATTGACGTGAAGGAAAGTGACTATATAAACAAGCCGATAGGAACAGGGCCATTTGCCGTTTCAAAATTCATGCCTGGTACGGCTGTTGATTTAATACGGTATGAGTCTTACTGGGATGGAGCCGCAAAGCTTGAGAGGGCCAGGTTTTCGTTTAATGAGGATGCGAATGCGAGGTCTCTCGCCCTTGAATCGGGAGACGCCGATATCGTTTTCCGTCCGGAAGTGGAAAGCCTGGAAAATTTAGAGGCGATAGATGGTGTGAAGGTTGAATCGACATCCACTTTCCGCGTACATCAAATGACGATGAATTTGGAACGAAAAGCATTGCAGGACATACACGTCCGAAAGGCGATAGATGCCTTGATCGACCGTTCATCCATTGCGGATACGATTTTACATGGTCATGCAGAAGTGGCAGCAGGGCCATTTCCATCCACTTTCTCTTTTGCTCCGGACTATCCGAAAAAAGAGAATGGAATGGAAGCGGCTAGGGGGTTCCTTGATCAGGCGGGATATAAAAAAGTGGATGGCGTCATGCAAAAAGACGGCAAACCGTTAACGTTTACACTTCTTACATACAGTTCACGTGCCGACCTGCCGTTAATTGCCCAAGTTTTTCAATCGGATGCCGGCCAATTGGGGATTGATGTGAAAATCAAGCAAATAGAAATCCCTGAAGAGTACATGGCTGCCAATCGCGATTGGGATTTAACGACCTACAGCAATTTAACGGCTCCGCGCGGGGATGCCGGCTATTATTTAAATGCTACTTATCATCCAAAGGGAGCCTTGAACTTCAGTGGGGCCGATGATGATCACCTGACATCCCTGATTGATAAGCTGAACGTAACGGTCGAGCAGGATAAGCGCTCGGATTTAGCTGAGGATATTGCGATGTATGTGGATGAACAGGTGTATAATTCTTTCATTTTACATCCGAATACACTTGTTGCTTATGATGCCGAAAAAGTTAAAAACTGGATCACTTCGAGAAGCGAATACTACATGCTGACGAATGAACTGGATGTGAAGTGAATGTTGCGCATCTTAGTCAGGCGATTCATTGAGGTCGTGATTTTTGTCCTTGTGATTACATTCATCTCTTTCCTTTTTGTTCGGCTTGCACCGGGGGACCCGGTTCTCTCGATACTACAAGTGGATGATGTGTCGATCACAAACGAGCAAGTCAATGAGCTTCGTGAAGAATTGGGGTTCAATGATCCGCTGTTCGTGCAGTATGGCGATTGGTTTGCGGACTTTATCCAATTGGATTTCGGTAATTCCTATCTGACGAATCAGCCTGTGATGGAGATGATCATGAGCGGGCTGCCTGCAACACTTGAGCTGGCGGTCGGCGCATTGCTTGTGATGCTTGGTATAGCCATTCCATTAGGTTCGCTTGCTGCCTTGTACAGGGGAAGCTGGATTGATCAGATAAGCCGTGCCGTTTCTTTGTTGGGCGCAGCCATTCCTAGCTTTTGGCTGGGGCTGCTCTTGATGGATTTATTTGCGGTACGGTGGGGGGCCCTTCCAACAATGGGCAGGGACGGATTTCGTTCTTTGATTCTGCCGTCAGTCACGTTGGGGCTTGCCATCACAAGTGTGTACGTCCGTTTGCTGCGTTCGAGTTTGATAGATTCCCTCAGCCATGATTTCATCAGGGCTGCCCGGTCAAGGGGGATTTCAGAGATGCGGATATTCTTTGCCCATGCATTTCGTTATAGCCTGCCCCCGGTCATTACCGTATTCGGTGTCAGCCTTGGCAGCTTGATCGGCGGTGTAGTGGTGATCGAAGTGATTTTTGCCTATCCAGGCATAGGTAAAATGGTCGTGGACTCGATTCGGTCACGGGATTATCCAGTCATTCAAGGGTACCTGTTGGTCATGGCCATCGTTGTATTCATGGTTAATAGTGCCGTGGATTTATCTTATCGCTATTTAAATCCGGAACTAAGGCTGAAGGAAAGGAAGCATGGAAAATGGAGTTAGTTATCAAAAAAAGAACCAAAAGGCGCTGGAGAATGACCATCCTTTTTACGGTGATGGCTACAGTCCTTACCGTTGCGGCTTACACCTTTCTTATCCTGAAACATGATCCATCACTGGTCAATCTGGGAGAAAGGCTATGGCCGGCAAGCTTGGAACATCCGCTAGGTACGGATCATCTAGGTCGTGATGTATTGACACGTCTTCTGCTCGGCGCACAGCTGACGGTTGGCTACGGTCTCATATCCCTGTTTGCCGCTGTTATCATCGGCATCCCGTTCGGGTTGATTGCCGGTTTTAAAGGAGGTCTGATCGATCGGATCTTCATGCGCATTGCGGACGCATTTCTCGCCTTCCCTGATACGATCGTTGCCATTGTGCTTAGTGGCTTATTAGGACCAGGGATTGAAAATCTCCTGTTGGCGATCGTTCTGGTGAAATGGGTGAATTATTCCAGGCTTGTGCGAAGTACGGTGATCACCGAACGTCGGAAGGATTATGTCACAGCTGCTACAATCAATGGATTAAGTCCATTTGGGATTATGCGGAAGCATTTATTTCCGCACATTATCGGGAACGTGCTTGTATTGGCTAGCCTTGATTTAGGAAAAATCATTTTGCTCATATCTTCCTTATCATATATCGGGCTCGGGGCACAGCCGCCGGCACCAGAGTGGGGAGCCATGCTTAATGATGCCCGTCCATACTTTCAATCCAATATGCTGCTGATGATTTACCCGGGGCTCGCCATCGTATTTGTCGTCCTTCTATCCAACATACTCGGTGATTATTTGCGCGATGCATTCGATGTGAAAAAGGAGGTGGAATCATGAGCATTTTATCCGTGAGGCAGCTAAATATCATGGGAAAGCAACAACATATCGTCAAGGATCTTTCGTTAGATGTGCAGGAAGGTGAGTGGTTCGCACTTGTCGGACAAAGCGGGAGCGGCAAAAGCATGACGGCCATGGCCATATGTCAGCTGCTTGCACCCAATCTCCAAGCGAAGGGGGAAATATGGTACGGGGACAAGAATCTTTTAACGCTATCTTCCTCTGAAATCAGGAAGATTCGCGGAAAGCGCCTGGCTTATATTTTTCAAGATTACCAGGGATCATTCACACCGTTCCTTACTATCGGCCAACATTTCGACGAATATCAGCGAACACATTTGAACCTTTCCAAAAAGGCAAGGAGGCAGCAAGCGGTCAAGGCGCTCATATCGGTGGGCTTGAATGAAGATATCTACAGCAGATACCCTTTTCAATTAAGCGGTGGGCAGCTTCAGCGTGTTTCCATTTCGATAGCCCTGCTGCTTGAACCGGATATTTTGATAGCGGATGAACCCACCACAGCCTTGGACAGTGTATCTTCCTTTAAGGTCTTACAGCTGTTATCAAGGCTCCAAAAAGAAACCGGATGTGCGGTCTTGTTCATTACCCACGATTTACGTCATGTCAAGAAGTATGCGGATCGCATTGCGGTCATGAAAGACGGGGCCATCATTGAGACCGGTGATAAAAATCAGGTATTGAATCATCCGAAGCATGCTTATACGAATAAAATGATTCAATCATCGCCATCATTGAGCAGAATTCCATTTAAGCTTGAAGGAGTGTCAGGATGACGTTATTAGAAGTGCGAAATGTCCATAAAAGCTATGATAACGGAGTGGAAATACTAAGGAACGTGAATTTCAGCATCGAAAGGAAGGAATGCCTCGGGTTAGTGGGCGAGAGCGGCTGCGGAAAAAGCACACTGGCAAGGCTCATCCTTCAGATTGAATCTTTTGACCAGGGCAGCATCCTATTTGAAGGAACCGCACTGCAAAACAAAAACGAACGCAGTTTAAAACCGTATCGCAAGAACATCCAAGCCGTTTTGCAAAATCCTGCATCGGCCTTGAATCCAAAACTAAGGATAAAAGATTCACTGATGGATCCATATCTTCAATTTGGCAGCCAGGTCAATATGAAACATTTTACGTATACAAGTGAAGCGAACTATATCGGGCAGCTGCTGGAAACCGTGGAGCTTCCAAAGAGTCTTGCTGAACGCTACCCGCATGAGCTAAGCGGCGGACAAAAGCAGCGGGTGACCATTGCACGAGCGATCAGCATTGAACCGGCCCTCATTATATTGGATGAACCGACTTCAAGCCTGGACGTTCTGTCACAAGCGGCGGTGCTGAAATTGTTAAAGGGGCTGCAGGAGACTTTGGACATTTCCTATCTTTTCATTTCTCATGATCTGTCGGCTGTACAGGAGATGAGCCAACGGATCATGGTGATGAAAGGGGGTGTTATTGTGGATTCTTTCGGAAACGAACAGCTTTTTTGCAGCGATCGCCATTCATACACAAAAGAACTTATTTCGATGTTTGAATAATGAGGTTGAGTTTATTTGGGGTTTAAATCGTAATGGTTTCGATTAAAGGGGAGTTTGACTCTTAAGGAGGAAGTA
Source organism: Peribacillus simplex (assembly GCF_030123325.1). Lineage (NCBI taxonomy): Bacteria > Bacillati > Bacillota > Bacilli > Caryophanales > Bacillaceae > Peribacillus > Peribacillus simplex. The sequence goes on along the minus strand of NZ_CP126106.1, from coordinate 4,414,031 downwards.
AGGTGAACCATCGATCATATTTGGCCTTGGCCATTCCTCTGACCATATCGACGATAACGACTCCATTGATAGGTGCGGTGGACACCGCTGTTGTGGGTCAGTTACCAAACTGGCTGGCCTTTACTGTATTCAGCCTTGGACGCTCGGTATTTTTGGCTTTGTATATACCATGGTTAAGCAAAAAATTATTTCCTAATGGGAGTGTGCGCCTTGAAAACGATCAAATGGTCTAGAAACCAGGAAAAAATCATTCATACATATATGGATACTTATAAAATTTTTACTAAAAGAAGATGATTTATCACCAAATAACGAAATCATCAATCGCGTTTTAACCTAGCTGGTTTCGATGATTTCGAAACCGTTGGATCAGCATGTGGCAGAAGAAATTCTCAACCATGATGAAATCCGGTCGATTCGGGGTACCATGCTTGAAAAGCTGACGATTGCTGAAACATTGATGGAGGATCATTATGCCAAATTATTTGCTGGCAGTGTGAACACCCTGGATGATTTCCGTTCTTTCATATATTGGGATAACTACAATGAACTGATTCAAACGGAAATCAGTGAATTGAAAAAGGTGAAAAATGATATTCAATCATTCGCATTTGTAGGGACGGGTCCTTTGCCATTAAGTCCATTGCTGCTTCAACGGGAGTTGGGTGCGAAAATGACATGTCTCGATATAGATGAACAAGCCCATTCACTTGGCAGGCGCATCGTCCAAGAACTGGATGACGAAGGGAATTCAGACTATATCCTGAATGATGGCGCCCTTCATGACTACACGGAGTTCGATCTTGTATGGATTGCCAGCCTGGTTCCTAATAAAGAAGAAATACTGGAACGGATATTTCAGACGAACCCCGGCGCAACCGTCGCAATACGGTCGGTTGACGGCATTCATCAATTATTATATGAGCCCGTGGATGCGACAAAGTTCAGTAAAGTGGCATGTGAGGAAGTCGGAAGAACGATTGCGGATTCTTTCATCATCAATTCAACCATTTATTACACATTCAAATAGTGACAACATGGAACGGGTTGCTTCGGCAATTCGTTTTTTTGGGGAGGAAAAAGATATTCCTATAAACTTACTTGACATTACAAGCTTATTAAAATATAATCACTTACATAAAGTAACTAACGAAAAGGAGAATTCATATATGAATAAAAATGATGCAGGTCAAGTTTTTTTAAGGGTGATTTTAGGTCTTACTTTTTTCATTCACGGAGTTTCAAAGTTTCAAGGGGGCATAGGGAATACGGCTGGATTTTTCGATAGTCTTGGCATTCCAGGCTTCATGGCGTACATCGTTGCAATAATCGAATTGATCGGAGGACTTGCGGTTATACTGGGTTTGGGAACACGAATCGTTTCCGTCCTATTTGCGGTCATAATGGCGATGGCGATTTTCACGGCAAAATTACCTGCCGGCTTTCTTGGAAACGGGCAAGCGGCGGGCTACGAACTGGACTTGGCACTGCTGGCCATGTCTGTCTATCTAGCGTGTGCAAACCGCACGGTTCTTTCTTTGGATCATGTGATTTTCAATAAAAAAGGGAAGTGATAATATGGATAAAAATTTTCATAAAAAACCAATTACTTTTGTTGGCGAAGTCAGTATAAATGTCTTGGATTTGAATAAGGCCATTCTGTTTTATCAAGAAATCATCGGTCTTCAAGTATTGAAGAAAACCGACCGGCAGGCTGTTTTAACGACAGACGGAAAAACCCCGTTGCTGACACTTGAGCAGCCTGCGGATGTGATTCCGAAAGAAGGGCGGACGACGGGCTTATATCACTTTGCACTTTTGCTGCCAAGCCGTGCCGACTTATCGATTTTTTTACGCCATTTACTTCAAACGAAATATCCATTTGGAGCGGCGGATCATGAAGTGAGTGAAGCGCTGTACATTACAGATCCGGATGGCAATGGCATTGAAGTATACGCTGACCGGCCATCCACTGATTGGAAATGGGCCGGTGGGGAAGTCGCTATGGGCACGGATCCGTTGGATGGGAATGACCTTCTGGAAGAAAGCGATGGTGAGTGGAGCAAACTCCCTGCAGGTACTTTAATGGGGCATATTCATCTGCATGTAGCGGATTTACGTAAAACGGAGGAGTTTTACATGCAAGGTCTTGGTTTTACCGTTGTGAATCGATATGGAGGAGCGCTATTTACTTCAACCGGCGGATATCATCATCACATTGGGTTGAACACATGGAATGGCGTGGGCGCCCCTGCTCCAAAGGAAAATAGTGTGGGGCTGAACTGGTATACTCTCGTTTTTGCAGATGAAGATGCGAGAAACAAAGTAACGGAGCAACTGAAAGGAATCGGGGCTGCCGTCACGGAAAAAGAAGGGTTTTTCGCTGTAACAGATCCATCTGGCAATGAGATTCATTTAGTCGTCTAATTTAATAGCAGAAAGCAAGGGTGAGGATAATGGGATTCTTAAGTAGATTATTTGGAAATAAAGAAACCGCGGCAGGGGAGAATGGAAAAATGACAAAAGTATTATTCGTTAAAGTGAATGATCGTCCAGCAGATCAGGCAATCAGCTCGAAAATGTATGACACATTCTTAAAAGCATATAAAGAGACACACCGTACAGATGAAGTGACCGAGCTGGATTTATTTAAAGAAGAACTTCCTTACTATGGAAATACGGCGATAACCGGGTTGTATAAACGCAACCAAGGTCTTGAACTGACAGCCGAAGAGGAAAAGGCGGCAGAACTGGTTGACCAATATTTAAATCAATTCCTGGCCATGGATAAAGTGGTATTCGCTTTCCCCCTATGGAACTCAACGGTTCCTGCACCGCTAATCACATATCTTTCCTATTTGGCACAAGCCGGTAAAATGTTCAATTATACGGCGGAAGGTCCTGTCGGGTATGCTGGTGATAAAAAAGTCATGCTATTGAATGCCCGCGGTTCCGATTATGCATTGGAAGGTATGGCTTCTGCTGAAATGGCAGTGAATTTAGTGAAAAATATCATTGGCCTATGGGGGATCAACAATCCGGAGGTCGTGGTCATTGAAGGCCATAATCAGTATCCGGACCGGACACAAGAAATCATCGCGGATGGTTTGGAAAAGGTTGCAAAAGCGGCTGAAACATTCTGATTGCGAGTTGAATGAATAGCAGGTAATAAGATAAGGCCCTCCATATTAATGGGGGCCTTCTTTGTGCGGAAATGACGTTATTTGACCTGATACTTTTTCAAGCGGTATTGAAGGCTTTGGCGGCTGATATTCAAGGCCTTGGCAGCCTTGGAGATATTCATGCCATGTTCCTTCAAGATCTTCTCCAAATATTGCTTTTCAGTATTGGCGATATAATCATCAAGAGATAAGGTCGACTCCTGTAAATCTCCATTTGCATGATTCTCTTTTCTTTCGGGGTGAATGTCTTCCAAATGGGCTTTCTTCCTAAATAAAGTCGGAAGGTGGGTGATGGCAATCTTTGTATCGCCAGGTTCCATTAAATTCATGGCCCCCTCAATGATATGTTCAAGTTCCCTTACGTTCCCGGGCCAGTCGTAATCATAAAAAAGCGAGTAGACCTCTTCACTGATCCCTTCAATATTCAATTCGAACAGCGCATTGAATTTCTCGATGAAGGATTGCGCCAGCAAGGGAATATCCTCTTTCCGTTCACGAAGAGGCGGGATGAATAACGAAACGACGCTTAATCGATAATATAAATCCTTTCGTAAATGATCATTTGAAATGGCATCTATTGGATCTTCATTTATCGTTGCTATGACCCGTACGTCAATTTTTTTATCCTTCGTATCCCCAACACGGCGAATCGTCCTTTCTTGAAGGGCCCTTAATAATTTCGCCTGCATATTCGGATTTAAGGAATTGATTTCATCTAGCAGGATGGTCCCACCCTGTGCCTGTTCGAATAAACCTGGCCTTTCAATCGATCCGGTGAAGGCCCCTTTCTTCGTGCCAAAAAGAATTCCTTCAATAAGACTATCTGGCAGGGCAGCACAGTTTTGGCTGATGAAAGGATGTGTCGAACGGCTGCTGCCATTATGGATGCTTTGGGCAAAGAGTTCTTTTCCCGTTCCCGTCTCCCCAACAATGAGGATGGAGGATGCCGTCCTGGTCGAACGCTTGCTTTTTTCAATGACTTCCAAGAAATTCTCACTCGTTCCGATGATGCTGTCAAACGTATATTTCGTATCGCCTTTATTCAGGATATTATCTTTAATGATTCTTTCAAGATTCGTTATATCCTTTGCCACTTCAATGGCTCCAATGATATTTTGGTTCTGATCCAAAATCGGGAACGTATTATTGATTGTTGTAATTTCCTGTCCGAGATTATTGAAGTAGGTCTGCTTCGAGTTTTCGGTTTTCCTTCCAGAATGAAGCGCCCGTATTAATGTGCTCTCCGCTTCTTCCTTGAATATAAAGATCTCGTGAATCTTTTTCCCTAATACCTCTTCTGAATCCATGCCTTCGATTTCTGCCATTTTCTTGTTATATATAATGGTCCGGCCTTTTATATCGATTATATGTAACCCGATATCGATTACGTCCACAAGTGAATGGAGGATGGTTTGGAAACCTTCTATTTTAACGATTTGATCTAAATGCATGAATGCCTCCCGTTTTTCTTCTTTTCTTAGAGCTATTGTAGAGGAATTGAAGCAAAGGCGCAAATAAAATTTGCACAGCAAGATTATTTTGCATTGAAGTGCAAAAATATTTTGCGGAAAAAGGGAAAAAAAGCTGTTTTTTATGGTTTTTCGAGTTGGCATGAATTTTGCATTAATAAAAAGTGTAAGGTTTAAGCGACAAAAATAGGGTTTAGAGCAAAAAATAATGGCATACTATGTCAATTTTGCCCCAAAAGTGCTGAATTTCATTGCATTTTTAAAGAAAAAACATTATTTTTTCAAAAAAATGAAAAGTTGGCACGGAACTTGCTTGATTAATAAGCGAGAAGTAAAAACATAAACTTTAGGGAGATGAGCCATAATGGTCCAACCATATAAACACGAACCATTTACTAATTTTAAAATCGAAGAAAATAAAAAAGCTTTTCAAGCGGCATTGAATGATGTAGCTAATGAGTTAGGGAAGAAATATCCGCTGATCATTAATGGTGAAAAAGTGTTTACTGATGAAGTCATTACCTCTGTAAACCCGGCAAATAAAGAAGAAGTTATCGGAACCGTATCCAAAGCGAATAAGGATCTTGCTGAGCAAGCGATGCAAGCGGCAGATAAAACATTCCAAACTTGGAGAAAAACGAACGCGGAAGTGCGTGCAAATATTTTATTCAGGGCTGCAGCCACCATTCGGAGAAGAAAACATTATTTCTCGGCACTATTGGTTAAAGAAGCAGGAAAGCCATGGAATGAGGCGGATGCAGATACAGCGGAAGCGATCGACTTCATGGAATACTATGCACGTCAAATGCTGAAGCTTAAAGATGGCATGCCAGTGGAAAGCCGCCCGATTGAGCATAATGCTTTCAGTTATATTCCACTTGGTGTCGGTGTCATCATCTCACCTTGGAACTTCCCGTTTGCGATCATGGCAGGCATGACGACGGCTGCTCTTGTTTCAGGAAATACAGTCTTATTGAAACCGGCCAGTACAACACCGGTCATTGCAGCTAAATTCATCGAAGTGTTGGAAGAAGCGGGCTTGCCTGCAGGAGTCGTGAACTTCATTCCAGGAAGCGGTGCCGAAGTGGGCGATTATTTGGTAGATCATCCTCGTACACGTTTCATCAGCTTCACTGGATCTCGTGATGTCGGTATCCGCATTTATGAGCGTGCTGCAAAAGTTCAGGAAGGCCAAATCTGGTTAAAACGTGTCATCGCTGAAATGGGCGGTAAAGATACGATCGTTGTTGATAAAGAGGCTGATCTGGAATTGGCGGCACAATCAATCGTCGCTTCTGCATTCGGATTCTCCGGTCAAAAATGTTCTGCTTGTTCACGTGCCGTCATAGTGGAAGATGTATATGACCAAGTCTTGAATCGTGCCATTGAATTAACGAAAGAAAAAACAATCGGGGAACCAACGGATGTAAACAACTTCATGGGTCCGGTCATCGATCAAGCAGCTTACGACAAAGTCATGAGCTACGTTGAAATCGGTAAAGAAGAAGGGAAACTTGTTGCAGGGGGAGAAGGAGACAATTCAAAAGGTTTCTTCATCCAGCCAACTATCATTGCCGATGTGGATGAGAACGCACGCGTCATGAAAGAAGAGATTTTCGGACCGGTGGTTGCATTCTGTAAGGCAAAAGATTTCAATCATGCAATCGAGATTGCCAATAACACGGATTATGGATTAACGGGTGCGGTCATCTCGAACAACATTGAACATATCGAACAAGCGCGTGAGGATTTCCACGTAGGTAACTTGTACTTCAATCGCGGCTGTACTGGTGCGATTGTAGGATACCAGCCATTTGGCGGATTCAATATGTCAGGTACGGATTCAAAAGCGGGCGGTCCTGATTATTTAGTTCTTCACCTTCAAGGAAAAACAACATCTGAAACGCTATAAATTTTAGGGGGAATCAACATGACAACTTTAACGGAAAAATTAATCGAGCAAACAGAACAATATGGTGCAAACAATTATAATCCACTTCCAATCGTCATTGCGAAGGCAGAAGGAGTTTGGGTGGAAGATCCTGAAGGCAACAAATATATGGATATGCTTAGTGCCTATTCAGCAGTGAACCAAGGCCACAGGCATCCGAAAATCATCGACGAATTAAAAAAGCAAGCTGATCGCGTAACATTAACGTCCCGTGCATTCCATAGTGATAAATTGGGACCATGGTATGAAATGGTTTCACGCATTACGCAAAAAGACATGGCATTGCCTATGAATACGGGTGCTGAAGCCGTTGAAACAGCAATCAAAGCTGTTAGACGCTGGGGTTATGATGTTAAGGGAATCGCAGAAAACCAAGCTGAAATCATTGCATGTGTCGGGAACTTCCATGGCCGTACGATGGCAGCGGTGTCCTTGTCATCCGATGAGGAATATAGAAGGGGCTTCGGACCGATGCTGCCAGGGATCAAGCTTATCCCTTACGGTGACCTTGATGCATTGAAAGAAGCGATTACACCGCAAACGGCTGGATTTTTAATCGAACCGATTCAAGGTGAAGCGGGAATCATCATACCGCCACAAGGATTCTTAAAAGAAGCTTACGACTTATGTAAAGAAAATAATGTCCTATTCGTTTCTGATGAAATTCAGTCAGGACTTGGACGTTCAGGAAAAATGTTCGCCTCTGACTGGGATGGGGTAGTTCCGGATATGTACATTTTAGGTAAAGCGCTTGGCGGCGGGGTTTTCCCAATCTCTTGCGTAGCTGCGAACCGTGAAATCCTTGGCGTGTTCAATCCTGGTTCCCATGGTTCTACATTCGGCGGCAATCCATTGGCATGTGCGGTTTCCATCGCTTCATTGGAAGTCCTTGAAGAAGAGAAGCTTGCGGAACGTTCATTGGAGCTTGGACAATACTTTATGGATAGTTTAAAAGAAATCAAGAATCCAATGATTAAAGATATCCGCGGCAGAGGCTTATTCATCGGAGTCGAATTAACAGAAGCAGCAAGACCTTATTGTGAGCAGCTTAAAGAAGAAAAACTGCTATGTAAAGAAACACATGATACAGTTATCCGTTTTGCTCCGCCATTAGTGATTACAAAAGAAGACTTGGATTGGGCAATCGAACGCATTAAAAGAGTTTTATCCTAATATACCTATGAGGTGAATTCCATTGAGTACAACGATCAAAGAAGAAAAAGAAACTGCCAGCTTGCTTGATTCAACACAGGTCGTAATCAGGGAGGCGCTTGATAAGCTTGGCTATTCTGAAGAAGTGTTCGAGCTTTTGAAGGAGCCTCTCCGGATGCTGACCGTCCGGATTCCGATTAAGATGGATGACAATACGACGAAGATTTTCACTGGATACCGTGCCCAGCACAACGATGCTGTCGGTCCGACGAAAGGCGGAATCCGTTTTCATCCCGAAGTGGATGAGGAAGAAGTCAAGGCACTTTCAATGTGGATGAGTTTGAAATGCGGAATCGTGAATCTGCCATATGGCGGGGGAAAAGGCGGCATCATCTGTGATCCGCGCCAAATGTCCATTGGTGAATTGGAAAGGCTTAGCCGTGGATACGTTCGGGCAATCAGCCAAATAGTGGGGCCGACAAAAGATATTCCGGCCCCGGATGTTTATACAAATTCACAAATCATGGCATGGATGATGGACGAGTACAGTAGAATAAGAGAACACGATTCTCCTGGTTTCATTACAGGTAAGCCACTGGTACTGGGCGGTTCACACGGCAGGGAAAAGGCGACTGCACAAGGTGTCACCATCTGTATCGAGGAAGCGGCAAAGCGTAAGGGCATAGAATTGAAAGGTGCACGCATCATCGTCCAAGGATTTGGGAACGCAGGAAGCTTTTTGGCCAAATTCATGCATGATGCAGGTGCGAAAGTGATTGGCATATCGGACGCATATGGTGCCATTTATAACCAAGATGGTCTGGATATCGATTACTTACTTGATAAAAGGGATAGCTTTGGAACGGTAACGACACTATTCGATAATACAATCACCAATCAGGAACTTCTGGAACAAGATTGTGATATTTTAGTGCCTGCTGCCATTTCCAATCAAATCACCAAAGAAAATGCACATCTTATCAAAGCCCAAATTGTCGTGGAGGCAGCGAATGGACCTACCACTTTGGAGGCAACCAAGATCCTGACGGAACGCAATGTGCTACTCGTACCTGATGTATTGGCAAGTTCAGGCGGTGTGACAGTTTCTTACTTTGAATGGGTTCAAAATAATCAAGGTTATTATTGGGAAGATGCAGAAGTCCAAACCAAATTAAAAGAGTTATTGGTCAATTCATTTAATCAAGTTTATGAAATGTCCGAGACAAGAAAAGTGGATATGAGGCTGGCGGCGTATATGGTCGGTGTCAGAAAAATGGCAGAAGCCTCGATATTCCGTGGCTGGGTATAAGTTTTAGTCAAATAATGGAGAGTGGAGGAGTGATTCCGTGTTAAAACCGATTCATACCATCGAGTGTGCTCAGGATGGGACCGTCGAACAAGTTTACGTTCAAAAGAATTCCTATGTTTATGAATGGGAGAGGCTCTTTTTAGTGAAAACGGAGGATGGGAAATTGATTGATGTTTCAATAGGTGCCAGTGGTCACATAACTGAAATTAATGTTTCGGCAGGGGATCCTATTAATAGAAAGCTTCCTTTAGCTTTGCTCCAAGACGATTTTGTTATAACTGGCTCTGATTGATTATAGGAAAGAGGGTGTTCCAAAGGCGGAAGCGATTTCCGCTTTGGGATGCTCTTTTTTTGTTGTGATCATTTAAAAGGTGATGATAAAGCCAGGAAAAAGTTTGAAAAGAAAAAGGATGGCTGAGGACTTTTCGGCTTTCCGACAGAAAGCACCTAGCAATTATTTTTTGATAGGAGCAGGGAATAAGAAAAAGGGAATCACCTATCCCCACCATCATCCGCGTTTTACTTTTGACGAAGATGCCATGGAGTACGGTGTTAACATTTTTATCCATGCTGTTCAAAAGATTTTAGGATAGAATTAAATGAGCGGCCCGGTCCATCCGGGATAAGGAAAAAAGAACTAGATTAACGAAAGGACTTTTTACCAATATAAATACAAGCGCCTTCGCTGACCGTATACCCTCCTATCAGGGCATGGTTTCGCGAAGGTATTTTAATTTGGAAGGGCATAATGACATATTCCCCTTCATAAACTGTTATGGAACAAACAAGCCAGTAGACCAAAGGCAAGAAAGGAGCTGATCATGGTTGCTCGAAACCGGTTTAACCGCTTGACTCTATCCGTGTGTGCTTTCTAGGAATTTAAGCCCACGACTAGAGATATTATGTTAAAATACAACGTGAGATTTAGACATCAAATAAATAGTGGTTTTTCTGAATCAATGAAAAAGGAACATTCAGAATTCCGCCATTTAAAAAAGGGGAGTTAAATCAGAGTATGAGAATCTCAGAATTAAAGAGGAAAGCCCTTCAGTCATTGGGAGGTAAATGGGGAGTAACTGTTTCGCTTATGTTGCTTTTGTTCTTGATCAACCTCGTTTTACCTTTAATTGTCGAAGTAATCGGAAGCGGTGGGTTTTCACAATGGCTCATGCAGGAAGAAACACCATTATGGACTGATATCTTCAGCATGGTCTTTTCCATTGCCCTAATCCCGCTTACCATTTCAACCACATGGTTCTACCTGAATTTGGTTAGGGAAGGAAACCCTGATATTCCAGAAGTATTCGCAATCTATAAAGATGGAAAAACCTCTTTCAAGCTTATTGGGGCATCCATCTTACAAGCAATTTTCATTTTTTTATGGTCATTATTATTAATCATTCCGGGTATCATCAAGGCTATCGCTTATTCGCAGCAGTTTTTCTTATTGAAGGATCATCCTGAATACACGGTGCTTGAAGCCATTACAGAGAGCAGAAAAAGAATGAAGGGCTTAAAATGGAAGTATTTCCTTATGCACCTAAGCTTCATCGGGTGGGGCATCCTTTGCATGTTCACGCTGGGAATTGGTTTACTATGGTTGATTCCTTATGCTGGAACAACAACGGCTGCATTCTATAACGAATTAATCGTGCCACAAGAAGATATTGACGACGATCAACAAATAGAGGGATAAAAGATCAACCGATAGCAAATGGCTATCGGTTTTTTATTTATGCCGTTTTTCTAGGGCAGTCTTGTAATGCTTCTTCAAGATAACTAACATCGATTTTTTCTTTTGACATGTGGAAATCGCCGACAGCTTGGAACATCACACTCTTTATGGGCCTACCATCCTTTACTATTTGATTTGAATTTACATCAGAATTTTTTTAGGGTTTTAATGAGTGAATGGGTAATCTATTTGATCAAATGTATATTCTCCAGGGAAATCAATATGTTCCCACCAAATGATGAGTCGGGGGACATGGAAAAACGAAAGGTGAAAGGTTGTTAAATCCGTTTCACCTTACTGAATTTGAATGTATTTTAATAATTTATATGCCAAAATGGCTAAGTATAACTTAATCCCATTATCATAATTGTTCAGGTCCAATCCAGTTTTTTTCTGTATCTGTTCTAACCTGTATTTCAGTGTATGGCGATGAATATATAGCTCGCTTGCTGTTTCTTTAATACTTTGATTGAAAAAAAGATAAGCTTCAAGTGTAGTAATGAGGTCTATACCTTTTGAATCAAATAGATTTCCAAGATATTTTTGATAAAACTCTTCTAAATCTACCCCTGATTCTTTCATTTCAATGAGTAATTGATATAAGCCAAAATCGTTATAATGGACTATGGATTTTGGTTTAAATAGTATTTGGGAAAATCGTGCTGCTTGCTCAGATTCAACAGCGCTTTTGTGTAATTGATAAATGTCGGCAGTTGTTTTACCAATACCTATAGCTATTTGTTCATTTGATAATGTAGAATTCCAACTATTTAAGAGGTTCTCAGCTAGTTCCAAAATATTTAGTTCAGGCTTTGCTTCCACCAAAATAATGACACTATCGGATTTTGTCCTCATGAGGTAGGGGATTTTTGACTTTCCCATGGTGTATTGAATAATTTCGGTTAACTCATTGTATTTTTCCTTGATTTTCTCCTCTTTCAATAATGGAAAATAAATGTATATGATACTTTGTGGATTCGTTAGGTCTACTCCTAGTTTACGTCCTCTCTCGATCATATCTTTATTATTGGGGATTATAGGATTTAATACTTCTTCTAGGAAGTCACTAGTGAGCCTCAATTGTGTCTCCTCTACTGCTTTCCTCCGCAAAAATTCAATCGCATATACAGTAGTGGCATGCTCGATTGCAATTGAATCCAATTCTTCCGATAACCCTTTTTCCTTTATAATGAGTAGAGTTCCGTAGGTATTTTTATTAGCTATAATAGGTTGACTAATAATTTTGTCGTTATCCATTTGTTTTTTATATAGACTTTTTAAATTGTTAATATCAATAAAGTCATGTTTAATGTATGAACTTATTATTTCATCTTTTGCTATAAGGATTACACTTGCATCAATTATTTCATGAAGGGTTTTTGTAATAGGATCAAATCCGTGTTGTTCTAATACAAGCCGTGTAAAATCCTGATGGATTCGTAGTGAATATTCAAATGTTTGGCTTTGTTTGTTAACAATTTGTACCAGTAGTTCTTTTGTTATCATAGAGAAGTTTATGTTCGCAGGAATTTCAATTAAAGGTAAGGCAAATTCGTCTGCGATGGTAATAAATGATTTTGGAATTTCCTTTAAATAAAATCCTGTATATATAGCTATTCCAGATAGTTTTCCGATGGATAAAAGCTTTTCGAATTCCTTACGTTTCTTCGTATTTTCTCCTAATCCGAATCCAGTTGTGATCAAAAACTCGCCATCTTGTAAACGATAGATATCTTCAATTACCTCCACAATAGTTACCCATTTGATCCAATTTTGTAACCCCTTTTTTCCAGCCTTTAATTTTGTTTGTTTCATAATAGGTAGTTGCAAAGCTTCATTAATCCGAATAGCCATAGATAGCCCCCTGGTGATTAAACTTAGTTTATCCTATCATCCATTATACGCGGTGTATAATGGAACATCTATTTTTTCATACGTTTGTCAAATTGTTATCTGTCAGAAATTTTAATAAAGTTTTAATATACTCTTATAATTCCGAGGGAGATGTAATGGATGAAGGAACGAGATTATTTAATTAAACCGGTATTAGGACAGCAATATCCAGTAGCTGCATCTGCAAAAGGCATATATATATATGATCAAGATGGTAAGGAATATATTGATGGGTCGTCTGGAGCTGTAACGGTAAGTATTGGACACGGTGTACAGGAGGTTATTAAAGAAGCCCTTGCACAGGCAGAAAAAATTTCATTTTCTTATAGATCACAATTTACCAATGAACCCGCTGAAAAACTAGCAGAAAAATTGAGTCAATTGGCTCCAGGAGATCTTAATTGGTCATTCTTTGTAAATAGTGGTTCAGAAGCGACCGAGACAGCGATGAAGATTGCTATACAATATTGGCAAGAAAAAGGACAACCACAAAAAGATCGCATTATATCTAGGTGGACTAGTTATCATGGCATTACAATGGGAGCATTATCCATGTCAGGACATGTATTAAGAAGACAGAGGTTTGCTTCGATGTTAGCTGATTATCCTTCAGTATCTGCCCCATACACTTATCGTCGACCTGATCATTTAACTGAAGAAGAATGGGGTCTTCTCTGTGCTCATGAACTTGAAATGGAGATTAGGCGTATTGGGGAAGAACGTGTTGCTGCATTTATTGCCGAGCCAATTATAGGTGCTTCTGGGGGGGCTATCACTCCACCAGCTAATTACTATCAAAAAATCAAGGAGATTTGTGAGCGTTGTAACGTCCTATTTATTGCAGATGAGGTAATGACCGGAATTGGCCGTACCGGGAAGATGTTTGCAATAGAACATTGGAACGTTACTCCGGACTTTATTACTCTAGGCAAAGGAATGAGTTCAGGGTATACCCCAATGGCAGCTACTCTAGTCAGTGATAAAGTTATGGAACCTATATTAAATGGATCTAAGTCTATTATAGGAGGCCATACTTATAGTGCTAATCCTCAATCTGCAGCAGTTGCACTAAAGGTTATTAAATACGTTGAGAAACATCAATTGGTAGAAAAGGCAGAAGAACAAGGTACATATCTTATGAGTAAATTGAAAACGCTTTTAAATTCTTGCGAAATGATTGGGGACGTAAGAGGAAAGGGCCTTTTAATTGGAATGGAGTTTGTAGCCGACCGTGAAAAGAAAAACCCTTATCCACCTGAATTAAATGTAACAAATAGGGTAATTAAACAAGCCTTTGAAAAAGGGTTACTTGTTTACCCAGCGTCAGGAGCTATTAATGGAATGGGGGATGCTATTATCATTTCGCCACCTTTGGTTATTACAAAAGATGAAATTGATAGTTTAGTAGATATTTTAGAAGAAGCAATTTCTGAAGTGCAATGTGAACTCAACATGGAGGGCAAGGTCAATGCTACTGTCCAAGTCTAAACAAGGAAAGGTAAGTACTTTAGAGGCTGCCCTTCAAAGAATTTCTGACGGATGCTCCTTAATGTACGGAGGATTTGGTGGCATTGGTACTCCCCCTACCATTGTAGAAGGGATATTAAATAAAGGGTGTAAGGAGTTAAGTTTAATTGGTAATGACGCAGGCTTTCCGGACGTTGGGGTTGGGAGATTGATTAGTTCAGGAAGGGTGAAAAAACTAATTACTTCTCATATTGGCTCCAACCCAATAGCAGGTCAATTAATGAACAAGGGGGAAATGGACGTAACATTTTCTCCGCAAGGAACGTTGATTGAACGTATACGAGCCGGTGGTATGGGATTAGGTGGTATTTTATCCGATGTGGGATTAGCCACGGTTGTAGGGGAAGGCAAGACACATATTACTGTAAATGGACAAGAATATTTGATTGAAACGGCATTAACTGCTGAAGTATCTATAATCCATGCTTCAAAGGCTGATTATCTTGGAAATCTCGTATTTGATAAAAGCGCACGCAATTTTAACCCTTTAGTTGCCATGGCGGGGGATTTTACGATAGTTGAAGCAGATGAGATTGTTCAAGTTGGTGAACTTAATCCAGAATCGATTATAACCCCTGGAATCTTTGTGGATATGGTAATTCCAAGTGAAGGAGTGAATTGGAAATGGGTTTGGGAGTAGAAGATCGCCATCGCATCGCTAAGCGCGCTGCCCAAGAAATAGAAAATGGAATGATTGTTAATCTAGGAATAGGCATCCCTACATTAATTGCTGATTATATCCCATCAGATATTTCTGTCCAATTTCATGCCGAAAATGGAGTGTTGGGCACTGGCCCGACACCAAAAAGGAGTGATATTAATCCTAATTTATGTAATGCCGGTGGTTATCCCTGTTCTGTGGCCCAAGGTGCCTCCTTTTTTGATAGTGCTACTGCATTTGGCATGATTCGGCGAGGCCGTTTAGATGTTACCATTTTAGGAGCCCTTGAAGTAAGCGAAGAAGGCGACCTGGCAAATTGGATTATTCCTGGAAAACTTGTCCCTGGTATGGGTGGGGCGATGGAGTTGGCTCAAAAGTCTAAAAAGGTAATTGTACTGATGAACCATACAAACAAACAAGGTAAATCGAAAATACTGAAGGAATGTACACTACCACTTACCGCCAAAGGTTGTGTTAGTTTGATCATCACTGAAATGGCTGTGATCGAGGTAACGCCACAAGGATTAGAGTTAAAAGAAGTTATGGAACCTTACACAATGGAAGATGTAATTAAACATACAGATGCACAATTGAAAATACTTAAAACTACAGGAAAAGTTTAGGAGTGAGCGAAATGGAAGAGGCCGTCATCGTATCAGGAGTTCGAACTGGAGTGGGTGCATTTGGAAAGTCCCTTAAAAGTGTTTCCGCCACTGAAATGGGAAGACAAATATTGGAGGGTTTAATGGATAAGACCATTCTTACCAAAGCGGATGTAAATGAAGTAATATTTGGACATGGATATGTACATGGGGGAGGATTGAATTCAGCCAGAATATCATCGCAATTAGCTGGATTCCCAACGAGTGTTCCAGGACATATAGTAATCAAGGCATGTGGTTCTAGTTTAAAAGCAATTACTAACGCGGCCTTAACGATTAAGGCCGGTCAAGAAGAGGTGGTAATTGCAGGTGGGGTAGAGAATATGAGTCAGGTCCCATATTTAGTTAAAAATAGATGGGGGACAAAGTTTGGGAACGTAGAAATGGAAGATGCCCTATTAACTGATGGTTTAATTTGTTCGTTGGAAAATGAACACATGGGAATGACAGCAGAACGCTTAACGCAAATTTACAGTATCTCCCGAGAGGAACAAGATAAATTTGCCTTTGATAGCCATAAAAAGGTAGTTCAGGCTATTGAAAATCATTATTTTGAAGATGAAATTTTACCTGTTCAGGTCACCGGTACGAAGGGAGCTTATCTATTCAGGACAGATGAGTCTGTACGCTCGGATATTCAGCTAGATAAATTAATCAATCTTCCACCTGTTTTTAAATCGGATGGGTCAATCACTGCTGGGAATGCGTGCCCTATGAACGATGGTGCAGCAGCAGTTTTAATGATGTCAAAAAAGAAAGCTATACAAAAAGGTATAAAACCTTTGTTAAAAGTGAAAGCGTTTTCCAGTGCTGGTGTAGAACCAGGCATAATGGGGATTGGGCCTGTTCCAGCAACAAAAAAGGCATTGGAATTAGCCGGATTAACTTTAGATGATATTGGTTTGATTGAGCTTAATGAGGCCTTTGCTGCACAGGCATTAGCTGTTATTAAAGAACTGGAGTTGGACTATTCAAAAGTAAATGTTAATGGTGGAGCTATTGCGTTGGGGCATCCAGTTGGAGCAACTGGTGCTAAGCTAACTGTTAGTCTAATGAATGAAATGTTACGTACCAAAACAAAGTATGGAATGGTGACGCTATGTATGGCCGGAGGAATGGGGCTTACCGTCATATATGAAAACCTATCATTATAAACACATTAAAGCGAGGTGAACTGTAATGCAATTAATCAAAGAACAAATTCAAACATGGTTAAAAGAGCATTATGAAGAAGGTACAGTATTATTACAGCGACTAGTTCAATCTCCTAGTATTTCTAAAAATGAGGCAAAAGCGCAATCAATAATCATTGAAGTATTGTCGAATATGGGGTTAAAGGTGGATGTCTGGGAGCCATGTGGAAAAGAATTAACCGAAAGTCCCTACTTTTGCTCGTCGAGGGATGATTTTACAGGAAGTCCTAATGTTGTTGGTGTTCTACCCGGAACAGGTGGTGGCCGCTCCATAATCTTAAACGGACATATTGATGTTGTCCCTGAAGGTGATCATGAACAATGGACAGATGATCCCTATAGTGGAGCTATTAAGGAAGGAAAAATGTATGGTCGTGGTGTTACGGATATGAAAGGTGGGCTAGTTTCATTTCTTTTAGCCTTACAAGCCATTCTACAACTCGATATTAAGCTTAGAGGCGACGTTATTTTTCAAAGTGTTATAGAAGAAGAGAGTGGTGGGACAGGGACTTTATCTACTATTCTAAAAGGCTATAAAGCTGATGCTGCACTAATCACTGAACCTACTAATATGAGAGTTTTCCCTAAACAGCAAGGATCCATGTGGTTTAGGATCTTTGTCAAAGGTCGATCAGCCCACGGGGGAACACGATATGAGGGAGTAAGCGCTTTTGATAAAGCAATGGTATTAGTGGAGCGAATCAGGGCTTTGGAGTATAACCGGAATCAACGTATTAATGATCCTTTATATGAGCAGACCCCTATCCCTATTCCTATTAATATCGGAGTTGTTTCGGGAGGAAACTGGCCATCTTCAGTACCTGATTTGCTGAAAATAGAGGGAAGAATGGGTGTAGCACCTAACGAGAAGATAGAAGATGCACAACATGAAATGGAGGAATGTCTACAACAACTATCAGTCCTTGACCCCTGGTTTAAGGAAAATCCACCTGTCCTAGAATGGTTTGGTGCTCGATGGCTACCAGGGGAAATCGATCTTGAACATGATTTGATGAATACGTTAGTTCATCAATATAGAGAAACTACTGGTGAAGAACCCGTGATAGAGGCTTCTCCTTGGGGAACTGATGGGGGATTACTTACAGAAGTAGGGAAAATTCCAACGGTCGTTTTTGGACCAGGGAAAACGGAAATGGCACACTTCCCTGATGAGTATATTGAATTGGATAAAGTTTTTAAATCTGCAGAAATTATTGCATTAACTATAATTCAGTGGTGTAGTATCAAGGACAATATCTGAATTAAAGGAAAATTCGATAATTAGTTCATGCATAAAACGGCTGAGTTAATAGGAGGGTATTATGGCTGAATTAGATAATGATCAAGGTCTCAAAAGGGTAATGAAAAGCCGCCATTTATTTATGATTGCTTTAGGCGGTGTAATCGGTGCAGGATTTTTCAACGCTTCAGGTTTTACGATTAGTCAGGCAGGCCCTATAGGCGCAGTTTTAGCCTATATGATGGGCGGACTTATTATGTATTTAGTTATGCTGTGCTTAGGGGAATTGACAGTGGAAATGCCAGTATCTGGATCTTTCCAAACCTATGCGACTAAATACATTCATCCATCAACAGGCTTTACAGTTGGGTGGATTTATTGGATTGGGTGGTCTTCTACCGTAGCCTATGAAATTATCATTATAGGTTCGCTGATGCAAAGATGGTTCCCTGATATTTCTCCATGGATCTGGTCGTTAATTGCAGGAATTGTACTATTTTCTGTAAATGCCCTTTCTGCACGCAGCTTTGCAGAAACAGAATTCTGGTTTGCGAGTATCAAGGTAATCGCTATAATCTCTTTTATCTTTATTGGGTTAGCCGTTATTTTTGGTATTGTACCAATTGAGGGTGAACCAGCAGCTCCTTATTTTACACACTTAACAGAATTTGGCTTCTTTCCTAATGGAATGTTTGCAGTAGTTATTGCTATGATGGCTGTTAATTATTCGTTAGGCGGTACGGAACTTATAGGAATTGCTTCTGGTGAAAGTGAAAACCCTGAGAAGACGATCCCTAAGGCTATAAACCAAACTGCTTACCGAATAATATTATTCTTTGTTTTGTCAATAATCGTCGTTGTTTCTATAGTTCCTTGGCAACAAATCCAGCCAACTGCTAGCCCGTTTGTTACTGCACTGGATAACATCGGTATACCATATGCAGCCGATATCATGAATTTTGTAATTATTACCTCATTACTATCTGTTGCTAACTCTGGTCTTTATACTACAACTAGGATGTTATACTCTCTTTCTAGTTCTAAGATGGCACCAAGATCCTTTCAAAAGTTAACCAAAAAAGGTGTGCCTTTACTTTCTTTAACGGCTAGTATGGGAATCTCCTGTGTGTCCATTCTTGTTTCAAAAGTAGCGGCTGAAACTATTTATACCTGGATTCTTTCTGTAGCAGGAATGGCATCCATGTTGGCTTGGATGAGTATTGCGGCATCTCAGTATTTTTTCCGCAGACGATATGTAGCTGAAGGAGGAAAAGTTAGTGATCTAAAATTTCGGACCCCACTTTACCCTTTAGTTCCCATCCTGGCATTTGTCTTTAATCTAGTTGTATTAATAAGTTTAGTATTTGACGAAGGAACTAAATTGACTATTTATATTGGTGTTCCAGTAGCCATTGCTTTTCATTTGATATATATTTTATTTTTGCAAAAACGCGGAAAGAATGATATGGGGCCATCGGTTCAAGAGGATTATGAAAAGGTGCGTTTAATTAATAAAAGTTAAACATAAAAAGTGAACAATAAATAACAGATGATATGGCTCAAGTGCAAACAAGTTTCTTCTATATAATAAACGGCAAAATTAATGATCATTGAACCGTACTGCTCAAGAACTGTTGGGTTTGTTTCGCATAAAAGCTGGTCATGAAATGATATTGTAAAGAGCTACATTCAATATTTAGAAATATAAAAAAGTGACAGTTAATTCTCCATTCCCCTTAAAAAGGTTAAATTGTTCATTTTTCCTGGTGTATAATAGAATATTGAGAATGCCATTTAGGGGGATTACATAGTGAGTAGTGGTTTTAATATTGCCGATATGATATACCAATTGATTTGCCTTGTATTTCTAATCCTGATCATTGTTGGGACCGTATCTCTTTTCCGTTCCATGAAGCAACGTAAAACCAGACTGGATATCATGGAAAAAAAAATGGATGATTTACATGAAATGATTAAAAGGGGTAAAAATTGACGGCAGCATCGTGCAGCGGTTCAGACTGCAGGCAACTCGAAGAATAACGAGTTTGCCTGCAGTTTTTTTATTTGAAAAACATTCCAGTTGATTTCAGAAATCCGCTCCCGTTCCGCCGAATGTCTGCCAAGCCTCATCAAAGCAAGCATCTAGCAGGTCTCGGCTAGCCAGTTATTCGGCAGGAGTGTCGTAAATTTCTTCAATCCAGTAACTGGACAGCTGCTTGTGCAGCTGTTTTTTTATGCAGTGGAGGCATTCCGATTCAGACTCCGGCAATTATAAAAATAATCTATATTGAAATAACTTAGTGAAAAGCACTGTCTCCAAATTTGAAAAGGAGGGCTGGATTTTGAGCATCGATTGAGAGACATAAAAAAATAGAAAAAGAAAGTAAATTGTAAAAAATAAGCAGTTTTACATAGGGTTGTTGGGATTGTGGTGCAAAATTCATGTAAGGCTGCTGGTATGGAAGATGCATGGTTTGTTGCAGCGTTTTACCCTATAATGGAATAGATGTGTATTTAAGGATTCGTGAAAAAGTCTATCAGGAATGCTCGACCCTATAACAAATCGACGGAGATGGAGAATGCTGAACATTCGATCCTTTTGTTAGGTAACTTTTGAGAAGTGGGAGGAGTCGGTATCATGAAAGAAGTTATTGCAGTAAAAGAAATTACTAGGTTTAAAACACGAACGGAGGAATTTAGTCCGTATGCTTGGTGCAAACGGATGCTAGAAAATGACCCCGTGAGCTATCACGAAGGAACGGATACGTGGAATGTTTTTAAATATGAAGATGTGAAGCGGGTTCTTAGTGATTATAAACATTTTTCAAGTGTTCGGAAACGGACTACCATATCGGTTGGAACGGATAGTGATGAAGGTTCTGTGCCTGAAAAGATCCAAATAACTGAAGCTGATCCACCTGAGCATAGAAAACGCCGTTCGCTGCTGGCCGCAGCCTTCACACCTAGAAGTCTTCAAAACTGGGAACCTCGCATTCAGGAAATTGCAGATGAATTGATCGGGGAAATGGATGAGGACACGGAAATCGATATTGTGCAATCATTGGCGAGTCCGCTTCCGATCATTGTCATGTCGGATTTGATGGGCGTTCCCTCGAAAGATCGTTTATTGTTTAAGAAATGGGTGGATATCTTATTCCTTCCGTTTGATAAAGAAAAACAAGAAGAAGTAAATGAATTGAAGCAAGTGGCAGCAAAAGAATACTATCAGTATTTGTATCCGATTGTTGTGCAAAAACGATTAAACCCGGCAGATGATATCATCTCAGATCTATTGAAGTCAGAAGTGGATGGGGAAATGTTTACGGATGATGAGGTTGTCCGGACGACCATGCTGATTTTAGGAGCGGGGGTCGAGACAACAAGTCATTTACTGGCCAATAGCTTTTATTCCTTGCTATATGATGACAAAGAAGTTTATCAAGAGTTGCATGAAAACCTGGATCTGGTTCCGGAGGCCGTCGAAGAAATGCTCCGTTTCCGATTCAATCTTATTAAATTGGATCGCACCGTAAAGGAAGATAACGATCTATTGGGAGTGGAATTGAAAGAAGGCGATAACGTGGTTGTTTGGATGAGCGCAGCTAATTTGGACGAAGAGATGTTTGAAGATCCTTTCACCCTTAATATCCATCGCCCTAATAATAAGAAACACCTTACCTTCGGAAATGGCCCTCATTTCTGCCTGGGAGCGCCGTTGGCCAGACTCGAAGCAAAGATTGCGCTTACTGCATTCCTGAAGAAATTCAAACATATTGAAGCGGTGCCATCATTCCAGTTAGAAGAGAATCTTACCGATTCAGCGACCGGGCAAACTTTGACATCCCTGCCGCTTAGGGCGTTCCCTATAGTTTAAAAAACGAAAAAACCTTGTGCACTAACCTGCATAAGGTTTTTTTCTTTGGCTCTTTTCGAAAAATATTGTTGTTTTTAATAACTATACTATTTAAGGTTGATTGGAGCGCAAGTGCGAGACTCCTGCAGGCTCACCGCCCGCCCCGCGGAAAGCGAGCATCTGGAGGGGAAATCAACCAACCGCTTTACTTGGTAAATAGCAACAAAGTATGCGAAAACAGCCTTTTCTTTTTTAGCAGGGACGCATGGCATATATGTTCCTGCCACTTCCTGAAACGTTCGACAGGAAATCTTATAGTAACCTGAAGTTGAGGTGACAATGACGAATAGAGTAGTATGATAAAGTAGCAAATTTTGTGCCCAGGCATGTTCCCCGAATTAGGTTGGCGGGCGATGAAGCATTTACGTTAACCATGCAATGAAGAAGATATGATAAAATGGAAATTTCCAAATGAAACGGTTTTAAAAAGTGAAAGGATGTTATTATGAAATTAAAGCAGCAATTAACCATTGCCTTTATAATTAGTGCACTTTCTTTAATCGGGTTCAGTTTCATGGCATTTACCATAAGTGCAAATGAATACCTGAAATTTGATGAAGATGTGATTTCCTTGGTGCAGGGAATTGAATCTCCCCATCTGACGGACATCATGAAGTTCTTTACCTACATAGGTTCAACCGGTTCCATCATCATCCTTTCCTTGGTCATTTTATTTTTCTTATATACGGTTTTGAAGCATCGTCTGGAACTAATCCTATTCACTGCAGTCATGGTTGGTTCACCTCTTCTCAATTTGATGGTTAAGCTAATCTTTCAACGCGCCCGGCCCGATTTACATCGGCTCATCGAAATAGGGGGGTACAGTTTCCCTAGTGGACATGCCATGAATGCATTCTCTTTATACGGTATTCTCACGTTTCTGTTATGGCGTCACATAACGGCTAGGTGGGCAAGAATACTATTGATTCTGTTCAGCATGATGATGATCCTCTCGATCGGTATAAGCCGGATATATTTAGGGGTCCATTATCCTAGTGATATCATTGCCGGATATTTGGCGGGGGGGTGTTGGATTGCGATTTCCATTTGGTTTTTCCAAAGGTATCAAGACCGGCGGAAGAACAAAGGTCGTTAATAAAGGGAGCAAGGATATTGCAAGACAAGCAGCCGGCAGGTAATAAGTCAGCTGTTGATTCAAGAAAGTTAGGAGCGTATTAAATGGAAAACTGGATTACGGAATTCATGAATGATTTTGGATATATGGGAATCTTTCTTTTGATAGCATTGGAAAATATTTTCCCGCCGATCCCGTCTGAGGTCATTCTTACTTTTGGCGGTTTCATGACGACAACAGCGAACATGACGATAATGGGCGTCGTGATCGCATCGACAATAGGGTCAGTGGCAGGGGCAGTCGTCCTTTATGGAATTGGTTTACTTCTTGATGTGAAGGTCATTGAAAAGTTCGTGGAAAGATGGGGCCATATTCTTAGGTTAACGGTATCGGACGTCCATAAGGCGAATTCATGGTTTGACAAGTACGGTTCATGGACCGTGTTTTTCTGCAGATTGGTTCCGCTGATCAGAAGCCTGATTTCGATTCCGGCAGGCATGTCCCATATGAGCTTTTGGCTCTTTCTGCTTTACACAACATCCGGAACATTGATTTGGAACATCATCTTAGTGAATATCGGGGCAGCTGTTGGATCTTCATGGGAAGATATTGTAGGGTATATGGACATTTATTCAAATATCGTTTATGCGATATTGGCCTTGCTATTCATTATTTTCGTTGTTTTGATTTTTAGAAGGAATAAAGGCAAAGTATAATTTCAGTTTAGTTGATGGGGCCCGTTCGAGCCGGTACTTTCATTACATAACTAAAATAACACCAAAGGCTGTCATTGTGACAGCCTTTTCTTATGGAAGGAAGGTGGCTGAACTCAGAATAAAGGGGGAGTGCTTTGGACAAAATGAGTGAAACGAAAAAGGAATGAGGTTCGGTGCTATGGCTTCTTTTTTCAAACAAAAGAGACAAGTGAAGCAACAACGTGAAAAGAAAAAGGAAGATGAAAATCAATCCAAAAGCAAAACGCCTGATTATATTGAAAGTTCCATTTCTGCCAATCTGGAAATCGTGAAGAAAAAGACGGGAAACAGTCCGGACATCATTATCCGAACGTTGAAAATCGGTCAAAATCCGGAGATGAAAACAACTATCTTGTATGTGCAAGGCCTGGTTGATAATCCAAGCGTTACGGACTTTTTAATTGAGTCAATCATGAAAAATCCTCATCTAGCAGAAAAAATGCTTCCACATGAAGCATTGGATATAATCTCAGAAGACGTGGTTTCCCTCGGGGGTGTAGAAACCGTCAAGGATTGGGAAAAGTTGTTTTTGTCATTATTATCAGGGGATAGCATCATTTTTGTTGATGGAATAAACATCGCCCTGGTTGCCAGTACAAGAGGAGGAGAAAAGCGCTCGATTCAGGAGCCAAGCACGCATTTGACTGTCCGGGGATCAAGAGAAGGGTTTACGGAATCGAATGGAACGAACATCGCCATGTTACGCCGGATCATCAATACCCCGGATTTATGGATAGAGTCTATGAAAATTGGCACGGTGACAAAAACGGACGTTTCCATCATGTATATAAATGGAATTGTCAAAGAAGGGATTGTCGAGGAGGCCAAGAAGCGCTTAAATCGAATTAACATCGATAGCATTCTTGAATCAGGATATATTGAACAATTGATAGAAGACCAGGTCATGACCCCCTTCCCAACCCTTAACCATACAGAAAGACCGGATATGGTCGCAGGAAATCTTCTGGAAGGAAGAGTGGCGATATTCGTTAATGGATCGCCTTTCGTCTTGATAGCCCCGGCATTATTCGTACAGTTTTTCCAATCTGTCGAAGACTACTATAATCGCTTCGACATTGCTTCAGCCACACGTTTTTTACGGATCATCGTTTTCATTATTTCTATTGTCGGACCGGCTGTCTATGTTGCAGCCACGACTTTTCATCAGGAAATGATCCCAACGAAGTTGCTGGTCATCGTAGCGGCCCAAAGGGAAACGGTTCCTTTGCCTGCCGTCATTGAAGCGCTTCTCATGGAAATGACCTTCGAAATATTACGGGAAGCAAGTCTTCGGATGCCAAAGGCTGTTGGTTCGACCATGTCCATTGTCGGAGCATTGGTCATCGGGCAAGCGGCTGTCCAGGCTGGTATCGTATCGCCGGCAATGGTCATCATCGTCTCGATCACGGCGATTGCCAGTTTTGCAACCCCTTCTTATTCCATAGCGATTTCTGCCCGCATTGTGCGGTTCGGATTCATCATTTGTGCCGGCACTTTAGGCTTTTATGGGATGATTTTAGCCTTTTTCATCCTTATTGTTCATTTATGCAGCCTGCGTTCACTTGGAGTTCCTTATATGACACCGCTCGCCCCTCTGAATCCGGAAGGGCTGGGCGACACATTTTTCAGAAGACCTATGTGGGCTTTCAAGGAAAGGCCAAAATTATTATCCAACGAAAATAACCTGATAAGGGAAGGCGATAATCAAAGACCCCTGCCTCCTGAATCGCGTGGAATGAAAACTTCTGACGGGAAAAAAGGTGAAGGCAATGAATCGTAAAAAGCTAATTCTGTCTTTGATGGTGATCTGTACTACATTCACCTCAGGCTGTTGGGATAAAACAGAGTTAAACGAAATGGCCATCGTCTCGGCGGTTGGACTCGACAGAAATAAAGAAGGAAAGTTAGTGGGAACGTTCCAAATCATTAATCCAAGCAATGTAGCGGGAGCTCTTCAGGGCGGCGGCGGAACAAATCCACCGATATCCATTTATAGGGCGACCGGAGATAATGTGCTTGAACTGGATAGTATCGCTTCAACTAAAATCTCGCGGGATATGTATTTCGCCCATGCCAACTTGGTTGTCATCGGTGAGGAACTAGCAAAAGAAGAGGGCCTCAACAATATTTTCGATGCATTTGAGCGCTCACCGGAATTCCGGGCAACTACGAGGATCGTGATCGCCAGGGGTGTAAAAGCCAGGGATATTGTCGAAGCGTTAACCGCAATCGATAAGGTATCTGCTGAGAAAGTCATTAAGACGATTGAAACCACTGAAAAAACCCAGGGGAAAAATATTAGCATCAATCTCCAAGAAGTGATCAAGAATCTGCTTAGTACCGGGAAAGAACCGATAATAAGTGGTTTTACCGTGAGAGGAAACACAGGTAAAGAGGATAAAATGGAAAATACCATGTCCTCGGATATTGTAGCAAACCCTAATGCAGCAGGAATAGGTGTTTTAAAAGATGGGAAATTGATTGACTGGCTGGATGGTGATAAGGCAATAGGATCTATGTGGGTATTGGATAGGATCGAAAATACCAATTCAAACCTTGATTGGGAGGGTAAAAAAGACGCAATCACCTATCAGGTCATTCGTCAAAAAACCAGCATTTCGGTGAAAATGGAAAATGGAAAACCCAAGGTATTTATAAAGGCCCGTGCAGAAGGAGATATCCGCGAAGCGAATGTTCCTTTAAATCTAACCGATACGCATGTTCTGATAGATCTTGAAAAGAAGTTAGCGAAAGACCTGAAGAAGACGATGGAAGATGCGATCGTTCGGGCACAA
Organism: Peribacillus simplex; assembly: GCF_030123325.1. Classification (NCBI taxonomy): domain Bacteria; kingdom Bacillati; phylum Bacillota; class Bacilli; order Caryophanales; family Bacillaceae; genus Peribacillus; species Peribacillus simplex. The sequence continues at coordinate 4,387,519 of NZ_CP126106.1, read as the reverse complement.
AAAAATAAATCAGATATTTTTGGCTTTGGTGAAATCATGCACGAAAACCACCCTAAAGAATGGAAGAAAATCGAAAAGAACTGGGACGATGTTTCTTTTCCTAAACTGGAAGTAGATGTGCAGGCAGAAACTTTCATTCGCCGTACCGGATTACGTAATAAGCCATATCTTTCGAATTTAAAAAAGAATGATCAATAATGGAAAGGAAGTGGCATCCTCATGGAAAAGGCAAAAATCAGCGCTTACCAGCTGTTCGTCCTTATTTTCCTGTTTGAAATGGGCAGCGCACTTTTGGTTCCGCTTGCAGGTGAAGCCAAGCAGGCTGCCTGGCTAGTCATCCTTATTGCGATGATAGGCGGATTTTTATTATTTTTCATTTATTATGGCCTTTTTCAATACTACCCTGATCAGCTGTTAACAGAGTTTGTAAAACAAATATTGGGGAATTTTCTAGGCAGGATCGTAGCTTTTCTATACATCCTTTATTTCATCTATCTTTCTGCAAGGGTGCTAAGGGATTTCGGAGATACACTGCTTACTTTTGCCTATCCTCATATTCCGTTATTTGTTGCGAACGCTGCATTCATTTTAGTCGTGGTGTATACGGTCCGTAAAGGGATAGAAGTATTGGCGAGGACGGGGGAACTATTCTTTGTCCTGGAGAATTTACTTTTAATGACCTTCATGCTTCTGATTATTGCTTCAGGCATGATCCATTTAAACAACTTAAAACCCATTTTTGAAATCAGCGGGACAGAGATGTTGAAAATGGGTTTCACCAAAACGGTATTCTTTCCATTTGGCGAGCTCATAGTGTTTTTAATGATTTTTCCTTATTTGAAAGAACCTCAGCGATTGAAAAAAATTGGAATGGGGGGCTTGGCGACAAGCGGCATTTTTCTCGCGGTAATAATGGCCGTGAATATTGCTGTACTAGGTGTGGACCTTACAACACGTTCGCAATACCCTCTTCTTTCCCTCATTCAGTCCATAGAGGTCGCTGGCTTTCTTGAACGTCTCGATGTGTACTTCTTGTTTTTATTGATGATTGGCGGGTTCATCAAGATATGTGTATTTACTTATGTAGCGGTATCGGGTACGGCGAATGTTTTCAATGTTAAACAGCCTTCCAGACTTGCTTACCCTGTTGGCATGATCATTTTATTGATCTCGATCATTATAGCAAGCAGCTATACGGAACATATCTATGAAGGGCTAGGTGCCGTACCAAATTACATCCATCTGCCATTTCAGGTGATCATCCCATTGCTTCTCTTGATCATTGCCTTTTTTAAGAATCGAAAAAAAGGAAAACAAGCACCAAAATAAGTTCCTAAAAGGTGGAATTGATGAGAAATGAAAATCTTTGGTATTACAGTTTTGATCCTAGCCCCTTTATTGGTCATATCTTTAGGTATGGATATATTAATGGGATTTGATTTGGATAATTCAATCAAGCATGCCTTTAACCCATTTTTGGTGAAGGACCCCGCTGAATTTACCCTGTTTCTCATTCTTCTTGTATTCCTTTTGTTCAGCTTCTTTTATCGAAAAAAAAAGAAAGGCAACACGAAAGGACAACAATGATGCTGCAAATTCCCGGTGCTGAAATAGAGATGAACTCCGAATATGGGAGTTTGTCTTTTTGCTTTTTTACAACCCCATAAACCCATTTCATAGTATGATGATAAAATGAGCTTATTTTTCAGCGGAATGTAAAATCACTCAACAAAAAACCTCGGAAGGAGGACGGCAATTTGGATATCAAATTGAATCAAAAAATCATAAAAGACATGTGTGGGGCCGTCTCCTTCAAAAGAGGGGAAGCTTTTCATCGTGCCAATAAAGTGATATTTGAAAGTTACCTGCCTGTTGGATGTGAAGCAACGGTTAAAGGAAAGGAAGACTTCCATGTCACGATAGAAGTGGATGCTGTCGGGGGGTTCCGGACGAAATGCAGCTGTCCTACGCTAGCTTCCTTTCAAAGGGATTGCCAGCATATTGCAGCAGTCCTGCTGTCGGTTTACGACCATCAGCGAGATGGAACGATCCCTGTAAATGCAGACAGTTCTGATGCTTCAGCCAATAAGAAGTTGTCAGAAGGCTTGCTGACCCTTTTCAATAATCAGCCTGTACGCAAAAGCGGCCATCAGCGCCACTTTGAAAAAAGAATGATGCTTGAAGCAGAATTTACATGTAAACCAGTATGGATGGGAACGGATCAATATATGTTGGGACTGGAAATGAAAATCGGTTCTTTCAATGTGGCGAATGTCCGGGATTTCCTGAAGCGGGTTAAAGAAGGAAAGCCTGCCCAAGTGTCCCTTTCATTTATATATGACCCGGTGCTGCATTGTTTTCAGAATGAAAATGATAACGTGATTCAGGAGCTCATTACAGTGATATCGGATGAAAAAGTCTATGTTGACGCCCTGACGGATAAATCTGAATATATATTGGATAATCACTTATTACTTTTGCCTCCATCTTCTTTTCGAAGGCTTGTCCCAATCCTTGAAGTGGCGCCATTGGTGAAGCTTGCCTATGGTGGCCTTGCATTCAATGGCTTTCGTTTATCAAAAGGACCGCTTCCTTTACAGTTTGACTTTACCGAAAGCGACATCAAAGGTTATCAACTTAATATTAAAAGGCTGCATGAGATGATCGTCATGAATGCATACACATTGGTTTTATTTGAGGGGAAATTGGTTCGGCTCGAAAATGAGGATTTCCAACGCCTTTCAGAGTTAAAGCAAATGATGGAGGATTCGGGGATGAATCAAATTCCAATCCATCATGACCAGATGGAATTATTCATGGACAAAGTGGTACCAGGTTTGAAAAGACTCGGTGAAGTCCATATAGCAAGATCCATCACCGAATTGTTCTTGAAGACACCGCTGGTTGCGAAATTATACTTGGATCGCGTGAAAAACAGACTGCTTGCCGGACTGGAATTCCAATATGGAAATATCGTGATCAACCCTTTGGAAAAACAGGAATCCAAAGTTATAAGGGATGTAGAGAAGGAGGCGGAGATATTAAAGCTGATGGAGGATAGCCAGTTTGCCAAGACGGACGGCGGCTATTTCTTGCATAACGAAGAGTTGGAGTATGAGTTTTTGTACCACATCGTTCCGAAACTCCAGAAGCTTGTACAAATCTATGCCACGACTGCTGTAAGAAACCGAATTTCCCGTGGGAATGCTGCACCGCGCATTAGGGTGAAAATTAAAAAGGAACGTACTAATTGGCTCGAATTCAAATTTGAAATGGATGATATCCCAGATAAGCAAATACGTGAGGTCTTAGCAGCGCTTGAAGAAAAAAGGAAATACTATCGTTTAAGGAATGGATCGTTGCTTTCCCTTGAAACAAGGGAATACGAGGAAATCAATCGTTTTCTGAATGCACTGCCCGTACAGGATGTAGACTGGGAAAGCAGGCTGAACATGCCAATCGTAAAAGGGCTGCAGCTCCTGGATTCCGTTAATGACAGCCAGACATTCACAATGGAAGAATCCTTCCGGCAGTTTTTGGATAACATCAGGAATCCGGGAGCCTTGGAGTTCGTGGTTCCAAATAGTCTGGACCCGATCTTGCGCGAATATCAAAAAAACGGCTACAAATGGATGAAAATGCTTGCCCAATACGGTTTTGGCGGGATTCTTGCTGATGATATGGGGCTGGGTAAAACATTGCAAAGCATCACGTTCATTTTATCCGAGCTTCCTGACATCCGTAAGAAAAAGGTTCCGGCGCTTATTGTCTGCCCATCATCATTGACCTACAATTGGCTGAGTGAATTCACTAAATTCGCTCCTGATATCCAAGCAGTCGTCGTGGATGGCGACAAGACGGAAAGGACGAAGCTGTTTAAGGAAGTCGGGGACGTGGATGTAGTGATCACCTCTTATCCATTGCTCCGGAAAGACATCACGTCGTTTGGAAAAGAGGACTTCCATACGGTATTTTTCGATGAAGCACAGGCCTTTAAGAACCCAGTGACACAAACGGCACGAGCCGCCAAGAAGATAAAAGCGGCACATCGCTTCGCATTGACTGGTACGCCCATCGAGAACTCACTGGAAGAGCTCTGGTCCCTTTTCCACGTCGTATTCCCTGAACTATTCATGGGGCTAAAGGAGTACAGCAACCTCTCAAGGAAGCAGATTTCCCGCAGGATCCGTCCATTTTTGCTGCGGAGAATGAAAGAGGACGTACTGGCGGAACTGCCGGAAAAAATCGAGTCGCTGGAATCGATGGAACTGCTCCCTGATCAGAAGAAACTGTACGGCGCCTATCTGGCGAAGCTGCGGCATGATACGCTGAAACACCTGGACAAGGACACCCTCCGGAAAAATCGGATCAGGATCCTCGCGGGTTTGACCCGGCTTCGGCAAATATGCTGTCACCCCGCTTTGTTTGTGGACGGATATAAAGGCAGTTCAGCAAAATATGAGCAACTGATGCAAATTGTCGAGGAATCGAAGCATTCTGGAAGACGGGTGCTGATTTTCTCGCAATTTACAAAAATGCTTCAAATTATCGGCAGGGATTTGGCCATGAAAGGACAACCCTTTTTCTACCTGGATGGACAAACTACATCAAAGGACCGTGTGGAAATCTGCAATCGGTTTAATGCGGGAGAACGGGATATATTCCTCATTTCATTGAAAGCGGGCGGTACGGGTCTCAATCTGACGGGTGCCGATACAGTCATTCTATATGACCTTTGGTGGAATCCGGCAGTTGAAGAACAAGCTGCGGACCGTGCCCATCGAATGGGGCAGAAGAATGAGGTTCAAGTCATCAAACTTATTGCCCGCGGCACAATCGAAGAAAAAATGAATGAACTTCAAGAGAAAAAGAGACACCTTATTGAAGAAATCATCGACCCTGGCGATAAGTCTCATTCTGCCCTTACAGAAGAGGATATCAGGGAAATCCTGATGATATAAGGAGGGAAATACGGTTACGCAAAATAGTGGACAGGAACAAGCATTTCTTTGTAATGAGGAATGCTTTTTTTCTTTTTTTAAGGCTCTTTTCGTAAAGATTGTTGTTTTTAAAACGAAACGATTTAAGGTTGATTGGAGCGCAAGTGCGAGACTCCTGCGGGAGCAGCGGGACAGGTGAGACCCCACAGGCGTTTACGCCGAGGAGGCTCACCGCCCGCCCCGCGGAAAGCGAGCATCTGGAGGGGAAATCAACCGCGACTACTTGGTAAATAGCAACAAAGTAAGCGAAAACAGCCTTTTTTAAAAGAAAAGGATATTTCGGTAACAATAATAATATAATAAAAAACAACAATGTTTTATTGTAAAACGATAAATCGTATGTTAAATTAAATGGACAATAAATAAGTGGGGTGCTTTTAATGAAACTAGGAACAACACTCTTTTTAAAGATAGCCGTTATCTTTATTGGAATGCCGGTTCTTGCTTTGTGCATCTTTTTGGTGCCTGAGATAGCGAACTTTGCAGCAGAATTATATCCGGATATGACTTATTTGAAATATCTCGTTTTTATCGATTTGTATGCATCTGCGATACCTTTTTACTTTGCCCTATATCAAGCCTTTAAACTTTTAAGCTATATTGACAAGAACAATGCTTTCTCGGAATTATCTGTAAAAGCTTTAAAGACTATAAAAAATTGTGCAATCACGATCAGTGGCTTGTATGCGGTAGGCATGCCGCTCTTTTATCTCATAGCGGAAAAGGACGATGCCCCAGGTATCATAGTGATCGGAATGGTCGTTATTTTTGCTTCATTGGTGATTGCAGTCTTTGCTGCTGTTCTTCAAAGGCTTTTACAAGAGGCCATCGATATAAAATCAGAAAATGACTTAATAGTCTGAGGTGAATAATTTGGCGATTATAATCAATATTGATGTGATGCTGGCTAAAAGGAAAATGAGTGTTACAGAACTTTCCGAGAGGGTTGGAATAACGATGGCCAATCTCTCCATATTGAAAAACGGTAAGGCAAAAGCGATTCGATTAACAACTTTAGAGGCGATTTGTAAGGCTTTAGAATGTCAACCCGGAGATATTTTAGAATACCGAAATGATGAAGACACTCAAGATTAAAAAGTGGAAGAAAAAGAAAGATTTCATCAAAGGGGAGTTACTCATGAATTTAACCATTAAAAAAATGGAGGCACCAATCATGAGAGCACTGAAACAACTCGTTCGTTTTGGTTGGAAGCAGGCTTTATCATGCTTGTTTCCTGCCGTTATTTTTGCCTCTTTGGCTATTACAAAATTCATACCGCTTCCCTTCCTGCCGCGTTATGACTGGCTGCTCATCATCTGCCTTCTGATGCAGTGGTGGATGGTGCGTTCCGGGCTTGAAACAAAGGATGAACTAAAGGTTATCACATTGTTCCACCTTATTGGACTTGCTCTTGAACTTTTCAAGGTACATATGGGCTCCTGGACTTATCCAGAGGAAGGATATTTCAAAGTTTTTGGAGTGCCTCTGTATAGCGGATTCATGTACGCAAGTGTAGCGAGTTATCTTTGCCAGGCGTGGAGGAGGTTAAAGGTTGAACTGGTCAAGTGGCCACCGTTTTTGGCCGTTGTATCTCTTGCCGCTGCGATTTATTTGAATTTTTTCACCCACCATTATTGGATTGATGTCCGTTGGTGGTTATCTGGACTTGTCATCATCGTCTTTTGGCGGTCAGGGGTCACTTACGAGGTTGGCGGAACTCGTTATCGTATGCCAATCGCACTTTCATTCGTTCTCATCGGATTTTTTATATGGATAGCCGAAAATATCGCAACGTTCTTTGGCGCTTGGGAATATCCAAACCAAACCGATGCATGGAGTCTCGTTCATCTAGGAAAGGTAAGTTCATGGCTCTTATTAGTGATTGTTAGCTTTCTTATAGTAGCGACGCTAAAACAGGTTAAGGGGAAAGAGTCCACTAAGATGGATGCAAGTCAATATTTATAAAAAGAAATCCGGCATTCGCGTGAAAAATACTACTCAATTCAAGTTAGGCGAAAAGACGGCACATAAGGACATATATGTGTCGTCTTTGATTTTCAAAATCTTTTATAAAGAATTATGGTGTCATATGCCTTTTTACTTTCTGAATTTCTACGAAAATCACCATCACTCATTCCTATGAAACAAGTTTTAATCCAACTGCTGCGCCAAGGACCATGGCTATAAAAATGACCCTTCGCCAATCTTTGGATTCTCCGTATAAGAGCATCCCGATTATCGCTCCTCCTGATGCGCCAATCCCTGTCCAGATTGCATAAGCCGTCCCCATCGGCAAGGTTTGCATGGCAAAAGCAAGAAATAGGAAACTTGCTCCGAATCCGATGAACAACAGAAGCAGAGATTGCCAATTTCGGTCTTTGTGCAATTTATTTATCATCGCAACCCCAAACATTTCAAATAGCCCCGCTAAGATTAAAGAGACCCATGCCATTAAGATTCATCCCCTTTCTCAGCTTTATCATCAGTCACTAATTTCAAGCCGATCACTCCTGATAATAAGAGGAGGATCAATAGCGTTTTGCTCAGCTTGAAGGATTCCCCAAAGAAAATGATTTCGGAAAAAACGGTCCCGGCCGTCCCCATACCGACAAAAACGGCATATACCGTTCCGACAGGAAGCTTCCTGCCAGCCATTATCATCAAATAAAAACTGATGATGATCGAAATGACCGTTCCAGACCAAGTCCAAATGTCATCTGCATGTTTTAAGCCAATCACCCAAAATACTTCAAAAAAAGCTGCAATGAATACTTTAATCCAGTTTGTGCTCATGAATACCGCACCTCCAATTTTATTCTTTACCAAAAAAACAAAAAAAGCCCAAGAGATAACCGTTAAACAGTTTCTCCCAGGCTTTTATCCTTCCGTGGCACAGCATGCTGTGAGTTTTCTCTCGGACCAGACCAGCAATGGACGCACTGCGGAACCCTAGAAAACCTTTGACATATGCAATTACCCTTCATTATACATACTTTTTGAACTTACTCAAGGAAAAAGTTTAATGAACAAAATGGATGGTGAGCTCTTTGCTTCACTAAAAAATCATCAATTTATCATGACCTGTCAATGGAAAAAAGTACATAGTCAGGTTCTGTTTTCAAGTCGAAATAGCCCCGATAAGATTTCGGGGCTTTTTGAACTTGCTATTTAGGCACTCACGATCCGTTTCCGGGATGGACCTTCTTTTTTATGTGATACATAGCTATGCAGGATCATTCCTATGATGACGATAAAGATGCCGAACCACGATAACGGAGAAGGCATCGGTAAAGATAGGAATAGTAATTCCCCAGCCAGTGCAAAAAGGACCTCCATCGATTGTGTAGCTTCAACGGAAGCTAATTTCTGCATATTTCCGCTTACCAAATCGGTCGCCTTGAAAAAAAGGACCGTGGCGATGACTCCGGAAAATAGTGCTACCAAAAGGGATTGGAAACTTTGCATCTTCGTCGGCGCCCCTACTGTAAAGAAACCGTACAATGAAAGCAGGAACCAGAATGGCAGACTCGCCAAAGTCATTCCCAATACCCGCTGATAAGCATCCAAACGTCCTTCGGATACTTCCATCATTTTGCGATTTCCCAATGGGTATGCAAAAGAGGCGATGACGATTGGGATGACTCCCAGCCAAAGATTGGCCATTGAAATGTGCTTGGTGTGTTCCAGCTGCATCAGGATGATTCCAAGCAGGATGATCATGGACATGAGGAGGCCTTTCACAGAAACCTTTCCTCTTTGCCTTTCGAGTCCATCTTTCGTTTGGACATTCTCAAAAAACAGCGGCGCAAGTAATGCACCCGAAATGATAGTGATTTGCCAAGTGCCGGCAATTAGCCAGCCAGGTGAGTAGGCGGATGCAAAGCATAAAGGAGCATAAAATAACCCAAAACCGACAAAACTCCAAAGCAGCCAAGGACCCGGCTTTTCTCTCATCACCCGTAAAAGGGGACGTAGATTTTTTCTGCTCAACACGATACACAACAGAAAAGGCACCATAAAGATATAACGCAGCGAAGCACTCCATATCCAACTTCCGCCAGATAACTCCATGGCCTGATTTAAAACAAATGTAAATGCAAAAAAGAAAGCGGAACAAATACCTAATATAATCGGACGCAATTGACTCACCTCAATCTGTTTTAGGAGTCAGTAAGACTCTGGAAGCATGGCAATCGTTTCGGCTTTCTGAAAGATTCCCCATAAAAATCCACTATATAAAAATGGAATGAATTTTCGGAATATTATAAGCGATCAATTTAAATTGTCCTTCAAAAGCAATAGAAAATCAACAGGATTCTTTTAGGCTAGTGAAATTCATTCTCCATCATTCGACATCGAATGAAAAGAATGGCTGTTGGAATTAAGTGAAGACGTTACCATTCTAATGTTTCATTTAACAATATGTACCAATAAAACAAACAAGAAACGTTATTATGACGCGGATTATGAGGGGAGTGCTAATATTTTATATAAAAATCATATAGAGGCAGATAATATATGAAGATACGAGAATTGACGAATATGGTAGGTAGTGGTATCTTTATAGAAGTGCAAATAATGTCGAATGGTGACGAAATAAATAAATGCAACATTCGCAAGAAAGTTAGTGAGGTAAATTAAATGAAATCTACAGGTATTGTACGTAAAGTTGACGAATTAGGGCGGGTAGTCATTCCAATTGAACTGCGCCGAACATTAGGAATTAATGAGAAAGACGCTCTTGAGATTTATGTAGAACAAGACCGCATCATCCTTCAAAAATATAAACCTAACATGACTTGCCAAGTTACAGGTGAAGTTTCCGATGACAATATGAAACTTGCTGACGGTAAATTAATACTTAGCCCTGAAGGTGCCGAACTTCTAATTAAAGAAATTCAAGCCAGCATGGAAACAGCTAAATAATATACTAGATAAATAGCATCCAAGTGTAGGGAAGGTTCTCCCTACACTTTTTTATATTAAATGGTGAAATAATAAAAATGGTTCGATTCACGGACGAAACCAAACTTTTCATAAAGTTTCTGTGCGTTTACATTATCCTTGCCTGTCTCCAGTGAAACCCCTTTGGCACCTGTTTCACGTGCAAAAGTGATGGCCGCGTTCAATAACTCCTCGCCAAATCCCTTTTTGCGAGCGGACTCCTTCACGAATAAATCATTCAATACCCACGACCGCATCATACTCACAGATGAAAAAGAAGGATATAATTGTACAAAACCAATAGGATTTCCTTCATCATAGGCCATAAAAACCACAGACTCCCCATTTGTCAGCCTTTCCCTTAAAAACTCCCTTGCACGACAAAGATCGGATGATTGCTCATAAAACACTCTGTATAAATCAAAAAGTTCCGTCAGTGATTCCAGCTCATGTAATGTAGCCTTCTGTATGCTCATAAATGGACCCCCAATTGTTAGAATACTCTAAATTTACCATTTTATCATGCTTCCCGCCAAATTCAGGACCACATTTTCCTGCGCCAAAAATCAGGATGGAGCCCAAAAAGGCGCCACCCTTCATGAAAAGGGCTATTAAACCCAAGTTGGGCAACAAACTCATGGATTGAGATTGGTCAATTTACTCGTGAAAGGAGCATTACTCATAGAATGCAGCAGCAAACTTACAAAATAAAAGCGTTTACTCGTGAGTTTGGAGCAAATACTCGTGAATTAAGCCGATTTACTCGTGAAATGGGGGCAAATACTCGTGAATTAAGCCGATTTACTCGTGAAAGGGGCATAACTCATAGAATTAAGCAGCAAACTCACGAAATATAAGCGTTTACTCGTGAGTTTGGATCAAATACTCGTGAATTAAGCCCCAAATGGGGGCAAATACTCGTGAATTAAGCCGATTTACTCGTGAAAGGAGCATTACTCATAGAATTAAGCAGCAAACTCACGAAATATAAGCGTTTACTCGTGAGTTTGGATCAAATACTCGTGAATTAAGTCAATTTACTCGTGAAAAGGGAGCAAATACTCGTGAATTAAGCCGATTTACTCGTGAAAGGGGCATAACTCATAGAATTAAGCAGCAAACTCACGAGATATAAGCGTTTACTCGTAAGTTTGGAGCAAATACTCGTAAGTTAAGTCGATTTACTCGTAAATGTAACATTATCAAATATAATTGTGCACTGAAAATACAAACCAAATCCTCTTTTATTCATTACTCGAGTGGTTTAGCTTCTAATCCGCCTGTGTTAAGGATGTGTACCTTTACGTTTATATCATGTAGTGAATCCTTATCTAAGTAATCCTTCGGCTCTTTTATATGATTTTTTTGCCAGTATTTTGTCTCTTTGATATAAAGGATTTTGCCTAAGCTTAAAGGGTCTGCGTTCTTTTGAATCCCTTTCATGAATGTTGATTGGATTTCATTTTTTATTTGGGTTTCGAATTTCCGCTTTATTTTATCGATATCCATTTGTGTATCAAGCCCCAGAATTTTACCAGATACGTCAACGTCAATATCGAATTTGTACTTTCCATCCTTGAGAATAGGCTTTACTTGATAATGCGGATGGGAGAAAGATGCATAGATGTCTTGCTTATTCATGTTAATGTTTACGGGAGTTTTGTTGGTCCTTTTAGTGAGCCAGCGTATGCCGCTCAATTCCTTTTCAGAGAACCAGGGCTGGGATACTTTATAATAAAGGGCAAATGCACCATCCATATAGATGCTTTTTCTTTTTTTATCTTTTTCTTTCCAAACTGTATCTTTCCAGGAAATGGAGGGCAGGATGGTCGTTGATGATTTTTCCCGCTGATTGGAATAATACTTTTGGACCGTAATGGGCTCGATGTATGATCGATTACGATAGACATCTTCTGGTAGATATAATGTCGTGTATAAAGGCGACAAATTAAAATAACCGTTAATGGAGAAAAGCTCATCGATGGAACTTTTTGTGGCAAAGATATTGGCTGAGTACCTAAGTAATTGATTTCTGTATATAAAATCCACTACTTCTGTACTTTGCTGCTTCAATACATTTTCACTGATGACAAATGTGGAAACATGCCCGATGTAGAGGGCCTGTTGAGTATTCTGCGTTAGTTTATTTACAGCGATTGAGATGGAACGCCCTTTTTCTTTCCCTACATATACGGGCGGAGCTTGAGCGGGTTTTGCCTCCGTTTTAGCTACCGCAGCGAAGTCCACAAGTTGCGTATATACAATGTATTCCCCATCTTTGAAATCTATCCCGATGGCCGTTATATAATGGAAGTCCTGGATCGTTTTTTCATCCCAGCAGCCAGAAAGTAAAAGGAAAAGAGGGATGGTTAATAATATTTTGCAGATGCGGAACATGGCTCTACTGCCCCTTTCTGGTCTTATCATTAGCGGCCAAGGATCGTTTGCTCAGGGAATTCCATGGCCTCATTATGAATGAATCCAGTAGTTTAGGGAATATTGGCGGGGTCATTCCGCCAATATATGAAATTCCGAATGAATCAAGCCTGGATAGTAAAGTGACAATGGTAAGGAAACCGATTATCGTGCCGTAGATTCCATAAATACAGCTTAGTAACAGCACAAACATACGCAGAATCGTTACGGCCCCTGTTAAAGACTGGTTTACAAGAGTATAGGATGCGACAGAGGTTACGGCAGTAACCACAAGCATGGTTTGTGAGGTCAGTCCGGCCCTTATCGCGGCATCACCGACAATGAGGCCGCCTACAACAGCAACTGTCTGCCCGACCGCTTTAGGTAACCTGACTCCGGATTCTCGAAATAATTCAAATAAAAGGAGCATGAGAATGAATTCCATGGTAGCGGATAAGGGAAGTCCAAGCCTTGAAAGGGTGATGGTGGCCAATAATGGGAACGGTACCTGTTCAATGTTGAAAGCGGAAATGGATATCCAGAACCCCGGCAATAAAACGGTAATGCCAAGCCCCATAATGCGAAGAAGTCGCTCAAGACTTACAAATAGATAAGGAAGATTCGAATCTTCTGCTGTTTTTATTTGCAATAATAGGGTAGAAGGTGCCACTATTATTGTAGGCATACCGTCCACGATTAAAATGAATCTTCCTTGATTGAGTGCTTCCACTGCAAAGTCGGGGCGACTTGTATAATGAGTGAGTGGAAAGATACTAAATTTACTGTTTGTGATCAATTCCTCCAATTGTTGGCTGCTTACCAATATATCAATATCTAGGGAGTTAATCTTGGACCTCACATTTTTGACGAGTTCTTTATCAATGATGTCATCCATGTACATTAGTGCGACTTTTGTTTGACTGCGCCTGCCGACAATAAAGTCTTCATAGGCAAGCGATTTTGTTTTTAGCCGCTTTCTGATTAAAGCGGTATTCATGGATAAATCCTCGACAAATCCATCTCTTGGTCCTCTTACAGAGACCTCGAAGGAAGACTCCTCAGGCTGCCTGTTCGGAACATTGGACAAATTTATTGAAAATAACTTTTGGGTCGATGGAATGAATAATAAGGCATTCCCTGAGAAAATCAGCTGCTGGACGCTATTGAATTCACTATCAATCGTCACTTTATTCAAATCTACCAATGGTTTTAGCTTGTTGATTGCCTCTTCTTCATCGATTCTCTCATCCAATTCCATCATTTTGTTTAACTTTTCCAAAATCCCCTCGTTCAGTAAACTGATATCGGCCATACCCGAGCAATAAAATATAAGGACAGGAATGGGTCTTTCGGTTTCTCCGATATAAATCGTGTCAAACATGATATCCGAGCTTGAACTGAATAACTCCCGAAATGTTTCCTCCTTTAATTCAATCAGGGTTGGTTCATTTTTGGATCGTTTCATTCTCATGTCGTTTCCCCTCCTTAGATCTAATGAACGTGCCGATAAACAAAAAGGCGGACAAAAGTAACAGGAAATAAAAAACGCCAGGATAATAATAGGTCTGGGTCACATGCAAAAACTTGAAATTACTGAATGGTACGATGGAGATGACGACCATGAGAAAGCCGACAGCGAAAAGAATTCCTACCTTCATTTTTTCCGTTTTCCTATTAAAGATTTCCGTTATTATGAATAATGCCAGTGAAACACGGATATAGGCACCAGCAAGCCATTGATAAATGGAAAAGAAATCTGTATGTTCAATATATTTTCCAATAGTCAGCAGCCGCCACTGTTCATAGGCAGGGTACCTCATGGCTTCGGCTAAGGTCGGGCTGAATTCGGCGAGTGCTGCTGTTAATGGGCCCATAAGTAGAAACAATAAACCGAGACATAGGAAAACCAATACTTTCCGACTGATCTTATCAGTAAGATTTTCCTGGAAAAAAGCGATTAAAATCAGTTCGGCAAGACCATAACCAGAATACTGCAAGGACTTAACACCATGAAAATAGCCATTCTCGAAAAGGGGAAGGAGGTGGCTATAGTCTTTAGTCGGCATATTTCCGGTCGCAACGAAAATGCCAAGTATGATGACTATTGGCAATAATACAGAAGAGCAAATGGCGATGGAGTGCATACCTGAATGAGCAAGAAAGATGCATAGCAGCATAAACGGAATGATAATCGCTAAACTTGGAGTTTCAAAAAGAAAGGTTGTCGTGATCCAATCAATCGTTTCCTTGGTTGTTGCCAATACAAGGCTGATCAGATAGATCACGATAAAGAATAAAACGATATTTTTAATTGGTTTCCCAAATCTATTATCAAGCCAATTTGTCAGGGATTGATTATTCATATTCTTGATTATCCTCGATAATATGTAGACCCAAATCGGTATCAATCCAATAATAAGGATAGAAAAAAACCAAGAATCCCTTCCGCCGGTGGATAGGAGGAAAGGGATCAAAATAACATGATTAAGAAGGCCGATTGATAAAAAGAAGATACTAAGGGTTTGTATCGAACTGATTTTCTTCAAGATGATCCTATCCCCATTTCCATTGTTTAAAGAGTGGATTGATGCACATGCCATTCTTTTGTTATGGTTGCTAAATGTGGAAAAAGTATACGTGATAATGATTGGATTAAAATTCCTGTTAATGAAAGCATGTGCAGGCTTGCAAAACAAAGAATTGCCGGTAAAAAGGATTTGTCTCATTCAATAAAGAATAAGAATAAAGAATATATATAGATGCTTTTTTTTGAGCATCAAGGGGGAATGAAGATGGATTTAAGATATCCGGTTGGAAAGTTTCAGTTTGACGGGGAAATTACTAGTGATGTAGCCGAGGGATGGATCAACGAGATTGAAGCTTTGCCTCGGATGCTGCGGGAAGCGGTATGTAACATGGATGATGAAAAGCTTGATACGGCTTATCGGCCTGGAGGATGGACGGTCCGCCAGGTGGTGCATCATGTTGCTGATAGTCATATGAATGCGGTTATCCGCTTCAAATTGGCCCTTACGGAAGAAAGCCCGGTCATTAAAACATACGAGGAAGGGCAATGGGCAGAGCTGCCTGACTATGACTTGCCGATTGAAGTTTCTCTAACACTAATCGAAAGTATACATATCCGAATGTGCAAACTTTTAACTGGTCTTCATGCGGATGACCTGAGCCGAACATTCATCCATCCTGATTCAGGAGAGGTGACAGTCGGTAAAAATATAGGCATTTATGCATGGCACGGACGCCATCATCTGGCTCACATTACTTCTTTATCAAAGCGCCAGGGATGGTGAATATGACTCTGAAAGGTGTGATTATGTGAATGCCAATGTGAAAATCGAACAATTAACATCAATCGAATACCATCTTAATGAACTTTCGGAACTTTTGGTGCAGGTGGTGGAAGATGGCGCGTCCATTGGTTTTTTACCTCCCATGAAACAGTCTGAGGCCATAGATTACTGGGGTGGTGCCCTAAATCCTGATGTGATTCTGTTTGTCGCTAAATTACAGGGTGAGATCGTCGGGAGCGTACAGTTACATTTATGTTCAAAGCAAAACGGCGGCCATCGTGCGGAAATCGCAAAATTAATGACGCATACTGGGTATAGAAGAAATGGAATAGGGCGTTCACTAATGCTAGAGGCTGAGAAGAGGGCCAAGCAGGAGGGACGGACATTATTGGTCCTTGATACAAGGGAAGGAGATCCTTCTAACTCCCTGTATAATTCATTGGGATATATTCAGGCAGGCAGGATTCCCGATTATGCGAAATCTGCAAATGGTGATTTCCATCCAACCATTTTTTATTATAAAAAAACGAATTGAATGGGGGAATGTATATGCAAGCTGTAATCGAAAAAGAGGGTAATGGGATTATCGCAAGATTCAATCGCCCGCTTAATCATTCGGTGGAAGAGGTATGGAGTGCTTTAACGGAGAATGATAAGGTGGAAAAGTGGATGTCCAACCTGGAAATGAAGGACCTTCGAAAAGACGGGACCATAAAGTTCAATTTCAATGATGGGTCAGGGAAATCCTTTGATATGAAGATCAGAGAATTCCAAGAATCTGCCGTTTTGGATTTTGATTGGGGTGAAGGCTGGGTTCGTTTCGAGGTATCCCCTGAAAAGGATGGATGCTCATTAGTATTGACAGAATACATCAAGCCAGTTAATGATCATACATCAAAAGATTTGGCTGGCTGGCATGTTTGCCTCGATATGTTGAGTGATTTAATTGATGGTCATCATCAGGACTTCCCAATGGATGAATGGGAAAAATGGCATAAGGAATATACGGTAGCCGTCGAACGACTTGATGGATGAAGGGAATGCAGGTGAATAAATAAAACCGAACTGATGCTAATGATATGAAGGAAGTTTATTGTTGATATTCCAGTTTGTGCCATGTTGAGATGACTGTAACTTTTAAGAAATGGAGTTTTTCCTAGTGACTTTTATCAGACTGCGTTTCCAATCTTTGAACCGTTAATTGAATACGTTTCAAGGACTCTGCATGTCCGCAGGGTAAATGGGAATGGTCTGTCTATTTTTTAAGGAAACCTTCATTTTACGCTTTTGCGAAAAAGAGACGAGTCAACCTCATTTTTTTGCTGGCCAGCTGAAGCCGCAGCAAAGGGTTTCGCTATTCCAGTTGACTTTAAAATAGAAGAATGATTAAAGGGAGAGTACTTTACCTATCCAAGGAGGTCATATGGATACGTGAGGGTTGATTCTCCATTATATTGACCAAACCGAAGGCCGGTGTGAGATAATTTTTTATCGTGAAAATAATCATCATCTCAGGTTTCTTTAGATAGGTTCTGATCCATTTACTCTAAACACAGGCAGATAGCCTGTGTTTTTTTAGGGCATTAAGAAAAAAATATTGAAAATAGAATGAGGGGTTTGAGAGATGAAATCATTAAATGAACAAGTAAAGGACAATTGGAAAAAGAATATCACTCTTTTTCTAGGCAGTCAGACCATATCCCTCTTTGGTTCGTCCTTGGTTCAGTATGCCATCATGTGGTATATCACGTTGAATACACAGTCGGGTGTCTTGATGACGATATCCATCGTTTGTGGTTTCGTGCCTACCTTTATACTCTCCCCAATCGCTGGGGTATGGGCAGACCGCTATAATCGGAAGATGCTGATCATTCTTTCGGATTCATTGATTGCCATTTCAACGCTGATATTGGCCATCCTGTTTTTAATCGGCTACGATGAGCTTTGGCTGCTTTTCGTCATGTCCGCTGTCCGGGCAATCGGAACGGGAATCCAGACTCCTGCCGTCGGTGCCATTCTTCCTCAGCTTGTGCCAGAGGATAAGCTTACGAAGGTGAACGGAACGAATGGAAGCATACAAGCGCTAGTGATGCTCGTTTCCCCCATGGTGAGCGGCGCACTGCTGACGATGGCTTCAATCGAAACCATTTTCTTCATTGATGTGATTACAGCTGTAATTGCCATCTTCACATTGTTGGCATTTTTGAAAATTCCAGCCCATGCGAAGGCATTACAAAAACAAACAACCAGCTATTTCACCGATTTGCAAGAAGGATTCATCTATATCAGGAATCACGACTTTCTTAAAAAATTCTTTATGTTTTTCGCATTTTTCTTCGTGCTTGCCGCACCTGTTGCATTTCTTACACCGCTTCAGGTCACACGCTCTTTCGGGAATGATGTTTGGCGGTTGACTGCGATAGAAATCACCTTTGCCATCGGTATGATGCTAGGCGGGATTTTCATGGCATCCTGGGGAGGCTTTAAAAACAAGATCCATACGATGACACTTGCGAGCCTTATCATTGGTGCCTGTACTTTCGCTCTTGGAATCATCCCCGTTTTCTGGATTTACTTGGTCATCATGGGGATAGTCGGATTGGCGATGCCCATCTTTAATACGCCGTCCACGGTCTTGTTACAGGAGAAGGTCGAGGGTGATCTTCTTGGGAGGGTATTTGGTGTTTTAGGGATGATCTCGACTTCGATGATGCCGCTGGGGATGCTTGTCTTCGGACCGATATCCGATATCATTAAAATAGAATGGCTGCTTATAGGAACTGGTTTATTGCTGTTTATTCAAGGCTTTTTCCTACTGGGAAGCAAAGTGTTGATCGAAGCCGGAAAACCGACCTCGAAAGATGCCCCCGAGTAATGGTACATCACTGGCAAGATGAAGGACTGGAGCCAGTTCCGGCAGATAAGGATATTATTGAATATCATAGGGGATTGGATATTTGTCAGCCTCATAGATTTGGCTAAGGAGGAAAAGATGGAGTTTTGAGGAAAGTATTTAATTGGATGGTAGTTATCGGAATGATTCTGCTGCTAGGTAATTAAAGTGATAGAAGAAATCACAGCCGTATCTCAGCAAACGACGGCTTCATCAGAAGAAATTGCATCATCGATGGAGGAACAAGCCGCTGCATCCAATGAATCTGCTCAATATACACAGCAGTTTACACAGTTAATAACTGATTTGGAGCACATGCTTGGGGAATTCCAGATAAAGAATTAGCTGAATGGAAAACATAAGCGTTGCAAAAGGGGATGCCACTAAGTGGTTTCCCCTTTTTGGTTGTATTGCCATTGACCCTGATTTCTGTGAACAGGGCATCTCTCTTTAATGGACAAAATCACTAGAAGTACAAAAGTACAATTTAGAGGAGCTGGTCAAGTATCCATGCTTTTTTTACAAAGGGGAATAATATATAGGAATCGGACAAGTAGGGCCCAATGGCTCAAGGCCCAAAAAGGGGAGAACAACATGCATTTCGAAATAGGAATGACTATTTTTGTGTTTGTCATGACAATGATAGTTATATTGTGGAGGCCAGGAGGTATCAATGAAGCATGGCCAGCTTCAATCGGTGCCGTGATAATTTTGCTGACTGGCACAGTATCCCAAGGCGATATTTTGGATATCATCAATAAAATCGGGGGCGCATCAATCACCATCATGGCAACGATTGTCATGGCAGTCATCTTGGAAAGTTTCGGCTTTTTTCACTGGGCGGCTGCGAGACTTGCCAACCTTGCCAGAGGATCGGGGTATCGCCTGTATTGGTACATTCAATTATTGTGCTTTGTAATGACCTTGTTATTCAATAACGACGGCAGCATCATGATTACGACCCCCATATTGATCTTGCTTTTGAAAAATCTCAGATTAAAACCACATGAAGCCATCCCGTATCTTTTGAGTGGAGCATTGATTGCAACAGCTTCAAGTGCGCCTATAGGCGTGAGTAATATAGTCAATTTAATCGCTTTGAAAATTGTTCATATGTCGCTTTATATGCATACTGCCATGATGTTTGTACCTGCAACTTTGGGGCTGATCTTCATGTCATGTTTGATGTTCGCAGTGGTCAAGAAAAAACTGCCCAAGAAACTGCCGAATTTTTCTTATGACATTGAGGAAAGTTTCTTCACTAAGAATTTCCATCCTTTAAAGGGAAAAATGACGGTTGAAACAAAAAGGCAACGCACAAGATTCATGTTGAAAGTATTGCTCTATGTGTTCGTGGTGCGCTGTTTACTCTTTGTAGCTTCTTATTTTTCCATTCCAATCGAGTGGGTTGCTGTACTTGGCTCTTTATCTTTACTGATCTGGAGATGGTATCATTTACGGACAAACCCTGTCGATATACTCAAAAAGACCCCATGGCACATCCTGATATTCGCATTCTCCATGTATGTCATCATTTATGGTCTCCATAATGTAGGCCTTACAGCCATGCTCGTACAGATATGCGAACCGATTGTAAATCAAGGGTTACTGAGTGCTAGCTTTGTCATGGGAGGATTGGTTTCGATTCTATCAAACATTTTCAATAATCATCCGGCATTAATGATAGGAACCATTACCTTAACCGAAATGGGACTGGATCCGATCACATTAAAAACTATTTATCTAGCTAATATAATCGGTAGTGACATGGGATCATTGTTATTGCCCATCGGTACTCTTGCCTCACTTATCTGGATGCATATCCTGAAACAATACAAAGTGAATATAAAGTGGAAGGATTATTTAAGTGTATCCCTGATAGTCATACCAATTACGACAGTGCTGACACTGCTCTTATTATTTTATTGGGTGCAAATGATTTTTAGCTGAATAACCCCCTAGGAGGAGATAGTAATGAGTGATGCGTTTGCATTACTGGGTAAACAGATTGATGTCCAAATCTCAGGAAAAAAAACTTTCAAAGGAATTCTAACTGATTTGAGCACGGATATTCTGGTGTTGTTCAATGGACAGCAGTTTTTGTATTTTCCTATGCTGCACGTCCATAGATTCAATCTGAGTACAGAGATAGATAACGAGATTAAAAATCCTATGGAGTCCCCCATGATGGAAGACATGGCGTCGATTTCCTATCGTAAAACACTAATGAACGCAAAAGGAGTTTTTTCAGCAATCCATGTTGCTGGACACATTCCTTTACACGGCTATATCACCAATGTTTTCAATGATTACTTTGCATTCTACTCGCCTGTATATAAAATGATGTATGTCTCGCTGCATCACCTTAAATGGCTTACTCCGTACAATCAAAATGCCACACCCTATACACTCAGTAAAGAGAGTTTTCCTGTCAACCCTTCAGACATACCGATGCTGCGTTCTTTGGAAGACCAATTAAAGAAAAATGCAGGAAAGCTAGTAGTATTTGATGGGGGAGAGGACCCGATGAAAATCGGTATGCTTAAAAAGGCGGAAAACAACTTGGTTGAATTAAAGACAGCCAATGGAGATCATGTGTTTTTGAAGCTATCACATATTAAAACCGTGTACATGCCATAGTTTCATAGAAAATAAGGGGAAGGCCATTTAAGCTTTCCCCTTATTTTCTTCTGCTAGATGATGGGTGATACCAGCGGATTCGGGTTCCTGATCAAAAAACCATCGCCTTCGCAATCAATTTCCGCTTGATCTGTAAAATGGGAATCCGATGGATCGAGCAACATTTTTATATCATGTAAAACGAGTATTTCCTCATGCTCCTTTTTGGAGATTGCCAAGCTTAATGTATAGTTCATCTGGTTACAGCAAGGTCTGTTTATGCCAAACCTTAAATACGTTTCCCCTCCCAAACTATGCTGCATATCTTTAATTGCCTGCCGGGCTTTCTCTGTCATCTTTATCAAAAATCTTCACTCCTATATCGTTATCCACTTCATAAATAGGGCAAGCCGTATATGCACTTCATGAGCGGGATCCCTTTAATCCAACTTTACCCATTCTGCACAAAAAAATAAAATCCTCTAGGAATTCTTCGATTTTCACTTATCTCGGGTGGGGTGAAATTTTACAGCGCTGATTTATTTTTAAGGTGTTTTATTGAATCCGGCTGATGATTTTTTTGTAAAAAATAGGCTAAAGGTTTCATTTGGTTCGCTGATAATACTGTATTGATGAGCATTAAGACACATCCGCTCGAGTGGATGATAGGACAGAAGATTCATATGATGGAATTTACTTGAACATCGTAAATTAAAAAATATTTCAATGTATAAAGGAAGGATTAAAATGTTTAATGGAAAAATAAGCCGTATGATACTTACAGTGGTATTCATGGTTAGTTTCACTTTTTTACCTGGCTTAAAGGCCGATGCTGCAGATCCTGTGCATACTGTAATCCCTGGCGAAACGGTAGAATCGATTGCCAGGACATATGATATATCGGCTGAGCAATTAATGAAAACGAATGGTTTACCGGATGATAGGTTATTTGCGGGCCAAAAGTTGGCAATCATTCAAACGGCGTATACTCCTTCCGTCTATCAATGGTCGGAGAGAGGAAAAAAAATTGCGAGATATGCGAAATCTTTTATAGGGTTTAAAAAGTCAGCTGGAGAGGAGACGCCAGAAAAAGGGTTTGATTCGAGCGGATTAATTCATTGGGTGCTTTCCCGGCAAAATGTGCCGGTTGACCGTTTGACAGTAGATGGTTTCTATAAGCAAGGGATGGATACAGCCACTCCGAAGACCGGGGATATTATATTCTTTCTGGATAAAGACAGCTTAAAGGTCGTGACTGCGGGTATTTATATCGGCAAAAACCAATTTGTCAATTCTGGATATGGTGCAGAAACGGTTCAGGTGAGATCCACTTCAGAAGATTACTTTGCAAAATACCAAGTGGCATACAAAACATACACGCCAAAAGGAGAGCATATCGTCCAAGCGGGAGAAACGCTTAAAAGTATATCGGAGAATTACAGCATTTCAATGAATACGATCAAAAGCCGTAACGCTTTAAATACCGATGAGTTGATGCAGGGGCAGTACCTTCAACTATACAGCAACCCGCTATATCCGTTTTATGTAAACCAGGAGGCTGCATATGATAAAGCATATGATGTCATCAAGTATGCATACACTTTACGCGGATTTCCCTATGTTTTCGGGGGAGAAGATCCAATGACCGGAATGGATTGCAGCGGCTTCATTTATTGGGTCATGAAGGAGCAGGGCCTTTCTGTAAAACGAGATTCCGCAGAGGATTACTTCTCATTGGTGCCCAAAATCGATAATCCGAAGGCCGGGGATTTGGTATTTTTTAGGGACACGGGAACAAGGCTGGGTGTGACCCATGTAGGAATTTATCTGGGTGATGGCCGTTTTCTCAATTCAACGGAAAACACCGGCGTTCATATCTCCAACCTTTCGTCAGGTTATTTTGCCGAGAAATTCGAAAGCTTCGGTCAAGCCGAAAGCCTCATCGACTAAGAAGGTCATTCAACCTGTTTATATTCAAGAGTCGCTTTTTCAATGGCAGTAACGAACCGTTTAAGAAGATTACAGTGATTGACCCTGTTCTTACTGGTAAAGTCATCACCTTCGAAAAAGCTTTTTCTGAGCTTTGTGGAAAGTTCCAATTGTACGCCTGTACCCGTCTTGGATGAGTTGGTGATGTTGTTTCCTTTCATGCCTGAAAGGTGCTGCGGTGCATGATCAGTTTGAAATCCAGCTTTGTTTAGGCATTGCTGAATAAGGTTCTTATAGGGTTCGTTCCTACCGCCAATGTAAACCAGCGCATTATGCACGTCGTAGTGGCCATGGATCGAAAGGGTGGTCTGGGCGTTCGCTGCCATTGAAACGCCGGCCGGTTCATTGAACAAGCAGGATGTTATATGGAGGACCTGGTTACCCCTTGGTTTAAGACCTTCGAATAGATAGGTGCTTGCACAAAGTCTCTCACCAAGTGCGGCTGCAATCTCGCTAGTTCCCGGTTCGATGTTCCCGCCGTGTATGGCTAGAATTGCGATATCAGGATTCCTGTGCTGAGCGATGATGCGGTAATCGAGTTCTTCTTGTTCATTTTGCTGCAGTTCAATAAAATCGGTATAGCTATTTTCATTCATGGTTATCCTCCGTATCTGAAGCGTATTTAATCTTCCATATCCGTTGACGGAAAAATAAAAAAAGCGGGGATGCCCCAGCTTTTTTTATTTTTCGATAGTCGTATATTGTTCTATTTTCTTTTGCTCTTCGGGTGTTAACGTTTCTGTCCGTTTAAATGTATTCATGGTCACAAGCAGGGCTGCTATTAGAAAAACGGGTATGACCCAGCTTGTAATTTTTTTTACGATATTCATATTCTAAGTCCCCTTATACATCGCTAAAATTCATATGATATTTAGAAAAGGAGGGGATGGATCCCCCTTTTATTGCTGGGCTTTCCAGCTTCCATTTCTTCTTTTATCCCCAGCTCCGGATACTTGTCCGTTTTTCTCGTTTTTAACGAGTACTTGAACCCCGCCGTAATACATGGGGGAGATCTTCTGGATGACTTCATATCCTGAATCTTCCAGGTCTGATATTATTTCATTCGAAAGCCTGGATTCCGTATAAATCTTCTTTCCATCATAGACGAACCGATTACGGTCGATGATATCCTGAAATGAGCCTTCATTCTCTGTATATGAATAAAGGACCTGCATCAATACTTGAGGAATCCTATCGCCGCCTGGTGAGCCTATCCCGATCGATTCCTGCCCTGGTTTCTTGAGAATGGTAGGAGCGGTGAAAGTTCTAGACCGTTTATATGCCTCTTGGGCGTTCAAGCCGGACCGGAAATTTTTCAATTGATCGTTAAGGAAAAATCCATTCGTATAATCACCAGATCCGAAAAAGTTGCTGAGCGTATTTGTTGCGGAAACGACAGTGCCATACTTGTCCATGATCACAAAATGTGTCGTACTTTCATGTTCTTCGGAACCATTCGATTCTTTATCTTCCCATTTTTCACTTTTGATCTTATTTTTAAGATTGTCCAAGTGAATGGGGGAGAGCAATTTTTCCGCCTTGGAGTGACTTATTCCATCCCCAATATTGGCGGACCGATCTTGATAAGCAGTATCTGTGATGCCACCCAATACCTTCATATAAGCTGATTTGCTTGAAGAATCACTGAGGTTCATTTCCTCGGCGAGCTTTAACATTTCAAGAACGGTAATCCCGGAGAAGGGCGGAGGGGCGGTAAAAGCATCATAACCGGCAAATGTTCCTTGGACCGGCTTACGTTCTTTCACCTCATAGCGCTTTAAATCCATCAAGTCGATATCTGTTTCTCTTTTAATATCCCGTGCGATTTCCCCTTTATAAAAACCATCAGGACCTTCCTTTTGAATCTGCTTCAATGTTTCAGCAAGTTTTTCCTGGACGAGTGTTTTGCCTGGTTCAAGGGCATCGCCATCAGGATAAAAAAGTGAAGTCGCATCGGAAGATATCCTTGGCTGAGCCGCTTCTAAGCGTGATGATAACATTTTGTCGACTTCAAATCCGCCTTCAGCCAAATCTATCGCCGGCTGGAGAAGGTCTGCCATTGGTACGCTCCCATACTTATCACTTATAACCTGCATGCCGGCCACTAAGCCAGGAATCCCTGCATTGTGCCTTGAACTTGGGTCTTCCGGAGAGGATTCACGATAATCGATAAATTTGGGATCGCCGGATTCCGGTGCAATCAGCATACCGCCGCCGCCGCCCACGCCAGATCCATAAGGTTCAACTACACCTAATACATAGGATACCGCAATGGCGGCATCCGCCGCCGTTCCACCATTTTTCAATATATCCATCCCGACATCTATTGCGATTGGATTTGAAGAACTGACCCCATATGATTGTTCCGTTTTACTCTCTATCGGATCATTCGTGTCAGAAATAGGGGGTGTCTTCGAACATCCAGCTAAATATATGAGCACGCAAAGTGAAATGAATATTTTTCCAGTCCTACGGTTAATCATCGATTATTCCCCCTTCTCGTTGAGCTTCCAAGTTGTTTCTCTTTTCACATAGTAGTATCCAATCGATCCTTACTGAATGGGCTGTATGTCCTGTTGTATAGCTTGTGCTGCCTTTTTCTCTTGTGCAGCTTTCTTTTCCTTTGCTTCTTTCGCTGCTTGTGCTGCTTTTTCTTCTTGCTCACGCTGTGCCTTATGGTCGATTACCTTCTTGTGATCCAAGTTAATCTCGATGTGATCCTCTTTTTTCGACCATTGGGCGTTTTCACTCGTTTCCTTCGTCAACTGGCGGTAAACACGTGATTTGTCGATTGAAGAGGTAGCTGGCCTTGGTGTTGCTTCTTCAATTTGCAGTGGAACGACATCGATTGTAGCTTTTCCGTCTTCCGCTAAATGGTATTGAACCATGGCTGAATCCTTTGTGCGTGTCCATCCTTGATCGAAAATGAAATTTCCTAAGCTATAGAAAATGATTCCATCTTTATACACATCAAACGATTGAAGCACGTGTGGGTGATGGCCGATGATGATGTCAGCCCCAGCATCGATGATAGCTTTAGCCAAGTCCGTTTGACGGTCGGTTGTAGATGTTGAATACTCTTGTCCCCAGTGCATATTCACCACAACCAAGTCTGCGTTGCCTTGCTTGGCATCCCTTGCTTTGCCGATCATTTCAAATAATAAATCAGGATTGGAGTTCAATAGTCCGGCTTTATCACTTTTTGACACGGCATCCTTACCGTAAACATCTGTGAAGCCAAGTGTTGCGACACGAACGCCATTAACATCCGCATAGTCGATGCTGTTTTTTGCTTCCACAGTGTTCGATCCAACACCGACATAATGCATATCCGCACTTTTGAATTCATCAATCGTATCTAGAAGCCCTTGTTCTTCATAGTCCATCATATGGTTATTGGCCAAAGTCATTACAGAGAAGCCAGCATCTTTAACCGCTTCCACACCGCTAGTATTGGAGTTTAACCGGATGGGCGTATCTGCTCCCTTATAGTTGGATACTTCTTCTTTTAAAGCGGTATGCTCATAATTCCCACTGACATAGTCTGAATGGGCAAAATAAGGCTTCATATAACGGAAGAGGTATTCCTGCCCGTGCTTTTCCGTCACTTCTTCAACATAACGTCCCATCATCACATCACCGACCATTGTCATCGTCAATGGTTGATCGGATTTTGTTGCGGTTATTTTCACTTCCTCAGCCCGTCCCATCCAAGTGGTAATGACTAAAGCGATTAGTAATATAGGTAGTATGATTCCAGTGTATTTAAGATTCTTTTTCTTCGTGCGTTTAATAAAGATAAGTGTTTTTTCTTTTGCATTTAAAGTCCGTTTCATTTTTTGCACCTCAGAATAGGTAGTACACGTTCATTAAACCGAAAGTCAAGCCGGATAATAAAAGCGTGCTGCCAAGTGTCAATGGCATTCCTTGTCTTTGTATGGTATTCGCAATCAATCCGGGTACAATTATACCGATTCCCCGAAACTCGAATATTTCAAATGGCATGACGGGGTAGACGAAGTCCAATAGTAGTTTCAAGCAAATCCCGGTCACCATCATGGCTGCGAATTTTCTTCTTCCATATAAAATCACCCATCTTGAAAGGCCGTGAGTGACGATCAAATAAGTTACGACACTAATGATCAAAATGGTCAGCATGATTTCCCATTGGTCAAATACTAATGCCAAGTAACCTGGCACGATAAGACCTGCGGGTACGACACCCGTCTTTTCTGAAAATATAAGGCTAAGTGTTACTCCCAGTACTAGGGCTACATATAAATCCGATCCAAACATTAAGGTTCCTCCTACTTAACTTGCTTTTTGCTTTGTTTTAGATTTCATGAATGCTTCAATTAAAGGTTCCGCTGCACCGTGAATATTCCCGACACCGTAGACGATGCGATTTTTCATCAATGGGCGGAGGCGGGCCACGATTTCTTCAGTTGACCAGTTTTCTAAATCCCAATATTCTTTAGTATCCAATTTACCTTGCTCGAATACCTTCGTGATTGGTGATGTAGTTTCACCAATGGCAATGACGATTTCGGATTTTATGTACGGTAATACATCTCTAGCAAACTGCTCGGTACGGTCCACACGGTCTGCACGGCAGTTCATGATGACGATAGGAGGTTCTGTGCTGTATCCGAACGTATTGACACGTTCCCATATGTTCAGCGTCGATGCCGCGTCGTTTGCAGCAAAGCCATTGACAAAGAAAGTTGGCTGGATGGGATCCCCGAATTTGGTGATCCGCATGGCCCCTGGATCGGGATGTGCATTCAACATTCCGCGGAAAGCTGTTTTTTCATCAATTCCCAAAGCTTCCGCAACGGCCAAGGCCAGTGATGCATTATCAGGAAATACCATATAGTCGAACTCGCGTAGAAAATCTTCCGAAATTCTCGAATTATCTGCAACGATCACTTTTGTGTTGCGTTCTTTGGCGATTTGTTTGAAAAAGTCCAAATATTCACTTTCGATGGTTATTAAGTGACCATTATGGGGAATGGTAGCAGTGAAGGCTTCAGCAACCTCATCCATAGTCGGTCCCATGACATCCATATGGTCTTCCAATACATTCACGATGACCCCAATGTTTGCTTGGATCATTTTGTTTTGGAAGATTAGTTGATAGTCAGGCTGAACGGCCATGCATTCACAAACGAGTGCTTCCGTGCCTAAGTCGGCAACTTCTTTAACTACACGCCGTTGTTCTCCTATGTTTGGTCCTTCCGGGCGGCGTACAATCGGTTTTTCCTTGTCGGTAAACCAATAGATCATTCTTGCTGACGTTCCGGTTGTTTTACCTACTGTTTTGTATTTTGCTTCCTGGATCACACCTGTAATTAGACGCGTTACAGTCGATTTCCCTCGAATCCCATTCACATTCACACGTACCGGGATGGAGTCGAGACGCTTCTGATGGCGTTTTTGTTCAAAAATGCCATAGCCAAGCAAAAAGATCGCACAAATAAATATTGGTGCCATTTTTTAACCTCTCTTTTTTTCAAATATTTGAATTACTGAATACACACTACATGATTTTAAACTTAATAGGCAAGAGCCAATTATTCTATCGTAATATAGTTATCATCAGCTTTTTGAAATAAATGTATATTGGAGTGTAATAGTATCTAATGGGATAAATTGTTTTATGAGTACAAAGGTATGGCTGGAAATCGAGGGGATACTCGATTTTTTTACACTAAATTATGGAAAGTTTAATAAAGAACCCATTTTGGTCAGAATCAAAGCGGTTTTATGAGCATTTGAACCTGATTCTTAATGGCTATATTTGAATAATAATTAATTTTTAAAAGTGAGGTTTATTACAATTTATTAATTGTTTATACCTATTGTTTGACATAAACGTTACAATATTTATGCATTTGTCATTCAATGTAAGATTTTGCATCTAACGACTCAATTAGTTGAACTCTTTTGAATTTGGACAAAGATGAGTAAAAGAACACATCTCTTTTTTTTGGTATTTTCCGGTTACTTCCTCAGAGAATATTCACGGGACTAAAATTGATCTTTTACCTGAAACATGAAATAAACTAAAGTTAACCCATTTTTTTTAAAAAATACCTAGTTTCTTCTATAGATATAGTGTTTATAGCAGAATGAAAAACAAAAAAAGCTCAGAAGCATATCTGAGCTTTCGGCTTATATATTGTAAATGAATGGAATGGTCACGAATTTCCGATCATCATTGAGATTTAACGTTTGTGGGTCTAGAGCTACAGCTATGGTAGCAGATTATGGAAGGAATCAGGTTAACTTGATTTCTTTCTGTCAGAAATCTCAAGGTTGGAGTCCTTTTTACCGCCATCAATCACATAAAGTCTAGGAACTAATCTCCTTCTTTTTCCTTGATTGTCAGGATTCATCTTCATATAATTTTCGTATTCTTTGCGAAAGAATTCTTCGGTTTCCCGTTTGAGTGCTTTTCTTTCGTTAAAATCTGTTATGAATTTGAAAAAACGTTTCATATGAATTCCTCCTTATGGGGTTAAAAGGTCTTAGTTTAATAGTAACATATCAATCGTGTAATTTAACCTTTTTTTACAGATTTGGAGTGGAAATCGTGTTTTTGTGTGAATAAAGTTATGAACGGTTTGATTCGAGAGAAAGCATGCAATGGATACTTACTGAGTATAAGTGCCCGTGCATGGTGTTGAAAGGAAATGATGGGAATTGCAGTAGCGGTTATTGGAATTGATGGTTATTTAAGTTAAAATATTCCTTTAATTAATTATACACTAAATATTCTGAAAATAAAGGAAAATGTTCACTTCCAGCCGCTTTTGATAGATTTTCCTTTTAATGGTTTATTATTGTGTATAGTTATTTATTCCCCGAATATACGAAAATGAAACAACCAAATATAATGGGAAGGAAAAGCAATTTCCCGTATACATGTGACGGGAAATTGCTAGTGTCATAATTGGAACTTCCTAACTTGTTCAGTCAGCAGATCTGCCGAAGATGCAAGTTCACTTGCATGATTCGTGATTTCATCCATTGAAGAGCTGGATTGCTGAGCAGAGGCGGAGACTTGTTCGATTCCAGCCGCGGACTCTTCAGAAACCGCTGCGATATCTTCGATAGCCTGATTGATTACTTGGCTATTTGTGGAGATATAGTTCAATTCTTCTGTAATATGCTGTATTTTCATTTCCATATTCCCGACAGAGTGATTGATTGTTTCAAAGGTTTGGCCTGTGAGCGTGATCTGTTTCGTGCCTTCATCCACTTGTGCATAACCATCTTCCAGGGAGTGGACGACTGTTTTTGAATCCGTTTGAATGGCTGAGACAATATTGGTGATATCCCCAACGGAGTGTGTGACCTCTTCAGCGAGTTTCCGCACTTCATCGGCGACGACGGCAAAGCCCTTGCCATGTTCACCAGCACGAGCGGCTTCTATGGCTGCATTCAGCGCCAATAGATTGGTTTGATTGGATATATCCTTGATGACCTGTACAAGCTGCGAAATTTGCTGCGATTGGGAATCGAGCCCTTTCACTTGCTCTACGGCATTTTTTACAATATTCACACTATTTTATCGGACGGATATATGGGATATTTAAGCAATGAAAAGATAACCAAATTTTCCATCAGTTCTAATATTCACTAAATATAATCATCTTGATTTATTATCGTTTTCAAGTTACTATTGACTTGGAAAAATATAATATTCCGCGTTAAGGCGGAAGAGGTTCTAGCTACCCTCTCAAAAAAACTAAGGAGAAACAGTGCTCTATTCTTAGGGTGCTGTTTTTTTCCGTAAAAAGGAGTTTTATAGAAATGAAGAAGAAAGAAAAGGCAGTGGTTGTGTTTAGCGGAGGTCAGGACAGTACGACGTGCCTGTTCTGGGCATTGGAGAGATTTGAGGAAGTGGAAGCGGTGACGTTCGATTATAATCAGCGGCATAGCTTGGAAATCGAATGTGCTCAAAACATTGCCAAGGAATTGGGTGTGAACCATCATATCCTTGACATGTCGCTGCTGAACCAACTGGCACCGAATGCATTGACGAGAAGTGATATTGCAGTTGCGGACGGAGAAGAAGGGGAATTGCCGTCGACGTTCGTACCTGGGAGGAATTTGCTGTTCCTTTCGTTTGCCGGAGTGCTGGCGAGTCAGATTGGCGCTAAACATATTGTCACCGGTGTCTGTGAAACGGATTTCAGCGGATATCCTGACTGCCGCGATGTATTCATTAAATCGTTGAATGTGACCTTGAACTTGTCGATGGACCAGTCATTCGTGATTGATACGCCGCTAATGTGGCTTAATAAAGAGGAAACATGGGAGCTTGCTGATCAGCTTGGCGCATTCGACTTTGTCCGCGAAAAGACCCTGACTTGCTATAACGGAATCATCTCCGACGGCTGTGGAGATTGTCCGGCATGTAATCTGCGGAAAAAAGGGCTGGATGACTATGTAAGCAGACGGAAGGGGCTTTCATGATGTACGGTTTTACTATAGTGGATAAACTCCAAAAAATAGATGAAGATATTCAGCGCAGCCAATTGAAGTATACAAACAAGAGGGTTCTCGTGAGTAAGGAATTCACCTTTGACGCGGCGCACCATCTGCATGACTATGAAGGCAAATGCAAGAACCTGCATGGCCACACATATAAGGTCATTTTCGGATTGAGCGGGTATACGGATTCACGCGGTTTGATGATAGATTTCGGGGACATCAAGGATATATGGAAAAATGAAATTGAAATCCACCTGGATCATCGTTATTTGAATGAAACCCTGCCGCTCATGAATACAACAGCTGAAAATATGGTTGTCTGGATTTATGAAAAAATGGCCGAAGCCCTTTCATTAAAAGAATATGAGGGTGCTAGAGTCGAATTTGTTCGACTATACGAAACGCCGACAAGCTATGCCGAAGCCAGACGGGAGTGGATGGAAAATGAGTAAACTCCCGGTTATGGAAATCTTCGGACCGACCATCCAAGGTGAAGGAATGGTCATTGGTCAAAAAACCATGTTCGTTCGGACGGCCGGCTGCGATTATTCATGTGCCTGGTGTGATTCCGCATTTACTTGGGATGGCACCGGTAAGGAAGATACCGTCCAAATGACTGCTGGAGAAATATGGGATGAGCTGAAGCGAATTGGGGGTTCCGGTTTTTCCTTCGTGACGATATCAGGCGGAAACCCGGCTCTGCTGAAAAACCTAAACGGCTTGATAGAGATCTTACATGAAAATAAAATGAAGATAGGTGTCGAAACACAAGGGAGCCGATGGCAGGATTGGTTTCTCGATATTGATGAACTGACGATTTCACCCAAGCCGCCGAGCTCTAAAATGAACACGGACTTTTCGGTGCTCGACCAAATCCTCTCGAATCTTGCCAATCGAAATCCTGAAAACCATGTCTCATTGAAGATTGTCGTCTTTAACGAGGAAGATTATCAATATGCCAAACATGTACATGGGCGTTACCCGGATATTCCTTTTTATTTGCAGGTCGGCAATGACGATAGCAGGACGGCGGATGATCGTCAATTGATCAGCGGTCTTTTGAAGAAGTACGAAGAGTTAATAGATAAAGTGATAGCAGATGATGAATTGAATGATGTGAAAGTGCTGCCCCAGCTGCATACCTATATATGGGGAAATAAGCGGGGCGTATAAAAGTGAGCAAAAGGCAGTGTGATGGCATTATCACACTGCCTTTTAGCTTTTTAAAGCCTTTGAATGTGTGTAGCTTTGAAGGAAGATGTGTATTTGAGGCCATACCCAAAAAAGCGATCCATTCCAATATGTGCGGTCCAAATTAAGCCAATCATCAAAAGAGCATCAGACTTTAGAAAAATGGCAAGCAAAATCATGAAGATGGACAGGGTATAAGTGTGAAATAGGTTATAAACCTTTGCTCCAATTCGATCATTGATCAGATAGGTAAGCATGGAAACATCAGGAAACAAAATCAAAAACAGGAAAATCCACCAGCTGAATTCATATAACGAATAGATGTAAATCATCGCTAAAAGCACCATGATTCCTTCCATATGAAGGAATTTCTTTACCATTTTAAACCCTCCCAATTGTTATTTGACCAATGGTCAATAATACTTGAAAATTATATGATGTTCCTGATGATATTTTTTACATGAAAGTAAGCTAGGCCTTTTACATCTTGATAAGATAGTTCAGAATTAATATAAAAAGTGATGAATCCGTGAAGAGAAAGAAAAATCGACCATATGGATGCAGGATTCAATTTGTTGTCCGTTAAGTCCGTCAGGGACTGGATTAGCTTTTCATATGTTTTATTAGAATCGAATTGAAGTAACTGCTGAATTTCTTTTTCCTTCGATAAAAACATGACGGAATAATGATTCTGTTGGGTTAAACCGAACTCCAAGAAGCACAATAAAATCTTTTCCATTTTTACAGAAGGGGCATTTTCCGACATGATGATATCATCGATTAAAGTATTTAAAACGGAGAAATCCGTTTTCACCAAACTATAAAATATTTCTGCCTTATTTTTAAAATGATAGTATAGGGCCCCATGGCTGCAATCCAATGATTTAGCCAATTGCCTCATCGAGACATTCGAATACCCCATCGTTGCAAAAAGGTTTCTGGCTTCATTCAAAACCATGTCCCTGGACAATTCTTTACCTGCCGATTTCCTTGGCGACATTTGGACACCTCCTTTTTTATTGACCGCTGGTTAATTAGGATGATAACTCACTGATTTCCAAATGTCAATTATTAGATCATATTATAAAGTACTGTTTTTTAAGTTTAATTTTTCCATTTGATCAAGAGAGAGCAAAGGAGAGGATGCAGGATCGAAAAAACCCCCAGATACTCTAAGAATTCTGAGGGTATGTGCAATTTAGAGGCGGACTGAATTAAAAAATTATGGATGCCCTCAAAGTATTAACGCCATTTTCCAAATAACCCTTTAAACATGTTAATGTATAAACCCAACCTTCTTTTTGTCCGATCATTTTGTTTATCAATTCGGGGTCGTCCTCTTTCAAACCTGATTCGTTCACTTCAATAATTGTACTCATTTCATCCAACTCTTTTAGTGTAATTGTAACAATCGTTTCTTGATCATTTCCTCCCCATGAGAACACGATTCTCCTATTTTCCTTGACTTCCAATACATCAATAACCACTTCAGCATCGTATTCGTTATATCTCAATGTAAGCATCCTGCCTTGTTCCCATCTTTCAGAACTCGATGAGAACCAGAAATTCCCGATTCTTTCTGGGTCCACTATAGCTTCAAACACTTCATTGGTTGGTTTGACTATTTTAAATTTCGTGATTATTTGCGTATCCATCACTATCAACTCTCCTTCGATTTTTTTATAGTTTTCCACTACCACTTAATTATCCCGATCTACTGTTATTGGCGGCAGGGTCCGTCCAGTTTCTAGCAAGCTCTTCAGGTTACTTAGAATCGCTGGCCATCCATTATTCAAGCCTTCAAAGGTATTATCATCATTTACGAAATCCGTCTCCAAAAGCTCCTCATGCCTAAGCGTTAACTTCACAGTCGAATCATCCATAGGCTGCAGTATAAAATTGACACGAGTAGGCTGCTCGCGAGGTGTTTCGTCTCCTACCATGTTCCAAGTGAACGAGAGCAGGTGCAGCGGCTCACACTTAAGTACTTTACCATGATCAGTAATATGCCCATCTTCCAGCAAATATTTAACGCTTGAGCCTTCTTGCCAGTCAGACTGGACCTGGCATCCAAAATGGTACTTCTTCGTGACCTCACCGCTCGTCAGGGCTTCCCAAAGCTTCTCTGGTGTGGTCGCGATATAAATAACATGAACAAACGATGGCTTTTTCATCATCTTTTTCCTCCTCGCGTTTATACTTCATATCAAGATCGTAACATTATTCTATCAATCATTGTCGGCTTTTCATATACAGCCGGTCAAACAGTTTTCTGCGACAAAAATCGGCAGGGTCATTGCGTTTACATTTGTTTGTGCAAGCCATATGGAAACTTCTTGATTTCCAATCGCTTTCAAGATACGATAAATAAGGAAAATGATAATCCGCTCGGGCGGAAGAGGTTCTAGCTACCCTCTCAAAAAAACTAAGGGGAACAGTGCTCTTTCTTAGGGTGCTGTTTTTTCTGTATAAGGAGAATTAAGAAATGTTAAGAATTTTATTGTATTTAGTATCCATCATCACGGCGAATGTGGTTACAGCAGCCTTTGCGCCCTTGCATTTTGGCATGTTCATCATTCCGATGGGTACATTGCTCATCGGGGGAACCTTCATCTTTCGAGATCTCGTCCAGAATAAATTCGGCCGCGCAAAGACCTATATATGTATCGTCACTGCACTTATTTTATCTGCGTGTGTATCATTTTTATTAGGGGATACGTTATTGATCGTATTTGCTTCCGCATTATCGTTCGTGGTCGCAGAAACGGCGGATACGGAAATTTATACCCGTTTAAAACTCCCGATGAGTTGGAGGGTCTTTTACAGCGGAATCGTTGGAGGATTTTTCGATTCGGTGATATTTGTCGTGATTGGCCTAAGTCCATTGGGTGCCAATATATTGCCATGGGAAGCAGTACCCGCTGCGGTCATCGGCCAAATCATCGTTAAAACGATCATTCAGTCAATCGGTGCCGTACTGTTGGGACGAATCAACGTAGAACTGGAGAAACGTGTAGTCTCCAGTTAAAGCTAGGAGGGGTGCACTCGATGGATGGAACCAAAAAAGAAGAAGATAAATGCTATTGCCTCGAGGCCTTTCGTGAAAAATATGGCCCGCATGTCCAAGGGGAGTGCATGAAGCTCTCCTGCGCCAATTATCGCAAGCATAAAGGAATAGACAAAAAAGGACCTAATTAGGTCCTTTTTTTGCGTGAACGGAGTAACTCACGAGTAAAAGTGCTGAATTCACGAGTAAAAGCGCAAAACTCACGAGTAAAAGTGCGAAACTCACGAGTAAAAGCGTTAAACTCACGAGTAAATAGCCCAAACTCACGAGTAAAAGTGCTGAATTCACGAGTAAATGGTGCGAAATCATGAGTGCAGTATGAATTCACGAGTAAAACAGCAAAACTCACGAGAAAACAGCAAAACTCACGAGTAAAAATGCGAAACTCACGAGTAAAAGCGCAAAACTTACGAGTAAACAGCCCA
Organism: Peribacillus simplex; assembly: GCF_030123325.1. Lineage (NCBI taxonomy): Bacteria > Bacillati > Bacillota > Bacilli > Caryophanales > Bacillaceae > Peribacillus > Peribacillus simplex. Next base: position 4,351,162 of record NZ_CP126106.1, on the reverse strand, counting down.
AACTCAGCGAAAAAAAGCTTCCTGCGCCTATCCAATAATGGGTGCAGGGAGCTTTTTATTTTGTTTAGAATTGCTCTGCGCTTTTCCGGACTAGTTTTTCCAGGAAATAAAAGCATTCTCGTTTCCGTTCAAGTTCGGTTTGTCCTTTTTCTGTGACTTGATAATATTTCCTGCGGCCTGATTCTGACTCTTTCCAATGGCCTTTTATGAATTCTTTTTTTTCTAACCGTTTAAGGGCGGAGTAGAGGGTGCCCTCACTTATTTGATATGTGCCCATGCTCATTTTCTTCAAGATCTTCGTGATTTCATAGCCGTATAGCTTTTTTTGTGAGAGAAGTGAAAGCAAAAGGAGGTCAATGCTTCCCTTCATTAATTCTTTATCCAAGTAAATTCTCCTCCTTTTCATTTTTAAAGTGTAATACGTTGTACATCGTATCACAAGGTGCATTTTACTTTTCTAAAAAAAAATGGTTAAATGACGATTGCTAAATAATTTTAATCATAGTAAAATGTGCTTCGGAACGGATGAGTTGTGAAGAGTGTGGTAAGGATATTATATACATGATTTAATTGTTTTAATGAAAATTCGGAATAGGATAGAAGAATCACTACTCAAGGGGTATTAATTGATTTTTTTTCGAAAATCATTTAGATTCTATTTATCAACAAGAGCAAAGAAAGAAGGTCCTAGATAGATGAAAGTGAAAGCACCTGAGTCATTCACATATATAGGTGGAAAAAGAGCTGTTCTTTTACTTCACGGGTTTACCGGAAGTACAGGAGATATGAAGAAATTGGGGAAATACTTGAATGATCTCGACTATACTTGCCACGGACCTCTTTATAGTGGGCATGGAGTATCAGCCGAGGAACTTGTTAAAACAGGTCCAAAGGAATGGTGGAAAGACGTAGTTGATGGTTATCAATTCCTTAAAGACGAAGGCTATGAGGAAATTGCCGTTGTGGGAATTTCTTTAGGAGGAGTTTTCTCATTAAAAGTGGGAATTGAATTGCCTGTAACAGGGGTGGTTTCAATGTGCGCTCCGACGCAAGGAAAAAGTATCGATCGACAAAAGAACCGCTTGCTCAATTATGCACAGGCTTATAAGAAGTTTGAGGGCAAAGATGCAGACCAAATTGCTGCAGAAGTGAAGCTACTGGAAGAAGAGCCTATGCCTCAACTACAAGATGTGTTGGATATTATCAATGAGACAGGTGAAGATTTAGATTTAATCACATCACCAACTCTTGTTTTACAAGGACGTTTGGATGATCCCGACTATACGGAGAGTGCTACAGCGATTTTCAATGAAGTCGATACGCAGCATAAACACTTGATATGGTACGAAAAATCAGGTCATATCATCACATTGGGTAAGGAACGTAATCAAGTGTATGAAGATGTTTATAAGTTCTTGAATACACTGAATTGGTCGGAGTAAAAAAGAGTTAATAAATCCCCTTTAAGTTGAACGTGTCATAAGCCTACACTCATACGTAGGCTTTACACCATGCTTAAGGGGATTTTATTTTGGCTGCAAAAGTGTTCTTATTTGTAGAAAAAGACCTTTAAGTTTTCGTTATTATCAAGAGTTGCTAATAAAATATCGTTCACGTCGGCATTATATGTTGTTTTGATTTTTTTTTTCAGCCATTCTTCGTCTTTACCGCCCCGATTTAATTCTTTAGAATCAATCTTCCCCTCTTTAATGATCGTTTTAGGAAAATGGAAGGCATTTGTTTCTAGGTGCATATCTGCTGGAGTTACTGCTTCATATTGAGGGTATAAAAACAATGAAATGGTACCACCCGGTTCCCATAATGCAAGGGATACCTTTTGAATATCTTCGACCTTTTCCTTTCTTAATTCCGATAATAAATCATCGATTGAGATTCGGGCCCTTGCTAGGCTTTTGTAAATGATTTGTCCATTTTCTATAAGCGGAAAGGGGTCGGAGTCAAAAAACTTTCGGAGTTTGCCCCACTTAAGGCTCGTAAACACACTAATTATATATAAGATGACTAATGCAAAGGTCGTGATCATTGAGCCCTTCAAACCTAACCGTTCATCAGACAAAGGGTGTGCAAGAATGTTCCCAATAATCAATGCCATTATGAAATCAAGTAATCTTAATTGGGAAATGGACCGTTGCCCCATCAATTTAACCGAAAAAAGTAAGAAGAAGAAGGATATGATGGCTCTTAAAGTCCACTGAATTGCAGTAAGAGTTTCCTGGCTATAAAAAAAATCCACAAAAATTCACGTCCTTATTTCCTGTAAAGGAGATGTAGTGGTTAGTATGGTGAATTGAGACAACTGGGAGGGTTTAAGCCAGCTCTTCATAAGTATTACCCAACATTGGCCCTTGGAGACTTTCTTGACTGTTTTCGAAAAATTTATATTAATATAACAACTTTGAAACGTATTGTAATTAAAAATAAACTGATTTAAAATGATATCTTTCCTGAGAAATTTATTTAAAAAATATCCTTGTATAATATCAGTGATGATGGTCTGATAGTTTCTACCTGGCAGCCGTAATGCCGGACTACAAGGAAGTATGAAAATAGAAGAGATGAACAGGTTTATGTTGGTTCGCATGAAGAGGCTTGATCCACATAACGTTTCAATGAAGGCTCTTACTTTTTCACACTTTCTTCCTGCGGCTGAAAGTGTAAAAAGGTGAGGGCTTTTTATATAAAAAATATGAATGGGAAATAATATATCCAAAGGGGATGAAAGCATGTATTTCTTATTGAATATACTAGGTGTTTTGGTTGTAATGGGCATCGTTTACCTTTGTTCACCTAATAAAAGGAACGTTAAGTGGAAAGCCATTCTTACCTTGCTGGTTCTTGAATTACTTATCACATGGTTCATGTTATCCACTAAAATTGGGGCATGGGTAATCAATCTGATCGCTTCATTCTTCACTTGGTTGATTGAATGTGCAAATGAAGGGATTTCTTTTGTCTTTCCTTCACTTATGGCAAATGAACAAGTGGATTTCTTTTTCAGCGCATTGATGCCAATTATCTTCATTATTACGTTTTTTGATGTATTATCGTATTTCGGTATTCTTACCTGGATCATTGATAAAGTGGGATGGCTCATCTCAAAAGTATCCGGTTTGCCAAAACTTGAGAGTTTCTTTTCGATTCAGATGATGTTCCTTGGGAATACCGAGGCACTTGCCGTTCTCCGCATGCAGCTCAGTGCGATTAAGGATCAGCGGCTATTGACATTTGGTATCATGAGCATGAGCAGCATCAGTGGTTCCATCATTGGAGCCTACCTGTCCATGGTACCGGCAACCTATGTTTTTGTAGCGATACCTTTGAACTGCTTAAATGCCTTGCTGATAGCTAACATGCTGAATCCCGTCGACGTCAGTAAAGAGGAAGACGTCGTTTATGTGCCTTCTAAAGAGGAACGCAAAGATTTCTTTTCCACCATTTCCAACAGTATGCTGGTCGGGGCCAAAATGGTCTTCGTCATCATGGCAATGGTTATCGGCTATGTGGCGTTAACGGCTAGCGTAAACGGCATTTTCGGTTTCTTTGTGGATGGCTTGACCATTCAAAAGATTTTCTCTGTCATTTTTAGTCCATTTGCATTCCTGCTTGGACTATCTGGACAAGATGCCATGTACGTCGCTCAATTGATGGGAATCAAGCTTGCCACGAATGAGTTCGTTGCCTTGCTCGATTTAAAAGATAAAGTTAGTACACTGTCCCCGCATACAGTTGCTGTGGCTGTCACTTATCTGACGTCATTTGCCAACTTCAGTACAGTGGGCATGATTTATGGAACATTCAATTCCATCCTCAACGATGAGAAATCGAACATTATCGGAAGGAATGTTTGGAAACTGCTGGTTAGCGGGATGGCTGTTTCCTTGCTGAGTGCCATGGTCGTTGGATTATTCGTTTGGTGATTTAAAAACATGGGCATCCATTTTTATAAATGGATGCCCTCTCTTGTATGAAAAAAGCTGTGCAGGATTTTTCCCATGCACAGCTTTTTCGTTCATTTCGTCAAATAGTTCTCCGTATAATATGGTTTATTTTCCTCATCGAAGGCAACCCCGACACCGAGCGATTCAAAATCCTTCTGTAATTTGTTTTCCCTGTGTCCAATGGAATTCATTAGGCCCTCATGGGCAAAAATACTGCTATTCTGGCCGGCAGCCAGGTTTTCCCCCGCCATTCGAAAAGTGATTTTGTCATCTTCCATCCGGTCGAACGGGGATTCTCCTTCAAGGTTTGTATGGTTGAAGTATTGATTCACGGCCATATCTGCACTATGATCCTGTGCCGTGACCTTCACTCGTTTATCCCATGAAAGCACTGAGAGGCCATGATTGACCCGTGATGCATTGGTCAAATCGAATAATTGATATTCAAAGCCCTTCTTTAATCCGGGGCCGGCTTCTGCAAAATAGCCGCTCTTTTGCTTTTCGAGTTCTGCGTCGATGATTTGGATTGCCGTTACTGTATTTTTCTCATGTTTGTCATAAAAAATGGTCACATAGCTATTATCCATTTCAAACATATCGTATTCGCCGCTGTCACTTCGAATCTGGTAATAGACGTTTCCTTTAAGCAGTTTTGTTACAGGCTCCCCCATTTTCCCGGTCACGGTTTCTTTGGGAGTGCCGCGTTTAATGCCTTCCTTCGAGGAAATCAAATCTTGATTCGTATATAAACCAACAACTTTATTGTTGTTATCGTAGGCAACCATGAAGAAATTTTGATAATTTTCGTGATAGGCAAACCAGTCAACGCCATATTCATTCCGCGTATTCCGTTTAGCTTCACCAGCCAATTTTTCTACATCATCCTTCGTGTCGCCAATTTCGATATTACGTACCGAGAAGGATGCATCAACAGGTGCCTCCAGTGCTGGTTTTTTCACTTTTTCCGTTTCCTGCGATTCTTTTTCAGAAGCGGTATCCAATGTTTCCGTCAACGAGCCAATGAGACTGCTGACTCCAGCACTCATTTTTTCCAAGGCAGTCGTAACCTCGGGCCCGGTTATAAAGGAACGAACATCCGTTGCAAAGGCGCTAAACCCCGCTTTGAATCCAGACTCCTGGATATCCTTGCCATATCCATACCATAATCCAGAGAGTAGGAGTATGAGGACCACAATATTAAACAATTTCCGCAAATCGTTCACTCCTGCTCTATCCAGGATATAGAATCCCGATTAATGAAAGATCATCTGCAGCACACTTAAAACAGGCGGGGCACATAACAAAAATACTGAACACAGAATGAGTGTTTGTGAGGCCATTTTTGGAAGATTTTCCTTCCCTTTTCCCGAATACCAGCCACTGAACTGAAGTTTATTTCTGTACCAGACGAATAATAAAAGCAGTATCGCAATCGAGCCTAGCCAGCCGTACTGATTCACTCCTATGTTGATATATATGCCGTTTACAATGGTCGAAATGATTGTTCCGGCTATCCCGAATATTAATATGATGCGTATCAATTCTAATATGACCCTCATATGTCACTCCTTGGTTTCACCATTATACTTCCTCGTTTACAAAATCAAAAATTTTAAGTTGTGTCATTACATATTATACCAAAAATAAGAAGGGATAAAACGGTGGTGAAATTTATTACTGCGGAAGTTAAATCAGGATCATTCATTATATACAAAGGCTGTTTTCGCATACTTTGTTGCTATCTACCAAGTAAAGCGGTCTGGTCGATTTCCCCTCCAGATGCTCGCTTTCCGCGGGGCGGGCGGTGAGCCTCCTCGGCGTGAACGCCTGTGGGGTCTCACCTGTCCCGCCGCTCCCGCAGGAGTCTCGCAATCCGTTCCAATCAACCTTAAATCGTTTCGTTTTAAAAACAACAATCTTTACGAAAAGAGCCTATACAAAAAAAGATTAGCCGCTTCGAGCTAATCTTTTTATTTGGAATTACTTCAATGGATCATTCAATACACTTTCCTCGAGAACCGAAAACTTATCCCCATACACTCTGGTTATGTGATTTTCCCCCCACGTACACAGTGCGGACAGGATACTTTCCAGGCTTTGCCCATACTCACTAAGTTCATATTCCACTTTAGGGGGGACTTGGTTGTAAACGATACGATTGATGACCTCGTCCTTTTCCAACTCCCTCAATTGTTGGGTCAGCATTTTTTGGGTGATGTTCGGCATAAGGCGCTTCAATTCACTGGTCCGCTTTTTTCCGTGGGTCAGATGGCAGAGGATTACGCATTTCCACTTTCCGCCCATTACTTCCAGTGTCGCTTCAACTGATATATTGTATTTCTTTTTTTGCATGATTGGCATACTCTCCTTATTTTATAGGTACTAAAAGGTGCCTATATCACTTTAAAGTACGTACTGTTATTTATTTGCGTTATATCTCATAATAACATTTGCACACCGAATTCCACTGTACCATTTATAAAAAAAGTTGCTAAGGCAATTTCAATGATAGTACAAAATGACAAGAAGGAGAAGAGGATATGATTTCAAATAAAAATAGAAGTACATGGGCATTGCTGGCTTTAGCGATCAGTGCCTTTGCAATTGGAACAACAGAGTTCATCAGCGTGGGATTATTGCCACTCATTTCTAAAGATTTACACATTACAGTGACGACGGCGGGATTGACGGTATCCTTATACGCTTTGGGGGTCATGTTCGGGGCACCTATCCTGACATCCCTGACATCGAATATGTCGCGAAAGACTTTATTGCTTTGGATAATGGTCGTGTTCATTGCCGGAAATGCATTAGCGGCTTCTGCGACCACGGTCGGTGTATTATTGATTGCACGTGTTATTTCAGCGCTTGCACATGGTATCTTCATGTCAATCGGCGCTACGATTGCGGCTGATTTGGTCCCTGAAAACCGCAGGGCGAGTGCCATCGCCATCATGTTTACAGGTTTGACGGTGGCAACGGTGACCGGAGTTCCTTTTGGAACCTTCATTGGTCAGCAATTCGGCTGGAGATTCGCTTTCATCATCATTGTGGCAATCGGCTTGATTGCTTTCATCGGAAACGGCATCCTGGTCCCATCCGATTTAAGAAAGGCTGCACGGACCACGTTCCGTGATCAAATCAAATTGGTGACGAATGGCCGATTGCTGCTGGTATTCATCATTACAGCATTAGGGTATGGAGGTACATTCGTTGTCTTCACCTACCTGTCGCCATTACTTCAGGAAGTGACAGGGTTTAAAGAAGGAACTGTCGCCTTGATTTTGCTAATATATGGAGTAGCAATAGCAATAGGAAATACCCTAGGCGGGAAATTCGCCAATCGCAATCCTATTAATGCCCTATTCTATATGTTTCTTATTCAAGCCATTGTACTTGTGGTCTTGACTTTCACGGCACCGTTTAAGATAGCCGGGTTAATAACGATCATTTTAATGGGATTGTTTGCATTCATGAATGTTCCGGGGCTTCAAGTGTATGTCGTCATGTTAGCGGAGCGTTTCGTGCCGAGTGCAGTGGACGTGGCGTCAGCCATCAATATTGCCGCCTTCAATGCGGGAATCGCCCTTGGTGCATACTTAGGAGGGGTGATTACGGATTCGATCGGACTGATCCATACAGCGTGGATAGGTGGAGTCATGGTGTTTGCAGCAGTGATTTTAACAGCTTGGAGCCGTGCTTTGGAAAGGAAAGACCGTTCCAAGGGAAATCACAAAATAGCATAGGATTGAAAAAGTGATGCATGTTAGAAAAAGCATGCTATTCGTTTAGAGTATCAATAACCTAGTATCATTGCATCCCTTCAGCGAATGATGGAAGGTTCCTTGAAGGGATGTAATGATACTGATACTTAAACGCATTACAATCTTAAAAACAATGAAGAAAAAATTTGGAGGTAGAGTATAATGGTGAAAAATTTACAAGATACAACGACGTTGCATAATGGAGTTAAAATGCCTTGGTTCGGATTGGGCGTATTTAAAGTGGAAGAAGGACCGGAGCTGGTAAATGCAGTTAAAGCGGCCATTAAACATGGTTATCGCAGTATCGATACGGCTGCCATTTATGAAAATGAAGAAGGGGTCGGACAAGGGATCCGTGAGGGCATAAAAGAAGCCGGTATCTCCAGGGATGACTTATTCGTAACTTCAAAAGTCTGGAATGCCGATTTAGGATATGAGTCAGCAATTGCGGCTTACGAAAAAAGCTTGAAGAAACTTGGCTTGGAGTACTTGGATTTATATCTTATCCATTGGCCAGTGGAAGGAAAATATAAAGAAGCCTGGAGAGCGTTGGAAACTCTTTATAAAGAAGGGAAAGTAAAAGCGATCGGTGTGAGCAATTTCCAGATTCACCATCTTAAAGATTTACTGGAAGATGCAGAAGTGAAGCCGATGGTCAATCAAGTGGAATGCCATCCGCGTTTAACTCAAAAAGAAGTTCAGGCATTCTGTAAGGAACAAGGGATACAACTTGAAGCGTGGTCACCATTGATGCAAGGTGAACTTCTGGATAATGACGTTTTACAAGCAATTGCGACCAAACATGGCAAATCAGTTGCACAAGTCATTTTGCGCTGGGATATACAAAATGGGATTGTAACGATTCCAAAATCCACTAAAGAACATCGTATTGTAGAAAACTCATCTATATTCGATTTCGAATTGACGGAAGAGGAAATGAACCAAATTGATGGATTGAATCAGAATCACCGTGTTGGTCCAGATCCTGATAATTTCGACTTTTAATCAAGTATGAAAGAGAGGGACGGGATATCCGTCTTTCTCTTTTTTTAGGCTCTTTTCGTAAAGATTGTTGTTTTTAAAACAAAACGATTTAAGGTTGATTGGAGCACAAGTGCGAGATTCCTGCGGGAGCAGCGGGACAGGTGAGACCCCACAGGCGTTTACGCCGAGGAGGCTCACCGGCCGCCCCGCGGAAAGCGAGCATCTGGAGGGGAAATCAACCACACCGCTTTACTTGGTAAATAGCAACAAAGTATGCGAAAACAGCCTTTTTTTATTGGATCTCCGCATTGGTGGAGATGGGAAAGCTGTACCAACAGACGATGTCGTTTACAATGAAAGATTCGGGAATCTGATTAGTTGACACAGAATTCACCAGATGATATAAATGCATGTGCATGCATTATATAAAAAAGGAGATAAAAAATGATGAATGATTTATTTTCACCTTATCGCATAAAAGAACTTGAACTTAAAAATAGGGTCGTCATGCCGCCGATGTGCCAGTACTCCGTCGAAGCGGAAGATGGTATACCAACAAACTGGCACCAGCAACATTATGTAAGCAGGGCAGTTGGCGGCACGGGATTAATTATAGTGGAAATGACCGATGTGGAGCCTGATGGGCGCATTTCGAATCGTGATCTTGGATTATGGTCTGACGACCAAATTGGAGCTTTCTCCAACATCGTTAAGGAAGTTCATCAATACGGTGCAAAAATCGGGATACAAATTGCCCATGCAGGCCGTAAAGCGGAGGATGCCGAAACTCCGGTGGCACCATCAGCCATTGCGTTTGATGAAACATACAAAACACCAAGAGCTTTAGAAACGGAAGAAGTGAAGGAAATGGTCGATAAATTCCGGGCATCGGCCAGAAGGGCTGTTACAGCAGGATTTGACGTAATCGAATTACATGGTGCACACGGGTATTTAATCCATCAATTCACATCACCGCTTACGAATAAACGTGATGATGAATATGGAAAAGACCTGACCAAATTTGGAGTGGAAGTCATTAAAGCAGTGAAAAGCGAAATGCCTGCCGACATGCCTTTAATCATGCGCATTTCTGCAAAAGAATACGTTGAAGGCGGATATGGCATTGAGGAAAGCATTGCCTTTTCACAAGTCTTTAAAGAAGCGGGCGTCGATATGTTCCATGTAAGCTCTGGAGGAGAAGGCCCGATTGGAGCGGACGGAAGACCTGGTACACATGCTAGCTATCAAACTCCGTTGGCCAGGGAAATCAAAAATGCATTGGATATTCCCGTGATTGCTGTAGGTCGATTAGATGATCCGATTCTTGCAAATTCAATCATTGGCAATGAAGAAGCGGATTTGGTTGCCGTCGGCAGAGGAATGCTGCGAAACCCTTATTGGGCACTTGAAGCATCTAAAGCTTTGAATATAAAAGCGGAGATCCCTAAACAATATCAACTGGGATTCAAGCATTGATACGGATTTTTAAAACGCCGGCGGTTATTATATATTCGCCGGCGTTTTTTAATTCTGGCCTAGAGTAGGGATAGGGATCGTAGCCATTTATTCGATCTCTTTTGGTATTCTGATAGCGGCTTTGAAGATAATTTCTGAAAATAAATGCATGGCATGAGGGAATTTTCATCAGCGAATCCATTACGTGATGTTTAACTGGAAATTTTGCTATAATGAAAAAGATAAATCAAACGATAATTCGAGGTGCTAATTATGGAGGAAATCAAAATCATTACAACTGAAGAAGTGGAAGCTAAGCTTGAGGCAGGCGAAGCGATGGAACTTGTCGATGTTCGTGAAGACGAAGAAGTGCAAGAGGGAATGATCGAAGGAGCGAAACATATTCGCATGAATGACATCCCGGCGAATCTTGACTATTTTGATAAAGAAAAAGAATATATTTTTATCTGCCGTTCAGGACGCCGCAGTGAAAATGTATGCCATTATCTTCAGGAACAAGGATATAAAGTGGCAAACATGGTTGGCGGAATGCTTGAATGGGACGGCGAAGTCATCGTTAAGTGAAGTTCGAAAGAAAAAAGATCATGGTTTGTTCACAGTGCCGTGAATATGCGGGAAGACGCGCATATTTAAAGGCGTGAAAAAAAGGGCCCTTTCATCATGAAAGGGCCCTTTTTTCTGTGTGAACCTCACCTGACGGGAATGCAAAAATTATATGTTAAAATTAGGGTGTCGAAATCAGAAAATATAGAAAAAGGAGAGTGGAAGAATGAATGTTCATAAAATAGCGGTCATTGCGGGTGACGGGATTGGCCCTGAGGTGATTAATGAGGGTGTAAAGGTACTTAAGGAAGTGGCTGCAATTGCCGGGGATTTTTCTTTCGAGTTCACCTATTTTCCATGGGGCTGTGAATATTACCTTGAGCACGGCAAAATGCTGCCCGACGACGGACTGGAACAACTGATGAAGTTTGACGCCGTGTATCTTGGGGCTGTCGGTTACCCTGGTGTCCCGGACCATATTTCCTTACGTGAACTTCTGCTTAAAATCAGAAAGGGATTTGACCAATATGTGAATGTTCGACCCGTTAAATTACTTCAAGGTGCACCCTGTCCATTAAAAGAAGTCACTCTTGACCAAATCGATATGGTTGTCATCCGTGAAAACAGTGAAGGGGAATATTCCGGTGCCGGTGATTGGCTATTTAAAGGCAAGCCGGAAGAAGTGGTGCTGCAGACGGGGGTCTTTTCTCGAAAAGGGACGGAGAGGATCATCCGTTATGCGTATGAACTTGCGCGCAAGACGGGCAGGACGCTAACGAGCATAAGCAAGGCGAACGCATTGAATTATTCAATGGTTTTTTGGGATCAGGTTTTTGAAGAAATTGGACAGGAGTATCCGGAAGTAGAAACGAATTCCTATCTGGTCGATGCGGCAAGCATGTATTTTGTCAAACAGCCCGAACGCTTTCAAATTGTCGTCACCTCCAATTTATTCGGTGACATCATCACGGATTTAGGTGCTGCCATTGCAGGCGGGATGGGACTGGCAGCAGGTGCCAATTTAAACCCGGAACGGATTTATCCCTCGATGTTCGAACCGATTCATGGTTCAGCCCCGGATATAGCACATCAAGGCATCGCCAATCCACTTGCGGCCATATGGTCCGCCAGTCAGATTCTCGATTTCTTTGGGCATGAGATTTGGGGTGCAAAAATTTTGGACGTGATCGAACAGGTGATGGTCGATAAAAAGGCGCTGACTCCTGATATGGGCGGGGCAGCTACTACAGAAGAAGTCGGGGATGAAGTTGTTGCAATCTTATCCGCGTTCCAAACAAATCAAGTATAAACATCATGAAAAATGGGCATCCTGCACAATAACTATCATTATAGTAAAAGGGCGGGGAGAGCCGATGATACAAGTCAAATTATTTGATTATGAGCATGAAAAGGATCTAGAGGACGAAATGAATTTTTTCCTTGAAGACATTCGCGATAATCAAATCGTCGATATCAAATATAATGTCGCCACTACAGGTGAAGAGGAAGAGGAACAGATCTACTGTTTCAGTGCGATGATCATTTATAAGAAAAAATAAAGGCCGGCAAGGCCATAACATTCATATCAGACTACCTATTGCTGCAAGGCGGGCAATTCAAGGTAGTCTTTTCTTCGTGAATTCCCGGGGAGGGGCATATTAGATGTGGAAATTACGACGATGTAGCTTCCCCGCCGTTGACATGAAGTGTTTGTCCTGTCACAAAACGGGAATCGTCAGAAGCGAGATAGACAAAGGTGGGAGCCAGTTCAAATGGCTGGCCTTGACGCCCCATCGGGTTATCGACTTGTGTCACTTCGTCCGCCGAGAAACTTGCCGGGATGAGCGGTGTCCAGAACCTTCCGGGCGCAATGGCGTTCACCCGGATGCCTTGATCGACAAGACTGTTTGCCAAGGCACGGGTAAAACCAATATTGGCCCCTTTAGTCGCCGTGTAATCAATTAATTGCTTATTCCCATTAAACGTCACGACAGATGATGTATTAATGATGGAGGACCCAGCTTTTAAATGGGGAAGGGCAGCACGGGTCGTGTAGAAGTGGGAATAGATATTGACTTTAAAGGTATCATCGAATTGCTCATCCGTAATATCAAGCAAGCTTAATTGCTGAAATTGAATACCCACGTGGTTACAGAGAATATCGAGCTTTCCAAATGTTTCGATGGTGTCTTCCACGATATTGATGCATTGCTGCTTATCCCTTAAGTCACCAGGCAGCAGTAAGCAACGGTGTCCAAGCTCTTCTATTCTCGTTTTAGTCCGATTCGCATCCTCATGTTCATCCAGATAAGCGATGGAAACATCTGCACCTTCTTTAGCAAAAGCGATGGCAGCCGCAGCGCCAATCCCACTGTCTCCGCCAGTTATCAATGCGACCTTTCCGGTTAGTTTCCCGCTGCCCCTGTAATTGGGATTTTCGATGATGGGCCGGGGCACCATTAATTTTTCTACACCAGGTTGGCGGAATTGGCGTTGCTCAGGAACCGTGATGGGAACGTCTTGATAACGGGTGATCTTTCCATAATTCGGATGCATGGGATAGCTTTTACCGGATGATTTCTTTTTCTTATCTTCTGCCATGAGGGGTCCTCCTAAAAAAGAATTTAGTCGGATTACTTTATGATGATCAGATATATGCCGTGCATGAAGAACATGTATGGGGACGGGCTCGTTGCCGTGCCGCGCGCTGAAGGGTAGAAAAAGTTTTTGGAGGCCTCAATATGCCCTATTATTATAGCGAAGATGTGAAGTTATTATTGGTCGAACAAACGGATGAAAAAGTGGAGTTGTTATATGATTCCAACCCAAATACCTTTGAATTGCCGCTTATCGGACCAAGACCGCCCTATTATTATAACCCTCGTTTTGTGCCGTATTATCCAGTGATTTAAGGGTGAACATAAAAAAAGGAAAATGTATGAAGAACGGAGTCTGCTGAATTGGGCTGCCTTGGTCTTTCAATGAGTGGACTAAAAGCGGCCTCAATTCGACTTAACGAAATTCCCGATCAAAACAGATGACATTAGGAAATAATGACTATATTCTTCTATGAATTTTACAAATACGGAGATAATGGTTAAAGTTAAACATATACATAGTGCGGATTGGTGTATTTAAAGGAGAGATTCATTTTGGATAATAAAATGATACAACTACTAGAAAAAATACAGCAATCGGATGGTGGTCATATTTTATACTGTTTTAATGAATTGGAAGCCTACATTGAAAATGAGGCAACTTTCATCATTGCCGGTGTTGAACAGGGAGACCATATCCTGGTCGTCGAAAATGACCGTATCTATCCTTTCGTGTATAAGAAATTGCAGCTTCATTTAAATGAGGAGCAATTGGAGCTAGTGCATCTTATGAATAATTTTGATTTTTATTGTTTTCATGGAGACTTCCATCCTTCGACGATGGTTAATTATTTTTTGGAAAATATCGATACATACACTAAACGCAATCAGCACGTGCGGACTTGGGGCCATGTTGAATGGGGCCATGACGATCAAGTCAGCTTAGCGATAGGCGAATATGAAAAAGGAATCGACAAACTGATCAAGGAACAAGGATTGATTTCCGTTTGTGCATACGATGACTGCAGATTGCCTGCCGAGCTTAAAACAAACTTGATCAAGCATCATGGGGTCCTGATAACCGATGAAAAAATCACGATGTTGGCAAACGGATAGAATAAAAGGGGCGAGTTATTTGGAAAGTTTTACTGAACGGGTAATTACTATCATACAGCATATCCCTTCCGGTAAAGTGATGACATATGGTCAAATCGGACAGCTCGCCGGTAGTCCGCGCGGTGCAAGGCAGGTCGTAAGGATCCTTCATTCAAGCAGCAAAAAACATGACCTTCCTTGGCACCGGGTAATCAATGCCAAGGGAGAAATCGGCATAAAAGCAGAGGGCGCCGCAGAACACCAAAAGGCGATGCTCGAGAGTGAAGGCATCACATTCACGGAACGGAATACCATTGACCTCGAAGCTTTCCGCTATCATCCAGAATTATTTTAAACGGGAAAGCCGGATAAAAGAGGCGGCGCGGGTGCGGACGAAAAAACTGCGGGCGGCCCAAATAACGGCGCCTATGCCAGGGATTGAAGCCTAACAAACACCGAAATGATGTATAGACTTACGAAATCGCATTAAAAGAGGCTGATCCAAGCGGATCAGCCTCTTTTTAGGAATCATGAACGGGCATGTATGGCAGCATTCATACCGGCCAGTCTTCCGGTTACTAATGCCGATGTGATATTATAGCCGCCTGTGTATCCGTGTATATCCAGAATTTCACCGCAGAAATACAGTCCGTCCATCAGTTTGGATGCCATTTCTTTTGGGTGTATTTCTTTGACGGATACGCCGCCGCCCGTGACGAAGGCTTTTTCTAGCGGCTGGGTGCCGTGTACTCCGAATTGGAAGTCCTTGCATAGTTCTGCAAAGCGGCGGATTTTTTCATTTGATATCGTCGCTCCTTGTTCTTGAAGGTCGATGCCGCTTCGCTCAAGCAGAAAGTGAAGGTATCGTTCAGGAACTAAACCTTTTAAGGTATTTTTAATGGCTTTTTTCGGTTCGGCTTTAATTTCCTTCATGATGTCTTGAAAGACCTCTTCCTTGTTTCGGTCCGGAAGGGCATCGAGTTTCATTGTCACTTCCGACAGGTTCCATTTTTTTATCGCTTTCACGACGAATTGGCTGCATCTTAGAACAGCTGGACCGGAGACGCCAAAATGGGTGAAGAGCATATCCATTCGGTGTGTGATCAGGGCCTTGCCCTTTGGGTTAAGGACACTCAATGAAACATCGCGAAGTGCGAGACCTTGGAGTGTTCGATCTTTAATGAATGTTTCATGGCTAAGTACGGGAACCTCAGTTGGAAACAGTTCGGTAATCGTATGCCCCGCCTTTTTAGCCCATGCGTAGCCATCGCCGGTCGAACCGGTGTGGGGAACCGATTTCCCGCCGACTGCAATCACGACTGCATCTGTATCGATGGTTTGTCCATCTTTCAACCGGACACCGCTTGTTTTTCCATGTTCATAGAGAACTTCCGCTACTGGTGAGTTCTTATAGATCGTTACTTTTAAACTAGACAAGCGCGTCAGAAGGGCATCCACGACACTTTGCGCTTTATCGTTGACAGGGAACATCCGGCCATGGTCCTCTTCTTTAAGGGCCACGCCCAATTTTTCAAAGAATTGAATAATGTCTTCATTATTGAACTCTGAGAAAGCACTGTATAGAAATCGCCCGTTTCCAGGGATATGCTGAATGATTTCATCGATTGAGAGCCTGTTCGTCACGTTGCAGCGTCCGCCGCCAGAGATGGCTAGCTTCCTGCCAAGCTTCTCGCCCTTATCCACTAACAATACATGGGCCCCTTTTTCCCCGGCAGCTATTGCTGCCATCAATCCGGAAGGACCGCCGCCAATTACCACTACATCATATTTCAAATTGATCACCACTTTATCATTTTCAGTCCCTTCATTATATAGCAAGAGCCCGTCAGATTGCGAATGTAGAAAAAAAGGAATTATTTGTTTGTGTATTATCTTCGAAAACGATAAACTTGAGTGTAGTTTTCTATAGAAAAAATACTTTAATATGATAAGATAAAGAGCGTGTGAAACGTAACTGACAGAGGCAGGAAGGGATTAGATGTCATCTAAGTTTTTAAAAGG
The DNA here is from genome assembly GCF_030123325.1 of Peribacillus simplex. Lineage (NCBI taxonomy): Bacteria > Bacillati > Bacillota > Bacilli > Caryophanales > Bacillaceae > Peribacillus > Peribacillus simplex. The sequence continues at coordinate 4,334,722 of NZ_CP126106.1, read as the reverse complement.
GGCTTTTATATTAACGCTGGGAGCGATCATTTCCAAGGTACTTGGTTTATTTTACGTCATCCCATTTGAACATATGGTTGGGAATAAAGGGGCTACCCTTTATCAATATGGGTATGTTCCATATACCATTTTCATTAGCTTTGCAACGGCAGGCATGCCGCTTGCTGTTTCAAAATTCATTTCGAAGTATAATGCGCTTGAGGAGTACGCCGTCGGTGAGAAGTTATTTAAATCGAGCCTGAAATTAATGCTAGTCACCGGTTTTCTCGCTTTTTTGATTCTCTATACGATGGCACCATTGTTCACTGGAGTCTTTGGGGTCAGGCAGGAAGATGTCAGAGATGTCACGGAGATCATACGGGCAGTCAGCTTCGCCTTGATTTTTGTACCGTTCATGAGCATCATCCGCGGCTTCTTTCAAGGTCATGAGGCGATGGAACCAACGGCCATATCTCAGGTAATCGAACAAATTGTCCGCATCGTGTTCCTTTTGGCCGGTGTATATGTTGTTTTGAATGTCCTGGATGGAGAGTTAGTGAGAGCCATCCAAATAGCTACCTTCGCGGCGACGGTCGGGGCTGTCGGCGGTTTAGTGGTGTTATTTTGGTATTGGAAAAAACAAAAACCCCATTTGGACAGCTTGATGAAGAAAGACCGGGGGACGATGGAAATTTCCCTTAAGGAGATCTATAAAGAAATATTTCTATCATCGATTCCTTTCATATTCGTCGGAATCGCGATGCCAATGTTTCAGCTTGCGGACTTATTGTCCTTCAATAAGGCGATGTCGTCCATCGGGTTGCAGCATGTCGCAGAAGATGCCCTTGGGGTGTTGAATGTATATGCCCAGAAGCTTGTCTTGATTCCGATGACGCTTGCAACCGGGTTTTCAATGGCGCTTCTCCCTTCGGTGACGAAGGCATATGTAAGCGAGGATTCGGAAGAGTTAAACCGCCAGCTGAACCAAGCTTTCCAAATTTTGTTGTTCATTACGATTCCGGCGGTCGTTGGCATGTCGGTGCTGGCAGATCCGATCTATAGTGCCTTTTACAGCCATGATCCACTTGGAATCAGTGTACTGAAGGCATATGCGCCCGTTTCCATCTTGTTTGCGCTTTTTTCCGTTTCGGCGGCGATTTTACAAGGGATCAATCAGCAAAAATATACGGTGCTCAGCCTGCTTGTGGGCTTTTTAATCAAATTGAGCTTGAATATCCCGTTAATCAAGTTGTTTGAAACGGAAGGCTCCGTTTATGCTACGGCATTCGGCTACTTGGCTGCTGTGCTGCTGAATTTGTATGTCATTACCTACTTTACTGGATATCGTTACAGCCTTACCATCAGAAGATCTGTGTTGATCACTGTTTTTTCAGTGATAATGGGACTGGCTGCATGGGGCATGAACAGTTTATTATCGCTGTGGCTGACAACGGAAGGGCGATTCCAGGCGATTTTGATCGTGGCCGTTTGTGCAATTTTTGGAGCACTCATTTATGCGGCGCTTTCCTTGAAAAGCAAACTTGCCCATCGTTTGTTCGGTGCCCGGATCGATCGGTTAAAAGCTAAATTAGGATTATAAGCTGGAAGTTTGATGTGTAAAAAAAAGGGTATTGAATGGTGAATCCCCAAATTAAAATATCGTGGCCTTGCCTGTCATTAAAGTGGGCAAGGCTTTTTATGGAAAAGGCTTTAGGAGGAAACGATGAGAATTGATAAGATTTTATCCAATATTGGTTATGGCAGCAGGAAAGAAGTGAAAAAGCTCCTGAAATCCGGCGCCGTCAAGGTCAATGACAGGCTGCTCAAGGATCCGAAGGAACAAGTGGACCCTGACACGGAAATCGTGACGGTTCATGGTGAACGGGTTGAATACAGGGAATTCATTTATTTAATGATGAATAAACCGCCAGGCGTATTGTCGGCAACGGAAGACAACTACCAAGAAACGGTCATTGATATCTTGGAGCCGGAAGATTCGGTTTTCGAGCCATTTCCTGTAGGCCGTCTTGATAAGGACACAGAAGGTTTATTGCTGATCACGAATGACGGAAAGCTTGCCCACCAACTGCTTTCCCCGAAAAAACATGTCCCTAAAACATATTTTGCGGTCATTGATGGTGAAGTGACGGAACGGGATATCGAGGCATTCCGCAACGGCGTGACCTTGGATGATGGATATGAAACAAAACCAGGTGAATTGAACATTTTAAAATCAGGTCTGACATCGGATATCGAGCTGACGATCATGGAAGGGAAGTTCCATCAGGTGAAGCGGATGTTTGAGGCCGTTGGCAAACGTGTCGTCTACCTAAAGCGTCTCTCCATGGGGAGTTTACAGCTTGATGAGGAACTTGAGCTTGGTGAATACCGTGAGTTGACGGCGGAGGAGCTTGAACAGTTAAAGGCGGGCCAACCGGCTGAATGATATATGGACACAAAAAATGAGGCGGACAAAAATTGTCCGCCTCAAAGTATTTTACATATCGATCTTGTTCGGGTGGTCGTTCATTTTACGATGACATCTTCACCTTTTTACTTGTTGTCGTCCAAAGGCCTCGGCTTGGGCTTTGAACAAGGTCATTGTATGCTAAGACATTTAAATCGCGCTGCACAGTTCGAGGAGTGATGCCAAATTCTTCTACAAGCTCTTGAGTAGAAACCGTACCGTTATTACTAATGAACATATAAACGGATTTAATACGGGTTAACATGCGATTTGTTGAAGGTTTCAAAAAATCACTCCTTATTCTTTTCATTGTTATTTTGAACAAATGAAAACAACCGATATGTCGGACAGCATTTCAGCTGTCACTATGTACTTGCTATACCCACCCTAAAACTCCTCGGAAACATTTAGAAAAAATAAGATGTCATTAGCTTCATTCTACCCCTTTGCAAAAGCAAATTCTAGGAAAAGATACTAATTGACTAAATATTACATTTATTATATCAAATTTTAACAAAAGTATTCTTTATACATATACAAAATTAATAAAGAGTTGTTCCATTTGTTCTTGATCATATTTTGCCAATACAGGACGCTTTATATGCATTTCAACATTCGAGATGTCACACAACACGAACGTTGACTTTTAAGGAATATACATGTTACTTTCCTTAAAATGATCACAAATCGTAATTATTACGCTTTGTGTATGAATAGGTGCTTGATGGCTTGCCGTTACGATGTCATAATGAGGTATCGGGCAGTATAGATTTTTCATACATATCTAAAAGGATTTAAATATAAACCAATTCGAGGTAGAGCCATATGAACGAAAGATTAATGGAGTTTTTATTGCGCGACGAAGTAACCAGACTTTCTGGTGTCAAAAAACAAGTGTATGAATTCATCGTGAACGAAGAAGATTATCTTGCATCGAAGGCGGACACGGTCGATCAATTCATGAGATTGCTGGTAAAGCATTCCCCGCCAAGGCTCGCAGCCCGTCATTTCAATATGCCTTATGGGGAAATCATTCGTTTCATGAATGAAATAGAAGATGAACTGAATGAAAGATTAGAAGAAAGATGCAAGAAAGTAAAATGGATGGACTACACGGAAAAGGACCAGCAGGCATTTGTGGAATATCATCGAAAGCTATATCTATTCGTAAATTAATTGGATCAATGAAAATGCCCCGGTATGAAAGGGCATTTTTTTATTTGTCCGGAACCGTTAATCGGAAATCAGCGATCCCATTTTACAAACTCACAAAGAAACTGTAGGCAAACAATGATTATCTAGTTTGTAGACAAAAGCAGCTCTATCTTTGAAAACAAAGTTGATTGGAACGGAAGGCTCGAGACTCCTGCTTAGAAAAGCGTGTCTAAGGGAGACCCCGCAGGCGCAAAGGCGCCGAGGAGGCTCCCGGACCGCCCGCGGAAAGCGAGTGCCTGGAGAGGAAATCAGCGATCCCATTTTACAAACTCACAAAGAAACTGTAGGCAAACAATGATTATCTAGTTTGTAGACAAAAGCAGCTCTATCTTTGAAAACAAAGTTGATTGGAGCGGAAGGCGCGAAACTCCTGCGGGAAAAGCGAGTCCAGTGAGACCCCACAGGCGCAAAAGCGCCGAGGAGGCTTCCGGACCGCCCGCGGAAAGCGAGTGCCTGGAGGGGAAATCAGCGTCCCCATTTTACAAACTCAAAAAAAACTGTAGGCAAACAATGATTATCTAGTTTGTAGACAAAAGCAGCTCTATCTTTGAAAACAAAGTTGATTGGAGCGGAAGGCGCGAAACTCCTGCGGGAAAAGCGAGTCCAGTGAGACCCCACAGGCGCAAAAGCGCCGAGGAGGCTTCCGGACCGCCCGCGGAAAGCGAGTGCCTGGAGGGAAATCAACGATCGAATTTTAAAAACCCCAAGAAAGAATCAAATGTGTGTCGGTATCTTTAATTGTAAAAAGTGAGAAAAGGGTGTACGATTAAATGAGAATGATAATCAATCACATTTGATTACAGGGGAGTGGACGTTAATGGAACAGCAGGATTTATTTGATGTAACGGTCATTGGGGGAGGGCCAGCAGGCCTTTACTCCACTTTTTATAGCGGACTTAGAGAAATGAAAGTTAAACTGATTGAATACCAGCCAAGGCTAGGCGGGAAAATTCATGTCTATCCGGAGAAAATGATTTGGGATGTTGGAGGGCTGACACCCACAACTGGGGAAAAATTAATTGAGCAGCTGGTGGAGCAAGGTTTAACATTCAATCCAACAGTCGTCTTGAATGAGAAAGTGGAATCCATCACACGCAATGAAGAAGGTATCTTCGTTTTACATACGGCTTCAGGTCACATGCACTTTTCCAAGACGATCATTGTCGCGGTTGGCGGCGGAATCCTGAATCCGCAAAAGTTGGAAATAGACGGGGCAGAAAGGTTTGAAGTCTCCAATTTAAACTATACTGTTAAGTCTTTCAATCGATTCAAGGATAAGACGGTGATCATTTCAGGCGGCGGGAATTCTGCTATAGACTGGGCAAATGAATTGGAGCCCATCGCCAAAAAGGTGTATCTGACATATAGGAAAGATAGTTTAGCAGGGCATGAATCACAGGCAAGGCAATTGATGGAAAGCTCTGCAGTTTGTTTCTTGAATACGACGATTACAAAACTGATCGCCTGCGCTGATCATGAATCAATTGAGCATGTTGAACTGACGAATCAGGCAACGGGAGAGGTTTCTTACTTGCCGATTGACGAAGTCATCATCAATCATGGTTATGAGCGTGATACATCGCTTCTTCGAAATAGTAAAGTGGATATAGCCATTGCCGACAATTATTATATTGAAGGTACTTCTTCAAGTGAATCCTCGATGGATGGAATATACGCTGCCGGTGATATCCTTAAGCATGAAGGTAAATTGAACCTGATAGCAGGTACTTTTCAAGATGCAGCAAATGCCGTAAACAAAGCAAAGCAATATATCCAGCCTGACGCTCACGGAGTGGGAATGGTTTCTTCCCATAATGAAATCTTTAAAAAGCGCAACAGGGAATTGATCAAGGAAATGATGAAACCGGCTGGGGTACTTTAAAGGGAAAATAAAAGCTCCGGGGCCTCAAGGGCCCTGGAGCTTTTTAGCACTTATAAAGATTCCTTGATGACCTTCTTGTAATGGAATACGGATAGGATTCCGAAGATCGAATATAATGCCGTGTATAATGCCATAACGATGATCATCGGTGTCCAAACTTCGGTCCCGAATAAGAACCATCCTGATTGGACTGCGAAATAACTGTGAAGCAGCCCGACGACTAAAGGAATGCCGAAATTGAAAACTTGTTTTGCTTGGATTCCCCTGAGTAAGTCACCTCGCGTGAATCCCAGTTTCCTTAAGATGGTGTAATTGGATTTTTCACCTTCACTTTCATCCATTTGCTTGAAATAGAGGATGCAACCGGATGTGATGAGGAAGGTTAATCCCAAGAAGCCGACGATGAACATGATAAGACCCATATTCTTCTTCTGGGTGTTGAACATTTCTAATTGGGAATCATTCACATGTTCTTCTTTGAAACTCATTTTATTGAATAGATCATTCGCTTTTTCAAGTTCAGCTTCATCCTTCACATCAATGCCGATATTTACAGATGAAACCTTTTGGATTTTCGGGTCGATATCCTTTTTCAAACGGTCGAATATCGTTTGGTCTACAATGGCAACGGGCATTCCGCCACTCGTAAAATAGTAGGACAAGAAGGTATCATCTTTCAATCCCATATATGTTTGCGGAATCACTTCGTGTTTACCCTTCAGTTCGATCTTTCCGGAATCCTTCAAGGACATGACCTTCTCCATCATATTACTGTATCCGCTGAAAAGGGTCTCATCTTCGGCGAGGTTGATTCCTTTAACGGATTCATCACTGATGACGGGAACGGTCATGATGTCCGGATCGAAGTTCACTCCTTCCAGGCTGGTCTCCATTATTTCCTTTACATTGACATCCACTTGAATGACATCGATCACCTTTGCGTCATAATCAATTTTACTGTCTGATAAAGCTTCTTTGAATGCATCTGCATCTTTCATATCCGTCATCGAAAAATCGGTAGGGATACTGCTTTGTGCACTCTTCTCCGCGGAGTAGTAGGAGATATAGCTTAATGATAATAATCCAATCGCCAGAGCGGAAACGGTTGTGATGATCGTCAATAATACCGCATTCGATTTCATCCGGAACATGATGGATGAAAGGGACAATACTTCATTGATGTTCAAATAGCCATTTTTCTTTTTACGGACGATATTAAAGATGAAGCTTACGGATCCTTTATAGAATAGGTAGGTACCGATGATGACGGTTCCCAAAATGAAGACCATGGCCATAAATAGCTCGGTCATCTCTGAAAAAGCTCCATCGAATAATTTGGATGAGACGACATAGCCGGCAATGATCATGATGATTCCGAATATCCCGATGATCATTTCGAACATCGAAACCTTTTTCACTTTTCCTTCCGTCATTGAAGTCACTCTAAATAATGAAAGAATGGTCTGCCTTTTAATGAAGGCATAATTCATCAACATGATGAAAAGATAGATGGCGCTAAAAACGAGAATGGTCTGAACAAGCGGCTGATAAGAAAATTTTAGGGTCGCGATCGCCTGGACACCCATTATTTTAAATAGTATCATGATGATCAATTTTGATGCGGCAAACCCTACAAAGATTCCCAGGAATACGGAACAGAAATACAGGATCAGGTTTTCCACACTCAGGATACGGAATATCCTGTTCTTGGTCATGCCTATCAATTGGAATAAGCCAATTTCTTTACTGCGTCTTTTTATGAAAATGCTATTGGCATATAAAAGGAAGATGGAAACAATCGCAACAAGCAGGATCGATGCTGCCTTGATGGAGGCGGCCCCTTTCACCGTACCCTCCGCTTCATCCAGCGATGGGTCATATTGCAAGGTGACGAAAGCAAAGTAAAGGGAAGCGCTGAAGACCAGGGCAAACACATACAGATAATAGTTCTTCAGATTCTTCTTCAGATTTCGCAAGATGAGTTGATTAATGCTCATTTTGAACCCCTCCCAATACACCTTGTGTTTTCATGATGTCCTTGAAGAAGGTTTGTCTGGATTCTTCACCTTTATTCAATTGTGTATAGATTTGTCCATCTTTAATGAATATCACTCGGCTGCAATAACTGGCCGCCACTGGGTCATGGGTAACCATGATGATGGTCGCTTTGCGCTTTTGATTCATTTCGCTCAGTTTGTTCAGTAAATCGGAAGCTGATTTGGAGTCAAGCGCCCCAGTCGGTTCATCCGCAAAAATGATGCTTGGATCATGGATGAAAGCCCGTGCTGCAGATGTGCGCTGTTTTTGACCGCCGGAAATTTCATTTGGGTATTTATCCTTCACTTCAGATATGCCCAGTTCCTTCGCTACGCTATCAAACTTTTGTGCCGCTTCATAATGGGGTGTTTTTGTAATGGATAAGGGCAGAAGGATATTTTCTTTGACAGTCAGTGTGTCCAATAAGTTATATTCCTGGAAGATGAAGCCAAGGTGGTTCTTCCGAAATTCGGCCAACTGCTTTTCTTTCATCCTTGAAATCACTTTTCCATCGATCGTAATGGTGCCGTTGCTGATTTTATCGATCGAGGAAAGGACATTAAGCAAAGTCGTTTTTCCTGAACCGGATGCACCCATGATACTTACGAATTCACCTTCTTGTATGCCTATATCAAGACCCTTTAAAACTTCTTGTTTATTAAATTTATTACCATAGCTTTTATGGATTTTTTTCGCTTCTAATATATTCATTTGGATACACTCCTTTTTTTCTATATCCTCATTATAAAAGGCCATGAATTTCTTTTCCTTCGTTTGGACGAACAAAGAATAAAAGCATGTGACACTTTTGTCACATGCTTGTGATATTCACGAAATCATTTCTTTTTGGGAAGGTCAACGCAAAGGCCGTTCCGGTTCCAAGCTCTGATTTCACGTCTATGGAGATGAAAAGGGACTTGGCTGCATTCTTTGTTAAATATAATCCCATGCCGGTTGCCGCAGTGTCACGATGATTTGTCGTGGAAGTGAATCCTTTATCAAATATGCGGGATAAATCCTTTGGGTCGATGCCCCGTCCAGAATCCTTCACTTCGAGAACCGTTTGTCCAGCTTGTTCATGGCTATATATCACGATATCCGAGTTTTCACTGTATTTAATGGAGTTCGTCAGGAGCTGCCTCATGATGAAGGCCAGCCATTTGGCATCGGTAAGCACTTCGGTTACATCCAATTGTATGTCGAAGCCGATTCCTTTTTGAATGCACCATGATTGCAGCGTTTTAATCTCATCAAAGATTATTGTTTCCAAATCGGTTTTCTCTATATACAAATCATTTTCGATGAAAGGCATGCGCCCTTGATGGAGCTGCTGATCAAGAAGTAGGTGAATGCGCAGCCACTCATAAGTCAAATGCGATTTCAGCAATTCATCATCCAAGCGGTCAATCATTAAATGCATCGCCGTCAATGGTGTCTTCACTTCATGAATCCAAGCTAATAATTCATCCTTCTCCTGCTCTAAAGTCATTTGACCAATTGATGCGGACTGCTTCAATATTTCGGTTTGGTTAGTGATGCTGTTTTCTATGATTTTTTCGAAAGGGCTTTCCGGTTCGGCTATATTCGTAATATCCAGGTTGTCTTCCCGCGCTTCTAGACTTTTATAAAAATATGTTTCTTTTTTATAGCGGAATATCAAAAATATAATGAATATGAGCAGTGATAAAAAAACAATATACAGTATGGGCTTTAACGGTATCGCCGAATCAAGATAAGCGACAAAGATAATGAATAGATGAAGAAGTATATAGAATATGATCCAGCTGAACCTTTCCACGAGAAATTTTCTGATCATGCATTTGCCTCTTCCACGGCGATATAGCCCTGTCCAACCTTCGTTTCGATGAAATGCCCTAAATCCAGTTCATCCAATCTCTTTCGTAAACGGTTCACATTCACTGTAAGGGTGTTATCGCTTATGAAACGTTTGTCATCCCATAAGCTGTTGATCAATTCTTCGCGGCTTACGATCTTGTTTTTCTGTTCAATGAGCTTTTTCAAGATGAAAATTTCATTTTTCGTCAATTCGATTGTGCCAGTCTCGGCCGTTACCGTGTTCTTCTCGTAATCCACAGTTGCCCCGCACCAGGTTTTCAATTCGACCTTTTCGGTATTGTAATTATAGACACGGCGTAGGGTGGCCTGTATCTTTGCGATGAGTACATCGAAATGAAAAGGCTTCTGAATGAAATCATCAGCTCCAAGCTGCATGGACATCACCATGTCGGTAGGATGATCACGGGAAGATAAAAAGATGATGGGAACATTGGAATGGGACCGGATCATTCTGCACCAATGAAACCCATCAAACTTCGGTAACTGTATGTCAATGATGACCAAATCAGGTTTTATTTCCGTGAATTCCTGAACCACTTTACTAAAATCGCCGATTCCGTAAATATCATAAGACCATTGCGCCAATCTATCTTTAATTTCATTGAATAACGTCGTATCGTCCTCTATCAATAGTAGTTTAAACAAGGGGTTCACCGCACTTTCCAGCTTTTTCTTAAAAGTATATAGTAAAAACTCAATAGGTTCTAGAGAAAGGGAGGAACAGGAGCCGTAATAGCCTGCCGGTTGTGTGTAAACCATTATTATATTAGAATTGACAATAACGAATGGAGGAAGTGAATTTATGTCTGATTTTCCTAATTGCCCTGCATGTGATTCAGAATATACATACGAAGACGGAAGTCTTTTTGTTTGCCCGGAATGCGCCCATGAGTGGACGGTGGAAGCGGAAACGGAAAATGGTGATCAAAAGAAGATGATCAAGGATGCTAATGGAAATGCCTTGAACGATGGTGATACCGTTACGGTAATCAAGGACCTTAAAGTGAAAGGGAGCTCATCCGTCTTAAAAATGGGCACTAAAGTCAAAGGCATCCGTCTAGTTGAGGGAGATCATGATATTGATTGCAAGATTGATGGTTTTGGTGCAATGAAATTAAAATCCCAATTTGTTAAAAAGGTATAATAAAAAAGAACGGTCTAATCGATTGATTAGACCGTTCTTTTTTATTAATGATTCCTTCTTAATAAACTTTGTCACCGTTAAAGATTGAGTTCTTAACGACCACATAGTCCACATTCCGGATGGCTTCCAACTTGGTTCCGCCGGCATATGAAATGGACGACTGAAGATCTTGTTCCATTTCCTTCAACGTATCTTCCAAAGATCCTTTGTGCTCGACATACATCTTTTTGCCTTCAACGTTTTTCTTTTCACCTTTTTGGAATTCAGAAGCTGAACCAAAGTATTCTTTAAATGCCTTTCCATCTTTCTCGATCGTTTGACCTGGAGATTCTTCATGTCCAGCAAATAGTGAACCGATCATGACCATGGAAGCTCCAAATCTAACTGATTTAGCAATATCACCGTTCGTGCGAATGCCGCCGTCAGCTATGATTGGCTTGCTTGCCGCTTTTGCACACCAGCGAAGTGCAGCTAGTTGCCAGCCTCCCGTTCCAAATCCAGTCTTGATTTTGGTGATGCAAACTTTCCCTGGCCCGATGCCAACCTTTGTAGCATCCGCACCGGCATGTTCCAATTCCCGTACCGCTTCAGGAGTTCCCACATTTCCTGCAATGACAAAACTTTCAGGTAAATGTTTTTTAATATGCTGTATCATCTTTATCACGGCATTGGAATGGCCGTGTGCAATATCTATAGTAATGTATTCAGGTACAATGTTGTCAGCCGATAATTGTTCAATGAATCCGTATTCTTCTTCTTTTACGCCTACACTGATGGAAGCGATCAATTCTCGTGAATGCATATCTTTAATGAAAGTCAGTCGTTTTTCTGGCTCAAAACGATGCATTACATAAAAGTAACCGTTTTCAGCTAAGTAAATGGCAATCTTTTCATCAATGATCGTTTGCATATTGGCAGGTACTACAGGTAACTTGAATGTATGTTTACCCAAAGTAACGGATGTATCACACTCAGAACGACTATTTACTACACATTTTGCAGGAATTAATTGAATATCTTCATAATCAAACACGTTTTCCATGTTATGCACCTCTATATACGAATATTTTTATCATTTAATATTAAAATTGTTCGCCCAATAGGTAATGTACATCATTTTTGACAGTAAGTCAAAATTTTTAATGGTTTTATTTTGATTTTATTTCAGCTAGATGGAAAATCCGCTACAGGGCAGGAAGCTAAAAAAAACGAACGAACATGACTTCTTTTGCCAACAGTTTTTATGTGGGTTTGTGGATGGGAACGTTGATTTCCCCTCCAGTCACTCGCTTTCCGCGGGCGGTCCGGGAGCCTCCTCGGCGCTTTTGCGCCTGTGGGGTCTCCCTTGGACACGCTTTTCTAAGCAGGAGTCTCGCGCCTTCCGCTCCAATCAACTTTGTTTTAAAAGATAGGGCTGCTTTTGTCTACAAACTAGATAATCATTGTTTGCCAATCAGTTTTTATGAGGGTGTTTGTAAAATGAGAACGTTGATTTCCTCTCCAGGCACTCGCTTTCCGCGGGCGGTCCGGGAGCCTCCTCGGCGCTTTTGCGCCTGTGGGGTCTCCCTTGGACACGCTTTTCTAAGCAGGAGTCTCGCTCCTTCCGCTCCAATCAACTTTGTTTTAAAAGATAGAGCTGCTTTTGTCTACAAACTAGATAATCATTGTTTGCCAACAGTTTTTATGTGAGTTTGTAAAATGGGAACGTTGATTTCCCCTCCAGGCACTCGCTTTCCGCGGGTGGTCCGGGAGCCTCCTCGGCGCTTTTGCGCCTGCGGGCTCTCACTTGGACTCGCTTTTCTAAGCAGGAGTCTCGCACCCTCCGCTCCAATCAACTTTGTTTTAAAAGATAGAGCTGCTTTAGTCTACAAACTAGATAATCAATGTTTGCCAATCAGTTTTTTTGTGAGTTTGTAAAATGAGAACGTTGATTTCCTCTCCAGGCACTCGCTTTCCGCGGGCGGTCCGGAAGCCTCCTCGGCGCTTTTGCGCCTGCGGGGTCTCCCTTGGACACGCTTTTCCCGCAGGAGTCTCGCGCCTTCCGCTCCAATCAACTTTGTTTTAAAAGATAGAGCTGCTTTTGTCTACAAACTAGATAATCATTGTTTGCCAACAGTTTTTTTGTGAGTTTGTAAAATGGGAACGTTGATTTCCCCTCCAGTCACTCGCTTTTCTAAGCAGGAGTCTCGCGCTCTCCGTTCCAATCAACTTTGTTTTAAAAGATAGGGCTGCTTTTGTCTACAAACTAGATAATCATTGTTTGCCAATCAGTTTTTATGAGGGTGTTTGTAAAATGAGAACGTTGATTTCCTCTCCAGTCACTCGCTTTCCGCGGGCGGTCCGGGAGCCTCCTCGGCGCTTTTGCGCCTGCGGGGTCTCCCTTGGACTCGCTTTTCTAAGCAGGAGTCTCGCACCCTCCGCTCCAATCAACTTTGTTTTAAAAGATAGAGCTGCTTTAGTCTGCCCAATCAACTCGAACGTTTTTATTAGAAAAAACAACAAGCTGTTCTCATCCTAAAGCATGACTTTAAAAAAGGATCTAGGACTGTCCTTAAAGGTTTTTTCCTGTAATCCTAATTGGATTGAAGGAAATTGCGACACTCCTGGGAAAGGGAAAGGTTTTCTGAAATCAACTCGGATGTTTATTTGTCCACTGCCTTAAATTCTTAAGTATTTTCACCAAACTGTGTGGCTTTTACACCTTTACGTTTTTTTACATCTTCTTAACGGGACCGACATGGCACTAAGTTAAAATGATGATGTGTAACGAAAAAGAATGGGGGGATTGGCATGAAGGTTGAATTACATTGTCATACGAACATTTCAGATGGTTCCAGTTCTTTTGAAGAACTATTGGAGGTTGCAAAAAGGGAGAGCATTGGCCATTTAGCGATTACGAATCACGATACAACGATGAGAGTGCAAGAGATGGTGGAACATGGGAAGGAAGTAGGAATCGAAATCATTCCTGGTATAGAAGTTTCTGGTTATGACTTTGCAAGAGGAAGGCGTGTACATATTTTGGGCTATTTTGTTGAGCCTGGTCATAAGGCGCTTGAGGAGCTATGTAATCCGCTGATTCATAAGAGGAATGCAGCTTCTGAAAAAATGGTGGAACGGCTGATTCATGCAGGATATCGAATAACTTGGGATCAGGTTTCTAAATTCAAGGGAGGAACCGGTGTTTATAAACAGCATATTATGCTGGCGCTAAGGGAATCGGGGTATACGGATTCTATCTATGGAGATTTGTATAAGAAGATCTTCAGTCGCGGCCAAAATGGAGAAGAGCCAGGCATTGCCTTTATTCCTATGGAGTATGTGGATGCCATCCTTGCTGTGAAGGCGATTCGTGCTGCCGGGGGCGTTCCGGTCCTTGCTCATCCTGGACAATACGGGAGCTTCGAAATGATTCCTGATCTTGTAGAAGCAGGGCTTGAAGGGATTGAAGTTCTTCATCCGCATCATGGTCATGAAGAAGAGGAAAGAGCGATTTCATATGCAGATCAATATAATCTCATTAAGACAGGAGGTTCGGATTTTCATGGGGATTATGGGGAGAACCCGATTCTGCTTGGCAGTATGAGCCCAGGAAAGGAATGTGTGGATGCTTTGAAATTAAGGAAAAAAAGCATGTCCATTACTGATGTCGTATTGAAAAATATCGATCTATGAAACCAGGAATTTTGCTGTGAAAGCGACCTGATCATATGCTGGATGAGCATTTTGAAAGACTGAACGATGCAGGAGTTGTATTGAAAAGGTCCATAAAAAAAGTATTCCCTTTCGTTCTGGTAATTGACCAGGACTTTTTTTTTACAAGAAAATCATGGTAGCTTCATATTTTCTCATTACACTGACATTAACAAGGAAAAATGGGTATTGGGCTGATCTAATATTTAAAGGGGGATTTCTGTTGGCGGAAAAAAACTTTTTAGTGGATCATTTAATATCGGAAATTAAGAGTGGGACCTTTCAATTGGATAAAAAGTTACCTTCGGAGCATATACTCGCTGATCAATTTAATGTTCCAAGAATGGTTGTCAGGAAGGCATACGAGCAGCTTCAAGATTTAGGCTTTATCTATTCAAAGCAAGGTAAGGGAAGTTATGTCCAGGAAAGCAAGAAGCAAATTCCGTTAATTCTATCCGGAGATGTCAGTTTCACCGAGAAAATGAAAGAATTCCAGTTTTCCTTTCAAACGAGTACAATTTTTTGCGAAGAAATTTCTTACGATCAGAAGATTTTTCAAAGCCTCGAGGTGGACAGGGATGACAAGGTCTTTAAAATTGGCAGGCTTAGGTTAATGGACGATTTCCCGATTGCTCTTCATACATCTTTTGTAGCAAAATCAACATTTCCTGAAATTCAAAATGACGGTCCTGACATTACCTCTATGTTTCAGTATTATAGGCAGCGTGGTTTTGTGGAATTCGGATCCAGCAGCAGCACACTGAACGTGATTTTTCCTACTCTTGTCGAACGGGATATTTTGCAGTGTTCAAGTTTAATTCCACTTTTGCAAGTGGAATCGTTATGCCGGGATAAGCGGAGCAATCAAGTCCTTGAGCACACGGTCATAATCTATCGAAGCGATTGTTTCACATATGTTATATAAAAACTTCCATTCGAGATATCGCTCGAATTCACAAGTAAATGCTCTGAATTCACGAGTAAAAGTACGGAACTCACGAGTAAATGCTTCGAATTCACGAGTAAAAGTACGAAGCTCACGAGTAAAGCTCGAATTCACGAGTAATGGCACGAAATTTTGAATAGTGCAGGTCCGGCTTTAACAAATTTCATACAAAGATTTACTCTTTCTTAACGTACGTTCACTTGGCAACAAGATACATTGAAGATGTAGCGGGAAACTAAAACATTGGAGGCCATTGGAATGAGAAGAAGGGAAAGAACCGAGATTTTGATTCAAGGCTCTGAGGACATTGCGAAGGAATTTGCCAAGGAAATAGCAATGAAATATAAAGTTACCGTCATTCAAAAGCCAGAGAGTGCCCTTGTGTTGCTAAAGACAAGGGAAACGGCAAAAAAGAGCTTGTTTTATCTTGGGGAAATGCTGGTGACTGAATGCACGGTCCAAATTCAGGAGTCAATCGGGATTGGCATCGTTATGGGACATCGGGAAGAGCTGGCACATCGTTTAGCTATCATTGATGCTGCTTATCAGGCTGATCTTGGCGAAACGAGATCATGGTCACATGTTTTGGAAAATGAGAAGGAGAATATACAGAAAAATCTTCAAGAGCTGAATCGATCAATCTTAAGAACCAAGGTCAACTTTGAAACAATGGATGTTCAATAAGGGGGGAAAGCAATGAATTTGGATGTAGTTCATGATATACAAACTGTTTATAGAAAGCTTGTAACGGCGACTTCAAGACCTGGAACTTTAGTGGTTTTGGAAAGGGAAGCCAGGACATTGGATGTTCAAATGGAATGCTTATCTTCGACCATCCTGCTTGCACTTACTGTACTTGACCCTGAAGTGACGTTTAAGGTCATTGCAAAGGAGGGGGAGGCGGTGTCAAGAATGATCAATCAGCTTACTTATTCAAAGCCTGTCGATTTGCCGGAAGCGGATTTCATCTTTATTTTACATGATGCCTCCGAGGAGCAAATGAAGGAAGCGATAAATAAAGCAAAGGTAGGAAATCTGTTGAACCCCCATGAATCGGCGATGATCATTCTGGAAGTGCCGGATGTAACGAAGGGGGACTCAATGATCCTTTCAGGACCGGGAATTCAAGAGGAATCATTCATAAGCCTTCCGAACGTCTCCGCCTGGCTTGGCGTAAGGAACGAAAAAAACATAGAATTCCCTTTAGGAATCGATATGTATTTTGTGGATCGACAAGATCGTTTAATAGCTTTACCGAGAACGACTGAAATCAAGGAAAATGGAGGTGAGATTATATGGGATATGTTGCAGTAAAGGGCGGAACAAAGGCGATTGAGGAATCCATCAAACGCTTAAAGTATGAACGGGTCAAAAAAGGGACGGCTATAGAGCTGCATAAGATAGAAGCTGGGATGAGAGGGCTGATTGATCAGGTTATGTCAGAAAGCAGTTTGTATGATCGATCACTGGCTGCACTAGCCATTAAACAGGCTGAAGGCAATCCGGAAGAAGCTGTTTTCCTCTTGAGGGCCTATCGATCAACTTTGCCGCGAAAACATGTTTCACGAGTGATCAGTTCTGAAAATATGAAAGTGGAACGGCGGATTTCAGCTAGTTTTAAGGATATACCTGGCGGACAGATTTTAGGTGCCACGACCGATTATACGCATCGATTACTAGATTCGGAGCTGGAAAATGAATCGGATCTAAGCATTCAAGATTGGTTACGGGCTTTTCAAGAAGAAAATCATTCAACAGAATATCAGAACGATACGGCTGATTTAAACTCCCTGACTAAAGTTTTGGACTACTTAAGAAGTGAAGGCTTATTAGCAAGCTGTGAAAACAATGATTTGCAGCCTGGGGATGTTACTAGGAAAAGTCTGGAGTTTCCTTCAATGCGGAGTGAGCGCCTGCAAGTTTTAACAAGAGGCCAAACCGGTGCAGTGACATCACTTGCTTATGCAGTCATTCGTGGATATGGTGCACTGCACCCGACAGTAGGAGAGCTACGCGTAGGCAAGCTGCCCGTCCATGTCGATCACCCGCTGCTGGACGAAGGGCAAGAGGAAGATAGCTATTTTATTGGGGACTTTACAGCAACGGAGGTAGAGATGCTCATTCCGCTTACGGTAGAGAAAGAACAAGGCAAAAAAGAAATGGAGTTTGAAGTTGGCTATGGCATGTGCATGGGACAAAATGAAACCAAAGCAATCGCAATGGGCATCCTGGATAATTGCCTGGAAAAACCCAACAAGGAGTTTCCAAGTCACAACGAGGAATTCGTCCTTTATCATATAGATTCAGTGGAATCAACGGGTTTCATCTCCCATTTGAAGATGCCTCATTATGTTACGTTCCAATCCAAGCTTGATAGCATTCGGAAGTCAAAAGATAAGACCGCAGAGCAGGAGGTTGGATTGCATGAATAAAACCTATAATTTTGCATTCTTTGATGAAGGGTCGAAACGGGAAATTAGAAGGGCGACACTGAAGGCGATTGCCATTCCCGGTTATCAAGTCCCATTCGCTTCAAGGGAAATGCCGATTGGGCGTGGTTGGGGCACGGGCGGCCTGCAGTTGACATTGTCATTGATCGGAAAGGATGACGTCCTTAAGGTGATCGACCAAGGCTCGGATGAATCCGTTAATGCCGTTAACATAAAAAAACTCGTATCTGACACCACTGGGGTAAGGACAACGGATAACACAAAGGATGCCTCTTTAATCCAGTCCAGGCACAGGGTGCCGGAAGTGCCGTTGCAACGAGACCAAATTTTAATTCTTCAAGTTCCATTACCGGAACCTTTAAGGAACTTTGAGCCGAGCGAACATGAAACGAAAAAGCTTCATGCTGAGAGAGAGTATAGCGGAGCATGGCTTATGTTATTTGAACAAATCATGAAGTACGGAATAATGGCGACGGATGCAGACCATCCGGTTATGGTCCACGACCGGTATGTCATGGCACCAAGTCCCATACCAAGATTCGATAATGCCAAGCTGGACGAAAGTGAAGCGCTCATTTTGTTAGGTGCAGGCAGGGAGAAAAAGGTTTATGCAGTACCTCCTTATACAAATGTATCATCTTTGGCATTTGATGATTATGAATTTGAAATCGAGTCCTTTACAAATCATGCTTGCATTCTCTGCGGGTCCAATGATGTGTTTTTGGATGAACTTGTTGATGAGGAATCAGGGGAAACGTATTTCCAATGCAATGATACTAGCAATTGCCTTGAAATGGTCAATCAAAAACAATCATTGGGAGTGAATTAAATGTCTGTGCTTGAGGTACCCGTATTATCGGTTAAACAAATGAACAAACAGTACGGTAGCGGATGTTCAATTTGTAAACATATGAAATCGGGAAAAGTGGCGAAAAACTATTGTCATGGATGCGGGACGGTATATGCCTGTAGAGATGTGACGTTTGATTTGTATCACGGTGAAGTTCTCGGAATTGTAGGGGAAAGCGGCAGCGGAAAATCCACTTTAATGAAAAGTTTATATTTTGACGATGAAGTAACAGATGGAGAAATGTATGTAGCTGGCTTTGAGGATGGAAAAAAGAATTTATTCATGGAGTCTGCCCAGAAAAAAAGATTCGTTCGAAACCATCTGATGGGGAAGGTTTATCAAAACCCGATTCTAGGGTTGAAAATGGATTTCTCCTCTATAGGCAATATAGCCGAAAAGTTGATTTCAGCTGGGAACAGACATGTTGGCAGCATGGAAACAAGAGGCGCCGAGCTCCTTGAAGCAGTCAATATTCCCATTCATCGAATGAAAGAAGAACCAAGGAATTTCTCAGGCGGAATGCAGCAACGGGTCCAGATAGCCAAAGCATTGTCCAACAATCCCCCCATACTGCTTTTGGATGAGGTCACCACGGGTTTGGATTTATCCGTTCAAGCAAGTGTATTGGATCTAATTAAAGGTCTCCAAAGAGATTTGAATATCAGCATTGTATTGGTATCCCATGATTTGGGCGTAATCCGAATGCTTGCAGACCGTACGCTCGTCATGCTGGAGGGTAAAGTAATCGAGCAAGGTTTAACAGATCAAATACTCGAAGATCCACAGCATCCTTATACCCAACAATTAGTACACTCACTGCTGTAAAAGAAACTAAAGGAAAATGGGGGAAGAGACATTGTTGCTGATTAAAAATGGAAAAATAATAACGGAAGACTCGATCCTGATGGACCATGATCTCTTAATTAAGGATGATAGAATTTGCCGGATTGCACCTGTGGGGGAAATAGAAAAGAGTCCTGAGATGGAAGTGCTGGATGCTTTGGGTGGATATGTTTCACCTGGTTTCATCGATCTCCATTCGGATTATATTGAACATATGACTGCGCCGCGCCCGACTTCTTTAATGAATTTTCATTTGAGCTTAAGAGAAACGGAAAAGGAACTGATCACGCACGGGATCACGACCATGTTTCATTCCCTGTCGCTCTATAAATCGACTGAATACGCATATAAGCCAATTCGGGAGCCTGAGAATGTAAGGAAGCTCATCGACTTAATTGATCAAACACATACGATGAAGCACCTGGTCCGTCATCGGTTTCATGCCCGGTATGAAATCGATAATTTGGAGGATATTGATAGTTTAAAAGAATATGTTTCCGAAAAGAAAGTGCATCTGGTCTCATTCATGGACCACACTCCAGGACAAGGGCAGTATCGGCATCTAGAGATATATCGAAACACTTTAAGGGGGTATAACAATTATAGTGATGAAGCCATTGATGTGATGATCCGGACTCATCAAGTGAAAGAAAAGCTGACGATTGAAAGAATGAAGGAAATTGCACTTCTAGCAAGGGAAAATAATATTGCCGTTGCCTCACATGATGATGATTCAATAGAGAAGCTTGAATTGGTTCACAGCTTTGGAACGAGTATAAGTGAATTTCCAATCACACTTGAAATTGCCCGTAAGGCCCATGATATGGGGATGTATACCATAGCCGGTGCACCAAATGTGCTTTTGGGAGGTTCTCACAGCGGGAACTTAAGTGCCTCTGAAACCATTCAGGATGGAAGCATAGACATATTATGCAGTGATTATTACCCTGCGGCACTGCTGCATTCAATGTTTGAATTGGTCGAAAACCATGGGATGGATCTTGTCGATATGTTTAAGCTAGTTACGATTAATCCCGCAAAGGCAGTCAAGATGGAGGACGAAATTGGA
The DNA here is from genome assembly GCF_030123325.1 of Peribacillus simplex. Lineage (NCBI taxonomy): Bacteria > Bacillati > Bacillota > Bacilli > Caryophanales > Bacillaceae > Peribacillus > Peribacillus simplex. Next base: position 4,314,290 of record NZ_CP126106.1, on the reverse strand, counting down.
TCGATTCACGAAGGGAAAAAGGCTGACATTCTTATCATTGAAAAAATTTCAGGTGATTTCCCTGTCATAACAACTGTGATTGTAGACGGAAAATTGATTCAAAAAACGAATTACAGGATCTGAATTTTAGAAAGCGGGTGGCAAAGTGGAGAACATATTGGAGATCAAAGATTTATCCAAGTCCTTTATTTTACATAATCAACGCAAGAAAATCCATGCGGTCAGCAACATTACGATCACAGTGAAAAAAGGCGAATTCATTGGCATTACAGGCAAGAGCGGCAGCGGAAAATCAACAATCCTGAAATCGATTTATGGTACCTATCGGGTTCAAGAAGGAGACATCTGGTATGAATCTTCCCACTATGGTGCGATTAATCTGGCAAAAGCTGCTGAAAGGGAAATGATTTACCTGCGTAAGCATGAGATAGGCTATGTATCCCAATTTTTAAATGTCATGCCAAGAACTACAGCAAGGCAGCTCGTTACCGGTGCCATCCTTGAAATGGGAAGGACCAGGGAAATGGCCAATATCGAAACGGAAAAAATCCTCGACCACTTTGAAATAGGAAAAGAGCTATGGGACAGCTACCCTGCTACTTTTTCAGGAGGGGAGAAGCTGAGGTTAAATATAGCAAGGGCAATGGTGAAAAGGCCGCGTCTCCTCCTGCTGGATGAACCGACTGCAAGTTTGGATCACGATTCTAAAGTGAAGGTGAAAACCCTGCTGGAACAGCTAATGAACGAAGGGACGACAATGCTGGGCATTTTTCATGACTTGGAGTTCATGAATCGGTTAGTAAATAAAGAATATAGCATGCAGAATGGATGTTTCACTCAAGCTATTCAAAAAATTTAACGGCGAATTCACACAAATTTTACTGAATATTCAGCCGCCTTAACGGCAGGTTAGCATTGTACCGGTATTGTTATATGGGAAGTGACTGAAATAAGAAAAGATCTTTTAAATGGGAGGGAAGATTTAACGTGAAAAAATCGATGATGTCCATATTGATGTTAGTTATTTTGCTGGTGTTCACAGGCTGTTCTTCCACTAGTTCAACAGGTGCAAATGAAGATGATACATTAACCGTGGCATGGCTGCCAAATGAATCCGGGGAAGATTTAGGGGAAGCCCGCGATGAAATCGGGAAAATCCTGGAGGATGCCACAGGAATGAAAGTCGAACATAAGACCACTACGGATTATAACATTGCAATCGAGGCAATTGCTAATGGAAACGCAGATTTAGCATTCCTGGGAGCGCAAGGATATATTGAAGCAAACAACAAAAACGATAGTGTTCAACCTCTAGTTGTTCCAAGCGGTGAATCAGGTACGTTGGATGATGCAGTCTATAATAGCTGGCTGGCCGTTCAAAATGCAGATGACTATAAAATCAACGGCGAATACATGATTGATGGTATCCAAGGGAAAAAGTTCTCTTTCGTATCAAATAGCTCTACATCCGGCTTCAAAGTTCCTTCCACAGGAATCGTTGATTATTTTTCGCAGCAAGATAAGTTTAAGGAATTAAAGGCCGAGGACCTATTGGAAGGCGGGAAAGATAAATTCTTCAGTGAAGTGCTATATGGCGGTTCACACCAAGGATCGGCTGTTAATCTTTTGACCGGGAAAGCGGAAGTGGCGGCTTTTTGTGACACATGTGTCAATAATTATGTAGTGCTGGCTGATGGGGAAGAGAATAAAGCAGGTGCCGTGTATAAGGTAAAGAAGGATGCAGCTGAACCCTTCAACACAGTTGTAGATAAAACATTCTCACTCATTTCAGTGACTCCGGTTCTGAATGCACCTTTCGTTGTCAACACCGAATTAGTCAGTGAGGAAACACGTGAAAAAATTCTTGAAACGTTGATGTCCGATGAAATGGCTAATAACGAGAAAGTTTTTGTACCGGAAGATTCTAAATCATCAGGTCTATTTAAACGGGTGAGCGGAAAAGAGAAAATGGTGGAAGTTGAGGATGATTGGTTCAATCCAATTCGGGAATTATCTAAATAAAGGCAGTAAAATGCAGGAGGATCATACATGAAAACATTATTGGAAGTGAAAAATGTCTCAAAGCATTTTGGAAATGGTACAAAGGCGTTATCCAATATTGACTTCACTGTGAAGGAAGGAGAGTTCGTTTCCATCATAGGGCCATCTGGAGCAGGGAAATCAACTCTTCTGCGATGCATCAATAGGATGATCGATGCTTCTAGCGGAGAAATCATTTTTGATAATGATCATGTATACAAGGTGAATAAAAGAGAGTTAAAGAAAGTACGCAGGAAAATAGGGATGGTTTTTCAACATTACAATCTTGTAAATAGACTAAGTGTGATTGAAAATACCCTGCATGGACGATTAGGCTATAAATCTACATTGGCTGGAATCCTTGGCCTTTATAGTGAAGAGGAGAAACTTCAGGCTGCTAAAGTTCTCCAAATTCTCGGTCTGGAAGATCTGATCTATAAAAGATCCGATCAGTTGAGCGGAGGCCAGAAACAACGGGTTGGTATTGCGCGGGCGCTTATCCAAAATCCTAAATTGCTATTATGCGATGAACCGATTGCCTCCCTTGACCCGAATTCTTCCAAAGTGATCATGGATCATTTAAGGAATATCTGCACTTCCATGGGAATCACAGTCGTGGTCAACCTGCATCAAGTCGATGTTGCCCTGAAATATTCGGATCGAATCATCGGTGTGAATGGCGGGAAGATTGTTTTCAATGGCACGACTCAAAATATTACCTCAAATGATATCCACCAGATTTATGGATCAGATGAAGGGAAATTGATTTTTGATTTGGGAGGTTCCCATGTCGGCTGATGTTTTTGCAAAAAAGAGAAGAAATTCACTTGCATTGTTTTTGCTTATAGGGGCTGCGACGGCTGTTTCCATTATCATTACAGAATTCAGCATCGCAAAAGGGGTTACTTCTGTTCCTAAGGCCATACAATGGTCGTTATCTAATTTTTATCCAACAAAGGATTCCCTTGCCAAACTCCCGGACATTTTGATAAAGCTGAAAGAAACGCTTTTAATATCCGTTGCTGCAACCACACTCGCGGGAATATTGGCCTTTGTATTTGCGATATTGGGTTCCAATACGACAAGGGTGAATGCTTTCTTTGGTGGGTTTAGCCGCGGGGTAGCCGTTTTATTTAGAAATATTGATGTCTCAATATGGGCGTTAGTTCTGTTATTTTCATTCGGACAAAGTTCCTTGACCGGTTATTTTGCCTTGTTTTTTGGATCTTTCGGTTTTTTAACAAGAGCTTTCATTGAAACGATCGATGAAGTGAGCTGCAGTTCCGTAGAAGCTTTGCAGACTACCGGTGCAAGTTATCTAACCGTCATTTCGCAGTCTGTCATCCCTTCAGCAATTCCGCAAATGATCAGCTGGGTACTATTTATGATAGAAACGAATATCAGGAATGCAACATTGGTCGGACTGCTTACAGGATCGGGTATTGGTTTTACGTTTAATCTTTATTATAAAAACTTGAGTTATGACATTGCCAGTCTTGTCGTCATAACGATCATCATTTCGATAGTATGTATTGAATTGATCTCAAATTATGTGAGGAGGGTGATTTTATGATGCAGGCTGAGGGTCCGATCAAACCATTTCCTTCTCCTACTGGCCAGGATATAGATAAAATGCTGCTTGAACGACTATCCAAAAAGCCCTTCTCGAAATCCTCGATCGCCATTAGGTTGAGTGTGCTGGTACTAGCAGTCTTGACCATATACGCTTTTGCCAGTTTTGATTATAAGGATGTTAAACTGTGGGACGCGCTATTATTGACCGTCGATAATTTGAAGACCATGTTTTTTGAGCCGCATTTGAAGCACTTTACCTTCACCCAAGCGCTTTATCAGGTGTCGGTTACATTAGGTTTAGCATTCTTAACGACAATATTTGGTGCAATCTTTGCCCTGATGTTGGGACTATTAGCGGCTGGAAATATCTCTTCCAAGTCATTATCGGTTGTCATAAAGGGATCCGTCGCCCTGATTAGAGCCGTGCCTACCGTGTTATGGGTCCTCATTTTTGCAGTCGCTGCAGGGTTGGGCAGTGTAGCGGCAGTTATAGGGATGACGTTTCACTCCATAAGTTACCTTGTAAAGGCCTACTCGGAATCCTTCGAGGAAATCGATAAAGGTGCTATAGAAGCCCTGCAAGCAAGCGGAGCGAATTGGTGGCAAATCGTGTTCCAAGTCATCATTCCATCTTCGATCACTTATATCATTTCATGGACTTTCATGCGCTTTGAAATCAATTTTGCAGTGGCGGTCGCAATGGGCGCAGCGGCAGGCGCAGGAGGAATCGGCTTCGATATGTTCATGGCAAGTGGGTTTTACTTCGACTTGAGTGAAATTGGAGCAATCACTTATTTTATCCTGATGATTGCAATCTGTCTTGAAATCTTCGCAACACAAATCAAAAGGAAACTAAAAGTATCATCTTGATGCCAGAATAGGAAATATGGGTTCTGTCCATCTATCATATTGGTGCAGCCCCGAAAGTTGAGTTCGTTTCATAGGATGCATGAAAAAGACCACAAAATGAAGTGGTCTCTTTGTTTGGAAATCGATTTAAAAGTTGCCATTGTCATGAAAGGCTTATATAAGGGAGGACTTTATTTCTTGTATCTGTTTGATATGCCTTTGTTCATGTAAGGATAATAATTCAATCCATTGATCCAATGAAAGGTCCCCGAACAGGGGATGCTTGGCTTTCTTTCTATTTAACAAGATATCTGAATCCATATCATAAAGAACCTGTAATAATCGATCCCTTGATTCTCCCAGCAAATCCATAAGGCTCGATAATTGAAATGGGGTTGAAGAGGGTGAAACGATGTCAGGGGCTACGAATTTCTTTGTTCTATTAGTAACCAGGTAAATGTTTTTTTGAATGATATTATTAAAATCCCTTTCCCGAATGCCATTTGCTATGGCTTCTGTAAAAACCTGTTCCGTAAGGTATAAATGATGGCAAATTTGGGCGATGCCCCATACTTCAGGTGCTGGCTTATGGTGGAGCATTTTTTCATCCAACTCCGTAATTTCCTCTATTAACTGTTTTCTTGATTCGAATAGCAAATCATACTCGATAAAATTCATGAGAACTCCCCTTTTGTGATACTCCCAAATGAAAGCGTCACTGAATTTTTGATATAGGAAAAAAATAAAGGGATATCTGACTGCATAAAGAATGCAAAAAAACTAAGGTGATACGATGTGGAACTTATTAAAAAACACAATGATTTTAAAAGGATCATGATTTTAATTCAATGGTGGAATATGAATGTGATGGCAGGGGTGTGATACTATACTATGCATTTAAGGAAGGTTTCTATTTGGGAAAAATCGTAAAATATATTTTCGATTGTACAAAAAAAGCATGTTTCAAGTGTAAGACATTGGTTCAAAGATTGGCTTTTATGCTATCTTGTGGAAGAGATGCAGATCTGAAGTCAGGTCTGTACTTCCAGGGACTGCATTTTTCCGAGCTTTGATACCCTATCATGCCTATGCAAAAAAGTTAAGTTTATGCCTACTTAGAATGTTTCGCTTCATTTACAAGAATGCGACGTCTCGGGCTTCCTATGATGAACAGGAAAATGTAAGTTGGCATTCAAAGGGAAAAGAAACTAAAAGAAGCTGAACATTGGAATTGATTATATCTGAATTATAGCACAGTTAATATTTTCCTAGAAATGATTATATAAAAAAGTCGGAGTGTTTACACATCGTCTTTTTCCTTATTATATGGGATAGACTATAGTTGCTAACGCTATGGGGAGCTAATAAACTGAAGATGGACAAAATGAACGAGGATGGTGAATGCCAATGGCTAAAACAATAGTAGAAAAACTGAATTTACATAAATATGAAAGGGTGGCAGTCTTGAATCTGCCAGCCGGGGCGGATTATTTAGCAGAACTGCCGGATTACGATACAGAGCTTACTGAAAATGCCTATGATCTTATATTTGCTTTTGTATTGGATATGGATTCTTTAAAAGGAATCGTGGATAAGGTGATCGAGAAAAATCATTTGAGTAAAAACGGCTATATTTTTTTGGCTTACCCCAAGAAAGGTAATAAAGAATATGCTACATATATTCATCGTGATGATCTGATGCAAGGCCTTGGTGCGGATGATGACGGTTATGTTGGCTCGAGTGACCTGAAGTTTGCACGTATGGTCGGGTTGGATGATGTCTTTACGGTAGTCGGACTGAAAGAAGATTCGAAAAATAGGAACCGTCCATCTACTAAAGCAAGCCAATCAGTAGATGATTATATCGAAATGATTTCTGAAATTGAGAAAGATTTGCAGGATTCTCCTGATTTGCTTGCGTTCTATCAATCACTTACCCCGGGGTATCGCAAGGATTGGGCCCGTTACGTGTATAGTGCAAAACAGGAGGCGACCCAAGTGAAACGGCGCCAGGAAATGAAAACGATTTTAGGGGAAGGTTACAAGAGCAGGGATCTATATCGAAGAAATAAATGAGGGTGGGGAATGTCTTCCATTCTCTTTTTATCTTGTTCTGTTCATCCTATCAAAAGCATATACTAGACCGAATCCAAACTTAAATCGTAATAATTATGATTTGCGAGGTGGTAGAATATGCTTTTGAAACGATACACGGGAAATTTACTGTTAGTGGTTCTGCTGTTCTTGATGCTGGCATTCTTTTTTCTAGGCGATGTATTCATTCCCGAAGCGATTGATTTCTCAGCTTTCCCGATGCTTCACTCTGTGTTCGTCGTGTTTTTGGGATTGTTTTTAGAATCGATTCCTTTCCTGTTCCTGGGGGCCATTGCCTCATCGTTCATCCAATTGTTCATCAGTGAAGAAATCATTCAGCGGATGATCCCAAAAAGACCCCTGACGGCCATTTTTGCTGCGATAGGGGCGGCGCTGGTCATTCCGGTTTGCGAATGTGCAATCATCCCGGTCGTCCGGAGATTGATCCAAAAGGGTGTCCCGGTCCATGCAGGTGTGGTCTTGCTCGTAACTGCCCCAATATTGAATGTCATCGTGTTCGGCTCCACTTATTATGCGTTCCAAAATAATCCGGCAATTCTATATGGAAGAATCATTCTTTGTGTCCTGACGGCCATAATCGTAGGTTTATTCATTCATATATTCAGTACGAGAGATGTGGTGAAAGAGGATAAAATCGAACTGGTTCACGGGCATGAACATGATATCCGGTCCAGTAAATGGACAAGCTTCATTGAACATACTTCACAGGAGTTTTTTATGGTCGGCAGATACTTTATCATCGGGGCCTTGTTTGCCAGTGTATTTCAAGTGTTTATGGATCGGTCCGTGATGGCCGATATTGGCCAGGCGCCAATGAAAGGCACGGCATTGATGATGGGAATCGCATTTGTGCTTTCACTCTGTTCATCAGCTGATGCATTCGTTGCCGCCTCCTTTTCCCATAGCTTTCTGCCAGGCTCCATACTCGGTTTCCTTGTATTCGGTCCCATGCTGGATTTGAAAAATGTCCTGATCATGATGTCCTGTTTTAAGCGGAGCTTCGTCGTCACGTATGTCCTGCTTGTTTTCGCAGTCGTCTTCAGCCTATGTCTGATTGCAGGCGGATTGATCAGTAAGGGGGGCTTCTGATGAAACGTTTATTTATCCAAAGACTTGAAGGATTGCTGCTGCTTGGACTGGGTCTCATGATCTTTAAATTGTATGTTTCAGGATATTTAACGAAATTGATTGCACCCAAAATGATTCCATATGCATTGGCGGCGCTTTTTGCCTTTTTAGTGATCAGCCTTATCCGAATGAAAAAACAAAAACAAGGTGGACATCATTGTGATTGCGGATCGAATGGAGAGTCTTCCGCGTCCGCACTGATCCTGAAATATAGTTTGTTCTTCATTCCGATTCTTCTGGGCTTCATCTTGACCGATTTTACATTAAGCGGTGAAGTGCTGGCGAAAAGGGGGCTGGCGAAGCAGCAGGCACAGATGGTAAGTTCATATGATTCAGGGAAACATGCGAATGGGGAGAAGATCTCTGTAACCGATGATAATTATTTTGAAGTGCTGGATGATTTACTGAACAACCTCGATACGATCGAGGGGAAGGAAATAGAGATTTCGGGTTTCATATACCGTGAGGATGCATTTACGAAAAAACAAATGGCCATCTCCCGCCTCTCCATGTCCTGCTGTGTGGTCGATGCGACGTTATACGGATATATGGTCAACGGGAATGTGGAAGGAATGAAGACGAATGATTGGTATACGATTACAGGGACATTAAAAAAAGGAAACTATAAAGGGGAACCCGTACCTGTGATCGATTTAAAAGCGTCGAAGAAAATAAAGGCACCCGAAGAAGCTTATTTATATGAAAATGTACAAATCATTCAGTAGAATTGGAAACCCCGGCAAAAGGATGGAAATCTTGCGCTGCGATCGAAAAAAACGGAAACGGCGACATTTGTTCGGGAGCACGTAACATAGTATAATGGCCTTACTATGGATAGGGTGTAAGGGGGGATAATCATGTCTTCAGGTAATCGAAACAATCAAATCGGGCCGCCGCGGTTTGCTATTGCCATTCACTCTCTGGTTTGGCTCGCACAAAGTGAAAAGCTCCTGACAAGTTCGGCAATCGCCTTAAAGGTGAAGTCACACGCCACTTTTTTAAGAAAGGTGATGGCCCAGCTTGCAGCTGCGGGGATCGTCGAAACGAAGGAAGGACGGGAAGGCGGATATAGCTTGAAGGTGCCTGCGTCTCAGCTTACTTTGGCCGATGTGTATCAAGCGGTACGGCCGGAATGCCTTGTTTGTTTGGAAACGAGCGAATGCGGAGAAGTCGGGAAGCAGCTCGATACGGCCTTGGAGGAGATCATGAACGAAGCCGAAAAGGAAACATTGCGCCTGCTAAAGGGCTATACATTGGAAGAATTCATGAAAAAAGTCGATTTCACCAACTTTGAAAATGAGTGTCTGGGGTAATATCCTTGCAAGAGGATACCCAGGATTATATAATGTGCTTAATGCGATTGCATTTAAAATGAGGAGGTATTTTACATGAAGGTGGAAATTTGGTCGGATTATCAATGTCCGTTCTGTTATATAGGAAAGCGTCGATTCGAAGAGGCGTTAAATCAGTTTGAAAATAAAGATGAGGTAGAGGTTTCATTTCGCAGTTTTGAGTTGAATCCAGAGGCTGAGCGGGATATCAATATGACTCAAAATGAAATGCTGGCCAAGAAATACGGCATGTCTCCAGCGCAGGTGGAAGCGAGCAGCCAAAACCTGACTCAACAGGCTAAAGAATTGGGACTCGATTATCATTTGGACAAAGTGGTCTTAACGAATTCGTTCGATGCCCACCGCTTGATGCACTTTGCTGAATCAGAAGGTAAAGAGAAAGAAATGAATGAACGCCTATTTAAAGCTTACTTTACGGAAGGCAAACATATTGGCGATCACGCTACATTGGCTAGTTTGGCTGAAGAGGTTGGCCTTGAAAAGTCCGAGACGGAGGCCATGCTGGCAGGCACGGCATTCACTGCAGAGGTTAGGGGAAATGAGCAAGAAGGAAGCCTGCTTGGTATTACAGGTGTGCCATTCTTCGTCATTAACCGCAAGTATGGAATCTCCGGCGCCCAGCCAACGGAAGCATTCCTGGATACGCTAAAAAAAGTATGGGCGGAGGAAAATCCGCTTACAATCGTGAATGATCCAGCAACAGGCGACACCTGTACGGACGGATCTTGTAACGTGCCGGAAAAATAATGTATGAAGAAGGAGACCCAAAACTGGGTCTCCTTTTTTACTTAAAGGAAATGTTATGTATGGAAAAGAATATAGTGTACGGGATGGCTTTTCGAAAAAGTCCGAAATGAAAGGGAGCTAAAATATGTATATAATGATTGGAATACTAGTCTTCGTGATTGCATGTGCAGTAACTGCCAAACTAATTTCCTATAAATATTGGACATGTATTTATACGGCATTCGGGAATGAAAATTATTTTAAAGTGGTTGCGAAATTGGAAAGGGAAGGCATACGATTCAAAACGAAAACGCCTATGAATTTAGGCTCTGAAAACTTTCAAAATCGCCATGAAAATACTCAATATGATGTTTTTGTAAAAAAGGAACAGGAGCATATTGCCCAAAGGGCACTAAACAAGAATTAACAAAAGTCAGATCGTTGAAAAATTGGTGTACTGCTGGCAGCTTTTTTACTGTGCTCCAAACTCACGAGTATTTGATCCAAACTTACGAGTAAAAGCCCGAAACTCACGAGTATATGCTCCAAACTTACGAGTAAAAGCCCGAAACTCACGAGTATGGGACTTATAAGAAGAAAAATGAATTTATATAGGATAAAAGAAAGAAAAAGCGTTGATTTTTGATATGGAATTCGTTTTTTATAGTTTCAAAGACTGAAAATTTGTATAATGGGTGAGATGGATTCAATTGAATGTACATATAGGAGGGGCATGGATGAGTAAGCTTAATGGCAGGACCGTTGCTTTATTGGGAGCGCGGAAGACGGAAGAACTTAGTAAAATCGTTCAAAACCTTGGAGGAGTCCCGCTCGTTCGCCCGGCACAGGGGACGGTATTCCTTGATGATTCCCATTTGGAAGAGGATGTCACCCGGTTGATGGCAGGGGAGTTCGATTGGATCATCCTTACGACGGGAGTGGGGACGGAATTATTATATAAAACGGCAGTGAAGATGGAAGCGGGAGATCGTTTCATTGAAGCTTTAAAGTCCATGAAAATTGCAGCCAGGGGCTATAAAACGGTGAATATGCTGAAAAAGCTTGGCCTGCAGCCATTCATCCGGGATGATGATGGCAGTACGGCAGGGCTTGTTCGCAATCTGGAAGGCCATCTGCCTAAAGGTGTAAAGGTCGCTTTGCAGCTTCACGGCGATCCGGCGCCTCTTTTGATGAACTGGTTGGATGAACAAAAAGTGGAACATAAAGAAATCCTTCCATATGAACATATACCGCCCGAAAAAGAAACGATGCAGCAGCTGATCCAAGAAATCCTTGAAGGCAAAATCGATTCGGTTGTGTTCACGAGTGCACCGCAGCCGCGAAATTTAATGAGATTTGTCCGTGAACAAGGTGTGGAGGATAAGATAACCGACCTGTTTGCATCAGATGTAATCGCTCTTGCGGTCGGAAAGGTAACGGCGCAGGTTGTAATCGATGAAGGGATCGAGCGGGTCATATATCCTGAAGATCAGCGGATGGGCAGTGCAATGGTGGAGCTGGTGAAATATTATCATGGAATAGCAAGCAGATAGGGGTGAGTTCGGCATGACCAAGGGCAAGGTCTTTTTTGTGGGTGCTGGTCCGGGTGATGTGGGCCTTATTAGCGTAAAGGGTCAAAAAGCGATTGAAAAAGCGGACATCATTTTATATGACAGATTGCTTAATCCCAAACTGTTGGAGGCTGCCTCCATCGATTGTGAATTGATATATTGTGGCAAGACACCTTATACGAATGGCATCAGTCAAGGGGAAATCAATGAGCTGCTTGTTTCCAAAGCATTGGCAGGGCATCGGGTCGTTCGCTTGAAAGGCGGGGACCCATCCGTTTTTGGAAGAGTTGGGGAGGAAGCTGAATCGTTGATAGATGTGGGAATTCCATTTGAAGTCATTCCTGGGGTTACTTCCAGCATTGCTGCATCCATGTACGCGGGAGTCCCCGTCACGCATCGGGATTATGGACGTTCCTTTGCGATGGTGACGGGCCATGACCAAACGAAGAAGGATATGGATTGGAACGGGCTTGTGAAAAGTATCGATACGGTTGCCTTTTATATGGGTGTGGCCAACCTTCCGTATATCCGCGAAAATTTGATCAATCATGGAAAGCCGAGGGATACGCCGGCACTCGTCATACAATGGGGCACTTATGGAAGACAGGAAAGTGTCGAGGGGACCTTGGATGATATCGTCGAAAGGGTAAGTGAAAGGTCGCTTGGCAATCCTGCGATAACCTTGGTCGGGGATATCATTTCACTAAGGGGAAAACTGCAATGGTTCGAAAAGAAGCCACTTTTTGGGCAACGATTTTTAGTGGCCCGGACCGGGACGGCAAAAAGCTCCTTGGCAGAAACCCTGCATGAGCTTGGCGGCGAAGTCATCGAGTTTCCTAAATGGAATGCGGCCAAAGTGAAAATAGATGAAAGTCAGCTGCTCTCATTTCTTTTGTATGATCGGATTCTCTTCACTTCTCCCGAAAGTGTCCATGGATTCTTGGATTCACTTACTGAACATGCTATTGATTTCCGCCGGATTTCTTCTAAACTTTATGTGTTATCAAGGAAATCGAAAAAGGCTTTACAGCAACGGGGACTGATGGCCGAGCTCAAATCCGAGATGTCGGAAGCCGGAACCCTGTTGGTTGTTGGAGATCGAAACAGAGATCCGGCTCATGGGGACGGAGACTATTTTCAATCAGTCGATAAATCCGTCGATGAAAGATTTCTTGAAATCCTTCCGAGAATGCTGGAAGGGATAGCTGTCGGAACGGTACTATTTTCGAATCGGCATTCAGTTGATATGCTGATGCAATATGGGAAAAAGGCAGACGTGGATGTTGAAGGGCTGCTAAACCAAGCCTCCATCGGGGTAATTGGGGAAAGTACCGGCAATAGACTTAAAGACTATGGATTTACATTGGACATGATGCCGAAAGAACCGTCTGTCGAACAATTGGTGGAGTTAATCTTGAATAGGAATGTCTCTAGGCTCTGATAAAACAGAGTCTATTTCCTTTGGTGGGGATTGGTTATTCATACCTGTTGAAATGTTGTTTGCGTTCAGTATTATGGACTATCGTGTTATCATTTAATTACGGGATAATCTGGAAATCCGTAATAACAGCCCGCACTTACTGCCTTTATTGGGGATTTCAGGAATGGGGGGTGACTTCATGTTTAATATTGGCGATATACATATGACAAAGATGAATAATTTGGAAATTAAAAGAGATGAATTACATGATCAATTGAAAAAAAGGATGACTGACTGCCCTTTCTTCTGGTCGTTAGGGTAGGGGGGCGTTAATGGATTTGGTCAGACAATGGACCCTCATACGATTTGAGGAGTAAGGAATAAAAGTCTTTTATTCCTTCACAGATTGGGTAGTATATATAAGTGACTTTTCCAGGGAGGCGAAGTAAATGAAACGGACATGGGAATTCGTATTAAGTATCATAGGCGTAGGTATCGCTGCGATTTTTTTAATCATGATGATCATAGCGGCCGTTTATGTCAACAGTATCGATATGAAAGAAATGATGGACTACTCTTTAATGACAGATTCTGAGTTTTCCTCGTCTGAGGTAGATATGTCGATCAAGTTGTTCATGGGCATACTATGGGCGGGAATCATATCGCTGTTCATTGCATTGGCGGGCGGTTTGATCGCTATCTTTCTATTAAAAGGCGGCAAAGCGAAGGGAGCCGGGATCTTATTGATCATTACGGGCATTCTGACGATCTTTCATGTGTGGCCGCTTATTTTCTTCATCATACCGGGCATTATGTGCCTTGTAAGGAAGCCGAGGGAAACGGTGGAAGTGATCGTTTGATCCGACACTGTACATAGTGTGAGTTGAAAACAAAGGAGCTGTCCCGAAAATGCGGGTAAGCTCCTTTTGTACTATGGGGATATTTTAGGGGAATATACCTTTTTATACCTGAAATCACCAGTCTATCATGTTACTATTATTATAGATTTAAATATAAATAGACTGGAGTTCGATCGATGAAGATACCTTTAATGAAGGTTGGGGCACTGACCTGTTTAACGCTCGGTTTGTTCAACGGACAGGCTTTTGCGGAGTCTGGAATAACCAATGCGTGTTCATCATTCGGTGAGATTCAATCCAATGTGAATCCTTCCCATAAGCAGATTAACTGCTTACTGACGAATGCCGCAATAGAGGCCGAAATCCCCCCTGAAGTTGTAAAAGCGGTGGCTACGCAGGAAAACGGGGATTGGAGGCAATTTAATGAGGTCGGTAAACCGATTATATCAGGCGATGGCGGTACCGGTCTTATGCAGCTTACCAATAAAAGTGGGTATGACCAGAAAAAGCTGGAAAATGATATAGCCTACAATATCGAGGCAGGCGTCGAGGTACTGAGTGGCATGTATTCAAGAAGGGATTTGCCCAAGATCAAAGGTGCAGGCCGCAGGGTCATCGAAAATTGGTATTTCCCTGTCATGGCATACAATGGGACAAAACCGGTTAACAGTCCTCTTTACCAGGAAAACGGTAAAATAAATCCTAATGCCTACCAAGAGGAAGTTTTTGCCGAGATAGAAAAGCAAAGTTATTTGGATGGCACAAAACTGGCCAAATATCCATTCAAAACAACGGATTTTCAATATGACCGGGAAAGCACCGAAAATATCATCTTTAAAAATCTTGAATACACACTGACAGACCAAACGCATGACTCTGTTTATTGGTTCAAGGCAGGAGACAAAGTTGTGACGACATCCAGTGCAAATATCAGGAAAGAAATAAGCACTACGGCAGGAGCAGTGCTTGTGCCGCCAAATACAAGCTTGATCATCACAGGGGATTTTGACTATCACGAATCCAAGGGAAATAAATTTGTCTTTTACCCTGTACAAACGGAAGACAAGAGTATTAAGGGGTATGTCTCATCGGCTTACATCTCCAATAGGCCATCGGCTGACCTGCCCATCAAGGATACGAATAAGCCTGTGATTTCAGGTGCTGATGGTAAATCGATTCCATTCAACTCATCTTTCAATCCTAAAACCAGCGTAAAGGCGAAGGATGATAAAGATGGTGACTTAACAAGTGCCATACGTGTGGAAGGTAAGGTGGATACCAAGAAAGTGGGCACCTATAATTTGACTTATACGGTAGCTGACAAAGCTGGGAATGTTGCCAAGGTCATAAGGAGAATAACCGTTTATGACAAAGTCAAGCCGGTGATTTCCGGTGCCGGGAATAAAACCATCAAACTTAATTCATCATTCAATCCAAAAACAAACGTGAGTGCCAAGGATAATGCCGATGGCAGCTTGACTAGTAAAATCAAAGTGACGGGTACAGTGAATACGAAGAAAAAGGGGACCTATACATTGAAGTATACGGTCACCGATTCATCGAAAAATGCAGCGACAGTCACAAGAAAGATCACGATAGATGGCACCAAGCCAGTCATCTCGGGAGCCAATAGTAAAACCGTCGGCTATTATTCGACATTCAACCCTAAATCAGGCGTATCCGCGAAAGATAACCTGGATGGCAACATGACTAGTAAAATAAAGGTGACAGGTACGGTGAATACAAAGAAAAAAGGAACGTATACATTAAAGTATACAGTCACTGATTCATCGAAAAATACTGCGACAGTCACAAGAAAGATTACCGTAGACAGCACCAAGCCGGTCATTTCCGGTGCAAAAAGCAAAACCATTGCCTATAACTCGTCATTCAATCCTAAATCAGGTGTATCCGCGAAAGATAATCTTGATGGAAGTTTAACAAGTAAGATCAAAATAACAGGGACTGTGAATACGAAGAAAAAAGGCACCTATACATTGACTTACACAGTTACGGATAAATCGAAGAACAAGGCAGAAGTAAAACGGAAAATCACTGTTAAATAGAAGGAATAAAGTCAATTTCACAATACATTTTTACCGTGAATTCAAACATGAATTCACGTTTTTTATTTCCTTGATATTACTACACTCTTTGATGTTTTTTCTCGAATATGGAAATAAGTATTGTACAGTGCGAATTTAACTGTGAATTACGAAGGATTTTATTTATTTTAAGTAGGCTCTGTTATCTTTCATTGTTGATTTACTTTATTAAACTATTTGGAAGTTTTGTTGAACAAGTTGTAAATTTAACATTTTAAAGGAGAAGCATTTCTTTGTAATGAGAAATGCTTTTTATTTTTGTCGAAATTAAAAGGATATTTTAATAACAATAATAATATAATAAAAAACAATACTAATTTATTGTAAAACAATAAATCGTGTGGTAAAGTCAAAACTGACATTAAATAAGTGAGGTGACTTTATGAAACGAGGAACAACACTCTTTTTGAAGATGGCTGTTATTCTTATTGGAATCCCAATTCTCGCTTTGTGCATATTTTTAGTGCCTAAGATTGGGGATTTTGCTGGAGAATTATATCCAAAAATGGCTTATATGAAATTTCTCGTTTTAATCGATATGTACGCAGCAGCGATTCCTTTTTACTTTGCTCTGTATCAGGCTTTTAAACTTTTAAGCTATATTGATAAGAACCAAGCGTTCTCGGCATTATCGGTAAAAGCATTACAGAATATAAAATACTGTGCCATCACAATCAGTACCTTGTATCTGCTAGGTATGCCGCTCTACTATCTCATGGGGAAGAGAGTTGACCCTCCAAGTTTCATACCAATCGGATTGATCATTATTTTCGCCTCTATGGTTATCGCCATTTTTGCCGCTGTCCTCCAACGGCTTTTAAAAGAAGCGATTAACATAAAATCAGAAAATGATTTGACGGTCTGAGGTGGAGGATATGGCAATTATTATTAATATTGATGTGATGTTAGCAAAACGAAAAATGAGCGTAACGGAGCTTTCGGAGAGGGTTGGAATTACTATGGCCAATCTTTCCATTCTGAAAAATGGAAAAGCAAAAGCGGTTCGTTTTTCAACATTAGAAGCGATATGTAAGACTTTGGATTGTCAGCCAGGTGAGATTTTGGAGTACAAAAGCGACGAAGACACTCAATAAAAAATGGCTGTTTTCGCATACTTTGTTGCTATTCACCAAGTAATGCGGTGTGGTTGATTTCCCCTCCAATGCTCGCTTTCCGCGGGGCGGGCGGTGAGTCTCCTCGGCGTAAACGCCTGTGGGGTCTCACCTGTCCCGCTGCTCCCGCAGGAGTCTCGCACTTCCGCTCCAATCAACCTTAAATCGTTTCATTTTAAAAACAACAATCTTTACGAAAAAGAGCTATAAAAATAGACAACAAATTTATTTAATTAAAGGTAGTCGATAGAGAATTTAAGGGATAGCCATTAAGCTATCCCTTCTTTGCGTTTGATGTTATTTAATCAGGGAATTCCCTTGATATTAGTGACAAAAAATTTGATGCGATTTGCAATGTTTGCACCTCAAAAGGGAACCCGTTACGCAATGGGGGGATCCTTTTTTTTTGCTGCCTGAATGTGTTTGGCTGAAAGATGTGCATATATAATAGTAGAAAGTGTTCAGCGACTGTTTCTCCAGGGTGGAGTGGATATTGATAAAAATGTTATAATTGTAAATACATGTAATTAAAGGTGATCTGAAGGGGGAATGTTTATGGGCAAAGAACACGGGCATGTGAACTGGATGGATCAGATTTTTAAGGAATATGAAAGGGACGGAGGGCTGAAGAATAATCCTGGCTTTGGAAAACCGCTTCCGGAGTCGGCGCTATCGGGAAATATATATGACAACTTCTTGACGAAGGCCAAGAATGCCGGATACCTTCCGCTTTGGATAAAATGGCAAAAGGAAATTCGGGAAGAGCTATCCGGATTGGTTCAATTGAAAAAAATGAATGGAACGGAATCTGAATTAATGAAACAAATGGATGAGATAAATGAGAAAGTCCGTACATATAATGCGATTTGTCCAGCCACAATGCAGCGCAGGGAAATAGAGTTGGAAAGCATCGAAATCCAGTATGAAAAATGGAAGTAATTGTTAATGTGTAAAATGCAGGTATTTGTATGACGTGATCATTAAAGGATTATGATATAATGACATGAATAAAAAATAGAGAGAGGGACTTCGATTGGAAAAAAGAAAAGAAGTTTTTTCATGGATAAAGGCGATATTGATTGCAGTCATTCTAGCTTTTTTAATTCGAACGTATATTTTTGCACCGATTGTCGTGGACGGTGAGTCAATGATGCCGACTCTGCAAGACCACGAGAGAATTGTTCTTACCAAGTTTGGAACGAATATTGATAATATAGACCGGTTTGATATTGTCGTTTTTCATGCAACGGTAGATAAAGATTATATAAAAAGGGTTATCGGTCTGCCAGGTGACCATATTGAATATAAAGATGATACGCTTTATATTAATGGGAAAGCTTATGAAGAACCTTACTTGGACAAATATAAGAATCAGATGGCAGGGGTGCCGCTTACTGAATCCTTCAAGCTAGAAGATTTAACAGGCAGCATGACAGTGCCGGAAGGCCAGTTGTTCCTTATGGGGGACAATCGCCAAAATAGTTTGGATAGTCGTGAAATAGGCACGATTTCCGTCGATGAAATTGTAGGCAAGGCGAATCTTGTGTATTGGCCAATTAATGAAATAAAGCTAGTTAATTAAGAAGAAGCGGACTCAGGTATAGAGTCCGCTTTATTGTTGCCGTTTTTTCATTTCCGTAAAGAGGAACTTCGATTAGCATGATCATACAGGCATTTCAACAAAAAACGTGTCCATTCTTCTTTTTTTTCTATTTTTTTTATGAAAACCCACTCATTTGGGTTAAATTAGGTTATCCTATTAAAAAGGAGTAATCACGTTACCCAGGCCCGCATAAGAAAATGGATTACTTTAAAATAGGGTGCTGAGATGGAGTACTTTAGATGGATATAGTAAAAGATTTAATATCAAACTATGGTTATTTTGCGATATATGGACTGTTGGCCATTGGGATTATTGGCTTGCCGGTACCTGATGAGTTCATGATGACTTTTGTCGGCTATTTGTCCTCCATTTCCGTTTTGAATGTCCAGGGAGCATTCCTTGTCAGTTTCCTTGGGTCGATATCCGGGATGCTTGTCAGTTATTTCATCGGAAAAAAGGTGGGGAAGCCTTTTTTGAGGAAGCATGGCAAGTGGATCAAAATGACCCCCGCGAGGTTGGAGAGATTGGAGCAATGGTTCAATAAATACGGTCCTTGGACCATTATCATAGCCTATTTCATCCCAGGAGTCCGTCACTTCGCCAGTTACATTTCCGGGATGAATGGAATGGGGAAACGAAAGTACTTTATCTTTGCAGGAGCAGGGGCTTTCAGCTGGTGTTTGGTATTTACGACTTTTGGTTATTTCATTGGTGTTTTAACGTAACTCATTTCAACTTACCAAATTTCTTTATTGGAATCAGAAAATCCCGTTTCTGGATCTTTAGAAACGGGATTTTCCATTTCTTCTGCTTATAATTATTGAGCTGAGTATCCGCCGTCGATGACAAGCTCTGCACCAGTTACATATGAAGCTTCATCGGATGCTAGATAAAGCACGGCATTTGCAATATCCGCCGGCTGACCCAAACGTTGTAATGGAGTTGCTTTGATCATTTGGTTGACTAACTCTTTTGACTCTTCTAATTTTTGAGTCATTGGTGTTTCGATGATACCAGGGAATACGGCATTGACACGGACGCCCATGCGGCCATATTGCGTTGCGGCAGCCCTGGAAATAGCACGAACGGCACCTTTTGAAGCTGAGTAAGAGTTTAAGCCCATTCCGATTTGAGCGGTGAAGGAAGAAATGTTTACAACTGCGCCTTTACCTTCTTTAGCCATGTGAGGAACAACGTGTTTCATTCCAAGGAATGGTCCAAATCCATTGATGCTTAACATTAGCTGCCAATCGGCCAATGTTGTATCGTTGATGCCTTTTTCTGTTGAGATACCGGCATTGTTTACCAAAATGTCGATTTTGCCAAATTTAGCGATAACTTCATTCGTCACCTTTTTCCAGCTTTCGTCTGAAGATACATCAAGTACAGTTCCATGGACATTATCCAGTTCATTCACAGCAGCTACAGCTTTTTCATTGATATCAGCAGCAATGACTTGTGCTCCTTCTTTTGTGAATAGGTCCACCATTTCCTTGCCCATACCAGATGCTCCGCCAGTGATAATGGCCACTTTATCAGTTAATCTTCCCATCATGATCACTCCTAATTAGTTGTTATAACGATGAATAAATGTTCAAGCATGGTTCAAAAGTGATATTATCAACGAGCAATACTATAACTCCTTCGGAAATCCGTCAAGCATTTTATTTTCCGGCTTCCGAATTTCCTTTTTCTTGCTGGATAAAAAGTGCATGTATGCCTGTGGAAAAAATGGACTTCCCATAACTGATGCTGATTGAAAGCGGTATCAATCTTTCAATCTTCTAATATTGAAACCGTAAATGATCCATATCCAAAATAGTTTTACCCGTTCTATTTGAAACAATTCACAAGTAATCTTGTAGAGGCATCTCATGCATGTCGGGAGCACCATATGTTCAATTCTAGTGATTAAAATTGAACACTGCAATCTTTTTGTACTTTGAATACAAATTTTTATAACTCCATTCCAATTCTGGCTTTTCAGAACTTTTATGTACATAGGAGGTCATCATTTTATGAATAACAGAATGTATCTTTCCCTGGCCATCCCGCTTACGATTTCGACGATGAGTACGCCCTTGCTCGGTGCGGTCGATACGGCTGTGGTTGGAAAGTTGAGTGATCCCGCTTATATTGGCGGGGTGGCTGTCGGAACGATAATTTTTAATACGATGTATTGGCTTTTTGGTTTTCTGCGGGTCAGTACATCTGCCTTTGCTGCACAAGCGGAGGGGGCACGGGATGAAAAGCAAAGCCTGATGGCCTTGATTCGGCCTTTTTTCATTGCAGCGATCATCGGCCTGCTTTTTATCGTGATCCAAAAACCCATTTTGAATATCTCGTTAGGTGCAATCGGTCCGGAATCGGACGTTTCCGCCTTTGCCGCGGATTATTTCGGCATCAGGATATGGGGGGCACCTTTTGCATTATTGAACTATGTCATCTTAGGCTGGTTAATCGGGAAATCCAGGATAAAAACATCTTTGTTCATTCAAGTTTTCATGAACGTGATCAATATTGTCTTATGCCTCGTTTTTGTAAATGGCTTTTCGTGGTCTGTATCAGGGGTTGCTGCCGCTTCATTGATATCAGAAATTTCCGCTTTTTTACTGGGCCTATGGGTCATCCGGAAAGCGGTTAACGTACCGGATTCATTTTCATTCCGGGAGGGGTTCGATCGGGCTTCCTTGAAAAAAATGATGGTGGTCAACAGGGATTTATTCATCAGGACCATTTGCCTGATCACGGTTTTCAATCTTTTTACGGCCAAGGGAGCCACTTTCGGGACAGAGACACTGGCGGCCAATGCCGTACTCATTCAAATCCATTACCTGATGGCCTATTGCTTTGATGGCTTCGCGAACGCGTCGAGTCTTCTGGTCGGGAAGGCGATTGGTTCGAGAGATATAAACCTTTATAAAAAAACACTCTCACTATCGGCGCGGTGGGGCTTGTATGCTTCGTTCATACTTGCCGCATCTTACTATCTATTCAGCGATAGGGTCATTCTCCTTTTCACGGACATTCCCGGCGTCATCGAACTTGCCCATGAATATGGACTTTGGATAGTCCTATTCCCATTCAGTGCCTTTATCGGACTCATTTTTTATGGAGTGTTTACCGGTGCCACAGAAGCCGTTCCAGTAAGGAACTCAATGCTCCTTGCACTATTCGCTTTTCTACTTGTCCAATTCACAGCGGTCAGCAATCATGGCAATCATGGATTATGGCTTGCATTCCTGGCTTTCAGTTTAGGACGTTCCGTATTCTTAGCTCTATACATCCCAAGGCTGAACCGAAAAGTGGCAAAGCTTATGGATGCCGATAGACTAATGAAATCATCTTCTTTTTAATAAAATCTCTTTTCGTAAAGATTGTTGTTTTTAAAACGAAGCGGAAGTGCGAGACTCCTGCGGGAGCATCTGGAGGGGAAATCAACCACACCGCATTACTTGGTGAATAGCAACAAAGTATGCGAAAACAGCCTTAATAAAAGAGGGTGTTTTTTTAAAATGCAGGGAATTTTATCGGTAGTTTGATGTTGGCGATAATACGGGAATACGAAGAATAGGTAGCAACGCTTGGCGAATCAGGTAGTAAAAGTGATAAAATGAAAAATATATATAAAAGAGGAGTTGTCGTATTTTGAGTGAATTGAATTGGCGAGAAGAAGTTGAAAAACGGAAAATGGACCTATTACTGGACACACAAAACTTATTGAAAATAAAAAGTGTATTGGATGAAGAAGATCCGACAGAGGAGGCCCCATTCGGTAAAGGTGTGAAGGAAGCGCTTGATTTCATGCTTCAATTAGGCGAAAAAGATGGTTTTACTGTTAAGAATGTCGATAATGTCGCTGGTCATATCGAAATGGGTGAAGGCGAGGAGTTAATCGGGATATTATGCCATGTCGACGTGGTACCTGAGGGAGATGGCTGGAGTTCGGATCCGTTCGGTGCTGAAATCCGCAATGGCCGCATATATGCTCGCGGGGCAATCGATGATAAAGGGCCGACGATGGCTGCCTATCATGCGATGAAGCTGGTCCGGGAGCTAGGAGAACCTTTGAACAAACGTGTGAGGATGATCATTGGAACCGATGAAGAATCGAACTGGCGCTGCGTTGACCGGTACTTTGAAGTGGAGGAAATGCCCTCGATCGGCTTCGCACCAGATGCTGACTTCCCGATCATCAGTGCGGAAAAAGGAATTTGGGATTTCTCGGTTATACACCCTGCCGATGCAGGAAATGGCACGAACTCTGAAGTGAATGTTATGGAATTTTCTTCAGGTCGAAGGACGAATATGGTACCGGATTTTGCTACGGCCATTGTGGAAGCGGCCAACCCTGCTGAAGTGGCGGCAAACTATCAGGATTATTTGCAAAAATACTCATTGAGGGGCCAAGCAGTTCCGCAAAAAAATCAAGTGCTGCTTGAAATGATCGGAGTCTCGGCACACGCGATGGAACCGAAAAATGGAAAGAATGCAGGTCTGCATTTAGCCGTATTTTTAGCTGATCTTACTCTTGATCCGCATGCGAAAGCCTACTTCACTTTCATAAAGGATCGTTTGTTTGAAGATTCCCGCGGAAATAATTTGGGTGTGGCTTATTCGGATGAGCAAACAGGAGAATTGACGGTCAATGCCGGCGTTTTCCATTATTCTAAACAAGGCGACAGCTCGATTGGTTTCAGCATGCGTTATCCGGTGACGTTTGAGTGGGAACAGCAAAAGGCGGCATTGGAGGAAAGACTTGCGGCATATAATTTGAAAGTGAAGACCAATTCGCATTCAACTCCACATTTTGTGGACAGTGAAAGCTTCTTGATCAAGACGTTGCAGGAAGTTTATGAAGCGGAGACAGGTGATAAAGCTGAACTCCTTTCGATTGGCGGCGGCACATACGCCCGTTCATTGAAAGAAGGCGTTGCATTTGGCCCGCTTTTCCCTGGAAGCGAAGACATTGCACATCAGAAAGATGAATATATTGATATTGAAGATATGCTTAAGGCTACGTCCATTTATGCACGTGCCATTCATGAATTGGCTAAATAAGAGGCAAAGAGGGAGAAAGACATGGGGAAAATCATTTTTAACGGCGACCTAAAAAGCAGGTCCGAAGTAAAGGTAGATATTGAAGACCGGGGATATCAATTTGGAGATGGCGTCTATGAAGTCATCCGGGTTTATAATGGCGAATTATTTGCGGGGGACATGCACCTGAACCGGCTGATGGACAGTGCCAAGTTGATACAGATGAAAGTTTCCTTTACTGCAGCGGAAATCAAAACCCGCATGGAAGAGCTGATCGCTGAAGATCAACTGAAGGACGGTATCGTCTATATGCAGCTGACAAGGGGCGTATCTCCGCGTACACACTCATTTCCAACGGCTGAGGTGGAACCGGTCTTTGTTGCCTATACCAAGGAAATTCCTTATACAGGAAAAAACAAGCCAGGGGTCAAGGCAGTGACCACCGACGATATACGCTGGCTGCGCTGTAATATCAAGAGCTTGAATCTACTGGGTAATATAATGGCTAAACAGCAAGCGGTAGAGGCCGGCTGTGATGAAGCGATCCAGCATCGTGATGGTACGGTGACGGAGGGAAGTTCGTCCAATGTCTCAATCGTGGTGGATGGCCTACTTAAAACGCATCCGGCCACAAACTTGATCCTGAATGGAATTACCCGTCAGGTGATGCTGAAACTTTGCGCTGATCATGGGATTCCATATGTCGAGGAGGCCTTCACCGTCGAGGAAATGATGGCAGCCGATGAAGTCCTTTATACAAGCACAAGCGTCGAAGTGACACCAATTATTAATATCGATGGCCAATCGATTGCAGCCGGGGAACCCGGTCCGTTAACCAAAAGACTGCAAAAACTGTTTTCCGAGGAAATCGAGAAGCAATGCGGTTCCGTTAAATAGATAAAAGCCCCTTTGCCACTATTGGCAAAGGGGTTTTTATCTTTGTAGCCGGAAGCGGATGCCATCATCGAATCCCCGTTTACGTTAATTACATCTTTATGCAATCATCTCTTTTTGACATTTTCAAGAACCAGGAATATACTTGCTAATAACCTAAAAAGTTTACCTGTCGCAACAATTTGAGTTGCGTGTAAAAAGGAGTTGAAATAGATATGTCCGATGTGTTGCATCAATCTTCTTCAAGAGGAATAAAAAAACTGCTTCCCTATCTAGGGCCTGCCTTTATAGCGGCTGTGGCCTATATTGATCCAGGGAATTATGCGACCAATATTACAGCCGGGTCAAAATATGGCTATACGTTATTATGGGTTATCTTCGCATCCAATTTAATGGCTGTGCTAATCCAATCACTATCAGCTAAATTGGGGATAGCCACTGGAAAGAACCTTCCAGAGCTATGCAGGGAAAGATTTTCGAAAAAAACATCTTTCTTATTATGGATTCAGGCCGAAGCCGTTATAATGGCAACCGACCTAGCTGAATTCATAGGAGCTGCACTAGGGATTTATTTGCTATTTGACTTACCGCTTATCACTTCGGCAATAATTGCGGCGATTGGTTCCTTTGCCATTCTCGAATTCCAGCGCAGGGGTTATCGGACATTCGAAGCTCTGATCACGGTCATGATATTTGTCGTTGTGATAGCATTTGGTGCTCAAGTTTTTTATGCAAAACCTGACACTTCAGCCGTTGTATTAGGACTCTTCACTCCAAAGTTCGAGGGAGTGGACAGTATTTTGCTATCGGCCGGTATGCTTGGAGCCACCGTTATGCCACATGCGATCTACCTTCATTCTTCTTTGACTCAAAGAAGAATAGTCGGAAAAAACGATTTGGAAAGAAAAAGGATTTTTCGTTTTGAGCTAATTGACATTGTCATCGCCATGTTGATTGCAGGCGCGATCAATGCCGCCATGGTCATAGTTTCAGCTGCCCTATTTCATAAGAATGGAATACTTGTAGAGGACTTGGATGTTGCCTATCAACAATTCGGTGCGATGCTTGGACCATCAGTCGCGATGTTCTTTGGAATAGGATTATTATTTGCCGGTTTATCCAGCTCATCCGTTGGTGTAATGACAGGTGATGTAGTCATGCAAGGATTCATTAAAAGGCATATACCGATTTATTTAAGAAGGGTCATTACCACCGTTCCGCCCCTGCTCATAATATTATGGGGAGTGAACCCATCCAAAGCACTTGTGATGAGCCAAATTGTACTCTCGTTCGGCATCGCGTTTGCCTTAGTGCCATTGATCATGTTTACAAGCAATGAAAAAATCATGGGCAGCTTGGTCAACCATAAAATCACCTCGGGCATCGCTTGGCTTATAGCTGTACTTATCATTGGACTGAACTTGTTCCTGCTGTACGAAACACTGTTCAGCTAAAAGAAGAAATGTCAGGGAAGGACCAATTTTTTGGTCCTTTTTTGTTTTATTCTTGCTGTATTTTTCGTTTTATGCGACCCTTCGTTCATAGTATGGTAGATTGGGAATGTTCCTGAAGGAGGGAATATTTATTAGGAAGCCCAGGAAAAGGTATAGGCAATGGAAATTATGGTAAAATTAAAGGGAAAACAGGAAGGAATGTAAATGACCATGAATACTCATTTTTTCTTTGCTTTAGTATTGCCTGATGATATTAAGGCTTATTTATATGCTGTTACGGAACAAATAAAGCAAGACTTTCCATTTAAGAAATGGCTGCATCCAGCCGATTATCATATTACGATGGCATTTTTGGGCAATGCTCCCGATACATTGAAAGAGGGTGCTGTGAGGCGGGTGGAAAACGAGCTTGCCAATGAGGCCTCATTCGGCTTGGAACTCGGCGATATCGGCGGTTTTGGCAAGAGTGAGAGTCCAAGGATCCTATGGGCAGGCGTCAAGCAGCAAGAAAGGCTTTTTTCCATTCAAAGGAAAGTCTATAATTCTTGTATCGAAGCAGGTTTTGAACTTGATAAGAAGCCGTTTAAGCCTCATATTACGCTTGCAAGAAAATTCGAGGGGGATAGTCCCTTTTCGTTGGAGAGCGTTCGCCAGATAGCGAATTTGGAGGATAAGCATTTTGAGGCAGTTCAGGTTGCGTTATATCAAACACATCTTGGGGCTTCCCCTTCATATGAAAAGATTTTCACGATAAACCTTCAAAAATAGAGAGAAATGGGTGGTGGTCGAATGGCACAGCTCATAAAGATGCAGGATTATATTTCACGGTATGAGCAGGATATTTATCGTTATCCAACACAATTTGCACGGTTGAAAAAACAGCAATGGGATAAATTGAAGGCTGCTTATAATGCGGGCGAGCTAGATCGGCTGTATAGCGAACATACTGAAAGTGAAACGCAGGTCAAATTTGATCCTCCTCAGGAAGCGTCAAAGGGCCTGTTTAAAAAGGTGAAAGGTATATTCCACCGGACAGGTAAACAGGAGGCAGAAGCAGAAGAACTGCTAATACCGAACCAAATCGAAGATACTAATGTTTTTTCGTTAAGATTTCCGTTCCAGCCGGACAGTCTGGATGAATTAAAGCAAAATTTTTTAAATCAATTGCTCCGTTTTCAATTGAAATGGGGGAGTTCGACGCTTCGTGAAAAGTCATTTGTGGACCAATCATTCTTTTTGGATGAGAGGCTCCGCTTTTTTCTGCAGCGTTTTCCGGATACGTTTCTCGTATTATATAAACCTATCTTTCTATTGAAAAATGCGCCTGTTGAAGTCGAAGTCATTTTATTGACCCCTGTTGATGCTTGGTGCATCACTTTTCTGGAAGCGGAAGAAGACGCTGCTTTCA
The DNA here is from genome assembly GCF_030123325.1 of Peribacillus simplex. Taxonomy (NCBI): domain Bacteria; kingdom Bacillati; phylum Bacillota; class Bacilli; order Caryophanales; family Bacillaceae; genus Peribacillus; species Peribacillus simplex. Next base: position 4,287,038 of record NZ_CP126106.1, on the reverse strand, counting down.
TCGGTTCGAGTGAACGGTTCTGGGTCCGAAGGCATCATAAGCATCCTGATAAAAAGTGCTCAACCCTTTGTTGGGTGCAAATCGGATGACGAACATCGCCTCCCAGTTATTTGAGCAATATGAAGTGAACATGCCGATTAAAAAGGTGGTTTTATCCCGGAATGGATATGTCGATTATCCCGAAGCCCCTTATGATATTACGATATTGGATAAACGGGCCTTCCCCGAATGGTTTGAAAGGCTGCGGGCTATATCGTCCCCTCTTAAGGCACAGCAGTTAAAAGGGGCGCAGGCATTGCTTGAATATTGCCAAACTACATCCAGCCTGCGACCTGAATGGGAAGCCGATTATAAACAAACAGAAGGAAATGAGCATGCCGCACCTTAATGAAACGGTATATTTCATTGTCAATCCAATGGCTGGAAATGAAGAAAGTTTGAAGATTTGGAAAAAAACCGAGGAAATACTGAAATCAAAAGCCATTCCCCATAAGGTGTTCTTTACACGTGAAAAGGGGCATGCGCTAAGATTGACGAAGGAAATTCTATCAGGGACGAATCAGGATACCCGGGTGATCGCTGTCGGGGGAGATGGCACGATTAATGAAATGATAAATGGCGCCATCGGGTTCCCTCACGCTATCATCGGCTCCATTGCGGCTGGATCCGGCAATGATTATGTAAGGGGCATTCAAAAAACGGAGAGTGTGGAAGAAGCTCTTTCTTTATTTCAGGATAATGCCTGCCGTGCCATTGATATTGGACGGTACGAGACGAATGGCAAGGCGGGTTATTTCGTGAACTGCCTGGGAATGGGCATTGATGCTGAAATATCCGATGAAGCAGAACGTTCCCCTCTGAAAAAATGGTTTAATTTTGTCAGGGCGGGTAAATTAATTTATCTGTTCATTTTTATAAAAAAGATATTTACTTACAAGCCCAGCTGCATGGAATTGATCATTGATGGTGATCGGCATCTTTTGAAAAAGGTTTGGTTCATTGTTATTGCGAACCAGCCCTACTTTGGCGGTGGGATGAAAATTTCACCGATGTCAAAACTGGATGATGGCAGGTTGAACGTGATTGCGGTCCATGATATTACTTTGTTGAAATTATTGACCGTCTTCATCACCGTTTTTTGGGGCGGTCACCTAAACATGAAAAATGTTGATTCTTTTTCCGGTAAAATGATAAAAATGAAGAATCAAGGGTCAGTAAAAATCCAGTCCGATGGGGAAATTGTTGGTACGCATGAAGTAGCTGCAGTGGTTCTGAAAGAGAAAATGCGCGTCATGTTCAAGGATGATGACCCATGCAAAAATATGAAATGATTTATTTGTTTTTGTTTTATGCGTATAATCGTTTTATAGTACTTGACGAAGAAACCGTTTTTCAACTAAAATTTAATTTATGGCTATTGTTTAATTGCTCAATAGCTATTTTTTTATTTCTCTAAAATGAGGATGTTTTTAATTGCGGGTATCATCCCGATGCAAGTATATATGCAGCTTCGCCAGCAGGCGGATTTTTTATAAAACATGGACTCAAAGTAGTGGTAATACATACACTAGGTGAACGTACCCACATTTGTATGATTAAGCGAGGAAATCGAAGGTGAACCAGTTGGAACATTTATTAGGTCAGGAGTGGGATATATCCCCTGCCGGAGGAGCTACGGGAGAAGCCTTTATTGCCGAGAAAGAGGGGCAGAAGCTCTTCCTTAAACGAAATTCATCGCCATTTTTAGCTGTTCTTTCGGCTGAGGGCATTGTTCCAAAGTTAATGTGGACAAAACGCCTGGAAAATGGGGATGTAATTACGGCCCAGCATTGGATGGAAGGCAGGGAGCTATCTCAGCAGGAAATGAACAATATAAGAGTCGCAAAGCTGCTTCAAAAAATTCATCAATCCGATCCTTTGTTAAGCATGCTCAAAAGGCTTGGGAAATCCCCTTTACGACCTGAAAGTATACTTACAGACATAGAAACCGGGTTATCTTCGGATGTTACGGATATTCCGATGATCAAGCAGGCCATCCATTTTTTACAGAATAATCTCCTGTTGATTGAATGCGACGAAAAAGTCGTCTGTCATTGTGATGTGAACCATAATAATTGGCTCATGACCGAAACCGACGGATTGTTCCTGATTGATTGGGACGGAGCGGTCATTGGCGATCCGGCCATTGACCTCGGCATACTCCTGTATTCTTATGTCCCAAGGGAAGAATGGAATCAATGGCTTGCCCGTTACGGCAAGAAGCTTGACGCAGGCCTGGAGATGAGGATGAAATGGCACACGGTTTCACAACTTGTGCTTTCCATCCAATGGCATCATCGCAGAAAGCGGTACGAGGAAAGAAATGAATTACTGCAAAAGCTGGAAGCATTATTGATGGTTGGCTGATCAGAATTGATCTATATCATCCACCCACTGGGACAGGTCGTTCTGGTGGGTTGAAATATGTGCATCTAAATCGGCGGTACCGATGCCTGTCTGACTGTATTCGTAAATCTCCGACAGTATCGTTTTCACATTGCTGTCAATTTCCATATTGACCATTAATGATTTGACGAGCCTTTCAACCTGTTCACATTCAGAAACGGATCCGCAGCAGTCTGTTTGATGGTTGGTCAATATATCTTTCAATAGTGACATTTGATGTTCATGGGAAAGCGGCATATAATTCCTCTCCTTTCTTGAATATGATTCAAGGGATTCCCAGGCGGTTCTCGCCTGCCCTTCACTTATTTATGGTGTGTTTTGCTGAAAGTTTTATACATGAAAACTACAGAGACTGTCGCCTGGATGGCCGGCAGTTTTTTTATTTGGTCAGTGTGTGTTTCCTGAAAAAATCAACTTGCAGGAATCCATGCACTCGTGTTATGGTTTGAACGATTATATTTTAAATAGGGGTGTCATCATGCGTTTAAGAAATAAACCTTGGGCTGAAGACCGTTTGAATGATTTTCCACAATATGTAATTCAGCAGCCAGTGAGCCATAAAGGTAAATGGCATGAAGTTTTCGGTAACGATAATCCGTTATATATTGAAGTGGGTACGGGAAAAGGCCGTTTCATCACAGAAATGGCAAAAGCCCATCCTGATGTGAATTTCATTGGAATTGAAGTATATGGAAGCGTCATTGTAGCTGCTTTGGATTTGCTGATTGAAGCGGATGTTCCAAATTTAAAGCTGTTGAATGTTGACGCAGCGAACTTAGGGGACTATTTTGCAAAAGGTGACGTGGACCGCGTCTACTTGAATTTCTCCGATCCATGGCCGAAATCACGTCATGCAAAACGTCGGTTAACGTATAAGACCTTCCTCGAAGTATATGAAGGCATCCTGCCAGACAAAGGCGAGATTCACTTCAAGACGGATAACCAAGGGTTATTCGAATCTTCCTTGAAAAGTGTTTCCGAGTACGGCATGCTCTTGAAATATGTAAGCCTTGATCTACACAATAGCAATTTTGAAGGTAACATCATGACTGAATATGAAGAAAAGTTCTCGAGTAAAGGCAACCGGATATACCGTTTGGAAGCAATGTTCCAATAATCATCGATCAAAAACCAGGTGCACGGCATCTGGTTTTTTTCCTTGTTAAGGCGGTGTATTTCATTCACGAGGATGACTTGATTGTTATCGATTTCAATATATGGAAGTGGATGTTAAACTAAAGGGAGAGGAGGGGTAAAATGGAAACGATGCAAATAGGGGAAATTAAATTAACATGGTTGAATGGCGGTGTGACTCACTTGGATGGCGGTGCGATGTTCGGTGTTGTACCGAAACCGCTTTGGGCCAAGAAGTATCCTGTTAACGAAAATAACCAAATCGAGTTACGTACGGATCCGATTTTGGTGCAGGCCAATGGATTGAACATGCTTATAGATTCCGGTATTGGCAATGGAAAGCTGAATGACAAGCAGAAACGGAATTTTGGGGTGACGGAGGAATCCAACCTTGTCGAAGATCTTGGCAGACTTGGGATTCAGCCAAATGATATCGATTACATTTTAATGACCCATCTACATTTCGACCATGCCTGCGGTTTGACGAAACGTGAAGGTGAAACTTGGGTGCCTGTTTTTGAGCGTGCAGAAATCATCACGACACAAACAGAATGGACGGAAATGAAAAAACCGAATATTCGTTCAAAAAGTACATATTGGGCAGAAAACTGGGAGGCTGTCGCTTCTCTTGTACGTCCTTTTGAAGGTGAGCAGGAAATTACGGACGGCATTAAAATGATCCATACCGGGGGGCATAGTGATGGACATGCGATCATCGTCATTGAGGATGGCGGGGATAGATTGATTCACATGGCAGATATCATGCCGACGCACGCACATGCGAATGTTCTCTGGGTCCTCGCTTATGATGATTATCCCATGACTTCCATTGAGGCGAAGGAAAAGTGGATGAAATCCGGACTGGAAAATGGGTCCTGGTACAGCTTCTACCATGATGCCCAATATTGTGCCATCAAATGGGATGTAACGGGTAAGGAAATCATAGCCGAATTGAAACGGGAGCGATAAGAGGGAAAGTAACAGGAGGACGTCATTTGACGGCCCTCCTGTTGTTGTTTCAATCATTTTGCGCATTAAGCTCCAATATCGTTCCTGTTGAGGCATCTGCAACAAATTCGAATTGCTCGCGTTTACCCTCTGTGTTTCTGGTGATCCCGCCTTTGTAAACTTCATAGTCCAAGTCATTTTTTGTATAATTCTCCGGCTTCATCAAGATCCATGAGCCATATATATTTCCATCCTTTTTGACTGTTTCCTTCACTTGGGACAAGACTTTATCGGGAGAAGGTTTACTTGATTGATCCAATAGTTGTTTTGTCGCATAGCCAGCAGCAAACCCGGCTGCAGTACCTAGTAAAAACGTTTTCCAATTCATTGATTTCTCCTCCATTGCATTTATTAAAATCGCTTCTTCCAGTATACAGAAGAACGCTTTATTTGACTAATAATTTGAAATTTTACCCATTAACTGATAAATTAGAACTTTCTAGTGTATCACGATGCTAAGTTCTGTAAAATAGTAAGAAACAATACATAGGTTAGGGGTAGAAAAATGAATCATGAGACTTTGGAACTTTTTAAAACATTGACGGAATTGCCGGGAGCCTCGGGAAATGAACATGCAGTTCGGAGTTTCATGAAGAGGGAGCTGGAAAAGTATTCGGATGAAATCGTCCAGGATCGCCTTGGCGGAATATTTGGCGTTAAAAGAGGCGATGAGGATGGGCCGACTGTACTGGTTGCCGGACACATGGATGAAGTGGGATTCATGGTCACCTCCGTAACGGAAAATGGAATGATCCGCTTTCAGACCCTGGGAGGCTGGTGGAGCCAAGTGCTATTGGCCCAAAGAGTCGAGATTATAACCGATAACGGTCCGGTCATTGGTGTCATCGGTTCGATTCCGCCCCATTTGCTTGATGAATCGCAACGGTCAAAACCAATGGATATCAAAAATATGCTGATTGATATCGGGGCGGATGATAAGGAAGATGTGAAGAGAATCGGTATTAAGCCAGGTCAGCAGATTGTACCGATTTGTCCATTCACTCCTATGGCCAATGAGAAGAAAATCCTCGCAAAAGCGTGGGATAATCGTTACGGCTGCGGACTTGCGATAGAATTGTTAAAAGATTTAAAAGGTGAAACGTTACCGAATATCTTATATTCCGGGGCAACCGTCCAGGAGGAAGTCGGATTACGGGGTGCGCAAACTGCAGCTCATATGATCAAACCGGATCTTTTCTTCGCTTTGGATGCAAGTCCGGCGAACGATATGTCCGGCAGCAAAAGTGAATTTGGCCAGCTAGGAAAAGGGGCACTGCTCCGCATCTTCGATCGTTCGATGGTCACTCATCGCGGCATGAGGGAATTCATCCTTGATACGGCCGAGTCGAATGAGATTCCGTATCAATATTTCGTTTCCCAAGGCGGCACGGATGCAGGGCAAGTCCATATTGCAAACGAAGGCATTCCAAGCGGGGTGATTGGCATTTGTTCCCGCTATATTCATACACATGCATCCATGATTCATATTGATGATTATGCCGCTGCACGTGAACTGATTGGGAAATTGGTTCGTTCCTGTGATAAAACGACATACGAGACCTTGATTAATAACGGTTTATGCTAGAAGCTGAATGGGAAAGGGATGATGTCATGAATCCTTTTCCATCAGCTTTTTTTACATGGAAGGAAGGTAATTATATTGAAAATAGCAGTAGGCAGTAAAAATCCGGCAAAAGTAAGTGCCGTGCTTGGTGTATATGAAGATGCAGAAATCATTTCGCTTCAAGTGGAGAGCGGGGTCCCGGAACAGCCTTTTTCAGACGAGGAAACGATGGAGGGGGCAATGACACGTGCCCGGAACTGCTTGATTCACAGTGATGCCGAAATGGGTATCGGGCTTGAAGGCGGTGTCGTGAAAATGGGACAAGCGCTGTTTCTATGTAATTGGGGTGCAATGGCAACAAGGGACGGTGAGGTCTTTGTAGCTGCCGGAGCGAGAATCCCGGTTCCGGGAATTGTTGCTGGGAAGCTGCTGGACGGTGAAGAGTTGGGCCCGGTGATGGACGCCTTCACAAGGCAAGAGAATATTAGCAAAAAGGAAGGTGCGATCGGCGTATTTACAAATGAGCGAATCACCAGGGGGGAAATGTTCCTTCATATCATGAGGATGTTAGCCGGTCAACACGAGTATAGGCTGAAAATGGGAAAGCAGGATTCTTGAATCACTGTCATGGAAAAGCGAATTTCGAATGATGGAAACGAACACTGCCAAAACAGAGCAGGAACGGACAGGATTTTATTGAGCGGCATTGTTAGTATAGTGATAAGGGGGGAGCGAAATGGGGTGGGTTGAATCAATCCAAAAGGCCATCGAATATATCGAGGAACACTTATTGGAGGACCTGACGATCGAGAATATTTCCAGGCAGGCGAATGCCTCAGCTTTTCATTTTCAACGGACATTCACGATTTTAACGGATATAACCATTGGTGACTATATCCGTCGACGAAGACTGACCTTAGCGGCCCAGGAAATTTCATCAACAAATGGAAAGGTCATTGATTTAGCCTACAAGTATGGCTATGACACCCCCGAGGCATTCTCGAAAGCTTTTCGAAGGCAGCATGGGATATCTCCAAGCGAAGCCCGAAAGTATATGGGGAAGCTGAAATTCTATGAACGTCTGGTGATACAGGTGATTCTGAAAGGGGCAAAACCGATGAAATACAATATCCTTGAAAGGGATTCCTTTCAATTGATTGGAATCAAGCAAGAGTTTTCCTTGGTTAATGGAGAGAATTTGATTGGGATTCCAAAGTTGTGGGAGAAAGTGAATTCGGATGGAACAGGAGATAGGTTAGCGAAGTTGAACAATGGCCAAATAGATGGCTTGATTGGTGTATGTGTCGATAAGCGGGCTGTGGAAAAAAATGAAACGATGGATTATTGGATAGGTGCAGAGTATGCCGGGAAAGTGCCTGAAGAGTTTTCAACGCTTACGATACCGGCTTCCAAGTGGGTTGCATTCGAAGTTCACGGACCTATGCCTGAGGCCATCCAACAAGCTTGGAAACGAATTTTTTCCGAATGGTTCCCTACCAGCGGTTATGAACATGCCGGAACTCCAGAATTGGAAGTATACGCGAATGACGACCCTTCAAACCCTGACTATTACTCCGAAATTTGGATTCCCATTAAAAAGGGATAAGATAAACGATTCGTTTTTCGCTTGCAGGGGATGCCCTGCAAGCTTTTTTTCGTTTCTTTATAAATCTGAGCCGGACAGTTAAGGACAGGGAGATTTACAGCCCTTCTTCAAAAATATAAGAAAGCACCTTCATGGCTTGGTTAACGGATTCTACCGTGACACTCGCCTTTTCCGATAATTCCTTTAAGGCATGATGATGGGATTCAGGACGGATCAAAATAAGCGGTTTACCCAGGGAAATGGCGGTGCTTGCGTCCATGGCAGTATTCCACTGTTTATATTTCTCACCAAACAGGGCGACGACAAGGTCAGCTTTTTTCATCAAAAGACCTGTCCGCAAATTATTGATTTGGGAAGCGGCCGCATCCTTCAGGATGGGATTCGGCTGTTCCCCGAGGATATCTTCACCGATATTATCGGAGCGTTCATGATTTTCCATCGGGCCGACAAATTCTAAAGGAAGCTTCAGTGCAGCGGCCTTATCTCTCAGTTCACTTCTCCAATTGGAATGGATCTCCCCAGCAAGATACACGGTTAACTTCATTGTTTTCCTCCTTGGTATTAAAATTGCTTTCATTGTACCATGTTTTTTAGAAAATGGATGAATTCCATAAATAAGGATAATATTATCCATAAGGTAGTAAAAGAGACGGCTGGAGGAATGACGATGGCTTTATCGAATAAGAATATCCTTACTTTCCTGTTGATAAGCAGTTTGATCGTGGGCTGCTCAGGTATAGAGAGACAAACCGAAAAGGCAATGAAGGCTGCTGAAGTGGCTTTTCGTGACGATGAAAAACAGCCAAATCAAGAGGCAGGGCTAATTCAGGTCTATCTGCCAAAGGATTATAAAGTAGTGGAAGAACATGATAATAATTTGATTTTACAAAAAGGTGATAAGATTTATATATTATTTGTCAATCCAAATGAAAAAGAAGACAGCTCCGTGCTATATTTGGCGATAAAGGAACAAGATGATCAAAATATAATGCTGCATTCTTTTCAAACTGATGATAAATTCGGCTTTATTTCGATCAAAGAGATACCGAAAGAAAAGTATGAGCTCGCAGTGGGGATCGGCGGGGTGAAGCTGACAACCGAAACGGATAAAGACCAATTAAAAGCCGATGCGAAACAAATGATGGAAATCGTTTCATCCGTGCCCCAGAAATAAGCTGACCCCTGCCTTTCAACCAATCCGTATTAATGGTTGATTTCTGGAGAGTCTGGTATGATGGGATTATAAAAACTAAGGTGTCATTTAGAGCAGGAGGAATATTCAAATGGAAAATTTACAAACCGTCGAGCAATATGATGCATTAAAAAATGAAGGCAAACATATTTTTCTTTTTTCAGCGGCATGGTGTGGGGATTGCCGTGTAATCGAACCGATAATGCCGGAGATTGAAACGAAATTTCCTGACTTTACATTCATTCATGTGGACCGTGATGAATTCATCGATGTGTGTGCGGCTAATGATGTATTCGGTATACCAAGTTTCATCGCGTATGATAATGGTAAAGAGCTAGGCAGATTCGTGAGCAAGGATCGCAAAACGCAAGAACAAATTGAGGAATTCATACAATCACTATAATCAATTTCCCCTTCTCGCTGGGGATTTTTCAATGAAGAGGAGGGTCAGTCATGAAAATGGACAGCACGAAGCTGAAAAATATCCTGAAGGAACGTTTAAAAGATGAAAATCGCGCATTCAAATTCGATAGCAAGCAAGATACGTTACGGGTGGAAAATGTGAAGACCGGGAAGGGGATCACCATCGAATTGCCTCCTGTACTTGCTAACTATGAAAACGTACAGGAAAAGGCCATCGATGAAATTATCTATTACGTGGAAGAGGCCCTGAATGTGATGGGGGGAGAACACAGCATGGAAGGCAAGGAGAAATTCATTTTCCCAGTCATCCGCTCGACCTCCTTTCCAATGGAATCGGAAGAAGGAAATCCATTTTTGTTCGATGAGCATACGGCTGAAACCCGGATTTTTTATGCCCTTGATCTAGGGAAAACCTACCGTCTTATAGATGAAAAGATGATTCAAAGGGAAAATTGGCAGGGTGACAGGATCCGTGAAATTGCCCTTTTTAATGCCCGTTCCCTCTCCACTGAAATGAAGTCGGATATCGTTGCAGGTAATGCATTTTATTTTTTGAACACGAATGATGGATATGATGCCAGCAGGATCCTGAATGAATCATGGCTTCGGGAAATGAAGGACAAGATCGAGGGAACCATGGCTGTGGCCATTCCCCATCAGGACGTCATCATCATTGCTGATGTGAAGAATGATACGGGCTATGATATTCTTGCGCAAATGGCGATGAGCTTCTTTGCCAGCGGTCATGTTCCGATAACGGCTCTATCATTTCTTTATGAAGAAAATGAGTTGGAGCCCATCTTCATTATGGGTAAAAACAAAAAGCGTGAACAATGATATATTGAATCACAAAAGGACCGTGTCAGCATCTGGCAGCGGTCCTTTTAAAGTTTAATAGAGTTCATGACTCTTGGAGTTGATATTTATTTTTTAATCGGCGATAATATAATTGTAATATTTTGAAAATATGGAATAAAACAATAGAACGAGCGGATGAACGTTGTGGGAGAGTGCAAAGCATTGAGCCACCGAAGGAGCAAGTTCCAAAAATATCCCTTGGAGCAAATCTCTCAGGTAAATGGAACCGCAGCTGGACGCAACTCTGGAGAGCGCGCAGGAAGTGTGCCGCCAACGGGGGGAATCTCCATGGCCAAAATGGAGTTAAACTCTCAGGTAAAAGGACAGAGAAGGGGGCGGTGAGTTTACGCAACCCTTCCCTGTCCTTTTTTATTCGGCTTTTTGCATACAGAAGGTTTGCAGCGAACATGGAACTTACTAATATGCTAATCAACTTGAAATAATGGGGGAGATTAATCGTGAATGTGAAAAGCAAATTAATGAACATGCTGGAAGCCCGTAAAGGGGAAATGGTTCAAATCCGCCGTCATTTACACGAGAATCCGGAGCTATCCTTCAAAGAAGAGAAAACGGCAAAATATATCATTGATTTTTATAAGGGGAAAGATGTATCGATCCAAACGAATGTAGGAAATGGATTGGGGATCATCGTGACGATCGAAGGCGGAAAACCAGGGAAAACGATAGGTCTCCGTGCCGATTTCGATGCACTGCCGATTACGGAAGAGGCGGAGGTTCCGTTCCGTTCAAAAAATGAAGGTGTCATGCATGCCTGCGGACACGATGGGCATACCGCTTATTTATTGGTACTGGCGGACTGCATCATTGAGCTGAAAGATTCCCTCTCAGGTACGATCAAAATAATTCATCAACATGCAGAAGAAACACCCCCAGGTGGAGCCAAAAGCATCATGGAATCAGGGTTTTTGGATGAACTGGATGCTGTTTTTGGAATCCATTTATTTCCGTCTCATCCAGCAGGGGTTGTCGGGTATCGCGGCGGCTTTTCGATGGCAGGCCGGACCTATTTCAAATTGGCCATAAAGGGTGTAGGCGGCCATGGTTCCTCCCCGCATATGGCTAATGATACCATCGTGTCAGGCGCCCATTTCGTGACAGCCGTGCAAACCGTAATCAGCCGTCGCTTGAACCCTTTTGATATGGGTGTAGTCACAATCGGTTCCTTCGATGGAAAAGGGAGCTTTAATGTCATTAAAGACCGTATAGTAATTGAAGGGGATGTCCGTTATATGACGGCAGAGACCCAACAGCTGATCGATAAGGAAATCCACCGGATCGTTAAAGGGATAGAAACGGAATTTGATGTTCAGTGCGAACTTACATATGTCCCTGATTATCCTCCGTTATATAATGACCCTGAACTGACTGGATTCGTGAAAAATAGCCTGGAAAGCATGGATGACAATGAGATTAAGAAGGTCGTGGAATTTCCGGTTTTCTCTGGTTCGGAGGATTTTTCGTATTATGCAGAAAAGATTCCTGGCTGCTTCTTTTACATTGGCTGTAAACCGAAAGGGGTGGAGAAGGCATATTTCAATCACCATCCTAAATTCGACATTGATGAAGATGCCCTTTTGATCGCTTCCAAATCAGTGGCGCAGGTCGTATGCAGTTTTTATGAATGGAACTAGTACCTTTGGTCCTTGTTTGCAAAAAAAACGCAGAAACCCACAAAACACCGTTCGGTATTAACGAACGGTGTTTTATGGGTTGCGGCAGGTGATTGGATGCCGCCGGAGGTTTCACTGAAGGATGTTGCAATGAATTGGCCATTCTGCTTCCAAGGCTGCATGAAAACTTAATCTCTTTGTAAACGCGATTTAACAGCGGTGTTTTATTTAAATAGTAGACTAGGGGCTAATGTTATTTCGTTATGGATAGGTTTAGACTCATTCCAGAAGGGGTTTAATAGGGTAGGAGTTCCGCGAAATACGTTAAGTTAGTAAGAAAGCGATAAAAAAATAGATACTAATCCTAATTCAGCTTAAATTTTCTCGATATTTTTAAAATAACTGGTAGAATTAGTTACATAACTACAGATGTAGAAAGAGTGATAGTTTTGAAATGGCTAAATAAGATGAAAAAATGGTTCCAAGCAGAGGAAATTATTGAAATCGAAGAAATTATTATAGATGAGCCGCTTGATGAAGAGACATTAAGGAAAATGGATTTTTCGAAGCTTTCGAAGTCAAAGGAAGAAGAAATAAAGATTTACAATCAAAAAGTGGAAAAAATGTCCCAGACCCCGGACCCGGACACGAAAATCCTGTTTCAATATCCAAAAGGACAGTTCAAGTTTCCGCTCATTCCAGACCGGGAGCAGAATAAAAGAAAGCCTAGGGAAAGAAACAGGGAAGACAACGAACCCAAACAGGGGAAGAATGTGACCGAAGAAACAACGAGAAGGCCTGTAAGGGATACGGAATCAAAACGGAGAAACTTCGACCGGGAGGAAACCTCAAAAATAGTCCCGTCAAATACTCCATTCCGCCCAACGGAAATCCCTTCACCCATTTATGGGTTCCGTCGTCCGGGAAAAAAAATAGTCCCTTCTGAAGAAATTGTCGAATATGAATTAGAAAGTAAAAATACTCCATTCCGCCCAACGGAAACCCCTTCACCCATTTATGGGTTCCGTCGTCCGGAAAAAAAAATAGTCCCTTCTGAAGAAATTGTCGAATATGAATTAGAAAGCAAAATGCCCAGCTTTAAAAAAGAAGGACCCGATATCGAGATTCCGGTATCGATCCCTGAAGTCTCAAAAGAAGTGTCACATGAGGAAATGACGGTAGAACCATCCGTTCTTATACCGGAACAAGCGGAAGAAAAAAGGGAAGATTCGGAGATACCCGCTTTCTTTCGCAGGAATTCCATTGAGTCACTGCCAGAAGAAGCGGTAAGCCGGCCTGGCACCATTGAGCCTGCGGCAGAAAAAGAGGCCATTGAACAGGACCAGGTCGATTTTGGACGCGAAGTCGCTGTATCCATCATGGAACAGGCGGTCGACACACCGCCTGAAGCCATATCGGTTCCTGCACAATCAAATCAACCATCCGTTAGTCAAGGGACACTGCCTGAAAGTGATCCATCTGAGGCAATACCTGAAGTGCAGCCTAAACGTCCGAAAAAACATATCCCATTCAATGTGATGATGCTTAAGCAAGATCGGGAAAAAAACGTATTCATGAATAAAATGATGCCGGAAAAAAAAACCCTTAATTCGGAAAGGGCAGTAGTTTCCCCTGATAAGCGAACAATGAATGATGCTGCTGCTGAAACGGAGGCAGGACAAGCGAAACCATCCGCCATTCCTGAACGGGAACAGGAGGAAGGCAGAGTTATGCCGAAAGAGGGGACTCCGGTCATTACATCAACCTTTTTGGACACGAAGGCTGGTTCGCAAACCGCCGCCGTGCCTGAAAATACAGTTGAATCCAATATTGGTTCCAGCCCGGTCATTAAGCCGCTCATGGAACAGGAATCCCCCATCTCCGGAAATGGGTATCAAGAAGCGGTTGTTTATACAGAGGCGGCAGCAGAAAGTGGCCAGGGCGATACCCCGGCCGTTTTTGGCTCAGTCGAAGCGGAGGATAATCCATATTATGTGTTTCCGAATATCGAATTGCTGACGCCTCCCACTTATGCCGTGCATGACGATGAGTGGCTCGAGGAACAGACTGTATTACTTGATGAGACTTTGAAAAATTTCAATGTCCGTGCAAAGGTCGTCAATGTCACGCAAGGGCCGGCAGTAACTCGTTTCGAGGTGCATCCGGAGCCCGGAGTGAAGGTGAATAAAGTGACGAACCTGATGGATGACATCAAATTAAGCCTTGCCGCTCAGGATATGCGGATGGAAGCGCCCATTCCGGGTAAACATACAATTGGCATCGAGATTCCAAACAGGAAAAGCAAACCGGTATTTTTGCGTGAGGTTTTGGAAAGCACTGAGTTTCAAGAGCATGAATCACCGCTTGCTGTCGCTTTGGGACTCGATATATCCGGTCAGCCGATCATCACGGATTTGAGAAAGATGCCGCATGGATTGATAGCCGGGCAAACGGGATCGGGGAAAAGTGTCTGCATCAACACGATGCTGGTCAGCTTGCTGTATAAAGCGACGCCGCAGGAGTTGAAATTGCTGTTGATCGATCCGAAAATGGTCGAGCTCGCCCCATATAACCGGATCCCGCATTTGGTCAGTCCGGTCATAACCGATGTAAAAGCCGCTACGGCTGCGTTGAAATGGGCTGTAGAGGAGATGGAACGGCGTTATGAATTGTTTGTACATGCCGGTGTGCGTGATATCACCCGCTTTAATGACCAGGCGGAAAAAGCCGGTCAATATTCAAGCAAGCTGCCTTATATCCTGGTGATCATCGATGAGCTTGCGGATCTGATGATGATGTCCCCGGCTGATGTAGAGGAAGCGATTTGCCGGATTGCGCAAAAGGCCCGTGCCTGCGGCATCCATTTGATTGTAGCCACTCAAAGGCCATCAGTCGATGTCATAACGGGATTGATCAAGGCAAATATCCCGACAAGGATCGCTTTTTCGGTTTCTTCACAAGTCGACTCCCGTACAATCATCGATAGCGGCGGTGCAGAAAAGTTACTGGGAAGAGGAGATATGTTATTCGCTGAAAACGGCTCATCGAAAACGGTGCGCCTGCAAGGGACTTTTGTGAGTGATGAAGAAATCGATCAAGTCGTCAACCATGTTAAACTGGAGCAGCAGCCGAAATACCTGTTTGAACAGGAAGACTTGCTGAACAGGGCCGAGGTCACGGAAGAAGCGGATGAACTGTTTTTCGAGGCCTGTGAATTTGTCGTGAGCCAGAAGGCTGCATCTGCATCGAGTGTCCAAAGGCGTTTCCGTGTCGGTTATAACCGTGCGGCGCGTCTAATAGAAATGATGGAGCAACGGGGAGTCGTTTCCGAATCCAGGGGCTCAAAGCCAAGGGATGTATTGATTACGGAAGAAGAACTGGAATTTTTACATGATAATTAAGAGAACCTAATAAAAGGGAATTGAATATAATGTGAAAGGGTGAAACCCCTTTTTTATCGCCTTAATTGCGGGAAAAACCAATGATTTGATAAATTGGCATCTGCCTGACATGGATGAATGAATAAAAAAGTGATATAATAGTTTTTTGTTGATGAATGATTGAAAATAAGAGCTTGAAAAACCTATTAAGAAATTGCGTTACTAACAAGTCTCGTAATGGAAAAAACAAATAAAAGATGACGTCATATACTGTCATACAGGTAGACGATTGGTGGAGGTTCGCTTTATGACTGCTTACCATTTTGTGGGAATTAAAGGATCGGGTATGAGTGCTCTTGCACAAATACTGCATGATATGAATATTGAAGTGCAGGGTTCCGATTACGAAAAAGAATTTTTTACACAATTGGCATTAGAAAAAGCCGGGATTAAAATCCTTCCTTTCAACGAGGAAAATATTCAACCTGGAATGACCATCATTGCAGGAAATGCGTTTCCGGATAGTCATCCGGAAATCGTGAAGGCAAAAGAACTTGATTTGCCGATCATCCGTTATCACCGCTTCCTGGGTGATTTCATGAAAAACTTCATCAGCGTGGCCGTTACGGGAGCGCATGGTAAAACATCGACGACCGGCTTGCTTGCCCATGTAATGGGGGGCGCTAAGCCGACATCCTTCTTGATTGGGGATGGAACGGGTAAAGGGATCGCGAATTCTGATTACTTCGTATTCGAAGCATGTGAATATCGCCGTCATTTCCTTTCCTATTATCCGGATTATGCAATCATGACGAATATCGATTTTGATCATCCTGATTATTACGCCAATGTCGAAGACGTGTTCGAGGCTTTCCAAACGATGGCCCTTCAAGTCAACAAAGGCATCATTGCGTGCGGGGATGATGAGCATTTACCACATATTCAGGCGAAAGTACCGGTTATTTTTTACGGATTTGCAGAAGGAAATGATTTTCAAGCGAAAAATGTTTCCGTCACTCCGGATGGCACGACTTTTGATGTGCATGTAAGGAACAATTACTATGATACATTCACTATTCCTACTTTTGGAAAGCATAATGTGTTGAATGCACTTGGTGTCATTGCACTTTGTAAATATGAAAACTTGGATACGGAAGCTGTGAAAGCCCAATTGCGGACTTTTGGCGGAGTTAAACGCCGGTTCTCCGAAAAGGAAATCGGAAGTCAGATCATCATTGATGATTATGCACACCATCCGACCGAGATCTCTGCGACTGTCGACTCGGCGCGTCAGAAATATCCAGAGCGTGAAGTTGTTGCGGTATTCCAGCCACATACTTTCTCGAGAACGCAGGCATTCCTGGATGAATTCGCCGACAGCTTGAATTTGGCCGACAAAGTATACTTATGTGAAATTTTTGGATCTGCCCGTGAACATCAAGGGAAGTTATCGATCGAAGACCTTCAAGATAAGATTCCTGGTGCAGAGCTGATTACGGAGAATACAACATCAAAATTGCAACATCATGAAAACAGTGTCGTGTTATTCATGGGTGCAGGGGACATTCAAAAGTTCCAGGCAGCCTATGAGCATTCACTGCAGGTAAAATAAAAAAAACGACCATCCGTTAGTAGCGGGTCGGTCGTTTTTTTATTGGTTTTTATGTTATTTTAAATTTTCTGGATTTAAATTTTCCAGTTCCGGTAACACGAAGCGTCCGTCCTTACGTATCAAGACGTCATCAAAATGGATTTCCCCGCCGCCATATTCAGGCCGCTGGATATTGACCAGGTCCCAGTGAATGTCTGAATGGTTTCCGTTAAAGGCATCATCATAGCATTGTCCGGGAGTGAAATGAAAACTTCCATCAATTTTTTCATCAAAGAGGATATCTTGCATCGGATGTAGAATATAAGGATTTACACCAATTGCAAATTCACCGACATATCGTGCGCCTTCATCAGTATCAAAAATTTTGTTGATGCGTTCCGTATCATTCGCAACCGCTTCAACGATTTTTCCATCCTTGAATGTCAACTTCACGTTTTCAAAAGTAAAACCCTGATAAGGGGACGGAGTATTATACGAAATCACTCCATTGATGGAATCTTTAACCGGAGCCGTATATACTTCACCGTCAGGAATGTTCAGCTCACCCGCACATTTGATGGCTTTAATGCCTTTGATGGAGAAGGTTAGGTCCGTACCGGGCCCAGTTAAGCGGACCTTATCCGTTTTATCCATCAATTCAACAAGATTGTCCATTGCGGCGCTCATTTTGCCATAGTCGAGGTTGCAGACTTCGAAATAAAAGTCTTCGAATGCTTCTGTGCTCATTTTAGCTAATTGGGCCATTGAATTTGTCGGGTAGCGAAGTACGACCCATTTTGTTTTTGGCACGCGGATATTTCTATGTACTTTACCGACTGTCTGTCCATGGATCGCCATCTTCTCTGAAGGGACATCGGATTGTTCATTGATATTATCCCCGGCACGAAGCCCGATATAAGCATCCATCTGTTTCATTACGTTTGCTTCAAACTCGCCCATCAACTTGTACTGTTCTTCTTTGGCACCCATCAGCAAGGCACGATCCACTTGGTGATCCTTTAAAAGGACGAATGGGTAACCACCTGCTGCATAGGCTTCATTCACAAGTGCGTTAACAAGTTCACGCTGCAATCCGAAGTTTTCGATCAAGATTCTTTCACCTTTTTGAAGCTTCACGGAATAATTGATTAAGTTTTTGGCCAATGTACCAATTCTGGGATCTTTCATAAAAAATACCTCCATTGTTTAAATTCGACTTATCTTTTCTATCATACCCGATTTCCTGCCATAAGTGTCACCCATGAATTTCACGGAGGAACTGGATGCAGACAACAATATTTCCAGATTAGGGTTTGATAGGGTATATTGAAAAAATAAATAAGTTTATAATAATAGGGAAGGGGTAATTAATATCTAACAGCTATTAAATAAGTCGATTTTTTTCGGAGGTGTTCCAATGGAGATTATTTTATACGTAAGTGCTGCTGTTGCAGCGATAGCTTTTTTGGTACTTGTTATTTTTCTAACAAAAGTACTGACATCACTTCAAACTACCCTGGACAGTGTGGCCCGGACGCTGACAGGACTAGAGAGCCAAATGCAGGGCATAACGCTCGAAACTACTCAGTTATTACATAAAACGAATACGTTGGCTGAAGATTTGCAGCAAAAGTCGGAAAACCTGAATACGGTGGTGGATGCCGTGAAGGATGTAGGCACATCCATCTCTAGCTTTAATTCTTCCATCCAAAAGGTTTCCCATAAAGTGCAGGCTGAGATAGATAATAATCAAGAACGAATCTCACAAATTGTACAATGGAGCAATGTAGCCATGGAGATCAGGGACAAGTGGAAGGCCAGAAGCAAACAGGCTGCCCCGACCCCGACTGAAAGGGCGGAGTTAGAAAGGGAAGCGCTTGAAACGGATAACCTGCCTAAAAAAAGGTTTTTACGTTCTAGATCTTAAAATCTAGTTAAATAAAAAATGAACTGAAAATTGAAAGGGGAATGTATTATGACTCAAAAAGAATTTGCGGCAAAGGATTATCAGAAATCTTATGAGGACGAACGCGACTCGATCAATTCTAAGGACTTTATGATTGGCGCCTTGATCGGCGGCATGATCGGAGCGGCAACAGCTTTGTTCATGGCTCCGAAAACAGGCAAGGAATTAAGGAATGACTTCAATGAACAAGCTAGAAACATTTCAGAGAAAACAGAAAGATTAAGACAAACGGCGATGGAAAAAGGGACAGTCCTTGCTGATACTGCAAAAGAAAAAACAAGTTCCGTCACGGAAATCGTTTCCAATAAATCTTCAAATATCGTCAATAAAGTGAAAAGCCTAAAAACGGGTAAAGAAAACGGGGACGCGGCTGATGATACGACGAATTCCAGCAATAAGGATATAGATGTAACCGGAACTTCCGATTCTCCTATCGTATCCGTCGAAACGAACTTTGCTAACGGCAATGGCTCGGAAAATAATCCTGCAGATCCTGCAAGCGGAAACAAGAATGCGGCAAAATTAAAACTTGATGAAGCGAAAAAGGCATTTGATGAAACAGAGAATAAACTAATGAAATAAACTCCTTGGATTCCTTTAATGGGGATGAAGAGGCATAAAGGGACGAAGAATAAGGCGGTGAAGTGCTTCGATGGCTTCATCGCCTTTTTGATGGTAAAATTTATATGGACAAGGAAAGGAGAATGTTTTATGGTCATGAGCAAAATCGAAACAGAAGAACAATTCAATGAGCTTCTAAAAGAGGATACATTCCTGCTTTTCAAGCATAGTGTAACATGCCCGGTCAGTGCTGAAGCATTTGAACAATATGAGAGGTACATCTTGGAAAACGATCAACTTAAAACGGCCTATTTAGCCGTTCAGGAAGCTCGTCCACTATCTAATTTTGTGGCAGAAACGTTTGATGTCAAACATCAATCACCTCAGGCCATCCTTTTTAAAAGTGGGAAACCTGCCTGGAATGAATCTCATTGGCGGATTACATATGATTCATTGAGCAAGGCCATTACTGAATGAATGATGAAGGCCGGATCCCTTTTGTAAGGGGTCCGGCCTTTTATTATTCCATCTGGTGGCCATGGGAATTTTAAAGGGTCTCCAGGGGAAACCTTTTCTTTAAAGGTCCTTTTTTTCATGTAGCTCCAGGCAAGTGGCAGACGATTTGATCATGATCCAATGCTCTTTGAGATAAATATCAATTAAATTATAGCTTTCTTGTTCTATTTCCAATATAATTCCTACAACGGATTGTTCAAATATTCAGTCTAAATCCTTTTTCCTGCATGTGTGACACCTGATTTTATGCATTCATAACTTTAATGCTTAAAAGCGTTTAATTATTAAAGAAAAATATAGTGACATTTATGGGCACTTCATTTATAATTGATTTAATCATACATGAAATATTCTAAATTTTTCATTGATAATACAATCGGGGCGGATGTTCGAGGATCCGGATGGGATTTTTTTAGGTTAAGTCCGCTGAACCGATTTCTATTTTAAAAAACGAAGGGATGGATATGTAATGAGCAACAAAGAGCTTGATGGACTTCGTAATCAACTGGATGATGTGAACCTTCAGTTATTACATCTTA
The DNA here is from genome assembly GCF_030123325.1 of Peribacillus simplex. Lineage (NCBI taxonomy): Bacteria > Bacillati > Bacillota > Bacilli > Caryophanales > Bacillaceae > Peribacillus > Peribacillus simplex. Next base: position 4,266,624 of record NZ_CP126106.1, on the reverse strand, counting down.
TTAATCAACGTGCTGAACTTGTACAGGAAATTGGTCGCGTTAAAGAAAAACAAGGTGTAAACCGTTACGATCCGGTCCGTGAAAGAACTATGCTGGATCTTATCGAAGCCAATAATCAAGGACCGCTTGATCTTGGTTCGATTAAACATATTTTCAAAGAAATCTTTAAATTGGGCTTGGAGCTGCAAAAAGATGATCAGAAGAAAACGCTTCTTGTATCAAGAAAACAAAAGGCTGAAGACACGATCATCGACATTAAGGGTGAATTGGTAGGTAACGGGATCCCTAGCTTCGTTTTCGGACCATGTGCCGTTGAATCTTATGAACAGACAGCTGCGGTGGCGGAAGTCATTAAAGCTAAAGGCCTGAAATTGATGCGCGGCGGTGCATTTAAGCCACGTACATCTCCATATGACTTCCAAGGGCTTGGTTTGGAAGGTTTACAAATACTTAAACGTGTTGCTGATGAATACGGCTTGGCTGTCATCAGTGAAATCGTGAGTGCCAACGATATTGAAGCGGCGATCGATCATATCGATGTCATCCAAATCGGGGCGCGCAACATGCAAAACTTCGACTTGCTAAAAGCGGCAGGTGCTGTAAATAAACCAGTTCTTTTAAAGCGTGGACTGGCGGCAACGATTGAAGAGTTCATTCATGCAGCGGAATACATCATGTCGCAGGGCAATGGCAACATCATCCTTTGTGAACGCGGTATCCGCACTTACGAAAAAGCAACAAGGAATACGCTTGATATCTCTGCTGTACCGATTTTAAAACAAGAAACTCATTTACCGGTCTTGGTTGATGTAACGCATTCAACTGGACGTCGCGACCTCCTGCTTCCTACGGCTAAAGCGGCTCTTGCAATCGGTGCTGACGGAGTTATGGCTGAAGTGCATCCAGATCCTTCCGTTGCTTTATCGGATTCTGCACAGCAAATGGACTTCAAACAATTTGATGAATTCTACGATGAAATTAAACGTTTGAACTGGGTAACTGTATAAGCCAAGAAAGTCTTTAAATGATCTACTTACGGCCCTTACCAACTTGGCAAGGGCTTTTTTTAATGGTAAAATACTAGTTTTTGCAGAAAAACCTTCGAAATAAGCACTATTGGATTGCAGGAAAGATTCTACTATCGTATGATAAATAACAAGAATGAGAACTGTTCGGAAGATTGAGTCATACATAAAGTGATATCTATGTGAATTTTATACTTGAATAGGGTATTGAATATTTGACTGAGAAGAGAGTAGGACTGCATTTTTGTTAGGCAGATCGTTCCTAAAATAATCTTCCTTATAGAGAAAAACGCATAAAAGATTTTTTTCCGAAATAATTCGGGCTTTTATGGGGAAAATGAAAGAAATGGAGGAATGGATGAATGAATAATATAACCATTTATGATGTGGCGCGTGAGGCGAATGTTTCCATGGCCACCGTTTCCCGCGTAGTTAACGGGAATCCAAATGTAAAGCCTGCAACAAGGAAGAAAGTTTCCGATGTGATTGAGAAGTTAGGGTACCGTCCCAATGCAGTGGCAAGGGGACTTGCCTCAAAGAAAACGACTACAGTCGGGGTCATCATCCCGGATATCTCGAGCATCTTTTTTGCCGAATTGGCACGGGGCATCGAAGATATAGCCACGATGTATAAATATAATATCATTCTAAGCAGTTCTGATGAGAATATAGATAAGGAATTCCATTTGCTGAATACGATGCTTGGAAAACAAGTGGATGGTATCGTGTTCATGGGCGGCAACATTTCTGATGAGCATGTCAAAGAGTTTAAGAATTCACCGGTTCCAATCGTTCTGGCAGGTTCGGTGGATGAAAGCGGGCAAGTTCCATCGGTTAATATTGATTATGAGGCGGCGGCATTCGACGCAGTGACATTCTTTGCTGAAAAAGGACACAAGCATATCGCTTTTGTAAGCGGAAATCCTTCCGCGCTGATTAATGAAATGAAATTGACTGGTTATAAACGAGGATTGAAAGAAACCGGTCTTTCATTTGATGAAAGATATATTGTTGAAGGTGATTATACATATGATTCAGGAATTGAATCTTTTGAAAAGTACCTGGAAGTTGAAGACAGGCCGACGGCATTCATCGCCGGTGCTGATGAAATGGCGCTTGGAATTGTCCATGCCGCACAGGACAAAGGGTATAATGTACCGGAAGACTTTGAGGTGATCAGCTTCGATAACACGAGATTGACATTGATGGTGCGTCCGCAAATCACGACGATCGTTCAACCTTTATATGACATTGGTGCGGTTGCGATGAGGCTACTTACAAAGTTGATGAATAAAGAACAAGTGGAGGAAGGTCTTGAAAAAGTGATCCTGCCGCATCGGATTGAAAACCGTCAATCAACGAAATAAACTTGTTTGGAGAGTGTCCCGGAGGGCACTCTCTTTTTGTTAACTTTGTTCATTGCTTTTCGACGTTTGCTTGGAGGACCTGATGGGATAAAGGACCTTTTCAAGCGTCAGGGCATTCTTCTCGGTAATTTCAGGCTTCCTCGGAATGGGTTCGTATATATCCTCCATGTCATCCCATTCATCCGGCAGGGTAACAGGGGATTCAGGCTGCCAGCAATCGAGCCATTCCTTTGATAGGGGACCCGATATATCATTGTTCGTCATTTCAAGCCAGACCCTCGCCCAAGCCCTCGGGACGACGCGCCATATATCATATCCGCCGCCGCCTACTGCAATCCACCGTCCTTCACAGAACTTATGGGCCATTTCGTGGGCCAACTTTGGTATTTCCCTATAAATCTTCATGGTGGCAGATAAATGCGTGAGCGGATCGTAATAATGGGAATCGGCCCCGTTTTGCGTTAATATGACATCCGGTTTGAAGAATTCAATGACCTCCTTAAAGGAAGCCCTATAGCATTCGAGCCAGGATTCATCTTCAGTGAACGCATCGACCGGGATGTTGAATGAATAGCCGTAGCCTTTTCCCTGGCCCCGCTCGTTAATATTGCCTGTGCCGGGAAATAAGTAGCGCCCCGTTTCATGAATGGATAGGGTGCATACATCGGGATCATCATAAAATGACCATTGGACTCCGTCACCATGATGTGCATCGGTATCGACATACAAGACACGTGCCCCATATTTTTTTTGCAAGTATTTGATCGCGACCGAACTATCATTATAAATGCAAAAGCCTGAGGCTTTCCCGCGGAAACCGTGATGCAGCCCCCCGCCAAGATTAAGTGCGTGCAGGGACTGACCGGTCATGACGGCATCCACAGCCGTCAAGGTACCGCCCACAAGCATGGCACTCGCTTCGTGCATATTGGGGAAGATGGGGGTATCCTCTGTTCCCAGCCCATAATTTACTGCCTTTTCAGGAGGGAGCTTTCCCTGGCCCGCCAATTTGACAGCGTTTACATAATGGTGATCATGGATCAGTTCCAATTCTGCATCGGTAGCTATTCTGGGCTTGATAATTTGATCATCATTGATGGCATGGTGTTTTTTCAATAAATCAAGCGTGAGTTTAAGCCGTTTTTGATTGAATGGATGTTCATCGTTGAATTTGTAGGTAAGGAGTTCATCCGAATAGACGAAAAGGGATGTATCATTCATGTGAAATCCCCGGTAGGCTAGGCCATAAAACGGTATAGCCTTCTTTCTTCAAATCCTCCACCACCATAAATGGATTCATCGTCTGTACACGAATTACAAGAATTTTATAATCGGTTCCATTTTTTTCAGGATAAACAAGGGTGCTCAGAATATTCGAATTGCGCCTTTTGAAAATATGGGCAATATCATGAAGGGAACCTGCCTTATCCGGGATTCTGATTTCGATTTGGGAACCGGGCTGATTGACTCCGGTCAACTCAACGTATGAATGAAGTAAATCGGAACCGGTTATGATGCCCACTAACTTCCTTCCCTTTACGATTGGAAGGCAGCTGATATTGTTATCACAAAATACAGCCCCGATTTCTTCCACGAAATCCAGCGGGTGCCCCGTGATTATTTCCGTTTTCATGATGCTTGATAATGGTTTTTGTAAATCATTTTTGTATTCTGCGGTACGGAATATAGAAGGGGCAGCATCCCGAATATCACGGTCGCTGACTAATCCCACAAGTTGATAGCTGTCATCGACAATGGGTATATGGCGAATTCGCTTCTCCTTGATGATCATGACAGCGCTATGGATTGTATCCGTTGGAGTGAGGGTGATAATATCCTCATTCATTATTGTTTCTACAATCATTTTCCTTCCTCCTCTTACTCGCCTCTTTAATACATAAACCGATTCATAAAACGCAATTGGTCGAACTTCTGGATGGATTCCGGCGGGACTCTTTTGCCGATGCGGGCCATCAGGCAATTGGCCGGGTGGGAACTGATTTCTGGATCATCTGTTGCAAAGTAGACCAAGCCACCCGCACTCATCATTTTTTCCATGACCTTGCGATAGTCCCAAATATTCAGACCTGTCCCTTTCAAATCCCAATGCCAATAGTATTCAGTGGTGATGATGATGAAGTCTTCAACCGAATCGTCTTCCATGGAAAGGCGGATCAGGTTCTTCCCGACGGAGGCACCCCGGTATTTAGGGATGACCTCGATTGCACCAAGCTCAATCAGGTCCTCCATCTTAATTTCCGACCAGCGCTCCAAGGGATCGGGATATAAGTATGTTACATAACCCACGATCGTTTCATTTTCACGGGCGATGAAGATCCTTCCCTCAGGTAAGTCTGCAATCTCTATTAACGCTTTATGCTGCAAAGCAGGCGGGCGAAAGGCGACCAAGTCTTCGTGAAACTCATAAGCGGACATTTTTTCGCCGCTTAACGGCCCCTCGATGATGAGCGTCCCGCTTAATGTCTGCAGCTCCTTAGTATAAAAGGTCTTATTATATTCCATTCTTTCACCACCCTTGTTATGTAGTAATCTCACACTCTAGCATTCCGGAGTATAAGAAGCGTTGCTTTAAAAACTGACCGAATGGAAAGCTTAAATAAATTATACATAAAAACAAGGGGCATAATTTAGAAAGTTCAACACATATATGAATCTTTTGTTACAGTGCTTCTTCTTTTCCAGCCATCAACATGAATTCACCTTAACTATAGCATACTTGTAATTTTCAAAATTCAGCAAGCTGGATTTTCCCTAATATGGAAGTGTGCAATATTTTAAAAATTGAGAAAATTGTCTTCTTATACTATAATAAAAATATAGAGCCGAATGAAGGGGGAGTTTGTCGTATGAATGTGAAAGCGTTACCAGTAGTGGAAGGTAATTTTAATTTAAAGAATTATGATGAAATATACAAGAAGTTTGACTGGTCTGAGACGGAAAAGGAATTCTCCTGGTCTGAAACCGGTAAAGTGAATCTTGCATATGAAGCAATTGACCGCCATGCCGAAACATACAAAAAGAATAAAGTGGCCCTTTATTACAAAGACGATACAAGAAATGAAAAGTATACATTCAAAGAAATGAAAGATTATACGAATCAAGCGGCCAATGTGTTCAGGAACATTGCCAATGTGGAAAAAGGTGATCGTGTTTTCATCTTCATGCCTCGCTCCCCGGAGCTTTATTTTGCATTGTTGGGTGCGATTAAAACGGGAGCGGTCGTAGGGCCGTTGTTCGAAGCCTTCATGGAAGGCGCAATAAGGGATCGTCTTGAAGATAGTGAGGCAAGTGTGATTGTGACGACACCTGAACTTTTGCCGCGCGTCCCAGTGGATGAGCTACCTCATTTAAAGCATATTTTCTTGGTGGGGGAAAATATAAAAGAAGAAGGGAAGTACCATCACTTCAATAAAAAATTAAAAGAAGCCGACAAAAGATTCGAAATTGAATGGGTGGATCGGAATGACGGCCTGATTCTTCACTATACCTCCGGTTCCACAGGAAAACCAAAAGGAGTGCTTCACGTTCATAATGCGATGATCCAGCATTATCAAACGGCAAGATGGGTCCTTGATTTGCAGGATGAGGACGTGTATTGGTGCACAGCGGACCCTGGATGGGTGACAGGGACGTCTTACGGGATTTTTGGCCCTTGGCTGACAGGGACCTCGAATGTCATTGTAGGAGGGCGGTTCAAGCCTGAATCCTGGTACAAGACCTTGGAAGACTTTGGTGTCACGGTATGGTATAGTGCCCCGACGGCCTTCAGGATGCTGATGGGCGCAGGTGACGAAATCGTTAAGCGGTTCGATTTAAGCACTCTCCGCCATATTTTAAGTGTCGGTGAACCGTTGAACCCGGAAGTGGTTCGCTGGGGAATGAAGGTGTTCAATCACCGTATCCATGATACATGGTGGATGACGGAGACCGGGGCTCAGGTCATCTGCAATTATCCTTGCCTGGAAATCAAACCGGGTTCGATGGGCAAACCGATTCCTGGGGTGAAGGCGGCAATAGTGGATGATCAAGGCAATGAGCTTCCCCCGCATAGAATGGGGAACCTTGCCATCAAGAAAGGCTGGCCTTCGATGATGAAGACCGTCTGGAAGAATGAAGCGAAATATGAATCCTACTTTATGCCAGGTGATTGGTATGTTTCCGGAGATTCCGCATATATGGATGAAGATGGTTATTTCTGGTTCCAAGGCCGTGTGGATGATGTCATCATGACGGCAGGGGAGAGAGTCGGTCCTTTCGAAGTGGAAAGCAAGTTGGTCGAGCATCCAGCCGTAGCTGAAGCGGGGGTCATCGGTAAGCCGGATCCGGTTCGGGGGGAAATTATCAAAGCGTTTATCGCCCTTCGTGACGGATACGATGCAAACGATGAGTTGATTGAGGAAATTCGTACATTTGTAAAGCATGGTCTAGCAGCACATGCGGCACCTCGTGAAATTGAATTCAGGGATAAACTTCCTAAAACAAGAAGCGGTAAAATCATGCGCCGTGTCCTGAAGGCTTGGGAACTTGATTTGCCAACTGGTGATTTATCATCGATGGAGGATTGAGAAACTGGTTCATGCTGATTATTGAGAAGGAAAAAGGCATCCATGGTCACTTTCATGGATGCCTTTTTGGGAGATTATATGGAAACAGGCTGTCGGGCTAACCCGACAGCCTGTTTTAGTTCAAGAAAGAGGGTCATTCTTCTTCCTCTTCTTCAGCTTTATCCGTATCTTGCTCTTTATCATTGACTGTGTCTTGACCTTTGTCGGTCTCTTGATTTTCTTTATCTGTATTTTCCTTGTTTTGATCTATGTCTTGAGCTGGCTCTTTATCTTTATCCGTTTCTTTTTCTGGTTCTTTTTCTTTATCATCTTTATCTGAAACGGTATCTTCTTTTGAGTCTGGTTTTTTATCTTCGTTAGCTACTTTATCTTTTCCGCGATCATCTTTATTTTTTGCGGAATCTTCTTTTGAACCTGTCTTCTTAGCGCCGCTTTCAATACGTTGAGAAGCGGCTGATTCTTTACCGACTATGTCTACGGCCGTTACGTAATAGGAACCGCCTGAGCCGACTTTGTAAACAAGACTCCCGCCGGCATTGATGCTCGCGACTTTTTTGCCGTCTTTATAGACACGATAACCGACGACATCTCCTTCATGATGCAGGCCCCATGTAATCTTACCGTTACTGATCGTTATGGATAGGGGATCTGGTGCTTTGCCATTATCATTCAATTTCGCTTTCGCCCCGACGACATTTCCTGATTTTTCGCCTCCAGGAATCACGGATCCCGGGTCATCGACATATTTCAATCCGATATCTGCAAAGGAATCGGGATTCAACATGAACCCGCCGCTTGTGAATTCGCCAGGCGTTTGCGGAAGGGCTGCATAGCGTTTGCTGCCGACTGATACATATTGTCCATCTATGAAACTATCATCCGCCCTGGATGGAGCATATTTGGCGATGAATAAATCTGATTTTACAAGACCTGCCTTTTGGCATGCACTTGAAGGCAGCAGTCCTGAAACGCCACAGAAGGAACGGTTGACAATTCCGCCCGGCATTTCAAATCGCTTATCGGGGTCGATGAGTTTAGGATCGACTTTGTATGCGGCATTGATCAGATCTGCCCAATAATACATATTACGTTTATTATATTCCAGACCATTGTAGGTCCCTTGCAAGGATTTAGGTGTGTCATATCCGAGCCATGTACCGAATGATACATTTGGATTGCTTGCGACGAACCAAGCGTCCCAATAGTTTTGGGAAGTTCCGGTCTTACCTGCCCAATCACTTGAGAAAGCAAGTCGGTTCCTGACCGAAGCGGCCGTCCCGCTGTTTACGACATCACGCATCATATCAAGCGTCAAGTAAGCGGCTTGCGGAGAAAATACTTCCACTGGTTTCGCTTTATGTTCATAGATGACCTCGCCATCTTTCGATACGATTTTATCGATCATATAAGCATCGACGAATTCCCCCGAATTGGCAAATGTGCCAAATGCATTGACGTTCTCTTCAACGGTTACACCTCTGTCCATGGCACCCAATGACATGGCAAGATTTGAGTAATCCCCATTCGTTACAGTTGTAAAGCCCATTTTTTCCAAATAGGCAGCAGGCCTTTGGTTGATTATTTTCATGTAAAAGAGCGCTGCCGGGATATTATAGGAATTCTTCAGTGCCTCACGGGCTGTCGTTACCCCCGTATAGCTTCCGCCGCCATAGTTTCCTGGACGCCACGCTTTGCTGCCTGCTGGAATGGAAATGGGTACGTTGGCCGATACGCTTCCAGGTGAGATCTTTCCTAACTCAATCCCTGGACCATATACGAGCAAAGGCTTCATCGTTGAACCATTTGATCGCAGTGATGCGGTTGCATGGTTCGTCTGTTCCCGCTTGAAATCACGGCCGCCTACGAAACTGATGATTTTTCCTGTTTTATTTTCGATAAGAATGGCCCCGGCTTCAACGGGCTCACCCGCTTTATCGTATCCGTAATTCGGATAGTTTTTCGTCACTTCCTGCATTTTGTCATAAATCTTTTTATTGACTGTCGTATGAATCTGATAGCCGTTTTGACGCAGCTTACGATCAGCAAGTGCTACATATTGTTCTTTTAAATCATCATTCTCTAAATCTTTCTCTTCATATCCATCGTCTTTTGCGAGACTGACAGATAGGATTTCAATGGAGCGTTTTTCAATTTCATAGGTGAGCCATGGATATTTCTCGGATGGCATCTCCGTTTTACCGATAAAGTCTTTTGTTATGTCGTATGTTCTTGCTTTATCATATTCTTCTTTTGTTATGTATCCGTTACTATACATCCGTTTTAAAACGGTTTTCATCCGGTTGATGCCGGGTTCTTGATTTTCTTTCAGTTTTCCTTGCTGGGTATATGGTGTATAACCGAAAGGGCTTTGCGGCAATCCAGCAATAAAAGCGGATTGGGGCAGAGTCAGATCTTTGGCCTCCACGCCAAAAATACCTTCAGCAGCCGACTCGACTCCAGCGATGTTCCGACCGGAAGAATTTCGTCCCAACGTGGAGACGTTTAGGTAGGTTTCCAAAATCTCTTCCTTTTCAAAGAACTTTTCGACCCGTAGCGCAAGAAGGATTTCTTTTGCTTTCCGGTCAAATGATACTTCGTTGGTGAGGACCTGGTTTTTAATGAGCTGCTGTGTTAAGGTGCTTCCTCCCGATTGGACGGATGCATTTGAAAATTCCTGGTAAATGGCACGCAGGATAGCTTTCGGGACAACCCCGTCATGTTCATAAAAATATTCATCCTCTGTAGCGATGACTGCATTTTTAAGATACTCGGAAACTTTATCGATTGACACTTCCTCACGCTCAAGGTCACTCTTAAGCTTGCCCAAGTATACGTCATCAGCAAAGTATACTTCAGAGGTCTCTTCATAATTGTATATGTCTTTTTTCAAATCTTCTTTTGTGCGTACCGGCTCATCTTTGACGAGGGCAGCAAAATAGCCGGCTCCGACGCCGCCGGCGAATGAGAATCCTAGAACCCCGACAATAATGAGGATCAGCGTTAAATTCCAAATGACTTGGTATGTAACCCGCGCGTTCTTATGTGTTTTTTCATTTTGAAAAAAATGGGTCAACTGCCTCCATAATGCTTGAAATCTATCTTTTTGATTACTATTCATCGTATCATACCCCCTGAAATCACATATATTATAGCATATAACAGGTAGGGGAAAGGGCATCTTTCTTATTTTTCTATAATCTGTAAGGGTGATGTTGACAAGGATTCTTATGTATGATAAAAGTTTATTAACAACAATAAAATGATTAAATGATCGCGATGATAGGACCCAGTAGTCAGACTATCCCTGTTTCAGAGAGCCGGTGGTTAGTGGAAATCGGTACAAATGGTATGATGAATTACTTCCTGGAGCATTTGCTGTGAAATGATTAGTAGCAGGGAACGGGTGACGACCGTTATTCGTCTTGAGCGGAGGGCATATTATGTCCTCAAGTTGGGTGGTACCGCGAATTCATTCGTCCCTTCATATTTATGAAGGGGCGTTTTTGTGTGCTTTTTGCGGTTTTTTCTATGATGGAGGAGGAATATTTAATGGAATTGCTTAAAGACCTCGAGTGGAGAGGGATTATTTATCAACAAACGGATGAAGAGGGTTTTAAGGACCTTTTAGAAAAAGAGAAAATTTCTTTATACTGTGGTGTCGATCCAACTGCGGATAGTATGCACATCGGGCATTTATTGCCATTCTTGACATTGCGCCGTTTCCAGCAGCACGGTCATCGTCCGCTTGTGCTAGTAGGCGGTGCGACTGGACTTATTGGTGATCCAAGCGGTAAAAAAGAGGAACGCCAGCTGCAAACACTGGAAAAAGTGCTTTATAATGCAGACTGCATAAAAGGGCAGCTATCCCATATCTTTGAATTCGACGGTGAAAATGGTGCGGTCATGGTCAATAACTATGACTGGATAGGTAAAATCGATATGGTTACATTCTTGCGTGATTACGGGAAATACATCGGCATTAACTACATGCTGGCAAAAGATACGGTTGCTTCCCGCCTGGATACGGGAATTTCCTTTACTGAATTTGCGTACACGATCTTACAAGGGATTGATTTCGGTCATTTATACAGCAATTACGACTGTAAATTGCAAATTGGCGGCAGTGATCAATGGGGCAACATTACGACCGGTCTTGAAATGATCAGGAAATCCAATGATGAGAATGCTAAAGCATTCGGTATGACGATCCCGCTCGTAACGAAAGCGGATGGAACGAAATTCGGTAAAACGGAAGGCGGAGCGATTTGGCTTGACCCGGAAAAGACGACTCCGTATGAATTTTACCAATTCTGGATCAATACAGCCGATGCTGATGTTGTGAAATACCTGAAATTCTTCACATTCCTATCTCGTGAGACGATTGAAGAGTTAGAGCAATCCGTACAGTCCGAACCGCATTTGCGTAAAGCGCAAAAAGCTTTAGGGGAAGAAATGACCCGTTTGATTCATGGTCAGGAAGCTCTTGACCAAGCAATCAAAATCTCTGCCGCCCTATTCAGCGGTGAGGTGAAGAATTTAAGTGCAGCGGAAATCAAATTGGGCTTTAAGGATGTCCCAAGCTTCGAACGTGAGAGCAAAGAAGATATCGGTTTGGTCGATTTAATCGTTGAAGCGAAAATTTCGCCATCCAAGCGTCAAGCCCGTGAAGATATTCAGAATGGGGCAATCTCCATAAATGGGGAGAAAGTGACTGATCTGCAATATGTAGTGACGGAAGCTTCCAAGATTGAAGGGGAGTTCATCCTCGTTCGTCGCGGCAAGAAGAAATACACATTAGTGAAATGATTGTTCAAAGCCCGGCTGAATCCCAGCCGGGCTTTGTCATGCAAGGATATGTTTAGGTGCAAAAAAAACCCCATCCAAGGATGGGGTTTTTTGAAGTTATTAACGAGAGTAGAACTCAACGATAAGAGCTTCGTTAATTTCAGCAGGCAATTCAGAACGTTCTGGTAAACGAGTGAAAGTACCTTCTAATTTCTCAGCATCGAAAGTAAGGAAATCAGGAACGAAGTTAGTTGCTTCAACTGATTCTTTGATGATTGAGAAGTTGCGTGATTTTTCACGAACTGAGATTGTTTGTCCAAGAGACACTTTGTAAGATGGAATGTCTACGCGGCTTCCGTCTACAGTGATGTGACCGTGGTTAACAAGTTGACGTGCTTGACGACGTGTACGAGCTAAACCAAGACGGTAAACAAGGTTGTCAAGACGTGATTCAAGAAGAATCATGAAGTTTTCACCATGAACACCTTTAAGTTTGCCAGCGCGGTCGAACATTGTACGGAATTGACGTTCAGTGATTCCATACATGTGACGAAGTTTTTGTTTCTCTTGCAGTTGCATTCCGTATTCAGAAATTTTTCTGCGTTGGTTAGGACCATGTTGTCCTGGAGCATAAGGGCGTTTTTCTAATTCTTTACCAGTACCTGTTAGGGAAATTCCTAAACGACGGGATAGTTTCCAGCTTGGGCCAGTATAACGAGCCATAGGATGACTCCTCCTTTAAATGTTTTTATTTTGGTAAAATAAAAACCGTGTGAATGTCGATCATGACCATTTTGTTTTCATGTACCTTCGCCCTAGCAGCAGAGAGTTACGAGATACACCTCTGTATTGAGGAACAAAATGAGAACATAAAGGCTGTCACATAGGCTGCAATATTTTACACAAGGAGTATTGTATAATATTCTGCTCAATGAGTCAAGGACAGTTGTGATTTATTAAGGAATGGATAAGAGAATCACAGCAGGAAAATATAATATATTTAAAGGCTGTTTCCGCATACTTTATTGCTGTGTGGTTGATTTCCCCTCCAGATGTTCGCTTTCCGCGGGGCGGGCGGTGCTCCCGCAGGAGTCTCGCACTTCCGCTCCAATCAACCTTAAATCGTTTCGTTTTAAAAACAACAATCTTTACGATAAGAGCCTATTTGAAAAATACAAATAGAGAGGTTTTTTCCATTGTAAGTGTAATGAGGTAATGGATCCAAAAATCATGAAGGGTTTGAGACATTTCTTGGGTGCCTGAGCCATGGGTGTGGTTCAATCCTGTTTCTTTGCTGAAAATGTCAAAAGGGTCGATGAATTCGGGAAGGAACGGGTACATGTACAAGTAATGGAAAAGGGAGCAGGCAAGGTTTGCCGCTCCCATTTACTTTATAGATGATTGGAAAGGATTTCAGCGAACTTCTCCAGTCCTTGCTGATCCATTTCGTCAAAACGGTCCGTTATCGGGCTGTCGATATCGAGGACACCGAGCAATTTGCCATCCTTCATGAGCGGTATGACAATTTCAGATCTTGATGCCGCATCGCAGGCGATATGTCCAGGGAATTGGTGGACATCCTCTACGCGCAGGGTTTTTTCAGTTGCCGCTGAAGTCCCGCATACGCCCTTGCCCATTGGAATGCGGACACAGGCTGGAAGACCTTGAAAGGGTCCTAGAATTAATTGGCCATCTTCATATAAATAAAAGCCTACCCAGTTAATCTCATCGAGAAACAGATTAAGTAAAGCTGCCGCATTGCTTAAATTGGCTATCCGGTTCGTTTCATCTTCGATTAAGGCAAGTAGTTGTTTTTGGACCAGTTCATAGTTTTTTTCTTTTTTTCCTTGATACATTTCGACATTAAACAAAAGCGTTCACCTGTCTTCCGCATATTTTTACAGCACTATCTGATCATGATGCTTTATTGTTGGGAAATTGTCGAGAACTTACTAAAGGATTCAGGCTCTTCCGTGAAGAAGTAGTCCACAAGACTTGTCTCAAAGAAAGCGAGGGATTGCCTGAATGAATCGCCAGACGCCAACGAAACAAGCCATTGTGGAAGCTGCATTGCATTTATTTCATTTAAAAGGCTATCATGCTACATCCATACGGGATATTGCGAATAAAGCGAGAGTGAACGCTGCAAATATTGCTTACTATTTCAAGAATAAGCAGGGATTGCTGGAATTCTGTTTCATTTCCTATTTAGAAGAGTATATCCTGGTCCTTGAGAAGAACATGACATTGCTCGAACTTAAAGGCCCACAGCATTGCTTGATGAATCTTGTAAAGGATATTCTCGCTTTCCAGAGGGAAAACTTCCTTGCTGCACGGTTCATATATGGGGAATCTTCACTTGATTCCAATTTAAACCGCGAAATTCATTCGACTTATTTTACTAAGGAAAAGTCTTACTTTCAATATATTTTGGAACAAGGAATCAAGAGCAGGAGTTTCCAGCAGGTCTCCGTTCCCATGTATATGCTGCAGTTGAAGGGATTATTGACGGCACCTGTCCTGCATACCCATTATGCGATGGATGTGCTTCATGTCTTCCCGCAGGAAGCCTATTACACGAATATTTATGCCAATGAAGTCGGACGTTTTCTGCAAGATACCCTTTTCATTGCCGAAGACCTACAGCCACTGTTAGCCGGCCGGCCTTAAGTGTATACATGAGTTACCCTTTAAACCCTGCAATCAGTGCCTGATGGCCCTGACCCAAATCTTTAGCCTGATGGGCATCGGAACCGTAAATAAGCGGAATGCCGAGATTTAAAGCACGTTTTGCAAATCGTTCAGGAGGATAAGGTTCACCGCATAGCGGCTTTACAAGTCCTGCTCCATTATAATCTAGTTCATACCTTTGATCCTTGATCATGTCGAGAACCTTGTAAACCCGCTCGTCAAAACTTGATGCCGGCGGATATCGACGCTGGAATTTATGGACAAGCGTAATGTGCCCGATCCGTTTTGGTTTATATATGCCTAAATCAGCTTCTATTGATTTTTCCAGTGTATCGTAATATTTGGTATAAACCGAATCCACTGAACCTAGTTCATTGGCAATCTTGCCAAACCCATCATCGCTGAAATCGATGCAATGCCAACTGTTTTGATGCCTGATGAAGTGGACGGAAAGTATACTATCATCAAGGAATTCTCCGATTTCGTCGAGGAATTCTTTCGTTTCAATTTCATACCCCTCTATAAAGTCAACCTCCAGGCCTGTTTTGATCAGGATTTTGTCTTTATAGCGTTCTTTCAGTACGCGGAGCTCTTGAAAGTAATCCAGGAGCAGGGCAGCGTCCATGCCGCTGTCTTTTTCAGGAGTAGGATCTTGAAAATTTCGTGGCAATGGAGCATGTTCCGTAAATGTGATTTCCTTTAATCCTAGCTCGATTCCCCGCGTAATATATTCATCGAATTTATCCGTAGAGCCGTGTGGGCAAAACGGAGTGTGCACATGGCCGTCAGCTTTCATGGTTCTTCCCTCCCAAAAAACAGGTATTTGTAGCAATTTTCTACAAAAAAATCATTTTTCTCGTCAAAAATTATTGCTAACATGGTATCATAAAAGCATTAAATTTAACATTTTTAAAATTGATATATAAACGAGCAAGACTGTAAGGACTAGAACAGGGGGCTTACCATGGATTACATAATTGGGGTAATTGTATTAATTTTGATTTTCATCATTTGGGGTTATTTTTTCAAAAAAAGATATTTTAAAGAAATCGATCGATTGGAATCCTGGAAAATAAGCATCATGCACCGCCCCGTGCTGGAAGAGCTTTCTAAAGTCAAACAATTGAACATGACAGGTGAAACAGAGGAAATGTTCGAAAACTGGCGCATTGAATGGGACGCCATCATTACGGATCATATGCCCGAAGTCGAAGAGCTTTTATTCGATGCCGAGGAATTCGTCGATAAATACCGTTTCAGCCGATCAAAAGAGGTACAGCGCAAAATTACAGTCAAGCTGAATGAAATCGAGGAAATGATCAAAAAGATCTTATACGAACTGAATGAACTCGTAGGCAGTGAGGAAAAGAATCGATTGGAAATTGAGGATATCAAGGAATCCTACCGTCAATTGAAAAAATCCCTGCTTGCGCACAGGCATAATTATGGGAAAGCGGCAGATAAGCTGGAAAATTCCTTGGATGAAGTAGTGCAAATCCTCCAGAAGTATGAAGAAGAGACCGTGAACGGCAATTATTTGAATGCGAGGGAGCTTGTTCTATCCATTAAAGAAAAATTGGCGGTTCTGTCAGTTAAAATGGAAATGCTCCCAAAATTATTGGTAGATAGCCAAACAGAGCTGCATTCCCAGCTTCATGAATTGAAGGATGGTTATGAGGAGATGTCAGGACAAGGGTATCTGTTGAGCCATATCCAATTCGAGCAGGAAATATCACGGCTTGAGGAAGAACTGGAACTATATAAAACACAATTGGAAAATGCCGAAACGGAAGCCGTGGAAAAGGGCATAAAGGAAATGCGCGACAGCATTGAGGTGCTTTATGACCTTTTGGAAAAAGAAGTACTTTCAAAACAGTATATCTTGAAAAATGATGAAGTTCTTAGAAAAACGTTAAGTGACCTCGAATATGAAAACGATAAACTTAAAGTTGAAACCATACATGTTCAACACACATATCATTTGACGGAAAATGAGCTCGATGCACAACGGAAAATGGAAAAGCAGATTGCCCAGATTTCGAAACGCCATCAATTGCTCGTCTTGAAGATGGAGGATAATGTGATGGCAAGCTCCCTTATCAGCGAAGAGATGCAGGGACTGGCTATACAGTTGAAGGAATTACAGGAAAATCAGAAAGACTTTACCCTTAAATTACAGGCTTTACGAAAAGATGAAATGGATGCCAGGGATGCATTGGCCGACTTGAAACGCAAAATGGTCGATACTGGACGTTTAATTGCCAAAAGCAATATTCCAGGTCTTCCAGAAGAGTATAAAGTGGTGCTTCAGGACGCCAAAGAAAGCATGGACGACGTTCAGGGGAAACTTGAAGAAAAGCCGCTTGACATGGCCGTTGTTTATATTTATTTGGAAAAGGCGGTTCAACAGGTGGATAAGGTCCACGAAAAAACCAATGAATTGATCGAACATATGTATTTGGCCGAAAAGGTGATCCAATTCGGAAATCGCTATCGAAGCAGTCATGATATGGTTGCCGAGAGCCTTAGGGATGCCGAGGCCAAATTCCGAAGCTATGAATATCAAGCCGCATTGGAAGCGGCAGCCACGGCCATAGAAAAGGTCGACCCAGGCAGTTTACGAAAAATCGGGGCGAACATAGAAGAAGTCCTTTCCTGAAAAACCCGCCAAGGCGGGTTTTTTCTTTTACCTGACCCTGTAATAGACTAGGCGGGAAGTTAAATCTGCGGGACTATAAAGAAGCAGGTCCCCTAGACCAGTGTTTTACATTCTCTTTCAAATTCAATTATGTTAATATTAGAAGTTGCAACAGCAACATTGAAACATATATTTAGTCGAGTGACCATCATAGATACAAAAACATGGAAGGTGAACCCATGATTTATTTTGATAATAGTGCAACAACAAAACCGTATCCCGAAGTAATCGAATCATTCATGAAGGTTACTTCGAATTATTTCGGAAACCCCTCTTCGCTTCATGGACTTGGGGTGCAATCCGAAAAACTGCTTTCCGCAGCAAGAAAGCAGATCGCTGATTTACTAAAGGTGAAGAGTTCGGAAATATATTTCACTTCCGGGGGGACGGAAGGAAATAATCTTGCCATCAAAGGGGCCGCCCACTCCCAGGGAAATCGCGGCAAACACATAATCACGACAGCGATTGAACATCCTTCTGTAGAAGATGCATGCCAATCATTGACGAAAATGGGCTATGAGATCACATATCTTCCCGTTAACGAATTTGGGCAAATTGATGTAACGGATGTTAAGGAAGCATTGAGGGAAGATACCATTTTGGTTTCCGTCATGCATGTTAATAATGAAGTTGGCTCGATTCAGCCGATTGCTGAAATTGGCAAGTTGTTAAAACAATGTCCCAACGTGCTCTTTCATGTCGATCATGTACAGGGAACAGGCAAAGTTTCGTTGTCATTGCGTGAAGCCAATGTGGATTTATGCACAATTTCCGGCCACAAGGTTCACGGCTTGAAAGGGACAGGCATCCTCTATGTTCGTGAAGGCGTTCGGGTCGATCCGCTTTTCCATGGTGGCAATCAAGAAACGAAAATCAGGAGCGGCACCGAAAATGTTGCGGGAATCGTCGCCCTATCGAAGGCTTTGCGTATTAGTATGGACAATCAATTGCTGTATCATGATAAGTTGCAGCAAATCAAAACTTATTTATATAAAGGCTTGAAGGAAATGGACGGGGTATTGGTTAACAGTCCTGAGGAGGGTGCACCCCATATTGTGAATTTTTCCGTTCCGGGGCTTAAATCCGAGGTATTGCTGCATGCACTTGAATCGGAAGGAATATATGTTTCGACGACCAGTGCCTGTTCTTCGAAAAAAAGGACGATAAGCAAAACGGTGGATGCGATGTTCCATAATTCAGCCCGTTCCGAAAGCGTCATCCGAATCAGCACTACTTATGGAAATGAAATGGAAGAAGCAAAGCAAGTTCTGGCGGCGATACAGAAAATAGTCGCTAATTTAGAAAAAATAATGAGGGTTGCAAAATGAAATTTGATCATATAATTATCCGTTATGGGGAAATCTCCACGAAAAAAAGAAACCGTAAAGGCTTTGTGGACAAAATGAAGGCACATATCCGCTGGAGTTTAAAAGATATAGAAGGCGTAGTGCTTACAGCCAACCGGGAGCGGATGTACGTTCTCTTGAACGGTGCGGACCATAAGCCTGTCATTGACCGGTTGAAAGGCATTTTTGGAATTCAGTCATTAAGCCCTGCAATAAAAATAGAGCGTGATCTGGAAGTGATGAAAACGGCAGCATTGTATTATCTTAATCATACTCTTGAAGAGGTGAACACGTTCAAAATCACGACAAAACGCGCGGATAAAGATTTTCCATATAATACCGATGAAATCAACAGGGCAATCGGCGGGCATTTACTCCGAAATACAGAAGATTTAAAAGTGGATGTAAAGAACCCTGATTTGAACCTGCTAGTGGAAGTGAGACGCGAAGCCGTGTATTTGACAGGTGAAATCATCCAGGGGGCAGGCGGTCTTCCATTCGGTTCAAGCGGGAAGGCGATGCTGATGCTTTCAGGAGGGATTGATAGCCCTGTTGCGGGATTCCTTTCGATGAAACGGGGATTGGACGTGGAAGCGATCCATTTTTACAGCCCGCCGTTCACAAGCGAACGTTCACGTCAAAAGGTCATTGATTTGGCAGGCAAGCTTGCAGAAATAAATGGAAGCATGAAAGTGCATATCGTTCCATTTACGGAAATCCAATTATTGATTCAAAAACAAATCCCGGAAAACTACTCAATGACTACAACCCGGCGTTTAATGATGCGGGTCGCCGATCGAATCCGTGAAAAGGAAGAAGCCATGGCACTGATTACCGGTGAAAGCCTTGGGCAGGTTGCGAGCCAGACGATGAGCAGCATGTTTGCCATAAATGAGGTGACGAATACACCGATCCTGCGTCCGCTGATTACAATGGATAAGACAGAAATCATCAAGATTGCCAGAGAGCTTGATACTTTTGAAATATCCAATCTGCCGTACGAGGATTGCTGCACGGTCTTTACGCCGGCAAGTCCAAAAACGAAACCGAAACGTGAAAAAGTCAATTACTATGAAAGCTTCGTCGACTTTGAATCCTTGATTGAAAAAGCGGTCTCCGAAACAGAAATATTAACGGTTAAACCTGGTCAGACTTTCGATAAGGAAGAAGCGATGGAAGACTTATTTTAATATCCTGTAATTACCAATAAAATTGTACGAATGAAGCCATGTGTTTTAACACACTCTATAATCACAAGGAGGTGAAAAACACATGGCAAACAACAACAGCTCAAACGAATTATTGGTACCTGGAGTGGAACAAGCTCTACAACAAATGAAATATGAAATCGCTACAGAATTCGGCGTACAACTTGGTGCCGATACAACATCTCGCGCTAACGGTTCAGTTGGTGGAGAAATCACAAAACGCCTTGTTCAAATGGCTGAACAACAATTAGGCGGAGGATTCAACAGATAATTTAATAAATATGGCTACAGAGAGCGGGTTCTTACACCCGCTCTCTTTATTTTTGTTGACAAAATTCGTGGCTATACTACATGATTTTTTACTGTTTTATATAATATGAAATCAGCTAGGACGTTGATTTCCTCTCCAGGCACTCGCTTTCCGCGGGCGGTCCGGGAGCCTCCTCGGCGCTCTTTGCGCCTGTGGGGTCTCCCTTGGACACGCTTTTCTAAGCAGGAGCCTCGAACACCCGCTCCAATCAACTGGATTGTTTTTTTAGAAAAAACTATAGTTTGGTCTCATCCCTGACTTTGATTAAGAAATGATTACACTTTGGGTTTTTCAATGTTAAATGAAAACTCACAGGATTGAAGAAATGTGCGACACTCCTGCCGAAAAACTGGCTAGCCGAGACCCCACAGACGCTTGCTTTGATGAGGCTTGGCAGACAGTCGGCGGAAAGGGAGCGGGTTTCTGAAATCAACTGGAACGGTTATTTTAGTGAAAACTGGATTTTCATCGAATTCTACAGTCTAAAGAGAGCGGGTTCTAACACCCGCTCCCTTTATTTATTTGTAAAAATAAATAGAAATATTAGAGAATTATCTTGTATAATGAGTAGGTACTAAGAGTTCATAATTGGAGGGGAAGAATATGAAGCGTGAAGACTTATTGGCTCCGGAACATTACAACTTAGTGAGTGAAATGGAACGTTTTGCAAAAGATCCAAAAAAAGTTGCCGTCCTCTGGGAGAACGAAACCGGTGACAAAAAACAACTTACATATGAGAATTTATTAAAGAGTGCAAATAAAATTGGAAATGCCTTCAAGAAAAAAGGACTGGGTAAAGGTGATACGGTCCTTATCATAATCCCTCGTTTGGTTGAAGCTTATCAAGTGTATTTAGCCGCATTGAAAATTGGCATGATTGTCATACCTTGTTCCGAAATGCTTCGTGCGAAGGACTTACAGTATCGAGTCAACCATGGTAATGTCAAAGGAATCATCAGTTATCATGAATATACTCATGAATTGAATGAAATAGAAGGGGCGGAAAGCCTCCTGAAATTTTCAATCGGAAAACGAATCGAAAATTGGCTGGATTTGAATGAGCTTGCCGATGAGGAATCAGATCAGCTGACTATGGCCGATACGAAGAGTGAGGATATGGCGTTCTTATCGTATACTTCCGGAACGACAGGAAACCCAAAAGGGGTCGTCCATACTCATGGATGGGCTTATGCCCATTTGAAAACGTCTGCAGCAAACTGGCTTGGCATCAGCGAAACGGATGTGGTTTGGGCAACTGCTGGCCCAGGGTGGCAAAAGTGGATCTGGAGTCCTTTCCTGGCGGTTCTGGGAACGGGAGCGGCCGGTCTTGCCTATCATGGGAAGTTCGAGGCGAAAAAATATCTTCAGCTGCTTCAGGACTACAAAGTGAATGCATTATGCTGCACACCGACGGAGTATCGATTGATGGCAAAGGTGGATAACCTTGATGACTATGATTTATCCCATCTTCATAGTGCTGTATCAGCGGGAGAGCCTTTAAATCAAAAGGTGTTCGAGGTCTTTAAAAACCATTTCCATATTGAAGTGCGTGATGGATATGGACAGACCGAAAATACCCTGTTGGTAGGTGTAACGAAAGGCATGGAAATTAAATTGGGCTCCATGGGCAAACCGACTCCTGGCAACCATGTGGAAATCATTGATGATTCCGGTAAACCTTGTTCTCCTGGCATAGTGGGGGATATTGCCGTACATGTAGATACACCTGCTCTTTTCAAAGAATATTTTAAAGATCCCGAGCGGACATCGCAGCAGTTCCGGGGGGACTATTATATCACCGGCGACCAAGCGAAAAAGGATGAAGATGGTTATTTCTGGTTTGAGGGTCGTTCTGATGATATCATCATCAGCTCGGGATATACGATTGGACCGTTTGAGGTGGAAGATGCACTCGTTAAGCATCCATTTGTTAAAGAGTGTGCCGTTATAGCAAGCCCTGATGAAATAAGGGGAAATGTGGTCAAGGCATATGTAGTCTTGATGGAGGATATCGATCCGAACAGCCAAGGCTTGATCCAGACGCTCCAATCGCACGTGAAGGAATTGACTGCCCCATATAAATATCCAAGGAAAATCGAATTTTTAGAAGAGCTGCCCAAAACGACATCAGGTAAAATCAAACGGGTGGATTTACGCAAAAGGGAAGAAGCACTCCTTAACAATTGAATGAAAGCATTACCGTCAGCCTCCAAGGCTGGCGTTTTTTTATTAACAGGTGCTTGGATAAAAGCATAAATATGGGAATTCATGATATGAGATGGTACACTTACTGCATATCTGCACAGTAACAATCATTTAATAAGGAGTGTAAAGCCGGTATGGGAACGTTATGGTTCAATGGGTCGATTTATACGATGATTAAAGAAAACGATCAAGTGGAGGCAGTCTTCACTGAAAAGGGGGTAATTGTTGATACCGGCAGCCTGGACTATTTGAAAAATGAATATGCCGGCAATATTTCCAGGGAAATCGACTTAAAGGGACAAACGATGCTGCCGGGGTTAGTGGATAGTCACCTTCATTTGGTCGGGCATGGTGAAAGGCTGCTTCGTTTAGACCTTTCTTTGATGGATAGCAGGGAGTCCATCTTGAAATCCTTGAAGGAAAAGTGTTCTAAAACCCCGGCAGGAAAGTGGATTGTTGCAGAAGGGTGGAATGAAAATGAATGGCCGAGTCCTGAATTGATATTACGGGATGAGCTTGACGCGATATCGACAGAACATCCCATCGTATTGAAAAGGATTTGCCGTCATGCCTTGGTGGTCAATTCCCGCGCCCTTTTGGAAGCGGATATTAAAGAAGATATAAAAGAACCTTCAGGCGGGGTGATCTGCCGCTATCCCGGCGGGCGTTTAAATGGTTTATTTAAAGAAAGCCAGGCGCAGAACCTTATTTTAGACAGCCTTCCCGGCATTGATCAAGAGTATATCGAAAAAGCGCTCACAGCGGCAATAGAAGACGCATATAAGCTAGGTTTGACTGGCGGACATACTGAGGACCTTTTTTATTACAATGGCTTCATGCCGACATATCAGGCGTTTAAATCGGTAATCGAGGACCGGGAAATGGCCTTTCGCGCCAATTTGCTCGTCCATCACGAAGCGTTTGAAGAAATGCTGGCAGCAGGCGGCGGCTATCAGAAAGGTACGCGATATATCAAATTCGACAGTATGAAGATATTTACCGACGGCTCCTTGGGCGGACGCACAGCCCTGTTGAGCGAGCCTTATGTAGATCAAAAGGATACGAATGGAGTCGCGATATTCACTGAAAACGAGCTTCAGGAATGGGTGAAAAAAGCAAGGGATGCCGGAATGCCGATTGCTGTCCATGCGATTGGCGATCTCGCTTTTGAATACGTCTTGAATGCAATAGAAGCCCTTCCCCCGAAAAAGGGGCAGAGGGACCGGCTCATCCATGCGCAGATTGTCCGGCCGGAGCTGTTGGAGCGGGCGGCAAAGCTGCCGGTAATCTTTGATATCCAACCGGGTTTCGTCCCGTCAGATTTTCCGTGGGTGGAAGAAAAGGTCCCTGCCGATTTATTGGAATCCTCCTATGCCTGGAAAACCTATTTGAATTTGGGCATCATTTGTGCGGGAGGGTCGGATGCACCCATTGAACCATTAAATCCAATTTTGGGCATTCATGCAGCTGTCACAAGGATGAAAATCAACAGTGAGGACCGGACCGTATATGGCTTGGATGAAAGGCTTTCCGTATACGAGGCTTTCTCACTGTATACAAAAGGCAGTGCTGCAGCAATCGGCCAGGAAAAACGCCGCGGTGTGATCATGGATGGGTACGATGCCGATTTTACCGTATTTAATCTGGATGTTTTTGCTGTCGCGCCGGATGATCTTCTAAAAGCTGAGGCGGTCATGACGGTCATCGATGACAAAATCATGTATGATAAAAAATAACAATTGCAAAAAAAGAAATGGAAATACAAAATTGTTAGATGGAATTAGATAAAGGAATGTAAATGGAAAGAAGGCTTGTTATGAAAGTGGATGAACAAAAAGAAGGGGCGATCTATGCAGCCCTTTCTTACATGATGTGGGGAATCGTGCCGATTTACTGGAAGTTCCTTCAGGGAGTCGGTGCAACGGAAATTTTAGCTCAGAGGGTATTATGGTCTTTCGTGTTCATGCTGGTTTTATTGATGTTCATGAAAAAATGGCAAGCGTTTCTTGTTTATGTCAAAAACATAATGGGAAATCCCAAACTCTTTACGGCATTACTAACGGCGTCACTGCTTGTTACAGCTAATTGGGGAGTGTTCATCTGGGCCGTTAACTCAGGACGGATCCTCGACACGAGCCTTGGATATTATATCAATCCGCTAGTCAGTGTACTATTGGGAGTGATAGTCTTAAAAGAAAAATTGAGCCGGGCCCAAATCATTTCTTTCCTGCTTGCAGGAATCGGAGTCTTGATCCTTGGCATTCATTTCGGCACGATCCCGTGGATTTCGCTTGTTTTGGCCATGACGTTCGGGTTATACGGTCTGGCAAAAAAAATGATCAAGGCCGAATCGGCGATCGGGCTGACGCTCGAAACGATGATGGTAACGCCGCTTGCCCTGGGCTACCTGATTTACTTGATGAACCAATCAGAAATGCAATTCTTTACAGAGGGGAGCACAAGCCTGCTGTTGGTGGGCGGCGGGATTGTCACGGCATTGCCACTTTTATATTTTGCGAAAGGGGCGGAAAAGATCCCGTTATCGATGCTTGGCATTTTTCAGTATATCGCTCCGACCTTATCTTTATTGATCGGGGTATTCGTCTATCATGAAAGTTTTACCAAAGCACATCTTTTAGCCTTTTTGTTCATATGGTCAGCCTTGGCTGTTTATACATTATCCATAACGAAATGGGGTCAGGCAAGTGCCCGCAGGTTCAAAGGCAAAGGGAATATTGGTGCGTGAATAACAAAAAATGCTTCGGAGAATTCTCTCCAAGCATTTTTTTATGGCGGTATTTAATGAAACGGTTTTACGGCATAGGGGAAATGCCAGGGTCATGAAAGGTAAATATTCGAACCTATTTCAGAAACAATACAATTGGAAAAGCTGACAGGGCTGTGATCTGGCATTGCACGGGGGATATTTAGTTGGAATTGACTATAGAAGGAACTATCCAGGAAAATGATATGATCTGTCAGGAATGCTGATATGGTGGCGAACGGCTTTCTATGGCTATTTAATTCAGTGATGATTCCCTGTGCACTGGTAATCCCGATACCGTGGCCATAAAAGAGGTTTTGCCCTAATAATATGGCATTTTCACCTTGCCATTCAGGAGTTGCCTCGTCGTGATCAGGGTTTTTGAAGTAAACGCAATCACCCGGTAAATAATCCCTTCCTTGATGAATATTGAGAGCCATATTTTGTGGAGGGTGCCAGTCATATAAAAATAGGTTTGAAAAAAGGTCGTCGAAATTCCTAGGGCCGATTAAATCCAAAATGGCCTTTAAAAAAGTGACGACCATTGCTGTCCCGCATTCGAAAGCATAAAGCCTTCCATTTATAAAAATGTCAACGATTGCAGCATGGGGGAGAACCCCTGGCTGAAGGGTAAAGGTGCCATCCCTTGAAAGGCGCCAATATTGTTTATTGGATTCCGATTCCTCGAGTGTGGAAAATTCTGCATTACTTTTATCCAACGCAATAGATGCCGCAATGACTCGGTTCCTCAGTTGTATCTCGAAATTAAAATCTCCAAAGTTCCGGTATTCAAAAACGTTAGAATCTTCCGCCAGCAATTGGACAATTTCAAGCGATTTAGCAGATGCTATTCCTGGTTGGATTTGACTGACATCTAACCATTTGTGATTAATCTTTATCATGATCATATCCACCTTTTACTTATGAAATGAACGGTTTATAAAACCGGTAAACAAAAATGTCTACATGTAATGCTCATTATATGAATGCCGGCAAGGAATTGACTATTTGGAACGTGTCAGCCACCGGTGCAGCCGAGAATGATTTGAATGAAAAAGAGGCAGAATTTTTTTGCTTTCATCCCAAAAGATGTTTTGCTAGATATCCTGGAGTGCAAGGAAAGCCTTTCCAATTAGCGAGAAGAAGCAAATTAGTATTCCTTTTTCCCCATGAATTGATATAATGAGAGAGAAAAGATCATATGTGCGAGAAATGTAGGGGGGCCAGTACTGCTGGCTGAGATTGCATCCTTTAGATGCTGACTCTTTGAACCTGATCTGGATGATGCCAGCGGAGGGAACATATTATTACTGACTTTCTGTTTTGTATGTTAACGTCCGAATTCATCTTCGGGCGTTTTTTGCTTTTTTATCCAGTATTTGAATAAACCCTTGAGCCCCATTATGGTTCCGGCATATGGATCTTATATGATGTGTAGGAGGATAAAAACTTGAATAAATTCTTGCCACTGTTAACTTCGTTGTTCCTTTTGGCTGGATGCGGTGCAGGCGGAACTAATGAAAAAGAAGAAGCATCTAAAAATGAAGGAAATGAAGAATTAAAAAAAGTATCGGTCGTGCTCGATTGGACACCGAATACAAACCATACAGGATTGTATGTAGCCAAGGAAAAAGGTTATTTTAAAGAACAAGGTCTTGATGTGGAAATTATCATGCCAGGTGAAGCCGGGGCTGATAAGCTTGTCGCTTCAGGGAAATCTGAATTTGGCGTGAGTTACCAGGAGGGCATAACGCAGGCCCGCGTGCAGGGCGTGCCGATTGTTTCGGTAGCTGCCGTCATTCAGCATAATACCTCGGGATTCGCTTCCCCTGAGGCAAAGAACATTAAAACCCCTAAGGATTTTGAAGGGAAAACGTATGGTGGCTGGGGGTCTCCGGTTGAAAAGGCCATTATTGATTCACTCATGAAAAAAGAAAATGCGGATGTAAATAAAGTGGATATAGTCAATACAGGAGACACGGATTTTTTCACTTCGGTTAAAAGGGATATAGATTTTGCCTGGATTTATTATGGATGGACAGGCATTGAGGCTGAATTGCGAAATGAGAAGCTTAATATGGTTTACTTAACCGAATACTCTGATAAGCTTGATTACTATACACCTGTTTTGACTACAAATGAAAAGATGATAAAAGAAGATCCCGAGACTGTTAAAGCATTCGTTCATGCAGCATCGAAAGGGTACCAGTTTGCGATCAAGAATCCTGCTGATGCAGCAGACATATTAACCGAGTCTGCACCGGATCTTGATGCAAAACTAGTGAAGAAAAGCCAGGAGTGGCTTGCAGACAAGTATCAGGATGATGCTCCGCGATGGGGTGAACAAAAACTTGAAATTTGGAAGAATTACAGTGATTGGATGACTGAAAATAAGCTTCTTGAAGGTGATTTCGATCCTGAAAAAGCATTTACCAATGAATTTTTACCAAAATAGGAGGAAATGCAATGGCCAACTCATTAATTAGTATACAAATTATTCCTAAAGGGGAAAATGTCATCCCTATGGTCGATGAAGCAATCAAGATCATTGAAGAATCAGGTGTCAAGTATGAGGTTCACCCGCTTGAAACGACAATGGAGGGTGAGCTTACCGAACTTTTTGCCGTGATAGAAAAAATGAATGTAAGAATGATTGAAATAGGATCGCCGAATGTCATTTCCCAAGTGAAAATATTATATCAGCCAAGCGGGATTACGATGGATACGTTAACGGAGAAATATCGGGCATGATCGGAAGGGGAATTTGGAAGAAGGGGGCTCCCTTCTTTCTTTTATTATTGTTGCTGATAGTATGGGAGTCAGTGACAGTCTTATTGAAAGTCGAAGAATGGCTGCTTCCCGCTCCATCGGCCATTTTCATTGAAGGAATTGAGTCGTCCCGCAATCTTTACGGACACCTTATATCCACAACCGAGCTTGCGTTGTCGGGTTTTTTTATCGGAAGCTGCATCGGCTTATTGATCGCAGCAATCTTACACCTATTTCCAGGTGTGAAGGACGCGGTTTATCCTCTGCTCATACTATCACAAAATATACCCATCATTGTTTTGGCGCCGCTCTTGGTGATCTGGTTTGGCTTTGGCATGCTGCCTAAGTTAATAGTCATTTCGCTTG
This sequence comes from Peribacillus simplex, assembly GCF_030123325.1. Taxonomy (NCBI): domain Bacteria; kingdom Bacillati; phylum Bacillota; class Bacilli; order Caryophanales; family Bacillaceae; genus Peribacillus; species Peribacillus simplex. The sequence goes on along the minus strand of NZ_CP126106.1, from coordinate 4,238,504 downwards.
TATGTTTTTTTCCGGTTGCGGTTGCATCATTGGACGGTTTTCGCCAGACACCATACGAACTTAAGCATTATTTCAAGATGATGGGAGCGGGAAAAAACCAGTTATTTTGGAAGCTGGAACTTCCTCACTCGATCCCGTTCATTTTCTCCGGCCTGAAAATTTCGGCCACCTATAGTGTAATGGGTGCGGTTATTTCGGAATGGCTTGGGGCAAAATCGGGGATTGGTGTTTATATGACTCTCGCTTCCTCTGCGTTCAGGACAGATCGGGTGTTTGTTGCCATTTTCATCATCATGGGAATGAGCCTGATCTTTTTTGGAATCATCACCTTCCTGGAGAAATACTTAGTTTCTTGGAAGAGAAAGGAGGGCGAAAAGGATGAAGGTGGAAATTAAAGACGTCTCCTATTCTTTCGATGGTAAACAGAATATATTGGAGAATATGAATTTCCATGTGGATGATGGGGAATTTGTCACGATCCTTGGGCCATCAGGCAGCGGTAAAAGTACATTGTTCCACTTGATCGGCGGCATTTTGAAGCCGGATCAGGGCATCATTTCACTGGATGGTAAAAAGATAAATGGCTTAAAGGGCCATATCAGTTATATGCCTCAGCAGCCGTCCCTTTTACCTTGGAGGACGGTATTGGAAAATGTTTTGCTTGGAAGTGAACTTGCTGGGATCAGAGATAAAGAAAAGGCAAAAGCCCTTTTGATGAAAGCCGGATTAGGAGAGTACGAGAAAGCATATCCGCATGAATTATCTGGAGGCATGAAGCAAAGGGCCGCATTCATTCGGAGTATTTTAAGTCCACAGGACTTGATGTGCCTGGACGAACCCTTTTCTGCCTTGGATGAACTGACAAGATTGCAAATGCAAAAATGGCTATTGTCGGTTTGGGAAGAAAATCGGAGGTCGGTGCTATTTGTTACGCATAGCATAGATGAGGCGGTTTTCCTTTCAGATAGAATTTATGTGTTATCAGCAAAACCGGCTGCTGTCATCAAAGAAGTGGAAATTCCATTTCCAAGGCCAAGAAGTGAAGAACAGCTTCTTAGTGATGAGTTTTTTCATTTGAAGAGAGACTTATATGCAGCACTGAAGCCAACTATTTCTACTTAAGGGAGGCGATTGAACTTGAGGATCATCGACAGTCATATCCATTTGGACCGGTATGATGTTGTTAAGCGGAAGCAGATTCTGACCGACATGGAAAAGGTTCATATGGAATCCTTGCTGACTGTTTCCATGAATTTGGCTTCATCGATTAACAATTATCAGCTCTCACTCAAGGATTCTCGAATAAAGCCTGCCTTTGGTTTTCATCCAGAGCAGCCCCTCCCAAGTGATGAAGAAGTGAACGAACTTTTGAACTGGATGCGGGAACATCGTCAAGATATGGTTGCGATAGGTGAGGTTGGGCTGCCCTATTACTTAAGGCAGGAAAATCCCGATATTGATAACTCAGCGTATATAGTGATACTGGAGAGGTTCCTGACCTTAGCTAAAGAGGTTGAAAAGCCGGTTATCCTCCATGCCGTCCATGACGATGCACCAATAGTTTGCGACCTTTTGGATAAGCATCAAATCACACAGGCACACTTTCATTGGTTTAAAGGCGATATCCGGACAGTCGAAAGAATGGCCGAAAAGGGCTACCGCATTTCAATTACACCTGATGTTTGTTATGAGAGGGAAATACAGGAATTAGTTTCGGTATACCCACTTAAGCTGATGATGATTGAAACGGATGGACCATGGCCGTTTGAAGGGGATTTCAATGGGAAATGGACCCATCCCGGCATGATGCATCACAGTGTGCGCCAGATTGCTTCGATTAAAGGATTGCCGATTGAGGATGTCTATGCAATCCTTTATCAAAATACGAAAGGTTTTTATCGTATTTAAAGGTACCGGTTACCATACCCGGTACCTTTTTTAGTTCATAGAAAGGTCCTTTTAACCTTTTCCCAAAAGGAATTGTCTTTTAATTTAACGGTCTTGATGACTTTACCGCTTAACCGGACCTTTACCTTTTCGACATGATTGATGCTTAGTGCTTCATTGTCCATTCCGATGATCGGATAGCTTGGCCCGTTTTCTTCAAGGCGGACGGTCAGCGTCTTATCACCGCTTAAAATAAATGAGGAACCTAGGGTCCGATAGGTATTATTATTGACGGAAGCAAGCTCGCTCACTTGAAAGCAAGGGAGGAGGGGATCGACAACGGACCCATTGACCGATTTATTATAGGCGGTGCTTCCAGTCGGAGTCGCAATGATGATTCCGTCCCCGCGAAAAGTTTCAAAATGGAGTTGATCAATGAAGATATCCATGATGAACGTTTTGGTGATGGAAGACCGGATACTGAGTTCATTAAGGGCATAAAAGGAGGGCTGATCGTCCAACTGGATAGCGATGGTTGGGTATTTACGGACCTCGATTTGCTCTTTTGTCATGGCATCGATCATTTTATCACTGTCTTCCAAGTGGAAATCGCAATACATATTCAAATTACCTGTGGTGGAAATGCCCGCATATAAACAGTCATCCCTGAATCCGGTTTTTCGGGCTGCCTGCAGGAATGTGCCGTCATCACCGATGCTTACGATGATGTTTGCTTTCGTGAAATCCTGGATGACTTCATACGAATGTTGCTTCGCCAAGTCTGACAAGTATTCTACCTTGCTAATCATCTCTGCATTCGGTGCATGGAAAAAATAAATATTCCTTCGAGTGTTCATCATGTTCCCCCCCTAGTATGTATGGTGATGAAAGGGCTTTCTTTATCCTGTTTACGATAAATGCAATTTGTGCAAAATGGACCAATGCATTTCCAATTTGAGGATTCTTTGCTACAATTTTATATGACTTAGTTTATCATGGAATGAAACATTTTTGTTATTAGTTCGTATGGTAAGAAGGATACATATATTTAAGGGGGAAAACAGATGAATGGAAAGCGTTGGGCGGCACTTGGAATCGCGGCCGTTTTATTTTTTGTCTCTATTGCTGTTGGGGCGGCTACGACTCTAGTTACAGCGGATACGGAAAATATCATTGATGAATTATTTGCTTCCGAAAGTGCATTTTACGAGGAAGTCATAGAAGGTGATGATTACTCAAATGTTATTGCCGTATTTGATGTAGAGGGCACGATCCAAGATACAGGGGAAGCCTCATTACTTAGTTCAGCAACATATAATCACCGCGCATTCATGGATAAGCTGAAGATGGCAGAGGAGAATGATGATATCAAAGGCATCATCCTTCGGGTGAATTCTCCAGGCGGCGGTGTCGTCGAAAGTGCAGAGATTTATGACAAGATCCTTGATATCAAGAAAGTGAAAAAACCTGTCTATGTTTCCATGGGATCAATGGCAGCTTCCGGCGGTTATTATATTTCTGCACCAGCCGATAAGATATACGCTAGCCCAGAAACGATGACGGGTTCACTTGGTGTCATCATGCATGGGTATAATTACGAGAAGCTGGCCAAGAAGTATGGTGTCGAGTTCGAAACCATCAAAAGCGGACCACACAAGGATATTATGAGCCCAACTCGGGAAATGACTGGTGAAGAACGTGAAATACTGCAAAATATGATTAATAATTCTTATGATCAATTTGTAAAAGTCATTGCAGACGGACGCGGTATGACAGAGAAGGAAGTACGGGAAATTGCCGATGGCCGCATTTATGATGGGCGTCAGGCTAAAGAAAACCATCTAATCGATGATTTCGGCCATTTGGATGATGTAATTGCCGCAATGAAAACGGATATCGGTAAAAAGGATGCTCAAGTTATCCGTTATACAGATGAGGCTGGTTTCGGTTCATTATTCAGTATGGGTGCGCAAAAAATGTTGGGAAATGATGTGGAAACGGCAGTCTTGACAAAAATCCTTTCCTCTTCAAATTCTCCACGCTTAATGTATTTGTATGCGGAATAGGGGGGCTGAAGGATGACGGAAAGAAATGAAAACAATGAACAAATCGCTTCATCCAATCTAATGGCAGATCCAGGGGTTCCCGTTCAGCAGGAATTTACACCAGCCAGTAAGACCGTGGATGATGACGGAGTCAAGAAAGTGCATTTTGCTGGTTTTTGGATGAGGTTTTGGGCCTATTTAGCCGATCTATTGGTTATTGGAAGTTTGAACCGGATTTTGATTCATCCTATCTTCAAGTTTTATGAAGGGACAGATGATCTCTGGTTTTCAGCAGAAGGCTTCTTAACGGGGATCGTATTCTTCTTATACTTTGTTTTGATGACCAAATTCTTGAACCAAACCCTTGGCAAGATGATTTTTGGACTGAAGGTCGTTGCATTGAAGGAAGAGAAAAAAACCATTTCATGGGGGACGATATTGTTCAGGGAGCTGATTGGCCGCTATATTTCAAAAGTTACTTGGATTGGCTATCTCTTGGCAGGCCTTTTACCGAAGAAACAGGCTTTGCATGATGTCTTTGCAGACACGGGCGTTGTGCTGATCAGAAGATGATTCTTCCATACATAAATCTGTAAGAGCGGGATTTTCGCTTTTGCAGGTTTATTTTTTTTGCATATGCCGATAATGATAGGCTGAAGGGGTGTGGGTGCATGAAGTGGCTTTTGTTGATTATAGGTATCCTCATTTTGGTGCTGCTGATTGTTGTTTTCACTAAAGTAAGAGTGTCCATCGACTACAAACGTATCCAAACGGATGACCTAATACATATTAAATTATCAGCTTGGTATGGGCTTTTTCACTATACACTCAAGGTTCCGGTCATCAAAATGGAAGCTGACTCTGCCGCTATAGTAGTAAAGGAAGATAAAGAAAACGGAAAAACCGAAAAGGAAGAAAAGAAAAAAATCACAGCCGAAGAATTGCGTAACGAATTCGCAGACAGTCTGGAGATGCTTCAGCATATAATCGGATTTCATAGGATCGTCCGTCAATTCACAGGGAAAGTCCAAGTCAAAAAATTCATCTGGCATAGCAGGGTCGGTACTAAAAACGCTGCACACACCGGTGTTTTAACTGGAGCGTGCTGGGCACTTAAAGGTTCAATCATCGGGTTGCTGACAACCTATTTCAACTTCCGGATCATGCCCTCCTATTCCATTACACCCGACTTTCAGAGATGGCAGGCAAACACGTCGATTTCCTGCATATTACAATTTAGAATCGGGCAAGCTATGGTGACTGGAATAAAACTGCTTCGTTATTGGAAAGGCGGAAAGCCGCATTTCAAGTCCAGAAGATTAGCGAAGCTATCAGGTGATTCCAATAAACAATCGTTCTAGAGTGGAGGAATTTAAATGTCAGATCATCCGATCCAAGGTTTAATGAAAGAAGCGATGGAAAATCTGAAAGAAATGGTCGATGTGAATACGATCATCGGGGATCCGGTGGAAACTCCGGATGGAAGTGTCATTTTAACCGTATCCAAAGTGGGATTTGGTTTTGCAGCCGGTGGCAGCGAATTTATGATGGATGGGAACCATCAAGGACAGCAAGGCGGTTCCAAGCAGCCTTTTGGCGGCGGTAGCGGCGGCGGGGTTTCCATAACACCGATTGCCTTTTTGATTGTCGGTTCCCATGGGGTGAAAATGATTCATCTGGATGAAGGGACGCATCTTCTCGAAAAAATGATGGACCTAGCTCCTCAAGTCGTCGATAAAATTCAGTCCATGCTATCCAAGAAAGGCAGTAATCAAAAGCAAGGCAGTAATCAAGGCGGCAGTCAACCAGCTGTAAAGAGGTACCAAGAACCTAAACAGGATATAGATTTCTAACTGTGACTCGGCACCCGCCGAGTTTTCTTTTTGCTGCAGTCTGCCAATAGACCATAAAAGGCCTGGATGTGGGAAATGTGCAAGCACCCTTCACATTTCCCAATTCAATTTATTGCAAAATTCCGGTAAAACAAATATGATTATGCTTGTACATATAGCAGAAAAAGGAGGAATTATTAATGGCTTCAGTTACATTTAAAAACAACCCGATCACTTTAGTGGGGCAAGAACTAAAAGTTGGGGACAAAGCACCTGATTTTACAGTATTGGCTAATGACTTATCACCGGTTACATTAAGCGACTCCAAAGGTTCTGTCCGCATTATCAGCGTGGTTCCATCCGTGGATACAGGTGTATGTGATGCACAGACACGTAAATTCAATGAAGAAGCTGCAAAATTGGATAATGTGAAAGTACTGACGATCAGTAACGATCTTCCTTTCGCACAAAAACGCTGGTGTGCTGCAAGCGGCTTGGACAATGTTCAAGTTCTTTCCGATCACCGTGACCTATCATTCGGTGAAGCATATGGTGTCGTCATGCAGGAACTTCGTTTATTGGCACGCTCTGTATTCGTAGTGAACAGCTCTGATGAAATCACATATGTAGAATATGTGAGTGAAGGTACCAACCATCCAAATTACGAAGGTGCAATCGAAGCGGCTAAAGCGGCAAAATAAGATGCAATCCTAAGAAACCGGGCGCTATGTGCCCGGTTTTTGTTTTAGCTTTATTTAACGGATGTTATTCTTGCCTGATTTTCCATGGTGCTGTGTATCTTAAATTTTGAGTGCAGACCATTAGCTCTTTTCTAATACACTGTTTTTATCATCTATGCGCTTGAATTAGTTATGGCTCCAAACTCGGACCATTCAGTGGTAAAACAATTTTGCCAGACCACTCTTGACCATTAGGTGTACCCACTTTTATGTCAATTTCATTAGGCCACGACGGCATTTGTCTTTGATGAGGTCCAGGAAAAAAACCCGCTTGTTGCCCTGCTCGATATCCATCCCTATACCCTTGTCGATACCCCTGTCGATATCCTTGCCTAAACCCTTGTTGAAACCCTTGTTGTTGCCTGTTAAATTCATCTGCTGACTGTGTATCATGTTGCTGATTTATTGGATTAACCTGCCCATGATAGTATTGATATTGATTATCCATAATAATCACCACCTCATGTATGGTATTCCGTTTGGGCATTCATTGAGCCTTTCCAAGTAATAAAAAATACAGGGCAACAACCCTATGTACCTTTTATTTACGCCTGACTTAAAAAAAAGAGTTGCCCGCGAGAGTCCATATATGTAACTTTCAAATCGGAAAACAGTAGGTTAAACAACCGAAGAATGATAACCAGGACGTACGGCTTGTATCTCTTTCTTCTTACCTTTAAAATAGGGACAGAAGCAAACAGGAGGAATTAATAAGTGAAGTCTACCCCAGTTGAACAATTATTTTATGAATTTGATGAAACAGCTCAAATATTGCAAAGTGAACTATCATGTACGTATCTGGATGCCTTGGGTGAAACGGGCGAGAATTTCTTCCAAGGGAAAGTCCTGCAGGAGGAAATCAGTGAAGTATCGAAGAAAAGGTTAGTGAAGCATTATGCAGATTTTTCACCAGAGAAATATGAGAAGGAAGCAATCCGTAAAGCGTATCAGCTTGCCATTTTAAAAGGCATGCAGCAGAGCGTTCAGCCGAATCATCATATGACCCCTGATGCAGTCGGCATGTTCGTCAGCTATTTAGTCGGTAAATTCACCAAGGATCAAAAAGAGATAGTCATGCTCGATCCAGCCATTGGAACGGGGAATTTACTATTTGCGATCTTGAATCAGCTTACTGATAAAAACATCGCTTCATATGGTGTCGAGATTGATGAAACCTTGATCAGGCTTGCATATGCAGGTGCCAACCTGCAAGAACACCCGCTGGAATTTTTCAACCAGGACAGCTTGGAGCCGCTTTTCATCGATCCTTCAGATGTTGTGGTCAGCGATTTGCCGATAGGCTATTACCCGAATGATGTGCGTGCAGCTGAGTATGAATTGAAGGCCGATAAGGGACATTCGTATGCACATCATTTGTTTATAGAACAAGGTGTTAAACACGCGAAGGATGGCGGACACCTATTCTTCATTGTCCCGAATAACCTGTTCGTTTCGGAGGAAGCTCCGAAACTCAATGATTTCCTGAAGAAGCATACACATATCCAAGGGATGGTGCAACTGCCGCTTTCCATGTTTAAGAGTGAAGCGGCTGCGAAAAGCATCCTGATCCTCCAAAAGAAAAAAGAGGGTATCGAAGCACCGAAGAAGGCATTGCTCGTACAACTTCCGAAGTTGTCGGATTTTGAAGCGACCAGGTCTGTCATGCAACAGATGGACGATTGGTTTAAAGAGGAAAAATAGTCAATGAAAGCTGATGCCGCAGGCATTGGCTTTCTTTTTTTTGAAAGAGTGATTATTTGCAATTTTTCATTATTATTTGGTTGAATCCGCTTGCCATGATAAGATTGTACAATACACTGCACGTTTCGTTGGGCTGAACATAGGAAGAACTAGCTTAGAGTAAAGGAGCAGGATGGATGTCAAAAATCATGGCTATTAATGCGGGCAGCTCTTCATTGAAGTTTCAGCTTTTTGAGATGCCTTGTGAAAAAGTAATTACAAAAGGTCTTGTAGACAGAATCGGCTTGAAAAATTCCGCATTTACCTTAAGCGTCGAAGGCGAAAATGTTTCTGAAACGATTGATATACCCAATCATGAAATAGCTGTAGGGCTTTTATTGAAAAAGCTGATTGACCATCGCATCATTGGCTCCTTTGAAGAGATAGATGGCGTAGGGCATCGGGTGGTGCATGGCGGTGAGATATTCACGGACTCGGTCTTGATTACGGAGGACGTAATAGAGGAAATCGAAAAGCTTTCCGAGTTGGCGCCCCTTCATAATCCTGCCAATATCACCGGGATCAAAGCCTTCAGGCGAATACTGGATGATGTACCAGCGGTTGCGGTATTCGACACTGCCTTCCACCAAACGATGGCAGCAGGTTCCTATTTGTACAGCTTACCCCTTGAATATTATGAAAATTACGGAATAAGGAAGTATGGGTTTCATGGTACTTCACATAAATATGTATCGCAGCGGGCTGCCGAAATGATTGGCCGCCCAATTGAACAGCTTCGGTTGATATCGTGCCATTTAGGGAACGGTGCAAGCATTACGGCCATAAAGGGCGGCAAATCAATTGATACATCAATGGGATTTACACCATTGGCCGGTGTTACTATGGGAACGCGTTCAGGGAACATCGACCCGGCATTGATTCCTTATATCATGGAGAAGACGGGAAAAACAGCAGATGAAGTGCTGGATGTCCTGAATAAGAAGAGCGGCATTCTGGCCCTTTCCGGATTTTCCAGCGACCTGCGTGATATTCAAATTGAAGCGGATAAAGGCAATGTGCGGGCTGAACTCGCACTTAAAGTATTCGCAGACCGGATTCACAAGTACATAGGCTCCTATTCGGCTAAAATGGGAGGTGTGGACGGCATCATTTTTACCGCGGGCATCGGTGAAAACAGTCAAACCATTAGGGGGCGAATCTTGGAGGGACTTGAATTCATGGGGGTATATTGGGACAAGGATCTCAATCGCACCTCGGGTAAGGAAGCGTTCATCAATGCACCCTATTCCCCTGTGAAAGTCATGGTCATCCCAACTAATGAAGAAATCATGATTGTCAGGGACACCATGAAAATAGCTTTGAGCGAAACTTGGAAAACATGACTTCCTGTTAATAATGATCCCCTTATCTCTCTGGTAAGGGGTCTTTCCCATGAAATTTCATCCTCAAAATCCGCCTTCTCATGGTTTTATGTCCATGCAATCCAAACCCTTGAACGCTGGATCGCCATCATCTATTCTCTAAAAAAACTTCCCTCTATGTTATACTTGAGGTAGAATCCACCAATTCTGTACATAGGAGGCTTGATGCATGGAATTCACGAACCGGGAAATGAAACTTTGGAATGAAATTAGTGAATGGCAGGAAAAACTTTATCAATATGAGCCAACGGACCTGGCTGCACTGTATGATAAATGGTTGGAGCAGGGGTTTGCCCTGCTACCGGAAAACGTCCAGCAACAGTTTTTTGACAAGCTTGATACTTGGCTTTTTCATTTGCATGCCATGGTTCAGAGCTCACAAGTTCAAATAGATGCAAGAGAGCGGATATTAGCATCTGCGCGCGTGTTTAATGAAGAAATCGAAACGTTGAGTGATTTGAATCACTTATCGATCGATCAGTTGAATTACATAGCCAATCAGCATATCGCAAAGCATCGCTTATATTCATTTGCACAAGGCGGGCTGAGCGGATCAGGAGGCCTGCTTCTGCTAGGGAGCGATATTCCGGCCATGACGGTCATCAATGTCAGGATCGTACAGCTGATTGCGATGTCTTATGGTGTTGAGGTGAATACACCGTTTGAAATGATGCTGGCCCTTAAGGTATTCAATGCAGGAGCGATGCCAAAGAGGCTCCAAGGAATAGCTTGGGAAGAATTGATCCGCGAGGTCCAGACCGCAGAAGATGATTATTTTTATTTAGGAATCGAGGAACTGACAAACCCTACCTGGATGGAACAGCCGCTGAAGCAGCTGTTGAAAGCATTATCCATTACTGTTTTCCGAAAAAAACTGGTTCGGGGCATACCATTCATCAGCATGGCCATAGGGGCCGGGTCCAATTATCAAATGACCCGGAGTGTCAGTGAATTTGCCCAGAAGTTCTATCAATTCCGTTATTTACTGGAGAAGAAGGCTGATGAAGAATGAGTGTCAAGAAGCATAAAAAAGCCATCACGGAGGCAGTTCGCTGCATGGTGATAACCGTCAGCGATACGCGAAATGAAGAAACGGATAAAAGCGGAGCACTGATGATGGAATTGCTGAAGTCGAATGGGCATGAAGTGACGGATTATGTAATCGTTAAAGATGAGCGGAAAGCGATTCAGGATGCGGTCACATCCGGTAGCCAAAGCAGTATGGTCGATGTCATATTAACAAATGGAGGCACTGGCATCGCCAATAGGGATGTGACGATAGAGGCGGTCAAAGAGTTGATGACCAAGGAAATTCCCGGTTTTGGCGAGATTTTTCGAATGCTCAGCTATCAAGAGGATATCGGGTCTGCCGCCATTCTATCCAGGGCGATTGCGGGAGTCGTGAACAACAAAGCGGTTTTTTCCACCCCAGGCTCTTCAGGGGCGGTTAGGCTTGCGATGAATAAATTGATTCTCCCGGAATTGGGACATGTCGTCGGTGAACTTCGCAAGGATTTATAAGAGGGATGCAAAAAAAGCCACAGTTTTAAACTGTGGCTTTTTTTTGCATGGAAATGACCTTAATTATGCATCTTTTCAGTTACGCCTTGATTGGCACGATACCATAGCCATAAATCATTGATGATGGAAGCAAGTTCCGCAATTTCGGAATTGAGCTGGCATGATTTGGCGAAATCACTCTCGTCGGAGAGCCGAAACTGCTTTCGGTTAATGGTGGATTCCAGTTCCTTGATGCGGTCCGGGATGCTTCCCCGGATATTCTCCCAATTTACGAGTATTTGCTGTTGCTCGCCTTTTGTATATTCATCCCACTCCAGATTCAAATCGGGAATGGAGATGCCAAGCCGTTCATCATAGATAAATAGTTCTTTCATATGCCCTCCGCTTTTCGATTTATCATACTCCTAGTTTACTATATTCTCGGGGAAGCATCCAATGTGTAAATTCCTTGAAAATATTAGCGGATTATTTAGCAAAATCTTTAAAATACCCCTTGTATTCCTTTAATAAAGATGATAAAGTACTAATCATAGATTGAATAAAAATAACAAACGATGAATTTTTATTCACACGAAAGGACGATGGAAATGAATAATCAAAAAGTTGTTTTAGCATATTCCGGAGGTTTGGATACTTCCGTTGCAATTAAATGGTTACAAGATCAAGGGTACGAAGTTGTGGCATGCTGCTTGGATGTCGGTGAAGGGAAAGATTTGGACTTCATTAAAGAAAAAGCGATCACTGTTGGTGCGGTAAGTTCCTATGTCATTGATGCGAAGGACGAATTCGCGGATGAATTCGCATTGACGGCTCTTCAGGCACATACTTTGTATGAAGGGAAATATCCATTGGTATCAGCTTTATCACGTCCGCTGATCGCGAAGAAATTAGTGGAAGTGGCTGAAGCGGAAAACGCGGTAGCCGTTGCGCACGGTTGTACGGGAAAAGGAAATGACCAAGTGCGTTTCGAAGTTTCCATCTCTGCATTGAACCCTAATTTGCAAGTTCTTGCACCTGTTCGTGACTGGAAATGGTCTCGTGAAGAGGAGATTGAATATGCAGCGAAAAATGGCATTCCCGTTCCGATTGGCATGGCGAGTCCATTCTCGATTGACCAAAACCTTTGGGGAAGAAGTAACGAATGTGGAATCCTGGAAGATCCATGGGCAGCTCCGCCGGAAGAGGCATATGATTTGACTGCAAGCCTTGAAAGTACGCCAGATACTGCTGATATCATTGAAATTGGCTTTGAACAAGGTGTGCCGGTTACATTGAATGATAAAAACTATAAATTGGCTGATCTGATCGTCGAGTTGAATCAAATTGCCGGCAAGCACGGAGTTGGACGTATCGATCACGTTGAAAATAGATTAGTAGGAATCAAATCCCGTGAAGTCTATGAAGCTCCTGGTGCGATGACATTGATAGCTGCACACAAAGAACTTGAAGATATCACGCTTGTAAAAGAATTGGCTCACTTCAAACCGGTGATCGAGAAGAAAATGACTGAATTGATTTATGAAGGACTTTGGTTCTCTCCGCTTCAAAAAGCTTTGGCTGCATTCCTGAAAGAAACACAAGTGAATGTAACCGGTACGGTCCGTGTGAAACTATTCAAAGGTCATGCGATTGTTGAAGGAAGAAAATCCGAGTACTCCCTATATGATGAAAAATTGGCCACTTATACAAAAGCTGACGAATTCGATCATGATGCAGCAGTTGGATTCATTAAATTATGGGGACTTCCAACGAAAGTGAACAGCATGGTCAATAACAAGAAGGTGACAGTGTGAGCAGCAAGCTTTGGGGAGGAAGATTCACGAAATCTGCCGAAGAATGGGTAGATGAGTTTGGAGCTTCCATATCCTTTGACCAGGAACTTGTCCTTGAAGATATTCAAGGGAGTTTAGCTCATGTAACCATGTTAAAGAAATGCAGCATTTTACCTGAAGAAGATGCGGATCAGATCATTACGGGTCTGAAAAGTTTACAGGAAAAAGCTGAGAAGGGTGAATTGACTTTTAAGGTTGAGATGGAAGATATCCATCTTAACCTGGAAAGTATGCTAATAAGCGAAATCGGTCCAGTTGGCGGAAAGCTTCATACAGGAAGAAGCCGTAATGACCAAGTTGCAACCGACCTTCATCTGTATATGCGGAACCAAACGAAAGTGATTCTGGAACTCATCAATGATTTGCAAATGGCGATTTTGGGACAATCCAAGAAAAATGTGGAAACACTAATTCCTGGTTATACACATTTGCAGCGTGCGCAGCCCATTTCATTTGCCCACCATTTAATGGCTTATTTTTGGATGCTTGAGCGTGATAAGCAGCGCTTCACCGAGAGTTTCAAAAGGATCAATATCTCTCCATTGGGTGCCGGGGCATTAGCTGGGACGACTTTCCCGATTGACCGTGTTCTCAGTGCGGAACTCTTGGGGTTTGATGGGATTTACGAAAACAGCCTTGATGCGGTGAGTGATCGTGATTTTGCCATTGAATTCATGAGCAACAGTGCGACAATGATGATGCATTTATCCCGTTTCAGCGAAGAAATCATTCTCTGGTCAAGCCAGGAATTCCAATTCATTGAATTGGATGATGCGTTTTCCACGGGAAGCAGCATCATGCCGCAAAAGAAAAACCCTGATATGGCGGAATTGATCCGTGGTAAAACAGGACGGGTTTATGGGAACCTAACGGGGTTATTGACTGTTTTGAAAGGACTGCCGCTTGCTTATAACAAAGATATGCAAGAAGATAAAGAAGGCGTTTTTGATACGGTTAAGACCATTGTTGGTTCACTGAAGATATTTGCCGGCATGATCTCTACGATGAAAGTGAAAACGGACGTAATGGAAAAAGCAACAAAAAATGACTTCTCGAATGCGACGGAATTAGCTGATTACCTAGCTTCTAAGGGTATGCCTTTCCGTAAGGCGCACGAAGTGGTCGGGAAGCTTGTATTGTTCTGTGTCCAGAATGGCTGCTATTTAGTGGACCTAAGCATGGAACAATTCCAGGAAGCTTCCGAGTTGTTTGAACAGGATATTTATGATGCATTAAATCCTTATGAAGCAGTTAAACGCCGTAACAGTGCGGGCGGTACGGGTTTTGCCCAAGTCTTGCTTGCGATTGAAAAGGCGGAAAAACTGGTAAGTGAATAACGGGAAAAGCTCGTTCACCAATTTGGCGAACGAGCTTTTTATATCATTTTCTTTTATCAATTCGTACGCACGACCATTACATCACAGTTGGAATGGCGAACGATGCCTTCCGACACGCTGCCGATAAGAAAACGTTCGACTGCGTTAAGGCCCGTTGCACCGCATACAATTAAATCGATCGAATGCTTTTTCGCTAAATCCCTTGGAATTTGAACTTTAGGGGAACCATATGCAACTTCTGTTTGGACCTTTACAATCCCGGATGCAATGGCTTCCGTTTTATACTTGTCCAAAAGCTCATTGGCAAAGGTTTCAGAGTGATCACGGATAGTCATATCATAAGCTTCGACAGTAGGGAAATTCCTTGTATCCACGATATGTGTGAGCACAAGGGTAGCGTCACTGAGTTTTGCTAAATAGATTGCCTTTTTTAGGGCCCACTCTGCTTCTTCCGAACCGTCCACTGCTACAAGAATATTTTTATAATCTATACTATTCAAGTGAATCTCCTCCTTCTATTATATTCCTATTATACTATGGTTTACCTGATGGATCCGATTTCAATTGTAACAAATTAGCGAATGTTTTAGCCAATGATCTGGAAAAAGATTCTAACCATTTTAAGTGATGTGAAAAAAATAAATGATTATATCAAAGCATGCAAAAGCACGTATAAATATAATGCATAGTTTAATATTCTTGAGATCAGCATAATAAAAGGATTAGATTTATAATCATTTCAAGCCTTGGCTTTTCTCTTCCATTATAGTGTGGTTATGTCAGGGGTAAATGAAGGCGAATCAAGGTTCACCACAAGAAGATATCTGGTTCGGACCGATTAGTTGAAATGAATTTTGAATAATAGATACCCCCGTCTTAAAAGAAGGCGGGGGTATCCGGGGTTCGATCTATTAAATGGTTAAGACATTATCACTTTATGATTTGCAGGCTCTTAGGGAATTTGGTCAAAACTTCACAGCCGGTATCGGTGATCAGTAGATCATCTTCAATCCTTACGCCGGCAACATTCGGAACATATATGCCAGGTTCGATGGTATAAACCATTCCGGATTGAAGTTCGAGGGAGTTCGTTTCAGTCAAGGATGGATACTCATGGACGCTGATCCCAAGTCCGTGGCCGAGCCTGTGCGGGAAGAAATCACCGTATCCTTTATTCCTGATGATGTTTCTGGCAGTCAAGTCTATCTCGGAACAGGATACACCAGGTTTACTGGCTGCAACGGCAGCTTCTTGGGCTCTAAGTACAGTATCATATATTTCTGCCTGTTTATCATTGATATCCCCGTAAGCAACCGTTCTAGTGATGTCAGAGCAGTACCCTTCATGAACGACGCCCAGGTCAAATAGGACAAGGTCGCCGCGCTGAACCTTCGTATTACCGGGTGTGCCATGTGGGGAAGCGCCATTTTTACCAGTCAGGACCATGGTTGAAAAAGACATTTGGCTGACGCCTGCCTTTTTCAACTCGTATTCTATCGCTGCAAGGATTTCCATTTCCGTTTTACCCTCATGAATTTGGCTGACACCCACTTCGATCGCAAAGTCGGCAAGTCGGCATGCTTCACGGATTTTGACCATTTCATCTTCCGATTTGATCATTCGCATCCTTTGAAGTTTTTCTTCTGCGGAAACGAGATTTGGTGCTCCGAAGTATTGTTGGACTTTTTCATAACGTTCTACATTCATATGCTCTTTTTCAATGGCCATTGTATTAATGGTCAACCCGCGATTCTTCACTGCTTGCTTAACTTTTTCCCAAGGATTTTCAATATCGGTGTAGCCGATGATATCTCCAGCCCATCCAGCCTGTTTAGCATCCGGGACTTCCATCTGCGGGCAGACAAGGAATGGGTCGGCATTTGCAAAAATGGCAAGTGCTAGCAGTCTTTCATGAGGATCACTATAAAAACCGCTCAAATAGAAGATGCTCTCTGTAGATGTAAGTAAAGCGACTTCAGCCTCATTGGCCTGCAGCCAATTTTGTAGTTCTGTCAAACGTTCATTCATGACGATACCTCCATTAATAAGATATAATTACCATAGCAATATTTAAAAGTATAGTAAATGGGAAAGGCCTAAGAAAGCTACTTAAAAAAATTAGTGGGTATTGGGAAGGGAGCATCAAAAATGAAAGTATCTTTTCATGGACATGCAGTTGTAAAAGTCGAAACGAATGGTAAAACGATTTTAATCGATCCATTCATTACTGGAAACGAATTGACCGATTTGAAGGTAGAAGATGTGAAACCGGATGTGATCATCTTAACACATGGCCATAATGACCACGTCGGTGATACGGTTGAATTGGCCAAAAGGCATGATGCACTTGTCATCGGCATTGCTGAGATTGCCGACTACCTGGGTGCTCAAGGGGTTAGGACCCACGGGATGAGCATCGGCGGGGCTTTCGAGTTCGATTTTGGAAAAGTGAAACTGACGCCAGCTTTCCATGGAACGGGATTCAATAACGGAGAGGGGCAAATCATTTATTTAGGAATGCCTGCTGGCATATTGCTTATGATAGATGGGAAAACGATCTACCATGCAGGGGATACAGCGGTATTTTCCGATATGAAACTGATCGGGGAGCGACATCCGATTGACTTGGCGTTCTTGCCAATCGGCGACAATTATACCATGGGCCCTGAAGATGCGGCACTTGCTGCGAAATTCCTTCAAGCCAAACAAGTCGTGCCGATTCATTACAATACTTTCCCTGTCATCAAACAGGATCCTGACAAATTCATCGACTTGCTTGAAGAGGGAAATGGACTGATCATGGAAGCCGGGGATGAAATAGATTTTTAATAGGAGCGGGAGCCTGCGGGGGCTTCCGTCAGACTATAGATAAGCTCGATGATAATGGAGTGTGTCGACAGTTTTTTTTAGGTTGTAAAATTTGACCGTTTCTTTCCACTGCAGGCACTCGCTTTCCGCGGGCGGTCCGGGAGCCTCCTTGGCGCTTATGCGCCTGCGGGGTCTCCCTTGGACTCGCATTCCCGCAGGAGTCTCGCACCTTCCGTTCCAATCAACTCTGCATTAAAACTAAGAGAGAAACCCAATTGCCCTCAGTTTTGGAAGGTTTGTAAGTTGACTGTATCTTTCACCATTAAGACTTAACAATTAGTTATATCCGCCTTTACTAAAGTCTTTTTAGTTTTTTATTAGAAAAGGAGAACTTTAGGAAAATAAGTCAAGTTCATTATTTTACATATACACTTCCGTATATCTCATTATCGAGATAGCGTCCAGTTTCCAAAATCTACTGCATGGGAAAGTCGTGGTTGTTGGTGCGTTTGTCTGCACCGCTGTGGACCAAGTGATGATTGGTGTTTTACCAATACTACTGCTTCCTGTTTTCCTTGTAAACTACCTCGTACAGTGAGTTTCTTTTCTAATCTTCATCTTTTATTTCTGACACTTCTTTATTATCTGTCTGTTTAGAATCATTTTCCTCTCCATTGACTGCCACTTTAGTACCTGCTTCGGAACATCCAGCTATAGTTAGGGCGCTCAAAGCAACTATTATTGAATTGGTATGCTTAACAAAACTAATCCCTCCTTATGTATATCGAGTAAATGCACCCCTCTTTTATGAAAAAAGTATCCATACAAAGTGAATCTATCTGAAAGTAAACTCTCGCTCAACAGCTAAGTCTTTTTTCCTTTCGCAGGCATAAAATGAATAGATGAAAAAAAAGGGGGGATTGGATGAAACAGAGATTATTGCTGTGTTTGCTTTTATGCGGTGTGATGCTGTATTATGCCGTGCCGCGTTTGTCGTTGGAAAGTGGCGGTCTGGAGAGCCTGTTTGCTGGATCTTGGCTGTTGTTTGCATTGTTGGCGGTGGCTGGAAACTTGACGGGCATACTATATTCTCCTAAGAAACAAAAGGTAAAACGCAAGCAGGAATACAAAAGGTTGCGCCAATACTAGTAGTTGTTTGATAAACTAGGCTCTTTGACCTTATAATGGAGAATAGGAATACCGTGAAAAGGGTGAAGCGCTTGGCTACAAAGCATGAACAAATATTAAAACATATCGATGGGCTCCCTGTTGGCGAAAAGATTTCCGTCCGTCAAATTGCGAAAGCATTGAATGTTAGTGAAGGTACGGCATACCGGGCAATTAAAGAGGCGGAGAACCAGGGCTACGTGAGCTCGATTGAGCGGGTAGGCACGATCCGTATTGAGAAAAAGAAAAAAGAGAATATTGAAAAGCTCACTTTCGCAGAAGTAGTCAATATTGTTGACGGACAAGTTCTTGGTGGGAAAACGGGACTTCATAAGACTTTAAATAAATTCGTCATCGGGGCGATGAAGCTGGATGCCATGATGAGATATACAGGGGCAGGAAACCTGCTGATCGTCGGGAACCGTACACAGGCCCACGAGCACGCGTTAAAAGCGGGTGCAGCGGTGCTGATCACCGGGGGATTCGATACGGAAGAGCCCGTTAAAAGGTTAGCCGATGAATTGGAGATGCCAGTCATCTCAACGAGTTACGATACGTTTACCGTCGCAACGATGATCAATCGGGCGATTTATGACCAATTGATCAAAAAGGAAATCTTGCTGGTGGAAGATATTTTGACACCCGTACAGGAAACGACCTTTTTGACTGTGGGTGACCGGGTTCAGACTTGGCATGAACTGAATCAGGAATCCGGGCATAGCCGTTTCCCTGTTGTCGATGATAATATGAAGGTTCAAGGAATGGTCACATCAAAAGATATCATCGGACAGGAAGAGCTGACGCTCATTGATAAGGTTATGACGAAAAACCCGATGACCGTAGGCGATAAAATGAGTGTGGCATCTTCTGCACATATGATGGTTTGGGAAGGGATTGAGTTAATCCCGGTCGTGAATGACAGTAATATCCTAAAGGGAATCGTGAGCAGGCAGGATGTGCTGAAGGCACTGCAAATGAGTCAAAGGCAGCCGCAGGTCGGCGAAACGATCGACGATACGATCACAAGCCAGCTTGTGATGACTTCGAATCGCGGCAAGGGCGAGGAAGTGTATAACTATGGCGTCACTCCGCAGATGACCAATTACCTTGGAACCATTTCAAGCGGTGTGTTCACGACATTGGTCACCGACTCGGCAAACCGTGCACTTCGAAGCTATAAGCGCGGTGACCTGGTCGTGGAAAACATGACGATCTACTTCATCAAGCCAGTCCAGATCGACAGTACGCTTGAAATCCATCCGCGTGTCCTTGATGTAGGACGTAAATTCGGAAAAGTGGATGTCGAGGTGTTTAACCAAGGCAAACTTGTCGGCAAGGCGATGTTGACTTGCCAATTGCTGGACCGATCATGAAAAATAAAAAGGATAATCGAAATTCGATTATCCTTTTTGATTTGCAGCTTCTTCAATTGCATGCGGCAAATAAAATTTATACATTTTATAGCCGCCCCAAATACTGAATAGCCCAACGAAGATGAAAACGGCAGCAATGATATAAGTGATGGTCGTGTGGAACAGAAAAAGCTGATTGATTCCGAATAGTGCGACAAACGCACCAAGGGCAATGGAAGACTTACCTGAAATCCACTTTTTCTCCATCGGCATCCTGGTTCGGACCGATTTGATTTTATAAAACAGATAGACCCCTAGCGAAAGAACGATCAAGGTGACAAGAATAGGCATCGTTTGTAATTCCCCCAATTTAACATATGTACCTTTTTATTGTAGCGGGAAATGAAAGAGAATGCCACAGTAAACAAGATGAGTCTTCCTATTTCCCCAATTTTTTGATTAAATGAAATATATCATCTTTATAAGGCTCGATAATACATATGTTAAGGGGAGATCTATATGAAAGCTGAAATATTAGCAGATATAAAGCGTTATGATACTATCATTCTCCATCGTCATGTCCGTCCAGATCCGGACGCTTATGGTTCACAGGGGGGATTGGCGGAAATCCTGAAAGCATCTTTCCCCGAAAAGCGAATTTTTACGGTCGGGAAAGAAGAACCGTCATTGAATTATTTAAGAAGGCTCGATGTGATTTCGGATGAAACATATCAAGGTGCCTTGGTCATCGTTTGTGATACCGCAAATACGGACCGGATTTGTGATGCAAGGTACACGACGGGTGATAAACTGATTAAGATCGATCATCATCCTAATGAAGATCCATATGGGGATATGCGTTGGGTCGATACATCGGCAAGTTCAACAAGTGAAATGATTTATGAGTTTTACCAGTTCGGTAAAGAACAGGGCTTGAAGATGAGTGATGAAGCGGCACGCCTTCTATATGCAGGAATTGTTGGCGATACAGGTCGTTTCCTATTCCAGAATACGACTGAAAAGACATTTGCCCATGCCAGTGAATTGATCAACTATTCGTTCTCCCGCCCGCAGTTATATCAGGAAATGTATGACGTCGAGGAAAGCATAGTCCGGTTGAATGGCTATGTGCTGCAGCATTTCGAAATCCTTCCATATGGCACAGGGAAAATGATCATCACAAAAGATATACTTGAACAGTTCCAGGCTTCTACATCTGAGGCATCTCAGCTCGTTTCCTCGCTCGGTTCGATTAAAAATGTTAAGTCATGGGTCTTTTTCATTGAAGAGGATAAAGAAATCAGAGTCCGTTTCCGTTCTAAAGGACCGATCATCAATACGATTGCCCGTAAATATAACGGAGGAGGCCACCCCCTTGCAGCTGGGGCTTCGATTCATTCTTGGGATGAAGTGGATAATATCCTTGCCGACATGGAAGAGTTGAATAAAGCGGAATGAAAAAACGTAAAGACCAAATCGCCTATGATTTGGTCTTTACGTTTAGTGGATAGTATTAAGAAGTAGTCCTTTTTAGTTCGATTTCAATATTCATTTTCGTATAAAACATGATCTCGACGACTTCAAGTCGATAGCGCTTTTTATTGATGGTCACGATCTTATTTTCGATGGATTTTTTCAAAAGCACCTTTCCGTTATAGACACTGGCGACATCTTTGGCGAGAAGAGAGGAAAGGTCGTCCTCGATCACATCCTCGGCTTCTGCAATACTCAGCCGATCCAGACTGTATTTTTCATTCGTAATGGTTACTTCCACTTCCTGAATCGTCAATATCTCCTCGTTTTTCTGGTTCAATTTTTTATAATCCTGCTCCCAAATTGCGATTTTCCCGTTTAAATCCTTGATCACTTCTCTTTGTTCGTGAAGGGTCCGGATCTGCTTCTCCTGCTGGACACCATGCATATAAAAGAAAATCATCCAACTGATCAATCCGCCAAGTGCGGCTCCGGCAAAGAAGCGCTGCCAGGTGGGAGACCGGTGATAGGGAGGGATCCTCATGATGAAATATGCTCTTGCGTGAACCAGTTTATGATCAGTGCTCCGGTCTGTGCTCCGCCAAGTGCAGATAGAATCAATAGGACCTGCTTGACTATATCCTTCGTTTCCCCGTGGAAAATACCGCGTTCGAAATTATAGACCATATCAAAAGTACCCCCGATCGCAGCGACGATCGCCCAAATACGAAGGCTGTCCGATAGCCGGAATACAGTCGTCATCGGGGCCTGTCCAGTAAAAAAAGCGGCGAGGCCCCCGATTATCGAGCCGCCAAGCAATACGCCAAGCGATATGAAAAAGCTGTTGAGGAAGGCTGGAACAAAGGCTTCATTCATATATCATCATCCTTTTTTTCTTGATATTCTTCTATTTCATTTATATGGGAAGTTCAGAGGTAATATGATAGTCGCCGGAAATCAGGAAGTTAAATTGCATTGGAAATGAGAACATATTTTCTTTTTTTGATAAAAAACACTATAATGAAAAGAAACATGCCTTACAAAGGTGGGGGAAAAAACGTGTATACTCATCTCCATATTCAGAGCGGATACAGCCTGCTGACAAGTACGGTGAAGATCACTGAACTTGTGGCCAAAGCGAAAGCGGATGGCTGTACAAGTCTTGCTTTAACCGATCGAAATGTTATGTACGGTTCGGTCTATTTTTATAAAGAATGCAAGAGACAGGGTATAAAGCCGATCATCGGCATACTTGCCGATGTCCTTGATGAACGGGATTCGCAACATGGACTTCTTTTATTGGCAAAAAGTCTACAAGGATATCAAAACCTGCTTAAAATAAGCAGTGCCATAAAAACGAAATCCCCGTCAGGCATTCCAATGAATTGGCTTAAAGCCTATTCCCGGGGCTTGATAGCAATCACTCCGGGTGCGGAGGGGCAAATAGAAACGCTATTGAGAGAAGAAAATCCTGAGGAAGCCAGACAGGCAGCGGGGCGATTCCTGCAAATTTTTGGTCATGATGACTTTTATGTATCCATACAGAGACTTTCGATCGCGAATGAGGAAAAAAGTAACGAAGCCATAAGTCAGTTGGCGAGAGATTTAGAGATAAAGATTGTCGCGACGAATCCAGTCTATTATTTGAATGAAAGCGATGCACTCGCTCAAGAAGTATTATTGGCAATTGGAAATGGCGACAAGCTGGCGGATGAGACGCATACGGTTCTTGAATCCGATCAATTTTATTTGAAAAGCCGGGCCCGGATGGCAGAACTATTCCATGACAGACCGGATGCACTCGAAAATACACTGCATATTGCCGCGCAATGCAATCTGGAAATTCCATTTCACCGTTCACTGCTTCCCAAGTACCCCACTGAAGATGGAGTCACAGCCGAGGAAATGCTCGAAGCCATCTGTTTCCAAGGGCTGAAGAAAAGATTGCCGGAGCCATCCATTCAATATGAAGAGCGCCTGCGATATGAATTGGATATCATCACCAAGATGAAATTCAGCGATTACTTTTTGATCGTTTGGGATTTCATGAAATTCGCTAAGGAACATCAAATCCTGACTGGTCCTGGAAGGGGGTCGGCCGCCGGGTCGATGGTCGCTTATGTGCTGTCGATAACCGATGTCGATCCAATCGAACATTCCTTGCTGTTCGAGCGTTTCCTGAATCCGGAACGTGTCTCGATGCCGGATATCGACATTGACTTTCCGGATAACCGCCGTGAAGAAGTGATTGCCTATGTCGCGAAGAAGTACGGGGAACTTCATGTGGCACAAATCATTACTTTCGGAACATTGGCTGCCAAGGCTGCGTTAAGGGACACAGGACGTGTTTTCGGCTTGAATTCAAAGGAACAGGAAGCGGTATCGAAAATGATTCCAGGCCGCCTGGGCATCACGCTTCCCGAGGCTTTCAAGGAATCGAAAAGGCTCAGGGAATTCGTTAATGAGAGTGACCTGAATCAAAAACTTTTTCAAACCGCTTTATTGCTTGAAGGACTGCCTCGCCATGCTTCGACACATGCCGCAGGCGTCGTCATCAGCGATCAGGCATTGACCGAGCATATTCCGATTCAGGGGGGGCATGAAGGCATCCATCTGACTCAATATCCAATGGACCTTCTCGAAGAACTGGGACTTCTTAAAATGGATTTTCTGGGACTCCGCAATTTAACGCTCATCGATAATATTTTAAATAATATCAAAAAGGGAACGGGGGAAAAGATCGACTTGTCCCATATCCCAATGGATGACCCCGAGACGCTGGCCCTTTTAGGGAGAGGCGAAACAACCGGAGTGTTTCAATTTGAATCGGATGGCATCCGAAAGGTTTTGATCAAGCTGAAACCGAATCGATTCGAGGATATCGTCGCGGTCAATGCCCTATATCGTCCAGGTCCGATGGAAAATATACCGCTGTTCATCGAACGAAAACATGGACTGGCTCCGATTGATTACCTGCACGAGGATTTGAAGGATATCCTCGAGCCTACATACGGGGTCATCGTTTATCAAGAACAAATCATGCAAATCGCCTCCCGCTTAGCCGGGTTTTCATTAGGGGAGGCAGACCTGCTCCGTCGTGCCGTTTCGAAGAAGAAGAAGGATGTTCTGGATCAAGAGCGGCAGCATTTCGTGAACGGCTCATTGAAACAAGGATACTCCGAAAAAACGGCAGATGAGATTTATTCCTTGATTGTCCGCTTCGCTAACTATGGATTCAACCGAAGCCATGCGGTGGCGTATAGTTTCATCGCTTATCAGCTGGGTTACTTGAAAACCCACCATCCGGAATATTTCATGGCAGCACTCCTGACATCGGTCGTCGGGAATGATGAAAAGATTTCGCAATATATCCGTGAAGCCAAAAAGAAAGGGATAATGGTTCTGCCTCCCTCGATTAACCGGAGCGGTTACCCGTTTTTACCGGAAAAGGAAGGGATCCGTTATAGCCTTGGAGCCATTAAAGGGATAGGCGGTACGGTCCTGAAAGAAATCTTTGCTGCAAGGAGGCAGAAGAAGTTCGCTGATTTATTCGATTTCTGTTTGCGCGTTTCGGGAAAAATCGTAAATAGAAAAGTGTTGGAGGCGCTTGTGCATTCAGGGGCATTTGATGAATTCGGTGAAGACCGGGCAACATTGTTGGCGAGCTTGGACGTAGCGATCAATCATACGGAATTGGTCAATCCGGATGATGACCTTTTCGATATGTTTTCGGATGGCGAGTTTTCACTCAAACCGAAATACAACCGGGTCGAGCCTATACCCATCGAGCACAAACTCTCATTGGAAAAAAGCGCATTGGGGCTTTATCTATCGAATCATCCGGTGACAAGCTACAGGGAACTTTTTCAGCACTTCGGCTGTTTGACCATAGATGAAGCTACGAATAAAAAGGAATCAAAAGTCTTGCTTGGCGCATACATTACGTCGGTTAAAACCATAAGGACAAAAAAGGGCGATGTGATGGCTTTCTTGAGCGTTAGTGATGAAGAGGGGGATATTGAAGCGGTCGTTTTTCCAAATGTTTATAAAAATCACTCTGCCGACTTGAATCACGGACAACTCGTTATGCTGCAAGGAACATTGGAAGAGCGGGATGGAAAGACACAGCTCCTGATCAGGAACGTATACCCGCTTGAAAAAGTGAAACAGATGAAAGAGGAAAAGAACGGAACGATATTCCTGAAAATCGAGGCCGGCAAGCAAACGAAGGATACACTGCAAAAAATAAAAAAAATTTTAATGCAGCATAGCGGTGAAACGAAGGTCATGCTTTTTTACGAGAGGGAAAACCGCTATGTACAGCTATCTTATTGGGATTGGGTCAATCCTACAGATAGATTGATGCAGGCATTATTTGACTTGGTCGGAAAAGGGAATGTGGTTTACAAGAAAGAATAACTGTTTTACAACTTTAATAGTTATGTTATATTGAAAACAGGCCGCTGTGGTCTGACCACTAGATTTCAGCATATAAGATATGGGTTACCCAATTTGGTTTAGGAGTGAAACTATGACATTAAGAGAAGAAGCATTACATATGCACCGCTTGAATCAAGGAAAATTAGAAACAGTTTCGAAAGTACCGGTAAGGAATGCAGTAGATTTAAGCCTGGCTTATTCTCCTGGTGTCGCAGAACCGTGTAAAGATATTTACGATAAGCCGGATACCGTTTATGACTATACAATGAAGGGGAATACTGTTGCTGTTATTTCTGATGGAACGGCTGTATTGGGACTTGGAAACATCGGTCCGGAAGCTGCCATGCCGGTTATGGAAGGTAAAGCCGTTCTATTTAAAAGTTTCGCTGGAGTGGACGCTTTCCCAATCTGTTTAAAAACGACGGATGTGGACAAAATTGTAGAGACCGTTAAATTACTCGAACCGACTTTCGGTGGAGTGAACTTAGAGGACATAGCCGCACCGAATTGTTTCGAAATTGAAGAAAGACTCAAGAAAGAAATGAATATTCCTGTTTTTCATGATGATCAGCATGGTACAGCCATTGTTACTGTTGCCGGTCTTGTGAACGCATTACGACTAGTGAATAAATCAATGTCCGAAATTAAAGTGGTTGCGAATGGAGCAGGCGCTGCGGGCATTGCCATCATTAAATTGCTTTATAGCTATGGAGTTCGTGACATCATCATGTGTGATACGAAGGGTGCCATTTATGAGGGCCGTTCGACAGGTATGAATGATACAAAAGAACAAGTGGCGAAAGTGACCAATCGAAATAGGGTTTCAGGACCTTTGGAAACTGTCATTCAAAACGCTGATGTATTTATTGGTGTTTCTGCTGCAGGTGCATTGACGAAAGAAATGGTTTCTTCGATGAACCGGGATGCGATCATTTTCGCGATGGCCAATCCAGATCCGGAAATCATGCCGGAAGATGCAAAAGCGGCAGGTGCCAAGGTTGTTGGAACAGGCCGTTCGGATTTCCCGAATCAGGTCAATAACGTCCTTGCTTTCCCAGGGATATTCCGTGGTGCCCTGGATGTGCGTGCGACTCATATCAATGAAAAAATGAAGGTTGCTGCAGTGCAAGCCATTGCCGGTTTAATACAGGAACATGAGTTAAACGAAGACTACGTCATCCCTGCTCCATTTGATGAGAGGGTAGCACCTGCCGTTGCGGCTGCTGTTGCCAAGGCAGCGATGGAAACGGGAGTAGCCAGGATTAATGTAGATCCAGAGGAAATTAAAGAAAAAACAAGGAAATTAGCGATCATTGGAAAAAGTGAGGAATAATTAATTTGGCAGGTCGTACTTCTTCATCCAAAATTTATCTCGATGTCGTTGAGAGCCTACGTACCATGATTGAAGCGGACAGCCTCCTGCCGGGAGATAAAATCCCGTCAGAACGGGAGTTATCGGATCGTTTTAATGTTGGCCGTTCCTCTGTCCGTGAAGCATTGCGTGCCTTAGAACTATTAGGGTTAATAGAAACAAGGCGTGGTGAAGGGACGTTTATCAGGGATTTCCAGGAGCATAAGCTAGTCGAGCTTCTGGGAACCTTTTTTTTGCAAGATAAAAAAGTGCAAGAAGATTTGTCAGAGACGAAAAGGCTGATTGAAATTGACTGTTTGCGGATCGTCGCCTTTTTCGCTACGGCTGAGGATATCAAAAGATTAATGGTCTGGGTCAAAGCGGATGAGTTTCATGATGATGATTTCTTCTTAAGAATTGCCATTTTGAATCGCAATCGATTGCTGGAAAGAATCTGGCGCATTGTCAACAGCTATGCTAGAACATCAGAGATGGTACAGGGTAATGTGAAAAAAGAAGATTATCTGGCACTTCTTACATATTTGCTCGAACGTGATGAAGAAAAAGCCATCGAAACGTATCTTATTAGAATTAGAAATATGTCGAAGGACGAGTGACACCTTTTTACACGATACTAATTTTATTTCTGATATAGTTTGTACCAAGTATCATATAATAGATAATTGGTGGTAAAGGGAGGATTAAGCTTGCTTAAAGAGCTATTTGCGAAATCTAAGAAGAAATATGCAACGGTTCCTTTAGACCGGGAGAAACAAGATGTACCGGAAGGAATCATGACAAAGTGCACCGGCTGTAAAAAAATCATGTATACAAAAGAATTGGTGAAAAACAAGAAAGTCTGTCTGCATTGCGGGTACCATCATCCGATGTCTTCCCATGAGCGCATTGAATTTCTATTCGACGAAGGCACTTTCAATGAATTTGATAAAGAAATGATTTCAGTTAACCCGCTTGAATTTCCGGATTACTTAGATAAATTGGAAAAAGATAGAAAGAAAGCCAAGATTAATGAGGCGGTTGTCACAGGAGTGGGAAGCATCAATGGGTACCAAGTCTCAGCAGCCATCATGGATTCTAATTTCCGGATGGGAAGCATGGGATCCGTTGTTGGGGAAAAAATCACCCGTGCCATCGAACGTGCAGGTGAATTGAAGATTCCGTTCATCATATTTACGGCATCAGGCGGCGCTCGTATGCAGGAGGGTGTTTTAAGCTTGATGCAGATGGCGAAGACAAGTGCGGCACTCAAGATATTCAGCAATGAAGGCGGACTGATCATATCAATGATGACCCATCCTACTACAGGCGGGGTTTCGGCAAGTTTCGCGTCACTTGGCGATATTAATCTAGCCGAACCTGGAGCCCTTATTGGTTTTGCAGGACGAAGAATCATTGAACAGACGATCCATGAAGAGCTTCCTGAAGATTTCCAAACGGCTGAATTCTTGATGAAGCACGGCCAATTGGATGCGGTCGTCAAACGTACTGAAATGAAGGAAACCTTGACGACGATCCTTAAAATCCATGCTCCGGGCGGTGAATGGTCATGATTTACGAATTAGAGTTCGAGCGTCCCATTACGGACCTTAGAAATAAAATTAAAGAGCTAAAGTCCATTTCGAAGGAAGCTGATGTAGACCTTACAGCTGAAATCGAAACATTGGAAAAGCGTTTAGAGAAGCTGGAAGTGGATATTTATAACCATCTTAAACCGTGGGATCGTGTTCAGATTGCCCGGCATCCAGCCCGTCCGACGACGCTGGATTACATTCCGCTATTATTCAATGACTTCATCGAGTTTCATGGTGATCGTTATTATGGGGATGATGAAGCGATTGTCGCTGGAATCGCAGAATTTGATGGACTTGCCGTGACTGTCATCGGTCATCAGAGAGGTAAGGATACGAAGGAAAACATCCGTCGTAACTTTGGCATGCCCCATCCTGAAGGCTATCGAAAAGCTTTACGTCTGATGAAACAGGCGGAAAAATTCAACCGTCCGATTATTTGTTTCATTGATACGAAGGGAGCTTTCCCAGGTAAAGCTGCTGAAGAGCGCGGGCAAAGTGAAGCCATTGCGAAGAACCTTTTCGAAATGGCAGGGCTGAAGGTGCCTGTCATCAGTATTGTCATCGGTGAAGGCGGAAGCGGCGGTGCATTGGCACTTGGCGTCGGGGACCGGATTTTCATGCTTGAGAACTCAACATATTCGGTAATTTCCCCTGAAGGTGCTGCAGCCTTGCTGTGGAAGGATGCCTCTCAGGCTAAGAGAGCTGCGGAATCGATGAAAATCACGGCTCCCGATTTAAACCGCTTAGGAGTCATCGATGAGATCATTCCTGAAGTGAGGGGCGGCGCCCATCGGGATTCAAATTTACAGGCAGAGGCCATCAAGGATATTCTAAAACGTTCATTCAATGAACTTCTGCCATTGAATAGTGATGATCTTATCAACCAGCGTTATATGAAATTCAAGAAAATCGGTGAATATGAATTTGCAAAACAGCCTGAGGGCGAACCTAAGGAAGTTGAACAGCATTCATAATCACATTTACAAAAGGGAAAACGTGCTGCCTGGGGCAACACGTTTTTTCATCCTTTCATGGGCGCATATGCATTCATTACAGAAACGTGTAAAGAATATGGTTTGTGTGTAGAATGTAAACTTTTGCGCCATTTTACTTCAATTTCTGATGAGAATCGGTTAGTCTTATAACATCAAGTAAGCATAAGTGAAGCAGTTTCCTGCTTATTGAAGCTTGAAAAAGGGTACAATGATATAACGAGGCTAAAAATTGATTAGTGCTGTAGAGAGGTGACATTTATGAAAAGAATAGGTGTATTGACAAGTGGAGGAGATTCTCCTGGCATGAATGCGGCAGTCCGAGCGGTTGTCCGGAAAGCAATTTTTCATGAAATTGAGGTCTTCGGAATTTATCATGGCTATCAGGGACTGATAAATGGAAATATAAAGAAGCTTGAACTTGGGTCAGTCGGGGATATCATCCATCGAGGCGGCACGATGTTACATACGGCTCGTTGTCCGGAATTTAAGACGGAGGAAGGCCAGCTGAAAGCGATCGAACAATTGAATAAACTTGGTATCGAGGGCATTGTCATCATTGGTGGCGATGGATCATACCGCGGAGCGAAAGCTTTAACGGAAAGGGGCTTCCCTTGCATCGGGGTTCCTGGAACGATCGATAATGACATACCGGGTACGGACTTCACGATTGGTTTCGATACGGCCCTTAATACAGTCATCGATGCTATCGATAAAATTCGGGATACGGCCACTTCTCATGAAAGGACTTATGTGGTTGAAGTGATGGGAAGAGATGCCGGCGATATTGCACTTTGGGCTGGATTGGCTGGCGGAGCTGAAACGATTCTTTGTCCTGAATATGAATATGATATAGAAGATCTGATTGGGAAGCTGAACCGCGGACATGACCGTGGGAAAAAGCACAGTATCATCATTGTAGCTGAAGGTGTCGGAAGTGCCGTTGATATCTCCAGGAAAATTGAGGAAAAGGCAGGGTTTGAAACCCGTGTAACGGTCCTGGGCCATGTTCAGCGCGGAGGATCTCCTTCGGCAAATGACCGTGTATTGGCAAGCCGTCTTGGAGCAAAAGCCGTTGAATTGCTTCTTGAAGGAAAAGGAGGCAGGGCTGTCGGGATAGAACAAAATCAACTCGTTGATTATGATATCATCGAAGCTCTTGCTAAACCGCATACAATTGATAAGAAGATGTATGAATTATCTGCTGAGCTATCCATTTAATCATTATTGATCGATAGATTGTTTAAAGAAGACATAAAACACTGCGCCCTTGTCTTCAAAAGGTGGACAGGCGGCAGTTTTCCTTAAAGGAGGATGACCACATGCGTAAAACCAAGATTGTTTGTACGATTGGCCCCGCAAGTGAAAGTATAGAAAAGCTGGTTCAATTGATAGAGGCGGGGATGAATGTAGCACGGCTTAACTTTTCTCATGGAAATCATGAAGAACATGCCGCCAGAATACGCAATATCAGAGAAGCGAGCGAAAAAGCGGGTAAACAGGTTGCCATCCTGTTGGATACAAAAGGACCTGAAATACGGACAAATAATATGGATAATGATTCCATAGAGCTTGTTGCCGGCAATGAAATCATTATTTCCATGAATGAAGTCCTGGGAACACCTGAAAAATTCTCCATTACCTATGAAGGGCTTCTGCATGATGTACACCCAGGATCTAAAATCCTTTTGGATGATGGACTGATCGGGCTTGAAGTGTTGAAGATAGATCAAGTAAGAAGAGAAATCCATACCAAGATCTTGAATAGCGGTACACTTAAGAACAAAAAAGGCGTGAATGTTCCTGGAGTTTCGGTTAACCTTCCAGGCATAACGGAGAAAGATGAACAGGATATCCTTTTTGGAATCGAACAGGGTATCGACTTCATTGCTGCCTCATTTGTACGCAGGGCTTCCGATGTACTTGAAGTAAGTGAATTATTGCAGCAAAATGGAGCGGAACATATTCAAATCATCCCTAAAATCGAGAATCAAGAGGGCGTGGACCGTCTTGATGAAATCTTGGAAGTATCAGATGGCTTGATGGTAGCGCGTGGAGACTTGGGAGTGGAAATTCCCGCAGAAGAAGTGCCGCTAGTCCAAAAACAAATGATCAAAAAATGTAATAATGCTGGGAAACCAGTCATAACGGCTACACAAATGCTCGATTCAATGCAGCGTAATCCAAGGCCGACCCGTGCAGAAGCAAGTGACGTGGCCAATGCCATATTTGATGGAACGGATGCAATCATGCTTTCTGGTGAAACAGCTGCCGGGACCTATCCTGTCGAAGCGGTGCAAACGATGCATAACATTGCTTCACGTGCTGAAACTGCCCTTGATTATCGGGATATATTATCAGTCAGAAGCAAAGTGAACCGCCATAATGTCACTGATGCTATTGGTCAATCCGTTGCCCACACCGCGCTCAATCTTAATGCAGGGGCAATCATTACCCCTACAGAAAGCGGCCATACGGCACGGATGATTTCCAAATACCGCCCTAAAGCACCGATCATTGCGGTTACATCCAATGATCATGTTTCAAGACGGCTTGCATTGGCTTGGGGAGTCTATCCGCAGATTGGTCCAAAAGCGACGACTACAGATGAAATGCTTCAAACCGCAATAGACGAAAGCTTGCATTCCGGCTTGGTTTCCCATGGGGATTTAGTCGTCATTACAGCCGGTGTGCCTGTTGGTGAAACAGGTACGACTAACTTGATGAAAATTCATGTGTTAGGAGAGGTTCTTTTGAAGGCTCAAGGAATCGGCAGGAAATCAGCTAAAGGTGAAGTGGTTATAGCTAGGAATGCCAAGGAAGCTTTGGAAAAAGTGACGGAAGGCTCTGTATTGGTTACGATCGGTTCGGACCGTGAAATGATGCCGGCGATTGAAAAGTGTGCGGCATTGATTACGGAAGAAGGCGGTTTGACAAGCCATGCAGCTGTTGTAGGAGTTACATTGGGCATACCGGTCATCGTTGGGGCGGAAGACGCGACAAAGGTTTTCAAGGATGGCCAAAGAATAACAGTCGATGCAGGTCGCGGAGTCATTTACGATGGACATGCCAACGTTTTGTAAAACGAAATTTTGGCTGATTCCCTGCCGATGAGGTAAGATGGATGTACCGCACCAGAAATGGGCTGTGCAGGAGGAATGTAGATGAAATATTTTTTAATGTTTATCATTGCGATGCCGGTCGTTGAAATTATTGTCCTTTTGCTGTCGGGCAACCTGATTGGTTTTTGGCCAACCCTGTTCCTGATTGTAGCCACAGGTTTGATCGGAGCCTATTTGGCTAAACGGCAAGGGATGGAAACGTGGAAAAAGGCACAGGAACAGATTCGATACGGAGTGATGCCAGGAAATGAAATCATTGATGGAATCTGTATCTTTATCGGAGCTGCACTGTTGCTGTCCCCTGGGCTCATCTCGGATATCATGGGATTGATCCTTGTGTTTCCGCCAACCCGGAATCTCCTCAAACCGATTGTTATCCGGTTTATCATGAACAGGATGAATAAAGGGAAAGTTACCATCATTCAGCATAAATAATATAAGGCTGTCTAAAGGCTCAAGCTTTTAGGCAGCCTTTTTTTGTCTGGAAAAAAGGTCAACAAAAAGCATACAAGTTTTTTATAGGGTGCTTTTTTGACTAACATGGAAATGGGAGTTTCAATGTTAATCAAATTTTGCCTGTTTCATTATTAAATGATGAATTCCACGAGAATGAAAAAGTGTATAATAACAGGATTTATAAAGATTAACCCTGTGGAAACATTGGTAAATCAGGCTTTTCCATGCTTAAAAATCTTTTTTTAGATTTTTTAGAAAAAACTGGTGACAAATTTATACAACGTGTTATATAATACAAACAGGAAATAAAACAACTGTATTATAACATAGGAGAGTTAGAAAGGATGTGGAGAGGCAACATGATTACGGAAGCAAAAGGCTTACAAATTACAGGCGACATTAAGCCAGGATTTGAACAAATACTTACAACGGAAGCTCTTCAATTCATCGAAAGAATTGAACGGCATTTCAGTGGAAGAAGGGCAGATCTTCTAGAACGGCGGAAAAGCGTTCAGGAAGAACTGAATCAAGGTAAGCTTCCTGATTTCCTTGAAGAAACGAAGCATATTCGCGAAAGTGATTGGACGATTGCGCCCCTCCCGAATGATTTGCAGGACCGCAGGGTTGAAATCACTGGACCTGTTGATCGCAAAATGATCATTAATGCCATGAACTCTGGTGCCAATGTTTTCATGGCGGACTTTGAAGATGCCAATTCACCCACTTGGGAGAATTGCATTGATGGCCAATTGAATCTGCGGGATGCAATCCGCGGAACCATTTCATTTAAAAATCCAAATGGCAAAGTGTATGAATTAAATGAAAAGACAGCTGTCCTAAAGGTAAGGCCACGCGGCTGGCATTTGGAGGAGAAACATGTCCTTTTGGATGGACAGCCTATATCGGCCAGCATTTTTGATTTTGGACTGTACTTTTACCACAACGCAAAAGCATTGGTCGAAAAGCAAAGCGGTCCATACTTTTACTTACCAAAAATGGAAAGCCATCTAGAAGCAAGATTATGGAATGACATATTCGTATATGCACAGAACGATTTGAGGATTTCGCAAGGAACCATCAAGGCAACGGTCTTGATAGAAACGATTCTTGCTGCATTCGAAATGGACGAAATTCTGTACGAGCTGAAAGAACATTCAGCAGGCCTGAACTGTGGCCGCTGGGATTATATCTTTAGTTTCCTGAAAAAATTCCGTCACTCGGATGATGTCATTTTCCCAGACCGTCAGCAGGTCACGATGACCGTCCCGAACATGAGGGCGTATTCCTTACTGGCAATCAAAACATGTCACACTCGTAATGCTCCTGCAATCGGCGGGATGGCGGCGCAAATTCCTGTTAAAAACGACCCGGTTAAGAACGATGAGGCTTTTGCGAAAGTAAAGGCAGATAAAGAACGCGAAGCAAGAGACGGTCATGATGGAACATGGGTTGCCCATCCAGGTATGGTAAGCACGGCAAAAGAGGTTTTTGACCTGCTCGTCCCAAAACCGAATCAAATTTTCCGAAAACGGGAAGATGTCCATGTAACAGCTCAAGAGTTGCTGGCTGTACCGGAGGGAACGATTACAGAGGCAGGTTTAAGGACGAATATTAACGTAGGCATCCAATATATCGCCTCCTGGTTAAGCGGCAGAGGTGCGGCACCCATCAATAACTTAATGGAAGATGCTGCAACCGCTGAAATTTCAAGGGCTCAAGTCTGGCAATGGATCCGTCATCCAAAAGGCATTCTCGAAGATGGCAGGAAAATAACCGAGGAATTATTCCATCAAATCAAAGAAGAAGAATTGGCGGTCATTAAATCGGAAGTAGGGGAAGAAACTTTCAAATCAGGAAAGTTTGAAGAGTCTACTAAACTATTTGAACAATTGATTGAAGCGGATGACTTTGCTGATTTCTTGACGAACGCGGCATACGAAAAATTATCTTAATATTCAAAATATAAAAGATGAATCAGGAGGAAATAATGATGATGATGAATGAGAGAGCGCAAAAATTACAACAAAGCTGGGAAAATGACTCACGGTGGACTGGTATTGAACGTCCTTATACGGCCGAAGAAGTTATTAAATTGAGAGGTTCCATCGATATCGAACAAACATTGGCACGCCGTGGTTCTGAAAAACTATGGAATCTATTGAATACGGAGGATTTCATCAATGCATTAGGGGCATTGACTGGTAACCAAGCCATGCAGCAGGTGAAAGCTGGTTTAAAAGCAATCTACTTAAGCGGCTGGCAAGTGGCGGCAGATGCTAACATCGCCGGGCAAATGTACCCTGACCAAAGTTTATATCCGGCCAACTCCGTGCCGCAAGTAGTAAAACGCATTAATCAGACACTTCAGCGTGCAGACCAAATCAGCTTTGCTGAAGGAAAAGATGATATCGATTGGTTCGCCCCAATCGTGGCGGATGCTGAAGCAGGCTTTGGCGGTTCCCTTAACGTCTTCGAATTGAT
The DNA here is from genome assembly GCF_030123325.1 of Peribacillus simplex. Taxonomy (NCBI): domain Bacteria; kingdom Bacillati; phylum Bacillota; class Bacilli; order Caryophanales; family Bacillaceae; genus Peribacillus; species Peribacillus simplex. The sequence goes on along the minus strand of NZ_CP126106.1, from coordinate 4,202,954 downwards.
GAAAGGCATGATCGAAGCTGGAGCGGCAGGCGTTCATTTTGAAGACCAGCTTTCTTCCGAGAAAAAATGTGGTCACCTTGGCGGTAAAGTCCTTCTTCCAACCCAAACGGCAGTCCGTAATTTAGTTTCCGCCCGGTTGGCAGCCGACGTAATGGGTACACCGACTATCTTGATTGCCCGTACGGATGCAGATGCTGCAGATTTAATCACCGATAATATCGATCCGGTCGATGCACCATTCATCACTGGTGAAAGGACTCCAGAAGGATTCTACCGCACGAATGCAGGTCTTGACCAAGCTATTGCAAGAGGCCTTGCTTATGCGCCGTATGCCGACCTTATCTGGTGTGAGACTTCTGAACCTAATCTAGCGGATGCTCGCCGCTTTGCCGAAGCGATCCATGCAGAGTTCCCGGGCAAACTGCTAGCCTACAATTGTTCCCCATCATTTAACTGGAAGGCGAAATTAAGTGATGAAGAGATTGCAAATTATCAGGTGGAATTGGGTAAATTGGGTTATAAATTCCAATTCGTTACACTTGCAGGATTCCACTCATTGAATCATAGCATGTTCAACCTTGCTCTTGGTTATAAAGAACGCGGCATGGCTGCATACTCAGAACTTCAACAAGCGGAGTTCGCTAGTGAGCCTGACGGCTATACAGCAACACGTCATCAGCGTGAAGTGGGAACCGGTTACTTTGATGAAGTGGCACAAGTCGTTTCTGGCGGAACATCATCCACAACAGCGCTTGCAGGTTCTACTGAAACAGAACAATTCGAGACGTCAAAATAATTTTGGGGTAAAACCAAAAATCCGCCTTGTACCCGAGGCGGATTTTTAAATGGAAATGGGTGAATGCTAATAGATGTCTGAGTACCTTAAGTCGTTTTCTTCGTATCCCCGATGATGAATGTCCATATGGCCTTGAAGACATTGGCACGCTGAAGTGTATTGAATATGACAAGTACGACTGGTCCTGCAATCAGACCTAGGAAACCGATCAATTTGAAGCCGATGAACAAGGCGATGAGAGTGGCAAGCGGATCCAAACCAATACTGGAAGAAAGTACTTTTGGCTCTATTAACTGGCGCTGGACGACGACGATTATGTAAAGAACGGACAAACCGATTCCAAGACTTGTATTCCCGGCGATGAATTCAAAGATGATCCAAGGAATGAAAATCGTACCTGTCCCTAAATAGGGGATGATATCGACCAGTCCGCATATCAGGGCAATGGTAATTGAATAATTCACCCCCAAAATGAGAAATCCGATTAAAATCGTGACGGTCGTCAATGAAACTAGAGTGAATTGAGCACGGATAAATCCGAACAATGCCCGTTTTAAGTCCCTGAATAAACGCTTGGCACCCGCAAAAATCTTATCAGGCAAAACTTTTCCGGTCATGCGGCTAAAGGTATCCCAATCTTTGCTGATGAAGAAAGTGCCCAGCAGGGTAAAAAGGAGTGCTGTTGCTGTAGTTGGGAACCATCCGATGATCGTGGGGATATTCTTCAAGAAAGCTTGAATGAAGCCGCTTACTCCGGTCGTGATGGATTCACCGATATTTTGGATATTCTTGAGGACTGTGTCCTGCTGTTCGGTATCCAAATTATTGAACATGGCCGCTATTTGATTATATAAAGGGATGACGGTGGACGCGATGTATGTTTCTATATAATCCACGATGGTTTCAATATGTTTCGGGATGACTCCGGCAAGGTAATTGGTCCCTGAAATGATCTCGGTGACCAGTAAGGTGATAAGACCTGCAAATAAAAGGAAAATGAGTAAAAGGGAAACGAATACGGCCAACCCCCGTGGCAGCCTTCCTTTCCTTTCAAAAAAAGTGACCAGGGGATTCATCAAGAAAGCGATTATCATGGCAATGATGAATGGATATGTATATTTAGATAAATAAAACAAGGCAATTCCGCCTGAAATTATCCCTCCGATGACCAGTAAAGAGCGAATGAAACGATACATATATACCGGATTCAAGTCATATCCTCCTTCAATCATAAAGTTAGTATTATAATTGTAACGATGATGGAAAAGAAAGGAAAGATTCTTTCATCTTTCGGCTTAACTTTTTTCCGCCGATGCATCGTTCCATAAATCATTTTTCTCCCAGGAAACATGGGAGTTTGTTATGTTAAAATAACAAAAAAGAAGGAAGAAGGTGAAGGGAGAATGATCAACGGTCCTGTCGTATTTTTAATTCTGCTTGCTGCAATCGGTTGGTTTGGGAAAAACACCTCACTGATCATGGCTGCGGGTTTTCTTTTAAGCATGAAACTGATTGGCCTTGACACTAAAGTGTTTCCGTACCTGGAAGCGAAAGGAATCAATCTGGGCGTTACAATCATTACGATTTCGGTACTCATACCCATAGCAAACGGGGCGATAGGTTTCAAGGAACTGGGAGACGCAATTAAATCACCTTATGCCTGGATTGCGCTTGCATCTGGAATAGCTGTTGCGCTCATAGCGAAAAATGGGATTACACTCCTATCACATGATCCGCACATTACCACGGCTCTTGTTTTTGGGACGATTCTGGCAGTCGCATTATTCAAAGGGGTTGCTGTCGGTCCGTTAATCGGGGCCGGAATTGCTTATTTATGCATGCAGATCTTCAATTTTTTTAAATGAAGCGAATGGCAAAGGGGAGAAAATCCCGTCAGTACTGGGAATGTAAATTTTCTATTTAATGTTTCGTTTATTCTGCTTTGGGGCGAATTTTCAAAAAAAACGTTTTGAATCGCATAAAAAAAAGCAAGAGAATATGTAGCTAATTTTTCTAATAAAATAATAATTTTTTCACATTTTAAGTGCTTTTCATTCCCAAAAAAGTGTTTATTGTTTATAATAATGTTGTAACTGCTCTGATTTATTAAAATTGGGATTCAGAATATCATTGATATTTTTGAGGAATCTTAAAAAAAAGATGTAGTTATTGAGCAAGCGCTCACTAGGAATAGCTACAAGCATTATTTTTAGAATTTCGTTTAAAAGATTATCGTACATTTTACTATTGTTGGGGTCATATTCTGTGAACGCTTTCAATACAAGATGTATGTCTTCTGCTAAAAAATAGATGGTTGTTTACAATAGCTAATTTCTTGGAAGCGCTATATTTATACGCTAAATAGCAAGGGCATAGGGGAATATTTAGGAAAAGGAGAGATTTAGTATGACAGCAACAAAAGGTCTTGAAGGTGTGGTAGCAACAACTTCATCAGTAAGCTCCATTATCGATGACACATTAACGTATGTAGGTTATGACATCGATGATTTAGCTTCTAACGCAACATTCGAGGAAGTAATCTATCTTTTATGGCACGGAGCTCTTCCGAACAAAAGCCAATTAGAAGAATTAACTAAACAGCTTGCTGAAAATGCTGAAATTCCAGCTGAAGTGGTTAATCACTTCAAAACATACCCAATCGATAAAGTACATCCAATGGGAGCTCTTCGCACTGCAGTATCTCTTCTGGGTCTTTATGATGAAGAAGCAGATGTAATGAGTGAAGATGCTAACTATCGTAAAGCTATCCGCATCCAAGCAAAAATCCCTACATTGGTAACAACTTTCGCTCGCATCCGTCAAGGGAAAGAAGCTGTTGCTCCACGTACAGATTTAAGCTTTGCTGCTAACTTCTTATATATGTTAAGCGGTAACGAACCAACGGCAATCGAAGAAGAAGCATTCAACAAAGCATTGGTTCTTCATGCTGACCATGAATTAAACGCTTCTACATTCACTGCACGCGTTTGTGTGGCTACATTATCTGATATCTATTCTGGCGTAACTTCTGCTATCGGCGCTTTAAAAGGCCCTCTTCACGGCGGAGCTAACGAACAAGTCATGAAAATGCTTACAGATATCGGTTCAGTTGAAAACGTTGAGCCATATATCAACGAAAAATTAGCCAATAAAGAAAAAATCATGGGCTTTGGCCACCGTGTATACCGTAAAGGTGATCCTCGTGCTAAACACCTTAAAGAAATGTCACAAAAACTGACTGAACTTACTGGACAACCTCAATATTATGATATGTCCATCAAAATTCATGAAATCGTGACCGGTCAAAAAAATCTTCCGCCGAATGTGGATTTCTACTCTGCTTCCGTATACCACAGTTTAGGTATCGAGCATGACCTATTTACACCAATCTTTGCCGTGAGCCGTGCTTCAGGCTGGATCGCTCATATCCTTGAGCAATATTCAAACAACCGCCTTATCCGTCCGCGTGCAGAGTATGTTGGACCAGGTATGCAAAAATATGTACCGATTGAAAAACGCTAATTAAAAGTTTTTTCGAAAAATCATTTTTTATTTCATCGAATTTGTAGTAAATTAATAGATGTGAGTAAAAAAGGTTAGTGGTTCTGCCTCATTAAATGGCAGGCCATCTAACCTTTGAATTTGAATCGGAGGTAAGAGACATGACACAAAGCCAAAAAATCACAGTTACTAACGGTGCTCTTAACGTACCAAACAATCCAATCGTTCCTTATATTGAGGGAGACGGAATCGGTCCTGATATCTGGGCTGCAGCATCCCGCGTTTTAGACGCAGCAGTTGAAAAAGCTTACAATGGCGAAAAGAAAATCGAATGGAAAGAAGTTTTAGCTGGACAAAAAGCATTTGACCAAACGGGCGAATGGCTTCCACAAGAAACTCTTGATGTCATTAACGAATATCTAATCGCTATTAAAGGACCTCTTACAACTCCAATCGGTGGCGGTATCCGCTCATTGAACGTTGCATTGCGCCAAGTATTGGACTTATTCGTATGTCTTCGTCCAGTACGTTACTTTGAAGGTGTACCTTCACCAGTTAAACGTCCAGAAGACACTGACATGGTCATCTTCCGTGAAAACACTGAAGACATCTATGCTGGTATCGAATATGCAAAAGGTTCTGACGAAGCTAAGAAATTAATCGAATTCCTGCAAAACGAATTCGGTGTTCAAAACATTCGTTTCCCTGAAACTTCAGGTATCGGAATTAAACCGATTTCCGAAGAAGGAACGAAACGTCTTGTTCGTTCTGCGCTTAACTATGCGATCAAAGAAGGCCGTAAATCATTAACGCTTGTTCATAAAGGTAACATCATGAAATTCACTGAAGGTGCATTCAAAACTTGGGGTTATGAAGTTGCAGAACAAGAATTCGCCGATAAAGTGTTCACATGGAACCAATATGACAAAATTAAAGAAGCTGAAGGCACTGAAGCTGCTAACAAAGCACAATCCGCTGCTGAAGCTGAAGGCAAAATCATCGTTAAAGATTCGATTGCTGATATCTTCTTACAACAAATCCTGACTCGTCCTAAAGAGTTTGATGTTGTTGCAACAATGAACTTGAACGGAGATTACATTTCTGATGCATTAGCTGCACAAGTTGGCGGAATCGGTATCGCTCCAGGAGCGAACATCAACTACGAAACTGGACATGCCATCTTCGAAGCAACTCACGGAACGGCTCCTAAATATGCTGGTCTTGATAAAGTTAACCCATCTTCAGTTCTTCTTTCAGGCGTTCTTTTACTTGAGCACCTTGGCTGGAACGAAGCTGCAAACAGCATCACTAAATCAGTGGAACAAACAATCGCTTCTAAAGTTGTTACATACGACTTTGCCCGCCTAATGGAAGGTGCAACGGAAGTTAAATGTTCTGAGTTCGCAGACGAGCTTATCAAAAACCTTAAATAATTCATTATATGCTTTCTGGAAAAGTGCCTGAACGGGCTGCTTTTCCAGGAGGCTTAATATATTTTCATGAGGATGTTAAAAGTATTCCAAAAGTATTCATATATTTTAAGGAGGAAATAACATGTCTAAACGTAAAAAAATCACAGTTGTAGGTGCTGGATTCACTGGTGCTACAGCAGCATTCCTAGCCGCTCAAAAAGAACTTGGCGATATCGTTTTAGTTGATATCCCGCAAGCTGAAAACCCTACAAAAGGTAAAGCCCTTGATATGGCGGAAGCAGGACCTGTCCTAGGTTTCGATGCTAACATCATCGGTACATCCGACTATGCAGAAACAGCTGATTCCGACGTAGTGATCATAACTGCCGGAATTGCCCGCAAACCCGGCATGAGCCGTGACGACTTAGTTCAAACTAACCAAAAAGTTATGAAATCAGTAACTAAAGAAGTCGTTAAATATTCCCCTAACACAACCATCATCGTTTTGACTAACCCTGTAGATGCAATGACTTACACTGTTTACAAAGAATCAGGTTTCCCTAAAGAACGCGTTATCGGACAATCAGGTGTCCTTGATACAGCTCGTTTCCGTACTTTCGTAGCTCAAGAATTAAACTTATCGGTTAAAGATGTAACTGGTTTCGTTCTTGGCGGACACGGAGATGATATGGTTCCATTGGTACGTTACTCTTATGCAGGCGGAATTCCTTTGGAAACATTGATCCCTCAAGATCGTCTAGAAGCAATCGTGGCCCGTACCCGCACTGGCGGCGGAGAAATCGTTAACCTTCTTGGAAACGGAAGTGCCTATTATGCACCAGCTGCATCTCTAGTGGAAATGGCTGAAGCGATCCTTAAAGACCAACGCCGCGTTCTTCCGTCCATCGCTTATCTTGAAGGTGAATACGGATTTGAAGGTATTTACCTTGGAGTGCCGACTGTACTGGGTGCGAACGGTATTGAACAAATCATCGAACTTGAATTGACCGCAGACGAAAAAGCGGCACTTTCAAAATCAGTTGAATCAGTTAAAGCAGTAATGCAAGTCCTTCAATAAGTGATCATGATCAGACTGTTCGGATATAGGAAGAAAAGGCCATGGCCTTTTTCTGACTCCGGGCAGTTTTTTTATCTGCTTCAAAAGTCCTTGGAACTTATAATTACCCTGCTGAAGATAAGGAATAACATCTTTCCGTTTTTTTAGGTGTAAATTTCATATAATATTCTTTATAATGGAAGTGGATGAGTAGACCAAGAAATTGGTCTTTTGGGTAATACATAATTCAGGAGGATCTAATGTCAAAGAAAATTCTCGTAGTGGATGATGAACAATCAATAGTTACCTTACTTCAGTACAATTTAGAACAAGCAGGCTATTCGGTAATCACAGCTTTGGATGGTGAACAAGGGCTGGAGGCTGCCGTGGATATACGCCCCGATTTAGTGGTATTGGATTTGATGCTGCCTAAAATGGACGGGCTTGAAGTATGTAAGCAGCTTCGCCAGCAAAAAATCAATATACCGATCTTGATGCTGACAGCTAAGGACGATGAATTTGACAAGGTGCTGGGACTTGAACTGGGGGCGGATGATTACTTGACCAAGCCATTCAGTCCTAGGGAGGTAGTGGCCCGGATTAAAGCCATTTTAAGAAGATCCCAGTTACAATCGAACGGCAGTGAATCAAGTCAGGATCAAGAAGATGGCCTCTTGAAATTAGGGGAATTGAAAGTGTTCCCGGAACGATACGAAGCATTCTTTGATGAACAGCAATTAGAATTGACTCCAAAGGAATTTGAATTACTTTTATACTTGGCGAAGAATAAAGGAAGAGTGCTGACCAGGGATCAACTGCTCAGTGCGGTATGGAATTATGATTTCGCGGGAGACTCACGAATCGTCGATGTCCATATTAGCCATCTTCGTGAAAAAATAGAAAAAGATACAAAAAAACCTCTATATATTAAAACGATAAGGGGCTTGGGGTATAAGCTTGAGGAGCCTAAAAAAGAATGACGACCTATCGTAAAAAGCTCTTATATACCCTCATCACATTGGTGATGGTCGTCCTGATGGCCGTGGGCTTTTTATTAGGACACTTGTTCAAAAGTTATTATATTAAAACGTTCAATGACCGTATACAGAACGAAACATTTTTCATTTCTACATATATTCAGGAGCATGGCGGTATCGAGTCCTTTTTGGAAAAAGGGAAGACGGCAAAACTGACACCCCTTTTAGATTCGAATTTAACCATTCTCTCCACGAATGGGGAAATATTATACGATTCGACATCATCCAATGAAATATTTAAAGGCCATGCCAATGTCCTTCGTAAAATAACTTTGGAAAAAGGGCTTAAGCATGGGGAAGGGTTTGAAGTGGTCGAAGGCGAATCGGACCTCCATTATTATTGGAAGACGGTTGAAAAGGACGGAGAGATTGAAGGCTTTGTCGTTCATAGCAATGAAATAGAGGCCATCAATCAAGTGAATAAACAAATGTGGCAAATATTGATCATTTGTTTAGGGGTGGCCTTGATCATCATTCTCATGCTTGCCAGCAAAATCACTTCATATTATACGCGTCCGATCGAGGAGGCGACGATGGCGGCCATTGAACTGGCCAAAGGGAATTATGGAACCCGGACATTCGGGCGGCATTCCGATGAAACGGGAATGCTGACAACTTCCTTGAACATATTGGCGAGAAATCTTCAGGAAACAGAGATAGCGAGGGAAATGAATCAGGATCGTTTGGAAACACTTGTTGAAAACATCGGTAGTGGTGTCCTGCTGATAGACAGTAAAGGGTATACCACATTAATCAACCGGGAATTCAAGAAAAGCTTCCGAGTGAACTCCGCTACGTTTTTGTTTCAGGAATATTATTCGGTCATTAAAGATCAGGAAGTCATAGCCATCATCGAAGAAATCTTTCGAACGGAAAAAACGATTAAACGACAGGTGAAGATACCGCTTGCCATAGAACGTAAGCATTTTGAGATTTACGGGGCCCCCATTATCGGGAACCATGATGAATGGAAGGGGATCCTCCTCATTTTCCATGATATCACCGAATTGAAAAGGCTCGAGCAGATGCGGAAGGATTTCGTGGCTAATGTATCCCATGAATTGAGGACCCCGATCACTTCTATTAAAGGCTTTTCTGAAACATTGTTGGATGGCGCCTTAAAAGACGAAAAGACCTTAAAGCACTTTTTATCGATTATCCTGAAAGAAAGTGATCGGCTGCAAGAACTCATTCAGGAGCTTCTGAATTTATCCAAAATGGAGCAACAGGAATTCGTTTTAAACGCAGGGGTCGTGGATATTACGAAAGTGCTTGGCGAAATACAAGAGATGCTTATAGGCAAGCTGAAAGAAAAAGAAGTATCCCTTGAAATTAAAACATCACCGGAGCCGGTATTCATTGAAGGGGAATCTGACAGGATCAAACAGGTTTTCATCAATTTGATTACGAACGCATTGACCTACACACCAAATGGCGGCAGGGTCACCGTTGATATCATTGAAAATGAACAGACGGTCGATATTGCAGTGCAAGACAGCGGGATCGGCATCGAAGAAAAAGAACTGCCGAGGATCTTTGAACGGTTTTACCGGATCGATAAGGCGAGGAGCCGCGATTCAGGAGGAACGGGCATTGGACTGGCAATCGTCAAGCATATAATAGAAGTCCATAAAGGTAAAATCAATGTGGAAAGCACACCTGGAACCGGGACGACTTTTACAGTCACCTTAAATAAAAGCTTAAAAGGAAAAATGTAGCGGGTTTCTTATTTACATTTCCTTTACAATTCCTTAAAACGGACTTCATAATGCAGGGGTACAATGGTTGTACAACCCCTCATCCAAGGAGTTAAACATTGACAGAGACATGGTCTCTGTCTTTTAATTTTGGCTATATTCCCCGCGAACCATCCCTCTATCCTATTTTCCTGGAAAAATATTAGATTTTTATGAAACTTTAGGCCCTTCCTTGCGTAAATAAGATATAACTGCAAAGAAGGGGTGATACATATCGTTAGCTTAAAAAGGATATATACGATCACAGGACTTGTCTTTCTTATTTTAATTTTAGGTATAGTTGCGATATCGACCTGGTACACGGTTGATGAATCCGATCAAGCTGTCATAATGACGTTTGGTAAAGTGGAGCAGACGATAACGGAACCAGGACTTCACTTTAAACTTCCTTGGCCCGTTCAATCGGTCGAGAAATTATCCAAAGAAACATTCAGTCTTAAATTTGGATATAAGGAAGAGGATGGAGAGGTGAAGGATTACCCGAGTGAGACCAAAATGATTACGGGTGATGAAAATATTGTGCTGGCCGACCTGGTGGTCCAGTGGAAAATCACCGACCCTCCTAAATATCTATACAATGCAGATGATCCAGAAAAAATATTGTATGATACGACTTCAGCTGCATTACGGAGCATCATCGGCAGCACGAAAATCGATGATGCCCTTACATCCGGTAAAGCGCAAATCGAAGCGGATGTACGCGATTTATTGTCACAGCTAATGGAGAAATATGATGTCGGGATTTCCATATCTGCGGTTAAACTCCAGGACGTGGAGTTACCGAATGAAGAAGTGCGGAAAGCATTCACCAATGTAACGGATGCCCGGGAAACGGCGAATACGAAAATCAACGAAGCGGATAAATATGAAAATAAGCGTATGAATGAAGCGGAAGGGGAAAAAGATGCCCTCATTTCACAGGCTAATGGGGATAAAGCTGCCCGTACGGAAGCTGCCCGCGGGGATGTAGCGGTCTTTGAAAAATTACTCAGTGAGTATAAGGGCAATAAGGGGATTACGAAGGACCGCCTTATTATTGAAACCCTTGAGGAAGTATTGCCGAATGCAGAGATTTATATTATGAATGATGATGGAAACACAATGAAGTACTTGCCGCTCCGCTCGCTTGAAAAGGAGGAAACGAAAAAAACTCCTGCCCCTGATGAAGCCGCTATACCTGAAGAAGAAATGAATAAAGGGAATGCATCGGAAGAAAAAGCGGCAGGGGAAGGGGGCACTAAACAATGAGCGGAAAAATAATAGATTTCTCTGAGTTGAAAAAAGGGGATTTTCATTGGAGGGGCTATGTGAGAATCGGCATTTTCCTGATTATTTTCATCGCGTTGCTGCTGATCATCCTCACCAATGTCTATATCGTCAAAGAGGGTGAATACAAAGTCGTCCGCCAATTCGGTGAGGTGGTAAGGATCGATAAGACCCCGGGATTGAAGGCGAAGGTGCCATTCATACAAAGTATCATGACCTTGCCGAAGTATCAGATGACTTCTGATGTTTCCGAAGCGGAAATCAATACGAAAGATAAAAAGCGGATGCTGATCGATAACTATGCAGTTTGGAGAATAGAAGATCCGAAGAAATTGATTACAAATGCAAGGACACTTGAGAATGCCGAAACGAAAATGGAAGAGTTCATCTATTCGGCAGTTCGTTCAGAGCTGGGCCAGCTGAATTATGATGAAATCATCAATGATGAGAAGTCATCCAGGGGAAGTTTAAACGACCGCATAACCGAAAAAGTCAACGATCTGCTGCAAAAGGACAGTTATGGGATCAGCTTGACGGATGTCCGGATAAAGCGGACTGACTTGCCCTCCGAAAACGAAGCATCCGTCTTCAAGAGGATGATTTCCGAGCGGGAATCGAAAGCGCAAGAATACCTATCCAAAGGTGATGCGAAGAAAAACCGTATCATTGCGGATACTGATCGGAAAGTGAAAGAATTGCTCTCCACTGCAGAGGCTGATGCAGAAGTGATCAGGGCTGAAGGAGAAGGGGAAGCAGCGAAAATCTATAATAAGTCGTTTTCCAAAGACCCCGAATTCTATAAACTATACCGGACGCTTGAATCCTACAAAAAAACGATTGGAGATCAAACGGTCATCGTTCTGCCTTCGGATTCCCCTTATGCCAGCTTGTTAATGGGAAATACTAAATAACCTTGATGCCGTCATTTTTCTTTCCGCTTCTACTCATGGTAGAATAGAGAAAGAAAAATGACGGCTTTTTGCGTTTTTATATAGAAGCTATAACTACATAAACATGTAAGACTGGAGGAAGACGGATTTGGATAAAAAGTTAGTACTCATAGATGGAAACAGCATTGCATATCGTGCGTTTTTTGCGCTTCCGCTCTTGAATAATGATAAGGGGGTCCATACGAATTCCGTGTACGGATTCACGATGATGCTCAACCGCATTCTTGAAGAAGAAAAGCCAACGCACATACTTGTGGCATTCGATGCGGGTAAAACGACATTCAGGCATGCATCATTTAAAGAATATAAGGGTGGGCGCCAAAAAACGCCTCCAGAATTATCGGAGCAATTCCCTTTCATTCGCGAACTGCTTGATTGTTTTCAAATAAAAAGGTATGAACTGGAGAACTACGAAGCCGATGATATTATCGGTACGCTGTCTTTACAGGCGGAAAAAGATGGTTTTGAAGTGAAGGTCATTTCCGGTGATAAGGATTTAACACAATTATCCTCCCCTAATACGACAGTTTCCATCACGAAAAAGGGGATTACTGAAATTGAGGAATACACTCCAAAGCATATACATGAAAAATACGGTCTATCCCCTTTGCAGATCATTGATTTAAAAGGGTTGATGGGAGATGCTTCCGACAATATTCCCGGTATTCCGGGTGTTGGTGAAAAGACTGCCCTTAAATTACTGCATCAATTTGAAACGGTTGAAAACCTTCTGCAGTCGATTGATGAGGTAAGCGGACAAAAATTGAAAGAGAAAATAGAAGAACATAAAGACCTGGCCCTATTGAGCAAAGAGCTGGCTACGATAACGAGGGAAGCCCCGCTTGAAGTTTCCGTGAACGAGACCGAGTACACTGGCATGGATCAGGATCGAGTCATCTCATTCTATAAGGAGCTTGGCTTTTCGACTTTGCTCGATAAATTGGATGTAACGGAAAGTGGACCGCTTGAACAGGAGAAGATAGAGGTGCACACGGCCGAAATGACAGAAGCCATGTTTGGAGATGAAAGTGCCTTATATGTTGAGATTTTAGAAGATAATTATCATCGTGCCGATATAATGGGGATCGCCATCAGTAATGAACAAGGTAATTTTTACTTCAATGGGGATGATGCTCTAAGTTCCGGGGAGTTTAAATCCTGGGCAGAGGATGAAACAAAAAAGAAAACGGTTTTCGATGCGAAGCGTACGGTTGTGGCACTGCGTCATCGAGGAGTCGAAATAAAAGGCATCGATTTTGATGTATTTTTGGCATCCTATATCCTGAATCCCGCAGAGTCAGTGGACGAAGTGGCAGAAATCACGAAAACTCAAGGTACGATCCGTCTTGAAACAGATGATGTTTTTTATGGAAAAGGTGCAAAACGGAAGATACCTGAGGAAGCGGAATTGAGGGAGCATATCGCAAGAAAATCGAAGGCGATCCTTTCTCTGAAAGAGCCGATGATCGATAAGCTGCAAGAGTTCGAGCAATTTGACCTATTTACGGAACTGGAGCTGCCACTGTCGATCATCCTTGCCAATATGGAATGGCAGGGAATAAAGGTGGATATAGGCCGATTGAAAAACATGGGACAGGAATTAGCCATTCGCTTAAGAAACATCGAAACCCGAATTTTTGATTTGGCTGGAGAGGCGTTCAATATCAATTCACCTAAACAGCTCGGTGCCATCCTGTTTGAAAAGTTGGAGCTTCCAGTCATGAAGAAAACCAAAACAGGTTATTCGACTTCAGCCGATGTGCTGGAAAAACTGGAGAGCAAGCATGATATCGTTAAGGAGATATTGCTGTATCGCCAGCTTGGTAAGTTGCAATCAACTTATATTGAAGGGTTGCTTAAAGTGGTCAATGGCAAAACGGACAAGGTGCACACCCGGTTCAACCAAGCATTGACCCAGACCGGCCGGTTAAGTTCTACAGATCCCAATCTGCAGAATATCCCGATCAGGCTGGAAGAAGGCAGGAAAATCAGGCAGGCCTTCATCCCTTCCGAAAAGGATTGGATCATCTTTGCTGCCGACTACTCCCAGATCGAGTTACGCGTCCTGGCGCATATCGCCAATGACAGCGGATTGGTGGAGGCATTCCAGGCCGGGATGGATATCCATACAAGGACAGCCATGGATGTATTCCATGTACCGGCAGAGCAAGTCACTTCGAACATGAGGCGCCATGCCAAAGCGGTCAACTTCGGAATCGTTTATGGTATAAGTGACTACGGGTTATCGCAAAGTCTTGGCATCACGAGAAAAGAAGCGGGAGAGTTCATCGAGAAGTATTTAAGAAGCTTTCCTGGTGTTCAGGAATATATGGAAGAAAGCATACATGAGGCCCGTCAAAAAGGATATAGCACGACTCTGATGCAAAGGAGGCGCTATATACCTGAGATTACAAGCAGGAATTTCAATATCAGGAGCTTTGCCGAACGGACAGCGATGAACACGCCGATTCAAGGCAGTGCCGCGGATATCATCAAGCTAGCCATGATAAACATGAATAAGCGCCTGAAACGGGAAGGGCTTAAAACGAGAATGCTACTCCAAGTGCATGATGAATTAATTTTTGAAACTCCTCCTGAGGAACTCGAAATCCTTAAAGTGATCGTTCCGGAGGAAATGGAAAATGCCATTGAATTGAACGTCCCCCTTAAAGTGGACTATGCTTTCGGGCCAACATGGTTTGATGCCAAATAATAAAAGATAGGTGATTGCAATGCCAGAACTTCCAGAAGTGGAAACAGTCAGAAGAACGTTAGAGCAGCTCGTACTCGGAAAAGAGATCAAGGAAGTGTCAGTCTTCTGGCCAAAGATCATAAAAGCGCCTGAACCTGTCGAACAGTTTCAGGATGCTTTAAGGGGACAGACAATTTCTGGAATAGGCCGTCGGGGCAAGTTCCTCATTTTCACCTTGGATGATTATTCGTTGGTTTCGCATTTAAGAATGGAGGGGAAATACGGTGTGCATCCAAAGGAAGAGCCGTATGATAAGCATACTCATGTGATCTTCACTTTCACCGATGGCAGTGAACTTAGGTACAGGGATGTCCGGAAATTCGGAACGATGCATCTATTTGCAAAAGGGGAAGAACTTGAGCGGCTGCCACTGTTGCATTTAGGGCCTGAACCGTTGTCTGAAGATTTTACTGTCGAGGGGCTAAGTAGGAAGTTGGCAAGGACCAACAGGAAAATCAAGCCCGTTCTCCTTGATCAAACGGTTGTCGTCGGGATTGGGAATATATATGTAGACGAGTCGCTATTCCGTTCCGGTATTCATCCGGAGAGAATCGCTTCTTCACTCTCGTTGCAGGAAATCAAAACGTTGCATGCAGAAATCATTGCGACGTTAGGTGAAGCTGTGGAAAAAGGCGGGAGTACGATTCGTTCGTACATTAATTCCCAAGGTCAAATCGGCATGTTTCAGTTGGAACTTAATGTTTACGGACGAAAAGGGGAGAACTGCAAAACATGCGGCACGCCACTTGAAAAAATGGTTGTGGCAGGACGCGGCACACATATTTGCCCGTCGTGCCAGCCGCTAAAATAGGTAATGTTTTTTCAAACACATCGGATGGGCTCCATCCATATACTAGGGTAGCAACGAGTAGGGAAGGAGTATTATTCCGATGTGGCTACAAATTATTTTTCTCGCATTTGCAGTTAGTATTGACGGATTTGGCGTAGGTTTGACATTCGGTATGCGGAAGATGAAAATCCCCTTAAGGTCAATAGCGGTCATCTCAATTTGTTCTGCATTGAGTTTAGGTATTGCGATGGTCATCGGACAATTCATCAGTCAGCTCATATCGATCGGGGCGGCTGAAAAAACGGGTGGCATCATCCTCATTTTCCTAGGTGCCTGGATGGTATACCAGTATTTTAAGCCTGAAAAAGATTTGAAAGATGATAGATATCATGAAAAGATCATCTTTAATTTTGAAATTAAATCACTTGGGGTAGTCATTAATATTTTACAAAAACCATTGAATGCCGATTTTGATAAATCAGGTACGATTACGGGCGTTGAAGCGCTTGTTCTGGGGTTTGCACTTTCGCTGGATGCGTTCGGGGCCGGAGTTGGAGCGGCTATGATCGGCATTTCACCGATTATCCTGGCAGGGTGCATCGCTGTTATGAGTTCAATTTTCATTTGGAGCGGAATTCAAAGCGGGAAATTGCTTTCAAATAATAAAGTTGTCCAGCATTTGACCTTTCTTCCAGGTGTACTATTGATTATCATCGGTATATTCAAGTTATGATACATGGTTAAAAGGGGGAGCCTTATGGGACAAATCATTGGAATCACAGGAGGCATCGCCAGTGGGAAAAGCACCGTCAGCCTTTATTTACAGGAACTCGGATTCACGATTGTCGATGCAGATCTGGCTTCCCGTGCTGTCGTTGAGCCAGGTGAAGAAGCCTATCATCAAGTTGTGGAGGCATTTGGTGATGAGATCTTATTGCCGGATGGGAATATAGATCGCGCAAAGCTCGGGTCGATCATATTCAATGATCAGGAAAAGAGATTGCTATTGAATGGCATCGTGCATCCTGCCGTCAGGAATTGGATGCGCTTCAAAACGGAAGAGGCACTATCATCAGGGGAAGAAACGGTGTTCATGGATATTCCGCTCCTATTCGAAAGTAAGCTGACATTCATGGTGGAAAAGACGCTTTTGATCTATGTAGATGAGCAAGTCCAATTGCAGCGATTAATGAACAGGAATGGTCTTTCGGAGACGGAGGCACTTGCCAGGATCCATTCGCAAATGCCCCTGGCCGATAAAAGGGCTTTAGCGGATGCCGTCATCGACAATAATGGGAACATTAATGAAACGAAGAGGCAAGTGAAGACCATACTTAGCGAATGGCATGTCATATAATTATGATAAAAAGAAGAAACCAGCCGGTTTCTTCTTTTTATGTTGAAAAAATAAGTACAATCCGCATTTTTATTAGCACAATTCCTTTGAATTATGTTATACTAATTACATGTGAAGGGTAATAAGTATAACATTAATATTTTCTGGAGGGTCCGAACAATGAATTCAAGAATAGCGATTAACGGGTTTGGGAGAATTGGAAGAATGGTTTTCCGAAAGGCCATATTAGATGAGAGTTTGGACATTGTTGCCATTAATGCAAGCTATCCAGCTGAAACTTTAGCACACTTACTAAAATATGATACGATACATGGTAAATTCGACGGTATCATTATTGCGGAAGATGATTCACTAATAGTGAATGGCCGCCGAGTAAAACTAATAAATAACCGCGATCCAAAGCTATTGCCTTGGAAAGAGTTGAACATAGATATTGTAATTGAAGCCACGGGCAAATTCAATGATCGTTCTAAAGCTGCTCTTCATTTAGATGCAGGAGCAAAAAGAGTTATTTTATCAGCGCCGGGTAAAAATGAAGACGTTACCATTGTAATGGGTGTAAATGAGGAAGTTCTGGAAATCGACAAGCATTTCGTCATATCCAATGCATCTTGTACAACCAACTGTCTTGGACCGGTTGCAAAAGTGCTTGATGAAAAATTCGGCATAAACAACGGTTTAATGACAACGATACATTCTTATACAAATGATCAAAATAATATCGATAACCCGCACAAAGACTTAAGACGTGCCCGTGCCGCTGCGGAAAGCATGATTCCTACGACTACAGGAGCTGCAAAAGCCATCTCACTAGTGTTGCCGCAATTAAAAGGCAAGCTTCATGGAATGGCGATCCGCGTACCGACACCTAACGTATCTCTAGTCGATCTTGTTGTGGATTTAAACCGTGATGTCACGATTGATGAAGTGAACCAAGCCTTCATCGATGCTTCAGAAAATGAACTCAAAGGAATTATGGAATTCACGATGGAACCTTTAGTTTCCAGTGATTTCAAAACGAATCCTCACTCTGCAATCATCGATGGTTTGACGACGATGATGATTGGGGACAGGAAAGTGAAAGTCCTTGCATGGTATGATAACGAGTGGGGTTACTCCAACCGGGTAGTGGACCTTGTGAAATTGGTGGGATCCGAGTTGAAAAAAACTTCCGAAGTCGAACTATCAATAAAATAATGAAAAAAATCGAGCCTGCTAAAATTTTTTAGCGGGCTATTTTTAATGCAGTGATCCAGCAATTCCTCGCTGCTTTAAGGCGCTGATAAACCCGAAAACAGAAATTTCCCCACATTGGAACCTTCCCTATATCCCTATTACATATAAAGTTTATCTTTCCAAAATTTCAATTTGGAGTTGCAAAAAAAATTCAAACCATATATACTATGAATCGTGAACTTCTTCAAAAGCGGTTTGCATGATGGCTACTTAAAGGGTTAGGACCTCTTTGGACTAACTTTCCCCCGTGGTAGTTATCAGAACTTATTTTTAAATCATGGTAAGGGGGAAGCTTAATATGGAAACAGCTTACACTATGGAAACAATGGGTAGACATGTCATTTCTGAACTTTGGGGTTGTGACTTTGAAAAACTGAACAATATCGATTTAATTGAAAAGATTTTTGTTGATGCTGCTTTGAAATCAGGTGCAGAGGTACGGGAAGTTGCCTTTCACAAATTTGCTCCACAAGGGGTCAGCGGGGTTGTCATCATTTCTGAATCGCACTTGACGATTCACAGTTTTCCAGAACACGGCTATGCGAGCATCGATGTCTATACATGCGGTAACTTGGATCCGAATATTGCGGCAGATTATATTGCAGAAGCTTTGAATGCGCAAACACGTGAAAACATAGAATTACCGCGTGGATTAGGTCCTGTACAAATGAAAAAAGCCAATATAAGTGCCCTATAAAAAACACGTATACACAGAGATGCCATGGGTGCATCTCTTTTTTAATGCAATGAATCGGCAGCCTGCTTCACTTTATAGCTAAGGATTTCCTTGCAGCCCAAAGACCTTGACAACGGTGCTCCAAGGGCAGAACAAAAAGTGCCTGCTGCTGGAAGTTACACTTTTTACTTGTACTGGCCGTTCCTTTTAATATAAGATTAAGATAGAGAAGTAAATCCTTGGGGAACATTTAGATAGGGGAGTCCTACATAAAATACGGAGCTGATAATGATGAAATGCCCATCATGTCAATATAACGGAACAAGAGTGCTCGATTCCAGGCCAGTCGATGAAAGTAAATCGATTCGACGACGCCGTGAATGTGAGGCATGTGGTTTTCGATTCACGACATTTGAAAAGGTGGAGGAAACACCGCTCATTGTAGTGAAAAAGGGCGGGACACGGGAAGAGTTCAGTCGTGATAAAATCCTGCGTGGCTTAATCAGGGCTTGCGAAAAACGCCCGGTTCCCTTGAAGGAACTAGAGCAAATTACCAGTTATGTAGAAAAAGAACTGCGCAACCAGGGCATATCGGAAGTGAAAAGCGACAATGTCGGAGAAATGGTGATGGACAAGCTGGCGGAAGTCGATGAGGTTGCCTATGTAAGGTTCGCATCCGTCTATCGACAATTTAAAGATATCAATGTCTTTATCGATGAATTGAAAGATTTAATAAATAAAGAAAGAAAGTAGAGCTGAAGATTCACTTTGGCTCTTTTTTCACTACATCTTTTGAAAGGTTTGAATGGAGATGTCAATGCATTGGCAAGAATTGCTCCCAGCGGATTCATATTTGGTCTCATCTGCGGGGCTGCTTCATGATTATGATCGGAAAATACTTACCCGACTATATCAACCTCTTATTGGACCTATCTGCATTAGCCTATATATGACGTTATGGAGTGAGCTGGAGGAAAACAGGCTATGGTCGGAAACCTCCTCACATTATCAATTAATGAATACCATCGGCCTTAAGTTAGGTGATATTTACGAAGCACGCCTTTTACTTGAAGGAATTGGTCTGTTGAATGTATATAAGAAATCGAAAAATGAAACGAAGGAATTCATCTATGAGTTAAACCCGCCGCTTTCCCCCCAGCAGTTTTTCACGGATGGAATGCTGAATATTTACTTATACAAAAAAGTCGGCAAAGCACAGTTCAACCGGTTAAAGAGATTCTTTTGTGATGATCATATCTTAACCGATCAATATGAAGGTGTGACTAAATCTTTTGCGGAAGTATTCTCATCAGATCATTTGGACTCTTTATATGTAACGGATGAAGCGAAAAACGAATGGAAACCGATGCCTGAACAGCAATTCATCGATCGGACGGAAGGCGTCGAGCCATCGGGGTTTGACGACTTATTTGATTTTGACCTTTTATTATCCGGGATGAAATCATCGATCGTACCGAAAAAGGCCTTTACTCCGAAAATAAAAAGTACGATCGCCAAACTTGCTTTTTTATATGGCATTGATCCGCTGGAAATGCAAAAACTAGTAATGGATGCCGTTTCATTGGATGATGAGATCGATGAGGAAGTGCTCAGAAAGGCGGCAAGGGACTGGTATCAGATCGAACGGCAGGCAGATATGCCTTCCCTGGTCAATCGGGTGCAGCCGATTCGTGAACGGACACAAAAAGAAGAACCGAAAACACAGGAACAAGAGTTAATCCGTCATTTGGAGACGATCTCCCCAAGGGAGCGGCTAATGCAATTGTCAGGCGGTGCAGAGCCATCAAGCGGTGATTTGAAAGTGGTTGAGGGCGTGATGATCAATCAAAAGCTGAATCCGGGTGTCGTCAATGTCTTGATTGAATACGTCATGCTCAAAACGGATATGAAGTTCACCAAGGGCTATGTGGAAAAGCTGGCAGGCCATTGGGCACGGCTGAAGGTCTCTACGGTCGTCGAGGCGATGGAACTGGCTAAAAATGAACATAGGAAATATCAGGACTGGGCTCAAGGAAGCAGGAATGCTGCGAAGGGCAGCCGGAAAAAGGCGATACGGGAAGAAGTGGTTCCGGAGTGGCTTGAGAAAAAAGAAGAAGCACAGCAGGAGCAGAATGCAGATCAGCCGGAATTGAATGCCCAGAAACGCGAGCTTCAAGAGAAATGGAAGCTGTGGAAAGCAGGAGGTGAAATGAACGATGGAAAAGATTAATAGATCCCTTAATAAATTGGCCAATACAAACCAATTTCAACAGCGTTATGAAAAGCTGAAACAGGAGATTTTTGAAGACGAACAAGTGCGGTTATTTTTGAATGCCAACAGTTCGACGGTCACGAAGGAAATGATTGATAAAAACTTGGGGAAGCTTTATGAGTTCACTTCACAAAGCAATAAATGTGATAAATGTCCAAGCTTGAATGGCTGCATCAATATGATGCAAGGGTATTATCCCAAATTGGTGGTTCAAGGGAAGGCCCTGAACCTGAATTATGAAATCTGTCCGCGGAAATTGGCAGAGGATGAAAAGCGGAAACGGGAAAAATTGATCCGCAGCCTGTATGTACCGAAGGATATTTTAAAGGCGACCATTGAGGACTTTACGCAAACGGATAATGAAAACAAACGCTTGGGTGTTTTAAGTAAGGCGATGTCGTTCATCATGGAATATGAGCCAGGTAAAATGCAAAAAGGCTTATTTATATATGGGAAATTCGGTGTTGGGAAAACGTACTTATTAGGTGCGATTGCCAATGAACTCGCAGAAAGGCAAATTTCTTCCCTTATTGTCTATGTCCCTGACTACTTGCGGGAACTTAAGGGATCGATAGGTGATAATACGGTCAATGAAAAAATTGAGATGGTGAAAACGGCACCTGTCCTCATGCTGGATGATATTGGAGCGGAGTCCATGACGAGCTGGGGACGCGATGAGGTTTTTGGACCGATTTTGCAATTTAGGATGCTGGAAAACTTGCCGACGTTTTTCACTTCGAATTTTGACCTGAATGGCCTGGAGAACCACCTAACCTTTTCACAGCGTGGAGAGAAGGAAGAAGTGAAGGCGGCCAGGATAATGGAAAGAATTCAATATTTAGCGGAGCCGGTCAAGCTGGATGGCGTGAATCGGAGAAGATGAAGGAAAGTGGTCTCTTAATGGAGGTCACTTTTTTCTTTTACAAGGCCCATCCTACTTCTAAACATGTCCCCATCCCCATATACATGAACAAAGAGGCAAGGGGGAAGGGGGGATGTCGTAGTGCAAATTTCGTTTCAAAACGATTCAGAGGCATTGAAGTTACTGAATTTCGTTTCTGCCCATCCACTCGGGGCAGAACTTCAAGCATACATTCGATTTCTTCCGCAACATGGCATGCATGTGGATATGACGAAGTCTTCAGGTGATAAATGGCTAATTCTGCTTCGTGATGCATTTCATTCTTTTTTATTGGAAGAAAAGACGCTTCCTGTTCTGGAGCAAATAATAGTCGGTAAATTTTTTTATAGGGAACGGGAAGAAATTGAAGCCATCATTGAAATTGCATCATCGATCATCGAGGTGGAAAGAGCCAGGAATCAAGAAGGAGCATTCAGTACGGAGAAACGATTGATTGAGGAAGGGCTTCAAAGCATCTTGGCTGGAAAGGTATCTTTTTCATTCGATTCTTTTACGACCTTCCGTTTAAAATCATTTCAGCACACTTTGGAAAAGTATGTCCTTAAGGCGATTGATGAATACAAGCTGGAGCAGGACTATCAAAATTTCATTGCCACTCTCCGTGATTGCCTTCATGGGCAGGAGTCGAAATTAAGAAAGCTTCACCTGGTCAACCGGGATGGTTTTCATTTCTATGATCAAAAATTCAGCAAACTCGACCGTCCAAAAATCAATAGTATGATCGACAGGAGGCTTCTTGCCAAAAGTTCACTTTTTCTCGATACGGTGATACTTGCCCCGCTTTTATCGATTGCTCCCGAAAACTTGTGCATCTATACCGATGACAAGGAAGAGGGGTTGATCCAGACCATTTCAAGGATTTTCGAAGAACGGGCGACCATCTTGCCACTTTCGTCATTTTCAATGCATTTGAATGACCTTTCGTGGAAAAATGAAAATTAACCTTGATTTTCACCGTATAACAAATTATAATTTCCTACATACTATTAAAAAACTAAAAGTTATGATGAGGACAAGGGTATTCTAGTCGCCGATTATCAGAGAGGGGAGCCAACAGGCTGTAAGCTTCCTATTCGCATGGAACACTTACCACCTTTAAACTTCGGCTCGGAAAGCAGGCATTCTGCGAATATGAGCTGACGGGAAGCTGCCGTTACCAAGTCACAAGTGCCATTTTGCCGTGAAAAGCAAGCTGGAACGAGGGTGGAACCGCGGGTTAATGATATTTATTACTAAGCTCGTCCCTGTTTTATACAGGGGCGGGCTTTTTTGTGTTGTAATGGAATCAAAAACCTGTAATTTGTTCGAACAATAAGAAGGAGTGAAACTGAATGTCAGAATTACTGAAAATATCTTTTCCTGACGGAGCGGTTAAGGAATTTGCTAAAGGCACAACAACTGAAGACATCGCTGCATCCATCAGTCCTGGTTTAAGGAAAAAATCCATTGCCGGAAAATTCAATGGTGAATTATATGATTTGAAACGTCCGATTGAACAAGATGGTACAATCGAAATCGTCACACAGGACGCAGCGGATGCTCTTGAAGTATTGCGTCACAGTACAGCACACTTGATGGCACAAGCGATCAAACGTTTGTACAAAAACGCCAAATTCGGCGTAGGTCCGGTCATCGAGGGCGGCTTTTACTATGATATGGATCTGGAGGAATCATTGACTCCCGAAGACCTTCCATTGATTGAAAAAGAAATGAAGAAAATCGTCAACGAAAACTTGGAAATTTCCCGCATCGAAGTGAGTCGTGATGAAGCGATTTCCCGTTTTAAGGAAATCGGCGATGAGTATAAATTGGAATTGATCGATGCGATTCCTGCCGATCAGCAGGTAACGCTTTATGAGCAAGGTGAATTCTTTGACCTTTGCCGAGGAATTCATGTTCCATCAACCGGGAAAATCAAAGAGTTCAAGCTATTGAGCATCGCTGGAGCTTACTGGAGAGGCGATAGCAAAAACAAAATGCTTCAACGGATTTACGGTACGGCTTTCTATAAAAAAGAAGATTTGGCCGAACACCTGCGTTTCCTTGAAGAAGCCAAGGAACGTGACCATCGTAAAATCGGCAAAGAATTGAACTTGTTCATGAGCTCACAGAAAGTGGGACAAGGGCTGCCGATGTGGTTGCCAAAAGGCGCGACCATCCGTCGGACAATCGAAAGATATATCGTGGACAAGGAAGAACGTCTGGGTTATGACCATGTCTACACACCTGTAATGGGAAGCGTGGACCTTTATAAAACATCTGGACACTGGGATCATTACCAGGACGGCATGTTCCCTGTCATGGAGATGGAAAACGAACAGCTTGTCCTGCGTCCGATGAACTGTCCGCATCACATGATGGTCTATAAAAACAGTATCCACAGCTACCGCGAACTGCCAATTCGGATTGCCGAGCTAGGCTTGATGCACCGCTATGAAATGTCAGGTGCCCTTTCAGGCCTTCAGCGTGTACGTGGAATGACATTGAATGATGCGCACATTTTCGTCCGTCCCGACCAAATCAAGGAAGAGTTCAAGCGCGTTGTGAACCTGGTTCTGGAAGTATATAAAGATTTCGATATCAAGGATTATTCATTCCGACTGTCTTATCGCGATCCTCAGGATACAGAGAAATACTTCGATGATGATGACATGTGGGAAAAAGCACAAAGTATGTTAAAAGGCGCCATGGACGAACTTGGCCTGGATTACTTTGAAGCGGAAGGTGAAGCGGCATTCTACGGTCCTAAGCTTGATGTTCAGGTGCGTACTGCCTTAGGGAAAGATGAAACGCTTTCCACTGTCCAGCTTGATTTCTTGCTTCCTGAACGTTTTGATCTTAATTACGTCGGTGAGGACGGCAAGCAGCACCGTCCGGTTGTTATCCATCGCGGCGTCGTTTCCACAATGGAGCGTTTTGTCGCTTACTTGATCGAAGAATACAAGGGGGCATTCCCGACTTGGCTTGCACCTATCCAAGCACAAGTGATCCCGGTCTCACCTGAAGTGCACTTGGATTATGCGAAAGAAGTACAGGAAAAACTTAAAGCGCAAGGCATTCGTGTCGACCTGGATACACGCGACGAAAAAATCGGTTACAAAATCCGTGAAGCGCAAATGCAAAAAATCCCGTACATGCTCGTTGTTGGAGACAATGAGGTCAAAGAAGGCAGCGTGAATGTACGTAAATACGGTGAACAAAAATCCGAAACGATCGCTTTTGAAGATTTCGTTTCAGCTATTAAGGCGGAAGTAAGCCGTTAAAAGCAAAAAGAGGGGCACATATAGTTGTGTCCCTCTTTTTAATTAAGACATGATAAAATGAAACCATCATGTGAAAATATGTACAGCAATGAAAAGGAGGGTCAGCATGAAAAAGAAATTTTCTTATCTATTCGGACCGACATTCCTTGTCATCATCATCTTATTGTTATTGGATGATTATCGACAATATGCCATTGTCCCGGTCCTGCTTTTTTGGATAGTCCTATTTTCCTGGGACACCATCGAGAAAAAGAAAAAGGCGAAGGAAAACTCTTAGCATTTGATCGCTTCGCTCAGTATGGACTGTAACCAAAGGGGGAGTGGGGATAAATGGAGATTAGAAAGGCTTTAAGGAAAGACGCGGATAACCTGGCTGCTCTGTTCAATCATGTCGAAGATTCCGGGTATATGCTGTTCAACCCTGGGGAAAGAAAAGCGACGGGGAAACAAATGGAAAAGCAAATGGAGCAAATCGAAAAAAATCCCCTTTCCGTTTTCTTCGTTGCTGCTAGCGGCCATGAGTTGAATGGTTACCTAATTTTATTGGGCAATCAAATGGGCCGAACGCGGCATTCCGCCAAAATCGTCATCGGCATCAATGAACAGGACAGAGGAAAAGGCATCGGTACGAAGCTATTTCAGAAAATGGAGGAGCATGCACGGACAAACGAAATACGGCGCCTGGAATTGTCCGTGATCGCAAACAACGCCCCTGCGCTTTCCTTATATCGGAAGATGGGTTTTGAAAAGGAAGGAATAAAGCGGGAATCACTGTTTTTTGATGGAAAGTATCATGACGAATATTTTTTGTCCAAATTACTTTAAAAAACGTATTGTCAAATAACTGAATGTCTGATAATATTAATTTTGTTGTGAAAAACGAATAAATTAGCATTTGACAAGTCATCAGTGTTTATGATATATTTCTAAAGTGAATTGAATACGTGTTTGATGAAAAGAAGAAGCACCCGCTTCTCACCTGGTTGACGCAAACAATGCAGTTAACAGGTCATGATTTGATTATTTGGATCTTTCTGAATGAGTCTATCAGTGTGGGTGCAGCATGCATCCACACTTTTTTATTATGATTATATCCTGTAAGCGAGTTGTGAGCGTGACCGAATTTATTCAAATATTCGTATTCGCCAATATCTTTGGAGGTGGCTAACTATTAGTAAAGACGCGATGGTAAACGAGGGCATCCGAGCCCGTGAAGTTCGTCTTATTGACCAAAACGGAGAACAACTTGGAATTAAAACGAAATTCGAAGCATTGGAAATTGCCGCTCGTGTAAATCTTGATCTAGTTTTAGTTGCTGCAAATGCAAAGCCTCCGGTAGCCCGGATCATGGACTACGGAAAACACCGCTTCGAGCAGCAAAAGAAAGACAAGGAAGCACGTAAAAATCAAAAAGTCATCAGTCTGAAAGAGGTTCGTTTGAGCCCGACGATTGAAGAGCATGATTTCAATACGAAGCTTCGCAACGGTATTAAATTCCTTGAAAAAGGCGATAAAGTAAAAGCTTCTATCCGATTCAAAGGACGTGCCATTACGCATAAGGAAATTGGTCAGCGTGTACTCGTTCGTTTTTCTGAAGCATGTAAAGAAGTGGCTACAATCGAGCAACACCCAAAAATGGACGGGCGCAGCATGTTCATTATCTTAGCACCGAAAAACGAAAAGTAATTGTAAAGTAATTTGTAATGAGGAGGAATACCTTATGCCTAAAATGAAAACTCACCGCGGATCTGCTAAACGTTTCAAAAAGACTGGATCCGGCAAACTTAAGCGTTCTAACGCTTACACAAGCCATTTATTTGCTAACAAATCTACTAAGCAAAAGCGTAAGCTTCGCAAAGCTAGCCTTGTAAGCAAAGGTGACTTCAAACGTATTCGTCATATGCTAGACAACATTAAATAAGTTCGATTTATCGAGTTAAATAGGAGGGAAATAACATGCCACGTGTAAAAGGCGGTACTGTTACTCGCAAACGTCGTAAAAAGGTAATAAAATTAGCTAAAGGTTACTATGGCGCGAAACATATTCTTTTCAAAGTAGCTAACCAACAAGTAATGAAGTCAGGAAACTATGCTTTCCGTGACCGTCGTCAAAAGAAACGTGATTTCCGCAAACTTTGGATCACTCGTATCAACGCTGCAGCACGCATCAACGGTCTTTCTTACAGCCGTTTAATGCATGGTCTAAAGCTTGCTGGTATCGAAGTGAACCGCAAAATGCTTGCTGATCTTGCTGTTGCTGACGAACAAGCTTTTGCTCAATTAGCAACTGCTGCTAAACAACAATTAGACAAATAAGTCTGACTGATACAGCCACTCTCTTTTCAAGAGGGTGGCTTTTTACATATTTAAAGGAGGGAATGAAAATGCAAGGAGTATGGTTCATTGCTGCTTATATGATCATCACGAACATCATCGGATTTGCTCTAATGGGAATCGACAAGAGGAAAGCGCGTAATGGGGAGTACCGGATCAGCGAGAGGACACTTTGGTTTTGGGCGGTCATAGGCGGAGGGACTGGGTCCTTTTTGGGGATGAAGAAATTCCGCCATAAGACGAAGCATGCCGCTTTTAAGTGGGGCCTGCCCATATTGATGATTCTTCAGATAGCCGTATTGATCAAGATATTCATTCAATTGTAATATGTAGCCCGTATAGTGTATATGCTTGTAGAAGCAGCAAAGAGTAGCTGGAGGGAGAGCATGAATGATAAACTGACACTTGTGATAAGCTACGTTCAATCTGGAAGCGTGTTTGCACCGTTGATTTTTATCACTTTTCATTTATTAAGGCAATTTTTATTCATTCCCGTCATTGTGGTTTGCATGTCTGGCGGAGTATTATTCGGGGCAGCTTTTGGAACCATCTATTCGGTAATCGGTTTGACGTTGTCCAGTATGGCCTTTTATTTCGTGATAGGCAAATTTCCGAAAACAAAGGATAGGCTGCTGCGGCTTAAGAATAAGCTGTTTGGAAATCGAAAGCTAAATAGCCGGCAAATTGCTGTACTGAGGCTAATACCATTCATACACTTTTACTTACTGTCGCTTTGCTTATTAGAGTCCAATAAAGGACTGAAAAATTATTTTTATCTATCCTTCATGACCAATCTCCCTGTAGCATTCGTATACACGGTTTTTGGCCACTATATTGCAGATTTCAGTCCAACGCTGATCGTCATCATTTTATTATCCTTAACCTTATTGATCTATTTATTGAGAGAGAAGCAGACGGTCGTCCCTTGGAAGGAATTTTTTCGTGCAGATGATTAAAATAGAGCCTTGAGTCCATTTTTCTCAAGGCTCTTCATTACGTTTGATTTTTTTCATTTTTGTAAAAACTCCTTAACCGGGCTCTTCCAATCAATGACGGCATCCGGATATTGTTTTTTAATGGCTGCCTCGATTTTTAAGAAGTCATTTCGCTTCAAGCCTTTCAGGCCGGCCATTTTTTTAGGCCATATGAAGATGGAGATGACCTCGAAGGAGCGATCCGTCGTCCCTAGATACTTTTCCCCTTCAAACATCACCCCATTGTACGTCAATAAAAAATTCTTTCGTATATTGGCTGTATCGTCGAGCAGAAAGAACTTTTTCTGTTCATGTGCCAGTTCTAATTTTCTTTTCGGATTAAATAGGTATTTGATGACTGTATATATTAAGAAAATGATGAGAGCCAAAAGAATGAACCGCATGATCAATACCATGGCGCTACCTCCTTAAACAGAGTGATTCCCTTCATTTACGTATGGGTTTTTAATAAGTTTCATTTATTTGATATAATTTAGGGGAAGACGATAGAAAGAAGTGATGAAAATGAACATAGGTAAATTAATGGATATGCAGGCAGCCTTGGACGAGCATATACAATCCAAGCATGATTTGGGTGCTGAAGATTTAGTGGAACGAAAGATACTTGCTCTTTTAGTGGAGCTTGGAGAGCTTGCCAATGAAACTAGATGTTTTAAATTCTGGAGTCTTAAAGGCCCATCTGATAAAGAAACGATTTTGGCTGAATACGTGGATGGCATTCATTTCATTTTATCACTCGGGATCGAACGGGGATTTGTACCGGAAGTTCCATCCGCCCTCAAGGTGGATCAGGAGGATTTGACGCTTCAATTTACGGCTATTTACGGATATATAAGTGAATTTCGCACACAGCTGACAGAGGCATCTTTCCAAAAGGTTTTTGCTGCGTATTTACATTTAGGGGAGTTGCTTGGATTTTCAGCAGTGGATGTGGAAAAAGCATATGTAAGCAAAAATGAAGTGAACTATGAAAGGCAAAAGCAAGGCTACTGATTGTTTATGCAATCGATTATCTGTATAATTATTCTTGTAATGTAAGTTATAGGGAGGTATAAGGATGGCTCAATTGGATGAAACGTTAAGGATGCTTGCTGACTTAACGGATGCTAAAGGAATTGCAGGAAATGAAAGTGAAGTAAGAAAAGTGATGACCGAATACATAACACCATTTGCGGATGAAATATCGACAGATGGCCTGGGAAGTTTGATTGCCAAGAAAACGGGTGATGAAAACGGACCGAAAATCGTCGTTACAGGGCATATGGACGAAGTCGGTTTCATGATCACCCAAATTGATGATAAAGGATTTTTGCGTTTTCAGCCGGTAGGTGGTTGGTGGTCACAGGTAATGCTGGCCCAGCGCGTGACGATCGTTACAAGTAAAGGTGATCTAACTGGGATTATCGGTTCCAAGCCGCCGCATATCCTGTCAGCGGAGGCGCGGAAGAAACCGATTGATATTAAGGATATGTTTATTGATATCGGTGCATCCAGCAAAGAAGAGGTTAAGGAATGGGGCGTCAAGCCAGGGGATATGGTTGTGCCATATTTTGAATTCACGGTCATGAATAATGAAAAGATGCTGCTGGCCAAAGCCTGGGACAATCGAATTGGCTGTGCAATCGCCATTGATGTGCTTAAACAGCTGAAAGACAGCGACCACCCAAATGTAGTTTATGGAATTGGCGCTGTGCAAGAAGAGGTCGGCTTGCGTGGCTCCAAAACATCCACATTCAAAATTCAGCCGGATATCGGTTTTGCCGTCGATGTCGGCATTGCTGGTGATACACCGGGGATTTCCGAAAAAGAAGCGATGAGTAAGATGGGGGAAGGCCCGCAAATCGTCATCTATGACTCATCGATGGTGGCACATAAGGGATTACGCGATTTTGTCACCGACACGGCAGATGAAATGAATATTCCTTATCAATATGAATCGATTCCAGGCGGCGGGACGGATGCCGGCTCCATCCATTTAACGGCAAATGGTGTTCCGGCACTGGCAATCACGATTGCCACACGCTACATTCATTCACACGCAGCAATGCTCCACCGGGATGATTATGAGAATGCGGTTAAGCTCATTGTCGAGGTGATCAAACGCCTCGATCGTGAAGCGGTTGATCGGATCATTTACGAGTAATATGGAAAGTTAAAAAAGGAGAGGCCTAATCAGGTTCCTCTCCTTTTTCTTTTCCTTATTTCTACTTATCTTCGACGATTATATAGACCGCTTTGATGGGACCATGGACGCCGACGACAAGGTCCATTTCGATATCAGCCGAATTGCTCGGCCCTGTTATGAAGTTGATGCAGGAAGGAACGACTTCGCCCCGGGTAACTTTTGAACGGATGGCCGCAGCAGCCTGTGTCATCCGCGGAACGATGGTGCTTTTTGGAATGATGGAAACATGGCAGGAAGGAAGGAAGCTGATGGACCTGCCATGGTCCTTGTCGCTGAACAAGACGACGGTCGCAGATTCTGCTAGTGTCATCTCACTGAATGTGATTCCGATGTTAGCATTTTCTGCTTTTTCGATATTTTCTTTCCCGGCTTGGTGATCCCATATATGGACATCTTTTTCCTTTAAGATACCATCCAATCCATAGTTGGAAAATCGATCGTCCTTAGGGATGATCAAGGGGCCGTTTCCAAGCTCCTCGATCACCTGTTTTAAACAATGCATCACTTGCTTGGAGTCGGTGACGTGAAACTGAGTATGCACCCGTTTACATTGTTCCTCCAATTCCGCGACAAGATCATTTGGTGTCGCATGTTTCAAAACTTCTTTTTGGGGGGCGTGCTTCCATTCCGGAACGGAGATGCCTTCCGTAATAGGAGCCCTTCCCAGGTTTTTGGCTATATTGTTTAAAAAAGTCCCTTCATTATGGATGGTTCCATTCATGATGGTTTCCCTCCTTTTTCCCGATTTTTGAACCAGTCCCGAAAGCTCTCTTTCCCTGGAGCAGGGAACTCGCGGCTTTCTGTCCAAGTTTTGAGTGGTCCCGGTCCTTTCGAGATGATATCCCCCGTTTTAAAAGGAGACATCGCGGATGGGGCCATTTTGGAGCCGAACTTATAAAGCATAGGCGAGGCCGCACCGATTCCAAAGGCTTTCATGGCCATCTTTTCTGAAAATGGCGCCATTTTTTCCTTTTCAACGATGACCTCACGATGCTTCCTCAGTAAATCATGGAGAGGAATCTTGACCGGACAGGCATCAGTACAGGCTGCACAAAGAGTGGAGGCATATGGCAGCTCCTTGAAATCATCATACCCCCCGAGTAAGGGAGACAGCACGGCACCGATTGGACCCGGATATATGGAACCATATGAATGACCGCCAACCTGGCGATAAACCGGGCAGACATTTATACAGGCAGCACATCGAATGCATTGAAGAACGGATTGAAACTCAGTTCCTAAAATGGAGGAGCGTCCATTATCTACGATCACAAGGTGAAATTCCTCGGGTCCGTCTACATCGCCATCATCTCGAGGCCCGGTAAGTGCGGTGATGTAACTGGTCAGCCTTTGGCCTACAGCGCTTCTTGTCAATAAGCTGACAAGGACTTCGAATTCATCGAATGTAGGCACAAGCCGTTCCATTCCCATCACGGTGATTTGCGTTTTTGGGAGGGCCGTGACCAAATCGGCATTTCCTTCATTCGTCACCAAACCGATCGAGCCCGTTTCCGCAATGGCAAAATTACAGCCGGTAATGCCCACATCGGCGCTTAAGAAATCTTTCCGCAGAATGCCCCGCACATGGGCGGTAAGCTCTTCCGGTTTTTCGGTTTGCGTATATGCAAGCTTTTCTTTAAAAACATCCCTAATCTGCTCCTTATTTTTATGGAGAGCAGGTGCGACGATATGGGAAGGGGGATCATGATCATCCACTTGTAAAATGTATTCCCCAAGGTCCGTTTCAACGACATCAAGGCCAACTGCTTCAAGAGTTGCATTCAAATTGATCTCTTCCGTGACCATCGATTTGGATTTCACGACTTTTTTGGCGTTCTTTTTTACAATGACATCCTTGATGTATCCGCTTGCTTCTTCAGCGGTTTCAGCGAAGAAGACATGACCGCCCCTTTTCGAAACGTTTTCTGCAAGCTGGTGCAAATAGAAATCAAGATTACTAAGCACATGCTGCCGAATTTCTTCCCCAAGGGAACGCCAATCCTCCCAGCTTCCCAATTCATCAACGGCAGTCAGTCGCCGTCCGTGTAATCGTTCTTGGGCACTCGATACGGCCAATCGCATAAAATCATTATGTATTCCTTCATCCACCCGGTCTTTAAACTTGGCAGAGCTGGTTTTCATAGCCATTAGTTTTCCCCTCCTCGCTTTCTTTAAATACTATTCAGGACTTCCGCAATGTGAAGCACTTTCACCGGTTGCCCCTTCCTTTGGATCCGTCCGCCGATATTCATCAAACATCCGGCATCCCCGCCAATTAAAAAATCGGCACCGGTAGCTTCAATATTGCAGACTTTCTCCTCGACCATTTGCCCGGAAATGTCCCCCATCTTAACCGAAAAGGTCCCCCCGAACCCGCAGCAGTTTTGGGCATCCGGGAGTGGTGTCATTTCCAGTCCCCTGACATGGCTTAACAAAATGGCAGGTGCTTCCTTCACCTTAAGCAGCCGTGTCATATGGCATGAAGTATGATAAGTGGCCTTTCCCTTAAGGGTCGCCCCGACATCGGTCACTTTTAAGACATCCACGATGAATTGGGTCAATTCATATGTTTTGGCCGCTAATGATTCCGCCCTCTTTTCCCATTCGGCATCGCCTTTGAAAAGGACCGGATATTCTTTGAACATCGCTGCACAGGAACCGGAAGGGGTTACGATGTATTCAGCATCGGCGAACGTTTTGATCATCTTTTTCATGGCTTCCTTAGATTCCTTCGTATACCCGCTATTATATGCGGGCTGTCCGCAGCATATCTGGGACTCCGGGAAATCGATCTCACAGCCTAATCGCTCGAGTAGCTCCACTGTCGCTTTGCCGACGTTGGATTGAAACAAATCCACTAAACATGTTGCAAAGAGAGTGACTTTCATTTGAACTCCTCCTTTTTGAAGTAGGTTAACAGGTCATCTGATGACCGGAAAATGGAAAAAGGAAATGGTTAATAGAATATACCAATTTCCAAGATTTTTTAAATGAAGTAATCGTTTTCAAAATAATATATCAATTTAATCCTTTTTTGTATAGGTATTTTTGAAATTTAAAGGAAGGTCAACTGTGTTTTTGCTGATTTTTTTGGATGACCCGATCCAGTGCTTCCTCGACGCTTTGAAGGTGAAACAGCATGGCACTGCGGGCTCCGTCTTCATCCTGTGCCACGATTGCATCATGAATCCTGACATGCTGCTGGTATAGCTTCTTAAGTGACATCTCTTCGGAATAAAGCGCAATCCGACGGATATCCCGCATCTTTTCCGTCATTAATTCTGAAACGTGGTTCATCAATGTGATCAGCAGCTCATTTTGTGATGCGTTTGCCACTGCAACATGGAAGGCGATATCGGCTTTATCACTTAGTTCTTCATCATCTGACACCTTTTCCATATCAAAAAGCCTTTCCTTGAGTTCGATAAGGTTTTCTTCTGTTCTCTTCTTCGCTGCCACTTCTGCCGTACCGGACTCAAGTATTTTCCGGACTTCCAGTAAATGCTTGATATTGTCTTGATCCATCAAAAGGGCGGCAGATAAAGGGTGGTTCATGATGGTGGGGTCGAAGGTTTTGACGAATGTTCCTTCACCTTGTTTTATTTCAATAAGACCCATTGAACTCAATGCACTTAATGCTTCGCGGATGGCCGGGCGCCCGACTTGGAAATTTTCCGCAAGCTGCTGAATGGAATCCAATTGTTCACCTGGTTTCAGGCTGCCTGACCGAATCATTTCATAAAGTTCATCGCTGACTTCTTCATAAATTTTTTTCGGCTTTATTTTTTTATATACCAAGTAGTAGCACCTCTATTTTCTATGAGTTTCTCTGGTTAATATTATATAACACAAATGATCTTTGACACTTCCGGAAGGATAAAAAAATCAACAAAAAATAAAAAAAATCTTGATTTTATATTTTTAATCCTTTAATTTTAATGAGTACTCATCAAGTCATCTGATGACTTAGAATTTTCGAATATGTAAGGGGTTTCAATTAGCGGTTGATTTCTGAATTTTTTAAAAAATTTATAGAAAATGGAGTCGAAATGAATGACATGGACACAAAACTTTACGCCGATCACCGATAATTTAGTTTTATCATCTCTTGCCGCACTCATTCCAATTCTTTACTTTTTCTGGGCACTTACCATCAAACGTTTGAAAGGTTACATTGCAGGTATAACCACGTTGCTTGTAGCTCTTGCAGTGGCTGTATTGATATATGGAATGCCTGCAGGAAAAGCAGTGATGTCCGCTTCACAAGGAGCCGTATATGGGCTGCTCCCAATCGGATGGATAATCATCACTTCCGTATTTTTGTACAAAATGACTGTTAAAAGCGGACAATTCAATATCATTCGTTCTTCGGTGCTTTCGCTTACGGAAGACCGCCGCCTCCAGGCATTATTGGTGGCATTTTCTTTCGGGGCCTTTTTGGAAGGGGCCGCGGGATTTGGGGCACCGGTTGCCATTTCAGCCGCGCTTTTGGTCGGTCTTGGATTTAACCCGCTATATGCAGCCGGGATTTGTTTGATCGCGAATACCGCTCCGGTAGCATTCGGGGCGGTTGGAATACCGATCATCGCCATGGAAGGTCCCACTGGCATAGCCGCCATGGAGATTTCAAAAATGGTCGGCCGCCAATTGCCATTCCTTTCGGCTTTCATTCCGCTATATCTCATTTTAATAATGACTGGGTGGAAAAGGTCGCTTGAAGTTTTGCCGGCAATATTGGTTTCCGGATTTTCCTTTGCCATCACACAGTATTTAAGTTCAAATTTTCTTGGGCCGGAATTACCGGACATCCTTTCCGCGTTAGTGTCACTATTTGCATTGGCGATTTTCCTTAAATTCTGGAAACCTAAAACGATCTTTCGCTTTGCATCCGAGGAAACGGCAGCAGCTGTCGAACCTTTATATCCGGAAGAAGCGGAAACAAAATACACGAAATGGCAGATATTCCATGCTTGGTCACCATTCCTTCTGTTAACGCTTTTCATCACAATATGGGGGATGAACCCGATAAAGCCGGCGCTCTCCGGACATTATGAAGGCAACAATGTGTTGCTTGGCGGAATCAATGAACTCGGGAAACTATTAACCTTCCAAATCGAAGTCCCAGGTCTGCATAATGCGATAATCGGAAGCGATGGATTGCCGATTGCGGCCTTCTATAAAATAGAACTGCTCGGAGCGGCCGGGACTGCGATCTTACTGGCTGCCATCGTAACGAAGTTCATCGCACACATGACTGCAAAAGACGTTTTGGGCACCTTTGTTGAAGCGATGAAGGAGTTGGCAAAACCAATCTTGATGATTTCTGCCGTGGTGGCTTTTGCCTATGTAACGAATGCTTCAGGCATGTCGACAACATTAGGGATGACCCTTGCAAAATCTGGTGATTTATTTCCGTTCTTCGCACCGGTTCTCGGCTGGCTGGGTGTGTTCATTACCGGATCGGATACATCAGCCAACCTCTTATTTGGCAGTCTGCAAAAAGTGACCGCCCTTAAAGTGGGGATGGAGCCGGTCTTGGCACTTGGGGCGAACTCTTCCGGAGGGGTTACCGGAAAGATGATTTCCCCCCAATCGATAGCGATTGCATGTGCTGCCGTTGGATTGGCGGGCAGGGAATCGGAATTATTGAGATTCACACTCAAACATAGTTTATTTTTATTGCTGCTTGTTTGTGTAATTACCTTCTTGCAAAATGGCGTCCTTTCCTGGATGATTCCATAAGTAGAAATGAGGCTCCCTTTTCAAAGGGGAGCCTCGAAATATTTTCAAGTCCATTCAAAAAAGGAGGACATATCATGCAATTGACAGCTGTTGCAGGAAAATTGGTTCATGAGGTTCGGAAACTGATTGATGAGGAAATCATCATTATTGATCATGCTGGCACGATTATCGCCAGCACCGATAACAGCCGTATTGGATCTTATCATGAAGGAGCTATCCACGCTTTCAACAATCGTGAGAAATTGATCATCAATAAACAGGATGAACGAAGTTGGAAAGGAGTGAAGGCAGGTATAAATCTACCTATTTTCTTCAACCGGGAAGCAGTTTGTGTCATTGGAATTACGGGCGACCCCAAACATGTTTCCCCCTATGCGGAACTTTTAAAAAAGATGACGGAGATGTTCATTCAGGAAAGCTATCATATCGAACAAGCAGAATCCCAATCACGTCTGATGGAATTCTTTGTATTTGAATGGCACCAGCTGCAGACGTTCAATGAGCTTTTCCTTCAGAAGGCCAAGTTGCTTGGGGTCGATGTTCATGCAGACCGGATCATCACCCTTGGTGAATTTAAGACTGAGGAAATCATTGAGCCTCATGTGTGGAGAGCGCTTCAGATATACATAAGACAGCAGCATCCCGATGACATCGCAGTCCGATGGGGGAGGAACCAATTCGTCATTCTTTCTATAGCCGATTTCATCGGGTCAAAAATCCAGCAATTAAAGAAATTAAGTAATCTGCAAAAAAAGCTGGAAGAGAGTTCAGGTTATAAAGTGTGTGCAGGAGTTAGTTCGCGTGCATCGGGATCTGCGTTCAGGTCAGCGTTTTTTAAAGCGGAACGTTCTTTGAAAATCGCGTTTCCTTCATCGGGGATCATATTTGACGAGGACTTGAAGCTTGAGGTCCTGCTTGATGAAGTTACCGCTGAAACAAGGCAGGAATATTTATCCCGGACGATTCAGGAGCTGCTTCCTAATGAGGAGCTGCTTAAAACCCTTTCCATGTATTTTGCATGTGATCTATCTTTAAAGGAGACCGCTAGAGCCCTGCATATCCATATCAATACCCTCCATTACAGGCTGAAGCGAATAGAAGATTTGACCCGGCTGAATCCTAGGAAGCTAGCCGATTTAGTCACTATGTATCTAGCATTAAATGTATTGGATAAACATACAAATTAATTCTATGGAAAGCTCTGAATTCTATATGTTCATACATAGATGGTTGAGTTTTTTTTTCTTATACTTACATCATATAAAAAATCTCGAATTTCCTATGTTTATATGAGGAGGATGTACATGTTAACAAAGCAGGTTAAGCAGCTACTTCTTACCATCGTCGGTCAGGAGAATTACGATGACTCGAAAGTGGAATGTCTAGTCTACTCATATGATGCAACGCCAGGGTTTCAAGCGATGCCGGATGCTGTCATTAAACCGGGCTGCACAGCTGAAGTCGCAGCCATCGTCAAAGTATGCAACGAATACAATGTTCCGATCGTTCCACGCGGGTCTGGGACGAATTTAAGCGGAGGCACTTGCCCGACTGAGGGGGGGCTTGTCCTTTTATTCAATCGAATGAATTCATTACTTGAAATAGATGAGGAGAACTTAACGGCGACCGTACAGCCTGGGCTTATCACATTGGACCTGATTTCAGCAGTAGAAGAAAAGGGATTGTTTTATCCGCCGGATCCCAGTTCGATGAAAATCTCCACTATTGGCGGAAACATCAATGAGAACTCTGGTGGACTGCGAGGTTTAAAGTATGGAGTAACCCGTGATTATGTAATTGGCCTTGAAGTGGTCCTTCCGAATGGGGACATCATTCGAACAGGGGGCAAGCTTGCCAAAGATGTAGCCGGATATGATTTAACAAAACTTTTTGTCGGTTCAGAAGGGACCTTGGGCATCGTTACCGAAGCGATCTTAAAGTTGATCCCAATGCCGGAAACGACAAAGACGA
The DNA here is from genome assembly GCF_030123325.1 of Peribacillus simplex. NCBI lineage: Bacteria > Bacillati > Bacillota > Bacilli > Caryophanales > Bacillaceae > Peribacillus > Peribacillus simplex. Next base: position 4,164,683 of record NZ_CP126106.1, on the reverse strand, counting down.
TGCTTGCCTTATATCAAGATCTGGATGCGGCAGCCCAGTCAGTGGCCAAGATCATTTCTAATAAAATCATTCCAGTTACATTGGAGTTTCTGGATCGGCCGACGTTGATCGTGGTTGAGGACTTCGCGAAAATCGGTTTGCCCACCAATGTGGAAGCCGTCCTGCTGATTGAACAGGATGGTCCGCCTGAAGTGGTGGAACGTGATATGAAAAGGATGGCCGATATCTGTCTAGAGGAAAAGGCGGTTTCCGTGGAAATTGCCGAAACGGAATCTGACGCTGCTGCCTTGAAAACCGCAAGACGGACAGCCCTCTCTGCACTGGCACGCCTCAAGCCGACGACCATTTTGGAAGATGCCACCGTTCCACGCTCGGAAATTGCCAAAATGGTTAAAGCGATTAATGAGATCGCTGTCAAGCATAACGTGGACATTTGCACTTTCGGCCATGCTGGGGATGGGAACCTGCATCCAACGTGCATTACCGACGCTCGTGATCATGAGGAAATGGAGAGAGTGGAGCTCGCTTTTGCCGACATTTTTGCCGCGGCTATCGACCTTGGCGGGACGATTACCGGTGAACATGGTGTAGGGGCGATGAAGGCCCCTTATCTTGAATGGAAGCTGAAAAAAGAAGGGATTGATGCCATGAGAGCGATTAAACAAGCTTTCGATCCCAATAACATCATGAATCCCGGCAAGGTATTTGCCAAGGAAACCAGGAAAAGGGTGGTGGTTTCATCATGACGACAGTTCAGGAAAGGGAAGCCATTGCCATGCAATTCGCTGACAGGATGAATGAAGATGAATTGTTGAATTGTATGCGCTGCGGCTTTTGCTTACCCCACTGCCCGACATACATGGAATCGGGGCTGAAGGAATCCCATTCACCAAGGGGCCGGATTGCACTTATGAAAGCGGTGGCGGATGGTGTGATTGAGCCCGATGAGGATGTAGAACGTTCATTGAGTCTTTGCCTCGGCTGCAGGGCATGTGAACCGGTGTGTCCTTCAGGTGTGAAATATGGACATCTTCTTGAAGAAGCAAGAGATATCATCCATCAGAATAAAAACCACAGTTACCCTGTAAAAACGATCCGCAAGGCCGTTTTTAGTGGATTATTCCCGCACCAGGAGCGAATGCAGGCCATGACGAGTTTACTTGGCTTCTATCAGAGATCAGGTCTGCAATACATGGCCCGAAAAACGGGAGTCCTCAACATGCTTCCAAATAATTTGGCAACCATGGAAAAGGTACTGCCGAAAGTCCCGAAAAAATCGGAAATGAAAAATAGGCCAACCGGGCTGCCTGCAATCGGAACGCCGCTTAAAAAGGTGGCTTTCTTTTCCGGCTGCTTGATGGATACGATGTTTTTGGAAACGAACAAGGCCACACTAAAGCTTCTTCAACTGGCAGGATGTGAAATCGTGATTCCGAAATCCCAGGCATGTTGCGGGGCGCTTCATGGGCACAGTGGCGAAAAAGCAGGTGCAAAGCAACTGGCCAAGCGTAATATAGAAGCTTTTGAAGCGGAGGAAGTTGATTATATCATTACGAATGCCGGCGGTTGTGGAGCTTTTCTCATAGATTATGACCATTTGCTCCAAGGCGAACCGGAATGGCATGACCGTGCAATCGCATTTAAAAATAAGTTGAAAGATATAAGTCAGATTCTTGTTGATTTGCGTTTTCAGGAAAAAGTTCGTTTGAAACTGCCGGCTCAATCCGTAACTTTTCAGGATTCCTGTCACTTACGGAATGTGATGAACACCTCCTTTGCTCCGCGAATTCTCCTTCAATCGATAGAAGGGATCGATTTCAGGGAAATGAAGGATGCCGATCGATGCTGCGGATCCGCTGGGATATATAATATTGTTGAATCAGGGATGTCCATGAATATTCTCGACTCCAAAATGGAACACACGAAATCGACACAGGCCGATATTGTTGTCACGGCAAACCCTGGCTGTCTGTTGCAAATGCAATTGGGGATCGAGAGGGAAAACTTGGGGGAATGTACGAAAGCGGTGCATATAGCGGACCTGCTAATAAAGGCTGTGGCATTATAATAGAAGAAAAGAAAAAATGAAATAGCATTATTTGGTTAAACATTACATTTTTATAAATGGGGAAACCCTTGAAAAGTCTGGATTTGAATTGAAAAGGCGTTCTGTGCTGAGAACAATTTGTAAATGATATAACAAAAATGAAATATTGATTCCTCGTTTAATTAGGTTCATAGCGGGTAGAGTTTATACATAGCATCCACTAAACGAAACAACAAAACCTAAGGAGGAATGTAAAATGAATAAAACAGTATATGGAGTATATGAATCAAATGCAGAAGTGATCCAGGCAATAAATGCACTTAAGGCAAAGGGGTTTGAAGGGGACGATATCACGGTCGTCGCAGACAAGGAAGAAACATTGGATTTCACGAATACCCAACGTGAAACGGATGTTCATACAATGACGAATGTTCCTAATGACGAATCTTTTATGGACAAGGTGGCACGTTTCTTCATGCCGGATGATACGGCAGACCTTTCAACAAGATTGGCGAATGCAGGCCTTTCGAACAGTGAAGCGGCTGAACATGTCTTTGATGTAGAAAATGGAAAAGTCCTGGTTCTGGTAGAAGAAGGTGAAGGCCATCTTGGTACGGCAAGAGATAAATTCACGACCGGGAATATGGATGCTGCCGCTACACGGCTTGATACAAATTCCACTAACCATCTATATAATGGCACTGAAAAAACCGATGCATTAAATAAGGAAGATGTTTATGGAGTCAACGGACAAGGCCGTGAATTGCCAGAAGATGAAAGGACGCTTAAACTTCGTGAAGAACAGTTGAACATTGACAAAGAAAGAGTTCAGACAGGAGAAGTCGTCATTAACAAAGAAGTCAATGAACAGCATAAAACGATTAATGTCCCTGTTGAACACGAAGAAGTGACAGTCGAGCATAGATCAGTTTCCGGACGTGAATCGGATCTGGAGGCTGGAAGCATTGAAGATGGGGAAACATTACGGATCCCCGTAGTTGAAGAAAAATTGGAAGTTTCAAAAAAACCGGTCGTCACAGACGAAATTGTCATCAAGAAGCATGCTGTACAAGAAACGGAACAAGTTCAGGATACTCTTAAAAAGGAAGATATCCACCTTGATAGTACAGATGAATCGATCGTAAATGAGAAAAAGGCAGCTGAACGTAGAACTGACCGCTTCTAAGGGTGAAGGAAATAGCCTGCAGTTATTAAAACTGCAGGCTTCTTTTGGGTTTTAAAGACTCTAGGAAAGGCAAACCATTTTGTTTAATTGGCGCCCATCAGGGTATAAATACACATAAGAAGAAATATCGGAATAAGAGGAGGAGGAAGATGGATGGGCAAAACATTATATGGTGTTTTTAATACGGAAAGAGAAATAATCCAGGCTATTCAATCCCTCAAAGAAAAGGGGGTCCATGAAGGGGAAATAACGGTAATGGCTGATAAGAAAGAAGATTTGGATTTCGTCAATCAAAAGCGTGATCCGGATGTCGACGTCGTTACTAACTCTAACGAGGATTCCTTCATTGATAAGATGAAACACTTTTTCCTGAATGAGGGTTCTGAAGATATAAGGAACCAACTAGGTGAGTTAGGGCTTGCCGATAGTGAAGCCACCGCTTATATAAATGAAGTGGAGGCTGGAAAATTCCTGATTCTTTTAGATGAATCGGAAACCGTATCAACACGGGAGAGCTTACCTGCCAATCGCAGCGAGGATCCGGACGATCCAGTAGAGAATCCGCTTAAAACAGGGGTGGTGAACAATCCGGATCCGAACCTTTTTCCTGAAACAACAGCAAATGCCTATCAAACAGGGGAAGTGGAAGCACAGCCAGGAAGAAGCGAAGAACTTCATGGGAATTCTGTGAACATCTTTGAAAATGAAGAGCTGGATACAAAGCGAACTGAAGAAAGGGAAATCTGGGGGAACTCCACAGAAAAATTCAAGAAGAAAAAACCAGGGGACCATGAAGGAACACTTGCAAGCGACCCTCATGCAGACCCGTTTTCTGCCGATACTGACAAAGCCCGGGATACTCAAGGCTCACTGGATCGGAGTGTGAGCCCGAATGCCAGCGGACAGCAAGAGGAAGGCTTGCAGGATGAATACATCAAAAATCGAATCAATACCGACAATCTGTAATACGCAAAATCATAGCCTGCACAAGGCTGTTCAGACTGCAGACAAACTAGATGAAAATCGAGTTTGTCTGCAGTTTCTTTATGCTTGTGAAATTTGGACGTTGCTTTCCGCGGGGTCTCCTTTTGATGGAAATCATAAGAAGGATATATTTTCCAACCCTTTTTATCTGCAAACCGAACCTGGCTGTTATTTTAAAAGGCTCTTTTCGTAAAGAGTGTTGTTTTTTAAAACTAAACTATTTAAGCTTGATTGGAGCGCAAGTGCGAGACTCCTGCGGGAGGCTCACCGCCCGCCCCGCGGAAAGCGAGCATCTGGAGGGGAAATCAACCACACCGCTTTACTTGGTAAATAGCAACAAAGTATGCGAAAACAGCCTATTAAAAAAACCTTTAGGCAAAGGGTTAGCCAGGAATTCTCAATGGACTATTTGCTTGTTTATTGTTAAAGCTGCAAGGTATAATGACAAAGGTATTTTATTTTAAGTAGAGTAACAAGGAGGGGGGAGAAACATGGAAAAAAACGTATATGGTGTTTTTGACTCTATTCCGGAACTACTTGCTGCAATTCAAGACTTAAAAGCTAAAGGCGTATCTGGCACCCAAATGACAGTAGCAGCTAATATAAAAAATGATGTGCAGCTTGGAAATGAACATACGGATATCCTGATCATCGCCAATCAGGATAAGGAGGACACTCTTTTTCTAAGAATCTTCCACTACTTCACAGATGAAGGATCTGGAGATTTACGCAGCTTTTTCACGAAATACGGCTACTCTTATGATGAGACAAAAGCGATGCTTGAAGAAGTGAGTGCAAAAAAATTCATCTTGCTGCTTGAGGAAGAAGTCTCCATCGAAGAACTGAAGGCTTGCGAAGCGAAATCAAAAAAATAACAGCCTCTGAAGGCTGTTATTTTTTTAATCCTGATTCTAGGGCAGTGATCATTTCCTGTTTTTCCTGCTCAGATGAATTTTGCCAGATGACCTCGAATAATACTCCCAATCCAGGAAGCATTTTTTCCTCGCCATTTTGTATGGCATCGACAATCGTGTCTTCCAGCTGCTCTTGCGAATTTCCAGATACATTCTGGATGATCGCATTACGTAAGTTTAAATTCATAATTATTCCTCCTCTAACACATAATGACTCACATTAATAGCATTTCACAAACTCGCATGCAATATGTATGTGAATTGCGTTATAATAGGAAAATCAGTGTGAAGTTAAAGGAGCGTTTACCCTTGAAATATATCGAATCCGTAAAAAACCCGCAAGTTAAGCAATGGAAAAAACTTTTGACGAAAAAAGAACGAGATAAAACCGGTAAATATTTAGTCGAGGGTTTTCACCTAGTTGAAGAAGCCTTAAAAGAAGAAATCGTCTTGGAAGTGATCATCAATGAAGAAACTGAAATGCCTGCCCATTTTAAGGTGGAAGGCACAGAGCTCATTTATGTGAAACATGATATTATGAAGGCGATTTGTGATACCGAAGCCCCGCAGGGAATTGCTGCGGTTTGCGAACAGAAATCAACGAGCATGGCGTCCATCAATCCGGATAAACTATTGTTGATCGATGCCGTACAAGATCCGGGGAATATTGGAACGATGATCAGGACAGCGGATGCAGCTGGAATCGATGCGGTCATACTCGGTGAAGGGTGTGCTGACTTGTATAATCCCAAAGTGGTCCGTTCGACGCAAGGGAGCCTCTTTCATATGCCAGTCATTAAAGGGAACCTTTTCGAAATCATCGATGAGCTGAAGGAAAGCGGCACACCGGTATATGGCACGGCATTAGAAGGCGCATCGCCATTTGAAGAAGTGGAAAAGTCTTCCCGGTTTGCCCTGCTGGTCGGTAATGAAGGCCAAGGAGTATCGAAGGAATTACTGGATAAAACGACTAAAAACCTTTATATTCCCATCTACGGAAAAAGCGAATCATTGAATGTAGGGATCGCTGCCGGGATATTAATGTACTATTTACGAAAATCGATTTGAAACGGCGGAAGAATTATAATATAATAAAACAGAATTTTATAATGAAAACAACGATGACAAAGAGTAGTAGCTTAAGTTAACCATATCCAGGGAAAAGATGCCTTGACTGAAAGCATTTTTATGGCACTGCTTAAGGGAATTCACCTTTCGAGTTGGCATTGGGAAGACAGGATGTCCGAAAAATGTTCCGGTGAAGAGCCGTTATTTTTAATGAAGTGAGTGCTGAAGTTTTTTTTCGTGCACTAATAAGGGTGGTACCGCGATACATAAACCTCGTCCCTTTAGGGATTGGGGTTTTTTTGTGTTCATTTTTACAAAAGGAAAATAAAGGAGGAAGACATGATGCAGGAACGTTTACTAGAACTGCAGGAAGAAGCGTTGCAAAAAGTTGCCGCCGCTTCCGAATTAAAAGAACTGAATGAAGTCCGAGTTGCTTATTTAGGAAAAAAAGGGCCAATCACTGAGGTATTGCGCGGCATGGGCAAATTATCTGCCGAAGAACGCCCGAAAATCGGGGCACTGGCCAATGATGTACGGGAAGCGATAGCAACAAAGATCGAGGAAAAACAAAAAGCACTTGAAACTGCGGCAGTCAATGCAAAGCTAGCAACTGAAACGATTGACGTCACACTTCCTGGACGTCCGGTTAACAAGGGGAATCTACACCCATTAACACGTGTCGTGGAAGAAATCGAAGACTTATTCATCGGTATGGGTTATACCGTTGCGGAAGGTCCTGAAGTTGAAAGCGACTACTACAACTTCGAGGCGCTTAACTTGCCAAAAAGCCATCCGGCACGTGATATGCAGGATTCCTTTTATATAACGGATGAAATCCTGATGCGTACGCACACCTCACCTGTTCAAGCCAGAACGATGGAAAAACATAAAGGTCAAGGTCCTGTTAAAATCATTTGCCCAGGAAAAGTATATCGCCGTGATAACGATGATGCGACACACTCCCATCAATTCCAGCAAATTGAGGGCTTGGTCATCGATGAGAACATCAGCATGAGCGACTTGAAAGGAACGCTGGACGTATTTGCGAAAAAAGTTTTCGGGCAAGACCGTGAAATCCGTCTTCGTCCAAGTTTCTTCCCATTTACGGAGCCTTCCGTCGAAGTGGACATTTCTTGTAAAATCTGTGGTGGTAATGGCTGCAGCGTATGTAAACAAACAGGCTGGATCGAAGTGCTTGGCGGCGGGATCGTTCATCCGAACGTCCTTGAAATGGCTGGCTTCGATTCCAAGAAATACTCTGGATTCGCATTTGGAATCGGCGTGGAACGGATTGCCATGTTGAAGTACGGTGTGGATGATATCCGTCATTTCTATACGAATGATGTTCGATTCTTAAAACAATTCAACCATCACGAAGCATAAATTTTTATTTTAAAAAGGAGGACCTACCATGTTTGTGTCATATAAATGGTTACAAGATTATGTTGACCTTTCAGGCATCAATGCGACGGAGCTAGCTGACAAAATCACGAAAAGCGGCATTGAGGTTGAAGGGGTGGAAAAGAAAAGTGAAGGGCTAAAAGGGGTCGTCATCGGGCATGTCATTGAACGTGAACAGCATCCAAATGCGGATAAATTGAATAAATGCCAAGTCGATATCGGGGCCGAAAATCCCGTTCAGATCATCTGTGGAGCACCGAATGTCGATAAAGGCCAAAAAGTCGCAGTCGCTACTGTTGGCGCAGTCCTTCCAGGTAATTTCAAAATCAAGAAGGCGAAACTTCGCGGAGAGGAATCGCACGGAATGATTTGCTCGCTTCAGGAATTGGGCTTCGAATCCAAGCTCGTTTCAAAGGATTATGCTACAGGTATCTTCGTCTTCCCTAATGATGTGGAAGTAGGGAAAGATGCATTGGAGGAACTTGGTTTAAGTGATGAAGTGCTTGAACTTGGGCTGACCCCAAACCGTTCCGACGCATTGAGCATGCTTGGTGTTGCATACGAAGTGGGAGCCATTCTAGGCCGGGAAGTGAAATGGCCGGTTGTCGAGAAAGAAGAGGCAGCTGAAAAAGCAACTGATTATATCAGTGTCAAAGTTGAAGCGAAAGAGGATAACCCGATATACATTGCTAAAATCATCAAGGATGTTAAGATTGGACCTTCACCGCTTTGGATGCAGACTAGGTTGATGTCTGCAGGTATCCGACCTCATAATAATGTGGTGGATATCACGAACTACATTTTACTTGAATACGGCCAACCGCTCCATGCCTTTGATTATGACCGCTTTGGTTCAAAGGAAATCGTCATCCGCAGAGCGAAGGATGCTGAAAAAATCGTAACATTGGATGAAGCGGAACGCACTTTGACACCTGACCATTTAGTGATCACAAATGGCAGCGAGCCTGTAGCGATAGCTGGTGTGATGGGCGGAGCGGATTCCGAAGTGAAAAATGATACGACGAACATCATTATTGAAAGTGCATATTTTGCAGGTACAGTAGTTCGTAAAGCTTCAAAGGACCATGGATTACGCAGTGAAGCTAGTGCCCGCTTTGAAAAAGGTGTCGACCCGGCCCGTGTACGTGAAGCTGGAGAACGTGCTGCACAATTGATTGCACAATATGCAGGCGGAACAGTCCTACAAGGAGCAGCAGAAGTTGACGAATTGACAATGGAACCTGCGGTCATTAGCATCACTCTTGAAAAAATCAACACACTTCTTGGAACAAGCATGACTGTATCAGTTGTGGAATCGATCTTCAAACGTCTGCAATTTAGCGTTGAACTTGACAATGAAACATTCACAATCACAGTCCCGACGCGCCGTGGTGATATTACGATTGAAGCTGATTTAGTCGAAGAGGCTGCACGTTTATATGGATACGATAACATTCCCGCTACACTGCCAATTGGTTCTGCTACCCCAGGCCAATTGACTGACTATCAAATTAAACGGCGGAAAGCACGCCGTACACTTGAAGGCGCAGGCCTTTATCAAGCGGTGACCTATTCACTGACAAGCCAGGAAAAAGCGTCCCAATTCGCATTGGAAGCAAGAGAATCCATTCGATTAGCTATGCCAATGAGTGAAGAAAGAAGCCAGCTGCGTTTAAGCATCGTGCCTCAATTGCTGGAAGTCGTGAAATATAACAACGCCCGCCAAATTGATTCACTGGCACTGTATGAAATCGGTTCGGTATTCTTTAAGCGTGACGAACAAGAACTTCCTGAAGAAAAAGAACATATTGCTGGAGCAATCACCGGCCTATGGGAGTCACATCTATGGCAAGGTGAAAAGAAACCAGTCGATTTCTTTGTAGCCAAGGGCGTGATCGAAGCATTGTTCGACACACTTGGATTAGCTGATCAAATCAGTTATCGCCAAGCGGAAATCAACGACATGCATCCAGGACGGACAGCGGAAGTACTATTGAATGGTAAAGTAATTGGCTTTATCGGCCAAGTGCACCCAACTGTCCAGAAAGACTTGGATATTAAAGAAACATACATTTTCGAACTCTCCTTAAAAGCATTGGCCGAAGCCGAAGTCGCGCCGATTGCTTACCAAACCATTCCGCGCTATCCATCAACCACACGCGATATCGCGCTAGTTGTGGATCAAGCTACGAAAGCCGGGGACATTCAGGATATTATTGAAGAAGCCGGTGGCAAACTGCTGAAAGAAGTAAGCATCTTCGACTTATACGAAGGTGAAAGAATGGAGGAAGGCAAGAAATCCATCGCCTACTCACTGAAATACTTCGACCCGGAACGAACTCTAACGGACGAGGACATTACAAAAGCACATGATAAAGTTCTTGAAGCCGTTAAAGAAAAAGCTGGCGCAGAACTAAGAGGATAAAACCAAAAAGACAGCTCCCTGAATCATGAGGAGCTGTCTTTTTTGGATTTTACGAGTAAACGGCGTAAACTCACAAGTAAAACGTAAATTTACGAGTAAATGGCGTAAACTCACGAGTAAATGGCTTAATCTCACGAGTAAACGGTGTAAACTCACGAGTAAACGGCGTGAACTCACGAGAAAAACGTAAATTTACGAGTAAATGGCTTAATCTCACGAGTAAACGGTGTAAACTCACGAGTAAATGGAGCAAACTCACGAGTAAACGGCGTAAACTCACGAGTAAAACGTAAATTTACGAGTAAATGACGTGAACTTACGAGTAAAACGTAAATTTACGAGTAAATAACGTAAACTCACGAGTAAAACGTAAATTTACGAGTAAATGACGTGAACTTACGAGTAAACGGCGTAAACTGACGAGTAAAAGGCGTAAACTGACGAGTAAAAGGCGTAAACTGACGAGTAAACGGTAAACTCATGATAAAACGTAAATTTACGAGTAAAAGGCGTAAACTGACGAGTAAATCGCACAAACTCACGAGAAAAAGGCGGCTGTTCCGGAAGGTCAGCCGCTTTCTTCTATTTATGATATTTCTGTTGATATAGTCGCTTCGCTTTTTCTGTGTTGGCGAAGTGGGTTTTCGTGAATTCGTGTAATGAATCGATTCCTTTTTCATGAATTAATCTTGCGGCTGCTTCATCGACTGCAAATCCTGCACCTTTAGGGATTTTGAATCCGGCTTTTTCACTCAGCAAGTCAAAGCGTTTGACGAATGCATATCGGGCCAGGATGGATGCGGCTGCTACGCCAAGATGAATGCCTTCCGCTTTTGTGCATAGATAGGTGGCATTAGCCTGGAATAGTTCTTGGCCTTTGAGGTAATTGAAAAATACCTCTGGTTGAGCGAATTGATCAATAAGAACCGCTTCCGCTTGTTCCGGCTGGATTTTTTGCATCAGATGCTTGATTGCTTGGTTATGGAGGAGTGCCTTCATTTTTCCTTGTGACATTCCCTTTGCCTGCAGTGCATTATATTTCGGGTTGTCGCATGTAAGCAGGCTGAATGGCACGACATCCTTAATCTGTTTGGCAATTTCGATGATCTGTGGATCTTTCAGATTTTTGGAATCTTGGACACCAAGCTCCTTCAATAGTGAGAGTTGCTCCTTTTTTGCATATACGGCTACGACGGTGATCGGGCCGAAATAGTCTCCTGTTCCGACCTCATCGGAGCCGATCACTGACATCGTTCCGATATTTGCAGGCGGCGAATATCGATGGGCCTTGACTGATGCAGAGGATGCCGTTTTTTTCTTTGGAGCGGCAGCAGTGGAACCTTTTTGCCATTTTACCGCTTCTAGTTCGGCATTCTTACCTTGAAAAAGGACCTTCCCGGATTTATAGGCCGTCACCGTACATAGCGGCGGTTTTGCGGAAAAGATGCTCCCCGGCGGCAGCTTGGAGGCCAAGGATGAAGAGTAATGGGACTTCATCTCCTTTATTTGTTCAGGACTGATAAGTAAAACAACATGGGACATAATGGGTTAGCTCCTAACTTCATTTTGTTTATAGGTAATCATCTTCCTAAATCCGCTTTCGTTTGACAAATTATTGAAATTTTTATGCGAGAAATGACGATGTACTCTCTTTCGTGACGAAAAACTTCATGATATGATAGAATTAGGATTGTTAGATTGGGGGCATCATTTTGTCAGACGATAAACGAAATAAAACAACAGTTGATATATACGGACAACCATATACAATCGTCGGCACAGAAAGCGCTAGTCATATGCGCCTGGTCGCTTCGATGGTTGACGAAAAAATGAGAGAGATCAGGATGAAAAATCCATACTTGGATACAAGCAAGCTAGCGGTGTTAACGGCCGTGAATACCATCCACGAATATATTAAATTAAAAGATGAACTAGACCAGCTTCAACTGGAATTAAAGAGAGAGAAGGACTGAGTACATGCTTGATTTAGCAATTCTGGCCATTCTTTTAATCGGTTTATTAATCGGTTTAAAGCGTGGCTTCATTTTACAAGCGGTTCATATGACAGGGTTCATTGTAGCCTTCATCGTCGCTTATGTATTTTACGGAGATCTTGCTCCCAATTTGAAATTGTGGATTCCGTTCCCAACGATGGGTGATTCCTCGACCCTTAATATGTTTTTCGATACAGTCGGGCTTGATACCGCGTATTACAATGCAATTGCCTTTGCAATCATTTTCTTTGCTGCCAAGATCCTTTGGCAAATGATAGGATCCATGCTCAATTTCATTACCCATCTACCGATATTAAAGCAGCTGAATCGCTGGGGTGGAGGGATATTGGGTTTTCTAGAAGTCTATCTTATCATGTTTATTATATTATATATAGCTGCCATGCTGCCAATGGATTCCATCCAGAAACCATTAACTGGCTCATTTATGGCAGAATCGATCGTGAAGCATACACCGTTCCTTTCCGAGCAAGTGAAGGAACTGTGGTTTCATGGTGTAAAACAATCTTAATGTCAGTATAAGAGGGCCTGCCTCCCTTTCTCAAAGTCCTGGATTCCTATACTTTGAACGGGGGAGGCCCCTTTTTATGTGGCAGGATGTAACTCCCCCCTATTTGATTCGAAAGTTAAGAACCTGACTGCTTGTACTTTACCTCCAAGAAAGGTATCTTTAAGAAAGTGAACAATGGACACCCTACTAATTTTTTTGGCGGTGAATTAAATGACAATTAATAAAAAAGATATCATTAAACTATTAGAAAAGATTGCAATATATATGGAACTAAAAGGAGAGAACCCGTTCAAGGTTTCAGCTTTCCGAAAGGCAGCGGGTGCCTTGGAAACGGATGAACGGAGCCTTTCGGCCATCGAGGACTTTACCGCTTTAAATGGAATTGGGAAAGGAACGGCATCCGTCATCGAAGAGTATATAAATGAGGGGAAATCGACCGTACTTGAAGAGCTGCAGGAGCAGGTGCCAAAAGGATTGATTCCGCTTCTGCAGCTTCAAGGCCTGGGCGGGAAGAAAATTGCCAAGCTTCATAAAGAGCTGCATGTCAATGATGTGAATGATCTTAAAATCGCCTGTGAAGAAGGCAGGGTCGCGGCGCTTGCCGGTTTCGGCAAAAAGACGGAAGAGAAGATCCTGTCTGCAATTGCCGAGGCGGGTTCAAGGCCCGATCGGCTGCCCCTTGCCTTCATGAGGCCGATTGCGGCTGATATAGAAACGGCACTTGCTAACATGGAATACATCATCCGTTCTTCCAGGGCCGGCAGCATCCGGCGTATGAGGGAAACCATCAAGGACCTCGACTTCATCATCTCGACAGATCATCCCGAAGAAGTTAAGGATCAACTGCTTGCATTAGCGGGGATTAAGCAGGTTATTGCGGCCGGTGATACTAAAGTATCGGTCGTGCTTGATTACGAATATGATATTTCTGTCGATTTCCGGATCGTGAAGGATCAGGAATTCATCACGACACTCCATCATTTTACAGGTTCGAAGGATCACAATGTGCGGATGCGCCAGCTTGCTAAAGACCGCGGCGAGAAAATCAGCGAATATGGGGTGGAAGTGGCTGAAACCGGTGAGGTATTGACGTTTGAAACGGAAGAACAATTTTATAATCATTTTGGTCTTCCTTTCATTCCGCCAGAACTGCGTGAAGACGGAACGGAAGTGGAGCATTATGATGCTAATGAACCTCTCATATCTTTAGAGGCCATCAAAGGTGACCTGCATATGCATACCACATGGAGTGATGGGGCCCATACGATTGAAGAAATGATTGAAGCATGCCGTGCAAAAGGGTATCGGTATATGGCCATCACCGATCATTCGCAATATCTGAAAGTGGCGAACGGCTTGACCGTGGAACGTTTACGTGAACAAAAACGTATCATCCATGAACTAAATGAAAAATACGCTGACTTTACCGTTCTTTCAGGGATTGAAATGGATATACTTCCTGATGGGACCCTTGATTATGAAGATGAGCTGCTTGCAGAGATGGATTTGGTGATCGCATCGATTCACTCAAGCTTTTCACAGCCTAGGGAAACGATAATGGAGCGCTTAAAAACGGCCCTGAATAATCCGCATGTCGATATCATTGCCCATCCAACGGGAAGGATCATCGGCAGACGGGACGGATATGATGTTGATATAGAGATGCTGATCGAACTGGCCCGTGAAACGAATACTGCCTTGGAATTGAATGCGAACCCGAACCGATTGGATTTGGCACCTCCCCATCTGCGCAAGGCACAGGAAGCAGGCGTTCCGATCGTAATCAATACGGATGCCCACAGCATCGACATGCTTGAACATATGCCTGTTGGGGTCTCATCAGCCAAAAAAGGCTGGATCAGGGAATCAACGGTTCTTAATGCAAGGGATACGGATGGATTATTGGCGTTTTTAAAGAGAAATGATTAACTATTTGCCCATAAATAAGGAGGAGCTTTAACTCCATGCATAATAAAGCTTTAAAGACATTGGAATTTCATAAAATAAAAGAACAATTAATTTCACACGCATCCTCATCCATAGGAAAAGAGAAGGCAGAGCAATTGATGCCTTCCACGGATTTTGAAGAGGTGTCGAGATGGCAGGAAGAAACGGATGAGTCAGCCAAAATCGTCCGGTTGAAAGGTAACTTGCCATTGGGCGGGATTTTTGATATCCGTCCGCATGCAAAAAGGGCACAGATTGGCGGAATGCTCTCACCGATGGAATTGATGGAACTTGCGAGTACGATTCGTGCCGGCAGGATCCTCAGCCGTTTCTTTGAAGAACTTGCAGAGCAGGAGATTGATGTTCCGCTTTTGGCCGAATATATCGATTCCCTTCATCCATTGATAGATTTGCAGCAGGAAATTACGTTTGCTGTAAGCGAACATGGCGAAGTGATGGATTCTGCCAGCGACAAGCTTCGTGCCCTAAGAAACCAAATTCGGACGAACGAAAGCCGTGTCAGGGAAAAACTAGAAAGCATGATCCGTTCTTCCAATGCATCAACAATGTTATCCGATGCCATCATCACCATCCGGAATGACCGATTCGTCATCCCGGTAAAACAGGAATACCGGAGTGTGTATGGCGGGATCATCCATGATCAATCCTCATCAGGGCAGACGTTGTTCATTGAACCGCAAGCAATCGTTCAGCTGAATAATGTCCTGCAGGAAACCCGAGTGAAGGAAACGCAGGAAATAGAACGGATATTGGTCGAACTATCGGAAAAAGTCGGTGCGTACACTCCTGAATTGCTTCATAATGTCAAAGTGCTTGCACAAATCGATTTCCTTGTCGCCAAGGCAAAGTATGCAAAAGCGATAAAAGGATCCAAGCCGATTCTGAATGATGAGGGACGCGTGAAATTATTCAAAGCGAAACACCCGCTCATTCCGAGTGATGTTGTCGTGGCCAATGATATTTTTCTTGGTGATGAATTTACGACAATCGTCATCACCGGTCCGAATACAGGTGGTAAGACGGTTACCCTGAAAACGATTGGCCTCTGTACGTTAATGGCCCAGTCCGGTCTGCAAATCCCGGCGCTGGATGGATCCGAAACGGCTGTGTTTTCCTCCGTTTATGCCGATATTGGCGATGAACAGTCGATTGAACAAAGCTTAAGTACATTCTCTTCACATATGGTCAATATTGTCGATATCCTTAAGCATGTCGATTATGACAGCCTGGTTTTATTCGATGAGCTTGGAGCGGGAACTGACCCACAGGAAGGTGCTGCTTTGGCCATTTCCATTTTGGATGAAGTGTATAAGCGCGGAGCACGTGTGATCGCAACGACACATTATCCGGAATTAAAAGCGTATGGATATGATCGGGAAGGTGTCATTAATGCAAGCGTCGAATTTAATGTGGAAACCTTGAGTCCCACCTATAAACTTTTAATCGGTGTACCAGGTAGGAGTAATGCGTTTGAAATTTCCAAACGCCTTGGTTTGGAAGAAAGCGTGATAAGCAGCGCCCGCAGCCATATTGGTGAGGATACGAACAAAGTTGAGAATATGATAGCGTCCCTTGAAGACAGCCGCAAAAAGGCCGAAGAAGAAGAACAGGAAGCCAAGAATCACCTGGAACAGGCGGAAATTCTTCATAAAGACCTTCAAAGGCAAATTGATGAATACCATGAAGAACGGGATGCGATGGTTGAAAAGGCAGCAAAAGAGGCAGCGGCAATCGTTGAAAATGCACAAAAGGAAGCGGCAGCGATTATTGCCGACTTACGTAAACTGCGACTTGAAAAGCATGCCGATGTTAAAGAGCATGAGCTGATCGATGCCAAAAAGCGGCTTGAAGAAGCAGCGCCAAAAGTGAAAAAAACATCAAATAAAGCTGCAAGCCCGCTGGATAAAAGCTTGAAACCTGGAGATGAAGTAAAGGTCGTAAGCTTCGGTCAAAAAGGTCACTTGATCGAGAAGGTCTCAAATAATGAATGGCAGGTTCAGATCGGCATCATGAAAATGAAGGTGAAGGAGTCTGACCTGGAATTCATCAAGGCCACAAAAGTAAAAGAAACAAAGCCCCTCACCACGATCAAAGGCCGCGATTATCACGTTAGCGTCGAACTTGACCTCCGTGGGGAACGCTTTGAAAATGCAATATCAAGAGTGGAAAAGTACATTGATGATGCTCTTTTGGCCGGTTATTCGAGTGTCTCCATCATTCATGGTAAAGGAACGGGTGCTCTCCGGGCCGGGGTCCAGGAATACTTGAAAAATCACCGCTCTGTCAAAAGGATACGCTTCGGCGAAGCCGGTGAAGGCGGAACAGGTGTTACGGTGGTGGAATTTAAATAAAGGAAAGCGGTCACTCCGGTCATTCAGCCAAGCCGGGTGGCTAGTTACCATTCGGGAGTTGGACCATGGTGAACATGTGGGAAAATGAATATGTATATATAGCTGCTCGTTACAGTGTCGTCATTCTGTGCATGATTGTTTTTTTAGCCATTTTTGAACTTGTCACAAAGTACAAGAACTGGGAGGAAATCAAACAAGGAAACCTTTCTGTCGCGTTGGCAACAGGTGGTAAAATATTTGGGATCGCCTATGTATTCCAACAGTCCATTCTCCATCAGAATTCGCTTCTTACCATGATTGGCTGGGGCGTATACGGATTTGTCCTGCTATTGATCGGTTATTTCATTTTTGAATTTATGACTCCTGGATTTAAAATAGATGAAGAGATACAAAACGATAATCGGGCAGTTGGATTCCTATCGATGATCATATCAATCGCATTATCTTTTGTCATCGGCGCAGGGATTTCCTAATGCCCTTCATGAGAGGGAGTAAGCTGTGGAGAAACTTGCAAAAGTCTTAATTGTTTGTTGCGGAATCTTTTTTCTGTTTGGAATCATTTATATGACATTCTTCAACTGAAGCGGCCATTGTGCCGCTTCTTTTATTTGAGTTCCATTAAAAAGAGTTGGTGTGGCATATATATCAAATAGACTTTTCAAAAGAGGAGGAGTATGGATCAGTCCAAATTGATACAAAAGATTGAAGAATTATCGTTGCATGCTTTACTGGCCATGCAAATCCATGACGGATGGATATTCGAAATGGACAACCTTTTTTTGTTCCCCTGTTTAAGTGTTGCATCCAATATTCCCTGGGGTCGGTATAGGACATATATCTCATCATAGGGTCTTTATACTTTGAAATCCGGCAATTGTAAGAAAATCCCGATTGTATTATAATGAAAAGAGTATTGAGAATATTCAGAAGGAGGGGGCAAATGAGCAATAAGCCATGGCAAGCTATTTATCCGGAACAGATACCCGCTGTTTTGTCTTACGAAGATAAACCTCTTTATTCTTTTTTAAAGGAATCAGCCGAAGAATTCCCCGATAAAGTATCGATTCATTTCCAGGGAAAAGAATTAACTTTCCGGGAAGTGCATGAATCTGCTTTAAAATTTGCTGCCTATTTAAAAAGTATCGGTCTTCAAAAAGGTGAACGCGTTGCCGTCATGCTTCCTAACTGCCCTCAGGGTGTCATAAGCTTTTTTGGGATATTGATGGCCGGCGGAGTCGTGGTTCAAACGAATCCAACCTATACTGAACGTGAATTGGAATATCAAATGAAGGATTCCGGAGCGAAAATAATTTTGGCGATGGATATTTTATTTCCCCGTGTTGCTGCAGTGGCATCAAGAACGGATATAGAACATATAATTGTAACCGCTATCAAGGAATATTTACCTTTTCCGAAAAATTTTATCTATCCTTTTATTCAAAAAAAGCAATATGGTATTGTCATCAATGTGGAGCATGAAGGGAATCATCATTTATTTTCCGAAATCATGAAACGAAAGATGACTGAAGAAGTCACTGTGCAGATCGATGTGGATAATGACCTTGCCCTTTTGCAATATACTGGTGGGACTACAGGCTTTCCAAAAGGGGTCATGCTTACCCATAAGAACTTGCTTGCGAATACGAAAATGTGTAATGCTTGGCTTTATAAAAATAAGCGCGGTGAGGAAAGGATCCTTGCGATTCTGCCTTTCTTCCATGTGTACGGTATGACTACAGTCTTGGTTCTTTCCGTCATGGAAGGGAACACCATGATCATCATGCCAAAGTTCGATGTCGAAGCGACGCTTAAAACCATCCAAAAACAGAAACCGACCATGTTTCCAGGAGCGCCAACGATGTATATCGGCCTCTTGAACCATCCGGATATCGCTAAATATGACCTTTCTTCCATCAATGCCTGTATTAGCGGTTCTGCATCATTGCCCGTAGAGGTTCAAGAGCAGTTTGAGAAAATTACTGGCGGGAAGCTTGTTGAAGGCTATGGACTTTCTGAAACATCACCGGTGACCCATGCTAATTTCATCTGGGATCAGCCGCGTGTAAAAGGAAGCATCGGGCTGCCGTGGCCAGATACTGACTCGGTGATTCTGTCCCTGGAAACCTTTGAAGAGCTTCCCCCGAATGAAATAGGCGAAATTGCGATAAAGGGACCACAGGTAATGCAAGGATATTGGAACCGTCCGGATGAAACGGAAAACACCTTTAAAAATGGCTGGCTGCTTACAGGAGATCTGGGTTACATGGATGAGCAGGGGTTCTTTTATGTGGTCGAGAGGAAAAAGGATACAATCATTGCAGGCGGGTTCAATATATATCCACGAGAGGTGGAGGAAGTGCTATACGAGCATGAGGCCATACAGGAAGTGGTTGTGGCAGGTATCCCTGACCCCTATCGCGGTGAGACAGTCAAGGCCTATGTCGTACTGAAAAAAAATGCCAGGGCCACTGAAGAAGAATTGAATGAATTTGCCAGAAAGAACCTGGCTTCCTATAAGGTGCCGCGCAGCTATGAATTCAGGGATGAACTTCCTAAAACGACGATTGGAAAGATCCTGAGAAGAGTCCTTATCGAGGAGGAAAAGAAAAAAATATCCGAGGAAAGAAAAGAAGCGTAAACAAGCCCCCTTTTAACGGAGCAGCGGAAGAGAGCTCCGTGTTTTGCAGAACGGCTGGACAAGCTATGGATGGGGGCTGTACAATGAACATAAGTGGAATGTCAGGACTCTTGAAGTTTTTGCTTGACAGTAAAAGGTCGTCATTTTATGATAGAAATATGAATGATGATTCATTCATTTTCTGAAAGGGGACATCCAGTGAAAAGCAACAGACCAAAGTATAATCAAATTATTGAAGCGGCCGTTATCGTCATTGCCCAAAACGGGTACTATCAAGCCCAAGTATCCAAAATCGCCAAGCAGGCAGGCGTAGCGGATGGCACCATATATCTATATTTTAAAAATAAAGAAGATATCTTAATATCATTATTCCATGAAAAGATGGGCTCTTTTGTGGAACAGATCGAAGAAGAAATAAAAGGAAAGACCACTGCTTCGGATAAACTGCATGTGCTCATCCAAAAACATTTTAAAAACCTTTCAGAAGACGTGAATTTAGCAATTGTCACTCAGTTGGAATTAAGACAGTCGAATAAAGAATTGCGCCTTAGAATTAATGATGTGTTAAGAGGGTATTTAAATTTAATCGATCAGATCATTATTGAAGGAAAAGAGAACGGCGAATTCCTGCCTGATCTAAATAATTTACTTGCCAGGCAGATGATTTTTGGAACGATTGACGAAACAGTGACGACTTGGGTCATGAATGAGCAAAAGTACTCTCTTCCTGACCTTGCACCAGACGTTCACCGCCTGCTAATTGGTGGCTGTGGCCAGAAAAGTTAACGATTTAAATAGAGGATGGCCAGCCATCCTCGAAAGAATCGATTAATCCTGCTTCCGGTTTCATTAGGGAAGTGATACATATTGAATTTTCAAAAGAGTTTGACTAGGATGCCTGGAGGGATTGATATGGAATATCTTAAGCTTTCTGTCGAAAATCATGTGGCTTTTATAACGATTGATCATGCACCTGCAAATGCGCTTTCTTCGGCTATCATCGGAGAGCTTTCACAGGCCTTCGATCAAATTGAGAAAGACGATGCCGTACGGGTTGTCCTTGTTCATGGTGAAGGAAGGTTCTTCTCTGCTGGAGCAGACATTAAAGAGTTTACTGAAGTGGAGAACGGGAAAGCCTTCGAGAAGCTGACCAAGAATGGCCAATCGGTATTTGAGAAAATCGAATCTTTTCCAAAACCGGTCATTGCAGCCATCCATGGGGCAGCGCTTGGCGGAGGATTGGAGCTGGCTATGGCCTGTCATATCCGATTGGTCACCGAAAGGGCTAAACTTGGTTTGCCTGAGCTGCAGTTGGGCTTAATCCCTGGATTTGCCGGGACCCAACGACTTCCTCGTTATGTAGGCATGGCAAAGGCTGCTGAAATGCTGTTTACAAGTGAACCGATATCTGGTACCCAAGCTGTGCAATGCGGATTGGCGAATCATGCCTTCACGGATGAAGAACTGATTCCAAAAGCTAAGGAACTAGCCAATAAAATTGCCAAGAAAAGCCCATTGGCTTTAAAGTCGGCCATTGAGTTATTGAATTATTCCAAGCATGATTCCTACCATAAAGGTGTGGAAAGGGAAGCCGCCCTCTTTGGCCGAGCTTTCGATACCGCTGATGCACAAGAAGGAATCAGCGCTTTCATTGAAAAAAGGGAAGCTGTATTCAAAGGGAAATGATATAAATAACTATTTTTATATATCATGCAGGATATTGATGAATTCTGTAGAACAATACTATATATCAATAAAATTCATAATCTTCAAAACTCAAATCATTCGGGAGGTATTATCGTGAACATTTATGTACTGCTGAAAAGAACATTTGATACAGAAGAAAAAATTACACTATCCAACGGAAAAATTAATGAGGATGGTGCAGAATTCATCATTAATCCATACGATGAGTATGCAGTTGAAGAAGCAATCCAGGTGCGTGATGCACAAGGCGGAGAAGTAACGGTTATTTCTGTCGGAACCGAAGAGGCTGAAAAGCAATTACGTACAGCGCTGGCAATGGGTGCTGACAAAGCCGTATTGATAAATATAGAAGACGACATAGAAAATGGCGACCAATTCACGACTGCCAAAATTATAGGTGAATACTTAAAAGGTAAAAATGCCGATTTAATCATTGCAGGAAACGTTGCAATCGATGGCGGTTCTGGTCAAGTGGGACCACGCGTTGCCGAAATTTTAGAAATTCCTTATATTACAACCATTACTAAACTGGACATCGCAAATGGAAATGTAAGCGTTATCCGTGATGTCGAAGGGGACTCTGAAACGATCGAAGCATCCCTTCCATTGTTGGTGACAGCTCAACAAGGGCTAAATGAGCCGCGTTATCCTTCATTGCCAGGAATCATGAAAGCGAAGAAAAAACCGCTTGAAGAATTGGAATTGGATGACCTGGATTTGGAAGAAGAAGATGTTGAAGCAAAAACAAAAACGATTGAAATTTACCTTCCTGCTAAAAAAGAAGCTGGAAAAGTATTGGACGGAGAAATCAGTGATCAAGTTAGCGAACTTGTTCAATTATTACGCAGTGAAGCAAAAGTGATTTAATCTTAAACGGTACTTTTCAAAACAACTAACACGGCAAAAAAGAAAAATAGAGCACAGGAGGTCTTTATAAATGGCTAGAAAGTTTCTTGTATTGGGCGAAGTTCGTGACGGTTCACTAAGAAATGTATCATTTGAAGCTATCGGTGCGGCTAAACTTGCTGCAGATGGCGGGGAAATCGTAGGTGTTTTGGTTGGTGACAGTGTTCAAAGTTTAGGAAATGAATTGATCCAATATGGCGCGGACCGGGTTGTTGCAGTAGAGAATGATCAATTGAAACAATATACTTCAGATGGATATGCGCAAAGCTTGCTTGCCGTCATCGAGCAGGAAAAGCCAGAAGGGATTTTCTTTGGACATACGGCCCTAGGAAAAGACCTTGCACCTAAATTGGCTGGAAAGCTTGAGTCAGGTTTGATTTCGGACGTTACAGCCATTGAAGAAGAAGGCGGAAATATCGTTTTCACCCGCCCGATTTATTCTGGTAAGGCATTTGAAAAGAAAATTGTTACAGATGGCGTGATATTCGCGACAATCCGTCCGAACAATATCGAACCATTAGCGAAAGATGAGTCCCGCTCTGGTGATGTTTCTACATTAAGTGTGGATATTAAGGATTTACGCACTATCATTAAAGATGTTGTTAGAAAAGCTAGCGAAGGGGTAGACCTTTCCGAAGCGAAAGTAATCATCGCAGGTGGACGGGGCGTGAAAAGTGAAGATGGCTTTGAACCATTAAAGGAGCTTGCACAAGTTCTTGGCGGAGCGGTAGGAGCTTCCCGCGGAGCATGTGATGCGGACTATTGCGATTACTCTTTGCAAATCGGGCAAACGGGCAAAGTCGTAACACCTGACCTTTATATCGCCTGCGGAATTTCCGGTGCGATCCAGCATTTAGCCGGGATGTCCAACTCCAAGGTTATCGTTGCCATCAATAAAGACCCGGAAGCTAACATATTCAATGTGGCTGATTATGGAATTGTCGGAGACCTTTTCGAAGTCGTTCCATTACTTACGGAAGAATTCAAAAAACTAAAAGTTAACGCATAATAGAGATAATACAGATAAGGGGGCAAGACATTTGGCGTAAGCCGATACATGTCTTGCCTTTTATTTGGATTAAGAGGCAAGGACTTTCGGCCTGCATATTTATTCTTTTTTTGGACATCCTACCACTGAAGCAAAATATTAGCATCGATTCGAGCAACAATGGTATACTGTCTTTAGTTATTTGAGTAAATTTGAGGAGGAAATATATATGGCTATTGTAAATGCAACTGACCAAACTTTCACAACAGATACTAGCGAAGGTGTTGTTCTTGTAGATTTTTGGGCTCCATGGTGCGGACCTTGTAAAATGATCGCTCCTGTTCTTCAAGAGCTTGATACTGAAATTGGCGATAAAGCAAAAATCGTAAAAGTGGATGTAGATGAAAACCAAGAAACAGCAGGAAAATTCGGTGTGATGAGCATCCCGACATTAATCGTCCTTAAAGACGGTGAAGTGGTTGATAAGGTTGTTGGTTTCCAACCTAAAGAAGCACTTGCTGAACTTATTGAAAAACACGCGTAATAGTAAGTTAGCTAAAAAAAGCTTCAAGTCTGCGGACTTGAAGCTTTTTTCGCTATCTTGATATATAATGATTGTAATAATGGGAGAACAGGAGGCTGAATGCATGAATCAACAAATAAAGAATAAACTTGCCCTTCTTCCCGATCAACCTGGTTGTTATTTAATGAAAGATCGTCAGGGAACGATCATATATGTAGGCAAAGCGAAGGTGTTGAAAAATCGGGTCCGTTCTTATTTTACGGGATCTCATGATGGAAAAACATTTCGGCTCGTGAATGAGATTGAGGATTTCGAATACATCGTCACCTCATCCAATATAGAGGCTCTTATTTTAGAGTTGAACTTAATCAAAAAACATGACCCAAAATATAATGTCATGCTAAAGGATGATAAGACGTATCCTTTCATCAAGCTGACTGCGGAACGCCACCCACGTCTGATCATTACGCGAAAAGTAAAAAAAGACAAAGGGAAATATTTCGGTCCTTATCCGAATGCATTTGCAGCTAACGAAACGAAAAAATTGCTCGACCGCATCTATCCCCTTAGAAAATGCAATACATTACCCGATCGCGTTTGTCTCTACTATCATCTTGGACAGTGCCTGGCCCCATGTGTATATGAAGTAGAGGAACAGGAATATAAAAAAATGGTGGATGATATCAACCGGTTCTTGAACGGCGGGCATACTGAAATAAAAAAAGAACTGACTGAAAAAATGCTAGTGGCATCAGAAGAGCTCGATTTCGAGAGGGCCAAGGAGTTCCGTGACAAGATTGCCCACATTGATATTACGATGGAGAAGCAAAAAATGATGACGACCGATTTCATCGACAGGGATGTATTTGGGTTTGCCTATGATAAGGGCTGGATGTGCGTTCAGGTATTTTTTGTCCGGCAGGGTAAATTGATAGAAAGGGATGTTTCACTTTTTCCGGTCTATGATGAACCCGAACAGGAACTTCTTACATTCCTCGGTCAATTTTACGAGATTACGAACCATTTTAAACCAAAGGAAATCTTGCTGCCTGAATCAGTGGATGCCGAAATGGCCGAAAGGCTGCTTGGTGTCAAAACGATTCACCCCAAAAGGGGGGCGAAAAAAGACATGCTTAAATTGGCGAATAAAAATGCCTCCATCGCACTTCAGGAAAAATTCTCTTTGATTGAAAGGGATGAAGAAAGAACGATCAATGCGGTGGAAAACCTCGGGAACCAACTGGGTATCTACACCCCGCATCGAATTGAAGCTTTCGATAACTCCAATATCCAGGGAAGTGACCCTGTTTCCGCTTTAGTCGTGTTCATTGATGGGAAGCCGGAAAAAAGAGAGTATCGAAAATATAAGATCAAGACGGTCCAGGGACCCGATGATTATGAATCGATGCGTGAAGTGGTCAGAAGAAGGTATTCACGAGTATTGAAAGAAGGGCTGCCGCTTCCGGACTTGATCATCATTGATGGCGGAAAGGGACATGTCGAAGCCGTTCGGGATATTTTGGAAAATGAATTGGGCCTTGAGATTCCACTTTCAGGCCTCATTAAGGATGAAAAGCATAGGACATCGCAATTGATGATCGGAAATCCTCTTGAAATCGTGCCTCTTGATTCACGGAGCCAGGAATTTTACCTATTGCAAAGAATTCAGGATGAAGTGCATCGGTTCGCGATTACTTTTCATCGCCAGCTACGCGGGAAAAATGCGGTTCACTCCCAGCTTGATGATATCCCAGGAGTCGGGGAAAAAAGAAGGAAGCAATTATTAAGGCATTTTGGATCATTGAAAAAAATCAAAGAGGCAACAGTCGAGGAAATCATGGAAGCTGGTATGCCAAAAGGGGTAGCCGAGGGAATCGTTAGAAAGTTACAAGAATAATCTTGCTACCGATAAATCACTATGCTATGATTAAAAGGAATTTTTAACTAGACAACTTAAAAAGTGCTGATAGAGGTGCGGAATTCAAGAGTAAAAACCTGGAGAAGTATGAGCTTCCATGAAAGGTTTTGAAAGGGGATGACGCCGAAGGAAGATAAGACTCATACCTTGTTTTCCTGGTCCGACATTTAATAAATGGCGGATTGTCAGGGTTTATACCCTGGAGAGCTATCTCACTGTGTTTACAGTATTAGATATGTGATCACAGCAATGAGATATTTCTCATTGCTTTTTTTATTGCCTAAAAAGTAGAGAGGGTGCATGAGGATGGCATTAATCGTTCAAAAATTTGGCGGAACATCCGTCGGTAGCGTAGAAAAAATCAAAAATGTTGCCAATCGGGTAATCGAGGAAGCTGAGAATGGAAATGAGGTAGTCGTCGTTGTTTCAGCTATGGGGAAAACAACGGACCAATTGGTTTCCATGGCCCGTGATATTTCCGGAAACCCGAGCAAAAGGGAAATGGATATGCTATTGACTACTGGGGAACAGGTAACGATTTCCCTGTTAACGATGGCATTGATTGAAGAAGGGCATGAAGCCATTTCGTATACTGGCTGGCAGGCTGGCATGCAAACGGAATCCGTTCATGGGAATGCCCGGATTTTAAACATCGATGCTTCAAGGATCCAAGCTCAGCTTCAAGAGAAGAAAATAGTGGTCGTGGCCGGTTTCCAGGGTAACGATGTAAATGGGGAAATCACTACCTTGGGGCGAGGCGGTTCCGATACGACGGCGGTTGCCATCGCCGCAGCGCTGAATGCGGATAGATGCGATATTTATACGGATGTAACGGGTGTTTTCACAACGGATCCACGCTACATAAAAGGCGCGCGAAAACTCCAATCCATTTCTTACGATGAAATGCTGGAACTTGCCAACCTGGGGGCGGGCGTCCTTCATCCAAGGGCTGTCGAATATGCAAAAAATTATCAAATTCCGCTTGAAGTCCGTTCAAGCATGGAGAGAGAATCAGGAACGATCATTGAGGAGGAAGCAACTATGGAAGAAAACTTAATTGTACGCGGCATTGCTTTTGAAGACAGTATTACGAGGGTCACAATTTATGGTTTGCCCCAATCACTTGGTGCATTATCCACAATCTTCACGACACTTGCGAAAAACCAAATTAATGTGGACATCATCATTCAAAGCATGACTGCCGAGGATACAACCAATCTATCTTTTTCCACAAAAAGTGAAGATACGGAAGCGGCCTTGATCGTGCTGGAAAATAATAAAGAACAATTGGGATTCGACCGGGTCGAAACGGAGAGCGGGTTGGCCAAAGTGTCCATCGTCGGATCTGGTATGGTATCCAATCCCGGAGTGGCTGCCGAGATGTTCGAGGTGATGGCCAATACAGGCATCCAGGTGAAAATGGTCAGCACATCGGAAATTAAAGTTTCGACTGTCGTCAATGAAAAGGAAATGGTGAAGGCGGTTGAATCCCTTCATGAAGCATTTAAACTTGGTCAGCATGCAAATGTGCTAGCTTAAGTGTCAGGAGTCCAATAAAAAACAGACTTCCGGTAAAAAGGGTAAGTCTGTTTTAAGGGCTCATTAGATTGGATCTCTGGGATCCCATTGGATGGTGAATATCACTTTTTTTGCGCGGCGTTTGATTTCTTCCGTTGATTCGCTGAGGAATTTTTTTTGCAGTGAGAACTGTTCGGCAAGGAAACCGGCTTCAAGCTGGAAGTGACAATCAGGGTGTAAATCCAGGCGGCGGCTGATTATTTCACCCGTCAGGGATAATTCCATCTCGTGTT
The DNA here is from genome assembly GCF_030123325.1 of Peribacillus simplex. Classification (NCBI taxonomy): domain Bacteria; kingdom Bacillati; phylum Bacillota; class Bacilli; order Caryophanales; family Bacillaceae; genus Peribacillus; species Peribacillus simplex. The sequence continues at coordinate 4,137,325 of NZ_CP126106.1, read as the reverse complement.
TCGTATACTTCAAGATTTCCAGATTGCCCCATCCGGCGCTTTGGAAAAATTCAATCACTTCCTGATCGCCCTTCAATGGGAATTTTCTTGCTAATTGTTTACCTGCCCAATAGAGGATTTGATTTGAGTCTTTTCCGAGAATATCGTTCAATAGAACTTCTCTGATTAATTCGTACCCGAAAGCTGGAACTTTGAATTCTTCAGTTTGAATTTCTTCAGTATGAATCTCTTCTTCTATCGCAGCAGCAATATTTTTTTTCATAATTTATCGCCTCTTTCTGTAAATCTATTATAAACGCATTTCTTTTGCAATTTATACTGTTTTTTATTTATTTAAATAACAATTGGAAAAAAATGAGAAATTATTGCGAGATATTAATAGATTAATGAGTAATTTCTCCAAAATATATGCATGATAGATAAAAAATAGACAAATTAATCCAATAAAATCTATTCTGAAAAAGAGATTTCTTGTATCCGTTTTCTTGACGCACATAGAAGTCAGGAGTAAAATGGACATGTCACATAATTGTAAAGGAAGTATAGAGGAGTTTTTTGACTCTATACTGTATTTTCACGCGGAGATAAAAGGTAGCCACCAGATTATCTTTGCATGATTTTTCACAAATTAAGGGGGGGCACTTAGTGGCAAAGAATCGTGAGTTTGGGAATCGCAGGCTTCATTCACTTCTAGGAGTAATTCCAATTGGTCTATTCCTAATTTTTCATTTATCGGTAAACTTTATGGCAACAAAAGGAGAAGAAACTTTTAATGGGGCAGTTCATTTAATTGAGTTTACGCCCGTGAAGATTTTGGTAGAATGGGTCGTCATCTATCTACCGCTCATTTTCCATGCTGTGTACGGAATTTATATTGCCTTTACAGCAAAAAACAATTTAGGCAGATTTAGTTTCTTCCGTAACTGGATGTTCATGCTGCAACGCCTAACTGGAATCATAACATTGATCTTCCTTGTTTGGCATATATGGGCAACAAGGATTCAAGCAGCTATGGGTGCTGAAGTTAACTTTGACATGATGGCAGATATTTTCTCCAGTCCATTCATGCTTGTGTTCTATATTGTTGGTGTAATCTCGGCAATCTTCCACTTTGCTAATGGATTATGGTCATTTGCTGTGAGCTGGGGTCTGACAGTTTCACCAAGATCGCAAAGAATCATGACTTACTTTACATTGATCGTTTTCGTTCTTCTTTCTTATATCGGAGTCAGCGCAATTTTCGCTTTCGTATAAGAAGATAGAGTTCATTTATAAGTATTAGGAAAAACATAGCTTGGCTAATGGAAATAAGGGAGTGACAGAATTGGGTAAAGGTAAAATAGTTATCGTTGGTGGAGGTCTAGCTGGATTAATGGCTACGATCAAAGCAGCAGAGCTGGGACAACAGGTTGATTTATTTTCTTTAGTGCCTGTTAAACGCTCTCACTCAGTTTGTGCCCAAGGCGGAATCAACGGGGCAGTTAATACAAAAGGTGAAGGGGATTCTCCATACATCCACTTCGACGATACAGTTTATGGCGGAGATTTCTTGGCTAACCAACCGCCGGTTAAAGCGATGTGCGAAGCAGCACCATCGATCATCCACATGTTTGACCGTATGGGTGTAATGTTCAACCGTACTCCGGAAGGTCTTCTTGATTTCCGTCGTTTCGGTGGTACTCAACATAGCCGTACAGCATTCGCTGGTGCAACAACTGGTCAGCAATTACTTTACGCATTGGACGAGCAGGTTCGCCGTTATGAAGTTGAAGGCCTTGTAACGAAATATGAAGGCTGGGAATTCCTTGGAGCTGTTATCGATGATGAGCAAACAGCACGCGGTATCGTAGCTCAAAACCTGACTTCAATGGAAATCAAATCATTCCCTGGCGACGCAGTCATCATGGCGAGCGGCGGCCCTGGAATCATTTTCGGTAAATCAACTAACTCAATGATCAATACAGGATCAGCAGCTTCCATCGTTTATCAACAAGGTGTAAATTATGCAAATGGTGAATTCATTCAAATTCACCCGACAGCAATCCCTGGAGATGACAAACTTCGTCTGATGAGTGAATCCGCTCGTGGTGAAGGTGGACGTATCTGGACATATAAAGACGGAAAACCTTGGTATTTCCTTGAAGAAAAATACCCTGCTTATGGAAATCTGGTACCTCGTGATATCGCGACTCGTGAAATCTTCGACGTATGTATGAACATGAAGCTTGGCATAAATGGAGAAAACATGGTTTACCTGGATCTATCACATAAAGATCCTAAATTACTTGATATAAAACTTGGCGGAATCATTGAAATCTACGAGAAATTCATGGGTGAAGATCCTCGTAAAGTTCCAATGAAAATTTTCCCTGCCGTTCACTATTCTATGGGCGGACTTTGGGTGGATTATGACCAAATGACTAACATCAAAGGTTTATTCGCTGCAGGTGAGTGTGACTACTCACAACATGGCGGTAACCGTCTTGGTGCGAACTCACTTCTTTCTGCAATCTATGGTGGTTCAGTCGCTGGACCGAATGCCGTTAAATATATTGAAGGCCTTGATAAAACTTCAGAATCCATTCCTTCTTCATTGTATGAAGGGTACGAAAAACAAGAACAGGAGAAATGGAATGAAGTCATGTCTCTTGATGGTAACGAAAATGCGTACATCCTTCACAAAGAACTTGGTGAGTGGATGACACAGCATGTTACTGTAGTTCGTTACAATGACAAGCTGAAAGAAACGGATAACAAGATTCTTGAGCTGATGGAACGTTACAAGAAAATTAACATCAATGACACGGCAAAATGGAGTAACCAAGGAGCAGCATTCACTAGACAGCTGCAAAACATGATGCAATTGGCTCGTGTAATCACAATTGGTGCGTTAAACCGTGACGAAAGCCGCGGAGCGCATTACAAACCTGATTTCCCGGAACGTAATGATGAGGAATTCATGAAAACTACTATGGCAACATTCAAAGGCTTGGATCAAGCACCTGAATTCCATTATGAAGATATTGATGTATCACTGATCGCACCGCGTAAACGTGACTACACTACGAAACACTAAAGAGGGGGAGCAAAAAAATGGTTGAAACTAAATCTGAGACTAAAACAGTCCGTTTTATAATCACTCGTCAAGATACACCGGATTCAGCTCCTTATGATGAGGAATTCGAATTAGCGTACCGCCCGAATATGAACGTAATTTCCGCTCTAATGGAAATCCGTCGTAATCCAGTAACTGTACAAGGCAAGCACACTACAGCAATCGCATGGGACATGAACTGTCTTGAAGAGGTATGTGGTGCTTGTTCAATGGTTATCAATGGTAAACCAAGACAATCATGTACAGCTCTTATCGATCAATTGGAGCAGCCGGTTCGTCTAGCTCCAATGCGTACATTCCCTGTTGTTCGTGACCTGCAAGTCGATCGCAGCCGTATGTTCGACTCATTGAAAAAGGTAAAGGCATGGATTCCAATCGATGGAACGTACAATCTTGGACCAGGACCTCGTATGCCAGAAAAGAAACGCCAATGGGCTTACGAGTTATCTAAATGTATGACTTGCGGTGTTTGTCTGGAAGCTTGTCCGAACGTAAACAGCAATTCAGACTTCATTGGGCCACAACCATTATCGCAAGTTCGTTTATTCAATGCACATCCAACAGGTGCAATGAACAAAGCTGAACGTTTAAATACGATCATGGGTGATGGAGGACTTGCAAACTGCGGTAATTCACAAAACTGCGTGCAGTCTTGCCCTAAAGGCATTCCATTAACGACTTCGATTGCCGCGTTGAACCGTGATACTACGATCCAACAATTCCGTAACTTCTTCGGCAGCGATGAAGTTTAATGATGAACAAGAAAGAACCTGTATCTTATGATATGGGTTCTTTTTTTACAATGTTTTACATACGTAGACTTGGTTGGGAACCGACAGCAATAATAAATGATTGATAACTGGGATCGAAGTGTAAATGCGGCATCAAGCCAACGGTGAAGGGTTTGATTAATGAAGTGAGCTTGATAAAATTGACCTGCTTCAATAGAAAATCCTTTTCATTATCGTTGTTTTCTTATAAAATGAGTGAATAGTCATTCAATTCAGAAAGGGTGTGCACAAGTTGGGCAAAATATCATATATCGATAATATAACGGAGTGGATCAATGATTTTTCTTTTAAACATGAAATTAAGGTTCGCTTTTCGGAAACTGATATGTTTGGGCACTTGAATAACACGATTCCTTTTACTTATTTTGAGGAGGCTCGGATTGAGTATTTCAACAGAATGGGGTTCATGAAGGATTGGACCTCGGCTGAATGCGGTGAGATGCCGGTTGTTGCAAATTTACAGTGTGATTACCTGAAGCAGGTGTTTTTCAATGATCGGTTGACAATCCATGTGAAAGCTGACCTTATCGGAAATTCTTCAGTGGACATACATTATATGGGTACCAAACAAGATGGTTCAATTTGTTTAACGGGCAGGGGGACGATTGTACAAGTCTCCAAGGCCACCGGAAGGCCCGTAGCTTGGACGGAAGAGATGAAGCGATCGATGTGGCATACAGAGCTGAACATTCCTAAAAATATTTCCATTTAGACAAGCAAAAGAGTCACTCCATTGCCCTAGCCGACATACTATATCTTGACTAAATAGACACCCACTCCGGGTTTTATGCTGGTGAAGGCAAGGAGGGTAACATTACTTGAAGGAGAACGAATTCACTCATAAGCCACTACTCACCAAAAGAGAAAAAGAAGTATTTGAGTTACTAGTACAAGACAAAACAACAAAAGAAATCGCAGGTGAATTGTTTATTAGCGAAAAAACAGTTCGAAACCATATTTCGAATGCGATGCAGAAGCTTGGAGTTAAAGGACGTTCGCAGGCAGTCATAGAACTCCTTCGTATGGGAGAACTTAAGCTTTAATGTGTTAACTCTTAATACGTAAGCCTTATAAATAATTTCTCTCCCGTTTATTGGCAGCATATAAGGAAGGGCAAAGCAACTTGGTTGTTTTGACTTCTTTGGATGCTGCTTATTTTTATGTATGGGGTTTCATTATGCTTCCAGGCAATCAATCTTGAAAATCATTTCACTTTCATCCAAAATGGTAGTATGATAAGTTTCATGAAGTGGGGAGCTGTGTGTATGGATGAAGAGAAGCAGGCGGCATATGTAGCCGATATCGAGAAGGAATTGCGCTATGTATCGACATGGCTTAAGCAAAGGGGAAGAGAAATTCTCCATGATTATAAAATTACCATTCCTCAATTCGTGGCTTTGCAATGGCTTTTTGAATCAGGCGACATGACGATTGGCGAATTGTCCACGAAGATGTTTCTCGCCTTCAGCACAACGACGGATCTGATTGACCGCATGGAGAAACATCAGCTTGTTCAGCGTGTCAGGGATGAAAAGGACCGGCGTGTGGTTCGAATTCACCTTCTTGAAGAGGGTGAACGGATTATCGAAGAAGTAATTAATAAACGACAACAGTACTTGAGTGGCGTGTTAGTCAATTTTAACGAATCTGACATAAGGTCCCTCAAAGGGATTCTAGCAAAACTACATCAAGAAATGAAAGAAAAATGAGGCGAGTTTTTTGAAACAACCGATAGGCATCATTGATTCAGGGGTAGGCGGCTTGACAGTTGCTAAAGAAGTCATGCGTCAGCTACCAAATGAAAATATAATTTACTTAGGTGATACAGCAAGATGCCCTTATGGGCCGAGGACAAAAAAAGATGTCCAAACCTTCACATGGCAGATGACGAGGTTCTTGATGAAGAAGGATATAAAAATGCTGATCATCGCTTGCAATACGGCGACTGCAGCCGTATTGGATGAGATCAGGGCAATACTTCCGATTCCTGTGCTGGGTGTCATACATCCAGGGGCAAGGGCGGCATTGAAAGTTTCTGATTCCTTGCATATTGGCGTTATTGGTACGGAAGGCACGGTAAAAAGCAAAGCTTATGATGACGCGCTTGCTTCCATCAATTCCGATGTGAAAGTAGATAGTTTGGCATGTCCGAAATTTGTCCCAATCGTGGAAAGCGGGGAGTTTCAAGGGGGTATCGTCAATAGGGTCGTGGCACAAACCTTGAACCCGTTGAAGAAAACGAAGATCGACACATTGATCCTTGGCTGTACCCATTATCCGCTGCTGGGGCCTGTAATCTCTTCCTATATGGGGGATGAAGTACAAGTCATTTCCTCTGGGGAAGAGACGGCCCGTGAGGCAAGTGTCATATTGGATTACTATAAATTAATCAATAAAAGCAAGCTCCGTCCAGTTCATCACTTTTACACAACCGGTTCAAAAGATATGTTCGGCTCCATCGCGTCGAGCTGGCTCGGTATTCATGTCAATGACATCGAAACAATTAAAATTGATCACTTATAAGGCTTCCATTTGGAAGTCTTTTTTTTCGGAGGGGAAAAATGTATATAGCTGCAAGCCAGGATGGATATATCGCTAGAGAAGATGGAAGCATGGATAGGCTTTAAGGGACAGAAGGGAAAGGGATTCGATTGTTCCGATCAGGAGTTCCTGAAATCCCAATGAAGCTGACAAAGATGCAGCAGTACGTGCAAGTTGCCCGGCTCCATTATCAGAGAGAAAAATAATTGGTCTATTTTCCCCTAGGGCTCGTATAAATAGGAGTACAAACTGTCCTAGGAGTGATTTTATGTCCAATAAATCAAAAGTAACAATGGCTGTGACCATTCTGGCATCTTCTTTTTGGCTTTCGGGCTGCGGATTATTTGGCGGTGAAGAGAAAAAGGAAATTGATCCGCCAAAGGATGTTTCTTTAGTCGAGGATGAATCTTCATTGAAAGAAACAGAAACGAATGGTGAGGAAAAGCCGGCGGCTGATGGAGAAGAAGGCGCTGTTGAATCGAAAACGGTGAAGACGGAGTTATATTTAATTGATAAAAGCGGGTATGTGGTTCCACAGACATTGGAACTTCCTAAATCGGAAGCTGTCGCTAAACAGGCCCTTGATTACCTTGTCAGTAACGGACCAGTCACGGATAAACTTCCGAATGGGTTCAGGGCCGTCATTCCTGCCGATACCCAAATAAGCGTGAACATTAAAGACGGAGTGGCTGTAGCGGACTTTTCGCCAGAGTTCAAAAACTATCAGAAAGAGGATGAACTTAAAATCCTTCAAGCCATTACATGGACCCTGACACAATTCGACTCGGTCGAAAAAATCCAAATGAGAATCAATGGGGAAGATATTTCCGAAATGCCGGTCAATGGCACACCGATAGATGAAAATATCTCAAGGTCGTCAGGAATCAATATCGATACGAGTGACGTAGTCGACATTTCCAATACAAAAGCACTGACCGTTTATTATGTAGGCGGTGACGAGGAGTATACTTATTATGTTCCGGTGACGCGCAGGATCAGTGAAACGGTGTCTGATAATGTAACAGCAGTCATTCAGGAATTAACGAAGAGTCCTTCGGGTTCTAACCTGCAAACAGGGTTCATGAGTGATGTAGCTTTACTTGACGAGCCTAAAGTGGCAGAAGGTAAGGTCAGCCTCAATTTTAACGAAAATATCCTTGGAAGCTTTAAAGAGAAAAAGGTATCACAAGAAGTCCTTGATGCCTTGGTCCTTTCTTTAACGGAACAGAAAGGAATAGAAAGCGTTGAAGTACAAGTGCAGGGCAGCGCCGATGTTCTCAATGAAGAAGGAAAGAAATTATCCGAACCGGTGGTCCGTCCAGAGAAAGTCAACACAGGCAGTTTTTAAAGAACGATATTATATTCGAAATAGCACAATGAGGCAGCCTGAAGCTGTCTCTTATTTTTTTGCCTCCGGAATTGAATTACGACTCTTTTAGGGCCTATACATCTTAATTATTGCATGAGATGAAAATACTACCCCTGCCAGGCAATTTCTCGTATCATGAGAAAGTTTTTACATAAATAAATTTTTAAAAGGGGAAATTACTTTCAATGGGGGGATATTATGGATCAAAAGGTCATTCAGGCTGTACACATCTATGTTTTAATCATTATGAATACAGGATTCATGGTACATGTCCTGCTTCTTCCCAATATCTTAACCGCATCTCAACGCGACGCATGGATAAGTGTCATAATCAGTGTTGTTCCCTGTATCGTTTGGACCCTATTTATTTTTTATATTTATAAAAAACTAGATAAAGAAGATATAATCGCTTTTCTAAAAAAATGGTCTACACCTTTAGTTACATATGTTTTCTCTATAGCATTTGGGTTGTACTTTATATTTAACGCCTTCATTACCGTCAAATTTACAGTGATTTGGGCAAAGGCTAATTATACTCATGACATACCAAACATCGTAGTCGTTAGCCTATTCACATTTACTTGTATGTTTGCAACTTATAAAGGAATACGCACCATAAGTACTTTGGCTTTCCTGTTTCTTCCGTTCGTCACCTTTTTCGGGATATTTGTGGGGTTGGGGAATACGAGTAATAAGAATTACGAATTATTGTTCCCGATATTTGAAAGCGGGTATCGCAATACTCTAAATGGAATTTTGTATACGAGTGCAGGATATTTAGAAATTATCGTTTTTCTATTTTTGACTCCTTACCTGAAAGGTAAGCTAAAAGCCAAGTGGCTTTTATTAGTTGGTGTAATTTTAATCATGCTTACGTTAGGGCCCCTCATGGGAGCGATTGCAGAATTTGGTTCTGTGGAAGCAGTGAAAATGAGGAATCCAGCTTATGAACAATGGAAGTTGTTAAGGTTTGGCTATTATATTACTCGACTCGATTTCCTGTCGATTTTCCAATGGCTTTCAGGTGCCATGATTCGAATAAGTTTATGTTTATTTATAGGATATAAATTAATCTCAAATTCAAAACATCAGAAGTGGATACTGCTTTCCCTATATTTGATGATTGTTTTTGGGACGCTAATCCATTGGGATGCCACTTCATTTTTTTATTTTATATACAAATATTTCTTTCCAATCAGTAGTCTGTTTCTTTTGAGTGCTGCAATTATACTGTTATTTCTTATTATAAAAAAGGGAAAAGGAAAAGGTGAAACATTATGAGGAAGGGAAAATTGAATGGAACTCCTTCTTGCATTGACGAAATCCAAAAATGGTTCGAACATTCCTCTGATGTTGTTTTAAGAAAAAAAACATTTGATCCTGAAGGTCGTTATTTGTTGGGGTTTTTATATGCGCCAAACTTAGTCGATATGCAATTCATCAATGAAGTGATACTGCCTACAATATCAAAAGCGGTTCAAGAAAATGGAGAATTAACAATTGACCGATTAAGCAATATTATGGAAATCAGTATGCTAAAAAAAAACTCCGATTTAAAAGAGGAAGTAGAAAGCATCCTTTTTTCAGGAGACCTAATCATCATTAATGAATCTTCTAATGAAATTTACTATACCCCATTAGCTAATTCCCCTAAGCGCAGTCCGGAAGAGTCCAATATAGAATCTTCCATTCGCGGACCTAGAGATGGATTTGTTGAGAATATATCGGATAACATGTCTTTAATTCGCCAAAGGTTAAAAACGTCAACACTTAAATGCATTGAATATACAGTCGGGAAAAGAAGTAAAACTAAAATATTGTTACTTTATATAGATGACATTATTAATCCCTCTATTCTTATGGATATTAAAAAACGATTGGATTCATTAAAGGTTGATATCATAGTCAGCAGTTACCAAGTTGAAGAGCACCTGTATGATACTCAATTTTCCATCTTCCCTTTAATGGATTATATCGGTCGACCGGACTATGTTGTTGAATCTTTGAATCAAGGGCGCTTTGCCATCCTGGTGGATGGGAATCCCACATGCTTGATCGGACCTACAAGCATTAATCAGTTACTGTACGCTGCTGATGACGCACATGCAAGCTTTTTTTACATCAGTTTCATGCGCGTTCTTCGTGTAGTCGCCTTATTTGTAGCGGTTACGTTACCTGGTTTTTTTATAGCGTTAGTTTCCTATCAATTCGACCAAATTCCCTTTTCGCTTCTTGCGACGATTTCAATCACGAGACAGGGATTGCCGATACCTGCTTCGTTGGAGGCTTTCATGATGATCATATTGTTTGAGCTATTTAAAGAAGCTGGTCTTCGCCTGCCAAAAGCTGTAGGTCCGACAGTTTCTGTATTGGGTGGGTTGATCATAGGTGATGCAGCGATTCGGGCAGGGCTGACTTCACCCTCCATGCTTGTAATAATAGCTGTTACAGTTCTCGCAAGCTATACCTTAATCAATCAGAATATTGCTGGGAATATCGTTCTTATAAGGTTATTCATATTTGCGTGTTCAGCGTTTTTAGGCTTGTTTGGATTCTTCATGGGAATATTCCTTGTCTTGATTGTTGTGGTTTCCTTGGAAAGTTTCGGCCAGCCTTTTGTGAATCCACTTTCCAAACCAAATAAATCGGATATGTTAAAAGTCTTATTCAGGCTTCCGGATGGGATGTTAAGACAGCGGAATCAAGCTATTCAGTCAACTGATAATGAACCTCAAAAGGAGTCAAACAAATGAGAAGGCTAATTGCAGTCATGATTATTGGCTGTCAACTTTTACTGACGACAGGATGTTGGGGAATGAAGGAAATTCATGCCCAAACATATGGAACAGCCCTAGGGATCGATTATAAGGAGGGTGAATTCATCTTATACTTTCAAGCGTTGAATTTTGCGGATATTGCAAAACAGGAGGGGGCCGCTATATTACAAGAAAAATCTTCTGTTGTCATTGGGGAAGGTAAAGGGGAAAGTATTGAGGAAGCATTTACCGAATTAGAACAACATGCCGCATTACCGCTGTATATCGGGCATATTAACTCCTTCATTTTAAGTGAGCGTATAATCAAGAATAAAATGATGGATTTCATTGAATATGTAGGGAAAGAGCCTTTATTGCGATACAATTCATGGCTGTTCGTTACGAACGAGGATATTAAAAAGGTGTTTGACAGTGATAGTTTCTTTAATCTTCCTAACTTATTCACGATCATTCAAAGGCCAGAGACCGTTATTAATGAGAACTATTTCATATCACCGTTAAAATTCAGTGAACTGGTTTCGAAGTTTTATCAACCGGTTGGTTCCATTTTAATTCCCTCTTTGGTCATAAATGAGCATCATTTCTCAGAGGGAGGGAAAGGAAAGAAGATACCAACGTTGAATGGCGGCTATGTTGTATCAAAGCAGCAATATAAAGGGTTCGTAAGTAAACAAGATTTGATAGGCTTAAAATGGGTTGAAAATAAGGCGACAGTGATGTTCTTTTCGCTGAACGAACAAAAGGTAAGTGTTGAAATCATGGACCCCAAAACAAACATCATGGTGTTGGAGCGGCAAAAGAAACCCTTATATGATCTAGAAGTGAGAGCAAATGGGATATTGAAACAAAATATAGATAACTTTGATATGGAAAAAATCGAAAAAAAGGTGGAAATAAAAATTAAGGAAGATATTTTGAAGACGTTGGAGACAGGGGGAAAAATCAAAACAGACCTTTTTAACATCAGTGAAAAGGCATACAGATACCATGTCAATAAGTGGGATAATAAAATTATTAATTCCTTTGATAAGACTTCAATAAATAACATAAAAGTTAATATCCATATTGAACATAGTGAAAATTACAAACGTTAGATTACAAGTTTCGGGTTATTGCAGATGTGGGAGTTGTGTTAGACTTAACTTATCTGGATAATCCAGCGGCCGTTGTTGTGAAGGGCAGCGCTGGATTCGTCCGTTTGGCATTGGAGAAGATGGGGCTTTTACATATAACGAGTTACAGCGAATTCTTTCTTAGCCCATAATGAGCTTCATGCCGATAAAATAAAAAAGGGTGAAATGAAAAATGAAGACAGTAATCATTGCAACGAAAAATAAAGGGAAAGCCAAGGAGTTCGAAAGCTTATTCTCTGCAAAAGGGTATGAAGTCAAAACACTTCTCGATGTACCGGATGCTCCTGATGTCGAGGAAACAGGCACGACTTTTGAAGAAAACGCGATCCTGAAGGCAGAGGCCATTGCCCATCAGCTAGGCCACTTTGTCATTGCTGATGATTCCGGATTGATTGTAGATGCATTGGAGGGCCGTCCTGGCGTATATTCTGCGCGCTATGCTGGAGAGTCCAAGAGTGATGAAGCAAACACGGAAAAAGTCCTCCGGGAGCTGGAAGGCGTGCCGAAAGAGGATAGGACGGCGAGGTTTTATTGCGCCTTGGCGCTAGCGTCACCCAACCAGGAAACGATTACGGTATCGGGAACGATGGAAGGCTTGATTACAGAACAGCCTTCAGGAACGAATGGATTCGGTTATGATCCCATCTTTTTTGTTGAGGAACAGGGCAAAACAAACGCCGAATTGACAAAAGAGGAAAAAAACAAAATCAGCCACCGTGCCAACGCATTGAGGGCTCTGGATGAAAAACTTGATCCATTTCTAAAAAGGGAAGAAGGAATGTGACGATGAAAGTGCTAATAATGAGTGACAGTCATGGCTTAACTCATGAAATCAGCATGATTGCCGACCGTCATAAACAAGAGGTTGCTGCCATGATCCATTGCGGTGATTCAGAGTTGGAAAGAAATGACCCCCACATGTCGGAGTTCTTAGCCGTTCGTGGGAATTGTGACCATGATTCGGCATATCCGAATGATATTGTCGAGAGTATTGCAGGCAAGCGTTTCTTCCTTACGCATGGACACCTCTATAACATAAATATGACCTTGATGAACCTATCATATAAAAGTGAAGAGACAGGGGCGGATATTATTTGCTTTGGCCATTCCCACGCTGCGGGTTCAGAATTGATTGACGGCAAGCTCTTCATCAACCCGGGAAGCATACGGCAGCCGCGTGGACGAAAAGAGAAAACCTATGCCATTTTGGATATCGGAAATGACCAACTTGAAATCATCTTTTATGACCTTGAAGGAAAAATCGTTGAGGAACTAAGAAATGCTTATCAAATGGAATGACTTCATGTATTATGAACAGGAAGCGTTTTTACCCGCTTCCTGGTTCGTAAAAAAGAAAAAACTTTTTATGAAAAGCCGTTGACTTTCTTTTGATATCCTACTATAATAAGAAGTGTCCTAAGGGAACAGTTAAGGTAATACATAAGTTTTACCGCAACTTATATCATAAACGTCTCAGTAGCTCAGCTGGATAGAGCAACGCCCTTCTAAGGCGTCGGTCGGGAGTTCGAATCTCTCCTGGGACACTAACTTAGTGGATTTAAATCCCGCTACGAAAACCTTCTATATAGAAGGTTTTTTCGTATGACCAAAAAAAGCTTATCAGATGTTGAAGTAGAAATAAGTTAACTTCTAATTGTTCGATAAAGTGTATTCTCCATTTTTTTACTGCAAACTTCATTCAAATACCATGATAATTATTGAATTAATGGCAGGGATGTTCTAAAACTCTTCAAAATTAAATATTACTAGTATTGCAATGAGTATTATACTAAGTTATAATAAGAATTACTGTTACGGTCTAAGTTCGAAAAGTGGCCGTTATACTGAACTGAAGAAAAATAGCGATATGTCTCAGTAGCTCAGCTGGATAGAGCAACGCCCTTCTAAGGCGTCGGTCGGGAGTTCGAATCTCTCCTGGGACGCTAACTTAAAGCCAAAACCTTTAAAAGGTTTTGGCTTTTTTCTTTTTGTTTTATGGATGATATGCAGCAAGATGTTTTTTATTTCATATTTATCGCAGGTGGATGACCTTTTATGTCGAACTTGTTATAAATAAGGAGATGTTTCGATGAATAAAGATAAATTATTTAAGTTCATTCAAACTTCCACTCGGGGCAATTTCTTCTCAGTCGAAATAACCGAAGGTGGAACTGAAGTGGTCCAATTAGCCAAGGAGTTAGAAAAAGAAGGAAGAATCAAGTTGAGGGAATGCACACGAAAAGAACAAGGTGTTTATCTGGAAGGAATACTTAAGTTTGTGCCAAGCTAATACTTAATGAGCTCTAACGAAATTTCATATGACAGAAAAAAAGGCATCCGTGATCGGATGCTTTTTTTTATATCTAATTCTAATTAATCTTTTTTATGATCTCAGGTTGCTGGAGTTATAAAAAACAGGAAAAACATTGACATAAAGCAAACAAATTAATATTATGTTTATTATATTATAAACTTTTTAGGGAAGTGTTTGTTTAATGAAGGACGCTGAAATGTTTTGGAGTGCATCTCAGGATGAGCTTAAACAAGGGTATATCGAAGGTGAGAATCAATATGTTTGTTTGCTGTGTGGAAATGCAATTGAAAAGGGGATCGTATACCCGAAAGATGGGGTTCTTTATGAAGCGAAGAGGTATATGGGAATTCATATTGAACATGCACACCGCTCCGTTTTCGATTACTTGATTGATCTCGATAAAAAACTTACGGGTCTCACGGACCATCAAAATCGCCTGCTTCGCCTTTTTTACCAAGGGAAGAATGATGCTGAGGTTCAGGAGGAAATGGGGATTGGGAGTCCTTCCACCATTAGGAACCATCGCTTTGTGTTGAAAGAGAAAGAGCGTCAGGCTAAGTTGTTTTTAGCCTTGATGGAACTTTTGAAAGATAAAGATGAACATGCGCCGGCATTCATCCCGCTTCATCAAAAAGCGAGGATGGTCGATGATCGTTATAACGTTACCGAGGATGAAAAGGTGGCTGTACTGAAAAAATACTTCCCTAAAGGCAGTCAGGATACATTAAAGTCTTTCCCGCCAAAGGAAAAACAAAGACTGATCATTCTCCAAGAAATTATCAACCGATTTGAAAAAGAGCGGAAATACGAAGAGAAAGAAATCAATCAAATATTGGGTGCCGTTTATCCTGATCATGTTCTATTGAGAAGATATTTAATAGAATATGGATTCTTGGATAGAAAGGCTGATGGGAGCCAATATTGGCTGAAGAAATGATGACTGGAGGCAAGAAATATGGATCGAAAAAAAGAATTGAAGCAATTATATAAAGAAACGAAAGTTGAAGCAGGTGTATATCAAATAAGAAATACGGTAAATAATAAAGTCTTTATCGGAAGCACCAGGAATTTAAAGACGTTGAAGGGGAAACAATTTGAATTGGAAATCGGAACAAACACGAATAAAGTGCTGCAAGGTGAGTGGAACGAATATGGGAAAGATGCTTTTTCTTTTGAGGTACTGCAGGTATTGAAACCGAAAGAAACAGGTTTTTTTGATGCTAAACGGGAATTGAAAAAACTTGAAGAAGAGTGGCTGGAAAAAATACAGCCGTACGAAGAACGGGGATACAATAGAATGAAATCCAACTGACTTGTTTGCAGCCTTTAGAGATTCTCCGCGATTCCCGCCTCCTGGTTATTGGTGGTTCCTTCATCCCTTTGGAGGGTGGGGATTGGTCTCCTGATACACGGAATTGCCACCCTTTGCAAAAGGGAACTTCGGGTATGGGTGGGAAGAAGAAAAATAAACGAATATATGGAAAAGGATAAAAAAAGGCTGGGTTTGGGCGTGTTCAAAACAGGGAGTCATTTATGGCTCTTTTTTGCGTGAAGATAATTAGGGGATCTCACTTGTTGTTAGTTTTTAAATGGTTTAAGCTAGTAATGAGGGGACTTTTTAAAATAAGGGGAAACCAGGGACCTTCACTAAATAATTAATTTTAGGAGTTGCGAATGAAAAAAATAGGATGGGCCATAACGGGGATAGGAGCAGTCGTTGCGCTGGGGGCATTGCTTTATCCTTTGAATGTCATTGATAAAACACTATGTATATATTTATTGCTCGGCGGTGCAGGGCTAATGTTTGTGGGGTCTATGTTCAGGGCCTTTCGGCTACTGAAAAGATGATTTTTTAAGATTGATCAAAATCGTGCGATTAAGGTGATGACATGGAGAAAGACCAATTGAAATATGCCCAGCAGCATCTTGCTAATGAACGCACCTTCTTAGCGTGGATAAGAACGGTGATTGCGATAGTGGGGGTTGGTTTTCTGGCGACAAGCCTGCATTTTACGATTGGTGTGCATCGGGATGACCGGATTGACTTGATCAGTATCGTGCTGGGGATGTTTACGTGTGCCTTGGGCCTTGTGATTACAGTTCTGGCGACATTCGGTTATCTTCAGAAGAAGCGGCAAATCAATGAAGGGACGTTCCGGCCTTCAAGTGCGCACGTCATTCTGATCGCTGTTTTTATGGTCGTATTGTTATCGATGATCATTTTATATTTTGTTTTCATAAAAGTTTAAAACTGTCCTAACCTATAGGACAGTTTTTTTAGTTTCTACTATTATACACTTATTCTTACATCATCATGGAAAGATTTCTTCCATTAAGTGAAAGCTATCAAAAAACGAAAGCTTGAAAAGCACTGTATTTCATTTGGGTTTGAAAGAGTAATTAAAACCTTTTAAAAATAATTTCATTCAGTATTTTACACGTCAGCTATGGAAAAACTTAGTTTTTACCGGAAGTGCATATCAGCAGCGAGGAAAAGAACGATCAAGTTTTGTCTTTTGCCTTCCTTGAAAAAATATTTAACAGCCACCTTCATTTTGTAAATAAACTTCACATGGTCAATGCTAGCTTGAAACTCTTGGAAGTACTTTACGTCATTCAATTTCGATTGCGTTTTAAATATTTGTTTAATTTCCATTTTGTGAGATATGATAAAGAGGAACTATAAGGAGGTCATCAAGATGGTGGATATCAAAAAAGGTGAAAGTTCTTTTTTTGTCGAAGAATCTGGTGAGAAACTAGCGGAAATCACATTCTTTAAATCAGGTGATGATGAAATCACGGTCGATCATACCGTTGTTTCTGACAAGCTTCGCGGGCAAAAGGTAGGAAATGCCCTTGTTGAAAAGGTAATAGGGTTCGCAAGGGAGGAAAAACTGAAAATTGTTCCGGTATGTTCGTTCGTTCAAAAACAATTTGAAAAAAATGCAGAATACGAGGATGTATTGGCTAAATGAACCAAAGGGCTGGACCAGGGGATGAGTAATATCACCTGTGTTCAGCCCTCTGTCTTTTTTTGGATAATCTTCACCTCCGCAATTTGAGAAAATCATTACTGGTGGCTGGCATCATGTGGGTAGTGCGAGGATATTTCAGTGGAGAAATTTAATGTAATGGGGCAGTTGAAGTTTTTTTGATTAAAAATTGAAAAAACTTTTCTTTTGTAGAATGTGGTCATGATAGGTATGTAAGCGTATACAACAAATCTTTCAATTTGGAATTATCAAAAAATTTCAAAAAACCTGTTGACTACTACCTTAAATACACGTAAGATAATCACAAATACAAGACATCAAACATAAGCGTTTCAAAAAATGTGAATAATGCGAAAAGCATTGAAGAGGATAAGTAGTCTTTTAAAAAGGCAGTCACAGAGAGCCGGGTAGCTGAGAGCCGGTATTGTCCCAAAAGATGAACTCACCTTGGAGTTTCAGCTTGAACGTCAGACTAGTAGGGCTGAACGGGTGCGTACCAGTACCCGTTACCAAAACAGAGAATAGTGTAGGCTATTCAAAGTGCGCATGGAGTTTCATGCGAAAAAGGGTGGTACCGTGGAGTGGCTCATCAAGCCTTTTCACCCCTTTAACTTGCCGAGTGCAAGTACATTTGGGGTGAAAAGGCTTTTTTGTATGCTTAAAAAGCTGAAAATTCTGAATCTTAGGAAAACATTTAGTGGAAAAGTGAAGGAGGTTTTTACGAAATGACACAAAAGTCAGTTGTTGCTGATCGGAAGAGTGGAAAGACACATTATAGTGGAGCCGAATTTCTGCTGGATGCATTGAAAAAGGAAAATGTTGAAGTCATCTTTGGTTATCCGGGTGGATCTGTATTGCCGATTTATGACAAGCTTTACAGTTCAGAACTTTTTCATATTTTGACAAGGCACGAACAAGGTGCGATTCATGCAGCCGAGGGATACGCCAGGATTACCGGCAAGCCGGGGGTGGTCATAGTCACATCCGGTCCAGGGGCAACGAACATTGTCACCGGTTTGGCCGATGCAATGATTGACTCTTTACCGCTTGTGGTAATTTCGGGTCAGGTTGCTACCAGTGTAATTGGTTCGGATGCATTCCAGGAAGCTGATGTACTGGGGATCACTACCCCGATTACAAAACATAACTATCAGGTGAGGAAGCCGGAAGACCTTCCGCGCATTATAAAAGAAGCTTTTTATATCGCTTCAAGCGGCCGCCCCGGTCCAGTATTAATCGATATACCTAAGGATATGGCCATTATAGAAGGTGAATCGACGGATAAGGAGCCAGAAATGGATCTCCCTGGCTATCAGCCGACGACCAAGCCTAATTACTTACAAATCAGAAAGCTTGTTGAAGCCGTAAGCGGAGCGAAAAGACCGGTCATTCTTGCAGGGGCAGGAGTCCTGCATGCAAAGGCCTCCCATCTATTAAAGGAATATGTCGAGCAGCAAGGCATTCCTGTCGTCCACACTTTATTGGGCCTTGGAGGCTTTCCGGCCGAACATCCTCTCTTTATCGGAATGGGTGGTATGCATGGCTGCTATGCAGCAAACATGGCGTTATCAAAATGTGATCTATTAATCAATATCGGTGCCAGGTTCGATGATCGATTGACTGGGAATCTAGCGAAATTCGCACAGCATGCAACAGTGGCCCATATCGATATTGATCCAGCGGAAATCGGTAAAAATGTTCAGACAAAAATTCCGGTCGTCGGAAGTGCCAAGGAAGCACTGGCGGAATTGATTGCGCAAAATGGCAAGAAACCGGAAATTGATGTATGGACAACGCAGCTGACGGCATGGAATGAAGAGTTCCCATTGCGTTATACACATGAAGAAGGCGTACTGAAACCTCAGCGTGTCATCCAGATGCTTCATGAAAAAACGAATGGGGAGGCCATTGTTACGACGGATGTTGGACAGCATCAAATGTGGGCAGCACAATACTATCCGTTTAACAAACCGAATTCATGGGTCACTTCCGGTGGATTGGGGACGATGGGCTTTGGCCTACCTTCGGCTCTCGGAGCGCAACTGGCGAATCCGAAAGCGACGGTGCTTTCCATATCGGGGGATGGCGGATTCCAGATGTGCCTGCAGGAACTTTCGGTCATTGCCGAAATGAATCTGCCAATCAAGATCATCATCGTCAACAACGGGGCACTCGGGATGGTAAGACAGTGGCAGGAACTCTTTCATGATAACCGTTTCTCACACAGTATTTTTCAATCGCATCCGGATTTCGTGAAATTGGCCGATGCTTATGGAATTCCAGGATACAAAGTGACGACGGAGGAAGAGGCAAGCAACTGCCTGGATGTTGCGTTAAAGACTGATGGTCCGGTGTTAATTGATTTCCGTGTAAAACAAAACGAAAATGTCTTCCCGATGGTAGCACAAGGAAAAGGGCTTGATGAAATGGAAGGAGTTTAATCAATGAAGGGAATTCTTAGCCTCACCGTGAACAACCGGCCAGGCGTCCTGAATCGGATTACGAACCTGTTCACGAAAAGAAATTATAACATTGAAAGCATGACTGTCGGACCCTCCGAACAGAATGGCATTTCAAGGATGACCTTCGTGGTCGATGTTGATGACGAAGCTGTCATTGAACAGATCACCAAGCAATTGAATAAGCAGATCGATGTTTTGAAAGTATTTGATATTACGAATCAATCGATTGTGGCGAGGGAACTTGCACTCATCAAAATATTGGTGACCACGCAAACCCGAGCTGAGATTTATTCAGTCATCGAACCCTTCCGAGCGTCAGTTATAGATGTCAGTAAAGATAGCCTGACAGTTCAAATCACTGGGGAATCGGATAAGATCGAAGCCTTCATTGAACTGATCAAGCCATATGGCATCAAGGAATTGGCAAGGACAGGGACAGCCGCTATCCCGCGTGGAATGCAAATTGCACACGCTAAGAGTGCGACAATCGTATAAACCAAAACAAAAAAACAAAACAAAAACAATGATGAAAAGGGAGATGTAATTATTATGGCAAAAGTATATTATAACGCAGAAGCAAACGAGAATTTTTTCAACAATAAAAAGGTAGCGGTAATCGGATATGGTTCACAAGGACACGCACACGCACAAAACCTACGTGACAGCGGTGTAGATGTAATCATCGGAATCAGGAAAGGTAAATCATTCGATAAAGCGGTGGAAGACGGCTTTAATGTTTACACAGTGAAAGAAGCAGCTGAACAGGCGGACGTAATCATGAACCTATTACCGGATGAAACTCAGCCGAAAGTATACCAAGAAGAAATCAAACCGGTATTGCGTGCAGGTCAAGCGTTAATGTTCGCACACGGATTCAACGTCCATTTCAATCAAATCGTTCCTCCGGCAGACGTGGATGTATTATTAGTCGCTCCAAAAGGTCCGGGACATCTTGTTCGCCGTACATATGAACAAGGTGCAGGGGTGCCGGCATTATTCGCCATCTATCAAAATGTAACGGGTGAAGCAAGGGAATTGGCACTTGCGTACGCTCGGGGAATCGGTTCTTTAAGAGCTGGCGGTTTGGAAACCACTTTCCAGGAAGAAACGGAAACGGATCTATTTGGAGAGCAGGCAGTACTTTGCGGCGGATTGACTGCCCTTGTGAAAGCTGGATTCGAAACCTTGACAGAAGCTGGATACCAACCGGAAGTAGCATATTTCGAGTGTTTACATGAACTTAAATTAATCATCGACCTTATGTATGAAGGCGGTATGGAAAACATGCGCTATTCCATTTCTGACACAGCTCAATGGGGAGATTTCGTTTCTGGACCACGCGTTGTGACGGAAACTACGAAAGAGTCAATGAAAGCGATCTTGAAAGACATCCAAGACGGTGAGTTCGCTAAAGGATGGATCTTGGAGAACCAAGCGAATCGTCCAGTCTTCAATGCGATCAATAATCGTGAAAACCAACATCAAATCGAAGTGGTTGGCCGTGAATTAAGAAAAATGATGCCATTCGTGAAACCTCAACAAAAAGAGAAAGAAGTGGTAGCCGTTGCGAAAAATTAATATTTTTGAAACTACACTTCGAGATGGGGAGCAATCAGCCGGTGTAAATTTGAATTTTACCGAAAAACTTGAAATTGCTTATCAGCTTGAAAGATTGGGTGTTGATATTATCGAAGCCGGTTTTCCGGCAGCATCCAAAGGGGATTTCAACTCCGTACAGGAAATCGCGCGCAAAATAAAAAACAGCTCTGTCACAGGGCTGGCGCGTGCTGTAAAAGGCGATATTGATGCTGCTTGGGATTCATTAAGGGGCGGCGCAGAACCAAGATTGCATACGTTCATCGCCACTTCGCCCATTCATCGTGAATATAAGTTGAAAATGTCGAAGCAGCAAGTGATTGAAAAGGCGGTTGAAATGGTTAAGTACGGAGCGGCGCGTTTTCCGATCGTGCAATGGTCTGCAGAAGATGCAAGCCGTACAGAACTTGACTATTTGGCTGAAATCGTTGAAGCGGTCATTCAAGCTGGTGCCAAGGTCATTAACATCCCGGATACTGTAGGGTATGCAGCTCCAATCGAATACGGAAACATTTTCAGGTACCTTCGTGAACATGTTCCTTCTATTGATAAAGTTAGTTTATCCGCACACTGCCATGACGATCTTGGAATGGCGACAGCCAATTCATTGGCGGCCATCGAAGGCGGGGCTACGCAAGTCGAAGGCACAATCAACGGAATTGGAGAACGTGCCGGAAATGTGGCGCTCGAAGAAGTGGCAATGGCACTCTACATCCGTAAAGATTTCTATCAAGCGGGAACGGATCTTGTATTGAATGAAATTAAAAGGACCAGTGATTTGGTCAGCCGCCTTACGGGAATGCAAGTTCCTGCTAATAAAGCCATTATTGGTGCCAATGCATACGCACATGAATCTGGCATTCACCAGGATGGCGTGTTAAAAGAAAAAACGACATACGAAATCATATCACCTGAACTGGTAGGGGTTTCGTCCAATTCACTCGTTTTAGGAAAGCATTCAGGACGCCATGCTTTCAAAGAAAGATTAAAAGAGTTGAAATTTACGGTGACGGATGAGGAAATGAACTCGTTATTCGTCCAATTCAAGGAATTGGCCGATAATAAAAAGACGATGACAGATGAAGATATCGTTGCGCTGGTGCTTGAAGAGAAAGCGACGGATATCAGTTTTTATGACATGGTTTCCTTACAGATTTCCCATGGTACCCATCAGACGGCGACTGCGACGGTCACGCTGAAAAAAGGCGACAATGAAGAGATTCAGGAAGCGGCTACAGGTGCAGGAAGTGTAGAAGCCTTATACAACACGCTTGAAAGATGTTTGGGCGGCGAGATCAGCTTGCTGGATTATCGAATTCAATCGGTGGGCGGCGGAATGGATGCCCTTGCCCAGGTTTTTGTGAAAATTAATTATAACGGAGTGGAAACAAGCGGCCGCGGTCTCGATCAGGACGTCTTGGAAGCATCCGCCAAAGCATATTTGAATGCTGTGAACCGTGTGATCATCATGAAGGAACTAGAAGAAAAAGCAGTATTACTATAGGAAGGGGAGATTTCGATGAAAAGGAATATTGCGGTGCTTCAAGGAGATGGCATCGGGAAAGAAGTAACAAGAGGCGCTGTAGAAATCCTCGAAGCCGTTGCCCAAAGATATGGACACGATTTTGAATTTCAATATGGTGAGATTGGCGGCGGGGCCATCGATAACACAGGTACGCCCCTGCCGGATGAAACAGTGGAGATTTGTAAAAACAGCGATGCGGTATTATTAGGGGCCGTTGGAGGACCTAAGTGGGATGACCAGCCTGCGCACCTAAGACCGGAACGAGGGTTGCTGAAAATCCGGAAAGATTTGAATCTTTATGCTAACATCCGTCCAATCAGCTATTATTCCAGCTTGTCGGAATCTTCTCCTCTTAAAAAGGAATTCATTGAAGATGTGGATTTCGTGATTGTCAGGGAACTAACTGGCGGCCTTTATTTCGGAAAGCCAAGTGAGCGCGTTGAAAAAGAGGGGAAAGAGGCGGTCGTCGATACACTTTTCTATCAGAAAAGCGAAATGAAACGCATCATTGAACTTGCTTTTGCATTAGCGTCGGATCGCAAGAAAAAAGTAACATCGGTGGATAAAGCGAATGTTCTTGAATCCAGCAGGATGTGGCGTGAGACGGCTGAAGAAATTGCCAAGGACTATCCGGATGTAACCCTTGAACATATGCTTGTTGATAATGCAGCCATGCAATTGATCAAAAACCCGAAACAATTTGATATTATCGTGACGGAGAATATGTTCGGTGATATTTTAAGCGACGAAGCGTCGGTATTGACCGGCTCGCTTGGAATGCTCCCTTCCGCCTCCATATCAACAAAAGGGCCAAATCTATATGAACCGATTCATGGCTCTGCACCGGATATCGCGGGTAAAAATCTGGCCAATCCGATTGGGACGATTTTATCGGCGGCTTCCATGCTGCGTCTATCCTTTGGTTTGGAAGATGAAGCGAAAGCCGTTGAGCAGGCGGTGGAAACGGTCCTTGAATATGGCTTGAGAACAGGCGATATCGCAAATGGCCAACCGAATATTACTTCTACATCAGAAATGATTGCAGAAATTAAAGCAAATCTTTTAGACCAGGAAGCCATTTCCAACATCATGGGAGCTTACGCATAAACTTCTTTCACGGCCTAACATTAGGCCGTGTTTTTTAAAAAAATACAAGATTGATCGAGGTGGGATAGTGATGGGAAAGTCGATTATAGAGAAAATATGGGATCGCCATATTGTAAATGAAGAGGAGAATAAACCGGATCTAATTTATATAGACCTTCAATATATTCATGAAGTGACCTCTCCGCAAGCATTTGAAGGTTTGAGATTAAAAGGACGCACAGTCAGGAGACCCGACCGCACTTTCGCGACAATGGATCATAATGTGCCAACCGTTAATCGCTATTTCATCGAGGATGATACTGCAAGGAAACAATTAGAGGCGCTTGAGCAAAACTGTAAGGAGTTCGGTATCCGTCTTGCTGATTTAGACAGCCCGGATCAAGGTATCGTTCACGTTATCGGGCCGGAATTAGGTCTTACACAGCCAGGGATGACGATTGTATGCGGTGACAGTCATACTTCCACACATGGTGCGTTTGGCTCGATTGCGTTTGGAATCGGTACGAGTGAGGTCGAGCATGTTTTGGCCACACAAACCCTATGGCAAACAAAGCCCAAAACATTAAAGCTTGAGGTTAATGGCAAGCTTGGTCATGGCGTGATGGCGAAAGATGTCATTTTATATGTAATTTCTAAATTCGGTGTCGATTTCGGTACGGGACATATCATTGAGTATTGTGGGGAAGTTTTCCGGGATATGTCAATGGAAGAGAGAATGACGGTTTGCAATATGTCGATCGAAGGCGGGGCAAGAGCCGGGCTGGTAGCTCCGGATGAAACAACTTTCTCTTATTTGAAAGGTCGTAAATATTTGCCGAAGGGAGAAGAGTTCGAGCGGTGTGTTCAGGACTGGAAGTCACTTTCCAGTGATGAGGATGCTGTATATGACCAAGAAATCATTCTTGATGGCAGTCTGATTTCACCAATGGTCAGCTGGGGGACAAATCCTGGAATGGCTAGTGGAGTGGACGGAAAAGTACCTACCTTCGCAGAAGATATCATGGATCCTAAAGAACTGAATCGGGCCATTGAGTATATGGGTCTTAAGGAAGGCATGCCGATCACGGAAATTCCCGTCCAACATGTATTCATAGGATCGTGCACCAATTCACGCATTGAGGACTTACGGCAAGCCGCAGAAATGATCGATGGCCAAACTGTTCATAAAGGGGTTCGGGCGATGGTCGTTCCCGGTTCACAAAGTGTCAAAAGGCAAGCGGAAGATGAAGGGTTGGATGAGATCTTCAAATCAGCGGGCTTCGAATGGCGTGAATCGGGCTGCAGCATGTGCCTGAGCATGAATCCTGACGTTGTTCCGGCCGGTGAGCATTGTGCCTCCACAAGTAATCGGAACTTTGAAGGCAGGCAAGGAGCTGGAGCAAGAACACACCTGGTTAGTCCGGCCATGGCTGCCGCGGCCGCCATTCATGGGAAGTTTGTCGATATCAGGAATTTGAAAAGAACTGAACAAGTCCATTAAGAATACGAATTAACCGGAGGTGCAGAGAATGGAACCCATTACTATATATAAAGGAAGAGCGGCGGCACTTGACCGTAAAAACGTGGATACGGACCAAATCATTCCAAAGCAATTTTTAAAACGGATTGAGCGAAGCGGATTTGGCGAGTTTTTATTCTATAACTGGCGTTTTGATGAAAAGGGAAAGGAACGTCCTGATTTTGAATTGAATCAGCCCCATAATCAAAACACGTCCATTTTAATAGCAGGTGAGAATTTTGGTTGCGGTTCTTCGCGTGAGCATGCCCCTTGGTCATTGAAAGACTACGGATTCGATATCATCATCGCTCCTTCTTATGCTGATATCTTTAAAAGTAATTGCATGAAAAATGGCATGGTTCCCATCGCTTTAACCCAGACTGAAGTAAACTATTTAATGGAGAGAGTGTCGGCACCAGATTATGAATTGACGATCGACCTTCCCAATCAGACATTGAAGGATGGTCAAGGGTTTGAAACAAGCTTTGAAATTCATCCATATTGGAAGGAAATGCTCATCAAAGGCTGGGATGAAATTTCTATAACGCTTCAATATGATAAAGAGATTTCTGCCTATGAATCTCAAAAAAAGGCTATATCGAGTATTTAATTGAAGAATGTCATTTCCCGTTCTCCTTTCATGATTGATAGGATGCGGGATTTTTTTTATCGGGGAATGACGAAAAGGCGTTCATCAGGCAAATAATTTTTTGTGTTTCCAGCTATTACATGCTAAACTGTTTCTCAAAAAGCGAACGGTGAGGCGGAAAATAGGATGGATGATGAGAACAACGAAAAGAAGGTCGGAGAAACCAAAATTATCGCCTTTCCAAATCTCGGTGAAAGGCTGATTGTAAAAGGGCTGGATGAGCTTGGAAACAGAAATTTTAAAGCGGCTGCACAGCTTTTCAGCCAAGCCAGGGAGCATGAGCCCGAAAATGATGAAGTTTGCATGGGACTAGTGGTCTCATTAGTCGAACTTGAGTATTACCAGGAGTCAAAAGAGTTGTGTATAGAGATGTTGAATAAAGGCATCGGCGACTACTTTCAACTGATCAATATTTATTTGATGGTACTGCTGCAATTAGGCGAGCATCAGGAAATGGTTACGACGATCGAACTGCTATTTGAAGAAAACCAAATCCCTTTTGATAAAGAGGAACATTTTGAAAAGATGCTTCAGTTCAGTAAAAGGGCCCTCGAGGATAAAAAAGAGGAAAAGGAAAGGCAAAAGCAGCAGCTTTCAGAGGAATTGCAGGAGGATGAACTTTTTGAAGGGAAAACGGATAATGAAATGTTTATGGTCATTTCAAAACTCACGAATATCAATATTCGACCATTTATCCCTCAAATCGAAGAATTTCTACAAAAAGATGAGGGACACCCTTTCTTTAAAACGATGCTCCTAAACATCCTTATCGACCAGGAATATAACGAGGAAGTGATGTTGAAGAAATTCAATCAATCAAAGTCGGTCATACCAAGGGAATTGAAAAGTTTGAAGGAGACGGCATTCTATAAGAAGGTAACCGGACTGACCGAAGAGGAAATCAGTCAGGACAATCCGAGCTTATTTGAAATGGTCCATAGTTTGATTGAACGTCATTCTTTTTTATTGTTTCCTTTTGAACCAGGACCAGAAAGCTTGCCTGCGTGGGCAGCTGCCTACCATGCCTTGGCGGAAGAATACATGACCGGGGAAGTTTTCATGAGGGAATTAGCGGACATTTACCATGCTGATGAGGAAAGTGTTGCGGATATTCTTTCCTATATAAAAGAAATTGAAGAAATTTCTTATCCCATTATTTAAGCTATTGCTGTTGTAACAGATTAATCCTGTGGTATAATGTAGTGGTTGTAATGTATAATCGTCTAATTTTGACGATTTCCCCAATATTTTTTGGGTATATTTGAAGGATGACTTGTTAACACTTGCAAAGCATATTCATCCAATGCTTATTATTGAAGTATATAGATTTTTTGGAGGGAAACACATGTCTGTAAAATGGGAAAAACAAGAGGGTAATCAAGGCGTACTAACAATCGAAGTTGACGCTGCAAAAGTAAACGAAGGTTTAGACGCAGCTTTCAAAAAAGTAGTGAAACAAGTAAATGTACCTGGCTTCCGTAAAGGTAAAATGCCACGTCAAATGTTCGAAAAAAAATTCGGCGTAGAATCACTTTACCAAGATGCGCTTGATATCATTCTTCCGGATGCTTATGCAAATGCTGTCGAAGAAGCTGGAATTCAGCCTGTAGATCGTCCAGAAATCGACATCGAGAAAATGGAAAAAGGCGAAAACCTGATCTTCACTGCAACTGTAACAGTTAAGCCTGAAGTTAAATTGGGAGATTACAAAGGTGTTGAAGTTGAAAAATTCAATACTGAAGTAACTGACGAAGATGTTGAAAACGAATTGAAAACTTTGCAAGAGCGTCAAGCTGAGCTTGTCGTTAAAGAAGAAGGACAAGTTGCTGAAGGCGATACAGTTGTTCTTGACTTTGAAGGATTCGTTGATGGTGAAGCATTCGAAGGCGGAGCTTCAGAAAACCATTCATTGGAAATCGGTTCAAACTCTTTCATCCCAGGATTTGAAGAGCAAGTTGTAGGTCTTGAAACTGGCGCTGAAAAAGATATCGAAGTTACATTCCCTGAAGAATACCATGCTGCTGAACTTGCAGGTAAACCAGCAGTATTCAAAGTGAAAATTCACGAAATCAAAACAAAACAACTTCCTGAGTTGGATGATGAGTTCGCGAAAGATGTCGACGACGAAGTGGAAACTTTGGCTGAACTTAAAGAAAAAACAAAACATAAATTAGAGCATGACAAAAAACATGAAGAAGAAAACTTCATTCAAAACACTGTAATTGGTAAAGCTGTTGAAGGTGCAGAAATAGACGTTCCTGAAGCAATGATTTCAAATGAAGTTGACCGCATGATGAATGAGTTCTCTCAACGCATTCAATCTCAAGGTCTTAATTTGGAGCTTTACTACCAATTCTCAGGTCAAGACGAAGAAGCTTTAAAAGCGCAAATGAAAGAAGAAGCTGAAGGACAAGTTCGTACGAGCCTAACTCTTGAAGCGATTGCTGAAGTTGAAAAACTTGAAGCTACTGACGAAGATGTAGAAGCTGAACTTGCACAAATGGCTACTATGTACAATATGGAAGTTGACGCGATCAAACAAGCTCTTGGAAACTTAGAAGGAATCAAAGGCGATCTTAAAATTAAGAAAGCGATTGACTTCTTGGTAGAAAACAGCAAAACAGTTGACGCAAAATAATTTTTATTAAATAAGTAGATTAAAATATTTTCTTTAAAAAAACAAGGCGCGAGTAATCGTGCCTTGTTTTATACATATTGAGAATTAGTGTGAATTTTAATTATCGGTTATTTCCTGATTGATTTTTTTTGGATTTCGGTGTAGATTAGTTCTAATACCGCATATACATATTTATACAGCAAATCCTGCTTTTAAAGATCCAAGGTTTTGGGCATACTGGTAAAGGGCAAATACATATTGATTGATTATTGTACTTATTTAACAACTCGGACCGTGAGCATTTTTGTTACTAAACTTCCAAGAACATGATAAAATGCAAAACATACTTAGGATTTTGGAATGTTTAAGTAGATGGTTGCCTAGTTTTTTTCATTACGATTGGGTACCGCTATGTAATAGAGTTGGAAGAGTATTTAAAGGGGTGAACGTACATGTTTAAATTTAATGATGAAAAAGGACAGTTAAAATGTTCTTTTTGCGGTAAAACACAAGAACAAGTCCGTAAACTGGTTGCTGGTCCAGGTGTCTATATTTGTGACGAGTGTATAGAACTTTGTACGGAGATCGTCGAGGAAGAGCTTGGCACTGATGAAGAAGTAGAATTCAGAGATGTTCCTAAACCTATGGAAATCCGCGAAATTCTTGACGAATATGTGATTGGACAAGAACAGGCAAAGAAATCTTTGGCTGTCGCTGTTTACAACCATTATAAACGTATCAATTCCAATAGCAAAGTCGACGATGTGGAGCTTTCCAAAAGTAACATCGCCCTAATCGGACCGACGGGAAGCGGGAAAACCCTTCTTGCGCAAACATTGGCGCGATTACTGAATGTTCCTTTTGCCATTGCTGATGCCACTTCATTGACGGAAGCTGGATATGTTGGGGAAGATGTCGAAAACATCCTGCTAAAATTGATCCAAGCAGCAGATTATGATGTGGAAAAAGCGGAAAAAGGCATCATTTATATTGATGAAATCGATAAAGTTGCCCGTAAATCCGAAAATCCTTCCATTACACGTGACGTGTCTGGTGAAGGTGTGCAACAGGCTTTATTGAAAATACTTGAAGGAACGGTTGCAAGCGTTCCGCCTCAAGGTGGTCGTAAACATCCACATCAGGAATTCATCCAAATCGATACGACCAATATTTTGTTCATCTGCGGCGGTGCCTTTGATGGCATCGAGCCGATCATCAAACGCCGTCTTGGTCAAAAAGTCATCGGCTTTGGCTCTGACGTGAAAAAGGATGATATTGCAGAAAAAGAATTGCTTTCCAAAGTCCTTCCTGAAGACTTGCTTCGTTTCGGATTAATTCCGGAATTCATCGGACGTCTTCCGGTAATTGCGACTCTTGAGCAATTGGATGAAGCTGCTTTGATTGAAATCCTTACACAGCCGAAAAATGCCCTTGTTAAACAATATCAAAAATTGCTTGAGCTTGACGATGTTGAGTTGGAATTCGAACAGGAAGCGCTAAGTGAAATTGCTAAAAAGGCAATTGAACGTAAAACTGGTGCACGTGGTCTGCGCTCCATCATCGAAGGCATCATTCTTGAAGTGATGTTCGATCTGCCTTCACGTGATGATGTAGCAAAATGCATAATCACAGGCAGCACGATTTCGAAAAATGAATCTCCAAAGCTCGTCCTAAAAGACGGTACAACCATCAAAGGACAAGAAAAGAAAACATCTGCTTGATAATATGGAAAAGCAAGACTGCCAGTTCATCCTGGCAGTCTTTTTCTTTGTCTTTTTTTAAAATTGTTGTTATTTAGGATAAAAACGCCAAAATTTTCAACACGAATTTCTTGGATAATTTCGCCCTCCCAAAGGAGATACTAACAGAAATGACAAACTAGGAGAGTGCAGGAGGGAATACGATGAATTGGACAGGATTGGCGTTGTTTATCCAGCTGTTTTTTGGGATCATTATTGGATTGTATTTTTTGAACTTATTGAAAGGCCAGCGGACACAAAAAGTTTCCATTGACCGTGATTCACGTAAAGAGATGGACCAATTACGGAAGATGAGATCGATTTCGTTAACAGAGCCATTGGCAGAAAAGGTTAGACCAAGCACATTTAATGAAATCGTCGGTCAAGAAGATGGGATTAAATCTTTAAAAGCTGCTTTATGTGGGCCGAACCCCCAGCATGTGATAATTTACGGTCCTCCAGGGGTAGGGAAAACGGCAGCTGCCAGACTTGTTTTGGAAGAGGCGAAGAAAAATGGAAAATCCCCCTTTAAGAATTCGGCCGTTTTCGTTGAATTGGACGCCACCACAGCCAGGTTCGATGAACGAGGGATTGCCGATCCGCTCATTGGTTCTGTGCACGATCCAATCTACCAAGGAGCCGGGGCAATGGGACAGGCAGGCATTCCGCAGCCAAAGCAGGGTGCAGTCAGCAATGCTCATGGCGGCGTACTGTTCATAGATGAAATAGGGGAGCTTCATCCAATACAGATGAATAAACTGTTAAAGGTATTGGAGGATCGCAAGGTCTTTCTGGAAAGTGCTTATTATCAAGAGGAAAATCAAAATATTCCCACTCACATCCATGATATTTTTAAAAATGGACTCCCTGCTGACTTTCGGCTGATTGGAGCTACAACAAGAACGCCAAACGAAATCGCGCCTGCGATACGTTCAAGATGCATAGAAGTGTTTTTCCGTGAACTTGACCGGGAAGAAATAATCACCGTGGCTAAGAATGCCTCTGACAAAGTGGGTATTACCATCAGTGAAAAAGGCTTGCAGTCGATTTCGGATTATGCCCGAAATGGCAGGGAAGCCGTCAACATGATTCAGACTCTTGCAGGAATATCAATTAATGAAAACAGGACTTTTATCAGAGAAGAAGATATAGATTGGATGGCCCATAGCAGCCAGCTGACCCAAAGAATGGACAGGAAAATAGAATCGAATTCTAAAATAGGTCTTGTCAACGGTCTTGCAGTCTATGGTCCCAACAGCGGGGCGTTGCTGGAAATCGAGGTTACGGTCATGGCTGCCTCTGATGAAAAAGGTTCGATAAACATTACCGGCATCGTTGAAGAAGAAAGTATCGGCGGCGGGAGTGGCAAATCGGTTCGCCGCAAGAGCATGGCAAAAGGTTCGATAGAAAATGTCATTACGGTTTTACGGTCGATGGGAGTGCCTGCCGATCAATTCGATATCCATGTGAACTTTCCGGGCGGAAGTCCAGTTGATGGCCCTTCCGCAGGAATTGCAATGGCCACAGGCATATACTCGGCCATATATAAAATCCCTGTTGATCACACCGTGGCGATGACTGGGGAAATAAGCATTCATGGCGGCGTTAAACCGATCGGCGGTGTCATTCCGAAAATCAAGGCGGCTAAACTGGCAGGGGCAAAGAAAGTAATCATCCCAGCCGAAAACATGCAGCCGCTTCTATCTGAAATCAAGGATATAGAAATCATTCCCGTTTCGAATGTAAAAGAAGTGCTGGATCAGGCACTGAAAAAAGAATTGATGTCGGAACAAATCCTTACAACCTTGGACCTATCGAAAAAAGAAAGTGTATAAAGGAAATGCCCCGGCTAAAAAATGGAACCGGGGCATTTTAAGGACCATATTGGCGTTCCCGACAAACCTGACGTAAAAATAAACACGCATTCAGACGTGCTTTTTTATCCAATATTGGAGATAATAAAAGCAGTCGAAACGTGTTAAGGGTAAACGAATAGACACTGCTATATAAATAGGATAGAATTGTTAAAAGGTTGAGAACATTGGTAAATAGTTTACAACGACGATACTAATTAGATGGAGGTGTCAGGAAATGACTGATAAAGAAATCATCGTCCCCCTCCTGCCGCTAAGAGGACTGCTTGTATATCCAACGATGGTACTTCATTTAGATGTAGGCCGAGATAAATCAGTGCAAGCCCTTGAGAAAGCAATGGTGGAAGACCATCTTATATTTTTGACGACACAACAAGATGTTTCGTTGGACGAACCAGGTGAAGAGGATTTATTTACAATGGGGACTTTAACAAAGGTAAAACAGATGTTGAAGCTTCCGAATGGTACAATCCGGGTGTTGGTGGAAGGGTTGAACCGCGCAGAAGTCATTGAATTTTACGATTATGAGACACATTATGGTGCCAAGATTAAAATATATGAAGACAGTGATGAAAAGGATGCTGAACATCAAGCATTAATGCGCACACTACTGGATTATTTTGAACAATACATAAAAATGTCCAAAAAAATAACCGGTGAAACGTTTTCGTCCACTTCGGATATTGAAGAGCCTGGGCGATTGGCGGATATAATCGCTTCACATTTGCCTTTGAAATTGAAGGAGAAGCAAGAAGTGCTTGAGACCATTGATATGAAAGAGCGTTTAAGCCGTGTAATCGAAATCATCAATAACGAGAAAGAAGTTCTTTTTCTCGAGAAAAAGATCGGCCAGCGGGTTAAGCGTTCGATGGAACGGACTCAAAAGGAATATTATTTACGGGAACAAATGAAAGCGATCCAAAAGGAATTGGGCGATAAAGAAGGAAAAACAGGGGAAATTGAGGTCCTCAACGAAAAGATAGAAGAAGCGGATATGCCTGAGCACATCAAAGCAACGGCGTTAAAGGAATTGGACCGTTATGAAAAGGTTCCTTCGAGCTCAGCCGAGAGTTCTGTCATCCGCAATTATATCGAATGGCTGATTTCGCTTCCTTGGACCAAAGCGACCAAAGATGACTTGAATATTCATAAAGCCGAAAAAATCCTGAACCGGGACCACCATGGTTTGGAAAAGGTGAAGGAGCGGGTGCTTGAGTATTTGGCCGTCCAGCAATTGACCAATTCATTGAAGGGACCGATCCTTTGCTTGGCGGGACCGCCAGGGGTCGGGAAAACCAGCCTGGCTAAATCGATCGCTTCTTCCCTGAATAGGAATTTCGTCCGTATATCTTTAGGTGGAGTGCGCGATGAATCAGAAATCCGCGGACATCGCCGCACATATGTAGGGGCGATGCCGGGACGGATCATTCAAGGCATGAAAAAAGCCGGAACGATCAATCCTGTCTTTTTACTGGACGAAGTCGATAAGATGTCCAATGACTTTAGGGGAGATCCATCAGCAGCGATGCTGGAAGTGCTCGATCCGGAGCAAAATCATAATTTCAGTGATCATTATATTGAAGAAACCTACGATCTTTCCAAAGTCATGTTCATCGCGACGGCGAATAATTTGGGATCGATTCCCGGTCCGCTTCGTGATCGTATGGAAATCATTTCGATTGCAGGTTATACTGAGATAGAGAAACTTCATATAGCCAAGGATCACTTGCTGCCTAGACAGCTTGAAAACCATGGTTTATTGAAGACACAACTGCAAATCCGTGAGGAAGCTCTAACAAAAATCATCCGTTACTATACTCGGGAAGCCGGCGTTCGGAGTCTGGAGCGACAGCTAGCAAGCATCTGTCGGAAGACTGCAAAAATCATCGTGTCCGGAGATAAAAAGCGGGTCGTCATTTCTGAAAAGAATGTCGAGGAGTTTTTAGGGAAAACCGTGTTCCATTATGGACAGGCGGAAGTCGAGAACCAAGTCGGTGTAGCCAATGGGTTAGCGTACACGTCGGTAGGTGGCGATACGCTGCAGATCGAGGTTTCCTTATCACCAGGTAAAGGCAAGCTGATCCTGACAGGAAAGCTTGGCGATGTAATGAAAGAGTCAGCCCAGGCTGCTTTCAGTTATGTCCGTTCAAAAACCGAGAAACTTCAGATTGATGCGAACTTCCATGAAAAATATGATATTCATATTCATGTCCCCGAAGGTGCGGTCCCAAAAGATGGCCCTTCTGCAGGCATCACGATTGCAACAGCGTTAATATCGGCCCTTACAAATAGGCCGATCAGAAAAGAGGTAGGCATGACAGGCGAAATTACATTACGCGGACGGGTTCTTCCGATCGGCGGGCTTAAAGAAAAATCTTTAGCGGCCCATCGCGCAGGACTTACGAAAATCATCATCCCGCAAAATAACGAAAAGGATATTGATGATATCCCGGAAAGTGTCCGTAAAGCATTAACATTTGTTCCAGTTTCACACGTCGATGAAGTCCTTGAGCATGCATTGGTAGGTGTGAACGAATGAAAGTGACGAGTTCAGATATTGTCATCAGTGCTGTGAAGCCTGAACAATATCCAAATACCCCAATACCGGAATTTGCCTTGGCAGGCCGTTCCAACGTTGGGAAATCCAGTTTCATCAACAAAATGATCAATCGAAAAAACTTGGCGCGCACTTCCTCTAAACCGGGTAAGACGCAGACCTTGAATTTTTATATCATAAATGAAGCACTCCATTTTGTGGATGTACCGGGTTATGGTTATGCAAAAGTATCCAAGACGGAGCGTGATGCTTGGGGAAAGATGATCGAAACGTACTTCACTTCCCGTGACCAGCTTCGCGCTGCGCTTCTGATCGTCGATTTGCGTCATCCGCCGACAAAGGATGATATCGCAATGTATGAATTCCTGAAGCATTATGATCTGCCCCGGATCGTTATTGCCACCAAAGCGGATAAAATTCCAAAAGGCAAATGGCAGAAACACTTGAAAATCACGCGCCAGACGTTAAATATGGAAAAAGAAGATGAATTGCTTCTATTCTCTGGTGAAACAGGCGAAGGTAAGGAACAAGCATGGGGCGTCCTTAAGAAATATATGTAAACGAAAAGGGTATTCCGCAACTGGAATACCCTTTTCCTTATGGAATTCGTGAAAATTGCCAATCCATGATTTTCACTTTTTTCGAACCAAAAAATAAATCCCGATTGCCATCAAGGCAAATGGCCAAAACCTTTCGATATTCGCAGTAGTTGTATCAACAAACCCGAAAGACGTTGTGATTTTATCATAGAATAATAAAGTGATCGAGATGATGAATATTACCATGCCGTGAAACATTCCAGATTTTGTTTTACGTGCCCGGAGAATAAATCCCAGCGAGATGATTAAAATAAAGATACCTATATTATCCGGCCAAATATCCAGGTTCTCGACGATGTGGAAATGAGCCCCGAACCCCAGTAAGATTACGCCTGGCAGGATGGACTCATATTCATTACCGCTATATGCCTGAATCAGGAAGGCGGCACCGACTATACATAATAAAGTGGGCCAGGTGAAAAAACCTGGAAAGATTTCGATTTGGGAATGTTCAAGAAAAAAATAGAGCCCGAAACCGATTAAAACGATTCCTGGGAAAATACGCTGCGTTTTCATTTTATCCTCCTATGCAATTCGATTACTTGAAGTTTTTTGCCATTTTTGATATGGTACTTTTGTACACAATGTCGAAATATGTATGTAACATACAAAACCGCTTAGACACCTTTTGTAACAATTCAGGCGTTTTGGCTGTCTTTTCCATGGTAGCATACGTTTTCATAAACTGTTCATATTATTTGCGTGAAACCATTTTAGTACATGGTATAATAAATTTACATGAAAAATTTTGGGGGTGCAAAACAAAAGGATGCATATTCTAGCGGTTGGTATAAATTACAAAACTGCCCCTGTAGAAATTCGGGAAAAACTATCGTTTAACGAAGCCGAACTTGCCGAGGCAATGAAAGCTCTTAAAAATAAAAAAAGCATCTTGGAAAACATTATTATTTCAACATGTAACAGGACGGAAATATATGCGGTCGGTGACCAGCTTCATACAAGCAGGTATTATATAAAGGAATTTCTTTCGGAATGGTTTAATATCGATAAAGAAGAATTTTCTAAATATCTGTTCATTTATGAAGGCGATGGGGCAGTCGAGCATTTATTTTCAGTTACCTGCGGCTTGAACTCCATGATACTGGGAGAAACTCAGATTTTGGGACAAGTACGTTCAAGCTATCTGTTAGGTCAGAAGGAAGATACGATCGGTACCGTTTTTAACCATCTCTTCAAGCAAGCCCTTACATTAGCTAAAAAAGCTCATTCGGAAACCGAAATCAATACCAATGCCGTTTCCGTCAGCTATGCGGCAGTCGAGCTTGCAAAAAAAATCTTTGGAGGCCTGAACGGCAAGAATGTATTGATTCTTGGGGCCGGTAAGATGGGTGAGCTGGCCATTCAAAATCTTCATAGCAATGGCGCAGACAGCATTACAGTCATTAACCGCACCTTCCAGAAAGCGGTCGACCTGGCCGGGAGATTCAATGGTACGGCGAAACAGCTTCAAGAGCTGCAATGCGCTTTAGTGGATACCGATATCCTGATTACTTCCACTGGATCGAAAGATCTTCTTGTAACAAAAGAAATGATGTCATTCGTCAATAAGCTTCGTAAAGGACGTCCTATTTTCATGGTCGATATCGCAGTGCCGCGTGACCTCGATCCAACATTGGGTGAGCTGGAAAATGTCTTCTTGTATGACATTGACGATCTTGAAGGGATCGTGCAAGCCAATATCGAAGAACGTAAAAAAGCTGCCGAGAAAATAGAATTGATGATCGAAGCGGAAATCGTGGACTTCAACCAATGGATTAATTTGCTTGGTGTGGTTCCCGTCATTTCTTCTTTACGGGAAAAATCCTTAACGATACAGAAGGAAACGATGGAAAGCATCGAAAGAAAGCTTCCGCATTTGAGCGAACGTGACAAAAAAGTTCTGAACAAGCATACGAAAAGCATCATCAACCAAATGCTGAAAGATCCGATTCTTTATGCAAAAGAGCTGGCAGATGAGCCGAATGCAAAAGAGCAATTGAATAATTTCGTGAAAATCTTCCATTTAGAGGAATTGATTGAGGACCAGCTGGTTGCGGATGAAAAAGAACGGAACAGCTCCAAGCCATCCCTATTGAATCCAGTTCCTGTCCAGTAATGAGGTAGATATGGAATTACTAATGACAAGATTGCATGAAGCCACTGTTTTGTTGTATGCCGTCAGTATGCTTTTATATTTTATCGATTTCCTTAATAATAACCAGAAGGCGAATAGGGTCGCCTTCTGGTTGCTTTCTATTGTTTGGGTACTGCAAACAATTTTTTTGTTTCTATATGTGTTGAAAACGGGAAGGTTCCCGGTATTGACGATTTTTGAAGGCTTATATTTTTATGCATGGGTCCTCATATCGCTATCTTTAATCATTAACCGATTGCTAAGAGTCGATTTTACGGTCTTTTTTACGAATGTACTAGGTTTCATGGTCATGGCCATCCATACCTTCGCACCTGTTCAGATAGAATCTCAAGTGCTTGCACAGCGCCTGGTTTCTGAGCTATTGCTCATACATATCACTTTTGCCATCCTATCATATGGGGCATTCACGCTTTCTTTCGTTTTTTCACTTTTATACTTAATTCAATATGATTTACTGAAAAGGAAGAAATGGGGGAAACGCCTGCTTCGACTCGGCGATTTAACCAAGCTCGAGCATATGTCTTATGTCCTCGCGGTAATAGGTGTTCCATTATTGGTGGTCTCCCTTATCCTGGGGATTCAATGGGCTTATATAAAAGTGCCTGGGGTATCGTGGCTGGACATGAAGATTATCGGCTCATTCATTTTGCTTATCGCTTACAGTGTGTTTTTATACTTGAAAATTCGGAAACAAATGTATGGAAGGACGCTAGCCTTTCTGAATATTGGATCTTTCATGATTGTGTTAATTAACTTTTTCCTTTTTGGAAGCCTTTCAACATTCCACTTTTGGAATACATAGGAGGAAACTATGAGAAAAATAATTGTCGGTTCTAGACGTAGTAAATTAGCGATCACCCAAACGAACTGGGTTATCGATCAACTTAAAGAGCTTGGGGTTCCATACGAGTTCGAGGTGAAGGAAATTGTCACAAAGGGTGACCAAATCCTTGATGTAACACTTTCCAAGGTAGGCGGAAAGGGCTTATTCGTTAAAGAAATCGAACAAGCGATGCTCGATAAAGAAATTGATATGGCCGTACATAGTATGAAAGATATGCCTGCTGTACTGCCTCCAGGCTTGACGATTGGCTGCATACCACCGAGGGAGGACCATCGGGATGCCTTGATTTCCAAAAACGGTGAAACTCTTTCCGAACTGAAGCCCGGTTCCATCATTGGTACAAGCAGCTTGCGCCGTGGCGCGCAAATTTTGGCTAGAAGGCCGGACCTTGAAATTAAATGGATTCGCGGTAATATCGATACCCGTCTGAATAAGCTGAAAACGGAAGATTATGATGCCATCATTTTAGCAGCGGCCGGACTATCAAGAATGGGATGGGAGCAGGACATCGTTACGGAATTTTTAGATGAAGATATTTGCATTCCGGCAGTTGGGCAAGGAGCACTTTCCATTGAATGCCGCGAAGACGACAAAGATCTGTTGGCGGAACTTGCGAAATTGACCTGTGAAAAAACGAAAAGAACGGTAGAAGCGGAACGTGCCTTTTTGGATAAAATGGAAGGCGGATGCCAGGTGCCGATTGCCGGATTTGCGGTGGCAAAAGATGATGGATCCGTTTCGTTGACGGCTTTGGTCGCTGCCCCGGATGGCAAGGTGATTTATAAAGAAATGGTTGAGGGTGCTGATCCCGAGGCGGTTGGGCATGCTGCTGCCAAACAGATTAGCGAAATGGGCGGTAAAGAATTGATCGATCGCGTAAAAGAAGAGCTTGATCAGTAATGAATCCCGTTCAACCCCTTAAGGATTATCAGGTATTAATCACCAGAGGGAAAGGACAGGCAGATGGTTTAAAAGAGTCGATCGAGAAAAATGGCGGAACGCCGCTTCTCGTGCCATTGCTTGAGTTCACTCTTCCTGATCATATGGATGATGTACAAGAGCGGTTAGAAGAATTGCTTTCATATGACTGGATCATCCTGACCAGTCAAAATGGGGTGGATTTCTTCTTTAAGTTACTTGGAAACCAGCCTTTAAAGCTTCCGAAAATAGCCGTAATCGGCTCCAAAACAGAAGCCGCCCTGAAACGACATGGATATAAGGCGGATTTCGTTCCAGCTCAGTTTGTTGCCGAAGGGTTCGTGGCGGAGTTCAATACCCGGCTTGATCCGGGGTCACGCGTGCTGCTGGCAAAAGGAAATCTCGCAAGGGCGGTCATTGCGGAGGCGATCAATGAAGCTGGTGCATCATGTGATGAAGTGATTATTTATCATACAGTGCTTCCCCGAAGCAGTGAAAAAATACTGGTGCATCTTATAAAGAACCATGAAATCGACATCATAACCTTTACGAGTTCATCGACGGTCAATCATTTTTTACAGATCATGAAACGCCATGAATTGGATACATACATAGACCGGATCATCATCGCCTGCATCGGGCCGATTGCCGCTAAAACGGCTGAAAAACATGGGCTATCCGTCGATGTCTGTCCAGATGTTTATACGACGGATGCCATGGTTGCGGAGTTAATACGCTTCATCTTGAAAAGAAGGGAAAAGGGAGGAACCTTAACATGAAAAATATTCCATTCAATCGCCACCGCCGCTTGCGTGCAAGTGCTGGCATGAGGGCATTAGTCCGTGAAACACAATTGCATAAAGAGGATTTGATCTATCCGATCTTCGTCATCGACGGGGAAAATGTGAAAAATGAAATCAACTCCATGCCAGGCATCTATCAGCTATCCATGGATAATCTTGGGGCCGAAATGGATGAAGTCGTGAGTCTGGGAATTAAATCAGTCATATTATTCGGCGTCCCTTTTGATCATGATAAAGACGAACAGGGCACAGGCGCATTTCATCACAACGGACTTGTGCAAGAGGCAACCCGCTTTATTAAAAAACAATATCCTGAAGTTATTGTCATTGCGGATACCTGCCTTTGTGAGTATACAAGCCATGGCCATTGCGGGGTCGTTGAAGGGGAGAAAATCCTCAATGACGCTTCTCTTGACCTTCTTGCCAAAACGGCAATCAGCCAGGCAGAGGCCGGCGCCGATATCATTGCGCCTTCCAATATGATGGACGGTTTCGTTGCGGCCATCCGTACAGGTCTGGATGAAGCGGGTTATGAAGATATTCCGATCATGTCCTATGCGGTGAAATATGCTTCGGCTTTTTACGGCCCATTCCGTGATGCTGCGAATGGTGCGCCACAATTTGGCGACAGGAAAA
The DNA here is from genome assembly GCF_030123325.1 of Peribacillus simplex. Taxonomy (NCBI): domain Bacteria; kingdom Bacillati; phylum Bacillota; class Bacilli; order Caryophanales; family Bacillaceae; genus Peribacillus; species Peribacillus simplex. The sequence goes on along the minus strand of NZ_CP126106.1, from coordinate 4,096,713 downwards.
CTTACCAAATGGATCCAGCCAATCGCCTTGAAGCGTTCCGTGAGGCTGAATCCGATGTTGCTGAAGGTGCGGACTTCCTAATCGTGAAACCGGCCCTTTCCTACATGGACATCATCAGGGACGTTAAGAATAACTTTAATCTTCCGGTTGTCTCCTATAATGTCAGCGGTGAATATTCAATGGTCAAGGCTGCTGCCCAAAATGGCTGGATTGATGAAAAAGCGATTGTGATGGAAATGCTGACAGGCTTGAAACGCGCAGGTTCCGACTTGATCATTACGTATTTTTCAAAAGAGGTAGCACGCTGGATAAACGAAGATAATCAATGATATAAAAAATATAACCTGAAACGGAAAAAGGGGATTGAATCATGCGGTCATATGAAAAATCGAAAAAAGCGTTTGCCGAAGCAAAAAATTTGATGCCAGGCGGCGTGAACAGCCCGGTACGTGCCTTCAAATCTGTGGACATGGATCCCATTTTCATGGAGCGTGGAAAAGGCTCAAAAATGTATGATATCGATGGAAATGAATATATCGACTATGTTCTTTCATGGGGACCGCTTATCCTGGGTCACACGAATGACCGTGTCGTGGAATCATTGAAAAAAGTAGCGGAATCAGGTACAAGCTTTGGAACTTCTACGCTTATAGAGAATGAACTGGCCAAGTTGGTCATTGAACGGGTGCCTTCGATTGAAATGATCCGGATGGTATCTTCAGGGACCGAAGCGACGATGAGTGCACTAAGGCTGGCACGAGGCATTACAGGCCGTGATAAAATCCTGAAATTCGAAGGTTCCTATCATGGCCATGGCGATTCATTGCTAATCAAAGCGGGTTCCGGCGTTGCAACATTAGGTTTACCGGATAGCCCTGGAGTACCGGAAGGCATTGCAAAAAATACGATTACCGTGGCATATAATGATCTTGCTGCAACCAAATATGCGTTTGAACAATTTGGCGAAGACATCGCTTGCATCATCGTGGAACCTGTTGCAGGGAACATGGGCGTGGTTCCGCCACAACCTGGTTTCCTCGAAGGCTTACGTGAAGTGACGACCCAATACGGGGCTCTATTGATCTTTGACGAAGTTATGACAGGGTTCCGTGTCGGCTATAATTGTGCACAAGGCTATTTTGGCATCGTACCTGACCTGACTTGCCTTGGGAAAGTAATCGGCGGTGGCTTGCCTGTCGGAGCATTCGGAGGCAAGCGCGAATTCATGGAACAAATTGCCCCGAGCGGGACAATCTATCAAGCGGGGACATTGTCTGGTAACCCTCTTGCGATGACGGCCGGCCTTGAAACGCTGAGCCAATTGAGTCCAGAATCCTATGATGAGTTCACCCGAAAAGGGGATATGCTCGAAAAAGGAATTGGAGAAGCAGCGCAAAAGTACGGAGTTCCCCATACATTCAACCGCGCCGGTTCCATGATTGGACTTTTCTTTACTAATGAAGAAGTCGTAAACTATGATACAGCTAAAACATCAGACTTAGAGTTCTTTGCTTCTTACTATAGGGAAATGGCGAATCAAGGCATCTACTTGCCGCCGTCACAGTTTGAAGGTTTATTCCTTTCCACTGCACATAGTGATGAAGATATCGAAAAGACCATTGCAGCGGCAGAACAGGCTTTTGCAAAATTAAAAAAATGATGCAAGGCTTCATGAACTACTGCAATATTCGATAATAATAAATTTGAACTGGCTGCCATTTTTCCAAAGGCTTTTGGAGAAAGGTAGCCAGTTTTTTTGAATTCAATCAGTAAATGGAAGAAACGAATCAAAAGTAGGAGGCCGAACTAATTGTTAGTAGAACAGATTATATCGGCGTAAGGAAGAAATAATTGGTAGAAGCCCCGAAGATAGGCCGATCCATGCCGGATTTTACAGGCCGATTGATATACTCCAGCTTAATTTTAGCCTGAAAATTCAATCTCCTTCTTTTTAAAAGGCTCAGGAATTTAAGGAATAAACAGCTTCCCTCCTTCATAGATTGATATTGGTATAGGTACCGTTTCCTGAAGCTGAAAGGAGGAGTTGTCTTGTCGCAAGAAAATGAATCGTATTTACGATTTTCTTTAGAGGAATCCGTTTGGTTCCAGAAGGGACAGGAAGTGGCTGAGCTATATTCCATTTCCCTTGATCCGAATGTGGCGATTCAAGAAAGTGACCAATATGTTTTTATACGAGGCTCGTTAGATTTAAGCGGTGAATACAAAGGCTCGCAAAATGGTGAAGAAGAGGAGTTTTCGCAGACCTTTTTGCCAAAAGCGGTTCAAAAGGTCGAGAGGCATCTCGATGGACTTAATGAGTTCACACACCGTTTTCCGGTTGATATAACGATTCCGAATAATCGGATTGCCTCATTGGATGAGGTCGATGTCACGATTCAAAGCTTTGATTATGCCATGCCAGAGCATAACTGTTTGAAATTGCAGGCGGACCTTTTGATAACCGGAATCTATAATGATTCATATGTGGAAGAACGTTTCGATACCGAGCAGGAAGTTGGGGAAACAGAGGAACAGGAAGAAACGGATGGGGAAAATGAGTCATATATTCCTTATGCAGCTGCAGTGCCGCCAATTCCGGATTTTCAGCCTGTTTTTCGTGATGAGGAGGAAGAAGAGTTATACGCTCCTTTTTCTGCAGAGGCAAAACGAGTTTCTGAAGCAAACGAAGAAGAAGAAGAGGAACCGATTTATTTAAGCGATCAGCATAATGCCCCAGTTTTTGAAATGCCCGTTTCACCATATCCTGAAGAGGAGGAGTGGGAAACGGAAGTGCAAGTGCATAGAGAGGAAGAAGAAGCTGTAGAAGAAGAAGTAATTGGCGATCCGCCTGACTCCACGGAAATGGTACCTTCAATGGGAGAGACGCAACTGGAGGAAGTAACAAGCAGGCAGGATTCCATGGAGAAGATGGAGAGTCCTGGGGTGACATTGAGCGAGGAGGTAGTAGAAGAGCCAAGTCATGCAACCAAGCATCAAGATAGCCCAGTTTCAAATTTAGAAACCGAGGATGTCATCAGGCAGGGGGAAGATGACGTTGCAGCGGGTCCTATCCTTAATGAGAATGTGAAGGTGGAGCAAGAGGAATCCAATTCGTCCATAAGCGATCTATTCAAAAAGAGGGAAAGACCAGCGCCTCCGGCTAAGGAGGGTAAGAATTTTAAAGGCAGGAAACCTGCCGCGGAACGTGATGATAAAGAAACGGCCGATCATGATGAAAAGCAGCTATCCATCATGGATCTATTCGGACGGAAACAAGAAGAAGAACTGGTAAGGATGAAGGTTTGCATTGTTCAGCAAGGGGAAACGCTTGATGACTTGGCTCAACGATATGATGTTACGGTTCAATCGATACTTTTCAGCAATGAATTGGAGTCGAATCAGAATGTCCATGAAGGGCAAGTCATCTATATACCGAAGGCGGTTGCATATAAGAATTGACCAGGACAGAGAGCAGAGCATATGGTCTGCTCCTGTTTTTTAGGTGCCAGAGGGATCGGATCGTTCAGTTTTTTTAGAGAAAGTGAGTGGGTCTCGTGAGGGAAAACGAGAATCAGCTGCCTGCCAATCGGGATCGTGACACGGAGACCGTATTGAAGGAATATGCCATGTATGTACAATATATTGAGGACTTCGGGCGTGTAAAAAAAGTATACAGTGATCGCGGTACATTTGCCTTGAAATCCATGTTACCGCACAACGGCATCGATTTTATCAAAAATGTTCAAAAACTGTACCATCGCGGCTATAACCGGATCGTTCCCATTTATCAAACGATGGATCAGCGATATGCCGTACTTCATAATGGACGTTTATATTACCTGATGCCCTGGCTCAATAATGAAAGGGACGGGGAGCGAGATGAGAAACATAAGCAAATGTTCAGGGAGCTGGCTCGGATGCATACACTTTCCGTTAAGGAAATACAAGTGGATACCGAGGAACGGGATGCCCATTATGAGCGGACGCTTGATGCCTGGAATAACGAGAAGGACTTTATGGATGAGTATATTGTCAGCTGTGAAAAGAAGTGGTATATGTCTCCATTCGAACTGACGGTTTGTTCTTACTACACTGATATTTCGCAGGCGCTGAAGTACTCGATCAAGAAGTTTGAAACCTGGTATGAAAAAACGAAGGATAGTGAAAAGGTTCGGACCGTGGTCACGCACGGAAAGGTTTCCATGAAGCATTTCGTTTATGATGAGCGGGGATATGGCTACTTCATCAATTTTGAGAATTCGAATACGGCTCCGCCGCATTTCGATTTACTGCCATTTCTCGTTAAATCGGCCAGGACCTATCCTGTCCAATGCGATGACTGCGTAGACTGGCTATATAACTATTTTCGTTATTTTCCGTTGAAAGAAGAAGAATTGCTGCTCATGCAAAGTTATCTGGCATTCCCTGGGTCAGCTTTGGAATTAGTGAAGGGTTACTCCGATGGAAGGGGCCATCGCTCAGAGCTTGATAATGTTACACAACTGCAGCGGCAATTTTGGCTTTTGAAAAATATTGAATATATGGTGATGAAAATCGAAGAAATCGAACAGCAGAAAAAGGCTGCTGCCGAGGCTGCCAAAGAAGAACAATTACCCCCAAGCTAAATATACATGATTGGATCATCTCCAGTCATGTATATTTTTTTGCTGTAAGGGAATACTTAAAGCCAGTCGAAATACAAAGACATGGCCAGGAAAATAAAGGCGATTAGCAGGAGCATATCGAAGAAAGTCGGGAAAATCAGCGTACGTAATCCTTGGAACACGATAAAGGGGACGATGAACTGCTGGCAGACACCGCGGATTTTCTTCACCCAAGGCGGTAAAGTATAGGGAGTATATCTACGCTTCATATTATTACCTTCCTTTTTAGGACTTCTTATATTCTATGGGTGGGCAGTGGAAAAGGTGAAACAGCCGTCACATTCACTGTTCCAGGAGGATAAAATAAAGAAAAAGAACTTGAAAGTATCAAATGGGATGGTTCCTGAGAAAGAAAGCGAAAAGATGATTGACTGGAGCCCCATGTTTTTTGTACTATATACTATATGCATTCAATGATTTTACATATGAATATAAATCAATGCAAAGACCGGAAATAGTAAGATGAAATGCACTTTTCAGAGAGGGAACCAAATTGGTGCGAGGTTTCCAGGCAGCAGCATCCGAAGTCGTCCGCGAGCAGTCTTCGTGAACCACTTAGTAGCGAAGGCCGGTGAAGAGCCGTTATCCGATTTGAGAGCCGAAAGAGATTTTTTTCTTTTTCGGAAAAAAGGTGGCACCGCGAACAACTTCCTTCGTCCTTTTGTGATGATGGAAGTTTTTTTTATGCCCAAAAAGGAGGAAATGATATGGAAGAGAACCAAATTTCTATGCCGACTAAATATGATCCGCAGACGATAGAGAAAGGCCGCTATAAATGGTGGCTTGATGGAAAGTTTTTCGAAACGACGGGTGACGATAAAAAAGAACCATATACGATTGTCATCCCGCCGCCTAACGTGACAGGTAAGCTTCATCTTGGCCACGCTTGGGATACGACGCTTCAAGATATATTGACTCGCATGAAGAGGATGCAAGGCTATGATGTTTTATGGTTACCGGGCATGGACCATGCCGGTATCGCCACACAAGCGAAAGTGGAACAGAAACTTCGTGCTGAAGGTGTGAGCCGTTATGACCTTGGACGTGAAAAATTCGTCGAAGAGACATGGAAATGGAAAGAGGAGTATGCGAGCCATATCCGTGAACAATGGTCAAAGCTCGGTCTTGGACTTGATTATACACGTGAACGCTTCACTCTTGATGAAGGGCTTTCAAAAGCTGTACGCGAAGTGTTCGTTTCGCTTTATAACAAGGGCTTGATTTATCGCGGCGAATATATCATCAACTGGGATCCATCAACGAAAACGGCGTTATCCGATATCGAGGTTATTTACAAAGATGTGCAGGGTGCATTTTACCATATGAAATATCCTTTGGTTGACGGATCAGGTGAAATTGAAATTGCCACCACCCGTCCAGAAACGATGCTTGGCGATACTGCTGTTGCTGTACACCCTGAAGATGACCGTTATAAACATTTGATCGGCAAAATGGTCCGCTTGCCAATTACAGGCCGGGAAATCCCGATTGTCGGTGATGATTATGTCGATATGGAATTCGGTTCAGGCGCGGTCAAAATTACTCCGGCTCATGATCCGAATGACTTCGAAATCGGGAACCGTCACGATTTGGAGCGCATCCTTGTCATGCATGAAGATGGCTCGATGAATGAAAAGGCTGGTAAATATGAAGGCATGGACCGTTTTGAATGCCGGAAACAAATCGTCAAGGACCTTCAGGAAGAAGGAGTACTTTTCAAAATCGAAGATCACCTTCACTCAGTAGGCCATTCAGAGAGAAGCGGGGCTGTTGTTGAACCATATCTTTCGACTCAATGGTTCGTTAAAATGCAGCCGTTGGCAGATGCATCCGTTGAGCTTCAAAAAGGCACCGATGAGGAAAAAGTACATTTCGTACCGGACCGTTTCGAAAAAACGTACCTGCATTGGATGGAAAATATCCGCGACTGGTGCATTTCCCGTCAGCTTTGGTGGGGTCACCGCATTCCAGCCTGGTACCATAAAGAAACAGGTGAAGTGTATGTAGGTCACGAAGAGCCTGCGGACGCTGAAAACTGGGAACAAGATACAGATGTTCTGGATACATGGTTCAGCTCGGCATTATGGCCGTTCTCGACTATGGGCTGGCCTGACAAGGACAGTGTCGATTTCCAACGCTACTATCCAACCGGGGCACTTGTGACAGGCTATGATATCATTTTCTTCTGGGTATCGCGGATGATTTTCCAAGCGCTTGAGTTCACGGGCGAACGTCCATTTGAAGATGTGCTGATCCACGGACTTGTTCGTGACGAACAGGGGCGCAAGATGAGTAAATCGCTTGGCAATGGTGTCGATCCGATGGATGTAATCGATCAATACGGTGCCGATTCCCTGCGTTACTTCTTATCCACGGGCAGCTCGCCAGGCCAGGACCTTCGTTATAGCACGGAAAAAGTGGAAGCGGTTTGGAACTTCTCCAATAAGATTTGGAACGCATCCCGTTTTGCCCTGATGAACATGAATGGCATGACATATGACGAAATCGATTTAAGCGGTGAGAAGTCCGTAGCCGATAAATGGATCTTGACGCGTTTGAATGAAACGATCTCAAACGTAACCAGACTTGCGGACCGTTATGAGTTTGGTGAAGTGGGCCGTGTGCTTTACAACTTCATTTGGGATGATTTCTGTGACTGGTATATTGAAATGGCGAAGCTTCCGCTATATGGCGAAGACGAAGCAGCTAAGAAAACGACGCGCTCGATCTTGGCTTATGTACTGGATAACACGATGAGATTGCTGCACCCGTTCATGCCATTCATCACCGAAGAAATCTGGCAGAACCTACCGCATCAAGGTGAGTCCATCACTGTTGCCGCTTGGCCGGAAGTGAATGAAGGGTTGACGGATACAGCTGCTGCCGAGGAAATGAAGCTGCTGGTTGAAATCATCCGCTCCGTCCGTAATATCCGTGCTGAGGTGAACACACCGCTAAGCAAAAAAATCAATTTGATCTTAAAAGCGAAAGATGAGTCCATCTTAGGGACATTACAGAAAAACAGCAGCTATATCGAGCGTTTCTGTAATCCTGAACAATTGACAATCGGAATTGAAGTCGAAGAACCTGCTCAAGCCATGACAGCTGTCGTAACTGGCGTAGAGCTAATCCTTCCGCTCACAGGACTGATCAATATTGACGAAGAAGTGAAACGTCTTGAAAAAGAACTCGACAAACTTAATAAAGAAGTTGAGCGCGTACAAAAAAAATTGGGCAACGAGGGCTTCGTTAAAAAGGCGCCGGCAAGCGTCATCGAAGAAGAACGTGCCAAGGAAAAAGACTATAGCGAAAAACGCGACTCTGTAATCCACAGGATCAGCGAATTGAAACAACTGTAAAACAAAAGGATGAACCAGCTTGAAGCCGGTTCATCCTTTTTGTGTTTAAACGCTATTTAAGAAAAATATTCCGTTAGGACGATATTCTTTCTTTTATGAATGTAAGGTACTCTTGCACGATATTCATATCACTTAGTGCACTTAATGTCCGGCTGCCGACGACATCCTCGATTTCGTTGAGCATGAGGCTGCCATCTTCCGCAAATATGAAATCGATACCGACCAGGCCAAAATCAAACGACCTCATAACTCTTTCGACAAGGGCTAATTCAGAAGCAGTCAGCTCATATAGAGAAGCCGATCCGCCCAGCGTATAATTTGCCTTGAAACTGGAAGCGGATTCCCTAAGTACAGCAGCCTTCACTTTTTTCCCAACCACAAAGACGCGGATATCCCTTCCGAATAAGCCAGGTTTTTGGACTATCCAGTTTCCATCATTCAGTTCGGCAAGATCATCGGCATGCTCGATTAAATATACTTGTTTCCCGCCGCGGCCACGTGTTTCTTTAGCAATGAAAGGGAACTCCATGTCATCGGCACTCGGCCTTCCGTTACAATATACGGTATCGGCCATTGGAATCCCGAGCGAGGACAAATATTGATGCGTCTTTGCTTTGTCGTTCGCGATTTCCGATACGAAGGAGGAGTTAAAGCAAGCGATCCCCAGTTGCTCAAGTTGCTTAGTGAAAAAAGGGTCGATGGTCCGGACGATAGCAAAGTCCGGCAATGAAATTGGCTGTGTCCCATGTTCCACGTACAACTCGTTGAAACGATGACCGATCCTAATGTCTTCCCGAAAGTGAAAGTGTAAGTCAAGATCAAGCTTACTTGCTTCTTCAAGCATCCAATCTATGTATCCCTTATTTTTCAAGGCATCCTCACGGTTATAAATCAACCAGCCTGCTTGTTTTTTCATCAGATGCACTTCCTTTTCCTAATTCTTTCAAGATATAATCGAACATGCTATCAGCGATGTTGATGCCTGTACATTCATAAATATTCAGTAAATGCGAATTCGAATTCACTTCGCACAAAAGCGGACCTTCTTCACCGAACAACAAATCGACGCCAGCGAAGTCGGCACCCAGAATTTGTGCACATCGGATGGCAAGTTGTGCTTCTTCACTGGTGGGTATATAGGGTGCAGCCTTCCCCCCGGCAGTCATATTAGCTCTGAAGTCTTGCTCGGAATGGCGTTGCATCGCTGCTATGACTTGATTGCCCACGACATTCACACGAATATCCCGACCTTTACTATGCTCGATGAATTCCTGGAGTATAAATGGTTTGTGGCCAATATTACGGATCGTTTTTAGTAACTCATCCTCTGTTTGGATTAAATATACTTGCTCCCCAAAAGAACCGTATGCTTCCTTAACGACAAGGGGATATCCAAGTTCATTGCCGATTTGTATGAAAGCATCCATATTGACCCTCTCAATCCCTTCATACGTAAAAGGAGGAAATATGGTTTTTGGCATCGGTATGCCATGCCTCGTCAATGCTTGATGTGTTTTTGCTTTGCTGTCGCAAATATCGATTGCTGTACTGCTGTTATATACGGGGATGCCGAGCAATTCCAAATGGCGCGCCAAATGAATGTCCTTATCCATGAACAGGACAAAATCAGGCAGCCTATCAAAGGCTCCTTTAAGCAGTGGCTCTCCTTTTTCGATAATGGGAATGAGATCTGAATTGCGGATAAGGGCTGTCATGATACCTTTCCTTTCAGCCGCCTCTTTAATGAACAAAGCCAAACTGGAAAACTTATCATGCTGTAAATAGCCATTAACGACAATCCAACAGTGGAAATCTGAAGGTTTCATGGTAAAACACTACCTTTCATCTAGGTTAATCGTTCATATATTGATAAAATAATCTTAACGCATAAGAGCGGTATAAAGAAAGAGGAGGCTCAACGATAATGGTTACAACCATGAAAGAAATCAATCATTTTTTTGAACGGCGCCAAGTTCAATTGGGCATGAATTTCGGCCTATCACGGATGGAAACATTGCTAACTGAATTAGGTGACCCGCACAAGGCGCTAAAGTATATTCACATTGCAGGATCCAACGGGAAAGGATCAACACTGCAATATATTAAAGAAATCCTGCTTGCCCAAGGCACTCGGGTCGCTTCCTTCACTTCGCCTTATTTAATACGGATGAATGAGCAGCTGAAGATAAATGAGGATGAAATCAGTGATAAGGATTTTATCGCTGTCTTCCGGGAGCTTTGGCCGATCATCCAAGAGATGGACAGTAAGGGGAATGGTCCCACTCAGTTCGAAATTTTGACTGCAATGGCATTCTCTTATTTTAGCAAACAGGAAGTGGATTTGGTTTTGATGGAAACCGGTTTGGGAGGCAGGCTCGATACAACGAATGTCATCCAGCCGTTCCTTTCGATCATTACCTCGATTTCTTTGGAACATACGAACATCCTGGGAAACACACTTGGGGAAATTGCTTTTGAGAAGGCGGGCATCATTAAAAGCGGGGCGCCGATCATCAGCGGAGTCACAGCCAGGGAACCGGCAAAAGTAATTGAAGAAAAAGCGTCGTCATTAGGCGTACCTTATTACCAATTAGGCAAAGACTTTCATGTAGGCAAAATAAAGCAAAGTGAACGAGGGCAAAGTTTCTCATTTTCGCTTGCAGACAGGTCCATCGAAAATGTGGAAATGCGGATGTTAGGGCGTCATCAAATGGAGAATGCGGCACTGGCCATTGCTGCTGTCACATTAGGAATGGAAAATATCGATGAAAAAAGCATACTTAAAGGAATAGGGGAAGCGAAATGGGATGGCCGCTTTGAAAAAATATCGGATGAGCCGTTGGTGATCATTGATGGTGCACATAATCCTGCCGGCATCGACGTACTGAAGGAAACGCTAAAAGTGCATTACCCCGACTATAAGTACCGATTTGTATTCAGTTCATTTAAAGATAAAAATTATTCCGAGATGCTTCATGGACTGGAAACGGAAGCGATGGAAATCATCATTACCGAATTCGACCATGAACGGGCGGCGGATGCGAAAACGCTTTATGAAAAGTGCAGTCATCCCAATAAAAGTATAAACAGGGATTGGCAGGAGGCAATAACGGAAGGCAGAAGGAAAACAGGGGAAAAAGAGATCCTTGTCATCACAGGGTCCCTTCATTTCCTTTCGCTTGTAAGGGAGTTCCTAAACAGAGAAGATACCTAAAGGGATGTGCCTTTACCGGCGGACTAATTATCTTTCCCGAATGTTGAGAAATGAGGCACACTTGAAAGTGAAGTCAATGGCAGCCTCAATTTTACGAACCAAATGGTTCGCGGGCACCAGTTGAACTAAAGTAATCATTTATAGTTGATCACACTGAATAGAATCATATTTAGAAAGCATCATCATCACCTCAAGCTTTATTGATTCTATTTAAAAACAATAAAGACTTTAGGCAAAAGGGTACTATCCATATTTTCATCGAGTTTGTCTGCAGTCTGAGAAAAGGATATTCTTCAAAGGTCCTTTTCTCTTGTTAACAGAGTCTCTTGAAAAGAAAAAACTCTAAGAGAGTGATTGATAACAAATCACCAAGTATATTTGTTAAAATATGTTTATATATTGTTTCTATATGACTGATGAATAGTAGGATCTACTTCATAAAATAACGGGAGGAATGATAATCATGAAGAACCGAAGTGATTATTACATAGCGGAAGGGACTTTTATAGTAGGGTTTCATAGAGAGGCAATCGAATCCTCATGCACTTTGTATAAATGATGGTTATCCATATCTATCTCTTCGTTTTGGGCTTGATTTTAGGCTCATTCTTCAACGTTGTCGGTTTAAGTGTTCCAGCCAGTCAATCATTTGCGAATCGTCGCTCCGCCTGCCCTTCTTGCGGGCGTACATTGACATTCATCGAGTTGATACCGGTAATTTCTTATATGTTGCAAGAAGGGAAATGCCGTGGCTGTAAAACAAGGATTTCACCCCTTTATCCGGCAGTGGAAATGCTGACCGGGGTTTTGTTTACCTCTGCTCCCATATTCCTTGGCTGGTCGAACGAACTCTTGATTGGCTGGACATTGATTTCATTATTTATGATCATCTTCGTGACTGACGTTGCCTATATGCTCATACCTGATAAAATACTGCTTTTCTTTACGGTGATTTTTATCGTTCTAAGAGTATCATTTCCGCTGTCGCCCTGGTGGGATTCAATTGTCGGGGCAGCGGTTGGCTTTAGCCTGCTGTTATTGATCGCTGTCGTGAGTAAGGGCGGCATGGGTGGCGGTGATATCAAGCTATTTGCAGTGATTGGCTTTGTATTGGGAATGAAGATGGTGCTATTATCGTTTCTTTTTGCGTGCTTTTATGGGGCATTCCTTGGCATCATCGGATTGCTGACCGGAATCCTAAAAAAGAAAACGCTTATTCCTTTCGGGCCGTATATCGTTTTTGGGACATTGACTGCTTATTTTTGGGGCGATGCCCTTTTACATTGGTATGTAACTTTTTTAAGATGAGCTTAAAGGGCCATCTTTAATGCAAGAGGAATTTGTCAAAAATCACCTGAACAATAGCAAAGTAGGGAACTATCCTAAAAATCGCTGCAAGTGAAGATGACTTGAAAGAGGAATGTATGTAATTGGTGAGAGGCGATATTGAATGGTTCATGAACCAGAAGTACCAGTACCTGGAAAACCCGTTTGGTTACCCATATATGAATAGGGAAATTTGACGAAACCTATTAATGACAAGACGACAAAAGTCTTGTTATTTTTTTTTACCTCTATGTTAGGATGAAAAAAATGATCTGGAGGGGAGGAAAAAAATTGGGCAAGCCGGAACAAAGCAAGGGTGTAACGATTAAAATAAATGGGGAAGAAAAAGTATTTCCAGATAAAAAGATTGAAAGTCAAGAGGCTGCGAGTAAGGAACAGGAACACACAGATGAGAGTTTCGAATGGATACTCCCTGAGGATTCAAACGAAAACAAAATCGTATTGGTCCCCTCACCGCCAAAGAAGAAAATGCCGAAGTTCATCGGTTTTGGCACCAGTTCGCTGAAAAGCTCGGATAATAGACCGATCAAGACATTCATGATCGCTGTCATTTGTGCCGTTTTTTTTGGGTCGATTCTCGGCTTGATCGCCGTTAAAACGATTACAAAGGAAAAAGCAGAAGTATCTTCGGTCGAGGCCCCGATTCCAACGGAAGCTACTGTTGAGGATAAAAAAGCGGCAGTGACTGAACCAGGAAACCAGCTGAAGACATACCTTGTACAGGGAGGGGTGTTCAGCAGCGAGGATGCAGCAAGGCAAATACAAAAGAATATCATTGAAAAGCAGGTTCCTGCTGAAATTTTCAAAATGGAAGACAGCTATTATCTATTCTTGGGATCGGCAGAGAGCCTAGCTGCAAGTAAGGAGCTGGCCTTGTTCTTGAAGTCCTATGATGTGGACGTATATTGGAAGGAAATCAATTTCGAAGCGGCTGGGACAAGCCAGGAAGATGAGAAAACCCTCGATAAGATGAAGGCGGTATATGCTTCGTTGGCAGAAACATCCGCAACAAAGCTTCGTGGAAAGGAAGGGACGGTAAACGAAGAAACCCTGAAAAAAAACATGGATGAACTGAAGGCGGTGAAATTATCGCCGGAGTTTTCGAAAATGAACGATGACCTGACTGCTGCCGCAAAGTCGATTGATGAATATGGGACTTCCAAAAATGAAGAAAAGCTATTCCAGGCTCAAGAAAGTCTGCTTGATTTTTTATTGAATTTCCAAAACATATCTAGTTAAGTTATGAAAAAAAAGGGGGGGCTGCCTAATGGGACAAGCTCCCCAATATGAAATCATCTGTGACACCTTTTTTATTTTCCGGGAAATACTTACAGGCATTTGTCGATTCTTAGTAAACAATAATTGTGGATTGCACCATAATTTGATAGGATAGATATTGTATCTCCCTATGTAAAGAAAGGTGACTTTTATATTATGCAGCCATTGATTTTAGCTTCTTCATCACCACGTCGTAAAGAACTTCTACAATTTCTTCAAATCCCCTTTGAAAGCATGAATTCCAATGTCGATGAAAGTATTGATGAAAACATGTGTCCTGATGCAGCGGTGAAAGAACTGGCCTCCCGTAAAGCAGAAGCCATCGCAGCAAAATTTCAGGAAAGCTGGGTGATCGGCTCGGATACCGTTGTTGTCCTTGATGGTGAGATTTTGGGCAAGCCGACAAGCCGGGCGGATGGAAAAAGAATGCTGGAAATGTTATCGGGACGGACACATGAAGTATACACAGGTGTCGCCATCCTATTCGGCAAGCATCGCAGAGTATTCGCAGAAAAAACGGAAGTGACATTTTGGGAGCTGCCAGATGCTGAAATCGAACGTTATCTGGATAGCGGGGAACCCTTTGACAAAGCTGGCGGCTATGGGATTCAAGGATATGGATCTCTTCTTGTCGAACAAATCAAAGGGGACTATTTCTCAGTCGTCGGGCTTCCGGTCTCAAGGCTGGCCCGGGAACTTAAAGCGATGCAGGAAGAGTTGGGATAAGATAATTTGATTTCGTCTGGCATCTTCCCTTTTCTAAGGAAGGGTTGATTTTTTGAGCGAAAAAATGCTAATACGGGATTACCCGAAAGAAGAGCGGCCGCGCGAAAGGTTTCTGCAGGACGGGCCGCAAAGTCTCTCCAATCAGGAATTGCTTGCTTTGCTACTCAGGACGGGGTCAAGGGAGGAATCAGTCCTGCAACTATCCGGCAGGCTCATCAATTCCTTTAAGGGCCTGCGCTTGCTAAAAGAAGCATCTGTGGAAGAACTGACCGTGATCAAAGGGATTGGTGAAGCAAAAGCGATTCAAATCCTGGCCTCTGTCGAACTTGGCAGGAGAATTAACAATTTGAATGATCAAGACCGTTATGTGATTCGATCTCCTGAGGATGGAGCCAATTATTGCATGGAAGAAATGCGGTTTTTATCACAGGAACATTTCGTCTGTCTCTATTTAAATACGAAAAATCAAGTGCTTCAAAAAACTACGGTATTCATCGGCAGCCTCAATGCCTCGATCGTGCATCCGCGCGAGGTCTTTAAAGAGGCTTTCAAAAGGTCCGCTGCCTCTATCATCTGTCTTCATAACCACCCCTCCGGAGACCCCTCTCCCAGCAGAGAAGATATTGAAGTAACGAAAAGGTTAGTCGAATGTGGTAAAATAATCGGGATTGAAGTATTGGACCACATCATTATCGGGGAACATAAATATGTTAGTTTGAAGGAAAAAGGTTATTTATGACACTATCAAAATTTTTGACGATACGATATAATATTGTTTATGATTTTTAAAAGAGGAAACTTTTTCAAAGAGTCTTATTGTCAAAAAACGACAAATTATTATTTGAACTTATAAAAAGGCATTTTTGTTTACGAAAGGGAGATACCATAATGTTTGGAATTGGCGCTAGAGATATAGGGATTGATTTAGGAACGGCGAATACGCTTGTTTATGTGAAAGGAAAAGGTATCGCGGTACGTGAACCATCGGTTGTAGCTGTGCAAACAGATACAAAGCAAATCGTTGCAGTCGGAAACGATGCGAAAAACATGATCGGCCGTACACCTGGTAACGTGGTTGCCCTTCGCCCGATGAAGGATGGAGTAATTGCCGATTATGAAACGACGGCTACCATGATGAAGTACTATATGAAGGAAGCTCAAAAGAAGGGCGTATTCGGCAACAAGCCATATGTCATGATTTGTGTGCCTTCTGGAATTACGGCAGTTGAGCAGCGTGCAGTCATCGATGCAGCTAGACAAGCTGGAGCCCGTGACGCATATCCTATCGAAGAACCGTTTGCAGCAGCGATCGGTGCGGACCTTCCGGTTTGGGAGCCTACAGGAAGCATGGTCGTTGATATCGGCGGAGGAACGACGGAAGTGGCAATCATTTCCCTTGGCGGAATCGTTACAAGCCAATCGATCCGTATTGCCGGTGACGAAATGGATGATGCCATTATCGTTTACATCCGTAAGAACTACAATTTGATGATCGGTGAACGTACTGCTGAAGCGATCAAAATGGAAATTGGTTCTGCTGGAGACACGGAAGGCGTAGAAAACATGGAAATTCGCGGCCGTGACCTATTGACTGGATTACCGAAAACGATCGAAATCACAGCTGAGGAAATATCCAAAGCATTAAGCGACACAGTTTCCGCAATTGTGGATTCCGTGAAAAACACTTTAGAGAAAACACCACCTGAATTAGCCGCTGACATTATGGACAGAGGCATTGTATTGACAGGCGGGGGTGCTTTGCTGCGCAATTTGGATAAAGTCATCAGTGAAGAAACGCAAATGCCGGTGATCATCGCTGAAAATCCGCTTGATTGTGTTGCGATCGGAACGGGAAAAGCGCTGGATCACATTCATTTATTCAAGACTAAATCAAGAGATTCGCGATAAGCATTACTTCTCAAATAGGGCCGGCTCAACAAAAGGTGCAATTTTGAGCCGGTTTTTCTTATGTTTTGCAGTTTAATTAAATCAATAGTGTAATTTTAAAACCATAGAGTAAATTTTTAGATAGAGGTGTAATACCATGCCACAGTTTTTTAATAAAAAGCTCCTTCTCTTGCTCGTTAGTATTATCGTTCTCGTGGCATTGATCGGTTTTTCATTAAGGGAGAGAGAAGAGTTAACTTGGCCGGAGCAATTCCTGAAAGATACGACAGGCTGGGTAGGAAATGTGTTTAATAAGCCAGTATCGGGTATAACAGGTTTTGTAGGGGGCTTAAAAGACCTTCAACATACATACGATGAAAACAAAAAATTGAAAGCCCGCTTGGATGAATATGTATTATTGAAAACCCAAGTCCAAGATTTAAAGGAAGAAAATGAAGAACTTCGCGATAACCTCAAAAAAGAAGATGACCTGCGGAAGTATTCGCCCACTCAGGCGACGGTCATTGGACGTAATCCCGACCGCTGGCATGAAATGCTGACGATCAATAAAGGGAAACGTAATGGGGTAGAAAAAAACATGGCAGTCATCACGTCCAATGGGTTAGTCGGTAAGGTGAAATCAGCGACGGATTTCACGGCCTCGGTTCAACTTTTAAGTTCGATCGATAAAGCCAACCGTGTCTCAGCCATCGTTCAAGGTGATGATAAAGCTTACGGCTTGATTGAAGGATTCGATGATAAGAAGAACCTTTTGCTGATGAAACGGATTCCATATGATAAGAAGATCAAGAAAAATTCATTGGTCATCACATCCGGTTATGGAGGGATCTTTCCGAAAGGTCTGCTGATCGGGAAAGTTGTCGATGTCAAAGTGGATCAATATGGTTTGAACCAGACCGCATATATTGAACCATCGACGGATTTTTATGATATTAATAATGTTATGGTCGTTCAGCGTGAAGTGGACGGTGTACCGCAAGAAAGTGAAGGGGAGGATGAAGCTGAGTGAGATATTTCATCCTTTCTTTTATAGCCTTGGTTTTTTTTGTTTTTGAAAGCATCTTCGCCCAAATGTTCGCTGGTGATGCATTCGGCTCCGATAAAATACTCGTGCCCCATTTCATGATGATTTTCGTTTTTTTCCTGACCATGTACGGATCCAGGAAAATGGGTATGCTTTATGGGGCGATTCTAGGGTTGACTTATGATGTTGTATATACGGAAATCCTGGGGATTTACATGTTCCTGCTGCCTTTTCTTGCCTATCTGATATCGAAAAGCATGAAAATCCTGCAAAATAACCTATTGGTTGCCTGCCTTACTGCGCTTTTATTCACGGCAGTTTTAGAGGTTGTCATCTTTCAGATGAATATCATCCTATCTTTTGCAGATATGGGATTTGGTGAATTTGCGGAACGGAGATTGATTCCGACATTATTATTGAATCTAGCATTCATTATCATCAGCTGCTATCCTTTAAAGAGAATGATTGAAAAGCTTGATTTGCAAGGAGAAACGGAATAACGTTCCTGTGTCTTAAGAAGCAGGTGGGAAATGTATTTTCTCTTTTCCGTGTACGTAGAAAAAGGAAATTTGTTTTCCTATGTCGAATTATATTTCATTGAGGTGAAACAAACGTCATGAATAAAAGAATTCAGCAAAATGTCATGATTAAGGGAACAAAAGACGGGTTTATGCTTCATCTCGATGATTCTTGCTCATTTTCCGAATTATTGAAAGAGTTAGAAGTGAAGCTTTCGGCGAACTATCAGTTTCAAGAAAATGACCCGTCCATTTCCGTGAAAGTACATACAGGGAACCGCTATCTTGATGAACAACAAGAAGAACAGATTAAAGAGGTCATCCATAAAAAGAAGAAGCTTTTCGTGGATGAGATGATTTCGAATGTCCTGACGAAGGATGAAGCGAAACGATGGAAAGATGAAAACCAAGTGACGACCGTGACCAAGGTGATAAGGTCGGGACAGGTTTTTGAAGTTCCCGGAGACTTACTTTTAATTGGGGATGTCAATCCCGACGGAACGGTTCGTGCGGGCGGCAACATATATATCATGGGACAGCTGAAGGGAATAGCCCATGCCGGTTATAAAGGGAATAATGAGGCCATAATAGCTGCCTCTGTCATGAAGCCTGCCCAGCTGCGCATTGCCGGACAAGTGAATTTATCTCCTGATCAATATACGAAATGGGGACATGACTTGGAATGTGCCTTCATGGACGAAGAAGAAAATATCATTATAGAAAAACTGCAAGTCTTAAAGAAATATAGACCTAATTTAAATAGATTAGAAGGGGGTCTCTAATCGTGGGAGAGGCAATAGTTATAACATCCGGTAAGGGTGGTGTCGGGAAAACGACCACCTCCGCCAATTTAGGAACATCTTTAGCTCTTCTAGGCAAGAAGGTTTGCTTGATTGATACGGATATTGGTCTTCGGAATTTGGATGTGATCATGGGATTGGAAAATCGCATCATCTATGATTTGGTCGATGTAGTCGAAGGGCGCTGTAAGATTCACCAGGCGCTCATTAAGGATAAACATTTCGAGGATTTGCTTTATTTGCTTCCGGCTCCGCAAAATAGTGATAAAACAGTGGTGAATGAAGAGCAGATGAGGAAACTCATAAGCGATATGAAGCCTGACTATGATTATGTCATCATCGATTGCCCTGCAGGCATTGAACAGGGCTTCAGGAATGCCATAGCTGGGGCGGATAAGGCAATCATCGTTACGACTGCAGAGAGGCCGGCTGTCAGGGATGCAGACCGTATTATTGGCTTGCTTGAAAAAGAAGAGCATATTGAACCGCCTCAATTGATCATCAACCGGATACGCGGCCATTTGCTACATGAGGATGAGGAGATGGATATCGATGGAGTTGCCGATTTTCTGAAGATTGATCTGATCGGCGTCATTCCTGATGATGACCAAGTCATTGTCGCAGCGAATAAAAAGGAACCCATTGCCTATAATCCGGACAATAGAGTTTCGCTTGCTTATCGGAACATTGCCAGAAGGATCCTTGGTGAATCTGTGCCCTTGACTCCAATTGGCAGCGAACCAAAGGGCTTCATGTCCAAATTGAAAAAATTCTTTAGCGTGCGGTAAATCCATATTCTTATGTCAGGAAGCGGGAGCATTCGATGCCCTCGCTTTTTTTTTATGCTTCTTGCAAAATAAAAAAGGCAAGCCATATGCTGGCTTGCCTGATCTATATGCTAAAAATGCTGCGCGGGTTATCCGCGTCTTCCGCCTCTGCCGCCGCGTTTTGATTCGGTGCTGCGTTTAAGAGTCGATAAATTTTCTTCACTAGTCTTTAAAAAGCGAACCATTTTATCTTCGAAATTTTCCTTTGGTTGAAAATTGCTTTTTGAACGAAAATCTTTGGAACGGCTATCCCCTTGGCGTGGTGGGCGTTTGGTATAAGAAGAGGTTTGCCCTTCGGGTCTATCTATAGCCTTTTTGATGGACAAGGCAGTTTTTCCGTCTTTCTCACTAATCACTTTTACTTCAATTTGGTCGCCTACTTTAAGATGGTCATTTACGTCTTTTACATAGCTATCTGCTACCTCACTGATATGCACAAGACCTGTTGAGCCTCCTGGTAATTCTACGAATGCTCCAAAATTAGTGATACCTGTTACTTTACCTTGTACTTTGCTGCCTATTTCGATTGACATAAAAAAATGTTCCCCCTCAATAATGTTAAAACCACTTTATTATAACAAATTTCGGGGAACAATATCAATCTCAATTATTCGATTTTCTGAATCGATAACCCGAATCCCCTTGGAAATTCATAAGTTTCCGGATGATTTTTCATTGAAAAAAATTTTTTCAGGGATGTGCAGAAAGAAAATCTTTTCTCCGTCATAGTCTGGACAAGTTGCTCATACGCTGTAATATAGCGCTTTGACATGAGCAGGGGGGGAATCTGGAATGGATGATCGCAGGAAAGATATCCGAAATCGTATCGCCAAGAGACGCAAGTTCAATGATAAACCGGCAGGTGGCAGCAGTTGGACGGAGATCAACAATGAGGAACCATATGGGATTGATTCATATAACGGGTATTCCGAGAAAGATCATCCGCTCTTCAAGAAAGAACATTTTTTCTTTAAAATCCTTGCCAGTGTATGCCTGTTCCTGATTATCGCTGTGATGTTCAAACACCCTTCTGTGCGGCTGGACCCTGCCAGAAGTTTTGTCACGGAGAACATGAACAAGGAATTTCAGTTCGCTTCAATCTCCAACTGGTATGAAAGTGCGTTTGGTAAACCGATCGCATTTTTACCGAATGAAGCCGATAAGGAAACTGTTGATTCGAATGAGGAATATGCAATGCCAGCCTCTGCAAAGATTACCCAAAACTTCGAGACGAACGGTGAGGGAATCATATTGGAAACGAGCAAAGGCTCAAAGGTCGAGGCCGTCAATGAAGGGGTAGTCATTTTTGCCGGTGAAAAGGAGGGGATTGGAAAGACAGTCGTCATTCAGCATGCCAATAAAAGTGAATCCTGGTATGGGCAGCTGGAAGGAATTGATGTGAAATTGTATGAGTTCGTAAAAAAGGGCAATGAAGTCGGACAGGTAACACTAAGTGAAGATGGATCCAAGGGCAGATTTTATTTGGCGATAAAAGAAAATGATTCTTTCGTCGATCCAAAAAAGGTGATTTCCTTTGAGTGAATATGGGAAATTACTGTTTAAAATCAGGGTGCATCCGACATTGTGGTTTGTCATTGGCATCGCCATTCTCACTGCCCATTTCGTAGAGATGATGATGCTGTTGCTCATCGTCTTCATCCATGAAATGGGGCATGCTATCTGTGCCCAGCATTTCAAATGGCGGATAAAGTCAATCCAGCTGCTTCCTTTTGGCGGGGCTGTCGAGACTGAGGAGTACGGAAATAAGAGTTTGAAGGAGGATTTGGCGGTGGTGCTTGCCGGTCCGCTTCAACATGTTTGGCTCATTGGTGCAGCTTTTTTGCTCTATTTCTTTTCTATCATCCCATATGAGCTGTATCAGCCCTTTTTGTATATGAATCTTATGCTGCTGATTTTTAATCTGCTGCCAATTTGGCCCTTGGACGGGGGACGTCTGCTATTCATCGGTGTATCCCTATACTGCACCTTTCTGGAAGCGCAGAAACATACACTTCACTTTTCTGCAGTATTCGCTGTCCTGGCTTTTTTGACCTGGATCATTCTGGATCCGCTCAATTTGAACATCTGGCTCATCATCTTTTTCATAAGTCTCTCCCTCGTCATGGAATGGCGGCAGAGGTATTATGCTTTCATCCGCTTCCTTTTGCAGCGCCATTACGGGCATACGAATGATTTGGCGAAACTGAAGCCGATCTCTGTGGATTCACAAGAACCGATTTATAAAGTGCTGGAACTGTTTCAACGCGGTTGTAAACACCCCGTCATCATCATGAAAAACGGGAAAGAGAGCGGCTCGTTGGATGAAACGGAAATCCTTCACGCCTATTTTTCCGAGAAAATGACAAACGGGAAGATCGGCGACCTATTATATTCTTATTAAATATGTTATCCTTTCTTCAAATTGAGGAGAGGATTTTTTTGATGAAAAAAATGATCGCGAACCTAGCTTCACGCGAAAAAAGAGTGGCCGTACTAGAGAATGGTGTTCTACGTAAACTTGAAATCATGCCGCCTCAAAAGCGCAGTACGGTCGGCAATATTTATCTTGGGAAAGTGACGAAGGTTTTACCGGGAATGGACGCCGTCTTCGTTGATTATGGTGCAGAGAAGAATGGTTTTTTACACCGTGACGAGATTCCCTC
The DNA here is from genome assembly GCF_030123325.1 of Peribacillus simplex. NCBI lineage: Bacteria > Bacillati > Bacillota > Bacilli > Caryophanales > Bacillaceae > Peribacillus > Peribacillus simplex. Next base: position 4,074,385 of record NZ_CP126106.1, on the reverse strand, counting down.
TTTCCAGCTGACAAAAAAAAGTGATGGGAAAGCATCCGTCGGTCAATTTGTCCATCAGGGAGAAAAGCTGCTAGTTCAGGTGACTCGGGATGAATCGGGCACCAAAGGAGCTAAATTGACTGGGCTGATCGAGTTTTCAACAGAGTCCCTCGTATACATACATGGAATAGATTATGTTGGTGTTTCAAAGAAATTCAAAAACGGGGATCTTCAAAAGCAGTGGCGGGAAACGGCCTTGCAGTATAAAAATCCAGATGAGGGATTGATTGTCCGCACCTCGATGGAGAACGAAAGTGAATCGGTATTCCTTGACAGGTTAGCTGGATTGCGGGAGCACTATAAAGGGCTTGAAGTTAAGGCTGCGTCCCTTAAGGCCCCGTCCATACTCTATGAGAGGGACGCATACCTTGACATGATCATTTCTGAAATGTCGGGAACGGCGACAGGGGAACTCGCCATCGATGATTTCGAGGCTTATCGGGAGCTGAGAAAGTGGATACTGGAAAACCATAAGGAATGGGAAATATCCCATGTATCTGGTCCAAAGAATATTTTTTCCGAATGGAATGTCGAAGCGCAAGTTGAGAAAATGGCCAAGAAAATCGTTTGGCTTGAGAATGGCGGTTATTTAATTTTTGAAGAAACGGAGGCTTTCACCGTAATCGATGTCAATTCAGGTAAGTTCACCGGCAAGGTGGCGAAGGAAGCAACATTGTTTGCGGTTAATCAGGCTGCGGCGAAAGAAGTCGCCCGTCAGCTGAGGTTGAGGAATATCAGCGGAATCATCTTGGTGGATTTTATCAATATGGACAATTTACGGCATGAGCAGGAAATCATCGATATCGTCAAAAAGGAAGCGGTGAGGGATGAGAAGCGAATCCAGGTCATCGGCTTTACGGAATTGGGCATTTTACAAATGACGAGAAAGCGAACCTCCCCGTCTTTAAGTGAAATGATGTCGGTACCATGCCCCGTGTGCAGTGGAAGCGGAAAAATCGAGAGCCCGGAAACGGTGGCCTTCCGGTTGGAACGGGAACTGCTGGAACACAGGAAGACGGATGATGAAGCGGTCTGGGTGGAGGTCAGTAAAGCGGTGGCGGACGTGCTGCTTGGCGAAAAAGAATCATATCGGCCGACACTGGAGGAATTGATCGCTAAAAAGATATTCCTATCTTTTATCCAAGGTTCGGGTAATGCCTATTCCATCAAGCGTTTCGGAAGCATTCAGGAAATCGGGCGGGCTTTCGGGTGAAGAACGGGAATTCTAATAAATATATTGACAGCCTTTCCTGTTTCATGTTAGGATTTTAATGTTATGTTTGTAGCACCCGTGCTACAACCGCTCAACAACAGGTTTTAAGCTTTTGCCTTTCTGGTAAAACGCCTGTGATTGGCGAGTCTGAGACATTTAAGGAGGTGCAAGTATGTACGCAATTATCGAAACTGGCGGTAAACAAATTAAAGTAGCAGCTGGCGAAGCGGTTTACATTGAAAAATTAAACGCAGAAGCAGGCGAAACTGTTACATTTGACAAAGTTTTATTCGTAGGTGGCGAAGACGTGAAAGTCGGTGCTCCACTAGTTGAAGGCGCTACTGTAACAGGTACTGTCGAAAAACAAGGTAAGCAAAAGAAAATCACTGTTTTCAAATACAAAGCGAAGAAGAACAATCGTAAAAAACAAGGTCATCGTCAACCATACACAAAAGTTGTTATCGAAGCAATCAACGCGTAAGGGCTGATTCTAGATGATTAAAGTTGTATTTGATGCTCCGCAGGAACGGATTGCTTCGTTCACCTTAAGCGGACATGCTAATTTTGCTAAAAAAGGTTCTGATATCGTTTGTGCAGGTGTATCGGCTGTTTCCTTCGGGGCAGTCAATGCAATCATGTCCTTAACGGACGTAGAGCCTGAGATTGAGCAAGGGAGAGAGGGCGGCTATCTTCGCTGCGTCATTCCGGGGAATCTTTCGCCGGAATCGGAAGGGAAGGTTCAGCTTCTTTTGAACGGCATGCTCGTATCGCTGCAAACCATCGAACGTGATTATGGTAAATACATGAAAATTATCCTCAACCAATAGGAGGTGGAACAAATGTTAAGATTAAATCTTCAGTTCTTCGCTTCGAAAAAAGGAGTAGGTTCTACAAAGAACGGACGTGACTCTCAATCTAAGCGTCTTGGCGCTAAACGTGCAGATGGTCAATTCGTTTCTGGTGGTTCTATCCTTTACCGTCAACGCGGAACGAAAATCTATCCAGGTGAGAACGTAGGCCGTGGTGGAGACGATACTCTATACGCTAAAGTAGACGGTGTTGTTAAATTCGAACGTTTCGGACGTGACCGTAAAAAAGTAAGCGTATATCCAGTTGCACAAGAAGCATAATTGGCATCTTTGAACAGAGGCTGACTCAAAAGGGTCTGATTCCTTCTACAAGACACTATATACCGCGTCATTTTTAATAATGGTATGTTATATAGTGATGAAGGGGTCCGGCCCTTTATTTATACTATAGGAACGAACCAGCATTTGGCAGGAGACTTTAGTCATTAGTATAAGGAAAACAACCTCTGACTTACAAATGGCTCGCCAATCGGCGGGCTTTCTTAAACTTTCAGGGGGGAAATCCAAGAATACTCATCCATCCGATTTGGTTAAACCGAATAGACACTCCAATTCAACTATAATATCTCCAATTGGTGCATAAATAAGGCCCATTCTCTTTTTTAGTTCAAATGGCTCTACCATCGTCCAAAGAACTCAGGGTGTGCGGCTGTATTTTTTGGACGGGGGCTTTCATGTGAAGGCATGTGAATCAAGCTTCATTTCCTGTTTGTTGTTTTTTTGATATACTGTACAAATGGAAGTATTCAACATGATAGAGCCGAAAAAAGTTTCTTTATCATAATTGAAGGTGTTAATAATGGATAAAAATTGGACGACTATTGAAACTCTGCGTCAAACCAGGCATGACTGGCTGAATAAAATTCAAATAATCAAAGGGAATCTGGAGTTGAACAGAATCGACCGTGTCAAGGGCATCATTGATGAAATCATTGTTGAAACCCAGAATGAAGCACGCCTTTCCAGTTTGAATTTACCTAAATTCACCGAGATGCTGTTGACGGCGAATTGGAATAATGGATCCTTTTATTGCGAATATGAAATCATTGATGTTTTTGAAGGCTCAACTGAGATGGACGGGCTGATGTATCGCTGGACAAACGATTTCTTTAAAATTCTGGATAAGAATCTGGATCCGTTTTTTGAAAATATACTGGCTGTTTCCATGTGTAAAAAAGAAGTGAGCGATATGCACTGTTCATTTCATATGCAAGGCAGGTTCATTGATCAATCCCCAGTGATCGAGTTTTTGGAAAGTTCATTGACGGCCGAGCAATCGATTGAAATTCTTGAATGTAATGAGGATGAAATATTTTTTAAGATGGATATTAACTTTTAGAGAAGTATACAGCAAGAAATGACTTGCAGAAAACAAGGAAGTGATAGCATGTTTGTCGATCAAACGAAAGTCTATGTAAAAGGCGGAGACGGTGGTAACGGGATAGTTGCTTATCGTCGTGAGAAATTCATACCTAAAGGCGGTCCTGCTGGCGGAGATGGCGGTAATGGGGCCAATGTCGTTTTTGAAGTGGAAGAGGGCTTGCGTACATTAATGGATTTCCGTTATCAACGTCACTTTAAGGCACCTCGCGGAGAACATGGCATGTCCAAAAACATGCACGGTGCGGCTGCAAAGGATATGGTCATCAAGGTTCCACCAGGCACGGTTGTCATTGATGATAAAACGAAGGAAGTCATTGCTGATTTGGTTGAGCACGGGCAGCGCGCCATCATCGCCAAGGGTGGCCGCGGGGGCCGGGGAAATTCCCGTTTTGCCACACCTGCCAATCCTGCACCTGAAATCGCTGAGAACGGCGAACCGGGCCAGGAACGCGATATCATCATGGAATTGAAACTGTTGGCTGATGTCGGTTTGGTTGGTTTCCCGAGTGTAGGGAAATCCACTTTGCTTTCCGTCGTGTCCGCAGCAAGGCCTAAAATTGCCGAATACCATTTTACGACGATCGTACCGAACCTTGGAATGGTGGAAACGGAAGATCACCGTAGCTTTGTCATGGCCGATTTACCTGGTCTGATTGAAGGTGCTTCAGAAGGAGTGGGCCTTGGACATCAATTCCTGCGCCATATTGAAAGAACGAGGGTAATCATTCATGTAATCGATATGTCGGGTCTTGAAGGCCGTGATCCATTTGAAGACTACCAAACAATCAATAAAGAGTTGGAAGAGTATAACCTGCGCTTGACTGAACGTCCGCAAATCATTGTTGCAAGTAAAATGGATATGCCGGACTCAGCAGATAATTTAGCGGCATTCAAGGAAAAGCTGGAAGAGGACTATCCTGTCTTCCCGATTTCTGCCGTGACCCGTGAAGGGATCCGTGAGCTTCTTTATGCAATTGCTGATAAAATCGAAGAAACGCCTGAGTTCCCTCTTGACCATGAAGAAGAGAATACTGGAATCCATCGGGTTCTATATAAACATACATCACAGTCTGATGAATTTAACATTGAACGCGAATCCGATGGCAGCTTTGCCGTATCAGGATTCAAGGTCGAGCGTCTATTCAAAATGACTGACTTCACCCGTGAAGAGTCCGTACGTCGTTTCGCCAGACAGCTTCGTTCATTCGGAGTCGACGAAGGCCTTCGCCAAAAAGGTGCGACAAATGGCGATATTGTCCGTATCCTTGAATATGAATTTGAATTTGTTGATTGATTGTAAACCATGATGGCAGGCAAAAGGAGGCGTGCGGAGTTTGAATAAGGCCGATCAGAAATTTTTCCTCGTTCGAGAGGATGTCCTTCCCGAAGCGATGAAAAAAACGCTGGATGCAAAAGAAATGATTGAACGGGGAAAAGCAGAATCAGTTTGGGAAGCGGTACAGCGAGTGGACCTAAGCAGGAGTGCATTTTACAAGTACCGTGACACGGTTTTTCCGTTTCATACAGTTGTTAAGGAAAAGCTGATTACACTGTTCTTCTATCTCGAAGATCGTTCTGGTACTCTATCGGAGCTCTTACGGCTCGTCGCCTCATCCGGTTGCAACATCATGACCATCCACCAAACGATCCCTTTGCAGGGACGTGCAAATGTCACCCTATCCCTGAATACGGGCGGGATGACGATGGATATTGATGATCTGCTTACTAAACTGCGTAAAATGGAGTTCGTCGAAAAAGTCGAAATCATTGGTAACGGCGCTTGAAAACAGCCTGTACATTTCAAATGTACAGGCTGTTTGTTTGTAGACAAAAAGGTTTCGGAATCGTCTCATTCCGAAACCTTTCCAACTGATTCTGTGAGTGGCTGCTACTATGTTATAAAGAGATGAACGAACAGTTTGCCTATTCGTTTCATGCGAGTTCTATCTTAATGTTAAAACCAAGTTGATTGGAACGGAAGGTACGAGACTCCTGCTTAGAAAAGCGTGTCCAAGGGAGACCCCGCAGGCGCAATGGCGCCGAGGAGACTCCAGGACCGCCCGTGGAAAGCGAGTGCCTGGAGTGGAAATCAACGGTCAAATTTTAAAAATCTAAAACAGCCTGTAGACATCCTCAATTATTATTGAGTTTGTCTACAGGCTGTTTTCATTTGTAAGAGGAAATTAACGATTAAGTATTGTAAAAAATCAGAAAATGGCATAACATAAACAGTAGATTTTCCGTGAGAAGGAGTTTATAATATGACATCAAAAATTGCATTTCTTGGACCAAAAGCAACATTCACGGATTTAGCTGTATCGCGACTATTTCCTAATGATATAAAAATACCGATGAACACGATTCCGGACTGCCTTGATGCTGTTCGGGACGGGGAAGTGAATCACGCGCTCGTGCCGATCGAGAATGCTTTGGAGGGTTCGGTAAATATAACGATGGATTATTTAGTCCATGAAGTCACATTACCGATGAAAGGCGAAGTGACGATTCCAATCCAACAGCATTATATGGTGCATCCGGATCATGCATATCCTGGTTTCAAACCTGACATGGTTTATTCGCATTCCCATGCCATAGCTCAATGCCGCAAATTTCTACATAATGAGCTAAGGGGCATTCCATATGAGTATGTCACATCCACTGCAGCCGCTGCGAAGATGGTGATGGAGAATCCCGATATCAATATTGCTGCGATTGCAAATGATATGGCTGCGGAAGAGTACGGTTTGACGATTGTAAAACAAAATATTCACGATTATGAACATAATCACACCAAGTTTATCGTCGTATCCAACAGTGAAGTCGACTATGAAGGGCATTTGACCGTTGAAGGGGACAAGAAAACGACCTTGATGATCCAGCTGCCTGCCGACCACTCAGGACAGCTGCACCAAGTCCTTTCCGCTTTTTCCTGGAGGAAACTTAACCTTTCCAAGATTGAATCAAGACCAATGAAAACAGGATTGGGCAATTACTTTTTCATCATCGACATCGAAATGCCCCTTGATGATGTTCTCATCCCAGGAGCGATCTCTGAGCTTGAGGCCTTAGGATGTACGGTTTCGATCATGGGAAGCTATTCATGCTTTAAAGTGCAAACAGGTGTACCGCAACGATGAATGATAAATGGTACAATTTCAGCTGAAGTTGTACATGATGAATAAGAAGGGTGCCCCGGGAGTATTTCCGGGGCATTTTTTGTGTTCGTTAAGATTTTTATTACCCTTGTGACAAGTTCCTAAAATGGTTGGCTGTCATTAGATGAAATATATAGCAATAGGCAGGAAGGAAGGCCATTCATATTTCGATTTAGGGGAAGATGGACGAAGTTTTTCATGATAAAAAGAGCCTATGATTCTGGATGGGAACAAACACCGATTGTGATGAACGCAAATACAATAAGTAAATCCCGTTAGGCAGTCTGTTGAAATCGGAACAGTAATACATACGTTGATGACTGAATCATGGAAGCACCTTTTTTATCAAAAATGCAGAGAGAGGGTGGTGGTCAGCAGAGATGGATAATCAATTCAAAGAAACTTTCGGTTCTTGGATTCAAGCGATAGGAACTGTCCTTTCTGCTATAGCGGGTACACCATCCGATGTCTTGGACGAAGAATTTCGTAATAACCTGGATTTGATTGGAAATGAACTTCAAGCAACAGGAAATGCCTTGTTGGCGGACGCAGAAGAAACTTGGTCACTGGATAAATTTGGAAACCAATTACAAGCAATCGGAAATTCGACGGTTATCTTAGGATTAGTCATTGATTTCGATGAAGTAACCAAACAGGAATTGATCATCAAAGGTAATTTGATCCAAGCGTTGGGCGGAGGTACCGCTTTGGCCGGGGCATTCGAAAATCCGGATGAACCGGAGCAGGCTTTCAATGCTACGGGAAATTTGCTGCAGGCGATTGGGAATTCGATGCAAGCGATAGGCGGAATTGAGGAACTTAAAAATAGTGTTCTAGAAAAAGACCAAGAAAAGGATCAAAAGGAAGAAGAGCAAGATAAGGAGCAGGGAAAAGAGCAGGAACTACAAAAATATCAATATCCTGATTTGGAAGAGAAGCCATCTCATGCTGAATTAATCCAAGCGACGGGAGGCTGGGTTCAGGCGGTCGGTTCCGTCATTAGTCTTATCGGGCAGTTGAGAAGTAACCAGGAAGAAAACTCCGGGGAAGGCAGCTCAAATGAAAGCAATTCCGATGATGGATGAGCATGATGACCAATGAAAAAACCCTCAAAAGATATGGCTTTTGAGGATTTTGCGTTATCAATCAACTAAAATGCCGGCATCCCTTAAAGCACACTCCGCTTCGTCGAGCAGATCTTCAGATGCTGCGCTCAGTGTATGGAGATGGATGCCGCTCGTCAGTTCCGATAAAAAAGATGCGTTCGTTGCCGTCACCCTTGAAAGGAATTGCTGGACTTCCTTCCGGCTGCTGACCATGATGGAAGCGGTTAGGTCGCCGTAAACGGGGTGCTCGATTTTGACATCTTTCACCGTGATGCCGATATCCACAAGTAAATATAGCTCTTCTTGGGTCCGGGAAGGATCGTGTTGGCAAGCAATGATCCTTTCCGGCTTTTGCGTGCTCCCCGTTTGTAAGTACAGATAGCCTTGGCTTGTGGCAATGATAGGTTCATTCCGCGCTTTCAGTAGGGTTATGTCACCAACGATAACCTGCCGGCTTACATTCGTTATCTGCGAAAGCTCGCTGCCCGTTACAGGCTCCGCGCTTGTTTGCAATAAATGTAAGAGTTTCGTCCGTCTTTCTTCCCCGAGTAATTTCTTTCTTTCCATTAACATTCACCTCTTTAATTACAAACATTCTAACACAGATTGGAGGGTTTTATCGAATGGCAGCTATTCCTTCGATGCAGTCCGCCAACTTGTGAATGTCGTCGTCCGTCGTGTTTTTGCCAAAGGAAAGGCGGACGAATTGATGGGCTTCATCTTCGCTTTTCCCAATGGCCATCATCGTTTTTGAAGGATCCTGTTTACCGATTTGACAGGCGCTTCCCGTCGAAACGGCGAATCCTTTCTGGTTTAATTCCAACATGATGTACTGTCCTTGCAAACCAGCGAAGGTCAGCGCCAGAATGTGAGGCAATTGCGCGTTTTTTGCTTCGATGATTTGAAAATCGATTTTCCTTTCCGTTAGCCGTTGGATCAATTGCATTCTAAGTGTGGAAATCCGCTTTCGTTCAGCTTCCATGATATCCCCCAATTTCCTGGCAGCGGTTACGAAGGAAGCAATTCCGGGGACGTCCACTGTTCCTGGTCTGAAACCATATTCATGAGTGATATTCGGTACCGAAGGCTTCAACTGATGGATGGCCGGGAAAATGACGGCACCAATCCCTTTTGGACCATAAACTTTATGACTGGAAATGGATAGTCCATCACATGAGGCAGCTATCTTCCCAAGCGGTAATTTAGCAAATGATTGGACACAATCCACATGAAAAAAAGCCTGGTGTTTTCGAACGATTTCACTTATTTGCTCAATGGGTTGAATGACCCCGATTTCCGAATTCACATGCTGGACAATGACCAAGCATGTTTTCTCCGACATACATTCCTGCAGATGTTCAATATCAACCCGGCCATCTTCCAAATGCTGTAAATAAGTAACCTCGAATCCTTCTTGTTCAAGTTTTGCCACGAAATTGGCAAGAGATGCATGTTCGGTTCGGCTTACAATCAAGTGGTTCTGCCAGGTTGGTTTCGAAGCGATGAATGTATCGATGGCAAGCATGTTGCTTTCTGATCCGCCGCTCGTAAAGATGATTCCTTCCTTTTTTATGTTCAGCATTTCTGCGAGTTGCTGCCGTGACATATCCAATAAACGTGCCGCTTCAGAGCCAATATCATGCAAACTGCTCGCATTCCCGAAAAACGTCCGGGATGCTTGGCTGAATACGTCGAGAGCCTCCTCATCAATCGGAGTTGTAGCAGCGTAATCCAAATAAATCAAGAAATCACTTCCATCCTTTAATCTTAAAAAACTCTTGATAATAGTTTAATAATATGTAAATATAGTTGTCAAGACACCTGTCATAAACAGGAGGAATGAAATAATGGTAAAAGCGGAAATCATCGTGATAGGCAGCGGGATTGCTGCCTTGAAAACGGCATTGGAAGCAAGTGAACATAAGCATGTGATACTCATCACAAAATCAAATATCCGTCATGGTAATTCTTATTTAGCCCAGGGCGGGATTGCTGCTGCAATATCTGATCGTGACCGAGTATCCTTTCATAAAAAAGATACGCTGGCAGCTGGTCAGCGATATAACAAGGTGAAGGCAGTGGAAAAACTCGTCGAAGAGGCACCTTCGGTTATAGCTGAACTTATTGATTCGGGTATGCGATTTGACCAGGACCAGGACGGAACTCTATTGCTTGGCATGGAGGGCGCCCACAGTGAACGAAGAATCCTTCATAGTCACGGTGATGCAACAGGAAAGTACATGATGGAACATCTTATAGGGCGTTTGAAACAATCATCGATTACTGTGATGGAGAATGTTGCTGCAGTGGAATTGATCATCGGGCAAGATGATTCGTGCATAGGTGTCAAAACACTTGATAAGGCAGGGCAACTTGTTGCCTATCATGCGGAACAGACGGTTTTGGCAACAGGCGGCTGTGGTTCCCTATACCATTTCACATCAAATTCACAAACCGTTTCAGGTGATGGAATCGCACTTGCATTCAAGGCCGGTGCAAAAGTTCGTGACATGGAATTCATACAATTCCATCCGACCCTGCTTTTTGTAAATGGCAAAGCGAAAGGGCTGGTTTCAGAAGCGGTTCGCGGGGATGGTGCGAGATTAGTGACGGAAATGGGAACGCCGATCATGGAGGATGTCCATAGCTTGAAGGATCTAGCACCAAGGCATATTGTTGCACAGACGATTTTTTCTTATTTGCAGCGCGGTGAAAAGGTATTTTTGGATATTTCGATGATAAAGGATTTTAAAAATCGTTTTCCGACAGTGAGCACATTATGTGAAAAAAGCGGGCTGGACCTTCAAATGGGGAAAATCCCGGTTGCACCAGGAAACCATTTTCTAATGGGAGGAATTGAAGTGGATGAATCGGGGCAAACCTCTGTACCCTCTTTGTATGCAGTTGGTGAAGTGGCATGCACTGGTGTACATGGTGCAAACCGATTGGCAAGCAATTCCCTTCTCGAAGGATTGGTTTTTGGAAATGCGCTTGGCCGTTTCCTTGCTAAAGTCCCGGCAAGGTCGATACCTGAAGAAAAAGGGCGGTCCAAGATTTCCAGTCAAATTTCCTTTCTACCTGATCTCTCGACATTGCAGGAAAAATTAATGAACGAAGCGGGAATCGTTCGGAATGAAGCTGGTTTAACTCGACTGAAGGATTATCTTGAGACATTTACTATCGAAAAATTGCTGCATATGGAAGTAACGGCATTATCGATACAAGAAATAACGAAAATCAATGCCATCATCGTGGCGTGGCTGATTGCCGAATCAGCATTGACCAGAACGGAAAGCAGGGGCGGTCATTTCCGCAGTGACTATCCTAACGAAGATGACGCCCAATGGCTTGAAAATTCGGTTATCCTTGCATGCACGGATGTAAAAAACCGAGTGAAAGGGAGACGACTATATGAATATATTGAAGCTTAAGCAGATGCTGCAACAATTTTTAATGGAAGATATAGGGGAATGCGATGTAACGAGTGATACGATTTTTGATCAAGGTGAACAAGGAACTTTGACATTCATCGCAAAAGAAGGCGGGGTCTTTAGTGGAGGAGACGTCATCAAGACGGGATTTGCATTGTTGGATGAGCAAATCGAGGTTTCCCTGTTTTTTCAAGATGGCGAAGTTTTCGAAAAAGGACAGCAGCTTGCTAAAATGACCGGCGATATGGCCTCCCTGTTAAAAGGGGAACGGGTCGTTTTGAATTTAGTGCAGCGCATGTCCGGCATTGCGACACAGGCACATAAAGCTGCCATGATTTTAGCGGGGACGAAGACGAGAGCTTGTGATACGAGGAAAACTACACCAGGCCTGCGGATGCTTGAAAAATATGCGGTTCGTTCCGGCGGGGCATTCAATCACCGGTATGGTTTGTATGATGCAGTCATGATAAAGGACAATCATATTTCTTTCGCTGGGTCCATAACGAAAGCGGTTCAAACGGTAAAATCCAAACTGGGACATACCACTAAAGTGGAAGTGGAAACGGAATCACCACAACAGGTGCTTGAAGCAGTGGAAGCCGGTGCAGATATCATCATGTTCGATAACCGGAGCCCCGAAGAAATCAAGCAACTGATTAAATTGGTTCCCGCCCACATCATAACTGAAGCTTCTGGAGGGATCCATTTAGACAATCTAGCCTCATATCGGGAAACAGGGGTAGATTATATTTCGTTGGGCAGCTTGACGCACAGTGTCAGGGCACTTGATATTAGCGCAAAGGTCAAAGAGCGGGAGGGAATATTGAAATGAACATATTGGAGATGGCTAAAACAGCAGGAAATGCATTACCTGAAAAGTATAAAACGATGACAAAGGAAGAGATGGAGAATCGGGTCCTTGACATTAAGAAACGACTGGGGAACCGTCTTTATATTCCAGGTCATCATTATCAACGGGAGGAAGTCATTCAATTTTCGGATTCAACGGGGGATTCACTTCAATTGGCCCAGCTTTCCGCGCAAAATCGCGAAGCGGATTATATCGTGTTCTGTGGCGTGCATTTCATGGCTGAAACAGCAGATATTTTGACGGAAGAAGGGCAGACGGTTATCCTTCCTGACATGCGTGCAGGCTGCTCCATGGCGGATATGGCGGATATTGAACAAACGGAACGGGCGTGGACAAAGCTTCAGGATTTATTTGGCGATACGATCCTTCCGCTAACTTATGTAAATTCCACAGCGGCAATCAAAGCTTTTGTAGGGAAAAATGGCGGGGCGACGGTGACGTCTTCCAATGCACAAGGGATGGTCTCGTGGGCCCTCTCGCAAAAAGAAAGGATCCTTTTTCTTCCCGATCAGCATCTTGGGAGGAATACCGCCTTTGACCTTGGAATCCCATTGAATGAAATGGCTGTCTGGGATCCGCATAAAGATGAATTGATCTATGAAGGGGACCTGGAAGATCTAAAGGTACTTCTTTGGAAAGGACATTGTTCAGTCCATGAAAATTTCACTACGGCGAATATTGAAACGCTTAGAGCGGAGCAGCCTGAAATGAATATCATCGTTCATCCCGAATGTCGCCGTGAGGTAGTCGCCCTGTCAGATTATGCGGGGTCGACATCGTACATCATAAATATGATCGAAAAAGCCGAACCAGGCAGTTCTTGGGCAATCGGTACGGAAATGAACCTTGTCAAGCGACTTATCGCCAATAATCCTGACAAGAACATCATCTCGTTAAATCCGAATATGTGTCCATGTCTAACAATGAACCGGATTGATCTGCCTCACCTGCTATGGGCGCTTGAATCCATTGAAGAAGGTATCATCATCAATCCGATAAAAGTGGAGAAAAACATTGCGGATAATGCCATCCTGGCATTAAACAGAATGCTGGAGCGCGTTTGAGTCAGTGCTTTCTAAAAAGACTTTGGATCATAAGAAAAAGGGGGATTGACCCCCTTTTCCTTATGTAATCGAAACAGCTAAGAACGTTTAAAGGTTATTCGCTTTAAAAGTATTGCCTTCATTCATATCACCAGATTTAAATCCTTTATTGAACCACCGTTTCCTCTGTTGGGAAGTACCATGCGTGAAGCTGTCTGGCACCACGTACCCTTGTGCCCTTTCTTGGATACGGTCATCCCCCACACCACTTGCTGCATTCAAGGCTTCTTCAAGATCGCCTTCTTCAAGCAGATTCTCTCCTTGGACATGATGTGCCCAAACTCCAGCCAAATAATCTGCCTGTAATTCAAGACGGACAGAAAGCCTATTATATTCGGTCTCGCTTACTTTTGAACGGTCGGGCATTTCCTTTTCCGTTGTTCCTAAAAGTGTCTGAACGTGATGTCCGACTTCGTGGGCAATGACATAGGCCATGGCGAAATCCCCGGGTGCCTGGAATTCTTGCTTTAACTCTTGATAAAAGCTGAGATCAATATATAGTTTCATGTCACCCGGACAATAAAATGGCCCTACCGAAGAAGCTGCCATCCCGCATGCCGATTCGACACTACCCGAATACAGGACAAGGTTCGGTTCCTTATATTCCAGTCCATTTTTACGGAATTCCTCTGCCCAGACCTGCTCCGTTTCTGCAAGGACGACAGATACGAACTGCGCAAGTTCCTTCTCTTCATCCGTTTCGACATATGAGCCGCCATTGTTCGATTCAGTGGAATTCAAGCTGCCTAGCAATTCGCTTGGATTACCGCCAAGGAGCGTCACGATCAAGACGATTACCAATCCGAGCCCTCCGCCGATTCCGGCCATGCCTTTTCCGCTCATGCCTCTTTTGTCCTCGACGTTCGAGCTGCCCTGTCTGCCTTTCCATTTCATTAATATTACCCCCAGGGATGTAAAATTAGTACCTTAAGACAAAGCCTTAGGTCATTTACTTTTTCTTATACCCGGATTTCCCTGAGTTTAGACAGAAGCCTGAAAGAAGCGATTCAGGAATGGAATTCAAAGGGGGGAATTTCCTTTTTCGAGATGGCCCATCATATTTCCTCTCCAAAATAGTACCTTCCATGTACCTAAATCATTGATCGAATCATAAAAGTCATTTTTCACGCATAAGTTTTCATGATAAAAATAATAGCAATTCACCCACTGCTTCATAGAATATATGGACATATGCACAGGAGGGGTTAGCAGCGTGAAAATTCATATAGTCCAAAAAGGCGATACACTTTGGAAACTCGCCAAAAAATACGGCGTCAGTTTTGAAGAACTTAAAAAAGTTAACGCGCAATTGAGCAACCCGGACATGATGATGCCCGGAATGAAAATTAAAATACCTGGGACATCCGGAGCTGTAATAAAAGATACGGGTAAACCAAACGTGAATATTCAGCCGGGAATGAAAGAATCCCAAATTCCACAGTTCCAGCCTCAGTCAGCACCTATGAAAGAGCAGCAAAATATGCAAAAACCGGCCGTTAAAGAACAGCCGAAATTTCAACAGCCAGTAAAAGAGCAACCAATCATTCAAAAACCAATAAAAGAGCAGCAGGTCGTTCCACAGCCAGTTAAGAAAGAGCAGCAGATCGTTCAGCCAAAGCCAATCATTAAAGAAAAGCAAGTAATCGTTCCAAAAGAAGTGCCGGTACCCATGCCGGTGATTCCGGAGATCGACATCAATAATTATTATATGGTCAACATGACCAATATGAGTGTGCAAAAGCCTCCAGCACCACCACCTTTACCAAAGAAAAAAGAAGAGCCTGCAGTAACCAAAAAGAAGAAGAAAAAGCCAGCTGTACAGCCAGCTGAATATAGTGAGCCGGTGGATGATTGTATTCCAGTAACGCCAATCTTACCTGGAAGCGGTTATTGTATTCAGCCGCCACCATGGGCGCAAATGCAAGGCATGCAAGCACCATATCAAGGCGCACAAGGGTATCAGGCGGCTCCGGAAATACAAGGTTATCAAATGATGGAAGAGAGCTCTGATGCTTGGGGAGAATCTCCTGACATGCAAATGATGGATCAAGAATTCGTCCAAGGGGCGAGCATGAATGCAACAAACCAGCAACATTATCCATATCAAGCCTCCGCACCGGTTCCGCACCATTATTATGGAGGGATGAATCAACAACCTCAAGCAGCAGGTTCATATATGCAACAAGATTATGAGTCACCAGGCGAATCGCCTTCTTCATACAATCAAAACTTCCCTCAGCATTATTCCCAGACTGCCGGTGAGGATGAGGAGGATTGCGGCTGTAATAAGGGGTTACTTGGAACTTATGGGCCGGGAGTGAAGGGGCAATATCAAGGAAATCAACAAATGGATGCCAATGCACAACACCATCCTGATTATCACCAATATCAATCCGTTCAATCACAGCAACAGGCCCAATATCCAGGGATGTCACCGAAAGAGTCTCAAATGGGAATGGAGATGCCATTCCAATATGATGATGAGTCAGAAGAATCATACGGATTCATGATGATGGGCGGTCAAAACCCAGGCCAGCCAGGAATGATGATGGGCAGTCAAAACGGAGGCCAGCCAGGAATGATGATGGGCGGTCAAAACCCAGGCCAGCCAGGAATGGTGGGCGGCCAAAACGGAGGCCAGCCAGGAATGATGATGGACGGTCAGAACCCAGGCCAGCCAGGAATGATGGGTGGTCAGAACCCAGGCCAGCCAGGAATGATGTTCGGCCAAAACGGAGGTCAGCCAGGAATGATGTTCGGCCAAAACGGAGGCCAGCCAGGAATGATGGGCGGTCAAAACCCAGGCCAGCCAGGGATGATGTTCGGCCAAAACGGAGGTCAGCCAGGGATGATGGGTGGTAAAAACCCAGGCCAGCCGGGAATGATGATGGGCGGTCAAAACGGAGGTCAGCCAGGAATGATGTTCGGCCAAAACGGAGGCCAGCCAGGGATGATGTTCGGCCAAAACGGAGGCCAACCAGGGATGATGGGTGGTCAAAACGGAAGCCAGCCAGGAATGATGCCGGGACAATTTGGTGGTCAGCCGGACATGATGATGGGCGGTCAAAATGGAGGGCAGCCAGGAATGATGCCGGGACAATTTGGTGGTCAGCCGGACATGATGATGGGCGGTCAAAACGGAGGTCAGCCAGGGATGATGGGCGGCCAAAACGGAGGCCAGCCAGGGATGATGGGCGGTCAAAATGGAGATCACCCAGGGATGATGCCGGGACAATTTGGTGGTCAGCCGGACATGATGATGGGCGGTCAAAATGGAGGTCAGCCAGGAATGATGCCGGGACAATTTGGTGGTCAGCCGGACATGATGATGGGCGGTCAAAATGGAGGTCAGCCAGGAATGATGCCGGGACAATTTGGTGGTCAGCCGGACATGATGATGGGCGGCCAAAATGGAGGGCAGCCAGGTATGATGCCAAGACAATTTGGTGGTCAGCCGGACATGATGATGGGCGGCCAAAATGGAGGTCAGCCAGGAATGATGCCGGGACAATTTGGTGGTCAGCCAGACATGATGCGCGGTCAGCTTGGTGGTCAGCCGGAAGCTATGTTACCGGGACAAATGGGAGGCCAGCCAGGCCAATTCGGGGGAGTTCGTGCGCCTGAAACATTTGGGATACCGACATATGTAGATGAAAGCGATGACTACTAATTATCAAGGAGACAGTGTTTTTAACACTCGTCTCCTATCTTATTTAAATCGTAAGCCAAAGAATGTCCACCATATTCAAAGCAGTGTCTATTTATTAACTTTTGAAAAGGGTCATCCTATGATCCTTAAAGGCTTCGACAGTTTTGAAAAATGGGATCGGCAAAGGGAATTGACTTCGTTATTAAAACAAAAGGGATTTCATCAAACTTATTATATTCATCAGAATTTAATGCCCTTTCAATTTAAAGGGAAATGGTATGGCAGTATGGACTATTTTCCGCCGAGTAAGAAAAAATTCAGATACTCCAAACATAAGGACCGCTTAGAGGGCATTCAGTTACTGGAAAGCTTCCATGATGTGTCGGAACATATCTCCATTAACGCCCCTGTGTTCAATCAATCAAAAAAGTGGAAAGAACGCTTATCACTATTTAAAAAGAACTTTTCATATGTTCGCCAATATGTTTCCGAAGATATTATCAAGGAATGGATTAGATGGGGTGAATGGTCGCTGGAGGGGTTTGATAAAAATCAGTCTTTATGGAATAAGGAAAAGAAAGTCATCATTCATGGTGATTGTGCCCACCATAATTTCCTGCGGAGAGCGGACGGCACTTTGACGTTAATCGATTTTGACCTAATGGCGAATGCACCGAGGTGCATTGATTATTTACAGTATGCAAATCGTATTTTGCCTCATTTGGAAGATGCGGCCACCGAACTGTGGGAAGTTCCGCAATTGCAAAGGTACCAGTCAGACCTGGCCTTTTTATATGCTTTAACTTATCCTACCGATATTTTCCGTGAATGGAATCGTCTTAATAAAAGTTCTTCCCAGCTTCATTCGGTCTGGAAAATGACCGTGGAAGGTTTTTCAGAGCGGATGGAGATGAATGAAAAATTGGCCGAAAGGATTTCTTCCCTTAATAGGAATTAAAACGGATTTTTGGCCGTATCTTACAGAGTACATTTCCTGTTCGACACCCATGCTAATTATGAGCGAAATATAGCTCATTCTTTTGCAATGGGAGGGTTATTGGTGCAGAAAATAAAATGGGCACTTCCGCTTTGTACGGTATTGGCCGCCGTCAGTTTGGTTGGATGTGCTAATAATGATACAGCGGAAAATGAAAATATCACGAATGATACAGGGTACCGTGAAAAAGATGCATTGGTACGAAACATCAATTATGAGAATATGGTGCAAGGTTTATACGATAAAGATGATGCGTACAGTAAGAGTGACCGTAACTACCATGGACATGAAAGTAAACCGCTTAAGGCAAAATCATCTTATTATAATTCTTATGAAGGCGCTTTTGCCGATAAAGTAAATGGAATCGCCAAGAAAGTGGAGCCGGTCATCGATGCCAGGACAATCATCATGAAAGATGAAATGTTGGTAGCACTACGGCTTGATGACTACAGCCAAGCAAAAGATGTTAAAGAAAGAATCAAAAAGGAAATCGGCCCCCTTACCAATGGCCGTACCCTATATGTAACCACCGATGAAGGTGTCTATTTCAGGACGATGACACTTGATAACAATCTTCGGGATGGCGATACGCGGGAAATGATCATTTTGGATGCCAATGACTTGTTCGATAATCTTAACATTCACGAAAATCACTTGAAATAATTAGTGGGCTGACCCGATATGGAGTCAGCTCTTTTTGATTTTTTTCTGGTTAATAATCCTTATTTGGGGTCAAACTACATAAAAAGTAAACGCCTTAAGAGGTGAATATATTGATTAATCAACTTAGAATCCAATTTTTCATGACGCTTTTCATATTGCCATTTTGCTTAACCGTTTTTGCCGAAGATACCGTTCAAAAGGAAAATGATCCTATTGAAAGGAAGGTCATTCTTCAGCGTATGTATCTGGATGGCGAGTTAAGTGAAGAGAAATTGACAGAAACAATTTGGTCGATGGAGGATTTTTGGTCAAAATATGAAGGATGGAAAGTGGTCGATCAAAATGAAGAGCAGATTGTCATGAAGAAAATTGAAAATGACATATCCCCGCTTTTAAAAGCGAATGGTTACCTTGGGATGAGGGAAGATGGTACGCTATCCATTTTTATCGGAAGGCCCGAGCACGCGAAGATCATTCATACTTTCTACCAAATAGACGTTGGTAAACTTGAAGCATACAAGCAGGAGGAACTGCAAAAAGGGATTCCGATCATGAATAAAGACCAATATAAACAGCTCATTAAAGAGTATGAACCATATTCGGTGAACTAGGATGGGATGGCACCCATCCTTCAGACTGTAGATAAACTCGATGAAAATAGGGTTTGTCTACAGTTTTTTAGTGTTTGTACCATTTGGACGTTGCCTCCAGGCACTCGCTTTCCCGCACGAGTCCAGTACACCCGTTCCAATCACCTTGTATAAAATTTAGATAGAACCCCATTTGTCTACAAACTGTAGGAAGGGATAATACCCAAAATGTAATGAAACGGGATATCCTCCATTGTAAAAGTCTTTGCGGCTACTAAATAACTTTTAATGAACAACACCCCCTTTTTATGATAAAATGAGAGGTACAGCAAAATCAGGGAGAGAATTAATTTGTATGATTATATAAAAGGCAAGGTCGATTATATTGGGCCTGAATACATAGTCGTGGAAAATGGGGGGATCGGATATCAAGTGATGACACCGAATCCTTTTATTTTTTCCGCTCAATACCAGAAAGAAATACAAGTTTTCTTGTATCATTATGTTCGTGAGGATATGGCCGCATTATACGGGTTTCAGACTCGTCAAGAAAAGGCGTTATTCACAAAATTATTGAATGTAACGGGAATCGGGCCGAAGGGTGCGCTAGCCATATTGGCTTCAGGCCAGGTTGATCAGGTGGTACAGGCGATCGAAAATGAAGATGAATCGTTTTTGGTGAAATTCCCGGGAGTCGGAAAGAAAACGGCACGGCAGATGATTCTCGATTTAAAAGGGAAACTTGAGAACATCATTCCGGATGCGTTTCCAAGCTTGTTTAACGAAGGCGTAACGGCTGAACTCAGTCCAAATGGATATACGGAGGAATTGGATGAAGCCATTCTTGCATTGAAGGCTCTTGGTTATTCTGAAAAGGAAATCCAAAAGGTTGCCAAGAAATTGCAGCCTGAAGATATGACGACCGAGCAATATATTAAGAAAGCATTGCAAATGATGTTAAGATAAGGAGTGGCGCAATGGAGGAGAGAATATTCAATCAGGAAGCCGATTTGAACGAACTGTCCTTTGAACAAAGCCTGCGGCCGCAAAACTTAAAGCAATATATCGGACAGGATAAAGTGAAAGCGAATTTAAGTGTATACATCGAAGCGGCTAGGATGCGTGAAGAAACGCTCGATCATGTACTTTTATATGGACCGCCTGGTCTTGGAAAGACGACGCTTGCCGTCATCATCGCCAATGAAATGGGTGTAAATATCCGCACGACTTCCGGTCCCGCCATTGAGCGGCCGGGAGATCTGGCGGCCATTTTGAGTGCACTTGAACCAGGTGATGTATTGTTCATCGATGAGATTCACCGTCTTCCGCGTGTCGTTGAAGAAGTGCTATATCCGGCTATGGAGGATTTCTGTCTGGATATTGTAGTTGGTAAGGGACCGGAAGCCCGTTCGATCAGGATTGACTTGCCGCCGTTCACCCTAGTAGGGGCCACGACACGTGCAGGCTCATTGTCTGCACCGCTCAGGGACCGTTTTGGCGTTTTGAGCCGTCTTGAATACTATACGGAAAACCATTTGACTGATATCATCATCCGTACAGCAAGAATCATGGATACGGAAATGGATGATCAAGCAGCAGCCGAGCTTGCAAGAAGGTCAAGGGGCACCCCGAGAATTGCCAATCGGCTTTTACGGAGGGTCCGGGATTTCGCCCAGGTGCGCGGTGATGGTACGATAACGGCCGAGCTTGCCGATTATGCGCTTGAATTAATGCAGGTCGACCGTTTAGGACTCGATCATATTGACCATAAATTACTTAAAGGGATCATTGAAAAATTCCGTGGCGGACCAGTGGGTCTGGAAACGATTGCGGCAACGATTGGCGAAGAGGCACATACGATCGAAGATGTGTATGAACCATATCTGTTACAAGTCGGTTTTCTTCAGCGTACCCCAAGAGGCCGGATGGCAACACAGCTGGTTTATGAGCATTTCGGCATGGAGATGCCTGAATGATGAATATACCAAAGATGGTTATGATTCTTGGTGCGATCATATTCGTGATTGGTTTTGCGATGAAATATATTCATCTCGGCAGGCTGCCGGGAGATATTTTTCTGAAAAAGGGGAATACGACGTTTTACTTTCCTATCGTTACATCAATCATCGTCAGTGTTGTGTTGTCCGCCATTTTTTATTTGATCGGCCGTTTTAAATAATGATTACAGCTTGATAGACACGTAAGGAAGTGGAACAGATGAAATTGGATATGTTTGATTTTCATTTACCGGAGGAACTGATTGCCCAAGTTCCTTTGGAGGATAGGGAAGCTAGTAGATTGATGGTGCTGGACAAGGAAACCGGTAAGCTTCAGCATGATGTATTCAGCCATATCACGGAATATATCAAACCGGGAGATTGCCTGGTGTTGAATGATACGAAGGTGCTTCCGGCCCGACTATACGGCAGTAAAGAAGGAACCGGTGCAAAAATCGAAGTATTGCTGCTTAAGCAAGAGCATGATGATGTATGGGAAACGCTTGTGAAGCCGGCTAAACGGATTAAAGAAGGCTCGACAATCGTTTTTGGCGATGGTAAGCTGAGTGCCGTCTGTACAGGCGTGCTCGAGCATGGCGGAAGGATCCTTGAATTTAAATATGACGGCATATTTTATGAAATACTGGAGAAGCTTGGCGAAATGCCGTTACCTCCATACATCAAGGAACAGCTCGACGACCAGGATCGCTATCAAACGGTATATGCGCGTGAACGTGGATCTGCAGCGGCACCTACCGCTGGCCTGCATTTTACGGAGGACTTACTTGAGAAACTTAAAGGGATGGGTGTCCACATCGCCTTCATTACGCTGCATGTTGGACTTGGTACATTCCGTCCAGTAAGTGTCGACGATATTGACAGCCACGAAATGCATTCGGAATTTTATCAAATGACGGAAGGCACAGCCAGATTGCTGAATGATGTGAAAGGTAAAGGCGGGAAAATCATTACGGTCGGCACAACGTCCACAAGGACATTGGAAACGATTGCGTCCCGCAATGATGGGGTTTTCAAGGAAGAGAACGGCTGGACGAGCATCTTCATTTATCCTGGTTATGAGTTCAAAGGGATCGATGCGATGATAACGAACTTCCATTTGCCCAAATCGACTTTAATCATGCTTATTTCTGCACTTGCAGGCAGGGAGCATGTTCTTCATGCCTATGAAACGGCTGTGGAAGAAAAATACAGGTTCTTTAGTTTTGGAGATGCAATGTTAATTAAGTAATATAAGAGTGTGAAGCTCTTGAAGGGAGTTATTGCGTTGACTGCAATACGATATGAGTTAATCAAAACATGTAAACAGACAGGGGCAAGGCTAGGCCGGGTCCATACGCCGCATGGTTCTTTTGAAACGCCGGCATTTATGCCGGTTGGAACGATGGCAACTGTCAAAACGATGTCCCCGGAAGATTTGAAACAAATGGGGGCAGGCATCATCCTGAGCAATACGTACCACCTATGGTTGCGTCCGGGGCATGAAATCATCAAGGAAGCTGGCGGATTGCATAAGTTCATGAACTGGGATCGGGCGATTTTGACCGACTCAGGCGGCTTTCAAGTCTTCAGTTTGAGCGAGTTCCGCAAAATTGAAGAAGAGGGCGTGCATTTCAGGAACCATCTGAATGGCGATAAATTATTCTTATCTCCGGAAAAAGCGATGGAAATACAAAATGCGCTTGGCTCCGATATTATGATGGCATTTGATGAATGTCCGCCATTTCCGGCGACTGAAGAGTATATGAAGAAGTCTGTAGAACGGACATCGCGCTGGGCGGAACGCTGTTTAAATGCACATGAGCGCCCAAATGACCAAGGGCTGTTCGGAATCGTTCAAGGCGGGGAGTTTGAAAACCTTCGCAAACAAAGTGCAAAAGACCTTGTCTCCCTTGACTTCCCGGGTTATGCTATTGGAGGACTATCCGTAGGGGAACCGAAGGATATCATGAACCGCGTACTTGAGTTTACAAGTCCGCTTTTGCCAACTGACAAACCGCGTTACCTTATGGGGGTCGGTTCACCGGACTCATTGATCGATGGTGCACTCCGCGGTATCGATATGTTTGACTGTGTACTGCCGACGCGAATTGCGCGTAATGGTACGCTCATGACGAGCAATGGGCGGCTGGTTGTGAAAAATGCGAAGTATGCACGCGATTTCGGTCCAATCGATGAAAATTGCGATTGCCATGTATGCAAGAATTATAGCCGGGCATATATCCGCCATTTGATTAAATGTGAAGAAACCTTTGGGATTCGTCTTACGACTTACCATAATCTTCATTTTCTGTTAAACTTGATGGAACAGGTCAGACAAGCTATTCGAGAAGATCGTCTTGGAGACTTTAGGGAAGAGTTTTTTGAGCAGTATGGTTTCAATGAACCAAATGCGAGAAACTTCTAATTCCATAAATATTTTAATGAATGAAAGGAGTGAATATATAAAATGGGTTCTTTAACACAAATACTTCCGTTGATTTTAATGTTCGTATTGTTCTATTTCTTATTGATCCGCCCGCAGCAAAAACGCCAAAAGGCTACGCAAAGCATGCAAAGCAGTTTGAAAAAAGGTGATAAAGTTGCTACTATCGGCGGCATGCACGGAACAATCGATGCAATCGATGACCTGAAAATCGTCATTAAATCACCAGACGGCACAAAACTGACTTTTGACCGTGCAGCAATCCGTGAAATTACGGAAAGCGCACCGAATAAAGAAGTATCCGTATAATACAAACGAAAACCGGGCCATGTGCCCGGTTTTTTGCTGTGTTTTTTAATCGGTGCGGGAGTCGGAACTCATGTTGACCCCAAGCACGCCGCCCATCATGGCCGTAATCACAAAACAGCCATAGTATATCCATTGCTTGATGGTGAAAAGTGCATCGTGGCCTAAATATTGAAAAAGGAACACGACCAACAGATAAAGCAGCCCAGTGCTTCCGCCCAAGAGTAGTCCTTGCTTTTTCCCTTTGCCTCCTGAAATGAATCCACCAATGAAAAGCGATAAAAAGGACACGATCATGACCACGTATGTCAGGGATGATTCCGTCAGTGAAGTAAAACGAAGAAGGATGGAAACGATTAAACTTGCAATCATCGCTATTGCAAAGATGGAGCCTACGCCATAAATTACGGCGACACTCATTTTTTTAGTTTCGATGGGTATTCCTCCTTTTTACAAGGCTGATACGTATAGCCTGTTTATGTGTTTGTACAAGCATATTCCCCGTATCGAACCTTTAGACCAGGTTTAAGAAGCTTCCCGCAAAATAAGAAAAGATTATGGAGTAATTTTTTAGTTCCCAAGCCATGCTATGGATGAAGGATGTGGTATTGAAGTGGATATCCTGGCTATTATTTTTAGGACAACAGTGATCTATCTGGTCATCTTAATCCTTTTTCGAATGATGGGTAAGCGGGAAGTTGGGGAATTGAGCATTCTTGATTTAGTGGTATCCATCATGATCGGGGACATTGCCGTCCTATCCTTTGAAGATTTGGATAGACCATTTTTCAGGCAAATCATTCCAATGTTCGTTCTTGCTTTCATCCAAATAATATTGGCTTTCATTTCATTGAAAAGCATTAGATTTCGAAACATCGTGGATGGTACGCCGCAAATCATCATCAATCAAGGGAAAATAGATGAAAAAGCGATGCGCAAGCAACGATATACTTTCGATGATTTATTGACCCAGCTGCGAGAACAGGGAATTAATGATTTAAATGAGGTGCAATTCGCAATCCTCGAATCTACCGGGAAGCTTTCGATCATCAAGAATACCAAAGGCAAAAGGTCAGAAACCAAGGAAACACCTTATCCCCTTATAATTGACGGGGAGATACAGGAGAGGAATCTCGATAGAATTGGCAAAAATCATTTTTGGCTCCGGCACCAGTTGAAAAAACTGGGAGAAACGAAGATAAAGGAGATTTCGATTTGTGGGTACATAGATGGCCAATTTTACATCGATAAAAATGAAACGAAGAAATGACCGAAGCCTTTTAATGCTTCGGTTCATTTCATTTCCAAGCGAATTTTGATAAAAAGCCGCCCACTACAGGAATCCTGATCAGATCCGCCTTTTTTATGCTGCCGGTCATGAGCAGGAAAAATGTGAACAGCAGGATGACGACCGTCACGGAAAACATGAGCCTTGTGCCAAGTGGCAGTGAGGAAAGCGGGAATTGATAAAGATAATAACCGCCCCATCCTGAAATTAAAGCAAGGACCAAAGCTGATATATAGCTGCGGAAATGGAGCGTGAAAGGAACGACCTTCAGCACGGTTGAAAAATGCAGGAAGGTAACGAGCATCGTACCGACGGCGATCCCGATTGCGGCACCCATGATCCCGAAACTCTCCTTTGACGCCAGCAGCCAGATCACACCGATTTTAAGGATGTTTCCGGCCAGGCTGTTGAACATTGCGGCCTTTGCAAGATCCAGTGCTTGCAGCATGGATTGCAGCGGATATTGAAAGTAATAAAGGATGAAAAAAGGTGCCAGGAATTTAATGAAAACAGCAGCATGCGAAGAGCCATACATGACTTGTAAAATCGGTTCGGCAAAGATGAACAGAATGACGATAGCTAAACAGCCTGTGATAAAGGTGATTTTCAGGGCCTGCTGAAGCCTGTGTTCAACGAGTAAAAAGTTTCCGGTCGTCCGGGCTTCACTCACTGCCGGGACAAGTGCCGTCGCCAATGATGATGTAACGAAAGATGGAAGCATGAGTAAAGGCAGTGCGTACCCTGTCAGCTCCCCGTATTGACTGGTGGCTGCGGTTGCGGTGACTCCGGCGATTGCCAAACTTTGGGCGACCACTATCGGTTCGAAAAACCACGAAACCGATCCGATCATCCTGCTTCCGGTAGAAGGAAGGGCGATCCCCATCAATTCCGTGAACGTTCCTTTTCCCGATTTGACATTCTTGAAGAAACCCTTTCTGAACTTAAAATGTTTCTTTATTTTAAAGCTTGTCAATAAGTAGAAGAGAGATACAAGTTCCCCGATAATCGATGCGAACATGGCACCGGCTGCTGCATATTCAATTCCATATGGCAAAAAGGCCTTCGTCAGGACGGCTATGAAAGTGATTCTGGCCACCTGTTCGATAACTTGCGAGAAAGCGAAGGGCTTCATATTTTGCTTGCCTTGGAAATAACCGCGCAGTACGGATGAGACGGCGATGATCGGTACGATAGGGGCAATCGCCATGAGCGGCCATAGCGTCCGTTTATCAGTGAATAGGTAATCTGAGAGAACCGGCGCGAAAAGCAGCATCGCAGGAGTGAAAATCATCGATAGAGTAATGGTGCAGGCCAAAGAGACGACAAGGATTTTCTTGATTTTCCGCTCATCACCTCTGGCATTGGCCTCAGCCACGTATTTCGAAATGGCGATTGGCAGGCCTAACTGGGTTATGTTCACGACGAGAAAGAGGGTCGGTAATGCCATCATATATAAACCAACGCCTTCTTCGCCGATGAAGCGGGCGATGACAATGCGGTTAATGAAACCAAGAACCCTTGTAATCAGGCTTGCGATTAATAAAATCAGCGTCCCTTTTAAAAATTTGGACATTGAACTCCCTCCCTGCCTTCTCAAAAAAGCGGTTATGCTATACAATTATCTATATGCTTGTACTTGGACAAAGCATGACAAAAGTGTTTGTTTGCGTTCTAACAAATGATCGAAACCCTTCTAAGAAAATGCGCATTTATATGAGAATCATTTTTACTGGAGGCAAAGTGATGGCAAAAAAGAATCATCCCTATCAAAGGTATTATCTAAAGGTACGCCCATTTTTGAAGAGCAAGCGTGAGGAATTCCAAATGGTCGGATTGAATGCCGTGACGGAGGAAGACATTTGGGGAACCTTAACCAAAAATAAATGGAAGCGTCCGCAGGAAAACATTCACATTCATGAACTTGTCGCAGATATCGTAACATTTTCGAGCAACCAGTTCATGACCTTCCAAATGGTTGAAGCATATAAATCACCAAACCTATTGGAGCCGCTTTCTGAAGAGGAACTGAAGGAACTTTTTAAAGAATGACGCAAAGATATACTTAAATTGACAGCTGTTTGTATATGACTCATAATAGATATGGTTATGCTTTTTTTTGGAAAAAGCAGGGAAGCTGTGTCGTTTTTCTCAAGAAGCAAAGGGTATGCAGTTACCATATAAACTAAAAATGACAGTGTTTTTAACTTCAGGAACAGGCGTATTATAGAAAGGGGCCTACTACATAATGGTAAAAAGAAGCAGGATCGTTGCGTTTTTTCTAATCGCACTATTGATTTTCGCAGCGATGGGGACGACTTCAAAAGGAATCCTAAAGGATATCAAGCTGGGTCTTGATCTTCAAGGCGGTTTTGAAGTGTTATATGAAGTAAAACCGCTGTCTGGGGAAAAGATCACCCCGGATGTTTTACGGGCTACAGTAAGCTCACTTGAGCGGCGTGTCAATGTTTTGGGCGTTAGCGAACCTAACATTCAAATCGAAGGGAAAGACCGGATCCGCGTTCAATTGGCTGGGGTCAAAGACCAAAACAACGCTCGCGAAATCCTCTCGACACAAGCTAAATTATCTTTCCGTGACTACAACGATAAGGAAATGATGACCGGTGCCGACCTTAAAGAAGGCGGCGCGAAACAAACGTTCCAAGACAATAAACCGGTTGTCGAAGTCACATTGAAAGATGTGAATAAATTTAAGGACATCACTCAAAAAATATCCTCGATGCAAAGTCCGACTAATGTACTTGCAATCTGGTTGGATTTCGAGGAAGGAAAAGATTCCATTAAGAATACAGCTTCACAGGACAATATGATATCCGCTCCGGCTGTCAGTGAAGTTTTCAATACGAAGAAGGTGTATATTACCGGTCAATTCACGGTGGAAGAAGCGAAAGAGCTTGCAGCCCTTCTTAATGCCGGTGCTTTGCCTGTAGATTTAAAAGAAAAGTATTCCACTTCTGTAGGTGCCCAATTCGGTGCAGGTGCACTGAATGATACTATTTTTGCAGGAATCATCGGAATTGCACTTGTTTTTATCTTCATGCTTGTGTATTACCGCTTCCCGGGATTCATTGCGGTCGTCACATTAAGCATATACCTTTTCTTGACGCTATTAGTGTTTGATTGGATGAATGCGGTCCTTACGCTGCCTGGTATTGCCGCATTGGTACTCGGGGTCGGGATGGCTGTCGATGCCAATATCATAACCTATGAGCGAATCAGGGATGAATTGAAACTTGGCAGATCTGTTAAAGCGGCTTATAAAGAAGGTACCAAGAATTCACTTGCCACCATCACGGATGCCAACTTAACGACCCTGCTGGCTGCGGCTGTTCTATTCTATTATGGAACAAGCTCGGTTAAAGGGTTTGCCACCACTTTGATCATTTCGATTTTAATGAGTTTCATTACAGCCGTCTATGGTACACGTCTCTTCATGAGCCTGTGGGTGAATAGCGGGTTCCTGGACAAGCGTGCATCGTGGTTTGGCGTGAAGAAGAAATACATTCACGATTTATCCGAGAAAATGGATTTGATGTCATTGCCAACACGCTTTGATAAAATCGATTTCGTCAAACATCGGAAAGTTTTTTATGGCCTTTCAATCGGTGTCACCATTATCGGGATCATCTTCCTGCTCGTCTTCAGATTGAATCTTGGGATTGATTTCACGAGCGGTACCCGGATCGAGGTTGCGTCCAAAGACGTCCTGACGACTCAGCAAGTCAAAACCGAAATGGAAAAGGTCGGTATCGATGCGGATGATATCAAGGATGTCAGGCTCGCTGGTAAAGACAATAAAAATGCTGTCGTTCGGACAGTCGGTGTCCTCGATAAACAGGAAATCGCTGAATTGAAGGACCATTTCAAGAAGGATTACGGAGCGGAACCGAATGTCAGCACCGTATCACCGACTGTAGGAAAAGAGCTTGCGAAAAATGCCATGTATGCGTTAGCGATCGCATCAATCGGAATCATATTGTATGTATCGATACGATTTGAATGGCGAATGGCCGTACCTGCCGTGGTCGCGCTCATACATGATGCCTTCTTCATCATCACGATTTTTAGCTTGCTCCGGCTCGAAGTGGATATCACCTTCATTGCTGCGGTTCTGACGATCGTCGGTTATTCGATCAATGATACGATCGTAACCTTTGACCGTATTCGTGAAAACCTGCGCTTCAGCCGTAAAATCAAAACCGCCGAAGAACTTGAGAACATAGTGAACATCAGTATCAGGCAAACTTTGACGAGGTCCATTAACACGGTTCTGACCGTTCTCATCACGGTCATCGCGTTGATGATCTTCGGCAGTGAAGCTATCCGTAACTTCTCCATTGCCCTGTTTATCGGTTTAATATGCGGCGTGTATTCATCGCTATTGATCGCTTCCCAATTCTGGCTTGATTTGAAAATCAGGGAATTGAAGAAGAAAGGTCCGCTGAATACAGCGAAAGAAAAGAAACAAAGTCTTGAAGGACAAGTTTAATAAGTGAGAGGGGGCTGGCATGATGCCAGCCTTCTTTTTGTTAGGGTCGAACAGGGAATTACAGCCAATTATGAGTTTAAAATAAAATTGAAACTGGTATATTCGTTTTGTATAATGAGTAAGTTGAGGGGTGAATAAATGTTAAAGCCAAAAACCCGGTGGAACTTACGGACTGCCGATGAAAACAAAGTTGCTGTACTAGCTGAAGAGCTTCATATCACACCTTTGGTTGCAGCCCTGCTTGTGAATCGAGGCCTGGATACGATTGAAAGTGCCCGATCCTTTTTATTTGTAAAAAATCAAACTTTTCATGATCCATTTTTATTGAAGGATATGGATAAAGCAGTATATAGAATACGAGAAGCGATTCAAAATGGAGAAAAAATACGTATATTCGGTGATTATGATGCGGATGGCGTGACATCGACCACAGTGATGATGACGGCGCTGACGAGATTGGGGGCCGATGTTGACTTTTATATCCCGAATCGGTTTACAGAAGGATATGGTCCGAATCCGATGGCATTCCGCCTTGCAGCCGACCAAGGGGTGAAGGTATTAATAACCGTCGATACCGGAATTTCTGCAGTCGATGAAGCGAAACTTGCCGGCGAGCTCGGCATGGATTATATTTTGACCGACCACCATGAACCGGGACCGGAACTGCCTGAGGCCTTGGCAATCATCCATCCTAAACTTGAGGACAGTTCCTATCCATTTAAAGAGCTAGCCGGAGTAGGGGTCGCATTTAAGCTGGCACACGCCTTGCTTGGGGAATTGCCTGAGGATTTGCTTGAGATAGCGGCAATCGGCACGATAGCGGATTTAGTGCCTTTACAAGGGGAAAACCGCGTCATTGCTGCGAAAGGCATCGAGCAGTTACGTTTGACGCGCCGCCCGGGACTTGTTGCCTTAATGAAAGTGGCGAATGTTCAGCAGGAAGCATTGAATGAAGAATCGATCGGCTTTGCGATGGCACCGCGGATCAATGCTGTCGGGCGCCTTGGAGATGCCGATCCCGCTGTCGATTTATTGATGTCACAAAGTCTGGAAGAAGCGACGGAACTCGCCCATGAAATCAATGATATCAATAAAGAGCGACAGGAAATGGTTGCTGAAATGGCCAAAGAAGCGATTGCTGAAGTCGAGGAAAACTTCCCGCCTGAGTCCAATGGTGTGCTCATCATCGGCAGGGAAGGCTGGAACGCCGGAGTTGTGGGGATTGTGGCCTCTAAACTAGTTGAACGCTTTTACCGGCCCGCGATTGTATTGAGCTATGACCGGGAAAAGGGATTAGCTAAAGGTTCTGCTCGGAGCATCGCCGGTTTCGATCTATTTCAAAGTCTTTCCGCCTGCCGTGAAATGCTGCCTCATTTCGGTGGACATCCGATGGCCGCTGGAATGACATTGAAAATTGAAGATGTTCAGGAACTCAGGGACCGCATGAACTTGATTGCGAAGGAACAACTGAACGAAGAGGACTTCATACCCATTACAAACTTGGACGGGGCAACGACGTTAGCTGAAGTTTCCATTCAAACGATTCAGGAAATGAGCTTGCTGGCGCCATTTGGGGTTACGAATCCGAAGCCGAAGATTTTGATAGATTCCGTCCAGCTTTCAAGTGTCCGCAAAATTGGTGCCAACCAAAATCACTTGAAGGTCCAGCTGGAAGATGGTGAAAAACACAAACTTGACGGAGTGGGCTTCGGTCTCGGTCATTTTGTCGATGAAATAGCTCCGCACGCTGAAGTCTCGGTCATTGGTGAGCTTTCCATCAATGAGTGGAATAATATGAAAAAGCCCCAGATCTTTGTCCAGGATGTCTCGGTAAACCATTGGCAGTTATTCGATTACCGCGGCAAGGGACAGGCAGAGAAGTGGCTTGCCGACATTCCTGTACAAAACCGGAAGATCGTCATTTTCTCGGAAGATATTTATCCCAGATACCCATTTTTGGAAAACCATCCAGATCTTGTCCATATCAAGAATGAACTGGATGCAGAGCAGCTCGACTGCTTTGAAGGTCATTTGGCATTAATGGACATGCCTCCTTCCAGGGAATATTTGAAACGGGTGATTGCCAATAAGAACCCTTCGCGTATCTACGCTCACTTTTCCCATGAACAGGACCATTTCTTGAGTACGATGCCAACAAGGGATCATTTTAAATGGTTCTATGCCTTCCTTGCCAAAAAGGGTCCGCTCGACGTGAAGAGATACGGTGATGACCTGGCCAAATATCGCGGCTGGTCGAGAGATACCGTGGATTTCATTTCTAAGGTGTTTTTTGAGCTTGATTTTGTTACAATAGAGAATGGGTTAATTATGCTAACAACCAATGCGAAAAAACGCGATCTCAGTGAATCTGAATCGTATACAAGAAAGAAAGAGCAATTTGAGCTTGAACAAGAGCTTGTTTATTCTTCCTATCAGCAATTATTCGATTGGTTCAATCATTATTTAGTTCATGAGGCAACAGACCTTGAGGAGGAAACAAAGCAATGGATTTAAAGCAATATGTAACAATTGTGCAAGACTGGCCAAAACCGGGTATTGTCTTCAAAGATATTACAACATTAATGGATAACGGTGCAGCTTATAAATACGCAACAGACCAAATCGTCGAGTACGCACGCGATAAAAATATCGACTTGGTGGTAGGGCCTGAAGCACGCGGATTCATTATCGGATGTCCAGTCGCATACTCATTGGAAGTGGGCTTTGCGCCAGTGAGAAAAGAAGGAAAACTTCCACGTGAAACGATAAAAGTCGAATATGGATTGGAATATGGCAAGGATGTACTGACAATCCATAAAGATGCCATTAAACCGGGACAGCGTATCCTGATCACGGATGATTTGCTTGCTACCGGGGGAACAATCGAAGCGACGATCAAATTGGTTGAACAGCTTGGCGGAATCGTAGCCGGGATTGCATTCCTTATTGAATTGACCGACTTGGATGGTAAAGATAAATTGGACGGCTATGATGTCTTGACATTAATGAGCTTTTAATAAACGAGAGCACCCTGACCAGGGTGCTCTTTTTCCGTTTTTACTCATTTTAGCTGGATTTTGTCGAATTTCCAGTGAAAAAATTCACTATTATTCATAAAATACACGTTTAACTCTTTACATCCTTGCCTTTTTTTTCGATAATAGTAATAATAAAGAGTTTTTCTGCTAATAAGTTTATTTGCACTTTTATCCGTTTAAGCGGATTTATTTTTTTTCGCAAAAATTGTCACGTTTTGCAGAATAAAGGGAAGTGCTACCAATCATACTCAATCCGGATCATATCCGGTGGCAGTTAAAGTGGGGTTAAGGTGATTAAATGGCTAATGATCAAATATTGACTGCCGAGCAGGTTGTGGAACGGGCCAGCTTATATCTTCAGCCGGAAGAAGCTGAATTTATCCATAGAGCGTTTAAGTATGCAGAGTATGCTCACCGAGAACAATTCCGTAAATCGGGAGAGCCGTATATTATTCATCCGATTCAAGTGGCGGGCATTCTGGCTGATCTTGAAATGGACCCTGCAACCATTGCGGCAGGTTTTTTACATGATGTTGTTGAAGACACGGAGATCACTTTAAAGGATATTGAAGAAAATTTCAGTCCTGAAGTCGCCATGCTTGTGGATGGCGTGACCAAGTTAGGGAAAATCAAATACAAATCACAGCAGGAGCAACAGGCGGAAAACCATCGGAAAATGTTCGTGGCGATGGCCCAGGATATACGGGTCATCTTGATCAAGCTTGCGGACAGACTGCATAATATGCGGACATTGAAGCATCTTCCGCAGGAAAAGCAGAGAAGGATATCGAACGAGACGTTGGAAATCTTCGCACCGCTTGCCCATCGTCTTGGTATCAGCACGATTAAATGGGAACTGGAGGATACTGCACTAAGGTATTTGAATCCTCAGCAGTATTACCGAATCGTCAACCTGATGAAGAAAAAGCGTGCAGAACGTGAAAACTATCTGGAAGAAGTCATTGATGAAGTGCGTAAAAACGTTGAGGATGTCAACATTAAGGCTGACCTATCCGGCAGGCCGAAACATATATACAGCATTTATCGCAAAATGGCTTTGCAGAATAAACAGTTCAGCGAAATTTATGATTTGCTTGCAGTTCGGATCGTCGTCAACAGCATAAAAGATTGCTATGCCGTTTTAGGGATCATCCATACATGCTGGAAGCCGATGCCTGGCCGATTCAAAGACTATATCGCGATGCCGAAGCCGAATATGTATCAATCACTTCATACGACGGTGATCGGACCGAAAGGCGATCCGCTGGAAGTGCAGATCCGTACTTCCGATATGCATCGCATTGCCGAGTTCGGGGTTGCTGCGCACTGGGCTTATAAAGAGGGAAAAGATGTCGGGGAACAGCCTTCACTGGAAGAAAAATTGACATGGTTCCGGGAAATTCTTGAATTCCAGGATGATGCGACTAATGCCGAGGAATTCATGGAATCCCTTAAAATAGATCTTTTTTCTGATATGGTATTCATTTTCACTCCAAAAGGCGATGTCATCGAACTGCCATCAGGATCCAACCCGATTGATTTCGCTTACCGGATTCACTCGGAAATCGGAAATAAAACGATTGGTGCCAAAGTGAACGGGAAAATGGTACCGCTGGATTATAAACTGAAAACTGGCGACATCATAGAAATCTTAACATCGAAGCATTCATATGGCCCAAGTCAGGATTGGCTTAAGCTAACGCAAACATCTCAAGCGAAAAATAAAATCCGCCAATTTTTCAAGAAGCAGCGCCGGGAAGAAAATATCGAAAAAGGCAAAGAGCTTGTTGAAAAGGAAATCAAGGATATGGAGTTCGACCTGAAGGAAATCCTGGCTGCCGAGAATATCAGGCGTGTTGCGGATAAATTCAACTTCCTGAATGAAGAGGATATGTATGCAGCAGTCGGATATAACGGAATAACAGCCCTTCAAGTAGCGAACCGCCTTACCGAAAAATGGCGTAAGCAGAAAATGGTCGAGCAAGAAGCGGATATTTCTGAAGCGGTAGCCGATCTGAAAACCTTCTCCAATACATCTAAAAAACGTGACTCAGGCGTACAGGTACCAGGGATTGATAACCTGCTTATCCGTTTATCACGCTGTTGCAACCCAGTACCAGGGGACGAAATCGTTGGTTATATAACCAAAGGCCGTGGAGTTTCAGTTCATAGACAAGATTGCCCGAACCTGGATAGCGGGGATGCCGATCATCGCCTCGTACCGGTTGAATGGGAAAGTACGATCAACGAACGCAAGGAATACATCGTTGAAATTGAAATCAGCGGCTATGACCGTCGCGGCTTATTAAACGAAGTGCTGCAAGCCGTCAATGAAACCAAGACCAACATTTCAGCGGTCTCGGGTAAATCCGACAGGAATAAGGTGGCGACCATTCACATGTCGATCTATATTCATAACATTGCCCATTTACAAAAGGTCGTCGACCGTATTAAACAAATTTCGGATGTTTATTCCGTCAGAAGGATAATGAACTAAGGGGTTTTTAGTGCCATGCGTGTTGTTTTACAACGTTCCAAAGCGGCAAAAGTCGTTGTCGCAGACCAAATAATCGGGCAAATCGACAGCGGGCTCGTCCTGTTGGTTGGTATAACACATGGGGATACCATCGATGACGCCGCCTATTTGGCCGATAAGATTGTCAATCTAAGAATATTTGAAGATGAAAATGAAAAGATGAACCATTCACTATTGGATGTGGGAGGTTCGATTTTATCAGTTTCACAATTCACCTTATACGGCGATTGCCGTAAAGGCCGTCGACCCAACTTCATGGACGCCGCCCGTCCTGAAGAGGCGAATGAATTATATGAAGCATTCAACGAGGAACTCCGCAAAAGGGGCATCCATACGGAAACAGGTCAATTCGGTGCCATGATGGATGTTCAGCTTACTAATGACGGTCCCGTTACACTAATACTTGAAAGCAAGAAATGACCTGCTGCGGCAGGTTTTTTTGTTGGGGTAAGGGCAGAAAAGCCAGCTTCGATGCGAAGCTGGCTTTTCTGCTCTTTATTTAAAGTACCGCGCCAACCCATTATAGATGGCCGATGTGATTTTTTCTTGATATTCATTCGATGTTAACGTCAATTCTTCCACTGGATTACTCAAATAACCTAGTTCAATGAGTGTAGCTACCCGTTTATTTTCACGGATGACATGAAAATTCCCGTAACGTGATCCACGGTTGGGCACCTGCATGGTAGAACCGAGTGAATTGGCCAGTGTAGCCGCCAATGCACGCTGATAGTCATGATAGTAGTATGTTGTTATCCCGCTGGTGATCTGGTCCTTGGTGCTATCATAATGGAGGCTGATGAAAGCATCCGCGTTATGTATATGTGAAGTGCTGACCCGGGAAGGGAGTGGAACATAGGTATTTCCGCTTCTGGTCAGGATCACTTTAGCTCCTGCCGCCTGAAGTTTGTCCCGCAGCAATTCTGCCGTTCTAGTCGTCAGGTTTTTCTCAAGTGTTCCACCGGCGCCGATTGTACCGCTATCCCTGCCGCCATGGCCGGGATCGATCACAATGGTTTTATCCTTTAAGTATTTCTCGACGCCAGGCCGTTGGATCTGCTTGGGATTCCCTTCGACGGTCACGATCCATCCGGCCACATAAGCTGTTTTTCCGCCCTTAAGTTTAATGGAATACCAGTCGCCTTCCATACCTGATGCGGAGAACGATTCACCTGCATTGGCCTGCTCGACAATCTCTGAGTTGCCATCAGGCTCGCTTCTAAGGATCGTACCATCATGAATGATGGTAATCTTGTTTCCTTTTACATCAACCTTTTTTTCCTTCGCCGCTTGTTCAACATTCTCTTTTTCAAGGTACCAACTCACGACCCAGCCCTTTTTTGAACCGGAGAGCTTTATCTGTGTCATATTTCCCTTTGTTTGCAGCACGGCGTAAGTCTCATCCTTGTTCACCGAACCGATGACCTTGCTTGAGAGAGAGGCTTCTTTCCTGACATTTAAACCCGTAGCGGTCACCCTTGCAGTGGCGCCTGCCGTAGCATTTTTCATATCATCTTTATTTTCGCTTACTTGTATGTAAGGTTCAGCAACCCAACCGCGGACTCCTTGGAAATCAATTTCAGCCCATTCATTTTCAACCCTGTAAACGGTCACTGACGTATTTGCATTCAGCTTTCCGAGCGAGGCACTGCTTGTCGATGGTTCCGAACGGACATTGAGCCGATCCACCAAAGTTACACCGGTTTTTACGGATTGATTCGTTTCTTTTTCCTTGGTTGAATCTTTCTTCGCTGCATTTCCTGATGCTTCGGGAAGCTTCAAGTAGTCAGAAGAGACCCAGCCTTCGATATCAGCCGTGTTGACCTTAATCCAATTTTCGTTCTTCTCAATGATGTCAACAGCCGTTCCTTTACTTAAGGATCCAACCGTTTGAAATGTAGTGCCGGGACCTGTACGGACACGGACGGAGCTGCCAGTTATCACGCCTTGTCCCG
Source organism: Peribacillus simplex (assembly GCF_030123325.1). Lineage (NCBI taxonomy): Bacteria > Bacillati > Bacillota > Bacilli > Caryophanales > Bacillaceae > Peribacillus > Peribacillus simplex. The sequence continues at coordinate 4,037,246 of NZ_CP126106.1, read as the reverse complement.
CTTCTTTTTTGACCTGATTGGTATCAGATCCCGTTTGTTTCTCCACTAACCAATTGGCAACCCATCCCGTTTTGCCGGCGCCGATCCGGATTTCGATCCAGTCGCCATCTTCATTCAGAATGGGATACGATTCCCCTTTTTCCAGTTTTTTTACGATAGGGAAACTGAGGCCTGCACCCTCACGGACATTGACCACTTGGGTCGTCACGATATTTTCCCCTTCATCTTTTCCAAAAGCGTGATTGATGGGGAAAATCGCTGAGAATATCAGCATCAGTGTCAGGCCGAATAAACCCGATTTCTTCTTCATAAGTTGTCTCTCCCTTTTAATGTCTATATGTATGTATTCTCGTTCAATGAAAATTTCCCTCTTCCCTGTGCAAAAAACATTTTTTTTAGGAAAGAATAGAGCTTATATAACTCTAGGAGGGAACCACATGAAATTCAGCGAAAAAGATCAAACGAGCTTAAGCGGAGGCAATCAAGTACTGGGTGTCGATTTTCACGATTTCATTCAAAAGGAACAAAGCGCGAACCTTGTTGAATTGGCATCCGAATTCGGGGTCAATGTCCGGACGATCAAAAATTTGAAAAAACGTTTGAACCAATAAAATGCGACAAAATCCTCAGACTGCCTTGACATTTGATGTTAACGTCCGTATGATTATAAAATATCAGACTTATTACTGCAATAACCAATGATGGAGAAGAGTAATTAAGAAACACATGAAAAGAGAGGAAATGCCGAGGCTGAAAGCATTCCACATGATGACTTAATGAAAGAACCCTCCGTAGGCTTCACTCCGAACGGATTTACTTAATAGGAGATGGACGTAAAACAGGCGTTAACTGTTCTTGAGCGGGGGCACTTTTTTTGTGCTTCAACTAGGGTGGCACCACGGGATATCCAAACTCTCGTCCCTTGTAACGGATAAGTTACAAGGGGCGGGAGTTTTTTGTTTGGAAAAAATCAGTATAGCGCCGTATCAGAAAGGGCGTCTTGCTTTAAAGGAGGAAACACACATGTCTATTCAGATTCCTAGAGGTACCCAGGATTTATTGCCTGGTCAAACGGAAGTTTGGCAGTATATCGAGAACACGGCGCGTGAGATTTGTCACCGTTACCAATATAAAGAAATCCGCACACCGATTTTTGAGCATACGGAATTATTTTTACGCGGTGTAGGGGATACAACCGATATCGTACAAAAAGAAATGTATTCATTTCAAGATCGCGGTGAAAGGAACTTAACCCTTCGTCCGGAAGGCACTGCATCGGTTGTACGGTCATATATCGAGAACAAAATGTTCGGGTGGGCCAATCAACCGGTCAAGCTTTATTATATCGGGCCGATGTTCCGCTACGAACGTCCGCAAGCAGGCCGGTTCCGCCAGTTCGTTCAATTCGGCATCGAAGCTTTAGGAAGTAAGGATCCAGGAATCGATGCAGAGGTTCTGTCACTTGCGATGAACCTTTACAAGGAACTTGGTTTGAAAAAGCTGAAACTTGTGATCAACAGCCTTGGTGATAAGGAAAGCCGGACAGCGCATCGAAATGCGTTAATCAAGCATTTCGAACCGCGCATCGGCGAGTTTTGCGGCGATTGCCAAAACCGTCTCGAAAAAAATCCTTTGCGTATCCTGGATTGCAAAAAGGATCACGATCACGAATTGATGAACACTGCTCCTTCCATCATTGAATATTTAAATGATGAATCCCGTATCTATTTCGAAAAGGTGAAACAGCACTTAACCGATTTGGAAATCGATTTCGTCGAAGATCCGACCCTGGTGCGGGGCTTGGATTACTATAATCATACCGCATTTGAAATCATGAGTGATGCAGAAGGCTTTGGCGCCATCACTACCCTTTGCGGAGGCGGCCGTTATAACGGGCTGTCTGAAGAACTTGGCGGACCGGAAACACCGGGAATCGGCTTTGCACTAAGCATTGAACGCCTGATTGCTGCCCTCCAAGCAGAAAACATCGAGCTTCCGATCAAAAAGGGAATTGACTGCTATCTTGTCTCATTAGGTGAAACAGCCAAGGATTATACCGTCAAACTTGCCCATCAATTGCGGAATGCCGGTTTCACCGTCGAAAAAGACTATCAAGACCGTAAAGTGAAAGCACAATTCAAATCAGCCGACCGCCTCGAAGCAAGATATGTGGCGACACTCGGGGATGATGAATTGGCAAATAATAAAATCAATGTGAAGTTCATGGAAACCGGTGAACAAGTCCAAGTGGAACTTGCTACATTCGTTGAACAATTCAAAAAGCTACAGGCTTAAGGGGGAAATACCATGTTTGGCAGAACATACTTCAATGGTGAAGTGACAGAAGCAGCTATTGGTGAAAAAGTAACATTAAAGGGATGGGTACAAAAACGCCGGGATTTGGGCGGGGTCATCTTTATCGACCTTCGTGACAGAAGCGGAGTCGTCCAAGTCGTTTTCAATCCGGACATCTCGGCAGACGCGCTGGCCACAGCCGAAAAGATCCGTAATGAATACGTCCTTGATATCCAAGGGACAGTCATCAAACGTGATGAAGCCAACTTCAATCCGAACGTAACAACAGGAACGGTCGAAGTCCAAGCTGAAAACGTTACAATTTTAAACGAAGCAAAGACCCCTCCATTCATCATTGATGAAAGAACGGATGTATCAGAAGACATCCGCTTGAAATATCGTTATTTGGACCTTCGTCGTCCAGCGATGTTCGAAACGCTGAAAATGCGTAACCAAACAACAAAAGCGATCCGTGACTACTTGGACGGTGAAGGCTTCCTTGATATCGAAACACCTATCTTAACGAAAAGTACACCTGAAGGAGCACGTGATTATTTAGTGCCTAGCCGTGTACACGAAGGTGAGTTCTATGCACTTCCGCAGTCACCGCAAATCTTCAAGCAGCTATTGATGGTATCCGGATTCGAACGTTATTATCAAATTGCCCGCTGTTTCCGTGATGAAGACTTACGTGCTGACAGACAGCCTGAATTCACGCAAATCGATATTGAAACAAGCTTCATGAGCCAAGAAGATATCATTAACACCGCTGAAAACATGATGGCTAAAGTGATGAAAGACGTAAAAGGATTGGACGTAACACTGCCATTCCCTAGAATGACCTACAATGAAGCGATGAGCCGTTACGGTTCCGACAAACCGGATACACGTTTCGGAATGGAACTTAAAGATGTTTCCGAAATCGTTAAAGACAGTGATTTCAAAGTGTTCACCGGCGCTGTTGCAAACGGCGGACAAGTTAAGGCGATCGTCGTTAAGGACGGAAATGCGGACTATTCCCGTAAAGATATCGATGCATTGGCTGAATTTGCAGCGATTTACGGTGCAAAAGGCCTTGCATGGCTGAAAGTTGAAGAAGACGGCGTAAAAGGGCCGATCGCCAAATTCTTCGCAGAAGATCAAGAGCAATTAGTATCTGCATTGGAAGCTGAAGTTGGGGATTTAATCTTATTCGTAGCGGATAAGAAAGGCATCGTAGCCGATGCACTTGGAGCACTTCGCAACAAGCTTGGTAAAGAAAGAGGCTTGATCGATCAAAGCAAATTCAACTTCCTATGGGTGACGGACTGGCCACTATTTGAATATGACGAAGAAGAAGGACGTTACTATGCAGCACACCATCCATTCACAATGCCATTCCGTGAAGACATGGACAAACTGGAATCAGACCCAGCAAGCGTACGTGCACAAGCATATGACCTTGTCTTGAACGGCTACGAACTTGGCGGCGGATCACTGCGGATATTCGAACGCGACGTTCAGGAAAAAATGTTCAAAGTACTTGGATTCTCCGAAGAAGAAGCAAACGCACAATTCGGCTTCCTAATGGATGCATTCGAATACGGAACACCGCCACACGGGGGGATCGCTCTTGGCTTGGACCGCATGGTCATGCTGCTCGCAGGCCGCACGAACCTTCGCGACACCATCGCGTTCCCGAAAACAGCAAGCGCAAGCGACCTGCTCGTTGACGCACCGAGTACTGTAAGTGACAAGCAATTGGCCGAACTGAACCTAAGACTTGCAGCACTTAAAAAATAATTTTTTTGGAAAAAATATGAAAAAATACCTAGGTGTTTTTTCTTGAAACAGAGTTAAGCATTATGATATGATGTCTTCAATAAGTAAGAGTCCTGATGTGTTCGTTCTTTAACCTATAAGTTTTGACCGAACACTTATAGTTACCGGGAGCACTAGTTTCCTGGCCGCGTAAAAGCCTCCCTCGAAGAGGACTTACAAACGCGAGGAACCGAGCACCCACCTGCGGAGAGCGGGTTCAAAACAAAGGCGTAAACGGCACAATTGGGACTCTTACACCTTACAAAGCAACTCATGTTAAACAGCATGGGTTTTTTTGTGCGTTAAAATAGTGCTCGAATTCACGAGGCAACGGCGCGAATTCACGAGTAAATGGTGGAAACTCACGAGTAAATGGTGGAAATTTACGAGTAAATGGTGGAAATTTACGAGTAAATGGCGGAAACTCACGAGTAAACGGCGCGAATTCACGAGTAAATGGTAGAAACTCACGAGTAAATGGTGCAAATTCACGAGTAAATCTCGCGAATCTACGAGTAAATAGTACAATCTCATGAGATAATGTCGCGAATTCACGAGTAAAACGTAAATTCACGAGTAAATGGTGGAAACTCACGAGTAAATGGCGCGAATTGACGAGTAAATGGTGGAAACTCACGAGTAAATAGTGCAAATTCACGAGTAAACTGCGTAAATTTACGAGTAAATGGCGTAAATTTACGAGTAAATGGTGGAAACTCACGAGTAAATGGTGCGAATTCACGAGTAAATGGCGGAAACTCACGAGTAAATGGTGGAAACTCACGAGTAAACTGCGTAAATTCACGAGTAAAAAGCAAAATCACGAGTAAATGATGCGAATTCACGAGTAAGCTATAAATCGCATGAATTAAACAGAGCAAATTCACGGTGAAACGTCTGATTTCAGATCCTGGCAGGAAAAAAGGGCATTTACATAGAAGCTAAAGGAGAAGGAGTTGATGTATGGATGCTAAAACCGTGTGAAATGCCTATGAAAATGCGCAAACTGGAGGCATTGAGCAGGAGGCTCCCAGCAAATCATCCAAAACAGGAAAGAATCAGAAACGACTTCCAGAAAATCCGTACAGGATATAATGGGGAGCGGAGTATCGGAAAAGAGCTGAAGAATCTTCCGAAAGAATATTGTGTATTTCATGATTTAAGATTAAGCCCCGATGGGAGCCGTTATTTTCAAATGGATTTCCTCATATTCACCCGGAATTACTGTATCATCATTGAAGTGAAAAATTTTGCGGGAACGCTCTATTTTGACCGCACCTATCCCCAATTGATTCGGACAAAAGATGGACAGGAACAGGCCTATCTGGATCCGCTAATCCAGGTTGACGTGCAAAAATCCCGATTAAATGATTGGCTTACTTTTCACAAATTCCCCTCGCTGCCGATTGAAACGCTCATTGCCAATGCAAACTCGAATACCATCATCAGGACTACCCCAGGTTTTGCCCCCATTTTCAAAAAAATCACGGGAAAAGAAACCCTGTTAACCAAAATTCACACCCTTGAAGAAAAGTATCCTTCTGAGCAATTAACCCAAAGGCAGAGAAATAGACTTTCGAACACGATTCTGCATAGAAACACTCCGCATAATCCTGATATACTCGAATTGTATCAAATCGATGAGCAAGATCTGCTCAAAAGCGTTCAATGTCCTGAATGCTCTGCTCCCCATATGCAATATCACTGGGGCAAATGGTCATGCAGTCAATGTTCTTACGCCGCGAAAGATGCCCACATTCAAACTCTTCGTGATTTTGCTCTCCTCATAAAACCCAATATAACAAATAAACAAGCACGGCTCTTTTTACAAATCGATTCAATTGATATCATGCAAAGGATGCTCTCTGCACTGGAATTGCCTTATTCGGGGCAATTTAAAAATAGAGTTTATAGACTTGATGGATTAATTCACGAGTAAATCGTGTGAACTCACGAGTAAACACGCCAAATTCACGAGTAAATAGCCCAAACTCACGAGTAAACACGCCAAACTCACGAGTAAATACCCCAAGCTAACGAAAATACTCAATAAAACCATCGAATAAACTTCAAATATTCTCATTTAAGTAACATTCCGCAATCTAGATTCGTAAATTATAGTAAGGTTGAGCGATAGTCAGCCAAGGATAGAAAGTAGTGAGGGCTTTGAAGGATTTATTGTATGCAAAGAGGATGGAAATGCTTCAGTTAGTGGAGCGGCTAGTGAATATAGATAGTGGTTCTCATACGAAAAAGGGTATTGATGAAATTGGTTCGATTTTAAAAACGAAATTTGAAAGTCTTGATTTTATTGTGAATACCGTTGAGCAGCAGAATTATGGCAATCAGCTGGTCATCCAGCATCGTGATGCGCATCAACCGCATATTCTGGTCGTCGCCCATATGGATACGGTTTTTCCGGAAGGCACAGCGCAAAAACGTCCTTTTAAAGTGAAAGGAAGTCGGGCATACGGTCCTGGTGTAGCGGATATGAAATCCAGTTTGGTTGAGCTTTTTTATGCGATCCTTTGCTTGAAGCAGACGGGGCAGACAGGCTATAAGCATATCCAGATCATTCTTAATAGTGATGAGGAGATCGGGTCTCCGTCCTCCGCTTCACTCATATCGGAAAAAGCGGCCAATAAGAAGTTCGCATTAATTCTTGAACCGGCTAGGACGGATGGTTCGCTTGTCACGGCAAGAAGGGGCTGCGGTCAGTTTAAAGTGGATATCGTCGGGGTGGCCGCCCATTCAGGGATCGAGCCCGAAAAGGGACGAAGTGCCATTGAAGAATTGGCCCATAAGATCATCGCCTTACACCGCTTGAATGATCAACAGAAAGGAATCAGCGTCAATGTCGGCATGATCGAAGGAGGTTCCGCTGTGAATACGATCGCTTCCCATGCTGCTGCTTTTGTGGATGTGCGGATTTCGGAAAAAAGGCAGGAAGGCATCATCCTCAAGCAACTGAAAAAAATCTGTGCTGAAACCTATATTTCAGGAACGAAAACGACGTTAAGCGGGAAAATGGACCGGTCTCCGATGGAAAAGAATGAGAAAACGAACTTGCTTTTAGAGACGATCCGTCAGGCTGGGAAGGAAATCGGCATCGAAATCACGGATACGGCCACAGGCGGAGGTTCGGATGCTTCCATCACGTCTGATTTGGGAATCGCGACAGTGGATGGACTCGGGCCCATTGGGGGAAATGCACATAGTGAAGAGGAGTATTTGGAAATTCCAAGCCTGACGGAAAGGACCCTCCTATTGGCAACCGTCATTCAAAAATTATCAAAAATGACCTAGTGCACCAATTCCGATTAGACTGCTCATATTTAGCTTGTCATTAATGATGTTTATGATATATTGTTAATTGGGAAACTAAATAAGAACAGAATTTATTGGAGTTGAATATATATGCTGCATCAGTTTTCACGAAATGAATTGGCAATTGGCAAGGAAGGAATCGATATTCTGAAAAATACGACCGTTGCTGTCCTGGGTGTTGGAGGCGTTGGTTCATTTTCAGCCGAAGCATTGGCACGTACCGGGGTAGGCCGTATTATTCTTGTGGATAAAGACGATGTCGACATCACGAATGTAAACAGGCAGATCCATGCTCTATTATCAACAGTCGGTCAACCGAAAGCGGAATTGATGAAAAATCGCATTCAAGACATCAATCCCGACTGCGAAGTGATTTCTCTTAAAATGTTCTATACAGAAGAGACGTTTGAAGAATTCTTCAGTTATGGCCTGGACTATGTCATTGATGCATCGGATACGGTCATTTATAAGATGCATGTGATGAAGGAATGCCTGAAACGGAATATCAAGGTGATTTCAAGCATGGGGGCCGCTAATAAGATGGACCCGACACGTTTTCAAATTGCCGATATCTCCAAAACGCATACCGATCCGCTTGCCAAGGTCATTCGTACTAGATTGCGTAAAGAGGGCATAACAAAGGGAATTCCCGTTGTTTTCTCCGACGAGAGCCCTATTGTCATTCGTGAGGATGTCCGAAAAGAAGTCGGCAATGATGAGGCAAAAATCCGTAAAGCCCAAATGCCTCCGTCCTCGAATGCTTTCGTACCATCCGTTGCGGGTTTAATTGCAGCAAGCTGGGTGATCAATGATATATTGAAAGACATCGAAGTTCGCCGTGTAAACGATTGATAAAAAACAACTGACTCTATAAAGGGTCAGTTTTTTTGTGCCGAATAGTAGATATTCCCTTTTAATAACTTTTTTATCCATATCATATAGACGGGGTCGAAAGAATGAGATAAACTATTTTCAGAATATTATTTTTATTCAGATATTCTATTCATTTAAAAGAACACACAAAACAAGGGGGTTTCAAATGAAGAAGAAAAAGCTAGCAGGAGTGTTTCTATCACTTTCATTGGTTGCAGGGGCGCTGGCAGGATGTAGCGGCGACTCGAAAACTAGCAGTTCAGGCGGGGGTTCATCAAAATCGGGTGACACGATCAAAATTGGGGCCAACCTTGAATTGTCCGGAGGTACGGCATCATTCGGCCAATCGGCTGCAGATGGTTTGAAACTTGCCATCGATGAGATTAATAAAGAGGGCATCAACGGTAAAAAACTGGAAATCGTTAAGGTTGATAATAAATCAGATGCAGCAGAAGCTACAAGCGGTTCGATCAAGTTAGTCAGCCAGGACAAGGTTGTGGCTGTAGTCGGATCTGCGACAAGCACGAATACATTGGCACAGGTTCAAGTCGCACAGGATAATCAAGTTCCTCTACTCACACCAACTGCAACAAATCCCGACATTACCAACAAAGCTGGAAAATTAAATGATTATGTGTTCAGAACTTGCTTTATCGATCCATTCCAAGGTACGGTGGCAGCCAATTTCGCATCTGACGAAATAGGGGCAAAGACGGCTGCGATCTATGTGGATAGCGCAAGTGATTATTCTAAAGGACTGGCCGCAGCTTTTAAAGAAGCGTTCACTGCAAAAGGCGGTAAAATCGTGGCGGAAGAAGCATATGTAACGAAAGATACTGATTTCCGCTCTACATTGACACGTATCAAATCCGCAAAACCGGAGTTCGTTTTCCTTCCTGGTTATTATGAAGAAGTCGGATTGATCTTAAAACAGGCACGTGAAGACGGCATAGACCTTCCATTCATGGGCGGGGACGGCTGGGATTCCCCGAAGGTCGTTGAAATTGCCGGAGCGGATGCTTTAAAAAATACGTATATCACGAATCACTATTCCCCGGAAGATGAAGATGCCAAAATACAGGACTTCGTTGCAGCCTTCGAAAAGGAATACGATAAAACACCGGATGCCTTTGCCGCACTTGGCTATGACACTGGGTACTACCTGGCCGATGCCATCAAGAGATCTGGAGATGCTTCTCCCGAAAAAATCAGACAAGCATTGGAAGATGTCAAAGATCTACAATTAGTTTCCGGAACACTGAACCTTGATGAAAATCATGATCCGATCAAATCGGCGACCATCCTGGAATATGTAGATGGCAAACAAACGTTCAAGACAAAAATCAATCCATAATACCTTACGTGGATAGGGGGCAAGTTCCCCCTATTCTATATTCACTTAAAAAACACCTTAACGGGGAGAGTGCAATATGGAACTGATTCAGCAATTGGTAAATGGCATTTCACTCGGAAGCATTTATGCTTTGATCGCTCTTGGTTATACGATGGTATATGGAATCGTCAAGCTCATAAACTTCGCCCATGGCGACGTATTCATGGTCGGTTCATTTGTAGGGTTTTACGCCATTACCGTAATGGACTTATCCTTCATCCCGGCTTTATTGCTTTCGATGGTCACATGTGCCATCTTTGGCGTTTTAATCGAACGCATTGCTTATAAACCCCTTCGTAATGCAACACGGATTGCGGCCTTGATAACGGCCATCGGTGTTTCCCTTCTGATAGAAAATGGGCTGATTTACATCCGGGGCGCCCAGCCGGAAGCCTATCCAAATAATGTCCTTCCGATGGATAAACTCGATATATTTGGAGTTTCCATCAGCAGTCAATCGATATTGATCTTATCTGTTTCCATCATATTAATGATCATCCTACAATTCGTTGTCCATAAAACCAAAATCGGCAAAGCGATGCGCGCCGTTTCATTCGATTCCGAAGCGGCAAAGCTGATGGGAATCAATGTGAATAATACGATTTCAGCTACGTTCGCCATAGGTTCGGCCCTGGCAGGGGCGGCTGGTGTCATTTTTGGAATCTACTATATTAAAATCGAACCGTTGATGGGTGTCCTTCCTGGACTTAAAGCATTTGTTGCAGCCGTCTTGGGCGGCATCGGCATCATTCCGGGAGCGATGGTCGGCGGTCTGCTGCTTGGAGTGATCGAAGCTTTGGTCAGTGCAGCCGGTTACTCATTATGGCGCGATGGCGTGGCTTTCGTCGTACTTATCTTGATTTTGATTTTCTTGCCGCAGGGACTGTTCGGTAAAAATAAAAGAGAAAAAGTATAGGGGAGACATGGCGATGACTACTTTAAAGAATTCAAAGGGTTTTTGGCTCTCGATCGTGCTCGCACTTATTTTTTTCGGAATCATGCAGTACACCATTTCAAACGGTATCCTTAATCCATTTTATATCAACACGCTCATGTTCATCGGCATCAATATCATGCTGGCGACGAGCCTTCATTTAATCATTGGAATAACCGGGCAGTTCTCGATCGGACATGCAGGTTTTTTAGCGGTTGGGGCCTATGCTTCCGCAGTCATGACAATGAAGCTGGAACTTCCTTTCATCATAGCTGTATTGGCTGGGGGCGTCATCGCCGCCGTTGCGGGTATGGTGATCGGGATACCCAGCTTGCGTCTGAAGGGGGATTACCTGGCGATAGCTACCCTTGGATTTGGGGAAATTGTCCGGATCGTCCTTTTGAATATTGACTATGTAGGCGGGGCAAGCGGGATGCAGGTATCCCACCTGACCACTTGGCCATGGGTCTTCGCCTGTGTCATGATCACCGTCTTGGTCATCAGGAATTTCACGAATTCGACTCACGGGCGTGCATGCATATCCGTAAGGGAAGATGAAACGGCGGCTGATGCGATGGGAATCAATACGACCTATTATAAAGTGGCGGCTTTCGTCATTGGAGCTTTTTTTGCCGGAATTGCTGGATCGCTTTATGCCCATAATTTTTATATTATCCAGCCATCGAATTTCGGTTTCCTGAAATCCTTCGATATACTGATTTTCGTCGTACTTGGCGGTCTTGGAAGTCTTTCAGGCTCGGTTTTAGCGGCAATTCTACTGACGATCGTGACGACATTCCTTCAGGATTATCCGGAAACGAGGATGATCATCTACAGTCTTGTCCTGATCCTGATGATGATTTTCCGCCCGCAGGGTTTAATGGGAACAAGAGAAATCACATCATTGTTCCAACATAAGAAAACGAAAGGGGGCCCAAAGGATGGAAGCCACAATACCGTTGCTTAAAGTAGATTCGGTGGGTATCCGTTTTGGCGGATTGAAAGCGGTGTCCGATGTGAACGTCGAATTATTTCCAGGGGAACTAGTAGGCTTGATCGGACCGAATGGAGCTGGGAAAACGACCTTCTTCAATTTATTGACGGGTGTGTATGTCCCTACAGAAGGAACGATTGCCTTGAACGGGGAAAACCTGAATAAGCAGCCGCCATATAAAATTACCCGAAAAGGGATTTCGAGGACCTTTCAAAATATTCGCCTCTTCAGTGAGTTATCCGTGATCGATAACGTGAAGGTTGCTTACCACTCGCTTGCCAAGCATGGAATTGCAAGCTCCATATTCCGGGTGCCTGGACATTTTTCCGGGGAAAAGGAAATGAATGAAAAGGCGCTGGAATTCTTAAGGATATTCAACCTTGACCACTTTAAGGATGAAAAAGCGAAGAATCTTCCATACGGACAGCAAAGGCGGCTGGAAATTGCCCGTGCTCTTGCCGCCAATCCGAAACTTCTTTTACTGGATGAACCCGCAGCCGGGATGAACCCGCATGAAACGAAAGAATTGATGAACCTCATTGCTTTTATCCGGAGGGAATTCAACCTTACCGTTTTGCTCATCGAACATGATATGTCACTGGTCATGGGGGTTTGCGAACGGATATATGTCCTTGATCATGGACAGCTTATCGCCCACGGAAAGCCGGAAGAAATCCGCAACGATCCAAAGGTTATCGAGGCATATTTAGGGGAGGAGGTTTCCTGATGCTGAAAATTGAGGACATCAATGTTTATTATGGCAATATCCAAGCTTTAAAAGGGGTTTCCATGGAGATAAACGAGGGGGAGATCGTGACTTTGATCGGGGCGAACGGAGCGGGAAAAAGCACGTTGCTCAAAACGATTTCCGGTCTGTTAAAACCAAAGCAAGGAAAAGTTCTGTTCGAAGGCGATCCGATCGGAGGAAAAGCTGCCCAGTCCATCGTGAAAATGGGCATATCCCATGTACCTGAAGGGCGCCGTGTTTTTGCTAACATGACGGTTGCCGAAAACCTGGAGCTTGGGGCCTATTTGCGAAAAGACAAAGAGAACATTAATAAAGACATGAAAAAGGTCTATGAGTTATTTCCAAGACTGCTGGAGAGAATCAAACAGCAGGCTGGCACGCTTTCAGGCGGAGAACAGCAGATGCTTGCAATGGGCAGGGCTTTAATGGCGAAACCACGATTATTATTGCTCGATGAACCTTCGATGGGCCTTGCACCGCTCCTGGTGAAGCAAATATTCAATATCATCCAGGAAATCAGTGAGTCCGGTACAACGATCCTTTTGGTCGAGCAAAACGCCAACCTTGCTCTATCCATTGCAGATCGGGCTTATGTCGTTGAAACGGGCCGAATCGTCCTCTCGGGCAATGCCGATGAACTCACATCAAGTGAAGAAATAAAACTGGCCTATTTAGGAGGCCATTGAACCGGGAACCGCCGTTTGGCGGTTTTTTTATTGTTGATCGAGAGATGCATAATATACAGGAAGATAAAAGCGGAGGATATTCATGCATGATTTTATACATCCAGTATAGTATTATTCAATTTTGATATAGGAATTAAGACTAAAAAACAACGAAAAAACCGGGTTTAATTCCCTATCGATATACTTGTTTTTTGGTAAAAATGTAAGTAATAGGATGAAAAGAATAAGGGAATGAATAAAATTTTTTGAGCAATAAATAAAGAATTTACAATATCAATATAATTAAATTATCAGTTTTTTCTGATTATACCGCCTATTTTCGCAATATTTAAAATATATAAAGATAAAAATGATATAGTACTCGCTGAGAAAAATATCCTATTTGGCGAAATCTTCTCACAATTATTGTATAGACGGAATGAAAATTATGCGGTAAACTATTTTTCGAAATATTAATTTAATTTGCAACATTTCATCTAATCAATTTTTTCTGAGGCATCATGAATAAATATTCATGCATCAGAGCTTGATTACAAAAGGGGGATTATTTATGAAAAAGAAAAAGTTAGCAGGTGCATTCCTTTCTCTGACACTTGCAGCAGGAGTGCTGGCTGGTTGTTCCGGCTCTGGTTCATCAGAAAAATCAAGCGGGGATGGAGATACGATCAAGATTGGTGTCAACCTTGAATTATCTGGCGGCGTAGCCTCATATGGACAATCGATTGCAGAAGGCCTGGAGCTTGCAACTGCAGAAATCAATAAAGAAGGCATTGACGGTAAAAAAATCAAACTTATAAAAGTCGATAATAAATCTGAAGCGTCTGAGGCGACAAGCGGAGCGATCAAGCTGACATCACAAGATCAGGTTGCAGCGATTGTCGGTGCAGCGACAAGCACGAACTCGATTGCACAAGTACAGATTGCCCAAGATAATAAAGTGCCGGTCATCTCACCATCCGGTACAAGCCCTGAAATCACTTTCAGCAAGGATAAATTGAACGATTACATTTTCCGGACAAGCTTCATCGATCCGTTCCAAGGGACGGTAGCTGCGAATTTCGCCACTAAAGAAATCAAAGCGAAAAGTGCAGCCATCTATATTGACAGCGCAAGTGATTATTCAAAAGGGTTAGCCGCAGCCTTTAAAGAACAATTCGAAAAAAATGGCGGAAAGATCGTTGCTGAGGAAGCTTACATTGCGAAGGATACTGATTTCCGTTCCACATTGACTCGTTTGAAATCGGCAAAACCTGATTTCATTTTCCTTCCCGGTTACTATGAGGAAGCTGGTCTGATCGTGAAGCAGGCACGCGAAACTGGACTTGACGTACCATTCATGGGCGGCGACGGCTGGGATTCTCCTAAGCTTGTTGAAATTGCCGGTGCAAAAGCTCTAAATAACACGTTCATCACGAACCATTATTCTTCAGGTGACCCTGATGAGAAAATTCAGAATTTTGTGTCAGCATTCAAAGCGAAGTACAAAGATAAATCCCCGGATGCATTCAACGCGCTAGGATATGACACAGGATACTTCCTTGCAGACGCTATTAAACGTGCTGGTTCAGCGGATTCAGAAAAAATCAAGGAAGCGCTGGAAAAAACGGCGGACCTTGAGCTTGTAACGGGTACATTCACATTGGATGAAAAACATAATCCAATCAAATCTGCTACGATTCTTGAATTTAAAGAAGGAAAACAAGTATTCAACACAAAAATCAATCCTTAATTCGGAGAAAAACTCCAACGTTTTCGCCGGCCCTTCGTCAATAAGAAGGTGCTGGCGAATTCTCATTTTCAAAGCATACCAGGTCGCTGAACTTCCCCAATGCGGAATGAAAAGAGTCTGGACTAATCACTCATAAAATTGGATTTTCAAGGAGAGTCGAACATGGAATTGATACAACAGTTAATAAACGGGGTTTCACTAGGAAGTATTTATGCCCTTATCGCTCTCGGATATACGATGGTTTACGGGATTGTCAAATTGATAAACTTCGCACATGGCGATGTATTCATGGTCGGCTCATTCGTTGGGTTTTACTCGATAACGGTTCTGGATCTGTCATTCATTCCCGCCCTATTAATCTCGATGACGGTCTGTGCGCTGTTCGGGGTTTTGATCGAGCGTATCGCGTACAAGCCATTGCGTAACGCAACACGGATTGCTGCCCTTATCACTGCCATCGGTGTTTCCCTTTTGATCGAATACGGATTCATCTACGTCCGCGGTGCACAGCCGGAAGCTTATCCGAATGATGTATTGCCGACAGACAAGTTCGATATTTTTGGAGTTTCCATCAATAGTCAATCGGTTTTGATTTTTGGAGTGGCCGTAGTTCTAATGATCATCCTTCAAATCATCGTTCATAAATCAAAAATAGGAAAAGCGATGCGTGCCGTTTCCTTCGACGCGGATGCAGCCAAGCTGATGGGAATAAATGTCGATAATACGATTTCTGCCACCTTTGCAATCGGTTCCGCATTGGCTGGGGCAGCGGGCGTCATTTTCGGTATTTACTATATTAAGATCGAGCCGCTCATGGGTGTGCTACCGGGATTGAAGGCATTCGTTGCCGCCGTACTTGGAGGGATCGGGATTATACCGGGCGCTATGGTCGGTGGCCTATTGCTAGGTGTCATCGAAGCTTTGGTCAGCGCCGCCGGTTACTCATTATGGCGTGATGCTGTAGCCTTCGTCGTACTGATTCTTATCTTGATTTTCATGCCACAAGGCTTATTCGGTAAAAACAAAAAAGAAAAAGTATAGGGGAGACAAAGCAATGACTACAATTAAGCGAGCAAAAGGTTTTTGGCTCTCGATTTCACTATCATTGATCTTTTTCGCCGTAGTTCAAGTGTTAATCGGCGGCGGATCGCTAAATCCTTTTTATCAAAATACGCTCATGTTCATCGGGATCAATATCATTCTGGCAGCGAGCCTGCACTTGATCATCGGGATAACCGGCCAGTTCTCCATCGGACATGCCGGATTCCTGGCCGTCGGTGCCTATGCTTCGGCCGTAATGACGATGAAGCTGGAAATGCCATTTTATGCGGCATTGATAGTCGGCGGTTTGGCGTCAGCGTTGGCTGGCTTGATCATCGGAATTCCAAGCTTACGCTTAAAAGGTGACTACCTGGCGATTGCGACCCTCGGTTTTGGGGAAATAGTCCGGATCATGCTTTTGAATATCGATTATGTCGGCGGGGCGAGCGGCATGCAGGTTTCCCATTTGACCACTTGGCCGTGGGTATTCGCTTCCGTCATCGTTACGATCATCGTCATCCGGAACTTTACTAGCTCGACCCATGGCAGGGCCTGCATATCGATCCGCGAGGACGAGACGGCTGCCGATTCGATGGGGATCAACACGACGTATTACAAAGTTGTCGCGTTTGCGATCGGTGCTTTTTTTGCCGGTATTGCCGGAGGGCTTTACGCTCATAACTTCTATATCATCCAGCCATCGAATTTCGGATTCCTGAAATCATTCGATATTTTGATCCTAGTGGTACTTGGCGGTCTTGGAAGTCTTTCCGGTGCCGTATTGGCCGCGATATTACTGACGGTAGTCACGACTTTCCTTCAGGATTATCCGGAAACGCGCATGATCATCTACAGCCTTGTCCTTATCGTGATGATGCTCTATCGTCCACAAGGTTTAATGGGGACAAAAGAATTAACATCCATGTTCAAACGTAAAGGAGGAAGCAGCCATGAAAAAAATAAAAACACCGCTGCTTAAAGTTGATTCAGTCGGCATCCAGTTCGGAGGGCTTAAAGCCGTTTCTGATGTTAACGTCGAGTTATATCCAGGAGAACTGATTGGCTTGATCGGGCCGAACGGCGCTGGAAAAACAACTTTCTTTAATTTGCTGACAGGAGTTTACGTCCCGACGGAGGGCACCATTTCTTTGGAAGGTGAGAACTTAAGAAAACTGCCTCCATATAAAATCACGCAAAAAGGGATCAGCCGGACATTCCAGAACATTCGCTTATTCAGTGAACTATCCGTGATCGATAATGTTAAAGTGGCCTATCATTCGCTTTCGAAACATGGCATCTTAAGTTCGATCTTACGCATGCCGATCCATTTTAAAGGCGAAAAGGAAATGGATGAAAAGGCGATCGAGTTCCTGAAGATCTTCAACCTTGATCAATATAAGGATGAAAAGGCAAAGAACCTGCCATATGGTAAACAAAGACGTTTGGAAATCGCCCGCGCACTTGCAGCCAACCCGAAACTGCTTTTGCTGGATGAACCGGCTGCGGGGATGAATCCCCAGGAAACGCACGAACTCATGAACCTGATTGCCCTCATCCGTGAGAAATTCGATTTGACCGTATTATTGATAGAGCATGATATGCCCCTCGTCATGGGTGTTTGCGAACGCATATACGTACTCGATCACGGACAACTGATCGCTCAAGGAAAGCCAGAGGAAATCCGTAACAATCCAAAAGTCATCGAGGCCTATCTGGGCGAGGAGGTTTCATAATGTTAAAAATCGAGGACATCAACGTCTATTATGGAAACATTCAAGCCTTGAAAGGTGTCTCGCTTTCTATTAACGAAGGCGAAATCGTGACCCTTATCGGGGCGAACGGTGCCGGGAAAAGCACGATGCTGAAAAGCATTTCCGGCCTATTAAAACCAAAACAAGGGAAGATCATCTACGAAGGGCAATCCATCGGCGGAAAGGCAGCACAATCCATCGTGAAAATGGGCATCTCCCATGTCCCTGAAGGCCGGCGTGTCTTTGCTAACATGACGGTTGAAGAAAACCTTCAGCTTGGTGCTTATTTACGCAAAGATAAGGCAGGCATCAAGCAGGATATGGAGAAAGTCTATGAATTATTCCCGCGTTTGCTAGAGCGCCTGAAACAGCAATCCGGAACCCTTTCCGGAGGGGAACAGCAAATGCTCGCAATGGGCAGGGCCCTCATGGCCAAGCCACGGCTCCTGTTATTGGACGAGCCATCGATGGGACTCGCGCCATTATTGGTGAAGCAAATCTTTAACATCATCGAAGAAATCAACAAAACAGGTACCACGATCCTGCTGGTCGAACAAAATGCCAACTTAGCACTATCCATCGCGGACAGAGCCTATGTTGTCGAAACCGGCCGAATTGTCCTATCGGGCAAATCAGAGGAACTGACCGCAAGCGAAGAAATCAAGAATGCCTATTTAGGTGGACATTAAACCGCTTTATAGCGATGACTGCAGGCAAACTCGAGGAAATCGGGTTTGCCTGCAGTTTTTTTGAGGGATTGTTGATTTCCGCTCCAGGCACTCGCTTTCCGTGGGTGGTCCGGGAGCCTCCTCGACGCTTCGCGCCTGCGGGGTCTCCCCTGGACTCGCTTTTCCCGCAGGAGTCTCGTACCTTCCGCTCCAATCAACTTTGTTTTAACAGTAAGATAGAACTCCTTTTGCCTGCAGTTTTTTGTTTGTTGATTTCCGCTCCAGGCACTCGCTTTCCGCGGGCGGTCCGGGAGCCTCCTCAACGCTTCGCGTCTGCGGGGTCTCCCCTGGACTCGCTTTTCCCGCAGGAGTCTCGTACCTTCCGCTCCAATCAACTTTGTTTTAACAGTAAGATAGAACTCCTTTTGCCTATAGTTTTTTGTTTGTTGATTTCCGCTCCAGGCACTCGCTTTCCGCGGGCGGTCCGGGAGCCTCCTCGACGCTTCGCGTCTGCGGGGTCTCCCCTGGACGCGCTTTTCTAAGCAGGAGTCTCGAACACCCGCTCCAATCAACTTTGTTTTAACAGTAAGATAGAACTCCTTTTGCCTGCAGTTTTTTTGAGGGTTTGTTGAATTCAATTCCACTCCAGGCACTCCTTTCCGCGAGCGGTCCGTGAGCCTTCTCGCCGTTTCGGTCTGCGGGGTCTCCCTTGGACTCGCTTTTCCCGCAGGAGTCTCGTACCTTCCGTTCATTTAGAATTTAGGCAGAACCCCATTTTGTAGACAAACTGAGTCCGCTTTATAGCGTTTGTTTGTTTTTTAAATAAGCTATTTTAACTAGATAAAAAGGTTAGTAAATCCAAATCAGACGGTATACAATCTAGTTAGGAATAATAGTAGAATTGGATCATGATATAACCTCATCGATAGCTATTCTTAATCATATTTTTGGAGTGATTGTATGCACAAAATTATTCAGGTTTTACTGCCGGTATTATTACTGTTCATGATTCTGCCAATCTACCAGCCGGATGCTGCTTCTGCAGAAGAGACACCGCAATCTGATGGTGTCATCGTCAAATATAAAGAGACGGAAGATGAGCCGATCAACGAGTTGATAGAGAAGGTGGAGGTTCCTAAAGGGGAAACGACCGACAACGTGATCGAGGAGCTTGAAGAACAGAAGAATGTGGAATATGCAGAACCAAACTATCTTTTCAAGAAGATGGAAAGCCCGAACGATCCAGCTTACATAGACCAATGGCATCATAAAAGGCTTGGTACGAGTGCAGCGTGGACAAAAACTATGGGGTCGAAGGAATTGATCGTGGCCATCATTGACGACGGCATCGATCGCAACCACGAAGATTTAAAAGGGAAGATCGTCAATGCCTATGATACGGTAAAAAATCGGAAGCATATCGTACCAAAAGGCGCGCATGGAACACATATCGCAGGCATCATTGCCGGTTCTGCGAACAACGGCATAGGCGGAACGGGTGTTGCCCCGAACGTTAAACTAATGCCGATCAACGTTTTTGATGGAGAGTATGCCAATACGGCTGATATCATTGAGGCGATACATTATGCCGTTCAGCAAAAGGCAAACATCATCAATATGAGTTTAGGAGACACCAGTTATTCGGAGGCCTTGAACAAGGCCGTCCAGGAAGCCTATAAAAAAGGGGTATTGATCGTCGCGGCTGCCGGGAATGAAGGGGATATGGGGAAAAATGTACAGCGTGTGTACCCAGCCGCATTCAGCCACGTCATTTCCGTTGCGGCCACTGACTCAAGGGACAGGCGTCCCAGTTATTCCAACTACCATTCAACAGTCGATATCGCGGCCCCTGGAGATGATATCCTCTCAACCTTGCCATATGGTAGATACGGCTGGATGAGCGGAACATCGATGGCCACGCCGATGGTGGCGGGTGTAGCGGCACTGATTTGGTCCAATGAGCCCAAACTCAACAAAACGGAGGTCGAATACCGCCTCTATGATTCAGCCGTGGACCTAGGTGCGAAAGGGAAAGACATATACTATGGAAACGGGCGGGTCAATGCCAAAAAAGCACTCGAGATGAAGACGCTGACCAAACCGGCCGTGACCGCGATATCCGATAAGGACACGAAGATCAATGGGAAAATCCCGACCGATTTTAAAACGGGGACGGTCTCCATTTATACCGCTAACAAACAACTCGCCACAGTGAAAATCAACGGCGAAAAAACGTTTACGACGACTATTGCAAAACAAACAGCCGGTACGACCATCTCTACGAGGCTAATCGATCAATCGGGAAATAAAAGTATACCCGTTTCATTTAAAGTGGCAGATAAAACGGCCCCTGCAAGACCGTCCGTAAATACGGTGGGTGACAATACCGTCAAAGTAACCGGCAAAGCGGAAGCAAGTTCTTCCGTCACTGTCAAAACTGGCAGTACGGTTCTAGGCAAAGCAAATTCCAACAGCGCAGGGAATTTCACCGTAACGATGTCAAAAAAACAAAAAGCCGGAAAAGTCCTATCCGTTACAGCAACAGATAAAGCAGGAAATGTTAGCTCGATCAAAACCGTGACCGTCGCAGACAAAACAGCTCCAAGTAAACCGACGGTCAACACAGTAACAACAAAAACGACAAAAGTAACAGGCAAAGCGGAAGCCAACTCCACGGTATCCATCAAAGCATCAAAAAAAGTGATCGGCTCTGCCACAGCAACGTCCAAAGGCACATTCTCGGTTAAAATCCCTAAGCAAAAAGCCGGGCAGAACCTATATACCTATGCCAAAGACAAAGCGAAAAATGTAAGCGAATCAAGAAAAACAACGGTTAAAAAGTGATATAAAACAGCCCCCAATACTTAAATTGGGGGCTGTTCTTGTCAATCTCTATTTCCATACATCAATTCCGTGCTTCGGCTGTAAAGTTCAATGATATTGCCGAAAGGATCTTCACAATATATTAAATAATAGGGCTTGTTCTCCCAGGTATTCCATATATCGCTTCGCTTTCTTCCGCCAGAAGCAGCAATATCATCAGCCAGCTTTTCGATATCATCCGCTATCAAGCAAATATGAAAAAAGCCTTCATAACCGCGACTCTCACCTTTAGGCATCCTCGGCTCCTCAAACTCAAAAAGCTCAATCCCCACTCCATGATCCGCCATCAAATGTGCATTGCGCATCTTTTTAACATCATCACCAAGAAGATCATTCGTCATATTATGTTCATTCTCCGCACTTGCATCAAACGAATATGGACCCGCCAATAACCTGAAACCCAACACCTGCTCATACCACTTAATCGCAGCATCCAAATCAGGTACAGCCAATCCAATATGAGTAATTGCTGTCATATGTATCCCCCCTGATCATAAAATACCCTCGTACTGTTAGGGGCAAACGGCACCTTTTTGGACAAAAAACAGAAGCAATAGCCTATGGGATAAATAAGATAAGTAGTCGAGGGAAAATGAATTTAATGAAGCAGACGGTGCAGGAACAAGCGGAAGGTAATGGTCATAAATCAGGAAGTCTTGGCTTAGCTTGATAGCTTTGCAGACCAACAGATTAAATAAAAAAATACAAATAAGGTGCTGCCATTACGTAGCACCTCAGCTTTTTTTAAAATTTCTATTAGCCATACAATTTCCAAATGACTTCTTCTTGTTTTATTTTTTCTTTGATTGTAACCAGTCTAAAAAGTCATCCCTGAAAACCCTCTTGGACCTTTTTAAACGAATTAAAGGAAAATCGGGACTTCCCATGTATTCATCGGCCGTTCTTTCACTAACATTTAAATAATCTGCCAAATGCTCTACAGTTAATAATTCTGGTAGTTGTGATATCTCATCCGTTTCGTTCGTTATTATTTTTTCCCTTCTTTCATGAGTTACGTAATTTATATGCCCTTCTCCAATACATACTGCTACTTTCTTAGAACACTTAGGACACGTCAGAGTATCAATTCTATCTTCCATAACAGAAAGACGAGATACTACGCCAAACAGTGTTTGACAATTTTCACATAAATAAGTATATACACCTTCCACTTTCAAATATATCACTCCTTTGACTTATCATTTGTTACATTAAGATAATATATAATTAGCTAATATGTATAGGTTTAAGGGCTTTTCACAAATCATTCTTCTATTATTGTGCACCCCTAAGGTTACTCCTCCATAGTTAAAGCCCTTCTCTAAATTGAGAGGGGCTTATATCTCTAATATATTTATTTAAATCAGTAATTATTTTAATAGATTAAACAATTATTCTGAATGGTTCATATTCCCTATTTAACAGCAAGGAGGATGAGTTCATGGCCAATCCGGATACATAGGTGATGATATTAAGATTACTGTAGTTTTAACAGACGATGAAATGCTACGACTTATGATAGAGGCACTTAAAGAGTTAAAATTGTACGATACAGACATTACCTACCTTTATTATGGAAGGATCAAAAGGCGTATTTGTCATGCGTAAAAGATGTGGCCAAAAAAAGAAATAGTTATGTATCATTCCACATCATTAGATATGAATATCGTTTATGTGACTATAAATAAGCTAAGGCAGGCTGTGAATCACGAGTTCCAGCGGAGTGCAATCCTGCATTCTGACTAAGGCTTCCAATACACTTATTCCACAATTTAAAAACAAAGTGAAGGAACTTGGGCTAACCCAATCCATGTTCCGCAAGGGAAACTGTTGGGTTAATGATGCGACGATGGAAAGTTTTTTGGCCACTTTAAAGATATAGCAGAATCATTAACAGATGTGAAGGAAGAAGTTGATCGAGTTATTGAAGAATATAATGAGTGTCGTTATCAATAGGGGCTAAAGAAAATAGCCACGGTACAATACGGGGACCACTTATTAGCTTCATAGGCACTTTTTTATACTGTTCGAAAAATGGGGCACAAATTTGAATCCCGACACCTGCTCATACCACTTAATCGTCGCATCCAAATCAGGTACAGCCAAACCAATATGAGTATTTGCTGTCATATGATCCCCCCTGATAATAAAATACCCTATACATGTTAGGGACAAACGGCACCTTTTTGGACAAAAAAAGAAGCAATAGCCAATATTGCTTCTGGTTTACATATATCGACCTCATGAAATTCTTTAAATCTCACCCTCTTCAAGCCTCCTATTATACTCAACTTTACTAATTAATCCCTTTGCATTACAGGTAAGACAATCTGTATAAATATCGTAAGCACCTGTACCTGCACAAACATGGCATTTAACATGAGTTTCCGGTATATCCTTATGCATGAATGAAAAGACTTTTCCAATATACTGCAGAATAATCATTCCCAAAACTCCTTTTTTTTCTATCATACAACGAAAAAGAGAAAAGGAAACAGGGAATACAATAACATTACTTAAAACAAATAAAACCATTACATACTTTACATGGGGTTAAAAAATGTGCTGATGCAAATGCGATAAACGGTTCTACAAAATCACTTCTGTTTTCAATAGGCTGTTGCCATTTACCAAGTAATGCGGTGTGGTTGATTTCCCCTCCAGATGCTCGCTTTCCGCGGGGCGGGCGGTGAGCCTCCACGGCGTAAACGCCTGTGGGGTCTCACCTGTCCCGCTGCTACCGAAGGAGTCTCGCACTTCCGCTCCAATCAACCTTAAATCGTTTCGTTTTAATAACAACAATCTTTACTAAAAGAGCCTTTCAAAAAAAGAACATCCACAAAGATGTCCCTTAATGTGTAATTACTTCATTTTTCGCAAAATCCATAGGTAAGCCAAGATTGAAATCCCCACAGAGACTGCTGCCATTATGTAAATGCTTATATACCCGAAAAGATAGCCGATTTGTCCGAAGAGGATGGCACCAAAACCGATTCCAAGATCAAAGAAGGAATAGAAAGTGGCATTGGCCATGCCTTTTCGATTTCGGGCAGCGTGTTCAAGAGACCACGCTTGAAGAGCCGGTTGGACAGCACCGAATCCAATGCCATAAAGTATAGCTGCCAAATACAGAATCATGTTACTTGGCATCCAGGCTAGCAATAGCATCGCCACTGCGATAAAAACAGTGGATGGAATGAAGACAGCTTGATGTCCTTTTTGATCATAGATCTTTCCAGCAAACATACGTGTGAAAATAAGCGCTAAAGCGTAAAGAAAAAAGTACCCTTGAATACCTGTCAGACCTTTTTCGATTGTATAAAGCGGTAAGAAGGTAGCAGTCCCGCCAAAAGTCACTGTAATGAAAAAAACCAGAACGGACGGAGCAACAGCGCTTTTTTCATACATGTCAAACCTATTAGTTTTAGCTAGGGCAGGAGCATGATCCACTTTTTTATACGTTATTGTTGAAGCCATGATCCAAGCTGCCAGGCTCAATACTCCGCAAAATAAAAACAAATGTTGAAAGGTTAAAACATCCGCTAAGAAAAGCCCAAATGAAGGACCAAAAGCCATCGCCAAATTACCCGATAAAGTGAAGTATCCCATTCCCTCACCCCGACGCTTTGCTGGGATAAGATCGGAGGCAATCGTACCTGAGGCCGTGGTCGCATATCCCCAGCCAATCCCCTGTACAATCCTCATAGCGCAAAGAAGGAAAATACTCATCATAAATCCAAACGAACCAATCGCTACAGCCAAAAGGGCTAGACCGAACAAGAAAACAAAACGCCTGCCTTTTGTTTCCAAGGCCTGTCCAGCAAAGGGGCGGACAATCAGGGCAGAAAATAAAAACATGCCAGCAACTAACCCAATATACCGTTCATTTCCGCCAAGCTCCTTTACAAAAAGCGGAAGGGTAGGGGAAGTCATCTGAAAGGATAAAAAAACAAAAAAGTTAGCCAAGAAAATCATAATAAAATCACGCGACCAGATTTTATTAACAACCGGAAGTTCTTCTTTTAACAAAGGTACACCCATAACAGCCATTCTCCTTAATTGATAGTAATTATCATTCTCATTTTACTAAAGTTATGGAGAACAATCTATAAAAATTAAGTGATCATCTTAAATCTAAGTAATATTGACTACAACAAAATAAAAAGAGCCCTAGGGCTCTAAAATAAACTATTTAAGCGGTATCACAATTTCTATATTTTTAAAGACTTATCTTGAATAAATTCGCGCATTTCCTCTTTAGATATTCCTGACTCCATAACATCATGCATGATTTCCATCCACTCTTCATCAATGCTCTTGTCTGCTTGTTCATTCAACAGAACATCCACTTTAATACAAAGGATTCTAGCGATCTTTTCCAAAACTAAAATAGTAGGGTTTGTTTGAAGGTTTCTTTCCAGAGAGCTTATATAGGATTTGGCAACGCCGGATTTTGCGGAGAGTTCACTAATTGACATTTTCCTTTCTTCCCTATGCGCCTTAACTCGGTAACCTATCATTTTGACCACACCTAACCATTAATATGAAAATTATATACTGATTTAACTTATCACTTTCAGTTTACACATTTTCCTTTCATTTTTAATGATAACTAGGCACTAAAATACTGACATTATTATATGTATAAATGGATTTTTCTGTTTTGGTAGGCATTTAGTTAGGTTTATTTATGGTAAATATTGTTAAAATACACAAACACCTAACAAAATATGGTAGTAGGTGTATACTTAGGTTTAATAAAATTTCAGGCGCAAATATTCTGGAAAATGAGTTATTTAATTGTCATTAATACAATATTTGAAATTTAGAAATTATTTCCTTTGTATTGCCATTTTCTTTTTTGTAAAATTACTTTTGCATTTGAAAAGTATTCTTTCATTGTAACTTTCATGTAAATTTCCTTGAAAATACATATAACTAGGTAATATTATGGTATAATGCAATAGGTCATTTTTAACATATCAGGAGGATGAAATGGAAGAAACTATTAGTATTACAGATATTTTTAAAACATTAAAGAAACGTTGGAAGCTAATCATGCTGCTGACATTAATTGCCGCTTTGATTAGTGGAACGATTTCTTATTTCTTATTAACACCCGTTTATCAATCTTCAACACAGATCCTGGTTAACCAGAAGCAATCGGAGAACCAATTGGACTCGACTCAAATACGATCTAATATTGACATGATCAATACATATAGTGTGATCATAAAAAGCCCTGCCATTTTGGATAAGGTCATTGATGAACTTGAACTGAACCAAAGCGTAGATCAACTTAGTCAAAAAATCACGATCAATAGCCAAGAAAATTCACAAGTCTTTTCATTAACGGTTCAAGACAGTAATCCGTCACAGGCTGTAGAAATAGCAAACACGATTTCTGAAACTTTCCAAAAGGAAATCAAGAATATCATGAACGTCGATAATGTTAGCGTACTTGCCAAGGCAGAAATTAAGGAGAATCCTAGTCCTGTAAAACCTAATCCACTTTTGAATATCGCAATTGCGGTCGTAGTTGGATTGATGGCTGGAATAGGCTTGGCATTCCTACTTGAGTATATGGACAATACGATCAAGGAAGAGGATGATATTGAGAGACTCCTAGAATTACCTATACTTGGATCGATTCAAAAGATTACACAGGTACATAAATAAAGGATAATCCGGATAAGATGCAGTATGAAAGGAAGCGGGATTTTTGAGAAGTAAAGATAAAAAACAGGTGAACTTGATAGCACAGACTAATCCAAAGTCACCTATTACTGAACAATATCGATTAATTAGAACGAATATTCAATTTTCCTCAGTGGATAAAGACATACAAACCATTGTGGTAACCTCTGCGGAGCCTAATGATGGGAAATCGACAACAGCAGCAAACCTTGCGATTGTGCTGGCACAAGAGGATAAAAAAGTTGTCCTTGTGGATGCAGATTTAAGGAAACCATCCGTTCATTATGCTTTTAGCCTTAGTAATATAGAGGGACTTACGAGTGTGCTAACCAAGAAAATGAGCATAGAAAAAGCACTTATGAAAACCAATGTGCCTAATCTGGAAATTCTGACGAGTGGACCAATACCTCCTAACCCTTCGGAATTATTAAATTCCAAAGCGATAGAAACAGCGATTGATGAATTAAAAGAAATGTATGATTATATCATTTTTGATACACCGCCCGTTCTGATAGTGCCAGATTCCCAGATTGTAGCCAATAAATGTGATGGCGTGATCATGGTAGTATCGAGCGGCAAGACAAACAAACAAAGTGCCGTAAAAGCAAAGGAGCTTTTAGTGAAAGCTAATACATCCTTGCTTGGAGTCGTTTTGAATGGCATTGAAACGGATAACAGCAATTATTATTACTATCAATCTTAACAAAATAAAACAATTTTCGACAAATTAACACCCTGTTTAATGGTAGTTTTATATGCTACTATTAATCGGGGTAATAATTCCTATTTTTATAAATTGGGCCTTTTCCCCTATTTGTTTTACAAAGGAAGTGAATGAAATTGATTGACATACATAGTCACATTCTTCCAGGGGTTGATGATGGATCCGCGGACATGAAGGAAAGCTTGAATATGGGAAGAAAAGCGGTAGAAGCAGGAATCACCCATTTATTTGCCACGCCACATCACTTAAATGAGAAATATGTAAATGTAAAAAGTGACATCATTGACCGTGCAGTGAGGCTAAATGAGAGTTTAAAACAAAACAATATTCCTCTTACCATTCATCTCGGGCAAGAAGTAAGAATTCACCGAGACATATTTACTTCACTTGAAAAGGCAGAAATCCTAACACTAGACGATAACGGTACGTATTTACTGTTAGAGCTCCCATCGGGAAAGGTTCCTACATACACTCAAGAAGTGATTTATGAACTCCTACTTAAAGGTATAACACCGATTATCGTCCATCCAGAGAGAAATAAGGAATTGATAGCGAATCATAAACTATTATTTGAATTGGTTCAGGAGGGTGCGTTAACTCAACTTACCTCAGGCAGTATAATCGGGAACTTCGGTAAAAGTATTCAATCATTTTCAAAAAAAATAATTGAACATAATTTGGCTCATTTTATTGCAACAGATGCCCATAATATTGGCCCTAGAGGGTTCACGTTACAACATGCCTATGAAACAATCACAAAGGCATATGGAATACAACGTACATTTTATTTTAAAGAAAATGCTGAACAGCTATTAAAGAACCAAAGTCCTGCTGTTGAAAAACCAGTGCCATTCAAAAAGAAAATTTTAGGAATCTTTTAGAATGATAAGTCGTCAGGAAACGCTTTCATTATTATAAAAAAATTTTGTCTTCATGTAAAGTTCTACGTTATATGGTTACTGGGATGAAAATTATTGATAAATTACCTTCATTAAGATTAGTTGCCTGTTCAACGACAAATAGCCCTTAGGTCATAAGGATATGAAAAAAGCAAAAGGTACTTACACAAATATATTTCATTTTTATATAAAAATGAAAATCATGTGAAATAGAATACAATGCATTAATACTTTATTTAATAGAGAGTTTATCTTAACAACATTATTAAAGGGGGAAATGTGGTTGGCCTACCGAAAACGATTAACACTTCTGGCCCTATTAGATTCATTAATAGTATTATCGGCCATTTATGTAAGTTATTTATTCTTGTATCCCTATTTGGAAATATTTAAATTACCAACACTGTTAGTCACATCTGTCTCTCTATTAATCAGCCATCATTTTTTTGCGTCTATTTATAAACTGTATAAGAAGGCCTGGGAGTATGCAAGTATTGGAGAGTTACTGTCCATTGTTAAAGCCGTAAGCTTATCGGTTATCACTGTTATCGCCATCCAGCTAATGGTTTTTCAAGATGTTTATGTAAGGGCCATGGCATTGACCTGGATGATGCATGTCATTCTTATTGGCAGTTCCCGTTTTTCGTGGAGAATGCTGCGTGACCGTTTGATAAATAATCGAAAGGAAACCAGGAACACATTGGTATTAGGAGCGGGTTCTGCTGGAACCATGGTTGTACGTCAACTTCTTAATAATCATGATACAGAACTAAAACCAGTAGCATTCATAGATGATGATCCGAAAAAAGATAAGCTAGACATTTTAGGTATACCAGTTGTGGGGAATTCTACACATATCCCTGAAATGGTAGAAAAATATCATATAGATAATATTGTCATTGCTATTCCTTCATTAAGTAAAAAAGAATTGAAGGTCATTTTTGATGAATGTGTGAAAACGAATGCAAAAACACAAATCATGCCGATGCTTGAAGATATTATGTTAGGGAAAGTAGCCGTAAATCAGTTTAAAGAAGTGGAAGTGGAAGATCTTTTAGGAAGAGAGCCCGTAGAATTGGATATAACCAGTATTTCTGAATATGTAACGGGCAAGACGATCTTGGTTACTGGGGCCGGGGGCTCAATTGGTTCAGAGATTTGCCGTCAAATATGCAGATTCTCAC
Organism: Peribacillus simplex; assembly: GCF_030123325.1. Classification (NCBI taxonomy): domain Bacteria; kingdom Bacillati; phylum Bacillota; class Bacilli; order Caryophanales; family Bacillaceae; genus Peribacillus; species Peribacillus simplex. Next base: position 4,007,620 of record NZ_CP126106.1, on the reverse strand, counting down.
CGGACAAACTTATTCTTCTAGGACATGGAGAAAATAGCATTTATCAAATTGACATGGAACTGAAAAAGCTATATGCAAATCAAATTGACATCATACCTTTAATTGCAGATATTCAAGATCGAGATAGAATTTTTGAAGTGATGGAAACCTTCAGGCCTGATGTTGTTTACCATGCGGCTGCACACAAACATGTTCCACTTATGGAATACAATCCTCGTGAAGCTATTAAGAATAATGTTTTTGGGACAAAGAATGTTGCAGAGGCTGCTGATACTTTTGGTGTGGGTGCGTTTGTAATGATTTCTTCTGATAAAGCCGTTAATCCAACAAACGTCATGGGTTCGACCAAGCGTATTGCTGAGATGATCATCCAGCAGTTAGCCAAAAATAGCTCAACAAAATTTGTTGCAGTTCGTTTCGGAAATGTTTTAGGCAGCAGAGGGAGTGTCATTCCTTTATTTAAAAAACAAATTCAAGCAGGTGGACCAGTAACAGTCACACATCCAGATATGACAAGGTATTTTATGACTATACCCGAAGCATCGAGATTAGTCATTCAGGCAAGTTCTTTAGCTCGAGGTGGAGAGATCTTCGTTCTTGATATGGGTGAACCTGTTAAGATTGTTGAATTAGCGACAAATCTTATCCAGTTATCAGGTTATTCCATTGAGGAAATTGGAATTGAATTTTCAGGAATTCGTCCTGGTGAGAAAATGTATGAAGAACTATTAGGGGAGAAAGAGGTTCATAGTGAAGCTGTGTTCCCTAAAATCTTTATAGGAAAAGCGGTACTGGAACAGGAAGAGGAAATACAATACCTTCTAAGCTCACATGATTCTTTATCTTTGATAGAACTTAAAGAATTCGTTATAAATCTAGCTAATCGAAGAAAGAACAATACTTTCTCAGCAGTTAAATAAGTATATGGGGGAATATCATTGAAGAAAGTCAGAAAAGCAATAATTCCTGCAGCCGGTTTGGGCACTCGGTTTTTGCCTGCTACAAAAGCTATGCCAAAAGAGATGCTGCCAATTGTTGATAAACCTACTATTCAGTACATAGTGGAGGAAGCCGTTGCATCAGGAATAGAAGATATTATAATAGTAACAGGAAAAGGCAAACGTGCGCTTGAGGATCATTTTGATTTCGCACCTGAACTTGAACAAATTCTAAAGGAAAAAGGAAAGTTTGAATTACTCGATAAGGTACAGTACTCTAATAGCCTTGCTAATATTCATTATATTAGACAAAAAGAGGCCAAAGGGTTAGGTCACGCAGTATGGTGCGCACGTAAATTTATTGGGGATGAACCATTTGCCGTACTTTTAGGTGATGATATTGTACAGAGTGATACTCCATGCTTAAAACAGCTGATTAATCAGTATGAAGAAACAAAGAATTCTATAATTGGAGTTCAAACTGTGGCTAATGAAGAAACAAATCGCTACGGAATAATAGACCCTTCTTTTCAAGATGGCCGACTTTACCAAGTTGAAAACTTTGTAGAAAAACCAGTATTAGGAACAGCCCCTTCTAATTTAGCAATAATGGGACGCTATATACTTACTCCTGAAATTTTTGGGTTTCTTGATAAACAGGAGGCAGGAGCAGGTGGGGAGATACAGTTAACTGATGCTATTCAGAAATTGAATCAAATGCAGCGAGTTTTTGCATATAATTTTGAAGGCAAGAGGTATGATGTCGGAGAGAAACTTGGATTTATAACAACAACTATTGAATTAGCGTTACAAAAAAAAGAGTTAAAAAGTGACTTGGTAGATTTTCTTTCGAAGATACTGGAAAAAGAACTAATTCGTTAAAAAAAGTTAAAGAAAAGAGTGAAATTATGAACATTACATTTTCACCTCCAGATATTTCAGATATTGAAATAAACGAGGTAATAGATACTTTAAAATCCGGGTGGCTAACAACTGGACCAAAAACTAAATTATTTGAAAAAAAGATAGCTGAATTTTCGAATACATCGATGGCTGTATGCTTAAATTCAGCAACTGCTTCCATGGAACTAACTCTAAGGTTGCTAGGTGTAGGAAAAGGTGATGAGGTTATTACCTCTGCCTATACTTATACAGCCTCTGCAAGCGTAATAGAGCATGTTGGAGCAAAGATTGTACTAGTCGATACTAAAGAAGACTCATTCCAAATGGATTATGAGCAGTTAGAAAAAGCTATAACGACTAAAACTAAAGCTATTATCCCTGTCGATTTTGCTGGTGTGATGTGTGACTATGATAAAGTATTTGAAATAGTTAATAGAAAGTCTAATCTTTTTTTTCCATCAAATGATCTACAAAAAGCATTTGGAAGAATCATAGTACTTGCTGATGCTGCTCATTCTTTCGGTGCAAAATATAAAGGAAAAAGAAGTGGTAATGTAGCTGACTTTACAAGTTATTCTTTTCATGCAGTAAAAAACCTTACCACTGGTGAGGGTGGTGCAGTAACATGGCGTGATATACCTGGTGTAGATAATGCTGATCTTTATAAAAAGTATATGTTACTATCCCTTCACGGTCAGTCAAGGGATGCATTGGAAAAAACGAAGCTTGGCTCTTGGGAATATGACATTGTCTATCCTGCATATAAGTGTAATATGACTGATATTATGGCATCAATTGGTTTAGGTCAGTTTCAAAGATACCCGCAAGTGTTAGATAGAAGAAAAAGGGTTATTGAGTTGTATGATGATGCTTTAGACATATATCCTTTTGCTCCTTTAGAGCATTTTAGTAATGAAAATTCATCAAGTGGTCATTTATATGTTGTAAGACTTTTAGGTAAGGATGAATCTTACAGGAATAGGGTTATAGAAAAATTGGCAGAAAAAAATATTCCATCCAATGTACACTATAAGCCTTTACCTATGCATACTGCTTATAAGAACTTAGGTTTCGATATAAAGGATTATCCTAATGCCTACAATATGTATAAAAATGAAATAACGCTTCCTTTACATCCCTTGCTGACGGTCGAACAGGTTGAATATATCTGTAAAAACCTGAAATTAATAGTTAATCAAAAACCAGTTTTGATATAACCTTTAAATAGGTTTTAACCAATAAAGATTGAGCTTCTCTTAATAAAATGCAAGTTTCTGTGAATGAAAAAGAATAAATGAGGTTGAAGTATGAAGAATTTTGATTCGAGTCCAAAAATAATTAATTCAAAAGTAAATAATCTGGCGTCATTGGGTCATTATTCAAACATAATAGACTCAACTATTTTAGCTAATTCTACTATTTACAAAGATACACGGGTTGTAAACAGTATTATGGAGAAGAACACTTTTGCTGGTGATGGTGCTAAAGTAGATAACAGTCATATTGAAAATTTTGCACGAGTCGGAAAGTACAATCATATTTATTTTGTAAACATGGGAAAGCATTCCTATACGGGCCAAGATACGGTTATTATGTACACGAAAATAGGTGCATTTACATCAATTTCATGGGGAGTAACGATTGGAGCAGCTGAGCATGATTTCAGCAAGGTTACATCACATACGTTTCTTTATAACTCATACGATCAGCTCAACAATGATCAGGTTTATTATGATAGGTTTGAGAAAGAGTGCAGAATTGGTAATGATGTGTGGATTGGTGCGAATTCTACTGTCTTAAGAGGAGTCACTATCGGAGATGGTGCCGTAATTGGTGCAAATTCTATAGTTACCAAATCTGTTCCCCCTTATGCAATTGTTGCAGGCAACCCTGCTAGAATTATTAAATATCGGTTCGGTCAGGAAATTATAACAAGATTATTAAAGCTTAAATGGTGGACATTAGATGATGAAATTATAAAACAAAATTGTGATTTGTTTGCGAAGTCTCCCGATAATGAAGTGTTGAATAATATTGAAAAAATAATTAATTCCTAGGGAGGAATTTTTAGTTATGAAAAAGGTTTTAATACTAGGTGTAGCTTCTGTTCAAATGGATGCAATATTACAGCTCAAAGAAATGGGGATTAAAACGTACGCTTGTGCTCAGGCAGATGATGGTCCAGGTAGTAAATTTGCAGACCAATTTGAATTAATAAATTTCGTCGATGAAGATAAGGTTATCGAATTACTTAATGAACAGGAAATCGATTGCGTTTATTCTGTAGGGTCTGATATAGCTATGCCTGTATCAACGGCTATTAGTGAAAAAATGAGTCTTCCTTATTTTGTTAAATCTGAAATAGCAAGGATTTGTAACAACAAAAATAAAATGAGGGACTATTTTGGTAAAGATTTTTTAGGTAATATTAAATATCAAACCTTAGAGAGTATAAACGAAAAAGTAATTCTTGATTATCCCTTTATAATGAAACCATCTGATTCACAAGGTCAAAGAGGTGTCCGTTTAATTAATAATTTCGATGAGTTCTTAGTTTATTTTGAAGAATCTAAAACTTATTCAAGATCTGGATTGGTAATTATTGAAGAATTCATCACTGGGCCGGAGTTATCAGTTAATGCGTATATAGTAGATGGTGATGTTGCTTTTATGGTAACTTCTGATCGGGAAGTGTGGTCAGAATACCAAGGGGGGTTAATTCATAAACATGTGGTACCATCAAGGGTTACAAATAGTCAGATTAACAACAATTTAATAGATTTGGTTTCGAGAACTGCAAAAAAGTTAGGAGTTACTAACGGCCCATTGTATTTCCAAATTAAATTAAGCGACAATCTACCATATATTATTGAAGTTACTCCTCGCCTTGACGGGTGTCATATGTGGAATCTTTTAAAGCATTATACAGGAGTGAATCTTATAAAGTTGACCTTTGAACATTTGCTTTTTGGAAAGACTGAGGAATTACAAAATTTCAAACATTCTAGTTCGGAATATATTCTTGAATTTGTTTGTGAAGAACCAAATACGATAGTAGACAATTCAAAATATGATATCCCCTCGAATGCACTTTCTTCTATGAAGTATTACAATAATGGCGATTTAATACGACCAATTAACGGTCAGTTTGAAAAAATAGGATATTTCATTACTGAAAATGATAGGTGATTAATATGAAGGTTGGAATAACTGGGGGTACTGGATTTCTTGGTAAAGAAGTCAGTACTCTATTGGAAAAAGAAGGGCATATTCCTGTCATAATCGGTAGAAGCCCTTTTAATGGAAAAACAAAGTACGAATACCGCTCAACTGATTATTCTATAGAAAGTCTAAATAAAGTATTGGATGGAAATCAAGCAGTGGTTCATTTGGCCGCCGTCAGAGGGTCTAAGGGATGTATTTCTGATTTTCATCAAAATGAGATAATTACAGAAAATCTTTTGAAAAGCTGTATAAACATAGGTATAACTAATATAGTTATTGCTTCATCAATAGCTGTGTACTCGAAAGTAGAAAGTATTCCTTGGACAGAAGAACAGCTCCCCTCTCCTAAAACACTATATGGAATCAGTAAAATTTCATGTGAGTATATGGCCGATCTTTATCATAAAGAATATGAACTAAATATAAAATCTTTACGTATTGCTCAAATATTAGGTGAAGGTGAGCGCAAAGGATTTATGATGAATACTTTTATAGATAATGCATTTCATAAAAAAAGACTAAATGTTATTGGAGAAAGTCTTGCTAAAAGGGAATTTGTTTACATAAAGGATGTTGCAAAAGCTTTCTTGCTTGCAATTTTAAATCCTAAAATTAGCGGGGCTTTCAATATAGGTAGTGGTGAAGCATATTCAAACTTGGAGATAGCAAAAATAATTAATGAATGTTTTAATAATGAAGGAAACTTATTATATAACGATAAGTTAAAAGAAGGAATAGAGTCATCTCTAATGGATTGCTCAAAATCTAGAAATGAACTTGGGTATATTGCTCAATTTTCCTTAAGAAAGGCACTAAATGAAATCAAAAATTTTAAAAAGGGAGAAGATGTTTAAGGTGTATAAGATATTTATTAAGAGAATCATAGATTTTATACTATGTTTTTTAGCACTTCCTTTTTTTCTAATATGTTATACATTTGTAGCAATTGCTATAAAATTGGATGATGGTGGTCCAATTTTTTACAGTGGTGAAAGATTAGGAAAGAATTTTAAAAAATATAAAATGTATAAGTTTAGGTCGATGGTTATCGACGCTTCTGATATAAGAAATGAAGACGGTAGCACGTATAATTCTAGCTTTGATAAAAGAGTAACAAAAGTTGGAAGAGTATTAAGGAAATTAAGTATTGATGAATTACCGCAAATATTAAATGTATTAAAAGGAGATATGGCTTTAATTGGACCTAGACCGAGTCCTAGTGGAAATACTCATCTATATAGTAAAGATTATAAGAGGAAGTTTGCTGTTAGACCCGGAATTACTGGCTACACTCAGGCATATTATAGGAATGGAGTATCAATAGAACAAAAGCAAAAAAGTGATATATATTACGTTGATAATTTATCATTTGTCCTTGATATAAAAGTCTTTTTTAAGACATTACTTACGGTAATTAAACAGGAAGGCATTTATACAAATAAGAAGTTAAACTAACTTTGAATTTATGAGAGGTTGAATGAAGTGAAAAAAAAATTGCTTATTGTTGGCAGAGGAAATGAAATAGGAGGTGGGACAGAGTATTTAATTACTTTAGTTAAAATGTTACATAAAAATTTTAATGTCGATCTCCATATGACTTATGGGAAAGAAGAAGTTAAGAGTAATTATATGAAGCACTTTGATTATGTTACATTTCATCATGTCCCAATGGTACGTGAAATAAATCCTATATCTGATTATAAAAGTGTTAAAAACCTTTATAAATTAATGAAAAAAGAAAAATTTGATGTAGTTCATACAAATTCTTCGAAAGGTGGCATTGTAGGTAGAATTGCATCTAAAATTGCAAAAATCCCTTTTATATTCCATACTGTCCACGGATTTGCATTTCATGAACAATCATCAAAGTTGAAAATTATAATTTTTGCATTACTTGAGAAGATTGGTTCTATATGTAGTGATTATATTATAACAGTCAGTGATTTTCATAAAAACTGGGCGATTAACCTTAAAATTGCATCGAAAGACAAAGTAATATCAATTCCTAATGGATTAGATCCTACTAGGGTAAAGCCAACTGTGGATAGAAAACAAATTCGTGAAGAATTAAAAATTAGTAAAGATGAAATTGCAGTATTCACTATTGGAAGGTTAGCAAAGCAAAAGGGAATTGAATATCTATTAGACGCCATAGCATTATTAGATCAGGAGAAAATTAATAATAAATATCATTTTTATATTGCTGGATCCGGTGAATTAGAAAAAGAGTTAATAAATAAGTCAAATGAATTAAACATAAAAGATAAGGTTACTTTCTTAGGATATAGAGATGATGTAAATAATTTATTGTCAGCGGCTGACATCATGGTTCTTCCATCTTTATGGGAAGGCTTATCAATTGCGTTACTAGAGGCAATGGCTGCGAAAAAAACTATAATATGTACTGACATTGGGAGTAATAAGACGGTTGTAGAAAATCAAAAAGAAGCTATAATAATCAAAACAAAGGATTCCGTTGGACTAAAAGAAGGCATTAAATTATTAATAGAAGATGAGAATTTAAGAAACCTATTAGCAGAAACAGCTTATGAAAAATTTATTTCTGACTTCGGGAAAGATATCATGGTAAATAGTTACTACAATTTTTATAAAAACAAAGCCAATATTGATGAAAAGATTTGCCGTATAACGGAGTGATGAATTCCATCAATTTATTGAAAGATATTCATTACTCTAATATATAGATCGGATTTGATGGAATTATGAAAAAAAAGATTTTGCACATTTTAAGTTCCAATAAGTACTCAGGGGCCGAGAATATTGCTACAAGTATAATTACAAACCTAAGTAATCAATTTGAAAGTGCATATACCTCTCCTAATGGTCCTATCCAGATTGCTTTGGAAGAACGTGGAGTAACATATCTTCCAACGGAAAATGCTTCAGTCTCTAACATAAAAGGGGTAATAAATCAATGGAAGCCAGATATAATTCATGCACATGACTTTGGCGCTTCAGTAAAGTGTGTTCTTACTGGTACCAATATACCGATTGTGTCTCATATTCACCAAAATCCAAGTTGGTTAAAGAGATTAAATTTTCGTTCAGTACTTTTTTTTATGACATGTTTTAGGATTTCCCATATTGTTGCTGTAACATCTGCGATAGTAGACTCTACAATATTTACATCTTTCTTTAAAAATAAAGTGAGTGTAATACAGAATACTGTAGACACTAAACAGGTAATTGAAAAATCTAGCATCCCTTGTGATGAATATTATGATATTGCATTTATTGGTCGCCTTGTAGACGTCAAAGATCCATTAAGGTTTATAAATATAGTGGAAAAATTAGTTAGAAAAAAACCGGAGATAAAAACTGTAATCATTGGTGACGGTGTGCTTAAAGAGAAGTGTGAGTTGGCTATTAAAGAAAAAAAACTAGAAAAGAATATAACTTTAAAGGGGTATTTGTCTAATCCTTATCCTATCCTTTCTAACTCCAGGGTTTTTGTTATGACATCTAAATCAGAAGGTTTACCTATGACAGTAATTGAAGCAATGGTATTGGGGAAACCTGTAATTGTGCCTTTATTAGATGGTATGGACAAAGTGGTAGATTCAACCTGTGGTCTGATTTGTAGAGACGATGAGGAATACTTGGAAGGTTTATTAAAGATATTAGAGGATAATGAAATTTACTTAGCTATGTCTAAAAAGTCTAAACTAAAAGCAGAGAGTATGTTTGATATGACAAAATATTGCCGTGAATTTATTGAGGTCTATAATAATGTCAAATAACATTCTCTACAAAAGTAAAAGCATGCAAAATAACATGGAAAATAGATCAGAAAGCATTAAGGGTTCAATATTCTCTAATAAAAGTTTTTTAATTGATTTAGTTATTGTTGGAAGTTTACTTTTAGGAAGTAAAGCCCTGAATACTTCATTATTATTCTATATTCTTTTATTGTATATAGTTTTCAAGATAATAGTTAATACATCTCAGTATTCATTCAATATAATTCTTATGTTAATACCTAATTTGGGAATTGCTTTTATACCTGGGATTGCTACACCCTTAGTGAATATAATAATACCAATAGCTGTAATTAAGATGGGGCTTCAATATAAAAGTAAGCATATGAGTTTTGTTTTACTTTCTTTTATATTTATTTTTTATGAATGGGTACATGCTTTTACATACGACTTATCTACCTCCATGTCATTAATAAGTTGGACTTTTTCGATACTATACATTTTTTTATTTATAGGACAGAAATTAGATTATTATCATCCTACAGCTATTAAATATTTTGTGAGTGGAATATGCATATCAACTCTTTATGGCATTTATGTGGGGTTCTTGAAAAGTAGTTCTTTTTCTAGCTTTAGTCGATTAAGTATGTCTGACCGATTCAGTGGTGGTGCTGGTGATGCTAATTACTATTCTATCTATATTTTAGTAGGATTATTTAGTATGGTCTCGTTAGTTAATAAGCAGACAAAAATTCTCCTAAAAACCTTAATGATGATAGTTTTTATTTTTCTCACTTTTTTCGGCTTTACTAGTTTATCGAGAATGTTCATGATAGTATTTTGTTTTGTGATGATTATTTACCTATTGAGTGCTGTTTTATCACTTGAGAAATATTCTAGGCATAGAAGATTTTTGTTTGGTTTGATAGCCATAGCAGCATCTTCTAGTGTATTTTATCTTAATACAATTATAAATAATATAACTCTAATATTTTCTAGGTTTACTACTTCGAGTGATTTATCGTCACTTACTAGTAATAGAGATGTAATTTTAGAACACTATATTAACTTTCTACTATCTCACCCTGTTCAGATGCTATTTGGTGTTGGGATTCAAAAGTACTATCTTCGAACTGGCCATGATACTAACATCTATGCACATAATATTGTTATGGAATTATTGGTGTCGTGGGGGATTATTGGGTCTATCTTGTTTGCTTTTTACGTATGTGTACTGTTTAATATGGAAAAAGTTAATAATTTCAAAAAAAAACCAAGCCTAGTTGTATGGCTTCCATTTCTTTGTATGGCTATTGGTTATATGTCGATTAATGGCATTGAGGTTGAAAGCTTTTATATTCTACTTATATATGTGATAAAAAATGTTTATGCAAAGATTGAATAATTAGTGTCTTTATTATGCCTACATTTAAATAAGATCAAAAAAGCCCTTATTTATGGGCAACTAAAAAGTGTTTTTTTATTCATTTTTAAAAATGTTCAAATCTTAATTATAGCAGCACTAAATACAAATATATTTGATACGACTACCGATGCTTAAGGAGGCGAATTTGGTGGATCTGGTTTCTGTAATCATGAGCACATACAATGAGGATGTTGAAATTGTTACTCAAAGTATCGATTCTATTTTAAATCAAACGTATACAAATTTCGAATTTATAATTGTACTTGATAATCCTGAAAATATTAGTTTAAGAGATTTGCTTATTTCATATAAACTTAAAGACAGTAGAATCCAAATATTATTAAATGAAGAAAATATAGGGTTGGTAGGAAGTCTAAACTATGCATTAAGTCATTGCAAAGGAAAATATATAGCAAGAATGGATGCTGACGATATATCATTAAAAGAAAGATTTGAAACTCAAAAAAAGTATTTAGAGGAGAATAGTCTAGATTTTGTCTTTTCTAATGTAGTTTACATAGATGAAGATGGTCATCAATTATATGAATCTAGGAAAAATGAGTTAGATTATATACAAGTTAAAAATGCATTAGAAATACTAAATATATCAAACCATCCTACTTGGTTATTAAAGAAAGAAATATATAGCACTTTATCTGGATATAGGGATATTAATTATTGTGAGGATTATGATTTTTCTCTTAGAGCTTTAAATTTTGGTTTTAAAATCGGCAAAATAAATAAAAGTACATTATTGTATAGAATAAGAAAAAATAGCATATCCAGATCTAATGCTTTAAATCAATATTTGAATATGCGAGGATTATCAAAATTATATAGGCAAGGGAAAATAGAAAATAATAATGACGTAGAAAAAATGAAATTAGAATCAAAAAAAATAGCTACAAATAGTGAAAACACTAAATTTAATATGGCTTCATATCGATTTAATCAAGGACTGGAAATGAATAAAAAAGGTTTCAAAATAAGAGGAGTAATGAACCTTATTAAAAGTGCGTTATTAAGCAAATATTATATATTAAAATTCTATGATTTATACAGATATAAAACTAGAAAAATATAGAATATAAAAGAAATTTGTAAGAACATAAAGTTATGAAACTTAATTGCTTGGAATCATATGAATATCATAGATTATTCAGGTAATAAAGGGTAACTAAAATGGGGAAGATTTCTTTTCATTGTAGTACATGCTTTAAGTTCAGTGCTGAATTAAAGAGGAATTGGGAGTTTAGAAAATAAAATGTCTAATAAAATAGCAATTACGGCTATAATAATCACATGTATTACTTTGTTAAGCAAAGTTTTTGGCTTTTTCCGAGATGTTATTTTGGCTGCTACCTTTGGTACGACATATAAGGCAGATGCCTTTATTATGGCACAATCAATTGTCGAGGTAGTGACTAGTGTAGTTATAGTGGCTCTTGGTACTACCTTTATCCCAGTGATGTCGGATTATCTTAATAGTAAATCGAAAGAAGAAACCAATAAGTTTTTAAATGTAGTTTATAATGTGTCTACATGTGTTTCCTTAATCATCTGTGTGTTGGGAATGGTGTTTACTAAAGAGTTGGTTAGTATATTTGCTCCGAATTTTTCTACAGAAGTCCAAGAATTAACTATTCAACTAACTAGAATAATTTTACCATCTATAATACTCATGGTTTTTGTTACATTAAATAATGCCAAGTTGCAAAATCATGGTAACTTTTTAATACCCACAGCAATTGGTTTTCCCCAAAATATCATTTTAATTACAGCAATGATATTTTTTACAGACTCCTATGGAATTTATGGGCTTGCTGTTGCAGTATTCGTAGGAACTCTTTTTCAAGTAATAATTCAATTACCATTTACCCGAAAACTTAAGTACCATTTTAAATTTGATTTTGATTTAAAAGAAGATGGCTTACGTCGTATTGGAGTTTTGATTGTTCCAATTATTATTGGCTCAGGTGTTCAACAAATTAATTGGATAGTGGATCGTATGTTAGCTTCTGGATTACCTGAGGGTAGTATTGCAGCTTTAAATTATTCTAATAGATTGAATGCTTTTATAATTGGCCTGCTCTCTGCAGTAGTTACTACTATTTTTTATACGTCAATGTCAAATTATTATTCGCAAGGCAAAGATAAAGAGTTTAAAGAAATGCTTAGAAAAACAATTAATATTCTGATTATCTTAATTATTCCAGCATCAATAGGCTTTTTTGTGCTACGATTACCAATTGTTAAGCTAATCTTTCTTCGAGGTTCGTTTGATATTGAAGCTGCAGAAATGACTGCCTATGCTCTTTATTTTGCTACACTAGGGATGATTGGCTTTTCTCTTCGCGAGGTGATAAGTCGAGCTTTTTATGCAATAAAAGATACAAAAACTGCAATGATAAATGGTTCTATAGCGGTGATAATAAATATTGTTGCCTCGCTTCTATTGGTACCTCATCTGGGCTTGGGTGGATTGGTGTTAGGAACATCAATATCAGCAATTGTTGGAACTATTTTACTTATGATCAGTTTGCATAAAAAGGTAGGCGATTATGGTTATCGAAATATATTATTAATATTTACTAAGATACTGATTGTAAGTATAGTGATGGGAATAATTGTTGATTATTGTTATGTGATATTTTATACTGCAACTTCTAACAATATAATTCCCTTATTACTAAGTATTCTGGTAGGTATGGTATTTTATGTAGGAATGATAATCCTGTTAAAAATAGAAGAATTTGCACTATTAAAGCAGATTATTGTAGTAAGAGTAGGAAGAGTGTTTAAGAAGTTTAAAAACTAAAATATTTGTTCTATTGGTATAACTTTGCTTTCAGATGCATAATTTGTGACATTTCTTGCAATAAAGTAATAAAAATAAACAAATTGAGATGAGTGTATTTTTCGTATTTTATAGAAATAAAATAGAAGGAGGAATTGAACATTGGCGATTTTAGTAACTGGAGGAGCTGGTTATATAGGCAGCCATACCTGTGTAGAGCTTTTAATAGCAGGGTTTGAAATAGTAGTGGTTGATAACCTTTCGAACAGTAATATTAATGTATTAAATCGAATAAGGGAGCTAACTAAAAAAGATTTCAAATTTTATGAAGTAGACCTTATTGATAAATCAAGTTTAGAAGATGTTTTTATAGAAAATAGCATTGAAGCTGTTATTCATTTTGCTGGATTAAAGGCTGTTGGAGAGTCTGTTAAAATCCCTCTTCATTATTATCATAATAATATTACAGGAACACTTTTTCTTTGTGAACTAATGGAAAAATATGATATTAAGAAATTAGTGTTTAGTTCTTCTGCCACTGTTTATGGAGTTCCTATAAATGTTCCAATCACTGAGGATTTTTTACTTAGCGCAACTAATCCTTATGGTAGAACAAAATTAATGATTGAAGAAATCTTGAGGGACCTTTATATTCAGAATAGGGATTGGAATATTGTAATTTTACGTTATTTTAACCCAATAGGTGCTCATCCTAGTGGGCGATTAGGTGAAGATCCAAATGGATTACCTAACAATCTAATGCCATATATAACACAGGTAGGTATAGGGAAATTAGAAGAGTTAAGGGTGTTTGGTAATGATTATCCAACATCTGATGGTACTGGTGTTAGAGATTATATACATGTAGTTGATCTTGCATTAGGTCATTTAAAGGCACTTGAAAAAGTTATGTCAACTTCGGGAATCGATGCTTACAATTTGGGTACAGGTAGAGGATATAGTGTTTTAGAAGTCGTTGAAGCCTTTGAAAAGGCATCTGGCAGAAAGGTGCCATACACAGTGGTTGAGAGAAGACCAGGTGATATTCCTATATGTTATGCAGATGTAAACAAGGCAAAAAAGGAATTAGGTTGGGCTGCTACAAGAGGAATAGGAGATATGTGTCTTGATTCTTGGCAGTGGCAAATAAAAAATCCTAATGGATATGAAGATTTTAAGCATATTAGCAAAATCAAAATGAATTAGAAGAGTATAAAATTTGGAAAATGCTGGTTCCCTATAGTAAAGGTAATCAGCATTTTTAATATATTAGTTGTGTCCTCTTGCACAAGTAACTATAACTAATGGCAAGGTTTCATTATTAATATAAATAGAAAGAGTCCTCCATTAAAAAGTCTAAGAGGTAGCTTATTTCTTGTTTAATTTCGGAACTGACAATTAACAAAGTGTTACTTCTAACCCGAGATATAATTTCATATCTAACCTTTAATGTTAATAAATACGGAAAGGAGTAAAAGGTGAACTGAATTATAAAAGTAAATACATATTTCAAAGTACATAATCATGTAGTCTTTAACAGTTAAACTAGAGTTTAGGAAGAGGTGATAAAGTGGGCCGTAGAAATTTTTTGAGAGACATATTACTTTGGATATTAGCTTTCTTTTTTGGTTACACAGTTAATGAGGAAGGTGGTAAATTATTTAACCAACAGGATGGAGATGAACATGGAAAGAAACTTTCAGACAAAGTAAAAACTTTAATAGATACTTCAAGTGATCATGGTAAAAAAATAGATAATATATCTAAAAAAGCAGAAGGTATAATTCATGTAAAGGAGTTTGGGGCAAAGGGTGATGGAGAAACAGATGATACAACCGCTATTAATAATGCCATTGAATATTGTTTTAAGAACAAAAAAACGTTAAATTTCGGTAGCGGGTCTTACTTGTACGATAAGAAAACAACTTGGTATATCAATGGAGAATTTAATGGGCATTTTATTGATTGGATCGGAATGGGAGCTCGAATCATTTTTAAGAGGCTAGATATTGCATATATAGCCTTTTATAAAATGGAATATGTTCATCTAGTGGGAATAGATTTTGAGGGACCTGCCGCAGTTGGGGGTTCACCGAATCAAAACGCTGTGGGGATAGCTGTTTATTCAACCAAACGTTTAATAGTTAACCGCTGTTCTTTTATAAATTTTATCGGTGATGGATTATTAATATCTTCGGAGCAAATCGACAATCGTAAACAATCGTCTCAAAATATAAAGGTTCAAAATTGTTACTTTAGTAATAATGGTCGAGGTGGTTTAACGGTGGTTGGGTGTGTGTCGGGGGTGATTGAAAATAATCACTTCGGAGCGGAGCGGCTCATGCTTGCACCTGTTGTTGGGGAAGTTCTTCATATAGAATCAGATCCTAAAACAAGATATGGTGTAGAGGGATTAGCTATTTGTTATAACTTGATTTATAACGCAGTTAATTTAACTAATTCAACTTGGACAGAAGGGTATATTGGAGAAAAAGATACCTGGATTAACTTTCATCATAATAAAGTAATTGTTGATGACAACCTGTATGGGATTATTTCAGCTGGAGGAAACATCAAAATTATTGATAATGAAATAGATGTCACTCGAAATACAACAGCTGATGATTTGGGAATAGGTGCCCTGTTTCTCAAATGTAATTCTGCAATCATTGAGAGAAATACAATTAAAACAAAAGGAAAAGGAACCCTTATTTCGGTTTACAATTGGACTCACGGCACTAAAGGCAAAGTTATTTTTCGCGAAAATAATTACACCGCAAGCCATTGTTCGTATATTTATCGTTTCTTTAAAGATATTGGTGGTTCATTTTCAGAGAACCATAAAATCGTTAAAATTCAAAATGAGGATTTCATAGGGGTAACAAATGCTAATTGGTTGCTATCAGCGCCACAATCTGGTGGGAATGCACAGAAATATTTTTTGGAAGGAATAATCTGGACACATCAAAATGGAATGGAATTTAAAAATACAACTAAAAATCATATTTTGTATTTAAGAGATTGTATAATTGTTGGTGAAGACTCTCTTATATCTTGGAATAATGTTGGAACAGCAATCAAGGTTTATTATGAAAATTGTAATTTATCGGGAACAGTTGCTACAAATATTCCGACGTACCCAATTGATTTAGCAGTTGTATATAAAATTTCAGGAAAAATAAATGATATGGATATTAATTATCCAACAAGCATTATTGGAAGAAAGAATACACTAACAAAGATCTCCAAGGGTAAATATAAATGGGATGCATTTTCACTTGAAGATTTATACAATTACTCATTCTCTGCTCAAATTCTGCTCAATTCTAAAGAAACAGGATTTTACAACTTATCTTTTCAGAAACCTACCAATGATAAAGGGTTACTAACAATTGAAATAAAAAATGAATCAAATTTATTAGTTGATCTACCCGATAATAGTGGAATTCAAATTATTGGAAAAAATCTAAGTAAAAATGCAATATCAGTTGTTGCTTCTTAAAGTATTATCATTAATATTAGAATCTCATTGAAAATTTTTTCATTCTAAATAATCTAGTTATACAACTAATGGACAAATGATTGTCCATGCAACGTCACAATTTTTAGTCACTATAAATAAGTTATAATGCTATAAAAGTTTTATGTTTATGCACGTAAAACTAGTATAAAACATTAAAGGAGAGGAATATGGATTATAACTACAATCTCAATTTGTCATCTCTACCAAAAGAATTAAGATTATTACTTGAAATTGTGAAGGCGGAAAATGATGATGGGATTTCAACATCACTAAAAGAATTACTTGTAGGTATAGATTGGGAATTATTTCTTGAATTAGCAAGGCATCATCGTGTTTATCCTTTAATTTATTCAAGGTTAAGTAAATTAGAAGAAAAAATTATTCCAGATAATATTTTTGAAATCTTATTCCAAGAGTATAAAAAAAATACGTTTCAGATGCTTAAATTATCCGGAGAAATGGAACGATTAGGTAAGTTTTTTTCAGAAAAGCAAATACGTCTACTATTTTTGAAAGGTCCGGCAATTGCTGCTGATATTTACGGAGATATTTCTCTACGAACCTCCAAGGATTTAGATATATTAATTCCATTGACCGATTTAAAAAGAGCAGAAGAACTTTTATTGAATTTTGGATATATAAAAAAAGAAGAATTTCCAGCGATATTTAACGAGTGGCAATGGCTTAATCATCACAAAACATACTTTCATCCCCTAATGGGAATAGAAATTGAAATTCATTGGAGACTACATCCTTATCCATCAAAAGAACCAAGCTTTAATGAATTATGGGAACGGAAAAGGACTAGTATTCTGACAAGCACTCCTATCTATTTTTTAGGAAAACAAGATTTATTTTTATTCCTTGTTGTACATGGGGCTAGACATGGTTGGTTTCGTCTTCGATGGTTGGTAGACATTGACCTAATCATAAGAAAAGGATTTATTTCTGAAAAAAATAATATGTATCAACCTTCTCATATAATAGGACAAGCGTTAATATTAACTTCTCAACTCTTAAAATCTCCAATCAATGGTGAAATGTATTCATTAACAGTAGGAAAACGTTCTAGAAATCTAGCAAAGTTGACGATACGATATATTATAGAAATGGGAAAGTTACATATCAACAAATCTACAGAAGTTCCTGGTGAAAAGTATAGGTATAGTCCAATTTCAACACTTATTTATTTTAAAAATTCAATATTCTTTGATCGAGTTCTGTTTTCAATGATGGGAACCCTTCAAAAATGCTTCTTTATTATTAGATTTTTATATCCAAAACCTATTGATGCTATGACATTAAGGTTACCTAAACCATTACATCTATTATATTTTCCGTTACGTCCTTTTTTATGGGTATGGAGAAAGTCAAGGAAACCAATATAGTAAAAAGGTAAAGATTGTAGACTTAATAAAAGTATTACAAACCTTTATTAGAATTAAATTTGATAAATAGTCCACTTTTTTCTTTTATAAATTCACTTTTTATTATTTGCTTCAGAATACTATAAAGATACTTTGGAAGGGGAATTTCCTGTCAAAGTATCTTTTTTACGATATTATAAGTGACGGAATGATAATGGAAATAGTTAAATGTATTGACATATTAATTAAATAAATTATAAATAAGAAACTATTTTTAGGAGAAAAGTTATCAATTTTCAAAATAAGAACTTACAAATCATTACATGAAGATTACATAAAAGCATTAATGCATTAAGGGCTATTGTTGACAAATAATTTAGACGCTTAATTGAAGATAAGCAATTGTTTCCCCAAAAATGTAGCTACGGGAAGCTGGGTCATGAATGAGAACCGTCAAAAAAAACAATAGAATAGACGCTAAAGAGAAAAAGAATAATATACTAGTTCATACGTGAAGTGTTTAAAAATCTAGCCATCTATGTGTATTAATTTAATGGAAAAAAATACTGAATTTGCGATAGCATTAATTTTAGATTTTGAGGTGGTACCAAAAATTATAAAAATGCATATACTATATTAAATCAAATTACTTAAAGAGACCTTTTTAGATTTCTTTCATCAATCCAAAGAGTATTTTTAAACTAGGTATATTAAATGTTATTATTCAAAAATGCTCTAATAGAATTATTAATCCTTGATTGATTATTAAGGGATGGAATAATGTTCTTCTTTACCTTATTCTGATCCATTGTTAGGTCTGAATGATTTTAAGCTGGTGAGTTATATTCCAATGATATTTTATTTTGAAAAGTTTAAAAAGGAAGTGAATTATAGTGTTTTTTAAGGATGGGGATTTATCTTCTAATTCCATAGAAAATAATAGTCTTAGAGAAGAAATGGGAGAATTATCAATAAGGTCAGAAAGCATAAGATTAAAAGATTTTGGTGCAGTTGGTGACGGAGTAACAGATGATACAATCGCTATTAACAGTGCCATTAGCTTTGCCTTTAATAATAAAAAAGCATTAGACTTCGAAAGCGGGACTTATGTATATGACCGAGCGACAACCCTTTTTATGGATGGAGCCTTTGATGGAAGGTTCATTGACTGGGTTGGAAGAAGTGCAACAGTATTATTTAAAAGATTAGATATCGCTTACTTTTCATTTTTTAAAATGGAATATATAAATATAGTTGGTATAAATTTTGAGGGGCCAGGAGCAGTAGGCGTTTCTCCGAATCAAAATGCAATAGGCATTGGTGTATACTCATCAAAACGATTATATGTTGGAAATTGTTCTTTTACAAATTTTGTTGGTGATGGACTATTCATTTCATCTGAGCAAGTAAATGATAGAAATAAATCTACGCAAAGTATGCTTATCCAGAACTGCTACTTTAATAATAATGGCCGTGGTGGGCTAACTGTTGTTGGTTGTGTATCTGGAAATATTACTTGCAATCATTTTGGAGGAACTAAACTATTATTAGCCCCAATAGTAGGTGATGTACTTCATATTGAGTCAGATCCCAGTAAACGATATGCAATAGATAGTCTAAGTATTAGTAATAATTTAATTTATGGTACCGTTAACCTCAGTAATTGGGGATGGCAGACAGGTTGGATAGGGGATAAAGATACATGGATGAGTTTCCATAATAACAAAGTAGTCATAGAAGATGACCAGTATGCTATTATCTCTACAGGTGGAAACCTGAAGATAACAGATAATGAAATTGAAATTACTAGAATTACTCCTGATGATGATTTAGGTATAGGAGCTATATTTTTAAAATGTAATTCAGCTATTATTGAAAGAAATACAATTAAGACAACAGGAAAAGGTACTATTATTTCAATTTATAACTGGACACATGATAATAAAGGAAAAATTATCTTTAAGGAAAACATCTATATTACAAATAGATGTTCTTATGTGTATCGTTTTTATAAAGACTCAGGAACTAAATTTTCTAACTACCACAATATTGTAAAAATAATTAACGAAAATTATTTAGATGTCAAAGTTGGTAACTGGTTATTTTCTGCAGCGCAATCCGGTGGAAGTGCTTTAAAATATTATTTAGAAGGTTTAACTTGGGCTCAGTCGAATGGAATGGAAGTTAAGAACCCAAAATCTAATCAGATGATTTATTTAAGAGATTGTTTGATTACCCCTTCTTCCTCACTATTAACATGGGACAAATCAGGCACGGCAATTAAAGTTTACCATGAAAATTGTAGATTATCTGGAAGTTTAACTGAAGGTATTAGACCATTCCCGATTAATATAAATGCAGTCTTCAAAATTAACTCAAGTGGAAATGGGGAGGATGATAGCGCATACACCACAAATATTATTGGAAGAGTAAATACAATTTCTAAAATTAGAACTGGAAAGTATGAGTGGGACTCCTTTACTAAGGGAGAATTGTACAACTACACTTTCGCAGTACAACTTTTATTAGAAAGTGCTGATAGTGAAACCTATTTTTTGAATTTAAAAGGTGTAATGAGTGATGGTGAAAAGCTATTGTTTGAAGTGAAAAACGAGAAAAATAGTTTAGTTGATTTACCTATAAATACTCGAATACTTATTTCAGGAAGGATGTTAAGCAATTCTGCAATTTCTGTTTTGGCAACGTAACTATTTTTTTTGCATATTAAATTTTCTTTGCCATTGCATACGACAAAGAAATAACTAGATTATTTAGAAAATTGTCTATGATTGATTCCGAATGCCCCCTAAGAAAACAAATAAAATCCCTGTATAAACGCTCCAACTATTAATTACTCCCTGAATCCCCTGATATTAAGTTCAGTATAATATTTTTTTGTACGACATAGCCGAAATAGCTTGGTTTTGGTTATGTCAAAACAAATTTTCCAGTTACCCTATAAATCATTTAAGTTTTTCTACACTTTCGTACCAGTTAAAATAATGTAATCCATTCATTTCTTTGAGAGTGGTAAATTTTCTTTAAAGATAATATGTAATTTTCTAAATGTACACAAGACTATTATAACTAATGTAACAGAGTATTCAGCGAAGATACATGATAAAGTAAATATTAAAATATGAAAGACTTATATCTTGAATTTATATAACTAATTGTGTCTTAAATTATTGACATAGGCTTAAATAGATGGTAATTTTAGCTTATATAATTCGTTATAGAGAACGAATTGTTCGTAAAAACAGTTAAAATGACATATGTATTAAAAAGGACGCTTTTCAGGGGAAATATGAATACAAAAACAATTAATAAGTATAAAAGTAACTAGTGTTAATATTTGTTTCTTTAGTTTTATAATCGTGGATTTGAAAATTGGAGTCTATTAGGAAGAAACAAATATTATATCGTTTATTTAGAAAGGATGAATATAATGCCTCTATTTCTAATGAAAGAAATATGGACACCTTTAAAGTTAGTTGGGGTGAAATTTTTTAAATCAGATGATAGAAGTATTTTCATTAAAGTTTTTAACCAACACCGAAGGAAGATAATGTAATTTATTTGCATAAAAAAACAAGCAGGAGGAAATCATGAGTGCTATCATTGGTATTTATCATATAAATGAAGAGCAGGTAAATCTTCAGCATGGTCATGTATTAATGACTGCTTTAGAGAAATATCCTTCCGACTCTATTCAAACCTGGCATTCAGAAAAGGTTTTTCTTGGTTGCCACGCTCAATGGATTACTCCTGAATCTGTAGGTGAACAGCTTCCGTTCCATGATTCTGAAAGGCAGTGTACAATCACAGCTGACGCTATTATTGATAATCGTGAAGAATTATTCGACAAACTACATATTAGTAAAATAGATAAAAGTATTCTAACTGATAGTCAACTTATTCTATTAAGTTATCAAAAATGGGGTGAAGAAGCTCCTAAGCATTTAATCGGTGACTTTGCATTTATGATTTGGGATCAGAAGAAAAGAAAGTTATTTGGGGCAAGAGATTTCGCAGGGAGTAGGACGCTTTATTATCACAAAAATCATGAGAAATTTGCTTTTTGTACAACTATTGAACCCCTTCTTAAATTACCATATATCGAAAAAAAACTGAATGAGCAGTGGTTAGCGGAGTTTTTAGCAATTCCAGGGATGAATGATACTGTAGATGCTTTTTCGACAGTCTATAAAAATATAGATCAAATACCTCCCTCCCATACAATATCAATAATAGAAAATAAAGTAATGCTTTCGAAATATTGTTCCGTGGTAGATAGTGAGAAATTGCACTTGAAATCAAATAACGAATACGAAGAGGCTTTTAGAGATGTTTTTCAAAGAGCAGCTACTTCGAGATTACGTACACACCGTAAAGTGGGAGCCAATTTAAGCGGTGGATTGGATTCAGGATCGGTTGTCAGCTTTACTGCAAATACCCTCCGAAACCAAAACAAAAAATTATATACCTTTAGCTCTATCCCTATTGATGAATTTGATGATTGGACCCCAAAACAACGATTAGCAGATGAGAGTCCACTTATTAAATCTACAGTTAATCATGTTGGAAATATCAATGCTAAGTATTTAAAGTTTGAAGGCCAAAGCTCATTATCAGTACTAGATGATTGGCTAGAAATAATGGAAATGCCCTATAAGTTTTTTGAAAATTCCGTCTGGGTGAAGGGGATATATGAAGAGGCTAACAAGCTTGGAATAGGAGTATTGTTAAACGGTGCAAGGGGAAATTTTTCAATTTCTTGGGGACCGACTTTTGATTACTATGCCTTATTATTAAGAAAAATGAGATGGATCCGCCTTTATCATGAAGTAAATTCTTATAGCAAAAATATGGGAGTAAAAAGATCGAGAGTAATGAAAGTGATTGGAAAAAAGGCTTATCCTTTTCATCCTAATATCAAAGCAAATAATCAAGATGATTCGCCATTATTAATTAATGATGATTTTGCTCGGAGAACTAAAGTTTTTTCTAAACTAGAGGAACAAGGAATCAATATAATGGGCGTTAATCCTACAAATATTAATGAGATTAGGAAAAATCACTTTGGTTATCTGAATATGTGGAATACAACGGGAACAAGTGGAACTAAATTATCCTTGCTGTATTCATTACAGGGACATGACCCTACGAATGATTTACGAGTTATTCAATTTTGTTTATCCCTTCCTTTGGAACAATTTGTACAGAATGGTTTAGATCGATCACTCATTAGACGATCCACAAAAGGGTATTTGCCTGATGACATTAGATTAAACCAGAAAACTCGAGGCGTTCAGGGTGCAGATACCATTGCTAGAATGCTCCCAAACTGGAATGCATTTATTGGTGAAGTGGAACAGCTTAGTCAGGATCCGATTATAGCTAATTTTTTGAATATGGGAGCAATTAAGAAGGCACTTAACAAGTTTCGCACAGAACCCCAGCCTAATGTTGCCTTTGATTCTGAATTCAGAATTTTAATGAGAGGTTTAATTGTTTATCGTTTTCTTAAAAGGCTAAGTTTATGATGATGGTTGAAAAAAGAGAATCTACCATATAGTTTAACAGAGCCTATTAAATAACCTCATTGAAGGGAGGTGACAAAAATGAAAAAAGAATGGCAAACTCCAAAATTAGAAGTACTTAACATTAACATGACTATGGGAGGTCCTGGTATAACCATCCCTGATGGTGTGCAGAATGATCCAGATGAAATGGTTCACCATAGTTAATTAAAGATTTGATTGTTTTCCCCCAGCAATAACTGCTCTTATACAATTTTTAAGGTATAAGGGCTTTGATTAATTTTTCTAGTATTTGGAGTGAAAGAGATGGTAGAGATTGTACAAAATTTAGGTTATAGAGCATTCGGATTGAACCTTTTTAGTGAAATACCCCTTCCAGAGGTACCCAGACTCGGAATTTCCAAGGACATGACCGATGTGGAAATTGAATACGGGGATTTATCAGAGCTTTGGGAGAAGCAAGTTCTTTTGCCAAAACAAAAATATGTTGTTGAGGATCATATGGTTATGTTTCAAGTTCCCGGCATTGCCATATTCAAGATTCAAGAAGGAAAGAAAATTACCGTTTCACCTATATCAAATTCTGATGAGGATCATATTCGACTATATATTCTTGGAACATGTATGGGGATTATCTTACTTCAGAAAAAAGTATTACCTTTGCATGGAAGTGCAATAGATATAAATGGGAAGGCATATGCTTTTATTGGTGATTCAGGGGCGGGGAAATCAACACTTGCTGCTGCCTTTTTAAAAGAAGGATTTCAACTTTTAAGTGATGATGTTATCCCTGTTTCTCTATCAAAAGACAATAAACCCATTATAACTCCCTCATATCCACAACAAAAACTATGGCAAGAAAGTTTACAAGCTTTTGGAATAGAAAAGAAAGATTACCAGCCTTTATTTGAAAGGGAAACAAAATTTTCTGTACCAGTTACGTCTAGTTTTTCAAATGAACCTTTACCATTAAGCTCTGTATTTGAATTAGTAAAAACAGATCATGGAGAAGTTACACTACAAAAAATAAATCAACTAGAACGTTTCCGAACTTTATTCTCTCATACATACCGTAATTTTTTAGTCCCACGATTAGGCTTAATGGAATGGCATTTTATGGAGTCGGTAAATATTTTAAATAAAATCCATATGTATCAATTGCATCGGCCTAACACAGGATTTACAGTCAATAATCTTGTATCTCAAATATTAGAAAATATAAACGAGGAGGATTCTTTATTTTGAAAAAACAACAAATTACGTTAGAAAAAACGATTGTACAAAGAGAGGGTAACATTGTTAGTGATATGGGTGGAGAAAAAGTGATGTTAAGTGTTCAAAAAGGAAAGTATTATAATTTAGGTGAATTGGGTGGAGAGATATGGGATCTACTGAAGGAGCCCATTACGATTCATGAGTTAGTTACAACATTACAGTCTCAATATGATGTAGAACAAACTGAGTGTAAGGAACAAGTCACGGACTTTATAAATCAATTGTTAGAGCAAGGCCTAGTTAAAATAGAAGATAGAATCAATTCCTAGTATCATGAATGTCTAGCTCTAGGAGGAAATAATGAATATCACAAAGAAAGCTCGTAATTTTCTTCAATTGAATTATAAAACTAAGCTGCTGCTTATTGAGGCATTTTTACATTTAGGTAGAGCCCGTTTTCTTAAGAGCATTTCATTTTCAAAAGTTGCTCCTTCACTTGGTGAACAAATGAAAGAGACCTCATATATCTCCAATTCATCGGATAAAGAGGTTTTAGCCAGTATATCGCGAGCTATTCATATTATGAGTCGCTATACTTTTTGGGAAAGCCAATGCCTTGTAAAAGCAATGGCTGGAATGAAAATGCTGGAGAAAAGAAATATTGATAGTACTCTTTATTTAGGTACAGCTAAAGATGAGAATGGAGAACTCATTGCACATGCTTGGCTACGTAGCGGTCCTTTTTATATAACCGGTGCTGAAGTGATGGATAGGTTCACGGTCGTTTCTAAATTCGCTAAAGAGAACAGTAATGAAAATCTAGAAGAACAAGAATCTAGTTAACGTTCTCGATCCATATTATAACAGGGGGAACGTTTAACACGATTTCCTCCAGAAACGATTGTTTATAAGTATATATCGAAACAAATCCCTAGTTCTTCGAATCACCAACCCCATTCGTTTTCTATTATATCAATTAGGTAGAAGTTCTTATAAACCTACAATGTGCCCCAATACCTTTCCTTCAAATGTCGTAACTCAGCATATTACAAAATGCTATATAGACATTCGGGATAACAAAGAAACAAGCTCTGTGATAGGAGGATATGGTTTTGAAGCATCTCTTGCATTTTACCAAGCGGTTACATGATTATTCGGGGAAAATTCTATATATCAATCTTATTTGTATGATTTTAATAGGTTTTTTAGAGGGTATAGGAATTTTCTTATTAATCCCGTTGATTGGATTGACCGGTATTTTAGATATTAGTACAGAGGAAGTTCCTTTTTTAAGTTGGGTTAATGAATTATTCATAGGAATTCCTGAAACGATTAGTCTTATATTGATACTGGGAGTTTACGTAATTTTAATGGTGGGACAAAGCGTTTTTAAGCGGAATCAAACCATACTAGGTGTGAAAATCCAACAAGGTTTTATTAAACATTTAAGAGATGAGGCCTATGGAAGTTTGCTTCAAGTAAATTGGGGATTTTACCTAAAAAAGAGGAAAACTGATATCACCAACATCATGACAACTGAAACCTTTAATGTGAGTGCTGGTATTAATTTATTCTTACAGTTTTTATCTTCTCTTATTTTTACGTTCATTCAAATCTGTATAGCTCTTTATTTATCAGTTACAATGACTAGTTTTATCATAGTTTTTGGATTGATTCTAATCTTCTTCTCCAGGAAATTCATCAAAAAGTCTCAGTCTTTAGGAAAAGAAAATTTTCAACTAACACAAACATATTTAGCGGGTATTACGGATCACCTTAATGGAATGAAGGATATCAAAAGTAATTCATTAGAAGATTCTCATTTGAGTTGGTTTCTTTCCTTAACTGAAAAAATGGAAAAAAACAGAATTAAGTTAACTACATTAAATACAACTTCTCAAATGATCTTCAAAGTTGTTTCTTCATTATTAATTGCGATTTTTGTGTTTTTTTCAATAAAAATGTTCATGGCCCAACCAGCACAATTAATGCTGATAATGGTTATTTTTTCAAGGTTATGGCCAAGGTTTACAAGTATCCAATCTAATTTAGAACAATTAGGATCTACTCTTCCATCTTTTAAAGCATTGTTAGATTTACAAAATGAATGTAAGGAAGCTAGAGAGTTAAATGATTCAGACTATAAAAATATTAAGCCTATTGAAATTAAACATGGGCTAGATTGTCGCCATGTTTATTTTAGGTATAATCCAAATGAAAGTACCTATGCACTTAAAAATATAAATGTACACATAACTTCAAACCGTATGACGGCTATAGTAGGACGATCAGGGGCGGGGAAAAGTACTTTAATTGACCTATTAATGGGATTAAATCAACCCGATCGGGGCGAGGTCAGTATAGATGATATTCCACTTACTAATGATCACTTATTATCACTAAGGAAATCCATAAGTTATATACCGCAGGATCCATTCCTATTTAATGCAACTATACGGGAAAATTTGATGATTATTGACCAAAATGCAAGCGATGAATCCATTTGGGAGTCTTTGGAATTTGCGGCAGCTGATGATTTTGTCAGTAGGCTTCCACAAGGTCTTGATACACTCATTGGTGATAGAGGAGTTCGACTGTCTGGAGGAGAAAGACAGCGTCTTGTATTAGCCCGGGCCATTTTACGTAAACCGTCTATCCTTGTCTTAGATGAGGCAACAAGTGCATTAGATACGGAAAATGAAGCGAAGATCCAAGCCGCTATCGAAAGATTAAAAGGAACCATGACCATTATTGTCATTGCTCATCGGTTATCGACGATTCGTAATGCGGATCAAGTATTAGTAATGGATCAGGGAGAAATTATTCAAGTCGGTGAATATAACCAACTAGCGAGTGAAAAAAGAGGGATGTTTAGCAATTTACTAGGTATCCAAATGGAATCCAGTATGTGATTCGCTAATTAAATCCGATTTGCTGACCTTTCTTTATAACATTGGGTAGACACAAAAAAATGAATTTCTTATGTGGTTTAATCAATCAAATAATGGGTATTATTATATGAATTAAATAAAGAGTAACTATTTAAAGCAATGACTCATTTCTAAAGAGCGGTTGCCCTATTGGCAAGGTTAATTAAGAAAGGATGAATTTTTTTAAAAATGCCTTTATACCAAATGAGAGAAATATGGACACCCTTAAAATTAGTTGGAGTTAAGTTTTTTAAATCCGATGATAATAGTATTTTTATCAAGGTTTTTAACCAACATCGAAGAAGGTTAAAGTAAAATGTTTTGATATTATGAGAGAACAGAACTAGAAAGTAATTATATAAATGGAAAATAAGGAATGTATGTACATGGGGAAGGCTGTTAATCAGCCTTCTTTTTTTATGAACTGTTTTCTTTATAATTTGATCCAACCGAAAAATGACAACCACAATAATAAACTGAATAATGTTCCCCACAACAGGCCCCTCACAAAATTGCTAGGTTCATTTATAATAAAATATCACTCATTGATAATGAATTTTATAAGTTAAGAAATTAAAGACACGGATAAAAAGTTATGCTCATTGGTGATCGAGGAGTTCGACGTCAGGAGGAGATGGGCAGCCTCTTGTACTTGCCCGAGCAATTAGAAAACAGTGACAAAATCCAAGGTTTAATAGTAGGAAAATGGCAGGCATCACACAGTTGTTTTTGTGTGGTGCCTGCCATCTTTATCCTACTTAAGCTGTATCACTTCAAATATTAGTTGGGTAAGCACCATTAAAACAGGCTATACAGCGGCTGCTAGTGTCTCCAAGATCCATATCTACTGCCTCTAATAACCCTTCGGTACTTAAAAAGGCTAATGAATCTGCCCCGATAACCTGTCCCATCGCTCGTTCGTGTTCGTGTTTGTTGGCAAATAGTTCTTCCTTAGTTGGCATATCCACTCCATAATAACAAGGGTTTCTAACCATAGGTGAACTAATTCTTACATGGACTTCCTTGGCACCTGCTTGCCGAATCAATTCGACAATGCGCTTGCTTGTCGTTCCCCTAACAATTGAATCATCGACTAATACGACCCTTTTTCCTTCCAAAATTTCTTGCACAGCGCTTAATTTCAGTCGAACAGCTAAGTCACGCAATTCTTGCGTGGGCTCAATAAATGAACGACCAGCATAAGGATTTTTAATAATCCCCATTTCATATGGAATTCCTGATTGTTGGGAAAAACCAATGGCGGCAGGTACGCTTGATTCGGGAACTGCAACGACAACATCAGCTTGTGTCGGATGTTCTTTTGACAGAATTTCACCTAATTCCTTCCGGATTGTTAAGACACTTCTTCCTTGAATAACGCTATCTGGACGGGCAAAATAGACAAATTCAAAGGAACAAAGGGAAACCTTACCTTTTTTTGCAAATCTTCCAGTTTGAATTCCATTTTCATCTATAAGAAGCCATTCACCCGGTTCAACTTCCCGCCAGAACTTAGCATCAACCGCATTTAAAGCGCATGTTTCTGAGGAGGCGATGATGGATTCACCAATTTTCCCAAGGCTAAGCGGACGTAACCCATGACGATCCAGGGCAATTAGCATTTGTTTTTCAGTCATTATAATCAAGGCAAATGACCCGTCGAGACGTTTAAGCATATCAGGTGCGCTTTCTGCGAAATGCTGTTTACTTGAACGAGCTATTAAGTGAGCAATAATTTCCGTATCGGTCGTCGTTTGAAATATGCTTCCCTGCTGTTGTAACACATCCCGTTCTATCCTTGCATTTACGAGGTTGCCATTATGAGCAACAGCCAGGTCCCCCTCGCTATATTTAAAAACGAGGGGTTGTGCGTTCTGCAGTAAACTTTCGCCAGAAGTTGAATATCGTACATGACCAATGGCCATATTTCCGCTTAGTCCATCAAGGATGTTCCGTGAAAATACTTGGGTAACTAATCCCATTCCCCTGTGATTCCTGAATGATTTCCCATCACTAGCCACAATTCCTGCACTCTCCTGACCACGGTGTTGAAGTGCATGAAGTCCGTAATAAGTTAATTCGGCTGCTTTGGTGTGATTAAACACTCCAAATACCCCGCATTTCTCCTGCATTTCTGAATCCATTTTTCTCTTCCTCCCGTTAATACCATTATTCTTATTTTTGGCAAATGGTGAATTTCTATCCTTTTTATTTACTAATCGGTAAATGGATATGGATTAAACTAATTGCAGCCATAAAACAGCTCTATGGAATAAGTAGGGATAATTGCTTAGCATTATTATCTTGGTATGAAAGACTTTTGGGTATAATGGAATATTTTGAATAAATGTATTTTGTATGATTTATAGTAAACTATATATAGTAAAGAACAGATATTAATTTATAAAAACTAGCCCATTATAAAAATAGTGAATAATACAGTTAATATTTTTGCCGATTTGACGATACTTTAATATGAAGATCAAGCAAAGGGACTTCGCAGAAAGCGCTGTCAGATAGCTGCCATCAAAAATAAGGAGAATATTTGATGACAAAAAACAAATTTATTACGTTCGAGGAAGCTTATGAAAAGAAAGAAAGAAGTAAGAAAATTTTTATTGGGTCTTATATTACTATTATTTTAATCTTGATTTCATTATTGACTTTTTTTCTTGGAAAATCATAACGTTTGTTAAATAGGGCTGAGAAATCAGGCCTTTTTATGTTAAGAAGGTGAATGAGGAAGTATACAGGGAGCTCTCCTTTTGGCGAAATGGGCAGTCTAAGGAGCTAAGAGTCTAAAACTACAAGAGATGATCTTTATTTTCAGAAGTTCTATTTAGTAATAATAATCGAAAGGTCAATTATTCAAGTCGGTGAATATAATCAACTAGCGAGTGAAAAAAGAGGGAAGTTTAGCAATTTATTAGGTATCCAAATGGAATCAAGAGTATAAATACTTGAAGTTCACGAACCAGTCAGGTTACAGCCATATTATGGTTTGTAATACTGGCTTTTTGCTTAGGGTAAATAAATTAAAACTGAATCTCTTAGTCCACTTGATTGAAAATATTATTTTTGTGGAATAGCAATTTTGAACTTGTTTATGCTATTATAAAACTACTTTTAATAAAAGAGTTTTAAAGAAAGTACGTTATACCAGTGTTTTCCTATTATAATGTCACTTTTTGATGAATGATGTTGAAAAATGACAGAAAAAAACGAATAGTATTAAGAGCTATTATTACGTTTTTAAGTATAATTAACATTAATATAGTTTTAACTAAGGGGAAATTTTTTAGGGCATCATGGTTTAAACAGGAAATTCAAGAGATTTATTAATCTTGGTTAATAATAATGTGAAATATTATTGAGAAGGGCAAACCTATTGAAAAGTAGGGACGCAAAATTACAGGTCTAAGGCTACATGAAGACGGCTGTTTTACCACAAGTTGGGTGGGATTTATCATGGAAGCTAACAATGAACGGGAAGAATGGGTTTATCTAATTTTAGAGGCTAAAAATCTAGGATTATCTATTGAAGATGTGCGGAAGTTCATAAAAGGAAAATGAAATGGAAAACGCAAATCAGGGGATAAAAATTATGTTAGAGGAGGCTGTTATACAGTCTTCTTTTTTTTGTTTTCATTAACGTAAAAAGTATCCAGAATAAAGAACATGGCGATAATAATAAAAATGCAACCTTATTGAGGGGGATTTTTATTATGGATGTACCTATTGCCTTTTTGAAGGGATTAATGTGGGGAACTTTATTTAGTGTACCGTTATGGTTGGCATTTTGCGGTTGGATAAAAATAATCATGAATTTTATAAAGTAAGCGCTTAATAATTTTAGAGTACCTAGGCAGGGTTTGACATGATCATCATAGAATTTAGTTAATGTACATAATTCGTTAGTCGTATCCCTCTACATATATAAGAAATATGACCTATCAAAAATAGTTAATAATACTTAAATGTTTTTAGTGTAGTGCCGATACTACAATATAAAGATCAAGCAAAGGGACCACGCAAAAGGCGATGTCAGATAGCTGCCATCAAAATAGAAGGAGATTATTTGATGACAAAAAATAAATTCATTACGTTCGAGGAAGTTAATGAAAAGAAACAAAGAAACAAGAAAATTTTTATTGGGACTTATATTACTATTACTTTAGTATTGATTTCATTAATGACCTATTTTATGGGACAAGCATAATATGAATTATCGAAGGGGCTGAGGAATCAGTCCTTTTTTGTTTTCTTATATCCACACGTATTTACCTAAAACTTACTAGTATTCATTCCTAAGGGATATTTCAAAAATGTTAAAATTGGGTAAATTTTTGGTTTTTAAACTAGTTTCTGCTTGCCAATCCGTACTATATATGTGATTATCAAAGATATGAGCTATATTCCTTATTTTTGAAAAAAGATTAGGACAACAGTATGAAATAGTGGCTCAATTATATATTGGAGTGGAAATTTCGAATGGATTTTTTTGATATTTTAAAAGACACTTTTGCCAAGGGTGAGTTTGGACAAGATGTTACTGTAAATGAACTTGTGGAAGAGATTAAGGAGAAATTAAGCGGGATCATAGAACAACCTGATAGTATATGATCCGTAGATACTTAGTCCCCATTTTGCTCGTTTCATGGGCGATGTCATTTTCTTTTGTTTTATCGATGGAGAAGGCGTCAATGAATCTAAGAAATCATTTCAGTTACATATACTTAAGACTTAAGGAGCGTGTCTAACAACATGCTTCTTTTTTATGGTTTTCCATTATATATATAATGAATGATAACCTGTGAGGGTGATGAGGGTGAGGGGACAAAGTAAGATTCCAATAGGTGTATTGACGGCTATTCTCATGGTTTTAGTTACAGGAGCGTGTATCATTTTTCTTTTTCCGAGCGGGTCAAAAAGCGTGGTTGAAGATTTTTATGAGTATGAAAGTGAAGCGGAGTTCGGGAAATCCTGGGATTTGTTAAGTTCTGAAATGAAGCAGCGGTTTCCGGATCGGGCAGATTATGTGCAAAATCGGTCACATGTATTTTTACAGCATATGGATGTGGAGTCCTTTCAGTATGATGTAGGCCGTTCTAAGAAAGTGAAGAACTGGAAGTTGGATAAGAGTGGAAGGCTGCATAAAACGGCCTATGAAATTCCAGTTACACAGGTCTTCAATTCTCGCTTTGGAATGTTTACTCTGGAACAAAATTGCTATGTCGTCAAAGAAAAAGGCGAATGGCGTATATTATGGGATTATCGGTTTGAATAGATTCCTCTCCTTTTTCAGGTTCAAGTTCGTTTTATTGAAAAGGGAGAGGCGATGCTCTCGTGTAATGCCGAAAAGATCTACTTCTCATGAAACATATTTCATTCTTGAACGGTCACTGATGGCTTTCAAAATAAACATTTTGTCCTGTTTGCTTAGCATAGCCCAGCTGCCTGCTTTGATTTTCATTTAAATACACTCCTTTTGTTTTGGTTTATTTATGATAGTTGATATATGTTGGTTGTGGAATTCCGGGTCCAAAGAATAATAGTGTCAAGTGATTATAGGGGCAAGGGGAAGATGGAATTTTCAGCTCATGTTTGATTATACCGTCTTTTTAGGCCTAATAAACAACAAAAATTCCAACAAATCTCTACAATTGGAGTTCGTTTTTTGTCAGAATATTGGACGGGGAAAATGAAAAAGCTGTCAGGATGCGGGTCCGGACAGCTCTTACATTTTTTCTTATTTGATGGATAATTGTTCTTTTAATTCGGATTGAACCTTTTCTTTTTCTTCATCCGACACAATATAGTAGTAGATTCCGTCGATTTTCGTTCCGTTGCCGTTTATGGATGATTGGGTAATGCTTTTGCTGGCATCCCTGTAGTTCTTTTGGATGTCCATCATGTCATCAAACGTCAAATTAGTCTGGATATTATTACCGAGTGCATCGAAGACTTCATCGTATTTCGTCAGGGAGGAAAGGCTTGCGCCTTCTTTGATGACCGCTTCGATGATGGCACGTTGTCTGGATTGACGCCCAAAATCACCACTTGGATCATCATGTCTCATTCTTGAATAGGCAAGGGCTTCTTTCCCGGTAAGAGTTTGCGTTCCTTTTGCAAAATGAATGCCATCGGAGGTGAAGTCCAAATCGTTTTGCACGGTCACACCGCCGACTGCGTCAACGATATCCTTGAAGCCTTCCATATTGATCTTCATATAATAGTCGATTGGGATATCAAGGAAGTTTTCAACGGTATCCATGGACATTTTCGCGCCGCCGAAGGCAAATGCATGGTTGATTTTATCCTGTGTCCCATGACCGATGATCTCGGTCCGTGTATCACGGGGAATGCTTAGCATTTTGACCGATTTCTTTTGTGGATTGACTGTCAAGACGATCATTGTATCTGAACGGCCTTTGTCGCCATCACGTTCATCGACGCCAAGCATGAGCATCGAGAATGGCTCCTGATCTGATAGTGCAAGGTCTTTCGTTCGTTTATCCGTGTTACGGTCTATTGGTGTATGCATCGTGTCAACGGTTTTTGTCAGTGAATTCCATACGGAGTAGGCAAAAGCTCCCCCGGCTAATATGAAAAGTAGGACAATTATCCCGACTATCTTCAGCCATGTCCGTTTCTTTTTCTTCTTTTTTTCATGTCTCATATTTTACTTCCTTCCTCTTTTTCTGACCACTTCATCTATTATATTTAATTTCGTAGTAAAAGAATAGTATATTTTACTATTTTATAATACCTTTTACATATTTTGGTGTGCTATTTGCTAGTAACTAGAACAAATCTGAGGGTGTAGGAAGTTAGATTCATTAAAAGTTTAATATAGTGACTGATTGGGAAATCTACACTTTTTTCGTTGTTGGGTGTGTAATTTGGCCTAGTGTTTATTTTTTTGTTTACTTCCAGATATTTAGAGATTGCAAGTCTTTTTATAATCATGATCTTACAGCCATTTATTATATTCTCTTTGATTTTCAAATGTTTGAATTATGAAGGGTGATGCAATTGTGGATGTACAATCCCCAGTCTGCTGCGATGTTGCTTGAAAGCATGTTTATGATGTTTTTATGAGGAGTGTTTCATGAACTCGAAAGGATTCAACGACTGTTTATGTCATTTCAGTTTATAGGAATGGCTTTGTTGAAAAATTGGGTGGGCCATACAATGGTATATCAGAAACTGGAATATATGTAGGCTGTACCGGCTTTTAGCGGTTCGTCATTAAGATTCCGAGGTTATTTTTTTGCAAGGAGAAAAGTTTTTGAATCTAATGAATTTGACCGTCAAAATGGATTTGCCAAATTTTTCAAAAAGGATGGAGTGTTACTTTAAAATGGGTGATAAGGAAAGTCCCTATTAGAAAGAAGGCGCATATATATGCAGTACGGATATCCCTAAAGAATAAATGAATATTGGAGGCTAAGGAATAAATGGAATATTCAACGGAAAGTTCAGCATACGAAAGCGATTTAACGGAAAGCCCAACAAACGAGAGTGAATCAGCGGAAAGCTCATCGTACGAAAGTGAATCAACCGAAAGTGAATCAGCGGAAAGCTCAGCGGACGATGATGAATCAACGGAAAGCTCAGCGGACGAGGATGAATCAGCGGAAAGCTCAGCGGACGAGAGTGAATCAGCGGAAGGCTAATCGGATTTAATAAATATTTAAATTAGAAGATTACTTTAAAATGGGTGATAAGTAAAGTCCCTATTAGATATGCAATGCGGATATCCCTAAGGATAATAAATATTGGAGGTTAAAGAACAAATGGAACATTCAACGGAAAGTTCAGCGTACGAAAGTGATACGACGGAAAGCTCAACATACGAGTCTGAATTAACGGAGAGCTCATCGTACGAAAGCAGCTCAACGGAGAGCTCATCAGATGAAAGCAGTTTAACAGAAAGCTCATCGGATGAAAGCAGCTCAGTGGAAAGTTCATCAGATGAAAGTAGCTCAACGGAAAGTTCGGCAGATGAAGGGGGTTCAACTGAAATCCTTACCGAAGCCGCAGAAGAAACTGAAAATTCAACTGAGGCTGAAGAGAATGGCACTCCCCGTCGTGTGAATGTATTTAAGAAAATGTGGCTGGAAAATATGATTAAAGCTTCGAAGGGTATCTATAAAGACGAAGATTGACCACACAGGTACAGCAACTAAAAAGTTGTTGTGCCTTCTTATGAAAAGGGACATGCCGGTATCAGTGGTAATTGACATATTCTCTTACCAAGTACGTGCATGCAATAATCAGAATTTAAATGCTGTAAAAATGATCGGGCTACAACCATATATTGAAATGTTGTTTCTGCCCTTGATTAAACCTTACAGATAATTTCCGGGAAAAATTGGCCAAGCAAGGCGATTCAAAGGGATTTTAGCTTAAGTGTTCCGGTTTCTTAGAAAGGACTAGCCGGAGCGTTTGAGTGACATTTGTACATACTGATTGTGGATGATTTTGGCGATATAAGTTGTTTTTACGGTCACCAATTGATATCTAAATTTATTGGTCAATATAAATAGAACTCTCTGGAATTATTCATCTAGTTGGGATTTTAATAGAAGTAAGTTTCGAAATGATGTTCGAAAAGGAGAAATGTGCTGAAGTGGAATGCAGCTGTACACTTTTCGGTGAAAGTTGGCATCATGGAGAAGGTGAATGCTCAAGGGGAGGCGGATTTTTGGCAACATGAGGCATGTTAAAAGATTTCATTTTCCACAAAAAACCTCCGAATCTGAAGTGATCCGGAGTTATTTTTTCTTCTCGATATTTTCATAGACCGAGGCAAGGGCTTGTTCAAATTTCCCGCTCTTTTTCGGTTTGTAATATTTTTTGCTGCGCAGTTTGTCCGGTAAGTATTGTTGCTTCACCCAGCCATTCTCGTAGTCATGCGGATAAAGGTAGCCGATGCCTCGTCCGAGATCTGTGGCTCCTTTGTAATGGGCATCCTTAAGATGGTCCGGTACATCTCCGCTATGGCCGCTGCGAATGTCGGAAAGTGCTGCATCAATAGCGGCAATGGCCGTGTTTGATTTGGGAGATAGGCATAACTCGATCACTGAGTTGGCAAGTGGAATCCGGGCTTCAGGAAAGCCGAGTCGTTCAGCGGCTTCGACTGCAGCGAGGGCCCTGGGACCAGCCTGCGGATTGGCCAGAGCTATGTCTTCGTAAGCGATGACCACCAAGCGGCGGGCAATGCTGACAAGATCACCTGCTTCGACCAAGCGCCCCAGATAATGAAGGGCTGCATTCACATCACTTCCGCGAATGGATTTTTGGAAAGCCGAGAGAACATCATAATGGGCATCTCCATCCTTGTCATGTGAGAAGCTTTTTTTCTGCATGCATTCTTCGGCAATTTGCACATCTATATGAATGGTTCCGGATTCATCGGGTTCGGTGGAAATGACGGCGAGCTCAAGAGCGTTAAGGGCACTGCGGACATCTCCGTTCGAAGCGGTCGCGAAATGGGTAAGGGCATCAAAGCCGACATCGGTTTTATACGCACCAAGCCCCCGCTCTTCATCATGAAGTGCCCGTTCCAGGGCTTTGGTTATATCATTGGTTTCCAATGATTTGAGCTCGAAAATCTGGCACCGGCTTCTGATGGCCGGATTGATTGCATGATAGGGATTGCTGGTCGTTGCACCGATCAAGGTGATCATCCCGTTTTCAAGATAAGGCAATAGGAAGTCCTGCTTCGCCTTATCGAGCCGATGAACCTCATCAAGCAGCAGGATCACTTTCCCGGACATCTTGGCCTCGGCTGCCACGATTTCCATATCCTTTTTATTATTGGTCACCGCGTTCAGCGTCCGGAAAGCAAACTTCGTGCTTCCGGCAATCGCACTTGCAATCGATGTCTTGCCAA
Source organism: Peribacillus simplex (assembly GCF_030123325.1). Taxonomy (NCBI): domain Bacteria; kingdom Bacillati; phylum Bacillota; class Bacilli; order Caryophanales; family Bacillaceae; genus Peribacillus; species Peribacillus simplex. The sequence continues at coordinate 3,970,133 of NZ_CP126106.1, read as the reverse complement.
TTCCCGGCGGACCATACAGGATCATGGAAGAAAGCTGTTTGGCTTTCACCATCCTTGCGATAATTTTTCCTTCACCGACCAGATGCTCCTGCCCGATGATCTCATCAATCGATCGAGGCCGCATCCGGAAAGCAAGCGGTTTTATATTCATTGCGCACCTCTCCTTTTTATATAAGGTATCACAACTGATGGGGGAAATGCGCTGATTATGCTGTAAAAGAAGTCGAATTCGATCATCGTAGTTCCTTGGGGGATTTAATTTGTGCTGTATGGTTGATAAATCGGCCTGCCGGCGGAATGATCCGACCTCTCTTTCTATGGGAGAATTTAATAGATGAACTCTGCTATTAGTGGCCGAAATGGGCCGTAGGTTTATTATGCATGAAACTTGTGGCAGAATACTCCGGTTTGGAGGGCGGTAACTGGAATTCTATCATTATCTAGCGGTTTGGGAATAAAAGGAATGGGACTATCGGGAATTAATTCGATAATTGTTTTCGTTATATTTGTTTTCCTACCTCTCCAATTAGGATAATTTGACAAATGGAGGGCGGGTGAATGCATTTCCGGCGGGAATATGCTATAATTTCAAAAGAATTTAGAAACGGATAAATAATTTGAGGTGTATATGTATGAAGATATCTACTAAAGGCCGTTATGGTTTGACGATCATGATCGAGCTTGCTAAACATTATGGAGAAGGCCCGAAGAGTTTGAAATCGATTGCCCAGACGCATAATCTGTCGGAGCATTATTTGGAGCAGTTGATCGCGCCGCTTCGTAATGCGGGATTGGTGAAGAGTGTCCGCGGTGCGTATGGCGGGTATGTCCTGTCTAAAGATCCTCAGGAGATTACTTCGGGTGATGTCATTCGTGTATTGGAAGGCCCGATTACCCCAGTTGAAGGAATTGAGGATGAGGAGCCGGTGAAGCGCCAGCTTTGGATCCGGATTCGCGATGCCGTGAAGGATGTATTGGATAATACGACGCTTATGGATTTGGCGAGCTACAAGGATACGGGTGAAATCGATTCTTATATGTACTATATTTAAGTGATTAGCAATGCGCCTATTATGTAGGCGCTTGCGTTTTTTAATGGAGGCGACAAAAAAGTGGACAGAATATATTTAGATCATGCTGCGACTTCACCGATGCATCCGAAGGTGATCGATAGGATGATGACAGTCATGAGCCATGACTTCGGAAATCCGTCGAGCATTCATGCTTTCGGGCGGGAGGCACGCCATGTTTTGGATGAGGCGCGTTCGAGCATTGCGACGAGCATCGGTGCGGGGCGGAATGAGATCATTTTCACGAGCGGTGGAACCGAGGCTGATAATACGGCGATCATTGGTGTTGCGAATGCTTATAAAGAAAAAGGAAAGCACATCATTACGACGGAGATTGAGCATCATGCGGTTTTGCATACATGCCAATACCTTGAGAAGTCTGGCTTTGAGGTCACATATTTACCTGTGAATGAAGCGGGGCTTATTTCAATTGCCGATTTAAAGGCGGCATTGCGGGACGACACGATTTTGGTTTCGGTCATGTTCGGCAATAATGAGGTTGGAACGATCCAGCCGATTGCTGAAATTGGACAGCTGCTTAAGGGGCATCAGGCCATTTTCCATACGGATGCGGTTCAGGCATATGGTTTGATCTCTATCGATGTTCGTGAGTTGGGTGTGGATTTGCTGAGTGTATCCGCGCATAAAATCAACGGTCCCAAAGGAATCGGCTTTCTTTATATGCGTGAAGGCTTGAAGCTGAATCCGCAATTATATGGCGGGGAACAAGAACGCAAGCGCCGTGCTGGTACGGAGAGTGTGCCGGCCATTGCCGGTTTTTCAGAAGCCGTTTCCATTGCACAAAGCACGATGGAAAAGAAAAAGGAGCAATACAAGCGATTTAAAGACGTATTGCTTGCCGTCTTTGATGAGGCGGATGTACAATATGAAATTAACGGATCTATGGAACAGTCGTTGCCGCATTTGCTGAATGTCAGTTTTCCGGGTACGAATGTGGAATCGATGCTCGTCAATATGGACTTGGCAGGTGTAGCTGTATCGAGCGGATCCGCTTGTACTGCTGGGTCAATCGATCCGTCGCATGTGCTTGTGGCGATGTTCGGGAAAGATTCGGAGCGGACGAAGAATTCGATTCGTTTCAGCTTCGGTCTGAACAATACGGAAGAGGAAGTAAGGCAGGCGGCTGAAACCACCGTGAAAATCGTTAATAGATTAGTGGGAAGATAATTCCCTCTTTAAATAAATGAGGTGACAGAATGAAAAAAGCACCACAGGACACCCGCGTCGTCGTGGGTATGTCAGGAGGCGTGGATTCTTCTGTGTCAGCCCTGCTATTGAAGAATCAAGGCTATGATGTGGTCGGGATTTTCATGAAGAACTGGGATGATACAGATGAAAACGGAGTTTGTACGGCAACGGAAGATTACAATGATGTAATTGCCGTTTGTAATCAAATCGGCATCCCTTATTATGCGGTCAATTTCGAAAAGCAGTATTGGGATAAAGTTTTCACTTATTTCCTGGATGAGTATAAAGCGGGCCGTACCCCGAATCCGGATGTAATGTGCAATAAGGAAATCAAGTTCAAGGCCTTTCTTGAACATGCCGTAAGCCTTGGTGCCGATTATGTGGCTACAGGTCATTACGCACAGGTTGAATACCGTGATGGCGAATACAAAATGCTTCGCGGTATCGATAATAATAAAGATCAAACGTACTTCTTGAACCAGCTTACTCAAGAACAGTTGGAAAAAGTCATGTTTCCGCTTGGACACATCGATAAGAAGGAAGTCCGTGAAATTGCGAAAGAAGCGGGCCTTGCCACGGCAACGAAAAAAGATTCCACCGGGATCTGTTTTATCGGTGAACGCAATTTCAAAGAGTTTTTAAGCAATTACCTCCCAGCACAGCCCGGTGATATGGTCACGATGGATGGCAAGGTCATGGGCAAGCATGACGGTTTGATGTATTACACCATCGGTCAGCGCCACGGTCTGGGGATTGGCGGCAGCGGCGAACCTTGGTTTGTTGCGGGAAAAGACTTGAAGCGCAATGTTTTATATGTGTGTCAAGGCTTTGATAATGATGTGCTGTATTCGAATTCCCTTCGTGCAGTGAATGTCAGTTGGGTAGCGGAACATATACCGGCCGGTGAATTTACTTGTACGGCAAAGTTCAGGTACCGTCAAGAGGATAGCGGTGTTAAGGTGAAGGTATTGGAAAATGGTGATGTCGAAGTCATCTTTGACGAGCCAGTCCGCGCGATCACGCCTGGACAAGCAGTCGTATTCTATGATGGTGAAGTGTGCCTTGGCGGCGGTACGATTGATGAAGTATTTAAAAAAGGTGAAAAACTGACTTACGTAGGGTAAAATAAGCATGTCCCCAGCTGTGTTTGCGGTTGGGGACTTCTTTTGGATTGCGGGTGTACCGCTGAATTCGACTATTGGCTTATGCTATACTTTTTAATATAAAAATGGAGTGTGAATGGATATGGATAAGAATCAACAAGGAATTGAATTTATGCAGCAAGGGAAATACGAAGAGGCGGCGAAGGTTTTTAATGAGGCGATCGAGGAAAATCCGAATGAGCCTGTTGCCTACATAAACTTTGGGAATGTATTGACTGCCGTGGGTGAAACGGATAAAGCGGTCAAGTTTTATAAAAAGGCGATTGAGCTGGATGAAAATGCAGCAGCGGCTTACTATTCATTAGGAAACTTATATTATGAATCCGATTCTAAACTGGTCGAAGCGAAGGATATGTTTGAAAAGGCAATCCGTTTGGGATTGGATAACAGCGATGCTTTCTTCATGCTTGGTTTGACATTGATGGCGTTAGATCAACCGAAATTGGCGATGCCTTATTTACAGAGAACGGTGGAGCTGAGCCCTGAGGACGTTGATGCGAGATTCCAATATGCACTTTGTCTTGCTAATGCGGAATTGTATGATGAATTGATCAATCAATTGAATTTGGTTGTGGAACAGGATCCGGGCCATGCGGATGCTTATTATAATTTAGGCGTTGCGTTTGCAGGGTACCGTGAGGATGCGCAAGCTGCGATGGTTTATTTCGAAAAGGCTTTGGAAGCACAGCCGGACCATATGCTTGCTGCGCACGGAAAGAAACTGATGGAAGAAATGAATGCTGAGTAAATAAACGGCATATGCATGGAAAGGTGGGGAGAAGCGTTGAGCCAGCAAGATTCGTTGGATTTGTTTTCAGAAGAGAAAATGTTCATGAAAGGTAGTCATTTAGTGACGATCTTTCATAATGAAGAAAACATGTACTCGGTTGTAAGAATTCGCGTGCATGAAACGAATCTGAATTATGAAGAGAAGGAAGCGGTCGTAACAGGTTATTTTCCAAGGATGCATGAGGATGAGATCTATATTTTTTATGGGGCCATGAAGGAACATCCGCGTTTTGGCCTTCAATACCATGTAGAGCATTTTCGCAAGGATCTGCCTCAATCCAAGGAAGGAATCGTCAGTTATTTATCCGGTGACCTTTTCAAGGGGATTGGGAAAAAAACAGCTGAAAGCATTGTTGAGACACTGGGTGAAAAGGCCATTTCAAAAATTCTGGCTCAGCCCTCGCTACTTGATGACATCCCGAAGCTATCCGGGGAAAAGGCAAAGGGTCTCTATGATACATTGGTCGAGCATCAAGGTCTGGAGCAGGTGATGATTGCCCTGAATCAATATGGCTTCGGTCCGCAGCTGTCGATGAAAATCTATCAAATGTATAAGCAGGATACGATCACGATGGTTCAGGGAAATCCGTATAAGCTCGTTGAGGATATTGAAGGGATTGGTTTTGGACGGGCGGATGAGCTTGGGCATCAGCTGGGCATTTCCGGCAGCCATCCCGACCGAATCAAGGCTGCATGCTTGTTTACGCTTGAATCACAATGCCTCCAGGACGGAAATATCTACATAGAGGCCGAGCAGCTATTGGAGGCCGTCAAACGTCTGCTGGAGGAAAATAAACGGGATCGCATTGAGTTCACGAACATTTCCTCGGAAATAATCGAATTGACGCAAGAGGGGAAAATAGTTGTCGAGGATCAACGAATTTATCCGCCTTCGCTTTTCTATTCGGAAAAGGGAATCGTGATGAACATCAAGAGGCTGCTTGCCCAAACCGAGTATGAGGACCAGTTCCCGGAATCGGAGTTCCTGCTGGCACTTGGGGAGCTGGAGGAGCGGCTGGGTGTTTCCTATGCACCGGCCCAAAAGGAAGCGATCCAGACAGCCCTGCAATCACCCATGTTAATCTTGACGGGCGGACCGGGTACCGGTAAGACGACAGTCATCAAAGGCATCGTTGAGCTATATGCAGAGCTGCATGGTGTATCCATGGACATTAACGATTATAAAAAAGAAGGAAGCGATCCATTTCCATTCGTACTTGCGGCCCCTACTGGCCGTGCAGCGAAACGAATGGCCGAATCGACTGGGCTCCCCGCCGTCACGATCCATCGTTTGCTGGGGTGGAACGGGAGTGAAGGCTTTTCCCATGATGAGGATAATCAGCTGGATGGCCGCATCGTGATCATCGATGAGGTTTCCATGGTGGATACGTGGCTGGCCCATCAATTGTTTAAAGCGCTGCCGGAAAATGTCCAAGTGATATTGGTTGGTGATGAAGATCAGCTGCCATCTGTTGGCCCTGGGCAGGTTTTAAAGGATTTGCTTGCATCGAATTGTGTACCGACTGTCAGTCTGGAACATATTTATCGTCAAGCTGATGGCTCATCGATTATTGAATTGGCCCATGAAATCAAAAAAGGCAGGCTTCCGGCTGATGTCACGAAACAGCAGGAAGATCGATCGTTCATTCGCTGCCAAACAGGTCAAATCCCCCAAGTGATCGAGAAAGTGGTTGCCAATGCCAGGACGAAAGGCTTCACGGCCAAGGATATACAGGTGCTGGCTCCGATGTATAGAGGGCCTGCCGGGATTGATGCCCTGAATAAAATGCTTCAGGAAGTGTTCAATGGCAATGCGAATGAAAAGCGGCGGGAAATAAAATTCGGAGATGTGATATACAGAACGGGAGATAAGGTGCTTCAACTGGTGAACCAGCCAGAGGAGGGTGTCTTTAATGGCGATATGGGTGAAATCGTGTCCATATTGTTCGCAAAAGAAAATACAGATCATGTCGATAAAGTAATCATATCGTTCGAAGGCATCGAAGTGACTTACACGAAACAGGACTTGAACCAGATTACACATGCCTATTGCTGCTCCATCCATAAGTCGCAGGGGAGCGAATTCCCCATTGTCATTTTACCTGTAGTGAAAAGTTATTATCGGATGCTCCGCCGTAATTTATTGTATACGGCGATTACGCGCAGTAAAAATTTCTTGATCCTTTGCGGTGAAGAAGATGCATTCCGTTTAGGGATCGAGCGTAATGATGAGATGCGCCGGAAAACGACTTTGCGTGAAAAGCTGCGGGAGATTTTGAGTGAAGAAGAAATGCGGGTGGAAAAGGGAGAGGAACAGCAACAAACGAGCTATCTTGATATTCTCATGCATGCTGACCCGATGATCGGAATGGAGAATGTCACGCCATATGATTTCATGTAGCTGGTTCCATTTGATGAATTTTGTTTAAAATTCATAGTTTTGGTGGAATTATAGAATATAACTTATATGTGGAAGAGTAGGGGGGATTTGATGAAGAAGGGTTGGATAATCGGGATAGTCGTTGTCGTTTTGCTGGTCATTTATGGGGCATCTTCGTACAATGGCCTTGTAAGTGCCAGTGAAGACGTCGACAATAAATGGTCACAGGTGGATAACCAATTAAAACGAAGAGCGGATTTGATTCCGAATCTTGTCGAAACGGTTAAGGGTTATGCTTCGCATGAAACGGAAGCCATTAAAGCGGTGAGTGATGCACGCTCGAAGCTGGCTGGTGCCAATTCGACTGAAGATGCGATTGAAGCCGATCAAGAATTGAGTGGGGCCTTGAGCCGGCTTTTGGTGGTTGTCGAGAACTATCCGGATTTAAAGGCCAATGAGAACTTCAAGGGTCTCATGGATAGTTTGGAAGGAACGGAAAATCGGCTGACGGTAGCACGAAAAGACTATAATGATGAAGTTACCAACTATAATAAAATGATTAAACGCTTTCCGAAGAATATGATGGCAGGAGCATTCGGGTTCGATGCCAAACCATATTTTGAAGTGACCGATCAAGAAAAAGAAACACCAAAGGTGGATTTCGGGAGCGATAAATAATGAAAAAACTCGCTGTGTTTGCGCTATTCTTCATTCTCACGTTCAGTTTAGCAAACGTGGCCGCAGCACAACCTAACATTCCTGAACCAGTTGGGGATATATATGTTCAGGACTTTGCAGGAGTCCTGGATGCTCAGGAAAAATCCGAACTCATCGAACTTGGGAAACGATTGGATGATGCCACAAAAGCACAAATTTCCGTTTTGACGGTGGATTCGATGGAAGGATCCGAGATCGAGGAGTACTCGGTCGAGGCTTTGCGATCATTCAAGCTTGGGGATGCCGAGCTGAACAATGGAGTCCTCATTGTGCTGGCCATGGAAGAACAGAAAATCCGTATTGAAGTGGGTTACGGTTTGGAAGGGGCCATTACCGATATCAAATCTGGACAGATTTTGGATAATGTGGCCATCCCTGCGCTGAAAGAGGGTAAATATGATGTTGCCCTGACGGAAACCTATAAGGCCGTATATAACGATGTCACGAAAGAATACAACCTAGGTGACGAGTTTTATCAAGATCTCTCCGTTCAGCCCGAGTCAGAAACCTTTCAGCCATCAGGTTTACAGATTTTCCTGATCATCATCGTTGTCATCATCGTATTCATCCTCGATGCCAAGTTCTTTAAAGGATTTTTCCTTCAAACGCTAATCAATCTCCTTTTGATATTCATCAGTCGCGGAGGCGGCGGCCGTGGAGGCGGCAGCGGCGGTCCACGGGGCGGCGGCGGAGGAAGTTCCGGTGGCGGAGGTGCCAGCAGGGGATGGTAAAGCAGTGGGTCTGACCGGGAAACCGGTCTTTTTTTTTGCTCTTTTCGTAAAGATTGTTGTTTTTAAAACGAAACGATTTAAGGTTGATTGGAGCGGAAGTGTGAGACTCCTGCGGGAGCAGCGGGACAGGTGAGACCCTGCAGGCGTTCACGCCGAGGAGGCTAACCGCCCGCCCCGCGGAAAGCGGGCATTGGAGAGGAAATCAACCACACCGCATTACTTGGTGAATAGCAAGCGAAACAGCCTTTTTTTTCATGGTCCCTGTATTTTAAGGAAGTTGGACCAACAATGGAAAACCTTTCAGCACATCTATTTTCAGCAGGAAAGAGATAATAAAAATGTTCGGAAAGGCGGGATGACCTTGCGGACGTTTTCTTTATTGAAAGGAATGCCGATTTTTACAAACAAAGGAGAAAGAATCGGCACGGTCCACGATTTATCAATTTCGGAAATGGGACAGGTAACAGGGCTGGTCGTTCATCAGCAAGCATTGTTCAAAAGGGCTTTTCATCTGAAACTTGACGATATTTCAACATTCGGTCCAGATGGAATCGTGATCGGGCAACAAGATTCAACCTTAAGTAAAATGCCTGCGGATTCCATTTGCTTATCGAAGGACGAGTTATTGGGACGCATGCTTTTTTCAGAAATGGGCGAAGAGCTTGGATTACTGCAGGATGTATATTTCAAGGAGAAAATGGGCACGATTATAGCGTATGAAACAACGGATGGATTTTTCTCTGAGTCGACAGTGATAAAATCAAAACAGCCGCCTGCATTAGGGAAGGATACCATCATTGTTTCAGTTTATGAACAGTGAGGTGTCCATTTTGGAAATTAAATGTCCGAATTGCCGCAGTAAAGATGTCGGGAAGATTGGCGTAAATCAATATTATTGCTGGAATTGCTTTATTGAAATGACTCTATCCGAAGGGCTCATTAATACGCATCAGGTCGAGGAAGATGGAAGCTTAAGCTCATTGGACGATTTGTTTGAGGAAAATGACCGCCGCTTCAGTATGTAATTAACGGAAGAGGTGTTTGCAATGGCTAGACGTTCACGCAATACTCTAATGAATATGGGTTCGGACTTGATGAACTCGAAGATGGTCAAACGGAACATGAAGAAAATACGCAAAAGATTAAAGTCATTATTATAGCAGGAATGGGTGTCCTGAATTAATGAGGGCACTCTTTTTTATGTATGAAAACCTTCCGCCTTTCGAAGAATAAATGAGCGGGAGGTGTTTATTGTGAGTATTCGTTTAAAGTGGTTTTATCGCCTGGGTTTTTTATTGCTCTTATTTTTCGTTATCTATATTTTTATGAAACTTAAGCCCATGTGGGGACCTGCCGTTACTGTATGCGTGACGGTATTGCTGCCTTTTTTGATTGGTGCGTTCATCAGTTACTTGCTGCACCCTGTAGTGGAATATTTAAATGAAAAAGGAATGCGTCGCTGGCTTTCGATTACGATCATCTATTTGTTGTTTTTTGGAGGGATCGGCTTTGCTGTCTATAAAGGTATTCCCGTGATCGTAAGCCAGGTTCGCGAGCTGTCGGAAAGCGTGCCGGAACTGGTTGAACAGTACCGGGGCAGGATCGATAAGCTCAATCATCAAACGGCTGCATGGCCGTTCGGGATTCATGAAAGATTCGAGGAAGGTGTCACCCTTTTCGAAGGTTGGCTGAAGCGCATTCCTGAAAAGGCGATGGAGTATGCAATGAAGATGATAGATTTCATCGTCCTGATTGCGTTGATTCCATTCATTGCTTTTTATATCCTGAAAGATTTCACTGTGTTAAAAAAAATGGCATGGTATATGACCCCGAAAAAATGGCGCAAGCAGGGGCGGGCATTCGTTCGTGATGTGGATGCGTCGCTTGGCGGCTATATCCGCGGACAAATCATCGTTTGTGTCGTGATCGGTTTGATTTCCTCGCTGCTCTTCTGGATAGTCGGAATGAAATATCCGCTTCTATTGGGGGCGATAATCGGAATAACGAATGTCATCCCGTATTTCGGGCCGATTATCGGGGCCATTCCTGCAGTGGTCATCGCCGCGACAATGTCAGTTAAAATGGTGTTGATCATCGCGGTCATCGTGCTCGTACTTCAATTTCTTGAGGGAAATATCCTGTCGCCGTTAATAGTCGGTAAAAGCCTCCATATGCATCCGCTGTTCATCATGCTTGCATTATTGGCCGGGGGCGAAATAGGCGGTATCGTGGGCATGGTCCTTTCGATTCCCATCTTGGCTGTGTTGAAAGTTTTTGTGCTCCATGCCCGCGTTCACTTTAGAAAGAAGCCGCCGCTTATTGACAAATAAAAGTCTTGTGAATATAATCCATTACATAAGATAATTCGTTGAAGGATGAAGTATGCTGAAGTCCATCTAAAAGAGAGGGGTCCCCTTGGCTGAAAGGGATTGCCAGGTGAAGAGCAGCAGAAAGCTAGTCCTGAGAGCAGCTAATACCTGCCGTCATGCCGCGTTAAGGCTTTTATGAAGGTGATGGGCCTGGGTGAATTCCTGCGTCCATAATCAGGGTGGTACCGCGAGTCAACTCTCGTCCCTGTTTTTGGGATGGGGGTTTTTTGTGTGCTCAAAATTACATAATTTTAAAAGGAGGATATATATATGAAGTATTTAACTGGTGCTCAAATCCGCCAAATGTATTTAGATTTTTTTAGTGAAAAAGGCCATAACATCGAACCAAGTGCGTCATTGGTTCCTCATGAAGATCCATCATTGCTTTGGATCAATTCCGGGGTGGCGACGTTAAAGAAATATTTTGATGGACGGGTGATTCCTGAAAATCCAAGGATTACAAATGCCCAAAAGGCCATCCGTACGAACGATATTGAAAACGTGGGGAAAACGGCACGTCATCATACGTTTTTCGAAATGCTCGGAAACTTCTCCATTGGTGAATACTTCAAAGAAGAAGCCATCACATGGGCTTGGGAGTTTTTGACGGATGAAAAATGGATTGGCTTCGACAAAGAGAAATTGGCTGTGACGATCCATCCTGAAGATGATGAAGCATTCGAACTCTGGAATAAGAAAATCGGTGTTCCTGCTGAAAGGATCATTCGACTGGAAGAAAACTTCTGGGATATCGGTGAGGGTCCAAGCGGCCCGAATACAGAGATTTTCTATGACCGCGGACCGGCATATGGCGATGATCCGAATGATCCGGAACTATATCCAGGCGGGGAAAATGAACGTCATCTGGAAGTCTGGAACCTTGTGTTTTCTCAGTTCAACCATAATCCTGATGGTTCATACACACCGCTTCCAAAGAAGAATATCGATACAGGCATGGGACTTGAACGTATGGCTTCCGTCGTTCAAGATGTGGCGACGAACTATGATACGGATTTATTCATGCCAATCATCCGTGCAGTCGAAGAGATTTCCGATGTGAAGTATGGTGTTGATACAGAAAAAGATGTGGCATTCAAGGTCATTGCCGACCATATCCGTACGGTAGCCTTTGCAGTAGGTGACGGGGCTCTACCATCCAACGAAGGCCGCGGTTATGTATTGCGCCGTTTACTCCGCAGGGCGGTTCGATATGCCAAGCAAATCAACATCAACCGGCCATTCATGTTCGAGCTTGTGACGGTCGTAGGCGAAATCATGAAAGACTTCTACCCTGAAGTCCTCAACAATAAAGAGTTCATTGCAAAAGTAATCAAAAATGAAGAGGAACGCTTCCATGAAACTCTAAATGATGGACTGTCCATCCTTTCTGAAGTCATTAAAAAGGAAAAGGAAAAAGGCGGTACGACCATTCCGGGCAGTGATGCATTCCGTTTATATGACACATATGGTTTCCCGATTGAGTTAACGGAAGAATATGCAGAAGAAGAAGGCATGACGGTCGATCAAGCCGGATTTGAAAAAGAGATGGATGCACAGCGTGAACGTGCCCGTTCAGCGCGTCAAGATGTGGATTCCATGCAAATCCAAGGCGGGGTATTGGGCGATATAAAAGTGGAAAGTGAATTTGTCGGCTATGATCAAGTTGCTGTCGAAGCGAAAGTTGCAGCCATCATAAAAAATGGCGAGCTTGTAACGGAGGCAGAAGAAGGGGAAGAAGTTCAAGTGATACTGAACAAGACTCCTTTCTACGCGGAAAGCGGCGGACAAATAGCCGATACAGGAACGATGGCCAGTGAATCCGTGAAGGTTGATGTCCATGATGTCCAAAAAGCTCCTAATGGCCAAAATCTGCACCGTGTAACAGTTACTGCCGGCACTTTAACAGCAGATTCCAATATCGTGGCTGCGGTAAATCAAGAAAACCGCATCCATATCACGAAAAACCATACAGCGACGCACCTTCTGCATCAGGCGTTGAAAGATGTGCTTGGTACACATGTCAACCAAGCTGGTTCACTCGTACAGGCTGAGCGCCTTCGCTTCGACTTCTCTCATTTTGGCCAGATCACGGCGGAAGAGATTGAAAGAATCGAAACGATTGTAAATGAAAAGATTTGGCAAAGCTTACAAGTGAATACGGACTATAAAAACATCGATGAAGCCAAGGCTATGGGCGCAATGGCCTTGTTCGGCGAAAAATACGGCAAGATTGTCCGTGTCGTTCAAATAGGCGATTACAGTCTAGAACTTTGCGGCGGTGTCCATGTCCCGAATACAGCGGTAATCGGCTTGTTCAAAATCGTTTCCGAAAGCGGCATCGGTGCAGGGACTCGCCGTATAGAAGCGGTAACGGGTGCCGGGGCATACAAATTGATGACTGAACAAATCGGTGTCTTGAAAGACGCGGCTGCCAAATTGAAAACGAACTTGAAAGACGTACCTTCAAGAATTGAAACGGTACTGGCTGAAGTGAAGGATCTTCATCGTGAGAATGAAAGCCTTACTGCAAAATTAAGTAATATCGAAGCAAGCAGCCTTGTTTCTAACGTAAAAGACATAAATGGTGTTCAAGTATTGGTGGCGAAGGTTCAAGCTACCGACATGAATAATCTGCGTGCCATGGCGGATGATTTGAAACAAAAGCTCGATTCTGTCATCATCGTATTAGGTTCGGCCCAAGGTGATAAAGTCAATTTGATTGCCGGGGTGACCAAGGATTACATCGATCGCGGTTTCCATGCTGGTAAATTGGTCAAAGAAGTTGCTTCCCGTTGCGGCGGTGGCGGTGGCGGACGTCCAGATATGGCCCAAGCCGGCGGAAAAGACCCTGAAAAATTGGATGCAGCACTTAATTTTGTTGAAGAATGGGTCTTATCGATTTCATAATCAATGGAAAGTGTTGTACAATGTAGGTAATAGTGGATTCTGGACGCTGAGGAGAGGTGCATGTTAATGAGTTCCTTTGATAAAACGATGAAATTTAATTTTCCCGAAGAACCATTCGAAAGAGATGTACAAGAAGTATTGTCTCAAGTATATGTTGCACTTCAGGAAAAAGGTTATAACCCGATAAACCAGATTGTCGGTTATCTATTATCTGGTGACCCGGCCTACATCCCGCGCCATATGGATGCTCGGAACATTATTCGTAAGCTTGAACGCGATGAAATCATCGAAGAATTGGTTAAGTCGTATCTTAAGAACCATCGAGAGGAATACTAATGCGCACAATGGGACTTGATTTAGGTTCAAAAACCATCGGCGTCGCCCTGAGTGACGCGATGGGCTGGACTGCACAAGGATTGGAAACGATCAAAATTAACGAAGCTGGAAATGACTTCGGCTTTAAACGCCTCAATGAAATTATAAAAGAGCATGATGTTTCTAAAATTGTCCTCGGTTTACCTAAAAACATGAATGGGACTGTTGGACCGCGAGGCGAGATCAGCCAAGATTTCGCTAAGCGATTAGAAAACAAATTCAAGCTGCCGGTGTTTCTCTGGGATGAACGGTTGACAACTATGGCGGCTGAACGTGTCCTTCTTGAGGCGGACGTGAGCCGAAGCAAACGCAAGAAAGTCATTGATAAAATGGCAGCTGTCATGATCCTGCAAGGATTCTTGGACAGACAAACAAATTCAATATGAGGTGAATACTAATGGAACACGGCGAAAACAACATTACAGTAGTAGATGAAAACGGAAACGAGCAGCTTTGCGAAATCCTTTTCACATTCGATTCAGATAAATTCAACAAATCTTATGTACTTTACTATCCGATGTCTGCAGAAGATGACGAGGAAGAAATTGAAATCCACGCTTCATCATTCGTACCAAGCGAAGATAATAAAGATGGTGAACTTACACCGATCGAAACAGAAGAAGAATGGGATCTTGTCGAAGAAATGTTAAATACATTCCTTGACCAAGAAGAAGCGGAAGAAGAATAAGATTGGAAAAAACCGGCCCCTAAAGGTCGGTTCTTTTTTTGACAAAAGGGGCAAGTTGATTGGAATAGGTGTGCGAGACTCATGCTTAGAAAAGCGTGTCAAGGGGAGACCCCGAAGGCGCAAAGGCGCCGAGGAGGCTCCCGGACCGCCAGCGGAAAACGAGTGCCTGGAAAGCCCTTAAAAGGCCGGTTTTTTCATTTAAGTACCAGTAACGCCTTATCTTTTCTCTGCGAATAAAAGTATAAATGTAGCGAGCGGACCCAAAAATAATGATAGTAAGAACCAATTCAACGCCGTCCTATTTTTACCTTGAGCAAGTCCGGCGTTTATGAGCGCCAATGTCCCCCAACCTACAAAATAAGAATTATCCAACTCCTTCACACCTTTCTTCATCTTAAATGAATAGTATCATTCCTACATGAATATTCCTGTCATTTCCTGAAATCCCTAATCCGGGAAGGGAACAAAGTAGAGTGCATCTTTTAAGCTGTAGAAATTAGATATCACTATTTTCCTGTTAAATAACATCTGAATATTGACAAAAGTAGTGCATTTTTGCCATAAATAGAGTATTGATGAATGTAGTTTTGCAAAAAACATGTAATTATTTGTTGATTTTAGTATAATGTTCGAAGCAAAGATTAATTAGAGAAAGCATCATCTAGAAACCAATCTGTAGTTGGTGTGAGTTTGCAGGGGGAATGAAAATGGATGAAAAAGATAAAAATTTATCTAAAAAGGATCACATCCGAATGAAATTGTTAGAACAGCAAGGAGAAGCCAAGCTGGTTCGTAAAATCATCATGATTACGATAGCTTCGCTTATTTTACTAATTGGGATCGTTGGTCTTGTGGGCTTTTTATATATCAACTCAGCCATGAAACCAGTCGATCCGGATGATGACACCATCAAGAAAGTGAAAATCCCAATCGGTTCTTCCGTTAACGGAATTTCAACACTGCTTGAAGAGCAGGGAATAATCAAGGACGCACGCGTATTCAAATATTATATTAAATTCCGCAATGAATCCGGTTTTCAGGCAGGGGAGTATAAATTATCACCTTCCATGCCAATTGAAGATATCGTCACAAGCATCAAAACCGGAAAACTCATGAAGGAAGCTGCAATGAAGATAACGATTCCTGAAGGAAAGCAGCTTATCCAAATTGCCGATATCATCGCAGTGAAGACGGGTGAAGATCCGAAAAAGGTCTTTAAGAAATTGAATGATAAGAAGTTCGTAAATTCCATGCAAGAGAAATTTCCGCAGCTCCTGACCTCGGAAATTGAAAATGAAAAGGTTCTATATCCGCTTGAAGGGTACCTTTTCCCGGCTACTTATGACTTTTATGAGGAAAAGCCGACCCTGGAATCGATCGTCATCGAGATGCTGAAGAAAACGGAAGAAACATTGCAGGCTTACGAGAGCCAAATGGACAAGAACGATTATTCCGTACACCAGATGCTGACCTTCGCTTCGCTTGTTGAAGAAGAGGCGACGGCGCAAGTCGATCGCGGAAAAATAGCTTCCGTCTTTTACAATCGTATTGAGGAAGGTATGCCGCTTCAAACGGATCCGACCGTTTTGTATGCAAAGGGTTCACATAAGAGCAGGGTGTATTATAAAGACCTTGAGGTGAAATCCCCTTATAATACGTATAAGAACAAGGGGCTGCCGCCAGGACCGATTGCCAATGCCGGAACGACATCGATCGATGCGGTACTGAAGCCTGAGAAAACGGATTATCTGTACTTTTTGGCAACACCTGAAGGGGAAGTCCTTTACTCCAAGACCTTGGATGACCACAATAACAAAAAGGCAGAGCATATTTCCAATAAATAAATGAAAGCTCTTTTCGTAAAGATTGTTGTTTTTATAACGAAACGATTTAAGGTTGATTGGAACGGATTGCGAGACTCCTGCGGGAGCAGCGGGACAGGTGAGACCCCACAGGCGTTTAAGCCGAGGAGGCTCACCGCCCGCCCCGCGGAAAGCGAGCAATGGAGAGGAGATCAACCACACCGCAATACTTGGTTAGCAACAAAGTATGCGAAAACAGCCTAAATGAAAAAATAGCAATGAGACTGTGGGGGGAGAGATATTACTTTCCCCTTGTTTTTATGATAGAATAGTACAAGTGAATTTTTGATCCGATTCTAAATCGGTGACGTAACTCGGCGAATGCCGGGTTTTATTTTGAAAGATAAGGAAATGTAGATCGTCAAGCATACTTGTTTCAGCTCCTTGTGAAGAAATTGCCCAATCAATTTTTTCATGTTACTGACCAAGCGCTTTTGTTTTCCTTATAAATGGAGGAAACGTTTTGAACGGAAAAATAGAACAATATCTTCATTCCTTAATTCCGGAGCGTACGGGTTTGCTTAAGGAGTTGGAAGATTTTGCGATGGAAAATAATGTGCCGATCATGGAGCCCGAAGGCATTGAGGTACTGCTTCAGATTTTAAGGCTTCATCAGCCAAAGGCGATATTGGAAGTGGGTTCGGCAATTGGCTATTCGGCCATTAGGATGGCTGAGACCCTTCCGGAAGCTCGAATCGTCACACTTGAACGGAATGAAGCCCGTATTGAGCAGGCAAGGGCTAACTTCAAGAAGGCGGGACTGTCGGAAAGGATCACCCTCATTGAAGGGGATGCTCTTGAAGCGGGCCCGAAAGTGATGGAACACGGTCCGTTTGATATCATCTTCGTTGATGCGGCTAAAGGGCAGTACAAGCGATTTTTTGAACTGTTTGAACCATTCCTTGCCGGTGCTGGCATTATCATTACTGATAATGTTTTATTTAAAGGCTTGGTTGCTGAAAACATTGAAGAAATGGAAATGACGAGAAGAAAGCGAGCTCTTATTAAAAAAATCAGAGACTTTAACATCTGGTTACATGACCATCCCAACTTCGATACTGTAATTTTGCCGATTGGTGATGGTGTGGCCATTAGTAAACATAGAGGTGACAAAAATGAAAAAGCCTGAATTACTTGTGACTCCGACAAGTGTCGATCATATAACGAAACTCATCGATGCTGGCGCCGACGCCTTCGTCATTGGCGAACAACGTTATGCGCTAAGGCTGGCAGGGGAGTTCAAACGTGAAGATGTAGAGAAGGCGATTGAGCTAGCACATGCCGCGGGCAAGAAAGTGTACGTATCCATGAACGCCATTTTCCATAATGAAAAAGTGGACGAGCTTGAAGGGTATGTCACATTCCTTAAAGAGGCTGGTGCCGACCGGATCATTTTCGGTGATCCCGCAGTCTTGATGGCTGTCCGTGCCGTGGCACCTGATATGCCCCTGCACTGGAATACAGAGATGACGGTAACGAACTGGTACACATGTAATTATTGGGGGAAACGCGGTGCTGTCCGTGCCGTTGCTGCCCGTGAGATAAGTCTGGACGAGATAGTCGAAATGAAGGAAAATGCCGAAGTGGAGATTGAAGTCCAAGTGCATGGCATGACATGCATGTTCCAATCGAAGCGTACGCTCCTTGGCAATTACTTTGAATACCAAGGCAAGGCATTGGAAGTGGAAAATCGGAAGGAACATAGAAATATGTTCTTGCATGATAAGGAACGTGAAAATAAATATCCGATTTATGAAGATGAAAATGGTACACATATCATGAGTCCGAACGATATGTGCATGATTGATGAACTTCAGGAATTGATTGAAGCGGAAATCGATTCACTGAAAATCGAAGGATTATTACAAACACCGGAATATATCATTGAAATGACAAAGTTATATCGGGAAGCGATTGACGTATGTGCTGAAGACCCTGACCGCTATGATGATATGAAATCGGAACTTTTTGAAAAAGTCAAAGCGATTCAGCCGGATAACCGTGAGTTGGATACCGGATTCTTCTTTAAAGAATCGGTTTATTAAAGAAAAGGGTAAGAGAAAGAGGAGGAATAGCCTTGAATGCTATTGCTGATAAAATTTCCAAGATCGTTGATGGAAAGAGAGTCATTGTAAAAAAACCGGAATTGCTGGCTCCGGCCGGCAACCTTGAAAAATTAAAAATTGCCGTCCATTACGGCGCGGATGCCGTGTTCATTGGCGGTCAGGAATATGGTCTTCGTTCCAATGCAGGCAACTTCACGTTTGAGGAAATGAAGGAAGGCGTCGAATTCGCTAATAAGTATGGTGCTAAAGTATATGTAACTACAAATATCTTCGCACATAATGAAAATATCGATGGTCTGGATGAATACCTGGAAGGTCTTCAGGAGGCTGGGGTACATGGTATCATCGTCGCCGATCCATTAATCATCGAAACATGCAAAAGGGTCGCTCCGAACGTCGAGATCCATTTAAGCACGCAGCAATCGCTTTCGAACTGGAAGGCTGTTCAGTATTGGAAAGAGGAAGGCTTGGAACGGGTAGTTTTGGCACGTGAGACGAGTGCTGATGAAATCCGTGAAATGAAGGAGAAGGTCGATATCGAAATCGAGGCTTTCGTTCATGGGGCCATGTGCATTGCCTATTCTGGACGCTGCACGCTTTCGAACCATATGACGGCACGTGATTCGAACCGCGGCGGCTGCTGTCAGTCTTGCCGTTGGGATTATGATTTATATGAGTTGGATCAAGACGGGGAAAAGGCTTTATTCGATAAAGAAGATGCTCCATTCGCAATGAGTCCAAAAGACTTGAAGCTGATTGAATCACTGCCAGGCATGATTGAAATTGGCATAGACAGCTTAAAAGTCGAAGGAAGAATGAAATCGATCCATTATATTGCAACAGTTGTCAGCGTCTATCGTAAAGTGATTGATGCGTATTGTGCCGATCCCGACAATTTCAAGATTAAACAAGAATGGCTGGAAGAGCTTGATAAGTGTGCGAACCGTGAGACGGCATCATCGTTCATGGAAGGGGAAATTCCTGGGTATAAACAACAAATGTTCGGGAATCATACCGTAAAGACTCGCTTCGACTTCGCAGGATTGGTGCTTGATTACAATGAGGAAACTAAAATCGTTACCATGCAGCAACGTAATTTCTTCAAGCCTGGGGATGAAGTCGAGTTTTTTGGACCGGAAATCGAAAACTTCACTCAAAAAATCGGTACGATCTGGGATGAGTCAGGTAAGGAGCTGGAGGCAGCCCGCCATCCGCTTCAAATTGTCCGCATTCAAGTAGATAAAAGAGTTTATGTGAACAATATGATGCGGAAGGAGAATTGATATGACAAGAAAGAAACCAGTGGTCATCGGAGTTACCGGAGGGTCGGGATCAGGTAAAACAAGTGTTACCCGTTCCATTTTTGAATTCTTTCAAGGACATTCCATCTTGATGATCGAACAAGATTATTATTATAAAGATCAAAGTCATCTGCCTTTTGAAGAGCGTTTGAAAACGAACTATGATCATCCGCTTGCATTTGATAATGATTTGCTAATCGATCACATTAACGCATTGCTGCGCTATGAAACGATAGAAAAACCCGTTTATGATTATTCGATCCATACGCGTTCAGAAGAAGTCATCACAGTTGAACCCCAGGATGTCATCATCCTTGAAGGGATTCTTGTGCTGGAGGATGAGCGCCTCCGGGACCTGATGGATATGAAGCTATATGTTGATACGGACGCAGACTTGCGGATCCTTCGCCGGATGACCCGTGATATTAAAGAACGCGGCCGTTCCATAGATTCCGTCATCGAACAATACATCAGTGTCGTCCGTCCGATGCATAATCAGTTCATAGAACCGACGAAGCGTTATGCCGACATCATCATACCAGAAGGCGGTCAGAACCATGTGGCGATTGACCTTATGGTGACAAAAATTCAAACAATCCTTGAACAAAAGTCTTTTTTGTAATAACATAGCATAAATAATGATAGGTGCCATTTTCCTTCGTTTATTTAAATAATCCCATTTATTTATTGGGAAAGACTGGACAAATGTTGGAAAACGCAATACTCTATTGATACAGAACGAACCGGCTGCTCACCGCAGTCGGTTTATATACTAAGGAACGGATTGTTTCTTAGTATCGAAGCGCGTACTTTTTAAGTCGCGCAATTATATATTTTGACTCAATTTCAGGGTTAAGCACTATATAGTACATAAACTTGTCACAGTGAAAGCTTGCTGTAAAGAATTTGAAGGAGTGAAGGGTTTTGGCAATTGAAAAAGAATATCCAATGACTAAAGAAGGTAAGTTAAAGCTTGAACAGGAACTGGAACAGTTAAAAACGGTTAAACGTAAAGAAGTGGTGGAAAGAATCAAGATCGCCCGCAGTTTTGGGGACCTTTCCGAGAACTCGGAGTACGATTCCGCAAAAGAAGAGCAGGCTTTCGTTGAAGGACGCATCACAACAATCGAAAACATGATCCGTAATGCAAAAATCATTGAAGGCGATGATTCGAATACAGATACAGTTTCACTAGGGAAGTCGGTAACATTCGTGGAACTTCCAGATGGTGACGAAGAAACATATTCCATCGTAGGAAGCGTTGAAGCGGACCCATTCGAAGGGAAAATCTCCAATGATTCCCCGATCGCGAAAAGCCTGATCGGGAAAAGGGTCGGCGACAAGGTATCGATCATGACACCTGGCGGCGAAATGAGCGTGAAGATTGTATCCATCGACTAAATGAAAGCAAAAGAGGGTGTCCATGGGGGCATCCTCTTTTTTTATCGGAAAAGTGCCGTGTTAAATTTGTTCATAATTGTTTAAAAATTCGCACCTCGTCAACAATGGTTACGAGGTGTATTTTATGAAAAAGAAACGAATGAGGTTGCTGGCTGTTTTTTTGACCGCTTTCATGCTGATGCTCATAGGCAGGCTTGCCTACATCCAACTTGTATCGACAGAATCTTTTTCAAAGCATGATGTGAACCTATTAGAAGCGAGCGTGAATCAGCGTTCACAGATATTAAAGATTGATGATGGACGCGGAAAGTTTTATGACAGAAATGGAGAACCGCTTGCACATGAAGAAATCCCGACTCTCGTCCTATTTCCATTTTTAAAAAAAATGACCTGGCCCATAGATGAAGTGGCCTCGATAATAGGTAAATCGGAAGCGGAGTTAAAACGGGCGATAGAACAGGCGGATGAACCATTCGTATTTGGCGGAGATGAACCGATAGAGTTGACGTCCAGCCAATCCAAGGCAATCAATGAATTGAAGATTCCCGGGGTATTTGCCGTGAAAGAGAAATTATATCATGATCAAACCCCTGCAGCGCAATTGATCGGAACGACGAATATATCGGATGCGGAAAAGAAAAAACGTTATCCGGACATGAATTTATCTCCTGAAACGAAAATAGGCAATACGGGACTGCAAAGGACCTTCGATGAGTTCTTGCTTTCCTCTGGGGAATCGAAGCTCGTTTTTCATGTGGACGCCAGTGGAGGGCCAATGTTCGGTGTCGATGTTAAATATGTGGAACCTGCAAATCCGCTTTACCCGGTGAAGGTCGTGACGACGATCGATAAAGAAATTCAGGAGAAAGCGGAGAAGCTCGTCGATGAACGCGGGATAAAAAAAGGCGGTCTCGTTCTGATCGATATCGAAAAAAGTGAAATCGTCGCAATGGTATCACGTCCGGCGCTTAATGTAAAAGATCCGAATGGCGAAGGGGCCGTCAATATGATGCTGACTCAAAAAACGCCGGGTTCCGTCTTCAAAACGGTCACGGCAGCAGCGGCCATCGATTATGAAGCGGCTAGTCCCACCCGGACATTCAATTGTAATTTGACGATAGACGGCAAAACGGATAAACAGAGGGAACTGGGCATGCTTAATTTTGAAAATAGCTTTGCCCAAAGCTGCAACAGGACGTTTGCCGAATTGTCACAGGAAATAGCAGAGAAGGATCCGGAATTTTTGGACAAATATGCAAAAATGTTAGGGCTTGTTGGTGAAACGGGCTGGCAAGGGGACGTCTATCACACTGAAGTCACTCAGTTGCATCATGAACAAACCGGGAAGGTCTGGCATGATGACGATTTAAAAAAAGACCCTAAAATGATTGCCAAAACAGCAATTGGCCAGCAGGATGTCCAAACGACACCGCTTGCGATAGCGAATATGATGGCAACGATTGCCCGCGGCGGCAAGAAGGAACAGGTCAAAGCCGTTTCCAAGGTCGAATTTAACAATAGTACGACCGTAGTCGATTTTCCCAATCAAAGTATTGGTGGCGAGACACTGTCTCCATATACAACGATGAAGTTGCAGCATCTTCTTAGGAAGGTCGTGACGGAAGAGAAAGGGACAGGCGCTTCCTTGAGAGATTTGCCTGTGGAGGTCGCCGGCAAGTCTGGAACGGCTCAGACCAATATTGAAAAAGGGCAGCTGAATAAATGGTTTGCGGGCTACTTTCCATATAAAGAGCCCAAATATGCTCTTGTTACCGTAAGTTTTGAAACGAAGGAAAACAGTTCCAGCATGACGCCTCTTTTTTCAGATATTGTAAAAGTCCTGTACTCCAAGGACCAGGACAAAAACGAGAATTGACGAAAAGTGTAGGAAACCCTTCCCTTCTATCTCTGGCTAAATCATGTTAAAATGAGAGGCAGTAAGAATTGGTAAGGGAGGAATGGACCTTGGGCTCACGTTTCAATCAGAGAGATCAAAAAAGAAAAGTAAATAAAATATATAATATTGCAATCACCATCGTTTCCATTTTAATCGTCATTGTCGCAGTCTCGATTTTCTTGAGTGATGATGGCACCGAAACAAAAAAAGCCACGACTGAACCAAAGCAAATCGCCGATACAGATTCGGGGAAAGTAGCGGACAAGCCTGCTGGCAAAGAAGAAGAAACGGATTCTGAGAAGGAAGACGCAGTAGGAGATAGTGAAGCAACAGAAGAAGATGCAGCAGAAAAAGATAGTAAAGCAACAGAGGAAGATGCAGAAGAGAAGGCTGAAGATGGTGCAGATTCAGAAAAAGCTGGGGATGCCGAACTTGTGGAAGTGGAAGGCAGCGGAGATGGCAATGTTGCGTCAACATATACGAGTGAGGGCTGGAAACCAGTAGGAACTGAGCAATCCGGGGAGCACACTACAAGCTTCGAAAAGGGCTCGGTCGATTGGAATGAAATGAGTAAAGCCATAGCAAGCGGGGCTGGAAT
Organism: Peribacillus simplex; assembly: GCF_030123325.1. NCBI lineage: Bacteria > Bacillati > Bacillota > Bacilli > Caryophanales > Bacillaceae > Peribacillus > Peribacillus simplex. Next base: position 3,946,610 of record NZ_CP126106.1, on the reverse strand, counting down.
CGATGAAGGCAGCATGAAGCTATGGTGGCTGCAAAACGGCGGTTCACCCAGCACGGCAATCGGTACCGTTTCTGAAGGCGATGATCCTAAAACCTTCCGCGTTTATATTGAATGGGTGGACGGATCAGGTTGGAAACCTGTAAAAGTCGAAGAGCTGAAGACAAACGATAAAAGGTAATGGTCAAAAATTCATAAACGAAAACCCCCGAAAGGAATTCCACTTTTCGGGGTTTTTTTTCATGGTGATCATTTTTTTGCTTTAAAGTGGACGACTGCACTATAAAAACGTCTGCCTTCTTCACTTACATACATTTGGTGTGACACGGATTCCACCTGGAGCATGATCGCTTTATTGATTTCAATTTGTGCTTGGATTTTTTCTTCAAGATTCTTAATGCTTTCTGCCTCGAAAAATTCTATTTTATCTTCGAATAAGTTTAAGTCGAGTTGAAAACTCATGACTGTTCCCCTCCAACATTTAGATACTGTTAGTTTAACACCATTTTGGCCGAATCTGAACCGAATGAATGATTTGCCTAAAAACAAGAACTGTTTCTGTGTTTATTTCATATTATGCTTATAGGTTTTATTATCTTATCATAAAAGGTGATTAAAAATGGGCAGAGAATTTATAGATTTATTTGAAGAATGGTCAAAATCGTATGATGATACGGTTGGTGGACACGATATTGAGTATCAAGAGGTTTTTAAACATTATGATAACATATTGGAAATCGTCACGGATCGGGCTCATGGCCATGTGCTCGAGTTCGGAGTAGGTACCGGGAATTTGACGGAAAGGCTTTTGAAGAAAGGCCTGAAGGTATCGGGAATAGAACCTTCACCTGCGATGAGGGAAATAGCGGTAAGCAAGCTCGGCGGAAAAACAGAAATTGTCGATGGCGATTTTATCGATTTTCCGAAGCCGGAACAGGTTGATTCGATCGTGAGTACGTACGCTTTTCATCATTTAACCGATGAAGAAAAAGAAAAAGCTATAGCCAACTATGGAAAGTTACTGAATACTGGTGGTAAAATAGTGTTTGCGGATACGATGTATCAATCAAGGGAAGCGCATGAACGAGCGATTCAAGATGCAAGTCAGGCAGGCTTTCATAATTTGGCAAACGATTTGCAAACGGAATATTATACTACGATTCCTTTTTTGGAAAGTGTGCTTGAAGCAAATGGATATAAAGTGAGCTTCGAGCGCTGCAATCAATTTGTCTGGATTATGGAGGCGGAAAAATTATAGGAAGAGGTTTTTACTAATGAAGGTAGCCATAATCGGAGCAATGGAAGAAGAAGTTACGATTTTACGTGATAAATTGGAAGGTTTGGAGCAGGTGACCATTGCCGGTTCCGAGTTCAATACAGGCAAACTGAATGGTGTCGAGGTCATTTTGCTTAAATCGGGAATCGGTAAAGTGAATGCGGCAATGTCCACTGCGATCCTGTTAGAAAAATTCAAACCGGATGCAGTCATCAATACTGGCTCTGCCGGCGGTTATCATCCAGCACTTAATGTAGGGGATGTGGTCATATCCTCGGAAGTACGGCACCATGATGTCGATGTGACGATTTTCGGATATGAATACGGTCAAGTCCCTCAGCTGCCTGCAGCTTTCATCCCGGATGAGAAGCTTTTCGCAATAGCGGAAGAAGCAGCAAAAGAAATCGAGGATATACAAGTGGCAAAAGGGTTGATCGTGACGGGCGATTCTTTCATGAATGATCCTGACAGGGTTGAATTCGTCAGAGGGAAATTCTCCGATTTATACGCGGTGGAAATGGAAGCGGCAGCCATTGCACAGGTAGCCTTCCAATTCAAGACACCGTTTGTCATCATTCGTTCCCTTTCGGATATCGCAGGTAAGGAGTCCAATATTTCCTTTGATAAATTCCTGGAAACTGCGGCTCTTCATTCAGCGGCACTGATTTTGAAAATGGTTGAAAAAATGAAATGAATGGTAAGTGATCAGCGGAAGCCTTTCTGCTGATCATTCTTTATTGCATAATTCTTATTAAGTTGGTAGGATAACTATGAAAGGATGTCCGAATATGAAAGTCTTTCAAAATATTCATGAGTTGATAGGGAAAACGCCGATGATGGAAATCACCCATTTCCCGCTTCCGGATGAGGTCCGTATCTTTGCCAAACTCGAATACTTTAATCCGGGAGGCAGTGTGAAGGATCGGCTTGGTCAAGAATTGTTAGCCCAAGCGTTACAGACTGGGAAGGTGAAAAAGGGCGGGACGATCATCGAACCGACTGCCGGAAATACTGGGATTGGCTTGGCGTTGGCTGCGATAAACAGTGGAGTGGACGTGATATTTTGCGTTCCGGAGAAATTCAGTGCCGAGAAACAGGAATTGATGCGTGCCCTTGGAGCAAATGTGATCCAGACCCCGACAGAGGAAGGAATGACAGGAGCAATCGCAAAGGCTAAGGAACTGCTGGCTGAAATTCCAGGGTCATATTGTCCCCAGCAGTTCGCCAACCCATCCAATCCTGATGCATATTATAAAACGCTGGGACCTGAAATATGGGAACAGATGGAAGGCGATGTGGATGTGTTTGTAGCCGGTGCCGGGACGGGCGGGACATTCATGGGAACATCGCGATATTTAAAAGAAAAGGACGCTGCTGTCAAAACGGTCATAGTCGAACCAGAAGGGTCGATTTTAAACGGCGGCAAGCCAGGACCCCATAAAACAGAGGGGATCGGGATGGAATTTTTACCTGCCTATATGGATGAAACGTATTTTGACCAAATCCATACGGTAAGCGATCGTGACGCTTTCCATATGGTAAAGGAATTGGCGATTAAAGAAGGCCTACTTGTCGGCAGTTCTTCAGGTGCGGCCTTTGCAGCGGCCATGAAAGAAGCAGCAAAGGCTCCCCGGGGGTCGAATATCGTCGTCATATTTCCGGATTCCAGTGAACGATACTTAAGCAAAAAAATTTATCAGGGAGGTATATGAAATGAGAAAAAAAACACAATTGATCCATGGCGGCATTTTTGGTGATGAAAAAACGGGAGCGGTTTCGGTGCCGATTTATCAGGTGAGCACCTATAAACAGGATGGTCCCGGAAATCATCGGGGATATGAATATTCCCGCACGGGCAACCCAACCCGCCATGCCCTCGAAGAATTGATCAAGGATCTCGAAGAAGGAAAAAGAGGCTTCGCCTTCGGATCAGGAATGGCAGCGATGACCGCAGTTATGATGCTGTTCAGTCAAGGTGATCATGTATTGATGACCGATGACGTTTATGGAGGGTCTTTCCGGGTCATCACTAAAGTGCTTAACCGCTTCGGGGTGGAAGCAACGTTCATCAATACGAGTGACATACACTCGATCGAAAAAGAGATAAAGGACAATACGAAGGCATTGTTCATTGAAACACCGACGAACCCATTATTGAAAATCACCGATCTGGAAGAAGTATCGAAAATAGCTAAAGAAAACGGCATCCTCACCATTGTGGATAATACCTTCAGTACACCATACTGGCAAAATCCGCTTTCACTTGGAGCTGATATCGTGCTTCATAGCGCTACGAAGTACCTGGGGGGACACAGCGATGTTGTAGCGGGTCTTGTCGTGGTGAATGACGAGAATCTTGGCAATGACCTTCATTTCATCCAAAACTCTACAGGAGGCGTGCTAGGGCCCCAGGATTCATGGTTGCTTATGCGAGGCATTAAAACGCTGGGAATCAGGATGGAAGAACATGAAAAAAATACATCTGAAATCGTCCGTTTCCTATCCGGGCATAAAGAAGTATCGAAAATCTATTACCCAGGTCTTGAAAACCACCCAAATCATGATATTGCCAAAAAACAATCGCGTGGATTCGGAGGTATGGTTTCATTTGATGTCGGCAGTGCCGAAAAAGCCGAATCCGTTTTGAATAAAGTGAAATTCTTTACACTTGCGGAAAGTCTAGGGGCAGTGGAGAGCTTAATTTCCATTCCGGCCTTGATGACACATGCTTCCATTCCGGCTGAGCGCCGTGCAGAGCTTGGAATAACGGATGGGTTGATTCGTATTTCGGTAGGTCTGGAAGATGTTGAAGACTTATTGGAAGACTTGGAACAAGCGCTGCAAGGATAACCGGAGAGGGACCTCTTCATAGCTGACTGCCATTATTTACACCCTGTCATTTGGAATAAATATGGTAGAATGAGATATCGATATCTTATTAGCTTGAAAGAAGGTGGAATGGCATGAAAAACCGCAAAAAACAAACGGTTGCATTGCTGCGTTCGAAAATGGTCGATTTTAAACAATTTGCAATCACTTTGTTATGTGTGGGTTCGTTCTTCTATTTAGGAACCATCCTTCCCTCTGGCGACAAAGCGATGATTGGCACGTATGTCTATATGGGAGCGACAATAACGTTCCTGGGCATGTCCATAGTCTTTTTCTCATTATCCAAAAAATACAAAAAGATCCTGGCCGAAATGGATGACCAGGACTCTTTACAATAATAGAAGCAAACCTGATTCTTTAATGGAATCAGGTTTTTTTGTTTCTAACGTTGTTGCCCAATAGGGGCAGATTTATCATTCTGCTTGCCTCTTTAGGTAATAATGGCCCTTGAAAATGGGTAAAAAGATCGAAATTTTCAAATAAATAGGCAAAAGCCGTTTACAAATATCGAATTTGTGGATATACTTACCAAGTAATAAAAAATATTCCAAAGGAGGTCGAAGAAAATGACATTGTATCTACATGGAGCCGTCGCAATCAGCCCGTCCGTTTCAAATGACAATCACATAAAATTCGACCTGTGCCAAGCGGAATATTTCTAAAGCAATTTGGCTTTATTAATCATTCAGACATAACGGCCGCAGGGAGAAGTGTTTTATCCTGCGGCCTTTTTATATTTTCTGAAAAATCCCGCAGGAGGAAGTAACTTTCTGCGGCCTTTTTATGCCTTTTTGTTGGGCCGCTCCCTTAAAGGAGGTGATATTATGACACTGAATATGCTTTTTTTCACAATCACGATTAAAATGAAAAAAATGACTGCCGAGGAATGTTTGCAACAGGAGAGAATCCACAAGATTCGAGAAGAACATCTAGATAAAGCGCTGAAACATCGTCCTTTTTTCTAAAAAATATACGAGGTTGGTATTCCGTTCAAAAAAAAATTAAGAAAGGTGGAGGTTAATATGTTGAACTTGTTATATGTAAAAGGAGAGAAGCGTTGTTATTGGCAGGAGAAGGATACCGGCTAACGGATCTGCCGGTGCATCTAAAAGCATCGTCATGGTATACAGCGGAAAAAGGCTATTGGAAACATGATGAAGTGAGGGTATGGCGATTAATGGTTATGACGCTGCTTAACTCGGAACTGCAACGTTGGAAGTGAATATGTAAATGGGAAAACTCGGCACTCGGGCCGAGTTTTTTTCTTTGCCTGTATCAGCAGCACGGACCTGAACCTCCAAAACCCAATCCACATCCCGGCAACCACCAAAACCCGAAAATGAGCAATAAAATCAGGAGGACAATAAACAGGCCATAACCAAAGCCGTAGCCGGACCCTGCATAACAAGGCGCAGGAGCCGGATAACCATAGCTGCATCCGTATGGTCCATAGTTATATACCATCGTAAAAAAACCCCCTTTCCCTAAAAAATTCCCTATCATTATATGAACATTTTCCTTCGTTCGTTTGGGAATACAACCAGGAGGTTTGATCATTTTACACCATTCATTATTTCTTTTTAGTGGGACAGACACGAACAAGCCCACTGTTGCATAGGTATGAAATAGGGAAGCCAAAGAAACGGGGGATGGAACCAATGCCCGGAATACTTACAGTTGTCGGTTATATTATCAAAGAATTTTACTTCTTCGTTTCCTATGTGAAAAACAACGCTTTTCCCCAGCCCTTGTCATCTCAGGATGAAAAGAGATATCTGAAGCTAATGAGCGAGGGAGACGGTGATGCGCGTAACATCCTGATCGAACATAATCTCAGACTTGTTGCCCATATCGTCAAGAAATTCGAGAATACGGGCGAAGATACAGAGGATCTGATTTCGATTGGGACAATTGGTTTGATAAAGGCCATTGAGAGTTATTCGGATGGGAAGGGTACGAAGCTGGCCACATATGCGGCGCGATGCATTGAGAATGAGATCTTGATGCATTTACGGGCGACAAAGAAAACGAAGAAAGATATTTCCCTGCATGATCCGATCGGTCAAGATAAAGAAGGGAATGAAATCAGTTTAATCGATGTACTGAAATCGGAATCGGAAGATGTCATCGATACGATTCAGCTCAATATGGAAATTGAAAAAGTGAAGAAGTATATTGATATTTTGGATGAACGCGAAAAGGAAGTCATTGTAGGCAGGTTCGGACTGGATTTGAAAAAGGAAAAAACCCAGAGGGAAATCGCTAAAGAGCTAGGGATTTCCCGCAGTTATGTATCAAGGATCGAAAAACGTGCCTTAATGAAGATGTTCCACGAATTTTACAGAGCAGAAAAAGAGAAGGAAAAGAAAGCCAAAGGATAGGAATGTGAAAAGGCAAAGAGAGTGCGGGAAAATTTCCCCGCACTCTTTTTTTAATATTTATTTCTGATCATATCTGCAAAAGCGTGATAAATCTCGATTCCCTGAAAAAGGAACATGCGTGAAGCGGTTAAAGATAAGATCCCTATCATAATAAAGCGAAACCACATATGAATCACTCCTCCATTTTTTTTTTATAAAATGTCAGAGCGTAAGGCTACGTAATTCGCCTGGAAAAAAACAGGGCTAAGATATCGTCGGCGAAGATTTGAGTGAAAATAAAGAAAACTCAAAATGGAAAATTCGAAAAAGAGAATGATGATAAGTGTTTGCCAGGTACTAAAGGAAGGCACGAAAGGCTGTTTCTTGTCGGCCTTATCCCAATGGTGAACATCGGTATGTTCCTCAATGGTTAGCTGCTGTGCATGATGATGGAACTGTATGGGCAGTGTCCAAAGGAGCAAGATGATGGCAGACATGTGAATGAAGAATTTCATATGAATCAACCGCCCCTTTCCCAAGAATATATACATCATAACATGCTTTTAATCTGGGATATAGAAAAAAGTTCCGACAAAATACTGAAAATTCCTTTTAATTAGAAAAATATTGAATTTACCTCTATAATGGGATTAGTGATAAAAAGGGGGCAATTTAGTATGGGATATTCTTTGACGTGGGATTTGGATATCTTTTTTAAAGGAGGAAGCTCTTCTAAGGAGTTCCTGATTTTTTTAGATGAAATTAACGGCGAGGTAAAAGAATTAGACCGAATTGTAAGCAATATCAATCCAGAAGGAAATGATGAAAACCGTTTAATCCAGGCATTTGATCTTTTTAAAAATACAAATATGAAATCCACACAGGCAAGTGCATTCATTGGCTGCCTGGAAGCTCAAAATGCACAGGATAAAAAGGCTGGTCAGCTGCGGATCAAACAAATGAAAATAGTCGCTTCACTAAAAATGGTGTTAAGCAAGCTGGATGAAAAGTTGATACAGCTTGATGATGCTTTCTTTAATAAAATCCTCGAAAAAGAACCATTGAATGAATTGGGATTCGTATTGAATGAACGTCGGGAAAAGGCAAAGGAAAAGCTTTCCGTGAAGGAAGAATCATTAATCACCCAATTGGCCATGGATGGTTTCGAAGGTTGGAGCCAAATGTATGATACGATCGTCGGTTCGATGACCATCCCTTATAAGGGTGAAAAGCTTTCTGTTGGCCAAGCAGCGAATAAATTTTCCGATCCCGATGAAAGGACCCGGAAAGAATTATTTACTGCGTGGGAACAGGCTTGGGAGGAAAAAAGTGACCTTTTTGCCCGGACTTTGAACCACTTGGCCGGATTTCGCCTCAGTGTGAATGAAAAACGGGGCTGGGATGATATTTTGAAAGAGCCTCTTGAAATAGGGAGGATGAAAAAAGAAACCCTCGAAAGCATGTGGAATGTAATTGCCGATCATAAGGAGCCGCTTGTGAGGTTTTTAGAAAGGAAAGCAGAGTTACTGGATTTGGATAAATTAAGTTGGGCGGATTTGGACGCACCGCTCGCGGTTACAGCAGAGTCCAAAGTAATGGATTATCAAGAAGGTGCAGACTTCATCATACAGCAATTCTCTAAGTTCGGGTCTCAATTAGCAAACTTCACCCAAAAAGCGTTTGAAGACAGCTGGATTGAAGCGGAGGACAGACCAGGTAAGAGACCAGGCGGTTTTTGTACCGGCTTTCCATTAAATAAGCAGTCAAGAATTTTCATGACGTATTCGGGCACACCATCCAATGTATCGACATTGGCCCATGAATTGGGACATGCATTCCATTCATATGCGATGAGGGATATCCATCCGTTGAATCGGTCATATGCCATGAATGTGGCTGAAACCGCTTCTACTTTTGCTGAGATGGTCGTTGCGGATGCAGCTGTGAAGGAAGCGGCCAGTGAGGAAGAAAAACTGGTGCTTTTAGAAGATAAAATTCAGCGTTCCGTGGCATTATTGATGAATATCCATGCCCGCTACTTATTCGAAACAAGGTTTTATGATGAGAGGAAACAAGGTTATGTCAGTGCCGAACGGTTGAATGAACTGATGGTCGATGCACAAAAAGAAGCGTATGGCGATGCTTTAAGTGATTATAATCCAACGTTTTGGGCTTCAAAGCTCCATTTTTATATTACTGGTGTACCATTTTATAATTTTCCGTACACATTCGGATATTTATTCTCATTAGGCATATACGCGAATGCCCTGAAAGAACCAGCAGGATTCGAAGAAAAATATATCGCTCTATTAAAGGATACCGGTTCCATGATGGTCGAGGATTTGGCGGAGAAGCATTTGGGCGTCGATTTGAAGACCCGGGATTTTTGGGAAGAAGCGGTCAATGCCTGTATGGAGGATGTAGAAGAATTCTTGCGTTTGACCGACCCCCTAGTCCGAAAAGCTTAAGAAGGGTTTCGGATGGAATATGAACGAAAAAAGCGGATGTCCGGTTTAGGACATCCGCCTTTCTTATTTAAACTTTCTTCAGTTTAAATGGACTGACCATAAGTAATGATAATATAATCATGAGGGATAAGAAAAAGACCGGATGGAAATACGGGATGGCTAGATAACTTAAAGTAGCGATGCAGCCCGCAACCGTAATTGGCACTCCTGTAAAGTATCCATTGCTTTCACTTATATTGAAGCGGGCGAGACGAAATGCGCCACAGCCAATATAGAAAACCGTGAAGAGTGTGCCAGGTGCTCCGAATTCTATTAATATTCCTTGGTATAATAATAGAGCTGGTGCGACACCAAAGGATATGATGTCACACATCGAATCAAGTTGCTTACCCAATTCCGATTCAATGTTGAATTTCCGTGCAACCATACCGTCAAAGCGATCTGCAAGGGCAGCCAGGAAAATTAATAGCAGGCTTAAATTCAATTGGCCGTGCATTACGGCAATTATCGCAAATCCACCAAGGGATAAATTGATTAAAGTAAGTATATTTGCTGTTTGTGTTTTCACTTTTTTAATGGTTTGATCTAGGGCGTGTAATAAAAACATCTTTTCCCTCCTTTCAAATGAAACAAATTAAAACAATATATAGGAAACATAAGTATTTATTATATAATAATATTTTACTTAACACAATTTATGCAAGAGAATTTTAGAATAATTTTACAATTTGGAGTGGTTTTATTTGTTTCAGTCTTTGTATCGCATTCTTATTGAACTGACGAATGGTCAGTATTCATCAGGTTTATTAAAGCATTTTAGCCAATCTCGCTGGAGCAGGCCTTTAATTTTACTTTATGTAAAAACATTCAATCTTAATCAACAGGAATTTGGTAAGGAGGTAAAAGCTTATACTAACCTGCACGAGCTATTTACCAGGCAGTTAAAGGCGGATGCCAGGCCGATTACGGCAGTTCCTTCTGCGGTAGCTTGTCCCGTGGACGGTGTTCTTGAGGATTCAGGGGAGATACGTGCTGATAAAAATATCGTCGTTAAGGGAAAGGTATATTCAATGGAGGAAATGCTGGGGGATGAGCTTTTTTTGGAAAAGTACTTAGGGGGCAAATATCTCGTGCTGTACTTAAGCCCGAGTCATTACCATAGGATCCATGCACCAATCAAGGGTTCAGTGGTCAAACGTTGGACCCTTGGAAGGAAATCGTACCCCGTCAATAAATGGGGGATGAAATATGGAAAAGAGCCTTTATCAAAAAATTACCGGACAATAACCGAACTTCAAAATGAAGCGGGAAGTCTGGCAATGGTGAAAGTCGGTGCCATGTTCATAAATTCGATCGTCATTACTGATGAATCGGATGAATTGGAAAAAGGACAGGAATTTTCTTATTTCAGCTTCGGTTCCACAGTGGTGCTTCTTTTTGAAAAAGGAAGTTTTGAACTTGAAGGAAACATATCGATTCCCGCTGATGTCCGTGTTGGTGAAACAATCGGATTCATGAGAGCCGTCTAACTTCAAATGAAAATAAGAGGCTGACATTTGATGTCAGCCTATGTATTTCATATTAGAATATTGATCGGATTTTATGTGTCAGGGATCTTCGATGAATTTCCGTTTCTATGAGGCGGATGAAATCGGTACTCAACTTTAAATTCTGTGCTTTAAAATAGGATTCAAGCAACAGGTCATCAGATAGTTTTTGCATCAGAACGCCATTTGCGGCTGCTCACCTCCAGTAGGGATTACGAGGAATAATTTGGTGCTTACTTGCATATATTGATAAGTCTTCCTTGATGTACCCCTACTGTATCAGAAATAAACGTGGAGAACAATCGTTCTGTTATCCACAGCTAAAAGTGGATAACTTGTGGTTAAGTTGTTTACAAGGTGAGCGAAATGGTGCATGTCAGTATGGAAAATGTTAGTAAAGTTATCCACAGATTGAATAAATGAAATTTTTGTCGAAATCTTTTATGAATAATTAGTTCTTTGGTTATGGTCTGCCTGCAAATTTCCCATTATTTAATAAAAAATGCCTTTCCATATCAGAGAACATACATTATGATGTTTCTTTACCGTCAGCCCTTCTTTCCTAATTTTTTTTGAAAGTGTGCTGAAAATTCGATATGATGGAGACGGTAAATTTTAACGAAAATATAGAGGTGTCAATATGCTTAAATTATTTTTGCCGAGTGAACATGTTAAAAGCATTTTTAATATAGATCCTCAAGAATTGAAAAAAAGAGGGATAAAGGGAGTCATTACCGATTTGGATAATACCCTCGTTGAATGGGACAGGCCAACTGCCACCCCCGATTTAATCAAATGGTTCGACAATATGCGGGATCATGGGATTTTAGTGACGATTGTGTCCAATAATAATGAAAATCGGGTTCGGGCTTTTTCCGATCCGCTTCACATTCCGTTTATCTTCCAGGCCAGAAAACCGATGGCAAGAGCTTTCCATAAAGCCCGAAAGGCAATGGGATTGAAACTGGAAGAAACGGTGGTAATCGGCGATCAGTTATTGACGGATGTATTGGGAGGGAACAGAGGCGGGTTTCATACGATCTTAGTGCTCCCAGTAGCGCAAACCGACGAATTCAGAACGAGGATCAATCGTTATTTTGAAAGAAAGATCATGGCGTTTTTTAAACGAAAAGGAATGATAGAATGGGAGGATCACAATTGAATAATCATCAAGAATTAGTGTGCATCGGCTGCGGTGTGAAGGTCCAGACTGAAGATCCGAAGGAATTGGGCTTTGCCCCTAAATCAGCTCTGGAAAAGGAGACCATCGTTTGTCAGCGCTGCTTTAAATTGAAACATTATAACGAAGTTCAGGATGTTTCCTTAACAGACGATGACTTCTTGAAAATCTTGAATAAAGTGGGCGAAACCGACTCTTTAATCGTCAAGATCGTCGATATATTTGATTTCAATGGAAGCTGGCTGCCTGGCCTGCATCGATTTGTAGGAAGAAATGATGTTCTTCTGATTGGAAATAAGGTTGATTTATTGCCTAAATCCGTAAAAACGAACAAGTTGATCAATTGGATGAAGCAATCGTCCAAGGAATTGGGTCTTAACCCGGTTGATGTCCTGCTTGTCAGTGCGGAAAAGGGAAAGCACATACTTGAAGCGGCTGATGCGATCGAGCGGTATCGCAAAGGTAAAGATGTCTATGTGGTGGGCTGTACGAATGTAGGGAAATCGACTTTCATCAACCGGCTTATAAAAGAAGTGAGCGGAGAAAGTGATATCATCACGACTTCCCATTTCCCTGGGACTACCTTGGATATGATCGAAATTCCTTTGGATGATGAAAAGGCATTGATCGATACACCTGGAATCATTAATCATCATCAAATGGCTCATTATGTGGACAAGCGGGACTTCAAGGTGATCATGCCGAAAAAGGAAATCAAGCCGAGAGTGTACCAACTGAATGAAGCGCAGACGCTATTTTTCGGAGGGTTGGCCCGGTTGGACTATGTCTCAGGCGGAAGGCGTTCATTGACTTGCTACCTTTCGAATGAATTGAATATTCACCGTACGAAACTTGAAAATGCCGATGAATTGTATAAAAACCATGCCGGGGAATTACTGACGCCCCCGCGGCCTGAACAAATCGAGGAGTTTCCGAAGCTGATTCCACATGAATTCTCCTTGAAAGATGGTAAAATGGATATTGTGTTTTCTGGTCTTGGCTGGGTGACGGTCAATGAGCCGGGAGCTAAAATCGTTGCACATGTTCCAAAGGGCGTCAATGTGATCGTTCGCAAATCATTAATCTAAATATAGGGGTCGTCTAGTCTATGAAAAAGATTTATGGGGTAATGGGAGATCCAATTGCACATTCGATGTCACCGGACATCCATAATGATGCATTTGAAAAAGAAAATATAGAAGCGGTTTATCATCATTTCCATGTGACGAAAGAAGGTTTGAACGATGCCGTGAAAGGCATGAAAGCCCTTGGTATAGAAGGGTTTAACATCACGATTCCTCATAAGACTTCAATCATCCCTTTCCTTGATGAAGTGGATGAACTGGCCCTTGCAATCGGGGCTGTAAATACGGTTGTTAACAAAAATGGTCGGTTTATAGGGTATAATACAGACGGAAAAGGATTTTTCAAATCCTTATGCGATGAAATATCAGGTGACATCAAGGCTAAAAAAACGTTAGTGATCGGAGCGGGCGGTGCTGCGCGTGCGATTTATTTTACCCTCGTAAAAGAAGGGGTAAAGCAAGTTGATATTGCAAACCGGACAAAGGAAAGGGCGGCCCAGCTTGTTTCTGATTGCCCATATGATAAAGTATCGAAGGCACTCTCGATTATCGAAGCGGAAGAAAGCTTATCACAATATGATTTAATCATCCAAACGACTTCTTCAGGAATGAGCCCGGAATTGGATCATTCACCGTTGAAGGTCGACCAGCTTAAAACCGGTGCAATTGTCAGTGATATCATCTATAACCCTCTGCAAACCAAACTGCTGCGTGAAGCGGGGGAAAAAGGGGCGGAAACGCAAAATGGTTTGGGGATGTTCATCAACCAGGCCGCGCTCGCATTTGAGATATGGACAGGCATTATGCCGGATACAGCAAGAATGACAGATATTGTCTTGAACAAACTAGGAGGTAACACATGTTAACTGGAAAACAGAAAAGATTTTTACGATCAAAGGCCCATCACCTCAATCCAATATTTCAAGTTGGTAAAGGCGGCGTCAATGATAATCTCATCAAGCAAATTGGTGAGGCGCTTGAAGTACGTGAATTAATCAAGGTCAGCATCCTGCAAAACTGTGAAGAGGACCGCGATGATGTGGGACTTTCTTTATCAAAAGGTGCACGGGCGGAATTGGTTCAGATTATCGGCAACACCATTGTGCTGTATAAAGAATCAAAAGAAAACAAACAACTTAAACTACCTTAAGGAACCTATCTATGAAAAAAATTGGAATTCTTGGCGGTACATTCAATCCTCCGCATATCGGGCATTTAATTATAGCGAATGAAGTGCTGGATGCCCTTAATCTAGATGAAATCAGGTTCATGCCAAATCACGTTCCTCCACATAAGGAAAAATCGGAGGAAGTAACCGATATGGACAGGCTGGCCATGTTGGAAAACGCGATAGCCGGAAACCCATCTTTTTATATTGAGGGTATTGAAATAGAAAGAAAAGGCACATCTTATACGTATGACACAATAAAATTGCTGAAAGAACTTGAGCCAACCAATGAGTTCTATTTCATAATTGGCGCAGATATGATTGAGTACTTACCAAATTGGCACCGTATCGACGAGCTGGTGCATATGGTCAATTTCGTCGGGGTGAAGCGCCCTGGATATAACGAAAAGACCTTATACCCAATCACGATGGTGAAAGTCCCCCAGATGTTCATTTCGTCTTCCATGATACGAAGGAAGTTAAGAACGGGGAAAACCGTGAAATATTTAATAGCAGATCCAGTGGTGAAGTATATTAAAGGGAATGGTTTATATGAATCGTGAGAAAGCATTGGCGCTGGTCAAAGAACAAATCACCGAGCGCAGGTACATTCATACCTTGGGTGTGGCCGAGTCTGCGATTGAACTTGCTGAACGGTATGGTGCCGACGTCAAAAAAGCCGAACTGGCAGCCATTTTCCATGATTATGCAAAATTTCGTCCAAAAGAGGAAATGGAGCAAATAATAATCGCTGAAAAAATGGACCCGGCGTTACTTGAATACAATATGGAGCTGTGGCACGCTCCTGTCGGGGCTTATCTGGTGAAAAAGGAAGCTGGCATCCAGGACGCTGAAATCTTGGATGCGATTGCCTATCACACGTCTGGCAGGGTTGGCATGAGCCTTATGGATAAAGTCGTATACCTTGCTGACTATATTGAGCCGGGACGTTCTTTTCCCGGTGTCGACGAAGTCAGGCAGACGGCAAAGCAAAATTTGGATCATGCTGTCATTCAGGCCTTAAGGAATACAGTTGTTTTTTTAATGAAAAGAAATCAGGCAATTTACCCTGACACATTTAAGACATATAATGATTTGATCATGAATTTGAAGGAGAAGATGTAATGACTGAACGTGAACTTCTAGTAATTGCAGCAAAAGCGGCGGATGATAAAAGAGCGGAGGATATCGTGGCATTGAATATGCAAGGTATTTCCCTTGTAGCGGATTACTTTTTGATCTGCCATGGTAATTCTGAAAAACAAGTACAAGCAATAGCCCGTGAAATGAAGAGCAAAGCTGATGAATCCGGAATCACTGTAAAACGTCTTGAAGGTTTTGACGAGGCGAAATGGGTGCTTGTCGATCTTGGCGATGTAGTGGCCCACATTTTCCATAAAGATGAAAGAAACTACTATAACCTCGAACGTTTATGGGGAGATGCACCTTTTGAAGATCTAGAGAGTGAACTGACTTCATGACGTACGAACGCTTTGCCTATGTATACGATGAATTGATGAAGGACGCGCCTTATGAAAAATGGCTGATGATCCTTACGGCGAAGCTGGAACAGTATGGAATTGGCGGAAGGAAAGTCTTGGATTTAGCGTGTGGAACCGGGGAGATGACCGTTGAATTGGCGCAACACGGATTCGAAGTCACCGGTGTGGATTTATCTGATGAAATGCTTCTTGTTGCCAATGAAAAAGCGGTTAAGCTTGGATTATCGATTCCGCTTTTCCAGCAGAATATGGCAGAACTCGAAGGACTTGGCCAATTTGATTGTGTCACGATTTTTTGTGATTCGCTGAACTACCTTCGCGATGAGGAAGATATAGTCAAGACGTTCAGCCGGGTTCATGAGCATTTGAAGGATGGCGGATTATTTTTGTTTGATGTCCATTCCATTTATAAAATGGAAGAGATCTTCCGTGATAATACGTTTGCTGTCAATGGTGAAGAAGTGTCCTATATATGGGACTGCTTCCCGGGTGAAGAGCCTTACAGTGTGGAACATGATTTAAGTTTTTTCGTAAGGGACGATGAAAGCGGCCTTTATGACCGATTTGATGAGTTGCATTACCAACGGACCTATCCGGTTGAACAATATAAAAAGTGGCTGGAGCAAGCAGGTTTTACGGTTTCTGAAATTCTGGCGGATCTTGAAGACGCACCGCTTGTAGCGGAAACCGAAAGAATCTTATTTGCAGCCAGTAAATGATAAAGAGGTCAAGAACCCCTGTCCGTACATCATTCTGTACGAGCGGAGGTCTGACCTCTTCTTTTTTATACTTTTAGAAGGAGTTAAAGATCTTGATTACGAATATTAATAAGGATGGCCGAACTGCTTTTCAACTTCATGAAGATCCTCTGCAAACTTTTCATGTGTCGCTTGAAAAAGATGATGGAACATTTCCCCGGTTTCAGCTTCTAAAACCTTGATCCCCTCACCTGTTATTCCACCCTTTACACAAACCTTTTCCTGTAAAGTCGGCAATGTATAAACCCCTTTACCGAGCAGTTCCCCTAAGCC
Organism: Peribacillus simplex; assembly: GCF_030123325.1. NCBI lineage: Bacteria > Bacillati > Bacillota > Bacilli > Caryophanales > Bacillaceae > Peribacillus > Peribacillus simplex. Next base: position 3,930,107 of record NZ_CP126106.1, on the reverse strand, counting down.
AACCAGCATATTCTCAGTCAAAGTCGTAGCCGTTTCTTTATCTATCTTCGTCGTTTGGCAAGCCGCGTCAATAAACGCTTGTGCTAAATAGCTGAAGAAAGCAGGACCGCAGCTGACGATATCGGAAGCTACCCGGGTGATATCGTTTTCTATGATGACCGGTGCCGATATGGCGGAGGCCAAATCAAATAAAGCTGACACTTTCTCCTTACTGCAGCTCTTGCTGAAACTTAGTAACGATACCCCTGAACCCACACGGTTCGTTATGCTCGGGATAAAACGCGCACAAGGGGCATTCACGGCGGATTCAAGCTGGGAGACTGAAAGCGGGCTTGTGATGGAAATAACCAGCTGATCCCTTTTTATATGATGTTTGATGCCCTGTAATAGGCTGTTAATTTGCAATGGTTTTACACAGAGAAAGATAAAGTCCGCTTGTTGGACGATTTCGGCTGCACTTTCCGCAACCTTGATGCCAGGGTGTTTTTCTTTCAGCGCCAATGCTTTGGAAAGCGTGCGATTTGTAATGATTAAATCTGCCGGATTCAATATTTTTGCCTCCAGCCATGCCTCGATTAAAATGGTACCCATATTTCCGGTTCCGATAACACCGATTTTCTTCAATTCCGATCAACTCCTCTCACTTAAAGCGATTCGATTCTCCTAAAAACACTATGTATTTTTAATCTGTCCTATGACAATGTATCGTGCGAAATCCAACAAGGAGGTAAAGAAATGGAAGGGATTTTTAAAAAGAAATGGATGATGATAACCGTTGCCGTGGCATTGGTGGCAGCGGGCATTTACTTTTTTTTGCAACAAGGGGGGGAGCCGGCTGATACGGAAGATATATTTTCCATTCCTGCAAAAGAAGCTGGAGTTAAAGAAAATGAAGATGAAACGCCTGCCGAACCTGAGATCATTAAAGTGGACGTTAAAGGAGCGGTCAAGTCCCCTGGCATATTCACTGCACAGGCAGGTGACCGGGTGATCGATTTGATTTCGGCTGCGGGCAGTTTTACGGACAACGCTGATAAGGATAAAGTGAATTTTGCCCAAATCGTCGAAGACCAAATGGTCATTTATGTACCGGAAATAGGTGAAGAAGACGAAGGGAAATTGGAGAATATACAAGTCGGGTCGTCTGGTGATGCCGTCTCTGGGAGGACATCAGGAGGACTGGTGAACTTGAATGCAGCTACACAGGAAGATTTGGAAACCTTGACGGGAATTGGACCATCCAAAGCGAATGCAATCCTCGAATACAGGGAAACGGTAGGGAAATTCAAGGAGGTTGATGACTTGAAGAAAGTAACGGGAATCGGAGAAAAAACGTTTGAAAGGTTACGGGATTCCATTTCGGTGAAATGAATGATTGAATATGCTACACAAATGGCCAGGAAGAGGGTAAAATTGAAGAAAATCAATCTAGTGGTAAGGGGATAAAACATGAACAGGATTAGTTGGGATCAATATTTCATGGCGCAAAGCCATTTATTAGCTTTAAGAAGCACATGTACACGCCTCACTGTAGGGGCGACCATCGTCAGGGATAACCGAATCATTGCTGGGGGATATAATGGGTCCATTGCGGGAGGGACGCATTGTATTGATGACGGCTGTTATGTAATTGATAATCATTGTGTCAGAACGATACATGCAGAAATGAATGCTCTTTTACAATGTGCGAAATTTGGGGTACCTACTGATAGGGCAGAAATATATGTGACGCATTTTCCGTGTCTTCAGTGTTGTAAATCACTCATTCAAGCTGGCATAAAGGCTGTTTATTATGCAGAGGATTACAAAAATCATCCATATGCCCTGGAATTATTCAAACAGGCTGGTGTTAAGACCGAGAAGGTTGAAGCAAAAGGGGCCATCGATGTTAATGGAAAACAAAAAAAGGACTTTGTATTCTCATTGCTGGCTCAACTTGAACGAACAGACCTGAAAAAAGAAGATTTATTGGAGTTGGAAAAGCAGGCCAATCAGATATTTGAAAATTAAATAGGACGGGGGGCAGGCATGGCTAGACATCTTATTTTACTAGCGGTTTCGGCTACATTTGGTGTTACGGCCCATTCTTTTTTTAATGTGAGGCTGCTGATCATAATCCTTATTTTTCTCTGTTTCCTTTATTTTTCTGTGGGGTTAAGCGTGAAGGCCCTTAGTTTTCATTTGGTGATCATGGGGATATTTTTAGGGGCCGCCTCCTTCTCCGATCACCGAAACAAAACTGCCTATCATGGAACGGAAAGTCGCTTTATCATCACATTTACCGACCAACCGAACATAGATGGAAATTCATTAAAAGGATTCGTGCGCGGTGAGAAAGGTGAACGGCTCGTGCTTCGTTATAAAATCACGACCGAATTGGAACAGGAAATGCTGAGTCGGTTTCTGCGAATCGGTTTATCATGTCCGGCAGAAGGGACATTGCATATTCCCGACGAAAACAGGAATGAAAACAGTTTCGATTACCAGCGTTATCTTTTCCGCCAAGGCATCCAATGGATATTCAAAGCGAATTCCATTTCATTTGAAGAATGCAAAAAGGCTGGAAACTCGATTCCAGTTTCGATTCGTAATTTGCGCCTGAAGGGAATTACGTATATTAGGGAACACTTTCCGGAAGAATCGAGTGGTTTTGTCACAGCTCTCATATTCGGCGACCAGTCATATATAGATGAAGGTCACCTTACTAATTATCAGCGGTTGGGTCTAGTTCATTTACTGGCGATTTCCGGTCTCCATGTCAGTTTTTTAACGGGGATGTTATTTTACTTCGGCATCAGGGTTGGGATTACACGGGAAAGAATGATGGTGGCCATCTTGATCTTCCTTCCGGTTTACATGTTACTTTCAGGTGCCAGTCCATCTGTGGTGAGATCCTGTTTAATGGCTATGCTTTTCTTTCTAATCCTGCTATTCAAGAAGCGGATCTCGGCGGGTGCCGCAATCGGATCGACCTATATGGCATTATTGTTTTTTCGGCCTAATATGATCTATGATATAGGTTTTCAGCTTTCATTCGCCGTCACTTTCTCCATTATCATGTCTTCAAGCATTTTCCTGCAATATCCTAAGAAAACAACGCAGCTATTCATCATCAGTTCCATCTGCCAATTGGCAGCCCTTCCGATTTTGCTTTTTCACTTTTTTGAAGTATCCTTTCTTGGTGTGTTTCTAAACGTATTGTATGTTCCGCTTTATTCCATCATATTGCTGCCACTTTCACTGATTTCCCTCCTTATTCATTTATTGCTGCCTCCCTTGGGGCAACCCCTCATATCGTTATTGAATTTCACATTCGTACTCTGCAATAAAGCCGCGGATGCAGCATCGGATTTGCCGCTGGCTTCCATCCCTTTCGGAAAACCACCCTTCATCATGATGGCATTACTCGTTATTTCCCTTTTAGGGCTATACCTGACTTGGGATGTATCTTTTGAAAAAAGTAAAATCTGGTGCGGAATAATGATTGTCCTTTTGCTTTTTCAATATAATTTACAAAAGTTCTCTCCTTTTGGTGAAGTACAGATCATCGACGTTGGACAAGGTGACTCCATTTTAATTATCCTGCCGTTCAATCGCGGCAATTATTTGATCGATACGGGTGGGCAAATTACATTTCCAATCGAAACGTGGGCACAAAAGCGAAAGAAGTTCAACACCGCGGATGATATCATTATTCCATTATTGAAAAGTAAAGGGATCCACCAATTGGACAAACTCATTTTAACCCATCCGGATGCAGATCATATGGGGAGTGCAAAAGAATTGATTGAAAATTTCAAAGTTGGGGAGATCATCATTGGAGGCTGGAGTGAAGAACAATATAGGGATATGGATTTTGTGTCCATGGCAAGAGATAAAAAAATGAAAATGAATGTCCTGAGAAGGGGGGACCATTGGGTGGCGGGCGGAGCGCCGTTTGCTGTGCTAAGTCCATATGAGGAAAAAGAAAATAAGAATGATTCATCCATAGTCCTATTCACGGAGCTTGGGGGATTGTCATGGTTATTAACCGGTGATATGGGAGAAGAAGGGGAAAAGGAACTATTGAGCACCTTTCCGCAGTTGCAGGCGGATATCTTGAAGGTTGGACACCATGGCAGTAAAACTACTTCTTCCGCGGCCTTCCTTGAACAGATACAGCCGAAAGCGGCGCTTATTTCAGTTGGAAAAGATAATCGCTACGGCCACCCTCATGGAGACGTAATTGGGAATCTTGAGAAAAATGGCATAAAGGTGTTCAGGACGGATGAGGATGGTTCTATTATTTACAAGTATTACAAAAGCAGTGGAACCTTTCGGAAGACACTCCCATAGTATGTAGAAAATCAAAAAGAAAGAGACTGCAGCGGCAGCCTCCATCAGGAAAAATAAGTGCATGTAGTTAAAGAAATCAGGATCCGACAGCTTTAATGACGACCGCTATGGTGAACATGGCAGCGAAAAATACAAAAGAACCGATGAATCCTATAGCGGAATCAGCGACGTCATCTGTTTTTGACTGAACATTCTTTTCGAATTCGTTCATTATTTACCCCTCCTATTTCTGCTAATAGTATAAAACATTACCAAAAAAAAATCTACAGGCTTCATTCCTTCATTTCCTTTACTGACAAGAGTTGACACAAATAGTTTGGGATTTTGAGGTCAAAATAAAAGTACAAACAAAGTAAGCGAAAGAGAAAAGCTCATTTTTTGTTCTACATGAATACTCTACCCGCTTTCAAGGGAGTTTACCCGGGCCTTTCTTGAAAGTGTTCATATAGATCCGGAACTAGCCCTTTTTAGGGCTAGTTCCCTTTATAGCTTGTCAAATGGTCCATCCACCTATACCATTAGAGAAGAATACATAGTAAAGAGGCGGATTCTATTGGTATTAGACGTTTGGAAAAGTATAAAAAAAGGGCAATTCGCGCCAGTATACTTGTTATATGGGACAGAAGCCTATTTAATTAATGAAACGAAGCAGCTATTGATCGAGAATGTCCTTCACGAAGATGAGATGGATTTTAACTTTGCTCAATTCGATTTAGAAGAGACGCCTGTTGAAACTGCGCTTGAGGATGTCGAAACCCTCCCGTTCATCGGGGAAAGGCGCCTTGTTTTCATGCAAAACCCATTTTTTTTGACAGCTGAAAAAACAAAGTCAAGAGTTGAACATAATGTGAAAAGACTGGAAGCGTATCTGGCCGACCCGGTCCCTTATTCTATTGTCGTATTGACCGCACCTTATGAGAAACTGGATGAACGAAAAAAAATCACCAAGGAACTGAAGCGTAAGGCAGTTCTCGTTGAAGCGAAGAAGCTTGGTGATCATGAATTAAAGGGGTGGGTGAAGGAGAGGGTCGAAGCTTCTTCAGTCCAAATAGATGAGCAGGCAACAGAGCTTTTACTTGAACTTGCAGGAACGAATCTGATGATGCTGACGAATGAACTGGATAAAATGGTGCTTTATGCTGAAGCTGATAAACACATTACGGTCGAGATAGTGGAAAAGCTGGTCGCTAAATCCCTTGAACAGAATATCTTCACGCTTGTTGATCATGTGTTACAGCGAAAGATGGAGAGTGCCATGACGATACTGCACGATCTTCTCAGGCAGAATGAAGAGCCCATCAAGATCTTGAGTGTCATTGCAGGTCAGGTCAGGCTCATGTATCAAGTGAAGGAGCTTTCCCGTCAGGGCTATAGCCAGCAAAAGATTGCGGGTCAACTGAAGGTGCACCCTTACCGGGTAAAGCTGGCACTTGAAAAGACGGGGAAATTCCAGGAACGCGAACTGTTGAGCATCATGGACGACTTGGCGGAAGCGGATTATAAAATGAAGACCGGCCAAGCAGATAAGGCAATCACGCTTGAGCTGCTGCTTCTAAAAATTAGATGATAAAAAAGGTGGCAGATATCCTGTCACCTTTTTTATGCATAAAACGGCACAAAAAAAACGATCCGGTTGGATCGTTTATTTTTTGTCATTATGCGTTAAGAGCGTTAAGTCTTTTCGCTAAACGAGATTTTTTACGGGCTGCCGCATTTTTATGGATTAATCCTTTAGATGCAGCTTTGTCTAATTTCACAGCAGCTGTTAAAAGAGCTTCTTTAGCAGCTTCAACGTTTTCACCAGCTAATGCAACCTCAGCGTTTTTCACTGTAGTACGCATAGTTGATCTAACAGTAATGTTATGAACGCGTTTTTTGTCGTTAATTTTTACACGTTTAATAGCAGATTTAATGTTTGGCATTCCGTTCACCTCCTACAAAGAAATCGAGATTATATGAACTCGACTTTTCAAATCCATATCAAATAGCACAAGTGATATTCTATCAGACTGCTCATAAATATGCAATACTTCAGATTGAGAATCGAAAAGGAATTATAATTTCGGGAATAAATTCATCTCGTCATCACTCATTGTACCAAAAAAATGAATAATAAAAAAGCAAAAATGACAGAATGTTTAAGAGAGACTATTGAAAATACTAGATTAGATACAATTCAAACATCAGGAGGCCGTTATGGAGAATAATTTGGACCTTAGTGAATACGGAATTCGTACAGATTTGGCGATAGAAGCAAAGGAAATTGCGCTTGAACATAAAGGTGTTGTAGAGGAAGTTGATGTATCCCGTATCGAAGGGGTCATTATTAAGGAAAAAGAAGTGGATGATCTGAAGGTATCCTTGGTGGAGGTCACGGCTGAGGGTGAAAAAGAAATCGGAAAGAAACAGGGCAGTTACTTGACCATCGAAGTGCAGGGCATCCGCCAGCAAGATACGGAAACGCAGCAACGGGTGGAAAAGGTGTTCGCCAACGAACTGGCTTACTTCTTGAAACGGAATAAAATCACCAAAGAAAGCAGTTGTTTGGTTGTGGGTCTTGGTAATTGGAATGTTACTCCCGATGCTCTTGGACCAGCAGTCGTTGAAAACCTTGTAGTCACAAGGCATTTGTTCGAATTGCAGCCGGAGTCCGTCAAGGAAGGCTATCGGCCGGTCAGTGCGATTTCCCCCGGGGTGATGGGGATTACGGGAATCGAGACGAGTGACATCATTAAAGGAGTCATCGAAAAAAGTAATCCTGATTTCCTGATCGTCGTTGACGCATTGGCTGCACGTTCGATCGAACGGGTGAATTCCACGATTCAAATTACGGATACAGGTATCCATCCAGGGTCTGGTGTTGGAAATAAACGAAAAGAATTGAGCCAGGATACACTGGGAGTTCCTGTTATAGCCATTGGAATACCTACTGTCGTGGATGCCGTATCCATTGCCAGCGATACGATAGATTATATTTTGAAGCACTTTGGCAAGGAACTGAATGAAGGGGACAGGCCATCACGATCGTTGGCACCCGCTGGATTCAGTTTTGGGAAACGCACGAAATTGACAGAAGAGGATATGCCAGGTGAAAAGGAACGCCAAACCTTCTTGGGAATGATAGGTGTCCTCCCTGATGAAGAGAAACGGAAATTGATTTATGAGGTGCTGTCACCGCTTGGTCAAAATTTAATGGTTACACCGAAAGAAGTCGATGTTTTCATTGAGGATATGGCCAATTTGATAGCCAATGGTTTAAATGCAGCCTTGCATCATTCAATAAATCAGGATAATACCGGCTACTACACCCGTTAAATCACTTTCAGTGCCCAAAAATGGTGTTCTACCCTTTCTAGCAAAGTCATAGGTATTAATAGACAAGCTATAGAGAGGGTGGAAGGATGAAAAGAAGAAATTCCCCAGGAATCATAACAGCCGTTCACGGATCAACAATAATAAAAACTTTTCTAGGTATTCTCGCCTTGCTTCTTTTTGTTTTTTCAGTCAGCGGGGTCATGACTTCCCTAAGACCGGAGTATCGGATATCTTCTAATTCCGTACATACTGTAGCCAACCAATTCTCGGGAAAAATGCTGTTCTCGATGCTGGCCAATGAAAACCATTATCTTTTTAATGCCCTGCCGGAAGGTAAGCAGGAATCAGTGATCACGAATCAATTGATAAAAGTCGCGACAAACATTTCACTCGAGGACCCGCGAAGTTTACTTGGCAGGGAACTACCTGGCTTTTCGATTTTTGATAATGAGATCCTCGTTGCTGGGGAAGGAACGAATTATACGAATATGCCGTACGAATCCTCGCCGCCCGTAGACGTCCTGAATGAAGAAAGGGATGCATCCCTGCAAAATCTGGATGGGATTGAAGAACCGGAAAAAGGAGTGGCCAATCAGCCGAAACAAACGACCAATGGACGGAAGGTGGTCGAGATATACCATAGCCATAACCGGGAATCGTACCTTCCTTATTTAAAAGGCGTGACCAATCCGGATCTGGCCTACCATTCTAAAATCAATATTACGAAACTCGGGGAACGGATGGTTGAAGATCTGGCTGATAAGGGGATTGGTTCCTCGCTCGATAAAACGGATATCATGGGAAATCTCAATAATAAAGGATTGAATTATGCCAAATCCTATCAAGAATCCCGAAAGTCTGTTCAGACGGCATTGGCCACTAACAAAGATCTAGAATATATGATTGATATTCATCGTGATTCGAAACGAAAAAAACATACGACCATTAACATTAACGGTAAAGATTATGCCAAGATTGCCTTCGTGATCGGGGGCAATAACCCGAACTTCGAAAAAAATGCCGCGCTTGCCAATAAGCTTCATAAAGCTTTGGAGAAAAAATACCCTGGGATTTCACGCGGGGTTATGAAACAAGGCGGAGCGGGGCAGAATGGAGTGTACAATCAGGATTTATCAGGCAATTCCATGCTCATTGAAATTGGCGGTGTTGATAATACTTTCGAGGAAATGTACTTGACCGTTGATGCCTTTAGCGATGTTTTCAGTGAGTTTTACTGGGATGCCAAAGCAGTGGATAACCCGACCGGGGATTCGGAAGCGAAGTAATTTGAAAGGGGTTCTCTTAATCATGGTTCGATTTTGGTTGAAATGTACAGGGATCGTGCTCGTATTATTTTTAGGTGTTCTGATTGGGATGCAGCAAGCGAACGACGGGATGAAAAAAATGAAGGGGTATGAAGATCCCTCTTTGAATAGTGCATTCATTATTAACCAATCGGACCAGGGGGAGATGGAAGCGGATATCCTTGGCGAAAAAGTAACAAGTCATGATTTAGAGACGAAAAAAGAAAAACTTGAAGAAATGAAGGCCTTCAACTTTTTTTCATCGATCGGTAAAACGCTTGGAGAGTCCATATCAGGTGCCTTTCAAGCTCTGATTGATATGATTTAGGTATGAAATAAGTTGAGTGGGCCCTGCCAAAAGGCTGCATCCGAATCCGGAATGCAGCCTTTTTTTATCCTTTGCCCTGCAATGATGCTTCTTTTGTAACTATTCTGTTGAATCTTGCATTTTCTATTGATATAATAAAAAATAGTGTATTGTGTCGACTAGTGGGAGTGAACGTCATGAATAGAGAAGAAAAATTAAAAAGACAATCAAAAATTCGTAACTTTTCCATCATCGCTCATATTGATCATGGTAAATCTACATTGGCGGATCGTATCATTGAAAAAACGAACGCCATGACTCAGCGTGAAATGAAGAGTCAGCTGTTGGATTCCATGGATTTAGAGCGTGAGCGCGGAATTACGATTAAATTGAATGCGATTCAATTGAAATATAACGCGAAAGATGGAGAAGAATATATCTTCCATCTTATTGATACACCGGGACATGTCGATTTTACGTATGAAGTGTCACGAAGCCTTGCAGCGTGTGAAGGCGCTGTCCTTGTTGTCGATGCGGCACAGGGTATCGAGGCCCAAACTCTTGCAAACGTGTATCTAGCTTTGGACAATAACCTTGAAATCATTCCGGTCATCAATAAAATTGATTTGCCGAGTGCAGATCCGGAACGGGTGCGTGGAGAAATCGAGGAAGTGATCGGTTTGGATGCTTCCGATGCAGTCCTGGCTTCGGCTAAAGCCGGAATCGGAATCGAGGAGATTTTGGAACAGGTCGTTGAATTGGTTCCAGCTCCACAAGGTGATCCAGAGGCTCCTTTCAAGGCGCTTATTTTCGATTCACTGTTTGATGCGTACCGCGGTGTAGTTGCCTATATCCGTGTTGTCGAGGGTTCCGTTAAAGTGGGCGACAAAATCAAAATGATGTCCACTGGCAAGGAATTCGATGTTACCGAACTGGGTGTCTTCAACCCTAAGACCCAGCTGTTGGATGAACTGAACGTCGGTGATGTAGGTTTCCTTACTGCATCCATTAAAAACGTTGGTGATACGACTGTTGGTGATACGATTACAAGTGCCGTGAATAGTGCGACAGAACCATTGCCGGGTTACAGGAAGATGAATCCGATGGTATATTGCGGTTTATACCCGATTGACGCATCGAAATTCAATGATTTACGGGATGCATTGGAGAAATTGGAATTGAACGATTCAGCGCTTCAGTTCGAAGCGGAATCATCGCAAGCATTGGGCTTCGGTTTCCGTTGCGGATTCCTTGGACTCCTTCATATGGAAATTATCCAGGAACGGATTGAACGAGAATTCAAAATCGATTTGATCACCACTGCACCTAGTGTTATTTATGATGTGGTCCAAACAGACGGAACGGTCCTGCAAGTGGATAACCCGTCCAATATGCCTGATGCTCAAAAGATCGAACGGGTCGAGGAGCCATATGTCAAAGCAACGATGATGGCACCGACGGAGTTTGTTGGGGCGATCATGGAGATCTGTCAAAATAAACGCGGTAACTTCATTGATATGGCATATATCGATGAGACTCGTGTGAGCATTCATTACGAAATTCCATTATCGGAAATCGTGTATGATTTCTTCGATCAATTGAAATCCAATACAAGAGGCTATGCTTCATTCGATTATGAGTTGATCGGCTACAAGCCGTCCAAGCTTGTGAAGATGGATATCTTATTGAATTCTGAAACTGTCGATGCTTTAAGTTTCATCGTTCATAAGGACTTTGCTTATGAACGCGGTAAAGTCATTGTTGAAAAATTGAAGAAGCTGATTCCAAGACAACAATTTGAAGTGCCGATCCAAGCGGCAATCGGGCAGAAAATCATAGCCCGTTCTTCGATTAGTGCAATGCGCAAAAACGTATTGGCTAAATGTTACGGCGGCGATATTTCCCGTAAACGTAAGTTGCTCGAAAAACAGAAAGAAGGTAAAAAGCGGATGAAACAAGTAGGTTCTGTTGAAGTGCCGCAAGAAGCTTTCATGGCTGTTTTGAAAATGGATGATACGACACCCAAAAAATAAATAAAATAAACGATAGTTAGAAAAAAGAGGGTAGAGGAGATCTAGCCTCTTTTTCTATCGACTCATTCGATTAAAAGGTTGTGAACACAATGATCAAAAGCGCCTACCTCCATATACCATTTTGTGAACATATTTGTCATTATTGTGATTTCAATAAAGTATTTTTGCAGGGGCAGCCGGTCGACGAATATTTACAGATGATGAAAAGGGAAATGGTGATGCAGCTTTCCGAATACCCGACTGCAGGTTTGGATACGGTTTTCGTCGGTGGAGGGACACCGACCTCTCTAGATGAAAAGCAGCTTGCATTCTTATGTGAAGCAATCAATGAAACCCTGCCCTTTGATCCTAAAAAGGCTGAATATACATTCGAAGCCAATCCAGGGGATCTTTCGAGGGAAAAACTCGAGATACTTTTTGATTCAGGTGTCAATAGACTTAGCTTTGGCGTGCAAAGCTTCAATGATGAATTATTAAAACGAATTGGCCGGACTCACCGGGCCTCTGAAGTATATGAAACGATTCAATTGGCCCAAGAGGTTGGCTTTACGAATATAAGCATCGACTTGATTTATGGATTGCCGGGCCAAACGATGGAAGATTTCAAGGATACGCTGGATAAAGCGATTGCCCTTCAATTGCCGCACTATTCCAGCTACTCATTGATCGTTGAGCCGAAGACGGTTTTTTATAATCAGATGCGAAGGGGTAAATTGAACCTGCCGCCGCAGGAGCTCGAGGCTTCGATGTATGAGAGGCTGATGGAAGAGATGGAGAAGCATGGTCTGCACCAATATGAAATCAGTAATTTTGCCCGAGCTGGGTTTGAAAGCAGGCACAACCTGACATATTGGAATAATGCGGAGTATTATGGGATTGGTGCAGGTGCACATGGCTATACTGGAGGTAAAAGGGTGGCCAATCATGGGCCTGTCAAGAAATATATTACGCCATTGCTGGCGAACGAGCTGCCTGTGTTGGAAGAACACCCGGTACCGCTTCATGAACGGATGGAAGAGGAGATGTTTTTGGGGCTCCGGAAAACGGAAGGAGTTTCATTGGAAATCTTTAAGGGTAAATTTTTTGTTGAAATGACGGAGATTTTCAGGAAACCGCTCGAAGAAGGGTCGGTAAAGGGTCTGCTGAAGGTGGAAGACGGGTTTGTACGTCTGACTGAGCGGGGCAAACTGCTGGGAAATGAAGTGTTCCAATCATTTTTAGGCGTTATTGATTCCGACTGAAGGAAATCCATGTTATTTTAACGATGAATTAGCGGTTTTCATTGTTGACATCATAAGCTTCATTTGATAATTTATTAGTATATTAGCACTCGATGAGACAGAGTGCTAACAGAGGTGATCATACATGCTAACTGATCGTCAATTATTGATTCTACAAGTGATAATCGAGGATTTCATCCATTCTGCCCAGCCAGTCGGGTCACGAAGCTTGTCGAAGAAAGATGAAATTACGTTCAGCTCTGCCACAATTCGCAACGAAATGTCTGATCTTGAAGAAATGGGATTTTTAGAAAAAACCCATACTTCTTCCGGTAGGATCCCTTCTGAAAAAGGGTATAGATATTATGTGGATCATTTACTTTCTCCTCAAGCTCCGAAAAAGAATGAAATGAAGATATTAAAATCCGTTTTTGTAGAACGAATTTATGAATTGGAAAAGATCGTTCAGAAGTCAGCGAAAATACTTTCGGAACTGACGAATTATACGGCGATTGTACTCGGGCCAAAAGTGAATGAGCATAAGCTGAAAAAAATCCAGATCATTCCTTTAAGTCCTGAAACGGCAATAGCCATCATTATTACGGATACAGGTCATGTGGAAAATCGAATGATTTCCTTACCGCCTTCTTTTGATATAAACGAAATTGAAAAGATGGTGAATATATTGAATTCCCGCTTGGTCGATGTTCCGCTAGTTGATCTGAAGGATAAGATCTATAAGGAAGTTGCAGTTCTATTGAGCCGCCACATTCATAACTATGGATCGATGGTCTCGATCCTTGCGGAGACCCTGACGGACACAAAGCCAGAAAAAATATTTTTCGGCGGGAAAACGAATATGCTGAGGCAGCCGGAATTCCATGATATTGCTAAAGTAAGCACGCTTTTATCGATGATTGAGCAGGAACAGGGATTTTATGAACTTATTACTCAAAATCCATCGGGCATCCACGTCAAGATCGGCCGTGAAAATCAAAACACGGTGCTCGATGACTGCAGTTTGATTACGGCAACCTACTCAATCGGGCAGGAGCAAGTTGGCACATTGGCCATATTGGGTCCGACGAGGATGGAATATTCGAGAGTGATCAGTTTGCTTTCGTTTTTCTCGAAAGATTTAACGGCCCTGATGACAAAACTGTATCAAAAATAGTAGCAAAGGTAATATTGTTAAGGTGGCGGAGGAGTATATTCCGCGGCCTGGCATATTACTTTAGCATAAATTGTATAACCCTTTTAGGGAGGTGAGATTGTGACAGAAAATAAAAATGAAGAACAAACATTGGAAAATGAAACAATCGAGGAAAGCGCTGCAGAAGCAGTTTTCGCTGAAGAAGAAATTCCAGCGGAAGAAAACCATGAGGGAACTCCGGTTGAAAAAGATGAACTTCAATTGGCTCATGAAAAGATTGCCGAACTTGAGGCGAAAATCGAAGAAATGGATAACCGTTATCTTCGTCTGCAGGCCGATTTTGATAATTCAAGACGCCGTGCCAAGCTAGATATGGAGGCGGCTCAAAAATATAGAGTTCAAAGTATTGCTGGTGATTTGGTGGAGGCTCTTGATAATTTTGAAAGAGCTACAAAAATCGAAGCGGATAATGAACAGACAAAATCCCTGCTATCTGGCATGGAAATGGTCTATAAAGCGATTACTGATGCATTGACTAAAGAAGGCATCGAACCGATCAGTTCGGTTGGCGAAGAGTTCGATCCGCGTTTGCATCAAGCGGTCATGCAAGTTCAAGATGAAAACTTCGGTTCGAACATCGTCGTCGAGGAATTCCAAAAAGGATACATTCTTAAAGACCGTGTGATCCGACCTGCAATGGTAAAAGTGAACGAATAGGATTTTACATATAAATAATTGGGAGGTAGTGAAACTATGAGCAAGATTATTGGTATTGACTTAGGTACAACAAACTCTTGTGTATCTGTACTTGAAGGCGGGGAACCAAAAGTAATCCCGAATCCAGAAGGAAACCGTACAACTCCATCCGTAGTGGCATTCAAAAATGGTGAAAGGCAAGTAGGGGAAGTGGCAAAACGCCAAGCGATTACAAACCCTAACACGATCATTTCCATTAAACGCCATATGGGTACCGACCATAAAGAAGTCATTGAAGGAAAAGAATACTCACCTCAAGAAGTTTCTGCAATCATCCTTCAATACTTGAAATCATATGCTGAAGAGTATCTTGGCGAAAAAGTTACTAAAGCGGTTATCACTGTACCTGCTTACTTCAATGATGCAGAACGTCAAGCAACTAAGGATGCTGGTCAAATTGCCGGCCTTGAAGTGGAACGTATCATCAACGAACCGACAGCTGCAGCACTTGCATACGGTTTGGATAAAACGGAAGAAGATCAAACGATCCTTGTATTCGACCTTGGCGGCGGTACATTTGACGTTTCGATCATGGAACTTGGGGACGGCGTTTTCGAAGTTAAGTCCACAGCTGGTGACAACCGTCTAGGTGGGGATGATTTCGACCAAGTCATCATCGATTACTTAGTTGAAGCATTCAAGAAAGAAAACGGAATCGACCTTTCAAAAGATAAAATGGCGGTTCAACGTTTGAAAGATGCAGCTGAAAAAGCGAAAAAAGATCTTTCCGGCGTAACTTCAACCCAAATTTCTTTACCGTTCATCACTGCTGGAGAAGCTGGCCCGCTTCACTTGGATGTAACGATGACTAGAGCTAAATTCGATGAGCTTTCTACTGGTCTTGTGGAACGTACTATGGGACCAACTCGTCAAGCATTGAAAGATGCTGGTCTTTCAGCATCTGAAATCGACAAAGTAATCCTTGTTGGTGGATCTACACGTATTCCTGCGGTTGTTGAAGCGATCAAAAAGGAAATCGGTCAAGAACCAAGCAAAGGCGTGAACCCTGATGAAGTAGTGGCTATGGGTGCTGCCATTCAAGGTGGCGTATTGACAGGGGATGTTAAAGACGTTGTCCTTCTTGATGTAACACCACTTTCACTTGGAATTGAAACGATGGGCGGAGTATTCACGAAACTGATTGACCGTAATACTACGATTCCGACAAGTAAATCACAAGTATTCTCGACTGCGGCTGATAATCAAACGGCAGTTGATATCCATGTCCTTCAAGGTGAGCGTCCAATGTCAGCGGATAACAAAACTCTTGGTCGTTTCCAATTGAGTGACATTCCACCGGCACCGCGTGGAGTTCCGCAAGTTGAAGTGACATTCGATATCGATAAAAACGGTATCGTGAACGTTCGTGCGAAAGATCTTGGTACGAACAAAGAACAAGCGATCACCATCAAATCATCTTCAGGACTTTCTGATGAAGAGATTGAACGCATGGTCCGTGAAGCGGAAGAAAATGCCGATAGCGATAAACAACGCAAAGAAGAAGTCGAACTTCGTAACGAAGCTGATCAATTAGTTTTCCAAACGGAAAAAACGCTTAAAGATCTAGAAGGTAAAGTGGACGAAGCGGAAGTAACAAAAGCGAATGAAGCGAAGGACGAACTGAAAGCTGCAATCGAGAAAAATGAGCTTGAAGAAATCCGCGTGAAAAAAGATGCGCTTAACGAAATCGTTCAAGCTTTGACAATGAAGCTTTATGAAGAAGCGGCAAAAGCTCAGCAAGCTGGCGAAGCCGGTGCTGGCGAGTCTGCTAAAGACGATAATGTGGTTGATGCTGAATACACGGAAGTTAACGAAGAAGAGAAAAAATAAAAAGTGACCCAATCGGGACACTGATATATTGGGCAGTTTTTCTGCCTGCCATTGTAAAAAGTCAAAGTCAGGTTATCTTGACTTTGGCTTTTTTACAGTGTATGGAATCATTGTCTGGAAGTGTTGCAATCACTGGTGGGGAATCGTTGGATTTTAGTGGGAAACGTATGCAAATTGGCACTGGCACTATCATTTGCAAAAATGTGTTAAAGCCGATTGTACTTTTCTAGTTGATTATTATCTTCGTTCAGTGATAATATTACCTTTATGTGAATCGAATCGGGAGTGGATTTTAGATATGAGTAAACGCGATTATTATGAGGTGTTAGGCCTTTCGAAGAGTGCTTCGAAGGATGAAATCAAAAAAGCGTATCGAAAGCTCTCCAAACAATATCACCCTGATATTAATAAAGCGGACGATGCTGCGGATAAATTCAAGGAAATCAAGGAAGCTTACGAAGTATTGAGTGACGAACAGAAAAAGGCCCATTATGACCAGTTCGGACACACAGATCCAAATCAAGGCTTTGGCGGTCAGGACTTTGGCGGTTTCGGCGGTTTTGAAGATATTTTCAGTAGCTTTTTTGGTGGCGGCGGACGCAGGAGAGATCCTAATGCACCGCGTCAAGGGGCGGATTTACAGTATACGATGACACTTTCTTTTGAAGAGGCTGCATTCGGAAAAGATACTGAAATCGAAATTCCGCGTGAAGAGAATTGTGATACTTGTAAAGGATCCGGTGCCAAACCAGGTACAAAAGTGGAAAATTGTTCACATTGCCAAGGAACCGGTCAATTGAATGTTGAACAAAACACAGCGTTCGGAAGGATTGTGAACCGGAGAGCATGTCACCATTGTCAAGGAACAGGAAAAATCATTCCGAATAAATGTTCAACATGCGGCGGTGACGGAAAAGTCCAAAAACGTAAAAAGATCCAAGTCAAGGTGCCAGCAGGAATTGATGATGGCCAGCAATTGCGTGTAACCGGCCAAGGAGAGCCAGGAATCAATGGCGGTCCGGCAGGAGACCTATATGTAGTCTTCCATGTGCGCAGCCATGAATTCTTTGAGCGGGATGGCGATGATATTTATTGTGAAATGCCGGTTACTTTTGCCCAGGCAGCATTAGGCGATGAAATTGAAGTTCCGACGCTTCATGGAAAAGTGAAGCTGAAGATTCCTGCCGGTACACAAACAAGCACACGTTTCCGTTTAAAAGGCAAAGGGGTTCCGAATGTCAGAGGATATGGCCAAGGAGATCAGCATGTGGTCGTATTAGTGGTCACGCCTAAGAAATTAACGGAAAAACAAAAGGACCTGCTTCGTGAGTTCAGCGATATCAGCGGGCAAGGTGTAGATGAACAAGATGATGGCTTTTTCTCAAAAGTAAAGCGTGCTTTTAAAGATAGGTGAATAAAAGTAAAAGAACAAATTGGGAGTTGGTAGATTATGAAGTGGTCTGAATTTGCAATCCAAACAACGAATGAAGCGGTTGAACCTGTTTCGAATATTCTTCATGAGGCAGGTGCGAGTGGTGTTGTCATTGAGGATCCTCTAGAATTAGTCAAGGAACGAGAAAATGTTTTTGGCGAAATCTACCACTTAAACCCAGATGATTATCCGAATGAAGGTGTAGTCATTAAGGCTTATCTGCCTGTTAACAGCTTCCTTGGCGATACCATTGATGCTATTAAGGAATCAATCAATAATCTCCTTCTTTTTGATATAGACCTTGGGAAAAATGTTGTTTCAATCAGTGAAGTGAATGAGGAAGAATGGGCGACGGCTTGGAAAAAATATTATAACCCCGTCAAGATATCCGAACGTTTTACCATCGTGCCAACATGGGAAGACTACACTCCAGTAAGCAGTGACGAATTGATCATTGAACTTGATCCAGGCATGGCTTTCGGAACGGGTACACACCCGACGACGGTCATGTGCATCCAAGCGCTGGAGCGTACGGTACAGCCTGGCGATTTAGTCGTTGATGTAGGAACTGGTTCTGGTGTTCTGAGTATTGCAGCTGCATTATTGGACGCTAAACGAATCCAGTCCCTGGATTTGGATGAAGTGGCAGTACAGTCAGCCAAACAAAATGTGGAACTAAATAACGTTCAGGATAAAGTGTCCGTCTCACAAGGCAATTTACTGGATGGTGTAAATGAACAAGCGGATATCGTCGTGGCTAATATTCTTGCCGAAGTGATCATGCGTTTTACGGATGATGTAGCGAAAGTGGTTAAACCTGGCGGATATTTCATCGCTTCCGGAATCATTCAAACTAAGAAACAAGATGTGAAGGAAGCGATTATGGCATCTGGATTCACCGTTGAGGAAACGATCTTGATGGAAGATTGGGTGGCAATAATCGCGAAAAGAAATGATTAATTGAAAAAGTTACTCTGATTATCGGGTTTTTTGATAGTCAGAGTACCTTTTTTTAGCTTGAATCTTTGCACGGCTTGCATTCTGGAATCCTGACTGTTAGCCTGTGAGTTTTTTTAGACTAGACGAAGTAGGTGGCAGTGTGCAACGGTATTTTCTTAACGAAGCAGACATCAATGGAAACACGGTGAAGATATCAGGCGATGATTTTCACCATATCGCCAGGGTGATGAGAATGGGACCAGGGGAACGGATCATCACGGTGAAAGATAATGGCATGACAGCTATCGCGGAAATTTCGGAAATAACTGATGATGCTGTTATAGGGACCGTTACCGAATGGAAGAATGAAGAAAAGGAACTTCCTGTAAGGGTTGTGATAGCGAGCGGTCTGCCTAAAGGGGATAAGTTGGAATATATCGTTCAAAAGGGTACTGAACTGGGTGCCGTTGAATTTATCCCTTTTATTGCTGCTCGTTCGGTGGTAAAATGGGACCACAAAAAGGTAGGCAAGAAATTGGAGAGACTCCAGAAGATTTCAAAAGAGGCGGCTGAGCAATCCCACCGCACGGTTATCCCTGCCATCAAGGAACCGATGACGGCAGAACAGCTAGCTGGGTATGCAACTGGTTTCGATCATAAATTAATCGCTTTTGAAGAAGAGGCGAAACGGGGGGAAACTTCTGTACTCGCTTCTGTCTTGAAAGATATTACCGCTGGGCAATCCATCCTATTCGTATTTGGGCCTGAAGGTGGTTTAGCAGATAAGGAAATTGAAAAACTGACTGATGCCGGTTTTATGGCTTGCGGTCTTGGACCAAGAATATTAAGAACTGAAACAGCACCTTTATATGCACTTTCCGCTGTTTCTTATCATGTAGAACTTTTGAGGTGATGAAAAATGGCAACGGTCGCTTTCCATACATTAGGCTGTAAAGTGAATCATTATGAAACAGAGGCTATATGGCAATTATTCAAAACTGGGGGATATGATCGTGTTGAGTTTGAAAATGCATCAGATGTATATGTCATCAACACATGCACGGTGACAAACACTGGCGACAAGAAAAGCCGTCAGGTCATCCGTCGTGCCATTCGTAAGAACCCGAATGCCGTCATAGCGGTAACGGGATGTTACGCACAGACATCGCCGGCAGAAATCATGGCCATACCAGGTGTGGATATTGTTGTAGGAACACAAGACAGGGTTAAACTCCTTGATTACATTGAGCAATTCAAGGTGGAACGTGAACCAATCAATGCAGTAGGAAATATCATGAAAAACCGTGTCTACGAAGAGTTGGATGTACCTGCTTTTACAGACCGTACACGCGCTTCACTTAAGATTCAGGAAGGTTGCAATAATTTCTGCACTTTTTGCATCATCCCTTGGGCTCGTGGCTTGATGCGTTCCCGCGATCCAAAAGAAGTCATTCACCAAGCTGAACAGCTTGTCGAGGCAGGCTATAAAGAGCTAGTCCTCACCGGAATTCATACTGGCGGCTACGGAGACGATTTAAAAGACTATAATTTGGCGATGCTGCTGCGGGACTTGGAAAAAGTCGATGGGCTGAAGCGTATCCGCATTTCATCCATTGAAGCCAGCCAAATTACAGATGAAATCATTGAAGTGCTGACGAATTCAAAAAAAGTGGTACGTCATTTGCATATACCAATCCAATCGGGTTCCGATACAGTTCTAAAACGGATGAGACGTAAATATACGATGGATTTCTTCGGTGATCGAATCGAAAAGTTGAAAATTGCACTTCCGGGTCTTGCTGTTACCTCTGATGTCATCGTAGGTTTCCCAGGTGAAACCGAAGAAGAATTCATGGAGACATATAACTTTATAGAAAAATATAAATTCTCCGAACTTCATGTTTTCCCTTATTCAAAACGGACAGGGACTCCGGCTGCCCGTATGGAAGATCAAGTGGATGAAGATATCAAAAATGAACGTGTCCACCGCCTTATCACGTTGTCGGATCAGCTGGCAAAAGAGTATGCCTCCCGATTCGAGGGGGAAGTTCTGGAAGTCATTCCTGAAACGAAGTTGGAAAATGGCCTTTATGAGGGCTACTCCGATAATTACATGAAAATCGTCTTTTCTGCTTCGGATGAAATGGTCGGTGAAATCGTCAAAGTGAAGATCACAAAGTCTGGCTATCCATTTAGTGAAGGTCAGTTCGTGACGGTCGTGAAGGATTTTCCGTTACAACAAGCATCCAATATCTAAGACAGCGGTTAATCGCTGTCTTTTTTTTATCCTCTTTTTGATGTGTTTTCTTGGCGCTTTCGGGTAAAGACTATATATATCGTCAAAGTGGATAAACTATGGTATCATGAGAGGTACGTACAACTAGGTATAGATTGTTTTTGAGGAGGATTTATAAATGTCACAAAATGTAGCAGGTTTAATTGACCACACGTTATTAAAAGCAGATGCAACCAAAGAGCAAATAAAGGTATTATGCGAAGAAGCGAGAGAGTATAGCTTTGCTTCCGTATGCGTAAACCCAACTTGGGTGAAATATGCAAGCGAACTTTTGGAAGGTTCAGAAGTGAAAGTTTGTACGGTCATCGGCTTCCCTCTAGGTGCAACCACACCGGAAACCAAAGCTTTCGAAACGAAAGACGCCATCTCCAATGGCGCTCATGAAGTCGATATGGTAATCAATATCGGCGCATTGAAGGACAAGGATGATGAGTTGGTGGAGCGGGATATTCGTGCTGTTGTAACCGCATCCACTGGTAAGGCTCTTTCAAAGGTGATCATTGAAACTTCTCTATTGACTGATGAAGAAAAAGTCCGTGCATGTGAATTGGCCGTAAAGGCAGGAACGGATTATGTGAAAACATCAACTGGTTTTTCTACCGGCGGAGCGACTGTTGAAGATATCACGCTTATGAGAAAAACGGTTGGCCCGGATATCGGTGTCAAAGCTTCAGGCGGAGTCCGCAACACGAGTGATGCCCAGAAAGTGATTGAAGCTGGTGCTACAAGAATTGGAGCGAGTGCAGGTGTCTCCATCGTAAAGGGCTTAACGGCTGATTCCGATTATTGATTTTAAAAAGGGACCGTATAATAAGTCCCTGAAAATAAAAAAGGCGGAGAAAAATATTTTATTTTTCTCCGCCTTTTTTTATTGGCTCTTTTCGTAAAGATTGTTGTTTTTAAAACGAATCGATTTAAGGTTGATTGGAACGGATTGCGAGACTCCTGCGGGAGCAGCGGGAGAGGTGAGACCCCACAGGTGTTTTCGCCGAGGAGACTCACCGCCCGCCCCGCGGAAAGCGAGCATCTGGAGGGGAAATCAACCACACCGCTTTACTTGGTAAATAGCAACAAAGTATGCGAAAACAGCCTTTTTATTACTTCCATAAAAAAAATCGGAAGGTAATTGAACTGGTGATATCCCATGCCTTTTTATTCCATGAAAAAAGAGGACCCGTATCATTTTTGGAACCCATGAATTTGTGGATTTAATAAATATTAGGGGGTAATCAAACAGGGAGTAAACTTGCTTATATAAATGCATGAACAGGGGGAGGGAAATTATCATTAACACTACTTTAGATGAGTGGTGAAATTTGGGTATATGACACTTCAATAACCGATTTTGATTTAACATCGTTCTCCAATAAAGGTTTGATGATTTTGAAATCAGCTGCTGTTAGATCGAGTTGTTTGAGCTTATTGAAGAACCTCCCAGTAATCATTCATCCTTGCAGCTACATATGATATCCAATCTTCCCGCGAAGCTGTCCTAAAAGAAAGTCTCCAATGACTTTTGGACAGCTCCTTATTTTTTTAAGTGTGGCCGGTGCACCAAAAGAATGAGGTTGGAGAATTGCCTTGCGAATGGCAAGACGGCCAAAGAAGTCAAGATATTGAAAATGACACTGGCATGGGCCAGCTGTGTCCCCCTGTTTTCGGTGAAAAAGGCAGCAGTGCTTTCCAGGTTGTCCACAAAAGGCAGGAATGCGGCAACCCCGATGACGTTAAGCCAAATATGTGCATAAGCTGTGAAGGCAGCTTGTCTGCCGGAACCGATGCTGGCCATGTATCCGGTGATGCAAGTGCCAATATTCGATCCGAGCATGATGACGATTGCGGAGGAGACGGATAACTCCCCATTCATCAAAAAGCTCATGGCTATCCCGATGGTTGCCGAACTGGAGTGAATGAGTGCTGTCAATAATATCCCGGCTAATAAGGCATAGCTCATGTGGCCCTCTATGTAATGGATGAGCGTTTGTATGGATGGATAGCCAGCAATCGGCGTCGAAAGCGTTTTAAAACCGCTCATCGCCGCGAAGATGGCCGAGATTCCGATCAGGGACATCCCTATGCTTCTCGGTAATGCTTTTGGCATGAAGCAAAGGAAAGCGCCGCTTACGACACCGGGAATGATCCAACGATCCAAAGAGAAGGTCATGAACTCTGCTGTAAAGGTCGATCCGATATTCGTTCCAAGAATAATCCCGATTGTTTGCGGGAATGTTAAGCTTCCTGCGGAAACGAGGCCGACCGTCATGACCATGACCGCCGAGCTGCTCTGCAGGATCCCGGTAAAGATGGTTCCGGCCATGAAGCCCTTCCATGGCTTATCCGTAACCTTTGAGAGAAAAGTTTTTAATGCTGCACCGGACATATTGAACAGTCCGATTCGTAAAACCGACATACCCGCCAAAAATATCGCGATGAATAAAAGGAATAAAAATAGCTCGTGCATGACTGTCACCTCATAGTAAGCTTATGGCCCAATGATGTGAGACATGCTATAAATTGGAATTTCAAGCAGGTTGAATCATCGTTTCGTGAATAATTATGATAATAACATGATGATATTCAAAATAAGTTTGATTTTATTGGTTGACCTGCTAAAGATGATATATTATAATTGTTTAGTACATGTATAACATGTTGACAACTTGAGTTAGTGTGTTGTTTTCGGAGGGAGGGAAAGAGATGTCTAAAACCGTCGTTCGTAAAAACGAATCGCTTGAAGATGCTCTTCGTCGTTTCAAACGTACTGTATCTAAAGCAGGATCGCTTCAGGAAGCTAGGAAGCGTGAATTTTATGAAAAGCCAAGCGTAAAACGTAAGAAAAAGTCTGAAGCTGCAAGAAAACGTAAATTCTAAGAGAGGGTGGAAAGATGAGTCTTCTCGAGCGTTTAAATAATGATATGAAACAAGCGATGAAGAACAAGGAAAAGGACAAACTATCTGTTATTCGGATGCTGAAAGCTTCTATTCAAAATGAAGCCATGAAGCAGAGACAAGATTTAACAGATGATGAAGAATTGACAGTGCTCTCTCGCGAATTAAAACAACGCAAAGACTCCCTCCAGGAGTTTGAAAACGCAGGTCGTTCAGATCTCGTGGATAAAGTCCGCACCGAACTAGTATACGTAGAGGCATATATGCCTGAGCAACTTTCAGAAGAAGACCTTTCTAAAATCGTTAAACAAACGATTGAAGAAGTCAATGCAACATCCAAAGCAGATATGGGGCGAGTTATGGGAGCTTTAATGCCTAAAGTTAAAGGTAAAGCGGATGGTTCTCTAGTAAACAAATTAGTACAACAACATCTATCTTAAACTCTAAACTTAAAACTCGAAACCTAACCGCAGGCAAATTGCCTGTGGTTTTTGTGTATTTCATGAATTTTATGCGTATATTATTGAAACGTAGCCCAGATAATGGGGGCACTTTTCATTTTATTTGCTTTTTTTTGAAACCTTTTTCATATACATACGTAATAACTAAAGAACAGAGTAAAGGGTTGCTTCATTTGCTCCTTATTCGAATTTTAGTTGCGTGCTGAATTTACTGGTAGGTTTTCCTCTGAACATTGGAGGCGCTTACCGCGTTTAATACGGGAAAGGGGGCGTTCCGTTGAAAATTTGGCGTTATTTATCTGTACTCTTATTTGGATTGCTGTTCACCATGTCTTCTTTTGGGGGGGCGACGGCATCTGCAAACGAAAAGATTGTTTACCATGTTCCAATTGAAGAAACGGTGGAAAAGGGACTCTCGGCCTTTTTGGAACGCGCGCTGACCACTGCTGAGGCAGCTGATGCAGATCTTGTCGTTTTCGAGGTGAATACCCCTGGAGGTGCTGTGGATGCAGCAGGGGAAATTGCAAAGTTACTGTCGGATTCACCAATCAAGACAGTTGCCTACGTCAATAACAGGGCTTTATCTGCAGGTGCATACATTTCTCTAAGTGCAGATGAAATCTATATGGTTCCGAGTGCCACCATGGGATCTGCGGCAGTGATAGATTCAGCGGGAAATGCCGCAGGTAAGAAAGCGCAATCTTATTGGTTAGCTGCCATGAAGACTGCTGCAGAACAAAATGGACGTGACCCCATATACGCCCAGGCGATGGCGGATGTTGACATCGATCTACCCGAATATGGAGCGGAAAAAGGGAAGTTGCTGACATTTACAGCTGAACAGGCAAAAAAGGCTGGATATAGTGAAGGCACCGTCTCTGGGAAAGCGGAGCTGTATAGTATACTTGGAGTTGAGGATGCTGATATTCGCTCAATCGAAGAAAGCTTTCCTGAGAAACTTGCCCGCTTTTTGACCAACCCGATCGTCGTTCCCATTTTGTTAACGATAGCGGGTATCGGGATTGTGATGGAATTGTTTTCACCCGGTTTTGGAATTCCGGGGGTCATTGGAATCACCAGCCTTATTTTATTCTTCTATGGTCATCTTGTCGCCGGTATCACCGGATACGAATCGTTAGCGATGTTCATCATCGGGGTCATTCTCGTACTAATTGAATTTTTTATCCCAGGGGGGATCATCGGGCTGCTCGGATTTACAGCGATAGTGGGGAGTTTATTCCTCGCAACAGGTGATCCGGTCCATATGACGATATCCTTGCTAATTGCGGTCACCGTATCCATTTTGGTATTCATCCTACTTGTAAAGGTGTTTGGAAAACAGATGAAATTTTTCAGGAAAATGATATTAACCGATGCAACAAAAACGGAACAAGGATATGTCAGCAATCCGAATCGTTTGGATTTATTGGGTGTAGAAGGGAAGGCCCTTACAGATTTGAGGCCTTCAGGAACAGCTTTGGTCAAAGAAGAAAGAGTGGATGTCGTGACGGAGGGAAGCTTTATTTCCAAAGGTTCGTCAATCATCATCGTTAAAGTTGAAGGATCAAGGGTAGTCGTCCGGGAAATTCCGGATTCAAATTAAAATTAAAAGATACAGGAAGGATGAATCATTAAGTGATAACTTCAGGAACGATATTTATTGTACTGGCAGTGATTGCTGCCATCATCGTATTGGCAGTGTTTTTCACATTCGTACCAGTAATGTTATGGATTTCCGCTTTAGCGGCAGGAGTCAAAATCAGTATATTTACATTAGTTGGGATGAGGCTTCGCCGTGTTATACCAAGCAGGGTCGTCAACCCGCTTATCAAGGCCCATAAGGCTGGAATCAATGTTTCAACGAATCAATTGGAGAGCCATTACCTTGCAGGCGGTAATGTCGATCGAGTGGTGAATGCATTAATTGCTGCAGAACGTGCCAATATCGTGCTGCCTTTCGAACGGGGTGCAGCCATTGATCTTGCAGGCCGTGATGTACTGGAAGCCGTTCAAATGAGCGTTAACCCGAAAGTGATCGAAACTCCGTTCATCTCTGGTGTGGCGATGAATGGTATTGAAGTGAAAGCGAAGGCAAGGATAACGGTCCGGGCCAATATTGAACGCCTGGTCGGTGGTGCCGGTGAAGAAACGATCATTGCCCGTGTAGGTGAAGGGATCGTATCGACGATCGGTGCTTCGAAAATGCATACGGATGTACTTGAGAACCCCGATTTGATTTCAAGAACGGTTTTATCGAAAGGATTGGATTCAGGAACGGCATTCGAAATTCTTTCCATTGATATCGCTGAAGTGGATATCGGAAAAAATATCGGGGCCATATTACAGACGGACCAAGCCGAAGCCGATAAGAAAATAGCCCAGGCAAAGGCCGAAGAACGCCGTGCGATGGCTGTTGCACTGGAACAGGAAATGGTTGCCCGTGTTCAGGAAATGAGAGCGAAGGTTGTTCAATCCGAAGCGGAGGTTCCATTGGCCATGGCCGATGCACTGAAAAGCGGAAACCTTGGAGTAATGGATTATATGAATATCCAAAATATCACGGCCGATACGGATATGCGCGATTCCATCAGTAAAATTTCAGACAATCCAAAAGATAACAACAATAACCATAATAATAATAATTAGGTCAGGGAAGGAAGGTCTTTAAATGGGAGATTTTATTGATTTCTTTCTCCAGAACCCATTCCTTATCATTGTCTTGATCGGTATTTTAACGTCCATGTTGGGAAAGAAAAAGCAGCATCAGCAACATGATGATCCTAACGTGCCTCCGAAAAAGAAATGGCAGGAGGTCATGCGGGAGCTTCAAGGTGAAATGCAGCAAGGGAATCCGCAGCAAAGGCCTGCCCCTGCTCCCGTAAGGAAAGTCGAACAGCAGCAGCCAGCTCAGGCTGTTGAAGTGATCGATGAGACGACGAACGAAGCGAACAAAAGGATCGCGGAGCTTAGAAGGCTTCAGCAGAAGTACGATCAGGAGCGTTTATATCAAAAAGCGAAGGCGGATCAGCTTACATCGACGATTTCTGATAATAACAGTCGGGTCTATCGCGAAGGGCCGTCTTTTGGTAAAAAGCAGCTGATTGATGGCATCATCATGTCAGAAGTGCTGGGACCGCCAAGGGCGAAGAGAAGTCTTCAGAGGTCCAGAAGGTGATTCAAAGCCCCGTGCTTTTTTTGCCCGTCATTACATGTGCATGAAAAAATAGACTTTCATTCACTTATAATTTTGTGCTAGAACCCTCTTTCATTTCATACATTGAGATGAAAGGGGGTTCTTTTTTATGGCACGCAATTGGGGAAAAAAAGTGAAACAGCTTATGACCAAAACAATGGACCTTCCGCAAGATGTCATGATGGACCTGCCGCGAATTACAATGATCGGACAATTACATATTTATATTGAAAACCATCGTGGCTTATTGGCTTTTACAGACAGCGAAGTACGATTGATGCTGAAAAATGGGCAGTTGCTGATAAAGGGAAATGCCTTTGTCATAAAGACGATTTTGCCGGAAGAAATCATGCTCGAAGGCAAAATCGATAAGGTCTATTTTATCAATGAATGATCCCGGGAGGTCTCCATGAAAAACCAATGGACAAACTATTATACAGGCTATGTAAAGGTGAAGGCTTATGGCAAAGGTGCAGAACGGCTGATCAATATGCTGACGAGAAGGGGGCTTCATATCTGGGATGTGAAGCGTGTCGGAAGTGAAGCCCTGATTTTCCATATGGATATCAGGGATATCCCCAAACTACGTCAGGTCATGCGTAAGAGCGATTGTAAAGTAAAGTTCATGCAGGGAAAGGGTTTCCCTTTCCTAATGAAGAGAGTCATGAAAAACAGTGGGTTTTTAGCGGGGATGATCGCTTTCCTCCTCTGCATATTTGTTCTTTCCAATATGGTATGGGGCATCGAGGTTCAAGATGCCAAACCGGCAACCGAGCATGCCATCCGGAAAGAATTGGACAAGATGGGCGTGAAGATCGGGAAAGTGCAATTCTTTGTTGATGATGTGGATACGATTCAGCGTAAGCTGTCGGACCGGATTGGTGCATTGACATGGGTAGGGGTTGAGCTTAAGGGAACGACATACCATTTTCGGGTTGTAGAAAAACGGCAGCCTAAGGAGGTCGAGAAAACATCTCCGCAAAATTTGGTAGCTTCCAAAAAAGCGATCATCACTGATATGTTCGTTGAAAAGGGACAATCTATTGTTAATGTGAATGATTATGTAGGAAAAGGACAGCTTCTTGTTTCAGGATTGATTGGAAAGGAGGATAAACAGGAAATTGTATCCGCACAGGGAGTAATAAAAGGGAAAACGTGGTATAAAGCGAAAGTGGAAGTTCCGTTAAAAACCAAGTTTTCCGTTTTTAACGGAGATGAAACGACCAGGCACTTTTTGAAAATGGGGGGCTTTTCCCTTCCGGTATGGGGTTTCAAGGATCCGGGATACGAAAAACAGGAAAAAGAAACGACAGTGAGGCCTTTTCACTTTCTTCAATGGGAACTTCCCATTTCCTATAAACAAGTGACCTTGAGGAGCAAGGAAGATATTGTACGAAGTTATACGGAGAAAGAAGCGGTGAAGGAAGGCAAGAAAATGGCTAAAGCAGAATTGAAAAAGCATTTGGAAGAGGAAGATGAAATCGTCGAGGAAAAAATTTTGCACGAAAGCATGGAGAATGGTAAAGTTAAATTATCTATACATTACCAAGTTATTGAAGATATAGCGATTGGACAGCCAATCATTCAAGGAGACTAACGAATGGCAGATGATGTGAAAGTAATTAAGCTAGAAATAGAATCACCCAATGAAGCGATCGTATTATTGGGCAATGGAGATTCAAATGTAAAGGTGCTCGAAGAGGAGCTTGGCATTTCCGTCATAACCCGAGGTGAAGCGGTGAGTGTTGCCGGGGATATCGAGCGGGTAACGATGGGGGAGGAAATCCTCAATGCATTATTGAAAGTGGTCAGAAAAGGAATTGCAATCAGCTCCAGGGATGTGCTTTATGCAATTGAATTGGCAAGAAAAGGCACATTGGAGTATTTCGGTGAATTATATGATGAGGAAATCGCTAAAACGGCTAAGGGGAAATCCATTAAGGTCAAAACAATCGGGCAAAGATACTATATCCAGGCCATAAAGAAACAGGATCTTGTATTTGGGATTGGGCCTGCCGGAACCGGGAAGACCTACCTTGCTGTAGTGATGGCCATCAATGCATTGAAAAATGGACATGTTAAACGGATCATCCTGACACGGCCTGCCGTCGAAGCGGGGGAAAGCCTTGGTTTTCTGCCTGGTGATCTGAAGGAAAAGGTAGATCCTTATCTACGGCCGCTGTATGACGCTCTCCATGACCTTCTAGGGATGGAACAGACGCAAAGGATGATAGAACGCGGAACGATCGAAATAGCTCCTCTGGCTTATATGAGGGGCCGTACGCTTGAAGATGCCTTTGTCATATTGGATGAAGCCCAGAATACGACGGAAGCCCAAATGAAGATGTTCTTGACCCGGCTTGGTTTCGGATCGAAAATGGTCATTACGGGAGATAGGACCCAGATTGACCTTCCGAAAGGGATGAAGTCAGGTCTGGTCCGGGTAGAAGAGATCTTGAAGAATGTTAAAGGCCTTTCCTTTGTTTATTTTGAACATAGTGATGTAGTAAGACATCCGCTTGTCGCCAAAATCATTACTGCTTACGAGCAGGCGAAGTCATAAGAAAAAATCCGCCATTTCAATCGGCGGATTTTTCGTGATGTGTCTAAATGACAAACTTTATGGGGAAAAAGTGGATAAGAAGCTTCATTTATCAATACGAAGGTGAAAATTCACATGAAAACTGTTATGATTTTACATATCTAGAATAATAAACATCATTTTTTTAGGAGGACCTTCCTTGAATCGTATCCAGAAATTTTTCACTCAAATAAAAGGGCTGTTGGTCCATCGCTTTTTTCAAGTGCTTTTGTTCATCATACTTGGTTTGTTTGCGTATGGGTTAATGTTCTCCAATGTTAAGCCGGAAAGGGTCCAGGTAGAGCTTTTTAAGCCTGCGGAACAAACAATCCGTTCAACCAAGACTGTGGAAGATACCTATAAGACGGAACAGGAAAAAGAAGAGATTTCAAAACAGGTGGCGGATGTTTATTCTTTAAAAAAGGAATATGCCAAAAATAAAGTCGATCTGATCTCATCCATTTTCGATTCAGCAATAGAAGTGAATAAAGAAACGGACCCCGATGAAGATCATAAAGAGGATAAAAAAGAGCCCGTAAAGACGGATGCTCAAAAAGTTTCCATATTAAAAGAAAAGTTGACCGATGAAGTGAATAAAAATATCGAGGAATCCGTTTTCCTGGCATTAGTGCAGGCGGATGAAGATGAGTTGAAAATAGCGAAGGATTCGACCATTACAGCCGTGAATAATGTGATGAGCTCCCGGATCGCTGCAAGTGACGTCGAAAATGCCAAGAAGAAGGTTGTAGAGGAATTGGGTTACATGAGCATTAGTGGCGATATGAAAAAAGCTTCCACTTCCCTTGCACGTACGGCAATCATTCAGAATGTATTTTTCGATAAGGACAAAACCGAGGAACAGCGAAGGAAAGCGGTTGAAAGCGTGGAGCCAATCAGGATCCTTCAAGGTCAAATCATCGTGGAAGAAAATCAATTGGTGGACAGGGATGTATATAGGCAGCTTGAACTGGCAGGCTTCTTAAATACGGAGTCTACCATTTACCCGTATATCGGCCTGCTGTTATTCATATTCCTGACTTTTGCCGCTTTTTATTATTATTTCTACTATTCCATTTCCAAAAAGGATAACAAGTACAATCAGTTATTGATTTTCAGTCTTGTCTTTATCCTTTCAATGGCTACCATGAAAACGGTCAGCATTCTGGCAGACCTGAAGAACTCGAACTTGGAATACATTTTCCCGGGTGCCATGGCGGCGATGCTCATCAAGATATTATTGAATGATAAGTTAGCGGTGGCAATGATCATATTGTTAGGTTCGTATGGTACGATTATATTTAATGGTGATACACCTGGAAATCTGGATTTCTCGATGGGGCTTTATATCATTTTCGGCGGATTGACGGCAATCATCATTCTATCCAGGCCAAATTTCAAATCAAAGGTGCTGGTAGCGGGGCTGCTATTGGCTTTAATCAATATGGCATTCGTTTTTTCGCTCATCTTTATTATGGACAGCCATTATACTAGAATGGAGTACTTGTATTATGCTGCTGCTGCCATAGGTTCTGGGGTGGGTTCAGCCGTTTTGACAATGGGCCTGCTGCCGTTTTTCGAGGCGGGTTTCGGGATCTTATCATCGATTAAGCTTATCGAGCTCGCGAATCCCAATCATCCGTTATTGCGGAGGATCTTGATTGAGGCACCGGGGACATATCATCACAGTGTAATGGTCGCCAATTTGGCGGAATCCGCTTGTGAAGCCATCGGGTCGAATGGATTGCTGGCAAGGGTGGGCAGCTATTACCATGATATCGGTAAAACGAAGCGGCCGCACTTCTTCATCGAAAATCAGATGAATGAAGAGAACCCGCATGATCGCCTGCAGCCGGAAACGAGCAGGGATATCATCATTGCCCATGCCGTAGATGGCGGGGAGATGCTGCGCAGTCACAAATTCCCGAAAGAGATTGTGGATATTGCAGAGCAGCATCACGGTACCACTTTATTGAAGTTTTTCTACCATAAGGCAAAAAAACAGGATGAGTCCACACTTGAAGCGGCCTACCGATATCCCGGACCGAGGGCGATAATGAAGGAAGTAGCCGTCATCGGCATAGCCGATAGTGTTGAAGCTGCAGTGAGATCGATGAAGCACCCAACTCCGGAGAAGATTGAAGAGCTGGTAAGTTTCATCATTCAGGACAGGATTTCTGATGGTCAATTTGATGAATGTGACATTACTATGAGAGAATTGAGTATCGTGAAGCATTCCTTATGTGAATCGCTGAATGGTATCTTCCACTCCAGGATTGAATATCCGGAGCCGGATAAATTAGGACAGAAGGTGAAAGAATGATTTTAGCTATCGATTTAATGGATGAAACGAATGAAGTAACGGAGGAAGCCCAGCGGCTTGTTGAAAGCATTCTGCAATTTGCGGCAAGAAAAGAAAATATTGAAAAAGACACCGAGCTGTCAGTTACATTTGTAGACAATGATAGGATTCGGGAAATCAATAAAGAATATCGACATAAAGATTCAGCTACAGATGTCATTTCTTTTGCACTTGAAGAAATGGGAGAAGATGAAGTGGAAATTGTCGGAGCGGAAATGCCACGCATGTTAGGGGATATCATCATTTCCATTGAACGCACGAATGAGCAGGCTGAAGAATATGGACATTCTTTTGACCGGGAACTAGGATTTTTAGCACTGCATGGTTTTCTGCATTTATTAGGATTCGACCACATGAATGAAGAAGATGAAAAAGTGATGTTCACTAAACAAAAGGAGATCTTGGAAGAATATGGACTTTCAAGAGAAGGATAAAAAAAGGTATCCTTTATTAAAAAGTTTCTCTTTTGCCTGTCAGGGTATTTTGGAGGCTGTTCGGACTGAACGCAATATCAAGATTCATTTCGCGTTAACGGCAATCGTCGTATTCTTTGGCTGGTATTTCTCATTGAATGGGATGGAGTGGCTTTTCATCTTGGCGGCAATAGCCGGTACGATTACGTTGGAGCTCGTTAATTCAGCGATTGAAAGGGTAGTGGACCTGGTAACGGATCAAATCCATCCGCTTGCCAAGCAGGCAAAAGATATTGCAGCCGGAGCTGTATTCATATATGCTATATTTTCTATAATAGTTGGATTGATTATCTTTTTGCCCAAGTTTGGCCTGTAGGTTGCCGAAATGGTACTCAATTTGAAAGGAAGATGTGAATTGAATACAAAAGAATTGATTGAGGAAGCTAAAAAAGCAAGGGATAAAGCTTATGTGCCTTACTCCAAATTTAAGGTGGGGGCAGCCCTTTTAACCGCAGATGGAAAAGTCTATCATGGTTGTAATATAGAAAATGCTGCATACAGCATGTGTAACTGTGCCGAAAGGACAGCTTTATTCAGCGCTTATGCCCATAATGATAAAAAATTCACTAAACTTGCAGTCGTGGCGGATACCGATGGTCCCGTTTCCCCATGCGGGGCATGCAGGCAGGTTATTTCGGAACTGTGTGAAAAGGATATGCCGGTCGTTTTGACCAACTTACATGGGGATATAAAAGAACTAACAGTACAGGAATTGCTTCCAGGAGCTTTTTCACCGGAGGATTTAAATGGATAAACTATTTGATGATAAACAAGTAAAAGATTACAAATCAGGTTTCATTTCGATTATTGGACGACCTAATGTTGGAAAGAGTACATTTCTGAATCGGGTCATCGGTCAAAAGATCGCCATTATGAGCGATAAACCGCAAACTACAAGAAATAAGGTCCAGGGTGTACTTACGCAAAACGATTCACAAATGATTTTCATCGATACACCCGGCATTCATAAACCAAAGCATAAGCTTGGTGACTTCATGATGAAAGTGGCAACGAATACATTGAAGGAAGTCGATTTGATTCTCTTCATGATCAATGCGACTGAAGGATACGGACGGGGTGACGAGTTTATCATCGAAAAACTTCAATCCGTAAAAACGCCAGTTTTCCTTGTTGTAAACAAAATCGATGCGATGCATCCAGATGATTTACTTCCGATCATTGAAAAATACCAACAGCTTTACCCTTTTGCGGCGGTCGTTCCGATTTCTGCGCTTGAAGGAAATAATGTTGATACACTGCTTGAACAAATCAAGGAACATCTGCCAGAAGGTCCCCAGTTTTATCCAGCTGACCAAGTGACGGACCACCCGGAACGTTTTATCATTTCCGAATTGGTCCGCGAGAAGGTACTGCACCTGACACGTGAAGAAATTCCGCATTCAGTGGCTGTTGTCATCGATTCAATTAAAAAAATGGACAACAGTGACACCATTAATGTCATGGCGACAATCGTTGTGGAACGTGATTCACAAAAAGGCATCGTCATCGGAAAGCAAGGGAAAATGCTTAAAGAAGTCGGTAGCCGTGCCAGGGTGGATATCGAAAACTTATTGGGCTCGAAAGTTTTCTTGGAACTATGGGTGAAGGTGCAGAAGGATTGGCGGAACAAAGCAAGCCAGCTTCGCGATTATGGCTTCAATGAGAGCGAGTATTAATTAACAAAATTTACGCGTCATGAAAGTTCGGAAAACGGTCAAGCTAACCATATGGTCGGATATTCATATTGCTAGTTAAAAATGAAAGGTGGGCTTTATATGTTGGATTTTACCTGGGAGTTATTTACTGAAACGGGTAATGTGGACACCTATTTGCTGTTTAAGGAGATAGAAGTCGAGAGACAGGAAAGACACTTGGGATTGAATGATGAGCTAGCAGAAATTGATTTTCCTGTTTCATAGGTTAGCCTTGGCGAGCATGGGTGGTGTCTTGGTATGCTCCAAAAATGTGAGGGCATTGTCATAAGGCGAACTGCATATGGAGAAAATAACAAAATCATTACTATATATACCCGCGAGCTAGGAAAAATAGGCGTTATGGCTAGAGGAGCCAGTAAACCTAACAGCAGGCTTTCAGCCGTCACACAGCTTTTTTGCTCCGGGTATTTTCTTGTAACCACATCAACGGGACTCGGTAGTCTTCAGCAAGGCGAAATGGTCGATTCACTTCGTTTCATAAGGGAGGATCTTTTTGCCACTGCTTATGCTTCATATATTGTTGAATTGCTTGATAAAAGCGTCGAGGATAAGAAACCGAATCCATATTTGTATGAATTGCTTTCGCAAACCTTGCATTACATAAACGAGGAATATGACGCAGAGGTTTTGACATTCATTTTTGAAATGAAGATGCTGCCCGTCAATGGGATTAACCCTGTACTGAATCAGTGTGCTGTATGTGGTGAAACGGAAGGGGAATTCTCCTTCTCGCTTCGGGAAGCGGGCTTTATCTGTCA
The DNA here is from genome assembly GCF_030123325.1 of Peribacillus simplex. Lineage (NCBI taxonomy): Bacteria > Bacillati > Bacillota > Bacilli > Caryophanales > Bacillaceae > Peribacillus > Peribacillus simplex. The sequence goes on along the minus strand of NZ_CP126106.1, from coordinate 3,894,758 downwards.
CCGCTGTCTGGGGAAAGACCCTTATCATTATAAAATTTCACCTGCAGCCGTCAAATTGCTTCGAATCTTTTATTATTTCGATTTATCAAGGCTCGGAAACATTTCCGTAAAGCCTGAAACGAAAAAAGAACTTCGGAAGATCATCGATGCATATTATGAGGAATATTCCGGTCTGCATTTGAAATCAAAAAAGTTCCTGAAACAGATTGATACGATGAAAGATATGTTTTAGGATCTGACTATTGACATTCCATGCTAGTTTGTATAAAATTCTAATCATCAAAATAAGAAGATTGCGTTGATGGAAAAGAGTATCTGTCATTCTCCATAAAAAGCGAGCCCGGGACGGTGGAAGCCGGGATATGGATTTACAGGGAAGGGCGTTTCCGGAGCATGTAGCTTTGAAAAGAGGCCGTTTTATAAACGGCAATTAGGGTGGAACCGCGGGTATACTCTCGTCCCTATGCATTTCGCATAGGGACGGGAGTTTTTTGTTTGCCAAAATGTAATGGGTTCCAATCCTTAATTTTAAAAAGAGCCGTTTAAATAATCTGGAGGTGTACGATGAATATTCAAAATATGATTTTAACGTTACAAAAGCATTGGTCTGAACAAGGCTGCATATTGATGAATGCTTATGATGTAGAGAAAGGGGCAGGAACGATGAGCCCATACACGTTCCTTAGAGCCATTGGACCTGAGCCTTGGAGCGTTGCTTACGTCGAGCCTTCCCGCCGTCCTGCTGACGGCCGTTATGGCGAGAACCCTAATCGACTGTATCAGCATCATCAGTTCCAAGTGATCATGAAGCCGTCGCCTGACAATATCCAAGAGTTATATTTGGATTCATTACGCGCTTTAGGGATAAATCCGCTTGAGCATGATATTCGCTTTGTGGAGGACAACTGGGAAAATCCATCACTAGGGTGTGCTGGTCTAGGTTGGGAAGTATGGCTTGATGGAATGGAAATCACTCAATTTACCTATTTCCAACAAGTGGGCGGCCTTGAGTGTAAGCCGGTTTCCGTGGAAATTACATACGGGATCGAACGTCTCGCATCTTACATTCAAGATAAGGAAAACGTATTTGACCTAGAATGGACAGATGGATTCACGGTTCGGGATATATTTGGTCAGCCGGAATACGAACATTCGAAATATACGTTCGAAACCTCCGACCTTGATATGCTGTTTCAGCTTTTCTCGATGTATGAAAAGGAAGCGCATCGCCAAATGGAAGAAGGACTTGTACATCCTGCATATGACTATGTTTTGAAATGTTCACATACATTTAACCTTTTGGATGCCAAAGGTGCCATCTCGGTGACAGAAAGAACGGGTTATATTGCCCGGTGCCGTAACTTAGCGCGTAAGGTTGCCAAAACCTTCTATGAAGAGCGGGAAAAATTAGGCTTCCCGATCCTGAAAGTGAAAGGGGAGAATACAAATGAGCAAGCGTGATTTGTTATTGGAAATTGGATTGGAAGAGCTGCCTGCCCGTTTTGTGACAGCATCAATGAAACAGTTGTCAGATAAAGTACAGCAATGGCTAACGGGAAAAGCGATTGAATTCGGAACGGTTGAAGCTTTTTCCACACCAAGACGTTTAGCCGTATTGGTGAAAGATGTGGAAGAATCGCAAAAGGATATCGAAGAAGAAGCTAAAGGCCCTGCCAAGAAAATCGCTTTGGACGGAGAAGGCAATTGGTCTAAAGCCGCATTGGGATTCGTCAGGGGTCAAGGGATGACTTCAGAGGATATTTACTTTAAAGAAATCAAGGGTGTAGAATATGTCCATGTGAATAAATTCATAAAAGGACAGCAGACCGTTAAGCTTTTATCCGAGCTGCAGGATATCATCAGCGGCATGACGTTCCCAAAAAATATGCGTTGGGCCAATCAGGAGCTTCGCTTCGTCCGTCCGATTAAATGGCTGATTGCTTTATTCGGCAATGACATAGTGCCATTCAGCATTGCTGATGTGGAAACGGGCCGTGAAACAAAAGGACACCGCTTCTTGGGCGATAGCGCAAGCATCGAGCTGCCGGAACTGTACGAACATACGCTAAAAGAACAATTTGTAATGGCTGATCCAGATAAACGCCGACAAGTTATATTGGATCAGATTAAAGAGCTTGAGCAGGAGAAAGGCTGGATCATCCCAGTCGATGAAGATCTGCTTGAAGAAGTCAATAATTTGGTAGAGTATCCAACGGTGTTATTTGGACATTTTGAAGAAGAATTCCTAGAGCTTCCTGCTGAGGTACTTATCACATCAATGAAGGAACACCAACGTTATTTCCCTGTTAAAGATAAGGACGGGAAACTGCTTGCTTACTTTGTAACCGTGCGTAATGGCGATGACCGCCATTTGGATAAGGTTTCTAAAGGTAATGAAAAAGTACTGCGTGCCCGCTTATCGGATGCAGCATTCTTCTATAAAGAAGATCAGAAAAAAGAGATTTCGGATGCTTTGAAAAAGCTTGACAGCATCGTTTATCATGAAGAAATTGGCACATTAGCCGAGAAAACTGCCAGGGTAACTGCAGTGACCGGTGCCCTTGCGGATGCTTTGAATTTAAGTGCGGAAAAAGAAATGGCGCTTCGTACGGCGGCAATTGCCAAGTTCGATTTGGTGAGTCATATGGTTTATGAATTCCCGGAATTGCAAGGGTATATGGGTGAAAAATATGCTCTCTTAAAAGGGGAAGCCAAAGAAGTGGCCGCGGCTATCAATGAACATTATATGCCAAGACATGCCGATGACAATATACCGCCTTCAGTCATTGGAGCGGTTGTGAGTTTAGCTGAAAAAATTGATACTTTGTCTTCATTCTTCGCTATTGGTGTCATTCCGACAGGTTCCCAGGATCCTTACGCATTGAGAAGGCAGGCGAGCGGGGTCGTCCAAATTCTAGCTGAGAAGAAATGGAACATTTCTTTAGAGGAGCTTATTGTTTTAGGCCTTAAAGGACTGGAATCAAAGGGCATCTTAAAACGTGATCTTGAAGAAGTTAAAGCGGATATGTTCACATTCTTTAAAGCCCGTGTCAAACACCTGCTTCAAGAACAGCAAATCCGTTACGATTTGATCGATGCAGTTCTGTTCAATGAGATCGGCTATATCCACTCAATCGTGGAACGTGCACATGTCTTGAATGCGAAAAAAGACGAAGCTGGCTTTAAAGAAAGCCTTGAAGCTTTAAGTCGGGTCATGAACATTGCCGTGAAATGTGACAATAAGGTGACAGTCGACCCTAGCACCTTTGAAAATGATCAAGAAAATGCGTTATACGTAAAATATCAAAAAGTGGCAATGCGTTATATGGAATCCAATGATGAGAATGAGCGGTTTGAACAGCTTGTTTCGCTTCAAACGGAAATAGAGTCATATTTCGAGAATACGATGGTCATGGCAGAGGATGAAGCAATCCGCAATAACCGTTTATCCTTAATGAAGGAAATCAGTGATTTGATTGCAGGTTTTGCTGCCATGAATAAGATCATCCTTACATGATCGAAAGGATGTATGGAAATCGGAAACACTTTGAATAAGGGTTTCCGATTTCTTAAAAAGATAAATGGTCAATAAATAGTACAAAAATGCCCTAATTAAATAATTTAGTATATAATTATTAAATGAATAACTTTTGTTACTTTACTCTGCGAAAGCAGTGGGGTGGTGATTATAATCCAATTGAATAAGCGTCAGGAACAAATTTTACAAATCGTAAAAGAAAACGGACCGATTACTGGAGAACATATTGCGGATAGATTGAACCTTACCAGGGCGACACTTCGTCCAGATCTAGCGATTTTAACGATGGCAGGTTTTCTTGATGCCAGGCCCCGAGTGGGGTATTTCTATACAGGCAGGTCAGGGACACAGCTTTTGACAGATAGCCTCAACCATCTTTATGTACGTGACTACCAATCGATACCTGTCGTTGTTGACGAGGGCATTTCCGTATATGATGCAATAGTCATGATGTTTTTGGAAGATGTCGGAACAATGTTCGTCGTCGATAAGCATGCATTGCTTGTCGGTGTCTTATCAAGGAAAGACTTGTTGCGTGCAAGTATTGGGAAACAAGAGCTTAACTCCATTCCAGTCAACATCATCATGACTAGGATGCCAAATATTACAATGTGTTCAAAAGAAGACCTTTTGATTGATGTTGCCAAAAAATTGATTGATAAACAAATCGACTCATTACCGGTCGTCAAAGACACAGAAAAAGGCTATGAAGTAATTGGAAGGATTACAAAAACCAATATTACGAAAGCATTCGTAGCTTTGGCTGATGAAGGCTATTAGGGGGCTTGCAAAAGGAATGACGGAGAATATGAACGGTTCTATTATATATGTTGTATCGGATTCAGTAGGGGAAACAGCGGAATTGGTTACAAAAGCCGCTGCAAGCCAGTTTTCGGGATCTGCTTTTTCCATAAAGCGAATTCCGTATATTGAAGATGAACAAAACGTGGATGAAGTGATATCATTGGCCAAGCTGGACGGGGCGATCATTGCTTATACTCTTGTCAAGCCAGCCATTAGAGCGTATATGAAAGCACAGGTCGAGAAAGAAAACCTGTCTGCTTATGACATTTTAGGGCCGCTCATGGACATCCTACAGGAAAGGGCGCCAAAAGGGCCGCTTAATGAACCTGGTTTGGTGAGAAAGCTGGATGATGACTATTTCAAGCGTGTGGAAGCCATTGAATTTGCTGTAAAGTATGATGATGGACGTGACCCTCGGGGCATTTTACGTGCAGATATCGTCCTTGTGGGTGTTTCGCGCACTTCCAAAACGCCATTATCACAGTATTTAGCCCACAAACGCTATAAAGTGGCGAACGTACCTTTAGTGCCTGAAGTGGAGCCTCCAGAAGAGCTGTTCCTGGTGCCTCCTGAAAAATGCATTGGTTTAAAGATCAGCCCGGAAAAGCTGAACCATATTCGTAAAGAACGTTTAAAGTCACTTGGGCTCAATGATCATGCCATTTACGCAAATGTGGAGCGCATAAAAGAAGAATTGACATACTTTGATACAATCATATCAAGGTTGAACTGTCCTATCATTGATGTAACCAATAAAGCTGTTGAAGAAACAGCCAATTTGATAATCAATATCCTTCAAAATAAAAACCGTTGATCCTTATAATTAAGGCAAAACAAAATGTGAGCTAGACACTCTATGTGTCAGCTCACATTTTAATGCCAAGGTCAAATTAGGGAATAACAAGAATAAGTTCAAAATAATTACATAAAATTCCTCTTGGTTTTCAAGCGTAAATCCGTTGATTTGCATGGAAATACATTCGGAATTTAAATGTTGGCATCTTCTAATCAAATAGACTATAATAAAAAATTGTGAGAAAAAAGTAATCTTAAGGTTTAGACTTAATTAATAAGGAATAAACTAAAGGTTAATGAGATGTCAAGGTTTTTATCATAAAAATAATTCGACATGTTCCGTATAATTCAGGAAGGGCTGGTCTTTTTCAAGGCAAAAGAGGTGCTTTCACTTAAATAAGCAGGTATTCTTTGAAGAATAATGTGTGCTCTTTTAGAGGGAATCCTCTGAATCAATGCTGAAAATTCACCATATCTTCATAAAGTTTAGGGGAGAAAAAGGATTATGCAGAAAGATGTAGAATTAGAAGGTATGAATAATAAACCTACGATACACGTCGATGCCGATGCATGCCCGGTGAAAGACGAAATCCTTCATTGTGCAAGCTTGCACGATGTTGAAGTCTGTTTTGTTGCATCATATAAAAATATGATGAATAACCCTGAAGGTAAATGGGTTTATGTCGATGCAGACAAAGAAGCGGCAGATCTTTATATAGTGAACTCAGTAAAAAAGGGTGATATTGTCGTTACTGCAGATATTGGTTTGGCTGGGACCCTGCTTCCTAAAAACGTTTATGTCCTTTCGCCAAGGGGAAAAGAATACACGGACGAGAATATTTTCATGCTCTTGGATATGCGTTATCAGTCGGCGAAGCTCCGCAGGCAGGGTAAGCATACGAAAGGGCCGAAAGCATTCACAAAGGAAGATCGTGCATGTTTTACAAATAAACTTATGAAAACATTGTCGAACTTTGCAGGGAATTAGGAAACAGTATCGAATTAAAAACTATCACCAATATTGCAAGGTGGAAAAATGATAAATGGCCGTATAGAAGATGAGAAAATTAATCAAATTCGTGAAGCTGTTGACATTGTTGATTTAATTGGGGAGTATGTCCAGCTGAAGAAGCAGGGGCGCAATTACTTTGGCTTATGTCCTTTTCATGGTGAAAACTCGCCCTCGTTTTCCGTTTCAACGGAAAAGCAAATCTTTCACTGTTTTGGTTGCGGGGCAGGCGGAAATATTTTTACCTTTTTGATGGATATAGAAGGCTACAGCTTTGTGGAATCTGCAAAAGTTTTAGCTGAAAAAGGAAATGTTCCTTTGGATGTTGAAATCAATAAGGATTCCAATCGATCTAACATGCCGGCAGGCTCTCAGCAAATGATTGAAGCCCATGACCTGCTGAGGAAGTTTTATCATCATCTCCTCGTCAATACGAAAGAGGGGCAGGATGCTCTCGAATATCTACTTAAACGCGGGTTTACTGAAGAGACAATAGAAAAGTTCCAAATTGGCTACTCTTTGGATTCATGGGACTTCGTGTCCAAATTCCTTTTAAAACGCGGGTTTCCAGCGGAATACATGGAGCAGGCAGGGCTTATTATTTACAGGGAAAAAGACGAGTCATATTTTGACCGTTTCAGAAATAGAGTCATGTTTCCAATTATGGATCATCAAGGAAATACGATTGCGTTTTCAGGAAGAGCGATGGGGGACGATGAGCCCAAATATTTGAATAGTCCTGAAACGCCAATCTTTAATAAAAGTAAAACTCTATATAATTTCCATCATGCAAGACCACACATACGAAAGAAAGAACAAGCAGTCATTTTTGAAGGCTTTGCCGATTGCATTTCAGCAGTTGGCGCAGGTGTGGAGAATGCGGTCGCTACAATGGGTACTGCCCTGACGGACCAGCATATCCAGCTTTTAAAAAGAAATACTGACCAGATACTTATTTGCTACGATTCGGACTCTGCGGGATTGAACGCTGCCAATCGTGCAGTTGATATGTTACAGAACCATGAGTTTTCCGTGAAAGTCGCTCTCATGCCTGATAACTTGGACCCCGATGACTACATAAAGGAATTCGGTGAAAAAAGCTTTGTTTCTGAAGTAATAGGGGCCAGTTTAACCTACATGGCATTCAAAATGCATTATTTGCGTCGAGGGAAAAATGTAAATAATGAAGGAGATCGAATTCAATATATCGAAGAAGTCCTTAAAGAAATTTCGCGATTGCTCAATGCAGTGGAGAGGGATCATTATCTCCGGCAGCTATCCTCTGAATTTTCCCTTTCATTGGATGCGCTGGAACAGCAGCAGCGTCAGGTGTTCTTTACGGAACGCAAGAAAGGGACACTGCCGCAGCCAGCGGCTCCAAAGAAAATGGCCCTGCAATATGAGCATAAGTTAAAGCCTGCTCACCATAATGCTGAAACGAAGTTGATTGCCCATATGCTAAAAAGCAGGGAGATGACTTTCAAAATTCAGCAGTTGCTTGGGCAAACGGTCTTTCATGTAGATGAACATCAGGCAATCATCACCTATTTATATGCGTTCTATGAAGATGGACACGAACCGGATACAAGCTTTTTCCTTACTTATTTACCGGATCCAAACTTGAGAAGGATCGTTTCGGAAATAGAAATGATGTCAGTGAATGAGGAAGTTACAGATAAAGAACTGACCGATTGTATAAATCAAGTGTTGAAATATGAAAAGTTGTTAAAGATAAAAGAAAAACAAGTTGAAGAAAAAGATGCAGTTAGACGAAGTGATTATGTCACTGCTGCACAAATTGCCATGGAAATCATTAAATTGCGTAAAATGTTGTAGTCGTTTAGGTGTAAGTCCTGGAAGGAGGGGAACTAATGGCTGAAAAACCAGCACGTTCCAAACAAGTTGATAATGAATTTAGCCTTGAACAGGTGAAAGAAAAATTACTAGAGCTAGGTAAAAAACGGGGCTCTTTGACTTTAGAAAAAATTGCTGAAATGATTGGCGGTTTTGAGTTGGATTCCGATCAAATGGATGAGTTCTATGAGGTGTTAGCCGAAAACGGCGTCGAAATACTCACTGATGGTGAGGAAGACGAAGATGAAGACGATCCAGATGAGAAGAAACTTGCAAAAGAAGAAGAGTTTGACTTAAATGATTTAAGTGTTCCTCCTGGCGTTAAAATTAATGACCCAGTACGCATGTATTTAAAGGAAATTGGTCGGGTCGACCTTTTATCGGCAGAAGAGGAAATATCTCTGGCGACGAGAATTGAAGATGGAGATGAAGAAGCGAAACGCCGTTTGGCAGAAGCTAACCTTCGTCTTGTTGTCAGTATCGCCAAGCGCTATGTAGGACGCGGAATGCTTTTCCTTGATTTGATTCAGGAAGGTAATATGGGACTTATCAAAGCAGTGGAAAAATTTGATTACCGTAAGGGATTCAAATTCAGTACGTATGCAACATGGTGGATTCGCCAAGCGATAACCCGTGCCATTGCCGACCAAGCAAGAACGATCCGGATACCGGTGCATATGGTGGAAACCATCAATAAATTGATCCGTGTTCAAAGACAGCTTCTTCAGGATTTAGGACGTGAACCTTCTCCGGAAGAAATTGCGGAGGATATGGACTTAACTCCTGAAAAAGTTCGTGAAATCTTGAAAATAGCACAGGAGCCTGTTTCATTGGAAACGCCAATAGGTGAAGAAGACGATTCACATTTAGGTGATTTCATTGAAGATCAGGATGCGACTTCCCCATCGGAACATGCAGCATATGAACTTTTGAAAGAACAGCTTGAAGACGTATTGGATACTCTTACTGACCGTGAAGAGAACGTCTTGAGACTCCGCTTTGGCCTTGATGATGGCCGCACCCGCACTCTTGAAGAGGTAGGTAAGGTGTTTGGGGTCACCCGCGAGCGTATCCGTCAAATCGAAGCGAAGGCGCTACGTAAACTGAGACATCCAAGCCGCAGCAAACGCTTGAAAGATTTCCTGGAATAGAATATATATGCCCTTTACAGAGCCCCCTCCTGAATGCCCAGCGTTCGGGAGCGGCTCTTTTTTTCAATTTTGATGTAAAAATATCCTTGTATTTTTCGTATAATGGAAATCGATTTTACAACAGAAATAATCTTACATAACTAAAAAGCTTAGCATTTAAAAAGAAATAGTCATCATGAGGATGTGAGATTCATGGATGAGATGAGAAAGAAAATCATCATTCAAGAAATAAACTCCTGGAAGGAAAGTCGTATGCTTCCGGAGCAATATTGTAATTACCTGCTTGCATTATACTGTCAAGGCGAACTGCCGCCATCTAAATCGATTAAAACCGAGAGCAAAAACAGCGACATCTTCTCAGGGGTGTTGATTGTGGCCCTTTTTGCATTTATTGTATTTTTGAATTATTTTACTGAAATACCCATAAGAATGCAAATGCTTATGACAACAATTTCAATACTTGTCTTTTGGCTGGCGGTCCTGCGCTTTAACGGCAGGAAAATCATTTTTCAAATGTCCTTGATGGGAATGGCGCTATCATTGCTTTTATTAACTGGCAGTTTTGCGGAATTCATGGCACCCGGCAAAGTGGGGATCCTTTATATTTTCTTGTTCATTAATTGCGGACTCTGGATTTTAATGGGCAATAAACTGAAGCTGCTCCATTTCCATAGCGGGAGGCCTGGGAGCACTTGTCACTCTTTACTTTTTACTAATATAACCAGCGGTTTTAAATAATGATTTTAGGGTATCATGAACATATGTAAGAAAAAGTAAAATCGTTTGGAAAAATACATAAGTTTTTGACAATTTTAAGAAATTATATAATATCTTCTATTTTTGGGCTTTTACTTGAAACTCTTTTCAAGTAAAATAATATATAGCTGTTTGTATATAATATTAATTATGGTAAGTTTAGGTTCTACATAGGGGAGGAAATACTATGAATCGCAATCCAGTAATGCCTTTTATTATTATCATGGTTTTTGGTATTGGACTTATGTTTTTACTTTCGTTTAAAGGTTTGGGTGATGCCAAAGATCTTGCTAAGGAAAAAGAGGGCGGCGAAAAGACAGAAGAAACAGAAAATGCCTCGGCATCACCTGAGGACATTTATAAGCAAAACTGTATTTCTTGTCATGGTGATGCCTATCAAGGCGGTGTCGGGCCTGCTCTAAAAGGAGTTGGCGATCGTCTGTCGGTGGACGAGGTTAAAGAAGTAATCACTAATGGACGAGGTGCCATGCCACCAGGTTTAGTAGAGGAACAGAACATTGATGCCATGGCCGAATATATTCATGGACTGAAATAAGTCATGAAACTGACTCAAGAAATCGTTGGAAAGCGAGCTTTTTGAGTCAGTTTTTCATTTTTCGGAACAAGAAGATTCCAGATGGAAGGTTTCTTTTGCCCACTGATAGAAAGGGCCCTGTTTCTCCTTTCTGTAATTTTTCGATTGAACTTGGTATAATCGAATGGGAAAGTAATTATAGTAAGACATTATTTGAATTAAGAGAGTTGATAAATATGAATCATGAAAAACTATCGATGAGATTAGAACGTGTTGCCATACATATACCAAAAGGAAGCATCCTTGCAGATATAGGTTCAGACCATGCTTACTTGCCATGCTATGCGGTGACTAACGGCTTGTGTGACAGCGCTATAGCAGGTGAGGTTGTAGAAGGTCCCTATCAGTCAGCACGCAAGCAAGTGGCAATGACGGGGCTTGGGGACAAGATAGAGGTCCGCAAAGGAAACGGGCTTGAAGTATTGAATCCTGATGAAGCGACATGCATTACGATTGCAGGCATGGGTGGGACGTTAATATCAAGTATATTGGAAAGCGGAAAAGGGAAACTCGGCAGGGCAGAAAGGCTTATCCTTCAGCCTAATGTAGGTGCAGCGAATGTTCGCAGCTGGCTAATCGAAAACGGCTGGGAACTTAGTGGAGAGGAAATCCTTGAAGAAGATGGGAAAATCTACGAGATCTTAATTGCCAAAAAAGGAGACCCGCTCCGCCCTTATGGGGTGAACAAGCAAGCCGGCCTCACTTTCGGTCCATACTTAAGAGAGCAATTCAGTGACATTTTCATAAAAAAATGGCAGCTTGAGAAAAAACATTTGGAAAGAATCATCGAACAATTGGATGAAAGCGGAAGAAGCGGACTGGAAACGAAGCGCAATGAATTAAAATCTCAAATTTCGGTAATTGAGGAGGTGCTTAAAGGGTGAAGACAGTGAATGGCCACGAAATCATTGAAACGTTTGAACGGTTCTCCCCAAAGCAATATGCAATGGAGGGAGATCCAATCGGGCTGCATGTCGGGCAGCTCAATAAGCCGGTTACTAAAGTGCTGATTGCCCTTGATGTGCTGGAAGAGGTTGTAGACGAAGCGATAGAACATGGCGTGGAATTGATCATCGCCCACCATCCGCTTATTTACCGACCATTGAAAAGGATCGATACAAACGCAGCTGGAGGCCGAATCATCGAAAAGCTGATCAAACATGATATCGCTGTTTATGCTGCACATACCAATTTGGATGTTGCTAAGGGCGGAGTGAATGATTTACTTGCCGAGGCGCTACAATTGCAGGATACAGAGGTATTGATTCCAACTTACGAAACAGCTCTAAAGAAATTGGTCGTATATGTTCCAAAGACCGACGAACAAAAGGTGAGGGAAGCCCTAGGTAAGGCAGGGGCCGGAGCGATCGGGAACTACAGCAATTGTTCGTTTTCGGGGGAAGGTACCGGACGTTACTTGCCAGGTGAAGGCAGTGAACCGGTAATTGGCTCTAAAGGAAAGCTTGAAGAGGTAGCTGAAATGAGGGTTGAAACGATATTCCCGGAAAATATCGAGAAGAAAGTGCTAGCTGCGATGATTAAAGCCCATCCATATGAAGAAGTTGCTCACGATATATATAAACTGGAGAACAAAGGTGAGTCCCTTGGCTTAGGAAAGATTGGTGTACTTGCTGAAGAAATGACACTCGAACAATTTTCCGAACATGTGAAGCGGACCCTCGATGTTGAAAAGGTGCGTGTCGTTGGGGATTTGCAAAGTCCGATAAAAAAAGTGGCCGTTTTGGGCGGAGACGGCAATAAATACTTTACTACAGCGAAATTCAAGGGAGCCGATGTTTACGTTACTGGTGATATGTATTACCATACAGCCCATGACGCGATGATGATTGGATTGAATATCGTGGATCCGGGCCACAATGTTGAAAAGGTGATGAAAAAAGGTGTTGCACGAATCCTTGAAAAAATGTGCCGCGAAAAGAACTACGATGTTGAATTCATTCCATCCCGGCTGAATACAGACCCTTTCCGCTTCATTTAAATAACACGAAAAAGGCAGCCCTTAGTGGCTGCCTTTGTTTTTGTGCAATCATTTCTTCACTTTAATCTTAGGTAAAATCTTATGCAATGGCGTTTTCTTTTCGGTATTCCAAGTCGATTCATCATTTGCTTCGTATTGCTCTAGAAATGCGATAACTTCCTTCGTGATCGGAGTTGGTGTTGAAGCCCCTGAAGTGACGGCAACCGTCTCTGCATCCTTCAACCATTCAAGGTTCAACTCGGAAATGTCGGCGATTCGATAAGCTCTCGTGCCGGCAATCTCTTGGGATACTTGTGCAAGCCGGTTTGAATTATTACTCTTGGGATCTCCGACAACGATTAAAACATCAGCTTCGCCGGCTTGCTCGGCAACCGCTTCTTGGCGAACCTGTGTCGCTAAACAAATTTCCTTATGGACTTGGGCATGCGGGAACTTTTCCTTGACCTTATCCATGATATCCAAAACATCCCATTGGCTCATCGTTGTTTGATTGGTGACAATGATCTTATCACTATTCAAAGTCAAGGCTTCCACATCTTCATCCTTTTGAACCAGGTGAACGACATCAGGAGCAACTCCGACAGCACCCTCTGGTTCCGGATGGCCTTTTTTGCCTATATAAATGATTTGATAGCCTTCCGCTTGTTTTTCCCGAATTAAGTCATGTGTTGCGGTAACATCGGGACATGTTGCATCGAGCGTCACAAGACCTTTTTTCTCAGCGATCTTCCTAATCTCAGGTGAAACGCCGTGAGCAGTAAAGATGACGGTTCCGCTGTCCACCTGTTCAATGATATCGTTGCGGTTGCTTCCGTCCAACGTGATGATGCCTTCTTCTTCGAACGCATCCGTCACATGTTTGTTATGCACGATCATTCCTAAAATGTAAATGGGACGTGGCAAGGTTTTATCTAAAGCCGCATTTCGGGCAATGACCATGGCATCGACAACGCCATAACAATAGCCGCGCGGGGAAATTTTAATCACTTTCATCTATGTGTCCTCCTTCAAGGCAAGAAACTCCCACTTTTTATACCTTTCTATTATATAAGACCATAGATGATATTACAAAACATCATATTTACATAAAATCAGTTATTGGAAAATTTTTTGTAGACTCTATATATAAAGCTTGGGACCGGATGTTCTTTCCCTTTTCCTTTCGGTACGAACTTGGGCGATGGGGCTAGCTTCTTTAGCTTTATCTTCTTTCTTCGAATCCGTTTTTACCTCACTGTTTTTTTGTTCCTCAACCTTTGGCCCGTTTTCGACGGGAGCTCCCTCGTCCTCGGTCTCACCGGCTGAGGATATGCTCCTGAAAACTTTCCACATGGAAGGCAGATTTTTAATCACTGGCCCGTATTGTTCCACCATAGGCGTGAATTGTTCCGCCGCCTGCAACACTTTTTGCGTGTTGGAAAGCATATTATTAAGCGAATCGGGGTTTTTTAATGTTTCTAAGATACCGCCTCCGCTGCTTCGTGAAGAACTTTTGTTAGTGGAAGCGGCTGGCGCAAACAAATTGGGAGAAGCTCCTTTTTGTTTCGACTTACCGAGTATTTTTGACAATAACCCTTCTTTCTTTGCTGGCAGCATTTCCTGCCGCTGCGGTTGGGCGAAAGGGCCTCGGAAACCTTGGGGTCCCTGTGGCATCTGCGGTCTGTTTTGGACCATCGGCCGCTGCATCTGCTGATAAGGATGGGGAATTTGCCGTGACTGTCTGAATGGAGCAGGGTGCTGCTGCATCCTTCGGCCATTGGGTGGCTGAAAACCGGGTCCGGGCTGACGATTTCTATTTGGGAACATAGGTTTCACCTCCTCAGTTTTTATATGAGATGTAATCTTCTATATAAATTATGCAACTCGGCAAAAAAGGTTTGAGGAAAGAGTGACTGGGCAGTTGTGAAGTAACCGGAAAGAAGGTAAGATGGTAACGGTAGTCTTTTAGCTCCATGTCTGCGGGGGATACGCTATGACCAGGACAGGGGCTTTTCGTTTGCAAGAGTCCATTTTAAGAGAACTAACCTCAGCGCATGCGCTTTTGTGATTTAAGTAATGGGTCACAGGGAAAAAAATAGAGGGCCTGACCATTATGGGACAATCCCTATTTTCTTCACGAGCTGCCCAGGCGCTTGCGCTTTTTGTGTAATCCAGCTTCAGCGCCTAGCTCGTTGTGAAAAAGAAGATTGCCCTCACAAGGCAAAAAGCGCCTTATGGGACAATCCCTATTTTCTTCACGAGCTGCCCAGGCGCTTGCGCTTTTTGTGTAATCCAGCTTCAGCGCCTAGCTCGTTGTGAAAAAGAAGATTGCCCTCACAAGGCAAAAAGCGCCTTATGGGACAATCCCTATTTTCTTCACGAGCTGCCCAGGCGCTTGCGCTTTTTGTGTAATCCAGCTTCAGCGCCTAGCTCGTTGTGAAAAAGAAGATTGCCCTCACAAGGCAAAAAGCGCCTTATGGGACAATCCCTATTTTCTTCACGAGCTGCCCAGGCGCTTGCGCTTTTTGTGTAAAATTTATTATAATAACAGGACATGTCTAATGACTGACAGGATAAAGGAGTTTTTTGATGAAACAAAATCAATTTGAACGATTTAATTTGAAAAGCTACATTCTAGATGCGGTTCGTACTTTAGGGTTCGATAAGCCGACGGAAATTCAAGAGCGTGTGCTTCCGTCGCTTTTAAAGGGAAGTAGCTTAATTGGCCAGTCGCAGACAGGTACAGGAAAGACACATTCCTATTTGTTGCCGATCATGAACAGGCTTGATGCTGGTAAAAATGAAGTTCAAGCGATTATTTCCGCACCAACCCGTGAGTTAGCGAACCAAATCTACAAAGAAGCTTTGAAAATTGCTGACCATTTCCCTGAGGATGAGCAGATTCAAGTCCGTTGTTTCATCGGTGGCACTGATAAACAGCGAATGATAGATAAATTGAAGACACAGCCACAATTGGTAATTGGTACGCCGGGCCGGATCAAGGACTTGGTTGAAGCTCAGGCATTACAGGTGTATACAGCTAAAATGCTTGTAGTCGATGAAGCGGACCTTATGCTGGACATGGGATTCATTGAGGATGTCGATTTATTTGCATCACGTATGGCTGAAAAAATTCAAATGCTTGTCTTTTCGGCAACCATCCCAGAAAAATTGAAGCCGTTTTTAAATAAATATATGGAGAATCCAAAGTATGTTCAAGTGAATCCGAAGCAGGCGACAGCTTCGAAAATTGAACATGTTCTTATACCGCTTCGCCACCGTAACAAAGAGCAGTTGCTTCATGATATCATCGTCCGTTATAATCCATATTTGGCGATTGTTTTCACCAACACAAAGAAAATGGCGGATCATGTGGCTAATTCCTTGAGCGAAAAGGGATTGAATGTCGGCCGTATTCATGGGGATTTAACGCCTCGTGAGCGTAAAAAAATGATGAAGCAAATCAATGATTTGGAGTATCAATTCATCGTTGCGACAGATCTGGCTTCCCGTGGAATCGATATTGAAGGTGTAAGTCATATCATTAACTATGAATTGCCTTCAGATTTGGATTTTTATATCCATAGGACGGGTAGGACGGCACGTGCTGGATATTCAGGCATTGCCACTACCATTTACGATACTTCCGATGAAGATTCATTGAACCGCCTTGAAAAAATGGGCATTCAGTTCCGTGATGCCGATATCCAAAACGGTGATTGGGCTGATATCGACGAACGTAATAAACGGAAAAACCGTAAAAAACAAAAATCTGATATTGATGTTAAAGCGAGCAGGCACGTCAAGAAGCCAACTAAAGTAAAGCCAGGGTACAAGAAGAAAATTCAGCGTGATGTGGAAAACTTTAAAAAACGCGAACGTCGTATACAGAGAAAGAAATAGGGGAGAAATCAGATGCTGAAGATTGGATCGCATGTTTCGATGAGCGGGAAAGGGATGCTTCTTGCTGCGAGTCAAGAAGCGGCTTCGTATGGCTCCAACACATTCATGATCTATACAGGGGCCCCTCAAAATACAAGACGTAAAAAAATCGAGGATTTAAATATCGAAGCCGGAAGACTGCATATGGAGGAGAATGGAATCAGCGATATCGTAGTCCATGCTCCGTATATCATTAATATAGGAAATACCACGAATCCAGCCACATATGAGCTTGGAGTCAACTTCTTACGCAGCGAAATCGATCGGACCGATGCGATTGGCGCAAGGCAAATCGTACTTCATCCAGGTGCGCATGTTGGCGCAGGCAGTGAACTGGGAATCAAGAGGATCATCGAAGGGTTGAATGAAGTGCTGACTGCCGACGATAAAGTTCAGATTGCCCTTGAAACGATGGCGGGTAAAGGTTCTGAATGTGGCAGGTCTTTCGAGGAACTGGCGATGATCATTGATGGTGTAACCCATAATGAAAAATTATCAGTTTGCTTCGATACTTGCCATACTCATGATGCCGGATATAATATCATCGAGGATTTTGATGGCGTACTGAATGAATTTGATAAATTGGTCGGTGTTGACCGTATCAAGGTCCTTCATATAAACGATAGCAAAAACGAACGCGGCACCCGTAAGGACCGCCATGAAAACATTGGGTTTGGTCATATTGGTTTTAAGGCGCTGAATGATATTGTACACCATCCTCAATTAAGCAATGTTCCGAAAATCCTGGAAACACCTTATGTAGGGGAAGACAAAAAAGACAAAAGGGCACCTTATAAATTCGAAATTGATATGTTCAAGAATAATCAATTTGAAGAAGATTTATTGGAAAAAATCAGATTCCAACAATAATCATAAATAGAAAAGGACGATTCATTGAAATGAAGATGAATCGTCCTTTCATTTTTCATTTGGATTAAGTATGCACAAGACCGTCAGCAACAGGCTTAAGATCTTTAAAAAGTGGAAGTAAGGTTGTTGAAGAGGGATTCTATCTCCCTGGCTGTGCTTGCTCCGGCAACTTTTGTAATTTGACCAAGTACGTTCTGTCTTTGACGTATATCAAAAATGTTAATATTTTTACCGGCTAGCAGTGCAGTGATATCCTGTGCTTGTTTTTGAGTGAGTGCAACCTTATGCTGTTTAGCAAGGGAAAGCAGTTCATCGGGGCGTATATTGTTGATTTTATGATTGACCATCATTTCAAATAATTTCAAACGATCTCCTCCTTTGTTAAAACATATGAAGGAGGAAGCCGTATTTGAACATGAAACTTCGTTTTGGTTACGGTAAATTGGTTCAGATAACATTTTTTTGTGATTCAGGGCGTATCGGCACTTGTCAAGAAGACCGGATTCTTTACATCTGGAGTTCTTTGATTTATACTAACGATTGTTAATCGTAATGATTCTTAAAAAAATAGGTGATCTCTTTGGATAATGTAGTAAACCCCATAGTTAAATTTGAAGATATATCTTACAAATATACAAAAGATCTAGTGCTGGAACATGTTTCACTTGAAATTCCCAGAGGGGCCTTCTTAGCTATCGTCGGGCCAAATGGGTCCGGTAAGTCAACGCTTTTGAAGTTGCTGCTTGGTCTGTTCAAGCTTCAAAAGGGCAAAATTGAAATATTCGGGGAAGACATACGACGATTTAGAGATTGGCAAAAGGTCGGGTTCGTTTCCCAAAAGGCGAATTCCTTCAACTCAGGATTCCCCGCCACTGTTTTTGAAGTGGTTCAGAGCGGTTTGACCAAAAAAATTGGCTTGTTTAAGTTTGCAGGCAAAGAGGATAAGCAAAAGGTGAAGAAGGCTCTGGAATCCGTGGATATGCTTGAATATCAGAACCGTAATATCGGGGAATTGTCCGGAGGCCAACAGCAAAGGGTATTCATTGCCCGTTCACTGGTCAGCGAACCGGAATTGATGATATTGGATGAACCCACGGTTGGCGTTGATTCAAAAAACGTCCATCAATTTTATGAAATGCTTGAGATGTTGAATAAAAAATTAGGAATAACCCTGATTTTAGTAACCCATGATGTTGGTACTGTGACCGATAAAGTCACACATGTTGCCTGCTTGAATAAACAACTTCATTTTCATGGGGATGCCCGTGAATATAATGAATTGGATGAAGGTGAACTCTCGTCCATTTATGGACATGGGGTCCAATTTTTAAATCATGATCATTAATATGTTTTGGAGGATAGCCCAATGATATCGGGGATATTGCAATTTGAATTTTTGCAGAACGCATTCTTGACCGGAATCATCATAGGAGCGATTGCGCCATTAGTGGGCGTTTTTGTCGTGGTAAGGCGGATGTCGATGATTTCCGATGCGCTCAGTCATGTAGCGCTTGCTGGTATAGCGTTTAGTTTATTGCTGCAGAAGAGCTTTCTATCTTTAGCAGGATTGAATCCACTTTATATTGGAATGGCGTTTTCTGTAGGTGGTTCATTATTCATTGAAAAATTAAGAGGGGTGTACAAGCATTACCAAGAGCTTGCAATCCCGATCATAATGTCCGGCGGCATGGGTCTTAGTGTCATTTTCATATCCATTGCAGATGGTTTCAATACCGATTTATATGGTTATTTATTCGGCAGTGTCAGTGCCGTCAGCCGGGCGGACCTGTATGTCATTTTGGCAGTGGGGTTAGTCGTTGCCTTGATGCTTACCTTATTGTATAAAGAATTATTTCTGTTATCTTTTGATGAAGAGCATGCCAAAGCGTCTGGAATACCTTATAAAGCGATTCATTTCATTTTTATTGTCATGGTCGCATTGGTCATTGCGGCTTCCATGAAAATCATTGGCATATTACTTGTTTCTTCGCTCATGACGCTCCCGGTAGCAGCTAGTCTCCGCTTTGCGAAGGGCTTTAAGCAGATGATTGGTTATTCGGTATTATTCGGTGAAGTTTCTGTCATTGGCGGATTATTCTTATCATACAACCTTGACCTCGCTCCTGGTGGGACCATTGTAATAATAGCTGTACTAATTCTCATCTTGTCAATTTTGTTTGATAAGTGGAAAAATCGATAGATGGGGTGATGTATTTTGAACGTAACTACTGCCATGCAACTTTTAAAAGATAAAGGTTTTAAGCATACAGGAAAGAGGGAAGAAATGCTTCAGCTTTTCTCTTCCAGTGATAAATATTTAACGGCCAAAGATGTATTGGAGAATATGAAACAGGATTATCCAGGGTTAAGCTTCGATACGATTTATAGGAACCTTTCCTTATTTGTCGAACTGGGCATCTTTGAAGCGACTGAGTTGGAAGGGGAAAAGCGTTTTCGTTTTACATGCGGTCATTCTTCCCACCATCACCACTTCATCTGTTTGAATTGTGGAAAAACGAAAGAAATCGAATTGTGCCCGATGCAGGAACTTCAGGAAAGCTTGAAGGACTACGATGTTTCGGGGCATAAATTTGAAATTTACGGTCGCTGTCCCGCATGCAGCGTATCTTTGGAAGCATAAAAACCATTGACCTCCAGTCAATGGTTTTTTCTTTTCTTATTTTATACTTGCCACCTTCCCTGACATCCAATTATTCACCCAGGCTGAGGCTTCTTGCCAATTGTTGACCCGAATCACCCTTTCAGGCACGGGATCTTGGTTGTAGGGGGTATTAAATAAAATCACGGGTATTTTACACTCTTCAGAAATCGCCACTGCGTTATCGTGCTTGTCCTCTAAAAAGAGATCGACTTCGAATTTTTTGGCTGCAGCAATCTTATCGTGTGAACCTACAAGTTCTATATGATCATAAAGGACTTGATTAGTCGTGAACCAATTTTTCGTTACATCCAATAGACGGGTGCTCCTGGCACTGATGAAATAAAGGTTGGCTTGTTCTGTCCATTTTTCCAATACATCTTTCGCACCATCAGCCAATAATGATTCGGAATAGATGAGTGGCTCGGTCTCAATGAACCATTTAGTGAAATCCTCTTTTGGAACATTCACGAAAGGGAATAAGTCATATTCGGTAATGTCTTCATAAGCTAAATTCAGCTGAAAAGCTTTATTTAAGAAGGGGACCATGGAATCAGGTCTTGTGACAGTCCCGTCTATATCGATGCCAAAACGTTTTTTCATGATGAATCTCTCCTCATTTTCAATACTTGTAATAGTGTAACATATCCCTTCATAGCTTTGGTAAAAACCCGTATTTATTTCCAAGACATGAAACCATTTTCACGATGATTCCTGCAATTTTTACATACACTATAAATGCTTCACAAACGAAAGTGAGGGATGCGCGAATGGAAAAAGATCAATACTCCAGTATTGACGATGAAATGCAATTGGCCAAAGAGAGCAATGAACCATCCGTTGTGGATGATCAGCATCATGAGCGGTATTATAATGAAGATGCACCTGAAGATGACAGACGATATGAGAATCGTGGGGCCATAACCAATATGGATAACCGGTATCAGGAAGAAACGTCTGCCGAGATTTCTACACCACCTCAGAAAATCAGGTCATATAGAAATGATGAGCCTGCAGAGGATAATGGTTCGGGGGATGTGGCATCAAGAGGAAAAGCGATTGGTGTCATATCATTGATCATCTCCATTTTATCGTTATTCATGATGCCTTTCATTTTAGGGATTGCAGGGATCATTGTAGGAATAGTGGCCAGAAGCCGAGGATCGAACCTGGGTACTTGGGCCATCGGCATAGGTGCAGTCTCCATCATCGTTGCCATATTCATCCTGCCGTTCTTTTAGCATCAAAGGGTTTTTCAAATAAAACAAAAAAATCCCGAATGATAATTCGGGATTTTTTGTCTTATTTATTTAGTGTAGCTGCAGCAGCAGCTTCGGCTCTTTGTTTTTCATAGTACTCTTCAGCGATTTTGTCAATTTCCTTTTTCAGTTCCTCGACCATCGTCTCTTCAGGCACTTTACGTACGATTTGACCTTTTCTAAACAGTAAACCTTCACCTCGGGCCCCGGCAATGCCGATATCAGCCTCACGGGCTTCTCCAGGACCGTTTACCGCACAACCAAGCACTGATACCTTGATTGGTGCTTTAACCGTCTGGATGTACTCTTCAACTTCATTGGCGATGGAAATCAAATCAATCTCGATCCGACCGCAAGTAGGGCAGGAAATTAAAGTGGCCATGTTAGAAGCAAGGCCAAATACTTTTAGAAGCTCCCTTGCCACCTTCACCTCTTCGACTGGGTCGGCACTTAAGGAAACACGCATCGTGCTCCCGATCCCTTGGCTTAGGATGGCACCTAAGCCGGCAGCGCTTTTTACGGTCCCGGAGAACAGTGTCCCTGATTCCGTGATCCCAAGATGTAAAGGATAATCGAATGCTTTTGAAGCTTTTTCATATGCTTCGATGGCTAAATTGACATCGGAAGCCTTCATGGAAACGATAATGTCATGAAAATCGAGGTCTTCCAGGATCTTGATATGGTGTAAAGCACTTTCCACCATTCCATCAGCTGTCGGGAAGCCATATTTCTCGATGATTTTCTTCTCGAGGGAACCGGCATTTACCCCGATGCGGATTGGGATTCCTTTAGCCTTTGCAGCTTTCACGACTGCTTCAACCTTTTCACGGCGTCCGATATTACCAGGATTTATCCTGATTTTATCCGCTCCGCCTTCAATGGCCTTTAGAGCAAGTTTGTAATCGAAATGGATATCGACTACAAGAGGGATGTTTATCCGTTTTTTTATCTCAGAGATTGCATCAGCTGCCCTTTCATCCGGACAGGCGACACGTACGATTTGACATCCCGCTTCTTCAAGACGAAGGATTTCTGCAACAGTTGCTTCAACATCATGTGTTTTTGTCGTTGTCATGCTTTGTACGATAACTTCATTATTGCCGCCAATCGTTAAGTTTCCGACTTTAATTGGCCGCGTCTTGGTGCGATGTATGATTTCACTCAAGTGGAATTCTCTCCTTTAGGAAAAAATCAGTTTTGATTTTTAATTTGTTTCTCTGAAATATTGTATCAATGTACATACCGCTTGACAAGGAAATAGGACGCATAAACTTTTTTCAATATGAGACATTTCCTATTTCAGGATATACCTGGTGCTTGGAAATCCCTTTAATTGGGAGCGCGGATCCCTTTTGACCGTTATTTATAAACGGGAATCTTATATGTTTTGCCAATCTGCATATTTTCGGGCTTCAAACCTTCATTCAAACTTTGAAAATCAGCGATGATCGTTTCGATTGGCTGGTTGGACCCGCCTTTTTCCGTTTCAACGATGGAGAGTAAGGTATCCCCGGGTTTCATGGTGATTTCTTTATAAGCGGCGGATGGTGCGGATGCAGGCTTGCTGGCCGGCACGGCCGTTTCGCCTGTAGAGGCCGGTGGATGGGAAGCCGGCAGGGTACCCGTTGTCAAATCAAAATAAATAATAAATAAAGTGAAACAGAATGAGATAAAAAGCAGTAGCCGTTTCAATTTTCCATCCTCCCAAGCTTGTCTTTAATTCATCATACTTGGAGGGGGCAAAAAATATGCCTAAAAATGGGCGATTTTTCAAATGGAATGTGAGAGGGACCAATCAAATTTTCTATTCCGGCTGAGTAATATCCTTATTATTTGAATGTGTGCTAAGAAAGGAGCGAATTTCCTTTGGGGTCAGACCAATCTTTTTTGCCTCAATTATGAGTAACAACCACTGTACATCAATATGACTCTCCTTCATGTCTATCACCTCTTAAATATACTATTTCAACCATAAGTATAGGAATAACTTGGTGAGTATTTTGTCGAATTAAGTAGATATAAAAAATGATTACTGTAGTCATATAAGGGAAAGGCTTGAATACCCGATTTTATTTTTTAGCAAAGTGGCGAATCTCAGTTTGCAGACAAATGAGGTTACATCTAAATTTTAAAACAAAGTCGATTGAGTGAGTGCCCTACGTTCGAATAGAACGTTCGAATTTTACAAAATCAGTTAAAAAACGTTCCAGCTGATTTCAGAAATCCGCTCCCTTTCCGCCGACTGTCCGCCAAGCCGCATCAAAGCAAGCGCCTGCGGTGTCTCGGCTAGCCAGTTATTCGGCAGGAGTGTCACAAATTTTTTCAATCCATAGAGGTTATAAATAAAACAGTGAAAAACCATAAAGGAACCCTGTCCTAAAATTTCAGTTCCATCTAAATTTTAAAACAAAGTCGATTGGATCAACGTTAGGATTATACAAATCCATAAAAGACTGTAGGCAAACTTGATTCTCATCGAGTTTGCCTACAGTCTGGGTTCGAATCTTTTTAATGTCAATTTCCGATCTTATTGGTTGATGTTTCTTTAATGGATAAATATAACATCATCAATGTCACAAACCAGCTAATGATGGAAGCGAATGGTACAATTGCCTGAAAAGCATCCATGATGGTGAAGAATATGGTGGCAAGCGTTATGCTGTATGCACCGATTCTCCAAAGATGCCTATAGGAAAGAGGACGGCCAAGAGCATTTTTGAAAAAAAGACCGAAAGCGGCAAGGATTGTCACTTTAATGAAGATTCCGCTAGCAGTAAACAGGTATAATATAAGTAGAAGCAATGGAAGGATGATCGGCAGCACAGATTCAACTGAATCAAGCCATGTGGATATTTCCTGATTATCTCCCTCCAGAACTGAATATGGAGAAGATTGCACGTTGCCTCCGGATACGAAAACTAGATCAGACTTTAAAAGCGCGACAGCCTCATCAGCTTTCGCAGCTACTTCTTCCGGGGTCAAGGCTCCCGTGCCATCTACAAAAATTTGATATCCGTTTTTATTAAGGCTAAATGGCTCATCGTTTTCAGTCGTCAACGTGCCATTTTTGATTTCAAATGGCGGTAAATCTTCGGATACGGTTTCGTGCATGGCATCTATCCCGTCAGCTACCATTGTACCGAAATAAAAAGCTGAAGGGAGAAAGGCGATGAGACTTATAAAGAAGACGAATAAAATCGTTTTCCCGATACCTTGGTTTTGAAAGGAAGCGATATCTTTAGGAGAATATAAGCTTACCCACAGTTGTTTGAATATGTTCAATGTTTTCAGCACCTAACTATATAAGATTCCTAACCAATTTTAACTATATGGGAAAAATAAAACAACCTGTATTCCGCTTCATTGGTTTCAACCATAAGCAATGAGGTAATTATGGAGAGATAAAGTCAAATTATAAATGAAATGAGAAAGGGGCGTTTTAGTTATGGATACACTATTTTGGGTAATAATTACCCTCATGTTCATAATGGGATTTGTCGGTCTGATTTTTCCAATCATCCCAAGTGTTTTGTTCATTTTCGGCGGAATACTGTTATATGGACTATTTTATTCTTTTGAACCATTTGGCTGGTTTTTCTGGACGGTCCAAATATTATTCGTCATCCTTTTATTCGCAGCCGATTATATTGCGAACATGGTCGGGGTCAAAAAGTATGGCGGCACGAAAGCGGGAATTTGGGGCAGTACGATCGGGCTTCTGGTCGGGCCATTCGTGATTCCGTTCGTCGGAATACTAATAGGGCCATTCATCGGGGCATTCCTGGCTGAGATAATAGTACATAAAAAAGACCCGGTTACTGCTTCAAAAATCGGCCTTGGTTCCGTAGTAGGCTTTATAAGCAGCGTAATCACAAAAGGCATCATTCAACTTCTGATGATTGGATATTTTATATTCGTGGTATTCTCATAGGAAATAAAATGAAAAATTGAGGCATAAGGTTTGAAACGGTTACAAAAATTTGATACTCTATTGCTAGCGAGCTTTAGGTATCTTTCGAGAACTGAAGCCCTCAAAAAAACAGCTTACATAGGGAGGAATTTTATTATGGCTTTTGAACTTCCACAATTACCGTATGCATATGATGCATTAGAACCGCACATCGACAAAGAAACAATGAACATTCACCACACTAAACATCACAACACATATGTGACAAACCTGAACAATGCGCTAGAAGGCAACCAAGAACTTCTAAGCAAAAGCGTTGAAGAAATCGTCGCTAACCTTGACGCAGTACCTGAAGCTGCTCGTACAGCTGTACGCAACAATGGTGGCGGACATGCTAACCACACTTTATTCTGGGAAATCCTTTCACCTAACGGCGGCGGACAACCAACTGGTGAATTAGCGGATGCTATCACTTCAAAATTCGGAAGCTTTGACAGCTTTAAAGAAGAGTTCGCTAAAGCGGCTACTACTCGTTTTGGATCTGGCTGGGCTTGGCTTGCAGTCAACAACGGCGAGTTGGAAGTAACAAGCACACCGAACCAAGACAATCCACTATCAGAAGGTAAAACACCGATTCTTGGATTGGACGTTTGGGAACATGCTTACTACTTAAACTACCAAAACCGCCGTCCTGAATACATCAATTCTTTTTGGAATGTTGTAAACTGGGATGAAGTTGCAAAACGTTACAGTGCTGCAAAATAATTTGTAATTAAAAAAGACAGGATTCCTTTTGTGAAAAGGAATCCTGTCTTTTTTTTGTTTCTTTTATCCGAATGGGAACATTAAAGAAAAACAATATTAAGGCAACTCGTATTGCTGTTTCGCCAAAAGAAGTGAAAGAAATTAACGAGTAAAAGCTGCAAATTACGAGAAACGCACAAATTCACGAGTAAAAGCTCAAAACTCACGAGTAAAAGCCCGAATTTCACGAGTAAAAGCCCGAATTTCACGAGTAAAAGCATCGAATTCACGAGTAAACACTCAAAATTCATGAACATCCCCTTCGTCTCCGCCAATCGAAGAGTTTTCTTTACACTGTTCTTGATTTAAGAGAAAAAGCCTTTAGGGAAAACAGTGTAAGGGCAACTACTTCTCTGTCTTCGCCAATCGAAGAGTTTTCTTTACACTGTTCTTGATTTAAGAGAAAAAGCCTTTTAGGAAAACAGTGTAAGGGCAACTACTTCTCTGTCTCCGCCAATCGAAGAGTTTTCTTTACACTGTTCTTGATTTAAGAGAAAAAACCTTTAGGGAAAACAGTGTAAGGGCAACTACTTCTCTGTCTTCGCCAATCGAAGAGTTTTCTTTACACTGTTCTTGATTTAAGAGAAAAAGCCTTTTAGGAAAACAGTGTAAGGGCAACTACTTCTCTGTCTTCGCCAATCGAAGAGTTTTCTTTACACTGTTCTTGATTTAAGAGAAAAGGCCTGTAAGGAAAACAGTGTAAGGGCAACTACTTCTCTGTCTTCGCCAATCGAAGAGTTTTCTTTACACTGTTCTTGATTTAAGAGAAAAGGCCTGTAAGGAAAACAGTGTAAGGGCAACTACTTCTCTGTCTTCGCCAATCGAAGAGTTTTCTTTACACTGTTCTTGATTTAAGAGAAAAGGCCTGTAAGGAAAACAGTGTAAGGGCAACTACTTCTCTGTCTTCGCCAATCGAAGAGTTTTCTTTACACTGTTCTTGATTTAAGAGAAAAAGCCTTTTAGGAAAACAGTGTAAGGGCAACTACTTCTCTGTCTTCGCCAATCGAAGAGTTTTCTTTACACTGTTCTTGATTTAAGAGAAAAGGCCTGTAAGGAAAACAGTGTAAGGGCAACTACTTCTCTGTCTTCGCCAATCGAAGAGTTTTCTTTACCTTTTTTTACATAAATTCTTTTGTTTTTTCAAACACTAGAGTGGAATTTAAAGGAGAGTTAAAACAATGGGTATTTTAGAGAGATGGTTGGGTGAAGCGGGGGGGAAGAAGGATTTGCACCTCCTTTTGTTTATTGGCGGGCTGTACAGCCTAAGTATTGCTTTATCCAATACATTCGTTAATGTGTACTTGTGGAAACAATCCGGTCAAATAGTTGATATTGCCGTATATAATCTAACCGTGGTGCTTTTTCAACCGCTTACTTTTGTCTTTGCTGGCAGGCTGGCGAAAAAGGTTGATCGAATCATTGTTTTGCGTCTGGGTGTTATCTTTTTGGCCCTATTTTATTTATCGGTCCTATTGGTCGGCACACGGGCTACGGATTTCCTTTGGTTGCTTGGAGGACTGTTAGGAATCGGTTATGGGTTTTATTGGCTTGCCTATAATGTATTGACTTTTGAGATAACTGAACCGGAAACAAGGGATTTCTTCAATGGTTTTTTAGGGATTTTATCATCACTTGGGGGCATGGTCGGTCCGATTCTTTCAGGGTTCATCATTTCGAGGCTAGAAAAATTCACGGGTTATTCCATTGTATTCGGATTGTCTTTGCTATTGTTTTCCGTTGCGGTGTTTCTTAGTTTTTCGTTAAAAAGACGTCCAGCGCATGGCAGATACTGTTTCCTTCGGATATTGCAGGAACGGAAAAATAATCGGAATTGGCTCTTAATTACTCGTGCTCACTTTTTTCAAGGGATACGAGAGGGCACATTCATGTTCATCATTTCGATTACCGTTTTCATTCAGACGGATAGTGAACTTGCATTAGGGAGCTATGGTCTGTTAAATTCGGCCATATCATTCGTTGCGTATTTTTTTGCTTCACGGTATATAAAGCAGCCGATGCGAAAAAAAGCAATTCTTATTGGAGGAATCCTGTTGTATGCAGGTGTCTTATTGATTGCATTTGATATCACTTTCGGGAAGCTTCTCATTTATGGGGCAATTGTCGCTACCGCTTATCCTATTCTTTTGGTCCCTTATATATCATTGACTTATGACATTATAGGCCGCGCTTGGAAAGCAGCGGAAATGAGGATTGAATATATCGTTGTCAGGGAACTGTTCGTTCATATTGGAAGGATTGTATCCATATCAGGATTCATACTTTCTGTCATGTTATTCGACCTAAAGCAATTACTGCCGATTTATCTGTTAATCGTCGGTGCAGGGCATACCGTGATATATTGGTTTGTACGGAAAATCGATATCATTGACCAAGATTGAAAAGAGGCCTTAGAGGCCTCTTTTCAATATACATGACTTACGGTTTTAAAATTTATGAGCCGTAAGTCACTTTTTATGTAAAGTTCGTCAGATGTTTAATATTTCTAGAACACTAAGGTAGAAAAAAATATAAATGTTCTATAGAATAGTATAGGACCTATTATGACTATGTAAAAAGGATGTGTGGCTTAGTGTGAATAAAAAGAAAAAGAAAAAGACGCATGTGCCTTTCAGATTGAATATTCTTTTCTTTTTAGTGTTTGTTTTGTTTTCCGCTTTAATTTTACGCTTGGGTGTTGTACAGATTGTTTATGGTGATGATTACCGGCGTGAGATTGAAAGAACAGAGGAAGTGACCGTGAATAATTCGGTGCCCCGTGGGAAAATGTATGACCGGAATTTAAAATTGATGGTCGACAACCAACCACTGGATGCAATTACATATACACGAAAGCAAGGTACGAAACAAACGGAAATGGTGGAAACGGCTGAGAAACTCGCGAAGTTGATCGATAAGGAAACAAACAAAGTGACTGAGCGCGATAAAAAGGATTTTTGGATTTTGAAAAATCCAAAGCTGGCCGAGAAAAAGATTACGGATAAAGAACGGAAAAAAGTGGCAGAGGGCGAGATGGAAGAAAGTGATTTGTATAAGCTTCAGCTTGATCGGATAACTTTAGATGAAATGAAGCTTTCGAAAAAAGATCTGGAAGTCCTTGCCATCTACAGGGAATTTGCAAGCGGATATGCCCTTACCCCGCAAATTGTGAAAAACAAGAAAGTAACAAAAGAAGAATTCGCCAAGGTGAGTGAAAACCTTGATTCTCTTCCAGGGGTCGATGTATCTACAGATTGGGATCGTTTTTATACATATAATAAAACACTTAAATCTGTATTGGGTAAAGTTTCCTCATCTGAAGAAGGTTTGCCCAGTGAAAGCTTGAACTACTACCTTGCACGTGATTACAGCCGGAATGACCGTGTAGGTAAGAGTTATATTGAGGCGCAATATGAAGATATCCTCCAAGGGCAGAAAGCGAAAGTAAGGAATGTGACCGATAAATCAGGAAATGTCGTCGATTCCGAAGTGATTACTGAAGGTTCGCGAGGAAAAGATCTTATATTGACAGTTGATATGGATTTACAGCTTGCAACAGAAGAAATCATTGAAAAGCAATTGATTGCCAAGAAAAAAATGGGTAACACTAAATTCTTGGACAGAGCCTTTGTCGTCATGATGGATCCCGATACAGGGGAAGTATTAACGATGGCTGGCAAGAAATATGAGAAGGACCCAAAAACAGGAAAATCCTCGATTGAGGACTTTGCATTGGGAAATATCACGACTTCCTATACGATGGGTTCTGCCGTTAAAGGGGCTACCGTTTTAACCGGTTATCAGCAGGGTGCGATCCAGCCGGGTACGTACTTTTATGATACGAAGTTGAAAATCAAAGGTACACCGGCCAAAGGTTCATATAGTGACTTCGGGAACATAAATGATTTGACCGCATTGAAAGTATCTTCGAACGTTTATATGTTCAGAACGGCAATTAATATTGCAGGTGCGCATTATGTGCCGAATGAACCGTTGAACATTAGTTCAAGCGCCTTTTCGACCATGCGGAATTCATTTGCCCAGTTTGGCTTGGGTGTCCGCACGGGAATTGATCTCCCGAATGAAATGAGCGGATTCAAAGGTTCCGAAACATCTCCAGGTAAGCTGCTTGACCTTGCTATCGGACAGTATGATACGTACACACCAATGCAGCTCGTGCAATATGTATCAACCATTGCGAATGGCGGTAACCGCATGAAGCCGCATATGGTTAAGGAAATCCGCGATCCGGTTGATAATAATGAGGAATTGGGACCTGTTGCCGAAGACGTTTCACCGACTGTCCTTAATCGTCTTGATATGAAGGAAGAGTGGATTGAACGTGTTCAGAGCGGTTTCGATAAAGTTGCGATGGAACAAGGCGGAACGGCTTATACCTATTTTGGGAATAAATCGTATACAGTGGCAGCTAAAACCGGGACGGCGGAAGCATTCTATGACGGTCCGAACCGGATGGATTATAGTGAGCCCCAAGAAACGATGAACATCACGCTTGTTGGTTATGCCCCAGCTAAAAATCCGGAGGTCGCTTTTGCGGTCGTTGTTCCGTGGGCATACCAAGGACATTCAGGCCACAGCATGAGTAAAGAGATAGGTGAAGAAATTATGGATACTTATTTCGAACTGAAAAAAGAACGGGCTGAGAAGGAAAAGGAAAATACCGAAACCTCGACTGATTTGAAAGTGGAGAATGGTAAAGACGTTCAAAAGGACCAGGCTGAAGTTAGGGAAAGCCAGGAAAATGAATAAAAGGTTAAAACACGTTTTCGAGTAAAACCGAAAACGTGTTTTTTTTGTGTTTTAAGAACGAGATCAGGACAGTTCTTTCGTCTTTACAAATAACACACAATTATTTACTGAACATTTACAAATGCTTTAAACGGAATTTACAGTCTGAAAGTATGATGTGAGAGTAGGACAAAATATTCATATAAAATTCTTAGGGGGATTTACAAATGAGACGTTTCAAATTTATGGCTATGACCGCAGTAATGGGTGGAGTAATCGCAGTGGCAGCTGGATGTGGATCAAATGATACTTCAAACAGCGGTAAAGGAAATGAAGCGGCTTCAGATCAACTCAAGGGGGAAGTTATTACGGATGGTTCTTCAACGGTCTTTCCAATCATGGAGGCAGTTGCAGAAGAATATATGGGTACACAGCC
Organism: Peribacillus simplex; assembly: GCF_030123325.1. NCBI lineage: Bacteria > Bacillati > Bacillota > Bacilli > Caryophanales > Bacillaceae > Peribacillus > Peribacillus simplex. The sequence continues at coordinate 3,863,652 of NZ_CP126106.1, read as the reverse complement.
TGATGTGAAGGTTTCAGTGGGATCGTCAGGAACAGGTGGGGGATTCAAGAAATTCATCGCTGGTGATACGGACCTAGCCAATGCATCCCGCCCGGTGAAAGAAGAAGAAAGTGCCTTACTTGATGAAAAGGGAGTTAAATATACAGAATTGAAACTGGCATTTGACGGGATATCAATCGTCGCCAATAAAGATAATGAATTCATCGATTCACTAACAGTCGAAGAACTTCAAAAACTGTGGGTTGATAATGGAAAGGTGAAGAAATGGTCTGATATACGTCCTGAATGGCCGAACGAAGAAATTAAATTCTACTCTCCGGGAACAGATTCAGGAACATATGATTATTTCAATGAAGTGATCCTTGAAGAAAAACCGATGGTGGAAAATGCTACGCTTTCAGAAGATGATAACGTTCTTGTACAAGGTGTAGAAGGTGATAAAAATGCGATCGGATTTTTCGGTTATGCCTACTATGCTGAAAATAAGGATAAGTTAAAGATCATTTCCATCGACAACGGCAAAGGTGCTGTTGAGCCAACGCATGAAACGATTAAAAGTGGGGAGTATGCACCATTATCACGTCCACTTTACACATATGTAGCTAATAAGTCGGTAGCTGAAAAAGAACAAGTTGCAGATTATACTCAATTCGTCATTGAGAATGCAGGAGAGCTTGCAGAAGAAGTGGGTTATATCAGCCTGCCTGAAGAAGAGTACCAGAAAGATCTTGATAAATTAAAAGAACTGGAAAAATAAACGATATTACAGGCTATTGAAATCCCGCCTTGACTCGATTAAGGCGGGGGTAACAGCTTGTAAATCCAAATATTGCGTGTCTGAAATGGAGGATGCAAGTTGGAACTTAGAAAAACAGAAACCTATTCTGTACAGCAAATGATTCTGGAAAAGAAAAGTAAGAAAAAAATCAATATGGAAAAAGTCATACCTAAGCTTTTGTTCCTTACGGCGGCAATTTCCGTTTTTACTACAATCGGGATCATACTGACCCTTATATTTGAAACATTCATCTTTTTTGACAGAGTTTCCATCGTCGAATTTTTTACGGAAGCTAAATGGCTGCCATTTGCATCTACACCTTCCTTTGGGATTATGCCTCTTATCGTTGGAACGTTGAAGATAACAGTCATAGCAGCGGTGGTTGCAGTTCCGGTAGGACTTGCAACAGCCATTTTCTTGAGTGAATATGCATCAGAGAAAACACGGAGAATCATCAAGCCGATTTTAGAAGTTTTAGCTGGGATTCCTACTATCGTTTACGGCTTTTTTGCCTTAACTTTTGTAACACCGGTTTTGCGTGATTTATTTCCTTCCCTTGACATGTTCAATGCCCTGAGTCCAGGAATCGTTGTAGGTATCATGATCATGCCGATGATAGCCTCATTGTCGGAAGATGCCCTTGTATCGGTACCTAAGTCGATTCGCGAAGGTGCGTATGCTTTAGGAGCAACGAAACTCGAAACGACAATTAAAGTGGTATTGCCAGCAGCCATTTCAGGAATTGTGGCATCCATCGTCCTTGCTTTATCAAGAGCGATCGGGGAAACCATGATTGTGAGCGTTGCCGGTGGCTCGACACCAAATATGAGCATGGATGTCACTTCATCGATTCAAACGATGACCGCTTATATCGTTCAGGTCAGTTCGGGGGATGCAGGATACGGGACAACGATTTACTACAGCATATATGCGGTTGGAATGACACTGTTCGTCTTTACGCTTGTCATGAATTTACTGGCGCAGTTCATCTCTCGCAAGTTCAGGGAGGAATATTAAGACATGAAACTGATAAACAAAAGTCATGTTGCAAAAAAAATGCCTGCTAGGCTGGCTGTTAACACGATTTTTAAAGGATTATTCTTCTTGGCAACATTGGTTGGCCTCCTCGTATTGGCCATCTTATTTTATCGGATATTCACTCAAGGAATTGGCAGTCTGAATGGGGATTTCCTTCAGAATTTCGCTTCAAGGAAACCTGAAGAGGCTGGTATAAAAGCGGCACTGATCGGTTCAATATGGTTGATGGTAGTGGTGGCTCCAGTTTCCCTGCTGCTTGGTGTTGGAACGGCCATTTATTTAGAGGAATATGCCAGGAAGAATTGGATCACCACTTTTATCAAAGTGAATATTTCCAATCTGGCAGGTGTCCCCTCAATTGTATTTGGACTGCTGGGCTTAACGGTTTTCGTTCGTGCTCTAGCCTTGGACCGGTCCATATTGGCAGCAGGCTTGACCATGAGCCTGCTCGTTCTCCCGGTCATCATAGTAGCTGCCCAAGAGGCCATACGTGCCGTACCCCGTGATTTAAGAGAAGCTTCATTTGGAATGGGTGCAACAAAGTGGCAAACCATATTGAAAGTGGTCCTGCCGGCTGCGGTACCTGGCATTTTAACTGGAGGAATACTTGCTTTGTCACGGGCAATCGGTGAAACGGCGCCATTGGTGGTGGTTGGCATACCAATGTTCATCGCCTTTTTACCACAATCGTTCATGGATACATTTACGGTGCTGCCAATGCAAATCTATAATTGGACATCTCGTCCGCAGGAGGAATTCCAGCAGGTTGCTGCCGCGGGAATCATCGTATTACTCATCCTGTTAATAATCATGAATTCAATAGCGGTTATAATTCGAAATAAATTCCAGAAAAGATACTGATAGGAGGAAGGAAGCGTGAATATGACCTTAACGAGAGAAAAAGAGTCACCGGCAATCGGGATCGAAAATGCCGGATCAGCTGCCTTGAAGGAAAAGGTGTATGAAACATCCAATCTCAATTTATGGTATGGAGAAAACCATGCTTTGAAAAATATTAATCTGGATATGCATCAAAATGAAGTGACCGCCATCATCGGGCCTTCAGGATGTGGGAAATCCACATACATCAAAACATTGAACCGTATGATAGAACTAGTCCCAGATGTGAAAACGACAGGACAGATTAAATATAGGAACAGGAATATCCTCGATCAGTCCTATAAGGTGGAAGATTTACGGACACAGGTGGGGATGGTATTCCAAAAGCCTAATCCCTTCCCGAAATCAATTTATGAAAATGTTGTATACGGACCAAAAATCCATGGAATTAAAAATAAAAAAATTCTTGATGAGATCGTTGAAAAGAGTTTAAAAGGGGCAGCCATTTGGGATGAGGTGAAAGACCGTCTTCATGAAAATGCATATGGACTTTCGGGTGGACAGCAACAGCGCCTTTGTATTGCCAGATGTTTGGCAATCGAACCGGATGTCATATTAATGGATGAGCCGACTTCTGCCCTTGATCCGATATCCACTTTGAAAATAGAAGAATTGGTCCAAGAACTGAAAAAGGATTTCAGCATCATCATCGTTACCCATAACATGCAGCAGGCAGCACGTATCTCTGATAGAACAGCCTTCTTCTTAAATGGGGAAGTCATCGAATATTCTGATACAAACACCATCTTCTCTAATCCGAATGATAAAAGAACAGAAGATTACATTACCGGGCGCTTCGGTTAAAGAGAAAGGGAGATGCGAAAATGATCGTTCGTGAAAATTTCGAGCTTCAATTGAAAGAGCTACAGGAGAAAATCGTGAAATTGGCTAATTTAGCTTCAGGTGCCATATCAAAATCATATGCCGCATTAGAAAACAATAATGTAGATGATGCTCTTGAAGTTATCGATGATGATACAATAGCTGATTTACTGGAAGAGGAAATCAATGACTTTGCGATTTTACTGATTGCTAAGCAACAGCCGGTTGCGATTGATTTAAGGCGTATCATTGCTGCCATAAAAATCGCCTCGGATATTGAAAGGATGGCGGACTTTGGTGTGAATATCGCTAAAGCATCCATCCGGATCGGTGACCAGCCATTCATTCTGCCTTTAACACCTTTAAAGCAGATGCATGATATTACATTAAAAATGATTCAACTTTCAATAGAAGCATTTGAGAAGGAAGATGTTGTTCTTTCAAGAGAAATCATTGAAATGGATGATGAGGTTGATCGCTTTTATGGAGATATGATTCGAAGTCTCCTTCGCCTTTCAGATGAAAAAAACCTGCAGCAGGTTACACAGCTTTCCTTAATTGCTCGATATTTGGAAAGGACAGCGGACCATACAACGAATATCGCAGAGAATATTTACTTCCTGGTAAGAGGGAGATATATCAGCAGGAATGAATGATACCATCCCAATTTAAAAAAAGAGAGGCTTTTTCTCGGACATCGTCCATTTAAAAGTCTCTCTTATTCATTAATGGGTCAAAGTAATGGCCAATTGTCTATATGTCATATTATTCGTAACAACAAACTCGCCGATTTGTATTTTTTTTGAGAAATCCCGGTCATCCATGTAAGCTTCGAATTCAGCAGCATCATCGATGATTTTTTCCTTGTAAAGGCTATCGGCAATTTCTGTTGTAGTCATATTCGTTTTCACTTTAATTGAATAGGTGACGATGGAAGGCTCTTTTTTCGAAGCCTCTTTCTCCATTGAATCCTTATCCGGATCCTTTGGTTGGGCGTTCACTTTAGCTTCCTCCGGAGTAGGAGTGGTGCCTTCGGATAATCCGGTGCCATAATAAAAGCCGGCAAAGATTGTTGTTGTAAAAATGATACCGGCGGAAAGACCTTGCAGTCTTGCTTTGTTCATTTTCATTCACCCCGCACTCTTTGTTGCTCGATCACTGAAATGGTCTGTTCCTTCGTTAACGAGGATTGTCTGGCGATCTGCTTCAAAGAAAGACCTTGACTATATAAAGACAGAACCTGGCTTTTTAGAATTTCATGAATGGGTTCGATATCATTGGAATTGGCAGTTGATTTATCCTTTATAGGGGGAACAATGTCGTCCTGGATAACGAATTCCTTTTCAAGAATCTTCACCTTCTTCTTTAATTGGTGGATATCCTGCATATACGTTAGTGTCATCAGTTCTATATCTTCTTCTAACTTGGCAACTTTATCTTTACCGAAAAAGGAAATGATGAGAAGAACGATCGCTAATGAAAAAAGAAATTTAACACATATTTTTAAAAAATTGGAGATTTTCATATTCAAAGTGGGCCGTATACTTCATTTATTGTCTGTATTTTTAAAAACATTGTCGAAAAGCCTTATGACCGACGTTAAAGAAAAAAAAATAGGTATTAAAATGGGAAAAAACCCTTTGAGAGATAACATACATAAAATTCGACAAAAAGTGTTTATTGTCCATCAGCCAATTCAGTGCTAACATAAAGATAGAATAAATCGAAAAAACAAAATATTTTGAATAGTTAAAAATCAGTTGGCCTATAAGAAAATGGTGTGCAGATTCTAAAGTGGATTGTTTCACTGTCAGCGCCTAACGATAAGTTATATATAAGGATAAATAAAGGGGAAGGGATGATTATTATGAATTCGCTATTCGCGTATATGCCGCAGGATAACCAGGATATATTTCGTAAGGGATTAAAGGCTGGGCTATGGATGGATGAGAGTTTTGATTGGTATCCTGAGGAAGATATGATGAGTCATCCTAATGGAGAGATCCGGACACTTTCACAAACATATACCCAAGGGCAGGTGACCTTTTCGAAGTTCACGATTAGGAATACCTCATTCGAGACTAAGCGGCCTAAAGTGTTTTTTCACTATGAAAACGCTTTCGAGAGGCAGGCAGTGGCCTTTTACAGCCCGAATGAACGGGCGATTTTACATGTAGCCCCTCAATCGATTGCCTTATTGGGTGGATTGGTGAAAGGAAAAAGCATCTCCCAATATTGCATCCAAGGTAAGGGAAGCCTTTATCAAGAAGGGTGCTTCAAATCATTGAAAGAAGGAATCCTGGCTTATTCACCGCTTGCCAAAGGGGAAGTTACCAGCGTGTTTACGTTAGAGACGGATATCTTACCGAAAGAATGTGTGGAAGCTGTGGCTTGGGTCATTCATGCAGAAACGAAAGAAGAAGCGAAAGTTATAAATAATCAGCTCCTCCTGACGATGCAAAACGTAAACAATTAAAAATCCAAAAAGTTAATGTTGGATTTCCCAAAAAACATACTAGCAATTCACATTGAATAATGATATTATAGAAAAGTCCTATGTGAAAATGTCAATATGTTTGGAGGGAAATACACAATGCGCGTGAATATTACATTAGCTTGCACTGAATGTGGAGACCGTAACTACATTTCTAAAAAAAATAAACGTAACAATCCAGACCGTCTTGAGCTTAAAAAATACTGCTCAAGGGAAAAACGCAGCACGACTCACCGTGAAACAAAGTAAGCAACAGGATTTTTCCTGTTGTTTTTTTTATTTCCTTCTTTCTCACTTTCCTTTAGTGAATATTTTTTCAGAAAGCACTAATGATTCGGCGATTTCCGACACCGTATTTTCGAAAAAGAACAAATATTATGAGATAATGATAGAAGCAGACTAAAGGAGTCGGAAGAGATGAGAGAAAACAAGAATAAGCTCCGTCAAGAAGTTAGGTCCCGTTTAATGGAGCTGACTAAAGAGGAACATGAAGAACTATCGAACAGAATCGCTGAAAACTTATTTTCACTGGAGGAATGGAAAAAAGCTGAAACAATTGGCATTACCATCTCCATTCCCCCTGAAGTTCCAACGGTACGGATCATCGAACAAGCATGGAGTGAAGGAAAAGAAGTGGCTGTACCAAAATGTGATCCTGAAAAAAAGACAATGGAATTCAAAAAAATTTCGTCCTTCAATCAGCTGGAGTCTGTTTATTACGGATTGCTAGAACCAGTGGCTGAAACAGCCAAGGTTCGCAAAGAGGAATTGGATGCAATGATCGTACCAGGTCTTGCTTTTACCAAAGAAGGGTATCGCCTAGGCTTTGGCGGGGGCTATTATGACCGTTTCCTATCCTATTACCGGGGAGATACATTGGCACTTACATACGAGCTTCAATTAATGGATGAACTCCCGATAGAGGTACATGATATAGCGGTCGGCAAACTCATTACCCCATCCAGGGTTATACGCACGTACGCCCATTAAGAAGAAGTTTTTTAAATATCACTTTTAGCTCATAAAAATCCTGTCCTGTATCAAACTATTGATAGGAGGGATTGTTATGCTTCGATTAATTATTCAAATCTTCTTGGTTGGTTTAGTTGTTTATGCAGGTTACCAAAACCGGTACCGCCTGGTAAATGTTGCGCTGTCCAACGGCATGCTGAGAAGATTTCTAGTGACTAAATCCTTGGATATGCCAATGTTCAGGGATAAAATGATGCAAAGCATGTTCACTCAGACCAAATGAGATGCGGGCATCTTAAAAAGGAACCTGATCAGGGGTTCCTTTTTTCTTTAGGCTCTTTTTGTAAAGAATGTTGTTTTAAAACGAAACGATTTAAGGTTGATTGGAGCGGATGTGCGAGACTCCTGCGGGAGCAGCGGGACAGGTGAGACCCCACAGGCGTTTACGCCGAGGAGGCTCACCGCCCGCCCCGCGGAAAGCGAGCATCTGGAGGGGAAATCAACCACACCGCTTTACTTGGTAAATAGCAACAAAGTATGCGAAAACAGCCTTTATTTATAAGGATAGGGGAGGGTGAATTTTAAACAGTCTCCTTTTTTACTTTTTACATGATTTCGTCTATAGTTTTAATTAAAGAAACAGGAATTTTAGAAGCTTAAGTTTCATTGGAAAGTGGGGAAGGCATTGGGATTTAAAGAGGATTATTTGTTTTGGGAAACCATAAGGGAATTGACTGCCCATTATGATTATCGAATGATCACTGTCACGGAAAACCATCAGGAGATTTGGCTTGAGAGCGATAAGGATAAGGCGTTTCCGGTCATAAGACTCATTCGACATGATTTGGATTGGGCTAATTGGCTGAAACGCGACATTGAACGGACATTGCAGAATGGGGAAAGGATCAGAAGGAGATTATACAAAAAACCCATAAACATATTAAGTATCTATGTTAGTAAATTTGCCCCGGTGGATGATCATGACTTTAGTTCACGGATGGCTTCCTTTAAAAAAACGAATGTTAACACATTTCTTCTAACGTGCGAAAACTTTCATGATTCGTTGCAAAACCTTGAACATGTTTTGAAAAAGCCACTTTCAATTCAAGTTCTTGAAGAAAATGAAATAGATGAGGAAAAGGTTCTCGCAGTAAAGAAGGCCGCCATCTCGGAGTCAGTCAAAAAGGCTAAGGCAGAGCAGAAAGTATTTCAAAATGCCAATAAGCCATTCTTTACATATATATTCATGGCGATACAATTAGCTGTGTTCATCTTGATGGAGTTTAATGGGGGCAGCACCAATTCCAAAACTTTGATCGAGTTTGGCGCTAAATTTTCCCCTTATATCATACAAGGGGAATGGTGGCGGTTCTTTACACCGATGATCGTCCATATTGGGTTCATTCATTTACTGATGAATACATTTTCATTGTATTTGATCGGTGCTGAAGTTGAAAGGATATACGGTAATGCCAGGTTCCTTATCATCTATATATTCGCTGGTTTCGCTGGAACTCTAGGCAGCTTCATCATGACCCCTAATCTTTCCGCAGGAGCGAGCGGAGCCATTTTTGGCTGTTTTGGGGCACTTTTGTACTTTGGCATCGTCTATCCAAAATTATTCATGCGCTCGATGGGCTCATCGGTGATCGTGTTGATCATCATTAACTTGATATATGGTTTCACCGTTTCGGGAATCGATAATGCAGGGCATATCGGAGGTTTGATTGGAGGGTTCTTGGCTGCTGGAGTGGTCCATCTGCCAAAATCCAAGAATATCTTTCGACAGCTGGCTTTTCTGATTGGGACGGTAATACTGACCTATGCCCTGCTGCAATTTGGTTACAATCATCAGGAAAGTGCAGCTATAGATGATAATACCATGGCCATGCTGGCCCAAAAGTATATAGATGATGATGAAGAGGACAAAGCGGAAGAAATGCTATTCAAGTATGTCGATGCAAATCCTGAAGCACCGCTATCGCTTTTTATGCTGGGAAATTTATCTTTTGATAAAAAGGACATACTCAAAGCTAGGGATTATTATGAAAAAGCGATTGATAGTAATCCGGATTTGCATGAAGCCCATTACAATCTTGCCTTAGTCTACTTGAATCTCGAATCATTCGATCAAGCTAAGGAGCAAGCTGATAAGGCCATTGAGCTTGCCCCGGATAATAAGTCATACACTAAACTGCTGGCAGAAATTGAAAAGCAACTATAACTTTTGACGCAGCATGATTGGGGTACCGTCTTTCAGGGTAAACAAGACAAGTATTTCACTTTGATTCTTCGCCATAAGCAATAGGGGGGTGGTGCTACCTTGTGGATTCACAGTGGATCCATCCTCCTTTTTTATTCCCAACACATAATTTTTGTAAAGTCCTTCCCATAGTTTTCCCACAATTTCCTCCCGTTTGAATTGGGGGAATGCAGCAAGCCATTGATTTTTCTTTGAGGGCAGATCTGTTAAAGAGATGATATTGTACTGTTCCAGATTAACCTGAAAAGCTTGACCAGCTTTCTCCAAACCATTTCGAACCGTTTGGTCCGTCAAGCCGTCCAGCGTTTTTTTCCACTGAACCTGTTCTTCTGAAAGCGGACGGTGGAAAAATTGAAAAACCGGTGTCGTTACTGTATAAAGTTTATCTTTACTGAGCTGCTGGGCACTGGTGAAAATTGTGTCACTCGGATGAACCTCGGCATAATGAAACGTTACCGCTTCATAACGCCCGCTCTCGGATTCTTTAGATTTCGCTTTTTGAGAGAGTTCTTGTTTATTTTGGCGCCAATTTTTTAAAGCTCCTGCCAATTTTCCATTTTTGTATAAAAGCGATACGTCCTGACGTAAGTAAGCAGGCTGGTCCAAAGAAGACTCCACCCTCCAAGTGATGGTATAGGTGGAATCCCCGGTACCCTTCGGTGTCAGGTGGGTGGAGGCATGATCAAAATGGAGCGAGGAATCGATGGGAAAAAAAATGATGGTTTCCTCTGTCTGTTTATGATTTGATAAATAAAGGATGACAAATATGGTGGTTAAAACCAAAAAGACGGTATACTTCAATTGTACTTTCATTTTTCCCCTCCGTTTTCACGCGTGATGAATGCATTAAAACATTAAGTTGTTACATCAAATCGAAAGAGTCCACATTCTTGATATTTCATCATATGAATACAATTGGACATGTATGAGGGGGGATGGGGGAAATTATCAAAGGGGAAATGGGCGCTTGTTACAAAGAGGCTGATTCGATATACTTTCCTATAGAAAAGAGTAAAGAGGTTTACGATGAAAACATATTATGATCTACAACAATACTTGAAAAGATTTGGTACATTTATCTATATTGGTGATCGCTTAGCCGAGCTTGAACTGATGGAAGCCGAAATAAGGGAAATCCACCGTATGCAGATGATGGATACGAAAGATTATCAAATGGCGATCCTTTTAATTAGGCAGCAATTGTCTCTTGAAAGGGAAAAACAGAAAAAAAATTGATAAAAAAGGTGAGAATGATGGAAAAGTGGCTGATGGGTGTGGATTTAGGCGGTACAACTACCAAACTGGCTCTGATCAATTTATACGGAGAGATCATTCATAAATGGGAAATCAGCACGGACATCTCCGAAAAGGGAAAATTCATTACGATTAACATAGCCAAAGCAATTGATGCGAAGCTCGTGGAACTTAATGAACCGAAGAGTAAGATAGTAGGGATAGGAATGGGTGCTCCCGGGCCTGTGAAATTTGTTAACGGTTCCATATATGAAGCCGTCAATCTAGGCTGGAAGGACTATCCTTTAAAAAATTTATTGGAGGTGGAGACATCTCTTCCGGCTGTAATCGATAATGATGCCAATATGGCAGCTTTGGGAGAAATGTGGAAAGGTGCCGGTAATGGTGCCAAAGACCTCGTTTGTGTAACTCTAGGAACGGGTGTAGGCGGCGGGATCATCCATAATGGGCAAATTGTCCATGGTACCAGTGGGGCTGCTGGAGAAATAGGGCATATAACGGTCGTAACGGACGGAGGGGCACCATGCAATTGCGGTAAGACTGGTTGTTTGGAAACGGTTGCTTCGGCAACGGGAATCGTCCGTATGGCTATAGAGGCCTTGAATACCGCCGATGAACAGTCAATGCTTCAGCAGAAAGTCGAAGAGGGAAATGCTGTTACTTCCAAACTGTTATTTCAATGCGCTGCAGCAGGTGATCCTTTGTCCAAAGCTGTGGTAAATAAGGTAGGCAATTATTTGGGGCTTGCATTATCACATGTTGGAAATGTCATGAATCCAGATAAAATCGTCATTGGTGGGGGCGTTTCGCAAGCGGGAGACATTTTGCTTGAACCTGTCCGTTCTGCCTTCGGGAAGTATGCATTCAAACGGGTTAGTAAATCAACGAAAATCAGCCTGGCCACACTAGGCAATGATGCAGGGGTAATAGGTGCAGCCTGGCTCATTAAAAGCCAACTGAATACGTGATCCCTTGCTGCCCTGTGGCAAACAGGGTTATAAGAAAAAAGATGGAATATTCAAAAAGATCCCCCGTTTTTGGGGGGCCAATCGTTCTGCTTTTGCATAGGGGGAGGAACCATGACCCATGATTGAGGCGCTCTGCATCATGGCTCCAGCGCTTTTTCGATGAGGAGGGACCAGGATTGATTAGGGTCTTCAAAAGACAGGGATATTCATTGTTTTGGGTCGTATTGATTTCACTTTGGCTTAAAACATATATTGCTTATAAAACAAGTTTTGAGATAGATATTGATAATTGGATCCAGGAGTTCATACTATTCATCAATCCTGTCAGTTTCCTTTTGCTTACTCTTGGCGTGAATATATTTTTAAAAGAAAATAGAAGGACAGCATACTTATTGATCATGAGTTTTTTCATCACCTGCGTCCTTTTTGCCAACCTTGTTTTTTTTCGCTTTTTCAATGACTTTTTAACCATTCCCGTTCTTTTTCAAACGAGCAATATGAGCGATCTTGGAAGCAGTGTACATGAATTGATCAATCCGAGTGACCTTTTGTATTTTTCCGATATTCTGGTCTTGATGCTTCTGCTGAAATACATACCAAAAACATTCCAAGAATGTCGATACAATCCCCAGGACCGTAAATTCTTTTTGCTAATGGCTTTGGGAGTGACATTTTTCAACTTGGCTTTAGCTGAAGCGGCGCGTCCTGAACTACTGACAAGAACGTTTGACCGCGAAATCCTCGTTAAGAATATAGGTACGTACCATTATCACCTTTATGATGCAATATTACAGACGAAATCATCAGCTCAACGGGCCCTTGCGGATGGCAGTGAATTGTCGGAAATTGAAAATTATGTCCGTGCCAATCAAAAAAAGGTTAATGATGATCTTTATGGTCTGGCAAAAGGTAAAAATGTGATCCTTGTATCATTGGAATCCACTCAAAGCTTTGTCATCAATAAAACGGTCAACGGTGAAGAAATCACTCCTTTTCTGAACCAATTCATTAAAGAGAGCTTTTATTTCAATAACTTTTATCACCAAACTGGCCAGGGGAAAACATCCGATTCAGAATTCATTATTGAGAATTCCCTCTATCCTTTAGGTAGGGGGGCAGTATTTTTCACTCATGCCCAAAATGAATACAAAGCCACCCCCGAAATCTTAACCGAAAAAGGTTACAATACGTCTTCCTTCCATGCCAATAATAAAAGCTTTTGGAATCGTGACATAATGTACGCTTCTCTCGGGTATCAACGGTTTTATGATAGTGATGAATACAAAGTCTCTGAAGGGAATTCCATCAATTGGGGTTTGAATGATAAATCGTTCTTCAAGCAATCAATCTCTCACTTGAAGCGGTTGCCTGAGCCTTTTTATGCCAAGTTCATAACGTTAACCAATCATTTTCCATTCACTTTGGATGAAGAGGACCGGACATTGGAACCGTACGATTCGAATTCCAAAACATTGAATCAGTATTTTCCGACCGTACGTTATACAGACGAAGCCTTGGAACAATTTATCGGTGATTTGAAACGTGATGGATTATATGAGGACTCCATTATTGTACTTTATGGTGACCATTATGGAATTTCGGAAAATCACAACTCTGCCATGAGCCAGTTCCTTGGGAAGGAAATCACGCCTTTTGAATCCATTCAACTTCAGCGTGTCCCGCTCATCATACATATCCCTGGGCAGGAGGGGAAAACGATTTCCACGGTTTCCGGCCAAATTGATGTAAGGCCGACTCTCCTTCATTTATTGGGGATTGAAAATGATGATTATATCGAATTCGGCAAAGATCTTTTTTCTGAAGAGAAATTAGAATTCACCGTTCTTCGCGATAGCAGTTTCATCACAAAGGATTATCTCTATACGATGGATACCTGTTATGATAAAAAGACCGGAGCGGCGACTGCAAAGGATTCATGTGAAAAGTATTTGGATAAGGCAAAGCAGGAGCTTGAGTACTCTGACAAAATCATTTATGGGGACTTGCTCCGATTTTATGAGCAACATTGAAAAAGGAAACCTGGCGCAATCCAGGTTTTTTTGTTTTTTCAGGAAATCAGTAGCATTACAATTTATGAAACACATGAGACTTCCTGAACATCTTTCTGTTTTTCGCTTCATAAAGATAAAACAATGAAAGGGGCGGAGGCTGAATGAAAGTTGTGAGCAGAAGCGGGGATGATTTGGCATATTACAGTCAATTGTTCCAAATTCCCCGGGTTTTGATTGAGGATGCCAATCCCGCCATTACCGGCGAGGTTTTGCCAAATGGCATGGAAGTACAAATACCTGGGTACATTGTTCAGGAAGAGTCCCGGTTAGATATCGATTTTGCCGAAATCGCTTTACAATATCACCTGCCCATCGATGGGATATCATTATTGAATCAAGATGGAAAAAAACCTTTTTCCGTACCCGTCCGGGTGATGAATCCCATGATTGTCACCGACAAGCCTTATGAATATCAATCACTTCTTGACGATCTTGATATTCTATCTTTTCATTACCCCTTTATTAAGGTTGAATCCATCGGGAGGAGTGTGTTGGGAAAAGAACTGCTTGAGGTAAAAATCGGTCAAGGTGAAAGGGTCATACATTATAACGGTTCATTCCATGCTAATGAATGGATCACTACGGCGGTTTTGATGAAATGGCTGAATGATCTTCTGCTGGCAGTAACGAATGATCGTACACTATGTGGAATGGATTGTATGCCCTTCTATCGGGATATGACCATTTCGATGGTTCCAATGGTGAATCCGGATGGAGTCGAGCTTGTCCTAAAGGGGGAGGAGGCGGCAGAGGGGCAGGTTGATGTTTTAAAAATAAATAATGGAAATCCTGCTTTTTATGCTTGGAAAGCAAATATCCGCGGTGTGGACCTGAATAATCAATATCCTGCCAATTGGGAGATTGAAAAGCGCAGAAAGATTCCAAAAGCCCCTGCACCGAGGGATTTTCCAGGAGATACCCCGTTATCAGAACCAGAAGCATTGGCCATGAAGGAGCTGGCAATAAGGCGGAATTTTGAAAGAGTGCTTGCACTTCACACCCAGGGAAAAGAATTCTATTGGGGATATGAGGGCCATGAACCTGAACAGGCAGCGAATGTTGCTAGGGAGTTTGAGGAGCGCAGCGGATATCGGGCCGTACAATATGTTGACAGTCATGCCGGGTATAAAGATTGGTTCATTCAGGAATTTAAACGCGGCGGATTCACAATCGAGCTGGGAAAGGGCATCAATCCGCTTCCGCTATCCCATTTGCCTGGTATATACGAAGATTCTGTCAAGATTCTGATGGCAGGCCTATATATGTGATGCTCCCATAAGGAATATACTTCTAAAAAAATATAAGGTCATTATCCGCCACATTTTCTCTTTTTTACTTTATAATGAAAGAGAGTAAGGATTCGATTGGTTAGTCCTTACTCTCTTTCTAATGTCTCGCTCACATATGCCAGGCGTTTTAGTTTTGAAGTGGGAGGTGTGTGGAGATTAAAGTATCCAAAGCAGCACTTTGTATGCGGCTTTCCATTTGTAAGATGTTGTGTTTCGTCCCATTATTTATCTCCACTATCCTTCTTATCTCGGCTTGTGAGCCTTCCAAGGACCTTAGTAAACCCGTAAATGATACGGAAAAAGAACATTCCCAATCAAACCTGGAAACTTCAGTAAGCAATTTAAAGATCTCGACTGCAGAAACGGAAAAAATCGAAGCCATTTTTGGATGGCTGGATTCTAAAACCATTTTATATTCTGTGAAGCGGGATGGTAATGAATTATCCCAGTTGATGGCATGGAATTTGGAAACGAATGAAACTTCCGTTTTCTATCAGCCGGCTTTTGCGTTTTCTGAAGTATCGATCAGTCCGTCTGGTACGCATATTTTGTTATCGTCCTTCACTTCTTCGGATAAAGCATCCATCACAATACTCGATAAAACGGGAAATCCATTGTATTCCGTGGCGATCCCTGCCTATGAATTAGCTTATGAGTGGAATTCATTTAAAGATGGCCAGTTGTTTGTATCGAGCTTTTATGAAGATTGGACTTACAGCAGTTATGTGTTAAACCCAGATGAACAAACTATGGAAACTCTGGACTTTCCGCAGCCCTTTGCTCAATGGGCAAGTGAAAATGAATTGATGTTTCTGGATTGGGACAAGGAAGAACCTGCTTTGACGGCTCCCCTGGAAAGAAAAGCGCTGAATGGGGATGGAGCGGACAGTCTTATGCTCGATGTCATTCACTTTAAAAAAATGAAACAAGCGCTGATGACGATTCAAGTGGAGACAGAAAAACGAGATCGGGGTACATATGCATTTTATGATTCAGCAAACAAGCCGATCCACTCTTTTTCCGTGCCGCTATTGAAAAGCTTTTCAGATTGGGTGATTCCATCCTATGATTTCATTGAAAAAAACAAGGAATTCATAACATTCATTCCTAATGAATCAAAAGATGCGGACCAATATGAGGGAAGGTTTACCTTAACTAAATTAAATTGGGAAAAAGGCACACAAGAAGAATTGATGAAGGACATGGAAAATGAACCATTAAGCTGTTCGCTTGATGGCAACTTCTGCTTATATGGATATCAATTTGAGAAAATCATTGATATGAAAACCCATCAAATACAAAGATTGTTCAAACAAACATGATGACCTAAAACAAAAGCTCGCCGGATGGCGAGCTTTTTTCTTCAATGGGCAACAGGAAAACCGCTGTTGATGATAGTCATGACAGTGAACCAGCCAAACACGACTGCACTGCCGGCTGCAAAAATGAATCCTAAGAAGTTTCTCTTTTTTAATGAGGTAAACACAGCTGCCACTCCTAATATAGCCACAAGTCCGAAAACAACCATTAATATCATGTCAAAACCCCCTTTTTACGTAATGAGTACCTAATCCCTAATAATATACCCAGAGAATAAAGCAACTACCAAAAATATGTAGAAAAGATTGCATTTGTTAATATCTTAATATTTTTTCAATTATTTGTCGAGGTTTAATAGGTGACACTTCTATGACTTGAGTAAACCGGATTAACATTAGCAGCATAATTAGTGTAAGATGAAGATAGAAAATCATAATTGGAGTTGATGGAAATGAAATGGAAACAAATTCCTTTAGGCCCGCTGCAAACGAATTGTTATGTAGTTTCCGATGGACAGGATTGCATCATTTTCGATCCGGGTGAAGAGCCACAGAAAATCATACAGTACATACAAACAAAAAATTTAAAGCCTTTGGCGATTTTATTGACACATGCACATTTTGACCATATCGGTGCTCTTGATGCTATTCGGGATCATTATGGGATACCTGCATATATTCATGAAAAAGAGGCCAAATGGCTGCTTGACCCCGCGTTGAATGGATCCCAAAACTGGTTCCCTGAAAATCCGATGCGAATGAAGCCTGCCGATCACATACTGGCAAATGAGCAGGAACTCACTATTGGAGGATTCACTTTCGAAGTATTCGAAACTCCCGGACACTCACCAGGGAGCGTTTCGTATTATGTGAAGGAAGAACGTTTCCTCTTTTCAGGGGACGTCTTGTTCCAAGGAAGCGTTGGCAGGACCGATTTAATAGGGGGAAGCGAGGCAGTGCTGTTAAATAGCATTGAAACGAAGCTGCTGACACTTTCTGATGATGCTATCGTTTTTCCTGGTCATGGGCCTGTCACGACCATTTTGGATGAAAAGAATACTAATCCCTTTTTGAGATGATGACTTGCAGGTGCCATATGGCACCTGTTTTATTTTTAGCATTTTTATAATGGGAAAATATTGAAAGGGGTCATTTCCGCAACTATACTGAAGATAAAAACGTTAAAAGGCTTAAAGAAATTTCTGTGGTCTTCCTAGTGTGGATGACTCTTCTGATTCTGCCCTGAATTAAGAGTGCATATTTGCTGGAAGCATTCATTTTTTTATGGTGTCACTCGGGAGATGGAAAATTGAACATTTTGTGAACCTTAAATTTGTTTTCGAGTATGATTGTCGATAAAAAAACTTATTTATGTGTTTTATTAAGAAAAAGGAAAGTTTAATTTTCAATATGATGAAAGATGATGGAGACGGAGGCTGTTGTGTTGAAAAATCACTTGAAGGAATTGATTGCAGGAAGCCCCCAAAAAAGGATTTCCTTTCATGACTATATGGATGCTGTTTTATATACGCCAAATATAGGCTACTATGCACGCGCAAAAGAGAAAATTGGCCCAAGAGGGGATTTTTATACGTCTGGCAATGTTGGGGATGCATTCGGGAGATCACTGGCCAGGTGGTTCGTTTATTTGATAAAAAGGTGCGGAGTATCACCAAGAATCATCGAGGTCGGCGCAGGGGACGGTAAGCTGGCTTATGACATCCTTGTTTTCATAAAAGAAATGGAACCGCAGATATGGGACTCTCTGACTTATATCCTTGTGGATGGCAGTCCATTTCATAGAAAGGTTCAGCAAGAACGTATAGGGATGTTCAAACAGGCAGTTTCTGCCGCCAGTTTAGAAAAATGGACGAATGTAAATGGAATCGTCTTTTCAAATGAACTTTTCGACGCCTTGCCTGTACATGTCATTGAAAAGGATAAGGGAGCCCTTGTAGAGGTATTCGTCACTGAAAAGGAAGGCGATTTGGCAGAAGTGAGGGAACCTTTGGACAACCCTGACATTCTATCTTACCTTACAGAACGAACTATCACCTTAAATGAAAAACAACGATATGAAGTTCCTCTAAAAATGGTCCGTGAATATGAGAAGATCGTTTCCTGTATCGAATCGGGTATTCTCCTTACGATTGATTATGGCTATACCGATAGGGAATGGAAGGAGCCAGCTCATCTTCAAGGAAGCTTGAGGGGCTATTATCAGCATCAAATGATTAAAGATGCGCTTATGTATCCTGGTGATATGGATTTGACGACACATATCCATTTTGACACATTAATCGAGATGGGAAAAAGAAAGGAACTTTCCAATCAGGGGCTATTTCTTCAAAATGAATTCTTGCTTAAAGCAGGGATACTGGAGGAATTGAAGGACCATCAAGGAACTGATCCATTCTCGAAAACGGCAAAGCGTAATCGGGCAATTCGGGGGCTAATCGTTCCAGGGGGATTTAGTGAACATTTCAAAGTGTTGCTCCAATCAAAGAATTTAGCAGAAGGTGTGAGGATCTTTCCTGAATGGTGACAAGTAAAAACCCATGAATCAAAATTCATGGGTTATGTAATATTGCTTGTTCTTAATGCGCAGTACCCGGAGTCATCATGAATACGCTCCAGTAGGAAAATCCTGCAAAGAAAACGGTAAGATAGGCGCCGAAAACATAGATATACATGCGCTCAGATAATTTCAAATAACTTAAAAGTACAAAAAAGATCGTTTGTGCAAAGAAAAGCAAAGACGTTTGATGCATATGGCCAAGATAAAAGAAAATTGCCATAATTCCTGTCCAAAATCCACATACTCTGAACATGCGTTCCACCCGAATCCCTCCTTATGTCTAGTCGTGTACATTCTAAATAATTATAAATGAAATTGTAAGGTAATGTAAAGGATGCCTTTTGTTTCTATGTGAGAACCGAAGCCTGGTATGAGCATGTTGCACAATTGGACATCATATTTTCTAATTCCACAATATCGACATTCTCAAACAAGGCTTCGAACATACCTTCTAAAAATGAATTGTGCATGGAGCAAATTGTTCTTGGCTCCACTTCAGCAACTTCCTTAAACGGGCAATTGAAAATACGGAAGTATATTTTATTTTCTTCTTCGCTTGCTTGTATTTCAGGGGATAACCCTGCGATGGTAGCCGCATTTTTAAGCAAGTCGACCTTTTCCCAAAAACCAAGTCGATCGATCGATGTCGAATTCAGGGCTAGTTGCTGATCGATCAATTCCTCCCCGAATACTTTTCCCGTTTCATAAAGTGCCTGTTTTCCTTGTTCCCCTAATGTCATCATCGTCTGTATGGCAATCCTTGAAAGCAGCTGATAGTTCCTATATGGAAAATGAAGCTGAATGACTTTATCAGATAATCGATAAAGTCTGCTGGGACGACCGCCTTTCCCGGTCTTTCGGGAATCCGAGGTCAACATATCGATATCCTCCAGTTTTGACAAATGCAGACGGGCAACATTTGGATGGATATTAAAAGAATCGGCGATTTGCTGTACCGATACATCACCATGCGTGTTCACAATATGCTGATATATATAATATCTGGTGGGATCAGCTAACACATTTGTTATTTTTAACGTTTGTTCCATTACATCCCCCTGTTTCCATAGTTTAACTATGTCCATTATAATGCAGACCGAAAAAAATGGAATAAGAGAAAGGGCAAACTCCCTTTAGTTTAAAAAATGTTCACAAATAAAGCGGATTGATAAGCGAATGTCTATACAATAATTGTACAAATATTATACAATCATTACATAGATTATTAATGTATACAAATTGTGAACGGGGAGTGATTAGTATGGCACAGTTAACTTTCTTTTCGTATCCAAGTTGTACATCTTGCCGCAAAACAAAAAAATGGTTAAGGGCAAATCAAGTTTCCTTCGATGAGCGACATTTATTCAGAGAGACTCCAACTGTAGCAGAGTTAAAAAGAATTCTTGAATTGACATCGGAAGGGCTTGATGAAGTCTTAGCGACAAGAAGTGAAGCATACAAAGACTTACAAGTTAATATTGACGAAATGATGCTTTCTGATGCAATCCAATTATTAACAAAAGAACCGAAGTTATTAAGAAGGCCCATTCTCATAGACGGGCAAAAACTGGTGATTGGTCATAATGTAGACGCATTAAGAAATTTGGTTTCCCAAAGGCTTAATTTGAAAATGAGCATGTGAGATGATTCTCGAAGTTTTTTCGAGAATTTTTTTTCTTGAAGCAGGAATTTGTCGTGGATTGTCGAATCCATACAACAAGAACATAGGAGGTGATGAATGAATTGATATCGATTGAAAAGACCGCAGAAAAAATACTGACCCGTGCTGTACAGGAATCGGCATCGGATATTCACATTTTTTTTCGCAGGGAGGGACCTCTCATCCAATTCAGGATAGATAATAAGCTTGTTCCAAAGGAAACATTATCATTCTTTGAAGCTGAGAGGCTGATCGCTCATTTAAAGTTCCTGGCCTCGATGGATATAGGGGAGAAAAGGAGGCCCCAGAGTGGTGCCATCACCATCAATTTGGCTAACCAGGTGGTCGGACTCCGCCTTTCCACTTTACCCACTGCCCATCTCGAAAGCTTGGTCATCCGCTTAATACCCCAACAGAATATCCTTCCTCTAGAACAGTTATCCTTATTTCCAAGCACCGTTCAAAAATTGATTGCACTCCTTAAGCATTCCCATGGCATGCTGATATTTACCGGTCCGACTGGCAGTGGAAAAACCACTACACTATATTCCCTGCTTCACCATGCCCAAGAGATGATCAATCGAAATATTATTACACTTGAAGATCCAATTGAAAATGTATCCGAAAAGGTATTGCAAGTCCAAATCAATGAAAAGGCGGGCATTACGTATTCTGTCGGACTAAAAGCTGTTCTGAGGCATGACCCTGACGTGATCATGGTTGGGGAAGTCAGAGATGCAGAAACCGCCAAAATCGCAGTGCGTGCCGCATTGACCGGTCATTTGATACTTACAACCATGCATACAAGGGACGCCCAGGGCGCCATCTCCAGGTTACTGGAATTTGGTGTGAGCTTGCTTGAGGTTGAACAGAGTTTGATTGGCGTGACAGCACAGCGGCTGGTTGAATTGCGTTGCCTTGCATGTAAAGGGGACTGTGCTTTACCTTGCAAAATGACTGCCAGGAATAAAAGGGCAAGTGTATATGAATTGCTATATGGAAGAAGCCTGGCCGAGGTTCTCCGGATAATGGGAGATGAAAGAGGAGAGGCAACGGTAAGCTACCGCCAATTGAAGGATGAAATCGGAAAGGCGGTTGCGATGGGTTATGTGGATTCCAAGGAATACGAACGGCTGGTATACGTTGAAACCAAAAAGTAAATGGAAAGTAAAAGAGCAGGCGGTCTTTATTTCGAAGTTAGGTGAATTATTGAATCATGGTTATCCATTAGCGGACGCTTTACATTTTCTTGAGTTTCAGGAATCAAAGAAGAAAGCGGAAGACTTCACTCAGGCTAAAGCCGATTTAAGGAACGGTTACCCGTTGCACATGGTGCTGAGCCATCTTGATTTTCATCCGCAGCTTGTAAGTTATATATTTTATGGAGAACAATATGGCGACCTGGAACGGGCGTTGAAAGAAGGAGGGCGATATTGGAAGAAAAGAACCGAGGATATGGATAAAGTAAAAAAGTTAATGGTGTATCCCGTATTCTTAGTCTTTTTTGTAAGCATCGTTTTTTATATTCTTCAGAGTGTTCTCCTTCCCAAATTCCAGACAATCTATTTCACGATGGATGTCGATCAGCACACACTCTTAAAATTAATGTCAGCCTCCACATTCATTCTTCCAGCACTCCCCTTCTTATTTCTCGGATTGCTCCTATTCTTGTATGTACTCAAACGATTTTGGTTTAACGGATTGTGCCCATTAAGGCAGCGAAGGATTTTGATGGGAATTCCTATATTCGGGACCTTCCTCAAATTATACGAAACTTATTTTTTTGCCAGCCAATTCAGTGGCTTGCTTTCCGGAGGGCTATCGATAAACGATAGCATCAAATTATTCTCGATAAATCAACAGCAGCCTTTTTACCAAAAACTATGCAATATCATTAAGGATGATTTAATCGAGGGCAGATCACTTGAAACGATTTTTCGGGAGCTCCCATATTTTGATCGGAATTTACCGGTGGTCGCTGCAAATGGTCAAAAATACGGCAGACTTGATGCGGAGCTGCTTCATTACAGTCGTTTTTTACTGGAGAGGATTGAAGAGAGAATGAATGCAATCTTGAAAATCATTCAGCCTCTTATGTTTTCGCTTATAGGTCTTTTGATCGTATCCATTTATTTGGCAGTTTTGCTGCCGATGTTCTCACTGCTCGAAGGTATATAGGATTTCATTTTTGTATTCCGGAGGTGAAAATGCTCGAAGGTCATCTGGTATTCAGATGGTTTCAGGAGCATGATGATATGTTGAAGAAAATGATGAATGAACGAGGTTTTACACTAATTGAAATGCTTATTGTTTTACTGGTAATATCCATCCTTTTGATTATAACGATCCCCAATATCACGAAGAACCAATCTACAATCCAGTCTAAAGGATGTGAAGCATTCGTGAAGATGGCCCAAGCACAGGTACAGGCTTATGAGATCGACAATGCTAAACTGCCCGGAAGTATCGGTGAATTGGAAACTCAAGGCTATCTCAAACAGACATCCTGTCCTAATGGGGATGCTATTAGTTTGGATAGTAAAGGAAAGATAACGGTCGTTGAGTAGGAGAGACGTGCAAATACGGCATTCCAATGGGGGGTATACACTATCTGAAACCCTCATTGTCCTCGTTATTTTTGTACTCCTGATTTCCATCGGACCTAATCTATATCCTAGCTTCACTAAAGGAATGGAAAATAGGCTATTCCTATCTCAATTCCATGAAGATCTTTTCTATGCACAACAGTATGCCATCAGTCATGAGAGCTTGATTTACCTCCATATCGATAATACCAAAAAGGTTTATACCGTTTCGTCTTATAAGGAGGGAATCGTTCTAGAGAGAAGCATACCAGAGGATATACAGTTTTTAAGTGGCACTTTGGGGTTCAGCTTTCATTTTAATCAGTATGGAAATGCTTCAAAAGCCGGAACGCTTATGATTGACACCTCAAAGGGAAAGTACAAGCTGACCCTCAATATCGGTAAAGGGAGGTTCAGGATTGAGAAATTGTAAAGGTTACGTCTACCTTGAGCTGATAGCCGCATTTGCCGTTTGTATATTCCTGGTCCTTGCCATTTTACCAATTCTTGAAGAATTATTGATGCATCGGAAAGATATTGCCGTAAGGACAGAAGCCCACCATTTATTATATGAAAGATTGACGGCGTTCATGGATGGGGAGATACAAGCAGTTAGTCAGGAAATCATTTACAAAAAAAGATCCTATGAGTTGGTTTGGAAGGACCATGGGGATTTCCCTGGAATGATTGAAGGGTGTGTACGTTATGAAGATGAATCGGGTAATCTGGAATCCATTTGTGATGCTGCGAAAAAATGATGGCTTTACGATGATCGAAATGCTTTTTTCATTAATGATTTTAATGACGACGTCCCTTTTTGTTCTATAGCTTTTTTCTATCATTCACACCCAGATGGGGTCCGTTGATAAATTGCATCCTAAAGAATGGGAGGTCTTTACCATGCAAATGAAGCAGGAGGTCCGGAGTTCCAAAGATCAGGATGTAATGGGAAATAAATTATATTTGCTTTCAGGTGATCAATTGTCATCGTTTGAACAATATGAAGATAAGATCCGAAGACGAGTGAATGGAATGGGGCATGAGGTCATCTTGCAGAATATTTCGGAATTCCGGGTTGAGAAGGATGGCGGTGTCATTGTTATAAATATAACGGATAAAGCAGGGACTACCTTCAGTCGAAGATTTCACCCATTCATTAGGAATGTTACGAAAGTCGATGAATAATCAAAAAGGAGTCGTTTTCCCGATGGTCATGATTGTAGCAAGTGTTTTCATCATGTTCACGATACTGATGATAGACCAGTTTATCATTGATAAAAAGTTCTATAAAGAAGTGGAAGAATCGCTTGTGGCCGACCATCTTGTCCATCTAGCCATCAAGGATGTGACGGAAGAGTGGGGCGAAGAGATCCCAAAAATCATCCAGGGGGAAATTACATATCCCAATGGTGTGGTGCGGTATTCCTTGATGAAACAAGAAGGTCCTTACGTATATATCGAGTTTTCCTCCACGACAAAGAATGATCGCGAGGGCAGGGTCATCATTCAATACGATATAGAAGCGGGGAAAGTGAAAGAATGGTTGGAAAAGCAGGCTGTGTAATACACAAAATCAACACTCTTTTAAAACGGAACACGGCAGGTTCACGTGTTCAGGGAACAAGCGGAGGAATAAAAGGAGCGTAAACCGGGCATACTTTGCATAGGGTGATGATTTTATATGTCTACAAACGCTTATATTAAATATCTGACGCAGCAGCTTGTCGAGTATTTTAATCTGACGAAAAAGGAACGAAAAGAAAAGCGCCGTCACAGAAAAGAGGATAAAAATCATGGTATGTCCCATTGGTTTGGCATTGTCCCTTTTGCTTTGTCGATGTTCGTAAGGAAAAATATCAAAAAGTGAAACAGATGTCCTATACTTAGGACATCTGTTTCTTTTCGTTCTTGCCTTATCCTAACGCCCTATCTGAAAGGTAAAATAATCCTCCGTTGATTATGGATATTCTGATATTGGGTTCATATTGAGCTTTTAGTGCTTCTTTCTCGGTATAATAACTCTCACTTTTTTCGTCCATATCCTTGTAAAAATGCTCCAATAAATTCAAATCATTCTGCCAGCGCAGCATTGCTTCCTCCGCCCAGGAATGGTCATCATCCTCGAAACTGGTCCTGATGTATGTATCCAGTCTTGCCAATCCACTCTTGGGCATGATCAAAGGTGAAAGCGTAAAGGAGTAATCCGGTATTTTGGGGGTGACCTTTACCGGTAAAACCCGATGGTGAAACCCTTCCTTGATTTCACCCGAGATTAAATTCAATCCAATCGACATGAAAGTATCTTTTTTACGGTCGCATTGATAGGATATTTTCACATTCAGGGTCAGCCAAGGAAACAAAGGATTATTCCCGCCGCCTTTTGATGGAGGAGTATCCTCAAAGAGTCTAGTATACCCTGCCAGCTTTTTGGTTGATTGAATGATCTGATGAAGGCGTGGGGATCCAAAATGAATCATTTCTCCCTTTAAATCGGATGGAGCTTGTTCTGGATCGGTAATGAAAGTCATCCGTGCCGGGTTCGGAACGCCACCTGTTTTTTCTAGATAATGCCAATAAAAGGGTCTATTCATTAATTCTTTATCCATATCAATCGTCAATTGGACTGTAAGGTGGGTTGGTGCATTATCCAGTATTTCGCAATCGTTGGCTTTAAAGTAAGTTATTAAAAAATCATGAATTTCCCGTTGCTGCATGAACCTCACCTTCCTTCATTGATTGAGCGAATTGGATTAATGATGAAAAATTATCCATTTTGATTTTCATTTCGCCCTCTGTTTTGGACTCGCCGACCACATCGATTAAATATTCTTCAATGTTATTGATATCCAGTTTGGTTAGAATATCATCTAATTCTCCAATTACTTTTTCAAATAAATTTATTTTTTCGTATAGTAACTTCAGAATATGTTCTTCTACTGTATTTTTCGTGGCAAAGTTATAAATCATCACATCTTCTTCCTGACCAAGGCGGTGAATCCGTCCAATTCTCTGTTCGAGCCTCATGGGGTTCCATGGCAGGTCAAAATTAATCAAGTGATGGCAAAACTGAAGGTTTATCCCTTCCCCGCCAGCTTCTGTTGCAATTAATACCTGTATATTCTTTTGGAATAATTCTCGCATCCAGTCTTTCTTTCCGCGCTTAAAACCGCCTCGGAAAGGAACCGAAGAAATCCCATTCTGCTGTAGGTACCATTGGAGATATAGCTGAGTCGCCCGGTATTCGGTAAAGATGATCACTTTGTCATCAATTTTCTTGATCAGTTCCAAGGCTTTTTCAGCTTTGGAGTTCTGAACTGTTTCATTCACTTTAGAAAATAAATCATCAAGCTTTGCCAAAAAGTCAGGGGAAGGCTGATCATATTTTTCTTTCATATTCTTTAAAGTATAAAAGACCGCCTCTCTGCTGCTGCATGCTTCCCTTTGGAGAGTGAGAGCCGAAAAGGCGCTTCCTTTTGATCCATCCGAAATAGGCTTGAATTTGGAAACAGCATCGTACAATGCCTGTTCCGTTGGAGAAAATTCAATGGTGATGGTTTCCACATGCCGTTTTGTCCATTCAATGCCAGTATCGGCCCGCCGGTTTCGAATCATGACAGTATTGACCAGTTCCTTTAGGTGTTCATCTTCAATGATGTTCCGGCCTTTCCCTTTATACTTTTCCGAAAAGAGTGAGGCATTTCCCAAGTGGCCCGGTTTCAATAACGAAACGAGGTGAAAAATCTCCTCGACTTTATTTTGAATCGGAGTGGCTGTCAGGAGTAAACAAAATTTCTTTTTCAGATTTTGGACGAATTCATAGTTCTTCGTCTTATTGTTTTTAAGTTTATGAGCTTCATCAATAATGATGAAGTCATATTCCTGAGTGAAAATGATATCTCGATGTGGAACGCGTTTCGCTGTATCAATGGATGAAATGACCACATCACAGGAGTCCCAAACATAACTTTTCCTCTGAACGACTGCCGGTATATGAAACTTGGTATTCAATTCAAAAGCCCATTGTGTGACAAGGGAGGCTGGAACAAGGATCAATACTTTTTTTACAAGCCCCCTAATCATATACTCTTTTAGGATCAAGCCTGCTTCAATTGTTTTTCCGAGCCCCACCTCATCGGCTAAAATGGCCTTTCCATTCATCTTTTCCACCACTTGCTTGGCTGCTTCCAATTGATGGGGAAGCGGGGTTAACTGCGGAAGGTGCTTGGGCGCCTGTAAACCTTCGAAATCAGGGATGATAAGGTTTTCCTCCATTTGAACCGCCAACTTATAAAGCTCCCAATTTCCCCATGGACCGTCGTTTTCCATTTTTTGCAGAAACTCGTCATTCCATTCAGAATTGAAGGATATATTGATTTTCATAGAAATAACTCCCTCTTAAATCATAATTTCCTTAATAAAAGGTCAAAACCCGAACATTTCGTATGTGAAATAAGAAAAATATTTCTCTTCAAAAGATATTGCAGAGATAAGTTTCTTAGGGTAGGATATAAGTATATTTAGAAAATTCCAATTTCCAAACGCTACAAAGAATCTTTGTACATCGATTTTGCAGTTCGCGTTTTCTTAGTATGGGCTATAGGCTCCTAATTTATCCAAGATTACTGAAGGAGATCACTCAAACGGTTTCTGAAGTTTTAGGAGAATTGGCAGAGAATGCATTCCATGATGCTCAAAGGTTTTACCGATGCTTGGGGCTATTTCGCTTCCTTTCATTGGCAGACCATTCATATGCGGGTGAAGATAAGGGGAGAGACTACGGATGTAGCGCCGAAGGAGCAAACTTAGCAGTGAATCTCTCAGGCAAAAGAACTCTTATTGGACGCAACTCTGGAGAGCGCCGCCCGTTTGGGACGGCCACCAAAGGGGAAAACCTATTACATAGGTAAACTTTCAGGTTTCAGGACAGAGAAAAAGCTCAAACGGGCTTTCTCTGTCCTTTTTTGTGCTTTTTTCACATCATGAATCAGGATATACCTGAAGCGTAATGACAAGAAGCTTTTGATAATGAAGCCAATTATTTTTAAAAAAATCTGAAGGGGGTCATTTTTTGACCAATTTAAAAAGAACACCACTATTTGAGGTTTATCGTGAATACGGAGGTAAAACGATTGATTTTGGCGGCTGGGAACTTCCTGTCCAATTTTCGGGTATAAAGGACGAACATGAAGCCGTACGTACAAAAGCGGGGTTATTCGATGTTTCCCATATGGGGGAAGTCGATGTTAAGGGTCCTGGGAGCCGTGCCTTTTTACAGAAGATGCTGACTAATGATATATCAAAGCTGCAACAGGGCGGTGCCCAATATACCGCCATGTGTTATGAAAACGGAGGCACGGTTGATGATCTTATCGTGTATAAAAGGGCTGAGGACGACTATCTGCTCGTGGTCAATGCAGCGAATACAGAAAAGGATTTCAATTGGCTGCAAGCTAATTTAACGGAAGATGTCCAAATTTCGAATGTATCGAGTGACTATACACAGCTGGCACTTCAAGGGCCATCTGCAGAAAAGATATTACAAAAACTATCGGGAAATACTGACTTAAGTGAAATTGGATTTTTCAAGTTCAAGGAAAATGTCCTGATTAACGGTATCTCCACGTTGGTCTCCCGTACTGGATACACTGGTGAAGATGGTTTTGAGATATATAGCGACAGTGAAAATGGCCCTGCCCTATGGAAGGCGATTATGGAAGCCGGAAAGGAAGAGGGGGTTCAGCCGATTGGTTTAGGTGCTCGTGATACCCTGCGTTTTGAAGCGAAACTGCCGCTGTATGGGCAGGAGCTTTCAGCGGACATCACCCCGCTGGAAGCCGGTATTGGTTTTGCAGTGAAAGTGGATAAGGAAATGGATTTTTTCGGGAAAGCCGTTCTTGCTGAGCAAAAGGAGAAAGGAGCTCCCCGCAAGCTTGTGGGAATTGAAATGATTGACCGTGGCATTCCACGTCATGGGTATAAGGTCTACAGCGGTGATAAGGTCATTGGCGAGGTCACGACCGGTACACAATCACCAACGTTGAAGAAAAACGTGGGATTGGTACTTATCGATAAGGAATTTTCGGTGCTGGATGCGGAAGTCGAAGTGGAAATCCGTTCCAAACGTTTGAAAGCCGTTATAATACAAACACCTTTTTATAAAAAACCACGTAAATAGAGGGGAATGGTCATTAGATGAAACATCGTTATTTACCCATGACAGAGCAAGATAAACAAGAAATGCTGGAAGTGATAGGGGTATCTACTGTTCAAGAACTTTTCAATGATATCCCTGAAAGCGTTCGTTTTCAAGGAGAATACGATATTAAGCCTGCTAAATCGGAACCTGCATTGATGAAAGAATTATCAAGGCTTGCTGCCAAGAATGCGGACCTTAAAAACTATGCTTCCTTCCTTGGTGCGGGTGTCTATGACCATTACGCACCGGTCATCGTCGATCATGTTTTATCCCGTTCTGAGTTTTATACGGCTTATACACCCTATCAGCCTGAAATTTCACAGGGCGAGCTTCAGGCGATCTTTGAATATCAAACGATGATATGTGAATTGACGGGCATGGATGTAGCTAACTCCTCCATGTATGACGGCGGGACGGCGTTAGCTGAAGCAGCCATGCTTGCTTCAGGCCAGACACGACGCAAGAAGATTCTCATTTCAGGGACCGTTCATCCTGAATCAAGAGAAGTTGTGAAGACATATGCGAAAGGGCAACGCGTGGAAGTGGTCGAAATTCCTTATAAAGACGGTGTGACGGACTTAGCTGCTTTAAGGGAATTGGCGAATGATGACATTGCAGGAGTGATCGTGCAATATCCGAACTTTTTTGGCCGCATCGAGCCATTGAAAGAAATGGAGGAAATCATTCATGGAGTCAAGTCCATGTTTATCGTTTCCAGTAACCCGCTTGCATTGGGAGCTTTGACATCCCCTGGTGCACTCGGTGCAGATATCGTAACGGGGGATGCCCAGCCATTCGGCATTCCAGCGGCATTTGGGGGACCTCATTGTGGCTATTTTGCCGTTACTAATAAACTTGTTCGGAAAGTTCCGGGCCGACTCGTCGGTCAAACGGTGGATGAAAATGGAAAAAGAGGGTTTGTACTGACGCTCCAAGCTCGTGAACAGCACATTCGCCGTGACAAAGCCACATCCAACATTTGTTCCAATCAAGCTTTGAATGCCTTGGCAGCCTCTGTTGCAATGACCGCGCTTGGCAAAAAAGGTGTCAAAGAAATGGCCGTGCAAAATATTCAAAAAGCGCATTATGCGAAAAAAGCAATTATGGCAAAAGGGGTGGAAGTGATATTCGACGGTCCTTCGTTTAATGAATTTGTCATTAAACTGCCTGCTTCGTTTTCAGAAATCAATAAAAACCTTTTTGAAAAAGGGATGATCGGCGGCTTCGATTTAGGGACGGTTTATCCTGAGCTGAAAGACCATATGCTGGTGGCGGTAACTGAACTTAGAACAAAAGAAGAAATCGATGCACTTGCGCAGGAATTGGGGGATCAACATGAATAATCAAGATCAATCACTCATTTTTGAAATCAGTACTTCCGGTCGAATCGGATACAGTCTGCCAGAAATGGATGTTGCAACTATTCCGCTCGAAGAAATTCTTCCTGCCGATTACATCCGTGAAGAAGAGGCAGCGCTTCCTGAGGTGTCCGAACTGGATATCATGCGTCATTATACAGCACTTTCCAAACGGAATCATGGGGTGGATTCGGGTTTTTATCCGCTGGGTTCATGCACGATGAAATATAATCCGAAGATAAATGAAAATGTGGCACGCTTCAACGGTTTTGCCCATATCCATCCATATCAGGATCCGGCTACTGTTCAGGGAGCATTGGGATTATTATTTGATTTGCAGGAACACTTAACGGAAATCACCGGGATGGACCAAGTGACATTACAGCCTGCAGCAGGTGCTCACGGTGAGTGGACTGGATTGATGATGATTCGCGCTTTTCACGAAGCGAATGGCGATACAGAACGGACTAAAGTGATTGTACCTGATTCTGCACACGGTACGAATCCTGCCTCTGCAACTGTTGCCGGACTTGAAACGATTACAGTGAAGTCGGATGAAAATGGGTTGGTCGACCTGGAAGATTTAAAGCGTGTTGTCGGACCGGATACGGCGGCCTTGATGCTGACGAACCCCAATACATTGGGATTGTTTGAAGAAAACATTTTGGAAATGGCACAACTTGTCCATGACGCAGGTGGGAAACTTTATTATGATGGAGCCAATCTGAATGCAGTCCTATCAAAAGCACGACCGGGTGATATGGGCTTTGATGTGGTTCACTTAAATCTCCATAAAACATTCACAGGCCCGCATGGCGGGGGCGGCCCGGGTTCTGGTCCTGTAGGGGTGAAGTCGGACTTGATTCCCTACTTGCCTAAACCGCTTGTGGTCAAACAAGGTGAGCAATTCGTTCTTGATTATGATCGCCCGCAATCCATTGGCAGGGTAAAACCTTATTATGGTAATTTCGGGATAAACGTGAGGGCATATACGTACATTCGGTCAATGGGTCCTGATGGCCTTAAAGCCGTCACCGAGAATGCGGTCATCAATGCCAATTATATGATGCGTAGGTTGGAACCATTTTTTGACTTACCATATAATCGTCATTGTAAGCATGAATTCGTATTAAGCGGACGCCGTCAAAAGAAATTAGGGGTAAGGACTCTCGATATAGCCAAAAGATTGCTGGATTTCGGGTATCATCCTCCAACCATTTACTTCCCGTTAAACGTGGAAGAAGGAATGATGATAGAACCGACTGAAACCGAGTCAAAAGAAACGCTGGATGCGTTCATCGATGCGATGATCCAGATTGCCAAGGAAGCGGAAGAAACCCCTGAAATCGTTCAGGAAGCTCCGCATACAACCGTTATAAAGCGGCTTGATGAAACTCTTGCTGCAAGAAAACCTGTTCTGCGCTATCAAGCCTAGACTGATAGCTTACACGAAAAAATCCCTGCCTGCCGGCGGGGATTTTTCATGTTTATGTAAGAATTCATTAAAGTCCAACAGTTAACTTTCATTTTCCTAGAGCCCGCATGATGCACAAGAAGGCTTTTTAATTTAAAAGAGCCCATGCGGAGATGGGGTCTTATTTCTTTGCTTTGATTTTCCCGGTCCACATCTTGAAACCGCCCTTTAGGTGAAAAAGTTCCCTGTAGCCCTTTTTGTATAGCATGGCTGCAGCTCTTCCGCTGATGATTTCGCTTTGAGCGTACAAATATACAGGCTTGTCCGGCCTAATTTCGACCAAGCGCGTTTTCATTTGAGTCATAGGGATGTTTCTTGCGCCTAAGATATGACCATTATCGAAATCATTCGGTTCCCGCACATCGATTAGCTGCACTTTTCTGTAGTTAGCGATAAATTCGTCCTGTGTTAATGTTTTAACGATTTTACGCTGGCGGTACCAATTAAAAAGTGAATACGCAATAACCACTCCTAAGATGATGAGCAGTGTATATAATATTTCCAAACATAAAAACTCCCTTCTACCTTAACGAATACAGACAATCTTTATTATATAATTGCTTTACCCAATAATCAAAAAGAATTTTCATCAAAATTCTTCATCGACTTGATGGCACTTTCTTTTTTAGAGTGTTAAAGTCTGTTAAACTACTACATGTGAGTTTTTTGTGGGGGATTGAAAAACAGTCTATTGAAACGAGGGGTAAGGATGACTAAAGATAAATGGGGTTTTATAGATTCGGGGTATTGTTCACCGGCTTTTAATATGGCGTTGGACGAAGCACTGTTAAACTGGCAAAGCAAAGGGGGAATTCCGCCAATCATACGCTTTTACGGCTGGGATCCAGCGACATTGTCGATTGGTTATTTTCAAAAGGCTGAAGCGGAAATTGATTTGGAAGAGGTCAAAAGGCAGGGCCTTGGATTTGTTCGCAGGCCAACAGGAGGACGAGCGGTACTGCACGAGCATGAATTGACTTATAGCGTAATCGTTCCAGAATCCTATCCGGGAATGCCAACTACCGTTACTGAAGCATATCGTGTTATTTCTGAAGGAATATTAATGGGATTCAGGAATCTGGGATTGGATGCTTATTTTGCCGTGCCTCGAACCGATCAGGAAAAAGAGGCTTTAAAATCGCCCAGGTCTTCCGTCTGTTTTGATGCTCCAAGCTGGTATGAACTGGTCGTCGAGGGCAGGAAGGTCGCTGGCAGCGCTCAAACCAGGCAAAAAGGCGTCATCCTTCAGCACGGGTCCATTTTGCTTGAACTTGATGATGATAAGCTCTTTAGCGTATTTAAATTCTCAAATGACAGGGTTAAAGAGAGAATGCAAAAAAACCTGAAAAATAAAGCTGTGGCCATAAATGACATTGCTGGGAGAAAGATTACCATCCCTGAAGCGAAAGAAGCTTTTGAAAAAGGTTTTGCCGAAGGACTTTCGATCGAGTTAGAGCCATACGTCCTAACTGAAAAGCAATTGCTGGAAGTGAAGGCCATTGCAGAAAGCAAATATGAAAGCGATGAATGGAATTTCATGAGATAGACGAAGCGGGATAATTAGAGTGATTAATAAAAAAGTTTTTTCAGATTTGTTTGACCAAATAACCCATCCCTTGCAGGGATAAGCCCTAAAAGGGATGGGGAAAAAGCAAGGTCCAAATTAATTGAAATCTGATGAAAAATTATTGTAAATCGACATTTTCCTCCCTTTTGCTAACTATATTAATTGATTTATCGTTTGACAAAATAAAAAGTTATTCAAAACAAACACAATATATAGTAGTTGAAATATTTAATACGACACTATATATTGATTTTTGAGTTTCGCTATGATAAATTTAGGGTACTTGTTAAGCGAAACGGACATGTAAGGATACATAAGGATTTTTGCGGCAGCAAGAACGGATCTTGAAACATATAAAGGAGAGGGAATTATGTCGGTTGTAATAAAAGAAGCTTTAAAGGTTGATCTAGAAAGGTTGAATAAGGATATTTCTTTATTTCCCCAGGTTCACCCTGTAACTGCTGATATGAAAATGGCGCATAAGGGAGTGTCCCGTCTAGTCATGCTTGACCGCTATTCTTTTAAGGATACTGAAAAAATCACACTCTCGGCAGGCGATTTCGTCGTGTTGACGATTAAGGAAGATCCGAAATTCCCGGCAAGGGGTCTCGGGTACATCGTTGAAATTGATTGGGAAACGAAAAAAGCCAAGGTATTGGTGGATGAAGAATTCCGTGGCGTATTGGATAATCCGGAAGAAGTGGAGACGGGGATTGTAAACCGTCCGTTGGATATTATCGAAAAGCCGCTTGAAATATACTATGAACAAATTGCGAAACGTAATGCAACGGGCTTGGCATCGGTGGAAACCACGGAAGAAAAAAGAACGGAATGGTTCAATAAATTCTATGAAGAATTAAAGAACCTTAATTTTGTCCCGGCTGGACGAGTATTATACGGTGCAGGTTCCAATACGGACGTTACTTATTTCAACTGCTATGTGATGCCATTCGTACCGGATTCACGTGAAGGGATCTCAGAACATAGGAAACAAGTGATGGAGATCATGAGCCGCGGCGGCGGAGTGGGTACGAACGGATCGACACTGCGACCAAGGAACACTCTGGCAAAAGGGGTGAATGGAAAATCCTCGGGGTCGGTATCATGGCTTGACGATATTGCGAAACTGACGCATCTTGTTGAACAGGGCGGTAGCAGACGCGGCGCGCAAATGATCATGCTTGCTGATTGGCACCCTGATATTGCGGAGTTCATCATTTCCAAAATGCAAAATCCAAGGATTCTGCGTTACCTAGTGGAAAACACTAAAGATGAAGCCATTAAGAAATATGCGACGGATAAATTGAAATTCACGCCGCACACGGAACAGGAAACGGCTATGTATCAAGGGATCATCAATTATAAGCAGATTCCTGGCCTAGGTGGATTCAGTGAGAAAATCATTAGGGATGCAGAAGAAAAGATCCGTACAGGTGGAACGTACAGTGTCCATAATTCGGATTTTCTGACAGGAGCCAATATCTCTATTTGCCTGACTAAGGAATTTATGGAAGCGGCGGAACAAGATGCGGAATACGAATTGCGTTTTCCTGATGTAGAAAGCTATAATGCCGAAGAAATGGCCATTTACAATGAAGAGTGGCATAATGTCGGTGATGTTCGTGAGTGGGAGAAAATGGGTCACAAAGTCCGTGTTTACCGTAAAATCCGAGCTAAAGAGCTTTGGAACTTAATAAACATTTGTGCGACATATTCTGCTGAACCAGGAATTTTCTTTATCGATAATGCTAATGAAATGACGAATGCCAAAGCATACGGTCAGCAGGTCGTTGCCACGAACCCTTGTGGCGAACAGCCATTGGCCCCATATTCAGTATGTAACCTTGCGGCAGTCAATCTGGCTGAAATGGCTGATAAAGATAGCAAAACGGTTAATTTCGAGAAACTTAAGCAAACCGTCGAAGTCGGTGTGCGTATGCAGGACAATGTCATTGACGCAACTCCTTATTTCTTGGATGAAAACAAAAAACAGGCACTTGGCGAGCGACGGGTTGGACTTGGTGTAATGGGTCTGCATGACCTGTTGATCTACTGTGAAACGGAATATGGTTCTGAAGAAGGAAATATCCTGGTTGACAAGGTGTTTGAAACGATTGCGACTACAGCTTACAGGGCTTCCGTGGAACTCGCTAAAGAAAAAGGCAGTTTCCCGTTCCTGATCGGGTCAACGGACAAAGAAACCAATGAGCTTAGAACACGTTTCACCCATACCGGATTTATGGAAAAAATGCCGGAAGATATCAGGGAAAGTGTTGCTGCACATGGTATCCGCAACTCTCATTTATTGACAGTGGCTCCTACAGGAAGCACAGGAACGATGGTTGGGGTATCAACTGGTCTTGAACCATATTTCTCCTTCACGTATTTCCGCAGCGGCCGTCTGGGTAAATTCATTGAAGTGAAGGCTGACATTGTACAGGAATACTTGGACCGTCATCCGGAAGCCGATACGGAAGAGCTTCCAAAATGGTTCATTTCCGCTATGGAATTAGCTCCGGAAGCACATGCTGATGTTCAATGCATCATTCAGCGCTGGATTGACAGCTCGATCAGTAAGACAGTAAATGCTCCAAAAGGATATACGGTCGAACAAGTTGAAAAAGTATATGAACGTCTATACAAAGGCGGAGCAAAAGGCGGTACTGTATATGTGGATGGCAGCCGTGACAGTCAGGTCCTTACGCTCAAAGCGGAAGAGAACCAAATGGACGAGCAGCTTGAAATGGATGAATTGACAGATGTTGAAGTTAAGAAAAAAGTTGTATTGGTCGATACGATAAATGAACTGCGTTCGACGAATGTTACAATTGGATCGGAAGTGGGTAACACTTGCCCGGTCTGCCGTAAAGGTGAAGTCCAGGAAATGGGCGGATGCAATACTTGCACGAATTGCGGAGCGCAATTAAAATGCGGGCTATAAGCTGATGGAAAGGAAGTCGTTAAGTATGCTGCAAAGCTATCTTAACGGCTTTTTTCTTATATGTGGGGTAGCAACAGTCTGTTCAGTTACATAGCAAAAGAAGACCGAATCAGCTTAAATTCGGTCTTCTTTTTGCGTTCAATCAACCATTTTCATTTTGCTGGCCTATTTCCTTTTCAGCTAGATATTGGTTGCCATCTTTCAATACCGAAAATTCATCGACCGAGTCTCCGGGTATATTTCTTGGATTTGGATATTTATTATCTGTTTGGACGGTGATCGCTTGTTTCCCCGTTCCATTTGTCAAGAAGTCTCGTTTATTTGCCATATTGCATCTCCTTCATTTTGAATTTCCAAGTAAAAACAATCATGAGGCTAACAGAATAAAGAAAAACTATCCTTATGAATTAGATTGTGTAGTTCGATTGAAAATATGAAAAAATCGATAAAAGAATGGAGATCGAAATGAAACCATTTATGCCACAGTTAGTATATATCGAGCCAAGGGCACTGGAATACCCGCTTGGCCGGGAGTTAAAAAAGAAATTCGAAGATTTGAACATTGAAATCCGTGAGACCACATCGCATAACCAAATTAGGGATCTTCCTGGAGAAAATGATCTGCAAAAATATCGTGTCGCTAAATCGACGCTTGTGGTAGGAATCAGAAAAACATTGAAATTCGATTCTTCAAAGCCATCTGCTGAATATGCCATACCCCTTGCTACAGGGTGTATGGGGCATTGTCATTATTGTTATTTACAGACGACACTCGGATCAAAACCATATATTAGGACATATGTGAATCTTGACGAAATTTTCGAAGCAGCCGAAAAATATATAAATGAGAGAAAGCCTGAAATTACCCGTTTTGAGGCAGCCTGTACATCGGATATCGTCGGAATTGACCATTTGACACATTCGTTAAAAAGAGCCATAGAATATTTTGGAAAAAGTGAATACGGGGTTCTTAGGTTCGTAACTAAATTTCATCATGTCGACCATCTGTTGGATGCTGAACATAATGGGAAAACGAGATTTCGCTTCAGTATAAATTCACGTTTCGTGATAAAGAATTTCGAGCCCGGAACTTCGAGCTTCGAAGAAAGGATGGAAGCGGCACGTAAAGTGGCAGGTGCCGGATATCCCCTCGGTTTTATCGTAGCTCCAATATATCGTCATGAAGCATGGAAGGAGGGCTACCATGAATTATTCGAACGGTTGAGTGAGGCTTTGAATGGGGTGGATATCCCTGACTTGACTTTCGAATTAATACAGCATCGCTTTACTGGCCCAGCAAAAAAAGTGATTCAAAAAAACTACCCGAAAACAAAATTGGAACTGGACGAAACGAAGCGTAAATATAAATGGGGCCGATATGGAATTGGTAAATATGTTTATCAAAAAGAAGAAGCCGCAGAACTGGAAACGACCATTCGTGGGTATATAGCGGAATTCTTCCCGAAAGCGGAAATTCAGTATTTTACTTGAATCAAGGCAATTTTCTATTTAAAACTGTCATAAATCACTCTAATCCTGCTTAGAAATGTAAAGACCGGATTAGGGGAGGGCAGCTATGATTATTGACGGCGTTTTTTCCGGAGGAGGGATTAAAGGCTACGGTTTAGTGGGAGCCCTGCAGGAATTAGAAGAACGGGGATTTGTATTCCATCGAACAGCCGGTACGAGTGCAGGATCCATAATTGCGGCTTTCGTAGCAGCTGGGTACACAGGTAAAGAAATGGAAAAGCTTTTTCTTGATATAGATTTAAGCGGCCTGCTGGATAAAAGGCGTGGTCTTTTGCCTATCCCGCTTGCCAAATGGCTCCTTGTATACTGGAAACTTGGCCTTTATAAAGGCAATGCACTGGAGACATGGGTCGCCGGTAAACTTGCCGAAAGGAATGTAGTCACCTTTAAGGATATTCGACCGAAATCCCTCCGAATCATAAGCTCTGACATTACAAATGGGAAATTGGTGGTCCTGCCTGATGATTTACCGAACTATGGCATTGATCCAAACACTTTTCCAGTGGCAAAGGCAGTAAGAATGAGTTGTAGCATTCCTTATTTTTTTGAGCCAGTCAAAATTGATGTCGGAAAAAGCAAGATCCTTTTTGTTGATGGAGGTGTGTTAAGCAATTTTCCAATGTGGCTATTCAATTCAGATCATGTAAGAAAGGAAAGGCCGGTCATCGGCTTGCGGCTAAGCGTCGATGAGATATGGAAACCGCATGAAGTGGATAATGCGGTTGAATTGTTCTCCGCATTATTCAAAACGATGAAAGATGCCCATGATGCACGGTATATTTCCAAGAAACACGTCCATAATATTGTATTTATCCCGATGAAGGGAATTTCTGCAATGGATTTCAATTTGAATGATGAAAAAAAAGGTGAATTGATGAATCGGGGCAGGCAGTGCACGAAAGAATTCCTTAAAAAATGGACTTATTGATTATAAATAATAAAAAATCGGGCTCTTAAAAAGAAGCCCGATTTTTCTTTTTATTCTTTTTCCCTTCGATGACGGTTAAGTGACTATCCGTTTTCTTTCTCCATTTTATTTTCTTTGATGATTTTGCTGCAGAGAAGCTAGCCACATTATCTTTTTTCGAAGTTCGGTTTTTCAGCCTTTTTTTCGATTGGCGGGCAGCCTTTCGGAATGCTTGCTGCTCTTTCTTAACTGGTTTTCCCTTTGTTAATCCGGTATAAATCATATAAATAATCCCTGCGACAATGGCTATTATGAGAATGTTTCTAAAAAAGCCAATCGGGTCATTAAATAGTCGGCTCATTAGTCCGAGGACTCCGAGGGCGATGATTCCGTATATCATGAAAGATATGAAACGTTTCAACAAAGACACCTCCTTAAGAGCATCATAAGCATTTTCAGCTTATTTTAAACATTATTAATGTAAAATATTTGAAAGAAGTGAAGATCATTCCTTTAGTTAGTATATGATTTTCCATAATCAAAATGTGTATAGATGTTTTACACAATTACATCGGATTCTAAACTTTTTTCTGTCTCTTTTTCCATCCTTAACAGTTCTTGGAAGGATGCTAATGCCACTTCGACTTGATCATCGGTGGGAGCCTTGGTCGTCAATAACTGAAGCCAAAGCCCAGGGTAACCAAGGTAGCGCAGAACAGGAATATCCTTTAATTTGTTCGTTGCCTGCAATACCTCGAAGGCAATGCCTAGCACGACGGGGATAAGCAAAA
The DNA here is from genome assembly GCF_030123325.1 of Peribacillus simplex. NCBI lineage: Bacteria > Bacillati > Bacillota > Bacilli > Caryophanales > Bacillaceae > Peribacillus > Peribacillus simplex. The sequence goes on along the minus strand of NZ_CP126106.1, from coordinate 3,823,896 downwards.
TGCGATTGACGACACGAACCCATAACGGATCCGTTGGTACGAGAAGATAGACAAACATCCCTACAATGACAGTAAATAAAATGAAGCTGCTGCCGCAGCGATAATGAAGGCGGGAACTTGCCTGCACATTTGCTACGGTCAATTCTTTCCCGTTTTCGAAGCAATTGATCACCTTATGCTCAGCTCCGTGATATTGAAAGACTCGCTTGATTAATGGCGTCAAGGAAACTACATAAATATATACGAGCAGTAAGATCAGCTTGAACAAGCTTTCCACTAATACCTGAGCTGTATGGCCACTGAAAATGGGTTCTGTCAATTTTGCAAGAAAGACTGGAATCAAAGTGAAAAGCAACTTCCCGAATAGGAAGGAAAGAACACCGATTACGGCAACTCCCAGCCATACACTTATTTTAGAAGATTCTTTCGTTTCTTTTTTCTTTTCTTCCTGCTTTTCCCCGTCGTCTTCTTCTTCATACTGTTCAGTTGAAAAGTTTAGATGTTTCGAGCCGGTGGCACTTGACTGAATCAGTGATACGATGCCGCGTATAAACGGTACTTTTTTTAAGCGGTTGACAACAGGTTTCGATTCACGCGGAAGATGATAATATACAATCGTCGAATCTTTGCGGCGTACCGCAGTGACTGTGTGATGTTTGCCGCCGAACATGACGCCTTCCACTACAGCCTGCCCTCCATAAACGGGTTTTTGAACCTCAGACATTTCTACACCAACCTAATAGTTATTCACGTAGCTCTCTCAAGGGTGCTAACATGTTTATTATCAAGCATCGCAACGGTTTATGGGCGTTCCTATAAAATTGAATGGAAGCTTTAACCCTGCGATAACTTTATGAATGTTGAATCACAGGAAGGTAGTATCCTGTGTACATTATAAACTTCAACAGAGGATGGGTATTTTCCTCTGAAAAAAGTAGATTATTTATGATTTAATCATACAGAATAAATCACAAAACCTCTAGTGATTCTCCTTCCTAAGAATAAAAAAAAATAGTTCTAATTAACAAAGGGCATACTACGTAGCGGAGGTGTTTGATATGTCTTCTAATGAAAATGGACAAATTCAACAGGAATATCAAAGCATGTTAATCTACAATGTACTTGCTGTCGGTTTTGTTGGCGGGGCTTTAGCCAGTTTGATCGGAATCTTTGCCCATTATGTTAATTTTATGGATTTTAGCCCAAAATTCATACTAACTTCATGGTCCAACATGACCTGGATCGATCATTGGCTTGGTACGGTAATGACCATCATTTTATTCGGAATACTATCCGTGGGAATCGCTTTTATATACTATAGTCTTTTTAAAAGGATGAAGAGTATATTTTCGGGTGTATTTTACGGATTGGTTTGCTGGGCTTTGCTGGTATTTATCCTAAAACCGATGTTCGTCGATTTGCCAACCTTTTCTAAAATGTCAGCAAATACGGTTATAACGAGTGTCTGCATTTTTATTATATACGGTCTTTTTATAGGGTTTTCTATATCATATGATCATCAGGAATATATACGTCAAAAAAACAAAGCCGAGAAGCAATCGGAAAGCTGATTGCTTCTTGGTTGTAAAAAAGTAGTAAGACAATTTGTAATTATGATAGAATGTTCATGGAAAGCAATCTTTTAACATGAGCAGGTGTTTGATGATGACAAAAATTTTACTAATCAATGGTCCTAATTTAAATCGCTTGGGGAAGCGGGAACCTGCGCATTATGGATCCTCGACGCTTGCGGATGTGGAAGCGCAATTAATGCAGCAGGCTCAAGGGTTAAATGTGGAATTGACCTCTTTTCAAACGAACCATGAAGGAGCGATTATCGACAAGCTCCATTGGTCAGAGGATCATGGGATCGACGGGATTATCATTAATCCTGGAGCTTTTACTCATTATAGCTATTCGATTCGTGATGCAATAGCCGGAATTGATGTTCCAGTGGTGGAAGTGCATATCTCGAACATACATGCCCGTGAAAGCTTTCGGCATGAATCAGTGACCGCGGCGGTATCGGCGGGACAGATTGTCGGCTTGGGGATACACGGATATGAATTGGCGTTGCAGGCGATCACAATGATTGCAAAGGGGAGAAATTAAATGAATAAACTAATGAGCTTAAGGGCCTCAATGGAAAAGGTGGGCATTGATGGTTTTTTGATCACCAGTACATATAACCGCCGATACATGACCAACTTTACTGGAAGTGCAGGCGTTGTCCTTATTTCCCAAAAAGAAGCTAAATTCATCACTGATTTCCGATACGTGGAACAAGCGGGCAAGCAGGCACCGGATTATGAGATCGTTCAACACAAAGGAACCATCATCGAAGAAGTAGGCAAGCAGGCTAAAGCGATGAATATCGGCAAGCTGGGCTTTGAGCAAGAGCACCTGACTTATGCTACATATAAGGCATACGAAGCGGCCATTGATGGTCAACTTTTGCCTGTGTCGGGTGTTATTGAGAATTTACGCTTGATAAAGACTTCATCAGAGATTAAGATATTAAAGGAAGCGGCTGCTATTGCTGATGCTGCGTTTACACATATTCTTGATTTCCTGCGTCCAGGGATCTCGGAACTGGATGTATCCAATGAACTTGAATTCTTTATGAGGAAACAAGGGGCAACTTCTTCTTCCTTCGATATCATTGTAGCATCGGGCATTAGGTCCGCACTTCCGCATGGAGTGGCTACGGATAAAATCATCGAAAAAGGCGATTTTGTCACATTGGATTACGGGGCATACTTTAACGGGTATGTGTCTGACATCACTCGGACATTAGCAGTTGGCAAGCCAAGTGAAGAACTTATTAATATTTATGACATTGTTTTAGAAGCTCAACTGCGAGGAATGGCTGGGATCAAACCTGGTATGACTGGCAGGGAAGCGGATGCACTAACTCGTAATCTAATTGAAGAAAAGGGATATGGACAGTATTTTGGTCATTCGACCGGACATGGGATCGGTCTTGAAGTTCATGAAGGTCCAGCATTATCCTTAAGGTCTGATATCATTTTAGAACCAGGTATGGCTGTAACCGTTGAACCGGGCATTTACTTACCGGGTGTAGGCGGAGTGCGGATTGAAGATGATACAATCGTTACAATTGAAGGTAACGAAGCACTTACTCATTCAACCAAAGAGTTAATCATTCTGTAAACATGTACATGTAGGAGGACAAATTTATGATTTCTGTAAACGATTTTCGCACGGGTGTTACAATTGAAGTAGATAATGGAATTTGGCAGGTTATCGAGTTCCAACATGTTAAACCTGGTAAAGGTGCAGCTTTTGTACGCTCTAAACTTCGTAACCTTCGTACGGGTTCAATCCAAGAGAAAACATTCCGTGCTGGTGAAAAAGTTGCTAAAGCACATATCGAAAACCGCAAGATGCAGTACCTTTATGCAAGTGGAGATAGCCATGTATTCATGGATAACGAAACGTATGACCAAATCGAACTGCCTGCTTCAAGCATTGAACGTGAACTTAAATTCCTTAAGGAAAATATGGAAGTACATATCATGACTTTCCAAGCGGAAACACTTGGGGTCGAGCTTCCAAACACAGTGGAACTTGAAGTGGCGGAGACTGAGCCGGGAATTAAAGGAGATACATCTTCAGGCGGCACGAAATCAGCCGTACTTGAGACGGGCCTTTCGGTTCAAGTTCCATTCTTCATCAACCAAGGTGACAAATTATTGATCAACACTAATGAAGGTTCTTACGTATCACGTGCATAAATGAAAGGAGGCCGAGATTAATTTCTCGGCCTCAGTTTGTAAACAAAAAGGTTTCGGAATGGTCTCATTCCGAAACCTTTTTGATTTTTTATTGGATTGGACTTCATGATGACGCAGATGGTCTGCTTCTTCCATTTATTCTTGCCAAATATGGAGTGTCACCACTTTCTGATGTTCCTTACTTTCTGTACACTGTGATAAAAATGAACGAGTCGCACAAATGGATTAGGATGATTTGTACACATGATAGCCCTCTTTAATCTCCATTTTACAAGCTGGCACCATTTTGGTCTAAAGTAATCATTTCAAGCTGATCTCGCTGAATAGAATCATGTTTTAAAAAGAATCCTTATCACCTCAAGTTTTTTCATCTGCCTATTTTAAAAAGATTGAAGGAAGGGGTCTATCTTAATGTTAAACCAAAGTTGATTGGGAACGGAAGGTACGAGACTCCTGCGGGAAATGCGTGGCCAAGGGAGACCCCACAGGCGCAAAGCGCCGAGGAGGCTCCCGGACCGCCCGCGGAAAGCGAGTGCCTGGAGAGGAAATCAACATTCTATATTAACAAACCCTTCAAAAAAACATTCAGTTCATTTCTTCAATCCAATTAGTTTACCAGCAGGTTTTTTTTAAAAAACATTCCAGTTGATTGGAACGGAAAGCGAGTGCCCTACGTTATAATCAACGTCCAAATTGTACAAGCCATAAAAACTGTAGGCAAACTCGTTTTCTTCGAATTTGTCTACAGCCTGTAGGCCGAGATTAATTTCTCGGTCTTTTTTTGTTTTTTTTGATCCCGGAAAATATAAAAAATCAATAATAGGCCTGTTTCTTTAATAGCCTGTCATCATTATGGGCTTGTCGGCATATATTTTATTGAAAGTGGTGTATACAGGAGGATTGTCAAAATGGAAACGATTCTTTCTTTTTTACCGAAAAAATTAAACGAGCAACTCCGGGGTATGACACCGATGATGATCGATAAGATGGAAGAGCTGCGAATTCGGGTTGGAAGGCCGCTTGAGGTCATTGTAGGAGGGAAACCATACTTCTTTTCCTATGAAGTGACCCATCTGGATGCCGATCAATTATTGAATCAAATAGGTCAATTTTCGTTATATACACTTGAGGAAGAATTAAAGCGAGGTTATATAACCATAGCGGGCGGACATCGGGTGGGGCTTGCTGGGAAGGTGATCCTTGAAAATGGGTCGGTCAAAGCGATCAGGGATATATCCTCATTCAATATTCGGGTTGCACGTGAAAAAATAGGTGCAGCTGAACCACTCACTTCATATTTATATGACGGGGAATGGCAGCATACTATGTTGATCGGTGCTCCGCAAACGGGAAAAACGACCATATTACGTGATATTGCAAGAATGATATCCAGTGGTAATGAAAAACGCGGCATTGCTCCTCAAAAGGTGGGGATAGTGGACGAGCGCTCGGAAATTGCCGGATGTGTTCATGGAGTGCCGCAGCTCGAATTTGGAACGAGGGTTGATGTGCTCGATGGATGTCCTAAAGCGGAAGGGATGATGATGATGATCCGTTCGATGTCCCCGGATGTATTGATCGTGGATGAAATAGGTCGCGCAGCGGATGCACAGGCTGTGCTGGAAGCGGTGAATGCAGGTATTAAACTCATGATAACCACACATGGCCATACACTGGATGAGATTAAGAAGCGACCTTTTATCGCCGAAATATTAAAGCAAAACATCTTTGAACGTTTTATAGAATTACAGAGAAGTAAATCCGGTAAGAGGAGCTACAAAGTCCTAGATGCAGCGGGGGTTCCCATTTTCTTGGGAGAAAGTGTGAACCCGCATGTTTAAGATAATAGGGGCAGCGATAATTATGATTGCAACGACATGGGCTGGTTTCGAAGCCGCGAAAAAGTTAAGTATGAGGCCTCGTCAACTGAGACAGCTGAAAGTCGCCATGCAATCGCTTGAAGCTGAAATCATGTATGGTCATACACCTTTGAAAGAAGCGGCAAGGAAACTTTCTAAGCAGATGGCCAAACCTTTATCCATCTTTTTCGATACATTTGCAAATCGACTCGAGTCAGGTGAGACCACCGTCAAAGAAGCATGGGATGATAGTTTGAAGAGAATATGGCAATCCCTTGCTTTACAACAGGGAGAATTCGAGATTCTTTCACAGTTTGGGGAGACGCTTGGAAAAAGCGATAAATATCATCAGCAAAAGCAAATCATGCTAACGATGGCACACTTGGAAAGGGAAGAGAGCGATGCACTCGACCGCCAGGGAAAATATGAAAAAATGATGAAAAGTCTTGGTTTTTTATCCGGGCTATTATTGATCATCTTGCTGATGTAGGAATATGTGGGGGGAATGAAAATGGGCATTGATGTGGACATCATATTTAAAATAGCGGGTGTTGGGCTAGTTGTGGCATTTCTTCACACGATACTCGATCAGGTTGGGAAAAAGGAATATGCCCAGTGGGTGACACTTTTCGGATTTATCTATATTTTATTCATGGTTGCTTCTGTTGTAGAGGATTTATTTCAAAAAATTAAATCTGTATTTCTATTTCAGTAAGGGAGGGATTCGCGATTGAAATCATAAAAATCGTGGCCATTGCCCTAGTTGCCACCTTTTTGGCACTGATCATCAAAGAGCAAAAACCAAATTTCGCATTCCTGCTAGTCGTTTTTGTAGGATGCTCCATTTTTCTTTTTTTAGCTGACAAAATATACGAAATCATTTTAATGTTAGAAAAAATTGCGGTTAATGCGAATGTGAATACCGTGTATCTAGAGACCATCTTAAAAATAATCGGAATTGCCTATATAGCAGAATTCGCTTCTCAAATTACAAAAGATGCGGGGCAAGGTTCGCTCGCTTCCAAAATAGAATTGAGCGGAAAAATCTTGATTCTTGCCATGGCGATTCCGATTTTGACGGTCATTATCGAAACGATTTTACAGATGCTCCCAAGTTAACGGATTACTCCTACTAGTCAATGAGGTGAATGTATGAAGCAGCGGATGCCTTACTTATCCATTCTATTCGTTTTACTCTTTTTTTTGCATGCATCTATTGGACAAGCTGCCGAAAATCCAGAACATGGTGAAATCGATCAAGAGCCGATCATGCAGTCCGAACTGGTACAAGCCCAAATAGAAAGGCTGGGTGTCGATGAGCTCAAACAATATTGGGATGACATCGTTACGGAATATGGAGGATTCTTACCGGAAAGCCAGAAAGGGAGCTTCATGGATTTTGTAAGCGGCGATAAGAAATTTTCCTTTGAGCAATGGATAAAGGGAATGACAAAATTCATCTTTCATGAATTGCTCGTGAATGGAAAGCTGCTGGGATCCCTCATTTTATTAACCGTTTTCAGCATGTTCCTCCAGTCTTTGCAGAATGCGTTCGAGCAAAGCTCGGTAAGTAAGGTCGCATATGCAATCGTTTATATGGTGCTGATCATTTTGGCACTTAACAGTTTTCATGTGGCGATGGAATATACAAAAGATACGATAGATTTGATGATTTCCTTTTTAATGGCGCTCATCCCTTTACTCTTGGCATTGATTGCTGCTTCAGGAGGACTTGTATCGGCAGCATTCTTTCATCCGGTATTGATGTTTTTGATGAATACAAGCGGCATCTTGATCCAGTTTGTCGTCCTTCCGTTATTATTCTTTGCAGCGATTTTAAGCATAGTCAGCACGCTGACCGAACATTACAAAGTGACTCAGATGGCACAACTTCTCCGGAATTTTGCCATCGGTATCCTTGGAGCATTCATGACCATATTCCTTGGTGTGATTTCCGTTCAGGGAGCATCCTCAGCTGTAGCTGACGGAGTGACCATCAGGACAGCCAAATTCGTGACAGGTAACTTTATACCGGTAATAGGGCGCATGTTTACCGATGCAACGGATACGGTCATCAGTGCCTCCGTCCTTTTGAAAAATACAGTGGGCTTGTCAGGCGTCATCATTCTCTTGCTCATTACCACATTTCCCGCCATAAAAATCTTGATGATTTCTTTTGTATATAAATTGGCAGCGAGTCTTTTGCAGCCGCTGGGCGGAGGGCCTGTAATAAAATGCCTTGACATTATAAGTAAAAGCATGATTTATATTTTCGCTGCATTGGCCATTGTCTCACTCATGTTTTTTTTAAGTGTCACGGTAATTATCGCCTCTGGAAACATTACCCTGATGGTTCGTTAGAAAGGAGGGGGCGCTTGGTGAGTTTTTTAGCTGGCTGGGTATCCAACATCATCATATTTGTATTGCTGGCTACTGTGATTGATATGCTTCTTCCGAATTCAGCTTTACAGAAGTATGCCAAAATGGTCATCGGGCTTTTGCTGATTGCGATCATCATCACTCCTATATTGGGATTATTCAATATGGATTTCGACGATATTCTCACTGCGGCTACTAGTGAATTTAAGGATCAGGAAAAAAAAGATTTAGGAAATTTGACAGAAATGAAGAAAAAAGAAATACAAGCTACCCAGGGTGCATATATTTTAAAACAAATGGCTGGTGAGTTACAGGCAGAAGTGGAAGAGGAGCTGATGGTGGATTATAACATGAAGATTAGTTCAATTGATGTAGGTGTCAAGAATGAGGAAGAACCGGATGTTGATGATCTGCAGAACATAACCATCTCATTGGAAAAGGCAGAAGGGAAAGAAAACTCGGAGATAGAGGCAGTAGCGAAGGTTGATATCAATACAGATAGCCCATCCATTTCGAATGATGCCAATCTGGATGCTGTCAAAAGGTTTCTGGCAACAAGTTGGTCTGTTGATGAAGAGATCATTGAAATCGCCGGGGAAAGGAAGTGACTGAGTATTGAACAAAGACAAAGGTCCATTATCCTGGCTGCAAAAACTATTAAATAAAGACCCTGACCAAAAAGAGCCTAAGGAAAAAAAACCTTCCCTGTATGTCTATGCTCTAATAGTTGTCCTTTTGGGAGCGGGAATCATGATGGCCGGGAATTTGTTAACCACCAACCAGGCTGGACAAACACCTAAAGTGAAGACTGTATTCAATAATGATGAACAGCAGGATGATGAGGGGGATGTTGAAACATTCGGCCAGAAGAAATCAGAATTCAAGACAACAAAAGACTATGAAATATATCTTCAAAATGAAATGAAGGAAGCGCTTGAATCCATCGCAGGCGTCCAGGATGTTAAAGTCGTGATCTACGTCGATGCATCCGAGAAAAAAGTATATGAAAGAAACAAAGTCACCCAAAAACAAGTCACTGAAGAAACCGACCAGGAAGGCGGCAAAAGGACGGTCGAAGATACATCTGTTGATGAACAGCTAGTTTTGGTCAAGAGCGGCGAAAAGGAAGGACCGATCATCTCGGAAACGAAAAAACCTAGTGTGCGAGGAGTCCTGGTTGTCGCTAAAGGGGCCGAAAACATTCAAATAAAGAAGTGGATCATCGAGGCTGTCACACGCTCACTTGATGTACCGAGTCACAGGGTTTCTGTCATGCCTAAAAAATAAGGGGGAAAATCTACATGTTATTAAAAAAACAAACCGTTTGGTTATTGACTATGCTAAGTCTGGTCGTTGTGCTTTCAGTCTATTATTTAACCGCCCCGGAAGAAAATGCCGCCGATATGACGGCAACAGAGCAACAAGATGAAAATAAAACAGAAACTAAAACAGAGAACAAAGCGGATACAAAAGGGGAAAATAAAAGTGAAAAAGCAACATCCAAAAATGCAGAAGGTTCCTCTGTAACCATTGCATCCGGAGATGAGTTCGAATCGTTAAGGATGCAGATTGAAGATGAACGGGCGAAGCTGAATGAAGAATTGACTGCAAAGATGGGCAACACAGAACTATCAGCTGAAGAAAGAGACGAGGCTTATGCAAAAATCGAACAATTAAGTGAAACGAAAGTAAAGGAAAATATCATCGAAAACTTAATAGTTGCCATGGATTACAATGCCGCACTGGTCCGGGTGGACGGTACGGATGTAAAGGTGAGTGTCAAGGCCGATAAACAAACGAAAACAGAGGCCAATAACATTATCCGCCTCGTAAGGAAAGAAGTGAGCGATGCACAAAATGTAGTGGTCGATTTCCAACCGGAAAAGTAAACACACATACAGAAAAAAGTGCTGATACAGAACAGTTCAACATCATAAAGATTCGAAAGCCCCCCTTAATTAAAAAAGGGAGGCTTTTTATTATGATTTTTTTAACCAACTTACGACTTGGAAACTTTAGAGGAAAAGTTTATTTATGTCAATTGGCATCAGAAAACTCAAATAAAAATGGTGATAATGGTCATCCGTAATATTCTAGAAAAGTAATTGCAATGGATAGTATTGCTGATTTTTCAGGAATTAAATGTAAAATTCAAGAGAAGGCGTTAAGGTGCCGCGGTTGAAAAATATTCACAATATTATAATAAAGGTGTAAGATAGAAGTATGGTTAATAAGTTACAATTAATCTATCATTGAATTTGTATAAGCTAATATTGTATGATGTTAGAAGCTGGTCATAAACTTTTCAATTCTCTTTGGGAAACAATATTTTGAGAAAGTGAAAAATCTGTTATAATACAGATGAGGTTTGTATTCAGTTTATTCGCATTCGCATAAAGAAAGCGGCTACTTTGTGCAGTATTGGACAAAGTAGGATAAGCTAAGGGTAAGGTTACATAAAATATTATTGCCTCACAAACTCATATTAAATTAGACAAGGGGTGCCACAAAATGAAAGTGCAAGAAATTCGTGAAATTATTAAGCTAGTCGATCAATCAAATATCAGTGAATTCGTTTTTGAAAATGAAGGAACGAAAATTAAATTGAAAAAAACTGAAACGGGTACAGTATTACAACCAGCAGCTGCTCCAGATGTTGTTCAAGCCAATGCAGCTGTAGAGGCAAAACCCGCAGCGGCCCCTGCCCCTGCAGTGCCGAAAGCTGTTGAACCTGCAAAGCCTGCTGCTGTCACCGAACAGGAAAATTTACATAAAATCACTTCACCGATGGTTGGGACATTCTACCAATCTCCTGCACCGGATTCACCTGCATACGTAAAAGCAGGCGATAAAGTAACGGGGGATTCCATCGTCTGCATCGTTGAAGCCATGAAACTTTTCAATGAAATCGAAGCTGAAGTAAGCGGTGAGATCGTTGAAGTCCTTGTAAAAGAAGGGCAGCTAGTAGAATATGGTCAACCATTATTTTTAGTAAAGCCGGAATGAGGAGCTGTTTCTAAATGATTAAAAAGGTATTAATTGCCAATCGTGGGGAAATTGCTGTCCGTATCATCCGGGCATGCAAGGAATTAGGAATCGAGACTGTTGCGGTCTATTCAGAAGCTGATAAAGAAGCATTACATGTTCAAATTGCGGATGAAGCATATTGCATCGGGCCTAAATTATCAAAAGACAGTTATTTAAATACAACGAACATTATCAGCACAGCCAAGAAAACGGGATCTGATGCAATTCATCCAGGATATGGGTTCCTAGCTGAAAATGCCGACTTTGCTGAGCTATGCCGTGAATGCAATATCATTTTCATCGGCCCTAGCCCCGAAGCGATCAATAAAATGGGAACAAAGGACGTGGCAAGGGAAACCATGCGCAAAGCTGGTGTACCGATCGTTCCAGGTTCCAAAGGCATAATCAAAGATACGGATGAAGGTGTAGCCCTAGCTAATGAAATGGGCTATCCAGTCATCATCAAAGCTACTGCCGGCGGAGGCGGTAAAGGTATCCGCGTCGCAAGGACGGAAGAAGATCTCATTAAAGGCATTAACATCACGCAACAGGAAGCCGCGACGGCATTTGGGAATCCTGGCGTGTATATTGAAAAGTTCATCGAGGACTTCCGTCACGTTGAAATACAGGTCATGGCAGATAATCATGGCAACGCCATCCATTTAGGTGAGCGTGATTGTACAGTCCAACGACGTTTGCAAAAACTTGTTGAAGAAACCCCGTCACCAGCGTTGGATGGTGAAACACGTGCAGAGATGGGGCAGGCTGCAGTGACGGCTGCACTTGCCGTTAACTATTCAGGTGCCGGAACAGTAGAATTTATTTATGACTATGTGAATAGAAAATACTATTTTATGGAAATGAATACACGTATCCAGGTTGAACACCCAGTTACGGAAATGGTAACGGGCGTGGATTTGATTAAAGAACAAATCAAAGTTGCTTCAGGCAACAAACTATCCCTTTCACAAGAGGATGTCACTTTTAACGGATGGTCTATCGAATGCCGCATAAATGCGGAAAATCCAGAGAAGAATTTCATGCCTTCCGCAGGTAAGATTCAAATGTATTTACCGCCAGGCGGCTACGGAGTTCGTGTGGATTCCGCGGCATACCCTGGGTACTCGATACCGCCGTATTACGATTCCATGATCGCTAAATTGATCGTACATGCACCGACTAGAGAAGAGGCGATCGAGAAGATGAAACGCGCCTTGGGTGAGTTTGTCATTGAAGGGATCAGTACCACAATTCCTTTCCATATTAAGTTACTTCAACATGAACAATTTGTTTCCGGGGAATTTAATACCAAATTCCTTGAAATATATGATGTAATGAACTCATAATGTAAAGGAAGACAGGAGGTGCTTTTGAATGAGTGAGATGGAAGGCCAATTACTGGAAATGAATGATTATAATAGTGGTCTGGGCAAAGTGGAGATTGCGCCTGAGGTGATAGAGGTGATTGCGGGTATCGCTGCATCGGAAGTTGAAGGTGTTGCACATATGCGCGGGAATTTCGCTACGGGTGTCGTTGAGAAGCTTGGTAAAAAGAACCACGGTAAAGGCGTTAAAGTGGACTTAACGGGAGAATCCATCAAAGTCGAACTTTATTGTGTCATGAAGTTTGGTGTTTCAATTCCGAAAGTTGCTCAGGAAGTGCAAGATAACATTCGTGAAGCTTTGTTGAATATGACGGCTATCGACGCTGGCGAAGTGAACATTCATGTAGTGGGCATTGCGTTTGAAAACGCTAAACAAGAAGCGGATTACGAACAAGAAGTGTAAGTGGCTTCGTTCGATTCACACCTGCAAAAACCCGGCAAAAAGCCGGGTTTTTGTTTTTTTGAATGCATACTCCATGATACCCCTAATTTTGTGCCTGCTTATAATATTAAATTTAAATGAACATAATAAGGCGGTGTCTGGAAGTTTCCCTTTAATTCAAGGGTGATTTCTGTTAGAGTGTAAAAGGTGAAATATGAGCATGAAAGCTAGGCATGAGCTTTTTGACACTTTCAAAAAGTATGGGACTGTGTTGGCCGTTTAATTGGAAAGTAATCTTGAAAAGTTATCAAGATATTGAGTATTTTGGCCTTAATTTTAGTGGGATTTAGCTTATTATTTAAATAATACAGTAAAAATCTTAATATTTTTGAAAAAATGTTATTTAATGTTCGTTTGTTCTAGCATTTTCATATATAATAGTAGATGTTAAAGGAGTAAGATTATGAAAAGAAGAGAAGCCCGTGAAAAATCCCTTCAAGCACTATATCAGATGGATATTGCCAACTCTAATGCAGAAGAGGCAATGGAAAGCGTACTGGATGGTGCTCCTACTGATGAATATTTCAAGAAATTAGTAATGGGGATTACGGAAAATCGAGAACGAATTGATGGAATGATCAGGGACAATTTAGAGAATTGGACGTTGGAAAGACTGGCGAACATTGATCGGAATTTACTGCGGATCGCGGTTTATGAAATGGTTCACAGTGAAGATGTTCCTGTAAGTGTTGCAATGAATGAAGCTATTGAAATTGCTAAGAAATTCGGTGATGATCAATCGAGCAGCTTTGTAAATGCCGTTTTATCCAAAGTGAAGGTGAAAAGCGGCAGCTAAAGCTGCAGCCTTGAACAAGGATTTTCTCAGCAATTTCTTTAGCAAAATTAACTTGGGAGGAATAAACACATGTCAGCTCAAATCATTAATGGTAAAGAAATTGCGGAGTCAGTTAGGCAGGAAATCAGTAAGGAAGTTCAACAGTTACGTGAAAAAAATATCGTTCCGGGTTTGGCTGTAATCCTGGTGGGTGACAATCAAGCATCACAAACTTATGTACGCAATAAGCAAAAGGCCTGTGAGGACTTGGGCATGCATTCCGTATTAATTAAAAAGCCTGCGGAACTTTCTCAGGAGGAATTGATTCAGAGCATTGCTGAATTAAACCAGGATGACAGCATTCATGGTATATTGGTGCAGCTGCCATTGCCTGGGCATATTCAGGAAAAGGCGATCATTGAAGCGATTTCGCCTGAAAAGGATGTAGATGGATTCCACCCGATTAATATTGGGCGGATGATGACGGGACAAGATGCATTTTTACCTTGTACTCCTTACGGCGTCATGGTGATGCTTGAGTATATCGACTATGACCTTGAAGGTAAGCATGTTGTCATCGTAGGGAGAAGTAATATCGTCGGAAAACCTGCCGGACAATTATTTTTAAATGCAGATGCAACCGTTACTTACTGTCATTCACGGACAAAGGATCTTGCCTATTATACTAAGCAAGCCGATGTCGTTGTGGCAGCTGTCGGAAAGAGGGACACGATCACGAGTGACCATATTAAAGAAGGCGCAGTCGTCATTGACGTCGGTATGAACAGGAATGATGAAGGGAAGCTTTGCGGTGATGTAGCGTTTGATGAAGTGAAAGAAAAGGCTTCATACATTACACCTGTTCCTAAAGGCGTTGGTCCAATGACGATTACGATGCTTATGAAGAATACGGTCAAATCTGCTCAAAAAGCACTTGAACAGAACGAGCAAGCAGTAAAAAACTGAAAAAAACGTTAAATTATTTTAAAGAAGCGGACCTCTTGTTTTATAATAACGGGAGACCGCTTTTTTCCATTCATGGATTGAACAAGTTTCAAGTGTAATCTAAGGCGGTTTTCTTTATATCCGACTTCCATCGGAAGGAGACATAATATGAGCAACCAACAATATTTGAGTGTGTCGGCTTTAACGAAGTACATCAAAAGGAAGTTCGATGCCGACCCCCATTTGCAAAATGTATACATAAAAGGCGAAATTTCAAATTTTAAACAACATACAAGCGGACATATGTATTTTACTTTAAAGGATGAGAAGGCCCGACTCCTCTCCGTTATGTTTGCCGCCAATAATAAAGGGATGAAATTCATGCCCGAAAATGGTATGAAGGTACTTGTTAAGGGCGATATATCATTATATGAAGCAGGGGGACAGTATCAGCTTTATGTGAAAAGCATGGCCCCTGATGGTGTAGGGGATTTGTATCTTGCTTATGAACAGCTGAAGAAAAAGCTGGAGGCGGCAGGTTTGTTTTTGGCAGAACACAAGAAGCCGATCCCACAGTACCCAAAATCTGTAGGTGTCATAACATCGCCGACCGGAGCTGCATTAAGAGATATCCTGATAACCATCAAGCGGAGATATCCAATCGCCAGGATCATCGTTTATCCAGCACTTGTACAAGGGAATAATGCAGCTAAATCGATTGCCAAGGCAATTTCCATGGCTAACGCAAGGGCGGAAAGCGATGTTCTCATTGTCGGAAGGGGCGGAGGTTCGATCGAGGAACTATGGGCGTTTAATGAGGAGATAGTGGCTGAATCGATTTATGATTCCGATATACCGGTAATTTCTGCTGTCGGTCACGAAACCGATTTTACAATTGCTGATTTTGTCGCCGATATGCGTGCTCCTACACCGACCGGTGCAGCAGAGTTAGCGGTTCCTCACTTGAATGAAATACTCGAACGCCTGATGAACCGCAAGAACCGATTGACCCGCTCCATTCAAGAAGCGGTGAATTTTGAACGGACCCGATTGACCAGGATGGAGAGGTCTTATGCCTTCCGTTATCCACATAAAATGTATGAACAGAAGCTGGAACAGCTAGACAAGACGATGGACAGGCTAGGCAGGACCAGCACGCGATATTTCATGAAAAAGAGAGATGAGCTGAATCAGCTGAACGATATTCTGAAAAAGCAGCATCCTGAACAAGCGGTGAAAAATGCGAAAGACGAATTACAGCAGCATGCAAAGGTTTTACGAAGGGCCATGGAAGCCATCTATCGGCAAAAATCACAGCAGTTCGTCCATTTAACAGCCACTTTATCTGCCCTAAGTCCACTAAAAATCATGGAACGGGGCTATGGTTTGGTTTTTGCTGAGGATGAGACATTAGTGAAAAGTACACAGCAAGTATCCAAAGGGGATAAGATAGCGGTTTCGATAAAAGATGGAACACTTGAATGTGAAATTAAAGAAATAAAGGAGCGGATTGAACCATGACAAAAAAACAGGAAGCTACATTTGAAGAAGCGATGGAGAATCTCGAAAAAATTGTAGAGCAGTTGGAAGAAGGCGATGTACCCTTGGAAGAAGCCATCTCCATATATAAACAAGGAATGGATTTATCAAGGCTTTGCCATTCAAAGCTTAAGGCTGTTGAAGATCAGTTGACTCAAATTTTACGCGAAGATGGAGAACTTGAAAACTTCGCTGTACAGGAGGAAGAATGACATGGGTACGGCGTCCTTTGAAATGTTTTCTAAAGAATATAAGGCGGTTATAGAACGGGAAATCGTGGAATATGTCAATAAACTTAAGGCCCCTGCAGTGGTCAAAGAAGCCATGATCTACTCTCTGGAGGCAGGAGGTAAACGGATTCGCCCGTTATTGGTCTTTGCCGTTCTGGAGGCCTTTGGAAAAAACTTGAGGATGGGGATTCCTGCAGCGGCTGCAATTGAAATGATTCATACATATTCTTTGATTCATGATGACCTTCCGGCGATGGATGATGATGATCTCCGGCGCGGAAAACCGACGAACCATAAAGTGTTCGGTGAAGCGGTAGCAATACTGGCAGGTGATGCGCTTCTTACATATAGCTTTCAATTGGTGACGGATATGATCGATCCCGAGGTGACGGCTGAAATGAAGCTGAACCTAGTAAGTGAAATTGCGAGTTCTGCCGGAGCCGAAGGGATGGTTGGAGGTCAAGTTGCGGATATGGAAGGTGAAAATAAACAGTTGACCCTTCAGGAATTGGAGTATATACATGAACATAAAACAGGGAAGTTATTGACTGCAAGCATCCTTTCCGGTGCTACATTAGCCGGGGCGAATGAAGAACAGCAACTTCATTTACGTGATTTTGCATACCACCTGGGGCTTGCTTTTCAAATTCGCGATGATATCCTGGATATTGAAGGGTCAGTCGAGTTGATCGGAAAGCCGGTTGGCAGTGATGTGGGGAATCATAAAAGCACATATCCCTCTTTACTTACGCTTCAAGGGGCAAAGGAAAAGTTGGAACATCATATAGAACTTGCTCATGCAGCTTTAGGAAAAACAACCTTACAAACGGGTTTGTTGAATGAACTGACTGATTTAATAGCGAACCGTAATCATTGATTGTGGCTAAATTTGTTATCAATTGAGGTTTTATGGTATACTCATTGTGCAAAAATATGTGAAAATCAAAATGAATTTTTTTATTGAAATACGTGATAAAATAGGTATAATAAGCCGCCGAAATCACCTGGGTGTTGGCGGCTATTTTTTAACTTAAAACCAATTTTTCGGTCTAGTCAGCCATAGTCCTCATTAATGAGGCTTTGTTTATGCTTACAACCGAAAATTACAGAAAGTGAGTGGTCCTGTTTGGATCTTCTATCTATAAAAGACCCTTCTTTTTTGAAGAAGATGAATAATGAAGAACTTGTCGAGTTAAGTGTGGAAGTACGTAAATTCCTTGTGGAAAAATTATCGGTGACCGGTGGGCATATTGGGCCCAATTTGGGTGTCGTCGAGTTGACTATAGCCTTGCATAAAGAATTCGACAGTCCGAATGATAAAATCTTATGGGATGTCGGACATCAATCCTATGTCCATAAAATCCTGACTGGCAGGGCAGGAGAGTTCGACACCTTAAAGAAATATAAAGGTCTTTGCGGTTTTCCAAAAATGATTGAAAGCCCCCATGATGTTTGGGAAACAGGTCACAGTTCGACTTCCCTTTCAGCTGCAATGGGAATGGCGGCTGCCCGTGATATCAAGGGTGAAAGCAGTTTTATTTTGCCTGTAATCGGGGACGGTGCACTAACAGGCGGAATGGCGCTTGAAGCGTTGAATCATATCGGTGATGAAAAAAAGGACATGATCGTTATCCTGAATGATAATGAAATGTCCATAGCCCCTAACGTAGGTGCATTACACACGATATTGGGAAGATTGCGGACAGCAGGTAAATATAACTGGGCAAAAGATGAATTGGAGCTGCTTTTGAAAAAAATTCCTGCAGTCGGTGGTAAACTTGCAGCTACAGCTGAACGCTTGAAGGATAGCATGAAGTACTTATTAGTCTCAGGAATCTTCTTCGAAGAGCTTGGTTTCACATACCTTGGACCAGTGGATGGTCATAATTATGAAGAATTACTGGAGAATTTAAGATATGCCAAGAAAACGAAGGGACCTGTACTGCTGCATGTCATCACGAAAAAAGGCAAAGGATACTCACCTGCCGAATTGGATACAACAGGGAACTGGCATGGGACAGGCCCATATAAGATCGAGACTGGCGATTTCGTGAAATCCCCTAGTAAAGGTCCTGCGTGGAGCGCTCTTGTAAGCGATACTGTCAGCAGGCTAGCTCGTGAAGATGAGCGGATTGTCGCGATTACACCTGCAATGCCCGTAGGATCGAAGTTGGTGGGCTTTTCTCAAGAGTTCCCAGAGCGTTTCTATGATGTAGGGATTGCCGAGCAGCATGCTGCAACTTTTGCTGCAGGATTGGCAACGCAAAAAATGAAACCTTTCCTGGCCATATATTCAACCTTCCTGCAAAGAGCTTATGACCAGGTCGTTCATGATATCTGCCGTCAAAATTTGAACGTATTCATAGGGATCGATCGTGCTGGATTGGTTGGTTCCGATGGTGAAACGCATCAAGGCGTTTTCGATATTGCTTTCTTACGCCATGTTCCGAATATGGTGTTAATGATGCCTAAAGATGAAAACGAAGGTCAGCATATGGTCAATACAGCCTTAAAATATAATGATGGTCCGATTGCTATGCGTTTCCCTCGTGGAAATGGTTGGGGAGTTGTGATGGATACCGATTTAAAGCAGATTCCAATCGGTTCGTGGGAAGTTCTTAAAGAAGGAACGGATGCTGCCATCTTAACGTTCGGAACAACTATTCCCATGGCTCTTGAAGCGGCAGAACTGCTGGAGAAAGAGGATTATTCAGTCAAGGTGATCAATGCCCGGTTCATTAAGCCTTTGGATGAGAACATGCTAAGCAGTCTCCTTGGTGAAAAAATGCCAATCTTGACAATAGAAGAAGCGGTTCTTCAAGGTGGTTTTGGTAGCTCAGTACTTGAATATGCTCATGATCAAGGATTTTATGGGGCAATTATAGATCGAATGGGAATACCTGATTATTTCATTGAACATGGAAGTGTCGATGAACTTCTTGAAGAAATCGGTTTAACGACTGAGACAGCAATCAAAAAGATTAAAATGATAACACCCAAAAAAGAAAAAAGGGCCTGACAATATGAAAGTAATGAAAGAAAGAGTGGATGTATTACTTGTAGAACAAGGCTTGGCCGATACACGTGAAAAAGCGAAACGTATGGTTATGGCAGGCCTTGTCTACGCGAATGAAGAAAGGTATGAGAAACCGGGGGAAAAAGTGCCGGTCGATCTCGAATTTACGATCAAAGGAAAAGTCATGCCTTACGTTTCAAGAGGCGGTCTTAAACTTGAAAAGGCATTAAGGGAATTTGATTTACAGGTGAATGGAAAAATACTGCTTGATATAGGATCATCAACTGGTGGGTTCACGGATTGTGCTTTGCAAAATGGCGCCAAAATGTCTTATGCGCTTGATGTCGGCTATAATCAACTTGCCTGGAAGCTTAGGCAGGATGAGCGGGTAAAAGTAATGGAACGGACCAATTTCCGTTATGTTACACCCGCCGATCTCGATGGGGAGATGCCAAACTTTGCAAGCATTGATGTTTCTTTCATCTCGCTTACGTTAATTTTACCGGTGTTAAAGACCTTGCTCGTCCCGAATAGTGATGTCGTTGCCTTAGTTAAACCGCAATTCGAAGCTGGGAAGGATCAAGTGGGTAAAAAGGGGATTGTTCGTGATCCCAAAATCCATAAACAAGTGTTGGATAAGATCATTTCTTTTTCTTTAAAGGAGGGCTATGATATTAAGGATGCCTCCTTCTCACCGATTACCGGCGGTGATGGAAATATTGAATTCTTACTTCATTTACACTGGCAAGGTACGAAGGAAGATGGAGCGATATTGCTTTCGAAAACGGTTGATGACATCGTTGGAGAGGCCCATGCCCAATTTAAAAAAGAATAGCTAGAACTTTGTATGTGCTCCTTTGGCTGAATGGTTGGCTAAAGGAGCTTTTTAACTATACATTGTGCGTCATGACTTGAATCATTTATCGCTGGATATATAAAATAGGTAAGTACGAATAATAGACTTGTATTCATTTTTAGAGAAAAAGTTGTACAATTGCATAAAAATCCGATAACATTAATATTAGCCACTTTCACAAGCGGCCTATTTGCACGTACTGATGACCGAAGCAATCCCGTATTGGGACAGCCTGCTTAAGTAAGAAATGAAAGTGATGCCATTACCATTAAATGAGCAACAGTTGAGAAGAGGTGCTTCTACTTATGAATAAAGGACAACGACATATAAAAATAAGGGACATTATAACGAATAATGATATCGAAACCCAGGATGAGTTAGTTGAAGAATTGAAATTAGCTGGATACAATGTGACTCAAGCCACTGTTTCCAGGGATATTAAAGAGCTTCACCTTGTAAAAGTTCCTTTAACGGATGGAAGGTATAAATACAGTCTGCCGGCCGACCAACGTTTCAATCCACTTCAAAAATTAAAGAGAATCCTTGTCGATGCATTTGTACGCATTGACTCCGCCAACAATTTACTGGTTATGAAGATGCTCCCAGGTAATGCCCAGGCAATCTGTGCATTGATTGATAATTTAAATTGGCAAGAAATACTCGGGACGATCGGCGGCGACGATACTTGTTTAATCATCTGCCGTTCTGAGGAAGATGCAAAGATCATTTCCGGCAAATTCTTGGACATGCTCTAATAATGTTGTGAGGTGACCTAGTTTGTTAACAGAACTATCGATTAGGAATTTTGCGATCATAGACAGCCTGTCCGTTTCATTTGAGAAAGGCTTGACGGTCTTGACAGGAGAAACAGGGGCAGGGAAGTCAATCATAATAGATGCCGTTCATCTTTTGGTTGGGGGACGTGGTTCTGCAGAGTTCATTCGGCATGGTGAGTCGAAGGCTGAAATAGAAGGATTATTCCAAATTGAAGATGAAAAACACCCGGTCTTTGCCAAAGCGGAAGAGTTTGGCATCGATATGAATGATGGGATGGCGATACTTCGAAGGGATATCTCACTGAGCGGCAAAAGCGTTTGCAGGGTAAATGGAAAGCTTGTAACGATTTCCACCTTACGTGAGATAGGACGGACGTTGATAGATATCCATGGTCAGCATGAACATCAGGAATTAATGGACGAACGACTCCATCTTCCACTGCTCGATCAATTCGGCGGTGAAAAAATCGCATCTGCACTCACTGAATACCAAAAGCTATATAAACGTTATGAAACCGCTTCTAAACAATTGAATGGTTTGAGCCAAAATGAACAGCAAATGGTCCACCGCCTTGATTTGATTCAATTTCAATTCGATGAAATCCAAAAAGCTGATTTGAAATTACGCGAAGATGAAGAATTGATGGAAGAGCGGAAGAAAATTAATAATTTCGAAAAAATCCATGAAGCGCTCCAAACCAGTTATAATGCTTTAAATGGTGAGCAGCATGCAATTGATTGGCTTTCCGTAGCCATGAATAATTTGGAGGAAGCGGCAGGGCTTGATGAAGGTTTAAAGAGCAGCTCTGAAACCGTTTCAAATAGCTACTTCCTGCTTGAAGAGGCCGTGTCTAACATCCGTGACCAATTAGACTCTTTGGATTATGATACAGAGCGAGTGGAATTCATTGAAAGTCGCCTTAATGAAATAAATCAATTAAAACGTAAATACGGGCGGACCATCGAGGAAATCCTGGAATATGGGGCCGCTATCGAAGAAGAAGTCGAAAAACTGCAAAATAGGGAAACCCATATAGCGAAGCTTGAAAAGGAAATGAAATCCATCAAGGCAGATTTAATTGTCGAAGCAAAGAATCTGTCTGAACTTCGCCAGAAATTCGCTCAGCAGCTAACCAAAAAGATTCATCAGGAATTAAAAGATTTATACATGGAAAAGACAATTTTCGAACCACATTTCCTTCAAACGGCCTATACTTTCGATGAATTGTCAGATAGGGGCATCAATCAGTCAGGACTGGATTCAATGGAATTTTATATTTCCACCAATCCAGGTGAACCATTAAAACCTCTTTCTAAAATTGCATCTGGTGGTGAACTGTCGAGGATCATGCTGGCATTGAAAAGCATATTCTCCAAGCACCAAGGCATAACTTCCATTATATTTGATGAAGTGGACACAGGTGTGAGCGGAAGGGTTGCGCAATCCATTGCCGAAAAGATCTATAAAGTGGCAACTGGATCACAAGTACTTTGCATATCCCATTTGCCACAGGTGGCAGCTATGGCGGATACTCACCTTTTCATAGCGAAAAATGTAAGGGCCGGACGCACGAATACTTCGGTAAAGCCGTTAATTGAAACTGAAAAAATAAAAGAAATTGGCAGGATGATTTCAGGAGTGGAGATAACGGATTTGACGAAACAACATGCCAATGAATTAATCCAGCTTGCCAAAAGGCTGAAAATTACATCTTGAAGGGCCGATAAGAAGATTAATTAAACTAATCATAAGCATTCATTGTAAAGCTATCCAAAAACGGATAGCTTTTATTTTTTGCACCTGTTATAAATGACTGTCATGAGGGCTAAATTAAAGGTGTAGCCATTAAGTTTCAGAGAGCGAGGAGAGTGAATGGATTGAAATTTATATGGATAAACAGGATCATCGGTGGAATTCTCCTTGTTTCGCTATTAACATTAGGGTTATACCAGCCAACTCGTGAATATTTTTTAATTCCAAATCATCTTGTACTATTTGAAGGAAGTCAATATAGTATTTCCAAATCATTGCCTGTTTCTGCAAAAACTTCGGGATCCAGTGATGGATTTTCCCTTCATGATGAACAAGCCTCGATTACGCTTGGTGCTGAGAAACCAGGTACGAATGAAGTGTTACTCGATGTAGCAGGCTTGCCTGCCAAAAAGGTCGACATCAGGGTGTTAAAAGACTTTAAAGTCATGCCTGGTGGCCAATCAATTGGAGTGAAGCTTAATACTCTTGGGGTGCTCGTAGTAGGTCATCATCTTATTGATACTGCGCAGGGGAAAAAATCACCGGGAGAAAAAGCGAAAATTGAAATCGGTGATATTATTACAGAAATCAATGGTCAGACGATAAAGAAGATGGGGGATGTAACCCCTTTTGTTCAGCAGGCAGGCGAAAAGGGTGAGGCGTTGAATCTTGTCATTAACCGTGATAACGAAGTGCTCCACAGTACCCTATTACCTCTAAAAGATAAGAATGAAGGAACTTACAAATTGGGTTTGTATATCCGTGATTCGGCAGCTGGCATCGGAACGATGACGTTTTATCACCCGGATTCAAAAAAATATGGGGCGTTGGGACATGTCATATCCGATATGGATACAAAAAAGCCGATTGTTGTTAAGGACGGACAGATTGTTCAATCGACGGTCACATCCATCGAAAAGGGAAGCAATGGTGATCCCGGAGAAAAATTGGCACGCTTTTCTTCTAATAAAGAAAAAATAGGAAATATCAATCGCAATAGTCCCTTTGGAATTTTTGGGAAATTAAATCAAGATTTTAAAAATGGAATTAACGATAAGCCACTCCCCATCACCCTTTCCCATGAGGTAAAGGAAGGACCGGCAAAAATCCTTACAGTGGTGGATGGTTCTGAAGTGGAGGAATTCGATGTCGAAATCGTCAGTTCCATACCACAGAAGTTTCCTGCAATTAAAGGAATGGTCTTAAAAGTGACGGATAAAGAATTACTGCAAAAAACAGGTGGGATCGTTCAAGGTATGAGCGGCAGTCCTATCATACAAAATGGGAAATTAATCGGTGCAGTCACCCATGTATTCGTTAATGATCCTACAAGTGGGTATGGAGTCCATATCGAATGGATGTTAAACGAAGCCGGTATAAATATATACGACAAAAATAATTATGAAAAGGCAAGCTAAGAATCCGGGTATCCTTTGGGATGCCCCTTTTTAATGGAAAGTTAGGTTAACATAGGTTTTAGGTAGGAATTAAATTTGATTTCTTCAAAAAATAGAGGTTTTTTTAAAATGGTATGATAAAATGATAACGATATGAAGATTTTTCGACAATCGCTTTATTCGAATAGCAAACGAAGTCGAAAACAAGAGATATCCGGAGAATAATATTGAATTCCTTATATTTTTTCAAAAATAAAAGGAATTTAGTTTCCATTGTCGAAAAGTTCAATTACAATAGAATTTAGTCATATAGAAAAAAAGACCAATTGTAGTTGAGGAGGAAATCAAGCGTGAAAAAAATTAAGGTGTGCGTTGTAGATGATAATAGAGAACTTGTTGGCCTTCTGGAAGAATACATTTCTGCACAGGAAGACATGGAAGTAATTGGGGTGGCACATAACGGTCAAGATTGCCTGGGGATGCTTGAAAGCGTTGATCCGGATATATTGATCCTCGATATTATCATGCCTCATTTAGATGGATTAGGTGTACTAGAAAAACTTCGTGAAGTAAAACGGGGTGCTATGCCTAATGTGATTATGCTTCCTGCCTTTGGTCAAGAAGATGTAACGAAAAAAGCTGTTGATTTGGGTGCGTCTTACTTTATCCTGAAACCATTCGATATGGAAAATCTGGCCAATCATATACGTCAGGTAAGCGGTAAAGGGCAGGCGGTTTTAAAAAATCATAGTCAATTTAGCTATCGTCCCCAAAATGAATCCAAGCCGAAGAACCTCGATGCCAGCATCACGAGCATCATTCACGAGATTGGAGTGCCTGCACATATTAAGGGCTATTTGTATTTAAGGGAAGCGATATCAATGGTATATAATGATATTGAACTATTGGGTTCTATCACCAAAGTTTTATATCCGGATATCGCAAAAAAATACAATACTACGGCCAGCCGTGTTGAACGTGCTATCCGGCATGCGATTGAAGTGGCCTGGAGCCGTGGAAATATAGAATCCATATCATCTCTTTTCGGATATACCGTAAGCATGACTAAGGCAAAACCTACAAATTCCGAATTCATTGCCATGGTTGCCGATAAGCTGCGCCTCGAACATAAAGCTTCTTGACAGGGATAGGGGCAAACCGGTTGTAAGGAACAATTGACCATATAAAGGCTAGAGCCGCTAAATATAAATAGGAACTCTCCGTCTGGAGGTAAAGGACAGGAAGAAGTTGCTTCTTGATTTTTTCTAATCGGCAACTTCAAATTTTTTATGCCGGTTAAAAAAAATTAAACGCCTTTTATTTATTGGATTTTGAAGGAAATCCCATAAATAAAAGGCGTTTTTGTTTGGCTGAAAAGCCCAATGGCCTTCCCGGATACCCGCTTGCAAATAAAAAGCCTGGAAAAGAAATTGAGTGTTTTGACGAAAGGAACATTCTATGCAGAAAATAATCACCTGCATTTTGATTGAAGGATTGATCTAGATGAAAATAATTTGCTGTTTCTGTTCATAAAATTGGGATATAACAATAATAGAGAGAGGCGGCGTTTCATCATGACCTTAATCTTTGCGCATCGAGGCTCTGCAGGAACACATCCGGAAAATACGATGTCGGCGTTCAAAGAAGCTGCCCGTGTCGGAGCGGACGGAATTGAAACGGATGTCCAGCTCTCGAAAGATGGAGAAGTGGTCATCATTCACGATGAAAAGCTCGATCGGACAACGAATGCCTCGGGGTATGTAAAAGACCGGACCTTGATGGAGTTGAAAACACTTAATGCTTCCGCAAACCATAAGGGTAAATGGGGAAAAGAAAAGATTCCGACGCTTGAAGAACTATTTATTTGGCTTTACGATAATCAGCTTTTTTGCAATATTGAATTGAAAAATACGCTTTTTCTGTATCCAGGCTTAGAAGAGAAAGTCATCCGGCTCATCCGTACTTACGAAATGGAGGAAAGGGTGATCCTTTCTTCCTTCAATCATTATAGTTTGGTCAATTGCCACCAATTGGCACCTGAATTGGAAACAGCACCGCTTTATAGGGATGGTCTATACATGCCGTGGATATATGCCAAGGCAATAGGCGGAAGTGCAATTCACCCAAATATCCGGGCTGCCCCTGATGCGCTAATTCAAGCATCGGTGAGTATGGGTGTTCCTGTACGGCCATATACCATTAATGAAGAAGCCGATATGAAGCGGTTATTCAAACTGGGATGCAGCGGCATCATAACCGATTTTCCCGAGGCAGCCGTACGGATCAGAGAAGGATTGAAATCAAGATAAAGAAAGAAGGTGCCATATGATATATGGCACCTTTTAATTATGTTTAAAATTTATTGAACCTGCTTTGGACCTTATTTTGTTTTCGGTCTCGATGAAGGATGAAGCCGGCGATAAAGGCTATTCCGCCAATCGTAATGAGCAGTCCGATTAAAAATTGCAGCCAAAGGAATGGATAGGGAGGCTGTAAAATACCGAACACCATGTCCCTCATTATTTTTATGCCATAGGCAGCAAAGGCACCGGGTATAAAAAGAATCAAAAAAGCGATTAAACGTTTCATGCGGTCAAATCCCTTCCGAAAATTCCGTCTTTAAAAAATGATAAAGGATATAAATTATTTGTCAAGTTTCGGGAATCTAGATAATGACTGGGAGTTGGTGGCTGTTTTTAAAGGGAACAGATATGGTAAAATGGTTCGAGTATGAAAAAAATTGCAGGGAATGATCTATTAAAAGGGATCATTATATTTTAAGGGGGATGGCTCATGCAAAAGGTCATGATAGTAGGTGGAGGAGTGGGAGGGACAACCGTGTTGAAACTCCTATCGGAAAGTGAAGTATTCTCCATTGTTTGTATGGCTGATACGAATGAATCCGCTGAAGGGATGCTTGCTGCAAAGGAGCGAAGGATTCCTACGGTGACTGATTGGAGCATGGGATTGGAGCGGGATTTGGACATCATTTTTGATACGACCGGAGACCCATCTGTCTATAAAAAGATAAAAAGGGACATGGGCGAACAAACGATTCTCATTCCTGGAAGTGTCGCCCTCATTATGACTAAGTTGTTTGAAGAGAAAAATCGTTTAATAAGTAAATTGGAGAATACCTCGGCAAAAATGGACTTGATCCTTAATACGACCAGTGAAGGGATGGTGGTGATTGATCATGAAGGATTCATCATCATGTTCAATGATAGTGCGGAACGTGCATCTGACACAAAGCGCGAAGATGTGATAGGCAGGCATATTAAAGATTTCATCCCTTCAACTGGATTGCTGCGAGTGATGCAAACGAACCAAAAAGAAGTAAATCAGGAAATCACCCTTAGCAATGGGATGGAACTTATAACGACAAGGATACCTCTTGTGAATGCCGATAAAGAAATCATAGGGGCCTTTTCCGTGTTCAGGAATAAAACGGAAGCTGTACAATTGGCAGAGCAGATCACTGATTTAAAAGAGATACAGACGATGCTCCAGGCGATCATTCAATCCAGTGATGAAGCCATATCCGTTGTGGATGATCAAGGCAGGGGGCTTTTGATTAATCCGGCATATACAAGAATCACCGGCTTAACAAAGACCCAAGTGATCGGTAAGCCGGCTTCCATCGATATTTACGAAGGTGAAAGTATGCATATGAAAGTGCTTCAGACAAAAAAGCCTGTTCGGGGTGTCAATATGCGTGTCGGCCCAAAACATAAGGAAGTGATCGTGAATGTTGCTCCAATCATTGTGGATGGATGCCTGAAAGGGAGCGTTGGCGTCATTCATGATGTATCGGAAATTCAAGCCTTGACCCACGAACTGAATCGGGCAAGACAGATTATCCGGACATTGCAGGCTAAATATTCTTTTGATGATATAATTGGGGCTTCCGAAGAGATGAAGCTTCCCATTGAACAGGCGAAATTATCTGCAAGAACACCTGCTACTGTCTTATTAAGAGGGGAATCAGGGACTGGCAAAGAGTTATTTGCTCATGCCATACATAATGCGAGCGATAGGAAATTCAATAAATTCGTACGGGTAAATTGTGCGGCCATCTCGGATTCATTACTTGAAAGTGAACTGTTCGGTTATGATGAGGGGGCCTTTACTGGGGCAAGCAGGGGCGGAAAGGTCGGTTTTTTTGAAGAGGCAAATCAAGGGAGTATCTTTTTGGACGAAATTGGTGAATTGCCAGCCAACATCCAAGCAAAATTACTTCGGGTATTACAAGAAAAGGAAATCATCAGAGTGGGGGGGACGAAGCCGATCCCCATCAATGTACGGGTCATAGCCGCTACGAATATCAATCTTGAACAGGCCATCGCAAACGGATCATTCAGGGAAGACTTGTATTTCAGGTTGAACCGCATGCCTATTTTCATTGCACCATTAAGAAAGAGAAAAGAAGATTTGAGAGAATTGGCGGAGCATTTGATTAATAAAATCAATCAGGAGTATGGACGGAGCATAGAGGGAATTACAGCAGCAGCTATACATAAAATGCAAATTTACAACTGGCCGGGTAATGTGAGGGAACTGGAAAATATCTTAGGACGGGCAATCATTTTCATGAAATTGAACGAGACGGTCATTGATATTCATCATATACCGGATTTTATCGAAGAGATTCCATTAAAACAGGAGAAATTAATAATGAAGCCTTCTGGCTACGTATCGGGGAAACCGCTCTCGGAGATAATAGACCAGTATGAAGCCGAAATCATTCAGCAAGCGTTCCTTACCCACAAGGGAAATAAAACACTTACGGCAAAAGCGCTGGGGATTTCAGTTAGAAATCTATATTACAAAATGGAAAAACTAAAACTGTGAAAATTCTTGCACGCAAATAATTGCGTACTATGAAAAAAACTGCGCGGAATTTTCTGATTTATTTTAATTTAAGCGAGACTCCACTTCTAACATGAAATTTTTTTGAATTTGTTATAGGCTATAGTTGCCCATCATATTAACCAGCATCTCCTTTATTTGGATATAAAGGCTCGCATTATGTATTTTAGTGGCATGTTATTTGCATATTTAAAAATGCATGGATCTTTTCAAGGGAACCATTCCCCATGGGGAAAATATCATGCTAGTAGCGAATTTTATTTAAAATGAACGTAGTAACAAGTAAGAATGAGTAGTAATTCAGTGTCTCATATCTGACATGTATTAAAACATCTAGGGAGGATTCCTTTATGGAAATTTTTAAATATCTTGAGAAGTATGATTACGAGCAATTGTTATTCTGTCAGGATAAACAATCGGGTTTGAAAGCGATTATTGCCATTCATGATACGACATTAGGGCCTGCGCTTGGAGGCACTAGGATGTGGACGTATGCATCTGAAGAAGATGCCATTGAAGATGCCTTAAGGCTTTCAAGAGGAATGACATATAAGAACGCAGCTGCCGGCTTGAATTTAGGCGGGGGAAAAACCGTCATCATCGGCGATCCCCGTAAGGATAAAAATGAAGAAATGTTCCGTGCATTCGGAAGGTATATCCAAGGGCTGAATGGGCGTTATATAACAGCGGAGGATGTAGGTACAACGGTTGAGGATATGGACCTCATTCATGAGGAGACGGATTTTGTCACTGGGATTTCCCCTGCATTCGGTTCTTCGGGCAATCCTTCCCCTGTAACTGCATATGGTGTATATCGCGGTATGAAAGCTGCTGCAAAAGAGGCATTCGGAACTGATTCCTTAGAAGGCAAGGTGGTTGCGGTCCAAGGCGTCGGGAACGTTTCTTATAACTTATGCCGTCACCTTCATGAGGAGGGCGCCAAGCTTATCGTTACGGATATCAATAAAGAAAGCGTGGCCCGTGCGGTTGAATCCTTTGGGGCGACTGCAGTTGATCCTGATGAAATTTATGGAGTCGACTGTGATATCTATGCACCTTGTGCATTAGGGGCTGTCATAAATGATCATACAATCAATCAAATCAAGGCGAAGGTCATTGCAGGTGCGGCCAATAATCAATTAAAGGAACCTGTTCATGGCGATCAAATTCATGAAAAAGGCATTATATATGCTCCAGACTATGTAATTAATGCAGGTGGAGTCATAAACGTGGCCGATGAGCTTTTAGGATATAATCGGGAAAGAGCCCTTAAGAAAGTGGAAACGGTTTATGATACAATTGAAAGAGTCATCGAGATTGCAAAACGTGATCAAATCCCAACTTATAAAGCAGCGGATAGGATGGCAGAGGAGCGAATTGCTCGCATGAGGAATTCAAGGAGCCAATTCTTGCAAAATGAAAAACATATCTTGAATGGAAGAAAATGAATGTAATTTACAAGATATAGATTCCTGTGTTTTTTTAAATAAACACAGGAATTTTCAACATGGATAACGTAATAAACATATGGCAAGTAAAAATGGTGACAAATAGTATGTATTCGTGAGGAGGAGTGGTTTTGGCTGAAGAATTTGACCTCGTTATCCTCGGAGGAGGAACAGGCGGGTATGTGGCGGCAATAAGGGCTGCTCAATTAGGATTGAAAACGGCTGTCGTGGAGAAAGGCAAGCTCGGCGGAACGTGTCTACATAAAGGCTGTATCCCTTCGAAAGCACTTTTAAGGAGTGCGGAAGTTTATCAGACTGCAGTGAAAAGTGAGGAATTCGGTATTGTTACCGGGGATGTGAAGGTAGACTTCCTTAAGGTGCAGGAAAGAAAGAATAAAGTGGTCGATCAACTCTATAAAGGTGTTCAGCATTTGATGAAACAAGGAAAGATAACGGTTTATGAAGGGTTAGGGCGTATACTTGGTCCTTCCATATTTTCACCGATGCCTGGGACAATTTCCGTGGAAATGAATAATGGCAGTGAAAATGAAATGCTCATTCCTCAGAACATCATCATTGCCACCGGTTCGCGTCCGAAGACACTGCCCGGTTTAACGATTGATGGAGAATTTGTGCTTACATCGGATGAAGCTCTAAAGCTTGAGAGCCTGCCAAAATCAATGATTATTGTAGGCGGTGGAGTTATCGGCATTGAATGGGCTTCGATGCTCAATGATTTTGGTGTGGAAGTGACAGTACTTGAATATGCAGATAGAATCATCCCGACTGAGGACCATGATATTTCCAGTGAAATGCTTCGTCTCCTAACGAAAAAAGGCGTCAAATTCGTTACAGGTGCCAAGGTATTGCCTGAAACCCTGAAAACGGATGTTTCAGTTTCCATTTCTGCAGAAGTCAAAGGTTCGGTAGAGGAATTCACAGCTGAAAAAATGCTGGTTTCCGTAGGCAGATCAGCAAATGTTGAAGGGATCGGCCTTGAAAATACGGAAATTGTGAAAGATAAAGGTTTTATTGAAACCAATGACTTCTTCCAAACGAAGGAATCACATATCTATGCAATCGGTGATTGTATTGGCGGTCTGCAATTGGCTCACGTTGCCTCCCATGAAGGTATTACGGCAGTTGAACATATCGCAGGCCAAAAACCGGAACGGCTGGATTATTCGCTCATTTCAAAATGTGTGTATTCAAGCCCTGAAGCTGCAAGTGTCGGGTTGACGGAAGAACAGGCAAACAAGGAAGGTTATGACCTTAAAATTGGGAAATTCCCATTCCGTGCAGTTGGTAAGGCCCTTGTTTTCGGGGAAGCGGATGGCTTTGTCAAAATCATCGCAGATAAGAGAACGGATGATATACTGGGCGTTCATATGATCGGACCACATGTTACGGATATGATTTCAGAAGCGGGACTTGCAAAAGTGCTTGATGCGACACCTTGGGAAATAGGCAAGACAATTCATCCGCACCCAAGTCTATCTGAAGCAATCGGAGAGGCGGCCCTTGCTGTCGATGGACGTGCCATTCATTCATAAAGAATAAGGTCAGGAGGTTTTATGATGGTAGAAAAACGTCATGAACAATTAGGCTTAAATGAGGAAACGGTTTTAGATATGTACCGGACAATGCTTTTGTCCCGCAGAA
The DNA here is from genome assembly GCF_030123325.1 of Peribacillus simplex. Classification (NCBI taxonomy): domain Bacteria; kingdom Bacillati; phylum Bacillota; class Bacilli; order Caryophanales; family Bacillaceae; genus Peribacillus; species Peribacillus simplex. The sequence continues at coordinate 3,791,780 of NZ_CP126106.1, read as the reverse complement.
TTGATGAGCGCATGTGGCTTTTAAACCGATCCGGGAAAATTCCCTTCGTGATTTCCTGCCAGGGGCAAGAAGCTGCACAGGTTGGGGCTGCGTTTGCGCTTGATCGGCAAAAGGATTATGTACTGCCTTATTATCGGGATGTCGGTGTGGTGCTTACCTTTGGAATGACCGCAAAAGACTTGATGCTTTCAGGTTTCGCGAAAGAGGAAGATCCCAATTCCGGCGGGCGCCAAATGCCTGGTCATTTTGGTCAAAAGAAAAATAGGATCGTCACTGGTTCATCGCCTGTAACGACACAGGTCCCGCATGCTGTCGGGATTGCCCTTGCAGGGAAGATGGAAGGTAAGGATTTGGTAACATTCGTAACGTTTGGGGAAGGTTCATCCAATCAGGGCGATTTTCATGAAGGGGCCAACTTTGCAGGTGTGCACAAGCTACCGGTCATTTTCATGTGTGAAAATAATAAATATGCGATTTCAGTTCCTATTGAGAAACAGCTATCTTGTGAAAATGTTTCCGACAGGGCAATTGGCTATGGGATGCCTGGTATAACGGTGGATGGCAATGATCCATTGGAAGTGTATGCAGCGGTGAAAGAAGCGGCTGACCGTGCACGTAGGGGTGAAGGCCCAACTCTTGTAGAAACCGTTTCATACAGGCTCACACCTCATTCAAGTGATGATGATGACCGAAGCTACCGGACTGCGGACGAAGTGGCCGAAGCCAAAACGAAGGATTCCATAATGACATTTGGAGCGTATTTAAAAGAAGTGGGAATCATGGATGATGACCTTGAAAAACAAATGAATGATGAAGTCATGAAGATAGTAAACGAAGCAACCGATTATGCTGAGAATGCTCCATATCCGAAGGCTGAAAGTGCTATGAATCATGTGTATGCACAAAAGTAAGGGGGTAATAGAATGCCAGTGATTTCTTATATAGATGCCGTGACAATGGCAATGAGGGAAGAGATGGAACGTGATTCCCGTGTATTCGTATTGGGAGAGGATGTAGGAAAAAAAGGTGGGGTCTTTAAAGCCACTAATGGTTTATACGACCAATTCGGTGAAGCCAGGGTCATCGATACCCCGCTCGCTGAATCTGCAATTGCAGGAGTGGGAATTGGAGCCGCCATGTATGGACTTCGGCCGATAGCTGAGATGCAATTTGCTGATTTCATCATGCCTGCCATTAACCAAATCGTTTCAGAGGCAGCCAAAATTAGATACCGTTCTAATAATGACTGGAGCTGTCCTATGGTTATCCGTGCCCCGTATGGAGGAGGGATCCATGGAGCTCTTTATCATTCACAATCGGTTGAAGCAATCTTTGCCAATCAGCCGGGCTTGAAAATTGTGATGCCTTCCACTCCTTATGATGTAAAGGGTTTGCTTAAAGCTGCCATTCGCGATGAAGACCCAGTGCTTTTCTTTGAACATAAACGCGCATACCGCTTGATCAAGGGTGAGGTGCCCACTGAAGATTATGTACTTCCCATCGGTAAGGCGGAAGTGAAAAGGGAAGGGGAAGACATTACTGTCATCTCCTATGGCCTTTGTGTGCATTTTGCCCTTCAGGCAGCAGAAAAATTAGCTGCAGATGGAATTTCTGCACATGTTCTTGACTTGCGTACGGTCTACCCTTTAGATAAGGATGCTATCATAGAAGCAGCTTCTAAAACGGGGAAAGTATTGCTGGTCACGGAAGATAATAAAGAAGGAAGCATCATGAGTGAGGTCGCAGCCATCATTGCCGAGCATTGCCTTTTTGATTTGGATGCCCCTGTAAAACGTTTGGCCGGACCTGATGTACCTGCCATGCCATATGCGCCTACGATGGAAAAGCAATTTATGGTGAACCCTGATAAAGTGGAAAAAGCAATGAGGGAATTGGCCGAGTATTAATGACTGTTAAGAAGGAGGAAAGAATTATGGCTATGGAATTAATGAAGATGCCTCAACTAGGCGAAAGTGTCACAGAGGGAACCATCAGTAAATGGCTTGTGAAGCCTGGGGATCATGTCACGAAATACGACCCGCTAGCTGAAGTGATGACGGATAAAGTAAATGCTGAGGTTCCTTCTTCCTTCACCGGCATCATCAAGGAATTGAAGGCGGATGAGAATCAAACATTGGCAGTCGGGGAAGTCATTTGCTCGATTGAAGTTGAAGCGGCAAAGACGGATAACGAAAATGCGGGGCAAGTTTCTCATAGTGAGGAAAATGTTAATGCACCTGTTACAAGAGATGTGCAGCAAGCGTCGGCCGAACCATCAAGGAAAGCTCGCTATTCGCCAGCTGTGTTAAAACTTTCCCAGGAGCATGGAATCGATCTTACAAAAGTTAAAGGAACGGGGAATGAGGGACGGATCACCCGTAAAGATTTACTGAAACTTGTTGAATCAGGGAATCTTCCTAAGGCGGATGAGCCTGCCGCAATATCCGAATCGGCTCCTGAAGAGACCGCCACTCAAGTTATTCGTCGAACCAATCCAGTACCTAATGTGCCGACTGCTGCTGGTGACAAGGAAATACCTGTTACCGGCATCCGTAAGGCAATTGCGTCCAATATGTTGAAAAGTAAGCACGACATTCCGCATGCTTGGACGATGGTGGAAGTTGACGCAAGCAATATGGTGAAGTTGCGTGATAATCTTAAATCCGACTTTAAACAAAAAGAAGGCTATAATTTAACGTACTTTGCCTTTTTCGTAAAAGCGGTTGCTCAAGCCCTTACGGAATTTCCAGAGCTCAATTCGATGTGGGCAGGCGAAAAAATCATACAAAAAAAAGAAATCAATATATCAATAGCCGTTGCAACCGAAGATGCCTTATTTGTACCGGTCATTAAAAATGCAGATGAAAAATCAATCAAAGGTATAGCAAGGGAGATACAGGAACTCGCATCCAAAGTGAAGGCGGGTAAGTTAAAAGCAGAGGATATGCAAGGTGGTACGTTCACTGTTAATAACACTGGCTCATTCGGTTCTGTCCAGTCCATGGGAATCATCAATCATCCACAGGCGGCCATTTTACAAGTTGAAACGATTGTAAAACGTCCAGTGGTCATAAATGACATGATTGCCGTACGAGATATGGTGAATCTCTGTTTATCACTTGATCATCGTGTTTTGGACGGACTGGTATGTGGACGATTCCTTGCAAGGGTTAAAGAAATCATCGAAAAGATTTCCAAAGATAACACTTCCATATACTAAAATGAAGAAAAGGAAGGCCGGAAGGTCATCCCTTCAGAATGTAGGCAAACTCGATGAAAATCGAGTTTGCCTACATTTTTTTAGATTGGTACAATTTGTACGATGGTTGGAACTCCAGGCACTCGATTTTCCGGGTGGGTCCGCCCTCGGCGCTCTTTGGCGCCTGTGTGGTATTTCCTTGGACGCACTATACCCGCTAAAGTCTCGCACTCCCATTCCAATCACCTTTTTTAAAAAAAATTGATAGAAACCATAACTATGGTGAAGTAGGTGGTTCTTGAATCATCACTGCTATGCCGAAGTCGATTGCCAAAGTTTAGACCCTGTCCTTTCTCTTTTCGTAGAAAAACATCGACAAATATTTTATTTTTGCTATTATTTTATTAAGAGCTGTTCTAATACAGATCAGGGGCTGTACTTGATTTAAAAAAAGTGAAATAGGCTAGTGGTTTCCCAAATAACAGATTTACTAATTTCTATTGTCTTAAATTTCAAGAAAATTATGGTAGAATGTTAGTATAATCCAGATTAAATTGACGGGAGGGTGGTTTTCTTATCCAAAACTGACTGAGCGTTCGTTCTCCCAAAGAAAGGACAGGGCGTATGAGGCGGCAGGAGATAAGAAAGCGATTACAGATGGAACTGAAAGATGTAAAAAACATAACCTTTCCGAAGCCTTCTTTTGAAGAGTGGAAAGAAGCTGCGGAAGCAAGTTTAAAAGGGAAAAGTGTAGAAAAATTAAAAACGAATACATATGAGGGCATCACTTTATATCCGCTCTATACAGAAAAGGCGGATTCACCGGAAAAAGCAGCTGAATTACCAGGATTTTTCCCTTTCACCCGAGGAACGTCCCCAACGGGATATCATGAAAAACCTTGGCTTGTCGTTCAACCTGTAAGCGGTATCACAGCCGAAGAAGCAAATGAAAAGATGAAGGCTTCATTCAAACGTGGTCAAAATGTCGTGGCATACCCTGCACGATTGCTTGCCGAGGGAGCAAGGGCAGAAAAATTGTTTAAGGATATCCCATTAAAAGAAATCCCGGTTTTCATTGACCTTAAGGGGAAACAAAAAGGATTATTCCCTCAATTCAAAGCTGTTGCCGAAGCTCAAAATGCCCAATTGACAGGCGTTATTGCTGAAGATCCCATTGCAGAATGGCTCATTTGCGGTCAGCTGCCAGAAGATACGGATAACTATTTTGCAGACTGGCTGAAGACAATCCAAGATTATCAGAATGTAGGCAGGGATTTAAAAACAATTTTGATTAATACGGCAGTCTACCATAATGGGGGAGCTAATGCCGTACAAGAAATAGCTTACGGATTATCGGCTGCCGTCCAATATCTATTGGAGGGTGAAAAACAAGGGCTCTCCATTGCCTCGGTTTCCGAAAAAATGGTATTCTCTTTTGCTTTGGATTCAAATTACTTCATGTCCATCGCTAAACTGCGGGCTGCCAGAAGGCTTTGGGCAGGTCTTGCAGAAGCTTTCGATACAGCGGCGGACCATTTTAAAATGGCGATACATGCCGTTACTTCCGAGTTGACTGAAACGCTTTATGATCAGCATGTCAATATTCTTCGGACCACAAACCAAGCTTTCGCTGCAGCTATTGGAGGCATTCAATATCTTCAAATTCATCCATTCACACACGCAACTGGTGAAACCGATGATTTTTCAGAAAGGATTGCCCGTAACACACACTTGATTTTAAAAGAAGAAACAAATATCACAACAGTGGTCGATCCTGCTGGCGGTTCATGGTATGTTGAGCAACTAACGGATGAATTGGCTGAAAAGGCTTGGGCGAAATTCCTTGAAATCGATGCAGCTGGAGGGATTCTTGAGCTAATTAAACAAGGCACCCTTCAGACAGAAATAGCTGAAGTTTATCAAGGAAGAGTTCAAAATGCGGCTTGCAGAAAAGAAAGTATCATCGGAACGAATGTATATCCGAATCCCGCTGATAAGATTAAAACCCCGACACGGAATAACCATGTGTCATATATGAAAGTCGAGAAGCCGGTCGGCATTACCCCACTTGACTTGGATCGGGTATCCATTCAGTTCGAACAGATAAGAATACGCAGTGAAAAGTATAAAGAAATAAGTGGAACCACTCCAACTATCGGTTTGATTAATTTGAAAGATCTCAAATCCTATAAACCTCGTGCAGATTTCTTTAAAAGTCTTGCCGCAGCAGGTGGTATTGAAACAATCGGCAGCAAGGGGTGTCAAACCATTGAGGAAGCAGTCGATTATGTAGCTGCGACCAAGCTCCCTATCTATTGTGTTTGCGGCAGTGATGCTGACTATTCGGAATTAGCGCCAGTCACCATTAAAGAAATTAAAAAGCAATTCCCTGAAATCACCATTTATTGTGCCGGCAAGCAAAAAGAAGAATTGGAGATTACACTAAGTGAAGCAGGAGTCAAGGATTTTATCCATGTTAAAACGAATGCAATATCCATTTTATCGGAATTGTTGCAGAAGCTAGGGGTGAACTGAAATGAAAAGACCGAATTTTTCTGCTATAAATCCTGCTAAGTCAGAGATTAAAGGTACGGTGGAAGCATGGAAAAAGGAAGCCGAAAAAGCAGTTGGGAAAAACATGGAGGATCTTCTGTTTGAAACCAACGAACAAATAAAAATCAAACCGCTTTATGTTGAGGAAGATAATCGCGATTTGGAGCATATGGAAAGTGTGCCAGGCATCGCTCCTTTTACAAGAGGGCCCTATCCTTCCATGTATGTCAATCGTCCTTGGACGGTACGCCAGTATGCAGGGTTTTCGACTGCCGAGGAATCCAATGCGTTTTACAGGCGTAATCTGGCTATGGGGCAAAAAGGGCTCTCAGTTGCTTTTGATTTAGCTACACACCGCGGTTATGACTCCGATCATCCACGTGTTGTCGGTGATGTGGGGAAGGCGGGAGTTGCCATTGATTCCATTCTTGACATGAAAATCCTGTTTGACGGCATTCCGCTTGATCAGATGTCCGTGTCAATGACGATGAATGGTGCTGTATTACCCATCCTTGCATTTTATATCGTCACAGCTGAAGAACAAGGCGTAACACAGGATAAGCTTTCAGGCACGATCCAAAATGACATCTTAAAGGAATACATGGTTCGGAATACGTATATCTACCCACCTGAAATGTCCATGAAAATCATAGCTGATATATTTGAGTATACATCCAAATATATGCCCAAGTTCAATTCCATTTCCATCTCCGGCTATCATCTGCAAGAAGCGGGGGCGCCGGCTGATATCGAACTTGCCTATACTTTGGCGGATGGGCTTGAGTATGCACGTACCGGAATGAAAGCAGGTATTGATATCGATAAATTTGCACCACGCCTGTCATTCTTCTGGGCTGTAGGAATGAACTATTTCATGGAAGTGGCGAAAATGAGGGCAGCTCGCTTCATTTGGTCCAAACTGATGAAACAATTCGAACCGAAGAATAATAAAGCGATGGCATTGAGGACGCATTCACAAACCTCCGGCTGGAGCCTCTCCGAGCAGGATCCGTTTAACAATGTCGCAAGGACCCTTATTGAAGCGCATGCGGCTGCACTTGGGCATACACAGTCCCTGCATACAAACGCATTGGATGAGGCCATTGCCCTGCCAACTGATTTCTCGGCACGCATTGCACGTAACACACAGCTATATCTGCAGGAGGAAACCGGGATCACAAAAGTGATCGATCCATGGGCGGGTTCATACTATGTAGAATCGCTCACAAATGAATTAATCGAACGGGCTTGGGCTCACATAGAAGAAATCGAAGGTCTCGGCGGAATGGCGAAGGCAATTGAAACGGGCCTTCCAAAAATGAGGATCGAGGAAGCAGCTGCAAAGCGTCAGGCTAAAATCGATTCTCAAGTTGAAACGATCGTAGGCGTCAATAAGTATCGTTTGAAAAAAGAAGATCCTATTGAAATACTGGAGATTGATAATACGGTGGTTCGCGAAAGTCAGCTTAAGCGTTTGAGCGAATTAAAAGCGAAACGTGATCAGGCAAAGGTGGATGAAGCTCTTCAAGCGCTATCCATGGCAGCCAGAACTGGCGAAGGTAACCTTCTTGAACTGGCTGTCCAAGCTGCAAGAGTCCGGGCTTCATTAGGTGAAATATCCGATGCGATCGAAGAGGTGGCTGGACGTCACAAAGCAACAATCCGTTCCATCAGCGGCGTATATAGCTCGGCATACTCAAAAGAAGCGGAAATTGAGGAAGTCGTCCGCATGACGGAAGAGTTCCTTGAAAATGAAGGAAGAAGACCGCGTTTGTTAATGGCTAAAATGGGCCAGGATGGTCATGATCGCGGAGCTAAAGTAGTAGGAACGGGGTTTGCGGATTTAGGCTATGATGTCGATATCGGTCCATTATTCCAAACACCGAAAGAAACCGCCATCCAGGCCGTGGAAAATGATGTGCATGTAGTCGGAATGAGTTCGCTTGCTGCCGGCCATAAAACTTTGTTGCCGCAGCTCATGACTGAACTGAAGAACTTGGGCCGTGAGGACATTATAGTGATCGTAGGTGGCGTCATCCCTGTACAGGATTATGATTACCTATTGGAAAATGGGGCTACAGCCATTTTTGGACCTGGTACGGTCATTCCACAGGCAGCGAAGAAAGTGCTTCAGGAAATATACAATCGCCTCGGATATGAGGAAGTGGCCCAATAATGAGTGAAGACAAGAAGCCGGAATGGGTCGATCTTAACAATCAGGAAGGTTTTGCATCTTCATTGAAGCCAGGTGTGGAATTAACTGCCAGCCAAAACAAACCTTCAAAAAGCAAATTCGTCAAAAAACATAATGTAAACATACCGGTCCATGAACTTAAAGAGGGAATCATAAAAGGGGACAGGGCTAAGCTAGCTAAAGGGATTACATTGGTTGAAAGCAATGCATCCCACCACTTGGATCATGCACAGGAATTATTGCATGCCATCCTACCTCATACAGGGAACTCGATTCGCATCGGGATTTCCGGAGTGCCCGGTGCCGGAAAAAGTACCTTTATCGAGACGTTCGGAACCTACTTATGTGACAGGGGCCATAAGGTTGCCGTTCTAGCCGTCGATCCAAGCTCTTCAATCAATGGCGGTAGTATACTAGGTGATAAGACAAGGATGGAGGAACTGGCAAGAAACCCCCATGCCTTCATAAGACCCTCACCATCCGAAGGCACTCTGGGCGGAGTTCACCGCAAAACGAGGGAAACGATGTTGCTTTGTGAAGCGGCAGGATTCGATGTGATACTGATAGAAACTGTCGGTGTCGGTCAGAGTGAAGCTATAGTTCGAAGTATGGTCGACTTCTTCATGCTCCTCGTCCTAACGGGTGCCGGAGATGAATTACAAGGGATGAAAAAAGGGATTCTGGAACTTGTCGACGGAATTGTGGTCAATAAAGCCGACGGAGAGAACATTCCGCTGGCTATTAGGACGAAGTCCGAATATAGCAGAATCTTGCACTTCCTTCAGCCAGCAACAAAGGGATGGGCAGGAAAGGCATATGCTTGTTCTGCCATAACCGGTAAAGGAATCCCTGAGCTTTGGGATGTATTGAATGAATTTTCCGATATGACCAAGGAATCGGGTGTTTTTCAGGAACGGAGAAGAATGCAATCTAAGGAGTGGCTTTATTCATTGATTGATCACCAGCTTAAAACGATGTTTTATAAAAATGAAACTGTCAAAGGTCTTCTACCTATACTCGAGAATCAAGTGATGTCAGGGAATAAAACGGTCACTGCTGCTGTTAAGCAGGCCTTTCAATCTTTTACAGAAACATTTAAATCAAATTAAAAAAGAAATAGCATGGGGCATGCGTGGAATGTCTTCTAAGCATGCCCCATCCTTTTGCAAGTCTTGTTGTCTCACACATGATTCCCGCTTCTATTTCGTTTTAAACATGTTCTGAACGGTTTCTGCGGTTTAACAGGTAAATTTATTGAATCACGAAGTGGCAATTGTTATGATAGGATTGAAGAGAAAACTTGGAAGGAGCAAATGCCATGAATATGGATTTTAATTTTTTAATGAACGACGTAGTCAAACAGGCTCGCGATGAGATAAAGACTGCTGGATATACAGAATTGACCACTCCCGAGGAAGTAGAGGAAGTATTTGCACAAAAAGGAACGACACTTGTCATGGTAAACTCCGTTTGTGGCTGCGCTGGGGGAATTGCTAGACCTGCAGCTGCTCATGCAATCCATAATGATAAACGCCCAGATCAGCTTGTAACCGTTTTTGCTGGGCAAGATAAAGAGGCGACGGAAAAAGCCCGTGATTATTTCGAAGGGTATCCGCCGTCATCCCCATCATTTGCACTGCTGAAGGATGGAAAAATCATCACCATGATAGAGCGTCATGAAATTGAAGGGCACCACCCGATGTCTGTAGTAGAAAAATTACAAGACTACTTCGATCAATATTGTGAAGAAGTGTAAGTCCATAGCCATAGCTATAGCTAAAAAACCCGCCCAATCGGCGGGTGTCAGTTTGTAGACAAAAGGGGTTCGGAATCCGTCTCATCCCGAACCATGATGATAAAAAGAAGACATGGTTATCCCTCATGAATTTTACCTTTTTTATAGGGAATGAAATCCTTATTGGATTGAAGAAATATGCGACACTCCTGCCGAATTACTGTCTAGCCGAGACCCCGCAGGCGCTTGCGCGAGGAGGCTTGGCGGACAGTCGGCGGAAAGGGAGCGGATTTCTGAAATCAACTGGAATGTTTTTTTAGAAACAAAACGTAGTCAAACTCGCTTTTCTTGAAGTTTGACTACGGACTGAAAACCGCCCATCCGGCGGTTTTTTTTATTCATGATTTTGCATAAGTCAGGGGCATTTAGGAAAGAAGATAGATAAGGATGCCGATATCTTCCCATTGGAGTTTAAAGCGCGAAACTTAGAAATAAAATTATAGCAATATTCTGAAAAATAAATCTATTATTTACGTTATTGAATAATTATAAGAGTGTGTTAAAATACACATTAGTGTATGAATATTAGTTATTCAAATTTTAACTAAACCTAATTCAATAACAAGAGAATTGAAAATATCATTTTGGAGGAATAATAATGAAGTTGAAAAAGCAGTTAGCATTGTTGCTTACTTCTGTTTTATTAGTAGGTATTTTAGCAGCATGCGGAACATCCGGGAAAGAAGATAAGGACACAGCTGGTACAGAGGACAAAAAGGTTCTGGTAATGGGAACATCTGCGGATTATCCGCCATTTGAATATGTTGAAACATCTAAGAGTGATGAAATCAAAGGATTTGACATCGATATCGCTAAAGCAATCGGAAAAAAATTAGGTTATGAAGTTCAAGTGAAGGACATTGACTTTAATAGTCTTGTGCCTGCTCTGGAAAATAAATCGGTCGATTTCGTTATCTCTGGAATGACGCCAACAGCAAAACGTGAGCAATCAGTCGATTTCAGTGATATTTACTATACAGCTAAAAACATGATCATCACGACAAAGGACAGTAAAATCAAAACTGTTGAAGATTTAAAAGGGAAAACCGTAGGCGTACAGCTTGCATCCATTCAGGAGACATTGGCAAATGACTTGAATAAATCCCAAGATATCGGGATGAAAGTTGAAAAACGGAATCGTATTCCTGAGGTTGTTCAAGAAATGTCAACAGGACGTTTTGATGCCGTGATCATGGAAGATACTGTGGCAAAAGGCTACTTGAAAGATAATAAAGAATTGGTGGGCCATGTGATCACGTCCGGTGAACAAGATGCCGGTTCGGCAATCGCTTTCCAAAAAGGAAGCAAGTTAACTGAAGAATTCAATGCCGAGTTGAAAAAAATGATGGAAAATGGTGAAATGGAAAAATTAATATTAAAATGGTTCGGTGGCAGTGAAACTGAATAATGCAGAGAGATGAAAAGCGTTCAGAAGAGATTTAGCATGCCTTCTGAACGTTTTTCCGCGCTTTATTGTTAATAAAATGAAGCAGGAGGAAGGACCTAAGATAACGGCCTTCATAAGAGAGGATGAATGGAGTGAATCTGGAATTTGATAGGATTATGCCTTCCCTTCCATATATCCTGGAGGGGATACCGACTACATTAAAGGTTGTAGCGGTAGCGGCAGTAATCGGATTTGTTTTGGGAATATTACTATCTATACTTAAAATCAGCAGAATCAAGCCCTTGAATTGGATTGCTGATTTTTATACATCCATTTTTCGCGGTACGCCTTTGGTGCTGCAATTAATGCTGATTTATTTTGGTTCACCACAAATATTAGGGATTCAAATCGAAGCGTTCCAAGCAGCTTTTTTAGCATTCGGTCTGAATTCAGCGGCATACATCTCTGAAATTATCAGGGGAGGCATTTTAGCTGTCGATAAGGGCCAACGAGAGGCATCGCTTGCACTGGGGGTTCCCTATTCAGGGATGATGCTTAATATTATCCTTCCGCAGGCCATCAAGAATATCCTGCCATCCCTTGTGAACGAATTGATTTCCTTAACGAAGGAATCAGCCGTTGTCACAATTATTGGATTAGGGGATATCATGCGCCGTGCTTATATTGTCGGCGGTGAGACATATAAATTCTTCGAGCCGATATTATTTGCCGGCTTCATTTATTATGTGATGGTCATGGTTCTCACCATCTTAGGCAAAGTGATTGAAAGGAGAATGAGACGCAGTGATTAAAATTGATGGACTCAAAAAAAATTATGGAAAGCTCGAGGTATTAAAAGGAATCAGCACCGAGATAGGGCAGGGTGAAGTATTAGCCATCATCGGTCCATCCGGTTCGGGAAAATCAACTTTCTTGCGCTGCATCAATATGCTCGAAACTCCTACTGATGGTCAAATCAGGTTTAAAGATCAAATCATCACTGATAAAAAGACCAATATCATGAAAGTGCGTGAAAACGTCGGGATGGTATTTCAGCATTTTCATTTATTTCCACATAAAACCGTACTGGAAAATCTGACATATGCCCCTATGAAGGTGAAAAAACTATCAAAGGCCGAGGCTGTAAAACAAGCTCGTGAGCTCTTGACTAAAGTCGGTTTGGCCGATAAAGAATCGTCTTATCCGAATCGTCTGTCTGGCGGGCAAAAACAAAGGGTCGCGATTGCACGGGCATTGGCAATGAACCCGGAAGTAATCCTTTTCGATGAGCCGACTTCAGCGCTTGATCCCGAGATGGTAAAAGAAGTGCTCGAGGTTATGAAGTCACTGGCACATACGGGGATGACCATGCTGATCGTAACGCATGAAATGGGATTTGCGAGAGAAGTGGCCGATCGTGTACTATTCCTGGACGGGGGTCTGCTCGTTGAGGAAAGTGCTCCGGAAGAATTCTTTTCCAATCCGAAAAGCCAGCGTGCAAAAGACTTCTTGGAAAAAGTTTTATAAGCTAAAGAAAATAGTATATAATTGTGAAAAAAAGGTAACGTTTAGGTTACCTTTTTTATTTTTTTCCTATAATGTATTTTTGCTTGAAATGTATTTAGAAAAATTGGGAATTTAACTCGCAAAGGACTGTGAAAATATCTGATTTCCTGATAGTATTATAATAGATAGAGAAAGAGCCAGGTGATACATAACAATGTTTAAAATCGGATACAGGACGATTAAAACTGCTTTGGGGGCCACCCTGGCAATTATTATTGCACAAATGCTTAATCTCGAATATTTCTCTGCTGCGGGAATCATTGCGATCTTATGCATTCAAGTTACAAAAAAGAAGTCGGTGTATGCCTCCTGGCACCGGTTTTTAGCTTGTTTGATCGCAATGGCCTATGCATCCTTATTCTTTCATTTCATCGCATTCCATCCGCTGATGATAGGTTTGATCCTCTTGATTTTCATTCCAACGACAGTTGCGTTGAAGATTAATGAGGGGATTGTGACGAGCAGCGTCATCATCATGCATTTATACGGGGCGGGTGACATCACTTTTTCCCTGCTGATCAATGAAACGATATTAATTGCAGTTGGAGTTGGAGTGGCGCTTGTCATGAATCTGTACATGCCCAGTGTCGATGATAAACTGCTGGCCTACCAGGAAAGCATCGAAACGAACTTTAGTGCGATCTTGATGGGAATTGTCCGCTATTTAAGGGATAATGATCACACATGGGATGGTAAGGAAATCACCGACACAGCCAATCTTCTTAATCAAGCCAAAAGCCTTGCCTTCAGGGACGTGGAAAATCATTTTTTAAGGGAAGAAGACCTGTATTACCATTATTTCAAAATGCGTGAAAAGCAATTTGAAATAATTGAACGAATTCTGCCCCTAGTCACGAATATTCCACTGGTCGTCAAGCAAAGCGGGATAGTGGCTGATTATATAGAAGATTTGGCAGAAAACGTACACCCACAAAATACGGCCATCCTTTATCTGAAGAAGCTTGAAGAAATGGAGATTCATTTTAGGGGAATGGCACTGCCGCAGACACGGGAAGAGTTCGAATCCAGGGCCGCATTACTGCAGCTCATGAAGGAAATGGAGCGTTATTTATTGTTGAAGCATTCCTTCAAGGGACTGCCCAAGCTGAACAGCAGCCGAATGAAAAAGAGGCACTTGGCTTAAACTAAGCAAAAAAGTGAAGGAATTGATACAAATGAAATGGATCCTTTCTTTGTTGCTCATGCTACCTTTGTGGCCGGTGCAGGCACAAGCACAACCTCAATCGGTTAAGCCTGGCGATCCGTTTATCATCATCAATAAAGCCAACAATAAATTGGCGTTCATTGATGATAACGAGGTCAAGGAGATCCTGCCGGTCGGTACGGGAAAGAGTCAAGAACTTACACCTGAAGGGATTTTCACGGTCAAAGTAAAAGCAGTCAATCCATATTACCGGAAAAAAAATATTCCTGGCGGCGATCCCAGGAACCCTTTGGGGTCGCGGTGGATTGGATTCGATGCACGAAATACCGATGGAAGGATTTACGGCATTCATGGTACGAATCAGCCATCTTCAATTGGTAAATACATTTCAAATGGCTGTGTACGGATGCATAAATCCGATGTAGAGCGGTTGTACGAAAAAGTCCCCATCGGCACTAACGTGTTGATCACCATATCGAACGAGGATTTCAAAACGTTGGCAAAGAAAAATGGGGCGATAAAATAAAGAGAGGGAAGCTTTGCTCCCCTCCCAATTACGGTGTCTATTACAAAAGAAATGCGATACCTGATAATAAGCTCGTTAATAACATTGAGATAAGCATTAAATACACGACGATTTTTCTGATTTTCTTGTTTCCCATATGCTCTCTCCCTTAAAACAGTTTAATTGATTTTATTTTAACTTGAACATTTAGTAGAAACAAGTAAAAGTATTATGTTCATATTATTCCGAATCTTGAAAGGCTTTAATGCAAGATTAGTAGTATTTTAATGGAGTCATCCAATCATACATAGCATGGGGGTTTTTATGATGATTAAAAATATCGATCATATAGGTATTGCCGTCAAGTCACTGGAGGAAGCCTTGCCACTTTACACGGAAACGTTGAAATTGAAACTTGAAGGAATCGAGACAGTGGGGAGCCAAGGAGTGAAAGTGGCCTTCATCCTGGCAGGCAATACCCGTTTGGAGTTGTTGGAAGCGTTGTCACCGGCAAGCCCAATCGCCAAATTCATCGAAAAACGCGGTGAAGGGATTCATCATGTGGCACTTGGCGTCGATGACATCGAAGAGAGAATAAAAGAAATCAAGGAATCTGGATTGCGCATGATTGATGATTCATCAAGAAAGGGAGCGCACAATGCGGATGTTGCTTTCGTTCATCCCAAGTCTACCGCGGGTGTATTATATGAGCTTTGTGAACAAGCATTATCAAAGGAGGAGCAGAAATGACAGACATATACGATACAATCAATGACCTATATGACAGACGCCGCAAAGTGGAAATGGGCGGCGGTGAAGAAAGAATCGATAAGCAGCATGAAAAGGGCAAACTTACTGCAAGGGAAAGAATTGATCTTTTAGTTGATCCGGGTACTTTCATAGAGCTTAATCCTTTTATCAAACATCGTAATACCAATTTTGGCATGGAAAAGGAAGAAGGGCCAGGAGAAGGGGTTGTCACCGGTTACGGAAAGGTCAACGGCCGCGACATTTATCTGTTTTCACAGGATTTTACTGTTTTTGGCGGCGCACTCGGTGAAATGCATGCTCTGAAAATTGCCAATGTTATGGATTTGGCAGCGGAAAATGGAGCCCCTTTCATAGGTTTGAACGATTCTGGTGGGGCGCGCATTCAAGAAGGCGTAGTTTCGCTTGACGGATATGGCCAAATTTTTTACCGGAATTCCATTTATTCAGGGGTCATTCCACAGATTTCGGTTATCATGGGACCTTGTGCAGGTGGAGCCGTATATTCGCCAGCCATAACCGACTTTGTCTTCATGGTTGAAAAAACGAGCCAAATGTTCATAACAGGTCCTAAAGTCATTGAAACGGTTACAGGTGAAAAGATTTCATCTGAAGGATTGGGTGGAGCGACAGTACATAATACCATAAGCGGTAATGCCCATTTCAAGGGAGCATCTGAGGAGCAAGTATTGGCGGACGTTAGACGTCTCCTTAGTTATCTTCCACAAAATAATGAAGAGAAGCCGCCGGTTTTGGAAGCAGACGATGGAGATGACTACCGTCCGGACTTAACGGATGTAGTCCCTTATGAAGGGATCCGTCCATATGATGTCCGGAAAGTATTGGAGCAGGTTGTCGATGAGGATTCCTTTATGGAAGTTCAAGAAGGCTTTGCGAAAAACATAGTGGTCGGCTTGGCGCGTATCAAGGGGAAATCAGTGGGGCTTGTCTGTAACCAGCCAAAGGTGTTGGCCGGGGGACTTGATATTGATTCATCAGATAAGGCTGCCCGTTTTATTCGTTTCTGTGACTCGTTCAACATTCCGCTAATTACGTTTGAAGACGTTTCAGGGTTTTTCCCGGGCGTTAAACAAGAACATGGCGGGATCATTCGCCACGGTGCAAAGCTGCTATATGCATATTCAGAAGCGACAGTACCAAAATTGACGATCATTCTGCGTAAAGCATACGGTGGAGCTTACGTAGCTCTTAATAGTAAATCAATCGGTGCGGATCTTACGTTTGCATGGCCGAATGCTGAAATCGCGGTTATGGGTTCTGCTGGAGCGGCAAATATCATTTTTGCCCGTGAAATTCAAAATAGCCAAGATCCGGAAGCGACACGTGCAGCTAAAATTGAAGAATACCGTGAGAAGTTCGCCAATCCATATGTTGCCGCAAGTCTTGGAATGGTGGATGATGTTATCGATCCCCGTGAAACCAGGATTAAGATCATTCAATCTCTTGATATGCTACGCAACAAAAAAGAAACCCGACCATGGAAAAAACACGGGAATATCCCGTTGTGATCCAACATTGCATGGAGCCCAAACTATCTGTTTTGGGCTCTTTTCCATACTGGGGAAGATATCATTTTTAAAGAAAATCATTTATAAGTCATCATTCACCTTTTTAAAGCGGCCAATTGGCAGGGAAATGACCAGGATGCTTTTTTAGCCGGGCCTTCCTTTTCACATTATTTGCCGGGGCGCCGCTTTTAGCAGTATAATTAAAGAGGAAAACTTTTTTGGAGGTTTTATTTTATGATTAATGAAGAACGTTTAGTTAATGAATTTATGGAATTGGTGCAGATCGATTCCGAAACGAAAAATGAAGCAGCCATCGCCAAAGTGCTGAAAGAAAAATTCGGGGCACTGGGTGTAGAGGTTTTCGAAGATGATACAACAGCAGTTACCGGTCATGGTGCAGGGAATTTAGTCTGTACTTTAAAAGGAAATAAAGAAGGCGTGGATACCATCTATTTCACCTCCCATATGGATACGGTTGTACCAGGTAATGGGATCAAGCCTTCCATCAAAGATGGATACATAGTTTCAGACGGAACGACCATTTTAGGGGCGGATGACAAAGCTGGATTAGCGGTCATGTTAGAAACGCTTAAAGTGTTGAAAGAACAGAATATCGAGCATGGTACAATCGAATTCATCATTACAGTCGGTGAAGAATCTGGCTTGGTAGGGGCAAAGGCATTGGACCGCTCCCTAGTAACGGCTAAATTCGGTTTTGCACTTGATAGTGATGGTAAAGTGGGCAATGTGGTTGTTGCTGCACCTACTCAGGCGAAAGTATCTGCAACCATTTTAGGCAAGACTGCTCACGCTGGTGTCGCTCCTGAGAAAGGCGTTTCGGCCATTACGATCGCTGCCAAAGCAATCTCTAGAATGCCATTAGGCAGAATCGACGAGGAAACGACAGCCAATATCGGACGGTTCCAGGGGGGACAGCAAACCAATATTGTTTGTGACCATGTTGAAATCCTTGCAGAAGCAAGATCCTTGATTCCTGAAAAAATGGAAATACAGGTAGCGAAAATGAAAGAGGCATTCGAGACTGCAGCCATTGAAATGGGCGGACGGGCCGAAGTTGAAGTTACCGTCATGTATCCTGGTTTTAAATATGGTGCTGGTGATCATGTAGTCGAAATCGCAAGAAAGGCAGCAGAGAAAATCGGCCGTCCTTGCGAGCTGGTTAAAAGCGGCGGAGGAAGCGATGCGAATGTCATTGCAGGCTTTGGCATCCCTACTGTCAATCTCGCAGTGGGCTATGAAGATATCCATACTACGAATGAAAGAATCCCAGTTGAGGAATTAACGAAGCTAGCTGAAATGGTTGTCAGTATCGTCAAAGAAGTATCAGGGGAATAAACACCCTAAATAAGATAGGGAGATGGAGATGGAGGGAAGTTTTCTAAAGTAAATCGAAAAAGACCTGATGCCTTGCTTTCCGGGATTCAGCAACCAGGTAAATAGGCTATGATGGTCAAAGGCGGATTGCAATAAAGATGGATATCCTCTCCTTCAAACTATTTGTCCAGGAACCCGTGAAATCTTGATTTTTACCGAATATATTCAGGGTGTTGCCGTTTGATTACGATCATTGATCAGCAAAAACTCGTATATATTTGCCAAGATGTTAAAAGTATTGAAGGAATATATGTACAGTCATCAATGACATGATGGCTGTTTTTCTTGGAGTGGGAGCAACGTGGTTACCAAGGATAAATGGGGGTACCTTAATAGAAGTGGTTTTTTAGTGGGCCTTATCCGGTATTTTTTATTTTTACAAGGATGTGACGGTCAAACATGAAGGACATGTATCCCAAAAATGGCAGGGTCATTCTCCATGTAGACATGAATAGTTTCTATGCTTCGGTGGAAATGTCATATGATGCTTCATTAAAAGGCAAACCGCTTGCCATTGCAGGCAATGTTGAAGAGAGAAGGGGCATAATCGTCACCTGCAGCTATGAGGCGAGGAAGTTCGGGGTTAAAACGACCATGCCGATTTGGCAGGCGAAAAAACTATGTCCCCAATTAGTCATTCAGAAACCGAATTTCGAGCGCTATCGAAAGGCATCACTGGCTATTTTCGATGTTTTGAGGCAATATACAGAGATGGTTGAACCGGTTTCGATAGATGAGGGGTACCTGGATATTAGTGAATGCGCCGAATTGGGTTCGCCTTTAGATATAGCCAATAGCATTCAGGAAAGAATTTTTAATACGATGGATCTCCCTTGCAGCATCGGGATTGCCCCTAATAAATTTTTGGCCAAAACTGCTTCTGATATGAAGAAGCCAATGGGAATCACCGTGTTAAGGAAACGGGACATTTCGGAAAAGCTCTGGCCTTTACAAGTGGGCCAAATGCATGGCATCGGGGATAAGACCTCGGAAAAGCTTCAAACTATCGGGATAATGACGATCAGGGACCTTGCACACGCCAATGATAGTCAACTTAAACAGCTCCTAGGGATCAATGGCATCCGTTTGAAAGATAGGGCAAATGGAATCGATCCAAGGGTAGTGGATCCCGAAGCGATTTTTGAGCATAAGAGCATTGGGAACTCGACAACTCTTCCGCATGACACCACCAATCAAAAAGAACTGATCGGTGTATTGGATAAGCTTTCCGGGAAGGTAGCCGTCCGCTTGAGAAATAAACGCCTGCTTGGTCAAAAAATAGGTGTGACGATCCGTTACAAAGACCGCCGCACAATAACGAGAAGCAGAACGGTTCCTAATCCGGTTTTTGAAAAAAAGGATATTTTGGATGAAGCTATCGATCTCTTTATGAAAAATTGGAATGGGGAAGGTATCAGGCTTCTTGGTGTCACTGCCTATGATGTCATCGAAAAAGAGTCGGCCTTCAAGCAACTGGATATTTTCTCCTTTCAAGAGGATGCAGAAAAAGAACCTCTGTATGAAGCGATGGAACACTTGCAAAATAAGTACGGAGAAAATATTATTAAAAAGGGATTACCCTTGAAAAACCGTTCAATTGGAACAGACACTAGCTTCAGCAAAGATTTCTTTGGGCAATCCAGGAGGAAGGATCCTCCATTTGACAAAGGATAGCTTACAAGCTGTGTAAAGATATAGAGAAGGGAAAGATGAAGCATGACAAAACAACAAATTGGCGTTATCGGACTAGCCGTAATGGGCAAGAACCTTGCATTTAATATTGAAAGCAGGGGATATTCAATTTCCGTGTATAATCGCTCAGGATCAAAAACGGACGAAATGATGAAGGAAGCGGAAGGCAAAAACGTAACACCTGCTTATACGCTTGAAGAATTCGTCAATTCTTTGGAAAAGCCGCGCAAAATTTTATTGATGGTTAAAGCCGGAGCGGCAACAGATGCAACGATCGAGCAATTAAAACCGTTACTTGAAAAAGGTGATATCGTTATTGATGGGGGGAATACCTTCTTCAAGGACACTCAGCGCCGCAATGAGGAATTAAGCAAGCTTGGCATCCATTTCATCGGTACAGGCGTGTCAGGAGGGGAAGAAGGAGCTCTGACAGGTCCATCCATCATGCCTGGAGGTCAAAAAGAAGCATATGAACTTGTTGCACCGATCTTGAAGGATATATCAGCTAAGGTCGATGGTGATGCTTGCTGTACATATATCGGACCGGATGGTGCAGGTCATTATGTTAAAATGGTACATAATGGTATTGAATACGGGGACATGCAATTGATTTCGGAATCTTATTTCCTTCTGAAAAATCTCCTTGGACTATCTGCTGAAGAATTCCATGAAGTCTTTACTGAATGGAATGAAGGGGAGCTTGATAGCTATTTAATTGAAATCACTGCTGATATTTTCAAAAAATATGATGAAGAAACCGGCAAGCCGATGGTCGATGTCATTTTAGATAAAGCTGGCCAAAAAGGTACAGGGAAATGGACTAGTCAAAGTGCGCTTGATCTTGGTGTTCCGCTTCCAATCATTACGGAGTCCGTGTTTGCCCGGTTTATTTCAGCAATCAAGGACGAGCGTGTTGAAGCGAGTAAAATCCTTCGTGGTCCAAAAGCGGAATCATTTACAGGCGACAAAAAGGCTTTGATTGAAAATATCCGTAAAGCACTTTATATGAGCAAAATCTGTTCATATGCACAAGGCTTTGCACAAATGAAAGCAGCTTCAGAAGAAAATGACTGGAACTTGCAATATGGGGAAATCGCGATGATTTTCCGTGGCGGCTGTATCATTCGTGCACAATTCCTCCAAAAAATCAAGGAAGCGTACGATCGTGAAGCGAACTTGAACAACCTTCTTCTAGATCCATATTTCCAAGGGATCGTCGAAAGCTATCAAGGAGCTTTACGTGAGGTAGTGTCAACGGCTGTGATGAACGGAATCCCGGTTCCTTGCTTGTCATCAGCACTTGCCTATTTCGACAGCTATCGCACAGAAACGCTGCCAGCAAACCTGATTCAAGCTCAACGTGACTATTTTGGAGCTCATACTTATCAACGCATTGATAAAGAAGGAACGTTCCATACCGAATGGATGGAAAAATAAAAAGTTCAAGCCGGCTTAAAAGGGGATTCCCTTTTATACCGGCTTTTTTGGTTGTAATATTCATCATGTTAAGAACCTCGAATGCACAGAAAAAAGAGGGCGCTTCTATGCGCCCTCTTTTTTTACTATCTTCGATGCTCTACAAGGTCAATGACCCCTAATACAACATGTGCCAAACCGAAACCAAAAACCGTATTAGCTACCATTTTGTTTGAGCCCCGGGTCTGCTTCATAACATAACCCGCAGCTGTCACGGCTGTGCCCAACGCTGTTGGAATTAATCCTTCACGAATGTCCATAAGTTTAATCCCTCCACACCGAAGTTAGTGGTGCCGTCCTCTGGCACCTTTTCTAGTGTAACCTTAGCGAGGACTTAGCATTCTTTTTCCATGAGGGTAAAAATGGTGAAAATGAACTAGTTGTAAATAGTTCCAATTAATTTACCTTTTTTAGGAAAAACGTAGTATGATGTATGTCATTCATCCTTGCTTTTTAGGTTTAAACACCTGCGGAAAAAGGAATATGGACATTGAAAGAGTTGGACGGACCGTAGGATACAGTAGGCAGAAAGAAGAGAGAAGGAGCGGAGACTTATGTTCATCACCTGGTGGGCTGTAGCCATTTTTTTATTTTTCATCGCCTTGGAATCTGGTGTTTCCTTTTGGCTTAATTCAGAAATAGAGGAAGGAATGTCTAAGCCCAAGGAAATGTTTCATATTATCCGGAATAAATTGCTGAGGAAGAGTGTTTCATGAATGAAGAAGGGATGCAGATTCAAATCTGCATCCCTTCTTCATTTCAATCAACATCATTTTCGTTATTCTTGATTTCCCACCAAATATGCCCATCCTCTGCCAGGAGTTCATCGGATGCCAGAGGACCTGTGGATCCCGCTTCATAGTTAGGGAAAGACTCGTCCTTTGTATTTTCCCATGCATTGGAAATGGTATCGACGAACTTCCATGATAGGGCAACCTCGTCCCAGTGCGTAAAGTTTGTAGCATCCCCGCGCATGCTGTCAAACAATAGCTTTTCATATGCCTCGGGAGAATTGATGTGTTCGATCCCTTTGTTGGAGACGGTAAGCTTCACTGGCTTTGTATTGGATGTCGTCCCGGATTTCTTAACATTTAAGTACAGTGTGATACCTTCGTCAGGCTGGATATGGATAACGAGAAGATTCGGGTTCAGCGTTTCTTCCGTTTTATAATACAGGTTCATCGGGATATCCTTGAATTGAACGACGATATTCGTTGATTTGACATCCATCCTCTTTCCGGTACGGATATAAAAAGGAACACCGGCCCAACGGAAGTTATCAATCATCAATTTACCCGCCACATAGGTCTCTGTGTTGGATTCTGGATCTACGTTATGTTCATTGCGGTAGGCTGGAAGTGTTTGATCGGCTATCGTTCCTTCACCATATTGGCCACGGACGAAGTATTGATTGACTTCTTCCACTTTCATTGGTCGAAGTGAGCGCAATGCCCGCACTTTTTCGCTTCGGATCTCTTCTGTCGTCAAAGCGATCGGGGGTTCCATGGCAAGCAAGGCCACCATTTGCAGCAGATGGTTTTGGACCATATCCCTTAGGGCACCGCTGGTTTCATAATAACGCCCACGTTCTTCAACGCCAAGTGTTTCGCTTGAAGTAACCTGGATATTGGATATATATCTGTTATTCCAAAGCGGCTCGAATAGGGCATTTGAAAAACGTATGACCTCAATATTTTGTACCATTTCTTTACCTAAATAATGATCGATACGATAGATTTCATCTTCGGCGAATGCAGTTCGAATCTGCTCATTCAATTTTTGTGCTGTTTCGAAACTGTGTCCAAATGGCTTTTCTATGACAAGGCGCTTATATCCATTGGTGTCGGTCAGGCCTTGAGCTTTAATCTGTTCGGCAATCGTTCCGAAAAACTCGGGTGCCATCGCCAAGTAGAAGATCCGGTTTCCTTCTAATTGATATTGTCCGTCCAATTTTTCGGCAATGTCTTTTAACTGCAGGTATGATTCCGAACTGGAGACATCATGGGAGTGATAATGGAAATGGGAAATGAATTCGTCGACCTTTTCTTCCGCATGTCCGAACGTAAGTATGGAATCCTTTACACTTGTCTGGAACTCCTCGTTCGTCAAGGGCCTCCTTGCTACTCCAACGACGGCGAACTTATTGATTTTCTCTTTTTGAAATAGTCGATATATGGAAGGAAACAATTTCCTTTTCGCTAAATCTCCGGTCGCACCAAAAATCATGATCAATGCTGTGGGTTTATTGTTTTCTGTCATGTTAAAACCTCAACTTTCCGTTAAATCTGTCTATAAAGTTGGAATTCCCGTATGTGTACCAATTTCTAATTTTACGTTTAGCTTTCCCTCAAAGCAATCAATTTGCGCATATTTTCTCATATTTCATTAAAAGTTTAATTTGGTTTCGGTTTTAATGGGCTATAAATGAAAGAGCACCTTGGTTATGCTATAGTTAAGTAATAAAGTATTTGCAACGGAGGTAGTATGAGTGGATTTCGTTTTATTGGGTACAGGCGCTGGCGTTCCGGCTAAAGCGCGTAATGTGACATCAATCGCCCTACAATTATTGGAAGAACGAGGGACGGTTTGGTTATTCGATTGTGGGGAAGCAACACAGCATCAAATATTAAAAACGGCGGTCAAGCCGCGAAAGGTTGAAAAGATCTTCATCACCCATTTACATGGTGACCACATCTTCGGACTGCCTGGATTTTTAAGCAGCAGATCTTTTCAGGGCGGTGTGGATAAATTGACCGTATATGGTCCACAAGGAATAGATGCATTTATTAAGACGAGCTTACAGGTGAGTGGAACTCATTTAAAATATCCCTTGGAAATCATCGAAATAGAAGAAGGCGCAGTGTTTGAGGACGAACAATTCACAGTGACGGCCATGTCGCTTGATCATGGCATTTACAGCATCGGTTACAGGATTGTTGAAAAAGATCGTCCGGGAAGCCTACTTGTCGACCGGCTGCGGTCTGAAGGTGTGAAGCCGGGGCCTCTTTTTAAAGCATTGAAAAATGGACAAACGGTCTGTCTCGATGATGGCCGTGTCTTAAATGGGAAGGACTATCTCAGTGCTCCGCAAAAAGGACGGATCATCACGATTCTCGGTGATACAAGAATGTGCAGCAATGCGCTCATTCTTGCTGAATCGGCGGATTACCTTGTTCATGAAGCTACATTTTCAGCGGAAGAATCCGAAATGGCATCAGCCTATTATCATTCGACCACCGTTCAGGCTGCAGAAACGGCTTTGAAAGCGGGAGCTAAGAATCTAATCCTTACGCATATCAGCTCACGGTATACTCCGGAGGATGCTGAGAGGCTAAAAGAGGAAAGCAAAGCGATCTTTGCAAACACGATTATGGGTGAAGATCTGATGGCAATTAAAGTTCCTTTGTATACAGAGGAATCGGGCAGCTGAAATCAAAGCCAATGTTTGATATAATTAATCAATTGTTCATTGGATATTTAAAGGAGTGTAAATATGACTGATAAAAGTGACCTACATACTAAAGCAATGGATTTTCTCCTAAAAACAAGCCGGACTTTTTTCATTCCAATCAGCTATCTTCCAAAGGGTTTGCAAGAAGCTATTGGAGCTGCGTACCTTTGCATGCGCGCCATCGATGAGATCGAGGATCACCCGGGTCTTCCTGCAGCTAATAAGGTTTCCCTTTTAAAGGCTCTTAGTGAGATGCTTGATGCGGATTTCAGGGAAGAAGATCTTCAATCGTTATTTGAACCATATAAGGATGATCTTCCCGAGGTGACCCTGTTTCTTTCGGACTGGATTGAATTTTGTCCTCCCGGTGCAAAAGGCAAAGTCTTGGAATCTACAAAGGAAATGGCCGAAGGCATGGCAAAATGGGTTACTTTGGACTGGCAAATCCATAATGAAGAGGAACTCGATGATTACACATATTATGTTGCAGGTTTAGTGGGGGTCATGCTGTCTGATATGTGGAACTGGTACGATGGAACCGAAACGGATCGCGAGCTTGCCATCGCATTTGGCCGTGGACTCCAAACGGTCAATATCCTGCGTAACCGTGAGGAAGATGCAGAACGCGGTGTGAATTTTTATCCGGATGGCTGGGGTTTCGACGAGATGCTTGCCCATACGGAGCATAATCTTGCATTAGCCGATGCATACATTGGAGAGATTGAAACGAAAGAAATCATCCAATTCTGCAAAATACCCTTGGAATTGGCAAAAGCCACATTGAAAGCCTTAAAAGAAGGCAAAGAAAAAATCGATCGTACTACAGTTACCGAAATTGTCAGCCAGGTTGTCGAACACTGATTTTTCATAAAGCTGCTGTGAAAGTTACCATACCATTCACAGCAGCTTTTTTTATGTTTTACATTCAGAACTCAAAAAATTCTAAAAAGTTAAAAAATATATTGGAATAATTGGGACTAAACGATTATAATTTAGGAAATAAAAGCGAAAAAGTTGACGTCGCTAGAAAAAACCTAATCTTAAATAAGAAAAAAGCGGGGGGAAAATATGAAAAAGAAATTATATTCAACTGCAGCTATGACATTGGTCGCAGGGTTATTATTGGCTGGCTGTGGAAATGAAAAGGAAAAAGATACGGCAAAGGATGAAAGCAAAAAGGATACCTTCAACATTGGGGTAACACAAATCGTTCAGCATGATTCGCTGGATCAGGCTTATGAAGGATTCCAGGCGGCATTGAAGGATAGTGACGTCAAGGCCAAATATGATCTGCAAATTGCACAGGGTGACCAAAATAACAGTCAAACGATTGCCAATAACTTTGTTGGGGATAAAGTGGACTTAATCTTTGCCAATTCTACTCCTAGTGCTCTTAGCGCTTTGAATGCGACAAAGGATATACCAATCGTTTTTACCTCGGTTACCGATCCTGTAGCGGCGGAGCTTGTTACATCTTTGGATAAGCCAGGCGGAAATGTGACGGGTACGACGGATTCCCACCCTGAGGCCATTGCCAAATCAATGAAATTCCTGGCAGAAGAACTTGGCGCCAAGACAATTGGGACCGTTTATAATACAGGGGAGCAAAATTCCGTCGTCCAAATAAAAAACGTGAAAGCGGAAGCGAAAAAAGCGGGATTGAAAGTCGTGGAAGCATCCGTCTCCACTTCAGCCGAGGTTAAACAGGCAACGGAATCATTAATAGGAAAAGCCGATGCTTTCTATATCATTACTGATAATACCGTTGTCTCTGCACTGGAATCGGTCATTTCGGTGGCAAATGATAAAGATATTCCATTGTTTGTTGGTGAGCTGGATTCCGTGAATGCTGGTGGTTTTGCAGCATATGGCTTCAGTTACTATGATATTGGTTATGAAGCGGGGCAAAAAGCGGTTGAAATCTTGAAGGATGGCAAAAAGCCTGGAGATATCGCAGTTCAATATCCACAAAAACTGAAATTGGTCATCAATGAAAAGGCAGCAAAAGATATGGGTGTTGAAATAAAAGAAGAATGGAAAGCAGATGCTGAGTTTGTAAAATAAACTCTGCTTTTGTTCGGGGAAGGAAGAAAAAAATGTTCTCAGCTTTATTCAACTCTTTTGAGTCGGGAATGATTTATGCAATCATGGCACTAGGTGTCTATTTAACATTCAGGATCCTCGACTTCCCTGATATGACAGTGGAAGGCAGTTTTGTGACGGGGGCCTCTGTGGCCGCCATTATGATCGTTAACGGTTTCTCGCCAGTCATGGCCACGTTTTGTGCCATGGTGGCAGGTTTCATCGCTGGGACAATAACGGGATTCCTGCATACGAAAGGAAAAATCAATCCACTTCTCGCAGGTATCTTAATGATGATTGCACTCTATTCCATCAATTTAAGGATCATGGGTGCATCTAACATTCCGTTGCTTTCTCAAACGACCATCATCACGAATATCCAGGATGTTTGGGCTAAAACTGGCATGGACAATATGTTGAATGGTCTTTTATCGATTGTGGGACTTGGTGATAGCTTACCAAAAACGTGGGCCATACTAATTGTTATGTTGGTTGTGGCTTTAATCATTCAAGCTGGAATGTCAGCTTTTTTAAAAACGGAAATCGGTCTTGCTCTACGTGCGACGGGTGATAATGAAGCTATGGTCAAGAGCTTTTCCGCCCATACAGGAAACATGAAGATCCTGGGACTTGCGATCGGAAATGCCCTTGTGGCTTTCTCGGGATCCTTGGTTGCCCAATATAACGGGTTTAGCGATATTGGAATGGGGATTGGAATCATCGTCATCGGATTGGCATCCGTTATAATAGGCGAAGCATTATTTGGCTCAAAAACGATTGCACGTGCGACCCTTGCGGTCATTGGAGGAGCGATCATTTACCGAATCGTCGTAACTTTGGCACTTCGCGTAGAATTTCTTGAAACAGGTGATGTTAAATTAATTACGGCACTTATTGTGGTAGGGGCACTTGTCATTCCGAAAATTACCGATAAACAAAAAGAGAAAAGCCGAAAGAAAAGGCGTCTCAAAGAAATACAGATGCGCCATGGTGGTTCTTTATCGAAAGGGGGAGAAGGATATGCTTCAGTTAAATCAGATTTATAAGGTCTTCAATGAAGGGACACCGGATGAAAAGCTAGCCCTTGGGAATCTGGAACTGCAGATGACAAAAGGCGAATTTGTAACAGTCATCGGGAGTAATGGAGCAGGTAAATCGACGCTGATGAACATGATATCCGGCAAAATTCTCCCTGATGCCGGTGAAGTCATCATTGATGGGGAAAACGTGTCGGCCATTGAGGAACATGCCCGTGCTAAAATGATTGGCCGCGTTTTTCAGGACCCCATGCTGGGTACGGCGCCGCATATGACGATTGAAGAAAATATGGCAATCGCCTATGGCAGAACCAATAGAAGAGGGTTAGGCTTCGGGGTGACAAAAAAACGGAAAGAGCTTTTTAAAGAATGTTTGGGTACCCTTCACTTAGGCTTGGAAAATCGGATGACTGCAAAAGTGGGATTATTATCAGGAGGGGAGCGCCAGGCATTATCATTGTTGATGGCGACCTTCACCGATCCTAAAATCTTGCTTCTTGATGAACATACAGCAGCACTTGATCCTTCCAGGGCAGAGCTTGTTACAAATCTGACGAAGGAAATCGTCGAAAAGAACAAGTTAACGACGTTGATGGTGACTCACAATATGCAGCAGGCAATCGATCTTGGAAATTCTTTGATCATGATGGATAAAGGACAAATCATTTTTGAAGCAAGAGGTGCTGAAAAGCAGAAGCTTACCGTTGAAAAACTGCTTAACGAATTCCAGCGCATCAAAGGCGAAAAAATGCTCAATGACCGTGCAGTGTTGATTTAAGAAGAGAAAAGGCCCGACCCAGGTGAGATTAACCTTGGGCCGGGCCTTTTTATTTTAGGGGTGATTAATTAGCTCAGGTCCTATTACTGAAGAAATGCTCGGCATAAGAAAAATGGCTATCGTGGGGTGCTCATCCATCTTGAATGATAATTGATGTTAATCGCTGTCGGCTGTGCTCCATGATGAACTATCGTTCTTTCTGTTTCCAAAAATCATTTTTATGAATGGCTTTTTCTTCGTCTTTTTAGTGGCAGCAGCTTCTTCAGCAGCGAGGAAATAATCAAACGGCTGACTCATTGGTGTTTCTAACGCTTCGATACGGGCCTCGAGTTTCCTAACGAGCTTGTGCATTTCTTCCATTTCACTTCTGTGCTGTAAAAGCTGATAGGACACAACATCGTCCGCTTTTGTTTTCAGACCATTTTCAAGCCGGGTGACCCGTTCAAGCAGTTGATCATGTTCTTTATCCGGTTCGGAGTGTTTCTGGATGGTTGCTTTCCTAATTTTTTTCTCTGAGATGCTGACCTTTTGGAGAATGATGCCCTCGTTCAGCTGATCTTGGATTTTTCTCAATAATGCAATGTCTTCATCCGAAAACTGGTAGTGGCCAAGCTGATTCCGTTCTACTTCCATGTTCAATTGGGTGACCCAGCGTTGAATCGTACTATGGGAAACATTCAGTAACCGGGCAACTGCACTTGTATTCATCGAGATTCCCCCTTTTGGTTGTTGAATTCGATAAGTATGGGGGAATTCCTTTAGAGATGACAAAACATGTATTCATTCGGCAAAGAAAGTGGAATTCCTACGTAATTTGCATAAGGAGCAATCCAAGCCCCTTTGATTGCTCCTTATGCAAATGTTGAGCGTTTTCAGGAATTTTAAGAAGCGTTTGTGATGGTGTGGCTGATGGTCAATCAAGCTATAAAGGGAAAAGTGACCCAGATGTCGAATTTACCCTTAAAACAGGGAAAAAGGAGGACTAGTATGAACAGGATCAACATTATAACTTTAGGTGTCAGGGATATGACTGAATCATTAAGGTTTTACCGGGACGGGTTGGGATTCCATACATCGATTAAAGAGGACGAACCCCCAATCGTTTTTTTTAATAATGCCGGAACGAAACTTGCTTTGTATCCTTTAGAGGAGCTGGCAAAAGACATCAATGAGAAAGAACAGCCTAAGAAAAAGGGTTTCCCGGGCCTTACGCTCGCTTATAATGCTAAATCAATTGAAGAAGTGGATGATGTGATCAACAAGGCTGAAAAGGCTGGGGGAACAATCGAGAAATCACCTCAGGATGTTGTTTGGGGAGGATACAGCGGATATTTTTCAGACCCTGATGGTTACTATTGGGAGGTTGCGTATTCGAAGGATTGGAGTTTCGATGAAAATGATATGCTGATCATAAAGTAACGCTCCGGAAGGATTACCCTTTATAGGATGTCCGGATCATAAAAAGGGCTGTTGCCTGGCCAATGCCGTAGGAGTGGCCAGGCAATAGCCGAACATCTTCATGCGGCTTACTGCGAAACTACATATTTGGCTAGTTCTTTACTTATTTGATTGCCCATTCGCTTTGATTGCTCTGTCGCTTCTTGTACACAGGCAATGAATGCTTCTTCCACTTGATGTGCTTGAAGTGCTTTCAGACCTGCTTCAGTCGTTCCGCCTGGTGAAGTTACTTCCTTTCTTAGTACGGCAGGCGTTTTAGGTGATTTCTGTAACATATCGGCAGCACCCATCAGTGTCTGCAGAATCAATTGCTTGGCGGTTTCGGAATCGAGACCTATTTTTTCTGCTGATTTTTCCAATGCCTCGACCAAGTAATAAATATAAGCCGGACCGCTGCCTGATAAGCCTGTTACCGCATCTAGCTGGGTTTCGTCGACGACTGCCACCGTACCTACCGTTTCAAAAAGGGTAATCGCCGTTTGTAATTGCGAGTCTTTTGTATGACAGTTAGCCGCAAGGGCTGTTGCTGATTTTCCTACAGCTGCCGATGTATTAGGCATGGCACGGACGATCGAGAACCGCTTGTTGGCGATTCCTTCCAAGCTTGTTGTATGAACCCCGGCAACAACGGAAATGAATAGCATTTCCTCACGAATGTATTCTTTTATTGATTGCATCGTTTCTAAAATATCTTTCGGTTTCACCGCCAGTACGACTAGGCTTGCATCCTGTACTAATTGCTGCAGTGATCTTGTGGCAGTAACACCATATTGGTTCTTTAAATAATCGAACCGATCATCATTTGATTTATTTGTTACAAAAATATTTGCCGGTTCAATTACCTTTTGGGTCACCAGCCCCGAAATGATTGCTTCTGCCATCGATCCTGCTCCGATAAACGCGATTTTTTTCATATTTACCGCTCCTTTTTCTTTTGAATTTTCGGCCTTTTTTTAAAAAACAAAAAGACCCCTCATCCAATAAAGGACGAAAGGTCTAGCTTCCGTGGTACCACCTTTGTTCAACTTTTCCATAACAAATAAACAGAAAAGCTGCACTTGAATCCTCTAACGCGGGAATTACGTCAGGTTTTCCTGAAGGCTCATAAGGTAGGTTCAATAATGAGGGGGCGATGAAGCCTTTCAGCACATTCCGAGCTTCACTCTCTTTACGCCATCATAAATTTACTTGGCCTTAATCAATGCCACGCCGTCTTTAATTACTTGTGATTATGAAGGATATATAAGTACTCTGTCAATGATAATATATGCAAGGGCGACAAAAAGTAGACATGAATTATGTGAAAATAATGACAGTGATTTAAAATACATGTAAAATGGTAATTATACATGTTAAGTGTACTAGGAATCCTGTTTAGCGTATAAAAAGATTTATATAAATATAATTTTCTAAGGTGGAAAAGATTATGGCGAATTGGAATGGAGATATTGCAAAACTTGCTTTGCCCACGCCGTTTGCAGTGGGTGATGTGAATGTTTATGTAGTTAAAGGGGATGCTTTAACGCTAATCGATACTGGAGTGAAAACAAAACGGTCAAAGGAAGCCTTGACTAACGGGCTTGGGGATTTGGGTCTGAAACTGACTGATATCGAACAAATCATTTTAACCCATCATCATCCCGATCATGCTGGTGCACTCGATTTCTTTGAAAAGGAAATCCCGGTTTATGGACACAAAAACAATCAGCGCTGGCTGACTATCAGTGATGAATTCCTTGAAATCCATAATCGTTTTTTTCTTGATTATGCCACAAAGTTCGGAGTCGCAGAAGAGCTGAAAAATAAACTGATCCATAGCCGCGACGAAATCAGTTTCCTTAGTGAAAGGAAGCTTCATGGATATTTGGCTGAGGGAGATGAGCTCCCTGGTCTTCCAGGCTGGAAAGTGATCGAGACTCCAGGGCATGCGCAAAGCCATTTATCCTTTTACCGGGAAAGTGACGGTGTCATGATTGCAGGCGATCACTTGCTTGCCAAGATCTCACCTAATCCATTAATGGAACCACCTTTACTTCCCGGCGGTATAAGGCCTCGTCCGTTACTGCAATATAATGCATCACTTCAGAAATTATTGGATCTTTCCATTTCCACTGTTTACTCCGGACATGGATCTGAAGTGGAAGGAGATGAGGTTGCCGACTTGATTCAATATCGATTCGAGCGGCAGCATAACCGTGCCATGCAGGTGAAAAGCATGCTTCAAGATAGGCCTTTATCGGCCTTTGAAGTGTGTCAGCAGCTTTTTCCGAAAGTATACCTTCAGGAAGTGGGCCTGACACTTTCGGAAACGGTCGGTCAGCTGGACTATTTAGAAGACTTGGGTGAAGTCGAAACAGAAATCCAATCAGGGGTCATTCTGTATTCAATCGCTTAATGTACGCAAGGAGGCTCACTTTTTTGAATAAGTTGCAAGACAAAGTCATTGTTATTACCGGTGCTTCCGGAGGGATTGGCAAGGAAGTTGCCATTCAAAGTGCAAAGCAGGGAGCCCGTCTCGTCCTCTTGGCCAGAAGCCTGGATAAATTACTGCAGCTAAAGGATGAACTGATCACCCAATATGGGATTGATGCATATGCCTATAAGCTTGATGTTGCAGATACTGATCAGGTGACAAATGTATTTAATGACATCCATGCGCAAATAGGAGAAGTGGATGTGTTGGTCAACAATGCTGGTTTCGGCACGTTTAAAGAAGCACAGGATACGGAATTGAATGAAACGAAAGCAATGTTTGCTGTCAACGTCATTGGATTAATGGCCTGCACAAAGCTGGTTCTTCCGTATATGAAGCAGAGAAAAGCGGGGCATATCATCAACATAGCTTCACAGGCCGGTAAAATCGCCACTCCTAAATCAACATTGTACTCTTCGACCAAGTTCGCGGTTCTTGGCTATTCAAACGCACTTCGGCTCGAGCTGATGGACGATCATGTTTTTGTGACAACCGTCAATCCTGGCCCCATTGAAACGAATTTCTTTAACATTGCGGATGAATCGGGTACATACTTAAAGAATGTTGAAAAATTCATGCTTAAGCCTGGAGATGTCGCTGCCAAAATCGTAGCGGCGATGCTGACCAATAAGAGGGAAATCAATCTACCTGGCTGGATGAATTTTGCTGGGAAATGGTATAACATGTTTCCAAAGATCACCGAAACATTAGGAAAAAAAGCATTTTTTAAAAAGTAGGCTAGACTTTCGATACGAAAAGGCGAAAGTCGGTCTAATAATAGGCAAAGGGGAATGTCGATGACATTCCCCTTTTTGAAATGACCAAAGTTTTCTTTTTTAAATAAATTGGTAACTATTTCATGGGGAATCCGTCTATTTCTAGTAGGAGGGATTTGTATGAAGATGATAGTGAACCTTTATATATCTGTATTCGTTGCCTTTATTCTGGGTAGCTGTCAATCCCCTGATGAATCCATTGATAAGGGGGAAGAAGGTTTCATTACGGATCTTGACGATAAAAGGATTTTGATTAAAGGGACGTATTATAAGGTGACCAATGATACATATATTCAAGATCAACATGGTAATGACCTCGAATATTCCGACCTGGAAATCGGAATGAAAGTGAAGCCATGGCACCGGGGCGGGGTGAGGAAATCATTTCCTGGGAAAGCGGAAGCGGAACTGATTCTTGTTTTGACGGATGAAAAAAGCTTAGCTGAACAAAGGGCGGTCACTGCTGCCCTCGATCATGTCAGCACAGCGGAAAGCCAGCGGTTCATGGTTCTCGAAGTCGTCCATTTACCCTCAGAGCATGTTTATAATATCGAAATGATGAATCGTTCCAACTTAGACTCTTCTTTCATGGTGACGGTAGAGGATTTAACGGATGAAATATTATATATAAAATAAAATAACCGGACTGAATCACTGTGGAATTCTGTCCGGTTGTTTTATGGGTATTCGCTCACAAGAATAGGCTCTTGTCCTGATTTTATAAAGTTTTTGCACCTAAATATTTTGGTTTCCAATATGAATTATCCATATCCGTGATGGTTATTCCTTTAGAAGACGTAGCACTGATGAATTGACCATTTCCAATATAAATCCCAACATGGGATACCCCTGTTCCAGAAGTATTAAAGAATACAAGATCACCCTTAGCTGGTGAAGATACTTTTAAACCTGTATTGGAATAGAGCAATGATGTTGTACGCGGTAAGGTGATTCCTTGCGATTTCTGGAATACATAATAGACGAAGCCTGAGCAGTCGAATCCAGTCGGTGTCGTCCCGCCCCATTTGTAAGGTTTGCCGATTAAGGTTTTTGCATAGCTTATCAGGCTGGTATTATTGACATTATAAACACCAAGCGCATTAAATGTGCCCCGGCCGGCAATTCCATCGACAGTTAACCCTTTGGCTTTCTGGAATTTTTTTACTGCGGATACAGAATAGGTGCCGTAATATGTAGTCAGTGAACCAGTATATGTGAAATAACCTTTGGTTTTTAAAAGTTGTTGTAGTTGTTTGACGTCGCTATGTGTCATTCCGGGTCTGAGGGTTTGATCTCCGATATTTGCAAAGGCTTGCAGTGGGGTTAGCATCATGGCAGATGCAACAGCAGCTGAAGCGATCCATTTCTTCATAATTTTCATTTCCTCTCTATCTATCTCTCTATAATTCTTAACAATATTATCCTACAATACCATTATGACAATTAGACATAATTTTGGTTACAGTTTCATTACAAAAAATGAGCAGTAAGACTGAACTATAAATAGACGAAAGCCTATTGAAAAGGGTGAGCGGATTTTAAAATACTGAGCATATGGATCCATTAAAAATTATTCAAGCTACTAACTGATTCTTTTTCTAAAAAACAATTTGGATATGCAGTTTAAATTTGGTATTTTATCCATTTTCAGTATCGATTATATTTTTCAAGGAAATTACAATAAAAAGTAGAAATTTGTATGAAAACTTCCATTGAATAAGAACGTATATTCGGTTAAAGTTATGAATATAATAAAAGCGAACGTATATTCTTGTTAGGGTGAAGAAATGATGGATTATGGGACGATGCCGAAACAATCAATTATGTGTATCGATATGAAAAGTTTTTATGCAAGCTGTTCAGCAGTCATGCTTGGTCTGGACCCGCTTGATTGTTACCTGGCGGTGGTTGGTGATTTGAAGAGGACAGGGAGCATTGTGCTCGCGGCTTCTCCAAAAATGAAGAAGGAATTTGGCATCAAGACAGGTTCGCGGATGTTTGAGATCCCGAATGATCCGAGGATTGTCGTCGTTGAACCTAAAATGGCGACCTATTTAAGGGTTTCGACGGAAATCACCCGCTTGTTCAACCGTTATGTGCCCAAAGAAGCGATTCACGTATATAGTGTGGACGAAAGTTTTGTGAAAGTCGATGGTGCCGCTTCTTTATGGGGAGATGCCCGGATGATAGCTGAAAAAATAAAGGATGAAATCGAACGCGAATTACAGCTTCCTTGTGCAATTGGAATTGGACCGAACATGCTTATGGCAAAACTTTGCCTTGATTTGGATGCCAAACACAAAGGGATTGCAGAATGGAAGTATGAGGATGTGCCAAGCAAACTTTGGCCGATTTCCCCGCTTCGTGAAATGTGGGGGATCGGCAGGCGCGTTGAAAAAACCCTTCATGGAATGGGGATATTTACGGTTGGGCAGCTTGCCAATTATGATCTTGAATTACTTGAAGCGAAGTTTGGGATTATGGGCAATCAGCTTTACCACCATGCGTGGGGAATAGATTTATCCGATATGGGGGCAGCGATCATCGAAGGGCAGGTAAGCTTCGGCAAAAGTCAAATCCTGCTGCGGGATTATAAGGAGGCGCATGAGGTAAAGCAGGTCATGCTGGAAATTTGCGAAGAAGTTGGAAGAAGGGCACGCACCCATCGCAAGGCAGGAAGAACGGTGAGCCTAAGCATTGGTTACAGCAAGGATGAGTTTGGCGGAGGTTTCCATCGTTCGCGTTCGATTAGCGAACCGACCAACATTACGATGGAGTTATATAAAGTTTGCCTGGAGCTTTTTCATGAGAACTATAAGCAAAAAACGGTTCGGAGCATAGAGGTCAGACTCTCGAATATTGTGGATGATAACGAAATGCAGCTGACTTTATTCGATGCTTCGCGCTGGAAGAAGCGGGAATTGAGTTACACGGTTGATCGAATCCGCCATAAATATGGAGCCAAATCGTTATTGCGTGCCGTTTCGTATACGGAAGCGGGTACAGCCGTCTACCGAAGCAGGCTGCTTGGTGGGCATAAGGCGTAAGGATGACTTTGAAGGGAGGGAAAAGAATGATTCGTGATCGCGGCCGTATCAAATGGACATCGATGATGTTACCGGAGCATGTGAAGATGCTCCGGGATTGGGTAGTGGAGGATGGCTATGAAACAAAGCGCATCCTGGATGAGCAGCAACTGGAAGAAATGAATGCCGTAATGGGGGAAGCGATGGAGGAAAGAAAGGATGTTACGATTGCTCATTATGAAGGAAACCGGTATCAGCTGTTAATCGGCAGGATCCATTATTATAATGAGCCCACTCAAAGGCTTCATATCGTTGATCGGTTTCAGCAGGTTCACTATATCAGGCTTTCCGATATAGCGGATGTAAGGATAATGGAATGATGAGCGGAAAGGCTGTGCCAAGGGACAGCCTTTCATTTTCGAAACGGCATCGTGATGAAAAGGATCACAGGGGCGTAAAAGAGAGTCGGCAATTGTTAGCACGGTTCGTGTGGCTGATCTTGCAAAAGGAAGCAGGCAGTTTTTTTAACAGGAGCGTTTTTATCGTTTATAATGGGGGAAAGGAAAGACATCGGGAGGCGTGCAATCATGTATATTGAATGGACGGAAACAGCGGCTGGGAAAATGGTCGATAAGGTAGAGGGACAAGAAGGATATTTACAGTTGAAATATGATACTGATGGCTGTGGCTGCGTGGTAAGTGGTGTGACCGCGCTATGGTGGGTCAACGAACCTGAAGAAGGTACCGAAAAAGTGGAAACAAACGGGATTCCTCTATATGTGGAGAAATCAAAAATGATTTTTCTTGATGAGGTCATGAAAATAGACTTTATTCCGGAAGCGAACAGCTTTCAATTAAAAAGTCCGAATCAAATCTTAAATCCGAGGATGAGCTTTTTTAATAAAATCCAATGAAGCAAAGAGGGAATCTTGGATTCCCTCTCTTTCTTATCAGACAAGTTTTAGAAACTGATCGATTTGATCTTCATATTCTCTTGGATTTTCATTATAAGATTGAGCGTGGGCCCCCTTTTTAGCAATGTACAGCTGCTTTGGGCCCTCTTTTGCTGCATATAATTCCGCTGTCATGGAAGCGGGAATGAAACTATCATTTTCACTATGGATGAAGAGCACGGGGTTTCGGATATTTTTCATATAATCGATGGGTGACACTTCATTGGTCCAATACCCATCACGGAGTTTGATGAACGTACGCCCAAGCGGAAACACGGTCCAAGAGGGAAGTGGGACTACATGTTTAAGCTGGTGTTTGATCTGATCCTCGAAATTTGAAAATGGGCAGTCGGCAATGTAAAAATCAGCACCATCTTCAAGCATTCCGGCATATAAAAGCAGGGTTACAGCCCCCATGGATTCTCCATGAATGCCAATATGAAGGCCGGGACCTTTACGTCTTTTCAATTCATCGATTACGGCCTTCAGGTCGAATTTTTCATAATGTCCATAACTGCTCGTCTTGCCACCGGAATCCCCATGCCGGCGGTGGTCATAAATGATAGCATTGAAGCCCCGCTTAAGAAAAATATTCATGTACTTAATCGAATTGACTTTGTTCTCCGTGACACCATGAGAAATGACCACCCACTTATTGGTATCATGCGGTTCGATAAACAAGCATTTCAAGGAATATCCGGATGGTGACGATACCCAAATTTCCGTTTTAGGCAGATTATCAAAATCCTCCGTGATCAGGCGTTTAGCCATGATTTCACGATTCTGGATAAAATCATCTTCCTTCTTTTTCATATACATGATCCGATTGGAAAAATAAATGCCGACTCCGATGATATACGATAGGATTCCAGCCAGTGTAAACCACCATTTCTTCATGAGAGGTCCTCCTAGGTTGATTTTCTTTATTTTACCATGAGGGGAATGGGAAAACACTGTTTGAAAACCATGACGAGGAAAACGGCAGTCGTGATATAATAATTACATAAATGGCCAGGAGGTTTTAAGGGTGAAAAAGAAACAGCAGCGAAATCAAAATCAAAGCAAAAACCAAGATAAAGATTCATCTTCATTGAAACTTGGTGATATGATCAATCAAGATATCATGTCACAGCTTCGTCAAAAGCAAAAGGAACTTAATGAGGCTGAACAAGAAAAAAGGGCAGCGGAAGAAGAAAAAAAACGCGAAGAAAGAAAGCGGCGGGAGAAGAATAAATCATTCGAAGAACTATTGGGCGAAAGCAACCTGAACTGGAAGAACTATAAATGAAGAACAGGGAGCAGTTTTAGTTTAAGAGGGCTGGCTCCCTTTTCCCGTTCAGGAGACCATTCCTTGCTGATATTCCTTTATTTTATAAAGTATAACGATTATATTAAAGATAAGTTCGATATGCTTTCATATCGGATGGACTAAATTAGCTGGTGATAGGATGCAAAGAAAAATAGAAAAAGTACTGGAAGACCAATTATGTTTCCTGCTTTATGCAAGTTCAAGGGAAATGACGAAGAAATATAAACCGCTGCTTGATAAACTCGAAGTGACATATCCTCAATATCTTGTTCTTCTCCTATTATGGGAACAGGATACACTTACGGTAAAAAAACTAGGGGAGCTCCTTGCCCTCGACTCAGGAACGCTTACCCCCATGTTGAAACGAATGGAGCAGAATGGCTTGATTG
Source organism: Peribacillus simplex (assembly GCF_030123325.1). Lineage (NCBI taxonomy): Bacteria > Bacillati > Bacillota > Bacilli > Caryophanales > Bacillaceae > Peribacillus > Peribacillus simplex. Next base: position 3,752,824 of record NZ_CP126106.1, on the reverse strand, counting down.
TCCGTGAACGTTCGTCTGAGGATGAACGGTCTGTCATGATTAAGTTGACGGAAAAAGGACTTGGTTTACAGGAAGAGGCCTGTTTCATTCCAGATCGCATTTCGGCAATGTCGGGTGATGATAAGAAGGTGGTTGAGGATTTAAAAGCTTCGCTGCTCCAACTATTGAAAACATTACAGGAATTTTAGCAAAGAAAAGACGCTTGGTGATCCCAAGCGTCTTTTTGTCGGATTTAATCTACATCTATTTCAAAGGCGACGTCCACATTGCCATTGATTGCTTTTGAATAAGGACACATTTGATGCGCTTTATGAACAAGGGTTTCGAATGTCTCCTTGTCGACCCCGGACCCCTTCACGGCCAAAGTTACTGCCAAGCTGTACTGATGCATCTCACCCATCAAAAGACTGACGCTTGCGGTGACTTTGGAATCGAAAGAAACGCGTTCAATTTTACCAACTGATTGCAAAGCACTATCAAAACATGCAGCATATCCAGCTGCAAAAAGCTGTTCCGGATTGGATGCTTCAGGCATCTGTTTTGCCCTAGGTGTCCCAGGCATCGCAATATCAACCGTGAAGTTGCCGTCAGCAGAAATTGCCGTTCCTTCCCTTCCGCCATCAACTGTTACAGACGTTGTAAATAATGTTTTTGTCATCATTTTTTCTCCCTTAACTTCTTTTTATTTTAAATTGTGCACAATTAAATTGTACAATATTAAATTTGAAATGTCCAATGGGAAAGTAAAAACTTTGGTAATTAAATTGGTTGGAAAGGGATTAGACTGAGGGAAACTTGAAAGTGGTATAGAAGCAGTAAAAAAAATGAAGGAACGGAAAAAGGCTGCCTATCACGTTGGTTAAACGGAGATAGTGCAGCCTAAAGGTTGTCCTGACAGTCCTTTGAAACATTTAGTTTAGTTCTATTTTTTTACTCCCGGTGACTTTCATATTTGTTCGCTTTAGTCAACCGCTTCAAGATATCCAGCTCGGTTTTGGACAGTGAAGGGCTGTTAGCGGCCTGGCAGTTCTCGCGGAGTTGCTGTACTGAGCTTGCTCCTGGTACAACGGTAGCGACGCTTTGATGTGACAATACATATTGAAGTGCCGTTTCATTCAACTTCCTATCAGAAAGTTTGTCCTTTATTTGCGGAAGCAAATCTTTAAGTTCGTGATAGCTATAGTCAAGGTATCCATCCTCATTTGCCTTTTCAAGCATTTTTTCGCTGAGCAGCCCTTTGGCAAGGGGGCCACGGGCGATAATGCTGATCTGTTTATTGGCCAAAAGGGACAGCCACTCTTCTGGGCGGCGGTCGAGTAGATTAAACTGCATCATCACGGAATCAAGCTCAGACTTTTCAGTGAATTCCTTGATTACATTCGGACGAATCGAGGAAATTCCATAATGTCGGATATAGCCTTCTTTTTTCAAATCTTCAAATGCTTCTACCGTTTCCCCGATATTGTCTGAAATGGTGCCGCCATGTAATTGATAAAGATCAATATAATCAGTACCCAATCGCTTTAAGCTATCTTTTACTGCCGTTTTAATATAAGCGCCAGACGGATCCCAGCTCCAGGAATCTTTATTTTCATTCCAGCGGTTTCCGACCTTGGTGGCTATGTATACCTTATCTCGGACCGATTTTAAATTCTTTCCGACGATTTCTTCATTCATTCCGAAATCATATAAGTCAGCAGTATCAAAATAGTTGATTCCTTCATCTAAAGCGGCCTGTATGATTTCGGATGCTTGATTTTCAACAGTCCCCAATGACATGCAGCCGAGCCCGATTTCAGAAACTAGCAAGTCAGAATTTCCTAGTCTACGTTTTTTCATGTTATCCACTCCCTTTACATTCATTGTAAAGGAGAAATCCATTTCACTCAAAGAATTCACTTGATCCGTTTTAAAGGAGTGGGCGGCACTTGATCGTGTATGTCGGCAATCCAATCATTGATATAGACATATTGATTTTGTAATTGTTTTAGTTTTTGAAGGATTTCCCAACTCTTTCCGGATAAAGTAACGCTTTTTTCCAATACGTAAACTTTCATTAAATCGCCCTCCATCTCTATTATGGTAAAATGTATGAGGAATCATGCTGCAATTAGAACAGAGGAGTGGTCAGGATGAAAAAATTTGAAGAAAAAACGCTGTATTCGAAAAAAATCTTCACGGGAAAGGTAATCAGCCTGCAAGTGGATGATGTAGAGCTTCCAGATGGGAAAACGGGAAAACGTGAAATAATCAAACATCCGGGGGCGGTTGCCATCATAGCTCTCACGGCAGACAATAAAATCATCATGGTTGAGCAGTACCGTAAAGCGCTGGAGAGGAGCTTGGTGGAAATTCCTGCAGGAAAGCTGGAAGTAGGCGAGGAGCCGGTTCTGTCGGCTAAACGGGAGCTGGAAGAGGAGACAGGTTATGAATGTGAAAAAATGGAGCACATCATATCCTTCTATACATCCCCAGGTTTCGCCGATGAATTGGTCCACCTGTATGTGGCCCACAATTTGAAAAAGAAAGAAAATGCGGCCCCACTGGATGAAGATGAATTTGTCGAGATGCTTGAACTCACATTGGAGGAAGCTCAAACTTATATGGATGAAGGGAAAATCCAGGATGCCAAAACGGCATATGCAGTTCAGTATTTGCAGTTGAAAAAGGCGATGACATCATAAATGAAGGAATTTTATGCTGACCTGCATATCCATATAGGCAGAACGAGAAGCGGAAGGGCAGTGAAAATAACAGGTGCTAAAACGTTAACCTTCAGCAAAGTGCTGCAAGTGGCAAGTGAAAGGAAGGGCCTTGATCTAATCGGGATAATCGATTGCCATTCTCCTGAAATAATCGAAGAGATCGAAGCGGGGATTCTTGATGGCGAAATCACGGAAAAGATTGAAGGCGGACTTCAATACAAGAATACAACCATCATTCCAGGCACGGAGATTGAAATATATGATCAGAATTGTAATGGACCGATCCATGTCCTCGCCTATTTTCCCACTTTAAAAGCGATGAAGGAATTCTCCTCATGGATGAGCGGACATGTTAAAAATATCACCTTGAGCTCCCAAAGGATTTATTGTGATGGAAGAACGCTGCAAAAGATCGTGAAGTCACTGGGCGGCCTGTTTATCCCGGCACATGTTTTTACCCCATTTAAAAGCTTATATGGGAAAGGGGTGCGATCCAGTCTGACAGAAGTATTCGATCCGAAGCTAATTGATGCGATCGAACTTGGTTTAAGTTCAGATACAGAAATGGTCAAGGATATCGAGGAGTTGGACTCCTATGTATTCGTGACAAATTCCGATGCCCATTCGCTTGGGAAAATCGCCCGTGAATATCAAAAAGTTCTGCTTGAAGAACCAAGTTTCTATGAGCTGGCAAAAGCCCTTAAAGAAAAAGGGAATCGTAGGGTGACCGTTAATTATGGATTGAACCCCTTATTGGGAAAGTATCATCAAACCGTATGTTCAGGGTGTTTACACCAGGTATTGAGGGATGATGAACAATGTCCCGAGTGTGGTAATAAATCCATTATTAAAGGGGTATCGTCCAGGATCGAAGAACTCTCCATTTCCGAGTTGGACGGGAGAAACGGAAGGGAAAGGCCGCCGTATATCCATCAAGTGCCACTCGATTTCATCCCAGGACTCGGACCTAAATCCATGGAAAAACTGCTGGCGGCATTTGGAACTGAGATGAATATCCTTCATGAAGTTACGCTTGAACAGCTTAAGGAAATCGTTCCTGAAAAATTGGCGTGCTACATCGATTCTGCCAGAAAAGGGACGCTTTCTTTTGAAGTGGGGGGCGGAGGAAAGTACGGAAAGGTCAAAAAGGAATTAACCTGAAAAAAGTCCTGACAGATGAGATCTGTCAGGACTTTTTTAGTTTGTTGTTTTTGCATAAATGGAAGTGTCCCGCACTTCCTTGCCGTCTGCACTAAGGCAGTCATTACGCAAAATACCTTCAAGAGTATATCCCAGCCTCTCGGGAATCTGTTTGCTGGCAATATTATTAGGGTCACAGCGGATTTCGACTCGTTTTGCGCCATAATGGTAAAAGGCAAATTTAGTTAACTTTTCCACCGCCTCGGTTATGTAGCCTAGTTTACTGTATCTCGTATCAATCCAATAGCCAATTTCGAATTTAGGGATATCCCAGTTAATTCGGTGCAGACCCGTGGAGCCGATGAATTGATCGTCTTCTTTCCTATAAATATGGAGTCTGATATCCTCTTTTTAAATAAAGTCCGCAAAGGACTTAAGGACGTTCTGTTCAGAAGTTTCCAACGAAATATCTTGATGTGCAAACGGCAGCCACTGTTTCAATTCAGGTTTAGAATGGACAATGGCTTCGTAAAGGTCCAGGCCGTCGCCAGGCTGACAAGGTCTTAGATATAATCGTGGGGTTTCAATTTTTTCGGGAAAATCCATTAATATAGCTTTCATATCCTGCCTCCATATCATCGATATGGAAAATTATAACACAAATTAGGTTAAAGCCGTTCGGCTGATGGGGAAAGTTTTCTTAGCATAAATGAGAGAGTGAAAACATAGATTCTAGTAAGCGGAGTTGGGAGGATGAAAGATGAAAAAAAAATCTGTCGTACAAAATGCCGTAATGAAACATATTAACGAACATTCCTCATTATATGTCTTTATCACTGTGCTTTTTTTGATGGGTGTCATTTTTGGGGCAATATTGGTGAATAGTTTGAGCTTTACCCAAAAGGAAGACTTGTTCTATTATTTATCGCAATTTTTCGGACAAGTATCCAAGGGTGAATTTGCATCTTCGCATGATATGTTCAGCCAAAGTATTATGCATAATATAAAATATATCGGGGTCATCTGGATTCTCGGAATATCGGTCATCGGTTTGCCTGTCATCCTGGTTTTGTTATTTATAAAAGGAATGGTTGTTGGATTTACAGTCGGCTTTTTAGTCAATCAAATGGGATGGAGCGGGTTCTTATTATCGTTTGTCGCCATTCTGCCCCAAAATATATTCATCGTCCCGATATTCATCGTCATAACCGTCCTTGCGGTCTCACTATCAATGAAAATGATCAGCCGGATTTTCCTAAAGCAGGTTCGCGAACCGCTGAAGCCGATAATTTCACGATATATTTTCTCATTGGTTTTGTCGGGGTTATTTTTGATTACGGCTGCTGCGTTTGAAGCGTATCTATCCCCTTCTTTAATGAAAAATGTCGTAAGTTTATTGGGTCATTGATGGAAATATACCGTTCCCGCAAATTTTTTTATCATTAACAAGAAATCTATTTTGACAGTTTTCCCTCTTTTGATATAATGGATAGGATAGCGGCGCGGGAGGGAATATTAGGTATGGAAATAGAAAACAGAATTGATAGGATAAAAAAGCAGTTACACTCGTCCAGCTACAAATTAACGCCTCAGCGAGAAGCGACCGTCCGCGTTTTACTTGAGCATGAAGAGGATCATTTAAGCGCAGAAGACGTTTACCTCCTTGTCAAAGAAAAGTCGCCGGAAATTGGATTGGCAACAGTTTACCGTACGCTAGAGTTGCTGACTGAATTGAAGATAGTAGATAAAATTAACTTTGGAGACGGGGTTTCCCGTTATGATTTAAGACAAGAGGGAGCTGCGCATTTCCATCATCATCTTGTTTGTGTGGAATGTGGTGCGGTAGATGAGATCCAGGAAGACCTACTTGAAGACGTAGAAGACATTGTGGAACGCGACTGGAACTTCAAGATTAAAGACCATAGATTAACCTTTCATGGCATTTGTCATCGGTGTCATGACAAAGAAGAAAATTAAGGTGAATGAAGTCGGACCTTTTCCATTTAATGGAGAAGGTTTTCTGCATTTTAAAAACCCATTTTCTCAAGGAAGAGCTGTTTTTGTTTTCTCCTTTCCGAAACACGTATAAAACTTGTCCTGTTGGGCATAGATTGATACAAAGGATCGAATGGGAGGGGAAAGATGATGAAAACATCATTATCGCTTGTTTTGCACACGGCTAAAGTGATGGTTCTCTTTGTTAGCTTCACTGTTCTTTTTTATATAGGAATGGTATGGTTAAATCAGGAATATCAAAGTTATCATCGTTATGATGAACCGAAAGGCATGGCCGTAAAAGTATCAAAGGCTGTTGATACGGGTGATGATGCATGGCTTGAACGCTTAATGTTGTTTTATTTAAACGGGGAGTAATGAATATGGAGAATCAAATTAGGGATTTCATTCATTTTTTAACCATTGAAAAAGGACTTGCCAAGAATACGCTCGTCTCGTATGAGCGTGACTTAAGATCATATTGGAGCTATCTGAAAGATGTTGAAGCCATTGAAACTTGGAATGATTCAAGGCGGGTGAACATCCTGCATTTTCTCGTGCATTTGAAGGATCAAGGGAAATCATCGAAGACGGTGGCACGTCATATAGCTTCCATTCGGTCTTTTCATCAATTTCTTCTAAGGGAAAAAGTAACCGAGCAGGATCCGTCCATACATATAGAAACGCCAAAACCGGAACGAAACCTTCCAAAGGTATTAAGCATGGAAGAGGTTGAAGCACTATTGGAAGCCCCGAAGAAAATGGATGAATTCGGTTTACGCGATAAGGCGATGCTAGAACTGATGTATGCGACGGGTATGCGTGTCAGTGAGTTGATATCCATGGATGTGAGTGATGTCCATGCATCGATGGGTTTTGTCCGATGCGTAGGGAAAGGAAATAAAGAGAGAATCATTCCGATTGGACAAACTGCATTGGGTGCGATTGAACATTATATGGAAAGTTCCCGGGGGAAAATGGCCAGTCCCAAGCACAGGACAGATTCACTTTTTTTGAATCATCATGGAAACAGGCTGACAAGGCAGGGATTTTGGAAGATTCTAAAAAAACTTGTAAAATCGGCACAAATTGAAAAAGAAATTACACCGCATACACTAAGACATTCTTTCGCAACACATCTATTGATGAATGGGGCTGATTTACGTGCCGTCCAAGAAATGCTTGGTCATGCTGATATTTCGACAACTCAAATTTATACACATATAACGAACGTACGGATCAAGGATGTATATTCAAAATTCCATCCGCGAGCTTAAAAGAATAGTAGAATGATAGAAAAGGTTGTGAGTTTAACTGCGAGGCAGTTGGAGGAGCAGCCTTTTTTCTTCGTTTTCACTTGACTGCTATAAGGGCTGCAAATGATTCCAACGTGCATCTTGGGGCACTTTGTTTCATTCCGAAATATATTATTTGTCTCCATCATGGTAATCGTTTACAATGTAGAGAGGTCAGACTTCTGACGTTCTCGCGATTTCATTTAAATGAAGAGTAACTGAGCAGAATAAGGGTATTATAGAGAGTATAAAAAGTGATTTACTATTTTAGGAGGAATGACTCATGAAAGGGAATTCAGCATTTAAACGAATATTTGTAATAGTTATGGATTCAGTTGGGATTGGCGAAGCACCTGATGCAGATTTATTCGGCGATAAAGGGGCGGATACACTTGGCCATATAGCAGAAAGAATGAATGGATTGAACATGCCGACACTCGCTAAATTGGGTTTAGGCAATATCCGTGAAATCAAGGGGATTGATAAAGCTCAGCAACCTCTCGCATACTATACGAAAATGAAGGAAGCCTCTACAGGTAAAGATACGATGACTGGACATTGGGAAATCATGGGATTGAATATATCGACTCCATTCCGTGTATTTCCGGATGGTTTCCCGGAATTATTAGTCAATGAGCTCGAGGCGAAGATGGGTCGGGGAATTATTGGGAACGTCCCGGCAAGCGGCACGGAAATCATCGAAAGGCTTGGCGAGGAACATATGAAAACGGGTGCGCTGATCGTTTATACATCAGCTGATTCCGTATTGCAGATTGCTGCACATGAAGATATCGTCCCGATAGACGAATTATACAAGATTTGTGAAATTGCCCGTGAAGTGACAATGGCTGATGAGTTCAAGGTTGGACGCGTGATTGCCAGACCGTTCACAGGTGAACCAGGCAACTTTAAAAGAACGTCTAATCGTCATGATTATGCGTTGAAGCCTTTTAACCGGACGGTAATGGATGAATTGAAAGATTCTGGATATGATGTGCTCGCAATCGGGAAAATCTCTGATATCTTTGATGGGGAGGGCGTCACTGAATCATTGAGGACAGTATCCAATATGGATGGAATGGATAAATTAATCCAAACGGTAGAACAGGATTTCAAAGGGTTAAGTTTCCTTAACCTAGTCGACTTCGATGCTTTATACGGTCACCGCCGCGATCCAGAGGGATACGGAAAGGCATTGGAAGAATTCGATGCTCGGATGCCGGAAGTCCTTGATAAACTGAATGAGGATGATTTATTGATCATCACTGCCGATCACGGGAATGATCCGGTCCATGAAGGAACCGATCACACACGTGAATATGTTCCATTATTAGTTTATTCAAAACGATTTACGGAAGGTGCCGAACTCCCGATAAGAGATACATTTGCTGATATTGGGGCGACGGTCGCTGCTAATTTTGATGTGAAAATGCCTGCCTTTGGAAAAAATATATTGGGCGATTTAAATTTAGGGGAGATTAAATAGATGTTTAATAAAATAGAGACTGCTGCGTCATTTATAAAAAGTAAAATTGAAGGCACTCCGGAGATAGGACTGATTCTTGGTTCCGGGCTTGGTGTATTGGCGGATGAAATTGAAAATCCGATGACTATTCCATACCACGAAATCCCGGAATTCCCGGTATCGACTGTTGAGGGACACGCTGGACAGCTTGTCATTGGACAATTAAGTGGCAAAAAAGTTGTAGCCATGCAAGGACGTTTCCACTTTTATGAGGGGTATTCCATGGAGAAGGTCACTTTTCCTGTACGTGTAATGAAACTACTTGGCGTTGAGCAATTAATTGTAACGAATGCTGCGGGAAGCGTTAATGAAAGCTATGAACCAGGTGATTTGATGCTCATTACGGATCATATTAATTTGATGGGGGCAAATCCATTGATTGGTCCTAATGAAGAGCGTTTCGGCCCTAGATTCCCTGATATGTCGGAGGCTTATAATAAAGACCTTCGGACGCAGGCAAAAAAAATAGCAGCTTCACTAGGATTGGATATTAAAGAAGGTGTCTATATCGGAAATACAGGACCGACCTATGAGACACCGGCAGAAGTGAAAATGGCAAGGATCCTTGGCGGGGATGCAGTTGGTATGTCGACAGTTCCGGAAGTTATCGTAGCTAGGCATAGTGGTATGAAGGTGCTCGGAATTTCATGCCTTACAAATATGGCCGCAGGTATTCTTGATCAGCCATTGTCTCATGAAGAGGTTATTGAAACGACTGAAAAAGTGAAAAGCAGTTTTCTTGAATTTGTTAAGCATATCGTTAAAGACATATAAAACGAACAAAAAAATACAAGTACACCTAAAGAGATGCGGTGTCTTTGAAAAAGTGGGGATTCCAATATGAGAATGGTAGATTTAATTGAGAAAAAGCGTGATGGAAAGGCGCTTACTACGGAAGAAATACAGTTCATCATCAAAGGGTTTACCGATGGATCGATTCCGGATTACCAAATGAGCGCTTGGTCAATGGCAGTTTATTTCAAAGGCATGAATGAGAAGGAACGTGCTGATCTGACCATGGCAATGGTCGAATCAGGAGATCAAATTGATTTATCGATGATTGAAGGAATTAAGGTCGATAAACATTCAACAGGCGGTGTTGGTGATACCACGACTCTAGTGCTTGGACCATTGGTTGCTGCTGTAGGTGTTCCAGTGGCAAAGATGTCAGGACGCGGTCTTGGTCATACAGGCGGAACGATCGATAAGTTGGAGTCTGTAAAAGGATTTCATGTCGAAATAGAAAATGACGAGTTCATTCGACTTGTTAATAAAAATAAGATAGCTGTCATTGGACAAAGTGGTAACCTGACTCCAGCCGACAAAAAGTTATATGCATTGCGCGATGTTACGGCTACCGTAAACAGTATCGGTTTGATTGCTGGCTCGATCATGAGTAAGAAAATCGCCGCTGGTGCTGATGCAATCGTACTTGATGTTAAAACGGGAGCGGGCGCTTTCATGAAAACTCTCGAAGATTCCGAAGAGTTGGCCCATGCAATGGTTAGCATTGGAAACAATGTGGGACGAAACACGATGGCAGTCATTTCCGATATGAGCCAACCGTTGGGTTACGCAATCGGAAATGCTTTAGAAGTGAAGGAAGCCATCGATACGCTTAAAGGAGAGGGACCGGAAGATTTAACGGAACTTTCTTTAACACTAGGAAGCCATATGGTATACCTTGCCAAAAAGGCAAGCTCGCTGGAAGAAGCAAGAACCTTGCTGGAAAATGCGATTAAGGATGGTTCTGCACTTAACTCATTCAAGGTTTTCCTAGAAGCGCAGGGAGGCGATGGTTCGGTTGTGGATCAGCCGGAAAAACTACCGCAGGCTGCTCATACTTTCGAGCTGGAAGCGAAAGAGGACGGATATGTATCGGAAATCATCGCTGATGAAGTAGGAACGGCAGCCATGCTTTTAGGCGCCGGGCGTGCAACAAAAGAATCAGAGATTGATTTGGCAGTCGGACTGGTACTTCGTAAAAAAATCGGGGAAACCGTGGCAAAAGGTGAATCCCTAGTGACGATTTACAGCAATTTTGAAGATGTTTCAAAGGTAAAAGAAAAATTGTATGAAAGCATTGCGATTTCAAAAGAGAAAATAGAAAAACCTACATTGATCTATAAAGAGATTATGGAATGAACGTAAAAAGGCCGCTATTGAGCGGCTTTTTACGTTTATCTCATTGAATGTTAAAAGAGGATGCCCATGCGCATCCTCTTTTAATTTGGTTCACTTTGTTACCCTATATCCAGTATATGTTTCAAAATTCATCTTTATTTGTATAAAAATGGGTTTAATGGAAAAAATAAAATCTATAAAGATTGGAGGGTATGGAGATGAAGCGGATTCTTTCTCTATTTTTAACCGTTTTGGTAGCATTGGGTTTTAGCATCCCGCATACAAAAGCAGCTGAAGAAAAAGGGGTCGAATTGGCGGCAAATGCTAAATCCGCTATTTTGATTGAACGGGATACAGGTACTGTTCTCTATGATAAAAATGCAGATGTTCGTCTTTCACCGGCAAGCATGACGAAAATCATGACGATGCTGCTGATCATGGAAGCGATCGATAAAGGCGAACTTAGCATGAAGGAGAAAATCAGGACTAGTGAGTATGCAGCATCGATGGGCGGTTCCCAGATCTTTCTCGAGCCAGGTGAAGAAATGACCACAGAACAAATGCTCAAGGGCATCTCGATTGGTTCGGCGAATGATGCATCGGTGGCGATGGCTGAACGTCTAGCTGGATCGGAAGAAGAGTTTGTTAGGAAAATGAACAAAAAGGCGAAAGATCTCGGGTTGAAAAATACAAAGTTCCAAAACGCAACAGGCCTTCCTGTTAAAGATCATTACAGTTCGGCACATGATATGTCGATCATGGCAAAGGAATTATTGAAATACGATACGATTACAAGGTTCACGGGTACATATGAAGATTATCTCCGTGAAAATACCGAAAAGAAATTCTGGCTTGTCAACACGAACAGATTAGTGAAATTTTACCCTGGGGTCGATGGATTGAAGACAGGATTCACAAATGAAGCGAAGTATTGTTTGACAGCTACTGCTAAAAAAGGGAATATGCGTGTCATTGCTGTGGTTTTCGGAGCCGTTTCTCCAAAAGAACGAAACGCTCAGGTCACCAAGATGTTAGATTATGCATTTTCACAATACATCACATACCCGATTTATAAGCGCGGCGAGGTGTTAGGTGAAGCCAAGGTAAGTAAAGGACACAAAAAATCCGTGGTGGGGGTCACAAGTGAACCTATTTCAGTTTTGACAGCCAAAAACGGAACGGCAAAGGACTTTACAAAAAAAATTACGCTTGATAAAGATTTGGATGCCCCGATTAAAAAAGGCGATGAAATTGGTACGCTTGAATTGAAGAAAAACGGTAAGGTGTATGTCGAATCTCCGATCGTTGCGAAGGAAACTGTTGAAAATGCCAGCTGGTGGCAATTGTATAAAAGGGCTTTCGGCATGTTTACCCAGGCAAAATAGAATAAATTGTCGCATTGCCTGTTAATCGTACTAATTTAGGCGAAACTCCACTAGTTTTGCTAGTAAGGAGGAATCGGCAGGTGAAAAAGAGAATTTGACTCTTTATAAGACAGTGAAGGAGGCTGTATATAATGAGTCTTACGATTAATATGGAGGCGAAAAACAGCGTATTGTGCATTCGTCTCAAAGGTGATTTGGATCATCATACAGCAGAAAAGCTGAAAAACCAGGCAGAGGCAGCCATTCAAAAGCATAATATCAAACATATCATCCTTAACATGGAAGAATTGGATTTTATGGACAGTTCGGGGCTCGGAGTTATTTTAGGGCGCTATAAGCAGGTAAACAAAAAACAAGGTGAAATGGTGGTCTGTGCAATTTCTCCAGCAGTAAAGCGGTTATTTGAGATGTCAGGGTTGTTTAAAATTGTTAAAATGGAACTATCCGAAAAAAACGCTTTGCAAAGACTGGGGGTTGCCTAAGATGAAAAATAAAATGGAAACGAAATTTTCTGCACTTAGCCAAAATGAATCTTTTGCCAGGGTAACTGTTGCGGCTTTCATTGCCCAATTGGACCCGACGATGGATGAATTGACAGAGATCAAGACTGTCGTGTCAGAAGCCGTTACGAATTCGATTATCCATGGTTATGAAAGTGACCCGGAAGGTTGGGTCTACATTTCAGTGGTCATCGAAGGCGATACTGTGGAATTGACCATCCGGGATGAAGGACTGGGCATTGAAGACGTCGAGGAGGCTAAACAGCCGTTATTTACGACAAAACCCGAACTTGAACGTTCCGGTATGGGATTCACCATCATGGAAAACTTCATGGATGAAATCAATATAATTTCCCACAAGGGCGAAGGCACGATCATTCGATTAAAAAAGCACTTAACTACAAGCAGAGCTTTGTGCAATTAAGGGAGACTTGCATATGGATGTGGAGGTTAAAAACGAGAAGAGCAAGAAAGGCCAGCCCCATTTAAAAGATGAGGAATTGCGGAATTTAATCCAACGCAGCCAGAGCGGTGACCAAGATGCGAGGAACCTGATTGTCAACAGCAATCTGAGGCTTGTATGGTCAGTGGTGCAAAGATTCCTCAATCGAGGTTACGAACCGGATGACCTTTATCAAATAGGCTGTATTGGCCTGTTGAAGTCCGTGGATAAATTTGATTTATCGTTTGAAGTGAAATTCTCAACGTATGCGGTGCCTATGATCATTGGTGAAATCCAACGTTTTATCCGTGATGACGGGACGGTTAAAGTAAGCCGGTCATTAAAGGAAATGGCGAATAAAATTCGCAGGGCCAAAGAGGAACTTTCAAAAACGTATGGCCGTGTTCCGACTGTCAATGAATTGGCGGAACATCTAGAGCTGTCGCCAGAGGAAATCATCATGGCCCAAGAAGCTAGCAGGAGCCCTTCATCCATCCATGAAACGGTTTACGAAAATGATGGAGATCCGATTACTCTTCTTGACCAGATTGCCGACCATAATGAAACATCCTGGTTCGATCAAATCGCTTTGAAAGAAGCCATACATGAATTGAATGAACGTGAAAGGCTGATTGTTTTCCTGAGGTATTATAAAGATCAGACGCAATCGGAAGTGGCGGCAAGGCTTGGTATTTCCCAAGTCCAGGTGTCAAGGCTGGAAAAGAAGATTCTTCAGCAAATGAAAAACCACATGAATCAGTGATTCATGTGGTTTTTTTATTGAGCTGAAAATAAATCTTGATTTTAGGAAAAAGTAAAAGTGATTCCTTATCAGGTAGGGCGAAAATATGAATGGGGTCGAATTTTTAGTTGAATTTAAGAATAAAAACGAATATTATAGTAAAGGTCGCGTTTCTCATTCGTTTTTTATCTTTCTTTCAATGATTAACGATCAGGAAAAACGTCGATGCAGTACAATTTTAGGACACCTTGTCTTTTCGTGCAAACGGTTGTCGGTGTTTCCTTTAGATCTGGAGGTCTAAAATATGTTTTTGAAAAAGTTTTTCTCCCTGAAAGAAAATGGGACGGATGTCCGTACAGAAGTCATGGCGGGTGTTACGACATTTTTAACTATGGTTTATATCCTTATTGTGAATCCGGCTTTATTGTCTTCAATCGGAATTCCATTTGAACAAGTTTTCATGGCAACGGTCATATCAGCGGTGATTGGTACCCTTATCATGGGGCTTGTTGCAAAATACCCGATTGCGATAGCACCAGGAATGGGCTTGAATGCTTATTTTGCCAGCGTAGTGGGGGCACAGGGCCTTTCATACCAGACCGTATTCGGTACGGTTTTCATTGCCGGTTTGCTATTTCTATTAATTAGCGTGACAAGCTTGCGTAAAATGATAATTGATGCGATTCCTAACTCATTAAAATATGGCATCACATCCGGAATTGGTTTATTCATTGCGTTTATCGGATTGAAAAATGCCGGAATCGTAGTGCCTAATGAATCAACGATGGTTACGCTTGGTGATTTGCACCAGCCTGGAACCGTTTTAGCGTTAGCAGGGTTATTCATTACCTTGATTTTTATGGCCCGTAATATTAAAGGGGCAATTTTCATTGGTATGATCATTACGGCAATCATTGGCTACTTTATCGATTTGCTCAACTTTGATGGGGTCTTATCTGTGCCTCCAACACCGGTATTTTTCGATATCGATATTGCTGGGGTCTTCACGAATTCATTATATTCAATTGTTTTCGCCTTTTTACTTGTGACGATCTTTGATACGACAGGAACCTTGATTGGCGTGACGGAACAGGCTGGATTGACGAAGGATGGGAAAATCCCTCGTGCCAAGAAAGCCTTTTTAGGTGATGCGATCGCGACGACAGTCGGCTCGATGTTTGGTACAAGTCCTTCGACGGCCTATGTTGAATCGAGCACGGGAGTGGCCGCAGGCGGACGTACGGGATTAACCGCTACTGTCGTGGCAATCTTGTTTGCTGCATCGATTTTCTTTTCTCCATTGATATCGGCAATTTCTTCCGTTCAAGCAATCACAGCTCCCGTTTTGATCATTGTAGGATGTTTCATGATGGAAGGGCTGGCTAAAGTAAATTGGAAAATTTTCGATGAGGCATTTCCGGCATTTGCGATCATTTTAACGATGCCGCTTACTTCAAGTATATCTACAGGGATTGCAATCGGGTTCATTACATTTCCCCTTATGAAGGTATTCAGTGGAAAGGGAAAATCGGTACATCCCCTCATTTATATTTTTGGATTAATATTTTTGATTCAGCTGATTTTCTTCCCCACTCATTAATGTATATCTGTAATCAAAAAGACATGCTGTCATTGCAGCGTGTCTTTTTTTATTTTCAAATTAGTAATATTTGGACATGGTTCACTTCCTGCATTTTCAAACTGCTTCCAAACCATACTACTAGCATAAGGAAATAAAAGGTCGGGATGTGATGATAGTGGCAGTTGTATATATCAGGATGAGGAACCGTGTACAAGTAAAGGGAAATCAAACGGTGAGGATAAAAGATATTGCAAGGATAATCGGACCTGAAGAAGTGATTAACATTATTGAAGAAATTATATTATTAACGGTCAAGAAGGAAGATAAGAATATTATTGTCGTTGATTTGGCTCAAGTTATCGTGGCCATCCGCAAGATGGATCCGACTATTGAACTGGAGACATTCGGGCCCTCCCAAACGATCATCGAAATCATCCTCTCGAAAAAGAAAATGTCATACCTGACATTCGCCTTAGTTTGGTTTTTGTTATTTGTCGGCGGCGGGATGACGATCATGAATTTTCATGTGGATGTCAGCATGGGGGAAGTGCATCAAAAAATCTTCACTATAATCACGGGAAAAGTGGATGAAAAGCCGTTATTGATCCAAATCCCATATAGCTTCGGCCTTGGTATGGGCATGATTCTATTTTTTAATCACTTTTTTAAAAAACGCTTCAATGAGGAACCTAGTCCGCTCGAGGTTGAAATGTTCAACTATCAGCAGGATTTGGACAGTTATGTAATCATGAATGAAAATAAGGAGAATGTGCGACACCTTGATGACCGGTAAAATTATCTTTGGAATCTTTGTCGGTTTAGCCGGGGGTTTTGCGACAGGTGCCGGTTTTGTAGCGTTTTTAACTGTACTTGGGGTGATTCCGAGACTGACTCAGCTAACAAAAACAATGAAGATGATTCATTACTACGAAGGAGCCATCATTGCCGGCGTTGTCGCAGGAACATGGTTAGGATTACAGGAAACGGAACTTTCCCTCCCATATTTTTTATTAATTCCGATCGGTTTGGCTGACGGGATATTTAATGGAATGCTTGCTGCTGCCCTAACTGAAGTCCTGAATGTGTTTCCGGTTCTGTCAAAGCGAATCGGAATTCAAGAGAAAATCATTTATCTGTTAATGGCACTTGTATTGGGAAAAATAGCCGGATCATTATTCCAATGGATGTATTTAGTGGATTTATAGGTTTATGAGGTAACTATTCCTGATGATGAAAGGTAGGCCCAAGATGGTGACCAAACGAAAAGTGATATTGATTACGGATGGAGATGAGTATGCGAAACGGGCTGTCGAGCATGTAGCCAAGGAAATAGGGGGAAGGTGTATCTCGATGTCCCAAGGTAATCCATCACGATATACGGGCTTGGAGCTAGTTGAATTAATAAAAAAGGCGAAGTATGATCCTGTATTGGTCATGTTTGATGATAGCGGCTTTATCGGTGAAGGATCAGGCGAACAGGCAATGAAGGTAGTTGCCAGTCACCCTGATATTCATGTCCTTGGTGTGATAGCGGTCGCTTCAAAGACTAGAAGGGAAGAATGGACCAAGGTGGATATCTGTATTGACCGTGATGGTAACCTGACACCGAACGGGGTTGATAAATACGGCGCCGAAGAATTTGAACTCGGCAAGATAACTGGAGATACGGTGTATTGCATCGATCAATTACATGTTCCCATAGTAGTGGGGATAGGGGATATCGGAAAAATGTCCCATCAGGACGATTTTAAAAGAGGAGCACCGATAACGAAGCTAGCGGTGGAAATCATATTGGAAAGGAGTGGTCATGATGACTTCAGAAAAACCTGAAAACATGAAACCGATTCCGGATAGGGTAGCGGAAGTTGACGCATACATGGAAAAGAATGTAGGTCTGGGCGTCAGCTTCGACTTAGGTGTAAGAAGGATAAAGGTCCTAAGAAAAGATGTGCATCTATACTATATAAACGGGCTGACGGATACAGAGTACATCATTGATATCCTTGATTCTCTTATCCATAACAAAAATGCGGAAATCTTGACTACTAAAGTTTTTGATGCAGTCAAAGAGCTGCTTGTACACCAATCCGTTGAGGAAATAAAGACGATGGATGAGCTTGTTGATCAGGTATTATCCGGTTTAATAGTCGTTGTTGTTGATGGTAAACCAATAGGATTGGTTGTGGATGTCAGGAGTTATCCCGGGAGACAGCCAGTAGAACCCGATACGGAAAAAGTCGTCCGTGGATCAAGGGACGGTTTTGTCGAGAATATCATCATTAATACAGCGATAACCAGACGAAGAATCCGGGATGAAAGATTACGTTTCGAAATGTTGCATGTAGGGGAACGATCGAAATCGGATATATCCATCGGCTACATTAAAGATATTGCCGATCCGGATTTAATAGAAATCGTTCGTAAGGAATTGAATAGTATTGAAGTTGATGGCATAACGATGTCCGATAAAACGATCGAAGAGTTCATCGTCAAGCAAAAATATAACCCATACCCGCTTGTCAGATATACGGAACGGGCTGATGTGGCGGCAACGCATTTACTTGAGGGGCATGTCCTTATTTATGTGGATACGTCACCGAGTGTCATCATTACCCCGTCCACCCTTTTTCATCACATGCAGCACGCTGAGGAGTATCGGCAGGCACCTGCCGTTGGGACCTTGGTGCGCTGGGTCCGGTTTCTCGGGATTTTCGTTTCGTTATTCTTGCTGCCGATTTGGTTATTGTTTTGTTTAGAGCCTTCCCTCCTGCCGGAGAAGTTCGAGTATATCGGGCCGAATGATAAAACGCATATACCCATTGTGATCCAAATCTTCATTTCCGATATTGGGATAGAATTTCTAAGGATGGCAGCCGTTCATACCCCGACCCCGCTTTCTACGGCAATGGGCTTGGTTGCGGCAGTTTTGATAGGACAGATAGCGATAGATGTTGGTCTATTTGTTCCTGAGGTGGTTCTCTACGCTTCCGTAGCGACAATCGGTACATTTGTCACTCCAAGTTTAGAATTAGGAGTTGCAAATAAAATTTCCCGTTTAGTCCTGCTAGTATTGGTCGCTTTATTTAAAGTGCCTGGCCTAGTCATAGGCATCACACTCTACATTATTATGCTTACTAGTATAAAAACGTTAAATACGCCTTATTTATGGCCGCTTCTCCCGTTTCAGCCAAAGGCCCTGTCACATATAATATTAAGAAGACCTTATCCTGGCACTATAGAACGTCCGAGTATTGTACATCCCCAGGATCTATATAGGCAGCCGAGAAAATCTAAAGGTTGATGTTGTCGAAAAGTTGTGGTAATTTAATTTTATTCGGATAAAGAGGTATTGTTAGGCTTCACAAAGAGATAGAGCTACTATGACTCTTTGGAGTTTAAACCAATCTGTCTTTCCCTTCGAACTACCAAGCAGTCATAGAGAACAATATTTACATGGGATATCGATTCGGATGAGGCTTGTTCATATAGAGGGCCTTTTACAGCAGGGTTTCTTTATTTGTGGCTGCCTCATTTCTTATTAATCTTTAGTTTTAAGTCAGGAAGGTGAGGCTATCATGCATTTGTACGGAACCGGTGGTGTAAATGAACGTGGACATCTGGAGATTGGCGGAGTGGACACGATCGAATTGATCGAGCAATTTGGAACGCCATTATATGTTTATGATGTAGAGCTAATTCGCGAACGGGCAAGAGGGTTCAAGAGAACTTTTGAGGAATTGGGGATTTCAGCTCAAGTTGCTTACGCAAGTAAGGCCTTTTCTTCGATTGCCATGATCCAGTTGGCAGAGCAAGAAGGACTTTCTCTCGATGTTGTCTCAGCAGGGGAATTATATACGGCAATTAAGGCAAATTTCCCAACGGAACGGATTCACTTCCATGGAAATAACAAAAGTGAAGAAGAGCTACATATGGCTTTGGATCATGACATTGGCTGTATAGTAGTCGATAATTTTTCAGAGTTGACACTGTTGGAAGAAATTTGTACAAACCGTGAACAAAAGGTGAAAATCCTTCTTCGTGTAACACCTGGTATCGAAGCCCATACGCATGATTATATTTTGACAGGGCAAGAAGATTCGAAATTTGGTTTTGACCTTATCAACGGCCAGGCCGAAGCTGCCCTTCGGCAAGCGCTGCAAAGTGAATTCCTCGAAGTGCTGGGGCTTCACTGTCATATCGGTTCCCAGATCTTTCAAACGACCGGTTTCCTTCTTGCAGCCCAAAAAATTATCGGCAAGCTGAATGATTGGCACGGATCGGTAGGGTTTCAACCAAAGGTATTGAATCTCGGAGGTGGGTTCGGGATTCGGTATACACAAGAGGACGATCCGCTACCGGCGTCTCAATATGTTGAGGAAATCGTTAGGGAAGTGCAGAACCTGATTGCTGATTCTGATTTAGTGATGCCTGAAATCTGGATCGAACCTGGCCGTTCATTAGTCGGAGACGCCGGTGTGACACTGTACAAGGTCGGTTCTGAAAAGGAAGTTCCTAATGTCCGTAAATATATTGCCGTTGATGGGGGCATGAGTGATAATATACGTCCCGCACTTTACGAAGCGAAATATGATGCCATTCTAGCAAACCGGCCGCTTGACCCTGTAGAAGAGACAGTGTCCATTGCCGGGAAATGCTGTGAAAGCGGAGATATGTTGATTTGGGATTTACCATTGCCAAAAGCCGGCCGCGGTGATGTCTTGGCGGTATTTTGTACTGGGGCATATGGATATTCCATGTCGAATAATTACAATCGGATTCCAAGACCGGCTGTCGTCTTTGCCGAAAATGGAGAAGCCCGTTTGGTCATCAAACGTGAGACGTACGAAGATCTTATCCATTTGGATTTGGCCCTTCATCAAGCGGCAGTCGTCACTAAAGAATAGAAAAAAGGATGGCATTGGCCATCCTTTTTTTATTTGATTCAGCTGAAAAGTGACTTGATTGCGTCTATTAAACTACTGAAGACTTCTTTCAATTTATCCAAAAATGATTGACCCTCTTCGGATTCAAGAAAATGGGAAAGTTTATCTTTAGCTGCTGTAAGCTGATCACCGACAGCGTTCCAATCAATATCCAATTCTTTTAGCTTATTGAATAAATCAATTAAACTTTGAACTTGGGCATCATTTAAGGTGATGCCAAGGTCTTTTGCTGAAGATTCGACAACCTCGCGGACCTCTTCAGTATTGGCTGGTGGATTTGCAGCCATTTCCTCTTTGATTTTCGTAACCAGTGCTGAAGCTTCTTCTGTACCGATTTCATCACCCAATTTTGCTGTTTTCACCATTTCTTCATTCGCTGCCTGTTTCACATCCTCAGGAATCTTCTTGTCGGCAGAGATTTCATAGGCCTTAATGACTCCTGTCAAAGCCGCTGTACCGGAAACGGGTATAGGTGCTGTGACATAAACGGTAGCATCTTTTACTCCAGCAGTTGCCAGTGCATTGATATACATTTCATCGGTAACCCAGTTGATGTTTTTTGACTCCAGTTTAAGTCCTGTACCTTTTTCCTCCAAAGTGATGGCAGAAGATGAAATCGCTTTTGTACCGATCAGACGGCTAGCGATATAGTCTCCTAAGTATTCATGTTCCTCCGCATTTGTAACCGTTAGAACCTCAACATCGTTTGGTGCTTTCATTTCAGATAAAATCATATTTTTTTGTTCATTTGTCAAATTCTCACCAAGTGTGACGATCATTTCACCAACAGCTGCATCTGCAAAAGCTTTATATGGCAATAATAGACATAATAAAATGGTCACAATGACCCATTTATTCATTTTTTTCATGATAATCCTCCTTAACTTTTCCTGCTGATTTGGGAATCTTTCAATAAAAGGGCGGCACTTTAAATCAGATTCATAGTATTTGACGAAACAAAGGATAAAAAAGATACATATTTTCCTGAAAAAAATTTATATTGCCCAAGGCAGCTACGTTCTTTTAACGTAGAAATTGGGTGTATCTCTGTCTTTTATACCTAAGAGGGCACTCTATGAACCTAGATCACTTTACCAATGTAGTAAAATCGAAGCAAGATTGCAAGGATATTTGTCAGATTGTGTTAAGTTATAGTAGAATGAATTCGTTATTTAAATATTTGGACCATTCATAAAGGGAGTATGGGATGAGGAAAAGTAATAAGACTCTTTTACTTATGATGCTTATTATCGCTTTGATGTGGGGAATCATATATTGGCTGTTTATCGCTTAGCACATAGCACATCGATAAATAAAGTGCTGAAAGTGATGTTGAAACGAACGAAGTTTTTATGTATGATGTAAATGTTATATGTGAGGATTATTATTCAAAGCAAATTAATTGGAAACGGGAAGATAATAAAAACGTTATTTAGTAACGAGGGATATTATGTTGATTAAGTATAAGAAAAGTTATGAGAAGTTTGCCATGGGATTATTATCTTTCATGCCAAATGAAAAAGAGATAAAAACGCTTCGGAATACGATGAAGAATTATGAAACGGATGAAAATCTACAGCTGTTCTTATGGAAAGATGAAGAGATTACGGGCCTGATCGGGATAGAAGTCTCTCCAAACCACATTGAGATACAGCATATATCCGTAAATCCATCCTTCCGGAAGCAAGGTATCGGCAAAACGATGGTCAGGGCCATCAAGGAGCAATATCCTGACAAAGAATTAAAAGCAAATGAGTTTACGGAAAGCTTTCTTGACAGGTGTGAAGATTTTTGAATATGAAAGCTTGAATGGAGGACCGCCTTTAAGGGCGGTCCTCCATTCTTGTTTTTCGTAGAGATAGCTGCCGAGCCCTTTCTGAAATGACATCCGAACGGTCACGCATTAGATGCTTATCAACTATTGATGAATTAGCCAAGTCGCTAGCTGTACCCCATATGTACCCTTCTTGCAAACAGATGGACTGGCATTTTTCGATCAAGCTTTGATCGGCTATCGGCAGATTAATGCTTTTATATGGCTTTTGTGATAACATTCGCACATGGGTGTCCCCGAGCAATTTGAACAGTCGTTCTGTATCGAGTCCCAACTTTAGGAGCTCGGCCTCTTTAAGGCGGAGATTTGCCAGGGCTTTAGACAGGGTCCTTGCAGCCCCCTTTTTATTTCCCCTGCGATCATGATACAGGGCAACCGCAATTTGAATGAGCCCGACCCAATGAGAGTCACGGTCTTTTGGTGCGGTTTCCTTCCAATATTCTTCAAGTATTTCATGACATTCGAAGTAATCCCTTGGACCATGGAAATGGACAAGGAAAGAAAGGTAGTCTTCCGCGTAATTCAATAGGAGCACCCCTTTTGTTTGATGGAATCATCTAAAGTAAGGCAAAAAGCCATTTCTTATAGCTTAACACCGCTATGCATACTCACTAAGTTTAGCATAGAATTTTTTCTTGGAAAATAAAGAAAGCCGATTGCAAGGCAATCAGCTTGATTCAACGGTCTTCATTTAACACCAAGAAGCACCGACGATAACTAATAAAATGAACAATACTACAATAAACGCGAATCCGCCGCCGTTTCCAAAACCACCTGAACCCATAATGAGTACCTCCTTTGTTCTGCTATTCTTACATTTCTAGGTTATGTTGGATTTCGGAATGTGATTGGGCAACAACCCATTTGACGGTAATCCCAAATAAAAAGTTTTCTGAGGTCAGTAAATTATTATTTGGATAAAGGGCGGCAATCCACTATACTTGATTAGTAAAAGAAATAGGTCTATATCGGCCAATTAGATTTAAATGAGGTAATTTAATGGGTTATAATATAAAAATTGACGCTTTCGAAGGACCGATGGATTTACTTCTGCACTTGATTAATCGCCTGGAAATAGACATCTACGATATTCCGATGGCTGATATTACAGATCAATACCTAAGTTACATCCATACGATGCAGCATCTTGAATTGGATGTCGCCAGCGAATATCTGGTGATGGCTGCAACGCTGCTTGCCATCAAGAGTAAAACGTTGCTTCCAAAGCATGAAGATGAACTAATGATGGATGAAGATGGCGAAATATTTGAGGAAGATCCACGGGATGAGCTTGTGGAAAAACTATTAGAATATAAAAAGTATAAAAATGCAGCCCAAGAATTTAAAGGGATGGAAGAAGAAAGAAGCTTGATTTTCACCAAACCCCCAAGTGATTTATCAGTTTATGTAAAAGAAGCGGAAAATGATAAGCAAGAGTTGAATATAAGTCTATACGATATGTTGGGGGCTCTTCAAAAACTGCTGCGAAGGCAAAAAATTCAAAAGCCGCTTTACACGAAGGTAACGAAACAAGAGATATCGATAGAGAAAAGAATGGATGAAATCATGATTGAGCTACAATCGATTAAAGGAAAGAAAAGTTTTTTTGAACTGTTCTCGATCCCGGTTAAAGAGCATATCGTCATCACGTTTATGGCGGTGCTGGAACTGATGAAATTAAATGAAATCATCGTTGAACAGGAAGATAATTTTTCGGATATCATGATTGCTGCTAAGGAAGGTGTAGAACCAGTTGGAAGTTATTAATTGGAAAGGGATTCTTGAGGCATTATTGTTTGCTGCCGGAGATGAAGGGCTATCCGTCAAACAAATTGCCTCTGTCCTGGAAATTACGGAATATCAAGCAACCGACATCGTTGAAAGTTTAAAGGAAGAATATATATCGGATGTACGCGGGATTCAGGTGATCGAAATAGCGGGTGTTTATCAAATGACGACTAAGAAAGAGCACTCGGATTACTTGAAAAGGCTGGTGGAAACATCAAGCACTCAAGGATTGTCCCAGGCGGCTTTGGAAACACTCGCAATCATTGCCTATAAGCAGCCGATTACTAGAGCTGAAATTGATGAAATACGCGGAGTGAAAACGGAACGCCCCATTCATACACTTGTCACAAAAGTCTTAATAAAAGAGGTCGGACGTGCTGAAGGCTCGGGCCGGGCTTATTTATATGGGACAACAAAAGAGTTTTTGGATTACTTCGGCCTGAATTCAATTGATGAATTACCGCCTCTCGCAGATAATTCGGATGATAGCTTTGAAAATGGTGAAGCCGATCTGTTTTTTGAAAAATTTCAGCAAACAATCGAATAACATTTTTCAATAAATTGTGATAATATAGAAAAAAATGAATACGGGGGGATGGCAGGTGCGAATTGTAGCATGCAATGGATTTGGGCTTGAAAAGGAAAAGTCAAATTCACCTGAGGACTTCTTTAATCGATCCGTTATACAATACATAAAGGATGGAGAAGAAAAGACGCTGAATGTACTGTATCTTCGTTATTTTGATGAGATGGTCACCCGTTGGACCCCATATCCTGCCAATCCTATATTCAAAAGCCCTAACAGAGATATTTATATGGCCGATATCATTGCGATGGTCTGTCTACTCAAAGACCCGGGCCTGGTTAACCGAAAACGTATTTATATAAATGCAGAAAAAGAGATGGCTGGTTATTTCGAAAATATAGATTTTGAAAAATTGGAGAAAGTGTTTATATCTATTGACCAAGCTAAACCATATGATATAGAGTCACATGTTGACTATTATATTCAATCTTAATCATTTTGAGGAGGGTTCACGGTTGGGGAATACATTGGTAAAATCTCAGCTTGAGGATGTAAAAGGGTTTTTAGAAACGACAGTGGCTCAACTAGAGGAATTTCTAAATGAGACGACCTATTCTAAGCTGCAAGAGGAAAAAAGCGGGGATGAAACCTATTATAAAGGAATCCTTTCTAGTTTAAGAAGAATGCTTGTAAGTTGTGAAGAGGGCTTGGAGGCTTGCCAAATCGTTCTGAAAAATGATGTTTTCAATAAAGCTGCAGCTGAAAAGACGCTTTATAGAGTTTATCATCAATGTATCGAAGAATACTTTTCCCCAAAATCTGATCGGTGGTTTGAGGACAGCAGATCTGCCTATACAGGAAAAAACTCGATTAAATTTCACCAAAGTGTACCTGACAGCATAATATCCATTCTGAAGGCCGTGGAAAGTGGATTCCAGACCATGCGTGAAGAATTGGAGTTTTATGAAACGGATTACCGGACGAAAATGTTACAGTCAAGATAATGAAACAGCTAGGCTTAAGAGGCCTAGCTGTTTTTTTGCTATAAATGGAATCTCCGCTTAATCAAAACATAAAATACTTTGATGATTTATGTGCATAAGAGGAGGTTGCAAGATGTCTGATGAAAGAGATTATGCTAAAGAGGTAAGTGATTGGGTTGATGGGGTGATGGAATATCTTGAGAAGATCGATATCACCGATTCGCCATTGCTGTCAAATATTGAACGGCTTTCCCAGTTGACAAAAGATATGGCCGAGGAAGAAATGGATTATGAGGATATGGTCCTGATTGAAGAAGAGATGGCTCGGGTCTACGAGGAAATTGAAGAACTCGCTAGAGAATTCAGTATACAGGATAGGCAATCAGTGCCAATTGGGAATCATACGCTACCGCCGTTACCTTATGCCTATGATGCGTTGGAACCGACGATTTCAAGGGAAATCATGTATCTGCATCATGATAAGCATCATCAAGCATATGTCGATGGTCTGAATAAAGCGGAATTAATGATGAAAAAAGCGAGGGAAACGAAAGATTTTTCCCTGTTGAAACATTGGGAAAAGGAAGCTGCCTTTCATGGGTCAGGCCATTATCTCCATACGCTGTTCTGGGAAGAGATGATTCCGGGAGGGGGCGGACAGCCAAGGGGGGATTTACTCAAACAGATTGAGACGGATTTTGGAAGCTTTGCAGCTTTTAAAAGCCATTTTAGTGAAGCTGCCAAACAAGTAGAAGGTGTTGGCTGGGCGATTTTAGTCTGGGTTCCGCGTGCACGGCGCCTAGAAATACTTCAATCGGAATTGCATATGGTTTTGACCCAGTGGGATACGATCCCAATCCTTGTTCTGGATGTATGGGAGCATGCTTATTACCTGCAATATAAAAATAATCGGGCAGCCTATGTGGACAAATGGTGGGACGTTGTAAACTGGCCGAAAACAGCCGTAAGGTTCACCGAAGCGAAAAAGCTTATTTGGAAAAAGCAATAACTGATAAAATATAGGATAGTCTTTAGAGAACCAATTACAAATATACGGGCCGTGAAGGTTCGTTTTTTTTTGCCTGAAATTTTGTACCAAGAATTTTTTATGGAAAATATGGGAAGTATATGAGGGGGGAGCTGCAAATTTTATTTGGAAGCGACTTATGATTCTCATTTGGATATTATAATTAGATTGAAAAGGAGAGGATATCATCTCACGGAATAATGAGCATATGTCTTATTTAAATCCTTGAAATAACATTGGAAATGTGTTAAATATGCTACTTTGAAGAACTATGGGTTTTTTAAAAAAATTAATTTATATCAATATAAAATCTGTGACCAATTTGTGAACTTAAAAATTATTAAGGTATATTTATTGACTAGTTTCTATTTAATAATTATTATAAACAGGAGCAGATAAAAAAATAGCTATTGGAGGAATTTATTATGTCATTGATCAATAAACAAGTTGAAGATTTTAAAGTACAAGCTTACCATGCAGGAGAATTCAAAGAAGTTACACTTGAAGATGTTAAAGGAAAATGGGCAGTATTCTTTTTCTACCCAGCTGACTTCTCTTTCGTATGTCCAACTGAATTAGCTGATCTTCAAGATAACTATGAAACATTCAAGGAAATTGGTTGTGAAGTTTACTCAGTTTCAACAGATACTCATTTCAGCCACAAAGGATGGGCTGATGCAACTGATACAATCGGTAAAATCCAATATCCAATGTTAGCTGACCCAGCAAACGTTTTATCCCGTCAATTCGGTGTATTGATTGAAGAAGATGGATTGGCTCTACGTGGAACTTTCATCGTAAATCCGGAAGGACAAATTAAAGCATACGAAATTAATGATCTAGGAATTGGCCGTAATGCTGAAGAACTTGTAAGAAAAGTTCAAGCTGCACAATTCGTAGCGGAACATGGAGATAAAGTTTGCCCTGCAAAATGGACTCCAGGTGAAGCCACTCTTGAACCAAGCCTAGACCTTGTAGGTAAACTTTAATTTTAATGGGATGGTCCATTACTGCAAGTAATGGACATACCCAGCATTGATTACGATTACTGGGACAACTCGTCCTACAAGATCTTACGACAAAAGGCACTTACCTAAAATAAGTGCCTTTTGTTTTTCAAAATAATCAGTTTAGCACGTATTATCATTCAGCAAGGAGCACAAAAGATGAAAAAAATATATGATTTATTAATTATTGGTGGCGGACCGGCAGGCCTCTCAGCGGGCGTTTATGCAGGAAGAGCTAAGTTAAAAACAATAATTCTTGAAAAAGGAACTGGCGGCGGACAAGCTGCAACTACATCGGAAATAGCCAATTATCCTGGTATCCGTCATATATCGGGCCCTAGGTTAGTTGAAGAAATGAAGCTACAAAACGAAGATTTTGGCGTTGAATTCGCCAAAGCTGATGTAACTGGCGTGGATTTCTCCGGTGAGGTGAAAGTCGTTAAAACCCTTGGCGGGGACTACCATGCCCGCGCCGTCATCATTGCAACGGGTGCTTCTCCAAGAACACTAGGATTTCCAGGTGAAGAGGAATTTACTGGCCGCGGTGTAGCATATTGTTCAACATGTGATGGTGAATTCTTTGAAGGGTTGGAAGTTTTCGTTATCGGGGCAGGATATGCAGCCGCTGAAGAAGCTATATTCCTGACACGCTTTGCTACAAAAGTTACAATCATCGCACGGGAATCAAGCTTCTCGTGTGCTCCGTCCATTGTGGATAAAGTGATGGCAAATGATAAGATTGAAGTGAAATTCAATACGGAGATCCTTGGGGTATATGGAGACGGGATGATTCAAAGTGCCCGTTTCATCAATAATGCGACTAAAGAAGAATTTGAATATAAGGCGAAGGAAGAAGACAGTACGTTTGGAGTTTTCGTTTTCATAGGATATGAGCCGAAAACGGAAATTTTCAAGGGCCATATCGAAATGGATCATGCTGGTTACATTTTAACCGATGATGATATGAAGACAAATGTCAAAGGTATCTACGCAGCGGGCGACCTAAGGCCAAAATCCTTGCGTCAGATCATCACAGCTGTATCTGATGGAGCGATTGCAGCAACGGATGCCGGTAAATATATTGAAGAAGAAAAAGATCGCCTAGGAATCAAGGATGAACCTGAAGTTGAAAAACCGGCGAAAAAAGAACAGGCCGCTGTCCCGGCAGGCAAGAGCGCTTTATTAAGTGATGCGTTACGCGGTCAATTAAAGGGAATCTTCGGCAAGATGGAGAGCGAAGTAACATTGGTGTCCATCGTCGATGAAAGTTTGCCAAAATCAGTCGAATTGCGAGACTTCTTGTTGGATGTTGCGGAATTAGGAGACAAGCTGCATCTTGAATTATACAACAAGGGGGAAAGTCCGGAAATTGAAGAAAAAATCAATGCAGATAAATTCCCTGTCGTTTCCCTCTTAAATTCGAATGGTGAATACAGTGGCGTCAAGTACCACGGTGTACCAGGCGGCCATGAGTTGAATTCCTTCATTTTGGCTATCTATAACCTGGCCGGACCTGGTCAAGCATTGGATTCGGCCGTATTGAATTCAATTAAGGGAATCAGTAAAAAAGCGAACATTAAGGTTATGGTTTCATTGGCATGTCACTACTGTCCAGACGTTGTAGTGGGTGCACAGCGCATTGCGATTGAAAACCCTAACGTTGAAGCTGAAATGGTCGATATAAGCAATTTCCAGGAAATCAAGAAGAAATATAAAGTCATGAGCGTTCCGGCCATGATCATCAATGACGAAGAAGTGGTATTCGGAGCTAAGAAAATTGATGAAATCGCTGCATTATTAGTATGATAGAACACTAAATCGATAGGGGGCCCCTATCGATTTTTTTATGTTGAAAATCAATAGATATCATGAAGGTTTACATTCTTTTATTCATAACCCTTGTCCATTTGCATAAACTTGTACAAAAACAACTAAAGAGACGAGGGGGCACTCATGCGTTTTCCATATAAAGGGTTATCAAGTTTGTGTATCGTCATTCTCCTGTTGTCTTTTATGGCACCCGTACAAAGCGCCAATGCAAATGTATCCGTAAGTGCCCATAGTGCGATTTTGATGGATGAGGATAGCGGTAGGGTCATATATGAAGTGAATGCTCATGAAAAGAACCGCATAGCAAGCATTACGAAAATAATGACGGCTATCTTGGCTATTGAATCGGGACTAATGGATGAAACGGTGAAGGTGAGCAGCAATGCCTTCGGGACGGAGGGCTCGTCACTATATTTAAAAGAAGGAGAAAGAATTAAGCTCGAAGATTTGGTTTACGGCTTGATGCTTCGTTCAGGTAATGATGCAGCAGTCGCAATCAGCGAAAAGGTTGGTGGAAGCCTGGATGGGTTCGTGTGGATGATGAATCAAAAGGCTGAAGAAATCGGGATGAAAAATACCCATTTTTCGAATCCACATGGTTTGGATAATACGAAGAACCATTATTCAACCGCATACGATATGGCCATACTCACTCGTTATGCCATGCAAAATGAAACATATGTTAAGATTGCCGGCACAAAGGAACACAGGGCACCTAATTCCACAGAACAATGGGATTATGTATGGAAGAACAAAAACCGCCTACTTACACAATTGTACGAATATTGCACAGGGGGGAAAACTGGGTATACCAAACTAGCAAAACGTACCTTGGTCACGACCGCAACAAAAAACGGGCATGACCTGATCGCTGTGACATTGAATGGTCCGGATGATTGGAATGATCATATTCAAATGTACGAATCCGCATTTAAGGATTATACGCCAACAGAAATTTTACCTGAAGGCATGGTAAAGAATATGGAAAATAAAACATATAAAGGGCATGTCTACATTAAAAATGATTTTTCGTACCCGCTGACAAAAGAAGAGAGAAAGTTGGTCAATGTGAAAATGAAGTTGTTGAAGCCACAAAGGGCTTGGAAGGATAAAAGGAAAATCCCGGCAGTGGTCGGCAGGGCATCCATCTATCTCGATGGAAAGAAAATAGGAAGTCGTTCGATTTTTTATGGGGAATCAAAAGAAAGCTTCAAGCAACAATCATTCCAATCTTCATGGGCTGAGGTATTTGAAGCGGTATTGGGAATCGGACGCAATGGTTAATTACATTTGGGTCGGGATGTTTGTGATCGGTATTGTCTTTGGCATGATTAATGGGACGATGGATCAGGTGAATGAAGCTCTATTTGTCAGCGCAAAGGAAGCGGTCACCCTTTGCCTGGGATTGATGAGCATACTTGTCTTTTGGCTGGGTTTGATGAAAATAGCGGAGGAATCGGGACTGTTAGATAAACTATCCAATTTGTTCAAGCCGTTCATGAGGTGGCTATTCCCTGAAGTGCCTCCTAATCATCCCGCTATGGGATATATACTTTCCAATATGATGGCAAACACATTCGGATTGGGGAATGCAGCTACGCCTCTTGGTATAAAAGCCATGGAACAGCTAAAGAAACTAAATGGGGGAAAAGCAACGGTCAGCCGCTCGATGGTCACCTTTTTAGCCATCAATACCTCAAGCGTAACGTTGATTCCAACTACTGTCATTGCTATCCGCATGAATTACGATGCCCACTCCCCTACGGACATCGTTTTTCCGACCATAATAGCAACGGCCATTTCTGCAGTTGGAGGAATCGCGATAGATCGGTATTTTTATTACAAGAGAAAGAGGAGCGGGAGGGAATAGGATGTTGCACTGGATGACCACCATTTCAATTTGGATGATACCAATTTTGATCCTCTGTATATTACTGTACGGCACATTGAAAAGAGTTCCCACTTATGAGACCTTCGTTGAGGGGGGGAAAGAAGGAATCAGCATGTCTTTTTCCCTCATCCCTTTCCTGGTAGGGATGCTAGTGGCGATTTCAGTATTTAGGGCATCAGGGGCCTTAGATTTCATTGTACAATCACTGCACCCCTTGCTTTCCCTTCTTCATTTTCCGTCTGAGGTTTTACCACTTGCGATTATTAGACCAATATCCGGAACAGCCGCTTTAGGAATAACCAGCGACCTGATATCTGTTTATGGACCGGATTCCTTTATTGGGCGCTTGGCTGCCACGATTCAGGGAAGTACAGATACCACATTCTATGTATTGACCGTTTATTTTGGAGCTGTCGGAATCAAAAAAATGGGTGATGCCCTAAAGGTCGGTCTTTTGGCAGACTTGATCGGTATCATAGCTGCCGTCATCGTCGTCACATTGGTTTTCGGTATGAATTAAAGGCTAGGGGAAATGGGCGCTTCCATTTCTTTTTTTTTGTCTTTTTTCTTAAACACTCGGCTATGCTAAGCTCTCCATTTTTATACGGAATCGAACTTTCATCCAAAAGAAACATTTTTTTGTATGGAAAAATAAGCTATGTTACACTCATTATGGAAACCAACCCATTTAACCGTCCCATTATTGGTGTAATAATAAAAGAAAAGCTCTTATTCGCGAAAAACCTTTTGTTTTTGCCTCTCAATATGTAATAATTGTATGATTGTGTATGTATAGACAATAACAAACGAATGATTATACTATGGGGTGAAGATAGATGGAACGATTACAAAAGGTGATAGCACATGCTGGACTGGCTTCCCGCCGTAAAGCAGAAGAGTTGATTTTAGAAGGTAAGGTAAAAGTGAACGGCAAAGTAGTGAAGGAATTAGGTGTGAAAGTTGGGCCTAATGACAAAGTTGAGGTTAATGAAGTCCCGCTAGAAAAAGAAGCCCCGGTTTATTTCCTATTCTATAAACCGCGCGGTGTAATTTCGGCAGTTTCTGATGATAAGAATAGAAAAGTAGTAACTGACTTTTTCCCTTACATCAATGAACGGATTTATCCAGTTGGCCGCTTGGATTACGATACTTCGGGCTTATTGATTTTAACCAATGACGGGGAATTTGCAAACACGTTAATGCATCCGAAGCATGAAGTGGATAAAGTGTATGTGGCAAAAGTGAAAGGGATGCCTTTGCGTGAAAGCTTGAAAAAGTTGGATAAAGGTATCAAGTTGGAGGATGGCAAGACTGCACCAGCCAAGACAAGGGTATTGTCTACCGACAAGAAGAAGGAAACGGCGATAGTTGAAATCACAATACATGAAGGCAGGAACAGGCAAGTCCGCCGGATGTTCGAAGCGATTGGCCATCCCGTCATTAAATTGAAGAGGGAACAATATGGTTTCTTGACCTTGGACGGTTTAACAGCAGGAGATTCCCGGGAGCTGACTCCACATGAAGTTAAATTAATGCGGACTTTAGCAACGACCGAACCTAAACAGCGGAGAATGTAAGAAAGAATTTTTCCTGTATTAATAGGTTGAAACCACTGCCCCATTCTTGCCCTGGAAGAATGGGTGGTGGAAAACAACCTATAAATACCTTTTCCTTCATGAATCAGGAAATAATGTCACAAAACCTTCAGAAATGTAAATAAAAAGGACATGGCGTTAAATGGTATAATGGTATGGTTAAATTTAGTGTGGCCTTAGGAGGATCTCTATGGATAAAAAGAAGCGACGCCTAATTAGCAGAACCATCATTCTCCTGCTTTTAGGTGCAGCTTTAGTGTTTGCCCTTTATACGAACTTCACTAAAGATAAGAATGAAAGCCTGAGAAAAGGATCCGATGCACCCAATTTCGTCTTGACTGATATGGAAGGCAAAGAGCATAAACTTTCCGATTACAAGGGAAAAGGCGTCTTCCTGAACTTTTGGGGTACATATTGCAAGCCGTGTGAATACGAAATGCCTTATATGGACAATCAATATAAAAACTTTAAAGAGCAGGGCGTTGAAATATTGGCGGTTAATGTCGGGGAATCTGACTATGCTGTCAATAATTTCATTACAAAGCATGATCTGACCTTTCCTGTCATGATCGATAAAGGTAGGGAAGTGGAAAATGCTTAT
Source organism: Peribacillus simplex (assembly GCF_030123325.1). Taxonomy (NCBI): domain Bacteria; kingdom Bacillati; phylum Bacillota; class Bacilli; order Caryophanales; family Bacillaceae; genus Peribacillus; species Peribacillus simplex. The sequence continues at coordinate 3,719,364 of NZ_CP126106.1, read as the reverse complement.
CGCGTGGATATATTGCCTGTCACCTTTTTGGTCGATAAAGAGGGGAAAGTGATAGATATCATCACCGGAGCTTTGACAGAAGAGAGCATCCAAAAGCATATGGAGAGAATTAAACCATAATATTGGGGAGTTTTTGACATGAAAGAAGTAAAATGCGATTGTGGTCATATAAATCCGTTTGGCACAAAGATTTGTGGGAAATGCGGGATGGTGCTCGGTAACGAAAGAGAAAACAAGCTTATTGATATGAGATATGAAGGAAGTGCCAGGCGTTCACAAACATATAAAAAAACGATCATCGATAAAATATGGAACTTCTTTTCTTCCGTTAAGGTAGGGGTGACGCTCATTGTCATTGCCTTGATCGCTTCAGCTATCGGGACGATTTTACCTCAGGAAATGTACATCCCTTCGACAGCTACGCCTGCAGAGCATTATGAACTGGAATACGGCTGGTTCGGAAGAGTGTATTATGAACTTGGATTTCATAACTTGTATAGTTCATGGTGGTATTTGATTATCATAGGCATGCTGGGCATATCACTATTGATTGCCAGTATCGATCGGTTCTTTCCATTATATCGATCGTTAAAAAAACAAGGGGTCACACGTCATGACGGTTTCATGAAACGTCAGCGGATTTATGGGGTGACAAAGCTTGAAGACCAAGATATAAACCTTGAAGAAGTAAAGGATAGACTAAAAAGGCAGCGTTATCATATACGGGAGGAAAACGGTCATATACTTGCTGAAAAGGGTCGTTTTTCACGTTGGGGACCATATGTAAATCATATCGGACTTATCATTTTCTTAATTGGAGCATTATTGCGTTCCGTCCCTGGGATGTATATCGACAAAGTGCTTTGGCTGCGTGAAGGCGAGAGAAAAGAAATCCCGGGTACAAATGGTGAATATTACCTCCAGAATAATGAATTTACCTTAGAGGTGTATGACAAAGAGAATGAAGAAGATGAGCAGTACAGTGCTGCAATTGATAAAACCGGTACGATCGCAAAAACCTATCAATCCGATGTTACATTGTATGAGCGCAAGGGAGATACCTTACCAGGGGAAAAAGTGGACCTTGATAAGATTAAAGATTATAAAATCAAAGTCAATGAACCTCTGAAACATGATAATTATGCCCTCTACCAAGTAGACTATAAACTGGATGAGCTCAGTACGATGGCTTTTAATTTGATAAATAAAAAAACCGAAGAGAAATATGGAAGCTTAAAGGTTGATTTGAACAATCCACAAAAGAAATACGAGTTGAAAGAAGGATATTCCGTTGACTTGATCAGTTACTTCCCCGATTTCGAGTTCGATGAAAAAGGTGAACCTAGAACGATGTCGAAGATTCCGAATAATCCGGCATTTATCTTTAAAATGCATACTCCGGATAAGCCAGAGGGTGAGGTCAGTTTTGTAGCAATCAAGGAGACTGTGGAGCCTTTAGGGGAAAACACCTATAAAATGGCTTTTAATGGTGTGGAAACCCAAGATGTCACGGCTTTGACCGTCAGGAAGGATTTAACGCTTTGGATCCTATTCACGGGTGGAATCATTTTCATGATCGGAGTTGTCCAAGGGTCTTATTGGAATCACCGGCGTATATGGATTAAGAGGAAAGATGATGAGATATTAATGGCCGGCCATACAAACAAAAACTGGCACGGGATTAAAAGAGATATAAAACAAGCGATAGAATCAACATCACTTTCCGAACCGATGGATCAACTTGAAGATGAGAAATCTTCTAGTAAGGGGGAAGTTTTAAATGGCTGAATTAAGCAGTAACTTTTTATATGCAGCTTTCTTATTATATCTTGTCGCTACCTTTTTATTTGGGGGATCGATCAAGGATAAACGCGGAGCGGAGGAAAAGAAACAAAACAAATGGGCTAAACTGGGCATTTTCATCACCATTCTCGGTTTCGCGGCGCAAATTGGGTATTTCATCACAAGATGGATTGCTGCCGGCCATGCCCCGGTAAGTAACCTGTTTGAATTTACGACCTTTTTCGGAATGATGCTGGTCGGTGCTTTCATATTAATTTATTTTCTTTATAAAACACCTGCCCTTGGGCTATTCGCTTTACCGATTGCGTTATTGATAATCGCTTATGCAAGTATGTTCCCTACAGAAATTTCGCCACTCATTCCTGCTTTGCAGAGCGATTGGCTTCATATTCATGTAACGACTGCAGCGGCAGGACAGTCGATCCTAGCCATAAGTTTCGTTACTGCCATCATTTATTTAATCAAATTCGTCGATCAGACACAATCAAGCAAAAGAACGTTCTGGCTTGAAGGCATCATGTTCACATTAGTCTGCACCATTGGATTCGTCATCATCACTTCTTCTTTTGCTGCGATGGATTATAAGGCGAATTTTGATTGGGTCGACAAAAACGGAGCCGAGGTCAAACAGGAATTCAACCTACCGGCATTGGTTGGTCCCAATGAAGGGAGACTGATCGAGACTGATCGATTTGAACCACTGGTGGACATGCCTCCATTGATCAATGCCAAGAAACTGAATACTGTACTTTGGTCATTCGGTATGGGGCTCGTCTTGTATGGTTTAATAAGGTTGATTGCTCGCAAAAGAGTGGCAGCATTGATTAAACCGATCGTTAAAAATGTGAATTTGAATTTATTGGACGAGATTAGTTATCGTTCGGTCCTTATCGGTTTTCCGATTTTTACACTCGGTGCCCTCATTTTTGCAATGATCTGGGCTCAAGTGGCCTGGACACGATTCTGGGGCTGGGATCCGAAAGAGGTCTGGGCACTGGTTACTTGGTTGTTTTATGCAGCTTTCTTGCATCTGCGAATGTCAAAGGGATGGCAAGGGGAAAAATCAGCTTGGCTTGCCGTCATCGGTTTTGCCATCATTATGTTTAACTTGATATTCGTCAATCTTGTTATCGCTGGTTTGCATTCATATGCTTGATTCTGTATTGTAATATTTAGATGAAGGGGGTCTTTTGATAGAAACGTCGAGGAGTTGGCTTATCGATTTTTCTAGAGAATGATCCCTTTTTCAGTCAATTCCATTAGTAAGGATTTTTCTGCGAAATAGCATTTATGAACTTTTAGTGAGCGGTCGAAGTCTTTTTTTTGTGACAAAATGGTGAAAGGTTCATGAAAGCCATGGAAAATTGGCTCTTTATCGTACTTTGTAAGGAAAAAGTATTAGTCATGGAAGTTTTCATTTTGTAGAATATATGATAGGAGGCTGATTACATAATGTATAATGCTATAAAAATTCTCGTGGTGGATGATGAGGAAAGAATCCGCCGGCTGCTAAAGATGTATTTGGAAAGAGAAGAATACATAATCGATGAAGCAGAAAATGGAGATATGGCTTTAACAAAAGCCCTTGAAAATGATTATGATTTAATTTTATTGGATATTATGATGCCTGGTAAAGATGGAATCGAAGTTTGCCGTGAATTAAGGGAAAAGAAGACGACACCGATTATCATGCTGACTGCTAAAGGGGAAGAAGTGAACCGCGTTCAAGGATTCGAAGTGGGGACCGATGATTATATCGTAAAACCGTTCAGTCCCCGTGAAGTCGTATTAAGGGTTAAAGCTTTATTACGTCGATCTTCAAGCACTAGTTTTATGCAGACGGAAACGACGGCAAAAGATGTGATCGTCTTCTCACATCTAACCATTGATAATGATGCCCACCGTGTACTTGCTGATAACAAAGAGGTTTCATTAACACCAAAAGAATATGAATTATTATATTTCTTGGCGAAATCCCCAGATAAGGTTTTCGACCGGGAGCAATTGTTAAAAGAAGTGTGGCACTATGAATTCTTTGGGGATCTTCGAACTGTTGACACGCATGTTAAACGCCTACGTGAAAAATTAAACCGCATATCCGAAAACGCAGCCAAGATGATTGTCACTGTTTGGGGTGTAGGTTACAAGTTCGAAGTCATTAATGACTGATGCTATGGGGCAGTGTTGTAGGGAAGCTATGGGCAACGATCCTATTGCTCGTGTCGTTTGTATTAATTGTTTTAACCGTTCTGCTGGTCGAATTCTTTGAGAATTTCCAGATTGAAAATATTGAAAATGATTTAACCAAAACTGCTGAACAAATCATTAAGGTAACCAATGAACATCAGGGGTCCAGCAATGAGGTTTTACAAATAGCTTCGGAATTAATAGGCAATGAATCGAAAATGATCATTCTTAATGATGACAAAATGATATTCTCATCAATCGGAGGAGATAATGAGTTCGAAATCACGCCGGAACTCATTAAAAACGATTCCGAATTGATCAAGGTTTTTACGGAAAGAAAGACTGTAAAAAAGGAAATGGCGCTATCAGATGATGCAGGCAATGAGGAATTGTCCGCAATCGTAGTAGGGATCCCACTTGAATTGAATGGGGAACAGGATGAAGTATTCCTATTTCAATCGTTGGAGTCCATGGAAGAAACCACAAAATCAACTACACAGTTCATTTTATTGGCAGCAGGCATCGCCATTATTTTGACAACGATTTTTGCTTTCTTTTTATCTACCAGAATCAATGCCCCGTTGGTGAAGATGAGGGAAGCCGCACTAGCGATTGCCCGGGGGAAATTTGATACAAAGGTTCCAATCTTGACCCAAGATGAGATCGGTGAGCTTGCCATAGCGTTTAACCAGATGAGAAAACAGCTGAAATTCAATATGAATGCACTTAGTCAGGAAAAGGAACATCTTTCAAGCATTCTTAGCAGTATGGCAGATGGGGTCATTACCTTCAATAAAGATGGCACAATTCTCGAAACGAATCCGCCAGCAGAAAGGTTTCTGCAATCCTGGTACTTTGAAAAGGGCTATAACCGGGAGGATAATGGAAATGTCCCATTGGTTTTGATGAATCTTTTTGATGAATCAGAGTCCTTCGATAAGGAGCAAGTCGGAGAAATTACTTTGCAGGGCCGTGATTGGGGATTCATTGTCAGTCCGCTTTATACAAATGCCGACAATATTCGTGGAGCGGTGGCCATCATACGGGATATGAGTGATGAAAGACGCATGGACAAACTTAGGACTGATTTCATAGCGAATGTCTCCCATGAGTTAAGAACGCCGATTTCAATGTTGCAAGGATATAGTGAAGCGATTGTAGATGACATTGCGAGCAGTGAAGAGGAAAAGGTGGAAATGGCCCGCATCATCTATGATGAGTCATTGAGAATGGGCCGTTTAGTGAATGATCTCCTCGATCTAGCTAAATTGGAATCGGGTAAAATGAACCTTAGCTATGAATGTGTACCTATTTCTCCTTATTTAAAGAGGATTACTAGTAAGTTTTCCGGACTGGCTAAAGAAAAAGGGATCACAATATCAGCCAGCATGCAAGACGATCAAATTCAATGGCATTTCGACCCGGACCGCATTGAACAGGTTTTGACCAATTTAATTGATAATGCGATTCGTCATACTCCTCCGGGCGGTAACATTGATGTCATTCAGAGGACAAGTGATCGAAGGGGGCTGATCATTGATGTGAGGGACTCTGGATCTGGAATCCCCGAAGAAGATTTGCCTTTTGTATTCGAGAGGTTTTATAAAGCGGATAAAGCAAGGACCCGCGGCCGTTCGGGCACCGGGTTGGGTTTGGCAATCGTAAAAAATATAATCAATGCCCATGATGGCTTCATTTCGGTAAACAGTTTACCTAATAAAGGGACGACGTTCAGTTTTATCCTGCCTCGAATTATGGAAAATGCTGAATGACGGGTGGCTTGCCAAAAAATCTTGTTTCATCAGGAACTGAGAAGACAAAGGCAATTGGATTTCCTTCCAACTTGTCTTTGTTTTTTTTAGGAAACAAAATAGAAGTCTCTGATATGTGGAAATTAACGGAATTTTATAATAAGATTAATTCCGAAGTATGTAACTTTTGTATAGGATTGACGACTATATTTATGAACGGATGTGGGGAAATGATGGATTCCGTTTTCCACGATCTTTATGAAAAATATCATCAGGAAATATATCAATTCATTTTTTATATGACTAAAAATCGAGAAACGGCTGAGGACCTTGTTCAGGAAGTCTATATCCGGGTGATGAAGGCCTATGAACGCTTCGAAGGAAAAAGCAGTGAAAAAACGTGGATGTACTCGATTGCAAGAAATGTGACGATTGATTACTTTCGGAAACAAAAAGGGTGGAAAGATAAAATCTTTCCTAACTTTGAGTGGGATAGGCAATCGATAAAAGATAAAGAGCCCCTTCCGGAAGAAGTGGCTATCATGAACGATGAAATCCAAGATATTTATCAATGCTTAAACCGGTGTACAACGAATCAAAGATCCGTCATCATTTTACGATATATTCAGGGATTGTCCATTACGGAAACCGCTGAAGTATTGAATTGGAGTGAAAGTAAGGTAAAAACGACCCAGCACCGTGCTTTGAAGGCTATTAAAAAGTTGATGGAAGACTTATCAGGAAAGGAGGGCCACCGCATTGAGAAGATCCCGTTGGAAAGAAAGCGAAATTGAAGACATGCTGCGCGAGCTTCCGAAATTAAAAGATGACCGAACCAAGGCAGAGGTGTTTGCGAGAATACATGATAAGAAGAAAAAGAAACACTGGATACCTCTATTTGTGGGTGTTGCCTCCTTATTCTTAATGGCTGTTTTGGCATCATCTTTAATTATTGATAAAAAAGGAACGACAAGTCAAGAGGATAGCGGCAGTAGTGGGAAATTATCCATATCTGAAAATAAGGAAATGGCGGATCTTGAACGGCAGGATGCAAGTAACAAAGAAAATCATTCAGCAGATAAACAGGATAATCAAAAGTTTTCCAGTAAGCAAGCGGAAATCGAATCTAAAAACAAGGTTTCGGAAATGGAACCCCGAAAAGGGGCAAAGGAAAAAACATTTGCACGAGCGATCTATCAAGATGACCTTAAAAATGCATCGATCATAACGATGGGTGTCCCAGATGATCAAATGAATTTCATCGTTCCCATTTCAATTAAACTCAAACATTATGACGAAAGTGATAAACTGAATCAGTTAGTTAATCAAATGTCCGATATGGATGAGGAGCAGTATGGGCTATCTGACTATTTTCCACTAGATATAAAGATCAGCCAAGGAAACGATATGACCGCTGCTCATATTGATTTTCAAGGAAAAAGCCGACTATTGGATGAAGATACACTTTTTCTCCATTCGATGGAGGAAACGCTTTCCTATAACAATATAGAGAAAATGACATTTTCTACAGATGGTAAGCAAGGTGCCATGTTTGCGCACGCGGGATATTTAAAGGAGGTGGATATACCTCATCAAAAAAATCGCACATACTTTCTTTACCAAAGGGATGAGTCCTCCCCAAGGTTCCTTGTTCCAAGCAATATGGGTTATCAGGACTTTGAGGAGGCGCTGCAAGCTGGAAAAGGGGAGGCGGACATCGAGGGTATTTCACCTGCAATCCCGCATGACCTGAAATGGGAAAGGGTAAGCTCTAATGGAAATCTTGTGATCATTCAATTATCAGATCAAGCTGCCATTGAAAATAGTAAGGAATCCCTTCAAGCTTTAGAAGCCATACTCTTCATTGCCAAGGATTTTGGTTTTGAAAAAGTGAAGTTTGAAAATGCCCCTATCGAAGAGGTAGGCCAGCTGAATTTGACTGAAGATATATCGGTGCCCAAAGCACCGAACCAAGTGAACTGATGGTGCGATAAAAACACCCTATGGTTGGCAAAAGCCCCTTGCATTCACGGAAAAAGTGCCCGCGCTGGACGGGCACTTTTTTCTTCTTATAATGAAATATGGGCCATGAATGTAATTTCGTCTGTTTCCATTAGAAATTGTTTCATGTTGTCTTCTAATGGTAAATCAAAGCTCAAAACCATGATGGCTTCCCCGCCAGCTTCTTTTCGGCCAACCTGCATGGTGGCGATATTCACTCCGTGATCACCTAGGACCTTACCTACGTTACCGATTACACCAGGTTTATCGGTATGCTGGATATAAAGTAAATTCGCTTCTGGATGAAAGTCGATTTTGAAACCATTCAAACTTACAATTCGAGAACCGTAATTTTCGATATAGGTTCCACTGATTGTTAATTCACGGTTGTCACCTTTTACTTTAAGGCTGATCAAATTCGAGTAACCTAAAGAGTCAGTAGAGATTTTTTCACCAACGGTTATGCCACGCTCTTTTGCGATCAACAAGGCATTCACTTCATTGACAGATGCATCAACTCTTGATCTGAAAAAGCCAGAGATTAGACTTTTTGTAAGAATCGCTGTATCGAAATCCAATGATTCTCCTGCATACGTAACGGAGATTTCCTGAATTCCTTCATTCATGCACTGGGAAGCAATGGATCCCATTTGCTGAACAAGTTGATAGAAAGGCTGTACCTTTTCAAACACTTCTTTAGATATGGCTGGAAGGTTGATTGAACTTGAGACTGGATTTCCTTCAAAATAGGTCAATACTTCTTGGGCAACCTGTACCGCAACATTTAATTGGGCTTCTTTCGTGGAAGCACCAAGATGCGGTGTAGCAATGACGCTATCCAGTTCAAGCAGTTTATGGCCAAGCGGGGGTTCTTCGACGAAAACGTCCAGTGCCGCCCCTGCAACATGTCCTTCGACCAACATTTCATATAAATCATCTTCGTCCAGAATTCCACCACGGGCGCAGTTTAGTACATATACCCCCTTTTTACAGGTAAGCAGCCTTTCTTTATTGATTAATCCTCTAGTATCATTCGTTAGTGGTGTATGAACAGTAATGATGTCTGCTTTAGGAAGCAATTCATCTAACGGCAGGGCCGTTACGGACATTTTCTTTGCACGATCGACAGTCAGGAACGGATCATAGACGATGACATCCATGCCAAACACTTTAGCACGTTTTGCAATTTCCCCTCCGATACGTCCAAAGCCAACTATACCTAATGTTTTACCACGGAGTTCAGTTCCCGTATATGAAGAACGTTTCCACTCCCCATTCTTCAGTGAAGCATAAGCTTGCGGAATGTGGCGCACTAATGAAGCCATCATGGCAAATGTATGTTCAGCTGTTGAAATGGTATTGCCGTCAGGTGCATTAACCACGACAATCCCGCGTTTTGTCGCCGCGGGGATGTCTATGTTATCAACACCGACACCAGCGCGTGCTATAATTTTTAACTGCGGCATACGGTTCATTAAATCTTCCGAAACCTTCGTTGCACTTCTCACAAGAATTGCATCGATACGATCAAGTTCGTTTGCGGCTTCCTCTACGGTTTTCTGAATGAGATGAATATTGGTTGCCTCTGATAGCGGTCCGAGTCCTTCTGGTTTAATGGCGTCTGCTACTAAAATCCGATACACGTCTAAACACCTTCCTAGGGAAAAAAATTATCTTAAATTTCAGTTAATTTTACAATTGAAACGTTGAATATGTCAATTTGGCTTATCTGGATGTAAGCGCTTAATAATATGATTTTCCTCTGATCATTTGATTGATATCGTGATATAAATGGCTTTGTCTTCGTTTGCATAATATAAAAAAATTTTCGCTATTTGTTTTAAACCATTCACTGCGACGATCGATATTCATCCTAAATGCATCAACTGAGAAAAAATGCTATCAAAAAAAAGGAAGTTCAGATATAATGGGAAGTATAAAAATTTTATAGGTCTATCTTCGGGGCGGGGCGCAATTCCCCACCGGCGGTAATGAAGAAATTCCTTCTTCTAAGCCCGCGAGCCTTACAAGGCAGGATTTGGTGTGATTCCAAAGCCGACAGTATAGTCTGGATGGGAGAAGATGGAGGTTCCTGAGTGCGTTTCAACAGTTATTTGCTGAACGTTTGTTTGATGTAACCTTTAATTTATCCCTTTAATTCTATTGGAATTAAAGGTTTTTTATTGAGCATCAACATATTTTGGGACCCAAACCTCTTTTTCAGGTAGATCGGAAAAGAAGGAGAGAGAACTATGAATAAGAACAAAGTGAAAAAAACGGTTACACTTGCGATGATGGGAAGCATTTCTTATTTGTTGATGCTTTTAAATTTCCCGTTTCCAGGATTCCCGACTTTTCTCAATGTCGATTTTAGCGACATACCAGCACTGATGGCGGCATTGATTTTCGGTCCTATGGCTGGAATTCTAGTCGAGTTCATTAAAAACCTATTGGATTTAGTCATGACAGGGACCTTGACTGCTGTACCTGTGGGGCATATCGCTAATTTTATAGCCGGAATACTGTTTGTCTTGCCAACTTATTATGTATTTAAGAAAATCAATTCAAAAAAAGGGATGACGTTCGCCTTACTTGCGGGGACAGTTTCCATGGCAGTATTCATGAGTGTTTTAAACTATTTTGTCTTTTTACCGGCATATACCTTCTTTATGGGATGGGATGCAATGTCGGCGCCCGAGTCAAGAAAGTTCGTTACGACGGCAATCTTGCCTTTCAACGTGATTAAAGGCGTGCTCATTACATCAGTATTCATGTTGCTGTTCATTAAATTACAGACATGGATCAATAAGCAAACATTATATAAAAATGCTTAACGGCATTGACGATAGAAATGAAAAAACAACCGGATATCCATATTCGGTTGTTTTTTTATGTTTGCTTCTTTTGTATGGCAAGATGTAATCCGACATTGGCCAAAAAAAAAAGCCATTCTCGATTGAAAATGGCTTGTACGGTTATTCGAATTTTAATGCGTCTCCGTCAAATGCCTCGTCAGCAACCTTAATGGAATCCGTTGGACATCCTTCGAATGCATCCATCATGTCGTCTATAAGTACATCTGGAATTTCAACGATTCCTTCGTTATCGTCAAGGGTAACAAATGCAATCCCTTCGTCATCATAATCATATATATCTGGTGCCGCTGCTCCGCAAGCTCCACAAGCTATGCATGTTTCTTTATCCACAATAGTAAATTTAGCCATGAATATAACCCCTCCTAAGTTGATTAACAACTGATAATCTTTTTATTTCAGATTATTATCTCTTTCTTATTGTAAGACCGAATGCCAAACTTTTCAATAGAAATTGTATTGATAATAACTATCATGTAGCTTAATGTCAACGAAAAACATTGAAATAATTAATTTGGTTCTTTCCAGGGTTCGTCATTTAGTCACATAATTTCCCTTGTATTCATCAATAATAACGGCGGTTTTTGCAGTTTTTTGTTACAATGGGGTTATTGGTTAAATGAAACAAGGATGTGAGTCCCATGAATAATTATCTACAGGCCATCATTCTATATGCGATAAAAAAATTTCAAGGCGAACGTTCCATTTATGCTATATACCATATGCTGCAAGGTAAGAAATCGTCACAAACAATCCAGGATGCCCATTTATTCGGGTTAACGGATATTTTTGGGACAATACCTCGATTTACCCGTCAGCAATTAAATCAAAACATTGAACATTTACTTAAGCATGACATGATTCATTTAACGGATAAATCAGATGCGTATGAAATTAGTTGGCAAGGTGAGGGAATGTTAGGCGATTACTTTAAAAATAATCCTTTTCCGACGCATATAAATGGTTGGAAGTATCACAATATCACCCCGGTTTTCTGGGGAAGATTAAACTTACTCATTCAAACCATATCCCATATTGTCCACAATGAAAGACGTTTTTATCCGATACAACGAAATCCCAAAATCCAATTCTTCGTAAAGGAATTTTTACATGTCAATCGTCAGGACCGAGCGGTGATTGCCCAACATCTTTATGATGAATTGATATCCCTTTTAGAAAGTCAAAGTGATATGAAACGAGACATTTTCATTTTAAAATTAACCGGAATAAACAGGATTGGACTTACGTTTGAACAGATTGCAAAAAGGAAAGATGTAGAAGAAGAGTATGTTCGCTTTACATTCCTTGACTCATTGCATCAAATGCTTGCAGAAATGGAAACGGGAAAGGATTACCCTCTCTTGTCCTCATTAACCAATGATTGGAAAAGAAGTGGGAATCCTCAATTGACACAATCTACAAAGACAACTTTACGATACATCCAGGAAGGGAAAAATCTGGGTGAAATAGCTGAAATCCGCAGATTGAAGGTCAACACCATCGAAGATCACCTCGTGGAAATTGTCTTATCGGAAAAAGATTTTCCGATTTCCGATTATGTAACTATCGAGGATGAGAGGAAAATTGCTGAAGCTATTAAGGAACTTGGTACGAAAAAGCTTAAAGCAATCAAGCAGATGGTCGATAATAAACAAATAAGCTTTTTCCAAATAAGACTTGTACTTGCGAAAATAGGTGAGTGATGATGAACATAGAACGAGTCCTCAAAGAAAAATTCGGATTTGATGAATTCCGCCCTGGACAAAAGGAAGTGGTTGAATCATTGATGTCCGGACGTCATACCTTAGCGATGCTCCCAACCGGATCAGGTAAATCATTATGTTACCAGCTGCCTGCTTATCTTTTAAATAAGACTGTCCTAATTGTCTCCCCGTTATTATCTTTAATGCAGGATCAAGCAGATCAGCTGAAGCTGAGTGGCGAAAAAAGTGTATTGACCCTCAACTCTTTTTTGACGCTAAATCAAAAAAGGAAAGCTTTCGACCGGTTACATAGTTATCGTTTTATCTTTTTATCTTTTTATCCCCTGAAATGCTAAGCCTGGATGGTGTGATAAAATCCTTGAAATCCATAGACATAGGTTTATTCGTCATAGACGAAGCACACTGCATCTCACAATGGGGGTATGATTTCCGTCCGGATTATTTGAATTTAGGAGAAGTGAGGCGTGAATTGGATAATCCGTTGACTCTTGCCCTGACGGCAACTGCAACCGATGAGGTCCGGAGGGACATCGTCGGTAAACTCAACATTGGGCAGGCCGAGGAAATGGTCTCATCTGTTGATCGGGAAAATATTGCAATTATTGTCGAGCGAATGTTCAGCTACGATGAGAAGCTAGCCCGTGTGCTGGAACTTGTCAGGAAATTTACCGGAAGCGGGATTATTTATTTTTCCTCTAAAAAAGTGGCGGAATCAGTCACTGGGTTTTTACAGGATAATGGGATTGATAGTGTCAATTATTATCACGGTGGAATGGAGCAGGAACAAAGGATGCTCATTCAGCAGCAATTCATTTCCGGCCAGTTGAAAATTATATGTGCAACAAGTGCTTTTGGAATGGGTGTGAATAAATCGGATGTCAGATATGTTATTCATTTTCATATCCCGTCCACGATGGAGGCATATCTTCAGGAGATAGGCAGGGCTGGCCGAGATCGGAAACAAAGTGTGGCTGTCTTATTATATAGCGAAGGGGATGAAGGGCTTCCCCTGCATTTGATGGAGCAACAGTTGCCTACGGATTCGCAAATCGATGGTGTGTGTACTTTCCTTAATGCAACACACAAAAATATGGCGAATTTGACCCTCTCGGAAAAAGATCAGCTGTCTCAATCCTTTTCGTTGAACGAAGTCCAGCTCCGTTTTTTTATGCAGTTTATCACGGGCAATAACCTGGATCAAATGGCAGAGATGAAAGAGTATTGTCAAAAGAGAAAATCAAGGAATCAGGAAAAGCTGCATAAATTCCTTCACTGGATATATGCACAGGAATGTCGCCGTTTAGGGATACTGGACCACTTTGGAGAAAAGCATCGGGAAGTGAACCCCATCTGCTGTGATATCTGTGGGATGGATGTCGAAAAAATGGCTGATGTATGGCCGGAAGTCAAGGTGGAACCGGTCAATTCCTTTTCAACTTGGAAAAAAGAATTGGCTTATATCTTATTAAAGAAGGAAAATGGCAATGAAAAATAAGCAAGCTGAAATGATAAAACAACTTACAGATAAACAGTTGTTATTTAATTTGTTTCTTACACAAATTATTCTCTTAACGTTAGCCATCTTTTTAGGTATTATTTTATTTAAAGACCGTTCAGCTTTTTTCGACTTATTTAGCTTTGATGACCTGAACATTTTGCTTATTGGAGTTCCTGCTGGAGTCATTGTCGTGTTAATTGACATATTGTTTATGAAAGTGACACCATCTTCCTATCAGGATGATGGTGGTATTAACGAACGCATTTTCAGTAATTTGTCATACCCGATGATTTTTGTCGTAACTTTAGTTGTTGCGATAAGTGAGGAAGTATTATTCCGTGGAGTGCTGCAAACACATTTTGGTTTGCTGATTACGAGCCTCATATTTGCCGCCGTTCATTATCGTTATCTTTTTAATTGGTTTTTATTTTTAAATGTTTTGGTTTTGAGCTTCTTTATCGGTTTTCTATTTGACATGACTAATAATCTCATCGTGACGATAACCGCTCACTTTTTGATTGACTTTATCCTTGGTATTTTAATCAGGAACAAAAAGCAAAGAGGGTTTAGCAAGAAAGGGGGTGACTTGAATGAGCCGAGTGCAAAAGAGTGAAAAAGAAAACGATCAGGCTGGTGAACTCCGTTCGCGAATTGAACGTCAGAAGGCTAAGTCCTCATTGCCCAAGCGGAGCAAAGTCCACCAGAATAAAAAGAAAAAAAGTAAAGTGAAGAAATTCCCAATGATTCAATTGTTAGCATTATTTTTTATTTTACTTCCAATTGGATTTTATACCCTTTATACATATTTGCAGGATAGGCCTGTACCTGTTACGAAAAGTGACCAAGTCGTCTTTAGTGAGGAACCTGCTGAATCGATTCCAACTACAGCTACTGCAGATGATTTAAAGGAAAAAGAATCGTCAAAGGCTGAAGCGGAGAAAGAAAAAGAAGAAGCTAAAGTTAAAGCGCAGCAAGAAGCTGAGGAAAAAGCCAAAGCGCAGCAAGAAGCTGAAGAAAAGGCCAAAGCACAGCGAGAAGCTGAGGAAAAGGCGAAAGCGCAGCAAGAAGCTGAAGAAAAGGCGAAAGCGCAGCAAGAAGCTGCGGAAAAAGCCAAAGCACAGCAAATAGCTGACGAAAAAGCAAAGAAGGCAGAATCAGAAAAGAAAAAGGCTGCCGATCAAGCTGCGAAACCGGATAAAGAGGGATATAAAGTAGTCTTACATACTGTTCAAGGTGAAGAAACATTATTTCGCATTTCCATGAATTACTACAAATCACAGGAAGGGATTGCTCTGATCAGGGAGTGGAACGGGCTGAATGGCAATGAAATTTCCAAAGGTCAGGTATTGAAAATTCCTATCAAGAAATAACGATGGCACTCTGTCTTTATAGGCAGGGTGTTTTTAAAATTGTTTTGTCTTAGTTCAGTATGAAGGTAAACGTGACAGGTACTTTATCATTTTTTCCTCTATTCTTTCATATCATGATTTGAAAGAGCAGAGGAGGAAATGCGATGGAATCGACAATCATTTTATTGGATGAAAAAACGGATCAAGCAACAAAGCAAATGCTGCAGAATGTCGTGGATCGAAAGAAAAAATTCGAGGCACTTAAAAAGAAGCACCTACAAAGCTTATGGGCAACCATGATTGTTGCTTGCCTTTTTATGATTTATCTATATTTTTATATCGTTGTACCTTATTCCTATTCCTTTTTCAGTATGTTTAGTGTTTTCGTCGACCATTTTAGCCATTTCCTTTTTTTGGCGGCAGCAATTGGGCTATATGGCTATATGGTATTAATTAAAAAAAAGCTTGATAAAGCTGAGAAGGAGTTTCAACTGCTACGCTGTGAAATCATTAATAAAAGTAAGCAATTGTGGGAAAAAGAGGAAGAATGGAAAAACCGCCATAAGGTTTTTGAAATGATGAAGAAGAATTATGATATTAACTTATATCATGAAAATAAATAATGATCGCGTTAAATCATATTTAATTGCGGGTAATATGGTTTTATGGTTATATGAAAGTACGTTTGGGATAAGGATGGAAAGAAGGTTTAACTAAGATGTTATGGTTATCTGGATTATTTTTAGTCATCATTCTGCTGTCATTTGCCATGCTCATTTACATGTGGCGTACGGCTATGCAAGATAGGGTGATTTTTCAAGATTTATATTTCAAAGACTTTCCTGAAGGCTTTGGAGATGTTCGGATTTTTTTTATATCCGATCTTCATCGGCGGATCGTTGCGGATAAATTAATTGAGGAAGCTCGTGACAAGGCAGATTTGGTGATAATTGGCGGTGACATTAGGGAAAGCGGGGTTCCCTTAGAACGTGTGGAAAAAAATATATTGAAACTAAAAGAACTTGGTCCCCTTTATTTTGTTTGGGGTAATAATGATTATGAAGGAGACTTCCATGAACTGGATGCGACTCTTTTGAAACATGGTGTGAAAATCCTTGATAATACAGCTGTTTCTT
The DNA here is from genome assembly GCF_030123325.1 of Peribacillus simplex. Lineage (NCBI taxonomy): Bacteria > Bacillati > Bacillota > Bacilli > Caryophanales > Bacillaceae > Peribacillus > Peribacillus simplex. The sequence goes on along the minus strand of NZ_CP126106.1, from coordinate 3,703,042 downwards.
TTGAATCTCAAAATGGCAGCAAAATCGCTCTTCTGGGCATTGATGATATATCGGAAGAACGTGATAGGCTTGACCTTGCCCTGTCTGATTGCGGGAATGAAGATTTCCGGATTTTGGTGAGCCATAATCCATTGGTCAAGAAACAGTTGACTCCGGAACACCATATTAGTCTTGTCCTGTCAGGTCACACCCACGGCGGGCAGATTCGTATATTCGGATTCGGGCCCTATCAGATCGGCAGCATTGACAAAGAAGGGGACTGTTTATATATGACGAGTAATGGCTATGGGACAAGCGCAGTGCCTTTAAGGCTTGAGGCTAAGCCGGAAACGCACCTCTTCACCCTGAAAAGGGGGACAGACACTGAAATAGGCGAAGCTGTGGAAAAAACCTATTAGGCTGCTAATAAACGAGCATATCGGAATTTTACAGACCGTGAAAAATCCACTATAATTTCAACAAATGATCGTACAGTTATTGGAGGCCTTGTAAAACCATGCAAGAAGGTAAATATAATATAAAGGCAGTTTCAAAACTGCTGGACATTCAGTCGGGAACCCTTAGGGCATGGGAAAGGCGCTATAAATTTATCGAGCCTGTCAGGAATGAATCGGGTCACCGGCTGTATACTGAAAAACATCTGCAAATCCTTAAGTGGCTAATCAATAAAACAAAGCAAGGTTTTACAATAAGCCAAGCCGTTTCACTCCTCGAAAGTACTGGCACTCTAGTTCCTGGAGTTCCTGAAACGAACCGTAAGGATGAACAAGCGATTAAGTTAGCGGATGAATTAATCGATGCTCTATTGAATTTCAATGAAAATAAAGCTCATATGCTGATAAGCCAAGCATTCAGTATGTATACGATCGAACAAACCATAGTTGATGTACTTGGCTCCATATTGGTTCAGATTGGGGATAAGTGGGAAAGTGGAGAAATTACTTCCGCTCATGAACACTTTGCGTCGAACATCCTGAAATCCAGGATCAGTTCAGTTATGCATACCATTCCGACTAATGGTTTTCTTCCGAAAGCCCTTACCGTTTGTGCTCCCGGTGAAAAACATGAATTTGGACTTTTGGTCTTTACCGTTTTTTTAAAGAGGAAAGGGTATGAAACCATTTATTTAGGTGAATCCATTGCTGATAATGACCTTTACACCGTCTTAAACATCATAAAGCCCTCGTACCTATTCATGTCATGTTCACTGAAAGAGAATCTTGATGGAACATTTAGGCTGGTTGAAGCATTAATAAAGGATTTCCCGGATTTGAAGGTGGGTCTTGGCGGTGCGGCGCTAAGCCTTATTTCCGAGGAAAACCGTACGGCCTTCAGCGGAGTTTTAATGGGGGACACGCAATCGAAATGGGAGGAATGGCTGAAAGGTTAGCGGCGGCCGGCTTAAGAGAAATAATGGATATGCACCCTGCGACCAAGGCTTCATATGATGTATGAAGATGGTAACCAGGGGGCATTTTTTTATGAAGCTGGAGCGATTAACTAATAATAAAATCAAGATTTTTTTGACCCTTGATGATTTAATTGATAGAGGCATAACAAAAGAAGATATTTTAGGGAATTCCTTAAAGGTCCACAAGCTATTTCAGGATATGGTCGAAGAAGCGTGCGAAGAACTCAGCTTTAAAATGAGTGGTTCCATTGCAATTGAAATTTTCTCTTTGCCTGCACAAGGATTGATAATCATTGTGACAAAGGACGAAGAGGAATTATTGACTGACGAAGAGGAATTCTTGGATTTACAAGTGAAAATAGATGATTTCCCCCATATTCTGTATGTTTTCAATGACTTTGAAGATATCGTCCAATTATGTCGTAGATTATCTTTTCAAGGTTTGCTTAATAGTACTCTTTATCATTTTGAGGGAAGATACTATTTACTTATCGAAAATGTTAAAGACACGACCTATGACACGGTCATATCTTTAGCGGCTGAGTATGGCCATGCATCTACATTGACACTCAGCCGCATCAATGAATATGGAACATGTATAATCGAAAATGAAGCGATACATGTTTTGCTCACACATTTTAGCTGATGTAAAACAAATGAGACAAGGCAGCCACATTATGGTAAAAACAATGCGGTTTGCCTTTTTTGTCTCAACTTTCTGCCGAAGTGGATATACGTTAATAGAGTAAGAAAACAGTTGATATGATAACGTTTTCATTTTTAGAATATTTCCAACTTTTAAATTCCCATTTTTACTCTTGCATTAATGTAACGAAGGTGTATACTAGCACATGAAGAGGACTATTTTGTACATTATAATTTTATATATGGAGATTTTCTAGGAGGTACTTTCAATGGAATCGGCAAAAGGCAATAGCCATGTAAATGAAGAAGAAAAACACGACGTACTGAGGTCTACCCAAACTGTAATACATAAAGCTTTGGATAAGCTGGGTTACCCGGAAGAAGTTTTTGAGCTGTTAAAGGAACCATTGCGTTTATTAACGGTGAAGATACCGGTCCGCATGGATGATGGCTCGGTTAAAATTTTCACTGGTTACCGTGCACAGCATAACGATGCTGTTGGGCCTACAAAAGGTGGTATCCGTTTTCACCCTAATGTAACGGAACGTGAAGTGAAGGCATTATCCATTTGGATGAGCTTGAAATGCGGTATCGTTGATTTGCCATACGGCGGCGGTAAAGGCGGTATCGTTTGTGATCCTCGTAATATGTCTTTCCGTGAACTTGAAAGGCTGAGCCGGGGCTATGTTCGCGCAATTAGCCAAATCGTGGGGCCGACTAAAGATATCCCGGCACCTGATGTATTTACAAACTCCCAAATCATGGCTTGGATGATGGATGAATACAGCCGTATGGATGAATTCAACTCGCCAGGATTCATTACGGGTAAACCGCTAGTGCTTGGCGGTTCTCATGGCCGTGAATCAGCCACTGCCAAGGGTGTGACAATCTGTATCAATGAAGCTGCCAAGAAACGCGGCATTGATATTAAAGGTGCACGGGTAGTCATTCAAGGTTTTGGTAACGCAGGTAGTTTCTTGGCTAAATTCATGCATGACGCAGGTGCCAAAGTTATTGGGATTTCGGATGCATATGGTGCTCTTCATGATCCTGAAGGATTGGATATCGATTATCTTCTCGATCGGAGAGATAGTTTCGGAACCGTAACGAAATTGTTTAAAAGCACAATTTCAAATAAAGAACTGCTTGAATTGGAATGTGATATTTTAGTTCCGGCTGCAATTGAAAACCAAATCACTGAAGAAAATGCTGCTGATATCAAAGCATCGATCGTTGTCGAGGCAGCTAACGGACCTACAACGATTGAAGCGACACAAATCCTTACGGATCGCGGAATCCTTCTTGTTCCTGATGTCCTTGCTTCTGCTGGCGGTGTAACGGTTTCTTACTTCGAATGGGTACAAAATAATCAAGGGTATTACTGGTCTGAAGAAGAAGTTGACGAAAAGCTGGAAAAAATCCTTGTGAAATCCTTTAATAACATTTATGAACTTGCACAATCAAGACGTGTTGATATGCGCCTAGCGGCTTATATGATTGGCGTAAGAAAAATGGCTGAAGCTTCTCGCTTCCGTGGTTGGATCTAAAAGATTCAAATCCTGTATTGATTTATAGTTAAAATCATGTTCATTGCATTATCATTGAAATGATTTGTAAAAACTCCTATCATGTATTGATAGGAGTTTTTATTTTTAGACGAACGTATTACATAGTGCATGGAAAGGCAGTGGAATAAAGATGAATGTTGAAGAAGTCATTATCATAGGTGGGGGCCCTTGTGGATTGGCTGCTGCAATCGCTCTTAAAGAAGTGGGCATACAGTCCTTGATCATTGAAAAAGGCAATGTGGTTGATTCCATTTACCGTTATCCGACACATCAAACGTTTTTCAGTTCGAGTGAAAAACTCGAGATTGGTGATATCGCTTTTATAATCGAAAACCGTAAACCGGTCCGCAATCAGGCGCTAGCCTATTATAGGGAGGTAGCCAGAAGGAAAGAATTGCGGGTCAATAAATTCGAAAAAGTGGAAAAGGTGGAAAAACGAGAAGATGGGAAGTTTTTAGTCAAGACATCGAAAGGTGAGTATACAGCTTTGCATGTGATCATATCGACCGGTTACTATGATCATCCTAACTATATGTGCATACCGGGTGAACAACTCCCTAAAGTGTTTCATTACTTCAAGGAGGGACATCCCTACTTCAATTGTGATGTTGCAGTCATCGGTGGCAAAAACTCAAGTGTGGATGCCGCTCTGGAATTGGTCAAATCAGGAGCAAGGGTTTCAGTACTTTATAGAGGATCGGATTACTCCCCAAGTATCAAACCTTGGATTCTTCCTGAATTTGAATCATTAGTCCGCAATGGAACCATTAAGATGGAATTTAATGCAAATGTTGACAGGATAACGGAAGACAGCGTCATCTATCATGTGGGTACTGAGGAAAAAGTCATTAAAAATGATTTTGTATTTGCAATGACTGGTTACCATCCTGACCATTCCTTTTTAGCTTCAATGGGCATTACTATTGATAAGGAGACTGGTAGGCCCGCATATAACGAGGAAACGATGGAGACGAACGTTAAAGGTCTTTATATTGCAGGAGTTCTGGCAGCCGGAAATAATGCGAACGAAATCTTCATCGAGAACGGCAGGTTTCATGGGGGATTGATTGCCTATCATTTGGCTGTTAAAGAAAAGTGATTATTTAAATGAGGAGCAGTGACTGTATGGAAAAAATATCATTAATAACGACTGGTGGGACTATTGCCAGTAAAGAAACTGTGAATGGTATGTTGGCCTCTGGTGCATTGACTGGCCATGAGTTGGCATCACTTTGCGAATTGCCCAACGATATCGAGGTTAAAGTGATTGATCTTTTCCGGATTTCAAGCATGTCCATGTCCTTTGAGAAAATGCAACAGCTTAAGTCAGCCGTTCAAAAGGAATTGGAGGATCCCGAAGTTACGGGAATCGTCGTGACCCACGGTACGGATACACTTGAGGAAACGGCTTATTTCCTTGATGTCACGAGTAAGGATCAACGTCCTATCGTATTAACCGGCTCCCAACGTTCTCCTCAAGAGGTGGGCACCGATGTATATTCCAATCTAAGGAATTCGATATTATGCGCCGCGAGTGATCTTATTAGGGATGTTGGGGTAGTGGTCGTTTTTAATGAGCGGATCTATTCTGCAAAGTATGTCAAAAAAGTTCATGCTTCCAATTTGCAGGGGTTCGAATCATTTGGCTATGGATATTTGGGGATAATTGATAATGATGTAGTCAGCATCTATCAAAAACCTATACATAGGGAGTGTTATGATATTGAGAATCGCATCCCCAGGGTGGATATCATCAAATGCCATACAGGCGCTGATGGCCTCTTTATTGATGCTGCGGTTGCAGACGGTGCGAAAGGAATTGTGCTTGAGGGTGTAGGACGGGGACAAGTTACCCCTTTAATGGTAACTTCCATACAAGCTGCAATCGATAAAGGGATTACGATCATCATGACTACAAGTGCAGAAGAAGGAAAAGTTTACCCCGCTTATGATTATGAAGGCAGCGCATTTGATTTAAAACAACGAGGTGTGATATTAGGCGCTGATTATGATAGCAAGAAGGCTCGAATTAAGTTAGCTGTCATGCTGGCAAGCGGAAACCAGATAGATGAGAGCTTCTTTAAGTACTGAGGGATAAAATAAAATTTGGAAGTCTTGATTCTTGGATTCAGTTTTTCTTCATTCCATGGTACGATTAAGGAAAAGAAGATGAAAAGAGGGTCAGCTAATGCTGGTCATGTTGTCAGCGGCTATTGCGCCAGGGTTGGCGCTACTGAGCTATTTCTATTTGAAAGATCAATATGAAACCGAACCGATATCGGTTGTGGTCAAAACATTTTTATTCGGTGTATTTCTTGTATTGCCGATTATGTTCATACAGTATGTGCTCGAAACCGAACATATCCTGAATACTGATTTAGCAAATGCTTTTTTATGGGCTGCATTGCTTGAGGAATTCTTCAAGTGGTTCATACTCATTTATGTTATTTATCAGCATGTGGCATTCGATGAACCATATGATGGAATTGTTTACGGAGCGGCAGTCTCCCTTGGGTTTGCCACGATGGAGAATATTTTGTACCTGCTGGCCAACGGGGTGGAACACGCTTTTCTCAGGGCGGTTCTCCCTGTATCCAGTCATGCTTTGTTCGGTGTGATCATGGGATATTATTTGGGCAAGGCTAAATTTTCGGCTTCGAATAATAGGGTCTACTTATTATTGGCATTGATCATACCGATTTCGTTACATGGGGTTTACGATTATATTTTAGTCTCCCAAAAATTTTGGGTGTACTTTATTATGCCATTCATGATTTATCTATGGTGGTTAGGTATGAAAAAAGTAAAGAAAGCACGTTTGTTGTCTGACTTTCACGCAAAAAAACTTTCACAAAATCATTTCCTTAGCAAATGACGAATACTATCAAAACGGAGTGCTGGCATATTTTGCCCGCTCCGTTTTTTTTATGTTTGGAATAAAAAAACCCGTAAAGAAGAAAATAGAATTACATTAATTCAAGAAAAAGAGGAGTGTTTTTGATGAAAGGAATTTCGTCAAAATGGAAATGGCTTTTGCTGTTTTCGTGTATAGCTATTTGTTTCGTAATTTACCCGGAAACAAGAACAAATGCCTTTTCGGGCCAAGTCATTCAAAAAGGTGCGGTTGGAGATGATGTAATTGAACTGCAGGCACGTCTGCAAAACATCGGTTACTATAAAGGAAAGATTGATGGAGCCTATGGATGGGGCACTTATTGGGCACTTCGAAACTTTCAACAAGATTTCGGGCTTCCAATCGATGGTTTGGCAGGGACAACAACAAAACAGAAGTTGACCAATGCGTCTAATTTCAATAAACAATTTGTTCACGAACAGATCAATAAAGGGAACGAGTTCACCTATTATGGGGGAGTCCCCATTGAAAAACAGGTAAAAGCGAAAGGAAATGGATCTACTTCCGGAGGGGCCGCTTCCGGAAATGCCCCTTCCAAAACAACGACATCAGCCAATCTTCCAGGAGGATATTCTCAAAACGATATTCAGCTGATGGCCAATGCCGTTTATGGAGAGGCCCGAGGGGAGCCATATACTGGTCAGGTTGCAGTTGCAGCAGTAATTCTGAATAGGGTGGAAAGTGCTGCCTTTCCTAATACCATTTCTGGAGTGATATTTGAACCTGGGGCCTTTACGGCTGTTGCGGATGGACAGATTTGGCTGACACCGAACGAAAGGGCGAAAGAAGCCGTGGTGGATGCTATCAATGGGTGGGATCCAAGCGGTAACGCGGAATATTACTTTAATCCTGCTACAGCAACAAGCAAATGGATCTGGTCAAGGGAACAAATTAAAAGAATCGGAAAACATATCTTTTGTAAGTAAAGAGGTGAAGGAAAATGATCAGGAATATAGTGATTGCCCTGCTAGTTGTAGTTGTTGCGGGAACTGCATTCTGGGGCTATCAAGAACATAAGGAAAAGAATGCTGTATTGATCAACGCGGAAAATACGTATCAGCGAGCCTTTCATGATTTAAGCTATCAAGTGGATATATTGCACGATAAGGTCGGCAGTACTTTGGCAATGAATTCACGTTATTCATTAAGTCCGGCTTTAACAGATGTTTGGCGTATTACTTCCGAAGCCCAAAGTGATGTCGGGCAGTTGCCATTGACCTTGCTTCCTTTTAACAAGACAGAGGAATTCTTATCTAAAATTGCGGATTTCAGTTATAAAACAGCGGTACGTGACCTTGAAAAAGAACCATTGAATGATAAGGAATATGCGACTCTCCAATCCTTGTACACACAGGCAGGGGACATCCAGGGCGAGTTAAGAAAAGTGCAGTATCTAGTCCTTAAAAACAATTTAAGATGGATGGATGTCGAAATGGCTCTTGCATCAGGGAAAGAAAATTCGGATAACACGATCATCGACGGATTAAAGACTGTAGAGAAAAAAGTATCTGGTTACGGCGAAACGAATGAGATGAATCCGACTTTTACTTCTGCACAACAGAGGGATGAAAATTTCAAAAATTTGCAGGGTGAAACCATTACAAAAGAAGAAGCAATTGCGACGGCAAAAAAATATGCACATTCAAAAAGCAAGAATTTAAAGGTGAATGTGGAGGAAAACGGAAAAGGTTCCGATTTTGGATTTTATAGTGTGAGCATCCTCGACAAAGATTCCGATACCGAATTGAATATGGATTTGACAAAAAAAGGCGGTTACCCTATTTGGTATATCAATAATAGGGACGTGAACAAAACGAATATTGATTTGAATCAAGCCTATACAAAAGCCGAAGATTTTTTAAAGGAACATAATTTCAGTTCACTTGAATTATTTGAAAGTGCTCAATACGATAATATCGCATTATTGAATTTCGTAACATCAGAAAATGGCGTCAAGATTTATCCAGATTCAGTCAAGGTCAAAATCGCATTGGATGATGGTTCCGTTATAGGGTTTTCAGCCGACGAGTATTTAAAATCACATAAAACCAGGGAAATAGGGAATCCGAATATTTCCGAGAAAGAAGCTAAGGATAAAATTAACACTAATGTAAAAATAATGGAAGAAGGAAAGGCGTTAATCATCAATGATATCGGTGAAGAAGTTCTTTGTTATGAATTTCTCGGTACGATTAAAGATGATACCTACCGTATTTTCATTAATGCAGATTCCGGTCAAGAAGAAAAGGTGGAAAAATTAAAGAATTCCGAACCGGTATACGAAAATATAATTTAATTAAAACTATAATCATGATCCACTAGTTGTAGGGAAATGTGCTTAGTCACTTTCCCTTTTTCTTATTTCATGACATAATAACTTAAATGATTATTGGATTATATGGGAAATTTGTAGGTAATATTGCGCAGTTTCCTTTCGGTTAAAAAGGACGTGGACGACGATGATTAAAATTGGTGATATATTAATGCTCGAACCGAAATACCCGCAACAGAAGGAGAAGTTCAACTGTATGGTTGTCGAAAATGGGAACGGGTTGTGTCTATACCGACTTACCCATCAATTTGGGACTGGAAAAATTGCATTTCTCATGGATGGACACAGTTCAACGTCACATTTTCCAATGATGAGCAGGCTGTTTATGTATTCGATGCAGAAGTGCTTGGAAAAGTGAAGGGTAGAATACCCATGATGCAACTATTGCTGCCCGAAGCAGAAACGTTTGTGAAAATCCAACGGAGGCAATACGTGCGCCAGGATATAACCTTGGATACAGCCATTCATCCAGAACATTCCGAGTTTATCCCTTTTCGCGCATTAACGGAGGATATCAGTGCAGGCGGAGCTTCGATAAGGCTTTAAAAGGCACTAACATTCAATCGGCTTCGCAAGTATACCTGTGGCTGGCGCTTACGTTAAAATCAGGTGAGATTCATTATTTAAGGTTAAAAAGCAAAGTCATTCGCGTAACGGAGAAAAAGCATGGAAATATGCTGCTGCACGTCCAATTTCTTGATCCTGCAAAAATGATGTACAGACATTAATGAGATTTATATTTGAAAAGCAGGTGGATTTAAAGAAAAAAGCTTGTATGTTTAACGTGATTGAATGAAAAACGGCGATTCCATCCATACTGCTAATATAAACGGATGGAGGGTGCGGCTTATGAAAACATTCGAAAGACTATTAATTAAAGTGATCATCATCCAATTGGCCTGCTTATTTTTTTTCCAGTTCCTTTTGAGCAGGGAGGATCAAATCTTTGATTTGACCAAGCTCTCGAGGTATGAAGGTGTCACCAGCAATAATTATACGAAAATCATTGAAACATTCAATGGGACCCATAAGTAAAAGCGGTGATCCGCTTTTTTTTGTATGAAGGTTTTCAGGTGAAGGATTACTTTTGCTGGCTGTAGCGATCAAAAAAAGAACAAAGGTAATTTTGAAAGTACACATCCCTTTTATTAATGATTTTCCCGCTAGTTGTGATAAAATGAAAGGGTATTAAATAATCAGCATGATTGTAGGATTCTTGGGAGGATTTATGGAAAAAAAATTATCAGTCGCAATCGATGGACCAGCTGCTGCTGGAAAAAGCACGGTTGCTAAAATTGTTGCAGAAAAGTTCAATTACATATATGTGGATACAGGTGCAATGTACAGGGCCCTTACCTATAAGGCCCTTAATCAAAAGATTCTTCTTGATGATGAACAAGCATTATCAAAAGTTCTCATCAATACGGAAATCGAATTAAGACCAAGTGAAAACGGTCAGTTGGTGTTCTTGGATAATGAGGACGTGACAGCCCAAATCAGGAACAATGAAGTGACTGGTTCCGTTTCGGAAGTGGCAAAGCACCGGAGCATCCGGGAAGAATTGGTTCGCAGGCAGCAAATCTTTGGTGAAAATGGCGGTGTCGTCATGGATGGCAGGGACATCGGTACGCATGTATTGCCAAACGCCGAAGTAAAGGTATTTCTAATCGCCTCTGTGGATGAAAGGGCACAGCGGAGGCATCAGGAAAACATATTGAAAGGTTTTCCATCAGATATCGAAAAATTAAGGGAAGAAATCGCAACAAGGGACAAGCTGGACTCCGAACGCGAGGTATCGCCACTGAAAAAGGCTGCTGATGCTATCGAAATCGATACGACTTCATTATCGATTCAGGAAGTTGCAGAAAGTATCATGTCTTTAATAGAAGAGAGGAAAAGATGACATTGGACTTTTACACATTTGCCAAAAACGTCGTAAAAGGCATTTTAACGCCTTCATTTAGGGTTAAAGCGATTGGAAGAGAACATTTCCCTAAAGAAGGCGGAGTATTGATCTGTGCCAATCACATCGATAATTTGGATCCGCCCATAGTTGGCATGACATCTCCAAGAGATATTCATTTCATGGCGAAAGAAGAGTTGTTTCAAGCACCTGTTTTAAAGGGTATATTACCCAGAGTAAATGCATTTCCCGTGAAGCGGGGCAATAGCGATCGGGAATCCCTTAGAAAAGGTTTAAAGCTTTTGAAGGAGGGCAAGGCGATTGGTCTGTTTCCCGAGGGAACCAGAAGCAAAACTGGTGAATTGGGGGAAGGTTTGGCGGGGGCAGGATTTTTCGCATTGCGGTCTGATGCTGTTATCATACCGTGTGCAATCATCGGCCCGTATAAATTTTTGCGTCCGTTGAAGGTCGTTTACGGTCCTCCAATAAATTTTACCGAATATCGCGAACAGAAAATATCAGCCGATGAAGCTACAAAAATCATCATGGACCATATTCGGAAATTGATTTCCGAGCATAAATAGTCCTTCATACTTGACAATTTTCTGATTTTGTTAGAATTTATAAAATAAGGGTATCGTTCCTTATTGCAGATAAAAAGGAATATAACTTTCTTACTCTAAAAAAACTGTTTTTATCTTTATTAGGAAAGTGTTTTTATTGAACCACTTTAAATAAAATATGTGGCCGATGAAGAGGAAATTTGCTGATCAGTCATGGGTTAAGGAGGAGTTAGTAATGACAGAAGATATGAACCAGGTAGAAGTGAACAATTACAAAGTTGGGGATCAAGTTAAAGCAACCGTTTCAAAGGTAGAAGAAAAACAGGTTATTGTCGATGTGGAAAACAGCAAGACTGATGGTATCATACCCATCAGTGAGCTTTCAAGCCTGCATGTCGAAAAGGCGTCAGATGCCGTTTCGGAAGGTGATGCATTGGAGCTGGAAGTCATTAAAGTCGAAGAAGAAGCTCTCATTCTATCAAAACGAAAGATTGACGCTCTTAAAGCATGGGATGACCTGGAATTGAAATTTGAAAATGGAGACGTATTTGAGGCAGAAGTTAAAGATGTCGTCAAAGGCGGGCTTGTTGTAGATCTAGGCGTACGTGGTTTTGTTCCAGCTTCTCTAGTAGAAGACTATTTCGTTGAAGACTTTTCTGATTACAAAAACAAAACCTTAACATTCAAGATCGTTGAGCTTGAGAAAGACAAGAATCGATTAATCCTCTCACATCGGGCAGTGGTCCAAGACCAAAAGGAAAAGCAAAAAGCAAACGTTTTGGATAAGATTGAAGGCGGGCAAGTGCTTGAGGGCGTGGTCCAAAGGATTACCGATTTTGGTGCATTCGTGGATATTGGAGGCGTAGACGGCCTTGTCCACATTTCCCAGCTTTCCCATCAGCATGTCGACAAGGCATCCGATGTCGTTTCCGAAGGGGATAAGGTGCAGGTGAAAGTACTATCCATCGATCGTGATAATGAAAGGATTTCACTTTCCATTAAGGATACCCTTCCGGGACCTTGGGCAGGCATTGCAGAAAAAGCGGCCAAAGGCTCTACATTGGAAGGTATCGTCAAACGACTTGTTTCTTTCGGTGCATTCGTGGAGATTTTTCCAGGGGTAGAAGGACTTGTCCATATTTCACAGATTTCGCACAAGCATATTGCCACACCGCAAGAAGTACTTAAAGAAGGGCAGTCTGTCAAAGTGAAAGTTCTGGAAGTCAATGAAACGGATCAACGTCTATCATTGAGCATTAAGGAACTTGAAGAACCTCAATCCAATTACAACACATCGGATTATGAGCTCCCAGAAGAATCGAAGGGGTTTCAGCTAGGTGAAATGATCGGTGATCAATTGAAAAAACTAAAATAAGATAATAATGGTGATGGCCTTGGAGAGAAAACAACGAAAATTAGATCATATAGAATTTGCGCTAAAGACAGGTCAGCAGCATAAAACCGGGCTAGAAGATATTTCGTTTATTCACCAAAGCTTACCAGGTATTTCCTTGAATAATGTGAACCTCACAGCAGAAGTTGGCGAACTTGAATTAAGTTCGCCAATTTTTATAAATGCCATGACCGGAGGCGGAGGCCCTGAAACCGAAAAATTGAATGGTGACCTAGCCATTGCTGCACGGGAAACAGGAATCGCCATGGCGGTAGGATCGCAAATGGCAGCCATCAAGGATTCTAGCCAGCAAGCTTCTTTTAAAGTTGTAAGGAAGGAAAATCCTGATGGTGTGCTGATTGGTAATCTCGGTGGTGAAGCAACAGTCGAACAGGCTAAGCGGGCAAGCGAAATGATCGGGGCCAATGCCCTTCAGATTCATATTAACGTCATCCAGGAATTGACGATGCCTGAAGGGGACAGGGATTTTGCGGGTACCCTTTCGAGAATAGAAAAAATCAACAGTACGATCGGAATTCCTGTCATCGTAAAAGAGGTTGGATTTGGGATGAGTATGGAAACGGTGCAGCAATTACATTCCGTGGGTGTTTCGATCATTGATGTAGGTGGGTTTGGCGGAACGAATTTTGCTAAAATCGAGAATGAAAGACGAGCAAAGATACTCGGATATTTTAATGAATGGGGCATACCGACAGCCGCTTCGATTGTCGAAGCTGTTAATGTTTCACCACAACTTTCAGTCATTGGGTCGGGTGGCATTCAAAGCCCTTTGGAAATTACAAAAAGCCTGGCATTAGGAGCTAAAGGAGTCGGATTGGCCGGACATTTCCTCAAAATCTATAAAGAGTTGGGCTTGAAACAGTTAATTAAAGAAATACATTACATACATGAAGATTTGAAGGTCATCATGACTGCACTCGGGTGTGGTAATATCTCAGAGCTGAGGAAATCGAAATTAGTCATCAATGGAAATACCTATCATTGGTTATCTCAAAGAGGCATTGATTGTTCGGTGTACGCTAAAAGAATGACCACAAAAGGAAGCATCTCAATTGAAACGAATTGAGATGCTTCTTTTTGTTAAGGGATAGACTTAACTATTCCTTTTTCGTGCCTCTTCAGGACCTTCCATTCTTGTTGCCCCTTTATGATCCAGTGATTGGTCCCTGTCGGACTCCACCCGTTTACTTTCTTTCAATTTTTTTTCTTGCCGATCTTTTCCCATGTTCACACCTCCTTTTAATTGATAGGGGGAAGGTTTTCCTCATTAAATGCCGTGCTCTATGTTTATACTTTGAATAAACAAGCCATAATGTTCCTAAAAGGGGGACGCTGCATGGATGGAATTATATTTTATTGGATTTCATGGATAGTTTGGGTCATTGTCATGTTTTTTATTCCGAAAACGGTTCCCTTTCGTTTTGATTTTCTTTTTCATCTATTAGCCGTTATGGTATTGGCGGGCTATAAACTGGAAGCCCCATTGGTTTCCGTTCATTTGAGCGGTCCGTATCTTTTCTTTATACTGTGTGTATATTTTAGGAAGAAAACAATCATCAAGATGATGGAACTGATCAGCGGAAGTCTTATTATCACTCTCGCTTATGCGAGTTTTCAACTTTTTTCTTTGCTTGATCCGATATGGCTCATCATGAAGCCCGCTTATCTTTTGTGTATTTTCCTGAATTATCTTATCCTATTACTTTTTAAAAACTGGAAACATCGATTGTTCGTCCTTTTAATTGGGATGATGATGGGAGATATCATATATTCCGGATTACTTGCTTACCACACTTTACCTTATGTGGCCCTTGCTTACGCATGGCATGATAATGCAGTTCTGGTATTGGGCGCAAACATACTGTGGAGAATGTTGGAAATGGTTGGCCATTCTATTTATTTAATATCCCAATCGAAATTTTTATCAAAACAAGGAAAAGAGAATTTTAATCAATGAAGAGTATGGGGCATTAGCCGCTTTATCAAAAGGCAGATTATATAAATGGAACCAAATGGAATTGGAAGGCTTTTATTCATACAATCATTGTTGATTGGCGAGAAATTTGTTACTATAGGATAGTTAGAGGTCTGTAGATAAATCGTAAAATGCTCTAAATAATTAAAAAGGAAGCCGTATGTCGAAGCTTTCTTCATTTTTTTGGGCTGTTTATAATTAAGTTTGAGCATGCAGGGGGTTCGGCTTCACGTTACTTTAGGAACTGGGGCGGAAAGTGGACAAACTGACCGTGAATACTTGATGAGTTTAACTGAACATCAGTTGTTTCTTACTGATGAAAGATTCCTTTAAATGATGATGGATACAGCCTTTTCCTTTAAAAGGAAATGATGAAAATCAATAATGCAAAGCAACCGCAATAAATGCATTCATGAATTTCGTGACTTTGACAGAGATATAGTAGCAGAAAGGGTGAATAGCAATGCCAAAACCGGTAATTGCGATAGTCGGTCGTCCGAACGTGGGAAAATCGACAATCTTTAATAGAATAGTTGGAGAACGGGTTTCGATTGTCGAAGACGTTCCTGGAGTAACTCGGGACAGGATTTATAGTTCTGGTGAATGGTTGACACATGATTTCAACATAATTGATACAGGTGGAATTGATATCGGTGACGAGCCGTTCCTGGAACAAATTCGCCAGCAGGCTGAAATTGCCATCGACGAAGCTGATGTGATAATTTTTATGACAAATGGTCGTGAAGGGGTAACGGCTGCTGATGAAGAAGTAGCCAAGATACTCTATAAATCGAGAAAGCCAGTTGTCCTTGCAGTAAATAAAGTCGATAACCCAGAAATGAAAGATCAAATTTATGATTTCTATGCGTTAGGTTTTGGGGATCCATTCCCGATTTCCGGGTCTCATGGACTTGGACTTGGTGACCTTCTGGATGAAGCGGCCAAACATTTCCCTAAATTCAGCGGCCAGGATTATGCTGATGATGTCATTAAATTCAGTTTGATTGGAAGACCGAATGTAGGTAAATCATCTCTGGTCAATGCATTATTAGGTGAAGAACGTGTCATTGTAAGTGACATTGAAGGTACGACTCGCGACGCGATTGACTCTCCTTATAAATATAATGGCAAAGAATATGTCATTATTGATACAGCAGGGATGCGGAAAAAAGGTAAAGTGTATGAAAGCACGGAAAAATATAGCGTACTTCGTGCATTAAGGGCAATTGAGCGTTCCGACGTTGTTCTTGTCGTCCTGAACGCTGAAGAAGGTATTCGTGAGCAGGATAAAAAAATTGCCGGATATGCCCATGAAGCGGGTAGGGCGGTCATTATCGTCGTCAATAAGTGGGATGCCATCGAGAAAGATGAAAAAACGATGAAGGATTTTGAAGAAAAGATCCGTGCCCATTTCCTATTCTTGGATTATGCGCCAATCATTTATCTATCAGCCTTAACGAAAAAACGGACACATACCTTAATACCGGTCATTGATCAGGCTAGTGAGAATCATGCTATCCGGGTTCAGACAAATGTCTTGAATGAAGTGGTCATGGATGCCGTTGCAATGAATCCGACACCGACTCATAATGGTAACCGTTTGAAAATTTATTATACGACTCAGGTAGCGATCAAGCCGCCAACTTTCGTTGTATTCGTTAACGATCCGGAGTTATTGCATTTCTCATATGAGAGATTTTTAGAAAATCGAATTAGGGATGCCTTTGGTTTTGAAGGAACACCAATACGAATTTTTGGACGCCAGAGAAAATAGTAAAGGTGGTTATATCATGGTGAAAGATAAAGAAAGTATCGCAGTGATTGGAGCTGGGAGCTGGGGAACTGCTTTAGCGCTCGTAATCGCCGATAACCAGCATGAAGTGAGATTATGGGGACATAATCAGAAACAAATCAATGAAATAAATCAAAATCATACGAATGAAAAATACTTGCCTGGGATTGAATTGCCTTTGGGGATTAAAGGTTATTCTTCCCTTAATGAAGCGTTGGCCGGGATTGAAGTAATCATTTTGGCTGTGCCTACCAAAGCCTACAGGGAAGTGCTTGGTCAGATTGAAGAGGCTCATGATAAACCTTTGACGATCGTTCATGTGAGTAAGGGAATTGAACCTGATTCACTGCTTCGTATATCGGAAATGATTGAAGAAGTCTCATCGGCTGATTGGCTTAAAGATATAGTTGTTCTTTCAGGACCGAGCCATGCAGAAGAAGTAAGTCTGCGTCACCCGACAACAGTTGCCGTTTCTTCAAAGAATATGAAGGCTGCCGAAAGGGTTCAGGACATCTTTATCAATAATAATTTCCGTGTATATACAAATCCGGACATGGTTGGTGTTGAAATCGGAGGGGCATTGAAGAACATCATTGCTTTGGCTGCCGGCATAACGGATGGTTTAGGCTATGGGGATAATGCCAAGGCTGCATTAATGACACGAGGATTGGCTGAAATATCCCGTCTAGGGGTGGCCATGGGGGCAAACCCACTAACGTTTTCAGGTTTAGCTGGGATTGGCGACTTGATCGTCACTTGTACAAGCGTTCATTCCCGTAATTGGAGAGCTGGGAATATGCTTGGTAAAGGGCAAAAGCTTGAAGAAGTGTTGGAAAACATGGGTATGGTCGTTGAAGGTGTCAGAACCACTAAAGCTGCCTATCAACTAGCCCAAAAGTACGAAGTGAATATGCCGATCACAGAGGCCTTGTACGATGTTTTATTCAATGGGGAAGAAGTGAAAAAGGCTGTTGACCTTTTGATGAATCGTTCTAAAACGAATGAGATGGAAGAACTTTATAACATATTGGATAGCAGGCAGCAGGATTAACCTTCAATTTGTTGATTTTCATAAAAGAATTTCATTAAATTAGGCATTTGATGATGCGCCTTGCCGTGTATCAGCATACAATGCAACGAAAGTAAACTAGTAATTTGACCTCGGCACGGGGGATTTAGTCAAATGAGCAGAAGATATTTAAATATCTTCTGCTTTTTTTATGGTCAAAAAATCATCTGTTTTCTTTTGATTTATGAATAACTGAATAGTTTATTCAATATTGCATAAAGCATTCTACATATTTCCTTGTTTTTTGTTAAAAATCGACTATTTTTTTTGGTATGAAAATTGCGTAGTGTAATATGACCAAAAAATTATAAGGGAGGCCAGAAAGGTTGGTTAACTTTTCTCGCTAAAAAAGGAAGGGGAATGATACATGCAAACAGGTAAACTGAAAAGGTCCTTAAACTTATGGCATATCGTATTGCTTGGTGTTGGATATATGACGCCGATGGTTGTATTTGATACATTCGGGATAGTTTCCGAAAAAACAGGGGGGCATGTGCCAACGGCATATGTCATTGCTCTTTCAGCGATGTTGTTTACTGCAGCCAGTTATGGAAAAATGGTGAAAATCTATCCACAGGCAGGTTCATCCTATACTTACACACAAAAAACGATTAATCCACATTTAGGCTTCCTTGTCGGGTGGTCTTCGTTACTTGATTATTTATTTTTACCGATGGTGAACGGCATTTTAACAAAAATATACTTAACTGCTCTTTTTCCGGAAGTATACCCGTGGATATGGGTGGTGGCATTTGTCCTTTTAATGACAGTCATTAACTTATTCAATGTTAATTTTGCAGCCAACTTTAATAGCTTCCTTGTTTTTTTTCAAATGTTGGTCATCATTATTTTTGTGGCACTTGTGGTTAAAGGAGTCATGGATGGAGAAGGTACTGGAGAGGTCTTGTCGGTTCAGCCATTCATCGGGCCACATTTGGAAATGTCGACGCTCATATCTGGTGCTACAATCCTTTGTTTTTCATTCTTGGGGTTTGACGCAGTCACTACTTTATCGGAAGAAACATCGAATCCATCCATAACGGTTCCCCGGGCCATCTTTTTGACTGCCCTTATCGGAGGGGGGTTATTTGTGACGGCATCATTCTTTACACAGTTATTTTTCCCGGATGTTTCCCGTTTTAGCGACCCTGAAGGAGCTTCACCGGAAATTGCCCTTTTCGTTGGCGGGAAGTTATTTCAGGCTTTCTTTCTTGCAGGAACCTTATGCGGTACCCTTGCCTCCGGTCTTGCATCCCATGCTAGTGTTTCTAGGCTGTTATATGTCATGGGGCGTGACCAAATGATCCCGAAAAAACTATTTGGGTTTATCCACCCCAAATACAACACGCCATTTTTTAATGTCATATTTGTCGGGTCCATATCATTGGTTGCCTTATTCCTTGATTTGGTTACGGCCGCTTCCCTCATAAACTTTGGGGCTTTAATCGCTTTTACCTTCGTGAATATTTGCGTAATCGTCCACGCAATAAGAAACAAAAGCTTCAGAACGATTAAAGGATTTCTTTCAACTATTCTTTCCCCGGTTTTAGGCGCGGCATCTGTCTTCATCCTTTGGCTTAATCTCGAGATGAGTTCATTGATTTTAGGAGTTGTCTGGGCTGTAATTGGGATTGGCTATCTACTGTATCGGACAAAATGGTTTACGGAATCCCCTCCGCTATTCCGTTTTGAAAAAGCACAGTGAATCTATTGTATTCATGAAACAAGGGAGGTTGTTAAAAGGCTGATGAGAAAATGAAGAGGACGTTCATGCCCATGCCTGTTGTTCTATTTTCGTTCATGGAGTCAGCGACTTGTGTTCGGCATTTATGAGCAAAAATATGTCACTGGTATGGTTCCGGAGCCTGATGGACCGCTTTTACAGCATTACTTCTGTATCGGCTTATGCACGGGTTAAATTTACTGATTATTGTGACGTTTACCGATGTCATGTGGATGAATATGGCTACGAAAGCAATTGCTATACTAACGTTAGTCGCCTTCCTTTTCATGGTCATATTCAGCGTTTAATCCATCTGTGATATTACCTAAGGGGAATGAACAAGGAAGAGTGACGGTGGCAGACGCTTTGAAAGCAAATACCATTGAGCTCTTTTAGTGTTTTTAAAACTTTGCAAACAGGTACGGAACCGTAATGACGGTATTGTCTTTATAAAAAGCCTAAGGCGAGGATGGCCATCCTCGAATCATAACAAACAGGGGTATGCAAAAGGCAAAGGTGAGCGGTCCTTTATACAATAAGTCTAAGGTGCATACCAGGTTTTTAGGTCAAAAGGGTCCGTTGAAGGACCCTTTTGTTGTGGAACGAATAAAGGTAAATGATGGATATTGAGTAATGGTGCATCTTATTTTTTATCTTGCAATTCGGAATTGTGATAAAATATAGGTTAGGTTACAAAAGGAGAGTGAAAATGTGTTATCTATTCCGGATGATAAAATTAGACCATTCATAACTATAACAGTTGATCAGCCTACATTTTCAGACCAAAAAATTCATGAGATACAGGAACCTTTCTTCTTTCTTATGAAGGAAAATCAAGTGTTTGCGTATATCCGCATGGATGACCTCCCGTTAAATGAAAAAATAACGACAGTCGATCAGCTTTTACAATATGCTTTTTCGATTGATAATGTCTGTAAATTGCACCCTAACATTTCCTTGCCGCTTCTGTTTCAAATTATAGGTGAGCCTATCGTACTGATAAAAACGGATGATGGCCGGCTAACCGGTTATGTAAAAAGGGAAGACGTATTAGCTGAATTATTCAAGCAGGACAGCAAACAAAATTTAGACCTGCTAAATGTGATTTTAACCTCCATTCCTATGGGGATTTTTGTGGCTGATAAAGAAAAAAATATCGTGAACTTTAATGAATCAGGCTTGAAGATGATAAAAAAGCCTTCTGAACAAGTCCTTAATGAACCTGCTGCGAATATCTTCAATAAGCAACATATACATAGCGTGTTTACCAGCGGGAGCAGTATTCTGAATCAGCTGGAGATTACTGATGTCATGAGTGTGCTTGTCGACTATAGCCCGATTCTGAACCACGAAAAAGAAGTCGAAGGCCTGATCATCATCGTTCAGGATTTACCGATGGTTGAGGAAATGGCCATGGAAATAGAATTGATAAAAAGCTCGAATAAAGACTTGAATGCCATTTTGGCGAATATCTATGATGAAATACTTGTTGTCAATCAAAAAGGAGAGCTGCTGCGCTATAGTGACAGCATCATCTCAGGATTCTGGGGGAAGGACCTAAAAGATTATATAGGGAAGAATCTCTTGCAATTAGAAGATGAAGGGATTTTTAATCCTTCGGTCACCCGGTTAGTCCTTGAACAAAAAAAGAAAGTATCGATTGTCCAGGATACGAGAATGAATAAGAAAGTCCTATCCGTGGGCACCCCTGTGTTCAATGAAAAAGGGGATATAGATCGAATAGTCATTGCATCAAGGGATATAACGGAAACGACACAATTGAAATCGGAATTAAATGAAATGAGGAAAGAACTGGACTCTTTCAAAAAACAAGATCAATTTTATAAAGAGTTGGTTTTTGCAAGTCCTAAAATGGAGCAGATAATCAGCCAAGTCAAGAAAATCGCTCATTTTTCATCTACTGTATTAATCAATGGGGAGTCGGGAGTAGGTAAAGAAGTGATAGCCGAAGCCATTCATAAAATGGGCAGGCGATCTAAACAACCTTTCCTGAAGATAAATTGCGGGGCGATTCCGGAAAACCTCCTCGAAAGTGAATTGTTTGGTTATACGAAGGGTTCCTTTACAGGAGCGGATAAAAATGGGAAGGTAGGATACTTTCAACAGGCCAATAAAGGTGTTTTATTCCTTGATGAAGTGGGTGACATGCCAATACATCTGCAAGTCAAACTGCTGCGGGTCCTCCAGGAACAGGAAGTGATTCCGATTGGCAGCACTACGCCCATTTCCATTGATGTTCAAATTGTTGCAGCCACGAATAAGAGTCTGGAAAAAATGGTCGAGATGGGCACATTCAGAGAAGATTTATTTTATCGATTGAATGTCATACCCATACATGTGCCCCCTTTAAGGGAAAGGCCGGAGGATATACCACCGCTAGCCTTTCATTTCCTGCAAAAACTGAATGAAAGGTATCAGCGGAATTACCACTTTTCCCCCGATGCATTAAATATTCTGGAAGTCTATACCTGGCCGGGGAACATTCGTGAGTTGCAGAACATGATTGAAAGGTTGGTTGTTTCGGCAGATGAAGAGATGATCGATGCTGACTTCATTCAAAGGTTCATACCTGTGGGCAGTGACTTTAAACAAACGAAACCCATCATTACGAGAATTCTTCCACTTCAGGAAGCACAGGATCATGTCGAAGAACAATTGATCATGCTTGCCATGAAACAGTATAAAACCACGACCAAAGCGGCTAAAGCGCTCGGGATAAGTCAATCGTCAGTGAGCAGGAAATATCAAAAAGTGTTAGCTGAACAGAGTAAGAAGATCGAAAACAATGCATTTTGAATAAAAGCCGTTGCCGAGTGATGAAATTCACTTGTCAGCGGCTTTTATTTATTATCGGCATTAGGGAAGCTTTTAATGATTTTCCGAGATGATTATGCAAAGAGAAATAACAATATGCATATTTGCATAGTATCGGCGTGATTTATCAAAAAAAAAAGCGATTTTATTGGTTAATTAACTTGGCATGGTTCTTGCTTGATTAATAGGTATAAGAAAAAAGGGAGGTAAGCATCAAAGTTTCATAAAGAAGCAATCTTAATTAATAATTTACCATCCACTAAAGTTATAAAAAAAAGGGAGATTAAAAAAATGTCAATTAACGTAGAAAGTAAAAACACTCAAGCTAACCAATCAGCAACCCAAGATTATATTAAAAAAGTGCTTCAATTAATCGAACAAAAAGAAATTTCAAAAGAAGATGCACAGTGGGTAACAAAAGAAACGGTCGAGAATTTCCGTAACCATGTAAACCCAGGGTTTTTGGAATACCGTAAGACGGTCACTAAAGACGCACAATTCGCTTCTGTGGAGTGGTCTGATCAAGGTTCCTGTTTTACTGATGTAAATGGAAAAAAATATATTGATTGTTTAGGTGGATTTGGTATTTATAATGTAGGCCACCGTAACCCTAAAGTAGTAAAGGCTGTAACCGATCAATTGCAAAGACAAGCCCTTCATAGCCAGGATTTACTTGATCCATTACGTGCAATGCTTGCCAAGATCCTTGCCGAAATCACGCCGGGAGATCTAAAATACTCTTTCTTTACGAATAGCGGTACCGAGAGCGTGGAGGCTGCACTTAAGCTGGCCAAAATGTACAGTGACCGACACACGATCATTTCCACGACAAAATCATTTCATGGGAAAAGCCTTGGTTCACTATCGGCAACGGCAAAGGGCATGTTCAGAAAACCGTTCATTCCATTGATCCCAGGTGTGCGTCATGTACCTTTTGGTGATGTGGATATGATGAGAAAAACCTTTGAAAGTTGTGCATTGGTCGGTGAAGATGTTGCTGCCGTACTATTGGAGCCAATCCAGGGTGAAGGTGGGGTCATCCTTCCTCCGCAAGGTTATTTAAAGCAGGTTCGGGCATTATGTGACGAATATGATGCGTTATTAATATTGGATGAAGTGCAAACTGGAATGGGCCGTACAGGTAAAATGTTCGCTTCCGAGCTATATGATGTCGTTCCGGACATAATTTGTTTAGCGAAAGCATTTGGCGGCGGAGTTATGCCTGCAGGGGCTGTTGTAGCCAATGAGAAAGTGTTTAAAAGCTGGTTCGACAATCCATTCATGCACACTACGACGTTTGGAGGAAATCCACTAGCTTGTGCTGCGGCCATTGCTACGATCGACGTACTTTTGGAAGAAAACTTACCGCAGCGTGCTGCAGAAGTTGGTGAATACTTCTTAAATGGGTTAAGGGAAGCGGCTGATGAGCACAAAGATAAGGTATTGGAAATCCGCGGCCAAGGTTTGATGATTGGTATTGAGTTCCATAAAGATGAAGTGGGTTATGAATTCTCAAAAGCCCTATTTGATAAAGGAATCTTGGTAGCAGGTACGCTTATAAATTCCAAAACAATAAGGATTGAGCCGTCATTGACTATTCAGTTGGATGAAGTCGATACAGTCATTAAAGCGTTTAAAGAGGTCTTGCCGACGCTTCAATCTTAATTTAAGTAAGCAGAAAAAACAGCCTTTGGGCTGTTTTTTTTGATTGGAGGGAGTGAATGTGGGGATTACTTACATATTTTTGTTTTATAATTGCTCCTAGAAATATTTTTTCGAAAAATGGGGAATAAAAGCGGGAATTACACAGATTGGACAAGGATTTAATTCCTTTAACGTAATTTGGTATGTTATAATAATTTCTGGAAAAAGGAGTGATGAAGATATGACACCTGCTCTGCAAAAAATGTGGATATCCTTTATAGCTATGGGCTTTATGGTTATCTCTATATTTCTAATTTACTTAAGCCGCTATAAATTAAAAGGTTTTTGGAGAGTCCTGACAGCAATTATCGCATACATACTTATGATTCTAGCCGGCTTGATCATCCTTATCGTTGTTCTTAGCGGGCCAACCACTTGATAGGTGAGGAGAAATGATGAGAAATTTTTTCAAAATATTATGTTTATTATGCATCTCTGTATCATTATCTGGCTGCTTATATCCGGAGAAGCAAAAAATGCAAAACCAACTGCCTTATAAAGAGCAAATACAATCAGTCCAAAGTGCAGTGGATCAATTTCAGAAAGATGAAGGCGGCATACTGCCCATCGTTACAAAAGATGCTGAAACACCGATTTATCAAAAATATGTCATAAAATTTTCTAAGATTTCACCGAGGTATATGGCTGAACCGCCGGACAATGCCTTTGAATCGGGGGGCGTCTTTCAATACATCCTCGTAAATGTTGAAAAGAATCCGACTGTAAAGCTGTTGGATGTCAGGATGGCGCAGAAGATTCAGGATGTTTCCTTGAGATTGACTGCTTATCAGCAAAGCAACGGATACCCGCCATTTAAGGAAAGGTTATCCGATAATGTCTTCACTCTTGATTATGAGAAAATGGGCCTGAAGGAAGCTCCGACGGTCACGAGCCCATTTTCACAAAAAGACTTATATCTTGTAGTCGATGGTCAAGGAAGTATTTTTGTTGATTATACCCCGGATTTACTTGAGGCATTAAAGAAGCATGAGGGGGAAGCAAAGCCAGGTGAAGATATCCGGGAACTGTTGGTTCAGAGTTCGGAGTTCGTCCCTGCCTATTCATTGCCATATACAATTGATGGAAAAACAAACGCTCCAATATTTCTTACAAAATAGGCATAACCCTTCTTCTGCAAAATATATTGTAGGGGAAGGGTTATTTCTTTTATCTTTATTTCATCTTACTTTTAAAATAACAACCCTTATATAAAATTTCTGGTGGAGGAAGGGATTGAACCAGGGAAATAATTGGAATAAATTTTTAGGACAACATCATAGATATATATTGTCCTAAATAAACGCAAATGGATAAACGAAATCCCAAAACTCTAATTCGGGAGGGGATACCTTGGAAAAGGTAGATATTTTTAAAGATATAGCTGAACGGACCGGTGGCGATATATACTTGGGGGTGGTCGGTGCCGTCAGGACTGGGAAATCCACATTTATTAAAAAATTCATGGAGCTAGTCGTCATTCCGAATATTCCGTCAGAGGCGGACCGTGCCAGGGCACAGGATGAATTGCCTCAAAGTGCAGCCGGAAAGACGATCATGACGACGGAACCTAAATTCGTACCGAACCAGGCAGCATCGATTCAAGTAGCTGAAGGTCTCGACGTGAATATCCGTTTAGTCGATTGTGTCGGTTATACAATACCCGGGGCTAAAGGGTATGAAGATGAAAATGGTCCCCGCATGATTCACACACCTTGGTATGAAGAACCGATTCCGTTCAATGAAGCGGCTGAGATCGGTACTCGCAAAGTAATTCAGGATCATTCCACATTAGGTGTAGTCGTTACGACGGATGGATCGATTGGAGAAATTCCGCGAAGTGATTATTTAGAGGCCGAGGAAAGGGTTGTCGAAGAATTGAAGGAGGTTGGCAAGCCATTTATCATGATTGTCAATTCCGTTCAGCCCCACCACCCGAATACGGTAGCACTGAGGGAATCCCTGCAGGAAAAGTATGATATCCCTGTATTGGCCATGAGTGTCGAAGGAATGCGGGAATCTGATGTTTATAGCGTACTGCGCGAGGCCTTGTACGAATTTCCTGTTCTTGAGGTCAATGTTAATCTCCCGAGCTGGGTAATGGTTCTGCGCGAGGATCATTGGTTGAGGGAAAGTTACCAGGACGCGGTTAAAGAGACCGTCAAGGACATTAAACGCCTGAGGGATGTAGATCGTGTAGTCGGTCATTTCAATGAATTCGAGTTCATTGACCGTGCCGCGCTTGCAGGCATTGAGATGGGGCAGGGGGTTGCAGAAATAGACCTATACGCCCCTGATGAACTCTATGATGAAATCCTGAAGGAAATTGTCGGTGTAGAGATCCGGGGCAAGGATCATCTATTATCATTGATGCAGGACTTTGCGTATGCTAAAGCAGAATATGATCAGGTGGCCGATGCATTAAGAATGGTCAAACAAACTGGATATGGTGTTGCAGCCCCATCCCTTAACGATATGAGTCTTGATGAACCGGAAATCATCCGTCAGGGAGCCAGGTTCGGTGTCAGGCTAAAGGCCGTAGCTCCTTCCATCCATATGATCAAGGTCGATGTCGAATCCGAATTCTCGCCAATCATCGGTACGGAAAAGCAAAGTGAGGAGTTAGTCCGGTATCTGATGCAGGATTTCGAGGACAATCCACTTTCCATTTGGAACTCCGATATTTTTGGCAGAAGCCTAAGTTCCTACGTCAGGGAAGGCATACAAGTGAAATTAGCGATGATGCCAGACAATGCGCGCTATAAATTGAAAGAAACACTGGAGAGGATCATTAATGAGGGCAGTGGGGGATTAATTGCCATCATCTTATAGAAAACGTTTAAAAGCTGGACCAACTCCATTTATGGATTGGTCTTTTTGCATGGGAAGAACGGCGGGATTTCAGGAAAAATATCATTTATGAACACTAATATTTGAAATGATCCGCCGTTTTTTAGTATAATCTTGAAAAAACCTTGTGGTTAAGCGATTTTCAGCAATATTATAAGTTTAATTTCTATAAAAAAGGGAAATGATGAATAGCGAAAGACAAAATTTATAATATATACAATTATTAATGAAAAGATTCCCATTATTTTTTGAATTCCCTTGCTAAGCTAATAGGATTTGTGATAATCTACATACAGAAAACGCGTTATAACAGCGATTTCAACCTATTTATAAATTTTCGGATGAATTATTTGGAAATTAATCGGGCTTGGTAATCCGTGATTGCCAGGGAATGAAAATTTTTTGACCGAAACTAATATCAAATCACTATTATAGTGTTGTAATAATGATTTTTTATAAAGATCCCTTTTGGGAGGAGGTGAATGGCATGAACAAAACAGAATTAATTAATGAAGTTGTTACAGCAACTGAAATTTCTAAGAAAGACGCTACAAAAGCTGTTGATGCTGTTTTTGATACAATCTTAGAAGCTCTAAAAAACGGTGATAAAGTCCAATTGATTGGTTTTGGTAACTTTGAAGTTCGTGAACGTGCGGCTCGTAAAGGCCGTAACCCACAAACTGGTGACGAAATCGAAATTGCAGCTAGCAAAGTGCCAGCTTTCAAACCCGGTAAAGCGCTGAAAGATGCAGTGAAGTAATCCTACCATTACATACGGGTGCTTAACCGAAATGGGCCGCGTGAAAACGCGGTCCTTTTTTTGCTTCTTAATTTCTATCTGTGATAATATAAAAGACAGTGAATATTTTCGAAACGCTGCAGATGGTAAATGCGTCACAAGGAAATGACCAACCTAATACCACTTCCGACGAAATTGCCTTTAAAGGACGTCAATGTATGGGGGAATGGGTCGCTTTAAAATTGCAATTATGGATATCCGGGTGCAAAGCCTTGGATTTTTTATCTGAATACATAATATTATTGATTTTTTAGGAGGTACAAAAATGGCTAATGTTGATCATGCAAAATTAGAGGAAGCGGTTAAAATGCTTCTTGAGGCTGTAGGGGAAGACCCAACGAGGGAAGGACTGCTGGATACTCCTAGCCGTGTAGCCAGAATGTATGAGGAAATTTTTTCTGGACTTAATCAAGATCCAAAGGAATATTTCGATACTGTTTTTGGAGAGGACCATGAAGAACTCGTACTTGTAAAGGATATTCCGTTTTACTCAGTATGTGAACATCATTTAGTCCCTTTTTACGGGAAAGCCCATGTAGCATATATTCCGAAAAACGGAAAAGTGACTGGCTTAAGTAAATTGGCACGGGCGGTTGAGGCTGTATCGAAGCGTCCGCAACTTCAAGAGCGCATCACTTCTACAGTTGCTGACTCGATAATGGAAAAGCTTGAGCCTCATGGTGTAATGGTTGTAGTAGAGGCTGAACATATGTGCATGACCATGCGTGGTGTAAAAAAACCAGGATCTAAAACGGTGACTTCAGCTGTAAGGGGAACGTTTGCGAAAGATCACCGTACTAGAGCTGAAGTGCTGGCATTCATTAAAGACTAAGGACATGGGGGCAGGAAAAAATGAATGAAAAAAAGATTCTGAATGATTTTGTCGTAATCAAAGCCATTGAGGATAGTGTGAATGTCATCGGGTTGACAAGGGGAACGGACACCAAGTTTCATCACTCCGAAAAACTTGACTCAGGAGAAGTGATGATCGCACAATTCACGGAACATACCTCGGCAATTAAAATCAGGGGCCATGCAAAGGTCTATACTCCATTCGGAGAGATAGAAAGTGATTCCAAAAAGAATTCTCCTGACAAATGATAGCTTCTCAATGCTTGGTTAATTGGTAAATCAATCATCTGATATCGGGTTTAACAAGCTGTAAATTTCCCGCATCCATTTTTTTGAAGAGCAAAAGACGATGGTTTCCTTACTTTTGGAAGTTTCATTTTATAAACGTTGACCATTTCATCTGATTGTTTTTATGGTATAATAATGTGTATTTTACACAGACAGAAACCAATATGTATGAAAAAAATTATCTTTCGGGGATGCAAGGGTGATCTCAATTGTTAAACATAACGGACGACATAAGGCAATTAAAACGATTAATAGAAACGAAAGCTCAACATCCATATTTATTGAAGTATATACAAAAGCCAAGCTTGGACGAAGATAAACTGTTATTGCTTTGGGGATTGTTTAACGATTTGGACGTTACAAGCGAAAAACGGAATCAATATATCATTTCAACCATGTTAGTGCAAATTGCTCTGGATACCCATGAAATCGTCTCGAATTCGGGTGAAGGGATCGAGTCGCCCGAAGTATTGAAAAATCGTCAATTGCAAGTGCTTGCCGGTGATTACTATAGCGGCTTATATTATCAAGGGCTTGCCAGTGTAGGTAACGTTGATATGATCCGTATACTTTCAAGCGCGATAAAAAAAATAAATGATAATAAAATCATCCTTTACCAACAAGGGTCCATTGATGATGTACCAACGCTTTTAATGACGATTAAAGCGATCGAGGCTTCGCTGATTCATAAACTGGGGGATTACTACAGTGAGCCTGCCTGGATGGAAATATCGGAAGATCTGCTGCTTCTAAAACGGTTGCATGCCGAGAAGTGCAGTTATATGAAGTCGGGACAATCGATAGTTTTTGATGTCCTGAGGGAAATGTCTTTTGATGATTCGATTGGTGGGGAAGTTCCCATTTCGGAAAAAGAAGAACAGGTACGAACCCAATTCGACAAGTGCCTGTGGGATGCCAGGCAATCCGTAGAGCGCTCGATGCGGAAGCTTGCAAAGTTGGATGATGAGCTACTGGAAAGAGTGAAGGCCATCTTGGAACAAACAGAAAGTATAGCAAATTCATATGTGAAAGAAGGGTGAATCATGGAGCAGTCTAAAGAGCAAAAAGTTCATCATGTCTTTGAAAAGATCTACGGAAATTATGACAAGATGAATTCCCTCATCAGCTTTAAACAGCATCTTAAATGGCGGAAGGCTACAATGGCCATCATGAATGTCCCAAAAGGCGCCCATGCACTGGATGTATGCTGTGGAACAGCGGACTGGACCATTGCCCTTGCTAATGAAGTAGGACCGGAAGGAAAGGTTGTTGGTCTGGATTTTAGTAAGAACATGCTGAAAATCGGCGAACAAAAGGTGAATGAACTCAATCTAGATCAAGTGTCCTTAATGCATGGGAATGCAATGGAACTTCCTTTTGAGGATAATAGCTTTGACTATGTCACGATCGGTTTCGGGTTGCGGAATGTACCTGATTACATGAAAGTGCTTAAAGAGTTAAACCGTGTAGCCAAGCCGGGTGGAATGGTCGTTTGCCTGGATACATCACAGCCAACGATGCTAGGCTTTAAACAGGGCTATTATTTTTATTTCCGTTTCATTATGCCCATGTTCGGCAAATTATTCGCAAAAAGCTATAGTGAATACTCATGGCTGCAGGAATCAGCCCGGGATTTCCCAGGCATGAAAAAGCTTGAAAACATGTTTAAGCAGGCAGGAATGGTAAATGTCAGTTATAAGGCCCATTTCGGTGGGGTAGCAGCAACACATTTCGGGTACAAGCCTTCAAAATAAGCAGAATAGCAATGGACAAAGCTGGGTGGAATGTATGAAATTTAAAATGATGTATTCATTTTTGAATGCAGATTTGCAATTAATAGAAAAAGAACTGGAAGCCGCAATTGAAGCGGATTCCACGGTTTTAAGGGAAGCTTCCCTGCATTTACTGCAATCCGGTGGAAAACGGATCCGTCCGGTATTCGTCCTATTGGGTGCGAAGTTTGGCAACTATGATATTCATGTCGTAAAGCATGTCGCAGCGACTTTGGAACTCATCCATACGGCCTCCCTTGTACATGATGATGTTGTGGATGATGCGGATTTACGCAGGGGATCGGCTACCATTAAGTCAAAATGGGATAATCGTGTCGCCATGTATACAGGCGACTTCATTTTTGCTCGTGCACTGGAAATGATGGCGGTTATCGAGTCTCCGCTTGCGCATCAAATTCTCGCAGATACTATGGTTGAACTATGTCTTGGGGAAATTGAACAAATAAAAGATAAGTACAATTTCGAACAGAATTGGCGGATATACTTTAGAAGGATCAAGCGGAAAACGGCATTGCTCATTGCATCCAGCTGCCAGTTGGGAGCCATTTCAGCAGGTGTTGAAGAAAAGGTTCATCAAAAGCTATTTAAATTCGGATATTATGTCGGTATGTCCTATCAAATCACCGATGATATATTGGATTTTACGGCTTCGGAAGAAGAGCTAGGGAAACCAGCCGGCAGTGATTTGATTCAGGGTAATATCACTTTGCCCGTTTTGATTGCTATGGAAGATCCGAAGTTAAAAAAGCTTATCGAAACGGTTCGGGAAGATACGCCAAAAGACGAAATGTCCCATATAATCAATGCGATAAAAACTTCCGGTGCCATTGAACAGGCAGCGAGAATCAGTGATATGTATTTAGAAAAGGCTTTTACTGAATTGAAAGGCCTTCCTGCCATTAAAGCTAGAAAAACTTTATCGGATATCGCGAAAAATATCGGAAAAAGAAAGTTTTGATAATGGGAGTTGCGAAACTCATCAAACAATGGTAATATTCTAAAAGTATTGCCTTATATAGGCAAATAACAATGATACATATTAGGAGTGACATTCATGGAAAGAACATTTTTAATGGTTAAGCCTGACGGCGTTCAACGCAATCTAATCGGTGAAATCGTTTCCCGTTTTGAAAAGAAAGGCTTCCTTCTTGCAGGAGCAAAATTGATGGTAATTTCTCAAGAATTGGCCGAGCAACATTATGGCGAGCACAAAGAACGTCCATTCTTTGGCGAATTAGTGGACTTCATTACTTCAGGTCCTGTCTTCGCAATGGTTTGGGAAGGTGAAAACGTAATCGCTACTGCACGTCAAATGATGGGTGCGACTAACCCTAAAGATGCAGCAGCAGCAACAATTCGTGGCGATTTTGCCGTAACTGTCGGCAAAAACATCATTCACGGATCTGATTCAGCTGAAAGCGCTGTACGTGAAATCGGTTTATTCTTCAAAGAGGAAGAAATTGTTGAGTATTCTAAACTTGTAAGCGAGTGGGTTTATTAATTAATACGATCACTCTATAAAAAGCGGGTTCCATCGTCATAATGCGATGGAACCCGCTTTTTTTGTATTGCTTTTTTAGTTTTTCGGCAAGGTAAGGGATTATTTTACTTTAAAGAAAATATGGCACTCTCCGATTCACCCCAGGAAAATATCAATTTGAAACGGTCGACACATTTTTTTATAAGAAAAAGTAAATACTTTGGATAAAAAGGGACTGATTCTGTACATGAGAATTCAGTCCCTTTTCGTTTGTCGTGTAAAGGCAATCAAGTAAAACTCAAATTTGAAAGATTAAACTATATCGAAAATGTTTAAGTACTTGTAAAATAGAATGAAAAGTGATTAAATTCAAACAATATGGTTTTTACGTTTTACATATACCCACATTTCATAAAATTGTGGTATATTGATACATATACACTTTAAAGTGCTAAAAGGGGGCTGGAAGATGAGATATTTAACAGCGGGAGAATCACATGGTCCGCAACTGACTACTATCATTGAAGGATTACCGGCAGGAATGCCGATTTCGAATGAGGATATTAATCAAGAATTAGGGCGCCGGCAAAAAGGGCATGGACGTGGAAGAAGGATGCAGATCGAGAAAGATCAGGCATTTATTTCTTCGGGAATCCGACATGGCTACACACTCGGTTCACCGGTTGCTTTGGTGGTTGAGAACGATGACTGGAAGCATTGGACAAAGATTATGGGAAGTGAAGGGCTTTCAGAAGAGGAAGCTGAAGAAATTAAACGTAAAATCACCCGGCCTCGTCCTGGTCATGCCGACTTGAACGGCGGGATTAAATATGGGCACCGCGATTTGAGAAATGTTCTGGAACGCTCTTCAGCCCGTGAAACGACAGTAAGGGTGGCAGCAGGTTCTGTCGCTAAAAAGCTATTGTCATTATTGGGGATAGAAGTGGCATCGCATGTTTTGGAAATTGGCGGAGTGAAGGCAGAACCGCCAAAATACGAAACGATTCAGCAATTGCAACAAGTAACGGAAGAATCTTCTGTTAGATGTTTTGACAAAAATGTGGAACAGCAGATGAAGGATGCAATTGATGAAGCGAAACAAAAAGGAGATTCCATCGGCGGAATCGTTGAAGTCATTGTAGAAGGAATGCCGGTGGGTGTGGGAAGTTATGTGCATTATGACCGTAAGCTTGATGCAAAACTAGCCGCAGCGATAATGAGCATCAATGCATTTAAAGGTGTCGAAATAGGTCTTGGCTTTGAAGCGGCCCATCTATTCGGCAGTGATGTCCATGACGAAATCGCCTGGGACGAAGATCAGGGTTATTACCGGAAAACCAATCGCCTTGGCGGTTTTGAAGGCGGTATGACAACTGGAATGCCGATAGTTGTACGCGGTGTGATGAAGCCGATCCCGACTTTATATAAACCATTGAAAAGTGTTGATATTGATACTAAGGAAGTGTTTGAAGCAAGTGTTGAACGTTCCGATAGCTGTGCGGTTCCTGCAGCAGCAGTAGTTGCTGAAGCGGTAGTGGCATGGGAGCTGGCGGCTGCCATCGTTGATCAATTCCCTTCAGATCGGTATGAGCAATTAGCGGAATACATGAGATCATATCGGGAAGAAGTAAAGGGGTTTTAAATCATGGAATCCATCCAAATAAAAACGGCTTCCAAGCAATATCCGGTTTTAATTGGCAAGAAGGCAATAAATGAATTGCCAGAATTAATAACACATGAGTTAAATCATCTAAACAAGATTCTGATCATAACTGATGAGAAAGTGGCGGCACTTCATTTGGAGACTGTGAAAAACGCCCTCATCCAGACCGGAAAACCGGTCCTGCATCATGTAGTGCCGGAAGGGGAGCATGCTAAAACTTTCGATGTGTTTTATGAATGCCAAAGCTTCTGCTTATCCCATCAGATTAATCGAAAGTCATTGATCATCGCCCTTGGCGGTGGTGCAGTCGGTGACTTGGCTGGATTCGTTGCGGCCACTTTTATGAGAGGGATTCCATTTATACAGGTTCCGACGACTTTGCTCGCCCACGATAGTGCAGTGGGCGGCAAGGTTGCCATCAATCACCCGCTGGGGAAAAATATGATTGGGGCCTTTCATCAGCCTGAAGCTGTCATTTATGATCTTGAATTTCTTAAAACTCTGCCTCTTAGAGAATTAAGGTCAGGTTTTGCGGAAGTCATTAAACATTCCTTGATAGCAGATAATGAGTTTTATCTATGGTTAAAGTCGAATATTGTTGATTTGAATGATATAACGGATGAGCAATTCCTGACAATGATTACAAAAGGAATTGGCATTAAAGCTAAAATTGTCGAAGAGGATGAGAAGGAAAATGGCATCCGTGCCTTCTTGAATTTTGGTCATACGCTTGGACATGCAGTGGAAAGTTCAATGGGATACGGAAACTTTACGCATGGGGAATCAATTTTAATCGGGATGGTCTATGCGCTTAAATTAAGCAGAAAGAAAGTGGATCTCGATTTTAAACTAGATGAGTTTATTGACTGGATTTCTTCTTTAGGTTATCAAATAACCATTCCAACCCGACTTGAACATGCGTTGCTACTTGATTTAATGAAAACAGACAAAAAATCGGTCAATGATGCAGCTACCTTTGTTCTCCTAAACGAAGTGGGGTCACCGCTATTAATGGATATAGCCGACTCTGAGCTGATAGAGGAAATGGCGGATATGATATAGAGTTCTGAAGAAGGGGGACTATGTGTGATAAGAGGAATAAGGGGTGCCACTACAGTAGAGAGAGACACAGAAATGGAAGTGATTTCAGCTGTCGAAAAGTTGATGGCAGAGATCATTCAGGTCAACGAGATTGATCCCGATATGGTAGCTTCTGTATTTTTTTCTGCTACGGAAGAGATTCGTTCTGTCTTCCCTGCCAAAGCCTTGAGGAAATTCGAAGGCTGGACTTATGTACCGGTTACATGCATGAAAGAAATACCGGTGAGCAATTCCTTGCCATTTTGCATCCGGGTCATGATCCACGTAAATACGACGAAATCTCAAAAAGAGATACATCATGTATACCAGGCAGGTGCTACGGTATTACGGCCAGATTTGACAAAGCAGATATAAGATGATTTTAAATCTATGAATATGATATACTATTCTCACACTTTCTTACTTTAAAGTGATAAAAAATATAGAGGTGATTGACATGAAATGGAATGAAGCGGTCCTTTCCTTGAAGTCTTATCAACCGGGAAAATCCACTGATGAAGTGAAAAAATTATACGGGCTGGAAAAAATCACGAAATTAGCTTCAAATGAAAATCCTTTTGGCTGTTCGGAAAAGGTCAAGGAATCCGTTAGGAATTCAACCCATTCGTTTGCCATTTATCCGGATGGATATGCAACGATGCTTAGGGAAGCTGTTGCAAAACATACAGGTGTGAAAGAAACTCAGCTTATTTTTGGAAATGGATCTGATGAGAACATTCAAATCATCTCGAGGAGTCTATTGGGGGCTGGAAAGAATACGGTCATGGCAACAGGCACTTTTTCGCAGTATCGCCATAATGCCACGTTAGAAGGTGCGGAAATCAGGGAAGTTCCTCATGTTGACGGTGCTCATGATCTAGAAGGAATGATTAAAGCAATAGATGAAAAAACAGCGGTCGTCTGGCTTTGTACACCAAATAATCCGACTGGTAAATACATTTCGGAACAGGACTTAGTATCGTTCATCGAAAAAGTGCCTGAAGATGTTCTTATCGTTTTGGATGAAGCTTATTGTGAATATGCAACAGCTGAGGATTACCCGAGAACGAATCAATGGATTAATAAATATAAAAATTTGATCATACTCCGGACATTCTCAAAAATTTATGGACTTGCCAGTTTTAGGGTAGGGTACGGTTTGGCGGATGAAGATATTATTCAGAAACTAGATCCATCCCGGGAACCATTCAATGTGAACACATTCGCACAGAATATAGCTATCGTCGCCTTGGAAGATCAAGCCTTCATTGAAAAATGCAAGGAAGAAAATCAAAAAGGGCTCAAGCGGTACTATGAATTTTGCAATAAGGAAAATTTAGCGTATTACCCGTCACAAGGTAATTTCATCTTTATCCATTTTAAACAGGATGCCGATGTGGTGTTCCAATATTTGCTTGAGCGCGGGTACATCGCAAGGTCGGGGAAATCTTTCGGTTTTCCTAACAGCCTGAGGGTAACGATTGGTTCCACTGAAGAAAATGAAGGAATGATTAATGCTATTAAAACTTTTTTGAATGAAGTTGAGGCACCTTCTGATTCGCTGCTTTAACGTTTCATCAAACCTAGAGGAGCATAAAAGATGCGGGGGAGAGAAGAGTGAAGGGTAAGGTTTTTGTAATAGGTCTAGGTCTAATTGGCGGATCACTGGCCATGGCTGTACGCCATGCACATCCTGAAGCCGTGATTGTTGGTACGGACCTAAGTGAAAAGAATATTCAACTATCGATGCTATTGGGGATCATTGATGATTCTGTATCATCTTTGGAAGCGGGAGCA
Organism: Peribacillus simplex; assembly: GCF_030123325.1. NCBI lineage: Bacteria > Bacillati > Bacillota > Bacilli > Caryophanales > Bacillaceae > Peribacillus > Peribacillus simplex. Next base: position 3,666,595 of record NZ_CP126106.1, on the reverse strand, counting down.
CGTGATGCTGATTTGATTCTGCTTGCTGTGCCTGTCAATGAAACCGTGAAGATTTTAGCTCAATTGGCCGATATGGATTTAAAAAGTGATGTCCTCATTTCGGATGCAGGAAGTACGAAGGATACAGTCGTTAAGGCAGCAAAACCATTGATAGATAAAGGGGTGGCCTTCATCGGGGGGCACCCTATGGCCGGTTCCCATAAAAGCGGTGCTGCGGCAGCCAAATTGCATTTATTCGAACATGCATTTTATTTGCTTACTCCCGGAGATTCGATCCAGGAAGAAAAAGTTGAGCAGCTGAAAGGGTGGCTGCAAGGGACAAGAGCTAACTTTCTGGTTGTGAGTCCGGCCATGCATGATAAGCTGACTGGGGTCATTAGTCATTTTCCGCATATTGTCGCATCGGGGCTCGTTAAGCAGGCAGAAAATTACAGTAAGGAAAACAAGTTGATTTCAAGGCTTGCAGCAGGCGGATTCCGAGATATTACAAGAATTGCTTCAAGCAGTCCGGAAATGTGGCGTGACATTTTGTTACATAATCGGGATGTGCTACTTGAATTAATGAATGATTGGCTGAATGAAATGGAGCATATAAAAGGTCTGGTTGCGAATGAAGATAGTGAAGAAATTCTTCGGTTCTTTACCGATGCCAAGATTTTCAGGGATGATTTGCCAACGCATGCAAAAGGCGCCATACCAGCGTTTTATGATTTATATATCGATATACCGGATTATGCCGGAATAATTTCTGAGATTACCGGATATTTGGCTCAAGAAGGTATCAGCATTACAAACATTAGGATCATTGAAACCAGGGAAGAGATATACGGTGTGCTGGTCATCAGCTTCCAAACGGATGTTGATCGCATAAAAGCTGCGGAGTGTATTTCTAGACATACAGATTATGAAACGATCCTGGCATAATATTGATAGGAAGGATGGTTTTATGAATACAAAAAAATTACAAACGAACATCCAAACATTACGTGGTTCGATTGCCATACCTGGAGATAAGTCGATCTCACACCGTTCGATAATGTTCGGAGCACTTGCCGAAGGGGAAACGACAGTCACTAATTTTCTTCCAGGAGCCGACTGTTTAAGTACGATTTCCTGTTTTAAGCAGCTTGGAGTCCATATTGAACAAGATGGCCAGCACGTCAAAATTGAAGGCAAAGGTTTTAATGGATTAAAGGAACCTGAGGCTGTGCTGGATGTCGGAAATTCTGGTACGACGATCAGGTTAATGATGGGCATTTTGGCAGGGCAGCAATTTTCGGCCGTTTTGGCAGGTGATGAATCGATAGCCAAACGTCCAATGACCCGGGTAGTCAACCCTCTTCGTCTGATGGGCGCAGTCATTGATGGCCGAAAAGGAGCCGAATACACTCCGCTCTTCATAAGAGGTGGCAAATTAAAAGGGTTTCGCTATGAATTGCCTGTAGCAAGCGCGCAGGTAAAATCAGCGATAATCTTGGCCGGTTTGCAGGCAGAGGGTGAAACGATCATTATCGAACCGGAAGAGACCCGTGATCATACAGAACGAATGATCCAAGAGTTTGGCGGGAAAATCGAAAAGGACGGTCAAATGATTAAAGTAAGCGGAAACCAAGTCTTCAAAGGGACCGCCATCCATGTGCCAGGTGATATTTCTTCGGCGGCTTTCTTCATGGTGGCTGCAGCGATTACGGAAAATAGTGAAGTGGTGTTAAAGAATGTGGGCCTTAATCCGACAAGGACTGGAATCATCGAAGTCATGAAATCGATGGGGGCTGATATTACGATAGAGAAGAAGACGAGCGAGGGTGAACCTGCAGGAGACATCACTGTCAGAAGCTCCAGACTAAAAGGGACGACCATCAGCGGTGATCTAATTCCCCGGCTCATCGATGAAATACCGGTAATTGCACTTCTGGCAACACAGGCTGAAGGGATAACGACAATCAAGGATGCAGCGGAACTTAAAGTGAAAGAGACGAATCGAATTGATACTGTTGCAAATGAGCTCTCCATCCTTGGGGCAGATATAACCCCGACAGCAGACGGATTGATCATCAAAGGACGTAAAGCCCTTAATGGCGGCATGGTTACAAGCCATGGAGATCATCGTATCGGGATGATGCTTGCTGTAGCTGCTTTGATAACGGATGGGGAAGTGGAACTTGCTGACCCTGATGCCATAGATGTATCATATCCACAATTTTTTGGTCATTTGAGTCAATTGATAAAGTAAATATAAAAAAAGTTTACATACCTTATTTGGTCTGTAAACTTTTTTTAAATGCTCAAAAGTGTTGAAAGCGCTAACATTCGGGCTTTTTGTAACTGTATGGTCAAGAAAATAATGAAAAAGGGGTCCATGATCAAAAAGGAGATTTACCGTAGCGTGGAGAATTAACTAGTAACCTTTTTTTAATGAGAATGGGAGGGGACTTCATCAATGGAATACAGGGCTACAGTATGGTAAACTAATGAATACTGTTTACTATGCATCTCGCGATTACATGGTATTTTGTTCTTAATGGAAGAATATGTTACATTATGGCGTGAGTGTGTATGACTAGGGACCAAGTCTATCATGCAAAAGGAAGGATTCAACAATGAACACAGTGGAACAAGTTATACAGCATTTAAAAAAAGGGGAATTAACAGAAGCTCTTAAACATATAAATCGAATTAAAACATCAGAGTCAGCAGAGGACATATTGTTGCTGGCCGAAGAAATGCTCCAGCTTGGTTTTGCGGAGGAGGCAAAGGATCTTTTTGAACATCTTCTGCAACTCTATCCCAATGAAGGAGAATTGATTGTTTCGTTGGCGGAAATCCTTATTGACATGGACCAGGAAGATGAAGCGATGCTGATGCTTGAAAAAGTAAGTGCAGATGATGAAGTATATCCAAGTGCTTTGCTTTTGGAAGCGGACCTTTATCAATTACAAGGGATGGATGAGGTCAGCGAACGGAAATTACAGCAAGCCAAGGAAATGCTTCCAGATGAGATCATCATTGATTTTGCACTAGCTGAACTGTTCTTTCATCAAGGAAGGGATCAGGAAGCCATTGCAAATTACATAAAGGTTTTGGAACAGGAACAAGAAATCGCTGGTGTTAATGTCAATCAGAGGCTTGCCGAAGCATTAAGCAGTTCAGGGAAGTTCGAGGAGGCCCTACCGCACTTTGAAAAGGCCTTACAGGATGGACTTGAAATCAATACCCTATTTGAATATGCATTTACAGCTTTTCAGGCAGGTCTTTATGAGACAGCCGTACGAAAGTTTATTGAACTGAAAGAATTAGATCATGAATACCATTCTCTATATTTGTACCTGGCAAAAAGTTATGAACATCTTGAAGATCTGGAAAATGCCTTGAAAACGGTCAAAGAAGGAATCAAGGCTGATGAATTCAATAAGGAACTTTACTTCTTCGGTGGAAAAATAGCCTTGAAAAGCGGCCTTGATGAAGAGGCGGAAAATCTATTTAAAGAAGCACTTGCCATTGATCCGGGATACCTGGAAGCTGCACTCACCCTATTGAAATTGTATATGCACCACGAAAGGTATGAAGATGTATTGGAGTGTATTGGTGAAGTAAGGCGATATGGAGAGGATGATCCGCAGTTTGAATGGATAGCTGCTGTATCTTATCAGCAAACCGAACAATTTAAAGAGTCATTAACCAGCTATCATAAAGCATATAATTCATTCAAGAACAATCAAGATTTCCTTGAAGATTATGGTTTCTTTTTAATTGAAGAAGGAGACAGAGCCACATCTAGAGAAGTATTTAATAAGCTGCTTGAGATGAACCCGGCGAATGATGAGTATGCAATGGTTTTGGAGCGGCTAGGTGAAAGCTCGGATGAAATGTAGATAAGTGAAACAAAACTAAATCAAGACAGAGGAGGGAATTCATGGTGGCTGCCCCTGTTTCTGTGAATGAGAAGAAGGATTTTATTCGGTGGTTTTTAAATCATTACCAATTGAAACGAAGAGAATGCGTATGGATATTGAATTACTTAATGAGTCATGATCAACTAATGAAAAAGGTTCATTTTGTGGAAAATGCACAATATTGCCCACGTGGACTGATCATGTCGACACATTGTGTGGATGAGGTCCCTTTCAGGTTCTATAAGTCCAATATCATGACTACCGATGCAGAGAAATCTTTTCATGATATCCGTTTAAATCGGGATGAAGACATTTATATTCAGCTCAATTTTAAATCGTCTTACTCTTCCTATCAATATGCAGCGGTACTCGAGCACAATCCCTTCATGCCGAAATCAACTGCATCGAATGAAAAAGATCAGCTGCTGGCTGAACAATTTTTAGAAAGAAGCATGTTGTATTTTCAAAGGGACCGTCTGCTTAAGGAAATCGATGAAGCACTTGATAAGCATGATGAACAAGCATTTAAGAACTTAACAGAACAATTGAACCAATTAAAAGTACTTGGATAAAATAAATTAACCTTTCCGTAATCAGGAAAGGTTTTTATTTTTTATAAAACCTTGATAAAATCCACATTTTTGTAAAGACTATGGGTATATGGTAAAGATGTTATAAAAATAATGGTAAAATGAAAAGGAGTTGATTCAAAAAATCGGGAGTGAAGAAAAACATGAAGTGGACAGCAAAAGATCTTGACATGTATATGCAGTCAAAAGAGTATGTGGATACCGTTTTGATTCCTTTGGTTCCCTTATCTTTTAAAGGGCAAATGAAGCAATCGGGTTCAATGAATGAATTTCTTACCATCTTAAGCTTGGAAATTGAAAAGCAGATGAAAGGAAGAATTCTTTTATTGCCAACATTTCATTATTTAAGTGATGAAATGGATAAGGTTGAGCGGTTAAAGCGTTGGGCCAATGAAGTGAAAAAAAATGATTTCGAGCATGTTTTTTTTCTTACATCTGATTTTGAGTGGAAAAAGGAAGAGCGGGAATTAGAAAATAATTTAGTATGGATTCCTGCCATCCCCCTGGAGGGGCTTGAAATTGAACAAGCAAGGGAAATGATTAACCAGCAAGTTATCCAAATCCTTGATATTTTCTCTTATAATTGGAAAAATGAAAAAAAGTAGGATTTTTCGCATTATTTGACACATTGTTGCCACCTTTTGGGTTTTACAAATATTGACCTTGGTAAATTATTGAGATATCATGGAAATGTCCTAGTTTTATAGTGTCGCTATTTATTGGTCCTTTGGGCTCTCAGTATAGTAATAGAGGGGGGGAAAACGCATGAGCAAGCATAATGTTTCACGACGTCAATTCCTTAATTACACACTTACTGGCGTTGGTGGATTTATGGCGGCCGGTATGTTGATGCCTATGGTTAGGTTTGCAATTGATCCTGTATTATCAGCTGATAAAGGCGGGGATTACGTTGCAACTAAACAGAAGGTGGGTGAACTGACTACCGAACCAACCCGTGTCGACTTTAGTTTTAAACAGGTCGATGGGTGGTATGAGTCTGAAGAAACAAATACAGCATGGGTTTACAAAACGGATGATGGTAAGATCGTTGCCTTATCTCCAATCTGTAAACATTTAGGCTGTACGGTAGGTTGGAATACGGATAAGACTAATCCGAATCAATTTTTCTGTCCTTGCCATTATGGCAGGTATACGAAAGATGGGATGAATGTGAAAGGGACACCGCCGGTTTCACCATTGGATGTCTTTGACACGAAAGAAAAAGATGGAATACTTTATTTGGGTCAACTAAAACCGCATGGGGAGGCGTAAACATTGCTAACAAAGTTATATGACTGGGTGGACGAGCGTTTAGATATTACGCCATTATGGCGGGATATTGCTGACCATGAGGTTCCTGAACATGTTAACCCCGCACATCATTTTTCTGCATTCGTATATTGTTTTGGTGGGTTAACTTTCTTTATTACGGTCATCCAAATATTGTCAGGCATGTTCTTGACGATGTACTATGTCCCGGACATTAAAAACGCTTGGGAATCTGTTTATTATTTGCAAAATGAAGTTGCCTTCGGTCAAATCGTCCGTGGTATGCATCACTGGGGAGCAAGTCTAGTTATCGTTATGATGTTTTTACATACTCTTCGTGTCTTCTTCCAGGGAGCTTACAAAAAACCGCGTGAATTGAACTGGATGGTCGGCGTATTGATTTTCTTCATCATGCTGGCATTAGGCTTGACTGGTTATTTATTGCCATGGGATATGAAAGCGCTATTCGCAACGAAAGTTACTTTGACTATTGTCGAATCGGTACCATTGATGGGACCGGCACTCAAGACATTGATAGCAGGAGATCCAACCATCGTTGGGGCACAGACATTGACACGATTCTTTGCAATTCATGTATTCTTCCTGCCAGCGGCATTATTTGCTTTACTAGCGGCTCATTTCCTGATGATCCGAAAACAAGGTATTTCAGGCCCGCTATAAAAGAATGGTGAACCAAAAACCAAAAAAACCTTTTCATGAAGGAGGGGAATTGTTCAATGCATCGTGGGAAAGGTATGAAATTCGTAGGTGACTCGCGTATCTCCGCGGACCGTAAACCGAATATTCCGAAAGATTATTCAGAATATCCTGGGAAAACTGAAGCATTTTGGCCTAATTTCCTTTTAAAAGAATGGATGGTAGGAGCTGTATTTCTTGTAGGTTATCTTTGCTTGACAATCGCACATCCGTCACCATTGGAGAGGATAGCAGATCCTACAGATACAGGGTATATTCCGCTGCCGGACTGGTATTTCCTATTCCTTTACCAATTACTTAAGTATACTTATGCTTCAGGTCCTTATAATGCAATCGGGTCCATGGTAATACCTGGTTTGGCATTCGGGGCATTGCTCTTGGCACCTTTTCTAGACCGTGGTCCAGAGCGGAGCCCGGCGAAACGTCCTTTTGCTGTAGGCTTCATGTTATTGGCAATGGCCGGCGTTTTCTATTTAACATGGGAGTCCGCAGCCCATCACGATTGGGAAGCTTCCAAGAAGCAAGGAGCGATCGTGGAAGGTGCAGACATTGATAAAGAGAGCGATGGGTATAAATTGATGGATTCCAATGGCTGTATCAGCTGTCATGGAGCAGAGTTAACTGGTGGAGCAGGAGCGCCAAGCTTAATTGACACTGGTTTAAAGCCAGAAGAAATCTCTAAGATCGCAGTCAAAGGCCAGGGCGCCATGCCGGCTGGCATGTTCAAAGGTACAGATGAAGAATTGAAAACATTAGCTGAATTTGTATCAGGTTTATCGACAAAATAATATAGCCATCAACAGATTTTCTTCTTATGCTGCCAAAGAAGCTGACGACCACGGTTGTCGGCTTTTTTATTGGTAAATTGAAGCGTTAATGAGAGGATATTGAAATGAATGCTTGGTTTTCTGGCTGATGGCCTGTAAAATGGGTATACATGAGAATGTAAGTGAGGGTAAAAGAATGAATGTTATCTACAGTTGGCTTGCAAATCGGCAAATGCTCGCTTTGCTATTATTGATAAATATATTCGGAACTGCCTATGGATATTATTGGTACGGTAGTCAATTGGAAAACACTCCGGCAATTTTTTTGGCATTTGTACCGGATAGCCCGACTGCCAGCTTGTTTTTTGTATTTGTTTTAGTGGGGTTCCTATTAAGAAGGAATTTCGGACTTATGGAAGCATTGGCGATAATAACACTATTCAAATATGGCATATGGGCAGTTGCAATGAATTTGATGACCTTCGTGACAACAGGTTCATTGCCATGGGAAGGTTATATGTTAATGGCTTCCCATTTGGGGATGGCGATTCAAGGTGTATTATATGCACCATTTTATCGAATAAAACCTTGGCATATGATAGTGGCAGGGATTTGGACCATACATAATGACATAATCGATTATGTTTTTGAAATGATGCCCATATACCGTGATTTATTGGTATATATGAATTCGATAGGTTATTTCACTTTTTGGCTCAGCATACTTTCCATTTTCGTCGGCTGGTACTTTGGATATAGAAAAAAGCGGATCACCCTATCCTTCATCCCTTAAAAAGTTAACTCTAAATACAACTTTGTAAAAGCAGGGTTAACTTTTTTATGTTGAACGAGGTCTACTCATGTTTTTTCTTTCATATCGTTTTAGTAGAGATATGAGGAGGGACGAGTAGCATGTTGAAAAAATTCATATTAACCATTGCTGTTTTATTTGTCGTCTTACATTTCCCTGTCTATGCAGAATCCTCTTCAAGTTTGGAGCAATTAGATGACATTTCCGATAGAGCCTTGGAGATGACCAAGTTGAAGCGATATGGAGATTCGGAAAAGATGCTGACGTTTTTTTCTGACCGGTTTTTAAAAGAGACAGCGAAAGAGCAGATCCTTGACATGGACGAACTTCGAATTATCACTGTAGCTCATAATGAGGCGTTGATGACAATAAAGGACATGAACAAGGGAGATTCCGAAAAGGTTAATTCTGTTACAAAGTTCCGGCTTGTTGTTGATGCGGTCAAGTCTACCCATCAGCCTCTTTGGACAGAGATGGAGGATCAAATGATGAATTCTTTCCAGCAAACAAAGAACGCCGCGATCAATCAAGACACAATTACATTCAATAGCCAATTGAACTTATTCCTATCACAATATGAAATGATATATCCAAGCTTGAAAGTCGACCTTTCTAAAGAAACGATGCAGCAACTGGACACGAGGATCCAATACATCAACGAATACCGGCCGGAGGTAATCAGTGATGGAGAAAGTCAAAAGGAACTGGATGCGCTGCAAAACGAACTAAGCACCATTTTTGATGAAATGGGGGAAGATGACACAGATCCTTCCCTTTGGTGGGTCATCATATCGACAGGCTCAATCATTATCATGACGCTTTCCTATGTAGGCTGGAGAAAATATAAAGGTGATAGGGAAAAACCAAGGAAAGAACATAATGATTAAAAAGACACGGGAAGAGAACACTATATTTGACACGGTTGCCTTCAATCCATAGAATTAAGAGTAATAATAGTTATAGGAGGATACCATGTATTTCATATATTTGGCGATTATCATTTTAATCCCGATTTATGCACAAATGAAAGTGAAAAGCACGTATAAAAAATATTCAAAGGTATCGGCCTCTTCTGGTATGAATGGCGCTGAAACCGCGCGGGCCATCTTGGACCAAAATGGACTGTTCAATGTCAGGGTCGAAGAGACACCTGGAATGCTTTCGGATCATTACGATCCAAGGGATAAAACGGTGCGATTATCATCGGCTAACTATCACGGCCATTCAGTTGCCGGTGTAGCGGTTGCAGCCCATGAAGTTGGACATGCGATTCAAGATAAAGAAGCATATGCATTCTTGCGTTTCCGCCATGCATTAGTACCGGTCGCTAATTTTGGCTCTAACATATCTTGGATTTTGATTTTAATAGGGATGTTAGCTTCAATTCCTGGGTTGCTATTGGCGGGTATCGCATTTATGGCAGCCGCTGTATTGTTCCAAGTGATAACCCTGCCTGTTGAATTCAATGCTTCCTCTCGGGCGATGGATCAACTCGTTTCCGCTGGGGTCATCCGGAATGATGAAGAACGGGAAACGAAAAAAGTATTAAGTGCCGCTGCGATGACTTATGTTGCTGCCGCTCTTGTAGCCGTACTGGAATTAGTTCGTCTTCTGCTTATGTATACAGGAATGAGGGAAGAGGATTAATTTGAAAAAGGACTCCATCTTGGGATGGGGTCCTTTTTATTTTTAAAATATTTGCTGCACATTGCTAATAAAATTCAGTTAGACAGGGAACATTCATAAGGATTGCATTCCACCTGTATGCCGCGAATAAAAGGATTACCTTTCAATGGGATTCTTGTTTTCATCAAGGGTAAAGCCCTCACCCAATACATCATGCACTTCACTTACAGATACAAATGCATGAGGGTCCACCGATGTTATGGCATTCTTTAAGCGTACTAGTTCATTTTTGCCAACAACACAGTAAAGTACTTCCCGGTCATTGCGTGTAAAGGACCCATATCCCCTTAATACGGTTACGCCCCGCTCCATATCATTCATGATTTTTTCAGCAATTTGCTTATTTTTATCACTAATGATCATTGCACCTCTAGCAGCATAGGCTCCTTCTTGCATAAAGTCGATTACTCTGGCACCTATAAATACGGCAACGAGGGTATACATCGCTTGCCGGTAATCAAGGTAGGTAAGGATGGAAAGGCCAATGACGACGGCATCAAAGATGAACATGGTCCGTCCCATGCCCATCCCCAAGTAACGGTGGGCAAAACGGGCGATGATATCCACTCCACCTGTTGTCCCGCCGTAACGAAAGATAATGCCCAGCCCGACACCAACAGAGACCCCGGCAAACAATGCCACCAGCATCAAGTCGTTTCCGAGATTGATTTCGATTTGGTATCTTTCGAAAACCCATAGCCAAACGGAGAGGCCGACCGTTCCGATAATCGTATAAAAGAAAGAAGTGCGTCCTAAATATTTCCACCCTATTAAAAATAAAGGAATATTCAAAATCAAATTAGAATAAGAAGGATTTATCCCGATAAGTTGATATATAATCAAGGTGAGACCGGTGAACCCGCCTTCGGCCAAGTTGTTCTGCATATTAAAATGCACGAGGCCAAAGGCGAATATTCCAGCCCCAAAAAGTATGAATATAATATTTTTCAATTTTAAGCCCAAAAGCATGTCCCATACCTCCAAAGGTTTGCATATCATTAATTTACTTATTATAACTAATTAACCAACTATGGGCAATTTTGATTTGCGAACGTATCTGTTGTCTTCTGTTTCACTTTTAGCTAACATGGAGAAGGTATGATATTTGAAAACGAAAATCAAGAATGGGTGACAATATGGAAAAGCATAAGACGATCCAACAAATGCAAGCGGAAGTCGACCAATACATAGGACAATTTAAAGAAGGATATTTCAGCCCTCTCGCCATGCTCGCCCGCATGTCTGAAGAACTTGGGGAATTGGCCAGGGAAGTCAATCATTACCATGGTGAAAAACCAAAGAAGGCAACAGAGGAAGAGAATACGATTGAAGCGGAATTAGGGGACATGCTTTTTGTGTTGATTTGTTTTGCCAATTCTTTAGGGATTGACCTTCAAAACTCGCATGATTTGGTTATGGAAAAGTTTACCACCCGCGATAAAGATAGATGGACAAGAAAAGAAGAGAAAATGGAGGAGGAAGGTAAAGATGAGTAAAGTGAAAGTGATTGTAGCTGGTCCACGTGGCAGAATGGGAAATGAAGCGGTGAAGCTTGTACATAGGACAGAAGGGTTTGAATTGGCAGCTGTCATAGATCGCAAGCATAACGGGGAAAGCATCTCCGCGATAGAAGGTTTTCACGGTATTGAAGCACCGGTTTTTTCGGATATAAATGAATGCTTTTCTTCTATAAAGGCGGACGTATTGATCGATTTGACCACACCGGAAGTGGGGATGTTCCATACCGAAACGGCACTTAATCATGGCATCCGCCCTGTAGTGGGAACGACCGGTTTTACTAAGGAAGATTTAGCGAAGTTGGATTCATTAACAAAAGAAAAGGGCATTGGTTGCATCATCGCGCCAAACTTTGCGATTGGAGCCATTTTGATGATGAAGTTTTCCCAAATGGCTGCAAAATATTTCCCTGATGTAGAAATCATAGAGATGCACCATGATCAAAAACTGGATGCACCTTCTGGCACGGCCTCCAAAACGGCAGACATGATTGCAGCGGTACGTGAAACAAAACAACAGGGGCACCCTAATGAAAAAGAAACCATCCAGGGTGCAAGAGGTGCAAATATAGATGGCATGCATATCCACAGTGTACGGCTACCGGGACTTGTTGCCCATCAACAGGTGCTTTTCGGAAGTGATGGAGAGCTATTGACGGTTCGGCATGATTCCTTTAATCGAGCGTCCTTCATGTCAGGAGTCAAACTTGCTGTCGATACCGTCATGAAATTGGATGTTCTTGTATACGGCCTGGAAAATATTATCGAATAGGGATCAGGAGGATTTACGATGAAAATTGCCTTAATTGCCCATGATAAGAAAAAAGAAGATATCATTCGATTTGTAACAGCCTATAAAGCTGTATTTGAGCAGCATGAATTATTTGCAACAGGTACGACCGGGAAACGAATCATGGAAGAAGTATCGCTGCCTGTCCATCGTTTTCATTCAGGACCTCTTGGCGGGGATCAGGAAATAGGTGCAATGATTGCACGCGGAGAAATGGACATGGTCCTATTTTTCCGCGATCCTTTGACATCACAGCCACATGAACCTGATGTATCGGCGCTTATACGACTATCAGATGTATATGAAATTCCCTTGGCGACAAATATGGGCACGGCAGAAGTGCTGATACAAGGATTGAAACATGGCTATATGGACTGGCTAAAACTAAGGCAAAAACAAGGTGAGATAAATGAAAAACAAAAGTAATATAGATATCCTGGCTTTTGGCGCACATGCGGATGATGTTGAAATCGGTATGGGCGGCACAATCGCTAAATATGTGCAAAAAGGCAGGAAAGTTGTCATTTGTGATTTGACAAAGGCTGAAATGTCATCCAATGGTACCGTTCCATTGCGGCTGGAGGAAGCGCATAAGGCTGCTGAAATCCTTGGGGTGACGAGGATTTCCCTTGATCTACCCGACCGGGGACTATACATGAAAGCGGAATACATAAATCAAATCATTGCGGTCATTCGCCATTATAAACCTGCCCTTGTATTTGCACCATTTTTGGAAGATCGCCATCCCGATCATGGTAACTGTGCCAAATTAGTGGAGGAAGCAGTTTTTTCGGCAGGAGTAAGAAAGTATATGGAAGAGGAAGGCCTGGATTCTCATCGCGTCCAAAATATGTACTATTATATGATCAATGGGTTTCACAAACCGGACTTCGTCGTGGACATCACTTCTACAATGTCGAAAAAGCTGGATAGCCTTAGGGCATATGGCAGCCAATTCGAAAAGAGTCAAATATCTGTGGAAACACCGCTTGTTAATGGTTATATCGAGACTGTAGAGGCACGGGAGCGGATGTTCGGTAAAGAAGTGGGTGTCGCCTATGCGGAGGGATTCATGACAAAAAAACCGTTACTGATCGATGCCGACTTGTTAGGAGAAAAATAAGCTTATGAAATTAAAAATTGGAATTACCTGTTACCCCACAGTTGGGGGTTCTGGTGTCGTAGCAACTGAATTAGGTAAGATGCTTGCAGAAAAAGGACATGAAATACATTTCATTTCTTCAAGCCTCCCTTTTCGCTTGAATAAGATGTACTGTAATATTTTTTATCACCAGGTTGAAGTGAACTCGTATTCAGTCTTTCAATATCCACCATATGACCTGGCTCTTGCTAGCAAGATAGCGGATGTCGTAAAACGGGAGAAATTAGATATCCTTCACGTTCATTATGCAATTCCACATGCTGTTTGTGCGATCCTTGCAAAGCAAATGTCAGGTAATGAAGTAAAGATCGTAACCACACTGCATGGTACGGACATAACCGTGTTAGGCCATGATCCCTCATTGACCAATTTGATAAAATTCGGGATAGAGCAATCAGATGTCGTTACAGGAGTATCTAATTCCCTTGTCCAGCAAACGCACGAATTAATTGCGCCGGAAAAAGAAATCAAAACCGTCTATAATTTTATTGATGAAAGGGATTACCATAAATCCAATTCCGATTACCTTAAGGATGAATACGGAATCAGTGAAGATGAAAAAGTGATCATACATGTTTCCAATTTCCGTTCGGTCAAGCGAGTGAAAGACGTCATCCAGGCGTTTTATTTAACTCAAAAGAAAATGCCTGCAAAGCTTTTACTTGTAGGAGACGGGCCGGAAGTGACAACCGTATTGAAATTGGCTAAAGATCTTGGAATCGATGATTCGGTCTTGTTTCTTGGTAAGCAGGATAACCTTGCCGAATTATATTCAATCAGTGATTTGATATTCCTGTTATCGGAAAAAGAGAGTTTCGGACTTGTGCTGCTCGAGGCGATGGCATGTGGAGTTCCTTGTATCGGGACGAATATCGGGGGAATTCCTGAAGTCATCGTTGATGGGAAGACTGGTTATATTTGTGAATTGGGAGATGTCAATATGGTTGCTGAAAAAGCGGTTGGACTTTTAAGCGACCCGCTTTTACATAAACGCTTTTCTGAAGCTGCGCTGAAAAGGGCCAATACAGATTTTCATTCCGATACGATTATGTCAGAGTATGAAGCCATCTACATTCAAGCACTTGAAGGTAAATCCATGGAATAGGGAGGGTATGCTGATGGATCGGTTATTCTTAAAATCAGTACCCATTCTGGAAGTGATTGAAGAAGCAGGATACGAGGCTTATTTCGTTGGCGGCTCTGTAAGGGATTTTATCCTTGGCCGGCCCATAAACGATGTGGACATCGCCACTTCCGCGACACCCCAGGAAATCAAAAGGATTTTTCCTAATACGGCTGATATCGGAATCGACCACGGAACAGTGCTTGTCATTACGGATACGGGTACATACGAAATTACGACGTTTAGAACGGAAAGCGGGTATTCAGACTTTCGCAGACCCGATTCTGTACAATTTGTCCGTTCTTTGACAGAGGATTTGCAAAGAAGAGATTTTACGATGAATGCAATGGCAATGGATAAGACCGGAAAGATCTTCGATCCATTTAATGGTAAGTGTGATTTGGCAGAAAAAAGGATTATCACGGTTGGCAACCCAAATGAAAGGTTTCATGAGGATGCATTGAGAATGATGCGTGCTTTAAGGTTCGTCAGCCAACTTGATTTTGATCTGGATCAAGAAACCTTTGATTCACTTAAAGAGAACGCCCAGATCATCAGTGAAATCGCTGTCGAAAGAATCCTGGTTGAATTTGAGAAGCTAGTGGCCGGCTCCAATAAGATAAGGGCTTTCTCACTCTTGCTGGAAAGCGGATTATATCAATACCTGCCTCAATTCTCCAGTAAAAAAGATCATTTGATGGACTTACTGAACCTGCCGCTTCAGCAGCTAAAAGCGGCAGAAATATGGTCTATAATCATGGTTAACACAAAGGATCAGGACCTGGAAAAGGCTTTGAGGGAATGGAAGCTGCCATTGAAAACGATAAGAAGCGTTCAACGTACGATACAGCTAGTGAAGAAAGAACCGTCAGCCATCGATGTATTTCAGGCAGGTCATGGTGTAACTGTACAAGCTGCTAAAGTCAAGGCGGCACTGAGTGGCGGTAATGTATCGGATGCGGAGGAGAATGCACATCAGCGTTACAATGAACTTATTATAAAACAAATGTCGGACCTTGCCGTTACGGGTAAGGATTTATTGAATTGGCATCAAGAAAGGCCAGGTCCATGGGTCAAAGAATACTTGGAAAAAATATTGAAAGCTGTCTTGGATGAAGAATTACGAAATGATAAAGAAGAAATTAAGAGGTGGCTGGTGAAATGCAATCTGAGTTAAGAACAAAACTGATGGAAGCCCTCTCAAAAGCGGATGGTGCGTTCATATCCGGTCAGGAAATTGCTGAATACATTGGCTGTTCGCGCACAGCCGTCTGGAAGCATATAGAAGACCTGCGCAGTGAAGGGTATAATGTAGAAGCCGTCAGGAAAAAAGGCTACCGGATCATATCAGCGCCGGAAAAAGTGTCAGAGAGCGAAATACAACTTGGCTTGGAAACAAAAACTATAGGCAAGATGATACACTATCAGGAAACTGTAGAATCCACTCAAAAAATTGCTCATCAACTAGCGAATGAAGGCGTACAGGAGGGAACCCTCGTCGTTGCCGAGGAGCAGTTATCCGGAAAAGGAAGGCTAATGAGATCTTGGCATTCCCCGAAATTCAGCGGCATATGGATGAGTCTGATCCTAAGGCCGAAAATCCCGATTCATGAGGCTCCGCAACTTACATTATTGGCCGCGGTCGCCGTTGCCCAGGCTATAGAGGATACCACTGATTTGAAGCCACAAATAAAGTGGCCGAATGATATTTTGGTGAATCGCAAGAAAGTGGTGGGCATCCTGACGGAGATGCAGGCGGAGTCAGATAGAATCCATTCTGTCATTGTCGGAATTGGAATGAATATCAATCAGCAATTGGAGGATTTTCCTGAAGAACTGCAGGAAAAGGCGTCTTCCCTCCTCATAGAAAGTGGAGGGGCGGTTTCAAGGTCCAAGGTCATTCAACGAGCATTGTTCCGTCTCGAAAACTTGTACGAACTCTATTTAGATGAAGGCTTCATGCCAATAAAGGATTTATGGGAGAGTTATGCGATCAGTCTTGGCCAGGTTATCAAAGCCAGTACCGTTAATGACACGATTGTCGGAAAAGCATTGGGCATAACGGATTCAGGCGTTTTACTTCTTGAAGACGGAAAAGGAACCGTACACTCGATATATTCTGCAGATATTGAAATTCAGTAGATTTTGTCAAATTCGTGAAAATTAAATAGAAATTTTTAATTAGGCTTGATATAATGCAAGTGGGCAGTATCTAATGTGAACTGCACCCCCATGAATACCAAATTATTTGAAAATCTGCCTTGATCCAGAGAACTGGACGGGGACGGAGGGATGAAACTTCTGATGAAACAAAGATTGACTAAAAGATAAGTCTGTGTCGATATTTGGCTTTTTAAGCCTTTTTTCGTAGCGAAACAGATCCTTTTTAGTCAGTCTTTTTTTTGCGCATGAATGTATAGACACCAGTTTTCGCTGATGTTTTCATCTCCTCCATCAAAAGGAGGAAACGTAATGAAATTGTCCGGAGATTTTTTGAAAATGAAACAAAATCAAGAGAAAATTGTCATGCTGACGGCTTATGATTACCCGTCTGCAAAGTTAGCCGAACAATCAGGTGTAGACATGATCTTAGTCGGCGATTCTTTAGGAATGGTCGTATTGGGATATGAATCAACGATTCCAGTTACGGTGAATGACATGATCCATCATACAAAGGCGGTAAAACGCGGTGCGCCAGATACATTTGTCGTGACGGACATGCCCTTTATGAGCTATCACCTATCTATGGATGAAACGCTCAAGAATGCAGCCCGAATCATGCAGGAAGGTCAAGCGGATGCCGTGAAGCTTGAGGGAGCGGATGATGTTGTTGAAAAAATATCAGCTTTAACCAAGGCGGGCATCCCGGTCGTAGCCCATCTTGGCCTGACACCCCAATCAGTCGGCGTTCTGGGCGGATATAAAGTGCAAGGTAAAGATGCCGAAAGTGCCGCACAGCTCTTGGAAGATGCGAGAAAGTGTGAAGCGGCAGGGGCGATGGCAGTAGTATTTGAATGTGTTCCACATCAAGTGGGGGAACTCGTCACACGGAACCTCGAAATTCCAACCATCGGAATTGGGGCAGGCGCAGAAACGGATGGTCAAGTCCTCGTTTACCATGATGTCATCAAGTATGGGGTAGACCGGCTAGCGAAATTCGTAAAAGTTTATGGAGATGCAAATGAACTGATTGGTCAATCGATTTCAAGCTTTGTGAATGAAGTGAAATCTAAAGATTTTCCTTCGGAAGAACATACTTTTACGATGAAAGAAGAGCAGCTTTCTGAACTTTATGGAGGGAAAAGATGAAAACTTTTACATCGGCTGCTGATTTGCAACTGGCACTTAGAGAGGAAAAAAACAATCATAAAAGCATTGGCTATGTAGCGACAATGGGGTTTTTACATGAGGGGCATGCAACGCTTTTGGAAAAGGCCCGCAAAGAAAATGATATTGTGGTATTGAGTATTTTTGTGAATCCGATGCAATTTGGACCTAATGAGGATTTTGAAACATATCCGCGGGATTTGGAACGGGATGAAAATGTCGCAGCAAATGGCGGAGTGGATTATCTCTTCTATCCTACAGTCCACGAAATGTACGGTGAAGAACCATCTGTGAAGGTTGTTGTCCAAAGCAGGACGGATGTTTTATGCGGGAGACAAAGACCTGGACACTTTGATGGTGTAGCGACGGTCTTAACGAAATTCTTTAATATCATCCTTCCTGATAGAGCTTACTTTGGTAAGAAGGATGCCCAGCAAGTCGCCGTGATAGATGGTTTGATCAAAGACTTTAATTTCCCTATCCAGCTTGTTGCTGTAGATACCGTTCGCGAAGAAGATGGGTTAGCGAAGAGCTCGCGAAATGTTAACTTATCAGATCAAGAACGCATGGAGGCCAAAGAGCTGTACCAAAGTTTATTAAAGGCCAAAGAGGCGGTTGAATCAGGTGAAAGAAATACAGGAACCGTCACGGACTTAGTAAGGGAACATATTGCTGGCCACACAAGTGGAGTGATCGACTATATTGAAGTCTATCAATATCCGGAACTTAAACCACTCGAATCGCTGGCAGGAAACGTCATCATTGCAATGGCTGTAAAGTTCAAGCATGCAAGACTAATTGATAATATCACCTTATATGTGGAATAATTCATGAAAATCAGGGGGAATTTAGATGTTTCGAACGATGATGAATGGGAAAATTCACCGTGCACGGGTAACTGAAGCTAATTTGAATTATGTAGGCAGCATAACGATTGATGAAGATATAATCGATGCGGTGGGTATTCTGCCTAACGAAAAAGTCGCCATCGTGAATAATAATAATGGTGCACGACTTGAAACGTATGTGATTGCGGGTGAACGGGGTAGCGGTGTAGTGTGTTTGAATGGAGCGGCAGCTAGACTGGTGCAGCCGGATGATATCGTGATAATCATTTCTTATGTAATGGTTTCAGAGGATAAACTGGGAGAGCACAAACCAAAAGTTGCGATCATGGATGAAAACAACAAAATCATTGATTTGATTTCAAACGAACCTGCAGCTACAATCATGTAAGCGGGGGGCCGGCACATGTGCATGAATCATGCATACAGGTGCCGGCCCTTTTAGTATTTCGATGAACGGCTTGTTTCCTTTATTACGATTATTATGGTATAAAAAAGATAAGAGAATTCCATCAGGAAGTGGAGAAAGCGAAGTTTGAGGTGTACAATTCATGATGCAACGATATGTAGTGGTTGATTTGGAAACAACAGGGAATTCTCCGAAAAAAGGAGATAGGATTATACAATTTGCTGGCGTGGTCATCGAAAATGATCAAATTGTGGATGAATACTCGACATTCATCCACCCCGGACAGGAAATTTCCTTGTTTATTGAAGAATTGACCGGAATAAGCAACGAGACGGTAAAAAATGCACCTGACTTTGAAGATGTTGCAGAAAATATTGCCCGGCTTATAGAAGGGGCTTGTTTTGTTGCCCATAATGTTTTATTTGATTTATCTTTTTTACAGGAAGAACTAGTACGATGCGGGTTTGAGCCGTTTTATGGTTCCACCCTTGATACAGTAGAGTTAGCGAAAATATTAAAACCAACATCCGATGGATATAAGCTGCACCAGCTGGCTAAAGAAGAAAACCTGGATCATTCCAGGCCCCATCAAGCGGATAGTGATGCATATGCCACCGCTTTATTATTGTTGGAATTGAAAAAAAAGCTGTTGAACCTTCCAGTCATGACACTTAAACAGTTATATCGATTATCATATTCCTTACAAAGTGAGGTTTCCGAATTAATAGATGCTTGCATTGCAAGCAAACTTGCTAAAGCAGAAGTCCATTCGCCTGATCTTATTACGTATAGGGGCCTTGCATTTAAAAAGGCCGAAGACGAAGGTGATCATAAAGACACGGAGTCGAAATTCCCGCTCGATGATGGGGAAAAAATAGCCCTGCTACAAAGTGCATTCCCTGCCTTTGAAGCAAGAAGCGGACAACTTGAGATGATGAACATGATTCACCATTCCTTCGAATCCAGCCAGGATGCAATCATTGAAGCTGGGACAGGTATTGGAAAATCCATAGGCTATCTGCTTCCGGCTGTTTATTTTGCAAAAAAACATCATAAACCTGTCGTCGTTTCGACGTATACGCTTCAGCTACAGGATCAACTTCTTCAAAACGAGGTTCCTAAGCTTAAGAAAATCCTTCCGTTTACCTTTCAAGCTGTTTTACTAAAGGGGAGAAGTAATTATTTGAGCTTGGCAAAGTTCGAAAGGGCATTGCGTGAAAAGGAAGATAATTATGAAACGGCATTAACGAAAATGCAGATATTGGTTTGGCTCACTGAAACCGTAACAGGCGATAAAGATGAATTGAATCTCACAAGCGGCGGACAGCTATTCTGGAATAGGCTTCAAAGTGATGGTCTTACATACGCCGGTTTAAAACAGCCCTGGCTTGAATTGGATTTTTTTGAACGGGCAAAAAGAACAGCTGCCAAGGCGGATATCATCATTACTAACCATTCGTTTTTAATGACGGATCTGCTTACAGAAGATGCCTTGATTCCAAAAAAAGGGTATTTGGTTCTCGATGAAGCACACCACTTGGAACAGGCTGCATCTAAACAGCTTGGGAGCAGGCTTAATTACATTTCGGTGAAGACGGTTTTGAACAGACTAGGGACATCAGATCAAAAGCAATTATTATATAAATTGGACAGGATGCTCTTAAATAATGGACTGACTGATGGGAAGTCCATGCATGAATTAGATCAAAAGCTTAGTGATTTTTCGTATGAATTCGAACAGCTTTTTTATTATATCTCCAATCAGGCGGAAAAACTTTCACGTTCCATGAGTCCGAAACGGCTTTCATTCAAAATAGATGATGGAAGATGGGGTAAAGCGATTCTGGTCGCTGAGCGATTGGTGGATTTATTAGGGTTCATCATCACGGAGCTAGAGAAAAGATTGTCTCTTTTATTGAATAATGAGTCCCCCTTAGGAAAAAAATCATTATTTCACTTGAATGATATCGAGGTGCTGCTTGGACATTTACAGGATACCAGGGACTCCTTGCATGAATTTTTCATCAAGCCGCATGAAGAAAATATTTATTGGCTCGATTATACGAATGCAGCACCCCAGCATGGGGTGACTTTGACGGTTCAGCCGATTGCAGGAAGTAAACGGCTTTGGGATTCCTATTTCGGGCGCCAAAAGAGTGTGGTCATGACATCGGCAACCCTCGTGGTGAAGGATTCTTTTAAGTATTTTAAAGAACAACTCGGTTTAGAGAATGAGCCAATGCAGACAGCAAGTTTACCTTCACCCTTTCCTTATAAGGAACTCGTAAAGGTACTGGTTCCAAATGATCTGCCAGATATCAATTGCTTATCGGTGGAGGAATTCTCCGAAACGGCGGCAAATCATATTATTGCTGCCGCTCAGGCAGCGAAAGGGAGAATGATGGTATTATTCACCTCGCATGAAATGCTGAGGGCAACCTATCATTCCATCAAAGACAGTGGCGTACTGGATGAGTTCACGCTGTTTGCCCAAGGGATTTCTGGGGGAAGCAGGATGAGGCTGCTCAGGAATTTCCAAAACTTCGATAAAGCCGTCCTGTTTGGGACAACCAGCCTATGGGAAGGCGTCGATATCCCCGGCGAGGATTTATCTTGTTTAATCATTGTCAGGCTGCCCTTTTCGCCACCGGATGAACCAGTGACAGCTGCAAAATGCCAACTTCTCGAGAAGCAAGGGCGCAATCCTTTCTCTGCGTATTCTTTACCTGAAGCCCTGCTAAGGTTCCGGCAAGGTTTCGGCAGGCTTATACGCACTCCAGAAGATAAGGGGATTTTGGTGATTCTTGATCGCCGCATCATCACTGCCAAATATGGACCTGAATTTCAAAAAGCCATTCCGGAAGTGGACTGGCACCAAGCCTCAATAACAGAAATGGCTGAAATGATAGAAGAGTGGATTTAAAGAATCTTTAAATCATTCTTAATCTAAAATGAATTTTTAAGAAATTATAAAGAAAAATAATCTTTGAGCTGTTATAATGTGATAGGTGGTAAAGCCTTCAAATCCTATTCATACCAGTGGTTGTTGACAAATTATTAAAATGGAGGGGCGTTTTCATGGAAAGTAAAATCGAAGTAATTTCAACAGTCAGGTTGCAACATTCTCCTGATCTGTATAAAATTGTGGATTCTTTGAACCGAACATTGAAAAAAGATGACTTAATGTTCGGCCTGGCACTGGATTCCCAAGATCAAGAAAAAGCGATATTTACAATTTATCGTACATAGAAAGAAGGAAAAGCAGTTTTGAAAAAATGGTTGATTATTGCTTCTATCCTGGTCCTATGTTTTATCGGATTTGTCAGCGGGGCATATATTAAAGCGTTGCAGCCTAAAAAAGAGGCTGGTAATGAGGCTTTTAAAAAGGCAAAGGAAGAGGGCGGCCTTGTGACAATGGAAGAATTTTACCTTTATAATGGGCAGGATTCATACTCCGTAATCATTGGTAAGGGAGAAAAAGGGACTAAAAAAATAGTCTGGCTTCCTGAGGACAAGAAGAAAGAAATCGTAGTGGAAAACTATAAAGATGGTAAGTCAAAAAAAGAGATCTTAAACATTGTCAAAGAAAAGCTTAATCCCCAAAAAATCATTTCGGTTAAGCTAGGCATGGAAAAGAACGTTCCGCTTTGGGAAGTAACGTATCTTGATGAATCCGAGCGTTTTAACTATGACTATTATGATTTTAAAACTGGGGAATGGCTGAAGTATTATCGAAGCATTTAGAATGGAGGATTAATTTAAAATGAAATTAGCGAACCGCGTTCAGTCATTGACGCCATCAACAACATTGGCCATCACGGCAAAAGCAAAGGAACTTAAGGCACAAGGTCTAGATATAATTGGTTTGGGTGCTGGTGAACCAGACTATAATACGCCCAAACATATCATAGATGCAGCACTTCTTTCCATGAATGAAGGTCAAACTAAATACACGCCATCCGCTGGACTGCCGAAGCTAAAAGAAGCAATTGCGGCTAAATTGAAGCGTGATCAAGGCTTGGAATACAAACCGTCTGAAATTGTAGTTGGCTCTGGTGCAAAGCACGCGCTTTACACATTGTTTCAAGCTATCCTGGATGAAGAAGATGAAGTCATCGTTCCGATACCATATTGGGTGAGCTATCCTGAGCAAATCAAGCTTGCTGACGGTAAGCCGGTTTATGTAGTCGGTACGGAAGAAAATCAATATAAAATCACTAAAGAACAATTAGAACAAGCAATTACCGAAAAAACGAAAGCGGTTATCATCAACTCTCCAAGCAATCCAACGGGAATGCTTTATTCCAGGGAAGAATTGGCGGCTATCGGGGAAGTTTGCCTGGCTCATGACATCTTGATCGTTTCCGACGAAATTTACGAAAAATTGGTTTATGGAAATGCTAAACATACATCCATTGCAGAGATTTCACCTGAATTGAAAAAGCAAACGATCATTATCAATGGTGTTTCTAAATCGCATTCGATGACTGGCTGGAGAATTGGTTATGCAGTCGGTGATGAGTCCATCATTAAAGCAATGACGAACCTTGCAAGCCATAGCACTTCCAATCCTACCACAACTGCTCAATATGGTGCGATTGCCGCTTATGAAGGTACACAGGAGCCTGTTGAAGAAATGCGTCAGTCATTTGAAGGCCGTTTGAATAAGATATATGATAAATTGGTTGAAATTCCAGGAATCAGCTGCATTAAACCACAAGGGGCATTTTATTTATTCCCGAACGTTAAACGTGCAGCTGAATTAACAGGGTACAGCAATGTCGAGGAATTTACGACTGCGTTGCTGGAAGAAGCTCAAGTGGCTGTTATTCCAGGTTCAGGGTTTGGTGCACCTGATAACATCAGGCTCTCTTATGCAACTTCATTGGAACTGCTGGAAGCAGCAGTTGAAAGAATACATTCATTCGTAAAATCAAAAATGGCATAATTTTTTAATAACCTGCAGACTACCTTGCTACATCAGGGTCTGCAGGTTTTTTCGATTGTATTTTGATATGCTACTTTCGGGAAGAAGACATGAAAAGCGTTTTAGCACACTTCACTATGGCAAAGGAAAAGGTCATCATTTATGGTAATACAAGCTTGGAAAGAAAGTGAAAATCATATATGATTTTTAATAAAAATCGATTGCAATCATATATGATTTCATATATGATGAAAATATGGAAGAGAAAAACAAAAACCCCAGCAAAAAGCAAATAGCTTATGAGCACCTTCGTGAATTAATTTTGGATGGAACATATGGTTCTGGACAGCGGATCATTATCGATCAAACGGCAAAAGAACTTAATTTAAGTCCGATTCCTGTCAGGGAAGCGATCAGACAACTGGAATCCGACGGTCTTATTCAATATAAGCCTTATAGTGGAGCGGTGGTTACAAGCATTAATGAGAGCGAATACATTGAAACTCTTTCTGTTTTATCTTTGCTTGAAGGATATGCAGCTGCCCTCAGTTCTTTAACGATGACTGATCATGATTTTGAAAATCTAATTAATTTAAACAAAGAAATGGAAAAGGCCCTCCATAACTTTGAATTAGAGCTGTTTGGTAAGTTAAACGAATGTTTCCATGCAGAAATTTATGAAAAGTGCGGAAACTCCTTTTTAAAAGAGGAAATTAAACAGGCGCAACAAAGAATGAATAGAGTCAGAAAGTCCATGTTCACCATGGTGCCGCAACGCGCAGTCCAATCGATACGCGAACACGAAAGCATCATAAAGCTTCTAAAGGAAAAAGCATCTTTTGAAGAAATTGAATCATTGGTGAGAAAGCATAAACTGAATGCAATCAGCACATTCAAGCAGAGGGCGGAAACTAATCACGAACAGGCACTTTGATGACCCAGGCTTTGTTTTATAATAGTCGATCGATTATTCATAAAAGCAAAGCCGATTTTTTCACTTTAATTATTCCGAATATTCAAATAATGAAAAGGTGGTAAAAAAATGTACGAGGAAATCAAAAGTCGTTTAAGAGGATCCATCGCTCCCGTCATCACTCCGTTTGATGACAAGATGGAAGTTGATGTAAAGGCAATTGAAAATCTAGTAAACTGGCACATTGAAAGCGGTTCCCATGGAATCTCGGTATGCGGGACTACCGGAGAGCCGAGTTCACTAACGATTGAGGAACGGGAATTAGTGATGGAAACGGCAATTAAAGCAGCAAAAGCCCGAGTTCCAGTTGCACCAGGTACTGGATCTGCCAATCAGAAAGAAACGTTGCATTTGACAAAAAGGGCACAGGAAATGGGCGCGGATGCTGCTTTAGTCATCGTTCCTTATTACAATAGACCGAATCAACAGGCACTTTACAATCATTTTAAAACGGTAGCCGATTCTGTTGATATCCCGCTTATCGTTTATAACATTCCTGGAAGAACGGCGACGAATTTAGAAGTGAAGACATTGGCACGTCTAGCTGAAGATTGTGAAAATATTATTGGTGTAAAGGAATCTAATAAAGATTTCGAACATGTAAACCGTGTCTTATTGAATTGCGGAAGGGATTTTCTCTTATATTCGGGCATCGAATTATTATGCTATCCAATGTTGGCTATTGGAGGGGCAGGACATATAAGTGCTACTGCAAATATCACTCCAAAAGAAGTCGCGGAAATTTATAACCTTTGGGTGGAGGGTGATGTGGATAAGGCACTTGACCTCCATTACAAATTAATGCCATTGAATGATGTTTTGTTTAAAGAAACCAATCCAGGACCATTAAAAGCTGCGATGGGGATGATGGGGAAAATCAATCCTGCATTAAGGCCGCCTATGGGACCGCCTTCGGAACCATTGGAAAAAGAACTGCGTGAAACCCTTCAATCATATGGGTTGATTGACCAAATAATCCAGTCATAATTGCCAGATTGGGAAGATTGCACAAATCCAATCGATTATTGCCATCTTCCCGAATTAATTTATAAAGGAGGATCTATCATGCAAACTTTTCCCGTACAAGATGTCAAGCATTACATCAATGGTCAATTTGTCGATGGTATCTCAGGAAAAACATTTGAAAATCTAAGCCCTTTTAATAATCAAGCAATCAATAATGTGGCAGAAGGGTTTAAAGAGGATATTGATCAAGCGGTAGCTGCCGCAAGAGCTGCATTCGATAATGGCCCATGGAGAACGATGAAAGTGGAAGAAAGATTGAAGTACATTAATAGAATTGCTGATTTAATTGAAGAAAATGCAGAAGAAATTTCCTTTTTGGAATCCCTTGATACAGGTTTGCCGATTAGCCAGACAAAAAAACAGGCGGCAAGGGGAGCGGAGAACTTCCGTTTTTATTCTGAGATGGTGAAAAGCAGGCTAATAGGAGAGTCGTATCAAGTGGATGACACTTTCATCAATTATACGATTCATAAACCGATAGGAGTGGCAGGATTAATCACTCCTTGGAATGCACCATTCATGTTAGAAACCTGGAAGATCGCCCCGGCTCTGGCTACAGGTAATACATGTGTCCTTAAACCGGCGGAGTGGTCCCCGCTGACTGCCAATAAGTTGGCACAAATCATTGACCAATCAGGCTTGCCGAAAGGCGTATTCAATATCGTTCACGGTTTTGGGGAAACAGCAGGGGCGTCCTTGGTTGCCCATCCTGAAGTCCAATTGATATCCTTTACCGGAGAAACGACGACTGGCGCTGAAATCATAAAAAATGGTGCGGATACAATGAAACGTTTTTCGATGGAACTCGGAGGTAAATCGCCAGCGGTCATTTTTGAAGATGCGGATCTAGAAAAAGCCCTGGATTCAGTGGTATGGGGAATCTACTCATTCAATGGGGAGCGCTGCACAGCCAATTCCAGATTATTTGTCCATGAATCGATAATAGACCAGTTCGTTGCAGAATTGAAGGAACGTGTTCATAATATCAAAATTGGAAACCCAATGGACCCAGAAACGGAAATCGGACCGCTGATCCATCGTAACCATTATAATAATGTTTCCCGTTATCTGGATATAGCAAAAGATGAGGGTGCGGAAATTGTAAGCGGCGCCATACCGAGTGCGTTCAAGGAAGGGAATTATATTGCACCGACGCTTCTCTTGAACTGTACAAATGAGATGACGGTAGCACAGGAAGAGATTTTTGGACCAGTCATGGCAGTCATTCCTTTCAAGACTGAAGAGGAAGTACTGAGAATGGCTAACGATGTAAAGTATGGGCTCGCTGCTTATGTATGGACCAATGATATGAAACGTGGACATAGGTTTGCACAAGCTGTCGATAGCGGGATGGTCTGGGTGAATTCCCAAAACGTCAGGGATTTGCGGATACCATTTGGAGGATCGAAATATAGTGGGGTAGGACGTGAAGGTGGCCATTATAGCTTTGAATTCTATACGGAAACACAAGTTATCCACGTTGCAATTGGTGAACATCACATTCCAAAATTTGGTGACGTAAAACGAAATGCCGTTTCTTCTGCTGAAAAATAATCCGTGTTTCATTAAAGAAGGGGAGAATACTATGAATTTTTCTATTATCCGTGTTGCGAGAACGATACTTAATGTAACAGATTTAGATAAATCAAGAGCCTTTTATGTGGATGCTTTAGGTTTCATTGAAACGGAAAGAACGAATGATCACATATATTTACGTGGTTTAGAGGAAGCGCACCATCACTCGCTTATCTTGCAAAAGGCAGAAAAGCCAAGCGTTGAAGCAATAGGATACAAGGTTGAAAAAGAGGAAGACCTTGAAGAATTGGAAACTTTCTTCCTGTCCAAGGGAATGAAAATGAAGTGGATGCAGGAAGGAACACAGCATGCACTGGGCAAGTCGCTACGAGTTCAGGATATTTCGGGATTGCCACTGGAGTTTTTCAGCAAAATGGATAAAGCCGAGAGATTGCTTCAACGATTCGATATGCATAGGGGGTCAAGGGTCCAAAGAATCGATCATGTGAATTGTTGTGTACCAAATGTGCAAAAAGCCCATGATTTTTATGTGAAAGAATTAGGTTTTGCCTGCTCGGAAGACACAGTGGATGAATCCGGCAAATTATGGGCAACGTGGCTACATAGAAAGCAAACGGTCCATGACCAGGCATTCATGAACGGAATCGGTCCAAGACTCCATCATGTAGGCTTCTTTCTGCCTGACCCTCTTGCACTTATCCATGCCTGTGATGTACTGGCATCATTGGGATATGCCGAGTCCATCGAACGCGGACCAGGAAGGCACGGCCTATCCAATGCATTCTTCTTATATTTAAGAGACCCGGACGGTCACAGGATTGAATTATACAATGGGGATTACTTGACAGCTGACCCGGATACCGACCCGATTCATTGGGATTTGAATGATCCAAGACGCCAGACATTCTGGGGAGCCAAAGCTCCGGATTCATGGTTTGATGAGGCATCTGCTGTACTTGATATAATATCAGGTGAAGAAGTTCTTCTAAAAGAACCGATTCTGGCAAAAAGCAAGCCTGAATTCATCATCTAAAAAGAAGCGGGATTTAGGGTGAAGGATCGAAAGTTTCGGCAAAACATACATTGACTCGCATGGTCATTTGGGTAGGTCGCTAGTGCATATAAACCCGTTCCAATACCAATTTTCACCATTTAAGGGAACGGAACAGGTGAATGGTTGATGGAAACTGCAGGATTAAGGAAGGTCCGTTTACTGAGTTTATAATGTAACCTTTCAAGAAGCATAGGAAGGAAGATGGATTTGGATATCATTCATGTTCAGCACCCACTTTCCAGTATATATACAGCAGTAGCAGAACCGGGTGTGCTGGCTCTTGGATTTTTCGACGGAGTTCATCTTGGCCATCAAGAATTGGTAAATCTAGCCAAGAGGATTGCCATAAAGCAAGATTTAAAGTTGGCAGTCATGACATTTTTTCCGCATCCAAAGCAAATCATAGGAAACGCTCAAAAGCAAAAATCATGCAGGATTTAGGTGTAGAAACCTTGATAGTCGTGAACTTCGATTCCGCATTTGCCCATCTTTCACCTACTGCTTTTATCGAGGATTATCTATGTGGATTTAAATGCAAACATGCCGTGGCTGGATTCGATTTCCGTTATGGGCATAAAGGGGAAGGGAATATGGAAATCGCTGAAAATCGAAGGTAAGCGATTTTTTGAAGTGACGGAAATGAAGAAATTTAGCATGAAAAAGTAAGTTCCACTAAGCTTAGGGGCTTGATTGCAGAAGGTCGGTTCGCAGATATCCCGTCATTCCTTGGCACATACTTTGAAAGTCAAGGGACAATCAATTCCAAGGAAAATCAACACGTCACTGTCACATTATCGGAAGCATTCCTTAAACCCCCGCCAGGCGTTTATTTAATCGAGATACAGAACGAAGGAAATGTTTATGAGGGAATTGCCTATCAAACAATGGACGGATCATTTCATGAGAGTTGGCACTTACATTTCAATGATTCTCTTCACTTGGAAGGAAAGAAGATTCATAACAAATGGAAAAGTGAAAGTATAATGAAGTCGAAACAGATGACGGATATGCGAGCCAAGTCTATTACGATAGTGCAAGCCTTTTAAAAAGATATGGTCTGGGATAGGGCAGCAGTGGGAACTTACTGCTGCCCTACCTGTAAGCGTCACGGTTAGAAAAGAGGAGTACGGAAACTTAGGGAATGGCTTTAGACCCTCTTTGTGCAGATGAGTTTGTTTGGATTTCGGATGGACGGGGGATATGTGCCATTGAAGAAAGCGGCCGACGTTGGAGAGGCTCAATACTACTAATACCGTCCTTGCAAAAATAAATACCAGAAGAGGTGTTAAGAGATGGTTCGACTGGAAAAAAACCTTGAAGAATCGGAACAAACTAATCTAGTGGATTATGAAAAAATTGTTGCCTCCAAAGAGTTTCAGAATATGCTTTCCGATAAAAAGAAATTCGTCATCCCTTTTACGATTTTCTTTATGGGATATTCCCTGCTTTTACCCTTCTTAGTTTTTTACACAGATATCCTGGATTACCCTTTCATTGGAGACATAACCTGGGCGTGGGTGTACGGTGTCTCCATTACGGTTATGTCTGTATGGGTTTGCAGCATATATGTAAGGAAATCCGAAAGAATCGATGAACAAATAAAAGAAATCATCGAGAAAGAAGGGCTTTGAATCATGAATTGGACAGTTATTATTCTCTTTTCGCTAATGTCGATAGGTACCCTTTTCATCACGTATTTCGCTTCAAAAAAAACTAAAACGGCAGGCTCTTTTTATACGGCCGGGGGAGGGTTGACCGCTAGGCAAAATGGACTTGCATTGGCCGGGGATTTTATGTCGGCTTCCACGTTTTTAGGGTTGATTGGAGCATTTTCCTTAACGGGGTATGATGGATTTTTCCTGATGTATGGGGCACTTGTTTCATTTCTTGTCGTGTTATTCTTAGTGGCTGAACCTTTAAGGAACTTGGGGAAATACACATTGGCTGATATGGTGACTACAAGGTTTAAATATAAACAGGTCCGGGGAGTGACCGCATTTAATACCCTGGTGATATCAGTCATGTACATGCTCGGGCAACTTGTTGCGGCAGGTGCTTTATTTAAATTGCTTTTAGACATCCCGTATAATATTTCTGTCATCATCGTAGGTATTGTCATGTTGGTATTTGTTCTATTTGGGGGGATGACGGCGACGAGCTGGGTTCAGATCATTAAAGCCATCCTGCTGATAGGCGGAGTGTTTATATTATTCATGATCGTCATGTGGAAATTGAATTTTAGCTTCATAGGAATTTTCACTGAAATGAAAACGGCGACACCCATGGGTGCAGATTACCTGAAAGCAGGTATTAAATATGCCAGTGGATGGGATGCAGCATCCTTATCACTGGGCCTTATTCTGGGAACGGCAGGTCTACCTCACATTTTAATCCGTTTTTTGACTGTCCCGAATGCACGAGTGGCTAGAAAGTCGGTTGTTTGGGTGATGTGGATTATGGGTGCCTTTCATATCATGGTCATTTTTCTCGGATTCGGTGCTGCAAAGTTGGTTGGAACATCGAATATCATGGCCGCTAATCCAGCGGGTAACATGGCTGCACCTTTATTGGCCCAACTTGTGGGCGGGGACATCTTATTCGCATTTATTGCGGCTGTTTCCTTTGCAACGATACTCGCAGTTGTTGCGGGAATCGTTTTAACAGGTGCTACGGCATTTTCACATGATTTTTATAATGAAATATTAAAAGATGGAAAGGCAACGGAAAAACAGCAAATGACGATGGCTAGATGGGCTTCCGTCGGTGTGACTGCACTTGCGATCGTTTTATCATTAGGTCTTCAGGAATTCAATGTAGCGTTTCTGGCATCGATTGCCTTTACATTGGCGGCTAGTTCGAATTTGCCGGTAATCCTTCTTACGATCTATTGGAAAAAATTCAATAAAACCGGAGCGATAGTCGGTATGATGACAGGTCTTATTGGTACGCTTTTGCTCGTGGCTTTAAGTCCAAATGTCTGGAACCCGGTCCCCGGAGCCACCATTATGACAGGTGACCCGATTTTCCCTTTGAATTCACCAGGAATCGTTTCCATTCCGCTTGGATTCCTCGCATGCTACTTAGGTGCCCTGTTCGGTAACCGCAGGACAGGATTGAAGGCGGTTACAAAAGACGATTATAATGAAATCCTCGTTAAGTCCAACACCGGTCATGATGTTAAGGGTGTTTTGCGACATTGAATGATGTAAAAGCATACCTATAAACAAAACGCAGGTCATCGCACTTATGAATGGATCTGATAAAGCAGCCATCTAATGATAGGTTGCTTTTTTCTTTTCAATGGATAAAGAAATTCAAACAAACACTAAAGATTAATGAGGTACAGATGCACTAATATCAAGGATAACTGGCCATTCATTAAGAAAATGTTTCGAGAAATTTGACGGCGCCTTTGGAAAGATAGCGTTCTTCGAGCCAAATAAGGGCGGCTTCCGATCGTACTTCACAATCTATCAATTCGACTATTTTAATACCCTGGGTCGAAAACGATTTGGATGTGGTTCGTGGCATGATGGTAGCGCCTATTCCTTCCTTCACCAAAGATAAAATCATTGCAGCATCAGGACATTCACATACAATCGTAGGTTCAAATCCATGTCTGAAGCATTCATCCACTATAAGTTCATAAGTACCCTGTCCGCTTACCCTATGCAGCAATAAGAGGGGGTATTCCTTAATCTGTTTAAATTCGATGGAGTCTGGGATATCCCAATCTTTTGGGGTGACAAGCACAAAATCTTCCGGCGGAAGGTTAATCGATGAGAATTGCTTACCGTTAATAGGAAGCCGTACAATGGCCAACTCGATTTCCCTGTTTATCAAGCCTTCTGTCAAACGGAAAGTATCACCTTCCATTAACTTGAAGCGTATGTCAGGGTATTTTACTCTAAAGGCCCTCATCCTTTGCGGAATGTAAGAAAAGCAAGTTTTTACTGACCCTATGGAAAGAGTGCCCTTTACCCCTTTACTGACTTCCTTCACTTCCAGTAGTGATTCTTCAAACTGGTTTAATAGAGCTTCGGCTTTATTATATAGGACCTTGCCAGTTTCAGTGAGTTCAAGTTTCTTACCATTCCGATCGAAAAGTTTTTCACCGATTTCCATTTCCATTAATTTAAGTTGCTGGCTAAGGGGCGGTTGAGCCATATGTAATTTTTTTGCGGCTTTGGTTACTTGTTCTTCCTGAACGATAGTAACAAAATACTTTAACTGCCGGATGTCCATTATATACACCTCATACATATGATTTACATATACATATTGAATTTTTTAAGTATTATATATATATCATAACACATGGTATATTTTGTTATAAGAATTAATTAAATTTTCGAAATTCATTTATTTGTAAGCGCTTCATATACACTGAAACTAAAGGGGGATGTAAGAATGCCAGCTAAAACAGGTAAAGAATATATCGATAGGGTTGACAAAGCAAAGGCGAATGTATGGATCAATGGAGAGCAAGTAAAAGATAAGATCAGTCAACACCCAGCTTTTAAAGGGGTCATGAAATCACAGGCCGAATTATATGATTTGCAGCATGATTCCGCGAAAGCTGACATCATGACTTATATTTCACCAACTTCAAACGAAAGAGTAGGGACCTCATTCATGCAGCCGCGGACTAAGGAAGACCTTGAAAAAAGGAGGAATATGATTCAAGAATGGGCAAGACATAATAATGGTATGATGGGACGTTCCCCTGATTATATCAACAGTGGGATGATGGCGTACGGCACTGCAGCTGATATGTTCGGCACTCAGGATTCGGCATTTGCTAAAAATATGAAAGATTATTATGAGCTCTGCAGGGAAAAGGATTTGTCGTTGACACATACCCTGATTCAACCCCAGGTTAATAGGGGAGTTAGTGCCGCAAAGCTTCCGGACCCATACATCGCTGCACGGATTGCTGGCAAGAATTCAGAAGGGCTGATTATAAAGGGAGCCAGATTATTAGCTACACAAGGAGGAATAACGGATGAAATCATGGTTTTCCCTTCAACATTGCTTAAACAATCGGAAGAAGAAAATCCTTATGCATTCGCATTCTCCATACCAAATAATACACCAGGGTTGAAATTCATTTGTCGTGAATCATTCGACTATGGCAAATCACATTTTGACCATCCACTTGGTTCACGATTTGAGGAAATGGATACGATTATCGTTTTTGATGATGTAGTCGTCCCTTGGAATCGGGTATTTGCATATGGGGATGTCGGCATTTGCAACCAGGCTTATAATGAAAGCAATGCAGTTGTTCATATGACCCATCAGGTGGTAGCGAAGAATATCGCCAAAACCGAGTTCATTCTGGGGATTTTGCAACTAATGGTGGAAACCATCAATATCGGGCAATACCAGCATGTTCAGGAGAAAATTTCGGAAGTCATCATAGCGCTTGAAACGGTAAAGGCTTTCATTACAGCTTCGGAGGCAAATGCGAAAGTGGATAAGTGGGGAATGATGACACCCGATTTCACACCGTTAAACATAGCCCGAAATTATTATCCGAAGATTTACCCTAGATTCAGTGAAATAATGCAGCTTCTTGGAGCTAGTGGCTTAATGGCGATACCAAATGAAGCCGATTTCAATTCGGAGCTTCGACCGGATTTGGATAAATATCTTCAGGCCGCGAATGGTGGAGCCTATGACAGGGTTAAATTGTATCGTCTCGCATGGGATGTATGCATGAGTTCATTCGGATCCAGGCAAACGCTGTACGAAAGATTCTTTTTTGGAGATCCGGTCCGTATGGCGAGCGCTTTATATAACGGCTATGATAAACAGGAATATGTGGACCGTGTCAAGGAGTTCTTGAACCGTACTGAAAACCTTGCAGAAATCAACTGATCCCGGTAGCATTGGCAAAACATTTTATTTTAAAGGCCTTCCCGATGATGAGGAAGGCCTTTAAATATGAAATCTTGTTCATTTATTATATCGATCATGGATATTATTCTTCTTATATGTTCCAAAATCACTGAATTCCGTAAGTTCCATGGAGAGGGCAAGATATCTTTTTGAAAAGAGGGAAGCCAAATGGGATTCCATCGTTTCGAAAAGTTGGTCACATACTTTGGTTTTATCACTGTCTTTACGTCCAGCTCCAATTTTTAGTATGGCATGAACAAAGGCATCATCCTCTGTACCATCGGCAACACGATAATGCTTCAATTCAATGGCCCGGGATCGAATGCCGCCAATTGGAAAGATGGAAGGATAGGAAATCAATACATCATTCACCTTCCTTAATAAGCCGTCAATCTGGATTTCATCTTTGATATTATCCGTATATTCAATAATGAAATGAGGCATGTGATCAGTCCCTTCCGTTAATTATGGATTTTTAGGTGCGGCCGATCCCCGCCTTCAGTAAATATATCGTCACCGACTATTGTGTTAACGAGTTTCCCGATACCTTCAATTTCAGTGATGATTTCATCGCCTACAGCAGTATCCGCCAATCCTTCAGGTGTGCCTGTCAATATGATATCGCCTGGGCTCAATGTCATGAAGCCGCTAAAATATTCTATTAAATCAGCAATGCCGAAAATCATGTCTTTCGTGTTGCCTTGCTGAGTCAATTTTCCGTTGACGTAAGTTTTGATGGCAAGATTCGAAGGATCTGGAATATCCTCGGCATCGACAAGCCAAGGCCCAATGGGGGTGCAGGTATCGCGATTTTTGACCTTTAAGTTTGGTCGGTAGTAATTCTCCAGATAATCCCGTATTGCATAATCATTTGCAATCGTATATCCACTTACATACTTAAAGGCTTCTTCCTTTTTTATGTTCTTCGCCTTTTTACCTATGACCACTGCAAGTTCACATTCATAATGCATATAGGCTGCATCAGCAGGCCGTCTTGTCTGTCCTCGGTGGCCGATAAAGGTATTGGGACCTTTTAAGAACGCAAGGGGTTCTTCCGGGGCATTAAAAGCAAGCTCCTTCGCATGGTCTGCATAATTCAAGCCAAGTGCGAAGACAGTTCGTGGTTCCACCGGGGGAAGCCAGACAACATCCTGCTCATTGACAATCCTGCCATCCGCCAATTTGAGCCGGCCATAATATTCGCTTGCTGGATGTACGGCACCTGCATAGGCTACACGTGCTCTCTTCATAAAATCCCCTCCAGTGATAGTTTTTCCTCGGGAATGATAGTATTTTCCAAATATCCGATTTCGTCTATTTCTATTCTGATATGATCATTGGCTTTTGCCAGCGGTGCATTCTCTGGAACGCCAACTAGGAGGGCGTCACCCGTACTCAAAGTCATGAAGTCAGTTACATCCTCAATAAGGCGGGATATGGAGCGAATTAGATTTGAAGTTGAATTTTCCTGTCTTAACTCTCCATTTATATATACACGAATTCCTAAAGAATCAGGGTTGGAGATGGATTCCTTGGATACGACCCATGGACCGATCGGGCAAAATCCATCACGGGCTTTATGGCGGATAGCAGGCCGGAAAAAGCTCTCATGCGGAATGCTAATATCATTGGCGATCGTAAAACCTTCTATATAATCCAATGCATGTTCTTTCTTGACTCTTGTGGCCGTTTTACTGATTACTATTCCAAGTGCGGCCCCGATTTCCAATTCAGGTATGCCGCTTGGAAGGGGAACTGGATTTGAAAAAGAAGAAAATGTGTTTCTAGGTTTAATATAAAGGATCGGCCCTTTAGGAGGTTCATTATAAGGAGGATGGTCGACCTTTTCCTTCAATGCTGCCAATGACCCTTTATAGTTTAATAATGTCCCATATACCGTTCCTGAAATAGGGTTATCCAAGTTGATTTGTGATGCCTCCAACTTATCACCGTTCATTAAAATATAGCGGCTCGACTGTATCTCTATTTCTTCTGAATAATCTGACTTTTGAAGTTTCACTCTTGCTTTTGCCATGGACATTCACCCCTTGTTTTTATTATTAATCATATATGATATCGTATATGATTTTTTGTTTAAGTTCAACATATTTAGATTATTCAGTATAATTAGACAAAAAATGTTAGAAAAAAGATGGGTTTCAACAGATAAATGCCTTGAACATTTAGTTAGTATGAAGCTAGGAATTCAAATTGAAAGATTGTGAATGGGGGATGTTCCGATGATGAATGGTAAAGAGTATTTAGAAAGTTTACAAGATGGAAGAACGGTATTCTTGAACGGAGATAAAGTAGATGATGTGACGACGCACCCAGCATATCGCAATTCTGCCAGGTCAATTGCCCAACTATATGATGCTCTCCATGATCCGGTTACTGCACGGATTTTAACGGCTAAGACAGATGAAGGTCATACTACCCATAAGTTTTTCAAGGCCTCAAAGAACGCAACAGAGCTGCTTGAAGCAAGGGATGCGATAGCACAATGGTCAAAATTGAGCTATGGTTTCATGGGTCGTACCCCTGATTACAAAGCTGCTTTTACAGGATCATTGGGACCGTATAGCGATTTTTATAAGGGATTTGAAGATAATGCGAAAAGATGGTATGAAAAAACCACCAGGGAAGTTCCCTTCTGTAACCATACAATCATAAATCCGGCAATGGACAGGAATAAACCGCTACATGAAAATAAAGAGGTATTTGTACGTACGGTGGAAGAGCGGGATGATGGGATAATCGTAAGCGGAGCAAAAATGGTTGGAACTTCTGCAGCACTTACGAATTATAATTTTGTCGCGAATTATTCTCCTGTCGATCTTGGGGAAGGAGATAGAAGCCATGCATTGATTTTCTTTGTGCCGATGAATGCGCCGGGATTAAAAATGATCAGCAGACAGTCTTTTGAAGAAACGGCTGCCAAGTCAGGCACTCCTTTCGATTACCCGCTTTCCAGTCGGTTCGACGAAAATGACGCAGTCATCGTCCTTGATCATGTATTCGTCCCATGGGAGAATGTATTCGCCTATAATGATGTGGAAATTGCAAATGGGTTTAGATCCAAGACTGGGTGGATGAATCGATATACATTTCATGGCTGCACACGCTATGCGGTGAAATTGGACTTTATGGCTGGGCTTCTGATGAAAGCTACGGAAATGGCAGGAACGAATCAATTTAGGGGAGTTCAAGCCAATATAGGGGAAGTGCTTGCTTACAGGAATATGTTTTGGGCAATCTCGACAGCGATGGCTACGGATCCGATGGAAGGGCCGAATGGAACTGTTCTACCAAATAGCACATATGCAACTGCATATAGGGTGTTCGCACCAATGGTTTGGCCAAAGGTGAAACAGATATTTGAACAGGTTGTAGCAGGTAATCTCATTCAACTCCCATCAAGCTCCAAGGATTTTTTAAACCCTGAGGTCCGTCCGTATCTCGATAAATATTATAAGGGTTCAGGTGGGGTTTCGGCAGTGGAAAGGGTAAAACTGATGAAACTTATATGGGATTCCATCGGAACGGAATTTGGTGGCAGGAATGAATTATATGAAATCAATTATGCGGGTAACCATGAAAATATTAGGCTTGAAACCATGAAAATGGCAGATGCAAATGGACAATCGGATAAATTCAAAGCTTTCGTGGACTTGGCCATGGACGATTATGACCTCCATGGCTGGACAAATGATAAGTGGATAAATGCATATGAAGGCATTAATGCTGAAGTTTGATCCAGCTCCAATGAATCAATCTGATTAAGAAAACGTGAAAATGAATGGTTTGTATCGGACTCCCGCCAGTTTTTCCTCCACTGCATGATATGAATGCGTTTACATTTATCTTGATAGGTAAGGTGTGGAAAAAGTATAATATTATGTAAAAGGAAAGCTGGGGGGAATAATGACGAACCTTTTGAATCTTAAGAATGATGATGGTGAAATTCATTTAAATGATGAGAGGATGATCCTGACTTCCTCTTCAATTTTCGGTACCTTAAGAAAGGACTTGATCGAGAATATTGGATTTGAAAGAATGAAGTCTTTCTTAATACGTTACGGCTGGAATATCGGAGTCAATGATGCTAAAAAGGCACTAAAAGGGAATATGTCAACGGTTAAGGAGATACTGAGGCAAGGCCCCATTTTACATATGCTGCAAGGTTATACAAAAGTTAATACTATGAATCTGAAATTATCGATGGATAGTAAAGCGGAAGTACACTCTGTAAAAGTGGAAGGGGTTTGGGTGAATTCCTATGAAGCAGAGGAACATATAACCCAGACAGGCATCGCGGAAAAGCCAGTCTGTTATACATTGACGGGTTATGCAAGTGGATATTATTCGACGGTCTGCGGTCATGAAGTGATTTTCAAGGAAAGTGCCTGTAAGGGAGCAGGGCAATCAGAGTGTAGATACGAAGGTAAATCGAAACATTTATGGGGCATGGAGATTCAGGATGAGTTGAAATATTATAAAACCGATCCGATTGTTCAGGAGCTAGCCGTAACATATGAAAAGCTGCTGGAGGAACGCAATAGTTTGTCAAAAGTGATGGATATTCATAATTTGCTGACAGAAGAGTTAATTAACGGAAGAAGCCTTCAATCCATAGTGAGGATGGTTTATCAGAAAACGAAAATACCTTTGTTGATGGAGAATTTCAATGGCAATCAGGTTTATCATGCTGGCTTTCACAAAGGGAAGGTGAGGGAAGTCAGGAATCAGCTTAAATTAGAGAGGGAAAATGGTCCTTCTTTGGAGACCGGAAGAATCGTAAAAGATGGGATGGAGCTGCTTTATACTCCCATAACGTTACAAAATAAAACTTATGGGTATTGTGCCTTTGTGCAATCTGATCGAGTCGAAGGAAAAACGAACCTGGAAATCGAGCGAATGATTCTTGAGAGGGTGTCCATGACTGTTTCCTTATTCTTCTTAAATGAGAAAAGCAGTTTTGAAGCCCTTGAAAGGGTAAAAGGGCTATTTCTTGAACAAATATTAAATGGAGAGTTTGCTACTAGAGAAGAAATAATCAAAAAAAGCATGTATTTAGACGCTTCATTGGATCATCCATACACCATTGCGGTGCTGGGCTATCGTTTTTCCTCCGATCGGGGGACAGAGAATGACTATTTCATTCAGCAGAAAATCATCGAGGAGATATATGGTTTCTTTAAGAAGCGGAATCAAGTCGTCTTAACAGCATTAAGGGATGGTAATATCGTATTGCTTACACCACTGAGTCCTGGAAATGAATTTCAATTTCTAACCAAGGAATGCATCAATCACTTACATACTGTTTTCAGCGGATATAATTTTAAAATGGGACTTAGCACAATATGTGATGAATTGGAACGGGCTCACGATGTTTTTCAAGAAGCTTTAACCGCTTTGAATATGAATGAAGGAACTCGGGATATTACCAAATTTGAAGAAGTCGATCTGTTATCCATTTTAATGCATACTGGGAGTACTCCAGCGGTCCTGCAAAAGGCAGAGAAAATGCTGGGTCCTTTATTGTTGAAAGAAGATCCAAAAATGAATGAATTATTGAAAACGCTTTATGTATTTTTGCAATGCGGTGGAAATCTTGAATGCAGCATGAAAAAATTGAACATTTCGATGAGTGGTTTACGCTATCGGATCAAAAGACTTGAAGAGCTGCTTTCCTGCCAAATAAGAAACCCTAAAATTGCTTTTCAATTATATGCATCATTTGAAACCTTGTTAAAGGCGAAAATGATTACCATTGGTTGAATGGATTCAAGCCTTTGTTTAAAAAAGAAATGTCGATCGATACATATACCGAGAGAATTTACTGTAATAAGGGTACGGTCGTTAGTGAAAAGTAATCTACCATGCAAATTGGCGAATACGCTGCAAAAACATAATAAGAGTGATATAAAAGGCATGGAACTTTCGCTTCAATTGATTTATTTGCTTGTAAGCAGGGCTATGGGTATAATAAGTAGAGTAAATTCATTAGTAAGTTAAGCTATTTTTGGAGGTAAATTCCGTGAAAATTACAATAAAAGATGCAAGCAAATTCGTCGATCAAGAAGTTACCATTGGAGGTTGGCTTGCCAGCAAACGTTCCAGTGGGAAAATTGCTTTTCTTCAAATCCGTGATGGCTCTGGTTTCATTCAAGGTGTGGTCGTGAAAGCTGAAGTGGCTGAAGAAGTTTTCGCTCGTGCGAAATCGATTTCGCAAGAGTCATCCTTGTATGTAACAGGTGTCATTCAAAAGGATGAACGATCGCCGTTCGGTTTTGAGTTACAGGTGAAAGATATTGAAATCATTCATGAATCATTGGATTATCCCATTACACCTAAAGCGCATGGTCCCGAATTCTTAATGGATAACCGCCATTTGTGGCTGCGTTCAAAACGGCAGCATGCAGTCATGAAAATCCGGAATGAAATAATCCGTGCTACATATGAATTCTTTAATGAAGAAGGTTTCGTTAAAGTGGATCCCCCAATTTTAACTGGAAGCGCACCAGAAGGAACGAGTGAGTTGTTCGCGACTAAATACTTTGATGAGGATGCATACCTTTCACAGAGTGGTCAGCTCTATATGGAAGCGGCTGCCATGGCACTTGGGAAGGTATTTTCCTTTGGTCCAACCTTCAGGGCAGAAAAATCCAAAACAAGACGACATTTAATCGAGTTCTGGATGATTGAACCGGAAATGGCTTTTATCGAATTTAAAGAAAACCTGGAGGTCCAGGAGCGATTCGTTTCTTCCATCATCCAATCCGTATTGAAAAATTGTCAGCTTGAGTTAAATACACTGGGCCGTGATACAGCGAAGCTTGAACAAATTCAAGCTCCTTTCCCGCGGATTACATATGATGAAGCTATTAAGTTCCTTCATGAACAAGGATTTGATGATATCCAATGGGGTGATGATTTTGGAGCTCCGCATGAAACTGCGATAGCGGAAAGTTATGATAAGCCTGTTTTCATAACTCATTACCCAACCAAAATCAAGCCTTTTTATATGCAGCCAGATCCTGACAGGGAAGAAGTGGTTCTTTGTGCCGATTTGATCGCTCCGGAAGGTTATGGAGAAATAATTGGCGGTTCAGAGCGGATTCATGATCAGGAATTGCTTGGACAGAGAATCAATGAGCATGGCTTGAGCGAAGATGCTTACAAATGGTATATGGAATTAAGAAAATACGGCTCTGTACCGCATTCAGGCTTCGGTTTGGGATTAGAACGCACCGTTGCATGGATCAGTGGAGTCGAGCATGTCCGTGAAACCATCCCGTTCCCACGTCTATTAAATCGATTATATCCTTGATTCCGTGATGAAGCGGTTATCTTGCCATATTTGGCAGATAACCGTTTTTTGTTAAAATTATAAACTTATTCGGAGGGCCTTATTCATGTTATACTTAACCAGAGGTGTCCAAATACATGAATAAAGAACATTTATATGCGTGGTTTAAGGAAGGAACGATAACGATTCCATCCTTTTTGTTGACTAACTATAGTACAATGGGACTGAATGAACAAGAAATGGTCCTATTATTACAATTGCAAAGCTTCATCGATAAAGGTAATCATTTCCCAGCGCCATCCCAACTTTCTGACCGAATGACATTGCAGGAAACGGAATGTCTATTCTTGATCCAGCGTTTGGTCCAAAGGGGATTTGTTGAAATGGTGGTTGAGGAGAGTCAAGAAATCGGACAGGAAAAATATTCGTTGTCCCCACTTTATGAAAAAATGATGGACTGTTTCTTGAAAACTTTGAAACAGTCAGAGTCAGCTGAAATCCAAAAAGCGGGGGAGAGCCTTTATACGATATTTGAACAGGAGTTCGGCCGCCCTTTATCTCCATTTGAATGTGAGACATTGGCAATGTGGATGGAAGACGACCATCAACCTGAGATCATTAAGTCAGCTCTGAGGGAGTCTGTCATTTCCGGAAAATTGAATTTCCGATACATTGATCGAATTTTATTCGAGTGGAAAAAGAAAGGAATTAAAACCTTGGAACAGGCAAGGGAGCAAGGACAAAAATTTAGAGTTCACCAAAAGAGGGACCGAAAGACCGAAACTGCACAACCGTTGAAAGATGTGCCTTTCTATAACTGGCTCGAGCAGTAATGTAAATTGAAGGAGAACCAATATGTTGAATAAAGCTCAAATTCGATATTGTCTGGATACGATGGGTGAAATGTTTCCGGATGCCCATTGTGAGCTGAATCACTCCAATCCATTTGAATTGGTGGTTGCTGTTGCCCTGTCAGCTCAGTGTACGGATGTATTAGTCAATAAAGTCACGAAGGATTTATTTCAGAAATATAAAACGCCTGAGGATTACATAAGCGTTCCGATAGAAGAGTTGGAAAATGACATTCGCTCAATCGGTTTGTTTCGTAACAAGGCGAAGAACATACAAAAGTTGTCGCACATGCTGATCGAAGAATACGGTAAGGAAGTCCCCAGAGATCGTGATGAGCTAGTTAAATTGCCTGGCGTGGGCAGAAAGACGGCGAATGTAGTCGTTTCCGTTGCTTTTGATGTGCCAGCGATCGCTGTGGATACCCATGTAGAGCGTGTTTCCAAGCGTCTTGGATTATGCCGTTGGAAGGATAGTGTCCTCGATGTTGAGAAAACGTTGATGGCTAAGATACCAAAGGATGAATGGTCGGTTACGCATCACCGCCTGATATTTTTTGGACGCTATCATTGTAAGGCCCAGTCACCAAGATGTGAAACCTGCCCGCTTCTCGAATTATGCCGTGAAGGAAAAAAAAGAATGAAAAGGAAAGAAGCCAATTGACTCATTCCATATCATTTAAAGTCCCAATAGAATTGGACCATTCTTTGTTTTTTCCTGAAAAGGTAACCATCTTGGAAAAAGAGCGATATGCAGGTTGGAGTGAAACGATCCCGTTCGAGGCTTTCCCGTATGAGTTACTTTATTATAATAATGTAGAGGCGTATGCTCCTTGGAATAACGGGGCAATGCATGTAAAGGAACTGCTGGAAATATGGAAGGGAATTGATTCGGAATGCAGTTTGCTGTTTTCTGAGCGAAAAGCGGGACAGACTTTGGGGCTCATGAAGAAGGGGATCGGTTTGTTTTTAACCGCAGTCTACTGGATGCATGGGAAGCCAGTGGTATTGAATGATTTCCGGGTCCAAATAGAATCCTTTAACAATATTCCGGTAAATATGGATGAAAGGCTTTCATTCATCCTTGCTAGACCCGCTTTTTTTCATTCTTATAGACAGCTTAGTGAGTTGTTTCGAGAATTTGAAAAACAATTTGTGAAGTTCATGATTAAAAATAAGAACAGCCAAAAAAACGTCTAAGCTTTTAGCTTAGACGTTTTTTTTAGTCAATCTTTATATATTTATTCCGTATCATTCTCTGGATCTGGGTCCGGGTTAGGGTCAGGTTCAGGGGTTTCGACTGGTTTTTCCTCTTCTACCGTTCCGGGGTCAGTGACATCATCCCCGCCTTCGACGTCCTCATCACCCTTATTGCCATTTCCGTCATCAGTGTTGTTGCCATTACCATTATTATCATTGTTGCCATTACCAATATTGCCGTTATTGCCGTTTTCGCCATTGTTATTTTTGTCTTT
This sequence comes from Peribacillus simplex, assembly GCF_030123325.1. NCBI lineage: Bacteria > Bacillati > Bacillota > Bacilli > Caryophanales > Bacillaceae > Peribacillus > Peribacillus simplex. The sequence goes on along the minus strand of NZ_CP126106.1, from coordinate 3,622,634 downwards.
ATCTTTGTCTTTGTCTTTTTCTTCGCCTTGTTTATCCTCTTCGCCTTCTGCAGGAGTTTCCTGTTCCGGATTTTCACCTTCGGCCGGATCTTCAATCTCCTCGTCCTCAGTACCCTCAGGGACTTTCACTTCAGCAGGTATTGTGACAGATGTACTCGCAGGATCACTTTGTTGGTTATCAACTAGAGCTACCACTGAGAAAGTATATTTACTTCCAGGGGTTGGATTAGGGATCGTTAAGCTAGTATCCTTCGATTTTTTTAATACGCTCTGTCCACCGCCGTCCACGGACATCTTAACCTCGAATTGGGTATTCCCATTACCTTTAGGATATGACCATGATAGATTGATTTCATTGCTTTCCTGGTTGTAAGAAGCGTTAATGCCAGGTGAGTCGATTTTTGCATATTCTGTCGTCACTTGTGTTGGCTCGTGACCTTTAACATAATATTCATAAGTGATTTTACTGCTTGGTGTATATTCATTGGCTTTAACGGCTGGATTCGAACCTTTGATGACTCCAACCTTCACAACACTGTCAGGTTGTTCAAAGTCTTTCGTTTCCTTTGATTGAGCCATATGTTCCATTAAATTCTTAAAGATGAATTTAGGGATCCTTTGAGATGATTCGCCCAGATATTCCATTTGCTCACCTGATGCATTATCATAACCAGCCCAAACTGCAACTGTATAATTGGTTGTATAACCCGCCATCCAGCTATCTTTTACACCGGAAGATGGGATGTTGTTCGCTGCACGCTGTTCAGGCGTGAAATTGGTTGAACCTGTTTTACCGGCTACCGGAAGACTAGGTATATTGGCTAACCTTCCTGTTCCATAAGGTTCTTTCATGACGCTTTTCAACATGTCCGTCACGATGAAAGCAGTGGAATCTTTCATGACCGGCTTTGATTCCGTCTTGTTTTTGATGGTTGTTTTATCACGTAAAACAATCTTTTTTACACTATGCGGTTCATTATAGATACCGTTGTTTCCGAATGAACTGTATGCACCGGCAAGTTCAAGTGTAGAAACATCCTTACCGCCGCCCAATGCTGCCGATTCGGTAATTTCCTTGTCGAAAGGAATGCCAAGATCAGTGGCAAAATCACGTGCCCGGTCCAATCCTACTGCTTGAAGCGTTTTTAAAGCAGGAATATTTAATGACCGTGCCAGTGCTTCACGAGTGGTTACAGTACCATAATGTCGTCCGGAAGCATTTTTAAGCGGTGTTCCATTACTGTAAGTATATTCCTCATCCTTGATTTGATGGTAGGTGGACCAATTTAAATATTCTACGGCAGGACCATAATCCAGAATCGGCTTAATGGTCGAACCAGGTGACCGCTTGGCATCCGTTGCATAATTCCAGCCGCGTTTAACCGTCGTGTTCCTGCCGCCGCCCACTGCTTTAATTTCTCCAGTTTCCGTATCGAGTAATGTGACTCCTGCTTGGAGGTCTTTACTTGGATAATTGATGATTTCATCACTGTTCAACATGTTATAAACATATTCTTGGGCATCTTTATCAATGGTCGTTTGGATTTCCAAACCATCTGTAAAGACGTTATAGTCACCCATATCCCCGACTTCCTCAATTACCAAATCGATGAATGCATCGTATGCGGTCGTATCGATTTGGCTCTTATCGATTTCTTGAAGTCCTTCTGTTATATCGATGCTTTGTGCATCTTTCATTTCCGTTTCGGTGATATATCCATGTTTATTCATTAAGTGCAGAACAATATCACGGCGTTCTTTCGCACGTTCAGGGTATTTATACGGGTCATACCTGCTTGGGCTTTGCGGTAATCCTACAAGCATGGCCGCTTCGTTCAATTTCAATTCGCTAAGATCTTTTCCATAATAAGTTTGCGATGCAGTTAAGATCCCGTTGGCGCGGTTTGCAAAGAAAATCTTATTCACATACATTTCGAAAATTTCTTCTTTTGTATATTTTCTTTCAAGCTGAATGGATAGCCACATTTCCTGGACTTTCCTTTTAATGGTCTTATCAGGTGTTAAATAAGAACGCTTGATAACCTGCTGGGTCAATGTACTTGCACCCTCTGAGCCGAATCCGTTTTTGAAGTTTGCTATGACGGCACTGCCCAGACGTAAGAAATCGACCCCGTGGTGTTCATAAAAGCGGGAATCTTCCGTTGCCAGGAAAGCTTCTTCGACAAGATCGGGAATATCTTCATAATTTACATAATCCCGGTTTTCCTTTCCGATTTCAGCTAGCAATTTACCATTTTCATCGAGAATCTTGGATGTGACCGGATCTTTCAAAAGCTTTTCGTCAAGTTTTGGAGCGTCGCTTATAAAGTAAGCCATTGCAGCTCCTCCGGCAACAAGGCCTATTATTCCGATTGTAACAAGTATAAGGAAAATTCGCTTAAGCATATTGGTTGGCTTTTTAGGACCTTTATTCTGTCCCTTTTTTTGAGTCTGCCCCTGCTTTCGGCGTTCTTCTCTAGTATTATATTTTTCAGCCATTACAGCTAACCTGCCTTTCTAAAAAAACTAAAAATTTTCTGCGATGAGCGAATCTACTACTTTAATATAGTCAATTCTCGGTTGAAAGCCAAGAGTAATCTTTCGTGAACTGCTTTCAACCTCTTGAAGAGTTATAGATTTGCGTCCGCCTTCTTTCATTCTCTTCCAATAAAAACTCAGTTGTTCGGAACTCATTAGATATATATCTTCCATAGCGGAAAACCGGATGATGACAAACGCAATTCCGTCATGCTGAACGATATGTTTCATATGATCAATTTGATGGTCATGAAAATTCTTCAGAGGGAACGAACTGCTGTTTTTCGTTTCCTTTGCCTCAAAATCAATGTACTTTCCTTTATAAACACCATTGTAATCTGTGGTCGATGCTTGTTTGAAATAAGCTTCTTTAATGACTGCAGCACTTCTTTTCGGATAGTGGACATCGACAATTTGAATGGGTGTCGGTTTTTTATGGATGACGGCAATGCCGTGTGCTAAATAATACTGATTGGTTTCGTTCAAATCGTCTTCCAATGTTTTTCCCCGGTTGCTGTAACTGATTTTTTTTAGTGGGCTTTTCTTTTCTTCCATAGCCTGCGGTACAAACTTTCGTCCATTGGGATAATGAAATGCCACTTTTACCCCTCCTTTTTTTTCACTTTTCTATATTAGCAAAAAAAGAATCCAAAATGTGAATAAAAAGAATTGTTTCTTAGAACGATAGGATTTATGTACAACTATATGTCACAATTCATCGCTATGGAAAGGCTGGACTCATAGATGCGAATGTTCACGACGGAAAAGCAATTGCTCCAATCCATAAAAGCCCAAACCGCTAAAGGGAATAGGGATAATATATCAAGAACACAAGCATATGAACAATTTTTCAGAATGCATCCAGAAATACAATGGTCTTTTTTAGCTGGGATGGTTTCTAGGAATGCAGGCTGGAATATGTGTGATCTTGAAGGAATTTGGTTTTCCCAATTGCTGGGCCTTAAATATAGGCATCACTTATTCCTAACGTATGAAGAAGCCAACTGGAGAATATTCCAAGATGCGTATCCGCAATTACTTCTCTATCATTATTCGACGAAGTATGGACGTCCTTTGTTTCACTTATGTCATTATTTTTTTATTACCAAATTCATGAAGAACGAATGGTATTCCTTTTGGAAACATGGAGATCGTGAAAAATTAGTCACTGCGCTTATCATAAATGAACAAAACATCATTGAAGAACCGGTTATTAAAAAGCAATCTTTCGTTTTTCACTCTCTATTATTTTTCCTGCAGGACTGGATGCATTTTAGCACCGTTTTATTTCCTACTTGCAATGGAGAACTGTATGGCTCGTCGGTTTCGCATTTTAGAAATATAGATAAAAGGATTGAATTGGGGAAAAGGTTGGCTGGCCTTTTATTTTCCGAAGATTTGTTTCCGCGCTTTTTTGAATTTTCCTGCAGGACTGAACCAACGGGTGCCAGATATGATTATGAACAATATCGAAAAAAGCCTAGGTACCATGAAACCCCGATGCTGAGGAGAGTATATCCAGTGATTCATCATCGAGCAGGGGAGACAGAGCAATGGGATATGAAAAAAAGGGTTAAAAAAAAATGGTTCATTGAACCTAAATGGGAAGAAGACCCGCATTTGACCGATTGGTATGACGATAAACAAAAGCAGCTGCACACGGCTGCAATAGTCAAAAATTTGATTTTATAAAAAGGAAACAGGGAAGGCGTCGATTAAGCCTTCCCTGTTTATCGTTCAGTATTCATGTCTTACGTAGAGGGACGGTTTTCTCCACTTAGTTTCGGGTTTCCCGTTCCTGCCTTTTTAGTGGGCGGCTTTTGTCGTTTTTCGTTTTTTTGCTGTCTGCTTTCATTCGACTGCATGAAATCACCTCCTGTCTGTATTCTTGTTTAAAACTTCATTCTTCATTCTTTCCATTGTTGTCGAAGGGCATAATAAATTAAGTGAATTGCACTTTCTTTGCCGATTCCCTTCTAGTTTTGTCAGGCATGAAGGGCTTTCAGATAAAAAAAAGAATAGTACAGGTAAAGAATGGGAGGGATCAGCATGGTCAATAAAAGTGTCGCAACAGAAGAGATATTAAGGATGATAGCTGAGATCAGTACCAGCCTGGATCGTTTGGAAATTTCATATGGGGAAACTGTAAATACAGTGCGGTGCAAACTATGGGCGGAGCAATATACATTAGTTAATGAAGCCCAGGAAGCCATTGAGAAAGCCGAAGATTATTGGGTAAATGCTGAAGTTCCAAACCACTCCTTTTCCATCGTCCCGGAAAAAAGAATGATAAAGCAAAAGGTTTTTACGGAATTGCCCGTATAAGCCGGAGGAATATCATTTTATTAAGAACTGGATTATACTAAGGGAAACAATTGTACGGAGGAATTTAATGTGCATAAAGAAAAAATGCGGCTATTAACAGAACAATTAATTCAATATACGGACAAAGCGGATGAAATTTATGAGGGTGTACGCAAAGAAGGGAAGGAAAAGGATTTCTTTTCTGAGGTCAAGCCGTTCGCAGACCTGGTCAGGACCGCATGCATCGAATGGGAAACCGGAATGAAGGAGTGGATGAGAGAAACCGACTTCAGGCATCTTTTCCCCGAGCAAATCGAACAAACCGCCCATAACCTTTCTGATGTCGCCGTTCAGGCATTTTTTCCTAAAACAAGTTATAAGCGATTTAAAAGCCATGTCCAATCGGTCGAATTCATCCTTAATAATGTAAAAACGGAAATCGATCGGATTTTATCATAAAAACACCTACACTTTATTACCTCTTTTTTCATATATTATCAGAACCATGTAATGAAAAAAGAGGAGGGCTCATTGACATGATGAGATCCGGTTTTAACCAAATCTCCCCAAATCAAGGACAGTTTCCTCAACCTATGCCGGAATATTGGGGAGGGTACCAACAGCCAATGCCGTATCCTCCGCCAAATAATCATAATCTTGAACAATCATTTATGTATCCATATCATCTCCAGGATACAGGGGGCTATATGACGCCGTATCATGATCCTTATCAGCAGGCGGCCTATCATCCATTCCAACAAGTCCAGCAGCAGGCGATGCCTGTGGGTGCTTATCCGGGCAACAGTGTCATGCAGCCAATGGCACAAATGCACCCAATCCAGCCCAATCAGCAGCCGCAAGCCTTTAGTCCGTTCGCCAATCCGTTACAGCCAGCTAAAAGACCTCCGCTAAGTCAGCAGCAGGCCCATAATCCATATCCTAAGCAGCAGTTCATGCAAAAACCCCAGCCATCGGGTTTCAAATCGGTCATGAATCAATTCAAAACACAAGATGGCTCCATGGATATAACGAAGATGATGAATACAGCCGGACAAATGATGAATACTGTTTCTCAAGTATCCTCAATGGTCAAAGGAGTAGGGGGCTTCTTCAAGGCTTAGATGGTAAATAAAGGAAAAGCAGACTTATAAGTGACCAGCCACTTTTTAAGTCTGCTTTTTTTCATGCCTAATGGATTTCAATCCGATTCCCTCTGATTTTGGGTAGTTGAAGCGTGAGGATGCCATCGCGATGTCGCGCGGTAACTTTTGCTTCATCAATCGGCTTTGGAAAGGAAATGGTTCTTGATAAAGTACCGGCTGAAACTTCCTTTTGGAACAATCCTTGATTTTTATGCTTTCTATCTACATGCTTTGCAGATATGGTTACGGAATGGGACAGTACATCAATTGATATTTGGCTTCGTGCAATTCCGGGCAAAGTGGCAGTAAGGGTATATTCTGAATGCGTTTCGTGAACATCAACCGGAAAGCTGCGTTCTTTCGCCGAACCGAAGAAATCGTCAAGAGATTGCAGCATGCCTTTAGGGGGCCTCTCGGAAAACAGCCGATCCATTTTGTTTATGAAATGGGTAAAGGGTTCTATTCGATTCCGATTATTATTTTTTTCAGAAGAGGTCATCACGGTGCTCCTTTCTAAAAAATTCCTTTGCCTATAGGCTATGTGGGGAATGAAGAAATGTGAATGCACTGTGGGTTTCAGATACAGGTCTATAGGGAATAACGGTACTGAATGATTAGTAAAGGAAATGAGGGATTAATATGACAGATGGCAAGCTTTCCTACATAGATACCGGGAAAGGTAATGAAACATTGTTGTTTATCCATGGATTTTGCGGAAGCCATGAATATTGGAGTGACATCATTGCTCAAATAAAGGGTGAATACCGGATTATTGCCGTTGATTTACGGGGGCATGGTGCAAGTGAGGAAAAAGGGGGATCTTTCTCGATCGAAGATATGGCTGCTGATATTGTGTCGCTTCTGGAAGAACTGGAAATCGGACAGGTCTATATGTTTGGTCATTCGCTTGGGGGATATATCACCTTGGCGTTCGCAGAAAGGTTTCCTGGGAAATTGTCTGGTTTTTCATTGGTACATTCGACCGCCTTCCCGGACGATGAGACTGGAAAGGCGGGGCGCTTAAAATCTGTCGAGAAAATTGAAAGTGAGGGAATCCACGCTTTCATTGACGGACTTATACCAAAGCTTTTCGCTAATTCCGATGATCCCAATATTGACCATATAAAGGAAATCGGATATAAAACAAGTGAAATTGGTGCAATAGGGTCTTTACATGCCATGAGGAACAGAATAGACAGAAATCATGTACTAAAAGATACGAAGTTGCCTGTCCTATTGGTTGCTGGTGAACAGGATAAGGTGATTCCCGTTGATAAAACCTTTTCTGTGAAAGGGGGCCATATCAATGAAGTTATACTTAAGGGCAGCGGACATATGGGAATGTTGGAAGCCCCAAGCAAACTAATCGAAGAAATCATTCGCTTTGTCGAGAAGAATTAAATTAAAAAAGTCCGGGCTGGAAACGAGATGGTGACGTTTCCAGCTTTTTTTTTGAAAAGGAAATAGTTTCCCTTTTGCATAGAACGTTCATTCGGTAGAATAGGAGTACGAGGTGGTCATATGAAACTGCGAAAAAATTTACAAGAAGTCATCAATGATTTAAAAACAAATGAGGATTTTAAAGATAATATAGTACATTGGCAAGTAATTGAAGCAAAAGAGGCAAAACATGTACCTTTTCCCGATGCAATGAAGGATAAAATCAAGCATGCTCTTGAATTACGGGGGATCAATGGATTGTATACCCATCAGGCAACAGCATTTGATACTGCTGTCAGTGGCAATAGCCTTGTAGCAGTCACACCTACAGCTTCTGGAAAAACATTATGCTATAATTTGCCGGTCCTTCAAAAAATATTGGAAGATGAAAAAACTAGGGCGCTTTATATTTTTCCGACAAAAGCACTGAGTTATGACCAAAAGAGCGAATTGAATGAAATGATTCAAGAAATGGATGCTGAGATAAATAGTTATACATACGATGGGGACACACCTTCAAATATCAGGCAAAAAATCCGCCAGGCAGGGCATATCGTGATCACCAATCCTGATATGCTCCATTCGGGAATCCTGCCCCATCATACGAAATGGGTCTCTTTGTTTGAAAACTTGAAGTATGTGGTAATCGATGAACTTCATATTTACCGCGGCGTTTTCGGAAGTCATACGGCCAACGTCATAAGAAGGTTAAAAAGGATCTGCAAGTTTTATGGAAGCGACCCTGTATTCATCTGTACTTCCGCTACGATCAATAACCCAAAAGAGTTGGCTGAAGAGCTCACGGAAAAACAAATGGTCCTAATCGATAATAACGGAGCCCCAAGTGGGAAAAAGCATTTTGTGTTTTACAATCCGCCAATAGTAAATAAACCGCTGAACATACGAAGGAGTGCGGTTTTGGAAGTCAGGAAACTTGCAAATGCATTTTTGAAAAATAAAATTCAAACGATCGTTTTTGCGCGAAGCAGGGTTCGTGTGGAGATTCTATTGACATATTTACAGGAACTTGTGTCAAAGCAATTGGGGCCAAAATCGATCAGGGGCTATCGCGGTGGATATCTGCCAACACAGCGCAGAGAAATTGAACAAGGACTCAGGGATGGTTCCATTTATGGAGTGGTTTCCACAAATGCACTTGAGTTGGGTGTCGATATCGGCCAGCTTCAGGTTTGCATAATGACTGGTTACCCGGGATCCATTTCGAGTGCCTGGCAACAGGCGGGACGAGCAGGTAGAAGGCATGGTGAAGCATTGATCGTCATGGTTGGCAGTTCTAGTGCCCTTGATCAATATATCGTACAGCATCCCGAATATTTCTTTACCAGAAATCCAGAAACGGCAAGAATCAATCCGGATAATCTATTGATCTTGGTTGACCATGTAAAATGTGCAGCATATGAGCTGCCATTTAAAAAAGGCGATACCTTCGGGGAAACAGAGATTATGGACGTTCTTGAATTCCTTACGGAAGAGAGGGTCTTACACTTGAATGGGGACAAATGGCATTGGATGAATGATGCTTTCCCTGCAAGCAATATCAGCCTGCGTTCAGCGGCACAGGAAAATGTCGTGATCATCGACCAAACGAATGCACCGGTTAATCGGGTCATAGGGGAAATGGATACGTTCAGTGCAATGACCCTCCTCCACGATGAAGCCATTTATTTGCACCAGGGAATTCAATTTCAGGTGGAAGAACTTGATTGGGATGAAAAGAAAGCTTATGTACGTGAAGTCAATGTGGATTATTATACGGATGCTAACCTTGCTGTTCAGTTGTCTGTATTGGAAGTCGATAAACAGCGAACTTTCGCTTCCACAGCAGCTGCTTTTGGTGATGTCGCAATCCGGGCGATGCCTACAATCTTCAAAAAAATCAAATTCGAAACTCATGAGAATATTGGTTCAGGACCAATCAGTCTCCCGGAGATGGAACTGCACACGAGTTCAGCCATGCTTTCCATGGATCCCGGATTATTTAAGTGGGACGAAAATCGGATAGAACAAGGTATGATTGGTGCCTCCCATGCTCTTAATTACATGATTCCGCTACATGTTATGTGCGATCCGCATGATATTCATGTTTATCCGCAGGTTAAGGCAGCACATAATGAAAAACCGACCATTTTTATCTATGATAGTTATCCGGGAGGCATAGGGTTAAGTGATAAAGTATATGAAAACTCTGAAGTCATTCTGCTTGAAACAATATCAATGATCGAAAATTGCGCTTGTGAAGGCGGCTGTCCTTCCTGTATCGGGACGGAATCCGCAACGAAAACAGCCAAGAGTGATGCCAAACAATTATTGGGTCAATTTTGTAAGCAAAAACATTAATAGAGCGCAGTGAAGAGAGGTGTAATTTCATGTCTTTAAAAAATAAATTGAACCGTATGAAAACGCATATGAACCTAGGGAAACATCCTTCTCCCGTAGAAGAAGAGGAACGGACAGTGAATGAAGAAATTCCTTACTATGAAAAGTGGCTGGAGAACGATACCGTTTCCTTTCATTTCGATGGTGACTATTGTTTCATTAGGGAAGTCCGCTATCCTATAAATCACAAACACGGATTATATGCATTTTCCGAGCTGAAAAAGGTTGTAAAAGAGTGGAATCAAACTTCATTGGAGCATCCACTATCCGCTAAGGGCGTTAAAAGTGAAGAGCTGTTTTTCTTCGATACGGAAACAACTGGGCTAGGAGGCGGAGCCGGCAATACCATTTTTTTACTTGGCTATGCTTATTTAGAAGGTGAAGAAGTAGTCGTGAAGCAACATATCCTTCCGCAGCCTGGAAGTGAAATCCCGCTGTATCAAAGCTTTCTGGAAAACATCAATTACGAAACGCTTGTCACATATAATGGTAAATCCTTTGATTGGCCCCAGCTAAAAACCAGACATACCTTGATAAAAGAGCATGTACCAAAATTGCCGGAATTCGGACATTTCGATTTATATCATGCTTCAAGACGCCTTTGGAGAAACAAATTGGAACGAGTGAAATTATCATCAGTCGAAACAGATATTCTAGGTGTATATAGGGAGGATGATATTCCTGGATATTTGGCGCCGATGATTTATTTTGATTTTGTTGAGCGGAAGAATCCGGAAATTCTGTTTGGGATCATGAAGCATAATGAATTGGATATCTTGTCACTGATCACATTGTATATTCATTTGTCCCGAAAAATCCTCCAAATCGATGGATATACGGAAGAGTCCATGGAAATTGCACGATGGCTCGCTTATTTGGGAAAAAAAGAGGAGTCAGTTGAGACATATCAAAAAATATTGGAAGCAGGAAATGAGGAAGATCGTATAATAGCTGGCCATGCCTTAGCCTTCCAGAAGAAGAAGCAAAAACTATTCAATGAAGCCTTGGAAATATGGAAGGAAGCCGCCTTAAAAGGAAATGTGCAAATAAGGATACAGGCACAGATAGAATGTGCAAAATTATATGAACATCAATTTAAGGACGTCGGTCTTGCCCTAAAATGTTCAATAATCGCACTTCAGGAGATGGTGAGCGAAGGGACCCTGCCAGGGAAAAAAAAGTTGGAATTGGAAAAGAGGATCCATCGGCTCGAAAAGAAAGAGCAATCTAAGGGAATTACTATATGAAATATGGGAATTGAATTGGTCTTTTAGTGCAAAAGGCTGAAAATAAAAAATATGTATTCAATTATTGTAGCCTTCAACTATTATGTGTAAAATGGAAAGAGTTGAGGGTGAAATTCCGAAGCGTTCATTTCATTCCTTTACATCATAAATTCAAGGTGAAAGCGGAGCGAAGAAATGTATAAAACGACTTTATTTCTATTTTTTGTTGTCCTTTGTTTAACGATTGTTTTATTTACTTCATTAAAAGATAGTCTCTATTCCTTCTTGTAGAAAATTACCCTCAGTACATTTGAAGGGAAAGCATTAATTAATAGTGTACTTATCGACAGCCATACATCGTTTTATACTTATTCTGTATAATTAGGTCATTTCATCAGTACACGTATCCCCTTTTTTTCATAGTCTGTAATGGTAAGACTAAACTTATCATGATGAAAGGGGACGAATTATAAATGTATTTTCGTAATTGTGGAGGAAATAAACCCAATGTAATGGGCGCATCCAACAATGTAATGGGCGCATACGGGAACGCACCTGGAGTAATGGGCGCATCAACCGGTAAAAACTCTAATGTAATGGGAGCGTCAACCGGTAAAAACTCTAACGTAATGGGAGCCTATAGTCCATCGGCTGTATCTCCAGCGCAATATGGTCCATCTGCTGTGTCTCCAGCGCAATATGGTCCAACACAAACATCTCCATCTCAAGTTGCCCCAGCGCAAGTCTCTCCAACACAGCAATTTGTCAATACGAATGTATCGAACACAGTGATTCCTGTCGTTCATCCATCACATACTACAAATGTCAATAAGCATGTGAACACGTTTAAACATTATTTCCCGCATACTCAATCCGTGGTGAACGAGTGCTATAATCAACACTTGATTTGTGGAAGGCCGCCGCAAAACCCATGCTGTCCGCCTGGGAATTTCGGATATTAAAAATAAGGGCTTATTAAGCCCTTGTTTTCTTACATAATCATGTTAAAAGGAGATTTGCCAAGCGATGAAGGTTTTGTATATGACGGGCTATAAGGCTTTTGAATTCGGGATATTCAAAAATGACCATGATGCCGTAAAATATATAAAGAAAGCGATGAAGCAGCGTCTCCTTCCATTGGCGGAAGATGGGCTGGAATGGGTGATCATCTCAGGTCAGTTGGGTACGGAACTATGGGGTGCAGAAGTGGTGTTCGAATTACAGGATGAATATCCTCAGCTTAAATTAGGGGTGCTTACTCCTTTCCTGAAACAGGAAGAGTCATGGAACGAGACGAATCAAGATTATTACCGATCCATTTTGGCCCGTGCCGATTTTGTTGAGTCAATTTTCAATAAACCATATGAAGGGCCACAACAACTGAAAATCAAAAATAGGTATATGGTCCATAAGAGCGATGCCATGCTCATCATTTTTGAAGCTGAAAAAGAAGGGTCATCCCGATATCCTTATTTCGAGGCGATGAAAAAAGCCGAAACACAGCCATACCCCATCTTTCAGATAAACTTTGATGATCTGCAACTGGCTGCGGAAGAAGCGAACTGGTCCGAAGAATGATGGAGTGAAAATAATTATGGATTAAAAGTTGTTTCTAAAGCATAATCATATTATTATGAAATTTAGATACATATTTAATGGGAATACATATCGTTCACTAAACAGTATGCATACAAAAAGGTGTTTCGTTGACAAACCCAAGCAGATTTGAAAAAATAATAAAAAGTCGATTGTATTGGCGAAAGTATTGAGGTGAAGTCTTATGCTATCCGATAAGATAAAATTAACGGCTAAAGATATTCTTGAAAAAGATTTTAAAACAGCCATGCGCGGTTATAAACCTGAAGATGTGGATCAATTCCTGGATCTGATCATTAAAGATTATGAAGTGTTCCATCAGGAAATCGAAGATCTTAAACAAGAAAATCTTAAATTGAAAAAACTAGCCGAAGAGAGTACAAAACGTCCAAATCAACCTGCTCCAAGTGCCACTCCGGGAACCACTAACTTTGACATCCTTAAACGGTTATCCAACTTGGAAAAGCATGTTTTTGGTAATAAGCTTTTTGACTGAGGTTTTGCATTTTAAAAGTGAAAATTATTTTGGTATTGTTTTTTCATGAATAATGGAGTATAATCAATTATGTTATGTTAACGTTTGGGTAATTGCTGCTGCATTTATGCAGTAGAGGAAAGTCCATGCTCGCACGGACTGCGATGTCCGTAGTGTTCGTGCCTGGCGAAAAAATAAGCTTGGGCAGCAATCTTGGATTGCTGACGGCTGGGAAAATGCCTAAGTCCTTTTGGATATGGCATGAATACCTATAAAAGTGCCACAGTGACGTAGCCTTTATAGAAATGTAAAGGGTGGAACGAGGTAAACCCCACGAGCGAGAAACCCAAATTAATGGTAGGGGCGCTTTCTTCCTTGGAATTGAACGAGGAGAAGGACAGAAGCATATGCTTCTGTAGATAGATGATTACCGCCGAAGTACGAGACGCGAGTCGCTTGCAGTACTGAGGAACAAAACATGGCTTACAGAACGTTATCATATTACACCAAAAGCACAACTCTCCTTTTAAAAGGGGAGTTTTTGTTTATGGAGATTGCCAGATTATAAAAAGATTGGGCATTTCCATTTGTTTTTCGTTTTCTGAAACACCACTGTGTTAAACTTAGAACTTGGCAAGTTTTTCATTCCATTTCGAAAAGTGTCAAGTGGAAAGAAAATGGGTTTGAAGAAGTCTGTCGGAAACGTTATTAAAAATAGTGTCGGAATGTAAAGTATTTCCTTGATTCTGGGTATCCTATTTATAAATTTTCCCGAACCCTTCTGTTAGCTCAAAATGAAGGTATCAAGACGGAAAACTTCAAATTTCATGATAATGGATGGGCAGCATACATAATGGGTATTGATGATTTCAATCATATGATAGCAGCGTGTATCTTAAGGTACATGGATAATTGAGTAAAGTTTTATTTCACGGCAATTAATGAATTTTCTCGCTACATGATCATGAAATAAGCTGGGGCAAACAATGAAGAATTCTAACTGAAAGATAAAAGTCAATGCCTGATTCTTAAATACATAAATGAAGAACATCAGGAAAAGGGGCCATTGATTTGGATTAATGGAAAGAAGGTGCAAGATTAATGAAACAATTCGATATTATCGCAACATCAGCAATGGGATTGGAATCAATTGTTGCCAAGGAGGTAAGGGATCTTGGTTACGATTGTCAAGTTGAAAATGGTAAAATCACATATAAAGGGGACCAATCCGCCATTGCGCGCTCTAATTTATGGCTGCGCAGTGCCGATAGGGTGAAAATTAAAGTCGCAGAATTTAAAGCATATTCATTTGATGAGTTGTTTGAAAAAACAAAGGCATTGAATTGGGAAGATTACTTATCAGCCGATGTAGAGTTCCCCGTGAGTGGAAAATCCGTTAAGTCAAAGCTTTACAGTGTCCCTGATTGTCAGGCTATAGTTAAAAAGGCGATTGTTGATAGATTGAAAAGTAAATATAAGCAAGTGTCCTGGTTTGCAGAGACTGGTCCTTTATTTAAAATTGAAGTATCTATTTTAAAAGATGTAGTGACACTTACTATAGATACTTCAGGTGCAGGATTGCATAAACGGGGATATCGGACAGGACAGGGGGAGGCACCCCTTAAAGAAACATTGGCGGCTGCCTTAATCATGCTGACCAATTGGAAACCGGATAAACCTTTCATAGATCCATTTTGTGGCTCTGGAACGATTCCCATCGAGGCAGCCTTAATAGGGCAGAACATAGCACCTGGGTTTAACAGGGAATTCGTATCTGAAACCTGGGCATGGATGGACAGCAAGGTATGGGATGAAGCGCGGATCGAGGCTGAAGATTTAGCCGATTATGATCAGTACTTGGACATAACCGGTTGTGATATTGACCATCGAATGGTCGATATAGCTAAAGCGAATAGTTTTGAAGCGGGTCTTGGTGATCTGATTGAATTCAAACAAATGCAGGTGAGGGATATCTCGACAAGGAAAGAGTATGGTGTAATTGTCGGAAACCCGCCTTATGGAGAACGTCTTGGTGAGAAAAAAGCGGTTGAGCAGATGTATAGGGAAATGGGCCAAGCCTTCAAGAAGCTTGATACATGGTCAGTATACATGATTACCTCCAATCCTGACTTCGAACAGCATTACGGTAAGCCTGCAACGAAAAAAAGGAAATTGTTCAATGGTTTCATCCGTGCTGACCTTTATCAATATTGGGGGAAAAGGCCGCCAAGACAGCCTCAAGGTGAATAAGTAGGTAGAATATAATGGAGGATTTTGATGGTCAGGACGATTTATTCATAATAGGTTCCAGTCTTGCTTATCATTTCCTTTTCTGTTATTCTAATAATGAATTATTTTTGTTCAGATTTAAGGAATACCTTAATATTCTCTTGAGCAAGGATAGTAATATAATGTGTGGAGAACACACTAGGAGGCAACAAAAATGGAACAAGGTAAAGTAAAATGGTTTAACGCAGAAAAAGGTTTTGGATTCATCGAACGTGAAGGTGGAGACGATGTATTCGTACATTTCTCAGCTATCCAAGGCGAAGGTTTCAAAACACTTGAAGAAGGCCAAGACGTTACATTTGATGTAGAACAAGGTCAACGTGGACCACAAGCATCAAACGTAAACAAAGCTTAATTCAACCCTATATTATTTACAGACAGGCTCTCTTTTGGAGCCTGTCTTTTATTTTACGAATCGGGTAACCTGGCAGCATACATAAAAAAAACATACATAATACGCTTCATTTCTGATGGTTGGTAAATATCTTGACTATTAATGTGAAATAAAGGATAATATACTTTTGCCTAAGATTGTAATGATTCGGATACTATATACTGATGATAGATAAAAGGGGAGACCATGATGCTTAAAACACTGCCTTTTTCGGTAACAAAGGAAGATTCTTTTTACGATAAGCTTTCAGAATGGATCGGTGATGTTTTTTACGATATTCTTCCCGAAAAAGGATTTGAGCTGCGTGACGAACAAATCTTCATGGCTTTTCAGTTAGAAAAAGCCTTTAAAGAAAAGAATGTAAGTTTTGCTGAAGCTGGGGTAGGGACCGGTAAGACTTTGGTCTATTTACTATATGCGATTTGTTATGCGAGATATACGAATAAACCTGCAATTATTTCGTGTGCAGATGAAACGTTGATTGAACAGCTTGTCAAAGAGGAAGGCGACATCCAAAAAATCAAGAATGCTTTAGGTATTGAAGTGGATGTTCGGCTTGCCAAGTATCATGATCAATATGTATGTCTTAAAAAATTGGATTACGCAGTGAATCATGAAGATTCCGAGGGAATAGATCAGTTATATGATGAACTTCCCAAGTTTGTCCATGATAACTCATCCATGAACGCCTATACAGCATATGGGGACCGTAAACAGTATCCATATTTAAATGATGAAGACTGGTCTAAAGTTGGCTGGGATCAACTCCAAAACTGTTTTACCTGTGATAAACGCCATCGGTGTGGGCAAACCCTATCACGTGACCACTACCGAAAATCAAGTGATTTGATCATTTGTTCACATGACTTCTTCATGGAGCATGTATGGACAAAGGAAAAGCGTAAGCGTGAAGGACAGTTACCATTGCTGCCTGATCATAGCTGCGTTGTTTTTGATGAAGGTCACCTATTGGAATTTGCTGCTCAAAAGGCTTTAACTTATAAAGTTGGGGAACAGACCCTTGCTTCAGTTTTAGAATTGCTTACAGCCAATCAGGTTCGTGAAGAAACCTTATACATCATTGAGGATTTAATTGATATCAATGAAGAGTTTTTTGATTTGTTGGATGAAAAAGCGATACATGTCAGCGGATCTAATCGTTATGAAATTCCGATGTCCAAAGAAATAACAAACTTTGCCCAAAAGCTTCACAAAAAGGTTGAAGAGTTAGAGGAGAACCTTGTTTTTGAAGCGGAAATGTACACGATCAATGATTATGATTTAAAAGTGACGGAAGAATATTTAGAGCAGCTGGGTTACTCACTTTCTCTATTTGTGAAGGATGAGCAGGCCGTTTCCTGGTTTGAAGAAAATGAAATGACCAAAACATTGGTCATCATGCCAAGGCTTGTACAGGATATTTTGTCTGAACAGGTTTTCTCTAAAAAAATCCCTTACATTTTTTCATCTGCAACATTATCGGATAATAAATCCTTCCAATATATTGCAGATAGTTTAGGAATAGAAAAGTATGACAGCTTCTCCGTTGAATCACCATTTGATTACGATGAAGTCATGAAATTGAACATGCCGGTCTTCGAAAATGGAGATCAATTGGCAAAACTTCAATATACGATGAAGACGATCGAGGAAAATGAAGGTCGAACACTAGTGTTATTTCATTCAAAAGAAGAATTGCATTGGTTCAAGGAAAACTGCCCAATATCTTCTTATCCCTTTTATTTTGAAGGCGAAGCGGAAATCAGCGAGCTTGTTAAGAAGTTCCAAGAGGATGAGCAATCTGTCCTTTTCTCCTATCATTTATGGGAAGGGCTTGATGTACCAGGACCTTCATTACAAAATGTAGTGATACACTCCCTTCCATTCCCGCCGCGAGATCCGGTCTTCGAGGCCAAACGTAACTCGGTTACCGACGCATTCGAAGAAGTGGATCTTCCATACATGCTCCTTCGATTGCGCCAGGGAATAGGGCGATTGATCAGGACGAGCAATGATTCGGGAACAGTCCAGATTCTGACCGAAAAGGATCTTTCGGAACAGGTGAAAGAGAAGATTGTATCCATTCTTCCTGTAACGCTTTAACTAAAGTCCAGTCCAAAATAAGAGCCAAGGTGCCCCTTGGCTCTTATTTTATTTTAATTTATTAATCGAAGTGGTTCTTATATGAAAGACTTTTGTATAATATGGTAAAGTGTAGTTGGAAGGAGCAGTGAATATGAAAAAAAAGGGTATCGATCTGATAGAAAAAGAGTTTAGAGAATATGTAAAGAAAATCTCGGCCTATAATGAAGCTCTCGCGTTAATTTTTTGGGATTTGCGTACAGGTGCACCGAAACAGGGTGTTGAGCAGCGTTCCGAAGTTATCGGCGTGCTTTCCTCCGAGGTGTTTAATATGAGCACAAGTAAAGAAATGGAATCCTTCATTGCCGAACTTTCGCTGGAGAAAGCCACTCTTAGTGAAACGACGAATAAAATGGTACAAGAGTGCAAAAAAGAGTTTGAAAGGAATAAGAAAATTCCTGCCAACGAATATAAGGAATTCGTCATTTTACAATCGCGTTCTGAAAGTGCATGGGAAGAGGCAAGGGAAAAAGCTGATTTTTCTTTATTTCAACCTTATTTGGAACAAATTGTAGCTTATACCCGTAGGTTCGTAGAGTACTGGGGATATGAAGGGACGAAATATAATACCCTTTTAGATATGTATGAACCTGGGATGACCGTAGATATACTTGACAGCGTATTCAGTGAGCTACGGGCGAGGATTGTTCCATTGGTAAAACAGATTGCCGAAAGCGAACATAAACCTGAAACAGCGTTCCTTTATAAAGAATTTCCAAAAGACAAACAGCATCAACTTAACTTGGAAATTTTAAAACAGCTAGGATACGATTTCAAGGCTGGCAGGCTCGATGAAACAGTTCACCCTTTTGAAATTAGAATAAACAGGGGCGATGTCCGGGTGACGACCCGATACGATGAAAAGGATTTTAGGGGAGCAATTTTTGGGACCATCCATGAATGCGGACATGCCATTTATGAGCAGAATATCGCCGAAGAATTAACTGGAACACTTCTCGATGGCGGGACATCAATGGGGATCCATGAATCACAATCATTGTTTTTCGAAAACTTCATTGGACGGGACCATAACTTCTGGAAAAATAAATTCTCCTTATTAAAGGAATATGCTCCCGAACAATTCAATGATGTGACACTGGATGAATTTTACCGGGGCATTAACGAATCAAAACCATCGCTCATCCGTATTGAAGCAGATGAACTGACGTATCCTCTACATATTATGATTCGGTATGAACTGGAAAAGGCTCTCTTTAATGGAGAACTTGAAGTGAAGGATTTACCGGAAGTCTGGAATGAAAAATATAGGGATTATTTAGGGATTGTGCCTGAAAATGATGCCATGGGCGTGTTGCAAGATGTACACTGGGCAGATGGCAGCTTTGGTTATTTCCCTTCTTATGCATTGGGATATATGTATGCAGCCCAACTCAAGCAATCGATGCTTAAAGATTTGCCTGATTTTGATGGACTGTTGGAAGCGGGTGATATTGCTCCAATCAGGAAATGGCTTAATGAAAAGATACATAAATACGGAAAAACAAAAAAGCCTCTTGAGATTTTGAAAGAAACGACAGGAGAGGGACTGAATGTTCAGTATTTAATAAAGTATCTTGAAAATAAATATAAAGAAGTTTATAAAATCAAATGAATCAAAAGAAGAAGGACTTGGAGTAAATGTCAAGACCTTCTTCTTTTTTACGGGTAGTTGGAAAAGTGACGTGTATGATACCAGTAAATGGAACGTAAAGATGGGTGATTTTTTCTTTTGCGGGGAAAATCCCTTTTATTTAGGCTTGTGATTTCGCAATTTTCTAATAATACGAATGATGATTTAATTTTTTAAATGAAAGTTCGGTTTTTATCGAAAATCCCTTTTCAAATAGAGCCAGCGTTGTTATAATTCATATATTAATAAAAATATAAAGTATCACTCGTATAATAGCAGGGATATGGCCTGCAAGTTTCTACCGGATTACCGTAAATAATTCGACTATGGGTGAGTAATAGATCTTGTTGCACAATGAATGCTTTTGCTCATTCACTTTTCATTCATGCCCAAGAAGTATTGCTTCACTCCAAAAAAGTGCCGCAATGTTTCTTGGGCTTTTTATATGCCGGGAAATGATTGCATGGTTTATGGGTCAATATTCATCCAAGATTGGGAGGAACCTTCATGCAACTTTTAAAGGAAAAAATCTTGTCCGAGGGTCAAGCTTTATCAGAAGATATTTTAAAAGTAGATTCATTCTTAAATCATCAAATGGATCCTGTGCTAATGAAAGAAATTGGTAAAGAATTCGTAAAACGATTCGAACAAAAGGAAATAACGAAAGTGCTGACGATTGAATCTTCAGGCATTGGACCAGGTTTGATGGCTGCGTTGGAATTGGAAGTTCCGCTAATTTTTGCCCGTAAACGTAAATCACTTACTTTAACAGATGATTTAGTGACCGCGTCCGTTCATTCCTTTACAAAAAAAGAAACCAATACTATAACGGTTTCCAATAAATATATTGAAGCTGGGGATAAGGTTTTGATCATCGATGACTTCCTTGCGGTCGGACAGGCAGCCAGGGGCTTGGTGGAAATCTGTCAGCAGGTTGGAGCAGAAGTGGCCGGAATTGGCATCGTGATTGAAAAAGCATTCCAAAGCGGTGGTAAGGATCTTAGGGAACAAGGTTTTCAAGTTGAATCACTTGCGAGGGTTGCTGAGTTGAAATTCGGTGAGATTACATTCGCCGACGAAATGGAAGGAGCAACCGTCAATGTCTAATCAATCACCTTTAAAAGTGGCTTCTTTAGGATTACAACATGTCCTTGCCATGTATGCCGGTGCAGTCGTCATTCCATTGATTGTCGGTGGGGCGCTGGAATTGACTGCAGCGCAGTTGACTTATTTAGTTTCGATAGACATTTTGATGTGCGGGATAGCAACTTTATTGCAAGTGTGGAAAAATAAGTTCTTTGGAATTGGACTTCCGGTCGTCCTAGGCTGTACATTCACAGCAGTTAGCCCGATGATTGCAATTGGTACGCAATATGGAATCAACTCCATTTATGGATCTATATTGGTGTCGGGATTGATCGTCGTTATCATTAGTAAATTTTTCGGAAAACTGGCAAGGTTTTTCCCGCCAATTGTCACTGGATCGGTCGTTTTGATTATTGGCATAACGCTCATTCCTGTTGCCATCAACAATCTTGGTGGAGGTCAAGGTGCTGCTGATTTCGGAGACTTGAATAATGTAGCTCTTGGGTTTGGAACTTTATTATTCATTATATTCATGTATAAGTTCTCATCGGGATTCCTGCGCTCCATCTCTATTTTATTGGGGCTGTTAGTCGGAACATTTGCAGCTTTCTTCCTTGGAAAAGTGGATTTTAGCTCAGTGGTCAGTGCCACTTGGCTGCATATGCCTCATTTTTTCTACTTTGGAACTCCGACATTTAATGTCACGGCGATCATTACGATGACATTGGTGGCGATCGTCAGCTTGGTGGAATCCACTGGTGTTTATTATGCCCTTGGTGAAATCACGGACAAAGAGATATCAGAAGACGATCTGGCTCGGGGATATCGTGCTGAAGGACTGGCCATCATGATTGGCGGTTTGTTCAATTCGTTTCCGTATACGGCTTTTTCACAAAATGTCGGATTGATTCAATTGTCAGGCATTAAAACAAGGAATGTCATATACACAACAGCGGGCATCCTAATTTTCATAGGATTTGTTCCGAAAATTGGCGCATTCACGACAATTATCCCTTCTTCCGTGCTTGGCGGTGCAATGGTTGCAATGTTCGGGATGGTGATTGCAGCTGGAATTAAGATGTTGAGTAAAGTGGATTTTGCTTCTCAAGAAAATTTATTGATCATCGCTTGTTCAGTAGGTATGGGACTTGGTGTGACGGTCGTTCCTGAACTATTTGCGCAAATTCCGGAAAGCTTCCAAATCTTAACGGAAAACGGTATTGTAGCCGGAAGTTTGACAGCCATTTTCTTGAATATCGTCTTTAACATCGTCCCTACAAAAGGGAAAGTGAAGGAAGCTCGTATTGAAGGGCAAAAAGTAGCCTGATTAATAATAGATTCGGTAAACTTGATAGATTCAACCATTTAATGCCTAAAATCCTCAGGTAATGAGGATTTTAGGCATTTTTTCATTTATGCCGAAGCATATCATTGATAATGAAATTGAAGTTTTGTCAGATAAAAGGAAACTCTCTTCACTTTTTGAATATATTGATAGTATATGTTCAGGAAAGTAGTGATAGGGATGGAGAAAAAATATTGTATTCATTGTCGAACCATTTTAAGCCAGGAGTATAGGTGCAGCGTTTGTGGAAAAGAGGAGTTTCAAAATATCATTATTCAAGTGCAAAATCAATCTTCTGTAAAGAAAGAAGAATGACAGCGCCCCCTTACCGATTTTTGGTAAGGGGGTTTAATAGTTCATGATTACATATCGATAATAAAGATGATATGAAGAGTACCAACGCCTTTTAATGACATGGGTATATGGATTGCTTCATGATTGCCCACAAAAACGGTGGGTGGGGTAATATCATTAAATGCATCCCCGACTGCTAAAGAAGTGGCTCCCGGTAAGCATATTGCCGAGTTCTGCTGCAAAAGGTTCAAGCATCTCACTTTCTAACGGCATGCAAAACGTGCTTTCACCTAATTTGCTCATTTATTCTCCCACGGATATCCCCTGTCATGCCAATAAGGACGCTTTTGATTCCTGTTCGAAAGGCTGTTTTAAGAGGTACACGGCTTTTAAATGTCAAAAGAGAAAGGAATAACGTACTTAACGGCCACGGCGATAAGGCATAATTGATATCCTGCTGGGTATATTAACCATATCATGAATGATAAGGGGTGCAATCATGCCGTATTTATTATCTGCATCACATATAAAGCTGCCACATTTACTTTCTCAGGAGAAAATCATGGAATTTTCGAGAGAAATATTTGGAGCCTCATTTAAGAATATAGAACGGTTACTTAAAGCCTTTAAGAATGGACAAGTGGAAAATCGATATTTTTCTAATGATCTTGATTGGTTTAAAGAGGATCATTCTTTTGCCGATCGGAATGATTTATATATTCAACAGGCAGTCAAGTTTGGGAAAGAAGCTATAGAAAAATGCTTAGCCAACAAAGAATTTTTAAAAGAAGAACTGCAGGCAAACGAGTTAGATGCTTTCTTCTTTATCTCAAGCACGGGTATTGCTACCCCGACCATTGATGCCAGGATAATGAATGAACTTCCATTTAGCCCGCATGCTAAAAGGATTCCGATTTGGGGACTTGGCTGTGCAGGGGGAGCAAGTGGCCTATCGCGTGCATTTGAATATTGCCAGGCATACCCGACGGCGAAGGTCATTGTTTTATGTGTGGAGTTATGCAGCCTGACGTTTCAAAGGAATGATATCTCCAAAAGCAATTTAATTGGAACTTCTTTATTTTCTGATGGAGTAAGCTGTGTTTTGGTTTGCGGTGATGAAGTACCTGATGAACAGTTTTCAAAAAAAGTAAGACATCTGCAATTTTTGAATTCGCAATCCACGCTAATGCCGAATTCATTGGACGTAATGGGGTGGGATGTTAAAGATCAAGGGTTATATGTGATCTTTTCAAAAGATATCCCTACAATCATCAAAGATTGGCTTAAACCGAATGTTCAAGAGTTCTTAATGGAGAATGGATTGGATCTCAGGGATATAAAAGATTTCATTGCTCATCCTGGAGGCAAAAAAGTAATTGATGCGTATCACGAAGCCCTCGGGTTCGATGAAGGCATGACGGCAGAGTCAATGAGCGTATTGAGGGAATTTGGCAATATGTCCTCAGCAACTATTTTGTACGTCCTGGAGAGGTTCATGCA
Source organism: Peribacillus simplex (assembly GCF_030123325.1). Taxonomy (NCBI): domain Bacteria; kingdom Bacillati; phylum Bacillota; class Bacilli; order Caryophanales; family Bacillaceae; genus Peribacillus; species Peribacillus simplex. The sequence goes on along the minus strand of NZ_CP126106.1, from coordinate 3,598,836 downwards.
GCGTGGCGGGAATAAAGATGAGGTGGGCTTGGCTGCTGCATTGGGGCCTGGGTTTTCGTCTGAACTTGTGTTAATGAGGTGGAAGTGATGATCTTTGCCATTTTCATTATCTTGATCGCTATACAGCGCATGTTTGAATTATATATCGCCAAACAAAATGAAAAACAGCTTAAGTCTGCCGGAGCAGTGGAATATGGTGAGTCCCATTACAGTTGGATGGTTCTAATGCACCTTAGTTTTTTTATTGTTCTCATTATTGAAGTGGTCGTGCTTGAAAGGGATGTGGCTGGACTATGGCCAATTTGGCTGACCCTTTTTCTAATTGCACAGTCAGGCAGGATTTGGGTAATCCGCTCATTGGGCAAACATTGGAATACAAAAATCATAGTGGTTCCTGATGCCGATGTGGTCATTAAAGGTCCTTATAAATATTTCAAACATCCGAACTATATCATAGTGGCAACTGAGATCATGGTTATTTCTTTATTATTCAATGCATATTATACTGCTATCATCTTTAGTTTATTGAATGTTTGGATGATGACGGTAAGAATCCCATTGGAAGAGAAAGCCTTAAAGGAACATACGGAATATTCTACGGTTTTTAAGGGAAAATAATAAAAAAAGTTAATTTCTTATTGAAAACGATTATCGTTCGTGATAAGATTCTAAATGAAGATGAAAATTATTCTCATTCGGATTTCGATAAATATATTTTAACAACTAAAAGCTAATCAATATATAAGAGGATGGTGTTGGTAATGGTTTGGCTATTCATTTTATTGACAATCGTTACATATGGTTTTGTGATGAAACATGTATTGAATAATATTCAAAAACCGGCAAAGGCAGTAAAGCCTTATACCGAGTCACCAATGGAAAACCGGACTGCTTTTAACCCCGCCCCTACAACCAGGTAAATATCCTGGTTTTTTTTGCATTCAAAATCAATCGGCATGAATCCACCAATCGGTGGTTTTTTTTTTGAACATGGCCAGCGATGAATCATATAGTAAAAATAAAGCTGATGGTATGAATAACAATCGAAATCGTTTACAATAAGAATATCAAAAAAGACGATAGATTAAGGGGTATGGATTCATGATTCAAGAAACATTAAAGCAACAGTCCAAATTGGGGATTTTGACTGCCATGTATGAGAAATTTCAATCGGCAGGTGATACAGGAAATGCCGATAAACTAAAACAGTTAATCATGAAAGTGAATAATGAAGAGTTCATCATTGCTTTTTGCGGGCATTTTTCAGCAGGGAAATCTAGTATGATCAACTTTTTCCTTGGTGATCAAGTATTGCCTTCAAGCCCGATTCCAACAAGTGCAAATACGGTAAAAGTCCAAAAAGGGGAAGACTATGCCAAAGTCTTTTACCATCATCAGCCACCAGTCTTATTTCCTGCACCTTATGATTTTAAAGAGGTCAAGAAATTTGCCAAGGATGGAGATTCAGTATCGGCAATAACGATAAGTTCCAATGATTTTTCACTGCCGGATTCATGCGCGATCATGGATACGCCGGGAATTGATTCGACAGACGATGCACATAGGGTTTCTACGGAATCTGCCTTGCATCTAGCTGATGTCGTCTTCTATGTCATGGACTACAATCACGTCCAATCGGAAGTGAACTTCCTATTCACGAAAGAATTGTTAGAGGCTGAAAAACCGACATACTTAATTATCAATATGATCGATAAGCATGATGAGAACGAGCTTAGCTTTCAAGACTTCAAGCTTTCCGTTTCTGAGGCATTTGCGAACTGGAATGTATATCCTGATGGAATTTTTTATACTTCCGTAAGAGACTTGAACAATCCCGAAAATGAAATAGAAGTGGTCAAGCAATTCATATCTGAAATTGCGGGCAGAGGTCTAAATGATGGGAAAGATGCCATCATGCAATCGGCTAATGCCCTGGTAGAGAGGCATCTTAATTGGCTGAAAGAGCAGTATGAAGAGGAACATGCCGATGATTTTGAAGTATTATCAGAACTTCCATATGAAGAGCGAATACACCTGACGAATCAGGTGGACAGCCTATTGAAAGAAAAAAAATCTTTAACTGGACGTATAGAGGAAATAAAGGTCCAATATGCTGATGCATTGGAAACCATTTTGAAAGGTGCATACATCATGCCCGCGGCAACACGGGACCTAGGTAAATCTTTCTTGGAATCGGCTCAGCCGGACTTTAAAGTGGGTCTATTATTTGCCAAGAAAAAAACGGATGCCGAACGTGAGGCACGTATCAATGCGTTCTTGACCGATTTACAAGAAAAGGTGAAGACCCAGCTTGAATGGCATCTTAAAGAACTGGCCGTTAAAACGCTTAATCAAGCGGAGATCCATGATTCAACACTTGAAAGTAAGGCTCAGGCACTTCAGATCGAGGTAACGGAATCTTACATAAAAAACTCTTTGAAGCCTCAAGTCGATATTACGGGTGAATACGTTTTAAACTATACGAATGATTTGGCATCAGCCATCAAAAAGAAAGCACGTGATGTATCAGAAGGGTTTTTGAATACAATGGTTACCGTTATGGAAGGGATAGTGGAACAGCAGTCCATATCCATCGATAAGGAACTTGAAGGTTTTTCCGAATTTGCGGAAGCCCTAAAAGTTACTGCTGCGATGAACGCGGAAATCGAGTACCAAACGGAACGATTAGAGGCCATTGCCCATCAAACAGAATCATTAGTCGATGAGCGCGATATCGATATGCTTTTAACTCAATGGAATGAAGAGGAAAAAAATATTACAGTCAAAATCATGAATACCGATAAAGGAAGTAATTCAAGGTCCGTCAACGAACAACTTGAAACGGATCATGATAAAGAAAACAAGGAAGCTGTACCGTCCGTGACTGTTTCTTCATCTGGTGCTACTGATTTACGCGGAAAAGAAAAGCTGATGGAGACTGCATCGAGTTTACAACAGGCTGCCAAGCTAATTCAACCTTTGAGAGGCTTTCAATCACTTTATAAAGAATTGAAAGAGAAGGCGAATCGCTTGGAACAGCAGACGTTCACGGTTGCGCTTTTCGGTGCATTCAGTGCGGGGAAATCTTCCTTTGCCAATGCGTTGATGGGAGAAAGCGTCCTTCCTGTTTCACCAAATCCAACAACTGCCGCAATCAACAAAATCATGTCTTCAGACGCTGAGCATCCACATGGAACGGCAACCGTCAAATTAAAGACGGAAGCGATGCTGTTGGAAGATGTAAGCCTGGCCTTGGCGGCTTTTGATAAATCGGCAAAGACTCTAGATGAGGCACTTCAACTGGCAGGACAAATCATTGCGAAGGCGGGGGAAGTTGATAAGGGGAAAACACATTTATCCTTCCTTAGGGCTTTCCATCAAGGGCTGCCCGAGTACCAAAATGATTTAGGAAATGTAGTTACGGTAGATCTTGAAGGATTTAAACGGTTTGCTGCAGAAGAGTCCAAGTCGTGTCTTGTTGATCTGATTGAATTGCGTTATGACTGTGAAATGACAAGGCAGGGGATGGTCCTTGTTGACACACCTGGGGCCGATTCAATAAATGCACGACATACAGGAGCGGCTTTCGAATATATTAAGAATTCGGACGCCATCCTATTCGTGACCTATTATAATCACCCATTTTCACGGGCAGACAGGGAGTTCTTGATACAACTTGGACGTGTGAAAGATTCTTTCGCCATGGATAAGATGTTTTTCATCGTCAATGCCGTCGATCTGGCACAAACCACTGACGAATTGGACGAAGTGATGGATTATGTCACAGATCAATTAAATGGATTCGGAATCCGTTTTCCAAAACTGTTCCCGCTTACGAGTAAGGGAGCATTGATGGAAAAACAAACGCCTGGTTCGTTTAAGCATTCGTTCCTTCCTAATAGCGGAATCTCGGAATTCCAAGGTCAATTCGATTCGTTCATAGAAAACGATCTAACGGGACTTGCAATTGAATCGGCTCAAGCGGCTGTAAAAAGAACGGAAGAACTGCTACGAGATGTAATTACAGCTTCCAGGCAGGATGAGAAAGCGAAACGAAATGCCCTTGAGACCCTTTCTCATGAGGCACAGTCCATTTCGGAACTCCTCTCAGTCATTAAAGGGGATGCCGAAAAGCAGCGTTTGAAAAAAGAGATAGACGAATTGACTTTTTATAGTAAACAACGGGTCTTCTTCCGGTTTAATGATTTCTTCAAAGAATCGTTCAATCCTGCTGTTTTAAAAGATGATGGAGGCGATCTGAAGATTGTCCTCAAGCAATCCATGAAGAACTTATTGGATGCTCTAGGCTTTGACCTTGCCCAGGAAATGCGGGCAACGGCTTTAAGGACGGAAATGTTCGTAAATAAATTACTGAATGAGAAACAAAGCAGTTTGCTTTTGCAAATGCAAAAAATAAGAAGGAACCTTTCTTTACAGCCTTATGAACCTAATGAGCGGGAGTCTCTTGAATTTACAGGAGCTTTTGCCCAATTAGATACGGGGGAATTCAAAAAGGAATTGGCATTATTTAAGAATCCAAAATCTTTCTTTGAAAAAAATGAAAAAGCGAAAATGAGCGAAGGGCTTCAGAAGCGTTTGGATGATCCTGCCCTTGTATATGTAAAAGAACAGGGTGGAAGGATTTTCGAAATGTATAATGAAGTCCTCGATCAAGAGTTACTTGCCATTCAAAAAGAGTTTAAGACGGAAATATCGGATATCTTTGCAGGTTTACGTGCAGCATTAGAGGAAACGGTCGATTTACCGTATTATGAAAATGCCGTAGCGGAATTGGCTAAAATGCATTCGAAATAGGAACGAGGTCTCGTTCATGAAAGAAAACCTTATTTCACAATTGAGATACCTGGAAAAGAAAGAGGATATGACCATTTTGATGGCTGCTGTTACTGGCAGCCATTCTTTTGGTTTATCATCAGGCCAATCAGATTACGATGTTCGGTTTATATATGTCCATAATGATAAGCGGTCATACCTTAGCTTGAGTCAGCCAGTTGAAGTCATTCAAATGAAAGAAGATCTATTTGACATGGAAGGCTGGGATTTATTTAAATCTTCACGTCTTATCTTAAAGAGTAATCCTGCACTATTTGAATTATTTCAGTCGCGAATCAAGTTGATTACGCATCCGGATTATTATAGGAAGGTGAAGGGTTTGATAGCAGAATGCTATTCCAAAAAGGCACTGGGCCACCATTACTATCGGATGATGCGTGACAATCTTCAACAATTGACAAAAACAAGGGCGTCTGAAAGAAAAGAATTAAAAACATGGGTACAAGTATACCGTTCGTATTTAATCCTAGAATATATAATCCAACGGAGTTCGCTGCCCCCTTTATCGGTATGGGAATTACTTGATTTGGTTTCTATTGATCAAGAATTGAAAACCACGATTACCCGGACATTTAAAGCAAAACAAATGGAGGAATATATAAGCAACAATGAAAGTGAAAAGAATTTTTCGATAATGGAAGGGAAATCACTTTCCTTAAAGAATGAGATAACTAGGCTACATCAAGGAAAGAAGATGGAAACGGAGCTTAATGAATTAATTTGGACCATTTTGAAGTAGGGGGTTTTTCGAATGAGTTTTATAATTGAAAAAGAAGAGCTGTTGCCGATGTTGAATTCCCAAGATATCAGAATTTGTGACTGCCGCTTTCAGCTAGGGTCTCCTGATGCGGGGTATAATGAATACAAAAAAGACCATATTTCCGGCGCTGTTTATTTCGATCTTGAAAAGGACTTATCGGGGCAGGTTCAAGAACATGGCGGAAGACATCCTCTTCCTGACCTGGAAACCTTTAAAGATAAACTGGAATCAAATGGTATCACCAATGATACGGTACTTATTGCTTATGATGGCGGGGAAGGTTCCTTTGCTTCCAGGTTTGTCTGGCTGCTCAGCTACCTTGGGCATCAGAAAGTATTTGTTCTTAACGGGGGCTTTCGCGCCTGGAGGGATGAGGGCTATCCAATTGACTCGAATCCAACGAAATATGTGCCAGCAGAATATCATATCGATTTAAATGAGACAGTTTTTGCATCTTTTAAAACAGTGAAGGATTACACTATGAATAGGCCTGACGATATCGTATTAATGGATTCAAGGGAATCTAAGCGCTACGAGGGAATCGAGGAGCCGATTGATAAAAAAGCCGGACATATACCTGGTGCAGTAAATAAGGTGTGGACGAACGTTCTGGAAAATGGCTATTTTAAAAAGAAGGAAGATCTTCAGTCGAATTTTACAGGCATCGGTAAAGATAAGAAAATCATTGTGTACTGCGGTTCAGGTGTAACCGCATCACCCAATTATATCGCCCTGAAAGAAGCGGGCTTTAAAGATGTGAAGATTTATATTGGCAGTTTCAGTGACTGGATCTCGTATGATGATAATCCAATTGAATAGTATTTTTTCCAATTAAACGATCCTTAAAAAAGGGGACAGTTATGTTAAAATGGAAGTACATCATGATAGAGGTGATAATGTGTTAATGAAAGAAAACGAGCAGCATCCTTCCTTTTTGCTTGTCGATGGGATGGCGCTTTTATTTAGAGCTTTTTATGCAACGGCAGTTACAGGTCAATTCATGATTAACTCAAAAGGCATCCCGACTAATGCCGTTCAAGGTTTTTTGAAGCATATGCTGACGGCGGTGAATCACTTTTCACCTAGTCATGTAGCGGTGTGTTGGGATATGGGCAGCAAGACTTTCAGAAATGAATTATTTGATGGATATAAGGCTAATCGATCAGAAGCTCCAGTCGAAATGATTCCTCAATTCGACCTAGCGAAACAAGCGGTTGAAGCATTTGATATCCCTAACATAGGGCTCTCTGGCTATGAGGCGGATGACTGTATCGGGACAATTGCCAAGGCATCAGCCCAACATAGCCGGGTGGGTATATTGACTGGCGATCAAGATATGCTTCAGCTAATAGATGAAAACATTTCTGTGCTATTGTTAAAAAAAGGATATGGTAACTATGAAGTTCATAATCCCGTTAGCTTTTTTGAATGGAAAGGGATCACACCAAGGCAAATGATCGATTTAAAAGCTTTAATGGGTGATACAGCTGATAACTATCCCGGAGTTAAAGGAATTGGGGAGAAGACAGCGTTGAAATTATTGATCCAGTATCAAAGTATCGAAGGGATTCTTGAAAATGTTGCATCATTGACGAACGGGCAGCGGGCAAAAATTGAATCCGCAGTCGATATGCTTCATTTATCCAGAAAGCTAGCAGAAATAAAATGTGATGTACCAATTTCATGTTCATTGGACGATGCGGTCTATCAGTTTGATCGCGAGAAGGTCAAAAATCTGGCTAGGGATCATGAATTCAGGGCTTTACTGCGAATGATCTAATACAATAAGCGGAGCTTCCAAAGAGGGAGCTCTTTTATTTGTACGGTGATTTTTTTGTCGAAAAATGGATAGTCAAAATCTTTGATATACGGTAAGATGAAATTAAGGCATGAAGTATGGAGTGGATGCAGAAGTGGCGAAATCAACTGAAGAGTATGTTAGTTTTTTAGAGGGTAAGGGATTCACTTTTGGTAATGACGCTATTGGTTTTATTTATTTTGGTAAGCGCTACACGGATGCGAGTGATATTTTAGTCAATGCAGCAATAGAATTGACATTGAAGGTACAAAAGAACTTTGATGGCAGCTTTTATATCTCCTTTTTGGAAAACTTGAAACAAAATGGCATTGAAACGCGTAGTGCAGCGGTATCTTTTGCAAAAGAACAGGGGCTGCTTAAATAAATCGGACTTCGTAAATGGAAGTCCGATTTATTTTATTGGCCTTTTCAAGAAAACCCCTGTGTCACGGGTTTCTTTTTCTTAACAGGCAGTTCAGCGAAAATCATCCCCAAGAATATGAATGCGCAGCCGATAATGGAGGCGGTAGTCAATTTTTCCCCTATCAATATGTATGAGGATAACGCGGCAAAAACCGGTTCCATTGAAAAGATCAGCGCCACTCTTGTAGGTGTCGTATAGGCTTGGAAGAAGGTTTGTGCAAAAAAGGCGAACGCAGTGGCAAGGGCTGCCGTAACCAATAAAGCAGTCCATACGTCCTTCTGTAACATGACCTCTGAGCTGAAGATGACGGAATGATTCTCTTTGAAAATGAAGGCTGAAACAAATGATAATAAAGAAACGGTGGAAACCTGAATCAGCGTCAACGGTAAAGCGGGTAAGGTCTTGGCATATCTAGCGGTTGTAATGATCTGCATGGCAAAACTGATTGCGCATAAAAATACCAGTAAATCACCGATATTCAAATTGGAGCGGTCAGCGAAAGTCATTAAATAAAGCCCGATGGTTGCGGTTGCGACACCTATTATTGTATTGCGGGAAAGCCTATGTTTTAAAAGCAGCAGGGAAAACACGGGTACCATGACGACACTTAATCCTGTTATAAAGCCTGTCTTCGCGGGGGTTGTATAATTCAATCCGATCGTTTGAAGCCCATACCCCAGAAAAAGCCAAACCCCAATATGAAATCCAGCTATAAAAAGACCCTTGTTCCAAGTTTTCCCCTTTTTGTGTAAAGTCGATATATAAGGGATCAGCAAGAAAACGAACGCCATGAAGAAACGGACCGCATTAAACGTGAAGGGGTCCAGAAAAGATAGCGCATTTTGGACCATGACAAAAGTGACGCCCCAAATGAATACAACGAATAGTAATGAAAAATCAGCTGTCTTGTTCATGAATTTCCTCAGACTTATTCATTCGAATGGCCCGTCTCGCCAACTCATCCGCGGACTTGTTTTCGAGATTTGGAATCCATTTCATGAAAAATAATTCAAGCTCATCGGAAAGCTTTAGCGCCCGTTCCAACAAAATGGCATACTTATTCTTTGCAAATCTTTTTTCAATGGCCTGGTTGATGGCTTGTGAGTCAGTACGAAAAGAAACGGTTTGATACTTATTGGCTACACAAATTTCCAATGCTTTGATTAAAGCATGGTACTCCGCTTCATGGTTTTCCATATTTCCAAGCGGAAAGGCATGCCGTTCGACTACCCCATTATTATTTATGAAAACACCTGCGCCGCTCGGCCCTGGATTGCCTGCACTGGCACCATCAATATACACTTCGATCAAGATGTGCTCCTCCTCGAGTTTAACTATGCTATGATAAAAAAACGTTTCATATAAAATAAGATTGAAACATGAGAATTTCAGGCTGATATGGGAACTATAATTAAAAAAGCGATACAAATGCTTACAATATATTATAAAGGGTAAGACGAAAAAAAGGTATGAAAATTGTAAGCTGTTCTGCAAGAATGGTGAATGGATAAGGAGCTGGAAATCTTTGAAGGTAATCATGCAATGGACATATCATGCTTCAAAAAAACCATCTGCCGACTTCGTTTCGGATTGGCTTGATGCAGGGACTGCGCTGGTCATTACGGAAGATCTTGAAAAGGCAGGAAGGCTGAAAGAAGTGGAGTTCAGGGATGAATTCGATACAACCTGGACCAAGAAGGAGCTAAAGAAACTCCTGACGGAAGTTGAGGAAGAACCGCAGGATGTGACTGTTTTTTTTGATGGCGGTTTTCAAAAAGATGAAAAGGTTGCAGGAATCGGTGTTGCCATTTATTTTCGTCAAGGTAAGAAGTTCTGGCGGTTACGCACCAATTTGAGATTGGAGCAATTCGAATCCAATAATGAAGCGGAATATGCGGCCTTTCATGAAGCGGTCAGGCAGATGGACGAACTTGGAATCCACCATCAAAGCTGTGTCTTTAAAGGGGATTCTCTCGTTGTCTTAAATCAACTTTCCGGTGAATGGCCCTGTATGGAAGAAAACTTAAATAAATGGCTTGACCGCATTGAAGCCAAACTGGATAAATTAAAGATCATTCCGGTCTGCAAGCCAATTTCTCGAAAGGAAAACCAGGAAGCCGATCGCCTGGCAACACTTGCACTGCAGGGAAAAGCCATTTTCAGCAAAATGGAAATTGCTGAGTCAAAGGAGCCATAACAACAATGAACAGGAAAAAAATATATGAAGAAGTGGAAGATGTTCTCGCTTCATTTTGTCAAGATTGTTTTTTAAGAAAGCATTTTCGAAAAGAGAAGGGGCGTACTTATGCCCATCAGTTCTGTATTTCGGAATGTACGGTTGGTGAAAAATTAAAACAGCTGGGCAATGAACTTAGTAACCGATCTTAAGTGCCCAAAAATCGCTTTCATTATTGGTCGGAAAAGAAGTCATGCTTACCAATGAACGAATCGGGACAATCGTAATGATCAATCCATACGATCCCCTTAAAGTTTTATTGAAAACCAGTACAGGGATCATGGATTTGCGAATGGAAAAGGAATGGAAGATCGAACGAATCATCGGTTAATGAAAAAGAGCCCGATTATAAAAAATCGGGCTCTTCGTCATTCTTCTTTACCGAATCGAAATAAGTTTTGAGCATCACTTTATTTTCGCTGAAGTCTGCAATCGTATATTGATCAAGGACCTTTAGAAAAGCATCCAAGGCATTATTAAGAACAAATTTCAATGAACAAACGGGAGAAATCACACAGTTATCGTGATCTTTAAAACATTCCACTAAATAAAAATCCTCCTCGGTTCGCCGTACAAGTTCCCCTACATTTATTTCAGCGGGTGATTTTGCAAGCCGAAATCCGCCATTTCTTCCACGAATCGTCTCAATATAGCCTAATTTTCCAAGGTTATGAACAATCTTCATCAAATGATTTTTAGACAGTTGATAAACTTCAGAAATCTCTTTAATATTTGATAATTTGCTTTGGTCGTGGGAAGCCAGGTAAATCAACACTCTAAGTGAGTAATCGGAATAACTCGTCAACCTCATGTTTATCGCCTCACATTCTATCCCCATTTGACTATATCATAAATGTGAACATTTTATAAACATGAAAACTTATTTTTTAAAAAGATGTATTAAAAATATTGCTTTTAATGCATTTAAGTTCTAATATAAACATGCATTCAAAATACTTGTTTATGAAGAGGGGTTTACCTATGCTATCCCAAAAAACTATTGACGTCATCAAATCAACCGTACCTGTATTAGAAGTGCATGGTACAACAATCACAACTGTATTCTATAAAAATCTTTTCGAAGCACATCCTGAATTATTAAATGTTTTTAATCACGCCAATCAAAAAAAGGGGCGCCAGCAAAATGCACTAGCCAATACGGTTTTGGCAGCAGCTAAATATATAGATCAACTAGAAACGATATTACCTGCCGTGAAGCAAATAGCACAAAAACACAGAAGTCTTGCCGTTAAAGCCGAACATTATCCCATTGTTGGAGAGTTTTTATTAGGTGCAATCAAGGAAGTGTTACAAGATTCAGCTACAGAAGAGATCCTCCAAGCTTGGGGAGAGGCCTATGGAGTCATTGCCGATGTTTTCATTAGCATCGAAAAGGAAATGTACGAAGAAGCTTCCAATCAGGACGGCGGATGGACTGATTTCAAACGATTCACAGTGGTGGAAAAAGTACGGGAAAGTGATGTAATCACATCCTTTTATTTAAAGCCATCAGATGGAGATAAGGTTCCATCATTTCGTCCTGGACAATATATTACCGTTCGGATCGAGATACCGGGTGAACGCTATTTATTCAACCGTCAGTATAGTTTGTCTGATGTTCCGGGAAAAGATTATTTCCGGATTTCCGTTAAAAAAGAAAAGCCGGGAACCACTCCTGATGGAAGGGTCTCTAACTACTTGCATGAATCCATTCAAATGGGTGACAGTATTGACGTAACGGCTCCTGCAGGTGATTTCACCATCGATTTGGAAAAACGGACACCGGCAGTATTCTTGAGCGGAGGCGTTGGCATAACACCTTTCATGAGCATGATTCATGCGATAGCTGAACAAACACCTGAGCGTGATGTACAATTCATTCATGCTTCCGATAATGGTCAGTTACAGCCGTTCAGAATGGAACTGACAGAACTAGCCCACAAGCTTACCAGCTATCAATTATCCTTTGTCTTTAAAAATCCGGGTGAGGATGATAAGAACCTGCCGAATTTTGAAAAGGAAGGGTATATCGATAAGGAATTATTGAGCGGTTTTGTGAAACCTGAAGCTGACTATTATGTGTGTGGCCCTGTTCCTTTCATGAAGGCGATCATTACTTACCTGAAAGAGTTGGGAATAGATGCGGACAAAATCCACTATGAGTTCTTCGGCCCGGCAATCGCGTTATAAGGTTCATACATTGTAGGAATGTTATTGACATCAAGAAGATAATTTTGCATACTATATTAAAACAATGAACGTTGAGAGAAGATTAGTATGCGAGAATCACTGTGACAGAGAGCGGCGTCAATTGCTGGAAGACCCGCGACAGGAAAACGCAGAACCTGCTTCTTGAGTCCTATGCAAAACATAGGCGCAAATCCTGGCGTTATCAGGCAAAGTGGAATGCATGAACTTGCATTCAATGAAGGTGGTACCACGGAGAGCAGCCCTTTTCGTCCTTATTTCGAGGATGAAAAGGGCTTTTTTTCATGTCTTAGATATTTATTGGAGGAAGTAATCGATGGAAAAGAAACGCATCGTTGTAAAGATAGGAAGTAGTTCTTTGACCAACACAAAAGGTGATATCGACCAAAATAAATTTTCCGATCATATCCAGGCAGTGGCAGCTTTAAGGAAAGCGGGACATGAAGTTGTCCTTGTTTCATCAGGTGCTGTAGCAACAGGTTTTCGCAAGCTCGGCTATCCTACGAGACCTGTCACTCTCAAAGGAAAACAAGCTGCTGCAGCGGTCGGGCAAAGCTTATTGATTCAATCATATATGGAACAATTGGGGCATTTTGGAATCGTTCCGGCGCAGATTTTGTTAACAAGGAAAGATTTCTCGAAAAAAGATAGATATAAAAATGCATATGCGACATTGATGGAATTACTTGAACGCGGCATCCTTCCGATTATTAATGAAAATGATACAGTATCTGTGGAGGAGTTGACTTTTGGTGATAATGATATGCTATCCGCCTTAGTAAGCGGACTGGTCCACGCCACCAACTTGATCATATTAACTGACATTAATGGGCTATATGATTCCAATCCACAGACAAATCCAGGGGCGAAACGATTTGACAAGCTATCCGAAGTAACGCCGGATTTATTGCAAATGGCAGAAGGTGCAGGATCCAATGTCGGAACCGGGGGTATGAAATCTAAGCTGATTGCAGCGCAAACTGCATTGTCTCTTGGGGTGAAAGTATTCATTGGCTCTGGTTATGGGAGTGATAAACTTTTAACGATCCTTGAAGGCAAAGGTGATGGCACGTATATAGGGAATGATGTCTTGACGACGGTAACGAAAAACAAACAATGGATTTCCCTTCATTCACAAGTATCCGGAAAAATTTTCGTTGATGAAGGTGCCGAAAGAGCCTTAGTTTCAAATGGCAGCAGTCTGCTGCCAGCTGGAATTTATGAAATCAAAGGAGTCTTCAATAAGGGGGATGTTGTTGAAGTCTATGGTGCAAATGGATTATTGGGGCGGGGTGAGGTCCTTTACTCCGACGAAGAATTAAAACAGGCGATGGGAAAGAAGACATCCGAGCTTGTGGTCACTTCCATAGAAGTGATCCATCGCGATAAATGGGTGAAAGCATAAAAAATCAATTTTAGTGAAGGAAAAGGGGGCATTTGGAAATGAGTGAAGTGACGGCGAAAGGAAAGGCAGCCAAAAAGGCCAGTTATCAGTTAATAGGATTGAGTACGGAACAAAAGAACGAGGCACTTGGAAACATTGCTAAGCAACTAATTATCGATAAAGAATTTTTGATAAAAGAAAACCAAAAAGATCTGGAAGATGGCAGGAAAAAAGGCTTCAGTGAGTCCACATTGGATCGAATTATGTTAAATGATAACCGTATTGACGACATGGCTGCGGCCATTATGCTTTTAATCGATTTAAATGATCCTGTTGGGGAACAATTGGAGACGATCGAAAAAGAGAACGGTTTATTGATTAAAAAGTTACGGGTGCCGATCGGCGTAATCGGGATGATTTATGAAGCCAGGCCTAACGTGACCATCGATGCAGCTACTTTGTCCTTGAAAACGGGAAATGCCGTCCTATTAAGAGGCAGCTCGTCAGCCAAAAGCTCCAATATGGCACTAGTCTCATCCATCCATAAGGCATTAGAGAATACGGAAATTCCTGTAGAAGCAGTTCAGTTGATCGAGGATACGAGCCGTGAAACCGCTAAGGAACTTTTTCATCTTAACGAGTATTTAGATGTTTTGATTCCACGCGGCGGAAAGAATTTAATTGAAACGGTCATTAAGGAGTCCACTGTTCCCGTTCTTGAAACAGGAGCAGGCAATTGCCATATCTTCATCGATCAGACCGCAGATATCACGATGGCCGAGAGAATTGTCTTAAACGGTAAAACCCAGCGTCCATCCGTTTGCAATGCTATCGAGGGGCTTCTGATTCATGAAAAATGGTTTGAAGAAAACGGAGTGCGTATTTTGGAACTCCTGGACGAAAAGGGTATTGAAGTATATGGAGATGAATCGGTCTGCAGCGCATTTCCAAGAGCGAAAACGGCTACGGAGGAAGATTGGTCAACGGAGTACCTGGCTTTAAAAATAAGTGTGAAAACTGTAAAAGGTGTATTCGATGCGATTGAACACATTAACCGATACGGTACCAAGCATTCTGAAGCAATCCTGACGGGGGATGAACAAAACGCTTCCGCATTTTTGAATAAAGTAGATGCCGCAGCAGTTTATCACAATGCTTCCACCCGTTTTACCGATGGCTTTGAATTTGGTTATGGCGCAGAAATCGGCATTTCGACACAAAAGCTGCATGCACGTGGACCAATGGGTTTACCTGCCTTGACATCAAGCAAGTACTTCATTTACGGCCAGGGGCAAATCCGGGAATGAAGTTCATTTCCTTCATGGAAGGTTATTAAGACTCAATTAAGGGTATTGTATAATACATTACTTTTAAAGGAGCAGATACCATGGACAAGAGGTTTATAGCAATATATGAAACTGCAAATGAAGCGACTTCAGCAGTCGAAAACTTAAAGACACAAGGATATACATCCGATCAAATATCAGTAGTGGCAAAAAACATTGATCAATTACCCAGTGAAGCCGAGGAAGTCGCCCCGGCAAAGACTGATGGATTAGTAGCTGGGGCAGCAGCCGGCGGAGCTGTCGGATTAACAGGCCTGCTTATTGGAATGAGTGCATTGGCCGTACCAGGAATTGGTCCGATATTGGCAGCAGGACCTATTTTCGCCACTTTTGGCGGAGCTGCAGCCGGGGCAGCATCGGGAGCAGGCGGATTGAGAAAGCCATTATTGGATATTGGACTGGAGGAAGCCGAAGTCGATCAATATGTGGAGGATATTAAAGCAGGGAAAATCCTTGTCATCGCCGATCCTTTTTAAGTCCGTAAGTAAAACCACCTTGAATGAACAGATTTACGAAGGATTACTGCTCAATTCCGACAAAAACTCAAAATAAAAATTCATTAAAAAAACCCCGTTCAGGATTTCTTGAACGGGGTTAATATGTTTTAGACTAATTTTATTGTCCGTACCTATAAAATCAAAAGGAATTCCACATTTGTATGAAGAATAAAAGGAATAAAGTCCTATTACCGAGAAAGGAAGGGTAATTTCGGAAAATAAAGTAGATGACGATTCCACTTTAAGAAATTAAAGAGGACTTTTCATGATGATTTTCACCTTAAGAATCATTATACTGATGATAATGTTAAAAAGCGTAATCTAGAGAAGAAAAGCAAGCTTTAATGTGATGACCTGAATGATGATGAAAAAACCCACGATAACAGGGTTTTTTATTTTTCAAAGTCATTAATGTGAAATATCTAATATCTAAATAAAATGCAGAATTACTATTTTAGAAGTCTCACATTGCTTTTCTTATTGCGGTTTTGAATGATCACCTTTGCGGCATTCTTAACTTACCCGATTATATCAAGTCCTTGTATGACAAGGGCTAGAATAACAGATTGCTTGAGCTTATATCCAATAAACCAAAATGACTTGACGTTGGAGGTGGGTGTTTTGATAAAAATAAAACTCGTTGTTCCTCGAAAAGGGTATATTACGGATGCTTTTGAAAGGTTTGAGGAATTCAACAAGTTGGAAGAATCGGACAACAATGATAACGGTGCAGTGAAGTTTGTTTTAGAGGAGGTGGTTGAGGATGCCGATAAGATTGGGAAGTTGAAGCTGGATGCTGATGTAATCATTTCAAGGGGATTAATCACGAAACTATTAAAAGAAAGCAATGAATTGATTCCTATCGTAGATATACCTGTACAAGGTATTGACCTCATTCGTTCCCTGTATGATTGCAAGGCACGTTTTGGCAGTAAAAAAGTGGCCGTTATAGGAGCGTTAAACATGATTTATGGCGTGGAAAACCTTTCGGATATTGTTGATTTGCCGATTCAGTCCTATATATTAAATGATATCGAGTCCTCAGTCAGTTTAGTGGATTTGGCTGCCAGCGATGGCTGTGAGGTTGTGTTAAGTGGTTTAAGTACTTGTAAATATGCTGAAGAGATAGGGTTGGGAGCCATTCTGGTTGACACTGGAAAGGAATCATTTCGGCAGGCGTTGATTGAGGCGAAAAGAGTAGCTCTTGTCAGCAGAAGGGAACAGGAGAAGACCAAGCGTTACCAAACGATTCTTAATTATGCCTATGAAGGGGTTATTGCTATAGATTTAAAAGGACAAATATCTGTATTTAATACGGCGGCTCAGGAGATATTATCCATTTCCAGGGGGAGCTTAATTGGAAATTCCATATACGAGATAATAAAGCCCGGGAAATTTCGTAATATGCTTTTAAGCGACGATGAATACGAAAAAGATACCGTTGCTTACCAATCGATTCAATTATCGGTAAAAAAAGTTGGGATATTTTTAAAGGGTAAAAAAGTGGGCGATATGGTCGCCTTTCAAGATGTTACGCGCATTCAAGAGATGGAAGGGAAGTTCTTTAGAAAGCTTCATTTACGCGGACATGTGGCTAAGTACACATTTGATGATATATTGTATCGAAGTTCCGAAATTAAGAGGACGATTGAAACAGCTCAACGTTATAGTGAAGTAGATTCAAACATTCTTATAATTGGAGAAACCGGAACGGGCAAGGAAATATTCGCCCAAAGCATACATAATCATAGCAATCGGAAAAATAACCCGTTTGTAGCCATTAATTGCGCTGCACTTCCCGAAAATTTATTGGAAAGTGAGCTTTTCGGATATGCAGAAGGAGCTTTCACGGGAGCAATGAAAGGCGGAAAGCAAGGATTTTTTGAACTGGCTCATAGAGGTACGATTTTTTTAGATGAAATAGGGGAAATCTCCCCAAAAATGCAAAGCCGGCTGCTACGTGTCCTCCAAGAGCGGGAAATCATGCGCATCGGTGATGATAAAGTAATTCCGGTTGATGTGAGAATTGTATCCGCAACGAACAAAGACCTCATGCAAATGGTGAAATGTAATGACTTTCGGGAGGATCTGTATTATCGCTTGAGTGTACTGGACCTTGTATTGCCTCCACTTCGGGAACGCAGAGAAGATATTCCGTTATTGGTGAATGCATTTATTCAGAAAGGTCATTCGGATCAAAAGCAAATTAAGATTACGGATGCTGCCATGAAAAAGCTGAGCGAAGAAAATTGGGAAGGGAATATTCGCCAATTGCAAAATTTTTGTGAGCGATTATGCGCCCTTTATAAAGATAAGTTAATTGATGTGTACGATATTGAAATGTATTTTCCCAATAGAAGTAAAAAGAAAATACAGTTGTCGACACAAGACGAAGAAATGGATATGTCACCTGGGATGCATTTATCCGAGCGTGAAAGAATTGTTCAAATGTTAATTAAGGTTAATTTTAATAAAGGAA
This sequence comes from Peribacillus simplex, assembly GCF_030123325.1. Lineage (NCBI taxonomy): Bacteria > Bacillati > Bacillota > Bacilli > Caryophanales > Bacillaceae > Peribacillus > Peribacillus simplex. The sequence continues at coordinate 3,580,850 of NZ_CP126106.1, read as the reverse complement.
AAGCTGCTTTTGAGTTAGGGATGAGTCGCACGACTTTATGGAGAAAGATGAAACACTTGAATATTGAAACAAATTGAAACGTAATGATACTAATTAATTCATTTTGAAACAATTTGTTAACTTTATTTTTGTCTTAATATAAGAGCTAATTGGCTTCTTTCTTGAAAAAACGGATGTTTTTAATATTGGCACAATAATTGTATATATAACAATGCAGTAGGAAAGATTTTTCCTTCAAGGTTAATATGAAAGGTTGGTGTGAAGTTGAGTCATTTAGTGTATATTCCTCAAGATATTGAGAAAGAGGGGAAAAGTTATTTACTAGAAAAGGGCTATAAGATTAAAGTTGGGTCTGATCTGTCGCAAGAAATTCTTATGGAAGAAATCAAGGGGTGTGATGCAGTACTAACGAGATCAACGGCTGTAATAAATAAAGAAGTTATTCAAGCAGCTGAAAACCTAAAAGTGATTGCCAAGTATGGTGTGGGTTTAGACAATATTGATATTGAAGCTGCTACAGAGCGTGGCATTTATGTAACAAATACACCAGAGGCAAATGCGAATTCTGTGGCTGAACATGTAATGGCATTAATTTTATCATTGTCCAAAAATTTAAGCTTGGCTGATAAAGAGCTGCGCAGCGGGAATTTTGCTATTCGCAATCAACTTTTTGGCATGGACTTGGAAGGCAAGACCTTGGGGATTATCGGACTGGGGAGAATCGGTAGAATACTGGCAAAAAAGGCTTTCCAAGGCTTCGATATGAAAGTGATTGGCTACGATCCCTATGTTACAGCCAGAACGAGTTCGGAGTTGGAGATAGCAACAGATTTAGAATGGGTATTCAGAAACTCAGATGTTATTAGCCTGCATCTGCCGTTAACGAAAACAACAAAAGGGATAATAGGAAGCCGTGAGTTTTCCTGGATGAAACCTTCTTCCTATTTTGTAAACGCTTCCAGGGGAGGTGTGGTGAAGGAAAGTGATTTAGTAAATGCTTTGCAAGCGGGCCAGATTGCCGGCGCTGGAATAGACGTATTTGAAGTTGAGCCTCCTGATAAATGGAATCCCCTTTTTAAATTGGATAATGTGATTGTCAGTCCACATAATGCGGCATTGACGAAGGAAGGCTCGATACGCATGGCTGTACATGCAGCGATGCAGGTGGAACAAGTTCTTACAGGCCTGCAACCGAATTGGGCTGTAAATGAGCCTTTAACTAAAGGGCTGTCAATGTAATAATACAGAAAAAAATTATCTGTTTTTTCAGAAAATGAAGGATTGGATGGTTCAAGTTGGGCATTTGTTGATAAGGATGGTGAACAAATGAAGAAAATGATCTATGTGATAAGTGCAATACCGGCACTTGGCTCGCTTGTGGTTATCAATCGGATTGAACCTTATGTTTTAGGGATGCCATTTGTTCTTTTTTGGGCCATATTATGGGTTTGTCTAACATCAGTGTTTTTAATAATTGCCAATAAACTTGATCCTGCAACCGAGGGGGAAGAAGACGGATGAATGAAGCCCTGCTTGTCATCCTTTTCTTTCTGGTTCTGTGTATTTGGTTAGGGCTCCAAGCTCGAAAAGGCAAAAATATGAGTTTGGAACAATGGGCTATAGGCGGAAGGGGTTTCGGCAGCTTTTTGCTCTTCTTCTTGATAGCAGGTGAAATGTTTACGACCTATACGTTTTTGGGGGCAAGCGGCGGAGCTTATAGATCTGGTATGCCTCCTGCCTTATACGCTTTCAATTGCTTCTATTTTGTAATCGCCTATTGGCTGTTGCCGCCTATTTGGAGATATGCAAAAAAAAATAATGTCATCTCTCAATCTGATTTTTATGATAAAAAGTACAATAGTCCGGCTTTAGGAGTTCTTGTGGCGGTAATTAGCGTCATTTCAATTATTCCATATCTGATCATGCAGTTGAAAGGGTTAGGAATTATCGTATCGGAAGCCTCCTATGGTTCCATTTCGCCAAATGTGGCTATAGTCGTAAGTGTCATTGCGATCACAATTTACGTAACTGCTTCAGGGATGCATGGGGTAGCGTGGACCGCGGTCATTAAAGATATCATGATTCTGACTGTTGTCGTCTTCATGGGGATTTATTTTCCACTTCATTATTACGGTGGTTTACAGCCGATGTTTGAAGCAATCGATACGGCAAAACAAGGTTTTTTGATTTTCCCGGAACAAGGTTTGAGCATCTCTTGGTTTATTTCAGCTACGATCATGACGGCACTGGCATTCTATATGTTTCCTCATATGTTGGCGGGAGTATTCTCTGCAAAAAGTCAAAAATCACTTCGTTGGAATGCTGGGGTTATGCCAATTTATCAAGTAATCATCATCTTTTCGTTATTTATTGGTTTTTCTGCGATTCTCCAAGTTCCGAATTTAGAGGGGGCAGAAGCAGACTTAGCTTTATTTAAACTGGCGAAGATGTCATTTGATCCCTGGTTTGTTGGGGTTATTGGAGCATCAGGGGCGATGGCCGCCCTTATACCAAGTTCACTCGTGTTGACGGCCACTGCCACGATACTTTCCAAGAATGTTTATAAGGTGTGGAGGCCGAATACATCAGATGAACAGCTTCAAAGATTGAGCAGGATGTTAGTGCCTGTCATTTCCATAGTGACTCTATATTTTACGTTTAATGGCGGGGAGTCGATTTTTACGTTGTATCTTATGGCATATAGCTTCATGGCACAGTTGTTCCCCGCATTATTTTTTAGTTTGTGGAAAAAGAATCCTGTTACCGTTCAAGGAGCTTTTGCCGGAATGATCGTTGCAATTCTAATTGTCATATACTCGACTACTTCAGGTACGACACTTGCTACTTTATTTCCATCTCTACCGCATGTAATACAAGATCTTGATGTAGGGTTAGCTGTATTACTCATCAACATTGCAGTAACTTTGGGAGTGAGTGCCGTTACAAGAAAAACATCAATTGGGATGGAAGAAGATATTAAACAAGCTTCAGGAATGGACAAAACTAGTTAAATGATAGTGGGAATGAGTCCAATTTTCATATAATCATAAATTACTAGGACAATAACACGTACTTGAAAGCGGGAGGCTTGATTATGAAAGTCAGTGGAGGAAGAGCAGTCGTAGAAGTAATGGCTAAAGAAGGGGTAAAAAAAACTTTTTGTGTACCAGGTGAAAGTTATCTAAGTGTAATGGATGCACTATATCAACATCCTGAAATAGAACTTATTTCCGCCAGGCATGAAGGGGGAGCCTCTTTTATGGCGGAAGGGTATGCCAAGGCTTCGGGAGAGGTGGGGGTTTGTATGGCAACGCGTGGAGTGGGTGCTACAAACTTAGCTATCGGCATTCATACTGCCGCCCAAGACTCAACCCCTTTGGTTGCGCTTATTGGCCAAGTCGAACGCCCTTTTAAAGAAAAGGAAGCATTCCAGGAAGTGAATTTGACGGGTTTTTTCAGTCATTTATGTAAATGGACGGTAGAGATCGATCGTGTGGAAAGGATCCCGGAATTATTGCAACGGGCATTCCATATTGCGCGATCGGGGCGTCCGGGCCCTGTATTGGTGGCTTTGCCGCATGACATGTTAGAAGATGAGGCAGAGTTGAACATAAATCCTTCTTATCGCTCGCTTCCTCCTCACCCGCATATGGAAGTTGTGAAGCAGGCGATGGATATGATACGAAACGCGGAGCGTCCCGTATTGATTGCTGGTGGAGGTGTGATTCATGCTAAGGCCAACAGGTTGCTTGTACAGTTTGTGGAGGCAATGAAACTTCCTGTCATTACAGCTTTCCGGCGATTTGACGCGTTTCCGAACTCACATCCTTGCTATGCGGGATGGCTTGGGTTTGGGACACCACAATATTTACTTGATGCAATCCGCGATGCAGATGTAGTTTTGGCATTGGGGACACGATTCTCTCAAGTGGGAACACAAGATTACACCTTGCTTTCTAAAAATTCAAAGCTGATCCATGTGGATATTTGTCCCGATATTTTTGGTAAAGTATATGCACCTTCTCTTGCCATTGAAGCGGATGCCAAGAGCTTCCTGGAACAAGCACTGCAAGCGCCAGAACCAGGATCTATTATTTCAAGCGAAGATCATTTGAAAGAATTGCATGAAAAATATATGGAATTTTCTGAAACAAAAGCCGACTACACAGAAGACTTCGTGGATATGGACGGATTGATGCATGATCTTGCCGTCTGTCTGCCGAAGGATACCATCATTACAAATGATGCTGGCAACTTTTTCGGATGGCTATCTAGATATTACCGTTTCGAACAAGAAAACACATACGTAGGGCCGACGTCGGGTGCGATGGGATACGGACTGCCCGCTGCTATTGGGGCAAAGCTGGCGCAGCCTCACAAACATGTTGTATCAATTTCTGGAGATGGCGGCTTTATGATGACTCTCCAAGAGATTGAAACCGCTGTACGGTATAAAATTCCGACCATATCAATTGTTGTCAACAACAATATTTACGGGACAATTCGTGTACATCAAGAAAGGCATTTTCCAAATCGGGTCGTTGGAACTGACTTGTCTAATCCTGATTTTGCCGAATTGGCCCGCTTATTTGGAGCACATGGTGAAAAGGTTGAAAAAAATAGTGATTTTGCGCCAGCGCTGCAAAGGGCGATTGCTTCTGGGCTGCCGGCTGTAATCGAGGTTGCAGTCAATCCAAAGATCTTATCTGTAGGCCAAGACAAGAAGGAAGTACACGAAAAGCTAGTGTCAAACAATTAATTCCCGGCATGACTGCTTTGGTATTGTTTGCATTGGATGATAGCAGGAACCAATAAAAGTAGGATATTCAAGGGAGGTTTCATAGTTGTTAAAACCATATTTAGTTGTGGAATGGAATGATACGGAAACGGATGCTAAAGGCTGGCTGGTCGTCCATAACTTTGTAAAAGGCTACACAGGCGGCGGTACAAGAATGCACCCAACGGTTACAAGAGAAGAGGTCGAAAGGCTGGCCGAGGCCATGGCTTATAAGTATGTTGCCTGTGAGTCTGAGACGACTGGCGGTTGTAAAGCGGGCATTGCCTATGATTATAAGGCGCCAGACGCATATGCGGTGTTAAGAAGATTTCTGATTGCGATGATGCCATATATAGATATAGGGGTATCTTTAGGCAGTGATTTAGGTACCAAATATGAAGATGTGCTCAAAATATTTAATGAATTTGGTATTGATATCCCACTAACGAAATCAATGAAGCAGAATCCGAATGTTCTGCAAGGGATAAAAGACTTCGATGAATTGTTGACGACAAAAATCGATGGGCTGTTTATAAACGATGTCGTAACAGGCTATGGTGTGGCATTTTCCGCAGATGAGGCGTGGAAATTTAAAAGCGGAAAAGGTGGAGCGAGAGTTGTCATTCAAGGATTCGGCTGTGTAGGGGCAAGCTGTGCATTGAAAATGTCCCAGTTAGGTTATAAAGTCGTGGGAATTTCCGATGCAGCTCTTTTGGTAACGTGTGAAGCAGGATTAGATGTCCAAAAGCTCATTGATCATAAGAATATGTACGGAGAAATGGATAAAGCCTTTTTTGAACCGCATTATGACGTAAGACCGAACACGGAATGGCTCGACATAGAGTGCGACATTTTAATTCCGTCCGCACTGGAGGATGTCATCCACATATCTAATGCTAAAAGCGTAAAAGCGAGCTTGATTGTGGAGGCGGCAAACATTCCCCTTTCTTCTGAGGGAGACGAAATCATAAAACAAAGAGGAATTGATGTTGTCAATGATTTCGTTGCCAACCTGGGGGCGATAAGATTTTATGATGCGGTTATTTTCGGACTAGTTAAACCAAATCCACAAGCTGTCGTTGATGATATTGAAAAACTATGCAGGAAAAATACGTATCACTTGTTTACACAAGCTAAAAACCAAAATAAATATCAAAGAGAAGTAGCTTATGAAATATTTAAACCGACAATCAGCGACTTGCCGGAATTTGCAGAGCCTTCAGAAGCGTTATCGGGGAACTCTCGTTAACTTTTGTTAATCAAAAAAGTGTTTAGGCAGTTTATCGATTAGAAACGGGGGGGAATTCATGCAAGCAGAACATGAAAATCAACCAAAAGAATTACAGCGCTCAATGAAGAGTAGACATTTATTCATGCTCTCCTTAGGTGGGATAATTGGAACAGGTCTTTTCCTGGGATCAGGATATGCAATCGGTGAAGCTGGACCCTTAGGAGCGATTGTTGCCTATTTAGTCGGTGGTTTGTTAATGTACTTGGCGATGATTTGTCTTGGTGAATTATCGGTAGTGATGCCTGTGTCCGGTTCCTTTCAGGTCCATGCAACGAAATTCATTGGACCTGCCACTGGTTTTGTCATTGGCTGGATTTACTGGCTGAGCTGGGCTCTGTATGTAGGCTTGGAATTCGTAGCGGCCGGTTTGCTCATGACTAGATGGTTTCCCGATATACCAGTATGGATATGGTGTGTGATATTTACGGTACTTTTATTCTCTATAAATGCATTAACAACGAGAAGTTTCGCAGAGACAGAATATTGGTTCTCCGGAATTAAAGTACTTGCCGTTATTCTATTCATAATTATCGGTGCGGCAGCGATGTTTGGATGGATTCAAATGGAGGATGCACAACCTGCCCCGTTCTTTTCCAATTTTATAGGTGATGGACTATTCCCTACAGGTTTCACGGGTGTGTTTATTTCGATGATGACAGTCGTATATGCATTCCAGGGATCGGAAATCATGGGTGTTGCAGCAGGAGAGACGGAAAACCCGCAACATAGCATTCCGAGAGCGATTAGAAACATCGTAATACGTGTGCTGCTTTTCTATGTACTGGCAATCTTTGTTCTATCGGCTATCGTTCCTTGGCAAGAAGTCGGAGTACTGGAAAGCCCATTTGTTACCGTGTTTGAAATGGTAGGCATTCCTTATGCAGCTGACATTATGAATTTTGTAATATTGACTGCGGTACTCTCTGTTGGGAACACGGGACTGTTTGCCTGTACCAGAATCCTTTTCTCCCTTTCCCAAAATGGTATGGCGCATTCTGCATTTGGAAAGCTCAATCGGCGCGGTGTACCTTTTAATGCCTTACTCGTCACCATGGTCTTTGCCTTGCTGTCGCTACTTACTAGTGTAGTAGCGGAAGAAACGTTATTTGTTGTGCTACTTTCCATAAGCGGGGTAGGAGGGGTGCTTACTTGGATAGCGATTGCGTTCGCACAGTATAGATTCCGTAAACAGTATATCAGAGCAGGCGGAAAGGTTGAAGATCTGAAGTTTAGAGTACCATTTTTCCCATTTGTCCCGATTCTCTGCATACTTATGTGTCTAGGCATTTTTGTGTTCACCGCATATGATCCGACACAGCGAACTTCGTTGTATTGGGGTTTAGGTTTCGTCGTTGCTAGCTATATATTTTACTATTTTAGATATACGAGAAGGAAAATAGAGGTGCCGGCATTATCGAATGAACCGCCCAATGACTTTGTCCAATAGGGATTATTCTTAATATGTCCGACAAAAGAAATCGTTCGAGATGCAGGGATCGTTGAAGGATCCATTTAGAAGTTCCGGTTATAAGAAAAACTATGATTGAAAAGTAGAAAAATAGAATACGGAGGAAATATTATGCGTTACTTAAATTATATTAACGGAAAATGGCAAGAACCAACTACAGGGGAGTACAAGGAAAACCTTAGTCCCCATAATGGAGAGAATTTAGGAGAATTTCCATCTAGCTCGGCGGCTGATTTACATGATGCAGTGGCTGCCGCAAAAAATTCATTTCCTGCTTGGAAAAAACTATCGTTTCAGCAAAGGGCTTCATACTTGCAGAAAGCAGCTGAAATTTTGAAAAAGAATATGCAGGAAGTGGGTCGGGATTTGATAAAGGAAGAAGGAAAAACATTTCTGGAAGGGATGGGGGAAGCCAATCGAGCTGCCAGCATTCTTGAATATTATGCTGCTGAAGCCCGGCAGCCACTCGGGGAAGTAATTCCTTCAGCGAATGCCAATACATTTTTATACACTACCCGTACCCCTCTCGGACCGGTGGGGTTGATTACACCATGGAACTTTCCAATTGCCATCCCTGTGTGGAAATTGGCGCCTGCCCTGATTTACGGGAATACGGTCGTGATTAAACCGGCTGATCTTACACCTAAGTCGGTCTATCATGTGATAAAAGCCTTTGATGAAGCGGGAATTCCGGCCGGAGTCATTAATTGTGTATTCGGAAGGGGGTCCGTCATTGGTGCTGCATTAGTGGAGCATCCTGATGTGAAGGCTATATCTTTTACTGGTTCGAATCAAGTAGGTCAGCAAATCCAAAAACAAGCCATTGAACATGGGAAGAAAGTGCAAGTGGAAATGGGAGGGAAAAACCCGCTCGTCGTATTAGCTGATGCCGATCTAGAAAAAGCAGTGGAAATTGCTGTAGGCGGAGCCTTTAAGTCCACTGGGCAAAAATGCACAGCCACCAGCAGGGTGATTGTCGAAGAAGGAATATATGAAGCATTCCGGGACCGTCTTGTCGCCCGTACGAAAGAATTAAAAGTGGGTAACCCGCTCAACGAAGAAACATTTATCGGTCCCGCTGTATCTAGATCACAACGCGATGGCGTGCTTGAAATGATTGATGCTGGGAAAGCAGAAGCAACGTTATTGTGTGGAGGAGAGGTTCCGACCGATGAGGAATTGGCGAACGGTTATTATGTACGACCGGCTATCTTTGAAAATGTTGCCCAGCATGCCCGCATTGCACGTGAAGAAATCTTTGGACCAGTCATCGCACTGTTTAAGGCAGGAAATTATGAGGAAGCAGTTAAGATGGCGAATGATACCGAATATGGATTGAGCGCAGCAATTTGCACGAATAATTTAACGGCGGCTCAAAGGTTTATTGAAGATGTCGAAGTGGGTCTTGTCCATGTCAATTCGGAAACAGCAGGAACTGAGCCGCAAATGCCATTTGGCGGATGTAAAAATTCAAGTGCAGGCAGCCGTGAACAAGGGAAGAGTGCCGTTGAATTTTATACAGAAGTCAAGACAGTCTATATGGATCGGGTATAAGAACAAATTGTACCAAGCGTTTTTTAAACTTTTAAATTGGCTCTTTGCGTAAAGATTGTTGTTTTTAAAACGAAACGATTTCAGGTTGATTGGAGCACAAGTGCGAGACTCCTGCGGGAGCAGCGGGACAGGTGAGACCCCACAGGCGTTTACGCCGAGGAGGCTCACCGCCCGCCCCGCGGAAAGCGAGCATCTGGAGGGGAAATCAACCACACCGCTTTACTTGGTAAATAGCAACAAAGTATGCGAAAACAGCCTTTAAATTAGATCATAATTCAGGAGGGATCTTCAATATGTCCACTAAAGAAAATGTACAGTTCAGCCCTACACTCCCATATTCACGGTATGTCGATCCAGAGGTATTCAATGAAGAAAGAAAAAAAATCTTTAGAAAGAGTTGGATATTGGCAGGGCATGCAAGCCAAGTTGAAAAAGTGGGGGATTTCATGACATTGGATATCGCTGGAGAGCCCATTATCGTTTCGCACGGTCCTGATGGTGAACTGCGAGCATTTTACAATATTTGCCCTCATCGCGGAATGAAAGTAGAAAACTCCGATAAAGGAAATAGAAAAATTTTACAATGCGGATACCATGGATGGACGTTCAAATTAGATGGAAGTGTAAATAGAGCTCCTAATTTTAAAACGAATGAATTGGGCATACACAGCTGTATGAAATCCATACGCTTAGAAGTTCAGAATGCCATGATTTTTGTCAATCTAGACAAAAATGCACCTTCCATGGCAAAAGCATATCAGGAATTTTTAGAGGAAATGAAAGAGTATCCCTTCTTTGATTCACTGAAACTAGTTAGGGAAACCCGCCGTGTAGTTAAAGCTAACTGGAAAGCTGTTGTTGACAATTACCTTGAATGTGATCATTGTTCCATTGCTCATCCTGGCTTTGCAAAATCTTTTGATTTATCAAACTTTTGCACAACGACACACGACAAATTCACCTATCAATATATGACCGTAAGCAAGAATGGTGAGGGTGACCAAGCACGTTTTTATTGGGTTTGGCCAAATATGATGATTAACGTTTATCCAGGAGACGGGAATGTGAATACCATTCAAGTAATTCCTGTTGATGCTGAGACGTCGTTAGGTATTTATCGTGATTACTCCCTCGATGAAAAAACAACCATAGAAAAAGAAGAATATTTTAAATTTGTTGATCAAGTACGGCAGGAAGATTTTGAACTGGTGGAAAAATTGCAAAAAGGATTAAGTTCCGAGGCATTTACAAATGGTATCTTCTCTCCAACTGAACATGCTGCAGTTTATTTCCATGAACTTATTGATAATAACCTCCAGAACTAACTAGCTGCCAATTGGAATGCACTTAAAAAAGAAACGTTATAGATAATATGTAAATTTAATAGCACTTAAGCAAACAACCAGTATGATTCGGTAGTTTACCGGAGCATACTGGTTATGTTGTTTTATTTGTGATGACTTTTTTGCCTATTTGAACGACCGATAAAATTGAACTGCCTTTTATTTATTCCGGGTGAGAGGATTTGTTCTTCCATTGTTGTTCTTCAGCAAGAAACTCAAAAAAAACATTCATGGCAGTAAGCGGATGCTCATTAACTCTTCTAAAGTAGTTACTTTTTCTGGCATCTGTTAAATAGCTGCTATTTTTGATTCTTTCCAACATGAATTTTTGACTCATTATCACTATTTCTCTTTTGTTGTGTTTGTTTTCTTTTAATAGGGCAAATCCTACAGCTCCCACCAATGCATAGATTCCAAGTGCGATTTTCGAGATGGGTATGGATTCGTTCTTAAATAAAAGAAAAAATAGATTAATGATGGAAAAGCCTATCAACACCGTCGAAAAAAAACCGTATTTCATATTTTTCTTCAACAAGGGGGACAGTTTTGATTGAAGTTGTTCGATTTCGGCTTGAATGAAGCCAGGTATATTATTTATTTTGATATTCATTGTTTCCTCCTTATTATCTTGCATGAACCCAATAAGTATATGGCACCAAAAAAAATTGTACCTATTCAATGAAACAGGAAAAGGAACCTGATAATATATATCTTATCGTTTGGAATCGTGTTTGTCATTTAATATATCCCATTGACTTTTTTAAGGAAAAGTAAACGAAGTGATGTAGGTGATGAATGGAATGGGCAATTTATTTGTGTTGAACTAATCCAGATGGACAGCGTTCTTTCAGTATGAGGGAGGTGAATAAAGATCATTTGCCTTAATATACACACAATGGTATAAATGATGAATGGATTATGGTAAAATGGTCCTCAAATGGAAGTGATTTTTTTCGTTTTTTCATCATTGATAGTTATGGATGGCCACCCTGCGCCTTTTTTTGTCATAAATACGTGACTATTGTGGTATTTTGTTCTTTTAAATCGAGTTTTGGAACAAATCAATATATAATTAGAAAGCGAGATATTAGATTCAAAGATTAAGGAGGGACATAGAATGATGGAATGGGCTCTGATCATTTTGTTTGCTGCAGCAGTATTACTGTTCATTTTATCGTTTATTAAAAAGGATTCTGTAAAAGTGGACAGTCAATTGGAACAGGTTGCTATCACTTTTGGAGATGAAATGAATGTGTTACAGGAAAAAATTAGGAACATCGAGATAGATGCTGAAATTACGGTGCAAGAGGCAGGCATTCTAGCAATGTCTTCCGAAAAACGGATTTTGTTGCGTGAAGTGCTTGACCTACATAAGCGAGGCTATTCATTTGAAAGCATTGCACTGAAGACAAAACAGCCGGAAGATGAAATAGAACGCATGCTTACTCCTTACATACAAACGAAGAATGAAAGGAGAAATGTGGCCAATGACATCTAAATCAATGCGCAGCTTTGCCGGGGGCATTGTTGTTGCAGCAGGCTTATGCGGTGCAGTGTACTTCTTTGGTCCAGGTGAAGCGACCGGCACATCGGAGAAACTTTCAGAAGATGAAATGAAAGAGTCTCTGGCTTCAGACGGGTATGTCATACATACCGAACAAGAATGGGAAGATCAGATTGCTGAAGCACAGTCGGTTAAAGAAAAAGCGGAAGCGGAAAAAGAAACGGTAAAAGAACCAACAGAAAAAATCATATACCGTACAGTTCTTAGAGTGTCTAAAGGCTCGACGAGCATCGATGTGGGTAAAACCCTACAAAAGGCAAAAGTCATTAAAAATGCCAATGATTTCTCTGACGCAGTTGAGAAGAAAGGCAAGGCCAACGGATTACGACCTGGAACGTATGTGGTAGATAGTGCGATGACGACGGAAAAAATAATTTCCATCATTTTTAAATGAACATGAAAACGACCATCGATAAGATGGTCGTTTCTGTTTGTCGACAAAAGGGTGTTAGGAATGGTCTTATCCCGAACCCTTTTCGTTTTATATGGGATGAAACTTCATTAGATTGAAAAAATTTGCGGCACTCCTGCCAAATAACCGGCTAGCCGTGATCCCGCTAGATGCTTACGGCGAGGAGTCTTGGCAGACAGTCAGCGGAAATGGAGCGGATTTCTGAAATCAACTGGAACGATTTTTCATGTTTTCTTTAACTTATTCTTTGTCCGCACTCCAGCCCACACTGCAATGATAAGTCCTCCAATAGTATCCGCGATTAAATCTATCATTGTATCTTTATTTCCCCCTCCTTGTAGTGTCATTCCGAATAATTGATCAGAACTGAATTCGTAGATCTCCCATATGACACCCCCAAGTGCTGCGAAAGAGAGGGTAAACAAAAAGACAAACCAAGGGGATATCTCTTTGCCTGCATTTCTGTATACCAATCGTTCATATAAAGCAATTCCCGTAAAAGCAAGAAGGGAACCGCTTAGTAAATGTAATAATGTGTCCCACCACCCGAGTCCATACCAACCTAAAATAGAACCTAAAAATTGTGAACCGAATAAGAAGATTAAATAGGAAATGATAATGGGCAGGTTGAATTGAAGTTTGGTAAATAGGGCCAGTAAAAGGGGAATGGCCCCGCATACTACACCGCCTATCGCAACCAGGGATTTGAAAGTTTCATCGGCAGAATAGAAAAAAATGGATAAGGCTGCCATGAAAAGTACATACACTAAACTTAATGAAATAACTAGTTTACGATTCATAAGATTACCTCAACAAATCATCATAATTTTAATTTTTGTACACTAGAATAAATGGAAATAAGCAATCCGCCGGTAAGACCGAAAATTATATCGTACATGGTGTCTTTATTACCGCCTCGCTGCATGGTATGAGTAAAAGTGAGATCACCTGCGAACTCATATATTTCCCAAAGAACAGTGGCAGTGACTGAAAGTGAGAGAACAAAAAGAAAGATGACCCACCTTGAAACATCTTTTCTCGCTTTTTGAGGGATGTATAGTTTATAAAGAGCAATCCCAACAAAACCTACGAAGATACCTTTGTAAAAGTGAATGCCAGAGTCCCACCATTTAAAATCAACATAAAAATTTGCGATAGATCCTAAAAATGTCGTACAGAAAATAAAAACATAATAACCGATTATGATTGGAATGTTAAAGGGGTTATTTTTTACAAATAGTAATGATAGAGGCAAGGCACTTACCAATATTCCCCCTAGAGCTACCATCCATCGCGATGAATCATCTTTTATGAGGTAAAAGATGAATAAACCAGTCATGAATGCTATAAAAACCAGACTAAAAATAATGATTATTTTATGTTTCAATATACTCACCTCATTCGTAAATATTCATTACGATCATATCCAATTCAGCCAGATGCAACCCGGCAAATTGAATTTTGGGGGTATTTTTATGATGTCCTTTTTTAAATCCTCCAACTCACATCAGTGTTATCATTGTTGGCAACCATGGTGCTTTTTAATGATGTTTTCAAATGTAACCGTGATAAACAATAATAAAGGCATGACCAGACCAAAAATCGATGCATGGAATAACCATATATTTTTATTGAATTCCCCGGCTGATGGGACCGTCGGAAAAACAATCAGTGAATAAAAAACCATTATCATCCCTAAAGCTGTAGTAAATGGACGATAATCCTTTATATTGAATATGTTTGAAAATACAACAACCGATACATAAAAATACATCACCGTCCTGGTATAGGTTGTAAAGATCCAAATCGTAGCAATAATGGCTTCAATCCGCATCAGGAAATTCCCTACATTTATTTTTTTTGCCATCGTGTAACTTGGAGCGATATTTCGTGCTGTGGTATCGGGGCCAAGAACCAAGATATCCAGCATGATAACCAGAATTAAAATGATTCCTCCGATCAATGTGCCGATATAAAAAGCTTTTCCCCCTTTTTTTCTTTCATTGACTTTTGAAGGGAAAATCATCAAAAACATAACAGGAGACAGTGTAAATACACTGAGGAAAAAAAGTGTCCCTCGTATAACAGGTTTGGCGCCATTTTCAAATACTGGCTGAATATGTTGGATATTTGCTTGAGGAATGATGGAAACCAAAAAAATAATCAGTAATATTAATACGGGTATGAAGAATATTTCCAACGTGCGTGTAAAAGTTTCGATACCAAGGCGTACTGTAAAGATCACTACTGCAGCTAACAATATATTTAATGCGATAAGGGGGGTATCCGGCATCCAAAAGGTTTCAATGAAATTCCCCACATAATAAGTAGTCTCGGCTGCAGTGGAAAAAGACCAGAAAAAAATGTGAGATTGATCATCTTTCCGACTAACTTACCGAAAACCTTTTCATTTATTTGATCTAAAGTGAGATCAGGATATAAATTTCCAACCCTGATGTAAAACCATACAAAAATTAATGCGATTCCTGTCCCAAGTAATGCAGCAAGCCACGCATCCTGCTTGGCAAAACCAGCTAAAGGAGAAGGAGTATGTAAAATAACCTTTCCTACCGAATACAAAAGGATTAAAATCATCAATTGATGTGATGAAATTTTGAAACTACCAGGCATTATTATTCATCTTTTGTTTATTCCTTGCTTCTTAATACTCTCTTATTTTTGGCTATTCATTTTAAAGTTATTCACACAGAAATTAATTGCCTTTCTTCAACAATCCATCCCCGTTTCATTATCCGGGCCCGGTTTTCCTGGGATTCACCTCAAAATTCCGATTTTTCATTAGAACCAATTCCATTGGTAATATCGCGAAATCGCTTTAAAAGAAATACAATGCATTGCCAAATTATTTAGAACTGCTAGATTCAAACGAAAATAAACAACCTGTATTTTAAAAAGTGTAGCACTCCTGCACAATAAATGAGTGATAATCAGTGATGGCATTAGCGGGACAAAACAATATGAATGTAGAACACGCTTTTTCTTAAACTTTCCACTGGAGCGCTCCTTCGCGATTTGTGAACTGGTACGATTCTTGCATATTATTTTTGTGAATGTCTCTTGTGAGTATATTTAATATTTATGGAGAAAGGAAAAGAATGGGAATCTGTTAAACACACAATTATCGAAAAATATTTAGTTGACGTTTAATTTGCCCCTGGTTATATGTCAGAAAATTAAAGGGAAGGCGAAGCAATTAAATTTAAAAAGGTTAGGAGAATATTCGCATGAAAATACCAGTGGAAAATATAGTAGAGTTAACTGTAGAACATCAATTCTTACAGGCGTATCCTATATTGAGTCAGTTACGAACTGATTTGACTTTAGAGGAATATCTAGAATTATTAAATGATATGCGTAATGAGGGTAAACAGTTATTTGCTTTATACCATGATACAAGCATCGTAGCTTTAGCAGGTATTAGCTGGCGTGAAGATTCATATAATGAACGCTATGTTTTTGTACAAGATTTGGTTACTGATGAAAATCATCGTCCTAGTGGCCTTGGATATAGTCTGCTCAGTTATATACATAATTGGGCAAAAGAACATGGAGCTGAGTATATTACATTGGAATCTTGAATTCGGCGCCTTGACACCATAAATTGTTCATTTCAAGTACAATTTTTTTAGGATGGGCTAGCACCTTTTGGGTGTAGCCTTTTTTCGTATATAGGGACCAGCAATGAAATTTTAAACACTTCTAGGATGGGGAGGATTTGGACAAAACTTATGAAACAAGGTTGAAAAAACAGGGTATGTTGGACTTGGGATCAAACAATCATCTGAATAAGTTTAAGGGGAAATTCTTTGCACCTATTCAAAAGCAAGTTGCCCTGTCACCAAAAAAATTAGTTAGTTATAAGCTTATTGAAACTCTGTGGAGGTCTACAGAGTTCTTCTTCATGTTATTATGCCCCAAAACCATTCAACTTTCTGCCACTTAGTTCAACAGAAAAATCGAAGTTTTTTGCTCTCGAAAATGATAATGGAACAAAATAATTATGCGAATATTGGCGGTTTATGCATTTTCTCATAGAATTCCACTAAATGACTTTTTCATTTTTCTGTTTTTCTCATTGTGGCAGCGACCATTCCTGTATTAATCATCTTCAACAAAACTAGGTTCAGAAAGGTTAATCAGAGGTACTTTCAGCAACCTTCAATTATAAAAGATCGATCTTCATGAGTTTATTATTGAACAAAAAAGTAGAATTTTAATAAAGATTATCATGTCTACAATGGTTTAACTCTTTATTAATTTCAATTAATTTTACTTAGATGGATATAATGGCAGCCAGGGTGAAAACATAATTTTAACAGGCTATTGGTTATGAGGGGGTAAGCATTGAAATCTCGAGTTCCTATCCCATTGAGGAAGTTAATTGAAAAAAAACAATCAGTTAAAAATAAAAAACAACAAGAAGACCTAAATCAAAGCAAAAATCCAAACTCCAGTAAAACTAAAAATCAAAACCAAAATCCAGTTCAAGCCGAAAATCGAAGTAAAGAGTCAAAGAATCATGAAACAAAGCTTATATCCTCTGATCTTCAATATAATTTAGACCATATTAAGAAAACGTTAGGAAATAGTTCAGACATAGTTATAAGGGATTTTCAAGCAGGTAAAAATGGGGAAATTAAATTAGGCATCGTTTACACTGATGGATTAACGGATTCGGTATCCGTTCAAGATTTCATCCTCGACACTTTGATGATTGAAATTCGGAACTCTGATTTGGACGTAGCGGTCTTTAATCCCGCTGACTGTTTTGAAATGATAAAATCACATACTCTTCCAATAGGGGGAATAGGGGAAATAACTGATTTCCCAAAACTTTTTAACCATGTTTTATCGGGAGACACGTTGTTATTGATGGACGGCTCCCCAAAAGGAATAGCACTCGGCTCAAGAGAATGGGTCGATCGCGGAGTTCAGGAACCTTCTTCACAAACAGTAGTAAGAGGACCGAAGGATGGGTTCACTGAAACGCTGAGAACAAATACTGCTTTAATAAGACGGAGAATCAAAGATCCTAACCTTTGGCTTGAAACAAAACAGATTGGTGAAAAAACGCAAACAGACGTTTCAATTATGTATCTAAAAGGTGTTGCCAATGATAAAACGGTTTCAGAATTGCAAAGCCGGTTAAATCGAATCAAAATAGATGCGATTCTTGAGAGTGGTTACATTGAAGAACTTATACAGGATGAAGTATATACTCCATTTCCAACCGTTTATAATACGGAACGTCCTGATGCTGTAGCCGCTGCCCTATTAGAAGGAAGGATTGCGATATTTGTTGACGGTACGCCGTTTGTCCTTATCGTTCCAGCATTGATGGTGCATTTTTTCCAGTCCAGTGAAGATTATTATCAACGGGCAGACATTGCCACATTAATACGAATATTACGGTATTTATCTTTTTTCCTTGCTTTGCTTACACCGTCACTTTATGTAGCTGTCTCAACCTTTCATCAAGAAATGCTTCCTACTCCTTTACTCATAAGTCTAGCCTCACAACGTGAGGGTGTTCCTTTTCCAGCTTTTGTAGAGGCGATGATGATGGAGATAGTGTTTGAAATCTTGCGTGAGGCAGGTGTGAGGATGCCTAGGGCTATCGGTTCATCCATTTCCATCGTAGGTGCATTAGTTATTGGGCAGGCTGCTGTCGAAGCAGGGTTCGTTTCAGCAACAATGGTCATCATCGTGTCCTTAACAGCCATCTGCAGCTTTGTGTTCCCATCCAATAGCATGGCCATGGCTTTTCGGATGCTTCGGTTCTTGTTTATGATCCTTGCCGCTACATTTGGATTATACGGGATCATTTTGGGGCTGATCGTGATGGTCCTGCATTTAAATAGCTTACGATCTTTTGGTTTGCCATATCTAGCTCCAAATGCACCATTCATTTTACAAGATCAAAAAGACAATATCATTCGATTGCCGCATTGGTCGTTATTAAAGCGGCCTCGCTTGATCAATAAAAATGATACAGACAGAGGAGATGTCAGTGCTCCGAAACCACCTGAATAACACCAAGATAAAATGATGAGATGATGAGGGTTCACGATGAAAAAAATGTTAATCGTATTTCTAATGTTACCTATAATTTGTTTATCCGGTTGTTGGAGCAGCATTGAATTGAATGAACTTGCCATCGTTACTGCCATGGGAATTGATAAGACAGAAGCTGGGTATCTGGTAACCGTCCAAGTTCTAAATCCGAGTGAGCTGGCAGGTGATGCCAGGTCTGGTCGCACGGAAGTTGTAACATTCAGGAAGAGTGGAAAAACCATTTTTGAAGCACTTAGAAGCCTATCAACTGATGTACCAAGGAGGTTATACGTAGCACATCTTCGTGAAGTTGTCTTTGGTGAGGAAATGGCTAGGGAAGGAATAGCGAAGCCTCTGGATTTCCTTTCCAGGCTAAAGGAGTTGCGTTCCGATTTCTATATGACTGTTGCTAAAGGTTCAACTGCTTATGATACGCTTAATGTGCAAACGGCACTTGAGAAAATACCGGCAAATAAGGTTTTTGACTCCTTGGAAAATTCAGAGAGAAGGTGGGCACCGACAAGGACGGTCACTTTGGATGAGCTGGTCAGCAGTATCGTCAGTAAAGGCAGACAGGCCATGCTAACGGGGATTTACGTTTATGGTGATCCCGAATCAGGAAGCAATGTTACGAATGCACAAAATATCTCCCCGAAATCCGGATTGCGATTGGATTATCTTGGAGTATTCAAGAAGGATAAACTTGTCGGCTGGTTAAACAGGAACGACAGTAAAGGTGTTAGTTACATAACAGATCATGTTAAGTCCACTGCGGTAAATATTCCATGTGAAGGTGACCAAATTACGGTCAACACGACTAGTTCAAAAACGAAAATCAAGGGGAAAATGGAAAAAGGAAATCCCAAAATTGATATAAATGTCACGTCAGAAGGGAGTATAGGTGAAGTAGAATGCACAATCGATTTAACTAAACCAGAAAAAATCGAAGAATTGAATAAAAAATACGCAAAAGATATTAAAGATAAGATAGAAGGGTCGATAAAAACGCTTCAAGAGAAGTATCAAAGTGACATCTTCGGTTTTGGTGATGAAATCCATAGAACTGATCCTAAAGCATGGAAACGTTTAGAAGGAAATTGGGAACAGGAATTCGCAAATTTGGACGTGAATGTAACCGTTAAAGCAAAGATTCGTAATTTAGGAACAATATCAGAATCCTTTCAAAAAGAAATCGAGGAGTAAAGAACAATGTGGGCAATTATTGGAACAGTGTGTACTGGAGCTATTATTTCATTTTTCGAAATACCTCCTCTTATTAAAAAGAAATGCTGGAAGGAAATTGTCATTTTCATTTTATTGCTTTTAGTTGGCATGACGTTGAGTATTTTGATAATCAAGGATATTACCATTCCCACTCCTATAGACTGGATAACGAAAATATATAGTCCACTCGCTCATTTCATGGATCGTATTTTATCCTAGGGAGGTATCGATCATGCTCGAAAAAGGAAAAATCAGCTCTGGTGAATTTCTTATATTGGTCATTATATTCACCATAGGAGGAGCGATACTTACTTTACCTTCCGTACTTGTCTCATTAGCAAAACAGGATGGCTGGATTGCCTATATCATAGCTACTCTCATCGGTTTATGTTTCGTTTTCTTATATACCCGGCTCGCCTCGCTTTACCCATCCATGACCTATATAGAAGTTAATGAAAAAATATTTGGCAAATTGATCGGGAAAATCTCGGCATTGCTATTCCTGCTTTATATTTATTATCTTTCTTCTGCGTTACTAAGTGAAATTGGGAACTTCTTTTCGACACAGGTTCTGGGTGAGACACCTATGGAAATGATAATGATCTTATTTATATTAACAAGCTTATTTGGTGCAAGGCTAGGACTGGAAGTCATTTGCCGAACTGCATTAATCTTTTTTCCTTGGCTTGTACTGCTGCTTTTCATATTATTCGTATTTCTTATCCCGGATATCAAGATCGAAAATATGCAACCTATGTTTGAAGAAGGCATGAAACCAATAATGAATGGAGCATATCACTCTTTAGCACTGCCTTATGTTCAGCTTGTTTTCTTTTTAATGCTCACGCCATATGTAAAAGAAAAGGCTGAAATGAAGAAAAGCTTTTATTTAGGGACTTTATTAGGTGGCGGCGTTTTATTGTTAGTGATCATTTACAGTATCCTTGTATTGGGTGCCGCTAATACAGCAAGATTAAACTATCCTTCTTATAAACTGGGCATGAAGATAAGCATTGGTGATTTTTTTGAAAGGGTCGAGGTCATTGTGGCTTTCATTTGGGTTTTTACAGAGTATTTTAAATTGACCATTTGCTTTTATGGCCTCGCCTTAGGATTAGCTCAATTGCTAGGATTAAAAAATTACAAAATTCTTCTATTCCCATTAGCTTTTCTAATTCTCACATTGACCATTTTTTCGCATCCCGATTTAGTACATTATCAAAACTTTATGGCCACAGCTTGGACACCATTATCCTTAACGATTTGTTTTATTCTGCCATTGTTATTATTAATGGTTGGGAAAATTAGAAAAAAGTAAGGGCAGCTTGCATCACATTAGATATTTTTAAGTGGATGTTAATCTGGATGAGACTGACAGAATTAATCAAAAATGGGCAGTATTCGCTGCAACTTGGCGACTTTTTATGTGATTAAGGACTTCTGGGAACTATCCGTGATACACATTTCGTGTATCTTTTTGCATGGGAAAATCAGCACTTTTTTCAAATAGCAGATAATCATGATCTGAATAATGACGTAGCGGAAATCTTATAGTTACTTGGCAATTCGGAAAGTCTTGCTGCTTCATAGATATAACCTGTACAGATGAAGAGGCGGAGGGATATAGAGAAAGGCAGTAGTGGTACGATTTAGTCAGTTCGTCTTGATAGGAAAACAGAACAAAATGTATGATTTAAGTCCGTCCAAAAACTCTTGTACGAAAGTGGTCATTACTACAATGTTTAAAATATATGCCCGAATCATAAAAAGCCATAATACGACATCATATTCCAACATATTTCTACTATGCCATTTTGTATAATGAGATAGAATAATATATTAAGGGAGTGATTGTTGTAATATGAAAAACAGGAAACTTGTTTCAACTCTAGGAGTTGCCGTCTTATCGGCAGGTATTGCGGCACCAACATTTGCAGCTAATGAAACATCCCCAGGAACCCCCATTCAACAAACTTATTCGGTTTCAGGTTTTACAGACCATGCTGAACTAGGGAAAAAGCTGGAACAAATTGCGAGTGATAGCCAAGGTAAAGTAAAAGTGGATGTAGCTGGATATTCCAATAGGAATAGAGAAATCTATAAAGCAACCGTGGGAACAGGCGACAAAGTCGTTTTAATTCAAAGTGAGATTCATGGAAATGAGAAGACTGGTACGGATGCCATCTTGAATATTTTGAAGTTTTTGGGGACCAATTCTCCTGAAGCGGAGAGAATCCGTAAAGAAATTACCCTAGTGGCTTTGCCTAAAATTAATCCGGATGCTGCTGAATTGAACCGTCGGGGAAATGATATGACCTGGGCGGAGGTCGTGGAACAGTTTCCGCAGTTAGCAGGAGCGAAACCATCCTGGAACTATTATACATACAAAAATGAATCATTCGATTATGAGTCCAAACCTGGCTTCGATGTCAATCGTGATTTTAATCCTGATTTAAACTATATTCCTCAAGCTAAAGACTTCCCTGGAAAATCATCCACCCCTGGTTGGTTCATTACACCTGAATCACAAGCATCACGTGATGTTTACAAGTCTCTGCAGAAGCAATACGGGAAGGTGGAGATTTTTGTAGACTTGCACCACCAAGCTCCCTATTATGAAATCGATGGAACGGATGATTTAGTCACATACTCGCTTTCCGCTCAATTTGTACCTGATCCAAACTCGCCTTCAGGACAAGAGTATGCCAAATATGCAAAAAACTATAACTATGATTTTTCCAGACAATTGAATGTGGCGGTATATAATGCGATGAAGGAACAAGGTAATTCTCCATATGGAAATATATCCTTATATCCGCAAAACCAAAACCTTCCTGGAACGGCTTTAGGAGCCTTTGCTTTAAACGGAAGTGGGACAGTACTCTTTGAAGTTAGAGGACAAACACAATCCTTTGGCCAAAAGAAAAAAGGCATGCTTATTAAGGCAGTGGAAAGAGGGCTATATGGAATAATTGATGGAGTTACTGATGGTTCAGTATATAAAATCAATCCGGAACAATACGAGTCAATTCCCTTGACGGAGGGCAGGCAATAATAAAAATTGCTAGTTTTATCAACTTAGTAACCAGACGGGTACCCGCCTGGTTTTTCTTCATGGTCGGTTACGGCAAACAGAAAAAGTTTTTTGAATATCGCCTTTGGAGAAGTCATTCCTTTCAAGTTATATGGTGCGGAAGAAAACTATTTGAAACATAGTTATTTTTCACTATTAACACAAAGTGCTAAAAATGTCAGAATATTAGTAATAATCATTTTTCATGATTATTAAATTTGATAAGGAGGGTTTTTATTGAATTTTAAAAAGAAGGTCCTATCAGTTTCATTATCTAGTTTAATGGCGTTAAGCGCAGTAACAGCCGTTGCGATGCCAGTCGGAGCGGTTGGAAATGGTCCCAGTGCTGGAAATGGTCAAGTGACAACTTCAAATCTTCATACATATGAAAGCCTGGTAAGCTTTCTTAAAACGCAGGATGCTAAACAAGGAAGCCTGGCACTGGAAGTAATCGGCGAAACGGTAAAAGGGAGGGATATTTATCTAGCGAAATACATTTCAAATCCTAAGAATCCTACTATACTATTTTTAACTCAACAGCACGGAAATGAACAATTGACTACTGAAGGTGCACTTGAATTCATCAAACATCTAGGCACGAATAAGACGAAAGGTTTATTGGAAAATGTTAATATACTGATCATTCCCATGTTAAATGCAGATGGGGCAATGGGAGATGTTAATTTCCCTCTTGATGACTATTTAGCTAAAGGTGATCGACATCTAACACGGGCAAATGCAAATGGGGTCGACTTAAACCGTGAGCATGATAAAAAAACTGATTCCATGCAAGTGGAGGTAAAGGCTTTACACGAAAATGTATTCGCGAAATACGATATAGATTACATGATAGATTTACATCATCAAGGGACGCTAAGCGAAACGGATGGTGAACTTGTTTCAGGTTCAATTCTTTATCCTACAAACGCTAACGTAAAGCCTGAAGTATTAGAAGCGTCAAAGAAACTGGGTGCCGTTGTATATAACTCCATTGAACCAACTGGTTGGGGGCATATTGGTAAGTATGATGGCGGTTCTGGAGAAAATATAGGCCGTAATGGTGCAGCCGTTCGTTATGATATTGCCACATTGCTCTTTGAGATGCGAGGTATGTCGGACCACAATATCGAGTCAGTGGCGCTTGGGCAAAAAAGCAATGGCTATCTAATAAAGCAAACAGTAACCACTTTGGATGCAGCTGTCAGAGCTATTGCCGATGATTCAATTGAAACTGTTGATGCTAGCTTTTGGAACACCTTGCCAACACAATACAATCGTCCTGGGGCAGAATCAGACGAATAAAATGATACACATCCCATTCTTTCAGATGGGATGTATTTTTTATAGCTCGAACTTTTTCATCGGTTTATTTGAAATGCTTATAGGGAAGCGGGACAAGAATAATGATATAGAAAAAAGGCATCTGCTTTCATTAAAAGCAGATGCCTTTTGAACGATAACGTATCGATCTGTAATATCCTTCTTTAATAATTACCGCTTGCTTCTATAAACTTTTTTCGGCTGGATTCTCCTTTTTTTGTTCTTCTTTTAGCTGTAAGGCTACTAAACTGGCAAAGTCATGAATGATGGTGGCTGCCAATAGTGATGTAATTTGTGTTGGATCATACGGCGGGAGGACTTCCACCAGGTCAAACCCAATAAAGTTGAATCCTTGGAGAGAGCGTATCATCTCTAGGGTTTCAAAGCTATTTAGACCGCCGACCTCCAAGGTGCCAGTTCCAGGAGCACATGATGGATCTACAAAATCAATATCAAAGGTCAAGAAACATGGTGTATCCCCAATGGTTTTCTTGACTTCCTTCACGACATCTTCGATGCCTCTTTTCTTCAGCTCAGGCGTAGTTATCACATTGTATCCTAGCTCTGTACTTGAATCTATATCTCCTGGATGATTGAGCGTACCTCTGATGCCAATCTGGAAAACTTTATCCGTTTGGAGCAAACCTTCCTCATATGCACGGATAAACGGGGAGCCATGCCAGTATTTTTCATCATAATAAGTGTCCCAGGTATCTGTATGTGAATCAAAATGAAGAAGTGCAACAGGACCGTGTATTTTTGCGGCAGCTCTTAGATTAGCCAGTGTTACTGAATGATCTCCTCCGATGCCTATTGGAATGATACCGTTTTTCATCAAGTCAGCCATAGCCTTTTCAATTAACTCATAGCTTCGATGTATATTATGGGGAATCACGGAAACGTCCCCAATATCAATTGCATTACATTCGTCAAACGGAAATACTTTGTGAATGGGATGGTAAGGAAACAACGTCATGGATGCTTGGCGGACAGCCTGTGGAGCAAACCGGGCTCCTACCCTGAATGAAGCAGCTGTATCAAAAGGCATACCTACCACTGCCAATTTGGCATTTTCCCTTGAAGAAGGTAAGCGCATAAATGATCCGGTGGTACAAAACTCTGGTTTAACATCAGGGGATAAAGGATATTTCATTTTTCTATTCCTCCATTTTCTTATAACGATAATATTTTTGAAACTCATATTAATGAATTCCTATGGATGATTAATCATGCAATTATCATGCCAGGTCACAGAAGTGATTTAATGAGGGTTTTAACAGATATCATTTGCTTTGGGTATGCAAAGGCGAATAATTTATGGGAAATTGAATCGCCAATGAAAAGATGCTGCAAGACTTCATTTCTATGAATCAATCATGGGCCGTTAAGAATACAGGAATGAAGTGGCGTTTTTGGCGTTTTCGTTTATCGAAGTAAACCAAAATCATGTGGCACAGAAATTGCAATAAGGTATGCAGGTAAAACTTTTAAAAAAGAGGGAGGCATGGGGATTTATCTAGATAAGAAAATGAACCCACCGGTTTGAAAGCGGTTTCAAGGAGGAATGATAGATGGAAAATGAGGTTACATTGAAAAGATCACTGAAATTATGGCAAATCGTTATGATGGGGTTAGCATATATGACCCCCATGGTCGTATTTGATACATTTGGAATTGTATCTGGAATTACGGGCGGCCATGTGCCGACTGCCTATATCGTTGCATTGGTGGGGATGCTTTTTACAGCTGCCAGCTATGGAAAACTTGTAAAGGTTTTTCCTGCTGCAGGTTCTGCCTACACTTATACGCAAAAGGCCATAAACCCGCATTTAGGATTCCTGGTGGGATGGTCTTCGTTGTTAGACTATTTGTTTTTACCTATGGTCAATGCATTGTTGACCAAAATTTATCTCACAGCATTATTTCCAGGGGTTCCTACATGGATTTGGGTAGTATTGTTCGTAGCAATCGTCACCATTCTCAATCTCCGGAGTGTCAATGTACTTGCAAACTTTAATGCGCTTTTTGTTTTAATTCAGATTGCCATCATGGCAGTGTTCATCATTCTTGTCGTCAAAGGTTTAAATGATGGAGAAGGTACAGGAGAAGTGTTTACGATAAAGCCTTTCGTTAATGAAGGAATGGACTTTTCGGGAATAATAACCGGGGCCACGATCCTTTGTTTTTCCTTTTTGGGATTCGATGCGGTAACGACACTATCTGAGGAAACGCCGGATCCGAAAAAAACGATTCCAAAAGCGATATTTTTAACTGCGCTTTGGGGTGGAATCATCTTCATTACCGCTTCTTTCTTTATTCAGCTCTTTTTTCCGGATATATCCCGTTTTAAGGAACCGGATGCTGCATTACCGGAAATCGCCCTTTATGTAGGTGGGAAGCTATTTCAATCCATTTTTCTTTGTACGACTTTCGTCAATACGCTAGCCTCGGGACTAGCATCGCATGCCAGCGTTTCCCGTCTTCTGTATGTTATGGGACGTGATAAAGTGTTTCCGGAAAAATGGATTGGGTTTATTCACCCTAAGTGGAAGACGCCAGCCATTAATGTACTCATAGTTGGAGTCATTTCATTGTCGGCTTTATTCTTTGATTTAGTGACAGCAACGTCACTGATCAACTTTGGTGCATTAATGGCATTTACCTTTGTAAATCTGTCAGTGATCAGCCATTTTATCATTCGGGAAAAGAAACACCGAACGATAAAGGGGTGTATTCAATACTTAATAATGCCTTTAATTGGAGCTATAGCAATTGGCATTCTTTGGATCAACCTTGAGGAAAGTTCCCTAATAATGGGAACAAGTTGGTTCATTATTGGTTTTTGTTATCTATTATACATCACAAAGGCATTCCGGAAGGCTCCGCCCCAATACCAAGTTGAAGAAATTCAGCTATGAGACTTTGAAAGTGAAAACTGATCCGATAAGGATGAGTCAGTTTGTAGCCAAAAAGGATTTGGAATAGTTGCATTCCAAAACCTTTTTGGTTTTTTATTTGAATGAAGCATGTATAGAGAATAGTTGACCATAGTCCCCTTGCCAGGTCCAGTTGGCCTTCTTCTTTACATTCATCGCAGCAATCTATAATAAGTCCCCTCGCTATCTAGTGTGTAAACAAAAGGAGTTCTATCTAAATTTTAAAGCAAAGTTGATTGGAGCGAGTGTACGAGACTCCTGCTTAGAAAAGCACGTGCCTGGAAATCGTTCAAATTGTACAGCCCCTTAAAAGACTGTAGACAAACTCGATTTTCATCTAGTTTGTCATCGACTGACACATCCTTATAAGGATGTGTTTTTTTATTTATTGTATTCTCAGTGTTTACATATGCAAACCTGAATTGCTTATGAATTAATACATATGTCCCGATGATGGTATGTGTGATAGTGATGATTGCAAATGGCGGATTATGGCTATCAACACGATATCTTCAAAGCTGGCATGAAAGTTGCTTAAGTAAGTTATAAGAATAAAAGTGAGGTGCTAAAATGACAGGGGAAATTAAAGTAATTGAAAAACGTCAGTTGGATAATCCACTGCAAGAGTTCCAGGATATCTTAAAAGAAGCGATTCATGTTTTGGGCTATCCAGATCAGGTTTATGATTTTTTGAAAGCGCCAATGCGTTTTCTGGAAGTCAGTATTCCTATTCAAATGGATAATGGGGAGACAAGGATGTTTCAAGGGTATCGGGCTCAACATAATGATGCAGCCGGTCCAACGAAAGGAGGTATTCGATTTCACCCGGATGTCACTCCTGAAGAAGTTAAGGCATTGGCCGGATGGATGAGCTTGAAATGCGGAATAACCGATCTTCCATATGGAGGGGCAAAAGGTGGCATTGTGTGTGATCCCAGACAAATGAGTTCATCTGAGCTAGAACGATTAAGCAGAGGGTATGTCAGGGCAGTAAGTCAAATAGTGGGCCCTACAAAAGATATTCCGGCACCTGATATGTATACGAATTCACAAATCATGGCCTGGATGCTGGATGAATACGATCACATCAGGGAATTCGATTCACCCGGATTCATTACAGGAAAGCCTCTGAGATTAGGAGGATCGAAGGGCAGGGAAAAGGCCACTTCCAAGGGAGTATTATATACACTTCAAATGATATGTGATTTAAAGGGGATTCCTATTGAAGGCATGCGGGTAATCATTCAGGGATTCGGGAATGTTGGCAGTCATTTAGCGTTGTATTTACATGAAATGGGGGCTAAGGTTGTCGGAATTGCGGATGAGCTTGGAGGCTTATATGATCCGGATGGCTTGGATATTCCTTACCTTTTGGAGAACAGGGACTCTTTTGGGGTCGTTTCGAACTTATACAAAGATTCATTATCCAATCAAGAATTGTTGGAAAAAGAGTGTGATGTGCTGATTCCCGCAGCTATTAGCGGAGTGGTGAATAAAGATAATGCAAAACGATTAAAATGTGAAATCCTGATCGAAGCAGCAAATGGGCCGACAACAAAGGAAGCGATCAAGATTCTCGATGATAAAGGTATAGTGCTGGTCCCGGATATTTTGGCGAATTCAGGAGGGGTGATAGTTTCGTATTTTGAATGGTGCCAGAACAACCAAGGTTATTACTGGACGGAAGAGCTTGTGGATGAACGATTGAAGGAAAAGATAACGGCCAGTTTTTTGAATGTATACCATACTTCACAAAAATATTCCGTGAACATGAAAGTGGCTGCTTATATTGAAGGGATTCGCAAAATAGCAGAAGCATCCCAGCTTCGAGGTTGGGTCAGGTTCTGAGCGAATTAGGGCTTACAAGAAAGGAGGCAATCCGTTGAATTTTGATATTCTTTCCGAAAATAAAGAAAACCAAGCTATTCATCATTATTGCTTATTGTCCCAAGATTATAGATATGATGTGACCATTGTATATTCGGCCCAGTTTTTCGGTAAAGCAATGGTGACTTCCATGCAAAGTGGAAGAATGATCCTGCTTTGTGCCAATGATATTAATTTAGATCAGTACTGGGCTCCGACCCTTGGGATTGAACAAGAAGATATACATGAGTTTCAAAACTTTCTCAAGTTGGTCTTACAAACCCCATTTCATTTAGAAGAATACTGAAGGAAGGAATGATGTAAATGTACGTTGATGTGATTCTTAGCCCATGTGAAGGCAGGATTGAAAAAATTTCAATATCCAAAAATTCGCGATTTTACGAATGGGAACAATTATTTCAGATTAGGAAGGCAGATGGACGTGTGGAAATCATTGATATTGGTGTCAGCGGGAAAATAGAATCATTGGAGGTATTGGAGGGTGAACCAGTGGTGGCCGGCGAGGTACTCGCCTATTTTAAAGAAGATTTATTTGTGACCGGCAGCGATTAATATAAATACGAAAAAGAAGATGAAATGATTCATCTTCTTTTTCGGCTTATCCGATAATCCTCCACTGCTCTCCTATTCATGTTCCCCTATACCCCAATTTTGCAGAAACCCGATTGCCTGATTCCATAACATTCTTAATGAGGAAATCAAGTCTTTCATCTGTCAGGTTAAAGCTGACAAAACCTATGCTCACCGCACCGTGAACTTCCCCAAAATGGTTCAGTATCGGCGCGGCAACAGAACATGTTCCCTCTGTTCTTTCACTGTGGCTGATTCCATGTCCCTTCGATTTAGTCTCCTGCAATATATCCCAAAATGCTGCTCTTTCTTGAATTGGCACAAGAGCGTCAACGATTTTTTTCGCTTGATTATATGGCATATAGGCGAGCATCGCTTTATTGGCAGCTCCAATATGCATTGGAACTCGTGAGCCAAGCTGGTCATAAACCCGGATTTGGCTTTTTTCACTGTCGATTCGTTCGATAACGAGTGATTCCATTCCTATTGGCTGGCTAAGGTATACGCTTTCCTCCACTTTGTTCATCAGCCTTTCCAGTTCAGGCCTTATTTGGCTGATGTAATCCATTTTGTCATACATACGTAATCCATATTCGAGCCAAATATTCCCCAAACCATATTGTTTGGATTGCCCGTCCTGTTGGATTAGTCCATGCAAGGACATCGCTTTTAACAAACGATGCATGGAGCTGACAGGAAGATCACATTCTTGGGAAAGTTCCGTAATTGACAGCCAGTTTTCCGATGAATTGGAAACCAGCACCTTTATAACGTTCATGGCACGGTCGATCGATTGCATAAACAAACCACCTATCTTTCATTACAAGTTGATTAAACTTCGATTTATTTGAATATTTAAAACATATTGACATTATACCAAAGTTAATTTTATAATAAAAGAAAAATTCCTATTAGCGGAAACGTTTTCCGTTATGCGGAAAAAGGAGGGGGAGGCAGTGACATATTGTTCGTCCATGTACAATCCATTGGAACGTGTCATTGTAAAACATCCGAAAGAAGCTTTTATTAGTCAAGAGCATTTAAGTCAAGCATGGAGAAACTTCAACTTTGCGGAAGAGCCCGATTTCAACGAAGCACTAAAAGAGTATGGTGACTTTATTTCCATTTTGGAGAAATATGTTCCAAACATCGATTATTTGCCAGCATCTTCGGTAGTCGGCATTGACTCCTTATATGCTCATGACCCGGTCAAATTCACTAGCCAAGGAGCCATTATTTTAAAGTCCGGGAAAGAATTGAGACAGCCTGAAGCTAATGTATACAAAGAATTTTGTAAGGAAAAGAACATCCCGATTATTGGGTATTTAACGGGTGATGCGGTCGCGGATGGCGGTGATATCGTTTGGCTTGATGATAAGACACTGGTTGTCGGACATGGTTATCGTACAAACGCTGAAGCCATTCGGCAATTAAAAGAAATGACCGCTCATCTTGTGGATGAATTCATCGTTGTTCAGCTTCCGCATGATCAAGGAGAGGGAGAGTGTCTCCATCTTATGTCATTCATCAGCATGGTCGACTGGGATTTAGCAGTTGTTCACTCCCGACTTATGCCTGTCTTTTTCAGAAAACTGCTAATTGAACGAGGCATACAGCTTATCGAAGTGCCAGTTGATGAGTACTTGACCTTGGGCTGTAATGTTCTTGCCATTGCTCCGCGGGTTTGCGTGATATCTTCTGGGAACGCTTACACAAAGCGAAAGCTTGTTGATGCGGGAGCAACGGTTTATGAATACAAAGGAACTGAGATCAGTTTCAAAGGCACTGGCGGTCCAACTTGTTTAACCTGCCCGGTGGTGCGTACTAATATTAATGAAGGGGGATTGGAATGAGTCAATTACTATGGGGTACTCCAGAAACGCTCCGTGCTTTGTTATGTGAACTTGTTAGCTGGGATAGCCGTACTCTTACACAAGGAGAACAATTGTTTCCGTATAAAGTGCAAGAGAAATTGAGGGAGCTAGATTATTTTAAAAGGAATCCGGCGCACTTATCGCTTCACGAGGCTGATTTAGGGAGGAACTTTGTCAATGCCTTTTATAAACATCCCGATAGCAAGGAGACCGTTGTATTAATTAGCCATTTTGATACGGTTCATACTGAAGAATACGGTGATCTTGAGACACTTGCATTTCAACCAGAGGAGCTCACGAAAAAACTTCATGACAGGAAAGATGAACTACCGGAAGAAGCGCGCATTGATCTTGAATCTGGAAAGTACTTGTTTGGCAGAGGAACGATGGATATGAAAATGGGTCTTGCCCTTCATATGGCTATCATCGAAAAGGCAAGCATCGAACAATGGCCGATCAATCTCCTGCTGTTAACGGTTCCTGATGAAGAAGTTAATTCTGCGGGAATGAGGGCTGCAGTTAAAGAACTTGTGACTTTACGTGATAAATATGGCCTTTCCTATAAAATGTTTTTTAATAGTGAACCGTCCTTTTCACAGAAACCGGGCGATAATAGACATTATATTTATTCCGGAACTTTGGGGAAAATCATGCCCGCTGCCCTTTTTTATGGGAAAGAAACTCATGTAGGTGAGCCATTAAAGGGTATGACGGCTAACTATATAGCCTCGTTCCTCACGCAGCTCATGGAGTGGAACACTCTTTTTCTGGAAAGTGATCTTGGTGAGGAGACACCATTACCGGTATCGCTTCAGCAAAAAGATCTAAAACTACAATATTCAACTCAGACACCTTATCGGGCAGCCGCGCTTTATAATGTGTTCATAATGAAAAGGTCAGCTGCAGAAATAATGGACCTATTCGAGCAGGTTGCAAACGAAGCAGCGATGAAATGCAATGAATCTTATAAAGAGCTTTGTCTGCGTGAACAAATTGAAGGTGTAGGTGCAGTACAAGTATTGCGCTACGAAAAGTTACTTTCATATGCCGAGGGCAAATTTGGCGGGAGTTTTGTCGAGCAAATAAAGAGTGAAGTAAATGCGGATTTGGATTTGGATGAGCGGGAAAAATCAGTGCGGATAGCTGAAAAATTGATGATACAATGTCAGGAGCTTTCACCCGCCATTGTCTTGCTGTTCGCACCGCCATATTATCCAGCCGTCAATACGTCCGATGATCCGCTTATCATGGAATCTGTGAAATTAATGAAGGAAACTGCCAGCATGCTTGGTGAAGAAGTCAGCCAAATTCATTATTTTAATGGCCTTTGCGATTTAAGCTATGTTCAATATAATGATGAGTCTGATGGCTGGACCGCTTTTGAAAAAAATACACCAGTCTGGGGCGATACTTACAGCATTCCTTTCGCGGATATGCAAAAACTTCAGGCACCCGTACTTAATGTGGGTCCTTTCGGCAAGGATGCACACCAGCGTACAGAGCGCCTTCACATCGATAGCGCCTTCGTCCATACGCCCGTCATGTTGGAGAAGTTAATTAAGAATATGTTTAAGTGTTTGGTTGAGAAGTGATGGTCCGACAGGAGAACTGATTAAAAGCATAAAACTTTAACTGGGGGTATTTTTATGAATGACCTTCCTAATGGTCAAATCACTTCCGAGCCGCTTAATCAGAATAATAAACCACTTAACCAACTAACGGAGCTACCGGAAAAAGGGATTAATCCTTTTGTATTAATGTTTATCGTGATTGTAATAGTGACGGTTTTAACCCATATCTTACCCGCGGGCCAATATGAAAAAATTGAAAAGGATGGCCGAAGTGTAGTCGATCCCACTTCTTTTGAATTCGTTGAATCAACACCAGTGGGATTATTGGAAATGTTCAGCAGTATTCACGCAGGGATGATTGAAGGAGCGTCCATTATCTTGTTCGTCTTTTTGTTTGGCGGAGCACTGGGAATCATGCAGGCAACAGGAGCACTGGATTCTTTCATTAAGTTTGTGGCTGTCCGATTCGGAACAAAAGAGAAATTGCTTATTCCATTGATGGTATTAATCTTCGCATCATTAGGGACCCTGATCGGCTCTGCTGAAGATGCATTAGTTTATATCGCAATTATTGTTCCGATGACGATTGCATTGGGCTTTGATGCACTTACAGGTTTTGCGATCGTCATCCTTGGAACATTGGCGACTGGATTCATTTCGGGCATTACGAACCCTTTTAATGTAGGGGTTGCCCAAAGCATTGCAGAACTGCCCATGTATTCGGGAATGGGATTGCGGATCGCTCTTCTTGCAGTGTTTTATGTCGTTACAGTATTGTACATCTATTTTCATGCAATGAAGGTTAAAAGAGACCCTGAACAGGGGGAGTATGGGAAATTCAGGCGTGAAGAACATGCACATCTTGATAAAAACTTTAAGATGAGTAAAAGACATAGCGCTGCTTTAATTATTTTATTGGTGAATTTCATCCTATTAGTATATGGAGTTATTAAATTAGGATGGTATATTAGTGAAATTGGCGGCTTGTTTTTATTAAGCGGGATCATAATGGGCCTGATTGGTGGCTTGACCCCATCCAAGATGGCCAATGGCTTCATTTCAGGAGCCGGCGATATGGTTTCCGGGGCATTGATAATAGGCGTTGCGCAGACAATCTTGGTCATCATTACAAGTGGCGGATTGCTGGATACCATTTTATATTATGCTGCAGGATTGGTTGAGCAGCTTCCTCCCGCCATAAATGCAATCGGAATGTTCATTGTCCAATTATTTCTTAACTTCATTGTTCCATCCGGAAGTGGACAAGCAGCATTGACGATGCCGATTATGGCTCCATTGGCTGATTTAATGGGCGTGACAAGACAAACTGCGGTGTTAGCTTTCCAATTAGGGGATGGGATCTCGAATATGATATTTCCGACTTCAGGAGTGCTATTGGCTGGACTGGCAGTGGCAGGCATATCATTTACGAAATGGGTAAAATGGGTGTTTCCGTATCTTTTGATTCAGGTTGCGGTAGCGATTATCTTTTTGATCATTGCCCAAAGCATACAGTATGGACCTTTTTAAAGACCTGAAAAGTCTGAATATTGGCACTAAGTGATTGAGGAGGCATTTATGATGAAAACAATACAGGAGACAGTTGTCGATGAAGTGATTTCATGGCGACGTCATTTTCACGAAAATCCGGAGCTCTCTTATCAGGAATACCAGACTTCTGAATTCATCTACAGGAAATTAAGAACCTTTACAGGATTAGAAGTGACGAGACCTACCGAAACGAGCGTTTTAGCGGTTCTCAAAGGATCTAAAAAATCGGCCCGAAAATCGAATACCATCACCTTTCGTGCCGATATCGATGCACTGCCGATTCAAGAAGAAGCAGAAATTGATTATCAATCTAGAAATCCTGGAGTTATGCATGCATGTGGACATGATGCACATGCTGCGATGTTATTAGGTGCTGCTAAAGTCCTGTCTGGGAAAAAAGATGCGATTGATGGAGAAATCAGGTTTATTTTCCAACACGCCGAAGAGGTACTGCCAGGGGGAGCTCAGGAATTGGTGAAAAAAGGGGTCATGGAAGGAGTGGATTATGCATTTGCACTGCATGTTACTCCTTATGAACGAACAGGAACGATATGTTTAAGGGAAGGGGTATTCTGTGCAGCAGCCGATGATTTTGAAATTAAAATCATTGGTCAGGGCGGTCATGCGTCGACTCCGGAATTAACGGTAGATCCGCTACTAATTGGTGCAGAAATTACGACGAATCTACAACATATCGTTTCCAGAAAAATTTCAGCTCTTAGGACACCCGTCATTTCAGTCACTCAGTTCCATTCCGGTAGTGCGCTCAATGTCATACCTGAATATGCGGAAATCGGCGGTACCATTCGTTCTTTAGATTCCGATAGCCGAGTGAAAGCAAGGGAGTATCTAGAGCAAATCGTTAAGGGGATTTCAGAAACGCATGGGGCAAAATGTGAAATTACTTGGTATTTAGGGTATCCAGCCGTGGTAAATGATAAAGCAGCTGTCGATATTTCAAAAATGGTCATGGAAGGGATTTTTGAAGAAAATAATATCATCCTGGTTGATGATCCTATGTTCGGGACAGAAGATTTTTCGGCTTTTTCCGAAATCGTACCCTCTTCCATGCAATTTCTAGGCGTTCATAATGATGAATTTGGAAAAGCTTACCCTTTGCACCATCCTAAATTTAAAATCGATGAGAAGGCTTTAGGGTATGGAGTAAGATATTTTGTAGGAATAGCGGATAAATTATGCGGACATCAAAATAATTGAGAAAGCATTAGGCTCGAAGAGGCAACGTAATAGATTAAGAGAAACCTTCGGTTGTCTCTTCTCCCTATCATGACTGTTTTTCCATGGATTATGCTCTCTGGAATGGTCAAGCGCAGCAAAGTGATCAAAAGATATTTCATTTAAAGAACGGCTGGTTCAATAAGGTTAATATCCTACATTTTAAAAAAATAAGCTACCTATATAGGAGGAATATATATGTTTAAAAACGCGATTGTAAGAAAGATTGGAAAAAGTTTTGTAAATGGCTTAACAACATCGGATTTAGGAAACCCGGATTATGAAAAAGCACTTGTACAACACGAGGCTTATGTAGAAGCATTAAAACGCTGCGGTGTGAAAGTGACCGTTCTCGAATCGGATGAGAGATACCCTGATTCTACGTTTGTGGAAGATACAGCCGTGTTGACGCCAAAATGTGCCCTTGTAACCAATCCTGGTGCAGAAAGCCGGAATGGTGAGATTAATGAAATGAAAGAAGTTTTAAAGGACTTTTATGACACAATCGAGTATATTCAATCTCCAGGTATGTTAGATGGCGGAGATGTAATGCAAGTTGAAAATCATTTCTATGTTGGACTTTCAACTAGAACAAATGAAGCAGGTGCTCTTCAGTTCAAAGATATTATGGCTAAGTATGGTTTTGATACGACCATCATTCCCCTTAAGAAGTTCTTTCATTTAAAAACGGGTGTCAATTACCTGGGAGACAATAATTTATTAGTGGCGGGGGAATTCATTAATCACGAGGCTTTTTCTGGCTTCAATCAGATAATCGTAAAACAGGAAGAAGAATATTCGGGTAACTGCGTCAGAATGAACGACTGTGTTATTGTCCCTAAAGGGTTTGAGGGCACTAAGAAAAAAATAGAAGATTTGGGATACACAGTGATTGAAGTGGAGATGACTGAATTTCAAAAACAAGATGGCGGACTTAGTTGTCTCTCATTGAGGTTCTAAGATAGTTTAGGAGAAGGCATAGGTTAATAGATAAGATAAGGAAGTGATTATATGGGGTATGGACTGGAGAATAATGATCAGCTGCAACGCTCGATGAAAAGACGCCATTTATTTATGCTTTCACTTGGCGGAGTAATCGGTACAGGACTTTTTTTAAATGCAGGCTATACAATTAACCAAGCGGGGGCAGGAGGGGCCCTGGTCGGTTATCTAGCTGGCGGTCTTATTTTGTATATGGTAATGGTCTGCCTTGGCGAGCTAGCCGTTCATATGCCGGTTACAGGTTCATTCCAGAAATATGCATCAGAATATATAGGGCCATCCGCTGGTTTCTCTCTAGGATGGATGTATTTTGTAGGTTCAGCCGCAACTGCAGGAGTTGAGTTCACGGCTGCAGGAATATTGATGAAACAATGGTTCCCCCATAGTCCTACCTGGATTTGGTGTGCTGTGTTCATAGTGCTTTTATTTACTTTGAATGCATTAACGACAAGAGGTTTTGCAGAAGCGGAATATTGGTTCGCTGGAATAAAAATCGTTGCAGTGATTTTGTTTATCTTGATTGGAATCGCTGGCATCTTTGGTTTTGTCTCTTTATCTGATCGTCCAACCCCATTCTTTGAGAATTTGGCTCCTTCTGGTCTATTTCCAGCTGGGGGGATTACAATTATCTTTGTGACAATGATGAATGTAATATTTTCTTATCAAGGCTCAGAACTAATAGGAATAGCGGCAGGGGAAAGTGAAAAACCTGAAGAGAATATCCCTAAAGCCATTCGAAACGTACTATTTAGGATCATTGTTTTCTACATTTCGTCCATTATCATCCTTTCCGCCATATTCCCTTCTTCGGAATTAGGCTTATTGGAAAGTCCTTTTGTCACTTTGATGAAGATAGCCGGGATTCCTTATGCAGCAGGTATCATGAATTTCATTATTTTGACAGCCATTCTCTCTGTGGGGAATTCATGTCTTTATGCATCTACAAGGCTGCTTTGGTCGATGGCTCATGACGGAATGGCACCCAAGGTGTTTGGTCTATTATCCAAGAGGAAAGTGCCATTGAATGCCCTTCTTTTTACAATCTGTTTTTCGCTTCTATCGTTATTGACTAGCTTCATTGCGGCTGATACTGTGTTCGTGATTCTTATGTCCATAGCGGGTATTTCCGTCACGATCTCATGGATGGGAATTGCTTTATCGCAATATATGTTTAGAAGGAAATTTATAAAAGCGGGTGGTAAAACGGAAGATTTACAATACACGGTACCCTTTTACCCATTTGTCCCGTTGTTTTGTTTAGGCTTTTGTTTGCTGATTCTAGTATTCCTTGCCTTTGATCCTACTCAACGAGTCGGACTGTTTTATGGAATAGGATTTTTGGTAGCTTGTATATTATTCTATAAATTTAAACTGGCTAAGAAAGTGGAGTCAAACACTAACTTTGAAAATGAAAAAATATTGTAATTGAGTTGCACCGAAGGCTAGCCAGTTTTTACTGGTTGGCCTTTTTAAATCTTGTAAATGCGTTCACTTGGAATTCACTTAATCGGAAGGGAAATACTGACATTTTAACGAAAAAGAAGGAATACCTTACAAAATAGGAAGGAAAAATTAACTTTTTTACCGAGAGACGGAAAGAAAACAATAATATTAAAATGGGGGGAAGTAATGAAGATCAATCATATAAATTTAACAGTTAATGATGTTACAGCATCAAGGGAGTTTTTAGAAAGATACTTTGGAATGTCATGTGCAGGAAGCCGGGGAGATGGGTTCGCTGCAATGAAAGATGAGGATGGATCCATATTGACTCTAATGAAAGGAAGCGATGTACAATACCCGAAGACTTTTCATATTGGATTCATACAAGAGAATGAAGAGCAAGTTAACAGGATCAATCAACGGTTGAAGGAGGATGGATTCATGGTGAAACCTCCACAACACTTACACAGATATACGTTCTACGTCGAATCGCCTGGCGGATTTAACGTTGAAGTACTGTGTTAACAAATTTCTTGGAGAAAGAACGTAAAACTACTATAAGAAAGGTTAGTGGTAGAACAAAAAATAATGTTGCCTATATATGTGTGGTCAATATGCAAAAACCAGTTGGATGAAAAATGGCTGGCGTTAATGCCAATTTAATTCCTTCATAACGTTCATGTGTATATGGAAGACCGAAAAAGCTGACTGCAAAAGCCCATTCAAGACGGCTTCTGTCATCAGCTTTTCTTTATTTTGCTTTAGTCCCCAAACGGTTTGATCCGGCATGACTTCACCCTGAAATCAAACATGGATATTGAGTTGCTTACGGAGACGTTGCATTTCCGAATTGAAATAGGCTTTGCTATAATCACATCCTACAATAGCGACGATATTGCCATCATCATCAATAATTGGCGCAAAGCTTGTTTTCCACTCACCGTACCTGTCTTCATATATCGGAGTTACACCAGCTTTACCATTAAACGCCTGGTAAGCGACATTAACCATTTCAGGGGGGCCAATATATTCTTCCCCCGGTTCAATTACAAAGCCTTTGTCTGCAACGAGATGGATCAGACGTCCATCCTCCGTCATGATAAATATAAACACCCATTCTATTACACCTTCCTTTTCTTGAATCATGGTAAGCTTTTGTTTTAATTTCTGGGAATAGGAAGTTTGCCGGTTCATATTTTTTTGCAGACTGATAACCTCTTCAGCTGGAATGATAGCTGCGGTTACAACGGCAATGGAACGAAGACGTTGATTTATTTGTTCTTCTAAAATGGCCCGTTTATCCACTGGTGAAAAGCGTGCTTCCTCAATTTTATTGCGTAATTTTTTATATTTCCTGCTCATCGTAGGCTGGCTGACTTCCAATACCTTCGCTGCTAGTTTTAATGATTTGTATTGTTCCATCGCCATGTTGATAAGCTGTTCCTCCACAAGGTCGACTGCTTCCTGCATAGGCATTAGAAAATCGATGACAGGTATTGAAGTGGGTTTGGGCCCTTTAAAAGGAAGGACCTCTTTAACCAATGCAACATCCACTTCCGGCATACCGCTAGTAATCACAAGCCTTTCAACTGTATTTTCAAGTTCGCGCACATTACCTGGCCATTGATGGATACATAGCAAGTCGATTGCATCAGGAGTGAAAGCCACATTTCGATTGTATAGTGTATTGTACTTTTGTAAAAAAAATTGAACCAGATGGGGGATTTCATCTACACGATTCCTAAGCGGCGGAAGATGGATGGGTACGACATGAAGGCGATAATATAAGTCTTCTCGAAATTCACCTTTTTTCACCATTTTTTCGAGCGATTTATTTGTTGCGGCAATCACTTGAATATCAACAGGGTGTGATGTCGTACTTCCAATTGGTGTGACGACGCGTTCCTGGAGGACGCGAAGCAGTTTTACCTGTACGTTAAGCGGTAACTCGCCAACCTCATCCAAGAATAGGATACCTTTATGGGCGAGTGTGAATTTCCCTTTGGCGCCGTCTTTCCGTGCGCTGGTAAAAGCCCCTTCCACGTAGCCAAAAAGTTCGCTTTCAATCAGGTTTTCCGGGATTGCACCGCAATTGACAGGTATAAATGGACCTTCGCTTCTGTTACTCATATTATGTATGGCCCTGGCGGCCATTTCCTTTCCTACACCGGATTCCCCCAATAAAAGGACTGTTGCGCTAACATCAGAAACCATTTGCATTTTATGCAGAACATCAAGCATCGGTTTACTGCGGATCACAAATGGAAAGGATGGCTTCTTCGATTCCAACAAAGGTCCCGATTGCCCCCTTGTTGTATCTGGATATGAGTCTTTAATTTCTTTGTAGGCCCACACCCATGCCCCAGATTCAATCGGGTATGCCGTCATCAGCATTTCTGGACCCTGCCATGAGGACTGCATGAAAGATCTTTTTTCATTTTTGCCCATTATCTCTTCTGCCAAGCTTGTGGAAAATAAATCTTGTTCAACATCCTTGATGGAACCACCGACATTAGCTGATTTGACTGTTTGGAATAAGGAGTTCCCTGTTCCGGTCGATTTCAGTATGGTGCCATTTTTATCTGTCACAATAAGCTGATCGTAAATAGACAAGAGTGCAGAGGTGAAGTGATCCATTTATGTCTACCTGCCTTTCATTTAACTTCCTAGTTTTATATTACAGAAATTTCACAATTGTTCAATAGTTTCAAAAATGAATATTCTTCCTATTGAAAACCTAGTAAGCATGGTGTTTCCTGATTGGCATGTTTATTGCATTAAAGTAAAGAGAAGGGACTAGAAAGCATGATTGCAAAGGAGGGAGAAGCTATTTTGAATAAAGAGAATCAGTTCCAACAGAATATCAATTCTGAAGATCCCTTTATTAAAAATCTATATTCAGATTTGAATGAGCGGATCAATGCGTATGAGCAGGAAGATGCCGTGAAAATCGACAAAATGAAATGGAAGGATGCGACAGGTTCTATTTTTCTCATGATATTAATCATCTTTTACCTGGTCTATACACTTGTCTAAAGTGGTTTATTTAGCTCACCCAAAACAATGACAGTCTTATTTCCAAGCGATACAATCATTATTTTATAGTTGGGAGAGAAGCGTGTGAGTAAAGAGAATGCCTCCATTTCAAAGGATGTGGCCTTTGGTTTTTTACCGGCAAGTAAAAGTGACCGGATTTTTAACCTTCGGGATTTAATTTTAGTACAGGTTGTTATTGGCCTCTCATCTTTTGGTCTGTTAACTGGTGGATACACAGGTACAATGCTTGATGCGAAGCAGTCACTTGCAGCGATTTTATTCGGTAACGCCTTCCCTATGCTGTTGATTGTTCCTATTACCCTTTATTTTGCGCGTTATGGCATAGATACCTTTGTAGGGTTTCGAAGTTCACTAGGGTATCTAGGATCCAATATCTTTTTCTTTGTTTTTCTTATTTTAACTCTCGGCTACATTTCCATTGCGCTTTTCATGTCCGGCCAGGCGTTAGCGGAGGCTGCTAATTGGATGGGGATGCCCGCCATTTTCTCAAGCCAAGCAACTGGAGCGCCGTTTTTCTCGATTTTACTCTTCATCTGTGCATTTCTTGTAACGGTGAGGGGACCGATAGCGATTCAAAAATATACCGCAGTAGCCGTTCCTGTTTTTATGGTTCTCATGTTTGGCCTTCTCGCAATAGTCTTGTTTGGTCAGGGATTCACTAAAGTCGCACATATACTTCCTTCCGAGCCATTTGAAACGACTTCTCGTTCATTCGCGACAGCCCTGGAATTAAATATCGGTCTCGGCTTCTCATGGCTTCCATACCTTGGCCAATACAGCCGTTTATCTAAAACAGAAGGAGGAGCATTTAAAGCAGGATTCTACAGCTATGGAATCATCGTCTGTATTGCTGCTTTAGTGGGGGCCATTGCTGCACTAGTCGCTGGTTCACTTAATCCTTCCGACTGGATGTTTTCCATCGCAGGAAGTTGGGGCGGCTTCATTGGCTTGATTTTACTTTCGGTTGGGAATGTCGGTGCAGCCATTTTCCTTATGTACTCACAAGCTGTCAGCTTTAAAACTGTATTCCCGAAAAAGTCATGGATGATTGCGATGGGTACAACCGTCCCGACTATTTTCTTACTTCTAAGTTCGACGTTCTACGATGCATTTGGTTCATTCATTGCTGTCATTTCCTTTATTATGGCTGTTCTTGGCGGAATTGTCGTTGCAGATTACTTTTTTGTAAAGCGACAACGCATTTCAATAAGGGATTTGTATGACACACAAGGCTCTTATACCTATTGGAAAGGCCTTAACCCGTCGGCAGTTCTCACGGTGGTCATTGGAACGATCGTTTACTGGGCACTCTATAATCCATTGACTTTTGAAGCAAGTGACTTTTTCCTTCATACAGCTGCCGGAATTCCAACATACTTTGTCGCTTTAGTCACCTACTATGTATCATCTAAATACATTTTCCGTTTTGAAGTTGACATGGAGCGTCCATCCGTTGAATTAAAGGAAGCTAAGTAGAAAAAACGCAATTAAAAGAATCTAGGGAACGAGAGGAGATTGTTCAATGTTTACACAAAGTTTAGATTTCAAAACAACTGATTTAGACACATTCCCATTTCCATTCACTTCAGGTAACTATCGTTATTCAAACGATTTGAAAAGACTCTCAAACATTAACTGTATTGAAGTTACAACAGAATACAGACTCCAAGTGGAAACGAAGCGCCGTCTCCTTCAAGAACAGCCGCATATAAGGTTTCAATCTTTTTCACACACAATGGAAATGCAATGGGAAGTGTTGGAGATGCTTATCGATATGGCAACTGATCGCTATCCAGAGCATTTCGAAGTCATTAAAGATGGAGACAACTGGACTTTCAAGAACCACATTTTCGGCGAATCCGATTCATTCGTGTATGGCGATGCCAGCACGCTTCCAAATGAGCCGCTTGATTATATAGGCCGACATTTCCACAATGATTTTGTTTTAATGGTTCATCGCGACAGTAATTTCTATTTGGAAGTGGGGCAGGTTTCATACGCCGCACTCTTCTCAGCTAACTGGAATAAAGGCATGTCCTTTGATGAGATCCATGCACC
The DNA here is from genome assembly GCF_030123325.1 of Peribacillus simplex. Classification (NCBI taxonomy): domain Bacteria; kingdom Bacillati; phylum Bacillota; class Bacilli; order Caryophanales; family Bacillaceae; genus Peribacillus; species Peribacillus simplex. The sequence goes on along the minus strand of NZ_CP126106.1, from coordinate 3,537,564 downwards.
TGTTCCATTTGTATCGCGGAAAGGCGATGAACTGGCAGATCGCGTTCGAAGGTTTTTATTATCCATTGAGCCAGGAAAGCCATGGACACGCATCAACTGGAACCTGATGGCAAACCGTTGGGATGTCAATTATGAAACGATGGATGTCTGGGGACCGCAGCGTTCTGAAATAACACCGGAAAATGCAGGTGAACTTGTCCGTTTGCGTGTTGAAGAGCAAAAATTTTATAACATGCCACGAAGCAACGCCATTCTATTCGTATTGAATACGCAGTTCCTGCCACTGGAGGATTTGACATTGCGTCAGGATTGGTTTGATCTGACATATAGCGTACTGCAGGATATTCCGGAACCTATGGCTGCATACAAAGGAATTGCCCCGTTTCTTCCGCAATCAGTTGAATATTTAAGGCGTATTGATGAAAAACAAAAAGCAAATCTAAACAATGAGTAGGAGGATAGGGCCTTGTACAATAGTCCAGTATTGTTTGATAAATCAATTACGATCGTAAATCAATTTACTCCTCGGAATGAACGAAGAAAGTTTGTCGTCATTTCTGATCAAGCTGGATATGAAAAGGCGAAAAGTTTCACTTCTGAGCTTGCAGGTACAATGCCTTATGAATGTCTTTCCATAAACGGAATGGAAGATAAAGAGGAGATTAAGAGATTCATCTTGTCACAAAAGATGGGCACCCAATTTTATATTGCGGGTGCATGGAACAATGCCGTAATGATTTTCTCTCTAGGGGTGGAAGCTGGTCTATCCGAAGCTGAGATCCAGACGGTGATTATCGGAGCTAAACGGCGGTACGTATATTGCATGAAATGTTTTGAAGTGTCGGAAGTCGCAGAAGAAGCAGAGATTGCAGAATGTGGCCATTGCAGAGCAAGTCTTGAAATAGGACCTTTTTATTCCATAGTACGGGAAGGTTATATTGGTTACCCATTCATCCCAATTGGAAAAGAAGAAGTAGGGAGCTGATCATCATGCGGGTAGTAGGAAATATTCAAATGAAAGTAAACAAGATCATTCAAGAAACTCCATTCGTAAAACAGTTCGAATTGATACCAGTTGATGGAAACCCATTGCCTGCTTTTACAGGCGGTTCGCATTTGACCACATTCATGCCGGCCGGGGATACGATTTTCGAGAGAGAATACTCCCTTATCAGCAACCCAAGGGACCGTAAAAAATATGCAATTTCCATTCGGCGTGATGAGGCGTCACGCGGCGGTTCCGCTTTCTGGCATGATCATGTACAGATAGATTCCAGATTGGAAGTCAGTTTCCCTAAAAACAACTTCCCCCTTAGCTTTCGAGCAAAGCATCATGCTTTTTATGCAGCCGGAATCGGCATCACCCCTTTTCTGGCAATGATGGAAGACATGGCTGCCGAAGGCCAAACCTTCGAACTCCATTATGCAGCACGAACACCGGAATTATGTGCTTTTTATGATCTGTTGAAAGCCAAATACCCTGATCAATGTACCTTTTATTTTTCACAGGCGGAAGACAAACGCAGAATGACGCCTGAGACGATGAAGGATCATCGCATTGGCACGCAAGTATATTTTTGCGGACCAATCGAGATGGTTCAAGAGTATCGAAATGCCGCCAGTTCCTATGGTTATCCGGAACATGCGATCCACTTCGAATTATTTGCGACAAAAAATGATGGGCCGAAAGATCCTTTCATTGTCGATCTTACAGACAGCGATCGATCCATCCACGTTCATGAAGGCGAAACACTGCTTGATGCGCTTTTAAGGGAAGGAATTGATGCACCTTATTCTTGTAAAGTGGGCGGGTGCGGTAGTTGTGAGGTAGATGTGGCAGAAGGTGAAGTGGATCACCGGGATTTCTTCCTTAGCGAACAAAACCGCCAATCACGTAAGTCAATCCTGACATGCTGCTCACGTGCGAAGGACGGCAGACTTGTTTTAAAACTTTAACGATTCCGAACAGGCTTACTAAAAAATAATGAAAACCGGAGGCAAAAAACATGACAATTTTAGAAACGGCAGTTATAGAACTTAAAAATTACATCGACGGTAAGTGGCAGTCCACATCTTCAAATGAAGTAATCCCGGTAATCAATCCTGCAACACAGGAAGTCATTGCAAGGGCTCCGCGTGCCACCAAGGAAGATACAGAAAGGGCAATCTCAGTTGCGAAAGCAGCTTTTGAAAGTGGAATCTGGTCAGGACTGACGGCACAGGAGCGAGCTTCCTACCTATATAAAATCGCTGATAAAATTGATGAACGTGCGGAAGAGTTAACGATTCTTGAAACATTGGACAACGGGAAACTTAAAGCAGAGGCAGGTTTCGATATTGCCGATGCAGCCGCGTGTTTCCGTTATTACGCTGGTTTGATCCTTCATCCAGAAGGGGAAACTTATCAAGTTCCCGCTCCCGTGCAAGCGATGGTCGTTCGTGAGCCGGTAGGTGTAGCCGGTTTGATTGTACCTTGGAATTTCCCTCTTCTAATGAGTGTCTGGAAAATCGCACCGGCCCTTGCGGCGGGTAACACCATTGTATATAAACCGGCTGAAGTGACACCTGTAACAGCAATGAAATTATTTGAAATCCTGGAGGAAGTCGGCATCCCTAAAGGTGTGGCTAATATGGTGATGGGCCGCGGCACAGTTGTCGGTCAAACCATTGCAGAAAGCAAGGACGTTGACATAGTATCATTTACGGGAAGTACGGATGTTGGCCGTACTATCATGAAAGCAGCCGCGGGCAACTTAAAGAAAATTTCCCTTGAGCTTGGCGGTAAATCACCTAACATCGTTTTTGCTGATGCAGATTTAGAGACAGCCATAGATTACGGATTATTTGGCATCTTCTTCGGTGCAGGCCAAGTATGTTCATCAGGTAGCCGCATCCTGGTTGAAGAAAGCATTTATGATGAATATGTAAAACGCTATGTGGAACGCGCAAATAAAATCAAGGTTGGACCTGGTCTTGCAGAAGACAGCAACATGGGGGCAATTGTCAGTGAAGCGCAGATGAATAGCATTTTAAATTATATTGAAATCGGCAAACAGGAAGGTGCGACACTTGCAGCAGGAGGTTACCGTCTTGTTGATGACGGCCTTGACAAAGGATACTTCATTGCACCGACTGTCTTCACCGATGTAACACCTGACATGCGCATCGTACAAGAGGAAATCTTCGGTCCAGTCGTTGTCATTCAAAAGTTTAAAGATGAAGAAGAAGCTATTAAACTTGCAAATGATACAGACTACGGTCTTGCAGGCGGCGTCTTCACTAACAATGGCGCAAAAGGATTGCGTGTGATCAAGAAAGTTCGTGCAGGGATTACATGGGTGAATGATTATCATCCAACATATGTCGAGGCGCCATGGGGCGGTTACAAACAGAGCGGGATTGGACGCAGTTTGGGAAAATACGGCTTGGATGAATATCAGGAAATTAAGCAGATCAACATTAATCTCGATGTAAAACCGGTAGGCTGGTTCCCAAATTAAGCATATGATTGGAGCGGGTGTTCGAAGACTCCTGCGGGAAAAGCGCGTCTAGGGGAGACCCCCTAGGCGCATGCCGAGGAGGCTCCCCAACCGCCGGCGGAAAGCGAGTGCCTGGAGCGGAAATCAACGTTCAAATTGTGCAAGTCAAAAAACCTAATCCAAATACGGATTAGGTTTTTTGGCAGAGAAACTTTTTAAAACCCTCAAAAAATTGTTCTTAAGCTTATAAATAATGGTGGTCCAAAGGAATTAGCTTTTGCGCAGTTTTCATCCTAAACAACAAATGGGGGAGTTTTCCTTTGGTGAGTGAAAATGGATTTGAGCATAAAAAACACCATTGGTATGATGAAAGTGTCATTCCGATGCATATTTATCGCTTTAATCAGAAATAGCATATATGGATTGATTTGTCTTACCGGTGAAGCATTTATACATAGTATCATAAAGGGATCAGGTTAGGAGTGGATATTGATGACTAAGTTTTATTCGGATATGACAGTGGAGGAAGCAATATCATGTTTTCCCATAGGAAGCACTGAAGTGGAAGTTTTGGATGATTCAGAAGATTTCATTGGGTTTTTGACAATAGAGGCGTTATCTGCGGCAGTGCAGCAGAGTGATTTGACGAAGCCTATATCCCATTTCATTACTGTGAATGCACCGCTGCAAAATTTACGCAATTATTCAATACCATATGAACAATTTCAAGCATTCTTTGAGAGTGATTTATGCAGGGTAGTATTTAATGCCCTGTATGATGGCGTATATATCACGGATGGTGCTGGAACGACATTATTCATCAATCAAGCTTATCAGCGTATTACCGGAATAAGGGAAGAGGAAATTATCGGAAAACCGATGAGTTATTTAATTGAGCAGGGTATGATATCGGTTTCTGCTTCATTGGACTCAATCCTGACGAAGAATCAAGTTACCTTGACACAAAGAATTCGAAATGGAAGAAAGATTATCGTATCGGCCACACCGATTCTATCGCCACAGAATGAAGTCATATTTGTCATAAATAGTGTAAGGGATATTACCGAATTAATCCGGATGAAGTACACGATCGACAGCCAAAAGCTATCTTTCCAACCTATTTCTCAATTATTGCCTGGCTCGGAACAGGTCAATTTACAAGAAATAATCATTGGACCTTCTACAACTCCCTTATTTAAACTGGCAGATAAAGTAGCTAAAACGGATGCGAAGATCTTGTTACAGGGGGAAACGGGAGTAGGGAAGAGTTTAATCGCCAAGTACATACATGCCAAAAGCACCAGGAAGGAAAAAATCTTCCTTGAATTAAATTGCGGAGCCATCCCGGCGAACTTGGTGGAATCTGAACTTTTTGGATATGAACCAGGGGCATTTACTGGGTCCCTTAAGAATGGGAAAATGGGGATTTTCGAGAAAGTGAATGGTGGCACGTTATTTTTGGACGAAATTGGGGATTTACCTTTAGAGTTACAGGTAAAACTTTTGAAAGTGGTAGAAGAAAACAAGTTTATGAGAGTAGGTTCTACCGAAATGAAAGAGGTGGATGTCAGGCTAATTACAGCCACTCATCGAGATCTTGCCTCCCTCGTTCAAGAGGGGTCTTTCCGGGAAGATCTATATTACCGGCTTAATATCGTATCATTTGAAGTCCCGCCCTTACGCCAGCGAAAGGAAGAAACGATTCCACTTTTAGAAATGTATTTGAAAAAATTCAATGAAAAATATAATGAAAAGAAAAAGATGACACCGGAATGCTATGAATGGCTGACGAACTATTCGTGGCCTGGTAATATACGTGAGCTCGCAAGTCTTGCAGAGCGTCTGGTCGTCACGACTTATGATGATACGATTGATTTGCCTAATTTACCATCTTTCATCCAGCCGGTCATATCAAAAAAACCTACAAAACATTCATTGAAGGATGCCGTTTCCGAGCTGGAGCGATCCCTGATCCTGAATGCGATGAAAAAATATGGGACTACAAGGGCTGCGGCCATCTCTTTGGATATCAGTCAAAGCGCTTTGGTGCAAAAAATGAAAAAATTTCACATTCGATTAGAAAACGAATCGAATTAGTTTTTTTGATTTGATTTCTACTCATTATTTCTATTGTTATCGGCAAAAAAAAGGTTATCCCCCTTATAAATTAAGCGTTTTCACTTTGGCATGATTCCTGCATTAATAAATACATGAAAGGGGAGATGACTATGAATATTTCAATTTTTTCAATGGCTAACAAATTGGTGACAGGATCAGATTCTTTACAGCAGCTGACTGATGAGGTTACGCGATTAGGGATGAAAAATCCGTTGATAGTTACAGATAAAATTTTACTGGATGCCGGGGCAGTGCAAAAGGTTGAGGATCTACTTTCATCAGCATACGGTATTTTCTCGGATGTGAATCCTGAACCGGAAATAGAAATCGTTGATCTATGTGTACGGGCTATCAGGGAGGGAAATCATGATGGACTGATTGCGGTAGGCGGGGGAAGTGCTATGGATATTGCGAAAGCCTCTTCCGTCATGGCTACAAATTCAGGTAGCATCGAGACATATTTCGGTACGAATTTGATTGAAGTTCCGGGTTTGCCTTTAATAGCCATACCGACGACGGCCGGAACCGGGTCTGAAGTGACGAATATTTCGATTTTATCGGACAAAACAGAACAGGTGAAGAAGGGAATTGTTAGTTCATATCTTTTACCGGATGTAGCGATTGTATCGCCTGTCATGACGCTGACTTGCCCGCCAAGTGTGACGGCTGCGAGCGGAGTGGATGCACTTGTCCATGCGGTAGAGGCTTATATTTCCAAATTTGCTTCGCCCGTTACAGATGCTTTGGCAATTGGGGCCATGAAGTTGATCGCAAAAAATTTATCAAAGGCTTATGCTGCACCAGATAATCTGGAAGCGCGGGAAGCCATGATCACGGGAAGCCTAATGGCAGGGTTAGCTTTTGGAAATGCCGGTGTTGGAGCTGTCCATGCATTAGCTTATCCGCTTGGAGGACGCTTCCATTTATCACATGGAGTCAGCAATTCATTATTACTGCCATTTGTCATGAAGTGGAATAAAATTGCATGTTTGGAAAGGTTCCGAGACATTGCCGAAGCACTTGGAGAGAAAGTCAATCATTTAAATGATGATGAGGCAGCGGATAAAGCTATAGAAGCGATGACCCGAATCTGCCGTTACGTTGATATACCTGAGTCACTCAGTGCATTTGACATTCCTGAATCGGCTTTAAGTGAAATGGCTGCCGAGGCCATCAAACAAGTCCGTTTACTTCGCAATAATCCCCGTGCATTAAACGTTCGGGATATCGAAAAAATTTACCGTTCAGCCTATGGCTTTTAAGTGGAGGAAACAATATGAAATGGAAAAACCGTCGCTACGGAGATGAGACATCGTATATACCTGCGGGACCTTTTAAAATTAGACTTCCATTTGTCCATTATCGTTTCGAGTGGCCTGACTATGTTCAAGGGTTATTGATGTGTGCAGTTGACCTTGGAGCGATTACACTGCTTGCAGACCATCTGGGGATGCCTTTTGATGTAGCTCTGGCCGTCGTTGTCTTGAATGGATTATTGTATTTAGCACATCATTTACTCGGGGACCCAGTTATACCAGGTTGGATTACACCTGCGGTTCCATTGCTTGTATTGTTCGTCGGGCAATTTCCGGAAGGGCCTGATCGGGTCTATGCACTCGTTGCATTTCAATTAACATTAGGTATTTTATCGATAGTGCTTGGAATGACCGGACTAGCCAGTAAGGTCGTACGATTAGTGCCGAATGCAATTAAATCAGGCATCATTTTAGGGGCAGGAATTGGTGCTGTCGTATCCATTTTCGAAGTGGGTGGAAAGTTCGATTTATTTCCTTATACAATAAGCATTTGTATCGGATTTGCCTTTTACTTGCTTTTTTCGAAAAATTTCGGAAAGTTAAAAATGCGAAATAAAGTTTGGGTATTCATAGGCAATTTAGGGATATTGCCAGCAATCTTGCTTGCGGTCATTGTAGCCCCTATTTTTGGTGAAGCAAAATGGCCTGATATTCAATGGGGATTCAGCAGTCCGGACTTTGCTACGCTTTGGTCGGACTATACTGTGTTCGGTTTAGGTTTCCCTGCCTTGACCTTCTTTTTGAGTGCGATTCCAGCTGTTTTTGCCACTTATTTAGTTGTATTCGGGGATGTGCTGAAAACAAAAGCGTTGCTTTCTGAATCCGATGAGGTCAGGGAAGATGAAAAAGTGGACTACAATCCAAACAGAGCCCATTTAATTTTTGGCGGCCGAAATGTGATCATGAGTTTTATCGGACCTGATATAACGATGTGCGGTCCGTTGTGGGCAGCCATGCAGGTCGTGGTTGTGGAACGGTTCAAGAATGGCAAGAAAGCCATGAATTCTTTCTTCGGCGGTGCTGGCTCGTTCCGTTGGGGTACGAATACAGGGTTATTCTTATTGCCGGTAGTCAGCTTGGTTGAACCAATTCTCGGTGTGGCCTTGGCCTTAACGCTTTTGGTTCAAGGATATGTTAGCGTACGCGTCGGTGTGATGCAGGCGAAGAGCCAACGTGACCTGGGAATTGCAGGGGTCGTTGCCGCCATCCTTGTTATAAAAGGTGCTGGAATGGCGTTTGCAGCGGGAATTTTATTATGTGTCCTTCTATATGGCAAGGACTTTTTCAAAGGTGAGAATGATAAGACTTTTACAGATCATGCAGAAGAAGAGGAGATTAAAGCAGGATGAAAAAAGTTGTGGAAAAATGGCCAATTTATATTAACGGCGAACCTATTCATACAGAACGTCATTTTGTAGTGGAAAATCCAGCAACATTGGAGCCTGTGGGTTATGTTCCGGACGCTGACGAAAAAGAGGCAAAGGCTGCTGTGGATGCAGCTCAAGCTGCTTTTCTGACTTGGTCGAAAACCAGTGCATATCATAGGGCCGAATTACTTGAGAAGTGGTACACGATCATTGAGAACAGGCTGGATGAAATCGCAACGATCATGACACTGGAACAAGGAAAGCCATTGGCCGAAGCAAAAGGTGAAATGAAATATGCTTCAAGTTTCGTGAAATGGTTTGCTGAAGAGGCAAAGCGTAACTATGGGGAAATCATTCCAGCCTCTGTTGCTTCAAAGCGTATTTTAGTGCAAAAGCAGGCAGTCGGTGTCGTTGCTGCCATTACCCCATGGAACTTTCCTGCTGCCATGATCACGAGGAAAGTGGCGCCAGCCCTTGCTGCAGGATGTACCGTAGTCATCAAACCCGCGGAACAAACGCCTTTGACCGCCTTGCTATTAGTTGAAAGTGCGCAGGAAGCAGGCATTCCGGCCGGTGTGATAAATATTGTAACAACACAAAAACCGGGAGATGTGTCAGACGTGTGGATGAATGATTCACGTGTTAAAAAGATCACATTTACTGGCTCCACCCCTGTAGGGAAACATCTAATGAAAAAGGCGGCAGAAACAGTAAAAAAAGTCTCGCTTGAACTCGGTGGATTGGCTCCGTTCATCATTGCCGAGGATGCTAATATCGAAGAAGCAGTAAATGGTTTGATTCAATCGAAATTCAGGAACGCTGGACAAACATGTATTTGTGCGAACCGAATATTCGTCCATGAGACAATTGAACAGACGTTTTTACAAGCTTTTGAAGAAGCCGTTTTAACTTTGAAGGTTGGAAATGGAATGGAAGGAACCGATCTTGGTCCATTGATAGATGGAGCCGCTGTTAAAAAAGTCCAGCTTCAATTAGAGGATGCTGCAAGTAAAGGGGCCATCATCCATAAAACCGCAAAAGTCGATGAAAAACAAGGATATTTTATCGCACCAGCGATACTTTCCAATGTAACGGATGATATGCTGTGCATGCAGGAAGAAACGTTTGGGCCAATTGCGCCAGTCAGTACATTCAAAACCGATCAAGAGGCGATCGATCGGGCCAATAACACGAATTTTGGCCTGGCAGCTTATGTGTATACCGAGTCATTAAATAAGGCAGTTGCCTATTCGGATAGTCTTGAATATGGGATTGTCGGTATTAATGACAGTGCCCCATCCACTGCCCAAGCACCCTTTGGAGGGATGAAGGAAAGTGGTTTAGGCAGGGAAGGGGGACACTACGGCATGGATGAATATTTAGAAGTGAAGTATGTCTCCATGCTGCTAGGCCAGTAAATAAATAGAATAGAATAGTTCGCCATGATTTTCAGGTATTCAAAAAAGAGCAGAAGCACATCAAATATCGATGTGCCTTCTGCTCTTTTCCAATTGGCTTACAAATCCAGCAGGGCAGACAGGAAATTGAAGCCTCCATCGCTCAAAAAAAGAGTCGGAAATGCTCGAGGTAGCCGAAGGTTCACCTATATTGCTGATAGAACGAAGAATTATCCTGGATACCATTCGACCCCTTGGGGTTGTCAGATCTGTCTACTGTAAAGATCGATATAAATTCAGAATTAATTTGGAGCGTATATCATCAGTAATATAAAACAGAATCACACTCTTAAATAATAATAGCAAAAATGACTTATCTGGATAATTTAAACCCCTTGCCCAATTTGGACAAGGGGTTTTTTAGTAGAATATCATTTTTCAAGTTTGAGAGTTTTCCAGCACGAATAGGAAAGGTGCTTTGGGGAAGTAAGGAATTACAATCCGGGACATTAATATTTCGCTAAGCTTTCTGTCAATCGGTTTTCTTTCCAAATGACTGTAATGCCCAGGCCAATGACGATAATGACAGCAGCAAAAAGATAAGGGTAGTGAATGTTTACGTCAAACAGCAATCCTCCCATGGATGGCCCGGCGATATTCCCTAAGCTCGTATAGGTGGAGTTCATTCCAGCAACGAATCCTTGTTCTTTCCCGGCAGCTTTTGATAAAAATGTTGTCAATGCCGGACGAAGCAGGTCAAATGCAAGGAAGATGAAGCAAGTTACCACTAGAACTGCCAAAAAGCTAGAAATCATGGTAGACGCTACCGCAAAAATGGCACCGACGATTAAACATAATTGGATAAGCCTCTTTTCGCCGAGAATATCCACCAGTTTTCCAAACATGAATACTTGCACAACAACTCCGAAAATGGAGCTTATTGTAATGATGATTGCAATATCCTTCGGCGTGAAGCCGAATTTATGATCAGAAAATAGGCTAAAAACAGTTTCATAGGCTGATAAACCAAAAGCGAGGACAAATACGATGATGAACGCAATAAAGTAAATCGGGTTTAGTGATTTTTTTAAATCGCCTATAAAGTTCGTTTGCTTTATATTTGCAGAAACTTTCGCAAGCTGTTCCTTTGTCATCGGCTCTTTTAAAATGAATATTGATGAAAGGCATGCTAAAAAAGCAATGGCCGCCGCAAGGAAGAAGGGCAAGCGTATACCATATTCTGCAACAAAGCCACCGATCCCTGGTCCAATTATAAAGCCCAAGCTAATGGCGGCTGAAATATAGCCCATTGCTTTTGGCCTTTCCTGAACGGATGTAATATCCGCAACATATGCAGTAACACCTGGCATGATAAAGGCAGCACTGATTCCGCCTAGGATCCTTGATAAATAAAACACCGATACGTTTGTCCCGATACCGAAGATCAGTTCTGAAACACCAAAAAGGAATAAGCCGATGATGATGATTTTCTTTCTGCCGTAACGGTCAACCCAACGACCTGCGAATGGAGACATAACAAGCTGTGATACCGCAAATACGGCAACAAGATAGCCCATCGTACTTCCTGATAAATGCATGATATTCATAAATGACGGCATGACGGGGATGATGAGTCCAATTCCCAGAAAAGCAATGAATATATTGCTTAGAAGAATAATTAATACCGCCTTTTGTTCTTTAATTGGTTTATTCATGTGTTAACACCACTTTCTTTGTGAATCATTTTTTTGAAATACCTCTCCAAAACACTTTCCAAGAGGCTGCCAATTTATCCTTCAGCCGTTTCTCATCATTGCCGTATACAAGCTCAAGCAAAATGGAATCCACTACTCCCAAGAAAGCATAGGTTGGCGTTATGGCTGCATCTTCGACGATTAATTTGGCATTGATCCAATCCTGGAATTTACATTCCAGGATTGCCTGTACCTTTTCCTCTATATCTATGACTTCCTGCCCGATTTCTTTTTCAAGATGTGCTGGCGGAAAAAAGGACATACGCAGCCAAAACTTTATATGCTCATTTTTTTGGAAAAGATCGATGACCAATTGCAGGAATCCATATAAATCTTTTTCAGGATTTTTTGAATCGACTTTACTGAAATATTGGAGTTTCGAAGATAGCTCCGTCTCTTTCGCATCACGTAAAACTTGCAGAAAAAGATCATCCTTGCCCTTAAAATGGGCGTAAATGGATTGCTTTTTCATGCCAACTTCTTCAGCTATTAGAGAAAGGGACGCTCCTTCATAACCATGAATCGTGAAAAATTTTAGAGCGGCTTCCTTAATTTCATTACTTTTCAATAATATCACCTCATAATTTAACGAACGTTCGTCAGTTATAATAGCAAATTAAATAAATATATGCAAGCGAAAATTTGTATAAAAGGTATTATGCCCGAAATCATTCATAATTAGAGTGATATATTTGAAAAGGACAATATAGTTGTTTCCAGCAATAGATATGCACACAATGCTATTCAATAAATTCCCGCATATAATTCATATGGATAATAAAGAGACAGGTGGGATGTAGTTGGAAACGTATGATATCAGAAAAGTGATTCATTACTATTACTCAAAAATACAAGAAACGAATGCCCCCTATTATTGGTACTGTTTGGCTGAGACTCAAAGTAGGGCCGGTTTAACAAGTGAAGCGATGCAAACGATTGATAACGCCTTGGCGTTTCCAAATCCTTATCCTTCAAAGCAGGAGCTGCTAGACATGCAATTGGGCCTTCAATCTGCTCTTGCAAGGGAAATGAACTTGTACAGAACAGTCACAGTGACCTCAAAGCAAGGTGATATTGATGGGGACGGGATAAAGGACAATGTTTTTCTTACCGCAAACAAAACCCCTGGTAGCCCCTTTTGGAGGAATGTAACTTTGGTTATCCAAAATGGGAGGACTAATCAATATGAACAAGTTCCCATGAAAAATAACGCAGGATATAATCCGACCCTTTTTCTTGGTGATTTTACAGGTAACAAAGGGGATGACATTTTAGTGGTCATTGATACAGGAGGAAGCGGTGGTTCCATTTATGCGTATGTTTTTTCATATCTTAACGGTCAACTCATGACCATTTTTAATTCAGACGCATTCGATGAAACCTATAAATACGCTGTTAATTATGAAAACCAATACAAAGCAAAGGTGAACAGTGATTATCTAAAAGAAAGGTACATTCTTGACCTTACTTATAAGGATAAGGAATATTTATCTGAAATTTATAACAAGGATGGTGAATTGAAGGCGCCGATAGAAGGATGGGTCAATCCTTTATCTGGTTTATATCCGGTTGATTACAATAGGGATGGCATATATGAGCTCGAAGCATATCAGAGGATCGCGGGGAGGTACAATGCCGACTCACTGGGATTTGTACAGACTGTATTGAATTGGAACGGGCTAGCGTTTGCTCCTGACAGGCAGAATGTGGCTATTTTTGGAGGGGAAATATAGCACATTGGAATGGAATGTTCATGAACAAGGTACGGGCGAAATCTTCGCCCAAAAGAAACCGGTAAATATTCTTGGCAATTGTTCAGCGATTGTGAACATTTACGAAGATAATTGAACCGGCTAAGCGGACGTACTGGTTTCTTCACTTCATCTACGATTCCAAGTGAGTAATGCAAATAGGAATGTTTAGTAGGCAATACCTACTCGTGAATTTAAATAATCACTAGTTTTTATTTGGCTAAATGCAAATTCTGCTGTATCCGGAACGGATATTTCAACCCCATTCTCCGGTAAAAAGTCACCTTCCACACGATATGTACCTACACTTTCTCCATCCGGCAAATATGTAGGACAGACAATAGTCCATTGAAGTGTTGATTGTTTAAGCATTTCGTAAACTTTATGATGTTCTTTCGCTGCGCGGGTAGACCTCTGCTTAGATTCACGTGACTGATAACGCAGAATATTCGGGGTTGTTCTACTTTGCAGGATACCTGCTGTTCCAATGGTAATAATTCGTTGGATACCTTCGTTTTCCATTGCTTCAATAATTAGTGGCATACTTTCTGATAAAGTGGTTGTCCCATCAGTATTCAGTGCACTAAAAACTACATCAATCCCATGCATGGCACGTACGATATCATCTTTATTTAAAACATTACCTTGAATAATGGTTAAATTGGCATTGTTCATTCCAATCTTCCCAGGAGTGCGAACCAAAACTGTAACATGATGTCTGTCTTGGAGACTATAAGTAACTAATTGCCCCCCAACTCGTCCAGTTGCACCCAAAATTAAAATATTCAAGAAACGGACCTCCTTTTGCGAATACAATCATTCCACTAACATTATATCGTCATTTTCAACAAATGGGAGCTTTAGTGCATTAAGACATCATAATTCAACGCTTGCTTGCGGTACCCCAAGAAGAAAAGCGTTCGTGATAAGAAACAAAATGGGCCTCTCAAAGCTTCATGAGCGGCCCATTTGAATTAGAAAGAAAATAAAAAAAACGCTCCTGAAAACAAGACAATCTCGACCACAATTCCTCGTCTAATACCCTTGTCCTTCTTTCGATTTTAGAAAAGAGTCAACGGATTCATCTAATAATTTTTCCCGATTGGGATCTTCATTGACATCTGTATCCACTTCCATTACTTCTTTAGTTAATCGACTAACCTGACTTTTATGTTGCGCTGGATTATGGTTATTATTTTTTTTGTTTGTCATATAAGCTCCTTCTTAACAGATATTTTCTCTTTAGTATGAACAATTGACCCTATATGAAATCCAATAATTTCAGCTTGAGTTGTTTTGATGGAGGGTGAATTAGTATACAGGATTTACTTCGGGTATTATTGACTGAATATTATAAATATTGTAATATTCAATTTGTGGGAGTGAAATCTGAAACTATATTTTATATACAAAACAAGTGGTTTATTCTTCCATGTATTTAGGGGAATAATCTGACAGGGGGTTTTTGTTATGACGAAAAGAATAAGGAATACTTCTTTTGGTTTTTTGTTAGGAGTTTCAAAAATTCTATCATTATCATTATTTCTTCCTTCTTTTGGCCAAACAGCTGAACAGCAAACGGACTTTAAAGTAACTCTTTTAGGAACAGGTTCTCCTCTTTTAAGTACAACCCGCTCCGGTCCATCAATACTTGTAGAAGTTGGTGATGATAAACTCCTCTTTGATGCTGGACGTGGAACTGCTTTACAATTATATAAAATGAATATGCTACCAGGCAGTGTTGACAAGTTATTTCTTACTCATTTGCATTCGGATCATACAATCGGCCTACCAGACGTATAGCTTACAGGTTCTTTACCAACAGGAGGGAAACGAGAGCAAGCATTTAAGGTTTGGGGACCTAAGGGAACCGAGAAAATGATGTTACATATGAATAAAGCATTCAAAGCCGATTTGGATGCAAGAGATGATTCTGGAAATGGAAACATTGAAGGAGCAAGTATCGTCGCAAATGATATCAAGGAGGGGATTGTCTATAAAAAAAAGGGAATTGAAGTAATAGCCTTTAAGGTTGACCATAAATCAATTGAGCCTGCTTTCGGTTATCGGGTTAATTACAAAGGACATTCAGTAGTCTTCTCGGGTGACACCCGCTATAATGAAAATTTAATTAAATTTGCTAAAGGTGCAGACGCAGTCATTCATGAGGTTGCAGCTGCAAGACCTGATAATGATTCAGAATCAATAGCCAATATCCTTGATCTTCACACTACACCTGAGGAAGCAGGTAAAGTCTTTAGCCAAATACAGCCAAAACTTGCAGTGTACTCACATATTGTATTATTGGGAGGATTAACTGAAGAAAAAGCTGATTTGCTCGAAAGAACAAAAAAAGCATATGAAGGAACAGTTATAGTAGGTGAGGATTTGCTGTCCATTGAAATAGGGGACAAGGTACAAGTTCAGCAGCCAGTAAACGAGGCGACCCCGGGGAATTAAAACAGACCAGCTTCAGCTATTTAATGAAAGAGAGAACTCTTCCTAAAACAAAAGGACAGATTAATTGAAGAAGCCGACCTTTTATTGGTCGGCTTTTTTTATTTTGGCTGTTTTCGCATACTATTTACCAAGTAAAGCGGTGTGGTTGATTTCCCCTCCAGATGCTCGCTTTCCGCGGGGCGGGCGGTGAGCCTCCTCGGCGTAAACGCCTGTGGGGCTCGCCTGTCCCGCTGCTCCCGCAGGAGTCTCGCACTTGCGCTCCAATCAACCTTAATAGTTTCGTTTTAAAAACAACAATCTTTACGAAAAGTGCCTTATTTTTAGCATAAAACTGCATATCCTTGAACGAATGGAACCAATTCTAATCCTATTGACTGAAGGTTAAAGTGGAGTGAGAATCCTTTGCTTGTTAACAAAGTAAGCCCACTCAGAAAAGCCGATCTCCTTTAGTCTTTTCTTAACTAGTTCAAAATCATCGCCGATACGTTCAGGTGTATGCGAATCCGATCCAAATGTTACCTTCACATTATAGAAAAGAGCTCGTTCTAAAATGTCATCAGCTGGATACCACCCACCACAATCTTTTGTTTTTCCCGAGGTATTAATCTCAATGGCGATATCTTCTTGACCAATGATTTTTAACGTTTTTTCAATACTGTCTGTCTCAATGGAAGAAAAGGCTGGATAAAACCCTTTCATTGCATCAATATGACCTAAGATTTGGAACACTCCGCTTTTTGCAGATTTCTGTATTAATTCATAATATTTGTCCTTTAATCCTGACTGTTCTTTAGAAGTTAAACCATTCCAACGCCCTCTTTTAAAAATGCTAATGTCTTGAACATAATGAACAGATCCGATTATGTAGTCAAAAGGGTGTAAAAGATATTGATCACGGTAGATTTCAATGTGATCAGGGAAGAAATCGCTTTCCATTCCTAATAACACGTGAATTTTACCTTCATATTTTTCTTTTAAACGAAGTACTTCCTCGATATAAGGGACAAGTTCACTTTTTGCCATTGCAATAGTCGGGTAGAGATGGTCGTCCTCACTATAGAAATATGGAGAATGATCAGAAATCCCAATATATTGCAAGCCGTATTCAATGGCTTGTTTTACATAATCCTCAATTGTGCCGATAGCATGTCCACATCGTTCATGGTGAGTGTGCAGATCAAATTTAATTGAATTCGTCATTTTCTTAAGCCTCCTAAATAACCGGATTGTCTTGTTATATCATAACCAAAATTCATACTCTTTCTTACAAATTTAAAGAAGATTTAAACCTTCCTTAATCTGCCGTTTTATGGGCGGTAAGTAAGCGTCAAATATTCCCCACCTACAATTTGTAAATAAGGCATGAGATAATCTCCTTACATCCTATATGTGGAGGTTTTTTTATGACAAAACAACTTATAAAGAAGGAATGGGAAGCCCACATCCAAGATTTTAAAGAAAGTGGATTATCCAAAGCTGCTTGGTGGTTATATCGCACAGGGCGAGATGATATCCCCATTGTTCTCTATGACTATCAACCAACAAGAGCAGGCGAACACCCGAAACGTTTTTTAACGGGTTATCAAGGTTATTTACAAGTGGATGGATATAGTGGTTACAATCAAGTACCGGATGTCACCCTTGTGGGATGTTGGGCGCATGCCAGACGTAAGTTTGATGAAGCCTTAAAGGCTTTACCTGATTCACAGCAGGGAAAAAAGGTGAAGGCGAGCGAAGGGTTGTATTTCTGTAATCAACTCTATTCTATCGAAAGAAAGCTAAAACATGTCGACTCTACAGAACGATATGAGCAGCGACTGGAAAAAAGCAGGCCCATTCTGGACCTTTTTTCAGCATGGATTTATGAACAAAAAGATCTCGTTCTACCAAAAAGCGCGCTAGGAAAAGCCATCACTTATTGTTTGAATCAATGGAATCATCTTGAAGCTTTTTTATTGGACGGACATTTAGAAATCGACAACAACAGAAGTGAACGTTCCATTAAGCCGTTTGTGATTGGGAGAAAAAATTGGATGTTTTCTAATACACCGCGAGGTGCTAGAGGGAGTGCCATCATGTATAGTGTGGTTGAAACAGCAAAAGAGAACGATTTGAGTCCCTATCATTATCTTCGCTATTTGTTTGAAATGCTACCAAATATGGATCTTACGAATAAAAAAGAAATAGATAAAGTCTTGCCGTGGTCATCTAGTTTACCCTCTGCATGCAGAGTACCGATAAAAAGGGAAGCAAACAAAAAATAGTCCCGAAATACACCATCCATGTAGTATTTGGGGGCTACTTGACGTTTACCTTTGTAGCGAATTTACTTAAAATAAGGAACCTTTTTCAAAGCCACACAAACTGGAACGGCAACGATAATTCCTAATATATTTTGAACGAGATCTCCAGGTATCGAAGCTAAAGGTGCAATCCAATTACCGTATAGAATCCCTTCACCAATATAATAAACAGCTATCATAAATGGAATGGAAACGATTGTTGCTATTACATTGAAAGCAATGCTAGTACCGTTGCGACCCTTTGACCAAGCGATTTTACCAACTATATATCCTTGCAAACCACGCGCCACAATGGTGATAGGTGCCCACAATGTCCACCCTCCAACTATATCAAATAACCCCATTCCTATCGCACCAGCAAGAGCTGCTTTTTTAGGACCAAATAAAATAGATGCAATAAAAAGCATAGCTGTTCCTAGATGAACTAACCCTCCATTTGCGGCAATTGGCAGTTTAATATTCAAAAAGAAAGTAGATAGGAACACAAGTGCAATCAACATTGCGGTAATAATTAAATCCATAGTTTTTTGACTTGACCTTGAATAACTTTGTGTATTTTGCATATCTGTAAACCTTCCTAACTAGAATTTTCCTATGATTTTAGCAAAAGACTGGTGTCTATAAAAGTGTCAATTTATTAAAAAACTATGAGGTCAGTTGATAAAAAATACAGATATTATACGTATTGAAAAGAGAGAGGAGATGACTGTTTTTAGCTGATTTATGATAAGATAAATAAAGTTTAAAGTGGATAGGCCATATGGAGGTTATTATGAAAAAAGTTGCTGTACTACAGGATTTATCATCTTTTGGAAAATGTTCATTAACAGCTGCAATTCCGGTTCTTTCGGTCATGGGCGTGCAGGCATGCCCTTTACCAACGGCCATATTGACTGCGCAAACCGGATATCCAAGTTTTTTTTGTGAAGATTTTACATCCAAAATGAAATACTTCATAGAAGAATGGAGCAAGCTTAATGTAACCTTTGATGGAATCTATACCGGCTTCGTTACTGGTGAAGAGCAAATTAATAATATTTTCCATTTTTTAGATAAATTTTATACAAAAGAAACCATTTTACTTGTTGATCCAGTAATGGGGGATATAGGAGAAGTCTATAAACTTTTTACCGATGAATTACTGGTACTTATGAGAGAACTGGTGAAGCGTGCAGATGTCATTACACCAAATGTTACAGAGTGCTGTTTATTAACCGGATTGTCTTATGAAAAGCTGCATAGCTATTCAAACGAAGAGGACTATATTAAAGCGATAGAAGAAGCCGGGAATATGTTGCAGCAAGAAACGGGAGCTCAGGTTATCATCACTGGAATGAATCCACCGTCAGCAGATTCAGAGAAGCAGTTTATCGGAAATATGTATTTGGACGGAAGTAGAACCTTTTATAGTGCGACGCAGTATAACGGTGAAAGCTATTCAGGTACTGGTGATTTATTTGCATCTGTGATTATGGGAAGCATGATGCGTGGAGAGAACCTAGAAAAATCCGTACAGCTCGCAGTGGCATTCCTGACAGAGGCTATCAATGATTCCTCCTTGGAGCAAATTCCTAAAGTAGAAGGAGTTAACTTCGAAAAATATTTACGAATGTTATTATGAATGCTTTAAAAAATGGAAAAAAATAGAGTAACAAAAGCTCGGCTTTTTGACTAACCGAGCTTTTTGTATAAAACAAATAGTACTTATATTTTGCTGAATATTGTAAAATAAGGAAACTTTCTATTTACAGTTTTCTTATTTAAGTGATTTTTTCCAATAAGTGTATGGTCCATTACTTTTCAGAATTGCATTATTCGGTACCTGTTTAATTATAAGTAGGAGATTAAGTATATCAACTGATGATGCCATTGAGTTTAGAATTATCAAAAATTTCAGTGGCGGTGTTAATAGTCCAAATACACCTAATATTAATGGGAAAATTATTGAAATAATCATGAAGGGAGCAATTGTAATGGAGATATACCTTGATTTTAAAATCTCTTCTTCCGTTATCACAAAACCCCCGAAAAGAGTAAGTCCTACATATGTTTTTTCTGATTTAATAAAATTAGGAATGAAAATCAAATGAAGTAATTCGTGAAGTATTAAAAGGAAGACTAGCAAAAAAATAATACCTAGGTTAATTGTTATTGATATTGAACTTGATGTCAGTCCAAAGTCGCTTAAAGAAATATTTGAAAAGATATTTATTATCCCAATAGAGATAATGGCAGCGACAATCATTAAAGGGATAGATAACAAAATAGCACTTATTAAATTCTTAGGTTCTTTCATCGGAACCCATCCATTTTTAATTAGGTCCAAATGTAAACGTTGGTTACTTTTTGGTGATTTGTTTACTATTTTCATTAAAATCCACCACTCATACTTTAATTCAAGAAAATTGCTTACCTACCTTACCCTAATAGTTTAATTAACAGCCTCCACATTCACTTCTACATTTTTTTTAGTTCGCGTTACGTAAATTTTCATCTTATAAATTCAACATACTCACCTAACACTACACTTTGAACTTTCCATCCTGCCTCATCGAATATACCCTCCATTTGCCCACCAGGTGCTTTTCAAATAGTTATAGAAAGCATCATACTTGCTCATATTTCACCTCCGTAATATAGCCTCTTTATCAAGCTACCTCTGATTACTGTATAACTTGATTATACAAATACAAAAATAGAAATGGGTAAACACCTTTTTACATTTCCTTTAAATAAAAATGATATGATAACAATGAATTACCACTATAGGAGGATTCCATGAAAAAAGTTATCAACGTAGTAGCTGCCATTATTGAAAACGAGGAACATGAAATACTTTGTGCTTTACGCTCTCGGCGGTAACGGATTTATCTTAGCAATGGGGAGTATGAAAAAAGTTTGGTAATACCTTTCTAAAACAAATTTCTATTTATCGGATTTAATTTTATACATATCAATTAAAGGTATTCGAGTGATTGTATAAATGTTGAATCTCCAAGACAAACTAGAATGTTCAAATATGTAAAAAGAAAGGAAAGATACAGAATGACAAAAGTATTGTACATCACAGCTCATCCTCATGATGATAAACAATCTTACAGTATGGCCGTTGGAAAAGCATTTATTGACACTTATAAAGAAGTAAATCCTAGCCATGAAATTGTGAATATTGACCTTTATAAAGAAAATATCCCTCAAATTGATGTAGATGTTTTCAGTGGTTGGGGGAAACTTCAATCTGGAAAGGGCTTTGAAGAACTTTCGACCGAAGAGAAAGCAAAAGTTAGTCGACTCTCGGAGCTATGTGAGCAATTTATAGCCGCCGATAAATATATATTTGTAACACCTTTATGGAATTTTTCTTTCCCGCCAGTATTGAAAGCATATATAGATTCCGTAGCTTTTGCAGGAAAATCATTTAAATACACCGAACAAGGCCCAGTTGGTCTTTTAACTGATAAGAAAGCCTTGCATATTCAAGCTCGTGGGGGTGTTTATTCAGAAGGACCAGCAGCTGAACTGGAAATGGGCCACCGATATCTAAATATCATCATGCAATTCTTCGGAGTGCCTTCCTTTGAAGGGATATTCGTTGAAGGACATGCAGCAATGCCTGATAAAGCACAAGAAATTAAAGAAAATGCCATAGCACGATCAAAAGATTTAGCTTCTACTTTTTAAATCAAAGAGCCAACAACTTGAACTGCACCCCAATTGTTAGACAACATCTAACAATTGGAGGTGCAGTTTTTTTGCCAAAATAAATGAATTTATACCTACCAATCAAGGGCATCTCCAACAAAGGATTATGGTTTTTTATTTTGTACGGTTATTCATTATTGTTGGTTTTATATTCTGGCTTTTTAAAATTTTCCCTGATAATGTAATTTCATACTATGTAATCCTAGAATAGCACTACTTATTACACTTTACTTGAAACCGATTTGGAAATATGGACTGTTTTTTCAACTTGGTGCTTTAAAGATGCAAACAATATACCAAATGCTTTTTTTGTATATGCTAGTGGGGTTGAGGAAGTGCCTTTGTAATTACTCTAACCGATGAAATCCTTAATTAACTGAGGGAGTTCTATAAGAAGAAGTAAAAATTGATCCTTAACATAGATGAGATCGACCTTGGAATTCTCTGTACTTTTTTTGTTTTAACTTCCATACTTTTATGATATGTAGTAAATTTTTATCAAACTCTGCCAATGGATAAGCAAGTTAATAATTGTACTTGAAAATGGAGTGATAAGATGAATAAGATGTATGACGTCATCATTACCGGTGCTGGATGTGCCGGTTCTGCACTGGCAATTTATCTTGCTAAGGCAGGTTTCCATGTGTTGTTAGTGGACCGATCGACTTTTCCAAGGGACACATTATCAACCCATACCTTTTTCAATAATACAGTCGCTCTTCTTAGAGAATTGGGTGTCCTGGACAAATTGCTGGAAACAAAAGCACCACCGGTACGGGATATTAAATTTCAATTTGAGGATACCGTGATAGAAGGTCTCATCCCTGTGGTTTACGGAGAGGACAGTTGTTATTGTATTAGAAGAACTTACCTCGATCATATCCTACTTGAACAAGCCAAATCTCAAATGAATGTAACCGTTTTAGAAGGATTTCGTGTGACGGATGTCATCCGTGATGATGAAACAGTATTAGGCGTGAAAGGTTTAGACGGCAACTACGAGAAACAAGAATTTTTAGCTCGCCTGGTAGTCGGGGCAGACGGCCGATCCTCTATTATTCGCAAGCTGGTAAAAAGTGAACTTAAAATAAGTATTCCGGCAGCAGTCGGCATCTATTTTGGGTATTTTTCTGGATTTCGCCACGATGATGTCCCTAAATTTGAAGTATACAAGATAAAAGATAACACAGCCATTCTTTTTCCGACGAATGATGATTTATATGTTGTTGTTGGCATTTTTCCATTAGAAAATAAGGAATGGATAGAACGGTTGAAATTAAATCCGGAAAGCTGTCTACGCAATCTCTTGACCGATAATTTTCCTAATACAACAATTGGAGCACGCTTGAAAAATGCAGAAATCGTAGAACCTGTCAAAGGCATTATGGGATATGATAATTACTGGTATAAAGGAATGGGAAAAGGATGGGCATTGGTTGGGGATGCAGTTTGTTTTAAAGATCCTGGCATGGCGCAGGGGATCCATGATGCTATATGTGGAGCACGTATATTATCCAATATTCTATTAAAATATAAGGGACAATCCGATCAAACAAATCAAATGTCTGAAGAATATCAAAAGGCAATAGAAGATGAGTTTATGGTTCGGTTTCACATGGGATGCCAAATTTCGAAGAATGAACGCATATCTGAACAACAGGAAGCAGTCAACAAGCTAATCAGTTCCCATCCAGAGGCTATAGAGAAGTTTTTAGGTATTTACAATTACGCAAACGAGCCCGCAGTTTTAGAACAAGAACTCGCACGAATTATGCAGTCGATCTAAAGTGGTAAAGGGGTAGCGTTCTATGCGTCTTTTTTCGATGACAAAAAAAAGCGACAAAACTGAAGGGTAATAGAGAATGGGGCGTTGTTATTTGTGTAAATGAAAAATCTGGTTCTGAGAGTTGTTTAAACACTTTATAAAGGAAAAAGAAGAGCAGGCATCACATCCGGTTTATGTTCCACATAACGAAGTGAAAAATTTCTATTTTATTCGAATCCGTTTTAGCATAAGCGAATCCAG
This sequence comes from Peribacillus simplex, assembly GCF_030123325.1. Taxonomy (NCBI): domain Bacteria; kingdom Bacillati; phylum Bacillota; class Bacilli; order Caryophanales; family Bacillaceae; genus Peribacillus; species Peribacillus simplex. The sequence continues at coordinate 3,513,891 of NZ_CP126106.1, read as the reverse complement.
TCTAACCTTTCATTATTATAGGTTTAACAGTTGTATAAAAAGTCAGAAAAATATAAAATATACTTAAATCGGAGTATGATAGATTGGCTCCGTATTAATTATCATGACTAAGGAAATTTGCAAATACTTCTTAATATTAATTTTTATTTCTTAAAAGAAAAGAGTGAGCTTTATGATGAAAGACATTAAAAATATCTATTGTGTAGGTCGAAACTATGCCTTGCATGCAAAAGAGTTGAATAATGAAATACCAACTTCCCCTTTTTTATTTTCAAAACCAACTCATTCACTTGTGGAAGCAAATGGTCAGTCGATCACGTTGCCGAGTAATCAGGGTTCCGTTCATTTTGAAACTGAACTTGTCATACATATCGCAAAACAGTTCGAATCAGGAATGAAAGTAGATGAAATAGTAGATAGCATGGCCATTGGGTTGGATTTAACGCTTAGAGATGTTCAATCACAGTTAAAACAAAAACAGCACCCTTGGCTTTTGGCTAAAGGATTCAAAAATTCAGCTGTTGTTAGTGATTTCATTCCGTTTCCAGGTGTCGAAGCATGTGAACAAATGGATTTTTCCCTGTTGAAAAATGGAGAGCGTGTACAAGTCGGAAATATTAAAGACTTACTTTTTGATTTGCAAACGATTATAGAATTTACAGAAGAGCATTTTGGTCTTGGGAAAGGAGATATTATTTTTACAGGTACTCCAAGTGGTGTAGGCCCTCTTTCAGACCAAGACAAGCTTTCACTAAACTGGGGTGGAAATGAAATTGGATCCTGTTCAGTTACACTGAATTCATGAAAAAAGGAGCAGTCATTTTGACTGTTTTTTTTATGGAATAATTCAAACTTAGACAAAAAGAAGAAACTCGTCTAAAATGAAGAGAACAATTTAACAACATGGAGACTGCCAATATGGCCCGTACTTTGTCAAAAAGTTAGATCATTAAATATCAGCTTTGGAAAATTAATTTTTAATGAATTAGAACTATTTAATTGAATGAAGATAATCAATTTTAATTATAAAGGATAGAACAGGGTGGAATGTGCATGAAAAACAACCAAGAAAAGAAGTATTTAGATAATTGGCTATCTCTTACTAATATTCAAATGAGCATTACGAATGAGCTGGAAAGTGCCTTGCAAAAAAATCATAACCTTTCGTTAAAAGAGTTTTACGTTCTTTACTTTTTATCCAAAACAAGTGAAAAACAGTTGAGGCTGCAACAATTACAAGAGATGGTAGGATTAAGTCAGAGTGCTATATCTAGGCTGGTAGTCAGACTGGAAGCAAAAAGCTGCGGCGTATTACAAAGGCAAATATGCGAAGATGACCGACGAGGTATTTACACACGTTTAACTAGATTAGGGGAAGAAAAACTACAAATTTCCTTAAATACTGTTCATGAAATTCTTCACTCTGCTTTTTCAAAAGGAAACCTTCAAGATGAGTTGCAATCCTTAATCAAGAAATTATAATATGGTTTCTTACTTCCTTTAAGTACTAAGTGAAGTCGGTTATTTCTACATATCTTAGATAGGAATATTCCTTTGCCCAGTAAGATTTAAATGAAGTGAAATTATTTAAATCTTAGTGTTGCCTTTCGTTTTTATTATGAACTGAACTGTTGACAAAAAGAGAAGTGTCAATGCAAAAATAAATGTAAGCGCATGCATTTAAGGGGGGACCTACTCCTTTATTATATGAAATCACCTACTGCAGTAAATTCATTTGAAACTATTTTCATTTTTCGACGTATTACTATCAAGAGTAATTAAGAAATTTCATGAAATGCGAATAGATTTCTTGTCATTTCTTATTACGCGACTTTTTATTTACATATTCTTAAGACGGTTTGAGATAATTTCGAAGGGAAGAGGAAGCATGTTCAAAAAGATTTTAGCAAGTTTAGGAAAAGGAGCCGCAACTGTAGATTTACAATGTGGTAATCGTAATTATCAAGCGGGAGAAAGCATTCAAGGGGAGGTTGTCATTCAAGGTGGTGAGGTGGAACAGAAAATTAATCAATTGACTGTCCGGCTTATGATGAATGTGGTATTAAAACAAGGAAGCGTTTCTAAGGAAGTTGCCCATATACCATTAATTAATCGAGATTGTATTCACCCCAATGAACGTAAGGGCATTCCTTTTCATTACGTCCTGCCTACGAATATACCTATTTCTAGGGGAACTGTCTCATACTATCTGGATACACATCTTGATATTGAGGGTGGGGTTGACCGCAAAGATGTAGACCGGCTAGTCATCCAACCTCAGAATTCTATCCAAGCCATTTTTAATGCAATGGCCCAATTAGGTTTTCGCGAGACAGCCGACTCGGGTAAACTCGACCAATATGGACAGGAATTTGCTTTTTTTCCCACTCAACAATTCATGGGACAAGTAAATGAAGTTGAAATGCGATTTGCCAATGAAGAATCAGGTATCCGGGTCTGGATGGAAGTTGACTGTAAAAACGGATACAAGGAAATTGAAGCAAAACGTGAGTTTCATTTAAATCAAAATGTTCTTGAGCATGAAGCCGGACTTGAAAAACTACTAGGAAAATATATATCGGAAGCTATTGATCAGCCTTATGCTTTTACACAGCCTTTCTCTTATTCCGCAAACCAGCATCATGGTCGCGCTTCCCAAATGGGAAACGCTATACCTGGAATGGTTGGTGGATTAGCAGTGGGTGTTTTAGGGACGATGCTATTTACAGAGATGATGGAAGGTTTTGATATTGAGGAAGTGTTTGAAGAAGCACTAGAGGATTTTGATGGGGGATTTGATTCATTTTTTGATGATGGGGAATCCTAATTAAACCATTAGATAGTTCCTGTGTTAACGTAGAAGTGAAAAAGTACCCACTAATCATTGCTTGGGTAAGGATTGGAAGACAAGCGTTACTTACTTTGCTCAGTAAGTAACGCTTTTTTTATTGTTGTTTGGTTTATAAGAAAAAACAAGGAAGAGGACATTTAACAGTGCAACTTGCTTCCTTTTGCATATGCTCCGATTTTCCCCTTAAGACAAGTTTTATCATCAGCCTGAAATCTCCATTCTTCATAGTCATGCGTTACTGGAACAATTCAGGAAAAGAGTTTAGAAAAGAAAAAACATGTGGGTAACCTAATTCATCCTTAATAAATGATTGAGTTTACTATATAAAGTCAATCAAAACATTAGGGGGGGTTATACATAATCTTTTGGGGGAATTATTATTATCTGAATAATGAAGAACCGAAGGAGAGAAAATATGAATGCTCAACTATACCTGCACCTTTTGATTTCTGATTAGTTATAATGCTTTCATCTCCTAAAATGACCCTTCGATTTTTGAATTGGCGTGAAAAAAATGAATAAACAATCATATAAAGCCCATTCTATATACAAGAATGATAAAAAGGAGATTACATCGTGAAGCCATATGAAATCAAAAATATGATTATTGATGACGAGTTTAATGGTGAAGAATCGGTTACAGCTGATTTTACTCACAAAGATAAAGATTATAGCATCACTTTTAAAAAAGAAGATCTTGAAATAATTAATACATGGGTTTTTAAGGATGGTTCATCTCTTCCAACAAATTTATCAGGTACTCTCATTGAATCAATAAGGGAAGATATTAAAAAGAGAATCTAGTCATTTGTACTAGATCTTTTTTATGGTCATGTTCTTAATCGAAGAAAAATTTAGACCTTGTTAATATGATGATAAAAGATTAATGAAGAATTATTGCTTGTGGTTCAATACCAATAAGAGTGACAAGGCATATATATGTTTGTTTCGGAAAACTATCGTGGGCAAGGAATCTTAACTGTTTTGTTAACTAAATTAGTCGATGTAGCTAATAGGTAATTGAAAAATAGGGCTTTATGAACATAAGAAAAGCCCTTAAGAAAAAAGGGCTTTTTCGAAGTGACCCATTAAGGTAACTAACTAAAATTTCTCTTGAGGATCTTGAATTTTAGAAATAAGAAGCGAAAGTTAATTCACTCATATTTTTTTAAAACGATTGCTGCATTATGACCTCCAAAACCAAATGAATTGGATAGACCAGTATTTATTTCCACTTTCCGGGCAATTCCCGGTACATAATCTAAATCACATAATGAGTCAGGCTTTTCCAAGTTGATGGTCGGAGGAATAATTCCTTCCTGTAAACTTTTTGCCAAAGCAATTGCTTCCACGCCTCCAGCTGCTCCTAACATGTGACCAAGCATGGATTTATTAGCTGTTATTGGGATTCGATAAGCTTTTGATTCAAATAGTTTTTTAATTGCCAGTGTCTCAGAACGATCTCCAACTTCTGTACTTGTTGCATGAGCGCTAATAACATCAATCTCTTCAGGAGAAATTTTTGCGTTTTTCAAAGCCATTTTCATTGCAAGATAGGCTCCTTTACCTTCTGGGTGTGTAGCTACCATATGATAGGCATCAGAACTTGCACCATACCCAATGACTTCAGCATAAATTTTTGCGTCTCTACGCAAAGCGTGGGACAAAGATTCCAAGATTAAAATTCCTGCTCCTTCTGACATGACAAATCCATCTCGATTTACATCAAAAGGACGGCTAGCTTTAGTTGGATTATCGTTTCTCGTTGATAATGCTGTAGCATTACCAAAACTAGCTAAAGATAAATCTGTTATAGCTGCCTCTGCACCTCCTGCAAAAACGGCATCAGCTTCTCCAAAGCGAATAAGTCTGAATGCTTCACCAATAGCTGTATTACCGATAGCACAAGCAGAAACAGGTGACATAGTAGGTCCCATTGCATTCCACTTAATACTAATTTGGGCCGCGGCAGCATTTGAAATCATGGCTGGTACCAGGGTTGGACTGACTCTTCTTGGACCTTTTTCTCGAAGAGTATCCACATTATCAATCAATGTCTCAATTCCTCCTATTCCCGAACCAACATATACGCCAAGTCTTTCCAGGTTGATATCATCAATATCTAAACCAGAATCAGTCCAGGCTTGTTCAGCAGCAGCCAAAGCAAATTGAGTAAAACGATCTAGACGTCGCGCTTCATTTTTTCCTAAGATATCATCTGCATTAAAATCACGAATAATTCCTGCAATTTTTGCTTTATGATTGATTACGTCAAATGTATCAATAGAGGAAATGCCAGACTTCCCTTCAGTCAGATTCCTCCAAAATTTTTCTACGTTGTTTCCAATAGGAGAGACTACTCCCATTCCTGTAATAACGACTCTTTCCATTTTTCATCACTCCAAATGAATAGTATACTTGTATTATACTTCGGAGTTATCCTATTACAAGTGAGTGTTTATCCTGGTATAATAACTACCCGGTTAAATGTTATGATGGAGGATTTAGAAATGAATGATAAAACCAGACTTGAAGCTTTGTCTTCATTTTTGAAAACGAAGCGATCCCAAATTAAGCCTGAATCTATAGGTATACCTGCTGGTACACGGAGGAGAACACCTGGCTTACGAAGAGAAGAAGTTGCACATTTGGCGGGAGTTAGTACTACTTGGTATACATGGCTAGAGCAAGGTCGGGATATAAAGGTCTCTACAAGCGTATTGGATTGCATATCTACAGCTCTGCAATTAAATAATGATGAACGGGAGTATCTATATGATTTAGCTTTAGAAGTGAAATCATCTATAATTCATCGAAAGAAGGAACAGCCAAAACTTAGTCCTTCTTTGGAGAGAATTTTAGCTGAGTTAACGTATTGCCCTACTATCATTACAGATCGACATTGTCATATTGTAGGCTGGAACGATGCTGCCTCTCATGTATTTTTAGATTTTGAACAACTCCCGGATGACCAACGAAATTTGATCCAACTAGTATTTACAAGAAAAGAATTAAAATCATTAGCTGTGAATTGGGAGCATTTTGTTAAAGGATTTCTTTCCATTTTTCGTGCCTATTATGGTCACTACTTAGGTGATGAGTGGTATAACCTATTTATTAAAGAAATGAGTGATTCTCACCCGGAATTTCAATCTTTATGGCAAGAAAGTCAAGTGAGCAAAGCTCCAGAAATGATGATTGAATTTAGACATGCTAAAGCAGGAAAGATGCTGTTCAATTTAACGTCTCTCCAAGTCCAGGGGGACATGGACTTAAGGTGCAGTATCTATACACCAGTAGAGGGAACGGCTACAGAAGATAAATTAAAACGATTAATGAAGAAGGTATCCATTTAAAGTTCATAAATAGCATATTCACTGTCTTTTATAGATAGATTATCATGGTCACACCCAGCCCAAACTGACCAACAATTAGTAAAGCCCTTTTTGCCTATTAATCTTTAGGACAAGTTTTATCATCCAGCCTGAAATCCCCAATCTTCGCCGAAGTAAAGCAGTCATTACATGTTTTTCCGGGATAATTCAAATTTGGTAATAAAAACTGGAATTTCAATACTATGTTTAAATCTTCCGCTTCATTTTCCTCGTTGATACATCAATGTTTATAGAGGGAGGTTAGTAGAAGAGGGGTTTAAAACACAATCATACTTAGATTCTGTTTTGAAAAAAATTGAGATCGGACTGGAAGGGCTTTTGTAATCTCTCAGAATTACCATTAATATTCTGGATTGCTTGGCGGCAAAAAGGAAAGAGGCAAACATATTTTCCCACAACTTCATGGGGATATATGGATATGCGAAAAGGTACACTTTAAACTGAGTGCACCTTTTTGTTTTATGAATTATATATTTCTCTGTTCATATTCACAATATCTTTACTTGAGAGGGGGTTGAGGTTAGAAGCTGATAACTTCTCTATTACCTTATCCCGTAGGAATGGGGCTTTTTCTTTATTTGCTTTTTCCAATGCTTTTGTTAGTTATGTGCAGTATGCAGGAGTTCCTGGCAGTTGTCTCCACGAATCACTTAAAGGACCACTATCTACTGTGTCGAAGCCTAGCTGGTTTACTTCAAAAACTAGGGTTGATGCGGCAGTCTTTTTTATGGAACTAAGGGGGATCTTCCCTAGGGGTAGAGTGACAATTTTGTTCATTAATTCCTTTAAATTTCAGAAGCTTTTGGTTGGATATCTCCTATAATTCTCTCTTCGACTACCATACGCAATCCACGCTTTGGTCTGAGTGTAATAGACGGAAGTGGCTTTACTTCATGATGGTCAGGCGCCAGCCTTATCCGATATCGTTGAGCTATGCATGCTAGGACGAGAACAGCTTCCATCACTGCAAAATGATTACCGATACAAACTCTCGGACCTCCGCCAAATGGAAAGTAAGCGAACGGGGGTAGGGTTTTCATAAAGTTGTTTTCAAATCGCTCAGGTTTAAAGGAATTTGGATTATCAAAATACTCAGGCTTGTGGTGCATCACATACTGACTTAACAGGATCATATCGCCTTTTTTAAAAAGATACCCTCCAATTACCACATCCTCCGCCACTTCCCGTTGTATGACATAGACAGGTGGGTATATGCGCATTGATTCATAGATAACATTTTGTGTGTATGTTAATTTCATAAAATCGCCAGGTGTTAGATTACGGTTGCCGATTACACTATCTATTTCATTGAAAAGTTTAGTTTCCACATCAGGGTGTTGGGAAAGCAAGTATAAGGTCCAGGAAAGCGCGTTTGCTGTTGTTTCGTGACCGGCAAGGAAAATGGTCATTAACTCATCACGTAACTGCTTGTCTGTCATGGCTAAGCCATCCTCATCATCTCGAGCATCCATTAGAATCCCAAGCATATCCTCATGTCTCTCTACCTCTGTTCTGCGTTTTTCAATAACGCTATAAATCACCTTATCAAGTCTCTGTTTCGCAATTTTATATTCACGGTTGTTTTTAGTTGGAACCCATAGTGGCATTTGAAGTGTTCGCATTCTTTTAACGGCAATTCTCATGAAGGCTTCTATAGGTTCCCCGAGCATGCCATATCCTTCTTTGAGTCTCATGCTGAACATGGTCTTGCTGATAATACTCAGTGTAAGGCTCATCATATCCTCCGTAATGATCCTTTCTTCTCTGTTTTTCCAAGTGGAAATATAGTCCATTGTTATATCAATCATATCCTGACCATAATTGCTAATATGAGACTTTTTGAATGAGGGTTGAATAAGCCTTCTTTGGCGCATGTGATATTCTTTTTCACTTGTAATTAGGCCTTCTCCGAGTACTGGTTTTAAAGCAGAGAAGTCCTTTGATTTCAAGAAGGATTTGTGTTTTGTTACAAGTACCTGCTTAATTAAATCTGAATTTGAAATAAGGTAAACATTATGGAAAGGTCCAAAACGAATTTTAGCAACTTCTCCATATTCATTTGCTAAACGGGTAAGAAAGCCAAGTGTATCTGAAATAAACTCCTTTGAATGTCCAGTAATTAATTTTCCTTTTGGGCCTGGAGAATCATTTGAAAAATCTCTGTCACTCACTGGTTTGTTTCCTCCATTTCGGTATAAATACTTGTATTCATTCTATGAGGAAAGTATTGATTGGTTTGGACAAGTTGTTAATAAGAAGACCAACAAATACAATATTTTTTAAAGATAGTTAATCAATTTGAATTCAAAGTGTTTATGAAATTGTAAAGGCACCCATCCCTGGTTGACACTTTCTTTTACTAATGAAAGCAGGTATGTATGGAACTAACTTACTTAAAATTCAAAAAATAACAGGCAAACCAGTTAATGCTATTGCGTATCCATACAGAAATTTCAAAGACAAAGTCGTAGAAGAAACGAAGAAATATTATTTATTTGGACTTACGACAACTCCTGAACTATTTTCTGAGAAGGGCATTAAAGACGAACTTTATCTTTTACCACGAATTTATATCAAGTATTCAACTACTCTAGATGACTTTGCAAAGATAGTTGAAGGCGGTTCCTATACCAGGTAATCGCTTTTTCTTTTGGAACCAAGGGAAAAGTACTTAATATTGTTTATAAGCAAATGGGTACGGAAAATAAGGAAAAGGGTACGGAAAATAAGGAAAACATCATATATAATTCAAAAGTTTAAGGAGATGGATATTGAACTAATTGGGTGATTTATGATTGAAGTTCTTTAAAAACAATGGAGTTGATGAATACAACCTTCGTGTGTCACCAAGTAACAAGCAAGCAATAGCTTTTTTTTAAAAAAAGCAATGCTAGAACTTAAATCTGAGTTAGGTGTGAAAGTATTTAGAATGAAAGGTACAATTTAACATTCACTCTTTTACTAGCGGGTGCGTTAGCTGAAGATCGGAGCTGTCTTTAAGGCAGTTTTTTCTTATGGGGGTGCCACCAAAAAGGTCGGGCAAATACTGCCCGACCTTTTATACCACACGACATAGTTAATGGGATATTTATAATACGAAACTATAAAAATATCATTCCTCAATATGTATGTAGATTAGATTTACTTTGCAAATAAGTGGTTGCCTATTCTAATGACTGTTTTCCTTGTGAAAATCCATTCATCTGTTGCCAAGAACGGATTATAATAATAAACAGAACCATGAGTAGGATCCCAACCTTGTAAGGCATCAATAACAGCTCGATAAGAATGGCTATTTGGGGTCAAATAATATTGCCCATCATGTACAGCTGTAAAAGCATTTGTCTGGAAAATAACATCGTAAGTATTTTTAGGAAAACCTGGCGTTGACATTCGGTTCAAAATTACTGCAGCGACAGCTACTTTTCCTTCATAAGTTTCTCCTCGAGCTTCTCCATAAACAACCCTGGCCATCATTTCAATACTATTTAATTTTTGTTGTGTTTGGAATCCAAAGACTCCATCTGGTAATATTCCAGAATCTTGTTGAAGTTGTTTAACTGCATGATCAGTAATTGAACCATAATACCCCGTTGGTTGACTGTTAAAGTAACCCATTTTCTTTAAATTTTCTTGTAAGTCATAAACTGCTTGTCCTTGACTTCCATTGTGTAAAATTTCTTGAGCAAAGATTGAATTTGGTATAAAAAACAAGAAACAAATAAAAACAACAAACGACATTTTTTTTACATTTAACATCAAATAATACCACATCCTTCGATTCATTTTTCTACTATTCTACTTTATCATACAAGAAAAATAGATTTATCTTACATTATCCCTATTTTAAACCAAAAATTGAAGAGATTTCAGACGAATTTGGAATAATAAAAGAAAGTTATATACATTTTGTAAAGTAATATGTTTTTCTTTAGTCTTTTGCCAATTAACGTTCCTTTATTATAAAAGGGGCTGTTAAGATACATAATTAACTGTGTTGCAATCAAAAAAATTTATTTCCTCACTTTCATCTAACCAACGGAAAGCAAGAAAAGGAACATTTAACATTGTATTTGTTGTTTTTGTATATAGTTCAATTCCTCCTAAAACTATTTTGGCCATCAATTAATGAAGCTTATTTTTTTGCAAATTAAACTGCCTATTCGACGGCTTTTATCATCAGCCTGAAATTCCCAATCTTCGCAGCAGTAAAGCAATCATTTAATGCTTTCTACTATCAGTTCAGTAAAAACGAAGTCATATCTAGCCGATTGTGATAATTAAGGTATAATGATAGGGGAAGATATTTTTTAACGGATTAGGTGAAGATGAACATGAAGCTAATCATTATATGTGGATAATTAGAGTCTAGAAAAGAAAAAAACATGTAGGTAACCTACTTAAGCATTGATAAATAAGGTTATTATTATGATATTGATGATTGACTTTTAACTTCCTATAGTCAAGGAAACGAAAGGGTATATGGGTTTTGTAAGAGACAGTCAAAAACAATTTATATGAATTTTATTTAAGGTCTACCATAAATGAATTATTAGTTTTTTCTAACGTAGATGTTACTAAACATTGGTATAAAACAAAAAAGAAAAACAATGATATTTGCAAGTTCTTTGAATCGAATGAAATTCTACATATAACCATAGGTCCAGAAGGTTAAGGGCTAAATATAGATGAATAATAACAAACGTACTTCCTTCAACCAAGGGTGCCTTTAAAAATCTACTAATCTAGTATAATTGTTCTTTATTCGTCTATACCGTCTAATAAGATTATGGTATAGATGGGAGAGAAAAAGGTATGAACTTAACTGAAGTATGGAGTTTATATAAAGCAGATAAGCAAATCCAAGGTTATTCTCCACAAACATTAAAGTCATATTACGTTCAATTTAACTTGTCGGTGAAGAGTTTTGGAAATATATCCATTCAAGAACTTTCAACTAATTCTCTTAAAGTTTATCTGGGAAAAGCAGCTGAAAAGCTTAAGCCATCCAGTCTGGGGCATAGAATTCGATTTATTAAATCTTTATTTAGATGGGCACAAGATGAAAATTTAATTAATGGAAATCCTGCATCAAAAATAAAGGAACCAAAAGTAGAATTAAGGGTTCCAAAATACTTGTCTGAAGTGGAAATTGAACATTTGCGGGAAGCTTGTCATACAACATTCAAAAATGCTTTATTTGAGTTTATGTACTCAGCAGGATGTAGAATTGGTGAAGCAATAACGCTAGATAGGACATCAATTAATTTTTCTAATCAATCAGCAATCGTATTAGGAAAAGGAAATAAAGAACGAGAAGTATATTTTAATACTCGTTGTGAAATATGGTTGAAACGATATTTAAGTGAGCGAAAAGATCATGAGGAAGCACTCTTTGTGACAACACGCGCCCCCCATCGAATGAGTATTTCTCAAGCGAGAAACGTTATAAAACTGATAGCAAAGAGAACGGACATTAAAAAGAGCATTCATCCTCATCAGCTTAGACATAGTTACGCCACAAATTTATTGAATAATGGAGCGCCTCTGGAAGTGATTCAAAATTTAATGGGTCATGAAAAAAGTGAAACCACAAAAATGTATGCATATCTAAGTGGTGCAATGCGGAGAGACTTGTATAGAAAGTATTTTTAAGGGCCCGAGGGTCCTTTTTATTTTGTTATTAATAAACTATCGGGGCAGGTTAGTTTAATAGTATAGTGTGGAAGTTAGAAGATAGAGCATATCTAATAATAGCGAGGAGCTACGACTAAGGTCTTATATTTTATAAGACTATCACTGTATTTACGGCTTAATAAATCTTTGTTATGATTTTTTGGAAGTAATTTCTATATATAAAGGAGATATCAATGTGAAGAAAATATTATTAGCAGTAGTAACATCCGTAATTATAGTAGGTATAGTAGGTATATACTATAAAGTTGAATTATCTGATGAAGCAAAATATAAAAAGTGTTTAGAGGCACAGGGAGTTTCGAACACAATTGGCAAAGTACTTGGTGACGAACCAACTAATGCTTGTAATGAATATAAGGAGTTGAGAATCTAAAATAAAAAATGAGGCAAATATCTTTTTAGGGTTGAATGATTAGTAATCCATCTTCAACTAACGGGTGCGTTAGCTGAAAACCGGGACTGTCTTTAAGGCAGTTTTTTCTTTATGCAACTGATATGAACGAAACTGTCAACCCACCACACCCAAATGTTTTTAAATGGTGTTTCATTCAGCTATGAATAGAGTTATTCCTTGTTCAACTTATAAACCAAATATCCTTTCGGATTTAGCTTGTCAAGGGCGTACTTTCCCTTGATAAGCTAAATCGAAATGGATACAATTCTAAAAGTTGAACAAGGATAACCTTAAAAACTTGGCACGAAGGCAAAAACGTTGACGGTGGTATACAAACTGATATGCGTGGGTTGGTTACCACATTTCACTCCATCCGTCACGGAGCTGCCTCGGACTAACGGCGCACGTTCAGTCCCTAGACCTAGTGCATAGTTGCACATGAGGGTTCTCCTTCCCGGGGGTTTGCCTTCGAGCCAAATCTTCAATTCTAAATCACAAAATTATGATTCGATAAAATCATTTATTACATAATCTTACTTTCGATCTACTTAAGCAACATTCGATACACTTACTTGCTTATCCTCAATGGCACAACCGATAGCCCAAATAAATCCAAGTAACTCTCTAGCAACAGCAACCACAGCCACTTTTCCACCTTTTCCTTTAGCAGAGATGCGATGATATTTCATATGAAGACGGTGTTGTGCCTTCCAAGCAATACGTTTTGCCTCTGGATCTTGACCTTCTTGACGTTTAAGTAATTCACCTTTAAGTGATGGACGGTGCCGATAAGACCAACAGACTTCTACAATGGAACGACGAACTTGAGAATTTCCTGTCTTCGTAATTGAACCTTGCCAACGAGTTGATCCACTAGAGTATTCTTTAAGAACAAGTCCAGCATAGGACATCAATTGTCTTGGGTTAGAAAATCGAGAAAACTGTCCAATTTCAGCTACTAGAGTAACTGCAGTGACTTCTGCGACACCTCTCAAAGTTTGAAGTGCTTGAATTACGGGTGCATGTTCACTTTGAAGGGCTTCTTCATGGATCTGAGCTTCGATTCGTTTCATACGATCTTCAACTTCATTGATTGCATGAAGATATTCTTGAAAAACAATACGTTGAGAAGCTCTTTCAAATGTTAATCGTTTTAACCATTCACGATGTTTTACGGACCAATTTCTAACTCCTTGCGGAGGACGTATTCCATGGCGAAGTAAGAAGTGAACAAGCCTCTGGCGAGAACTTTGTAAATCCTCACGAGCATCATGACGAGCACGAATTAAGTCTCTCAATGCTTCATGATCTTCATCTGGAACCCATACAGAAGTTAGCTCTCCAGCGCGAAGTAGCTGAGCTAATCTAATAGAATCTCTTTTATCTGTTTTCACACGATCGCCCGATCGCTTTGGAATAAGTGAGGGTGCGACAACCATACAATCAATGTCCATAGATAGAAGAAATCGATAAATTCCATACCCAGAAGATCCTGCTTCATAACATACTAATAGGCTTTCAGGCTTCCCTAACTTTTTCATCAATTTGCGAATATCCTCTGGTTTATTTTGAATAGTTCCATGAAATCTAGGTTCACCACGACCAGAATCAGCAATCGCAACAGCAATTGAATCTTTAGATACGTCTAAACCAACAAATTTTTGAACATCCTTCATAATAAGGCTCCTTTTCGTGTGTAGCTCTACACTTGGTTTTTTATTTTTGGTAGTAACATTATGACCAAGTGTAATCTACGTTAAGCGATGGGAGTCGTTTTCGTTCATTATGACTATCGGGGCAGAATAGTTGAACAATAATTAATACGATAACCTAATCTTTTAGAAGGTGAAATAATGGAACAAGTAATAAAAGAAATTCTGTTTAGAGGAATACTCTTTAACTGATGCGAATCTATTGTAAGGTAAGCAATAAAAAATTCAATCTAGGATTAAATTGGAGGGAATAGAAAATGGATGTAAAAACACTTTTATCACAGCAATGGGCAAGCTGCTTAGATGAAGAAGACTGGTTTCCACCACTTGAAAAAGTGCTGGAGGACATCACTTTTGAACAGGCAATTTGGAAACCAGCTGATGGGGCAATGAATTCCATTTGGGAATTAGTTTGTCATTTACTTTTCTATGAAAAGAGATATCTGATGCGATTTCTTGGTGAAACAGCGAATGAACCACAGGCAGAAAATAATGACTCTACATTTCGATTACCAACTGAGACGTTAGAAAATTGGAAGGAAACAAAACAAGAATACTATTATGTTCATCGTGAACTTGGAAAAATTCTAGCAAAATCAGAACATGAAGATTTGTATAGACAGATTCCAGGAGATAATTCATTAGTGCTTGAACTGAAGAGTTTAGCAATGCACGACGCATATCATATTGGGCAAATTGTATTCCTTAGTAAAATGCAAGGTGCTTGGGCAGCGAAACGCAGCTTTTAAAAAAGCTTCATGAGCTTTACAGTTATTCCATTATAGGGGGGCTTTAATGGAATAAGAACGGGAACGTCCAAATCGGACGTTCCCGTATTTTATACCTGAAAAACAACAGTTATTACTTTAGAATAAAGTTTGTTAGAATTTATACTAATAACTTGATAAACGTACAAAAAGAAAGAGCGTGTTTTGAAAAAAGTTTGATCAAAAATATCCTTTAAAACATAGATGTATCGTATAGTTTACTTACAAAGGACTTGCTTTTTACAATTATCCGGATAAAACATCTTTAATTGCTCCCGGTCTTTCTATTCTTTGTCTCGCGTTTCACATGCCTGCTCATTTCTATGTTCATTTATTATATTTTTGAAGAAATGCCTTAACTTGCTCTCGGGCAAACTGAGTACTCAAACTACCAGGGTTTGTATCGAATCCATGATCAGCCTCTGGAAGAAGGTAGAATTCATGAGCTACACCATTCAAAGCCAGCGCCTTGTTCAAAATTTCAGCTTGTTCTTCCGGGACAATACGATCGCTAGTTCCTAAAAATGTAATTGTAGGTGGTGTACTTTCCTGAATATAGTTGATAGGTGAGAGTATTTTATAACGATCAGAGAATTGGGAAGGAGATCCTCCAATATACTGCTTCGTAACATCTTGAACATAGTCAGGGCTAGGATTGCTTTTATAAAACGTTGTCATATCTGCGGGCCCGTATAGATTAATCACCGAATTAATAGGTACATTAGGAACATTGGTTGAAGGCGGTAACTGTGCATTTCCCATGCTGTAGGCGGCAAGCATAGCAAGATTTCCTCCTGCTGACTCCCCCATTAAGTTTATTTTTTGGGGATCAATCTTGTAGGTATCCGCATTATCCAGTACCCAGCCTAGTGCTGATTTTACATCCCCAACTTCATCTTTCCAGCCTGCATGAGGGGGCATACGATATTGTACATCAAAAATTGTATATCCGAGTTCATTCAGCCATTGATTCAAAGCTGGATTCTCACTTTTATCTCCCCCTACCCATCCTCCCCCATGCACTTTCACAATGGCAGGTTTCAGAGTGTCTGCTGATTCCTCCTTGGCAGGCCACACATCAAGCTTTAACTCAACACCATCCGTAGTTTTTCCATATACGACATCCTGTATAGGCTTTGATGATATATCTTTCTTTATGGAAAAGTGAGAGCTAAGAGAAACCGATACTTTCTCGCTTTTAGCATAGCTCAACATGCTAGTGATTGGCTGTACAATTAGAAAGATTAGTAGTAACAATATAGGAATCAAAATCGTCCGAGCGATTAGGGCCTTTTTCCAGAAAGCTAGTACTAATAGAACTATCATGACCAATGTTGTGGTTAATAGAACCATCGGAAATAGTGACGCAGACCATGCGAGCCCACTCATTATATTACTGACATTGATTGGATTGAGGAGATAGTATGCTATCATGACGGTAATAGGGAGGGCTATCACAGCAAGGATTGTCAGCAGCCATTGAAAAAAACCTCTAGGGCGCCAAGATAATGTTTTTTGTGTCTGTTTCACATTCAAAAGAACCTCCATATTATCTAGACTTTGGTTATGACGTATTTTTCAACTGATTTATTATGTTATATCAACTTGATTTGTGTCAATCTTTCATACACAATTAAATATTGATTTTTGGATTATGAGAGAAAATATATTTTTGGATAAAAACCTGGTGAATGGTTTCGAGTACATCAGGCAAGATTGATACTTATGGAGATTTATAGAGATAAAACGGTGCAATTTTTTTATAAACGACACAACTTTATTCAAAACGGTACGACTTTTTTATAAACGAATAATCCAATTAAATAGTATAAGGGCATGTTTTGATTA
The DNA here is from genome assembly GCF_030123325.1 of Peribacillus simplex. Taxonomy (NCBI): domain Bacteria; kingdom Bacillati; phylum Bacillota; class Bacilli; order Caryophanales; family Bacillaceae; genus Peribacillus; species Peribacillus simplex. The sequence goes on along the minus strand of NZ_CP126106.1, from coordinate 3,497,227 downwards.
ATCTTTTTCAAAACATGCCTTTTCTATTTATTCATTTATCAAGGTTGCTTGTATTAAAAAAATACCCTCGTGTCGTTGCGACGTTTTAAAAAAATAAAGAAAAGACACCATAAGGTGCTTTTTTTCCTCTCCAGAAGCCTCAACTCGAAAATAACGAACCGACAACCAAAGACAACGTTTGCTTGTAAACGGCATGTGCGGACTGCACATCTCCAAAATGTCCGCACATGTAAAGATGGATAACACCGTGGAGCGACGCCCAGAAGATACGGACGACGGTTTCCGTGTCATACTGACCGGTAATCAGTCCCTGCTCTTGCGCATTACCAATTACCGTCAACAATTGCCGCATAGCTGTTACGGTGCCGTGTATGCTTTCCTCGTCTGGTTTGAAATCCGCGAAGGCTCCTCCGAACATCAGCTTGTAATAACCGGAGTAACGCTGTCCGAATTGCCAGAAGGTTTCGCCTAAATTAAACAGCTGCTGCATCGGATCGTCAGCGCCCGGCGTTCCCTCGAATTCTTTGGAGAGAAGCTTGCAGCCGTCGAGATAAAGCTGCTGAGCCAGTCCATCTTTATTGACAAACAGGTTGTATATGATTTTGGTAGAGCAATTCATCTTCTGCGCAACTTTACGCACCGTCACAGCTTCAGGACCATCATCGTACAAAATCGTTGCCGCAGCATCGACGACGAGCTTTCGAAGATTTTCAATATTTTTCAAGCGAGCCTCCTGATACGTTTCCAACTTTTGCGTATTTGCATCGAAGGAATTATTTTGGTCTGTCATCGCTATCACCCTCAATTAATACATTTTTGATAAGAAACAATGTTTCCAGCTCTTAACAGGAATTTTAATATAATTGTCGGACCGTTGTCAATGTTGCGAGGGATGCCAAAAACCAACGATTCAAAAAACGATGTTGACTTTCTTAAAAAGCTTAGTTACAATGATTTCAATTAGAAACAGTGTTACCAGAACGCAACACAATTCTTGACTCTTATGAGAGTCAGGAATTATTTTTAAGGACAAAGTAACACTGTTTCCTAATTATAAAAAAGTAGATAGGAGAGTTGCACAATGAACATAAAAGGAAATTGGGCGCTTGTCACGGGAGCTTCATCCGGCATCGGAGAGCAATTCGCCCGACAATTGGCCAAAGAGGGTGGCAACCTTGTACTCGTAGCCCGATCGAAAAACAAGCTGGAGAACCTGGCATCGGAGCTTAGAAAGAAGCATGGCGTCAAGGTCGAGGTGATTCCTACCGATCTTGGCAAAGAGGGCGCGCCAGGCGAGTTATATCGGCAATGTCAACTTCTGAATTTAGAGATCGAACTGCTGGTCAACAACGCAGGCTTTGCCACGCACGGTTTGTTTGAACAAGTGTCAGGCGTGCGCCAGCATGAGGAAGTCATGCTCAATGTTGCCGCTGTTGTAGATATGACGCACTTGTTCTTGCCGGATATGTTGTGTAGAAACTCCGGAGCCGTTATCAATGTCGCATCGACCGCCGGATTTCAGCCCCTTCCCTATATGGCCGTATACGGAGCAACGAAAGCCTTCGTCTTGTCGTTTACCCAAGCCTTGTGGTGGGAAAACCGCAACAGTAGCGTCCAATTTCTCACGCTTTGTCCCGGAGCGACGGACACCGGCTTCTTCAACGTCGTAGGCACGGAAGAAGCCGCCGTCGGTAAGAAAGACACACCGGAGCGAGTAGTGGAAGTTGCGCTTCGGGCATTGAAAGACGGGAAGCTGTATGTCGTTCCGGGTACACAGAATTATATAGGTACGCAGATCGGACGATTCATGACGAGGAAACAGGGACTTCGTCTCGTTGGCGGCATGCTTCGTCCACGCGATGGCTCCGCCAACAATAAGAAGCCGGCCGGTCCGTCCGATCTTGCAGGATGGATGATCCAGGAGGCGCACTGATGGCTAATTCGGCAAATATTTCAGCTAATGCTTCTGTCCATCAACCCATCCGGGACCGAACAGGTACTGACCGATCATATGGACGGCCAGCACGCCGGTGAAGCACAGGCTTGTCAGAGATCAGCCCGGCCGGGAAAGTCATGGAAAGCTGGCACATTCAATTCGAGAAGGCAGAATAAACTTTAGATACACTGAAATTGATTAAAGTTTTTTATAAAAATCAAACTGAAATATTCTGGATTGGAATCTATTTTGATCAATCTTTTTTCAAAATAGATTCTTTTTATTTATCGTAAAATGTGGGTTTGCGAGATATTTTTGATTAAACTTTATTTAAAAGCTACACCTCGAAAGAGGGTGGAGTTTGATTGAATTACTAGTAGGATAAAGAGGTGGAAGTACATGGAGTAACCAATTGTACTAACGGGGCAGGTTAGTCGAATTTATGTTATGATGGGAAAAAATAGATATTTTTGGGAGGGTTAAAATGGTTACATGCTATTTGAAATATGTTATTGACCCATATAAATTAAATGAGTTCGAGGAATACGGTAAGATGTGGATTCGATTAGTTAATAAATTAGGCGGTACACATCAGGGCTATTTCCTTCCACATGAGGGTGCTAATAATATTGCTTATGCATTATTCACTTTCCCAAGTTTAGCAGCATATGAAGAGTACCGAGTAAAAATGGCATTGGATGCAGAATGTCAAGAAGCATATAAATTTGCAGAAGAGACTAAATGTATTTTAAGTTATAAGAGAAGCTTTATGCGTCCTATATTCGAATGAACATACATTAAAGTTGAAAAATAATCTATACATACCTTGTTAAGCTAACAGGTGCTTTACTCAATAAGGTAGGTTGCTGCGGCAACCTTTTTTTACGGAACTAAACCAGCTAATAGTTTGTCAACATTTATCAATAAAAACTAAAAATATTTCATGCTATACTAAAAATATGCATGCCAAATTACCTTCCAACGAACTGCCTTTGGAAAGTTTTGTGATATTTAGTTATACTTTTAAACTAGGCCAGGTCTTGGAAAGTCGAGTTGTTTTGTAATAGTGCATATATCCATTGTAGAAGCTTATTAGCACATGCTATAACAACTACTTTATAGGGCTTTCCTTCTTTCCGTTTCTTATCATAGAACTCACGTAATCTCTTGTTACGAGGGATAACTTCATCAGTCGTTTTCTTTTTGCGACAATCACGAATGGCACATCGAACAGCCATATATAAGGCATGCCGTAATCTACTCGAACCTCTTTTGGTTATTTTGTTTACGGATCCCTTGAATCTACCAGATTCAAAGATACTAGGATCAATTCCTGCAAATGCTACGAGTTTTTTAGGGTGATTAAACCGATCAATCTCACCAATTTCAGAAATAATCGTTGCCGCGATTTTTTCACCGATACCAGGGATTGATTGGATTATCTTATATTCTTCAATTTCTTTAGCCAAAGCACCTATCTCTTCTTCCAACTTTGATAGGTGCTTTTGGTATTCTATAAGCATTTTGATATACATTTCTAAGCTCATTATATGACTTTGATACAGTGTTGTCTGAAAGGGATTTTTAGCTGCTGCAGCTATAAGTTTCTTTGCCTTTGTATTTGCCCACTTTCTTGAACGACTTGTACAAAATTCATCGATTTTATTACCTAAAGCTTCTTCATCGACTACCAAAACATCTCCAGATGTAGGATATTCTAATAAGGTTAGTAAGAGACAACTGAATATAAATCCCCAAAAACCCCATGATACTCAGGGAAAACCTGATCAAGTACTGCTTGAAATTGGAGTTTCGCTTGTACATATATACCCGTTACATTTTCGTGTTGTCTTGTAAGATTACGAAGGTTTAAGAGTTGAATTCCTCGTTTTTTATTTGGTTCCAGATCTTCTTTATAATACAGCTCGCAGAGATGGTAAGCATCAATCACATCTGTCTTACTTTTCGTAGAGATGAGCTCTTTGCTCGATAGGAGACAAGTGGGTTAATGATAATTAGTAAATAACCTCTTTCCTCGAAATACTGAACAACTGGAGTATGATAATGCCCAGTAGACTCTAAAACGACCGGAGGTCGAATTCCTGTTAAGTTTTCTATCTCTCTAAGATATCGGTGTAAGCTCTCTAGCCCTTCAACGGTATGTGCTACTTTAAAACTTCTTTTATAAGGCTTCTTCTTATCCAAGAATGCTTGAACCTGACTTTCACCTTTAGCTACATCCAGACCAACTACTGGATTCATTTTTATCTCCTCCAAAAACATAATATTGCCGGTAACCCCTAATCCTTCTTGCAGTATCATAGCTTCGCTTGTTATACGAGATCTTGGTCCCAACCAGCCAAATCATGTTTAAGCAAGTAGGGGGCGAACTGTTTAGTTGACGGGATCTTAAGCCCCACGGGCAGGTACGTTCTACCCCGGCTACCGTTATCATATATCGATATAAAAAATGTTCAACCAGAAATAACTGGCTGACCTTATAATACGAAGGGGCAGGTTAGTTCGTTAAGGGAGCATGCATAATATGTTATAATTTTAATAGTTTGGTAAATATTCCTTGGAGGGATATGGATGGAAGTGAATTTTGGTAACGTGGCAAAAAATTACGCTCAATATAGAAATGACTTACCTGTTGAGTTATTGGAAAGTTTAAAACTTAGAGGAATAGATTTTAACAATAAAAAAGTGGTGGATTTAGGTTCTGGGACGGGAGTATTAAGTCGAGTTTTACATAATGAGGGTGCAGCTGTTGTGGGAGTAGAACCTTCAGCAGAATTAATAGAACAAGCGAAAGCAATTGATAAGAGTGAAGGTAATATTATTGAGTATATAAATACATACGCTGAATCTACAACGTTAGACAATGATTTGTTTGATTATGTAACTGTTTTAAGAGCATGGCACTGGTTTAATCGGGAAAAAACCCTAGATGAAATTAAAAGAATTCTGGCGAAAAAGGGTAAATTGATTGTAATGGATTCAGGGTTTATATCAAAAAGTAAAGTTATAGATGATACACTTCAAATTATTAAAGCACATATGCCAACTGGAGAGTTAAAACCTGCTGGGGCTAAGGCTGAATCAAAACAGTTTATCAATGGATTTCCAGTTGAGTGGTTTAAAGAATGGCAGGAACATAAATTTAACTTAAAAGAAACATATAAGTTCAATTACACAGTATCTTTTACAAATGAAGACTGGTGTGGAAGAGTTGGTTCTCTATCTTGGCTTTCAGGATTTACAGAAAATCAACGAAATGAAATACTTGATGAAATCTTTACTCATTTAGTAAAAGAATATGGAGACATTCAACATAATATCCAACATGGATGCTTTATAACTATATTGAATCATTTATAAATGTCTCTTTAATTTGGAGGTCAGGTGCTTTACTTCCATAAGAGAGTTGCCTCAGCATTTCTTTTTCTTATGGAGCTAAAGGGGCAGGTTTGCGGAAGGAAATATGTGAAAATCATACAAATTATGTGTTGAGATTAAGCTGTAAGATACAAAAATCCAGGGAGGTGCTCATATGGAAAAACCTATACATTATACAATAGAACCCCCTGGAAATTTTAAGCAATTACTAACCTTATATGAATCTTTAGGATGGAATTCACTTAAATTAACAGTTAATGATTTGAAACAAATGTGCACTCAAAGTTGGTATGCAATTTATGCTTTTGATGAACAACAGTTAGTGGGTATGGGACGTGTTATTTCAGATGGTGTGATTACTGGAGTTGTATGTGGAGTGTGTGTACTACCGAGCTACCAGTCCAAAGGAATCGGCAAAGAGATGTTGAATCGAATAATTGAACATTGTGAGCAAAATCGAGTAATTCCTCAACTTATGTGTGTAGAAAGTTTGGAATCATATTATGACACTTTTGGATTTGAGAAGTTTACCATTGGTATGGCAAAGAATATAAATCGATAAGTTTAATTTGTTGTCTAATTAAAGGGTGCTTTACTTCAATAAGGGAGGTTGCTGCGGCAGCCTTTTTTTTATGGAACTATCGGGGCAGGTTAGTGTAACAAGAATAGGTGGCTTTACTTTAATAGAGGCAGGATTGAAGAAGTTATCAACATTTAGGCCCGTATGGTAATATTAGGTATTATTAAATTGGCGGTGATATAAATGGAACCAAAATGGCTTGATTGGGCGAAACAACTTCAATCCATTGCACAGGCGGGATTAACTTATTCAAAAGATGTTTATGATTTGGAGAGATTTGAATTAATAAGAAATATAAGCGTTGAAATACTGTCACATCAAACGGATATGGATATGACCGTAATAAAGGATTTAATTGCAAATGAAACTGGTTATGCAACTCCTAAAGTAGATATTAGGGCTGTGGTCTTTAGGAATAATAAAATATTAATGGTCAAAGAAAACACTGATGGTGACTGGGCGTTACCAGGTGGTTGGGCTGATATCGGATTAACTCCAAGTGAAGTCGCAGTTAAAGAAGTAAAAGAAGAATCAGGGTTTGACGTAAAAGCAATCAAGTTGTTGGGTGTACTTGATAAGAAGTGTCACCCGCATCCTCCTTCTCTTTATCACGTTTATAAAATATTTATTCAATGTGAAATAATTGGCGGACAACCAATGAAAGGCAAAGAAACAAGTGCAGTTGATTTTTTTGCTGAAAATGAACTACCAGCATTATCAATAGCTCGGAATACAAAAACACAAATTGAGATGGCATTTAAGAATTTAAATAATCCCGAAGAACCCGTCTATTTTGATTAATCTTTTTTAATAGAGTTCCACCCAGTTGTTCAACTAACAGGTGCAAAGAGCTGTGCGATGAACTGCACCCCAATTGTTAGACAACATCTAACAATTGGAGGTGCAGTTTTTTTGACTAAATATACGATAGACGAAAAATTACATGCAGTTTTAGAGTACTTAGAAGGAAAAAAATCCTATAAATCCATTGCACAAGAAAGAAATGTAGGTTTATCCCCTCTGAAAAGATGGGTCGCTCGCTATCTAAAACATGGGATGGAAGGACTTGCTTCATCCTATACAAATTACACTCTGCCCTTTAAACTAGAGGTACTTAAATATATGAACGAATATGGGGCATCGATCAACGAGACCGCTGTACACTATAACCTTCCTTCCGATTCTACACTTTTGAATTGGGCAAATCAGTTTAAGGAAGGCGGTATAGACGCCCTTAAACCAAAGAAAAAGGGGCGTCTATCCATGAAAAAAGAAACCAAGAAAACATCGCCAGCTAATGGCTCTCAAGAAGCACTTCTTGCCGAATTAGAATACTTACGTGCAGAGAATGCCTATCTAAAAAAGTTGAATGCCTTAGTTCAAGAAAAGGAAGCCTTACAAAGAAAGAAAAAGCGAAAGTAGTCCATGAACTAAGGAAACAATTTGATTTAAATCTGCTTCTATCCATTTCTAAAATGGCACGGAGTACGTACTATTATTGGGTAAACGCCTTCGGGCGTGAGGATAAATACACAGAAATTAAATCACTTATCAAAGAGATTTTCCATACGCATAAAGGGCGTTATGGGTATCGGCGTATCACCCTAGAATTACGTAACCGAGGTGCTCGCATCAATCATAAAACAGTTCTCCGATTGATGAATGAACTAGGATTGAAGTCATTGGTTCGCATGAAGAAATATCGTTCGTACAAAGGGAACATCGGCAAGATTGCGCCCAACATTCTAGCACGTGATTTCAAGGCGGCAAAGTCCAATGAAAAATGGGTGACAGACGTCACCGAATTCCATCTAGCTGGGGAGAAACTATACTTATCGGCCATTCTTGATTTGTTTAATGGTGAAATCATCGCCTATAATATCGAATCTCGGCCTGTTTATCCGCTCGTTTCCAAAATGCTGGATAAAGCCTTTGATCGCTTGGAATCGAAAGATTCACCCATTCTCCATTCAGATCAGGGCTGGCATTATCAGATGAAACAATACTCGCATGATTTGAAAAGACATAACATTACACAAAGCATGTCCCGCAAAGGAAATTGTCTCGATAATGCGGTCATTGAAAACTTCTTTGGCTTATTAAAATCCGAATTACTCTATCTTCAAGAATTTGAAAGCATGGAGCATTTCAAACAAGAACTAGAAGAATATATCCATTACTACAATCATCAGCGAATCAAGGTAAAATTAAAAGGCATGAGCCCGGTAGATTACCGGGTTCATGCCCTCAAGGCTGCCTAATTAAATAAAGTGTCTAACTTTTTGGGTTCACTTCACGATCAGCTCTTTTTCTTATACAACAAACGGGGCTGATTAGTTAAACAAGGAATTAGACTTTATCATATAGAAATTAATACAGAATTCTATTGTAGATGAGGAAAAGGGGAATTAAATGAACTATAGAGTCATAATAAACATGCCAATATCTAATCATGAAGTACCTGAATTAAGAGAGCTTGTTGGGTGGGGAAGACGCGATAAAGATTACCCTACATTGTTTGAGCGTTGCAATTTCTGGGCTGGGGTTAGAGACGAAAATAATAAACTAATAGCATTTGGTTATGTTTGTGGAATGGGCTTAGAACATGGATATATGGAAGATATTATTGTTCATCCTGAATATCAAAAACAGGGAATTGGAGTTAAATTGGTAAAAGAATTATTACAAGAATCTGAACGTTTTGGATTAGGAATTGTAACTGTAACATATGAGGAAGCAAATATAAACTTTTATAAAACATGTGGCTTTACACCTGGTTCAGGAGGAGTTTGGCATTCATAAAATTAAAGGATTTTTATTGAACTAAAGGGTGCTTTACATCATTGTCAGGAGCTGATCAGCAGCTCTTTTTCTTAGTAAAGGGGCTGGTTAATGAAGTATCAAGACTTAAATTTACTTTCGTAATGGAGGAATATTATAATGGACCAATTAAAAGGGAAAATTGCAATTATTACGGGTGTAAGCCGTCTGAAAGGGATTGGAGCTGCTATTTGTAAGGAGTTAGCTGAAACGGGTTATCATATATTTTTTACTTATTGGACGGAATATGATAAAAAAATGCCTTGGAGCATTGAATTAGATGAACCCATGAAATTAAAAGAAGAATTAATAAAAAAAGGTGTTAAGGTATCATGTATGGAGTTGGATTTAACTCAATATGATGCACCTGAACAACTTATAAATAATGTTTCTGAACAACTTGGTTATCCTGATATCTTGATTAATAACGCAGCATACTCAACTAACAACGATTTTTCTAATTTAACTGCTGAAGAATTAGATAAACATTACATGGTAAATGTTCGTGCAACGACACTATTAAGTAGTAAATTTGCTCAAAGGTTTGATAAGAAATCAGGTGGAAGAATAGTCAATATTACTTCAGGTCAGTTTCAAGGACCAATGCCTGGCGAATTAGCATATGCAACAACAAAAGGAGCAGTTGATGCTCTAACCATTACATTGTCGGCTGAACTAGCCCCTTTAGGAATAACGGTTAATGCATTAAATCCAGGTCCAACTGATACAGGGTGGATGACAGAGGAAATAAAAAATGAATTAAAACCGATGTTTCCTTTCGGTAGAATAGGAAAACCGAGAGATGTTGCAAAAACTATTAAATTTCTAGTAAGCGATGAAGCAGATTGGATTACAGGTCAGATATCATTCAGAAGGTGGATTTAAAAGGTAAATTAAACTAAAAAAGACTTTGGTTCTAGAACCTTTTTGTTGTATTAAATTCCAAGGATAGATATCAATTTGTGAAGGATTGTACTTAAACTAACGGGTGCGTTCGTATTATAAGGTTAGCCAGTTTTTACTGGTTGACCTTTTTTAAATAGAATCTATTATATCAGTAGCCAGGGTAGGACGTACGGGTGCGTGGGACTTGATCCCGTGAACTAAACTGTCCGGCCCCCTACTTGTAGAAACATGTTTGAGGCTGGTTGGGACGTAGATCTCGTATAACAAGCGAAGCTATGACACTGCATGGAGGACTAGGGGTACTGGTTAGTAAGTAGAGGAGGAAAAAACAATGAATCCAGTTGTTGGTCTGGATGTGGCAAAAGGAGAGAGCCAAGTACAGGCATTTTTAGACCAATCTAAACCGTATGGGAAGAGCTTTTCAATGAAGCATACCAAGGAGGAATTGGATCAATTTTTAGACTTTCTAAAAGAAGTTGAAGAGGTGGCAGGGCAGATGCCTATGGTCATTTTAGAATCTACAGGGCATTACCATTCTCCCGTTATTCAATACTTGGAGGAACAAGGGATTCTATATATCTTACTAAATCCGATTATTTCTTATCAGGCAAAGAAGTCCAGTTTACGGAAGGTAAAAACAGACGCTATCGATGCGTACCAGTTGTGTGTGCTGTATTACAAGGAGGATTTTGAACCTCATAAAATTAGAGGAATTCAGCTTTTAGACCTTCGTAATTTGTCCAGACAACAGGAAATCGTAACGAATATGTATGTGGAGGCTAAACTTCAGTTTCACACCATTTTAGATCAAGTGTTTCCTGAATACCGGAAGGTTTTTGGGGATCTATATTCGAAGGTTTCTTTATTGATGTTAAAGGAATATCCTACTTCAGAGGCGGTATTAACGGCCGGAGAAAGTAGACTAGCAGAGAGTGTAATAGAGTTCTGTCCTAGCAGATCGGGTGAATGGGCGTGGGAAAAAGCAAAAAAAATAATGAATTCCGCATCTCGAAATCCATTTCAAAAAAACGTGTATGAAAGTCACGTAATCAATCTTCGTATGTATATTGAGTTGCTTTTTCATTACCAGGGACACCTTTCTGATTTGGAAGATCGTATAGTGGCCCTGGCAAATGAAATGGAAGAATATAAGATCATCCAATCGATTCCCGGTATCGGAGAAAAAATCGCAGCCACGATTATCTCAGAAATTGGTGAAATCGATCGGTTTAATCATCCGAAAAAACTGGTTGCCTTCGCTGGAGTGGATCCAAGTGTTCACTCATCGGGTAAGTTTACGGCAACCATTAATCGTATTACCAAAAGGGGTTCGAGCAGACTACGTCACTCTCTGTATCTTGCCGTACTATGCGGCATAAGAAGTTCAAGGAACAAAAAGCTTAAAGCCTTCTATGATAAGAAAAAATCAGAAGGAAAACCTGCCAAAGTGTCAATCGTTGCCTGTATAAATAAGTTACTTCATTGGATTTATGCTATATTAAGCAGAAAAGAAACGTTCCTAGATTTAGCCTAATTAACGGTTTTGTGAAACAGAGAAAAATCCTTCCAAAAGGGTTTTGGAGGGCTATTTGGCATGGCCAAAAATAGTATATCATAAGGGAAATGAAAATATTAGAGAAAGATATTGACATCCTATTAGCTGGTTTAGTTGAACAAGAATTACACATTAAAGACCAAAAACACTTGGGTACTCAAGTGTTTTTTATGCTAATTATATTGTTATTTAATCTGCTATTTAACTTGCCAATTCGTATGTTATTTACTTTGTTATTTGGCTTTTTCTCCACGTTATCTGAACTACTTACTAAAAAGCTAGGGTTCTGCCCAACAATTCCACGTTCCTATGAAGTTATGAATAAATTATGCATTAATGATTAAAAAGTAATAACAGATGGAAGTTATTTGGCATAAAATCCCTATCCCCCATCTTAAAATTATTTCAGAGTTGAATACAAAATATCAAAATTGAAATTTAATTGTAAAATTTACCTCTATCAAAGTTTAATTAACTGAATATTTATATTATTTTTTATATTGGCGCAACAATTGCATATAAGAATATATCTACCATTTTAAGGAGGCTCAAATATGCAAGAAAATCTGAATAAAAAAGTTGGAGGTTCTGCGTCAGAACATTATGATAGTGATGCTGCACAACTGGCATCGCTTGGATATGAATCTGAATTTCGCCGCGACATGAGTCCGTGGGCAAACTTTTCGCTAGGGTTCACTTATCTTTCACCTGTAGTAGGTGTGTACTCACTATTTGCATACGCACTTGCGCAAGGTGGCCCACCTATGATTTGGAGTTTTTTTATCGTTGGACTCGGACAATTACTAGTCGCACTTGTCTTCAGTGAGATTGTTGCGCAATACCCTGTTGCAGGAGGAGTTTATCCTTGGGCACGAAGACTATGGGGGCGCAAGTGGGCGTGGATGACTGGCTGGGTTTACTTAATGGCCTTGCTTGTGACGATTGCCAGTGTCGCGTACGGAGCTGGACCTTATCTAGCACAAGTTTTGGGTTTTGAAGTATCGGTGGACTCCGCGATTCTTTGTGCAGTAGTCCTTCTTGCACTATCGACTATCATCAATTTTCTTGGCACAAAGGTTCTCGCAGCTGCAGCAGTTATTGGTTTTGCTGCTGAACTTATCGGTGCGCTTGTAGTTGGATTTTGGTTGCTTATCACACAAAGGGTGCACGGTCTTGATGTGCTCTTTGATTCTTTTGGTGCTCAAGGTAGTCATAGCTACATGTATGCATTTGCAGCAGCTGGATTAATTGGAATTTTTCAATATTATGGGTTCGAAGCTTGTGGTGATGTTGCTGAAGAAGTACCGAATCCAGGTGTTCTTATCCCAAAGGCAATGCGTCGGACCATTTACATTGGCGGTGCTGCAGCAACTTTTGTTTGCCTTGCTTTAGTACTATCAGTTGCTGATATCCCAGCAGTTATCGCTGGTAAGGACGTAACGCCTGTTGATACCTTACTAAACGATGCATTTGGTGCTGTTGGCGCGAAAATTGTACTGGGTATTGTGTTGATTTCTTTCCTTTCATGTGTAATGAGTTTACAAGCGGCAGCAAGCAGACTTGCCTATTCGTATGGCCGTGATGACATGATTGTAGGAAGCCGATTGTTAAAGAAATTTTCGGCTGCTCGTCACATTCCACCTTATGCGCTGCTTCTTGCCGCAATTGTCCCAGCCCTCATTGTGCTTGGATCAAAAGTGTCTACAGATGCGCTCACAAAGGTAATCAGTTTTGCGGCATTTGGCATTTATCTTGGATTCCAAATGGTTGTCTTTGCTGCACTTCGAGCTAGACTAAAAGGATGGAAGCCAAGTGGTAAGTATCAATTGGGCAAGTGGGGACTGCCCGTCAATATTGGTGCGCTTGTCTACGGAATCATCGCAATGATCAACATGTGTTGGCCAAGAACGCCAGATGCACCTTGGTATGATAACTATATCGTGCTCGTTTCAGGAGTCATAGTTGTAGGTATTGGTTTACTGTATATGATGATTCATCGTAGCTACGGACATAGCAATGTGCCGTATAATGTTGCGATACCGAAAAAATATATCTCTCATAAAAACAAGCGCAATGACATGTCAATGTAGGTTTGTTGCTAACTCATATTAGCCACTCTAAAGGGTTTTCCTTCTTCACTTTTTTTATTCGTAAAAATCTCTTAAACTTTGATTACCAGAAATTATATTTTCACTCGTTTTTTTTCCATGCATCCCGTAAACTAGACTGGACACTCACATATTAAAACAGAAGGGTTCGAGATCTTTTAAAGATTCTCGAACCCTTCTGCTTATGTTCAATTATTCTATCAACGCAGACTTACATTTTACTAATTTTTTATTCATCCCCATCCGTCCTTCCGTTGGTGAAAGTTAATGGACGTAATCGGTTTTTCTTTTCCAGTCATTTCACTATACATATAATCGATTCCTTTGATCATTGCGTAGAAGGTTACAACAGGGATTATCAATGCAGTCGTAAAAGGTCATTCCTTATCTCTCCATTTATCCAATTCTTCATCATTCACGTTAATGGCATAACTTCTGCCTTCCTTCTTCAAATACCCTTCATTTACTAATTCCACCATCATGGCATGAACCTTATTATTCCCTAAACCTATCAATCTTGCTAACTCATTTACTCGGAGCGTTGTAGATACAAGGGGTGAGTTAATAAATTATAAGCACATAAAAACATATCCCTGAACTTCAACTAACGGATGCGGTCTTCATTAAGAAGGATCGCTTTTTCTTATGGAATTAACGGGGCAGGGTTAGTTCAATACAAGGGAACTTTTACCTTTTTAGTTCGTATTAAAAGGAGCAGGAAATAAAGTTGTCCTTTGGAGTAGGTGTATAAATGAAAAAAATGTTAATGATCTCAACGATGGCTGCATTAGTATTAGCTGCGTGTGGTGAAGGAAAAGCACTATCTTGGAAAGGTACATGGAAAAATACGGATGAAGAAAAGAGTGTTTGTCGAGACTCCTTTACCTTTAAAGGGGAAAATAATTTTGAAATTCAAAATTCAAGATTCCAGGGCGGAGAACAATCTTCTGGTACATAAGCACATAGAGAATAATGATTACGAATTTGACTATGATGGTGGTTCTGACAATTTTACTATTATAGTCGAAAAAAATACGATGAAAGTTCAATTATCAGGAAAAGATACCATTTGCGAATATAATAAAGTCGATAAAATTAGAACTAAATACGAAAATCCATGGGAGTAATGATTGGAAAGCTTTATTAAACCTTTTTGTTATGCAACTAAAGGGGCAGGATAGTTGAAGATAAGCTGGAACTATTTTGTAATGTAAACGTCTAAATTTATGGAGGTGTATGATGAAAAAAATAATAAATTTTACTTCTCTTTTTGTCTTTATGGTGTTATTGGTCGGATGTATTGGGGAAGAAAAAGGACAATTAACAAGAGTAGATGTTCAAAAAATTGATACAGAAGGAAAATACGAAGATGTCGTAATGATAACAGATAGAGAATCAATAGAGCTGCTAAGGCAGGCATTTGAACAAATCAAATGGGATGATAAAGTGGTTAAAATGGCTAGAAAACCAGACCTAGAAGCTACTTTGTTTTACACTTTTGATGAAAATAAACCTGAAAGACTTTATGAATATGAAATTTGGTTTAATGAAAGTTCAGGTACAGCAACAATTAATAGCAATAATGGAAACGAAAGTTATGGAGAGTTAGATAAAGATAATGCACAAGCCCTAAAAAATAATTTTCTTAATTAACAGTAACTGGTGCTTTAGCTGAAGATCAGAGCTGCCTTTAAGGCAGCAGTTTTTTCTTTATGGAACTAACGGGGCAGGTTAGCTTTAGAACGAAAATAGCATTAATTTCAGGCCTCATAGCTGTAATCTCTTTGGGTATTTCTGGATTAATATACTTTGTATAATAATACTTTGTTCTTCAACTAGGGGTCTTTACTTCAATAAGGAGGTTGCTGAGGCAGCCTTTTTCTTATGGCACTAAAGGGGCAGGATAGTTGAAGAAGAATAAGTATCAGTCACTACAAGAATCAGAGACGACTATGTTCTTTGGTATTGCTGACTTAATCGTAGGCGAAGGCAACATCCCACACGTAACCCATCCCATTTACGATGAAAGTATTAAGGTGAGAAGTAGCTGACCATTTGGTGTGTACTACGTAAAGTTAAAATTGTGTTGTTTTATCAGCGAGTTTATCCCATACAAAAAGCTCTCAAACGAATATATTAAAATAAGATTAAAATTACTTTTTTAATCTAAAATATTTTAATAGAAGGGAGTTTTTTTCGGTAATGAAATTACGAAATGACTTTCTCTACATTGGTGACGGCTCAGACAACACCGTGAAGACTTTCGATGCAGAAACGGGGAGGTTTCTTGGCAGTTTTGTTGCATCCGGCAGCAATGGCTTAAGCGGTCCTCGAGGACTGATTTTCGACCATGTGGGTAATCTCCTAGTCACGAACCAAAACGTTGGACAACCTCAGAATGGTGACGTTTTGAAGTATAATGGGCAGACCGGTGCATTTCTGGGTGAACTTGTCAAATCGAATGCACCAGGCGCCCCGTTTGCACCGCGCGGCATCGTTCTGTCGAAACAAAATATCCTGTTTGTGGCGGACATGGGTGACGTAGACGTGCCGGGAGAAGTACGGATGTATAATGGCACCACTGGGGTGTTTCTTGGAAACCTCGACCACTCCGGCTTCACTGGACAGTTCCATCCTCGTGCTTTGGTCATTGGTCCCGACAGCTTGCTGTATGTCTCCGTACGCAATCTGCCACAGCCGGAAGGTGGAGCTGTTCTGCGATTTAATCCGAAAACTGGGAAGTTCCTTGGAG
Source organism: Peribacillus simplex (assembly GCF_030123325.1). Lineage (NCBI taxonomy): Bacteria > Bacillati > Bacillota > Bacilli > Caryophanales > Bacillaceae > Peribacillus > Peribacillus simplex. The sequence continues at coordinate 3,481,171 of NZ_CP126106.1, read as the reverse complement.
TATTCATTGAGAGCAACACTCTTAACGACCTCAACCGTCCAGAAGGCTTAGTCTTCGGTCCCGATGACAACCTCTATATCACCAGTTTCAGAAGGGACGCGAGTAACACGGACAAAATTCTGATTTTCGACGGTGAAACGGGCAAGTTTCTCGACAAGATTGACCTTGATTTCGTCGGGCAGCCACGAGCCTTTGCGCAGGCAATTCTATTTGGTCCTGATGGAAAACTGTTTGTGCCAATTAATGGTGACGGTCCCGACACAGGTTCGGTGCTGCGATACAACCTCCATCATCATCATAAAACGTTCGATGTGTTCGTGCCACCGGCTTCAGCGGGTGGACCGTTAGGGATGCCGTGGTATCTAACATTTGGCAATACTAACCCCGGTACACTAGCTTACCAGCATGACCAGGAAGAGAGCAGCGACCATCATCACCACCATGTTGACGAGAGTAGTTAATATTTGAATATATAAGGAAAGACCGTTCTAACATTTAGACCGGTCTTTTTTGGACAAGGTGTAACCCTTCTAAAAGGTTAGATTTACAATTTCTATGATTTGTTAAACAATATTCCTTATTGAGCTAACGGGTGCGTTAGCTGAAGATCAGAGTTGTCTTTAAGGCAGCTTTTTCTTTATGCAACTTTCGGGGCAGATAGTTGAACAACTTCATAGGTAATAATGTATTTTTTATAATGGAACTACAAAAGAAGGACTATTTTTCTTAAACATGAGGGGAGAAGTAATGTGCGATTAGCTACTGCATTAGATAATGAGGAATCTAAAGAAATAAGAAAATGGTTAGAACAATACATATTTCCAAACGATTTCCTTGAAGAAAATTTTTTTAATACAAGTACAGTTTTATATTCGGTTGATTTGAATAATCACCTTACTCTTTTCCATTCAGTTGTTCATAATCTAAAACCTGCAAAATTTTCTCCAGAAGATTTAAATGAATCTTTATTAGAAGGATGTAGAATGTTTGGGATAAATGAGGGGTGTAATTATTTTAATGTTAATGTTCACGATAATATTTCAAGAGTAATAGAAAGCATTGGAACTTATAGTTTAAAGAGACAGGATAAAACATCTGTACTATTTCCATTGTATTACCTATTGACTGAAAACACAGCAGATGAAGGCGGTACTTCTTATACTGGACTTATAGGTAAGGATAAAGAATGGATGTTATCAATTGAGTTCGAGAATAAGATAATTTTTAAAGTTCATGGTAATGAAGAGTTTTGTAATTTTGTTAAAAAACTATTATTACAGAATAAAGAAACATGAATGTAACCATTATTATTCAACTATCAGGTGCTTTACTTCAATAAGGGAGTTGCTTCGGCAGCTCTTTTTCTTTTGGAACTAAAGGGGCAGTATAGTTCTATAAGAAACCCAGTGAATTCCATGGTATAATATGTAATGGAAATACACGAGAGCCTAACAAGGGGGAGTTATTAATGTTTCAGTTTTTTCTTATTGTTGGGATAGTAAGTATTGTTATTTCAGGTGTTTTTATCGGAGCATGGACCGGTGGACAACAACAAGGAGCAAATTTTCATTCAGAAACAACAAAAAATCGAAGCTTTAGAACGAAAATAGCATTAATCTCAGGTCTCATAGCTCTAATTTCTTTGGGTATTTCTGGATTAATATACTTTATATAATAATACTTTGTTCCTCAACTAACGGGTCTTTACTTCAATAAGGAAGGTTGCTGAGGCAGCCTTTTTCTTATGGCACTAACGGAGCAGGATAGTGAAAGAAGGAAGTTTAATATAATGCACCTAGTTTTTATTGAAATCGCCCACTATTTGGGCGATTATTTGTTTGTTGTAGGAAAATTAAAAAATTTCAAGCCAAATGAGACTTTTGTTTGTCTAATAGATGTAGAACGAAAAGAAAGGGGGAATTCTGATGATACGTTTGGTAAAAAAAGCTCAAAAAGGGAATGATAAAGCCTTTTTGAAGCTTTACCAACAATTTGAAGAAGATATTTATCGGCTGGCATATGTTTATGTGAAAAATAAAGATGATGCTTTAGATGTAGTTCAAGAAGTAGCGTATCAGTCATTTAAAAAAATAGATACTTTGAAAAAACCCGAGTATTTCAAAACATGGCTGATGAAAATTACCATTAATTGTGCAATCAATATAATTAGAAAAAACAAAAAGGTGGTTCTACTAAAATCCGATTTTGAAGTATTAATGGGGACGGAAGAAGAAGATCTTTTACTTTCACTATCATTACAAGAGTTAATGGATTTTTTGCAAGAGGATGAGAAGAGCGTTATTCTATTAAGGTTTTATCATGACCATACATTAAAAGAAATATCAGAGATATTAGAGATACCCCTTGGCACAGCAAAATCAGTCTTATACCGGGCGCTAAATAAACTCCGTAAAAATTATAAGGAGGCTGGTAATTATGAATAATAATCTAAAACAAGAGTTAGCAAATATAGAAATACCGATAGAACTTCATGAAAGAAGTAAAATGGGTGTAAATAAAGCAAAGACAGAAATGGGAGGTAATATAAAAAGATACGTGAGAAAACGTTTAGTGGCTTGCACTTTAGCAGTTTCTTTAATCATTCCAACGGGTGCTTTTGCTTACCAAACGTTTCTTGCTGATGAGTTTTACGGTTCATTTGAAAACGTAAAAAAACATATATCAAGTGCAACTATGGAGGGATACTTGCTCCTAGATGCTAAATTAACACAGGCTAAAGGCGATTTGGAACAAGAGGAATTCGCGCATTTTAAAGATTTATTAAATGTGATTTCAGCTGCTAAGCTGGAATATGGTGATCAATATGGCAACATAGATTACTCTCAAATACCATCTGAACAACTAGACGAAATTAAAGGAGTTTTATTTGAAATTCAACCATACTTTGATAAATTGAACGGACAAAAATCAAGTAAAGAGGTATTAAATGCTACAGAGTATGTGGAGTATATAGATGCAATTATGACATACGAACAAATAATGGCACAAAGTGGAATAAAAGAATCCGATGAAATAGATAAGATACCTGCCAATTTACAGGGGGAATTTGCTAAAGCAAAAGCTTTTCTCATGTATGTAAATGATAAACAACTTCAAATATAAAATACTTAATAACCTTAATTTGTAAAATTAATTGTACTCCCTATACAAGTTTATTCAAATCCCTTAATGAACTAACGGGTGCGTTCGTATTATAAGGTTAGCCAGTTTTTACTGGTTGACCTTTTTTAAATAGAATCTATTATATCAGTAGCCAGGGTAGGACGTACGGGTGCGTGGGACTTGATCCCGTGAACTAAACTGTCCGGCCCCCTACTTGTAGAAACATGTTTGAGGCTGGTTGGGACGTAGATCTCGTATAACAAGCGAAGCTATGACACTGCATGGAGGACTAGGGGTACTGGTTAGTAAGTAGAGGAGGAAAAAACAATGAATCCAGTTGTTGGTCTGGATGTGGCAAAAGGAGAGAGCCAAGTACAGGCATTTTTAGACCAATCTAAACCGTATGGGAAGAGCTTTTCAATGAAGCATACCAAGGAGGAATTGGATCAATTTTTAGACTTTCTAAAAGAAGTTGAAGAGGTGGCAGGGCAGATGCCTATGGTCATTTTAGAATCTACAGGGCATTACCATTCTCCCGTTATTCAATACTTGGAGGAACAAGGGATTCTATATATCTTACTAAATCCGATTATTTCTTATCAGGCAAAGAAGTCCAGTTTACGGAAGGTAAAAACAGACGCTATCGATGCGTACCAGTTGTGTGTGCTGTATTACAAGGAGGATTTTGAACCTCATAAAATTAGAGGAATTCAGCTTTTAGACCTTCGTAATTTGTCCAGACAACAGGAAATCGTAACGAATATGTATGTGGAGGCTAAACTTCAGTTTCACACCATTTTAGATCAAGTGTTTCCTGAATACCGGAAGGTTTTTGGGGATCTATATTCGAAGGTTTCTTTATTGATGTTAAAGGAATATCCTACTTCAGAGGCGGTATTAACGGCCGGAGAAAGTAGACTAGCAGAGAGTGTAATAGAGTTCTGTCCTAGCAGATCGGGTGAATGGGCGTGGGAAAAAGCAAAAAAAATAATGAATTCCGCATCTCGAAATCCATTTCAAAAAAACGTGTATGAAAGTCACGTAATCAATCTTCGTATGTATATTGAGTTGCTTTTTCATTACCAGGGACACCTTTCTGATTTGGAAGATCGTATAGTGGCCCTGGCAAATGAAATGGAAGAATATAAGATCATCCAATCGATTCCCGGTATCGGAGAAAAAATCGCAGCCACGATTATCTCAGAAATTGGTGAAATCGATCGGTTTAATCATCCGAAAAAACTGGTTGCCTTCGCTGGAGTGGATCCAAGTGTTCACTCATCGGGTAAGTTTACGGCAACCATTAATCGTATTACCAAAAGGGGTTCGAGCAGACTACGTCACTCTCTGTATCTTGCCGTACTATGCGGCATAAGAAGTTCAAGGAACAAAAAGCTTAAAGCCTTCTATGATAAGAAAAAATCAGAAGGAAAACCTGCCAAAGTGTCAATCGTTGCCTGTATAAATAAGTTACTTCATTGGATTTATGCTATATTAAGCAGAAAAGAAACGTTCCTAGATTTAGCCTAATTAACGGTTTTGTGAAACAGAGAAAAATCCTTCCAAAAGGGTTTTGGAGGGCTATTTGGCATGGCCAAAAATAGTATATCATAAGGGAAATGAAAATATTAGAGAAAGATATTGACATCCTATTAGCTGGTTTAGTTCTATAATGATCACTATAAAAATAATCAACTATTTTATAAAAATTGTATACTAAATCACTAGAAAAGAACCCTTTTTGATCAATCTCTTTTCAAAATGGATTGTATTTATTTACGAATATGAGGGTTCAGGAGGACCTTTTGATCAATCTTTATTTCAAAGCTACAGTTGATGCTTTTTTTAACAGATGCTTTAACACAATACATACATGAACTGAGCTGGAAAGTTCCCTCCAAAGAATAAGGAATAAGAATGGCCGAAAATCAATTTGATTTTTCGGCCATTTTAATATTTGAAAATGGGAATTCAAGAATTATTTTTCTACAGATGCAATGATGTCATCAGCTAAGAGTTTAGAACCACTAGCACCTTTTAGATATTTCAATGTTCCTTCACTAGACCAATCAAATATCTTTATACTGCTCATTCTTTTATTTATTTCTTTAATGTTTAACTGGTTAGAAACAAAATTATAATTTGAAGGAATAATTTTATTGCCGGCTATAGCTAAAGCATTTAAACAGACTATATGAGTTAATCGATATTGCTTATAATCACTCCATTCAACAGGTAACAATTCTTTAAAACAATTAAAATATGTAAGGGTTATATTAAGTATTTTTTCCTTAGGTAACTCGGCTATCTTTGTATTTTTAATTAATAATAAAAGAAAATTATATGCATTTTGTAAAGTGATATGCCTTTCTCTAGTTCTTTTGCCAATTAACGTTCCTTTATTATAAAAGGGACTGTTAGGGTCAATAATTAACTGTGTTGCAATCCAACTAAGATTATCACTTTCTCTTTTTAAAAATCTACTTAAAGAAGTACCTATACCTTTAGCTTTTGTATTAATAATATCAAAAAATTTTATTTCCTCATCTTCATCTAACCAATGGAAGGCAAGAAAAGGCACATTTAACATTGTATTTGTTGTTTTTGTGTATAGTTCGATTCCTCCTAAAACTATTTTGGCCATCAATTAATGAAGCTTGTTTTTTTGCAAATTAAACTGCCTATTCGACGTCTTTTATCATCAGCCTGAAATTCCCAATCTTCGCAGCAGTAAAGTAATCATTTAATGCTTTCTACTAGCAGTTCAGTAAAAACGAAGTCATATCTAGCCGATTGTGATAATTAAGGTATAATGATAGGGGAAGATATTTTTTAACGGATTAGGTGAAGATGAACATGAAGCTAATCATTGCGGAGAAACCAGATCAAGGTTCAACGCTTGCGGCTCAATTTAAAACGAAGAAACAGCAAGGCTATATAGAAATCATGCCGAATGAACTTTTTCCCGATGGAGCCTATGTAACTTGGGCCGTCGGGCATTTATGTCAACTCGTTTCGCCGGAAACCTATCATTCAAAATGGAAAAAATGGTCGATGGAAACGTTGCCGATGATTCCTGAGAAATTTCAATATGAAGTGACCCGACAAAAGGCAAAGCAATTCAATGTTGTGAAGACTTTGCTCGGGAAACAGGAAGTCGATGAAATCATTCATGCAGGTGATGCCGGGCGTGAAGGAGAATTGATTGTACGCAACATCGTTAATCTATGTAATGTCAATAAACCGATGAAACGATTATGGATTTCCTCTTTGACCCCAAAAGCGATTTATGAGGGATTCCAAAATCTGAAGAGCGAGGAAAAAACCAGGCCGCTCTATTATGAAGCATATACGAGAGCTTGTGCGGACTGGGTTGTGGGAATGAATGCGTCGAGAGCGTATAGTATTTTATTGAAACAAAGGGGCGTTTCGGATGTGTTTTCAGCTGGAAGGGTTCAGACACCGACACTCGCCTTGATTGTGAAGCGGGAAATGGAAATTGAGCAATTCAAGTCTGAACCGTTCTGGGAAGTGTTCGCTGACTTCAATATGGATGGAAAGAAATATAAGGGAAAATGGCAGCAGAACAATGATCCGAGAATCAAGACAAAAGAAATGGCTGATAAAATTGCCGCTTTTTGCAAGGATAAGGAAGCTGAAATAGCTGAAATGGATACAGAAAGGAAAGAATTTCAGCCGCCTTTGTTATTTAATCTCTCGTCATTGCAAGCGACAGTGAACAAGATTTATAAATATTCACCGAAACAGACGCTTGATATAGTACAAAGCTTATATCAAAAAGGGATCGTTTCTTATCCACGTTCAGATTCCAATTATGTGACGGAGGGGGAAGCTGAAACATTTCCCGATATTTTGCAAAAACTAAGCGGATTTTCGGAATATGAATCCCTGTTTCCCTTGCCACAACCGAACATCATGAATAATAAACGCTTTGTAAATGAAAAGAAAGTGACTGATCACTATGCAATCATCCCGACGGAGCAGGTAACTGATCCAAAGCGGCTTTCCGCTGAAGAACGGAATATTTATGACTTGGTGGTACGCCGCTTGATTGCGGCCCATTATGAGAAAGCCATTTTCGATTACACCACCATTAAAACGCTTGTCGATAAGCGTGCCGAATTCATTTCTAAAGGAAAGCAGCAGATTCAAGAGGGATGGCGCAAAGTGATTTTCCAAAATGACAAGGATGATGATGATATCATTTTGCCGTCCGTCTCAAAAGGGGATTCTGGAAAGGTCGCCAATATAAAGGTGAAAGAAGGAAAAACCCAGCCTCCCAAGCGCTATACAGAAGGTCAGCTGATCACGTTGATGAAAACTGCCGGAAAGCATCTGGATAATGAAGAGTTAGAAAAGGTGCTGATGAAAACCGAGGGTCTTGGAACCGAAGCAACTCGGGCGGGCATCATTACCATGCTGAAAGACCGTAAATACATCAATGTCAAAAAAAACCAGGTATTTGCGACTGATAAAGGGAAAGTGCTGATTACCGCAATTGGGGAGAAAATCCTGGCTTCACCCGAGATGACAGCCAAATGGGAACAGCGTTTAAGGGAAATTGGTGAAGGGAAGGCTTCAGCTGGCGGATTTATGGAAGCTGTTAAAAGGATGTCAGCAAAAATAATCAGTGATGCCGTGGAATCATCGGAAAGCTGGGATTTTCAAGGGCTGGACACCGAGTCGATTCAACGGAGCGGCCCTAAAAAGAGAAGTTCATCATCTATTGGCAGCTGTAAACTATGCGGTTCTAAGATTGTCGATAAAGGGGAATTCTATGGATGTGTAAGTTATCAAAAAACAAAGTGTAACTTCACAATCTCCAAAAAAATCCTTAATAAGAAAATCAGTCAAGCAAATATAAAAAAGCTGTTGGCGAACGGTGAAACGGATTTGATAAGCGGTTTTAAAAAAGGGGAAAAGACCTTTGATGCCATTTTATCTTGGTCCGACTCTGAAAAGAAGATCAGTTTTACATTCCCAACAGAACAAAACGTCAAGCAAACTTGAGAAGAAACATCATTAAAGGCGCCCTGAGACTTATATCATCTTGTTTCGGGGTCGTTTATATAGTAAAATTTTTAGATATGCGTTTGAATGGGAGGATTCCGAATGCCTACACCGAGCATGGAGGATTACATAGAACAAATTTATTTACTTATTGAAGAAAAAGGATATGCAAGAGTTTCCGATATTGCCGAAAATCTTTCCGTCCACCCTTCTTCTGTTACAAAGATGGTTCAAAAACTTGATCAAGAAAAATATTTGATATATGAAAAGTACCGGGGTCTCGTTTTAACTGCAAATGGGAAAAAAGTTGGAAAAAGGCTCGTTTACCGCCATGAACTTTTAGAACAGATGCTAAGGTTGATTGGGGTCAAGGAAGAAAATATTTATCATGATGTAGAGGGGATCGAACACCACCTTAGTTGGAATGCCATCGATAGGATTGGTGACCTGGTTGAATTTTTTGAAGAATCTCCTGACCGTGTCGAGGATTTACGAAAGATACAAAAAAGAAATGAAGAAAATTCTAAATAAGCTGCCGCTGGCAGTTTTTTTTATGTATTTGAAAATTATCTGTATTCCTGAACGAAGTTATAAAAGAGGATTTTTTAACTTTGAGCAGAATAGCTATAAAGAAGCACCGGTATTTTGATTTGGGAAACTGAGTATTTTAATATAGAAGGAACTTGCCTAGTTAGGAGGGGGATTTTCTGATGAATTTACATACATGGCATAAAGAATCGAAAAAGGAATGGGATGTTTTTGCACCGATGTGGGCGAAGAATTCGCAAGAAATGTGGGAAACGGGGAGCCGGAAAAACATTATTCCTTTCTTTTCTGAATATGTATCTTCGGGAGTGAAGGTGGCTGACATTGGCTGTGGAGATGGAGTTGGTTCATTGAAATTGGCCGAAGCGGGATTTGAAGTAACCGGAGTTGATTTATCCAATGTGATGATCGAATTTGCAAAGGGAAAAACCGCTCAACAATCAGAACTTTCTTTCCTGCAAGGAGATTTTTATAATCTTCCATTCAAAGATGAAGAAATGGATGCGGCAATGGTCATTAATTCTTTGGAATATACGGGTGAACCATTAACGGTGATGAAGGAAATTCAGCGGGTAATAAAGCCTGGCGGTTATGCCTGTTTTGGAATACTTGGTCCAACAGCTGAACCGCGAAAAAAATTCAGTTTTCAACGGTTATTAGGAGATAAAGTCATCATGAATACAATGCAGCCTTGGGAATTTGAAAAAATGGCTTTAGAAACCGGATGGAAGGCAGTGGCTGATACCGGCGTTGCAAAGAGAGGGGTGGACTATACAAAACTGGGGCATTTTTCAAAGGAATTAAAGCAAGCTGTATCGTTCATGTGGCTTTTCCTCCTTCAAAAAGAGGTGGTGCAGTGATGGACAAGTATCAAATCGATCAATTCGTTGAAAAGACGAAACAGCAGGATAAAGGGCAAGGTTTATTCGAACTTGAAACGGAACGAATTCTGGAGATTAATTTGGAACAGCAGATCTGGGCAAAAATGGGGACGATGATTTCTTATCGCGGAAATATTAAATTCGAACGGGAAGGTATCTTGGAGCATGGTCTTGGTAAGCTCTTCAAAAAGGCTTTGACAGGTGAGGGTGCATCTTTAATGAAAGCGACTGGAAGCGGCAAGCTATACGTCGCGGATCAAGGAAAGAAGATTTCCATTTTACAATTAAATGGTGAATCAATCTGTGTTAACGGAAATGATTTACTTGCATTTGAGCCGGGGATTCAATGGGATATAAAAATGATGCGGCGCATTGCCGGGTTATTGGCGGGGGGATTGTTCAACATAAGGCTCGAGGGGAGAGGCATGGTCGCATTCACTTCCCATTATGAGCCGCTTACTTTAATGGTGGAACATGGGAATCCGGTCTATACGGACCCGAATGCCACAGTGGCTTGGTCAGGGGAATTGCAGCCTGAATTCGTGACGGATGTTTCACTGAAGTCGTTTTTTGGAAGGGGAAGCGGCGAATCCGTTCAAATGAAATTCGAAGGTCAAGGATTTGTGGTCGTCCAACCTTTTGAAGAGGTTTATTTCGGTAATAAGGAATCATGAAACAAACAACCTGAGTCAGAAACTCAGGTTGTTTCCCATGATAATCGGAAGTGGCTGCCCAATAAACGATTCACTTAAAAGTGAAAGCTTCTTTTTTCTTACCCTTTCAATCCCACTCATATGGGGTTGATTGGTAGACATAATAGTTCAGCCAATTCGAGAACATCAGGCTGCAATGGCTCTTCCAGCGGTGAAGAGGTACCTTGGTCGGATCGTTATCAGGAAAGTAATTTTCAGGGAGTTGCGTATTGATTCCACGCTCCCTATCGCGCTTGTATTCTTCACCAAGGGTATCGGCATCATACTCGAAATGGCCGGTAACCATAATTCTTTTTCCATCAACCGAAGCAGCAATCAATACACCAGCTTGATCGGACTGTGCGAGAACCTTCAGTTCCGGATGGGTAACTAATTTTTGATAGTCAATATCCGTATGGCGGGAATGAGGGGCCATAAAATAATCATCGAATCCCCGGACTAGGTTTTCATTCGGTTCAAGGACCTCATGGGTGTATATCCCGAAGCATTTCTCTGGAAGTTCGTATTTGCCTATTCCATAATGATGGTACAGGGCAGCTTGTGCCCCCCAACAAATATGTAGGGTGGATGTGACATTTTCGCTTGACCAGTTCATGATACTCTGCAGTTCTTCCCAATAATTAACATCTGAAAATTCCAGCTTTTCTACTGGAGCGCCTGTAATGATCAAGCCGTCATATTTCTTCGTGCGGATATCATTAAATGATTTGTAAAATTGATCTAAATGAAATTTACTTGTGTTTTTTGATTCATGTGTGCTCAAGCGCAGGAATGATATATTTACTTGAATCGGAGTATTGCCAAGAAAGCGCAGTAACTGGGCCTCCGTTTTTTCTTTCTCTGGCATTAGGTTTAAAATTAATATATTCAATGGACGGATTTCCTGATTGGTAGCTCTTTCCTCATCCATTACGAAGATATTTTCCTGTTCTAAAATTTCCCTTGCTGGCAGTTGTTCCGGAATTCTGATTGGCATGATTAGCCTCCTTCTTCAAAAATCATAATATTTTAATTATATAGAAAATTATTGAATAGAAAAGCTATTTTAATAATTTCTTGTAAATCGCGAAGGAAATGGCTTGGGAATGGTAAAATGGGAAGATCATGAATACATAAACTATGAAGTTGGAGAGGTGTTTGGAGATTGTTTGATCCTACAGCATTTGAGAACATGAAAGTGGTATTGGAAGGAGCGGTTTACGATCGTGACTTCATTGGAGATATATTGGTCACAAAGCGTGATGATATAGTGAATCTCTCGACTATGTCCAGATCATATAAGATCGAGATGGAATTGAAAAAGCCAATCGCATCCATTTCGATTAGTGGTGCCATTGAGTTACGGGCTTCACTCAAGAACCTAAGTTCGGAGTTACTTGATGCAGCTATTGATGATACGCATTCGGGCTGCACGGTCGATATTTTCATTACTTTTCCCAAAAAGCTCGATGAAGCGAGTGCTGAACAATTGTTGAATGACCTGGAAAGAATTTGGGGAGATCAGAGAATCATTACAGTGACGACCAGCGATACGGTCAGTAAAAAACTGCAACACGTCACTTCTTCTATATATAAAGTTTCATTTGGGAGGCTTGTAAAAGAAGAGCAGATGGATGATTTGGAAGACATGATAGAGTATTTGATTCAATCCGTACAAGCAGTTAAGATTCAGGGATGATAGGAAAGGATAAAAGTTGGAAAACCTACCTTTAAATACGGTAAAATGAATCATCATACTAAAGGGAGAGATCATACATGTCCATTTACGAATTTGAAGTCAATAAAATCAATGGCGAAACCATCTCGCTTGATGAATATAGAGGGAAAGTGATGATTATAGTGAATACTGCAAGCAAATGCGGTTTTTCGCCACAGTATGATGATTTGCAAAGCCTGTATGTGCAATATAAAGAGGATGGGGTTGTCGTGCTTGGTTTTCCTTGTAATCAGTTTTTGAATCAGGAGCCTGGTGATGATCTGGAAATCGATTCATACTGCAAATTGAATCATGGCATAACATTCCCGATGTTTGCAAAAGTGAATGTCAATGGCAAGGAAGCCCATCCCTTATTCAGCTATCTGACTGAAAATGCTCCTGGAGTGATGGGGTCCAAATCGATAAAATGGAATTTTACAAAGTTCTTGATTGATCGTAATGGAAATATAGTGAGCCGGTATGCACCTAAAACAAAACCTCTGGAAATGGAAGAGGATATAAAAAAATTATTATGAAAAATGATATTGAGTCCAACGGAAGCTCTAGTTGGGCTCTTTTTTTGAGGTAAGATATTTATATGCATCCGTATTTAAATGGGGACAGATGGTTGGGATGTTGAATATAATGGAAGACACAAATGAGGGGGGAAACCATGGAACGAATTGCATGGGTAACGGATAGTACGGGAACTTTGGACGAAGAATTATCATTGAATGAACATGTATACGTCGTTCCGATGGTCGTCATCATTGATGGGAAGGAATATGAAGATGGTGTCGACCTATTACCCGAGGAATTATACAGGCGGATGAGTGAGGAAAAAATCACCGCCACTACATCACAGCCCTCAGTCGGCAGATTCCAAGCGTTATATAAGGAGCTTGAAAAACGCTATGAACGAATCATAGCCGTACATCTTTCAAGTGAATTGAGCGGGACCGTTTCCGCGAGCAGGCAAGCTGCACAAATGGTTTCGATCCCTGTTGATGTTTTTGATACTTTACTTATTTCCTTTCCAATGCTATTAATCTTGAAAAGGCTCATGCATTATATTGATAATGGCGATTCCATCAATGAGGCTTTCGTCAAAACGAGAATGTATGCGGATAACCATGAGACCTATGTATTAATAGGTTCTTTAGATCAGCTGCATCGCAGCGGCAGGTTAACGAACGCACAGTATATTCTAGGAAGCCTATTGAGCTTTAAACCCATCATATCAATCGAAAACGGTATGCTTCATACTAAATCTAAACCCCGGAACCTTAAAAAAGCGGAAAAACAGATCTTCACTGATTTTCGCAGATCAGTCGAAGCGGGAAAAGTAAAAGAATGCACCATATTATATGGTGCAGTGGCGGAGCAGGCACAAAGATGGAAAAAGATGATTTCCGAAGAATTTCCTCATGTGTCGATCCATGTATCCCCACTGGGCAGTGCCATCGGGGTGCATACCGGTGAACAGACGATTGGGATCAGTTGGTTCAATGAAGATTAAAGCACACCATTTTTGAGAACCATGGTAAAATAGAAGGGACATGGAGTGGTGAAATGAAACAAACGATGATTGAATTGACGGAGAAGTATGTATATGACCAATTGAATTCAGATGCCAGCGGCCATGATTGGTTCCATATCGATCGTGTTCGTAAGCTGGCTTTACATATTGCAAAAGAAGAACGAAAAGGAAATGAGTTTATCATTGAATTGGCGGCTCTGTTTCATGATATCCCGGATGATAAACTAAACAAGGAAGCCGATGAAGGCTGGAAAAAGCTTGACGTTTGGTTTGATGAAATAAAGTTGGATATTGATAGTGTTGATGCCATCAAACAGATCATCAATACAATTTCATATAGTGCAGGGCAGTTGAAGCTTCCTTCGATCGAGGCTGAAATTGTTCAGGATGCGGACCGCCTGGATGCAATTGGTGCCATTGGCATAGCCAGGACATTTGCATTTGGCGGAAAAAAGGGACAACTTATGTATGATCCTTCATTGCCCATAAGGGAAAACATGACCAAGAAGGAATACAGGAATGGCAAAAGCTCATCCATTCATCACTTTCATGAAAAATTATTGCGTTTGCAAGATATGCTCAATACTTGTACAGCCAAGAAGATTGCAAGTGATAGGCATGAATATATGGTTGGATTTTTAAAGGAATTTAATAAGGAATGGGATGTACGATTATGAAAGTTTTTAGCATGGAACATGTAATGAAAACCCAAGGGGAAAAGCTGCTTTTTAAAGATGTCTCTTTTTCCATCACCGAAGGGGAAAAAATCGGGATCGTCGGTATAAACGGTACCGGCAAATCGACATTATTGAATATCATCGCAGGCTTGGAAGACAGTGATTTAGGAACGAAGGATCATCCGAATGATTACACGATTTCCTATCTATCCCAAGATCCGCATTTTGATGAGAAATTGACGATCATGGAATATATGTATGAAAGTTCAACACCTGTATTTTCGTTGATTAAGGAGTATGAAAAAACGCTCGTTCAACTCCAGGTAGATCCACAGAATAGCGTAATTCAGGACCGGTTGTTAAAGCAGCAACAGGATATGGACACCCTAGGTGCCTGGGATACAAGCGCCAATGCGAGAACGATACTGACCAAGCTTGGTCTTCCCGATCATTCGAGGAAATTGGGTGAACTGTCAGGTGGCCAAAAAAAACGTGCGGCCCTGGCAAAAACCTTGATTGAGACCCCTGATTTACTGATTTTGGATGAGCCGACGAACCATCTTGATTTTGAAAGCATCACTTGGCTTGAAGAATATTTGGGGAAATACCAAAAGTCCGTTTTATTTGTGACCCATGATCGATATTTCCTTGATCGCGTGTCCAATAAGATTTGGGAAATTGCCCAAACACAGCTTTTCGAATACAAAGGAAACTATGCTGATTATTTAGAATCAAAGGCCATTCGTGAAGAGAACGAATCGGCTGAAAGATCGAAAAAGGAAAGTCTATTCAAAAAAGAACTGGCCTGGATCCGTAAAGGCGCAAAGGCACGTACAACGAAACAAAAGGCTAGGATCCAACGCTTCGAAACATTGGAATCAGGTGTAAAGGATAAGCAGAAAACCGAGAACCTGGAAATGGAATTAAGCGGTGCCCGCCTTGGGAAAAAGGTACTCGAGATGCAGGATGTTTCTAAATCCTTCGGTGATCGAACCATCATCAACCATTTTTCCTTCCTCTTCAAACCGGGTGATCGAATTGGGATCGTCGGTAATAATGGCAGCGGCAAATCAACCTTGTTAAATATCCTGGCCGGGCGGGAATCTATAGATGAAGGAAACCTGGAAAAAGGGCAAACCGTGAAAATAGGGTATTATACGCAAGAAAGCGTCGATATGGATGAGAATTTGCGCATGATCGAGTATATCCGGGAAACGGCGGATTCAATCGCCCTTAAAGATGGTAGTTACATATCGGCTGCGCAGATGCTTGAAAGGTTCTTGTTTCCAATGGGCTCTCATGGGACGCCTATTCGCAAGCTTTCCGGAGGGGAGAAAAGGCGTTTATATCTTCTTAACATTTTGATGTCGGCACCTAATGTCCTGCTTTTGGATGAACCGACGAATGATTTGGACACGCAAACCTTGACCGTTCTGGAGGATTATTTAGAAACGTTTTCAGGTGTAGTCATAACTGTATCACATGATAGGTATTTCCTGGATAAGACGTGCCATCAGCTTCTTGTTTTCAAGAATAAAGCTGAAATTGACTTCTATTACGGCAGTTATTCAGAGTTCTTGGAAGAAAAGACTGAAGAGGCCGTGCCAGTAAAACCACCAGAACCTCAGATGAACCGGACCGAAAAGAAAAAGAAAAAACTAACTTATGCGGAAAGTAAGGAATGGGAAGAGATAGAAGGGAACATGGAACGGGTCGAGTTGCGCCTGAAAGACATAACATCAGAAATGGCAGCAGCGGGAAGCGATTTTGAAAAAGTCCGCCTGCTGCTTGAAGAAGAAAAGGAACTGACGGATAAATTAGACCATTTGATGGAAAGATGGACGTATTTAGCGGAAAAATTGGAAGAGGAATGAGCGGGATGACCGGTCCAAGGGAGCAAACTTGGATCGGTCTTTTTTTAGCCAATCTCAATTGCATGAGAATCTGTTGCCGATGTGATAATATCTAGTACATGGAAACGTCTTGTTAAAGGAGAGAAATGCATGAAAATTAAGTCGATAGAACCTACACCAAGTCCGAATACAATGAAAATCAATTTAACAGAAGAGCTATTAGCTGGTAAAAGCAATAATTATAAGAAAGATCAAGCTGACCAAGCACCCCGGCTGATCAGAGATTTATTTACGATCGAGGGAGTGAAAGGGGTATATCATGTTGCGGACTTCCTAGCCGTTGAGCGAAATGCGAAATATGATTGGAAAGATATCTTGGTCCAAATCCGTCAGGTTTTCGGGGAAAAAACCGAAGAACAAAATCAACAAACGGCATTAAATGAACATTACGGTGAAGTAACTGTTGCCATTCAACAATTCAAGGGCATTCCGATGCAAATTAAAGCAAGTGATAGCCAACAAGAAAAACGTTTTGCCTTGCCGGATTATTTCATAAAGGGCATTTCCGCTGCCCAAAAAGAAGATGACAATGTAGTCCTGCTTCGAAAATGGAAGGATTATGGCGTAAGATATGGTGATATGGAAGATATCGTGAAGGAAGTATCCGATGAGTTGGTTGCAGCTTACCCGGAAGAACGAATTAATCGGCTGGTAGCCGCTGCAAAAGAAATGGTGGATACGAAGGAAGCGATTTTGAAACGGCCAAAAATTAAACTGACTGAAGAAATGCTGAATGACGAAAGTTGGGAAAAGCGTTATCAGGCATTAGAACAAATGGAAGATCCAACGGTTGATGATATACCTGTATTGGACATGGCGCTCTCCGATAGTAAGGTCTCCATTCGAAGGCTCGCGGTCGTATACTTGGGAATGATCGAAGATAGAAAAGTGCTTCCCAGCTTGTATAAAGCATTGAAAGATAAAAGTGCAGCCGTAAGACGTACGGCTGGGGATTGTTTATCCGATCTTGGCTTTGAAGAAGCGATGGGAGAAATGTCTCAATCACTTTCGGATAAAAATAAATTGGTTAGATGGAGGGCGGCGATGTTTTTATATGAAGTGGGAAATGAAACGACCCTCCCTTACCTTAAGCAGGCGGAACAGGACCCTGAATTCGAAGTGGCCCTGCAGGTCAAGATGGCCATTGACCGTATAGAAAATGGGGAAGAAGCAAAAGGTTCGGTTTGGAAGCAAATGACAGAATCAAGACAAGCGAATGACAAGTGAGATTTAATGGGAATAACTTAATGAATTCTAAAATGGTTACAGGCAAAAGGCATGCGGATGATTTAATCCGCATGCCTTTTTATTTTTGCTGTTCATTTCCAGTCGTTTGACATAAGTTCCCTTTAGGTCGTATCTATAAATTTGATCTCTATTATTTTAGTAAAATGATTTTTGTAGATATTTAGTGTAGAATGGTTGCATTTGTATGTAAATGTGTTAGAATTTTTAGAGTATACTAAAAATTATATTATTCTGAATCATTAAACATTTAGTGGAAATTGGGGGTACAACAAATGTCTACATCAAATATGAGAAGTGACATGATTACAAAAGGGGTCGATCGAGCTCCACATAGAAGTCTGTTGCGGGCAGCAGGGGTTAAAGAAGAAGATTTCGGCAAACCGTTCATCGCGGTTTGTAATTCATACATCGATATCGTTCCAGGTCATGTTCACCTTCAGGAATTCGGAAAAATAGTGAAGGAAGCGATTCGCGAAGCTGGCGGTGTTCCTTTCGAATTTAATACGATTGGGGTAGACGATGGAATTGCAATGGGTCATATTGGTATGCGCTATTCTTTGCCAAGTCGTGAAATCATCGCGGATTCCGTGGAAACTGTTGTATCAGCACATTGGTTTGACGGCATGGTTTGCATTCCAAACTGTGACAAGATAACGCCGGGAATGATGATGGCAGCACTTCGTGTCAATATTCCAACAATATTCGTAAGTGGCGGACCCATGAAAGCAGGTAAAGACAAAAACGGTAAATCCCTTTCATTAACATCCGTTTTTGAAGGTGTGGGCGCATATCAAGCAGGGAATATCAATGAAGAAGATTTGCAGGAAATCGAGCAAGTTGCCTGCCCTACTTGCGGTTCTTGTTCGGGAATGTTCACGGCAAACTCCATGAACTGCCTGGCAGAAGGCTTAGGACTTGCGCTTCCGGGAAATGGAACGATTTTGGCGGTAGCCGAAGAACGTAAGGAATTCGTTAAGAAATCCGCTAAACAATTGATGGAGATAATCAAACAGGATATCAAACCTCGTGATATCGTAACGATTGATGCGATTGATAATGCATTTGCATTGGATATGGCGATGGGCGGTTCGACCAACACCGTTCTCCATACACTTGCATTGGCACATGAAGCAGGTTTTGAATACCCTATGGAACGCATAAATGAAATAGCTAACCGGGTACCGCATCTAGCGAAAATCGCACCGGCATCCGATTATCATATTGAAGATGTACATAATGCCGGTGGTGTAAGTGCCGTCATTAATGAGTTACTCAAAAAACCAGGTGCCTTTAATGGGGATTGCCTATCTGTCTCAGGTAAAACGCTCCGCGAAAATGTTGCCGGTTGTGAAATATTGGACAAGGATGTGATCCATCCGTTAGATAATCCGCATTCTGAGCGTGGCGGGCTTGCGGTATTATTTGGTAATCTTGCTCCTCAAGGCTCCATCGTAAAAGTAGGGGCGGTTGACGCATCAGTTGGTGGCTACCACAGGGGTCCTGCCATTTGTTTCGATTCCCAGGAAGATGCACTTTCCGGGATCATTACTGGAAAGGTCAAAGAAGGGGATGTAGTGGTCATTCGTTACGAAGGCCCTAAAGGCGGGCCGGGTATGCCGGAAATGTTGGCACCCACTTCCCAAATCGTCGGGAGGGGACTTGGAGCGAAAGTCGGTTTGATCACAGATGGCCGCTTTTCAGGCGCATCCCGAGGCATCAGCATTGGTCATATATCCCCGGAAGCAGCTGAGGGAGGCCCGATTGCCTTTGTTGAAGATGGAGATATCATCGAATTGGATTTGAATAATCGTAAAATCCAATTGGAAATTTCCGATGAAGAATTCGAAAAACGCAAAGCCAATTGGAAAGGCTTCGAGTCAAAAGTCAGGACAGGCTATTTGGCACGTTATTCCAAACTTGTGACGAATGCCAGCTCAGGCGGCGTGATGAAAGTTTAAGTTATAAGGCAGACTAAAACATGGTGGCAGAATGAAAGTGAATTCTGCCACCATGTTTCTTTGTGAGGAACAATGAAATTTTACAAAGCTTTAAGCGTCATTTTTGCATATGCGCTCAAGAATATAGTATGATTATACTAATTGAAGAATTGTAACCAAGGAGGTTTTTTTATGTCAATGGCATATGATGAATATATGAAACAAATGGTGAAACCAATGAGGGCGGAACTGGTGCAAGCAGGTTTTGATGAGTTGGAATCCGCTGAAGCGGTTGAAAGCTTTATGGAATCGGTAGAAGGTACGACACTTGTGGTCGTGAATTCAGTTTGCGGCTGTGCTGCCGGGTTAGCCCGTCCAGCTGCTACTCAAGCGGTACTCCAAGCAGACAATAAGCCAGATCATTTGGTAACTGTATTTGCCGGCCAAGATAAGGACGCGACAGCAAAAATGCGGGAATATTTCGATGGAATAGAACCTTCTTCACCATCGATGGCTCTTTTAAATGGCAAAGAGGTCGTACATTTCATTCCACGCCATGATATAGAAGGACAGCCAATGGAAGCTATCATGGAAAATTTATTGGCAGCGTTCAGTCAAGTAAATAAGTGATGAAGCGGAATGCCCTGGAAACAGGGCATTCTTTTCAAATTTTAGAGAGTATGAAGGGGTAGGATACATGTTTGTCACGACAGTAGGAAGAGCCGATAAAGAAACGATGATATTAGCCAAAAGGTTAGCTGAAGAATTACAAATCCCCTTTATAGCCAGAAGAAAAAGATCGGTCAGAGGTATCCAAGCGGAACAGAATGAAGATGATTGCCTTGTTTTTGGTAAAAACAAGATGGAGTTATATCGATACCAGGAAAAAGAACCATTCTTTTTTCACCCGAACCTAGCGATGATCCGTATAAAAAGAATAATGCGCGGAGAAAGTGACCCATTTCTCATTGCCGGAGATATAAATGAAGGGAACGCTGTGCTTGATTGTACCATGGGTTTGGGCTCGGATGCGATAGTCGCGAGTTTCGCAGTGGGTGAACATGGACAGGTTGTCGCATTGGAAGGAAATCAATATTTGGCATTGCTCGTAGACCATGGGATGATGACATGGGAGGATGCAGAGGAAAAGATGATTTCTGCGGTGCGAAGAGTTGAGGTCATGCATGGTGATCATTACGAAATTTTGAAAACATTGCCGGATAATCATTTTGATGTCGTATATTTCGATCCCATGTTTGAAGAAACGATTCAGGAATCGAATGGAATCAGGGGACTGACTCATTTTGCGGTAGGTAAGGAGTTATCTGTGGAAATAATGAATGAAGCCAAGCGGGTTGCATGCAAGAGAGTCGTGTTGAAAGACCATTTTCGCAGCTCCCGCTTTGAGGAATTTGGATTTGAGGTAATAAAGAGAAAAACATCCAAATTCCATTTTGGCTTCATTCAATCCAGTGATCACGATTTATAATCTGTTTCATCAAGACCAATGGCACAGCCTTCCCGGCTTGAATCGGCAGCACCATAGTTCGAGCCATCAGGGTTGATTTGAATCGCTTGGACATTCCCTATAGAGTGGGGAACATCATTAAAGGCGAAGCCCATCGCTTCCAAGTGGCCTTTGCTAGTCATATCCATTCCAGGCTCCCATTCAATATGAGGGCCCATTGGAGTGAAAATTCTAGGTTCCTCGATGGCTGCTTTCAAATCCATTTTTAAATCGAGTACATTAATGATCGTTTGTACGACTGAACTGATGATGGTCGGTCCACCAGGTGAACCTAACGTCAAGATCGGCTCGCCGTCTTTAAAGATGATGGTCGGGCTTTTACAGCTGACGGGGCGTTTATTGGGCTGCACTTCATTCATGCCGCCTGGAATGGAATCGAAATCAGTCAGTTCGTTATTCAGCATGAAACCATAATCGGAAACCATGATCCCTGATCCGAATGGATGTTCCACTGTAGAAGTGCATGCTGCGATATTACCCCATCTGTCACGGACAGTGAAGTGTGTCGTTTCACTGATATCTTCTTCATTAGGCTGCGGAATGACTTCCCTTTGTTTCACGGAATCATAAATCCAAGGGTTTCCGAAGTCAATGGCATTATTTCTTGTTTTGAAATTAATGAATGAACGGCGTTTAGCAATATACTCGTCATGCATGAGACCCGCCAATGGCAATTCGGCAAATTCAGGATCAGCGAGAAATGCCTTTTTATCTGTAAATGCCAGTCGCATCGCTTCTGCTATTAAATAATATTTTTCCCAAGAACGGACATCATATTGTTCTATATGGAAGCTCTCCAATATTTTCAGGATTTGGATGACCGTGAATCCGCCAGCACTTGGGGCATTCGATGATGCAATTAGATAATCCTTATAAGTCCCATACATGGGTACATCGATTGTAGCTTTATAGTCCTTTAAATCAGAAAGCTCCATGAACCCTCCAAGTTCCTTGATGCAGGAAATGATGCCCTCTCCGATTTCTCCTTCATAAAAAGCGGAAATGCCTTCACGCTGTAATATCCGATAGGTATTCGCCAGTTTTTCTTTTATGAGCAAATCGCCATCTTGATACGCTTTTCCGTTTGGCATGAAGAACTTACGCGCTTCATCACCTAATCGATATTCAAAATTTTTAAGCGCATCGCAAAGTACCCAATTGACGGGAACTCCTTTTTCTGCAAATTCTATGGAAGGCTCGATGAGGTCAGCTAAAGGCTTGCTTCCATTTTCGGTGAGTGCTTCATCCATAGCTTTCAGTATTCCGGGAATCCCAACAGCTGTAGCTTTGATTGATCTTTCTTTAAATGGGATGACTTCCCCTTTATCATCAAGAAACATGTCTCGATGAGCGGCTTTAGGTGCCCTTACATGGCCATCGTAAATTTTCGTTTCTTTATCTTTAGCGTTATATACCATAAGGAACCCACTTCCGCCGATACCAGTCATCATGGGTTCCACAATATTTAGGGCAAATTGGATGGCAACAGCCGCATCGACAGCATTTCCACCTTCACGTAATATTTTTTCCCCAATGGAAGTGGCTACTGGATGAGCTGTAACGACCATTCCGGCGTTCCCTTTATCTGTTTCCCTTTTGTAATCCTTATCTTTAATGATTTCATTGTTGTTTTCCAAAATGATTCCCCCATTATTCAGTCCTTTTATCTGCCAAAAGGTTAGGCTTATGTTTGATTGGAAAGAAAACCTTGTCATTGTAGAAAAATGACAAGGAGATTTTTCGTAGGTATTCATTTATTCTTAATCAGCAAATGATAAATATACGAAAAATGCCAATGTTACAAGACATAAAGCCACCATGGCAGTCGAAGCCATATAAGACCCCTCCTTAAAAAGACTTGAATCTAATTAATTTCTCCAATAATCGTCAAAATCCTTCATTAAAATGTAAAATTGTTGATATTTACTAAAAAAGTTCTGGTTCATAAACTTTATATAGGTATTTATCCTTTTTTTTGATTTTCAAAACATGGGTAACTATATATTCGTAATTACCAAAAAATAAAAGTATACTAAATATAAAGACAATACAAAAAAAGGAGGGGGAGTGTTAGTTGAAAGCAGCGGTTTGGTTCAGGAAAAGTCTTGTCATTTTAGTATCCGTTTTGACGTTTGGTCTTGTCACTCCTTCAGATCTGGCGTGGCTAGCGGAAGCCGATTCGTTAAAGGATACTAAAAAGGGATTAGTGGAAGAAGAGGGATTAGCCTATCTTCCTTCACAGAATTCAACTGAACTTGAGGAAGAATTCAACCGGGAAGAATTTTTATCGGGCATTCTGAATAAGGCAGAGGAAAACGCATTTATGAAATTTGGCGAAAAGATCAATCCTAAAATTGGCGATGAGTTCAAAATGGCCATATTACCAAAAATGGAAGAAGCCATAACAGAAATGGCTGCACAATATCCAGATGAAAAATTACAGCAATTAACCATCACTGAGCAGCCGAGTGCAGGCAGGGCCGAGAAGATATTTCATATTTATGATTCAATCAGCGGCAAGGATATCATCAGATTCCATGTCAGGCAGGAAAATCCTCCACTGGAAGGGTATTGGTTCGATTTTCACTATCATACCTATCATGATTCATTTGCCACCCATTATAATATCGGGAAAATATATTGGGATAAAAATACGCCGCCAGAGTGGACGAGTAAACAAAGGCTCTCATAGTGGTTGGTCTCGTTGATTTTATTGAATTGTAAGGGTATGATGAAATGAAAAGGAATTTCTAATAAGCATCGAAATGATACGTTGTCATGCAACGTATTTATTTTGTGTTTAAATAAAAGAAGAGTTTTTATCATAACGGGGAACAATGTTATTTTAAAAGGTTTTCTAATTTTGCTGTTATAGTAGCAGAGGAGTCTTTATCATGTCAGAGTTGTTAAATAACATCATGCAAACGTATGCGCAATTTTTTGACTGGCATATGTGGGTGGAGGTATTATCCGACCCGGTGAGCTGGGGATTGATTGGAACGCTCGTATTAATGGAAGGATTACTATCAGCGGATAACGCTCTGGTATTGGCTGTAATGGTCAGGCACCTTCCTGAAAAACAACGGAAAAAAGCCCTTTTTTATGGTTTATTAGGTGCTTACGCTTTTAGATTCATCGCGATAGGAATCGGTGTTTTCCTCATTAAGCTTTGGTGGGTGAAGGTGATTGGAGCAGCATACCTTGGCTGGCTCTCGTTTAAATACTTTAGGAATAAAAGAAAAAAACAAGCTGGAATCGATGAAGATATCCAGGGGATGAGTAAAAACAGCATACTGATCCGTATGTTTGGTACATTATGGGGAACGGTTGCGGCAGTGGAATTGATGGATATAGCATTTTCCGTCGATAGTGTCTTGGCCGCATTCGGGGTGAGTGAAAAGGTCTGGGTCCTTTTGACAGGCGGTATGATTGGTGTCTTGATGATGCGGGGAGTGGCAGGGCTATTTCTAAAATTGATAGATAAGGTTCCTGAATTGGAAACTGCCGCATATGTCCTTATCGGATTCATTGCTATAAAAATGCTAATGGCCGTTGCAGGGATCGAAATCCCGTCTGCGATCTTTTTTGTCTTTATTTTGCTGATTTTCGGTACCACGATCGCACTTCATTTGAAGAAAGGGAAAAAGCTCAAGGAACATGGTTGAGCAATATTTAAAAAAGCTGACATCACATATGATGTCAGCTTTTTTTTAGGAAAATATCAAGTAATTGAAGTAGGCCGGTAAATGTAGTGAAGAAAAGCAAAGGCAATAAAAAGTTAAGCCAAAGAGAAGACATTAGCGGATGCAGCAGAATGCCAAAGAAAATGGAGAACAGAAAAAGGTCGAGAATGATGAACACTTTTAAACTGTAGATATCAAGGACTTCTTCAGCAAGTTCACGGTGCTCATCCAAAATGGTTTTTTTATTGTTGGTTTCCATGCGATCACCTTAAACCTTTTACGATTATATATTGTTGATATATGAAAAGACAGGATCAATTGTTCTTCTCAAAATGAATGGGCAACCGAAAATACCAAAAAAACATAGATTTTTTACACTAGGTCAATATGTTATACTAATATAATAGTATGTTAGGTTTAGAGATTTTAAATGACTTATATTTTCTTAACGATAATGAGAAATGAAGAAAGGGGAGAAGAGTGTGAAAAGGAAGAAATGGTTATCCATACTTGCATTATTTGTCTTTTTACTCTCAATGCTCTCCTATACGTTAGCGAAGGATGAAGGGGTAAAATGGCGCAATTTAAACAAAGATAATCTTTTAAGACAAGCTGAACTTTTTAAGGGGAATAATGAATTACAAAGGATATTTTTATTTCCGGAAGAGGAGTTCGATGAAAGGGAAGCACTCAAAATTGCCGGAACCATTAATAAACTGCCTCATTCCCTTTTGGTGAAAACTGCTGAAAGTGGCGTGAGGATCAAACTATTTGATGGTGATATAACAGAAAATCAATCCGCGGCCAAATTAAAGGGGAAAACTCCGCGTGGTTATTTGAATAAAGAAACAACTTGGGATGATGTGCCTGGTATGGGCGGATCACATACGGTATTGGTTAAAATCGGGGCAAGTGACAAGGGCAACGGACATGGCTCCGTTAATTTGGAACTGCATGAACTGGGGCATTCAATTGATAATATAGTGTTTGATGGAATCCGTGAAGATATGGATTATTTGAAGATTTGGGGTAAGGAAGTGGATGGGCTGTTTCCTGGGATTACGTATTTTTCCAATTACCCTGAGGAATACTTTGCAGAAACGTTTGCCATGTTTTATGTGAACGATGAACAAAATCAATTGCTTAGACAAAAAGCGCCCGAGACTTATAATTTTATTAAGCAATTAGATTAAACATTGGGCAATAATACGTTAAAATAAGGAGAATGAAAGTAGAAAAGGTGGTTTATCATGAAGCAATATTTAGATTTATGTAAGCATGTACTCGAAAATGGAACGCAAAAAGGTGATCGTACGGGAACAGGAACAATCAGCACCTTTGGATATCAAATGAGATTCAATTTAAAAGATGGATTCCCTGTACTTACAACGAAAAAAGTTAGTTTAAAAGCGATTATCCATGAATTATTATGGTTTTTGAAGGGTGATACAAACGTTGGCTACCTTCAGGAAAACAGCGTGCGGATTTGGAATGAATGGGCTGATGAAAATGGGGAGCTAGGTCCGATTTATGGTCATCAATGGCGTTCTTGGGGAACGGCCGATGGAAGGCAAATCGACCAGATCAGTGAATTGATCGAACAAATAAAAACGAATCCAAATTCAAGAAGATTGATAGTCAGTGCTTGGAATGTTGGGGAATTGGACGAAATGGCCTTGCCGCCTTGCCATGCTTTCTTTCAATTCTATGTCGCTGATGGAAAGCTTTCATGCCAGTTATACCAACGTTCAGCGGACGTCTTTTTAGGTGTTCCTTTCAATATAGCTTCGTATGCGCTCTTAACGATGATGATCGCCCAGGTGTGTGATTTGGAAGTTGGCGAATTTGTACATACTTTCGGGGATGTCCACATCTACTCTAACCACCTTGAACAAGTGGAACTGCAGTTGACCCGTGATCCCAAACCATTGCCAATCATGAAAATCAATCCAGATGTGAAAAATATCTTTGATTTTAGCTTCGAGGACTTCGTTTTGGAAAATTACGAAGCCCATCCCCATATAAAAGGTGAGGTTAGCATATGATATCGTTGATAGTGGCTATGGATCAAAATCGTGTGATAGGAAAAAACAATGAACTGCCATGGCATTTACCGGCAGATTTGCAGTATTTTAAAAAAGTGACGATGGGCCATCCGATCGTCATGGGCCGAAAAACATTTGATTCGATCGGCAGGGTCCTGCCTGGCCGGGAAAATGTCATCGTTACCCGCAATCAGGATTTTAAAGCGGAAGGCTGCGTAGTTTTACATGATATTGCACAAATCAAAACGTTTGCAGATAGCCGTGATGAGGAAGTTTTTGTGATTGGCGGAGCCGAAATCTTCAAGGAAATCCTTCCTGTTACGGATCGCCTGTATATTACGGAAATTCATGAAACCTTTGAAGGTGATACTTTCTTTCCCGTGATTGATGAAAATCAATGGGATAAAGTCTCCTCAAACCCAGGCAGCATCGATGAAAAAAATCGTTATGCACATGATTTTATTATTCTACAAAAAAAATAAAGTGATAATCCGATTATGGGGAAATGACCATAATCGGATTTTTTTAGTATGAAATGAACAAAAGCAAGAATTTTTAGAAAAATCAATTACATTAATAACAGTAAAGTGCTATAATGATTGAATTCATTAAGGAAGGAAATGAGGGATTGTTATGAATCAGACTGCATCTAAGAATAGGGGGATTCAATTGGAAGATATTCTAATTGCCTATAGAGAACTGAAAGAAATCGTTTTGCATACTCCTTTACAAAAAAATCAGAGGCTCTCTGAAAAATATGATTGTAATGTTTATTTAAAACGCGAGGACCTACAACACGTACGTTCCTTTAAATTAAGAGGGGCCTACTATAAAATGAAAAGCCTGACCGAGGAAGAGACGAAGAATGGAGTCGTTTGTGCAAGTGCGGGAAACCATGCACAAGGAGTAGCTTTTTCCTGCAGCCAATTAGGCATCCATGGGAAAATTTATATGCCGGCTACAACTCCTAGGCAAAAAGTCGATCAAGTGCAGTTATTCGGAAGGGATAATGTGGAAATCATCCTTGTCGGCGATACTTTCGATGATGCATTTGCCATGGCGATGGAATGCTGTGAAAAAGAAGAGCGTTCCTTTATCCATCCATTTGACGATGAAAAGGTAATCGCCGGGCAGGGTACAACGGCTGTAGAAATCCTGAATGATTGTGAAGATGGAATCGACTATGTATTTGCCGCTATGGGCGGTGGCGGTCTAATGGCCGGAGTATCCAGTTATTTCAAATCGGTTTCCCCAAATACGAAATGCATTGGAGTTGAGCCGCAAGGTGCTGCTTCGATGGAATACTCCTTCAAGGAAGGAAAAGTTTCTGAACTTGAAAACATTGATACATTCGTTGACGGGGCAGCTGTCAAGTGTGTGGGACAGTTGACATATCAGCTTTGTAAGGAAAACCTGGAAGATATCGTTGTCGTACCTTCGGGCCAAATCTGCACGACGATTCTCGATTTATATAATCAGCATGCGATTGTCGCTGAACCGGCAGGGGCCATATCTGTAGCCGCGTTGGATTTATACAAAGAACAAATCAAAGGCAAAACGGTTGTATGCATGGTCAGCGGAGGGAATAACGACATTGGGCGTATGCAGGAAATTAAGGAGAAATCCCTATTATATGAAGGGCTGCTATATTATTTTATCGTGAATTTTCCACAACGTGCTGGAGCTTTAAGGGAATTCCTTGATGAGGTGTTAGGACCGAATGACGATATAAGCCGTTTTGAATATACGAAGAAAAATAATAAAGAAAGCGGTCCGGCCCTGGTTGGTGTAGAACTAAAAGATAAAAATGATTATGAAGGGCTCATTCAGAGGATGAACAAGAAAGGATTCTCTTTCGTAGAGGTCAATAAAGACAGTAATTTATTTCACTTATTGATTTAAGCATGGATTAAATGTTAAATTAGGATAGAATAATACCTACGTTTTTACATTTTATTCTGCCGGCCCAGTCGTATATGGGCATACTGTCGATAATTGTTACCATTCTATGACGAATTGCCAGTTCCCTTTCAATTGGTTGGAAATGGTATTATAATCGGAGTAGGTCTAATTACAACACCAAAGGGGATGTATCCATGTCGAACATTGGAGTACCTGGTCTAATTCTCATCTTAATATTGGCTTTAATTATCTTTGGTCCGAAGAAACTTCCAGAAATTGGACGTGCTTTTGGGCAAACGCTTCGTGAGTTTAAAAAGTCCACGAGTGATTTAACAAAAGGTGATTATGAAGAAGATAAGAAGCTACAACAAAAAAATCATGAATGATTGAATGCTGGGGCGTAAGATGCAATCGTCTTGCGCCTTTATGCTGAACAAAGATACGGATTTTTTAGAATGAAGGCGTGATCAACTTTGGAAGATAAAGAATTAAATATCATCGATCATCTCGATGAATTGAGAAAACGGCTCATCATTACTGCTGTTGCTTTTTTGATCTTTTTTATCGCCAGTTTTATTTATGTTGAGGAGATTTATAATTGGTTCGTGAAAGATCTCGATTTTGACCTGATGGTATTGGGTCCGAGTGATATTATCTGGATTTACTTTATGCTTTCAGGTGTCGTAGCCATTGCGGCAACCATACCGGTAATTGCTCTGCAAATCTGGTTATTCGTCAAACCGGCTTTGATGCCAAATGAAGTAAGGGCGACCCTTGCCTATATTCCGGCACTTTTCCTGCTTTTTATCGGAGGGCTTGCTTTCGGTTACTTTGTCATCTTCCCGACCATTCTTCAATTTTTGATTGAACTGGGCGATGGGATGTTCATAACCAGTTTTACAGCAGATAAGTACTTTTCATTCGTATTTAATATGACGATACCTTTTGCAGTTCTATTCGAGCTTCCTGTCGTAACCATGTTTTTGACTTCCCTTGGCATAATAAATCCTTATGTGCTTCAAAAGTTAAGGAAGTATGCATACTTTGTACTGGTTGTCATAGCGATATCGATTACGCCGCCTGACTTTATGTCAGACTTTATGGTGATGGTTCCATTGCTGTTATTATACGAAATAAGTATTTCGTTATCAAAAGTCGTCTATAAACGAAGGGTGAAACGTGAAAGCTTGCGGGAAGACACCTACGAGGAAGGTTTATAAGAAGAATCCCATAATGGCATTTTGCCCTTATGGGCCTTTTTTTTAGGCTCTTTTCGTAAAGATTGTTGTTTTTAAAACGAAACGATTTAAGGTTGATTGGAGCGGAAGTGCGAGACTCCTGCGGGAGCAGCGGGACAGGTGAGACCCCACAGGCGTTCACGCCGAGGAGGCTCACCGCCCGCCCCGCGGAAAGCGAGCATCTGGAGGGGAAATCAACCACACCGCATTACTTGGTAAATAGCAACAAAGTATGCGAAAACAGCCTTTTTTTATGAAAGACAATCTGATTTCTCTGTTTTTTTACACATTTGAATATTTATACTTTTGGATTTATTGTGTATAATGTAAGCAATCGGTTAAAAATGAGGATTGATATTTTGATGTTCAAATGCTTGGAATTCAAAGATTGTTTTGGACATAAGGTCACAATTTCAGAAATACCTGTCTTACTGCCTAGTGATCCGAATTTTTTTATGTTGACCGTGCGTTTGGAAGTGTTTGTTAAGAAGGTTTTTGCCAATAAAGATCATAAAGAAAATTACTCATTTAAGCATTATTTAGCATCCGTACTCAAATGGCCCGTTTATAACAAGCTTTTTTTTGGAAGTTTACTCAATAATGCTTAATGCGGACTGTTCCATAGCTAACTTCTCCGTTAAAAGAGATGACACAATGCCAGGCAATATCGAAGGAATCGGCATGTGTCCATGTTAGCTCATGGAGCGGTCTTTTTTTGTGTAATCATTTCAATAGGATAGTATCACTTCACTTGAAAAAGAAGACTTTTGGTTTGAATGCGTACCTTGAATAGGTATAATACAATAGATATGTTAAGTTAGGGATGTGTAATGATGAATAAAGTAAAGATAGTAACAGACTCGACAGTAGATATGACACCAGAAGAACTGGAATTTTATGATATAACAATGGTCCCTTTATCAATTTTTATAGATGGGGAGACTTTTTTGGATAAGGTTGAAATCGAACAAGAAGAATTCCTGAAAAGGATGAACCAGTCAAAAGAACTGCCAAAAAGCTCACAACCAGCCGTAGGTACCTTTGTGGAGGTATATGATGAACTCGGAAAAGACGGTAGCGAGATAATTTCCATACATATGACTGGTGGCATGAGCGGCACAGTTCGCTCAGCGGAAAGCGCAGCTAACATGTCTGAAGCGAAGGTTACCGTTCTTGACTCGAAATTCATTTCAAAAGCGATGTCATTTCAGGTGATCGAGGCAGCGAAGATGGCGAAGGAAGGGAAATCCGTAGCTGAGATAATTGAACGATTGGAACATATTAAAAAGCAGTCAAGTTTAATCATTGTCATAGAAACACTTGATAACCTCGTTAAAGGCGGAAGGATTGGTAAAGTTTCTGCTTTTATCGGTTCATTGCTGCACATAAAGCCGATTGCACTTCTGGATGATGGTGTCCTGAATCCTGTATCCAAAGCCAGGAGCCAGTCACAGGTCGTGAAGTTCATCATCAAGAAATTCAAAGAAGATACACAAGGAAAAAAAATTAGAGGCATTGGTTTTGTACATGCGAATGGTCTTGAAATAGCCGATAAGGTCCGCCAGGCCATTTCAGATTTAACAGGATATCAAGACATAAAGATAGAAGCAACAACGGCCGTTGTCAGTACCCATACAGGTGAAGGAGCCATGGCAATCATGTATTATTGGGATTGATATGGAGTAACCAAAAGAAACTGCATATGCGGGGGTTTTGTTACTTTTACAATTGTCTTTAATTCGTAGGAATAGTTGCTGTTCTCATTACGATTGGTCTGATAGAATAAATGAAGTAACAGAATATTTTATACATAAAGGACGGGGTAGGAATGAGAAAGCTGCATTTGCTTATGGCAGCTATGGGAGCATCAATTTTATTGCTGTTGACAGCATGCGGTTCCAATGGTGTACCTGATGCCAAAAATTGGGATCTCGAAGATTTCAATTACGTTGATCAGGAGGGGAAACCTTTCTCAAAAAGCGATCTTAAAGGAAAGGTTTGGATAGCGGATTTTATATTCACAAGCTGCGAGACGGTATGTCTGCCCATGACTTCGAATATGACGAAGCTGCAGCAGCAATTGAAGGATGAAGGTATTACGGATGTAGAGTTCGTTTCGTTTTCCGTGGATCCGGAAATTGACAAACCTGATGTGTTAAAAAAGTATGGTGACCAATTTAATGTGGATTACGGAAATTGGCACTTTCTGACCGGTTATGGTCAGGAAGAAATCGAGCAATTTGCATTGGATAACTTTAAAACGATCGTCAAAAAACCAGAAGCAGAAGATCAGGTGATTCATGGGACCAGCTTTTTTCTAATTGATCAAGAAGGAAAGATCATCATGGATTATACAGGTCTGCAAGATATTCCCTTGGATGAAATCATTAAGCATATTAAAATTTTACAGAATTATTGAACAGGTTGAATGACCTGTTCTTTCTGTTTTCATCCACCCATTAATAATGATTTCATTTAGAGCTTTTGCGATGGTGAAAATAAGGCAATTTGTTTTTGAAGAAACAGCGGAAGTGAAGAATGATTTTGCATGCTAAGTAACATGCTAATTTTTATAGGACTAGCTTTAATTCACTGCATTTTTCATATTGTATAGTAAGGAATGCTCAAGCTAAAAGTACAATGAAAAAAGAAGGTATATTGTTTGCAATCATTTGTTTTCTGCATGATATAATATATGGGTAGGAAGGTGAGGGTCATGAGGTACAGAATCACCTGTCTTTTCATATGCCTAGTTTGGATCTCAGGCTGCGGCCAAAGTGAAACAGCCTCAAATCAGCCATCTGTTCAGCAGAAAAGCATAGTTGAGCTGAGTAAAAAGGAAACCATTCCTGCCAGCTTTTTTCCGGACCCTGTGAAAATCGTATCGATTGGCGATTCCTTGACTCAAGGTGTTGGTGATAGTAAAGATAATGGCGGGTATCTGCCTTATTTACAAAATAAGCTGGAAAAAGAACCATCGATTACTTCCGTTGAGATGATTAATCATGGCGTACGTGGAAATAGGACCGACCAACTATTGAAAAGACTGGATAAAGCTAGGATTAAAGAAGACATAAAGCAAGCTGATTCAATTGTCGTCACAATCGGTGGAAATGATATCATGAAGGTTTTTAAGCAGAATTTCTCGGACTTGGAACTGAATCAGTTTGATTCGGCAAAAATAGGGTATGAAAAAAGATTAAGGCAGATACTTGATAAGGTTCGTTCCGAAAATGATCATGCGCAAATTTATCTTGTGGGCGTCTATAATCCATTTTCCAAATGGTTCGCAGATTTTTATGAACTTGATATGATCATGAATGATTGGAATGAAAGCGGGAAAGAGATTATCGAAGAATATGATTCAGCCTATTTTATTGATATAGCAGACATTTTCGAGAATTCCGAAGAAGATTTGCTGTATGCCGAGGATTATTTTCACCCAAATGACCGCGGATATGAATTAATCGCGACAAGAATCTATAATGATATGGATATTACCACTATCGGAAAGGACACATTGGAAGCGAGTGCCAAAGGAGATGATGACCAAGAATGACAAATGTCAAATGGAAGACTTTGTTTATTTCCCTATTAGCCCTAAACATCCTGGTCATCCTGTTTGTAACGATTTTAGTTAATCTGCCGACAAAAGATAAAGAGATGATACCCAAGGTAAGCCATGAAGAAGATATCCAATTTCAAATTCACACGAATCGGGAAGATTTGACAAGATTAATCAACCAGTATCTGGATAAAGAGGGATTGACGGGATCCATTCACTATGAAGTTTATTTAACGGATGAAGTCGAGTTATATGGAACGATGCCATTTTTCAACCGTGAAGTGGAAATGAAATTGACTTTTGAACCAATTGCCCAAAAAAATGGGGATTTGATCTTAAAGCAAAAATCAATTGCAGTCGGAAAAATGAACCTTCCTGTTTCATATGTAATGAATTTAATAAATGAGCGTTATAACATGCCGGATTGGGTTAGCATCAGTCCCAATGACGAAAGTATTTATGTGTCATTACAGGATATGGAACTGAAAAGTGATATTAGGGTGAAGGCGAAAGAATTCGACCTTGAAAATGATGACATTTCATTTTTATTGACCATCCCATCATCTTTACAGTGATACGAATAAAAGATGTGTTAAATATTTGATGATAAAAGAACCACGCATTTTAGATATGTCTAAAATGCGTGGTTCTTTTTTACGCCCCTTTTGGTTTATTAAAACCTAAAACCTTGATTATTATATAGATTACTTATCAATTTCTGAGTTAAAGTAAGTGATAGGAGCAGACTTTTATAATTTATATAACTCACAAGAAATATCAAATAAATGAAATGGAACCCACTTATAATTTCCATTCGAGGTGAATTATATGAACATGCAAATTATGATTGATTGGATTGAAAACCATATAACATATAAATTTTCTTTAGATGAACGTGCCAATGATCTGGGATACTCGCCTTATTATTGTTCGTTTAAATTCCACCAAATGACAGGGATAAGTATTAGGCACTGTATGCTTCTTAGAAGGCTTCACTTATCTACAAATGATTAGAAAGTGGTAAGAGAATGATTGGTATTGCTTTTGATCATGATGATTCAAGAAGTATATAGTAGGGCGTTTAAAACTGTTTTTGGCATAGTCCCAGAGCATTTCAACCTAACAGGATGCCGGTTCAATCATTCAATAAGCTCAATATTCATAAACATAAAGGGTGATGCAGAATGGATTTTTCGAGAAAAATCGAGGTTGATCAGATACAAAACCAACACGGAGAGTGGTTTGGCGAATATGTTCTCAATATATTGAATGGCCAAGCTATGTATGATGAGTTTAAGGATAAAAAACTAATGAGAAATACAGACTATGCTCCATTTAACGAAGCTATGTGTGTAAATACAACTACTAAGAACATTTTTAATGAGGAATTCATAAAAACAAGAGCAATAGGACACCATGAATTAGTTGAAAATTATATCGGTAAGGTAATTAATCCATTAAATAATCTATTTAACAAAGATTATGAATGCATCGTTTTGTGGTTTGGTGAAGATATGTTTTGCCAAATGAACCTTCTTACAATCCTTGCTTACCTTGAACAGGACGATTATAGCGGTAGAGTGTTCTTGAACAGTTTTAGAGAGGATGAATTTAAAGTAAGGCAAACTGAACTTAGATTAGGCAACTATTTAACTGTTTATGAAGATATATTATTAAAACATAAAAAAACATCAATTGAAGTATTGCCAGTTATGTATCAGGCAATAGACATATATTTAGAAATGTTAAAAGAAAATAATCCAGTAACAAATTATATTTCTAAAAATAAAAGCCTGCCTGAAACAGAATTGATTAACAGGTTATTTATCCACTTCCCAACAATAGGATATGGTGATTTACAGTATAAAAAACTTATTAGTAAAATTAAATAACAGCCCTCTCACTCCAAGAAAGAACATATATCTGTTCTTATGAATCATCAAGTCCATTAAATACAGAGGACTTGGAGATTCAATCTATACAACCTTTATTTGAAAATAGATTACAATGCCCAATGTTTGGTGTGAATAAATGGTAAGTTACCTTACTATTTACATATTAATGATTTTTATCCATATTTTTTGATTAGCCCCATTATAGACTATCCCATGTTTTGTTATCTAAATATTTCGATACATCCTTGTTTATTATCCATTTAAGGAGAGAGCGTTAGGGTTTCTATTGAGGATGATTCCCGATTCGATCCAATTATATAAATGGTTGAGGGAGTATTATCTTGGAAAGCCTTGTTTGGCAAAGAGAGTGCAATCTCTTTTGTTCCAGCTATCCTCACTTCGAAGTCTACCATCATTGGATGAATATTAAGATATTCGCTTGCTTTCCTGAAATCGAGTTGATCAAAAACGACATCTCCATCTTTGACGGCAATATCCACCGAGAGTAAATCATGTGAAAGCTGGATGAATCGAACCTTTGCTTCATTTTGAGGAACAAATGGATCATCCTCGAAAGTTAACAATTTCAACGATTCATTAGCCTGGGTAGGTGCTAGAGCAATAGTACAGGAACTCCCGCTTTCGAGAGCCAATTGACGGCTTAAAAGAGGGAAGGTGCTTTGCCCGCTGCGGTATATATCCAATTGGTAATTGCCAGGAGGCAGTGGTAAATAATCATTGTTCTCTTTATATGAGAAACTTTTGAGAATACGCACTTCATTTACATAAACATCAAATGAGGGAGCTGTCGGGGCAGCATGTAAAAAGCGAATTTGTGCTGGCAGTATGACATCCATTTGTTCATATCCCAAATGTTGTGTTGATTTTTCGAGACTTTTCAAATGCTTATGGTAATAATAAGCATGCAATTGCGGCTCGCTGTTTTTATTATTAGCCGATAGTAAATCATATGTTACCGATTTTTGTGAAAATGATTGTTTATCGCTCATTTCCAACACCTCTCATTTTCCCATTATGGTCTTATCATATGTTTTTATGCTTGGGCATGTTTCCCCTTTTTTAAAAGGGAATGGACCATTTTCGTAAAAAGGTTCGATCGGCATATTATTTTACAGGGTAAAATAAAAGCGTTAAAATGCATTCAATGGATTGTTTGTAAAAAAGGAGGATTTTCATTTGACAAAGCAATTAGAGAAAGCAACATTCGCAGGTGGATGTTTCTGGTGCATGGTGAAACCGTTCGATGAACAGCCTGGCATCGAATCCGTTATCTCTGGCTATACAGGCGGGACTACGGAAAATCCCACATACAAAGAAGTTTGTTCTGAAACTACGGGACATTATGAAGCTGTTCAGATCACCTTTGATCCAAGCGTATATCCATATGAGAAAATAATCGAGTTGTTTTGGCAGCAAATTGACCCGACAGATGCCGGCGGGCAATTTTATGACCGGGGAAGTTCCTATCAAACCGCGATTTTTTATCATGACGAAAACCAACGTGAAATTGCAGAAGCATCGAAAGCCAAGCTGCAGGCGAGCGGGAAATTTTCTGGACAGATTGTAACTCCGATAATACCAGCCAAAACGTTTTATCCAGCTGAGACATACCACCAGCATTATTATAAAAAGCAACCTGAGCATTATGAAAGATATTCAATCGGCTCTGGACGCAAAGCATTCATACAACATCACTGGGGGGAAAAAAATGAAAAGTAAAGAAGAATTAAAAAAGGAACTCACTCCGATTCAATATGAGGTCACACAAAATAATGGAACGGAACCAGCCTTTAACAATGAATATTGGAACATGAAGGAAGAAGGGTTATATGTGGATATCGTTTCAGGTAATCCTCTTTTCACTTCGAAGGAAAAGTTCGATTCAGGCTGCGGTTGGCCAAGCTTCACTAAACCGCTTAAAGAAGAGGAAGTGGTGGAAAACCTCGATACGAGTTATGGTATGAGAAGGATCGAAGTTCGCTCAAAAACGGCCGATTCCCATCTGGGACATGTTTTCAATGATGGTCCGGGACCGTCGGGATTACGCTATTGCATCAATTCTGCATCATTAAGGTTCATCCCGCTCCAAGATCTTGAAAAAGAAGGATACGGAGAATACAAAAAGCTTTTTGATTGATTGGAAAACCCCCTATCAGAAATTGATAGGGGGTATTTTAATATTAGTCGGGATTCAATCCGTGATGATTGATGCGATCCGGACAAATGGAATGGTGGTAAGTTCCATTGCTTTAGTCCTGCCAGTCACCTCAAAACGGACAATATGTGAACCGGGACGGAGCCCATTCGTGACAAATAAATATCTTTCACGGGCAAATGGCCACCACGTATTCAAAGTCGTGATTTCATTTCCGTCAATCCATACATTCACTTCCCCGCCATCAGGACTTCTAAGCAGTTTCACACCAAGCATACTTCCTTTGAAGGTATATTCAATTACACTGCCCTTTTCGCTACTAGTGAAATAGCCGCCCCTTGGACGGAAACCGCTCATCTTTTCATAGTGGTCAATTTCCGATAATTCAAATCCAGAACGGTCATGCAGCATGGATGGAAGGCCTGCTACAGCCTTTTCCCGCTTGATGTTATCCAGGAACCGTTCATAAATTGCATCAGCATATAATTTATAACCAAGTCCATTTGGATGAATCAAATCTCTGGTCAGCTGTTTTTCCGTATATCCTGAATTTTTGAATATTGGTCGCATATCTACATTCGTTGCGCCATAATGTTTGGATAAAAGTCCGATGGCTGAAGCAAATTCCTCATATTTCAAGGAACTCTCTGTTATTGTGAATAATTCAGCATTAGGGTGGAGACGTTTTGCCTTCCTCATTAACGCTTCATATGTCATGGTAAAATCATCGACATTCATATATTTACGGTCATTTTCACCAAAAACGAAGAAAATCAGATCTTTACGATCATGTTCCCTTCTTTGGGAAAGCTTGAATAGGCCTTCAAAAGCAGTGGATCCGCTTTGGACCACATAGTCACCGTGTAAAGGAATATCATTGGCATCATTCATTTTATTTTCTAACTGTTTGAACCATGTTAGATTTGGATTTTCAGCTCCGGAACCTCTTCCGATACTGTCACCAATGACGAGATACTGAATGGGCTGGCCTGATTGGAATTTTTGATAAACATTTATCGAATCATCTGATCCATATGTTTTTGGGACTTTTTGAAGGATATAGCTGATTAGAAGGATCGTGGCAATTGCAGCGAAAGGGATGAAGGATTTTGCGTTCGTTTTCAATTATGTTCCCCCGTATTGCCTTTTATGTATCCAAGTAGGTATGAGATAGTTTAAAAAGGCTTAAGAATTGTTTTTTCCTTATTATATCCCAATTTTGAAGTAACACAATAAATATAAAACGTTTTTTTGACATTTTTCATGGTTAATCGTGTGGTATTTCAGACATTGAATGATTAAAGGTTAAGAGGTGTTGATTGAAGTTTTTTCTTAAATCCAGAAAAATGGGCAAATGCACAGACCGAGGCGGGCGTATTGACATATGGTAAGGTGTAAAGAGAAATCAGAATTCTAAAAGGAGTGAAACATATGTACGGATATGGTGGAAATGCTGCAGGACCAGGATACGGTTATGGTGGAGGTGGATACGGCAGCGGTGGATTCGGCGGTGGTTGCTGCGGATTTGGATCAGGCTTCGCATTAATCGTTGTCTTGTTCATTCTATTGATTATCATTGGTGCTTCATTCTGCTGCTAATATAATAACCCAAAGACCAGTTGATAAAGCTGGTCTTTTCTTTATGTAAGGAAATTGGTGGGTTGACGCTGGATCTTTTAGATTCCAGGTCGTTGACTGAAAAAACATGGTTAAATCCAGGTGGGACAGGCGATGCATAACCATTCCTTTTTCCAATCCTGATTATGCACAACGGGAATGGCCGGAAAATGACATTGAGGCGGGAAATCAGGCCAATCTGAAAGGAAAATAAGTTGTGTGAATGACATTAAGGGTCTTGGTTTTTCTTTGTTCACCATTTCTGCTAAAATAACGAAAGAAATGTAACTAATTTAGGGGGATAAAGATATGGAACCTTCCCGTTTAAAAGCAGGGGATGAAATACGCGTAATCGCTCCTTCAAGAAGCTTGGCGATTGTCAAAGGGGAACAACGCAGATTGGCAGAAGAAAGATTGACTGAGCTTGGTTTTAAAGTGACATATGGTGAAACGGTTTTGTTCCATGATGACTTTTTCTCGAATTCGATCGAAGACCGGATCGAGGATTTGCATGATGCGTTCAGGGATCCGAATGTTAAGGGGATTTTTACAGCCATCGGGGGATATAACGCTAACCAATTGTTAAGGTATATCGACTATGATTTGATTAAGGAAAATCCAAAAGTGTTGATGGGGTATAGTGATATAACCGCAATTTTATTGGCCATATATAATAAAACAGGCTTAACTACATATTCAGGTCCTCATTTCTCGACGTTCGGGATGAAGGCTGGTCTGGAATATACGATGGAATATTTTAAAAAGGCTGTAATTGAAAGTGAAGGCTTTTATCTTGATCCAAGTGAAACGTGGAGTGATGATTCTTGGCATTTAGAACAGGATGACCGCACTTTCCACCCGAATGCTGGATACATGGGCATTCAGGAAGGTGAAGCTGCTGGGACAATCATTGGGGGAAATCTTTGTACACTCAATCTATTACAAGGTACAGAGTACATGCCATCTTTAAAGGACAGTATCCTTTTCATAGAAGATGACGAAGAAAGCCACCCATTCAGTTTTGACCGGGATTTACAATCCTTGCTCCATCAGCCAGGTGCAAGTGGGATTAAAGGAATCGTCATCGGCCGTTTCCAAAAGGATTCAGGAATGACTGAATATGCTTTGCAGGAAATCATCGCCACCAAAAAGGAGTTAAATGGCATACCCGTGATCGCTAATGCCAACTTTGGTCATGTTCATCCATTTGTAACGGTGCCGGTTGGTTCAAAAGCAGTAATGAAGGTAATGAACGGAAAAGCGATGATCCAGATCCATCCATGATACAGTTTGAAGGCGCCGTTCAAAAAATGGACGGTGTTTTAATCTGTTTGGGATATGTATGAATATATTTTGCATTAGGGTGTTTTTTAGGAGTCTTTCCTCTTGTCAGCCCTGGAAATAATCCTATTTTACAAGCATTATTAGGGAATATGAGTCTAATAGTTCAAATTCTATATTTTTCTGATATAATACTAAGAGATTTAAAATAGAAAAGGTGATTATGTGTTATTAACAATTCCAGCATCCATTCGTTTAGAGGGGGCTTTGGCCGAGTATAATAAAAAAGGCCGTGTGAGCCATACTTGTTTCGTTTGTAACGAAGATACTTCTAATGGGGATGCAAGTAACTTGAACTACTATAAGTTAGGAACTAAAAAAGTTTGTCATTCCTGCATGAAAAATGTTTTGCGTCATCCGTCTTTAAAAGAGTATGAATATGTGCATACTTCAGTTATCGATAAAACTGCTTTTTATAAAAATGTGCTGGCTGTTTTAAAGGATGAAAGTTTTTTGGAGTCAATTCGTGAAGAAAAACTAAATAGCGCATTGTAAGAAAAAAGTGTATCTCTCGCGGATACACTTTTTTTGTGGCCATTTTTGGAAGACCGCCCATGAAAGCAAGAAATTTATCCGTTAACATGCTTAGGCCAATTTCTTTAGCAAGATTGCTTTCATCTGGACATACACTTTACTATATTGCATTTGTTTTTAATGAGAAGGAGTGTGTGGGCTTATGGAGCAGTCTTCATTGATCAAACCGGTCCTGGGAGGAGCCTACCCGACTATCAGCCATGGTCAGGGAGTGTTTTTATATGACAAAGATGGAAAGGAATACCTTGATGCTTCTTCCGGTGCTGTTACAGCCAATATTGGCCATGGAGTCCAGGAAATCATTGAAGCGATGGTAAAACAGGCTAAACAGGTTTCATTTGTGTATCGGTCCCAATTCACCAGCGATGCTGCAGAGAAACTTGCCGGAAAAATTGCAGAATTGACCAAAGGGGAACTGACATACAGCTTTTTTGTAAACAGCGGCTCCGAAGCGACTGAAACAGCATTGAAAATTGCCATTCAGCATTGGCAGGAAAAAGGGAAGCCAAAGAAACAGAAAATCATATCGAGATGGATGAG
This sequence comes from Peribacillus simplex, assembly GCF_030123325.1. NCBI lineage: Bacteria > Bacillati > Bacillota > Bacilli > Caryophanales > Bacillaceae > Peribacillus > Peribacillus simplex. The sequence goes on along the minus strand of NZ_CP126106.1, from coordinate 3,439,802 downwards.
CTACCATGGCATCACGATGGGAGCTCTTTCAATGTCTGGACATCCGATTCGCCGGGAAAGGTTTACTTCCATGCTTGAATCATATCCTTCTGTATCTCCTCCATATTGTTACCGATGTCCACTTCAACTTGATCCACATACGTGCGGAATGTCCTGTGCTTCGGAATTGGAAGCATCAATCCGGCGTATTGGCAGTGAAAATATAGCGGCTTTCATTGCAGAACCTGTTATCGGCGCAGCCGGAGGGGCCATTGTTCCTCCTGATGGTTATTTTCGAAAACTCAAGAAAATCTGCGAAGAGAATGATATTTTATTCATTGCGGATGAAGTAATGACCGGATTTGGACGTACCGGGAAGATGCTTGCTTCCGAATATTGGGATGTGGAGCCTGATATCGTAACATTTGGTAAGGGTATGAGTGGGGGGTATACACCAATAGCGGCCGCAGTAATGACCAAAAACGTGATGGAGCCCATAATGAAAGGCTCGAAGTCAATTATAGGAGGGCATACTCTAAGTGCAAATCCGTTATCGTGTGCGGTATCTTTGGCCGTTTTAGAATATGTCGAAAGGAATGAACTTGTCGAAAAATCAGCCGACAGAGGGAATTACCTGATTAGGGGCCTGAAAAAGTTGGCAGGGAAGTATTCCTTTATCGGTGATATACGCGGGAGAGGTTTATTGATTGGCATCGAATTTGTCCAGGATAAAGGAACGAAGGTCCCATTTCCGAAGGAGGCAGACGTGACTAATGAAATCATTGAATTGGGAATGAGGAATGGAATACTTCTTTATCCCGCAGCTGCAGGCCTTGACGGTGTAACAGGGGCAGCGATCATCATCTCCCCGCCGTTAACGATATCGGAAGAGGAGTGTGCTGAATTGTTAATGAGGGTCGATATAACTTTTTGGCAATTTAATGAATCGATAGGTAAACGGCCATCACAACAAGGAAGTGAGTCATAGTGGTGGAAAATACGTTCCAGAAGATTTGTCGTTTGGAGGATGTCCGCCATCACTTTAAAGATAAACAGTCCATCCTGTTTGGGGGATTCGGCGGCATAGGGACGCCTCCGGGATTGATCAATCTGATTTTGGAATCAGGTATTAAGGATTTAACCTTGATTGGGAACGATACAGGTTTCCCCGATATCGGAATCGGAAAACTGGTCACCCAACGCCGTGCGAAAAAAATCATCGTTTCCCATATCGGTTCCAATCCAAATGCAGGACTATTAATGAATAATGGAGAACTCGAAGTGGAGTTCTCTCCGCAAGGGACACTTGTCGAACGCATCCGGGCCGGAGGGATGGGACTTGGCGGGATATTGACTGATATTGGAATTGAGGCCGATATCGTCCGGGACGGCAAGCAAACCGTAAAGCTGGGTAAGAAAAATTATCTGGTGGAACCGGCATTAACTGCGGATATCGCCATTGTTTACGCAGAAATGGCAGATCCTTATGGAAATCTTATATTTGATAAAAGTGCCAGGAACACGAATCCAATCGTTGCTGCGGCCGGTCAAATCACTATAGTCGAAGCCTTGCAAATCGTTCCGCTTGGCACTTTGGATCCAGAGGACATCATTGTACCCGGTGCCTTTGTGGATTATATCATTCCATCAAAAGGAGTCGATTGGAAATGGGTTTGGGAACCGGAGATAGAAACAGAATAGCGAAACGGGCAGCAGCAGAAATCAGTGATGGGATGCTGGTCAATTTGGGAATTGGCATTCCATCACTTGTACCGAATCATCTTTTGAATGATCATAAAGTTATGTTTCATGCAGAAAATGGCCTTGTGGGAATTGGCAGTACCCCTGAATTGGGGAAGGAAGATGCGCATCTTTGCAATGCTGGGGGACTGCCGATCACGATTAGAGCCGGGGCTTCTTACTGCGACAGTACTGTTGCATTTGGGATGATACGGCGAGGCAGGGTGGATATCACGATTCTAGGAGCCCTTCAGGTAAGTCAAGCGGGGGATCTCGCTAATTGGATTGTCCCGGGAAAGCGGGTGCCAGGCATGGGCGGTGCAATGGAACTGGCTGCGAAGGCAAAAAAGGTCATTGTCTTGATGGAACATAACGATAAGGCGGGCATGTCTAAATTGGTCAAAAAATGTACGTTGCCGTTAACTGCCAAGAAATGCGTACATATGATCATCACCGAATTAGGCGTTTTTTCCGTAACTTCGGAGGGCCTCCTATTAACTGATGTATTTGATACGTCCAGCATTCAGGAAGTCAGGAATCGGACCGAAGCCTCGTTTACCGTCTCTGAAAACATCCATATTTTAAAAGAATGAGAGAGGAGAATGGATATGTATGAGGAGAAAATAAGAACATGGTTGAATGAACATCGGATGAATGGGGTTCAGCTTTTGCAAAAGCTGGTTCAGGAACCGAGCAAAAGGGGGCAAGAAGGAAGTGCACAGGCCATAGTGGTCGAGAAGTGCAGACAACTTGGCCTAGAAATAGACCTTTGGGAAATCGGGGATGAACAATTAAGAAAACATCCCCATTTTTATTGCGACCGCAGGGATTTTAAAGGTAATCCGAACCTTGTGGCTATAAAAAGGGGAACAGGCAAGGGGAAATCCATTATTTTAAACGGGCATATTGATGTGGTTCCTGAAGGAGATCATGCGGCATGGCACGATGAACCGTATAGCGGCAAGTTGGTTGACGGGAAAGTTTTCGGGCGGGGAACGACGGATATGAAAGGGGGCAATGTATCTTTATTGCTGGCCATCGAAGCGATCGTCGAATCTGGAATCCAATTGAAGGGAGATGTGATATTCCAGAGTGTGATTGAAGAAGAAAGCGGTGGTGCCGGCACACTTGCGGCAGTCATACGGGGGTATAAAGCTGATGGTGCGATCATTCCGGAGCCAACAAATATGAAACTATTCCCTTTACAGCAAGGTTCGATGTGGTTTCGACTGAGAATAAAAGGCAAGTCTGCACATGGAGGCACGAGGTATGAAGGAGTCAGTGCAATAGATAAAGCGGTTGGTGTAATGAAAGAAATCAAGATGCTTGAACAAGAACGGAATGAGTCACTCCGTCATTCACTCTATAAAAATGTCCCTATTCCCATTCCAATCAACATAGGTAGCATTCAAAGCGGGAATTGGCCTTCCTCCGTGCCGGATACAGCCGTTCTAGAAGGTAGATTCGGCATCGCCCCGACAGAAACGATGGAAGAGGCACAGAAATCGCTGAAGGAGCGAATAGATGCTTTAAACCAGAATGATGCATGGTTCAAAGGAAATCCTATTGAATTAGAATGGTTTGGGGCCAGGTGGCTGCCTGGCAACCTCGAATTAAATCACCCGCTTATGAAGACAATTGGAACATATTATGAAAAAGTGGTAGGGGAAGAACCGTTTGTCGAAGCGTCCCCTTGGGCGACGGATGGAGGGTATCTTTCATCGGTGGGCTCTACCCCCGTAGTTGTGTTTGGACCAGGGGAAACGAAGATGGCACATGATTCGAACGAATATATAAAGGTGGATAAAATGATGGAGGTTGCGGAAATCATCGCATTGACCATTATTGAATGGTGTGGGGTGGACCAGGAATAATCATTTTTCCCAAGGTCTGATTCCAGGAAGGGTCAGGCCTTTCGCACCAATTTTCGAAAATGTGAAAGGAGGGGGATAAATGGAGGCTGGAATCATTGAAAAAAAAATTCAAAAGCCAAGGTGCACCATACATATTACGATCGACCATTTTAATAAGCGAATCAGGGTTGATGATTATTTGGGTCATTTTCAAGAATGCGTGGAGGAATCTTTAAAGGTGGCTAAAGGCATATCAGCAGAAAAAGTCATCTTCAAGTCTCGCAGGGAAAACGTTATGGCATTGCTTGCTCAAGGCTTTCTATATGAAGGAAGCATCGATAAATTCTTCTTGGGAAGCGATTGTTTCTTCCTTGTTAAATATAACCGGAATGAAAGGCGTAACAGTGCAGAATGGGAAAAGGAAGATCAAATCCTTACCGATGTTCAGAGTCTGCCGGCAAAATCCGGCCTGGATGATCCGCCGTCAGCTTATCAAGGCCGTAAAGCAGAATTTACAGATGCACTTCAGCTGGCCCGATTATATGGTAAGGTTTTCGAAGTGTATCCCACACCGATGAATGATCCGGCATATGTGAAAAAGTGCATGGAAATGGGAACGGTTTTTTATATTTATGTCCATCAAGAGAGGATTGTCAGTGCTGCTTCCGCAGAAATTAATTCCCTTTACCATAATGCAGAAATCACCGATTGTGCGACATTGCCGGAACATCGGCAGTACGGCTTGATGAAACACTTGATTTCCGCGCTTGAAGACCATCTTATTTCACATGGAATTTATTGTATCTATTCGATTGCCCGGTCGCTCTCATTCGGCATGAATGCTGCATTGCATCAGCATGGATACTCGTACCGTGGACGTTTGGCCAATAATTGTTATATCTTTGATAAACTGGAGGATATGAACCTTTGGGTGAAAAATTTTACTTGAATGCTCATTTTTAGGCGGTTGATGACAAGTTTTTGGCATTTCCTCATATACATTTAGCAAGTGGGTATTGAGGGGGGATATCTTGCCAAGTGAATTTTTTAATACAAGTGAAGTGTTGGAAGCGATATTAGAAACTATTGATGAAGGCATTCATGTGATAGATCCAAAAGGACAGACCATCTTTTATAACGGAGTGGCGGCCAATCATGATGGGATGCAAAGAAGTGAGGTGCTTGGGAAACCCTTGCTTGAAGCCTTCCCTTCTTTGAATTACAAATCATCGACCTTACTCCGGGTCATTAAATCTGAAAAACCAATCTACAACTATAGTCAATCGTATGTAAATGCACATGGGCGCATCATTGAGACGCTAAATACGACGCTCCCCATATATGTTGATGGGTTTATGATAGGTGCAATAGAAATTGCCAAGGATTATTCAAGCTTGAAACAATTATCTGAAAGGTTAGCTGATCTGGAAAGCTCGCTCAAGACGATAAAAAGTCCTGAAAGGAAAACGCCTGGGAACGGCGGGTTGTATTCTTTCAGAGAAATCCTGACAAATGATACTGGGTTTAAAGGTTTGATATCACAAGGGAAAAAGGCTGCCCGCTCCTCCTCATCCGTATTGGTTTATGGGGAAAGCGGTGTAGGAAAAGAGCTTTTTGTTCAAAGCATCCACCAGGATTCGAGCCGCGGTAAAGAACCTTTCATCGCGCAAAATTGTGCTGCCCTACCAGAAAGTTTATTGGAATCGCTTCTATTCGGTACGGCAAAAGGAAGCTACACTGGTGCTGTGGAACGTCAGGGATTGTTTGAATTAGCCAACGGAGGAACCTTGTTTTTAGATGAATTGCAATCGATGCCGATTGATTTGCAGGCAAAGCTTCTGCGTGTGCTAGAAGATGGCTTCATCAGGAGGATAGGCGGTACAAAGAGTGTACAGGTGGATGTCAGGATCATGGCAGCTATGAATATAGATCCGAAAAAGGCAGTATCGGAAAACAGGCTAAGGCCGGATTTATTTTACCGATTGAACGTATTGAGCTACGAGCTGCCTCCATTAAGGGAGCGGATTGATGATATAGAGCTTCTTTCTGAACATTTCATATCAGTATTTAACAGTAAATTAGGACTGTCGATAAAAGGCATGGATGAGAAGACTAAGGTTTTTTTTCGGAAATATCATTGGCCTGGAAACGTAAGGGAGCTTAAACATACGATAGAATTCATGATGAACCATACGGAGAATGATGTTTTGAATCTTGAAGATCTGCCCCAATTTTTAAAAAAGCGCACCCCATCAGAAAAAATCCTTCCGCTTCGTGAGGCCATGATTGAGATGGAAACAAAATTGATTACCGAGGCCCTTCGTCAAACGAACGGTAACGTTTTCCAGGCATCGAAGCTATTGCAGATTCCAAGACAGACCTTGCAATATAAAATAAAAAAACATATTTGAATGGAAAAAATCCGGATGCAGCCAGCAATCCGGTTTTTTTCATGGGCATTCGAATTTTTGGGTCATTTTGGCACCCTTCTTGCATTTAATACTACTATCATAACTCAGGAGGTATAACCATGTTATTTGACTTATATAAGCCAGATCGCAATTGGAAAGATATAGAGCTATGGAAAGATGTAACCGAAGAACAATGGAACAACTGGCTGTGGCAGCTTACGAATACGATCCGAACTGTTGATGATTTGAAAAAAGTGATAAACCTGACTCCGGATGAAGAGGAAGGTGTGAGGATTTCCACAAAAACCATTCCATTGAATATCACCCCATACTATGCTTCGTTAATGAATAAAGATGACCCAAGGTGTCCAATCAGAATGCAATCGGTCCCCATCTCTGAAGAAATGCATAAAACCAAATATGACATGGAAGACCCGCTTCATGAGGATGAGGACTCCCCTGTACCGGGACTGACCCATAGATATCCGGATCGAGTTCTTTTTTTGGTGACGAATCAATGCTCCATGTACTGCCGTTATTGTACGCGAAGACGCTTTTCAGGCCAAATTGGCATGGGAGTGCCAAAAAAACAATTGGACGCTGCAATCGGTTATATACGTGACACGCCGGCAGTTCGGGATGTCCTTATTTCCGGCGGTGACGGATTATTGATCAATGACACAATCCTTGAATATATCCTCAAAAACTTAAGGGAAATTCCTCATGTTGAAATAATCAGGATAGGTACGCGGGCTCCGGTTGTTTTTCCCCAAAGAATCACTGAAAATTTATGTGCCATTTTAAAAAAATATCATCCAGTTTGGCTGAATACTCATTTCAATACCTCGATAGAAATTACCGAAGAGTCAAAGAAAGCATGTGAGATGCTTACCGATGCAGGTGTACCTGTAGGCAACCAGGCAGTTATTTTAGCGGGGATAAATGACAGTGTCGCCATCATGAAAAAGCTGATGCATGATCTGGTTAAGATCCGTGTCCGCCCTTACTATATTTATCAGTGCGATCTCTCGGAAGGCATCGGTCATTTCAGGGCACCCATTTCAAAGGGGATTGAAATCATCGAGGGGCTCCGAGGCCATACATCCGGTTATGCTGTACCTACCTTCGTCGTCGATGCTCCAGGAGGGGGAGGGAAGATCACACTGCAGCCGAATTATATCCTTTCACAATCCCCAACAAAAACGGTGCTGCGCAATTTTGAAGGTGTGATAACCACATATCCTGAACCTGAGAAATATACACCAGGACTTGCAGATGATTATTTCAAAGGAGTATATCCTGATATGGAAGAAAAACAGTCAGATATAGGTGTATCGGGTTTAATGAACGACAAGCAATTCAATTTAGTGCCTGAAGGGCTGAGGCGAATGAATAGACGGGAAAAATACGTGACCAACCCAGAGCATGCTTCATTGAAGAACCAGCGTGAAAAACGAGATCTGTTAAAAGAAAAGAAATTCCAGGCACAGCAAAAAAAGGGCACTCAAAAGGGGGATGAATAGCATGGAGACGTGTCCATGGTGTGAGAAAGGGAAGCTTGCATCAGTAAAGGGGACCGTGTATTGGGAACTGCCGGATGGTACGAGGGCGGTAGAAATTACGGAAACTCCTTCATCTCATTGTCAGAGTTGCGATGCTTTTTTTCAAAGTGATGAAACGACTAAAGAGATTGAAGACCAGCTGTTTTTAATTGATACTAAACAGTTAGGGAAACAGACGACTTATGACGCGTTATTGAAGATGAAGCGGTTGTTAAAGCGGAATTATTTTGATTTTGGGAAATAACAAAATAATTAGAAGTTGCCTCATCTACTTTTTATGATGAGGTTTTTCTGTGCGTACGGCGGTGCGGTCCATAGGGTGCACATCTCTAACAGTTAAGGCATTATTAGCGGATACTTTCCGTGTTGACGCGGAATTCTGAAGGAAGCAAGCGGTTAATTGAGATATATTATTTTGGAAGACTCTTTTGTAGAGGTTTTTTGAAATTTTTTCAATGTATTAGGGTAGATGAAAAAGCACTGTTAAAACAACTAATTTTATTTACAAAATACGAAGAGCAGAAATAATAATGAAAGACCAATTGAACAAAATTAAGATCCCTGCGGCTTGTCGTGAAGAACAGGACAATTGAAGGGCCAGTTATTTTTATACCATTGGCCGATCCAAGAAAAAATCCAGTACCATTAGTGCAGCCAACCCCTATTAAGGACAATTGCCACCATTTTAAATATTCATCTTCACTCCCCTTACTTTGACCACTAGGAATAAAAAGATCAATGCATTATTTCCTCACATATTCAAATTACTTTTCAAAACAAGTAGTTATTTAGATTACATGTTTCTCTGAACATTCCCCATATGAATTCTACATAATCATCCCGCTTATAAATGTATTTGTGATAAATTACCAATCTTAATAAGCGTTTTTAGGGATAGGTTCATCCTTTGTGGATAACTTAGAAATAAAATCTTAAAGAAAGGATGCTTATATGAAAATAAAATGGGTTTTATTAGCTTTTCTTTCTACCATAGTCAATGTGCTTTCTGGCTGTGAATCATTAGCGGTATTAGATCCCAAAGGACCTCAAGCCCAAACGCAAGCCAATGTGATTTGGCTATCAATTGCGATCATGGCGGTTATAGTAATTGTTGTTTGTGCTATTTTAGTCTTTGTTTTAACGAAATACCGTGACTCTAAACTACCTAAAGATTATGAACCACCCTACATAGAAGGAAATCATGTTGTTGAAACGATTATTGTTGGGGTGCCAATTTTAATCGTCATTTTCTTCTCCGTTGTTTCTGTAATTTCCAACAATAAAGTGGAAGCCACTCCGGAAGGGTACAAAGGTCAAGATCCATTAGTTATTTACGCTTCGTCATCTGACTGGAAGTGGCATTTTAGTTATCCAGAAAACGATATCGAGACAGTAAACTACTTGTATATTCCAACAAATCGACCACTTGAATTTAAACTTTATTCATTCGGGCCTATAACGAGTTTCTGGATTCCACAACTTGGCGGTCAAAAATATGCCATGTCTAACATGGTGACCACATTACACTTAGCAGCGGACGAATCAGTGGAAATGATGGGACGAAATGCAAACTTTAGTGGGAAAGGATTCGCTGAAAATACGTTCCATGTCGAAGCGATGTCTCAAGATAAGTTTGATGAATGGGTAAAGGAAGTTAAAGAAACTGCGAAACCTATTACTGAAGTAAGATTCAATGAATTATTAAAACCGGGTCATGAGGGACAGTTAACGTTTACTGGAACTCATTTAGACTTCTCGCCAGCTCCAGAAGGTGAAAATGCTGGACATCATCATGGCTCAAGTGACTCTAACGCGAATTCAAAAGGTGAACATATGGAGCATGATCATAAGTCGAGTAATAGTAAAGAAAAATCACCACACAAACATGAATAATTTCTTAGTCTATCTCAAGAAAAATATTTTCAGAAAGGAAACACAAAAGTATGGGTTTTTTCTCTAGATTTCTTATACCTAATCCCAGTCCCGTCATATACTCATCAATGGTGGCCATTGGTGTTACTGTTCTCTTGATCATTGTTGGTATAACCCACTTTAAAAAATGGTTTTATTTATGGAGTGGCTGGCTAACAACAGTCGATCATAAAAGAATAGGTATTATGTATCTAATATCTGCTTTGTTGATGCTATTTCGTGGTGGGGTAGATGCAGTGATGATGCGTGCGCAACTTGCCGTACCGGATAACAAATTATTAGATTCACAGCACTATAATGAAATTTTTTCAACACACGGGGTTGTGATGATTCTCTTTATGGCGATGCCGTACATTATGGCCTTAATGAATTTCGTAGTGCCATTACAAATTGGGGCCCGAGATGTAGCATTTCCACGACTAAATGCCATAAGTTTCTGGTTATTTTTTATGGGTGCGATGCTATTCAACATCTCTTTTGTAATTGGTGGTTCGCCTGATGCAGGGTGGTCATCTTATTTCCCTCTTGCAGGTAATGAATTTAGCCCGCATGTTGGAACGAATTATTATATGATTGGTATTCAGATAGCCGGAATAGGTACATTAATGACGGGGATTAACTTTTTGACGACTATTCTTAAAATGAGAGCACCCGGTATGACATTAATGAAAATGCCAATGTTTACATGGTCTTCTTTAGTCACAAGCATTATTATCGTTTTCGCATTCCCTGTATTAACAGTGGCGCTGATCATGGGAACAATGGATCGACTATTCGCAACCAAGTTTTTCACAATGACTGATGGCGGTATGGATATGCTTTGGGCTAACCTGTTCTGGGTTTGGGGACATCCTGAAGTATATATCTTAATCTTGCCTGCATTTGGTCTTTTTAGCGAGATTATCCCAACCTTTTCACGGCGTAACCTATATGGCTATCGATCAATGGTTGCTTCAATGGTATTTATCTCTATATATTCATTCTTCGTTTGGACGCACCATTTCTTTACAATGGGGCAAGCAGCATATGTTAATAGTATTTTCTCGATTACAACGATGGTAATTGCTATTCCGACTGGAATCAAGATCTTTAACTGGTTGTTCACGATGTGGAAAGGTCGAATCAGATTTACCGTCCCTATGCTTTATTCAATAGGGTTCATACCACTTTTCACAATCGGTGGAGTTACTGGGGTTATGCTTGCGATGTCAGCGGCGGATTATCAATACCATAATACAATGTTTTTAGTAGCTCACTTCCACAATGTCATTATTCCGGGTGTAGTATTTGCGGTGCTTGGTGCCGGAACTTACTACTGGCCGAAAATGTTTGGTTTCATGTTGAATGAAAGGATTGGGAAATGGGCGTTCTGGTTTCTAACCATTGGTTTTTGCTTAGCATTCTTCCCTATGTATATCACTGGTTTAGATGGTCAAGCACGTCGTATATACACATACTCTGAATCGACTGGATTTGGACCATTGAATATGATTTCGTTCATCGGGGCAGTATTAATGGCAATCAGCTTTGTATTAATCGTATATACGATTTACTATAGCATTCGCCATGCTCCAAAAGATGTTGGTGATGATCCTTGGGATGCACGTTCCCTTGAATGGGCTACTCATAATCCAGTACCAGAATATAACTTTGCCATTATTCCACAAGTGAACTCAAGGGAGACATTTTGGGATGCAAAATATAAAGGTCATGAATTATTCAAGGGTGACTATGAAAAAATTCATATGCCCAATAACAGCGGCGTACCGTTTATCATGTCCTGTATCTTCTTTGTCTTTGGATTTGCGTTAGTATTCAGCATATGGTTTCTTGCGATTATTGGACTAATCGGCATCTTTGTTTGCATGGCTCATCGTTCATTCGAAATAGACCATGGGCATTACATTTCTGTAGAAGAAATTAAAGAGACAGAAGCAAAATTTAGGGGTGTTAATAAATGGAAATAGATCACTCGCAACCTCTTGAATATAGTACGGAACAAAATCGTCTAAATATTTTAGGCTTCTGGATTTTCCTTGGAGCCGAAATTATGCTTTTTGCAACACTCTTTGCATCATATTTTACATTAGTTGATCGTACGGGTAACGGTCCTGCTGGAGCAGAAATTTTTGAAATCACTCCAGTACTTGCTGAAACATTCTTGCTCTTAACAAGCAGTTTTGTCATCGGGCTTGGAATTCATGCCATGCGACTTGGCAACAAGAAAGCCATGTTGACATTCTTCGTGATCACTCTCCTTCTTGGATTAGGGTTCTTAGGATTTGAAATTACTGAGTTCATTACCTATTATCACGAAGGAGCTACACTGCAAACTAGTGCATTTACATCGATGCTTTTTACAACATTAGGGACACATGGAGCACATGTTACATTAGGACTTTTCTGGGGGTTATTTATTATCCTTCAAGTGAAAAAACGCGGGTTGACACCTGAAACAGCCAATAAATCCTTCATTTTCTCTCTTTACTGGCATTTCTTAGATATCGTTTGGATCTTTATCTTCACCTTTATCTACTTGAAAGGAATGACATAAACATGAAGGAATTCTTCCCGGCTAAACAAGTATGGGGTTTTGTATTTTCATTGATTTTAACGGTTGTAGCACTGATGGTTTACTTCTTCAATATGTCAAAAGCAACAGGAATGACGATTTTTATATTGACAGCATTCATACAAGCAGCTGTTCAACTAGTTGTGTTTATGCATGCTCGTGAAACTGATGATAGCAAATCAATTTTTATGACTCTATATTGCGCTATATTCCTAGCTCTAATTACTGTTGTCGGTACAATACTATGTATGGTCTGGGGTTTTTATTGATATGAAACAGTTCGGGAATCAGTAGGCGTATGATGAGTAATTGAAGTTGAAATAGGGACAATAAGGTAAGTATAGGGAAAAGCTTATAATGCTTTTACTGCTGATAAATTCCAACTTTAAAAAGCGACCTTCATTTAAGGGGTACAGCTTTTGTAAGTCCCTTTACGGTTATTTCCAACCCAATGAGAATTCAATATTAGCTACTGGATTTCAACGTTTTAACATTCTCCTATGGAATCTAACTAATGAGGGGTAAAAGTAAAAAGATTCTTTCATTTCCTAACGGAGAAATCGATTCTTTAGTGACAGAAACAAGCGAAATGCTGGGGGAATAGCCACTGATGTTTAATAAACTATTAGGGAAAAAGTAATGGCAAGGTGTTTGATGGGTGGGAAGAGTACCAAAAAGAAATATACTATTTCTCCAGATGCAATGAAAGCTTATCAAGAACTTCATCGTGAAAATCCTACTCGTGAGTTATACGTTATTCATACTAAGTAAGAGCCCCAATATCATAGAAAAAAATGGGTAGGTGTAAGGCGATAGTGAAAAGACTGGATTTTTCACAGCAAATAAGCAATAAATAATATTGAAAAACTAACAATAGAGTTCAATTGAAAGGCAAGTAGAGATGATTATTCTGTACTTGCTTTTTAATTTATATGACCCACTTAAAAAGTAATTTAAACAATAGCTAAGTTCTTTTTGCCTATTAAAGTACAGATGGTGCTAGCAAAATAAAATAACGAAGGGATTTTTCCCTTTTGCAAAATGAAAGCCTGCGGGTAATTGAATGAATTCCACCCTTCAAGCGGCATGACAGAACATGCTTAGCGCAAATTTTAGAGGGACCTGGGCATTAGGTTAAACAAGAATGAAGCACTTCTTTCCTTTATCGAATCATGAAGAACTAAGCTGTTTAAAGTAAAAAAATATCTTTAAAAGGATGTACATATGTAAGTGAAATTCCGTAATATACCGAATGCATTTTGTGTTGAAAAATCGTGGATTTCTTAAAATGAGGAAGAAAAAACCAAATTGATTTTTAAAAAAGTGGACGGAAGCGAAAGTTTCCGATATATTAAAGCTGAAATCATAGTTATTTTAGGGGGGATTCGACATCATGAGACCATTTTATTTATATTTAATGAAATTTCGACAACTGAAGGAAATTGATGCAATCACTAAATTTGCCAATCATGCCTATGAGGACCATGGCTTCCCAAAACAATCGACAGATTATAATGAACTGAGCAGTTATTTAGAATTGAATGCAGACTATCTCGAAAGTATGTCAGTATTCGATCAAGCGTGGGAACAGTATGTCCAAATAGAAGAAGGGCTCCTATTGGGAGATCAGGAATAGGGAGGATCGGAAGGATGCTTAAAAGCCTTCAAACCCGAATTTTGCTTTTTTCTTTACTTATTGCAAGTGTTCCACTTCTGATATTGGGAATCATATCCTATGGATCGCAACGGTCCCTCCTGGAGAAGGAAGCAAAAAATGCCCTGAATGCAGGTTCACTGAATATTGTAAATGAAACATATAGCTATTTGAACGAACGGATCAGTGATGTGAAGTTTATGAGTGCAAATTCGGTAATCATCAATCCTGGCTATTCAAGAGAAGAGAAGTCAAATGAACTAAAAAAGTTTATCGATGCAAAAGGAAATTATTACGGTGTCTTGCATTTGGATATGGAAGGCAATGTCATTGCAGATACATCAAATAAAATGATTGGGGACAACCTCGCGAAGAGAATATGGTTCAAAGAGGCCATAGAAGGTCATGAATTCCTTTCTGACGTTTATAAAACCCGGGCTTTCTCGGATCCCATAATGGTTCTAAGTGCGCCGGTTTATGATGTTGCAGGGAAAATGATCGGAGTCGTATCACCAGCTTTCCGATTGCAAGGGCTTTGGGAGATGATGGAGAAAAAGGCTAATGAAATTAGCGATAAATACCCAGTGAACTTTTTCATGATCAATCAAGAAGGCATCATGATTTCGAAAAAAGACCCGCATGGCGTCATGCAGGATTCTGCCTTGAAAGAAATGGGATTAACGAAAGGCAAGCTGTTGGAAGCTTCGTTATCGGATGATTTGTACAGTTCAGAGAATGGCGGAAAAATATATTCCATTCAGCCTGTCCATACGATTGCAGAAACGGAGAATAAATGGTTTGTTGTTGTGGGTGCTGATAAGAAACAGGTGTTTCAACCTTTGAACGACTTATTAACACGGTACCTGACAATCTACAGCATCGTTTTTGTTTCTATCATTCTGGCTGTCTATTCACTAACAAAGACCATCGTACGGCCAGTTCAAGAACTTGTCGAAGCAACAGAGGATTTCATAGGAGGAAAGGAATTCATCATTTCCGACAAAAGAAGCTTCGAGGAAATGGGAAAATTGAACCTTGCCTTTTTAAGAATGATGGAAACGATAGAAGATCGTGAGAAGGAAATCGTCCGAACGGAAAAATTGAAATATGTTGGCCAGCTTGCTGCCGGTGTCGCCCATGAAATCAGGAACCCGTTGACGACTATAAAGGGCTTTTTCCAATTATTGAAGAGCCAGGAGCATGATCCAACATTAATAGAAAAATATAGTGATGTCATGCTTCATGAAGTGGATCGGGTCAATGCATTCGTGACACAACTTCTTGATCTGGCAAAACCGCATCAACTGGAATGGGAGAAATTCGATTTAAAGGATTTCCTTGAAGAAATTTTAGATACATATACCCCCTTAAATCCGAGTTATCATGTAAGATTAATTAATGAAGTGACACAATCCGTCTTTGTTTATTCAGATAGAAACCGGTTAAGGCAGGTTCTTTTGAATGTCTTGAATAATTCTTGTGAAGCCATCGAAGCAAGGGGGCAGATTGAACTGCAACAGACTTCCGTGTCCCAATATGTAAAATTAGTGATCAGCGATGATGGAAAAGGCATCAGTCCCGAGGATTTAAAAAATATCGGAATGCCCTTTTACACCACCAAACCGGATGGTAACGGATTAGGTGTGGCGACGTGCATTCAGATAATGGATGAATTAAAAGGTAAATTCCAAATTGAGAGCGTCCGCGACGAAGGAACGAAAGTGACTCTCATCATCCCCACTACGAACCGTCTCATTAAATGAGGCGGTTTTTGGTTGGTTATAGTGCCCTTTAATAAATGGGCCGGTTACTTAGTTAATTGAGCAAAATGCCCTCTTATTTCCATTAACCTCCATGTTTGTTTGTGCATATAATTTACTAATCAAACGATAAGGACCATATTGGGGGATGTCTCTTATGGGCAAAAAAAAACAGCCAAAATTTAAATTAGGCGATACAGTCGTAATAACAATGTATGGGACAGTCGGGAATATAACCGATGTGAAATTTCTCGATGGTGCTTATGTGTATGAAGTGAACTATAGTGAAGGCCTTTATATTGAAAAAGCATTGCAATCGATAAACGAATATGAAGGAGAAATCCTTTATCCAAAAGAACAAATCGATATTGAATATAAATATTTATTAGGTGACTTGGTCCAAGTGGATGGATATGAACAGGATTATTTCAAGATAATCGGCTATCGAACGGAAATTTGGCGCTATAAGGAAAATGCCTGGGAGGATGTCATCTATGAGTTATCAAGAATCTCGGATGGTGAATGGCTTGAAGCGCATGAAGAAGAACTGACATTGATAGCCGATGCTAAACGTGCAGATGGAATTATAAAAAAGTTGGGTCTGCTACTTCCTAAAAAGAAAAATGAGCTTGCTATCATTGCTAAACAAAACAACCCTGGTAAAGGTGAGCGAGATATGACAATGACAAAAAATGAAAAAAAGGAAATGATTGATGGCCTGTTGGATTTATATAATGATTATTGTAAGCTCTACGAACATTTTGGCGATGATGAATACCGCCATATCATGAAGATTGCCCTTGCGAAAATTGAAAAAGCGGCAGAGGAAATTTATCCAGATCATAAAAAGAAGCAAACGAAGTGAAAGGTATCCCAAACTTTTTAAAGGGCAATTTCCAAATTCCTTATAGAAGCTTCCATTCAAATTGACGAGAAATGGACCATGATAATTATAGGCCCTTCATATGATTTTCCATTATGGGATGCCTTACTGGTATATTTGTCTCTACACATTCATAGACCTTTAAATAAGGGGGCGATGATTTGCGAGAAATTGAGGTTTTTATTGATACAGAAGAGATAGCGGAATTCTTTTTTCAAGAATTGATAAGACGGGGCTATCTTCCAACAGAAGCTGAAGTTGAAGATCTTGCTGACATCACATTCGAATATCTTCTTGAAAAATGCATAATTGATGAAGAAGTCGATGAGTAACCTGTCATAAGACGGTTAGCAGCTTCCTTTCCCTTAATTTTATTAACGATTAAAAAAAGACGGCGGACCTCCGCCGTTTTGTTTGCGGTTTAGAGTTAAGGTGCCAAAAGTCTTTTCGTGATTTCCAGTTTTTCAAGTTCTAGGATAAGGTTCAATTTTCCTAACTTGTGGTTGATATGGTATAGTAGTTTTTGAATATCATTTCAACCACAAGTTAAGGAGGACATAGTCGTATGAGCGTACATATTGGTGCAAAAGAAAATGAAATTGCGGAAACGGTCTTACTACCAGGTGATCCGTTGCGTGCAAAATATATTGCTGAAACATTTTTAGAGGATGCTAAACTTTATAATGAAGTTCGTAACATGTTTGGATATACAGGGACTTATAAAGGGAAACGAATTTCTGTACAAGGTACAGGTATGGGTGTTCCATCCATTTCCATTTATGTGAATGAATTGATGAATAGCTATAATGTCCAAAAGCTGATTCGTGTGGGAACTGCAGGAGCGATTCAAAAAGATGTAAAAGTCAGGGATGTGATCCTTGCCATGAGTGCTTCCACCGATTCCCAAATGAACCGCATGACTTTCGGTGGGGTGGACTTTGCCCCAACCGCAGATTTCGAATTACTAAGAAAAGCATATGACGCAGGCACGGCTAAAGGCTTGCAATTGAAGGTCGGTAATGTATTTACCGCCGATCAGTTTTATAACGATAATAGTGAATTGGAAAAATGGGCAAAGTACCAAATACTTGCAATAGAAATGGAATCAGCTGCCCTATACACGCTTGCCGCTAAATTTGGCCGCCAAGCTTTATCTGTATTAACCATTTCCGATCACATTTTAACCGGTGAGGAAACGACGTCGGATGAGCGCCAGTCAACTTTTAACGAAATGGTTGAGGTGGCATTGGAAGCAGCTATCAAGGATTGATAATTGGATGTAAATGTCAGGCGGGTTACCAGGAATAAGTGATGCTGTATAATGACAGTCGGGATATAGGCTCAGTTATTCCTTGGTATCCGTATTTTTGTAATGTCGGGAGTTGGCTGTTGCCCTTGGAGCTTTCTCTATATTAACGTTTGCGAAGCGGTAAAAAAATACATATGGTCATAAGTTGTTATTTTTGATAACTATTATTTTTCGATTGGCATGAAAGCTGATAAAATAGGGATGAAATCGTTTATATCGTCATGAAGAATGAAAGTGGTGAGGCTTCAGTGGAAGAAGAAAATCAAAAACAGCCAAAAGAGGCAGGGAAATTCATTAAAATAAAGAAGTTTACGTTCATTATGGGGATTTTCTTAGTCATATTTCTAACTGCAGGGATTACTACAATAGCCTTGACCTTTGGAGATGAAAAAGTAGAGTCATTAGCACCGGATAAACATTCGGAATTTGAAAAGCTGTATTCTACATACGATACGATAAAAGATAACTATTATGAAGAGATTGATCAAGATAAGCTGGTTGACGGGGCAATTAATGGAATGATCAAAGCATTGGATGATCCCTACTCTGCTTATATGGATAAAAAGGAAGCGTCGAGTTTCCATGAAAGCATCTCTTCATCCTTTGAAGGAATCGGTGCCGAGATTCAGGAGCAGGATGGACAAATCATGGTCGTCTCACCGATAAAAGGGTCCCCAGCAGAAAAAGCAGGGGTAAAACCGAATGATATCATTTTAAGTGTGGACGGTAAAAGCGTTGAAGGACTAAGCTCTTCTGAAGCTGTCCTGAAAATCAGGGGCGAAAAGGGAACGAAAGTGGATTTATCCATCTCAAGAGCTGGTGAGCAGGAACCGATTGAGCTCACCATTAAACGGGATACAATTCCGATTGAAACGGTATATGCGGAAATGCTTGATGATGGAGTTGCCAAGATTCAAGTGACCAGTTTTTCCGAACATACAGTCCAAGAACTGAAAACGGCGCTTGAAGAAATGTCCAAGAAGGATATGAAGGGGCTCGTATTGGATTTGCGCGGAAACCCAGGGGGACTGCTTGACCAAGCAATTGAAATGGCAAGCCTTTTCATACCGAATGGGAAAGTGGTCCTTCAAGTTGAGGAGCGCAGCGGTAAAAAAGAAGTCTATAAATCGGAGAATGATGGAGAACTGAAAATCCCGGTAGTCGTGTTGATTGATGATGGAAGTGCCAGTGCCTCTGAAATCGTTGCAGCTGCTGTCAGTGAGTCTGCGGACATTCCATTGATCGGTGTCAAGTCATTTGGGAAAGGGACAGTTCAGACTGCCCAAGACTTTGAAGATGGATCTAACTTTAAATATACGGCAGCTAAATGGTTGACTCCTGAAGGCAATTGGATTCATAAAAAAGGGATCAAGCCGGATATTAATGTAAAGCTTCCTGATTATGCGAGCCTTCCGTACATTTCACCTGATAAGGAATTGAAAGCATCCGATTCTTCGAGCGAAGTGAAAGCGGCTGAAGAGATGCTGAAGGAAGCAGGACATGATCCAGGAAAGATAGATGGATTTTTTGATGAAGCAACCACGAATGCGGTCATAGCGTTCCAGAAGGAACAAAAAATTAAAGAAACTGGGACCATTAAAGATGATACTACCGTGAAATTAATGCAGGTCATCCGCGAGAAAATCCTTAAAAACGACACACAAGTGAAAAAGGCAGTAGAAGTATTAAAGAAAGAAATCAAATAAATGATTTTGCCCGAAAAGCCTGTCAGCGATTATCGTTGACAGGCTTTTTTGTCGTTAAATGCATAAAATTCCAATATTAGGCAGAGGATAGGGGTAATTTTCCGATGAGGTGAGGTAATGAAAGAAAAGGTATTTTTCATATATCTATTGATCTTGATTCTGGCAGGCTGCACATATGCCCCTTTACCCAAACAAAATGGAAATGCAGGTACGGAAAAAAGACTAACCAAAGAAGAGGACCAAGAAAGCGTGAAAACATTTCTGTTAATTGGTGTTGATACAAGGGGAGAGCAAAAATCTCGATCAGATGCGATTATCCTGGCAAAATACTTTCCTGAGCAGGAGAAACTGAAGCTGGCTTCCATCATGCGTGATAGTTATGTGAAAATCCCCGGGAATAAATCAGGATATAACAAAATAAATGCAGCTTATTATTATGGTGGAAGGGAACTGCTCAAGAAAACCATACAGGAGAACTTCGATATCAAGGTCGATCATGTAGCGGTAATCGACTTCCAGGGATTTGTGAAGATGGTCGATTTACTTGCCCCTGAGGGAGTAGCGGTGAATGTGGATCAGGAAATCATTGATGATATGAGCATTCAAGCAAGTGTTGGTAAAAATGTTTTACATGGTGAGGAAATATTGAAATATGTCCGTTTTAGGCATGACGATGAAAGTGATTTTGGAAGGGTGGAGCGTCAACAAGAAGTAATGGTTCAATTAAAAACAGCGTTCATGAATCAAATTTCATCCTTCGAAGGGATGGCGGCCCTTCCTGGTATCCTCGAACAAGGACTCTCGTACTTGGATACAGATATTGGACTTAAAACAATAATGGAAATGGCTCCAAAAGCCGTCTTCCATACACCGGACACCGTCGAAACCTTAAGGGTTCCGGTGGAAGGAAGCTTTAAAGATGAAATATATCCCCAGTCCGGAGCCGTTTTGGAAATAGATTACACTAAAAATAAAAAGGCACTTCAGGAGTTCTTTTCAAAATAACAAGAACTACTATTGAAAACAACCTTGTATTAAGTGAATATGTTCAATTCACTTGAAATATTTTATTATAGACCTCGTAAGAATAATCATGATCATTTATGAAAAACGAGAAGGATACGAAATCCTTCTCGTTTTTTATCACAAATAAAGGAACCTGGATCAATTAACAAAATGCGGAATGTTTTTAATGAAATCCGGTTTTATGATGCCGTTTTCGGTAATGATGCTCGTAATAAGATGATTCGGTGTAACGTCAAAGGCTGGATTGAAAGTCTTCACGTTTTCCGGAGCGATCCTTACACCTTGAATGAAGGTGATTTCCGCTTCATTCCGTTCTTCGATCGGGATGGATGTGCCGGATTCGATAGAGAGGTCGAATGTGCTTGATGGTGCGGCCACATAAAAGGGGATGCCAAAGTGCTTGGCTAATATGGCCAATCCCAATGTCCCGATTTTATTGGCTGTATCTCCATTAGCCGCAATCCTGTCGGCCCCGACGATAATTCCATTTATTCGTTTCTGGTGAATCGTATGTGCAGCCATATTATCTGAAATTAAGGTGACATCAACCCCCGCTTGCATCAATTCCCAAGCCGTCAAACGCGCCCCTTGCAGGACAGGCCTGGTTTCACATGCGTACACTTTTAGCGGAAAGTCCCTTTCTTTAGCCAGGTGGAAGGGGGCCAAGGCTGTGCCATAACGAGCTGTGGCAATTCCCCCAGCGTTGCAGTGAGTGAGAATGGAATCTCCTCTAGTGAATAAGGATAACCCATGTTCCCCGATTTTCCTGCACATTTCTTCATCTTCAGCAAAGATGGCTTTAGCTTCTGAAACAAGTGCTTCCTTTGCAGCTGAAATGCTTTGCGCAGCATGCAAGGTGTTCTCCATCCTTTTTAACGCCCAAAAAAGGTTGACTGCAGTTGGCCGTGAAGAGGCGAGTTTTTCAATATGCCTCGTTACATTTCTCTTGAAATCCCCTAATTCAGAGGTTGTTTCCTGTTTGGCACCAAGTGCAACACCAAATGCTGCCGTCAGTCCAATTGCTGGGGCACCGCGAACTTTTAACGTCAAAATGCTGTCATATACATCATCAACTGAATGAAGTTCAATAAATTCAGTTATGGAAGGAAGAGCTTGTTGATTTAATAATGTAATATGGGTATCATCCCATTGTACCGAATATGGTAAGGGTGCTAGTGTAGTCATGTGCAGGGCTCCTTTTAAATGGTTGAATAAGATGGCAGTGTACGTTGCTTCAAGGCTTCAATGACAGTTGGAACATCCAATTCTTCCCGTTTTTTAATTAAAAATGCACCAATTTCCAATGTTGCCGTTTTGGCAGCGATCCTTGTTTCTTTATTTTCAATGACGTTTAAATCGGCAACATGGGAAAGGCCAATGGTTCGCCTAATCAGTTCACAGCCGGCAAAACCGAATGCATCTTTTTTGAATTTTGTCAGTAAATAAGGCAGATAACCTTTCACATGTCGGAATGGGCTTTTATTTTGGCCTTCCCATAATTCGGCATAAGTTTCTTCAAAGGCATTCCAAAATTCATGAAGGTGAGTGAAAATCTCTTCCTTTCCAGCGCCATTGCGTGTGACTGCCTGGAAGAGAAGGTTGGCGGTGTATTGACCAAGGTCAAAACCAACGGGCCCATAAAAAGCGAATTCCGGATCAATAACCTTTGTTTCAGTTTCACTTGCAAATATACTTCCAGTATGTAAATCTCCATGAAGCAAGGCTTCCTGCTCGGTTTCAAAGCTTTGTTTCAGCTTAGCGACCTCAAGTATCACTTCTTGATCATTCCATATATTTTTGGCGGCATCAGTCAATTCCACCTCGAAGTCTCCCGGGAGTTCCTCAAAAAAAGGATCCGTGAAAATAAATACCTCAGTGATTTTGCAGAGTTCCGGATTCGTGAAATGCCGGGCCACTTCCTTTTTCGCAGATGGTTCTAAATGATAATCGGATGTATAAAATGCCGTCTTCGCAACATACTCACCAATATGCTGTGAAAGCACTGGATATGAATCGCCATCGATCAATCCTGTTCTAACGATTTTCAAGTGAGATAGATCCTCCATGACTGTGATGGCAAGCTGTTCATCCGAATAATAGACTTGCGGTACGAATTCAGGGCAATAACTTCTGAAATGAATCAGCGCATTCGCTTCAATGGCAGCCCTTTTCAATGTCAGCGGCCAGCTTTCACCAAGTACCTTGGCATAAGGGACCGCTTGTTTGATGATTATTCCTTTATTTGTGTGCGTGTCTGTAATATGAAAAACATAATTTAAGTTTCCATCGCCGATTTCTTTACATGTTAAACTTGCATCCGCATTGACCAACCCAAGTTTTTTTGCTAGGGTTATAGCTGTTTCGTTTGTCAATCTCTTGAAATTTGAATGGTTTTGAGTCATTCTTTTCCCCTCCAGATTCAAAATAAGAATAAAAAAGCCTCTTTCATATAGAAAGAGGCAGAAGTTTTGGCTTCGGACCTCTTATCTTCCAGAAAATGAATTCTGGTGGAATTAGCACCGTGCTCTGTGGATTTTATAATCCGGCGGTGAATCCGCCCCATTTCACAATGGTATTACAGTCGGTTGCTGGGCTTCATAGGGCCTTTATCCCTCAGCCTGCTCTTGATAAGAGTAAGTGTTTTCTGAAATTTTAATCTTCGGGAAAATAATAACAACCTTTTGAATAGTTTGTCAATGGGTAAATTAATAAAAATCAGGGCGTCGATCTTCGAATACAGGTATTTTGTTACGGGCTTCCGTAACTTTATTGAAGTCCAAGGTGCCTGTCAGGAGTTCGTTTCCTTCTCCGGCTTCACTAATGAAATTCCCCCATGGATCAATAATCAAGGAATGACCAGCAAATATATTATTGACATCCGAACCTGAACGATTAACGGCTACAACATAGGCTTGGTTCTCGATGGCACGGCTAATCAATAAGGCTCTCCAGTGATCGAGTCTCGGCTTTGGCCATTCCGCCGTTACGAACAGAACTTCAGCGCCCTGAACGGTATGGGCTCGCTGCCATTCAGGGAAACGGATGTCATAACAAATGAATCCAGCACATATTTTTTCATCAAGAGTAAATAAACCATCTTTTTCTCCTGGCTGCAGGAAATGATGTTCATCCATTAACTGAAATAAGTGGAGTTTATCATATTCTTTAATGAGATTTCCATGTTTATCGATGATGATCATGGTGTTATAGATTCCCTTGCTTGTTTTTTTCGCGATGGAACCGCCTATGATGTGAATCTGGTGTTTCCGTGCCTGTGTTTTAAAAAATTCAATCGTTTTTTCTGCCTCGTGATCAGCAATCTCATTTAACCTGGTCAAGTCGTATCCTGTTGTCCAAAGCTCCGGTAAAATGACGATATCGGGTTCTGACCGTGCTGCTTTTTCCATCCATTGTTCTGCGACCTGAAAATTGATATCCGGCTGCCCGAAGGCTATATCCATTTGAATACAAGCTATTTTCCACTTCATCTATTGAAACCCCCACATGTAAAAAATGCTTTACAAGACTATGATAAACATATATCATTTGTGACTAGAATTTCAAGAAATTTCAGAGAAGGTGTAAAAATGGTGCAATTCGAAAAATCCGGCCAGCTTAAGGACCTGCCCAAGCAGTTTTTTGCTTCACTAGTCGCAAAAGTCAATGCGATCACGGAGCAAGGACATGATGTCATTAATTTAGGCCAGGGAAACCCTGATCAGCCGACGCCAGAACATATCGTGAAAAGTTTGCAGTCAGCCGCTGAAAAAACGATTAATCATAAATATTCGCCATTCCGGGGGCATCAATATTTAAAAGATGCTGCCGCCGTCTTTTATGAACGAGAATACGGTGTCAAGCTGGATCCGAATAGTGAAGTGGCGATTCTCTTCGGGGGGAAGGCAGGTCTTGTCGAACTGCCGCAGTGTTTATTGAATCCAGGTGATACGATCCTTGTTCCAGATCCCGGCTATCCGGATTATCTTTCCGGAGTCGTTTTAGCCCAGGCAAAGACCGAATTCATGCCCTTGACAGAAGAAAATGATTTTCTTCCGAAATACAATGACATACATAAAGAAGTACTTGATAAAGCCAAAATGATGTTCTTGAACTATCCGAATAATCCCACAGGTGCTTCTGCAACTGAAAGCTTCTTTGATGAAACCGTCACCTTCGCAAAAGAGCATTCCATTTGTGTGGTCCACGATTTCGCTTATGGTGCGATTGGATTCGACGGAAAAAAACCGATAAGCTTTCTCCAGGCGGAGGGAGCGAAGGATGTAGGAATAGAAATATACACACTATCGAAAACATACAATATGGCGGGGTGGAGAGTCGGCTTCGCAGTGGGGAATAAGAGTGTAATAGAAGCTCTTGAACTATTACAAGACCATCTTTATGTGAGTCTTTTCCCGGCGATACAAGAAGCTGCTGCAAGCGCTTTGCTTGACTCGCAGAGCTGTGTAGAGCAGTTAGTGCAGATGTACGAAGGACGAAGAAATGTTTTCATTGAGGGATTGAGGGCAATCGGCTGGGATGTCAAAGCGCCTGCGGCATCGTTTTTTGCCTGGCTCAAGGTACCTAAAGGTTTTACGTCAGAGAGTTTTGCAGACTATTTATTAACGCATGCCCACGTAGCTGTTGCCGCAGGGAATGGATTCGGTGAATTTGGCGAAGGTTACGTCAGGGTAGGGCTGCTGACTTCGGAAGAACGGCTTGAAGAGGCTGTGGAACGAATACGTACATTAAACTTATTTTAACGATGGATTGAGGTATCCGATTTATTCACCGTTAAAATAGTTAAAACTTATTGACAAAGTAGGGATTACCTGTCAGAATACAAAATAAATTCTTAATCTTTCGATACTTGAATGCAATTTATATATCAGCGTTTTCTTATTTTGAGCAGGTGGAGGGACTAGCCCTATGAAGCCCAGCAACCGACCGTAATTCCATTGTAAAATGGGGCGGAATTCTTCGCCGGATTTCCTGAAATCCACAAGGCACGGTGCTAATTCTTGCAGCCAATGGCTGGGAGATAAGAAGATGGCTTTTTAAAGCCTCTTCTTTATGAAGGGGCTTTTGCCATTTTGAGACCATTTCAGGTTAATGACATCGAGAGTTTACTAACGTGTTATAGGAGTGATCAGATGAGCGAGATAGTCGCTACTTATTTAATTCATGACTTCAATGGAAATCATGAGAAAAAAGCAGAAAGCATTGCCCTAGGTTTGACTGTCGGGACATGGACGGACCTGCCACATTTAGTCCAGAAACAACTGGAAAAACATAAGGGGCGCGTCGTATCGGTGACACCACTTTCTGAAGAAGAGAGGGCAAACAGCTACTTTAATCGTAAAGTATACCGTTCGCTTATTAAAATTGCTTATCCGGCAGGGAATTTTTCCATTGATTTACCTGCAATCCTCACGACTGTCTTCGGCAAACTTTCATTGGACGGAGAAATAAAACTTATCGACCTGGACTTTGTCGGTGATATTCAAAAAGCTTTTCCCGGGCCGCAATTTGGCATTGGAGGCATAAGGGAAAAGATTGGCGTATTTAACCGGCCCCTGGTGATGAGCATCTTTAAAGGTGTATTAGGAAGAGACCTGACATTCCATAATGAGCAACTGAGGCAACAAGCATTAGGAGGCGTCGATCTAGTTAAAGATGATGAGATCCTCTTCGACCAGGAACTGACTCCATTTTTCGATAGAATAAAAACGGGAAAAAGAATATTGAATCAAGTCCATGAAACCACTGGCCACCGTACTTTATATGCTGTCAATTTATCAGGGAAAACATTTGAATTACTGGATAAGGCAGAGCAGGCAGCTGAAGCAGGGGCAGATGCTTTATTGTTCAACGTTCATACATATGGTTTGGATGTATTGCAGGCCTTGAGTGAACATGATCGTATCAAGCTGCCGATCATGGCGCATCCCGCATATAGCGGGGCATTGGCAGCTTCATCATTTTATGGGATCGGCTATCCATTATTGCTAGGTAAATTAGTAAGGTTATCAGGTGCGGATTTATCCTTGTTCCCATCCCCTTATGGAAATGTCGCACTAGAAAAGAAGGAGACCTTGGCGATTGCTGAAGCTCTGACAAAAGATGAACTTTCATGGAAAAAAGCCTTCCCTGTTCCTTCTGCAGGCATTCATCCAGGCATGGTTCCGGACCTAATCAAGGATTTTGGGCTTGATAGCGTGATTAATGCAGGAGGGGGAATTCACGGGCACCCTGACGGAGCAGAGGGCGGGGCCAAGGCTTTCCGCTCTGCTGTGGAAGCCGTTCTAGCAGGAAAGGACCTATCTGAAGCGGCGGCTGAGGAAGAAACACTAAAAAAAGCTCTTGTGTTATGGGGAGGCTTATAAGAAATAATGAAACCGATCATCTTTTGTGATTTTGACGGAACGATCACCAACACGGATAATATCATTTCCATCATGAAAAAGTTTGCGCCTCCGGAATGGGAAGCGTTGAAAGACGGTGTCCTTCAGCAAAAAATCAGTATATCTTCAGGAGTTGGGGATATGTTTTCACTGCTTGATAGTGGCATGAAGGATGACATCATCCAATATGTAAGAAAGACGGCCGGCATTCGTCCAGGGTTTTATGAATTCGTTGAGTATACGAAACAAGCCAACATCCCTTTATATATAGTAAGCGGGGGCATGGATTTTTTCATTGCACCGCTTTTAAAAGATATCTTGCCAACAGGGTCCGTTTATTGCAACCATGCATTTTTTGATAAGGAAAAGATTTATATTGAGTGGCCGCATGCTTGTGATGATCAATGTAATAATGATTGCGGTTGCTGCAAGCCATCCATTATGAGGGAAAAAGCGGGTGCGGAAGATTTTAAATTCGTTATTGGAGATTCAGTAACGGATTTTGAAGCGGCAAAACAGGCCGATTTTGTCATAGCCCGTGACATCCTGCTTGAAAAATGCGATAGGGAAGGAATTCCACATCAAGGATTTGAAACATTTTTTGATGTAATTGACATTTTAAAGCGGCAGGAGGTGGTTAAAGCGTGAACAATCATTCTAAAGAATGGCTGGAGTTGGCAGATATTAAAGCAGAACTGGCCGAAAGGGATTGGTTTATGGGAACTAGCGGGAACTTGTCCATCCGCGAGCCCAAAAGCCCTTTCTTTTATATTACGGCAAGCGGAAAGGATAAAAGGAAGCAAACGGATTCGGACTTTTTACTGGTGGATTTAAAAGGAAAACCAGTTGAAGAAACGAACCTAAGACCGTCGGCTGAAACTTTACTTCATACAGTCATTTACCGGAAAACAAACGCGAACTGTGTACTCCATGTCCATACGGTTGAAAATAATGTGATATCAGAATTGTACGGAGATGAAGGCCAGGTTTCCTTTCGTAATCATGAAATCATTAAAGCGACCGGTCGGTGGGAGGAAGATTCGGAGCTTCGGATTCCAATCATATATAATCACGCTGACATTCCGCTGTTATCCGATAAGTTCAAGCCACATGTCGAAGAAGACTCTGGCGCCGTGCTGATCCGCAATCATGGCATTACGGTTTGGGGTAAAAGCGGACTCGAAGCAAAGAGAATTCTTGAAGCTTGCGAATTTTTATTTCAATACCAGCTGTTGCTTAATCAACAAAAGGCGTTTGCAGGTGCTTTAAAATAAACACTCATAGAGGAGGAATGAAGGATGGCGACGATCAGATTCCATGAAACAAACGAGGTTATTGAAAACGGTGAACAGGTAAAAGGATTTTTAGAAACACAAGGGGTTATTTATGAGCAATGGGACATTTCCAAATTACCGGCCCACCTTGTGGAAAAATACGATCTAACAGATGCTGACAAGGAGGAAATCCTTGCGACTTTCCAATCGGAGATAGCGGAAATTTCTGAAAGAAGAGGCTATAAAGCGCATGATATCATCACATTATCAGATGCAAATCCGAACTTGGATCAAATGCTTGAAAACTTCAAGCAGGAACACCACCATGAAGATGATGAAGTGCGTTTCATAGCAGGCGGTACGAGTATCTTTGCCATTGAAGGCAATGATAAACAGTGGTTTGATGTACGTCTTAATCCAGGAGATCTTATTAGTGTACCAGAATCGACAAGACATTATTTCACGCTCGCAGAAGATAGGAAAACTGTTGCTGTCCGTATTTTCGTTACAGCGGCAGGGTGGGTTCCGATTTACGAAAAAGACGAAGTTCAAGCATGAATCATTGTTGAAAAACCAGCTTACGGGCTGGTTTCTGTTTGTAGACAAAAGGGAGATCGGTATGGACTCATCCCTAACCAGGATTTTAAAAAACAAGACCAGATTATCCTTAATGGCTTTTTCCTGTAATCCTCATTGGTTTGAAGAAATTTGCGACACTCCTGCCGAATAACTGGCTAGCCGAGACCCCACAGGAGCTTAAGTCGAGGAGGCGTGTCAGACAGTCGGCGGAAAGGGAGCGGATTTCTGAAAACGACTGGACCTTTTAAATAAAAAACTGCAGGCAAACTTAGTTTTCATAGAGTTTGCCTACAGTCTGTAACCACGAAGATGGACTCCGTGATTTCAGTTTGGCAACAAAATGGTGTTCGGAGTCCGAATAGTGAGATGAAGGTCAAAAAATCTCGCGAACGGTCGAATATAGTACTCCGGTCTTAATAGTTTTATACTCTAATCCTTATTGGATTGAAGAAATTTGCGACACTCCTGTCGAATAACTGGCTAGCCGGGACCCCACAGGAGCTTAAGTCGAGGAGGCGTGTCAGACAGTCGGCGGAAAGGGAGCGGATTTCTGAAATCGACTGGACTTTTTAAATAAAAAACTGCAGGCAAACTTAGTTTTCATAGAGTTTGCCTACAGTCTGTAACCACGAAGATGGACTCGGTGATTTCAGTTTGCAACAAAATGGTGTTCGGAGTCCGAATAGTGAGATGAAGGTCAAAAAATCTTGCGAACGGTCGAATATAGTACTCCGGTCTTAATAGTTTTATACTCTAATCCTTTTTGGATTGAAGAAATTTGCGACACTCCTGCCGAATAACTGGCTAGCCGAGACCCCACAGACGCTTGCGTCGAGGAGGCTCGGCAGACAGTCGGCGGAAAGGGAGCGGATTTCTGAAATCGACTGAACTTTTTAAATAAAAAACTGCAGTCGAACTTGCTTCTCTTCGAATTTGTCTATGTCTGAAACCAGCTTACGGGCTGGTTTTTTTATGTCGATCCGGCAAGTGCTTTAGTAAGATAAGTATGATAAAATTTAACGGAATCGAATTTAACCGGATCATAGGAGCAGATAAGAATGAAAACAACCGAAGTGTACATATTGGGCGGCTTTCTCGGCAGCGGGAAAACGACGCTTCTTCGAAATATATTAAAACAGGAAAGTGAAGCGGGTAGAAAAGTGGCCGTGCTTCTAAATGAGCTTGGCAGTGTATCGATTGACAGCGGACTCATTGGAGATGAAGTGCCTCTTAAGGAGTTGTTTGACGGGTGCATTTGCTGCACAATTCAAGATAAACTGGAGGTTCAGCTTCATGAATTGCTAACGGAAAATGAACTGGATGCGGTTTATATCGAAACGACGGGTGCAGCTCATCCAGTTGAAGTATTGGATGGCATCATGTCGCCGATTTTCGCCAAAAGGCTGGAGTATAAAGGGATTATCACGGTCGTCGATTTATTAAGGTGGCGCAATAGGGAGGAACTGTCTCCGCAGCTTCGACAGTTGCTTGCCGAGCAAATCCATCATGCCGATTTCATATTATTGAATAAAGCGGATTTAGTAAGTGAGATGGTGGCCGCACAGCTGATATATACGATACAGGCGCTGAATCCGGATGCTGTATGTTTATTGACGGAGTATGCAGCCGTATCCTTGACATCATTGCAGCAGATGCAAAGAAAACGGCATAATGGACATCAAAAGCTTGATGTACATGACCATTTGCATTTAACTGCAGTCGTTCATACATTTGAAGGTGCCGTGGCACAAACCGACTTTGAAGAATGGCTTAGGGGTCTTCCGGAAACGGTCTATCGGATGAAAGGATACATTTCCTTTACACATTCACAATACCCTCATTTATTCCAATACTCATACGGTATGCCGATGTATATGAATGAAATGATGAAGATGCCATTGAATATCGTCATGATCGGGGAAAAGTTGGATAAGGAAATGTTGATCGGTCAGTTAAAAGCTTTGGAATTGAAAGCTGCCCGATAAAAGTTTACCGCCCCTTAAAGAAGGGAAACATAAAAAGGAGACTTTCTTATCAAGGAGGCAGTATTAGTGCCATGGAATAAGAATGATTACCCTAATTCAATGAAGAATCTAGATAAAGATGTAAGGGAAAGGCTATAGAAATCGCCAATGCATTATTGGATGAAGGATATGAGGATGGTAAAGCCATTCCAATCGCCATAGACCGGGCTAAGATGTCAGTAGGAAAAGATTGAAAAAATGGTCAGACCCATTTAGGGGTCTGACCATTTTTATTGTTGCATTCCAAAGGCGGCAAATGTCTTTTCGTCTTCTATTAATCCGCATGCGGCACATTGAACCCGAACTTCAGGACCATTATAGGCTAGATGGAATGGCTGAAGGGAATCGTTCGAATATTGTTCAATAATCTCACCTGACTGCGGATCCTTTTTAATGGGGGTCGCTACTTGCTGAATGAGATTGAAGCGAGATTTATTTGTCCGGCAATTCGGACAGCGGTATACTTGAGACATTGTACTCACTCCTTTTTTGAATTTTAAAAAGCGTGATCGTATTATTAAGATAGTCTTTACAAACTTGAACATTAATATGTATAAATTAGTAATGGATGGAAGGGATAATATGAAAGAAAATGTCAGGCAAGAAGAATTACTGGTTGCTTATTTAAGCATATGGAACAATCGTAAGGTGACCGATGGAGGTGGAAGGGAAGTGTTGTCGGAACTCATCCGCCGTGAGCTTTTGGATGAAAATGCACATCCCCGTGCCCGAAAACCAGTATTGGAGAAATTTTACCTCTGTATTAAACGCGTGATGGAATCTTCGCTTTCGGAAGAAATGAAAAATGCGATCGTCATGGCCTATATCACTGAATTGGAAGGATTATGATTTCCGAGTGTGTTACGGATGCTTGTTAGCAAATATTCTTTTCAGCTTCATACTTTTTTCACAAATCATTGTTAAAATCTTTAAAAAATAGATATTTAATGAATAAGGAGCTTAGAATATGAAGTGGGGCATTGGGCTTTTTCTTGCCATCGTACTGCTTACTGGGTGTAATAGCGGTAATGAATTTACAAAAATCAATAAAAGTGAATCTTTCCTGGCGACGGTCAATATCAAGGATACCTCACTGACTTTCATAGATGAAAACTATCATCCATTTGCAAAATGGGATATTTCAGAACCGTTTACCGGAGCCTTGCTCCTGGCAGACAAAGATACTATCCTGCTTTATGGAAAAGAGATGGAGAAAGTCCAGGTGTACTCTTTATCAGCAGGAAAATTGATAAACAGTTGGGAAATTGGCAAAGGGATCGTTAATATGAAGCTGTTACGTGATGGAAAGAGCATCGTGGCGGTCAACCAATCGAATCACTCCATTTATTTTTTAAATAAAGATGGGGAGAAACAGGATATTGTCAAGGTTGGTAAAAGCCCCCTGACCGTTCTTCAAGGAAAGCAAGCGAATCGCTTATATGTTATTAATTTTGGTGATACCAAATGTTCGGTGATAAATCTTGAAACGAAAAAGGTCGATTTTGAATTTCCCGTACATAGTTCCAGCACAGGCACATTATTAAGGGAAGAAAAGGATGAAATATGGATTGGAGGACACGGTGATGGGGACAAAGTGGAAGAAGATCTATATATTTATTCGGCAAAAACGGGAGAGTTGAAGAATAAGCTGAATGCACCAACCATGCCGATAAAGTTCCTTGAGAATGCGGAAGGCATATTTGTCCTTAGTCATGGTACAAGCTCTTTATATAAATTGAATGATCAATATGAAGTAGTGAAAAGCAAAGTGGTCGGCGTTAACCCCTTTGAGATGGCGAACTTCAACGAAGATGTGATCGTGGCGGGTTATGATAGTGATGAAGTGTATGTAATGGATGCTGAAACAGTCGATGTTAAAAAAACGATCAAAGTCGGCGAAGGTCCGTTCCAATTGATGTTGAGGGAGTAGATGACATGCATGTTTACACCATTTTAGTCGTGGATGATGAGGAGGATATGCGAAATCTAGTTGAAATGTATTTGCTGAACTCAGGTTATCGATGCCTTCAAGCTGCGAATGGAAAAGAAGCTATTAGTATGGTTGAAAAAGAGGAAGTGGATTTAATCCTTTTGGATATCATGATGCCAGGTATGGATGGTTTCTCCGTTTGTGAAGAAATTCGAGAAAATTGGGACATCCCTGTGATATTTGTCAGTGCGAAAGGTGAAGAATGGGATAAGGTGAAAGGACTGAAGCTTGGCGGCGACGATTATATCGTCAAACCGTTCAATCCAGGAGAATTGGTCGCAAGGGTCGAAGCGGTGTTGCGGAGGACAGGGAAATTATCATTGAATGAAGAGGGTCAAAACCATGTCCGGTTCGGTAAAATTAGCTTGAACTTACAATCCAGAACGGTTTTGGTCGAAGGGAAGCCAATCAATTTAACGTTGAAGGAATTCGAATTGCTGTTATTCCTCATGCGTCATAAAAGCCAGGCACTCAGCCGTGAACAACTGCTTGAAAATGTATGGAGCGGGGAGTATGGAGGATCTTTACGTACAGTGGATACCCATATCAAAACGTTACGAATGAAATTACGAGCGGCCGATTACATTCAAACCGTCTGGGGAATCGGTTATAAGATAGAGGAAAAGAAATGATCAATAAATGGCGGACCCTCTCTTTTAAATTATGGCTCACCATCATCATCGCCATCATCCTATCCGTGCTTTTCGCTTATTCACTTTCTCAATATTATTATAAAAATCTATATGTGGAGAAGCTTAAAACAGATTTAGTCAATGAAGCGTCATTGCTAGGGGCGGATTACTCCGGCGGTGAAATCAGCGAAGATTTCAAGGAAAAAGTTGAATGGTTTAACAGTAAGAATGACAGCGAGATCTTTGTCGTCAACAATCCCAGGGAATTGAGTGCCTGTCTGCCTTTTGAAATCAATTATGACACCCTTATTTCTGAAGAAGAACGGCAAATGCTTTTAGATGGGAGAGCCGTTGAAAAAGAGGGATATGAGAAAAGGTTTGAAAAGAACATCGTAGCGGCGATCATACCCCTGATTGACGAAAATCGGCTCGAGGGTATCATCTATACATATATTCCTGTAGATTCCATTACGGTCTTACTTAAGGAATTTGCCGCAAAATGGTTGGCGGCAGTTCTATTATTTTTGATTGTCGCGATTTTGTTTACTACGAAATGGTTGAAAAAGCTAGTCAGTCCGATTAAGGAAATCGAGACTGCAGCCCATCTTGTCTCAGAGGGGAATTATGACATACAGGTCGAGGTAAGGAGTCATGATGAAATAGGGAAACTGGCAATGGCTTTTAATGATATGGCCAATTCCATCCAAATGGAAGAAGAAAGAAAAAAGGAATTTCTTGAAAATGTTGCACATGAACTCAGAACCCCGCTTAGTTACGTAAAGGGCTACACGCAGGCCATATTGGATGGTGTAGTGAAAAATGATGAAGAGCAACGGAAATACCTTCAACTCATTTCAAGGGAGGCTCTTAGGCTGCAGCGGCTTGTCGGAGATCTGATGGACTTAACAAAAATGGATAGTGATCCATTCTTGTTAAATAAAACCCCGATTGCCTATGCGCAATTCATTGAAGACGTACTAGTGAAATATGAACCGATAATAAAAGAAAAGCATTTAGGCATGCAGCTAGATCTGGATCCAGATCCGATTATTTTGGGGGATGAAGGAAGGATGGAACAGATCCTGCATAACATTATTGATAACGCCATTCAATACACGGATTCCGGAGGGGCGATCCATATTGCCCTAATTCAGCATAAAGACAATTGCGAACTGCTGGTTACTGATACGGGTAACGGGATTCCGGAAGCGGATCTGCCATATATCATGAATCGTTTTTACCGAGTGAACAAAGCACGCAGCCGTTTTGATGGCGGGTCAGGGCTTGGACTATCCATTGTCAAAAAATTGGTGGAATTACAAAATGGTAAAATCGAAATAGAAAGCAAGGAAAAAAGGGGAACAAAAGTCAGGGTCATCCTACCGATTATAAAAGAAGAATGGAATTCATAAAAAGGGGATACGTTCAAAAATGAAAAAAATCATGTTATTTTGCATGGCGTTAATTTTTTTGACTGGATGCGGTAAGGAAGAGGAAATTCCGAAAATGTTAAATGTCGATTTAGCTGTCGATCCAATTCAGGGGAAAGTGAATGAGCCTGTGAAATTTCAGGCAAAAGTAACATATGGGGACGAAGCCGTGACGGATGCTGATGATGTCAGTTTTGAAATTTGGCTTGCGAATAGCGATGATCATGACAAGATCGCAGTGAAACATAAAGGGAACGGCATATATGAATTGGAAAAGAAATTTGATGAAGAAGGAACCTACTATGTTTATGCCCATGTAACGGCAAGGGATATGCACAACATGCCAAAGAAGGAATTCGTAATAGGCAAACCAAGCACACCTGAACAAAATGGCGAAAAAAAGGAAATGGACGAGATGAATGATGAAGAAATGAAATGATGAATGTACCATCGAAATCAAAACAATTCGGGTTTTTAAAACCGGATTGTTTTTTATTTGGGAAAATGTTCAAGACGATAGGGAATAAATGACGAAATGTCGAAGTTAAACCGAAAAATTTGTAACATAAAAGTAAAGAAAGTCATAAAAATCAGGTTGGAATTGATATGTCAATTAAAATTTATTAGTATTCAATGGAAATGGTTCTATGTAACTACCATTGACAAGAAATTACTGGGATTAATATGAGTATTTATACTACTGGCAGAAACATAGATAGTTAAAGCATTTTTGCAAGTTTTCTCTGAAACTTGGATCATAAATATATTTTCATTCGCATCCTGTTAATTTGGTGGAAATTGTTGGAGCCTTTGTTACAAAAAATGCATGTTATGATAATTCCAGAAGCAAAGCACAACAAAAAATGAACATCACAGGAGGAAATACGAATGAAAAAGAAAATGTTTATGTCAGCAGCAGCGGCTGCAGCTATTATATTCACAGGAGTAGGAGCTAACCAAGCTGAAGCAGCCAACTGTGATACTGTGAAACAAGTAACTTTTCAATCTACTAATAAAGAGGACATGCAAAAAGTCCTTAACCAATACCTAGCTAAATACAATATCACTTTACCGGCAGCGCAGGCACAACAAGCGCCAGTTCAAGAACCAGTTCAAAAACCAGTTCAAAAACCAGTTCAAAAACCAGTTCAAAAACCAGTTCAAAAACCAGTTCAGCAAGAAGCTGGAACAACGAATCAAGCAAAACCTGAAGCAAAACCAGTAACACCTAATAAAACAACTGAAGAAAAACAAGAAACAAGCTCTCAATTAAGTGCTTTTGAACAACAAGTTGTTAAATTAACTAATGCAGAACGTGAAAAACAAGGTTTGGCAGCTCTTAAAATCGACACTGAGTTGAGCAAAGTTGCACGTATCAAGTCTCAAGACATGAAAGATAAAAACTACTTTGATCACAATAGCCCAACTTACGGCTCACCATTCGATATGATGAAACAATTCGGAATCAGCTATAAAACAGCTGGCGAAAACATCGCACAAGGTCAACAAACACCTGAAGAAGTGGTACAAGCTTGGATGAATAGCCAAGGACACCGTGAAAACATCATGAACCCTAGCTTTACTCATATCGGAGTAGGTTACGTAGAATCTGGTAACTACTGGACTCAACAATTCATCGGAAAATAATAGATTAATAGAAAAGTGCATCCCATTAATATGGGATGCGCTTTTTTGCTAGTATGGATCATTCCATGAAATAAAATACATCGAAATCTAAAAAAGGGTGTCACCATGAAAATAACAGGACCGCACCTTATTATCAGCGAGGTCCCGGTGTGTAGCAACTTATATTTCGGATACATCGATTTCTGAATACTGGGTATTGAAACTTTTCTGAAGACGTATTTCCAATGTTGATTCTTTATATTGGGCCGATGCCCCTTTTTTCTTAACAAGTGCGGGGAGTGTAATGACATGCCGATCTGACTCTTCAGGAATCCCTTCGATGATGGATTGGTTAGATGTATGGTAAAGTTTCATTTTCTTTAGCCAAGATTCATCTTCTATGGGAATTCTTACAAAGACATATAAATGGGTTTCAAATACTTCGGCATGTAAAGGATGTTCAGATCTGGCATTTACGATTTGTGAGCCACCATCATTTTGGTTCATCATACCTTGCATATTGTCAGGGATGACTTGTGAAAATACTTTTTCGATGAACGATTGTACATCACTTTGCTGCATATTTTTCATGAAGTCCTTTTGGTTCGGGTTATTCTTAAAAGAAAAAAGTGAATTCCAGGGAAACATATTGAATTCCTCTCTCCTGCTTTTGGTCTGACAGGTTTATTTGTTATATTTTATGCAGCTAAAGCCCATAGGTTCTTTTTTATAATTACTAAATTATAGAAAATGGAATAAACTTATGTATAATTAAGTAAAATCCATTAGATAAAGAGGGTTAAGCCTGTGGATGAAAAAGTAGCTTTTATTACTGGTGGAGCAACGGGAATCGGCAAAAGGATGGCATTTTCACTCGCGGATAATGGAATGTCCATTATCATTACTTATCGAAAAAGTAAAAAGGCAGCTTTAGCATTAGTGGATGAATTACAGGATAAGTACCATGTTAAGGCTATTGCGATTCAAGGTGACTCGTCCAGTGAGGAGGATTGCCTGGATATCTTGCAAAAGATTTCGGAGTCATTTGGCCATGTTGATATTTTCATTCACAACGCAGGGCCATATATTCATGATCGTAAGCACATGACTGAATATGGCAGTGATGAATGGAAGTACATCATGGATGGAAATTTAAATGGTTTTTTCTATTTTGCGAAAGAGCTTATTCCAAATATGCGCAGTAGAAACTGGGGTAGAGTCATTACATTAGGGTTTGAACGGTGTGAAACTGCACCAGGTTGGATATATCGTTCTGTTTTTGCTGCTGCAAAGAGCGGCTTGACCTCCTTGACAAGAACTTTAGCTGCCGAAGAAGCTGCGCATGGCATCACCGTGAATATGGTCTGTCCCGGTGATATCGTAGGTGACTGGAAAGAGGAGGAAATTAGGGTTGCGAGAGCAGAAAAGGATGATACGGTTCCAGTCGGCAGACCGGGCACAGGGGAAGATATAGCGAGGGTCATCACGTTCCTTTGTGATGAAAAATCAGATTTCATTACCGGCAGCATCATACCGGTAACAGGCGGTAAGGATGTTCTTGGGAAAATATATAAAGCCTAGTGGTTGGGTTTGAATCCAGAATGAAAAAGAGTGGGGCCGGTATAATCCAGCCCCACTCTTTTTTACGCCATTTTTTTATATTTCACTTGCTGTATGAACCGTAAGCGAGCCGCCAAGCCTATAGCTCCGAGAGCCAAGCCGGAAATTAAGCCGATCCAATAACCAAAGGCTCCCATATCCGTATACTTTGCAAAGAAATAGCCAATGGGAAGCCCGAGAATCCAGTAGGAGACAAGTGACATCGCAAATGTGACATTTACATCTTTATATCCACGCAAAATACCCTGAATAGGTGCCTGCAGGGCATCCGATATCTGAAAGAAGATGGCATATATCAAGAAATGTGATGTCAGCATCATTACCTCATGGTCTTTTGTGTATAAAGAGGCCACAGGTTCGCGGAAGAGGAATAGGATGGTCGACAAAACGAGCGACATCGTCAATGCCATCGAAATGCCAATCCAGCTATACTCTTTGGCATCTTTATAACGGGCTGCCCCAATTTCAAATCCAATGACGATCGTCAATGCCATGGATATACTTAGCGGAATCATATAAAGCAGTGACGCAAAATTCATGGCAATTTGATGCGATGCAATTGTCACGGTATCATACTTACTCATTAAAAGGGTGACGGCCGAGAAAATGCTTGTTTCAAAAAAGATAGCCAGTCCGATGGGTACCCCAATCAATAATAAGGCCTTCCATTCTTTCCAGGAAACACGGAAAAATTCACTGAAAACCTCATATGTCGAAAATGGGTTGATTTTTATCACAACAAGGATGGCGACAAGGGCAATTAACCAATACGTAATGGCAGTGGCGTAACCGGAACCGACACCGCCAAGTTCAGGGAATCCAAACTTCCCGTATATAAACAGGTAATTAAAAAGGACGTTAATCGGGAGTGCACATAAGGTGATGATCATGGAGATCCTAGTCTGTCCCAGTGCATCGATGAAGGCCCTCAAAGCATTATAAACGAATAAAGGAATGATACCGAGTGAAAGGGCGATCAAATAATCATGAGCCACAATGTGGACACCATCTTCAAGGTCCATGGCATTCAATACGGGGTTCAAAGTAAACGCCCCAATGATTAAAATGATCATGGCTAAAGCGACAGCTAAATAAATGGCCTGCATCACGGAATAGGAAACGGATTTAGACTGCCTGGAACCTACCAACTGTGAAACCACCGG
This sequence comes from Peribacillus simplex, assembly GCF_030123325.1. Taxonomy (NCBI): domain Bacteria; kingdom Bacillati; phylum Bacillota; class Bacilli; order Caryophanales; family Bacillaceae; genus Peribacillus; species Peribacillus simplex. The sequence continues at coordinate 3,400,676 of NZ_CP126106.1, read as the reverse complement.
CGTCAAGGCAATCAATATCCCGCTCAGCCCCGTGTACACGGGTGTCCATAGCGAACTGCCGATGGAGACGCCAGCAACGTCCTGTGTGCTGTATTGCCCGGACATCATCACATCAAAAAAAGTCATGGCATACATGCTGATTTGGGTGATCAGGATAGGTATCAATATATAAAATAACAGGCGGATCTTTTGTGATTTAGTATAAGTCTGATTCATCAAAGTACCTCAATATCAATATTTGGAATTTTCAACACAATGAAAGAATTATATCACATAAGAATGTGATGTTTTAAGAGTTTTTATTTGAAGCTAAAAAAGACTTGCCGTATTGGGCAAGTCTTTTTGTCAGTCGCGCATTGATTCAAAATCATTCATGGCTTCCAAACTTGAGTCTTTTTGAAGAATGAATGCCTGTGAAGGAATGGCAATCTGTACATCTTCCTGTTCCAAAATCTCCATTATTTTAAAGTTCACATCTTCTTTGATTGATAAATATCCTCCAAAGTCCGTCGCTTTCGTGAAGAAATAAAGGTAAAGGTTGAAACCGGAATGACTGAATTCATCAAATTTAACCAAAATCGTCTCCGGATGTACTTCAGGATGATCAATGAGCATTTTTTCAATGCCTTTAATGACATTTTCCAATTTTTCTTTTGGTGTCGTGACATTCACGCCCAAATGAAAGGCAATCTGTCTTTTGCCCATCTTGGACCAGTTGATGATCGGTTCATTCGAAAGGGTCGCATTTGGAACTGTAACTAATGCTTGGGCAAAAGTCCGGACTTTGGTGCTTCGGAATGTGATGTCTTCGATGGTTCCCTCCACACTTGGAGTTTTGACCCAATCTCCTATGGTAAAAGGTTTTTCGGTAACGATGACGATACCCCCAAAGAAATTGCTGACGGTATCTTTAGCGGCAAGAGCGAAAGCCAATCCACCCAAACCAAGCCCTGCAACAAATCCATCGACATTAAATCCCCATTCTTCCGCAATGATGGAGGCACCAAAAGCAATGATGATTAATTTTATGATTTTCGTAAAGAACGGCATGACGATTTGATCGACTTCAAGTCCGAATTTACTTACCAATTTCGGAAATAATGTAGTAAAACTCGAACTTATATTAAAAATCGTCCAAAAGAATAAGAAGACAAAAAACGATCTGTATATTTTCGATCTGAATTCAACCGAAGGTGTGTCGATCGGAAAATAGTGCATGGATATAATGACACCAATCAAAACGATTAACCATCTTACAGGCTGTTCTATAGCGAGCATTAAGTTGGCGGCAAATTCCACTTTGCGTTTTTCGGCAATTCGCAGAAAGAACTTGAATATATATGTAGTAAATACTTTCCGAAGCAAAATGAAGATTAGAAAAATGCCAATGGAAATTCCTAATTTGGTCCAGGCTTCGATTCCATCAAATTGATCGAGTGATTCAGAAACTTCTTGCAATGTATTACTCCTCCAATGTATCTTGTAGTATTGTAGAATACTAAGATTATAATATATTCATGCTGAAAAAGGAAAAATTATCGATGATTACATTCATCATTGGGATTTAGCGATTCACTGAATACTTTTTCAAGTTATTAATGGCAAGGATATATGGTAATATGGATGCAAAGTGATTTTTTAAGTTTGGAAGGTGGAAATATTGACTAAGAAAATAGTATTTACCGGAGGCGGTTCTGCCGGTCATGTATCTGTTAATGCGGCAATCATCCCGGAATTTTTAAAGCATGATTGGGATGTTACTTATATTGGATCAAAAAAAGGCATTGAAAAAAATATCATCGAAACGGAATTTCCCGGGGTCCAGTATGAAACGATTTCCGTTGGGAAATTCCGGCGTTATCTATCTGTTGAAAATATGAAAGACCCTTTCCGGGTCATAAAAGGGATTTTTGATGCACGTAAAATATTAAAAAAGACCAAGCCGGATTTCATTTTTTCTAAAGGTGGATTCGTTTCGGTCCCAGTCGTTTTGGCAGGCAGGATGCTGAGAATACCGATCGCGATACATGAATCGGATTATACGCCTGGTCTGGCTAATAAGATTGCCATGCCGCTTGCATCGAAAATCTTCACTACTTTCCAGGAAACGGAAAAAGATCTTCCTAAAGAGAAGGCGATGTATCTTGGCGCCGTATTGCGCGATGGGATTTTTACTGGAAACGCTTCTGCTGGAAAGGCATTTTGTGGATTCACGAATAACAAACCGGTGTTGCTCGTTATGGGCGGAAGCCTTGGGGCCGTTAAAATCAATAATCTAATTACAGATAACCTTGATGCCTTATTAAAGGATTATCAGATTATTCACATTTGCGGGAAGGGAAATGTGAAAACGGAATTGAAACAAAGGGGATATGCTCCTTTTGAATTCGTACATGAAGAATTGTTCGATCTTTTGGCGGCTGCTGATGCCGTTGTGTCAAGGGCAGGTTCAAATTCGATTTTTGAATTCCTTGCTTTGCAAAAGCCGATGTTGCTTATCCCTCTAAGTGCCAAAGCATCCCGTGGAGATCAAATCCTGAATGCGTCAAGCTTTGAAAAACAGGGTTTTTGTAAAGTCATCGAAGAAGAAGAGCTGAATGACCGGATTTTTAATGCTACATTAGCGGATTTAGTGAAACAATCGGATGAATATCAGGAGAAAATGCGTCAAAAACGCCCATTCAAAACGGCAGCTGAAATGTATGAATTACTTCTTAAAGTAATGGGTGCAAAAAAATAAGTATCATTCCCCTCTATGTAGCATATCTTTTTCGAACAGAGGAGGGGGTAGAATGGCGTATGAATATTCCAAAGGATGGTTCATTCAGCAGCTGAAAGCTGCAGGGATTAGCTATCATCCAATTGAGAAAAGAAAGCTGGAGCTGTATAAAACCTATATTCTAAGGCGTTTATACGACGATCTGCAAAAAAATAAATCATAAAAAGAACCGCAACGTCGTTGACGTTGCGGTTCTTTTTATAGGTAATTACTTATAAAAGGAAAGAAACAGGAAATAAGGATACCTGCGATAGCCATTGCCGCACCTGCGACAGCCCCGGTAAACTCACTTTCCTGGGCAGCTTGAGCCGTTCCGAGACCATGAGCGATCGTACCATAAGCGATACCACGTGCGAAGGGCATCGTAATGTTCAGTTTATCCATCATTTTTGGAGCGATCATCGTACCCAGTACACCAGTCAAAATGACGAAGGCTGCTGATATATTGGAATTTCCGCCATAAAGTTCGGTGATTTCAACAGCGATGGGCACTGTAATGGATTTAACCGCCAATCCTTGGAGTATGAATTGCGGAAGTAAAAATGCTTTTGCGATGGCAAAGGCAATGATCAAAGTGACCAGAAGACCAAAAATCATGCCGCTAATTGCCGGCATTGCATATTTAACGATTATTTTCCTGTTTTTATAAAGTGGTACAGCCAAAGCAACGGTAGCTGGTCCCAGGAAATAGGTGATGATGTCTTTTCCTGGTGAATAATCTTCGAAGTCCAAACCGCTGATCAGCAGTACGATGATAATTGTAACCGTACTGAAAAATACGGGCGTCGTAAAAGGTGATGGATGTTTAGCATATATTTTCCTTCCAATGGAATAGGCAAGGATGGTTATCAAGATGCTATAAGTTGTGATGAACGCTGTCATGCTGCTTAACCTCTCCTCTATGGGATAGCTTCTGAACGGTCCAAGCTGAAACGATGAATCCAAATATTAGGCTGACTCCCAATGTAAGTGCAAGTGGCAAACCGAATTCAATGAAAAGCCATCCCATGGTCATTAAACTGATTGAAATGGGAATGAAGAAAAAGGCTAGGTGCTTTACTAAAAAACCGGATGTAAGTTCGATCCACTCGACCTTAATAATCTTCGTCTGTAATAAACTGAATAACAGAATCATGCCGATGACGTTGCCTGGTATGGGTAAATGAAGTAAATTGGCTAAATAATAGCCGAGCTTGCAAATGATGAGCAGAAAGATAAGCTGCACGATAAAAGCAAATGTTTTTTTCATGATTAAGTCCTTTCAATGACACTTTGAATATATTGTTGAATTGGTCAATTGTATTCATTATAAAAAAATATCCCTAAAAAGAATAGGGATTTGCAGCAATCTATCTTCAACATCCTGTGAAAATGGAAAAAAGAGCTTTCCAGGTTTGGAAGCTCCGGCCATTATATGAAAAGATAAACTAAGACATGTTGAAATGTTCTTCGCTCTATGCTTCAAGTAACTGCTGTTCGTCATCATCATGCTGTCTAAGGATATGAAAGGTGTATAAATCTTTAGGGATTTCATACAAATCGTAGATATCTCCTTCATGATTGATCTGATCATAAAGGGATTTTCTTGTTTCGTTGGCATTGACGGCATAGGGAAGCTTTTCTGCGGCTTTTATAGAGCGGATATTTTTTTTGCGAATACGCATGAAGACCGTTTCCAAACCGAGCTCGAAAAAAAGCTCTTTAAAGAAAGCGTCTTTTGCAATGGCATTATACCCTTTTCCATGATAAGGCTTGCCAAGCCATGTGCCTAAGAAACCTGCACCATTTTCAATATCGTATAAAGAAATGCAACCGATGGGATTTTCCCATTCATCCAAGATTGTTCGTGATATGAGTTGCCCAGCATCTTCGGCTTCGATCGTTTGCTTAGTAATGAAAACATATTCTTCATATGAATCTACCTTATGGCGCACGAAAGGGAAGACATCTGGATGCGTCATTTGTTCATAAAGAGAAAAACAATCTGTGAAATCTCTCTTTTTTAACATTTCCGTCCCTCCGTTTGAGGGCAGTTCTTATGCGTAGTCGCTGCCCACCCTCGAAATTTTTTAAGTCGCTCATCAAAAAATTTCGGGGTGGGAATCGAACCCACTAGAACCGGAAACCGGTGGCGCACCATTTGCCTTCCCTATTTTTATTGTCAGAAAATATGCAAATCAAAAGAACCTTACGAAGGTATAATACTAAAAAAAAAACGGTTTGGGAATAGGTTTTTTGCCTTTTTTTTTCGTCAAATTTCAACTTTTTCAACAAGGGTGAATTTGTAAGGCAAACGTATGCATTTTTCCATGAAAAACTGTTTTTTCGCCTGCTTTTTTCTTTAAAATTCACCTGTGAATTGCATGAATAAAATGATTGCTCCGAGGGCCCATACATAAATGGAGAATATTTTCAATGATCGCTTTTTTAAGAAGTCGATCATCCATACGACGGCTATATAACCAAAGATTGCTGCGGCAAGGGTTCCGACGAAAAGCGCAGTGAGTGGCAGCCGTTCAACTTCTCCTGTAAAAATCGGTTTCATCTGAAATACGATGCCCCCGGTAATGGCAGGAATTGATAGCAAAAAGGAGAAATAGGCTGCAGTGGCCCTATCCAGCCTGCAGAATAGGCCGGCGGCTATCGTCAGGCCGGAGCGCGAAAGGGCAGGCATGATGGCAGCAGCTTGGAAGGTACCGATGATCAAGGCATCTTTTATCGAAATTTCATTAAGGGATTTGCCGCCTTTTCTTACTCCGTCCGCTACCCATAAAATAAGCCCGGTCGCTAAAAATTCCCAGCCTATGGTCACGCCTGTTTTTGAAAGGCCATCAAACCAATCTCCCAGTAAAATGCCGGCAATCACTGCAGGGATTGTCCCAGCAATGAGAAGCAGGGTCATTTTGGAGAAAGGTTTCTTCAAAATGGCAATAATGTCATTCTTATAGACGACCAATAACGCCAGCAAGGTTCCGATATGGAGCATGGTATCCAGAAAAATGCCGGCCTCGTCAAGATGGAAAATATGCCGTCCTAAATATAAATGTCCAGTGCTTGAAATAGGTAAAAACTCAGTCAAGCCTTGAATGATCCCAAGGATGAAGGCTTGAAATTCGTTCAGCAAAAAAACATCACTCCATTCTAGAAGGTATGGGACATCCATTAATTAAACTGTATGCACAAGACGGATGAACATATTCGGATTTTTTTGTCATATGTATTGCCAATTGGGTTTTATGAAGAAAAGGCAGTCCAATTTTACCTTTTTCGAATATAATGAGAGGAAAAATGAAACTATTTTGCATTTGATTCGTAATTATTCATATGAGAAAGGAGGAGAAGACACTATGCCTACTAAAGATGAAAGAGTGTTTGCTGCCCTTATTTATGTGATCAGCTTTTTTACAGCATTTATCGGTCCTTTGGTGATTTGGTTATTGAAGAAGGACTCGTCACAATTTGTGGATTATCACGGAAGGGAATACCTGAATTTTTTCATTTCCTACACCGTATATTCAATAGTTGCAGGGATACTCACTATAGTTTTGGTTGGATTCTTGCTATTGCCGGTTATCGGGATAGCTTTAGTCGTATTCACCATCATTGCTGCCGTTAGGGCTTATGAAGGAACGGATTATAGGTTCCCGTTGGTTTTCAGGATATTATAGTAATGATGTAAAAGGATTCCGTTCAATTCGGAGTCCTTTTTTATATGAACCAAGTTGGGAATTGCCCTACATTAAAAAGGGAATAGATCACATTAAAGCGAATAAAGTATTATGATAACTACTTCAATGCACTTTTAGGAAGTGGATGCCGGGCGGCTTGTGGTACTGCTAATGAATTTTCGTTTAAGGCGGCAATCTTTCTTGTAAGGAGTGAGGAGCAGAGCAGGATATGAATATACGTGAATATTATCAGAAAACGAGCATTTCAAATTTTCATGCATCTTGGATATCACTTCTTTTGGCCATTGCATTTTTTATTTTCCATATTTTCGCAATAATACCGGGCAATATATTATTGATAACGTCTCCTTTTATTTTCTTTAGCATTGCCCAATTTGTCAGTCATCGTATATATGAAAATAGAATGAGGGAATTACCAGATGAACACATCGGGTCCAATGCCGGGTTATTTAAAAATGAACATGTTTTATTGACTTTTATGCCAGCACCGACATTGCGCCTGCTTCTCTTTGCGCCGGATGGGTCTCTAATTGGCGAGGTAAGGGATTCGAATATGAAGTGGTTCATGTGGATGATACCCAATTTCTTGTCAATGCTCCTGGCCAAGCGTTATGAACTGGTGGACCATGAGGGACGCTTGCTGGCTAAGTACCATATCAAAAGGGGACTTTTCAATAAAATGACGATCATGGACGATCAGGGAGGCATTATTGGATCGTATCAAGAAAATCGGTCATTCGTGAAGATTAATGGAATGATTTATAAGGAAGATGGTACGGAATGGATGCCCATTGAAACTCCAGGAAGTGTGAATTCATTCGAGATTGCCACAAAAGAAGGGGAGAAGATCGTTTCATACCAAGAAGGCTGGATGCCTTTGGAGTGGGGGAAACGATTCAAGACAAATACACCCATACTTTCTTTTTCATCAAATGTTGATGATATACCTAAAATCATCGTTTTTGGGTTCTGTGCAGCCACTCTTAATCATCGTTCAAATTGACTAGGGTTACCCTTTAGCAAATCTTTTAAATATTTGATATAATAATAGTGGGATACATAGATTAAATACATATAAAAAGGTGGTAAATATGAGTTTACTTAATGAGATTCTTGATTATAATGAACAGTTTGTAGAAAAAGGTGAATATGTTAAGTATAGGACGGATAAGTTTCCTGAGAAACGTATGGTCATCATAAGTTGTATGGACACTCGGCTCGTTGAACTATTGCCAAAATCCTTGAATGTAAAAAACGGCGATGTCAAAATCCTGAAGACTGCCGGGGCAATCGTCTCCCATCCATTCGGAAGTGTCATGCGGAGTATCCTTGTTGCCATTTACGAGCTAAAGGCGGATGAAGTATTGGTCATACCTCACCATGACTGTGGGATGGCATCAGTCGATGCCGATTCTCTAATAGAGAAGATGATCGGACGTGATATTCCAAAGAGCACCATCGATACACTGGGGGCTGCAGGAATCGATATCCGCAATTGGCTTCGCGGATTTGATGATGTTTATGAAAGCTGTAAGAATAGTGTCGAAGTGATTAAAGGACATCCTTTAATCCCTAAAAATATTCCTGTACATGGTCTTATCATTTCGCCTGATACAGGGAAGCTGGAATTGGTTGTCGATGGGTATTCTGAAGGGCAAAAATAATATATATATTTCGAGGCTGCCGGGATCATTTCCGGCAGTTTTTTTCAAATTTTGATCAATTCTATTTCTTTTTATCCTTTTTTTTGTTAAAATCGCCAAGTGTAGTTTGTCACTAATACAAACGGGTGGGCGAGGGATAAATTTAATAAGGATACAACATGAAGAAATTAAACTTGGAAACGTTTTTTCATTTTTCTGAATATGGAACGAATGGAAAACGTGAAATCCTTGCTGGAGTGGTCGGCTATTTTACGATAGTCTATATTCTCATCGTGAATTCCCTGATTTTATCGGAAGCGGGCATTCCGATTAATGGTGCAGTGATTGCCACGATTCTTTTATCTGCTTTAAGCTGTGTCATGATAGGACTTTGGGCGAATGTCCCAATCCTTCTCGTTCCAGGAATGGGCGTAAATGCCCTATTTGCTTATACCATGGTTCAAGGAATGGGCCTATCTTGGCAATCGGCGCTTGGTGCTGTGTTTATCTCAGGGGTAATTTTTGTAGTCATCGCTTTTACAAAATACTCGAAGTTAATCAGTGATTCCATTCCAAGTTCGATAAAAGAAGCCATATCTGTTGGTCTTGGCTTATTCTTGATGCTAATCGGTCTTGAAAAGGGCGGGATAATCACAGGAGGTTCATCATCGATCGTCGCACTCGGAGATTTAAGCGATCCAGCGGTGTGTGCAACGGTGTTGACTTTTTTACTGGCAATCACGCTGTTCATCAAGAATGTCCCCGGTAATTTCATGATTACCATCCTGGCAGGCAGCCTCATTGCCTATTGGTTCGGGACTGTTCAACTATCGGAAATCCATTTTTCAGGCATAGACACAGCTTCCTACGGCAATCTCTTCTTTTCATTATCGTTCTTGGAAGTGAACCGGATTGAATTCTGGATAAGTGTATTTGCGATGACGATGGTTCTTGTTTTTGAAAATATTGGTCTTGTATACGGGCATGTAGACAGTATCAACCGCCAGGATGCCTATAAAAAGTCGCTGCAGGCGACAAGTGTGTCCGTTCTGTTATCAGGCTTATTCGGTTCGAGTCCTACCGTTGCAACAGTTGAAACGGCAGCTGGAATCGCATCAGGAGGCAGAACTGGTTTTACTTCAGTGGTGACTGGCGTGCTATTCATTCTATCACTTCTATTTATACCGGTGATTAAAGTAATCCCTGATAGCGCCATTGCCCCCATCTTAATTATCATTGGCATTTTGATGCTCGGAAACATAAAAAAGCTGAATTTCAGTGATTTAACCGAAAGCATACCTGCAATCATGATCATCACGATCATTCCTTTCACATACAGTATTGCCGATGGAATGGCATTCGGTTTCATCCTGTACCCGTTCTTGAAGCTTGTAACCGGAAAAGCGAGAGAAGTGTCAGCCCCGATGTATGTGAGTGCCGGAATGTTTATCGTCTACTTCATCATTGGTATGATCGGTTAATAATTCAAAAGAGCGGTTGGAATGAGTTAACTCATATTCCAACCGCTCTTTTCGTCGGAAAAAATGGATTTATTGTAATTTACGCGATGACACATCCATATTGAAAATGCTATGATATAGAATATTAAAAAAATGATAAATGACAAGCAGCATATTAGAGGATGTGACAGGATGATTATTGAAGGTTTAAAAAGCCATGGTTCAGGAAATGATTTCTTAATCATTGATGAATTGACGACGACCCTGACGTTTACTGAAGAAGAGCGGAAAAATTTCGCCAAGGCCCTATGCGATAGGGAAAGGCTTGGGGCGGATGGGATTTTGTTCGTAATGAAAAGTGAACATGCCGATTGCCGGATGCGTGTCTTTAATGCGGATGGATCGGAAGCCTCGATGTGCGGCAATGGACTTCGCTGTGTTGCACGGTACGCGAACGACGTTCTGGGGCTCGATAAAATGATCGTGGAAACCATGAAGGCAAATCTACTCGTGGAAAAAACGGAAGATATTTATGAGGGAATTCCGACTTTCAAGGTGGAAATTTCCCCGGTAAGTTTTAATGTGAAGGATCTGCCTCTAGTTTTGGCTAAAGAACAATTGCAAAACGAATTATTGCCGGAACTTCATGATACCCTATTATTTTCGGCGTTGGCAGTACCTAATCCACATTTGATCACGCTCGTCGATAGCGATGTTTTGCGAAGTGATTTGCAGGACGAACTTTCAACAAAGGTCAATCAACCGAATGATCTTTTCCCTGATGGTGTCAATGTCAGCTTTGTGAAAGCGCTGGAACCAGGGAGCATTTATGTGCGGACATTCGAACGGGGGGTAGGCTTTACGAATGCATGTGGAACGGCGATGTCTGCTTCAAGCCTAGTAACATGCTCTGTTGGTTTAAACGCGTTGGAAAGTGAAATATCTGTCTACAATAACGGCGGAAAAGTTAAATGCGTGGTCCACCATGATGAAGAAAGCCAAAAATATTCAATTGATTTAATCGGGAACGCAACCTATGAATTCAAGGTATTGATTGAAATAGATTTAGATCAGCCTGAAAAATTTAAAATGCTTGAGAAAGAGGATTTTGAATTGGAAACAAGCTTATATGCCAAGCTTCAGGATGAAGTTCAAAGTTATTTGAAAACAAAAGTATAAAGAAATTTTCAGACTGCAGGCAAACTCGAAGAAAAGCGGGTTTGCCTGCAGTTTTCTTATTAAAAACTCCAGTGAGGTTTTTTCCATAAGTATATTTTAGTATTATAATCAATGTTGGGGATGAGACCAGCCTACAGTTTTTCTTAATAGAACATTCCACAGTTGATCTGGAATGGAAGTCACGAGACTCCTGCTTAGCGTCCCAGGAAGACCCAACAGGTGCAAAGACCGCCCGCGGAAAGTGGAGTTGCCTGGAGAGGGAATCAACGTTCATATTATACTCCCTAAGATCAATCAGTTGTTGGTCTTTTTTTGTTTTAGGAACGACAAAACCTCCAAAAAGGCTGGTCCATTATCAATGAGTCTGTAATCCATAAATGCACACCCTTCCCTTTTTATTCTGCTTGGAATGGTTTCTAACGTAAAGTCCTTTAATTGGAGACTTTCGTCCACTTCCTCCCAAAACAAAGGTGTGGCCACACCAGCGAAAGAATTTCCCCGCGGGGAATAAGGAAGGATGATGGTTTTTCCTTCACTATGCTGCACAAAGTCCAAGTATAGTCGATTATGCCGATTTATTTTCATTCTTTCCGTTGTAAATTCATTTGGGTTGGAACTTGATAAGTAGTCACCGAGAAAGTCAGTGAAAATGCGTGTCTCCTGATAAGTAAATCTGTCTTCAGGCAGTGGGATGTGAATTTGAAGTCCTTTGTTTCCTGAAGTTTTTACAAAAGCTTTTATCCTTAATGATTCCATCACCTTTTTTATTTCCTGTGCGGCCTTTATCGCTAAGAAGAAAAATTCGATGGAAGGGGGATCCAAGTCCAGGACGATTTCGTCGGGGCGTGTTTTACCCGCTTTCTGAAATGGCGCATGGAATTCCAATGCAAGTTGATTGCCAAACCAAAGAAGCGTTTCAATATCATTACATAGCATATACTCGATATCCTCATCAATGAACGTTTTAATAAAGGACGGCGCATAATCAGGTTTGTTTTTCTGGAAAAACCTTTCTTTATCCAAAGTGCCATGAGGATAGCGGATCGTCGTAAGCAGTTTATCCTTCAAGAAGGGTAAGAAGAAAGCTGAAACCTCCCTTAAATAATGAAGGTATTCAACCTTAACCACCTGTTCATCTCCTGTTATCCAAAGCGGTTTATCCCTGGAAGTTATTTGTACAGTATCTGGAAATGTATATTGACCCACCACGAATTTCTCCCAGGTACATTCTTTGGGAGCAGTTTGTAAAAGCCATTGTGAAAACTGAGGCTCACGCAATTCATTCTCCTCATACACGTGTAAGAATTGAACTTCGATGCAAATGGACGGATGGATATAAAAAAATTGTGCGTCTTCGTCTGATGCATTTTGCTTGATCAGTTCATGCAATATCCTTTTATCCTGAGCACTCAGTCCATTTTTAACACTTCCGATTTTGGTTACGGCACCTTCTTTGAAAACTGCGAGGGAAACGTAACCATTTTCTTTGTGCAATGCTGTAATGAAACAAGAAACGGTCTTCCAATTTTTCACCTTAATCCATGAGGCAGTACGTTTCCCTTCTTGCCAAGTACCACGAATTTCCTTGGCGACAACCCCTTCGCCATCTAATAGGGTGACCTTATTCATAGCATTTTCCAAAACATCAAAACTCTCTATTAATTGTATCAAAGCCTTATCGTTGGGATCAGGTGGCATGGGAAAGCCAAGATTTGCCCCCATATTCAACATCAATTCCCTTCGTTCTTCCAGAGGTTTAGCTGCTACGTTTTTTCCGCTGATGCTAAGCAGGTCAAACGCTATAAACCGGCATGGGGAAAAACGGGCTTTTTCTGAAATTAAGGATTGTTTCCCAAGTCGTCCTCGCCACTGTATTTGAAAAAAGTCGGCTTTCGCCTGATTGGTAAGCCAGACCAATTCTCCATCTAACTGAAGCGGGAGATAATCTTCCAGGTCCAGATCTTTGATGTAAGCAATGATTTCCGGGAATTGTGGTGATAATTCCTTTTCGTTCCGACTCGATATGCTTATGGTATCGAAGTCTATCGTTAAAATAGCCCTAAAGCCGTCATATTTGACTTCATAACGCCAATCCTTGGAGTTGGGGGCTTCGGGGTAATAGGTTGGCAGCATCGGTTTCATTTTTGTATTCACCTCCGCAAATAATTGATTAACATTATTTTGCCAAAAAAACGAAGTGTTAGAGTTGGCAATTGTTTTTTCGGTTTTTTTTGAACAAAGGGGAATAATAAAATTGTTCTTCTCTTTAAAAATAAGTTATGAGGTGACGAATATGCATACGATGTGGAAGGGGAGCATATCATTCGGTTTGGTGAACATTCCGATCAAACTTCATGCTGCAACGGAGGATAAGGATATTTCTTTGAGGACGTTGCATAAGGAATGTCATTCACCGATTAAATACGAAAAGGTTTGTCCGGTATGCCAGAAAGAAGTGGGGAAGGATGATATAGTCCGCGCTTTTGAGTATACAAAGGGAAAGTTTGTTGTATTGGAAGAAAATGAACTAGAACAACTGAAAAAACAAAACGAAGAAAAAGCCGTGGAAATCGTGGATTTCGTTAAAATTGAAGAAATAGATCCCATTTATTTTAACCGGAGTTATTACATGTCCCCTAATGACGGAGGGATAAAAGCTTATTCCCTTTTGAGGCAGGCCCTCAAGGAATCGAATAAGGTGGGGTTAGCGAAAATCATCATTCGCTCTAAAGAACAAATGGCGGTAATCCGAGTCGTTGATAATACCTTGGTGATGGAAACGATTCATTATCCGGATGAAGTTCGCTCCACAGCGGATGTTCCGAATATCCCTGCCAATGATACCATTGTAAAAAAAGAAATCGATACTGCCGTATTATTGATAGATCAATTAACGACTACTTTCGATCCGACGAAATACACCGATGACTATCGAACCGCGTTACTTGAATTGATTGAATCAAAGAAAGCTGGACAGACGACGATTACAGCTAAAACAAAAGAACCAGTTTCCAACAATGTTACCGATTTAATGGAGGCATTACAGGCATCCATTGACCGTACGAAACATGATGAACCGGAAATGAAAAAGACGACCCGAAAGAAAGTGGCACCGAAAAAAAAGAAACAAGCTTAAACGGGAAGCTGAGCGGAAGACGCATGATGTCGCTCGGCTTTCTGCTTGTTTTAGCATGGGATTTGCCTGCAAATAAGGTAATGAAAGTGAATTAACAGGAGAAGAATTACATAGGTCAGGAAAGTGCAAATATGTAAGTGGATCACGATGTAAGGGGCAGAATGGAATTAAAAGAAAATGATGGATGAAAATGAAGGCAAAAAAATTCGCTCCCTAAAGAGCGACAATGAGGAATTCAATCGTGAAAATCAACATATAGGCGAACGGTTGTAGTTTTCGACTATATATTGTGTTCATATTCTACCATATTTAATTCTGAAATAGCAACAAAATTACTGAAACTAACCTATGAATTTTTCTGGAAATCAATGATATTTCGCCCACTTAACGGCTCATAGGGCTTTTGCATTTTCATATTCTTATAAAAACCTTCAGAATAAAATGAATTTTTAGTATAATTTATACATGCAGAATGGTATAAATTAAATATGAATGGAAGATGCAAAATGGAAAATGGAAAAATCAAAGCACTTCATGCAGGGAAGCCAAAGCATGAAATTTTTTCGAATATCGATATCTTTTCAGCAATGGATAAACAAGCACAGGATAATGTGACAGTGACTAAATCAGGTATAATTGGTGATGGGGTAGGTAATGAAAAGTTCCATGGAGGTCCTGATCGAGCATTGTGTTTTTACCCCTTTGAGCATTATTCATTATGGAATGAAAAATTCTCTAAAAAGCTGGAAATTCCTGCATTCGGTGAAAATTTAACCATAGCGGGGATGAAGGAAGAAACAACGTATATCGGCGATATTTATCAAATAGGAGAAGTGATTGTTCAAATTAACCAGGGGAGGATACCTTGTTCGACCATTTCCCACTTCAATCAAGAACCTAAGTTTTTGGAACTCGTACTGAAAACGAGCTTAACTGGTTATTTTGCAAGAGTACTTCAAGAAGGAACGATAAATAAACAAAACGAGATTGTGCTGATAGATCGTTTGCAGGAAAAAATTTCAGTTCATTATGCAGCAGAGGTAATCCTTCATAAACGAGATGGGCTGGAAGGCGCAAAGGCTTTACTTACACTAGACTCGTTAGCGGAAGACTGGAAACAAAGGATCTTGAAGAGGGTTCAAACTGCAAAAGATTGAATGATTTTTGCAAAAGTGAAAAAAATGTCGATCAGGTATTGAAATTGACAGATTATTAATGTAAATTAAGTATAATCAAATTTTGAAATCTTGTGAAAATTATATAAATGGATCTTATCGAGAGAGGTGGAGGGACTGGCCCGAAGAAACCTCAGCAACCAGCTTAGGCAAAGGTGCTAAATCCAGCAAGCAGAGCTTGATAGATGAGGAGAATGTTTCAAAAAACCTTCTTCTTTGAGAAGGTTTTTTTTCCTTTTCTCTCATACTCATAGAATACGACAAAAACAGGATTGTTTTTGAGAGAGGATGTAATGATGAATTTTCGTAAAGACGTGAAAGAAAGAATACTGGTTGGGGAAGGGGCAATGGGGACCTTATTGTATTCAAATGGCATCGATCAATGCTATGAGGAATTAAACTGCACGAACCCAGATCAAATAGAGTCCATCCACCGTGCCTATTTGGAAGCTGGTGCAGATATCCTTCAATCGAATACATACGGAGCCAATTTCAACAAATTGAAACGGTATGGACTTGAAGATGAGGTAAGCAGAATCAATCGCCAGGGAGTCATTCTTGCAAAAAAAGCGGCAAAAGGAAAGGCATACGTCTTCGGTACAATAGGGGCACAGCGGAGCATCAGGAAATCGGATTTAAGTATGGAAGAGATAAAACGGGGTTTTCGTGAACAGCTATACAGTCTTTTGATGGAAAACCCTGATGGGATTCTCTTGGAAACATTTTATGACCTTGAAGAACTGGAAACCGTCCTGCAAATCGTTAAAAATGAAACTGGATTGCCAATCATCGCAAATGTTTCGATGCATGAACTGGGAAATCTTCAAAATGGAATCCATTTAAATGAAGCCTTTCAAAAACTTGAGCAATTGGGTGCCGATGTTGTTGGGGTAAACTGCCGTCTCGGTCCACATCATATGATTCGTGCCTTGGAAGAAGTGAGTTTGCCAAAGCAAGCATCAATTGCCATATACCCAAATGCCAGCCTCCCGGATTATGTGGATGGAAGGCTCGTCTATAAAGCTGTGCCGGAATATTTCGGTTCAAGTGCCCTAGAACTTCGTGAGCAGGGTGCCGCGATCATAGGAGGGTGCTGTGGAACAACTCCGCTGCATATTCAAGCTGTAAAGAATGCGATTGGAAGTTTGGCTCCTGTGAAAGAGAAATATACTAAATCCCGTGAAATAGAAATAATTGAAGTGAATGATAGAGGATTGGAACGTCCCCTGTTCGAAAAGGCCAAAACAGAAAGGACGATTCTAGTTGAACTTGATCCACCGAAAAAGTTAGGAATAGAGAGTTTCATGACTGGTGCTGAGGTTTTGAAAAAAGCAGGGGTCGATTCCATTACATTAGCGGATAATTCGCTTGCTTCACCAAGGATATCAAATGATGCACTGGCTAATTTACTGAAGAACCAATTGAATATAGAGCCGATGGTGCATATAACATGCCGTGATCGAAATTTGATTGGCCTGCAGTCACATTTAATGGGTCTGCAAACGGTGGGGCTGAACGAGATATTGATCATCACCGGAGACCCTTCAAAAATTGGGGACTTCCCGGGCGCCACTTCGGTTTATGATTTATCTTCCTTTGACCTAATAAGCATGGTCAAACAATTTAATGAAGGTCTTTCCTATTCCGGTCAAAGTTTGGGACAACGGGCAAATTTCAAAATTGCGGCAGCGTTCAATCCCAATGTGAAATATCTGGATAAAGCCGTACTGAGAATGGAAAAGAAGATTGCCTGCGGTGCTCAATCCTTCTTGACACAGCCAATCTATTCCGTGGAACAGATCGAAGAGGTATATGAAGCTACAAAACATTTAGAAACCCCGATTTTCATCGGAATCATGCCCTTGACAAGCACCCGGAACGCCGAATTCATCCATAATGAGATCCCAGGCATCAAATTGCCTGATAATGTTAGAAGAGCCATGGCGTTAGCGGGGGATGACCCTGTAAAGTCAAGGATTGAAGGAGTGAATATCGCACGGGAGCTAGTGGACGCGGCAAGGGAAAAATTCAAGGGCATATATTTAATCACTCCGTTCCTTCGCTATGAAATGACGGCGGAACTTACGAAATATATTAGAAAAGTCGATAGTAAACATACATCAGAGGTGGCAGTTCATGAATAAAAAAGCGATTCAAGATCAGTTAAATTCTAAGATTCTCCTTCTTGACGGGGCGATGGGAACCATGCTTCAAGCTGAGAATTTGACGGCAGGGGATTTTGGCGGGGAACAATTCGAGGGCTGCAATGAATATTTATCATTGACGCAACCGGAAATCATCCAATCCATTCATGAAAAATATTTAGCAGCGGGTGCAGACATCATTGAAACAAATACCTTCGGAGCGACCAGCATCGTTCTGGAGGAATACCAAATAAGCACGATCGCTTACAAGCTTAATAAGATTTCAGCTGAGCTTGCCGTTAAAGCTTGTGAAAAGTACTCCAATGATGAATGGCCAAGGTATGTAGCTGGCTCGATGGGCCCAACTACAAAAACGCTTTCCGTTACGGGAGGAACGACTTTTGATATTTTAACCGATTCTTATGAAGAACAGGCACTGGGTCTCTTGGATGGCGGGGTAGACTTGTTACTGGTGGAAACCTGTCAGGATATGCTTAATGTCAAGGCTGCCTTTTCCGGAATCAAAGCAGCATTCGCTAAAACAGGAAAGGATGTGCCTGTCATCATATCAGGAACAATCGAACCGATGGGCACTACACTTGCTGGCCAGTCCATAGAAGCTTTTTATTTATCGGTTGAACATATGAAGCCCGTTGCGGTCGGCCTTAATTGTGCAACAGGGCCGGAATTCATGATAGACCATATCAGGACACTTGCAGATATATCAAATAGTGCCATCAGCTGTTATCCGAATGCCGGGCTCCCTGATGAAGAAGGCCACTATCATGAGTCACCTACTTCCCTGGCAGAGAAAATGAAGCAATTTGCCGAAAAGGGATGGATCAATATCATTGGCGGATGTTGTGGTACGACACCAGAACATATTAAAGAACTTTCCAGGGTCCTCGAAGGCATGAAGCCCCGTCCAATTACGGAAGCAGCCCATGGTCATGCCGTATCGGGCATAGAGCCGCTCATTTATGATGATTCAATGCGTCCTTTATTCGTAGGTGAAAGAACGAATGTTATCGGTTCCCGAAAATTCAAGGAGCTGATACGTGGAAAGCATTACGAGCCGGCTGCCGAAATTGCACGTACCCAGGTGAAAAAAGGCGCCCATGTCATTGATATCTGTCTTGCTGATCCTGATGGGGATGAGCTTGGCGATATGAAGGAATTTGTGGAAGAGGTCGTCAAGAAAGTGAAAGTCCCATTGGTCATCGATACTACGGATGAAGCTGTACTTGAACAAGCATTAAAACATTCACAAGGAAAATCGATCATTAATTCCATAAACCTTGAAGATGGTGAAGAGCGCTTTGAAAAAATAGTGCCCTTTGTCCATCAATATGGTGCTGCCGTTGTCGTAGGAACCATTGATGAAACTGGGATGGCCGTCGATGCTGAACGGAAATTGGAAGTGGCTACACGGTCTGTGAATTTGCTCGTTAATAAGTACGGTCTAAACAAAAGTGACATCATTTTTGATCCGCTTGTATTTCCTGTAGGCACAGGTGATGAACAATATATTGGATCTGCATTGGAAACGGTGAATGGAATAAAGGCGATTAAAGAAAAGTTTCCGGAATGCCTAACGATACTTGGCATTTCTAACGTTTCTTTCGGTCTGCCAGCGAGGGGAAGGGAAATATTAAATGCAGTTTTCCTTTACCATTGTACAAAAGCCGGTCTCGATTATGCTATCGTGAATACAGAAAAACTTGAACGTTTTGCTCTGATCCCTGAAGAGGAAGTGAAATTGGCTGAGGCACTCCTGTTTGAGACATCGACTGAAACTTTAGCGATTTTTACCGAGTTTTATCGCGGGAAAAAAGCGGAGAAGAAGGATGATGGTGTGATCCTGCCATTGGATGAACGTTTAGGTAACTATATTATCGAAGGAACGAAAGAAGGATTGGTCGATGATTTAAATGAAGCGATTGAGCGCGGTGATACCCCATTGGAAATCATCAATGGACCATTGATGGATGGCATGGGTGAGGTGGGGAGGTTGTTTAATGACAACCAACTTATTGTCGCAGAGGTGCTTCAGAGTGCTGAAGCGATGAAGGCGGCTGTATCGCACCTTGAACCACTAATGGAAAACTCTGAAGATAGTGCTAAGAAAGGGAAAATCCTTTTGGCGACTGTCAAGGGAGATGTGCATGATATCGGGAAAAACCTTGTGGATATCATCCTATCCAATAATGGTTATGAAGTCATTGATTTGGGAATAAAGGTCGCACCGCAACAAATCATAGAAGAGGTTCGAAAACATGAGCCAACCATCATTGGCCTATCTGGGTTACTCGTCAAATCCGCACAGCAAATGGTTTTAACCGCACAGGATTTAAGGCAAGCGGGAATAGATACCCCAATTTTAGTGGGAGGGGCAGCATTATCCCGTAAATTCACCGATTTTAAAATATCACCTGAATATGAAGGACCGGTTTTATATTCCAAAGATGCGATGGATGGTTTGGCTGTAACGAATATTTTACATGACTCTGACAAAAAAGTGGTGTACTTGGAAGAGTTAGTCGAGAAGCGAGAAAGAGCGAAAGCGAATGCCGCCATTGCTGCCACGATGGAAAAACCTGTTCGGAAGCAGTCAACAGCTGCCCCTTTAAGCGATGCTCCTGTTCAAAAACCGCGGGACATCAAGCGTCACGTCCTGAAAAACTATCCATTGGATGTCATCCAGCCGTATATTAATAGGCAAATGCTGATTGGTCATCATTTGGGGTTAAAAGGTAAAGTTTCCGAATTGCTTAAGCAAGGGAATGAAAAAGCAGTGCAGCTCAATGATCTCGTTGATGAATTGATTCAATTCCTAAAGACGGAACCGGATTATGGCTTGCATGCTGTTTATCAATTTTTCCCTGCTCAAAGCGAAGGGGATAAGCTATTGGTATACAACCCGGACAATCATAATGAGGTTTTGGAAACTTTCGATTTCCCCCGGCAAGATACGAGTCCGCATCTTTGTTTAGCGGACTTCGCGAAACCGATCTCCTCCGGGCAAATGGATTATGTTGGTTTCTTCCTGGTCACTGCCGGAAAAGGAATCAGAAAATGGGCAGAAAAACTAAAGCTTGAAGGTGATTTCTTGAAAAATCACGCCCTTCAATCACTTGCTCTCGAAACAGCTGAAGGTTTCGCGGAAAGAATTCATCAATTAATGCGGGATGATTTAGGTATAAGCGATCCGATTGAAATGTCCATGAAAGAGCGGTTTGCCGCTAAGTACACCGGGCAAAGGTTTTCATTTGGTTATCCTGCTTGTCCTAATCTGGAAGACCAGGAGAAGCTATTCCGCCTGTTACAACCTCAGGATATTGGCGTGGAATTGACTGAAGGATTCATGATGGAACCGGAGGCTTCCGTGTCAGCCATTGTTTTTGCACATCCTGAAGCCCGTTACTTTAATGTCGATCGATAACTCATTTAAAAAAGGCAGCGGTATTTTTTACCGCTGCCTTATTGCGCATGAAACCCCTTAATTGGTACACCTTAATGGTCAAAAGGAAGGGGATGCAACACCAATGAAGAATATCCTGAAATTATTTCTTTCCATGGCGGGTTCTTTCATTATTATTTTGTTGGTTGTGGATGTCCAGAACATTCAAGTACATGCAATGGTTCCTGAAGAGATGACACCGCTTCTAAAAAGTAAGGAAAATCAGAAAATCGCTTATTTGACTTTCGATGACGGGCCATCTTTGAATACCATGAAGATATTGGATATTTTGGACAGCTATCATGTTAAGGCCACATTTTTCGTTAAAGGGAATGAAGAACCATACGCAAAGGAAAGTTATCAGGAAATGGTTTCCCGCGGTCATGCGATTGCTCTTCATTCTTATACACATGATTATTCCATCGTTTATCGATCGACTGAGAGTTTCTTTCAAGATTTGAATAGGCTTGAAACCATGCTGCAAAAGGAGTATGGGATAAAAAGCCGTATTGTGCGCCTTCCTGGCGGCTCGAATAATCGTCTGAGGCATCAGGCTGCAACGAAACCCATCATCAATGGGATCCTTCAACAACTAAAGGAAAAAGGGTATATTTACTTTGATTGGTCCATTGACTCGACAGATGGCTTCAGTCCGTCAATAAGTGAACAACAAATCATTACTGCTGTACAAAAAGGGACGAAAAATCAAAAGCATGTTAATATCTTAATGCATGATATCAATAGTATGAAGAATACAGTGAAAGCATTGCCTGATATAATTGAATTCCTTAAAAAAGAAGGGTATACCTTTGATACTATTGATGAGACAACCCCGAAATTGCAATTTAATTGATGAACACAATGTTTATCTATAGTAAATTAAGGTATAGGGTATTGAGATTACAATGCGAAAGGATTTATCGTTTCTATGATGCCATCATTGTTTTTATCACATGGAACACCGCTATTAGCTTTGGAAAGGAATTGCTACACTTCTTTTTTGAAGGATTATATGCAAACTATGAAGAAACCTGCTGCCATCGTTATTTTGTCAGCACATTGGGAAAGTGAAGATCAAATGATTTCAGCTGTAGGGAAGCATGAAGTCATTTATGATTTTGCAGGGTATCCTGAAGAAATATTTCAGATAACCTATCCAGCTAGGGGATGCCTTGAGCTGTCGGATCGAATTTTAACCTTATTGTCAAGGATAGGTGTATTGGGTGAACTTGATGAAAGGCGCCCCTTGGATCATGGATCATGGGGGCTTTTGCATATCATGTATCCCGAAGCTGACATCCCGACCGTATCTATGTCCATTAGTCCTGCGCTGCCTTTGGACAAGCAGTATGAAATCGGGAAAACATTGAGGGAATTAAAAGAAAGTAATGTCCTGATCATCGGGAGCGGTGGAATTGTCCATAATTTCACCCAAATACAGAAGGATATGCATGTTGCAGAAGGATGGGCAATAGAGTTTGAGAACTGGGTCGAAGAGAAAATCATGAAATGGGATTTGCAATCCTTGTTTGAGTATGAAAAAATCGCCCCTTATAGTACAGAGGCTGTGCCTTCCAAAGAGCATTTCATTCCATTGATCATCGCAATGGGGTCAGGGGATGACAAAAAAAAAGCAGCTCTCCTGCACAGGAGCTTTCAATATGGCAATCTAAGTTTAACAGCTTGGAAGTTTGATTGAACTGAAAGGGTTTTCAAACTAGTTAAATTTACCTGAAAAATAATCATTATACAAAAATACAAAAATCTTTTTTTAGCGAAAAAAAGACTTAAATGAGCAAAAAAGTCAATTAAAAGCGTATTTTGACGAATTAAACAGAAATATAGTTGTAAAAAGGTTGCATAAAGTTGTTTAACCTTTGGATATTTCGACAAAAACATGTTAATATAACATCTGAAAACGTTTTATCCTTTAAAATTTTATTATTCAATAACCAAAGTTATTTATTATATATCTTATATATATCATTTATTTGGGGAAAATTTAGAAGAAAGAAATTTGGGGATGGATAAAACGTAATGAAAAAAATTATGAGAAAAATTTGGGGGTTTACAAAATGACCATCAATGATTCTAAGGTATTAGACCACTGGAAAGCTTTTTCAGGTCCAAACCTTGGGTATGTCATGGAGCAATACGATCTATTTCTAGCAAACCCGGAAGAAGTGGATCCGGAACTGAAAAACTTTTTTGAAGTAGCAGGTCCTCCTTCATTCGATGTATCGGCAGAAACAACGATTGGAAGTGCACCAACTGTACAAACTGGAGAAGTTCTTCCAATGAAGAAAATTATGTCTGCAGTAAAGTTAGCTGAAAATATCCGTCATTACGGACATCTTGCTGCAAATATTTATCCTTTAAAAGAAGAAGCTCTGGACACTGAAGAAATTCACTTTGAAAAATATGGCTTGACTGCAGATGATTTAAGGAAAATACCGGCTGACTTTATTTGCCCGGAATCACCTGAAGACGTGAAAGACGGATACGAAGCCGTACAATACCTAAAACAACTCTATACAAAAACGATAGCCTTTGAATTTCACCATGTTAATGACTTGGATGAAAAGCAATGGCTTACTGATATGGTCGAATCCGGAAACATGTTCCCGGAAGTGACTAAAGAGAAAAGAGAACTATTACTTAAACGATTGAATGAAGTCGAAGGTTTCGAGAAATTCCTTCACCGCACGTATGTAGGGCAAAAACGTTTCTCTATTGAAGGACTGGATGCTTTGGTTCCGATTTTAGATGAAATGATTTCACAAACTGTTCAAAACGGAACGGGGAATGTGAATATTGCCATGGCTCACCGTGGACGTTTGAATGTGCTTGCACATGTATTAGGAAAGCCATATGAGGTCATTTTCTCTGAATTCCAACATTCACCTAATAAAGATTTGGTTCCTTCCGAAGGTTCGACAGGAATTAACAATGGATGGACCGGTGATGTTAAATACCATTTAGGTCTGGATAAACAGATAACTAAAGCAAATATACAAAAAGCAAGGATTACACTTGCCAATAACCCAAGTCACTTGGAAGTTGTCGGTCCAATCGTTGAAGGGTATTCTCGTGCGGCACAAGAAGACCGTTCAGAAAAAGGATTCCCGGTTCAAGACATTTCCAAATCTCTTGCAATCCTGATTCATGGTGATGCAGCATTCCCAGGTGAAGGTATTGTACCTGAAACGTTTAACTTAAGCCGTTTACGCGGTTATCAAGTTGGCGGCGCCATCCATATCATCGCCAATAACATGATCGGTTTTACAACGGAAAGTGAAGATTCACGTTCAACCTTATATGCTAGTGATTTGGCCAAAGGCTTTGAAGTGCCGATCGTGCATGTGAATGCAGATGATCCGGAAGCATGTTTGGCTGCTGTGAACCTTGCGAACCTTTATCGTGAAAAATACAACAAGGATTTCTTGATCGACCTGATCGGTTACAGACGTTTCGGCCATAACGAAATGGATGAGCCATTGGTGACTCAACCTGAAATGTATGCATTAATTCATAAGCACTTAACCGTTAAAGAGCTTTATGGAAAAAAACTGATTCAATCTGGCGAGTTCACTGAAGCTGAAGTTAAAGCGATTGCTGAGCAAGTCGATACAAGGCTTGCAGATGCATATGCGAAAATTTCCGGAAATAAACCGGAAGCTTCTAAAGAATGTAATCCTCCTGGGATTATTGAAAAAGGACTTCCAGCCATTGATACGGCAGTTCCGAAACAAGAACTTGTTACAATTAACGAAGAACTTGTTAAGTGGCCGGAAGGATTCACTCCTAATAAAAAATTAGGAAAGATCTTATCACGCCGCTTGGATTCCTTTGGTGCTGACGGAAAAATTGATTGGGCTCATGCTGAGACATTGGCATTTGCATCCATATTGAGTGACGGCACTCCAATCCGTCTGACAGGACAAGATTCAGAGCGTGGAACATTCGCACAACGTAATATCATGTTACATGATAGTGTTAACGGAAAAACATATTCACCACTTCACACACTAGAAACTGCCAAAGCATCCTTCGCTGTTCATAACAGCCCGCTTACTGAAACGGCAGTTCTGGCTTATGAATATGGTTATAATGTATTTGCACCTGAGACACTTGTATTATGGGAAGGCCAATTCGGTGATTTCGCTAATACAGCACAAGTGATCTTTGACCAATTCATCGCGGCAGGCCGTGCAAAATGGGGTCAAAAAT
The DNA here is from genome assembly GCF_030123325.1 of Peribacillus simplex. Taxonomy (NCBI): domain Bacteria; kingdom Bacillati; phylum Bacillota; class Bacilli; order Caryophanales; family Bacillaceae; genus Peribacillus; species Peribacillus simplex. Next base: position 3,375,781 of record NZ_CP126106.1, on the reverse strand, counting down.
CAGGTCTTGTCATGCTGCTTCCACATGGTTATGAAGGACAAGGACCAGAGCACTCAAGTGCACGCCTGGAGCGTTTCCTTCAATTAGCGGCTGAAAACAACTGGACAGTTGCCAACTTAAGTTCGGCAGCTCAATACTTCCATATTCTTAGAAGACAAGCTAAGATTTTGGATCAAGAGCAAGTACGTCCGCTTGTAATCATGACACCGAAGAGTATGCTTCGTAATCAAGTGATGGCTTCTACAGCAGAAGAATTCAGTGAAGGCTCTTTTGAATCATTCGTGGAAACCAAAGCTTTGGGCAAAAAACCTAAATCTGTTGAACGCATTGTTTTTGCATCAGGTAAATTGGCGGTTGAACTTCGTGAAAAAGCGGCAACTGAAAAAAATACAGATTGGTTGCAAATCATCAGTATCGAAGAAATTTATCCATTCCCATTCACTGGAGTTCAAGAAGCCCTGAAAAAATATACAAATCTTAAAGAAATCTTCTGGGCTCAAGAAGAACCTAAAAACATGGGTGCTTGGACATTTGTTGAACCACGCCTAAATGCAGCGGCTCCTGGCAATCTTTCAGTAACATATATAGGAAGGAAGCGCAGATCAAGCCCGGCTGAGGGAGATCCACTTGTCCATAAAAATGAACAACAACGGATTATGACTCAAGCAATTACACGCAATAATGAGGGGGAGAAATAAAATGGCTGAAGTAAAAGTACCTGAATTAGCAGAATCAATTTCTGAAGGATCTATTGCGCAATGGTTAAAACAACCCGGTGATCACGTTGAAAAAGGAGAATATGTCCTTGAACTTGAAACGGATAAAGTGAACGTAGAAATCATTTCAGATTATACTGGTACACTTTCGGAACATTTAGCAGAAGAAGGCGATACTGTCCAAGTTGGACAGGCTATCGCCATCGTTGATGAAAATGGTTCAGCTGCAGCAGCTCCAAAAGCCGAAGCTCCTAAAGTTGAAGAAGCTAAAGCAGAACCAGCTAAGGCTGAACAAGCGGCTCCTGCTAAAGAGGCTCCTAAAGCAGAAGCAAAAGAAGCATCATCCACTCAACAAGTTATTGCATCACCAGCTGCAAGGAAATTGGCTCGTGAAAAAGGAATTGACTTGACTCAAGTGCCTGTAGCCGATCCACTAGGTCGCGTACGTGTACAAGACGTAGAAGCAGCAAGTAATGCACCTGCAGCACCTGCGGCAGCTCCTAAACAAGCTCCTGCAGCTAAAAAAGCAGCAGCTCCTGTTGAAGTGAATGATGACCGCATTGAAGTGGTTAAGATGACACGCCGTCGTCAAACCATTGCCAAACGTCTAGTTCAAGTACAATCCGAAGCAGCCATGCTTACTACTTTTAACGAAGTCGATCTTTCTGCAGTCATGGAATTGCGTAGCCGCCATAAGGATTCTTTCGTGAAAACAAATGATGTTAAACTTGGTTTCATGTCATTCTTCACTAAAGCGGTCATTGGCGCATTGAAAAAATATCCGTTATTGAATGCTGAAATCCAAGGCGACCATATCCTGAAAAAGAACTTTTATGATATCGGTGTAGCTGTATCCACTGATGAAGGTCTTGTCGTTCCGGTAGTAAGGGATGCAGACCGCAAAAGCTTTGCTGAAATCGAGAAGAACATTTCCGATTTAGCTGTTAAAGCGCGTAACAACAAACTGGGACTTTCAGATTTATCAGGTGGTACTTTTACTATCACAAACGGCGGGACTTTCGGTTCCCTATTATCTACACCAATCTTGAATGCCCCTCAAGTTGGGATTTTGGGCATGCATACAATCAAGACTCGTCCAATCGCTGTTGGAGATCAAATCGAAAACAGACCAATGATGTACCTTGCATTATCTTATGATCACCGTATCGTTGACGGAAAAGAAGCTGTTGGTTTCTTAGTGGCTATCAAAGATATGCTGGAAGATCCAGAACAACTTTTACTTCAAGGCTAATAAAATAATGCGTACCCCCATGTCATCATGACATGGGGTTTTTTTTTGTGAAGAACTGAAAGGATATTTTCATAGAAAAAAAGATGAAGAAAGGTCATCTCTACCTATATGAATGTTTTTGAAGGTATTTTTGAATGGATATGATTATTTTTAAATGTTTTTGATTGATTATTGCTTCATTTTCATATATGATGATGATATTAAAGTGAGGTGGGCGAATTGTTGACAACTGAAAGGCACCAGTTCATCTTATCGATCCTTAAAGAACAAGGAACGGTAAAACTGCAAGAGCTTGTAGATCAGTTACAGGCCTCGGAGTCGACCATTCGGAGAGATTTAGTGCAACTCGAAGAAATGAAGCTCTTGAAACGCGTGCATGGTGGGGCCTCTTTACTTCAAAGAAAAGGCCTTGAACCAACAACTATGGAAAAGCAATACAAAGCAAGAGCTGAAAAACAACTTATAGCCAAGCTGGCGGCTTCATTCATAGAGAAAAATGATTGTATATATCTTGATGCAGGCACGACAACTGCGGAAATGATTCCTTTTTTAAAGGATAAAAATATAACGGTGCTGACGAATGGTCTTATGCATATTCCAAAACTCATCGAATTGGAAATCAAAACAGTGTTAGTGGGCGGAACGATAAAATTTTCGACAAATGCTGTTATTGGAAGTAATGCTGTACAGTTTTTGAATGAATACCGTTTTGATAAATGTTTCTTGGGAATGAACGGCATCCATCAAGATCTGGGTTTCACAACACCCGATCCGGAAGAAGCTCTACTGAAGAAGATGGCATTGCGCCTCTCTAACGAGTCATACGTGCTTGCTGACAGCTCCAAACTGAATGAAGCTACTTTCGCTAAGGTGGCAGATGTAAGCGATGCCATAATCCTTACTGACAGCAATGATGAAGAGGCCATTGCTCAACTCCATAAAAATCCAAAGATAAAGGTCGTGACCATTTAATGATTTATACAGTGACACTAAACCCATCCATCGATTACCTGGTCGAGGTGGAGAGTTTTCAATTGGGGAAGGTGAATCGAACCAGTTATGATGCAAAATTCCCAGGAGGGAAAGGGATCAATGTTTCCCGAGTGCTTAAAAGGCTGGGAAATAGCACGACAGCATTAGGATTCATCGGTGGACAAACTGGTGAATTTGTAAAAAGGTTTTTAAGACAAGAAGAGATTTTCACGGACTTTACAGAGATAGCTGGAGATACAAGAATAAACGTTAAATTGAAAACGGGGCTGGAGACTGAAATAAATAGCCAAGGGCCAATCATTTCAAAAGGGAATTATCAACAATTATTTAGTCAGATCGAACAGTTGAATGATGGTGATATCCTCATTTTGTCAGGAAGCATCCCTCCAAGCGTTCCCTCGGATGTATACGAAGCCATGGCAAGGACTTGTTCCCAGAACGGCATAAAAGTGGTGGTGGATACGAGTGGCAAGGAATTATTGAATGTCCTTCCGCACCGGCCATTTTTAATAAAGCCCAATCATCATGAACTTGGTGAGCTTTTTTCAACCGAAATAAGAACGGTTGATGATGCTAGGGAATATGGAGCTAAATTGGTTGAGGCAGGAGCACAAAACGTCATTGTTTCAATGGCGGGACAGGGGGCCGTGCTTTGCTCCGGTGGAGAGTCATATTCCGCAAATGTTCCAAAAGGGAACGTCATCAACTCAGTGGGTGCCGGTGATTCCATGGTCGCAGGTTTCATCGGGACATATGAAAGTACAGGGGATATTCTATCTTCTTTCCGCTTCAGTCTAGCAGCAGGAAGTGCTACAGCCTTTTCATCCGACCTCGGTACATTGGATAAAATTGAAGAGTTATTACCACAAATTTCTATCAATCATCTAACAGGAGGCTGACTCTATGAAAATTACAGACTTGTTAAAATTGGATACAATCATCATCAATCTGCAAAGCATTACAAAGCAAGCAGTCATTGATGAACTATCAGGAAAGCTAGCCGAGGCAGACAGGTTAAACGATGTGGAGGGATTCAAAGCTGCCATCTTAAAACGTGAAGAGCAAAGCACAACAGGGATTGGTGAGGGGATAGCCATACCACATGCAAAAACAAGTGCTGTAAGGGTACCTGCCATCTGTTTCGGCAAATCTGTCAGTGGTGTGGATTATGAATCGCTTGATGGGCAGCCGGCTCATTTGTTCTTTATGATTGCAGCAAGTGAAGGAGCGAATGCAGATCACTTGGAAACCCTTTCCCGGCTTTCTTCATTACTGATGGATGATAAATTCAGAACCCAATTGATTTCTGCTACTTCTGGTGAAGAAGTGTTGGAGATAATCAATCAAAAAGAAATGGAAGCCGATGAAGAGGAAGTAGAGGAGCAGCAATCAAGTAATGGTGCCAGTGGTAACAATGAAGGAGGTAAAATCCTAGCCGTTACAGCTTGTCCAACAGGAATTGCCCATACTTATATGGCTGCCGATGCGTTAAAGGCTAAAGCCAAGGAAATGGGAATCGATTTCAAAGTGGAAACAAATGGTTCCACAGGAATCAAAAATGGTTTAACCGCCGCAGAAATTGCTGAGGCGGATGCGATTATCGTTGCAGCTGATAAGCAGGTGGATATGGATCGTTTTAATGGAAAACATGTCATTATTGTCCCTGTGGCCCATGGGATCCGGAAGACAGAGGAGCTGTTAACCAGGGCCTTGAATCAGGATGCCCCTGTTTACAAAGGAACAGGAAACGATAAAAGTGATGAAGGTGAATCAGCAAAAGGAGGATTGGGGATTTACAAGCACTTAATGAATGGTGTAAGTAATATGCTTCCATTTGTCGTCGGGGGCGGAATCTTGATTGCACTTTCTTTCTTTTTTGGAATCGAGGCAGCCGATCCGGCAAATCCGGATTATAATCCCATTGCTAAAGCATTAAGTGATATTGGCGGGGGAAATGGTGCATTCTTCTTACTTGTCCCTGTCCTGGCTGGATTCATTGCTTCAAGTATTGCCGACCGACCGGGTTTTGCTCCTGGTATGGTAGGGGGATTATTGGCAGCACAGGCTAATGCCGGTTTTCTTGGCGGACTCATCGCCGGTTTCCTTGCAGGTTATGTCGTCTTACTATTAAGAAAATTGTTTTCCAGGTTACCGCAAACACTCGATGGCATTAAACCGGTTTTACTCTATCCTGTATTCGGTATGTTAATTACAGGGTTTATCATGATATTTCTCGTAAATGAACCTGTAACCGCAATTAACATGGGCCTGACCAATTGGCTGCAGGGCTTATCCGGCACGAACGCAATATTCCTTGGCTTGATTCTTGGGGGTATGATGGCTGTGGATATGGGAGGCCCCTTAAATAAAGCAGCATTCACTTTTGGGCTTGCAGCCATTGAAGCTCAAAGTTTCGGACCGCATGCTGCTGTAATGGCTGGTGGAATGGTTCCCCCTCTTGGAATCGCATTTGCAACTACATTCTTTAAAAGCAAATTCAGTGAAATGGAAAGGAAATCCGGATTCACTAATTACTTCATGGGTGCTTCATTCATTACAGAGGGAGCCATTCCTTTTGCCGCGGCAGATCCATTGCGCGTCATCGTCAGCAGTGTTGTTGGGGCAGCGACGGCTGGAGCCCTGTCAATGGCTTTTAGTGTAACTTTACCAGCACCACATGGGGGAATATTTGTCATCCCCCTAGTCAACCATCCTTTCCGCTATTTGCTGGCGATTTTAATAGGAGCTCTCATTACCGCTTTAATATTGGGATTCTGGAAAAAGAAACTAAAATGATGCACATTTAAAAGCGGGTCCGATAAACGGGCCCGCTTTTTATTATGTCCATTCCTAAATTCGATCCGTTTGCCGAAAGAATCGGATAAATATATACGGTTCACCCTGGATACCCTTTCATCTTCCGCAGGGCAGGATGCGCTTTTTTGGAAATGCAATTATCCTCCGTTCCGACATTTTTTAATCGATCCCCCGCCATTGGACCTTAATGATAGAGGCTTATTCACTTCCTGGAACATCAGTATCTCAGGGAAAAACTTCATTGAGTGGCCCTCGGCATTTTTGGGAGATGCTAATTGGTAATGATTGATTGACATAAAAATGAAGCGCACCTTGCAACCTCGCTAATAACTCCTTATATATCCAATTTCAAAGGGAAAAAGGTCATGATGAATAGGTGAATTTTTATACTTCCAACGATAAATGTATTATTCTTGAACCGTTTATAAAAGCATAAATGTAATGTTTAGGGGTAAAGGAGTATTAAAATGAACAAAAGGAGTGATCGTACATGCTGAAGAAAAATACCTTAAAAACGACGAAAAGGGATGATATGATTGATGTTACGACAGAAGTACAGGCATTCATCAAGGAAAATGGGATTCAAGAGGGAATAGCACTTATATATTGTCCACATACGACAGCAGGAATCACGATTAATGAAAATGCCGATCCCGATGTCAAAAAGGATATGCTAAGGAGACTGGATGAGCAATACCCATGGAATCATACATTGGATTTACATATGGAAGGAAACACGGCAGCCCATTTGAAATCAAGTACGGTTGGTTCTTCACAGCAGGTGATCATCGATAAAGGGAGCTTGATCCTTGGTACTTGGCAAGGTGTCTATTTTTGTGAATTCGATGGTCCTAGAGAAAGGCAATATTTTATTAAATTATGTGTTGACAGGTAAAATGGAAAGTACGGCAAGGTTGAAGTGGGAGGAAGCGGATTGGACGATGTTTGGATTGAAGGAAGTAAAGTAATATTGAGGAATGTTAAGCAAGCCGATTTAAAACGTTTATGGAGCCTGAAATATGGAGAAGCAGATCCAGAATGGAAAAAGTGGGATGCACCTTATCATCCACTTGAACTCATTGATTTCCAAACGTATATCGATAAAGAAACGAAGCATAGAACCTATGATGAAAAAATGGGGGCATACTCTGAGCTATTAATGGAAAAAAACGATCAAATAATAGGATCTGTTGTATATTACTGGGAACATGAACCTTCACGTTGGCTTGAAATCGGAATTACGATATTTGAGCCCAAGTATTGGAATGGCGGTTATGGAACAGAAGCGTTAATGTTATTCATAAGCTATTTATTCGAAAAAATGGAGATTGAACGGGTTGGTCTGACGACTTGGTCGGGTAATGAACGTATGATCGCAGTTGGAGAAAAGGTAGGCATGCAAGTAGAGGGAAGGATGAGAAAATGCCGTTATCATGATGGTCATTATTATGATTCAATCAAAATGGGAATGCTACGGGAAGAATGGGAATCATTAAAATTTCGAAGTTAATAGACCCTTGAAAATTTTTCCTTCATTTCCTTGGAAAAAATTTAGCACTGTTTTCTCACATATGGTCTGTTATCCTAGGAAGATGCTTAACGAGGAGGTTACAGGATGAAATTATCAGTTATAATAACCGTGATAATGACTCTAAGTGTCATCATACTTGGGATAGCTTTTCCTAAGGGAACGACCAGTAAAGCTTCGGATGGAGCAACCAAACATGTCATTAAACAAGGTGAATCGATATGGGATATTGCGAAGCAGTACGGTGTTCCTATCGGCAAGTTGAAAGAAGTCAATAATAATGTAAATAATGTTGCCGAGCCCGGTAAAACATTGATTATTCCACATGTGATGAATGAAAAAGATAAAGAATTATTAGCAAGGCTCGTACATGCAGAAGCTAAAGGGGAGCCATACAGAGGTAAGGTCGAGGTGGCAGGAGTTGTTTTGAATCGCCTTGATAGCGATGAATTTCCTGATACGGTACGGGAAGTGATTTATCAAAAAAACCAATTCTCGCCTGTTGGTGATGGCAGTATAAATAAACCAGCAGGAAATGATGCCAAGAAAGCTGTCAATGAAGCATTGGCGATCCATGGCTATACAAATGATGCCTTGTATTTTTGGAATCCTAGTATTTCGGACAGTGAATGGATGAAACAATTAGAGGTAATAAAAATTATCGGCGGCCACCATTTTGCCATATAAACTACATTAAAAACCGGCTTTCCATATGGGAGGCCGGTTTTTTATTTTTGAAACCTTCCGTTAAACGATTAAACGATTTCCGCCCACATCTCGCGGGGATTCAATTCATAAATGCTGTTTTCACGGTACATGATACTCCCGATAATGAGTTCACGCCTTATTGTTGCATAATCATCATGGAAAGACTGGATGAATTCATTCAATTCGTTTTCCGGATACTTACGTCCCTTTTCCAAAAGGCTGGCTATATGATGAAGAACGATCATTTTCTTTTTTCTCTGTGCAGGTATGGTTTTTAGTCGACCATCTGGCATCAAAAAGTTTTCAAGGATCTTTTTGTGTTCTAAATTCAGCTTTTGATTATCCATTTTATTGGAATCCCCCTTAGTTGAAACCATTTTAGGTAATGCTGATGAATAATGATTCAGGACATCCTCATTCAAAAAATAATATACCGTATTTTTTTCCCTTCGATCTTTAACTAAATTAATGTCCTTCAATTTAGTTAAATGGTGTGATATGGTCGGTGCCGTCAATTTTAATATTCCGGCAAGTGCCTGTCCGTGTTTTGGACCATTTGCCAGGATGGATATAATTCTAATCCTTGTTACATCACCAATCGTTTTATGGAATGCGACCAATTTTTCTAATTGCACTTTTATCCCTCCTCTAATTAGATTATCATCTAATTAGATAATAATCTAATTAAGAGGTGATAATCAAGTTAATATTCACTTTTCTATATTGCTTGGAAGATCTGATGTATACTTTGGTTGGATACTAAAAAATTAATCCAAAATTAAGGAGCTGTAACATGGCCAATACACATGTTTATACAAAAAAAGAAGAAGTGGTCAATGCGATAACCCACGGTGTCGGCGTTTTGTTAAGTATTGCAGCACTTGTGTTTTTAATCATATTCTCAGCCCAAACAGGATCGACTTGGCATATAGTCATTTCAGTCATTTATGGTGTTTCCATGCTACTTTTATACGTCTCTTCCACTTTAGTGCATAGTTTTCCAGAGGGCAGAACAAAGGATATATTTGAAATCTTTGATCATTCAGCCATATATATATTCATTGCAGGAACATACACGCCCATCATGCTTCTAGTGATCCAAGGGTCACTAGGCTGGACACTCCTGGGTATAATTTGGGGAGTTGCAATAATTGGGGTCGTCTTCAAGGCTTTCTATGTGAAAAAATTCCTCTTCCTTTCGACGATTCTCTATATTGCAATGGGATGGATGATCGTTATCGTTTGGGGACCACTTACGGCAACGATGCCTTCAGCGGGTATCCAGTTACTGATTGCAGGGGGATTGCTTTATACTATTGGAGCCATATTTTATGTTTGGCGCGGTTTTCCGTTTCATCACGCGGTTTGGCATGTATTCGTGCTTGGGGGATCTGTCACACACTTTTTTGCGGTATTGTTTTATATCCTTCCACTATGATCACTTGGTCGATTTGATGTATTTGAGGAATTCTTGAGTTTTAATTGACCTCTGGTAGGAAATAAATAAGGTATACAGACTAAAGGAGGAAAAAACTAATGAGAAGATCAATCAAAATATTATCAGTGCCGTTTGCCGCTATGCTAGTGTTGGCTGGATGCGGCGAAGATAACGATGAATTGAAAAACCCGCCGGTTCAGGAAAATGAAAATCAAGCTGATAATAATCCTGAAACGGGAACGGATAATAATGAAAAACTGCCTTTCACTTATAAGGATTTTCAATTGGAAGTGGATTATACAGGCAATGATAACGAATACGAAGCTGAATATGATACAATGGGAGCTCAAACAGAAGCTTCGATCGAGGACAAACTTAACAAGCATGAAGTTCACGGTGATGAAGCAATGAAAGAATTGACCCCGATTCTGGAAAAATTGACATTCACCAAAGATTCATCAGAGGAGGAAGTCATTCAAGAAGTGACAAAAGCTTTTAATTTGAAGGATGACTATCAAGAATTTGATTTAGAGGTCATTTTCGAAGATGGTACGAAAAAAGAATATAAAGTGAATAATAAGTAACTAAAACAGTTACCATATTCTTCCTTGAACAATGAAATGGCAGCAAGTTCATGTGTATCCTCAATGGTTGTCAAATTACTGTTACTATAGTAAAATGATTACGGTTAGCAAAGGGGATCATATACATTTGCTATTCATATTCGGACTTATGGGGATAGGACCGCAATAATTACTTGTAAAAAGATTCTTATTTAAGAGTCTTTTTTTTTGTGAAAGTGTTCGGGAGTTTGAATATAATGAAAGGGAGTGTACCACAATCGGTACCCTCCCTTTCATTTACCCATCATTGGGAAAGTGGTGCATTATTTTTTGGCAGCATATTAGCAGAGGCTAACCTTGAACGGATTGTAATGCCAAGCCATGACGCAAGGAATGCCTTTAAAACACCTACGATTATAAATGGAGTAAAACCGCTGGCAAACGCCACTGGCCAAGATAATGAACTCATATATTTTAACCAAACCGTACCGATGACCAAAGTAATTATCATCCCGATTGTATTTGCCAGGAAAGCCATTGCAACTGAGAAACGGATTTTTTCCAATATCAAACCCGTTATATATACTGTCGGGATATAGGATAATAAATAACCGCCTGTCGGACCGAATATCTTAGCTAATCCTCCAGACATTTCAGCGAATACCGGCACTCCCGCTGCCCCTATGAACAAGTATAATAAAACGGAAGAAGTTCCATAACGTGAACCGAGTATCGTTGCTGCCAGTCCGACTGCTAGAGTCTGTCCTGTAATCGGTACTAAAGGCAGTGGAATTGTAATTTGGGCAAGTATCCCTATAAGTGCTGCAAATAAAGCTGTAACCATCATCATTCTTAACTTCTCATGACGTTCCTTCATTGTGCTTCCCCCTAATGTAAACCTATTTATATGGCGAGTTAACATATAAAGAATTTTAATATGTTAACTAAACACTGTCAATGATATTATGGATTTTAATTCATTAATGATTTATTAGACTACATTGTTTGTAAGTGAAAACAAGGGTAAAATTCAAAACTTGGAAAATAAATGAAACTTTTTTAATGCATCATTCGTATGAATGGTAAGCGAAGTAAATGGAGGTGATTATAACAAAAGACTATCAATGCTGGTAAAACGCTTATCCCAGGTCCTAAAAAAATAGTAAGCGGCTTGGAAAAAATCGAATTTAAAGGATGAAAGAGATGGAGTTATTTGGGGTTCCATTAGAAACAGTCTATTTATATGGATTAATTATATTCGGGGGGCTAACATTCTTATTTATCTTGTTTAATGATATATTTTCCGGCCTTGAATTACCGGATATATTTAATCCTACACTCATTTTTAGCTTTTTGACCGTGTTTTTTGCAAGTGGGTTTTTGCTTGAATCGCTTTCAGGACTCCATGCTGGATTGAGTGCCGGCATTTCGCTGATCATTTCATTTACCATCGTCACTTTACTGAATGTATTTGTTTTGATTCCCATCTCATCAGCGGAAGAAAGTTTGACATTTCATGATAATGATCTGAGAGGGAGGGTCGGCAGGGTTCTGACATCAATCCCGGTTGACGGGTTTGGGGAAGTCCTGATTGAAAGCATCAGTGGAAGCATCGCGAAAACTGCGGCCAGTTATAAGAATGAAGGAATTGTTTCGGATTCAAAGGTCTTGATCATCGAAGTTAAAAACGGGGTTGTCTATGTTATGCCCCACCAGGATTAAAAAAAGGTTGGAGGTAGGGTATGTTTAATTTGGTTTGGATTGTTGTCGCCATTGTTGCATTTTTACTTATCGCACTTATTGCTGTCTTTATTACGAAATATCGCACGGCTGGTCCTGATGAAGCATTGATCGTGACTGGAAGCTACTTAGGGAGCAAAAATGTTCACATCGACGAATCAGGAAATAAAATTAAAATCGTCCGCGGAGGGGGTGCTTTCGTTCTCCCGGTGTTCCAGCAAGCGGAACCACTTAGCTTGTTGTCAAGCAAGCTTGAGGTCTCAACTCCTGAAGTATATACAGAACAGGGAGTTCCAGTCATGGCTGATGGTGTATCGATAATCAAGATTGGCGGTTCGATCACCGATATTGCCACAGCGGCGGAGCAATTCCTAGGTAAATCCAAAGATGACCGTGAACAGGAAGCGAGGGAAGTCCTGGAGGGGCATCTTCGTTCCATCCTTGGGTCGATGACAGTCGAGGAAATTTATAAAAACCGCGAAAAGTTTTCCCAGGAAGTACAGAGGGTAGCCTCGCAGGATTTAGCTAAAATGGGACTCATCATCGTATCGTTCACCATTAAAGATGTTCGGGACAAAAATGGATATCTTGAATCTCTTGGTAAGCCAAGAATCGCACAAGTAAAGAGGGATGCCGATATAGCTACCGCAGAAGCAGAGAAAGAAACGCGAATCAAGCGCGCAGAAGCATCGAAGGAAGCCCAGCGTGCCGAACTTGAAAGGGCAACGGAAATTGCCGAAGCCGAAAAAATCAACAAGCTAAAGGTTGCGGAATTCCGTCGCGAGCAGGATATTGCCAAAGCACGAGCTGACCAAGCTTACGATCTTGAAACGGCTAGATCTAAACAGGATGTAACAGAACAGGAAATGCAAATCAGGATCATTGAACGTCAGAAGCAAATTGAGCTGGAGGAAAAAGAAATCCTTCGCCGTGAAAAGCAATATGATTCCGAAGTGAAGAAAAAGGCGGATGCCGACCGTTATGCGGTAGAGCAGGCGGCTTCCGCAAATAAAATGAAACAGATAACGGAAGCGGATGCCGATAAGTATAAAATCGAAGCCATGGCAAAAGCCGAAGCGGAACGCGTCCGCATGGATGGTCTTGCTAAAGCGGACGCACAAAGGGCCCAAGGTACGACAGAAGCGGAAATCATCCGGTTAAAAGGGGTAGCAGAGGCCGAAGCCAAGCAGAAGATTGCCGAAGCATTTGAACAGTTCGGTCAGGCAGCCGTCATGGATATGATCTTGAAAATGCTTCCGGAGTATGCCAAACAAGTGGCAAGTCCGCTTAGTAATATCGACAAGATCACTGTAGTGGATACAGGTGGAAGCGGTGCGAATGGCGGGGCCAATAAAGTGACTGGCTATGCAACGGATTTAATGGCCACATTGCAGGAGTCATTAAAGGCATCTTCGGGAATCGATGTTAAAGACTTACTTGAGAATTTCTCAGGAAAACGAAATTTGCCATTTACAACCATCAGTCAGGAGAATGTCGAAGCGAACATGAATATGGCAGCAAGCAAGGAAGAGTAACGATATTCAGATAGGTTATTGGACTTACTTATAGAGAATAAAATAACAAGGAATACAGTAATACTCAAATGACCAATAAAATTGGTATATTACTAAATGAAAAAGTTGAAATAGAACCAAAGATTTGAAAATATAGTTATTAAATAAATTTGGTATAACAATAAGGCTCTTTAATTGATGGGTTTATTAGCGAATAGAGTAGTGCTGGAGAGTTAAATAGAGAATGTTAAAGTATCAAACATAGGATTCTTTGTTAGCATAAATAAAAATAAACAACCAAGGATGATTGGTTGTTTATTTTTTGCTTTTTAAATAAGCCTAAATTGGTTTTTAGTTTCGCTATTACTAAATGTTTGAAACCTATATTTGGATGCACTTAAAACTTTATCTATTTGATCATCTGAACTTAATTGCATTGAGTTATAAATTTTAAAACAAAAAAGCTTTTTACTTATCTTTTGACAATGTCACCTTATTTGTTGCAATCAAAGTCTTTATCATTTAAAAAAACACGAGACATAGTTAGAATTTACAATCATTTGGCTTTAGAATCGTTCAATAAAGAAATGCCAGTTTCTTATATTGTTGATTATCTTAAGAGGAGAACCCCATCTGATACTGAATTTTATTTAAACTTCCAGAACCGGGATTTTACAAGGTCAGCACAAACGAAATATATCTTAGAAATGATCGAAAATGCACTAACAAACAACACCAGAGAAAAAACGATAAGTGGTCGGAGTGATGTTCACATCGAACATATTATGCCAAGGGAATTACTAAGGGAAAGAAATAAAGTCATTGAAAATTCTTGGCAAAAAGAACTAGGAACAAGAGCTTCTGAATATTCAATGTTCGTTAATAGAATTGGGAACCTTACGCTGCTTGGAAGTGAATTAAACATTACTGCATCTAATTATCCTTTTATTGAAAAGAAAAAAAAATATGAGCAATCCATCATAATGCTAACCAAAGAAATTTGCCAAGAAGACAAATGGACCTTCGAAGAAATAAATATAAGGAGTGTGTATCTTGCGGGCATAGCTAAAAAGATATGGAATTTCAATAATCTTGATTTGAAGTAGTGTTTTTTTAGATTATCACCCTTTGTTGTTTTTCACACGGTAATTCTTTACTTCGGCACGCTGGGTTGCATCTGGCTGAAGCAAGCTCTGGTAAGTGGAAAGGTCAAAATGTCATCTCTAAGCGAGGGCGATCCAGGCTAAGACGTTTCCTTTACTTAGCCACCATGAGCCTTGTGATGAATAACACGGAATTTCGAGCTATTCACTCCCATAATGTTAAGGTTAAAAAAATGAAGAAAATGAAATCGATTATGAAATTGGTAGGTAAGCGAGCCAGGATATTTGTTGGAATAGCACGCAGAAACGAGGCTTATTGTGCAGATAAAGTTCAACCTATTACTGAACTGGTTGCGTAGTTTTAAAAGGGGAGTTTTTAATTAGGTTCTCGAAGAGAACCTTCAAAAACTAATTTTCATAGACTTTTTCTTTTTACGAATGTTGACTTATTCGTAGGATTTCAAATATGTACGGAGTACCAGATTTCTTCAACAAAAGAGAACTGACCCATCAGGTTAGCATAACTGGCCTCCACCCCTTGGATAGGCATGACGAAGGAATGATAGGGCAAATGACCCGTTGAGACATGGGAGGGAAAGCCTCCAGGGGCGGTGTGGAGAATGTACATTATATGGTGAAATGTGGGGTCTTGTACAACTCCTTTATTTAACTATGCCTTCACGAAATCTTCATGTCCTGAAATCACTCCATTTAACCGTGACCTTACAATCAAGGGTTATGAAATCCTGCGAATAAGTGAGCATTCGAGAGATATTTGCATCAAACTGAGGGAGTTGAATAAGCGTAGTATATTCGTAATGCGACATAGCAAAATAACAGCTACTGATGTTTATGTTTCTTTTTTGAAATTTGTAAAATTATAAATAGGGATAGTCCAACCACTATCCCTAACATTACATATGATTTCGATTAACGAGTTCTTCCGCCTAATTGTTGTTCAGCCATTTGCACTAAACGTTTTGTAATTTCTCCACCAACAGATCCGTTTGCACGAGATGTTGTATCAGCGCCAAGTGTAACACCGAATTCACTAGAGATTTCGTATTTCATTTGTTCTAGAGCTTGCTCTGCACCATTAACTACTAATTGATTACTGTTGTTATTTCTAGCCATGTTGTCAGCTCCTATGAATGTAATGTGTTGCTAGTCATAGGTTTTGATATTGTTAAGAGTTATATACATAGAATTTAAAATAAATTAAGGCAGTGATTAAGTGAAATTAAAACTCATCTGTAGCTCTAGAAGGGAAGAGCACAGGAAAACATTGAAGCCACCGGGTCGCAAGGTAAGGGTTTCAGAAGCTCCGAAAAGCAAATAATCTGAAGCAGAGGCTTTCTCCTCCTATTGCACAGTTTGTGTCAACTATACAATAAGGCAGGTTGCTGAGGTTGCCTTTTAACGGGCAGTTTAGTTCCATAAGAATTATGGTTTTTTGTGGTAAGATTAATAGAGGAAGGATAATAAGGGGGGGATAACTATGGAAGGGTTGGAAATATACGATTTTTTAAGATTAGTTTTTATTACTTTTATAATTAGTTTAATTGTTATTCCATTATTTTATTGGCTCAAAAGAAACGAAGCAACCTCGTTAATGGATTCACAGTTAGTATTACTTCGATAATTTCAATAATTGTTTCTGGTATTAATCTTATTATTATGGGATATATAGCTGATGAATTAAATTTAGGAGGAGACGTTATTTCCTCATATTTGTTTCTAATAATTTTAGGGTTAAGCATATTTAATTTGTTTATTTACTTTAAAAATAAAAACAGTATTATTAGTGCCTAATAAATAAAATTTTGTTCTTAAAGGAGTTGTTAAGGCAACTCCTTTCGTGCGCCCGGCATGGGTGCAATCTATAGGGTGAAAGTCCCGAACCATGAAGGCAGTAGTAGTGGTTAGCTTAATGCAAGGGTGTCCACGGCGACGTGGAATCTGAAGGAAGCAAGCGGCAAACCTCCGGTCTGAGGAACACGAACTTCATATTAGGCTAGGTATCATTGGATGAGTTTGCGAAACAAAACAAAGTCCTTACTGCCGAAGGTGGTACAGAGTAAATGAAGCAGATAGATGGAGGGAAAGATTGCACTCTTACCCGGGGAGGTCTGATGACAGCCAAGTACACTTGGTAACCTGTCCAGTGATGGACAGCTGAATCATCAGAAGTCAGCAGAGGTCATAGTACTTGTCTACTCGAGAAGATAAGGAAGGACCGAACAGATTAAGGAGGATGAATACTGGGCGTTCGTTATCTGCGAAGAAGCAAACAATTCCTAACGGAACTTATTTGAGGGAAGAAGTGGTGAATACACGGGGAACTTCAAAAGGGCGGAGCAGATAAAGGCACAAATAGACCATTTATCCACGTAGAAAGGATATCAACGATGTTAATGGAACAGATACTAGAGAGGGAAAACTTAATACAGGCATTGAAGCGTGTAGAAAGAAATAAGGGAAGCCATGGTGTAGATGGAATGCCGGTTCAAAACCTGAGACCGCACCTCGCAACCGAATGGTACAACATGAAAACTGCCCTTTTACAGGGTACCTATCAACCGCAGCCCGTCCGTCGTATCGAAATCCCGAAACCAAACGGCGGAGTTCGGCTATTGGGTATTCCAACCGTTCTAGACCGTTTCATTCAACAAGCCATTGCCCAAATATTGACCAAGATATATGACTCAACCTTTTCGGAGAATAGCTATGGGTTTCGCCCTAACAAACAAGGGCACCAGGCGGTTCGAAAGGCAAAGTCCTATATAACCGAAGGTTATACATGGGTAGTGGATATGGACTTGGAGAAGTTCTTCGATAAAGTGAATCATGACAAGCTCATGGGAATGTTAGAGCGGAAAATTGAAGATAAACGAGTTCTCAAACTGATTCGTAAATTCCTTCAAGCAGGCATTATGATAGGCGGACTTTTTCATAAAAGTGAGGAGGGAACTCCGCAAGGAGGTCCGTTAAGTCCTATATTATCTAATATCATGTTAGACGATTTAGATAAAGAACTAGAGAAACGTAATCTTCGATTCGTAAGGTATGCGGATGACAGTACTATCTTTGTGAAGACACGAAAAGCCGCTAAACGTGCAATGGGAAATATCTCAAACTTCATTGAAAATAATCTGAAGCTAAAGGTCAACTACGAGAAGTCGAAGTATGATCGCCCTTGGAACAGAACGTTTCTCGGTTTTAGTTTCACGAAGTCAAAGAACCCGAAGGTTCTACTGGCTAAACAAACGGTGAAGAGAGTAAAGAAACGAATCAGGGAAATGACCTCGAGGAAATCACCGATACCCATGAAACTCCGAATAAATAAGTTAAAGCAATACCTTAGAGGTTGGATGGGGTATTTCGCCCTCATTGATACTCCGAACGTATTGAAGAATTTAGATTCATGGATTCGAAGAAGACTCAGGATGTGCCTATGGAAACAATGGAAATTACCAAGAACGAGGGTGAGGAAACTCAAAGGATTAGGCGTCCCACTTGGAAAAGCATATGAATGGGGAAATAGCAGAAAGGGTTATTGGCGCATAGCGCATAGTCCTATTCTAGACAAAATCCTTAATAATGTTTATTGGCTCCACCAAGGGTTAGTAAATCTATATGAACGATATACAAAACTACGTCAGACTTAAACTGAACCGCCGTATACCGAACGGTACGTACGGTGGTGTGAGAGGTCGGAGGCTAGGCGCCTCCTCCTACTCGATTTAATGTACGATTCTTACAATAATCATACTTTCAAAACCTAATAGAAAAAACCCCTTGGTTACCAATTGGATTTTTTTTATTTCGCAAATAAAATTTATTCATGATAAGATAAAAAAATCAAATACTAGTAAGGCAGGGCGGAGGTCAGTCAATTCTGGCTCCATCCTGCCTTTTTTGCCCACCCGATATTTGGAGGTTTTATTTTGAATGTTATCGTAAATAAATTTATAAAAATGGGTTACAAGCATGTTTCTTTGTACGCCATCATAGCACTTTGTTTTGTCGCCTCTGTTTTCCTTGTTAATCACAATTATTCATTCTATGAACTTCCAATAGCCAAAGTCATCAAAACAAATCTGGAAAATACAACTGAATTGAATGATATGTATCAAAATGAAGATCGTCTATTTACCCAGAGTATAATAGCCGAATTACAAAATGGAGAAGAAAAAGGAAAACTTATTCATTTAAAGAATGAATATTCCTTATCCGGAGCTTATGATCAAGAATATCGAGTTGGAAATGATTTATTTGTTTCGATTGATACGAAGACAGAAGAAAATTCAGAGTTAACTGGAACCATAAAAGACGTAAAGCGTGATAAATTTGTGTTGATTGTAGCATGGATTTTTATCTTGACATTACTAATCGTTGGAAAAAAGCAAGGACTGTTTTCAATTATAAGTTTGGCAGTCAATGCCATATTGTTGTCATATGCATTAGATTTTTATTTGAATACATCAGACATTAGTTTGGTATTGATATGCAGTATAAGTATCATTCTATTTACGGTCCTTTCCCTTTTATTCGTTAACGGTTTTAATGAAAAAACATATGCAGCTATTATTGCGACACTGTTAGGGACTTTTTTATCGCTGTTCATTATTTATCTTGTTATGTGGTTAACTTCCGGAAATGGCCTTCGATATGAAGAAATGCAATTTCTCACTCGTCCTTATAAAATGGTGTTTATGGCAGGATTATTTATCGGATCTTTAGGAGCCGTAATGGATATAGCCATTACCATGTCTTCTTCGATTTTTGGGTTGTATGAAAAGAATAACCACATATCAGTAAAAGCACTTAAAACTTCGGGATTAGAGATTGGAAAAGACATCATGGGAACCATGACAAATATTTTGTTTTTTGCCTATATAAGCGGCTCCATACCTACGATTATTTTGTATTTAAAAAATTCTTCTCCATTAGGATTTACCCTTTCCATGAACCTTACATTGGAATTGGCCCGTGCCATAGCTGGTGGCATTGGAATCGTGTTAACTATTCCGATAGGTCTATATATTTCTATTTTTTTCATTAATCGAAAGAGGGAAAGACAATGAATGTATTAGTGTTGCTAGCGTTCATATTATTAATATTGATGATCTTGATTGGTGGAAAAAATGGAGCACGTTCATTTTTTGCTTTTTTCCTAAACTTTGGTGTGTTTCTTTTTACCATCATTTTTATGACAAATCCAAATAATGATCCGTATATCGTTACATTGATTGCATGTATGGTGATTAGTTATATTAATTTATTTTTTATTAACGAAGTGAATAGTACAACAAAAACAGCATTCATTTCTACTATTATCACGATTGTTATTGTACTCTTTTTTATTGTCATTGTGACGGAAAATGCGATGATACAAGGTTTTGGTGAAGAAGAAATAGAAGAGCTTAGCATCTTTTCCCTTTATATTGGAGTAGATTTTGTTAAAATTGGAGCATCAGTAATTATTATGAGTACTATTGGCGCCATTATCGATACAGCCATGGCCATTTCATCTCCCATGCGAGAAATGTTTTATCACCATCCATCCATTAGCAAGAAAGATTTATTCACATTTGGCATAAGTATTGGGAGAGATATCTTAGGAACAACTACGAATACATTATTTTTTGCCTTCTTTGGAGGCTATTTGGCTTTGCTTATATGGTTTAAAGATTTATCCTATTCTGTTGGAGAAATCGTAAACTCAAAAATATTTAGTGCTGAAATGATCACTATATTTTGTGCTGGAACAGGAGTAGCCCTGATTATTCCTATTACTGCCTTTATTACTGCTTATTTTTTGGTGAAAAAAAGAAAAAATAAAGAGAAAGTTATATAGGTTTTATGGCAAAAAGGCTTATGAGCACTCATTTGTATAATAGGAATAAGTTTTTGAGGGAGGTAAGTTTAGTTTTGCATAGCCTTCAATAAGGGCCATTATATGAATAAAGATAGAGAATGAGGCTGCCATTTGGCGGCCTTTTTTCTTAATGAACTAACGGGTGCGTGGGACTTGATCCCGTGAAATAAACTGTCCGCCCCCTACTTGTAGAAACATGTTTGAGGCTGGTTGGGACGTAGATCTCGTATAACAAGCGAAGCTATGACACTACATGAAGGACTAGGGGTACTGGTAAGTAAGTATAGGAGGGGAAAACAATGAATCCAGTTGTCGGTCTGGATGTGGCAAAAGGAGAGAGTCAAGTTCAGGTATTTTTAGATCAATCTAAACCGTATGGGTAGAGCTTTTCAATGAAGCACATCAAAGAGGAATTAGGTCATTTTTTAGACTTTTTAAAAGAGATTGAAGAGGTGACAGGGCAGATGAATTAATAAAGGAGTTATGTACATTTTTTATTCAGTAATGGATGAATTGTAGATAAGTATTTCCCAAGCATTTATAAAAAGTGAAGCTGAATTGAATGAAATAGAAACGAAAAAAATAAATCAAGATTTAATTGAAAATTATGTTAAACATCCTTATGCAAAAAATCTATTGGTTCTGTGATGCCTTTAAGTATCTCATAATAACAGTTTGCTCGAAGGCAAAGCAGAAGGGATTAACCTTGGTAATCAGTATATAAAAGTTAAGCCAACGACATCTAAAATATGATACATCGCATTTTAGATGTCGTTGGCTTTGTTGGCTTAATATTACTTAGAAACGGGCTGAACATTATAGTATTCTTCGAGTGTCACCCCTTGAGCTTGAATGTCTTTTGCTATCTCTATCCCTACATAGCGAATATGCCAAGCCTCATATTTATAGCCTGTAATTTCTTGCTTACCTTCTGGGTAACGAATGATAAATCCAAACTCACTTGCATGCTTAGCTAACCAATCAGCCTCTTTAGTTTGACCAAAACATTCCTCAGCAGCACAAGTGCCATTAATGCCACTTACATCAATAGCCAAGCCTGTTTGGTGTTCACTGGTTCCTGGATATGCACTATAAGTTTTAGCCTTTTCAAGTCCATCCCTTTCTACATAATTATTAAAAATAGCTTCTTGCGTTTCCTGTGAACGAAATGCCGATACGCCTGCTAATTTAATATCGTCTTCTTCAGCCTTAAGAAATAATTTTTCCAAGGCTTGCCCGGCCTCTTTGCGCATCATTCGTTTTTCGATTTTTTCTTTGAAAATAAACGGTACATTTGGATAAAAAAGGTCATATGGTCTGTATTTATCTGGAAGTGGATTTAACTTATTTACTAATACGGGAATGCTTTCAGGGTTTGCAGAGACTTTAATAGCCTCTTGTTGAACCGTGTTAATATTAGGTTCGTTTTCCTTTGAGTTAGAAGCTGAATTTTTCTTACCTACACTTTGATCGTGTATATTATCTTCTTCTTTAGAGCTATCCTTAACTGTACAGCCTAATGTACATAATAAAATAAATGTTAGTAAAGCTATGGTGTAAATGGATCTTAACATAGTGCGGCCCCCAGGTTCAATTTGTTACTAATCCTGCTTAATATTTTATATAAAAATTAAACAATCGATATGTTAGGGAGGGAGAAAACAAAAATGAAGTGTCCTATCATTTAGTCTCTTATATCCATCACATTTCGATTAATCATTCAATATGATAATAGATCTTATTAAAAAAGAAAATAGTCGATAGATTCCCATAATTTAAACATGAAATCGTATATCATGTATTTGTCTTTATAAATCGTAATTGTTACTATTTATAATTTGATAAAACTCACAATATCAAATAAGAAGATAAAAATCAATATCTTTAAAGTACATTCCTACTAATTTCTGTAATGCCCATTCATCTTTTCCTTCTGTTAGAAATCCCCATATATTGACGACCATAAGGTGCTGTGTAATGAAATCCCAGTTTTGCGCAGCGGAAAGGCCATCATTTTCTATTCAACCCTTATGATAAACTCCTGGATTGGCTCATTTTGTTACTTTTGTTCAGATTTGCAAATAGGATTTTATATTACCAACAGTATCTAAGAATACCCCGACTAACTCCTTATCTGCCACCTGGTTTCCCATTTCTTTTAAATCATCGTGTGCACCGATATGTAATGGTGAATATAATCCTAAGGGATAAACATGGAAAGAGAAAAAAATGAAAATTATGACATTGTTCAAGCGGCAACAGTGTAAAAAACAGACCCAATATTTGTTGACACTTTCCAACATTATGCTATAATTCATTCTGTAATTGATAATCGTAATCATTACTATTTGTGATGATTAATACTTTATGAAGAAAGGAAAACCAAAAAATATAAGTGTAGAGGGTAGTTGAGATGATCCAGGAAATAGATTTTATAAAATTTAATCCAACACAAAATATGACAATTCTTGTTAAAACTAATTATCTAATTGAAGAGTATAAGCACATTGCTTCGAAAATCATGTCATACGACAGCGTGCATGCAGAACAAGTTGGATTTATAGAAAAGCCGATAAATAATAAAGCTGCCGCAAAGTTACATATGGCTGGAGGTGAGTTTTGTGGTAATGCTTGTATGGCACTGGCAGCTTTTATAGCATCTGAAAAAGGACTTAAGCATAATGATTTGGCGGAGATAATATTAGAAGCTTCAGGCACAGATAAATTAATAACATGTCAAATGAAAAGAAATTTAGATGAATATCACTGTCTGGTTACTATGCCTATTCCTAAAAAGATAGAACAGAGAACAATAAAGTATGATGGCAACGATTTGAATATGATTATAGTGAGATACCATGAATTTATACACATTGTGATAGAAGTGGAGGAATTTAGTAAAACAGTAAGGGAAAAAGCGCAATCTTTAGCAAAGTTGCTTGGAGTAACTTTAGGTGCTCAATTGATCGGCGTTTTATTGTATAAATCGAAATCTGTGGAAATGGCTCCCCTCATTTATGTACCACATTTAGATAGTATGATATGGGAAAGGGGGTGTGGTTCCGGTACAGCCTCCTTAGGAGCCTATCTAGCTTGGAAGAATAAAGGAGAGATTGTTACAAATATAAGGCAACCTGGTGGCGATATTAAAGTATTTGCTACTTGTCATGGAGAAGAATTAACAAGCCTTATGATTGAAGGGTCGGTACAAATAGTAGCACAAGGCAAAGCTTTTATAGATGGTTAGTTATAACATTGTACTGGGGGAAAATTAATGAATGCATTAGTAACTTTTCAAGAATATTTAAGTGAGTATTCAGAAAAATTTGAAGGTTTAGCAGGAAGTTATGATCATACAATCAATAATTGTTCAGAGTTAGAGAGTTTAATAGATGACTATTCAAAATTTATAACAAATGAGACGAATAAAGAAGCTTGGAAACAACTAGAACTACAAGAATCTAGTGATTTAAATCAACTTGTGATGAACCTAAGAAGAAAATCGGCACTTTGTGTAGCTATTATGGAGAAATTTCGTGCAATCAAGCTACTGGATGGAAATAGTGAAAAGGCAGACTATTTTAAAAATATAGAATCATGTATTGAAAAAGAATTTGGCAGTTTTCAAATTACTTCGGAATCAAAAGTATTGTTAGTAGGATCAGGTTCATTTCCAATGACGCCATTATTAATCGCTAAGCGAACAGGAGCAGAGGTTGTTGGCATAGATATTGATGATGAGGCTATACAACTTGGACGAAACGTAGTAGAGAAATTAGGAAATGGATTAAATATTAGATTAGAAAAAACATTAGTGGAAAATCTTGATTTTACGAAAAACGTTACTCATATCATTTTTAGTTCAACTGTTGAAAATAAATATTACATATTGGATCAATTACATACATTAACGAATGAAAATGTAGTTGTTGCTATGAGATATGGCAATCAATTGAAGTCATTGTTTAATTTTCCATCAAGAGAGGCTGATAGGCAGAAGTGGAAGATGGTTGAAGAAATATTGCGTCCAGATCATGTGTTTGATATCGCATTGTATAAAAAAGCATAGCTTACTAATTTGTAAGAAAAGGAGGCCTTTATGAATGATTTTAAGCGAGTCCTACTATTAGGCACTGGCCCTACATCTATCCAACTAGCTATGAATCTAAAAAACCAATTGAATTGCTACGTAGGAATTGTTGGGAGAGAATCTGTTCGTTCAGAAATTTTTTTTGAGACACTTAAGGAAAATAATCATTTAGTTCGTGTAAGCGTTCAAAATGAAAAGCATCGTACTATGCAAGGTGAATGCTTCATTGACCAAGTTTTTAGGGATTATGGAACAATTAAGGGTGAATGGGATACTATTATTCTTGCTGTAACAACGGATGCTTATATAGAAGTACTAAAACAAATTAATAATGAGATCTTAAAACCAGTAAGGTGTATTGTTTTAATTTCTCCGACTTTCGGTTCCAATAGTTTAATAAATAATTATATGAACCAGCGTAATTCAGACGCGGAAATTATCAGTTTTTCTACATATTACGGAGATACACGATGGATGCACGATAAACCTTCTAATAATGTTTTAACAACGGCAGTCAAGAAAAAAATTTATATAGGCTCTACACAATATCCATCTAAAAATGTCGAGGGACTATATAAGTTATATGAACAATTAGGTATTACTCTTGTAAATATGAAATCTCCAATAGAAGCAGAAACGAGAAATATTTCTTTATATGTTCACCCACCGTTGTTTATGAATGATTTCACACTAAGTGCAATATTTGGTGACTTAGAAAGCAAGAAATATGTTTATAAACTTTATCCTGAGGGGCCCATTACACAATATTTAATTAGGGATATGCTGGCTCAATGGAAAGAAATCATGAATATCTTAGGGAAATTAAATATAGAAAATTTAAATCTACTTAAATTTATGACAGATGATAATTATCCCGTGAGATTGGAAAGTTTATCACGTCATGATATAGAGAATTTTAATCATTTAGAAGCTATCCATCAAGAATATTTATTATATATACGTTATACCGCACTGTTGATCGATCCTTTTTCAGAACCAGATAAGGATGGGAAATATTATGATTTTTCTGCTGTTCCAATTAGAAAAATGTTCGTCAATAGGGAAGGATATTTGGATATCCCTAGGATGCCTAAAGAAGACTATTATCGTATAAAAATAATTCAAGGAATTGCAAAATATTTAAATTTAAATTGTCCAACAATAGATAAATTCATTAAAACATACGAGAATAAAATTGAAAAAGTGGCTCAATCCCATGAAGATGAATTGCTATCTAATGCATTTGTTGTTCAAAGCTTTGATGAAGATTTGAATATGATATGCAGTGAAATAGGAAAAAGTATAAGCGCAAAGAAGTTCTTAAGTTAATAGAGTAATATACCATATAAATAGTAATCATTTCGATTTACAAAAGGGTATTTTTTCAATTTTGAGTAAAAGGTGAATTAATTCAAATTAGTAAGGCTAAAGGGAGTGAAATATATTGTTAGTTAAAAAATTTAAGTTAGCATCTCTAATATTTTTGGTTTTTTCTATTCTAGTTGCCTGCTCTGCAGAAAAATCTAATAGTAAGAAAAAGGAAGGTGCTGATTCAACGAATAGCTCAAAAGAGTTAGTTTATGCATCCTCCAAAGATATTAATGATATAAACCCGCATCTGTATACAGGTTCAATGCCAGCTCAAGGGATGGTCTATGAATCATTGGTTGAAAATACAGAAGATGGGATTAAACCTTTGCTTGCTGAATCCTGGAAAATTTCAGAAGATGGAAAAGTATACACTTTTCATTTAAGAAAAGATGTGAAATTCCATGATGGAGAACCATTTAACGCAGAGGCAGTAAAGAAAAATATTGAAGCTGTGCAAAACAACGCAGAAAAGCATGCTTGGATTAAATTATCTACAAAAATAGAAAGTGTAAATATAGTAGATGCTTATACAGTTGAACTTGTGCTATCAGAAGCATACTACCCAACTTTGGTTGAATTGTCTATGACCAGACCTTACGTATTTTTATCACCC
This sequence comes from Peribacillus simplex, assembly GCF_030123325.1. Classification (NCBI taxonomy): domain Bacteria; kingdom Bacillati; phylum Bacillota; class Bacilli; order Caryophanales; family Bacillaceae; genus Peribacillus; species Peribacillus simplex. The sequence goes on along the minus strand of NZ_CP126106.1, from coordinate 3,349,454 downwards.
AAAGATTTTAAAAACGGGGGAACTAAAGATGGCGTAAATGGATTTAATGGTACAGGACCATATATTCTCACTAAACATAAAACTGATGAGTACGCCACTTTTAAAGCGAATGAAAACTACTGGGGTGACTCACCTGAAATTAAGAAGATTACTTCTAAAGTTCTTCCAGCAGGGGAAACGACATTTTTAGCTTTACAAAAAGGAGAAGTAAACTTTGTTTTTACTGATGACCGCGGTGCAGACAGTCTTGATGTAGAAGCAATGAATCAATTAGTTGATTCAGGTGATTATCAGTTGGTTAGAAGTGAACCAATGAATACGAAAATGATTGTAGCAAATAGCAGTAAATCTGATAATCCAGTAAGTGAAACAGCTGTTCGTGAAGCCATTTGGCACTCGATTGATAGAGAAACCATTAGTAAGGATATTTTAAATGGTACGGAAACAGTAGCCAATACACTATTCTCACCTAACGTCAATTATGCAGATGTTGATTTGAAGAAAAGAGGCTATGATTTAGAAGAAGCGAAAGAGATTTTAGAAGAATCAGGATGGGCAGCAAAAGATGGGTCTGATGTTAGAACAAAAGACGGCAAAAAATTGGCAATGAAACTTTATTATGATAGCAATTCTTCCTCCCAAAAAACCCAGGCTGAGTTTATCCAAGCTTCAGTAAAAGAGATCGGTATTCAGCTAGAAATTATCGGTGAAGAGTCAACTTCAATTGCTAATAGAAGAACGACGGGTGACTATGATCTATTATTCAATCAAACATGGGGACTTGCGTATGATCCACAAAGTACAATCTCTGCTTTTACTTCTGAGGCATCTTATTTACATACTACAAGCGGTATTGCAAACTCAGATGAACTCTACAAGAAGATTGATGAAGTAATGGTGTCAACTGATGAGAAAACACGAAAATCGTTATATGCGGATATTTTGACGATTGTACATGATGAAGCAGTCTTTATTCCCATTTCAAATGGCAGTGTCACTGTAGTTGCCCCAAAAAAATTAAAAGGCATATCATTTAAGCAAACGCAATTTGAGTTACCATTTGAACTGATGAACTTTGAATAGAAATATAAATAAAAAGGGGAAGATTCCCCTTTTTATTTATGTGAAGAGTAACCTTTTAAGTATTATATTGCAGAAGAAGTGTGGTTTTTAAAATTTCTATTAAAAGGAGATTTTCTATGGGAAGTTACATCATTAAGAGACTATTCATATCAATCCCTTTACTTTTGGTCATTTCATTTTTAACGTTTATTTTAATTAATCTTTCTCCCTTAGATCCAGTTGAAGTGGTATTGCAAGCGCAAGGTGTTCCAACAATAACAGATGAATTAATTGCTCAAACGAAAGATGAGTTGGGGATGGATAAACTATTTATTATACAATACTTCGATTGGGTTATTGCTTGCTTACAGTTGGACTTTGGGGTTTCCTACGTGACAGGAAAACCGGTTTGGTCGTTAATTGGACCTGCTTTTCTAAATACGTTAAAACTAACGTTGGTTTCATCTGTTGTCATTATTGTTCTATCGATACTTTTAGGTGTGATCTGTGCGATGAAAGAGGGGAAAATTATGGATAAGTCAGTAAGGGGATTTTCATTTTTCCTAACGGCAATGCCGTCATACTGGATGGCGACTCTTCTGATTTGGTATTTTTCCGTAAAAGTGGATTTATTGCCAACAAGCGGAATGGAGTCGTATAAAAGTTATATTCTACCGGTTATTGTCATTGCGATAAGCTATGCAGGCATTTATTTTAGGGTCGTTAGAAGTTCGATGTTGAGTAATTTAAATGAAGACTATGTACTGTATGGAAGGGCATGTGGCTTAACAGAGAGGAAAGTCACCATGCACATCTTAAGAAATTCATTGCAAGTGGCCATTTCGATATTTTGTATGTCTATACCTATTATATTGGGAAGTACAGTCGTTATAGAAAATGTATTTGCTTGGCCAGGATTAGGAAGTTTAAGTGTTCGAGCAATTCTAGGCCGGGATTTCCCGATTATACAAGCGTATGTACTTATTTTAGCAGTGGCCTTTGTATTATTTAATACCATTTCCGACATTATAAACGCTGTGATGAATCCTAAATTAAGGAATGATATATAAATGAGACTATTTGAAAATTTAATAAAAGATAGGTTAGGCACAATTTCTCTCATAGTTATCGTTGTAACAATCGTTGTTGGCATTTTCGCCCCTATATTTGCTCCACATGACCCTGAAGAAGTAAATATGAGCCTTCGTTATGCTTCTTCATCATGGGATTACCTATTAGGTAATGATCACTTAGGACGATGTATTTTATCCAGAATCATTTATGGCATTCGTCCCAGTGTTTTATGGGTTTTAGTTGCATTATTCATATCTGTCTTGATTGGAGCGGTTTTAGGATTTCTAGCAGGCTACTTTAGAGGAAAAGTAGATGCCACTGTAATGAGAATTTGTGACACGATGCTATCTTTTCCAGGATACGTAATGGCATTAGCTGTTGTTGGTATTTTAGGTGTGGGGCTTGAAAATATATTGATTGCGTTTACCTTGATTAAATGGGCATGGTTTGCTCGAATAATCAGAACGTCTGTTATGCAGTTTGCTGAAAAAGAATATGTGAAATTTGCCAAAGCATCAGGTATTAGTGACGTGAAAATTATTTATAAGCACATTGTTCCTGTTACATTTTCTGATATCGCAGTGATTTCGAGCAGCTCAATTGGTTCGATGATTTTGCAAGTATCAGGCTTCTCATTCCTAGGGTTAGGAATTCAAGCCCCAAATGCTGAATGGGGAATGATGTTAAATGAGGCAAGGGAAGTAATGTTTACAAGACCAGAATTAATGTTAGCTCCTGGACTAGCTATTATTATGGTAGTATCTGCATTTAACTTTTTCTCTGATGCACTTCAAGTTGCCATAGACCCTAAATTAATTACCTCAAAAAATAAGCTTCAAGAAGAGTTAACAATCTCTAAAATTAAGCTTCAAAAGAGGTGGCAAAATAATCTATGAATATATTAGAAGTTAGAAATCTGAGAATATGGGATAGTAGCTCCGGTAAAGTGATTATCTATAATAGTTCATTCCATTTAAAGCAAGGAAGCTGTCTGGCAATTGTAGGAGAAAGCGGAAGCGGTAAGTCTCTGACTTGTAGGTCTATAATGCGATTAAATAAATCCTGGCTTCACCAATCAGGAGACATTTTATTTAAAGGCGAGAACTTAAACGAACTTTCAGAAAAGGAGATGAGAAAGAGAAGGGGAAGAAAACTTTGCATGATTCTACAAAATGGGATGAGTGCATTTGACCCATCCTGTGTAATTGGGGTTCATTTAAAGGAAACGCTTGTTGAACATTTCGGTTGGAGTAATAAAGAAATCGAAGAAAAAGTGAAAGATGCTATGGAAAGTGTCATGCTGAAAAATCCGATAGAGATTATGAATAAATATCCACACCAGCTATCGGGTGGAATGTTGCAGCGAATAATGATTGCGTTAGCATTAGTATTAGAACCAGACATTATTATTGCTGATGAACCAACAACAGCTTTAGATACTATTTCACAATTTGAAGTCGTTGAGCAATTTATAAAAATACGGGAAAGAATGGGCTGCTCTATGATCTTTGTTTCTCATGACTTGGGAGTTGTTAGAGCAATTGCTGATGAAGTTATGGTCATGAAGGATGGAGAAATTATTGAAAGAGAAAAATCGAAAACTATATTTTCAGAACCGGAACATGACTATACCAAATATTTAGTATCTACTAGACTAGCGTTGAGTAATCATTTTAAGAAAATAATGGGGAGAGCTTAAAATTGCTAAAGGTTGATAGTGTGGAGAAGTCTTATAAAAGTGGTGGACTCATTTCAAACAAAAGACAAAAGATTTTGAACAATATTAGTTTTGAATGTGGAACTGGCGAATGTCTCGGTATTATCGGAGAAAGTGGGAGCGGAAAATCCACATTAGGTCGTTTACTAATAGGAGTTGAAAAGCCAGATCGGGGAACCGTTTTATTTCAGGGTGAAAATGTAGGGGATAGAAGAGTGAGATCGGGTAACATTAGCGCTGTTTTTCAAGACTATAAATCTTCCATTAACCCATTTTTTACAGTTGAGGAAGCCATTATGGAGCCATTAAAAATTAAGAGCAAGCTCAAAATAGAAATTCAAAACAGGGTTGATAATCTATTGAATCAAGTTGGGTTAAATCCGTCCTACAGAAAAAGATATCCTCATGAATTATCAGGGGGAGAGGTTCAAAGGGTATGTATTGCAAGGGCCATTTCCACAGAACCAAAATGTATTTTATTAGATGAAGCAATCAGTTCTTTAGATGTATCAGTTCAAATACAAGTGCTTGAATTACTTAAGGAATTAAAATACCTCTACAATATGAGCTATGTATTTATTACTCATGATATTCAGGCCGCCGCCTATATTTGCGACAGGGTCATTATTTTTAGAAATGGTCAAATTGAAGAAGTAATTAAAATCGAACAATTAAAAAACGTTCAGTCAGAATATGCTAGAAAATTATTGGACAAATTAATAACTTTTTAGATTATTTTCGAACTAGGAGGAGAAAAAATTGTGAGTGGAGCTATGTCTTGGCCGTTTCTGCGTTTATATCTGTTGGTTCTTCTTTATTTTAGTGCCAATGCCATTCTAAATGTTATTATCCCCTTACAAGGGGAATCATTAGGAGCCAGCAATACTACTATCGGCTTGATTATAGGGGCGTATTTATTTACAACCATGTTCTTTCGTCCGTGGGCAGGTCAAATCATTCAAAAGCATGGACCGATAAAAGTGTTGCGCATTATACTTATAGTCAATGGTTTTGCTTTAATATTATATACGATTACTGGGTTAGGCGGCTATCTAGTTGCCCGTATGTTACAAGGAGTGTCGACAGCTTTTTTTTCTATGGCATTGCAGATAGGCATTATTGATGCACTACCAGAGAAGGATCGCTCTCAGGGCATCTCACTTTATTCTTTATTCTCTTATATACCAGGTATTATTGGACCTATACTGGCATTAGGAATTTGGCAAGGAGGTATGGATTATTTTACAGTAGTGATGATAGCAATTGCCATCACTACAGGGGTGTTTGGCTACAGTGCCAAAATGGAAAAAGGAAAGGATCAACCTGCTTCAGTTAAAAATGAGCAAGGAGTAAGTATGTTTAAGGCATTTAGTCAGTTGGTAAAAAATCCGTTTCTGTTTAAATGCAGCGTATTGATGTTAGTTACCTCCATTGTATTTGGAGCGATTACAACCTTCATACCACTGTACGCTATGCAATTAAAAAACGGCAATGCTGGAATTTATCTCATGCTTCAGGCTGGTACCGTTGTCTTTGCTCGTTTTACTTTAAGGAAAAGAATTCCTTCAGACGGTAAGTGGCATTCATCTTTTATCATGGGGGCTATGCTTCTTTTAGCAATAGCGGCGCAATGTGTAAGCGTATCTATAACGGGTGGGGCTTTCTTTTTCTATGCAGGTGCGATTTTAATGGGGATAGCTCAGGCAATTATCTATCCAACGTTAACAACGTATTTAACCTTTGTATTGCCTAAGGTAAATCGAAATGTGTTACTTGGTTTATTTATTGCTATGGCTGATTTAGGTGTTTCGCTAGGTGGTGTCATTATGGGGCCGATAGCTGATTTATCCTCATACTCATTTATGTATATGATTTGTGCTATCTTAGGTGTGATGATGACCATTTTTGCATATGATCGAAGAAAAATATTTGTTGGATAAATATAAAGGAGTCTTTCAAAAGTATTATATATGTCTTTTGGAAGGGTTTGTTAAATTTAATATTTTAATCTTATAGAGGATAATCTTTTTATAGTATACCTTTTCTTTTTAATGGCTAATTAATAATGTATGAGATACGTATAAATTAAGAAAGATTGTAAGTTGGCATAATTAAAAAGATAGTAAAAGAATTAAATTACCAGTACTGGCGGAATGTATATCCAAATCGTAATTATTCCAATTTACAAATCGTAATAATTACGATATACTACGAATGCTAAAAAAGAGTGAATATATATCGGAGGGTAATTTCATGAAAAAGTTTAACAGAATGTTAGCTCCTGTATTTGCAATCCCACTTATGCTTGTCGGATGTCAACAAGGGGATGGTAATGAGAGGGCGGAAAATCAAATAAAGAAGGATACTGATAAGATTCAAATAGTCACTACTTTTTATCCAATGTACGAGTTTACAAAAAATGTTGTTGGCGATCTCGCTGAGGTAGAATTATTAATTCCTTCTTCCATAGAGCCTCATGATTGGGAACCTTCACCAAAGGATGTAGGTAATATACAAAATGCAGACTTATTCGTCTATGACAGTGAGTATATGGAGACATGGGTGCCTGATATCGAAGAGAGTTTAGATTCTAAAAAGTCTACTTTTGTTAAAGCGAGCGAAGGAATCACTCTAATGGAAGGTGAAGAGCATGAACATGCAGAGGAAGAAGAGCAAGCACATAGTCATGAAAAGGATCCACACGTTTGGTTAAGCCCTGCACTTGCACAAAAAGAAGTTGAGAATATTAAGGATGCATTAATAAAGGTTGATCCAAATCATAAGGAAGAGTATGAAAAAAATAGTGTGGCTTATATAGAAGAACTAAAGGACCTAGATAAAGAATTTAGATCTACACTTGCAGATGTTTCAAGTAAAGAAATTATTACTCAACATGCAGCTTTTGGATACTTAGCAAATGAATATGGTCTTAAACAAGTAGCAATTGCCGGCTTGTCTACTGAAAACGAACCAAGTCCTGCTAAGCTTGCAGAATTGAAGAATTTTGCATTAGACCATAATATAAAAACTATTTTCTTTGAAGAAGTAGCATCCCCAAAAGTAGCAAAAACTCTAGCAGATGAAATAGGGGCGGAAACTCAAGTACTTAATACCTTGGAAGGGTTAAGTGAAGAAAATCAAAAAAAAGGCGCTGATTATATTCAAGTAATGCAAGATAATTTAGATAAACTAAAGGGTGCATTAAGTAAATAGTTAATGAAATAAAAGCGTGATACATGACATAGTCACGTTTTTTATTTTTTTGTAAAACTGGAAAGGAGTGACATGATTGAAACTTGTAGAAGTAAAAGCAATTAAATTTGGATATGGCCATACTCCAGCACTAGACGATATTTCCTTTCAAATAAATAGTAGTGAATTCATTGGGGTTACAGGACCTAACGGTGCCTCTAAATCAACTCTGTTGCGATTGTTGCTAGGCTTATTAAAGCCTTGGCGCGGAGAGATAAAAATAAGTAAAAGTAATGAAAAAGGACTACCGTTAAAAATTGGATATGTACCTCAACAAATAGCTTCATTTAATGTTGGTTTTCCAAGTACTGTTATAGAGTTGGTCCGTTCCGGGAGATTTCGTAAAGGAAAATGGTTTGCTAGATTGACTGCTCTTGACGAGAAGGTTGTTCAAAATGCTTTGGAAATGGTTGGGATGTGGGAATTTAGGAACCATAAAATCGGGGCATTATCTGGTGGTCAAAAACAAAAAATCTGTATAGCACGTGCTTTAGCAGCTGAACCAGACTTTCTTGTACTTGATGAACCAACAACCGGGATGGATTTTGAAAGTAGAAAAAATTTTTATGAATTTATGAAACATCGAGTTAAGGAGCACAACTGTACGGTCTTGATGGTAACCCATGATCAAGAAGATGTAAAACCTTTTCTTGATAAAATCATTCATCTTGAGAAGGGAGAACGAGATACATGGAAATGTTTGACCTTGAATTCATGCGAAGGGCATTTTGGGCAGGAGGATTAATTGCCATCATTGCTCCAATATTGGGAGTCTTTCTCGTATTAAGGAGACAAGCGTTAATGGCTGATACCCTCTCACACATTTCCCTAGCTGGAGTAGCTGTCGGTTATTTCATTCATACTGATTTAACGCTTTCAAGCTTTCTTGTTGTTATCATTGGTGCCGTTGCAGTAGAGTATATGCGCAGAGCTTACCATTCTTATTCTGAGGTTTCCATTGCCATATTAATGGCTGCTGGTTTATCTCTTGCCCTCTTTTTAATGAGTATTAGTGCTGGTGGCATGACAACTAATGTGGAACAATATTTATTTGGTTCCATTGTAACTATTAGTAATCGGCAAGTATATATCATGCTGATTATAACCTTAATAGTTCTCCTGTATTTTTGGATATTAAAAAGACCGCTATTTTTGTTAACATTTGATGAAGATACTGCATTTGCTAGTGGGATTAATACACGTATTCTGTCACTCTCATTCAGTATTTTAACTGGACTAGTAATAGCGGTCATTATCCCTACAATTGGTGTACTGTTAGTATCAGCCCTGCTTGTCTTACCAGCCGCCTTTTCAATAAGGATAGCAAAAGGTTTCAAATGGGTAATTATTACCGCGATAATTACTGCTTTTTTCGGCATCATCACCGGTTTAAGTACTTCCTATTATTTAGGAACTCCTCCAGGAGCAACTATTACGTTGCTACTTGTTGTCATCTTATTACTGGGATTTGCTTTTCAAAAGCTTTACTTTTTAAAAAGAAAAGGTCATTGATATGTACTAAAAAGTTTTTTTGTTAACTAAGGGAAACCGTAAATCTTTCTGAGAGAAGAAGTGCCAATAATCATCTTACAGTGATAAAATGCGCACCTTCTCTCTAGAAAAATGAATAATTTTATTTACATTCCAATATTTTAAATCATTTCATCATCTATTGTCTTTGTCACCAGTATCGTGTACATCGAAATTAACTATTATTTACGCACTAATTAAAGAGTTTATGAAAAAAATAAAGAAATATACTTCTTTGATTTTCTAATGAAAATATGATTTAATTTTAATGTAAATCGAAATGATTACGATTTTAAGACATGTGTTTGGGTAGGATTATTTAACTTTAATTTCTTAAAAGAGATTATTCAATAAGGAAAGGAGTTAATAATGATGAACTTACAATATAAAATAAATTCTGTTTTAACTAGAACGGGTTATAAGATGACGAATAAAAGAAAACTATTAATTAAATTGATAAGTAACAGAAACAGTGAATTTATTTCCGCCAGAATTCTTCATAAAGAGGCTAAATTAAAAATCCCCGGTATTAGTCTAGATACGGTTTACAGAACATTGTTTTTGTTGGAGAAAAAAGGATTTATAGAGAAGAAAGGTATGTGGGAAAGAGAATGTAAATATCAATTAGTGTCTGAAAATACGAGGAGTATGATAAAATGCTTAAATTGTGGGAAAAGTGAATCTCTGGATAAAGATAACTGTCCTATTGATTTCTCCAAGGTTTCCTTTAATAATCAATTTAAATTACAAAGGTTTGAGTTTTATGGGTACTGTTACGATTGCTTAGAGAAATAGGTAGTAAATCACGTTACATCAAGGGTATTGAATTATTGATATACAATAGTTAATTAAAAATAGTGCCCTAATCACTTACATAACATAAACAAGTTCAACTTCGAACTGTAATAGTAGGTTATGTCTATAGATTGTCACTAAACTTTATGATATAAATCGTAATTGTTACGATTTGTGTTGTGAAAAAGTGCAAAGAAAAATGGAAAAAGGATTCATAATTAACGAGATTCATTTAGCAGTAGTAATAAGCTTTTTATAAAAGGAGGAATATAAATGATTACGATTATAGGAGGAGGCCCAGCAGGGATTGGTATGGGTGTTCTATTAAAGCAGAATGGAATAGATGATTTTATTATTTTAGAGAGGGATCAAGTTGGTTCAACATTCTTTCAATGGCCTGAAGAAACAAGGTTTATCACACCATCTTTTACTGCTCATGGTTTTAGTTATTTAGATTTAAACGCGATTTTACCTGATACGTCACCTGCATATACTTTTGGAAAAGAACACTTATCAGGGGAGGAATATGGCGAATATTTATGTATGATTGCTGAACACTACAAGTTGCCAGTTAGTGAAAATACACAAGTACATAAAGTAGAAAAAAGGGAAGAAAAGTATTGGGTACAAACAAGCGAGAAGGGTGATGGTTTTTTCTCAGATTCAGTTATTATTGCTTGTGGCGAATTCCAATTTCCAAAACGTCCTTTTAAATATGGTATACATTACGGCGATGTAACCTCATGGAAAGAAATTGAAGGGGATAGAATCATTATTGGTGGTGGTGAGAGCGCAGCGGATGCGGCCTATCACTTAAATAAGGAAGGGAGAAAAGTGGATGTATATTACTCTGCGAAACAGTGGTTTGATATTGAGGTAGATCCTAGTAGGACCTTATCACCATTTACAAGAGAAAGGCTTGAATCAACAAAAGCGCTTAATGGAATCTTTGAACATCCAATGAGTAGAGCAATCTCCGTCGAAAAGGACGATGAAAAAGACATGTTTCTCATTCAATTCGATAATGGTGATGTTGTAGAAACTAAATGGGAACCAATTATCTGTATTGGTTTTGGGAGCGGTGCGAAGCAATTCAAGGAGTTATTTGAATGGAACGAAGAAGGACTACCAATCTTAACTAAAAAGGATGAGTCCACGCTAGCCCCTTCAGTATATTTGATTGGACCGAATGTAAGGCAAAGTAATACAATTTTTTGTTTTATTTATAAATTCCGCCAAAGGTTTGCCATTATTGCTGAGGATATCATTTTCCATCATAATCTTCCTCGCAATCAAGATATTTTTGAATTGTATAAGAAGTCTGCCATGTACCTTGATGACTTATCTTGTTGTGAGAAAGGGTGCGCCTGTTAGGAGATTAATATGAAAATTGTATTATTAGGTTTAGAATCATCAGGAAAAACTACGCTACTTAAAGGATTATTACAAAAAAATTTCCCTACTCAGGGATCTAATGTTAAAGGATCTACCTCTACAATACTAGAAGTGAATGAAAATCAGACCCGGTATATGGATACACCTGGAATCCGTATAGGAGGTGAATTAATCTCAAGTCAATATACAAGAAAAAAGATAAAATCTGCAGATCAATATTGGTTTATAGTAAGAGGCACTCACTTTAAAGAGGAGATTGAAGTCTTAACAGAAGTTTTCCCTTTTGAAGATAAGCCGATTGCTGTCATAGTTAGCTTTGAAGATAAAATGGATCAAGAATCACTAAATGAATTAAATGATTTTAAAGAAAAAAACAAATTCCCTTTATTTATAATGGACACACGAAGAGTTGATTCAAGAGTTGGGGATAAAATACGTGAGCTAGCAAGATCGGTTACTTTTGCAGAAAGTGTGGAAATTAATAATTTACGTATAAAAAAAATAAAGGACATAAAATCACTGTTCCATGTGCGAATCTTAGGGCCGTATTTGGCTCTTATAACTTTACTAGTTATCTATTCCCTCCCAATCTTTTTAGCCTACCAGTTTTCAAAAAGAGTAGAGGGCATTGTAGAATCAACCATTGTTAATTCTCTTATTAGATGGTGTGGAGGGGCCCCTGAAACCTTAAAAACTGTGCTCTTTGGAGATTTTGGACTACTATCATTGGGAATCTACTCCTTCATTTGGGCTTTTCCGGTTGTGATTTTATTCGCCTTAGCTATTGCGATTACAGAAGAAAGTGGATTAAAGGATCAAATTACAGATGCACTTGATCCACTTATGAGAAAAGTTGGTTTAACCGGACAAGATCTTGTTCCTATCATTAACGGTTTTGGATGCAATGTTGTTGCAATACAATCTAGTCGAAGTTGCAACATTTGTACTAGGAAGAACTGCATTTCAGTGATTTCCTTTGGCTCTGCCTGTAGCTATCAGCTAGGAGCGTCTCTATCTGTCTTTGGTGCTTCAGGACATATCTTTCTTATTATCCCGTATATATTCATCTTGATATTAGTATCACTTATTCACGGAAAAATTTGGAATAAAAAAACATTGGTACCAATGTTTAAAAAAAGAGAGACTTTCTTGCAATGGCCTTCCGGACAAACTTTATCCTATAGACTAAAGCCTGTTTTAAGTCAATTTCTTGTCCAAGCTATGCCAATTTTTTTATTTATTTGCCTGGTTGCTTCATTATTTGATTTTCTGGGATGGATGGAAATTTTAAAGGAGTTTATTGCACCCTTATTGGTTGTTATTGGCTTATCTACTGATATAGCCCCTGCATTTGTTGCAAGTTTATTCCGTAAGGACGGAATATTATTATTGAATGAAGGTTCCGGAATTATGGCAGAACAAATAGCAGTAGGAGAACTATTTATTGCGGTTTTCCTCTGTAGTACATTTACTGCCTGTTTAGTAACCTTAGTAAAAATTATGAAAGAACTTTCTTTTAAAGAGGCATTCTTATTAGCTGGAAAACAAATGATAACAAGTATTTTAAGCGTTATTTTGTTTTCCATTCTTTTATCGTTGTACAATTAAGTTTCTCACTTACGATCATAAATAGGGAACCAATGATGTAGTTAGTACAAGGGCAAATACTTTGGTCAGAAAAATGCGACATCAAGTAGAATTTATAAGGATTTAGAACTCTAAAGAAAGAGATGCAAGAATTTATTTATAAAAAAACTTGTAAATAGTAATCGTTACGATTTATAATGGTATAGCTATTAACCATAGCGGGAGAGAAAAAGCAAACCTAATAATAAAGTATAGCTGTGTATTATTACATATTAAATCGTAATAGTTTCGATTTGTATAATTAATGATATAAGGGTGCTTTTTGAAAGGAGTGAAAATGTGGGTTCGAAAAGAATTCCAGTTACAGTACTAAGTGGTTATCTTGGTTCAGGAAAGACAACACTACTAAATCACATTTTAACTAATCGGGATAATCTTAAAGTAGCTGTTATTGTCAATGATATGAGTGAAGTAAATATTGATGCTACCTTGGTGAAAAAAGGGGGATTTTCTAAAACTAACGAGAAACTGGTAGAAATGCAAAATGGTTGTATATGCTGTACGCTTAGAGAAGATTTACTGATTGAAGTGGAAAAGCTTGCACAGCTAGGAGATATTGATTATATCGTTATAGAATCAAGTGGAATAAGTGAACCAATACCCGTAGCTCAGACCTTCACCTATGTTGATGAAAATTTGGGAATAGATTTGTCTAGATTATGTAAGCTGGATACTATGGTTACAGTTTTAGATGCTAATCGTTTTTGGCATGATTACGCATCAGGAGAAACTCTATTGGATCGTAAGCAGGCAGTTGATGAAGATGATGACAGGGAAATAGCCGATTTATTAATTGATCAAATTGAATTTGCTAATGTGATTGTATTGAACAAAGTCGATTTAGTATCGTCAACAAATGTTCAAGAACTAAAATCCGTTTTACAAAAATTCAATCCAGAGGCCCGTATTATTGAGAGTGAATATTCACGTGTACCACTTACTCAAGTTCTAAACACAGGACTTTTTGATTTTGAGACTTCCAGTCAGGGGGCAGGGTGGCTTAAAGAACTAATTGAAGAGCATGTTCCAGAAACAGAAGAGTATGGTATAGCATCATTTGTATATCGCCGCAATAAGCCATTCCACCCAGAAAGGCTAATGAATTGGATACATAATTGGCCAGTAGAGGTGGTACGCTCTAAAGGATTTCTTTGGTTAGCTACACGAAACGACATTTCCGGACTTCTCTCGCAAGCTGGACCTTCTCTAACTATTCAGGCAGCAGGAAATTGGATAGTGAGTTATCCCGAAGAAGAGCGAATACAAATTTTAAAAGATGAACCAGAACTCTTGGATAATTGGGACGAAACATTTGGTGACCGAATAATCGAATTGGTTATGATTGGAATTAATATGAATCAAAAAGAAATTGAAAAAACCTTAGACGAATGCTTACTTACGGAAGCAGAAATGAATCAAGATTGGTCGGAATTTAAAGACCCACTACCTTCTTTTTAACAAATATGAGTAAATATAAAACAATGTAGGAGGAAAAAAGATGAGAATTAATATTACGTTAGCATGTACGGAAACTGGAGATCGCAATTATATTACTACAAAGAATAAACGAAATAACCCGGATAGAATTGAACTAATGAAATATTGTCCACGATTAAAAAAACGTACGTTACACAGAGAAACCAAATAAAGCATTAAGAGAATAAATTAAATAAGCAAAAGCATTTATAATAAAACGTAATCATTTCGATTTGAAAAAGGGGAATTATTATGGCGAAAAAATCAAAAGTTGTTAAAGAACAAAAAAGGCAGGAGATGGTGATGAAATATGCAGCCATTCGTGCAGAGTTAAAAGAAAAAGGTGATTTTGAAGCACTAGGAAAACTTCCTAGAGATTCTTCACCTACACGGCTTAAGAACAGATGTGAAGTAACTGGAAGGCCAAGGGGATATCTAAGAAAGTTCAAAATGTCTAGGATTGCTTTTAGAGAGTATGCTCACAAAGGTCAAATACCGGGTGTGAAAAAAGCTAGTTGGTAAAATATTCAATCTCCCAACTACCAGATGTTAAAATCTGGTGGTTGGTGTTTTTATGGAAATATTAAGGGGTGAATATATGGAGCGGATTAATCCTATCTTAATGGAATTTTTACTTCGAAGTGTTATCAAGAAATTACCTGATATACACAGAGAAGTTTACCAGTATATTGAGAGTATGGAATATCAATTAGAGGAAGCTTCTGTGGATGAAAAACAATTTCTTCAGTTAATGATTGAGAAATCTCCATTTAAAGCTGCAGCAGACCACTTCTCTCTCCATATCTCTACAATAAAGGAAATAATGGATGAGGCACAAATGGAAATAGATAAATCTATAGATGAACGGTGTAATCGAATTAAATGGATTGATTATACCGATAAATTTAAGCAATCCGATAATACTACCCAGCGAGCATTTATCTTCTTATCTTAACCTTAAAACCATCTGTGCAAAAGATAATTTAAATATTGAGTTATTTTCCAATGATACTTCATCAATTTCCTTTTGAGATAAGGGAAAAAGACTAATCTGGTGACTAGTTCAATAGCATTATGTATGGCCCCATTTACCCTCACAATCAAGATTGGATGCATGCTATAAACTAGGTATATTGATGAGAAATAACAAATGGAGAGAATTTTCATACAAGGATTGCGCCTTTCTTACAGTAAGTAATTATGATATTGATTATACATAAGGAGGTAGTTATGTTTAAGTGGATTATTATTGGAGGCGGCATACAGGGAACCACATTAGCCACATTTTTATTAAAGACTGGCAAGTTAACCATTAATGAGTTAGCTATTATTGATAAAAATGCTATGCCTTTGGAAAAGTGGAAAAAACGAGCTGATATCATATCTATGCCGTACCTACGGTCACCGGTTGTACACCACATCGATGTTAAAGCAGATAGTTTAAAAAGCTACGTGAAAAGAAACAAAAATGATTGGCCTACAGCTCTGTACGGATATTATAAACGTCCTTCACTTGATGCTTTCAATGAACACTGTAATCTGCTTATGGAAGAAGTAGCAATAAAAAAAGCCTGGATACAAGGAGAAGCATTAACCCTTGAAAAGACAGATGATCGTTGGTCTGTTTCCTTAACTAATGGGCAGAAGGTATATGGAAAAAATCTTGTCTTAGCTTTGGGGATAGGTGATCAACTTATGTGGCCTGAATGGGCAAGAGATTTGAAGAAAAGAAACCCAGAAAAGGTATTACATATTTTCGATGATAAAGCATTGGATTTCACTTCAATTATGGCACCTATTGCTATCATAGGTGGTGGTATTACAGCAGCACATCTAGCTGTAAAAATGTCAAACCATTTTCCTGCTGAAGTTACAATAATAAAAAGGCACCCCTTTCGAATCCATACCTTTGATAGTGACCCAGCGTGGCTTGGACCAAAGAATCAGACGGGTTATCGAAAAATAACGGACTACCGAATGCGAAGAGAACAAATCAAAAACGCCAGACATAGAGGGTCTCTTCCGCAGGATTTATATGCAACCTTAAATAATAGAATAAGAAAAGGAACAATCCATGTTGCCGATCATGAAGTGATGGCGATAAAAGCAGAAGATAAATGGGTGCACTTATTCGACGATAAAAATAATAAAATCGGAACCTTTGGAATGGTAATATTAGCTACTGGTTTTGAATCTTCTTTACCTGGTAAATCTCTAATACAACCTATTATAGAAAAATATCATTTAAGGTGTGCAGAATGCGGTTATCCTATTGTTTCAAAAAATTTACAATGGGGAGAAAACTTATATGTGACAGGTGCATTAGCAGAACTTGAAATGGGTCCTATAGCACGTAATATTTCTGGTGCACGTCAAGCTGCAAGTTTAATCGTAAATTCTTTATAATTTAAATCGTAATGATTACTATTTATTAGATGGTGAGGGAAATATAATGAAAAAAATTCCGGTGACCGTATTAAGTGGTTATCTAGGGGCTGGAAAGACAACTTTACTAAATCATATTTTAAAAAATAGCCTAGGATTAAAAGTAGCAGTGATAGTAAATGACATGAGTGAAATAAATATTGATAGCGAACTGGTCAAACAAGGTGGTCATGTATCTCGGGTAGAAGAGAGGCTTGTTGAATTGTCTAACGGCTGCATTTGCTGTACATTACGTGAAGACTTGCTTCAAGAGGTAGAAAAGTTGGCTAGAGCAGGAGATATTGACTATATTCTCATAGAATCAACGGGGATTAGCGAGCCTATTCCCGTGGCACAAACATTTTCATATATAGATGAGAATATGGGTATCGATTTAACTGAATATTGCCGATTGGATACTATGGTTACGGTTGTAGATGCGAATCGATTCTGGCATGATTTTCATTCAGGGGATTCCTTACTGGATAGAAAGGAAGCGGTAGGTGAGAGTGATGATAGAAATATTGCTGATTTATTGATAGATCAAATTGAATTTTGCGATGTACTCATTCTTAATAAATGTGATTTGATAGAGGATGAAAACTTAAATCAATTAGAGAATGTATTACGTAAATTACAACCTGATGCTAAGCTGATCCGTACAGAAAATAGCCAGGTAGATGCAAGACACATTTTGGATACAAGACTGTTTGATTTTGATAAAGCAAGCGCCTCAGCAGGTTGGCTTCAAGAATTAAATGAAGGGCATGCTGCACATACACCCGAGACCGAAGAATATGGAATATCATCGTTTGTTTATGCAAGAAGATTGCCTTTTAATTCAGAGAAATTTTCAAATTGGATACATTCAATGCCTAAAGAAATCGTACGAGCTAAAGGGATTGCATGGTGTGCGACCAGAAATAATGTAGCTTTGCTATTTTCACAAGCAGGGCCATCAGTAACACTTGAGCCATTGTCTTATTGGGTTGCATCTCTACCGGAACTACAACAAGAGGAGATATTTAAAAATGAACCACAAATCCTTAAGGAATGGGATATTGAGTATGGAGATCGTCATACTAAGCTAGTCATCATTGGGATGGATATCAACACAAGAAAACTCACAAGAGAATTGGATGCGTGCTTGTTAACGGTAAGTGAGCTAGAAAGCAACTGGGCAGGGCTTCCAGACCCATTTACTTGGAATGTATAAGATAAATCTTTTTATGAATAGGTAAGATTATATGATAAGTATTCAATTTTGCGGAAATAAGTTTATTTAAAATGAGCAAACATAAAAACCTGGTAAAAAGGAAAACAAAAGATTGCATCAAATAAAGACATATTATTACTAACATAATTTTAAAGTAACATGTTTATTAAGGAGTAGTTAAAATGGCACAAGTAGAGGTAGTTATCATAGGTGGATTTCTCGGAAGTGGAAAAACTACTTTGTTGCAGAATCTATTAATGGATGAAAAAGGTAGCGGAAGAAAAGTGGCAGTTTTAATGAATGAATTGGGCGAGAAATCCGTTGATTCAGACATAATAGGTGACAAGGTTCCTCTACAGGAATTGTTGAATGGATGTATCTGTTGCACGGCTAAAGATGAATTGGAAATCTCTTTATTAACATTATTCCATATGCATCAACCTGATGTAATATACATAGAGGCATCTGGTGTGGCCCATCCTATTGAAATCCTGGATGCTTGTCTGTCTCCTGTCATTGCTGACCGTATATCTATACGCTCAATCATAACAACGGTTGATGCAGACAGATGGTTACAAAGGAGAAGAAATAGTCCTCAACTCAATCGCTTATATGAAGAGCAAGTAAAACATGGAGATACCTTGATCATCAATAAAACTATTCGGTTAAGTAAAAAAGAATTACAGCAAATTAAAGCTGATTTAAAATCAATAAATCCAGGTGCAACTCTTCATATAACTAATTTTTCGAACATATCATTATCAGGTATTCCTTATTCCAATCGTAATTCCATTTGTGAATTTGAGAAGTTGAATGTTCATCAACGTTTGCATATCCAATCATTAACATATACCTTTACGAATGAAATTAAAAAAACAGATTTTGAAAATTGGTTAATGAAACTTCCTGATACAATTCACCGAATAAAAGGCTTTGTTCGATTCGAGGAAGAAAAAGGGAAAGTTAATCTATTCCAATATACATACGGGGTACCTTCTTATTATCCACAAGATATTGCTTTTAAAAATCATTTCGTTGTTATTGGAGAAAATCTAGATAGTAGGGAAGTTTACTCTCAATTAAAAGATCTCGAAAATAAATATTAATAAGACGTGAACTTAAAAAACTTCTATATTAAGATATGAGCTGCCATAATTTAGAATCACCAACTATGCGAAAAATCTGCTCATTTACAATATTGGAAGCCTGTTTTACGGTTTAATGTGGATCTTTTTAGGCGTGGACTATATTTCATCAGTACTAATCCGTCCGGGTTGTTTCTCTTGTTTTTTGACGTAATGAAATTACGGTCTCCTGTTTTAGTACACGTTAATTTTTACTATCCTCCTAATAATCCTTTACATTACTCTAAAACTGTTTTAAGATTTAAAACGTAATAATTCCGATTTGAACATAGAAACCTTCTATACTGGAGTGGGGATTGAAGGTTTTGCAGAAAAAGCAGCTGAAAACTTGAAAAAGGAAAACGTAAGTATTTTAAAAGCAGCAGAAGGAATTGAGCTCCTAGACTCAACTCATTCTGACGAACATGAACATGAGGGCGAATAAACATACTCTGACGAACTTGAACACGAAAGCGAGGAAACACATTCTGATGATCACGAAGGCGGGGTAGGGGGCAACTGAAGATCATGTGCATGAAGACGATGGCCATGACCACGGAGATTTGGATCCCCAGTTTTTGCTATAGACCTTGCTAACAATATTAAAAATTCGTTAAGTGATATAATGCCAGAACATGCTTCAGAGTTTGAATCTAATTTTCTTCAATTAAAAAGCGATTTAGAAAAACTAAATCAAGATATTAAATCAACCGTCGACAACTCCAAAACGAAGTATTTATTAGTATCTCATGCTGCATATGGATATTGGGAAAGAGGTTTATCTCCTTCACAGGAGCCTTCTCAGAAAGAATTATAAGAAATCGTTCAGGAATCAACAGAACATGGCGTCCATTAAGTGATTTTCGAGCAGAATCTACTCAAAAGTTGCAGAGATGATTCAAAAAGAAATCGGTACGAAGTCTCTTACTCTTCATAATCTAAAAGCGATAACAGAGGAGAATATAAAACAAGGTGATGATTATTTTAGCATCATAAGAAAAAAACTAGAAACCATTCAGACAGCATTAAATGAATAAAATCAAACATAGTATAAGAGAAAAAATATTTAACATAGTTAGAATTTAAAACTTCCATAACCCTTCCATCTTTTTGTGGCAGGGCTTTCTTTACTATTAGTCATGTGAATTTAATTGGTAAAGTTTGCTATATATTATTAAGTAAATCTTTCATTCATACTCTATAACTTTCTAATATATTTTATGGAAGAAGCACTACATTATATTTTAAGGGAGGTACCTATGATTCGGATTATTCGAGGTTATATGATAGATATAACCGGTATTATCTTAATAGCGCTAGCTCTTTTCATGTTTACTTTCAGTTCTAGTATAAAAGATACCTTTGTTATTCCACCGTCATTGTTAAATTTAAATACTATTTTTCTAAGTATTTTAATAGAAGCCCTGCCCTTTGTTTTAATTGGGGTCCTCATCGCTGGAGTGATCCAAATCTTTGTTACTGAGGAACATATTCAAAGGTGGATACCAAAGAATAAGGTTATGGCTGTAATCATGAGCTGTATTGTAGGAGCGCTGTTTCCTGCCTGTGAATGTGGAATCGTCCCTATTGTTCGACGTTTAGTTGTAAAAGGAGTACCTATTCATGCTGCGATGGGTTTTATGTTAACAGGCCCTCTTATCAACCCGATTGTTATTGCTTCTACATATATGGCATTTGGAAACGATTTTAAAATTGCTGGATTACGTATGGGGTTAGGTTTTCTGGTGGCTATAATGGTTGCCTTTGCTGTCAGTTGGATTTTTAAAGGCAATCAATTTAAGCCTTCCATCATTTCAACCCATAATCACAGTAAAAATCAATCACTTTCCAAGCGTTTTTGGTCGATGCTCACACATTCAATTGATGAGTTTTTTGATATGGGGAAATACCTGGTTATGGGAGCTTTTTTAGCTGCTTTTGTACAAACCTATATGCCAGCAAAATCCTTGTTGGAGGCTGGAAACGGTCCGGCTTCTTCTTTATTTGTAATGATGGGATTGGCTTACGTTTTATCTCTATGTTCTGAAGCAGACGCGTTTATAGGAGCTTCCTTTAGCAGCATTTTTCCAGTTTCATCAATCCTTGGCTTCTTAATTTTCGGACCCATGATGGATTTAAAGAACACACTTATGATGCTGAGCGTTTTTCGATTTAAATTTGTTATGGTTTTGCTAGCATTGGTTGTTTCTATGGTGTTTATCACTTTAATGCTGATGCAGAGCTTTTTATAAGGAGGGGAAAATCATGCAAATCCAATTTCAGCAAGCTGCTAGAGCTTTAATTTTACTAGCTTTTTCGTCCCTCATATTTAAGCTTCATTTCACCGGTGAAATTACAAAGTTCATTAATCCAAAATATGAAAGTTTAAGCCAAGTAGCTTTTGTAATATTTTTGATTTTGTTTTTTATTCAAATTACAAGGACATGGAAAGTAAAGAAAAGCAGCTATCATCATTGTGATCAGCACGACCATGACTGCGACCATAACCATGATCATGGAGATTCTTCTTTTAACACAAAAAAACTAATTTCGTATTTTATTATTGTGTTTCCATTACTAACTGGGTTTCTGCTTCCAGCCAAAGTACTCGATGCTTCTATTGCAAATAAGAAAGGGGCAATGCTGGCACTGTCAAACCAAAAACAAGAACCTAAAGAAGACAAAAATAAAGAAAACAGTAATCCTCCAGAAGAAATGGAAGAGAGTAACATAAATGGTCAGGCTGATCCCTCTATAGATGACAACCCTGTAGACCCAGCTCTTCTAGAAAACCAGCAGGAAGAAATCTCAGAGGAAGAATATAATCTATTGATACAACAGTTAGAACAAAACCAAAATATTGAGATGAATGACTATGTTTATGCAGCCTATTATGAAGAAATGAGTAAAGATATTAATAAGTTTAAGGGAAGAAAAATCGAATTAAAGGGCTTTGTTTATAAAGAAGATGGATTTGCTCAAAATCAGCTGGTGATTTCAAGATTTTTAATTACTCACTGTGTCGCAGACGCAAGTATTATTGGATTTCTTTCAGAGTTCCCAGAGGCTTCTTCCCTAGACAAGGATACATGGATCAAAGCAAATGGTGTAATAGAAATTACGGCGTATAACGGGAAGGAGCTTCCTGTAATCAAAATTACTGATTGGGAAAAAATCAGTGAACCTATTGAGCCTTATCTATATCCGATTAGTGTAAAAATATTATAAAACATTTGCAAAAAGAAGCTGATTTCATCGGCTTCTTTTAATTTTATTTAACTTTTATAGTTTATGCAACTTGTTCGTCAATTGAAAGAAAACCACAATGTTCATTTAGGCTCTTAACTTTACTACTATGATGGGAAAGCATTTAAGAATCATGAAGGTGAACTTTAACATCTTATCTTTATCGAAAAGTGACATATAGGATTATAAGTAGTGACCGAATAATTGTTTTAGTTAATTTACAATATATTGTGGTTAAATAACCACTTTTCTTTTCTTTTTGTCTTTATATTCATTTTTGGTATACCCTTATAAAACAGTTTAGAGCTCAGGAAAAAAAGACATGAAATTGTTGCGTTAGAGTTGTTCAAGAAAGATGATATCCCGTTCGTAAAAGTACACTTATATGAACAAGAAAAAGCCCTTAATAGAAGAAAAAAGGGCTTTTTCGTATTTTATTTCCTATAAGATGAATTATGTAAACCTCACTTTAAAACGATATGCATACTTGAACAATAATTCCAAAATGTTTTCCGATAACTTTTCAAATCTTAAGGTGAAGTTTTTACTTCTTTTTCTAGTACATCAATACATATTCTAACTATGTATGACTAATCAGTAAAAAATAGGTATTTGATAAGAAAGGAATGAATATTTGTTATGAGCAAAAATAAAATATGGTTTGTAACTGGAGCCTCAAAAGGTTTGGGACTTGTATTGGTAAAACAATTATTAAAGAATGGCAACCAAGTTGCTGCAACTTCTAGAACAGTGGATGATTTAATAAAGGCAGTTAATGATGATACAAAACGATTCCTGCCGTTAGCGGTTGACTTGACTAATGAAGCCAGCGTTCAACAAGCTATTGAGCAAACCATTGAAGCTTTCGGCAAGATTGACATAATTGTGAATAATGCTGGTTTTGGTTTGGGAGGAAGCCTTGAAGAACTAACAGATCAAGAAATCCGCCAAAATTTTGATGTGAATGTATTTGGTACATTAAATGTAATTAGGAAAGTAATGCCTTATTTAAGGAAACAAAAGTCGGGGCATATTTTTAATATAGCTTCTATCTCAGGGTACATAGGTGTTGGTGGGATGGGTAGTTACTGTGCTACAAAATTTGCAGTAGTCGGTTTATCCGAGGCTCTGGCAGGTGAAGTAGAGCCATTTGGCATAAAGGTTACAGTAGTAGCACCTGGCTATTTTAGAACCAATTTCTTAAGTAGTGGATCTGTTATGTATGGTAAAAACCAAATTGAGGATTATAAAGCAGTGCGTGAAATGAAGTATTTTCTTGATAATGTGATGAATGGAAAGCAACAAGGTGATCCTGAAAAAGCAGCTTTAGCAATGATACGTACAGCCTCAGAAACTAATCCTCCCATTCATTTATTGTTAGGCCCGGATGCGTATAAGATGGTTTCGGAAAACCTAGTTTACTTGCAAAAAGAGTTTGGTGAATGGAAAGAAATAACTTGTTCAACAGATTTTGATAAATAATGATTAAGATATTATTGATTTAACGGGAATTATGTAAAATTGGCAAACAATGAAATGCGCTTTTCTTATTCCGCAATATCAGCTAATACCGATTGTGGAAGATCAAAGGCTGTTGAAAACCGGTTCACACTTATTGAACATTAGCACCCAATTCTTGAATAATCAACAAAACTTCAAGTTTGATAAAAAATTCTATTTTAATAATGCAGAATTTTCCTTTGTTCAGTAATCGGGCCAGATAATGAAATAAAGCTTATTGAGCTTACTAGCAGGATAATAAAATACTTTTGGAGAAATATGGTTTATTAAAGTATTACTAAAAAGGAAGGATGATTCCACATGATAGAAACGGAGAGTAAAAAACAGGAAATTTTAAAAGCTTGCCAGTTCAGACATGCTTGCAAGGCATTTGTTACCAACAAAAAGATTTCGGATGAAGATTTTCACTTTATTTTGGAGACAGGAAGATTATCTCCAAGTTCATTTGGCTTCGAGCCGTGGAAGTTTGTCGTGATCCAGGATGCAACGCTTCGCGAAAAATTAAAACCTGTATCCGGCGGTGCCCAGGGACAACTGACCACTGCCAGCCATTTTGTAGTTATATTGGCCAGAAGAAAAGAAGGCTTAAGGCATGATTCCGTTCACGTGATCAAAATGATGAAAGACATTCATCATTTACCTGAAGAAGTTGTGCAAGGTCTTTCCGGTTTCTACAAATCCTTCGTCGAAACAGAACTCGAAGATAATGACCGTCTCATTTTTGAATGGGCAAGCAAACAAACATATATAGCATTAGGAAACATGATGACGGCTGCGGCTCAAATCGGTATTGATTCCTGTCCGATGGAAGGTTTTGATAAAAAGCAGGTGACCGCTATTTTGCAAAATGAGGGTATCATTGACAGCAACGATTTCGGTGTAGCCTGTATGGTCGCTTTCGGATATCGGAAAGAGGATCCCAAACGTCCAAAAACAAGACAAAATCTCGATGGAATTGTTGAGTGGCGATAAAACTGTAGATGATGTTTCTCAACATCAGGGTACATGTTCACAAAGGCATGTCTCCTTTAATGTCATTTTGAGATAAGTCCAAAAATAGCCATAAAACGAAAAACTTGGAACGGAGAGCGAAAATATCCTACGCATTTTAAAGATACGCATCTAAATCGTCTTTAATAAATTGTTCCATTAAAGGGCGCAATTCTTTAATAAGAAGGCGTCCTTTTTGTATTGGACCATTTAATGGAATAAGGCTTATTTAGCTAAGGCAGTAATGTTTAAAATTATACTCTTATACTTTTAGGGAATACTCTAAAGGAAAATATAAGTTAGGGGAATTTAAAAATGGAACACTCTATCCATACAGGAAATCATAATCACCGTCATAGTATCGCTTGTGGGCATACAAAAATTCGACACGACGACCATATTGATTATGTACATAATGGTCATCTTCACCATGAACATGAAGGTCACTGGGATGAATGTAAGATTCCGGTTAGGGAAACCAATCCTGATGAATGTCGACCTATTGCTTGCGGTTGTAACCACGAAGATAATTGCGGACATGAAAAGGTACCTCATGGTGATCACATGGATTATTTAGTTAATGGAAGATTACATTATGTTCACAATGGTCATTGTGATGACCACGGTCCTGTTGAAATCGTTACAATAAGCTAAATAAAAAGAGCCTGCATGAATTTTGGCAGGCTATTTTTATTTAGTTACCTTCAATGAACGGGCCATTTACTGGAATAAGTGATTGTGCTAAGCGTAGAAACTTCATAATTGTTATTATGCTAAAGGGCAGGGTAATTAAAGTATGTATAGGGATTATAATAAAAAAAATAGTGGATAATCTATGTAATATTACATAGTATCCACTATTCATTATAGTACGGTTAATACGTTAAGGAAAATTCTTTACTTTAAAGATCCATATTCATTTTTTAAAATGGTATCTAAACCTAATGAACAAGAAAATAGCACGTATAAACAGATCTATCGCTATGGTACCATTCCAAGTTGTATTCCCGAAATATACACTCCCATAACTCGAATGCCCCACATACCAATGGCTGTGCACGATTGATTTTATAGATTAATGACTCAGCATTTCCACGCTGGTTTCACTCTCTTCTAAAGCCTTGCTTTTCTACTAGTTTTTGTGATGGGAGTTAGCAGGTTCAAATAAAGCCCTCAATTCTTTCTAACTGAAAGTGATGATAACCATACTTAACAACGGCTTCCAATGCTTCACTACCTATCCCTTTTCCCCAGTAATCTTTGCTTAATTCATATCCAACTTCGGTTATAGGAAGTTGTGGTTTTCTTTGTTTTCTTTAATCCCTAAAAGGGAAACCGAATTCATCTTTTCGTAATCCGGTATTTTGGAGAGTAGTAGTATCAGTATGTTCGAGTTTGATAAATTTCTTACACCAGAACCTAATCTTTACAATTTTTAATAAATTATTTAAAAAAATTAATACCATCTTTACTTTCATTTGCTAAATTGGATAGGTGGCTTGGATAGGCCCTATTTAACAGGTTAATAGACGTAGTACATACAGAGTCTAATTCCATTTTGCAGAGAAGATGATTTTGGCTTCAAACAATGGATGGAACTTAGTTCAGAATGAAGCTGATGGTGAGTGAGAAATTCTTGAAAATAGCGGCCTAAGTTTTCAAGGAAAATAAAGGAGGAGCATTATGGAAATCAAACCGTTAAACAGACGCACCTTTTTAACACGTATTGGTACAGGAGCTACTGCCCTTGCAGTGGCCACTTCTGGTTTAGGTATTTTAAGCGAGACAGTTAATGCGGAAACCGACAGCCTGTTACATGTAAAACCGAAGAAAAAGGGCTTTAAGTTTACTCCGATTGAAGCTACAAATAAGGACGAACTCGTTCTTCCAAAAGGATTTAAATATGACGTTGTAGCCGCTTATGGCGATGTAATCAATGGTAAGGGAGACACATTTGGTTTTAATAATGACTTCACCCTTTACTTTCCTATTCAAAATTCCAATGAACGAGGATTATTATGGGTAAACCACGAATATACAAACCCTCTGTACGTGGAAGGAGAAAAAGTAAATGGCAAGTATGCTCCTACACAAATTGAAAAGCTTCTATATAACCAGGGCGGTTCCATTATTGAAGTGTTTTATGATAAGAAAGAAAATAAATGGAAAATGGATGCTGCTTCCACTTATGCCCGACGAGTAACAGGGTTAACATCTTTTGCACTTACCGGACCGGCCAAAGGAACAAAATCGGTAAACGGCGCAACAAGCGTTCAAGGAACATTCGCTAACTGTTCCGGTGGAAAAACATTATGGAATACGGTTTTATCTTGTGAAGAGAACTTCGAAGAAACGGCTAATAATGCTGGATTAAACGAAACACATTACGGCTGGGTAATCGAAGTTGATCCGTTCGATCCAAATTTTGCAGTTCGCAAACATACCGCTCTTGGACGTTTCAACCATGAAAATGCTTCAATGGGACTTTCCAAAGACCAACGTGTCGTCGTTTACATGGGAGACGATAAAAAAGATGCTTGTGTCTATAAATTTGTTAGTAAGGGTAAATATGTACCGGCATTAGGAAAAGGAAATTCCCGTCTTCTTGAGGAAGGGAGTTTATATGTAGCGGACTTTAAAAAAGGAAGATGGATAGCTCTGACAATTGAGGCCGTACAAAAAGCGGCGGCTGGCAAACCGGAACTAATGGAAAAGTTCCAAACGCAAGGTGATGTTGTTACTAACTGTCAAGAAGCAGCGCTCCTTCTTGGCGGAACACTGACTGACCGACCGGAGGATGTGGAAATTTCACCATTTGATAACACGATCTTTATTGCACATACGAATAATGATAAGCACGGAAACTTACATGGACACATTACCCGTTTCATCGAAAAAAACGGTGACCATGGAGCAACTGAGTTTGAATATGAAATTTTTGCAGCTGGAGGACGTCAAAGCGGATTCAGCGCACCAGACAACTTAACCTTTGACAGCAACGCGAATTTATGGACCGTAACGGATATTTCATCGAGTAGCTTAAATCAGGGTGCATGGACAAGCTTTGGCAACAACGGAATGTTTGTCATTCCTACCGTTGGTCACGATAAAGGGATTGCCTGGCAGTTTGCATCCGCTCCTATGGAGGCTGAATTAACCGGACCTTGTTTCACTCCGAATGAACAGACACTATTCTTGTCTGTTCAGCACCCTGGTGAAGTAACGGAAGATATCAACAATCCTACAAGTACATGGCCGCACCGTAAAGGTGAAAAGATGCCTCGTCCAGCAGTTGTGGCTATTACAGGATTTAAATTTTAAGGAGGGAATACATTGTTACAAAATATTGGAATACCTGGATTGATTTTGATTTTGGTCATTGCCCTCATCATATTTGGTCCATCTAAGTTGCCCGAAATTGGACGTGCCTTTGGTAGCACATTAAGAGAATTTAAAAACTCTACTAAGGATTTAATTTCATCAGACGAGAAAGAAGAAAGGACGCAATCTAAGTGATTTTTAAGAAGATGTAAGCAATAAGCTTACATCTTCCTCTTGTTTTTAGTAAAGGAGGGGCTGTATGACTAATCAAGAAATGCTTATGGTTGAGCACCTTGAGGAACTCAGGAAACGGATCATCTATACTTTGATTGCTTTTCTGTTTTTTTTATTTGGATCATTCATTTATGTGAAGGATATTTACACATGGCTTATTCGTGATCTCGGCCATCAGTTAGCTGTATTGGGGCCAAGTGAAATCCTCTGGGTATATTTTATGATTTCCGGCGTGATCGCGATTGCTCTTACCATTCCAATTGCCGCCTATCAAACGTGGCTATTTGTAAAACCGGCACTTTCTGAAAATGAACGAAAAACGACACTATCGTACATTCCTGGACTGTTTATCCTTTTTATTGCCGGTTTATCATTCGGATATTTTGTCGTGTATCCAACCGTTCTTGGTTTTTTACTGTCTTTGTCTGAAGGTCAATTTGAAACGATGTTTACGTCTGAAAAATATTTTAAATTCATGATTAACTTGACACTGCCGTTTGGATTTTTATTCGAAATTCCGCTTGTTGTCATGTTCCTCACCTCTCTTGGTGTCGTTAATCCCATGATTCTTTCAAAAGCGCGAAAGATATCTTACTTTTTGCTTGTTGTTGTATCCATTTTAATTACACCACCAGATTTCATGTCAGACATATTAGTTACCGTGCCTCTTTTAGTTTTATACGAATTTAGTGTGACATTGTCAAAAATCGTATACCGAAAAAAACTCAAACAGCAATCGGATAACGTCATTGAAATTAGGAAAACGTCTTAAACATAAACGAACTTCTTTTTATAAGGAGTTCGTTTTTTACTATTAAAATTTGCGGTTACCATCCCATGCTCATTAAGCTAAGTGAAGAATACCCATGCCGAGAAATATAGGACTTGTTTTCCGTGGATTTTTCTGGATAATCATTCACCTGTTCGTAAAAGTACACTTTTACAGCTATAAAACTACCTTTTCAAGAAAGTTGCCAGTTCTTTTTTTAAGAGACTGGCTTTTATAGTTCTATCAATAGGTTACGATACTAATAAGTCCTATGGATGGTAGTATCCTTTCTTGAATAGACAGTCTCTAATTTTTTTCAATTCTTCATTATGCGAAATAAAATCTTGGGTGGATAAATCGGTATTGATTCATAAAAAATTTATATTTTTATGATACAATTTTAGGTATTATTTCTCCCAGCAACACTTGGTTTTAATGAATACTCCATATACCATATATAGATTCTTTTATTTCTCCCATAATATAACCTTGTTACAAGGAAAGGCATCTTCGTTCCATCCTTGGGTCGATGACAGTCGAGGAAATTTATAAAAACCGCGAAAAGTTTTCCCAGGAAGTACAGAGGGTAGCCTCGCAGGATTTAGCAAAAATGGGACTCATCATCGTATCGTTCACTATAAAAGATGTTCGGGACAAAAATGGATATCTTGAATCGCTCGGTAAACCAAGGATTGCACAAGTGAAGAGGGATGCCGATATAGCTACCGCAGAAGCAGAGAAAGAAACGCGTATCAAGCGCGCAGAAGCATCGAAGGAAGCCCAGCGTGCCGAACTTGAAAGGGCAACGGAAATAGCCGAAGCCGAAAAAATCAACAAGCTGAAGGTTGCGGAATACCGTCGCGAGCAGGATATTGCCAAAGCAAGAGCTGACCAAGCTTACGATCTTGAAACGGCCAGGTCTAAACAGGATGTAACAGAACAGGAAATGCAAATCAGGATCATCGAACGGCAAAAGCAAATCGAGCTGGAGGGAAAAGAAATCCTTCGCCGTGAAAAGCAATATGATTCCGAAGTGAAGAAAAAGGCGGATGCCGATAAGTATAAAATCGAAGCCATGGCGAAGGCGGAAGCGGAACGCGTTCGCATGGACGGTCTTGCTAAAGCGGACGCACAAAGGGCACAAGGTACGACAGAAGCGGAAATCATCCGGTTAAAAGGGGTAGCAGAGGCCGAAGCCAAGCAGAAGATTGCCGAAGCATTTGAACAGTTCGGTCAGGCAGCCGTCATGGATATGATCTTGAAAATGCTTCCGGAGTATGCCAAACAAGTGGCAAGTCCGCTTAGTAATATCGACAAGATCACTGTAGTGGATACAGGTGGAAGCGGTGCGAATGGCGGGGCCAATAAAGTGACTGGCTATGCAACGGATTTAATGGCCACATTGCAGGAGTCATTAAAGGCATCTTCGGGAATCGATGTTAAAGACTTACTTGAGAATTTCTCAGGAAAACGAAATTTGCCATTTACAACCATCAGCCATGAGAATGTCGAAGCGAACATGAATATGGCAGCAAGCAAGGAAGAGTAACAGAGAAAAAAATAAAAGGTAAATCATACTGTTCATCACATGAAATTTAAGCTGATGCATTAGAATAAGAAGTACTGCAAAAAAACAAAAAGAATGTAAATAAAAAAAATATTGAAGAATTAACCATTAAGAGCAATAGGGAAAAATCATACAAAAAGAAGCAACAGATATACAATCTGTTGCTTCTTCGTGTTGAAGTGTGTTGATGACATTTATTCTGAGATTTAATTTAGAACCAACAATCGTTCTGTTCCTACTCAGGTAAATCAGTGGCTAAGGAAAGTACGTTATAGTCCAAATGATGATTCGGAAAAAATGGGAAATTTAATTCTTTCTAGACTAGAAAATCTATAAGGGAGTCCGCCGACAAAACGGGGATATTATACGTTAAGTTATTTTCAGTCTAAAAGTCGATCCACTTAATATTCATTTTTTTAGCATGGATTTTACCATTTCCTAGCCTATTCTGATGTTCCAAAATATTCTAATGTTCAAACTTTCACAAATTGTTCACAACAATAATGAAAACGCTTACGTTTTTCATTATATAATATACATATCCTAATTGATTTCATAGTATTGCATCAATTATCATACAATTTTTAATAAATAATTTTAATACACAGAAAGGAGACAATCAGATGATCTTAAAATCGTTGAAAAAAAAGGGCATAACGACCATCATTTATTATAAAGAAGGAGTATTAAAAACATGTAAGGGTCAATTGCATAAACTTAACCTTAATGAACAAACCCTTTCCTTAAAGGATGAAAATCAAAAGATTTTCTCTATTCGTTTATCTCGTATTATGGAAATATATTAACTTAATTACTTTCATTTAACTAATTAAAGTTACAATATATTTATTAATCCTGAATCTTTAGTATATCACTAGAGGTTCTTTTTTCATATATGGAAAGCTAAAGGGTCATTTAGCATTCCTGTAGTTAGTAATTTTTCAGTTTTGAAAAAAAGGACTTCTCAATTCCTGATTAAAAAATTTATATTTATAAGATATAAATTAGGTTTTATTTCTCCCAGAAACGCTTGTGAGGAGCCATACTATCGAGAGTTTACTTTGGTAATCGGTGCTCTCCAATGTCAACAAGTCTCTTTTAATAAGTGAATTAGCACGAACAAATATATTTTAGAACACAAAAAGAATGATGAAATCTTCTATATTACCTGTTATTATTACTTGTTTTTTCTATATAATTACAATGGTAAAGTTATTTCCAGCAAAGAGGATATTAATTCTTAAGAAGATCAGAATTTACCTAATAGTTTGGAAATATATTCATTTATCCTTAAAACCTACTGATTACGTTCAGTAGGTTTTTTCGTTGTTTATACATAAAATCGCGCTAAGTCGGGTAGGTAGGCAGAACAGGCTAGAAATCGTTAATAAATTCACTTATGCTAATTATTTTCATTTAAATTTAAGTTTAAGTTTAAGTCTTCTATAAAATTGACAAATGCCCTCACTAAATTTAACTCTAAGGATTGTTGATGATAATACATCCAGGTTCGACGTAAAATAGGCTCTCCTTTTGAATCTGTTAAATCAATTTTATGTAATCCTTTTATCCCATCAAGTATTAGACTAGGTAAAATACCATAACCTAATCCATTTATCACCATTTCTTTACAAGTATCCACTTGATCGACTGCAATACTTATTAACGGTTCTTGTGTATAATTCTTTGTCCACCAATTATCAATTAGAGATTTTAATACATAGTCAGTTTTATATTCAATTCTTGGCCTATTAGGAAGATTGTTCACATCAATAGCTTCTATCGATGCAATACACATTTTTTCTTCAAATAATAAGTGTTTCTGCTCTTTCCAATTATAAGTTCCTCGAACAAATCCTATATGAACATCTTGATTATAGATAGCTTTATACACCTGACTGCTCCAGCCAGTCATTACTTTGATTTCTACACGAGGATACTTTTCTTGGAATAATTTTAAAATAAAAGGAAGTTTATATTTAGTGAAAAAATTAGAAACTCCTAGCCTTAGTGTCCCTGTATACTCATTACTCATGCTGCTTAAATTATCTTTTACTTTTAGATAATACTTAAGAGTTTCCTCAGCACATGCAGCAAGGTACTCGCCTTGCGGAGTAAAATGCACACCTCTTCTACCACGATTGAATAATTTTACACCAAGTTCTCCCTCTATTTGTTTCAATCTTTTTTTTAGAGACTGGCTTTTATAGTTCGACCAATAGGTTACGATACTAAGAAGTCCTATGGATGGCAGTATCCTTTCATAAATAGACAGTCTCTTCTTTTTTTCCATTATTCTTCATTATGGTACGAAAAAAAATCTTGGGTTGATTAATCGGTTTTGATACATAAAAAATTTATATTTATAAGATAAATTTTTAGATTTTATTTCTCCAAAAAACCTTTAATTCCATTTATATAGTGATTGATCACACACTAAGATTATTGTATTTCTAACTCTTTGACAGTTTCGCCTTCAATTAACACTGGTTGATAATAGGTTTCGTTTGGTAAATCCTTCTTTCCTTGTAATTTCTTAATGACCCAATCAGCTGCATCATGTCCCATTTGTTCTTGTGGGTGTGTCAATGTCGTTAGTTTGATATTGGCATTCTTCGCAATATAAGAATTGTCTTGACCAATAATTGATAATTGTTCGGGAATAGAAATATCAAGTTGTCTGCATACATTTGCTACTTCCAACCCTACCTCGTCGTTATAGCAAACAATGGCAGTCAACACGTCTCTATTTTCATTTAGGAACCCTTTCAAGTTCGTGTATAGGTCTAGCTTCGTTTCTGTAGTATACGAGAGCAATTGCTCTGGTTGAAAGCGTAATTTGGCTTCTCCAAGTGCTTTTATATATCCCTTCATTCGATACTTTCCTTGTAAATCATCCATTTTCGAAATGAGACCAATTTGGGAATGTCCTTTCGAAATCAATTCTTTTGTTGCGAGGTAGCTTGACTGCACATCATCTAGGCAAAAGAAAGGAACTTCTAATTCTTCATAATAAGCGTTAATCATGGTGAATGGAACCTCTTGTTCCTTGAACAATAGGTAGTAAGCGATGTTGGGATTGTATAGATTGCTTTTTGTAGGTTCAATAATCAAACCATCCACGCCAAATGACAACATCATTTCCAAGGCTTTTTTTTCTTGTTCGACATCATTATTCGTACTGGCTAATAGTAAGGAATAATTATCTTCATTTAATCTTCTTTCAATTCCGCGGATAATAGAAGGGAAAATGTAATCAGAAAGGTAGGTCGTGATAACACCGATCGTTTTATTTTTGGAATTGCCACCAGATTTTGATTGATATTGGTTACTAACATATGTGCCAGATCCTTTTTCACTTCTTAAGAATCCCTCGTTTGATAATTCTAAAATGGACTTTCGTACAGTGTGCCGGCTAACGTTGTACATTTCTTGCATGGCGGTTTCAGTGGGAATTTGTTCCCCTACACTATATTCACCTGAAAGGATTTTATTTTTTAAATCATCAATGATTACCTGATACTTTGGTTTCATTAAACCTCACTTCTTTCATAGTTGTTTACATTCTAATTTAGTTGTATAAAATATTTGTGCGGACATATTTTAACATAATTTTGAATCAATTAAAACAAATCACCTATGTTTTTTGCATAAATTAAATTCGCCCTATTTACCATTTATGTTTTATATCATTAAAATCCTTTATTACTAATTTTAAGGTGAGGATGGAGGATTTCTCTTGAAAGTTGTAAGTATAAATAATATTTACCGTTGACAAATGTACGTACAAAAAAATATAATATGATTGTTACTAAATTTAAGCGCCTCCTTTCGTTGAAAGCGCTGTCAGAAGGGGGATTAACGTGCAAACGAATATATTAAAAATTAAACAAGCGATAAACGAGGGAGAAACTTCACTTGGAATCGAATTTGGATCCACGCGTATTAAAGCGGTGTTGATTGATAACCGTTATGAAACCATCGCATCTGGAAGTTATGAGTGGGAAAACCTCTTGGAAGATGGAATTTG
Source organism: Peribacillus simplex (assembly GCF_030123325.1). Lineage (NCBI taxonomy): Bacteria > Bacillati > Bacillota > Bacilli > Caryophanales > Bacillaceae > Peribacillus > Peribacillus simplex. The sequence continues at coordinate 3,315,064 of NZ_CP126106.1, read as the reverse complement.
GACGTACAACTTAGTGGATATAATCACTGGTCTGCAAACAGCTTATAGTGAATTGAAGCAAGAAGTTGAACGAAATTACGGAATTACAATTCGAAAAATAGGTTCTATTGGATTTTCTGCAATGATGCATGGGTACATGGCTTTTGACAGTACAGGGGAGCTACTTGTTCCGTTTCGAACTTGGCGTAACTCAACAACTGGTGTTGCAGCAAAAGAATTAACTAATCAATTTCAATTTAATATCCCTGAACGATGGAGTATTGCTCACCTTTATCAAGCAATATTAAATGAAGAGAAACATTTGCCTCGCATTGATTGTATTACGACTTTGGCTGGATACATTCACTGGTTATTGACTGGTAATAAAGCAATTGGCATTGGAGATGCTTCAGGCATGTTCCCAATTGATGAATCAACGCAAGATTACAATGAATCAATGGTCAAACAGTTTGACGATTTAATTGAGACTAAAGGTTATCCTTGGAAGCTAAAAGAGATTCTTCCTAAAGTCTACATTTCAGGCGAGCAAGCTGGTGAATTAACCGAAATTGGAGCGAAAATCCTGGATAGATCAAGAAATTTACAACCTGGCACCCCAATTTGCCCACCAGAAGGCGATGCGGGAACTGGAATGGTTGCAACGAATAGTGTGAGGAAACGTACCGGAAATGTCTCAGTAGGAACTTCCGTTTTTGCCATGATTGTACTAGAGAAAGAACTTTCAAAAGTATATCCGGAAATTGATTTGGTAACTACACCAAACGGAAGTCCAGTTGGGATGGTTCACGCGAATAACTGTTCAAGTGATCTCAATGCTTGGCTGGGATTGTTCCGTGAGTTTTCTGAGGCAATGGGACAAAATATTGATACAAATAAATTATTTGAAGTAATGTTGAATAAGGCTTTGGAAGCGGATCCAGATGGTGGAGGTTTGCTTAGCTATGGTTATTTCTCAGGCGAAAATATCACAGGTTTAGAAAAAGGGCGGCCATTATTTGTTCGCTCGCCTGAGAGTCATTTCAATTTAGCAAACTTCATGCGGACTCACCTTTTTACCGCTTTCGGTGCTTTAAAAATCGGAATGGGTATTTTGACAAAGGAAGAAAATGTTGCAATTGATCGTATTTTGGCTCACGGTGGTTTATTTAAAACCCCTCTTGTTGGACAAAAAATTGTTGCCGCTGCAATGAATACTCCAGTATCAGTTATGTCAACAGCAGGAGAAGGCGGCGCGTGGGGAATGGCGATTCTTGCATCTTACATGATGAATAAAGATCAAAATGAAAGTTTAGAAGACTTCCTCGACAAAAAAGTATTCGAAGAGGTTGATGGGCAAGAAATTTATCCTGATCAAGTAGATGTTAAAGGATTTGAAGCATTTATTGAAAGATACAGGAAGGGTTTAGTGATTGAGCAGGCCGCTGTAGACAATTTGATGTTATGAGTGGAAAACTGGAGGGATTGACGTGTTAGAACAACTGAAGGAAGAGGTATTTCAAGCAAATTTGGACTTGCCTAAATATGGACTCGTGAAATATACATGGGGTAATGCAAGTGCCATTGATCGAGAAAGTGGTTTATTTGTTATCAAACCTAGTGGTGTTGATTACGAAACGATGAAAGCAAGTGATATGGTTGTTGTTGATTTAGATGGCAATGTTGTTGAAGGAGAGTTGAGGCCTTCTTCAGATACAGCGACTCACGCAGTACTTTATAAGTATTACCAAGAAATCGGCGGCATTGTGCATACTCATTCAACTTGGGCGACAATCTGGGCTCAAGCAGGCCTTGATGTTCCAGCGATGGGGACCACTCATGCAGACACATTTTACGGATCCGTCCCATGTGCCCGCTACCTAACAAAAGAGGAGATTGATCGTGGGTACGAAGTGGAGACTGGGAAGTTAATCATCGAAACATTTGAAGAGCGTGGGTTAGATATTTTAGCCGTTCCTGGCGTCTTACTTCATGGTCATGGTCCGTTTACTTGGGGCAAGGATGCAAAATCCGCTGTAATGAATAGTGTGGTGTTGGATGAAGTTTCGAAAATGAATTTATTTACACGGGAATTAAATCATTTTGCAAAAGAATTACCACAAAATATTTTGGATAAACACTATTTACGAAAACATGGAAAATATGCTTATTACGGTCAAAATTAAGATAAACTCTATCAAATTATCAAACCATTAGAATTAAGAAAAGAGGTTTATTATGTTAACAACAGATAAAAAGGAATTTTGGTTCGTCGTAGGATCACAACATCTATATGGGGAAGAAGCGTTAGCGGAGGTCAAGGCGCATGCACAAACGATAACCGATGCATTAAATGAAAGCGGTTTTTTACCTTATCCACTAGTATTGCAAGATTTAGCTGTTAGTGCAGATAAAATCACAAGCATCATGAAAGAAGTCAACTATCGTAATGAAGTTGCCGGTGTCATCACTTGGATGCATACTTTCTCACCTGCAAAAATGTGGATTCGTGGAACAAAATTATTACAAAAACCATTGCTTCATTTAGCTACACAATTCAATGAAAGTATTCCTTGGGCAACGATTGATATGGACTTTATGAACCTAAACCAATCCGCTCACGGTGACCGTGAATATGGTTTTATCAATGCCCGTTTGAAAAAACAAAATAAAGTTGTTGTTGGATATTGGGAGCGCCCTGAAGTGCGACAGCAAATTGCACAATGGATGGACGTAGCGGTTGCTTATAACGAAAGCTTCAACATTAAGGTCGCTCGCTTTGGAGACAACATGCGAAACGTTGGAGTAACCGAAGGGGATAAGGTTGAAGCGCAAATCCAATTTGGGTGGACAGTTGACTATTTTGGAATCGGAGACCTTGTTCAATATGTAAATGCGGTTACTGATGAAGAAATTGATGCTTTATTTGCAGAATACGAAGGTCTTTATGAATTTGATTATGGTACCCACAGTAGGGAAGAGTGGGAGAAAAGCGTAAAGGTACAGGTAAGCTATGAAATTGCGATTAAACGTTTCCTTGATGATGGTGGTTATACGGCCTTCACAACGAACTTTGAAGATTTACATGGAATGAAACAACTTCCTGGTCTTGCCGTCCAACGTTTGATGGCACAAGGATATGGCTTTGCGGGTGAAGGGGATTGGAAGACGGCAGCACTTGATCGCTTACTGAAAGTGATGAGCCATAACCAATCAACTGGCTTTATGGAAGATTACACATATGAATTAGCTGCTGGACAGGAATCAATCCTTCAATCACATATGCTTGAAGTCGACCCATCATTAGCAAGTAACAAACCAAAAATCGTCGTATCTCCATTAGGTATAGGTGATCGTGAAGATCCAGCACGTTTAGTATTCGACGGCAAAGCAGGAGACGGCGTCGTCGTTTCCATGGCTGACTTTGGTACAAACTATAAACTTTTGATTAATGAAGTTTCTGCATTTGAGCCAACCATTCCAGCACCAAACCTTCCAGTGGCCCGTGTGCTTTGGGAAGTGAAGCCAAACTTCCAAGATGGAGTGAAAGCTTGGCTGGAGAATGGTGGCGGTCACCATACAGTTGTTTCATTGAATTTAACAACAGACCAAATCACAACGTATGCAAAGCTTGTTGGCTTGGAATACGTAGTTATTAAGTAATGTCTCCCCCTCCAAGGAGGCTCTGCTTCCTAGGAGGGAAAAATAGGTACTCCAGAAGTTGAAGAATGAAAATAGTAACCATTAGTGTGATCCCTTTATTCGTAAGCGTGTTCATGATTTTCAGGAAAAAGATGAAAGCGTTTTAATAGCGCATTGACTACCAAGAATTCATCCTAATAAATAACTTTTAGGATGAATCTACTAGCATGTATTTGTAGTTTGAAAACACTAGTATTATTTTCTTTCAAAGCTATCAATATTTTTAGTAGTGGGATTTTTTAAAAAAATAATTTTAAAACCTTGAGGAGGGAATTTTTATGGTTAATGGAAAGAAAATCTCAAGTGGATTCATTTATTTTTTTGGGGCTTTTGGAGGCATTCTCTTCGGTTATGATATCGGCGTTATGACGGGTGCTTTGCCTTTTCTGCAACATGATTGGAACCTTCAAAACAACCCTGGTGCTATTGGCTGGATTACCTCTTCGTTGATGTTTGGAGCTATTTTTGGAGGTGCCCTGGCCGGACAACTTTCTGATCGTTTAGGACGGCGGAAAATGATTTTAATATCTTCTATCATTTTTGCTGTTGGATCCATTTTGGCAGGAATATCCCCTCATAATGGGATCCTTTTTATGATTGTTGCTCGGATTTTATTAGGGTTGGCTGTTGGTGCTGCTTCTGCGTTGGTCCCAGCCTATATGTCGGAAATGGCGCCTGCACGGTTACGTGGACGTCTGTCAGGAATTAATCAAACAATGATTGTCTCTGGAATGTTGCTTTCGTACATTGTCGCTTATTTATTGAAAGACTTGCCAGGAACAATGGCATGGCGGTTGATGCTTAGTTTGGCTGCCGTACCTGCTTTGATCTTATTTATTGGAGTGTCAAGGTTACCCGAATCACCACGTTTTTTAATTAAGAACAATAAAATTGATGAAGCTCGTAAGGTGTTGGGCTTTATTCGCTCTAACAAAGAACAAATTGATTCTGAAATAACACAAATTCAAGAAACTGTTAAAGAGGAAGCAAAGGTAAATCAAAAAGCATCATGGGGTACACTTTTAAGTAATAAATACCGTTATTTAGTAATTGCTGGTGTGGGTGTTGCTGCGTTTCAACAATTCCAGGGCGCAAACGCAATTTTTTATTATATTCCTATGATTGTGGAAAAGGCAACAGGGCATGAAGCCAGCTCAGTATTGATGTGGCCAATTATTCAAGGGGTTATTCTCGTACTAGGTTCATTAATATTCCTTATGATTGCTGATAAATTTAATCGCCGTACTTTATTAACAATAGGCGGAACAATTATGGGGCTATCCTTTATTTTGCCGGCAATATTGAATTTATTAATTCCTAATGCAAATCCGATGATGATGGTTGTTTTTTTAAGTATCTATGTAGCACTTTATTCATTCACGTGGGCTCCCTTAACTTGGGTCATCGTTGGAGAAATTTTCCCGCTGGTAATTCGCGGTCGTGCGTCAGGATTAGCTTCATCATTTAACTGGATAGGTTCTTTCTTGGTTGGATTGCTGTTTCCAATCATGACCGCTTCGATGTCTCAAGAAGCTGTTTTTGCAATCTTTGGTGCTATTTGTTTACTTGGTGTTTTATTTATCCGGACATGCGTTCCTGAGACTCGAGGTCATACTTTGGAGGAAATTGAAAAAATTGGAGAAAGTAGACAAACTAAGGGGAAAAGTGCTTAATTTAGACCTATGATATTTGGAGCAGAATTCAAAGAAGCTAAGCATGCATTTTTAATCAGGGGGTCATAAGGGAAAATACTTCTGTATTTATGATCTACACATACACATCATGAACATGTTGATTTACTCATATGATTCCCTGTCTTAAGGCCGAAGTTGCTACTTCGGCTTTTCAACTATTAAAAATGTTTGATGAACTTTTTGTGCAATTCATGGTTTTTAAGCTTTATTTATATGAAGGAATTTAATAGGGAAGGAGCCGAAAAAATGAAAGCATCACAAAGCTCGTTTGGAAATGAAGTCTTGCTGTTTACTTTAGAAAATGATCATGGAGTAAGAATGGAAGTTACAAACTTTGGTGCAAGAATCGTCAATCTGTTCGTCCTAACGGAAACGGGTCGTACTAATATCGTATTGGGATTTGACTCGCTTGAGGATTACAAAAAAGAAACATATTATGGAGCAACCATAGGAAGAGTCGCTGGAAGAATAAAAAATGGCGAATTTTCAATTGGTGAATCACGTTACCAAACATCTGTAAATCAATTAGGGAATACATTACACGGTGGCAACCCTGGATTCGATGAAAAAATCTGGGATTATGAAGTGAAGGAGACGGATGAAAGTGCATCGATCATCTTTTCAACCCACTCACCTGATGGCGAGAATGGATTTCCAGGGAATTTGAAAGTAAGTGTGACTTATACATTAGACAACTTAAATATTTGGTCAGTGAGCTATCAAGCAAAAAGTGATAAAGACACAATTTTCAATCCGACCAATCACGTCTATTTTAACTTAACAGGGCATCCCAGCAATCCAATCGATGATCATTCCTTACAAATCTTTTCTGAAGAATTTGCACCAGTAAATGACGATACCACGGTAACTGGGGAAAAGCGAAGCACAATTGGCACGCCTTATGATTTTCGAACCCCGAAGAAATTAAAATCAACCTTTGAAGCCATTGACGCAGAAGTTAATAAGGTTCAAGGAATCGACCATCCATTCTTCCTTACGTGCTCAGGACTTCATCAAACTGCAGCCAAATTAATTAGTCCCGACGAGAAAATAAAAGTTGAGGTATACACAGAAGAGCCTACGATCGTAGTTTATACTGCGAACTTTGTGGAAGGGGTTCCACTTATGCACGGAGAAAAATTAATCCAACATGGTGGAATAACATTTGAAACCCAAGCTGCCCCAGGAGCGATTGAGTTTGAAGATTTTGGAGATATTATTCTTCGTGCTGGCGAAAATTACACTTCCCAAACAAAATACAAAATAAGTTTTGAGGGGTGTAGCTACTTGCCTAAGTAATAAGAGAGTGGCTATTTGCAAGGCGTGGAAATATCTTTTATAAAATCTCGACCATTTTTCATATCTTTAAACTATTTTAGAATTGGATTTTTTAAGTCAATTAAAGTCCAAAAAAAGTAAAAGAGAATAAAGCACATATATTCCTAACGGAATCGTATCTTATGCTGGAAGTCCAAACAATTGATGGAGGAATTCTTTTTGATTTTGGACAGACTGATTCCGTAATCAATCTGTTTGATATATGTTTCATAGACTCTCCAAGAGTTATTTGTTTGAGGTAACTCGGATCCGATTGTCCAATTCAGGACCATACTGATGAACCCACCGCATAATCGTTGTATGAGAAATGGATAAACCCCGTTCCTCCTTCATTTCCACCAATCTATTATATCAGTAGCCAGAGTAGTACGTTCGGGTGCGGGGGACATGATCCCGTGAACTAAACAGTCCACTCCTACTTGTAGAAACATGTTTGAGGCTGTTTGGGACGTATATCTCGTATAACAAGCGAAGCTATGACACTACATGGAGGACTGGGGGTACTGGTTAGTAAGTAGAGGAGGAAAAAACGCTGAATACAGTAGTTGGTCTGGATGTGGCAAAGGGAGTGAGCCAAGTCCAGGCATGTTTAGATCAATCTAAACCATATGGAAAGAGCTTTTCAATTAACCATCCTAGAGAGGAATTAGATCATTTTATAGGATTTCTAAAAGAAATAGAAGAGGTGACAGGGCAGATGCCTATGGTCATTTTAGAATCTTCAGGGCATTACCATACCCCTGTTATTCAATACTTGGAGGAAAAACTGTTGGGTGTAATAGGTCGAATTGTTTTTTCTTTTACGAAGGATGTAACTGAAGTGGAAATTGGCAAAAATTAGTGAATTCTTTATGAAGTATGAGTGATTTCAAAAATTATCTAAAGGACGGTAGGTTTTTAAAAAATATCAATAAAAATACAAATGTTCGTTATGTATTGAAAAATGCAATATAGAAAAAATGAAGAAAAATAAAACACATTATACCAAAAGAGGATAAATAAAGAATTATTAATGGGAGTCAAATTTACAAACCAAATGGTTCACTTGCACCAATTGATCTTGCTGAATAGAATCATGTTTAGAAAGCATCCTCCTCAACACCTTAAGTTGTAGGTATTCTATTCTAAATCAATGAAGACTTTAGGCAAAAGGGTTCCATCTAAAAGTTAAAACAAAGTTGATTGGAGCGGGTGTGGGAGACACCTGCGGGAAAAGCGAGTCCAGGGGAGACCCCCGCAGGAGCAAAGGTGCCGAGGAGGCTCCCGGACCGCCCGCGGAAAGCGAGTGCCTGTAGAGGAAATCAACGTTCAAATTGTACAAACCGTAAAAAAACTGTAGAAAACACGATTTTCATCGAGTTTGTCTACAGTCTAAGGTAGTAGCACTTATATGCTATTACCTTTTTTTGATTAGTGCTCGTTTAAAGGCTGGATCAGTTTATCTGGCCTTTTATACTTAACAAATATGTTCGTCATACTCGGTTTTCAAGTAATTAAGCAGCTTTTGTTTTTGGTGGGAATAATGAAAGCAATTAAAGTAAAAGGAAAAGTCGTCAAAAAAGAGAGGATTTTTATCGTCGAAGCCATAAGAATTTAAGAAATCCGAGATTACTTTTTCTTGTTCCACTAAATCGAACAATCCGGATATATAAAAATGATAACTGAATTTATCATATAAAAAAAGGTATCCTGTATCATCAAAAATATTTTTCACTGTATGACCATCCAATTCTAACTCACTCCTTCTTTTACCAATATACCTTTTTATCGATGAAATTATTCAGTGCCCATCTTTCGGTGAATATTATTATATTTATTGCAGCGTGTTTTTTATACCTTCAATACATTAAAGATATGAAATAAATGGAGCAGAAGAATCGGGAACGAAAAAAGCACATCCAATAAGGATGTGCTTTCATAAAAGTATTATTTGTACATTTCAGCCACTTGCTTTTGCAATTCGCCATTTTCAAGGTATTCATCATAACTCATTTGCTTATCGACTGTACCTTTTGGTGTAAGTTCAATGATTCGGTTCGCTATAGTTTGGATGAACTGATGATCATGAGAAGAGAAGATCATAGATCCTTTAAAGCTGATCAAACCGTTGTTCAATGCCGTAATCGACTCTAAGTCCAGATGGTTGGTAGGTTCATCAAGCATTAGGACGTTCGAACCGCTTAACATCATTTTGGAAAGCATACAACGGACTTTTTCGCCCCCTGAAAGTACACTTGCCTTTTTCGTGACTTCATCGCCAGAGAATAACATTCTGCCCAAGAAACCACGCAGGAAGCTTTCACTCTGGTCATTAGGAGAATATTGACGGAGCCAATCGACAAGATTTAAATCGACACCTTCAAAGAATTCAGCATTATCTTTAGGGAAGTATGCCTGAGAGGTCGTAACGCCCCATTTGAATGAGCCGCTATCCGGTTCGATTTCACCTGCTAAGATTTTGAACATTGTTGTTTTAGCAATCTCATCTTTACCGACAAATGCAATCTTGTCGCCTTTATTCATCGTGAAGCTGACGTTATCCAATATTTTTACACCATCGATCGTTTTCGAGAGTCCGTCTACACGAAGCAGGTCGTTCCCGATTTCACGATCAGGTGTAAAGCCTACATATGGATAGCGGCGCGAAGAAGGCTGGATGTCATCCAAGCTGATTTTATCCAATAATTTCTTACGGGATGTCGCCTGGCTCGATTTCGATGCATTGGCACTGAAGCGCGCGATGAAATTTTGTAGCTCTTTGATTTTTTCTTCCTTTTTCTTATTGGCATCTTGAGTCAGTTTAAGGGCAAGCTGGCTTGATTCATACCAGAAGTCATAGTTACCGATATAAATTTTGATTTTACCGAAATCAAGATCCGCGATATGTGTACAAACCTTGTTAAGGAAGTAACGGTCATGGGAAACTACGATAACAGTGTTTTCAAAGTTGATTAAGAATTCTTCCAGCCATTTGATCGCTTTTAAGTCCAAGTGGTTGGTAGGCTCATCCAGTAATAGAACATCCGGTTTCCCGAAAAGTGCCTGGGCAAGCAATACTTTAACTTTGTCGCCACCGTTCAACTCAGCCATTTTCTTTGTATGCAGGTCTTCTGCAATGCCAAGGCCTTTTAAGAGGATTGAAGCTTCAGGTTCAGCTTCCCAGCCGTTTAATTCGGCAAATTCACCTTCAAGTTCGGCCGCTTTCATTCCGTCTTCATCCGTGAAGTTTTCCTTCATATAAATAGCATCTTTTTCTTGCATGACTTCATATAATCTTTCATGTCCCATAATGACAACTTTAAGGACTTCTTCCTCTTCATAAGCGAAGTGATCTTGTTTTAAAACGGCAAGGCGTTCGCCAGGCCCCATATGGACATCGCCGGATTGCGCTTCAATTTCACCTGAAAGGATTTTTAAGAAAGTGGATTTACCCGCACCATTCGCCCCAATCAGGCCATAGCAGTTACCAGGCGTGAACTTTATATTAACATCTTCAAACAGTTTACGATCGCCATAGCGTAAACCAACATTATTTACTGTAATCATTTATTTACATTCCTCCAAAATACTTTTGTTTCAACGTGTCCAACACTTTGTTTCATTAGTTATACGCTGATTCACACAAACAGCAGTTTTCAATAATTTTTAAATGCCGTTCGTTAAATTGTATCTTATTTCTTATGAAAATTAAAGGCAGATTAGCAAAAACAACCGTTTATAAGCAAAAATTACACAAGGATTTAATTTTGTTTTTAAATTGTCGCGTATAAAGTATGTTTTATTTTTTCACCGAAGAAATTTATGGGCATAAGGACTCATTACGTATCAACCTTTTAATTGGTAATATAGGTAACTGTAACTAACACGACAGGAGGATCATAAATGAGTGATTCAGTAGGTTTTTGGAAACGTTTTTTAGCAGGAGTATTGGATGGCATAATAGTATCTTTACCATTAGCGATAATTTTCGGGTTGATTACTGGAGATTGGGAAAATGAAAACTTTTCAACGTTCTTCGACTTCCTATACATGCTGCTTGTCCCGATATTTTGGTATGGGTATACAGTCGGTAAAAGGATTATGGGAATACGCATAGTAAGGATGGACGGCAAAAAATTAGGAATAGGCACAATGTTATTGAGGTATTTAGTTGCTGCTTTGGTATATGCCATTACATTGGGGATAGGATTTATTGTTAGTGCATTCATGGTCGGCCTAAGGAAAGACCATAGAGCGATACATGATTTCATAGCAGGTACATACGTGACATCAAATAAACCATGATTTATTGATAAGCAGTTTAATAGCTGCTTTTTTTTTATGCAAATCTATATTTTGAATCCGATGCGATTTTTTTGGCGGGTAAATTACAATTCAAGGTATAAATATTACATTGGAAACCACGATAGAATATTTAATCAATGAACAGCGGCGGTTAGGAACCAAAAAGCACTTCACCTATATGGTCAAGTGCTTTGGTTATTCAAAACCTCTTTATTTTGATTAATGATGATTTTATTTCTTAAAATCATTTCCTTATTATTAAGTCCGACATTTAGTTCTTTGGTATTGTTCACCTTTTCCAATAGTGATGCTACAGATATTTCCAATAGTTCGGAAATAGGCATATTTGTTTTGGATGATAAAGTTTCAAGTTCATGGATTAATTTAGGGGATAGCATTGGTTGTCTTTCATTTATTTCCATGACAGTACCCACTTTCTTAAAAAAATTATTTAATTGTAATTTAAGTATATAATGGCAGTTTACAATAAAATATTAAATTAACGTTATTTATGTTAAGAGATGATGACAATTGTAGAGGAAAGGTATAATCGAGCACTTTACCCTAATGTAAGTACATTAAAAAGTTTTTAGTCAGGCTATATCTGTAAAAAAATGTATCTAGAATTAAATTCCTGTATGTTATGGAGGGTTCGCCCCTCAGGATCATTCAGCCGTTTTTGATTCGGTATGCCAGTGCCGGAATCGAAAAGCTCTTTTCTTTTCATTTTGATGAAGCATTTGGCGAGGTATGGTTCCCACTGCCTGCCCATACCATCTTCAAGGATTTCCAATGCCTTTTCCATGGATCCCTGTACGGTAGGCTCTATCGGAGGTCATTGCATCAAAGGCGTCTGCAACGGCAATATTCCGACCGAATAATGGTATGCCTTCCCCCTGGCAGTCCATTGGGGTATTCCATTCCATCATACCTTTCATGATGATGCTTAACGCCCGGTCCCAGCTATAATAATTCCCCGCCCATACTATATCTTTCTATGATGTCCGCCCCTTTTGCCGGGGCCATCTGGATAAGAAAAAGTCAATTAAAGCTTGGATCACAGACATAGATACACTAATGATCAATACCGATAGCACCAAAGTGCCTGAAATCTGCTTTTCCCAATATATAAATAAAATAACAAGTAAGACGTTAAGTATGGTTGCCTCTAAGTAATGCAATATCAGGGTTGGGCTACTGCGTAGGAATCTTCCGAGCAGTCGTATAGGAGGTTTGAAGGACTTCCAAGGCCTGCTTGATGGGTTTGATATCTTTATGATATACAATAAATTCATTGCATATCATTATGTATAAAGAGGATAGTATAATTGTCATTAACATAATTGCAACGGATACTGTGTGATATCCATCAGATGAAGTAGAAATCAAACTTCCTACTCCCAGAATGGTAAAAAAAGTATTCAATGGTTCTCCTCCTGAAAGCATTTTGGATGCTCCTTCATAAGTCAACATATTATAGCAAAATCCAATCTGGAATATTTAGTGCATTCTACAAATTATATGAAATATCAGGGAAGGAGAAATTTCAACTATATCATTCTATGTCTCCAGATTTGTCAACCATTGGCTTTTCTGATAGTATAAATGTCCATTTCGTCTTAGCATCGGCATTTTTAATGAGTTTGATAACTAAATAAGGAAGGGGAAGTGGTTTCATTGGGTAATCACCCTGATTTTGAACAGGAACGACAGCGGCTGGATTTTACGAAACGTTATATCGATGTAGTCATCAAAACATCAGAAACAAGCAAAGATCAGTTTCAGCGGAATATGCAAGAAGCTTTTAGCGATGCCGATTGGTCTGAAGCAGGCTTATATTCACAGTTGCTGACGACGGCCAACTTTTTTGAGATGTCCAAAACCGAACTGGAAAGTTTGCGCAAAGCAAGTAAAAAGCCCTACTTTGCAAGAGTGGATTTCGAAAGGAATGACGGTGATAGAGGCGAAGTCCTTTATTTCGGAAAAACATCGCTTTATCAGAGGGAAAGCCAGGAACAGATCATCGTCGATTGGCGATCCCCGATAGCAAACCTCTATTATGAGGGACGGATTGGTGAAATAGAATATGAAGCTGAAGGAGAGAAATTCAGCGGGAACATCACTTTAAAAAGACAGCTAATGATCGAAGAAGGTGAATTGGATGAGATAAGGGACATTGATTTAACAACAACGGATGAATTATTGCAGGAGTCCCTTTCCAAAAGTTCCAGCAATCGATTGACAGATATCATTACCACGATCCAGGAAGAACAAAATAAAATCATTCGTGCAGATTTGAATAAACCTATCATTGTCCAAGGCGCAGCGGGCAGTGGTAAAACTACAATTGCTTTACATAGGATCTCATATTTCATCTATCACTATAAAGACTTGTTCGATCCGCGACAATTAATGATTCTTGCTCCGAGCCGGGTGTTCATTGATTACATATCTGAAGCTTTACCTGAATTAGGTGTCGAAAAGGTTAAACAATTCACATTTTCCGAATATGTTCAGGCAGCGATAGGAAAGCAAGTGAAGCTTGTAGCGGATGATAAATTAACTCGATTGCTGGAAAAGGATGATGAAGAAATTGATTCAGCCGTCTGGATATCAGGCCTGAAGGGCTCCCCTGTCTTTAAATATATATTGGACGAATATGTAAAGGATATTTTCAGGGGTTTTCATCCGAATGGTGATTTTTATTGTGATAAATATCGCCTCTATTCCGCTAAGAAGTTCATTAGATTATTGGAAGAGGATTATTGGTATTTACCGTTATACAGCAGGCTGGACAAACTGAAGGCCATTTTACAAAATGAAGTGAAATTGAAAAAGAAAACAATGCTTGAACGTGTTGTTGACCTTTATGATGCCAAAATTGAGAAGGCTCTCTATAAAAATATTGATCCAGTCATACGTAAGGATTTTGTTACAAAATGCCTCGATAAAAAGGAGGAAAGGATAGGACAGATCCAAAAGGCGATCCGTTCTTCCGTAAAAGGGTATTTTAAGCAATTCAAAAGTAAGGATCTCCTGGATTATTATCAGGAGTTATACGAAGATCCGGAGCGTCTTGCCTCTTACAGCAACGGTAAACTTACTGTTGAAGATGCCAGTGTATTATGTGAGTATAATCATAAATTATTTTCTGTTAAAAGTTATGAGATGGAGGACTTAGGAGCATTATTATATCTTCAGGAGCGGCTTTTTGGTGTTGATAAAGAAAACAAAGCAAAAAATGTCGTCATTGATGAGGCACAGGATTACAGCTTCATGCAGTTACAGGCACTAAAGACGGCAGTGGATACCGATATGTTCACACTTGTAGGCGATCTTGCACAAGGCATCCATTCATACCGCGGACTTCAAACATGGGAAGAGGTTCACAGCCGTATTTTCCCTCGGGCGACGTATACTGAATTACAAAAAAGCTACAGAACAACTGTTGAAATAATGAAACAAGCTAATGAAATACTTCAGTTATTAACATATGATTTCCCGGAGGTTGAACCTGTAGTCCGTCATGGCAAAAATCCAGAATTCATTACCATTGAAAAGGAAGGTTGGGAAGAAAAACTTATCGAACTTATTGCAAGCCTTAAAGAAGAAGGATTTAAAACGTTTGCCGTTATTGCCAAAACGATGAAAGATTGCAAACTGGCAAACGAGAAGCTAAGAGTATTCCATCAAGGCTTTCATTTAATAAATGAAGCGGGAAACATCCCTAAGGATAAAACGTTGATTGTTCCTTCCTATCAAGCCAAAGGTCTCGAATTCGATGTCGTATTTGCAATATCCCTGGAAGAAGTATATTGCCATGGAAATGAACTTGATATCAAATTGCTGTACGTAACAATGACAAGGCCATTGCACAGGCTGTATTTTTTAGGTAATCAGAAAAGTGCTTTCCTTATCAAGACATGAAAGGGGTAGGGTGGAGTGTAACCACCCTCCTCGGGATACACTTACAAATGCAAAAGGATCTCCTGAATATCTTCCCACCCGAAACCGATTTCGGTGAGCTCGATGCCTGCCATTTTAACGGTTTTTTCAGCTATCACTTGGCCGCCAAGGGCTTTATAAAAACCGCATGAAGGATTATCCTTTAATGCCCAGATTATTAAATTCTTATGTCCCATTTCAATAAGCTCATGCATGACCGCTTTTATCATTTTTCGGCCGAGTCCCTGTCGTTGATATTCTTTTAAAAAATAAATGGCATATACTTCACCTTGAATATGCGGATCATTCGTTTGTTCAGGCCCGCCGGCAGCGAAACCGATGATCTCCCCATTGGCGTTTTCCGCTACAAAGGTGGCATTATGCAACATCTTTAAATTTCTTAGCCAGTTTTTCTTTTTGGCTTCCAGATTCATGGAGGACAAATATTGTTCAGGGAGGATTCCTTTATAAGTCGTTTTCCAGCTGTTAATATGTACATTTGCTATTCCAATTACATCTTCTTCTACGGCTTTCCTTATCTTCATGAAAACACCTTCTGATTTTCGTATTTTTCCCTAGAATATCATGGAAAAAGTGAATAAGCATTTTATTTATGTTTAAAACTGCATGAGAAAGGATAAGAAATAAAAGAGTGATTCAACCAGATGAGGGGAAGGATGAGAAAGATGAAATTGAAAGTTAGTTTTTATTTTCCGGGAGGCAAAGAACTAGAGCATGATGTTGAAGGCGATGACTCAACTCAAATGATATCAAATATTCAAAAGCACCGTTATTATAATTTAGTTAAAGGCGATTGCCATTATGTCGTAGATACGGAAAAAGCAGCTTATTTTTCTGTAACGGAAATATTGGATTGAGAATAAACCGCATTGGACTTTTGTTCCATTGCGGTTTATTCTTTTTGTTGTAAGGAAACCGGAAAAGGAGTATCGACAATGAAAATCAATTTTACCAAGAAACAGTATGAGACATTATTCAAAATGGTTCAGTACGGATATTGGGTTGCTTCCGATACTGTAGATAATAAAGAGTTCAGTGAAGTGGAACAGTATCTCAATTCCTTTGCCAAAGATTTTGGCATGGAAGGAGTACAGTTTGTGAAGGAATATGAAATTTATGATATAAGCAGGGAATTGGAGGAGCAACTTCATGAAGTCATAAATGAGTATGAAGAAGGAGTGTTCAGGGATAAGCTTGCTTACCATTTGGCTAGAAAAGAGTTTGCCGAGGAGTCAAAAAAACATGAATACACCCGGGAGGAAGCGTTTAAACGTATCATGGAGCTCGAGGAAAAATATCATCTTCATATTGAAGAACACGGGTTAGTGAAATTGAAAATGGAAGAATAAAAAGTGAGAGGACATAAATTTGTCCTCTCTTTTCTCATTCTGGGAAGTCATGAATTCCGTGTTCATCACGAATGGCTTCAACCACTGCGCAAAGATTTTATATACCAGGATTATGGCCTAATTTTTCAACTGTGTATTGGTAAAATGCAATTAAGTCATTTTGTGACGCAAAACCTGCTTGTGCAGTCTGTTCGTTCCCTCCGCCTTTCCCATTATACGAACCGAGTTCAGCCCTGAAATATTGTCCGCAATGAAAGGGGGTGGCCCCACTGTGCGAAAGGATGACCTTTTGCTCCTTACTTGATGCTAATAATACGGTAACCTTTTCCTTTTTTACGATCGTACCTGCAAGGTAAAGCAGATCTTTCATTGAGCTATCTTCGAAAATATGAGAGATGAATCCCCCTGCATTTTCTGCAAGCAGGGAGTCAGCAAGAAAGTTTGCATTTTCAAGTTTTAAGTTTTCATTTGCCGATAGCAGCAGCTTATAGTCATTCTCCAGTTTCTCCACCCTATTCAGAATCTCTGTACGTCCGGTATTGAACTTATTAGATAATGCTGAAAGAATTCCTAGACTTTCGGAATAATCGTTCAATGCCCTGAAGCCACACTTAAAATAGAGACGGGTATGTTCTTTCTGCTTTTCCGTTTTGAAAATCTTTATTAAGCCAATCTCACCAGTACGCCCTACATGAGTTCCGCCGCAGGGGTTATATTCAACCCCTTCAATCTCAACAATACGGATATTCTCTGAAACTTTAGGTATTTTGACGACAGGAAGTGTCTGTAATTGCTCGTTTGTCACGTAATAGATAAGTATTTCGCGATTCTCGATGATATATTGATTAACTAGCTTTTCAGCAGCAGCCGTATGTACTTCAGTCCATTGAAATCCTGACATTAAATCGATCGTTAAATATTCTTTTCCAAGGTGAAAGCTGACCGTATTAGAGTCGAACAGTTCCCTGCAGACAGCAGAGAGTAAATGCTGGCCGCTATGCTGTTGCATATGATCGAAGCGGCGGGACCAATCAAGTTCACAGTGAACGATTTCTGAATCTGGCCTTTTCTCCGTCTTATGCAGAATCTTTCCATCATTGCCTTTTTGAACGTCAAGAACGGTAATTCCTTCTATTATACCAGTATCTGCAGGCTGACCGCCCCCTTCGGGATAAAAAGCGGTTTCTTCAAGAGTGATGTAGTAATATCCATCTTCTTCAAAGCTCTCCTGAATTTTGGTATCCCATTGGGAAGTTTTGGTGGATGTGTAATACAATTTTTTTGTCATGAATGATTTCTTTTTCCTTTCTGTTGATCATTAAATTATATCACCGAAATACCTGACAAGGTAAGCCAGGTAAATAAGTAAACTTTATGACAAATTAAAATAAATTATTCTTGGCGGAACTGCTAAAATATGAA
Organism: Peribacillus simplex; assembly: GCF_030123325.1. Classification (NCBI taxonomy): domain Bacteria; kingdom Bacillati; phylum Bacillota; class Bacilli; order Caryophanales; family Bacillaceae; genus Peribacillus; species Peribacillus simplex. The sequence goes on along the minus strand of NZ_CP126106.1, from coordinate 3,297,333 downwards.
TTGATGGACAGTGGCTTCCACGTCAGCTTTTTCAAAAGTGGTAGAAAGGCATTTCAAATGCTAAAAACCTCACCCCTGGATGCCATTGTACTGGATATCCTTCTTGAAGAGGGAGAGATGGACGGCTGGATGATCCTGAGGGAATTGAAAAGATCTGCTGACTTGAAGGGGATTCCCGTTTTTGTATCGGCCGCACTTGACGAAAGGGAGAAGGGAATTTCATTGGGGGCCAAAGATTATTTAGTTAAACCTTATAAACCTAGCCAATTATCCAAGTGATGCATGCGTACCTCGTTAAGTAACGGTAAACAAGGGCAGATTCTCATCCCTCAGGCATTCCATGAAGAAAATAAGGGGTAAAAAATAAAAAACCGTAATAGGTATACAGAACAACAAAAAAATGATAAATTCAAATATGTTGGAAAAATAAATAATTGGGTACAATTGTAGGTAAAGGTAAGTTACAGGAGGATTTTTATTCATGCAAAAAATTCAGGCCGGCATGGCTGTAGAGTTAGAAGTGGAACGTAAGGCTGATTTCGGATGGTTTTTAACGGACGGTTCAGAAGATGTCTTACTTCATCATAATGAAATGAATGAAGGAACGGAACTTGAGATTGGCGATGAAGTAACTGTGTTCATCTATCATGACAAACAAGCAAGGCTAACAGCGACAATGAAGATACCCGAAATTCAGATTGATCGATATGGCTGGGCAGAAGTTGTCAATGTGAAAAGAAAACTGGGTGTTTTTGTGGACATCGGTCTTTCCAAAGATATTCTTGTATCCCTGGATGACCTTCCGAATATAGATCGCTTATGGCCTGAGGTTGGTGATCGTTTATATGTATCCCTGAAGACAGATCGTCATGATCGCCTGTTTGGTAACCTTGCAACGGAAGATGTAATTCAGGAGATTGCAGTGAAAGCTCCTTTAAAAGGAGTCCGTAACACCAGTGTTAAAGGAAATGTCTATCGTTTACTTATGGTTGGGTCTTTCTTTATTTCACAAGAAGGGTACCGCTGTTTCATTCACGAAAGTGAACGTAAGGAGGAGCCCCGTCTTGGTGAATTAGTTGAAGGGCGCGTCATTGATAGTAAAGAAGATGGAACGCTTAACGTTTCATTAATCCCTTTTAAACAAGATTTAATGGGGGAAGATGCTGATGTCATTTTCAATTATTTAATGAATCGCGGCGGTGCAATGCCTTATGGTGACAAAACGCCACCTGATGATATTAAGTTTCACTTCGGTTTGAGCAAGGGAGCGTTCAAGCGTGCTCTCGGCAAACTGATGAAAGAAGAAAAGATTTACCAGGAAGATGGATGGACATATTCTTCAGACCGTAAATGAAAAAGCAGCGGATTTTCTCCGCTGCCTTTTTTTATGTGAATTTCATTAAAAGAACTTCTTTTTACCTTTTTCTTCTTTTAAAATCTCCACAGCTTCCCTGAACCTCATCGAATGGATAATTTCCCTTTCACGTAAAAACCTGAGTGAATCATTGATATCAGGATCATCCGAGATGTCAATCAACCACTGGTAGGTTGCTCTGGCCTTTTCTTCAGCGGCGATATCTTCATATAAATCCGCAATGGGGTCTCCTTTGGCTTGGATATAAGTGGCAGTCCACGGGTTCCCCGCTGCGTCATGATAATAAAGGGCACTATCATGATTAACATAGTGGTCCCCTAGCCCGGCGGCTGCCATCTGCTGTGGTGTGGCATCTTTTGTAAGTTTATAAATCATTGTGGCAATCATTTCTAGATGAGCGAATTCTTCCGTTCCGATATCCGTAAGCAGGCCAATCACTTTATCCGGAATTGTATATCGTTGATTTAAGTATCGGAGTGCTGCAGCCAACTCACCATCAGCACCCCCGTATTGTTCTATTAAAAATTTAGCCAATCGAGGATTGCAATCTCTTACTTTAACTGGATATTGCAGCTTCTTTTCATAAACCCACATAGCTCATCTCTCCTTATACCTGCCATGGCCAAGGGCCTTGGCCCCATTCCCATTTATTTTCACCGCCTGGACTGTTTCCAAATCCCAATAATGGACCATATTTAGGCTCAAAAACCGATTTCAGTTGTTTGGAATATTCATGAAATTGATTAAATTGCTGTAAAGCCTGCTGGTCGTTAGGATGTGTATCCAAATAAAGGGTCAACTCGACAAGTACGAAATCGGCAGCCTGTATTTGTTCAAGCAACTGATAATATTCATCATCCAGTTTCTTATTCATTTACGTCTCCCTTTCCCGATATGGATTATCATAAAAATCATAAAAGAATTTCCAAAGTGTACCGTATTTCAAAGCTTCTTCCGGTGTGAACTGCTCCATATTAGGCGGTTGAAAATTAATATACAAATTAGGAGGTGTCCTGTAATACTTTCTCCCAATAGGCGGACAAGGATCGAATTTACTATGGAAAGGTTTATATGACTTAACTAAGGTAAAAGTCTTTTCGCGGGTCACAAAAAATACCTCCTTTGTAAAGATATGGCCTTTAATTTTTATGCCTGGATAATGCATAATATGACTTCTCTGGCCCGGAAAGGAAATTATCTGGAAAATGATGTTTTTCAGAATATTATAAAATCTTGTTATAGTCTCGTTATCTTGTTGTGATGTTTGTCATCTATTCTTTATCTGTTTGTTCTTTGTATAGAAAAAAACTATGTTAAGATTTAACTCGTAGCTTATAAAGCAGCTCACAAGGAGGTAACAAACATATGAAAAAATCAATCTTATCGTTAGCGGCAGCGGCTGCAATATCCGGTGCATTTACAATTCCGGTACAAGCAGAAGATGTCAAAGTGAAAGATGGAGACACATTATGGGGGATATCTCAAACATATAAAGTATCAATAGAAGATGTTAAGTCTTGGAACAATTTGTCTTCAGACGTGATATATGCCGGAGAAACCATACATATTTCTCAAGAAGAGCATCATAAAGTAAAGTCAGGGGACACATTATCGGAAATTGCAGACAAATATGATGTAGCGGTAAATGATATTAAATCTTGGAACGGTTTAAATTCAGATACAATCCACCCTGGTCAGAAACTGGTCATTAAACCTGCAGCTAATAAAGTCGAAGCTGCGAGTGTAGGGCCTGCACAGGAATCAGAGCAAGCTGCACCAGCAGAACAATCAAAGCCAGTGGAACAATCGAAACCAGCAGAACAAACAAAGCCGGTTGAACAATCGGAACCAGCAGAATCATCAGAAAAAGCAGACACAAACAATGAATCCAGCGATCAAGCAGGAATCGAAAAAGAAATCACTGTTAGAGCAACTGCCTATACGGCTGATTGTCAAGGCTGCAGCGGTACTACAGCCACAGGAGTCAACTTGAAAGCGAATCCTGATGCAAAGGTGATATCAGTGGACCCATCAGTCATTCCGCTTGGATCTAAAGTTTATGTAGAGGGTTATGGCTACGCGACCGCAGCGGATACAGGCAGTGCCATCAAAGGGAATAGAGTGGACATTTTTGTACCTAACGAAAAAGATGCCGTGAATTGGGGCGTTAAAAACGTCAAAGTTCAAATCCTGAATTAATTAAACCATACAAAACATGTTCATATATTGAAAAAAGCAGACACAGACATAATGTGTCTGCTTTTTTTGTCCTTTTGGTTCACGGGAAAAGCAGGTACAATGAAAGAAATAGATCCTTATAAATCCTAACAAGGAAAATTGGAGGAGTAGTAAATTGATGGAAAAAGCACGTGATTATTTACAGGAATACTTTGGTTATGAATCTTTCCGAAAAGGTCAGGAACAAATTATCGAACAGGTTTTGGAAGGAATAAACACAGCGGGAATCATGCCAACCGGCGGAGGTAAATCAATATGTTACCAAATTCCAGCCCTTCTGTTACCAGGTGTAACACTCGTGATATCCCCACTTATTTCCTTGATGAAGGACCAAGTAGATGCCCTCGAACAAAATGGGATTGATGCCACATTTCTTAATAGCTCCATTTCTGGGTTAGAATCATCCAATAGAATGAATGATATTAAGCACGGTAGATATAAGCTGGTTTATGTTGCACCCGAACGTTTGGAGAATCCTGCATTTCAACAGGATCTATTTAATGTGGAAATTTCATTGGTTGCCATCGATGAGGCCCACTGTATATCTCAATGGGGACATGACTTCAGACCAAGTTATTTAAAAATCAAGACCTTATTGAAAAACATGCCATCAGCTCCGACTGTACTGGCATTAACGGCAACAGCCACACCGCATGTGACCGATGATATATGTCAGTCACTAGGAATATCAGTGCAGCATACAGTATCAACGGGATTTTCTCGAGATAACCTGTTCTTTTCCGTTGTGAAAGAAGAAAATCGCGGACGGTTTTTAATGCGCTATTTAGAAAAAAACAAAAGTGAATCGGGCATCATATATGCAGCCACTAGGAAAGAAGTCGATACCTTGTATGCCAAGCTTATTAAAGCCGGATTCAAAACAGGGCGATACCATGCTGGCATGAATGAACAAGACCGGTCGGAACAGCAAGACCAATTCATTCGTGATGACGTTCCCTTGATGGTGGCAACATCCGCCTTTGGGATGGGGATCGATAAGTCGAATGTTAGATACGTCATCCATTACCAAACTCCAAAGAACATGGAGAGTTATTATCAGGAAGCGGGACGTGCAGGGAGGGACGGTTTGGATAGTGAATGTATCCTCTTATATTCCCCTCAGGATATGCAGATACAGCGTTTCTTGATTGATCAATCAAATCCCTCGCAGGAGTGGCAGTCCCAGGAATTGAAGAAATTGAACAAAATGAAGGATTATTGTTTTACCGAAGGGTGCTTGCAAGCGTTCATCCTTCAATACTTTGGAGAAGAAAACCCGGAAGATTGCGGTCATTGCGAAAATTGTACAGATAAACGTGAATCTATTGAAGTAACTACACAAGCACAGATGGTCCTTTCATGCATGTTGCGAATGGGTGAACGATTTGGTAAAACGATGATTTCACAAGTGCTTACGGGATCACGCAATAAGAAAATGGAAGAGTTCGGATTCCAGAACCTTTCAACCTATGGTATCATCAATGATCAATCTGCGAAGGATGTAGGTGATTTCATTGATTTCCTGACAGCAAAACAGTACATCGAAATGACGGGCGGCCAGTTTCCGGTCCTTAAGGTTACCAATGCTGGCAGGGAAGTGCTACTGGGACAGAAAAAAGTCCTGCGTAAGGAAATAAAAAAAGTAAGCAGCATCAGTGCGGATCATGGGTTGTTCGAAGAGTTAAGACAGGTAAGAAAAGAATTGGCAAGTAAGGAAAATGTACCTCCATTCATTATTTTTTCCGATGCATCTTTGAAGGATATGGCCGTCAAACTCCCGAGGACGGAAGAGGAATTCCTGGAAGTTAAAGGCGTAGGAATGCAGAAATTTGAACGCTTCGGATCCGTGTTCTTACAAGGGATTTCCCAGTATGTACAGGCACATCCTGAATTAGAAACGAATAATATGGTTACAAAGGAAACGGTAAAGCGAGCTACTAAACAATCTCATTTAGAAAGCTATCGCTTATATCGGGAAGGTAAATCAATCAAGGAAATAGGGACATTGAGAGGGCTGTCTTCCGTTTCAATTGAAAATCATTTATTAAAGTGTGCAGAAGAACACCTGGATATCAAATGGGAAGAGATTTTCTCGGATAAAGAGTTTGATCTTGTTTTGGAAACTGCGAAACAATTGGATTCTGAAAAATTGAAACCACTAAAAGAAGCCCTGCCTGAGCATATTTCCTACTTCATGATTAAAGCGATCTTGGTTAAAGCAGGGTTGGAAAACGAAAGGTGTTAAGGTTTTTTGGATAATTTCTTCATTGAATAAATAAGAATTTAGTTTAATGCGTATACTAGGAATGATAAAAAGGAGAAATCTTGCGCCTTTAATCAGAGTCTTTATATAAAAAAGAGGAGGTTGCTCATGTATTTTGGTAAAAAGAATTCAGAGGAACCAGAAATCGTTATGGAAGATACGATAGTATATGCTTGTGGATCAGCAGATTGCAATGGTTGGATGAGAAAAGATTTTGCCTCGGAAAACTATGATTGCCCAATGTGCGGAAGTCAATTAGTTGAGGAAGTCAGGGAACTTCCAAAAATTGAAAATGAGTATAATGCGTTTAAATAAAAGAGGTGAATCATAGCCTCTTTATTTTTTATTTTAAGAAAGAAGTATGACGGAGTGATTTCGTTTTGGATTAAGGCTTTACATACAAAAATATTTATGGTATAGTTAATTTTCAGTGTTATGAAAAGAAAACACTGGAGGGTAATTTAAAGTAACATTTTTATTAATAAAATAATTTTTCATCATTTTCATGATGAAGTAGAAACAAGTTAAACACATCTTGAAAAAAGAACTACATGTAATTATTTTCCTCGATCCATTTCTGTTCTTCATTAACTTACTTCTATGTACCATTTGTCTTTTGGAATTTAATCTACCCAATTGGAATTACGGACGGTTTTAATTAATAAACATGTACTTACAAGCTTTTATCTGATTCTCGCAGGCACGGTCTAGGAACCGTATGGATGGGAGAGAGGCAGGGCTTTCATTGTTTTAGGTTTTGGCATTAAAAATTACTCTCATGCTCGATTCGCATTGAAATGTTCATTGAACGAGCAGGAAGAACCATATGGAATGGATTCTTAAACAGCGCAGTCTCGGTTATCTTGAAGGGTAAGTCAGGGACTGTGTTTCATTTTGGGGAATCATTTCTTTTTTTAGAATCTTTCTTCAAATATGTAAAGCATATATATGATATAATGGTTACTGAGATATGAAAAATTCATGTCGTAATCTCAAGTTCTTACCATTCAAAAGTTTGTTTGAAAAGAACAATGATCATACTTAGATTTGCGAATGGTTATTTACTCACAATTTAGATTAAACGCCATCTATTCTTTCTTTTATCTTTATGGCTTGTGATCTGTTATGCAGGACGGAGTCAATTCAATTCTAAGGAGTGAGATATATGTATAGAAGAAATAATACGGAAGAAATCATTCCTGAAGAAACAAAGGTGTGGGAATGTACATCAGAAGATTGCAAAGGTTGGATTCGCGATAACTTTACAAGTAATGATGAACATGTTTGTCCGTTATGTAGCAGCGAGATGAAACCCGGCACCAGAATGCTTCAAGCAATCAACAATCCAAGAAACTATTAAGTCTAGATAAAAAAAGCTGAAGGGGATTCTCCCTTCAGCTTTTTTTATCTTTTTGCCAATTGGATGAAGCAAAAAGCAGTTGAGTTTAGTGAATATCCTTTTTCTTGAACCGACCGCCTCGAACTTCCGCGATATCCCCTACGGCAAGAAATGCAGATGGATCGAAGCTTTTGACTATCTCTTTAAGTTTTGCTTCCTCAAGCCTGTTTATTACACAAAAGATGACTTTTTTATCATCACCAGAATAAGCTCCTTCGCCAGCTAAAAAGGTTACGCCCCGTCCAAGACGATTCATTATCGCATCGCCGATATCATTAAATTCATCACTGATAATCCAAACAAATTTGGATTCGTCCAAACCTGCGATGACAATATCCATCGTTTTATATGCCACGAAGTAAGCTATGATCGAATACATGGCACGATCCCACGAGAATACGAAGCCCGCACTGCCAAGGATGAATAAATTAAAGAACATGACGATTTCCCCAACGGAAAAAGGGAGTTTCTTGCTAGCGAGAATAGCAAGTATTTCTGTACCATCCAATGAGCCGCCATATCGTATGACCATTCCAACACCAATTCCAAGAATCATTCCGCCGAAAGCGGACGCTAGGAGGATATCTTGAGTGAAAGCTGGTACATGATGAAGCAATGTAGTGGTAATGGAAAGGACTAAAATTCCATAAAGGGTAGATAATGCGAAGGTTTTTCCGATTTGTTTATAACCGATAAAAAAGAAAGGAAGATTCAAAATGAAAAGAAAGATTCCAAGCTTCCATCCAGTGATGTAAGATAACATAATCGAAATACCCGTTATGCCCCCGTCGATTACGTTATTCGGCACTAAAAAAATCTCGAGGCCGACAGCCATTAAAACCGCACCGATCGTAATTAATAGACCTCTCTGTAAAATTTGTCTAAGTGTTAATTTTTTATGCTGGGTCTTCTTTTGCATAATTTCTGTTGTACTTGCACCTGCCAGGTCTGACATAATCATGACCCCCACTCCTTCTCTCTATATAGGTTCTATTTAATTATAAACCTATAGGTATAATTAAATAAAGAAATTAACATTCTTGATTAATATATTCCTGAATAATTATTGGTATTATTGATAATTCCCTGCAATGATGAAACAGGATTGTGAATGCTTGTCATTACCATGTATTCATATTCTACTCCATACAAAACAATAGTATTTCTCATTTTATTGAATTTATGAAAAAACCTTCATTTTCTTGAGGCAAGGGGTGCTACGTAAAAATCAAATAGGAGTAAGGAAATAAAAAACCTTTGAGGTCCTGTGAATTTACATTACAATATAGGAGAATAGAACGGTAGAGGTGATCAAGTAAAAAAATGGAACAATCAATTGTGGCATCAAATTCTGTCCTCTTTATGATTGCAGTACTATTGATAATAATGGCGTGTTATACGGCTTTGGATTTACTGACAACATTACTGACGATAGAGAGATATAAACGTCTGGTATATATAGGGAGCAGCTGCTCTATGGGAGTGGCAATCTGGACGCTTAATTTTGTGGTCATATATACCCTCGATAATTCAGGAATGGCAGCATCCAACTTTTCTACAATAATTTTTTCGTTAGCTCTAGCGATAGCGCTCGCAGGGGTTGGGTTATTGGCCATATCGTATAAAACCCAATTCCTGCAAATCGTTTTTTGCGGCTTCATGTTTACGATGGCCATTTTATCCAATTATATAATGGGAACATCTTCTTTAAATCACTCCTTGCACTTTAGCCCATTGTCGGTTCTCAGTACGCTTTTCAGTATCTTTATATTATTTGTAGCAGCGCTTGCAATATTATTTTATTTTAATAAATTAAGTCAATCTTCGCTAAAGCCAGTCAGTACGCTCATGATGAGTGGGGCAATCATTGAAGGCTATTATCTTTTTGTGAGAGTGTTACCGATGAACGTGAAAAATGAACCGGTTGAATTTGTTCCACTCACGCCATTTATGCTTTATCTTACATGCTTCGTTTCATTATTCATCCTTGCCAGCTTGATAGCTTCAAGTACGATTGTGGGCCGTCGGTTAGCAAAAAGCGATAATACTGTGAGTGATATCCGTTATGCTTTAGATCAATCGGCAATCGTCGCCATCACGGATGCAAAAGGAATCATTACATATGTTAACGAAAAATTCCTGGAAATATCACAATATGAAAAACATGAACTAATAGGGAAAAACCATTCCATAATAAATTCTGGTTATCATGCAAAAGAATTTTTCACTGATTTATGGCTAACGATCAGCCAAGGGAAAACATGGCATGGTGAAATATGCAATCGGGCTAAAGATGGTAATGTTTATTGGGTTGATACAACTATCGTTCCTTTTATGAAAAAGGGGAAACCATATCAATATATTTCCATCCGTTCGGATATTTCCAGTCGTAAAAAAGCAGAAAATGCTTTAAAGGGTTCAATCAAGGAACTGGAAGATATGCATTATGCAATAAACCAATCCTTGATTGTGGCGATAACCGATGATAAAGGAGTCATTATTGAAGTGAATGAAAAGTTCTCGGAGGTTTCAGGTTATGGGAAAGGTGAATTGATAGGCCAAACCCATAAAATGGTTAATTCTGGATACCATCCAAAGGAATTCTTTGAACAAATGTGGAAGACCGTCCATGAACGGAAAGTTTGGAAAGGTGAAATTAGGAACAAGGCCAAAGATGGCAGTTTTTATTGGGTCGATACAACCATTGTTCCATTTTTCAACGAAGAAGGAAAGCCATCTCAGTTTTTGGCACTTAGATATGACATAACTGAGCGTAAACAATCTGAAGAGATGCTCCATCGGCAGGATAAATTAGCCGCTGTCGGTCAGCTTGCAGCTGGGGTGGCACATGAAATACGGAATCCGCTGACATCCATGAAAGGATATACGGAATTTTTGCAATTGGATGAAACGGACAAAAATAAACAAGAATATCTAGAAATAATCATGGATGAAATCAATCGTGTGAATGAGATAGTTGAAGAGTTCTTACAATTGGCCAAACCACAGGCATTGATATTGGAAACGAAGAATCTTGTGTCGATCATTCAAAACGTTGTATCTTTGACGGAGTTTGAAGCAAGGAAGAAGAACATCAGGCTGATTTCGGATTGTAATGACGAAGAGATACTCGTTCGGTGTGATGAGAATCGGTTAAAACAAGTCATATTGAACTTCATTAAAAATGGTATGGAAGCTATGCCTGACGGTGGGTTCATAAAAGTCATCACTGAACTTAAAGAGGATAAAGTGCATATATCCATTACCGACACAGGAATTGGGATGCCGCCAGAGCAGCTAAAGAGACTCGGGGAACCATTTTTCACAACGAAAAAATCTGGAAACGGGTTAGGTCTCATGATCAGCTTTAAAATCATAGAAAGCCATTCGGGGAATGTCTTTGTCGAGAGCGAAGTCAATAAAGGAACAGTCTTTAATATCGTGCTCCCTATTTAAAATGCCTATTAGGGAGCAATGAAAAAAATCATCAACTTTGTAGAAGAGTCTGCGTGGGGGAACTGGATTTGGAAAAACAAAAGCATGTCAATATTATAAACTTGAAGGTATTTTACCTTTTTTCTTTTTTTGCAGTGGGAAGTTTAACACCGCTATTAAGCGTTTATTTGGCCAATGAAGCAGGTTTATCCGGTATTGAAATAGGTACGATCATGTCTGTTGGACCGATAGTGATGATCGTTTTTCAACCTTTTTGGGGAATTGTCTGTGATTGGAGCGGGAGACCAGCAAAAATACTTGCAATGACATCGTTTCTTGCTGGTGTATTCGGTTTAGGCTACTTGATGTTCGAGCCCTATTTCCTTTTAGTATCCGTCGCAATTGCTTTGGCCATCTTTCAAAGTGCGATAATACCAGTTTCTGATAGCATCACCCTTCAATATACAACAAAAATCAAATCGAATTATGGGAAAATCCGTTTATTCGGATCACTTGGTTACGGTGTGGCGGTTTTTGTAATGGGAAAGTTATCTGAATCCTTCATGGGTCCTTCCGTTATATTTTATGCCTTTTTCTTTGGCCTGTTGATCGCGGCTAGCCTGGCTCTTCGTTTGCCCGAAGAGCCTCCTGGGGGGAAAGTGAAACTTTTCGGCGGAATGAAAGAATTGATCACCATGAAACGTTTTCTAATCTTTCTTGCTATCACGTTCTTGCTTTTTGGTCCTAATCTTGCAAATAATGTATACTATGGTTTGTTTGTCGAGGCAAGAGGCGGAACATATACAGGAATTGGCATTGCATTCCTATTAGCTGTATTATCGGAAATTCCCTTTATGAGAATGGCAGGTACATGGATTCATAAGATAGGCCTGCTGCCAATTACCTTATTGGCTGGCGCGGCTTCATTGGTCCGCTGGGGTTTGTACTTCACCGAACCAAGTTTGGCTACCGTATATGTGACTTCGGTCATTCAAGGGTTTTCACTTGGCTTATTCATACCAGCAGCTTTACAATATATCAGGGAAGTCGTCCCTGCACATATAACAGTTACAGCAATAACGCTTTATTCCGCCATTGGCAACGGATTGGGAAACTGGTTCAGTACCTTCAGCGGCGGGATAATATTGGATAAATCAGGAATATATTCAGTCTATTTATTTTATGGTTTACTCACACTGATCGGGATGCTGCTTACAATTTGGCTCATGAAGTTAGAGAAAAATTTAAAAGTAATGGGGAAACCCCTAGTTATAATTAAAAAATGATGAGTGGTCCGTTCTAATATAAGGAGATACAATGATCAAAATCAATTGAAGTGGGCATGCAAAACTCAGGTTTAGGTGCTGCATTAACGACCTTCCGGAGTGCCACCTTTAGTGGGTGCATAATGTTTCCGGAAAAAGCAGACAAAATCAGAAGGAATACCGTGGTGGGTCAGGGATCGATTAAACAGCAAATAAAAAAAGGCAGAAAGGGAATAGATGAATCCCATTCTGCCTTTTTTTATTGATAAGAGGGGAAGGGTGCGCTTTATAAAAGAAATGCTGTTAACAATTAAGTTATGGGATTTTTAACCATAAGTAAACGTTTTTTTGTTTTTGGAAATAATATGATTTAATGGAAGATAGAGAATGAATGGAAGGGTGAGTATTTTTGAGTAAACCAAAAGTGTTGGCTACTACCATCGTATCAGCTCTTATCGGTCTGTTTTTTGTATTTTGCCTAGGATGGGCGATTATGGACCATTATGGAAAAGGAACATCCGATATGGAAGTAATTGAAGAAACCCCCATAAAAAATGACCTTCCCGAAGATTTTACGGTAGTGGCGATAGGCGATTCATTAACACGTGGCACAGGTGATGAAACAGGCAAAGGCTATGTTGGACTTGTTGTTGAAGACTTGAAGAGTCAATATAATAGAAAACCAATCATTCATAACCTTGGAATTAATGGACAAGTGTCTAAAGAATTGGTGCAACAAGTGAAACAACCGGAAGTGAAGCGCCAAATTCAGGAAGCTGATGTTATTTTAGTTACAATCGGGGGTAACGATTTATTTCAAAAAGGGCAAACCCTGCTTGAATATGATCGGGAAGCTACTTCCGTATCACAAAAGAATTTCTTGGGAAATTTACATCAAATTTTTAAAGATATAAATAAAGTCAATGATTCAGCCACTATTTTGCTGCTTGGCCTGTATAACCCATTTATAGATTTGGATAAAGACTTTGATACAAACCGCATCGTACGGGACTGGAATAATGAAACGGCTGAAGTAGTGGCTCATTATGAAAATGCAATTTTCGTTCCAACATTCGATTTATTTCAATTGTCGGTAAATGAGTATTTGTATTCGGACAATTTTCACCCTAATAAGAAGGGGTATCGTTTAATTGCTGATAGAGTTGCTCCTTTAATAAAATGGGAGGATGTGGAACGATGAAACAGGTGACATTGTCTGTTAGGGACTTGAGAAAAAAGATTGGCAAAAGGGAAATTATTAAAGGAATAGATTTTGAGTTGAATGAAGGTGAGGTTTTCGGCTTTTTAGGACCGAATGGAGCAGGTAAGACGACGACAATCCGTATGTTGGTCGGATTGATTAAGCCAACCTCGGGTTCCATCCATATATGCGGGTATGATGTTCGTCAGGAATTTACGAAGGCTATGAAGCAAATGGGCTGCATCGTTGAAAATCCAGAATTATATACATTTTTGAGTGGGTGGGATAATTTGATCCACTTTGCAAGAATGTTACCTGATGTAGATGAAACAAGATTGATCGAGGTTGTTGAACTCGTCGGTCTGCAAGCGAGAATTCACGATAAAGTGAAGACCTATTCGTTAGGTATGAGACAGCGTTTAGGAATCGCGCAGGCAATGCTGAACAGCCCTAAGCTGTTAATTTTGGATGAACCGACTAACGGGCTCGATCCTGCCGGAATCCGTGAAATGCGACAATTCATCAGGAAGTTGGCTGAAGATGAAGGTATGAGTGTACTGGTTTCTTCACATTTATTAGGTGAAATACAGCAACTTTGTGACCGGGTCGCAATTATTAAAGGCGGGGAAATTATCAAAACGGATACAGTGGAAAGCTTATTATCCACGCAGGAGCGGATAATTTGGCGGGTGGAACCTTTTCAAAAGGGAGCGGAAATTCTAAGCAGCTTCACCGATATTACCTTAGATCACAAATATATCATTACAGCTTATGATGAACTCAAAACACCCGATTGGAATGCTGCACTTATCCAAGCAGGGGTAAGGGTGCATGAAATGAATCGAAAGCTCCCGGGATTGGAAGAGTTGTTTTTGCAAGTTACCGGTGTCGGAGGTGCAGGCATTGAATAACTTGGTCCAAAATGAAATGATGAAGATGTTGGCAAAAAAACGGCTGATCATAATAGGTATCATCGTTGGAATTTTAGTGTTGATGTTTACATATGCCCAATACAAACAAGTGGAAGAGCAGCGGGAGAAATTGGGAACTGAGGATTGGCGTGCAGCTCTTCAGCAGCAAATCATTGATACTCAAAATCGGTTGGGCTCGAATAGGATGCTGGATGAGTGGCGTGAACAGCTGCAAGTAAGTCTGAAGCAGCAGCAATATTATCTCGATCATGATATCAATCCCTCAGAACCAGGCGCAGCTACTTTTACACGCATGTTTTTGGAAAATGCAATTGATTTGTTCATTCCGCTGTTGATCATGATTGTGGCCAGTGATTTGGTTTCCTCCGAAAATGGACAAGGCACGATCAAGCTACTGCTTACAAGGCCAGTGGAGCGCTGGAAAATCTTATTGAGCAAATATGTAACATTATTATTATCGGTTTCGATTATCGTGGCGATGACAGCCGTATTGTCTTACCTTTTATCAGGAATCGTTTTCGGGTATCAAGGATGGGGGGCCCCTGTAATAACCGGATTCGAATTGCATGGTGCTGATGTGGATGTCAGTCAAGTAAGGTTAGTTGAACAATGGAAATTCTTATTGATGGATTTGGGACTTGTCTGGCTGGTGGCGGTCGTTGTAGGGACCCTTTCTTTCATGCTTTCGGTTTTAGTGAGGAGCACCCCTGCAGGAATGGGCATCATGCTGGCAGCATTAATTTCCGGGGCTATATTGAACAATATGGTTTCATCATGGGAATCAGCGAAATATTTCTTTATGGTGAATTTGAAGTTGACCGCCTATATTAGCGGGACGGCTCCCCCGATAGAAGGGATGACTTTATTATCATCTGTCACTACTTTGCTCGTTTGGTGGGCTCTTGCTTTAATTGTATCCTTTACAGTATTTACCCGAAGGGATGTATACTGAGGCGAAGGAATGATAACCATGATTTTAAACCATGACTTGGTTATACTGCATGATTTTTTATGTTTTATATGAACTGAAAACTCACTGGATTGAAGAAATTTGCGACACTCCTGCCGAATAACTGGCTAGCCGAGACACCACAGACGCTTGCTTTGATGAGGCTTGGCAGACAGTCGGCGGAAAGGGAGCTGATTTTTGAAATCATCTGCAACTTTTCTTCATATTTGTCTACAGTCTGAAGCAGCCTATATAAATTATAGGTTGTTTTTTATTTTCATGTACAGGGTATCCTTTTAAAAAAGATTGTTCAAAATTAGGAGGATTATAAATGGATGATAATCATTTGAATGAAAAATTGATGCCAATGACTTCAGTTTCCAGTGGTGATGTACAGATAATAAATGAGGATATATATTGTCTGTCCGTCCAAATCGTTAATGTGATTTTTGTAGGGTCACCCAAAGATGATAAATGGGTATTGGTAGACGCAGGGATGCCACGCTCAGCGGAGGTAATAAAGAAAACGGCTGAAGAAATATATGGACCTCAAAATCCACCTGCCGCCATTATTTTGACACATGGACATTTCGATCATGTTGGTGCACTGATTGAGTTAATGGAGTATTGGAATGCTCCTGTTTATGCCCATATAAAAGAAATGCCTTATTTAACGGGACAGGAAAATTACCCCGAACCGGATCCTACAGTTGAAGGGGGGATGGTCGCAAAAATTTCATGGATATTTCCGAATGAGGGAATCAACCTTGATGAAAAAGTTCAGCCATTGCCTGATGATCAAAGTGTTCCCGGGCTTCGCGATTGGAAATGGATTCACACCCCTGGCCATTCAAAAGGACATATTTCACTTTTCCGTGAAAGTGACCGAAGTTTGATTGCTGGAGATACTTTTGTGAATGTCAGACAAGATTCCCTATACAAGGTTATCACTCAGGAGAAAGAAATTGCGGGCCCACCGCGGTATTTGACAACTGATTGGGAGGCTGCAAAAGAATCTGTAAAGTTATTGGAAAGTATGAAGCCGGCTGTTGCCATAACGGGGCACGGGTATCCTGTTGAAGGGCAAGAACTGGAAATGGGTTTATCAAAGCTTGCAAAGGAGTTCGATTCATTAGCCAAACCGGATCATGGGAAATATGTGGAATGAAGCGTGTGCGTGTTTCATGAATAATTTCTTTACAGAAGTCAAAAATAAACAAGTAACTTATGAAAATGGAGGGATATCCGTGACTACATTAAGAGATATCATGACAACAAACGTGGATTGTTGCACGGCGGAAGATAATATATATGAAGCAGCAGTCAAAATGAAGAATGATGATGTTGGTGTCATTCCTGTATTGGAGAATAACCATTTAATTGGTGTCATCACAGACAGGGATATCGTCATTCGTTGTGTTGCCGAGAAAAAGCCGAATTCAACTAGAATTACTGATGTCATTTCCACGAACCTTGTAACAGGTACGCCCGATATGTCGGTGGAGGAAGCTGAAGAATTAATGGCTACCGAACAAATCAGAAGGCTCCCAATCATTGAGAATGACAAGCTGGTGGGAGTCGTGGCATTAGGTGATCTTGCTGTACACCAACAGACAAATTCAATGGCAGGAAATGCTTTAAGTTCGATTTCCGAGGACAGAGACCAAATTCAACACTAAAAACAAAAACTCTGTTAGCTTTGCTAACAGAGTTTTTGTTTTTGGCTCTTTTCGTAAAGATTGTTGTTTTTAAAACAAAACGATTTAAGGTTGATTGGAGCGCAAGTGCGAGACTCCTGCGGGAGCAGCGGGACAGGTGAGACCCCACAGGCGTTCGCCGAGGAGGCTCACCGCCCGCCCCGCGGAAAGCGAGCATCTGGAGGGGAAATCAACCACACCGCTTTACTTGGTAAATATCAATAAAGTATGCGAAAACAGTCTTGTTTTTAAAGATGTTTATTGAACCATCCTTTGATTTCCTCAACATGCTGCAGGCGCATTTTTGGAGATCCGCTTCGGGATACTTCATGAGTTTCATCTGGGAATGAAACAAGCACCGCTTCTTTTTTTTGCCGTTTTAAAGCGACAAAAAATTGCTCGCTCTGTTCAATGGGACAGCGGAAGTCCTTTTCACCGTGAAGTAAAAGTAAAGGGGTAGTCACATTGGAAACATATTTTAAAGGAGAGTGCTGCCATAATTTTTCAGCAGAGTTAACGATATCGCCGCCTACTTCCCACTCTGTAAAATAATAGCCGATGTCGCTGACCCCATAAAAACTTAGCCAATTACTTATGCAACGCTGAGTCACAGCGGCCTTGAAGCGGTTGGTGTGTCCGATGATCCAATTTGTCATGAATCCTCCATAACTTCCCCCGGTTACCCCTAAATCTTCATGCTCGATAAAATCATACGTGGCTAAAACATGATCAACTCCAGCCATTAAGTCCTTATAATCCATGCCACCATAATCGCCCCTGCAGGCATTTACAAAGTCTTGGCCATATCCTACACTCCCGCGCGGGTTAGTGAACAATACAGTATACCCTTCATTAGCCAAGGTCTGGAATTCATGTACATAGGTATTGGCATACATCATATGCGGACCGCCGTGAATTTCTAAAATGAGCGGATATTTTTGATTGCTATTAAAATCGGTCGGTCTCATGATCCAGCCGTGGATGGTAAGACCATCAACAGATGGAAATGTAATGGGTTCAGCCATGGACAAATGTTTATCCTTCAAAAAATCCTCATTAACAAAACTGATTTGTTCCTTATCGCCGTTTGTAAGGTTATAAGCAAAGAGATCGCCGGGATGAACAGGTGTACTGATAGCCACCACAGCACGATGGCTTTCGGGATCTATAGTCAGGCCGTATATATGCTGCGGGTCAAGGATCGATGGATACATGGCTCCTTCAATGGAACCATAATAAACTCCGGTATTTCCATAATCGCTAATTAAAAAGTAAAAGCCTTGGCTATCGTTTGTCCATAAGATACCTGGGTCGACGGCTCCGATTTGGAAATCACCAATTGCGGAATCTCCAATTTGGACGTCCCATCCTTCGGTCAAACACTGAGTCGTTTGATCGAAAATGGAATATAACCAGATATTTGAAAAGGTGGCACCGGCAAATTCTTTATTATGGCCAATGAAAGATAGATATTCGCCATTTGGAGACCATTTCGGATCTCTAAAGAAACCTTTGCCATCCGTTATCCTCTCTAAAGCTTTCGTTTCTAGTTCCATGATGAAAATATCGGAAAAAAGTTCATCATCACTTCTTTCTGCATCCCCGCTTATGAATGCAATACGCTGTCCGTCTGGGGACCATGCATTCGGATGATGATCAATATGGTTTTCCGTTAGCAATGTGGAATCTCCCTTAAAAATTTCCACTATGACCAGCTGCTGATATAACTGATCAAAATAGCCTCTTCCATCCCATTTATACTTAATCCGGTCATATCTATGAACTTCTTTGGACAAATCATTTTCCTTGACCGTATTAAGGTTTTCCCCCACCTTTAATCCGGTTGAAAGCAGCAATTTGGTGGAACAAGGAGACCAAATAGGCTTTGATACACCGTTCACGAAATGGGTCAGCTGTCGAGCTTCCCCGCCAATGCTCCCTATAATGTGGACCTGTTTTTTACCAGATCTGTCCGATATAAAGGCGATATGCTTGCCGTCGGGGGACCAGGCTGGTGATGTATCACGATTGTCCCCAAACGTCCATTGCTTTGTTTCATTCGTAATCAGGCTGAACATATACAGATTGGAAATGTATTTTTCCGTTTTTTCATCTATTCTTGTTTGGACATAAATCACCATGCTTCCATCCGGGGATAGCTTTGGGTCGGTTACTGATTTCAAGTGAAATAAGTCTCTTGCTGTTATACCTATTTTGTTCATCCTTTTCACCCTTTCATTTCTCATAGTTATGTATTTCGCTAAAGAGAAATATAAATCCTTTAGTAAATGGTAAACGCGCAATGTTTATTTATCAAGGACGAAAGAAATGAAAATAATCCGGCCTGTTCATCAGGTCGGATTATCAGGCTATAGGCAAATAACATGCAATTACTTGTGCATGTGTCGAGAATGTGGGCGGTGCGGCGGAATTTGAAAATTATGTTCTTCCATCATTTTATAATGTTCTTCAAAATGTGAAACCATTTTATCGGCTTCTTCTTTCGAAAGCGCGCCAAACTCGACATATTTTTCGATCAATATCTTTTTATCAGCGAGTATCTGTTTTTGGATCTTAGCGATTTCCGATTTTTGAGCTTCAGTGAATTGAACACTTTCCGGCTTTGCTTTATTTTCCTGTGCAGCCGAGTGATTCAGATTAACCAAGAATAGGGAACAGGCTGTTAAACAGATGACTAAAAACTTTTTCATGAATGAACGACTCCTTCTAATTGGATTTTTGTGGTAAAACCTGAAAGTCTCTTCCTTATGGTGGCTGTTTTTCAATATGGAAGATTCCTCATTCCTTTATTATCATTTACAGCATTTACAGTTTTATGTAAAAAATAGTGTAAGGGTTTGTTACAGAAAGATATGGGGTAATTTAAATGTAAGCAGAAAATTTCGTTGTAGGTTCTTATTAATAAAAAATCATCTAAAGAAGGGAAGAAAGGGGGCTTAATCATGATTTGGACAATTATTGGTCTAATCATATTATTATGGGTTCTTGGTTTAGTCTTTAAAGTGGCTGCAGGATTTATACATATCTTGCTTATCATCGCGGTCATTCTCATTTTGGTTAAAGTTTTTAAGGGGAGGAATCGAACATAGATGTGTTAGAAGGCTAACGTGGAAAACTTTATATATACCAATATAAAAGGCGGCCTGGTTGACAGGTCGCCTTTTAATCTTCCATCAGGTTGTCAATCATAAGGAAGTGGCTGGCCCAACAGCCTCTTATGAATCCATATCGCTGCTTGGGTACCATCCCCCATCGAAATGGTGACTTGTTCGGAATGGGCAACGAGGTCGCCGCCTGCCCAGACTCCTTTAATATTCGTTTCTTTAGTCCGTGGATGAATCACCACATGATTGTTTTCATTTACTTGCACACCCAATTGTAAGGCCAGCTCATTATTAAGTTTGTTACCCTTAAATGCCGTGAATGCCTTTTCAGCTTCGATTAATTTACCTGATACCAATTGTATGGCTGTCAACTGCTGTTTGGCATCAACATGGACTTCAAAAACTTCCTCTTCGATTACGGGAATCTGATTTTCCTTTAACTTTTCCCTATACTCCTCATCAATTTTTGTTTTCAAATGATTTACATAAATGATATTTTTTGACCAATATAATAGAGTAAGCGCCATGCTCGCGCCCGTATTTCCTCCTCCTATGACAACGGTTTGCTTATCCATGATTTCATACCCATCACAATCAGGGCATATATATGTGGATGTCCCAAGAGTTGGATAGATGTTTTTGATTGGAGGAATGTTATCGGTAATGCCGGTGCCAAAAAAAACCATTTTAGCTTGATATTCCCTGTCATTTTTTGTTTGGATAAAAAACTTGTCCTGCTTTTTTTCAAGGGATTTCACTGTATCATCCAAGAATTCGACACCGAATTTTTCAGCGTGCTGTCGGCCAAGCGTCCTTAATTGTTTGCCGCTTACCCCATCTGGCCATCCAAGAATGTTATGGTAAGCCTTGGCAATGGAAGATCGGCCTTGATTAGAATCAATGACGATAATATCATGTTTATATCTTCCGAGCTGTATGGCTGCCTGAATACCGGCTATACCACCACCAATAATAATGCAATCTGCCTGTTTCATAATTCACCGCCCATAAATTTGGAATAAACCTAGTGTTATTCTATCTGTAAAAAATATACCACTAGGCACTGGCACTTAAACAAAAAAGGAGGAGGTCCGCAGACCTTCCTCCCTTCTTAATTCCTATATCATTGATTCTGTATTGGTTCGAGCCATTCTTGTGCCCAATTTTGAATTTCGTTCATTACCGGTGCAAGAGCCTTGCCTTTTTCAGTTAAAGAATATTCAATCCTGACCGGTGTCTCTGGATAAACGTCCCTTTTAACGATACCTTCAATTTCCAAGTCCTTTAAACGTTCAGAAAGAATCCTGCCGCTTATCGGGAATGCAGATTCAATATTACAAAACCGTTGAGGGCCATTAAGTAATTGATTGACAATCAATCCAGTCCAGCGTTTACTCAAGATTTGCATTCCTTTTTCAAAACGTGGACAAAGTGTCGTATTATTCATCATATCACCTCATTATTAATATATTATAATCCATTTACCTCATATGTAACAACTTTACCGATAATTATTTAGTATATGAAATTTATGAGCTTACTTTAAGTATCATGAAAAGTATTCCGCCTCGGAATTGCCACATTTTAAAAAAATGAGCTTTTAAACAATAGTGTTCTTTAGGGATGCCATGAAAAATATGTTATTTTAATATTGAAGTCAAAGTTTTGCAAATGGAAGGATCCGTGGGAAAGATGAATGATCTACTGCAAGAGGCTGTATCCTTTATCAGGACAAGTTATCCGGAATTATTGAAAACGGAAGAGGACATAAATGGCAGGATCGAACAAATTAACAAGGAAATAAATGAAACAGGCAGATATGAACATACATATGAAGAACTGGTATACGGTGCTAAATTAGCTTGGCGTAATAGCAATCGTTGCATTGGACGCTTTTTTTGGGAATCGCTGAGGGTGATTGATAAAAGGATGGTTCAAAGCGAAGAAGGAATAGTATCGTCTCTCTTTGAGCATATCGAATATGCTACGAATAATGGGAGCATCAGACCTGTGATTACCATTTTCAAACAGAAAGATCATGATCGAAAAGTGGATATTTGGAATCATCAGCTCATTCGATATGCAGGATATGAGACTGAACATGGAGTAATCGGTGATTCAAGTTCAATCGAATTCACCAAGCAATGTATGGCATTAGGATGGGAAGGGAAAATCGGACCTTTCGATATTTTACCCCTTGTAGTCCAATTGGACGGAAAACCGCCTAGTTTTCATGATATACCTGAAAGCCTCATTAAAGAAGTTCAAATCACCCACCCTAAGCTAAAATGGTTCAAAGATCTTCAAATCAAATGGTATGCAGTTCCAATCATTTCCGGTATGAGATTGGAAATTGGTGGTATTACTTATTCAGCTGCACCATTTAATGGGTGGTACATGGGAACGGAAATCGGTGCCAGGAACCTCGCGGATGAAGAACGCTACAATATGCTGCCGGCAATCGGGGAGAGAATGGGCTTGGATATTAAGCGTGATTCGAATTTATGGAAAGATAGAGCCCTTATCGAACTGAATGAAGCAGTCCTTCATTCGTATAAAAAACACGGAGTCAGCATTGTGGATCACCATACAGCAGCTAAACAATTCAAGAAATTCGAAGAAAAAGAAGCCTCTTGTGACCGGAAAGTAACAGGGGACTGGACCTGGTTAATTCCACCGGTGTCTCCAGCGACGACACACGTTTTTCATCAGCCATATAACAATGAAATAAAGAAACCTAATTTCTTTTATCAAATTCCTCCATATAAATAAAGGTTTAAATTAACTGACGTGGGGTATAGATATAGCAAGTCAATAAATAAGGGGGAAGGTAATGATGGCATTAGGAAAAAACGTAGTATTAATAGGAGTCGGAGTTGCCGGAGTCTCATTTTTATCGAATAAAACGAATAGAGGAAAAGTGAAGGACATATGGTCCAATGCAAAAGCAAAAACAGTAGGCTTTTGGAATAGGAAGGCTTCCGAGCTGGATCCCGTAATTGAAAAGGCAGGTCACCCTGATCCATATGATCATGACGATAATAAAATGGTAGATGAAGGCGCCATGTATGGTGTTCACTATTATAATAATGCGAAGCATGGATAATGAAACAGACTCGCTTGGGGATACCCAAGCGTTTTTGTATTATATTTTTCAAATGAAAAAAATCAGATAATTGTGAATTCTGTGCGTGGATTCATGGTATTAAATTCTTTATTGTGCTTTAAATGAATAAGGATTAAGATAAAAGAATCGAAAGGAAGTGGATACGAGTGAGCAGCAGTTCTTATGATCCTGAACCCAGAAAGAAAGAGGAAGCCACTATGATGCTAGAAGTCGAGACTGTTATTCTCCCTGAGTATCTGCTCGAAGAAGGTAAATAAGGCTTTCTCTATAGAAGAGGAGGTCAAGAAATGATTGAAATCTACAAGACGGATGAAAACCGTCACCTAAACAATATCGAGGAAATGACAAAAGGTTCATGGGTGAACATTGTCGCGCCCACAGAAGCTGAAATAGATTATATATGCACGACTTTGCAATTACCGATCAATTTCATGAAAGATCCACTGGACGATGAGGAAAGGCCACGAATCGAAAAAGAGGATGATAATGTTTTAATTATTGTCGACTTCCCATATTTGACCAGGGACGAGGCCGACTTACCGATCTTTGAAACGATCCCCATAGGTATGATCTTTACCAAAGACTGTTTCATTACAGTGTCTTTGAAAGAAACACCGATATTGGCGAATTTCAAAAACAATAAAATCAAAGGGTTTTTCACCAATAAGAAAACAAGGTTTGCTTTACAATTATTATTTGAGATTTCATCCTATTACTTACGTTACCTGAAACAGATTAACAAGATGACTAATGAAGCGGAACGTGAATTGCATCAGTCCATGAAAAATAAAGAATTATACACTTTCCTTGCTTTGGAAAAAAGCCTGGTTTATTTTACGACATCATTGAAATCCAATCGCGTAGTACTTGATAAGATCCTCCGTTTTAATTATTTGAAAATGTATGAAGAAGATAAAGAATTGCTTGAGGATGTAATCATCGAAAATGCTCAGGCAATCGAAATGGCAGAAGTGTATTTATCCATTCTTAGCGGTATGATGGATGCCTTCGCTTCGATCATTTCCAATAATGTCAACAATGCCATGAAGTTTCTAACCTCAGTGACCATTATTTTAACACTTCCGACGATGGTGGCAAGTTTTTACGGAATGAATGTGGAACTGCCATTTGAACATAATCCGTTTGCTTTCATTTTTACATTATTAATTGCCATCACATTGGCTGGGACGACGGCATTCATTTTTTGGAAGAAAAAATATTTTTAAAATTAACCGGCTTATAAAGCCGGTTTCATTTTGTAGACAAAAGGGATGCGGGAAAAGCGCGTCCAGGGGAAACCCCGCGGGCGCAAAAGCGCCAAGGCTCCCGGACAGCCCACGGAAAGCGAGTGCCCTTCGTTCCAATCAACGTCCAAATTGTACAAAGTGGTTTGTTTTATTCCTCAAAAAAATCAGAAAATCCTTCACTGTTGATCCGATCGGCATAAGGGTTCTCATCCTTTACATTCTTTGCATCCAAATTTGTTTTTATCACTAAACGGGGACTCTGTGATGCTTCTCTGATGATACGGTCGTTCAACTCTTTAAAATCCGGTACATTCTTATTGCCGGGTTTGTTTGGTTCCAATAAAACCACCTCCATTCCTATCTTTGCAATAAATGATGGGGTGTATTCATGAAAATTCTTAGGTTTGGGAAAGATAAAGGACTGAGGAGGAGATCATGATGACCAAATGGAACGAGCAAGCAGCGCCCAATAATAATTTAAGGGCAAGTGATTTAAACCCTGGTGGAGCCGATAAAGCAAAAATGGATTCAAAAACAATTGATGGAGATCGATTGAATGATCTAAAAATTCAAAGGGAAATCAGAAAACAAAATATATAAGAACCTTGTAAAGTGAAGACAGGTCCATGCAGAGGAAAACGCTTGGCGGTTAAACCAAGCGTTTTTTTGCGTATCATGAAGTCGGAGTTCCATGGTTGATTTAGGATTCTCTTTTATCAGGAACGTTTTTGCTTTTTAAGTGAAGAAGGTTGAGTGAAGGCCCCGGTTTCTTTCGTAGTGGTACCTTGCCCCTCTATCTGAGAAGAACCTAAACGAGTTTGTGAAGCATCTTTCTTGTTTTTCCCATTCATGTTTATCACCTCGATATTACTTTCCCTATTTCCTTTACATCCTATACATATATTGAAGGTGAAAAGGACAGGTTAGAGGGTAGAGGAGGTGTGTGTTGATGTCAAAAATCGGTGTTGAAGAATCATTAACGAATATTCAGGAAGCACTTCGTGAAAAAGGTTTTGATGTTGTGGAGATTAAACAAGAAGCTGACGTAAAAAACGTGGATTGTTGTGTGGTAACAGGTTTGGAAAGTAATGTGATGGGTATAAGCGATACTTCATTGAAAGCGTCCATCATTGAAGCAAATGGTTTAACGGCTGATGAAGTGTGCCGCGAGGTTGAAAATAAAGTGAACATGATTCAATAGTTCAAAAAGTGCCTAAACCGACATAGGGTTAGGCACTTTTTCAGTTCAAGGTTAAAACTGTGCTATGGAAATTGTCATATTCAATTCCACCTCTACATTACCTTTGATCGCTTTAGAAATCATACATGAAGTTTCAGCTTTTTCAGCAAGTTTCCTCGCTTTTTCAACCACTTTTTCAGAAGTGCCTTGGACTAATACAAGTTCAGGGCAATGAATGATTTTCTTATAGGTGAATACACCATTCGTAACATCCACTAACGCTTCCGATTGCATGGACAATCTTGCTTTTTCTATATGGGCTCGCTCTAACATTGCAGCAAAGGTAATGATATAGCATGTTGATGCCGCCCCAAGAAGCATTTCATCGGGATTAGTGCCGATCCCTGGTCCCTCCATTCCAGTAGGAATACTTATCTGTGTTTGAAGATTCCCTGAATGAATTGTACCGATATCATTTCTGCCGCCGGGCCATTCGGCGGTTAAATGAAAGTGATGTACCGTCATTTTTTTAACCTCCTTACTGTTCTATAGTGTAAACGATTTAACAGGTTAAGTATCCGATTTTGCTCACTCAGTCTAATAATTCAGTAATCGGACGAATTAAGTTTCCAATAGGCCGAATTTCCGCCAGCTGACCGAAGCATTCCTCATTGATATAAAGGATACATGTTGATTTAAACAAAAGGCAGAGGCATTAGGCTATTTTAAGCACAATATTGGATAGGCTTTTCTATAATGATATAGACGGTTTTATATAAATAATTCTTCATTAAGGAAGGGCTGAAAAGTTGACTACATTGAGTAAAATGTTCGATTTGACTAATAAAACGGCTATCATCACCGGCGGCGGCAGAGGACTGGGCAAACAGATCGCCATGGCGTTGGGGGAGGCTGGTGCAAATATCGTCATTGCTTCACGAAATTTTCCTCTATGTAAGGAGGCATGTGAAGACTTGCAATCGATGGGTGTTAATGCCATTGCCTTTGAATGTGATATCACCGATCAGAGTGCCATTGACCATGTCGTCAAGGAAACGCTTGCTCAATTCGGCACGATTGATATTCTTGTCAATAACAGCGGTACGTCTTGGTCAGGTCCGCTTTTGGATCTTCCCAAGGATAAGTGGGAAAAAGTATTGAATGTTAACGTTACAGGTACATTCCTGTTTTCACAGGCTGTAGCGAAGGTCATGAAGCAGCAAAATTCCGGAAAAATCATAAATATTGCATCGGTGACAGGTCTTGGCGGGACGTTTCCTGAGCTATTGGATACGATAGCTTATAACACCAGTAAGGGTGCCATCATTACAATGACCAAGGATTTAGGAGTTAAACTTGCTAGATATGGGATCCAAGTCAATGCAATTGCACCTGGATTTTTCCCGACTAAAATCACAAAGAAAATTCTTGAAAAGTCTAACTATGACATATTAGGTAAAACTCCGGCTGGCAGGTTTGGCGATGAAGATGATTTAAGGGGTGCCGCCGTATTTTTAGCCTCACAGGCTTCTGACTATATGGTTGGTCATGTTTTGATCATTGACGGTGGAATTTCGGCATTAGTGTAAACGGAGGAGAAAGGAAGGAAGAAATATGGCGGGAAAATCAAATTTTTATAAAGGGCTTAAATTACTAGGCACACAAAAAGAGCAACAGCTTAATGGTAAAATTAAGGATTTGCTAAATAATCGTGAGTTAATAGAAGCAGTAAGCGACAATGCCCGATTGCAGATTCCAAGAATAAATAGAATGCAGGAAGCCTCAGAAAGAATGTCCATCATCATGAATTACCCAACAAAAAAAGATGTAGCGAGTGTAGCGAAACTGGTCATCCAGCTCGAAGAAAAAATTGATAGTTTAGAAGAGCTGGTTTCAACACTTGTCGAGGATAGGGGCGGGCTCGTCAGAGGTAATTCTTCAGTTAGTAATAAACGCAATGCCTCATCGCGCAGTAAGAAAAAGAAGTCAAGTTGGGAATCCAATGAAATCGAAGGGCGTAAAAAAAGGATATCGGATTTTATAAATAACTCCTTATTGTTAAGCTCGCAGTTACCTGAGTTAGATTCATCTGGACAGGGAAATTCAAATGTCTAAGCGGAAAGAGCCAAAAAATCAATCCGAATCCATATCTAAATGGAAACATTTTATGGATATTCCCAATCAGCCAATGCCTGAAATGGGACAGACGCCGAAAATAGAGGTATGGAAAAAAAACAAATCAACGCTTTGGTATTATCCATCAGCACAAAAAAAATATGATGTGCCGGTTTTTCTTATATATTCACTGATCAATACTCCTTTGATTCTTGATTTGTCCCCTGGTAATAGTTTAATAGAATCTTTTGTGAATGAAGGTTTTGATGTATATTTGCTTGATTTTGGAAGTCCGGGCTTTGAAGATGGTGATATATCGATCGAAGATTATATCGTCGATTATATTCAAAAAGGAGTACAGCGTGCATTACGCCACTCTGGAGCATCAGAAATTACAGTTATGGGGTTTTGCCTCGGCGGTACAATCGCCGCAATTTATGCTGCCATTGCAGACGAGCCAATCAAGAACTTGATCCTCTCCGTTACACCGGTTGATTTCAGTGCCTCGGAATTTTTTGATCAATGGCAGGAAGCGTTAAAGGAAGGTACCGCGGATTTTAACGATACGATTGATATTTATCAAACGATCCCAGCCAGTGCAGTTAAATACGGAATCCGATTAATTACATCTCCTATCTATATATCACCCTATTTATCTTTATTGAATCAAGCGGATGATGATGAATACGTTCAAAATTGGCGCCGCTTCAATGCTTGGGCTAATGGGCATATACCATTATCCGGAGCAGCCGCAAAACAAATAACCAAAGACCTTTTGATAAAAAATAGCTTGGTTAATGGGGGTTTTAAGGTAAGGGGGAAAAAAGCGAAGCTATCGAAAATTGATGCTAGTGTTTTGGTATGCGCGAGTGAGTATGATCGATTGGTCCCACAGGAAATGATTTATCCGATAATGAAGCATTTAAGATGTAAGGATAAGACATATAGCCTACTGAAAAGTGGACATGCTGCTAAACAATATTCCGGTGAACTACCATATTATTTGAAGGAATGGCTACCGGGGCGCTCTTCACCAATTCAATAGGTTACAAGGGGGATTTGAAATGTACATGTTGAACGCCATTGAGGATATCAAAATCATGCCGGTTGTAGAATATATAGGCTTTGCATCATTGATATTTTCAAAATTTTTTGCAGCATTTCCGGATTACTAAATGAAATAACTGAAAGGGCTGGCTCGTTATGTAGAGACAGCCCCTATTGTTTCAATGATAATATTTCACACGTTCTTCAAGTGGTGAGAAGTCTTTATCGCCAGGCCCTGCAGTTGGTTTTCCAAAGGGCATCTGTGCGATGAGTTTCCAATCGCGTGATATATCCCATGTCTTTCTCACTTCGTCATCGATTAAAGGGTTATAATGCTGAAGACTTGCCCCAAACCCTTCAATTTCCAAGGAAGTCCATACGACAAATTGTAAAATGGCAGACGATTGGTTCGACCAAATCGGAAAGTTTTCGGCATACGTGTTGAATTGTTCTTGAAGCCTATCTATAATGGCCTGGTCTTCAAAGAATAAAACCGTACCATAACCATTTATAAATGACTTCATTTTTTCTTCAGTTTTTTCAAAATCCTTGACACCGATTGCTTTTCTTAATGTTTTTTTCGTGATAGCCCATAATTGGTCGTGGCTTTGGCCAGTTAAAACAATCACTCTTGCACTTTGGGAGTTGAAAGCGGAAGGGGAATATTGAACGGCATGATCGATAACTTCTTTAATCCTTTTATTAGGAACAACACGTTCCTTGCTAAGGGAATAATAAGAGCGTCTATCTTCAATTGCGCTAAAAAAATCTTTACCCATATATCACACCTCCATTCTTTATACTGATTTATTTTGACCTGATTTTAATTTTTTATGTTAAGTGAATACTGGCGAAATTATTTGATTGAAAATGGTTGACAATTTTATCACTGTCGTTTATCTTTAAATCAAGATATTTGTATTAAGAGTATTGTGAAGGTTAAATACTTTGAATTCGAGATATTATTTACGGATTAATTCTTCTCCGTAAGGGGAGATTTATAAAGATAGGAGTGGTACGGATGGAATTAAAAGGATTGCATCATGTTTCTGCGATTACAGCTAAAGCGGGAAATAATTTTGAATTTTACACGAAAGTCTTAGGGATGCGATTAATTAAAAAAACGGTGAATCAAGATGATGTTCGTGTGTATCACTTATTTTATGGAGATCAAATTGGTTCACCGGGTACGGAATTGACATTTTTTGAAATTCCCAATGCTGCCCGCACACATGAGGGGAACAATAGTATTTCAGAAATTTCCTTAAGGGTGAGAGATGATGAAGCACTAGGATATTGGAAAAAAAGGTTTGTTGAATTCAATGTTGAGCATGATGAAATATCGAGCCGTTTTGAAAGGAAGGTGCTATCTTTTAAAGATCCTGAAGGGCAGAGGCTTCTTCTGGTTTCCGATCAGGATAATAACGGGGTTCAAGGAGGATTACCGTGGGATGGAAGCCCGGTACCGCAAGAGTTTTCAATCCTTGGATTAGGACCAGTAAAACTTACTGTACCCAATATTGAACAAACAGAAAGCGTTCTTACCAAGGTATTGGGGTTCAGGAAATCAGGCACATACCCATCCTCAATTAGGGGGCAAAATCCGATAGTCGTTTACGAGACAGGTGAGGGAGGAACAGGAGCCGAACTCCATATTGAAGAAAGGAATGACATACCTCGGGAAAGGTTGGGGAGGGGTGGAGTACACCATGTTGCCTTCCGGGTGGATAATGAAGGGGAACTGAGAAAATGGATAGAGAAAATTAGTGAATCGAAATTCGTGAACTCGGGATATGTGGACCGCTTTTATTTTCATTCACTCTATTTTAGGGAGCCGAATGGCATCTTATTTGAATTAGCTACTGATGGACCAGGTTTTGCAGTGGATGAAGCAGAGCAGCACTTAGGTGAGAACCTTGCCCTGCCACCATTTTTAGAATCGAAAAGAAAGGATATTGAAGCGAATTTAAAACCACTGAATACAAAACCAACAAATTAATCAACGGGAAAGGAAGTAATCGGCATGCAAAAGCAAAATGCAGGAATACATCATATAACCGCAATTGTAGGCAATCCTCAAGAGAACGTGGATTTTTATGCTGGAGTATTGGGACTGCGTATGGTGAAGAAAACCGTTAATTTTGATGATCCAGGCACCTATCATTTGTATTTCGGAGATGAATCAGGTTCTCCGGGCACTATCATCACTTTCTTTCCTTGGCCAGGGGCATACAAAGGGAGAATTGGCTCAGGACAAGTGGGTGTTACAACATATGCCGTTCCGGAAGGATCATTGGGTTTCTGGGAAATGCGTTTAGGTAAATTTAACATAGATTTTGAAAAGGTTTCACGTTTCGGCGAGGAATATCTGGAATTTCAAGACCCACATGGTTTGCAACTTCAACTGGTTGAGCGTAAAGAAGGGAAAAATAGCGAGTGGTCATTCGGCGGTGTACCAGCTGATAAGGCTGTCAAGGGATTCGGCGGTGCCGTATTATTGACGTCAAAACCGATTAAAACGATGGAACTATTAGAGAATGTGATCGGCCTGCAAAAGATTGGGGAAGAGGGCGATTACATCCGCTTCAAATCCACATCGGACATCGGAAATTTGATAGATGTTAAAAAAACGGTTTTGCCAAATGGGAAAATCGGAGTGGGAACTGTCCATCATCTTGCATGGCGAGCAATCGATAATGAAGATCATAAAGAATGGAGGGAGCATATCGCCAACCATGGCTATGGTGTGACACCCTTTACAGACCGTCAATACTTCGATGCCATTTATTTCAGGGAAGATGGAGGCATACTTTTTGAAGTGGCCACAGATCCACCTGGCTTCGCTCATGATGAAACGAAGGAAACGATGGGCAGTAAATTAATGCTGCCGCCATGGCTGGAAGAAAAAAGGGGAATCATGGAGAAAACGTTACTGCCGGCAGTGCCGAGAGTACTAGAGGAGGATAAATGATGAAGCATATTTTTCAAAAAGGAAGTAATCCAGAAGCTCCGTTACTTTTGCTTTTACATGGCACTGGAGGAACGGAAACAGATCTCTTGCCATTAGCGGAAATGGTTTCCCCGGGTTCATCCGTATTAAGCGTACGGGGAAATGTACTTGAAAACGGAATGCCTCGTTTTTTCCGCCGGTTATCCGAAGGGGTTTTTGATGAAGAAGACTTGATTTTCCGTACGAAAGAGCTTTATGACTTCTTGGAATCAGCGTCCCAAAAATATGACTTCGACCGTGACAGAGTGGTATCATTAGGTTATTCCAATGGTGCAAATATAGCGGCAAGTTTGCTGTTCCATTTCGAAGGGGCATTACAAGGAGCGATCCTACATCATCCAATGGTGCCTAGACGAGGGATTGTTTTGCCATCCCTTTCGGATATACCTGTATTTATTGCTGCAGGTAAAAACGATCCGATTTGCCCGGCAGAAGAAACTGATGAACTTAATCAACTTTTACTGCAAGCTGGTGCTAAAGTGGATGTTCACTGGGAAAATTACGGTCATCAGTTAACACGTGCAGAGGTTGAGGCAGCAGGATCATGGTTTCAGAAGAACTTTTTATAAGAATGAGAGGGAATGAAGATGATTTCTGTTAATCCCGAAAGTCTGACTGAACGGGAAAATTACAAGTTTTTGACTGGAAGCATTATACCGAGACCTATAGCCCTGGTTACGACACAATCCGACACCGGTACAATCAATATAGCGCCATTCAGCTTTTTTAACATAGTCAGTTCAAATCCTCCGATGATTTCCATTTCTGTTCAACGGAAAGAAGGAGTTTCAAAGGACACAGCCCGAAATGCAATTCAAAAAGGTGAATTCGTTGTTCATATCACTGATGAAAATAATGTAGCTGATGCAAATCGAACGGCCAAGGAACTCCCATCTGACGAAAGTGAATTGGGTCTTACCCATTTCACGCTGGCTGTTAGTGAGAAGATATCAGTACCAGGATTGCAAGAAGCGAAGGTACGCTTTGAATGTACATTAGAGCATGCGATACCATTGGCAGGTTCCCAGAATAAACCTGGATGTGATTTATTGATAGGGAAAATAGTCTGCTATCATATAGAGCAAGATATTTACCATAATGGCCGAATTGACCAGAATGGGCTGAAACCTGTAGCAAGATTAGCGGGTCATACTTATACAAAACTAGGGGAATTATTTGAAATAGAACGTCCTTAAGTGAAAAGAAAGTAAAAATGGCGTCATCTTTTTAAGATGGCGTCATTTTTTTGATCAAAATTTTCCCGGTTAGCTTTATCTGCAATTTTAATGCGGTAAGCACTGTTCAAAAACGAGCAACCATTTTTATATGAATGCCATCGGCGCCATGATCGTTAGAATTTTATAAGGAAGTCTTTACATTTCGAAACAAAACTTGACAATTTTTTCATAGATTGATAAAGTTATAAAAAAATAATTTCTTATCCAGAGAGGTGGAGGGACTGGCCCTATGAAACCTCAGCAACAGGTCTATAATGACACTGTGCTAATTCCAGGGGGTGAAACCTTGATAGATAAGACCGTACGTGTTTATTTGTCAGTAACGCACTCTTTTTTAGAGTGCGTTTTCGTTTTTTCTGGATCCAAGATTAAGGAGAGTAAGAATGGTGAACAAAAAGAAGCATGATTTTCAAAGGCAAATGCAAGCACGGCATATAATAATGCTATCGCTTGGCGGGGTGATTGGAACTGGTTTATTCTTAAGTTCGGGTTATACGATTCAACAGGCTGGCCCATTCGGCACCATCCTTTCGTATCTGATTGGGGCTTTAGTGGTTTATCTAGTCATGCTATGTCTAGGTGAACTGGCAGTACAAATGCCCGAGACAGGTGCGTTTCATAGCTACGCAGCCAAATACATCGGACCAGGGACAGGATATACAGTAGCCTGGTTGTATTGGCTAACCTGGACTGTTGCACTAGGTTCGGAATTTACGGCTGCAGGATTGTTAATGCAGCGATGGTTTCCATCAATTAATGTCTGGATATGGAGTGCTCTATTTGCCATATTGGTCTTGGCTTTAAATGCGTGGACCGTTAAGTTTTTCTCTGAATCCGAATTCTGGTTTGCGTCTATAAAGGTATTTGCTATTGTTATATTTATTATTCTGGGAGCTGCGGCAATGATAGGTTTTATTCCAATAATTCATTCACAATCACCCCCGTTATTTTCCAATTTTACAAGTGCAGGTTTATTTCCGAATGGTGCTTTTGCTATTCTAATGACAATGCTCGCGGTGAATTTCGCGTTTTCTGGAACTGAATTAATCGGAATTGCAGCTGGAGAAACAGTGAATCCAGAAAAAACGATACCAAAGGCAATCCGTATGACATTATGGAGATTGATCATCTTTTTTGTAGGGACCATTGTTGTATTATCCGCATTATTGCCTATTTCGGATGCAAGCGTACTAGAGAGCCCCTTTGTTGCAGTTCTCGAACGAATTGGAGTGCCGTATGCAGCGGATATTATGAACTTTGTTATATTAACTGCCATTTTGTCTGCTGCAAATTCTGGATTATATGCATCATCCAGAATGCTTTGGTCACTTGCGGATAAGAAAACTATATCACCCATATTTGCAAAATTGTCAAAACGGGGTGTTCCGATAAATGCAGTCCTTTGCAGTATGTTGGGAGGTGGTTTAGCCCTTTTCTCGAGTATTATTGCACCGGATACTGTATATATAGTGCTTGTATCCATTTCTGGATTAGCCGTGGTAGTAGTTTGGATGAGTATTAGCGCGTCACAGTTTCTATTTCGCAGACGATTTATAAAAGAAGGAAATTCAGTAAATGATTTGGCTTTTCATACACCATTATATCCACTCATACCAATCGTTTCTTTTATGCTATGTCTTGCTTCTTGCATAGGAATTGCATTTGATCCTACACAACGAATTGCACTATATTGTGGCATTCCTTTTATTTTATTTTGCTATGGAAGTTATTATCTGACACAAACTATAAAGAAAAAGAGGAGTAGAACATGAATAAAAAAATTAGCCCAATTGACGCAATATTACGAGATCATTCAGTCATGATTTTGGACGGGGCTCTAGCTACAGAGCTTGAAAGGCATGGGTGCGATTTGGACGATCCCCTGTGGTCTGCACGTGTATTACTTGAAAATCCAGAAGTGATTTATCAAGTTCACTCTGACTACTTTCGGGCTGGTGCTGATTGTGCGATAACGGCAAGCTACCAAGCAACAGTTGAAGGTTTCGCCCTCCGCGGAATACAAGAGAAAGAGGCTTTGGAACTAATCCGGAAAACGGTTTTACTCGCAAGGAAAGCAAGAGATGAATTTTGGAAGGAAGAAGAATATCAAGCGATTAGACCTAAGCCATTGGTTGCTGCATCAGTTGGACCTTATGGGGCTTACCTTGCAGATGGTTCAGAGTATGTAGGAAACTATGGTGTTTCCGATGAAACTTTAACTGCATTTCATCGCTCGCGAATATCTGCTTTGATTGAAGCCGGTGCTGACATTTTAGCATTTGAAACGATTCCTTCTCTGCAAGAAGCAAAAGTATTACATACATTATTGAAAGATTATCCAGAAGTCTATGCTTGGCTATCCTTTTCATTGAAAAATGAAAAAGCGATTAGTGACGGTACATTGCTTGAGGAGTGTACCAGATTGTTTGGGGATAGTGAGCAAATTGCTGCAATCGGCATCAACTGTGCGCCCATATCAGGTATCACGGAAGCCATACAGGTGTTGCGTTCAAACACGCATAAACCAATTATAGTTTATCCGAATTCTGGTGAAACATATAATCCGGAAACTAAAACCTGGCATGGTGAAGAATCATGTAACAGGTTCGACCTGAAATCTGAAGAATGGCACCATGCAGGGGCACGTTTAATTGGAGGATGTTGCAGAACGGAACCGCATCATATTGCAGACATTTCAAGAAAGTGGAGACCTTCCGTTGTGGTATCCTCCTAACCCTTTTACTGTTAAGCAAACTGTTATAAGGTATGTAAGTAGTAGTAAAACCCTAATAAAAAGAACAGGAAGTGTCATAATTTGACGATTCCTGTTCTTTTTTGCACTAGATCGGGTGTGAAGGAACATCACGGATTGACACATATCCCTTATTTTACAATGAATTTCGGCTGAAATTAAAGGTGAATCCAAACCTGCTGCAAAAACAGGAAAAAGAGAAATTAAATCATATTTTTTGTGTGCTTGGGGAAACTAAACAAATAATGATTAAAAAGGAGAGAATGAGTATGAGTCGTGGTAAAGGTTTTAATCACAAAGAAAAAGGACATCCAGGAAATCTACCCAATAATAGAATTAGCGAAGAGAAGGAACATAGCCGGCAATATGAACAAATCGAGGATATTGTCACACATGAAGCTTTCAAAAATCGGGAAAAAGAAGACGAGATGCCTTGATTTATTGGGAAACGGCATATCGAATGAGACAGTTCTAAACAACCAAGATATTGAGCAATTTTCCATACCTTTAAGGATTTTATAATTTCGCTTTCCGAAAAGAGAAGCACATGAATTAAACGATATACCTTACACTTCATAAGGCTTCCAAAATTCAGCTTCGTTTTTAGCTTTAAAGATGGGACAGCAATGTCCATTTATAAACGGGGGAAAACCATGAGCTTTGCTATGGTTTTTCTTTCATTACAAATAAATCAAGAGGGAAATTCGGGTATTGAACTTAAATAAGCATAGTTGGTGGATAGAAAAAACAGCGGAATTTACTCCTTTTCCCTTGATGGAAAAGGAAGTAAGTTAAAGAAGATAACAGAATAATGATGATGGATGACATTTAATTAGTCTACTTTCTTCTATATATAATTAATAAAACTTAATTTTCTAAACTCGGGGCACTATTAGAATTCCAAAAGCTAATAAGACCAGTAAGTAAGTAAGTAAGTTTTATCTGCCTATTCTCTTGTCATCCAGAAATAATTATGGGTAGCTTCAAAGGGCGAACTTGATGATTAAGCATAACCGACTTATCCTAACTGGTTAAAGCCATGGAATTTTACAGTTTTAAATAAAACATGCCAGTTATATCGTGAATATTATAAGAACCTGATGATGAAGTGTGGTCATTCCAATATACCAAGTCTTATGCACAATGTCTGCTATGTTACATTTTGTTTATCGCGATATATTTCCACTTCTCGTTTAGCTCTAATAAAAGCGATGAATTGAATCGTTTCCTCTTCAGAAAGAGAGATTCCATCGACAGCCAGATTCATATTTGGCGAATCCGTTAATTCCATGACTCGTGGTGACTCTGTGGTAATATCTTTAGATGGATAATCCACTCGACCTAGAATGTAATCAGTGGATGTATCATATAAGCCTGCTAATAAATTAATCGTTTCTAACGAAGGGCGGCGATGGCCCGATTCGTAACCTGCATAGGTACTCTTGGCGATTCCGAGTCTGTCAGCGGTATATTGCAAAGACCACCTTTTGGCCTTCCTTAATGTAGTTAATCTATTTACAATCATTCTTATAACTCTCCTTTTATATAAATCCATTATAACATCAAATTGGAATGAGCGTACGCGTAATGAATGATTTGAGCTTGATTTCACTCTGGAACATGACTATAATAACATGTGGTGTACGCGTAACATGTACATTTATAGCGATAACATTTTTCTAAGAAGATTGAATGATTGTAAGACAGGGAGGTTTTATAGGGGGGGTATATTGGAGAAGTTGAAGTCAAAAATGAAGAAGTTGATGTTAATTACTACAGGTGGTACAATTGCATCGTTAGAAGGAAAAGATGGACTGGTTCCAGAAATGAAAGCTGACGAATTTTTAGGACACCTGCCGGGATTGGATTTACTTTATCAGATTGATAGTAAGCCTTTGATGAATATTGATAGTACAAATATGCAGCCCGAAGATTGGACAGAAATGGCACAATCCATCCATGAGCACTACCATGATTACGATGGCTTTGTGATTACCCATGGAACAGATACAATGGCTTACACTTCAGCTGCGCTCTCGTATATGTTACAAGAGTTAGGGAAACCAATTGTCATTACAGGTTCTCAAATCCCAATTGCCTTTAAAAAGACAGATGCCAAAAGAAATATCTCTGATGCGATTCGGTTTGCTTGTGAAGATATTGGAGGAGTATTTGTTGTTTTTGATGGTAGAGTCATCCAGGGTACTAGGGCCATTAAATTGAGAACTAAAAGCTATGATTCGTTTGAAAGTATAAACTATCCATATATCGCTACCATATTCAAAGATAAAATTGAGTATCTAAAGCCAGTTCATTCACCAAAGAAAAAGGAAGTTAAGTTAGATGCTTCCCTATGTACTGATGTTGCTTTGGTTAAGCTGTATCCCGGTATTAAACCTGAATTCTTTGATTCTCTGAAAAATCAATGTCGGGGAATCGTAATTGAAAGTTATGGAAGCGGTGGTATTCCGTTTCAAGGAAGAAATATTCTAGAAAAATTGAATGAGTTAGTACAGTGTGGAATATCCGTAGTCATTACTACCCAATGTTTGGAAGAAGGGGAAGATATGGATATTTACGAAGTGGGACGAAAAGTGAATAAGAATGTCATCATTCGTTCCGGAAATATGAATACAGAAGCCATCGTTCCTAAGTTGATGTGGATTTTAGCCAAGACACAAGATCCCAAAAAAGTGAAGGAAATGATGGAAACACCGATTGCAGAGGATATTACATTATAGAACAAACAAAGGGGCAAGATGAAATGTTGATAGAAGAGAGAACATACCGCATCGAGAAAGACTTTCTTGGGGAAAAGGAAATTCCGGCAGATGTTTATTATGGAATACAAACTTTACGCGCTGTAGAGAATTTTCCGATTACCGGTTATAAGGTCAATGAAGAAATGATTCGTGCACTAGCCATGATTAAAAAAGCAGCCGCTTTAGCAAATATGGATACCAAACGATTATATGATGGTATTGGAAGCGCTATCGTCAAAGCTTCTGATGAAGTGATCGATGGAAAGTGGCATGAATATTTCATCGTTGACCCAATTCAAGGCGGCGCAGGTACATCAATGAATATGAACATTAATGAAATCGTTGCCAACCGTGCGTTAGAACTCATGGGACACAATAAAGGGGATTATGTACAAGTTAGTCCAAATAGCCATGTTAACATGTCGCAATCAACCAATGACGTATTCCCTACTGCCATTCATTTATCAACACTGAGGCTTTTAGAGCAATTGTTACAAACAATGACCAAGATGAGTACGGTTTTAAAGAAAAAAGCAAAACAATTTGATCATGTTATCAAAATGGGACGCACACATCTTCAGGACGCAGTGCCAATTCGACTCGGTCAAGAATTTGAGGCATACAGCCGCGTGTTGGATCGGGACATAAAACGAATCAGTCAATCACGTCAACATTTATATGAAGTGAATATGGGAGCAACAGCCGTGGGAACGGGATTGAACGCAGATCCTCGTTACATTGAAAATGTTGTTAAATATTTAGCTGAAATCAGTAACTTGCCGCTTGTAGGAGCAGAACATTTAGTAGATGCAACCCAGAATACGGATGCATATACTGAAGTGTCAGCTTCATTGAAAGTATGTATGATGAATATGTCTAAAATTGCTAATGATTTACGTTTGATGGCTTCAGGACCGAGAGCGGGATTAGGAGAAATCACACTTCCAGCACGTCAACCAGGTTCATCCATCATGCCAGGAAAAGTAAATCCAGTAATGCCAGAATTAATTAATCAAGTCGCTTTCCAAGTCATCGGGAACGATAATACGATTTGCTTAGCTTCTGAAGCAGGACAACTTGAGTTGAACGTAATGGAGCCAGTCCTTGTATTCAATTTATTGCAATCAATTAGCATAATGAACAATGCTTTCAATGTCTTTACAGATTATTGTTTAGAAGGCATTGAAGCTAATGAGCAACATTTAAAAGATTATGTCGAACAAAGTGTTGGAGTGATTACAGCAGTCAATCCGCACCTTGGGTACGAAGTGGTTTCACGTATTGCGCGTGAAGCGATATTAAAAGGCAAATCAGTTCGCGAACTTTGTTTACAATATGATGTGTTGACAGAAGAAGAATTGGATCTGATTCTAAATCCTTATGAGATGACAAAACCCGGTATAGCGGGAGCTTCTCTTTTTGATCGGCAATAACCAGTAAATTAGTACAAAACATAAATCTAGATGATTTTTGATGTAATGACTATGCCTTTAGGACCGCTGGTATAAAGGCATAGTCATTAATTATATACATACCAACATGAAATGTTCCCAACCGTCCGTCAACTGATAGTGGGTATTGAAGACTGAATATTCAATTTTTTGGTCGTCATTCAAATCATGGATTATAAAAAACCCATCCCCCTAAAATATCTAATAGCATTAGCAGCTACAAATCCTCTTAAATATCCAAATAAGCCAGTCAGTCCAGCTACAGTGCCTGCACGGCAGCTTTTTTAGGAACTAAATCCAGTGCTCCCAAAATAGCAGCCCTTTTTGTTTTAAAGTCCCTATTTAAGAATGAGTTCTCCAAATCTCCACCATGGTTATCTTTTAAAAATAAACTATCTTCATAAGAAACGATGTGAACGTTTTTTTGTGCCCACTCGGATAAAGAAGGCACCATTGGCGTCAAGTTAAATAGCTTATTATTTCATTTTAAGTTTTTTCTAAAACGAATGGTATGTGTCCAAAGTTCCAATGAATATTAATGGTAAAGGTAAAACCAATTGGAATGATATACGCAATTTTTCATCTTTTTTAAGATATTTAAAAATAATGTAATTAGTCATTTCCATGTGGAAAGGGAGGATAACTTTGAAACAAGTGAATCGTTTTATCCGGAGTGTTACATTTCTAATGCTCGCATTTCTCATTTTTAGTGGGCAGGCTGCTTTTGCGTCATCTTCATTAACATCACAATCCACGCCAGACCTTCTGATTCGGCAGATCATGGGTTTAGCCTATGAATCCCAGCAAACCATTAACAGTGGCCCAT
Organism: Peribacillus simplex; assembly: GCF_030123325.1. Taxonomy (NCBI): domain Bacteria; kingdom Bacillati; phylum Bacillota; class Bacilli; order Caryophanales; family Bacillaceae; genus Peribacillus; species Peribacillus simplex. The sequence goes on along the minus strand of NZ_CP126106.1, from coordinate 3,256,699 downwards.
TTTCTGTAGGTGATTCGTTGAAGAAAGTGGAAAAAGCCTGGGGTGCACCGGAAGATTTAAGTACCGTTGCGGCCAATTATTGGTCCCATAATATCCGATTCCTCTATGACGGTTCAACAGGTAGAAAAACGATTACCGCCATTGATGATTTTGATCCGCAATTGCAAACCATCCATTTATCCATGTTGAAGGGATTGGTTGGTGAACCTGTAAGTGAAGTGGAGCAAGAAGGGATGTACTATGTCACTTATACCGATTACGCAAATTATAAAGTCGTCTTCGTGTTTGAAAGTGCCTGGATTAACCCTGATCCAAGATTGAATATGTATACGGTTGAATTTGCGTCAGATAATAATTGATTCTGATCCTGATCCTGATCCTGATCCTACTTTATTTAAAGAAAATGAGGAAACCTAAAAAGATACGTAAGAATAATCTTTTCATAAACTCAGACCCAGCAATTAAGCTGGGTCTGAGTTTATAGACCAAAGGGGTTCCATCTGCATTGTTAAGCAAAGTTGATTGGAAAGGAGGGTACGAGACTCCTGCTTAGAAAAGTGCGTCCAAGGGAGACCCCACAGGAGCCAAGAGCGCCGAGGAGGCTCCCGGACCGCCCGCGGAAAGCGAGTGCCTGGAGTGGAAACCAACGCTCATATTTTACACTCCCTCAAAAAAATGTAGGCATTCTAAATTTGTATCAAGTTTGTCTAAAGTCTGAGACCCAGCAATAAAAAAGGATCGTCCCTTTATTGCAGGGGGCGATTCTTTGCTGTATATCTCTAAATGGTTTCTCACCACCGGGAGAATTTTGTTTAAGAATCTGATCTTACCGTTCTATTCAATATTGTTCAGCCATACATTAAAAAGATGTAAAAAGAAAAATTAAGGGGGAACTGCTTTGTCAGAAGGTGTGCATAGTATCATTTTACCTGTTTCAATTAAAACTGTATGGGGATTTGTAAGTAGTATAGATCGTTGGGCACCTCTTGTCCCAGGATATATCAATCATGAGATGGTAAATGAGTGGACACTCATATGGGAGTTTAAAAGCGATTTGGGATTAATGAAGAAGAAAATTAAACTTGAAGTGAAGATATTGGAATGGATTGAACCCGATAAGGTAACATTTAAACTTAAGGGATTAAATGAAAAATTTGATGGGCATGGCTATTTTTTAGCAGAACAGTGCGGAAGTGGACAGACTAAAATGACTGGCTGCCTGGCGATTACGGCAAAAGGAGCCAAAGCCCCTATCGTCAATGCTTTGTTAAAAACCTACGTTCCCCAAATGACGATCGAGTTTTCTGAGGCAGTTGCACAAAGTCTCCTAGTACAAAAATAGAATTACATATTGGAGCTATGATTATTGAATAATATTGACACTTGACAATTATACCTAAGTGGTATGTATTATAAATTGTATGATTTTTATCAAACCTTCATTTCAACTGAATAGGTTTAATGATGGATGTCTGGATAGGATAGGATAAATAAGTAATAGGCAGGGTAGGAGGCCTCACATGGAATATGATAAGCAAGTAAAAAATAGAGTGAAGCGAATTGAAGGACAGCTGCGTGGGATATTGAAAATGATGGAGGAAAACAAAGATTGCAGAGATGTTGTAACGCAGTTATCTGCCACTAGATCTGCAATCGATAGGACAATTGGGGTAATTGTAAGTTCAAATCTTGTAGAATGCGTCCGGGAGGCTAATGAATCCGGAGAAAAGAATCCCGAAGAGCTAGTGAAAGAAGCTGTGAATTTATTAGTGAAAAGCCGATAAGCAATTATATTTATTGTTATTGTTGAATTGGAATTTTTAAGACAAGGATTAAAAACAATCTGACCAATCTGAGAGATCCCAGTGTCAAGGGTGGATGGATTTTTTTAAAATGGGCCTCTACAAGAAGAGGTCCATTTTTGTGAATTCTCTGTTTTCATTTCTGATAAGCAAATCCTTTGATATAAAGAATTTGCATGGTATCCTTAAAGGGATAAAAATTGAGTGAGGGTATACTATGGAATTTACGCATGTTACATCGGTTTTGCTCGGCCTCGTCATCATTCTAAATATTTTATTTGCCACGATTGTCATATTTTTTGAAAGAAGGGAAGCGAGCACGACCTGGGCTTGGTTATTGGTGTTATATTTTCTGCCTGTAGTCGGTTTTATCTTATATCTCCTTTTTGGAACGAGTTTAAGGCACGCCCACTTATTCCAATGGGAGGACAAGAAGAAAATCGGGATTGAAGAAATCCTTGATAAACAAATGGAAGAGCTTTCAACGGATCATTTTCCATTTCGAAATGCTTCTTCAAGTAATTACCGTGATTTGATTTATATGCATCTCCGGAACAATGATGCCGTGCTAACTGAAGATAATCAAGTCGATATTTTTACGGAAGGAAAAAATAAGTTTGAACAGCTTTTTAAAGATATTGAAGCGGCCGAAAACCATATACACATACAATACTACATCATTCAAAAGGACGGCCTGGGTAAACGATTCATTGAGGCTTTGACTAAAAAAGCGAATGAAGGCGTCAAAGTTCGGCTGCTTTATGACGAGCTGGGTTCGAGAGGGATGACTAAAAGTTTCTTCAGGGAATTTAGGCAGGCTGGAGGAAGAGTGGAGGCATTCTTTCCATCCAAATTAAAATTTATAAATTTACGGCTGAATTTCCGTAACCATCGAAAGCTCGTCATCATTGATGGAAAAGTAGGGTATGTTGGAGGCTTTAATGTTGGGGATGAATATTTAGGGCTTAATCCAAAATTCGGTTTTTGGCGTGATACACACCTTCGAATAAAGGGTTCGGCTGTCAAAGCCATTCAAACCCGTTTTATCCTGGATTGGAATCAGGCATCAAAGCACCATGATATAACTTATCAACCTCATTATTTCCCTGTTTTAAAGCCTCAAGGCAATATAGATTTGCAAATAGTGACAAGTGGGCCAGATTCTGAATGGGAACAAATTAAAAATGGCTATATTAAATTAATATCTTCAGCAAAGAAATCGATTCTCATTCAAACACCTTACTTCATACCGGATGCAAGTTTATTGGATGCACTCAGGATTGCCAGCTTATCAGGGTTAGATGTAAAAATCATGATTCCGAATAAACCTGATCACCTTTTCGTTTATTGGGCAACAACTTTCAATGCAGGGCAGTTATTAAGAGCGGGAGCTAAGATATACATCTATGATAACGGCTTTATTCATGCGAAGATGATCGTGGTCGACGAAGAGGTCTCCTCGGTGGGGACAGCTAACATTGATGTCCGAAGTTTTAAATTGAACTTTGAAGTCAATGCCTTCATTTATGATGAAGGAATGGCCGAGACACTGACAAGGATCTTTTATAAGGATGTCGAAGTCTGCAGGCAGCTTACAATTGAAGAGTTTGAAAAGCGTTCAAAATGGATTCGTTTTAAAGAGTCCATTGCAAGGCTGGTATCACCCATATTATAATTTTTAAAGTTGCGGACCATTATTATATAGGGCGCTCAGACTGTAGACAAATTCGCAGAAGACGAGTTTGCCTGCAGTTTTTTGTATTTGAAAAACGTTCCAATCAGCGTTCAAATTTTACAAACCCTCAAAAAAAGTTCTAGCCTGATTTCAGAAATCCGCTCCCATTCGACGGACTGTCAGCTAAGCCTCATCAAAGCAAGCATCTTGCGGGGTCTTGGCTAGCCAGTTTTTCGGCAGGGTGTCGTTAATTTCTTCAATCCAGTAGCAGTAAAAAACCATAAAGTATAACCAAGTCATGGTTCGTGGTAAGACCATTCCGAACTCCATTTTGGTACAATAGTTTATATCCATAAAAGGGGGAAATGCCGTGAAAACGTTTATAATCACAGGAGCTTCAAAAGGTTTAGGTGCTGCCATCGCCAAAGGATGTTTGCGGACGAGTGATCATTGCTTTTTAGTTTCCCGTACAGCCCATCCTGAAATGCAGCGGATTGCTGATAGATCCGGGACGAAACTTACATTTATTTCGATGGACTTGAATGAAACTGAAAAGTTACCTACCTTAGTCAATGAGATTCTTGCTGCTGTCGATGAAGCAAGTGACATTTATTTCATTAATAATGCAGGTGTCATTGAACCGATAAAGCCGGTAGGAAACCTTGGAATAGTAAATTTGGAAACAAGCATGCGGGTGAATTTCATGGCACCCATCGTATTGGCTGATGAATTCGTTAAACAGACAAAGGACTGGAACAGAAAGAAGGTATTGGTCAACATATCTTCAGGAGCAGCAAAAAACCCTTACCATGGCTGGGCAGCCTATTGCAGCACTAAGGCTGGGCTAGAAATGTTCACACGGGTTGCAGGGTTGGAGCAGGATAAAACATCTTTCCCTACGTCTCTCATTTCTTTTTCACCAGGTGTAATGGATACGGAGATGCAAGGGACAATCCGCTCAGCAGACGAACGGGACTTTTCCGATCGAGACAAATTTCATGAATATAAAGAAAAGGGCATGTTAAGAAGCCCCGAATTTGTGGCAGGTAAACTTTTGCAGCTTCTTGAAGCGGAAGATTTGGAGAATGGGAAGTTCTACGATATTAAGAATTTACTTTGAAGTATGGGAGTATGTGAAACGAAAAATCGACTGATGGCTTATAGCTTGCGGTTGTCCCTTAGGACAGCCTCTTTTTTTTAGTGATCCTTCATTCCAGTTAAAATAACATTTAAAAAAGAAGTTATCATCATTAGGAAATGTGATAATGCGTTCTATCCAATTACCTGAATGACATAAACTTTTTTGGAGGGAGTTTGGAGGGTTTTGAATGACGATCGTTATTGTGAAAAAAGGCGACAGTCTTTGGGGAATTGCCACGAAAAATAAAGTTGACCCATCGAAGATAATTGAAGTCAACGGATTGGAATCAACAAATTTGGTTCCTGGCCTGGCATTGTATATTCCTAATGAAAAAGCGGTGAATCGAAGGTATCTAATTAAAAGTCAGGATACCCTTACTAGAATCGGCAGTCGTTTTGGTACAAGTGCAGCGGCAATCTTGGAGGCCAATCCAGGAATCGTTGCAAACTCGCTAAAAGTCGGTACGGAAATGTTGATTCCGTCCCCTTACAAAAATCAATTGATTACGCTGGGTTTTGCCTTCCCGACTTCAGGTGGAGTAGTGTTTGAAACACTTGAGCAGAATGGTGATAAATTATCATATTTAGCCATTGTAGCTTATTCGTTTACAAGGGAAGGAAATGCATACGTTGATGGTGATGATCTCCCTCTTATTGCGAAATGCGAGCAGACAGGTGTGAAGCCGCTACTGATGATCCGGAACTTTCAAGATGGTGATTTTGATGCTGATTTGGCTGGTGATGTCCTTGCCAGTTCAGTATACAGAGCGAATTTAATCAATAGTATGCTGAATTTCGTTAGGGAGAAAGGCTATGGCGGTGTCAGTATGGACATCGAATTCATCCCACCTGCCAGGCGTTCAGATTATGTGCTTTTTTTAAAAGCATTGAAGGAGGGGTTAAACGAACTGATCCTGCATGTGAACGTACATGCAAAAACAGCGGATAATCCTGATAATCGAATTGTAGGTGGACATGATTATCGGGGGATCGGAGAGGCAGCCGACCTTGTTGCCGTGATGACCATTGACTATGGGTATCCAACTGGCCCGCCTGAACCCATTTCCCCACTTTGGTGGATGGGAGAGGTTCTTCGTTATGCTTTGTCGACCATACCTGATTATAAACTGCAGTCGGCATTTCCGATGTATGGATACGATTGGATAGTACCAAGCAACGAGACGAAAGCATTATCAGCTCAAAATGCCCAAAATCTTGCCATTGCAACCGGCACTGAAATAACCTTTGACACTTCAGCGGCTTCACCTACCTATTCTTATCGAAGTGAGAATTCGAACCATGTCGTTTGGTTTGAAGATATTCGATCGATAAGCGCAAAATATGAAATGATTGATGCATTTGAACTGGTAGGTGCAACTTATTGGCAGATTGGTTTGGAATTCCCGCAGAATTGGGCGTTTATAGATAAGAATATCTGGATTATAAAATAGGATGAATGGGTGCCAGATGGTGAAAAGAAGCGCTATATATTTTTTTTCCTTGTTTGGTCGTGCAGCAGCTTTAATCAGGGGCAAGCCAATCACACCAAGCAAGATTTTAAAGAGAGATAATATTCTTCGAAGGGCCTTTGAAACATAAAAAAGGAGCCATGGAAAACCAAGGCTCCTTTTTATTGGTGAATCGAATGGAATGCATCATCTAGGAATATTAGATGACTGACTTGACAGTGATTGATCACATTTTTTCCCTTGTAGGTCCTTCCTTTTAAACATTGCATAAAGGAAGGCAAGGAATATCAGGCTGGAAGAAAATTGGAACGTTGTTTTGACACTGTATGTTTCCGATATATAGCCTAATAGTAAGACAGAGCCGGCAAATGTAAGATTGATGACCGCTCCCCAAACGGCATGAATTTTTGCAAGAGTCTTTTCCGCTGCATGGTCTTGGAATAGCTTGGTGTAGATCACTTCCCGGATTTGTTCTGGCAGACCGTACAGGCATGCCAGCAGCAAAGCCAAAGCTGGAATACTGGTAGTTCCAAAAAGCAGGATCAGCAGTGAACTGAGAAATAGCCCTAAAGTGATGAAGAAGCCAATATATTTTTCTAGTAACCTGGCAAAACGGATGACGATCAATCCACTGACAATCATGCCGACAAAGTAGCTTGTGTTAATGTATCCCCACCACTCCTCACCAAGTTGCAGGTTCTGTTCTACATATAAATAGATAACGGCAGCCACCCACACGCTTGAAGCTAAAGTAGTTATAAAATCAATGGAAATGAGTATACGGATAGTTGGGGTTTGGCGAATCGCAACCCATCCGGATTTAATGGAACCCCAGTTTGTCGGAGCAACAGGGTCCGTCGGTTGTTCAGAGATTTCGATTCTCACTGTATAGATCGTTGAAACGGCAAAAAACATGGCCGTAAGCCAAATGATGATGCTGCTGTTGGTGCTTATCAATAAGACGGAACCTAGTGGCCATCCTGCTACAAAGATGGTCTGGGTGATCACATTCAAGAAACCATTCGCTTTCATCCATTCATCTTTTGGAACCAATTGAGGAACCAAAGCTGCGCTGACCGGGGCAGCGACTCCATCCAATAATGAAATCAAGGCAATGAAGAAAATGACGGCAACAGAAAAACCATGATTGAAACTTGTTATATAGATTCCTAGTAAAACGAGTAAGATGGTTTTCCACCCTTGAGATTGTACAAGGATTCTTTTTAAAGGAAACCTGTCAATGACGAGGGGGGCAAGGAAACTGCTTATAAACCGAAAAATCGTTGTAGTGAACGGAAGCAAACTCAAATAAAAGGCAGATCCCGTCAAGGTATATAATAGTGAAATCAACCCGACTACATAAAATATATCCCCTAGATTTGCAAACGCCTGACCAATCCAAAGGCATTGAAACGATGTGTTTTTCATGAATACCATCCTTTTACGAAAATAAAGTTCATGAATATTTAGAATGGTTATTTTTTACACTGGATTCACTCCTTCATTTAATAGATTGCATGAGCCGGGTTGGGCTGTTTTATATAGATGATTTTACCATAATATGTACTCGAGGGTTCTGAAATGCTTGCTGAATATTGAATATGGAATTATACTCCTTAATATATGTAAAAAAGGAGAAAAATTTGATGATTCGACGTTTTGCTTCATATTACCTGCCGCATAAGCGGTTATTTATTATTGATTTTTTCAGTGCAGTGGTCGTGGCTGTACTTGAACTTGCATTTCCGCTAGCTGTTCAGTGGTTTATAGATACACTGCTGCCTGGCGACGATTGGTCTGCAATTGTTTCGGTAAGTGCCGGTTTGTTCCTCCTTTATATCATTAGTACCTTCTTACAGTTCATCGTAGGGTATTGGGGTCACAAATTGGGTATCAATATTGAGACTGATATGCGTGAGGAATTATTTGAGCATGTGCAAAAACAATCTTTTCGTTTTTTTGATAACACGAAAACCGGCCATATCATGAGCCGCATAACCAATGATCTGTTCGATATTGGTGAACTTGCTCACCATGGTCCTGAAGATTTATTCATTGCCTTCATGACTTTTATAGGTGCATTTTGGATTATGTTGACAATCAATGTGAAATTGGCACTCATATCGGTTTGTATTTTACCGTTCCTCGTTTTTTTAATTGTCATTAGTAATTTAAAGATGAATAAAGCGTGGAAAAAAATGTATACAGAAGTTGCCGACGTAAATGCCCGTGTGGAAGATAGCGTCTCAGGGGTGAGGGTTGTCCAATCCTTTACTAATGAAACATATGAAATGAAAAGGTTTTCTGCTAATAATCGCAAATTCCGTAAAGCGAAACTTCTTGGATATAAGGTAATGTCCCTTAGCTTATCAGGCATTTACATGATGACGAGGTTTATGACCCTTGCCGTGTTGGTGATAGGAGCTTGGCTAACTTTTCATGGGCAGCTCTCTTATGGTGAACTGGTTGCATTCGTCTTATACGTTAACGTATTATTTAAGCCGATCGACAAAATCAGTGCGTTGATGGAACTTTATCCTAAAGGGATGGCCGGCTTTAAACGTTTTACGGAACTTCTGGATATCGCGCCTGATGTCGTGGATAAAAAGGATGCAATTGAGGTAACCGCCCTTTTGGGTGATATTTCCTTTAAAGACGTTTCTTTTAACTATGAAGACAAAAAACCGGTTTTAAAAGGTATTGATCTAACAGTTAAAGCGGGTGAAACCATAGCCTTTGTCGGGCCTTCAGGAGCTGGGAAAACGACCATATGTTCATTGATCCCAAGATTTTATGATGTTAATGCCGGCTCGATTTCCATTGATGGAATTGATATTCGTGAGATGACGAAAAAGTCATTGCGCTCACAAATTGGCATTGTCCAGCAAGACGTGTTTCTATTCACGGGAACCGTAAAAGAGAACATTGCGTACGGAATGCTTGGCGCATCGGATGAACAAATTCAAGAAGCTGCAAGGAAAGCCCATTTGGAGACTTTCATTGAAGGACTTCCAGAAGGCTATGAGACTCAAATAGGTGAACGCGGCTTGAAATTATCGGGGGGACAAAAACAACGGATTGCAATAGCAAGGATGTTTTTAAAAAATCCGCCAATATTAATTCTCGATGAGGCAACCTCTGCACTCGATACCGAGACGGAAAGAATCATTCAGCAGGCTCTTACTGAACTAGCTGAAAACAGAACTACGTTAATCATCGCACACCGTTTGGCAACCATTCGAAACGCTGACAAGATCGTCGTTGTTACGGAAGAAGGAATTGCTGAAGAGGGCGGTCACGATGACTTACTCAAGCAGGGGGGCATTTTTGCCAATCTGCATCAATTACAATTTCAAAAATGATAAAAAGCTATATGTCCTTAAGGACATATAGCTTTTATTAATATGGTGGAGATATTTTTATTACTATCTTTATCTTTTTACACATAAGTTGCTCAACTTATTGATGCTCTTCATATAGGTGAATTGGAACAGTCAGCACTTACCTGTCAGTTGGTCTAGCAAGCTTGTCAACTTGATTGAAACGCATATTAAGCGGGCCATACCGAACTGAATGTCAGTGGATGTAGCATCTTAACAAATCTAATCAGGGTAATCTAGGTTAGGGAAAATATAATATTGTAGCAAACGTTTAGCAGAAAGGACTTGGAGTTGATCCAGGTCTTTTTTCTATTTGGGTGTAATTAAGTGAAGACGGATATGAATTCTTATAGCTTCGTATATTGGCTAACTTTTTTGTGCTACAATTCCGCAGATGCAACGTTACCGATTCTTCAAGTTCTCCATAAAATAATCATATTTAGTAGATGTTTTGGTTGTTTGTAATATTATTAAAAAATATGGAGAGGGTTTGAAGAAGGTTGAAGCACCCAATATTTTTACAACCGGTTTTCAAAGAAAAAATTTGGGGAGGCACTGCGTTACAAGACAAATTTCATTACAACATTCCTTCACAAAATACTGGTGAATGCTGGGCCATTTCTGCCCATCCAAATGGGCAAAGTGTTGTAAGTGCAGGTGAATTTAAAGGCCTTTCCCTAGGAGAACTTTGGGGGAAATACCCTGGGATTTTTGGTGGAATGAAAAAGGGGGATTTTCCACTTTTAACAAAAATTTTAGATGCGAATAATGATTTATCTATACAAGTGCATCCTAACGATGAAAATGCTAATAACAAGGAAAATGGTACGCAGGGTAAAACAGAATGCTGGTATATAATCCACTGCGAAGAAGATTCAGAGATTGTACTTGGGCATAATGCAAATACAAAGGAAGAATTAATAAACATGATTGAAAATAAGCAATGGGACCGTTTGCTTAAAAGAGTAAAAATTAAACCGGGTGACTTTTTCTATGTACCAGCTGGTACGATACATTCTCTTGGTAAAGGAATCCTTGTTTTGGAAATACAACAAAGCTCTGACTCCACTTACCGTGTCTATGATTATGACCGTGTCGACAGTAATGGTAACTTGAGAGAACTACATTTGGATAAAGCGATTGAAGTGACAATAATTCCTCATGAATTAAAAGAAACAGTCTGTATGGTGATAAAAAAAGATGAGGCAGTGATTACAAAATTTATAGATTCAGAGTATTTCTCTGTTTATAAATGGGAAATAAATGGTTCTTTTTCTTATTCACAAAACGAAAGGTTTCAATTAGTAAGTGTAATCGAAGGAAACGGTCAAATTAAGACAGCAGAAGGAACATCTTTAATCAAAAAAGGAGACCACTTTATTCTGCCGTTCGATTTAGGGGATTTTGAAATTAAAGGTAATTTAGAGCTGATCGTTTCATGCCCATAAAAAGTAGTGAAATTGGAGAAGTAAAATATTGCAAAAACCTTAATTATGACTTAATTCAAGCTCAAGGAAAATGAATAATAGATACAAAAGTGGGAGTACTAGAGAAATTGGATTTGTCTTATAAAAAGCAGCATTACTACTATTGTTTCAAAAGCTTATTGTCACCGGATGATAAAATAAGAGAACCAGAACTGAAGTGAACCCAAAAAGTTAGACACTTTATTTAATTAGGCAGCCTTGAGGGCATGAACCCGGTAATCTACCGGGCTCATGCCTTTTAATTTTACCTTGATTCGCTGATGATTGTAGTAATGGATATATTCTTCTAGTTCTTGTTTGAAATGCTCCATGCTTTCAAATTCTTGAAGATAGAGTAATTCGGATTTTAATAAGCCAAAGAAGTTTTCAATGACCGCATTATCGAGACAATTTCCTTTGCGGGACATGCTTTGTGTAATGTTATGTCTTTTCAAATCATGCGAGTATTGTTTCATCTGATAATGCCAGCCCTGATCTGAATGGAGAATGGGTGAATCTTTCGATTCCAAGCGATCAAAGGCTTTATCCAGCATTTTGGAAACGAGCGGATAAACAGGCCGAGATTCGATATTATAGGCGATGATTTCACCATTAAACAAATCAAGAATGGCCGATAAGTATAGTTTCTCCCCAGCTAGATGGAATTCGGTGACGTCTGTCACCCATTTTTCATTGGACTTTGCCGCCTTGAAATCACGTGCTAGAATGTTGGGCGCAATCTTGCCGATGTTCCCTTTGTACGAACGATATTTCTTCATGCGAACCAATGACTTCAATCCTAGTTCATTCATCAATCGGAGAACTGTTTTATGATTGATGCGAGCACCTCGGTTACGTAATTCTAGGGTGATACGCCGATACCCATAACGCCCTTTATGCGTATGGAAAATCTCTTTGATAAGTGATTTAATTTCTGTGTATTTATCCTCACGCCCGAAGGCGTTTACCCAATAATAGTACGTACTCCGTGCCATTTTAGAAATGGATAGAAGCAGATTTAAATCAAATTGTTTCCTTAGTTCATGGACTACTTTCGCTTTTTCTTTCTTTGTAAGGCTTCCTTTTCTTGAACTAAGGCATTCAACTTTTTTAGATAGGCATTCTCTGCACGTAAGTATTCTAATTCGGCAAGAAGTGCTTCTTGAGAGCCATTAGCTGGCGATGTTTTCTTGGTTTCTTTTTTCATGGATAGACGCCCCTTTTTCTTTGGTTTAAGGGCGTCTATACCGCCTTCCTTAAACTGATTTGCCCAATTCAAAAGTGTAGAATCGGAAGGAAGGTTATAGTGTACAGCGGTCTCGTTGATCGATGCCCCATATTCGTTCATATATTTAAGTACCTCTAGTTTAAAGGGCAGAGTGTAATTTGTATAGGATGAAGCAAGTCCTTCCATCCCATGTTTTAGATAGCGAGCGACCCATCTTTTCAGAGGGGATAAACCTACATTTCTTTCTTGTGCAATGGATTTATAGGATTTTTTTCCTTCTAAGTACTCTAAAACTGCATGTAATTTTTCGTCTATCGTATATTTAGTCAAAAAAACTGCACCTCCAATTGTTAGATGTTGTCTAACAATTGGGGTGCAGTTCAAACTTCCAATTCTGTTTTCGGAGATTTGACAAAATCCTCGGTGCTAAGAGGAAAATTATAAATTGTTTAAAGCGGGCCTCTGTCAAAAGGCGTTTAAGGTGTTTGGTTATAACAGATTTAAGACGGTTTACAGTCCCTTCACGAGTGTGAAAAGTGCGTAAAACTTTTTATAAACAACAAGGTACTGTTAAATGATGCAATGCTTATCAAAAGAATTGTTACGATTGTCAGGTTCGATATTAAAAAGAAATACGTGTAGGTACATCTAATTTTTAAGTATCTAAGTTGGTTGCAATTTGCTTGGGGAATATAGGTAGAAATCCAGGTGTATAGTCAAAAAAGATGCAAATTGTTCTAAAAGGGTATTTCATAATGGAAAGCAATTTTGAAATTGATTTAAATAACCAAGCTATGTAAAGGTCATTTGACTATACAATATTTTTCGATAATGCATATTATATAAAATCCATATTTGAGTCTTACTAATAAGAAAATCGAGGTGATGGATCTTGAAAATTGTTATTTTAGCAGGTGGTCAGGGTACACGGTTTTGGCCTTGGAGTGTTAAAAATAGACCAAAACAGTTTTTGACTTTAATGTCTGAACTAACGATGCTACAACAAACATATTATCGATTTAGAAAATGGTTACCACCAGAAAAAATATTCATTGCAACAACTGATGAATACGTTCCTTTAATTAAACAGCAGTTAAATTCTATAAATAACGATCAATTAATAATAGAGCCTATTCAAAGAGATACGGGACCTTGTATTGCTCTTACAGCATTTAATTTTATGAATGATTTTGATGATGAAGCTTTTGCTACAGTTCCTGCAGATCATTATATACCTGATGATAATTCCCTCCCAGAAATATTAACTCTTGCAGAAAAATTAGCAGAGAGAGAGTTTGCAATTGTAACATTAGGTATTAAGCCAACTCGTCCCGAAACGGGATATGGGTATATACAAGCTGAAACTGACGGAATACATTTCAATCAAGCACTCCGGGTAAAAGCTTTTATTGAAAAACCTTGTTTGGAAAAGGCAGAAAAACTGTTGAAAACTGAAAATGTTTATTGGAACAGTGGAATATTTATATGGAAATCCACGACTATTGCTCATTATATGCAAAAGTTCCAACCTGAAATATGGAATGCATTAACCAGAAATAAAGGGATTTTAAGTCGTCATCATTACTCACTTCTCCCTAAAATCTCAGTAGATTGCGCCATTTTGGAAAAAGCAGAGAACATATATATGATCCCTTTGGATTTTGCTTGGGATGATGTAGGAAATTGGAGTGCTTGGGAACGTTTGAATAAAAACCCTACTGACGATAATTTAGTACTTGGAGATGTACATCTATTATCTACCAAAAACTGCATTATAAAATCAGAGGACAGGAAGGCACTAGTAATTGGAGTGGAGGATTTAATTATTGCCTCCACAAAAGACGGGGTGTTAGTCTGTCATAAATCCCAGGAACAGAAAATTAAAGACATCCTTAAAAATATTTCCGATGGGAGAGAGTAATCCGAGAAATCGAAAGAAACCAATTAAATGTATTTTTTTTAAAATAAATCATTATAACCCGGATTGACAAATTTTAAGTAAGAAGTCTAATGTTTGGGTTATTTTTATCTAAAAAAGAACTATTTAATAAAGAATAGCCAAACGAAAAGAGAATGGTGGGGTGATTGGTTTATACTCAAAAGAGCATTTTAAGTTTATTAGCTACAATCCATCCCCAAAAGAAATTTATAAGCTGCTTTTTGTTATAAGAAACTATGGCGGCGTCCTAGCCGCCACCATCTACTACGAAAACCTGCTCGTTACCTCAAATAGAATCTAACCCATTAAACCCTTGACAATAATGGATGATAACTATACAACCAGGTTGAACCTTTTTGGTTGAATCTTAAGGAAGAACCCTTTATATAGAAACTTTTTAAACTTCTACAACAGGACTTTTGGCTTTAAGTGATTGGCTCACTACCCTTCAGGTATCCGATGTTGTGATGGAAAGTACCGGCATCTACTGGAAACCATTATGGAATATACTCGAAGGTTCTTTTCACCTTGTTCTTGTCAATGCCAGGCCAGTCAAAAATGTTCAAAGGCGTAAAACTGATGTGAAAGATACTGAATGGCTTGCCAAGTTTCTAAGATGCGGACTTATTGAAAGCAATTTTGCTCCACCGGGGGATATTCGTGAATAACAAGATCTTACGTTATCGAAAAAATTGATTCATCATCGCACCTCAGAAGACAGAATCGCATACATAAAATTCTTCAAGATTTTCTAATATCCGTTCTATCAGACATTTATGGTGTATCTGGGTGCAGTATCCTTGATGAGATTCTAAAAGGTGAAAAAATAGAGACCGATGGTCTTCGGAAAATGGTGGATGGGTGATCGTTGCGTTACCATTGGGGGCATATGGGTTATTTAGTAGAAACCATAGATGGATTAGAAAAATCAAATCAATCAACTCCTGACCCCATATCATAAGGAAGTCGAATTATTGTAAAGGAATCGAAGGCTTAAAAACTCAACTTTCGACTTTTTATAGATTCAAAGAATGGATATTACAATTTGCAGGCGGAAAGTCCTTTTTAATCCAACAATGCATTAATTGTAAATGATCTAGATAAATGATCTTCCAAAATAAAATTAGGTAATCAAAAAGCCAGTCGCAATGTTAGTATCCATTGTTACTGGCTTGTATCAATGCCACTGGCTGCAGACCGACATCGTTAAGGAATTCGTTCATTATTTTATGGTAAAAAAGGAAAATTAGTAACCTTCCATAAAATAGATTTATTAGAAAAAGGTGGAACGATGTTTTATTTGAGAATTTAAATGAGGTTGTTTTAATTACATGTTTTCAATATACCATTTTATTGTTTCCTTTAGACCAGTATTTAAATCAGTCTGGGCCACAAATCCGAACTTACTCTCAGCTAGTTGAGTATCTAATTTTCTTCTCGGCTGGCCATCAGGTTTACTATGATCCCAAATGATTTCTCCATTAAAGCCAGTTAATTGCTTTATAGTGTTAGCTAATTCCTTAATGGTTATTTCAATCCCTGACCCAATGTTAACTGGGTTTGATTCATCATATTTTTCTGTTGAAAGGACAATTCCTTCTGCTGCATCGGATACAAAAATAAATTCTCTTGTAACATTACCGGTCCCCCATAATGTTATTGACTTATCACCATTCTTTATTGCATCCATACACTTTCTAATAATAGCTGGGATAACATGGGAAGTTTCCAAATCAAAATTATCTGACGGCCCGTATAAATTAACAGGTAGTAAAAAAATACTGTTAAATCCATATTGTTCACGATAAGCTTCAGATTGGACGAGCATCATTTTTTTAGCTAAACCATACGGTGCATTTGTTTCTTCAGGATACCCATCCCAAATGTCGCTTTCCTTAAAAGGGACTGGAGCAAATTTTGGGTAGGAACAAATCGTTCCAATAGCAACAAATTTTTCAACTTTATACAATCGTGATTGTTCAATTAACTGTGTCCCCATTATCAAATTATCGTAGAAAAATTTCCCTGGATTTTTTTTATTTGCGCCAATACCTCCGACTACTGCTGCCAAATGAATGATAATATCTGGATAATAATTTTCTAACATATTCTTGATATCAATTTCATTCCTTAAATCAAAATCTTTGCTTCTTGGAATAAAGATATCTTTACATCCTTTTTTTTTAAGGTTGTTTACGACATGTTGGCCAAGAAAACCGGAACCTCCGGTAACAACAATTCTTTTTTCTTTTAGATTCATCTTTAACCGTCCTTGTATAGTTAATAGATAGGGAATTTTTGTTCAATTGACTACTTGTTTATCCCTGAAGGGGAAACATGGTGAGTTAATAATTGGCCTTTAATAATACAGCGATAATTTTCATTAAAAAGATATCATTTACGAATGGGTCTTCGTAAGAGTAGGACAATAATAAAATCTTGCCATCGATTCAAAAAGATTTCCAATATGAAGGATGCACCAAAATTGCCTAATCCCATTAGCTATTTTGATCAAGTGATGCTATCTTGATAATAAAAGATTTGAGCAGCCTCCATACGATAAAAAATTGAATTCGAACCAATTACTGAAGTAGAAACTGGGAATATTACTTCAGGAAAAGAAAAAACACTTTGATAATAATGATGGAATACCAGGTACTTATACACAAACAATGCTTTAGTATGCAGCTTGTGTATTTTAAGGAGGTTCAAAAATAGAGAGAGTGCTAATTTTCATTTTTTAGTAATTCCTAAATTTAACCTGTTTAAATTTCTCATGAAAAATTTGGAATTGGTTTTCGATTGTGATTTATCCAATTTACTACATTCTTTGAACCTTTTCGAAATTCTTTGATAAACTGATATTCCTCTTCTGATAAGGGGATCATTTCTGTGATTTTATAGGAAATTTTCCTATTATCATTAGAAATATGAGTTTGTTTACATATAATTTCGATAATGGGGTTTGTTTGTTGTGAAGGAATTTCTATTTCTATGGTAAATGGTCCTTTATCTACTTTCATTGTCTTGAAACATTTTCCATTTAAATAAAACCGGAATGCAGACCATTGGTAGTTTTCTTGAGTTCCTTTAATAATCAGAGCATGCAAAGGTTTTTCTTCATTATTTTCAATAAAAAGACGAAGAAAGGGTGGAGCCCAAGAATCTTCATATAGGTTTGATTGCGATATTTTTGGTGTGATTCCAAAGATTGAATTTGATTTAAATAATTTTAAATACCAATAAAGTCCCTTATTATAATGGTTTAATAAAAAATGGTTTATCCAGTTATTTGAGGCAGTTCCGTGGTTTTTGACGCTTGTTCTTAGGATTTCTGGAAAACCTATATCAACAAAGTTGGTAGCCGTTTTGCTTGAAGGATGAAATCTTGAATTAGCAAGAAAGTCCTCTACGTATCCAATTGTATGGTTATTTTTCGAAATTCTTAACCATAAATCATAATCCATACAGAAGTCAAAACTTTCATCAATTCCTCCTAATTTATCAAGCACCTTCTTTTTTATAAAGGCTGCCGGTTGGCAAATAATACAGCCGTGAAATAAGTTTTCAATATTAAATGGCTGAACTGGAACTGTTTTCAAAATTTTATTTTCTTCATTTGTAATATAGCAACTTCCGTATACCATCGCCCACTCTGGGTGATTCTCTAACGAATCAACTGCTTTTTTTACAGATTTAGTTAAATAAGTATCGTCTGAATTAAGCCAGCCAATTATTGAACCTTTAGCCAATTTTAATCCTTTATTAAGTGCGTGAGATTGGCCATTATCGGGTTCTGAAACAAAGTGAAAACGCGAATCTCGACTTTCATACTCCTTCAAAATGCATACTGTTTCATCACTTGAACCACCGTCTATAACAATATGCTCTATGTGGGGATAATCCTGTGTTAAAACACTTTCGATTGTCTCACGGATAAACTTTCCTTGATTAAATGATGGAGTTATAACAGTTACTAAGGGCAATTCACTAGAAGCCATATGTGTCTCCTTTCAAGAATATAAATTTAAGAAGATCATTTTTGTTATATATTAGAGCTTGAGGTTTACTGTATTGTATGGGACGAAAAGTTTTATGGAATATCATTTATATTTCGCTAAATCGCTGTCTACCATCATTTTTATTAATTCTTTAAATGAAACTTTGGGTTCCCAGCCTAAGTTTTTCCTTGCTTTTTGGGGATTACCTAAAAGTATATCTACCTCAGCAGGTCGCATAAATTTAGGATCTGTAACCACGTATTTTTCCCAATCAAGGCCAACATATTCAAATGCTATTTCAACCAACTCTTTTACAGTGTGTGTTTCACCGGTAGCAATTACATAATCATCAGGTTGATCCTGCTGAAGCATTAACCACATTGCTTCAACATAATCTCCTGCAAAGCCCCAATCTCGTTTTGCCTGTAAATTTCCTAAGCGAAGCTCTTTTTCTAGTCCTAATTTAATTTTTGCTACGCTATTCGTTACCTTTCTTGTAACAAATTCAAGACCTCGGCGAGGTGATTCATGATTAAATAAAATTCCAGAGCATGTATACATATTATAGCTTTCGCGGTAGTTTATTGAGATCCAATGTCCATAAACTTTTGCAACACCATAGGGGCTTCTTGGATAAAATGGAGTAGTTTCTTTTTGAGGAGTTTCCAAAACCTTACCAAACATTTCACTACTTGATGCCTGATAAAATCGAATATCTGGTTTGACTAACCGAATTGCCTCTAGAATGTTTGTTACACCAAGAGCCGTGATCTCTGTTGTATATATTGGTTGGGACCAGGAGCATTCTACAAACGATTGCGCACCCAAATTATAAACTTCATCAGGTTTTGAAATCCTTATGGCTTCAATTAAAGATGGTATATCATTTAGATCTCCAGAAATGAGTTCAATTTGATTTTGGATATGCCTAATATTTTCGTTATTTTCTGTTGAGGTCCTTCTCTTCAATCCGTAAACTTTATATCCCTTATTTAGTAAAAACTCTGCTAAATAAGAGCCATCCTGTCCGGTAATCCCTGTAATCAATGCACTTTTCATATTTTCACTCCGTAGGTTTTTAGATGGGAAGATTTCATTCAAATTAATTATATGAGTTAAACTAATTAGCCGTGTCATTAATTTAGCCTTTTTATAAATTTATAGAAAATGATTCTGTTTTAATTTAGTTATAAGCACAGTGGTAAAGAATAAGAATTGAACAAAAATAAAAAATTTTTCATTTTTGAAGTTGGGTATAATGACAAACAAATGTTTGAAATCTACATAAACTAATTGTGTAATAAGTAAGATTCTCAAAAGACGGTTTGTTTGGAAGGCGAGATAAAGAGGTTAATAAAATGATATTATTACAAGGAGAAAATTAATGAAAATAAATATTTTTGGAGTAGGTTGTTCAGGAACAAAAGCAATTCAATTGTACATCGCCTATTTAATTGCGAAAAAGGAAGGTATGGTAAGAAATAATTATGAACCATATTTTCTGGATGAATCGAAGGGTTAAGGATTTATCTATAGAAGGCATAAACTTTCATATTAATTCAGATCCTTTATTGATGGCATGCGATTGCCCATTATCAGGTTCAGACACAAAGCGAAAACGTGAATTCCGTTATCCATACTCTTTTAAAATTTGTAAAGTTTCATCAGTTGAGCCTCCACCTATAATAATATGTTCCAAATTTGCATAATCCTGTATTAACACACTTTCAATCGTTTCTCGAATATATCTTCCTTGGTTAAAAGAGGGTGTAATTACACTAACTAGGGGTAAGTTTGGATTATCCATCAATATTTGTTAAAGGAAAAACTTTCTAAGAAAAACAAGATTTGGAAATTTTTACAAGAAACTTTATAACGATCCTTGCATACAATTGAAAGGCAAAAGTCCATTTTCTATCAATCATTAAACACTTAAAATATGTCTATATAAAGTTTCATTTATACTTGTATATGTAAAAAAAGTAATTAAATTGAAAATAATAAAGATTTTCATTTCTTAATTAATTTCCTTCATCATATTTTTCAAATATTTATAAAGTAAAGGAAAGTGTCGTGTAGAAGGCATCACAAAAGTGAACCTTTTGTAGGAGAAAGTAGGCCTGACATTATTTTAATATGTGCATACCATATGAAATGTCTAAAGAAATAAGTGGAGATGGTATTATGAAAACAGCGTTGATTACTGGCATAACAGGCAGGGTGGATCTTATTTAGCCGAATTTTTATTAAGCAAGGGCTACAAAGTATATAGACTAAAAAGAAGGACTGCTACTCCTGATTTTAGGAATATTAAGCACTTATTAGATCAAATTGAGCTAATATCTGGTGATTTTTTAGATTTATCTTCATTAATGAAGGCAATAAAAATTTCTAATCCAGATAAAGTTTATAATCTAGCGGCTTAATCGTTTGTTGCAGACTCATGGGAACAATCGATTTATACGGGCAAAGCTACTGGACTAATTGTGACAAATATGTCGGAAGCTATCAAACTACAAAACCAGAAATTCGTTTTTATAAAGCTTCCAGTAGTGAGATGTTTGGTAAGGTTGTTGAAATACCTCAAAAGAAAACGACTCCTTTTTATCCTCGCAGTCCATATGCCGTAGCAAAAGTATATGGGCACTGGATTACAGTCAACTACCGCGAAAGCTGCGATATGTATACATGTTCATGGATTTTATTTAACCATGAGTCACCTAGAAGAGAGTTAGAATTTGTTACAAGAAAAGTAACAGATGCTGTTGCGAGTATCAAACTAGGGATACAAAAAGAACTTCGTTTTGGAAATCTTGATGCAAAGCGAGATTGGGGATATGCAGGTGATTATGTTAAAGCGATGTGGTTGATGCTTCAACAGGATGAACGTCAAGACTATGTGATAGCCACAGGTGATACACACTCTGTATAGGAGTTATTAGAAATTGCGTTTAATTATATTGGCTTAGATTGGAAAGAATATGTCGTTCAAGATCCTAAACTTATGCGTCCAGCTGAGGTTGATTTTCTATTAGGGAACCCTCAAAAAACTAAAGAGAAACTTGGGTGGGAACCTGACGTTTCTTTTGAAAAGTTAATACAAATGATGATTGACAGTGATTTACAAAAAGTAAGTGCTGAAAGGTGAAAATGATTTGACCTGAAAATAAAAAAACTATTCCATACTATTATTTTGCTTTAGGAGCAAAAAATAAAAAGTTCATATCATAACAATATTATTAGGATCTATATTATAACCAAAAAAAGTAGGTGGGAAAAATGCACACACAAATGATAAAATTCACTTTTTCTCCATATACCGAAAACAGCAGGATCTACCTTAAAATCTATTTTAGATAATCAGTATACATCAATAGAAAAACTGGATTAATATGGTGGAGATTACAGTGAATTTATAAATAGTGCCAAAAATACCCCTAATTTAAATTGTATAAATGGACATTTTCGGTTTGGTATTCATGAACAAATACAAAAGCCATTTTGTTAAGTAACAATGCTTCGTAACCCGATTGATCGGGTGCTCTCAAATTATTATTATATCAAAAGGCCTAACCATCCGAAAAATACAATGATAAAAAATATGAGTATTGAGGAATTTGTTACTTTAAAAGAAAAAAGTGTTCAATTTTTGGTATTTAATACGAAACCATTACGTAACAATTTGTAATCCTCCAAATTTAGAAAAGGCAAAAAATAGTTGGTATAACTGAAATGTTTGATTAATCATTATTTTTAATGAAGAAGGTATTCAGTTGGAAAAATATAGATTTATAAATCTGCAAATGTAAAAAAACGGTTCGAAAGTTTACCAAAATACAAAAGAAGTTATTGACTTAACTTTACAAAAAATTCTTAAAGTAAAAAAATAAATACATGAAATTTCATCGAGTAATACAAATATAGATCGAGTACCAACTCATCAGGAAGAAATTTTTACATAAAATGGTAGAGGGGTACGTTATGGAAAAAAATGTTGAAAATTCGTCAATACCTACAATTTTTCATATAACACATGCTAAATGTGGATCACAATGGATAAAGAAAATATTAACTCAATGCTTTCCAGATAAAATAGTTCAAACAGAAATATATTCTAATCATTTTTTAAATAAACCGATTCAAAAAGGGAAAATTTATCCTGCATTATTTGTTAATAAACAACAATTCTATAGTGTAAAATTACCATCTAATTATAAAAAGTTTATCATTATTCGTGATCTAAGGGATACTTTGATATCATTATATTTTAGTTTGAAAATAAGTCACCCGATACTATACCCTAGTATGAAAGTTACAAGAGAACATCTCAAATCTTTAAGTGAAAATGAAGGACTTAAATTTATGATTAATTCTAACAAACTAGAACGAATTATTGAAATACAAATTTCATGGGTTAATAGTGATGATACAATCATAAAATACGAAGATTTGTTAACAAATGATACGCAAATATTAAAAAAAATAATAATATCTGACTTTCAACTTCCTATTTCCGGCAAAAAACTACATGAAATTATCATAGAAAACAAATTTAAAAATGTTACTGGAAGGGAGCCTGGTATTGAGGATATTTTACAGCATAACCGAAAAGGTATTAAAGGTGATTGGAAAAACTATTTTACACCTGAAATAAAAGAACTTTTCAAACAAAAATATGGGGAGCATTTAATAAAAGCAGGTTATGAAGATAATTTAAATTGGTAAATAAGGAAGGTGAAGGGCGACCACTAATCGGCGACAAGCGCTAGTAGAAGGCGCTTTTGTCTTCACGATTGGTATCTAGTTGTTTAAGTGGAGAAAAACTGGAGAAGATGAATAGTTTTACAACATATTATTTACGAACCCGAAACTTTAACTTATAACTAAGAAAGTTTTTGGTATCATTTTCTGTTGGTAGTATTTCCTGATTGTCAGAATTTTTTCTGAATCGCAAATAATGGTGAAGAGACGAACAAAATAAAAAAATCACTATAGGGGAACTATATTTATTTCATTGAAAATATTGACTTAAATCAACAATTTAAAGTAACCATATAATTTAACTTGAATATGCTATATTAAATGAAAGGAGTTAATATTGGACGTTAAATTATTAATGATAATACATTAATATAAATTCTTTATGTATTAGCTTTTATTCAGGCTTATTTTCAGATCCTTAACAGTAGCTACTAGAAATATTTAAACAAACTCCTTTGAAACTATGTTGTTCATAAAAAAGTTTATGAACAGGAACCCATTGACATGAGGGAAAAAGACAGATAGCTAAGAAAGTTATGAGGGTAGGATTATAATATGATTCCTATAAAAAAGAAAGTTAAGGTAAATCAATTCATAATACAAGATTAATCTCTTATAGAAGTCACAATAGCTTTTTAGCAAAAGTCTCATTTTAATCGTTCGGATCGTTGTATTTTACAAACACTTTTCTTTATAAAATACGAATCTCTGAATAGGTTTCAGAACGACAAACATATGAATATAAAAGGAGGCTTTTGCTGAATAATAAAAACGTGAAAATAAAACGATTATCTTTATGTATGTTCCTAAGAAAGGGGAAAGTACTGTAATCTCTATTCTCAATAAATTGTATAACACCATAATCAGATAAAACATGGGCTTCAAGTGGAACAAAGAATAAGCAACGTAATAAAAGGTCAGAAAACTCATTGTGTTTCCGCACATCGGTCTTACGGATTTCATCAGTAAAGTTTGAAAGAATGTATTTATATTTATATAAGGTTACTAAGAATTCCTGTTGATCGTATTCTATCCTATTATTATTATTATTATTATTGAGCTCAAGCACAACCATATCATCCATTCAAAGGCTTGAAAATGTATGAATTTCTTAATTCAAAACTATACTCCAATCACATAGTTAACCAACAAACAAGATTTACTTCCGTGCAACAACTCTGAATAATGCTGATATAAAAAAAGCGAAAGAAAATCTTCAGAAACATTTTTAGTAGTGGGATTACGGAAATGTTTGTTCAGTTAATTTTACTTATGAAAAAAGATTAGGATGGCAGAATATACTACCTTTTGAAAATATTCAAAGAGGGAAACAAATTAAATATCTGGAGTTATATAATTAGGCTATGTAAAGATCCGGAAAAATGATCAATTTAGATTAATAATTTAAGAATGAGAATACTTTTATCCCAATATTTCCACTTACTAAAAGTAAAAAAGACAGACAGATTCAAAAATCTGGTTAAGAATCAAAGTTCTACACAATAATCCATCCAGAAGAGTGTTATTTGTCTAAAGAATAGCCAATGTCTTTGCTAGTCGAGTAAAAACGATTGGCGATGAGAATTTCTTTAGCACTCCCCTGATGTCCAAGCATTGCTTGGATTTCTTCAAAACATAATAGATAATCCTTATAAGAAAAAAGTATTAATATGAACAAGATTTTTAGCTAAATGAAAACAAAGGTGAATAATTACATGAAGATAAATATTTTTGGTGTAGGGTGCTCAGGTACAAAAGCAGTTCAACTATATTTAGCCTATTTAATTGGGAACAAGGAAGGGGTTGTTAAAGTAAATTATGAACCATATTATTGGATGAACCGAAAACTCACGGGAATAAATCAAAATGGTATACACCATCATATTAACTCCGACTTAATTAATACAGTGGGGATTCTTAATGAAGAGCATTCCAATTTTCTTTTAAGTCTACTTCCGGCAAATATCAGTTCAGTAACCAAATTTATAAGGGCTAATGGTCGAATCAAGGCAATAAATAAAATTATGAAACCGGATTTTACGATTGTAATCATTAGAAATCTTTATGAAGTTTTGAACTCATTATCAAAGTTTCAATGGGATTTATTAGGGGAAGGGTTACCCTACCCATATGATTGGGATAGGTTAATTATAGAAGTCCAAGAAAAAAATATTATTTCTGAAGATGATCTGAATCAATATCTAAAAGTTATAAAGAATAAAACGGATAAAAATGCATTCTATTGGTATGTTATGAATTTAGCAGCGATAGCTAGTTATGAAGAGGTGGATTTTTTCTTGGATTACTCTGACATATGCCAAATAGAAAAGTTTGTGGAATATCTTCATCTTTTTGGACAGAATATCAAACCGATTACAGATGAAATGTTTGAGGGGAAGAAAATATGTGAAGACTCCTTACTTGTTGAAGTAGATGAAAAACAATTGCAGTTATTAAATGTAAAACAATCCATTGTTGGTACTATTGATAAGGTTGGAATTGACTTTAATGCGGAAGAAAAGAGTCAAAGTGAAAGATCAAATTTTAAAAAGGAACCTGATATGAATGATTTATATGAATATTTTAATCAAGATATTAAAACAAAACTAACTGAAGTAATGAAAAAAATGTAGAAACAGAATGTACTGAGGGTTAGATGCAGCTAAGCTTTCTTGTAATGGTAAAAATTATAGTATCTATTTTAAATTGTTATTGCTTCCTCTATATAAAGAAACCTATAACTTTTTGTCAATCAATTATACCATAACAAATCCCTCTCCAAATTTTTCTTCAAAAATGCTTTTTACTCATGATAATTCCTATTTGTTATGTTTAATTTGATTAAGTCCTATTTTAGGTCTTTTTCTACGTATATTTTTAATCATGGAAAGTATTTCATAAAGCACCCCTCTGATTTCTATCTAAAAACATGGTATGTCAAGTAGATGAGCATAATGTAAATACTGAAGGATCTGAGCTAGCAGTTCTTCAGTCAATCAACTTTGATCAGGTTAAAATAGATTGTATCATAGTGGAAAATAATTTCCGAAAAAAAAAGCGTGCAATACTTTCTAATGATGAAGGATACAGGTTAGCTGAAACTTAAGCCTATGATGATATATATATCCGTAACGATAGTGCGTTTTCAGCATCTTAGATATCAAATAAATTACTCAGTTAATGATCCAAATAAATTATTTTTATAATTATCTGAATTATCGAAAATGAGTGTGTTCAAATATATTACTAAGGTGAGGTTTCTTTGTGAATCAAAATAACTGTTTTTTACTCATTAAATCGTGGAAATGTGGTTTCTGGTCAGCTATGGAACATGTATCAGGGCAACTATTAGTTGCTGAACTTACTAATCGTACACCAGTTACTTTTTGGGGAGCCGATTCTTTGTATGCCTCTGAAAGACCATTAGTTAAAGATGCGTTTACAATGTACTTTTTACCTGTTTCAGATTATACCGTATATGATCTTGAAAAAGAAAACTATACCTTTTATTCATCAAAATGGAATAGAGGAAACCTACGTTTACCAGGTAAATTAGACTTTACTGGAATGCAAAATATACCTAATATTTTTAATAGTTCTGAAAATGTACTTGTAAGTAACGTTCATATTTCAGTTCTTTACTTTATTCAATGGATTAAAAAAAACCATCCTGCATTTGGGTTGGAATTTCATGATATACACCGGTATATTTATAAAAAGTATTTTAAACTACAACCTTATTTATCGGCAGAAATAGAAGATTTTTATCAAAAAAATATGAAAAATAAACATTCTATTTTAGGGGTGCACATTCGTGGTACCGACAAAATTGATGAATTTCCGAATTTAAATCAGCTGAATGATTTATATAGAATAGAAATTGATAATTACTTAAAAAATTATCCTAGAGCATCTATTTTCTTATTAACTGACTCAGAGAATATTTTAGAACAATATAAAGAGTTATATGGAAATAAAATAATTCATACAAACGCCATCCGTACTTCTAATGATCAAATATCTGTGCATAATGGATTGTCTTTGCATAGCAAAAGACAGAAAGGCATTGATATTATTAAAGACACCTATCTTGCTACTAAGTGTGACCATTTTATTGGAGCTAATTATTCAAACGTCTCGTTAGCAATCCTACGGCTTAAAGATTGGAAGAAAGGAACTATTACACTTATTCAATAATAATAAATGTATGTATCCATCCATTGCTTCAATCCTAGAGACAAATCGAGTTCGGTAATTTCATCTCACAAAGACAAAAAAATCACTGTTTATACGTTGATTAGTGTTGTGATATTGCCACGAAAAAAAGGTAGGGGAAAACAAGGGTACTATTACCAAAAATTAATTTCATACGATTACCATGGAAACTCTGATTGTTTGTGAATCAACAACTTGTTATCTTTAACGCCACCTCGCTATCACAAGGATTATCTCTTGTTTAGAAATCATGCAATCCATGCTTAGAATACTAATCGATAAAGTCACTTTATTAGTTCATTCTTCAGTCATTCTTATACCTTTATGGGTATACACTCCATACCAATAACATCATGAGACCCTGACTCACATCAGCTTAAACAAAAGGCTAAAATGCATACAATTTTTATAAGTAAGAAAATTCAATCCCTTTATCTAATGCATGTTAGATCATTGCCGGAATTTGGTTAGGGGCAAACTACATCGCAGTCAAACAACTGTCGACAATAATTAGAACGATCTTCAGACGGTCACTTACTACATTTTGAATTATCCCTTCACTAAATTATAGTAATTTTCGCTAAACATTTGAGGATGATATTTAAATTTAGCATAAGAAGCAAATCAATTCGCTATCAAGCAACTAAGTTAGTATATCTTAATGCTAAGACTCTAAAGGTCTGGAGTTAGTATAGTTTCATGGACACATACTACTTTAGTCCCTACAAGTATTTTTGAGGGGATGTGTCCATCTTGGAACATAAGAATGCAGATGGAAAAACTAATAATGAATCAAGAAGACTATTGTAGATCTTTCTCACTCGGGTAATTCGGTCAATGAATTAAGCGGAGAATATGGCGTATCAGAAGTTACCATTTATAAATGGGTTAAGGGAGAAGGGACCATGACTCCAAAGGAATTAGCCATACTGAAGGAAAACCTTCGGTTAAGCAAGAAGTTGAAATCTTTAAAAAGCTATGGCCATATTCGCGAAAAAGTAACAGAGACTTATCTTACCGCAATTAATGAGGGAACATAAGAAACAATATCCCGTACAAGATGTATGAAATACTTGAAATCCCAAGAAGCAGACATTATCTGTCCCTTTAATAGTTGTATCAAATTGCGAACGGGAAAACAAAGAACTTACGAAGGAAATTGACCTCATTTACCTGGAAAGCAAGGGAAGGTATGGGGCTCCAAAGATTCATGAAAGTTTATTAACCAAAAGTTTTTCCCTTAAGTTTAAAGCTTGTTCAACGTTAAATGAGCAGGCGAGAATTCGTTCTATTACTATGAAAAAATACTGGCCTAATCCATCTTAGGAAAGGTTTTATTCAATTAGATAATATGCTAAAAAGAGCTTCACTACTCAAACCATTAATGAGAAATGGGTAGCGGATATTAAGTATATCAACACATTAAAAGACGGATGTTGTTATTTAGCTTCGGTATTTGACTAGTAGTAGTAGGGTATTCATTTTCCGTTCAATGACGATAGAACTGATCATAAAAGCTTTCAATAACGGACACTTATCACAAAAGCTCTTGGAGGGCATAGTTCTTACCGATTTTGGCTCACAATATACAAGCAGTGAGTTTACTCAACATATTCAAAACCATCATATTAAGCAATCTTTTAGTTAGAAAGGTTGACCGCACCATAATGGCTGTATTGAATCCTTTCATGCCCTATTAAAAAAGGAAGTAGTCAACTGTGTACAATATCTAGACAATCAATCAGCTAAATTAGCGATGTTCCAATTATTGAGGGGGGGGTATAACGGTATAACCGAAAAAGAATTCACAGCAGCTTGGACTATCAAATTATACAAGCCTTTGAAGATCGAATTAAAAATACAACTTAAGATTTGACTAGTTTGTGTTCAAAATATTGACTCAAATTCAGTCAATTCTAAGGGATAAATCTTATTAAAAGGAATGTTAATAGAATGAACAATAATCAATGTTTTTTACTAATTAAAGCTTGGGGAAGTGGATTTTGGTCAGATATTTCACATGTTGCCGGCCAACTATTAATTGCTGAACTTACTAATCGAATTCCGATCATCTATTGGGGAGTGGATTCAGTATATGCTTCTGAAAAGCCACTAATTAAAGATGCATTTACAATGTATTTTTTACCTATATCAAACTATTCAGTTAACGATCTTAAAAATGAGAATTATACTTTCTTTCCATCTAAATGGAATCGTCGAAATTTACATCGAGGAGATTTAAAAGATTTATCAGACTTTAATGAAGAATCTATAGCAAATGTTTTTAGAAGTTGTGAAAATGTAATAGTTAGTAACGTTCACATTTATGTGGAATATCTCATAAAATGGATTAATAAAAGCCACCCCTTATATAGCTTGACCATTGAGGATATATATAGATATCTATATCAAAAATACCTTAGGCTGCAACCTTATCTTTTTAATGAAATTGAAGATTTTTATTTAAAAAATATGAAAAACAAATACCCTATTTTAGGGGTGCATATTCGAGGTAGTGATAAAATTTATGAATGTCCAAATTTACACGACATTAATAACTCTTATCAACAAAAAATAGATAGCTATTTACTAGAAAATCCACACTCTTCCATTTTTCTGCTTACAGATTCTGAAAAAATCTTTGAAAAATATAAATTTTTGTATGGTGAAAAATTAATTTATACAGACATTAAGCGTACCCCGTATGATCATGTTTCGGTGCATAATGGTGGTGTACATTACGATAACACTAGACAGAAAGGTATAGATATAATTAAGGATACCTATCTAGCTATGAAATGTGACCATTTTATTGGTAACAATTCTTCTAATGTAAGTGTAGCAATTAGTCGTCTTAAAACCTGGTCCCCAAAAACAATTACTCTTTTATAATTCTAAGTGACTATCTAACAGAAATAATGTGATATTAGATTAAGCTAGAATTCACCATCCTTAAATGATTCCCCCCTTACTTGAAGAGAATAAAGTTCGGTTGGATCCTGTTTTCTACCTCTTTATAGTCCTACTTATCTTTTTGAAGGTTTATGAAAATGGATGAAAGAATCCGTCCTAAACAATTTATTTTTCTCTACTTAGCAGAAAAACAAGATTTAACATAATCATCAAAAAGATAAACACAACTCAAGTGGATGAGAATAATAGACTTTGAGGCAGAATGTAAGTATTTAATTCAACTGATATAAATAAAAAATTTTATATCAATTAAATTGTTTATGCATCTTCGTTGAGAATAGAGTGAAAAGCTTCGTATTACCATATTGAACTGTTTGTTTACCTTTTAAGAAAGCAGGTTTTAGGAATGGACTGGTGATTATGGATCATGGATATGAATTCATTATGAAAAGAATATGATCAATCAATTTCACCTTTTTCTATTTTAACCGAAGTCCTCTTAATGTTCTTTGTCAGCTTTTTTATATATGAAAAAATAGTTTTCTATTTAATAAAACAAAATTGAATCTGCTTTTGGTGGAGGGGAACATGAGAAAGCTCATCATATTCGCATTTATCGGGTTTTTGGCTCAGTTAATTGATGGATCCTTAGGTATGGCATATGGGGTTACTTCAACATCCATGTTGTTGACATTTGGAATTGCCCCAGCAGTGGCTTCTGCATCCGTACATCTGTCCGAGGTAGTGACTACTGCTGCTTCTGGTATATCTCATATGAAATTCGGGAACGTCGATCGTCAAGCGCTTTTAAAATTAATCATTCCTGGTTCAATTGGTGCATTTGCAGGAGCGTGTTTTTTGAGTAATTTACCAGGAAATGTAGTAAGACCTTATATTTCGATCTTTTTGTTAATTCTTGGCGTATATGTACTTTTTCGTTTTTTAATTATGTCTAAAACAAGAAATGAAAGAAAATCAATTAATATATCAAGAAAAAAATCAATCGTTTTGGGGTTAATAGCTGGATTTGCAGATGCCACCGGTGGGGGAGGGTGGGGCCCGATTACAACTCCAGTCCTTTTATCTCAAAAAGGTGTTCCTGCTAGAAAAGTAGTTGGTACGGTGGATACGAGTGAGTTTGCTGTTGCTGTTTCTGCAACGTTGGGGTTTCTTATTGCTTTAGGTTGGCAGGAAGTGAACTGGTTTTGGGTAATTGCACTAATGGCAGGGGGAATCATTGCCGCACCCATCGCTGCCTGGATCGTTACTAAATTGCCATGTTATTTATTGGGAGTCCTTGTAGGGGGATTCATTATTCTGACGAATGCACGAACGTTGATTAACACTTGGGCGTTTCTTGATCATTGGTCTTCCGTTATTTTTATGCTCATATTAATTGGCTGGACAGTTTCTTTAGTCTATGTCATCCGAAGTAACAAAAATCCTGTTCCATAACGAAAAAGTAAAGGGGAGATTATATGGGTCAAGGTGAATATATCCATCATCATTCATTTTCCATTACAAAAGAACTTAGGCAAGCTTTACATGGACATAAAAGCTTTATTCTTTGGTTTACAGGTTTATCAGGTTCAGGTAAGTCAACCATAGCGAATATGGTCGAAGGAAGACTTCATGAGAAGGGAATCTCGACATATATTTTAGATGGAGATAATTTACGGAATGGATTAAATGAAGACCTTGGTTTTAGTTCTGAAGATCGCAAGGAAAATATACGCCGAATAGGGGAAGTTGCCAAAATTTTTGTCGATAGCGGGATTGTGGTATTAGCCACGTTTATTTCGCCTTATATTAATGACCGAGAAGATGTCAGAAAAAAGGTACAACAAGGTGAATTTCTTGAGATTTATGTCAAATGTCCTTTAGAAGCCTGTGAGAAACGAGATCCTAAAGGGTTATATAAGAAAGCTAGAATAGGAGAAATCACTCATTTCACAGGGATATCAGACCCATATGAAGAACCGGTAAATCCTGAAATCATTATTGAAACCAGTCAATATTCTATTGAAGAATGTGTGCAGCAGATCATGAACTTCTTAAAAGATAATGGGCATTTAGGGGATGTAAATATTTAGGTATGAAAAAGTCTCAATGGAACGTACAAATGATAGAGGTGTTATATATGGATGTTCAAAGAACTATCATTGAACCACATGGCGGCAAGTTGATTAATCGAGAATTAACAGGAATTGCTCGTAAAGAATATTGGGAAAAGTGCAAATCCCTATCGTCCCTGAATATCTCAAAATGGATTATTTCGGATATGGAAATGATTTCAAATGGTGGATTTAGTCCACTTATTGGATTTATGGGGGAAAAAGATTACCAGAGCGTCTTAAAATATATGCATCTGGCAAACGGATTACCATGGACGCTTCCGGTTACACTACCTGTAAAAAAGGAAGATGCGAAGAGTATAAATGTGGGGGATGAAGTGGCTCTATATAGTGTTGATGGGGAACTGTCGGGGGTCATTCAGGTAGAAGAAATGTTTGAATACGATAAACAGAAAGAAGCTATACTCGTTTATAAAACAAAAGACTCTAACCACCCTGGGGTCAAAAAGCTATTTGAGCAAGGGGACATGTATATTGCTGGACCTATTTTTCTAGTAAATAGGCCTTCACATAAACCGTTTGAAGAATTTTATATGAGTCCATACGAAACTAGAAAAATGTTCAGCGAATTAGGTTGGAATACTGTGGTCGGATTTCAAACTAGAAATCCAGTGCATCGAGCCCATGAATACTTGCAAAAAACAGCATTAGAAACGGTTGATGGGCTTTTGTTAAATCCTCTTGTGGGTGAAACGAAAAAGGATGATATACCTGCAGATGTACGTATGGAAAGCTATCAAATTTTATTGGAAAATTACTATCCATTGGACCGAGTCCGACTTGCAATTTATACTGCGGCTATGCGTTATGCGGGTCCCAGGGAAGCGGTCTTTCATGCGCTCGTACGAAAGAATTATGGTTGTACACACTTTATTGTCGGCCGTGATCATGCTGGGGTAGGAAATTATTATGGAACGTACGATGCACAAGAAATTTTTAGCCAGTTTGACCCTATGAAAATAGGTATTAAACCACTGTTTTTTGAACATAGCTTTTACTGTAAAAAGTGTATGAATATGGCTTCGTTGAAGACCTGTCCTCATTCTGCTGACGATAGGTTCATTTTAAGCGGAACGAAAGTCAGGGAAATGCTTCATGATGGTCTTACTCCACCACCTGAATTTACTCGCCCTGAGGTGGCAGAAGTACTTATTAGGGGCATGAACCAAAAAGGGTAGGATAACCAAAGGGCACACAACTACTATCTTATCGAATTTCATCCGAGGAAGTCTTTACAAGGGGTTATTTAGCCCTTGTTACCGTGCTGTATTCCCCTTCAATCTGAAAAGCCGTTTGTATTTTAATATTTCCGCACCAAATCCTGTACTTATAAGACCAAATTTCTTCGCTGTGGCTAATTGGCTATCCTCTTTATTCAAATAACTTTGTACAACCTGTATCTCTTTTTTAGGCATAGAAAGATCCATCCAAGTAGTAGTATAACATCCATGTCTGTACTGGACTTTTTACACTGTCTAACTAAGGGGATAGTATCATGCAAAAGCTGAAGTAAAAGAATATTTTAAAAATTGATGATATTCAAATCCCATAAAGCTAGTGATTTATCCGAATATTTCATTTTTCCTTCCGTACAATTCTCATTAATAACCAAGATGGGTTTGGGAAAGTTGAATGGCTCGATCTCTAAATTAAGAGGGCGCCAGCTTCCTGTCCGTATTTCATGATTACTTGTATGGTTTGTAAATGTAGTGGTTAATAAATACCTCGACTGGCTTGCTTTAAAATTGTTTAAAGCTAAATGAATATCAGAAAAGCTAAAATGTACAAGACAATCTCGACAGAGGATTAAATCCCCAGTAGGTATACGATCTTTTGTAATGTCCATAAGAGAAAACTGCACATTGTTTAATGGGTATTTTTTTTTATTTCTTTTTATTATCTCATCGACGATATCAATTCCAATATATAATTCAGTATTTTTGTAAACTTCCTTCATCCAATTAAAATCTCCACATGGTGCATCTATCATCTTTTTTATCTGTAATTGTTGTATTAAGCCTGGTAATTCCTGAACGAGTGTTTTGGTTTGAGTAAGCGATGAACCCGGACCGGAAACAGACTCAGAGTTTCCCCACATGTTTTTCTTGTAAATATTTGTAAATTGCTCTTTCATTTACATTCTCACCTTTCATCATTTTAATTTATTTAGAAAGGAATTATAAAAACAACATGACTCTCTAAGGGAGATAGGGTGCTTCTTAAAATCTAGAAATCTATATTAAATTTGGCAAAGTACCAATCATCATCATATTTTCGCTTTTGTAAGTAGGCCCGCCGCTGCTTTTTAACTCCATCAAGGAGCACTTGGGATTCAATAGGGTTTGCTTTTACATGGATCATAAGTTTTTTGCACTTTTGTATGCGATGAGTATTAAAATGAGAGTACGCCATCCTTAACAAATTGTAATAAACTTCATCATAGCTAACTTCATAGGGGTGAGTTTTTCTGAATAAATGGATTATTTTTACATCAGGCAGAGCGTGGCAGCGAAATCCAAACAGCCATAGCTTAATTGAAAGCTCTACATCTTCATGTCCCCAAGTTTTAAATCCCGTTTCAAATCCACCCACATCTTCAAACACTTTTTTTGAGATAATAAAACATCCTCCAGGTAATATGGCAGTTTCAAAGAGGCCGTTTTGTTTAGAGTTCCATTTAATTCTAAGGTTTGACTTTAAGGTCATACCATAGCCAATGAAATCGGAATTGCCAAACGAAGCGATTGCTGGGGTTACTGCATCTGATTTTCCTGTTAGCAGGGGTTCTACAATATGATCGATCCACAAATCTTCAAACTGTAAATGAGCATCGCAAAAAATCAGGAATTCTCCAGAAGCTTTTGTTGCACCTAAATTTCGTGCGTTAGCAGCTCCAATTCCTTCTGTTTCAAAAAGTTTAACCTGGTTTGCGTGAATATAAGTATTAAGAAAATCGCAGCAATCATCTGATGATCCATCGTTTATAATAATCACTTCGAAGGTATAATGTGTATCAACTGAAAATAATGAATCAAGAGTGTTTTTCACATTTTCCCCTTCATTTTTGGCTGGGAAAATTATTGAAATTAAAGGATGAGTTTTCACTTCATTTTTCTCTCCTTTTGTAACGAATTTTTCATTATTAAAAAATATCAAGGACTGTGAAAATGATCTTAAGAGGGGGATTATCACAATCCTTGATCTTCGGTTGAAAAAAGTAGTTAAGTTTTTGTTTGTTGTTGAGTTAAAGTAATAAAGGTTATTATTTATGCTTTCTATAATTCTTAAAGGGATCTATTGGTGTTTTTTGCGCTCCCGAATGTAAATTATATAAAGGATGATTTTTATAAAACATATCCAATGAATCTGTATGAGTGTTTTTAAATTTAGTATCTGGGTAATCTTTTTTCTGATTCGATGACATTATCCCGGAACTATAATTTTGTTGTGGTCTATCAATTTCTGTGTAATTCGGTTTATTTGGGGGATAGAGTGTTTGACAATGTGATGTTGGTTTATTGAAATTTCTGGTTGTAGTTTTTTGTTGGATTGTTTCATTCGAGAATCGAAACGCATTTGGTTGTTGGATTTCTTCTTTTTTTAGGGTATTTGGCGAATTAAACTTTCCCATATTTACGCGGGTGTTTCCAATTTGCTGTTGTATTCCATTATTATTGTAAGGTTTTTCCATTTTTCCTTTTGGTTGAAAATGATTTTTTTCTGGTTCTTGAATATATTTTGCCAGTTCATCTTTATAACGTTTTTCTTTTTCTGTAAAATTTGTTATGGATTCGGTTAAGTTCTTAATTTCCTGTTGATGTTGATTTTCATTTTCTTTTAGGCTGTTAATCGTTTGTTCTAAATTATCAATCTTCATTTTATAGTGATTTTCTTGCTCCGAAACGAGAGCGATCGTTTTCTTTAAATGGTCAACTTCCTGTTGATGTTGATTTTCATTTTCCTTTAGATTGTTAATCGTCTGTTCTAATTTATCAATCTCCGCTTTATAGTGATTTTCTTGCTCTGAAACAAGAGCAATCGTGTGATGTAACTGATCGATTTCCTGTTGATGTTGATTTTCATTTTCCTTTAGATTGTTAATCGTCTGATCTAAACTTTCAATTTCCACTTTATATTTAATTTCTTGTTCCGAAACAAGAGCAATCGTGTGATGTAACTGATCGATTTCTTGATGACGTTGATTTTCATTTTCCTTTAAATTGATAATCGTTTTTTCTAAATTATCAATCTCCACTTTATAGTGATTTTCTTGCTCTGAAACAAGAGCAATCGTGTGATGTAACTGATCGATTTCTTGTTGATGTTGATTTTCATTTTCCTTAAAATTAATAATCATTTGCTCCAGGTTTTCAATCTCGGCTTTATATTTAATTTCTTGCTCCGAAACAAGAGCAATCGTGTGATGTAACTGCTCGATTTCTTGTTGATGTTGATTTTCATATTCCTTAAAATTAATAATCATTTGCTCCAGGTTTTCAATCTTGGCTTTATATTTATTTTCTTGCTCCGAAACAAGACCGATGGATTGATGTAAATGATCTATTTCTTGCTTATAGTGGTCTTCTTTTTCGGTAAGTCGGTTATTAGCTTTTTCTAAGTTACCAATGTCCACCTTATATTGACTTTCCTTTTCCGATAGGTGGTCGATTGTTTGAACATAATTTTCAATTTCCTGTTTAAAGTTTTCGATAACTTGTATATGATGATTTTCTTTTTCGGAAAGTTCGATCATGGCTTTTTCTAAACTTTCAATCTCCACTTTATATTTATTTTCTTGTTCAGATACAACGCTAATCGTTTGATTTAACTGATCGATTTCTTGCTGATGGTGGTTCTCTTTTTCCTTTAAATCTATAATCATTTGTTCTAAATTTGCAATGTCCACCTTATATTGACTTTCGCGTTCCGATAGGGTGCCGATCATTTGATTAAAATTTTCAATTTCCTGTTTAAAGTTTTCGATAACTTGTTTCTGCTGATCTTCCTTTTCGGAAAGATCGATCATGGCTTTTTCTAGATTTCCAATCTCCGCTTTATATTTATTTTCTTGTTCAGATACAGCGCTGATCGTTTGATGTAACTGATCGATTTCTTGTTGATGGTAGTTCTCTTTATCCTTTAGATCGGTAATCATCTGTTCCAAATTCTCGATGTTCACTTTATATTGACTTTCCTGTTTCGATAGGTGGTCGATCGTTTGAGTATAATGTTCAATTTCCTGTTTAAAGTTTTCGATAATTTGTATATGATGATTTTCCTTTTCAGAAAGATCGATCATGGCTTTTTCTAAACTTACAATCTCCACTTTATATTTATTTTCTTGTTCAGATACAGCGCTGATCGTTTGATTTAACTGTTCGATTTCTTGCTGATGATAGCTCTCTTTTTCCTTTAAATCTATAATCATCTGTTCTAAATTTGCAATGTCCACCTTATATTGACTTTCCTGCTCGGATAGGTGGCCGATCATTTGAGTATAATTTTTAATTTCATGTTCATAGTTTTCGATAACTTGTTTATGCTGATCTTCCTTTTCGGAAAGATCGATCATGGCTTTTTCTAAACTTTCAATTTCCACTTTATACTTATTTTCTTGTTGGGATACAACGCTGATCGATTGATTTAACTGATTGATTTCTTGTTGATGGTAGTTTTCTTTATCCTTTAGATCTGTAATCATCTGTTCCAAATTCTCGATGTTCACTTTATATTGACTTTCCTGTTTTGATAGGTGATCAATCGTTTGAGTATAATTTTCAATTTCCTGTTTAAAGTTTTTGATAACTTGTTTATGATGGTTCTCCTTTTCGGAAAGTTCAATCATACCTTTTTCTAAACTTTCAATCTCCAGTTTATATTTATTTTCTTGTTCAGATACAACGCTAATCGATTGATTTAACTGATCGATTTCTTGCTGATGGTAGTTCTCTTTTTCCTTTAGGTTTATAATCATCTGTTCTAAATTTGCAATGTCCGCCTTATATTGACTTTCCTGTTCGGATAGGTGGTCGATCATTTGAGTGTAATTTTCAATTTCATTTCTAAAGTTTTCGATGACTTGTTTATGCTGATCTTCCTTTTCGGAAAGCTCGATTATGGTTTTTTCTAAACTTTCAATCTCCACTTTATATTTATTTTCTTGTTCAGATACAAGGCTAATCGTTTGATTTAACTGATCGATTTCTTGTTGATGTTGAATTTCATTTTCCTTTAAATTGTTAATCGTCTGTTCTAAATTTGCAATGTCCGCCTTATATTGACTTTTCTGTTCCGAAAGGTGGTCGATCGTTTGAACATAATTTTCAATTTCATGTTTAAGGTTTTCGATAACTTGTTTCTGCTGCTCTTCCTTTTCGGAAAGTTCGATCATGGCTTTTTTTAAGCTTTCAATCTCCAACATATATTTATTTTCTTTTTCTTCAGATACAACGGTAATGGTTTGATTTAACTGATCAATTTCTAGCTTGTAGTGATCTTCTTTTTCGGTAAGTTGGTTAATGGCTTTTTCTAAGTTACTAATGCCCACCTTATATTGACTTTCCTGTTCGGATAGGTGGCCGATTATTTGAGTATAATTTTCAATTTTTTGTTTATGATGATTATCCTTTTCGGAAAGTTCAATCATGGCTTTTTCTAAATTTTCAATTTCCAGTATATATTTATTTTCTTGTTCAGATACAAGGCTAATCGTTTGATTTAACTGATCGATTTCTTGTTGATGGAAGTTTTCTTTTTCCTTTAGATCCATAATCATCTGTTTTAAATTTTCATTGTCCGCCTTATATTGACTTTCCTGTTCGGATAGGCGGTCGATTGTCATAACATAATTTTCAATTTCAAGTTTAAAGTTTTCAATAACCTGTTTCTGCTGCTCTTCCTTTTCGGAAAGTTCGATCACAGCCTTTTCTAAATTTTCAATTTCTACTTTATATTTAATTTCTTGTTCATCGGATACAACGGAAATCGTTTGATTTAACTGATCGATTTCTTGTTGCTGGTAGTTTTCTTTTTCCCTTAGATCGGTAATCATCTGTTCTAAATTTGCAATGTCCGCCAAATATTGACTATCCTGTTCGGATAGGTGGTCGATCTTTTGAGTATAATTTTCAATTTCAAGTTTAAAGTTTTCGATAACTTGTTTATGATGCTCTTCCTTTTCAGTAAGTTTGATCATGGCTTTCTCTAAATTTTCAATCTCCACTTTATATTTACTCTCATGTTCAGATACAACGGAAATCGTTTGATGTAACTGATCGATTTCTTGTTGCTGGAAGTTTTCTTTTTCCTTTAGATCCATAATCATCTGTTTTAAATTTTCAATGTCCGCCTTATCTTGGCTTTCCTGTTCCGATAGGTGGCCGATCCTTGAAATGTAATTTTCAATTTCATGTTTAAATTTTTTAATATCTTGTTCATGAAACTTTTCCTTATCTGAAAGTGCTTTTTCTAAATTATTAATCTCCACTTTATATTGCTTTTCTTGATCGTATAAAAGATCTATGGTTTTAGTAAGATGATTCATTTCATTCTTATAATTCTTTTCTTTTTCGTTGAGAGAATTAATGGTTTCTTTTAAATCTTGAATTTCTTTTTTGAATATATTTTGCTCTTGAAAATAAAACAAAACTGTTTCAACTAATTTCTCAATCTCTAAATTAATGCTTTGTACATCCAAATTAGTTATTTTTTTATTTACTGGAGCAAGAAGTGATTTAACCTCTGAAAGCCCATCCGCCATTTTTTTAAAACCTTCATCGCCGAACTTTTTGAAATCCTCATCTTTTACATTTTGTTTTTGGGCAGACTCATAATCTTGAACTTTCTTTTGAAGAGAAGCAATTTCATTTTGTAGTAATTTATTCTTATCTCCGAGAGTTTTTATGTCATTTTTTTTCTTTTCGTCGTTTTTTTTGGATTCTTTAAAGTACTGTAGTTCGGTCTTATATTTTTTTATTTCTTCCTCCATTTTCTGAACCTTGGATTCTGCACTCTTCCTTTCATGTTCCTTCCGATTGATCAGTTCTTGATATGTTCTTTGTTCATTTATCATTTCTTCATTGTGTTTGATTAATTTTCTTATTTTCTTTTTACTATAATCCACTTCGTATTCATTAACTTTTGATTTGTATAGGGAAAGTTCAGATCTAAGGTGAATGATCATTTGCTGAAGTTGTACTGGAGTTATTTTATTCAATTTACTTTTTTGTATTTCATTGGCTCTTTCATCATCTGTATACAAAAATAACCACTCCTTATTTTTGATCACGTGTGAACAGGCTGCAATCTCCCTCCATTACCAATAAGGAATCAATTAGACAGGATGATGAGATTCAGCTACTGTAAATGACCAAGAAGTTCCTATGCGGAGATGTTTATCAAGATTTTTATGGGTGTGGTAACTTAAGATGGAGTACTCGTTCGTGAGATTGTTGGTGTTTCTTCGTGATAAGGAACGCAGCGATATCCAAATCATGCATGGGCATGGTAGACAAAAGTAAATTCCTCCTCATAAAATTTCTTCTTGACCGAAAATCTTGAATTTCAATTTTTTAATCTTCATTTGACGGGTTTTAATCAAACACCGATTCCCTTTATAAATGATTCCATAATAGTTATATGTACCGTATTTCAAATTGGTGATTATATTTATTATCTTTAATTCCCTTACAATTTCACAAAAAATTGAAGACCGCTAAGTTTATTCTTTATCATTTCTTCATTACTCTTACATATCATTAATATTGAGTGATAGAAGGGTTATGATGAAACAAGCCGCACGGTATTATTTTATCCTTTTGAAAATCAAATCTGTACCTGGATTAACATAAAGGGGGATCCATTAATGGATTTTAGAGTAGAAGTTGGCGATAAGGAGGCAGGAACCATACCTTATGAGTCTCTCCCGGCATTTACTTATCTTTTTAGGGAACTGGGTTTTGAGGTGCAGCCAGATACTGAAAATCAGAAAGTACAATTATGTTCTGCTTTGCATGGTAAAAGAATTCTACTTTCTTCCGATTATGATGTTACACATAACACCTTTAGAAAACACCTTCAAGAAAGGAAGGTGCTTGAGTATATTCAAACGTTCCTTTCTGCAAGTGGGGCAAAGGTGATTCTTGTAGATGAAAAGATGGAAACAGAAAAGGCTGATTTTCATGTATATTTTTCACTCTTTGAAATTCCAGTAATAAAAGAGCCCATTCTTGAATTGATTCATAATTCAAAATCAACTAATAAAAAGTTATTGGATATTTTTCATTATGAATGTAGAAGAACTGGAACAAAATTTAAATCTAATGAGATAGTTAGAGGCGCAAATAACCCTTTTATTAACATACAGCTTATGTATCCAGTTATTGCTGATGAAGATTTTTGGAAAAAAATTGGTGAAAAATATGCGATGTCCATAACAATAGGAATATTAGCTAAATTTCAAGAAAGTTCGCCTTTATCTGTTTTGTCATTAGTTCCAATGGAGATTTTCTCAAACATGTTTGTTCATTCTGGAAATACTGGGCTAAATTTAGAGCCTGCCATACAAAAAGAAAAAAGGTTACCAGAAAAGAAAAAGTTTTTATTAAAGAAACCAGCCATTACTAAAAGAAAAGAAGCAGAAGTATTTTTAGATTATCATGTCTTTATTGAAGAACTTGAAGAACGTAACAAAATCAAGCTTATTGGAAATCTTCATATTAAAAATATCGGTACGGAAGTTTTGCGGAATCCAGTTATCTGTCTGCGTTCCACCCCTTCAGAAAGTATAAAAATATCTGGGCAAATATTGCCGCCAAATGTTGCCGAAACGTTGGGGGTAATGAAAAATGAAGAAACAAAAGGGTGGAAATATATGAATGATGAATGGTTTGAAGAAATGGAGAATGGAGAAACCTGGATATGTCCAATTCAAACTAAAAATATTAACCCTAGGCAAACAGAATCTTTAACTAACTTACAAATAAGCGTCCTTCAACCTGTAGAAAACAGCAATATTCGTGTAGAAGCTTTTGTGTTTTTTAAAGAACAAAATCTGGAAATCAGTTCAAGTAATCAAATTTCCTTATTATTAACGAAGAAACAAGGGTAAATGGGAGAGCATATTGGGGGTGGGAGTGGGGTGTTTGAAGGGACTTATCACTTTGAGAACCAGTTATTAGATAATATGAAAGTGATAAAATTATTGGACCAAGCGATAAAACAGAAAAAAGGCTTTTCTCTTGCCCGTTTTGGAATAGGTGAAATAAGCTATTTAAGCTGGCCTGCCAATGGATTATTGATCCAGGAGTTTAAACGATATGAATCTTATGCGGGCGCATCCAATTCACCAGAAATAATTAGGAGGGAATTGGTCAGATCATTGCGGGATACAGACATTGCTGGTTTGATAGCTCCTTGGCGACTGGATCCTTGGGCAAAACAAACCCGAACTGTACTTAAACAACTGAAGTTCATGCCTTCGAAAGCTTGTTGTGCTTGGATCATGCAGAGCCTCTTGGATGAGGGGACATTATGGCCATGGCTGAGTAATAAGAGGGTATTTCTTGTTGGACGCCGTTCAAAAGAAGCAGAAATCGTTTTTAAAAAACAAGGAGTACAAATTACTGGCAGTATAAATTTAAATGGTTATGAAGAATTAAATAAAGTACAAAATGAGCTACAGTCTAATCAGAAATGGGAAATAGCGTTAATTTCTGCCGGGATTCCGGCAACCATTTTAGCTCCAAGAATTGCAAAATTCACCCAGAAGGTTGCCATTGATTTCGGGCATGCCCTTGATATGATTCTT
Source organism: Peribacillus simplex (assembly GCF_030123325.1). Lineage (NCBI taxonomy): Bacteria > Bacillati > Bacillota > Bacilli > Caryophanales > Bacillaceae > Peribacillus > Peribacillus simplex. Next base: position 3,213,768 of record NZ_CP126106.1, on the reverse strand, counting down.
GATGGAAAAGAATACAAACATTCCGACCTAGTAAAAAAGTGGAACGATCAGTTTAAAGAAGAAAACAAAAATTAAAAATATAATCATTGGAGGGGAAATAATATAAAAGAATACTCGCAGATTCAACCTTGAGGAAGAGGTGCGAGTATCTTAGTTACACTAATTTCAGTTTATGAATTTTAATTGAATCGGAAAGGCTTTTTTTCCTGTTAGTTTGAAACATTTTAATTCAGGGGTCGAGTTTGCAAACGAAATAATTAGGTGAGCTACCTCTGGGTAGTTATTTAAAGCAATATCCCCCTCTGACGGATAAGCACCATCTGTTGGGTGGGAATGGTAGATGCCAATCAATTCTTCATTCCTCCTATCGATAAGTTCAAATACGTGACGAATTTGATCTAAATCCATCGAGTAGGAAAAGGAGCTCCTATTGACATTTTCCATAGGCCAAATTGTTCCTGCGACCCCATTTCGCCCTGAAAGCAGTCCACAGGCCTCATAAGGAAGTTCTCGTTTGCAATGGGAAATCATTTCTAGCCTAACATGATTGGTGATGTAAAAAGTACCGGATGTTAAACTTAGATCATTTGTTTTTTCCACAGCAACCTTTTGCTCGTACTGGCCGAACCTGAAGGGCAGAGGGAGTGATTTGATGTTGTTGAGTGGGCTGCGGGTTAGGCATTCCTAATTTTCTTCTTACTTTACGTCTTAGCTTATCAGATGCCATTTTTTTCTCTCCTTTTAATAGGTATGCTCTATAAATATGAAAACATGAATCTTTATGTAACCTGATAATTAACAAATGGGTCGCCTAAAATGCGGGATACATTTACTAAGTGTTGAAGTAAATAATGGAAATAGACTTTCCAAGTTTCTTTACAAAAAAACCGAGAGATTAATATCCCTCGGGTTTTTAGTATTATACAGGAAAACGATCGCAAGGCCCTACCTCAACCACTAATCCAAGGTTAATTGCTGATGTCAGACTAATAATAACATCTACTGTAGGTCCATTTATAGTAAGCATAGCTATATCTGCACCAGGATCACCATCAGTTAAGACTAGTGTAAAGGTAGCATTTTCTGGTGCTCCCCCGGCAGGTGTTATAACACCGGTACCAGTTGCTGTAAGACCTGTGGTTCCAGTACAGTCTGGTTGCTCGAAGTCATTGGCTGTAAACGTGAAGCTTTGGTCAAGATCATCATCTGGTGTTCCAATAGGAGTTGGTCCTAGTGTATCGATGAAGGTAACTTGAATCCTGCTACCAGTAAGGTTACATTGGTCACAAACTAGAGCTGTAAGATCCAATCGTCCAGTTGTTGTCGTAATTTGACCAGGAACACCTTCATTTACAATAATAGATGCTTCGCCATCAAAGTCAGCTGCACCTTGGCATAGGCAGTTCGTTGTCGGGAAGAAGGATGGGCATTGTTGCGGGAATCGTGGTGTTGGGCACACGAACCCTTCCTCTTCAATTGGAATGACAGGACGTGGTCCACAAAACTTAGCCTCGACCTCTAGCTTAACCTCAGCCTCGACTTGAACATCTTTACACATGGTCACATCAAGTACAACCATATCACCAAGCATTTGATTTAAAACAACTGTGCATTGTACATCGAAAATATTACAGTTGATTTCTGTTCCCTCTGGGAAACATAGGATTACTTCATCCATGAAACTAACTGGTACTACGAAATTACACCCTGGTATTGGGTCTCCGTTGCAAAAGAATTGAACGCGGATATGGACATGGAAGGCAAGAGAAACAATTTGGGCCCCTGGAACATTAGTAATGTTAGCTGGAATGGCCCCGATAAAATCACAGCTTCGTGTACCAACTACTTCCGAACAAGTAGCTGTTATGGTGTTACCATCATGACGTGCATCTTCAATTGCTGCAAAGCATTCCTCAGGTATTTGTACTTTATTGCGATCACGGTTTGTTAGAACAACCCAGTCATATACTTTTGTAACACGAATACATTCAGGTCCGATGGGGTTCGGTACCACTTGTCGGCCCTGAATAGATTTGACGTTCCTTTTTTTCATCAAACATCTTTCCCTTCAGTATCAGGTTTTGAACACATTAACATACTATGGGGATATCTTTTTATGGGTACATTTTTCTTAGAAAATGGGCTAATAAAATATTATGAATGTATAAATGTATATTTATATAATCAAAATTCAAATCATAAACTATTAAAAGAAAGATTAGGAGGTGAATAGATGTTGGCAATTGAATGGCTGGATTTTTTTATTTTAATATTGGCTACCTTCCGGTTAACTCATTTAATTGTATTTGACGATATCACTTCATTCATCAGAAAACCTTTCTTGACTGCCACCATCCAAGAAAATGCCTCTGGACAACTGGAGGAAATCATTGAAATAAAAGGATCAGGACTTCGTTATTTCATTGGTTCTCTTTTAAGTTGTTATTGGTGTGTAGGGTTTTGGTGTTCCCTCATTACTGTACTTACTTATTATCATTTTCCTGCTGCTTTTCCAATCTTATTGGTCTTAGCTGTTGCGGGAGCTGCTGCTTTTATTGAATCTAAAGTATGAACGTGCATTTTCCCTAATCGTATAGGGCAGACAAAGAAAAGCATAATGAACTTTATGTAATTTGATTATCGAATAGTTATTCAGACTAATTATATGCGGATCATTATAAAAGTGCTTTATAGACAGAGAGGCTAATATTCTTAGGTTAAAGTTTAGACAGCTTGGACGGTGTTGTATATGGATGATAGCAAGCGAAGGTGGCATTGAATTTATTGTTAAGCATCAGGGAAGCAAACGATTGATTAAAATCCATTCGATACGAATGGATTTTTTCTTCTAATAATAGGAATTGAAGGGGAATATAAAGTGGAGGAAAACTTCATTAAAAATTCTTGTCGGCCGAGATTATGCGGGTGAGGAGATTATTATGGCAAATGTTGCCGAAGAAATCTTTAGCCAGTTTGAGCCCCTGAAAATAGGCATAAAACCCCTGTTCTTAGAAAACAGCTTTTACTGCAAAAATGTTTGAACAAGGCTTCATGAAACATGTCCCCATACATAAAGATGAAGATGGATTAATTGTCCCGCCACTTGAGTTCACGCGTCCTGAAGTGGCTGAAGTTCTTATTAAATTGACAACCAGCAAGAAGCTGATATTGAGTCAAAATTCACCTGAAACCCCCGAAGCTCTAAACTTCCTCAATGAACTTGTTGAAGTGGGGAAGTTAAAAGTGGTCATTGACAGATAGTATTCGTTGTAAGAAATAGTTCAGGCCCATACATATGGAGAGAATGGATACAAGAAGGGAAGTGTCGTAATAATTATGGAACATAACAGCAAATCCTATTAAATTAAACAAGATAAACAGAAGCTGTCGGTAAAGTGATTTCCTATGGTTTTAAAGAACTAAGCCTAACTTTCGTAAAGATTGTTGTTTTTAAAACGAAACGATTTAAGGTTGATTGGAGCGCAAGTGCGAGACTCCTGCGGGAGCAGCGGGCCAGGTGAGACCCCACAGGCGTTTACGCCGAGGAGGCTCACCGCCCGCCCCGCGGAAAGCGAGCATCTGGAGGGGAAATCAACCACGCCGCTTTACTTGGTAAATAACAACAAAGTATGCGAAAATAGCCCTTCAATAAAAACAATTGCTCCAATACAAAGAGCCTATTGAAAATAAATCATCCAATAAGTTGTAGACAAATTTAGGTTTCAAAAAGGAAGGGATCTTGAGAAATTATATGTACCTGAATGATGTTTCATTTGATACTAATCTATACTCTTTAATAACGGCAAACCCGCAATAAAATAACAAACTATAATGATAACTTCACAGACTAAGGGGAGATTGTTAACAGTTTTCTGGAAAACACAATAATGAAAATTCAGATATATATTTAAAAATTCATTGTTTTCCTGTAAGATAACAATATATAAAAACCCTGTCGACTTGTCGGCTTACTTAGAAAACGTGAGGAATACATAAATGATGGAATTAGAAAAAAGTCTTGAAAAAAGTTGGAGTAATCAACAAAACGCTGGTTTAACAGCATATTTAAAGAAAATGAAGGGCGAAGCTAGAGAAAAAGACAGAATTGATTATATGGATTCCTTTGTTTCAGCTATAGGTGGACTCATTGCCATTATCATTATTAGTTTTATAGCTGTCTATTTAGGATATCCTATGGCATTAGCTCCTCTTGGGGCGAGCTGTGTTATTGTTTTTGGTGCGCATAAAAGTCTCTTGTCACAACCCCGTAATGTTATTGGAGGACATATAATCTCTACAACATCAGCCCTTTTCATTTGGAGCATCTTTGGTAAAAGCCTATTCATTATCGGTCTAGTATTGGCTATTGTATTAATTATCATGACTTTTACAAAAACCGTTCACCCCCCCGCAGCAGCTAGTGCCCTTGTTTCAATCAATTCTCAAGCTGGTTGGGGATTCCTGATTCCGATTGTAATAGGTACCTTATTATTAGTTTTTATATCGATGATTTATAATAATTTATTTCAAACAAGACAGTATCCAAAACACTGGTTATGAAAAACCTATTACATATACTTTTATATGTGACTGTTTTTTAGCTCCCCGCTTATTGAATAAGCGGGGAGCTGTGGCTTTTTCTTACCAATAGAATTAAAAACCTTACTTACCATCATATTACATGAAAAATAGCGTTTGATCATGATTTGCTAAAGCTTGATGGGCAGTGGTAAAATCCCAGTAAAAAAGGTGAATGTTCATGTCTGAACCAGTAATGGAAGATTCTTACCAAATCAGTTTGCAAAATATTCGCCATCACTCAAAGCATATCCATTTAGGAATTGAAATTCTTTTCGTTATCCGGGGAGAAATTGAGGTTATGGTCAATCAAGATTCCTTTCACTTGGCGGAAAATGATCTTCTGCTTATTAATGCTAATGATGTCCATACCGTAAAGGGGCATGAAGACAATGTAGTTCTATTGCTGCAAATTCCCCTTCACTCCATCGAGCAGCATTATCCGGATATTCATGTGTGTGATTTCGACTGCCATTCATCCAAAGGGGATAGCGGGTTATATCTTCTTTTTGATCAAATCCGTCAACTCTTGGCAGAAATTTTGATCGCACATTACCAAGAGCAGGATGGAAGTGAACTCGAAATCAACAGCCAGATTTACAAGTTAGTTACACTCCTTATCCGGAATTTCAAAACAACACATCTCGGGCAGAATCGATTTAATGACATCAAGGATGAAAGAATTAGGGATATCCTTACTTTTATTGAAAAAAATTATCGCAAACAGATGTCATTTGAGGAGATTGCCAAACGGCAATATTTATCCCTATACTATTTGTCCCGTTATTTCAAACAGGCTGTTGGTGTGAGTTTTTCGCAATATGTAAAACAAATCCGTTTGAAATCGGCTGTTCATGAGCTGTTATATACCGATGATAACATTATGAAAGTCTCGCTAAATAATGGTTTTCCAAATGTAAAAGCTTTTAACAAGGCTTTTAAGGAAATGTACAATCAAACACCTGCCGAATATCGAGGTCTTCACAAAAAAGAACCTTTCCAGGAAGTAAATAATATTAGTGAACAATATACCTTGGTGAATTCGCCGCATTTTTTAATTGAATTGAGCAAGTATATTTCGCAAAAGGACCAAAGTGTGAAGGTGAAAGAATCGGGAGTTTCGGCGGTACATATCAACCTGCCGCAAGAGCCTGTTCTTGTGAGGGAAAAAGCCCAGCGATTACTGGTGATTGGACAGCTTGAATATGCCTTGAATGAAGAGGTCCAAGCAGAATTAAAGCTTATTCAGGAGCAGCTCCATTTTGAATATGCTTATTTCACGAACCTATTTTCCAAAACATTTACGACAATCGACCCGCTTTTGCAAATAGGTGGGCCGTATTATAAGATTGATGCTTTATTTAACGAGTTTCAAAGGCTTGGTTTAGTTCCATTCATTAGTGTGGAGTTTGAAAAGGAAGTAGAAAGCCCCCCGGATTATATAAAGATGTTAGATGAATTTTTACAGCACGCTTTCGGTTATTTTGGCGATGCCTTTGTCGGGAAATGGCAATTTGAATTGGTTTTCTCGGAGTGGGATCAAACAGCCCGGACTTTTTATCAACAATACTTTCAAACTGTGAAAAAGAGGGCTTCCACCGCAAAAGTCGGAGTTCAAGTGCCTTTTTCCTTAGAAAAAGGATTATCAGTCCCCGTTACTGAATTTTTAAAGCAAATGGATCAAATTGACCTGGTTTGCTTTAGCTGCAATCCAAATGAACAAGTTGACTTTACCGATATGGATAACAGTTCTTTTAGGGGAGTAAAAGATTATATAAAGAAATCATGTATCGAATTAAAAGCAAAGCTTTTGTCAGCTGGCTTGGCTGGCACACCAATTTACCTGACGAACTGGAATACACTCTACGGTAATACAGTAAATTTAAGTGGAACTTTTTTTCGATCAGCTCTCATTTTTAAAGACATGCTTGATGTTATAAAAGAGATTTCCGGTTTGGGATTTTGGATTGACACCCATTCATTGGAAAAAAGTAATGTGAATAATGAAAATATTGCAATGAATGGAATTGCCCTGCTTTATTATTATCAAATAAAACGTCCGGCGTTTTTTAACATGCAATTAATCGCGAGAATAGGACTTGAGATTTTAGCCGAAGGTGAGGACTTTGTACTGACGAAGGGGAAACAAGGGTATCAATTGGCCATTTATAACAATTCCTATGTTAATCCCACCTATTCTGTCGAAGGTTTCTTTTTGCGCTCCTTAACCAAGGAAAAGAAAATCATGATTTCAGGGCTGCCTTTAGGCACTTATCAAATTCGTAAACACATTCTCGATAGAAATAACGGTGCATTTTACTTTAATTGGCTCAATCTCAATCAGCAGTATATCTATGACCAAGAGATCATTACGTATCTCAAGCAGCGAGCTTATCCAGATTTGCAAATCTATGAGGAAAACATTGACTCGGAGCTCTTTTTACAATCCACTTTGACGTTAAATGCCATTCATCTCTTTGAAATTAGGCCATTAGGTTAAAACTTAATGGTCTTTTTTTGTTGTCCGGTTAAGCCAAGTAATGAAAAAGGGCAAATGAAGGGGATGTTTTCGACAATGATTGGAATGTTTTCAATACTTAAAATATTTATAATGAAGACAAGAAAGCGATTACATAAATATTATTTCGGAGGTAGCCTTTTATGTCTGTTTCTCAAGGAACGATTAAGAAGCAAAGCGAAGCACCACTTTCGGTATCAAAGGAAAGAAATACCCGTGGAGTTTTGTTGACTACAGCTTTAATGGCTGGTTATTCCATGATTTACATGGACAAAAACATGATTTCGACTGCAATTATCCCAATTGCAGAACAATTCCATCTAACAACAAGTCAAACCGGTTTGATCATGAGTTTATTTTTCCTGGGTTATTCTTTAATGCAGATACCTGGGGGATGGCTCGCAGATAAGATTGGATATAAAAAGGTACTGATGCTTTCGCTTTCGCTTATTACAATATTTTCATTCGCATTTGGCCTTGCTGGAAGCTTATTGATGTTTATTTTGATTCGTTTTTTGGCTGGTATTGGCCATGCAGGCTATCCTCCAAGCTGCTCAAAAGGAATCGCCGAAAATTTCCCGAAAAAAAGACGAACCTTTGTTCAATCGCTCATTTTGTCAACGAGTGGAATTGGCGGAATTTTGGCATTTGTGATTGGGGCACGGCTGATTGACTTGAATTGGCATTATGCCTACTATGCACTGGGGACAATGTTCGCGATCTCGTTACTTTTGGTTGCCTTTTTGGTACCTAATAGCCTCCCAACTGCCAAAACGAAAACGGAAAAGAACCAAGTTAGTTTTAAATCAGTGATTTCCAATCGAAATGTAATCATTTTATTCGTTGCCATGCTGCTTGCGAATGTAGCTTTTTATGGAAATATGTCATGGCTGCCAACCTTCTTAAAGACAAAATTTACACTATCCATTAGTACGGTTGGGATAATCCTGGCAGTGAACGCTATTGGGGGAACACTAGCCTCCATATTTGCAGGTGTATTATTGACAAAATATTTTGCTGGTAAGGAAAAGTTACTGCTAATGTGCTGTTCAGTAGTTTCATCCTTGTTGTTTCTTGGTTTAGTATTTTCAAATTCATTGGCCCTTTCCATTGCTTTCTTATATGTGCTTACATTTTTATTAACTACGATCTTTGTGGGAATTTTCTCTTGGCCGCACAAGATTTTACCTGAGAAAGTAATTGGGTCATCCATTGGGATCGTCAATACGGGTGGAACGCTTGGGGGCTTTATTGCTCCAATGGCATTCGGTGCTTTAATTTCCATGGCTGGTGGATCGTTTTCTATCGTATTCATCACCTTGGCAATCGCCGTTGTAATTTGCGGTCTAGTGATACTTACCGTTAAAACAGAAAAATAATCGGAGGGAATATGATGTTAGATCAACTCATGCAAAAACTTGAAGAGAAAAAAGAAAAAATGATAGAAATTCGCAGATATCTCCATCAACATCCTGAATTATCTTTTAAAGAAGAAAAAACGGCTCAATACATTGCTGATTTTTATAAAGATAAAAATGTAATGATACGGACAAATGTTGGCGGATACGGAGTGGTTGTGACAATCGAAGGCGGACTCGCAGGTAAAACGGTTGCCCTGCGTGCTGATTTTGATGGACTGCCAATTACGGAAGAGGCAGATGTCCCATTTAAATCGAGTAATCCCGGTGTTATGCATGCATGCGGCCATGATGGACACACTGCCTATTTAATGATTTTAGCCGAAGCATTAATCGAGATAAAAGACCAATTAAGGGGAAATGTTGTTATCTTGCATCAGCCTGCGGAAGAAACGCCTCCAGGTGGAGCAATTGAAATGATTGAAGATGGATGTTTAGAAGGTGTGGATAGTATTTTCGGCATTCACCTCATGTCCCTATCGGAGACCGGGGAAGTCTCTTATCGTGCTGGTGAAATGCAGGCTGGACGCTCGTATTTCAAAGTGAAAATCCAAGGAAAAGGCGGACATGGTTCGATGCCGCATACAAGCAATGACAGTATTGTCGCAGCAAGCCATTTTGTTGTAGCAGCCCAGACAATTGTAAGTCGCCGAATCAATCCTTTTGATATGGCGACAGTAACGATTGGCTCGTTTGATGGAAAGGGATCATTTAATGTTATAAAGGACAGCGTGGAACTTGAGGGAGATGTCAGAACCATGTCCAGTGAAGTTCGTGCTAAAGTGGAAATTGAATTCAAGCGAATTTTAGCAGGGCTTGCTCAAGAGTTTGATATTACCTATGATTTAATATATTCACATGATTACCCTGTTTTAGTGAATGATGATGCCATGACAGAACTGGTTGTAAATGGGATTGAAAAGGCCGAAATTCCTGAAGTCAAAGCGTTAGTGGAAACACCTCCAATGTCTGGGTCAGAAGATTTTGCTTACTATTTGCAAAAGATTCCTGGCAGTATGTTTTATGTTGGAGCAAAGCCGGAGGATGGTCCAGTTTATCCTCACCATCATCCTAAGTTTGTCATTAATGAGGATAGCTTGATCATCGCAGCAAAAGCAATGGCAGCTGTAGTTGCAGAATATTTTGAGCAGAAGTAAACAAAGGGAAAAAGGGACGGTTCTTATGCTTACGGCGTGGGAACCTTCTTCTTTAAGGAGTGATAACATGTCTTTTACCAATTTGAAAGAGTTAATTGAACTAGCAGAGCAGGAGAAAACACCCATTTCGGAATTGATGATCAAAACAGAGGTGCAACAGAAAGGTTGTTCCAGGGAAACGATTATCGACAAAATGTCGGAACAATTTACTGTAATGGAGGAGGCAGTCCGCAGAGGTACAAAGAGTCCAGTCATGTCGCGTACTGGTTTGACGGGAGGGGATGGAAACCGTCTTTATCAGTATGCCCGAAACGGGAATTCCTTTGTCAATCCGAGAACATTGAATGCTGCAGCAAATGCGCTCGCGGTATCGGAAGTAAATGCTGCAATGGGGCGGATTGTGGCGACGCCAACAGCTGGGTCAGCGGGAATCTTGCCAGCTGTCCTTGTTCACGCCCTTGACAGTGGGAAATTTACCCGAAAGCAGATTGTACAGTCAATATTCACTGCCTCTGCACTTGGCTTGGTTGTTGCAAATAAAGCTTCGATATCAGGGGCTGCCGGCGGGTGCCAAGCTGAAATCGGTTCTGCAACCGCAATGGCAGCAGGCACCCTAGTAGAGCTTGCCGGTGGAACACCAAAGCAGGTTGGAAATGCCGTCGGAATTGCTTTGAAAAATTCACTGGGGTTGGTATGTGACCCGGTTGCTGGACTGGTGGAAATCCCGTGCATCATCCGCAACGGTTTACATGCAATTACCGCCCAAGCTGCTGCAGATATGGCTTTAGCTGGGATATCTAGCGTCATCCCACCGGATGAAGTGATTCATGTGATGCATGAAGTCGGACAGCAAATGCCCGAATCGTTGAGAGAAACCGGGATAGGCGGTCTCGCCGGAACTCCGACCGGGCAAAAATTAAAGAAGCAGATTCTAAGCGGAAAAACGAGTGGCAGTGGGCCGGCTAAATACCAAAGTGCGTATGAAATCATCGGTCCCGTAATGGTTGGTCCTTCGAGTTCTCATACAGCCGGAGCTGTCCGAATCGGTAATATTGCCCGCCAGCTATTAAACGAAAATCCATTGTATGTAACGTTCTCGCTGATGGGCTCTTTCGCCGAAACCTATCAAGGCCATGGAACAGATCTGGCTCTATTAGCCGGTGTTCTAGGGTTATCTACCATGGATGATGGCATTCCAAATGCCAAAAATATTGCTGAAGAAAATGGCCTACAATATGAATTCACGAAAAGGGTGCTTGGAAGCTATCATCCGAATACCGTCCTCGTGGAATTGTCAGGGGTCACACGTACTGTAAAGGTTTTGGCCAGCTCTTTAGGCGGTGGTAAAGTGGAGGTTCAGGAATTTGATGAATATCCATTTAAATTTTCAGGAGAACGGCCAACACTTGTGATTCGCCATTCCGACCAAAAAGGGGTTATTGCCGAATTATCGGATATTCTTTATCAAAACGGGTTCAATATAGCCCGAATGGCCAATGAACGTTCCAAAATCAATGGTGCTGCAATAACCATTTGTGAAATCGACAATACAATCGAAGACACTCTCCTATCCTTATTAAAAAGAGAGATTCCGATTATTGACGAAATTATCTTGGTTCAAACAAAGTAGTTACCTAATAATTACCCATTAAGCTCGCATCGTATTTCCGCTGATGCAAAAAAGCATGGTATTCGATCAAATTCAAAAAAAGGCATTCGGAATTAATTCGTTCCGAATGCTTTTTGTCTATAAACTTAAGAGCAAGCGAAAGGAAGGATGTTTATTTTACATGAAAGCTTTTCTAATATGTTCCTCAGTTGTGTTTTTAGCGTAGGTGAAAGTACGAATTTAAGTTAATTCAAGTAAAAAAAGTCGGCATATATTAAGTCGATTCCTGCGTAATACTCATGAGCTAAGGCGGTAGTTTTTGCTGACAAATGGTAGTTTGTTATAGGATAATGGTGATATATTTGATGGGCAAATTATTAGTGGGGAAACTCCGAAAAGAAGGAAGTGCTAAGCGATGAATTTAGAGATGGTTATGCAGGAACTTGAAGCCCTTGGCAAGGAACGAACTAAAAAAATGTACATATCCAATGGTGCGCATGAGCCGCTTTTTGGGGTAGCTACAGGCGCTATGAAACCAATTGCAAAGAAAATAAAAATAAGTCACCGTTTAGCTGAAGAGCTTTATTCCACGGGGAACTACGATGCAATGTACTTTGCAGGCATTATTGCAGACCCAAAAGCCATGACTGAGTCGGATTATGATCGTTGGATGGATGCTGCGTATTTTTATATGCTATCCGATTATGTAGTGGCCGTAACTTTAGCAGAGTCAGATATTGCGCAAGAAGTTTCTGATAAATGGATCGCAAGCGGTGAAGAGCTGAGAATGTCAGCGGGCTGGAGCTGCTACTGCTGGCTTTTAGGGAATCGGCTAGACGTTGAATTTTCAGAAAGTAAGATTTCCAATATGCTTGATAATGTGAAAAATACGATTCACGATTCGCCGGAACGAACGAAATCCGCTATGAATAATTTTCTATACACCGTGGGGATTTCATATTTGCCACTCCATGAAAAGGCAGTCGAGACTGCAAAGGCAATAGGAATAGTAGAAGTCAAACGGGACAAGAAAAAAAGCAGTTTTCTAAATGCTTACGAAAGTATTCAAAAAGAAGTCGATAAAGGAAGGCTTGGTTTTAAACGCAAATATGTAAGATGTTAAATAGCACTTTTTTATTAATTCCTTATCCGGAAGTTTTTGAACAGACGAGCCTGTATCCACCTTGGATCAGGCTTTTAAGTATATTTAGAAAATTAATCACGAGAGATATTACGTTTATAGACTTTGAATAAAAATCATGCTTGAATCTGCGTTTGTCCAGAATTCTTTTTGAAAATCACCTTGGCTTTAAAATGTGAGAACAAATAACAGCCTATAATCACAATACCACTACCAATTCCTTGTACCCAAATAATTTTTTCACCTAATAATAGATAGGCTAAAACTGCAGTGAAAATAGGATTAAAATTCAAGAAAATACCTGATGTTGTTGCACCTAATTTTTGTACACCAATGTTCCAAAGCACCATACATGCTACAGTTGAGATAACGCCTGTATATAAAATAGATTGTATGAAAGAAGCATTTATATTAGACACTGTAAAATTAGAAAAATTAAACGGAAGAAGAACTATAAGTCCAAATATACCAGAATATAATGTAGACATCATGGGTGTTGTTGTTATCATTGCCCATTTGCTACAAACGGAATATATTCCCCAAACGCATACAGCAGCCATCATATATAAATCTCCTGTATTAAACCGTAAGGAAAGGAATAGATTAATATTTCCTTTTGATAGTACAAGTATTACGCCAATAAGCGAAAAAAACATAGAAAACATTTGTAGAATATTAATTCTTTCTTTTAAAAAGAAAAATGAAAAAACAGCAATTGAAATCATGTTTAATGTGGATATTAATCCGACATTAGTGGCGGATGTTTTCTCTAATGCTGCAAATTGTAATAGATTAAATAGAGCCACACCAGTAATTCCCATCAAAAATAAAGGAAGGATTGCACTTCGATGGGGAAATATCTTTCTTTCTTTCCACCATACAATTGGCAAAAGACAACTAATGGCAATGATCCACCTTAAACTCGTCAACGTCATCGGAGAAGCATGACCGACAAGCGATTTTCCTAAGACAAAGTTTCCACCCCATAATAAACTTGTTAAAAGTAATAACGAAAAATAATAATATTGCATATCTTTTTGCTCCTTTTCATCTTTCACAGTTTAAGTGAAAAAAGATCGAAGCCATTGTGCACAATGACATTTCAATTTTCATAATTAATTACTACTAATTTTAACATTTTAGTTCATTACTTTATATATTATTTTGTATAATAGAGGAAACTTAAAATAATATTAAAAAATATTGCTAATATACAGAATTAAATTAAGTTTCGTTATTGGGATGATACCGTTTTTGGAACAATTGTAAAAGGAGTGATTATAAGTGGAATCTATCGTAAGCAAGGTTCTGGATCAAGTTGATATTCAAATTTTAGATTTACTACAAAAGGATGCACAGTTAAGCAATACTGAGCTTGCAAAGCGCGTCAAGTTATCCCCGCCAGCTATACATTCAAGGATAAAACGTTTGGAAAATGAAGGATTTATTAATGGACAAGTAGCAATTTTAAACCAGGAGAAGCTAGGTTTTGATTTATTATGTTTTATTTTTATGAGTACGGATATACATCAAGCTGAAAAACTGGAAGTTTTGGAGAAGGCATTAGCATCTATGTCAGAAGTATTAGAGTGCCATTGTTTAACAGGTGAGTATGATTATCTTTTAAAAGTGGCTAACAAAGATCGGAAGGAATTGGAAATATTTATTAGAAAGTTAAATAAACTAGGCATAACAAGAATTCAAACTAGCCTAGCTCTTAGAGAAATTAAATATTCAACAGTTTTGCCTATATGGGAAGAAAAGTCCCGTTCGTAAAAGTCACCTATTTTTAACTGTAATTAAAGTTTTAAAATACTTTTCAAACGATAGTGATTTTGCATACACTTTTACGAACGGTTTTTGATAGAACAAGAGAGAGAAAAATAGAAGATGGAATAAAAAAATGAAGTCCGTAAGTTTGGAAACATACAAGTCTACAGCAAGGATCAAAATGAAGGACAGCAACTTCAGGCCATGAAATAAAAGGGGGGATGGATAAAAAAACTTATCAAAAAAATAGCCTTTGCTCAAAGAGAACAAAGGCCATTTATTCATCATCAAGTTATATAAGTAGATATAAATCCATTTCTAAGTTGAACTATAAATGCGATTATAGTTCATTCATGAAAATATCTTTCTCTAATTTTACTTAAATTAAGTTATATACTTTACTAGATTGTAGAGCTATTTGTAGTGCACTTTTTTCTTCATGGTTTAAAGGGACCATTGGTAAGCGGACACCTCCAACATTTACCCCCCGCATATTTAATGCTGATTTTACCGGTGCTGGGCTTGGTGCAGTAAATAATGCCTTCATAATTGGAAGAAGGTTACGATGTGCAGTGGCAGCACCATGGACATCACCATTTTTAAAGCTATTGATCATTTCTTGCATTTCATTACCAATTATGTGTGAGGCAACCGAAACAACACCTGTTCCACCGATGGCTAAAACCGGTAATGTTAACCCATCATCGCCGCTGTACAATGTAAAATCGCTAGCTGTTTTGCTTATGATTTGTGCCATGGCATCTAAGTCACCACTTGCTTCTTTTACTGCCACGATATTGTTGATTTTTGAGAGGCTAACAATCGTCTCTACTGACATGTTCACAACACTTCGTCCTGGGATATTATAAAGCATTACCGGTAAAGATGTTGAATGGGCAATGGCACTAAAGTGCTGAAATAATCCTTCTTGAGACGGCTTGTTATAGTATGGGGTAACGAGCATGATTCCGTCGACTCCTGCCGCCTCTGCCTGTTTTGTTAAGCTGATGGAAGCCTTCGTGTTATTTGATCCAGTTCCAGCTATGACTGGAACTCTTCCATCAACAACTTCTACAACAATTTTGAATAAATCCACTTTTTCTTCTGCAGTTAATGTAGGAGACTCTCCAGTTGTACCAGCTATTACTAATCCATCAGAACCATTAGCAATTAAATAATTTACTAAAGTTCTCGTAGCATTGAAATCAACCTCATCATTATGATTAAACGGGGTAACCATTGCGGTTAAAACTTGGCCAAAATTCATAACTTCACACCCTTTTGTATAATTTTTATAAAAATTCAGAGGTGGTTAGGGCCATTCAGGAGTAAACGCAAAAAAGCAACAACGAGGATTCGCTGCTGCAGTAGAAACAATATTTATCAAAAAATGTTTCCGCGCATAAGATAGCCCTCCATATAGTTTCCTATATGACAGTCCTGCATTTATTCAATAGCAGAACCAGCTTCAAGAACATGAGATTCTTTCCGCTTCGGCAAATTCCCCTTTCCACAATAGTCATAGGATCTCATTCTCCTCAAAATGTGTACTAATGGTCTTTGCTCCTCTATCCTCACTTCAAAAAGCATGAAGTAAGAAAATATTTAATTGACTGTAATATAGCAAGGAATCCTTCTTATTGCAAGGACAATTTTTTTTATAAGGCTGTTTTCGCATACTTTGTTACTATTCACCAAGTAATGCGGTGTGGTTGATTTCCCCTCCAATGCTCGCTTTCCGCGGGGCGGACGGTGAGCCTCTTGGCGTGAACGCCTGTGGGGTCTCATCTGTCCCGCTGCTCCCACAGGAGTCTCGCACTTCCGCTCCAATCACCCTTAAATCGTTTCGTTTTAAAAACGCCTTTTATAATAACCTCTCTCCTATCCTTCTTCCAGAATTCACCCTATGAAAATTGGTATTTCTATGTACTGTGGAATCATTTACCAAATGTAATAACCATAATTCGGATGACTACATAGTTAAGGGATAGTTCCCCATTCCCATCAAGCAAAGGCAAATCATTACCAAAAATGAGCCAAAAGTGTATGGAACGAATATTGGCCATAGGCCTTTATTGATTTATTAATAATTAAATTACACTGAACCTATATTTTATTAATAATGTAAAGTTACTATTTTAATTGGTAAAACACATAAAAATTTAAAAATGAGGAGGATATTTGTCTTTTTTCAAAATACTTACATAATTAAAGCGGCTAAACGATAAATAGGAGGAATTGATTTTGAAAGCGAAAAATAAATTTGCTGCAATGTTGACAGTTGTAACGGTAGGATTAATAACTTCTTTATCAAGTGTACAAGCATTCTCGGAATCTTCAAATTCTGATAATAAACGCAAACCGGAGCTCGTTTTTCCTGTAATCAGTGATGTACATATCGATGATGGATCATCTGCTGATATGAACAAGTTTAGAACAGCCATGGATCAATTAAACAAAGCTGCGCTTAAACAGGATGCTTTTGTTGTCGTTGGGGATTTAACGGACTATGGATACGCTACTGAGTATGATAAGTTCTTCTCCATTTATAATGAAAAGAAACAAGGCGATGTCCAATCCATGTTTACAATGGGAAACCATGATTATTGGAATGGACTTTCAGTAGAAAAAGCACAAGATCGTTTTCTCGAGAAAACAGGAATGGATTCTCTTTACTATCATAAAAAAGTAAATGGATATGATTTTATTACGTTAAGTCCGGAAAATGGGAATACGCATGGTTTGTATTCTGTTAATCAAATTAACTGGCTTGGCGAAAAGTTAGCTGCAGCAGAAAAAGAGAATCCGGACCAACCAATCTTTGTTTTTCTTCATCAACACATTAAAGACACTGTGTATGGAAGTGACTTATGGGGAACTCAGGAAAATAAAGAACTTTTATATGATACATTAAAGAAACATCCACAAGTTATTACATTTTCAGGCCATTCTCATTATCCACTTGAAGACCCTAGAACGATTCATCAAAAAGACTTTACGTCAGTTGGCACGTCTTCTGTAAGTTATTTGGAATTAGAGCCGGGCAAACTTCAAGGGTTTCATCCAGAAGGATATCGGGATATTAGTCAAGGTATGATTGTAGAAGTTTATAATAATGAAGTTGTCATTAAAAAACGTGACTTTCATAAAGACGATTGGGCAGGAAAACCATGGGTAATCAAAAATCCTTCTAAAAAAAATAACTTTAAATATACAGACGATCGAGATCAGTTACCACCGGTTTTTGCAGTTAAAGACAAGGCTTCGATTGTAAAAGAAAAATCGACACTAAAAAGTTTAAATGTTACATTTCCACAGGCAAAAGATAACATGCTCGTACATTCTTATCACATTACAGCCAAAAATAAGGAAACAGGGGAGTTAGACGCAGACTTCATCGCATTTTCTGAATTCTATATTGATCCTGTTCCAAAGAATTTAGAGTTCCCTGTATCTGGTCTTAAACCAGGTACGGATTATGAAATTAAGGTACAAGCACTAGATTCATTTAACAATAGCAGTAAAAAGGGGTTACTGGCTGAAGGTCAGACAAAAGCCCTGGAAATGGTCTCAGCACAAGCTTCCCCTTCTTTAGTAACCTCAGGTGAATCGACTACACTCCAAGTGAAGATGAAAAATTATGGAAATGGCAGTGTGAAAGGGAAAATTAAAGTTGCTGCTCCTGAAGGTTGGAGTGTGGAGCACACTGAACTTGAGTATGAGCTTTCAGGAACTGAAGAAAAAACATTGGCAATAAAAGCTACACCTAGTAAGGAAAGTTCCGGTTCATCACAATTCACGATTACAGCTTACGAAGGCGGCCAAAAAATTGGCTCCAAGAATATAAATGTATTCGTAAACATGATGCTTGGAGAAAGTTTTGACCAATTAGAGTCTGCATTAAAGCCAGCAGTGAATGAAAACATTCCAAGTTCCATTCTCGGTTGGAGCCATACAGCTCCTAACGGCTGGTCGATTACAAATGGCTCAAATATGCCAACTGGTACAGAGGAGTGGCAAGGTTGGAGTTTCACAACAAAGGACTTTTGGACAAAAGCAGAAGACCAAGATCGTAACAAATTTGAGCTTGGGCAAGGTGTTATAGCTGTAGCGGATCCTGATGAATGGGATGATAACGGTTCACCATCATCAAAAGGCTTTTTTGATAGTACATTAACTTCCCCTTCTGTAAAAGTTGATGGTGCAAAAGATCTATACTTAGGATTTGCATCCCATTATAAACAAGAAGGAACGCAAACAGCTGAAGTGACTGCTGTCTTTGATAATGGGGAAAAACAACAAGTTCTCGTTTATGACAATAAAGCTGCTTCCGATAATAAAAATGAACATGTTTTGAATAAGTATGAAGTCAAATCGGTTAAGGTTCCTGAAGGTGCTTCTTCGATGAAAGTACAATGGAGAATGCATAATGCTAAAAATAATTGGTTTTGGTCGATTGACGATATTAGATTGGATGACCAAATGATCGTTTCACCAAATGAATGAGAAGAACAGGTGAACTTTTTAAAAATTTGTATTAGTTAAAAGCGGACTTTCCTTATGAGGTAAGTTTGCTTTTTCTTTGTTTATCACTCATTTATTTCGTATCTTTGTTAAGATAATACATCAAAATGAAGATATAGTTATTAATTTAATAACATTGAAGGGAGCTTTATTTAACTCTTGGATAATTTATAAACCATTCCATTATTATAAAAGGTAGGGTGAAAAACCAATATTATAACAAAAAACTAGCTAGCCGAGACCACCGAGAAGCTTGCGGCGAGGAGGCTTGGCGGACAGTCGCGGAAAGGGAGCGGATTTCTGAAAACAACAGGAACGTTTTTTAAATAAAGGCTGTTTTCGTATACTTTGTTGCTATTTACCAAATAATGCGGTGTGGTTGATTTCCCCTCCAGATGCTCGCTTTCCACGGGGCGGGCGGTGAGCCTCCTCGGCGTGAACGCCTGTGGGGTCTCACCTGTCCCGCTGCTCCCGCAGGAGTCTCGCACTTCCGCTCCAATCAACCTTAAATCGTTTCGTTTTTAAAACAACAATCTTTACGAAAAGAGCCTAAATAAAAAAACTGTAGACCGACAATTGAATAGGATTTTTTTCTATGTATTTTAGAAAATTTTAATATTTGTGTGATATGTTTTTTTTAGTTCTAAGAAAAATTATCGTGGGAAACATTTTTCATGCAAGAACAGCAGATAAACAGTGAACTTTTCTATAAAAGAGTAAACGAGAGATCGATATGGGGTGAAAAAATTTGTCAATTAAAATGAGATTTCTGTTGTCCTACGTTGGCGTAATTCTTATTTCCATCACTTTATTTTTAGCAGCTGGATTTTTACTTATTTTTGCAATAACAGGTGATATAAAATCGATAGAGCATTTATACAAAAAATCTTATCTCCAAAAACCTTTGACTGCAGTAGAAGAAAGTGTGTTTCTCGATTTAAAGCTTTTGGCAAAAAATAATCCAGAGCAGCTTCTGAACGAAGAACAGCTGAAGAAGATTGAACATAGAGATATTAAGATTGTCGTTAGAAAAGGTAATAACATAGAGTATACGTCCCCCACACTTGATAAGCTAGGCTTGGTTCAATCACTTCCCATGTTCGAAGAAACGAACATCAATACGCGGGACACAATCAGAATGAAAGACTCCTTTTTCACATATGTGAAGTTTGATTTTTATTTTTCGGATAAAAGTGAAGGAAGTATTTTTGTATTGAGAAAGGCAAGTTCCTATGCCGAGCTGACTCGCGAGTCATTTCCCATTTTATTCGCGCTATTGTTATTACTGCTTGTAATGATTATTGGACTTTTGAATTATTTAGTTTCAAGAAGCATCATCAAACCTATCTCAGTACTTAAAGAAGGCGCAGAGCGTATAAAATCAGGAGATTTAAACTTTGAAATCAAAGCGACATCGAATGATGAAATCGGACAATTGAATAGGGAGTTTGAGGAAATGAGAAAAAAGTTAAAAGAGTCCGTAAACCTTCAGCTTCAGTATGAGGAAAATCGCAAAGAACTTCTTTCCAATATTTCTCATGATTTGAAGACACCGATCACTTCGATTATGGGATATGTTGAGGGGATAAAAGACGGAGTAGCAAACACCCCGCAGAAAATGGACAAGTACTTATCGACTGTATACCTAAAAGCAAGGGATATGGATTCATTGATAGATGAATTGTTTTTATTTTCCAAGCTGGATTTAAAAAAAGAACCTTTCACTTTTGAATCGGTCAGACTAGATAAATATTTAAAAGACTACGTAGATGAACTTCAACTGGATTTACTTCAACAAGGAATCCAGATTGAACTTCAACAGCTGCATAAACCGATATACGTGACAGCGGATAGAGAGAAACTAAAACGTGTATTGGCCAACCTAATCAGTAATTGTGTAAAGTATATGAATAAAGAGGAAAAACACATTTCCATTTCTCTGCATGAAGGATTGTATGATGTGGTAGTACAAGTAACTGATAATGGCTATGGAATAGAGTCTTCTGCTTTGCCTTATATTTTTAACCGCTTTTATCGTGCTGAGCAATCTAGAAATTCTCTGACAGGTGGAAGTGGTTTAGGACTTGCGATCGCAAAAAAAATTATCGGCGAACATGGAGGAGATATTTGGGCTACTAGCGAGATAGGAAAAGGTACAAGTGTCTTCTTTTCCATAAAGAAAGGTGAGGAAAAGTGAAAAAGATATTACTTATTGAAGACGAAGTCAGTATTGCTGAATTGCAAAGGGATTATTTGGAAATAAATGATTTTAGTGTCGATATTCAACATACTGGTGATGCAGGTCTCCGACAGGCCCTTCAAGGAAATTATCATTTAATCATTTTGGACATCATGCTTCCAGGATTGAATGGATTTGAGATATGCAAACAAATACGTGCTGTCCATAATATTCCGATATTGTTTGTATCCGCCAAAAAGGAAGATATTGATAAAATTCGTGGGCTTGGTTTAGGGGCAGATGATTATATTACAAAGCCCTTTAGTCCGAGTGAACTAGTTGCAAGAGTGAAAGCGCATTTAGCGCGTTATGAACGTTTATCAGGAAGTCACCCCAAATCCAATTCAATCTTTGTTCATGGCATTTCAATAGATAAGTCTGCACGTCGAGTTCACATAAACGGAGAGATGGTCCCGTTTACAACAAAGGAATTCGATACTTTAGTGTTTTTTGTCATGCATCCGAATCAAGTATTAAGCAAAGAACAGCTTTATGAAAATATTTGGGGATTGGAATCGGCTGCAGATGTTTCGACTGTCACCGTCCATATCAGGAAACTACGTGAAAAAATTGAAAGGGATCCCGCACATCCTAAATTTTTGGAAACCGTTTGGGGAGCAGGGTATCGCTTCAATGTTTAAATAGTATGGTTTAAGACCCGTCACGAAAGTGGCGGGATTTTTTTATAAACATTAAGAAATTTTATGAATAAGTTAATCATTTTTTAAGAAATTGTTTAGAGGGAGTTTAAGATTAGGCACTAATATAATGAAGACGGAATAAGTAAGCTACTAAAAATAAAAGGGAGATAAAATCCTCATGCAACCTGAAAAAGCTTTTTAGAACAAGCCCTTTTGGTGCGGGCAGATGATGTACAAATGGGGAAAGGATGGTGTGTTTCATGTTGAGACGGCTAACGATTGTCATCGGATGCCTTTTCATCCTTCAAGGCTGTGTCCCAGATAACGAAGCAGAGCCAAATAAACAAGAAAAGGAGACAGGAAAGGGAATGAATGAACAACTGATTCAAGCTGTAGAACGAAATGAAACGGATAGAATAAGAAGTTTGATAGAGCAAGGTGCTGATCTTAATACACAGGACCCGGAAGGACGAACCGCAACTATGATTGCGACTTATAACAATGATGTAGAGACTGCAAAAATCCTTATTGAAGCGGGTGCAGACGTCAACATTCAGGATGACATGAAAAATAGCCCCTTCTTGTATGCCGGTGCTGAAGGTTATGTAGATATACTTAAATTAGCAATTGAAGCAGGTGCCGACCCGTCTATTACCAACCGTTATGGAGGAACGGCTTTAATCCCTGCTTCGGAACATGGATATGTGGAGGTTATCAAAGAACTCCTTACTAAAACCGATATTGATGTGAATCATGTAAATGATCTTGGCTGGACAGCTTTACTAGAAGCCATCATTTTGAATAATGGTGATGGAAAACAGCAGGAAACAGTGAAATTGCTCATAGATCATGGGGCAGATGTCAACATCCCTGATAATGGTAGTATCACACCTTTACAACATGCCCGCGAGAAAGGGTTTAAAGAGATTGAACAAATTTTACTATCCGCAGGAGCAAAATGACCGGATCGCCGATACTTGCAATTTGAAATGTCATTTCACTACTAATTAATTACAACCATAATATATTGAGGAGACGAAAAAATGAACAAAAAAGCAAAAATTTCATCATCTATACTACTTGGGTTAACATTGGCCTTAACAGGATGCAACACAAACGCACAAGACATTCAAAGTGCTCAGAAGCATGAACAAACTGCTAAAGAGAGTAAACAAGAAAGTAAGTTAACCGCAGGACAGGAAATGACTAAAATTCTTAGTGGCACGAATTGGCAAGGAACAAAAGTTTATGATAAGCATAATAATGACTTAACTAAGGAGAATGCAAACTTTATTGGTCTAGCGAAGTATGATGATGATTCATCGAGATATGAATTTTTTGATAAAAATACTAAAAAAAGTCGTGGTGATAAAGGTACTTTCTTTATCACAAATGGAAAGATGCGAGTGTTAATTTCAGAATCAATGGGTTACCAAGCCGTTGTTGAAATAACAGAACTGAATGAGGATATGTTTACCTATAAAAGAATGGGAAAAGATGCTAATGGTAATGATGTAGAAGTGTTTGTTGATCATATTCCTTATACTGAAACAGAACTTTCTTTTACTGATCCAGATAAGACTTTGGAAACTTACACTGGGGAAGTAGATACAGACGTTGATGGAGACAAAATTTTATCCAGCACCATATGGCAAGGAACAGTGGCGTTGGACGAAAAGGGAAATGATGTTTCAAGCTATAACTCGAATTATTTAGGACTGGCAAAATATGATGATAAAACAAATAAGTATGAATTTTTTGATGCTAAAACCGGTGAAAGCCGTGGTGATTACGGCTATTACGATGTTGTTCATGGAAATAAGATAAGAGCCCTTGCTTCACAAGGGGAAAATAAGTATGGTGCAGTTCTTGAACTTACAGAGCTTAATGAACATAAATTCACTTATAAACGAATCGGTAAAGATAAAGAGGGAAAAGATATAACGATAACGGTTGAACATATACCTTATGAGGGTGATTTGAAACTAAAATCAACTAAATAAAAAGAAAGGGATTTTGCATAAATAGCAAAATCCCTTTCTTAATATAGTAATAGAGTAGTGGTTCAAGATGTTTACGCGTTAAACTGTTCAACGGATGTTTCCAGGTCATTAGCGAGCTTTACCATCGAGGAGGTAAAGAAATGGTCAGGGGAAGGATGCCACCCAGAACCTCGCTGGCCGTAGCGTCGACTTTGCTGGCATCAATATCCACCCCAAGTATTCCTATGACCTCGTCCCCTTTCTTGATGGGAACGAAAACGGATAAATAGTCACCATAATCTGGATCATGAACGATGGAAGTGGTAGAAACCTTTCCCTTCATGACGCTTTCTACATCCTGATATGAAGTTGCGGTTGTGGGTGTTAAAATGGGAGATGCTTTTTTATCTCCCTTACCCATTCCATCTATAAGAATATGGACTTTTTCGCTACTTTCGTTAATCCCCACTGTATATACATACAATGCTCCAGTTTTTTGTCTATAATCGTCTAATTGTTCGCGTATCTCCCAATATGTCGAGGTTTCGGATTGATTACTTAAAAAATCAGCATAAGATGTTGGATTTATTCCTTGAGAGATGTTGCTTGCTATGTCTAAGCTGCTCATAGCGATAGTTTTCTCAACCGTATCATTCATACTTTTATACATCAATAGTAAACTTCCAATTAATGTAATGACCATGCCTGTTAAAAGAACAAAAGTTATTTTCGAACTGAGTTTATTCATCTTTGTTTAATCCTTCCCCGTGTTATATATTAACCATGTTTTATATATCGGTAAAAAGTAACTATTTTTAATGAGACCTTTTTAAAACCTTCGGGTGGAGTTTTTATACCTTTCGTCTTTAACCTGTTGTATGAGAGATTCATAATGAAATGATCTCAATATTAAATATGGATTGTAACTTTCCAAAAGAGAAAAAAAGATATAAACCTTTAAAAATGGAATATATCTTTTGAAGGAATGGAAGGGGTAATAAACTTAATAACAAGGAAAAAATTAAACCAAATAAGAAAAATAAATTCTTAAAGACAGGCTTTTTCAGCAGGAAATACAATTAAAAAGAGTAGAGGAATGTATTTTAAGAGAACCTGGCTTTGTATGATTTTCTATCCTAGTATAGAAAAAATAAATTTCATCTTTTACATTCTGATTCTATAAATCTTTACAGGAAAGGATGAAATTATTACATGTTGAATCTCTAAATATTATTTAGTGAAATAGAGGATTTGTTAAGTTGTTATAAAATTCAAAAAATGGTTTGACATTAGTAAAAATGGAAGCTTATAATCAACGTAAGATTTCAAATTTAAAAACCAAGTTTTATATTATAGAACAATTTAACCCTTCATTTTATTGAATGTAATCGTTTAAAAAGTCATGAATCAACTTGAAAAACGTAATTGAGGTGAAGTGTTTTCCTTACTCCGGATAAAACAAAAACGGAGTTTTATATTATAAAACAATTTAATTTTGGCTTTTACAAGGGTGAGGAGAAGTTATAAGATCAGCGATAAATGATAACGCTTACAAAAAAACTTTTGGGAGGGTTTTTATTGAAAAAAAGAAAGCTTTTTGTATTCTCCACAAGCTTGGCATTAGCAATGGGATTCCTTTTATCAGGATGTGGTGGAGGAGAGGGAGAAAAAACCAGTGGATCTGGAGTTGAAAAGAAAACGATTAAAGTGGCGCATTATTTTGCTGAAAATCATCCTCAAAACATTGCCTTGAAAGAAAAATTCAAAAAAATCGTTGAAAAGGAGAGTAATGGTGAACTAGAGGTGCGGATTTATGCGAACAGTACATTAGGTGCAGAAAAAGAATTTTACGACGGAGTCAGAAATGGAACGATCGAAATGGGTGTTCCAGGACTAATTATGCAGTCGGACATTCCTAAAATGGGTGTTCCTGAATGGCCCTTCCTTTTTAGGGATTACGGTCATGTAAAGAAGGTATTGAATGGACCTATAGGAAAGGAATTGACAAAAGAGCTTGATCCAAAACATGGAGTGACACCACTTGCATGGAGTGCAAACGGATTTAGGATGTTTTCGAGTAATCGTCCAATTAAGAGTATGAAAGACTTTGATGGACTTCGACTCAGAATGCCGAACATCCCGAATTACATAAAACTAGGTGAATCATTGGGGGCGAACGTTAGCCCATTACCTATTTCAGAAGTTTTTACCGCACTTGAACAAAAGGTAGTTGATGCTCAAGATAATCCCATTGCCACGCTGAGATCCTCGGGGTGGAATGAAGTTCAAAGTGATGTACTGGAATCCAAGCATATGTTCAGCCCCAATATTTACATTATCAATAGCAAATTCTATAAAGGGCTAACAAAGGAGCAACAAAAAATCATTCAAAAAGCCGCAAAAGAGTCGGCAGCATATGAATTTGAATTGATGGAAAAAAGTTATGAAGATGACAAAGCATATCTTAAGGATAATGGAATCAAATTCACTACGCCTGACGAAGACTTTTCAAAACAGATGTTAAAGGCATCTCAACCTGTTTATGATGAAGTCTTTGAGGAAAATGACTGGGCCGAGGAGCTCGTCGGAAAAATAAAAGCAGAATGAAGCAGGCGCTCCAGATAGGAAGGGGGAGATGTATAGGTGAATAAAATATCCAGAATCTTGGAAAATTCGTTAAACATTATTATGGCAGCTGCCTTAGCAATAATGGTCGTACTCGTGTTTGGTAATGTAGTTCTTCGTTATTTCTTTAATTCAGGGATTACTTGGTCAGAGGAAATGTCAAGGTATCTCTTTATTTGGTTGACGTTCCTCGGCGCAATCGGAGCTTTCAAAAACAAAGAACACTTAGGTGTCGACATGGTCATTAAAAGGCTCCCGAATAAGATGAAAAAAGTGGTACTGGTTATTAGTGATTTGCTGATGTTATTCGTTCTTCTCTTAATCCTGGATGGAAGCTGGAAAATGACCATGATAAACATTGATAGTGCTGCTCCGGCCACTGGAATGCCACTGGCATTTGTATATGGGACAGGTATTCTTGTAAGTGTTTCAATGGGCAGCATGATCATATTCAACTTGTATCGGATTTTCTTCAATAAAATTAAAGACGAAGAATTAGTGATGATAAGTGAGTCAGAAGAGCTAATTTCCCTCCATGCTGATGAATTTGAGTCAGATATTAGGATAATTAAGGAGGAGAAGCAGGGATGATAGGTGTATTTGTCGGATCTTTACTGGGAGCCATGGGACTTGGAATACCTATTGCATTTGCCTTACTTGTCAGTAGCGTAGTGCTTATGTACTTTCTTGGTATTTTTGATAGTCAAATTATCGCACAAAACCTAATCAGTGGCGCGGATAACTTTCCTCTAATGGCCATACCGTTCTTTATGCTGGCAGGAGAGGCGATGAATCGGGGCGGTTTATCACGCCGTATCGTTGAGATGGCAATGAAATTGGTTGGCCATATCAAGGGAGGCCTTGGCTATGTTGCGATCATTGCGAGTGTGTTGTTTGCGAGTTTATCGGGATCTGCTGTTGCCGATACGGCAGCGCTTGGGGCTATATTAATTCCAATGATGGTGAAGTCCGGTTATGATGTGAACCGGTCAAGTGGGTTGATTGCATCAGGTGGCATCATTGCCCCGATCATTCCGCCAAGTATTGGCTTTATCATTTTCGGTGTCGCGAGTGGTGTGTCCATTACAAAGCTGTTCATGGCAGGAATCGTTCCAGGTATTTTACTAGCGGTTGGACTTACGGTTACCTGGGCCATTGTTGCACGAAAAGATAAAGTCGCCGTTAACCCCCGAGCTTCAGCAAAAGAAATATTTACTTCTCTTCGTCAAGGCATTTGGGCTCTATTCCTGCCCGTCATTATCATTGGTGGATTGAAATTCGGTTTATTTACACCGACTGAAGCGGCAGTGGTGGCTGCAGTCTATGCAATATTTGTCGGTCTAGTAATCTATCGCGAAATGAAAGTGAAAGATTTGTATGAGGTCTTTGTTCATGCTGGAAAAATGACGAGTGTTGTCATGTTTCTGGTTGCTGCAGCACTCGTGTCATCCTGGCTGATAACTGTAGCCGATTTACCTGGTCAGGTAATTGGATTGCTGGAGCCATTTATGGATCATCCATTCCTTCTATTAATCATGATAAACCTATTGGTTATCGTAGTTGGAACTGCTATGGATATGACGCCGACTATCCTTATTCTAACACCTGTCTTGATGCCATTGGTGGTCGCTGCAGGTATTGATCCAGTTTACTTTGGTGTCCTGTTTATCCTGAATAACGCCATCGGCTTACTTACACCACCTGTCGGAACCGTTTTAAATGTCATGTGCGGCATAAGTAAGATCAGTATGGAAGATATCATGAAGGGGATTTGGCCATTCTTGCTCGTTGAAGTGATTGTATTGATCTTGTTGATTTTGTTTCCTTCCTTAGTGCTTGTTCCTCTAGAATGGTTTACTTCCTAAAGGGATTTATCAAGTAATTGGTCTGTATGCTGATATTCATCTTATTTATCAGGAGGAAAATGAAAATGAATAATTTGTTCAAACGTTTGGCGGTTGGAGTTTTACTGCCTTCATTACTACTATTAAGTGCTTGCGGAAGCGGACAAAATGAAAGCGCTTCAGCTGACGGTATACAGAAAAGAACAATCAAAGCAGGAATCGGAAATAGTAAAATGCATCCACAAGGAAAAGGAATGGAGAAATTTAAAGAACTGGTTGAAGAAAAAAGCGGGGGGAAAATGAAAGTCCAAAACTTTTTTGATGCCACCCTCGGAGATGATCAGAAAATGACGGAAGCACTTCAAGGCGGTTTACAGGAAGTAACTGTTCCTTCAACCTCACCACTTGTGGGGATGATTAAGGAATTTGGAATTTATGACTTCCCATTTGTCTTTAATAATGAAGAGGAAGCTTATACAGTACTTGATGGTGCAGTAGGCAAAAAACTTTTGGATAAATTACCTGAACATGATTTAGTAGGTTTGGGATACTGGGAAAACGGCTTCCGAAACATAACCAATAGTAAACATCCCGTTAAAACGGCTGATGATTTCAAAGGTCTGAAACTTCGTACCATGCAAAATGAAGTGCATTTAGATGCATTTTCAAAGTTAGGGGCGAATCCATCGCCGATGGCCTTCTCTGAAGTATTTACTGCGTTGGAAACTGGTACTGTTGATGGGCAGGAGAACCCACTCGCAACAATTCAAACGCAAAAATATAATGAAGTGCAAGAATATTTAAGTCTTACAAATCATGTTTATACACCATTTGTATTCCTTGTCAGTAAAAAGTTCTGGGATGATTTATCAGAACAAGAGCAAGAAATCATGAGTGAGGCCGCACAAGAGGCTGGAAAGTATCAACGGGAAGTTAACCAAAAAGAAAATGAAAAAGCACTTAAGTATCTAAAAGAAGAAGGAATGAAAATCAATGAAGTAGAACCGGAGGAAGTGGAAAAAATGAAGAAAGTCATCCAGCCAGTGACGGAAGAATATGCTCAAAAATTCGGACCGGATCTTGTTGAGGAAATGATGAAAGAAGTTGAAAAAGTGCGCAGTAAATAATCCAGATTGTTTGGAGGATGGAAAATGGATATTATCTCTGAACTTTTGCGTGAAATCCAATTACCGAAAATGGTCAAAGTGAGGCAGAAATTTCGTACACCTCAAATCGCTGATGTAGCTGGTGAGGTGAAGAAGGCGATAAAAGAAGCAGGTGTCTTATCAAGAATAAATGAAGATGACAGGGTGGCAATTGCAGTAGGAAGCAGAGGGGTAGCGGACCTTCCTATATTAGTGAGAGAAACGGTGGCGGCCGTTATGGAGGCTGGCGGCAATCCCTTTATCGTCCCTGCAATGGGAAGCCATGGGGGTGCTACAGCGGAAGGGCAAATCGATGTGTTGCTTCAGCTGGGTATTTCAGAAGAATCGGTTGGAGCGCCAATACTTTCATCGATGGAAGTTATTAAACTGGATGAATTGCCAAATGGGCTCCCTGTCTATATTGATAAGCTTGCATATAAATCGGATAAAATCATAGTCATTAATCGGATAAAACCACATACGGCATTTCGTGGACCGGTTGAAAGCGGACTAATGAAAATGATTACAATCGGTTTAGGAAAGCAAAAGGGAGCCGAAGCTGCACATGCATACAGCTTTAAGTATATGGCGGAACATGTCCCTGAGATGGCGAAGATTTCCTTAACAAAAGCTCCTATCATATTTGGTCTTGCGACTATTGAAAATGCCTATGATAAACCAGCGAAAATCGTCGCAGTCCCTGCAGAGGAACTGGAGGAAGCGGAGCCGGGACTATTGCTTGAAGCAAAATCATTGATGCCAAAAATACATTTCGATTCGATGGACGTACTTATTGTAAATGAACTTGGAAAGGACATTTCGGGGGATGGAATGGATCCGAATATTACGGGTAACTTCGCCACTCCATATGCCACCGGGGGGCCGGACGTTAAACGGACCGTTGTACTTGGGCTTACTGAAAAAACTCACGGTAATGCAAATGGCATCGGGATGGCTGATATGACGACGAAGGCCGTCATGAATGAAATTGAGTGGGAAAAAGGCTACGCCAATGCACTCACGAGCACAGTGACAGATGTAGTAAAGCTCCCGATGTGTTTAGATACGCAGGAATTGGCTGTTAAAGCCGCTATCAAAACGTGCAATGCCTTCGATTTAAATAAAGTGAGAGTAGTAAGAATACAAAACACGCTTGAAATCGGTGAAATTTGGATTTCTGAAAGCATGATGGAAGAAGCTTCAAAAAACAAAAATATAGAGATCCTGTCAGAACCAGAAGAATTGGCACTAGACTAAAAACCTTCTTTAATATTTTTAGAGAATGGAAGAATTCATTTGAAATCAAAGGAGTGCTGAAATGACACAGCTATATCCACTAATCGATAACGAAATTAACCCTTACCGCGATAATGTACAGGGAAAAGCAAATGAACCCATTACGGTTGCGGGTCTGTTGGATCGTTCGAAGCTGACGCTTGGCTCCACATATGAAGGGGGGAAGCCTGATTGGACGCTTGAGGAAATTTATATGCGGCTAGAGAGGAACGCCCCGCGTATCGCAATTATCGGTGGTTCGTCCGATCATCCGGCCCATATAATGGATTACCAAACGTCGGCACGGGCAGCAATCCGCATCTGGCAAAACGGCGGCGTGCCGTTTCATTTCTCGACACCAGTAATGTGTGATGGAACTGCGCAAAACAATCAAGGGATGAGCTACTCTCTCCAGAGCCGAAACGCGGTTGCACAAATGGTTGTCAACCAGCTAGAAGCTCACAGTTATCACGGTGCATTCGTCATTCAAGGGTGTGATAAGCAGCCTCTTGGTGTTGTAAGTGCACTCGCACATGTGGATCGTGTTCGCCGAAACCGTGGTGAAGCACCCTTTTTCGCAACATTCGCACCTGCTCACGTATTAGAAGGCGGCTCGATTCCAGCTGACGTGATCGAGGAATTGGAAACTCTCGCGAAAAAAGCGGAAAGTAAAGGAGCTGCTGATGTAGCCGTTGATTTACGAGATACAATGGCATATATATTGCAATGTTCATCGAATACTGCATTCCAGGGCGTGTTTGAACGGGCCTATGAACGAGGAATATTGACGAAGGAACAGCATAAATATTTTGAAATGAGACTTGCTGTCGCAACATGTGACGGGCAGGGAGGTGTATGTGCCTTCAATGGTACGGGGAATAGTTCACGTCATTTAGTGGCAGGCATGGGTCTCGTTCATCCAGCCGTGGAGCTGTTAACCGATCCGCCAACACAACGCCAGATTAACTCGGTTCTTGATAGCTTTGCCGGAATGATAAACGAAGAGCGTTACGGCGTGGCCAACATTGTCGCTGCGAACATAAAAAATGCAATCCGCATTCACAGCGCTTCGGGTGGTTCTACTAACTTAATGATGCATATTGTCGCCGGCATGCTTTATGCAGGATTCAAATTCAGCTTATGGGACCTTGACCGCATTCATCATTCACACCCAATTCCTGACTTATTTGATTACAGTTTGACAGAAGGAAGGGACATTTATTCACTTGCGATGCAGTGTTGCAGTGGGACAAGCAGGGGAATGGAAACACTTTTTTATGAACTTATCGAGAATGGTGTACCAATGGATCAGGATGCGCCGACTGTCGCAGCAAAAACCTGGAAAGAACGTCTTGCGATTACAAGTAGCCTAAAAGCGGTTAACGTAAAGAAAAATCAGGTCATTTTATCCACTCCACGCCGTGGATTCAGCGGTGTTGATGTATTAAAAGGAAACTTCTTTGAAAGCGCCGTTGTAAAAATCAGCGGAATGCCGACACCGCAGCTTGACCAATTCGATGATAAGCTGGCATTTGTCCTTTATTACGAAAATGAAGATGATGCAAATAAAAGCCTGCTCGATTCAAATCTGCTTTCAAAAATAAAAGAGCAAAAGCTTTTTGAACATAATTTATTGCTCGAATCTCTTAAATACAACAATGAGCAGGAATGGTCTCTTCTAAAAAATGCTTCCTATGGGGAATTATTTGACAGGATGGTTGAAGAAGGCACATTGAAAATTGCGGTCATTATCTCAGGGCAGGGGCCAGTAGCATTCGGAATGCCGGAAATGTTTACACCAATGCAACACATCAATGCAAATCGTGTTATGAAGAAAATCGCTACGATCATTAGCGACGGCCGCTATTCAGGAGTCACATATGGTGCTGCTATAGGACATATGACACCGGAATCGTATGAAGGCGGCGGCATTGGTTTACTTAAATCAGGGGATGTAATCCACCTTCAGCTTCGTGACCGACGGATTGATTTTGTAGATGCTACTCAACTATATTCAGGAAAGGTTGTTCATGATTTTGCTGATCATTTTATAGAAGAAAGACAATCATTGGCAGCTGAACGCAAGCAGCGGATGAAAGTTAGACAAAAAATGGTTGCCGCCAGCAACAGGATGTTTGGACATACAGATGCAGCAAATGGTGTTGTTCCAATCGCTGTCATTGAGGATGCGGTCCTTGATTATGAACAGGATATCTTACTCCAAGGAAAAAAAGTTGAAATAAAGTGAGGAATGCTCGTCATAAATCCGATAAGATAAAGGTAGACAGAATTATAAAAGGAGTGAGGAACGATGCCTATCATCCAATCGGTGGAGCGTGCCTTAAAAATATTGGATTTATTTGATGAGCGTGAGCGCGAACTAACTATCACAGAGATAAGCAAGCGAATGAATTTACATAAAAGTACGGTTCATTCACTATTAAAAACCTTACAGGAGCATCACTATATTTCTCAAGGCGAAGAAAATGGAAAATACTCGTTAGGATTAAAGCTATTGGAGAGGGGAAGCGTTGTTGTGACCCATCTCGATTTGCGCAACGTAGCAAGAAAACACCTTGAATGGCTTTCAGCAACAACGAATTTAACGCTGCACCTTGTCATATTAGACGGGCAGGAAGGTGTTTATGTCGATAAAGTGGAGGGCACTGGGGTAACGGTCCTCTATTCCCGTATTGGACGACGTGTTCCGATTCATACGAGTGCTGTTGGCAAATCCCTTGTTGCAACCAAAACGGATAGTGAACTTGATTTGCTCTTGGATGGTTATGATTATACGGGGCCGACCGAAAAATCGATTAGATCCAAGGAGCAGTTTTTAGCGGAAATCGAAAAAGCACGCACTAATGGCTATTCAATGGATAATGAAGAAAACGAACCGGGCATTTACTGTCTTGCCGTACCGATAAAAGATTATTCAGGAAAGGTAATCGCTGCAATGAGTGTATCGATGCCTGCTTCGAAAGTAAATGAAGAAACACATGAGTATTATGTACGTCTATTAAAGGAATGCAGCAGTAAAATTTCGCAGGAGCTCGGTTATGAATATCAAAAAATATAAATGAGGCCTGCCATTTAGGAGGAACTAGAAAATGAGAATTATTCGCTATGTAAAAGAAAATAAGAAACAACTTGCTGCCGTGACAAACGAAAACTATGTGGTGGACCTTCCATTTACGGATTTTATGTCGTTGATTACAACGGCACGCCATGAAAACAGAACGGCGTTTGACATTATAAAACAAATTATCGCCGAAGGGGAAAAACGGCCATTGGAAGGTCTTCAATTAACAACGCCTATCGACGCACCGGAAGTATGGGCATCTGGCGTTACATATAAGAAAAGCAAGGAAGCACGTAACTACGAAGCGACACAAGGAAAGCTGGACCGCCAAACTTTCTATGACAAAGTTTATGATGCAGTGCGTCCTGAGATTTTCTTTAAATCGACTGCAGCAAGAACCGTTGGCCCGAATGATCCGGTATACTTGCGTTCAGATTCAAAATGGCAAATTCCGGAGCCTGAGCTTGGTCTTGTCATCGATAAAGAGGGAACGGTACTCGGATATATCGCCGGTAATGACATGAGCTGCCGTGATATTGAAGGTGAAAATCCGCTTTATCTTCCACAGGCAAAAGTATGGAAAAACTCTTGCTCCATTGGACCGGCCATCTTGTTAAAAGAGGCAGTTCCGGATCCATATGAGCTTAAAATCATGTGCCGTATTTATCGAAATGAAGAAAAAGTATTTGAAGGTGAAGCGAAAGTAAACCAATTGAAACGAAAATTGGAGGAGCTTGTCGACTATTTAGTCTTAGATAACACTGTTTTTGACGGATCAGTGCTACTTACAGGTACATGCGTGGTTCCGCCAAATGAATTTACATTGAAAGGCGATGACCGAATCGAAATCGAAATACCAGGGATTGGAGTATTAAACAACCCGGTTATCCAAAGTAAAGCAGTTCAAACAATTTAAGGGGTGACAAAATGGGCGAGTATAAAACACTTTACTTAAGTACTAAAGATAGTGTAGCTGTCGCTTTATCCGAAATCCCTGCAAACACATCAGTGGTTGTGAAGGCAGAGCTTGAAGAACTTGTCGTACCCATTCTTGAACCGATTCGTTTTGGACATAAGTTCGCAGTCAAAGCCATCGAACAAGGAGCAGACATAATTAAATATGGGGAAGTCATAGGTGCAGCCTCAGCTTTTATTCCCGCTGGTGCACATGTTCATGTACACAATTTAGAAGGTAAAAGAGGAAGGGGTGACAAAATTGCTGAATGAAAAAATGCAGTTTTGGGGCTACCGCCGTCAGGATGGCCGCGTCGGAGTCCGGAATCATGTACTGATTTTGCCAACGATAACATGCGCAACCCAAACTGCACAGCGCGTCACAGAATTGGTGAGCGGAACCGTCACATTCATTCATCAGCATGGCTGTGCGCAAGTGGGCTCTGATTTTGATCAAACGGCCAGAACCTATGCGGGAATGGGGATGAATCCAAATGTATATGGTGTCATCGTACTCGGCCTTGGCTGTGAAACACATCAGGCGCACCGTATTGGAGATGAAATTGCTAAATGCGGTAAACCAGTGGAAACTGTATCGATTCAGGAACATGGAGGCACTCTTCAAACCATTGCCGAAGTAGCTAAAATTGCTGTCAAAATGGTCCAGGATGCCTCGATGGTGCAACGGGAATTATGTGATTTCAGCGAGCTGATTGTCGGCACGGAATGCGGTGGGTCGGATGCATGCTCCGGCTTATCGGCAAATCCGGCTGTCGGACGTACAAGTGATTTAATTGTTCAGCAGGGGGGAACCGCAATATTAGCGGAAACGACTGAACTCATCGGTGCAGAGCATTTGATCGCTAACCGGGCGGCAAACGACCAGGTAGCCCAAAAAGCTTATGCGGTTATTAAAATGATGGAAGACCGCTCGATTCAAATGGGCGTAGATATCCGCACCGGAAATCCAAGTCCGGGAAACATTGAGGGAGGTCTCAGCTCACTCGAAGAAAAATCATTGGGGGCAGCGACAAAATCAGGCACAACCAGACTGGAAGAAGTCATTGATTATGCCCAGGTGCCCACAAAAAAAGGGCTCGTTTGGATGGATACGCCTGGCCATGATATTGAGCAATTGACGGGAATGGTCGCAGGCGGCGCCCAAATCGTTCTCTTTACAAGTGGAAGAGGCACGCCTACTGGTTCTCCTATAACACCTGTCATAAAAATCTCAACTAATACACCGATGTTTGACAGGATGAATGAAAATATGGATTTAAATGCCGGTACAATTGTTGATGGTTTAGAAACCGTTGATGAAGTGGGAAGGCGCATCATGGAAGAAATTCAGCATGTTTCAAACGGAAAACTAACAAAAGCGGAGATCTTAAAGCAGCATGACTTTGGTATTTGGAGAATTGGACCAACATTCTAAAACGAAAAAGGAGCTAAAGATTATGATATCAACTACATTTGCAACGAAAACATATAAGAATTTCATTAATAATGAGTGGGTGAATGCATCTTCTGGAAATACAATCGAAAGCATTAATCCTGCGGACAAAGAACCGGTTGGCTACGTACAAAGCTCAACAGAAGATGACTTGAACGAAGCTGTGGCTTCTGCGGATAAGGCAAAGAGGGAATGGCGCAGGCTCGGGCAGTCTGCACGTGGACAAATCCTTTTCAAAACGGCCAATATATTGGAAGAAAATCTAGATGAAATTGCCGAAACCATGACTCGCGAAATGGGTAAAACGTTACCTGAAGCAAAAGGCGAAACTGCACGAGGCGTTGCAATCCTCCGTTACTATGCTGGGGAAGGGATGCGGAAAGACGGCGATGTTATACCATCATCCGATAAAGATGCCCTAATGTTTACAAAACGCTCCCCACTTGGTGTAGTCGGGATAATCACGCCATGGAACTTCCCGGTTGCAATTCCCATCTGGAAAATGGCTCCAGCTCTTGTATATGGCAATACAATCGTATGGAAACCCGCTACGGAAGGTGCCGTTACAGCAGCCAAAGTCATGGAATGCTTTACCAAAGCAGGCTTCCCTGAGGGTGTTTTGAATTTCATTACCGGTAAAGGATCGATCATTGGCCAAGGGCTCATCGATCATCCGCTTTTAAATGCAATCACGTTTACCGGTTCTGAAAGTGTCGGTCAGAGCGTCGCAAAATCAGCTTCCGCCCGCGGGATAAAATATCAGCTTGAAATGGGAGGCAAGAATCCAGTCATCGTGACGAAAGATGCAAACATCGATCAAGCAGTCGAGGCGGTCATCAACGGTGGATTTCGTTCCTCCGGCCAAAAATGCACAGCTTCAAGCCGTGTTGTTGTTGAATCCTCGGTCTACGATGTATTTAAACAAAAACTGGTAGAAGCAGCAGCGAAAATAACGGTTGGCAACGGCCTTCAAGAGGGAATTTGGATGGGCCCATGTGCAAGCGAAAGCCAGTTCAATACGGTGAAAGAGTACATTGAAAAAGGCAAGCAGGAGGGAGCAAAACTCATACATGGCGGGGAGATATTAACTGGCGGAGACTATGATGGGGGCTTTTTCATTACACCTGCGATTTTTGAAGGCGTGACGACGGATATGGTGATAGCACAGGCAGAAATTTTTGGACCGGTTATCGCGCTTATGAAAGCAACCGATCTTGCCGAGGCGATTGACATGGCAAATAATACGAAATACGGATTGAGTGCATCAATCTTCACATCAAATATTAGCTCGATTCTGGATTTCATAGATGAAATTGAGGCAGGGCTTGTCCGTATTAACGCAGAAAGCGCGGGCGTTGAGTTGCAAGCCCCATTCGGAGGCATGAAAGCATCGAGCACGGGTTCGCGAGAGCAAGGTGAAGCGGCGAAAGAATTTTATACAGCCATAAAAACGGTTTTCATTAAAGGTTATTAATAAGAGAAAGAGAGGTTTCCATGTTTGAAAACCTCTCTTTCTTCCAAAAAAACAATGCGAGGTGCTTGATGAAAATCAAAAAAATTTCTTTATACAAAGTTCCACCCCGCTGGCTGTTTTTAAAAATCGATACAGATGAAGGCATTTCCGGCTGGGGAGAGCCTGTCGTGGAAGGGCGTGCGGAAACGGTTAAAGCAGCTGTTAACGAATTGACCGATTATTTGATCGGGAGAAATCCGAACGACATTGAAGACATCTGGCAAACACTTTATCGAGGTGGATTTTACCGTGGGGGGCCAATTTTAATGAGTGCCATTTCTGGCATTGAGCAGGCACTATGGGATATAAAAGGAAAATACTTCAATATTCCTGTATTCCAAATGCTCGGCGGCAAAGCACGCGAAAAAATAAAAGTGTACTCATGGGTCGGAGGAGATCGGCCAGTGGATGTCGTTGCAGCTGCAATCGAAAAACAGAGAGAGGGCTTCCTTGCTGTCAAAATGAACGCATCAGAAGAAATGAATTACATCGATAGCTTTTCGAAAGTGGAGGCGGTCATCGAACGTGTTGCTTCAATTAGGGAAGCGGTTGGCAAAGACTTTGGCATTGGTGTGGATTTTCATGGAAGGATTCATAAAACGATGGCAAAGGCGATTGTGAAAGAACTTGAACCGTACCATCCAATGTTCATTGAAGAGCCGGTGCTGCCGGAAAATAATGAAGCACTTCGTGAGATTGCCTGGCATACTACGTGTCCGATTGCGACGGGTGAAAGGATGTATACACGCTGGGGCTTTAAGCAGCTTCTTCAAGATGGCTATGTCGATATTATCCAGCCGGATCTATCCCACACAGGTGGTATTTTAGAAGGGAAAAAAATTGCCGCGATGGCAGAATCGTATGATGTAGCGATCGCTCCCCACTGCCCGCTCGGTCCGATGACTCTCGCTTCATCAATTCATTTGGACGCAACGACACCGAACTTCATTATTCAAGAGCAAAGCCTTGGTATTCATTACAACGAAGGCATGGACATTCTCGATTATATGAAAAATCCAGAATTATTCGACTATGAAAATGGTTATGTGAACATTCCGGATAAACCGGGTCTTGGGGTGGAAATTGATGAGGAAAAAGTGAAGCAGGCAGCAGAAACCGGACATGATTGGAAAAATCCAATTTGGCGTAATGAAGACGGGAGCATCGCTGAATGGTAATAAAAGGAGGAAAAACAATGGACTTTCATGGCATCATTCCACCGGTAGTCACTTTATTTGATGAATCGGGGAATTTAGATATGGCGCTGAACAGAAGCTATATCGACCTATTAATCTCACGGAATATAGACGGTATTTTATTGATGGGAAGTTCAGGTGAGTTCTCATCGCTTACAACAGAAGAAAGAAAATTATATGTACGCGAAATGATAAAGCATATTAACGGACGAGTGCCTGTCATGGTTGGGGTCGGGCATACCGCATTGAAAGAGGTGCAAGAACTGACTTCTTATGCAGAAGAGCATGGAGCGAACGGCGTTCTCGTAGTCAACCCGTATTACTGGAAGCTGTCTGACGAGCAATTATACCGACATTTTTCCAGTGTAGCGAATCATACTAATCTGCAAGTTTTCATTTATAATATCCCGCTTCTGACAGGTCAAAATTTATCAATCGAATTGATTAAAAAATTAGCTGAAGATCATTCAAACATTGCTGGTATTAAAGAGACGGTCAGTGATTTCGGGCACCTTCGTCAAGTGCTGGCGGAAGTGAAGGAAGTTCGCAGTGATTTCCGAGTCTTCTCGGCTTTTGACGAGCACTTGCTTCCGGCTCAAATGATTGGTGCAGCGGGAAGCATTAATGGAAGCGCTGTCTTTGCA
The DNA here is from genome assembly GCF_030123325.1 of Peribacillus simplex. Classification (NCBI taxonomy): domain Bacteria; kingdom Bacillati; phylum Bacillota; class Bacilli; order Caryophanales; family Bacillaceae; genus Peribacillus; species Peribacillus simplex. The sequence goes on along the minus strand of NZ_CP126106.1, from coordinate 3,174,460 downwards.
CCGGAAATTTCCGTTGATTTATATCAATCGTATCATAAAGGTGACCTTGCTGAAGCACAGAAAAATCATCAAGTGATTTCAAAACTGATGGATGTATACAATTACGGTCCGACATTTTTTACTGCCATGAAAGAAGCGGTTCATCAGCGCTGGTTTGACGTTTCCGCTGGACACCGTGCACCCTGCGATGTATACCCTGCTGATTTGAGTGACAAAGTAGCTGCTCTTTTAAAAAATATAAATTTGAAAGAAGGCGTCCAGAAATGAAAGAATCACGAGACTTGCTCGAACAATTAGGATACCCATCAACTGATCTTAAAGAACTTCCTACATCAACGAAAACATTTCCAGACGGTGCTCAATACCGCATTGAACTCCCAAGCGTAGAAGGTCCGATAGCACTGAAAGAAACATTGAAAGAAATTGACCGGCTCGGTTTGACTATTCACCGAATATCTCAAGGCAGCGGCATCATGCTTCAAACCGATGATGAAATTAAAGAAATGTGTAAAATGACAGCAGAGCGAGGCATGGAGCTGAGTTTGTTTGTCGGTCCCAGGGGTTCATGGGATGTCAGTGCCGGACCGCTTACGACAGGAGGCAAATCTCAGGGAATTCGCCATGAGGGCTCCGATCAGCTTGTTTATGCCATGGAAGACCTGAAAAGAGGGGCTGCACTAGGCCTTCGCGGTGCGTTAGTTGCGGATGAAGGTCTCCTTCTTTTAACGAAAGAAATGAAAAAATACGGACAGCTTCCGGAAGACTTTGTTGTTAAAGTATCGGTTCAAATGGGTTCAGCCAATCCAGTATCCGTCAAATTAATGGAAGACATCGGTGCGGATACCTACAACGTGCCACCTGCATTAACGCTGTCTAAACTTGCAGCGATCCGCCAATCAATAGACATTCCAATTGATTTATACGTTGAAGTTCCGGATACCTTCGGCGGCTTTCTTCGCTATTATGAAATACCGGAAATAATCCGTGTATTGGCGCCTGTCTACATCAAATTCGGTCTTCGTAATCATCCTGATGTATATCCATCAGGGAAACAATGGGAAAGTACGAACATCTCACTCACAAAGGAACGTGTACGCCGTGCCGCAATTGGTATTCAAATGATCGAACGATACTATCCAGAAGCAAAAACATCGAAACTCGGTGCAAAAGGACTTGGAATTGCGAAAATTGAAAAGGCAGCAGTTAAATAATGATATTAACGTATTTATTACTAAAAGGGAGTTGAGCCCAAATGTCCTTTAAAATATTAATAAAGGATTACGAATTTGAACATTTGAAATATGAAGAAGAGATTTTTCAAGAAAGCGGTCTGGAAATCGAATTCATCAAAGCTCAATGCAAAACTGAAGAAGAAGTAATGGGGCAGGCAAAAGAAGTGGATGCAATTTTAAATCAATATGCTCCCATCTCACGCCGAGTTATTGATTCGCTTGAAAACACCAAAATCATTTCCCGTTACGGTGTTGGCGTCAATACAATTGATCTCAATGCGGCTAAGGAAAAGGGGATTACTGTCGCCAATGTACCGGATTATGGCATGGAAGAAGTATCCAATCATGCATTGGCACTTTTACTTTCTTCGGCGCGGAAAGTGACATTGTTAAACAATGAAGTGAAAAAAGGCAACTGGGACTTTAAGGTGTGTGTCCCGATTCATCGATTTAACGAGCAAACTGTTGGGGTTCTAGGCTTTGGACGGATTCCGCGCCGTTTCATTGAAAAGGTGAGACCGCTCGGCTTTAAAACTGCTGCATACGATCCTTTCGTATCGGCGGCAGACATGGCTGCGGTTGGGGTTCAAAAAATGGAGCTCGACGAAATTATAGCAGAAGCTGATTATTTGTCGATCCATGTGCCCTTGATTGATGATACATACCATCTGATCAATGAGGAGCGCCTTAAACAAATGAAGAGAAATGCGGTTATCATTAACACGGCACGTGGACCGATAATCGATGAAAAAGCACTTTCTGATGCACTTGAAAAAGGGGTAATTGCAGGTGCAGCACTTGATGTGACAGAGAATGAGCCGGTCAGCACCGATAGCCCGCTGCTCACAATGGACAATGTCATCATTACGCCGCACAGTGCCTGGTATTCAGAGGAAGCAATGGTTGAACTTCGTCAAAAGGCAGCGAGAAATATCGTTCAGGTCTTAAACGGAGAAATAACACCATACGCATTGACTTAGGAAAGGGGAAAAAATATGAAATTAGCGACTTTTTCCGTACAAACCGAACAACACATCGGTCTTGTTAAAAATGATCAAATTATTAGTTTAACGGCTCTTGGTCCAGAAGAATTTCCAGCTTGCATGAAAAAATTCATAGAACGAAGCAGCAAGTTGAGAACACGTGCTGAACAGTTAATTGAGCAACGGGTTAATGACGATGCAATATTCGATCTGTCAGAAGTAAAAATCCTGCCGCCAATCGCAAAGCCGGATAAAATCATTTGCGTAGGACTTAACTATTTTGATCATTGCAAGGGAAACGGGGATGGAGCCCCCTGAATCACCGGTCATTTTTTCAAAATATGCGAATGCCATTGCCGGCCATCATGATGCGATTGAAATTCCCATTAATTCAACCGCGGTCGACTTTGAAGCAGAGCTTGCGTTTGTCATTGGAAGAGAAGCGAAACATGTATCAGAAGAAGAGGCGAATGACTACATCTTTGGCTATACAATTATGAATGATATTAGCGCCCGAGACCTGCAATTTCAGGATGGCCAGTGGTCGAGAGGCAAAACGGCGGACACATTTGCGCCATTTGGTCCGTTTATCGTGACGCAAGATGAAGTGGGTGACCCCCACAATCTAGCGATTTCGCTTGAATTAAACGGTGAAATTATGCAGGATTCAAATACAAGCAACCTAATTTTTACGGTTCCGAAAATCATATCATTTTTATCACAGTCCATGACACTAATGCCAGGTGATTTGATTGCAACTGGTACGCCACCTGGCGTTGGAATGGGACGGAATCCGAAAATCTGGTTGAAAAACGGTGACCGGATGAACGTAAGCATTGAGAAGATCGGCACGCTTTCTAATCACGTAATAGCATGACAAGAGAAAGAAGGTGATGACATGGATGTTGTAACCATCGGAGAAACAATGACAGTGTTTACCCCGAATGAAGAAGGTCCACTTCGCCACGCCCGATCTTTTTCAATGAAGTTTGGCGGTGCGGAATCCAATGTCGCGATCGGGCTAACCCGACTCGGTCATAGGTCACGCTGGATCAGCCGTCTCGGCGAGGATGAATTTGGCGATGCCATGCAATCTTTCATTCGCGGGGAAGGTGTTGATGTCTCTTATGTAACAAGAGACCCTGATGCGCCTACAGGAGTCTTTTTTAAAGAATTCAGACGGCTGAATGATACTAGAGTCTATTATTACCGGAAAGATTCGGCAGCTAGCAAAATGACGGCGGAATTACTTACTGATCTAGCCATCCAAGACGCAGCTTATCTCCATATTACCGGGATTACCCCTGCACTAGGGAATTCGTGTCAGTCGCTCTTGGATAAAGCGATCCGCATTGCTAAAGAAACCGGAACAAAAATCGTCTTCGATCCGAATATTCGCTTGAAAATATGGCCGGATGAAAATGAAGCGCGTCACATCATAACAAAGTACGCCTCGAAAAGTGATATCGTCATGCCTGGAGTGGCCGAAGCTGAATTTTTATTCGGTTCCCATACTCCGGAGATGTTTGCCGATCATTTTCATGAACTCGGTGTTGAAACAGTTTTACTTAAATTGGGCAAAGAGGGCTCTTTAATTTCAGCCCCGTCTGTACCAAAAACATACGTTCCCGGATTCTATGTGGAACGGGTCGTAGATCCCATCGGTGCTGGTGATGCCTTTGCATCCGGTGTACTTTCCGGCCTGCTTGATGGACTGCCGCTATATGAAGCTGCAAGGCGTGGAAATGCCATGGGAGCAATGGCAACGATGGTAAATGGCGATGTTGAGGGTTTGCCGGTCCGTGCCGACCTCGATTTGTTCATGAGTGGCGGCGCTGATGATGTGAGGAGGTAGAAAGGTGGAAAAAATGACTAAACTTGAAGAGCTTAAACATAGGAAGCTGGTTGCGGTCATTCGCGGTGCACGCCCAGATCAAATTATACCTATCGCCAGAGCCCTGAAAGAGGGCGGCATCCGAACACTTGAAATAACAGTGGAAACTCCCAAAGTGTGTCATTTAATTGAAAGGGTGAAAGAGGAGTTCGGTGATGATATCATAGCGGGTGCCGGTACGGTATTGGATCCTGAAACGGCCCGTGCGGTCATCATGGCAGGGGCGGAATTTATCTTTTCTCCAACCGTCAATGTCAAAACGATTAAAATGGCGAAGCGCTATGGCGTTATTAGTATCCCTGGTGCACTCACACCAACCGAAATATTGACTGCTTATGAGCATGGAGCAGACATTATCAAAGTTTTTCCAGCAGATGCACTTGGTGTTAGCTATTTTAAAAATCTTAAAGGACCGCTTCCTCACATTCCCCTTATGCCAACTGGCGGTGTCAGCCTTGACAACCTCGCATCTTTTTTTAAGGCAGGGGCCATCGCAGCGGGAGTTGGTGGTTCATTGATCAATCCTTCGAAATTGATTTCAGATGGAGATTACACCAGGCTGGCAGAAACGGCAAAAAAATTTTCAGCTATCGTACAAAGAAGCTAAAGCAATCCTTCGCTTATATGAATTACGGTTAAACTGGGAATGAAAGTATGACTGAGTGTTATTTCCTCCTTTTCTATCAATTTGATGTATCTCGTTCAATCCTTTGTAGCCATCAAGGGTGTTAGCTAGTGAACTATGGATAAATTCAGACAATCCAGAAAGGGGAAAAGTGCTATGTTACTAGAAAAGTACAGAAATCTGCAGGGTATTCTCCAAAAAATGGAGTCGGTTGTTGTCGCTTTTTCAGGAGGGGTGGACAGCACTTTTTTGCTAAAGGTTGCTATTGATACTTTAGGTTATGATAATGTGTTAGCCATTACAGCAGATTCGGAAACCTATCCGTCGAGTGAGTTGAAGGATGCCAATATGCTATCAAAATGGATTGGTGCCAAACATCGAGTCATTCAAACTTCGGAGTTGGCCATTCCTGGATATACAGAAAATAATCAGAACCGCTGTTACTTTTGTAAAAGTAGTTTATTTGACCACCTGCTTCCTATTCTTGAAGAATATGAATTTAATAATATAATTTATGGAGTCATCGCTGATGATGCTAACGAATTTCGCCCAGGCATGAAAGCAGCTAAAGAAAAAGGAATCAGGGGACCTCTTCTGGAGGCCGGTTTATTCAAAGAAGAAATAAGAGTATTGTCCAAGCAAGCCGGTTTGCCAACCTGGGATAAACCATCATTCGCATGCCTATCTTCACGCATAGCATACGGCGATATCATTACGAAGGAAAAGTTGACGAAAGTGGATAAATCAGAAGCTTACTTAAAATCATTGGATATTCATCAGGTAAGAGTCAGGACGCATGAGGATACTGCCCGAATTGAAGTTGAACCCGTCGATATGCCTCGAGTGCTCCAATACCATGTGGCGATCACGAAACGACTGAAGCAATTTGGTTATAAGTATGTATCATTGGATCTCACGGGCTATACAAGCGGAAGTATGAATATAGCACTTAAAAAGGAAGAAATTTTATGATTGATGATATTTTAGAGCAGGTTCAAAATGGTTCATTGACAGCAGCTGAAGCAAAGGAAAAACTTGCATCATATGAGAATTTAGGGTTTGTAAAAATTGATCATCATCGAAAAAGGAGACAAGGTTTTCCTGAAATTGTGTTTGGAGAAGGGAAAACGGCTGAGCAAATTTTAACGATTGTACAATCACTTCGGACAAGGAATGATTCTGTGCTGGTGACCCGAATTTCTCGGGAAAAAGCAGTATATGTACAAAAAGAATGTAGTGAATTTGAGTATAACGATATGGCCCGGACACTTGCTTGGGTTAAAGAAAAGCCAAAATCCTTTGGTTCATATATTGCAATTGTGTGCGCCGGGACATCAGATTTGTCCGTTGCTGAAGAAGCTGCCGTGACGGCCGAAACACTAGGTATTCCAGTCAGGCGTATATACGATGTTGGTGTTGCTGGGCTGCACCGCCTCCTTGATAATATAGACGAGATACGAGGGGCTACCGTATCAGTTTGTGTGGCGGGGATGGAAGGGGCACTCCCAAGTGTGTTAGGGGGCCTTGTCACGAATCCAATTATTGCTGTTCCGACAAGTATCGGTTACGGTGCCAATTTTAACGGTTTATCGGCACTTTTATCAATGCTTAATTCATGCGCATCGGGTGTAAGTGTGGTGAACATCGATAATGGATTTGGTGCAGCCTACAATGCAGCGATTATATACAAACTTGTACATAAAAAGGAGATCAATGATAATGAGGACATTATATTTTGACTGCTTTTCCGGCATAAGCGGAGATATGGTTATTGGTGCGTTGATTGATGCAGGTGCAGACCCTTTACAAATGGAAGAAGAGTTAAAAAAGCTTAACATGGATGAAGAATATACTCTGTCATGGGGGAAAGTTATTAAAAATGGCATTACGAGTACTAAATTTGATGTCATTCTTACCAGTAAATCAGAGCAGCCACATGAACATGGCCACAGTCATGGACATGAACACAGCCACAGTCATGGACATGAACATAGCCACAGTCATGAAACCGAACCCAACCATAGCCATGTACATCACAATCATCATGGTAGCCGCACCTACAAACAAATTGTAGAAGCTATCAATGAGGCTAACCTTAATGAATCGGTAACAAACATGTCACTCGCCATATTTAAGAAGATTGGTGAAGCGGAAGGGCACATACACGGGCTTCCGCTTGATAAAGTTCACTTTCATGAGGTAGGAGCTGTAGATTCAATAATAGATATAATCGGGGCTGCAATTTTAATCGATCAGCTAGATATTGAATCAGTTCAGTCATCAGCCATTCCAACGGGATCTGGACATATACATATAGATCACGGAATATACCCGGTTCCTGCACCTGCCACACTTGAAATATTGAAGGGGGTACCGATTGCCTCAAACGTTATTCGTTCTGAATTAGCAACGCCGACCGGTGCTGCCATCGCTGCGGTTTTAGCTGAAAAATTTGGCTCGCTTCCAGCCATGACTGTCGAATCGATTGGCTATGGTGCGGGGACAAAAACATTTGAAAATCATCCGAATGTCCTTCGCATTATTATAGGGGAGATCCAATGAAGCGCCCACCTGATCATGAGCATCTTGATGGACAAATGGTAAAAATGGAAGTGAATCTAGATGATATTTCCGGTGAATGGCTTGGTCATGTAATGGATTTGTTGTTTGAATCAGGAGCAAATGATGTATTTTATACGCCAATCTTCATGAAAAAAAATCGACCGGGGGTGTTATTGCAGCTTCTCTGTTCACAGCAGGTGATTACGAAAATCAAGAAGATATTATTTGCTGAAACGACAACTCTCGGTATACGCTACTATCCTCTTACCGTGCACAGGCTCGAACGATCTTTTTTACATATAGACACACAATGGGGGAAAGTGACGATAAAGAGAGGGTTCCATGAGGGCCAACCCATACAGCAGGCACCTGAATATGAGGATTGCCGTAAAATTGCCGTACAGAACAATATACCTCTTAAAAGGGTGTATGAAGAAGTATGGAAGTGTCTCGGGGAGGTGGTAGAGAAATGAGCTTGGTGTCGATTCTTACATTAGGATTCATATTGGGAATAAAGCATTCGTTAGAGCCTGATCATGTTATTGCGGTAGCAACCACGGCAGGAAAAACGAAAAAATTATCGCGGTCCACTCTAACGGGAGTGTATTGGGGAATAGGCCATACATGTACGCTGTTTTTTATAGGTATGCTATTCATTTGGATGAAAGGGGAAATTCCAGAGTCGTTAAGCATGACGCTGGAATTCGGCGTTGGTATTATGCTAGTTATGCTAGGGGCGAAAAGTTTATTTAAAGCTCGCCCTAATATCACGAACGACAAAGATAAATTTCGTCCTTTTTTGGTGTCTGCTTTAATTGGGTTCGTCCATGGTCTCGCGGGCAGTGCCGCAATGGTCATTCTAACTATGTCGACCGTATCCGGTATAGGCGAAGGATCCATCTATATCATTATTTTTGGCGCAGGGACGATTATTGGAATGCTGTGCTTTACAACTTTACTAGGCATACCGTTTGCTTTGAATGGTAAGGACATCGTTTTAAACCGAATCTTCATCAAAATGGCGGGAGCTTTAAGTTTTGCATTCGGACTTTATTATATATACAATTTGGGTATAACAGAAGGTTTGTTTGCAATCTGGGCTAATTGATTTAATTTATAAGCATGACTGGAATCTTAGGCTGTCTGTGACCCATAGACGTCTTTTTATATTTATTGATTCATCAAACAATAAGTCTTCAACGAGGTTTCTCAGAAAGAACAGGGCCACAGCTGACAAAAAAGGCTTGTCATAATGGGCACACTTTAATGGACACATGTCCATGTACATTTAGGGGTATATTGTAACGGATATGAATCTCCAATTAGTATTCTGCAAGTATTATTATAGGGTTTATAATCATCCTGTAGATGGAGGAGAAGGTTGGCAATATATAATAAGACCCTATGACACTCCTAAGCGATTGGGATGGTAGTGTCATAGGGTCTATTATTCTGGTACGAAGAACCTTACCTGAATCCAGGGGTTGCCGTTGCCGCTAGGCAGAAATACGTTTATTTTTCCTTTGAAGAATCCATATTTCAACTGCACCGGAGCCAAGCAATACCCCCGAAACAATGAAGATAAGTCCAATGAAATGTGCAGGTACAATGGCTTCATTAAGGAAAAAGGCTGCCCCTAACAAAGAGAATAAGGTGTTTAAGTTAAGAAAGATGGATGATTCGGCTGCACCTACCTTACCAATGGCATAATTATAGCTCATGTGCCCGAGGGCAGTGGCAAAAATGGCGGAGAAAATGAAAGCTCCCCAGATGGAGGGCGGTGCAGTTGCCAGTGAAGATAAGCCCTCTGGTTCCTTCCATAAGCTGATGGCAAAAAGGATAAAAGACCCGATCAGCATCATATATCCGGTTAGTAATCGTGGATCCATTGTTTTTGAGGCTTTATTGATAAGAATGAAACTCAATGCCTGTGAAAGTATGGAAAGTAAAATATCCACATCCCCCAGATTAATAGAATGGAGTCCTCCACTTCCTGCCATAACGGTAAAACTCACACCCAGGGCACCGCATATAAAGCCCAAAATCCTGATTAAATTGGGTTTTTTACGAAAGAATATCATGGTCAAGATGACAGTCAAGATTGGCCCCATGCCCAAAATCAGTCCAGCATTCGATGCAGAAGTCTTTGTCAATCCCTCAGCTAAAAAATAATGATGAAAAACGACACTCAAAAGTGCTCCTCCAAAAACGTAAAAAAGTTCACTTTTTTTAGGAAGGCGTATTAGTCCAAAGAAGAAAAGGATAAGAATGACTATAAGAGAAGCAGTAAAAATTCTCAAAGAGGTTATTGTTACGGGCTGTGTATTCGCAACTAAAATTTTAATAACCGAGACATTTAACCCCCATGTAATCATTATTCCGGTAAGTAAGATGTATATCTTCAAAAAACTCATTCCAAACAACCTTTCAAACTTATTTAACAATTGATATATTATACAACTTTCTCCAAATTAATAGCAAAGAGTAAATTTGATGGAAAGCCCGAGGATGAAAAATCAGAAACTCTTAATCATAAAAAAAAGAGGGAAGGAATAATTCCTTTTCGCTTTACCGCAATAAGGTTTTTTATCATTAGTTTGGCTGAAAAATAAATTGAAAAAACAGCGAATAAAAATAAAATTAAAAATTATCAAACTTTTCTATTGTTTTTGATAGGGTTTTCATTTACAATTTCCTTATGATTTACCAAACCGGTTTAGTATTTTACTAAATCGATTTAGCAAAGATGTGAAATGAAAGTGATATGATCAAATGTTTTTTGTTTTTTATTTGTGATTGTTCGAAAGAAGGAGGTACTGTATTGTCATCAAAATATGGTGTTTTAACGCTTGGCGACGCCATGATTACGCTAAATCCGGAAGAGACAGGACCTTTAAGATTCGTTAACCGTTTTGAGCGAAAAGTAGGAGGCGCTGAACTGAATTTTGCGATTGGCTGTGCAAGGCTTGGCATGCGGGCAAAATGGATAAGCCGCTTGGGCAAGGATGAGTTCGGTAAAGTAATATATAATTTCGCTCGCGGGGAAGGCGTGGACATGAGTGATGTTGCCTATGTAAATGGATATCCAACATCTCTTAACTTTAAAGAAATCCGGGAAGATGGTTCCGGAAAGACATTTTATTACCGCTATCAATCTCCCATTTTAACTTTAAACCCGGGAGATATAACAGAGAATATGTTTGAAGAGATTGATATAGTCCACCTTACTGGAGTATTTTTGGCCATAGATCCCAAAAATGTGGATATTGCCAAGAGGGTAATGGATATTGCAAAACAAAAAAATATACCTGTTTCTTTTGATCCGAATATCCGCTTAAAGCTATGGTCCATCGATGAAGCAAGATCAGTTTATTATGATGTTTTTCCATATGTTGACATTTTACTTACAGGTTTGGATGAAATTAGATTGATCACCGGAACTGACACAAAAGAATCTTTGGCGGAATTCGCAAATGTGAATGATATTGATCAGCTTGTCATTAAGGACGGGAAACATGGTTCAAAACTATATACCAAAAGTGAATGGCATGAAAAAGAAGCATTCCCGGTTATGCCTGTTGATACTGTTGGTGCGGGAGATGGTTATGATGCCGGGTATATTTACGGATATCTACATGGCCTATCTATTGATGAAAGATTGACATTCGCAAATGGTGTAGGAGCTCTTGTCACCACTGTTGCAGGGGACAATGAAGGATTACCATATTTGGAAGATGTAATGCCTTTCATACAGAATGAGGCTGTTATAGAAAGATAGATTACTGAAAGAAATGAGGGGAAAAAATGGCAACAGTAACGATACAAGCGGAGGAAGCAAAACGCTTGGTCATACAACAGCTGACCAAAGTGGGTTTAAATGAAGAAAATGCCGGGAAAATCGCGGAAGTATTGGTTCATGCCGATCTCAGAAACGTCAATTCCCATGGTGTTTTGCGAACAGAGCATTATGTGAACCGTTTACAGGCAGGAGGCATAAATCCCGATGCCCAGATTTCCTTCCAAAAGACTGGGCCAGTTACCGGTGTGGTTGATGGAGATGATGGTTTTGGGCATGTGATTAGCGACGTGGCCATGGACCATGCAATCGAAATGGCTAGAGATAACGGTGTTGGCATGGTGACAGTTTTTAATAGCAGCCATTGCGGAGCACTAAGCTATTTCGTTCAAAAAGCCGCTGATGCAAAGTTAATTGGCATCGCGATGTCACATACCGATAAAATTGTGGTCCCGTTCGGAGGAAAAACATCATTTCTTGGTACCAACCCAATCGCTTACGGTGTTCCTGCCAAAACGAAGAAACCCTTTATTCTTGATATGGCAACATCCAATGTTGCGCTGGGGAAAATCCTCCAGGCACGCGAAGAAGGAAAGGAAATCCCTGAAGGATGGGGAGTGGATGAAAATGGAGCTAATGTCACAGACCCGAATAAAGTCGTTTCCCTTTCCACTTTCGGTGGCCCGAAAGGCTATGGTCTATCCGTAATTGTGGATGTGTTTTCTGGATTATTGGCCGGTGCGGCATTTGGTCCGCACATTGGGAAAATGTATGACGACCTTGATAAGAAAAGGAAGCTGGGACATTATTTTTGTGTAATTAATCCTTCGTTCTTTACGGATACTGATATATTTTTAGAGCAAATGGATCAAATGATCGAAGAGCTGCAACAGGTTGAACCTGCTCCAGGGTTTGATCGCGTATATGTACCGGGTGAGATTGAACAAATCAATGAAGAAAAAAACCTGAAACAAGGCATTACGATAGCATCAAGTGTTTATGAATTTCTTACAAAGTAGGTGGGAGAAATGAAAGCGGTTCAAGTACGGCAAGCTCATGAACTTATCATTCAAGAAGTGGAAAAACCACGGATTTCGAACTCGACGGATGTCCTTGTAAAAGTAAAAAGAGTCGGGATTTGCGGATCGGATATGCATATTTACCATGGTACGAATCCTCTTGCTACACTGCCGCGAGTCGTTGGGCATGAAGTAGCGGGAGAGGTTGTGGAGATAGGTAAAGGTGTCTCGGGCATAAAAGTGGGGGACCACGTTGTTATTGAGCCCATCAGTTATTGCGGGGAGTGTTATGCCTGCCGCAAAGGCCGCCAAAATGTTTGTGGAAAACTGTCCGTTTTTGGCGTGCATGAAGATGGTGGAATGAGGGAATGGTTCGTCCTTCCGGAGAAACAATTACATGTTGTGGATTCTGCTTTAGCTTGGGAAGAAATAGTATTGGCTGAGCCATACACTATCGGCGCACAGGCCGTATGGAGGGGCGAAGTGGAGGAAGGGGAAACAGTGCTTATCCAGGGAGCTGGGCCTATTGGGATTTGCATATTAAAGATGGCAAAGCTTCAAGGAGCATCAGTGATGATCACGGATTTAAGTGATGAGCGTTTGGAATTCGCTAAAGAAAGCGGCGCCGATATCACCGTCCATGCGGGAAAAGAAGATGTTCAAAAACGAGTGGAAGAATGGACGAATGGCGAAGGGGCCAACGTCGTCATTGATGCAGTATGCTTGCCGATGACATTTGAATTGTCTTTCGATGTCGTGTCAACGGCGGGGCGGATTGTCGTACTCGGTTTTGATGAACGTCCTTCATCGGTTTCCCAGTTACCAATCACAAAAAAGGAAGTATCGGTGAAAGGGTCTAGATTGCAAACCGATCAGTTCCCAAAAGTGGTCAAACTTTTAAATGAAGGAAAACTCAGACATGAAGGTTTAGTTACCCATACATTTTCGCTCGATGATATCCAGGAAGCATTTAATTTTGTTGAAAATCATCCCGAACAAGTTCGAAAAGCGATCATCGTTTTTAATTAAGGGGGTAGGAGTTATGGATAAACATTCAATCATACATCGAATAACGGAAACGAAAGTTGTAGCTGTTATCCGGGGACATGATGCAAAGGAGGCGGCGCAACTTTCTAAAGCAGCTGTGGAAGGCGGTATTCAGGCAATCGAATTGACTTATACAACACCGGGAATTGAAGAAGCTTTCAAAGAACTGCAAAATACGGATGCACTATTGGGAGCAGGCTCTGTACTTGATTCTGAAACGGCTCGGCATGCGATTTTAGCTGGCGCCAAATTTATCGTCAGTCCCTATTTTGTCAATGGCGTAGCCGAACTTTGTAATCGATACGGCATCCCCTATATGCCTGGATGCATGACAATTAGAGAAATGGCTATATCATTGGAAGCAGGTTGTGATGTTTTGAAGTTATTTCCGGCAAACCATTTTGAGCCTTCTTTCATCAAGTCGGTTAATGGTCCATTGCCCAATGTAAGAATCATGCCAACTGGCGGAATTAATTTGGATAACATGAAGGACTGGCTGAATGCAGGCGCGGTAGCAATCGGGATCGGCAGTGACTTGAACAAAGCCTATCAAAATGGCGGCTATGAAGCCGCAGTGGAATTAAGCCGAAAATACATGCAAAAAATTGCGGAATAATGGAGGTGCATGATGAACATTACATTTAGATGGTACGGGAAAGACAATGATACCGTTACGTTGGAGCACATTAAACAGATTCCTGGAGTGAAAGGGATTGTCTGGGCACTTCACCAAAAACCTGTTGGTGAGGTTTGGGAAAAGGAAGAAATTCAAGAAGAAATTAAGTATATCCAATCATTTGGCTTTCACACGGATGTCGTAGAAAGTGTAAACGTCCATGAATCGATTAAATTGGGTAACGAAGACCGCATGATATATATAGAGAAATACAAAGAGACGATCCGGAATCTTTCAGAAGCTGGAGTGAAAGTCATTTGTTATAACTTCATGCCGATCTTTGATTGGACTCGGACGGAAATGTTCCATCCTTTGGAAGATGGCTCAACTGCCCTGTTTTATGAAAAGGCGAAAGTGGATACGTTAGATCCGCAAGATTTAATTCGTACTGTAACGGAAGCTTCAGATTTAACTTTACCAGGTTGGGAACCAGAAAAGATGGATCGAATTTCTGAATTATTCGAAGCTTACAAAACTGTGGACGAAGAGCAGCTATGGGCGAATCTTGAAATATTCCTAAAAGAAATATTACCTGTTGCAGAGGCTTGCGGTATAAAAATGGCAATACATCCGGATGATCCGCCATGGTCCATTTTTGGCCTGCCAAGAATCATCACCGGAGAGTCGAGCTATGAAAAACTGATTTCGATTTCGGATTCACCATCGAATGCGTTTACCTTGTGTACAGGATCGATGGGGGCAAACCCTGAAAATGATATGGTCCAGGTGGCTAAAAAGTATGCAAACCGTTCGCCATTCTCCCATATACGCAATGTGAAGATCTATGAAAACGGTGACTTTGTGGAAACATCCCATCATACACAGGATGGATCGATCAATATACAGGGCGTTGTGGAAGAATTGAATAAGCAAAATTATACTGGTTATGTCAGACCGGATCATGGCCGCCATATATGGGGTGAAGTTTGCCGCCCAGGTTACGGTTTATATGACCGAGCATTGGGAATCATGTATTTGCTCGGATTATGGGATGCATATGAAGCTACTAAATTAGGTGAAAAATCATGATTCCCATTCATGAAAACTTATCGAACAGGGTGGCAGTGATCACTGGAGGCAGCGGTGTTTTATGTTCCAAAATGGCGGTGGAATTGGCCCGTCATGGTGTCAAGATAGCCATATTGAACAGAACGGCGGAAAAAGGGCAAGAAGTGGTCGAACTCATTGAACAAACTGGGGGTACTGCGATATCCATCGCGGCAGACGTTTTGGATAGAACCTCATTGGAAAATGCAAAAGGGAAAATAATAGAATCGTTCGGAAGAGTGGATCTATTAATAAATGGTGCAGGAGGCAATCACCCTGATGCCATTACAGCTCCAGAGAAATATGGGGAAGAAGCAGAAGGAAAATCCTTTTTTGATTTGGATGAAGATGGTTTCTCCCAGGTTTTTGCCAGTAATTTCACCGGTACATTTTTGGCCAGTCAGGTTTTTGGGAAAGAGTTATTGCAAGTGGAAGCACCAGTCATAGTAAATGTATCTTCCATGAGCGCCTACGCTCCAATGACTAAAGTACCAGCATATAGTGCTGCCAAAGCTTCAATAAATAATTTTACCATGTGGATGGCTGTTCATTTTGCCGAGGAAGGTTTACGGGTGAATGCCATTGCTCCAGGATTCTTTTTGACGAAGCAAAATCGGGATCTTCTGCTTAATGAAGATGGCAGCCTGACGGCAAGATCTAATAAAATCATTACTTCAACACCAATGAAGCGCTTTGGGCAGCCTGAAGATTTACTTGGTACATTGCTTTGGCTCGTTGATGAATCCTATTCGGGCTTCGTAACAGGAATTACTGTACCAGTCGATGGTGGTTTCATGGCATACTCAGGTGTCTGAATTCAGGTCCAATAAAAAGGTAAACAAGTGACCGTGATTAAATTAGTTCCACGGTATGGGAAATTGACTTTTTACTGCATCAGAAGGTGATTGTAAAGCTTTCCTTATTATAATAGAATATTCCTTATATATCTAAGCCATTTTGGTATTAGAGATTTGAAACCATACGACAGGAATGAATGAATTGAAAACCATTACAATTACTGATGTCGCCAATCACGCTAAAGTATCTAAAAGCACAGTTTCCCAATACCTTAACAAACGTTACGAATATATGAGTGAAAAAACCAGGAAAAAGATTGAAGAAACAATAGAAGAGTTAAACTATCAGCCTAATATAATAGCACGCAGTTTAAAGCAAAAATCCACTTTTACCGTTGGGGTAGTGGTTGCCAATATCCTTCATACGTTTTCAACGCAAGTTATTAGAGCTATAGAAAACTACTTTTACGAACAAGGGTTCCATATTATCGTATGCAATGCAGATGACAATCCTGAAAAGGAAAAGAATTATATTGAAATGCTAAGAGCTAAACAAGTGGATGGGATTATCATTTTCCCCACAGGAGACAATCTTGATTTATATCAACGTATGAAGAGTGATCATTTCCCGATTGTATTCATGGATAGGACGATCGAAGAATTGGATATTGCAACTGTCATGCTCGATAATCACCTTGCTTCCAAATTAGCGATCGACAGGTTTATTGAAAAGGGTTATGAAACCATTGCAATCATAACCACTTCAATAATACGCGATATCAGTCCCCGTATCGAACGGATTCAAGGGTACAAGGATTCCCTCGCGTCACATGGGATACCATTCAATTCAGAATATATTAAAACAGTGAACGCAGATGAAATTCCGGCTGCACTTTCAGAATTTTTCGAATTGGAAAAGCCGCCTCGAGCCATATTGGCAGGAAATGATATCGTACTTAATGAAGTGTTGCGTTATATGAAACAGCACGAAATCAATATACCTGATGACATAGCGGTAATAGGGATCGATGATGTACCCTATGCCAGTTTCTATACACCGACCATCACAACGGTTAATCAGCCAGCCATTGAAATGGCCAACTTGGCAGCAGAGTTACTGCTTAGTCAAATTAATAAAACAGGAAAAGAGGATACAAGCGTTCATCGCTTGAAACCGACTTTGCTTGCAAGGAATTCTTGCTAGAACCTGTTGTAAGAATTCCTGTGAAAAAGAAAGCGCTTTTTTTACGGGAATTCTAAACCGGTTTAGTTAAAGGTCATATAGGCTTTACTCTTGGTTATTAAATGGAAACGTTTCCAAAGATGCTGCTGCATTTATAGAAACGTATAGGGGGGTACTTTATGTTTTCAAATGGTAGAGGAATGGTTATCGTTTTCTTGTTCTTGGCAGGGGTGATAAATTATCTGGACCGATCTGCACTGTCCATTGCAGCTCCGTTCATCCAAGATGATTTATCCTTAACAGCAACACAGATGGGGATTATTTTTAGTAGCTTTTCAGTTGGTTATGCCATATTTAATTTCCTTGGTGGAATGGCGTCCGATAAATGGGGTGCAAAGCTTACGCTTTTTGTGGCGATGATCGTTTGGTCTTTATTCAGTGGTGCACTAGTACTGGCAGTCGGTTTTGCCAGTATGATCGTCATCCGCATCTTGTTTGGAATGGGCGAAGGCCCTCTTTCGGCAACCATCAATAAGATGGTGAATAACTGGTTCCCAGCGAATCAACGGGCATCTGTCGTTGGTTTGACGAATAGCGGGACGCCGCTTGGTGGTGCCATAGCAGGTCCGATTGTTGGATTTATTGCCATTTCATATGGATGGAGAGTTTCTTTCATTGCCATAATGGTGATTGGTCTTATATGGGCGATTTGCTGGTGGAAGTTCGTTAAAGAAAAACCTGCAGAGTCAAAAGAACAGAAACATACGGGGAAATCTTATGTAGCGGCAACATCGGAAGGGAAGTTGAAATTCACCTTTTATTTAAAACAAAAAACGGTTTTATTTACAGCTCTAGCCTTTTTTTCTTACAACTATATTCTCTTCTTTTTCTTAACTTGGTTCCCAAGCTATTTGGTCGATGCACGCGGCCTAAGTGTAGAGAATATGAGCATCATTACTGTGATTCCTTGGATTTTTGGATTCATCGGACTTGCTTTGGGTGGATTCGTGTCGGATTTCTTCTTTAAAAAATTCGCTCAAAAAGGTGTTTTATTCTCACGTAAGCTTGTGCTTGTAACATGTTTGTTCTTATCGGCGGTATGTATCGGTTTTGCCGGACTTGTATCCACAACGGTCAGTGCGGTAACGCTTGTCGCACTTTCCGTCTTCTTCCTATATTTGACTGGTGCCATTTACTGGGCAATCGTCAACGATGTTGTTGACCCTGGTAATGTTGGATCTGTTGGAGGGTTTATGCATTTCTTGGCAAATACAGCAGGAATCATCGGACCGACGTTAACAGGATATATTGTCGATACCTCAGGCACATACACAGTTGCATTCTTGCTTGCAGGTGGATTGGCCATCGTTGCATCGCTTGCAGTCATCCGTTTTGTAAGACCGATAGTAAAGCCTGCGTAATAGATTGATTGTTGGAATGGAAGTGTCTCCCAAAGGAAATATCAAGGGAAGACACTTCCATTTTTCATGTTTACTAGGCATGCTTAGCGCATCCGATTTTCTTTTCGAAATGTTGCTGGCGTCTTTTCATTGTATTTTTTAAAGGTGCGAAAAAATTGGGGCATGCTTTCAAAACCGCACATCTCAGCAATATGGGCAACGGTGTGATTCGTTTCCAGTAAAAGTTCCTTTGCCTTGATGATTCTTTTCGTATTTAAATATACTATTAAGCCAATTCCAGTCGTTTCCTTAAAAACTCTGCTGAAATGAGGGGGACTGACCAAAGCTTTTTGTGCAAGAGTCGTCAAAGTCAATGCTTCATCGATATGTTCATTGATATAGATTAAAATATCTTTGATCCATTCTGAACTATAGCCATTGCCCTCTGGTAAATCTTCTTTGCCATTTATCCGGGTACGGTATAAATCAAGTATGATTTGATGAACGGTCAGCAAACAAGCATGCCTCGATCCAATTGATTGGCTAGATGTTTCTTGCAGGATGAGTTGTAGCTGTTCCTCCATCTTTTCTTGTTTCTTTTGCGGCAATGATATTTTATAATTCTTACTCTTTTTTGTCAGGTCAAACAAATGTAAATATGAAAAAGAATCATCAACCATATCTTTATATATCAATGTGGGACTGAAAAAGATAATGGTGGAGGTAACAGGGTCGTCCTTATTGGGTAAAGCCCTATGAATAGTATTATTAGGGATCAAAAATACATCCCCTTGCTGCATATCATAAAACACATCACCGATAAAAAAGGTCCCCTTACCGTTATAAACATAAACAATTTCATAATAGTCATGCATATGATCGGACAATTCATTCTGGGGACTTTTCGTATCTTGATAGACAAAAGAAAATGGGAAGAGTAAATCATGATTTAATGCATTATGAATTTTTTTCATTTCGTTCATCTCCTGAAAGTATAATACAACAAGAATTAGTATATTTATAGCAAAATATGCAATTTATATTTCAAAAATTGATGTTAAAATTAAAATAGATTTAAAAATTAAAAAATTCACGCGAAAAATGAAAGGGCTTTCTGAATGGATTGACGTTTGGTTTTGAACGTCTTCACTCATGATAAGGAGGGGACAAAATGAATAAATTTGTTCAATTGCATTCAAATGATGATGTTGTTATTTCCTTGGAGGGAATTCATAAAGGACAGAGCCTCCAGATTCAAACGGAAGACAGGGGAATGATCCATATCAAGGCAAGTGATGACATTCCTAAAGGGCATAAAATGTTAGTGAAACCGGTAAACCGAGGGGAGGATGTAATCAAATTCGGCTACTCGATCGGAAAAGCTAAAGAAGATATCTCCATCGGCGAATGGGTCCACACACATAATCTAGCATCCGGTTTGCATGGTATATTGGATTATTCCTATCAACCTAGCAGTCAAAATACAAAAGAGCCAAGTCAAATTCATACCTTCCAAGGATATATCCGTGAAAATGGGGAAGTGGGTATCCGTAATGAAATCTGGATCATCAACACGGTTGGTTGCATCAATAAAACATGTGAAGTTCTCGCTAAAATGGGAAATGAGCAGTTTAAAGATCGACAAATAGATGGGGTCCTTCACTTTTCGCACCCATACGGTTGTTCTCAATTGGGAGATG
This sequence comes from Peribacillus simplex, assembly GCF_030123325.1. Classification (NCBI taxonomy): domain Bacteria; kingdom Bacillati; phylum Bacillota; class Bacilli; order Caryophanales; family Bacillaceae; genus Peribacillus; species Peribacillus simplex. The sequence continues at coordinate 3,154,499 of NZ_CP126106.1, read as the reverse complement.
ATTTGACCCATACACAGAATCTTTTGGCTGCCTTGGCTCAACATCCAAATGCAGCAGGGGTTTTAGTTGTAGGATTAGGATGTGAGAACAATCAAATCGAAGCATTTAAAGAAGTCATTGGTGAATTTCCTCCAAATCGCATTAAATTTTTAAAAGCCCAGGAGGTTCAAGATGAATTGGAGAGCGGCTTACGTTTAATGGGAGAATTAGTGGAGTATGCGGAAGGGTTCGTACGCAAGCCCGTACCGGTTTCAAAGCTGAAAATAGGCTTGAAGTGCGGGGGTTCCGATGGTTTTTCAGGCATTACCGCTAATCCATTGGTTGGTGCTGTTTCCGACCTTATTGTAGACAATGGCGGTACCTCGATATTGACAGAGGTTCCTGAGATGTTTGGAGCGGAAACGATATTGATGAACAGGGCAAGAGATGAAGAAACCTTTAATAAAATCGTTGGCCTTATTAATGATTTCAAACAGTATTTCATTCGCCATGATCAGGAAATTTATGAAAACCCTTCACCTGGAAACAAGGAAGGCGGCATAAGTACGCTGGAGGAAAAATCACTTGGGTGCACGCAAAAAGGCGGCCATGCGACTGTAGTGGATGTTAGCCCATATGGTGAACGGGTAGTGAAGCATGGTTTGAATTTAATCAATTCTCCTGGAAATGACCTGGTTTCGGTGACGGCTTTGGCAGCAGCGGGTGCACATATCGTTTTATTCACTACGGGAAGGGGTACACCATTTGGCGGACCGGTGCCAACTGTGAAAATAGCAACGAATTCAGATTTAGCCAATCGTAAAAAACACTGGATTGATTATAATGCAGGGCAGTTGATTGAAGGTCGAAAGATCGAGGAATTAAAGGAAGATTTATTCCAATACATTCTTGAACTTTCATCTGGTAAAAAGCAAACGAATAATGAAAAATTCGGTTTTAGGGAGATAAGCATTTTTAAAGAAGGCGTCATTCTCTAACAGGTGTACATATCTATAAGTTATTAAAAAGGAGTGTTATTCAGTGAAAAGTATTGTTTGTGAACAACCTTTTGAATTTAAGATGATCGAGTCGGAAAAACCGGTTCCAAACTCAGGAGAAGCTTTGATTCGTGTGCGCCGTATAGGAATATGCGGTACGGATATTCATGCCTATGGTGGCAATCAACCCTTTTTTAGCTATCCTCGTATACTTGGACATGAATTATCCGGTTATATTGAATCCATACCGGAGAATGAATCTGGGCTGAATGTCGGGGATCAAGTATCGATCATCCCCTATATGGAATGTGGAAAATGCCTGGCTTGCAGGAGTGGAAAAACGAACTGCTGTACGGATATAAAAGTTTTGGGTGTACATGCTGAAGGCGGCATGAGTGAGTGGATGACGGTGCCTTACAATCATTTGGTGAGAACAGAAGGTCTTACACTTGACCAATCCGCAATGATTGAGCCTTTAAGTATAGGAGCTCACGCAGTTAGGCGCGCTGCTATTCATAAAGGGGAATTTGCACTGGTAATTGGTGCTGGTCCAATTGGCTTGGGAGTCATGGCATTCGCTAAAGAACAGGGTGCGAAGGTGATCGCAATGGATGTAAATGATGAACGCCTTGCGTTTGCTGGCAAATGGGTAAATGTCGATTATACTTTGAACGTTTTGGAGAATCCAATGGAGAAATTAGTCCAATTGACGAATGGAGATATGCCAAGCGTGGTATTTGATGCGACAGGTAATGCTAAGTCAATGATGGATTCATTTAAATATCCTGCTCACGGCGGAAGGTTGATTTATGTTGGTTTAGTTAAAGCGGATATTACCTTTAATGATCCTGAATTCCACAGTAAAGAGCTTACATTAATGGGAAGCCGTAATGCAACAAGGGAAGACTTTGATTATGTCGTGAATACGCTGAAGAATGACAAGCTGGATATGGGCCAGTATATTACACACCGCACACATTTGGATGAAATGATCAATCAGTTTGAAGGGTGGTTAACTCCTGAAGCTAAAGTGATCAAGGCTATTGTCGAAATATAAGCATTAGGTATGCTGTCGTAAGGGCAACCTCTTAAATTGCACTCCGAATTGGATATTTCAATAAGAAAGGGGTTCTTTGATCATGAACATAAATAAAAGTCAACTAAAGAGTCTGAGTAAAGATATAAAAGCTGTCCAATATTCACATATGATGGATTTTCCCATAAAAGTATTGCAGATTGGGGAGGGGAATTTTCTTCGAGGCTTCTTTGATTGGATGATTCATGAATGTAATAAACAAGGTCATTTCATGGGAAGTATTGCAGTTACCCAGCCTCGTCCCGCCGGAAAAAGGAAAATAGAGGAGATGAAACGGCAAGATGGACTGTATACATTAATGTTACGTGGTTTGCACCAAGGGGAGGAAGTGGAAAAAACGGAAATCATTTCCGTTTTTTCGAAGGTAATTGATCCATATGAAGAATGGGTGGATTTTTTAGCATTATCAGAAAATCCTGAATTGGAATTTGTAGTTTCCAACACGACTGAAGCAGGGCTCAAATACCAGCCGATTCCTTTGGAAGAAGGAAAGCCAATTGAATCTTTTCCAGGAAAACTAACTGCTTTTTTGTATCATCGTTATCTCCATTTCAACGGAGAAGCGAAAAAAGGACTGATCATGCTGCCATGTGAGCTTTTAGAGAGAAATGGTGATTCATTGAAACAATGTGTTCTTAAGCATAGCAGGGATTGGGATTTACCAAAGCCATTCATGGAGTGGGTGGACCGGGACAACCTATTCCTAAACTCGCTTGTAGACCGTATCGTTACAGGATTCCCAGCCAATGAGTCGGAAAAACTATTTACGGCATGGGGATATAAGGATACTCTGCTAAATACGGCAGAACCCTATCATTTATGGGCTATTGAAGGTGACCCTTGTATTGATCAACGTCTTCCTTTACAACAGTCCGGCTTAAATGTGCGTTGGGTAAAGGATTTAACACCTTATCAAATGAGGAAGGTACGGATTCTTAATGGTTCACACACCTTGATGGCTCCTTTAGGGATTTTATCTGGAATGGAAGAAGTAAAACAGGCAATCGAACATCCGGAATTCAACCAATTTCTGAACAATGCCATCGAAAAGGAAATAATTCCTTCATTACCTTTTGATCAAAAAGAGATGATGCTATATGGGGAAAGTGTTCTTGAGCGATTTAAGAATCCTTTTGTACATCATCTCCTGGCCGATATTTCGCTGAATAGCATTTCGAAGTTCAAGGTTCGTCTCCTGCCGACCTTAGAGGAGTATCATAAGGCGCAAGGCAGGCTGCCTGAATGTATCATACGAGGTTTTTCGGCCCTGATCCGATTTTATAAGGTTCACGAAGTGAAGGGGAGTTATATGGGTAAAAGCTTTGCAGGAAAAGTCTATGTCGTTAAAGATGATATAAAGACAATTGAATTTTTCAAGGAACAATGGCTTCGTTATGATCAGGGAGAAATCCCGCTTAGACAATTGATAGAGGCCACCTTAAGTAATCAATATCTATGGGGGAAGGATTTGAGCGATATCCCGAACCTAGGAAACGACTTATGCCAATATCTAGAAAGGATGATTGACAAAAATCATCCGTTGTAAGGATTTGGGCAAGGCTAAGTTCATGAATATTGTTCTATTTCTCATTTTTTTCTTTATTTTATTTGTATTTTTGGTATACTGAATGAGTGATATTTTTTCTTGGTAGTTTCCTAATGGAAAGATATTAAAAGAATTACATATTCTTTATTCCCGTAAAGGGGAGTAGCGTCAGGGATAACCTGAAATAAAGTCGTCATTACGTGGGAAATCCACCGGCTTTATTGGCCCTAATTCATTTAGTGCTTAGCGAGACCTTTGCCATCATATGGCGGAGGTCTCTTTATTTTTGTGAAAAAGGAGGAAATTGTGTTGGATTTTTTAACAGGTGAATTCATTTCAGGACTTTTAGCGATCATTATGATAGATTTGGTTCTAGCCGGTGATAATGCGATCCTTATTGGATTGGCTGCAAGAAAGCTTCCAAAAGAACAGCAAAAAAAGGTGATTATATGGGGAGCGGTCGGCGCAATTGTGATAAGGATCATTGCAACGCTGCTGGTCGTTTGGCTCTTAGAGGTGCCTGGACTGCATTTAATAGGGGGATTACTTCTTGTATGGATTGCTTATAAGCTCCTTATTGATGAAGAAGAACATGATGTGAAGCCAGCAGACTCGATGTGGGCTGCCATAAAAACGATCATTATTGCAGATGCTTTGATGGGATTGGATAACGTCCTAGCTGTGGCAGGTGCATCTCATGGTAACTTCGCTTTAGTGGTTATCGGTTTGCTTGTATCCATCCCAGTAGTGATGTATGGAAGCACATTAATCCTGAAACTGATAGAACGCTTCCCATTCATCATAATAATTGGTGCGGGAATACTAGGCTGGACTGCTTCTAAAATGATCGTAGCTGAACCTTTCATGCACGACTACTTTGCAAATCCCTTCATTAAATATGGATTTGAAGCAATAGTGGTGATTGGAATCCTGGTTGCCGGGACTTCAAGACAGAAAAATATCGAAAAAGAAAAAGCAAACAGAGAAAAAATGCAAATTGAACGTAATGGATAATGGACACATAGAGACCTTTCGAATATGAAAGGTCTTTCTTTTTGTCTATGCCCTGTAAGTTAAAAAAAGAAAAAGGTGTACCAAAGTCCACACTTTGGTACAGCCTTTTTGTAAATATTCAAGGAAACAATATCATGCATTTCAATTACGATATCTGAGCCAAACGATCATATGGGCGTACACTCTTTTATTTAGTTTAAGTTAATCCATACACTTTTGACTTCCGTATAATTTTCCAATGCATAACTGCCCATTTCCCGACCAATTCCACTTTGTTTATAACCGCCAAATGGAGAAGCTGCATCAAAGGCGTTATAGCAGTTTACCCAAACTGTACCTGCTTTTAATTCATTAGCCACATAATGGGCTTTTTTTACATCTTGTGTCCATAAACCTGCAGCCAATCCATATTCCGAGTTATTTGCACGGTTTATCACATCATCCAAATCATCAAAAGGCATTGCAGCTACAACAGGACCGAAGATTTCTTCTTTAGCGATTGTCATTTCATCTTCAACGCCTGCAAATATTGTAGGTGTTACAAAATAACCCTCTCCTTGCCCGTATTTGCCCCCGGTAACCACTTCAGCTCCTTCAGACCTTCCTTTTTCAATATAACTGCCCACGCGTTCCAATTGTTCACTGGAAACCAATGGTCCTATCTGGGTGGATGGATCAAGACCAGCCCCTTGTTTAATGTTTTTTGCATGAGACACTAAGTCAGCTACCACGTTGTCATAGGATTTCTTTTGAATATACAGGCGGGAACCGGCACAGCAAACTTGCCCTTGATTAAACATGATGCCCATTAAAGCACCAGGAATGGCTTTACTCATATCTGCATCCGGAAGAATGATATTAGGTGATTTCCCGCCTAACTCCAACGAGATTTTTTTCACAGTTCCCGAAGCTTGGCGCATGATCATTTTCCCTACTGAGGTTGAACCGGTAAAGGCAATTTTGTCGACATCTGGATGGTCTACAAGTGGTGACCCTGCTGTTTCCCCAAACCCAGGGATGACATTGAGAACGCCAGGGGGAAAACCTGCTTCAAGCGCCAATTGACCTAAATATAATGCTGAAAGCGGCGTTTGCTCCGCTGGTTTTAAAACGATCGTACATCCGGTTGCAAGGGCTGCGCCTAATTTCCATGCAGCCATAAGAAGAGGGAAATTCCAAGGGATGATTTGTCCTACCACACCAACTGCTTCATGACGGGTATAATTGAAGTAATTCCCAGCAACAGGTATTGTTTGTCCTACTATCTTAGTTGACCACCCAGCATAATAACGGAAGTGATCGATTGCAAGGGGGACATCGGCATTGGTTGTTTCGCCAATTGGCTTGCCATTATCCAAGGTATCCAATTGTGCAAAGGCTTCTTTATGTTCCTCCATGAGGTCCGCTAATTTATAAATGAGGCGGCTGCGTTCCGATGCACTCATTTTTTTCCAGGGTCCATCGTCGAATGCCTTACGGGCTGCTTTGACTGCTTTATCTACATCTTCCGGACCCGCTTCACTCACAACAGCTAAAACCTTGCCGTTAGAAGGATCGAGAGTTTCAAAGGTTTTTCCAGAAGCAGCCTCCACCAATTCCCCATTAATCAAAAGCTTTTTAGTGCCCTTCAAGAATTCTTGCACTCGTGGATTAAGTTTAATAGTTTGTTCCATGTATAATACCCCTTTTCATTTGGAATTTTAATTCGATATCTGTTCGGACAAAGGCGTTCCTCTAAGTAAAGGATCAGGCATGAGCTCATGTTTTTGATACAATTCTCTTTGGCTGACTTGCAGCAAGGCAGAATATTTTTAAAAACTGGATTACTTGATTCTTTCCCCCCTTATACAAAAGGAATCAATTTCTCGACATGTTACTATGCAAGAGTTATGCCATAACAAAAAACCGATGAAAACAGTTAAAAGATGGTAGAGCGATTTGTGAATGTGCCATACTGTTCCATATTGGAACAGGCAGGTGTTCCGATATGGAACAAAAAAGTTTAGCAGTTCGCATAAGGGCGTTTTCATTTTGGTGAATATCTGAATTTTCTGTTATAATTAAACTGAATGAACGAACCCTGAATGCTCTGAAACTTTGAATTACATAGTGTTTCATTTATGAAAATTGAATAATAAACAGTAGCCGAATTACTCGATTATACATACGGGAGGATGATTCAATGTCTGTTAATATAAACGCGGATAAAGGAACCATACCGGCATTTATTCAAGAATCATGGCAGCGGTGCATTTCAAAGGGACTTCAGCCAAGCATGATGGATAAGGAAGATATGCTTGGTGCATTTGAGTTGGCCGAATACCACGATCGATATGCTGAACTCCTGTATCATTCTTCCCCCATTTTAGAGGAAGTTTATCGCTCGATTAATGGTTTGGAGTCCATTTTATTACTTGCTGCTCCTGAAGGATATATCATCGAAACAGTTGGGGATCCAGCTTTCATTCGCCATGCAGATAATGTTTCCCTAAGGAAAGGGGCCAATTGGCTAGAGGAATCAAAAGGAACAAATGCAATAGGAACAGCCATAGTAGAGAAAAATCCTGTATTGATTCATGGCAGTCAACACTTTCATCAGGATAACCATTTCCTCACTTGTGCCGCATCGCCCATTTATCACCCTGATGGGCATCTGCTTGGTGTTTTGAACTTAAGCAGCCATCAACAGAATTATCATCCTTTTTCCATTAGCTTAGTTCAAAGGGTGGCTGATAGCATCAAACAAGCACTCTTATTGTCCCATACACAAAAAAGGGAGAAAAACCTTTATTTTATATATGATTCATACCCTGATCCGTTAATTACCCTTGATAAAGAGGGGAAAGTTACAGATCTCAATTTAGCGGCGTCACATGTTATCGGCACAATGAAAAAACCGGTATCGAATATAATATCAGGAACAGACCCACTTGTTTTGGAACAGAGGGTTTCAATTAAAGACCAGGAATTTTTGGTGCAAACCCTTAGCGAAAATATGGAACATCAGTCATCCGTGATCGTTCGTTTAAAAAAACAAAAATTGATTGATGGTGTAACAACTAATCGTTATCAATTTTCAGATATACTAAGTAACGATTCGCAAATGAATCAAACCATATCCATTGCCAAAAGAGCTGCAGCGCTTGATATCAGCCTGCTAATCACAGGAGAAAGCGGAACGGGAAAAGAACTGTTCGCTCAATCCATTCATGGGGGTAGCTTAAGAAGTGATAAGCCATTCATCGCCATCAATTGCAGCGCAATTCCCGAAAATTTATTGGAAAGTGAGTTGTTTGGGTATGAAAAGGGTGCCTTTACTGGCGCAAAAAGTAGCGGGCATAAGGGGAAGTTCGAAGCTGCGGATGGCGGAACCCTTTTTTTGGATGAAATCGGGGACATGCCGCTTCAAGCTCAAGCGACTTTGCTTCGTGTGCTTCAGGAACGATGTGTGACGCGTGTAGGCGGACATGCTTCCATTCCAATCGATGTAAGGGTCATTGCCGCCACCAACAAAGACTTACAAAAAGAAATTGAAGCTGGAGAATTCCGTGCAGACCTATTTTTCCGCCTTTGTGGATTATCTTTAAAACTACCAAATCTGAGGAGTCGCAAAGATTTATTGCTGTTAGCAGAATACATTTTAGCGGAATTACCTTATAAGAATGAACATACCGAGCTAACTGACGAAGCTAAAACATTCATTTCGGAATATTCATGGCCAGGAAACTTCCGTGAATTGCAAAACGTAATGGGACAGGCTGCATTCCTTGCTGATAATGGCCCAATTACAAGGGACTTGCTTGTGGCACTTTGTCCTTTTTCTTCCATTATACATGAGGAAGGGGCAAACGCCGATCATGAACCAAGAAACTTTCAAGAACAAGAAACCCAACTGATCAGAAATGCGTTGGAACGAACAAATGGAAATATCAGTAACGCCGCGAAACAACTCGATATCGGCCGAAATACGCTTTATAGAAAAATGAAAAAATATGGAATCAAATTTCAAAAGTAAAAGTTTTTTAGTATATATAAAAACACGAATGATGATTTTCCGTTTTATGGAAACCTTAGATTCCCGACCTGATTTGGTCGGTTCTTTGGTAGCGCAAGTAAACATATGCGGACCAGCATACCTTGTCTTCTTATAAGCTACATTTCACTCTAAAAACAATAAATAATGAAGTGCAGGAAATCAAAATCTCATATAGAATGATGTTATTGATATAGTATTTAAAATTCCGTAAGGGGATGTGTGGTCAATAGTATGGTGTTGTCATCTGAACATAAGAAGTATAAAAATGTATTGATTCAATATTTGGAAGAAAATGAATCTGTGTTTTTAAATGAATGGAACAAGACTATTAAGATCAATGAAATAGACCCCTACAAAGATAAGATTAAAGAAAATGGTTATGGGATGTACTCACTGGTCATCCAAACGTTCAAGGAGGTATTGTCTGAAGATGTGCTGATAAAATTGGCATACCAGGTTGCAAAAGAGCGACTTGAAGCAAATATCAACATTGGGGATTTTCTATATAATATCAATTTGGGGAGAAATATCATAATCAGAAATCTTTTTGGGGCCGATATCCCAATTAATTATATGCAGATATTCATTAATGACATCAACTTGCACTTTGATACGTTCAGCTACCATGCAGTAACGAGATATACGAATCTTACAAATGAAGTGCTTGAGGAGAAAAAGTCTTATATTAGTGAAAACCACAAAGATAAATTAGCGGTACTGGGTCAGATATCATCAAGCTTTGTACATGAGTTCCGAAATCCTCTTACAGCTATCATGGGGTTCAATAAATTATTGAAAAGGGAGAACCCGGGCTTGAAATATTTAGATATCATTGATTATGAGTTAAACCAGTTGAATTTCAGGATAACCCAATTCCTTCATACCTCTAAATCAGATTTTAATGAGGAACAAAGAGAGGAAATTTCTGTGTTGAAGTTAATTGAAGAAATTCAAGAACTGACTTATGCCAATATTGTGGATGCCAGTGTTAATGTGGAAATAGATGTTTATCCAAACTTTGTCATGACAGCGAGCAAGGATGGGTTAAAACAAGTGTTCTTGAATCTGTTTATTAATTCCATTGATGCCTTAAAGGACAAGGAACATCCAAGAATTTTGAGGGTAAACTCTTTAATTGAGGCGAATGAAAGAATAATTAGAATTTCAAATAATGGACCGGCCATTGCCAGTGAATTGATCGAATCCATTTTTGAGCCCTTTGTCACAACGAAAGAGCTAGGAACGGGAATTGGATTATACGTATGTAAAAAGATCATTGAAAATAATGCTGGATATATGAATTGTGTCTCCAATGAAAATTTAACCACATTCAGTATCCATTTCCCCACAGTTCAGAACGAATTTATAAGGGTTTAATACATATCATTTTGTGACATTACATACTTATCGATATTTTTCGAAGCTTTACCTAGATCTTTGATTAATAGTGGAAGGGAATCCTGGGTCTGCCGGTATTTTACAAAATCATTCTCAGTGAATATAAATCTATTTGGAAGATGCCAAGAAATCATAATTTGGATTTTAGCATCTTTTTTTTTACCTGTTATTTTTAAGTATATATGTGTGTCGAAATTTTAAAAGAAAACAATTAAATTGTCATTTTTAATTCGATTGTGGATCAAAAACGGTCAATAATTAATATATGAATCACAAATCGGATTAATGATTCAATAATGAATCATTTTAAACTCATAAAAGCATTAAACCCTAATAAAATAACTATCCTTTTTTTTGGCATGGATATTGCTTTTATTTATATATGTATAAAATTTTAATGATAGAGGGTGAAGAGCGAGGAAAAAAATAATAGAGCTGGGTAACTACATAATAGGACTTCATCCAACAAAATGCAAAAAGTGCAAGATCTACAAAGATCATTGGTACTTGTTCGTTGAGGGGCTGAGGTAGGAAAGAGGCAGAATAAATAGAAAAGCGGTTACGGTTAATAGAGTTTTTGCAGTGCAATATACATATACCGATTGTGATGAATTTGGTCTCATTAAAATTAATGATAAAACGGGGATAGGACTGTGAACATTGTTTTTGAATGAAAGATTTCTACTAGGGTACCCATGAGCAGCGGTTTACTGCTTGTAAAACGGCAAATTGACAGTTTTAAAGGATGGTGACAATAGTGGCACATCAAACAAATGAATTGAAGCATGGTCTCAAGACCAGGCATGTTACAATGATTTCTATTGGCGGGGTAATTGGGGCAGGACTATTTATCGGAAGCGGAACAATAATTGATTCAGCAGGACCTGGTGCTATTTTATCGTATATAATAGCAGGGTTGATGATCGTGCTTATCATGCGTATGCTGGGTGAAATGGCTGTGGTGAATCCTGACAGCGGATCCTTTTCAACATATGCACATCAAGCATTTGGTCCCTGGGCCGGATACACGATCGGCTGGTTATACTGGTTCAACTGGGTTATCATCATTGCCATCGAAACTACGTTATTGGGTACTATGATTCATGATTGGTTTCCTGGTATACCTATGTGGGCTGCCAGTCTATCTTTCCCTATTTTAATGACGATTACGAATATCTATTCCGTCAAAGCTTATGGGGAATTTGAATACTGGTTAGCTTTCATGAAAGTGGCTGCCATTGTAATATTCCTCTTCCTGGGTGCCGCCATGATTTTTGGATTTGTTCCAGGATTCGATTCACCAGGCCTTTCAAACATAACAGGGGGTGGAAGGTTTTTTCCAAATGGTTTTCTGCCGGTCCTCCTTAGTGTGATATTCATTACCTTCTCTTTATCAGGAAGTGAAGTAGCTGCCATTGCTGCAGGGGAGTCTGAAAACCCTGAAAAAAATATTATTAGAGCCATAAACAGTGTTGTATGGCGTCTCCTTCTTTTCTTTGTTGGTTCAGTTACTGTCTTGGTTATCGTAATCCCCCAGGGGGCTGAAGATTTACTAAAAACCCCCTATGCCAGCGTATTTGATATGGCAGGCCTCCCGGCAGCGGGTCAAGTCATGAATATCGTAATCTTCACTTCATTGCTTTCTGTTTTGAACTCAGGGCTATATACAAGCTCACGTATGTTATATTCGTTATCAATAAAAGGTGATGCACCGAAAATCCTTTCCCGTGTGAATAAGAGGGGAATCCCGATCTGGGCGTTAATGGCAAGTGTTTTCTTTGCTTATGTGTGTACGACATTTAAATTTGTTTCCCCTGATAAATTGTTTGCTTTTCTCGCAAACAGCTCGGGAGGAGTCACCATGATCATGTATATCTTTATCGCCTTTTCTCATCTGTATTTGCGGAAAAAGACGGAAAAAGAAAACCCAGGGACACTCAAAGTGAAAATGTGGCTATTCCCTTATTTAACCTACGCGACTATTGCCGTATTATTTATTATTTTCGTTGCTCAGGCATTTATTGATTCCATGAGATTGCAATTCTTTCTTACAACACTTCTCACCATTCTAGTTATTGGGTCATACTTTCTGTTTTATCATAAGAAAAACGTTATTACTCCTGAACAAGAAGGAAAACTAAAAAAAATTCACGTTAAAGAAGGGTAAGGGATGTAGTCCTTTTTGTCCGATTATCGAAAGAAATGATTGACTATTCAAATAAAAAGGCTGCTCTAAGTGGGCAGCTTTTTTTCTGGTTCCACGGGGGATTTAAGCGTGTTCGGAATTGTGACTGCTATCAACCCCCTAATGATACTCATTCATTTGCAACTTTGAAATCCTTTGCTAGAATATAATCTATAGAAAAGATTAGGAGTGGTGACTGTGGCTGAAACTCCAGCTGAAGATTTGATTCATTATATTGCACCAAAAGGAGAGTATATCCCTTTTTTAGATGATACGGACTATATCGCTAAAGGATTGGAATGGAAATTATTCACTGCCCGTTCGGTAAAAAAAGAACTATTATATAAAAGCGGCAGTATTCAAGCTAAAGTCAAATTGGCAGGTTATGAACAATACGGAAATGGCCTTGACACCGTAGTTGTTGAATTTGAAAATGGTAAGCTTAGTTGCATTCACCCTTCCTATTTAAAGGAAATGCAAAGCACCAGTTTCGGAAAAGAATTGTTGAGTGGACCGGTTTCCGAAACATCCGCAGATTCAAGTGAAACTGAGCAGGTGATGGAAGCTCCAATTACGGAAAACTCCAATCTGCAAAGTGCAGAACCTAAAAAGGCAAAAACCAAAACTAAAAAGACGACTGCAAAACCTAAATTGGACTTACCTGGGGAAAAAGTGCATTTCACCGCAACGGTCAAGGAGTTCACGGCGAAAATGAACCATTTCACTGGTGAAGAAGATGAAGTTATACTCTTGGAGAATGTCAAAGTGACAACGGAGCCTGAATTGACTATCGGTGATGCTTGGTGTGGATATAGCAAGACATTAAAAAAAGCTGAGCTCGAAGAAGGGGACGCAATCGAATTTGATGGAAAAGTGGTCGACAAAAAATACAATAAAGAAATACGTTATAAAGTTAATAATCCATCTAAGTTAGTGAAAAAGGAGATGTAAGCTTTAACGCAGGAGTTCTTGAAATGAAAGGGAGTAAGCCGCCGCTTACTCCCTTTTTAGTTGTATTAATCAGTTTTCAAAAGGAATGAATGCGTTCATGTGTACTTATTAGAATAGATGAGTGCATTCCTGGAATATATTCGTTTGTGGAGTTACAACTTATGACCATTCACCAATCGTATAGTTAGGGGTTTCGCTTATGTGGTTTCATATATTCCAGTGTTGGGGATAATACATTATGATAATGGATTTATAAAAAGATTAGGGGGATTTTTATATGAAAGAGTTATTTCGGCTATTAAAACAAGGTAATAAATCGGCGTTCATTGCTGCCTGTGTGAATAGTATCATCGCTGTACTAAAGGGGATTGCTTATTTCATGACAGGGAATGTCGCCATGTTTGCTGAAACTTTACATACTTTGGGCGATGCTGCGAATCAGTTTTTCGTCTTCATTGGTTCCGCACTAAGCAAAAAGTCACCAACTGATCGATTCCCTGATGGTTTTGGACGTTTGGTTAACCTCGTATTACTAGGGGCAGTATTGGTTGTCGGGATCATGTCATATGAAACGGTTAAAGAAGGGTTCCATCACATTTTGCACCCTGCAGAATCAACGGGTATCCTTATTAATTTGTCCGTCCTTTCGTTAGCGGTCGTGTTGGAATCATATGTATTATTTAAAGCGATGAAAGAAGTGGTGCATGAGACTGGAATCGAAGCTAAAGGAGCAGCCGTCATATTTAAGAGCTTTGCTGGTTTAAAAAGAGCTAAACCAGCGACGAAATTAGTATTCATGGAAGATATGGTAGCAACCGGTGGTGGGATACTTGCGATAATTGCCATTTTATTAGCAAACTTCACGCCCTTCATCCAAGCGGAAGGCGTTGCTTCCGTCATGATCGGGCTCGGTATGTTCTATGTGGTTGGCAGGGTTTTTCTTGATAATGCTGCAGGTGCTCTTGGGGAAGCCGATATTGAAATGCGACAAAAAATTGGAGCTATGGTCATGGATGATCCAGACGTAAGAGATATACAAAAACTGGCCGTAATAAAAGAAGGGGAAGACTTTCATGTTGAACTTGAAGTGGAACTTGATCCCCATATTTCGATCGCCCAGGCGGATGACATTAAAGATCGGCTGTTTAATGAGATATTCAAGGAAAGAGGAGTAACGGATGTCATTATAGAATTTGATGAAAATGACGGTATCCCAAAATGGGAAGATCAGATAAAGAAAGAATTGAATGAAATGAAAAAAGAAGGGGAGTAGAAGATGTTTAGACTGGCAGAATACAAAGTGGCCGGATAAGGATATTAGGTTGATTATAAAAATCATGAAACGAAGGGGAATGCCTGTTCAATTATTCACGCACTTTCCTTGTATATGCATTATAAGCTATCATGGACTTAGTTACATAAAGAAGGATTATGGAAGGGTGAATAAGAATGAAGGAACAAGATATTAAGCTGGTTGCACTTGATATGGATGGCACGCTACTCAATAAGGCTGGAGAGATATCCCCAGAAAATCGGAGAGCGATAAAAGAAGCAGAAAATCAAGGGATTTTTGTTGTATTGAGCACAGGAAGATCCTATGCGACATGCAGTGATTTTGCAAAGTCAATGGAACTCCAATCATACCTCATTACCGTAAACGGAAGCGAAATATATGATAATCAAGGAAAACTGGTGGAAAGGAATATCGTCGATAGTGAGTCCATACAATGGATGTGGGAATTAAGCCAAAAACATGGTACACATTTTTGGGCAATTAGTTGCGATAATGTTTACAGGGCTGAAATGCCTGAAAAAATCCATGATTCGCAATGGCTTAAATTCGGTTTTGATACAACTGATGATGACGTCCGCCAAATCATCATGGATGAATTGGTATCGAAAGGAAACTTCGAAATAAGCAATTCGAGCCCAACGAATATTGAAGTGAATGCCATGGGCGTCAATAAAGCGAAAGCGATAAAGCTTGTATGTTCATTGCTTGATATTACGATGGATAATGTTATGGCAGTAGGTGACAGCCTTAACGACCTTGCAATGATTTCTGATGCAAAAGTGGGTGTGGCGATGGGAAACGCCCAGGAAATTGTGAAAGAAAAAGCAGATTGGGTTACAGCAACAAACGAAGAAGATGGTGTGGCTAAGGCCATACGCAAATGGGTGCTTTCAAATTGAATCGAAACTGTATATGGGATGTATTCCATATACAGTTTTTTATTGAAATGGCGCTGAATGACAAGTTCATTCAGCTGTTGAATTAATTTCTTGAAAATTGTGTATTTTAGAAGTATGATAATCTTGTAGTGTTATATTTTGGTAATATATTAAAATGGGAGGTTTCATAGATGACAAGAAGTTTGCCTGAACAGTGGTGGAATCAATTATCTTTACCAGTTATCTCAGCACCTATGTTTTTAATATCCGGTCCTGAGTTAGTGAAAGAATGCTGCTTGAATGGGGTGATCGGCTCTTTTCCAGCACCGAACGCGCGGCCGATTGAGGTACTGGATCAATGGATGAGTGATATAAACGACACATTGATTGCAGCAAAGGGTAAAGAACCTGGTTCAAAGATTGCCCCATGGGCAATGAATATGGTTGTCCACCGTACATATAGCCGTCTTGAAGAAGAGTTGGAATTGGTCAAAAAGCATCAGCCTCCCATCGTCATTACATCATTAGGTTCACCAAAACATGTGGTGGATGTCGTACATAGCTATGGCGGGTTGGTCTTTTCGGATGTCAGCTCCGTTGATTTTGCTAAAAAAGCTGCGGAGTCAGGTGTGGACGGATTGATCTTGGTTGCTGCGGGAGCAGGTGGTCATGCTGGTGAGATAAATAGCTTTGCTTTCGTGGACAGCGTAAGGACATTCTGGGACGGAATCATTTTGCTTGCCGGATCCATCAGTACTGGTCACAGTATCTTGGCAGCTCAGGCTGCAGGAGCGGATCTTGCATATATGGGTACACGTTTTATCGTGGCAAAAGAGAGCAGGGCAAATGATGAATATCGTGAAATGCTTGTCGATTCTGATCATGATGACATCATCTTGACTGATGCATTTTCAGGCGTTAATTGTAATATGCTGAAACCGAGCATCAGAAAGGAAGGTTTGGACCCAGAACAATTAGCCAAAAAAGAAAAAGTCGATTTTGACAGTATGTCCAAATCATCTGAATCTAAAGCGTGGCGTGATATTTGGTCAGCGGGTCATGGCGTAGGGGCGATTAAAAAAATAGATACCGCTGCCGGAATCATAAAACAATTAGAAAAAGAATATCAGCAATCCTTAAAGAAACTGACCGGGCAGGCGGAAAAATTAAAGGGAATTATATCAAAATGATATGTAAGCGCTTCATTTAATTATGCTAATATATCTAATTAAAAAGGGTATCCATAATGGATACCCTTTTTTGCCATGAAATAAAGAGAAAATTTTATCACTCGATGATAAGGTCTTAATCAGTAAAAAGGCAATCTAAACAGGGTATAAAGAGATAAATAGTAAATATAGGATGTAAGACAATGAAAAAATATTGATAAAAGAATGGATAAATGTTATATTATTTTTCGTGATAATGACCAAATGAACAATATAGTCATTAGTTACTGTTTGCGTGAAAAAGTAATATATATTAAAGATTAAGATAATGAATTTTAAAAATATATATTGCAGAAGCAAATGGGATAAATATGTATTCTTCAATCCGTTTTTCACCGAAATAGATTAAATAAACGGCATATTCGTCGTATAGGAGGGCTTGGTAGGCGTGTTAAAATCTTTAAAGGGTGAATTTTTAGCCATAATAAAACATCCTATGATACTCATTTCCATAATAGGGATCATACTGATTCCCTTATTATACAGCGGCACTTTCCTTTGGGCATTTTGGGATCCATATGGTAAGGTGGACCAATTGCCTGTTGCCATTGTCAATATGGATGAGGGTGCGGAGTTCAATGAATCGGAACTTACAATAGGAAAAGATTTAGTCAAGGAGTTAAAGGAAAAGAAGGACTTCGATTGGCATTTCGTCAGTCAAAAAGAAGCAAATGAAGGCCTGGAAAAACAAGAATATTACATGAAGATAGAAATCCCGAAAAACTTCTCCAAAAATGCAACGACCTTACAGGAGGACAATCCGGAAAAACTAGATTTAATTTATACGTCCAATGAAGGGTTCAACTATATATCCACTAAAATAGGTGACGCAGCTTCGGAGAGAATTAAAGGGGAGGTTTCGTCAGCCGTTACGAAAACCTACGCGGAGTCAATGTTCGATAATTTGAACGAAATGGCTGACGGACTCAAAAGTGCCAGTGACGGAGCTGGAGAATTGAAAGATGGAACAGATACAGTGAAGAACGGATCAAGTGAACTTGGTGAAGGGATTAACTCAGCTAAAGAAGGCTCCAAAAAAGTGGATGAAGGAATTGATTCCCTTCATTCAGGTTCTGTCAAAATCCATGAAAACCTGGAAAAATTAGCTGAAAAATCATTGACCTTTTCTAATGGGGTCGGTTCGGCAGCTGCAGGATCAAAAGAACTCAATCAAGGGTTACAACAGTTTAGTTCTGGTGTTGGACAAATGAAAGATGGGCAATCCGAGCTTTTGCAAGGAGCCAAGAAATCTGAAGCGGGTACTGGTGAATTGGCCTCTGGACTGCAACAGTCATTAGAGGGCTTCAATCAAATCGATGAAAAGCTGCCTGCTTTGACAGAGGGAGCAAATGGTGTAGCTGCTGGAGCTTCCCAACTTTCAGGTTCATTGTCTGAATGGAGTGCAGCATCGAACGAAGCAAAAGCAGGGGCATCTGAAGTTTCGGCAGGTTTGGATGAAGTAATCTCCGGATTGAAACAACAATCTGAAGCTACGGATGATCCTGAAGAGAAAGCGCGTTTGGAGGGAGTGATCAATTCTCTGACCCGCATCAGTGAAGGTAGTAAAGGAGTATCTGCAGGAGTAGGGAAACTATCGGCAAGTGCAACTGAAATTGCTAAAGGCTCAAATAGTCTTAGTGCTGGAGCTAATCAATTAGGTGACGGCACGACTGCAATAAGCGGAGGTTTCACTCAATTGAAGCAAGCTCAGGAAAAACTCGCCAATGGGGCGAATGAACTGAAAAATGGTCAAGGTCAATTGGTATCTGGCTTGACAACATTTGGCGATAGTATAGATTCTGCACAAAGTGGGCTTGGACAGTTAACCGAAGGCAGCAATAACTTGGTAAGCGGGCTTGATCAGCTTGAAGATGGCTCCAAGCAATTATCAAGTGGAACCTCACAGCTTTCCGAAGGTTCGAAAGGTCTGGTTACAGGAACGGATAAGCTGAAGGAAGGTTCATCCAGCCTTAATAGCGGAATGGGAGAACTGGCGAATGGAGCCATTAAGTTACAAGATGGAATCGCCAAACTTTCAGATGGATCTGCAGAATTACATGACGAATTAAGTGATGGTGCAAACGAAGCAGGCAAGATAAAGTCCAATGAAGAAGTATATGACATGTTTGCAAGCCCAGTTAAAGTGGATAAATTACCAATTAATAATGTCCCGAATTATGGCACTAGTTTTGCACCATATTTAATTTCATTAAGTTTATTTATCGGAGCTATCGTTCTGACGATCATCTTCCCGTTAAAAGATCCTGCAGTTAAACCTGCGAGTGGATTTAGCTGGTTTATCAGTAAATTCAGCGTCATGGCACTCGTAGGAATCTGTCAAGCCATTTTGGTGGACTCGATTTTAATTTTAGGTCTTGGAATCAATGTTAAGAGCCTGCCGCTATTTTTTGCAGTAAGCATTCTTGCTAGCTGTACATTCATGGCAATCATTCAGTTCCTGGGTTCGGCCTTTGACAATCCTGGCCGGTTCATAGCATTATTGATTTTGATTCTTCAACTGACCAGCAGTGGCGGAACATTCCCGAATGAATTAGTTCCTGGCTTCCTGCAAGGATTCACACCGTTCCTACCGATGACATATTCCATTAATGCTTTCCGTGCAGTCATTTCAACAGGGGATTATAGCTTCATGTGGCATAATCTTGGCATATTGGCCATATTCCTCGTTGTGGCATTAATATTATCACTTCTTTACTTTATTTATCGGTATAAGAAAATGAACGGCGCTTTAAATGAAAAACAGGAAGAAGCAACTGTATAATGATCAAAAAAACAGCGACCCGTCATGGGTCGCTGTTTTTTGATGGATATCAGGTAATAAGTGAAATGCAGGGAAATTAAAAGTGCCCCTAAAATAACACCCATCATAAAGATATGTATTCCTGTTCTCATGGAATGAGCAATTTGCAATACAACGGTTTGTTTGTGAAAAAACTTTGGTGCAGCCTGTACAATGAAGTAATTATGCAATCAGCTATACCCTTGTCTTTTGAGAAGCAGGTGCATATTTCTTCATTGGATTTTTTGCAATGACTTCCTTTAAATAAGGATGGCCAGAAGGTCCTGGTTTTCTCATGAGTTCCATTAGGTAAGATATATCGTCCATAGCCCTGTGCGTTTGGAAATTTGTGATATTATGTGCCTGCAGTAATGTTAAGAGTTTACTATTCTCAAATCCGTATTGCTTCCAAGGCACATTCCGCATCGTACAGAACCACTTTTGATCATTGATTTCCGGATACATTTGGTAAAGAAAACTTCTATCGAATGAAGCATTATGGGCGAAAATCGAATCGGTACGGGCAATGAAGGATTTAATTTTTTCATCGTGAAAACTTTTTCCTTCTACGGAGCTGTATGGAATTCCATGAATTCTGTACGCTTGATCATAATTCCTCCTTGCTCCATAGGAGAGAGGCTCCCTTAAAAATGATTCCTGATCAACAAGATTAATAATTTCCCCTGTTTCACTGCTATATGTAAAGAGTATAAGAGCAAGCTCGATAATTTCATCTGAAGTGGGACGTAAACCAGTTGTTTCTACGTCAAGCACTAAACCTAATCTATTAGACAATTTTTTTTCCTCCAGTTGGGTTACATTCTTCTATTATAGCTGACATAGGATAGCTATTGAAAGGGTAATGATTGTTTTAAAGTAGCATTTTTAACTTGAAAAAGATTAGTCATTCCTGAAAAATGCTTGTTAAGAGCAAGTGGGAACCAGCAATGATAAAAAAAGGCTCTTTTCGTAAAGATTTGTTTTTAAAACGAAACAATTTAACGTTGATTGGAGCGCTATAGCCCTTTGTTTGTCATTGTACCAATAAAATGAAGAGAAACCTTCATGCCATTTCAAGAACTGATAAAACGATATCGATTTTTCCGGTGCAGTTGCCATTTCTTTTTGGACGATTTCATAAATTGCTTCATAATTCCGTGTGCGTTTGTATTTGTTAATCAGAAGTTTAATGGTTTCTATGTAATTATAAATCGGTTCATTTTTAGTCGTGAAGAAATAATGCAGGTCAACTTTAAGTTTATCCGCAAAAAGTGACAATTCATCAACGGTTGGAGAAGAGATGCTTCTTTCATAATCTGACAGGGCATTAGTTTCACATATATCCTTAGCCAGTTCTTCTCTTGTAAGATTTTGTTTAATTCGTAATTCATTGATAACAGAGCCAACCTCTATTTTCATTACAAATGATTCTTTGTACCTATGTCTAGAATTCTATTTTAACATAATTTTATTTTTATAAGAACGATAATTGAAAGATAGTATGATATAACTACTTTACGTGTGTTCTGGAATGACATTTTTTTGAAGTGGAAACTGCAAGACTTCTTTTCTAAAGGCTCTTTCGTAAAGATTGTTGTTTTTAAAAACGAAACGATTTAAGGGTGATTGGAGCGCAAGTGCGAGACTCCTGCGGGAGCAGCGGGACAGGTGAGACCCCACAGGCGTTTACACCGAGGAGGCTCACCGCCCGCCCCGCGGAAAGCGAGCATCTGGAGGGGAAATCAACCACACCGCTTTACTTGGTAAATAGCAACAAAGTATGCGAAAACAGCCTTTCTAAATAAAGTGAAAGATCCCGCATATTTTGCTTGGAGTCTCTAATCCCGGATAATAGCAAGCTTTAGATTTGGAATATAAGGATAAAAAAAGGAGGCGGCAACCTGCCGCCTCTAACGTTTTTAATTTCCAGTGAATTGCTGGGTCCAATAGTGGGAGTATTTCCCACCTGTCACATGCCCAATTCCAATATGTGTATAGTTCTTGTTCAGGATATTGGCCTTATGTCCAGGGCTGTTCATCCATGATTTCATGACAGCATCCGCACTAGGTTGACCTGCTGCGATATTTTCCCCTGCGTACTTATAACTGATTCCAAAGGATTTCATCATTTCGAAAGGCGATCCATAACGGGGGCTTGTATGATTGAAATAATTACTATCTCGCATATCTTCGGATTTCAAAATTGCTACGTTAGAAATGGCTGTATCCATTTTAAGAGAAGGGAGGCCCGATTTTGACCGTTCTTCGTTCACTAAACTAAGGACCTGCTGTTCAACTGATTGACTTTCTTCGCGATTAACTGTGGTGTTGGACGTGGGAAGATTTATGATTTGTCCGATTCGAATTTGATTTGCATCGTTTATAGAAGAGTTCGTTTTAAGTAATTCGTCAATGCTTACATCATATTCAGTGGCAATTTTCGTTAAGGTATCTCCTTTTGCCACCTCGTAAGTATTGGCTCCCAGAGCAGCTTTTGGAGATAATAGGGATAGCGACAGTGCTGATAAAAGGATGATTTTCTTCATTTTGATTCCTCCTAGTAGAATATCTGGATTGGAAGTATAGTATGCTATAAAAATAGTTTTGTGTAAAATTAGCTCATTAACATTCTTTATTGAAATGGGAAAAAGGTATCGAATGGGAAGATGAATGTTAAGGGTACATATAACCCGGAAGTGTTAAGGGTAACCAAAATCATAGGGCTTTTTGATAAATTGGAAGAATTATTTCATATAGAAAAAGAATCATTTTACGTTTGCAGGCCATGTTTGTCAGGGTAAATTATAAGAACATCAAAACGATATAGTTATATGGAACTAAAAATGATGGAACTAATAAATTTTCCTAAGGGTGGAGCTTGTATGGATTTAAAGGCAGGGAAAATGTTTTGGAAAGATACATTTGAAGCTAGAAAATATCCAATGTTGGAAGAGGAGCTTTCATGTGATGTTTGTATAGTAGGGAGTGGTTCATCGGGGGCACACTGTTCCTATTTTTTGGCAGGGACGGGTCTGAATGTCGTCCTGATCGATAAACGGGATATAAGTGAAGGAAGTACGGTTCGAAATACTGGACTTTTACAGTATTCAAATGATAAAACATTAACTTTCCTCATCCATAGTTTTGGAGAAGAAGCTGGGACACGACATGTTCAGCTTTGTTTGGACGCCATTCGGACACTTGAGAAAGAGGTTGTTCCAAGTTTAATCGAAAACCCGGATTTTAAAATTAGAAAAAGCTTATACTATGCATCCAATCCCGAGGATGTTTCCAAGCTTAAGAAAGAATATAGTAATCTTAAATCTACTGAAAAAGAGCTTGACCGAAAATTTTCGTTTTCAAAAGAAGGAGCGCTGGTTCCAGGTAATGATGCTGAAATAAATCCTTATAAACATGCACATTTATTGATTGATAAGGCTTTTTCGAAAGGCGTACGTGTCTAATCAAAAACGAAAATCAATGGGAAGATATTAAAAGAGAATCTAACCCAGTTATTAACTGAAACCGGACATACGATACATGCACAGGCGGTCATCTTCGCAACTGGGTATGAAGCCCAAGAAGAAGTGAAGGATAAAAATGCAGTGATCCTCAGTTCATATGCCATCGCAACAAATCAAATAGCCGATCAAGCTAAATGGCATGATAATATGATGATCTGGGAAACGGCAGGCCTTATTTATATGCAAGAAAAACTCCTGACAACCGAATTATCATTGGTGGTCTTGATGAATCCATCGATTAGCTGGAGAAGAGGGATTCAATGATTTTGAACAAAAGAGATAAATTATTGAAGCAGCTTATCTATTTGTTTCCAGAATTAGAGAATCGGGTCGGGGCTGATTATTATTGGGGAGCTTTTTTTGGTGAGACCCATGATGGTTTACCGACAATAGGAATATATCCTAACCATCCTAATTGTTATTTCTTATTAGGCTATGGCGGTAATGGGACGGTTTACAGTGTCATCCTTTCCAAAATCATCAGGGATTTGATTGCAAAGGGAGGGAATGAGGACTCGGCATTGTATGTTAAGGAAAGGAATTTTTCAAAAAGTATTGTCCACTAAGACAGGTATCTCTTCTTCAAGAATAGAATAAAGTAGACAACTGAATATACCGGGGGGATACTTCGATGTGGTTTAAGGAATTGGAAACAGAAAGGCTGCGTTTAATCGAAATAGGTCACCATCATGCTGAGAGCCTGTTTGAAATTCTCTCTAAAGATGAAGTGACCAAATATGATGGAATAGAAAGTTTAACCCGAGTTGAAGATGCCCGCCGCTTAATCGACTCGTTTAAAAGTGCTTATATAAACAAACGTGGGATGCGGTGGGGAGTCACTTTAAAGGATTCAGGCAAGTTCGTCGGTACTGTTGGCCTGAATCAATTGAGCCTTGCGAACAAACGGGCCGAAATAGGATATGAAATCCATCCTGAATATTGGAGGAATCACTTTACGTCAGAAGCTGTCAACGAAGTATTGCGCTATTGCTTTGAAGAATTGGGACTAAACCGAATCGCTGCATTAACTTTCAAGGATAATATTGCATCCAGAAACCTCTTGAAGAAATTTGGATTTAAAGAGGAAGGCAGCCTTCGAAGTTATCTTTTTCTTCGGGATCAATCGCATGACGCCCTTGTATTTTCCTTGTTAAGTACAGAGTATTGCCAGTTAAGACAACAAAGTATTCAGGGATCAAATAGATTATAGTTTAGTATTAGAACATTGCAGCTGGCCAATAGTGCCAGTTTTTTATTTGTAGAATAGCCCTTCCTTTACTGATGATTTTAAATCTCTAAAGGACAATATACATATTTTTCATGTTAAAATAGAGTGCGGATTCATTAATCAGTCCGGAAGGACATTAAAAGGAGCAAAATCATTGTGAAGATATTATTTCCGTTGCTTGCGGTCCTGGGCGGCATCACCATTGCCATACAAGGACAAATCAATGGTGGATTAGGGAAAAAAGTGGGGGTTATTGAAGCTTCTTTCATTTCGTTTGGAATCGGTACACTCGCTTTATTATTTATTGTTTTGTTCGCTGGAAATGGAAACATTTCTGCCATCGCGTCTGTACCAAAATGGCAATTGATAGGCGGACTGTTAGGGGCCATTTATGTCATTGTGATAGTATTGGTCGTCCCTCAGATTGGAGTGGCACCTGCATTGGTCGGGGTTATCGCAGGCCAGATACTGATCGGGGCAGTCATTGACCATTTTGGTTTATTTGGAGGCGTACGAATCCCATTGGATGCGAAAAAAGTCGCAGGCATTTGTTTACTTTTCGTGTCATTATATTTATTTAATCATAAATGAGGAAGGGGCATTATTCATTTGCTTTGCCGCGTGCAAATAGGTGAGAAACTGATGTCCTATCTTTATTTCTACATAGTTATTATCCGTTATTTGGGATTTTTTTGAAAAGAACTCAATATTTTATTGAGAAAAAATATTATTCTACTAAAATATATGATTGAATTGGGAATGGTTTGCTAGGAAAGTGGTCTTAGTAACCAAACCGGTTGGAATTATTAGAATATTTAGAAATAAATAGACGAGCGAACTTATATGAATACTGTCATAAAGGTGTTTGAAAAAACCACTGGAAGTCGGAAGTCATTTACATCAAATAGGTTATCATTTCTTTTTACCTAGTATCTAGATCGAATTGATTAGCAAATAATTACTATCTTGTGAAAAAGTACTCATCGGTTTATTGATTTTTTGATTTATTCGTAATATACTTAAAATTCAACATCTTTAATTCGAGGTATAGTACCCTTAGCGAGGTTGAAAAGACGGTGATTTTTCACTAGTAAACTGCATTAATGCTTTTTTAGGGAGAAATACGGATTTATGCAAACGGTTCGCTAGTTGTTTTTGGTGGATTCTGCAATGATGCTTCTAACTTTCCTCGCTGACATTATATGTACTATACGGAAGATTAATAGGTGCTAGAAGGATAATCTCTTAAATGGGAATATTCTAAGAAAGATTAAAGATGAGGGGGAATATTTTTTGAAAAAGTCTAAATTTTCAGTGCTTGCTCTTCTTATGGCCATCATGCTATTGCTTGCGGCATGCAACGGCGGTTCGAAGGAAACTTCGAATGAAAAAGAAGGCGGCTCCGGTGACTCATCCGGATCAAAAGTATTAAACGTAAACAACTCAAGTGAACCTGGTTCGCTTCACCCTGCCAATGCGCAAGGTACACATGAATCATGGATCCTTGAACATACGTTTGAGGGACTGACAAAGAAAACGGAAGAAGGCAAAATCGTACCTGGTTCTGCTGAATCATGGGAAATCAGTGAAGATGGATTAACTTGGACATTCAAATTGAAAGATGGTTTGAAATGGTCAAATGGAGATCCGCTTACAGCCAATGACTTCGAATATGCTTGGAAATATGCTTTGAAACCGGAAACAGCTGCTGATTATGCTTACCAACTTTATTATCTTAAAGGCGGGGAAGCTTACAACAGTAAGAAAGGGAAAGAAGAGGACGTAGGCGTTAAGGCCACAGACGAACATACGTTAGTGGTCACTTTGGAGCAGCCTACACCATATTTCCTTGACTTGACTTCTTTCTATACTTTCTACCCAATCAATAAAAAGGTACAGGAAGAAAATCCAAAATGGGCTTTGGATGCAAAAACTCACGTTTCAAACGGGCCGTTCAAATTAACGGAATGGAAACATAAAGAAAGCCTGAAAATCGAAAAAAATGAAAATTACTACGATAAAGATAAAATCAAATTGGATGCAGTTAACTTTGCTCTAATTGAAGATGAAAATACAGCATGGCAAATGTATCAGAGTGGCGAATTGGACCTCGCTTATCCACTTCCAGTGGATATTCAAGGTCAAATGGTCAATTCTGATGATAAAGAATTCAAAATGGGCAAAGAACTTGCTGTTTACTATTACAACTTCAATACGGAAGTAAAACCTTTCAATAATGCAAAAGTCAGGAAAGCGCTTTCAATGGCTATCGAGCGTCAAAAAATAACCGAAAATGTTGCTCAAGGCGGACAAAAGCCTGCTTTCGGCGTAGTCCCTCCAGGAATTCCTGATGCATCTGGAGATTTCCAGGAAAATACAGGTAACCTATTTAAGGAAGATGTTACCGAAGCTAAGAAATTGTTAAAAGAAGGACTTGCTGAAGAAGGCATGAAAGAATTACCAGAGTTTTCAATTTTGTATAACACTTTAGATTCACACAAGAAAATTGCTGAAGCCGTTCAAGGGATGTGGCGTGATAACCTAGGTGTTGAAGTGACACTTGAAAATGCAGAATTCCAAGTTAAGCTTGATCGTGAAAAAGCTGGCGACTTTGAAATTTCCCGTGCAGGATGGGTTGGTGACTATGTTGACCCGATGACCTTCATGCTTTGGGAAACGGACGGGGCTTATAATGATGCAGGTTGGTCCAACAAAGAATATGATAATTTATTAAAAGAAGCAAAATCTACAATGGATCCAAAAGAACGCATGGATGCTTTGCATAAAGCAGAGAAAGTCATGATTGACGAAATGCCGATCCTTCCGGTTTACTTCTATACAAAACCATATATGGTTAAATCGAATGTTACTGGAGTTTATGCTCCGATTAACGCTTATCCGAACTTCATTTATGCGGATAAAAAGTAAGAGAGTGATAATAGTGAAATGGGAGGTATGTCCGATTAAGGACGTACCCCATTTTTCAATTGCGAATTTGAATATTTCATGCATTCATTTCCGTTTTCAACTTCTTAGAAAATCGATGATTGGGGTGATTACCATGTTGAGATATACATTAAACCGTTTTAAATGGGCGATTATTACTTTATGGGCTGTTATTACATTAACGTTCATCATAATGCATACGATTCCGGGAAATCCATTTGCAAAAGAAGGAGCCATGCCTCCTGCTGTTTATGAAAACCTTCAAGTCCACTATGGATTGGACAAGCCGTTGTTGACCCAATATGGGAATTATTTATTGGAAGTCGTTCAATTTGATTTTGGTCCTTCATTGAAATCCTCATCCATTTCCGTGAATGATTACATTTTGAAGGGGTTTCCGGTGTCCTTGCACTTAGGGGCACAAGCTTTGGTGATTGCCATCTTCTTTGGGCTCATTTTGGGTGTCGTGGCATCACTGAAAAGAAATAAATGGCCCGACTATTTATCAATGATCATTGCCATCGTAGGGATTTCCGTTCCTAACTTTATCCTGGCGACTATTTTAATCAATTATTTTGCGATTAAATGGAATATATTCCCTGTTGCTACATGGGCGACATGGCAGCATACCATTTTACCATCCATTGCCCTTTCCATGATGCCGCTTGCTTTCATCGCGAGACTGATGCGGACAAGCATGCTTGAAGTAATGGGGCAGGATTACATTTTGACAGCAAAAGCCAAAGGATTGAAACGGAGCGGTGTCATAATCAAACATGCGATTCGGAATGCGTTATTGCCGATTATCACGGTTCTGGGCATCCTTACGGCTAATATCGTGACAGGAAGCTTCATCATTGAACGTATTTTTGGTATTCCTGGCATGGGAGATATGTTCGTAAAGGGAATATCCAACAGGGACTACCCGGTGATTCTTGGTTCCACAATTGTGTATAGTGCGGTGCTTATCCTATTGATATTCATCGTTGATATAGCCTATACGTTGATTGATCCTAGAATTAAAGTGACGGGGGAGAAGAAATAATGGCAGATAAAGTGCATTTAACCGAAGATATGTTCCAACCCGCCGAAGGCAACTTTAAGGAAGCTGAAAAAATAGCAAGACCTACAGTTTCATATTGGTCTGACGTCTGGCGTCGATTTAAAGAAAATAAGCTGGCCATGACTGGATTTATTCTTATAATCCTCTTGGTCTTGATGGCGATTTTTGGTCCGTATATTAACGGATATACTTATTATGGACAAGATTTCGAGAAAAAGAATCTTAGCCCAAATAGCGAGCATTGGTTTGGAACGGATTCATCAGGAAGGGATCTATTTACGCGAGCTTGGTATGGTGCGAGGATATCCTTGTTCATTGGATTGATGGCCGCGCTGATCGACTTTTTAATTGGTGTCCTTTATGGCGGGATTTCAGCCATTCGCGGTGGACGCACGGATAATATCATGATGCGTTTCGCTGAGGTGATCTATGCGATTCCCTACCTATTGATGGTTATCTTAATGATGGTCGTATTAAAACCTGGTATTCTGCCAATCATCATTGCAATGTCGATTACGGGGTGGATTCCAATGGCGCGACTGGTACGGGGACAGGTGTTACAACTGAAAGAGAATGAATATATCCATGCTGCAACCATCTCTGGAGCCAATACGAGCTGGACTTTAAGAAAACACATGATTCCAAATACAATGGGACCGATCCTTGTCAATTTAACGTTGACTGTACCTACTGCTATTTTTGCTGAAGCGACACTTAGCTTTTTGGGTCTGGGAGTTCCGGCACCTCAGGCAAGCTGGGGAACATTGACAAGTGATGCACTGGGAAGCATTCTGGTAGGGAATTTCTATCAACTTTTAATCCCGGCAATATTGATTTCCTTAACCATGTTCGCGTTCAATGTGGCTGGTGACGGATTGCAGGATGCCTTAGATCCAAAACTAAGGAAATAAATGAGTCCTAACATAATGATGTGATATTACTAGAATAGGAGGGACGATGATGGAGAACCTATTAGAAGTCAACGATTTACAAATCACCTTCCATACTTATGCAGGAAAAGTGCAAGCGGTTCGCGGTGTGAATTTTGACGTAAAAAAAGGGGAAGCCGTTGCGATTGTTGGGGAGTCCGGATGCGGCAAAAGTGTTACAGCGAAATCTATCATGAGATTATTGGAAACACCCCCAGCAGAGTATGGAAAAGGGTCGATAAACTTTGGCGGTAAAGACCTTCTTAAAATGAGTGAAAAGGAAATGCAGAGGATTCGCGGAAATGAAATCAGCATGATTTTCCAGGATCCGATGACTTCGCTCAATCCAACGACAAAAATCGGCAGCCAGATCATGGAAGGCATTTTAAAGCATAATAAAAACATGTCCCGAAATGATGCATACGAACGGGCGTTGGAAACACTGAAACTGGTAGGTATTCCACAGCCGGAAAAAAGGATGCAGCAATATCCGCATGAGTTTTCAGGTGGTATGCGCCAAAGGGCAATGATAGCGATGGCCCTTGCTTGCGAACCGAAATTACTGATTGCCGATGAACCTACAACTGCATTGGATGTAACGATACAAGCGCAAATTTTGGAACTGATGAAAGATATCCAACGAAGAATGGATACTTCCATCATTTTAATCACTCATGATTTAGGTGTGGTTGCGGAAACTTGTGAACGGGTAGTCGTCATGTATGCAGGCAAGGTCGTTGAGACGGGTACGGTAGAGGCTATATTTTCAAACCCGCAGCATCCATATACAAAAGGTCTGCTTAAAACGGTGCCAAGGCTGGATATGGAAAAAACGGCTCCGTTGGTTCCGATTATCGGATCGCCACCGGATTTATTGGATCCGCCAAAAGGATGCCCATTTTACCCAAGATGTGAATCAGCAATGAAAGTGTGCAAAGACCATGATCCGGAGCTTGAAGTAGTGGAAGAAGGTCAGACAGCCGCATGCTGGCTGCACCACCCGATGGCCAAGGCAGCACAGGTACAAGCACCGACCAATGTATAAAGGAGGAGAACCAATGGTTTCACTGAAAAATAAGGCCGTAAAAGAAAAGACAGACAACGAAAATTCTCCTCTTGTTGAAATAAAGAATCTGAAGAAGCATTTTCCTATCGGTTCTCAATCGCTGAAAGCGGTGGATGGTTTGGATCTCAAAATCTATCCAGGGGAAACTGTCGGTCTTGTAGGGGAAAGTGGTTGCGGTAAGTCGACTGCAGGTCGTACAATCACTCGGCTTTATGAACCGACAGATGGAGAAGTTCTTTTTCAGGGGAAAAATATTTTCGATTACAAACCTGGGGAAATGTCACATATCCGCCGTGAAATACAAATGATTTTCCAAGATCCCTATGCATCCTTGAACCCAAGGATGAAGGTAGAGGAATTGATTGGGGAGCCACTTGCCATTCATGGGATATCAAAAGGTAAAGAGCGAAGAAAACGGGTGGAAGACTTGTTAAAGCTGGTTGGTTTAAGTCCGGAACATATCACTCGTTTTCCCCATGAATTCAGTGGTGGACAACGCCAGCGTATTGGAATCGCAAGGGCTTTGGCTTTAAATCCTAAATTCATCGTTTGTGATGAACCAATTTCTGCCTTGGACGTTTCGATACAGGCTCAAGTGGTAAACTTATTAAAAGAGCTTCAAAAAGAAATGGGATTGACTTATTTATTCATCGCGCATGATTTATCAATGGTCAAGTATATTTCAGATCGCATTTTAGTCATGTACCTTGGAAGAATGATGGAACTTTCGGATAGTGATTCATTAACGAAAGATCCGCTTCACCCTTACACACAGGCCTTGCTTTCAGCAGTGCCGATACCAGACCCGACTATTAAACGGGAAAGAATCGTACTTAAAGGCGATGTACCAAGTCCCATCAATCCGCCGAGCGGCTGTGTATTCCGAACTCGCTGCCCTAAAGCGATGGAGATATGCTCCAGTGCTGTACCTGAATGGAAAGAACAAAAACCAGGGCATTTCGTTGCTTGTCATTTATATTGGTAAACAAAAAACCAGTTGCATTTGCAACTGGTCTTTTTTACACATTCACGTTAAATATTCTTGGAATCGGAGCAGTTATCCAGCAGAATTAAATTATTTATCAGTATGTTAAAATAAATTACTAGGAATCTGAAAATAAAACATATAATATGTAATTATATGTAAAAATTAACTAATGTAGAATTTTTTCAATTTGTGAGAGAAGGAGGGACTGTTATTGTATTCCACGATAACTAGTGAAATCGTCGACCGTGTCATGATTGTTACTCTTAATCGTCCTGAGAAAATGAATGCTTTCAATGAAAAGATGTGTGAGGAGATGATTCACGCTTTTAATGAAGCGGATGAAAATGATGACGTACGAGCCGTTATTTTAACTGGCGCTGGGGATGCTTTTTGTGCTGGAATGGATTTGGAAAAAGGTGCAGAAACCTTTATGGATCACACTCCATTGGTTGAATATCGCGATGCAGGGGGAATGTTGTCATTACGGATTTTTGAGATGAAGAAACCTATGATAGCGGCCATTAATGGAGCGGCAGTCGGGATAGGGATAACTATGACTTTACCCATGGACATTAGAATCGCCTCATCAAATGCAAAAATGGGTTTTGTATTTGCGAGGCGGGGGATAACGATGGAGGCATGCAGCGGCTGGTTCTTACCTAGGCTTGTCGGAATGGGTAAAGCTTCCGAATGGATTTTTACCGGCAGGATGATTTCGGCCAGTGAAGCATATGAGGGAAGGTTGGTAAACAAGATCGTCGAGCCAGACGAATTGATGTCGGCTGCAATGGAAATTGCAACAGACATTGCGGAAAATACATCTTCCGTCTCTGTGACGCTATCACGGCAGTTAATGTGGACGATGCTCGGTGCAAACCATCCTGTTGAATCACATAAAATAGAATCGAAAATGATTCATTGGACCGGAAAACAAGCGGATGCACTAGAAGGGATTGAAGCTTTCCTCGAAAAAAGGAAAGCCGAATTCAAAATGAAAAGCAGCACGGATATGCCACCGTTTTATCCATGGGGAACAGATCGAACTTATGAAGTGGAAAAGAAATGAATGAGGTAATATCAGGGAATCCAGGGCATCGAAAGTGCTTGATAATTTTTACTTTTCGGATAAATTAGGGTTTCCATTCCTAGTGTGTTATACTGAGTTTACCATTTACTAAACTTGTTTCATGTTCCCTATTCCATGTGAATAGGGTTTTTTTATGATTGCTTTTTCAATCAAAAAAAACAGACCCTACAAGTAGGATCTGCTATATATTGTATTTAAAATTACGCTTTTTGAACGTTAGTAGCTTGGGGTCCACGTTGACCTTGCTCAACTTCAAAAGTAACTTCTTGACCTTCGTCTAATGATTTGAATCCTTCGCTTTGGATAGCTGAGAAATGTACGAATACATCGTCTCCGTTTTCGCGTTCGATGAAGCCAAATCCTTTTTCTGCGTTAAACCATTTTACTTTACCTTGTTCCATTGTTGTTGCCTCCTAGTGTGAATCCACACATTGTGTTACTACCCTTGCTCAATCATTAGACGAAAAGTTTTTCACTTATCAATCTTCCCGAACAAAAATAATTCTTTTTAAATATAACAGATTATGTCGGAATCTGCAAGCTAACAAAGGAAGATTATTTAAGTACACAGACATTGAACAATTTTGGATACCTTTTTTTGTAATCAAGCAAAGTTGTTGAATGTTCCCCATTTAGATAGTTCATTAAATTAGGCATCAAATATCCTGAATAAGCCTTTGGTCGTAAAATTCCGTATTTCCGGGTGTGTGCAGCGTGATGATTACATTGTTGAGCCTCCATAATGGACTAACCTCAGGAAGTGGCTCACATCAAGTCCAGCACCCGCAATAACTTTGGCCATTTGCGCGTGAACCAATTCGTTTTGAATGATAGGATTACCCATTCCTATTAATGAAAAAAGCGGTGAGCTTCATTAACTTGAATTCTTTTTTCCCGAACATATTCCGTGTTTCTGGGGTCAATGGTAATGTCACGACAATCATTTCCGCTTTATAGCCTGCGATCACTGCTGCATCGGTTATATGATCCTTCCATATTTCCGGAAAAGAACTCATTCAAATTTTTGCTTATCATGAATTATCTCCCCCTGGATCATCTTTTCTGAATTTTGCGTAAGTTTCGATAATATTTCCATCGGGAAAGCGATTGCTTAACAATCTTGCTATAATACTATTAATCAATGGAATGGGGTGTATTCATGAACGTGAAAGATATATATGGACAGCTGCCTACTATGGAATCAAAACGCTTGGTTATGAGGAAAGTCACCATGAATGATGCCGAAGACATGTACGCTTATGCATCCAAAAGTGAAGTTTCCCGTTTCGTGACATGGGATGCTCATCGTTCCCTAAGTGATACAAAAGATTTTATCCGATTTATCCTACAAAATTATGAGGATAAGAAAATTGCTCCATGGGGCATAGAACACAAGGAAAGTGGTAAGTTGATTGGTACTATTGATTTTGTTTCATGGCAGGTTGATCATCATAGTGCAGAAATCGGGTATGTGCTTGCACCCGAATATTGGGGGAGTGGCTTAATGACGGAGGCAACCCAAAAGATAATCGCCTTTGGCTTCGAAAATATGAACCTAGTTCGAATACAGGCACGGTGTTTCGTTGAAAATTTGGGTTCAGAGCGAGTCATGCAAAAAGCTGGTATGTCTTTTGAGGGAATCATAAGAAAAGGAATGTTTGTTAAGGGAAAGCATCAAGACATAAAGCTATATTCCATTATAAAATGATGGCTGTGAAGTTTGCTTATTAAAGTTAAGGTAATCAGAAAATAATCATCGGTTTTGAAAGCCTGAATTTCTGTTGAAGATTATATGAATATGGGAAAAGCAAAAACAAACAATATGTGCAAATATTGAATCAAAAACTATACAAAACGTCTAATGTAAAAAGTCGATTCGAAAAATATAATGAAACTATTAAATCGTGTTGAAATGGAGGGTTTATTTAATGGCAGTTATCAATGATGTAGAAACGTTGAAAAATTATATCGGTGGCAAATGGGTGGATTCCACAACTTCGAAACATGAACAAGTGCCTAATCCGGCAACAGGGGAAGCATTGGCAAACGTACCCCTTTCAACAAAGGAAGATGTAAACCAGGCGGTGCAGGTTGCTAAAGAGGCTTATAAAGAGTGGAAAAAGGTGGCCGTTCCAAAAAGAGCCCGCTTCTTATTCCGTTACCAGCAATTATTGATAGAACATTGGGATGAGCTTGCAAAGCTGGTCACTATCGAAAACGGAAAAAGTTATACAGAAGCATATGGTGAGGTTCAGCGTGGGATTGAATGCGTGGAGTTCGCAGCAGGTGCGCCTACCTTGATGATGGGCAGTCAGCTACCGGATATTTCACCAGGCATTGAATCTGGCATGTATCGTTATCCAATGGGTGTCGTTGCCGGGATTACGCCGTTTAATTTCCCGATGATGGTACCATGTTGGATGTTCCCGCTGGCAATTGCTTGTGGAAATACGTTTATCTTAAAACCTTCAGAACGGACACCGCTCTTAGCCAACCGTCTTGTGGAGTTATTGACAGAAGCCGGTGTTCCGGATGGTGTTGTCAATATCGTCCATGGTGCCCACGATGTCGTGAATGGGATTTTGGAACATGAAGACATTAAAGCGGTATCATTTGTGGGATCCCAGCCTGTCGCAGAGTATGTATACAAAACGGCAGCTGCAAATAAAAAACGTGTCCAGGCTTTATCAGGTGCGAAAAATCATTCAATCGTCATGCCTGATGCAGACTTGGATAATGCGGTAACGAACATAACGAATGCCGCTTTCGGATCTGCAGGAGAGCGCTGCATGGCTGCGTCAGTGGTTGTAGCGGTGGGAGAAGTTGGAGATTCGCTCGTTGAGAGATTAAAGGCTGCAGCGGATAAAATCAAGATTGGAAATGGAATGGATAAGGACGTTTTCCTGGGACCA
The DNA here is from genome assembly GCF_030123325.1 of Peribacillus simplex. Taxonomy (NCBI): domain Bacteria; kingdom Bacillati; phylum Bacillota; class Bacilli; order Caryophanales; family Bacillaceae; genus Peribacillus; species Peribacillus simplex. The sequence continues at coordinate 3,119,352 of NZ_CP126106.1, read as the reverse complement.
GTGATCCGTGATACTCATAAAAAGAGAACTGAACAATATATTGAAATCGGGGAAAAAGAAGGAGCTGTCCTCCTTCGTGATGGCAGGAATGAAGGCGATCAGGAAAATGGCTATTACGTTGGACCGACTTTATTTGATCATGTGAAAACAAATATGAAAATATGGAAGGATGAAATTTTTGCCCCTGTCTTATCCATAGTACGGGTTAATACCCTTGAAGAAGCAATCGAATTGACCAATCAATCCGAATTTGCCAATGGTGCCTGCCTCTATACGGATAGTGCAAAAGCCATCCGGGAATTTCGCGAAGAAATTGATGCAGGGATGCTTGGTATTAACCTTGGGGTACCCGCGCCAATGGCATTCTTTCCATTTTCCGGCTATAAAAGTTCATTTTATGGAGACCTTCATGCCAATGGGAAAGACGGCGTTGAATTTTACACTAGAAAGAAAATGTTAACGGCAAGATACTGATAGGAAAGTAGGGGTCGACACAAATTGTGGTCGGCCTTCATTTATAAATTATTTTAGGAGGGGTGTAGCTTATGCAAGTTGAAAAACAAGGTCAGGATCTTAAAGCGATGGATGCTAAATATGTATGGCATCATATGAAAGGGGCTGAATCCAGCCCTGGAGCAATGGTGATCAAAAACGGGCAAGGAGCATGGATAACGGATGTTGATGGGAATCGTTTCCTGGATGGGATGTCAGGTTTATGGTGTGTAAACGTTGGGTATGGCCGCACGGAACTGGCTGAAGCGGCTTATGAGCAGCTGAAGGAACTTCCTTATGCCCCTTTAACGAATAGCCACATCCCGGCCATTAAGCTAGCAGAGAAATTAAATGAATGGCTTGGTGGGGATTATGTGATTTTCTTCTCTAACAGCGGTTCAGAAGCGAATGAAACTGCTTTTAAAATTGCTCGGCAGTATCATCAGCAAAAAGGTGAACATGGACGTTATAAATTCATTTCCCGTTATCGTGGCTATCATGGTAATTCAATGGGCGCCCTGTCAGCCACCGGGCAGGCACAGCGAAAATATAAATATGAACCACTCGCCCCAGGATTTCTTCATGTATCACCGCCAGATTCCTACCGAAATCAAGAGGATGAAAGCGGTGAAAAAAGTGCAGCGGAAATTGAACGGACCATTACATGGGAGTTGAGCGAAACGGTGGCTGCGGTCATCATGGAACCAATCATCACTGGGGGCGGAATATTGATGCCGCCTGATGGATATATGAAACGTGTCAAGGAAATTTGTGAGAAAAATGGTGTCCTTCTCATTTCGGATGAGGTCATTTGCGGGTTTGGACGTACTGGTAAGAAGTTCGGATTTATGAACTATGATGTAAAACCAGACATTGTAACAATGGCTAAAGGAATCACGAGCGCTTACCTGCCATTATCCGCTACGGCAGTCAAACGTGAAATTTATGAAGCGTATATTGGCTCGGACGTTTATGACCGCTTTCGACATGTCAATACATTTGGCGGCAATCCGGCTGCCTGTGCCCTTGCTTTGAAGAATATGGAAATATATGAAAATGAAAAACTTATAGAACGGTCTAAGGAGTTGGGTCTACGCTTTCTGCAAGAGTTTGAAGAAATCAAATCTCATCCCAATGTTGGGGATGTACGTGGGAAAGGTTTGTTGGTAGGCATTGAGCTAGTGGAAGATAAACTGACAAAGCAGCCGATTGAACTTTCCAAAATCAATAAAGTAATTGCATCATGTAAAGAAAAGGGTCTGATCATAGGTAAAAATGGTGATACAGTAGCAGGTTACAATAATGTCCTGACCCTTGCTCCCCCACTTAGTATAACTGAAGAGGATTTTTCATTCATCATAACGACTGTAAAGCGAACGCTAGCTGAGCTATGAAAATAAGGTGATGGCAAAAAACTGAAAATTCAGCATTTGTTCAAGTTTCTGTATGTACTTGATGATACCGGTTTTTTATTTAGGCTCTTTTCGTAAAGATTGTTATTTTTAAAACAAAACGATTTAAGGTTGATTGAAGCGCAAGTGCGAGACTCCTGCGGGAGCAGCGGGACAGGTGAGATCCCACAGGCGTTTACGCCGAGGAGGCTCACCGTCCGCCCCGCGGAAAGCGAGCATCTGGAGGGGAAATCAACCACACCGCTTTACTTGGTAAATAGCAGCAAAGTATGCGAAAATAGCCTTTATTTAAGAAAGATCGCATCGATACTTTGCTTTTTAAACGAGACTGCTGCGTTTAATTTTAGCACCGTTCAGAAATTTGAACGGTGCTTTTGGCAATGATTTAGGAAGAATAAGCGGAAAAGAATTATATTGCGAACTTAGGGGACATTTTGGAATCGTTTTCCTTGCTTAGTTATAGCGGATGCTCGAAAATGGAATGATAAGGAGTGGCAGAAAATCAATACTATCAGGCAGAAGAGGTGAGGGACATGAATAATGAAGATATAACAAAAAAACTGACATTACATATCCCTGAAATTTTAGGGAGTGGAAATTTTTCTAAGTATGCTGTATTGGTACCGCTTATAGAGAAAGAAGATGGAATTCATGTTCTTTTCGAAGAGCGTTCACACAAACTGAGAAGGCAGCCGGGGGATATATGTTTTCCGGGCGGGAAAATAGACAAGCTGGACAATGATGAACAGGCGGCTGCCCTAAGGGAAACATATGAGGAACTTAATTTGAGAAAAGAAGATATCGAAAATGTCTTTCCGATCGATTATTTGGTATCACCATTTGGGATGATTGTCTATCCATATGCAGGATTTGTTCGTAACCATCAACGGATAATACCTAATCCAGCTGAGGTAGAAACCGTTTTTACGGTCCCACTATCCTTTTTCATGGAAAAACCGCCAGAGATTTATCATGTCAAATATAAGGTGGAACCGCATGACAACTTCCCTCATGATTTAGTAGTTGGCGGGGAGAATTATAAATGGCAGCCAAAACAGATGGAAGAATATTTTTACATATATAATGAACGGGTAATCTGGGGAATGACGGCGAAAATCCTTACCCATTTTATTGAAATTTTTCGTTAGACCCTTCTAAAGCACCTTTTTTTCTCGAATGATTTCTATTAAACTTAAATTATGGTAAAAGATAGGTTTTAATAGAAGCGGGGGGATGAGTGGATGAAATATAGTTTCGAAGTACTTGAAAAAGAACGGGAAATGGCAATGGCTGCACTTGTGAACTTCAATGAAAACCGTGAATACTATGATGAAACCAAGGATCAGGAACTTAAGCTGGCATACTATAAAGATGGTTCATTGGACCGTGAAGGATTGAAGGACCTACTTGTGGCAACCCATAAAAACCAGCTGAACTACTCACCACATCGTCATGTTTACCCTTGGGTGGATTTACAGGAAAATGGCCAGTTGAAAAGCCTGTATTCAGGTAAAGGGATGGACCCTGTACGAGTAATTGAGGAAGATATCCGTATACTGGAAGTGGTGTCAAGAGGTATGGAATCAACAAATACGGAGAACATTCTCGTTAATTGTGAACATGTCGTACCTCAATCATGGTTCGATAAAAAAGAACCGATGAGGGGGGATTTACATCATCTGTTCGCCTGTGAACCAACATGTAACAGTAGCCGGAGTAACTATCCATACCATGATTTTAAGGATTATATCCCTGAAAAATCGGCTGCCGGTATAAAAGAGGGTTGCGGGAAATCAGAAGAGGGTAAATTCGAACCTGAATACGGAAAAGGCATCGTGGCGAGGGCTACTTTATACTTTTTACTCAGATATGAGGGAATCATCGATAGCGGCAATATTGACCTGGAGCTGCTTTTGGAATGGCATCGGCTTTTTCCGGTCAGCACTTATGAAAAACATAGAAACCAGGCTATACATGAAATGCAGGGTAATCGTAACCCATATATAGATTTTCCCGACATGGCGGAGAAATGGAATTAAAGAAGGATAATAAAAAAGGATTGAAGCTGTGATACAAGCTTCAATCCTTTTTTATTATCGATTATAAGAATTTTACGCAAACAGGGAAGGGTACTTGAACATCTTTTTGCAGTAATGTTAACTTTCCGTCATGTCCATTTCGGGCATATAGGGTCAGGTTCCCTGATTGTTCATTAGAAGCGATCAGGAATTTTCCGCTAGGATCCAATGAAAAATCACGTGGCCAATGTCCTTCAGTAGAAACCAGTTCCACGAATGCCAGTTTACCTGTTTCTTGATTGATTTGATAAACGGCAATACTATCATGTCCGCGGTTTGCAGCATATATGAAATGCCCGTCATCAGAAATATGAATGGCGCTTCCTTGGTTATTTTCCTTGAAATCTTCCGGGACGGATCGAACCGTTTGTAATTCAGAAAAGCTTCCTGTTTGACTATCGAAGCTCAAAACAATGACTTCTGGTACAAGTTCTGCCATAACATACGCAAATTTTCCGTTTGGGTGGAAGGTCAAGTGCCGTGGTCCGCTGCCGGGGGCAACAGATAAGCTGTGTACTTCTTCCAAAACCCCATTATCTATTTTATAGGTTATTACTTTATCCATTCCGAGGTCTACTACAGCAATGAACCTTTCATCCGGTGTGAACCCGGCGAAGTGAGTGTGGGCTTTTTCCTGACGTTCTTCGTTCGGTCCTTGACCCTCATGCTGAACAGTGGATGATACGGGCAAAGGGGTCGCATCGTCATGAAGCGGATAAGATTCAATCACGCCTTCTCCATAACTGGAAGTGACCAAGACCTGTTTCTTGCTGTCGACACTTATATGGCAGGAAGAGCCATTTGGTGTCAGTTGTTTGCCCAATAAGGTAAGCTCACCTGATTCTTCATTGATCGCATAGGCTGAAACTCCACCGCTGCCCGCTTCTTTCAAAATGGCGTAGAGATTCTTTTTGTCCTGGCTGATGGCGACATAAGTCGGATCGGTTAATTCTGCTGCAAGAACCGGTGTACTGAGTTTTCCTTCTGCTGTATCTAAAGTGAATCGGTAAATACCTTTGCTGTTTCCTTTCGTGTAAGTGCCTATGTATCCAATTAGGGTTTGATGATCATGTTTTGCCATATTTATCTCCTCCAAGAAAGATTTGTGCTTAATTTTATTTTATCATAGATGATACCCATTATATCCTTTTCCCGATTTAAGTCGAGTTGGAACCTGATTCATATAGAAATTACTGGGCTGAGTAGAAAAAAAACCCCACTAGGGGGTCAAAGTTTATCGACTGGCTTTGATGCTTCGATAGGAATATGCCTAAACTCAGAAACTGAAAATAAACCCTGATCCGTCAGTTTAATTTCAGGGATGACAGGTAACGCCAAGAATGCAAGTGTAAGGAAAGGGTTGAAATGCCTGTTTGCACCCAGTTTCAATAGGGCTCCATCGATTTTTTTCAATGAACGGACAACATCCATATAATTCCACTCGCTCATCAATCCAGCTATCGGAAGGGGAAGGGAAGCGAGTATTTCCCCATTTTGGATTACGGCCAATCCACCCTGCATTTTTTTGATTTCGTTTGCTGCCATAAGCATATCTAGATCATTAGTCCCGGCAATGATCAAATTATGTGAATCATGGGCTACTGTCGTGGCAATTGCGCCTGAATTCAAGCCGAGCCCTTTGACGATTCCTAATCCTACTTGTTTGGTCATGTGATGCCGTTCAATTACAGCAAGTTTTATATGATCAACATGTTCGGAGAACCGGAATAGCCCATCCTGATTAAGTGTAACCGGTTCAATCGAATGCTTTGTAATCAAGCTGTTTGGAGTTATCTCAATAATATTAGCGAACTTATTTTTAAAAGGTATCGCCAGATCACCTTCCGTAATTTCATGAAATTGAACGGAGTGCTTCAACCCGTCGTCAATGACCTGTTCCTTTTCAGGTGGAAAGTTAAGTAAACGATTATTTTGAACGATAAGCTTTCCCTCTTTAAAGACCGAGTGGATGATGACTGAATCAAGTTCATCCAATATAAGGAAGTCCGCCTTGTATCCAGGTGCTATGGCACCAGTTTCCTTTAAACCAAAACATTCTGCTGCATTAATGGTCGCCATTTGAATGGCGGTAATTGGCGGGACACCTGTTTTTATGGAAAGTCGAACGTTGTGATCGATACTACCCTCAGATACAATATCGTCAAGGTGGCGGTCATCGGTGACGAAAAGACAACGGCGGGAGTTCTTCTCATTTATTACTGGAATCAGGTTTTTTAAGTCTTTGGCAACAGTGCCTTCCCTGATCATAAGATACATTCCTTTACGCAGTCTTTCTTTTGCTTCTTCCGCTGTAGTGCATTCATGATCCGTTTTAATGCCTGCGCACATATAAACATCGAGCTGTTGTTCGGATAATCCTGCCGCATGGCCATCGATGCTTTTGCCTAGTCTATTAGCATCGTATATTTTTTGCAGCATGTCTTCCTCCGTATGTGAAACGGCCGGGAAATTCATGACTTCGGCTAAACCGAGCACTCTGGGGTTTTGATAAAACGGAATTAAATCTTCACTTTTCAAGACAGCACCAGAATGTTCAAACTCCGTAGCAGGTACACAAGAAGGCATCATGAAGTAAAAGTCAAAAGGAAGTTGATCGGATTGATCAATCATATATTTCATGCCCATTTTGCCAGAAACATTGGCAATTTCATGTGGGTCTGCAATGATGCTGGTCACACCATGTAAAAGGAGGATTTTAGCGAGTTCCGAAGGCCTTACCATCGAAGATTCAATATGGACATGGCCATCAATGAATGCAGGGCATACGAATTTTCCTGCTGCATCGATTTCTGAAATACCCTCATAACACCCGATTCCAGCAAAAAAACCATCGACGATAGCAATGTCGCCTGTATAGATATCACCATTGAAAACATCTATGATTTGCCCGTTCTTAATGACGCAATCCGCAGGTGTTCTTCCAGCTGCAACATCTATTCTCCTTTTAAGCAAGTTTTTTTTCATATGCGTAACCCCTTTGGCAAAAATATAACCGGTTAATATTTCACTTTTTCAGTAATGGTTTCCCAAGTTCGGAATGGTAATTCGTGGTCATTAAAAGACAGTTGTTCCATTTTTATCGTGCGTTTTTCCATTGGCAGGGCAAGTTCCTGGTATATAAAGTGATCATCAAATCCAATAAGTGCAGCATCTTCTTTAGTACATGCGTAATAAATGGCTTTTGGACGTGCCCAATAAATAGCACCGATGCACATGGGGCAAGGTTCGCAGCTAGTGTAAATTTCGCAATCTGTAAGCTGGAAGCTGTCGAGATTCCTGCATGCATCACGAATCGCCTGCACTTCGGCGTGAGCTGTTGGATCGTTGGCCGTTGTCACATTATTACATCCTCTGCCTACGACTTTGCCATCTTTAACGATTATAGCGCCAAAAGGTCCCCCATTCTTTGCCACAACATTCTCATATGCAAGCCGAACAGCCATCTCCATGAATTTTACATCCACTAAAAAACACCCCTTCATATATTAATAACCAAAAATAGTATTGATGTTACGTTTATTGACGTAAATATAATAAACAATATACCATATGCATTGGGAAACGGGATATTATTTTCTGAAAATAAAGAAAACAGATATTGCGTTAGATTATATGATGTGCAATCAAAAGTGGTTTAAAAGAATTTTTACAAATAATTATAAAACTGATATTGTTAGAAGAAAATCATTAGAATTATGAAGGTGATATGCATGGGGTTTTTGGGAGTTCTTTTACCGATATTCGGTATATTTGTTTTAGGTTTCATCGGTCAGAAAAAGTTTAAGCTTGATACAAAATCGATTTCCACGATGGCATTATATTTAATGTCACCTTTTCTTGTATTCCGAACTTTTTATTCCGCAGAATTTACGATTAATTATTTTTATCTATTCTTATTCACGATAGTACTCTGTCTATCTCTCATTCTGGTAGTCTACATCATATCTTTTTTCCGCAATTATACAGTCACTGAAACAAGCGGCATGATATTGGCATCGGCTTTCATGAATAACGGGAATTACGGAACACCCGTCATTTTCCTGTTATTCGGAGCCGCAGGACTCGATTATGCAATCATCCTTATGGTGGGACAGCAGTTAGTGATGTGCACGATAGGCATTTATTTCGCAGCAAAGGGCAGCCCGGAAGGTAACGGAGTCCAAACAGCGATTAAAGCAGTATGTCGGATGCCAATTGTTTATGGAGCCATGGCGGGTACAGTATTTCAGTTCGTGAACATACCTTTAAGCAATTCGGTTTTGGAAGCTATTAACCTTGTTGCAAATGCAGCGATCCCAACAATCATGATTACACTGGGAATGCAGCTGGCCAACATTTCCCTGAAAAAGATTGCCTATCGAAAGCTATCAGTTTCGCTGCTTCTTAAACTTGCCGTTTCACCAGCCATTGCATTCCTGTTATCACTTGCCTTACCAGTGGGTGAAATGGTCAGGCATATCATGATCATCGTAGCTGCCATGCCAACGGCGGCCAACACTACGATGTATGCACTCCAATTCAATACAGAACCTGAATTCGTATCAAGTGCTACTTTCATAAGTACATCATTAAGCTTGATTACGCTTCCGATCATCTTTTTCTTTGTATTATAGAAGATTATGATTCTAATTATGTGGGCAAACTTATTATATGCACGAAACGGAGGGTTTCTATCTAATTCCAAAAACGGGATCCGGACAGATTGCATGTATTGCCCTTGATGACCAAGTCTTGGGCTGGATTCCCATGGCGGTTAGTAAACGAACTTAGTGACTTGGATTTATGTGTTGATTTGGAAATGATCTTCAACAATTTCATTTATATTAAAGGGTGAGCTTGTTTAACTGGCGTTTACTTTTTTAAATGCTGTATTTGATTGGAGGGGTTTTGTGTTCCAGACTAAAATTAAACTGATTAATACTGGGAAGATTGATGCCATTTTAAAGGAAATCGTTCTGAAAACCTATGAAGAAGCACTAGAAGAAAAGCTCTTGCTATGCATGGAGTGCGGGGATGTCGATTTTTATATCGCGTATTCAAATAATGAGGAACTTCAAGATGCGATTAATGAAAACTTTGAAATTGATGAATGTGGCGAAATCATGAAAATAGATGAACATCAGGAGCTTATGGATGATATATTCGATTATTTCTTGATCATACATAAGGAAAGTGAAATGTTTGATTATTTTCCAGCAGGTCCATATACTCACGGTGGGGAAATCCGTGAATCGGATACGGATATGCTGGCGCCAAGAGGTTTATATTCAGCGCCATTTGAAGATGCGTTAAAGGAATGATGAAAAAGACAGCAATTGCTGTCTTTTTTTTCGTCGATTTACAAAAGCTCGTTGTGCTTACGGGAAATAAATGATTTTTCACAAAAAGAGGGAATGGATTGGGGGGAAACAGTTTTTACTTATTCAGTTTTATGAAATATAGCAATAATATCATGGAATATGATATCATTTTTAACAAATTAAAGTTTATATGGTAATTTTAAGAAAGATTTTATATAATAAAAAGTGTGAATATTGAATATATTATTTCAATTACTAGTTTAAAATAACAATAAAAATGTCGTTTCACTATCACTCTCGAAATATTGGGAAATATTAGTGGGAGAAAGGATAATACATAAAATTTGATTCGAGTTAGGAGTATGCTATATTACGCTTTTATAATTCTGATTATTATAAATTTTCAGTTTTTGAAGAATGATTATGGGCGGGGGGCTAATTATGATAGTTTTTGACCGAGTGAATAAGTTTTATGGAGATTTCCATGTATTGAAAGAGATTAATCTTACAATCAAGAAGGGGGAAGTGGTAGTGGTCATCGGACCGTCCGGATCAGGGAAAAGTACACTGCTTCGATGCATTAATCGTCTAGAGACCATTTCGGAAGGTTCCCTTTCCATAAATGGTTCAAATGTAGCGGATAAAAAAACGGACATAAACAAACTCCGTCGGAACATCGGTATGGTTTTCCAGCATTTTCACTTGTATCCTCATAAAACCGTGCTCGAGAATATCATGCTTGCCCCCAGGAAGGTTTTAGGACAATCCGAAGAGGAAGCGAAGAAGATTGCACTAAAGTATTTGGACAAAGTGGGGATTGGTGATAAAGCGAATTCATTTCCTTCCCAGCTTTCAGGTGGACAGCAACAACGGGTAGCGATTGCCCGAGGTTTGGCAATGGGGCCCGAAATCATGCTATTCGATGAACCTACCTCAGCCTTGGATCCAGAAATGATCGGCGAGGTACTGGATGTAATGAAAGCCCTTGCCCATGAAGGAATGACGATGGTGGTGGTTACGCACGAAATGGGATTTGCCCGTGAAGTAGCGGATCGAATCGTATTCATGGACGAAGGCAGGGTTTTGGAAGAGGCATCACCGGCTGAGTTTTACGCCAATCCTCGTGAAGAGAGGGCTCGTTTATTCCTTAGCCGTATATTAAATCATTAAATAAAAAAACAGGGGTGAATTGCATGTTGAAGAAAAAGAAATGGTTAAAATTATCTTTGCTATCATTACTGGCTGTCATCTTATTAGCCGGATGCGGCGGGGGGAATGATTCAGACAAAGCTGAAGAGGGTGGGGGAAAAGACAAAGAAAAAGATGTTCTCGCACAAGTGAAGGAAAAGGATAAGATCGTTTTTGGGGTGAAAAATGATACAAGGCTATTCGGACTGAAAAATCCTAAAACTGGAGAAGTAGAAGGCTTTGATATTGATATCGCCAAAGCTCTTGCAGCAGAAATCCTTGGTGATGAGAATAAAGTTGAATTCAAAGAAGTGACTTCTAAGACAAGGATGGCATTATTGAATAATGGTGATATCGATGCGATTGTAGCGACCATGACGATCACGGAAGATCGTAAAAAAGAAGTTGACTTCACTGATGTTTACTTCGATGCCGGACAATCTTTGTTAGTCAAAAAGGGCAGCGATATTAAGGGTATTGATAGCTTAAAAGGGAAAAAGGTATTGGCCGTCAAGGGCTCTACCTCTTCCATAAATATTCGTGAAAAGGCTCCTGAAGCACAAGTGCTTGAATTTGAAAACTATTCCGAAGCGTTCGCTGCACTTAAATCCGGACAAGGGGATGCCTTGACCACGGATGATTCCATCCTTTATGGAATGGCGGATGAAGATCCAAGTTATGAACTTGTTGGCGGTACATTTACGGAAGAGCCTTATGGAATTGCCGTGAAAAAAGGAAATGCTGACTTTGTTGACGAGTTGAATAAAGCCCTTAAGTCACTTAAAGATTCAGGCAAGTACGATGAGATCCATGATAAATGGATTAAACATTAAACATTTTAAGCAAATGTATAAAGGAAGCTGACCTTAAATAACATTTGAACATTTGTCTGTGAGGATGAGCGTTTTGCTCATCCTTACTAGTTAAAGGAGTGTACGCCGTGCTTGATTTCTCCATTTTAACAGAGAACCTGGATATGTATTTATTAGGCTTTAGAAATACGATCATGTCGAGTTTGATCGCGTTGGTGGCGAGTTTGATTCTTGGTGTGCTTATTGCTATCATGCGGATTGCGCCGATAAAGCCACTAAACTGGCTGGGTACCGCCTATGTCGAGTTCATTCGGAATATACCGTTATTGATCATTACCTTTTTCTTCTTTCTCGGTCTAAAACTAAGCGGTCTATACGCAGGGACATTGGCCTTGACCATTTACACTTCATCTTTCATAGCTGAGGCAATTCGAGCGGGCATACTTTCCGTGCCAAAGGGTCAAATGGAAGCTGCCCGTTCATCAGGTCTGACATATGGGCAGGCGATGAGGCTCGTCATATTGCCGCAGGCCGTTAAAATAGTCATACCTCCTTTAGGGAACCAATTTATCAATCTAGTTAAGAATTCTTCCATTTTAGCCGTCGTTGCAGGACTCGATCTTATGTACCACGGGGATTTGATTTCTTCAAGGACATTTGTCGTGTTTGATGTGTACATTTTCGTTGCAGCGTTTTACTTAATACTTACCATTCCTTTAAGTTTTGGCGTTGGTTATTTGGAAAAACGTCTGGCTAAGAGTAATTGAGGGAGGTATATGATATGGATTTTGCAGGTGCCTATTCACCAGATAATCTTATGTTTTTATTGGAAGGATTTTGGGTAACGCTCCAGGTAGCTTTTATATCCATTATTCTAAGTTTCATTATTGGCGGGCTTGTAGGTATAATCCGTTACGCAAAGGTGCCGGTGTTATCACAAATATTAGCTCTGATTGTAGAAACGGTACGTAATTTACCGCTGTTATTAATAATATTTTTTACGTATTTTGCTTTGCCTGAGGTGCGGATTAAACTGGAAATCATTCCAGCAGCGATTGTTGCCTTGACAATTTTCGAGTCTGCCATGCTTTCTGAAGTCATTCGAAGTGGGCTTAAATCGATTGATAAAGGCCAGATGGAAGCTGCACGTTCATCAGGCTTGAGCTATACACAGGCTTTGATACATATTATTCTGCCCCAAGCGCTGCGCCGCATGGTTCCTCCTATTGTCAGCCAATTCATTTCATTATTAAAGGATACCTCTTTAGCTGTTGTCATCTCTTTACCGGAACTGACTCATCATGGTCAAATCATATATGGACAAAGTCAAAAGTACTTAATACCTATTTTGATCCTGGTGGCTTTCATGTATTTCATAGTTAACTATTGTCTTTCTTTGGTAGCCCAAAGACTTGAATTGAAACGAACCTAAGAAAACGACTCAGAAATGAGTCGTTTTCTACTTGTCTACAAAAGGAGGTTCGGAAAGAAAACTTGGATATCCTCATGTATTTTACTTTTTTTATTAGTGATGAAAACCTTACTAGTTTGAAGAATTTGCGACCCAACTGCCGAATAACCGGCTTGCTGAAACACCGCTAATTGCTTGCGGCGAGAAGGGAGTGGATTTCTGAAATCATCGGAATATTAGAGGAGTATAAGAACAAAAAACGAATCTTTTCCTTTTACTGACCGTATATATAATGGAAGAAAGAAGGTGGATTATATGTCGGAAATCAAACAAAGCAATAGCAAAGCGATTGTTGCATTGATCATGGGGGTATTATCCCTGTTAATTCCATTCATAGGCATCATATTAGGTATTTTAGGTTTAATATTTGCCTCGAAGAGTAAAAAAGAAATTAAGCTTACAGGTGAATCTGGAAATGGATTAGTGACAGCTGGAAAAGTGTGCAGCATTATTGGAATAATCTTGAATGTTCTCGTGATCCTGATCTTCCTGGTGTTTTTTTATTTCGCAGTAAGTACGGACATAACAACCTATTGAATGTAATTTTTAACTTGATAAACGAATAAAAGTAAATTAAACTTATAAAAAATGGAAATTCATGTTATTATTAATATAAAAGCCTAAATATTATATAAAGGGATGATAATTTGACCATTCAAATCTTTGAGTATCCAGCCGTATTCTATTATGAAAAGCACCCGTTGATTATCGATTCTTTTTCCGTTCAAGTTTGCTTCCCGGATTTTAGGCGAGAAGGAATTATTTCTTCTGTTAGCGGTAGGAATCGGGTAGATGCCTTAGCTTGTGCTCAAGAGCTGTTGGAAGCCATGGTCGAACATTTTATTCACGATAAAAAAACAATCCCGGATGCAAGTGAAATGGAAAAGGTGAATCTGGATAGGGGAATTAATATTTGTGAGGCTGCACCCTTCAGGATTGAAATAGAAAATATCACATATGAAAAATAAAAAAACCTTGCCGATTAGGGGACAAGGTTTTTATTTTGTTTTTTTTTATATTCAATGAACATTTTGTAACCCGGAATGATACCACTGCATATTTGAAAAACCATCATTACCTGTAAAAGGAATGATGGTTTTTTTGTTTTGCTTGTATCCCTTTAATTATTTTTTATTTTTGAGGAAAGGATATTGTGTTCTTTATAACGAATATGTATAGTATAGGTAATATAGGTAAAAAGTATCAATAATTATATATTTTGGAGGTGTATCTGTGAAATATTATATAGCATCTGACGAAAAAAATTTGAAGCAAGTAAGATCATTGATCAAGAAATTGACTTCAAAAGGGTTTACTTGTGTGAATGACTTTAATTTGATTACGAATGATGAGAAAAACCAAATAGCGGACGGAATTGGAGAATTTGAAAAAAAGGGGATAGAGGCAGCCGATTTCCTGCTGATCTTCCTAACAGCAGGAAAAGGTAATCTATATGAGCTTGGATATGCCTTATCTTTAAATAAGAAAATTATTGTGTATTCACCCGAGAAAGACAATTATCATATTAATAAAAAATCAATATTTCATAATCTGCCCGAGGTAACAATCTGCAGCGGGACCTTTTATAAGCTGGTTAAATTGATACATACTCTTTCTCCGGAAGGATCTGAAAAAGACTCACTGCATCTTAAATGAATGTCAAATGTAAAATTTAAAGGATACCCTCTAATAAAATTTCTTTTGAACGAAGTGTTTAAAGTATTGAAAATGAGGGTAAAGACCATTTAAAAAAAGGGAGAGGACTGTTTTGGCCATTATTGATATCGACCAATTATTGTTAGCCACTGAAGCGATTGCAGAAGAGTCAGTTCCATTCCATCTTGATACAATTGACATCGATCAACTTTTAGATAAAACGGATTATTGGAATTGGTGAGGAAAAGCATACCCAGGGAGGATATGCTTTTTTTCTGAGTGAAAAATAACCTGATTACCGGTATAAAAATAAAGTTAAAAACGGCGTCCTTTTACGAATCCTAAAATCACAAACATTGCGATGGTGCCAATTACAAAAATTGCTTTAATGGATGTTAAAAGAATTTCATCGTACATTTGTATTACCTCCTTGTATGTAATGACAGTGCGATTATGATTAGCTGTTGATGTATAAATTATAACATAAAGTCAATAACTGATGGTGGAAAATTAAAGTCGATATGGGTAATAATGTATAGGTTGTACAATTAAAACATAAAAAAAGATATCCTCTAAACAGTGGATATCGGTAATGTAAATTATTTAAGTCCAAGCGCTTTTTTCGTTTTTGGTCCAACGACCCCGTCAGAAGTGAGTTTTTTGGATTTTTGAAATTTCTTAACAGCAGATTCGGTGTTTTTTCCAAATGCCCCATCTACTCCTTTTGTACTGTATCCAAGTTTAGTTAACCTTTTTTGCAGTTCAATTACTTGGGGGCCACTGCTTCCTTTCTTCAGGGAAGCGCTGGTATTTACAGGTAGGCTCACAGATCCGCTCACTTTATATCCATTAGCGGCAGCAATGGTGGCAAATGATTTATTCGAACTGGCGATCAACACTGCAGTGTTCATTTTCACCCGATCGTACAGCCATTGAACATCATTGTTATACATACGAATACAACCGGCACTTATATATTTCCCAATAGTGGTAGGATCATTATTGCCATGTATTGCGTACGTATTTCCTGGTGTATTCCTTGCATTGATTCCCAGCCATCTTTTACCTAGTGGGTTTTTTGGGTCTCCGCCTCTAATGTTGCCTTTATAATAGGGACGATTCACAATCTTTGTCACTACCTTGAACTTTCCTTCAGGAGTGTAAGAGGCTTTTTTTCCTGTCGCCACGCTGAATACCCTCACCAATTTATCATTTTCGTAATAGGCAAGCTGATTATTGGCTTTATTGATGATAATCAGTTGTCGAGCTGCCGCATCTGAAGTTTTACTGAACCCAACAAAACTAAAAGCGAATATTAATATAAATACTATTAATTTTTTCATGTTTTCCCCGTCCCTCATTTAAGCAACCTACATTTACACATATACTATCCTATGCATGAAGTGAAGCTAGAGTGACAATTTTTTAAAGTGGGGGTAGACTAAAAATGTGTAATATTAAATCCAGAGCAACTTTCTGCTTTTTGGCATACCTAGAAATCATGGGCACTATTTTTGGCCATATTACATACATTATTGAAGTGAAAGCGGAGGTGGGAAAGAATTGTCACGCCTAAAGGTGGAGGACTATCTAGAACAAGGCATCCATGGTCCAAAAGAAATCAAGCCTGGTGAACGTAGGGAATTTCTGGGCACATTACGGGAGCGCGTCGTCATCGTCCTAAAAAAAAGCCAAGTCTTTGAAACGAATGTATATCCGGAGATAGAGCAATTGATGAAGCAGCATCCCCATTCAAATTTGTTTTTAAATGGTCAGATGGACTATCAATATTTAGGGAAATATATAAAATTGGCAATGAGTCATAATATTCCTTACAAAATTGTGCTAAACAAAGATCATAACTCCGGTTTGGGTCTGGTATTAGCAGAAATTAATGCCATAAACAAAGAAGAAATTTATATCGAGAAGCAATATCATGCACAGCAAGTTATCAAAAAGAAAAGCTTTAAAGCTTTTTTTAAACGCATTGTTAAAAAATTATTAAACAAACGTTGATAGAATTATCAACGTTTTTAGTTTGTCTACAAAAGGGAGGAAATGGTCTCACCCCGAACATCATTTTATAACGAAAATAGGTTATCCTTCTTGTTACGGTTTTATGAAATCAACTGGAACTTTTTTTGTGGGCTTTCCGGCGGGCGGTCCGGGAGTCTCCTCGGCGCTCTTAGCACCCGCAGGAGTCTCGCGCCTTCCGTTCAATCAACTGAATTAGACAATCCTTCATGTTTTTTACAGTTTTATATCGATAAACCTCCTTAAATAGAAGGGATTTGTGACATTTCTGTCGAGTAAGTGGCTAGCCGGACTGTCGGCGAAAAGGAAGCGGATTTCTGAGATCTAAAGAAAAATTTAAAATATGTAGACAACGCTTCTTGTTTATGCAACCCTTTTCCGTAATCTATAAAATTTCCTGAAATTACCTATAATCGTTTTTACTACGGAATAAGCGGGGATAGCGATTAAAATGCCAATAAAACCGTATATTGATCCTGCAGCAAGCAGCAATAAGATAATGGTAAGTGGGTGAATGTTAAGTCGTTTTCCCATAATATTCGGTGTAACCAAGTGCCCTTCGACCTGTTGAACAACGGTAAGGACAATGAGTACTTTCACTGCCAACCCAATGTCTTGCTGTAAGGCAATGAATAGGGCAGGGATAATGCTTATTAATGGACCAAGGAATGGTACAACGGTAAAAATCATGGCGAATAGAGCTAATACGAGTGCATAATCGAGACCGATAATCAGGTAGCCGAAATACATCAAAGTACCAATGACGATTGATATGATGAATTGACCGATAATATAAGTTGAAAGGGCTTTATCAACGTCTTTTAAAATCGTATTCCCCTCAGATTCTACATCGTTCGGTATATATTTTAATAGAAATGGTCTTAATTTATCTCCATCCTTCAAGAAATAGAATAAAATGAATGGAGTTATGACCAATACAGTTAATATACTGGTGATCGTGGAAAAAATAGTATTGACATTCACTATTAGTTTTTCCGAGTAATCTTTCAAATGCGTGACCGCTTTTTCTTTTATATCTTCCATATTAACCATGCCAAAATCATTTTTTTCAATCATCACTTCAGATTCTTTAGAGAATTCCTTGACTTTGCTGGGGAGGTTTTCAGATAATTTTTGAAATTGGTCCACGATTACAGGACTTCCAAAGTAACTTACCATCCCAATCATGCTAAATATAATCAAAAAAACGGTGAAGATGCTTGCTGATTTAGGGATAAATTTAGTTAACAGGTTAACGACCGGCCGTAATATATAGTATAAAAGCCCAGCCACAATAATAGGGAAAAACATGGCAGCAATGATTTTTTGTAACGGCAGCAGAACGTAATCAATCTTACCTAGTAAAAAAATAATTAAAATGATCAAAATGGTCGCGCATGCATATTTGAAAAACGATTTATTGATCCACAAGACAATCCCCCCTAATTCCATCTCTTACTTGATTCCCTGAATTAGCTTAATGTTAAACTATATAACTTGTTCAAATGTTTGGTGCAAAACATGTTATATTGATGAACGTTTATCATTTAACTTTAATTCGATTGTGCTTTTTCAATTTTTGTTTATAAAGCTGGAATTCGTATTTCTTATACTTTTTCGATTTCCTATAGGTATAGCAGCAACCAAACGAAGTTGTTATATGGAAACGAAAACAAGACTTTCACTGTAAAATGAAGTTCATCTTAATTCACAATGACGCTTTCCTGTCTTTACGTGCTAAGTCCAAAATAAAGTCCGCCTACAAGGATAGCACCGCTAACTGCATTTCCCAAGACTAACTGCGAGAAATGCTCACAACTGCACGAGAAAAGAATCCGGTGGGGATGGCATAATCCAAAAAATATTCGGATGTGCTACAGGTCCAAAAGATACACCGTTATGACAATAAAAAATTTAAAAAAGGCATCATCAAAGGTAAATTCCGTTTAGGGAAGTTACTTGATAATGCCTTTTTGCAAGGTTTTAAATTAGGATATTTTACTTAACGTGTTCGTTACTCCTTGTTTCTGTTGTCTTTGCATTTTTTTAATGTCGAGACGCAACCAGATGGAGATGGCGAATGCTATCGCAATTAATGCTGCGAAAACGTAGAATACCGGGATGTAACTGTTCGTACTTTCCCTGATTGCAGTAACCAACATTGGTCCGCAAACCCCGCCTAGAGACCACGTAGTTAAAAGATAACCGTGGATGGCCCCAATTTCCTTGGTTCCAAATAAATCCCCGGCAAAGGCAGGGAGATTTGAAAATCCTCCTCCATAACAACTTACGACCAGCAAGATGAGACCTTGGAACAATAGTGTATTTGTAGTCGTTGGAAGTAAAAGGAATGCTCCGATTTGAATGATGAAGAAAATGACAAAAACATTTGGACGTCCAATATAATCGGATGCTGCTGCCCAGCCAAGTCTTCCTCCGCCATTAAAGATTCCCATTATGCCGACTAATGTTGCTGCACCTGCTACAGACAGACCGACAACGTCTTGAGCCATCGGTGAAGCTACCGAGATCATCATGATCCCTGCACTTGTATTTATCAATTTCATGGACCATAACATCCAGAAGTGTTTAGTTTTAACCGCTTCTTTTGCAGTTAATTGCCTTAGGTCTTTCTTCAGTTCTTTCTTACCGGACTCAATATCTTTTTTCATTCCTTCAGGTAGCCAGTTGGCCTTTGGAGGTGCAATATAGGATGCACCGAAGAACATCAGTATGAAATAGCCAGCGCCTAAAATATAATATGTAGTATAAATGCCAACGGATTCCATAAGGCTTGCAGCTACTGGGGCTGTAATGAGAGCTCCGGCACCGAATCCTAATACTGCCATTCCTGTTGCCAATCCCCTGCGATCTGGGAACCATTTGACCAAAGTGGATACTGGTGAAATGTACCCGATCCCCATGCCAAGTCCACTTAAAACCCCATAGGTCATCAGGTAAAGCGGAAGTGAATCGACCATTACTGCCAAACCGGAACCGGCTTGTCCTAAACCGAATAATACAGCTGCGACCATAGCTGACTTTCTTGGACCATTTTTTTCCACGAATTTACCAAAGAAGGCTGCAGAAGTTCCTGCAAGCGCCATCATTATTGTGAATGCTAAGGTTACTTCAGTTTCTGACCACCCCATAGTCTCAACTAATGGTTTTTTGTATACGCTATAGGCGTATGCACCACCAATGGAAAGGTGAATGGCGATAGCGGATAAAGCGATTAACCACCTGTTTTTTGTCATGTTGTTACCCCATTTCGTCAAAAATAAGAAAGTTGCATGCGTTTTATCTATAATATATTGTTTTGCATGCGTTTTATCTATCTTGTGGGATAAGTATATAAGATTATTATTTAGTAGTAAACTACTTAATTGAATTTCATGAAAAAATTTCCTCTATATTCCATTGGGTGAAAATTAGGAATGGCATAAAAAAGCCAACTTTATGGGTCAGGAAATGATATAATTTTTTGGTTTTTTTATCTTTATAAGTTAGGTATCAGCTCTTAGTGTTTGAAGAGCACCTGTAATCACGAATCCCTGCACATCATTTTTATCAATTTATTGGTTATAAAAGGGAAATGAGTGAATTTCCTTTAGGTGCCATGAACTAGAAATATTCTCATTGGCTTTATAGTAATTATTTTGTTAAAATAAACTAATATTTACGAGTTCAAGTTCCCCAGAGAACAATCGGAATGATTTTTTGAAGGGTTTCGGGGAAAGTTTATTCTTTTTATCAGAAATCATAGTCTGGAAATCAAAAAAATTCCATTTATTTTAAAAAAATTCCGAAAATTTCGTCTTAAAGGCTTGAACTATGATTCCTGATAGGAGTAAACTAATTAAAGATAGATTTTATGGAAGTGAAATCTTGTAAATTTAATCAACAAGGGGTTTTGGTAATGAAGGAACATGACATGCAAATCACGCTTAGTACAACAAAGAAAGAAAAACCACAGGCGGACCAGCTTGAGTTCGGTAAGCAGTTTACCGATCATATGTTTATTATGGATTACACACAAGGGCAAGGGTGGCATGATCCAAGAATTGTTCCTTATCAACCGCTCTCATTAGAGCCGTCAGCTATGATTTTCCACTATGGTCAATCCGTTTTTGAAGGATTGAAGGCATATGCAACACCAGAAGATGAAATTATCCTATTCCGTCCGGAAAAGAATTTCCAACGCTTAAATAGTTCAAATAGCCGATTATGCATACCGGATATCGACGTTGATTTTGCGTTGAAGGCCTTAAAGACTTTAATAAGCGTTGATAAGGATTGGATTCCCCAGGCAGAAGGGACATCTTTATATATCAGGCCATTCATTATAGCTACTGAGCCATATCTGGGAGTTTCTCCATCGGATAAATATCAGTTCATCATCATCATGTCACCAGTGGGCTCGTATTATAAAGAAGGCATCCATCCAGTTAAAATTGCAGTGGAGTCAGCTTTCACACGTGCAGTTAATGGAGGTACAGGTGAAGCCAAAACGGGCGGTAATTATGCATCGAGCCTAAAAGCCCAGGAAGTATCCGAAAAGATGGGTTATGCCCAAGTTCTTTGGTTAGACGGAGTAGAGAAAAAGTATATCGAAGAAGTTGGAAGCATGAATGTTTTCTTCAAAATTAATGGTGAAATTATCACTCCTGCTTTAAATGGAAGTATCCTTCCGGGTATTACTCGTGATTCCATTATCGAATTGCTGAAACATTGGGGTCTACCCGTGTCGGAAAGACGCATTTCGATGGAGGAAGTCCATGAAGCCTATAAATTAGGTCAATTGGAAGAGGCCTTTGGAACAGGTACAGCCGCGGTCATATCACCAATTGGTGAATTTTTGTGGAATGGTGAAGAAATGATTGTTCAAAACGGGGAAACTGGCGAACTTTCTAAAAAGCTTTATGATACACTGACAGGTGTCCAAACAGGTAAAGTCGCAGACGAGTTGAACTGGACTACGAAAGTTGAAGAAAAAGTGACTCAATGATACTTAAACAAAAAAAACCTTCTTTGAAGGTTTTTTTTGTTTTCACATAATCATTTTGTGTCTTATGGCAACCGCGACGGCTTCTGTTCGATGATTCACTCCCAATTTCCTGATTGCAGATGAAATATGATCTCTGACGGTAAATTCACTAACGCTCATTTTTGGTGCCATTTGCTTTAATCCCATTCCATTGGCTAAATATTGAAGAACCTCCACTTCACGTTTGCTTAGAAGGTAAGTGGGAGGGGCGGAATCCAATGTTGAACCGACAGCCAGTTTTAAATAATGGGAAAGCTTCATTAAATCATTCTTGGTAACTGGCCCGTTGGCGTGAATGGGGTCAACCAAAACTAAACCGATGGCCAAGTCATTCATAATTATCGGAATGATTGCCAATGATGAGATGGAAAATCTTTTAACGTATTTTGCAGGGATGGAGGATTTAGCATGCTGAATGGTTAAGTATATGGGTTTGTTATGGATGACTGCTTGGTGGATGGGGTATATATCATGAATATTTTCTCTAACATTATGTAATGAAAAGGTATCTTCACTTGTACATGCACATATTCCTTCACCCATTCCTGTTAAACATGAGTAACTGAATAAAGATGCTCGTTGAAATGAAAAAAAATCCACACAGCCCTTTACGATCATTTGTGATTTATTTGCCATATCTTTTTGTTGGGAAATCTTTTTTACATGATTCAACAGAGTTTCCTCTAGCATTCGACTTTATTCCTCCCTACATTTTCAGTACTAGGATAAATGCTACTAATATCTTACAATATAATGAAAACTCTTACAATTTTAAAAAATCCTTAGGGATTCAAAAGTTCATAATTTCAAGGAGGCTTTATCATGAAAAGAATGAATTTAACGACCACCAGCCGGAGTTTTAGAGAAGATACCCTACCATTTAAACTTTATCAAAAGGCAAAGAAATTCGGTATATGGAATCCTCGTGACATTGATTTCAGTCAGGATAAAGAAGATTGGAAGTCTTTTACTGATATTGAAAGGCAAGTGTTATTAAGGATCATTTCCCTTTTTCAGGGCGGAGAAGAAGCGGTGACTTTGGATTTGCTTCCCCTAATAATGACGATTGCCAAGGAAGGCAGGATTGAAGAAGAAATGTATTTAACGACATTTCTGTTCGAGGAAGCGAAGCATATGGAGTTCTTTCGTTATACATTAGATCAAATAGGTGAAACGGGTGATTTGACGGTTTATCACTCAGACACTTATAAATCGATTTTTTATGAAATATTGCCTGAAGCCATGGAGAAACTTTTATCCGATCAATCCCCTGAAGCATTGGCAGAAGCAGCCACTGTTTATAATATGTTTACCGAGGGTGTACTTGCAGAAACAGGATATTTCGGCTTTTATCAGACTCTTGAAGCTAATAAAATGATGCCTGGTTTATTAAAAGGTGTGGGTCTTTTGAAGAAGGATGAATCACGCCATATTGCTTATGGGACCTTCCTGCTGCAGAGAATCATCAGTGAACATCCACATATCTTTAAACAGGTTGAAAAGAGAATGGTGGAACTTTCGCCACTGGCCATCACATTAAATACGGAGGGATATGATCAGTTGGGTAATCCATTTGGTAATGACCAACAAGCTATATTGAATTTTACCATGAAACAATTAACAGTGCGGATGGAGATTTTAGCCAGGGCAAAAGGAAAGGGGATTGAAGAGATCTATCACAGTAACGAAAAGGAATATGGGGTTTTGTAAAGCGGATAAAAGATACAAGCTTAGTGACCAATGTACATTTTCTAATGACTGGCCATCAGAAACTTGGAAGCAGGGCATGAACAATTCTTAATTGAGAATAAAGACTAATATATTTGAGGTGAAATTATATGAAGGTGAACGTTCATTCGAATTTTTGGTTAAGGTCTTCAGTTTACAGTGGCACTAACACTCGTTCACTCATTCCGGACCTATTCAACGGTCTCGGGGCTAAAAGGATTCTAGTCGTGAGTGATGCAGGCTTGGTAAATGCAGGTGTCGTTAAAAATGTTGCCGAAACTTTTGAGCAACAGAAATTAGGTGCCAGAGCTGAAATAGTTGGACAGTTTCTGGATGTTACACAGGACGCAGCTAGTGAATGTGTAAACAAAGCATTGGAATATGCACGCGAAGTGAATGCCGATGCCATACTTGCCATTGGTGGAGGGAGTGTCATTGATACAGCAAAGGCATTGAAATTCGGATTATATAAAGGAATTACGGATATAAATGATTCGATACCAAGCGGTTATCTGTATGAGGGTTTTCCAAAAGCCCAATCGATGAATATCCCGCATATTTCCGTAGCCACAACAGCAGGGACCGGTTCTGAAGTATCCCCGATCGCAGTCATATATAATGAACATAAGAAAGTCAAAATGAATATATACAATGCTTTTTTAAGTTCGGATGTTGCCATTCTAGATCCCGAATTAACAGTCGGACTGCCGTCTGACATTACGGCGTTTACTGGTGCAGATGCATTGACCCATGCAATTGAAGCGATCGTTTCACCTGCAGCGACATCAATAACGGATGCATATGCTTATCAGGCCATTCGAGTTATTGAAAGAAACTTACCGAGGGCGGTAAAGGACGGAACGGGTATTGAGGCAAGGAAGGAAATGCTGCATGGCAGCATGATGGGAATCACTGCATTTTGCAGTGCACTGAATGCGATTCCGGTTCATAACTTTGCCCACGCATATGGGGCGTTATTCCGTATTCCGCATGGATTGGCCAATGCCGTATTATTACCGGTCGTCATGGAATCAATTCCGGATTTATATCTTCCAAAGGCCCATTTGATAGCCGAAGCCTTTAGCGTGAAAATACATGATGAAGATTCAGAAGGGGTCTTAGCGAAAGTGGTAGAAACGCTCCGTGCTTTCCTATCTGATCTTGGGCTGCCCTCCGACTTCGGCGACTATGGAATTAACCAGTCAGATATGGTAAGAATTCTTAAAGCAGTAATGACGGATCCAGCTGCCACTAATTACCCGATGTCGGAGGAATTAATAATGTCAGTAGTTTCAAGAGTTTCACCCGTGAGAATTAATTAATACTAAAAAAGCCAGCCCATAAGGTTGGCTTTTTTAGCGTTGTAATAATTTCCATTCAACATGTTAAGTCCCCAAATTTTCGTTTCGATATATGATCTTTTGATGGGGCAACCCCAACCGGGATCGACTGTTTGTTAATGTTTTTTTCCTAAGTTCTCCTGTGCCATCTTAATAAGTTCCTTGACCATGCCTCCGCCTAACTTTCCGCCTATTTTTCCATTCTGCTTGGATGTCAGTTCACCGTTATAATCTTTTTTCAGCGGTACGCCCATTTCTTTTGCTACTTCAAACTTTGCTTCTTCGGGATCCTTTGTACCAGCAACTTTGGCTTTTAAATCATCGAGTCCTTTTCGAGCTTCAGATACTAGAATTTTCCTTCTCCTAGCCAATATGATCACTCCTATTTTTTTCTTAGGTTATCCTAATGTAAAGTAAATGATTAATAAGCAGATCGAAAGTTTTTAATTGGAATCCCGATTAATCGGGTGGCAGTCATAATCTCTTAAATAATGAAGTAATGATATAGGAGCGATTGAGTTTATTTGCAGTCCGAAGAAGTTTTAGTTTATTTATAGCGGGTAACATATAATAAAATGATGTAAGGAGAAAAATGATGCTGACTGCTAATTCAAGTTTGTTAACAAAAGAAGATATGACAAATCCCGATCGAGTGCCGCAATGGCTAATTAAGGAATATCAAACATTCCATAATACAGTGACCGATAAAACCTTTCCTTGTTATTTTGGTATGAAAGCTGAAAATAAAGGGGAACTTCGCTATGCTTATATCACACAGGAAGATTGGACCAATCTCCCAAAAGCAGTGGAAAGCTTTCTTGATTTATTTCAGGAACCACCATATATCAGGCATGGCCTTTTTGTCTTTATGGAGCCTGAATCGATAGAGGGTGATTTAGAATTTTACCGTAAAAGGTTTTGGGATATCCTGCAATACCTACATAAAGCGGATAAAAAACCTTGGCCAATTGAGAAGCCGAAAGATCCCGAGCATTATTTATGGGATTATCATTTTGCAGGGGAGCCAATTTTTGTATTTGGTAATGCACCTGCTTATAAACAGCGGAAAACCCGGGATTTAGGAAATAGCCTTGTACTTGGATTTCAACCCCGGATGATCTTTGAAGGCTTGGAAGGAACGGAAAAAGGCGGAATCATGTCGCGTGAAAAAGTTCGGGAACGAGTGGAGAAATGGGATAACCTTCCTAAACATCCTGATATCAGTCACTTTGGAGATGTAAATCATAATGAATGGAAACAATTTTTCATAGGGGATGATATAGAACCGATAAAAGGAAAGTGCCCATTCCACCATAAAGAGTTAACTTAACCGAGAGCAAATTGCACTCGGTTTTTTCGCATCTTACTTAGAAGGCATCGGGGATAAAAAATCAAGGCGTGAAAAATTCTTGAAATGGACATTTGAAAATAAGAAACATATTTCTTGCCTTAATGGATTTTCAGTTTTATAATGTGAAAGTAGCAATTGCAGTTAATTCGAGATATATGGATTAAATGCTATTTTTTAATGACATAAAATAATTAACAATTGGGGGAAGAACAATGTCTAAAGTATTATTTGTTAAATCAAATGACCGCCCAGCGGATCAAGCTATTAGTGTCAAAATGTATGAAACGTTTTTGAACACATATAAGGAAGCAAATACTAACGATGAAATAACTGAATTGGATTTATTTAAACTGAACTTACCTTACTACGGAAATACAGCAATCACTGCCCTATATAAACGCAACCAAGGCATGGAATTGACTGAGGAAGAAGTGGAGATTGCCGATATCGTGCAACAATACTTGAATCAATTCCTTGCTGCCGATAAAGTAGTTTTTGCCTTCCCGTTATGGAACGCAACGGTTCCGGCACCATTGGTGACTTATATTTCTTATCTTGCTCAAGCGGGAACAACGTTCAAATATACAGCTGAAGGCCCAGTCGGCTTAGCTGGAGGTAAAAAAGTGGCATTACTTAATGCGCGCGGATCCGATTATGCATTGCCTGGAATGGATGCTGGCGAAATGGCAGAGAAATACATTAAGATGAATTTAAACTTATGGGGCATAACAAACCCAGAAACAGTTGTAATCGAGGGACATAATCAATACCCAGATCGCTCCCAGGATATCGTTGCAGAAGGATTGGCGAAAGTTGCTGAAACTGCAGCAAAATTCTAATAATAAAAGGGGAAACCAGTATGTATTTTTAGCATACTGGTTTTTCTATGCAGATTTTTCTGAAAGTCGATTATAATAAAGGGTAAGCCCAAAAGCATGAAAGGAAGTGCAGACAATATGCAAACGTTTAAATCGCGTGACGAAATAAAAATAGAAGAAACATGGAACTTAAAGGATATTTACGATGATCAGTCTAATTGGGAAAAAGATTATCAAGAAGTCCTGAAGATGACAGAAAAATTAAAAACTTACGATGGACATATTCAGTCGGCTCAAGATTTGTTCGATTATTTACGATTAAGTGAGGAACTTGGGTACATTTATAACAAGCTATATGTTTTTGCCATGCTGCAAGCGGATTTGGATACACGGGTAACCTCATCACAAGCATTGCTGGATCGGGCTGGTAAGTTAGGCCAGAAAATAAGTAATGCTTCTGCATTTTTCATGCCGTTTCTTTTGAGCCTGGAAGAAAACACATTAAAAGGGTACATAAAAGAAATCGAGGGTTTGAAATATTTTGAGGAGGATCTACTTGATTCCTTCCGCTATAAAGCCCATGTGTTATCGAAAGAACAAGAAGAGGTGCTTTCCCAAATAGGTGAAGCCTTTTCAGCACCACAAAAAACGTTCGGGATGATCAACAATGCTGATATTAAATTTGGGGAAGTTACGAATGAAGACGGCGAGAGGGTAGAGCTGACGCGAGGAATGTATTCCAAATTGATTGAAGACGATGATCGCGATAAAAGAAAAGAGGCCTATTTCGCCTATTATCAGCCATATGTACAATTGAAGAATACAATCGCTTCCACACTTTCCACGGCAATCAAGAATAATGTAAATCTGTCAAAACTAAGAAATTATCCATCTGCCTTGGAAAAATCATTATTTGGAGATCAAGTTCCAAAAGAGGTTTATGATAATTTGATTATGTCTACTAAGCAAAATATCGGACCTATGCATAAATACATTCATTTAAGAAAAAAACTGCTTGGGGTAGAAGAATTGCGTGCCTATGATTTAAGTGTACCTTTAGTTGAAGGCGCTAAAGAGGAGATTTCTTACGATGATGGCTTTTCTTTGATGGTGGAGGCGCTGAAACCTCTTGGCGAAGAGTATATCACAATCCTGAAAACCTTTAAGGAAAAAAGATATATCGACGTCAGGGAAACACCTGGAAAACGTTCAGGTGCTTACAATTTAGGACTTTATGGTGTTCACCCATTCATCTTATTAAACCACCGTGATGACTTAGACAGTGTATTTACACTTGCACATGAATCTGGACATGGCGTGCATTCATACTATAGCTCAAAATACCAACCGCAAATAAGTGCTGGGTATTCCATTTTTGTCGCTGAAGTTGCTTCCACTGTGAATGAAATCCTTTTGATTCGCCATTTAATTAAGACTACAAAAGATGTACAGAAGAAAAAACACTTACTTAACCATTTCATAGATAGTTTTAAAGGAACATTCTTCACACAGGTGATGTTTGCGGAGTTCGAAAAGGTCGTACATGAAAAAGCTGAAAATGATGAGCCTCTTAATGCCGAGGTTTTTAATACAGCCTATGAATCGATATTTCGTGCTTATAATGGAGATGAAATAATTTTCGATGAAGAAGTGAAGTTTGGCTGGTCACGCATCCCACACTTTTATCGTCCGTTTTATGTCTATAAATATGCTACTGGTTACGTTTCAGCCATTACAATCGCTGATAAGATCCTTTCTGGGGACAAAAAAACACTTGAAAGTTATTTGACTTTCTTGAAAAGCGGGAGTTCTGATTTCCCATTGGAGCTGCTTAAGAAAACAGGCGTAGATTTAACTAAACCTGATCCAATCGAAAATGCAATGAAGATTTTCAGCGATCTGGTCGACCAATTCACTGATTTGACAGAAGGCTAATCTAAACCATTTCTTCCAAAAGAGCCCATGGTATGATGTTATAAAAAATGCTATAGTTAAAACATTGGCGTAGGAAAGGCCCAATCAATAGATTGGGCCTTATTTTATATGCTGAAGAAACAGGTAATTCGCGAAAAAAGTCATGGTGACAGCGTTATTTTAAACATCGGAGCCTAGCCAATGGGCCAGTTTCTTTGTACTTAAATGGCATATTTTGTGAGGAAAGTGAAAAATGAATTCGACAGTAAATTATATAAAAGAATGGCAGCAGGCGCTTCAACTTGAGATCCTGCATTTGAAAAAGTATGGCAGCACAAAATACCTGGTTTCAAACGGCCATCTGCTTACAAGTGATGGTTCTTTCAATTATTATTTTGAAACAGGTTCATCGGTAAAAATCCCTGTCGGTTCCCTGGTTCGACTGGAATGGGGAGGGATTAAACAGGATGGAAGAATCCTATCATCAGAGGGGAAAAGTATAATCATTGTATTTGATCGTTCGTTAGGCGATATGATCGGTGAAGCCTTTTTATACCATGATCCCTGGGAGTTGCTGGAACAATTGATTGTCCGCTTGGATGAAATCAAGAGAAGCAAAAGGAAAAGACTTCGGATCAAACGCCTGATGGATCCGTCCATGCCCCAAAAACATCCTTTAAATGAAAAACAAAGCAGTGTGAAAGAATTATATGCGCGCTCGAAGTTCAATCCTGTCACTTTTGTTTGGGGACCCCCTGGTACAGGAAAAACCTATACTTTGGCTCGTACAGTAGCCAATCATTATTTTCAAGATAAAAAAGTTCTGGTTTTGTCCCATAGCAACCAGGCTGTCGATGTTTTGATGGCAGAAATTTCGTCATTCATTAAAAAGAAAGATCGTTTCAAAGAAGGCGATGTGCTTCGCTATGGATCTCAAATCGGTGACTCACTAGCCATCCATGATGATATTGTGACAGGGCAATTATTAGGTAAGCATGAACCGACATTAGTTAAAGAAAAAGAAGAGCTTGGCGAAGAAAAACGTCTATTAAAGTATGACTTGGCTGGGTCCTTCAGTAAAAGGGATACAGATCAATTAATTGAGATAGAAAAAAAGCTGGCCAAAGTCTTGGAGAAAATCCGCCAAAAAGAGATTCAAATCGTAAAAGAAGCAAAAGTCATCGGGACTACCTTGGCTAAAGCCGCAAATGACGAAACGGTTTATCAAAAAGAGTATGATCTGGTTATTTTGGACGAAGCGAGTATGGCTTACGTACCTCAGGTAGCTTTTGCTGCAGCGTTAGCCAAGCATATGATCGTTTGTGGTGATTTCAAACAATTGCCACCTATAGCTTCGGCTCGTGATTCCCTCGTGAAACTTTGGCTGAAGGAAGACATATTTCATAGGTCCGGTGTCGCCCAGTCTGTTGAAGAAGGAGAACTTCATCCTCATTTATTCCTATTAAAGGAACAGCGCCGCATGCATCCGGATATTTCAGCATTCACTAATCGTGTCGTCTATAACAATTTTGTTGGCGATCATAAGAGTGTTGCGACTAGCAGGGAGGGCATAATGCTGTCCGAACCCTTTGCCAATAAGGCAGCAGCACTTCTCGATACTAGCTTAGCAGGGGAATATTGCATCACTGAACGGACATCCCACTCGAGAATGAATTTATGGCAATTGCTTTTATCTTTTCAACTGATTCATGAAGCTTATGTGGGCGGATCAAGATCCATTGGATATGTTGCCCCTTATCGTGCTCAGGCAGACTTGATGGAAAAACTATTGGATGACTTATATGAAAAAGAACGGCAAACGGCGGATATTATCGCTGCAACTGTACATCGTTTCCAGGGAAGTGAACGTGAGATGATGATCTTTGACACTGTTGATAGTTACCCGCAAAACAGGGCTGGAATGTTATTGACAGGGAGAGAAAGTGAAAGGCTCATTAACGTGGCCATAACAAGGACTAAGGGTAAGTTCGTACATGTATGCGACACTTCATTTGTTAACAAACACGTTTACCGCAGCAAAACACTTCGTCAGCTTGTCGATCATCAAACTCAAAATGATCAGATTGTATCAAAGAAAGACATTGGAAAATGGGTTAAACACCAGCACCCGAGATTGCAATGGATGCATGCACGTAAATTGGGGGACTTTCAGAAGGATATTGAATCGACAAAACAAGAGATGGTTATCGCTGTTCCGGATTTGAACAGTTTGTCTGAAGAATGGCAGCATTATTTAATGAAACGAAACCCTGCAGTGAAATTGACAATCATTTCAGCAAAAAGAAACCCTGATATCAGCTCTGATCATTTTATTTATTCACCTGTTTCCTTTTCCTTTATCATCTTTGATAAAAGAGTTGTCTGGCTAGGTTTGCCCGTAGAGTCCAATAATCGGGTTCAGCCCCCATTTATAGCGGCTCGTTTGGATTCGCAAATAATGGCAGATGAATTACTATCACAATTCAAAAAAAGTGAATAGCTTCGGGAAGGCCCTTAAAAAGGGCTTTTCTTCATTTGCATTTATTCCAAAAAAAACCTCGATAGAATAAGTAATGAGATGACTCCTTAAGTCACCTCCGTAATTTATATATTAAACCAAACACCTCGTTAGAATATATTATTCACTTCTACTCTCCAATTTGGTTATAACTCCTTATAATTTCCGTTAAAGGCTGCAAACTAACATAACAAAGCAAGCGTTTCATGCGACTTTCGACTAGTTATGATTTACCATTAAGTTACGAAAGCCAAGAAAGGCGGTAACAAAATGAAACTGAGCATTTTGGATCAATCCCCAATTGCATCGGGACAGTCAGCACAAGAAGCATTGCAGGCATCACTACAACTAGCACAAGAAGGGGATAGACTTGGTTATAGCAGAATCTGGTTAACTGAACATCATGATCTGCCGGGATTGGCCTGTTCCGTTCCAGAGGTTTTAATAAGCTACATTGGTGGACAAACAAAAAATATCCGGATTGGATCAGGGGCAGTGCTGCTTCCGCATTATAAGCCATATAGGATAGCAGAGACTTATAATATGCTAGCCACACTTTTTCCAGGACGGATTGATATGGGACTGGGGCGTGCTCCCGGTGGATCTGCCGAAGCAACGATGGCATTATCAGATAATTTTCTTCAGAATGTTTACAAAATGCCAGAACTTGTTCAAGAACTTTTGTATTTTCTAAGAGATGAATTTCCGAAAGAACATCCTTTTTCAAATGTCTCTGCTGCTCCTATCCCAATGGTACCGCCTGAACCATGGATATTGGGAACAAGCGGGAAAAGTGCAAAACTTGCCGCAGAGAATGGCACTGCATACGCGTTTGGTGAATTCATGAGTGAAAGTGATGGCGTACAGAGTTTTCACCAGTACCGTGAGGACTTTCAAATAAAAGGGCTACTTAAAGCACCTAAAACGATCGTTACGGTTTCGGCCATATGTGCTGAAACGGAGGAACGTGCGAAAGAAATCGCTCTTAGCAACATTCTATGGAAAATTCAAAGTGGGCAAGGGGAAAGAAAGCAGGTTCCAAGTATAGAAGAGGTAATGAATCATGTTTGGACTGAAAAAGAAAAAGCACTGATGGAAACCATGAATAAAAAACTGATTTTTGGTACGCCTTCACAAGTGAAGTATCGGCTTTTTGAGATTCAGGAGAAATATCAAGCAGATGAAATGATGCTGATGACCATCACTCATAAGTTGGAGGATCGGCTTAATTCGTTTCGTTTGATTGCCAGGGAAATTCTTAACAGCTAATCCCTTCGAGCATTTTATGTGCATTTTGTGTGCATTTTCTATATGATGGCTTTGCGTCCAATTAATCATAATTGAAAGAAAGAAGATGAAGATATGAATGCTGATCAACATGCAAAAAAACTTAGCGACATTTCTTTTTCCGTTCTGGATCTGGCTTCTATCGTTGAGGGTGGTACAGTTTCGGGAGCTTTTAAAAATACAGTAGAATTAGCTAAACAAGCGGAGCAATGGAATTACAATCGTTTCTGGGTTGCAGAACACCATAGCATGCCTGGGATTGCAAGCTCTGCAACGTCCGTGCTTATAGGCTATGTTGCAGGTAGGACGGAAAGAATTCGTGTGGGTTCTGGAGGCATAATGCTACCGAATCATGCACCGCTCGTTATCGCAGAACAATTTGGAACATTGGAAGCAATGTATCCTGGTAGAATAGATTTAGGACTGGGGCGTGCTCCGGGAAGCGACCAATTTACAGCCATGGCACTCCGGGGTGATGTGCGTAATAACGGCCAGGATTTTCCTGAACAATTGGCACAGCTCCGTAGCTACTTAGATGCGGATTCTAAACATAATCGTGTTCGCGCCATCCCTGGCGAAGGACAGGATATCCCGATTTGGCTGCTTGGTTCAAGCGGCTTCAGTGCAGCATTATCAGCACAGCTGGGATTGCCATTTTCATTTGCAAGCCATTTTTCCCCTGAAAATACTCAACCAGCATTAGCTCGTTACCGCAATAATTTCCAACCATCAGACGTTCTCGATAAACCTTATGTCATGGTTGGTATCAATGTATTTGCAGCTGATACTACGGAAGAAGCGCAAAGGATTGCTACATCTTATCAACAGCAGTTCTTGAATTTGATACGGAACACGCCTGGTCAACTTGCTCCTCCAGTTGATACGATGGAAGGCCTTTGGACAGAATATGAAAAGGCCATTGTCATGAAACAGCTGAACGCTTCCATTATAGGAAATCCAAAAGAGGTTAAAGAGCAGTTGCAGGCATTTTTAAATGAAACACAGGCGGATGAAATGATTATAAACTCTGCCATTTATGATCAGGATGCACGCCTTCGTTCTTATGAAATCATTGCAGAAGTTACTGGAATGAAATAAGTGTCAAGGAATGAGCTTGCAGATTACGTGTCTGCAAGCTTTTTTATAAAATACATACCGATTGTCTTCATAAACAAAGTCAGGAGAGAAGAATGAAACGAGAAGATCCTATATCCTTAATATTTCACTTCACAGATAAGCAAGGTGACAGCCGGCCCCTTTATTTTACGAACCCGAAAAAAGTGTTAACCGCCCATTCAATCGGGGATGTCCTTCCCAAATTCCAAAAAGTACAGGAAGCGATTCAACAGGGGCATTACGCGGCGGGATATGTTTCCTATGAAGCTGCACCTGCTTTTGAAAAATCTTTTAAAGTAAAAGATGGTGCCAAAATGCCATTATTATGGTTCGGGATTTTTGATAAACCAGAAGAATTACCTGAAAAAATGACCGGGGCATTTAATTTAGCTGACTGGCAATCAGAAACGGATTCAAATACCTATCATTCCGGGTTTCAAAGAATAAAATCCGAAATCGAGAAAGGCAATACGTATCAAGTCAATTATACGATGCGTTTGCAATCCCAGTTCGAAGGAGATGACTTCGCTTTCTTTGATCGCTTGAAGAGAGCCCAACGCTCGAACTATAGTGCTTATTTGAATGTGGGGACACATCGAATCCTATCGGCTTCACCCGAGTTGTTTTTCCGTTGGGAAGATGGTCAGCTGATTACTCGCCCCATGAAAGGAACGGTAAAACGGGGAACGACACTGAAAATGGATCAGCTCAATGCAGACTGGTTAGCAGCCTCGGAAAAGAATCAAGCTGAAAATTACATGATTGTGGATTTGCTCAGAAATGATTTGG
The DNA here is from genome assembly GCF_030123325.1 of Peribacillus simplex. Lineage (NCBI taxonomy): Bacteria > Bacillati > Bacillota > Bacilli > Caryophanales > Bacillaceae > Peribacillus > Peribacillus simplex. The sequence goes on along the minus strand of NZ_CP126106.1, from coordinate 3,084,980 downwards.
GAATGATTGCAGAACCTGGAAGTGTCAAGGTTCCACAGCTTAAGGCAATTGAAAAATATCCGACCGTTTGGCAAATGACATCCACGATTACAGCCGATACGAATCCCGAAACAACAATCATTGATATATTCAAGGCCCTTTTTCCATGTGGATCGATAACAGGTGCACCTAAAATAAAAACGATGGAAATCATCGCTGATATCGAGAATTCACCACGTGAAGTTTATTGCGGTGCAATCGGGTTTATCACCCCTGAATCCGAAGCCGTTTTTAATGTGCCGATTCGTACAGTCGTGATCGATAAGGCAACAGGGAAAGCTGAGTATGGGGTAGGAGGGGGAATCACTTGGGATTCCGAGTTAACGGAAGAATATGACGAAGCCTTTTTAAAAGCCAAATTATTGACGGTGGAAAGGCCTGCTTACAAACTTTTGGAATCGATGAAACTCAAGGATGGCGAATATTATTTGTTGAATGATCATATCGATCGGATGAAACAATCCGCTGATTACTTCGATTACCGATTCTCTGAATCGTATTTAAGAGATCTGCTCCAAAAGTATGCGGAATTAAACCATGGGACGTTGCAAAAGGTAAGGGTACTACTTAATGAAAATGGTGAAATTGAAGTCTCCGGACAAGCAATCAAGCCCCTTGATTCAGAATTTAAGGCCATCTTGGCTGAAGCTCCCATATCAAGTGCAAATCCATTTCTATTTCATAAGACCACCAATCGTGATGTATATGAAGGCTTCCAGATTAATAATCCCGACTTCCAGGATGTACTGCTTTGGAATGAAGAAGGATTCATCACCGAATTCACGAACGGAAATGTAGTGGTGAAGATAAATGGTGACCTCTATACCCCTCCTGTGGACTCAGGTCTCCTTGCTGGAACATACCGTCAAGACTTGATCAGGAAGAAGGAAATCAAAGAAAAACCCATTTCAAAGGATGACCTGAATAACGCTGAGGAAATTTGGTTCATTAATAGCGTGCGAGGGAAATTAAAAGTCAATTTAACTTTCTAAGCTGATTATTCGTAAAAAGTGAAATCTTTATTGCGGTTTATGGAATGCTTGCGAGTGATGAATACAATGAGCTATTTTAAAAAAATATTTGATTGCTGACGATTCAACCGGCAATTTAGGAATGAATATTTAAATGACATTCGGCAGGAGGGTCGCAAATTTCTCTTTCATCACAAATAAAAGTCTTGTATTAAAACCATAAAGGGAATAGGGATGAGACAATTCAGAACCTCATTTAGTTCGACAAACAAAAAAGAAGTTCACGACAGTGAACTTCTTTTTTGTTTATAAACCCCATGAGGTCAATAAAAGGTGAATGGCCTTTTCCAATTCGGATTCCGGGATCCCAGCAAAGCCTAATATGATTTTTGGAGGGTTTTCATCAATTTTTTCAATAGAATATGTCGATAGTCCATAAATTTTAATATGATTTTCGTTTGCCTTTTGAATAAGTGTCTCTTCATCCATGCCGTTCTTAACGATGAGGACGATATGCAATCCTGACCGTTCACCAATGATCTTTATTTGTTTATGTGGTTTAAACAGATCGATCACTTTATCCAACTTGCGACGGTAAACTTTCCTCATTCGATTCAAATGCTTTTCGAAATCCCCTTCCTTCATGAACTGTGTCAACACATGCTGATCAATCCGAGAAACGGTGGAATGGTAAAAAGATAATTCCTGTTGATGCAGTTGTAACAATGGAGCGGGAAGAACCATATAACTGATCCGGATCGATGGCATCAATGATTTGGAAAACGACCCTAAATAAATTACCTTATCACCAGCATCCATACTTTGTAAGGATGGAATTGTTTTTCCACTATAACGAAATTCACTATCATAATCGTCTTCGATAATATAGCGGTTTGTTGCCCCTTGGGACCAGTTCAACAATCGCGTCCGCCTGTTAACGGATAGGATCGTCCCATTGGGGAAGTGATGTGAGGGAGTGACATACACGACGTCGATCTTTGAATCTTCAATTTGGTTCACCTTTACGCCTTCTTCATCAATTTCCAATGGATGGACTTCATTAGGGTAACTGCGTAAAATACGGTGAATCAAATGATACCCAGGATCTTCAACACCATAGATGGCATTTTTATCGAATAGAAGGACAAGCTGCTGCAATAAAATTTCCATTCCTGCACCAATGATGATCTGTTCGGGAACACATTGTACACCACGTGCATGATACAAATAATGGGCAATTTCACATCTTAATTCATATTCCCCTTGCGAATCCCCCAATAAAAGAAGATCTTGATGTGATTCATCGATTTTGCTTTTCGTGTATTTCCTCCATTTTTCAAATGGAAAGTGTTCCGTGTCAATTTGGCTGGGATGAAAATGATACAGCAATTCTCCTTCTTTATGATTGTTTTTTTCCAAGGATACTTGGTTAGTTTGTGTATACTCTAAATCCTCGAATGTTTGAATATAGTACCCTTTTCTTGGTATGACTTCAACGTATCCTTCGGCAGTCAATTGTTCATATGCAGTCTCTACAGTATTTTGACTTATTTGAAGGAACTCTGCCAATTTCCGTTTGGAAGGCAACTTTGTGCCGTAAAGAAGACGGCCATCAATGATTTCTTTTTTAATATGTGAATATAATTGTTCGTACAAAGGTATTTCACTTAACCGATTTAAATCACAAGAAAGCATATTCATTTTGTTTCCACCTTTTATAAAAATTTAACGCTGAACCCATTAAATTTATTAAAACTGACACTTTCAATGCGGTCAACTATTTTTTATACTAAATCTAACAAATCTAAAAAATGCAAATATTAGGGGGAAGAGAAATGGAAAAATTATTAGGAACTGACGCAGTAAAAAGAGGAATGGCACAAATGCAAAAGGGTGGCGTAATTATGGACGTCATTAACGCTGAACAAGCAAAAATCGCAGAAGCATCCGGTGCTGTCGCTGTCATGGCATTGGAAAGGGTTCCTTCCGACATCCGTGCGGCTGGCGGGGTAGCTAGAATGGCAGATCCGCGAATTGTCGAGGAAGTAATGAATGCAGTGTCCATCCCAGTCATGGCTAAAGCAAGGATTGGCCATATTGTTGAATCAAGGGTCCTTGAATCCATGGGTGTGGATTATATCGATGAAAGTGAAGTACTGACTCCTGCTGATGAAGAATACCATATTCTAAAAAGTGATTTCACCGTACCATTCGTTTGTGGATGCCGTGATTTAGGCGAAGCTGCACGCCGTATTGGTGAAGGAGCATCCATGCTTCGTACAAAAGGAGAACCGGGTACTGGTAATATTGTGGAAGCTGTGCGTCATATGAGAAAGGTACAGTCACAAATTCGTAAAGTGAGCATCATGAGTGATGATGAATTAATGACAGAGGCAAAAAATATTGGGGCCCCTTATGAAATTTTAAGAGAAATCAAACGCACGGGTAAATTGCCTGTAGTTAACTTTGCAGCTGGCGGAATTGCCACTCCAGCAGACGCAGCACTGATGATGGAATTGGGAGCAGATGGCGTTTTCGTTGGTTCTGGTATTTTTAAATCTGAAAATCCAGAAAAATTCGCATCGGCAATCGTTCAAGCTACTACATATTTCACCGATTATGAATTGATTGGCCGGTTATCAAAAGAGTTGGGCAGTGCAATGAAAGGAATTGATATTTCCAAACTAGCTCCGGCAGAACGGATGCAGGAACGTGGATGGTAATATGATAACTATCGGTGTTTTGGGATTACAGGGAGCAGTTGAAGAACACTTGAACCAAATCAAAGCTGCCGGCGAACAAGCAATCATAGTAAAAAAACCGGAACAGTTGCTGGAAATCGATGGTTTGATCATTCCAGGCGGAGAAAGCACTACGATGAGGAAGCTAATGGATCGTTATGGATTTATGGAACCGATCAAAACTTTCTTCGAAGATAAAAAACCTATTTTCGGTACATGTGCAGGAATGGTATTGACGGCCAATGAATTGACTGGCGATGAGAAGGCCTATCTTGGACTGATGGACATTTCCGTGAAAAGAAACGGATTTGGACGTCAACGGGATAGTTTCGAGGCTGAACTTTCAATCAAAGGAATGGAAGACCCTTATAAGGCAGTATTCATCCGGGCGCCATTTGCTGATGGAATTGGAGAAGGTGTAGAAGTATTGGCTGTTTATGAAGAGAATGTAGTGGCTGCAAGACAAGACCATGTCCTTGTCAGTGCGTTTCATCCAGAATTAACAGGTGATGATCGTTTTCTGCAACTTTTCATTGAAATGGTGAAGACATCCATAAGTAAGGCCGAATTAAAAACCTGCTAAACAAATGAAGCTGTCCTATTAATAGGACAGCTTCACTTTTGAATGCTCATAACACTATAAAAATACATATTGCTTGAATTCAATATTCTTTACTTTTATAATGAAAAAGTAAGTGATTACTCACATACTTTTTAGTGTTGAGAGGAGAATGGAAATGACAGCAAGAGTTGCAGTTATTACAGGAGGAGCAAGCGGAATTGGCCGAGCAACATGCTATAAATTCGCAGCAAAAGGAGACAAGGTCGTCGTTGCGGATTTTAATGAAGAAATGGGACAGGAAACTGTTGAACAGATAAAAGCGGATGGCGGAGAGGCCATCTTTGTTAAAACGGATGTTTCTAAGCAGGAAGATGTTGAATCGTTAATCAATAAAGCAGTGCAAACATACGGAAGGATAGATATCATGTTTAATAATGCCGGCATTGGTGCAGGCGGTATGATCCTAGATCAAGATATGGAGGGTTACTTCAAAACGATTGGAGTGAACCAGCACGGGGTTGCCTTTGGAATCATGGCAGCAGGACGGAAAATGAAGGAGCTAGGTAACAAGGGAGTCATTATAAATACCGCTTCCGTGTTTGGCTACTTAGCTTCCCATGGGACTTTTGCCTATCAGGCAACTAAAGGCGCTGTAAGAATGATGACACAGACAGCAGCTTTGGAATTGGGTGCTTATGGCATACGCGTAGTGGGCATTGCGCCAGGCGGGGTTGACACTCCTATCATACAAGGATATAAAGATATGGGAATCATCGATAAATTGAATGCAAGTCAAATGCGCGGTAAATTACTTAAGCCAGAAGCCGTTGCGAATGCCGTCTATCTATTATCGTTAGAGGAAGCGGATGCTATTAATGGAAGTGTAGTCATGGTCGATGATGGCTATGCATCTTTTAAGTGATTTTCTGAAAAGAAAACATCGTCCCAATCAGACGATGTTTTCTATTTATGATATATGGGAATATTGAATTCTAATAGATCAAAGGTAATATGTTGACCGATTGATACCATCGAGATATCATGGAAAATAGATTGGTTAAGCCGGTCTTATCTTTATAAAAGAAGGTTGATATTTTTGAAAAAAGGGCAGCAAACCAAAGAACGAATCATAAGTGTAGCCCGGACTCTTTTTGCCACTAAAGGTTTTGACATGACAAGAACGAATGAAATTGCCTCTGCATGCAATGTTTCCGAAGCTACTATTTACAAATACTTTGACAGTAAAAAAGATTTGCTTTTGGCTACTATCACGCCTAATGAAAAAGAGGAATCCGAAGATGGTGCTAGCCATCTATCTACTGATGAACTAGTGGAGAATCATGTTTGCACCATGATAAAAAAAATTCTTGAAAATAAAGAACAGTTTTCGATATTATTTAGGGAAACACAATTCGATCAAGATATTTCAAAGCAATATATAGATCAGATTTTCAAGCCAAATGCCAAGCATATTGAAATACAAAAGAGAATAGATAGCGGAGAGATACAATATATCTCTGACATTATCCTATTTAATGTAGGGATCATTTCTTTTACATTGGCATTATCTACACATTATGAGATCCATCAACAAAAAAAGGAGCCATATTTCAATTCTGAACGAATTAAGAGCATTGCTCAACTTTTGGTATATGGTATTCATGGTAAACAAAATCATACATAATGAAACGGTCATATTGAAGGGCATGTGCATCAAGCCGCAAATATGACCGTTTTATTTTCATTCAGGGTCGATGTCGTCAACTTGTGATTTCATTAAACCAGAGTGTAAGATTTGACTTATATTTTTCAGACTATTACGATAAATGCATGCTGCACGAAATGCTTTACGAAGATTTTATCTGGAAATCATGTAACAATGGAGGGGTATTAAATGAGCGATATCGTAATTTTATCAGGAAGTCCGGCTATTCCATCAAGAACGGACATTTCACTAAAACATATTCAATCATTAGTCGAAAAAGAAGGATTTACCACAGCTTATTTCTCAATTACGGATTTCTCAGCAGATGATTTATTCCAAGGGAAATATAACAGTGAAGATATCTTAAAGCTTTCAGAGAGAATTCAAGCAGCTAGAGGAGTCATTATTGGTTCACCGGTTTATAAGGCTTCTTATACAGGTGTATTGAAAGCTTTGATTGATTTGCTGCCAGAAGGTGCTTTTAAGGGTAAGCCAGTGCTGCCAATCATGATTGGTGGAAGTAACAGGCATCTGTTGGCGATTGATTATGCGCTTAAACCATTAATTTCAATATTAAAAGGCGAGCCGCTGCAGGGCATTTATTTTGTTGATAAGGAAATAGATAAACAGAATTCAGAAAACCCGATCAATGATTCGCATTTAATTGATCGCGTCCAGAGTCAAGTTCAAGAATTTATAGAAGCGATACAGTTAAGAAATTAATGACTTCAAGTAGGAAAACGGAATTCGAGAAATTATTTTTTTAAGTAGTAACAGGCGTCAATAATAGGGTTATCAATGAAAATAGACTCATTTTTTTGGAGACTTTATCTAAAAAGACGAGTCTATTTTCGTATTTAAATGAACATAAAATCATAAATTGAATAGTGTGTATAAAAATAACAGTTCATCCATAATATTAAACCAAGTTATTTTATAAGAAAACTCCATTGACAAGGATTAAATATATGTTAATATTTAAAATAATAAAACTTATCCAGAGCGACGGAGGGAATTGGCCCTTTGAAGTCCAGCAACCTGCATGATGGATGCAAGGTGCTACCTCCAACAAAATGTTGATCATTTTGGAAGATAAGGTAATGATATTTACCTTGGGATCTTTCCATCATGGAAAGATTTTTGTTTTTGGAAAAATTGCAGGCAAACCATAACAATGTTAGGTTGTATGGAATTTATAAAACTAAGAAATTCATTTAATCAGCGTTGAAAATAAAATATTCGCGGATTTTCTTAAAGGAGGAACTGGTTTGGATAAAGAGAATCAGCTTGAAGAAATATTTGAACGACTTCAAGAAATGCTTAATTCAATGAAATATGGATCCATTACACTTATTGTCCAGGATGGTAAAATCATTCAAATGGAAAGAAATGAAAAATTAAGAATTAAATAAGGTATCTGCTGACTAGAAAAACTAGAGGCGGGTTTAACTGATATAAAGAGAGTATTGGTTAGGCTCGTCTCTTTTTCCTAGAATCAAATGAGCTGGGGAGATTAAAACGGGTATTGATCAACAGTTACAACCTGGTACAGCAAGTTTTTAGAGGGGGCTACAAAGTTGGCTGGATTAATAAACTATGAAAATTTCAATTCAGGGGAATTCCCTGTATTTCCTGAAGACAGTGACACAAAAGGTGCTTTGGAAGTTCTGCAATGGGCGAATGAACATTATGGAAACAAACTGATTTATGCTTGCAGTTTTGGTATTGAAGGCATCGTGCTTACGGATTTATTGGCGAAGGTCAACCCTTCGGCAAAAATTGTTTTCCTTGATACAGATGTTCATTTTGAGGAGACTTACCAATTGATCGAGCAAGTGAAAAAGCGCTATCCAAAGCTTTTGATCGAAATGAAGAAACCTGCTTTGACGCTTGAGGAACAAGCGGAGGAATATGGGGATGAATTATGGCTTAGTGATTCCAATAAGTGCTGTAACATCCGTAAAATCATTCCGCTTACCGATGTGCTTTCAACGGCAACAGCCTGGCTTTCGGGACTGCGGAGGGAGCAATCAGAAACAAGGGCTTTAACCGAGTATATCAATAAGGATAATAAGTTCAAGTCAGTTAAAATATGTCCACTCATACATTGGACATGGAAAGATGTTTGGCGCTACGCCCACAAAAACGGACTTCCATATAATATCCTGCATGATAATGGATATCCGAGCATTGGATGTAAAACGTGTACAGCGCCTGCATTCAATGCAGATGATTTACGCTCAGGCCGTTGGCAAGGAGCCCAAAAAACGGAATGCGGATTGCATTTATCTTAAATAAATAGAAACCATAGGGGGAAATTAGCATGACAATCAGTTTACCGCACGGAGGAACATTAATCGATCTTTGGGAACCAAAATATGATTTTAGTAAAATAACAAAGTCAATCGAAATCGATGAAATTGCTTTAAGTGATCTTGAATTGATAGGCACTGGTGCCTACAGCCCGATAAAAGGATTCTTTACGAAAAGTGACTATGAGGCAGTGGTCAAGGATATGAGGCTTAGCAGCGGGCATGTATGGAGCATCCCGATTACACTGCCTTTGACCGAAGAAACTGCAGAAACCCTTACTATAGGTGAAGAAGTAAAATTGACTCATGAAGGTGAAACATACGGAGTGATCTCCGTTTCCGATATTTACACTCCTGATAAGCAATTGGAAGCGACATTAGTATATCAAACGGATGATGAGAAGCATCCCGGAGTGAAAAATGTATATAACCGCGGTGATGTATATGTCGGCGGGGAAATAAAGTTGATTAAGAGAATAGAGCGTCCGCAATTTCAAGCTAATTATCTGGACCCTGTCGAGACAAGAAAAGCTTTTGCTGAAAAAGGATGGGAAACGGTTGTCGGTTTCCAAACGAGGAACCCTGTTCATCGTGCACATGAATACATTCAAAAGACAGCATTGGAGATTGTCGACGGCTTATTCTTAAATCCTCTTGTTGGTGCCACTAAATCCGATGACATTCCTGCAGATGTAAGAATGGAAAGTTATAAAGTGCTGCTTGAGAAATATTATCCCAAGAATCGCGTCTCCCTTGCAGTTTTCCCTGCTGCCATGCGTTATGCAGGACCTAGGGAAGCCATTTTCCATGCAATGGTCCGTAAAAATTATGGTTGCACCCATTTTATCGTCGGACGTGATCATGCGGGTGTCGGCGATTATTATGGCACATATGATGCCCAAAAAATCTTTGGGAATTTTAACGCCGATGAGTTAGGGATCACATTATTATTCTTTGAACATAGTTTTTACTGTAAAGCATGCGGTAATATGGCTTCCGCTAAAACTTGTCCGCACGGCAAGGAAGATCATGTCATCCTGTCTGGAACGAAAGTAAGGGAAATGTTGCGCAATGGAGAAGTTCCTCCAGCTACCTTTAGCCGTAAAGAGGTCATCGAGGTGTTGATCGAAGGGCTAAAAAAGAATGAAGTTTATAACTGATTGGACATAAATTGAAGGATCACATGAAGAGGGGGATTATTATATGAGTAAAAGTACGAATGTCACTTGGCATGAAACGTCATTGACCAAGGAGCTCCGCCGGAAGCAAAACGGGCATGAAAGCACAGTTCTATGGTTTACAGGACTCTCGGGTTCCGGAAAATCAACGATTGCGAACGCGGTCGCAAAAGAATTATATAATCGGAATATTCGAAGTTATGTTTTGGATGGTGATAATATTCGCCACGGCTTAAATAAAGATTTAGGTTTTTCTGAAGAGGACCGAACCGAGAATATTAGGCGGATCGGTGAGGTTTCCAAGTTATTCGTGGATAGTGGGCAGTTCGTATTGACTGCCTTTATATCTCCATTCAGGGCAGATCGGCAGATTGTACGTGATTTACTCGAAGAAGGGGAGTTTATTGAAGTATACATAAAGTGTCCGATCGAAGAGTGTGAAGTGCGTGATCCAAAAGGTCTATATGACAAGGCGCGTAAAGGAATCATTAAAGATTTTACCGGAATCGACTCTCCATACGAAGAACCAGAACAACCGGAAATCATTTTAGAATCCGACCAATACAGCATTGAAGAGTGCGTTGAACAGGTAATCGGCTATTTGTCAGCAAAGAAAGCGATCTAATCAAGGAGGAAATGTAATGGTTTACGAGAAATTTTGGTCGGAAAATCCACTAATCGCTAAAAATAAAACGGAAATCTGGAAATTGGAAAAAGACGGATTGAAGATATTCGATGATATTCCAAATTACGCTGCAAATGGTTTTGATTCCATCCCTAAAGAGAATTGGGATATGTTCAAGTGGGCAGGTCTATACCTGCAACGGCCAAAAGAAGCTGGTTACTGGATGATGCGTGTCGTTATTCCCGGAGGTATCCTGACGTATGATCAACAGATAACTCTAGCTAACATCGCTAAAGATTACGGAAGGGATGTATATGATATTACAACCCGTCAAGCCATTCAATTCCACTGGCTGACTATCGAACAAGTCCCGGATATCTTAAATCGATTGGAAAAGGTTGGAATGACTACGGCTGGTGCTTGTGGTGATATCACACGTAATATCATCGGGAATGCATTGGCAGGCATCGATCCCGATGAACTTTTTGATACACGCGAGGTCCTTTATGATGTATTTGAGTATTTCCGCCTTAACGAAGACTATTCGAACCTTCCGAGGAAATATAAAATGTCCATCAGTGCTAATATCCATAATGCTTCAAATGCTGAAATCAACTGTGTTTCATTCAATCCAGCCACTAAAGAAATCGATGGGGTAACGGAAGTTGGTTTTCACGTGAAAGTGGGCGGGGGGCTTTCCTCCGTTCCGATGCTGGCAGAAGAACTTGATTTATTCATTTTACCTGAAAAAACAGTGGAAGTAGCGGCCGCCATCACGACGATATTCCGTGACTTTGGGTACCGTGAAAAGCGTCATCGCTCGCGTTTGAAATTCCTTGTTGCTGACTGGGGTCCTGAACAATTCAAGGAAAAATTGCTGGAATACACCGGTCCGCTTCCTGAAAAGGGAGAAAGCGCGGTGAAGGGATGGAATGCAGGTTATTTCTATGGCATCCATAAACAAAAGCAAGATGGTCTGAACTATGTTGGAGTCAATATACCAGTTGGTCGACTAAATCCAGACGAAGTGATCGAGTTTGCCGAACTTGCGAAAAAATATGGAAATGGTGAAATCCGCAACTGTAATTCCCAAAATCTAATCATTCCCAATGTGCCGGATGCAAAACTTGAGGAATTAAAGCAGGAATCCATCTTTGAAAGATTTCCATATCAACCAAAGAAATTCATTGGTTATTCCGTTTCTTGTACGGGTATCGAGTATTGCAACCTGGCGCTTGTTGAAACAAAAAACCGAATGAGGACCATTTCTGAATCACTGGACAAGGAAATAGATCTCGATGTACCTGTAAGGATGCATATGGTCGGTTGTCCGAACAATTGCGGTCAAAGAGCCATCGCTGAAATAGGGCTTCAAGGCATAAAAATGAAAAACCAGGACAAAAAGATGGTTGAAGCTTTTGAGATATACGTCGGTGGAACGCTGAATGAAGGTGGTAAGTTCAATGAAAAACTTAAAGGAAAAGTGGAAGCTGAACAGCTCTATCATGTTCTGAAAGAACTGATCCTATTTTTCAAAGAAACAAAACTTCTATCAGAAACCTTTCTTGATTTTGTGGAAAGGGTAGGGATATCCAAGTTACAAAGTAAGCTTGATGATATATTAACGGAAGTTGCCGTTTAATAGGGGAAGGTAAGCAATCCATGAATCTATACCGTTTCGAAGTCACTATCAAGGAAAAACCAATCCATGTCATCATTGTTGCCGATTCAGATGAAAAGGCGTTTGAACTTGTTGATATCGAGCTGGAAAAACATTTTTTGAAAATGCCTGAAGTGGATGACATCTCATTATATGAAAAAAAGAAAATTAAAAATGGAGCAGGTTTCGTTTTATCGGAATTCGAAACGATTCTCTAAGGGAAGGCAGGTTGCATAAATGGGGAAAGTATATCTAGTAGGAGCCGGTCCCGGAGATCCAGATTTAATTACATTAAAAGGATTAAAATGCATTCAAGAAGCTGATGTCATTTTATATGATCGACTTGTCAATAAAGAACTTTTGAATCATGCAAAAGACGGTGTAGAGCTGATTAATTGCGGTAAACTGCCGGATTATCATTTATTGCAGCAGGATACCATCAATCGGTTCCTGGTCAAATATGCAAAAAAGGGAAAAATAGTAACCCGTTTGAAAGGCGGCGATCCATTCGTCTTTGGGAGAGGCGGGGAGGAAGCGGAAGCCCTTGCCAAAAGTGGTGTGAGCTTTGAAATCGTTCCAGGAATTACAGCTGGAATCGCCGCTACAGCTTATGCGGGAATTCCAGTTACACATAGGGACCACGCTTCATCATTTGCAATTGTTACCGGTCATCGGAAAAAGGATGAAGAGGATAATATCAAGTGGGAATCCCTTGCAAAAGGAATCGATACATTAGCCATCTATATGGGCGTTAAAAACCTGCCATATATTCAAGGAAAACTATTGGAGCATGGAAAAAGTCCTGAGACTCCGGTAGCCCTTATTCATTGGGGGACATTAAAAACGCAAAAAACAGCTGTCAGTACGTTGGCTAATGTAGTGGAAACCGCCAATAATGAACAAATTTCGAATCCTTGCATGATAGTCGTGGGTGATGTCGTTAATTTACGAGAAAAAATCAAATGGTTTGAAGGAAAACAAACCGAAAATTTGTTGGCGAATGAGGCCTTTTAATGGAAGCCATTTTATATATTTGCCATGGCAGCCGTGTTAAAGAAGCTTCAGCCCAAGCCATTGATTTTATTAAAGTTTGTATGCAAGCACAGCCCAATTCCATTCAAGAGTATTGCTTCTTGGAATTGGAAACTCCAACGATTGAAGAAGCCTACGAACGATGCGTACAAAAGGGTGCGACGAGAATCATTGCCATTCCAGTTCTATTGCTAACAGCTGTACATGCAAAACATGATATTCCAGTCATATTGAACAAAATGAAAGAGCGATACCCTGCGGTGGACTTGAAATACGGAAGGCCGATTGGTGTCAGTGATAAAATGGTTGACATTTTAGTGGAACGGTTAGAGGAAACAAATGTAAAGGTTACGGAGGATTCCTTGGTTTTATTGGTTGGAAGGGGAAGCAGTGATCCCGACGTGAAAAGGGATTTGTCTCGATTGGCCGATTTGCTAAGACATAGGTTTCCAAAAATCTGTGTGCAAGAGTGTTATTTGACAGCTGCTACACCAAGCTTTGGAGAAGCATTGGAATTTGCACAGGAATCTCGATCGAACCAAGTATTTATCATTCCTTACCTATTGTTTACCGGTCTCTTAATGCAGTCCATCGAAAATAGTATAAAAATGATCCAAAAAAAGGGGAAGCAGAAATTTATACTTTGCCGATACCTAGGTTATCATCTAAAGATTGAAAAAGCCATATCGGAACGAATTCATGAAGTGAGTGGGGAGGGAGCTTATGTATCCAATTACGCTTAACATTGAGAAAAGAAAGTGTGTCATCATCGGCGGTGGTAAAATAGGTTTCTTTAAAGCGGGTCCATTATTGGAAGCTGGTGCTGAAGTGACAGTCGTAAGCCCCGAGATATGCAAAGGTTTTCAAATGTTGGAGAAAGAAGGTAAGATTCGAGTCTTACTTAAAGAAGTGGAAGAAACAGACTATAAAGATGCGTTTTTAATCATTGTTGCAACAAACTCTACTGAAGTTAATGAACGAGTTTACGAGAATGCATCCCAAAGTCAGTTGGTGAACGTAATCAGTGATCATGAGCTGGGTAATTTTCATATACCGGCGACATTGAAGAGAGGTATGCTTTCCATAAGCGTTTCTACCAATGGAGCAAGTCCAACGCTCGCAAAAAAAATTCGGAATGACTTAGGTAAAGTATATGATGAATCATATGAAGAATATCTTGAATTTCTTTTTGAAGCAAGGATGATAATTAAGAATGGTTCATTTACAAAAGAGGAAAAATCCAAGTTATTAAAAGATTCAATAGAGGATGTTTATAAATATTCCCTAAAAGAAAGATATCGGTTTTTAGCTAGGCTTTTACCAGTAGAGGCTGAAGAAAATATATCATTGGGCTGATCAGAAAAACTGAAGGCACCTAACCAACATGTCATTTCATTTTGGTTAGGTGCCTCTTTGTGTCTAAACGGAAATCTAAATGATTTATACAGGCAAACTGGTACCGTAGGGTCGATGTTAGTTAGGTTCTATTTTAGTAAAAAAAGGGGAATGTCATGAAAAAGTTAATCGTTTTAGCCTTTATCGGGTTTTTAGCCCAATTAATCGATGGTTCGCTTGGAATGGGGTATGGAGTGAGTTCCACTTCCTTATTGTTGACATTCGGGATTGCCCCTGCAGTAGCATCCGCATCCGTTCATTTATCGGAAGTAGTGACCACAGCAGTATCAGGAGCTTCGCATATAAAGTTTGGGAACGTGGATAGAAATATGGTCTATCGTTTGATCATTCCAGGTTCTGTTGGTGCATTTGTAGGTGCATGTTTCCTGAGCAACCTGCCTGCCGAATTAGCAAAACCGTATATTGCCATATTTTTATTTGGCCTTGGTGTATACGTTTTATTCCGCTTTTTATTTATTTTTAAACCATCGAAGGAAAATGAAATCGTAAAGCCATTGACCGCAAAACAATCCATTCCGCTAGGCCTTTTTGCAGGCTTTTGTGATGCAACGGGCGGAGGCGGATGGGGGCCGATTGCAACGCCCGTTTTATTGTCAAAAAAAGGCATGACGGCGAGAAAAGCCGTAGGGACTGTGGATACGAGTGAATTTGCAATTGCTTTCTTCGGAAGTCTTGGTTTTATCATTTCGCTTGGATGGGAAGCTGTCAATTGGCTTTGGGTCGTAGCGTTGATAATGGGTGGAGTGGTTGCCGCACCGATTGCAGCCTGGCTCGTCAGGATGCTACCTGCTCAATTAATGGGTGTTTTAGTGGGTGGTTTCATTATCTTAATCAATGTAAGAACATTATTAGCTACATGGATTCCGATTGAAGCCCATATATATATCTATACAGGCATCGTGATTATATGGCTTTCTGGAATACTTCTTACCATCAATAAGATGTCCAATGCAAGAAAACATGATCATATCGAACAACGGCAGAATGTTTCCTGATTCCCCGAGTTTGAAAGAAGCGAATACACAAAAGCATATTCTGAAACGTAACATAATAACTCGTAGGTACATAAATGCCTACGAGTAAAGTCATTTGCCAAATTGGATTCCCCGTTTAAAGCTGTTGCTGTTTTAATAAAGGTTCTTGATCCCATGTAATAGATTCATTTATGTTCTGGCCCCATTTTTCTACCTGTCTTAATTATCGAGAGACTTAAGCCCCCAATCTATTCTCCTAACAAAAGAATCAATAGTATCCCCTTTAATAAAGTCAGCCATCGTGAAAGATTTCCTGATTTTAGAATAGCAGCAGAACCATTAATTTATGTCCTGCTTTTAGTTCAAATGATTAAATTGTACTTTCATTTAATATAATGTTTGTTATATTTTTTTCTATCGAATTTCAAGCTTTGATTAAAAGCATTCAGGCGTTTGCTTTATGCAGGGTTGGTTGTCCTGATGCAGTATAGATTTTGGCATTCAGAGGATATTCATTTTTCTTCATAATTTCACTGAAGGGGAATGGGAGAGAACGGTTATCAATTCCATTGCATTTACTGAAATATTCTTTGGGAAAATTGGCTGTATATGTTTTTTACCGGTTCACTAACTGGAACCGCGGCATTTGTAAACTGTTAAAAACCTTATATAACTTTATTTTTGGAAGTGTTTCCCGTGAAGAGCCATGAACGGGATTTTTTAGGAGCGGTGGGTTTTTAATTTTGGCTGTTTTCGCATACTTTGTTGCTATTTACCAAGTAAAGCGGTGTGGTTGATTTCCCCTCCAGATGCTCGCGTTCCGCGGGGCGGGCGGTGATCCTCCTCGGCGTAAACGCCTGTGGGGTCTCACCTGTCCCGCTGCTCCCGCAGGAGTCTCGCACTTGCGCTCCAATCAACCTTAAATCGTTTTGTTTTAAAAACGACATTCTTTACGAAAAGAGCCTTAATATTCAATTTGTCATGTTTTCACCTATTTAGCTAACATCGTTCATTCTTTTCAAAACGTTTTTAGTTTTTGGATATAAGTTATGAAAATGGCGGAAAAGGTAGTTAAATATTTTTCAGTTTTGTACAATGATTAAATAGCAAATTTTAAAAGGAGTTTTAATATGGAAGGCATCTCTGATCATTTAAAGGAAGATTTGGATATTTTGTTCGTAGGTTTCAATCCAAGCATTCGTTCAGGCCAGACTGGCCATCATTATGCGAATCCAAACAATCGCTTTTGGAAAATCCTCTTCGAGTCCGGGTTGACGCCAAGGAAATATGAACCAACCGAAGACTCGTCTTTACTGGAACTAGGTTATGGTTTTACCAATATCGTTTCAAGGCCTACAAAAGGTGCGGACGAAATCACTAAAGAAGAGTACATAAAAGGAAGGAAGCAATTAAAAAGGAAAATTGCAAAGTATAAACCTAAACTCGTCTGTTTTGTAGGCAAGGGTGTCTATCAGGAATATCGTCAATTACGAAAAATCTCTTGGGGGCTGCAAGAAGAACCTTCATTGAGTGAGACCATTGAATTCGTTGCCCCTTCCTCAAGCGGTTTAGTTAGAATGCCGATGGAAGAGATCATCAAAATATATAGTGAGTTGCCAATTCTGCTTGGCAAGCTGAAAAGCAATTGATTAAAACAAGGGTGGAATTATATGAGTCAGGATAGTGCTGAATGGAAAAGTGATGGATTTTCCGAGGTCAATGATGGGGAAGGCTTTTGGCAAGGAGTAAAAGATTGCATTCCTACATTATTGGGATACCTAAGTATCGGTTTTGCTGCAGGGGTCGTCGAAAAAACGTCAGGATTAAGTATGATTGAAGTGGCACTAATGTCGCTTTTACTCTATGCAGGGTCTGGTCAATTCATAGCTGCGGGGATGATAGCTGCAAGTCATCCAGTATCGGCCATAATTTTTACGATTTTTTTTGTTAACAGTCGCCATCTATTACTTAGTGCTGCATTGGCTCCATATTTCAGGCAGCAAAGTTTGAAACAAAACCTGATAACCGGATCCTTATTAACTGATGAAACGTTTGGAGTGGCCGTCACGATGGCACAGAAGAGGAAACAACTTGATTATAAATGGATGCTTGGTCTGAATCTTGCAGCCTATTTAAATTGGTTCATTGCAAATATGGCTGGCGGTTTCTTTGGCCAATGGATTCCAGATCCCGAAAAATATGGAATGGACTTCGCCCTGCCAGCGATGTTTATCGGCCTTTTAGTTTTGCAAATATTAAGTAAAAAGGACTTTTTTATAGATCTTGCAGTCGCTTTTAGCAGCATATTAATCGTTGTTGCAGCAAGTTTCTACTTTCCTGGCAGTACTGGGGTCATAGTGGCAACTGTTGTAGCTTCAACGATAGGGATGGTGATTGGCAGGTGGAAATAAGCGGATATATCCTTGCTGTCATTGTAGGAATTTCGATTGTAACTTTCATACCTAGAGTCGTTCCTTTAGTATTGCTTAGTAAAATGGAGATTCCAAAGTGGGGCATCGATTGGCTAAAGCATGTGCCAGTGGCTGTAATGGCGGCGTTGTTGGCTCAAGAACTTCTATTATCGGAACAGGTCTTTTCAATTAAAGATAATGCGTTGAATTTGACCGCAGCTTTACCAGCTTTCCTGGTTGCCATTTTTACGAAAAGTCTATTGGGTACGGTTTTGATTGGCGTGCTTTCCTTGATGATATTACGATTTTTCTTTTAATAAGTACTAAACATTTAAATGCTAGGCCGATATAACCAGTAATGGATTGCCATTACTGGGTTTTTATTTCCCAAAGAACATATTTCCCAACCGGCAGCTTTTTGAGATCGTTCATTTCGGTTAGGCAAATGACGCTTTTTAAAGAACATTGGAAGCTTGATTATCAAAAAGGGCAGTGAGTACATAAACTAAGGTGAATGTACTTCTGAAAAATTGTTTTGGTTAGCTGAATTGAAAGCGCTTCTAATTGAAAATGAAACAACAAACGTTTAGAAAATGGGAGTCTGTCAACAATGGGAATAAGCAAATTACTATGGAGGTGCTCAATTAATGAATGTAAATGGTGCACTAGAGGTTCTTGATCGCATGCGGCTTCCTAATGGCGCATATACTGCAAGCGTTTCCGATGATTATAATTATGTATGGATAAGGGATGTCGTTTATACAGTATTGCCTTTTATAAATGATCCATCCAATCGTTACGAGAAAGCATATCATGCTTTATTCGACTTATTTCAATCCTATGAGTGGAAGATAGATATTCATACGGAACAGAAACCCCAGTTTCTATATGAACATATCCATGCAAGGTATTCCACTGAGCTTAAAGAACTGCCCGATGAGTGGGGCCATGCCCAAAATGATGCGATAGGTGCCTTTTTATGGGGTGTCGGTGAAGGATATAGGCATGGTAAAAAGGTGATGAGAAATCAACGTGATTTACAAATTGTTCAAAAGTTGGTCAATTACTTGGAATGCCTGCAATATTGGCAGTCGGAAGATAACGGGATGTGGGAAGAAAATATAGAAATCCACGCTTCAAGCATAGGTGCATGTGTTGCTGGTTTGAATTCAGTCAAAATGCTGGTCAATGTCAAGGAAGAACTGATTAAAAAGGGGGAAGAAACTCTTCGTTTCTTGCTTCCAAGGGAAAGTTATTCAAAAGAGACGGATTTAGCCCTTTTGTCCTTAATTTATCCTTATCGGCTGGTAGACCGCGAAATAGCACTTAAAATATTGAAGAATGTCACAGAGCGCCTAGAAAGAACAAATGGTTGTATAAGATATGAAAAGGACCTTTATTATAATGACGGTCAAGAAGCGGAATGGTGTTTCGGGCTTCCGTGGTTAGGATTATGCTACCTTGAACTTGGAATGATGAACAAAGTTAAGGAATATCTGGAAAAAACGAAAATGATCATACCGGAAAATTGGGAAGTACCCGAATTATATATAGGAGGCAGTAATATTCCAAACAAGAATACTCCTTTGGCATGGTCAGTCTCATTATCCTATTTATTTTTGACGAAGACTTCCGTGATTCGAACTGAACAAATAACATGAAGCATTTATACACGATACCTTAAAGCTCTTTCCAAAAAATGGGGAGAGTTTTTATTGGTATAATAATATTTTTACAATAAATGTCTATTTTCCTCAAAAAAATGTTTTAATTTACAAAAAAACGGCTATTTATAACAATAACTTCACCTCCATTTGAAGGATTAATATCATTTTCATCGAATATATATAATAACTGGGGAAGGATAGGTAAAATACTATCGAGTTAATACTGATGGAGGGGTTTTATTGAGTACAATTATAGACCAGCTACAAGAGATTTATCCAAGCGATTTCGATTTGTATTTGTTTCATGAAGGCACCCTTTATGAAAGCTATAAAATGCTTGGGGCACACATTGTAACATCATTAGGTAAAGAAGGAGTACGCTTCGCCGTTTGGGCCCCCCATGCCAAGCAAGTTTCAGTAGTCGGTAATTTTAATAATTGGAACGGAAAAGATCATGCGATGAAACGGATCGAGCGATCAGGTATCTGGGTGTTATTCGTACCAGGACTACATGAAGGGGAACTCTATAAATACGAAATACATACACCTGGAAATAAACGAATCCTAAAAGCCGATCCATATGCCTTTTATTCGGAAGTCAGACCCAATACAGCCTCGGTCATTAAAAGTCTGGATAATTTTGAATGGCAAGATTCGAAGTGGATAGCCGATAGGAAAAAGGAAAATATTTATCATAAACCCATGTCCATTTATGAAGTGCACCCCGGTACATGGAAACAGAAAGAAGATGGCGAATTTTATTCGTACCGTGAATTGGCTGATAGATTGGTTGATTATGTGATTGATAATAGTTTTACACATATTGAAATCATGGCCATAATGGAACACCCATTTGATAAATCGTGGGGATACCAGGTCACGGGCTATTATTCTGTAACCAGTCGTTACGGCTCGCCGGAAGATTTTAAATATTTAATTAACCTTTGCCACCAAAAGGGCATAGGTGTAATTCTTGACTGGGTTCCCGCCCATTTTTGTAAAGACGCGCATGGACTTTCCCGTTTCGATGGTACGCCTCTCTATGAACCAATTGATTATACTAGGGCAGATCGCCCGTTATGGGGGACATACAACTTTGATTTTACCAAACCGGAAGTAATCAGTTTCCTTATATCAAATGTAATGTTTTGGATGGATGTATACCATATTGATGGAATCCGAGTCGATGCGGTATCATCAATGGTTTACCTAAATCATGATAATCCATTGCCGGTCAAGCTGAAAAACCAGTTTGGCGGTGAGGAAAACCTGGAAGCCATACAATTTTTGCAAAAACTTAACGAAGTGGTTTTCAAGAAATATCCCAATGCATTAATGATGGCTGAAGAAGCAACAGACCGGCCACTTGTAACATCTCCTACCGATATAGGCGGCCTGGGCTTTAATTACAAATGGAATATGGGATGGACTAACGATATCCTTCGTTATATGAAACTTGAAACGGGGGAAAGGCCAAATCATCATAGTCTCTTAACATTTTCATTTTTCTATGCTTTTTCAGAAAATTTCGTCTTGCCCTTTTCACATGATGAAGTAGTTCATGGAAAGAAGTCTTTATTGAATAAGATGCCAGGTGATTATTGGCAGAAATTCGCTAATTTACGGTTACTATTTGGGTATTTCATGACACATCCAGGAAAGAAGCTTCTATTTATGGGCGGTGAATTTGGCCAGTTCATAGAATGGAAAGATGAGGATCAATTGGATTGGCTTCTTTTGGAATATGAATCCCATGAAAAGCTTGCCTATTACTTCCGTACCCTTCAGGATTTTTATAGGCAATCATCCTCCCTTTGGAGACTGGATCATGTCCAGGAGGGATTTGAGTGGATAGATCCGAACAATAGTAAACAGAGTATCATTACCTTTATGAGAAAAGGTAAACGCAAAGGCGATTATTGCATTGTTGTCTGTAATTTTTCTGCGCAGGCACATGCTCAATATCAAATAGGCGTACCATCCCAAGGTAAATATATAGAGGTCTTCAGCAGTGATTCAGCTGCTTTCGGAGGATCGGGTCAGATCAATGAAAAACCCATTAATGTCAAAAAGGAACCATATCATAATCAACCATTCAGCATTGAAATAACAGTACCTCCATTAGGCATTTCTATTTTTATGAAGCAAACAAAAAAAAGACGGGGGAGAGTGAACGAATAATGGGAGCGAAAAAATGGATAGCAATGTTATTGGCAGGAGGCCAGGGTTCAAGGTTAGGTGAATTGACAATCGGTTTGGCAAAACCAGCTGTACCCTTTGGCGGTAAATATAGAATCATCGATTTTCCATTAAGTAACTGCACTCATTCTGGTATTGATACGGTTGGGGTACTGACCCAATACCAGCCATTGATTCTAAATGATTATGTTGGTAATGGCAAAGCATGGGACCTAGATCTAGATGTAGGCGGAGTTTCCGTACTTCCCCCTTACCAAGGGAAAGAAGGCGGTGAATGGTATAAAGGGACGGCAAACGCTGTTTATCAAAATATCCAATACATTGATAACTATGATCCGGAACATGTACTGATTCTCTCTGGTGACCATATTTATAAGATGGATTACAGTAAGATGCTGGATTATCACATCGAAAAAAATGCAGAGGCAACCATAGCCGTCATTCAAGTGCCGTGGCAGGAAGCAAGTCGTTTCGGGATCATGAATACCAATGATGATGATAAAATCACTCAATTTGATGAAAAACCAAAGTATCCAAAGAGTAATCTTGCTTCAATGGGAGTCTATCTTTTCAAGTGGAAAACCCTAAGACGGTATTTAATAAATGATGAAAAGGATGAAAATTCTTCCAATGATTTCGGCAGCAACATCATTCCAAAGATGCTTGAAGACCGAAAAAAGCTATATGCCTATCGTTTTAATGATTATTGGAAAGATGTCGGAACGGTCGAAAGCCTTTGGCAGGCACATATGGACTTATTGGAGGATACGCCAAATTTCCAGTTGGATGATCAGCAATGGAAAATTTTTGCCCGCAATGCAAATCATCCGCCGCAATATATATCGCCGGATGCCGAGGTCAGTCAGTCGCTTATCAATGAAGGCTGCATGATACATGGGAAAATTGAACATTCGGTTTTATCCTATAATGTACAGGTGGGCTATGGGTCAACCATAAAAGATTCAGTCATCATGCCGAATGTCACGATTGGAGAAAACGTCCATATAGAAAGAAGCATCATAGCAAGCAATTGTGTTATAGAAGATGGTGCCATAGTTGGCAATTCATCGATTACATCCGATATTACCTTAATTGGTGAAAATCAGACCATTATCAATCCAAACAAAAAAAAGATCACTCACTCTTAACTAGAAAAAGGGGAAGATGCTATGGAAAATGTGTTGGGTATTATTAACTTAATCAATGAAAGACAACATTTAAAAGATCTGACTGCTCACCGAAATGTAGCATCTGTGCCATTTGGTGGACGCTACCGTTTGATTGACTTTACGATGTCGAATCTCATTAATGCAGACGTATCAAAAGTAGCCGTTTTTCCAAAAGAAAAGTATCTTTCTGTTATGGATCATCTTGGCTCAGGTAAAGAATGGAACTTGGCTCGGCGTTCAGGAGGCTTATACATCTTGCCCCCTATCCATCCGGATGAAACGGTAACGGGAGATATGAAACAATTTTATGATCATCTTAAATTTTTCGAACGTGCAGAGGCAGATACTGTCATCATTTCCCCTGGAAGCCATGTATGCAAATTGGATTTTAATGAAGTGCTTGATTATCACAAAAAGCAAAAAGCGGATATCACGGTCGTATATAAGGATTATGTGGGGGAAATGATTGAAAAACCAATCTATCACACTTGCTCGGTAGATTCGGATGAAGACATTACTGACATTAGCTTTTATACAATCCCTAGACCTGGTGACCATGTTTGTCTAGAAACCTTCATCATAAGTAAAACGCTATTGGTGAACTTGATCAAAAGCTGTGTTGCCAGTGGGGAATATGACTTTTTGAAAGACGCTGTAAAGGCAAATCTCCATCGTTTTACAGTCAAAGGGTATAATTTTACTGGAGATATGCCATTCATCCATTCCATTGAAAGCTTTCATTCCAGTAATATGAATTTCCTGAACCCTTCGGTAATCCGTTCTTTCTTCGGGGATACTTGGGATGTTTATACAAAAATCAAACATGAGGCACCAACCAAATATTCAAGTTCTTCGAAGGTTACCAATTCATTGATAGCCAATGGTTGTGATATTGAAGGGACTGTCGAAAACAGTATACTATTCCGTGGGGTAAAGGTGAAAAAAGGTGCGATTATAAAAAATAGCATCATCATGCAAAAAGGCGTGATTGAAGAAGGGGCCATCGTTGAAAATGTCATAACTGATAAAGAAGTGAGAATTACTAGTGAAAAATCAGTTATTGGTTTAAAACAGCCTACTGTAATAAAAAAAGCGGAAGTAATTTAATAGAGGAGGTGCGGCAATGAATGTTGTATTTGCTGCTTCAGAATGCGCCCCTTTTATAAAAACGGGAGGGCTCGGAGACGTTATAGGCGCGCTCCCGAAAGCGCTGAAAAAACAAGGAGTCCATGTAAGTGTCATCCTTCCTAAATATGGGGATCTTCCTAACCAATTCAAACAGGAATTGGAACATATGACGAGTATTGAAGTTCCTGTTGGTTGGCGCCAGCAATTCTGTGGCATCGAAAAACTTGTTGCTAATGGAATTACATATTATTTTCTGGATAATGAATATTATTTCAAAAGACACGGTAGTTATGGATTCTTTGACGATGGCGAAAGGTTCGCCTTCTTTTCCCGTGCAATTTTAGAGGCTTTACCCTATCTAGAAGAAAAGCCGGATGTCATACACTGTCATGATTGGCAAACGGGCCTTGTCAGCGTTTTGCTGAAAGCTCATTATAGTAACCATCCATTCTATAAGGATATTAAAACGATATTTACTATACATAATTTACGCTATCAAGGAGTTTATCCTAAAGCTGTTTTAGCTGAATTACTCGATTTGAGTGAGTTATATTTTAATATCGATGGTCTTGAATTTCATGGAAATGTAAGTTATTTGAAAGCCGGCCTAGCTTTTTCTAACATTGTCACAACTGTAAGCCCAAGTTATGCGGAAGAAATTCAAAGTCCTTATTTCGGGGAAAATTTGGATGGGTTTTTACGCAAGAGAAATGGTGACCTTAAAGGGATTATCAACGGAATTGATTATGAGGAATATAATCCGGCTGCAGATGAACATCTTGCTGTTCCATTCGATTCCTATGAGGGTAAGATGGAGAATAAACGTCATTTACAGGAATCGCTGGATCTTCCTGTAAATGATCGGGTCCCGGTTCTATCCATGGTAACCAGGCTTGTTGATCAAAAAGGAATTGATCTTATTCTCCATGTTTTTCATGAAATGATGAACCAGGGAGTTCAATTCATTCTTTTAGGTACGGGTGATGAGCAATATGAATCGGCATTTCGCCATTTAGCTGACCAATATCCAAATCAGGTTTCAGTCAATACATATTTTGATGAGGGTTTAGCAAGGCGGATATATGCAGGTTCTGATTTATTCCTGATGCCATCACAATTCGAACCATGTGGTATCGGCCAGCTTTTGGCGTTGCG
The DNA here is from genome assembly GCF_030123325.1 of Peribacillus simplex. Lineage (NCBI taxonomy): Bacteria > Bacillati > Bacillota > Bacilli > Caryophanales > Bacillaceae > Peribacillus > Peribacillus simplex. The sequence continues at coordinate 3,060,036 of NZ_CP126106.1, read as the reverse complement.
TTATGGGACTCTGCCTTTGGTGAGGGAAACTGGCGGACTTCGGGATACGGTGATACCGTATAATCAATTTACTGGTGAAGGCAATGGCTTCAGTTTTATGAATTATAATGCACACGATATGCTTCATACAATTGAGCAATCTGTTGGTCTGTACAAATTCCAGCCGAAAAGATGGCGGAAAATGGCAGAAAGTGCAATGAAGTTAGACTTCAGTTGGACATCATCTTCCTTAAAGTATATTAAGCTGTATGAAAGTTTGATTCCTGTAATGAAGTGATAATTGGATAGGTAATACACAAAGCACTTGCGAATATTATTTTCGTAAGTGTTTTGTTTCTTTTACCATCAAATATGGGTATATGTATAGATATATATATAATATTGCTGTGTAGGAGAATGAAAAGATGAAAAGAAGAAGAATGGAATTTGTATTTTTATTTATTTTAATTGCTTCAGTCTATATAATCCTGTTCACTCAAGTTGGCTTCGACGTGAAGCTATTTTTTATTGGATTATATATTTTGGTCATGTTTATTACCATATTTTCACTTATGCTTGAAAATAGATTTGCCCATGAGACCCTTTTATGGATGTATGTGCTTTTGTTTTTCCCGGTATTTGGATATGTATTTTATCTATTCTCAGGTCAGCTCTATTTAAAGGGGTATTTATTTCGAAGTAAAAGGAAAAAAGATCGTGAAGAATGGAAGAGTCTTGTCACACAGGTCTCATCTCCAGATTTATCGTTCTTGAATAATCATCAGCAATCATTCGCAGCTTTTGCCAAAAATGCTTCTGAGACCATCATTAGTACATCATCGCATACGGAAGTATTGAAAAATGGTAACGAAACGTTCTCAGAAATCATAAAACAGTTAAAAAAAGCTGAGAAATTCATTCATATTGAATATTATATTTTTCGTTCCGACAGGCTTGGCACTGAAATTATAGATATCCTTATTGAAAAAGCAAAAAATGGTGTGGAAGTTTTATTCATTTTTGATGCGGCCGGAAGTTTAAGCCTTTCAAATAATGAAGTTAAACGGATGAAACATGCCGGGATAAAAGCATATCCATTTTCCCCTTTGAAACACGGATTTTTCAATCAAAAGTTTAATTTTAGGAATCACCGGAAAATCATCATCATAGATGGGGAAGTTGGCTTTGTTGGAGGTTTAAACGTAGGAGAGGAATATTTAGGCCGAAATAAAAACATTGGTTTTTGGAGAGATACACATATGGTACTTAAAGGTGAAGCGGTATTTATGCTTCATACTGTTTTCCTTTTGGATTGGGAATATGTCAGTGGGGAAGATGTATTGCAAGAACGTCCAGAATTCAAGAATAAAGTGGAACAAGGAGATGGAGCTGTTCAGGTGGTAGCAAGCGGACCTGATACACAGCAGGGAATCATGAGTGATTTTTACTATTCACTTATCACAAACGCGACTGAATCAATCTGGATTGCAAGTCCATACTTCGTACCCAATCAAGCGATTAGAGCAGCCATTAAACATGCCGCAATTAAGGGGATACAAGTTAGGCTTATGGTTCCGGCAGTAAATGATGGGTTTTTAACCCAATATGGCAGTCGCTCTTATTTCGGGGAGCTGCTACAATTCGGTGTAGAGGTATACTTGTATAAAAAGGGTTTTCTACATCAGAAACTGATTATCGTTGATGGTGATATGGCTTCCATAGGAACGGCAAATATGGATATGAGAAGTTTTCATCTGAATTTTGAAGTCAATGTCTTTCTTATGGACAGCCGTTCCATTGAAGATCTCATCATTCATTACAAAGAGGATATGATGGATAGTGACAAACTAGATTCTATCGGGTATAACAAGCGTGGTTTGATGGAACGTTCAAAAGAATCATTTGCCAGATTATTTTCGAATGTACTCTAATGGGAAAAAAAGCAGATAAATAGTATAGTTGAAATGTAAAGAAATTAATTGGCCATAAGGAGAATTAAAGAAAATATGAAATTGGTTTCCTGGAATGTGAATGGAATAAGGGCTTGTGTAAAAAAAGGATTTTTAGATTACTTTAAAGATGTGGATGCAGATATTTTTTGCCTTCAAGAAACTAAGCTACAAGAAGGGCAGATTTCACTTGAGTTGGAAGGTTACCATCAATATTGGAATTATGCATTGAAAAAAGGATATTCCGGTACAGCCATTTTCACGAAGGAAAAACCGCTTTCCGTGAAATATGGTGTAGGGGAGCTGGACGAGGAGCCGGAAGGCAGGATCATAACACTGGAATTCGAGAAATTTTATATGGTGAATGTATATACCCCCAATGCAAAAAGGGATTTATCCAGGCTGAATTACCGTCTCGAATGGGAAGATGAGATGATAAATTATCTTAAGGAACTAGACTTGGTGAAGCCGGTTGTCTACTGTGGGGACCTTAATGTCGCACATTCTGAAATCGATTTAAAAAACCCAAAAACCAATATTGGGAATTCCGGTTTCACTAATGAAGAGCGTGGAAAGATGACTGAACTACTTGATGCAGGGTTTATCGATACTTTTCGCCATTTTTATCCGGACCGCGAAGATGCCTATAGTTGGTGGTCATATATGGCTAAAGTGAGAGAGCGGAATATCGGGTGGAGAATCGATTATTTCATTGTTTCAAAACGTATGGCGGATTCTTTAATAGAGGCTAACATTCACTGCGATGTCATGGGAAGCGATCATTGTCCGGTTGTCTTGGAAACAAACCTCTAAATCGAATAAATTCTGTTAAGTGGGGATACTAATGGTTATCCATATTCAACAGGAGGTTAGATTATGAACACATTTATCGTGGGCTTTCATCAGGAAGATAATGTAGACAGCATGCAAGTGCAAAAATTGACGTCGGCTGAGTTTGAAAAATCAACATCACGCGGCTTTCGCAGATTATTTGAACTGGATACAAATATTGGGTATTTCGTTTTTTTTGATGCTGAAGATGATGAAGGAGATTTATCTCATCTAGTTTTACAGTATGAAGAAGATAATCAGGATCCAAGTGATTGTTACTCCTTTACGAAAAATGATTTTTATGAGTTCATGGCACTTTATTTACAAGGAATGGATGAAGCGGAAGTGGAGGATGAAGAAGATGATGACAATGAAGAGTATGGACCTATCCACCATCTTGCCCATTTGATGTTTCATATTGTAGAAGAAGGAAAATCCGTAAAGCCATAATGGACGGGTAATGAGATGGAAGGTACTTGTGAGCTTTGTGACAGGAACGGGATAGAACTGACAATCCATCATTTAACACCTAGAGAATTAGGCGGCAGCCACTTACCAATTGCCTATCTCTGTAAAACATGTCATAAACAGATTCACGCCCTGTATTCAAACCGAGAGCTGGCCATCCGCCTGTATACCGTGCTATTGCTGAAAGATGATGAAGCATTAAAAAAATACTTAAAGTGGATTAAAAAACAACCGGTAACGAGGGCAGTGAAAATCAGAAAATCAAAAACGAAATAATGCAAAAGCCCATCTTGAAGTGATGGGCTTTTGCATTTCATTCAGCTTGCTTTATTTTTCAACCGGTCCAATAAAAACCCACCTTTAAAATAACGTGGTTCATATGAAATGATGAAAGCCTTAGGTTCAAACTTTTCAACGGTTGCTATCAATTCTTGTTCACGATTGCGTTTTGTCAAAATTTCCATACGATAACGGTTGCTATCCCTGCCCTCGCCCGTATAAAGAGTTACACCAAATCCGTTGTTTCTCAGTGTATCTACTAAATGTTCATTTTTGGTTTGAGTATTAACGGTTACATTAATAAAACCGATGGCAAGTTTTTGCTCAATTTTCGTACCAAAAATTATTCCGATTCCAAAACCGACTGCATATACAACCATGGCGAGTATGCTTTGGTCACCGCCAAATACTAGGGATAAACCAAAAACGTATATTAACATTTCTGCTATACCAAGTATCGAGGCAAGTATGGTAATATTTTTTACTAAGAAAATGGTTCGCAACGTGTAAATCGGAACATAAATAAGTTGTAATAGTAGAATCAGAAGTATTTCTTTCACTTGAGCACCTCACCAACATCTTCCAGTTTAATTAGACGTTTCAACTTGGGGATTGTTCATTCCATAAGTAACATCTTCCATAATCTAACCACACTATAATAGTGGAATTCAATGGGGAATATTATGTATTTTTTGTGTCATTTCCATCAACATAGAATTAAAATCCAATAAGATTTTTCAATATTCTTTTTTTAATTAATTTGGTATCATTATCCTTATTAATTCATATGGGGGAATGATGATGTTTAATTATGATGGTCGGATATTCAAAGCTAAAGTCAATTCTGAAAATGGAGAAGTGTCAGGAAATACTTCCTTCCACTATTCACAAGAAGGCTCAATTCTTTCAGCAAGCTATCAGGGCGGAGAGATTGTTAAAGGGACATTAATAGGGCTTGTCAATCTCGATGGAACTCTGGAATTCAGGTATAATCATATCAATGAAAAAGGGGAAATTAGAGGAGGAAGCTGTCTTTCCACCCCTGAAATGTTGCCAGATGGAAGGATACGTTTGCATGAAAAATGGAAATGGTCAGATCTCGAACAGACCGAAGGGCATTCCATCATCGAAGAAGTGAAAAAATAATAATTTACTTAGAGGGGTTTGAGGACAATTACTACTATTTGTTTAGTGCGGCATGGTCAAACAGATTGGAATGCACTAGGGAAACTGCAGGGGCAGACTGATATTCCTTTAAATGAACTCGGAAAGATTCAGGCACGGCAATGTGGTGAATTTTTGTCAAAAAATGATTGGGACGTAATTATTTCAAGCCCTCTAAAAAGGGCAAGGGAAACGGCAGATATCATTTCGCATTATATTGAAGTCCCGGTTATTGAAAAAATGGAATTCATTGAAAAGAATTTTGGCGTCGCTGAAGGAATGACAGCAGCTGAAAGGGAGTCAGCATTCGTGAATAAAGAATATCCTGGTCAAGAAAATCAAGAATCTTTACGAAACAGGCTGATGAATGGACTTCAGGAAATTCAGAAGGAGTATCCCGATAAGAAAGTTATACTAGTTGCACATGGAGCCGTCATTCATTTTATTTTACGCTTGATGTCAAACGAGTCAATCGTATCCAACGAAATGCGATTGTTCAATGCATGTTTGAGTACGATTAGATTTGAAGTCGACTCTTGGATAATTGATGATTTCAATCAAGTAAATCATTTATCTTAGTCCTATTAAGCTTGGTTATAATTAAAATGGATATGATTGATATTTAGTTGCTAATTATAGAAAGAAGGGAATCATGACTAATAAGACGGCATTGATTTTAGGGGCTACAGGTTTGGTCGGCACCCAGTTGATTAAAAAGCTAAGCAACAGCAAAATCTATAGTGAAATCCATTTTCTTACAAGAAGCGAAGTGAAATTCACTGATCCCAAGTGCATAGGCCACGTGGTGGAATTCGATAAATTATCCAAGTATGCCGGTTTGTTCAAAGTCAGCGATGTTTTCATTTGTTTGGGTACTACGATCAAAAAGGCTAAATCGAAGGAAGCTTTTCGCAAAGTGGATTATGACTATGTTATCGAAGCAACTAAAATGGCAAAGACAGCGAATGTTGAAAAATTACTCGTCATAACAGCCATGGGAGCCAATTCCAAATCAAGGTTTTTCTACAGTCGTGTTAAGGGCGATGTAGAAATAACACTACAACACTTGGAATTGAATACTGTACATATCTTCCGCCCGTCCTTACTTCTTGGAGAACGCAAGGAATTCAGGGCAGGTGAAAAGATTTCTGGGCTGATAAGTACTTTTGCTAAATATGTCTTCGTTGGCCCTTTACGCCCTTATCGTGCAATAGAAGCAAACAAAGTAGCTGCTGCAATGTACGCTGCGGCCCAAAAGACGGCAAAAGGATATCATTTTTATAATTCGGATGAAATAGAGAAACTTGCACAAAGCTAAACTATTTATCAGTGAACCGAGCCTCCAATAGGCTCGGTTTTTAATTTAGGCTCTTTTCGTAAAGATTGTTGTTTTTAAAAACAAAACTATTTAAGGTTGATTGGAGCGCAAGTGCGAGACTCCTGCGGGAGCAGCGGGACAGGTGAGACCCCACAGGCGTTTACGCCGAGGAGGCTCACCGCCCGCCCCGCGGAAAGCGAGTATCTGGAGGGGAAATCAACCAACCGCTTTACTTGGTAAATAGCAACAAAGTATGCGAAAACAGCCTTAATATATTAGCAAATTTTAATCCCTGCTTTAAGGAAAAATAAACGGATGATCATTTGCTGCTGAAAAAAGGAATGGAGTGGAGGTGGAGAACCAAAGGACTAACTGTAGGGACCTGAAAAGTCAATCTATAGAAATCCGTGAAACTAATCTTCCGGATGAAACTTGATTGTAATAAGAATTTCCACTACAATTTGTAGTGGGAGGTGGTAAAAGATGAATATTAAAAATTTTAAATATGATGAAGTTGGACTGAATCGTTTCTTTGGTCCATTGGAAGCTAATATCATGGAATATTTATGGGATAAAGATGAACAGAGCATTAAATCGGTTCAGCAATCATTGGAGCTGGACAAACCTATCAATTTCAACACAGTAATGACCGTCATGAATCGTTTAGTAGAAAAAGGAATTCTTGAAAAGAGGTCTGAAGGGAGACTTTCATTATTTCGCCCGGTGCAGTCCAAAGCGGAGTTTTTGGAAGAGCAGTCAAAGAAACTGACTGAGAATTTGCTGGATGAATTTGGTGGGGCGGTCATAAGCCATATGCTGGATGCCATGAAAGACGCTGACCAAGGTTTAATTGAAAAATTGGAACAAAAAATCCAATCGTTAAAAAAGGATAAATTATAATGTGGAAGAGAAAGTCTTATTTTGTGATGAGCCTGAGTCTATTAATTGCCTGTGTAGTATGGTGCCAAATGGGGGCGTTTTTAGTACATATTTTTTTTGGTGTGAATATTAAGGCCAACTTTTTTAAATTTTGTTTTAGTTTATTCAAAGAAGATTCAGTTTACTACTTTGTGGTCGTCACCCTGCTCAGTATAATATTATCCTATAGTATAATGAGCACATTATTCAAAATTGCAGAGCAATATTACTTATCCAGGAGATTTAAACAAAAGCTTTTTCTTTCAAAAAACGTTGATATGACAAGGTCCATAAATGAAACATTCAATCGGGTAAAAAATGATATCTTAGTTGTGAACGCTGAACGGCCTCTTGCGTTTACGCTTGGTTTCAGGCGGCCTTTCATTGTGTTCAGTACTGGTTTAATTCGATTATTGGACTTTGATGAACTAGAAGCGGTAGTGGAGCATGAAGCCTTTCACCAAAAAAAATATGATCCGCTGGTCATCTTTATTTTACAGCTGATCTCAGATGGGTTATGGTTTGTACCACTGACAAAATGGTGTCATAAAAATTACAAAATAATTAGTGAATTATCAGCCGACGAAAATGCGATTAATAAAATGGGGACTGAATTAGGCATAAGTGCCGCTTTATTGAAGTTAATTAAACATGGTTGCACTGATAAATCCCCTCCAGTCCTTGTCCACTTCTCCAATGAATCAGTTAACTATAGACTTCAGCAATTAATTGAGCCCCATAAATCAATTCCTTTGAGGGCTGAAACTGCCACGATTTTCGTTTCTATTTATGTTTTGGTTTTACTTCTGGGAATGACTATAGTGATTGTCGGATGACTTTCACTTGATTTTTTTACCACATTACACTACACTTTGTAGTGTAAAATAAAAAAAGGAGATGTGTCATGAATAAACAAGAGATCGGTACCTTTTTATTAAGAGTTATGTTGGGAATTTCATTTTTCATGCATGGTTTGTCAAAATTCAAAGGGGGATTGGATAACACTGCAGGATGGTTTCAAAGTATAGGCATTCCAGGATTTATGGCCTATGTAGTTGGTATTATTGAATTGGTTGGAGGAATTGCCTTAATTATAGGTCTTGGAACAAGAAAAATTTCTGCCCTCCTTGTTTTCATCATGGCTGGTGCAATTGTTTATGTGAAATTTCCAGCAGGTTTTATGGGGAATGGAGAAGGTACTGGGTACGAACTGGATCTCGTTCTTATGATGATTGCACTTCACCTAGTAATGAATGGAAGCCGTTTCCTATCTATAGACTCTAAATTGCCAACCCTTAAAAAAAGACAAGATTCAGAAATGATAGCAAGTTAATTATAATAAACGATATCCCAAAAAATTAAACACTTTTAAACAGCCTTGAGGCATGAAACCGGCAATCTACTGGAGTCATGCCTTTTTCTTTTCACCTTGTTCTTGGTTGAAATCCTTCACGGTGAAAAACCGATAATAAATCGATTCAGATTTTGGTCATCAAAAGTAGTTTTCCATGACTGCATTATCCGAAAATACTTTGCGAAATGACCATACTGCAAGTCTGGACCAAACACCTTGGAAATTTAATTCAACCGTTAACACAAAAAAATTGATAGTTTTCGTAAAATTCGATTGACGAACACACGTTCCTTGTTATAAAATACGATCATGGGTAATAATGGTATAGTGGTTATTGCCACTGACCGGTTCAATAGGAAGCTTGGAAATTTCTCAAGGTTTGTAAAAAAAATCAAAGCTAAAGGAGCTATTTAATTATGACAATGCGATTATCTCCATATTTAATGATGAACGGAAATGCAAAGGAAGCGATCCAATTTTACGAAAAAGCATTGGATGCAAAAGTCGTTTTTAATCAAACTTTTGGGGAAATGCCCGAAAACCCAGAATTTCCTCTGCCAGAAGAAGCAAAGGATCTTGTGGCACATGCAATGTTAAAGGTTGGGGAAACGGACCTCATGTTTTCCGATACGTTTCCAGGTCAAACCAGTCAATCTGGAGATCAAGTAACGATCTGTATTTCAATTAATGATATTGAAAAATCAAAACGAATCTTTGAAACTTTGTCGCAAGGTGGAGAAGTGAAAATGCCGCTGCAGGAAGCTTTTTTCAGCCCTGCTTATGGGATTGTAACGGATAAATTCGGTGTAACCTTCCAAGTTTATACAGAGGGTCAACAATAATTTTCTTAGGTTAAATAATATCAACATGGAAAAGCGGCTGTTTTAGAGTCTTTTAGTTGCAACTTAAATCGTAATTGATGAATAAATAAATCCCAATTTCTCACTTATATCCATGAGAGATTGGGATTTTTAATATCGGAATTTCCTTAACGCTGTAAATCCACGATTTGCTTGCGGTACTCTTTATAAGATTATTGGTATGATTCTTATCTCTGTTCATATGCAGCCAAAGATCATCCCGCACGGTAGCATGGCAAGTGATAACATCTGTTTATGTATATTGTAGCGCTCATTCTCAGTTCCCATGATCCTGGATTCAATCTGAATGAATATATTGCTCTTAATAACCGAACTCCACGATTGATATCATGATTTTAGTAGTTACCGATAATGTATTTCTGGTTTCACACTTTTAATTTTGATACCTTATCGTTATCTTTCTGTGATATTCGTCATATATTCTTCATCTATTTGTTCTTTGTTTAGTAAATGGCTATGCTATTATTTAAAACATTGACATACAAATTAGTCGCATTCGTTGTAAAATATATTCCTTTTAAAAGGCTAAGATCATTCGGGTAACATTACATTGCGGAATAAGGGGGAACAATGTGAACACAGATCAAGCTTTCGACCTGTTAAAGGATGCAGGAGTATCAGAAAGTAACAGTATACAAACTGTTAGACGCTGGCTTCGTGAAGGTAGGATTAAATATGAGGGAGGAAACAAGAATAGAAAAACTGGATACATAATGGATGGTACAGATCAAGCATTTGAAATGTTAAAAGATGCAGGAGTAACAGAAAGTAATAGTGTACAAACTGTTAGTCGCTGGCTTCGCGAAGGTAAGATTAAATATTCTGGAAACGGAAAGAGGAACGATGGATACATAAACGATGACCCAGCTTCAAAGCTGGCTATAAATGATATCATAGATCGAAATAAGGACGAAATCATACACCGATTAAAATTAAAAATACAAGCTCAAGATAAGCATATAGAAGGTATTGAAGAACTTCATGAGACTGCAAAAAGAATATTGATTCAACAGAGGGATATGTTCAAAAAGGAAGTTGCCATTCTAAAGAATGAGAAAAGTGAATTACAAAATGAAACAAAGGATTTATTAAAAGAAAATATTGAATTACGTAATGAATTGATAAAATTAAAAGAAAATATCAGAGACAATTACAATATTGAGTCCACCACTCAATCAAATGATTATAGTGAAAAATTAGGGCTTTCTAAAACGGCGAGCAATAAAGAAGTATTGGCAGAATATAAAGGGTTATTAAAAATAACTCATCCAGACCATAATGGCAACGCAAAGGTATTTCATTACATTAAGACCGATTACGATAATTTTAGAAAAAGTACTAAGGGTAAATGATTAGGTGCTTTAAATATTGGAGTTCAAAGAGACCGACCAGTGTTAATTTAGACTATAGATCATCCTTTTTTTATCAAATTTCGTTTGGACTTTTTTAATAAACAGAATCCTGATAACAAATAGGTGCCTATTGAACTAAGGCACCTAAAATTGAGGCCTTTAGAGTCTAACGTTTACACAATATCAAGCTGCAGACTATTTTTGTCTCCTCATCCATTGCGTTGCGACCCATTTTTCCCCAGTGATAACGGGCGCTCCACCGTGTAAAGTTAGTTCGTTTAGATTTTTGTCGTTATAGAAATATTCGAAATACACAGCCATTCCCTTTCGCGGAGACACTGAAAAATTCAATTTAGGAAAAAAAGTTTCCCCCCCATGCTCCACATCATTTAAGTACATGATGATTGTGCTAATTCTATTATTTTTTGCTGCTATACTTGAGGATGTAAAAAAATCAAAATGAGCTTTATACTCTTGCCCAGGAGTATATTTAAGAATTTGAATACCATCTCCATGCTCAATGGGTATATTCATGATTGTTGAAATCCTTTTTTCAATTTTGGTAATGATGTCATTTTCATTTTCTTGAAAAAACATACTACTGCTTGTTCTTATCTCATTTACTTCGTGCTTAACTCCAATTTTGGAACGATTCATTCTGTCTTTTGACAATTCGATAAGTCCGTCACATTCTTCGTCACTTAAAACATTCCCTAATATTACAATTAGTGGTTCATCTAATCTAGCAATTACATTAATTTCTCGGTCTTCCGTTTTGATTTTATTTCCAATATGATTAAAAATAGTTTGTTCTTTACTTATTTTATTTTCCACTGTCAACTTTCATCGACTCCCAATAGAATGAATTTTCCGAACAATCAGTGTAAACTGCTACTGTAAGCGTTTTACTATGTTAATTATACCATGAACCTCGTTATATAACTGTTTCTTATTTCTTGCTAACAGTGCTCCGATTATGAGGTGGACCAGTAAAAATTACTGGTGACCTGGCGCTTTACTATAGCAAACTTTAATCTTTTACATAAAATATAGCAAACTCACAATATGCACAAGTATCTTTGTATAGATATTCATGTATGTATTTTCACCAAAAGCCATATGTGAATTTATTTCCTTTTGTAAAAAAGATGAAATGACGCATACTTACACACATTTTTGTACAAGTTTTATCATTCTTTTTCAATTAAAGAAGGGGTTTACGAAAAAGGAGGATATTTCCTTTCGAAATGAGCTGTTCAAGAAACTTAAAAAAAAGGAAAAAAAAAGTATGAATCGAAAGATTTATAGATAAAAAAAGTAACTCCTTTAAAGCTAATAAGGAGTTACTTTTTTCTGTGGATAAAACCAGCGTTATTTTGGTTTGCTATGATGTTGGATGATGCGATCAACGATATCTGGCAATTTAATTTTCTGTTCTAAAAGAAACTGGTAGAGCGCATCTCTATCCTTCGTACTCACATTCCACTCTTTAGGGATTGATTCAATCACTTGATGGATCGAATTGTTCGGCAATTTCACTATTTTTTCTATATATGATGTAAGCTCTGTGTGATCATCGAGAAGAGAGAAGGCCCATTTATAAAAAGGCCAATGGTAGTTATATACCGGTGTTTCACTTAGCGTTTGAGCAGACCATTTGTAACGTCCCGGAAAAACTCTGCCATGATCAATCATATGGACATAATAGCCACCATCACTGAGATTTTCCAAAATGACATTCATCGTACCTCGATCAGAGTTATTTACCCATTGGTCGAATACCGTTATACCGGCTAGCATATCTCGGTTTTTAACATCCGTCTTAGTGGGAGGATTCTCTCTAACATTTTCGAAAACTGTACTGTTTTCAATATAAACACAGCCATATTGGTATCCAGAATTATAGTTGTGTTTAGTGGATTGTAATTCAGGTGTTTTCTTGATGAATTCTTCCGATATATATACAAGGTCAAACGGGATAACGGGAAGTGAAAGGAGCTCTGCCAATTTGCCGACCAGATATTCATTGACCACTTCTTTTTCTCTTTCTTTCGTAGTATCGAACCACTTCACGACATATTCTTTACCATCGCTGAAAAGAATGACATGTGCGGTTCCGCCCCTTAATGTTTGTACATATCGAACTGGATATTTAGTCATATCACTTTGTCTCCTTTAAAAATATTTGTCTAGCTCAATTTCTTTTTTACCTTGTCTTTTTTATTAACCATATTGATTTTGCATTGTTCGATGAAATTGGCTATTAGATTCGGTAAATGAACTTTTGTTCTAAAAGAAATTTGTACAGCGCTTCACTTTACTCCTTCGGGAACCCGCCCTCAACAGGGATGGTTTGCGTAACTTGGTTAATTCGCTTGGAAGGAATACAATTTTTTCTACAAATGATGTAAAATCTTCTACATTTCGCATAGCGGAACCCCCTCGGTTAGTTTCTTGGTAAGGGATATCATATTTTAGATTCTGGGTAAGCGTTTTTTCAGGCCAATGATATCCACCCAAACATGTTCCATGAATCAAATGGACAAAATAGCCGCCGTCATGTACTACAATGAAAATGCATATGGTCCAATCTCGGGTATTGGCATTCTGAACTGAATCTGTATTTTTTGGAATGTGATTTAGGAATGCTTTTAATGAATTCATCTGGAATATATACAAGTTCGAGGGGGACAAAAGGAGGGAAGTAACATTGCTAATTTACTGACCAAATTATCATTTACTTTGACTATGTCAATTAGCTCCGTTATTTTTTTCCATTAAGCTGTATAGCCTTTGTTGTTCGATGATTTGTTTTTTTAAATCAAAATTTTCATCAATAACCTGTCTTGCACTTCTGGTATATCTCTTCCATACTCTTGGATGACTCAGGAAATATTTTATACCTTGAGCCAATTTTATATCATCTTTCTCAGGAACAAGGTATCCTGTTTTTTTATGCTCAATCAATTCCGGGATCCCTCCATGAAAGGTGGAGATGACTGGTAAACCGCTTGCCATGGCTTCTTTTAATGCATTTGGGATTCCTTCTACATCGCCATCTTCGCCAGTTTCACTGGCAAGGCAAAAGAGATGGGAATCTCTTAATTCCTTAGAAATTTGGTTAGAATCCATTGGCCCCCTAAGAAAAACGTGTTCGTTTAATTGGTTTTCATCAATGAAAACTCGTAGCTTCTCTTCATCTTTGCCTGTCCCAATGATGTGCAGTGTCGTTCTTGAGTATTCCTGATGAATCCGTTGAAAAGCCTTCAAAAGCGTAAAAAATCCTTTTTTCTCGACAAGCCTGGCTACAGACAAAATTCGGATTTCACCTTCTTTAGGTAGGGAACGCTGGACATATGGGTATAAATCTAAATCTAGACCGCCATATAATACATGTATTTTATCGTCTTTAAATCCTAATTTTTTTAGCTCATCTGCAAGAAAATGGCAAACGGCAAAACAGCCAGCTCCATGTTTTACTAAATTTTGATATCGGAGGACATTTTCGCGAAATCTCTTATATGTTTGAGTGGATGAATCACGTCCCCGAAAATGTACAATCAAAGGAATATCAAACTCTATAGCTGTTGGTAAAATATCAATGGAGTGTTTCCCTTGATGAGCGTGAATCGCCACGACATTTTGCTCCTTAAGGAAGGTTCCAAGGTCTTGAATTTCGTTCAAATTAAAATAATGTTCAAACTGATATTGAACATTGTCGCTACTTGGGTAAGGGCCTATTACAATAGGCCGATATTGATCCAAGTTAATGATCTGATTGTACATAAATCCTTGATTTATTTTAATAGGTTCCCTAATGTAAAAAGCGATTGTCTTCACTTCTTCTATCCCTTCCTTCCCTCTGAAATCAAGTTTTCGATAAAACTTTGAAATATTTGTCGATCTCGTTCAGTTAATTCTTTTGGAAAGGAGGACCATTTAAAAAATTGAACCTTTTGTATTTCTATATCATCAGGTTTTAAATCTCCGCTGAGTATATCCTCGGTCACGTAAGCAATATTGACTGGAAAGTATTGATCACCATTAGGCAGCTTCGTAAAATAGTCCTTCCCTGAAAAGACGCCAATCAATTGAAGGTTACCGATGTTAATTCCGGTTTCCTCCAAAATTTCACGTCTGCATGCCTCTTCCGCAGATTCTCCTAATTCGATAAAGCCACCCGGCAATTTCCATATTTTATCGGATTGTACCATCAGAAAACGGCTGTTCTGATCGATAACCAAAACGGTAACACCAGTAAGTATCAAAACTCTGGTCCCAACGAGAGCACGTAAATCTTCAATGTATCCCATCTCAACTCTCCTTTCTGATCATTTTCTTTCTGGTTATTCCTCTTTTTTATTAAATTCAATATGGAAAGATTTGAAACGGACAAGCACATATATTTTAGTGTTTTTTTGTGAAATTCTTTTTAATTATACGTTTATGAGGATAAGACACTGCAGAGTTGCTCGAAAATCATTCATAATGCGAATCGAATTAGGCACCATTTGCTAATAGGTTCCTTCTCGTCCTTAAGAACCCAGTAAAAGGGGCCTTATTATGTGAAAAAGTGTTATTAACCTAAAGCAACTAATCGATGATTACATATCATAATTATGGTTATAAAAAAGATGGAAAGAGGTGAAGATTGGATGAATGATTTTAAAACAATAAAGGTTGAGAGAATAGAGAAGAACGGTAAAAAGGGACTTATTATTCATAATCCAACCACATTAAAACTAATTGGGGAAGGAAGTCAAGGTGCAGTTTTTCAGCTTGATGAAGATCGTTGCGTGAAAATTTATGTGAATCCCAACGCAGCAACTAAAGAGGGGAAAGCACTTGAAGCAGCAAAGGAAACTCATATTGTTCCGAAGTTATATGAAGTCGGACCAAACTATGTAATTATGGAGTATTTAAAAGGTCCCAATCTAAAAGATCAATTGAAAGGAAAGCAGGATATTCCCGAATCGTTTACAGAACAAATCATAATGATTCGAAAGGAACTAAAGAGAGTTGGATTTAGTAGAATCAAGACCTCAATCGGACATTTTGTTGTAACAAAAGGAAATGTGCTGAAAGCAATCGATCATTCAGATGGCCTCACAATGAATGATCCATATAATCCGAAGATGTTTCGTGATCTAAAGAAATTGGGGTTATTGGATACATTCCTGGAACAAGCAAAGAAAATCGATCCTGAATCATATGAAGACTGGCAGAAAAATATCGATTTCAATGCGATATAGGAAACCCATCCGTAGTAGGACAATATGGGGAATTGCCTACCGCAAAGGCTCTAACCTGTGTAAGTATGGCATATGTAAAAAAATTCATGATGAATTCATCTCAAAAACAATTATGTTGTACAAGCAGGAAAAGCTAAAAGAATAAAGTCGATTCTTTAACGTGAAGGAGTTCACTTTTTAGGATGAAATTCTCTTAGACTTTAAAATTTGCGATATGCGCAGTAGCCTTGTTACTCCCGTTCGTAATGTACATGTTCGGAAACGGAGGCGTTTCTCCTGAATACGGCATTTTTATTTTTTAAAATGAAAACGCTAAAATGTTTTTAGTATATTGCTTGTTTATTCTTCGGTAATATCTATGTAGCGTAGAGTGACAAAAGGTCGGGTATGATGCAGGATCGATTGTGTGGTTAGTCGGAGCAATGTCAGGATTCACAGTATTGCCCACTCCTGTCCGACAAATGTACATCCCCAATTATTTGAGCCTCTTCAAAAGGGTATAGTAACCAACTTTAATATATCGAAGTAGTTGATGTAGGGTGTTTTCCTGCAGAATTCGAAACCTTTGCGTCGATGGCGCCCATTTGGACCTGCCGAGGGTTGCAAATGTTGCGGATTGATTCATTGGAATGCCAAGTTTTTCTCTTCATGTACGGAGAATCAGTATTGTTGCCTTAACCCTTACCAAGGATGATAAAAGTTGTTGCTTTAGGGGATAGCCAATAAAATGCCTAAACTATATCCATTTCATCATATTTCGTACTCTTAGTTATCACGCCTGATAACAATTCAATAAAAAATGGAGGTGGGAATAAACCTCCCCTTTTTATTGTCTTCTATTAGATTAAGAATTTATCAGTGAAAATTCCCCCCTCAAAATCATGAATGCATTCCATCAAATATTTTGATATAAAGGTATAAAAAACCATTATAAATTAGTCGCTAATAACGGGGCTTGCAATCCCCATTATATTAATCAAAGAAATTGTTGCCCTCATTTCTGACGGCTGGAGTTTTTCAAAGAAAGAATAAAGGATACCGACTGGCTACAAAGCCGCAAAAAAGCTCACACAGTGGTTTATCCACACCGTATTATCGACCATTACACCAAAAACATGGTAACTCCATTGCATAAAAAGTGTAATGGAGTTTTTAATTTGGCACAAACCTGCAGGTTGCGACGCCCGGCCACATCCAGTTTGTGATTCTTGCATGTATAGCCTACTGGCCCCCGTTAAATAAAAAAGGACTAATTGGGCTACTAACTAGACCGGAAGTTGTCCTAATGCATATAAAGGATTAATGAATGACAAAGGGAGGCAGCTTATGAAAATCCGAAAGGCCATTATTCCGGCCGCAGGCCTTGGGACCCGATTTTTGCCTGCAACAAAAGCTCAGGCTAAGGAAATGCTGCCGATTGTTGATAAACCAACGATTCAATATATTGTTGAAGAAGCAGTAGCTTCTGGTATAGAGGAAATTATTATCATAATCGGTAGAGGCAAAAGATCAATAGAGGATCATTTTGATAAATCCTATGAGTTGGAAGATGCACTTTTAAGAAAAAATCAGCTGGATATTTTAGAGGAAGTTCAGAAAATATCAAGTTTGGCAAATATCTATTATGTCCGCCAAAAGGAACCGATGGGGCTAGGACACGCAATTCTCTGTGCTAAAAGCTTCATTGGAAATGAACCTTTTGCTGTTTTGTTAGGGGATGACATCGTTATGTCTAAAACACCCTGTCTGAGACAAATCATCAGTGTTTTTGAGTATTGTAACAGTTCCGTCGTAGCAGTTCAGAATGTACCGGAAAATGATGTCAGTAAATATGGAATTATTAAGCCAAAAGGGACAATGATTGAGCCTAACCTTTTTCATATCGATTCTTTGGTGGAAAAACCGAAAAGGGAAGAGGCTCCTTCCAGATACGCGATAATGGGACGTTATGTTTTTAGACCCGAGATTTTTGAAACACTATCAAAGCTTCCGGTTGGACATGGTAATGAATTACAACTTACTGATGCCATAAATGAGCTAAATAAGCAGCAGGCAGTATTAGCATATAACTTTGAGGGAAACCGATATGATATTGGTGATAAAGTTGGATTCATTAAGGCAACAATAGACTTTGCTTTGCGCAGGGATGATATAAGAGACGAGGTACTTTCCTATTTAAGGGATGTAAATAAGAAAGAAAACCTTCAGATTATAAAGAGAGAGCATGAATAATATGAAAATAGCCGTTTTGGGTACAGGTTATGTCGGACTGTCCACTGGTGTTTGTTTGTCCGAAATAGGGCATAGCGTTATTTGCATCGATACAGATGAACAGAAAATAAAAAGTTTACGTCAAGGGATTTCTCCAATATATGAACCGGGTCTGGAGAATTTGCTTGCTCAAAATGCCGCAGCGGGCAGACTGCTGTTTACAACATCTCATCGAGAGGCACTAAATGGTGCCGAGATTATCATCATTGCCGTAGGTACACCGCAAATGGAGGATGGGGGAGCAGATTTATCGTATATTGTGCAAGCCGCGAAGGATATTGCCGCGAACCTAGTGCAGAGTTCAGTAGTCGTTATAAAGAGTACTGTGCCAGTTGGTACGAATGATTTTATTAAAAAAATCATGGAAGAACTTTGTAACGAAAGGGTCACCTTTAATATGGTTTCAAATCCTGAATTTTTAAGACAAGGATCAGCCGTTATGGATACGATGAAGGCAGATAGAATCATCATCGGTTCTGAAAATGATGAGGCGGCTAAGAAAGTACAGGAAATGTATCGTCCGTTAAATGTACCATTTATACTAACAAGTATTAGAAGTGCTGAAATGATTAAGTATGCTTCTAATGCCTTTTTGGCGACTAAGATTAGCTTTATCAATGAAGTTGCCAATTTATGCGGAGTAGTAGGTGCAGATGTTAAAGATGTAGCAAAGGGAATGGGAAAAGATAAAAGGATTGGAGAAGCTTTTTTACAGCCCGGTATTGGTTATGGTGGATCTTGTTTTCCGAAGGATGTTAAAGCGTTGCTTCATACTGCCAAGTTACATGGAGTAAATTTTCCCCTGTTAAAAGAAACAGTAGCGATTAATGATTTTCAGCAGGAACTCCTTGTAACGAAAGCTATAAATCGCATGGGGGATTTAAAAGGGAAAAAGGTTGCAATGCTTGGTCTTGCTTTCAAGCCAGAGACAGACGATATGAGGGAAGCTCCATCCATCAAAATTGCGCGTTCATTAACCAAACTTGGTGCAGAAGTGGTAGCTTACGATCCGGTGGCAATAGATAATGCGAAGAAGATATTAGGGGATACAATCAGATTTGCCAGCTCAGTTCGCGAAGCGGCAGTGGATGCGGATGCTGTATTTATTGTTACCGAATGGAATGAGTTTAAACATTTAGACCTAGAGACATTGATGAATACAATGAGACAACCGATTGTTTTTGATGGCAGAAATTGTCTTGAAGAAGATCGAATCAAAGCGTGCAAGAAAATTGAATATTATCCAATAGGAAGACCGGCAATTGTTATTGGCATGACATAAAGCGAAAACATTTTCTAACACTTCATTAACCCGAACATGATTCATTAAAGACATAAATTAGGTTCAAACTGGCAATGCAGCACCTTTGATAGTTCTTGGGTGCTTCTTTATATTTCTTTAAATGGAAAAAAGATCTTCATCGATCCATTGATTGCAAATAATTTTGTGTCATGGCATTTACTTCAAGTCCACCCTTTGTATTAGGCAAACGCATACTCTCTGCCATTTGGCTTTACTGTATGTTATTAGTCCATGCGTACCTAAAGAGTCCTGCATAATATACTTGAAAAGGTCCAGGAAATTTGCTTACTATGCATGAAAGGAGATCATTTATTTGCACACAGTTATGCATTTGAATTTAAGAGTCGACCCGACCCAATATATCTCACAGATTCGGGAAGTTCCTGATTATGATTATATCCATATGGTACGACAACCAAAGTATATGATAGATCTTTCCCTTTTGAATGAGAAAGTTCATTATCTCAATGAAATTTTCTCACCAAAAGAGTATGTGAAAAAAAATAATATCTCCCTCTTACATGCTCACCATGGTCAATTAGGGATGTTATTGCTTCCTTTTAAAGAGGAAACAAACCTTCCGTTGGTTACAAGTATAAGAGGCAGGGATGCAACCCTAGCTAATCAGCCCATTGGCTATCTGGATAACATGAAAAGGCTATTTGATCAAGGTGAGCGTTTTTTTCCAGTTTGTCAGTATTTAGCAGATAGGTTAATTGCTTGGGGGTGTCCTTCAGAAAAAATTAGAGTGCTCTATGGGGGCGTTGACCTTAACGAATTCAATTACCGGACTCCACATAAAGGGGACTCTCAAAACATTTTATCCATCGGTAGGTTGGTGGAAAAAAAAGGACATCATATCTTAATGCAAGCATTTCAAAAAATCAAAGGTAAATTTCCAAATGCAACCCTGACGATTATCGGAAGGGGGGAGCTTGAAGAATATCTCATATCATTGTCAAATCAACTTAATTTAGGAGACTCTTTTCGTTTATTGAATCATCTCCCTAAAGATCAAGTACGAGAACAATTGACCAATGCGGATATATTTTGCGCCGCGAGCTTAGAATCTGCCGATGGAGATGTAGAAGGCATACCTAATACATTAAAAGAAGCTATGGCGATTGGAGTACCAGTGATTTCGACCAATCATGCCGGCATCCCTGAATTAATAACCAATAACAAAGAGGGGGTTTTAGTACAAGAAAACAATGTAGATGAACTGGCAGATGCTCTTGAATACATGCTAACTAACAGAGAGATATGGGAAACATATACAATAGCGGCTCGTCAAAAAGTCGAACAAAACTTTAACCTCATCCATCAGCTTCAACAACAAGCTGAATTTTATGATGAACTTGTAGCCCCTTATGAAGTAGGTAAACAATATTCAGTAACACATCGCCAAATTGATAAAAAAACCCTTAAGGAGACTCCACAGCCTCAACAGCAAGGAAATGATGGCGAAACAATTGCGCCTAGAAAAAAAGTCGAATTAGCCAGAAAAGCCCTTATTTATATGCAACAGCTCCAGCAGTTTCAAGAGCTTCCAGAGTTTCAAGAGCTTCCACAGCTCCAGCAGCTGCAACAGCTCCAGCAGCTACAACAGCTTCCACAGCTGCAGCAGCTTCCACAGCTCCAGCAGCTACAACAATTACAACAGCTGCAACAGCTGCAACAGTTACAACAATTACAACAGCTGCAACAGTTACAACAGCTGCAACAGCTACAACAGCTGCAACAGCTCCAGCAGCTACAACAACTTCAACAGCTTCAAGAACTTCCACAGCTCCAGCAGCTCCAACAGCTACAACAGCTGCAACAGCAGACTAAAGATAAAGTCAAAGATGAACTTGTAGCAGCTAATAAAAATGACAAAAAGGCTAAAATTCAACAGAAGGCTAAAGGGAATGATGAAAAAATAGCATCTCGTAAAAATGACAAAAAGGCTCAAAAAGCAGAAAAAGTCAAAAAAGCCCTTAATAAAATTCAACATTTTCAACATAAGGCCATAGATGAGCAGTTAGGAGGAGATCATGAAGGATTTTAAAAACATTATTGTAACCAAAGGTGAAAACTCTTTGGATATTCACAATCCGACTGCCTATTCGCTGATTGGAATGGGGGCTCAAGGTGCAGTATTTAAACTTTCGGAAGATAAATGTGTAAAAATCTATTCAGATCCCGTACAAGCGGAAATGGAGGAAGAAGCTCTTATAGCCGGAAAACATCTACCCTTTATGCCATTGGTGTATGAAACAGGACCAAACTATATAGTCATGGAATATTTTAATGCGCCAACTTTAAAAGAATATCTGAGAAATTGTACGTATATCCCTGATTCCATAGTAAAGAAACTTCTCTATATATTAAAAGAATTAAAACAAGCAAAATTCACCATGATAGATGCCCCACTACGTCATATTTTTGTCGTTGGTAATGAGGAACTTAAGGTGATTGACCATGTAAATTCCTTTAAAAGGATGCACCCTGTACCATTAAAATTATTAAGGGATTTAAATATTATCCTTTTAAAGGAATCGTTCTTAGCCCAAGTGAAAAAGCTTGAACCGGACACCTTCAATGAGTGGGAGGATTATTTCAATCAAAATAGTTTGGACTTTAGAAACATTCCCGTCCTCTCAGGAGGGTCAGGTAATGGAGTAAAAGTGGATAGCGCTATAACACAAACACTCATTGGAAAAGGTCATCAAGGTGCTGTTTATAGAGTGTCTGAAGACGCATGCGTTAAACTTTACGGGAAAACTGAACATGCAAATCAGGAAAAAATGGTTCTTTTATCAAGTCAAGACTTGCCTTTTATCCCGAAAGTCTTTGAAACAGGACCCAATTATATTTTAATGGAATATCTATTAGGACCAGATTTAAATACGTTTCTGAAAAAACAATCTGTACTTTCTGAAGACATAACAAGACGATTACTCTATATATTAAAAACAATGGAAAAATCAGGTTTCAAACAAATTGATGCCCCATTACGGCATATTATCATAACCAGGAATGGGTTTAAATTAGTCGACCATGTGTACTCATTTTCACGTGAACAAAAAAGGCCTCTCGAGTTATTTAAAGACCTGCGAGAAAGGAATTTTTTAGATTCTTTTTTGGAACAAGTGAAGGCGTTAGATCCTGGTACGTACGCTGAATGGACAAAAACACCAATCCCATTAACTGAAAATGATAATACGGTTGTCTAGTCATAAAAGGTATTGCGCCTGTTTTGTTGAGGTTAAGTTATCACAAAAAAGGAGCATATCAAAACCAATGGTGATTTTGCTTTCAATGGTAACCAATCGTTTTAGCTTAATCTTCATTGGTAAATGCTTGTTCACAGCGGGTATAAGCGTGGAATACTCATAAGGCTTAAAGCGAAAAAGGATATCATGTCATTCGTGAATTATGAATAAAACGTAAGTCTCTCCCCAATGAAGATATTGAGTTTGCTTCCTCTTTATATCCGTCATAATGAACTTTGTTCAGTTGCTGTAAAGGGTCGAAAGTATAAATATATAAATAATGCTTACACAGTGTTCATGAAAGGTGTCAAAATCCTAATGTAATAGAAAGGATTGGAATTAATGTTATGAATATATTAGTAACAGGTGCTGCAGGATTCATTGGTTTCCATTTAACAAAACGTTTGTTAACCCTAGATATCAATGTTATAGGAGTAGACAATATTAATGATTATTATGATGTTTTTTTAAAAAACAATCGACTCAAGATATTAAAAGAAAACCCAGATTTCGAATTCCATAAATTGGATTTAACTAATAAAGAAAAATTAAATCAATTATTTAAAGACAGATCCATTGATATAGTCATCAACTTAGCAGCCCAGGCTGGAGTACGTTATAGCATAGAAAATCCGGATTCTTATGTTAATTCCAACCTGGTTGGGTTTGTAAATATCTTAGAGGTCTGCCGACAAAATAATGTAAAGCACTTAATTTATGCATCCTCCAGTTCTGTATATGGAGCAAATACAAATATCCCCTTCTCAACCAAAGACCCAGTGGATCATCCAGTAAGTTTATATGCTGCCACTAAAAAGGCTAATGAATTAATGGCTCATACCTATAGTCATTTATATAATATTCCAACCACAGGACTCCGTTTCTTTACGGTTTATGGTCCATGGGGGAGACCAGATATGGCTTATTATTCTTTTACTAAAAATATTATTGAAGAGAAAACAATAAAGGTTTTTAATAATGGAGATATGAGAAGAGACTTTACTTATATTGATGATATTGTTGAAGGAATAATCCGATTACTTGATAAACCACCGGTTTATGATTCTGGATGGGATCGAGCTAACCCTGATCCAAGTTCAAGCTATGCCCCATACAAAATTTATAATATCGGTAACAATAAGCCCATAAAATTAATGGATTTCATTACCACATTAGAGAAACTAATTGGAAAAAAGGCAAAAATAGAATTCTTACCGATGCAACCTGGAGATGTTAAGGAGACATATGCAGATATTGCCGATTTGCATGCTGATGTGGGGTTCTATCCTTCAACAACAATAGAAGAAGGTTTAACTCATTTTGTAAATTGGTACAAAAAGTACAATAAATAAGAAAAAAAGAAGCAGTGAGTTTTTACTAAGTGGGATTTTAGTGAATAAAAAATAATGATGGAATCTCTGCTTCAGTCAGAAAGATTAAAAAATTTCAAACACCTCAACTTGATAAGGATAAAAAAAGATGAGGTAATGGCGTCAGGCCTTAAGGAAAAATAATTCGGCCAAGGTGAAGTTTCAAGAAGGTTGAAAACCATCAAAAGATCCACCTTCAAATATAGCTGTCATTGACACCATATATTTTTTCTTGTTTTTTTAAAAAAATCCTGGAGTTGGTATGAAAGGCAATTAACGAATGCCATTAATGAAATGCTGAAAATTAGAAAATGTCTATGTGAAAACGATAAATGGAGACAGATTCAATATTAATAGATTTGGAGTGCATGGCAGAACAGTACAATATAAATAAAAATATAATGAGTAAAAATTCTTGATCAAATAAAAAGAGAAGGGTACATGCAAGCAAAAAGATTAATTAAAAATTTGTAAGTTAATAAAAGGAGAAAGTAATTTGAATCCTAAAAATATGAAAACACCATTGGAAGTTGTTAAGGATTATAATTTTTTAGATATTCTCATGACGTCCCTTACACGTAATTCTACAAAAAATCCTCTATACAAATTAAATCCCCTATATGAAAACTATTTTATAGTTTGTCCTGAAGACCTACCATACAAAGACATTTATAAAGCAGATTCCATGTTCCCTCATGAATATCACAAGCAATTGAAGCAAAGTGGAGAACAAGGAAAAATAAAAAAATTAGGCAATTATCAAGAACTATTAGTTTTAGCAGAACGCGAGAAGAGTAAATATGAATTTCTTGTAAAAGGAACTGAGGCAGGATGAAAACCATTGCTTATTTTGTTAGTGAAAATATTAAAACACACCAACGTTTTATATATAATCAAATCGTAAAAATAAGTAGCTATCGCTCAATTGTAATCGGCCCATTCGACAATACCACCCATACAGAATTCCCCTTTGAAAACTACTATAATTTAAACAAGATTAAAGATCTAGAAAATTTCTTCAAAGAACAAGAGGTCATAGCCATTCATGCTCATCATGGAAAACACGGACAAGATATTTTGCCTGTATGTGAAAAATATAATATCCCATTGATAGTTAGCATTAGAGGGCGCGATGGTTCTGACAGACCAGAAATTTTTGAAAAAAACGCTCAGCGATATGCATCATTAATTAAACATGGTGCACAATTTTTTCCTGTTTGCCAATATCTTGCACAAGGATTAAGAAGGTTAGGAATTCCGGACGATAAAATTCATGTGTTATATGGTGGTATCGAATTAGATCTTTTCACCTATTCTACCCCCACGCTACCTAAAGAAGGCGAAATAAGAGTTTTATCTGTAGGTAGACTTGTAGACAAAAAAGGATTTGTTACTCTTATAAAAGCATTTAAAAGGATTTATACTCAATATCCCAATGCTAGACTGCATATTATTGGAACAGGTAAAGATGAGAATACAATTAAATCGGTCATTACAGAATTTAACCTTAAAGATGCTGTGATTCTTAGAGGAGCTATGAATTCAAAACAAGTTTCAAATGAATTGAAAAAAGCTCATATCTTTTGCCTTGCAAGTCAGACTGCTAAAAGCGGTGATATCGAAGGCATTCCTAATGCCTTAAAAGAAGCAATGGCTAGCGGTTTACCTGTCGTTTCCACCCAACATGCGGGAATCCCTGAATTAATTGAACACCTGAAAACAGGATACCTAGCTCCAGAAAAAAATGATATTGAGTTAGCGAAAGGCATACAGTTCTTTTTAGAACATCCAGAGGTTTGGAACGACTTTACGGAAAGAGCACGGAAAGTCATTGAAGAAAAATTTGATATCAATAAACAAATTATGGAGCAACAAAGATTATATTCTCTTGTTAATACAACGGAAACGGAAAAGAAAGCGGAAACGGAAAAGGAAACTGAAACAGAAAAGAAAACGGAAAAGGAAAAGGAAAAGGAAAAGGAAACTGAAACAGAAAAGGAAACTGAAACAGAAAAGGAAACTGAAACAGAAAAGAAAACGGAAACGGAAAAGAAAACGGAAAAGAAAACGGAAAAGAAAGCGGAAAAGAAAGCGGAAAACGAAAAGGAAAACGAAAAGGAAAACGAAAAGAAAACGAAAAAGAAAAAGGAAAAGGAAAACGAAAACGAAAAGGAAAACGAAAAGAAAGCGGAAAAGGAAAACGAAAAGAAAACGAAAAAGGAAACGAAAACAGAAAAAGAAAAGAAAAAGGAAACGAAAACAGAAAAAGAAAAGAAAAAGGAAAAGGAAACGAAGACAGAAAAAGAAAAGAAAAAGGAAAAGGAAAAGAAAACGAAAAAAAGGGAAAAGAAAAAATAAATCAAGTAAGGAAAACTTAAAAACAGTTACGGAAAAAACAAGCTGGGTACCCGGTAGTTATTATATAAAGGGAGTGTCAAGGGGGATATTGAAGAATTTACGAAGCTTGTGGGAAAATGCAAGTCATTTAAATACGGGCAAAAGTATTAATATTTAATCAGAAGGGACTTATGAAGTAAGGAGAATCATTAACAGGTTTAACGATTGGTGGATTACTATTAAGTTTTAAAAGGCTTAAACTATTTTATTGATCAATTCTATTCTGTTAACGCTTTTTAATGAAATTATCGAAGGAACCATAAAACCTGATGGTATAGAAGGAAGTGCCGTCCAATTCTTTCCAATCAATCAGCTGCCTAAAGATATGGACCCCGATATCATAAAAGTAATTTGTAATTATTCAAGGTTTCGCAACTAAATTTTTTCAAAACCAGCCGTATTTTCACTCTTCTTAAAAAAGAAATGAAGAAAAAATGATGCTCTTTCCAAAGTATTGGTTGGGAGATGAATAAATCGTAATCAAAAACTTTGGAGGGAGGACAATTGGCGATTCTACAACACGTTACAAAAGAAGTACTAAAGGAAGCTAAAAATGATATCGTAATGGATGCCTTAGGAACGATGGCTTTAGATTTCATACTCAATTGATCGCCTAAAATGCGTTCAAAGATCAAAGAGTAAAGAAATGCCAAACAAAGCAAAACTGGAAGGAGCTGTATTCTGTTGAGTTGGAAATATATGTATAATACTTGGACGAGTTACCCCAATTTAATTCATGAAATGCGTTTAATGCTTGAAGAAATGAAGGATGATGAAATAGCACTTGAAGATGCCTTTTATAAAAATTTGGAATTCGGGACGGGTGGTATGCGAGGGGAAATTGGTCCAGGTACGAATAGGATGAACATTTATACCGTGCGAAAAGCGACTGTAGGACTTGCTGAGTATATTCAATCGTTTGGAAACGAGGCAAAATCCAGAGGAGTCGTAATTGCTTATGATTCCAGACATAAGTCTCCCGAATTTGCATTGGAAGCAGCCAAGACTTTGGCAACAAAGGGAATTAAAGCTTTTTTATTTGATGAATTACGGCCTACCCCACAGCTCTCTTTTTCCGTCCGTAAGCTGGGTGCATTTGCCGGTATCGTCATTACAGCAAGCCATAATCCGCCTGAATATAATGGGTATAAAGTTTACGGATCAGACGGGGCACAGCTACCTCCTGAAGCGGCGGATCAAGTCATTAATTACGTGAACGCGATTGAAAGTGAGCTTTCCCTTGTAGTTGAAGAAGAAGAAATCCTAAAGGACAGAGGACTCATTCAAATCATCGGGGAGGAGCTGGATACTGCTTATAATGAGCAATTGCTCACTATTCCGGAAAATCCAAAGTTAGCAGATGAAGTCGATGTAAAGCTCGTATTTACACCGCTTCATGGTACAGCCAATAAATCGGTAAAACGTGCTTTGCATGATCTAGGATATCGAAATGTCCATTTTGTTAAAGAACAGGAAAAGCCCAATGCTAACTTTCCTACCGTTAAAGTCCCTAATCCAGAGGAACATGCTGCTTTTGAATTGGCCATTGCGCTTGGTAACCGCGTCGACGCTGATTTGTTGATTGCCACCGATCCGGATTCGGATAGGCTCGGAATTAGCGTGAAAAATAATGCTGGAGATTATGTCGTATTAACAGGCAACCAAACAGGCGCTCTCTTTTTGGATTATTTAATTTCACAAAAACAAAAGAAAGGGACTCTTGCTGAAAATGGAGTCGTATTAAAGACCATCGTGACCTCAGAAATAGGAAGGGCGATTTCTGAGCAAAATGGTTTAAAGACCGTAGATGTTTTAACTGGATTTAAGTTCATTGCTGAAAAAATCAATGAATACCACAGAAGTGGAGAACATTCTTTCCTGTTTGGCTATGAAGAAAGCTATGGATATCTAATCAAAGATTTTGCTCGAGATAAGGATGCCATACAGGCTACCATTCTGGCAGTGGAAGTCTGTGCCTATTACAAAAAGCAAGGCAAAACGATGTACGAAGGTTTAATGAAAGTTTTCGATAAATATGGATATTACTTGGAAGATTTGCAATCGCTGACTTTAAAAGGAATTGAAGGTGCCAGACAAATTGATGCGATTCTCAATGAATTCCGTGAAAATCCACCCGATCAAATCTCTGGTCATCAAGTAGTGGTTCAAGAGGATTATCTCAGCAGGAAAAAATATATGTTTGCGTCAAATAGGGAAGAGGCCATCAAGCTCCCAAAATCGAACGTATTAAAATACTTTCTTGAAGATGGCACCTGGGTATGTTTACGACCTTCCGGAACAGAACCTAAAATTAAATTTTATTTCGGTGTTCAAGGAAGCTCGATGAAGGAAGCGAAAGGGAAATTATCCACCGTTATGAAAGACTTTATGAGAAGTATCAATAAAATGCTTTAAAGAAGGACTCTCATTCAGAGGATCTTCTAAAAAAACTAGGGTCCGCATTCATTATGTAAAGAAATGCGGACACTTTTTTGTCTATCATTAATAGTACTGTTTTCTAAATCTAGCACACGGCCTTTCGTCCTTAGGCCTTACGGAGTTGAATAGTGTCCTTTTTCCACCATGGGTATGATGGTGTGCGTGGTAGGTTCTAAGGGGCTGATGCTGATATTTATTATTTTTTACACTAATTGGAATATTGAGCATATAATATATTATTCCAATCCAATTCTCCAACCCCCCCTATATAGTAGCCTTGCTGATACCGTATGACGTTACGTAGTACAGTTGTACAGGCCCTAGGATGGGCCTTATGAAAGGTGCTAAATGGGGAGGGTTTTTAAAAGGGTCCTTTTGGCGATCATGGTTTGGCCGTCCCTAATGAGAAAAGTCAAATAGGAAAGGAACCTTAAAAGATGAAGTCTTAAAACATAAAACTAGAACATCTAACATAATACATAAAATCGACATTCAGACAAAAGAACCTCCCCATATTTAACTATTGCTTAGTAATGTCATAAAGATATATTTTATATAGCGTGCATACCCCGAACTATTTCCTTCTTGGAGCCTTGCCGAAATTACTAAAGTTTCTTACCTAGTGGCGATGCTGATTGCTCTTTTGACCCTCTACAGAGCCTAATATTTGGTCAAGCACCTTTTTAATTTAATTATGTTGTTTAGCTCGTTCTTCAAACTTCCGCGATGGCACAAGCTCATGCAATTCTCGTCGATTTCGATCAGGGACAGCTTTCATATGCTGTGCGTTAACAACTAAAAACTCCATTTCGCAAGCTTTAATTAAGTTCAAGAAAGGTTTCCAAAACCACGCCTCTGCTTTTATATTGTTGCTGTGATTATTGAAAACAGCGTATTAAATATAAAATCATAGAATAAGTATAAGAAGTAAAAAGGTGCTTAGTTAATTATTTTTTCATTCGTTTTATCTCCAATTTTCTTCCTTTTTATTATTAGGGAATAGTCGTTTTTTCGAAAAAAGAAACTTTCAATCTTATGAACTTTTTTTAAAGAACTAAAATTCTTTCCTGTTTATAATAATATTCGAAGGTGAGTGAACATGAAAAATATAATAAAAAGAAAAATGATAAAAATACTTAATGGAAACAAGGAAACTAGATTAACCGTTCAAGTTGCAGATACTCAAAGAAAAAGAGATAAGGGCTTAATGTTTGTTAGGAAATTACCTGAAAATGAAGGGATGTTATTTGTGTTTTCAGAAGAAATATATGGTGGTTTTTGGATGAAAAACACATTAATTCCTTTATCTATTGCTTTTCTTGACTCAGCTGGGGTAATTCTAAAAATACTTGATATGGAGCCTTGTATAAAAGATATATGCCCTATTTATGATCCAGAAATATCATATCATTATGCAATTGAAGTGAATCTTGGATGGTTTGAAAAGAATCAAATTAAAGTAGGGGATTATGTTATGCTTGGTTGAATTCATATCACCTCACCTTTAATTCTTTTAGGTGAGTTCCAAATGGATATTTATGTTAATCTGACAAAAAAAGGTGCTTTACTTTATTACCAGGAGCTGTTCAGCAGCTCCTTTTCTTATGCAACTAGAGAGGCAGGTTACTTGAATAAGGACTATCTATATTTAGATCATATTGAGGGTAATATAACCAAAATTTTTGTAAGAGGTGTTGGTAAAAAAATATTGTTTTGGGCATATTTATTATCTTTACTTTTTTCATTTCCCCTATACAAACAAATGCAACAACTATGCCTTGTAGTATGGTATTGGAACCAATTGATAAAAAGTTTACAAATTCAAGGGAATAGCCTTGGTTTATAAAGTGAAGTTACGCCCACCAAGTTTTGCACGAACTAATGTAGGTATTCTTGGTATACACCTTCCAGAACCATCTACTTATGGGAATGACGTTAGCTTGGAAGGTTTTGCTTTTATAACAGACGAAATTAGTTGGCGTTTCAGGCTTTATCCTTGTCCAGAAAAAGATAGTCCAACTTGGGCTGGAAGATTTGATGAAATTACAGCGGAAATGGAAAATGTAGAAGTGCAGGTGCGCGTCTTTCTTTCTAATTCAAAAACTGAAAAATTGGGACCCACTATATTAAGAAGTAATATCAAACAATGTAAGTAGCTATGGAACTTACGGGTGCGTGGGAGTTAATCCCGTGAAGTAAACTGTCCGTCCGAAATATGTTTGGGGGCTGGTTGGGACTTAGATTCGTATAACAAGCAAGCTATGACACTGCATGGAGGTATATGGTTAGTAAGTAGACGAGGAAAATTGGAAGTTTTCTTTATTGTTGCTAAAGGAATATCCTACTTCCGAGGGGGTATATATAGCTGGAGAAAGTAGACTAGCAGAAAGCATGATTGAGTTCTTTCCTAACAAATCGGGCGAATGTTAAAAACTTATATAATACTTAAAATGTGCTTGGCAGCAGTAATTGGGCATCTATTTTTCCGAGGCATCAAAACAAAAATATGAAAAGTTGTCGAAAACGGATTGACAGTGATAATCATTATCATATAAAATACTAAATGAAATTGATAATCATTTTCATTTAGTTCTGAAGAAAGAATTTCGATATTTAAAATGCGACAATATTGAATATGCAGTTTTGGACCAGGAAGAAAAATTAAAAAATTAGTCAACCTTATTAGAATTGACGGTAACTCTGACAGACAAAGAGCTAAGATTGAAGAAGAATTTAAAAACTGAATGTGAGTGAGGAACACCTATGAATAAAAATTTTGTAATATTGGAATTATTTCAGCATCAAGTAAGCTGCTGCTGTCCTGGGCAAAAGCACCAACATATAATTGAGTTTCTTCAAGGTGATGTTTGGACAATTACAAACGAACGGAAGTACGTTGATTGCCTAGGATGGCACTCTTTAATAGTTGTCAACAATGAGTTTCAGTTTTTTATGCATGTAGAAGATATTGAGGAACTGTATACCAATGGTAGCATTTGCTCCATTTTGGATTTGAACCTAAAAATTAACCATT
Source organism: Peribacillus simplex (assembly GCF_030123325.1). Taxonomy (NCBI): domain Bacteria; kingdom Bacillati; phylum Bacillota; class Bacilli; order Caryophanales; family Bacillaceae; genus Peribacillus; species Peribacillus simplex. The sequence goes on along the minus strand of NZ_CP126106.1, from coordinate 3,028,220 downwards.
TGAGCTTTAAAGTAAACGAAGCACTCGATGCACATGATAGGGAGTCATTTCTTTCATTTGCCGATGAACTGAGCTACGTACAAAAAATAAAGAATAAAATGGACTCTGGAGATGTACATGCTTTTTAAAGAACACGGCATTTTCATGAACATATAAAATAAAAGCAGAGAATCGATCAAGAAGCGGCTCGTTTCAAAAGGACACTTCAACAAAAAGGAAGGTGAGTATCTATCTATAATAGTTTTTCAATGTGATTCGTGTTGCTAAATCAAGAAAGAATTGTATCAGGTGTTAGAAGTTGGCATTTAAATGTAATGCCCTACTGTGGTGTGAGCTCATGCACGATGTAGGTGAATATTCCATTTCCATTGCTTGTTGTAGGTGGAGATCATTAGGTTCAGGGATTCGATGTACCAAATTTTAATTAAAGGTGATAACGCACTAGTTAAAAATTTTTATAAATAATGGATAATAATTATCAATGTTGAAAGGAAATTTATCATGTCTAAAATCATTGTAATTTTTGCCAGTATGAGTGGAAATACAGAAGAAATGGCCAATGCCATTGCAGAAGGAATCACGGAAATCAGTGATGTGAATATTGAAAAGATAGATATAATGGAAGGTCCTGAAGCATCTATACTTGGAGATTACGATGGTATCTTATTAGGTGCATATACGTGGGGAGACGGAGAATTACCGGATGATTATTTAGACTTTTATGAGGAATTGAATCATATTGATCTTACAGGAAAAAAAGCTGCCGTGTTTGGTTCCTGCGATTCTTCTTACACACAATATGGTGCAGCCGTAGATATTTTGACCGAAAAATTAAGGGAACAGGGTGCTGTTATTGTCCTAAAAGGGTTAAAAGTAGAATTAACTCCAGATGATGAGGATATCAAAAACTGCCAAAATTTTGGGAGGGATTTTATAAAGAAAAGTTTTGTCCCTTCGGTAAAGAATTAGAGAAATTTTATGGGGTAAGAGAGGTGATGGGAATGATGGGTAAGGAACATCGGATTTCCATTGCTACTTTAACTGATTACCATCTACAAGATTTTATAAGATGTCCTTATCAATTTTACTTTCTTCATATAGAAGGAAAAATCATACCTCAATTGGATTGGAGGAAAATGGTTCAATTTGTGGTTAAACAAGTTGTAGGTCGTTATTATAAACTTCCTCCAATAAATCAGACGACAAAGAAAGTTATGGAGTTCATAGATGATCATTGGAGTGCCATTGATGTACGTCAGTTTGAGTCAAAGAATCATTATTATATGGCTCTTGCTAATATAACAGATCATTTACTCCAATTTTTAACCACTACAAAAATTGAATATCCACCTTTATTTTTATATGAAAAGTTTAACATTAATATGGAGGAGTTGGGAACCGAACTTAACTTAACTTTCGAAGTTGCAGAATGGTCAAGCAACTCATTCATCATAAAGAAGTATTTAGTTGATACACATGAAGAAATGAACCTATTATTTAATAATATGATTTCGGTATTTTGTGAAAAGGCATTTGGTCAGCTACCGGAAAGAATAGAGATATACTCGCTTATGGAAGGTAAAACGGAAACGTATATTCCGACCATGAACGATGTTTCGGATGGATTGGAATACCTCAACATAATCAAGAAACTTTTACAAGAACCCAAAAAGTATTTGAAAACGGATTCCTTAACAGTTTGCAAAAGCTGCTCTTATCAAAAAAGATGTTATGAAGGTATGAATATAAACCAAGAAAGATTCAATAGTCAAGAATCGTGTTCAGAAAACCCTGGATTATTGCGGTTGTGGACAAAGTTGACAGTGAATAATTACTTAGTTTTTAACATCTTGCGTATAAGAGGATGATCTAATATTAAGCGGGTTGCGATTAGGTAATTAATTCTAATAGAATAATATGATCAGAAAAAAACGATGGAAAACCTGCCAACGTTCAATCGTTGCCTCATTGGATTTACGTACTATTAAAGAGAAAAAACGTTCTGAAAAAACCCTGCCAAAAAGTTTTGGAGGGTTATTGGGCATGGCCCAAAAAAGTAGACCAAACGGGAAGTGAAATTTCAGAGAAAGATTTTGACATACTAATAGCTGGTTGGTCCTGTAAGAAGTATGGAAAATGATTAAACTTTTTTATAACAGTATCATTCAATTGAATATGGTAAAGCACATGTTTTGACCAATCTTTTTACAAAACATGCGCTTTCCATTTTTGTTCCGTTATCAAGGCTTCTTGTATTAATTTGATACCACATTGTTTCAAAGCTACAATAACACTTCTCGTTTTTTATGCGATTGCAGGTACAAGAGGATGCATATCAAGTCGCTCATAGCTTCTCTCTTATGCTACTTTCTTTTGTTTTTGGTCTAAGCGATGACTTAGGAAAGTTAGAAGACTTGCAAAGATAGCAACCAACCCACCTACCAATGTAACATTCATCAAATTTCCCTGATGGTAAACAACTCCGCCTAATGCGGAACCAAAGGCGATACCGACATTGCTTGCTACTGGCATCAGTGAAGCAGCTAGTCCTGTAGCTTTTGGTTGATAAATGCCGGCAAGATCTATCAAATAAAGCTGGGTAGATGTTGTTAAAAGGATGGCCATTAATGACATTAAACTAATATTAACCAATCCAAAGATTAAATTATCTGTGGTCCAATATAAACTGACCAGAACAATTGCTTGAACGAGAAAAACAAACCGGAGGCGCCCGATAGCATTGTGGCTGGCAATTTTACCAGCAAGAATGTTGCTGAAAATGGAAATGAATCCGTAGCCAAACAAGATCAAACTGATTGAACTACCTGGTGCATCCATTCCTTTCAGGATCGGAACAAGATACGTATATACGGCATATGTTGCTCCAAATCCAAGAGATGGAATGAAAAAAGCCATCAAGATTCGTGGCTGTGTTAACAAAGAAAATTGCTCACGCATTGAACTGCGAAATGTACTGTGCATAGTAGGTAAAATGAAAAAAGATGCCAAAAACGCAATTCCACCGAGAAAAGTCGTTAACAGGAAGGTTGCATTCCAGTCATACCAATCAGCGATGACAGTGCCTATTGGTACTCCAATTACATTTGCAAGAGTAAAACCACCGAAAACGAATGATATAGCAAGTCCACGTTTTGCGATTGGCATGGTTTCGCTTGCAACAATCATGGCAAGCGAAATTAAAACGCCTGTTACGATCGCAGTCATCATCCGAAGAGCAAGGAGCATGATGTAGCTCGTCGAAATTACGCACAAAGCATTCAGGATGATGAACGATCCGATCAAAAACAACATCCATTTACGTTTTGGAAAATGGCTTGTTGCCGACATCACGAGTGGTGTCGCAATGGCAAACGTAATCGCAAACGCAGAAACGAGTGTACCTGCTTTTGCATTTGTAATATGGAGACTCGAGGAAATATCGGTTAAGATCCCAATGATAACAAATTCGCTTGTCCCGAGAACAAATGTTAATAAAGTAAGTGTTAAGATGAGTAACCAATGTCGCTTGGATAATTCTGTGTCGTGCATAAATACCTCTTTTCTTGGATGAATGTAAATGTGTCACATGGTAGATAAACAATTTAACTATCATATCATAAAAAATATTTATGTGGAAAACCCTTGCTTAGTTATCGTTTATTATTTCTTGCTAAAAAGCTTGTGCCTGAATCATTCATTATTTTTACCGTAACCTTTTTTGTTATTGAACCAAAAATAATCCAAAACGGATAAATAAGGAAAAACAATGAAAATAAGCAAAAATCAAAAGGGAACAATGGGAAAAGTTAAGGATAATCTAAAGAGGGAAGCTGTCAAAAATATCATGGCAAAAACGGGAGACCTAGCAAGGTTAGATGCTAAAGTCAATCATACTTACACTTTAAACATCAAGGAGGGAAGGATGGCAAGCAACATATAAACGGAAAGTGTGTTGTCAATAATGGAAAAATCAAAGTCAAGAAATTCTGGTGTTAAGTAAATTTCAAACCCCTTTTAAAAACGGCAACATTGTAGGTATGTAACTTATAAAATAACCGAACCGGAACTTATTATTCACTTTGTTTTTTACCCGAATTACATGAAAGGTTCATGTTACTATCGGTATTAATTCGGGGTATATTTCTTCTTTCTGATCTCATACTAAAGATAAGAAGGAGGGGTATCCATGGCAAAACGAACAAAGAAAAATGATGCAGACCAAAAGAACAAACAAGGATTCAATTCAAGCAAAACGGATTCAGAATTCTCTCAAGAATTTGGCAGTGCAAACGCTAATCAAGCACATAAAAATAAAGCAAAAAAAGAAAAAGCATCTAAAAATCAAGGTGAGTGGAAAGGCATGCATTAATTAATGCTTGCCAGACTCGAACCCATGATAAGTGATGACTTCCCCAGAGTACAAAGGGTGGAGGTCTGCTTCTAACGGTTTACTGAACTTTATGTAAAGGAGCTTATTTAGATGACTCAATCTAAGCGACAAGAAGAACGCCAATGGAAAGATCGTAAACAATCGCAGAATCCCCATGGTAAGGTTAAATCATTTGATCAATTAGCTGAAGGCATGGGCAAAAATGAATCTGAAACCAAGTAAAACTGCTTAAGAATGAGAGGCTATCCCATAGGGTCAGAGCCCTACAAAAAGTGGGGTCACTTCCTTGGGGTAGCCTCTCTTTGTCGTTACCTAAAATTAGTTTAAAAATTTAACCTTTATCAACAAGCATAGTGTCTTCGTAGTGGGCACCTTTAAACATTGAATCTTGTTTTGGGATACACAGGTTTGTTCGTGATGCTGGCAATTATCTTTTTAATAGTAATTTCCAATAGGTTTTATTTTGGTGGATATAGTAGCTTATTATTCTGTAATTTCTTATATCTTTATAAAAACTAAAAACAAAATTGAGAGACAATCTTGTGAATATCCTTCCTGTACCGGATGTGGGTTGATACAATGGTTGGATATTATTTCTAGCCTTTGGCAGTAATTCTCCTTCTTATTTATTACAAATGGTATAGAAGTGTACAAAGCAAAACAGCTAAAGGATGGGTTGTTATTATTTTCATTCCATCAACTGCCATTTTTTTATTTATTACTTTTTTATTCGGGTTTGGATACGGGTACAGACCGTAAGGATTATCCTTTTTTATTACATAGTTTATAGGTCTTAAGCAACTGATATGAACGAAACTGTCAACCCACCACACCCAAATGTTTTTAAATGGTGTTTCATTCAGCTATGAATAGAGTTATTCCTTGTTCAACTTATAAACCAAATATCCTTTCGGATTTAGCTTGTCAAGGGCGCACTTTCCCTTGATAAGCTAAATCGAAATGGATACAATTCTAAAAGTTGAACAAGGATAACCTTAAAAACTTGGCACGAAGGCAAAAACGTTGACGGTGGTATACAAACTGATATGCGTGGGTTGGTTACCACATTTCACTCCATCCGTCACGGAGCTGCCTCGGACTAACGGCGCACGTTCAGTCCCTAGACCTAGTGCATAGTTGCACATGAGGGTTCTCCTTCCCGGGGGTTTGCCTTCGAGCCAAATCTTCAATTCTAAATCACAAAATTATGATTCGATAAAATCATTTATTACATAATCTTACTTTCGATCTACTTAAGCAACATTCGATACACTTACTTGCTTATCCTCAATGGCACAACCGATAGCCCAAATAAAACCAAGTAATTCTCTGGCTACTGCAACAACAGCTACTTTTCCACCTTTTCCTTTAGCAGAGATGCGATGATATTTCATATGAAGACGGTGTTGAGCCTTCCAAGCAATACGTTTTGCCTCTGGATCTTGACCTTCTTGACGTTTAAGCAATTCACCTTTAAGAGATGGTCGATGGCGATAAGACCAACAAACTTCTACTATGGAACGACGAATTTGGGAGTTTCCGGTTTTCGTAATGGAACCTTGCCAACGACTAGACCCACTCGAGTATTCCTTTGGAACAAGTCCAGCATAGGACATCAGTTGTCTTGGGTTTGAAAAGCGAGAAAACTGTCCAATTTCAGCTACCAAAGTAACAGCTGTGACTTCTGCGACTCCTCTTAATGTTTGAAGAGCTTGAATTACCGGAGCATGTTCACATTGAATAGCTTCTTCATGGATCTGAGCTTCGATACGTTTCATACGATCTTCAACTTCATTGATTGCATGAAGATATTCTTGAAAAACAATACGTTGAGAAGCTCTTTCAAATGTTAATCGTTTTAACCATTCACGATGTTTTACGGACCAATTTCGAACTCCTTGCGGAGGACGTATTCCATGACGAAGTAAGAAGTGAACAAGTCTCTGGCGAGAACTTTGTAAATCCTCACGAGCATCATGACGAGCACGAATTAAGTCTCTCAATGCTTCATGATCTTCATCTGGAACCCATACAGAAGTAAGCTCACCAGCGCGAAGTAGCTGAGCTAATCTAATAGAATCTCTTTTATCTGTTTTCACACGATCGCCCGATCGCTTTGGAATAAGGGAGGGTGCAACAACCATACAATCAATGTCCATAGATAGAAGAAATCGATAAATTCCATACCCAGAAGATCCTGCTTCATAACATACTAATAGGCTTTCGGGCTTCCCTAACTTTTTCATCAATTTGCGAATATCCTCTGGTTTATTTTGAATAGTTCCATGAAATCTAGGTTCACCACGACCAGAATCAGCAATCGCAACAGCAATTGAATCTTTAGATACGTCTAAACCAACAAATTTTTGAACATCCTTCATAATATCGGCTCCTTTTCGTGTGTAGCTCTACACTTGTTTTTTTATTTTTGGTAGTAACATTATGACCAAGTGCAATCTACGTTAAGCGATGGGAGCCGTTTTCGTTCATTATGACTAACGGGTGCGTTTGCGACATAATAAGGCTGCCATTTGGCGGCCTTTTAAAAGAATAATCAATAATCAAATTCAAAATAAGAAAAAAAGAATATTAGGGTTATTTTAGATATTTTGTATTTTTTGCACACTTTATGCATGAATTTGTAATCATAATGTAAAATTAGGTAAATATGTTTGTCACTTAAAGCTGATAAAATCAAATAAAAAGGATTTTATCGGGGGAGAAAATGAAAAAAATTATAGCATCTTTTGTAGTGTCAGGATTGTTACTATCAAATCCGTTGGTTAGTAATGCTGCATTGGGCGATCGTACGTTAAAAAGTGGAATGACCCATACCGAAGTAAAACAATTACAAGAGGTATTAAAGAAAAAAGAATATTTCAAGAGTAAAAATACAACTACATATTTTGGGACGGTTACTAAAAGTGCAGTTGTAAAGTTCCAAAAGAATAAAGGCTTAAAAGCTGATGGTATTGTAGGTCCGAATACATATAAAGCATTGGGTGTAAAAAAGCAGACATCCAACGGAGCTAATGTGAATAAAGCAAGCAATAAATCTTCTGCGATAGTGAAAGAAGCAAAAAAGCATTTGAGGGTACGGTATGTATGGGGGGGGACTACACCAAAAGGTTTTGATTGTAGCGGATTCCTAAAATACGTTTTCGAAAAAGGTGCAGATGTCACTTTACCAAGAACGGTATCTGAAATTTATAAAAAGGGGACAAAGGTTTCCAAACTACAAGCTGGAGATTTGGTCTTTTACGAAACCTATAAAACTGGTGCCTCACATGCTGGTATTTATATCGGGGGTAATCAATTCATACACAGCTCATCATCAAATGGTGTAAGCATTACCTCTATGGATAATAGTTATTGGAAGAAAAGATACTTAGGAGCAAAAAGAATGTAATAGAGAAAGTTGCCAGTTCTTTTATTAGAGTCTGGCTTTTCTTTTTTTAAATTGTTCTACCAATAGGTTACGATACTGAGAAGTCCTATGTGATCAGCAGCTCCTTTTCTTATGGAACTAAACCAGCTAATAGTTTGTCAACATTTATCAATAAAAACTAAAAATATTTCATGCTATACTAAAAATATGCATGCTAAATTACCTTCCAACGAACTGCCTTTGGAAAGTTTTGTGATATTTAGTTATACTTTTAAACTAGGCCAGGTCTTGGAAAGTCGAGTTGTTTTGTAATAGTGCATATATCCATTGTAGAAGCTTATTAGCACATGCTATAACAGCTACTTTATAGGGCTTTCCTTCTTTCCGTTTCTTATCATAGAACTCACGTAATCTCTTGTTACGAGGGATAACTTCATCAGTCGTTTTCTTTTTGCGACAATCACGAATGGCACATCGAACAGCCATATATAAGGCATGCCGTAATCTAACTCGAACCTCTTTTGGTTATTTTGTTTACGGATCCCTTGAATCTACCAGATTCAAAGATACTAGGATCAATTCCTGCAAATGCTACGAGTTTTTTAGGGTGATTAAACCGATCAATTTCAGAAATAATCGTTGCCGCGATTTTTTCACCGATACCAGGGATTGATTGGATTATCTTATATTCTTCAATTTCTTTAGCCAAAGCACCTATCTCTTCTTCCAACTTTGATAGGTGCTTTTGGTATTCTATAAGCATTTTGATATACATTTCTAAGCTCATTATATGACTTTGATACAGTGTTGTCTGAAAGGGATTTTTAGCTGCTGCAGCTATAAGTTTCTTTGCCTTTGTATTTGCCCACTTTCTTGAACGACTTGTACAAAATTCATCGATTTTATTACCTAAAGCTTCTTCATCGACTACCAAAACATCTCCAGATGTAGGATATTCTAATAAGGTTAGTAAAGAGACAACTGAATATAAATCCCCAAAAACCCCATGATACTCAGGGAAAACCTGATCAAGTACTGCTTGAAATTGGAGTTTCGTTTGTACATATATACCCGTTACATTTTCGTGTTGTCTTGTAAGGTTACGAAGGTTTAAGAGTTGAATTCCTCGTTTTTTATTTGGTTCCAGATCTTCTTTATAATACAGCTCGCAGAGATGGTAAGCATCAATCACATCTGTCTTTACTTTTCGTAGAGATGAGCTCTTTGCTCGATAGGAGACAAGTGGGTTAATGATAATTAGTAAATAACCTCTATCCTCGAAATACTGAACAACTGGAGTATGATAATGCCCAGTAGACTCTAAAACGACCGGAGGTCGAATTCCTGTTAAGTTTTCTATCTCTCTAAGGTATCGGTGTAAGCTCTCTAGCCCTTCAACGGTATGTGCTACTTTAAAACTTCTTTTATAAGGCTTCTTCTTATCCAAGAATGCTTGAACCTGACTTTCACCTTTAGCTACATCCAGACCAACTACTGGATTCATTTTTATCTCCTCCAAAAACATAATATTGCCGGTAACCCCTAATCCTTCTTGCAGTATCATAGCTTCGCTTGTTATACGAGATCTTGGTCCCAACCAGCCAAATCATGTTTAAGCAAGTAGGGGGCGAACTGTTTAGTTGACGGGATCTTAAGCCCCACGGGCAGGTACGTTCTACCCCGGCTACCGTTATCATATATCGATATAAAAAATGTTCAACCAGAAATAACTGGCTGACCTTATAATACGATCGGGGCAGGATAGTTGAAGAAGAACAAAGAATAATATTAATATTTTTCTTTGATTTAAACATTAGCTAATATGTCTATGTTTATGCTGGAAAGGTTTAAAAAAGCAATACCTTGGCAGGCATTGCTTTTTTTCACTGAGGAGGATTAGTGAGTAAGTAGGAGGGTATCAGAAGTAGCAACTTTTACTAGAAAAGATTTGCCTCCATTTGTTTTAGCAACCTTCTTAAAAGCATCCTCTCATCCAAAGTAATATCTGTTAATAACCTATCTTGTTGTTTTCTCCACTTTTCATTAACAGGGGCTTCAAGGTCTTTTCCAACGTCGGTAAGGAATATCCTAGTAATTCTTTTGTCGTTGTAATCTTTTCGTCGAATAATTAGACCTTTCTTCTCAAGAGCTTTAACCATATTAGTAACTGTGGGAGCCTCGCAATTTAATTTGTTACAAAGTTCAACTTGAGTTAAGCCATCTTCTCTCCAAAGTTTACATAAAAGGTTATCTTGTCCAACATGCAAGTTAAGATCATGTAGTAAATGATTGTAATTTCTTCGTGTCTGTGACGAAATTTTGTCTAATAGCTCTCTTATTTCATCATTTAACATATAAAAACTCCCCGTCTAAAATAATTAGTGACCTAACTATAACTTGGAGTGTATTTTAAGTCAATTTATAGGTCAAAGCCAAACTAATCGTTTGTACTTTTTGCCTTTTCACCATACTCTTTACCAAAAGCCTCCATCATATCTAGAACAGGGATTAACTTCATTCCTTTTTCTGTGAGTGAATACTCTACTTTAGGAGGAACTACAGGAAACACTTCACGTTTAATGACACCATCGTTCTCTAATTCTCTTAGTTGCTTAGTGAGGGAACCTTGTGATAGGTCCCATAGAAAATTTTTGATGTCGGAATAACGACGTTTAGTTCCCTTTAAGTACCAAAGAATAAAATACTTCCAACGTCCAGATAAAACATTTTGAGTAAATGCTATTGCGTACATATCTTCTTTTTCGTCTATAAACTTTCTTTGAAATCCATCTTTACAAACCTTCAATTTATTTCACTCCTGTCTATAAGTACAAAAATATGTACTATATCCATTTAGATTGCCCTCTTTTCAACTAATCATAATGACTTTATGATTGTCTATATAAACCAAAGCAAATAATTACTAGTTAATTATTCTTATCTGAAAGACGATAAGATTAACATTATTTTTTGGTTTAATAGTTAGTAGGCTAACTAACTATACCATAGATAGGAGGTTTTGATTAGTGGATATAGGAAATTCAGGACTAAAATTGTCGATTTTAGACTTCGTTCATATTTATAAAGAAAGTAATGCTAGAAAAAGTCTTCAAAATACAACAGAAATGGTTCAATTAGCAGACCGTTTAGGATACAACAGGTATTGGTTCACTGAGCATCACAATACAACTACTTTGATGAGTACCTCACCTGATATGTTAAGTATGCATGCAGCTGCTCATACCAAAAACATTCGTGTAGGTTCTGGTGGGGTTATGTTACCTAATCACAGTCCTTTGAAAGTGGTGGAGAACTTCACTCTTTTAGAAGGATTATATCCAGGTCGGGTTGATCTTGGTATAGGTAGGGCGTCTGGAACTGATGGCTGGACTATGTGGGCTTTGCTGAGGTCCAAAGAATTATTAGGAGTAAATGATTTTCCCGAGCAATTAGACCACTTGCTTTCCTTTTTTGACCGTAACTTCAAAATTACTCATCCTTTTAGTAACATAAATCCTCCTGGAGACAAATCGATGGTACCTGATATGTATATGTTGGGTTCTAGCGAGGGTGGATTACAGTTTGCACTCGAAAAAGGCTTAGGATTTGTATTTGCTGCACATCTCGCACCACAATTAGCTGTTCCAATGTTAAGAACTTACAATTCTAACTTTAAACCTTCGTCTTATTTAAGAGAACCGAAAAGTATGTTGGCGACTATTGTTATCACAGCCGAAACTGAAGAAGAGGCTAAGTATATTGCAGGACCGGTAGAGTTACTTTGGGCACGGATGAGTACAGGTTCAAAAAACCTAACATTTCCTACACTAGAAGAAGCCAAAAATCACAAATATTCTCTAGAAGAAGAAAGAGCTAAGGAAAGAAATAAAGAACGCTTTATTATTGGCAGTGCAGCAAACGTCGCTGACCAACTTACTAAGACTGCGAAGGCATGTTTAGTTAATGAAATTATTATTGCTGATTTTTATCCTGATCAAGAAAGTCGAAAAAGAGGACATGAATTATTGGCAAAGGAACTAGGGTTAATACAAAAAAATAATTAAATCGGTATGTAAGAAGGAGAATTCAATAGTGATTGAAAGAAAACTTAAACTTGGAGGTATCATCGACGGAGTTGGTTGGAACTATTTTGGATGGCGACATCCTGATATACCAGTAAACGCCAGCGAAAATATTGATTTCTATGTTGAAAAAGCCATCCAACTTGAAAGTGCGAAGTTTGATGCAATTTTTTTAGCTGACGTCAGTCATATTGGACCGGGCATGATACCACATTATCTTAGCATGTTTGAAGGAATATCTATTTTGTCTGCATTGAGTATGGTAACTCATTCTATAGGATTAACTGCTACAATAGCTACTTCATACGCTGATCCATTTACAGTTGCCAGACAGATAGCTTCGCTGGATAAGATTAGTAATGGTCGAGCCGGATGGAATGCTATCACTTCTAATCCAGGAGGTTTAGCAAATTATAGCCGTACTCATTTAAGAAAATCAGACCTTTATCCACTGAAAGAAGAATTTCTAGAAATTGTTGAAGGTCTTTGGGATTCGTATGAAGATGATGCATTTATACGTGATAAAAAAAGTGGAGCATTTTATGACCCAAGTAAGATGCATTCATTAAATTATACAGGCAATTACTTTTCAGTAGATGGACCTTTAAATATTAGTCGTTCAAGACAAGGAAGACCAGTTGTCTTTCAAGCTGGCACTTCCTCGGCTTTTATGGATATAGCTGCTAAGCATGCTGAAGTCATCATGGCGCCTGGAGATAATTTTGATTATCTAAAGGGATTTACTGCTGAACTAAAAAGAAGAGTGGAAAATCAAGGACGATCACCAAACGACCTACTGATAATGCCTTCTCATAGCCCAATTGTGGGTAAAACAGAAAAAGACGCACTAGAAAAATTGAGAGAAATTGAGTCATTAATGCCCATTGGTCATAGAATGCCAAGGCCTCAATTGATGGGATCAGCGGAGAATGTGGCAGAGAAAATAGAACATTGGTATAGAGAAGGGGTAATGGATATCTTACTTATTAGACAAGATTATCCAGCGGGATTTGAGGACTTTATTAAGTTAGTTGTCCCAATATTACAAGAAAAAGGCATATTCAAAAAGGAATATGAGGCTAACACACTTCGAGGAAATTTAGAGCTACCTTACCCCGAGAATATGTATAAAGAATAACAAGAATTAAACCAGTCAACAGAAGGAGAAGTTAAAAACATGAAAAGTAACCGAATTACAAATCTATTAGGTATAAAATATCCCGTTATTTCAGCTGCAATGACATGGGTCACATCAGCAGAGTTTGTTGCTGCAGTATCAAATGCAGGTGGAATGGGTGTATTGGGGCCAAATGCAGGTCAAAAAGATAAAGCGACAAGCGCAGAAGATATGGCAGACCGATTAACAAAAGAAATTCGCAAAGTGAGAGAATTAACTAACAAACCATTTGCAGTAAATTACATTTTTCCAATGGGAGGGGCTTCAGAAGATCCATTTACTAGTGCTGTTTTTGAAGTATTGGTTAAAGAGAATGTAAAGAATGTTATAGCAATTGGACATGGGGTCGTTGATCGTGAATTGAAACGACTTAAAGAACATAACATCAATGTAATTTACAGAGATTTAAGTCCTACCGTAGAAAAGCTTGTAGAAGCTGAAAAAACAGGTGTAGATGCACTTATTGTTACGGGTTATGAAGCTGGTGGTCATATGAGTGATTATAAAATTAGTGCTCTTTCCCTTGTACCACAAATAACATCACTTGTAAAAATCCCTGTAATTGCTGCTGGAGGGATTATAGATGGGCGGGGAGCGAAAGCTGCATTTTCTATGGGAGCAGAAGGTGTATATATGGGTACTAGATTTATTGCGACTGAAGAAAATCCGGCAAGTATAGAAACAAAAAACGCTATTATTAATGTAAAGAGCGAGGAATTTATTGAATTTAAATCAGGTATGGGACATTTGAGAACGATACCGACAGAAGCAGGTAAAAAGGCACTAGAATTAATCAACCAAGGTAAACCTCAAGAAGCATATAAATATTATGGAGAAGGGTTCAAAGTAGGGATGCTAGACGGAGACCTTGTTAATGGGACTGTAAGTGTATCTGAATCAGCTGGAGGTATTAAAGAAATTCTAACATGCCAAGAAGTGGTTGAAGAAATTGTTCGTTCAATTGGGTAAATATCAGCTTTAATCTCAAGGAAATTCCATCTAGGTAAGTTTACTTGGTTTTATGACGGGTTTACCCATCTGGGTAAACTCTGTTGTAGATAGTAATTAAGTGGATTTGGCGTGTGCATTCTGACAATTAAAATAATCAAAAGAGAAGAGGATATAAATGAATAATACCATTAATTTGCTTAATAATCATACATCCATTCGCTCTTATACAAATCAACCATTGACTGTGGAACAAAGGGATGCCATTTTTAAGGCAGCTAATCAAACTTCATCTTTTAGTCTATTACAGGTAGTTTCTATCATTAGAATTACTGATCCAGTTCTTCGAAAAAAGGTGATGCAACTATCTGTAAATCAGCCATATATTGAAGAAGCAGCAGAGTTTTGGATTTTCTGTGCTGATTTTAACCGAAATCATCAGATAGCTCCAAAGGTGGACCTTGATTATATTGAATACCTTTTAATAGGTTCTTTCGATGCTGGGCTAATGGCACAAAATGCTTTAACTGCAGCTGAATCAATGGGACTCGGTGGTGTATATATCGGTGGAGTAAGAAGTAATATTAATGAATTAACTGAGTTATTAAGCTTACCAGAGTATGTGGTTCCTTTAGTAGGGCTATGCATAGGCCATCCTGCTGAAGAGAAACCTGGACTAAAACCACGTTTACCTCAATCGATGGTAATGTTTAATAATCAGTACCAATCTCTAGATGAACAAAAATTAGCAGATTATGACCAACAGATGCGTGAATATTACCGAAATCGTACTGTTAGAGCGCCATTCACCGTTAAGAAAGTAAAGGGTTGGAAAGATCATATTGAGGATCATCTTGAAAGAAGCAAACAGCCATTCATGCTCAAGTATTTAAACAAACAAGGATTTGCAAAAAAATAGCTGTTATTAAAATGTTTCCCACAAAAATAATGTACTTTTGAAGACTACACTAAAACATCGGGGCATTGATCTAAAAATGATTAATGCCCTCTTTTATTTTAGTTTCATTTGGAAATAACCTGGCAGGATAATGGGAAAAAGGATAAATTCTTTATCATCTAAGGTTGAGTATTTTTAATAAGCTGTTTACCTAAAACTAATGTAGATGAACAGTGTTAACAGTAAAAGATTTAAAATATGCCAAAATAGTGATCAAAGTATTTTGATCACTATTTTTGGTTCCAAATTTTCTATGTCTTCTATTCAATCTAAAATTTAATACCAGAGCAATCATCAATATGGGTTTCCTAAATTATGAATTATATGTTTCTCTGTTTAGATTTACAATATCTTCATGAGATAATTCAGCTGATAACTTCTCTATAACCTTATCCCGTAGGAATGGGGCTTTTTCTTTATTTGCTTTTTTCAATGCTTTTGTTAGTTCTTCTTTTGTTAGTTCTGTGCAGTATGCAGGAGTTCCTGGTTGTTGTCTCCACGAATCACTTAAAGAGCCACTATCCACTGCATCAAAGCCTAGTTCGTTTACTACGTCCATGATTACTTGTTTATGTGATTGGTCATTACCGGCAATCGCCATGGCAATGCGACCACTAGCACCTTCGTGGGTTCCTTTATTTTCTAACGTATAAGCTAATTGGTTGGTGAAAGCTTTAATGACAGGTCTACCTAATTGATTTGAAACCCATACACTTTCAACCATCCCGTTCTCAATTTCTTCAATCTTATTGTCTCTAAAAGGATAATAATTTGAAGTGTCTACAACGATTACTTCCTCTCCAATTTTATCTACAATGTTACGAATGCTTGGCATTACATGAGAAGGGAGAGATATTATAAGAACATCAATATTTGTTATTACATCTTCTAAACTCACAGGTGTTCCAGCAAGCTCTTTTCCTTCTAAACGTTCAATTCCTCGTGCATCTGCAATTTTGACATCATGTCCAGTCTTAACTAATTTTTTAGAAATAATTGACCCGATAGTTCCTGCACCTATAATTCCAAATCTCATTATTGTTCCTCCTAAGAATGTGTATATCAAAGAATTATCTGCTTAAAGTTAACAATGATATTTTTATATGAATAAATAATAAATATTCTTTATCAATCCATCTCATTAAATAATAAAAACCTATTGAGTATTTTGTTACATATACTAGAATGCAACCAATTCTCATTTTTTTGAAGAAGGCAATAAAAATTGCCTTAGTACATTTTTTTGTACTTAACAATAGAATGCAGGGAGTGTCTAGAAAAGTAAGGATGGATGAATAATCTAACGGCAATTTTTTTGTATGAAAACACCATAGTAAAAAAGCCATGCTAAAATAAACCCTCCATATTCTCATTTTTTTTTGATGGGGGTAAATGTACTATTTCGTTATTTTAACTGGTTATGCAGTTTGTTGTTCAGATGGAGCGATTGTATAGCCTTTCTTTTTTAGGTATTCGATCATTTTTAATTCTTTGTTATTTTGTTTTTCTTCAAGGTAATTTGAGCCTAGTTCATGATAAGGTTCTCCTGTTTTTAAGATGTTGTAAGCAATCGTTACTAGTAAATGGGCAGAAGCGATTCGTCCCTTCATTTTTCCCTGTCGTTTGGTAATTCTTTTTCGATGTGAAGCAATTCGATTATTTTGCCTTGAAGTCGCTAATACACACTCTACGGCCATCGTTTTCAAAGCTTTGTTACCTTGTGTGGTTTTACTCGTTTTTTTTACCAGCACTTTCGTAATTTCCGGGACTTACACCAGCCCAAGAGGCAAGATGTTTAGCCGACTTAAATACGGACATATCAACCCCTATCTCTGCAATAAAAGTAGCTGCGGCAGCTTTGTTCACACCAGGTATACCATCCAATAATTCTACTTCTTTATGATATGGGGACAGGAGTTGATCAATTTGTTTTTCCAATTCTTCTATGGCTTTTTCTAAATAACTCATATGCTCCCAATGGTAACGCAACATATCACGATGATGACGGCGAATACGACCATTAATTGCATGGGCAATGTCAGTAATACTTGCTTTTGTTCGCCAATCCACCATTTTTCGAAGACCATCGGTCTCTATTTTTTCACCGTTTAGAATCGCTTCAAGGATTCGGCGTCCCGATACACCAAAAATGTCTGATAGAACGGAAGTTAGCTTGATATTAGCATCTTGAAGAATTTTGTGAATGCGATTCTGCTCTGAGGTGCGATGATGAATCAATTTTTTTCGATAACGAGTAAGATCTCGTAAATCACGAATGTCCTCCGGTGGAACAAAATTGCTTTCAATAAGTCCGCATCTTAGAAGCTTGGCAAGCCATTCGGCATCTTTCACATCAGTTTTACGCCCTGGAACATTTTTGACATGCCTGGCATTGGCCAGAACAAGGTGAAAAGATCCTTCGAGTATATTCCATATTGGTTTCCAGTAGACTCCGGTACTTTCCATCACCACATCGGATACCTGAAGGGTAGTTAACCAATCACTTAAAGCCAAGAGTCCTGTTGTTGTAGTCGAAAACGTTTCAATAGAGATTTTTGGCTTTTTATCTAATGGACCAAATAATACACAGGCTACTACTGTTTCTTGGTGTACATCTAGGCCAGCACACCGTTCAATCATTGCTTCCATAGGGGAATCACCTCAAAAAATGATTAACAATACATATGACAGGAGATTTGTTGCAAAAATTTTTGTATACGTACTAGCAGTACACTAACTGGTTCTTCCATACTGTCACAACCAGTTTCTTATACAGGGTATCTTCCTTAAGATCCACCAAAAAAAGCTCAGCCTGGTTGTATTGTTATCATCCATTATCGTCAAGGGGTTAATGGGTTAGACTCTATTTTTGAGTTTAGATTTTCGTAGTAGATGGTGGCGGCGAGGAGCGCCGCCATAGGAGTTTCTTATGCAGCTAAAGGATCAGGTTAGTAGAATAAGGTTTTTGGAACTTTTTAAAGTAATATCCTCTAAAAATAAGGGGGGGGGCGATAAAATGTGGTGTGTTTTTATTGGTATAACACTTCTTCTTTTGGTAATTGCAGGATGTCAATTAAATAATATTGAGGAAGTAGAACTTATTTATCGTTTAAAGTTATTCCCCCATGGCAAAAATGTTTTAAAAAAGAGGTGATTTATTATAGCTACTATTAAAGTTAATGATAATGGTTCATTACGTGTATCAGGGAATGTAGAGCTAGTCGATGGAGAAGGGAATAAAATTGAAACAAAAGAAGCCTTTTCCCTATGCAGATGTGGACTTTCCGATAATAAACCTTTTTGTGACGGATCCCACAAAAGTAATTTCGAAAGCGTAGTTAAGGCAGAATAAAGCTAGTGGGACAGAAGCTTTAGGGCACCCTTTTGGGAAATCGAACCCCAAAAAGCCGCCCGATTCATTTTTCTTTTACGAAAGAGTATGTTGTTGAACTATCGGGTGCGTTAGTTGAGAACCGGGGCTGCCATTTGGTGGCCTTTTTGCTTAATGAACTAAAGGGGCAGATTAGTTGAATAAAATTGAGCTATTACACCTCAAAAACTGGACTATTTTTCTTAAAATTAGGAAAGATAACTTCTGAGGTGAGTTTTATGAAAATGCTATATATATTGATTATTACCATTCCGATGTTGTTTTTTGGTTCAATTCATGGATACGCACAACCTAAAGAATGTCCTGTGTTAAGTGAATTAGAGAAAACATCGATTAAGGATAAAAAAGAGGTAATAGAAGCGTTAAATACTTTAATACCAAAAACTTATGGAACTGGATTAGATGATTTTCCTGACATGTATACTAAGTGGGATGTAGTAACTGCCAAACCTTTTCTCAAAACAGTTGGCAATAAAGATGATGAAGACTATTTTGGAATGGCAAAGACCTTTTGTGGCAAAGAAATTGCTGAAAAATCATGGCTTGTACGTTTAGATTTCCCCAAAGCACCTGGAGCTAACTTAGCCCAAGGTCAAATATTTTTAGCTAAAAGTAAGGAAAAAGGATGGTTTGTTTGGTTTCGATACCATTAAACTGCTATTCCTTCCTTAATGAACTAACGGGTGCGTTAGTTCATTAAGAAGTATGGAAAATGATCAAACAATTTTATAAAAGAATCATTCAACTGAATATATTAAGAGCGTGTTTTGATCAATCTCAAAACACGCTCTTTCTTTTCGTTTACCAAGATTTTTAAATATCAATTTGATCAAACTTATTTTAAATACAATCAAAAAATGGATAAGTTAGGTATAACCGAACTTACCAAGGAGAAACATGTCCTTTTCCACCCATCGGGTGATCCAACTCCGAGCATGGAAGACATTGAAGTCACAAAGAGATTGGCGGAAGCAGGGAAAATTATTGGGATTGAAGTTTTGGACCATTTGATTGTTTCCCATACGGGTAAATATGTTAGCTTAAAAGAAAAGGGGTATTTTTGAAAAAGGAATTGGACAAGCAGAGGGGGGCATGCCGCCCGACGAAAATTAGCGGCAGAAAGCCTGTTGGGTCATTTCAAGGGCATGGTTCGTTTCGCCGCTTCAACAAAAGAGGGCTGTATAAGGTAAACATCGAATTCGAACTGGCCACCACGGTCTACATTTTCTGAAACAGGTGCAGGTAAATACCCTGTTTCAGAACCAGCTAGGTAATAAAGGAAAAATCCGGAGACAAATGCAATTCCTTTTCGGTTTTTCTTCATTAAGTAAATTGTTAGGAAATCTTGAGTCAGGGGATGCAATTTTTGGATTAATCATTTTCAAAACATGCTCTTTCTATTTATTCATTTATAAAGGCTTCGTGTGTTAATTAACTGAATTAATACATTAACCTCAATCTTAAGAATTAGGTTAATGGCACTGAAAGGATGATAATGAACGTAGTAAGTATTGATGATATTAAATGTTTTACTTTAAGTAACTAGTTTGATAAACATATTACTTACTATGTATTAAAGTATGCACCTCGGTAGAATATATAATATTTACAAAGAAATATTGGTTAGTAGGAAATAACTCTTTAAGAAGATGTAGGCATTAGCAAAATGATGCTCACGTTGAAAAATTTAATAATAAATATTGGGTGGTGAAAGGCACCTTGTCTGGGAGACACATTCTCCAGATCAACTCCAACGTTCTCCTGATAACCTTTAAGGAAATCTACTCTAGATTAGAATTTTGAGTAGAGAGCTATATTTTGTTGATTAATTCCCCATTATGATACTGATTTTGACCTTTTTGGGGTGAGAATCATATCTATACTGAGAATTTAATGAAAATTATAGATTAATCTAGATTATTCTATAGAATATTGCTATCTCTTTATTTATTTTCTTTGCTTCCATAGGATGCACTATAGAGACCACAATAAGTGGTCTCTTTTATTTGTTCAAAAAAAACATTAATTGGTTAACTAAGCCTAACAAAAAAGATACGGCAGGCAGGAAATATAAAACTGGCGGTTATTTATTTAAGTACTCTGAATAATTATAGTGCTTATCTGGTTCAATTAGATTAAAATGAAGCAGGCTATCTTTACTAAACGAGAGAAAATAGGGGATTTATTATGATGAGAAAATGTATTTTAGCAGCAAGTGTTATCTCAATCGGATTGCTTGGAGCTTGCAGTCAAACAGAAAAAACAGAAAAAACAGAAGGTACAAAAGCAACGACTGTGGCAAAAGAAGAAACGGAAACTGTAGTTTCAAAAGAATGGAAAGATTTAACGGTGGCGAATGATATAATTGAAGGACCTCAATCAGCAAAAGAGTTTATTTCGATGTATGACGAATCTTTCAATGCAAATGTTGAAATCGCGTTTAATCAGCGAACTGAAGATGTCTTATCTACCATCGAATACTACTACTATGAAGAATCTATATCTCTAGATAACTCTCTACTAGATTTACCTATCGAAGTCGAAGGGGAGTCCATAGAAAAAGACTTCAAAAATATGGAGTCTCTATCGTACATTATTAAAGGAGAACAAGCCAAAGTTTTAGATGGGGTTACCTTACCAAAAAGTCATCCCTCGGAATATGATGAACAAAAGTATTGGAATCCACCGACTAAGAGAATGAAACAAGCTATCAAGTACATGAAAGGCTTGTTAAATGATCTTGATATTGCAATAAGCGAAGGTAAAGGAGAACTGACTGGATACTCATACCAAGCTGGTGGTAAGAAAACCGACGAACTTGAAGAATTTATCAAAGGTTCTAACCAAGATAGAATAGATGCTCGTGAAGCAGCTATCACTCCAGAGCTCAAAAAAGTGGTTAAAGATAATTACGAGTATTTTGACAAGATTCTCAATAGCGATTACTTCTACAAATCTAGAAATGCTGACGAAAACGACCCAATTTTTGACGAAGGTAAAGAGGATGTTTGGCTAACTGAAGAAATTAAATCAGAAGTGAAAAAAAGAGCTGATGAAATTGAAGCTTTAATCCCAACCAAAAGTAGTACTCTTGATCGAGATTTAGGAAATGTTGTTGGAGAAATGAGGACGGGATTTGAGTATGAAAATGGTGGAGATATTTACTTACCTCATAGAATCCTTTATGGCTTACATGCCGGTATGAATGGATATAGATATGTTGAACGAGACGAAAATGGAAGAAAAAGACTTGATCCGGAAGGGAATTGGACAGAAACTTTTACTGATGAAGAAGTAGGTTATTAAAAGAAGAAATCGTTCGGTAGTTCGAAATCTGTTCCAAAGCTGGCACATATTCTTGTATATACGATTTACATAAAAAGACTAGCCTACAATCCTTGTTATACAGGGAAGTAGGCTTTCATTATCTTTAATTTTTGCATATAACGAGGAACGTGGCATCCTTGTAGATCTCACTATGTCATTTACACTCATTCCGTTTTTTTCACGTTCGTGCAAAAGGGCACTTAAAAAAGGTTCAATTTACCGATTATAGTAACAAGAATATTACTTTGGTTTATTACTGTCCAAAAGTTTTAATTTCTGAATACTGCTTTTTGGTATTTAACAAAAATTAACCATTTATGATTGACCTTTGATATGTACCAGTTTAGATCAAGCTAAGGTTCTTCTGAATATCTATGAAACTATGAATATAAAATTGAGCCAAGATTAACAAAAATATATGACATTCTTAAGAAGAATTTATTTAAGGTTGATAAATTCGTATTGTGAGAAAAAGATATTCAACCTTTAACGAGACCTGCTAATGAGGAATGTTGATGAGTTCAACAGATAAATCGAGAGGGGAAATTAACGTTGAAAAAAATAATTATTACATTGTTGGCAACAAATCTTTTTACAAGTATCGCAGCAACACCTTCTAGTATTGTAAAGGCAGAAGAAACGTCATCTGTTGTAGCACCCGCTAAACAAGAATTGACTTATTCGCAAAAGAAAGAGCTTCTCACTAAGAAAGCAAATGAATATGATATTCCGCCAGAGATTTTAAAAGGCATTGCGACGACCGAATCCGAAATGAAACAGTTTGATATAAACGGTAACCCCAAAATAACCGGAGACGGCGGTATGGGCATCATGCAAATTACGGACTCTGTAAAGGAATTGGACAACATGTTACAGGAAAAAGTAGATGTGGAAAAAATAAAGTATGATACAGCTTACAATATTGAAATTGGGGCCAAGGTTTTAAATGCTAAATGGAATTACGGGCATATTCCGAGTATTAATGACGGAAACCGCCATATTTTAGAACATTGGTATTTTGCAATCATAGCTTACAATGGTTTATCTAAGCTAAATGATCCTAATCTCAGCAACGATACGTATCAAGATCGAGTTTGGACCAATATTCTAGATTATAGCAAAGCGGATATGAAGCAGCTTCCGCTTTTTACGGTAGAGTACAGCAATGCTAATAACCCGAATTTAATGGTTTTTCCAATGGACAACCGTCAATATAATTGGCCGAATTTAAACACACCGTCCACGCAAAGCTACCAGAAAGGTGACATAGTTTTTACGTATAATCAAGAAGAGGACTACTCAAATCTTCGAAATGGCACAGAAGGAGATATTAAAGCTGAGTTGCCACATTTTACGCCTCTTGAAATTGTTGATGGGCCGTATGAAAAATCCGGCTATTGGAACCAATATACTATGTATCAGGTGATAGGTAATGGAGTAAATGGATATATTGCGTCTTCCAATATTCGCAAAGCAAATATAACGGATATGCCGATTGTCAATACCGTCAACAATAAAGCCACCACCGTGACCGGTATAACGGAAAAGAACGCCACTGTGTCGGTTACAATTGAAAAGAAAATCTATATAGCTAAAGCTGATGCCTACGGAACTTATAAGGTAGCCATTCCCATTCAAAATGCCAATACCAGCCTCACGGTAACAGCAAAAGATGCGGATGGAAAGGTTAGTGCAGCCAGAGAAGTTACGGTAACGAGGGTTGCACCAAATAGTCCGATAGTCAATACGGTCAACAATAAAGCGACCACCGTAACCGGCAAAACGGAAAAGGGCGCGACAGTGACGGTTACAATTGGAACGAAAGTCTATACAGCTAAAGCTGATGCCTACGGAACCTATAAGGTAGCAATTCCCATTCAAAATGCCAGTACCAGCATCTCAGTAACAGCAAAAGATGCGGCTGGAAAGGTTAGTGCAGCCAGAAAAGTTACGGTAACGAGGGTTGCACCAAATAGTCCGATAGTCAATACGGTCAACAATAAAGCGACCACCGTAACCGGCAAAACGGAAAAGGGCGCGACAGTGACGGTTACAATTGGAACGAAAGTCTATACAGCTAAAGCTGATGCCTACGGAACCTATAAGGTAGCCATTCCTGTTCAAAATGCCAGTACCAGCATCTCAGTAACAGCAAAAGATGCAGCTGGAAAAGTTAGTGCAGCCAGAAAAGTTACGGTAACGAGGGTTGCACCAAATATTCCTATTGTCAATACGGTCAACAATAAAGCGACCACCGTAAACGGCAAAACGGAAAAGAGCGCGACAGTGACGGTTACAATTGGAACGAAAGCCTATACAGCTAAAGCTGATGCCTACGGAACCTATAAGGTAGCCATTCCCATTCAAAATGCCAGTACCAGCATTACAGTAACAGCAAAAGATGTAGCCGGAAAAGTTAGTGTAGCGAGAAAAATATCCGTAACAAAAGTTGCGCCTAACATGCCGACTGTTAATCCAGTTAAATACTACACAACTACAGTAACAGGGAAAACGGAGAAGTATGCAAAAGTAACAGTAAAAATTGGAACAAAAATCTATTCAGCCAAAGCTGATGCCTACGGAACCTATAAAGTAAATATTCCAAAGCAAAAAGTAGGTACTAAAATCTTTATAAATGCAACAGACTCAAAAGGTCGTGTGAGTGTCACAAAATCTATTACAGTGTCATAGAATTTTAAGAGCAGAGGTAGATTTATAGACTCTGCTTTTTTTAGTGTCAATGTAAGATTTCTCTTATCGTTTACTTGAATAACCTGTATTATATAAACTAAATATTTTTGAATAAAACAGAGCAAATCGTTTAGGGTTTGCTGTATTACTAAAGTACTTCCAGCAAAAAGCAAGATATCCCAAAAGTGGTGATAGAATATTTAGCAAAACAGCTTGATGTTTCCCCTGATTGATTTGATGAATATAGTTGCGGTGGAAAAGAAAAAACCTATACGCTGCATC
Source organism: Peribacillus simplex (assembly GCF_030123325.1). NCBI lineage: Bacteria > Bacillati > Bacillota > Bacilli > Caryophanales > Bacillaceae > Peribacillus > Peribacillus simplex. Next base: position 3,003,586 of record NZ_CP126106.1, on the reverse strand, counting down.
ACCAAAATATACGAAATCTTTTTAGTTTTCGAGAACTAATAGGAAAAGATAATGACAGTATATAAGAGTGGTTATAAAAACAAGTACGGTTTACACATGATACTGACTATTTTAAAAATCAAGGATTTGGCTAAAACGCAAGTTTTCGAATCGGTGCAGCGGTGTGGGTGAAAATTACGTGAAATGGAGTAACGCAACATAAGGGGCTGTATGAATGAATGAAAAAAAAGTGATCATACTTTTGATTATGGTTTGGCTTCTTACTTCGGGTTTCGCGGTTGCAGAAGCATCCTCCTCCAAAAATAGATATGATGAAATCTATGAAAAATATAGTAGCATTGCAGACTCTTTTTCCAGCGAATCGATTCCATTCACAGATGAAGAAATAGAGTACCTTGATGAAGTCAGGAAAAAAGGGTTGAAAGTTCCTATTAATCTTGATTTCATGGGGGGATTTTATGAATTTCGAAATAATGGAAATAAATATGGGGTAAATAAACTCTTCTACTCCGGCCTGGAAAATGTGTTAGGGGTAAAGCTATCTTATGTTGCAGTGAGCAGTTCAGAGGATGTCTTCAACAAAATATCGAATGGCTCTTTGGATTTGTCACCAATAATCCAAAGCCGTACAGTAGATTATCCTGATATCCTACTTAGTGAACCCATTAGCATCAATATGAATTTCATATTTTATTCGAATGATAAAAAAATAACGTATGATACAACTGGATACACACTTGCAGGGAAAAAAATCGGTATTCTAAACATGACAGACGAAAACAGTCAACCACTGAATCATTTTAGTGACATAAAATATTATCCATACAAAGATATTTCTGTTGCTTATGATGCATTGAAGAGTAATAAGATTGATTTTATTTACTCAAATGTTGAGAATTACAGAAGTTTTATTAATCGCGGTCTCTTAGCGCTTCCGGTTCCTGATTCTCGGAACGATGAAACCTACCGTGTATTTACTAGCAGCTCCAATCCTCTATTATTATCGATACTGAACAAAGCGATTTCCGGTGCAATAGGCCCAATCGTTACAGAATATGAGAAAGAAACGCGGAAAGCATATTTGTATAATCACTTCTTTATGACGGAAAAGGAAAAGGATTTTATACGTTCAATTGGAGAAGTGCGTGTTATGGTGGATGACAACTTTGCTCCCCTATCCTTTTATGATGAAGCCAAAGGTAAATATTCAGGAGCTAGCGTCGATCTTTTTGAAAACATTGCAGACATCATTGGGTTAAACTATAGCTTCATACGCGATGAAAACCTCAGTTGGTCCGATAAGGTTAATAAAGTGAAAAAGAAGGAAATTGACCTCCTGTTTCCAATTAGCATTACACCAACCAGACAAAAATTCGGTCTCTTTTCACAACCTTATGTTGCCACATATTATTCTGTGATTGCTAAAGCAGACAGCTCAAAAAAGATAAAATACGTGCAAGAACTTCTTCATAAAAAAGTAGGCATAGTGAAGGGAACATCCATAACAGATTTCATTGAGACAATCATCCCTAAAGAACAAATCACATATTTTGATAGTGATAGTAAAATGTATCGCGGACTAAAAAATGGGGACATAGACTATATCATTCAAAATGAAAATGTCTTTTTGGAAGATTTTTATGAAAATGAGCTTTTTGATTTGACTTCTGTTTATCGCATTATAGAGTCACCTAAATATTATTGCTATTTTTTTAAACAGACCCGTGAGATGGATACCTTAATAAGCATAATGAATCGGGCTATGAATTATTTTGATACCAATGAAATGGTAGATAAGTATAAAGTTGGTGAGAGTGATCTTAGGAACAGGTATATCACGCAAAAGAGACATCGGAATCTAATCACTTTCATCTTGCTGATTGTATTGATCGTTTTATCGCTATTTGTATTTGGGTTTATTCGAACCAAAAAGTTTTCGAAAAAGCTCGAAAAGGAAGTAGCGATAAACGAAATGGCCTATTTGCAATCGCAAATAAAACCTCACTTTTTATATAATGCGCTAAGCGCGATCATGGCCTTTTGCTATACCGATTCGGAAAAAGCGGGAGAATTATTGAACAGTCTCAGCAAATACCTAAGAATCGTATTTAATACCGAAAACCGTGAAGAGCTGGTGACGCTGCAACGTGAAATTGAGCTGGTGAAATCCTATGTTGATATTGAGCAAGCCAGATATGGAGAACGACTTCAAACCATTTTCGAAATAGATGAAACTTGTTTAAAGCAAAAGATCATGCCATTGATAATACAGCCTTTAGTAGAGAATGCAATCCGGCATGGGGTTGTGAAAAAGACGCAGGGGGGCACGGTAAAGCTTTCCGTCCAGCCAAAAGGCGAATTGATGAAAGTCACTGTTACAGACGATGGCGTAGGGATGTCGGAACAAAAAATCAAAGAAATTTTGTCTCGAAAGGAAACCGTTTTTGGAGTAGGCCTTGCCAACATCAATCAAAGGATGGGATATTTTGTAGACAAGAAACTGACCATAGAAAGCAGAGAAGAGCATGGTACGATTATCACCTTATATTTACCGCTCAAGGAAAACACCTGATTAAATAACTGAGGAGGAAATTTACCTTGCCCAAGCTGATTGCGATAACCATAGATGACGAGCAACCAAACCATATTCTACTAAAACGAGTCATTGATCAAAATGGCCAATTAGAAGTGGTCAAGCAATTTACCCATCCTGAAACGGCACTTGAAAAAATTCGTGAGATTAAACCCGATGTTGCTTTTGTAGACATTGAAATGCCAGACATGAATGGATTGGAATTGGCAGAAAAGATTTTGGCGATTCATGGGCAAACGCATATAATTTTTGTCACAGCATACAGCCAGTATGCGATAGAAGCTTTTAAAGTTAATGCCTTGGATTATATTTTGAAGCCTGTTGATGCGCATGAAATGAATCGAGTGGTTCGTAAAATCATGAACCGCACGAGCCAGCAGGGGCTTGAATCAGCAAATGAGGCTCAAGAAATCATGCATAAGGGAAGAATTCTTTGTATTGGGGATTTTGAAGTCTACGGGAAACATTCATATCAAAAGGTACACTGGATGACAGCAAAGGTAGAGGAGCTCTTGGCTTATCTTGTAATTCACCTTGGTAAACCCGTAGACAAATGGAAGCTCTGTGATTTGCTTTGGCCCAACCTAGACCCTAATAGGGCGACAACCAATCTCCATACCTCCATTTACCGCTTAAAGAAAACAATTGCGAATGAGCAGGTGCCACTACAGATTAAAAGCAATAGTAACGGCTACTGGGTGGAGCTAGAGGAATGTCTCTTGGATTATCAGGAATTTGTAAGATTATCCACGGATTTGTTAAGGAGCAACCAACAGCCTGACAGTGAAAAAGAAGTGTCGTTGCTTATGAAAGCTGAAACATACTACCGTGGAGAGCTTTTTGAAAATAAAGCTTATATCTGGAGTTCTGCCCACAGTGAAAGCATCAACCAAATGTATATTCGACTGGCATATCGGCTGATCGATTATTTTGATAAGAACCAATCCATTGAACAAGAATTGGAATACCTGAATAAGCTATTGCGCTTTTTCCCCTATGAGGAAAAGGCTTGTATCCTGGCTATGGACATCTACGAAAAACGTAAAGACAAGCCAGCCCTCATCAGACAATATCAGCAGCATAGCCAATATCTTATGAAAGAAATGGGCTGCACACCCTCTTTAAAAGTTGAAAAGCACTATAAGAAATTAATAAAAATACTTTAAAGGACCAAAAGCGATTTGAAAAGGACTGTTTCCGATTCAAGTTGCTTTTTTCTATGTTCATTTATTTGTTTTCATAATCGTTTCTGTCAGAAATATGTCAGAATGACATTTTAACATGTTGTTAAGGCAATTAACAAAGTGATCGAGCTTAAGTGGCCAAACAGTAAAGCTTAAACTAAAAGCACATTGCCTTAAAAAATAACTGAAAATAAGGAAAATTAGAAAAGGAGGAAATTCACTATTTAAATAAAATTTTTTAATTATAGAATGATGAATTTGCATTTAATACATTAAGGGAGAGAATTAAATGACATCAGAAGCAAATCAAGCAAATGAATTAAAAAGGAGTATGAAGGCAAGACATCTATTTATGATTTCTTTGGGTGGATGTATTGGGACTGGCTTTTTCCTTGGTTCCGGTTATACAATCCAACAAGCAGGGCCAACTGGAGCAATCCTCTCTTACATCGTTGGGGGGGTTATCATGTATTTAACGATGCTTTGTCTTGGTGAATTATCCGTTGCTATGCCTGTTTCCGGTTCTTTCCAGACGTACACGACGAAATTTATCGGTCCTGGTACAGGCTTTGCTATTGGATGGCTTTACTGGTTGGGATGGGCAGTAACAGTTGCTCTTGAATTTCTCTCAGCTGGTCAACTAATGCAAAGGTGGTTTCCAGAATCACCAGTTTGGATGTGGTGTGCAATCTTTGGTACATTGATCTTTCTGCTTAATGCATTATCTGCAAAAGCATTTGGTGAGACAGAGTTTTTATTTTCGACCATTAAAATATTAGCTATTTTAATGTTTATCGCAGTTGGTGGTGCTGCAATGTTTGGTTTTATTGATATAGAAAGTGGAAAAGATGCACCATTTTTATCTAATTTTTACGCTGAGGGTCTTCTTCCTAATGGGTTAACAGCACTACTAATTACAATGATTGCTGTAAATTTTTCATTCCAGGGAACAGAATTAATTGGTATCGCAGCTGGAGAAAGTGAAAACCCAGAAGAAACGATTCCTAAGTCTATTAAGCAAACCGTATGGAGAACTTTTTTCTTCTTCGTTTTGTCAGTATTTCTCCTTGCGGGCATGATTCCAATGGAGGAAGCAGGAGTTGTTGAAAGTCCATTCGTTGTTGTTCTAGATAGTATCGGGGTTCCATATTCTGCTGATATTATGAACTTTATCATTCTTACAGCTCTTTTATCAGTTGCCAACTCTGGCCTATATGCTGCGACACGCATGCTTTACTCACTATCTAGGGAAGGCATGGCAAGTCCAAAGCTTGGTAAAGTAAATCATAGAGGAGTTCCATTTAACGCTCTAGTTATCACACTTGCGATTACGTGTTTATCTTTACTTTCTGGTTTCTTTGCTGCAGAAACAGTATTCGTTTGGCTGCTCTCCCTTGCAGGATTAGGAGCACAAATCGGCTGGATTGCCATAACTGCATCACAGCTAGCATTTAGAAGAAAGTACATCCGAGAAGGCGGAAAAGTAGAGGATTTAAAATTTAAAACACCACTCTATCCGATCCTTCCACTCATCGCCTTACTAACGAATTGCATCGTCATGTTCAGTCTGGCATTTGATCCTGAACAACGACTGGCACTATATTTCGGTGGAGGTTTCTTCATAGGATGTTATGTCTATTATCACTTCGTAGTAAAGAAGAATCAGCAACTTCATTCAACTAAACAAGAAGTGCATTTACAATCGAATAAAAAAATGATGATTTGATTACTAAAAAACTTATAAAAAAGTTATAGGGTGGATTTTAACCACCTAGATTGTGTGACTGCGGGCTCACAGAAAAGTTAATTGAATAATTTTCTTAATTTTATGAACTTTATTTTAAAATTTTCTTCTTATTGCAATTTCTGCTATAAGAAGAAAAGAAACAAGGGGGATAAAGAGAATGAAAAGACACTTTTCGGTCTTACTGGCCAGTACCGTTATTCTTAGTACAACAGTTGGTTATGTGTTCGGCTCTTCCAAGCAGAGTTCAATGCAAGTACAGGCCGCACCGACACAGCAAGAAAAAGCACCGAACGTCGAAGGTTCTACAGGAGACGGACTCAACAACATGCTGACTACGGCTGTTGCGTGGAAGCAGACCGCCGCAGAGTACAAGGCGCTATATCACCAATCCTTTAATATGGCCCGAATGCAAGTTGACCTTGCCCTTGCCAACCACAAGCCAGACGATAAACAATTAGCGGTTATCACGGATTTGGATGATACGATACTTAGCCCAGTCAACTATTGGGGATACCTTATTAACAATAATAAGGACTTCTTCGAAGATGGGATCTGGGACAAGTGGATTCCAACGTATAACATGGTCCCCACTCCGGGGTCACTGGAGTTCTTTAATTACTGTAAGGAAAAAGGGGTGGAGGTTTTCTATGTCTCGAGCCGTGATCAGGGACCTAAAACCTACAAATATGCAAAGACACAACTTAAGAAACTTAAATTTCCGTATGTCGATGATAATCACCTGACAATTCTCAGAGACACATCAAACAAGGAGACCCGCCAAAACGAGATCGTTCAAAATTATAATGTTATCTCCTATCTAGGTGATAACTTGAACGACTTCCGCCGAGTTTATTACGTGACGGACGTTGACGAGCGTGCCAAACTGATGGAACAGGATAAGGATCTCTATGGAAGCAAGTTTATCCTCATGCCAAATCCAACTGACGGACATTGGGTACGCGCCATCTTCGGAGAATCAGAGCCTCCAGCGACCGATGAAAACCGGGCAATATGGAAAGAGGCTGCTACTCGTTCCGCCTGGAAACAAAAGTAAAAGAAACATATCCGACAAAGCACTACGTCGTCGAATTCGACAAGGATTAAATAAAGGGGGACCGATGAATGCTCTAGCTAGAGCATCATCAAATTATGGATGCTTCATTATACGAACAACTACAACTCTTTGCACAGGAATTAAAATATCATTTATCCATTAAAATCCTTCATAACTCGCAAAATTTGTACAAGCTGTTACCATCAACTACACAATTTAAAGTAAAAGATAATTTTATTAAGCAAATAGAGAAACGTTACAATCATCATTCGACCAACTGAAATTACATAAGGAGAGGAATGAATCGGTACTTGAATATTCTAGAAACTATTATTGTAGGAGAGTTAGAGTAAATAAAAACGCCAGTCAGGCTATTCAACCAACGGGTGTGATTGTTGAACAACATAGGTAGAAAATGATCAAACTTTTTTATAAAAATCAAACTTAAATCTGCAGGAGAAGAATCCATTTTGATCAATCTTTTTTCAAAATGGATTCTTTTTTTATGGGTTTACGAGGTATCTATGATCAAATTTCAAAGCTACAGTATTAGCTCAAAAACTGACAAGGGCAGCTAATCTTCATGTGAAGTTAGCTGGCTTTTTAAAAGTTGGATGTGCAGAATAACACTTAAAATATACGCAAATTATCGGTCAAAGTGACACAAAAGGCACATAATTGTACCTTTTAGTTCGAGCTTTTTTATTTTAGTGTAAAAAAATAAAAGAATCGGTCCAACTGGTGTAAGAGGAGTCTCCACAACGACCCAAACCAGAAAGGAACGATTCTCTTATGATTTTCTTTTAAAGAGTATACTATGGATAACCGTATTCGGTGCAAGAAATCCATCCAACTTGCGCACACCCATAAAACAGTAATAAAACAAGTACACATCATATAAATTTAGTTTACATAATACAGATTAGAGGAAATCAAAAAGCACATGAATTTCATAGGATTCGAGGGATTTTCCATGTAACTTGACCGTTGAGGACAAACTACAAAACAGTTAAACGAGATTTTTACCAATTTAGCGCATAGAAATTATTTGTAAATACTTTTATGCTTCTGAGGTAATGGAAATAGGATAAAATTTCAATTATTATTAACTGAAAATTCTTAATTCATATAAAAATAAGTGTATAATATTATAAAACAGTTAGCTAAGTTTGTGGGTTACTATTTCTTAATAAGGAGGCGATACTCTTAAACATGTATGGAAATTTAAAGTATTAGTAGGGTGCAGAAAAGGAGAAATTTATTAGTCTAGAGTATTTAATCAGCTACAGTCCCCACTGGGAATGCGGGTTTAGGGTATTGCGTTAATTAATTAAAACATATTTTAATTGAATACAACACGAAATGACTTGCTAAAGGGCTGAACAAATCCTGTTGAAAGCGTTTTAATTTTATAAAGTTGAACAAACCACATCGTTAAAAATATTCTTTATAAGATTTGATAAGCTCCCCCAACAAGTAACGCTACATAAAGTTGACCTTCCGAAACTAGTTCAGCAATAGGAGCGAATCCCAATAAAATAAACATTGAACGACTTGGTGGGATATATACAAAAAAATCACTATATATACATACTGGAGGTTTTAGGATGAAGAAGAAAAAAGCATTATCCGGCCTGATGGCTGTGAGTTTACTAACTGTAATTCCGTTGAGTTCTGGACATGCTGAGAAACCTCAATGGACAAATGTGAATACATATGAGGAACAGGACGGAAGCAAGTTTAATAGCGAAAACTATGACTTTGTGAAATTCTCACAAATTGGTTCCAAATTAAAAGAGATTGAAAAACTTTCAAACCGTGTGAAAGTTGAAGTCCGTGGAACATCAGCTGATGGAAACCCACTCTACGTTGTCACGATTGCTGACCCAACAACGCAAGGGAAGTTCGGAAAAGTGAAGGCACTTAGAAAGCAAATGTTTAAGAATCCAGGCAAAGCTCAAGAATGGGTTGCCAATAATCCTGACTTTAAAGTTCCAATTATGATTAATGGTTCTATTCATGGGACTGAATTTGTCGGAAGCGATGCAATCCTTCAATTAATTGAACGTTTTGCTACCCAAAATGATGCAACAACCAAAGACGTTTTAGAGAATAATATTCTTATTTTCAATGTCGTACAAAACCCCGATGGACGTATTGATGCCACCCGCTTTAATGGCGAAGGAATTGACATAAATCGTGACTTTATCACCCAATCGCAGCCAGAAACAAAAGAGATGGTTGAGCTCATTAAAGAATGGAACCCGATGGTGTTCCTTGATACTCATGGGTATGTGAAGAATTATCAGCCAAATCTGCAGGGGTTAATTGAGCCTTGTACGCCACCGCATAATCCTAATTACGAGTATGACTTATACGGAAAATGGGCCTATAAACAGGCAGAAGCGATGGAAGCGGAAATAATGAAGGATCGTGAGAACTATTCAGGATCCTTGTATCAAAACATGAAAGGTACATATATTCCGCTGCGCGATGACTCCGCTGGCTGGGATGATTACCCACCAATTTTCACACCAATGTATGCGATGTATCATGGTGCTTACGGTCATACATTAGAAGCTCCAACAAATGATTGGGATGGCGTACGATGGATGTATAATTCGATTATGGGGGCACTGAAATTTGCAACAGCTAACAAGCAATCCATGATTACGGATCAAATTGAAGTTTTTAAAAGAGGAATTAACTTTGACCATCCTTTTCATCAGGAAGGGTTATTTCCAAAAACCTACATACTTCCACTAGACCCTAAGGATCCGACTGTTACGAATAAGGCTGTAAATCATTTGATCAATAATGATATTGAAGTTGTTCAAGCCGTGAATGCATTTGAAGCGGATGGAGTGTCATATCCAAAAGGAACGTATCTCGTTGAGATGGATCAGGCGAAGGCAGGATTAGCAAACACGATGCTCTGGGATGGGGAAGACATCACGAACGATACCCCAGCAATGTACGACATTTCCGCATGGAGTTTACCGGAGCTTTGGGGATTCGAGGCAGTAGCCACACAAAATCCTATTAAAGTCAATGCAAAGAAAGTAAACCAGATTACAGGTCAAGGAACGGTTTCAGGAAAAGGACCGTTTCTGATTCCGAACAGCTCTGTCCAATCGGTAAATTTAGTAAATGCATTGCTTAAGCAAGGAATACCTATAGTACGTGATGCACAAGGCAACTTCTTTGCAAAAGCAGTAGCTAATCAGGTATCAGCAGCGGTGAAAGAATCTGGGTTACAGATTGGAACTGCTGAGGCACCAGTAGATGCAGTGGCTATTACGTCTTTAAAAGTGGCTATATTAAACGATGGAGGTATAGGTAAACAGAAATCACACGCAGGAACAAAGTTGGCTTTGAAAAGACTAGGTTTTGATGTGACAGAAGTTACGCCAGTGGAAGTAGCTAAAAATACCCTTAATGGTTTTGATGTTTTTGTCTATAGTGGAACGGAAAGTCTCATTTCTACCAACCTGTCCGAAGCTAATAAAGAATTTGGATTACAGAACCCCGGTCAACTTAATACGTTTAAAGACAATGTGACAAGCTTCTTAAATGAAGGTGGCAAGTATATAGCTGTAGGTGCTGGTGCTTCTAGAGCAACTAAGACACTTGGTCTTACAGACGACATCATTAATGTAGGAGATTCCAACAGTAATGGTATCGTAAAAGTTGATTATGAGGGAACGGGTTTAACAGCAGGATATGGAGAGGATGATATCGGCTTTGTCTATCGTCCAACATGGTTCACGGGTACGAATAATGATGAAGTCGTCGCGACCCTTGCAGATTCAGATAATTTCTTCGTAGCTGGCCACTGGAAAAATAACATAACCGCCAAGGGCCAAGCCATAATCGTAAAAGAACAGAATAAAGATGTAACTCTTATTGGTTTAGAAGCCGGATTCCGCGACCACCCGGATTACTTGTTCCGTCTTCTATCAAATGCAATTTTCGAAAAATAATAGTAGAAATAGCCAAAGCCGGATTCAGCAATGAATCCGGCTTTGGCTATTTGAAAAATGCTAAACGCTTACTACTGAGTCTTGAACAAATATCTCAGCAACTGCTATATAAATACTTATTACTTTTAAATCATCTGTTGCAAAAACCGCTGAAGGACGATTCTTATCAAGAAGTAGTTGTTTAGCCGATTGAAAGGCGTTTTCTACAATATATAGGGTTAGCGTCCCCCACTTTTAACCCCAGAAATATGATCTAGGAACAGCACATAGAATAGTATAGAAATACTGCGGCTAATGCTGGACATGGAGGGGATGTATTATGAGTACCAGAATAATCCGGCAGCTGATAAGGTCAAGGCAACAGGAATTAGTCGAACTTGCTGCTTCATTTATTCGAATTCCATCTGAAAATCCATCGCCCGAGTTTAAGAAGCGGTCAGCAGAAATGGGACGCCATATTAGCCGATACCTAGCAGCAAAAGGGTTCTTGATTACGGAGCACCGCCGTAGCGAAAATGCGCTGGTTACCGTGGTCTGTGATGCTCCCTTAACCAGGGTACCTGGTCCACGGCTCCTATTTTGTGGACATACAGATGTCGTACCTGCAGGCGATTGTTCACATTGGACCTTCGATCCTTTCTCAGGAGAAGTCAGAGCAGGTATGCTTTTGGGTAGGGGAGCCTCCGATATGAAAGGGGGCTTGGCATCACTGATTTTTGTGGCTGGACTACTTCAGGAGTTTGCCCCCACTCTTAATTTGAAAGGTAGCCTGGGAGTTATTGCCTCTCCGGATGAAGAGACTGGCGGCATGGAGGTGGCCTCGCTCCTGGATCAAGGATTGATTAAGGGTGATGCTTGTCTGATTGGTGAACCAACGGACCCCTACCATCCGAATGCCGGTGAAAAGGGCAAGGCATGGATGCAGGTGATCATACCAGGTCAGGCAGATCATGGCAGCCTACAACCGCTTTATGGAATCTCCGCCGTACGAAGAGGGGCAGCCGCGGTCGAAGCACTAACCAAGCTATGGGAGCTCAAGGCAACGCCTCCGGCAGAGCCTTGTCAACTTTTGTACAATACTGAGTGGCTCCTATCTCAGCATCTAGGAAATCCCTTACTGTCACAGTTACTTTATCGTCCCTCTTACAATCCAGGTGTAATTCAGGGCGGAACAAATGTGAACGTCGTCGCAGACAAGTGTATCATTAAAGTGGATACCCGGGTTCCATTCGGTATGAAGCCCGAGTTTGTACTTGATGTCGCTAGGAATCTTGTTAGTGCTGTAGCGCCAGGTGCGGTTGTAGAGCCAATGGTACCCCTTACTAACCCGAACTGGACCTTAGAGAATCGTCCAATTGTGAGGGCCATAGAACTGGGAATCCAGAGTGTCCTTGGAATGGAGGAACCCGTCTTCAGCGTACTTTTGTTTGGTTCAAGTGATGCCAGTCACTTCCGGCGCCATGGCATTGATACCGTCCTTTACGGTCCTGGGCTGGATCACACTATCCATGGGTACGATGAGCGGGTTTCAGTGGAGAACTTAGTAGAATCTGCCGAGATATATGCTGAGACGGCAGTCAAATATCTTAGGTCATTTTAAATATCTATTTTCACTAAACTTTATGCAGGTTAATGATGCAGGGTATACTGCACGTGCTACTGTTAAGGTTCTCTTTCAAGGTGTATATGGTGGTGGTTATTGGTGGGAATATTTATATACTCGTTGGTATTAAATCTTTAGTTCAATGCTAAACTAAATATATTTATAGCGTGTTTTGATCAAACTTTGTTTCAAATTTACATGAAGACCAAAAGCTAAAAAAAGAGCCTGGAGCAGAAAAACCGCTTCAGGCTTTTTTCTTTTTGGGAAAAGTGGGAATTCCTTTTTTCTCTGAATGAACTTGGATTTTTTTAAATAATTCTTTGCCTTCTTTTTTAGTCAAGTTCACTTTTTGTTTAGCCATGATCGATACTGCTTTTTATGTACTTTGTACAAGCATGGTCAAAATTCGGAATTATTAAACATCCGTTCTTAATGAACTCCCTCAGTTTAATAGATAATGCTCACGAATACTCGCTTATTCGCAGGATTTCAATAACCTTAGCGACAGCAGGCATGGCTCTTTTTAATGGATATAATTTGCAATATTTTGTTGATAATCGAATTCAAAACAGGACATGTTAAATGTTTTTATTGAATTGCTTCAAATCCAAGAACCTAATAAATAAGAACATTATTTCTAAATGAGAATAAAAGGCAACTTGTAAGTCTCTAAGGAACAATAAAAAAAGAAGCTTCGAAGAGCTTCTTTTTTTATCGTCCGAATAGTCGATTCCTTACGTATGAACTGACCCCATAAAGTTAGACAGGTAATTTCGTTAGGCTAAGTCCCCCTAACCCCGAAACCTAAAGATACAGGGAGAAAAGAACGGTGCTGGTCCTTTGTTTGCACGGAAAATGAAATTTTTATATATGAGGAAACCTAAGTCAGCAATTACACATCGTATTGGTTTAAAACAGAAAATATATTAGTTGATTAAGATGAACAATAAAAATATGTTATTTAACCTAACATGTCATTTGATTTTTTTTCCATTACCAATTATATTTATAAAAATACCTTTACTTAAGTCTGTCTAAATCCCAGAAAAGAGTAATTTTATTGAAGTGTTTAGTTTTAAAAAAGAAAAATAAATGGGGAAATAAACATTTATTTGAGCCAATGATCCAGAAAGTTTCCATTTAAAAATTAGTCCTCTGTGGTTAAAGAAAATGATAAACAAAGGTGGGTTTGAGATGGGCTTGTTAGGTAGAGTGGTTTTTTTAAAAAGATTACGAGAAGAGCTGTTGGAAAAAAGAAAACAAGGAGCCACTGAGCTTCAAATTGATGAAATTGACAAGCAAATACGGAAGATTAATCTAGAGATACAGAATATGAGAAAAATGATGGAATAAATGTTTTTTCATAAATTCCCGACTTGAACGATGAGGTTATTTTGTTAGTTGACCATTTCAAATTTTTATAAATGGGGCGTTTTTACAAGGAAATGGACGCTTTTTATTGAACCTACCTCATACGGGTAAGCACTACAGACTGTACAGAATACAGAAAGAAGAACCCCTTTCTGACAATCTGTACGTGTGGCTTCGGCATTAAATGATTCGATAACTAGACTGTACGGCTCATGCTTCGCCGATATTCCGTCGGTTCCTGATCCATTTACGGCTATCGCCGCCATACCGAACGGGCCGAAGGCCGAAAGTTAAGAGTTTAAAAGAATAAAAGGTCATAAGGATAGCAGCCTCCCGGCTGCTTTTTTTTATTACTTTTCCCTTTGCCTTCCGAATCGTAAAACAGCGCAGGCCGGCTAACCTCCCAGCCGGTAGGACACCCGAACCTTTCCGGCAGGAAGCTAAGACAGCCAGTCCATCGATCAAGGGGCAAAAAACTTTTTGATTAGGGGCGCTATCGCAACATCAAAAAGTTTTTGTGCTTAATCCCTTGACCGATTGCCTATGCGTGTTTTTCGTTCTACCTGTCAAAGGGGAAAAATAATCCCCCTTTGGGGAACTAATTCGCTTCGCAAGGCAAATGAAAATAGGAAAGAAAAACCACCAGAGAAAAACCAAAAGGGCAACAAATAAAAAAATGAAAAGGAGATTTGAAAATGGAATTAACCCCAATTTTTGAAGTGGTCAAAATCAAGCTGGAAATCAAGGAAATGGTCGAACCGTTTGCGGCCTTTCAAATTCGCAATCCAGAAGATGCTCGAGAATTAGCCGCAGCGCAAATCGCAAACGAGGACAGGGAAGTGTTTCTTGTCATGATGCTCAACACGAAAAATCATGTTGTAGGTCTTCATCGGGCGCATGTGGGAAGCCTAAATGCGAGTGTCGTCCATCCTAGAGATGTGCTGAAATGCGCCATTTTAAACAATGCGGCTTCCCTTATTGTCAGCCATCAGCACCCATCGGGTGACCCAACCCCGAGTATGGAAGACATTGAAGTTACAAAGAGATTGGCGGAAGCAGGGAAAATTATTGGGATTGAAGTTTTAGACCATTTGATTGTTTCCCATACGGGTAAGTATGTTAGCTTAAAAGAAAAGGGATATTTATAATAAGAAAAAAGACGAGCAAGAGGGGGATCGTTCTCCCTTTTGTTCTCAAGGGACTGAGTCCCTTGGGAAAAGCAATGAAGGAAACCAATAAATGGAGGCACACCGTTTGGATCATCAGCTGGTGGCGTTCACGCATGGAGAAAAAACATCCGTTTTTTTTCGATTTAGAGCAGGTATCGAGCCTGCTTGACGGTTGCTTGATGCAACCTCTAAAACTTACAGTAGCGCCTTCGGGTAGAAGGAACAAATTGTTGAGCAAATATTCTATTCTCGTAATAAAAGTCAGATGTTGTTCCTTCGCTTTCTTCTTACTTTATCTTTACCTTTACCTTTACCTTTACAATTTTACCTCCAGCCTTTTTACCCGCCTGTTCCATTAGTTTCGCAAACTGCTTCTTTATCTCCGTATCCTTTTTGTTCTTTCTCATCATATCTATCCCTCGCAAATTAATATTCTTGCTAAATAGTATCGCCATGGTAAAGGAAGGCTTATACATTCCCCGGTTCTAAAGTGACCCCTTCCCCACTATATTGTTAGTAAAGTGGAAAACTGGCAAAGTGATCCTGAGGTATGTTTCCATTTTTACAGAATGAGAGGGGAGAGGAGGGAAGGGATGTCATCATTGAACCCTTTTTTCGAGGAAATGAAGAAAAAGGATCCAAAACCAAAAGCTATTCAAAAAACATCTTCCGGAGGTCCTTCGCACCAAATAACGTCGGTGAGAAAACTCAGGAAGGACAAGCAGCATGACATTAAGTTCCCTGTCGATTATGTCATGAAGGTCAAGCTCCGGACGCTGTGCAAAACGTTAAATCCGATGTATAAGCAAAAAACGGGAAAATCCTTGACCCAAACGGCCTGCAATACGTTATTGCTAAGGTTCGGTTTGACTAGATGGAAGGATGTGAATTATGCAATGGACTATACGGACACGAAGGAATATATGCATACCTACTTGCTGGAAACGGAATACGGCGATAGGGGAGGATTGCATGAAGTCGCCATCTTAAAGGACCTGTCCGATCGGAGGGTTGCCTTTTGCATGATCCATCATACCGTTGCCTGGTTAGAAAGAGGGGGTTCCATTGAAGAAATCCTATAGTCAATTTAACCTTTTATCGAACAAAGAAAAAAAGGGTTTTTTTGATTACTTCTTGCCTAAATATCGATATCTGCAAATTGAGGTACCATACTATGAATTTTTAAGGGGAGAGGTATTAGTCGAAAGACATGAAGGATTTGTTTGAAGAGGCTCCGCAAAACCTAACACTGTATCATCTGATTGCCCTCCTGTATTTTGACTTTCTGGAACAAGTGAAAAAAGGGGCCAAATATGAACAGCTCTGTCCCTTTTTGATTTCTTCCAAGAAAAAATTCCTGGAACGGCCGATTATTGAAAAAAGGGTATTGAATCAGGTGTCAACCAACCTTTTCTCTTTCGAACAAAGGGAAGAAGAAATCGAGGTGACCTCAGAAGAAAAACGAGCAGAGATCACCCTTCGAATCAAGGAGTCGGAGATTTACCGGGGTGAGGTATTCCTGCATGACATTTCCCCATACTTGATGGAGGAAGAGTTGACGGTCGAGGATTTACTGGTGATTTTGTTCATGGACTTTTTGCAAAGGATTAAAGAAAAGGGAAACTCAAGCCAAGCCATGAAGGCCATTTATTGAACTTTGAGGATTACTTTTGATGAGCGGTCAAAAAATTAGGCACAGAAAGGATATTTCACAACTATCCTTTTATTAAAGATCTTTTGCACTGAGGTTCAAGGGTGATCAAGTAGAAAATTTTGGAAAAATAGGAAGAAGGTTAGTTGAGTATACAGAAAAATTTGAATAAAATAATATATAACTAACCGGAAGGTTGATTATTATTATTTATTTTCGTATTCTTTGAGAATTACATTCCTTAATCTAAACATCTAAGAAAGTTGGTGATTTTTTAAATAAACAGCTTTCTTTATTTTATATTAATTCATCTAAATAGGGTAGGTCATTATGACTAGGGACATGTATTAAAGGTGGAAATAAAACTTCATTTTGAAAAATACTTTTAAAAATGCTAGGAGGAAAAAGCATGGCAGGAAACGTTGTCAACTCACCAGAAGCAGTAAGGCAGTATGCTAAACAAATTACAAATGGAAGCCAGGCCCTCGAAGAGGTAATTCGTCAGTTACAGGCAGCTCACAGAAGTGTAGGATCAGAATGGAAAGATGGTCAATATAACAAATTTGGGGATGAGTTAGAAAATTTAATCAAACAAATTAAAAAAACCATTCCGTCTTTTCAACAATATACCCAACACCTTCGTGCAAAAGCAAATATACTTGACGACTACAATAAGTAAAACCCTAAGATAATCCACTGGATATAATCAAGTGGATTATTGTCGGAAAATATGACTGACATCTAATTATATAATATCTTTATTTATTCAATGGTGATAGCTCTAGCTTAAATCCTTTAAAATTGATAATTTTCTGAAGGATTTTTTATTTATGTCTATTCAGCGCGTTTAATATGGTTGTGAAGAACTTGATACCTCTGTCAAAAAAATTTGGATGTAGTTTGAATCCATTAGAAGGGGATTGAAGGGACTAGCAACGAAAAAGATTCGAATCCGAAGCAATACAACCCATTGTAATCCCTAGTTTTCATCTATATTCATCACTTAGAAATATAACAAGAGTCATAAAAGACTTAGAGAAATTCTTAAAATAAGTAGTAATTCAAAAAAATAAGCGAAAAGGAAGAAAAGGACGACTTATTAAATAGGCGTAATGGAAATACTTGAAACACTTTAAAGTCAAGGGGAGGAGTCTGTGAAACAAGCAAAGGTTCAAAATGAAATATTAAAAGAAGGTTCATCCATTCTCAAAATGGATTTTACTATCGATATAAATAAATTTCTGACAGAAGGCGGGGAGATTAATCCTTGGTCCTTATCCGGCTATTTAGAAGATATAGAAAGGAACATGAACGATCCTAACAATGATGGCTCATATTTTAAGAAAGTTGATCACAGGAAAGGCTGCCGTTATTACTTGCCTGATCATGTTTTTTCTCTAGAGGATAAATATAATGATTGCTGTAAAACCATAAGAGCGAAAAAAGCTGAGACTCCTGAAGGGGCAGTCATGATTCTTTCCCTTCTCATATACAGTGTTTTGGGATATTTCCTACTAGGTAAAATCTTATTTCATGATTACAGTCATCAAACTCGTTTGGTAGTAAGTGGGAGTTTTGTTCTCTATGGATGGTATGTAACAGTTAGAGCAATACACGAAGAAAATTTTGGGGTTTTGATGTTTATTCGGCGACTCCTTTTTTCGCTTATTACTGCAGGAATTATTTTATTTTTTCCATCTGCTTGGAATGACTTAGGTTGGATAGAAAGAATACTGCTAATCATTGTGGAAATTTTCATCATAATTGTCCTCTTTTTTATTTATGTTTTTCTATCATCCTGGAAATCTAAATGAGAAAATGATTTAGTTCACAAAAGTGAACAAAAATAGTCAGAAAAAGAACGAAATTAATTTATTTTGGTTAATAATTATGGAACACATCTGAAGCAAGGGGAGGAATGTATGAAATTAATTAATGCAAATAATGAACTATTAAAAGAAGGATTATTTTTCGGGATAGATATTGATATTGATTTGAATCGATTTAAGGGTGAGAATGGTGAAATTAACCATGTATCTGATTTTCTTGAGGATATAGATTACGATCCTGAAAACGATGCTTCAAGTATTGATGATGATATTGGATTTAATTCTTACTCAACTAAAAAGATGTCATCCATTGAAAGAGAATATGAAGATTTTCGTGAAAAAATAACACTTTACTCAACAAAAGGATACGCTGCTTCTTTTAGAAAGAAAGTTAGTATCGTTTCTTTCTTAATTTACACCGTTCTAGGGATTACCGTTTGGTCAGAAATTGTTTTTACAGATAAAAATTTCACATTCAGTTTAGTAGCTGGAATAGTTTTTGGGTTTTATGGGTGGTTAATGACATTTATCTCTAGTATTGGAGAACCCGATAATAGAAGTGTTAATAATTATTTACAATCATGTATTGTTCGTCCACATATTATCGCAGTTATTTTTTATATACTAGTAACGATTATTTTATGGTTGTTTCAACCAAAAGGTTTGGGACACTGGTTATTACTACTCGGTTTCATAGCATTGGTTTTGTTTTTAGGCTTCATCTTCTTTATCGAGTGGGATGATAAGAGGGAAGCTAAGTGGAGAGCCAAACGGGATGAAGAAAAGAGAGAAGAAGAAGAACAGGAAAATAAACAACGGATACCAGGAATCGCAAAAATGGTGGTAGAACGACGAGTTGAAGGTACAGAATTTGAATTTGATACGGATTATACAGATGAATACACGAACGAGATCATTGAGTTAATGGAAACGAATATGGATATTACTTATGATTTTACAAATGAACAGTATGTTGAGGCTATCATTAAACATTTAGATAAGAATTCTCGCAGGCAAGCTTGGGAACAAAGTCGGTCTCCAGAGGTAATGAAGATACGTGCTGAAAATATAGCTGAGTTGGTAGTAGAACAGCGCGTTGAAGGTACAGAATTTGAATTTAATGAAGAATATATCGAAACTTACACTCGTGAAATAATAAATCTGATCGATAAACACTTTACCATATCGAATGATTTTAGTGACCAAGAGTATGTTGATCATATCATTAAGCTCATAGAGAAGCATGAACGTAAAATGGCTTGGGAAGAAGAGGGAACGTAAAACGATTATTTGGGCAGAACTTGCAAAATTGTAACCATTCCACAAAGCATTGAAATCTTAAGATAGGATATGAATTTATTCCGAAGAACGAAAGGAGTATTTCATGAACATATTTGCGGAGCAAATGATTAGTTATTTAACCACAATTCAAAAGAATATAGAAGATTATATGAATCAAACAGAGCAAGCTACAAGGGATTATACCGAGAGGAAAGGCGAACTTACAATATCATTTGATAAAAAAATGAAAATAGTAAACAAGGAAACAAAGAAAAAAATCAACGAATTGAAAGATAGAACGGAAAAGGATCTTGCGTATATATTGTTCTTAATTGAAAAGATTAAGGGGCTAGAGGAATGTTTTTGCTCCATTGATGCAAAATATGCTGGAAGGAAAAGCGAATTAAATAGAAAGAAGGACTCTAAATATCCTTTTTTAAACATAGATAACCCAGCTAAGGAACTTGAGATGATTTTCCATAAGGTTGCAGAAATAGAGACAGATCTAGTAAAGAAGAGAGGT
This sequence comes from Peribacillus simplex, assembly GCF_030123325.1. Classification (NCBI taxonomy): domain Bacteria; kingdom Bacillati; phylum Bacillota; class Bacilli; order Caryophanales; family Bacillaceae; genus Peribacillus; species Peribacillus simplex. Next base: position 2,983,598 of record NZ_CP126106.1, on the reverse strand, counting down.
ATATTTAGAAGTATTAATCGTGCAGACAAATATGCAGAACTTAGTTACTTAGTAAGCCACTCAAGTGATTTATATGAAAAGACAATGAATGAACTTTATGAAGAATATTACGATTATGTGTCTAAATGGGTAAAGAAGGCGAGAATGGAATTACGACAACTGGAAGAACGAAAACAACAGGAATTACAACAATTAAACTCTCAATATTTATCGAAGGTAGAAGAAGCAGGTAATATACTAAAGAATGAATTAGATCGAAATGCCTCATCAAAGTCGTTGCATAAAACCGCCTTAACCATAAATTCACAAGAACCAAACTTATCACTCTATACCCCACCTAATGAAGAGGATGAACCTGTTATTCAAATAGGATTCATCTCAAACCAACTTACCAACCTTAATATAACAGAACAAGTACAAGAAGTGATAAAGAATAAATACTCAGATTGGATGCATGAGAATTGGTTGATGCTCCCCTATGCATTACAATTCGGCGATAACTGTTCCTTGCTCATTAAAACCAATACTGAAACAGAGGCCAAAGTTAACAAGGGAATACAGGCGATTATTACTCGAATGTTAGCGCAAATACCTCCAACTAAGTTACATTGCATCTTTATTGATCCAAAAAATGCAGGTACCATCTTTTCTGCTTTTATGAGGATAGCTCATAAGGATGAAAAAGTTGTTGGAAAACAAGTCTACACAAGTCCTCCGGATATTAACCATGCCTTGGATGACATCTATGCACATATAGACTCTGTCATTCAATTTAAACTTTCTGCAGGTGTAGGTTTCACAGATATTTATGAATATAACAAATTCGCTAAAGAGAATGCAGAAAGCTATAAACTTCTTACAATATTGGATTATCCTAAAAATTTCACCGCCGATATGAAAGAAAAATTAATGTACATTGTTGAAAATGGACCGAAATGTGGTGTCCATACCATTATTACCTACAATGAAAAGAATGCTGGCAGACATCAAAAAAATGAGTTTAATCAAGATATAGAGTGGCTCGCTTCACAAGCTATACATATACGTAATCAAGGAGAGGATCTGTATATTTCATCATCGGACGAGGTTCATTTTGACTTTGTGTCTCCTCCAAAGCTTCCTCATTTAGTGAAATTTGTTAACGACCTTGAAAAACATATTGTTGCAGTTAATAAAAGGGGTACCCCATTTTCGGTTATCGTTCCGGACAAATGGTTTTCAAGAAGAAGCTCCGATTCATTAACCGTCCCGCTTGGAAGAACCGGTGCTGGAGATACGCATGAGTTGTTATTTGGTGTAGACACTTCGCAACATGCCATTGTTGCTGGTAAGACAGGGTCAGGGAAAACAACGCTCTTACATACTCTTATAACGAGCGCTTGTATTAATTATAGTCCAGATGAATTACAGTTCTATTTATTAGATTTTAAAGAGGGCGTTGAATTTATGGAATACGCCAACTACAAGATACCACATATGAAACTACTGGCGCTTGAAAGTGAACAAGAGTTTGGGGAAAGTATTCTAATGGAACTTCAAGATGAGTTGACTCGAAGAGGCGGTATTTTTAAAGAGCATGGCGTCCAGAATATCATGAACTACAGAAAAAAAACAGGCGAAAAGATGCCAAGAATTCTTCTCATAATAGACGAATTTCAAGTCTTATTTGATAGTCATATTAACAGAAAAATTGCTGGAAATTGCGGTTTTTTGATTGATGACCTTGTCAGGAGAGGTCGATCATTTGGCATTCACATCATATTAGCATCTCAAAGTATTTCAAGTGCGGTAAATTCTACCTTTGAGCCTATAACCAGATCACAAATGGCTGTAAGGATTGGGTTAAAGGCAGATGAAAAAGACGCGAAGATTCTATTAGGGGATGACAATAACGGAATTGCGACGTTAGGGCAAGAGATGGGCGTAGCGATATATAACAGTGATTCGGGAAATGCACCAAATATAAAGTTTAAAATTGCTTATCTTGATAAGGAAAATCAAGAGAAAACATTACAAACCATTCATGAGTATAGTACATCACAAGGTTATGTATATAATGCTCGTGTTTTTGTAAGTCAGATGCAGGAGACTATTGCAAAGGCAAATATACCAATGAATGCGCCACTTGAGGACTATAAAAAAAGAACTCGTGGAATTACATTATGGATGGGGAAGTCGAACCGTGTGTCACCTCCTTATTTAACGTTAAATCTAAATTACCGTAACGAAGACAATATTATGATTTTAGGTCAAGATGAAGAACTTGCACGAAAAGTACTATACGGTACTCTGTGTTCCGTGTTATTTCATTATCAAACAGAGCCAGGTGTAACAGCCAGAAAAATTATATTTGCGGATTACCCTTCCCCGGACAAAGATGAAAAAGATGGATTGGATTATCTTGTTGAGGAATTACCTGAGTATGTCGAGGGTGTTAAGAGTGACAAAGAATTCCTACGACATTTAAATACGCTGCACGAAGAAATGAGCAATAGAAAGCATGGGAAAAGTTTTGATAAAACCCCTTGTTTCTTCTTTATCCATGGTGTTCAGCGGAGCAATGCTGCATACGATAAGTCCGTTAATAGTTACGAAGATAGCCACAATGATAGTCACGAAGATAGTCCTAAAATAAATTTTTTAGAAGGGAATGTAAAATTCGATATAGCGAATATGTATGATGCACCAAAAACTCTTTCAGACGAAAAGTATATGGCAAATGTCTCAACAAATCAAAAGTTTGTTGAATTACTTAAGAATGGTCCTAGTCAAGGAATCTATATTATTATGTGGTGTGATCAAAACAGTAATTTTATTGATTTAACAGATTGGGATCCTATCAAGTCATTCGGTCACAGGTTTGCTTGTAGATTACGTGAAGATGAATCACGATCATACATGGGTGAAGAATATGCTTCACTATTAAAAAGGGACAGTTTAATCTATAGAGATTTAAGAGGTGATTTTCATAAATTACAACCGTTTGAATATCCAAATGTCAGCTGGAGAAATGGGTTTGTAGAAAAAATTACACATCGGATTAAATCTTAAGCGAACTTATCTAAGAGGTGATTTCGATGGGGCATGTACACAACTCAGTTGAAACGTTAGATCAATTTAAAAGAGCACTTGAATCACTTAGTACAGATTTACATTTAGAATGTAATAAAGTAAAAAAACCATAAGCGAAATTGAAGGGAGTATATCCGAAACAGAAAAACAGTTAGGACGAAAAATAGAAAAGTGCAACCAGCGAGTTAAAGAAGCTCAAGCTGTCTTTAATGCTTGTATGTCTATTAAGGGAGAAGGTGAATGTCGGAGCGAGGAGGATTAGTTAATAAGAGCAAAACAACACCTTAGTGCAATCCAAGAGAGACAGGAAGCTTTTAAAAAATCATGTCATCAATTTATTATGTCTGTAGAATCTGGGGGTAAAAGCTACCAACAACACGAATTAATTGGCAAGGAAGATAAGATTAAGAATGCGATTCATCAAAAGCAAGAGGCATTAAGGGAATATATTCAAGCAATCCCACCCTCATAGATAAATTTGCGATTGTTCATAAATGTTTTTTAAATAAGGATGAGTACTGTGAATACTTTAAAAAACTCAATAACTAAAAAAGGTTTGAACCATACTCTCTTTTTAGGTTGTGGAAGAGTAATGGGGAAATCAATATCTGAATCTTCTGATGACAATCAGGTGTACCTCGTCGGAAGTTTAGTCAATTTAGTTTGTTTTAATAAAAAAGAATATGATATTTATTTGCAAACAATAAATGCGAAAACGAAAGAAGAATGGGTTAATAATTGCGTGAAAAATAGGCTCGTTACAAATGCTAAAGAACTTGAAGCATATGAGGAAAGTTTTAAAAAAGAACATATTCTTATTCATCAAAATATTTCTGAAATAGACGATCCAATTTTTTTTAAATTCACCATTGCCAAAAGAGGTATATCATTTGGATATTCCAAAAAGGAAAAGAAGTGGATAATAAGTAGTGTGAATCCAAAAGGAAATAACCTTCGATTGTCACATGAAGAATATGATATGTGGCGCTCCTCTTCTGGCATTTGTACTATTTGGGATACAATGCATCATTTTATGAAAATAAGAGGATGTACTGCAACAGAAGCGTTATCTATTTTTATTAAAAATATGAATAGATTTTGCAAAATAGGCTTATGGAACATTGAATACTGTGGAGATAACAAGGATATATATGCTACGGAACATGAACAAGAAAGAACATTTAAGGGTAAGTGGTTTGATGTTCATAATCTTAAAACAGATTCAATAATCGTTGCAGCTGGAGAAGAATTTGGAGGATCTGGTGATCAAATAGAGATAATAATTGGAAATCAAAATGTATTTGTTGAAAAGGCAGAGTTTTTGATCTGGCTATTATGCAAGAAAAATCAGAATACAATTCTAAAAATGAAAGAACAGTTAGATATGGATGAAAGTCAAATTAGAGACATAGTTAAGAGGTTAATAGGAAAAAAACTTCTAATGATCTGGCCTGATGCTTGGGTTTTTGATGAAAGCTATAGTGTTTCTGCTGTACCTCTAGGCACCTCAATCGGGATGATAAATAATGAAAATTATGAGGCAAAGGATTTACCTATAGGGAAAGGCCAGTTATTACCAGTCTCAATGTATTTCGTATGGATATTTAGCCATGGCTTTGCATCATTAGGAGTCACGGTTCAAGCCTTAAAGGAGAGTCTTAATATTCGTCAAAAAGAAGCAGAGTTACTTGTTGCTCAATCCATTCCAGTACTGATAGAAAAAGGATTAATGGATATACAAATAATCCCAAAACGAAAAATGAACCCGTAAGAGGAGTAAAATAATGCTGTCTTTTAAGGGGCTAAAGGTCTCACTTGATCGTTCGATAAAAAAAATTTCTAAAGTGAAATTTGAAGATATCAATGTCAATCATCCAATGGTAACTGGAGCAGGTGCATTTATTGATGCAGGTATAAAAGTTATCGCTGGGATTGATCTTCCAGATGGATGGGGTTTTAAAGCATTACAATTGGGTGTATCTATTGGGCAAGTGTCGGTAAAGACCTACAAAAAGGAGGCATCTTTACTTGACCTAATGGATTTGTTTATTAATCATACGAAATGGGAAGCCGGCCTGATTAATGAAGATATACTTGAAAATGGCGCAGAGGCTTATATAGAATCTGGTGGCAAGCATTGGGATGACATGGATCCAAAGACACAAGCTACTCTGATTAGTGAACATGATAAATTACAATTTGCTTTAAGTGAAACCGGGGATGAGCAACTAACAAAACATGAGCTTGATACGGCTGTTAAAATAGCTGAATCTGCTGAACAGGCAAAATTTGCATCAGCTGAAGCTCACTTTGCTAAACTTGAAGCAGAATTAGCTCTATTAGAAACAAAGAGGGTTGCTGCCAAAGATCCAATAAAAGCCGCAGAATATGCAAATCTAGCAAAACATCAATCAGAAATAGCAGAGAGAGAAGCAAAAATAGCTGAAGAACAAGCCAAAATATCCGGTATAGAAGAAGCAAAAAAAACAGCTGAACAGGCAAAAATATTTGCAGCAGATGCAAAGAAAGCCGAAGAACAAGCCAAACATTTAGCAAATATATCTGCATGGGAAAAACTAGCTGACCAAAATGCTAAAAAACGAGCAATAAAAGCAGGAGGCAATAAGAAACAGGTAGACGCAGACACTGCCAATGCTGTAGGCGGCGAAAAGAGGAAAGGCACCAATGAATCCGATGTATTCACTGGTGAAGCAAAGGGGAAAAATGCAAAAGCCTCCATAACAGATTTACTAGAAGAAGAAGTAATAGCGAATTTAGAAAGATTTAATACTGATTCAACGGATGGTGAGACAATAGTCGAGAACTTGGAAAGATTCAATACTGGTTTAACAAATGAAGATGTAGTAAAGAATTTGGAAAGATTTAATACTGGTTCACCAAATGAAGATATAGCAGAGAATTTGGAAAGGTTCAATACTGGTTCACCAAATGAAGATGTAGCAGAGAATTTGAACAGATTCGATACTGGTTCGGATGAAAAAATCAGTAGAAATTCGGCAAAAAATGTTGTGAGCTCACCAGAGGCAATAAGACAATATATTAAAAAGATAACATATGGAAGTAAGGCCCTCGAAGAGATTCTTACGCAGTTGCAGTCTGCGCATTCATGTGTGGAATCAAAATGGAGAGATGCACAATACGAAAAATTTGGAGATGAATTAGATAGTTTAATCAAACAAATTGAAAAAATAATCCCGTCTTTTCAGCAATATACACAGCATCTACATGCTAAAGCAAGTATACTTGAGGACTATTTAAAATAGTCTTTGCCTAGTCGTTATCGTCAATATTTTGACGTGTATAACCGGACTGATTATGCAACTACTAGGGAAGGCTTACTTATCTAAGTTGCATTTTAGCAGGCTGATGTGTAGGAGAAGTTTTGGTTGCACCCAGAACTTCTCTTTTTAAACATTAAAAGGTTTATCCAGTGTGTTGAAAATTACTGGTGATTATTTTGAACATTGGCTCAGTTGATATCGTCGAGGAGGATGGCTCCATTCATGATTCCAGTCGTATTGACTTGAGCAAACATTTGGAGCAGTGTCGGTTGGCGATAGCAGATGGGATACAATGTATCTTAAAAAACAGAAACCTTAAAACCAACTGTAGAACAGAAGTAATAATAGTTAACATAATATCCAAAAAACTTTTCGACAACGACACCGATTTACAAAATTTCCGCCTAATATACCATATATTAAATCTTATTTTGTTTATTTTTGTAATAGTATGGTAGGAGGAAAAATATTCAAATAAATGGATTGTTAAAAGGAAAACTGCAAGAACCAAATTATAGGCCATTCTTAGAATCGTACCTAAATGAAACAGAAATAAAATAATGAATTTTGGTGGTTATATCACATTAAAATAGATTATTAATTTATCTAGTAATCTATTTGATTAGTAAGGGAATTATAGGAGGCAGTGATATTGGAAAAGAAAAATCTTGAATTGGCGGTACAACTGCGCCATGAGCTTCATGCCCATCCAGAATTATCAAACCATGAAGTCTGGACCAAACAGCATTTAATCGAATTCCTTAAAGCAAATACAAATCTTGAAATCGTTGACAGGGGGCTTTGGTTCTTTTAGAAAATGGCTGGTGGCACATGGCGGATCTGAGTTCGTAATCAGAGAAACCTGGCCAAGGAACAAAGTGAGAAGAACCGCATTCATTGGAATCCCGCGTTTATTTATTTTGCCCAATGCTCTCGGTGCTTTCCCCTCTTTTGATAATGCAACTAGCGTTCTGCTGAGTAAACTTTACGAGGAAGAGATGGATAGGCTTCAGAAGAATCTTGAAGATGCTGCGAAGGCTGAAGCAGAGAAGTATGGACTGAAGGTAAGTTTTGAATACCAGGATGAATTCCCGGAAACTTTGAATCATAAAGAAAGCTCTGATAAGATTCGTCAGGTCTGTAATGAAAAAGGCATTCCGATGGCTGAGTTGACGGAGGCGTTCCGTGCTTTAGAAGATTTCGGTCATTACACGAAACTCACAAAAGGTTCATACTGTTATATTGGAAACGGAGAAGATTATCCGAACCTCACAGCTACGAGTATGACTTCCAAGATGATCTTATTGAAACGGGAGTGGAACTGTTCGAAGGACTTGCTGAGTTATAAAAGATAGTTAGACTGAATGAATCACTTACAAAGGCTAAGAAGTTAGCGTGAGAATTGTTCAAGCTAACTTCTCATTTAACTCGTCCGTACGGTGTGAAGTGTGGGAAAAGCTGGCGATAACGTCAAAAGCTTACCTATCACTATCATAAGTTCAATAGCTTTTTACTAACGATCAGTTTAATAGAAGAAAAACACCCGGGAAGGTCTTTTTGTTTTGTCACTCAGAATAGTTCTATATCAAAAAATCATATAACTGTTTAAACTATACATATAACCTGATCTAATTTAGATTCAGGTTATAAATTTTTGATAAGGAGGCTTAAATATGAATAAAGCAAAATCTCACCTGTTAGCGGAAGTATACCAAGCATTTTATTTATGCGTAAAATTTCAGTTTTACGCATAAATGTACATGGAATTATTCACTGGGTATAAAAATGGACTCAAGAAAATTATCATCGATGCGAAGTTTTATAAAAAAACTTGATGCATTAACCAAAAGAGCTAGAGGGATTCTGATATATCCTTTTAACGGGGTTTACCGTAGATGATTCATTTCGTTGGGATGATCGGATGACAATGGAAGTAATGACTTTGAACTAATATGATTCGTGGAAGTCTATATTATGGTAGGTTGATTAGTGTATTAAATAAGGTCTGAATGATGTGAACGTACCTAATAGTTTCGTTTAAGAATAAGGTTAATGGCACTGCAAAAGTTAATATCAAGGAAAGGATGACAATCAACGTAGCAAGTGTTGATTATAGTAAATGTTTTACTTTAAGTAACTAGTTTGATAAACATATTACTTACTATTTATTAAAGTACCAACCTCGGTAGAATATATTATATTTACAAAGAAATATTAGCTAATAGGAAATGGCTCTTAAAGGTGAAGGCTGGAAGGTGGATCATGTAGAAGTAATTGGAGGTCCAGAAGAAAGTCATTAAACACCCTCCGGCTTTTGAAAAAGCCTAGCCAAAACTTTTAATATGTGGGGAGATTTCCCACGCCCCTTTTCGCTCGCCACTAGGCAACTTCAAAACGGGGTTTTGAAGAGCATGAAAGCTTCTTTGGGATAGATATCTTATCAACTCCTTAAATTCCTTCCCTACGGTCAGTCAGACATTTACCGTTGACAAGGCCACGCCTAGCAATATACCAAGAAAAGAGGAAAATGATAGGTTAGGTACCTTTTATATACCCAACCTGTTTTGTTACCATAATGGTTTCACTTTGCTGTATTGGATACTAATTTTACTTACCATGGTATAACAGCTTGCAAAGCCTTTTGTTTGGATGTAAATGTTCCTGCAAACTCAGGGAAATCAACACCTATTTTCTCACAAAGATCTCGATTATTAATAGCGCTAAAACGAAATTCTTCAGGAACTAGATCGTCATTGATATTAAAATGGAATGCATAAGCTTCATCATCCTATAAATACATTAATTCAGCTTTTGCCACTCCTTGATAACGAAATTATTAATTTTCAACTTGATATAAAATATCTCCTTTGTGTTCGTAAGAAAACTTCATATAAACTCCCTTTTTTAAAATTATTAAAACCCTGTACTTCATAACTAATTCTGGCGCTTGTCCACAAATTTTCCATTTGCAAATGCCTTATAGCCTAATAACGTGAAAGTTAATAATACATAGATTAAATTTATAAAAATCATTATTATGTATGTATAGAGTAAATAATTTGAAACTCAGGGGGATATTATGAATATAGCTATTTTAATTGGTGTAAGTGAATATACTCATCAACCTAATTTACCTGCATGTGCGAATGATGTCAGGATAATGAAACATTTCTTAACTAGTACAGGTAAATATAAAAAAATTCTATTACTTGATAAGGACACCACTAGTAAAAACGTAAAAGATAAAATTATTAATTTTTTAAGTGAAATAGAACAATCCGAAGAACCAGTTGATGAGATATTTTACTATTTTTCAGGTCATGGAACATATGACAATGATGAATTTTATTATGTTATGTCCGATTTTCAAAATGCAAATAAGAAGCGAACATCTTTAGAAAATACAGAGCTAGATAATTTACTTAGAAATCTTGATGCTAACCTGGTAGTAAAAATAGTGGACGCTTGTCAGTCAGGTGTGCCCTATGTAAAAGATGTAGATGATAATCATTTTGATAAAATCTTAAGATATGAACAGAAAGTGTTTAAGAATTGTTACTTTATGTTTTCTTCACAAAGTGATCAAAAATCATATGCAGGTGATGAATTAAGTTCTTTCACTGATGGAATTTTTAGCGCAATCTTAGAATCTGATGACGATACACCACTTCGATATAAAGAGATTATGGATTCTATATCTGATTCATTTGCAAAAAACACTGAATTCAATGGCAGAGAACAAAAGCCATTTTTTATAGTACAAGCTTCTTACACTGATGAGTTTTGCTTTGTGACAAAAGATATTAAAAAAGAATTAGATACCATAATTAGTGAAATTATAGTACCTGAAGAACTACCAACAACTAAAGATACTATGAGCATCAAGCAGATGTTAGAGGAAGACGCAAAAAAATACTGCGTAAGCTTAGAGGAAATAGAAGAACAGGTTATTAAAATTAAAACTTATATTAAAGAATACACTTTCTCTAACGAACTAGATGACATATATACTTTAGAACGAAATTTTTATGAGAAAGATGTTGATATTCCAGAAGTTGAAAAGATAGCAACTACTTTAGAAAAACTTTCCAATGGGTATTATATAGATGTTGAATACGGAAAAAAAGAGATGAAAGAGGTAGTAAGCAATTTTGCTTCATTAAGTGCAACATTAAGGGGAGAAAAACCAAAGTACCGTTCTGTTGAAAAAATGGTCCCTGTTAATTATAGGACAACTATAAACCTTCCTTTTTATTTAGCAGAATTAAAAGCAACAACAAAACTGCCTAATCTAACTCCATTCGACGTCAAGGTAGTTCCTATTGTGTCAAGATCTAAGATATTACTTTTCTTCTCGTATAACAGTTACAAAGAGGAATATTTCGATGAATATGTGCTTGCAAATCGAGTTAAATGGCATGAAGTTGAGATAGAAATTAAAAATGAAACAGAGATCAAGGAACAGATAGGCATTATTTTAGAATCGATGAAGGGCAGAATTATGAAATTTATTAATAATAAATTTAACGTGAATTTAGAAAGCGAAAGTGATGTAAATACTAAAAATGACGTTGCAATAATAAATGCTGCAATAAATGCTTAAGATTTTAAAGTCTTAAGTATTAGAAGTTTTGAATACAAGCATTATTGTTTCATGCCCGAAAGTGTTTAAAGGGGTCCTACCATGGTAGGACCCCTTGTAGTTATAGAATTATAGCATTCTGACTTTAAGATACTACTACATTTTTTTTGTAAGGCTTCTTATTGGGGACATATCCCAACAAAGATCGATTTTTAATTATTCCATTATTACTTCTCAACTACTCTTGTTATACAACTATCAATTATACTTTTTGGTTTTCCCCCTTGTTTTGGGGTGTGAAGGCGAAGGTGGTCTTATTGGTGTAATCTGTATATAAAGATTAAAAAGAAACGTCAGGAGCGGAAGCACAGGCGGTTTGTCGGGTACAATTGGCAGAGCAAGCCAGATATCTGATTCCTCGTTTTGGGTATGTTCGGCTTGGCGATAGACACAGACCCGACAAAATTCGTAAGGCAAGGGTAAAGGGTGGAGATTTTTTGGAGTGGTTTTCTCTAAAAAATACTACCCGGCCCTTTCCTGGAGAATAGCCATTTTGTGAAGCTTTCAAGCCATTAAGGGGGGTATATGAGTTTAGAAAAATATTGCTTGTATTGTCAAAGAAGATTCCCACAGGTTGAATATTTAAAACCGATTTATAGTTGGACCAATGGGGAGCTGGAAGGATATTTTTGTGAAAGGCATTATGAACAGGTGAGAGATTTTAATAATCGTCAGAAGCAAGCTTATGAGGATTACAACAAAAGGAGGAAGTAACTAAGAGTAAAATTGATATTATGGAGGTTTATCATGGAATTAATTAATGGTTTTTTAAAGATTATTGGTGGAGTTTCTATACTGGGCGTGGGTTTAGTATATCTATCTCGATTAATGGCACAACAAGTTTTTAAAAAAAATATGGCAGACTATCAAGGGGAAATAACCAGAGAGCTAGAAAAACTAAAATTACAGCAACAAAAAAACTTTAAGGACTTTGAGTTATTTACTTCAAAAAAGCACGAAAAGTATCCTGAAATGTATCTCCACTTAGAAACTGCATATGGTGAAATTTTGCGTTTAGAAGGTGTAAATGAAGCTTTAACGTTTGAAAATTACGACGAAGAAGATTTAAATTTATATTTTGATGAATTAAAGATGACAGGTTTTGATCGAGATAGGATTATAAAATTATGGAGAGCCTTTGAGGGAAAGCAATCTGCAATCATAGAAATTCAGAAAATTGAAAGAATGATAAATTACCGAGGAGCAGAAGAAAATTGGCGTAAAGCAAATAATTACTATTATTATAATCTGCTTTATTTTTCGGATGGTGTTAGTTATGCGTGTAAGGACTTGATAGATAACCTTCTTAATTATTTGATCTTTTTACATCCGAAATATGAATTTACATCTCCAGAAGAGATGAGAGAAGGAAAAGAGATGAGAGATATGCTTCCTGAAATTCGATTATCAGTGAGAACTAAAATGCAAAAGGAACTTAGAATAGAGTGATAACCTTGATAGAATATTTGTTGGTGCTTTATGTGAAATCAAACGTCATAAGAAAAAGCCTTCAGCGAGAAGGCTTTTTTTCGTGCGCCCGGCATGGGTGCAATCTATAGGGTGAAAGTCCCGAACCATGAAGGCAGTAGTAGTGGTTAGCTTAATGCAAGGGTGTCCACGGCGACGTGGAATCTGAAGGAAGCAAGCGGCAAACCTCCGGTCTGAGGAACACGAACTTCATATTAGGCTAGGTATCATTGGATGAGTTTGCGAAACAAAACAAAGTCCTTACTGCCGAAGGTGGTACAGAGTAAATGAAGCAGATAGATGGAGGGAAAGATTGCACTCTTACCCGGGGAGGTCTGATGACAGCCAAGTACACTTGGTAACCTGTCCAGTGATGGACAGCTGAATCATCAGAAGTCAGCAGAGGTCATAGTACTTGTCTACTCGAGAAGATAAGGAAGGACCGAACAGATTAAGGAGGATGAATACTGGGCGTTCGTTATCTGCGAAGAAGCAAACAATTCCTAACGGAACTTATTTGAGGGAAGAAGTGGTGAATACACGGGGAACTTCAAAAGGGCGGAGCAGATAAAGGCACAAATAGACCATTTATCCACGTAGAAAGGATATCAACGATGTTAATGGAACAGATACTAGAGAGGGAAAACTTAATACAGGCATTGAAGCGTGTAGAAAGAAATAAGGGAAGCCATGGTGTAGATGGAATGCCGGTTCAAAACCTGAGACCGCACCTCGCAACCGAATGGTACAACATGAAAACTGCCCTTTTACAGGGTACCTATCAACCGCAGCCCGTCCGTCGTATCGAAATCCCGAAACCAAACGGCGGAGTTCGGCTATTGGGTATTCCAACCGTTCTAGACCGTTTCATTCAACAAGCCATTGCCCAAATATTGACCAAGATATATGACTCAACCTTTTCGGAGAATAGCTATGGGTTTCGCCCTAACAAACAAGGGCACCAGGCGGTTCGAAAGGCAAAGTCCTATATAACCGAAGGTTATACATGGGTAGTGGATATGGACTTGGAGAAGTTCTTCGATAAAGTGAATCATGACAAGCTCATGGGAATGTTAGAGCGGAAAATTGAAGATAAACGAGTTCTCAAACTGATTCGTAAATTCCTTCAAGCAGGCATTATGATAGGCGGACTTTTTCATAAAAGTGAGGAGGGAACTCCGCAAGGAGGTCCGTTAAGTCCTATATTATCTAATATCATGTTAGACGATTTAGATAAAGAACTAGAGAAACGTAATCTTCGATTCGTAAGGTATGCGGATGACAGTACTATCTTTGTGAAGACACGAAAAGCCGCTAAACGTGCAATGGGAAATATCTCAAACTTCATTGAAAATAATCTGAAGCTAAAGGTCAACTACGAGAAGTCGAAGTATGATCGCCCTTGGAACAGAACGTTTCTCGGTTTTAGTTTCACGAAGTCAAAGAACCCGAAGGTTCTACTGGCTAAACAAACGGTGAAGAGAGTAAAGAAACGAATCAGGGAAATGACCTCGAGGAAATCACCGATACCCATGAAACTCCGAATAAATAAGTTAAAGCAATACCTTAGAGGTTGGATGGGGTATTTCGCCCTCATTGATACTCCGAACGTATTGAAGAATTTAGATTCATGGATTCGAAGAAGACTCAGGATGTGCCTATGGAAACAATGGAAATTACCAAGAACGAGGGTGAGGAAACTCAAAGGATTAGGCGTCCCACTTGGAAAAGCATATGAATGGGGAAATAGCAGAAAGGGTTATTGGCGCATAGCGCATAGTCCTATTCTAGACAAAATCCTTAATAATGTTTATTGGCTCCACCAAGGGTTAGTAAATCTATATGAACGATATACAAAACTACGTCAGACTTAAACTGAACCGCCGTATACCGAACGGTACGTACGGTGGTGTGAGAGGTCGGAGGCTAGGCGCCTCCTCCTACTCGATTTGCTTTATTTATAAAGTAATTCTTTGAGCCAATTCCTAAATTCTTCATCCTTCATTTTGACAACATGATTAAGGTCAGTTAAAAATAATTTGATTAATCGACGTAGAATATCATCAACTTCTATCATGAGATCTTCGCTTGCATTTTTCCCTGCTGTACCATGGATATATTTAGATCTATAGTCATAAGCCTTTGTTATAATTTTTGATATTTTTAATTTTTCTTCTAAATTTACACCTAAAATTCTTGCACTCCGGTCAGCTACCTGAAATCTCAATTCCGCATTTGTATCCGAAAGCAAAGATTCTAATGCAGAAATATAAAAAGTGATTTTCGCTGGTAAAAACGACTCTTTTCTTGCCATAGTCACAAATTGTATAGTTCTTTGTAATCTATTTGTCTTGTGATACTGAATATCCTTATTTGTATTATTGAATACAATCTCGCCAACTGCTATTTCTTTTTTTATTGTTGTGGGTTCGAGTACGGTATTTGTGTACATTTCTAAGATAAGTTGAGCCCAGGTTTCGGCTTCTTGTAATTCATCTTCTGAAAAAAACGTTTTACCGTACTCACCTATGGAGTTTGAAAACATCATCGGTGTTCGATTAGTAGAAATTTTATTATCATCCGATCTACTCATCATAACATGTGAATTTACTGAATTGTCTTTGGTTAACCATAGTGAGAAAAGAGCATCATGTACAAAATCTCTAAGCTCAAGCATCTTCTCTAAATCCTGAAATCGATAAGGTGCAATTTCTGTATTAAAATAAAAACAAGGACTTTTTGTAAACTCATTATAATATTGGATTTCACCTATATCCTGAATCATTTTCTGGTCATTAAATTTTTTTATTTGTAAACCTTGTTTTTCGAGTTTTATTCCATTAAATGTTTTATTTTCGAAAACATCTGGTAATTTTAAATTTGATAGTAAAGCGACAACTGACAATCTCAATATTCACGCCTCCGTCTATTTCCTTTTTCTACATAATATATTAATTACCATATGTGTACAATTTTTTAATTAACCTCGATAGAATATATAAATAACCCTAACCCGGCATTTAAATGGGGTTAAGGTTAAAATCTTCAGGGTGTTTGCCTAAAGTTGACTTACCGAGATATTGAGGAATATTTTAAAACATAGCTTCTCGATGAGTTGTTTTAATTAGATAAATAAAGATGTCTAAAATTCAGGTGGAAATTTCATCTATATAAAAATAAATTTCTTCTATTGTACAAAAGGGGGCAATACTTGATTAGTGGTATTGCCTATTCTTATATCACATAGGGAGGAGCATTCCTGTAATAAGTGAAAAACATTTTTCTTTTTTTATAAAGAAGAGGGCGTGGTAAATAACTCATCTTTGCGTAAAATACTCATTTTACGAACAAATGGACATGAGAATGAATGTTTGGTATAATCTTCATATATATAAATTAGGGAGCGTGTTTATGTATACAGAGATGTTTCAAACCATTCAAGATACACTCATAAAACTTTATCTATATCTTTATCAATCAAATAAGAATGCTAGCATCAAACCCCACAAATCCATACTATGCATCAAGTAACGTGGTCCAAGTTCCTCCAAATGTTCAATAAGATTTATTTCATTATTTTCATGGGTGGATGTATCCTTTTAAAATGAAAAATAAAAAGACGAGTTGCCTCGCCTATCCATTCCTTATGAAACTGTTGATTTATCCTGCTTCTTTTCAACAGCCATTAACTCAGGATTTTCCCCTTCATCCTTTTTTTCATCATTTACTAATCCCTTGGTAGCACTCTTGAATTCAGTTAAAGTACGTCCAAAGGCTCTACCGATTTCCGGCAGCTTTTTAGGCCCAAAAATTATCAAGGCAATGACAAGTATTAAAATTAAACCTGGTATACCTATACCTTGAACCATAATGATTCCCCCAAGTAATGAAATTTTGAAATTCCTTTAGCTCATTTTTAGAATAACCTCAATAAATAAAATCGTTTGAATCCATTTTCTTATCAAGTTTTTTAAAATCTAGATTTATTTCAATACCGTTAATATCTGTTCGATAGTTCGGTTCGCTACATAAATTTAAGATTGCTCTACTTATATTTTATGCTCTTTTTAACTCTAATTTATTACTTTTCTTTACCTTTCTCCTCTTCAATATTGAACCCACAGCTCTACCAAGTTCGAATTGTTTATGCGTCCCAACAAGATTAAAGAATGTCTTAAAATTTCACAAAAAATGCAGTAAAGTACATGATTAATAGTCCAATAGCGAATCCCGAAAGGTTTAACCATGAAACAGATGCTTCATTATGTTTTCTATGATCTTC
Organism: Peribacillus simplex; assembly: GCF_030123325.1. Taxonomy (NCBI): domain Bacteria; kingdom Bacillati; phylum Bacillota; class Bacilli; order Caryophanales; family Bacillaceae; genus Peribacillus; species Peribacillus simplex. The sequence continues at coordinate 2,966,833 of NZ_CP126106.1, read as the reverse complement.
AATGAGGATTTTCGTTATTACATAAATTACTTGAAGAATTGCCCCTGCACCAATACCAAGGAACAAAGCTCCCCAAATTGGCGAGAAGATGAATCCGCCAACCCAAGTACCTGCAATGGCGGGTGCACCTGCGATAACTCCCAGTAATAAAAAGTCTCTATATCGAGGTGTGGTCTTTAATAAAGGGGCAGCGATTCCAATCCCTTCCGTAATGTTGTGCAGGGTAAACCCGATAATTAAAAAGGTTCCTAAAGCAGCTTCACCTAGTGCAAAGGAAGAACCAATTGCCAAACCTTCTCCAAAGTTATGAAGCCCTATTCCGGCAGCCATCAACAAAGCCAGACCAAAAGGAGAATATCCTTTCTTTTCTTGTTTTCTTTGTTGATACTGATCAAATCCGATCAATAATAAGAACGTTAAGGAAGCCGCAATAATGACAACCATATTTCCCTGAAAGACAGAAGGTGCTTCTGCACCAATTTCAAATCCATCAGCCAGAGTCCCAACAAATAAGAATAAAAGGAGCCCAACGGTAAGGGCAAGAATCCCATTTATGGACTTTCGTGAGAAGCGTTTCATAAAGGGATACCACAACAGCCCCAATGTAATCGGGACAATACCAACGTAAAAGCCGATTAAGCCGTAATTAAGAAAGTTGCTCCAGGTGACTTCTGGAGTGAGTGTGGCAGCTGCAACTTCACCTTCCGAGATAATCCCATTCTCTGTGATTAACTTTATGGTATGTGGATCACCTTCCACCCATGGGTAAGAGATGGTCACCTTCCCCTCATCAAATCGTTCAAGTTTTGCTTGGGGAGCGACATTGAAATTCCACACTGAATCATTAACCATCACTTGAGAAATCGTTAAGGGTTCGGGTCCGGTATTACTGACAAATAATTCGAAACCGATTTTAGTTACCTTGATGCGTTCAATGTTCAAGACTTCAATCGGTGCTGCAGGATCTTTTTCTACACCTGCTCCATTCTTCAGCACCCATCCTAGCACCCCTATAAGTAATACTAACGGTATTAAAACAGTAATTAACCATTTGCCCTTCATATTATCCCTCCTTTTTACTCGACCTCAAAGAATCCCATCCAGCCTAACTCAGCAAATTCACTTACATGGGCATGAAACATATATATTCCCTTGTATGAAAACCGAACTTCAATGATTCCACGTTCTCCCTGGCATTGCATGATGGTATCAGTGAACTGAGAGGGGTTATCGTTTCTCCCGGTTGGATAATACGTAAAGTAATTCGCATGCAAGTGAAACGAATTTAATAAGTCGAATTCTGTTAAATTACTTAGATAGATCCTTACGAGTTGATCTTTTTTGATTTTAATTGGGTGATTCATAAATGCGAAGGCATAGCCATTCACCGTATAAAACTCGTTTTCGCCGTCTAAATCCAAATCAAAGCCATTCATAACCATGTTTAACTCTAATGCCGGCTCTCTTGGCTTCTTTGGATCAATAATAAAATTACCGTATAAGCCTTTATGGATATGGCGGGCTAGGGGTAGTACATGGCAATGGTAAATTTGTAATCCGTATGGCTTTGCTTCAAATTCATACGTGAAATTTTGTCCAGGATAAATGGAAGTTAAACCATCCATCTCTGGAGGATGGATTCCGTGAAAATGAATAGAGTGGGGATGGCTGCCCTTATTAATAAAGTGAAACCGCAAAAGGTCCCCCTCGGTACAGCGAAAAGATGGTCCTGGAATTGATCCGTTATACGTCCAGCCTGGAAATTTTATTCCCTTGGCAATTTCGATTTCTTTATCAATTGCCACGACTTCATATTCCCGGAGGATTTGTCCGTTAGCCAGCTTAGTAACTTTTCCATAATCAAACTCCGTAAGAAGCCGTTCTGCCATTTTATAACCTGTGGTTTTGGTTAGATCACTCATATTTGCATGACTGGTATGTTTGCCATTCTTGTGAGACGAATCATTGGATGCCTGAGCAACAATTGGGAATTGTGCCATTTTATTGATGTAATAAGACCCTGCTACTCCAAACGCACCAGCAGTCCCCATCTTTAAAATATCTCTGCGGGAAACCTTTTTATCATCCGACATTTCTTGACCCCCTTCTAAAAAAGTTTCGTAAAGGAAACTTTTTGTTGTATAGGCTATACTTTAAGTTGGGTACAAGTTTCGTGTCAACTCTTTTTTTAGGCTATATTCGTATTAAATTATTGCTCAGGTGGGAATATTCAACCGTATTAAGACAGGGGTGTTTTTTAATACATCAACTATATGTGCTCTTATGAATCGGAAACTCTACAGTAGGCTCCTTTGATTTACTTGTGTAATCTTTTCAAACCTATGGATCTCGTACAGCCAACTATGAATATAATCCATAATTGAATCGAAGGCTTGCTGTATTCTCCAGTCATAATCCTTGCTTTTAGTTTCTATAGCCTGGCGCTTCGTTTTAAAACATCGTTTCACAGTTCACTTTTCAATCCCGACATTAATCCGAAATGACGATACTTTACTTAACTTACATTGAAAAAAACTCCATGTTGAGCTGGAGGTAGCGTGCTACTGTAGCACTATATTCATACAAAATATGGATTTAAAAATTGAAATGAAAAGAAGCAATTACTTGTAAATAAAAAAGTTCTATTATTAAGCATGTCATTAACCGATTCCATTTTCCGAAAACTTACTAGATTGGTAAAAAAAGAGGGTTAACATGGTTTGGCATAGTGTATTATTTACAAACTATTAATAAGCTTTAATAATCGGCATCGATCTTTTTATGACAAAATCCTTAGTTTTTTCTCCACTTTGGGCTCCTGCCATCAATTTCCACCTTATATATGTTACAAATATGGCAATAACCTCCATATCATTGTATAAACCGTGACTTTTAGCTTATTTTTCATAAGAAGGAATAAAATCACATGGGATTAACAGAGCATTTAAAAAGGTCTGTTAATTTTGAGGGTAGAGTTTGCTATAAGGAATATAGCATCCCTCAAAAAAATGTTGGAGGTAATGTTAATGATATCTAGCAATAGCGGTTTAAACAGACGTAATTTCTTAAAAGTTGGTGGAATGAGCACTTTAGCATTAACACTTGGTTCAACTGGGGTATTGTCTCTTGCGGGAGCTACAAAAGGATTTGCAGTGGAATCTAGCAATCCAACAAGCGGATTTGGTGGATATGGCCCGCTAGTAAAGGATCCAAATGGAGTTCTGGATCTGCCAAGGGGATTTCATTACAAAATGCTTTCAAGAACTGGTGATATCATGCCTAATGGTGACCTTGTTCCTTCTGCTCACGATGGAATGGCTGCCTATAAAGGGGAAAAGGGTACAACCATTCTTGTAAGAAACCATGAAAATGGGACAAATTCTGATTACCCTGTAAATGGAAAAAAACCTTGGAGCGCTGGTGCTGCGGGCGGCACAACCACATTGATCGTGGAACAAAATAATAAAGTCATTGATCAGTATGTATCAAGTTCAGGTACGATCCGTAACTGTGCGGGTGGAGCTACGACTTGGGGTACCTGGTTAACAATGGAGGAAACTCGTGATATGGGACATGGCTTTGTATTTGAAGTAAATCCGCTTGATCCTGAAAACGAAATGTCAAGAACACCAATCCGTGATATGGGTTATTTCTCCCATGAAGCTGGGCATGTTGACCCTTCAACAGGGATTTGGTATTTAACGGAAGACGCAAGTCCAAGCTTCTTGTACCGTTTTACACCACATGACCGTAGTCAAAAACTAGGTTCTCTGCAAAAGGGCGGTACACTTGAGGCAGCAGCGATTGATGAATTACCGGCTGCAGCTGCAAGTCAATTTAGTACTAGACAAAAATTCGGGATCGTCTGGAAAAAATTAAATCCTGAAATCGCACAGCAAGACGCTAAGGAAAAAGGCTGTATTCAGTTTAGCCGCTTAGAAGGGGCTTATTTTTCTGAAGGTACTTTATGGTTCGATGATACAAGTGCAGGTTCAGCACGCCTTGGCCGTGTTTATCGCTACACGCCAGCGACAAACACCTTAGAACTATTCTATGAGTCTACGGATGAAAATGATTTAGAAGCTCCAGATAACATTACAATCACTCCTTGGGGAGATCTATGGATCGCCGAAGATGGAGGCGGTAATGATCGTATTGTCGGATTGACTCCTGAAGGAAATATTTATACTTTTGCTGAAAATATGATGAACGGTTCTGAATTTGCAGGCCCTACATTTTCTCCGGATGGAAATACTTTCTTTGTAAATATGCAAACACCCGGTATCACCTTTGCGATTTGGGGACCATTTGCACGCAGAAATTCTACCCGCAGACGAGCTATGAACCAAGCTCTGCCTCCAGCAAGTCTTGCTCCTGTTGTTTCGGATAAACTTACTGCATTTGCAGATGAACAAGGTATGCCTTTATTGGAAGCAGCTGCTTTAGAGCGTCATGGTATGCCAATTTTATAAGTAAATGGTTTAGGAGGTGAGAAGATTGTTATCTAGCATCGGCATTCCTGGCCTAATTCTCATTCTAGTCATTGCGTTAATCATTTTTGGTCCTTCTAAATTACCGGAAATCGGGAGTGCTTTCGGGAAAACTTTAAATGAATTTAAAAAAGCAACAAATGACTTGATCAGCAATGACAAAGAAGAAAAAACTAAACTTGTCGCTCTTGATAAAACCGAAAAGACTGGAAACTAAATAACTTGTGTTTACAATTTAATAGAGTAATTGCTTGGAGGAAATAGGATGAATAAAATGGGAATGAAGTTATTGACGGGCTGCTTTTCGCTGACGATGGCTGCTGCTTTTGTCGGAATGCCCGTAACAGCAGATGCGGAGGAAAAGCTCAAGGAGGGAGAGAAGTTTGAACTCACCATTCTCCAGACGAATGACTTTCATGGCCATTTGGATGACATCGTCACGCTGGTTGATGGAACCATTCATCAAAATTCTATTGCGAAGTATGCCACCATCATTGAAAATGTGCGCAATGAAGAGGAGAATCTGCTTCTCGTCGATGGCGGGGATGTCTTCCTGCGAGGCGAGTTTCAAGCGGGGCAAGGAGAGTTGGAGACGTCTCTTTTGAAAGCTTTGGACTATGATGCAATGGTTCTCGGAAACAACGACTTCCGCGTTTACCCTGCCGGAGAGGGCACACAGGAAAGCCGTTATGAACAGTTAAAGAATTACCACCGCAACGTGAATTTCCCCATCCTTACTGGTAATGTCATTGACAGGGAAACAGGAAAGTACATTCAGAATGTAAAACCTTGGAAGAGTTTTACCTTCAATGGTGTTAAAGTCGGCATGATCGGCCTTACTTCGATGAAGCCGGAAATTCGCGGTTGGAATGATGTTGCTGACCTCGATTTCATCGAACCGGTAGAAGCGTTGAATGCGTTGCTTCCTGAAGTGAGCGAAAAGTCCGACATTAATATTGTCCTTTCGCATGCCGGAAACACTGAAGACCACAACTTGGCTCAGGTTCCAGGAGTTTCAGCGGTAATCGGCGCAGATACACATAAGGTCATCGAAACGCCCGAATACGAATTCAATGGAGAGGTGATGGTGCCAATTACTCAAGCCGGCGGAGAACAAGAACATTATTTGGGCCGCCTGGATTTGACCTTTGAAGTTGTTGACGGGAAAATGATGTTGGCCGAATCCGATGGATTCCTCTACGACGTCACAAATGTCCAAGCCGATTCAGAGATACAAGTGATTATAGACGAATATCGTTCAGAGTTGAATGCGCAATAATTCAAATGAAGTCTTCATAATGCTTTGTCGTTTCTTTATTAATTATGCAGTAAGAATGCAAGGTGGTGCAGAAAGTCGGTGAAAGCTAACGACTGCCGGCCTTTTTATTTTTGCATTTCCGCCCTTTCCACGGAGAACGCCGAACTTAGTGTAGATTTTATCTGTGTTGAGATTGCGATTGATTTGTACTTAAACAACAATGAATAACTTGATTTAAACAATTGTTGATATCCATAAACAACCAATTATATTTTGCCAGCAGATGGTCATAATAAATAAAGAAGAAGGGGCTAGTGATTTACGTATGGTTCATATCATATAGTAAATGAGGTGTCAGTTAAAGACGTTTAACTTAACTACTGGAAGCTTCATTAAAAAATCGTTTCGAGCAAGGAGATGGTTCGCTTGCACGTAAAAGCAGAAAACTCATTCAATAATTGTCGATTATACTTTGAAAGTTGATAAAACTTTTAAGATATAGGGGATGGTTGCTTTGGATGGTAAACTCTAGTCAGATACCGGTATTTACTCTAATGTAGATGAGGTGTTTATCGCAGAGAATTTATGCTGATTCGAAATGAAGCAAACCCCTTTTTCAGGCAGGGTGCAACATTCAGTTGCATCCTGTTTTTATGTGCGTTCTTTTCTTGCTATCACTAGCGTGAGCCATTTTATTAATATCCTTTTCACTTACCTGTTACGTTATAAAATAAAAAAAGAACCCAATTAGGAAAAGCATAAAGGTAACAAGATGATAAAAATATAATACACTAATATCGGAGAAGACATAAATCAAACAAAAAGGATGGGATCCTGATGGTTGATGAAAATAAGCAAAAAAACAATCGGGAACAATGGAAAAAGAAAGTCATGGATAATCTGAAGAGGGAAGCTGTCAAAAATATCATAGCAAGAATGGGAGATTTAGCAAGATTAGATGCTAAAGTCAATAATACTTACACTGTATACATCAAGGATGGAAGGATGATAAAGAAACCTTCAAACGGGAAGTGTGTTGTCATTAATGGAAAAATCCAAGATTAAAATTTGTGAAGGAATAGAGAATAAACATTATAGAAGGTGAAGGTATATAGCGGTTGGCCCACAGAAATTGTGCAAGGGCATAACAAAGTTCATGGTGCAAACGTGCTTGGTAAGCTTTCTGAAGCCAATGATAGTGAAGAAGATCTCGAGTCCATTACTTTTATGAGTTCTAATTTGATTAGATTTGGTATATTTGAGGTGTACGTCCGAGCTGCTCGAACTAGAAACCCGCATACAGGGGAAGAAAAACTATTTGCTGCTTCCGAAGTTTACTGCTTTTGAACCGGATAAGGAAAAGAAGCGGTTAAATGAAAAAGTAGTATTTCGTAAAAAAATACTCTGGGATGAGATATTCTCCAGAGTATTTTTTGCTTTATGTAAAATAGGTTATATACTTTCGCTCCTGTTTTTACATAGATTCCAAGCTTCAATATAAACGAATGGAAATTATATGGGATTCTTTTTTTAGGCTGTTTTCGCATACTTTGCTGCTATTTACCAAGTAAAGCGGTGTGGTTGATTTCCCCTCCAGATGCTCGCTTTCCGCGGGGCGGGCGGTGAGCCTCCTCGGCGTAAACGCCTGTGGGGTCTCACCTGTCCCGCTGCTCCCGCAGGAGTCTCGCACTTGCGCTTCAATCAACCTTAAATCGTTTTGTTTTAAAAACAACAATCTTTACGAAAAGAGCCTTTTTTAAAAATAAATTCTAATATTGCAGTAGCCAGGACAGGTCGTACGGGTGCGTGCGACATGATTTCGTGAAGAAACTGTCCGCCCCCTGCTTGTAAAAGAATGTTGGAGGTTGGTTGGGACTTAGATATCGTATAACACTATCGCAAGGGACAGGGGAACTGGTTGATAAGCAAAGAAGAACAAACAAAGATATTGACATCCTTTCAGTTGGTTTATTCTTTTAACAGCCTCTGTTAAAGCCCCATTTTAATATGCAATTAAAAAGGAATTTTTGTTAAATTAATACAAAATATATTCCAAAAATAACCTCGACAGAATATATGATAAACCCATATTAAAAGCAGTTAAGTAATAAACAACCAAGATTTTAAATGGTAAAAAATAGATAATTAAAAGGGAATTCAATACTTTTGTTGAACAAGAATATTGTGGGTCATTTTAAAAGAATGATATTTGCAGTTGTAACCGTTTACATCGAGGTATTTAACTTGATCATGTTAGTGGATTATAAGTCCAAATCGTTAGAGAATGGAGGTTTAACCTATGGTTAGCACGATGGCAATCAATAAGGATGATTCTCGTTCCTTCCTAAAGGAAGAACACTTATTATTTAAACAATCAATTCGTGAATTTCTCGCCAAGGAGGCTGTCCCCTTTTATGATCAATGGGACAAGGAGGGGGGGATACCTCACTCATTTTGGAAAAAGATTGGAGATAATGGATTTTTATGTCCATGGCTTGATGTGGAATTCGGTGGAATAGGAGCAGATTTTGGCTATTCAGTTGTGCTGGCAGAGGAATTGGAATTGGTTGGATCAGCGTTAGGAGGAATATCCATTCATTCTGATGTTATAGCCCCTTATATTGCCTCATTCGGAACAAGAGATCAGAAACAAAGATATTTACCAAAGTTCATTACAGGTGAATTGATTTCAGCCTTTGCATTGACAGAGCCGGGAATGGGTTCGGAATTAGGGGATATTCAAACCACAGCGATCAAGAAAGATGGGTATTATATACTCAATGGAGCCAAAACATTTGTCACAAATGGCTTTAAAGCCGACTTCATGATAGTGGCATGCAAAACGGATCCTAATGCTGTTCCTTCCCAAAACGGAATCAGTTTGCTGATAATTGATAAAGATACGCCAGGATTTTCACGGGGAAGAAAGCTTGGTAAAACAGGACAAGGATGCCCAGACACAGCCGAACTATTTTTCGATGATGCTTCAGTTCCTGTTGGCAACCTCATTGGGGAGGAAGGGAAGGGTCTTTCTTATATCATGCAAAAACTGCAGCAGGAAAGACTAATGTGTGCGATCGGGTCTTTAATGGCAGCGAACGATATGCTTCAATTAACGAAGAATTTTATAAAAGGACGAAAAGCATTTGATAAGAAAATAAGTAAATTGAAAAATGCACAGTTTACCATTGCTGAAATAGCGACAGATATTCATCTGGGAAGAACGTTTGTTGATGGGTTGATTCTTAAACATATGACTGGGGAGAAAATCATAGCTGAAGTATCGATGGCTAAATATTGGATAACGGAGATGTCTAAGCGAATATCCGATAAGTGCATGCAATTACATGATGGCTACGGAAATATGGGTGACGATAAAATTGCCCGGCGTCACCGGGACATTCCTTTGACAAAATTCTTTACAGGGACAGATGAAACCGTAAAAACCCTGATTGCTAAAAATATTGGGTTTTAATTCAACTTTAGTTTTTTAAATCATTCAACTACCTCACTTTAAAATGAGGTAGTTTTTTTATCCCATTTATTCTATATAATTCCAATGAACTAGTTTTTTAAAAATAAAAGGTTTATACAGTTTGCTTTATGGGTACTAAAGACTGTGCAAATGAAAAAATTAATATATTTGTAAAATTTGTAATTGTATGCGAATGATGGAGGTGCTTGTTATGTTAAAAATCGAAAATGTATCGAAAATCTATAAGGGAGGAAAGAAAGCTGTAAAAAATATATCATTGGATATTAAAAAAGGGGAATTCATTTGCTTTATTGGTCCGAGTGGATGCGGTAAGACAACGACTATGAAAATGATTAACCGTCTTATCGAGCCGTCGGAAGGCAAGATACTTATTAATGGTGACAACATCATGGATAAAGATCCAGTAGAGTTAAGAAGACAGATCGGGTACGTTATCCAGCAGATCGGACTTTTCCCTCACATGACGATTCTTGAAAATATCACCCTCGTTCCAAAACTTCTTAAATGGAATGAACAGAAGAAAAAGGAACGCGCATTGGAATTGCTTCAGCTTGTAGATATGGGACCTGAATACCTGGAAAGGTATCCTTACGAATTGAGCGGCGGGCAGCAACAAAGGATAGGCGTTCTCAGAGCACTAGCTTCCAATCCTCCACTCATTTTAATGGATGAACCTTTTGGCGCACTAGATCCGATCACCCGCGATGCCCTTCAGGAGGAATTTAAAAATTTACAGCGCACACTTGATAAAACAATCGTTTTTGTTACCCATGATATGGATGAAGCCATTAAGCTAGCCGACAGGATCGTCATCTTAAAAGCTGGTGAAATCGTCCAAGTGGGAACACCGGATGAAATCCTCAGAAACCCAGCCAATGAGTTTGTGGAAGAATTCATCGGCAAAGATCGCCTGCTTCAAACAAGACCGAATGTTGAGCTGGTTGAACAAATCATGAGTCGAAATCCAATATCCATTACAGAGGAAAAATCCCTTACAGATGCTATTACGATCATGCGCGAGAAAAGGGTAGATTCTCTACTTGTGGTCGATGAGCAAAATGTGTTGAAAGGGTTCGTGGACGTTGAAACGATCAGTGAATATCGAAAAAAGGCTAAATTTATCAGTGAAGTCATCAATACTGAAGTCTATTCAGTGAAACAGGATACTTTAATCCGCGATTCCGTTCAGAAGATTTTAAAAAGAGGGTTCAAATACGTGCCGGTAGTTGACCACAATAAACATTTGGTCGGAATCGTCACTAGGGCTACATTGGTGGACATCGTATATGACAGCATCTGGGGAGAAGAAGAAAATCAAATGGAAGAAATGGCAGAAATGATTTAGGAGGTGAATGAGATGGAAATTTTGCTCGATTTTTTACAAACGAACTGGCAAGAATTGATTTATAAGGCATGGGAGCACTTATATATATCCTTGATAGCTGTTTTCCTTGGAATAATAGTTGCCGTACCACTAGGGATCATGTTGACGCGAATGAAAAGGAGCGCTTCGATAATAATCGGAATGGCAAACATTATGCAGACATTGCCAAGCTTAGCGGTACTAGCCTTTTTCATTCCTTTCCTCGGAGTTGGGAAAACACCCGCAATCATTGCGTTATTTTTCTATTCCGTTTTACCCATACTCAGAAATACATACACAGGCATTAAAGGTGTAAATGGAAATCTTCTGGAATCTGGACGCGGCATCGGGATGACAAGCTGGGAGAGAATTCGTCTCGTTGAATTCCCGCTTGCTCTTTCCGTCATTATGGCTGGCATCCGTACGGCTTCCGTCTATTTAATTGGATGGGCCACCTTAGCCTCCTTTATTGGAGGCGGGGGACTTGGAGATTACATTTTTATCGGTTTGAATTTATACCAAACAGAATATATCATCGCAGGTGCAGTTCCGGTAATCATCATGGCTATCCTGGTGGATTATGTATTCTCGATCATTGAACGAAAAGTCGTACCAAAAGGATTGAAAGGTATGAAGGAAGTTGCTTGAGGAGGATTACCATGTATAAAAAAATGAGACGTACAATTTTCATGACCCTTTTAGTTTGTTCATTAGTGATAACCGGCTGCTCCTTGCCCGGTTTAGGGTCATCTTCTGAAACTACTGTAAAGATCGGTGCCCAAAGCATGACCGAATCCGAAATCTTGGCGAACATGATCGCTCAACTCCTTGAAAGGAATACGGAAGTTGATACGAAAATCATTAAAAATCTAGGTTCCAATTTCGTTCAGCAAAAGGCGATGGAGACCGGTGACATAGACATAGCCGCAACTCGATATACAGGGACTGATTTAACGAGTGTCCTGGGACAGGAAATTGAAAAGGATCCAGTAAAGGCGATGGAAATTGTTCAAAGGGAATTCAAAGAACAATATGGGTTCAAATTTTTTGATTCATACGGATTCGATAACACTTATGCTTTTACGATCTCAAATGAATTGGCAGAGGAAAAGGGGTATCAGAAAATATCGGATCTGGAAAAGGATGCAGATAATTTAAGGTTAGGTGTAGACAGTGCTTGGCTGAAAAGAAAAGGGGATGGTTATAAAGGGTTCGTCGATACATATGGATTGGAATTTGGGGAAACTTATCCGATGCAGATTGGCTTGGTTTACGATGCAGTCAAAAATGGTCAGATGGATATTGTCCTTGCATACTCCTCAGATGGACGGATTAAGGTTAATGATTTGAAGCTTTTGGAAGATGATAAACAATATTTCCCTCCATATGACTGTTCACCGGTCGTTACCGAAGAATTATTGGAACGTTATCCTGAAATTGAAGATGAGCTTAACAAGTTAATTGGTGAAATCACTACTGAAACCATGCAGGAACTGAACTATGAAGTTGATGGGAACTTGAAGGAGCCATCGGTCGTAGCAACTGAATTCCTTAAAGCTCATAATTACTTTGAATAAATGGGAGGTGCACACTAATGGAAACCTTGCAACAGCTGGGAACTTATTATTCCCAAAATTGGATGTATGTACTAACTGAATTTTATCGTCACTTTTTAATGTCTGCCTATGGAGTTTTATTTGCAGCAATTATAGCCATTCCGATAGGCATTTTCATCGCGAAACATAAGAAATTGAGCAATTGGGTTTTTTCGATAACGAATGTCATACAAACCACACCAGCATTGGCTATGCTCGCTCTCCTGATGCTAGTAATGGGGTTAGGAACAAATACGGTTATCTTATCATTGTTTTTATATTCCTTACTGCCAATCTTGAGGAACACTTATGTCGGAATTACAAGTATAGATCATGCTTATTTAGAATCTGGCAAGGCAATGGGGATGACGAAGCTCCAGTTACTAAGAATGGTCGAACTGCCATTATCTCTGTCTGTCATCATGGCTGGCTTACGTACGGCGCTTGTCGTTGCCATTGGTGTAACCGCGGTCGGTACATTCGTAGGCGCAGGCGGACTGGGGGATATCATTGTCAGGGGAACGAATGCTTCAAATGGGACGGCAATCATACTTGCAGGAGCAATTCCGACGGCATTGATGGCCATTCTCTCAGATCTTATACTCGGCTGGCTGGAACGAATTCTTTCACCGATAAAAAAGAAAAAAATTCATACTGCCTAAACCAAAAAGGCCATTGCATGTTAATGCAATGGCTTTTCCATGGCCAGAAATGACAATTACCGATGAGAAGTCGGAAGCCCAGGCTGGCAGACTTAGTTTTTTATTTCAGAAAAAGGGTAACTATAAGGGTAGTCGTAAAAAAATATAAGGGGAATCAATCATGAAACTTACACCGGAGCAGCGTATTGAACTTCATGGCTTTAATAATCTTACGAAATCTTTAAGCTTTAATATGTATGATATTTGTTACACAAAAACGAGGGAAGAGAGAGAGGCCTACCTGGATTATATCGATGAACAATATAATGCAGAGCGGCTTTCGAAGATTTTGCACAATGTGTCTGATTTAATTGGAGCACATGTTTTAAATACGGCCAAACAGGATTATGTCCCTCAAGGCGCAAGTGTAACCATTCTTGTTTCGGAAGGTCCTGTCGTAGAAGTACCTACGGGAACTTATGAAGAATCACCAGGACCTTTACCTGATAATGTGGTCATGCAACTCGATAAAAGCCATATTACCGTACATACATACCCTGAATTCCATCCAAATGAAGGCATTAGCACATTCAGGGCCGATATCGATGTCTCTACTTGTGGGGAAATATCACCTCTTAAAGCCCTTAATTATCTCATTCATTCCTTCGATACCGACATTATCACGATCGATTACCGAGTAAGAGGCTTTACGAGAGATAAAGATGGGCGGAAATTGTTCATTGATCACGATATTAATTCCATTCAAAACTATATTCCTGATGAAGTGAAGGGTTTATATGACATGATAGATGTGAATGTATACCAGGAAAATATATTCCATACAAAATGTAAGCTGAAAAGATTCGATATTAATAATTACCTATTCGGCTATACAGAGGAAAAGCTGAATAAAGAGGAAAGGCAAGAAATTATAGAAAGGCTTCGAACGGAGATGGATGAAATTTTTTACGGTGCCAATGTTCCACATCCGATAGAAAAAAACAAGCATGCCGATTAAGGGATGCTTGTTTTAATTGAAAAGTTAATTTAAATGGAAAACCTGAACTAATACATACCCGAGACAAGTCAATAATATAGAGCCGATCAGTCCAGCTATAAAAGGTTTACCGCCATATTTTCTAAAGGTTACGAGGTCAATATTCAATCCTAGTCCTGCCATGGACATAGCCATGAGGATATAGGAAAGCATAACAATTTTATCGGCTATGGGTTCAGGAACTGCACCTGTAGAATAGAGGGCACTCATTAACAAAAATCCAAAAATAAACCAAGGTATTTGAATGGACTTCCAGGTAAATTTCTTTCCGTTATCTCTTGATCGATCTTTCCAATTCATGATGAAACCGATTAAAATGGCAACGGGAATGAGCAGGGCCACCCTGGTCAATTTGACCACGACTGCCAAGTCGACTGCCTCATTTCCCCCTGGCGCCGCTGCAGCGATCACGTGAGCGATTTCATGGAGTGTCGCTCCCGAGAATATACCATATCCATGATCGGATAACTCCAATAATGGATATAGGATTGTATAACCGAAAGTGAAGGTTGTACCTAAAACAGCAACCGTCGCTACGGCTATTGCTGTATCTTTTTCTTTTGCTTTTATTTGGGAGGAAATTGCCAGGATGGCAGCAGCTCCACAAATTCCCGTTCCGCAAGCTGTCAATATGCCTAGCTTTTTCTCAACTTTAAAAAGACGGGTCAATCCATAAACTACCAATATAGCAAATACAAGACAAATGGCACCCACTGCAAATGTTTTCGGACCGGCATTAAATATATCCTTTAGGTTCAGGCGCATTCCCAATAAGATAATGCCCATCCTCAAAAGGACTTTACTTGAATAATTTGTCCCTGCAACGGTGTAAGCTGGGATGCCAATGATCGCTTTCCAAACAACACCAATCAGTATCGCAATGACTAACTGTCCCATTATATGAAGGAATGGAAGCTCTGCTAAGTATTTTGCAGCAATGGCAATTAGCAAAGTCAATGCCATTCCTTTTGTAAATCCAAGTTTTTTAGTTTCGACGTTTGTTTGTTCCAGTGTGATCACTCCATCTTTGTTGATGCCTTAACTTTAAAGCTAAATTAAAAATAAGTGAAATATATTTTTGCTATTTCAAAGATTACTTTTACTTATGATAAAATGAAACACATAGGTAAATAAGGGAGGTAACCATGGATCCGTTAAAAGTATTCGTCACCGTAATCGAACAGAAAAACTTTTCAAGAGCAGGGGACATTCTGAACTTGTCGCAGCCAGGAGTCAGTCTTCACATAAGAAATCTGGAAAATGAGTTAGGAACGAAATTAATTTATCGTTCTCCCAAACAAGTACAAATAACAGAGCCGGGAAAAATTTTGTATAGACATGCGAAGCAAATGCTTGATCATTATGAGACAGCAATAAGAGAAATAAATGAATTTAATAATGTGGTTAGCGGAACGATGAAAATAGGTGCAAGCTTCACGATAGGGGAATACTTCCTTCCAAAAGTTTTAGCGGAATTTGCGGCTCAATATCCGATGGTGGACATACAAATCATCATCTCGAATTCTAATGAAGTCATACAAGGAATACGTTCGAATAAGCTTGATATAGGCTTGATTGAAGGTGAAACGGATTATAAAGATATTGATGTCAGACCATTCATGAATGATGAGATGATTGTCGTCGTCCCCCCGGTTCATCCACTTTCACAGATGGATCTCATCGAGGGCACATTGCTCCAAAACCAAACATGGGTGCTTAGGGAGCAAGGATCGGGAACCCGTACATATTCCGATAAACTGCTGAGCAGCCTGGAGTTAAATATAAAGAAAACCTTTATTTTCACAAGTATCCAAGGAGTGAAAGAAGCGGTGATGGCTGGGCTTGGCATTGCCCTGTTATCACGATTGACTGTACAAAAAGAACTGAAGTCCAATGAATTGAAAACCTTTCATTTGAAAAATGAACCCATTATAAGACCATTTTCGATCGTGAAAAAGTTGGACCTCGAAGCCTCGAAAGCCATGGAGTTGTTTTTAAGGAAGGTCGAAGAATTTGCCATAAAGGGGCCGTCCTAAATATATCACCAAAACTTTTGCTCATCCTTTCATTTTCAATGAAGAGGTTGGGCATTTTTAACGACGAAATATTATTAATTTTAATGAAAACGTCGAAAGTATTTTGGAATATGTCAATCATCATGAGAATTTTACGTATTTTCACATAATTGCAAACATATAAATTAAATAGGCAGTCTCCAGGAAGTTCTAATCCCTGTAGACTTTTCCTGATATTAATAATCTTAAAAGGAGCAACCACATTGGCTATAGAGGAGCAGAAAGATAAGCGAATTTCTGTTTTCGACAGGATTATAGGATTCATGCCAAAATTTTATGTGATTGGGACAATTTTAATTTTTGTTTATACACTCGTTGCAATGGCTCATTTAGGTATCCAAACTTTGAAAAAGCCTGAGGGGGCCATTGATCCTGCCACAAATCCCCCTATTTCTCAGGGCTTTGAACATACATTGATATCGTTAATCATCGAACCGATCGTTACGTCTGAATTTTATCAAATCATCTTTAACACTTTATTTCTTTACCTTGTTTGGATATTGCTTTTCCTATTAGCACCGATTGCTTTTTACCGTTTAAAACACTTTAAATTTTTTAATATCGAAATTGAAATTGAAAAACAAGATGCAGCCGTTTATGAAGTATTCAGCATGAGCAGTTCAAAAATGAAATTTGCTGCGTATTTAACATCCGAGGAATATCAATTGGAGATATCAGAGGAAATTGCCAATAGCAAGGACTTTAAAACCCCCTTGATCTATACATTGGACTGTGCCGTAGATTTTTATTCCGATCAATTAGGACTTACATTTACCTATGATATCTATACCCTGAACCAGTTCAAAAAAGCTAAGCTGCCTAAATCCATCAAAGCGATGCTTGATAAATCCATTCAAACCGGCGATCCATGCATTACGAATAAAAGCAATAGTGATAGTGAATATTACAAGAACTTTCTTATCCATTATTTCGAAAACATGGAAGGGGGATTTGTCACTGTCTTAAATAGTTACCAAACTGAATTCGATACATTCGATAAATCACTGCTTAAGATCCTGCAAAACGTCATATACGATTACTATTTACAGTATCACTATATTTACGATGCAAGTGAGAAGCTGGAAAAGAATGAAACGATTTCCCATAATAATTAAAAAAACCACCCTACAAGTGGTTATTTTTTTTGGAAAGGTGATTGTTTATTATATTTTGGACAATTACATTATTACCAATGAGCTCAGACGATTTCTTTACGTGTTGTTCCCGAAAATCCATGTTTTTTATTTTCTTGGACTTTTTCCCGTTTTTAAAATTATTGAAGGCGTTTAAAAAAGCTATCTGAATCACTCCCCTTATAGATTAGTATATTCATATTTTGGATAAAATTTCATGAAAAACTACAATTTACAGAAAAATATTTTGCGGTTTTATGTGATGAAAATTACCTAAAAAAAGCAATTAAAGACTTTCTAGAAGAATTGATTTTAATTTAGAATGAGGGATTTATAAGCACAAATTATTGATTACTATGGCTTTTTTATAAAAAATAAAGAAATTCCCCCAAAAATATTGTATAGTTAGAATACAGGGGTTCGAACAAACATTCGTTTCTTGGGAACAGAGATTACTTCATAGTGGGACAGGAGAGAGACAGTGAACGGTACAGCACACATGGCATTAGGGGCAGCAGTTGGATTCTTGACGGCAAACACACTTCAAACAGATCCAACCACCACATTATTCTTGGTTGGCATTGGGGGAGTTTCAGGCCTTATGCCCGATATGGATATTGATGGGAAGTTAAGTAATAGGATTACTTTTTCACATAAGTTTATTCGAACGATAGCACAAACGATTGGAATACTAATGGTCATTTATAGTCTTTTGGTAAGATTTGAAACGGAAAAATGGATCGGTGTAGGGGCAGGAATCGGAATCATCATCATTTCATCTTTCATCAGACAAAGGCATATGCTGACCTTGACTGGATTAGCGGTTTTAGGAGGCGGTTTATCTTTGCAGGAAAGCTGGCTGTGGCTGTTAGGCGTTTATATTATCCTAGCATCCTTTACACCACATAGAAGTTATACACATTCGATTGCAGGTATCGCTTTCTTTGGCATCATTGCCCATCAATTCGAAGCCTTTATGGGGATTGACGGAATTTTCACTACTTGTTTATTAGGATACATAAGTCATTTAATTGCAGATTTGAAATGTTTACCTTTTAATAAACGTGGGGTAAAGTTATTTCTTCCATTTTTCTCAAAAGAATTTTGACAGTGGTTTTCTTACCGCTGTTTTTTCTATGAGGTAAAAAACTTTAAATAGAAGGGACACCTGATTCGACTTTTTTTTATGTTTTATATGGTCATTCTTCCTAAATCTACTAAAAGTAACATATTTGTAAAGATCCTGTGATGCGAGTGATATGCCTTTTCTAGTATATTAAGTTTAGCAAATCACATCAGGGGGTAAAATAATTTGTTTAAGAAAATTGTCGTCGGATTGTCATTGGCTATCATGCTTGTTACCGCATCCTTTGCTGGGGACCAAGCGGAAGCTGCTTCATATCATACAAAAGCGATTAAGGTGGCTAAGAGTGAATTAGGTACAAAATATAAAATGGGTGGCATGTCTTCTTCAGGTTTTGATTGCTCCGGTTTAGTGAAGTATTCATATCAAAAGGCTGGTAAGAATTTACCAAGAACCGCTGCTGACATATATAAAAAAGGAAAGAAAGTTAAAAGCCTGCAAAAAGGTGACTTAATGTTTTTTGCACCAAATAAAGCGAAAAAACCTACACATGTGGCCATATACATAGGAAATAATGAGTTCATACACTCATCATCATCTAAAGGAGTTTCATACGCTAAAACCAATAATAGTTATTGGAAGCCAAAGTATATTGGTGCGAAACGTATATAATAGAAGAAAATCAACCTTAATATAAAAAACCAAGAGACTTAATGTAGTCTCTTTCAGTTTGCAGACAAAAAGGTTTCGGAATGGTTTCATTCCGAAACCTTTTTGATTTTATATGTAATTAAAGCAGGTATTATTTGTTATCATGAACTGTGACAAGATGTAATCGTTAGGAAGGAATTAGTAATTCTTGATAGAATAAATATGAAGATGATCAGGTAATAAATTTGTACACATAAGGAGATAAAACTATGGCAAAAAACAAATTACTAAGAATGGACAATGTTGGCATCGTTGTAGAATCCCTTGATGACGCAATCTCTTTCTTCGAGGAGATTGGCTTGAAGCTCGAAGGGCGAGCTACTGTCGAAGGTGAATGGGCTGGTCGCGTAACCGGGCTGGGTTCACAGTGTGTAGAGATTGCTATGATGGTTACCCCAGATGGCCACAGCCGACTTGAACTTTCGCGATTTCTCACCCCACCTACTATATCAGATCACCGAACTGCTCCTGTAAATGCCCTCGGTTATCTACGCGTCATGTTCACCGTTGAAGACATTGACGAAATGGTATCCAGACTCACTAAGTATGGTGCTCAGCTCGTTGGCGAAGTGGTTCAGTACGAGGACTCGTATCGGCTCTGCTACATTCGTGGAAATGAAGGACTTCTAATCGGTTTGGCGGAACAACTCGGTAATAAATAAGTGACGTTTAAAAGAAGACTTAACTGAAATATACATTACTAGAGTAAAAACAGAAACAGAAAAGCAGTGTGAAAGTATCTCGAAGAAGTCGGGTGCATCATATAAACATCGCATTCACGCTCCGGGTTTGGGCGACCCTTGGTCCCGGAAACAAGGAACGAGGAAGTAATTGCGGGGACACATCCGCACCGACTAACCACCTCGCGGACGGCAGCAAGCTGCCTTAACTCGGTGGGACTTCGTGATGCATGAACTTTAACGGAAATCAATGCAAAACCAAATTAAAGGGACTCAACTAACGGGTACGATAGCTCAATAAGCCGCCTCTTCAACGAGGCGGTTTTCTTATCGTAAAAATCAACATCAGGATTTAACATAGCCTTATTTTTAAAAATAAGAGTGGATGAGGAATATGGACAAGACTATGATTAGGCCTGAAAAAGGCAGAGTTGATGTTTTGTTAATAGATTAGGTTATGGTTATCCTGAAGTGGGTAATCAATAATATCTGAATGTACCAATTTGGCATACATAGAATCTTTTTATTTGACTGAAAAAGGATAGTTTAATATGCTTAGCAAACCAAATCGATGGAATCTCTTTTTTTATTGCAAAAAAATTCCCAGACAAAATTATTGAAAGTCAAAGAAGGTCAATGTATAATAAAGTCAGAAAGTCAAAGAAGGTCAAAGATTTATTGTGAATTCATTTTTAAAAAGGAGGAGTACTACATGCTTTGTGAAAAATGCCATGTAAACCAAGCGAATATTCAAGTTCACCTAAATATGAATGGTCAGGAGCATGATGTGAAACTGTGCTCCACTTGTTATAAAGAAGAGCGAAACAAACTTGGAGCAGCAATGGGAGGAATGGATACAGGGAAATTCCAATATAATGGATTTCCAAATTCATTCAATCCATTTAATTATAATGATGTGCCAAAATCGGATTCAGCTGAACATGGCGAGGACGGAGGATTGCTTGAGGAGTATGGCCGCAATTTGACCGATGCTGCTAAAGCAGGACTTATCGATCCGGTTATCGGAAGAAATGAAGAAATCAAACGCGTCATTGAAGTTCTAAATAGACGCAATAAAAATAATCCCGTTTTAATCGGTGAACCTGGTGTCGGTAAAACAGCCATTGCTGAAGGTCTTGCTTTAGCGATTGTTGAAGGTTCAGTGCCTGTTAAATTACGTAATAAGCTTGTATATATGCTTGATGTAGCGTCACTAGTTTCGAATACTGGAATTAGAGGGCAATTCGAAGAACGAATGAAGCAATTGATCAGCGAATTGCAGGAAAGAAAAAATGTCATTTTATTCATCGATGAAATTCATCAACTTGTGGGAGCGGGTTCAGCCGAAGGATCAATGGATGCAGGAAATATCTTGAAGCCTGCACTTGCACGCGGCGAGCTTCAGCTTGTCGGAGCAACAACTTTATCCGAATATAGGAAAATTGAAAAAGACGGTGCCCTTGAAAGACGTTTCCAGCCTGTACACGTTAATGAGCCGACAACGGCTGAGGCATTGGTCATCTTACATGGTTTAAAAGATAGTTATGAATCTTATCATGGTGTAACATATAGTGAGGAAGCCCTAAAAGCGGCTGTTGAACTCTCGAACCGCTACATTCAAGACCGATTCCTGCCTGATAAGGCAATAGACTTAATGGATGAAGCTGGTTCCAAATTGAATTTGACCATCGAAGACGTCCAGGTGGAAAACATCAAAGAGCGTCTGTCACAAATTTATAAAGAAAAGGAAATGGCCTTAAAAGAAGAAGCGTATGAAAAAGCTGCCCTTCTTCGTGATGAAGAAGAAAAACTGGAAAATTCCTTGCAGGATGGGGAAGATGCAATTAAGCCAACCGTTACCGTTGAAGACATTCAAAATATCATCGAACAAAAGACGGGTATACCTGTAGGTAAGCTCCAGGAAGATGAGCAAGAAAGAATGGTTCATCTCCAAGAGGAACTGATGAAAAAAGTAATCGGGCAGGAAGAGGCTGTCATAAAGGTTTCCAAGGCCGTTCGAAGAAGTCGTGCCGGGTTAAAATCCAAAAATCGTCCTACCGGTTCTTTCCTTTTCGTTGGTCCGACAGGAGTAGGTAAAACCGAATTGGCGAAAACTCTTGCTGAGGAATTGTTCGGTGACAAGGAAGCGATGATTCGTCTTGACATGAGTGAATTCATGGAGAAACACAGTGTTTCTAAATTAATCGGTTCTCCTCCTGGGTATGTAGGGCATGAGGAAGCTGGACAATTGACGGAAAAAGTTCGCCGCAAGCCTTACAGTATCATCTTATTGGATGAAATCGAAAAGGCACATCCGGATGTATTGCATATGTTCCTGCAAATCATGGAAGATGGACGCTTAACCGATAGTCAAGGGCGGACTGTTACTTTTAAGGATACCGTAATCATCATGACGAGTAATGCTGGAGTCGGTGAAAAACAAAAAGTAATGGGATTCGGTACAAGTTCAGCTGTGGAAGAGGCTTCAATCCTACAATCTTTAGGCAGTTTCTTCAAACCGGAGTTCTTGAACCGATTCGATAGCATCATTGAATTCTCGGCATTGAAGAAGGAAGACCTTCTGCAAATCGTTGATATCATGATTCACGAGCTAGACGAAACACTTGCTGCCAATGGTTTATCTTTAGATGTAACTAATGAAGCGAAACAAAGGCTAATTGAACTTGGATATCACCCAGCTTTCGGTGCGAGACCGCTCCGCCGTGTTATTCAAGAACAGCTCGAAGATGGCATCACTGACTTTATCTTTGAGCAGCCTGAAGTAAAGAACTTCACTGCAATTGTTGAGGATACCTCTGTGAAAATTATTAAAACACCATAAAGAGTACTAGAAATGCCTCCAAGACCGTAAAACTGTTATGGAGGCATTTTTTTTATTTTTATAAAATGATAGGAAAGGTTAAGCTAATTGACCTATAGCTTTCGATTATTAAATATAGATTTCTGAATTTTCGACATAATTTGCCGATCGAATGTTTTGATGGGAAACGCCTGTGGAATCATAACATGAGGGAAGATTCGCTTATGATCATAAATATTAATAATTCCTGTTCTAAAATGGGAATTTCAATGGAGGAATGACCTATTAAAGATTCACTTTCTTATTTTGAAGAGGAAAATAAAAACAATCGAAAACCAATGGATAATGAAGCGGAAAATCAGTTGGAATCTCTGCCGATTGCAAATATTAATCCAGTAAACCCGGCGGAATTGGATGAACTATATTTCTATGAAGGAAAAGATTTAGGAAATTCCTATCTAAAAGATAAAACGGCATTCCGATTATGGGCACCACTTGCATCTGAAGCTAAGCTAGTCACTTATAAACATTGGGATGATACAGATGGAATGGAGATTCCGATGGTTCGTTCGGAGAAGGGGACCTGGACCATTGAGCTGAACGGAGATCAGGATGGTTTGATTTATACATATAAAGTGAGAGTGGGAGAAACCTGGAGTGAAGCCGTCGATCCCTATGTTCGTGCAGTTACCGTTAATGGTAATAAAGGAGTCGTGATAGATTTAAATGATACGGATCCTGAAAGGTGGACTCGGAATAAACCACCACTCGAAAAAGCTGAGGACATAGTCATTTATGAATTGCATACACGGGATTTGTCGATTCATCCTGAAAGCGGAATCCATCTTAAAGGTAAATTCTTAGGAGTAATTGAAGCCGGCACCAAAGGTCCAGAAGGAGTGAAAACGGGTCTGGATCATATTAAAGATCTAGGTGTTACCCATGTTCAGTTTATCCCGATATTCGATTTTGCAACAGTCAATGAAATGAAATTGAATGAACCACAATATAACTGGGGATATGATCCACAGAATTATAACGCTCCCGAGGGCTCTTATTCGACTGATCCGTATCAACCAAAAGTCAGGATCAGGGAGTTAAAGGAAATGATTCAAGGTTTACACGATCACGGTTTACGAGTAATCATGGATGTTGTATATAATCATGTTTATACAGTGGAGGACTCAAACTTCCATAAACTCGTTCCCACTTACTTTTTTCGCTATAACGCTGACGGCACCTTATCTAATGGAACTGGTGTAGGAAATGATACCGCGTCTGAGCGTAAAATGATGCGAAAATTCATCGTTGAATCCGTAACCTATTGGGCGAAGGAATTTAACCTTGACGGTTTTCGTTTCGATTTAATGGGAATTCATGATGTGGAAACGATGAATGAGGTGAAAAAGGTACTGGCAGAAATTGATCCGACCCTCATTGTTTTGGGAGAAGGCTGGGATATGGATACCCCCCTGGCCCAAGAGCTGAAAGCAAATCAAAAGAATGCTTTTAAAATGCCTGGAATCGCTCACTTTAACGATGCGATTCGTGATGGTTTAAAAGGGTTTGTAATGAATGAACATGATAAAGGATTCGTGAATGGCAAACCGGGAATGGAAGATATTATAAAAAAGGGCATCGCTGGTGGTTTGAAATATGATGAAGATATAGCAACATATCAAAGACCAGATCAAGTGATCAATTATGTTGAAGCACATGATAATTATACTTTATGGGATAAGCTTCTCATCACTAATCCAGATGCGACGGAACAAGTACGGAAACAGATGCATAAATTAGCTTCGGCCGTCGTCTTACTGTCACAGGGAATTCCAATGATACATGCTGGACAAGAGTTCATGCGCACGAAGGATGGGGATGAAAATAGCTATCAATCTTCCGATTGGATTAACCGGCTGGATTGGAAAAGGAGAGCGGAGTTTGATCGGGAAGTGGAGTATATGAAAGGACTAATTTCGCTCAGGAAAAATCATTCTGTTTTTAGGTTAAGCACACCCGAAGAAATTGAGGAGCATTTACAATTCATTGATGCTCCGCCAAATGTGGTTGCATTTACTTTAAAACATAAGGATTACAAAATTGCCGTGATTCATAATGCAAATTGGGACGGGATAACCATTTCTCTTCCCCACGAAGGTGATTGGTCCGTCTTAGTGGATGGTCAGCGGGCGGGCCTGAAAGAAATAGAAAGGGTTAAAGGGAGTCAGATTACCGTTGCCCCTTTAAGTTCGTTTGTACTGAAAACAAACTCTAACCAATGATAATAAAGTCGAAGTGAGTGAAAACTACGTCTCTCTTTGACTTTATTTCATTTTCTGATATGAAATTATTGCTCAAATGAAGTCTTCCATTATTTTCTTTCGCAAGTTTGAGAAAAAATGTGCGGGGGTAGAAAATACTTAATGATGAATTTTATCGTTTTTTAGAGGGGAGCGATTATTTTGCCAGAGAAAGTACAGATAAAAATCAATGGTGCCGAGGCCAGCCTGGAAGGTAATCAAACAATTTTACAAATGCTGACGGATAGCTCGATTGAAGTTCCGAATGTTTGTTACCATCCTAGCCTAGGTCCCATCGAAACATGTGATACATGTTTAGTGAGCGTTAATGGAGAACTTGTAAGGTCTTGTTCCACCAAGGTCAAGGATGGGGATGTAATCGATACAGTTGCACCAGACGTAAAACAAGCACAGGTCATGGCGATGGACAAAATATTGTATAACCATGAGCTTTATTGTACGGTATGCGATTATAATAACGGCACTTGTGAAATACACAATACTGTTAAGGAAATGAAGGTAAACCATCAAAGTGTTCCTTTTGATCAAAAACCATATGAAGTGGATCGGTCGAATCCATTTTATCGATATGATCCGGATCAATGCATCCTTTGCGGCCGTTGTGTTGAAGCTTGTCAAGATGTACAGGTCACTGAAACATTGACCATTGATTGGGAAGCTAAACGCCCACGTGTCATTTGGGATAATAATGTTCCAATCAACGAATCATCATGTGTGTCATGTGGACACTGTTCCACAGTTTGTCCGTGTAATGCAATGATGGAAAAAGGAATGGAAGGGGAAGCTGGATTTTTAACAGGCATCGCTAAACAAACTCTTCGACCCATGATAGAAATCACGAAAAATGTTGAAACGGGATATGGTTCGATTTTAGCGATTTCAGATATGGAATCAGCCATGAGGGATGCAAGGATCAAGAAGACGAAAACGGTTTGTACATACTGTGGGGTAGGATGCAGCTTTGACGTTTGGACCAAAGATCGTAAAATCCTAAAAATCGAACCGCAAGTGGAGGCACCTGCAAATGGAATTTCGACCTGTGTAAAAGGGAAATTCGGATGGGATTTCGTGAATAGTGAAGAAAGACTCACAAAACCTTTAATTAGAGAAGGAGATGCGTTCAGGGAAGCTGAATGGGATGAAGCCCTTGAATTGATTTCCCGTAAATTCACCGAAATCAAAGAGTATCACGGACCGGATTCGATGGCTTTCATAACGTCTTCCAAATGCACCAATGAAGAGTCCTATTTAATGCAAAAGCTGGCAAGGGGAATCATTGGCACCAATAATGTGGATAACTGTTCCCGGTATTGTCAGACACCGGCGACTTTGGGACTATTCAGAACGGTTGGATATGGCGGGGATACAGGGGGCATAAAGGATATCGAAAAGTCCGAACTTGTATTGATCATAGGCTCGAATACCTCCGAATCCCACCCCGTTTTGGCTACCAGGATCAAACGTTCCCATAAACTAGGAAAACAGAAGCTGATTGTTGCGGACATCAGAAAGCATGAAATGGCTGAACGTTCCGACCTCTTCATCCAACCTGCTCCGGGAACGGATATCATATGGCTGTCGGCCTTGACTAAATATATCGTCGACAAAGGTTGGACAGATAAAGGCTTCATCAAAAATCGTGTAAATGGGATGGAGGAATACATCAAGACTTTAGAACCTTACACAATGGAATATGCGGAAAAAGTAACAGGGATAGCTAAAGAAGATTTAATTACGCTTGCAGAGGCCATTCATGAAGCGGGGAGCGTCGTAACGCTTTGGGCCATGGGCATTACCCAGCATGGCGGAGGAAGCGATACGAGTACTGCAATTTCCAATTTATTGCTCATAACAGGCAACTACGGTAAACCTGGAACAGGTACTTATCCTTTACGCGGACATAACAATGTCCAAGGAGCCAGCGACTTTGGCAGTATGCCGGATCGCTTGCCAGGCTACGAAAAAGTAACGGACAAAAACGTACGCACAAAATATGAAAACATCTGGGGTGCCAAAATACCCGAAAACCCTGGCCTTAATAATCATGAAATGGTCGAAGGGATTCATGCAGGTACAATCAAAGCAATGTACTTAAAAGGTGAAGATATGGGGCTGGTCGATTCCAATATTAATCATGTTCATGAAGCATTTGAAAAACTGGAATTCTTTGTGGTACAAGATATCTTCTTATCCAGAACGGCAGAATTCGCGGATGTCGTCCTCCCTGCAAGCCCAAGTTTTGAGAAAGAAGGTACTTTCACGAATACCGAACGCCGTATTCAACGTCTTTATCAAGTCTTTGAACCATTGGGTGACTCTAAACCTGATTGGCAAATCATTATGAATGTAGCTAATTCGTTAGGAGCAGGTTGGAATTATGAGCACCCAAGTGAAATCATGGACGAAGCAGCTAAACTATCGCCATTATATGCTGGAGTAAGTTATGAACGCTTGGAAGGTTATAAAAGTCTTCAATGGCCAGTGGCACCAGATGGTAAAGATACGCCGCTTTTATTCACGGAAGCTTTTCCTTTCCCTGATGGAAAAGCAAGGTTATTTCCAGTCGAATGGACCAAACCGATTGACTTTGGGGATGAGTTTGATATCCATGTGAATAATGGCCGACTGTTGGAGCATTTCCACGAAGGAAACATGACTTATAAATCAAAAGGGATCATTTCCAAAACGCCAAAAGTTTTCCTTGAGGTATCCCGGGAATTGGCAAAAGATAGAGGGCTTGAGGATGGCACGCTTGTTCGGCTTACTTCACCATATGGAAATGCAAAAGTGCAATGCCTGGTTACAGATCGTGTAAAAGGTAAAGAGGTTTATCTGCCAATGAACGATTCAGGTGACGGGGCAATCAACCAATTGACAAGCAGTCATTCAGATAAAGATACTGATACCCCTGCCTATAAGGAAGTTCAGGCAAAAATGGAAGTGCTCAGGGTCAAAGGAGATAATCCATTGCCGAGCATCAACCATCGTAATGGTAATCCACAACCACAGATAGGTGTTCAAGTTCAAAAAAAATGGGCCCGTGAAGATTATATATTCCCTGGTGACCTCTTGAAAATCAAAAAGGAGGAGAGGAACCGTGGCTAAAGCGACAAAAGTGATCAATCGAATCACCTTAAGCGATGAAGAAAGAAAAAGAATTGAACTCGAGGATATAGAGCGTACCCTTTTGGAAAATAAAGAAGTGATTAAAGAAACGTTTGAAGTTATGAAAGGCATGCAGGATCGTGGGATATTATCAATGGTTAACAGTTTATTGAAGGAAGGGGACAAAGTGCTGAACATTTTGGTCAAGACAGCAGACACCCCAGAAACGGCAAATACACTAAAAAATCTCCTTCTCATACTCGGCACTTTAGGAACACTTAATGTTCAGCAGCTTGAACCGCTTATCCTCAAAGTCAATTCTGGGATTGCCCGTGTGGCCGAAGCTGATAAAATGCCTGATAAGCCAAGCTATCTAACGTTGCTGCGTTCCTTGAATGACCAAGAAGTAAAACAAGCCATGACTTTTCTGATGACTTTCCTGAAAGGAATGGGAGAAGATACAAGCGATTTAGAAAGAACAACCCAACTACCAGAGAATCAGCAATTGCATAAAGCGAATGAAACAGCAGACATAGAACGGCCGACCACCAGAAAATCATACGGATCAAGTATACCCAGTGAAGGCGGAAGAGGAAAAAAACGAAATGCCAGCTGGTTTTGGATCGTTGCAGGAGTTTCGCTAATAACCATTCCGCTAACTTTATCGAAAAGTAAGAAGTAAAGTCCCTAGCTCGTTCGTTTTCGTAATTTTGATTGCAAACGCTAGGATGAACGGTATGACTTTCTCTTGAATAGGGGTGACCAATTTCACAAAAATATTAAAGCCGATGATTCCCTTGTAGGGAATCATCGGCTTTTTCCGATTGCGGACTGCGGTAAAATTACTATCAAATTTTTTCTCACCAGCCTTTTATTACATATATTTATATTGGATACAAATAATAAAGTTAATTATTAGTGAAACGAACATATACACACAGTTAATCAAAAGGGGCGGAAATGTGAGAATAGGACGTTCTTCTAAAAGTGCTAAAGTAAAACCTACTTCCAATAGCATCTTATCGGGCGATGTGAATGAAAATGTAGAGAGATTAATGAACGAGCTCGGGCACAGTTCAGATTTATCTATAAACAATATTTCACAGTGGCTCGCGGAGAAGATAATAATGGGTCCACGATGTTTTCATTAATAATGTTAGCATCAGCCAAACCGTCAAGGTGGATTACAGCTGCCTGTACCGATTTTTGGTGTGGAGATTCGATCATTCGATTGATGCTATAGAAGGAATGCCATATATTTAAGCCCTGTAGGTAATCAATGAGGATAATAAGTAAATAAGTACCTAACAAAATTAACAATGATTGTAGCGCTCTCACGACAATATCACCTCATTCTTTTTTTCTTAAAGTGTGGATAATACTTTAAATATATGCACGAAATCTGTACCAGAAAGGATTTGGTTATTCGTGGGATGGATACTTGGCATTTCTAACCCTACTAATTATGGAACCTAATGCTTGTGGAAATTCCTTGCGTGCCATAAAATGGGAGTATCAAATTGATCGAGGAGTGTATAAATGAAGCTAAAATTAATGATCATCTCTTTGGGAATCTGTACTTCTTTAATACTTTCAGGTTGTTCAAGTGAAGAGGAAAGTGTTGTACAAAAAGAAAGCAGTCATGAAGGACATTCAGAGCATACGGTATCCGGAGATCTTCAGGAGGAGACCAGCAGCAAGGAAATAGCACCGGATTTCTTAGCAGATAAACCTGAGGATATGAAGACAATCTATTTAGCTGTTGCTCAAAACAAGGATTTACTAGAAAAAATACCTTGTTACTGCGGTTGCGGGGAATCAGCTAACCATAAAAATAATTATGATTGCTTTATCCATGAGAATAAAAAAAATGGTGAAGTGGTTTGGGATGACCACGGGACGAGATGTGGAGTTTGTTTAGAAATAGCTGCACAATCCATATTGGACTTAAATGATGGTATGAGCATCAAAGAGATTCGGAATAAAGTCGATGAAAAATATAAAAGTGGATATGCCAAACCGACCCCAACCCCTGAAGTGTAAGGGAAAAAGAATGAAATTCTAGCGAGAAAATGATATTTGGAAAAATGGCTTTTGCCCGATATTCATTCGGAAAAAGGCCATTTTTTAATTTTTTGAAGGGATGGTTACTTACATATATAATATTGATTGCAAAGGGGAATACTTCCAATAACCTTAAAACCGTAAAGGAGCTATCCCATTGACATTAATCCGCCTTGGTTATGTAGCCATGAGTAATCATGTTCCAAACTGTTCACCATCCCAAACGATGACTTTTGCTCAGTTTTCGAAAATTAAGGACAGGGATGCAGCGATAAGGAAGCTTGAACGCATTGCAATATCCAATCTTCATAATTGCTGGCGTTTACTGATTCATAACGAAGCTAATAATATTCAGTTCTTCAGGCTTTCTTCAAAACTTATCCCTTTAGCCAATCATCCTGAAATTCCAGAATGGGATTACATTGATCCTATTTCAGAAGAACTGGCTAAATTAAAAACATTCATAACGAACCACCCAAAAATAAGGATAGATTTTCACCCAGATCATTTCGTCATCTTGAATAGTACAAATATCGATATTCTGAAGACATCATTAAAAACATTAAGGATGCATCATACGTTATTGAAAAAAATGGGATTGGATCCAGAGCATCGCTGTGTTCTGCATGTTGGTGGCGGTTATGGAGAGAATGTACAGGCATTGGAGCAGTTCATCCATAATTGGGGTTTGATTCCTGAATCGATTCAAAGAATGGTCATTCTTGAGAATGATGATACTACCTATACCTTGTCTGAAACCCTTTATTTATGTGAGAAATTAGGGATTCCAATGGTTTTTGATTATCATCATTACCTCGCACATCAGTTACCAAGTGAAGATTGGAAAAATCATTGGGATCGAATATTAAATACCTGGAGTAATTCGAAGCTACCTCCTAAAATGCATATTTCAAGTCCAAGGTCCGATAAAGAATTTAGAGCACATGCTGACTTTGTGGATACAGGAATGTTCATGGAATTTTTACAACATATTAAAGGAAGCTTATCGCAATTAGATTGCATGATTGAAGCGAAGCAAAAGGATGGAGCACTTTTCAAATTGATGGATCAGCTGAAAGCTTACAAAGAAATTGAGATCATCGATGATGCCAGTTTTTATATTCATTGATTCGCGGCGTAATAAAAATTTGATAAAGAGAGTTTAATTAGATTTTTTAATAAATTTCAGTATGAAAAACGATTAATATATTTGTTTACATAATGATGTTATAGTAAATATAGTAAATGCCAAATAAATGGATAGTGGATTCTTCTACATTGATTGGATGATTGAACTTGTATACATTATTTTAATAATATATTAAAAAGCCGAAAAAACGAGCTTCATATTTAGCTTTTAAAGCTGTTGTTTTAATCCCTTAGAGTCATGAATCGAGTTTTGATTAAAAACACCATATGGGACTATATAGCGTTTTAAATGGAGGTTGGTAGATTTTAAGTGTTTTCGGGTTATTTTTATTAGAATATTTCGAATGTAACAAAGGACCTCTATTGATACATTCGAAAACGCATTAAATCAAGGTTTATAAGGGTTCGAAATTTATAAAACTTGCCTTCTTTTCACCTGTTCACGTACAATGAAAGAAGGGGAAAGGGGAATGAGCCATTCATGCATGCAGCCTCTCAAAAAATAAAGAATGTCCAGCCGATACGCCGGTTGGATCACATAGAAAAGATGAAGAAATCATTATTAAAATATTGCAGCTACAGGGATTATATGATGTTTTCAATCGGGATAAACATCGGGTTACGTATAGGGGATCTGTTACAATTGCGAGTGAAAGACATTCTTGAGGGTACGCATATAGTTATTGTGGAGCAAAAAACAGAGAAAATTAAACGGTTCCTTGTCAATCCTCAACTTCGTAAGGAAGTTAGGAAGTATGTCCGAAAATCGAACCTGAAAAATGAACAGTATTTATTTCCGAGTCGAAAAGGCAATGGTCCAATCACTAGGGTACAGGCCTATCGGGTCTTGAACAAGGCGGCTGAAATGGCAGACATTCCGGATGTCGGTACACATACCCTTCGAAAAACTTTCGGCTATTTGCATTACCAAAAATTCAAGGATATCGCTTTATTGCAACAAATCCTTAATCATTCCAATCCCAAAGATACGATGATTTACATAGGGCTCACACAGGATTTAATGGACGAAACATTAATGGATTTCTATTATTAACAGAAAGAACGAAGACAACTCCTGTATTACTCATTATTTAATGATTGATATTACAGTTTTGTAATGGGCAATTATTCCAACCCAAACATTATTAAGAAATATCTGTATGCTAGAGGTAACTGGTATTACTGGTAATTGGACAGGGCCTTAACACAATCGAATGATATCAACAAAAAAAAAGACTAGAATATAGTCTTTTTTGTTGATATCATCCAGTAGCGATTCTGTTAAAAATTCCAATTTCTTTTCGAACAATATATTAGAAACATTTAGACTTCTGAAAATCTGTTATTCTACTTTTTTGAAAAAATAATGTTACAAAAGTTATCAAGAATGAAAGGGGGCCAATCAATGTTGTTACTATAATAATATTATGGTAACTAAAATTGGCGGTTTATCCTCCTGTCCAAAAAAGGATTCCACCTTATGAACTTCACCCCAATTGTTAGAGAACATGTAATAATCGGGGTGAAGTAGAGAATGCCTGCAAGGAATTTGGATTATTAGTTCGGTTATAAGGTACTCTTATTCGTTATATGATCTAACTCCAAAGGTAAAAAAGCATACTCCCCATCCTTAATAATCTCACATTTACGAACTGGTATCGGCTGTTTAAAAATAGGCCCATCTATTACTGTTGTATGAAACTCTCCACCTTCTCCGCAGGGGTCAATGCCGCGAGCTTCAAGTTCCTTCACGTATTCATGGGTTAACGTTCGCCCTAAATCATCTTCTCGCATTCCCAAAGATAAATTAACGGTTACAATGATCGTAACGAATCCTAGATTCATGAACTCTTCGACAGCGTCACGATGGTTCATTTCCCATAAAGGCATTCCAAGCTTCAACCCGGCATTCTTCGTAACCTTATCATGCCAACAGCCATGAGCGGGCATATCCAAGTCTCCAGTTACCAACACTTCTGCTCCTTGATTTTTAGCAGTTTCTAAAAGGCGCATAAATACTTTTTCATAATCAGACCAACTGGCAGCAGCTGTATATACAGGCAAACCTATTGATTCAGCTTGGGCTTTTATGAGTTCCGGAGGCATTCCATGGGATCTGGAACGTTTTCCTTCCTCCTCCAGCATGACAATCAGTCCTACAGCTTCTCCATCCTTCATTGCTTTATATAGAGCTAAGACACTATCCTTTCCTCCGCTAAAAGATGCTATGAATTTATGCCCGTGAGCACTATTTTTCCAATCGATTAATACCGCCATGCAATTTTCCCCTTTATTCTAATGACTTTTTTGCCAAATTTCATATTTTATAGATGAATTTTCATAACTATATTTGTTTGATTTTATCACGGTTGTAGCTTTCAGATAAAATATTAATGTATCCTGACACCAAAAAATAATGAATAAAAATAAGTTCATCTCAAAGAAACTACTACAAAATGAACTGAAGGGGATAAGTCATATTGCAAAAGGAGGGATTGTTCACATCTCTAATGAACACAGGCAAAGTAAAAAGGAATGAGTCCCCGGTGGGTGACCGGTTCTTGCCCTTATGGCCAGCAAAATAAAGCCTACCTTTATGGATCACTTAACATAATAGGTTCTTATTATTAGTTATGTTTCCGCAATATGTATTTCCACTTTTCCATCAGGATAGTACATTTCAAAATCCACACTATATTTTCTGTTCAATTTCTGTTCTTCTTCCAGCTGCCATATCTTTTTCCAAGCTTCACCTATGGAATGTTCATCTTGTAAACATTCAAACCAGCGTATTCTTGATTTGGTATGATAAAATATTCATTCGAGACAGGGGTTTCGGCGGCTATAGCTAAAGTGTAACCTTAGTTATTTATAAACGAATGCAATAAATTATTTTTATATGAGTAGAGGTGTTTACCTTATGTATTGTATCCGGTGTTCTTTAAATTGGATACAATTTATTTAATTTTCAGTATTGTAATCGCTTTATTAAGTTGATATAGTTTAAATTGTATCCAATATCGAAAGGTGGACGCTGAATTGGATAATGCTAATTCTAAAAGAGATAAATCTACAATCGTTAAAAATGTAACGAAAAGTCTTAGGCAAGCGATTTTGAATGGGACGTTGAAAAAGGGGGAGCGACTCATCCAAGAGGAGTGGGCCGATCGCCTGGAAGTTAGCAGGATGCCCATTCGTGAGGCCCTTACACAGCTTCAACTGGAAGGGTTGGTGGAAATGGTTCCCCATAAAGGAGCAATCGTCACACCGATCACCCGGGATGATATTGAAGAAATTTATCATACCAGGTCTCTGCTTGAAGGACTTGCAGTAGAAAAATCACTTCCTTACTTAACAAAGGAGGACAAAGAAAAACTAAAGGGAATATTGATTGAAATGGAAGGAATTCAGTTATCTGACGAAACCAATGAGCATTATATCCTTTTGAATGCGGCTTTTCATGAAACCCTCCGAAAAGGGTGCCCATGGCCAAGGGTTCAAAAAATGGTAGAAACGTTGGGGATCTCACCCATTGCGCCGAATTTGCTGATTGATTATTACCCAGAAACGCAACGGGAACACCGGATGATATATGAAGCGGCACTAAGAGGAGATCCTGCAGAACTAAGGGCAGCAGTAGAATTTCACATCTTGCGGACTAAGAACAATCTAATTACGTATATGGAGTTGCTGAATACTAAAAATCATCAATAAAAGGAGTGTTAATTGTGTATGATTTCGCAATTGTTGGTGGAGGAATTGTAGGATTATCGACGGGAATGGCACTTTACCAGCGTTTTCCCAATGCTAAAGTGGTAGTCATTGAAAAAGAGGCTGTTGTTGCAGATCATCAAACGGGACATAACAGCGGCGTCATTCATTCAGGCATTTATTATAAACCGGGCAGTTTCAAGGCACGGTTTGCCCGTCAAGGAAGCAAATCAATGACGGAATTCTGCCAGATGCATGGAATTGAACATGATATTTGCGGAAAGGTCATTGTTGCAACAAAGCCTGAAGAGTTGCCCCTATTAGATGATTTATATTCTCGCGGTTTGCAAAATGAACTGGCTATACAAAGAATCGGCGTGGATGAGTTAAAGGAAATCGAACCACATGTTAATGGGCTTGGTGCGATTCGCGTCCCGCAAGCCGGCATCGTCAATTATCGTCAGGTAAGTGAAAAGATGGCGGATATCATCCGGGGCAACGGCGGTGAAATTAAGCTGAAAACAAAGGTCGAGAAGATTGACGAGAATTTTGATGATGTCATCATCGATACGAACAACGGTACCATTAAGGCAAAAATGGTCATTAATTGCGCAGGGTTGCACAGTGACCGTATCGCAGCAGCTGCTGGGTATAAAACTGATATGAAAATTGTTCCGTTTCGCGGTGAGTATTTTAAACTGAAGCCCGAAAAGCGCTTCCTTGTCAATCATTTAATTTATCCGGTACCGAACCCGAAGTTTCCATTTTTGGGAGTCCATTTTACGCGGATGATTAGCGGTGAAGTGGATGCCGGTCCAAACGCTGTACTAAGTTTCAAACGGGAAGGTTATAAGAAAACGGACTTCAATGCGAAAGATTTAACTGAAGTTTTAAGCTATAAAGGTTTTTGGAAGCTGGCTAGTAAATTCATGAAGGAAGGAATGGATGAATATGTCCGTTCTTTTAGTAAAAAGCAATTTACAAAAAACCTGCAGGAGTTAATTCCGGAAATTCAAGAAGATGATTTAATCCCTGCACCTGCTGGAGTACGTGCCCAGGCATTACAGGATGATGGTAATATGGTGGATGATTTTCATATTATAATGGGGAAACGGACCATCCATGTATGTAATGCACCGTCACCTGCTGCAACGGCCTCAATTGAAATTGGTAAAGAGGTTGTTAACCGCATTCCGGAACAATCACACTTATTGGAAGCAGTATTGACAAAATAAAATTCGTTAAAGAGAGAGGAAGAAGCCTCATGTTCAATGGTAAAACAATTTTTATTGCAGGTCATGCGCGTTTACCTCAAGGGATGGCAGCGAAAAGTGTCTTTGAAACACTGACCATCACGGCAGAAGTCGATGCTAAATATGGGGTTGTCCTGGAAGCTTCCTGTACACTGGCAACAGAGCATGGCAGGGAATTTATTGGGCGTTTATTAAAAGGGATCAGTTTAAATGATGGTGTTGATGACGCGATAGAATCCATTCAATCTTATTATCGGGGAAAGGCGGCTAATGCATTGATTGCTGCCTTGAAGGACCTGGATCTCCATTTTCAGCAAATTAAAGCAGGAGATAAATCGAAACTATCAAGTTAGGAAAGTGATTTATCAGAATAATATGTTAAAAGTGTTGACAATTTTACGAAAAAACGTTTTAATGGAATTAAGCCAATATTATGACATTAACACCTTTTGGAAAATACCTTTTCAGAATCGTGTAAAGATCATAATGATTGGAAACAGGAAAAATAAATCTTACATAAACTGCATATTCGCTGTGACTCTATTCGCATAGAGCAGTGAAGTGAATATAAGCCAGTTGTACAGTTAGATTCCTATTTTATTTGGGGATCATGTGCGACTGGCTTTTTATATTTCCCGTTAACTTTGTCACCTATATTACAAATAACAGGAGGAATTATTCATGAGCATTGCAGAAAAAAAGAGAGCTAAGTTCGAAAGGAAAACAGAAAAATATGAGGTGAAAGTTCACCCTCAATCCAGCCGTTTATATCATATAGAAATTTCTAAAGAGGCAATTGCCGCTTTTTTAGAAACCGTATCGAAGGATAATCAGTCTGTTCAGCATCTGGAATATACACCATATGCACGACTTATCATTGCTTCTTATCTATTGGATCAAGTGGGTGAAGATTTTGGTGAATTGCTTCGGAACATCGTTCATGATCGGGAATCCGGCGGCTTCACCCTAGGCTTGGAGGGTGTTACGGAAAATACGGATGAATACGTCATTTTTGCAACGGCCATTTCATACTTGCTGGGAACTCCAAACCATGATGCAATGTCAGGAAAATATTATGCCCGTTTTAGCGTTCAAGACACGGATAGCAGTGATTCGTATTTGCGTCAGGCTTATCGTTTATTTACCCTTCATACGGACGGCACCTTTGTAGACGAACCGACGGATTGGTTACTAATGATGAAGATGATCGAACAAAATGCACGCGGTGGCGAATCACGTTTATTGCACTTAGATGATTGGAAAGAGCTTGATATGTATGTGAATCATCCATTATCCAGCCACAAATTCACGTATAAGGCTCCAAAAAGCAAGAACATTGATCAGGAGATTGAAAGATTGACATTCTTCAATCATAATAACAAACCTGGTATATGTTATATCGATCAATTCGTTTATCCTGAATCAATCGAACAAGCCAAATACTTACGCGATTTATCCGATTCATTAGAAAGCGATGAAAGTGTCCTTGAACTGGAACTGCCTGTTGGAGATTTAGTTGTCGTAAATAATATATTCTGGCTTCACGGACGAGCTGCTTTTGAAAAAGATCCGAACCTGAACCGTGAATTACTTCGCCAGCGCGGAAGATTCAATCAATAGTTTCATTTTGTAAACCCAAATTTTTTTTCATCCCCAAATACCATTTTAAGATAAATTCTTTTCACCCCAAGGGCTGGAAAGCAATTTATCTTTTTTTTGAAAGGGTTCAGTTTAAAGTTGTTAATGGTATGAAAAAGGAGGACCTTAAACATTGGGTCCGCACTTGATATCTTGATCTAGCCTACCAGTGTGCAAAAATTATTCTATTTTATATTCTTTTTAATCTTCCTGCTTCATCATTTAAACCTAATTTGATCAATTCATTAATGACCAATTCTTTTAACTCTATCTCGTCTGAAATTAAGTAAGTAAATTGTGCATCTCTTATGAAAGCCAGTTTACTTTCTGTAGTTGCTGAATTGAAAAAGGATTTCACGTCGTCCAAGTCAATCTCCTTATCTTTTTCAAGCTTGTATATGTTATGGTTTCTATTAATAATGTCAAAAGATACTATACCAATACCATCCAGAGTTGGTAACATTGTTTGTTGCTCTCTTGCTGTCATTACATCTTTTTCCACATATTGATAGACATCCTCTATTATTTCGCATCCAAATGTCGATATTATTTTTTCTACTATATAGTTTGCTTGTTCTTCATATTCCTCAATTTCTTCTTTTTTCAGTTCTTTGAGCAAACTAATATGCTGTTCCTCTTCTTTAATTAAATTTATGTTAGAAATTGTAGTGGCATCTTTCATCGAACAAACCAAGCTAACAAACTCCCTAATATTCCTTGCTACAATCTTTATATGTTCATCAAAATCATCCATTGGACTGATACAAACAATAAACGCATTCTCCAAGTCAGATACCATTCCAAAATCAGATAGGAAGCCATAATGAATGCCGTCGCAACCTATATTTGCAAACGGGATGACATCGCAGGGAGTGATTTCATAATGCGGGAAGTTTACTTGTAAGTAAAGGCTTAAATCAGCTAATGAGTATCCTTCTTTTTCAATATCCTTTTCCAATTTCTGAAGCTTTTCAAATGTCGGCGGCATTTTCATGTACTTTCCTAGATAACTCATTTTTTCCCCTTTGATTATTTTGACTTGTAAGATAATTCAAGAATATCCGATATGCAAATTTTTTACAATTACACATGTTAAATATGCGTTTTTTTCCCTTTTTGTATAGGGTACTATAAAGCATACTTCATTACGTTTTTATTATTATGGAGAGTTAATACAGCACTATAAAGACAACTAGTATTTTCTCAATTTCCGTTAATGAACATACGGATTCAAAAAGATTATACTGTAGCCTATATTCGGTTGGGAATCTGAATTTCTGATATACTGATATGACCAAAATAAATGGAAGATAGAAAGAGGGGATAGTATTTTATGGGGATCGCTAATTTTTCTAGTTTTACGAAATTTAAGGACTTAATTAATGCATTACCTGTTTCCTATACAGATGAAATGATACAGAGCGAACAATTTTTGCTTGAAAGAGAAGAAAAGAAAAAGCTCGAAATCTATTACGCTCCTTTTGAATATGTAAATGAACGGGCCAAAGTGGTGATTGTCGGAATCACTCCTGGTTTACATCAAATGAAAAAATCGTATTCTACCGTAATTAATGCAAGAGGGCACTTACATAGCGATGAAGAGATCCTGCACGAAGTAAAAAAGAATTCCAGTTTTGAAGGAACGATGAGAAAAAATTTGGTTCAAATGTTAGATGAGCTTGGATTAAACACATACTTTAATATATCGTCCACACTGGATCTTTTTAACAAAGCTAGTCACCTCGTTCACACTACCTCTGTTTTAACCTATCCTGTCTTTTATAAAGGGAAAAACTACAGTGGAACGACTCCGAATATGCTAAAGACCGAGTTGCTTAAAAAAAATATTATGGAAGGCTTTGCTACCGAAATAGGTACCATTGAACGCCCGCTTATTATTCCTTTAGGCGTTAATGTTTCCAAGGTCTTAAACTATTTAGCGAGTCAAGATTATTTGGATGCTAACAACATACTTCTAGGATTTCCTCATCCATCTGGAGGAAATGGACATCGTCATAAGCAATTTGCTGCAAATAAAGAGCAAATGAAAATAATGTTACAGCACTATTTTTCAAAGGAAATGACC
The DNA here is from genome assembly GCF_030123325.1 of Peribacillus simplex. Lineage (NCBI taxonomy): Bacteria > Bacillati > Bacillota > Bacilli > Caryophanales > Bacillaceae > Peribacillus > Peribacillus simplex. The sequence goes on along the minus strand of NZ_CP126106.1, from coordinate 2,927,102 downwards.
GTTGGTTAAAGAGGAGGGCTGTATGCTCACTGAAACGATGGTAAACATTTGAATAGGTCTTTAATTCATCTAATAGTGTTAAAAGTAAAATTAACTATTTACTAGTGATATTTTGGAGATTATAATAAGAACAAATGTTCTTTATTATAGGAGGCATTAACATGGATGAACTAGAGGAATTTTTAAAATCACTTACCATTGAAGAGTTAAAAGTTATCTATGAAGAAGTTAGTGGACCTGATATTAATCAATAAATTTTTTCATTTGGCTGTTTTCGCATACTTTGTTGCGATTTACCAAGTAAAGTGGTGTGGTTGATTTCCCCTCCAGATGCTCGCTTTCCGCGGGGCGGGCGGTGAGCCTCCTCGGCGAAAACGCCTGTGGGGTCTCACCTGTCCCGCTGCTCCCGCAGGAGTCTCGCACTTGCGCTCCAATCAACCTTAAATCGTTTCGTTTTAAAAACAACAATCTTTACGAAAACAGCCTTTCATTTAAAAGAACAGAATAGTAAATGGATTCATTACTTTATTGAATACGATTTAAGGAACTTAACCATCAACAGTCAAGTATGGGACAAAAAAGGTATGTATTGTTGATGATGGTTATTTGTGGCTTAACAATTTCCTTTAGAGAAAAACTGATAACAGCGTTATTTGATGATTATGTAAATATTGTTCATGGTACATAGATATTTAAATTTGTCATATTTCAACAAAAATGTCCTGTTCGAAAAATTAAAGAATAAAAAATCAAGGACACATTAAAGGTCCTTGATTTTTTATGATATGGACCATTGAAAAAACGGGTGGTGAAGTTTCAAATCAAACGAAGGATTTGGAAGTTATGTGAAAAGTGCACCTCTTACATCATAATTTTCTATATCGATTTCGATTTTTCTATCAAGTGCGAGGTTTGCCAATAGGGAGCCTAAATATGGGCCCATTGTTAAACCGGAAGCTCCAAGACCATTTGCTACGATTATGCCTTCCCAGTCAGGTAAAGGACCCATGACCGGAAGGAATCCCGGCGTGAAGGGACGAAATCCGACCCTTGCTTCAACAAACGTACTATCTGTTAAACCGGGAGCGGTTTGCAAGGCTTTGTTGAAAACTTCCTGCAGCCCTCCTGCGGTCATTCGGTTATCGAAAACTACCGTATTTTCATGAGTCGCCCCAGCAACGATTTTGTTATTATCGAAAGCCAAAAGATATTGATCACTCGGAGGCATGACTACAGGCCAGTTATTCGTATTTTCATTTGGCGTTTCCAGGTGAATGATTTGAGCCTTTTGGAAGGTGACTTGAAAATTCACGCCCAGTGGCTTCAGTAATTCCGGTGCCCAAGCTCCAGCACAAACAATCACTTTATCGGCAGGTATGAATTCATTTCCAAATGTTACACCTGTCACTTGTGCACCGTTATGTGAAAGTATAGCCTCACCATACAAAAGTTTTGCACCGTTTTTTTGTGATGCCCGCAATAAGGAATCACGAAGTGCGCGTCCATCGACCCGCGCGGCACCACTCACGTGAACGGCTGCATATTCACTGGAAAGAGGCGGGAATAAGGCACGAGTCTCTTCTGCGGAAAGTAATGTGATCGCCCCAATCTCCGGTGCATCTTCTTTCCGTTTTGCCGCCCGGTTCTTCATGGCATTCAATTTAGCTTCATCTGTATGTAGACTTATGGCCCCTACTTGGGCATAACCAGTCTCTGTTTCGCCGTCCCGTTCAAGTTCTTCAATTAAACCCGGATAAAAAGCCGCCCCATTTTTGGCAAGGAGATACCAAGCTTGGTTGCGCCTTTGTGATATCCACGGGCATACGATTCCTGCAGCTGCAGATGTTGCCTGACCGACATCTTGACGGTCAATAATGATCACTTCAGTCCCATTTTTAGCCAACTGATAGGCAGTTGAAGCTCCCAAAATTCCTGCACCAACTACAATGATTTTCTGCATATTCAACCTCTCATTTCTCTCATATGTATAAACACTTACCACTACTATATCGAAGACACGAATTGATTGCTACAATCGACATTGTAATTTCTTTCACAAAATTATTTTATCTATAGGGAATATGCTATGATTGAAATTGCGAGCGCTTGAAAAGATACTAGGAGGACATATCATGTTAAAAAAACAAATGGAATCATACATATCAAAATCCGTAATCGAAAAAAAGGTTGAGTTGTTTAAAGAAGAAAAGGATTATGTAGAAAAGCATAAATTAATTGCCGACGATATTATTATAGTGGAAAAAGAAAATGCATCCCGTTTTACAGCTGCTTATATGGAGCGCAGTAATAAAGAGAGCGAAGAATTAATCTCTGAAGAGAACTCTGCATTTTTAGCACAACCTATCGAGTATTTGAAAAAAAACAAAGATGAATTCCTTTACTTTGAATCACATTGGTTCGAATTAATCGGCGTTGAGGCACTTTCGTTAGAAGTCGATGATGTTTTCGGTACATATAACGCGATGTTCGGATTGAAATTCCAGAAAAAAATGGGTGAAGTTTTAAAAACGTATTTAATTAAGGAACTTCAAGGAGGAATTGGCTCGTTCAGTTTAATGTTTAATCAGGGCGACGGGCTATGGGACGTGAATTTTGCCTTGGATAACTTAAAAGGGTTTAGAGAAGACATGTCATTACAAGAAGCTTTTAATTTAATCTATCAATTTCTTTTTATCCTTGTTCAAACAATCGAGGAAGATATGTAAAACGGGGTGCAGCCATTAATTTTAATGACGTCAGTTTGTGGACAAAAGGGTTTCGGAATGCTCTCATTCCGAAACCCTTTTGGTTTTTTGGGGATTTGAAGCAGTAATAGAGAATATAAATGGATCATACCTGGGTGTCCTACCTCTGAATACATAGCTTCCACCAAGTCATACATGTAAGATAAAACAAAGGCCGTCTCCAGTTTACAACCAAATGGTTCGATGGCACCAGTTGATCTATAGTAATCCTTTCAAGTTGATCTCGCTGAAGAAAGCACCCTTATCACCTCAAATTTTACTCCTTCTATATTTTTAAAAAGACTGTATTAAAAGGCGTTCTTTCTTATCGTTAGGCTCTTTTCGTAAAGATTGTTGTTTTTAAAACGAAACGATTTAAGGTTGATTGGAGCGGAAGTGCGAGACTCCTGCGGGAGCAGCGGGACAGGTGAGCCCCGCGGAAAGCGAGCATCTGGAGGGGAAATCAACCACACCGCTTTACTTGGTAAATAGCAACAAAGTATGCGAAAACAGCCTATTGTTAAAACAAAGTTGATTGGAATGGAAGGGGGAGACTCACTCGGAAAGCGAGTGCCTGTAGTGGAAATGAACAAGTCATATTTTTACACCCACAAAAAAACTTAATGGCAGTTATTTATTTCTTGAGTTAACAATGCCCTAGGCCATGGGTTCTCTATTTTAACCGAATGGCTCTTGATATCGATTAAAGGAACTTGAAAGAATTCGTCGAATTGATTAATGATAACCTTTATTTAATAAACTTAAATGTTTTGTTTTTTGTTCAAGTAATTAAAATTACATCGGAAGGGGCAGTTATAGTTGCTGAATGAATTGAAAGTTACTCAAGTTACCATTCCAATGCCTTTTAGGTTGGATCATGTCCATTGTTTCCTAGCAGAAGGTAAAAAAGGGTGGACAATCATTGATACGGGATTAAATAACAAAACGACAAAGGATCTATGGAACCCAATTATCGAAAAACACGATATTACCGATATTATCATCACCCATTATCACCCAGACCATTTCGGATATGCCGGGGCATTACAACAATTAACCGGGGCGGATGTTTGGATGACGCAAGTGGATGAACATGCGGGAACTACGTATTGGGAAACGGATTCGCTGAACCTGCTTAAAGAAAATTATAAGGCATGTGGTATGGAAGACGAGGTAGCCGTCGCCTTATCCAGTGACGAAAGTGGATTCATGCCCCAAGTAAAACCCTATCCTACCGTAAATCATCATCTTGAAGAAGGAATGAATCTGCATTTTGGCAATTATGAGTATGAAGTAATTTTCACGCCGGGGCACTCTGATGGCCTGATATCATTATACAATAAGGAAAAAAGTGTCCTTTTCTCTACAGATCATATATTGCCCAGGGTATCTCCAAATATTTCGTATTGGTTTAAAGGTTTCTGCAACCCATTGGAAGAGTTTTTTACTTCTTTGAAAAAAATACAAAAGCTGGACGTTGAATATGTCATCCCTTCACATGGGAAACCGTTTCAAAATGCCAATAAAAGAATTGTTGAATTATTGGACCACCATCAGGACAGGCTGCATGTGATTCATGAAAACATGAAAGAGCCGATTTCTGTAAAAAGGGCTTGCCATATCTTATTTGGAAATCTGCCCATTCACGAAACCAGGTTTGCTGTTGGTGAAACATTGGCTCACCTTGAATACCTTCTTTTGAACGACCAATGCAGAAAGTTTAAACGTGATGGCAAATGGTATTATCAATCCATTTGATATATTGAACGTTGTTTCTAGCTCATGTCATATGAGCTTTTTTTATATTCAAAACGCAAGTCACACTGTCTTAAATATACTAGTTAATGAATCGGCGGAGAACGTTTACTGAAGACAGGTTGGGAGTTTTGAGATGAAGAACACGTATATGAAAACAGCATCAGGAGTATATATTAATTATTTCCTGTTAGGTATGGTCAATATCATGCTCGCATCGAATATGCCGTATTTAACGGAGCAATGGGATACAGATAATGCCGGGGTAAGTTATATCATCGCAGCTATAGGGGTGGGGAAATTACTTACATATGCATTTACGGGATATTTATCAGATAAAATCGGGCGCAAACCATTAATTATTGCTTCATCATTGGGAATGGGTATTTTCTTGATCGGTATTCCATTATCGCCAAATTATCATATGGCTTTTGTTTTTGCTATCCTTGCAGGTGTCGCTAATTCGTCAATGGATGCAGGATCATATCCAGGTTTAACAGAGCTTTTCCCACGAGCTGCCGGTTCTGCAAGTGTACTGGTGAAAGCATTCATGTCTGCTGGAGCATTTCTTCTTCCGTTCATGATATTATTTTTCTCGAATCATGAGATGTTTTATGGATATGCCTTTTTTATTCCTGCTGTCATTTATCTATTGAATTTGATTTTTTTATTCACCGTTTCTTTTCCTGGTACGAATATGTATAAGGAAAAACATATGGACGATCGTACCGGGAGAATGAAATTCATTTCAGAACCGGTATTACGTAAAGAGGGACTTGCCCTCGTGATAATCGGTTTCACATCAACAGGATTATTCACCGTTTCACAGATATGGCTTCCGACTTATGGGCAGCAAGCTGTGGGCATGACGATGGCCAGTTCCATCAAATTACTGAGTTATTATAGTTTAGGGGCGCTTATTTCTGTATTGGTTTTATCCATATTATTAAAAAAGATCGTCCGGCCAATAACGGTTATCATGGTTTATCCGATCATAACTTTTATTTCAATCCTTACGATCCTTTTGGTTAAGGTACCGATCATCGTTTCCATCACCGCATTTTTCATCGGACTTTCCACTGCGGGTATCTTTCTATTAGCCATTACGATAATGACGGAATTTTTCTGGAGTAAAAAAGGAACAGTGACAGGGATTGTAGCAACAGCTGCTGGATTGGCTTCTATAGTCATGCCGCTTGTAACGGGTTGGATGTCGAAAAGCGGGAATATATCAATCATCTTCATATTTGATGCATTCCTGTCTGTAACTGGATTTATAGCTGCAGTTTATGTTTATTATCGCTATGGAAAGCTGATGGGTAAGGGAAAAGAGCAGACAGGGGATGTTCGTTTACATGCCTGATACATTTTGGAGCAGCCTAAAGTGACTTCACTTATTGATAAAGTGAAAACCACCGCCCATAAACGAGGGCGGTGGTTTTTCATTGTCTGGCACCTATATGTCCCTTTACTTCTTTCATGATATCTTCTAGGGATGTGACAATTCCTTTATCATCCTTATAGCTAATGTGCTTAGGTTGAAAATGGATAGGTGAATCCAAACCAGCAGCGGCTGAGATTCGGTATAATCCTTTTCTAAGGGTAACAAGAAAATTGACCACACGGTATTTCTTTTCATCGATGACAAGTGCCTTTTGCAGTTCCGGATCAGTGGTTGCTACCCCGACAGGACAAGCGTTGGATTGACATTTCATCGTCTGGATACATCCTATCGCAATCATGAAACCACGCGCTATGTTAACAAGGTCGGCTCCCATGGCTAGGGCAATGGCGATTCTATCAGGCGTGAACAATTTACCGGAGGCGATGATTTTAACCCGATCTCGGACGCCGTATTTTTCCAGTGTCGATACTAAGATCGGCAACGCGGATTTTAGCGGCAATCCTACGCTATCGATCAATTCCTGATAAGAAGCACCCGTGCCGCCTTCACCGCCATCCAATGAAATGAAATCCGGACCTTTCCCGGTTTCTTTCATATAGCTAGCAAGCTCTTCGACACTGTCATTGCCGCCGATCACCATTTTGATGCCTACCGGGATGCCTGTTTGTTCCCTGATTCTTTCAATAAACTCGCACATGGATTTTACGTCATTGAATTGATGAAACCGATTTGGACTATCGATCGCTTTGTACGGAACGACCTTACGGATTTCAGCAATTTCCGGATTCACTTTTTCAGCATCGATATGCCCTCCGCGAGTTTTGGCACCTTGAGCCAATTTGACTTCAAATGCTTTGATTTCTGGTATTTCACTTTTTCTTTTTAATTCATCCCAATCCATTTCGCCCTTGCTATCACGAACTCCAAACATGGCCGGCCCGATTTGCATGATTATATCGACACCGCCGGTTAAATGATAAGGAGAAAGTCCTCCTTCCCCTGTATTCATCCATGTGCCTTTTGCTGCAGCCAATCCCTCAGAAAGGGCAGTGATTGCGTTCTTCCCCAAAGAACCATAACTCATGGCGGACATGCCGATAAGACCTTTTACTCGAAAGGGATGCTTAGTGTTTGGGCCGATGATCACGGCATCTTCATCATCCAATAAGAATGCAGAGGACACTTCATCACCCCATTTTTCTTCTCGTTGTGAGAAAAGCGGGTCTTTCACTAGAATGTATCTTTTAGTCGTCACTTTTGTTTCCCGATCGTACTTTTCTTCTTCAGCCAATTTCGGGAACATGCTATTCTTAACAAAGAAGCCTTCTTCATCAAAATCCCGTTTTGAACCAAAACCTATTACATCCCGTAAATATTTTGAACTTTTCACCATATGTTCATAGTCATCCCGGGAAAAGGGTTTTCCTTCGTTATCACTGTTAAACCAATATTGCCTCATTTCAGGCCCAATTTTTTCCAGAAAGTAACGTATTCTCCCGAGCACGGGGTAATTTCTTAAAATTGCATGGTGCTTCTGCGTGCGGTCAAAGAAAATCATATAAAGTAATAGGAAAACCAAGATGATGATAACGATGAAAATAACTGTAAATCCAAGGATAATTAAAATATTTGCGATGCCACTCATTCAATCCCTCCTGATATACAAAAAAATCATGTATTGTTAATCTACGCGGTATTTCGATCAATTATACAGATTTCCAATGCAAGGATTTAATAGGGATAGAATGAGTTAATTTAAATAGACCGTTTTGTTCTTAAAATATCTTCAATTTCTCCTTTTCGATTTCTTACCAAATGGCTAGCTGCAAAGTTATGTCATCACGCATCTAATGTAGATTATATCGGGTGATTAACTTTTTAATCGGTATATAAGGGCACATACGCCGATATTTAAGTTACTAAGGAAAAATTGTTACAGTGTCTCGATCAACTTTTCAGATAAGCAGCCTAGTATTCTTTCCTGAATTTTCCGTTTCGCCCGCTCATCTATCCTTTACAAGAGTGCCTTTGTTTCCACATCAGTATATTAAAGCTTGATTGGCTTCACCTAGTAAAAGTGCTGATTCAGCTTCCCGGAAAAAGTGGCATTTGTATGATACCTTTTCCACAATTGAGCCCAAACCGATTCGAATAACAAAGCTTTTTGCTTTTAATTGTTGGCTGTTTTCACATACTTTGTTGCGATTTAACAAGTAATGCGGTGTGGTTGATTTCCCCTCCAGGTGCTCGCTTTCCGCGGAGCGGGCGGTGAGCCTTCTCGGCGTAAACGCCTGTGGGGTCTCACCTGTCCCGCTGCTCCCGCAGGAGTCTCGCACTTGCGCTCCAATCAACCTTAAATCGTTTCGTTTTAAAAACAACAATCTTTACGAAAACAGCCTAATTGTTTGATGACTGTATCCAGTCTTTGGCCGATATCATTTTCAGCAAGTGCAGTAGTGAGAATGAAACCCGATCAGGAACCCAACAAGGGTGTGTTGAATACCAAATTTATTTTCCGTCATTTGAATCAGCTCACTTTTATTTAACGTATTTAATTTGATTTCCATCACCCCCATGCAAACAAGCGATGACTTATAATGAAATAGGGGATGGTCTATAGTTTAAGCCTTTTGCACTCTTTTACTTAAGGAGGTGGGAAAATAACAGAATACTGACTTAAGATCATTTTTTCTATATAATAGCCCCCAAAAAACAAACAACACTCCATACTAATTTTCGTAAAGAATGAACGGTGATTAAAATATTTCCAAAGGTTATTAAAAATATATTCAAAGGGGGCCTGAGCATGAAAATTGTTATTGCACCAGATTCCTATAAAGGAAGTCTGTCAGCATTAGAAGCTTCCAAAGCAATCGAGCGAGGGATCAGGAAGGCACTGCCGGATGCGAGGACAGAATTGGTTCCTGTAGCGGATGGCGGGGAAGGTACGATGGATAGCCTTGTGGCAGCTACGAATGGCCGAAAAGTTGAAGTGACTGTTAAAGGACCTTTACTTGAAGACGTTCAGGCAGCATATGGAATCTTGGGTGATCAGGAAACATGCGTGATTGAAATGGCCAGTGCATCCGGACTGTGCCTAGTCGATCCAGATAAGTTGAACCCATTGGTCACTACTACATACGGAACAGGGGAGCTTATTCAAAAGGCATTGAATGATGGCTGTCGAAAGTTCATTTTAGCGGTGGGCGGAAGCGCTACCAATGATGCGGGTGTTGGGATGCTCCAGGCCTTGGGGATGCGGGTGTTTGATGAAGATGGTAAACCGCTGGGATTCGGGGGTGCCGAATTATCACGGATATCAGAAATTAATACCGAAGATCTTGATTCCAGAATTGCAGATTCCGAGTTTATGATTGCCTCGGATGTCCAGAATCCGTTAGTCGGTCCAAATGGGGCATCAAGTGTTTTCGGACCTCAAAAAGGTGCCACTCCTGCCATGGTTGAATTGCTTGATAAAGCATTATCATCATGGGCGGATTTAGTGGAAATCAAGACAGGCATACACTTGCATGATAAAGCGGGTGCGGGTGCTGCAGGTGGAATGGGAGGTGCATTTCAAGCCTTTTTCCCAGCAGAAACAAAAAGGGGGATCGATATTGTATTGGAGCATACGAAAATGGGTGAAAGATTGTCCGATGCTGATTGTGTCTTTACCGGTGAGGGCCAAATCGATTACCAGACAGCTTCGGGCAAAACACCAATGGGAGTTGCACAAGAAGCCAAAAAGCACGGTATTCCAGTATTTGTTTTAGCTGGATCGATCGGAACCGGTATTGAAGTTTTATATCAACATGGAGTAACTAGTGTTCATAGTTTAGTGAGCGCCCCTATGCCGTTAAAGGAAGCTATGGAAAGAGGAGCTGAATTGTTGGAAGGGTCAGCCGAACAAGTAATGCGGACTTTTTTGGGAGCGATTAAAAATAGGGGTAATGAATTGTTTTCTAAAAGAGCTTAAAGATTAAAGAAAGGGAACTAAATAGAAGAAGAACCTGAAACGGTTGAATACTTTTTGAAGGGGTTCGAAATAAATGATTAGCCTAAGAGATTAGTCTTCAAGGTTTATGAGAATTCCTATTTAGTTAACGGTGGGCATTTTATAAAATTCTGTAATTTGGAGCTGTCTTTAAGGCAGCTTTTTCTTTATGCCACTATCGGGGCAGATTCGTTCAAAGAATTGAAAAGAGGTGAAGGTGAATGAGTATAGTAAATTAACTCGATTCATCTCAGCGTTTAAAGTCATTTGGGATAATCAATTATTCTGTCCATATCATTTTCTTGAAGTATCCATAAGAATAAATGGAGAGTTAAGGAAGAATGAAAAGTAAAATAGTTCATAGAAGCTGAGAAAAATTCTAATGGGATAAATTTTGCATCGATGCTTAAACTAACTCAAAAAAGGAGTGAAACTCATGACCCAAACAAAGTTTGATTCGAAAGTTCTTTCAGTTATAGAAGATAAAATTCGTTTAATTAAAATAGATAAAAAGGCAATTTATTTAGTTGGTCCCATTCGACTACCAGTTAACTTATATGGGGAGACGGTAGTGTTCAAATGGTATTGTTGGCTAAATTGTGACGAAGTAACAGAAAACTATGAGAGAATTATTGAAAAATTATCTTCTGTTAATTTAGCTGAATTGCAGCAATCAAGTGTGTTAGTATATGGTGACTTTTCAAATGGTGATGATGCCATTATCAGAATGCATTCCATTTGTCATACAGGTGACATATTTGGCAGTAAGCGATGCGACTGCGGTTATCAATTGAAAAAATCCATGAAAATGATAGTGGAACATGGTGTGGGCGCGTTGTTTTATCTAGCCAATCATGAAGGAAGAGGAATTGGCCTCTTTAGTAAAGCACTGGCTTATATCCTTCAGGAAAATGGCTATGATACAGTTGATGCTAATAAAAAACTGGGTTTTGTTGATGATTCCAGAAACTATAATGACGCGATATTGGTATTGAAAGCACTAAGATCCAAGCCGGTTACACTTATGACCAATAACCCCAAAAAGTTGGAAGCTTTGAAAAACGCCGGTTTGGAGGTTGCAGGTAGAAAGCCTTTATGGGGGGATATTTCGGAGTTTAATGAGAATTATCTCCAGACAAAGATAAAACGTTCAGGTCATTTAGAGGAAGAAAGGATTTGTCCAAATGACTAATCTCATCCTGCTTCTACCCCTATAATTGTTCTGGATTTATATCCTAAACCACCAAGAAAATTTAATATACTAATTTACCTTTTTAATGTGAATGGTAGTTGTATTATTTGGAAAGAAAGGTATGATCGCTATCTCTGAAGCAACTCCTTGGCAACGTTTATATGCAATTAGCGATTATTGCTGTTTCGAAAATTGGAGTAATTACTGCCGCTATCCAAGCCTTGATGCTGCCAATACAATAATTTTCCTGGATATTCCGAGAATAATTAGAAATACAACTTTCCTTGGTAAAAGTGCAAAAATAGAAAAATATCCTTGTTGAGCTAACGGGTGCGTTTCTTCATTATAAGAAGCTTATCAGCAGCTCCTTTTCTTATATGGAATGGTTGTTACCAGAAATTTAATTCCCCGAATTATTTCACGCTATATACAATTTCAAAAACTAATTCGATCGCCATCACCAATAATTCGCAATCAAGACAGTACGCCTTTATTATAAACCGTGCAACTTTATTAACTTACATAAAAATTATGCTAAGAGTGACTAAGTATATTATTTACTTTCCTTGCTGAACATAGTTAAGAGTGTTAACAGTGAATATTAGAATTAGGAGGGACCGGCATTTATGAAGGCTGTAACTTATCAAGGACCAAATCATGTACAGGTTAACCAAGTAGAGGATGCAAAATTAGAAAAAAAAGACGATATCATAGTTAAGATTACTTCTACCGCTATTTGCGGATCTGATTTGCATTTATATCAAGGTAACATGCCATTACCCCCAGGATATATTATCGGTCACGAACCAATGGGTATTGTAGAAGAAGTTGGACCTGAAGTCACAAAAGTAAAAAAGGGAGACCGTGTTGTCGTTCCCTTTAATGTTTCATGCGGACATTGCTTTTATTGCCAACATGAAATGGAAAGCCAGTGCGATAACTCAAACCCTCATTATGATTCTGGAGGATACTTTGGTTATACGGAAAAGTTCGGTAACCATCCAGGTGGTCAGGCTGAATATTTAAAAGTCCCTTTTGGAAATTTCACTCCCTTTGTTATCGAGGAATCATGCGAATTGGAAGATGAGTCACTGCTCTTTTTATCGGATGTTCTGCCAACAGCTTATTGGAGTGTAATAAATGCAGGTGTAAAATCAGGCGATACTGTTATAGTTCTTGGATGTGGACCTGTTGGGTTGATGGTACAAAAATTTGCCTGGATGAAAGGTGCAAAACGTGTGATAGCAATTGATTACTTGGATTACCGGATCGATCATGCGAAAAAGATGAACAAAGTTGAGGTATTTGAGTTCACAAAATACCCCGATATGGGTGAACATTTAAAAGAGATTACTCATGGTGGGGCAGATGTCGTCATCGATTGTGTAGGTATGGACGGAAAGAAATCACCCCTAGAGTTTCTGGAACAAAAATTCAAACTGCAGGGCGGAACCCTTGGACCCATTCAAATTTCTACTAAAGCTGTCCGGAAGTATGGTACTGTGCAAATGACTGGTGTTTACGGGGGTAACTATAATCTTTTTCCATTAGGTGCATTTTGGATAAGAAATATTAATCTTAAAATGGGACAAGCTCCAGTCATTCATTTAATGCCAGAATTGTTTAAAAAAATAACAAATAACGAATTTGACCCAAGGGAAATTATCACACACAAAATGTCCCTTGAAGACGCAAGTCATGGGTATCAAATTTTTAATAATCGTGAGGATGATTGTATAAAAGTCGTTTTAAAACCATAATCCTTTGGGAGCATGGCTTTACACAGAGCATGTCTCTGTTACGATAACGCTGTTATGGGAAATTTTTTTGATATCATGAAATCAGAACTGTCTTTAAGGCAGTTTAGTTGAATAAGAAATAGTTAAATAGAACAAATGCGATTCTTAGATGATGGATCGCTTTTTTTGCGTGCAGAAGAATATTATTGTACGTCATTTCACGAAATGGTTCACGTATAGAAATAGAACTCAGCTCTGATTATTCAGTAAGTAAAAATCATTCTGTGGCTTCAAAAAAAAGTAGTGTACAAAAATTGAAAATTTTTATCTTGAATTATTATGTTTATGTTAATATAATTACATGGAATGTACGCGAATTGAATAAAAGCATGCGAATTGAATACTTTTTTGAAAACATATTGTAGTAGGGGAGACATTATCATTGAAAAAATTAATGTTGATTACGACTGGTGGAACAGTAGCCTCACTTGAAGGAGAAAACGGACTTGCACCTGAACTGCACGCCGATGATTTATTAAGTTACATACCTGAATTAAATGTACGTTGCCGTATTGATACGAAGGAGTTAATGAACATTGATAGCACCAACATGCAACCAGAGTTTTGGATAGACTTGGCGAATGCTATTTACGAACATTACGATCATTACGATGGCTTCATTATTACGCATGGCACCGATACAATGGCTTACACATCAGCTGCAATTTCTTATATGTTACAAGATGCATCAAAACCGATTGTAATTACAGGTTCGCAAATTCCTATTTCGTTTAGTAAAACAGATGCAAAACGAAACATTTCAGATGCCATTCGTTTTGCTTGTGAAGAAATAGGTGGGGTATATATTGTATTTGACGGCAAAGTCATTCAAGGGACAAGAGCGATTAAACTTAGAACGAAAAGCTATGATGCCTTTGAAAGTATTAATTATCCGTATGTTGCATCGATACATGATGACCATATTGAATATAATAAATCCATTCAAATCAAAAAAAGGAAACACATTCAATTAGATACATCACTTTGTACAGATGTGGCGGTTGTGAAATTACATCCAGGAATAAAACCAGAATTTTTTGACTGCCTAAAAGGTTTGTATAAAGGAGTGGTCGTAGAGAGCTATGGAAGTGGTGGTGTACCTTTTCAAGTGCGCAACATTTTAGCGAAATTAATTGAATTGACAGAGCACGGTGTATCGGTTGTCATTACGACTCAATGTCTCGAAGAAGGAGAAGACATGGGTATATATGAAGTTGGTCGGAAAATTGACCATGATCGTGTAGTACGTTCTAAAAATATGAACACAGAAGCAATCGTGCCGAAATTGATGTGGGTGCTAGGAAAAACAACAGATCCTAAAAAGGTAAAAGAAATGATGGAAACAACGATTGCAGCAGATATTTCCTTATATTTTTGAAATACCGCTAATTAGTCTATTAACACAAATATTTGGGGGCTATAAACTCCTGATTTTGGACAAACTTCATCAGTTGATGAAGTTGATCTTTTTTTACAGAGAAAAAACCATATGTATCTTCTAAGCTAGTAAATTTTAATAAGAGGTGTTTAAATGCAACAATTATTACATGATGTAATTGGCGTAACGAATGATTTCCTTTGGTCAAAATTATTAATTATTATGCTTGTTTCTTGTGGGATTTATTTCACATTTAAATTGAAATTTGTACAGGTTAGAATGTTAAAGGAAATGGTCCGTGTATTAATGGAAGGAAGAAAGGGTTCTAAAGACAGCGTTTCTCCCTTTCAAGCGTTCTGTATCGGTATGGCCGCTCGAGTTGGAACAGGCAATATCACAGGAATTGCGATTGCGATTGCATTAGGCGGTCCTGGAGCGATTTTCTGGATGTGGATTATTGCAATTATTAGCTCGGCAACCAGCTTTATTGAAAGTACGTTAGCACAAGTATATAAAGTAAAAGATAAAACTGGTTTCCGAGGTGGTCCATCCTATTATATGGAAAAAGGATTGAACAAACGTTGGATGGGAGTATTATTCTCCATTTTAATTACGCTTTCTTTCGGTCTTGTATTCAATTCTGTACAATCAAATACCGTTACAATTGCTTTTGAGAACTCATTTGGTGCAGATCGTTTAACTGTAGGGATTCTCATGACACTTGCTTTCGCTGCGATTATCTTTGGCGGTGTAAAACGTATTGCAAAAATTTCTGAATACAAGGTTATGGTTCTTGGTGTGTTATACCTTGGAATGGCATTATTTGTCGTAGCAATGAACATTACCAAAATGCCGGAAATTCTTTCTCTTATTATTAATAACGCGTTCGGCTTTGAACAACTTGCAGGCGGTTCAATCGGCGCTGCGTTCATGAATGGGGTTAAACGTGGTTTATTCTCGAATGAAGCTGGTATGGGGAGTGCGCCAAACGTTGCCGCAACTGCAAAAACAAGTCATCCGGTGAAACAAGGACTGATTCAGGCATTTGGCGTATTGACGGATACACTGATTATCTGTACAAGCACAGCATTTATTATTTTACTTTCGGATGCTTATAAACAACCAGGGCTAACTGGCATTGCACTTACACAAACTTCATTAAGTGAACACATCGGTTCCTGGGCATCAGGTTGTCTTGCGATCTTTGTTTTCCTATTTGCATTCGGTTCGCTAATTGGTAACTATTATTATGGGGAAACAAATATTCGATTTTTACACTCAAGTAAAGTATGGTTGATTCTTTATCGAATAGGCGCGTTCGCAATGATTGTATTCGGTTCGATTGCAAAGGTCGAGCTTGTATGGGATTTAGCAGATTTATTTATGGGCTTGATGGTTATCGTAAACTTAATTGCTGTTTTCTTATTATCAAAAGTAGCTTTTGCAGCATTAAGTGATTATATGAAACAGAAAAAAGCTGGTCAAGATCCTGTTTTTTATAAAGACAGCATTAAAGGGCTTGAAAATCTTGAATGTTGGGAGCACTCTCAAGATGCTGACACTTATATTAAAAAAAAGACCATATAAACATATAAAAAAATTTTTAGACATATGACCGATCCACCGCATACATTTCGTCTGACTTATTGTTTTAAAGTAAGTGTCAGTGCTTCAACTACATTTCATTGCTCATTATTGAACTGTTCTATGAAATCGAATAAAGTCCTTTTAGTACTTCATCGAATAAAATAATCTACCACCAGGGCTGCACTTTCTTTGCACATTGTTGAGCTATCTGTTATAGAGTTGGAATCTTCGGTGGAGACCCGGCTATTAAATTTTCTAAATTCAGTATACCTTACTTATCAAAGGAGTTTATTCATCATGCATGTGTTACAAAAAACACAAAAAATAGTTCGCTATCAGAATCAACAGGGCAAGATACATTACGGTATTGTTGAGGATGAGATGATATTACAACTGTCCAGCAGTTTTGCTGAACTTGTCAACAAGGAAATAAAGTATGACGGGGTAGAGCTGAAATATAGTGACGTGAAAATTCTGGAACCTGTAAAACCTTCGAAAGTTGTTAATTTCGGCTGGACATATGCAGGTCATGCAAAGGAAACAGGGGGAGAGGCGAACCTTGTAGAACCATTTCTCTTCTTGAAGCCATTATCTTCGCTTATTGCAGACAAGGAGAAAATTATCCTTCCTCCAAACGAGCTATCCAACCAAGTGGAACTTGAAGGGGAAGTAGCCTTGGTGATTGGAAAGCGCGGAAAAAACATCAAAGAAGAAGATGCGCTTGATTATGTGTTCGGTTGCACGATATTCAATGACGTCACTGCAAGAGATCTTACAAAAAAAGACCCACAGTTTACGCGGGGCAAAGGATTTGATACATTCGGACCTTTGGGACCGTGCATCGTTACCGGGGTAGATCCGACTAATTTGCGGATTGTGACCACTTTAAACGGCCGCGTTGTCCAAGACGGAAATACCAATGAAATGTCTCTGAGCATTCCGTTTCTAATCAGCTGGCTTTCACAAGTAATGACACTGGAGCCCGGTGACATTTTGGCCACGGGTTCACCATCTGGCAGCTGCCCGATCAAGTCGGGGGATGAGGTCATAGTTGAAGTCGAGAACATCGGTCAATTATGTAATGAGGTTCAGTGAGATTTCCAGAATTTGAAAGTGACGGATGCCTAGAAAACTAAAAAAATGGCAACCTTAATACAAGGAGCGGTCCAATTATTTGGACGATGATATTATGGGTCATTCTTGTGTGATATTAATAAAGCAAAACGGAGAGGCGTGAAACGCTTCTTTTTTTTTGCTTTAAATAAAATATATTTTCATTTTTATGGTGTTGTAAGAACTAAAATAGTGTATGATGCATAGTATAAGGTATGGTGTACGTCACATAGTATAGAGAAGAGGTGATTGGATGAGCAATTTACTGAATTCATTAACCACTGAGCTGCGCAGAGGCACTTTGACGTTAGCTGTTCTAAGTCAGCTCAAAACCCCTCAGTATGGGTACTCGCTTGTCCAGCGTTTAGAGAAGTCGGGAATTACCATTGATCAAAGTACTTTATATCCTTTGCTTCGCCGCCTGGAAAAACAAGAATTGGTCACCAGCAGCTGGAATACTTCTGAAAGTAGACCGCGCAAGTACTATGCTTTAAGCGATTATGGGGGAGAAATATTCACTCAGTTAAAGGAAGAATGGGAAAAAACTTCTCAAGAGCTTTATATATTATTAAAAGGAGAGGGAGAAGATGGAGCTGATTGAACTTTATATTCAGGAAGTGACCCGCACGCTGCCAGAAAAAAGCCGGGAGGATATTGCGCTTGAACTTCAATCTACAATCGAAGATATGCTTCCGGTGGATCATACGGAGCAAGACGTGAAAGCCGTCCTTTTAAAATTAGGAGATCCGGTTACACTTGCAAGTCGTTATCGCGATCGGCCTATGCATCTGATTGGACCGCGTTATTTTGATGTTTACATCTGTCTGTTGAAAATGATTTTACCAATCGCTGCAGTCATTTCGCTGATCGGATTAGTAGGGGATAATCCTTTTCGGGATATGGGTAATACGGTTGTTGACGCAATTTTAATAATAATCGGGAAAGGGATTTCGGGTATGATCAGTACAGGTATCCAAGTGTTTTTCTGGTTAACGATTTCATTTGCCATTTTAGAACGCGTGGATCCTTCAAAAGACCAGTCGCCTTTAACAAAAGACTTGAAACCATGGACACCGGAAAACCTAAAAGATATTCCGAACATTTCAAAGAAAAAAGCGGTTCCTATGATCGAAATTTTTGCGAGTTTGTTAGGTCTTTCTGTCTTCGCGGCCCTTTATTTCAATGCAGTAAACCTCTTAGGAGTCTATGAAAAAAGAAATGGCAGTCTCATTTTCGTGACACCTTCTTTCAATCAAGAAGTATTGAACTCCTATTGGCTGCTGGTATCATGCGTCGTCATCATCGGGGTGCTCTTGGCGATTTATAAATTATTTTTAAGACGATGGACCCTGAAACTAGCCTTAATTCATGCCATATACCAGCTGTTATCCACTCTGACTTTCATCATCATCATCAGTAATCCTGATTTATTGAACCCTGAATTCATTACTTACCAAAAAACACTATTTTCAATCGATGAATGGAAAACCTCGATTTACTGGGGGCTCATACTCATCTCCATCTTTTTTGCCGCCTACGATTCCTATCAAGGCTTCCGTAAGGCAAAAATCCGT
The DNA here is from genome assembly GCF_030123325.1 of Peribacillus simplex. Classification (NCBI taxonomy): domain Bacteria; kingdom Bacillati; phylum Bacillota; class Bacilli; order Caryophanales; family Bacillaceae; genus Peribacillus; species Peribacillus simplex. The sequence continues at coordinate 2,908,561 of NZ_CP126106.1, read as the reverse complement.
TAAGGCACAGCATCTAGCTGTGTTTTTTTGATTAAAAGTTCCCTGAAGTGAAAAATGAGGTGTTACAAGTCTGTAAGATTATTTCTCGAATTTCAACGGAAAACAGAAAAACACCTCATATGAAATATAGTTTTTAACTAACTATACAGCATATGAGGCGTTACATTTAAACCATTTTTTTATTGAACTGCATCGAACTGATTAACTTTCCAAGTGGATCCGGACTTATAAAAGGTAACTGTTCTTTTTACTGAGTCACCGTCGACAGTAGGTACAGTTAAATTGTAGGATCTAACGTTAGTTTTTTGATAGACCAGTTTAATTTTTGCTTTTCTCCACTCTAACATGCTGTCGCCGTCTCCGATAGGACGTGCTAATTTCCCTTTATGGGTAATGTAACTATATTTGTTCAGCCCTTTTTCAACAGCATTATTAGTAAATGTCTCTGCTAAGTAGGTAGTCAACTTATCTTTTGTATTAAACTCTTGGCAAAGGTATGAATACGCTGTCCCTTTATAATTGAAAGTTTTTTGTGAACATGAACGGGTTTTATACCCATGTAAAGCATTCCAAAAATGTTTGCTGGCATTATCGGCTATCTTTAATGCATTTGCATCAGACAAATTCTGTGATGTCGTTTTTGCGGTAACCTGACCGCTTAATGTGAAAAATAAAATGATAATGGATAATAGCATACCTGAAAATTTTTTCATATTTTATCTCCCCAATCCCTAATAGGATACTTATGTAACGAAAGTTTAATTAATATTACAATTGTTACATTTATATTACAACATGATTGGCGTAAGTAAAAGAGAAATTTTGATAATTTTTAAATAAAATTTTATATATACATAGTTTGTTCACTTTATTCTTTTTGAAAGGAGCGTTCATCCATTTGTAAGGACTTGGCTGTTACATACTTATTCCACCAACTGGTCTATTTAAAACCCAGAAGTTAATACTTTTGCAATAAAGGGACAAGTTAATTCATTATATTTTCATTAATATCAAGATATGTACAAAAAACCCGAATTTTCCGGGAGGGACTTGAAAATAATAAAATATAAAGGTTTGACAAACTTTCCAATCCTACCGTATTATAAATTATATACTTTAATACATTCTCCAAAGGGGAGTAGCTTTTACAACAATGTCGTCATTACGGAGCTCTTTGCTCTCGGTGTTGTTGGCAGCATATTGTTGTTAGCCAGACCTTACCTATTGGTAAAGGTCTATTTATTTTTAGAAAACCTTTACCAAAATGGTAAAGGTTTTTTTGTAGTCCGGATCATGCAGTTCATAAGGAAATGTATAAACATGTGGGTTTAATAGAAAAACAAATAAATATAAATGGAGTGTATTCTTTGATACTTAGAAAATCTTTGTTACTTTTAGGGATAGGTTCTGCACAAATAGATTTAATCCTTCCGAAAAATACGTATAAATCTGGTGAATGCATAAATGGATATTTCTTGATTAAGGGTGGTACCCTTGCGCAAAGAATAAGAAGGATTGAATGTGATTTGATCATGGATACTCATTCTACGGGAATGGAAGAAATCCTTAAAACGAGCACCATTTTGTCTTCAAGAGAGATTAATTCAGGGGAAAGCAATGAAATTCCTTTTAACTTTTGTCTGCCTATATTAAAGGAGCCTTATAAGCGGGGGGTTTCCTATCGCCTTAAAACGAGACTTATCCTTGATAAAGGGATAATAGGCAAGGATGATGACTGGATTTTAATCGATTCTGAATAAAGTGGAATGGAGGTGGAAACATGAATGTCTTGAAATTTACAGAACAGGCTATGGATTATTTGGAAGAATTTTTAGTATTGAGGCTTTTTATATTAGCTTTACTGTTATTGGCCGTTTATTATATTTTGAATAAAATGGTTGAATGGTTCTTTAAGAGATCTGATTTTTTTGTGGAAGAAGTCGAAAGAACGATACAGGGGGTTACTCGTTCTGCTCTTAGGTACGGCCTTGCAGGACTTTTCCTCATTTATCTGATTGGACAGTTTATAGACATAAAAGGAATCATGGCTGGAGCTGGGATTGTAGGGGTCGTGATCGGATTTGCGGCTCAGCAAATGCTTAAGGATATCTTATTGGGATTCGTAAGGCTTTCAGATAACGAATTCCGGGTAGGGAATTTTGTGACCTTTAATGGGACAAGTTCCGGGACGATTGAGGAAATCGGTATCCGGTTCATGCAGATCAGGGAATGGTCAGGAAAATTGCTGACCATCCCACACAGTGAAATCAGGACGATTCAAAATTTTAATAAAGGAAGAATGCGAATCATTGAACGCATCACAGTAAGTTATCAAGAAAATCCCGAAAGGGTAAAGCGGCTGTTGGAGAATATATGTATTATCTGTAATGAGAAGTATGGTGAAAGCCTTCTAAGACTAGAAGATGATACACCTGAAGAGGATTTTAGGTACATTGGCATTACGGATTTAAATCCGAATCTTAAATATGTTGGATATGAACTATGCATAGTGGGACTTGTGAAACCTGATGATTACTTTGAAACATCGAGAAGCGTGAGGTTTGAAATGATGACTGCTTTACATGAGAATCAAATTCTAATGCCATCTTCCCATTTGCTTGTTCAGGGCAATCCTAATCAAGAACGTTTATTGGAGAACTGAAAAGAAGAAACACATTCGCTTGAGATAATCCAGGAAAAGGTCATGAAAAAATGATGGATAAGGTAACAAAGGGCAGAAGCTTTATTAGTGAAAGTCCTTTGAAGCCTAAGGATATTAAAGGACTTTCTTTTAAAGGAAGTCCTTTTTTTATACAAGAAAATAGAACAAACCCATCAAAAAAAGTTTTATTAATTTGCCCTTGATTTATCAGATTAAATAAATTATTATGAAAATAACATAAAATGGAAGGGTGACCTTTAAACAATGATCATTTAATCCTATTTTTTAAGAAAAAATGCGTGCTTAAAACGAACTTTTTTTCTGGATAGGATTAGTCTGTACATTAAAATACAAACAAAGATCATTGTGTTCCTTAGATTAGGGATATTTTTCCTTGTTGAATTTGTATTGTACTGCCTCCTGTCCAGATATTTCACAGGAGGTTTTTATATTGGCGAATAACACATCTGAAACGTTAATTAATAAGGAACCTAACATTTTTACAAATCGAGTATTCCGGGCCATTATCTTATCAGGCTTGTTTTTACAAATAGGGATATGGGTACGGAATTTTGCCGTTTTGTTATTCGTCATGGAAAAGACAAATGGAGATGCCTTTGCCATTTCCATGATATCAGTAGCGGAATTCGCACCCATTTTTATTTTTTCATTTATTGGAGGGACGTTTGCTGACCGCTGGAGTCCGAAAAAAACGATGGTTTGGTGTGATATATTAAGTGCACTATCCGTATTTGCTGTGCTTATCTCGCTTATCTTCGGCAGTTGGAAAATGGTATTCTTCGCAACTTTGATTTCGGCGATACTTTCTCAGTTTTCTCAGCCATCAGGCATGAAGCTTTTTAAGATGCATTTGCCAGAAAGCCAAATTCAGACAGGGATGTCTGTTTATCAGACCGTCTTTGCAGTATTTATGGTTTTAGGTCCGATTCTCGGTACATTCGCCTTCCAATCATTCGGGATAAACATTTCGATTGCGATTACTGGCCTGGCGTTTTTACTTTCAGCTGGTGCACTCGCCTTTCTTCCAAAAGATCGTAAACTGAATGAAGAGACCGCAAAAACAACGATATGGCAGGAAATGAAAAGCGGAGTGAGGTATGTGTTGCGAAAAAAGGAACTAAGCTTACTTGGTTTATGTTTTCTGGCAGCCGGGCTCGGACTGGGTTTCATTCAGCCGCTCTCTATATTCCTTGTTACGGAACAACTGGAACTGCCTAAGGAAAATCTGCAATGGTTATTTATGGTGAATGGGTTTGGCATGATTTTAGGTGGTGCCGGTGTGATGATTTTTGCTAAAAAAGTGGCACCTCAAAGATTATTAGCTTTCGGAATGCTTGTGAATGCCATTGGATTAGCGGTAATGGGGCTTTCAACAAATCTTTGGATTACACTTACAGCCGAGTTCTTTAATGGGCTAATGCTGCCTTGTATTCAAATCGGGATCAATACTTTGATTTTACAGAGGACCGAAGGCGAGTTCATCGGAAGGGTCAATGGAATCTTAAGCCCGCTATTCACTGGATCGATGGTGTTGACCATGAGTGCAGCAGGTGTACTGAAAGAGCAATTTTCACTCGTCGCCATATTTGAAACAGCCGCTTTCTTTTTTATTCTGGGGATGTTTTTCATTTTGCCATTGTACAATCAAAAGGCCGAAACCAAATCCCTGGAAATTCAATCGTAATTATCTTGCAGTTTGCCAACACCTAAATACAGCATATCCATAAGAAAAGCAGCCAATTTTGGCTGCTTTTCTTTCTTTTTTCCTTCTGGCCTTTATTACAACTAACAAAATCTGGATTAACAATTATTTTTAGAGTACTGGTAAATACTAAAAATGGGCTTATTGTTACCTATGAATTTTATTTTCATAAGTCAGGTGAATGGCTTACATGAAAAAGGAGAAAAGTTAATGATCCTTAAAGACATATTGAAAGAAGCAATAAACGGGAATTTGCCGAAGGACGTTGAACATATATCCATCACAGGTGTAACCGATAATTCTAAAGAAATTAAAAAAGGATTCCTTTTTGTTGCCGTAACCGGTTATACGTCCGATGGCCATAATTACATTAAAGATGCAATTCGTTTAGGGGCATCGGCTGTGATTGGCAATCGAGATATTAAGGGATTGGATGTTCCCTATTTACGAGTGGAGAACAGTCGAAAAGCATTAGGGCTAATCGCCAAAAGGTTTTATGGAGATCCCAGCAATCAAAAAATAATGATAGGAATTACGGGCACAAATGGAAAAACCACAACGAGCTATATGCTTCAGCAAATATTAGAAGAGAATGGGGTTACCTGTTCCGTCATTGGTACGATACAGCATATTATCAACGGAATCAAAGTCGATTCCCATAATACGACTCCAGGTACCATGAAACTGAATTCCTTGCTGGCAGCCAGTCAGGACATGGTTGTCATAATGGAAGTGTCTTCTCATGGATTAGCCCAATACAGATTGGAAGGAATTGAATTTGATTTCTGTGTCTTCACGAATTTGTATCATGACCATCTCGACTTCCACGGTACGATGGAGGATTATTTCCTTGCAAAATTACTGCTTTTTGAAAAATTGAAACCAAATGGTCTTGCAATTATCAATGGGGATGATTTCTGGGGAGAAAGACTACAAGAATACTTACGTGAGAAGAGTGTCAGTGCCTTTGTATTTGGAAAATCCAATCGCTGCGATTTAACCATCACCAATTATAATGCTGCAATAAACCCCTTTATTTTATTGAATGAGAATCATGATTTTGTGAAAATTGAGTTACCTTTACCTGGACTTCATAATTTATATAACGCAATAGCTGCGTATTCCGTAGCGAAGATGTTTCCAATTTCAAAAGAGGAAATCCTCACTTCACTGAAACGATTTTCCGGTGTGCCAGGAAGATTTGAAATGTATAAGAAAGAATTTGGACCGACAATAGTCATTGATTATGCACACACTGCAGATGCCATTCAACATATGCTTCAAACTGCCCAAGAATGCGGGGCCAAAAAAATTTATCATATCTTTGGTTTCCGAGGTGGACGAGATACAACCAAAAGGGCTGAAATGGTTAAAGTATCATCGGAACATAGTGATGTTTCGATTTTGACGATGGATGATCTGAATTCGGAGGGATTAGAAGAGATGGAATCGTCCCTAAATGAACTCCAAAGCGATTACTTTGCTGGAAATGGGAAGGTTATTCCAGATCGGACACTTGCTATACAGGAGGCGTTCCAAGCAGGAAAGGAAGGAGATTGGATTATCATTACAGGAAAAGGAATTGAGAGGTATGAGAAAAATTTCGGACTGCCTACCATTTCTGACAAAGAAACGGTACTATATCTGCAAAATAAAGACCAAGCGGATTTTATCGGTTATTTTGATCAATAGCTTTGGCTCTTTTCGTAAAGATTGTTTTTAAAACAAAACGATTTAAGGTTGATTGGAGCGCAAGTGCGAGACTCCTGCGGGAGCAGCGGGACAGGTGAGACCCCACAGGCGTTTACGCCGAGGAGGCTCACCGCCCGCCCCGCGGAAAGCGAGCATCTGGAGGGGAAATCAACCACACCGCTTTACTTGGTAAATAGCAACAAAGTATGCGAAAACAGCCATAGCTTTAGTCTAACGAACGCCTTTTAGGCGTCTTTTCCTTCTACAGCCATAGGCTATTCATATGGTGATTATTAACATTGTAACTTATGAGGAATTCAGGTATTATATCAATACAAGCTGCACTGTTCGTAATGATAATAAAGTTTTAACCTTTAAGCTGTAATAGGGAGTTTTATATTGAAACAGGAATGTTATGCCTCGTCACTGACTTGGACAACAGGATTTTTTCTGCAAACACCCACTTTGAGGAGTGGTGGTTTAAAACTTTCTTACTGGATACGGCAATGGCGGCTAATATCTTTAAATGTTCAAGCCGGTCTCTTTCTGAGGCCGGTTTTTTGCTGTTTTTCAAATTGTATGTACCTTATTGCAGTCTGGAAGTTTCCTAACCATATTGTTCTGTCAGCTTAAAAGGATCCAGTGTTGGAACCATTTGATAATTACATGTTTTGGAGACATTCACTCTTTTTTTGTATACCGGTTGGCATAACTTGAAGCGACGAAAGCATTGGGTTTGATTTTTGGTTCCACGCCCATGGATTCCATCCTGGCTACCATTTCTTTGACAAACTCACTGGTTTTGTTCCGTTTTCCAATCCCGATATCAATGTGCCCTTCCATTGTGAACGTTGCCCCTTGATATACAGCAGGCAGGACAATATCGATTAACTGATTTTTTCTTTCTTCCGTAAACATGGATACGATTTCTTCTGTTAACGACAGCTCTTGGGAAATGCGCTCATGTAAATGCAGCATCCTTCTAGGGATCATCACTTTTCTTATACAACCCCATACACCATTTCCGACCTGCCGTATCACGATGCCTGTAATGAAAACGGTATGTTTTTTATGTACTTGCGAATCTGTCCCGACCATCAATTGATAGTTACCGGAAGGATTTAATTCCATGAACTCAACAATATGAACAAATACCTCTTCAAATGACATGTCTTTTTTCTGAAGGTTTTGAAATGGGATGTTCTGAAATGGATATTGCTTCATATTATTGCACCCAACCTTTCCCCGGATATAATCAGATTATTAAATATCTCTTGCCGCTCTTAACACATCATATGAAGGGGGTCCTTGTTTTGTGCCGTGGGAAGAACCCGCCCCCTAAAGAAGATGCAGTCATCATTAATAAAAGAATTATTTTCGGTGCCCTATTGATTCCTAGCATACATGTTATATAAGCCATAAATTTAAAAATGTGGAGTTTGTAGCGAAGAGAAGCTAAATCATCAGGTTTCTCTTTTTTTGTATGGAGGATATTATGAAAAAGCTTATTTGCTTTGGCATATCCCCTTCCATAACTGTAAACTTTACATCACCTAAGTAAACCACAATATCATTCAATTAATATAAGAAAAAGGAAATGAAATTATTAAATTTTAACCAATAACTCCTTTAAAGTATTCAAATTTAATAACCTTTAAAAAAAGTGTGTGATGTTTTCTTACATAAACCAAGAAATCTTCCTTTTATAAGAGTAAAATAAACGAATATTCAATTAATAAAGCATTGGAGAGATGAAAAATGAAAATATCTGAATTGAAAAAAAGCGGTCATGCCCCGTCATTATTAGCTTCATTCCTTTATTTTGATATCAGTTTTATGATTTGGGTACTATTAGGTGCACTCGGTGTCTATATTACAAAGGATTTCGGACTTTCCCCAGCCGAAAAAGGCTTGATTGTAGCTATTCCGATTTTGGGAGGCTCGTTTTTTCGAATCGTACTTGGTTATTTGACAGATCGCATCGGTCCGCGGAAAACAGCAATCGGCGGGATGCTTGTTACGATGATTCCGCTTTTTTGGGGATGGTTATTCGGAGGAAGTTTAGCCGAGCTCTATTTAATTGGGATTTTACTCGGAGTGGCTGGTGCAAGTTTTGCTGCAGCACTTCCTATGGCTAGTCGCTGGTATCCCCCGCATTTGCAGGGTCTTGCGATGGGCATTGCTGGAGCAGGTAACAGCGGAACTCTTTTTGCTACATTGTTTGGACCGCGTATTGCAGAATCACTGGGCTGGCATAATGTTATGGGATTAGCTTTGATTCCTTTAACCATCGTGTTCGTCATTTATATTTTAATCGCAAAAGACGCACCATCTCAACCGCCTGCAAAACCGCTCAAGGAATATTTCAACGTATTTAAAATAACGGACACTTGGTATTTCTGTATTCTTTACAGTGTGACATTTGGGGGCTTTGTCGGATTTACTAGCTTTTTAAACATCTTTTTTGTTGATGAGTATGGGTTAACACGGATTAGGGCAGGGGAATTTGTTACATTATGTGTCATCGCCGGAAGTTTCTTTCGTCCTGTCGGAGGATTTATTGCCGATAAAATAGGTGGAGTTAAACTGCTTATGTTTTTATTCGTCGGACTCACAATATGTATGTTTGGGATTAGTTTTCTTTATTCTCTAACTGTGGTTACGATCCTGCTGTTCATCGGGATGCTATTTCTCGGTATGGGCAATGGAGCTGTCTTTCAATTAGTTCCACAGCGATTTTCTAAAGAAATTGGTTTTATCACAGGAATTGTAGGAGCTGCCGGAGGTGTTGGCGGATTCTTGGTTCCAAACATACTAGGTACGTTGAAACAGATTACTGGGACATATGCTACGGGATTTTTAGTATTTTCCGCAGTAGGGATCGTGGCGTTGCTTATCCTGGGCCTTGCTCAGCTTTCGTGGAAAAAAACGTGGGTACTCGGAAAAAATTCAGTTAAGATCTAGATCTTTGTTTACTGGTAATATTTGCTTGTTACAGTACTTGTTTGGGGGGAGAAAATGTATAAACAAAAACTGGTTTTAATAGGGAACGGAATGGCGGGTTTACGCTGTGTTGAGTCAATAATTAGTATGGATCCGACTGCATTTGAGATTACTATTTTCGGTAGTGAACCACACGTTAACTATAACAGAATCTTATTGTCGACTGTGCTTCAAGGCAACACTTCGTTTGAGGATATTGCGATTAATGACAGGGACTGGTATATAAAGAATAATATCCAATTGTTCACAGGGGAAACGGTTGTGAAAATCGATAAAGAGACTCGGAAGATAATAACAGACAAAGAACGGGAAGTTCACTACGATAAACTGATAATTGCCACAGGTTCCATCCCATTTATTCTTCCTGTTACCGGTGTCGATAAAGAAGGAGTCATTGCATTTCGGACGATTGAAGATTGCCAAAAGATGATTGATACTTCGCGCAAGTATAAAAAAGCAGTCGTCATCGGAGGCGGTTTATTAGGTTTAGAAGCAGCGAGAGGGCTGTTAAACCTTGGCATGGAAGTGAATGTCGTTCATATTGCTGACCATTTAATGGAAAGGCAGCTTGATTCAACGGCATCACTTTTGCTGCAAAAAGAGTTGGAAAACCAGGGTATGAACTTTCTTTTAAAAAAGGAAACTCAGGAGATAATCGGTAACGATCGTGTAGAGCGTGTCCGGTTTAAAGATGGAACGGAGCTGGAAGCAGATTTAGTCGTTATGGCTGCCGGAGTCAGACCGAATATTCAGTTGGCCAAAGAAAGCGGAATTGATACAAATCGTGCCATTATTGTAAACGACTATTTAGAAACCAGCATCCCAAATATTTATGCGGTAGGTGAATGTGTTGAGCATCACGGAATTGTTTATGGACTGGTGAAACCCCTATATGAACAGGGTGAAGTGCTGGCAAAGCATATTTGTGAGATGAAATGCAACGGATACCAAGGTTCGATCCTTTCGACCCAGTTGAAAATATCAGGAGTTGAGTTATTTTCTGTTGGAGATTTCCTTGGTGATGAAACAACGAAATCAATCACAACTTTTGATGAATTAGATGGTGTTTATAAAAAGGTGGTTTTTCAAGGAAGAAAAATCATAGGTGCTGTTCTGTATGGAGATACAAAGGTCAGTTCACGATTACTTGATATGATTTTAAAGCGGCAAGTTGTATCGTCAGAGGAAAAGCATGTACTGTTCCAATCACCAAGTACGGCTGAGGGATTAATCGCTTCTATGGCAAATCATGAAATCATTTGTAATTGTAATGCTGTTTCAAAGGGGGCAATCATTGGAGCGGTTCGAAATAAGGGATTAACAACCGTGGAACAAGTTAAACAATGCACAAAGGCTTCAGGCTCTTGCGGTGGATGTAAGCCTGCAGTGACCGAGCTTTTGGCATATATTCAAGGTAATCTTTCCGATCAGGCTAATGAACAAACTGCATTGTGTTCATGTACATCATTAACGGAAGATGAAGTCGTGTATAAAATGCAGCTCCAAGATTTAACATCCGTCCAAGAAGCGATGGATGTTCTTGGATGGGGAAATACAGGAGGTTGTTCAACATGCCGGCCAGCCCTGAGCTATTATTTAGGGATGATTCATCCGGAGTACGAGATCAGACAGCAAACTCTTTTCATAAACGAACAAAAGAATGCAACAGTTCAAAGTGATGAACGATACTCCGTTATCCCGCAAATGTACGGCGGGATGACGAATGCGAAAGACTTGCGGAAAATTGCAAATGTTGCAGATAAATATGATATATCCCGGGTGGCGGTAACAAGTGAACAAAGGATACATTTAATGGGTGTGAAAAAAGAAGATCTCCCAGGTGTGTGGGCTGATTTAGACATGCCGTTAAGTTCGAAATATGGTAACACCGTTCAAAACGTCAAAACATGTATCGGTGAACATGTTTGTTCTTGTGATAAAAAGCAATCCCTTTTACTTGCTGTTGACTTGGAAAAAAGAGTGGAGCATGTATCAACACCTTACCGTCTAAAGATGGGCATATCTGCTTGTATGCATAACGGTGCAGGATCAACAACGAAAGATATAGGTGTTATGGGCATTGACAGGGGCTGGGAAATATATGTGGGCGGAAGCAGCGGGCGTAATGTACGTGCCGGAGAACTGTTATGTGTAGCTGGGACAAATGAAGAAGCAATTGAAATCATCATCAGCTTTATTCAATATTATCGGGAAACAGCCAATTACTTAGAACGGACTTGGGAATGGATTGAACGAGTGGGTTTAATTCATGTTAGAGAAGTTTTGTTTGATAATGATCTTAGTCAGCAACTATCTCAACGATTGGAAATGGCGGAGGTCAGAGAATGAACGAAATGGAAAGTACCTTTTGATGCACGTCTTAAACTATCGGGTAATGTTATCTATAGAAATCCATGAGTAAAGGGTGAGGAGCCTTGACCGAATTATTATTAAAGTATTTCCGCACGAAGCAACAAGAGGCCCAATCAGAGAAACGTTATGATACACAATGTCCATTTTGCAGCATGCAATGTAAGATGCAGCTGTTGGAACAAACAATAGTTACGAGAAAAAAGTATATGACGATTGGAAAAGATAATCCAACCTCAGAGGGACGCTTATGCATTAAAGGAATGAATGCACACCAACATGCTTTGCACAAAGATCGAATTAAATACCCATTATTTAAAAAAAATGGTGAATTTGTTCGAATATCATGGGAGGAAGCATTAAACCACATTGAGGAGAATTTCACTAAGATTCAAGCAGAAGATGGTGTAAATGCATTATCTGTTTATGGAAGTGCATCCATTACAAATGAAGAAGCATATTTGCTTGGGAAATTTGCAAGAGTAGCATTGAAAACAAAGTATATAGATTATAATGGCCGTTTGTGCATGTCCGCAGCTGCTTCGGCAGCAAGCCAAACGTTTGGTATGGACAGAGGCCTGACCAACAGCTTATCAGAGGTTCCGTTCACAAAGTGCATTATCTTGGCAGGCACGAATATTGCGGAATGTCAGCCGACTATCATGCCGTACTTTGAGAAAGCGAAACAAAATGGTGCATATATTATTGCTATAGATCCACGAGAAACAACTACAACGAAAATGGCCGACTTACATCTAAAAGTAAAACCAGGGATGGATGCCGCGTTGGCAAACGGTTTATTGAAAGTGATCATTGAAGAGGATTTTATTGATGAAGCATTTATCCGGGAACGTGCAAATGGCTATAACGAAGTTAAAGAGTATGTTACATCATTACAGTTGGAGGAAATTGCAGAAATGACAGGTGTTCCTAGCGACCAAATTCAAAAAGCGGCTGTAATGTTCGGGAAAGAAGAATCAGGAATGATTTTTACAGCAAGGGGCGTTGAGCAGCAAACTGATGGTTCTGCCGCCGTTCGTAATTTTCTCAATATTCTTATTATTACAGGGAAAATCGGAAAAGTGAATTCGGGCTATGGAGCTATTACCGGACAGGGGAATGGGCAGGGAGCAAGAGAGCATGGCCAAAAGGCAGACCAGCTCCCAGGCTATCGCATGATTGAAAATGAGGAACACAGATTACATATTGCAAGAATATGGGGAATCGATGAGGCCGATTTACCACGAAAAGGTGTCTCTGCATACGAAATGATAGAGAAGATAAATGAAGGTGAAATTACCGGCATGTTTTTAATGTGTTCCAATCCCATTGTTTCTAATCCCAATGCTAACTTTGTCAAAAAGGCTTTAGGAAAATTAAAGTTTCTTGTCGCAGTGGATATGTTCGTTTCTGAAACTGCTAGATTGGCTGATTTGATTTTACCTACTTCGTCTTATTTAGAGGATGAAGGAACGATGACGAATTTAGAAGGACGGGTAACGTTGCGGGAAGCAAGTTTTTCGTTACCTGGGGAAGTGAAGCATGATTGGCAAATCATTTGTGATATAGCAAAAGCTCTGGGAAAAGGGGAGTTTTTTCCCTTTCAATCTGCAAATGAGATTTTCGAAGAATTGAGAGTGGCAAGCCGCGGGGGAACCGCTGACTATTATGGTATAACGTATGATCGATTAAGAAAAGAAGGAGGCATTTTGTGGCCATGTCCATCCATTGACCATAAAGGGACAAAAAGGTTATTCGAAACGTCTTTTGCCCACCCGGATGGAAAGGCGGCCATGGTTGTGGTTAATAATGTGCCTTTTGTTCCAAAAGAACAGCCATGTACGGATTTCCCACTTTATTTAACAACAGGAAGAATCATGTCACATTATTTAACAGGAGTACAAACGAGAAAAAGCTCATCATTATCCGCAAGAAATTTTGAATCATATATGGAAATCCATCCGGAAACAGCCAAGAAATTTCATATTCCAGACAATACTTTGGTGAAAATTGAATCAAGGCGTGGAAGTATTGTTGTAAGAAGCAAATGGTCAGCAACCATACGCAACGATACTATATTCGTTCCTTTCCATTGGGCAGACTCACAAAATGTCAATCGCCTCGTTTCACAGGATTTAGATCCCGCATGCAAAATGCCTGGCTTTAAAGTCAGTGCTGTAAACGTACATCCTTTAGTAGAGTTAACGTCCAATTAAAGGGAAGTTTTCTTCCCTTTCATCATAACTTTTTTAGGTTCAATAAGGGGAAGCCTAACCACACAGAATCCCATATCAAATGGAATTTACATGACTAAAAACAAAAGGGGAAAGAGAATGAAAAAAGGCAAGGTCTATATTGTTGGTGCTGGACCAGGTGATCCAGACTTAATTACTGTCAAGGCAACCAAATGCCTCGCGGAAGCGGATGTCATCTTGTATGATCGATTGGTAAATCGTGAATTGCTTTTATACGGTAAACCTGAAGCTGAATACATTTATTGCGGTAAAGCGCCTGGTAACCATTGTATACATCAAGAGGACATTCATCAATTGTTAATTAGTAAATCAATAGAAGGAAAAACGATTGTTCGTCTAAAAGGGGGAGATCCTTTCATCTTTGGACGAGGGGGTGAAGAAGCAGAGGTGCTAGTAAAGCACGGAATTCAATTTGAAATAATTCCTGGAATCACATCCGGAATCGCTGCGCCAGCTTATGCTGGAATTCCCGTGACTCATAGGGAATGGGGGAGTTCCTTTGCAATTGTCACAGGACACGGCGTGACCGGCAAGCCTGAAAACATCAACTGGCATCATTTGGTACATGGTGTTGATACCATTGCTATTTATATGGGTATTAAAAACCTTCCATATATCTGCAAACAACTACGTTCCTGCGGGAAGAAAGCTGAAACTGCTGTTGCTGTCATCGAACAAGGAACGACAGGTTTTCAACGAACTTTTACAGGAACCATCGATTCAATAGTGGCGATTGTAACAAGAGAGCAGGTTGCCAATCCTGCCATGATTGTAATAGGAGAAGTGGTGAATTTATCCGTAAAATTATCATGGTTTTCAGAGAAGACAAAAGAAAAGGAGTTCGCTTAGAAAAGGAATGATAGTTAGAAAACTTTTACTGTAGTGAAAATGGAAAACTGGACATGTTAGTCATCATGTCCAGTTTAATAATGTTAATAACTATTTTTAAAGGTGCAAGGTGAAATTGTGACTTGTTTTATCGAAATCTGAAATATGGAAATTATAGTACTTGTTGAATCGGTTATAATTCCGTTTGCTTGGCGAAAATCAATTACGTAGGCCAAAATGTGCATTTAATTGGCCTTGCAGCATTTTCTTTCGCATTTTTTCCTGTTCAATTTTTCTGTTCTCTTTTAATTTTTCCTGTCTGATTTCATTGGTTTGCACTCCATCCTCTATTTTATCGGCGATTTCCACCAATGCCTTGACGTCGGAAAATGAGTATTTACGGTTACCACCCTTAGACCTTTCGGGGAAGACGAGTTTTCTTTCTTCATAATACCGAATTTGTCTATCGGATAGTCCGGTTAATTCTCTGACCACTCCTATGGAAATTACTTTTCTGTCTATATATGATTCTTTTTGCTGGACGATGAAAATCACCTCATTTTTGATTTATGCAAGATCAATAAGGATATTATATCCTAATTTTCTGAATATTTGTAATAAAAACTAACATTAATTATTAATTTTCAAAAATCATGTAAGATTATATAACACACTTGTTGTTATAAATTGTGACCTCACCTATAATCAAACACATAATCCTTTCAAAAAAATCTTATTGGAGGACAAAACATGGCTAAGCAGAAATTGGCGCTAATCGGAAATGGTATGGCTGGAGTAAGATGTATAGAAGAAATTTTAAAAATTCAACCAGATAGGTTTGAGGTGACTGTCTTCGGAAGTGAGCCACATCCGAATTATGATCGAATCCAACTATCGAATGTATTGCAAGGGGCTACGACGATAGATGATATTACAATAAATGATTGGAACTGGTACAAAGAGAATAATATTACACTTTTTTCCGGTGAAACGGTCACGAACATCGACACCGTAAAGCAAATCATATACTCAGACACAAATCGTGAAGTAGAATATGATCAATTAATTTTAGCTACCGGGTCAATCCCTTTCATTCTACCGATAAAGGGTGCTGATAAAAAAGGAGTGACAGCCTTTCGAAATATTGAAGATTGCGAAAAGATGATTGAATATTCAAAGAATAATAAAAAAGCTGCCGTCATTGGTGGAGGATTACTTGGTCTTGAAGCGGCAAGGGGTCTTTTAAATTTAGGTATGCAGGTAGATGTTATTCACCTTTCGGAATATTTGATGGATAGGCAATTAGATCCAACAGCAGGAAAAATGCTGCAAAGGGAACTTGAAAGCCAGGGAATGAATTTTTATCTTGGGAAACAGACTCAGGAGGTTTTAGGTGAAATTGATGTTAAAGGATTACGCTTTAGTGATGGCGAGGAAATCAGCGCCGATTTAGTGGTCATGGCAGTTGGGATTAAGCCAAATGTTCAATTGGCCAAAAATTGCGGCATCCCTGTAAATCGCGGAATTATCGTGGACGATTATATGGAGACGGGAATCCCGAATATTTATTCGGTTGGTGAATGTGCGGAGCACCGAGAGATGGTGTATGGTTTGGTCGCTCCCCTTTATGAACAGGGCAAAGTACTAGCCAAAAGGATTTGCGGGCAGGAAAGCAAAGCATACGAGGGTTCAGTGCTGTCTACTAAGTTAAAAGTATCTGGTGTTGATGTATTTTCGGCTGGGGAAATTTTCGAGGATGAAAAAGCCAAATCAATCAAGGAATTTAATGAATGGAATGGTACTTACAAAAAAGTAATGATCCGAAATGGGAAAATTTCTGGTGCGGTATTATTCGGGGATACAAAGGAAAGCAATAACCTGTTGAGCATGATCAATAAAAATGCCGACGTTTCCGAATATCTAAAAGTTGGAACCAGTGGAGAACCCAGTGTCAGTCTTGTCACTTCGATGTCACATGAAGAAATCGTCTGTGGTTGTAATGGTGTAACGAAGGGCGATATTGTGACGGCTATCGAATCTAAAGGGTTAACAAGTATTGAGGAAGTAAAAGGCTGCACAAGTGCTTCGAGATCATGCGGGGGGTGTAAGCCGTTAGTCGGTGATATTCTCGAGCTGACATTGGGTGCTGATTTCAGTAAGTCAAATCAGAAGGAATCCATATGCACGTGCACCACTTTATCAAGAGATGAGGTTGTTGCTGAAATACGTGAAAAAAATCTGACCCATACTCGAGAAGTCATGAATGTTCTCGGCTGGAATACAAGTGATGGATGCTCGAAGTGTAAACCGGCACTGAACTATTACTTGGGCATGATCCATCCTGTTGAATATGAGGACGAAAAAGAATCCCGCTATGTCAATGAAAGACTACATGCAAATATTCAAAAGGATGGTACATTTTCCGTTGTGCCAAGAATGTATGGGGGCGTCACCAATCCTGAACAATTACGGAAAATAGCAAATGTTGCCGATAAGTATAATGTTAAGTTACTTAAAGTTACAGGCGGGCAAAGAATAGATATGTTCGGCGTTGAAAAAGAAGACCTTCCAGGTGTATGGGCCGACCTGGATATGCCTTCCGGATATGCTTATGGAAAAACCCTTCGAACTGTGAAAACATGCGTAGGGGAAAACTTCTGCCGCTTTGGCACCCAAGATTCAATTGGGCTGGGCATTGCCCTGGAGAAGAAGTTTGAACGTGTAGGCACGCCGCATAAGGTTAAGATGGCCGTGTCGGCATGTCCTCGTAATTGTGCTGAATCCGGCATCAAAGATCTTGGTGTTGTCGGTGTTGACGGTGCATGGGAAATTTATATTGGCGGCAACGGTGGAACCCATTTAAGAGCTGCTGAATTATTATGCAAAGTGAAAACAAGTGATGAGGTAATTGAAATTACAGGTGCATACATTCAACATTATCGGGAGACTGCCAATTACTTAGAAAGAACGTCTGTCTGGGTTGAGCGTGTAGGGTTCGATACCATTAAGACGATTATTGGCGATAAGCAAAAACGGAATGAGCTTAATCAACGTTTGGATGAGGCCTTATCGGTATTGCAAGAACCTTGGAAAGAAATCATTGAGAGCAATGCGATTCAAACCGGTTTATTTCAAAAAGTGAAAATTCCAGCTATATCAAATAAATGAATATGGGGGTAGCCAACATGGGGAAAACTCTTCAAAAGATAAAGGTTTCAAAAGTAAATGAGATGCCAAAAAACCTAGGGAAAACAGTAACCATAGGCTCTCATGAAATTGCTCTTTTTCATTTAGCGAATGGTGAATTCCGAGCTATTGAAAATCGTTGCCCACATAAAGGTGGAGTTCTGGTGGAAGGCATTGTGAGTGGTGATCACGTCTTTTGCCCGATGCATGACTGGAAAATCAGTGTCAAGAATGGCGAAGTCCAAAAACCTGATAACGGTTGCGTAAAGACATTCAATGTCGAAATAGAAGATGGCAATGTTTATATTGTTTTATAAAATGTAGATAAACGGCTGCTCTGGATAGTCTCTTATGGGACTATCCATTTTTTCTTTTAGGAGATATGAACTAAATTACCATGACGAAATAATTGATAAATTTTTCCAAAGCAAATATAATTTCCAGTAAAGGTGTGCCTTTATAGAACGAAAAGAATGAAAGCGACTTCAATGATAAACAAATGAATAAAGTTATTGGGGAAAGGTTGGCGTTCTTATGAACAAATTATCTGTTGGCGTTTTTACTTTTATGCTGTATTTTGTTCCTTTATCGAGTACTTCACCTGGTATAGCAGAAGTAAAACCAGATTACAAGCTTTATGTGATGGCCCCATTGGGCGAAATAACAGATTGGGAGGCATTTGAAGCAGAGCTGACCCAGTTGAAGGAAAATGGAGTATATGCAGTAACGACAGATATTTGGTGGGGATTAGTCGAGAGTAAAAAAGATAATCAATTTGATTGGTCCTATTATAAAAAATATGCGGAAACAGTGAAAGCTTCCGGATTAAAATGGGTGCCCATTTTGTCTACACATCAATGCGGCGGTAATGTGGGGGATGATTGTAACTATTCCATCCCGAGTTGGCTCTGGAATAAAGACAATCTAGAGAACATGGCATTCAAGAGTGAAAGTGGTTTCTGGAATAAGGAAGTACTTGCTCCTTGGTGGGAAGGTACGGCTGATCAATACAACGAATTGTACAAATCATTTGCAGATAACTTTGCTGATCAAAAGGATCTAATAGCTAAAATATATTTAAGTGCAGGACCTGCCGGGGAACTTAGATATCCCTCATACCAGAATGCTGATGGCTGGGCTTATCCCGAAAGGGGACAGCTTCAAGCTTATACAGAAGGAGCAAAACGGGATTTCAGGCTTACCATGAGAGAAAAATATTCAACGATAAAAAAATTAAATGCTGCTTGGGGCAAAGCGTATAAAAACTGGAATGAGATACAGCCGCCAGCAAACGGGGATGAATTCTTCACAAGGGGCGGAGCAATCGATACACAATTTGGATACGACTTTATGCAGTGGTATCAAGGAGCACTCGAAAAGCATCTTGCAAAAATCTCTAAATTCGCCCATAAACATTTTGATGAAGTGTTTGGCGTGCCAATTGGAGCTAAAATCTCAGGAGTCCATTGGAAAATGAATGATCCAGTACTGCCGCATTCAGCAGAGTACAGTGCAGGGTACTATAACTACTCCCAATTATTGAATCAGTTTAAGAAATCGAATATGGCTCTCACGTTCACCTGTTTGGAAATGGGAGATCAAGACGCACATACTGCACCATCCTATAGCGCACCTAAAACGTTGGTTACCCATATTGCCTCATTGGCTAATGAAAAAGGAATTTCATTAAACGGGGAAAACGCACTCCCGCTGATCAACAATGAAGGGGGCTTTGACAATATAGCAGAAATGGTTTTTAACCATGATTTTGATGGATTCACCTTGCTAAGGATGTCCTATTTATTCGATGATGAAGGAAATCCAACAAAGGAGTTCAGGATGATGGCTGATAAATTGGAAGGCTTGTCGATTCCAGTTACATTCACAGTTGAAAATGCACCTCCCACACATGGAGTTTACTTAATTGGGGATAGAGGCGAAATCGGCAGATGGAATCCTGAAGATTACGAATATAAACTCTCTCAAAGCACAGAAGGCAACTGGAGTGGAACATTCCGTTTAGCCGCAGATCGATTCTATGAATTCAAGTTCGTCCTGAAAGATGAAAATGGCAATATTACTTGGCAAGATGGGGAAAATAATAGTTATAAAACTCCTTTAAATGGAGAAGGAAACTATAAAACTTCATGGTAAATGGAGATATAGGGGATGAGGAAATTATCGTTCAAATACTTGCTTTCCGCCCTCGGCGTTTCGGCCTGGTGGGGTCCTCCTTGGACGCGCCTTTCCCGCATGAGTCTCAACACTTGTACCAATCAATTTTTCATTAAAATTTAGATAGGAACCCTTTTGTAGATAATAGGAGGTTCGGAATGCCCTCACAACCATGATTCTAAAAGTAAACTTAATATCCTTCTGTTTTTTTATTACTTTAAGTGCATGAATTCCTGAATCGATTTAAGAAATTTGCGACACTCCTGCCTAATAACTGCCTGGCCGAGACCCCACAGACGTTTGCTTTGATGAGGCTTGGCAGACAGTCGGTGGAATGGGAACGGATCTCTGAAAACATCTGGAATGTTTTTTCGAGGGTTTTAAAGCCTGAAGAGATAATCAAAGTTCAAATTTTACAGCATGACTAACTAAGTAGGACTTGTGGGAAGAATATAAGGAATGGAAAGTCATCACAAGTTAGGATCATATTACAAATCCTGAAACCAAGTTTCTGTTAATTTGCGTAATGACCGCAATATTTGGTGGAATATTATTTTAAGACTTAAATGATCTGTACTTACATTAAATAAACAAGTGGACTATTTTTGAACTAAACAACAAGATAGGGAGGAATTGAAATAAATGAAGACAATGATTACATGGACAGGGGAAATGGCCTTTTCTGGCACAACTCCGTCGGGACATGAAATAAAGATGGATGCTGCCGAAGATGTAGGAGGAAAAAATAGCGGAGCAAGACCCACTGAGTTACTTTTGCATTCTCTTGCCGGGTGCACAGGCATTGATATTGTAATGATTTTAAAAAAAATGCGATTTGAAACAAAGGCCTTTCAAATAGAAATAGAAGGGGCACGATCAGAAAATCACCCTAAGCGGTTTACCGATTTTCATATCCACTATTTATTGGAGGGTGATCTGCCTGAAGATAAAGTGGTCCGTGCAATTCAATTATCCAAAAATACGTATTGTTCAGTATATCACTCATTAAATGCCAACATTAAAATCAGCTATTCGATAAATGGGGTTAAAGGAAAACAAGACTTATAATATTTTAGTTAAGGGACTATCATTTAACAGAAAGCTGTATTACATCCATATAAGAAAAACAGCCTTCATTTTCTAAGCAAAGGAAGGCTGTTTTCGACTGAAATGATTCCTTTTTTCATGGATAATCATTTATAAACCCCAGAAAATAATACCTCTATATGTAATTCAAGCCGTATTCTAAGCAAAAATCATCCCACAATATGTTTTCTAGGTAAAAGAACTCCATTTTCGGGAAGAAAAGGGTTTATTTAGTCAGCAAGTAATCAAACTGTAATCGTTTGTCATTGGAATGCCCTTGATGTTAGGAGTTTATCCGTATAAACTTTAGATACTATTGAGGAGTGGTTAAGTTGAAAGAGATAACAGTTGACAAATTAATTTTTAAAGATCATTTATCGATGATTGAACAATATTCATTGAAAGATTTCATGTTTAAGTGGCTCGGCAGCCCCGAAGAAGGTTTAGATGATCTTCTTCCGCTTACATACACAGATCAAGTTTTTGCAAAAATGGAAACGACATTGGAGACAAAAATCAAGATCCACGGAGAAGAAACCTTCAGATATGTCACCATTACGGAAGATAATCAAATTGTAATAGGGGGCTTAGACTCGAATCAAGAGTTAAAGTTTAGAATTGTGTCCCTGGAAGATCGTTTGAAAAGCTACTAAAACTTTAGACTTCGCATTTTCAGACAGATAAATAATTAAGGCCGTTCCTTTTTATTTAAGGAATGGCCTTTTTAAGGTATTTTTATTTATTTCATCACGTTAAGATCATCGTCAATACCATATAAAGTTGTTAACTGTACGCGAAAGTAATAGAAACCATTATCTTATGCCAGTTGAGCGAGTAATTCATTATCTGAGATATTTTTGGATTAATTTAACAAATAATAAACGATTATTAATTTGTCTTAGTGTATTATTAAGTAATGAAGTCGATAAAACACATGGGGGGAATTGAGATGAGCGAGACGTTGGAAGGTTCGATAAAAACGCTTTTGAAAGAAACGTTTGAAGGACCGGGAAATGATGGGAGCTATTATACTGAATCAAGACCGAATACAGGGATTTTTGGGACACTTGATGGTTTAACAGCAGAAGATGCTTCACGTTCCATAAATGGATCAACCATTGCTGCTCACTCAGACCACATTCGGTATTATTTATGGGTGATCCGAACAATGATCAGTGGTGCAGATTTTGAAAAAGATTGGGACGCAAGCTGGACCATTGCTACTGTTGATGAGGTGAAATGGGGGGAAATCAGGGAGGGATTACATAATGAATATGAATCTCTTTTCGAAGAAATCGATACAATCGATTTAGGAAAATGGCTGACAAATGTAAATGCGACCATTGCCCACTCGGCTTATCACCTTGGAGCGTTACGGCAAATGTTAAAAAACCTAGAAATTTCAAAAATAGATTAACATAAGGATATGCCGCGGGCAGCCCGCCCGCGGCACTCGAATAATTGGCTAGCCGAGACCCCTACAGGTGTTTACGACGAAGAGGCTTGAGACAGTCCGCGAAATGAAGCTGATTTCTGAAAACAAGCTGGAACTTTTTTTTGGAGGGTTTGTACTTCCATTTACATATACTTGAATGAAGTCATAATTCATACTTACGTCTTCCAAATCTCACGCCGTTATTCTTTGCCACTTCAATTCCTTCAGCCTGTCGTTTGCTTATTTTTTTACGTTCTTGCTTACCCACATATGAAAGCAGAGTTAAAAATTGGTCCTCCAATAATTTTTCAATAACATCCATACCTCTGGATTTCCTACTATCAAAAAGTGTCTCATTTTCAAGTACCACAATTTCTGCTTGAGTAATGTACTTCCAATATCGAATGCTACTTTTATGAAGAAATGTATAACCTAACGGGGCAGTTCAGTAGTAAAAGGATTTAAAAAGTTTGAGGTTTAATCTAGTGAACAAATTTGAAGGAACCATAATACTTGATGATCAGAGAATAAAACAAATACCATGTGTCAATAATAAAATTGACAGGACACCATTTGGTGTCATATAATAAAAGACACCAAATGGTGTCCAATTAAAGGGGGGGTGATTTTGAACGAGAAAAGTCAAGATCGTGATATTTATGTAGCCATCGCTGACCCAACAAGACGTAAATTGCTACGTTTGTTGGCGGACGTGGAAGAATTGCCACTCAATGAGTTGACCGTACATTTTGAAATGGGCCGTACTGCGGTTTCAAAGCATTTGGCAATCCTTAAAGAGGCTGGTCTCGTAATCAGCAGAAAGGTCGGCAGGGAAACGCGTTATCGGCTAAATGCTGCCCCGTTGAGAGAAATTGAGGATTGGGTATCGTTTTACAGGAGATTCTGGAGTGAAAGAATGTTACTTTTAAACGAAATATTGGAGGAGGAACAATAAATGAATTTAACAGTATCACAAGATTTTAATTTTAAGAGCCCGATCGAGAAGGTATGGCTTGCCTTAACGGATGCAAATACTCTTGCGAGATGGGTAATGGCTAATAATATTAAACCTGTCGTCGGACATAAATTTCAGTTTCGGAATGAACAGTGGAATTTAATTATTGATTCCGAAGTGCTTGAAGTGGAGGAGCCATATAAGTTATCTTACACTTGGGTAGGTGGCGGGATAAACACTACAGTCACATGGACATTAAAGCACGAGGATGGAACAACCTACTTAAATCTCGAACAAACAGGATTCGAAAAAGAAGATCAAGCGTTCAATGGTGCGAAATATGGTTGGGCGAAAATGGGCGAAGATCTTAATAAAGTGTTAGAGGAATTGTAAGACCAAACCTCTGACCCTGTTTTTTAGTATGTAGCTAATGTATAAGAAAAAGCAAACTGCTCGGAAAGAGGAGTGTTCCGTGATGACAAATAGTAGAATGAATCCTAAGGTTGATGAATTTTTAAGTAAAGCTAAAAAGTGGCAGGAAGAGTATGAGACGTTGAGAAATATCGTCCTTGACTGTGAACTTACCGAAGAATTTAAATGGATGCATCCTTGTTACACGTTTGAGAAAAAAAACATAGTTTTAATACATGGCTTTAAAGAATATTGTGCGCTTCTGTTTCACAAAGGTGCCTTGTTACAGGATGCCCACGGGATTCTAATCCAACAAACGGAGAATGTACAGGGAGCGCGCCAGATTCGGTTCACCAATGTTCAAGAGATTGTTGCAACGGAATCCATTCTGAAAGCCTATATTCATGAAGCGATTGAAGTTGAAAAAGCCGGTTTGGAAGTCAATTTTAAAAAGAACGATGAATTCATAATTCCTGAAGAACTTCATAACAAATTCGATGAAATCCCTGCCTTGAAAACTGCTTTTGAAGCATTGACCCCGGGACGGCAAAGAGCATACATTCTTCATTTTTCTCAACCCAAACAATCCAAAACTCGAGAGTCAAGAGTTGAAAAATGCATGCAGAAAATTCTCAATGGAAAGGGATTAAAAGATTAATATATCGTTGAGAAAATAAATTAATCAAATTTAAGATATTACCTCACTTTATGTTCATCGACCTCTTTTATGGATTGCAAGTAACTACTCAACCAAAAATGAATAAAAACGAAAAAATGATCCCCAGGGTGTAAGCAAACAACCGTGTAACAGGCATACTCGTTGCAGCTAACAAAAGAAAATACTGCACAACAAAGTGTACGCTTTTCTTGAACTAACGAGTGCTTATCTTGAATAAGGTTTAAGTAATGATTTTCAACAAAAACCTAAATATAATGTGTTATTTCATAATAGGGTGCTTTTATGGAGCAGCAAAAAGCCCAATTTCTCAATTTCAATACTGAGAAATTGGGCTTTTTTGAATTTCGATTCAGGAAAATGAAGAGTTATGGCAAATGTTAAAAAGCCTTGAAAAGAAAAATAATTAAACAGATTGAGGATTTGTAAAATGATTTCCTCTCCAGGCACTTGCTTTCCGTGGGCGATCTATGCACCTTTTGGTCCCCCTTGGGCACGCTTTTCCCGCAGGGTTCTCGAGTACCCATTCCAATCAAATGGAATTTTTTTAGAAAAACTGCAGGTAAAAAGATTATTCTTCATGTTTTTTACTGTAATCCTTATTGGATTGAAGTAATTTGCGACACTCCTGCCGAATAACTGGCTAGCCGAGACCCAACAGATGCTTGCGTCGAAGAGGCTCGGCAGACAGTCGGTGGAAAGGGAGCGGATTTCTGAAACCAACTGGATCTTTTTTAAGAAAAAAACTGCAGGCAAACTCAATTTTTTCGAATTTGTCTAAAAAACAAGACTAGATTATTCTTCATGTTTTTTACTGTAATCCTTATTGGATTTCTGAAATCAATTGGCACTTCTTCTACTTTAATTTTGTTCCTTACACCTTAACTAGGTTAGGACAGGTTATGCTTTCAGAAACACACACTCTTTTTGTAGGTTATTGTTAGATTGTGTCAGATTTTAATAAGAATTCTTTACATTTTAAAGGGTTCAAGTCCTGACTGGAGAAGTATATTATCATGGTGTTTTTAGCCGAAAAACACTGACTGCAAGGATTTTGAAACAGAAGGAGGGCTCTTAATTAAAAAGCAGCTGTTTTTAATAAGTATATTTTGCTTGATAGTCTTTGTTCAAACGTTTTGGTCTCCCGCTGTTTTTGCTGAACAAAAAACATTTATAATTGCTGGGGAAAGTGCTCTTCCTCCATTTTCATTTGAAAATGAAGCTGGTGAACTGACGGGCATTAATATTGATTTAATGGAGGAAATAGCAAAATATAATGGCGTGGATTTCAAATATATTCCGATGAGGATGGAAGAAGCTGAAAAAGCCTTAAGTAATGGAACAATTGATGCTATTGTTGGAAGTACCTATAATACCGAAAAAGATAACCAACTTGATTTCACTCAATCCTATTTTACAATGTCCCAATCCATAATCATTCCAAATAAAAGGAAACAGGATATTCATACGTTAACGGATCTACGTGATTCACATGTTGTCCTTGACCAAAACACTCAAGTAATCAGTACATTTCTAAATATGAGGAATACAAATTTAACGACCGTTTCGAATCAATACTCGGGTATTTTAACATTATTGAACAACCGTGCAGATGTATTCATCGGAAACAAATGGACTGCAGATTTCTATTTGAAAAAGTTCCGCCAAGAAAAGAATTACATCATTCTCGATGAAGTCATTGAGCCAGCGGATTATACGATTGCAGTGAAAAAAGGGAATCAATCGCTTCTTTTCATGATGGATAATACACTCACAGAACTTAAAGCCAACCGAAATATCAATGGGATAATTGATAAATGGGTCATGCCACAATCCAATCAAAAAATTGCCAGGCTGGAGCAATTCATATTCTGGTTGATCATAATCCTAACTGCCGTGGCCCTTGTTCTTCTAATCATTTACATATGGAATCAAAAGCTAAAAAAATCCGTTCATAACCAGACGTTGAAATTACATTTATTAAATAAGGATTTAGAGGAACAAAGGCAAAACATTGCTAATGCTGAAGCGTTCAAAGATCAAATCTTAAACAATACCAATAATGGAATCATTACATTCGATCTCGATTTCATGATTACCAGCTGCAATGCAAAGGCATCAGACATTCTTAACATTTCCAAGGAAATGATTCTGAATTTTATGAATCATTCGCAATTAATAAGGAATTTCGGGGCTTTTAATCAAGAACGAAATGGGAATAATCGTACGGGCTCTTTTCGTATCTTGGTATTTGATGACGAAAATGAACAGAAGGTGATTTCATATTCGATGCATAAGATGTTCAATTCTGAAAATATACAAACTGGATACCTACTTTCCCTGAATGATGAGACGGAAAAGAAAACATTGGAGAAAAAATTGGTCACACAAGAAAAGCTGCACGCTCTTGGTCAACTGGTTGCGGGTGTCGCACATGAAATAAGGAATCCTTTGACAGCGATTAAAGCATTCATTGATTTACTTCCGAGTAAATATGATAATCCTCAATTCCGACAAGTTCTAATGGAACACTTGCCTACTGAAGTTAACCGTTTGAATGCGATCGTTACCGATTTAATTGAATATGCACGTCCGCGTCCGCCAAATATTACAAATTGCCACGCTCATGAACTTATATCATTACTTGCTTTTCATAAGGTGACAATGGAAAAAAAACAAATAAATTTCGAGCAGACGATTGAGGAGGACCTTATTTTTTATATAGATTTACAACAAATTCAGCAAGTACTTCTTAACTTGGTGTTGAATTCGATTCATGCCGTTGAAGAAACAAATGAAAAGACCATTAAAATCACCATTGATAAAGAGAACGAAAAGACAGGGCGGATTACCATATCCGATACGGGAAAAGGGATGAAACAGGAGGAACTGAACCATATTTTCGAGCCCTTTTTCACAAATAAAGAAAAGGGCGTCGGTTTGGGACTAACGTTATCGTATAGGTTAATTAAAGAAAATAACGGAGATATCCATGTGAAAAGTTATCCTAATTCAGGTACGAAATTCACCATTTCACTACCATTATATATCGAATAGAAGCCTGGAAAGAGGAGGAGTAATATGAAAATGCGTGTATTGGTAATTGATGATGAACCTGCTATTTGCACTGCTCTTAGCTTTGCGTTGGAAGATTCTTATCAGGTCGTGACAACCACTGATCCGGATGAGGGGCTCCGGAAGATCGACAATCAGCCTTTTGATATTGTATTACTTGATTTGAGAATAGGAAATAAAAGTGGACTTGATGTCCTGCAGAAAATCAAACAAATAGCACCTAACGTAACAGTCATCATGATGACTGCCTATTCATCCATTGAAACTTCCATCGAGGCCATAAAAAAGGGGGCCTACTACTATATTGAAAAGCCGATTAATATTGAAGAACTTTCTTTGCTCTTGATGAGGGCAGCCGAATTCAAACAGATGTCCAATCAATTGGAGACATTGCATGAAGAATTGGAGATTCAAAAGGGGTTTGGTAATTTCCTTGGCAACAGCAAGGCGATGCAGCGTATTTTCTCAATGATCGAAAGAGTGAAAGATATTGATTCCAGTGTTCTTATCACGGGTGAAAGTGGTACTGGCAAGGAGCTTGTAGCCCGAAACATCCATACGCTAGGAAGAAGGAAAAACAATCCAATGCAGATTGTCAATTGTGCTGCAATTCCTGAGATGCTACTGGAATCTGAGTTGTTCGGTTATGAGAAGGGGGCATTTTCCGGTGCAACACAGAGGAAGGAAGGGAAATTCGTTGCTGCTAATGGAGGCATCCTTTTTCTTGATGAGATTAGTGAAATGCCACTTCCTCTTCAGGCCAAATTATTACGAGTGTTGCAGGAACGGGAAGTGACGCCTCTAGGGTCCAATGCAAAAATCTCCTTGGATGTCCGTATTATAAGTGCAGCCAACAAAAACCTGGAACAAATGGTGATGGAAGGGGATTTTAGGGAGGATTTGTATTTCAGGCTAAATGTCATTCCCATCTCGATGCCGCCTTTAAGAGATAGAAAAGAAGATTTACCGATCCTTATGGATTATTTTATAAAAAAGCACGCTAAGGATATGAATCGTGAAGATAAGGTGTTCTCGGCAGCCGCACGCCGGATATTACTGGATTATCATTACCCTGGGAATGTCCGTGAGCTTGGTAACATCATAGAATATGCTGTCGCCCTATCAAACTCGAAAAAAATGGAGGATACCGACTTGCCGCAATATGTTCAAGAACAGAAGTTCATTCTCCAGCCGGATGGCAATGACGAGGATTTTAATAGTTTCAAAATCCCTATTGGCATATCCATGAAAGAGATAGAAGAAAAAGTCATAACGGCCACACTTCAATACTGTAAAAACCATCGGCAAAAAACAGCTCAAATCTTAAAAATTTCTGAAAGAAGCCTTCGTGATAAAATCAAGCTCATTTCAAAAGGAGAATAAAAGGCTCATCGTGTTAATCGGCATTTTTTTCTGGATAACCGGCAAAAATTGCCGATTTATACTGTTATATCATTCAATAAATCGGCAGGATTTGCGTTTTAAAGCAGAAAATCGACTTGGCATGGTATTTGCATCTAAATACATTAAGAAAGGAGGGCCACGATGAAGAATGGAGCACTCTTTATAAAAGTCGCTTTGTTATTTTGTTTCATGACAGGATGTTCTTTTATGAATGAGCAGCAGGAAATATCTAAACCTGCTACTACCTTGATTCAGAGTCAACTAACTTCTGAAGGACAGGATTTAAATAATAGGATGCTAATCATTGGAACTGGAGATATGACAGGTGTTTATTTTTCATTAGGACAAAGATTATCAAATATGTATGAAAAATATAATGGGACTGTGTCAGGTACCCAGGTAACACATGCTTCCATCGAAAATACTGAATTGGTTAGCCGCCATCGTGCAGAAATTGGTTTTACCACAGTGGATGTACTGGATTTGCCTGAAACGGATAAATCCAAGTTAAGAGCTTTAACGGCCCTATATTCCAATTATGTACAAATTGTTACTACTAAACAAAATGATATTGATTCCTTGGAAGATTTAGTTGGTAAACGCATTAGTGTGGGAACGGCAGGAAGCGGTACAAGGCTTATTGCAGAGCGGATACTGTTAGAATCTGATATACCGACTGATCAATTGAATTTATCCTATCTTTCTTTTTCTCAATCTGCAGAAGCATTACGAAATGGTACCATTGATGCAGCTTTCTTTTCTTCGGGAATTCCGAATAATGAAATCGCTTTCATATCCAAGCAGACCGAACTATCTTTTATTCCAATTCCGGGAGACATCATTGAAGGTCTTCAAAAACAATATGGAGTTTATACTCATGATGAAATTCCCAGAGATACATACGGGGGAATGAAAAAAAATGTCCAAACGATTTCAATTAAAAATGTCCTGGTGACCTACAAGGAAATGTCTGATCCTCATGCATACAGCCTTGTGAAAACATTATATGAACATCTGCCTGAACTACAGCATACACATCCAGCTGCTTCGGATATTTCAATAAATGAAGCAACTAAACAAGTTCCACTTGATTTTCATCCAGGGGCCATGAATTATTTTAACGAACAAGGAATTATTGGAGATCAATGAAAAACGGGAGGTAATGACTTTGAAAAAACTGCTGAGTCTTTTATCAATAATTGTATTGATCGCTCTTGCGGGATGTGGTAATCCCACTCCGCAAAAACCGGGGGAATCCGTCCAAACGAGTGCGGGTGAAAAAGGAGAGAAAAAAATAACGATTGCCGGTAATGGAGGTGTCATTGAAAGTGCCATCAGGGATGTGATCGCACCAAAGTTCAAAGAAGAAACGGGAATCACTGTTAATTATATTTCCGGTTTATCAGGTGAAATTCTATCCAAAGTGGAATTACAGAAGAACGCTCCGCAAATAGATGTTGCCCTTTTTGTACCGGTTGATGTAATTCGCGCTAAAGAAAAGGAACTGATCGTACCAATTGATGAGTCCAATGTTCCCAATATGAAATCGGTGGATCCACGTTTCATTCCGGTTGAAAAGGCTGCCGCGCCAGCATTCGGTTTAGTCATTGCACCAGCCTATAATACGGAAACCTTTAAAAAGAATGGGTTAAAACCAATTGAATCTTGGAATGATCTTGTATCACCTGATTACGAAGGTAAAACGGCATTTTCGGATATTACGAATGACTGGGGTTTCAATACCCTTAATGGTCTGGCGATTTCAAACGGCGGCAGTACGGAAGATATGGAACCAGGTCTTGAAAAAGCGAAAGATCTTGCAGCTTATTCCAATACCTTTTATAAAAACTCAACGCAAATGATGCCAGCTGTCCAACAAGGAGCTGCTGACGTGACGGTCATGGGAAGTTACTCCATAGGTGAACTAGCCGTTTCAGGTATTCCCATTAAGATGGCCGTACCTAAAGAAGGTGTACCGCTTCAAGCTTTTAGTGCTGGTCTCGTGAAAAATACGCCAAATAGCAAAGAAGCCCTTGAATTCATCAACTATGTAATCAGTGAAGAAGCGCAAGCTTTAATTTCCGAAAAAGGATTTTATCCAACTGTAGAAGGAATGAAAATTCCAGAGAAATATGAAGAGTCAATCGGCCTTAAAGCAAGTGATAAAACATTCAAACCTGATTTCGCCAAGTTTGCCGAAATCCGCGCAGAGGTGTCAGACAGATGGGCGAAAGAGGTTACTCCTGAATTAGGGAAAAAACTCAAATAAAAAGGAGTGTGTTGATCACATGGAATTATTAAAAAAAGATGTGGAAATGAATAGGCAACACCTGGAGGCAGTTCAGGGATTTGGGTCAAACAAAAATGATGTAGAGATAAAAGGCGCGTTTAAACAATTTGGAACGAATGTTGTCCTGAATGGCATTGATCTGGAGGTGAAACAAGGAGAGTTACTTACTCTTCTTGGGCCTTCAGGGTGTGGAAAGTCCACAACCTTGAACCTAATTGCAGGGTTCCTCGATGCTGATCGGGGTGAGGTCCATATTAAGGGCAATAATGTTACGAAGGTTCCGCCTTATAAGCGAGATTTAGGAATGGTTTTTCAAACTTATTCGCTTTTTCCTCATATGACAGTCTATGAAAATCTCAGTTTTGGCTTGAAACTGCGCAAAGTTAGTAAAGCTGAGCAAAAAAAGAAGATAAGTAAAGCGCTTGAATTAGTGAAAATGTCAGGATTGGAGAATCGTTATCCAAGGGAATTATCAGGAGGTCAGCGTCAGCGTGTTGCGATTTCCAGAGCACTTGTAGTTGAACCGGAGCTCCTTTTGCTTGACGAACCGCTTTCAAACCTAGATGCAAAGTTGCGCCATGAACTCAGGGCCGAGATAAAGCGCTTACAAAAGGAAATTGGCGTAACGACCATTTTTGTGACCCATGATCAAGAAGAAGCTCTTTCCATGTCTGATCGAGTCGTGGTCATGAATGCAGGGAAAATTGAACAAATCAGTACTCCGACTGAGATTTACAATCATCCCAAGACTGAATTCGTGTTTCAATTCATCGGAAAATCGAATTGTTTTGAAGGGACTGTGTCCGCTGTGGATAAGCGGAAAGTTTCAGTCATGATAGGGCCTGATATCACTCATGTCGATGCAAACAACATCATGGGAAATGATAGTGATTTGAAAACCGGTGATGAGGTGAAGCTTTATATTAGACCGGAAAAACTGCAAATTGTTTCACTTGATGAAAAATCCACCTCTCCATTGGATTTCCAACATGCTAAGATCAGCCAAATTAACTATCTTGGTACCTCTTGGGAAATCAATGTTCTATTACATGGTAAAAGTATTCAAGTATTGACTTCCGCCTTCGATGCATCATGGCAAAATGGAAGTGAGGTGTTGATTGGATGGAGCCCATCAGAAGTTATGCTAGTCAAGAAATAGAACAGGAGACGAATCCTATTGAACCGCAAAAGGAACCTAAAATCAAGAAGAGGAAAGTCTGGGTTCCGGGATTACTCCTTTTAACGCCGATTCTGCTTTTCATATTTGGTTTCTTTGTCATACCGATGTTATACATTTTATATTTAAGCTTCATATCAACAGATAATCTTGGAGGAGCGGATGCAGTTTATAGCCTAAAAAACTATACACAATTATTTACCGATAGCTATTACTTATCTTCTTTATGGCTGACAGTGAAAATCAGTTTATATTCTGTCTTGGTTGCTTTATTTCTTGGATATCCGGTAGCTTTGACGATGGCCAAAAGTTCAGCACGGATCAGAGGGTATATCACTCTCTTGATCGTGTCCCCGCTCTTGGTAAGTATAGTTGTCCGTAATTTTGGCTGGTACCTTTTGCTATTGCCTAATGGAACGATTAATCAAACCTTGATGGCCCTTGGCATAATAGATGCACCATTGAAACTATTGTTTTCGGAAATCGGGGTTGTGATTGGGCTATCCAATGCATATCTTCCTTTCATGATCTTATCCATCGTTGCCAGTTTATATAATATTGATCCTTCTCTGGATAAGGCAGGAGCAATACTTGGGGCAAGCCCATTCAGAAGGTTCTTTTCGATTACATTGCCGTTAAGTATCCCTGGTATCGTCTCTGGCTGCATTCTCGTATTCAGTTTATCAATGAGCGCTTATGTTACGCCTGCACTAATGGGGGGAGCCAATGTGCCGGTGATGCCTGTTGTCATTTATGATCAAATAAATAACTTGCTGCATTGGACATTCGGATCTGCTCTTTCTTATATTCTATTAGCAACCACTGTCATATCAGTGGCCGTCTTTACCAGGGTGTTTGAAAAAGGGAAATTCAAGGAGGTATTCAGATGATGAAAACGTTTGGCGGCCTTCGGATTGCCGTAGCCGTGTTGGCAATTATCTATATCTTGATACCGCTCATTGTCGTTATACCCGCTTCTTTTACAAGTGCCAATTATCCAAGTTTTCCGGCTGAAGGCTTTTCACTGCAATGGTATTCCAAGATCTTGGAGCGTCCTGAATTTTTGGAAGCCTTTTTGAACAGTGCGAAGTTCGCAGCATTAGCTGCCCTTTTCTCCGTCATATTCGGAACTTTGGGTGCCCTTGGCATCGCAAAGTATGATATACCTGGAAAATCGTATATTACGGCCCTTTTAACTTCTCCACTAAGTGTTCCGCAATTAGTCTTGGGGATTGCACTTTTAATGTACTTTACACCAATGATGCTTGCCGGTACGTCTACAGGATTTTTAATTGCCCATATCGTCATTTGCATACCATATGTTATGCGGCTCGTATTAACCGGTTTAAGTGGATTTGATTATAATCTCGAACGCGCCGCGGCCATTCTTGGAGCGAATCCACTAACAGTATTCATGAAAGTGACACTGCCGCTAATTGGATCCGCGGCCATCTCAGGGGGATTATTCGCATTTTTGACATCATTTGATAATGTAACGGTCTCTCTCTTTATGGTATCACCGGAAATGCGAACGCTGCCGATCGAAATATTCTCGCAAATGCAGGATGCCTACAATCCAATCGTCGCATCCGTGTCAAGCGTGGTTATTTTCATATCAGTCCTTCTTATCGTCATACTTGAAAAAATCCAAGGTGTCGGGAAAGTTTTTGGTGGTTCCCATCATACTAACGGTTAAACACGATCATGCAGGCAAGTTCTGATTTTACGAAGAAAACTCATCCAAACGTTTCATTCAAATGAGCCAAACACCTTTTAGCAGCCAATAGTGGAGCCGTTAGGACAGGGACAGAGGGGTTAACCTGCTTTGCAATATGTTCCATACTATATTGTGAAAGCAAAATCACTTCTGTCTTTCCATCCAATTGTTCCACCATCTTTTTAACCCGATCGTCATGTTCCTTTCTTTTTCCTTTTGATAATAAATGGATGATCCCGGGATCCACCAATGATTCGATCATACAGTCAGGATTCTTATTTAATAAGTAATTTTGAAGGGCGATCGGCGTTTCTTTTACGGTTGAAACCAGGCCGATGCTAGCATAGCGAAGCGCTTCATCGAGCATCGCCTCATCTGAACGAAATAACTTTACAGGGTATAGAGGTTGTAGGATTGAAGTGATGTCATTAAAAGCAGAGCAAGTAAGTTGGATGCATGAAACATCAGAATCATAGGCTATATTCACTAATGCAGAAAAGCGGCGGATGATTTCCGGAGTCAACTTGCCGCTCTTTTCCATCTAGTATGAAGAAAGGAAGTGAGAAGCATGGAGAAAGAAGCCCTGGACGACCTTAGGCAGATAATTCCAGATGACAGAATGTTCCTTGATTTGGCAGAAAGGTATTGTTATAGCTATGACGCTTCTTTTGGGGAATATTTACCTGAAATCGTTATACAGCCAAAAAATGCAGAGGAAATCAGTGAAGTGATTAAATTGGCCAATACTCACAAAATACCTGTTTACCCAAGGGGATCTGGAACTTCGCTAAGTGGAGGCCCATTACCTGTTAAAGGAGGGATGGTTATTGATATGACCCTTTTACGGGATAAATTGATCATTGATCGGGAAAATATGCTTGCCATTGTCTCTCCAGGTGTGATTACGGCAAATATCCATAAAAAGGCTGAAGAAGCCGGCTTGTTTTATCCGCCGGATCCAAGCAGTTCCAATGTTGCCACTATAGGCGGGAATCTATTAGAAAACTCCAGCGGCCCAAAGGGATTGAAATACGGAACGACAAAAGAATATGTGATAGGCCTGGAGGTGGTCACCCCGACGGGAGAAATCATTCGTACTGGCGGAAAGACCGTAAAAAATGTAACAGGGTATGATTTGACCCGATTGATCGTAGGATCGGAAGGTACCCTGGGCATCGTTACTGAGGCAATCATCCGCTTAATACCAAAACCTCAATCTAAACAAACTTTTGTCGCCCACTTCAATCATTTGATAGATTCTGGCCATGCCATTACCAGTATTTTATCATCAGGGATTCTACCATCTGCCCTGGAACTGATGGATAACGCGTGTATCCGTGCTGTCGAAAGCTATCGGCCTTCAGGATTGCCTCTACAGGCAGAAGCCATTCTGATCATAGAAATAGATGGTCACCCATTGGCGATTGAGGAAGAAATCAATAAATGCGCCGATATATGCAAGGCGGAGGGGGCTTCCTACGTCAAGATAGCGGAGACCGAGGAAGAACGCCAAACTATTTGGAGTGCGCGTAAATCTGTTTCCCCGGCCATTACACAAATGGGTCCTACAAAAATTTCTGAAGATGCGACCGTTCCACGCAGTCAAATACCGGCAATGATGGATAGATTAAACAATATCCGGGAGAAATACGAGTTGAACTTGGTTGTATTCGGTCATGCAGGGGATGGCAATTTACATCCGAACATCATTACCGATAAACGAAATATTACGGAAATGAAAAAAGTGGAGCTTGCAGTCAGTGAAATTTTTGAAGCCGCAATCGAACTAGGCGGAACACTTTCCGGGGAACATGGTATCGGTACTTTAAAGTCACCATATATGGAAATGGAATTAGGAATAACAGGGGTGAATATGATGAAAAAAATTAAAGAAGCATGGGACCCCAATAATATCCTGAATCCAGGAAAGATTTTTCCTGATAAAGGCCAGACAAGGGTCGTGTTGGTGACATGAATCTACCCCTCAAACCGAACGAGACAAATGCAACGGCCCATCATTTATATTCAGATGCCTATGATTGGACAAACCAATGCGTAAAATGCGGTTACTGTTTACCAGCATGCCCTACATATGAATCAATGGGCGTGGAATCCGCCTCTCCACGCGGCCGAATCAATCTAGTGAAAATGGCAGCCGAAGGGAAAATAGATTTCCAAAAAGATTTAGCTGAACCGATCGACCTATGTTTAGGCTGCCGTGCTTGTGAAACCGCATGTCCTGTCGGTGTGCCATACGGACATATACTGGAAGCGGCAAAAGAAGCCATTGAAAACTCCCCGTCATCCAACCAAAAAAATAAAATGAACAAGATCAAAAAACTGGCATTGGTTCATCTTTTTCCATATCCAAAACGGATGAACAGGATTGGAAGAGCCGTGCAATTCTATCAAAAAACAGGATTTTCCAAGCTTATCCGTTCATCGAATGTATTGCAAAAGGTTTCCCCAGCCCTTGCACATTTAGAACAAGCACTTCCAGCCATCGAGTCGTCCTCGAAACGAATCCGGACAGGTACGATAATGCCGGCAAAAGGGGAAACGAAATTAAAAGTGGCGTTTTTTACTGGGTGTATCATGGATTCCATGATGTCACGAATAAATCGTCTTACCATTGAGCTACTCACCTTAGCAGGTTGTGAGGTCATTCTCCCTGAAAATCAGAATTGCTGCGGTGCACTGCATTCCCATCAAGGTGAAACAGAACAAGCGAAAGCATTGGCAAAGAGGAATATCCAAGCCTTCATGCAATCAGATGCTGATGTAATTGTAAATAACGCAGGAGGCTGCGGCGCTTCGCTTCTTGAATATGGACATTTATTGGCAGATGATCACGAATGGGCTGGGGCGGCAAGGGCTTTCTCGGAAAAATCAAAAGATATCAGTCAAATTCTTCATCAATTGGGGCCACTCCCCTTTACTGAAGAATGGCAAGGCATCGTTTCCTATCAAGATTCATGTCATTTACGCAATGTTCAAAAGGTCCAAATGGAACCTCGTTTATTATTGCAATCCATACCAGGTATTTCATATGTTGAAATGGAAGGGTTTGACCGTTGTTGCGCATCTGGAGGCATTTACAATCTTCTCCACTTTGATGAATCGATGAAAATTCTTGATGGAAAAATGAAGAACCTTAAAGAAACGAAAGCAACAACCATAGTTACGGTTAACCCTGGATGCCAAATGCAAATGAGCATTGGCATCCAAAGGGAGGGAGCGGCAAACGAAATGAAAAGTATGCACCTTGTTGAAATACTTGCCAAGGCTTGCGGCTTGGATTGATAAAAAGGATATTGAAACTCCTTAAAGCATTACTCGTCAGCATTTTCGCATTTATGTGAAGATACTGACGGGTTTTTTATTTTGGCTCTTTTCGTAAAGATTGTTGTTTTTAAAACGAAACGATTTAAGGTTGATTGGAGCGCAAGTGCGAGACTCCTGCGGGAGCAGCTGGACAGGTGAGACCCCACAGGCGTTTACGCCGAGGAGGCTCACCGCCCGCCCCGCGGAAAGCGAGCATCTGGAGGGGAAATCAACCACACCGCTTTACTTGGTAAATAGCAACAAAGTATGCGAAAACAGCCTTTATTTTTCAATTAATTTATGACTATGTTGGGGAACTTAATGTAATAATACAGTGCCCTATGTACGGATGAAAGATTGAGTATTTGCAACATACTGTGCAGGTTAGGACACAGTATGTTAATTGCAAGTAAAAACATATGAAAAAATCCGTTCAATTTTTTGAACGGACGAATCAAATTGATGAGTTAGTAAAGGAACTTATATTCCTGTTTTTATGCCAAAACCTATTAAAATTAAGCCGGTTGATTTTTGGAATGCTTTCTGGAATCTGGAGTTGTTCATCCATTTTTTTGCGTAATCAATGAGAAAAACAAGAAAAAGAAACCACAATACAGCGAGCAAGGTCAAGATGAAGGCTAATATAATCAATTGCTTGTTTACATTTCCGTTCAAATTGATAAATTGAGGCATGATTGTTATATAAACTAAAACGGTCTTTGGATTAAGAATATTATTAAGTAATGCTTGCATAAAGGAATCTTTATTATGCCGGCTTGAATACTTTGTAGGTGTATTTGCTTGTGCTTGAATTTCTTTTAAGGAAAAAACGCTTTTAGCAAAAAAACTTTTTATCCCTAGATAAATTAAGTAGGCGGCTCCCAAATATTTGATTGTACTGAACAGAATCACGGACTTTGCAATGACAACAGATAGTCCAAGAATAGCAATAAGCGTCCAAAAAGAAAGTCCCGTAGCCATTCCGAGAACGGTATAGCGTCCAGCTTTAGGACCAAAGCTTAGCGTGTTTTTCACTAAGAGCATTGTATCAGCTCCAGGTATAATAACCATCATTGCAACTATTGATATGTATGTAAGTAAGCTATCCATACTATTTCCCCTCCCCTTCAATAGTGGCTACTAAAGTAACTACTTATGTAAGTATATTAGATGAAAATGGAAATCGTCAACAGATTTTGCTAAAATATTAGTTACAAAGGTAGCGACTATGGTTGTGTGGAGGGTTTATGAAAGAAAACATTTTAGAAACATTAAAAAATCTGAATTTTACCGAATATGAAGCGAAAGCATATCTTGCCTTATTGGAAGAATCACCATTAACAGGCTATGCAGTTGCAAAAAACTCCGGTGTACCACGTTCAAGAATTTATGAAATTCTGGACAGTCTCGCAATGCGAGGAGATATTCTGGTTAGTCCTGGAAACACACCACAGTATACTCCCGTTCCTGCAAGGGAGCTAATAAAAAACCGCCGCATGAAAGCAGAAGAAAATTTTGAACTGGCAGAAAAATCATTAGCGGAGTTTGAACGTTCTGCAAATGATCGCGAAAACATCTGGAATATCATGGGACGCAATGAAATACTCGATAAGGTAAAAGCTTGTATATTATCTGCAAAAAAAAGAATACTCTTAGAGATTTGGGAAGACGAATTCGAAGAATTAGAGTCTGAACTAAGACAGGCTGCAAATAAAGGCGTCAATGTAACAATTATTGCCTATGGGGAAATCGTCTGTGATTTTGCTAATGTTTACCTCCATTATATGGGTCATGAAATTACAGAAGAGTATGGTGGGCGATGGCTTGTTATTAGTGGAG
Source organism: Peribacillus simplex (assembly GCF_030123325.1). Lineage (NCBI taxonomy): Bacteria > Bacillati > Bacillota > Bacilli > Caryophanales > Bacillaceae > Peribacillus > Peribacillus simplex. The sequence goes on along the minus strand of NZ_CP126106.1, from coordinate 2,869,278 downwards.
ATGATTCAGAAGTAGTAGCAGGTATTGTCTCACTTGGTAAAGATAGCCGTGCAGCTTGGACCATGCATGTAGGTTTGGTAATGCCCATTACAGAAGTCATGATTCATGATTTATATCTCATGGAAATCATGGGGAAACATAGAGAACTTTTAGAAGAAAGCTTTGGTGTAAACCTCGCCAATTTACGCAAAAAATTTTCTATCCATCCAGATTATAAAAAACATTACGTGGACTAGATTTGTGCCATTAGGGTCTGTTTTTAACAACATAATAAGAAAAGCTTACTTCATAGTCAACATAGGGGCATGAATCCAGGTAAGTTTGTAGAAGCAAAGCCGTGCCCCCGGCAACCGACTGATTGAAAATAAAGCAGATGATTAAGAAATATAACTATATTGAAATATGGAAACAAGTATAATAAAGAATGGAATAAACCATTCTTGGTAAAGGGATTATTGTAGTATAAGGATTAACATTTTGATATCCGGATTACATAAAGACAGAAGGAGAAATGATTCATTTGAATAACAAAGAAACAAAAGGTATTGAGTTACCTGCCAACTATGAGGAATTAAAAAAATCTGCCAATCGAAAATCTAATTGGAGAGAACGTTTAGATGCTATCGAAGAATTAGGACAGTCAAAAAATAAACAAGTGATCGACATTCTCACACATATCATGAATAGTGATTCTGTTTATAAAGTTCAAGAGGCCGCCTACCGTCAATTGAAAAGATTAGGCGAAGATGTCCAATTGCCAGCAAGGAAAAAGGGCGAATTGGTTAAAGGATTGACCAAAATTTTAGTCAGGATCAAGAAGAGTTTGCCAGAAAATCACACATATACTGAATTCAAAGAGAAACTCCAGAAAATGAGAATGGATATATATGATACCTATGAGGGTGAAAAAGGAGCAGACTTTGATAAGTGGCTGGAAAAAACATGGTCTGCTATACCGAAAAGATAACAGTTCATCCACTATTTAAGGAGCAAAGTTATTGCTCCTTATTCTTATGTATAAAACAATAGCTTTTGCTGGCGTAAGATAATATGTTTAAAAGAGGAAGTATTTGGCTGATTGGCTAAATATTCAATTTGGAATCAAACGATAATAAGCCACACCAAACTACGGTGGAAAACCGATAAATACATACGAATTCAGGGGAGAAAAGATGACTGATTATATTGAACTTTGGAAACAGGCAATGGAAGATCATACAGGGAAGATACCTAACAGGCTAAAAGATGATGATGCAGAAGAAGCTTTTTGGGCATCCAAGGTGGCAGGGAAAAAACAACATAAAGCGGATCCTTATGCAAAACCTGTGCAGCAGGAGTTAATGGCATTATTAAAACGGGATGATCATGTATTGGAAATCGGCCCTGGATGGGGCAATTATACATTCGATATTGCAAAAGAAGTCAGGAAGCTAACTTGTATAGATAGTTCCAAAAGCATTATCAGTTTTTTGGAATCCCAGGCGAATGAAAAAGGTTTCAAAAACATGGAATTGATTCATGATAAGTGGGAAAGTGATACTAAAAGAGACAGATATGATGTAGTATTTGGGTTTAATTGTTATTACCGTATGACAGAAATCGGTCAAACCTTATTAAAAATGAATGAGTCTGCAGCCCGGTTAGTGATAGTAGGTATGACAACCGGACCAGAAAAACCTCATTATATGGAATTGAAGCAACGAGGATATACGATCAATTTAAGAAAGCGGGATTACATACACATCTTGAATGTTTTGTATCAACTTGGAATACTGGCGGACTGTAAGATCGTTAAATTGAAAAGTAAAAAAATCTATTCCACCCATGAAGAAATGATGCGCGATAATACAACAAAAATTCTCGATGAACATTTTTCCTATGATGAAGTAAAAACGATCCTTAATAAATATGTGGTGGAAAAAGAAGGAGTTTTCGAATACGAATATCCGTTTCATGCAGCTTTGATGTATTGGAATCCGAGGTAAAATTAAACATTCAAGTACCATTTCTCTGAATTCATTATCTTCTTTTAAAAGGTCCTTCAGGAAAAAGGTATTTTTTCTGAAGGATATTCGCAAAATAATATTTACAAGGATACAAAACAATGATGGAAAACGGAGTGTGAATGATACATGAAAGAAATATCCGAAAAGAGATTTTGTGAAACTTGTAAAAAAGAGACCGTGCATACAGTAACTGAAGATGCATTAGAAATCGAATATTCCTGTAATGAATGCGGCCAGCACCAAGACATTTTCAAGACATTTTTTTAAAAAACATTCACAATCGAAATTTATACTGCAAGGGAAGAAGTTTTACTAAACTATTTCGACATATCTACCCTAATGAAAAGACTCCCCTCGAATTCTCCGATATTTTATGCTTTTCCCCTTACATAGAGCGGAACGAAAATCCAGCAAAATAATGAAGACACCTGCCAAAAAAAGCGGACCTCCATCTAGTGCATTAGGGTCTTTCCGCTTGCCGCCATTCATTAACAAGAGTGAAATACAAAAACACCCATGTTTAATTAAAAAGCCCCTTCACCGACATTCACCTTCTAAAAGCATAAAGTCGACAGCCAACCATAAGATTGTTAACGCTGCAACAAAGACTTCATAATTTCACCCATCCAATAGATAATCAAACGATTACAAAAATGCAGTCGACTGTATTTCAGGAAATATTATCCTAGCATATAAAAAAGCGCAAACCTCATTTTAAATTTTCAGAAAATATTGAATTATCTTTAATTTGTTTGTATAATTAAGCCGACAGTCGACAGTATTCTGAAAGTGAGGGAGCTTCATGGGATCACTTAATTTCATGGATAACGCATTATCTAAATCAATAGCGGAACATATCACAGAACAAATCATAACTGGTGTACTTAAGCCAGGAGAAAAATTGGTGGAACTTATCTATGCAGAAGAATACGGAACGAGCAGAGCTCCCGTCCGCGAGGCAATTTATTTGCTTGCTAAAGAAGGACTAGTAGAAAGAATTCCACGTAAGGGCGCCATTGTAAAAGAATATACGGAAAATGAAATATACGATTTGCTTGAAATTCGGAATATGTTGGAGAATATGGCCATGGAACGAATTAAAAAGCATGGAATAGACCCAATACTTCTTATAGAAATGAAACAGCAACTTAAAGAAATGAAGGAAATAGAAAATATTCATTCCTATACCCAATTGAATCATTCTTTTCATACATGTCTTATTAAGATGAGCAAAAGTGAAACCATCAAAAACATGTACTCCCAACTAGGCTGGCCTTTGTTGAGAATTCAAAGCCTCTCTTTTTCAAACGGGAACAACATTGAAAAATCCATTTCTGAGCATGAAATCATCCTCCAGTTGCTAGTTGACCAAAACATGAATGAATTAACTGAAGTCTTGCAAAAGCATAATCTTGATGTAATCTCCAGCATTCAAAAAATGCTTAATTAGCGTACATGCTATGAATGGAGGTGAACAATGTTGAAGGTTGCTTTTTTGTTTCCCGGACAAGGTTCCCAGAAGCCAGGCCTTTTAAATGAATTGCCGGACTGCAACGCAGTCAAAGAAGTCCTGAAAGCAGTAAGTGAAACACTGAATGAAAACGTATATAACCATCACTCAAAAGAAGCACTTTGCTCGACCAAGTCAGTCCAGATTTCCCTTTTGACTGCTGGTATCGCAGGATTTAAAGTACTTGAAGCAGAGGGAATCATGCCGGATTTTGTCGCCGGACATTCAGTAGGCGGATTTAGTGCTGCAGTTGCTGCCGGCGTCATTGAATTTAAAGATGCTTTAAAAATCGTTAGGCTTCGGGCCGAGCTCATGGAATGGGCATATCCTCGAGGATATGGCATGGGGGTTGTTATAGGTATGGCAGCAGATACACTCCATTCACTTGTAAGCCAATATTTTGATGAAAAATTTCCAGTGTTTGTTTCGAACAAAAATGCTCCAGATCAAATAACGCTTTCAGGAGCTTTGTCCGGTATAAAAATAATATTAAATGAAGCCAAGGTTAACGGGGCTCGCAGCGTTTCCTTGCTGAATGTCAGCACGCCCTCCCACTGTCCACTTCTCTCATCCGTTTCACAAGAGCTAGGTGAAGCGCTTGGCGATATTCGATTTCATCGTCCTTTGATTCCATATGTAAGCAATCGTGGGGGACGGCTCTTGTTTAAACAGGATGATATCCGGCTGGATTTAGCTGAAAGTATCTCATCCCCTGTCCAGTGGCATGATGCTTCTACCGTTTTATACGAAAACGGAACGAGATTATTCATTGAAATGCCGCCGGGAAATGTATTGTCGCGTTTAGCAGCAAAAGGATTTCCGGAAGCCAGGGCCTTGTCAATATCAGAAAATGGCTATGATGATTGCCTGTTTATAGCAAAGAGAGAAAAATCAAAAAAATAAAGGAGGACTGCCATGATGGAATTAACGGGACAGGTAGTAAATCAAAAGCGAACATGGACGAAACGCCTTGAAGAAAAGATAAAGCGTATGGACAGTGTGAAGGGTCTCGTAAACGGAATGATAATCCCTACAGATCGAATCGTGGACGTGATGGAAAAGGTTATTAGGCCTTATGATCGTGTAGTACTTGAAGGAAATAATCAAAAGCAGGCCTCCTTTCTTTCAAAAGCGCTCGCACAGACGAATCCCAAAAAATTGTTTGATTTGCACATGATAATGTCCAGTATTTCAAGACCGGAGCACTTGGATCTATTTGAATGCGGCATTGCAAAGAAAATAGATTTTGCATATGCTGGTCCGCAAAGCCTTCGCATGGCTCAAATGCTGGAAGATGGCAAACTAACCATGGGAGAAATACACACATATATCGAACTTTATGGACGCCTTTTCATAGACCTGATTCCTTCGATTGCACTTGTTGCCGCGGATAAGGCAGACCGACATGGGAATCTTTACACAGGTCCCAATACAGAAGAGACACCAACGATTATTGAAGCAGCTGCATTTCGCGATGGGATTGTCATCGTTCAGGTAAATGAACTGATTGATGAACTGCCACGTGTCGATATTCCCGCTTCTTGGGTCGATTATATCGTTGTGGCAGATGAACCATATGAGCTTGAACCTTTATTTACACGTGATCCCCGGCATATTACCGATATACAGATTTTACAGGCGATGATGGTGATCCGTGGTATTTATGAAAAACACGAAGTCATATCGTTGAATCATGGTATTGGGTATAACACGGCAGCGATTGAACTACTGCTTCCCACTTATGGAGAATCACTTGGATTAAGAGGGAAGATATGCAAACACTGGGCATTGAATCCGCACCCGACACTCATTCCTGCGATTGAAAGTGGATGGATTGACAGCGTTCATTGTTTTGGCGGGGAAGTCGGAATGGAAAAGTATGTCGCGTCACGCCGTGATGTTTTTTTTACCGGACGAGATGGCACTTTGCGCTCGAACCGAACATTATCACAGATGGCAGGGCAATATGCGGTCGATTTATTTATCGGGTCGACCCTGCAAATGGACAAGGATGGAAATTCTTCAACTGTAACCCGAGGAAGACTGGCCGGGTACGGCGGTGCCCCAAATATGGGTCATGACCCTGGGGGACGGCGACATTCAACTCCAGCGTGGTTAAATATGATGACGGCCGATGATCCGCTAGCTCGTGGAAAGAAGTTGGTTGTCCAAGTTGTAGAGACCTTCCAAGCTGGAAATAAACCTATTTTCGTAGAATCATTGGATGCTATAAGCGTTAAAAAAGATACAGGCCTAGCTATAGCACCCGTCATGATTTATGGGGATGATGTTACGCACGTCGTGACCGAAGAAGGCATCGCTTACTTATACAAAGCGGACAGCATGGAAAAACGCAGGGAAGCGATTGCAGCGGTTGCAGGGGTTACGCCTGTTGGACTAACACATGATCCGAAGAAAACAGATAGCCTGCGGCTTGAAGGTTTGATCGCACTTCCAGAAGATTTGAACATCCGCCGATCAGATGCAAAACGGTCTTTGCTGGCAGCTAAAAGTATAGAGGAAATCGTTCAGTGGTCGGATGGGCTATACGAACCGCCGGAAAAGTTTATAAGCTGGTAACCGGGAGGTGCAAAAATGAGAAATGCAAAAGAGGCATTCAGCCGCTACGCAGCTGATTCAGCAGTTCACTCTTTAATAGAAGAAGTCGAACTGACACCGAAACCGGGCCTTGTCGATCGGGTCAATAACGGTGCCCACCAAGATTTGACGATCGAACTCATGCGAAAATCCGCACTATCATTAAAGGAAACATTTGAACAAATCGCATTTATTAGCTATGGCAACAGTCCCTCACTTTCTTTAAGAGAAGAAATTGCGGCGATCGGCCGTAATGGAGAAAATAGAATGTTCGAAACTACCGGTGGCGTGAACACGCATAAAGGCGCCATTTGGGCGATTGGTCTGCTCGTTTCAGGTGCAGCGATGGGGAAAGGCTGTTTTGCAATAAAAGAAATTGTTTCACTGGCTGGTGAAACGGCCCGTTATCCAGATCGACATTGTCCTAATATCGCTACAAATGGCATGCTTGTTTCTGCAAAATACGGTGTAAATGGAGCAAGAGCAGAGGCAGAGCAAGGTTTTCCTCATATTGTGCAGGTTTCCATGCCAATGCTTAAACGATCAAGAGCGTACGGATTGGCGGAAAATGAGGCTCAACTAAATTCACTGTTAGCCTTAATTGCCTCTTTGGATGATACATGCATTTTACATCGAGGGGGTCCTGAAGCACTTATATTTGCTAAAAAGCAAGCAGCCTCGGTGTTATCAAGTGGAAGTCTAGAAAAGCTAAAAACACTTAATGATGAGTTTACGAGACTTAATATATCTCCAGGAGGCAGTGCGGACATGCTCGCCGCTACGCTTTTTTTAGATAAAATCCAAGGACATATAACCGGTGATGAAGTTCAAAAAGAAGTTGAGTCTATACATTAAGGGGGCCTTCATTTGGAAAGTTTCAAATACACATTTCTTGCTACAAGAAAAATTGTCAATCGTGCACATGTTGGCGTTGTTGGATCGGGTGATTTGGAAGTGTTGATAGAGCCGTGTGAAGAATTACGGACTGAGGTTACCATTCGGACGGGAATCACGGGTTTTAAAGATACATGGAAAGCGATAATTCAACGATTTTTCACACAACATGATGTCGCTGCAAAAGTTAAAATTAATGATTTTGGCGCAACACCTGGTGTTGTGACGATCCGACTCGCACAAGCGCTGGAGGTGAGTTTGCTTGATTCAAACAAAAAGTAGTTTTGTAGAATGCAGTGGACGGGAAAGAGCGATGAAACTACTGGATAACGGAACATATAAAGAGCTTCTCGGTCCATTTGATGGGCTGGAATCGCCTCACTTGGAGCCTCAAGGAATCGTTCCGCAAAGTGATGATGGGGTCATTGTGGCTAAGGGTACGATTAATGGGGAACGGGCAGTCGTGATTTCCATAGAGGGGAATTTTCAAGGCGGAGGTATCGGCGAAGTATCTGGTGCAAAAATCGCCGGTTCACTCGAAATGGCCTTAAAGGATTGTGAAGCCGGAATAAAGACGATTCCGATCATACTGTTTGATACCGGGGGAGTGAGGCTGCAGGAAGCCAATTACGGTTTACTGTCCATTGCCGAAATTGGCTCAGCCATTGTGGCGCTTCGCTTCCATGTTCCTGTCATTGCCATTATCCCAGGGAAAATCGGTGCATTTGGCGGTATGTCGATTACAGCAGGCCTTTGCAGTGCCATCATTATGACGAGAGAAGGCCGGCTGGGATTAAACGGGCCAGAAGTGATTGAGCAGGAAGCCGGTATTCGCGAGTTCGACTCAAAAGACCGCCCTCTGATTTGGGGTACGATTGGCGGAGAACAGCGGAGGTCGGCCGGTTTTGCGGATATATTAATTGAAGATGATTCGGAGGCTGTAAAAGCAGCCGCCTTTTCAATAATAAACGGTCACGTTTCCTTTGAACCAAGATCAGGACAGATTAAGAGGTATGGGGCGTTTATAAATGCAGTGGAGCCGTCACAGCGGATATCGCCAGAAGATGTACGGGAGCTGTGGAATCAGTTTCGATTTGATGATGTTAGGGAAATTCAAGCTGTTTCAAAGGGCGAAAATTCTAATGGACGGGGACAGACCTGGTTTGATTTATTGAGTAATGGATTTCCTGAAATAGGCGATGTCCCCTCCGTTCGAGTTGCAGATGCTTACATAGGCAATACGAAGGTACGTTATATTGCTGTAGTAACGGATGCAAAGAGTCGCTTTCCAAGGGCAAGATATGGGGAAGTAGGTTTACAGGAGGGATGGTCAATTGCAAAGCATGTTAGGGAAGCAATTGAAGAAGATCGAAATGGGGAAAAACGAGCAATCGTGGCCATCGTCGATGTTCCTAGTCAGGCCTATGGTTATCACGAAGAACTGCTAGGCGTTCATCAGGCATGTGCAGCTGCCGTCGATGCATATGTCACCGCACGTTTGGAAGGGCATCCCGTTATATCGTTCATACCTGGCAATGCCATTTCAGGTGCCTTTTTATCACATGGCATACAAGCCCACCGGTTAATTGCACTTCGTGATCCGGGTGTGAATGTACATGTTATGTCAAAACAATCTGCAGCACGCATTACACAGAGAAGTATAGAAGAATTAGAAATCGCGGCGAAAAAAGTGCCAGCGATGGCGTACGATATCGGATCATTCGAACGGCTTGGAGCTTTGCATTCGTTGGTAGATGGAGTGAAAGCGGACATGCCGGGACAAAAGGACCGCAATATTATCCATAAAGAAATAAAGGAAGCGATTTTCGACATTAAAATGGCTGGTTCAGTGGATATAAAAGTTCGATTAACATCTCCTTTTGCTGTATCAGGGGGACGTGCGGCATCCATTTTAGTGAGGGAGAAGCTGAATGAACAATGGAACTAAACCCACATGACTTGTTGAGGATTAAAGGAGCGGAAGAATTGATCAGCCATACCCCTATTCCGAATTGGGTAGCAGAATCACTAGCATTTTCCCCATTTGTGGTAATCCGCCGATCCCGTGCAGCAAAAGGACAGGTGGCGGTAGGTGTTCGAGGGCCTGAAAGAAATAAAAGATTCGCTGCCTTTTTACCAATTGATTCGATTCTAAGCAGGATTACTCCCGAACGGCTGGTACAGGATAAAGGTTGGCAGAATCATTCAAAAAAGATTTTTCAGTGTTTAGATCGAGTCAGTGATTTTTTGGATCAAGCTTCGCTAACTTGGGGGCCAACCGGAAGTATTGGATTTGAACTCGCCACTGGCCAAGAAGTAGTCACAGAGAAAAGTGATATTGATATTGTCATTCGAATTTCAGAAGAATTCACCATTAATTTCGCTCAGAAAATTGAAAATGGACTGAAGAAAAATCCATTTCGGATTGATGTCCAACTGGAAACGAAAGTAGGTGCTTTTTCATTAAGTGAATATGCAAATTCTAAAGGAAAGGCCGTATTATTCCGGACAATGGATGGTCCCTTTTTAAAAGAAGTCACACTGTAATTTTCAGAATAAACACTTTATTCAAGCGGGGTCATATAAAAAATGTCTTAAAAAATTTCATGATACTTTAGAATCTCATTTTGCCCTTTCAGTATTTATTGGATTGAACAGGAAGGAGAGGAGGTGATTCAGAAAGCAGCAAATGAGTTATTTGCAGGATGTGTAAGGTGTTATGTAATTGAATGTCATTTTGAAACTAAGAATGGAAAGACACAGTTAAACCGATCGATTTGTTTTTGATTAAAACAGGAATAGGTTTTTTTCGTTTTACTAGTTTATAACATGACGGAGAGTACGCAATTCGAACAATGTAATATGGTTGTTCGTTGAAAACGATTAAATTTGAAGGAGTGTTGCACAATGAAGTTGGGCCATTTTTTAAGTATGATTCCTTTTCTCGGGATGCTTTTTTCTCTTCCATTAGTTAATCGTGTAGAACCGTTTGTACTCGGATTGCCGTTTTTCATGTTTTGGATCGTTTTATGGGTCATTTTAACGACATTAATTATGGGCATCGTTTTTAAAATTGACCCCGCCAACCAAGAAGGTGGTGATACAGAATGAATGCATCACTCTTTGTGCTTTTCGGTTTTCTGCTGTTCATTATTTATATCGGCATAAATGCTAGAAAAGGGAAAGATATGAACCTTGAGCAATGGGCTGTTGGTGGGAGAGGGTTTGGAACGATTCTTGTTTTCCTTTTAATGGCGGGAGAATCGTATACAACATTTACATTTCTTGGTGCAAGCTCCTGGGCTTACGGAAAGGGTGGACCGGCCTTTTATATAATCGCATATCTTAGTCTCATCTATTGTATTTTTTATTGGCTGTATCCAACTGTTTGGAAATATGCAAAAGCTCATAGGCTGGTATCTCAATCTGATTTCTTTGCTAGTAAGTATAAAAGTCCTTTTTTAGGTGTGATCACTGCCCTTATTGGTGTCATTTCGATGATTCCTTACATTGTACTTCAACTAAAAGGTCTGGGCATCATTGTTTCTGAAGCGTCTTATGGTTTCATATCCCCTACTGTCGCGACTTGGATCGGTGTAATTTCCGTTACGGTTTACGTGATGATTTCTGGTATACATGGATCGGCAAAGACGGCTATTATTAAAGATATTTTAATATTTGGGGTCGTCGTTTTTATCGGAATATATATTCCCTCTCATTATTATGGCGGGATAGAGCCCATGTTCAGAGAGATTCAAGCGTCCAATCCAGACTTTCTCAAGCTGCCTGATTCTGGCCTCGGAATTCCATGGTTTATTTCCACCGTGGTGATGACGAGCATTGGCGGATTAATGTGGCCCCACTTATTTGTTGCAACGTATTCGGCAACTGGACCAAAAGCCATTCGAAAAAATGCCGTAATAACTCCGCTTTATACACTTATGTTATTGTTTATCTTTTTTGTCGGGTTTGCAGCGATTAAGCAAGTCCCTGGTTTACAGGGTGCGGAAACTGACCTCGCATTATTGCGTATTTCCATACAAACTTTTGATCCTTGGTTTGTTGGGGTGATTGGTGCAGCCGGCTTACTGACTGCTTTAGTTCCAGGCTCGATGCTGTTAATGACAGCATCCGTAACACTATCCAAGAACGTATATAAAGTCATTATCCCATCAGCTTCTGAAAAACAAATTTCAATGCTATCTAAAATGTTAGTCCCAGTTATTTCACTAATTTGCGTCTACTTTACGCTTAACGGTGGCAACTCCATCGTAACCCTTCTCCTAATGGCATATAGCTTTATAACGCAATTGTTTCCAGCAATACTGTTTAGCTTAGCGAAAAATAACGCAGTAACGAAACAAGGTGCTGCAGCTGGAATGATAGCTGGAGTCATAACTGTGGCATACATGACGATCACGAATGCCACCATTGGCACTTTGCTGCCTGGGTTACCACAAGTATTGAAGGATTTGAATGCGGGTATTATCGCTTTAGCCGTAAACGTAATCATCATGCTTATTGTAAGTGCTTTCACTAAACAACTTCCAGTATCTTCAGAAGCGAAAAATTCTCACCTGATTTAATGCCCATTGCATAAAAATATTATATGGGAAGGACTTTACTTATGATAGAAAACCTACTTAATAGGTTCCAAGATTTATACCCTGAACTAGTAGAATTCCGCAGAGATCTTCATATGTATCCAGAACTATCTTTTCAAGAAGAGGATACACCTAAGAAAATTGCCGATTTTTTAACTAACCTGGGATTGGAAGTGAAAACTGGCGTTGGAGGCAGAGGGGTTCTGGGAAAGTTGAAAGGAGGGAAACCTGGGAAGACAGTCGCTTTCCGTGCCGATTTTGATGCTTTGCCCATACAAGATGAAAAAGAAGTAGCTTATAAGTCAAGAGTTCCAGGAGTCATGCATGCTTGTGGGCATGATATTCATACGGCAGCTTTACTTGGAGTGGCAAAAGTGTTGTGTGAAGTGAAAGATGAGCTTGAAGGAGATGTTGTGTTTATTCATCAATTTGCCGAAGAAGTAATTCCAGGAGGAGCCAAGCCTATGATCGAGGATGGCTGTCTCAACGGAGTGGATTCCATTTATGGAGCACATGTTGCTTCCCATCTTCCGTTTGGAACAATAGGAGTTAATGAAGGATACTTAATGGCTTCGGGAGACCGGTTCGAAATCGACATCTTAGGTGTTGGAGGTCATGGGGCTACACCAGAATTAACTATAGACCCACTTTTGGTCGGTAGTCAACTTGTCATGAATCTTCAACATATTGTAAGCAGACGTGTCGATCCGCTCAAGCCTGCTGTTGTTACAGTCGGTTCATTTAACAGCGGTGATGCTTATAATATAATTCCAAACACCGCAAAAATTAAAGGGACGGTACGAACTTTCGACGAAGATGTCCGTGATTTGATTGAAGTGTCTATTGGGCAAATAGCAAAATCCACCTGTGAAGGCGCTGGAGCTGCAGTGAAGTATAGTTACGATAGAGGCTATCCTGCGGTTTGGAACCATCCGAATGAAACAAGAAAAGTGGAAGAACAAGCTAAGTTGCTTATCGGGGATGAACATGTAAAAAAGATGAAACCCCATATGGGCATGGAGGATTTCGCGTATTATTTGCAAAAGGTACCAGGAACTTTTTTCTGGGTTGGAGGTAAGAATCCGGAAAAAGATGCTATATATCCTCATCATCATCCAAGATTTGATGTAGATGAACAGTCCATGTTAATCATTGGAAAAATGTTTCTTTCAATTTTTTTAGCGAAAACTACTAATATAAATTAAGTTATCAAGGAAACCAAAAGGAGGAAATCAAATGAAAACTACAAATATGATAGACCAAAAGATTGGACAGTCACTCAGAGAAGAAAAAGTGAAAGAAAGTATAAAAAAGTCATTAAGAGAATTAACTGGCTTGGTAGGAGTTTCTGGATCAGAACAAGAAGTTGTAAAATATATGAGGGACAAATTGTTACCATATGCTGACGAGGTGGATGTAGATCGCAATGGCAATGTGATTGCGATAAAAAAAGGAAATATCCCCGGGCCTAAACTGATGATATCGAGCCATTCTGATGAAGTTGGATTTTGTGTGAAAAATATTTTACCCAATGGTTTTATCATGTTTGATAAGGTGGGAGGGGTTTCCGATCAATTATTGTTAGGGAGAAAAGTCTGGGTTACAATAAAAAAATTACCTGGAATAATCGGGATAAAAGCTGGACACATGCAAACTCCCGAGGAAAGTAAACGCGTTAAAACAACACGTGAATGTTACATAGATGTAGGGGCTTCCTCGAGAATAGAGGTTGAAAACATGGGAATTAAAGTGGGAGATCCCATTGTATTCCAAAGTGATTTTATGGAAATGGTAAATAAAGATCTTGTATGTACAAAATCCGTTGATAATCGAATTCATTGTGCAATATTAATAGAGTTATTTAAAGAATTACAAGGCGTTGAATTTGCGGGAACATTATATGGTGTTGTAACTGTTCAAGAAGAGGTGGGACTGCTTGGAGCCATTATGGTAGGAAATGCAATTGAGCCTGATTATGCAATCGTACTAGATACAATTCCAGCTGGCGATACACCTGATATCGATACGGAAATATCACTTCCCGTTTACCTAGGAAAAGGACCAGCTTGTCCTATTGCGGATGGGGTTAGAGGTACAATGGTTTTCAACCACATCCACCCTAAAGTGAGGGAAATCATCGAGGAACAGGCAGCTAACGCAAATGTACCATTACAGACGATAACGTTAGTCGGGGATTCCTATACAACTGATGCAGCCAGTTTGACTTCTGCGAATAAAGGAATACCAGTAGGAGTTCTTTCAACGCCGCGCAGATATTCGCACTCCCCAGTTGAATTAGTCAATCTCAATGATGCCGAAGGGGTCTTGAAGATTGCAAAAGGAATCGTTTTGGACAATGGAGGGAAAGATTTAAGTTTTATTTAACATATTATTGCGTAAAGAATGAGTTAAGTTTCTTATACTGTTCATACTCTAGAAAATAAATAAAGGTTAGAAGTTTTCCGCTTACCAAGGGCAAAAGAATAAATTATTAATGATGGGAAAATCTCAACCAAAAAGACAGCACTCTGGTTGGGAGTGTTGTCTTTTTGGTTTGAAAAGGAAAGTTCCCTCTTTCGTTAGAAATCATTCTTTCTAATTATGTAAATGTTTGAATTCTTTTATTCTTGGCTTTTACTTTCTCCCTTGACGAGACCAAGAGACTAACGCCATGTGGTGGATCATTTATGAAATCAATTATAAAAATACAGAGGTAAAATTTTCTTATTTCTATTTCAACGGCATGCAATGTGTGATATATTGCATATTATATATTTACATTTCCAGGAGGTATAATCTTTGCTGCATTCAAGTTCATCACAAAAAATTAAACGTACTTCTGTACGTGAAGAAGCATACATGATTTTGCGGGATTGGATTGTACAGGGAATCCTAACGCCCGGCCAACAATTACGGGACAAAGAATTGGCCGAACAATTGGGAGTAAGCAGAACCCCTATTAGGGAAGCACTTTTAAGGCTTGAGGAAGAGGGATTTGTAGAGACTAAGCCGAGCCGTTCAACTATTGTTTCCCCCATTCAATTCGAAGGGGCATTAAACATATATTCCATTGTTTGGACACTGGAAAAGTTGGCTATGGAACAGGCTTTTGAATTCATTGAAGAAAAACACTTAATTGAGATGGAAGCCATCAATCATGAAGTGAAAAAAGCAATAGACGAGGGAAATCAAATAGTGGCCGTTCAGAAAGATGATGACTTTCACTCCATTTACATCAATCTTTCTACAAATGATGAATTGAAGCGGATTCTATCAGGACTCAAACAAAAACTTATAAGAATGGAACTGTTTTATTTCAATCAGGTAAGTGATGTTCTTCTTTCCGTTGATGAGCATGATAGAATCATACAGGCTTTAAGGAATGGAAATCTCCCTATGGTGCTTAAGGTGATAGAAAAGAATTGGAAAGAAAGTTACTTTAGAATTCAAGCCCATACGGAACGTGTAAAAAATGGGGAAGAAAAAAATGAGTAATGATACTTTAGTTGCCATATCACCTTCAAGAAATAAAGGGATTGCACTAGTACTGACTGGCGCTGCGTTATGGGGAGTATCAGGAACGGCAGCTCAATATCTATTTCAGCATCAAGGTTTCAGTCCTGAGTGGCTCACTGTTGTACGCTTGTTGCTTTCTGGAATCATCTTATTGGGGGTCGCATATAAGAACGAAAGAATGAAAGTTTTTGAGATTTGGAAAACTAAAAAAGATGCGCTTCAAATTATCCTTTTTGCAATTTTGGGTATGCTCGCTGTTCAATACACATATTTTGCAGCAATTGAACATGGCAACGCAGCCACTGCTACAGTGCTTCAATACCTGGCACCGGCCCTGATCACTTGTTATTTAGCCATTCATTCCAGACGTTTTCCAAGCATTACTGTGAGTGCATCTGTGATCATAGCGATTTTAGGCACTTTTTTGCTTGTGACAGGTGGAAGCATACATTCGCTTTCCATTTCCGGGTGGGCAGTATTTTGGGGAGTAACATCAGCCTTTGCATTGGCATTCTATACATTGCAGCCGTATGAACTCCTTTCAAGATGGGGTTCAATGATTGTTGTGGGATGGGGCATGTTGATTGGGGGAATATGCTTTAGCATGGTTCATCCTCCATGGGCATTTGAAGGCAATTGGACGTTCCCTTCATTTTCAGCGGTTTTATTCATCATCATTTTCGGTACGATCATTGCTTTTTATTTTTATTTGGAAAGCACAAAATTCATTTCGGCTTCAGAGGTAAGTTTATTAGCTTCTGTTGAACCATTATCTGCAACCTTAATATCCGTTTTCTGGCTGAATGTAACATTCGGTTTTGCCGAGTGGCTCGGTACACTCTGCATTATAAGCACCATTACGATTTTATCAAAAAACAAGTAATGTCAGTTGTTAAGCGGCAAAATAATGGAATCTATCTTGTAGATTATAAACTGCCATGAAGCTCGAACATAATTTAAAAAAGCAATCACACTATATGTGAATTGCTTTTTTGTATTTTGGAGTATTACGCATGCGTTTTATCCTTCAAACCTGATCAACATCTTCAGGGATTTAAAGCAAAAAGAATCGTTTCCGCGATACAATCACAAAAGCATCGTATAATTCTTCTATGAAATGTAATTGAGAAGAGTTTATCTTATATCCATATAATGTTGCAGAACCTTTGACGGGAAGAATTTGAGGGGCAGGGGGCGTAAGGAAACAATAATGGCAGGGGGCATTGTTAAATTCCGTTGTGCTTGCTTTAAACAGTCGTACATTGCTTTACCGCCAACTGAATTGGCAGAGTGAATTGTGATGCGATTAGCAAAAAGTTTTTCTTTGACCATCTTTTGAACAAGCATAAAACCATTCCTAGTTTTATTTAATAAATCATGGTCCAAAGAGAGGTGTTCAATATCAAAGTTTCGCAATAGCTCTATACATTCGTCAATAGTCTCGACTAACACATAGCCATCGGGAGCTTTCCGATAGTCATCCAGAAAAACGCTGATTTTCTCCATTTCTTATACTCCTTCCCTTATACAAGTGTGATTAATAAAAGTCAAAAAACCCCAAGAAAATATGGTTTTATATATTAAGTCTAACACAACAAAGTAAGAAGGGGACATATTCGACGTTAAAGGCTAATATACGACAGCCTTTTTTATATTAATATTCTTTATACTTATCGTTGTGTTTCTTCAAATAACGGGTCTTTACTAAAAGGAGGAACTGTTACTGAGCCACCCCCTTATGAAACTATGTTGCATGGTTTTTTTACTAGCGTATTGTCTTCGGACAGTTTAGTAACTCCCTCTAAATATCCCTTGTGAAATATGGTACAAAACTTCCGCTAAAAAAGTTAATAATTGTAATAATTAGGGTAAAAGGTAATATCTTAACTAAAAGGAGAAGTGATATGTTACATCCAGAAGAGATTTTCCTTGTACAAAGGGACAAAACGCTGCTGTTAGAGTTAAAGGAACAAATAAATGACTATCATATTTTCTACTTATCAATGATTAATGATCAGCTTTCATTGATTGATAATGCTCTAAAAGAATGTAACGTTGATTCCTGCACTATATCAAAAGGGTAAAACCAATATTTACTGTTTTATATATAAAGGGAATCAATTTTTAAACGATAAATAACCAACTTAGCGCCCTCTGAGAAAAGGCGCTTTTTTTATGTCAAATTTAATTGGTCTCCGATAAAAAATTAATTAGAGATATACCTCCATGTTCCGTTAGTTAATAGGCGTTGCGCTTGCTACTGCACATTTCGGTCCTCTGGCAGCACTTCCAAGTGTCCTGGCTGCTGCATGGCACAACATATCAGGACCAATTCTTGCGACTTACTGGTCAAAAAAACATGCTGGCGACAGTATAGAGGAAGGGACAGTCCATCCGGTAGAGAACAAGCTTTAAATAATATTGAAATGAAAAAAGATCCTATGCTCACAGCAGGGATTTTTTTTGGTGCTGCAATATTTTCCAGAAATGGAAGTGAAGGGACAAATAACCATGCTGCTTGAATTCTAGAATTCATCTAGGAAAAAGAGAGTCATTCTGTTAATGCACTCCTACAGCAAGCATGTAGTAGCAATAGCAGAATACAAATATCAAAAAAGAAAAAATTAATGAAGTTCTAGAACATAATCATGAATTAATTGATATACTTAGCGATCTTTTTATAGGAGGTTCCAAGTGACAGAATCATTCAAAAAGACATTAAGATATGGAGATGAAGGGGGGAGAGGATCTAATTTCCTTTTCCTCTAACTAAAAATCGTTTGATTTTGCTTGCTTCCATGTTAAATCCACTATTTCTTGGCGTCCCTTTCTTGAAGTTACATGTAAATTAAACATTAGTTCATCATATTTTTTAACCACAAATCGCGAAGTTTTAGTGTCCGTGTATTATTACTATGATAGACGATTTAACCTTATACAAAACAACTTGCATTGGACGATATTTCAACAGGGTAAGTAGAACCATTATTATGAATATTAAAATCCCATATATCAATAATAAAAAGGTGTTTATAATCTTTGGAAGGAGATGGTTTCATGAAAAAATTATTATTGATGGGATTTATTTTTTTATTTCCTCTAAACTTGGTGGCTGGAACAAACAGTGCATACGCTAAACCGCAGGTACAGAATATTAGCCCATCTGAGGTAAAGTTCGCAAATGAATTCAGGAGACTTTGGATTGATCATGTTTTGTGGACAAGTAATTATATTACAAGTGCAACAACAGCTGGAGCGGAGGATCAAAAACAGGTACTGGCTAGGCTGCTGAAAAATCAGGAGGATATTGGTAATGCAATAAAGCCAGTATACGGGGAGAAAGCTGGGAACAAACTTACGGATTTACTTAAGGAACATATTGTTATTGCGGGTAAGATAGTAGATGCGGCTAAAAGCGGAAATGAAGTCTTGGTGAATCAGCTAAACAAAGAATGGTATAGAAATGCTGATGATATAGCAGCCTTCCTTAGCGGTGCCAACCCTTATTTGAAAAATGAAGATCTAAAAAACTTGCTGTATATGCATCTGAAATTAGTGACAAATGATTTATCTGCAAGCTTAGCAAAAAATTGGAACGAAAGAATCGTTTCAATTGACGAAGGCGTCACACATATAATCCTAATGGCAGATACTATCTCTGCGGCAGTTATAAAGCAATTTCCGGATAAGTTTTAAAAATAATCTAAGAATCTCCAGCAATCTGTTGGAGATTCTTTCATTCGCTTATCAAATATACAATTTTCGTCCGAAGACAGCAGATTTGTGTCTTTTTAATTTTTTGACACAACACCGTTGTCTTGTATTTTACAAATTAAATGAGTAGAGGATAGGGGACAATGACTACGAGTGTTGCCGGAAGAAACATGAGACGATATTATTTACTTTCATAGATCGCAGAGGTAACAGTTCAAGGCAATATTTATACATCATATGAAGAAGTTGCTTATTGAACAAACGGAGCATTTTAGTTGAAGAAGGAATGAGACTTCGCTTAATTTACCTGTGTAACCAACACCACCATGGTCATTAAACATCTAAAAATTATAAAACGGAAAAAGCCCACAACATTTAGGTTGGGGCTCTTCTTGCTCCTATTTACTGACTTTGGCAGCTAGTTGGCGATTTTTGTGACTACTAAAGAGGGATACCTATATGTTACATTGGCAGATGCAGTAATAACTCTAATACTTAGCCTATCGTTTGCGGATAATCGAAGTTGGATTGTTCTTCCTATCGTGTTTCTAGTTTCAACTGTCGATGGCTGCCCGACTGGACCACCTGTAATTCGATTAAAGGATTCAAAAGTACTCTCAGGAACTGGGGTTGTGTCATTGATGAATAACCTGAACTGAACTTCGGTATTAAACGTTAAGTTAGAAGCATTAATTAGTCTAGCTGTTAAATCCATGCTTATCTCATATACCCCAGCAGTCAGAACCTCAATATCAGTAAAAGGTCCAAGACCAGGAGGAAAAGGAGCTGTTCCTAATAACGGACCAGGAGTTGTGAAAACAACCTTCTGCCCCAGGGTAGGGGGGGTTACCGCAGTCACTGCGACAAAATTTCCAGACGGATCGTACAATGATCCATAAGCCAAAGCACCCCCTGGTCCTGGAGGTCCTGGAGGTCCTGGAGGTCCTGGAAGTCCTTGAAATCCTTGAGGTCCTGAAGGTCCTTGAGGTCCTCGAGGACCTTGTTCACACTCCTTACATTTTTTATGCTCCTTTTTATTAGGGGAATGCTCCTTTTTATTAGGGAAATGCTCCTTTTTATTAAGGATATCATCGTTATTACACTTATAGGTCGTGTCAACAAATCTACGACCTTGAATTGGCTTTTCTATTTTACTCACCCTTTTTCCTCATTGTTCACTTTCCGAAAAGTCGAGCAATGAAGCTTTTTTTTTCTGTTTTTTCGCTTCTCTTTCTGCTTAATAGTTTCTATTTCCTCTTTAGCAGAGGATACAAGGGGTCCTATACGTTTTACAGTAAGTGACGGAGATCTATAAGAAACACTTCCACTCACATTTTGAATAAACACAAACACGTTTTCTCCTGCATTTAACTCCACTTGGACGGTCTTACCTATAGTGTTAAACCATGAAGCTTCTCCAGTTTGACATGTCAATCCTGTTACGATTTCGAAAGAGGAACCTGGAATGGGCCCTATGACACTTCAGTTAATCGTGAATAAGGCATTTTCAAGTTCATTAGTAATAACAACAAGGTCGGCACTTACTTATTTCATAGTCACCACTAAGAGAGACAGTGGGATTCGGGATTGTATTTAAACTAAATCCTGGGAAATCAAAATCTATATGACAAAATTCACAGACGGATTGTACAAAGATCCATAAGCCAAAGCACCCCCTGGTCCTGGAGGTCCTCGTTTTCCGAAGTGTGATTCTTTGCATTCTTCGAGGCATTCTTTGCAACAATTGTCCTTCTTTTTATAATACCGACACTTTTCCTGATCATACTTTTTTATCGTTATCGGACAAGTTAATCACTCCTTTCTACACTATATATGCCGATATAAAAAAAAGGTTTGGATTTTTAAGTTTGATTTTTAAATCAGGCTCTATTTAAAGTTTAAATTGAGTACGTACTATTATGACGATAGCTGAATAACGTTTGAGCAAGGCGTTTTAAAGAAGAAGCTAGAATAGCGATTTACCAACGTTATGTATATACCGAACATAAAAAATACAACTGAGGAGAATGTGCTTGTTGAACTACTATGAAAATTAACTTCTGCAGTTATGGAAAAAAGGCAATACTTACTAAGACGCAGCTCATTTGTAAAAGGGGGGGAGCGTCTTATTTATGGAATCAGTTTGGTTCTAAAACTGAATTAAAAAGCTCCGGTTCTGCCAATGTATCCATGTAGCTAAACTTTCAAGTCTTCGAAGTGAATTTCTGCCTCTGAGTAATATGATTTTCGTAAAAAGAAGTATTGTCGAGTCCCATTGCGTTTGGAACAACAGATGGATTTCTGAATATGAATTACCTGGAGTATATTTGAAAAGTTTAGATTCATGAATAGCATATCTTGTAAAGATCTTGTGATTTATTTCGGGAATAGCGAAATGAAAGCAAATAATAAGCGAATATATACTTACAAGGATATTTATCAATTAGATAAAGAATTTTAGAAAGAATGTCTTAACAGAGAATTTAGAATCTATCACTATAATCTATATGAAATAAGTAAAGAAGCTTTTAATAAAAAACTTTAATGTTATCAGTATGTATAAAAAAGGGTATCGTTGTGTTGATTGCGGGAAAAGTAAGAACAATAATTATGTACGTTGTTATAAATATTTCAAAAGTGGAAACGGAAAAAGCAATGTATCGACGATAAACACACCAGTTACAAAACTGTATTAAATGATGAAATACGCTAGAGATGAGATAGACAACAGATTTATGACATTAATCATATTGAAAGATAACAGATCGGCACTATCATTATTTCAATTCTAGTTTACATAATATATATTATAGGAAGTTATATTTTTAATGTTAATTTTATCTCATATCTTAAGAATACTTAACTTAGTGAGACGAAATGCGAATTTTTTAAATTTATCCGCTACAATTATTTATTATTTTCGTTTTACCTAATTACGCATTGTTAACTAATACTTTATTTAGAAAAAAATGATTGATCTTCAATTTTATTTGGATTGCCAGTAAATTTTGCTTGGATTGAAGCTAATTTTACAATGAGTTAATTCCATAATATTTAATTCTCAAAGGTCATTTAAATTTCTCATTTTTATTATAAATCGTAAATTATCTGTTAATTTAATTGCTAATATTTTTCGTTATTATTGGTTAACGATTAATCACTTAATCATTTTAGGTCACTTATTATTTACTACTAATTAAATGTCCATTTGGCATGCCGTTGTCATCTGGAGTCATTGACTTCATAACTACTCCTATCTGAACCAATTCAGCATTTCTCGATACAATGAACTCGGATAAATCTTCTGTTGTTGTATATGTAGATATAGACATGAAGTAAATAAACGATTCCCCCCTTCAATCCAAAAACGCGCTCTGCTGAGACCCATTATTCATGTTTCTCTTAAATTTCTATAGTTATCAATACATTATGCTTAACTGACCTTATTTATCATTTTTGTTATTCTAATATATAAAATATATGGCGATATGAGAAAAATCACGGGTTAACACTTCCAGAAAATTATATTGATATACTTTTACCGATAACAACTCCAAGGTTTTTTAACGTAAAATTTCCGCTTTTTCTTCCTGAAAGTGATAATAGGTTCCTCTATTTAGCAACATAATCTCTCTTATAGCACCTAAATGGTGATCAATCCGCGCTGTTTTAAACTTATTTTTAAGTAAAGGTTGTGGATTTTAAGGAACAGCTTTCATAATTGCAACAGCCATGCAGTGAATCAATAGGAAGCTGCCAAGGGTTATAAGGTAAACCTTCAAATCGAGTATCATTCATTTATATGTAAATCGTAAAAGTCGATTTTTACATATAAATGAATTAAAAAGAAGTTTCAGAAATCAAGACAGATTATAAGTTAATGACAGTTGAAAACATATTTTTATAAAACGGTATAATAATGTTATGTAAACTCTAATCACGAAATGTTGATTACCTATTTCTTTGGTTCTTTTACAAAAGTCTTATCAAGAATTTGCTGAAAGTGGTTAGGAAGTAATTGATGAGTTATTTATGTATCTTTTTTTTTTCGTGAATTGGCTTTTCGCGTAGAGTTTCGATTGAACCCTATTTTCCCTTCAACCTTATGTCCAATAGACAAAAAAGGAACACGAGCACTTGATCTCATGTTCCTGATACATTATTTATGTTCGAATGGATTCGATACGGCTTTGGATGAATTCGAACGAGGTTTTTGCTTCTTGGACCATTTGTGTTATTAGTTCATTGACGGTCAATATTTCTTTTATCAGTCCTACGGATTGACCGCATGACCAGATTCCTCCGTCTAAATTTCCTTCAAAGTATACTTTCTTGCTTCGTTGTCCCGTAATTAGTGGAATTAATTCCTCTATGGTGGCACCTTCATTTTCAAGTTTGTCCACTTCTTTACTGACAGCATTTAATGCTACACGTGACGGACTGCCTATATTCCGCTGGATGACAACCGTATCCATTTCATTGGCCGATACCATCCATTGCTTCACGTTATCATGGATCGGTGCTTCTTGCGTTGCCATAAAGCGAGTCCCCATGATGATCCCTTCAGCACCGAGTGACAAGGCGCTAATCAGGCCTCTGCCATCCGAAAATCCTCCGCCTGCTATTATTGGAATAGTAACGGAGTCAACGGCTCTAGGGAGCATGACAAGCGTTCCCACATCCCCCATGCCTGGATGCCCGCCTGTTTCATTCCCTACAATGATAATGGCATCGACTCCTAATTTCTCTGCCGATATTGCGTTTTTGACGTTCGCTACCTTATGTATCACGGTAAAGCCGTGCTCTTTAAGTTTGGGCATTAAACTTTCTGGGCTTCGGCCACTCGTTTCAACAATTTTTACATCTTCATCAATTAAAATTTCGATGAACTCTTCATTCGGGGTTGCGGTTTGACTTGGAAACAGGTTCAGGTTGACAGCAAAGGGCTTATTGGTCAAAGTTTTCACTTTGTGTATTTCATCACGGAGACCTTCTGGTGTCACCTGTGTTTTCGAAGTTATGATACCTAGTCCCCCCGCTTCTGAAACGGCGGCTGCGAGCGGGGCCCGGCCAACTTGAAACATCCCGCCGCAAATAATCGGATATTCAATTCCCAATAATTCAGTAATTCTTGTTTTCATTTACCTACCCCTTTCATTTTCCATGGATCTCTATCAATCTACTCTTCTTACATAATGTACACACCATGTCTATATACCATACTTATGGAGCCGCTTATAAAATGTACTTCTTGGTATATCCATTAACTTTGCTGCAGCCGTCACATTCCCTCTTGATTTTTGTAAAGCCTCAATCATTAAATCCCGTTGAATTTTTTCACGGATCGTCAGTACATTTCCGTTGAGGTCTTTTTTACTTGGTTCCTCCCGTGAAGGGAAATTACCATGCCGGGTAACGGGCTGTGAATGCATGGAATTCAACACTTCAACATAATCCATAGGTCCTTCGGCAAGTAAGATGGTCAATCGTTGAAGTACATTCTGCAGTTCTCTAATATTGCCAGGCCAATTGTAATCCTTTAAACGATTCAATAATTCTTCCGTTAATGGAATATTCCAATTATTCTGTGAACACAAGTAGTTGACTAGATAAGGAATGTCTTCAATCCTTTCCCTCAAGGGCGGTACATGAATGGGGTAAACGTTCAACCGATAGTATAAATCCTTCCGAAAGGACCCTTCATTGACAAGCTCTTCAAGATTACGGTGTGTTGCAGTGATAATGCGAATATCCAATGAAATGCTTTTTGTGCCACCGATTGGAACGATTTTTCTTTCCTGGAGTACACGAAGTAAGGCCACTTGCATCGCTGAAGGGATTTCACCGATTTCATCGAGAAAAATGGTCCCTCCATTTGCCTGTTCGAACTTCCCTTTGTGCCCTTGCCGTTTAGCCCCTGTAAAAGCACCATCAACATACCCGAATAATTCACTCTCCATTAAATCTTTAGGTATGGCCCCGCAATTTATCGTGACGAACGGTCCTTTTTTACGGAAGCCATTTTCATGAATGGCCATGGCAATAAGCTCTTTCCCGACCCCTGTTTCACCAGATATATACACATTGGCTTCAGTCGGTGCAACAAGCTTCACATTGTGTAATGTGTTATGAAAGGCTTCGCTAACCCCGCTTTCCCCTTTGAAGGCAAACCTTTCTGCTGGCATTGAAGCAGGGAAAAGCCGATTGGTTTCATGACCATGATTCTCTGATAAGAATAAACACTTACCTGAAATCCTATTATCCTCTTTGGATAGAAGCGGATTTTCCTTTACGATTCGATATCCATGATTTAATAGATCAGCCAATGTCATACCAATGGATTGAGGAATTTTTTTGCGAATCTGTTTACTGGCGGAGATTATCATTCCTTTATGATTACAGACGATAAAAGGCAAATCTGGATAGGTCTCTGCAAGTTCTATCGAGTGCTGGGTCAGTGCCAGCTCCTTTTTATAGGAACGCACTCCCATTTCCTGTTCGATCGTATACGCCAAATTGGCTACCATACCCAGCATGGAAGGATGGAAATAATCTACTGGACATGATATATCCAAAACTCCCATTATCTTACCTTCTTCATTTAAAATGGGCATGGCAGAGCAACTCCATTTATGTGAGGCAATTGAATAGTGCTCGGTACCTTGGATCATTACGGCTTCACCCGTTTTCAAGGCTGTTCCTATTGCGTTCGTTCCGACCTCACCCTCCGTCCAGCATACGCCCTCCACAAAATTTATTTTGCCTGCCTCCTCGAGGATCTTCTCGCTTCCCGAAAGTGACAGGACATATCCATCCGGATCGACCAATAAAGCCATCATTCCAGATTCTTTTATCGATTGATTCATCCTAGTCAATTGGGGTGATGCCACTTCTAATAGGAAGGAGTTTTTTTCTCTTTGAATGTTCAATAATTCATTCGTCAAAATGTGTTTGCCTTTATTAAGGTATGGGTTGACTTGTTCTTTTTTGCAGCGATGCCAGGATTCCATTATTCGCTTGTTCAGACGATTTGAGTCGAGAACCCCTTCACTGACAAAGCGTTCCCATGTGCGTAGATAACAACTAGTGGATAGCATAAAATCCTCCTCTAATCATTTGGTTTAAACCTTCATTTGACCAGGGCCAATCTAGAGGAAAAATACCAGGGAGTATAAAATAGGATATTAATCGAGGTCCATTTAATTATAGTAGATTATGTATTCGCTTACAATATATAGATTTAGTTTACACAAAAAGCATCATGTGATCATTCACACGATGCTTCTCCATCTAACAATATAATGCGTTAGTTTTATGAAAATATAACCCCGCCATCAATCATGATGGATTGCCCTGTCATATAATCCGAATCCGTTGAAGCAAGGTAAGATACGAATTTCGCAACATCTTCTGGCGTTTCGGGGCGTCCTAAGGTTATGGAATCGGTAAACTTTTTAAATGTTTCACCTTTAGCAAGATTCATATATTGACCCATTTTTTCATCGATCAAATCCCACATTTGCGTACCGACAATTCCTGGACAATAGGCATTCACCGTAATGCCAAACTGGGCCAATTCCTGTGCTGCCGCTTGTGTAATGCCTCTTACGGCAAATTTTGTGGCCGAGTATGTACCTAGTAAACTA
Organism: Peribacillus simplex; assembly: GCF_030123325.1. Classification (NCBI taxonomy): domain Bacteria; kingdom Bacillati; phylum Bacillota; class Bacilli; order Caryophanales; family Bacillaceae; genus Peribacillus; species Peribacillus simplex. The sequence goes on along the minus strand of NZ_CP126106.1, from coordinate 2,842,790 downwards.
AAGCCTTTGTAACTGGCGATGCTGGCAGCACTAATAATTTTCCCGCCTTCCTGCTTTTTCATTTGTTCAGCAGCGGCTTGCAGGCAAAAGAGGACACCATTTACATTTATATTGAAAATCTGTTCCAGATCCTCTTGAGTTACCTCCAATAGAGGCTTTATCTGAGCAATTCCTGCATTTGAAACCATAACGTCCAGTTGTCCAAAACGTTCTACAACTTGATTCACCATATCGAATACTTCCCGTCTAGTGCTTACATCCGCTTTAACGGCAAAGCTTTCACGCCCAATTTCTCTGATCTCATTCACGACCGATTCAGCCGTATCCAGATTGACGTCATTAATGACTACATTCAATCCATCCTGAGCTAATCTTAATGCAATGGCACGTCCGATACCACGTCCTGCACCAGTGACTACCGCCGTCCGTTGACCGCTAGCCATACAAATAACCCCCTTCAGTTTTTTTATGAATGCACAGCTTGACCAACAACGTTCAAAAAAGCTTCATGTATGGATTCCGACAAGGTTGGATGTGCCGCTACAAAATCTCCCATCATATCTGCCGTTATTTCTGCATGCAGCATGACCGTACCTTGACCAATCAATTCTGTCGCATGTTGACCAACAATGGTAAAACCTACCGGTTCATTGGAAAGGATAGCTTTCCCATTTGCCGAAAAAGCGAATTCACCAACTTTAATGTCCCCATATTTTTTACGCGCTTCTTTTTCAGTCAAGCCTACACTGGCAATCTCCGGGGAGGTATAAATGCAGCGAGGGATTGCCCGGTAATTCACTTGTGCAAATTGACCACAGGCATTCAGAGCCGCAACTCGCCCTTCATGAAAAGCAACATGGGCAAGTTGTATGCCCCCTATCACATCTCCACAGGCATAAATCGATGGATTGCTTGTTTGCATTCGATCATCCACTGAGATGCCAAGTCGGGAAAAGTCAATATCATTTCCCTCTAAGCCCATTTCGTTCACTCTTGGTTTTCTCCCTATTGATACGAGTACGTAATCTGCATGAAGTTCTTCCAGTTCGCCATTGCTTTTCTCCAAAAATACCGTCTTGCTGTTTGCATTGATGTTTTTGACAGATGTGGAGGTATGGACCGTTACGCCTTGGTTTTTCAATTCTCCATGCAAGATGCTCGTAATATCATCGTCTTCCCCCGGAAGCAGCTTTGCCCCCATTTCGATAACGGTTACCTTGGTGCCCATCCTGCTATAAATACTGGCAAATTCACATCCGATGACGCCGCCTCCAACAATGAGCAGCGAATCAGGAATGGCAGGAAGTGACATGGCATGGCCACTGTGGATGATCCATTCACCATCAAACGGGGCAAAAGGTAAAGGAATCGGTTCGGACCCAGTTGAAATGATGATCTTACTAGCTTCAATCTCTTCATTTTTATTTCCGTTCTCGATCCGCAGTCGATGGCCCGACAGGATAGACGCTCTTCCCTGAATGACTTTTATTTTATTCTTATTCATTAAATATCGAATGCCGTTCACTAGTTTGGATATGACTTCTTTCTTTCGTTCCTGTACGGTATCCCAATCGACTTCAATCGAAGTGGAGGGCAGGCGAATTCCCATGTGCCCGGCATTTTTCACCAAGTCATACGTATCTGCACTTTTCAATAATGACTTCGTTGGCATGCAGCCTTCGTTTAAACAGGTGCCCCCCAATGGCCCATCGACTACCAATATGACTTCCTTATCCTGCTGGGCAGCAGTGATTGCCGCTACATACCCTGCAGGACCGCCGCCTATAATAGCTATACGATTCAAGAGCTTTCCCTCCTTTTCTATAAAATCACGGTGATCGGCTCTTCTAAATACCGTTTTAGTGTTTGTAAAAAGGCAGCCGCGGGTGCCCCGTCAAGTACACGGTGATCAAACGTTAAACTGAGTGGCAAGATCGTTCTCTTCTTCAATTCTTCGCCAATGTAACGCGGGGTATCGTATGCAGAGCCAATTCCAAGTATCCCCGTTTCCGGTGTATTGAGAATCGGTGTAAAATGCTCAACGCCATATGCTCCAAGGTTACTGATTGTAAAAGTGGACCCTTGCATGTCTTCAATGGGCAATTGACCGTCACGTGCACATCGGGCCAATTCCTTACCCTTTTTCGATAACTGTCTTAGGGTACAATTTTCGGCATTTCTTATAACGGGAACAACGAGCCCCTTTTCCAAGGCCACTGCTAATCCAAGATGGATTTGCTCATACAAAATGATGTTATCTTCAATATAAGCACTATTCATTTTAGGATGCTCTTTAAGTGAAAGCACGACAGCCTTGGCAACAAAGTCTGTTATAGTCAATTTAGTTGATTCCTGTTTTTGTAGCGTTTCAGTAGCCTGTTTTTGCAAAATGACTAAATCAGTGACATCAACTTTCATCGTTAGAGTTAATTGGGCACTGCTTTGCAAGCTCTCTTTCATACGTTTTGCAATGATGTTCCTCATTCCGGTTACAGGAATATGCTGCGGATTCTCTAAAGTAGGTTGGGGGGGAACTATTCTTTCTTCTGTATTTACTGACATGAAATCCCTTTTTTCAATTACTTTCTGTATATCTTCTTTAGTGATTCTTCCTCCTGGCCCGGTGCCTTGAATCTTCTCAATATCAAGATTCGCTGCCAGTGCCATTTTTCGTGCAACCGGGGTGATCATCAAGCGATCTCCCTTTGGCAAAATGGATGACTCTTTTGTTTTTGGCTTTTCTTGTTCAACAATTTTCGACTGGGTTGGTTCCGCAACTTGATCATCGATCATTATTTTTTCATTCGGATTTCCGATATGACAGATAACGGTTCCTGGAGGTACTCCTTGTCCTTCTTGAACTGCTATATTCAGAATCGTACCTTCCGCTGGAGATTCAATATCCATTTCTATTTTCTCTGAATTGATACTGGCAATTGCTTCACCTTTTTCGACTGGATCCCCAACAGCCTTGCTCCACAACGAAACAGTGCCTTCTTTCATTGCCATGCCCAATTTCGGCATTACTACCTCGACCGCCATATCTTTTTTCTCCCTTCAGATTGGTTTCTGTGTCCATCATTGGTTTTGTTGCTCCAACTTTTGCAGATCTATGCGAAAAAGCTGGAGCATGCATCATATAGATTTAATTACACCCCAAGAATGGAAGGCTCCCCCAATAATTCTGAAACGACTTGTATCACTTTTTCTGATGTTGGAAGGTAGATATCTTCAAGCGGTGGAGAAAAAGGTACAGGAGTATGTGGTGCCGTGATCCTCTTGATTGGCGCATCGAGCGTGTCAAATCCCTTATCCGCGACCAGTGCGGCAATATCCGTTGCGACGCTGCATCTTGGGTTCGCTTCATCGATCACGATCAAACGATTTGTTTTTGCCACTGAGTTGAGAATTGATTCTTCATCCAGTGGTGACAAGCTCCGCGGGTCGACAATCTCGACTTCAATGCCTTTAGCAGTAAGTTTTTCAGCAGCCTCCATCGCGGTGTGAACTTGTTTACCGATGGCAACGACCGTCAAATCCGAGCCTTTCCTTTTAATTTCAGCTTTGCCGATTGGGATTGTATAGTAGCCCTCCGGAACCTCCCCAACCATGTTGTAAAGCGTTTTATCTTCAAAAAAGATGACCGGATCATTATCTTCTATGGCTGAAAGTAAGAGCCCTTTTGCGTCATAGGGGGATGAGGGAACAACGACCTTCAATCCAGGAATGCTAGTGAACAAGGCATAAAGGCTTTGGGAATGCTGTGCCGCAGCTCTGAACCCTGCACCATGCATCGTACGGATTGTCACGGGAACCTGTGCTTTTCCTCCAAACATATAGCGGAACTTGGCACCTTGATTCAATACTTCATCCAAACAGCTGCCAATGAAATCATTGAACATTAGCTCGGCAATCGGTCGTAAGCCTGTCGAAGCGGCTGCCATGGCCGCCCCCATATAACCGGCTTCCGCAATGGGCGTATCAAGGATTCTATCGCGGCCAAACTCTTGAACCAATCCTTTTGTGACACCTAAAACACCACCCCATGCTTCGTCATCCTGCAAATGATCAACCTCTGCGCCTCCGGCTACATCCTCTCCCATAAGGATGACATTTTCATCTTTTCTCATTGCCATGGCCATTGCTTCATTTATTGCCTGTGACATACTGATTTTTCTACTCATCTCAATTCCTCCTTTTATTATTTAATAGGATACATAAACATCTTTTAATAAATCGGAAGCCTCTGGATATGGACTATCTTCACTGAACTTGACTGCTTGTTTGATAGATTCCTCAACGGCAATCTCAAGAGAAATCAGTTCTTTTTCAGCCAGTAGATTCTGTTTGAGTAAGTAATTCCTAAACAGGGCAATCGCATCTTTCTCTTGTATATGTTCCTTTTTATCTTGTTCTTTTTTATATTTCTGTGCATCTCCCTCGAAGTGTCCATAATTACGATAAGTAACGCATTCGATCAATGATGGACCGTCTCCCCTGCGAGCCCTCTGAACGGCTTCTTCGGCAGCCTTATACACAGCCAAAACATCTTTCCCATCCACTCGGACACCCGGGATATTGTAGCTAATCGCCCGATCGGCTATCGTTTTACAGCTAGAAGCATAATTGAATGGCGTTGCCTCCCCATACCCATTATTTTCTGCGATGAATATTACGGGTAGCTTCCAAATTGCCGCCAGATTTATACCTTCATGGAATGTCCCATGATTATTGGCACCATCACCAAAAAAACAAACACTAACATGATCGGTCTTCTTATATTTCGCAGTTAATGCTGCACCGCATGCGAGCGGAAAGCCTCCACCAACTATCCCGTTTGCACCTAACATCCCCTTATCCAAATCGGCAATATGCATGGAACCTCCTTTTCCCTTGCAAAGCCCTGTCACTTTCCCGTAGATTTCAGCCATCATCCCATTAAGGTCACATTCTTTTGCAATACAGTGGCCATGCCCCCTGTGAGTGCTTGTAATGCTGTCCTTTTCGGAAAGGTGGGCACATACTCCAACAGCTACCGCTTCTTCCCCAGCATATAAATGGACAAAACCTGGTAAAATCCCTTTAGCAAAAGATTCATGAACTTGGTCTTCGAATTTCCTGATCTCCAGCATTTTTTTGTACATCCAATAAGCCCTGTCCTGTGATAACTTGATTTCATTCGATTGAACCGTTTCCATTTTTTAGCCCCCAATCATTAATAATGAGTCAATCTTTATATTGATATTGCAAATGCCGTGCCAAGTTGGGAGGTCGGTAAAATTAGGATTTTATCTATTTTTAATCGAAACAAAACGAGACAAAATGAGATTGTTGTCTCGTTTTGTCTCGTTTTTTTAGATATACTATCCCAATTCAAAGAGAAAAGCTGGTTTGAATGTGGAGGCAGCCTGTTTAAGGAAAAGCACTTTATGCACCATTTATTTAAGTGTCAGTATTACTATCATGAATTTTGTTAAATAATTAGGGGGGAACGATAGGTAGTAATCTCTCCAACCTATCGTAATTTTTTTAATGCACCACTCCATGCAATCGTTTGATCTAACATTGCATGGATATTACCAAGGTGCAAATCAGCTGGTTTAAATGTCTTAAAGTTTTCAAAGTCTGTAAATAGTGATAATGTTGGATTTACCCGAACGTCCGCAACTAGTAATTCCCCTAAGATGCCACGCAAATGTTCGGCTGCACGAGCTCCGCCAGTTGAACCATAGCTCACGATACCCGCAGCTTTGTTGTTCCATTCATCACGTGCGGAATCAAGTGCGTTTTTTAATGCCCCTGTAATACTGTGATTGTATTCTTGTACGATAAACACAAATCCATCTAAGCTAGAAAGTTTTTCTGACCAAGCTAATAATCCTGGTTCTTTACCAGTACCTTCTCCGACAAAGGGCAATTTAAAATCTGCGATATCGACGATTTCATAATTTGCATCTACTCGTTTATCAGCTATTTCTTTTACCCAATTTCCTACTTGTGGACTAACGCGTCCTTTACGTGTGCTTCCTAAGATAATTCCGATATTTAATTTTTCCAATGATTTCTCCTCCTCGTTAATGACTGGCAAATAATTTGATTAAACTAAATAGATTTATAATTTTATGGATTTACAAATTTCCGATGTCTTCCACTAAGGTGTAGTATCCACCTTCTGAATCTTCAATAAGATGATTTATTTTGTTAAGGTGTTCTCTAAATTCACTTTTTTCTAACCAATTTTTATGATGATCAATACTCTCAAAGGTAGTTACCATAATTGCCTTATTTTTATCAACAGAACGATGCCAACGGCTACTAATCCAATCAGGAACACCTTGAGATCCCTTCTTGAAATTGAGTAGTTCTTCAGCTTGGATAGCAACCAATTCATCTAGTTTGCCTGGTTTAGCTGTAAATACATTTATCCATACTATTGTATTACTTGATTCCATATTCATAATCTCCTGTCATTTATATTATTTTTTCTCAAATCATTAAATTCGGAATTTTAGAGGGTGTCTGTACTAACTGTCATTATCAATCATGAAAAAATGCCCTAGTAAATGTTTGCACACACTCTCCACAATAAATGCCTCCAGGGACACGGTTGGTTAGTTCTATGGTCATCCAGGTTGTTCATAAAGGCCCCGAAATTCATCTTCATGAATGAAAACGCCTTCAGCTCTGGATCTGTGTGAATGAGCTTTCCTCCTTCATGCATCGTGTTAAAATATTTGGTCAAGATTCCCAGTAACTGTCGAGAGTGCTTATGTGCTCTTTCTCGAAGCCCAGGTAAATTGCCTGCCTCCTTGATACTTATCATAATCATTTTCGGGTTACGATTCATGATTTCATGATATGTTCGACTGATCATCTGTAAGTCTGAATGTAAATTCCACGATTTGCCCTTCATAAAAAAAAATTTGTCATCTCTTCGGCATAGTGATATCGGTCAAATGCCGTTTCTAGAAGATTTTTCTTGCTTCCAAAGCGACGGGACGGAACAGTGCTTTTTCACCCAAGCCTGTGGCAACAGCAATTACCTGAGTGGAGACACCGTTGTACCTTTTCTCTGTTAATAGATTGACTGCCTTCATCAGTACTTAGCTTATTACTGCTACTCATGCTCTCACTCCCTCTAAGTAGACTGTCAGTACTTACTGACTATTGGTTTTATTCTATTCATCTGTTTTAAAATTGTCAAGAAAATTTCCAGCAGTACACATTCTTATTCAGATGGAGGCAAGTCCAAATGATTGATCGGGAAAAGGTGCATTATACGAGTTATCTACACAAACATATCGCCTTTCGTGTCATAGATGGCCAATTATAACGGGGGTTCATTTGCGTATTCCTTAGGAAGTCCCGCGTTTATCACCAAGATCGTTCTAAAGCATTATAAAAATAGACGGAGCTTTTTGCTCCGTCTGATTGCTAGAATATTTTTTTCTCATTCAACTCGAGAGCTAATTCTTTAAAGAACTGTAGCGATTCTGGATTTCCCATGGAGTCTGCATTGACTACTTCATCAAACTCGAAACCTAATAACACTTTACGTATCGGGACTTCCATTTTCTTTCCGTTCAACGTTTTGGGAATTTGTTCAACGACATGGATTTGGTCAGGTATAAAGCGAGGGGACACATGCCCTCTGATTTGTTCCTTGATTTTTGCCGTCAATGCTGTATCCAGGCTTTTACCGGGCTTAAGAACAACGAACAGCAGCAGTGATGATCCGCGGCCAAGCACTTCCCTATCTATGACAAGGCTTTCCATCACCTCGTCGATCGCTTCGACGACCCGGTAGATATCGCTAGTTCCCATCCGTACACCAGAACGGTTTATGGTCGAGTCGGAACGTCCATAAATGATACAGCTGCCTTTGTCGTCGATTTTTATCCAATCACCATGTTTCCATATGCCAGGATATGTATCGAAATAACTCTCGTAGTATCGTGAACCGTCTTGATCATTCCAGAAGTATAACGGCATGGACGGCATCGGTTTGGTAATGACCAGTTCACCGACTTCATTTATCAATGTTTGACCATGCTCATCAAAGGCTTCCGCACAAACACCTAATGCCCTACCTTGTATCTCTCCGATTCTCACGGGTAGTGTGGGAACACCACCAACAAATCCGGCACAAACATCGGTTCCGCCACTGGATGAACTGAGCCAGATATCCTTCTTGACATTCTCATACACCCATTTATAACCGTCGCCAGACAATGGAGCTCCAGTGGAAAAAAGAGCTTTCAATTTGGATAAATCATATTTTTCCATGGGTTTGTTTCCCAACTTCATGGAATTAGTAAGGAAAGGTGCACTTGTTCCAAAGAAAGTCATGCCTGTATCTTCCGCCAATTCCCAAAGGGCATCCATATTCGGAAAAGAAGGACTGCCGTCATAAAGGACGATGGTCCCTTCGTTAAGCAAACCGCCCATAAGGAGGTTCCACATCATCCATCCTGTCGTCGTAAACCAGAATATAGTATCCTCGGAAGTCATGCCTTGATGGATTCTTGTAGATTTAAAATGCTCCAATAATATGCCGCCATGCCCTTGTACAATTGGTTTTGGCATCCCGGTTGTACCTGATGAATAAAGGATCCACAGCGGATGATCGAACGGAACACTTTCAAAAGATAATTCTGCCTTTTCTTTTAAAAGATCATCCCAAGCAATCATATCTGAGAGATTCACTTCCAAATTCTTTTTTTCTATGTAAGGAACCAACACGGTATGCTTGACGGTAGCCAATTCCTGTTTAAGCTGAGAGACGACTGATGTTTTATCATATACATTTCCGTTGTACTGATACCCATCAACTGCCAGTAATACAACCGGTTCAATCTGTTTGAACCGATCTATGACGCTTCTTGCCCCAAAGTCAGGTGAGCAACTGGACCAGATGGCACCTATGCTTGCTGTTGCCAAGAAAGCTATGACCGCTTCGGGAATATTCGGCATATAGGCAACAACACGGTCACCGGATTTCACACCAAGTTTCCTTAATGAATGGGCGACAGAAGCTACTTTTTCTTTCAGCTCTTTCCAGCTGACCTCTTGCTGCCTGATATGTTCGGAGCGAAAAAAAATCGCCGTTTTCCCTTCTTGATCATTCAATAATGCATTTTCAGCATAATTAAGCCTTGCCCCCTCGAACCATTTCGCACCAGGCATTGATTGCTCCGCTAAAACCCTGTCATATTTCCTGGCTGCTTTTACTTCACAATAATCCCAAATTGAAGCCCAAAATTCCTCCTGTTCATCTACCGACCATTTCCATAATTCATGATAATCATGAAATGTTAAACCTTTCTTTTCTTTTAACCATTTCACATATTGAGTCAATACCGTTTGCTCGATTTGTTCCTTTGTCGGTTCCCAAATGATTTGCCCATCTGTAAGCGATTTCATTTCATCATCTCCCTTAGGTATCAAATGCGTTATTGAATCATTTCATAATATTGGTAGTTTACTTAAATTGTAATCTATGAGTTTAAAACCGTCAATTTACACTAATCTTAAATAAGCTCGTTTCTATGTATGGGCAGGTTAATAGAGAAACATGTCCCTTTCCCTTGTACACTAGATACATGTACCGTTCCATCCATGCTTTTGATAACGCTATATGAAACCATCATACCTAATCCCGTCCCTTTATTTTTTGTCGTGAAGTAAGGCTCACCTAAACGGTATATTTGTTCCTGTGTCATTCCAATTCCCTGATCTTGGATCTTAATTTGGATGGTGGAGGCTGCATGAAATAAATGAATGTATATTTCGCCATCATGGACCATCGATTCTATTCCATTCTTTATGATATTGAATAAGCATTGCTGGAATTTCTTCCTTTCACCCATGACATAATAAGCCCTATCTTCGAGTAGGGATAACTTCAATTTTATTCCATTATTATAAGCAAAGGGTTTTATGCTGTCCACGACATGCTGAATTTCCTCGGATATCCTTAATCGCTCTGTGTTTTCAGGGCTTATGGCGGCAAAAGTCAAATAATCATTAATGACCTCCGTGGCCCGATCTAATTCATTCAGTGCAATATTTGCATATTTGACCTTTGTATGGGAAGACACATCTTCACTTAACATTTGAATATATCCCCTGGTAACTGTAAGGGGATTTCTGACTTCATGAGATATGCTTGCAGCCAGATGACTGACGACCTGTAATTTTTCCGCTTTCACTAATTTTTCGAGAACCTGAAAATTAGTGAGGATGACTTCCCATAATAAGATTACAACAATGATTCCTATGACATGGATCGAGAAGTATTGTTTCCATAGACTTATACCGATAGGAAGTTCAAATACTACTGTTGAAATAAACTGTGTGAGAATATGGACAATGAATATTAATGATATACCCATACAGATTTTTTTACTGACAGACATTTTTAGATAGTATTTAGATATAAAAAACACGGAAACACCAATGAGTGGAAAAGTTATACATGAGATATAAAATCCATTTTCCCCCCCTGATAAATAGCGAATAAGAAGAGTGATGACTATCAATATGATTCCTAACCGATAGCCCCCATATAAACCGCCTAAAAGAAAAGGGATCCATCTGAGGTCCCAAACAAAATCCTCTTCTATAACAACGGGAAATAACATGCATAGAACAAGTGAAAGAATAGGGAAAATCGATAGGAAGGATCCTTTTAATGCATCTAAACGGTATACGTACTTCACTAGATAGCTCATTTGCAATAAAAAGATTGGAAAAAGGATTATTAAAAAGTTAATCAGTAAATCTTTTGTCATAAGATTCATTTTTACACCGAACTTTCGATATTTTTCGAAGATTTAGACAGGTATTTCAATAATAACAAGATAGAGAATGATAAGCTAGTGAAATTTCGATGCGGGAACTTAAAAGGTTCCTCTCCCGACATCAGAAAAGAATTTGAGGTGATGTTATAAAAAATACCCGTTCGTAAAGTGTACTTTTACAAACAGGTATTTTCTTCCTATATTGGTAAAACTGTTGAATTCTCTAAGAGCTAGACTAGTTAGAGTTCTTGTAATTCCTAGTTTATTTAACTTTCTAAAAAATATTTCTAATTCCTTCCGATCTTTATTCTCCACTTTTAAAAGTTAATCATACTCACCTGTTAAACAATGAAACTCCAATACTTCTGACCTAGACACTAATGCCCTTTCCAAAACTTCCATTTTTTCTAAGACAACAATTTTTAATTAGTATTAATGGGGAGACGTAAACCCTATTGATGGAAATATGGACTGATCGTTAAAAATGATCAGTCCATTGTATATCGCAATTTTTTTCCTTCTAGAAAAACGCCCTGTTAAGAAACCGATTTTAGATATAGAAGTAAGATGTTACAGTTCATTACTCTCATGGTTCCTGAATGTTTTCCCATCATGGTAATAAAGTTCAGAACCTATATGAACATTGTCATTTTCTTTCAATCGTCGAATAAGTTCTTCACTTTTTGTTTTATTCATTTCTTTATACCAGGTTCCTTGTGGATATAGAACAGCGATTGGACCATGCTTGCATTGGCCGTTACATAATGTTTTTGTTGTGTGAATCTCCTTTTGCAGCTCTAAGTTTTTCAATTCTCCCCTAATGGTCTCTGTTACTTCTTCTGCTCCATTTTTCGTGCATGTTTTCCCGTTGCAAATTAATAGATGCCTGCTAACCCCATCTAAGTTCATAAAAATTCCCCTTTTTCTTTTTTATTTGACCTCTATAACAAATGGATAGCTATTGACTTTACCATCAAATTTAAATTCTCCCCACACTTTGTAGATCCCAGGTTTATCAAATTTTGTTTCAAATAGTGTCTTTTCTTCTGATGCAGGGTGCACATGAACAAAATTTTCACCCTTATCATCCAAAATAACAACATGGCCTAGAGCACCCAGATAGGGCTTTGGAGTAATCCCTTTCGTATCAAAACTTAACGTCACAGCTTTGTTTATTCCTAGCTCTGTAGTTGTTAATTCAACTGTTTTTTGATTGATTGTTTTTGTTAAGTTTGTATCAACCTTAAGTGGGTTTTCCTTATGTTCACTATGACTTTTCCCTACCTGCAGCCCTACCGGACTAACCTGATAGGCAAGGTTTTTGGGTTTAATGTCAACAAATGCTTTATAAGAGTTTTCAGGTAGGTCGAATTTAAGAGTATAAACGCCATTTCCTTTTTCCTCAGGATGTAAATGATAAAAGTCTTCTAAGTCGGCACTTACAATAATTAAATGCATAATCTTTTCATGTGATATCTCTAAATTAGGTGAATTTTGATTTTTATCCTTCACATCAATGGTAATTATACCTTTTTCATATTTTACGTTAGTGACCACTTCACTTTCTGAATGAGCTACATGATCTGAATGCCCATCCTTACCATCACTTTTTTTGCTCGTATGATTATCGTTATGTGATTGCTCAATAATAGATTCTTTTTCCTCATCACCCTTTGTTTTTGCCGCATGGGTATCCGAGTGATCGTTATTACTGTTCAAGCTTGCATATATGGAATAACCGCCAATTACTAATCCAAGATACACAATGGCTGAAATCGCCCAGGTCAACATGTTTTTTTGTTTCATGAAAAAACCCTCTCTTTTAAATAGATAGATTATCCTTTTAACTTAATCCTTTGTAATCTGAGTGCGTTTAAAACAACTGAAACTGAACTAAATGCCATGGCTACTCCTGCAAGCCACGGTGCCAGAAATCCTAGTGCTGCAATTGGAACTCCTATAGCATTATAAGCAAAGGCCCAAAATAAATTTTGCTTGATATTTCGAATCGTCATTTTACTCATAAAGATGGCATCGGCAATACTATTTAGGTCTCCTCTGATTAAGGTGATATCAGCAGCTTCCATTGCTACATCCGTACCCGTACCGATGGCCATGCCAATATCAGCAGTAGCTAACGCTGGAGCATCGTTAATTCCATCACCGACCATTGCCACTATCTTTCCAGCTTTTTGAAGCTTTTTAACTTCCTCTGCCTTACCTTCAGGCAGGACTTCTGCTATAACATGGTCAATTCCGACCTCATTTGCAATTGCTTGAGCTGTCTGCTTGTTATCACCTGTAATCATGACGACTTCCAGATCCATCTCTTTTAACCTTTCAATTGCTTTCTGAGAGGTTTCTTTAATTGTATCTGCGACAGCAATCACTCCAGCGAATTGATTATCAATGGCTACTAGCATTGCAGTCTTGCCTTGTTTCTCTAAGTTTTCCATTTGCGGTAATATGTCTTGAATATTAATCCTGTTTTTAGCCATTAAACGGCGTGTTCCAATTAATAAGGATTTGTTTTCAATTGTAGATTCAATTCCAAAGCCAGGAATCGCTTCAAAATGTTCAGAGTTGCCTAGTTCAATCCCTTTTTCTTTTATGCCCTCAACAATTGCCTCAGCTAACGGATGTTCAGAATTTCTTTCTGCAGCTCCGACTAGCTTAAAAAATTCCTTTTCTTCAATCCCATTTGAGAGAATAACATCAGTAAGTGTTGGTTTTCCATTTGTTACAGTTCCCGTTTTATCAAGAATCACTGTATTCACTCGATGAGTCGTTTCAAGATGCTCCCCGCCTTTAAACAAAATCCCATATTCAGCTGCGCGACCTGATCCAGCCATAATGGAAGTCGGAGTAGCTAGACCTAGAGCACATGGACATGCGATAACTAATACGGCAATTAACTTTTCAAGAGCTACTGCAAACTCTCCCGGACTTACAGCAAAGTACCACACAAGAAACGTAATAATTGCTATCCCCACTACAATAGGGACAAATATTCCTGAGATGACATCGGCTAAGCGTTGAATAGGAGCTTTGGATCCTTGTGCTTCTTCGACTACTTTGATAATTTGAGCTAAGGCGGTATCCTTTCCTACCTTTGTTGCCTTAACCTTCAGAAACCCGTTTTTGTTAATTGTTGAGCCAATTACTAAATCTCCTACTGTTTTATCAACAGGAATACTTTCACCTGTAATCATTGACTCATCTAGGGCAGATCTCCCTTCAAATATTTCTCCGTCTACAGGTACCTTTTCACCTGGTTTAACATAAACGATATCTCCAGCTATTACCTCTTCGATAGATAAATTCATTTCTTGACCGTCTCTTAAAACTGTGGCTGTTTTGGCTTGCAGACCCATAAGTTTTTTTATGGCCTCCGATGAACGCCCTTTTGCTTTTGCTTCAAATAACTTACCTAGTATTATAAGTGTAATTAACACAGCACTTGTTTCAAAATATAATTCAACCATGTGTGCTTCGGACCCTATTGACATAATGCTTAAGTAAACACTATAGAAATAGGCTGCAGAGGTTCCAAGTGCAACTAAAACATCCATGTTTGCACTTTTATTCCTTAATGCTTTAAAGGCGCCTACGTAAAACTGGCCTCCAACAAAAAATTGAACAGGAGTCGCAAGCGCGAGTTGGACCCATGGATTCATGAACATCTCTGGTAGCCAAATAAAAGATGTAAATTCAAAATGACTGACCATCGCCCAAAGTAAAGGGATGGACAAAATAGAAGAGAATATGAATTTTCCTGTTTGTTTCTCAATTTCCTTCTGTCTATGATCAACCTTTTCGCCTGTAGTTTCTTGCTTTTGTTCTAAATGATAACCCAATTTCTTAATGGCATCCTTCATATCAGGGACCGAAACTTCGTCAGGATTATATTCTACAAGGGCTGATTCTAAGGCGAAGTTTACAGTTGCGTTTTGTACTCCATCTACCTTGTTTAAACGTTTTTCAATCCTGTTAGCACATGCAGCGCATGTCATACCAGATATATCAAATTCCGCTTTTTCACTAACCACTTTATACCCTAAGGATTCAACTTTATCTTTAAGTTGGTTAACACTTGATTTGGATGGATCAAACGTTAATTTTGATTTTTCTAACGCAAAATTTACGCTTGCATCTTCTACTCCATCTATTTTTTTGAGACCTTTTTCTATTCTCATTGCACAGGCTGCACACGTCATGCCAGCTATTTGAAGTGTTATTTCTTTTTTATCGCTCATAACCTTACACTCCTATCACCACATACTACAGTGGGGTATATTTTTTAGGGAAGAAAACGTGCCGGGATGAGACAGCACGTTTTTCAATTCCTTAGTGACAACTTTGATCTTTAGGTAATTTCTTTAGCTCCACTCCATAACCTTGGTCCTCTATCATGTCAGTAATCTCCTTTAAAGAAACTGCTTTCGAATCAAATGATACATCTACTTTTTCTTCATCTAAGTGAACCTTTACAAAATGAACTCCATACATTTTTCTTACGTTCCCTTCAATTGAATTAATACAATGCCCACATGACATTCCTTTCACTGTTAATATTACTTTCTTCATTCTTTTGTCCTCCTTAATTTATTTGATTTTATTTAATAAAAAACCATACCCTGGTATAGTATATTAATTTCAAAAAAAATTGTTCCTTAATCAGCACGTTCTTGAATCCAATTTTACTTTCACGGAGTATACTCCAGTTAATTTCCCTACACTACATTCAATCGCTTTAATTCAATTCCCATAGGACATACCCTTTACATTTAAAATGTTTTTTCCATGATGGCTCAATCCCCTTCTATTTTTTCATTAATTTTTGAAATGTAACCAATTACCTCATCCAAAACCTCTCTAACTCCCTCTTGAATTCTTTCAAGAACACATCTTTTTAAATGACCCTCCAATTAAATTCGAGAAACACTATTTAAAGATAATTGGGTCGCAGCTATTTGTGTAATTCGTCATGTACGTATCTTTTCAATTAACCCTTTTATTTCCCGAATTTGTCCTTCCACTCGATTTAACCTTGTTACTAAATTATTTTTCACATTAACTGAATGGTGACTTTTCCATTTATATTCTGATGAGCAACATGAATCGATTACAACAATATTATCAAGACTATCTAAATTCATGTCAATTTTTCTCAACTCCTTTAACGAATAATACTATACCCCTCTATGGTATGTAAAGCCCATTTTATATATACTAAAAAAAGTTATTGAACATAGTATTTTTTATAACTCATGGATGATTCCCTGACTAATCTGATTTTGTATTAAAATTTGCTTTTGATTTCTTCTAAGAGCTAAAGCATGGTGGTACCAAGGATGATTGGCTAGAAAAAGAACAGGAAAAAACACTGAAACGACGAAGTCATTCCAGTGCCATCAAAAATATCCGAGTACGAATTTAATAAAGAGCTGACTTTGCGAGCATGGTGATTGTCGCATCATCCATCGGAGGATTATGAAGCCCTGCGCGTACATCCCTATAGTAACGTTGCAGGGGATTATTTCGTTGTAAGCTTTTGGCTCCGACGACCCTCATCGCTTTATCGACGATGGAAATCGATTTGTTGACGACCGATAACTTAACAGCACCCAATTGCTTCGATAATTCATCATGATTTTCAGGGTGCCGGACCCATTTTTCTGCGACAGAGTAGAGGAAATGGTGTGCTTCGCCCAATTCCAGTTCCATCTCCCCAATTGTCCGTTGAACATTCGGAAGGTCCCTGATTGGTCCTGGTAAGCTATTGGGAGAATAGGTTTTCGCAAATTCGACTGCGTAATTTCTGGCAGCCACTGCGATTCCCAAGTAGCAAGCCGGTATATGTAATAGCCACGCTTCAGGTTTTCTTTTTTCTCCAGAAGTGCTTTTCATGACATAATACTTTTCAGGCAGGCTGACGTCATTTAACACCAGATCATGACTTCCTGTCCCCTGCATGGAAATCATATCCCAAGTTTCTTCTATACTTACCCCCATTACATCACGGTGAATTAAAAATGTGCCTAGCCGCTCATCCTCGGGAACCCATGCCGTTACTAGAAAAATATCAAGGACGGGAGATAGTGTAGTGAAGGTCTTTCTGCCATTCAAATTCCATTGTTGACCTTTTTTGATAGCGATCGTTTCCGGTCGGCCTCCGCGCGTCGGGCTTCCCGTGCCAGCCTCAGATGCTGCCGTGTTGATGAGTGCGCCTTTCGACACTTCATCGAACAATTCATTCATGACTCCTTTTTCCCATGGTCTCTTCTCCGTTAAGGATAGGACCGTTCCGACATGCCAGCCTATTCCTAAGGCTGTTGGGCCGCAATATTGAGCTATTTTTTCTTGGCATAGGAGAAAATCATATAAGGAACCGCCATATCCTCCATCCTCTTTTGCTAAAGTTAATTGGGGGTATCCGAATTCCTTTAATTCCTGAATGTTTTCAAAAGGAAATCCCTTTGAATCATCAAGCGCTTCAGATCGGCCGGTAAAGGACTGAATCGCTTCCTCTAATTTTTGAATATATTCTTTTTGCTTCTGTGATTGAAAAAACGACATGAAGATCATCCCTCCTGTAGTAAACAAAATCCAGAACCATCCAGCAGCAGAAACAGAACTGCGAACTCCACTTTATCATATCACCTTAGTGTAGTTTATGGTTTGAATCTGCGCATTAAGAGTCAATGTCTTCATTTTTATATTCTTTGTTCGCGTTCTTGTAAGCTTCCTTCGCCTGATCAATATCTTTGTTTTCGAGAAAGTAAGCTATCGCCGCTTGCCCGATTCCATATGTGACCGCGCCCGCTACCGCACCGGAAACGGCTAGACCAGCTCCTGGGATGAAACGGACTGCAGCCCTGACACCTTCCCTGACAAGGAGACCGATTCCAACATTGATCCCTAATGCCGCAATGAATTCACTTGCCGTTTTTGTATTGATTTCTTTATCCGCGATAAATCCAATCACCACAATCATCAAACCTTGAATGCCGGTCAAAATGGGAAAATCGGCGAAAGGTATTGGCTCCGCACCGATTATACCGGCTATTGCCGTAAACGTTCCCACTATCGTCCGCGCGAATTTCTTCTTAACGAATTGGCTCTGCATCGCTTTGGCGGTCTTCAGCTTCGCTTCACTGGGTAAGGCCTCGATCAAGTAATCAGAAAGCAAATCTATGTTCCATCGCATATCGTATTCAATATTTCCGCTTTCATCAAAATCAATATACGAACAAGTAGGAATGATGTTCAATAGTGGTATATCATTCTCTTTAAATCGTTTTGACATCAAAGCGATGGCTTCATCAATATTTTGTTTTTTCTTAGGATTGGCATCAAAAGGTGCTTGTTTATAATGTGGGGGATCCAATTCATCCACTTGTGTGACCACACAGATGACGGGTACATCATAATGGTGATTCTCTTTAACGATTTTGCGCAGCTTATTCAATTCTTTTAAATCTTCTTCAATCCGTGAATCAGTTTCTTTTGCTTTAATCAAGAAAAGAAACACATCTGGCTGTTCCTCGGTTACCGCTTTTATCAATTCATCCATTGGTGTTTCTGCTTCAAACTCTTCCGTGGGTGCTTCGCTCTCTCCCAGCCCCCGGGAGTCCAGCAAACGGATTTTGGGCTCGGCATCACTCGGGTACCAAAGCCATTTTCCCTTACCCGTTCCAGATTTAACGGAACTGACATATTGCCGTTCCTGACCAAACATCGCATTGATCAGTGATGATTTTCCGGACCCTCGCCTTCCGACAAGAGCAATCCTCGGTTCCCTTGCATCAACTGTCATCGTTTTAAGCTTTAAGAGCTGGTCCAGCATTTTGTTCTTTTTCGATTGTGAAATGGGCAGCTTATCTACCTGGCCTTTAATGAAACTGAATATGCTTCCCATTTCATCGTGTTTTTCCACCATCAGTCATTCCCCCTTGTTAAGAAGTGTTTTAAGTAACATTTACCCTTGAACGATTCAATTTAAGCATGTAACTTCATTCTTAAGGGGCCCATTTCTTATTTTCATTTAGCTCTTTTCTTTTAAGAACATAACGACACTGGCCATGTATTTTTGGATTTCCTGGACTTGAAAGGCGGCAGAATCCGCAATCTGTTTGTAATGATGCTGTCCTTCATCGGTGATTCGTAAATATCGTTTAGTTCGTTTTTCACTTTCCCACCTGCCGACAAGAAGGCCGTTCTCTTCCATTTCATGAGATAAATCGTATAAATAGCCGTTTGAAGCGATCCAACCGAACTGATTTTTAAGCAGATCTCCAATTTCCCCCATGTAAATGGGCTTCTTAGTGAAAGCGGCTTTTAAAGTTACATAACGGACAAGGTCTTTCACCGATATTATTTTCGAGAAATACGACCTGTATTCTTCAGGAAGCTCATTAAGAACCGGTGGGTTTTCACCAGAACCCCTTAAATCGAACATGAAGCGATCAATGACCTTTTTCACTTCGGAAAACCGTTCCAGGAAATTTTCTTGGTACCATATGTAAAGCTCTTTGCCTTTTTCAGTAATTTGATAATAATTTCTTCCCTTATTCGTATATAATGATAAATGGTTGGATTCGACTAGCGTATTGGATATTTTACATAGATAGTCATAGCTATGCACTTTTCCAGTGAACGTATTTTTTAGGTCCTGATGAATCGCCCTTGGATAATTCGCTTTTATTCTCAAAGAGTGTAGTAAAAAAATCGTTAAAAATTCCCGCTGGCTCAACCCAACCGTTTCAACCGTTGCAGACAGTTTCTCCCCTTTCTTCACTGTCAAAACCCCCTTTATATCGTGTTTATATAACATATTATTAATTATTTCTTCCTTCCCCTTATTATCCTGTGCTCCCACATAATAGTAAAGTTTTTAATGCCTAACTGCCTAGTACTAATTTTTCGAATTCGATCTGTTGTGGGATGAGGGAATTCAGAGTATTCTGTCGAGGTTTATTATGAAATATTTTAATATAACAAAAAGAAGAAACGGCCCATGTTAAGGCCGTTTCTTCTTTTTGTTTACTGTTCCGTTAAAATGATTGGATCTTCTTTTGTAATGACGAGGGTATGTTCATATTGGGCGGAAAGTTTTCCATCTGCCGTTCTCGCCGTCCAACCGTCTTGGTCCATTTTCATGTGCCATGTTCCCGCATTCAACATTGGCTCGATCGTGATGACCATACCCTCTTTTAGACGGGCACCTTTACCTGGCTTACCATAATGTAGGACGGTTGGGTCCTCATGCATGGTTTTACCGATTCCGTGTCCTGTAAAATCGCGGACAACAGAAAACTTCTCACCTTCTGCATATGACTGGATTGCATGCCCGATGTCCCCAAGACGATTTCCTGCCCGTGCAACTTCGATGCCTCTATATAAAGCATTCTTGGTTACATCCATTAAACGCTGAGCTTCATCGGAAACTTCACCGACTGCATATGTCCAAGCTGAATCCGCCAAACCTCCGTTAAGGTTCACCACCATATCAATCGTAACGATGTCACCCTCTTTTAAGGCTTTCTTTTGCGGAAAGCCGTGGCAGATTACATCATTCACTGATGCACACGTTGCATATTTGTAGCCGTTATAGCCCTTTTGTTCAGGTGTAGCACCATGCTCTGCCAAGTACTTATCGACAAACTCTTCGATTTCCCAAGTCGTGATGCCCGGTTTTATCATTTTGGCGATTTCTCTATGCGTCGCAGCAAGAAGTTTGCCCGCTTCATGCATCAAATTTATTTCTCGTTCACTTTTAATGGTTATCATTTAAAATCCTCTTTCGTTTTATAACTTTTCTGATTGAGACTCCTTAATTATCATATGCCTTTTTTTATATAAAAAGCAACCAAAAACCCGGTAAAAATCACCGGGTTAAATAATTCATGACCTTTTCTGTACCTGTAATTCGGAGAAAAATAAGCTTTTGAATTACAAAAGTGTTAAAAATCGAAGCCAACGTTTCCGTTTCTTACACAATTGAATATTCCAGGTGTTAATTACCTAGAACATTATCATCACCATGGACTTAATGATCTTAAAAATTCTATATAGGCCCATGAGCATTAATTGGGTACAGATTCCCATTAAATGCAAATGAAACTCTTCCTGTTTCCTCTGATACGACCAATACAAGGGCGTCACTTCGTTCAGATAAACCTAAAGCAGAGCGATGGCGAGTTCCAAGTTTTTTTCCCCCTGTTGATCTTTCGGAAAGCGGAAGGACATTTGCTGCAGAAACAATTTGATTTTGACTAACCAATACAGCACCATCATGTAGTGGATTTCCAGGGAAAAAAATTGATTCCAATAAAGAATGGGTTAACTCCGCTCCTATTGAAATACCTGGTTGGATCAAAGAATCAAGAGGATCTCCCCGTTGAATCACAATCAACCCGCCATGTCTCAAGTTCGACAAATTTTGTACGCAAATTGATAATTCGGGATATTTGTCCGTAAACGGTGACAAATAACAGTTCAAATAAAAGGTTGCTGCTTTCATATCGATGTATACAAATTTATCCTTTATTTTCTCGAAATTTCCAAGGAGACAATAATTTTCATTACCCATTGCTTCTAAGTTATCCTGTAATGCCGATATGACTTGGCTAATTTCCTCTTTTAACATTTGTTTCATTGGTGAAAAATCACAATTGCCATTAGTCACAGGCATGCACCTCCCTTTTTATTATTTCACTCTCTTTTTCAATAAATCTTAATTGGCCTCTAAAAGACCATTCTTATTTTACCTAGCTCTATTTATGCCTTGTTAAATTTATAATTATGAATGTACTTAAAGTTTGTCTTCAAGCTAATTAATTATTCATCTTAACTATCAATCAGTAATGACTTCACATTTTTTTATGTCATATGGACAAGGTAAAAGAATAGATATGTTAATGACCTATTGAAAAATATCTTAGAATAAGAGGTGGTATCTGATGCCTTACGTAACAGTATTTGACCAAGGAACGTTTGAAGTGGAAAATGGAAAAAAGCTAGTATTAGCATTGGAAGATAACGGTATTAATATTCTCCACCGCTGCGGCGGGAAGGCTAAATGTACAACTTGCAGAGTGGAAATATTGGCAGGTGATTTTTTGGAGGTCACACATAAAGAAAAAAAGGTCTTTGAGGAAAAAGGAATGGAAGATCATTTGCGTCTATCTTGTCAAATTTACGTGAATGGAGACATAACCGTTCGGCCGATCAAGACGGTTGAGAACTCTGGAGTTCCTGCTGGGCCAAGGCCTGCGGACTAAATAGTAGTATCAAAAAACATCAAAATGACTAAAAAATAGTTTTTCTAGTCGTTTTGATGTTCTTTTATCTTTAGCTAAATGATTTACTTCTTTTCCATGACCGCAAAGTAATTATCTTCATTATCAGCAAAATTGAAGACTCTTCCAGATGGCATATTCACAAGTTCCCCAACTTTGATATTCTTTTCCGAAAAATCTTTATATAATTCATCAAGATTATCCGAGTAAAACATTAACGAAGGTGTATTAAGATTTAATTCCGGCTGCATTTTAGCAATGAATTCCTTATTATGCAGGATGATACTCGTTTGTGCTTCCTTAGTTGGGGCTATTTCAATCCATCTTAGCCCTTGGCCATTATCTTCTTCAGAAATTACACTAAAACCGAATTTTTCCGTCCAAAATTTCAATGATTCATCTTGGTTATTTACATATAACATGATTTGACCGATTTTATTAATCATTTGCTTCTCTCCCTTTCTGGTGGCTCCGTTATTAATGATATCCATTACGTATAAGGATATTGTTGGTTGGAAATATATAACTAATTGAATCGTATAATAAATACAAGATTTAATCAATATTTACCAAATGAGAATTCCCTTCCAGATATTACGCTACCACAGTTAACGCTACTATAACTTTATATCTCTAATAGTAAAAAAACGTCGCTGTTTTAATGCTCCTATTCATTTCATCAAGTGTATAAGGAAAATGATATTTTTAGGAAGCTGCCGCCGGTAGTTAAAAAAAGCTGTACAAACTTTACATACAGAAATTTGCAGGAGTTGCAGGGATTTTTGATTTTCCCCAGAACATCTATACAGAGTATTTCTCAAAGGAGAGTGAAATGGTGGTTCTATCGAAAGAGGGTTTGTTAAATATATTGGAAGGCAACAGGAGATTAACGATGCGGGTGGTTGAAGCCTTTCCTGAAGAGGAATTATTTCACTATACCCCGGCCGGGAAGCTTCGCCCTTTCGCAGAGATGGTTAAAGAAATCCTGAACATTGAGACTGGATATATGCGTGGCATTGCACTTAGTGTTTGGGAGTATCCAGATTCGTTTGCTGGAATTTCCACCAAAGAGGAACTAGTTTCAGCTTGCGAAGCAGTAAGGGATGATACTAGGAAACTGTGGGAGGAAATGACCGAGGGAACGCTCGCAGTTGTGGAAAAGGATCCCTTTTTCGGTCCCTCACAAAGCCACTTTGATAGGCTTCAATACGCCTTGGAAAATGAGATCCATCATAGGGGACAAGGCTATATCTATCTTAGAACACTCGGAATTGAACCACCGGAGTTTTTCGTCAGGTAATGATGAAACAAGATGTCATAATGCTTGTAGCAACGAATAAAAAATAAAAAAAATGGAGTGAGATGAATGTCAATTGATGCATATCTTAATTTTAATGGGAATTGTCGAGAAGCAGTAGAGTTCTACGCAGATGTTTTTGGAACCGAACAACCAAATATCATGACCTTTGGGGAAACACCTGCTAATCCGGAATTTCCCCTTCCAGAAGAAGCGAAAGATTTAGTCATGCATACAAGGCTGAAGATTAATGGAAGCAATGTCATGTTTTCCGATACTTTTCCTGGTATGCCCTTTGTTGAAGGCAACAATATCAGCCTGGCATATGTTGGTAATGACGTGGAAGAAATCAAATCGATTTTTAACAAACTAAGTGTGGGCGGCACGGTTGGTCTTGAGCTCCAAGAAACATTCTGGAGTAAAATTTACGGTCAGTTAACCGATAAATTCGGAATCAAATGGCAATTTAACTTCGAGAGCTGAGAAATGAACATGACCCTTTATTGATTATTCTTCAAATTGGATATAGGTCTTTTCACTGGTGAAAAGTTTCTATATCCTTTTTTGTTTTTCCTTCACCAGGAACAAAGATAATGTAACTAGCATAAGGAAATAAATATTCGTTACCCCTTAGAGATGGGGATGCTATATAAGGGTCATTAAAATTAAGGGACTAGCTATAATGATTGGCTAGTAAAACTTGATTTCTCAGAACGGTTTATAACTTCACCCTAACCCTTACATCATTTTCTTGGTCCCTAATAAATGGTGTATAGTAATAGGGTACCTTCAAGATATTTAATCTTATCGGATAAATTCCCAGCTCCCTAATACCTCACCGCTAAACATGAAAGGAGAAAAAATTTTGAAAAACAAAATTCAAAAAATCACTACCAACTTGTGGTTCGATACTAATGCTGAAGAGGCGGCAATGTTCTACACTTCCATCTTCGAAAATTCTAAAATCGGTAGAATCACTCGTTATGGAAATGAAGGAAATCAAATCCACGGGAAGCCAGAGGGATCAGTGATGACACTGGAATTTGAATTGGAAGGACAAGCATTCGTAGCATTGAATGGCGGTCCTCAATTCAAATTCACAGAGGCCATATCATTTATCATCAATTGCGAGGATCAAGAAGATGTGGATTTTTATTGGGAAAAACTTTCCGAAGGCGGAGACGAAAAAGCGCAAGTGTGCGGTTGGCTGAAAGATCGATTTGGCGTTTCATGGCAAATTGTTCCTGCGGAACTAACCGAGATGGTAAACGACTCCAATCCTGAAAAATCAGAAAGGGTTATGAAAGCGTTGCTCCAAATGAAGAAAATTGACATAAAAACTTTAAAGCAGGCGTATATAGGATAAGTTCCATGAAACAACTATCCTGTAAGTTGTGTTTATTCCAGAAGTATACGTTTTGAAGTAAATAAAGCCTAGTTTCTCGGTACTGCAGGTGTTTAAATTATTCCTAAAAGTTGTTACTCCTCACTTTCCTGGCGATCTCCTTTTTAGAAAAGAAAACCTTATTAAGTATAATGAAATGAATGATCTAGATAGTTTTTAAGGGAGATATAGAAACGATGGACAATAAATCTACACCAGAATTACAGCGTGGCGATGAAATAATAGAAAGAAAAATCCGCTATGACTCCTTAGTTGTGGAATATAGCTGTTTGCTGTTAAAAGCACAAAATCAACATGTCGTGCTTTTTCATGAAATCATGGATTCGTTCACGATGAAAGCGGGTCCTATAAAACTAACCATTCCTATAGGCAGTTATACGATTGCTCATTATTGGAAAGACCGTCCTTATAATTTATACATCTGGAGAGATAACGAAGGGCATTATTTAGGATCCTATTTTAATATTGTAAGGAATACATATATGGAGGATAAGTTGGTATCCTTTGAGGATTTGATCATTGATATCTTGGTGCTTCCGGATGGGGAACATTTTATTTTAGACGAGGAAGAGTTACCTGTGCCATTAGAGCAATATAAGAGTGGTTCTGTTAAACTAGCCCTAAACTCTTTACTTGATTCCATTGATATTCTTCTTTCACGAACCATTTCAGAATCCGAGAAACTCTATAAACATAAAGACATCCTTCCATGGTTGAACAACAAATGAGATTGGTTTTGATTCTTTTATCTCCACAACATTGAAACCTTTACAATGAGCAAAAAGCCTACTTCATTCAGTAGGCTTTTTGTTCTCCCTCACTCACCATCTGCTTGAGCTGATATACTGTCGGCAAGCTCCTCAATGTTCTTAGATACCTTCGCACTGTATGAGTAATCACCGTAGCAATATGGGTATCGAAAATTTCCTTTGTCTCCGCCGCAATCATAAAGGCTAGGGTTTTTTTCGACCTGAAGCATGGAAAACTTCTTCGCAAGCTCCTCAGTATGCTTGCCACCTTTATTCGCAACGAAATCAATATAACCAATTCCCATGTTATATGCTTGGATGATCGTGGCAAAATCCACGTCCTTTTCCTTGCCATATTCATTGATTCTCTTAAAGTGTTTCACTCCATACTTAATGCTTTCCGTTGGATCTGTGATCGTATTTGGATCAAGACCCGCTGACTCAGATGCCTGCATTGGGTCACCTCCCCGTCCTCGGCTTTCCTGCTGCATCAAAGCAATCAATGTCGAAGTATGCTCCTCAAGACCGTATTTAGCCAACTCGTCCCTGAGAAGTGAACTATACTTTTTCACATTCGCAAAAGAATCAAGCGTATTTACTGATGTGGAAACATTTTCGTAATTGGGGGTTCGCATGATCTCTTTTATTAGCAAAAATGCAAAGATGAGGATAAAAATGACAAAAACATTCTTTGATTTCTTACGTTTCTTCTTCACAATCTCTCTCCGTTATCTCTAAGTTATATATTTATATTTTAACAAATAGTAAGAGTAATAACTATTTAGAATACCAATTAAATGTTCTAGAAAATAGATTACTAGCATTGAATTAGTATTTTATTTTTAACTCTTAACATAAACGCAAGAAAGCTTAAAAAGACCTGGTCACTCAGCGTATGTTTTTTCAGATAATGAGACACACTATTGTGTGGAGGTGATATGTATGGATAGGAAAAATGATAAAGGAGAAATCCTTGATGATAAAAAGATAAAAAATAGAAATGAGTTTGGGGCAGATCCTGATGAACAAGAAATGAATGGTCTGTATGGTATGTTGGAAACTGAATATGAAGATAAACTTCATGATAAAGAAAAATGACGATTGGTTTCTTGAAATTTTGTTAAGCGCCTTGTATGGCGTTTTTTTAATGAGTTCATCAATTTTGAACTTCTTTAATCTATTCTAAAGGTTCGCATTTAGACTATAAACGGATTTTTACATTTGGTCATTAACTATAAATAATACCATTAAAAGGGAGTGACCTAATGCTGCCACTCCCTTTGTTAATTAGTATTGTGAAGATTGTCCGCCATCAATCGGAATGACTACCCCGTTGATGAACTCTGATTCCCCTGATAATAAGAAAGCGACTAAACGGCCGACTTCTTCAGGTTTACCAAAGCGTTTTTTAGGATTCATACTGACGAAATCCGCCATTGCTTCTTCCCAATTCTCCCCGCCTATTTGTCTGAATGAACCTTCTACCATCGCTGTTAAGATTACTCCTGGTGCAATGGCATTTATGCTGATTCCGTATTGACCATATTCTATGGCAGCTGTTTTTGTTAATCCTGCTACAGCATGTTTACTTGCAACGTACGCAGCTTGGTTAAGAACCGCACGGATTCCGCCTACAGAAGCAACGTTCACCACTGCCCCTGATCCTTGTTCTTTCATGATTGGCAGGATGTATTTCATGCCATAAAATACACCATTAATATTGATGTCCGTTACTTTGTTGAAAACGTTGCTATCGTATTCAGCTGTAGG
Organism: Peribacillus simplex; assembly: GCF_030123325.1. NCBI lineage: Bacteria > Bacillati > Bacillota > Bacilli > Caryophanales > Bacillaceae > Peribacillus > Peribacillus simplex. Next base: position 2,815,464 of record NZ_CP126106.1, on the reverse strand, counting down.
TGCCTGTTTACCTTCGATACCCGCATTATTATAAAAACCATCGACTCTTCCATATTTGCTGACTGTTTGGTCCACATAGTTCTTTACTGCTTCTTCATCCGATACATCTGCAGTGATCAGAAGCACGTCTGAATTTGGTGCAATTTCAAAGATTAATTTTTTTGTTGCTTCCAAAGATGCATCGTTTAAATCAACTAATGAAAGTTTAGCTCCTTCTTTAGCCATTTCCAATGCGGCTGCTTGTCCTAAACCTGATCCTGCACCTGTAATGATTACTACTTTGCCATCGAATCGTTTGTTCATATGTCAAAACTCCCTTTTTAAGATATCTGGAAAATTTAATTAATAATAATGATTACCCCTTAAAGCTTAAGAATCCATCATCAACAGGAATGACTTGTCCATTAATGGCATCCGCTTTTTCGGAGAACAAGAACATTACAACTTCAGCAACTTTTTCTGGCTGAATCAATTTTTTCCTCATATGAAGTTGTGCCAAACTGTCCAGGAACTCTTGATCATCACCAATGATCGGCGTTTCGATAAAACCTGGTGCAACACCGACAACACGAATCCCAAATTGCGCAAGTTCAATTGCTCCAGATTTAGTCATGGCAATGACTGCAGCTTTTGCAGCATGGTAATTAAAGCTGCCGATAGAAACCATCGTCCCATATATTGAGGCTGTATTGACGATTGTTGCGCCTGTTACCCCAAGCTCCACCATCTTCCTTGCTGCATAATACATGCCATAATAAACGCCGTGTTGGTCAACATCAACGACTCTGTGGTAAGACTCTGGATCCATCTCTAAAAATGGTTTTACTAGTCCAATTCCAGCGTTGTTGAAAATGCCGTCGATGGTGCCATGATTGGCAACTGCAGCTTCTACCATCGCTTCCACTTCTTCCGCTTTAGCTACATCCACTTTCACAAAAGAAGCCGTGCCTCCCTTTTGTTGAATGGCTTCAGCCGTTTCTTTAGCAGCAACATCATTGTAATCAGCCGCTACGACAATAGCTCCCTGTTCAGCTAATTTAAGTGCCGTTTCCTTTCCAATTCCGCTGGCTGCTCCTGTAATTACTATGACTTTTCCTTTTAAACTCATATATTCGTCCCCCTATAATAAAGTTTATTGCTTATCAGATTAAAATGGCCCCGCCGTCGATTACAAGTTCTTGACCTGTAATGTGGCTGGAAAGATCTGATACTAAGTACATCATTAGATTTGCAATTTCCTGAGGCTCAGCATACCGACCATCCGGAGTCGTTGCTTCCAATTGTTTTCTAGCCGTTTCAGCTGCCGCGGAATCACCTTGACCAAATCCGCTTTCAATCGACCGCATCATAGCCGTGTTGACGACACCTGGGCAGACGGCATTCACCCGTACACCATGGGGAGCAACTTCGACACCAGCAGTTTTCGTCATTCCAAGAACCGCATGTTTACTTGCACCATATGCCACCATGTTTGGCGTTGCGAGTAAACCGGCTCCAGATGCTGTATTTACGACCGCCCCGCTTTTTTGTTCAATCATATAGGGCAATACATGTTTCAAACCCAAGAAAACGCCGCGTACATTTATTGACATTAATTGATCGAAAACTTCAGTAGGATAATCGACAAGAGGCATGATTTTGCCTTCCCACCCTGCATTATTCAGGAAAATATCGATTTTCCCATAAGAATCTATCGTTTTTTTTACATAATTTTTTATATCGTCCTCATTTGTAACATCGGCTTTAACGAACTTCGCTTCGCCGCCTTTTTCTTTGATTTCATTTACCGTTAACATGCCAGCCTCTTCAGAAAGGTCTACAACAACCACTTTGGCTCCATTATCTGAAAGTGTAATAGAAGCTGCCCGGCCGATACCCCCGCCGCCGCCGGTAACAATTGCTACTTTTTCTGTAAAATCAAATGCTTGCATAATATTCTCCCTTTCTCCCTTTGATCTTGGTGATGATATTCTTGTTTGAATACGATTACATCATAACATTGTTTTTGTCGATTGTCGACAATTTGGCTTTAGAGTCAAAGACTCTACATCACTCCACGATTCAGAGCTTCATTAATTTCATTTTTTGCCTTAACGAAATCGTCTTCGATAATGGCCTCAATAGACATTTTTAATCTGAAATGGAAATTTTCCATCGTTTCTGTATTCCATTGACTTTGGGCAAAAACCATGAGGATATGACTGGCTTCCTCAAAAAATCTTGATAATGCTTTGTTATTAGCGATTGAAAAAATATATCGAAATATCTGTTCAGCTTTTTTTTGATACTCGATTACATTACTTTTCACACACTCATCCGTTGCACTTTCCAAATGCTTTCGTAAAGATTGCTTATTCTCTTCGTGCCACCTTCCTTGGGAAAATTCAATGCCCATCTGGATCAGCCCGATCGTAACATCATTATATTCAATGATTTCCTTTTGTGAAAATGGCTTGACGATCGTTCCCCGCCTCGGCATCCTCTCAACAATACCGTCAACCTGCAATAGATAAAGGGCTTCGCGTACTGGTGCACGGCTCGTATTCAATTCCTTGGAAATGTCTTCTTCGACGATTTTCTCTCCAGCTTCTATTTCCCCTTCAATGATTTTTTTTAAAATGTGTTTAGCGATTTGTTGTGGTAACGATTCTCCAAAATAAATGCCATCTGTCAAATTGGAAGGATTTCCAAACATCTTTTAGCACTCCTATACTTCTATAATTGATTTTAGTTCTTTTAGTATAACATAAGGATAGGAATTAACTTCCTTAAAAAATTACACCTCGTAATGTTAACCAACCAAGAAAAACGTATTAAACCAGGCAAAGCTCAGAAAGACAAGATGACTGAACGCTTCTTCGAAGAGTTATTCTGAGTTTGAAGTTACATTCAGCAGATTTGAGCCCCTTTTATAGAAAGGGCTCTATGGTCCACTTTTTTATTCCACTAGCCTTGGTTTCGCTGGATCGCAGTTAGGCTTTTCCGTGTCTGTCGATTCAGCGAGTTTCGTTAAATAATAACATTCTTCACGCCACATATGATCGGCCATTAATGGTGAAAACGTTCCAAGAGCCTGCGCACTAAGGTCAAGCTCCTCCAATTCAAGCAGAAAGTGCTGAAAGAATTTAATTTCCAATGTAACGTCCTGATTCATTTTTTCCAATGCTGGGAATGTTGACAGATTGGTACGTAAATATCCAGCCATTTCAACAGCTTTTAAATAAAAATCATTAAAATGTTTTTTATAATGGTCACTTTTCTCCTTTAATCTTTTTTCAACTTCATCCATATTGGATGATATTGCACTTGCATGCCCAGCTGCATCTAAAAGCCAAAGCAAATGATGATGAAGTTCATGGAAAACAGGCGGCATTTGATTTGAATTGAAGTATTTCAATAATCTTAAATATTCTTCTAATTCGTTCACCATATGATTAATGAATGAAGGTGAAAGATGTATTTTTATTTTACCCACCAGATGTTCTTTAAGTAGGCTTAGCTTAAACTCACGAAATCTTAATGCCTCTTTTTCTGCCATGGCAGTAAGTTGCGAAATCTCTTCCGAATTGGCTTTACCAAGGAGAGTATCAAAAATTTGAATGAATTCTGATGCAATTTCAATATTTTCCACTTCAACCGGAGCTAAAGACTCATGGATGAACCTGCCATGGTCTCCTAAGATTTGCAGCCAAAACCGATGCTCGTATCTTGCTGTTTTCTCCAAAAACTCGTTCATTCGCTCTCCCCCATAATTAAAAGTATCGAGACTCACTTATAATTTGTATTCCAAAACCTGCACACTTATTAATATTAATTAAATGGGGGTCATGAAGCTTAAGCCTGCTCCCTTCCCGCATGATAGTTCATGCACCAAGAAAAAAATAAATGTGTTCCTATCTTAATTGCATTACAAGCATACCTTCTTCAAAAACGGTGGTTTTTGTACTTATTTGAATCTATATTTGTTTTGATTTAACAGTTCTGATTATGGTAAAATTTGTAATATTACGATTATTTGGAGGGAGTAGATTGTCAAAGGAAATACAGAGTTACATTGACTGTCAAATGGTGAAAATTCCTGGGGGAGAAATAGAATTAAGGGACGATAGAATTAATAGCAAATGGAAAGCTGAAATAAGACCATTTCTTCTTGCCCGTTATCCTGTTACTACGGATTTCTACTATACTATTACAAATAAATCACCTAATTCTTTTGATCGAGATCTAAAACCTGTTGTAAATATTTCTTGGTATGATGCCATTTCTTTTTGTAATCTACTTTCACAGAAAGCTGGACTGGGAGAGTCTTATTCTATTAATGGTGAAAACATTGTTTGTGATTGGGAATCAAACGGTTTTCGACTTCCTACAGAAGCAGAGTGGCAATATGCATGTAAAGCTGGGACTGCTGGTTATAGATATGGAGAGCTGAATAACATTGCCTGGTATAACGAAAATTCAGGAGGCAAAATCCATGAAATAGGAACAAAGGAACCGAATCCATGGGGGCTGCATGATATGTTAGGGAATGCTTGGGAATGGTGCTGGGATTTATATGATGAACAAGTGTACGGCACCTACCGTATTTTTCGAGGAGGTAGCTGGGCTGAGGATGCCAGGGGTTGTGGAGCTTCATGTCGTCGGCGCAGCCATCCGGCATTTTGCATAGACGACCTAGGATTCCGTCTTGCCCGGTCTTTTTAACTTCAGCACGCATCGGCCAACTCATATGCAGTGGCTAAAGCGGTATCCGGCAAACATATGATAACTTCTTCACCACCATAACGTCCCAATAGATCTCCCTCCCGAATGTGCTCCTTTGCAGTATTTGCAACAAGCGTTATGACCACATCCCCTGCTTCATGTCCAAATGTATCATTTACATCTTTAAAATGATCGATATCGAACATGATGACAGAAATATTGCCGCCTTCCATGTTTAGAGCATCGAATAACATTTCCGATTTATTAATGAAAAATGTTCTATTCAATATTTGGGTTAATCCGTCCAAGCTGGCCAGTTGTTTCAACTTTTCCAGCATTAGAACTCTTTCAGTTACGTTGGCGAAAGTGATGATCTGTCCGATAGGAAGGTTACTTTTGTTGAGCACAGGTGAAAAACCAATATGGTAATGTACCATATTACCATTTAGGCTGCAATTAAAATCACTGTCTTGCTTAAGGTCGATTATTTCCCTAAGACGATGATTCCCATTTAGCAGACTTGTAATCGATTTACCTATGGAATGTTCATTCAACATGGGGATGACTTTGCGCATTCCATGATTATAGTCAACAATCAAACCCTGTTGATTTAAAACGATGACGCCCTCTTTCATACTTTCAAAGACTGTTTCCCGAGCGATGGGGGCTACATTGAACATTTGAAAAGTCAAAAGTGCCGCACCATGAAAGATAAACGTGATACTCATGGATACAGGACCAAGATCGATACCATATGAGCTTAATCCATTTATATAATAGTAATTTGCCATTACAGGAATAATAAGACCTGCCACCATCATTGATATTTGCATCCTGAATCTGAATGAGGATTTTTTCACCTGCTTTAGCAATATGATTATACTTAACATGACACATAAAAAAAGGAAAAGGGAGTGGATGTAAAACCAAGGGCCCCCCACCAGTTTAATAATTGGAAAAGGACTATCGCTTCTCAATTCCATTGATTTGTAATACAAGTGATGAAGGTCATTTGTATAATGCATGAAAATGGTGATGAACGGAATGATGAAGAGTGCATATTGCCAGACCTTCTTAATTCTCTGCCCGACATATTCAAGGCACATCAACAAAAGGAATACTGGTATGAATGGTAAGGCCAAGTACTGGACCCTTAACCAAAATATGATTTGTTCCAAAGATGTACTGGAAAGTTCGAAAGCATAGGAAAAAGCGAAATGGAAGACAATAATGTCACGAGAATATAGGGTTTTGCTCCAGGTGCCTCCTTGATCCTTAACTGTGCAAATAAACATAGGAACAAGCTTAAAACACCTGCCATTATAACTACGAGTATGTATAACAATAATTCCCGTGGCAATGCGATCAACTCCGTTTATCAAAAAACTTTTTCCGTTTATTATATTGCACTTTATGACTAGATTACCAGAGTTTATTCACGGAATTCTGAATTTTAAATGTCAGGATTTTATATACATGCCCTATTGGAAAGTTAAAATGACATCCGGTTTTCAAATAAAAACCCTGCTTCATCACTTTGAACGTGAGTGGCAGGGTTTCCGATTAAAGGGTAAATAAATGAAATATTTTGATGCGGATTATACCTTTTCTGTTACTGCTGTGAATCGCTTTAAGAATGTGAGTATTTTTTGATAGACGGCAATTTCATTTTCTTTTTTGGAAAATCCATGTCCTTCATCTTCCAGAAGCATATAATCGACATCTCTTCCTTTATCCTTCAACGCCCGAACGATTTGATCTGATTCTGATTGGACGACACGGGGATCGTTTGCTCCTTGAATGACAAGCATTGGCTTTATCATGGATTCTAGATAGGTGATTGGCGAATACTCGATTAGTTTTTCTTTATCATTTTCCGGATTTCCTACCCACTGATCCATGACTGGCTTCCATTCTTCTGGAACGGAATTGATAAATGAGAAGAGGTTGGATGGTCCGAAAATATCGACAACCGCTTTAAAATAATCCGCATGTCGTCCGTGTAGCAGAAGTGCCATATACCCTCCGAAGCTTCCGCCCATCAATAGAATGTTACCTTTTTGTGCATGCCCTTGGTTAATGAGCCAATCAAGGCCGGCTACATTATCAAGTCTTGGTCCATTTCCCCAATCTCCTTCCACCATTTTCGTGAATTCCAAACCATAACCAGTAGAACCGCGGAAGTTTGGCGCAAAAATACTGTAACCGTGATTCAGGAAAAATTGAAATGATGCCCTAAAGGACTTCCGTTCTGCCGCTTGAGGACCTCCATGTGGCCAAAAAATGACTTCACCATTGTCATTTTCCCTTTTTGCCCTAAAAAATAACGATTCGATCTCCAGGCCATCAAAGGAAGGGTATGTAATGATGTCCGGTTCAACCAAATCATCGGAATCGACGCCAGGAACTGTATATTTGGTTAATGATACCCACTCATCACCTGTTTTTTTATAGATATTATGAGGCCTTGTTGCGCTCATGCCAAATAAGTATAGCGTGCCAGATGCAGCAACCTCAAGTTTATTAATGACGCTGCACGGCACGGGGATATTTCTCCAATCTTCATTTTGCAGATTGAATTCATATAATTGATCCTCTACACCCTTTTGACTGGTTATATATAATAGTTGATTCTCTTTACTATATTTAATGGCAGTAAAACTCTCATTCTCCAATTCTTTAACTTTACTGAATTTATTTGTTTCAAGGTTGTATGAAGCCAAATAAGTAAAGTCCGAATCATAATCAGTCAATAAATATATCATCGAATCCGAAACAAAAACACCATCATTCACTGTGTGTTGTTTCTCGGATGGCGGAGTGAGCAGGATATCTTCGTTCCCTTTTTTTGCATAGAGAAGGGTATATGTATTAGCAAAGTGTTTATAGTAAAGTAAGGTTTCTTCATCTGGGCTGAAGCCAAATAAATAGGTAGCTGCGTCTTTCCCCTTCAGTACTAGCTTTTCCTGTCCTGATTCTAAATCTAAACAATAGGAATTTAGAAAGGTAGGATTTCCTCTGGATGTCGTGTAATAGAGCTTTTTACTGTCATTCGATAATTTTGGCATGAAATTACGTGTATTTTCATGATGGACGATTTCCTTCATTGTCCCGCCATTCAAAGGAACCCCGTAAAACTGGGTATTTTCATTACCGTCTTGATCGAAACCAGCAATTATAAACCGGCTCTTCTTATCATATATCAGCTCTTGGCAGCTCTGATCAATGGATGTAAGCGGATAAGGAAAAGAGTTTGGCAAATCCATTCCCCATAAATTATACTTGCCGCTCAAATTGGTACTGAAAACCAGATGTTTTTCATCTGGACTTACAGCAAAATCAGCAATGGAAAAGGTTCGTAAAAATTGCTCAACATCAGGTTTGGGAAAAGTGATCATCATTGGCAGCCCCTCACATTTATAATATAAAGAAAAATCTGTAATTAACTATACCATATTTTTCCTTATTGGTATACGTAAACCTTCCGTTTATGGAAGTAGGGAATTCTAATTCATTTTTCGTTATAAAACTTATATAACTATTTTTCTAAGCCTCTAATCAGGAATAAACGTTTCTTCCGATGTATGCTAATCTTAAGTCATCGGGGCATCATCCTGTCATCCGACAGAATGATGGAAAAGGCATGTTCAAACAAGAAAAAGGCTTAAGGGCATTGGGCTCTTAAGCCTTTTAAGCATCAATCGATATATCTTCTTGCTCCCGCATATTCCTCTCCGTATCCCGATGTTTTTATTTCATCTATCCTTACATGTGTAGAGCTGTTAGGAGAATGGATCATTTTGCCATCACCTATATACATTCCGACATGATGCACCCTTCCCTTCCCTTTATCATAGGCAAAAAATAGTAAATCACCTGGTTGAAGGTTTTCTTGCTCCACCTTTTCTCCATGTTGTGCCTGAATGGAAGAGTCCCTTGGGATCGTTATTCCATTAGCATGGTACATTGTATAGGTAAATCCAGAACAGTCAAATCCAAAACCGGACATTCCGGCCCAGAGGTAAGGAAGTCCTAAAAACCCTTTTCCTGATTCAACGATGTCCTTACCGGTTGGAGCTGGTATTTGCTTTTCATTTTGATAGACGGAAACATCCTGCGTTTCTATCCACTTTGCTCCATTACTCGGTGTCATCACCTTCACTTTATCCTTTTTAACCTGCAATAGCGGTAGGCGGGTATCGAAGCTGACCTCCATGAATTTGGACCGAATCTTAGAATCCGAATAAAGCCAAGCCTTCGGGGCATTTACAAGGGCAAATCCTCGTTTAAATTGCTTCTCAAAAGAATTTCCATCTTTTAATTGTGCTTTTGGCATCCATCCTGGATAACCTATATCATTTCTGGGCGTCGGTTGGTTGGCCACGGCTACTTTCACCCATTCACCCCGTTCTTCTAAAATCGTCACTTTTGAACCATATAATGCTTGTGTTTCCAAGTTACCCACAAGCCACAGCTTGTCTTCATAATTCATCGAGCCGATCCAGGCATTCAAATCAACGGGATTCGATGCAGAAGGAGCATCGATTTCCCTTAATAATCCCGGCTCCGTCCAAAGAGTTGCCACGGCTACATCTACATAGGCAATTCTCTCCTTCTCTCTTGAACTAGCTTCATTCGGACTGAATGTAAAAATGCCAAAAGCAAATAAAGATAGTACTACAACGGTTAACCTTTTCAAAATAATCACCCTTTCGAATTAGTTTTTATTGAGTAAAAGACACTATTGTATTAATAGTGCCTTTTCCAACAGATTATTTCAGCCTTCATAAGGATCATATTTCGCATACATATCTTTTCGGCGATTACGATCTTTGAAAGTGGTCGCCGCACCATTGGTTCGATTCTCATATAATTCGTCCATATCGACCGTACCGGTAATGATTGTATGTTCATTCATTATCGCCTCTGCTACTATTCCATTTGCTGGCCAAGCGCTGTCACAGGGACTAAGTATACTGGCACGGCCGTATCCGTTCGGAAGGGGTGACCCAGGTTCACCAACAGTTGGGCAATGAACAAAATATACCTGATTCTCGATTGCACGCGCATGTGCGCAATGGCGAACTCGCCAAAAACCAGCCTCTGTAAATGTGTATGATGGGCAAAAAATGATGTCGGCCCCATTCACTGATAATATCCTTGAAATTTCAGGTATCTCGGCTTCATAACATACCGCTATTCCTATCTTAACAGGACCTACGGAGTAAACTTCCAAATCATCACCTTCAGAGGTATGCCAATTCGCTTCAGCAGGAAAGATATGAGTTTTTTTATGCTCAACGACCGATCCGTCTTTATCAAAAATGTATGCGATATTGAAGTATTCATTTTCGCGGCGTTCCAGATGCGTGCCCGCAATGATGACCTGCTTTCTTTTTCTGGAAAGTGAACTGAAAAGATCTTTGTATTGATTGGTATATTCATCAATCCTGATAACGGACGAAGCATCTTGTTGTCCAAAGGCCGCTGATAACCCGATGGTTAACAGTTCAGGAAAAACGATATAATCCGAGTTTTCGGGAACTTGGGTGATCAAGTCTTCTACTTGTTCCTGAAATTCATTGAAGTTTGACACTTTTTCCACTCGAAATTGACAAGCCGTTATTTTAATTTTCACAAAACCCCTCCCAAATCATGCTTCTTATTCCATTTGCCTGGTTAAAAGAAAATTAGGATATCTTGTCCAGATCATTCCTTTCGGTCTGTTGCATAGAGATATGTTTAGTCAGTGCACTTACAATGAATGTTACTAGTATATTAAACAACAAAGCTATGAGGCCTGTACTGATATCATTAATTACATGTGGGGTATCCGGCAGGAATGTAGCAACCTTCACATCTGCAATTGTCGCATATAGAACAATCAGGACACCTGCCAATATCCCTGCCATTGCACCATACTTATTGATTATATTGGTTTTTGGTAAACTGCAAAACAAGGAAGGTGCCAGTTGTGTAATCAAACTGTATGACATGATATTCAAGATGGCCAAAGCCTCGCCGCCTGTTACCGTTACAATTAAAGCAATGATTGAGATACCGATGATGATGATCCTGGAGACAATCAATTGATGTGATTCAGTCGCAGCAGGGACCAGAACTTTGTAAAAGCTATTTGTCAGACCTACCGATGCAGCCATTAGCATGACTGAAGCCGGTACTAGGGCCGTCAATAAACCTGCAGCTCCGATAACCCCTATCACCCATGGATCGAATGTTTGGATCGCCAGCCTTAAAAGTGAGAGATCCCCATCAGCTCCTTGCAAACCCGGGATTTCCATGATGGCTGTAAATCCGATGAAAAAAACGAATAGCAGTAACAATGTGTACAAGGGTAACGCAATCGCATTTTTGCGAAGGGTCCTTTCCCCATTGGACGATAAAACGACCATGAATGTTTGTGGCAGCAAATAAAAACCTAGTGCATTCAGCAAAACGGTGGACACAAACCATGACTGACTCAATCCCTGATCTGCCAAAACCAACATTTCCGGTTTAGCAGCTTGCACGGTCTCGAACATAGGCTGTATGCCTCCGAAGTAATGAACTGGAATGTAAATGCCTAAAAAGATAACGACTACCAAGATCATGAAATCTTTCAGTATGGCTGTCCATGCTGATCCATGAATGCCTGAAATCATTACATAGGTAGTTACGACAACAGCACCGATCACACTTGCAGCAACTGGAGAAATTGCTCCATAGGATGCTTCGGAAACAATGATACCTAATCCTTTGAGCTGTATGACTATGTACGGCACTAGGGCTAAGCTTCCCAATACTGCCACGATCATCCCCATTGACCTGCTTTTATATTTAGATGCAAAATACTCTGGCTGAGAGATGATGGAATGGCGTTTTGAATATCTCCATATTTTAGGGACGAGCCAATATGATAGGACATAGGCTAAGAAAATATAGGCTGGAACATAATAAGCAGCGGCACCTTTTGAGTAAGCCCATCCACTTCCGCCCAGGAATGTAAAAGTTGTATAAATTTCACCTGCTATCAAGAGAAAAATGAAGAATGTTCCGAAGCCCCTGCCCCCTACGGCAAATTGCTCCATGTCCATATCCTTCCCATTTCTTGCTTTTATCCCTAAATAAAGTGCCAGAACCAAGAAGATGGAAATGATGAGTAATGATATATTCATTCAGAATCACTTCCTTTATTATCAGGATCGAACTTATACACAATCATTAAGATGATCGATGCCATGACCATCCAAAATGCGACCCAAAATAACAAAAAAGGCATCCCCAATATGTACGGTTCTATTTTATTTGCATAGGACAATAAACCTAAGAACCCTATAAATGGAATAAAAAGCAATAGCTTAATAGCATTCAAATTATACCCTCCCCTAATTAGGTTTCCGAAAAAGGATCACCATCAGTCAAGCCTGGGTTCAAACTGAACTGATGGGTTTAATAGCATCCGTGGCTAACTGTCATTAACTGCTTACAACCAATTGTATATACGTCTTAAGGAGACTGGATGGCAAGGACCGTTTCCAATATAACATTGACTCCTTTTTCACAATCTTCCCAAGTAGTAAGTTCCTCTTCACAATGACTTTTACCGTTGATGCTTGGTACGAAAACCATGGCAGTCGGTATATAACTGGCTATAAACTGCGCATCATGTCCTGCACCGCTTACCATTCTCTTATAGGGTAGACCTAATGTATTGCTCGATTGCTCTAGCAAATTGCAAATGGACTTGTCGAACCAAACGGTATCCCTGTCCCATAATTTTTTCACTTGGATGTCGCATCCGCCTTCTGAACCTGTAGTTGTAAGGCTTTCAATGATTTCCTCCACCTTTTCGATGACATTTGAATCCTTATGTCTCGCTTCTAGCGAAAATATCACTTTATTAGGAATAACCGTATGGATATTGGGAAACACATTTACCCTTCCCATCGTAAAAACCAAATCGTCTTCAAGCATGCCTAGCTTCTGACGAGCCTCCATAATCAAGGTATTCGCAGTGAAGAAAGCATCTTTTCTCATATTCATCGGGGTGGTACCGGCATGATCGGATTCTCCAGTAACTTCTATCTCATAGCACACCATGCCAAGGACACATTCAACGACACCGATCGTTAGTGATTCACGTTCAAGAATCGGACCTTGTTCAATATGCAATTCTAGAAATGCAGTCGCTTCTTTTAAACGATTCTCTATATCCCCTGCATATCCAATGGCATTCAAAGCACTTTCGAAAGTCGTTCCGACACTATCCGTCTTTTGCAGCATGATGGATTTTTCGAATTTACCTGAAAGAACTCCCGAAGACATCATGGAAGGTTCGAATCTGGCTCCTTCTTCGTTCGTAAAATTGACGATCATTACCGGAATTTTAGGTTGGATATTATTTTCCACCAGAGTCCGCACGACTTCCAAGCCTGCAGCTACTCCCAAGATACCATCAAACCGCCCTCCCTTTTTTACGGTATCCATATGTGATCCCATCACAATTGGGGGGTTGTTTTCAAGTCCCGCTAATGTAGCGTAAATATTCCCCATATCATCAACCTTAATGGTCATACCCAATTCTTTACAGCAAGCGCAAAAGTAATCACGGACCAATCGGTCTTCTTCGGAAAGGGAAAGCCGTGTGACTCCATTGTTTTCTGTCCTTCCAAAATCAGCAAATTTCTCGAGCGTACGACTCAGCCTCTCACCATTAATTAATAATTTTTGCTTTTTCATAGCGAATATCCCCCTTTTAGATAACCTGCTAAATTCTACATGCGTTCGCTTAAGCCAAAAATGAAAGTGAAGGTATTTGTTGTTTTAAGATGGTTACGCTAGATTTATATTTCTACTAATGTTCCCCTATGATAAAGGATCTCCCCATTCAAAATCGTTGACTCAACTTTCAAATCCTTGATATTTTGGGAATCCACTTTCAATATACTATCATTCAATACTACTAGATCGGCCAGCTTGCCTGCCTCCAGGCTGCCTTTGACATCTTCATCGAAACTCGCGAACGCGCCATTCCATGTGTATAGTTTTATGGCTTCCAATACGCTAATAGATTGAACCGGACCTATTTTCGTACCAGACCTGCTTGTTCTATTAACAGCAACGTGTATACCTAATAAAGGGTCGTGATCAGTTACGGGAGCATCGGAACCTCCTGCGGCCAAGATGCCATTATCAATATAATCACGGGCGGCGTACATGTGGTTGACCCTATTGCCGTAGTGTTCAATATATATATCGCCGAATTCATAAGGAAATGGGGGGTTGGGGATTGGGATGACTCCAAGTTCTTTCATCCTCATTTGTAAATCTGGAGAAGATATTCCAGCATGCTCGATTCTGTGTCTATGATCTTTTCTGGGCGATTCATTCAAAGCCTTTTCCACGCAATTCAAATACATCTCTATCGCTTTGTCGCCTTGGGCATGGACTGTGATCTGATAGCCTTTTTTATGTGCCAGCCCTAATACTTGAAAGATCTCCTCTTCCTTATAATAAAGAATGCCAAAATTGCCAGGATCACTCGAATAAGGCTCACGGGTAGCGATTGTCGGACCGGTACTGCTGCCATCCGTAAACAATTTAGCTGGTCCGATTTTGAATCTTTCGTCCCCTGTTCCGGTTATGACTCCTGAATCCACCATTTTATTTACAAATTCATGAGAATTATTCAATGAACCGACCATCGCATAAATACGGACACGAATATCCTTATTTTTTATGGCCTGCTGCATTAAACGGAAACTTTCAGGACCATGGGCACCAGCTTCATGAATGCTTGTTATGCCTGCTGCGATGAAATGCTCCGACGCTAATTTCACTGCTTTCAACAGTTCACTTTCTGAATAACTTGCTCTATCGGCCATCATCATATTTGCAGTTTCAATGAGTTTGCCTGTAAACCTACCCGCGCTATCCTTTTCAATGATCCCTCCAGTCGGATTCCCTGAGCTCTCATCAATTCGGGCAATCGCTAACGCCCTGCTATTCACCACACTTATATGGCTGCATGTACGGGTTACCATGATGGGATGGTCTTTTGAAATAGCATCCAACTCCGCTATTGTAGGATAACGTTTTTCTTTCACGGCGGTTTCATTGAAGCCCCAAGCGCGGATCCACTCACCTTTAGGGATCGTCGAAGCTTTCTTCTTCAGATCGATCAATAAATCTTCTACAGATTTGATATGTTCAGCTTTACAACTTACTGCCAATTGATTGACACCGTACAATATAAGATGAATATGAGAATCGATAAACCCGGGAAGTAATGACTTCCCCTGCAAATCAATCACATTTGTTCCTTCTCCGATAAATACCTTGATTTCATGATTCGTACCGACTGCCGAGATACGATTATCTTTAATTGCCAGGGCTTCTGCGACTTCATTTTTTTGATTTACGGTTATGACCTCGCCGTTTATGAACACGATATCAGCTTTCATCAAACAACACACCCCTTCCTTATTGTTTCACCCTCATTACTACGTCCTCTTCCTTTGCTTTCTCCAGTCTTCACTTATCGGAATATTCTGTTTTCAACAGATTCATTATATCCACACCAGATTTAGAAATCATTAGACAAATAGTCAAAAATTTCATCGTTTTTTTATACCTTTTATATAATTAAGTCTTATTTTCAATGATTTGTTGATCCAGTTCCCTTTTATCACGCAATAGTATTTATAATATTCCTAAGGCGTCTATAACCAATAAAAAAAGGGATAGGTATAGCTGCTGCTATGCTTCCCCATCCCGTCTTTCATATTTTTACAATCCATTCAATCTTCCGATAATGCCAATGGTCAAATACTGTTTGTTGGCATTAAAATCCCAAGTCCAGTAGCGAAGGCTTAATTCGCTTTTATCCACTTTTTCAATAAATGTTTTCACTCCAATCAATGCTGCCCCATAACCCACGTTCGAGGCCAATGCAAAGATGGCATTCAACCCTTCATTGATTGTATCCATATACTCAGGTTCGATTTTCAAGATATCAGTCCATGTAATGCAGAATCCATTTTGCTTGGTGCATTTAGAAATAGAGTGATTCATTTTACGTACGATTTCATCCCTTAAATCCAAAATTCCATTCTTAATCTCTTCTGCGTCTTTTTTCTGATATTGGTGTTCATAATCAGAAAGCAGTTCCTTGGCCCAATTATAAAATAGTTGGGTATAGATGGCGGAGGTTGCCACGATATCAAAATCATTATAATAATTAGCAAAAACACTTTCAGAAAGCTGGCCTAACCGATTCTCGGTTTCCTTTAAATATTGAATGATTCCTTTTGCCGTTTCACCACGATCCAGCATGGAAGATAGATGGTGATCAAAATCCACTTTATCGAGGCCTGTTACATCGATTTCTACAAGTTGAATTTTCTTCCGGGTCCGTTCAGGCAAATTAGCCGTACCCTTTTCCATACTTTCCATATCAATATCAAATAAGTATATGGAGTTGCATTTAGTCGCCAGATACTCCAAATCCAAATCATCGCAATTGCCTGCACCAACGATAGCCACTTTTTCTGCGAACTCTTTTTTCGAAAAAACGGCATCGAATAGCCCTGTAACCTGGATACGATGCTGTTGCCACCGCAACTTCCTGTATTCATCCCGATTATGATTCATTTTTCTTTGATAGATTTCCAAGTCAATCTCTCCCTTTAGGGTACTAACCATTTATTTATTGTAACAAAGTATCCCGATATTTTGGAGGGCGGGCAATTTAGATTTCGCACCGTGAAAAGATCGGCTTAAATTCCATAGTAAAATGAGCGATAATAATGTTAGAATAATATGGTAATTATTGATAAGTAGCTTAGATTACAGGAGGGTGTTCCTTGAGCAAAACAAAAAAGATTTTACTTACTTTACTTGGTATTTTTTCAATCATCGTCGCCGGAGTGGTGATACTTGTGTTTTCATTCACACAGAGTATGAAAGCAGATCCCGCTGAAGAAAAGAAGGTCCGGGATCAAGCAGAACGATATTTAGGGAAAACTTTTGATGGCGGGACCGAAATATATGATGTCCTATACGATAATATGGGAAACCGGGGCTATTTTGAATACGCAGCTAAAGTGAAACATGAAAAATATGATACTCAATTTCTAGTTTTCTTTAATGATGAAACAGGGGAAATGGAGGATACATTCATATCTGATAAATGGCAAGATGATGCAGAAAAAGAAATCAGGCCTTATGTTGAAAAAGAACTTGGTGACGTATTGATTTCCAAGGAAATGGGAGATATTGCAGAGAGTGATGAGTGGAAGGAGATTCAGGAAGAAATAGGCGATCGTAATCAATTACTCTTGGTCTTTGATGAGGCAATCGGGAAAGAATTGAAGATTGATCCGAATAAACCAGCCAGCTATAAAGATTACGATGTGTCCCCAACCATTCGGATTACCCTTTCACGTAGTAAACAGGACGCAGATGAAGACCGCTTTACCGAAATTATCAATGCCCTAATTAAAGATGGCGTCCTTAAACATGGAACTATGATTGTAGAATATATTAATACCAATGGTGTGCCACTTGAAGATGAAGAATGGAGGAAAAAGTTTTAAAACCATCATATAGTTTAACGGTAGGTAAAGAGCAGCAATCCAGCCTGCCGCTCTTTACCTTTTTTTACGGGAAACAAACCCTTTGATATGAATACCTCCCAGTTCAAACTGCGTCTAAATACAAAGTACTCATTGAGTTAGATGAAAAAAATTCGTGAAATTCTTTTAAGCTACTAAATATTTTTAGTCTTTTTTTATATATTCCATATAAAAATGAAAAATCCTTCCATGCATTTCAGGTAAAACCGCTCTTTTTCATGAATAAATGTAACTAGTAAAATATATTCAATATCTTCTGAATCTTCCCCGGCCATAGATTCCGTTTGGTAGCGCTATCACTTCCATTCTTGGGATAAAAATCTGAAAAAACGCAGTTTTAAAGGGGTTCAGCCAACTTTCCTTATACCCCTAATGGTAATAAATCCTTTTCATAAATAATCAATAGTAGGAAATTTAACCCAAGACTTTTACCCTTTTCTCAATCGTATAAATATTCAAAAAAATGTCGAGTTGAGTCATCTATCCTTTTACCCTTATACTAGGGTAGAAAAATCGAAGGAGGAATTACACATGAAGAAGGAAATTTCAATTATTGGTGTTCCAATGGATCTTGGTCAAACTAGAAGAGGAGTGGATATGGGGCCGAGTGCCATAAGATATGCAGGATTGAGTGAAAGACTAGAAAATATTGGCTATACTGTCCGTGATGAAGGTGATATTAAAGTAGAAATACAGGAAAGAGCACAAAGTGATATCGACACAAATTTAAAGAATCTGCAGGACGTAGCAGAAGGTAATGAAAAATTGAGTCAAAAAGTGGATGAAATCATCCAATCCAATCGGTTTCCTTTAGTATTAGGAGGAGATCACAGTATAGCAATCGGGACATTAGCAGGTTTAGCGAAGCATACTGAAAACTTAGGTGTAATATGGTATGATGCACATGGAGATTTAAACACTGCCGAAACTTCCCCATCAGGAAACATACACGGTATGTCCCTAGCCGTAAGTTTGGGTCTTGGCCACCCTGCACTGACTAACATCGGCGGATATTCTCCAAAGGTCAAACCAGAGAACATTGTCATCATTGGTGCCCGTTCTTTAGACCAAGGTGAGAAAGAGTTAATCAGGGAAAAAGGAATTAAAGTCTATACGATGCATGAGATTGATAGAATGGGTATGACAAAAGTGATGGAAGAATCGATCGCCTATCTTAAAGAACGTACGGATCTTGTACATTTATCACTTGACCTTGATGGTCTTGATCCAGATGATGCACCTGGGGTCGGTACGCCTGTAATGGGAGGAATTAGCTACCGTGAAAGCCATCTTGCCATGGAAATGCTGGCTGAAGCTAATATCATTACATCGGCAGAGTTTGTTGAGATAAACCCAATATTGGACGAGCATAATAAAACGGCTGAAGTAGCTGTCGCATTAATGGGCTCATTGCTTGGGGAAAAATTATTATATGGAGCGGAAGATCATATCACTCCTGATTTATTGGCTCATGTTAAATAATCGGACTCTATGATTTTGATAGAAATATAGAGAGTTCGTTAAAGTGATGCTCCATAGGGAAAAGCCCATACTTCTTTTATGAGCTTCTTCCCATTGGCGGATAATCGACATGAATCAATTTACATCCCTAGTTTCCTGACGCTTGGCTTCTCTTTCTTTATTAAGCGGCGCTTTCGAAATAAATTCTGCATAGGTACCTATGTTCATTGAATCATGCTTTTTTAATGCAGAAGTAATCTCTTTTCGGAGGGAATTCGACATCATCTAAGAATCAAAATCAAAAGCTATTAGACTTGTAAGAACACAAATTCCCTAATAACGTCCCAACATAAATGAAACCGTTTGCACCCATCAGGTAAAGGAGTTTTTCAATGAAAACAGCAGAAAATCAACCAAATGAATTAAAACGGAGCATGAAAGCAAGACATTTATTTATGATTTCAATAGGGGGATGTATTGGTACGGGCTTTTTCATTGGTTCAGGCTATACCATTCATGAAGCAGGAGCCTTCGGTGCTATCCTCTCTTACATAGTCGGCGGCTTCATCATGTATTTAACGATGCTTTGTCTAGGTGAACTATCCGTTGCCATGCCTGTTTCCGGTTCGTTTCAGACATATGCGACTAAGTTCATCGGTCCTGGAACCGGTTTTGCCATCGGATGGCTTTACTGGTTAGGTTGGGCCGTAACAGTTGCTTTAGAGTTTTTGGCGGCAGGACAGCTTATGCAAAGATGGTTTCCTGAATCACCCGTTTGGATGTGGTGTGCAATCTTCGCTTTTCTCATCTTTTCACTAAACGCCTTATCAGCAAAGGCATTTGGAGAATCGGAGTTTGTTTTTTCCAGCATAAAAGTATTGGCCATCATTCTTTTCATCATCGTTGGCGGTGCTGCTATGTTTGGAATGATTGATATGAAAGGTGGACAAGAAGCTCCATTTTTCTCCAACTTTTTCGCTGAGGGTCTTTTCCCCAATGGGATATCGGCCCTGCTAATCACAATGATTACAGTGAACTTTTCCTTCCAGGGCACAGAATTAATCGGAATTGCCGCTGGAGAAAGTGAAAACCCGGAAAAGGTCATACCAAAATCCATCAAACAAACGGTTTGGAGAACCCTTTTCTTCTTTGTTCTTTCGGTCACTGTACTTTCAGCGATGATCCCAAGGGAAAAAGCCAGCATCTCAGAAAGTCCATTCGTTGTTGTACTAGATAGTATCGGAGTTCCGTATGCAGCTGACATCATGAACTTCATCATTCTCACAGCACTATTGTCAGTGGCGAACTCCGGTCTTTATGCTGCGACACGTATGCTCTACTCGCTCTCAAGAGAAGGTATGGCAAGTCCGAAGCTCGGTTTGGTGAATAAGAGAGGGATTCCGCTTAATGCCTTGCTTATCACCCTTGCAATTGCCGGTTTGTCTTTACTTTCAAGTGTAGTAGCTGCAGACACAATATTCGTCTTTCTTCTCTCCCTTGCAGGATTAGGTGCACAAATTGGCTGGATTGCCATATCTGCTAGTCTTCTTGCCTTTAGAAAATCCTATACCCGCCAAGGTGGAAAGATAGAAAATTTGAAATTCAAAGTTCCGCTATACCCATTCATCCCCATTCTTGCCTTACTAACAAACTGCATCGTCATGATCAGTTTAGCGTTTGTTCCTGAGCAGCGAATGGCCCTTTATTGCGGGGGAGCATTCTTCCTTGGATGTTATGCGGTTTATCACTTAAGAGTGAAGAAAAACAAGACCATAGAAACGCCCAAGCAGGAAGTTGAATTAAATGCCGGTAAAAAAATGGTCATTTAATCTAGAAAGCTTCGTAGTATAGTAAATGGTGAACAGCGATCTTTACAATCCATCAAGATAGCTGTTCAAAGAAGAAATACCCTGGATGTTTACACACCCAGGGTATTTCTTTTATTTAATATGGCTACCCAATGGTAAACCGCTTTCCAGCTTTTTTAGTTCCCTAACCATACCCTGTCCATAATAATACGCATATAATAGGAAGTTAAATTTCCAGCCCATCTCGGCAATAAAAACAAGTATGAAAACAAAAAAATCATCTTAATCGATGATTTTATATTGTACAAATTCTTTTAATCTTGGCAGGATTGGCTCTAAAATTTCCTTGGCTATGTAATCGGTATCCAATCCAATGAAGCGTTCACTTTCCATGTCGACCGATCTCGCATTTTCCGGGTCATTACAAAAAATAAACGTTATGATCCCGTTATCTTCCGTCATATCTACATATTTAAATGTAATGTCATGTTTCGTAAGACAACTTTCAAACGCAATGCACAATTCATCTATATTTGATTGACTAATAGATGTGAATTTCATATTGATCATCCCCTCTGCTAAAGGATAGCAAAATAAAGCATGAATTTCAAAGCGAAATTCAAGTCCCATTCTTATGTTCATGATTCATCTGACTCGATCGACCAACGAATATCACCGTATGAATCCTTTTGATGAAGATGGCATGGCTAATGATTTTCCCATTAGAAATGAATGTAACCATTCTATTTCCCACCCTTACCCTGATTTAATTTTTTATCTTTCAACAGCGATTAATAAGGATTGCCATAGGCATAACCGCATTTGGTATCGCCGGGAACTGCAGTTCCTCATGAATATTCCATGGCATGTCTC
This sequence comes from Peribacillus simplex, assembly GCF_030123325.1. Classification (NCBI taxonomy): domain Bacteria; kingdom Bacillati; phylum Bacillota; class Bacilli; order Caryophanales; family Bacillaceae; genus Peribacillus; species Peribacillus simplex. The sequence continues at coordinate 2,793,983 of NZ_CP126106.1, read as the reverse complement.
ATATCTTTATACAAACACCTTGTTAGGAGTGGGCCAACATGAAGTCTTTTTATAAAGGAACGCTCATTTTGATTGTCGCAGCGTTTTTTGGTGAATGTATCGAATTTTTAGTGAACATGCTCCTGGCCAGGGAATTACACGAAGAGGGCATGGGGCTTTATATGTCCATATTGCCAATTTTCTTTTTGATATATGTGATCGCCAGCCTTGAATTACATATTTCCATTTCGAAATTCGTTGCGGAAAATAAACAGGCAATGCATTATAATCTTATCATTCATGCACTTAAAATGGCTGCAGTCGTGGTATTGGTTATGTGTATAGTCATGCCTTTCATACTTTCCTTCTCATCCATAATGGACAGATACCATCCCTATATTAAATGGCTGCTCATCTCATTGATCCCCATAGTTTCCTTTTCATCGATTGCTAGGGGTTATTTCATGGGTGTCCAGCAAATGGGGAAGATTGCCTTATCCAACTTTTTAAAAGATATCATTCAATTCGTTTTGCTTTTCCTCATGTTTAATTTATTTCATTTTAACCAGGAAAAGTCATTATTGATGGCCTTTTTTGTTTTGATCGGCAGTGAGTTCCTCGTTTTTCTATACTTGATCAACCTTTTGATTCTTCAAATGCGCATCATGAGGCGCGGTACGAACTCGTGGACAACCGGTAAACATGCACGACAAAAGTTATTGGCCGTTTCGCTGCCCACCATGGGGTTAAGGATCTTTCATGCGATAACGAATGCCATCCAACCTTTTTTGATCCATACTGCCCTTCTTTCGGCAGGATTCGGTGCGGTAGTGGCTACAGAGCACTTTGGAATGCTGACTGGTGTTGCGATGACGATTGGCTTCTTTCCGGCCTTTATCGCGCATTCCTTAATGATCATGCTCATTCCGAATGTTTCGAATGCTTACAAGAAGCAGGATAAGGAAAAATTGAGGGTTTTATTGCAAAAATCGATGTCTTTCACCGTATTATATGGAGTTCCGGCTGTGATTTTCATTTATTTCTTTGCGGAACCTTTAACCTCCCTCTTTTTTTCTTCAACATCTGCCGCATACTATTTGAAATTATTATGTCCTTATTTCCTTTTTCATTTTTTTGTCATTCCCATGCAAGCTTATCTCATCGGCCTGGGTTTAGTGAAGGATGCTTTCATCCATACCGTATGGTCCCATATTGTTGCCTTTTTAATGATGTATATTCTAGGGTCTCAGGCTTCTCTTAATATGGGAGGAATCATTTTAGGAATGAATACCGGTGCTGTATTATTAACTTTCATGCACTACTTGACCATTTGTAAAAAAATCGGCATAAGCATCTTACTGACGAAATCAAGATCCATATCGATAAAGTGAGGCAAAAACCCTTGCTGTTTTAGGTTTATTTCGATTATGATTAAAAATATTGAGCCTTTCCCTGTACATATCACCTTCGTTACTGTATATTTCAACATACTTGGGTAATAATCAAGTAAAATGGTTTAAACTAACCATAGAATTATAATGGAGTGATTTCATGAGTAAAGCTAAGGCTAAGAATGGAACGGGTAAAGGAACGGGCACTGGCACGGGCAAGAAGGGCTGGAATCGTTGGAAAACAAGTGCCAACAAGAAAAAAAGTGCGAAACCATATGTAAGTAAAGGCGTCAAACATTCCAATGACTCAAAAACATCCAGTCATGCTGCAGGTGACAAGACAGAAAAATAATTGCTTGTCCTATAATCCATACAGAATTTATGTTTGTTCCATATTCTCATACAGAGTGTAAAGAGATCTGTATGAGAGAAATGGGTCTTATAGATATAAACCAAGGGCGAAATCCATATAAAGCATATGACTACAGCTATTATACATACCATCAAAAAAAGACACTCCAAATCCCGGTAGTGTCTTTCATTTTTTAATATTTTCTTTTTATCTAAATTGGTTTTTGGGTTTGATAGCATTGATTTTTTTGGGGGTAAACTCTGTACGGAAACCGTTAGTGGCTTTTTTAACAGAGTCTGTAACTGAATGTATCGCTTCACCAACATCCTGAGCAGAATCCAATAATGGTTCAACCGTTTTCATTTTAGTTTTTACATCGTCTGTGATTTCATTTGCAGTTTGCAATAGTTGTTTCGATTCGCCGGACAAATCATGGATGGCATTTCTCACCTCAGCCAATGTTTGATTGGCTTCTCCTATCGTGACCATTCCTTTTTGAAGAGTACTGATTAAAAATACGACCAACCAAATGAAGGCTAAAGCGATCGCAGCCACACTATATTGAATTATCAAGATAAAGCTCCCCCTCTAAATTAAATAGTAGAAACGATTGCTTTAAATATGTTAGTGAATCCCGGGGTGCCTGTTTTTAAATGATGATACTATTTGATTATTATTTGAACCCCCTCCGTTTCAGTTCGAGTCGAAGGAACTGTCGGAGTGGATAAATCCTTAGGGCGGCCTTCCAAACTCGCTTCTTTCATGGAATTGGTTACATTATGAATCATTTCCCCAACATCTTGAGCTGATTCCAGCAATGGATCGACATTTTCCATCTTCCCTTTAACATCCGCTGTAATTTGATTGGCAGAGTGGATCAATTGTTTGGACTCTTGCGTCAATCCATGTACCGCATTTCTTACCTCTTCCAGTGTCTTATTTGTTTCTTCGAGCGTTCCCATTCCTTTACGCAGCGTCTGGTTGACATTATATATCAAATACACGACGGCTCCGGAGACACTGGCCACACTTAATTTAATAAACATTTTCATATATCCACTCCTTTCATTTAAATTTATGCACTGTCCCTTCCATTAATTCCCTAAACTCCTTCGCTTGTCCGGTCAGTTTTATATTAGACCCATTCACCTTGTCCTAATAGAAGTTTACAGGAGCAATTTAAAGGATAATGGTAAGGGAGAGAACATATTTAGGAGGAGATTTGTTCATGTCACATGAGAATTATTCATCTGTTATCCAAATATTAAATGATTGTATGACCGCCTGTAATCATTGTTATGACGCATGCTTAAAAGAAGATCATGTAAACATGATGGTGGAGTGCATTCGCTTGGATCGGGAATGTGCGGATATTTGCTCTTACTTAGTACAGGCGATAGGAAGAGGAACACCGTTTATTTCAGAGTTGGCCGCAGTTTGTGCCAAGATTTGTGAAAGCTGTGGAAACGAATGTAAAAAACACGATCTTGAACATTGTCAAAAATGTGCTGAGGCATGCTTTAGATGTGCAGAAGAATGCAGAAATTTAGCCGCTTGATGTAAGGAATAGCACTAAGCTATTCCTTTATTTATATTTTTCCCCCTTACCTACCCATTACTTTGTTAAACCTATTTAAGGATGATGATATAATCTATATATTCTAGCGAGGTATATGTTGAAATTTTATAATATTTTTAAAAATGAAAATCGTAAAAATACGAAAAACACATATTGAAAACTGCCATTTTAGGAACACTAGTATTAAAAACAGGAGGATATAATGACACCTCGTAATGTTCCGTCTAAAGATGATTTAGAAGTGAAAGATACCCCCGCTTCACCTGATAAGGAAATTGAAGTAGCCAAACTCAATCGATTATTAGGATCGGTCATGCGATATTTATCAGATGATGAGCAAGAAGAAATTGATATAGAGTATCTTCTCGAAAACACCGAAGGGCTGCGGGATTGGTGGAGTGAATATAGGGAGCTTGATCGAAAACGGGTCGAAGAAGAAATAAAAAATTCACTGACAGCTCTATCCCTTGAAGAACTTGAAAACATCCGTGAACAAATCCGCACAAAGGAATAATAAAAAAAATCCCTGCACTGGGATTTAAGCGAATGATGCAAGGATTTTTTTATTTTCTTCCGTATACAATGAAAAATCATTCCGTTCATGCGGCACCAGAAATCATTTGATTCAAAGACCACTCAATGAACGTAGTTCCAGTTGAACGATCATGGAATCAACTAATGCATCCAATGGATTTAAAACTGTCATTCCTGTCTGAAGTTCATATCTCTTTGCTGCTTCGACCATTGATAGTTGAGCCACCGACAGCGGTCTATTTTCGTTATTAAACCGGTATAAGAAGTTCAAAATTTCCTGGTTATACCTCTCTCCCAATCCCTGCATAATGAATTCAAAGGCATTGTCGATGATGATAACTTCAAAATCCACAACCCCATATTTTTCAGCATGGGCATTTAAACGTTTGACTGTTCCTTCAACAGTGGCAGGGTTCGTGAATAATATTATCTGCGGCTGCTGCAATTGGAAAATTCGCTCAAAATATGGTTCATCGATTTTAATGATGGGCATGGGTATGGATAGCTGTTCTTCGTTTAAAAAGGCGATATAGTTTGTACAGGTTATCAGAATGGCATCCACTTTACATTCGGCAATCCATTCGACTTGTTGTTTAACCCTTTTTTGAGCATCCGAATTCTTAAAATTTTCATCCGTTGAAACCCGTTGCATCAATCCCGGATCTACAAAATGGAGCCATTCAATATCGAATTTCGAGAATGCGTTTTCTATGTATTGTATATTTGTATAATGTGCATGCAAGCAGCCTATCTTTTTTTTCATATATCTCCCGCTTCCTACAGGTATTATTCTGATTATTCTAACACATAAAGCAGCATTACACTATCCGCCATCGGCAAAAACGACGATTAGCCATAGTCCTCCTGACATCATCGGGAGTCAAAAGACTGCTTCTTAGTGACAGAATGCTCAGTTGGTATGAATCCGGCTCTTGAGCATATATTTATCAAGGCGATTGCAAGAAATAACATCAGGAAAATGGAACTTCAGTAATCGATTGACTTCTCGATTCAAGAAAAGCATTTGTTTTAGAATAAAAAAATCATCAAAAAGAAAGGCTGTTTTCGCATACTTTGTTGCTATTTCCAAGTAGTGCGGTGTGGTTGATTTCCCCTCCAGATGCTCGCTTTCCGCGGGGCGGGCGGTGAGCCTCCTCGGCGTAAACGCCTGTGGGGTCTCACCTGTCCCGCTGCTCCCGCAGGAGTCTCGCACTTCCGCTCCAATCAACATTAAATCGTTTCGTTTTAAAAACAACAATCTTTACGAAAAGAGCCAAAAGAAAAAAACAAACCGTGATCGTCAGATAAAAATCATTATATTGGAGAGTGTTCACCATTCTTTATTTAATTGCGATTCTTTTCCCTCCATTAGCCGTATTTTTAGCCGGTAAACCCATCCAGGCTGTGTTTAATCTGATCCTCACACTATTTTTTTATGTCCCTGGTTTAATTCATGCAATCTTGGTGGTGCATGATAAAAAAGCTGATAAACGAATGAAGCAGCAAGCAGCACTCATTGCTAAATCGAAACAAACGACAAAGTGATTTATACAACCGCTATTAACCCGAATGCCGACACCATTGTGCACTTTATTCGGGTTATTTATCAAAATAATTCGGTTAATTGTATCTGTGCGTCTTCCTAAGCCCTCTATGATAACAAGCATCACATATATGAAAACGTGAGTCATCCGGAAGCCTTTTTCCGCATCGCTTGCATTTTTTTTGATAATTCAACATTTCGTCTTTTAACTGATCATGAACGCCATCACTGATTTCTTCACGGATACGCTCCCAATAAACTGCTTCCGTCCGCTTACCCATCCGATATAAAAATAGTAGATGAAGACCTATCGCTTTATAAGATAGCTCCAATTCCTCCAGATTTCTAGTCTTGATGATCGGTTCAGGAAGTTCACTGTTCTCGGCAATCGCTTCGACCGTTTCCAGCCACTGTCTGATCAAACTAGGTTCTTTTGCCGAAAAAGGAATATGCAGGAAACCATATAAATCCATTAAAGAAAATCGCGCTTCGATTTCAGTATCCCGAATCAGTTCGTAAAGCTCCCTTTCTTCCGATAGAGATGCCTTTTTCGTGCCTTTAGGAGGCTCAAACCTCTCCCACATTTCGAAAAATGTCCCTAGGTTCCGGTAATATTTTTGAAAACGTTCAAACACAGCAGAGGTTGGGGCGATAGTAAAGGTTTGAACTGGTTCATCTACCTGTTCCAGCAACTTATTCATGATTTTGATCTCTGCTGTAAATGCTACCTTTCCCGAGTCATAAATTCCTTTTCTACCCGCCCGGCCTGCGATTTGTTTGATTTCTTGAGAAGTCAATCTTCTTCTCCGTGTCCCGTCGAATTTTTCATTTTCAAGAAAGACGATGCGGCGTATAGGCAAGTTCAATCCCATACCAATCGCATCGGTGGCAACGACAACTGATGTTTCACCACGATTGAATAACTCTATTTGCCGTTTTCTATTTTCAGGAGGCATACTGCCGTATATCATGCTGACATTATGTCCACTCTCTTTTAACCGGGACGCGGTTTCCAGTACCTGCCTTCTCGAAAAACAAATGAGGGCATCCCCTTTTTTTGTATACTTCAGTCCAAACTCCCTTTGTTCTACCTCAAGCGGTATTTCCCGTCTGTATTCGTGGAGTTCTAAATCAGCTTCATTCAGAAGGTTCAGAAGCATCATTTTGATATTATTGCTCCCGATTATGTGTACTTCTTTGGCATTTGCTTGCGTGATTGCCCTGAACCATGAAAAGCCTCGATCTTTATCGGCAATCATTTGGGCCTCATCTATGACGATTACTTCATGATAGTCTTTCTCATGAAACATTTCAACGGTGCTGGAGACGTGTTTAGCACCCTCAACTGCCTTTTCTTCTTCACCGGTTTTTAATGAACAAGGTACACCGTCCGCATTTAATTTATCAAATACCTCAAGAGCCAACAATCTTAGGGGAGCTAGATACAAACCGCTTTCCGCTTCTTTCATTTTCTCCAGGGCCTTATGCGTCTTCCCGGTATTGGTTTCTCCGATATGCAAAACATATCTTACTTTTTTTCCTAATGATGGAGTATAGGCCTTACCGATGATGTCATCGATCATCCTTTGCTCTTCTGCGCGCTTCTTGGCTTGCTCTGCCAATACTTCAGCTTTTCTTCTCTCTCTGTTCTCCACGTCTTTTTCGTATATTTCCTCGTGCAATGTTTCATTAAAAGGAATTCCTTCAAGCTTCAGTAAATCGGAAAGGTATTCTTCCTGAAGTTCATCAAAACAGGATTGAGACAAATCAGCCAATTCATCGCTTAGTATACCTTGAAGGGCATCGACCGTCAGCCTTTCCCCATATGACTCAAAAAAATCATGATGCAGTGCAGCAGATAGATGTTGCAAGTATTTGTCAGGGGCTAATTTCATTATGAAATCCGAAACTAATCTTTCATACCTGTAGAAGTAATTTTCATATTCATAACGGTTCCTTCCCCAACCGATTAATGAGTGAATATCGCCTGTCAGCTCTTCAAAAAAATCAGTGACCATTAGGTATTCGGCAGCTTGAAAGCCCCCCTCTTCAACCAATTGTTCTTCAAGCAAGTATGGATCGACATATTGGAATTTAGGCTTATTCTTAAGGTCTTTTGTCAAAATTCCAGCAATGTAATACCTGACATGTAAATATAAAAGAAGTGAGTTACTTTCGAAAAAGCTATTGGCCTCTTCTTGCAGCCTTGCGCGTATCTTCCAGCGCTGCTTGGCAAGCCGCTGTTCTTCTTGTCGCCTAAAGAATTTTTCCCTTGCATTTTTATATCTCTTCTCCCAATCTTCTTGATTATCAGCAAAGGTTTTTTTAATCCACGTTAAGCCATCAAACGGGCGATACTTCTTTAATTCGTTCCGGAACATGCTATTGATCAACTTATGATCTGAACCTTCCGTTACAAATCCCCTTTCGCTTAAAAACGCCTTTTTTTCCTTTCTGGGCACATCGTTTGATGCTTTATTTAGCCAAACATTTATCCAAATTTGCTCAATAAAAGTCGTCCTATCTGATATATAAGCTGAATAAGACGGCATCGTCTCCTGATTCTCTAAATAAAAATCCATATCCTGGATTATTTTTTCCTTTGTATTCTCTATAGCAATAGGATATATACTTTCTAATTTTCCCATAATGATCCCCTTTTGAATTATCCAATATGTAATTGCTTCCTTTTATTCTCCCCAAATTTTTTTTATAAATGAGCGCGATACATTCGTTTTATCCATTCATGTGCTACGTTATCTTGAGAAGGTGCAGAAATGCCCAGTTGCTTTACATTCAAACGCTCCAGGGTAAATAAATAACAAGTATGCACATCAAAGGTACTCTCCCCAATTCATTTACAGTATAATGCATGATGAATAGACTGATCATTGACTAAGACTTTATGGATGAAATGATACCCCTCCCTGAAATCCAGAAACGGATACAGAAATATAGCTAATTGATAATCCGGAGACTGAAAATTTAATGATATTAAAAAAATGCCGAAAATAAAGTAAAGGTCAATTTTTAAGTTTCCCGTTTATATTTTTCATCGATAAAACGAATCCAACCCCTTAATTGAGTTTAGTGGAAATCCGGACAACTGTCACGGTATTCAGACTCCGCATTTGTGTCTTGTCGTTCAATATGAGAAATAACATCCGGAAATCTAAAAAGACTATAGATAAAAGAGGAGCCTGAGAATGATTCAGCAAGATATCAACTATTATAAAAATTTCGATTCCATCGCTAAAGAGGTATTAGCACTATTAGCTCAAACCATTGAGGTCAATACATTCTTCCTTTCTTTATTGAATCCCATCCAGAGTTTTACGATTAAATCCTTCAATAGAAATGCAAAGTTAATTTGTGAAGGTGACATCCTTCCTTATAATATGGTTTATTGCAAATTAGTTGCTGAGAATGGCTTGGAACCACTCGTTATCCCGAATTTGAGGGAGCATGAATTGACTAGTGGCCACCCTGCAACGAAGTTTATAGGGAATGGGTGTTTTATGGGAGCTCCCCTAATAAATGAGGGTGAAATCATTGGGACATTATGTGCATTCGACATTAAACCTCATGTTTTTAAAGAATATGATCTGATACTCATTAAGTCTTTGGCAGCTTTGATTAGTCATACCATACTTATTGAAAAAGGGATTATCAGGGATCCTTTGTCAGGTCTATATAATCGGCACTTCATTGATAATTATTTCGATTATCATAAAGATAAAACAAACGATGAAATGGCCCTTCTTTACATCGATCTTGATCATTTTAAATTTTTCAATGATTCCTTTGGTCATGATGCCGGTGACGACGTTATTAAAAAGGCAGCGGAATGTTTTTTGCAAACCGTCCCCGAAGGCAGTCATGTGGCTCGAATCGGAGGTGATGAATTCATTGTATTATTACATCCATCGCATTGTGAAGATTTAATGAAAAACACTCAGCAAAACGCTGAAGCATTACTGAACCATTTATCCACCATGCCCATTCACATTAATGGAAATGATCATTTTGTATCAGCTAGCATAGGGATAAGTTTTTATCCTCATAATGGTACGGAAATGGGATCACTTTTGAAAAAAGCGGACCGTTCCATGTATATGGCTAAAGAGTCTGGACGTAAAAAAATTCAATACTTCCACCAGCAGTGATACTCTGAAAAATAAAAAAACCAGTTCTCCTTGGAGACTGGCTTTCTTTTATCTTAAAAAAATCCAACGTTTAGCTTTCAGCCTTTGCAAAAGCTTGAGCAGGTCAGCATTTCCCTTATGTATCCGTTTCTCGGATGGTGAAGCGGAGGGGACCGGGATGTTAACTCTCTCGGGTTTTTTGTTCATATTCTGAAAGACCCTTCCTATTCTTTGATTTTGAATAGTATATGCGGGTTCTCCATTAAATATCATAAGGAAAGGAAAAACCCCTTCCCTTCTTATAAAACATTTTTTAATCGGCTGAAGCGTGCAGCTTTTTCCTTTTGTTTCAGGATTATGCGTTCGTTCTGTTTCATCACTTTTTTTGTGTGGGGACTTAAACCTACATCGGGTATTTTCACCTGTGGTTTGATTACGGTAACTGACACGTCATTGCCGGCTTTATCATAAATGCTCATTTATCCTTCACCACCTGGTTTTTGTTTTATGACCATATCGAACATCATGATTAATAATGCTATTAATAAACAATCGACTTCTGAAACGAAGCTTTCTGATTTAACGTCAAGGATATAAGGTTCCATCAATATGCTTACAGGCTGCAAAGCCATTTTTTCTTCATCATTATAATACGTATCTTCTCTCTCCAATGTAGCACGAATGGTACTGCCATTCAAGTTCGGATGCCCAGTTATCACCAATTGCTTGTCCTGTTCCGTCTTGAAAGGAAGGATTTTCACATTCATCCCTTCCTTTGCTGCATATGCTTGCAGGAGAATGCTCAAATAAGCCAAATATTCCTTATTCGTTTGATAATACTCAGGTATTCCCTCTTTTTTTAGGAGATGAAACATATTCTTGACTTTTTCCCTATTATCCGTTAAAAGTTTGTCACTTTCCGCAACGGCTTTTGTTGCATAGGATAGCTCGTTATCGCCAATCTTGGATATATACATGCTCAAGAACACAAACATATCGATCAGGATGAATACGATAGCCATAATCAAGAAATTTTTCCACTCATTAAAAATGCTCATCGGATAGAAATTCCAATAAATCAATGCACCCAGTATAAAAATGATATACCAGGTTTTTCGAATCGCTTCAATCCTTTTACTTACCTTGTCTTTATATTTCCAAGAAAGAATGACATAGGCTAATAAAGCAATAAATACTACCCATACAAAGACTCTGAAAAACATTAACAATCGATTTATCACCCTACCCTTCGGCTGCTACATTCCTTATACCGCTCTCTATACTATTCATTATATATACCTCTATTCCCTGCCTAGGATGGGTGAAACTTAAACACTTGTCAGAATTTTTCACTTGAGAAAAAACACTCCTCCCAAAGTCGGTTTACAGTCAATGAATCATATGTTGCACCATCCATTGCCCTTGTCTCGGAATGGTTTATCTTTATCATATTTCTAGTGGGACATCATTGTAAATAACCTAATAAATTTTGTGATATGATATGTTTTAATAAAAGGTCTGATCAATATGGGAGGAAGCTATCATGATGAAAATTATTAAGATCCTCATTTCTTCTTTTATAATATTGTTACTTTTCCTAAACCTCTATCCTCCACTTGGAAGACGGACAACCAAAGAAAAAGTGAGAAATTTCACTACAAAAGAGAATTTTGTCAAGGGAAAATTCCAAAATCAGATTCCTGCCAGTCAAGCAATGAGTCTTAAACATACTGGTTCCATTTTACGTGATTTCATTAAACCTAATCCAAAAAGGAGGCCCGACCGCCCGATCGTAATTGGAACAAAACAACCTGCATCTGTAAATTCCAATAAAATCACCTGGTTTGGTCATTCTGCATTCATGTTGGAGTTAGATGGGAAAACCATTTTAGTGGATCCAATGTTTGGAAAAGCACCCACTCCCTTTCCTTGGTTTGGAAACAAGCGCTTTAGCGGGGAGCTGCCTATCGATTTGGATATGCTGCCTCCTATCGATGCCGTCCTCCTCTCACATGATCACTATGATCACTTGGATTATTTCTCAATAAAGAAATTAAAAGATAAGGTCAGTCAGTTCATTGTCCCACTTGGTGTCGGTGGACATCTTGAAAGATGGGGCGTTAAACAGGAACTGATTCAGGAACATAATTGGTGGGATGAAGTTTCATTCAAGGATTTGCAATTTGTTTGTACGCCTGCAAGGCATTTTTCTGGTAGAAGTTTACGTGATGGCAATACGACACTCTGGAGTTCTTGGGTAATCACTGGAAAACAAGAAAAGGTATTTTTCAGTGGAGATAGTGGATATGGCAGCCATTTTAAAGAAATCGGCGAAAAATACGGACCTTTTGATATAACTTTAATGGAATGCGGCCAATATGATGAACGTTGGTCAACCATCCATATGGTTCCAGAAGAAACTGTTCAAGCACATATCGATGTAAAAGGAAAACGGTTGATCCCCATTCATTGGGCTGGTTTCACATTGTCTTTTCATGACTGGACAGATCCGATAGAACGGGTAACGAAAGCGGCCAATGATCTTGGTGTCCAGGTCAGCACACCTCAAATAGGAGAATCAGTAGAGATTGGTTCAACAGATTTCCCTCAAACAAGATGGTGGATATGAAAAGACGCCATTCAGTTTGTATAAAAAAAGAGAGTCGGTAAACGTTTCTTCAACAAATGGTGTTCCCGAACCAACTGACCCAAAGCAATATCTTCAACTCCCCAGATATCGTTTCAATCTAAAAGTTATACCTAAGTTGATCGGAGCGATGTGCGAGACTCCTGCTTAGAAGAGCGAATGCCTGGAGCGGAAATCAACGACTAAATTGTACAAGCGATAAAAAAAACTGTAGACAACCCGATTTTCAGTTTGTCTACAGTCTGAATGGTCCATCCCTATGGGACGGACCATTTTCATTCACATTTTCCCTTCATTATATTCCAGATTCACTTTTATTGAATGCTCTTTCTTCACACTAAAATAATTCGTGCCTATTACACCTAAAATGATTAGTATCGACCCCAAAATATCGTAGATGGTCATCTTTTCATTTAGAATGAGGGCTCCTGCCGTTATCGTGACAACTGTGGAGAAATTAGCAAACACACTCATTTGGGACGCTTTGATTTTAGATAAAATCGTATTGGATAATAACGAAGTGACCAACGAAGCCAATATTCCCAAATACAAAATGGAACTGATGAATTCCATGCTCGACCAGGGTGTAAAGAATTCCGCCATCGATCCTTGTTTTAAGTGTGTCAAGAGCGCCGCCACGTTAAATATGACAAAGCCTGTTCCCATCATGAAAAAGGACATTTCACCTGGGGTATGGTCCTTGGCAAGTGAACGGGTCATCGTTGTGTAACAGGCAGTTGCAATACAGGATAGCAAGATCAACAGCATCCCAAGCATGTCGGAAAAATCGATCGTGCTTCCTTTCATCACAAAAATAAAAATGACGCCAATCACCGACAAAACAATCGAAAGCTTTTGATATAAAGAGGTTTTCTCCTTCAGGAAATATCCAGCTATCACCAATGTTAGAATTGGAGTGACGGCAGACAGAATTCCAGCATCGGTGGATTGCGAATATTTAAGTCCAAAAGTTTGAAAGGCAAAGAAAAAAGTTGGGAACAACAAAGATAGCGGGATCAGGTTTTTAACCGAGCCCCAGGAATAGTTCACCTTAATGACTTTAACGGCGACCAGGAATAAAATGATGACGAAAGAAACCGTGAATCGGAAAGCCAAAGTATCAAGCGGATTCGATTCTGCAATCGCCATTTTCGTAAATAAAAAAGATAGGCCGACAATACTTGAATGAAATAGCGCTAACATGTATGCAAATGTTCGGGATTTCATGGCTGCAACTCCTCAACTAGATTACTATATTCCTATTTAGGTATAGTACCCTTTGCATCTGTTTTGCAATCCAAGTTAGAGTTGAAAAATCCAGGTCTTTTTGGGATATTTTACGTATTTGAAATTTTAAAAACAACAAGGCGGTTTAAAGACTCTTTTGTTGGTTTAATTTGTTGTACACAGGAGAAAAATGGATACCCGTTTATCATGATTATCAATACACCCATTTTTCATATAGCTTGAAATTATACTGAGGGATATGGATGCATTTTGTGCAATTCAAGTAAAAGCCTATTACAATAATGTATGGTTGAATTAAATCTGAATGCATCATATCGTAAGAAAATATAATTATTAATCGACAATGACAGAGTTTTTTGGATAGGCTTCTTCTACTTCAATGCTTTTGTAGGCAATCGGTTCTTCAAAAGTGGTCTGAGCTTTCTGTTTTCTTTTCAAATACATACTGATTGAATAAGTAACTGTGAAGTTGATCAATAAAGCAATTAAGCCAATATTAATATTCAAGAAATTCACCTGTGCTAAATGCATACATATGGCGAACAGATCCCCTGCAATTAGGCCTGCTGCAATACCTGCAGGTCTTATGGATCGGAAAAAGAAAATCGATAATAATCCAGGCAGGAATTGCCCAAATACATTTCCGCTATTTAAATTCCTCCTTCTTTTATATTGAATTTGTTTTTACGATATTGACAATAACTCATCATAACGTCAGTACCACTTCTTAGTGAATGATACACACAACGTTATAAAAAGTCAATAAAAAGTCAGAATATTCCGCCATATGCATTTTAATAGATCCTACTTAAACGTTTATCAATAATTTTTTAAACTTCTATCTTAAAAAATGGCTGTTTTCGCATACTTTGTTGCTATCTACCAAGTAAAGCCGTGTGGTCGATTTCCCCTCCAGATGCTCGCTTTCCGCGGGGCGGGCGGTGAGCCTCCTCGGCGTGAACGCCTGTGGGGTCTCACCTGTCCCGCCGCTCCCGCAGGAGTCTCGCAATCCGTTCCAATCAACCTTAAATCGTTTCGTTTTAAAAACAACAATCTTTACGAAAAGAGCCTAAAAAATATAGAAGGTCACCAGAACTGCACAAACTCCTTCATAACTATGCGTGTTTAATGAAGAAACAAGATGTAGCTCCAATAATAACTTTCATTAAGTTAGAACTTTGTTGAAGCATGATCATTTACAGGACATATATGATAAAATTTCAACGAGGAAGCGAGGTATATATAAATGTTAGCTACTGCTTTAATTTTCATTATGGCTGGCCTAGCGGAAATTGGTGGCGGTTACCTAATTTGGCTCTGGTTAAGAGAAGGTAAATCCATTTACCTAGGTTTAGCCGGTGGTTTCGGATTGGTGCTATACGGCATCATTGCAACTTTCCAAACGTTCCCTACCTTTGGACGTGTCTATGCTGCATATGGCGGGGTTTTCATTGTTTTATCGGTTTTATGGGGATGGGGCATCGATAAGAAAACCCCTGATTTATATGATTGGATTGGTGCTGGAATCTGTTTGGTAGGAGTTTCAGTCATTATTTGGGGCCCTAGACACTAAATAAATTAAAGGGCATAAGGCCCTTTAATTTATTTCACCAAATTCAACACTTATTGTTTGGCCGAACTTAATTTGATCATTACGATACAGTGATTCATCTGGTTTACTTTATATCAATTTCTTTTCCTGCCTGATTGCAGTCATGTTGCTGAAATTATCCTGAATGAACCAAATCGCCGCTGCCGCAATGATGCATGGTATGGCAAAGGCTAAAAAATTGACTTGCAATGACAACTTCATATCAAGCAGGATCCCGCAGAAAGTAGGAGCGAGTATTCCGCCAATTCTGCCGATGCCCAATGCCCAGCCGACACCTGTAGAACGGATTTCATTCGGATAATACTGGGATACATATGCATTCGTTACGATTTGCGTACCTGTTGTCGTACCTCCTGCAATGGCAATCAGTATATAAAGCATGATCATGCTTGGCTTGAAGCTCAGCATCGTGAGGGTAATGAATCCAATGGCCAAAAAAGTTACCAGAATCCTCTTGGAACCATATCTGTCTGCAAGCTTCCCTCCAATGATTGCTCCAAATACTGCTCCGAGGTTCAATACGACTAAGAATGTCAGGCTTGAACCTAATTCATATCCTGCCCCTCCCATGATCTTTGGAAGCCATGTACTCAAACCATACATTACGAACAAACACATGAAAAATGCAATCCAGAACATGAGGGTGCTTAAAGTCCTCCCATTTTTAAACAACTGTTTAACTGGAAACCCTTTCATTTCACTTTTTAGATGTTCCAGAAGGACATAATCATCATTCATTGTGTATTGCCCGTCTACATTCACTTGATTCAGGACATCCACCAATTTGCTTTTTTTGTTTTTTGTCAATAAATAATTTATCGACTCTGGCAACAATTTATATAATATGGGCATGAAGATTAATGGGAGTGCCCCGAGCCAAACCACTGCCCGCCAACCAAAGTTCGGAATCAGATACATCGCTCCCATTGATGCGGCAACTCCCCCTAGAGCGTGCCCGCTGAACATGATTGCGACCAGGGTACTTCTAAGTTTTTTAGGAGCATATTCAGTAATGATTGCTATTAGGTTCGGCATGACTCCTCCCAGGCCTAGTCCTGCAATGAAACGCTGTAATCCAAAAGAAGTTGGCTCATCGGCAAAACCTGATGTAAATGTAAATACGGAAAAAATGACCGTGCAAATCAAAATGACTTTCTTTCTGCCGAATTTATCAGCCAGCGGTCCAAAGACCAACGCTCCTATCATCATTCCAAACAATGCATAGCTGCTGAATAACCCTGCCTCTACAGCAGTTATCCTCCACTCCGCCATCAAAGATGGGAGTATCGTCCCAAGCATGAACATATCATACCCGTCACAGATGATGATAAAGATACAACATAATAAAATCTGAAAATGAAAGCGGTTAAATTTTTGTTCATCGATCATTTCAGGCACTTGGATCGTGCGCATTTCCTTCCCCTCTTTCTGCTATTCCTTTTGACATAGTCTTAAGGATGTTCCTTTTTTTGGTTGAACCAATATTTAATGACAACCAATAATGTTGTTACAAATAATTTTATACATATATAGAACTTAGTTCACTATATATTAACTTAATTTTTAGAATATTGTCAATAATCAAAGTCAATTAGCCATTTTAATCAACAAAAAAAGCCCACTTATCAAAGAGGGCTTTTAACGAGTATAGGATTATGCGTCCAAGGCTTCTTTACGCTTTCTTTTCCTTGATTCTGTTATAAGATCATAACCAAGATAAAGGATGATGGCTCCGCCTAATAATTTAACATATAACGGAATGTCCGCTACAAAGAAATAAATCATAGAGAATAATGTCCCTATAATGCTTAACCAAAAAATTACATGTTTTAAAATTTTCAAAGTAAGACTCCTCACAAAAGATGAGATTATTTTTTCTAGTTCGCTCCATTTAAGGAGGAATTAATTATCCGTACCATTATTCTAACATTTATTCTTTATCTATAAGAGTGACTCGTATTGCGAAATTATGAACATTTAAGCAACTTTTCTCAAGAGTTGGTCAAGCTAAACCATTCCCGGAAAATCTTTCCGCTAATTCTTTTCAATTTTCCCTTTTCATATAGATCCATTACTACGTCAAAAAAGTCCAATAAAACAAATATGCATGAAATGATTGCGGAGGTATCCCTGCAATGCATTTCATGCATTTAATTTTACAAGATGTTCATTTTATTGGACTCTACCAACATTTCTTCAGTTGGTTCCGAATGGTCATGTTTATAATAAGCCATTTTCGCTGGAACGAATGATAAAGCAACGGCGGCAATGAGACCCGGAATAGCAAAGGCGATGAAATTCATTTGGATGGGCAGCGAGATGGATAATAGGAATCCACCGAGTATTGGTCCGAGCATACCGCCGATCCTTCCGATTCCAGATGCGACCCCTAATGCCGTAGATCTAATATTTGGTGGATAGTACTGGGAAACATAGGCTTGTACAAGATTTTGGGCACCAATGGTACAGGCTCCTGCAACCGCTACCAAAGTGTAGATCACAAAGGAGCTTCCGCCCATTCCCAATAGGGTCAAACTGACTGCCCCAAGCGCATACATCGGCACAAGCATTTTCTTGGATCCATAACGATCACATAGTTTAGCTATGATAAGTGTGCCAACGATTGCGCCCCCTTGAAGAACGATCAAGAAACCTAAGCTTGAATTCAGCGCATACCCTGCCTCGATCATTAACTTTGGCAGCCATGTATTCAATCCATATACCATCAATAGGCACATGAAAAAGGCGATCCAGAACATCAGTGTGCTTAGTGCACGGGAATCCTTGAATAATCCAACAATCGGCATATTCGTATCTGTTTTTTTCACTTCCTCAATTTCGTCCTTGATGTCGAATTTACTCTCCGGACTGACTTTGGATAAAATCCTGATCAATTCTTCTTTTCTGCCAATTCTGATCAGATGCGTCGATGCCTCTGGTAAACGCTTCATCATGAAGGGTAAAAATAACAATGGTATTCCTGCAAACCAGAATATTGATTCCCAGCCTAGTGAAGGCATAAGCAAGATACCCAGTATCGGGGCAAGCATCCCCCCGAATGAGTAACCGCACAAAACGATTGAAACGACCATGCTCCGCATCGTTTTCGGTGCATAATCCGTCAATAAGGCAATGACGTTCGGCATGATTCCCCCTAGCCCTAATCCGGCTAGAAATCGGAAGGTCGAAAACATGGTAGGCGTGTTCGCAAATCCACATAATAGTGTAAATAAACTAAATAAAATCAGTGAAACAGCGATTACATTTTTTCTGCCAATCCGATCTGCTAATGTACCAAAGAAAATGGCCCCGAACATCATTCCAAATAGTCCATAGCTCCCCATGGCCCCCGCTTCCACGGAAGAAAGGTTCCACTCCTCCGTCAATACCGGGACGACCGTACCGTAAACGACGAGGTCATAGCCATCAAAAAGGATGATGATAAAACACCATGCCAGCAATCCAAAATGAAAGCGATTGAACTTACTGTTGCTAATTACCTCGGTCGTATTAATTTTAGCCATAAAATTTTCTCCTCTCTAGGTGACTCCTGTACTACCATCCAAATGATAGCGCTTACGTAATCCTTTTAAAAAAATCGACTCACCATCATTTTATACAAATAGTGAACCGAGTTATCTAATTATTATTATAAATGTTAATTATCTGATATTTCAATAAAAAGTTTCATATATTTTTCATAAATATCTTAAAAATTTTTCTGATGCTATCGTTATATACAAAGTTTTTCCAAAAATAAGAAAAACAACAAAAAACCAGTCCCTTATCGGAACTGGTTTCTAATTATAAAAATAGTAAGCCGCAATTGCCGTATTCAAGTAAGAAAGTTTTAAACCACCACTCCTCAAAGTGGGTGTTTGCAGAAACAATCCTGTTGTCCAAGTCAGTGACGAGGCATAACATTCCTGTTTCGATGTAAAACTCCCTATTACAGCTTAAAGGTTAAAACTTAATTATCATTACGAACAACGCAGCTTGTATAGTTATAATACCGAAATATCTTCAATCTTGCAAGTTTAATCATTCCCGGACAACAAAAAAATTTCATGTTACACATTAAGCAGACGGAGCCTATTTGTCATGCCCAAACGGCAAAATTAATGGCTGCACTCTGATTTCTCATACTGTCCCCCCTACTTTCATTGCCATCTTATTAGAAATAGCATACTTGGGTAAGTAAATATTTTTAGATAGAATGTGCAAGATAAAAATGGGACAGAATTGAAAGTGTTTGTCTTGCTAAGATCATCGGATATTGAACTCTATAATATATCCTAAATATCATTTGCAAATACATGGAAGGAGTCTATAATATTAACTAACAGACTTGATTGGAGTGACTAGTTATGCTTTCAAACATAGGTTTTCCCGGTTTGATTTTAATCCTTCTTTTAGCTTTAATAGTTTTTGGACCGAACAAGCTACCTCAAATCGGTAGGGCAGTCGGCACCTCACTTAGGGAGTTTAAGGATGCAACCAAGGGAATAACGGAAGAAATACAAGAGGAATTCAAGGATGACGTACAAGCTGCAAAAAAAGAATCGATAAAATGAAAAAGACGCCTGCACGCAGCAGGCGTCTTTGATGCGTTTGTGGCGCAGAACCGTCAGGCCACATCCCGACGTTTAGCTAAAAGCATGTTCTACGACTTACACAAATTAGCTCATCGCTTTATTAATATAACATTAAACTTATTTTATATCAAGTGATTTATTGAACAGCCTGTTAACGGCATCTTGGAATTGATTATATTTCCTTCAGGTTCCTATTCTATAAACCGCTTCAGGGCTTTTTATAAATATTCTATCGAGTTGTTTATTAAAATATGTACGAACCCCGATAAGGTGTTCTATGCAACAAAATCGTTAAACTTCATTACAGATTTATCGTTAATTGAGTCAATTGATCCGAGGAAACGGCCACTTGATTGAACGCTTCATTAATTTCATCGAATATATCATTCAGCTCTGTCATTTCCTTTGTGATCTTAATATTCCGCTCTTTAACAGAAAGCATGGAGTTTGCTATTTCAGTAAAAAATATGCCAGTTTCTTTTCCTTGTTTCGTGCCTTTAGTAATTTCCCCGCTAACCATGGAAATTGACGTGTTCATGACATCGGTAAAATGAGCAATTCCATTAACCAGTTTCACTACTTCCGAAAATGATTCCTTGGTATTTTCTGAAAGCTTCCTTACCTCACCAGCCACGACCGCAAATCCTTTGCCATTTTCACCAGCTCTTGCCGCCTCGATCGCTGCGTTCAACGCCAACAAATTCGTTTGCTCTGCAATTGAAGTGATGATCGTGACAATTCGTTCAATTTCCTTTGAAGTATTGGATAGCTGTTCCATATCTTTTGAGATGATCGTCATTTGCTCCTGCGTTTTTACCAAACTCTTCTCTAATCCTTGTAACAGTTCTACTCCCTCATTTGATTTCCCTCTGTATGTATTGCAATCTCTGACCCTTTTTGAGTGAAAACATGAATTTCGCCTACCTTATTTGCCATTAATTGAGTTGCTGAACTAGTCTCTTCGCTGATTGCTGCCAATTCCTCTGCATTATGATTGACCTGTAGTTTAATCGTTTCTTTTTCTGCTAAGTTTTTTTGCGAATCTTCTCATTTTCTAGTTCATATGCCTCTAAAACTATTTGCTGCTCTAAATTAAAAATTTTAGTGACAGCCAGCATGTTTTCTTGATATTGCTCAATATTTTTTATATCCGAAATCACATGAATGATTAATGATTGCAATAAATCCTGAAAAGCACTCATATACCATTTTGGCTGCAGTCCAATTTGCACATGTACTTGTGCGATAATATAACGCTGTTTAACATACGCATCATCATTGGTACCGCTAAACATTTCGAACATATGGCGATGCAGTGTTTTTTTCAATCTCTCAACAGAACTATTGTCCGAAATGATTTTCATTAAAGAAGATCCATTCTCTAGATTTTTATAAAAATCCCCTACAATTTGGGTCAAGTGTTCTTCACTTTTTCCTGTAAAGAACGAATTATGCACAAATCCCCGATCGTCAAATGAATCATATCCACTTGATTCAATACGCTCTGATATTCGCTGATATTGATACCGACTTGTTCTTTATATTGCATATAGTCTATTGAATCTATCTTTTGTCTACTTCTCCATATACTTTTCATGATTGAATTATTACCCATATATACTATTTCGACATAAAGTCTGTTAATCTTAATTCACTTTGATAAATTTTCCTCTTTCACAAAATACTTATGAACTATTTAAGTCCAAACAAAAAAACACTCCAGGGAGTGCCTAAAAAGAAGTTCCATTTGAATGGAGCGGGTATTCGAGACTCCTGTAGGAAAAGCGCGTCCAAAGGAGACCCTACAGGCTCAAAAAGCGCCGAGGAGGCTCCCGGAACGCCTGCGGAAAGCGAATGCCTGGAGTGAAAATCAATGTTCGAATTGTCGTAAAAAAAGTAAAAAAACATGTAGGATAATCAAGTTATCTTTTAAAATCATGGTTCGGGGGAGAACATTCCGAACCTCCTTTCATTGTCAAACTGCAACACCCAGATAGTGTTTCAATGATCATTTTCCTGTTGGTTAAGATTGGAATGCTTACGGGAATAAGTGAAGTAAATGACGACTCCGATAGCCATCCAGATCAAGAACCTTATCCATGTATGACTCCCTAGCTGAACCATCAAGAATACGCAAAAAACGATTGCCAGGCCTGGAACGAGCGGTACAGCCGGACAATAAAAAGCACGTTTCATATCAGGCCTTGTTTTCCTTAAAACGATGACCGCTATGGAAATCATCGTAAACGCAGTCAATGTCCCAATGTTGACCAACTCGGCCAATTCACCAAGCGGAATGAATGCTCCCAATAAGGCTGCTATCAAACCAAATATCCACGAAGCCGCATAAGGTGTTTTATATTTTTTATGAAGTTTTGATAAGGATTTTGGCATCAGTCCATCACGTGACATCGCAAACATGATTCGGGTTTGTCCATACAACATAACCAAGATTACCGTTGTCATTCCGAGGAAGGCACCTAGATCGATAATCCCTGCAACCCAATTTTGTCCTGCGCTTTGCAAGACCAAAGAAATCGGGTGGTCAAGAGCCTTGCTGAATTGTGCATACGGTACCACACCTGTCATGATTAGACTTACGATCATATAAAGCACAACACAAACGACCAAGGAACCGAGGATTCCGCGTGGTAAATTTTTTCCTGGATTTCTTGTTTCTTCAGCAGCAGATGCCACTGCATCAAAGCCGATGAAGGCAAAGAACATTAATGCGGCAGTTGAAAATACCCCATCTATTCCAAATGGCATGAATGGCTGCCAGTTTTCCGGTTTCACATAAGAAATGGAAGAAACGATGAACAATAAGACAACCAACACTTTTATAACCACCATTATATTATTGATTCTAGTCGTTTGTTTCGTACCTATGGAAATCAAAAAGGTAATCGCCATGACTATTAAAAAGGCTGGCAAGTTCATATAAGTCGTGACACCTTCGATCGAACCCGGTGCTGCGGTCAATTTCTCCGGAAAGTTAATCCCGAATCCGCTTAAAAATGATTGGAAATAGCCCGACCATCCGGCCGATACGGCACTAACAGCCAATAAGTATTCAAGGATTAAGTCCCAGCCGATTATCCAAGCGGCGAATTCACCCAAAGTAGCATAAGCATACGTATAAGTCGAACCGGATACCGGCACGGAAGCTGCAAATTCTGCATAGGAGAGTGCCGCGAATAAACAGGCAAGTCCAGCAATAACGAACGATAATGAAAGTGCAGGACCCGCATTCACTGCACCAGTACCTGTTAGTACAAAAATGCCTGTCCCAATAATCGCTCCAATTCCTAGCATCGTTAAATCCCAAGCCCCTAGTTCCCGTTTCAATCCCTTACCGCCGGAACCTGCGTTTTTCAACAAGTCCTCAATGGACTTCTTTCTAAAAATATTCATGTTCTCTCCTCCATAAATTTTATAAACTATTCTGAAAACTTTAGACAAATAAATTCACTTACATTTATATCGGAGAAATTTCGACAAATTTCTGCAATTCCTGAATTATCTGACTTTCAAATTATACGAATAACCCTTTCCTTCGTCAATGATTTATTATTTTAAAATTCTGTTTTTTAATCTTCTTTGAAATATAAACGTTATTATTCAACGTTATTATCCATAATTAACAATGAAAGTTTAAAAAATCGTTATATTAATATCGAAAATGAGCTATTGGAGTGTTTTCCCTTAATTTGTTCTTGTAAAAGTTCTAATATTTTTTATCCAATAAAGAATCATTATTTATTTTTCTCTATGTATTATTATGAAATAATTCATCAATATTATTCTGATCATTCGTGCACCAATCGTTTGACGGAATCAAAGTACATAACTATACTTATTAAGTCTTAAAAAAAGTATGGGAATTATGCTTACTAATTGAAGAAGGTGACATTCATGGATTTTACGATTACCTATCTGTCTTTTTATCTAATCCAAGTTGAAGGAAAAGGCGATCAGGCTGATAAGCGTTTTAAACATTTCCAAACTCTTGATAGCCAAGAATACGAGGAAAGTCCTCTAAAGGATTTTTTGGATGGGGAATTGATGAAGATTTCCAAGCGAAAAGTGGACCGTCATCCAAAAACTGAACAAATACCGACCAAAATCGGTTCTTTTATTGTCGAAGAAGGGCATGCACTTGATTCCAATCCTAATTACAATGTATTTAACCGTGTTCGCTATGCCAAAACGAAAGAGGAATTCCAAGAGGAAAATGAACAATTCACGCGGTCCTATATCGATACAAGTGCCGTCCGTGGCGGTGTCTTCATAATTGCATCGGCTAAATTAACGAAATATCTTGATGAACCATTCGTTTTCTTATTAAAATGTGATTTCGAGCCAAAAGTTGCTTCCATTTCGGATGAACGGACCCTGATTAGGCACGTTGAAATGGCAATCACCACTAAAAATATGAAATCCATTCAATACCCATACATGCCCGAAGAAGGAATGGTCGAAGAAGGCGAACTGAAAATCCATCAGGCCTCACATGCCCGCTACTTCGAGGACTTCCTGAAATTCGTCGAATATGGTGAATCGATGCCGGAAATCATGAAAAACCAGGTCATCCACATGGTCCATGAACATGTATCCGCACAATTCGAAGAAAACAGCGACGAACTGCACAAATTCGAACAGGACCTGGAAATCTGGGAAACGAGTGAAAAGCGGGAAATCCAGGAACGTCTTGAAACCCATCAGGTAGTCGAAGCCACAGCCCAGATTGTCGAGCATACTCCTGAAGCCGAACTGCGAATGAGGCTTGGCAGTACATCTGTCAAAGGACTGTTAGCCGATTTCGGCGACAGCATCCATTTAGGGAAGATTAATGGGAAGTATGTATTAATGATAGAATCCAATACAATAGAATTCGATAAAGGCGTGTCGCCGATTGAGTTTCATAGGCCAGATGATTTGCAAGTACTAATTGAAAAAATCATAAATAAAAGTTAAGAAATAGTCCGAGTCACACGGAAATATGATGATTCAATCATCTAACCATTGCTTAATATCAAGGGTTTCAGACGATTCTGTGACCAATTTTGCAACCAATATTTATACAAAAATTCAAACTCTCAAACCGCCGTTATTTACTCTTAATTTGATCATAACTACTAACTAACAATTAGTAGTTTTTTTGTGTTTAAATAGTGAATTTATATCTTCAGTGCAAGTAATATGTTAGTTTAGAGAGTCTAAAATTCCATCTTAGACTCTCTAAACTAATTCTACCTCATTTGCCGTGGACCACCGCCCGGATCAGCACTATCTTTGTTGTCACAGAAATTTAAGATAGATTCATTGGCTGTTCCAGTATAACCTTCGGAGATATTATTGAGAATTTGAACATTTTAAAATTTAGCAACTATATCGTTATAAACCCATGCTGCAATATAAAATAGAGGTTACAAGCTTCATGTTTATAACCCATGCTCATACCACTCTTTATTAGAAATAATATTACCATGTAACATTTATTTAAATCTCACTCTAAATTTTTGCATTTCCATCCACCTCCTTCTATCTTTAACTATCGACACAATTGATGCCTCTTCCTGTGTATTATTTCCTATTAATGTTATAATTTAGTAATAGCGAGGTGAGTATTATGGCAGGTAATTCAGGTAAAAAACCATCGTGACGGAGCAGTAAAAAACAGAACCCAATTCAAAGCTCCAAATGGTATCTATCTTAAACGAGATGCAGCTACAGGACGTATTATGGATCAAAAGACTTCAGGTGGTAAATTTAAAGGTGTTCGTACGGAAAAGTTGGGCATTATTTTATCTCATTCTCACAAATTAAAAAAGCACTTAACCAATATAGGGAAAGTGCTTTTTTTGAATTTATTTATCTTAATCTTTATCTTGCTCATCCTGATCAGTTTTCTTATTTAATTTATCATCAACTGAATCTGTATCAGAAATTGCACTTTCACCAAACCAAATCCCAATTCTTTCTTTTGCATTTAGCTTAACTTCCTCATCGATAAACATTGAAACAGTAATCAATGCTCCAAATAACCCTGAAAAATCATCAGTATATCCACCTGGGACTAGGTCAGGAATTAAATCAATCGGAAGTATGAAATATCCCAATGCACCAATAATTACTGTTTTTGCCCAAACAGGAGTAGTTGGCTTTTGAAGTGTGTAAAACAAAAGCAAAGCTACATAAACAACTTTAACCCCTGCCTTTTTGCCGAATTTTTTAATCTTCTTCCAAAATGAATCTTCAGAAAAATTATCTGAGTATTTAGTTGTATCTATTATAATCCTCCCCCTATTCATCATCAATATTTTACCATAGTAACAGGAATATTCCCCTAATTTCATCGAACCTTCTGCAATTCATCAAATCTTTACATGATTAATACATTTTTTTGGACTTATCTATTTTATAATTAAATTACAATTTAATAATTCATCATCATATGGAGGGTACATCATGGAAATAAATGATAGGCAACCATTTGAGTCTTTTTTATCTCCTCGTCAACTTACTGAGCTAAAAATCTTATCTACTAAAACAAACATAGCTTTCCATGAATTATTAGCAATGCCATCAATAGTCTCACTTCTAGAGAAACTGAACAATACTACCGAACTAAATGATGAGCTTAATAATAAAGAAATGATATTAAGAAATAAAGTTTTCATTAATAAAAATAAAGAAGTATTAAATAAGACACAAAAAGCACTCGACCATTTAGGCTGAGTGCTTTTTCTTTTAATATTTAATTTTTATTGTCATGGTCAGAATTGTCCTTATTCGCAATTGCAAAAATTAATGCACTAATTATAGCTGCACCACCCATTGCTACTTTATCTAAATGTAATTTATCTAATAAAATTTGTTTATTTACAGACTTATGTAAGTCCTTTAAATCTTCAATAATTATCATTCAGATTTCTGAATCATTTTCATTTTTTAGCTGCTCTGAAAGTGTTTTTTGGTAATCAGCTACCCTTTGATTATTGTATTTTAGTGATTCGTTTAGATATCCCATATAATCATTTACCAATTGAGAAAAATTACCTATCTGTGAAACGATAATTTTTATTTTTTCTTCTGGAATTTTCGATAATGATTTTACAATTTTTTGAAAAGTATAACCATCAATGTTAGGATTTTTAATAAGATCATTTTCAATAATTTGTAATTCTGTCTTTTTAAGCTTGGGCATATCTTCACCTCTTTGATTATTTTTGAAATATCCTCCTAATTATTTGTCAATACCACCTACCATGATTGAATAAACACATAATTCAGATAAAAAAAACACCCGATTATTCGGATGCTTACGGAATATTGAGCAACTTTAGAAAGCAGGATCCCCTAATAACCTGTCTAACTCTTCTTCAAAAGCTTCTCTCAAATAGTTATCAAGTATCGCTTCACTTAAAATGCTAGAAGTGTATCGGCCTTTAAATTTCCCCTCAGATAGCTCCAACCGATCTAATACCTTTTCACTTGCTTCTTGTCGCTGGAAGTCAATAAATTTTAGATTTAGTACGATAGCGGGACTTTCAAAATCAACAAATAGTTCTCTTTGATCTAAAGTAATCTTGAGAAATGCTCCTTCATAGTAATCTATTGCTAATTCTCCTTTGTGAAAAAGGAATAACCCTAAAAAAGACAATAAGGAACTAAACCCCTTAAATGCATTTTAAAAAAACTTACAATTATTCCTGTATCCATCATCCCTTAACTACCATTTAGAATTTTCTGGTTTTAATCTGGAATAATTCATTCATCTACTTCTTACTTCCCTTGCTAAAGATTCGATCGAGAAATGTTTTCTTTCTCTCAGGAGGCACTGGGAGAAAGAAACGATTCTTACTTATTACATCAAGATAAGGGGTTAATATGTCAGTCTTCTCCTCTACAGAAGTTGCGGTACTTAGCTGTTCTTCAATTTTCGCGAAATGTTTTGCCGTTGAGCCTTTTGAGGTATAGACAAAACGCCCATCCGGGAATTTTTGTGATTGTGCTGTTTCTTTTTCAGTATATGCATGGACAGACGGACGTGCCCAAAAAACATTTTTCCGCACCACACGTGCAGGACTTCCTGCAGCTGCTACATTTGATGGGAGCGATTTTGCGACGAGTGACTTTGCACCTAAAATTGAACCTGTACCAACTTCCACTCCTTTAAGAATCATGACGTCCTGCCCAATCCATATGTGGTCACCTAAGTACACACTCTTTGTTGGGTTAATCCGTTTTCGAGTTGTTCCATCGTAAATCAAATGTGGATCTGCCAAACGAACGACTACACCAGTTGAAAACATATTATCATCACCGATGAATAGATTCTTTTGTTCAGAGAGAATAAATCTCGTAGCTCCATTAAATGAATAGTTGCGACCCAGGAAAAATGTATTGTCATTCCAAACATTGACTCTTATCGTTGCATTGCGTTTGGATTTACCAATGATTATGAGCGAGTTGTTGCCATTAAAACTTAGCGTCGCATCTTTAAATTCCGCTCCACGTTCAATAATTAACCGATTTCCTTCACCAAACAATTTGATTTTACTATTCACAAATGAAATCTCATCTTCGGTATTTCCTATAAAGAGGATTTCATTATCCGTTTCTGGTTTTTGTAATATATTTGAAATGATTTCCATGCTATTCGTACCCTCTTTTTCTAAGTGTTGAAAACGTGTTCATTATACATCATTTTTTACTCAACACAAAGACCGCTTAAGAAAACCTGAGGAGATGTAAAGCTGAAGCCTTCAGATTTTACTATTGATAAGCAGCATTATGCGGAATAGAAATAATTACTTAGGTTTAATATTGACTAAACGTTCATTCAATAATAAAATAATACTGAAAATTCAGTAAAAACGGAGGGGTTGCATTGGATTTACATGTTGAGATTACTGGCAGTGGTCATCCTATTGTTCTTATTCATGGCGGTGGTGCTGATTTGAGGCAATGGACATTTTTTGCTTCTCTTTTATCTAAGGATTACAAAGTTATTGCTTTTGATGGACGTGGTGCTGGTCAATCACCATCCCCTATAAAACATGCAAACTATGTTGACGATGTATTGACATTAATGGATTATCTAGAACTTAAACAGGCAACGATTATCGGCCATTCCATGGGCGGACAGATTGCAACTGATTTCGCTCTTAATTACCCTGAAAGAGTATCGAAACTTGTATTAATTGCTCCTTCTTTAACAGGTTTTCCCTATTCAAAGGAGTTTGAACAATATCATGACAAGATATTGGAAAGTGCCCCCAATATAGATAAGATGTTGGATCTTGCCCTTCATTCACAAACATATCAAGTTGTTATCGATAGTCCGCACAAAGATCTCGCTGTTCAAATGCTCAGGCATCATTTCGGGCGCATGCTTAAGTGGCCCGCTGATTTCTGCATGATATGGCCTCAGCCGCCAGCAATGGGACGATTAGAAGAATTAAACCCCGAAACTTTGTTTTTTATCGGCAAAAAGGACTTGGCAGACAATTTTCGGGTTGCCGATTGTTTCCGTAAGGTTCCAAACATCCGTTTCATCGAACTAGAGGATGCCGATCATATGCTGCCCCTCACCCATTCTGAAGTTTTATATCAAGAGTTCACTGCTTTTATGGAGGATTGAAGTTAAAATGCCACGTACACCCGAAGAGAATGACCGCATTCGCCAAGCATCCAAAGAAAAAATCCGTACTGCAGCCATGGAGTTATTTATGAAACAGGGATATTACGCTACTTCCATAAGTGATATAGCCAAGAAGGCGGGTATTTCTAAAGGTTTACTCTATAACTATTACAAAGGAAAAGAAGAGCTGCTTTCAGAAATGGTCGAGGCCAGAATCAGGGAAGTGGTTGAAGTCATGGAAGAAGCGTTCACCTTAAATACACCTCGTGAACAGCTTGAACATATAGTCAATGGTGCCATTGAAAATATCCACAAAAAACCGGAAGTCCACCGCTTCTATCTGCACCTGCAAACTCAGCCAGAGGCTGATGAAGAGTTGATAAAATACAGTCATCTCATAATTAAAGCAAATGCTAGACAATTTGAGTTTCAATGTAAGATATTTGAAAGTATGGGGGAAAAGGAACCAAGGAAACGATCGTTATATTTTTCATCTGTGCTACAAGGGATTATGTTGATGATATCCACCTATCAACAAGGGTTTCCGGTAGAAGAAATAAAGAACCAGATTATACGGGAGTTTTGTAACTAGCCTACCGTTTAATAGGGACTATCTTGCATTAAGTAAAAATAATGAAATTCCACAATCGGGCGCTAAAAATTGGCTTAAAGAGATAGAAGTGAACACAAAAAGTTAGACACTTTATTTTATTAGGCAACCTTAGGGCATGACCTGAAAATCACATATTCTTCTAGAGTGAAAAAAAAAGGGGCTGACCCCAAATCATGTTTCAGTAATTTTAGGGCAGCCTTCTTAAAGTTATTTTCTAAAAATTCTCTCACTTGATTGTTTACCAACTACTGCTTCCACTCTACATCTGGAAGCTCGTAGAGGACATCCTCGACCTCTATGGATAATCATACTGCCTCCACAATAAACGATGTGAATATAACCTCACTCGTCCTTCTTGACCCTTCTTTACCATTATGTACACACTTTGCTGATATTCATTTATACTCAGTGCTTCCTTAAACAATTAAACATTATTAGCCTTTGTTAATCCATAATGTTGTTAATTTATAGACTGATTGGCGTAAACGCTTTCTTTTTGGCCGGTTGCAGAATTTTCTTCATTCCCAAATGGATCGTACATTTTTTCCCGAATAAACAGTGCAGGAATTAATGCTGATACCACATACGCAATAGCTAGTGTAGCTAATCCGAATCCAATTGAATAGGATTCCGCCACGACACCGATGAGAAATGGAGCCATCGCTGATCCGACTCTACCGACATTATACGATCCCCCTACAGCCGTACCACGAATATGTGCAGGAAAACTCTCTGCCATGTAAGTAGCATTAACCGCATAAGGTATACCATAAAGGAAACCTAGTAAAGTAAGTAACAGAATAATGTTGGACGGTGAATTATAAAGATAAACGATTGGTAAGACAATTGCAGTAGAGAAACCACCAACAATAAACATCGTTTTACGACCGTATCGATCTGCCAGCCAACCTGCAATGATCTTACCTAAGATTGCCGCTGCATATGTCCCTACAATATACCCTGTCATTTTTTTAAAATCAAAACCTAAATCAGATACAATATACGTCGGCAGCCAGGTACCAATGCCATAATAAGCAAATTGTAAGAAGGTCGCAGTAAGACCCCAAAATATAAAAATCTTTCTTGTTTTTGAATCTTTGAAAATCGCAGCCCACTCATTTTTCTTATTACCCCTACCCATTTGTTTTTGAGCTTGCACCCTTTCCTTCCACCCTTGAGGTTCAGGAATTTTGAATCTGATATAAATTGCCAAAAGAACAGGTACAACTGCGATAAAATAAAGAGGCCTCCATCCGTATTCAGGCAAGATTGCACCAGCCAATAAAGCTGCCACTAAATATCCTAATGAATAAGCTGCTTGTAATGTACCTAAGATCGTCGTCCTTTTTTTCGTAGGTACATATTCTGCCATAAGCATCGTAACAATAGTATATTCCGCCCCTATCCCGATAGCAGAAATGAAACGAATAACGATAAATTGTTCATACGTTTGGGCAAATCCAAGTATACACGTTCCAATAGAGAATAGAACCATCATCCAGGTTGCCATTCTTACCCGGCCAAACCGGTCAGATAACCAACCGCCACCGATTCCGCCGACAGCCATACCCACTAAGGACCATGTAGCGATGAGACCTGCATCTGCTTTACCAATATTAAACTCTTCCATTAGACTAGGCATCGTGATAGATAGCATGATTAAGTCCATGCCATCTACCATAAGACCTAAAAAGCTTGCGACGAATACCACAATCCAAGTCCGATCTGACGTACGATTATTCATACTAACCCCCCTTGATTTTGGATTATCTTCTTGTTAAAAACGGTAAACGCCCATTTGATGTAAGCGCCGTCAATTTGAAGTTGAAAAATCATCCGATGATAGGAGTGTAATGAAGACTTTATTCATCACTGCTTCGTTTTCCCATACTAATTTTGTTCATTTAACATGGTTTTAGGTTCATAGTATTATTGATTAATCAGGGGATTACTTTAAAAGCTAACAACAATTCTTTTCCATCTACCAATAACGTGATATCCAGATGCCTACTAAGTAATTTATTTTCAAATAACCTTCTCTTCCATAAACGTTTCAATTTCTTGTTTATCGTACCCTAATTCCAACAATACTTCTTTAGTATGCTCCCCATGTAAAGGGGGATGCCTCTCGATTGTGACAGGTGTATCCGAGAGCTTTATAGGTGATCCCAAAAGTTTAACAATTCCGACAGTGGGATGATCAACTTCCTGAATCATTTGCCTTTCAAGTACTTGTTCATCTGTAAATACTCTATCTAAAGTATTGATGGGACCACAAGGAATATTGTTTTCTTGGAAGACTTTAAGCCATTCATCTGCTGTTTTTGTCAATATCACTTCTTGTAATATAGGAATTAACTCTTCCCTATATATGATTCTTGCATTAGCTGTTGCAAAACGCTCATCCTGGGGTAATTCCTCTGCATTTATTAATGAACAAAAACGCTGGAATTGCCTGTCGTTGCCTACTGCAATTATGATCTCTTTATCTTTTGTTTGGAAATTCTGATAGGGAACTAGGGTCGGATGCTGATTTCCATACCGCTTAGGCAGATTTCCTGTATTTAAAAAACCTGTACCTATATTCAGCAATGAAGCAACCATTGAGTCCATAAGGGAGATGTCACAATGCTGGCCACGGCCAGTATGGTTCCTAGCCTCCAAAGCGGCTAATATGCTAATGATTGCGTATAGACCTGCATATAAATCGGCCATGGCAATCCCTGCTTTTACAGGTTCACCATCGGATGTGCCATTCACACTCATAAACCCACTCATTGCCTGAGCAAGAAAGTCATATCCAGGTAATTGTTTATACGGTCCTGTATGACCAAACCCAGTAATGGAGCAGTGAATTATTTTAGGGTTCAATGCTTTCAAGTCTTCGTATCCCAGTCCTAACCGCTCCATCGTTCCTGTCTTAAAATTTTCTACAATAACATCAGATTCCTGAATGAGTTTTTTTATGATTTGAATTCCTTCTTTTGTCTTTAAATTCACCGTTATGGCACGTTTATTTCGATTAACTGCCATATAATACAAACTAATATCTTCAATGTCCGGAGGAAACCATGTTCGTGTTTCATCCAAGAAATCCGGCCCTTCCACTTTAATAATATCTGCACCCAAATCTCCTAAAATACTTGTACAGACAGGACCAGCCACCACTCGGCTTAGATCAAGAACTTTTATCCGGCTTAATGCCCTATTCATTGTTCTCACCTCCATCCTTTGACGTTTAGAGTTTCACAGCCTGTTGCACGTTTTCCAGCAAACCTTCTACGGCCCCTTTTGACACTATGTCAAAGGCAACAATAGCATCAAACCATTGCAATAAAGATGAGTCAAAGTAATTAAGTTCATCCAAGCCACTTGAAAGCAAAAAACGATGGATATACTGCAAAGCCATGTATAATTTTCGATAGTTTTCTTGGGCTGTAATTTGTACTTCTGCTTCACTTAGCAGAAGACTGGCAGTGAATATATGATACATCCGGTTCATTAATTGTTTAGAAGGCAATTCCCTTTCTTGTCCATTCAGACTCATTATCCTCTTTGATTGCGATTCAACTTTTTTGGATATTTGCAGAAGAATCTTCCCAATCTGTTTAGTCAAAGAATTCGTAATCCCTTCCAATCGATTGTAAAGGTCGTTAAAAAAGATTTCTCCTGCTTCGTCTTTCACTAACGCTCTTACAACGTCTAAGGCAACAATATTCGTGGTGCCTTCCCAAATGGAACCAACATGAGCATCCCGGACAAGTTTCGAATCTATCCAATCCTCGATATATCCATTTCCTCCTCTGGCTTCCATCCCTTCCGAGGTAGAATTTCTTGCACGTTTACAAATGTATCCTTTTAGCAATGGCGTCAAAATTCGTAATAGCTTTTCATCTTCCCGGTTCCCTTGATCAGAATTATCATAAACGGAAGCTGTGTAAAATGTGATGGACGCAGCTGCTTCGCAATCTAGTAATAGTTCAAAAAGTGTTTCTTTCATAAGGGGTTTTTCAGACAATGAGCTGCCAAATGCGACACGTCCGCGAGCTGAAACGTGTGCTTCTAAAAAGCTTCTTCGCATCATTGCGCTAGATCGTACGGCGTTCGATAACCGTGAAGAATTCACCATCGACATCATTTGTTTAAAACCCTTTGTAATATCCCCTACGACATACGCAACGGCCCCTTCAAAAGTCACCTCACCGGAAGCCATATCGCGGGTCCCGAATTTATCTTTTAGGCGATTAACTTTGTATTTATTAAGAGAACCATCTGGCAGTTTCCTTGGCATTAAAAACATTCCAAGACCTTTAGTACCCTCGGGGGCGTCTTCAGGGCGAGCCAAAACTAATGCTACATCTGCTGAAACATTGGAACAAAACCATTTATCACCCCAAATCTCCCAATGATCATCAACTTTCCTTGCTGTTACCGTATTAGCACCTACGTCAGACCCGCCTTGTTTTTCGGTCATAAATTGGGCACCTGTCCATAAAGTTTTCATATCAGTACTCGTCATACGAGACAAATAGGTTTCTTTTAAACCTTGATCACCAAATTTACTTAAGACCCTTGCAGCAGAGTCAGTCATACTCATCGGGCAAGCTAAACCAAACTCGGATTGGACAAACAAATACCAAAATCCGTACTTTAACACGTGCGGTAGTTTAGTAGGAAATCCCAGCACAGGTTTATGAGACATAGCGACCAGTGCGAACTTTCCATATCCTAATGTTTCCATT
This sequence comes from Peribacillus simplex, assembly GCF_030123325.1. Classification (NCBI taxonomy): domain Bacteria; kingdom Bacillati; phylum Bacillota; class Bacilli; order Caryophanales; family Bacillaceae; genus Peribacillus; species Peribacillus simplex. Next base: position 2,759,354 of record NZ_CP126106.1, on the reverse strand, counting down.
TCTTTATAGGAAGGATGATATGCAACTTCGTCTACTCGTTCCCCTTTTGCATCGTAATTTATTAACTCGGGAGTATGCTTATCGGCCATCCGGGATAATTCATCAAGCCTTGTTCCGGCTATTTCCCCCAACTCCTTTAAGTGAGGAAGGGCACGATCATAATTTTCTGTAGAAAGATAATGTTTAAGTATAAAAGACAAATTTTGATCCTCTTCAAAAAAGTTTAATCCTTTCGTGTCGGGCATCGCACCAGAATAGGCTTTTCTAGAATTAGAGTTTAATAATTTCACGGACATATTAATCCCCCCTGTTTAATTTTCAATCATTAATATAGAATTTTTCTGTTATCCCCCCTTTTACTTTTTTATACGGTTTACCAAATCAGGATCTGTAAAAGTCATTCGTTTTCCAGGTTACTATTTCACTTCCTTTCCTCATTTCACGAAATTATTATTCATAATAAAGGAATCACAATTCCTATATTATGAATATAAAGTTAGTTTTCAGAAAAGTCAATTTATTACTTAAGACCTCAACTTGCAGAAAAATTGACTTTTTCTCCTCCAAAATTTATATAAATATAATTTTAAAAAAAGATGGGATGATCCATAAAGTTCACTTTTGGGGAACTTTTTGAATCACCCCTTTCAATTCATAATAATGATAACAGAAACTATTCTAGCTACTAATTGGCCCCTTATCTTACTATGATATAATATTTTTAATAATTAAATTAATTTGGGATTTTTTTGGAGGATTTATTTATGAACACTAAGATTTCTTCTACAGTGCAGCGTGCAATCAAAATCATCAATTATTTAAATGAAACAACCGGTCCACAAGGAATTAAAAATATTAGCGAAAAACTTAACATTTCTCCCCCTATCACTCATCGTCTGCTTACTACTTTGAAAATGGACGGTTTGGTATTCCAAGATGCAGATTCCAAAAAATATTCACTTGGTACGGTGTTTATTGATTATGCAAATAAAATAATCACCGATGTACCTTTTGTCTCAATAATCGATCCACAACTAATTAAATTAAGAGACGAGACACAGGAAACTGTAGGGTTTTATATGTTAACAAACATGATTAGGATGTGTGTAATTGAACATGTAAGTAATCAGGAAATAAGCAGAAGAGCAGGGGTTGGTAATAGGATTCCGCTACAACTTGGCTCAAGCGGACGAGTAATTTTGGCATTTCTTAGCGAAGGCCTACAGGCACAAGTATTAAACCTCCTTCCAGAGGAAGAAAGAAAAATGCTTCAACAACAATTGGATATTATTGTAAATACTCATTACTCTATTAATGAGGAAGAAATCACGAAGAATGTAGCTGCATTATCAGCCCCAGTATTCGGTGCTAAAGGGAAAGTCATTGGAGCTATTTCCATTTCCGGGCCAGTCTTTCGCTGGAATAAAGAATCGATGGAACAACATATCTCTTTATTGTTAAGAACTGCTGAAAGTATTTCAAAATCCTTATATTAAATGATCGCAAAATTACATTACCTTTTGGCCTTATTTTATGCCTCAAGTTCAAACAGCAATAAATAGCTTAATTCTTTGTGATCTTGGTCGGATGATCCCATTATAAAAAATCTCTTCAGAAACCTATCTGAAGAGATTTTTTAGTTTATTCGTGACGGCCGGTTTGAACTAAAACCACTATCACCGCTTAAAGGAATCTTCTGAATATATGAAGAAGTTACTCTTTATCTCCTTTACATGTTCATTTATTATTTCACTAACAATATTCCGTCGGCAATCGGGCGTTCACCTGTTGCGTCAGATGGTCTTGTGACTCGGTCAGCCCCAACTGTCATGGTCGTCGATCCGCCGCCGTCAAGATTGATGGCATCTACGGCTCCTAGTGACTTCATGACTTTTGCACTTTCTTCAAAATTAGCCCCCACACTCCATCCTGGTGCGCGTCCATCGATGGTGACAAATAATAGATTTCCATTCTCTTTTATTCCTGCAAGCGTTCTAGGATTACGACGTTCCCCAAATCGATAATAAAATCCAGGATCTTCTTCCCAGTGAAAGCCTTCCTCTACGGCATTAATGGAAATTTCTCCCTTTTCCAATAAACGGGGACCTCCGTTAATCATGCTAGTGGTTTGGTCTAATCTTAATGGCTTTCCATCCCCGAGGATTTCACTCTTCACCTGAATCTTCATCCCTTGTCGGGCATGGTCACGAAGCCATTCTGCCGCTTCCCCCGTTCCCGCAATAACTGAACCGCTGCTTGGAATTATTCCCCCACGATGGTTACGAATTTCCTCCACGTCCCCGGCATGATTTATTACCACTTCCACACCGTCGCCCGATTCTGTCTTTTCTCCAAATACGGATGTATATTGAATAAGCTCACTTTCATCCATACAAGTAAAATCGTGTTTCGGCCGTTCTGTTGTCGTATCTCCTCCAATACCGCCACAATTGCGGATTAATCCCGGCTTACGATTTAATCCATCCACTTCCCTAACCGCACCATCAGATGAAGTAGCCTGAATTGACGTGGAAACGGATGCGATGTTTGCCTTCTCTTCAACAGAAGAAAAAATCAGAGCTGAACGGCCATTTATCGCTTCACTGACAAGTTGACCTTTGCTGGCGAATATACCGGCAAGATCGCCTGGTGTTCCATCCTTGGCCCCAACAACAAAGTATCCAGCATTAACTCCTGCAATGGCATCATTTCTATCAGCCATTTGGGTCAATGTTTCTTTTCCTATCACTGCATCATTTGCTAATTCTGGCACCACATGCCCTTGAAATCGATCCCTATCCACTTCAAGTACGTTCACCACCCATGGTCCTGTTGTTTTCTCTCCGTCTTCACCCGTATACACAGTCCGTAGACCCGAATATCCCTTTTCCGATAACTTGTTTCTCATTTCGGCTGCATCCGCTTCCTGCTGATATTGGCCGATGCGAACAATGTATCCAAGTGGTCCTTTTCCCCTGTCATCCAAGGTCCGATCCGGTTCCCTTATTATGCGAGCATTTTTGAAACCGTCCCTCTTTAAATTTCCCAACAATTTCTTTGCCTGCTTCTGTGTTTCTGCAAATGCCACATCCACTGTGAAATAGTCTTTAGAAGATGTTTCACCACGATTGATTTTGGTGTACGTCACTCCTGGTGCTGGATTCATGGAAGTTCTTTGCTCATCCAAATTAGACGTTCCCAGCGGAAGCACATGATTATTCATTTGCACTTGTGATTGAACATTCAATTCTGCTTGAACTGGAGTTTCCGGAATCGCATTAACAATCATCACTGACGCTAGACTAATAGAGGCGATAGGCAAAATTGGCTTTTTCCATATTTTTTTCATCTTTTTCCTCCAATAAAGTTATGTCCACCTTTAACTTTATTGTCTAAATGTGTTGGAAAATTAAAAAGACTATTATATTTCAGTCAATTTTAAGTGAACGAAAATGAGAATAAATGCTCGATAAATATTACAATTCATTTTTGTGAAAGGACAACTTTTGGATATTTTCTCTTTGTACTCAGTAAATCAACCTTTACTTTTAACAAAGCCTTAACCTTGCCTTACTACCTGATCAGTGGATATCATAAGAATATCGCGTGGGATTATCAGTCTGGAGGTGAAATTGATGGAGACAGTAAAAAAGAACTTATTATTAATACCAACCATTTTGTCGGTTATCAATATTATCTGCCTTGCTTCATTCCTTATTGGACTTAGTACCATGAACTATCCAATTTCAAGGATTTTAACAGATCTTGGTTTGCTATGCCCAATTATTGCAACCTTATCATTCTTTTATTTAGTGATTAAAGTCAAGGGTATAAAGCATTCCACATTAAAGTACTTCCATATCGTAAATGCGGTCACATTTCTTGTCCCAGTATGTATTCTTACTTTTCTTATACTACGTTTCTTGAACGATTGGGATATTTACTTTTAAAAAAACTGCCATTATAAAACCATTTTTTATTCAAACAAAAAAAGCCCTCATTTTTAGGGCTTTTTTCCTAAGCCAATTGCATTTAAGCATTATAGTTTTATTCTCATATATTATTTAAATAGTTTTGCAAAGGTATTTTCACCTGCAATACCGTCTGCAGGTATCCCCTCGGCCCTTTGAAATGCCTTAACCGCTATTTCCGTTCCGCTTCCAAAGATGCCATCCATGCCATGTGGATTTTGCCCTTCCAAATAAAGTGCAGCTTGAAGGATATAGGTGATATTCCCTTTCGCCCCTTCCCTAACATTAGGTGATGCCGCTTTTGTTTGGGGTCCCCATATTCCATCAACATTGATCTTTGCACCGTATTGTTTATTCAATTCGGTTTGAAAACCCTTTATCAAAGCTGTTTTAGTATTAGGACCATAATAACCATCAACATCTATTTTTGCATTATACCGGCTATTTAATGTACTTTGGATGGACTTGATAGCCGGATTGCCGCTGTCCTTTGCAGGCGTATCTTTTATAATGACATCCGATTCGACTTGTGTTGCTGGTGGCGTGGTTCCATTCACTTTTGATATCAGTCTAGGCTTTGTTCCCGCTTTTAGCTGAGAATAAGTTAGTCCGCCCGTCATATCCAAGTGCGGATAATCTTTCAAGCTTGACCAATCCCCGCCCCATGCAAAGCCCAAGGTTTTACCAATGGCCGCTACACGTTTCCATTTTGCATCAACAGTCCATATGGCATTCTTTCCATTATCGCTGACTATGAAGTAATCAATGGCTAGTCCATAGTTATGGTAAGATTGGCCTGGCATAGCATTGGTCACTCTCGGTTTCGATAAATCACTATAGTTTTTACCATCGTAGATATAACCTAGGCGACCTTGACCATATAGCTTTGCTTGATCTTCCATAGACCGATAACCTGCGCTGATTTGGACAAAAATGCCTTCTTCGTATGCCCGTTTAACCATTTCCAATGCTGATTCTTTTACGACTGGATGAATTCCGCTGCCCATATTCTTTTCCGAACGATCCAATAAAGTTTCTAATTTAACTGCCAATTTTTATCACCTCCTAATATGTTATGGTACTTATTAGGGAATGCTTGTACACCTACCTTGACGTTACAATAAAACGTCCTTTTATGTTGATTTAGTTTGGGTTCATCATCCATACAATTCTGGTAAAAAACAAAAGCACACCCCTTAATGGGATTGTGCTTTTATTTTATAAAGGATTATTTTGATTTTCTTTATCTTTACCTTTTCCAATAACCTTTATCAATTCATCCAGCTTTTTCATTTCTTTCTTGATCTAATCTTGTCTTTGCATTGATGAATTTTATTATCTTAATAATGAAATAAACACTTAAAACAATAAGTCCCAGATAAAACAAAATCGGTATGATTGCAAATAGCCCTATTAAACTGCTGGCTTGGTCCATAAATAATTCCTCCTGAAAGTAAAATATAGTATTATTATACAGGAAAAACAGGCTAAGTAGACCCCGTTCTAGATTTAGGACGGGGTTAAAATATAGTCGTTCAATTTTCGATATAGTATCCTTCACTGTCCTAAAAAAATATAACAATAAAGTCTTTTAAAAATCTAAGTTTTATTCAACAATAGCACCCTATTCTGGAATAACTAAAATATAGACTACGTAATTTTCAAGTTCTATCATTAAATAATACATCAATTCTACGACTGCTGAATCATCCTTAGGTGGAATATTAATATCAAATATCCAGGGATTATTATTCAGCATCTCTTAGTCTATGTAATCGTGCTCATTATGTATTTATACACTATGGTAAATATAATACTTGACTGAATAACGGAAACAGATAATCAATAATATTAAATAATAAATTAATATTATTGATTTTTTTGGTTAAAATTTTCAATATTATTATTTATATTTTCAATACCTTGTTATATAATCGAATCAAATAAAAGAAAGGAATTTCATTATGGCTTATAAAGTAATCACAAATTGTCCTGTCTGCAGTGAAACATTGAAAATTACAAAGTTGCAGTGCTCTCATTGTCACACTACGATTGAAAATGAGTTTGAATTATCTAAGCTGGCATCCTTATCAAATGATCAGCTTCATTTTGTAGAAGTATTTTTAACATGCAGAGGGAATATCAAAGAAGTTGAAAAGGAACTGGGGATTTCGTATCCAACGGTTCGAGGCAAGCTAACAGACATCATTTCATCCCTTGGATATGTACAGAAGAAGAAAAATGAATTAGACGAGAAAAAAGTTGTCACCATGTTGGAAAATGGCGAAATCACACCAGAAGAAGCTATAAAGCTCTTAAAAGAGGAATAAGGAGGAATTTATCATGAAAGAGGAAATTACAAGAGTGTTAACAATGGTTCAAGAAGGGAAGATTGATGCAGATAAGGGATCAGAACTGATTCAAGTACTAAAAGAGAAAGAAGAAACAGGTAATAAGCTTTTTGAAAAACCGACTAAATATTTGGATAAAACATTAAAAATTCGTGTTGTATCAGCCCAAAATGATAACGTAACGGTCAATTTGCCCATAAAACTCGTCAAGGTCGTATTAATGGCTGGACACAGCATCGCAGCTAGTATTCCTCAATCGGAAAAATACGTTAAAGATATAAACATAAACCTTATTATTGAAGCAATCGAAAACGAATTGGATGGCCAAATTGTTGATATTAAATCGGCAAACGGGGATACCGTTTCGGTCATCATTGATTAGTGATTCGCTTATGATGCATGTAAAAGTGAAAGCAAAAGACGTTCGGTTTTCCATCCCAATTCCATATGCTATTTTAAACATCGTTATTTCAATTTTGTCTTCAAAATTTTTTCAGCAAAATGCAAACAAATGGACAAAAGAGCACTTCGAAAGAAAAAAACTGGACTTTACCTTTCCACTAATAGACAAAAAAACGCTAAAGCCTATCGTCAAGGAACTGAAAAATTATAAAGGGATCGTGCTAGTGGATGTCAAAGCTAAGGACGGCACTGAGGTTAAGGTTAGACTATAATTTTATGTAGGATACACCTCGATTAAAATATCCTTCCATTTAAACAGGAGGGACATTTAATCAACTTATAAAAAGCTCATACTTAGCGAAATAAAGTAACTCCATTTTTGAATCGATCCAAAATGGGGTTTTTCCATTTGGCCGATCTTTATTTTAAAGCTACAAAATTGTTCTTATGAAATTTACTTATCGTGCAACATATACTCTAAAACAGATGCAAATAATCTCCTAAAGTCACAGCGTCAGTTCCAAAAATCATCCAGCCTCCAGCACACTTCGCCAAACCTCAACCAGCTTTCGATTAATTTTTATTCGTTTTGTTTCGTATTTTCAACCTCCAACCTTAAGAAAAACTGGCTTATAATCATTCAGTCATCACGGTTGAGTGTTTTTTCATCTTTATATTTGCACTAATACATCCTAATCTACAACTGCATGTCCAAATAAAAAAGGCAGCCACAAGGACTGCCTCTGTTGAACAACTTTTTACGTTGCTTCATTCTTTTAGTGATTAATGGTTACGGCGCTTGTCCTTTTTGCATTTGCATTTACATTTACAATGTTTCCCAGGAAACCATACTGTACTGGGATCATTTTCCTCATAACATTTTTCCTCATAACAACAATTTATCTCCATCCTAACACCCTCCTTACTATTGTATATGCATGGACTGTTGGAAGGTGTGGACAAGTTGCTAAAAGTTTAGAAGTGAATGCAAATTAATTCATTTCCATGATTCTGGATGATTTCCAATGTATTTAAAGCAAACTGAAATCTCCCCAATTTGTATGTCGTTTTTCGCATCTTTAGATACATATATTAATTTCTTTCTTCATCGTATTTAGCCATGCTTCCATGTTCGCTTCATCGATGATTCCTGAATTCTTTTGTTCCAGCAAGAAAATCATGTCAACAAATTAGAAATTATACTTTGGCAGCCATGTTGGGTTTCTCCGGGGAAGTATGCTTCGATTTTCATATTTCCAACTGTTAACGGTGTTGCTATTGATTCCGGTAAAGGATCAGGAATAGAATAGTTAAACTCTTTTGCCAATTTTCCAGTTCTTATCTGTTTACATAATTATATTATGAGATATTAAAAGAGAGGTCATATTTATTTGAACTCAAATTTGGAAGTATAACTATAATACAGGAAGGAAGAAATATAAGAAAAAGTTAAAAAAAGGATTTTTAATCTTGTTAGCTGGTTTATAACGTTCATTACATTTCGAAACAGGCTTATACAGGCATTAGTGGCTCAAAAAATAATAAACGGTACGTACTGCTTTCTTCCGAATTATTTTTAATGGATAAATCTGTTGTTTTTATTATGGTCGCAGCTCCCTGTATTCTCTCATTCTGAACAAACTCTGAGTAACTTACACCTGATTCCAAGACTAATATCCGAGACAAGTGCCGACCAAACATATGAAAATGACTCGCTGCATCAGTAAGTTTTAAAGGTTGTGTTGGATGATCTTTGATAAACAATTTCGCTATATTAAAAAGTGAAGAAGCCGTTTTAGGTAAGGTGAAGAATATCATCATGTAAATGTGACACAAAGGTTTGCACTAACGAAAGAATGAGATAATAAGCCAATTTTTTTAGCATTTCTTCGAAAAAGGCTTGTTCGGTCTTTGTCGCTTGGATAAGCTGGGATTTCCAAATTAGCGTAGCCATCGTTTCCTTTAATGTGTTTTATACTTGAATTTCTTCTTAGAAAAACAAAAAGCACCTGTGCCTAAAAGGCAATCAAGTGTTAAATCTAAATCTAACTGATATTCATATCAACAATGAAAAGACCTTAACTTTGGCATATGTCGTGACAACTACTACGTTAAAACTTACGAGTTTGTACGAGTTCGTTAGTTTAATATACAATAAATGTCTTTATATTTCATCGCCCAGTTAAAATGTCATATCACCTAAGCTCATACTTCTTTTTCTATTCTATCATTGCACGTAATACTCTTTGATGGTACTACCATCATGAGTCTTTACTTTTTAACAGCCGATTTTAAATTGCAACATCCTGGAAACCTACTTCAATTATTTTTTCATTTAATAGACGAAGCCCTAATCCATTTTCTATATCCCACGTACAATTAAAAGTAATTCCAATATCTCGCCCCTCAAAAATATACGCATAAGGAACAACAATTCCATCTAAAGTTATCATTTCTAGTATTTGATTAGTTGTTTCAACTAATGGATAATTTTCATTTAATCCAATATCATAACCTAGTTCATGTCGCTTTTGTTTGTAATAGTCTAAAATTGATTGCAATAAACTTAGCTGTAAATCCTCCCATTTTTGCATTAATGCTTGATATGCCATATACTGCTCTTCATCAAACTTTCCATCTTCTTCACCATCTATCATCAAAGATATCTCAGTTTCTTTACCAAAAAAATGAATAGTGGTATCCTTAGCCCAACCATACTCATACTCAAGTTCACCAAAAATTGGGTCGTTTATAGTCATTTTAAAATCTCCTCTTTTTGTTTATTAGCAAACCCTCCAGGTATAAAAGCTCCTGCATTTATTTCTCCTACACCACCCAGATGTCCGAATTCACTATTTATTTTTGTTGGCACAAGTTGCATTGTTTTAACATCATTTAATTCATGCCATGTTAATTTATTATTTTCTCGATATTTCTTTATATCTCTTGCACTAATTTTACCAGACTCCATCCCAAATTGGCTTGCTAATTCAGGTGAATTATTAAGTTGATCAGCTAATTTTTGGTCTGATTGAACAAAATTAGCGCGTCTGGCTTTCCCTCCATAAGTTCCTTTTCCTCCAAGCATATAGTTGATTTCAACTTGTGCTTTTGCTGTCGGTGAAAAATCAGGAACAGCATTTTTATATTGGATGCCATCAATCCCAACTTCATCTAAAATTTGTTTTAATTGACGGTCTGGTGGCGGCTTAAGTATTCCCTTAGATTCACCCCTTATTCCCTCAAATTCAACCTTTGAATTCTCTAATGCAGGTGTCTGATTAAGCCTCGCTTCATACGAACTAGCAAATTCAGTTTGTCTAAAGGCAGGTGGAACTACAGCCCCCCTATTACCCGTACCCTTAGAAATCTTCTCCCCTGAAACACCCTCTACTTTGCTATCCTTCACCGTAAATTTCTGATAGACTTCCTTAAGTGTCTGCTTTTCCATCATAACTTGGCGAAGGTTTGGTCCTCCTGCGAGGGAAACTTGTTCCACACTTATACGTTTAGGAATTTCTTTTTTACTTAGTTCTTCACCTATATTTTTTAACGTGGTTTTTCCTGATCTCGCTATGTCTGTTATTGTATCTTGAGCCTTCTGAACCTGCCTTTGCGCAAATTCCTTGCTGTAAGGGACGAACTTTGTACCACTTTTTTAGACCTGACGGCATTTTATCTGAGGTACCCATAGGGCTTAATAGGGTACCTGTTTTTAAAGTTGATTTTTATGTAGGATAAATTTTTGTCAAACATTATTTATAACTAATAAGTGTTATCTCTACTCTCTTAGTACCAAACTATTTATTCGGCACTAGGTAGCTCCCCAAAAAAAGAAACCTTGAAAGGTATTTAACCAATCAAGGGGTTTCATTCTATATAATGTTTTACTTTAGATATTCAGCTTCCCATTTATCTTGTTTTTCTACAGGGCTAAGTTCTGAAATATCCTCATATCCATAATTTATTTTCATTTTTCCTGTGTTATCTAAAATGAAAGTTAGGTTTGTCCATAATTCCTGTTCTTGCTCCTTAAATTCTTCACGCAATCTTGAAAAACAATTATACAAATCATCATCAAGCCCATCAAACTCTTCCTCATCAACATTAAATAAATCTGTTATATTCAGACTATATACTGGTTCCCCTCCAGTTTCAGGGTAATAATAGAAAAAAACTTTTTTATAGCCTTCTCTAAATTCAGCGTATAAAAAGATTTGTTTCCAATCCTCTGGAATTATATTAATTAATGTATTCGCAATTTGTTGATATGTCTGCTCCATTATTTTGGTTTCCATCTACTTACCTCCTAAATAATTAGTTAATCTATCTGAATATTTTTTACCATCTATTACATAGTTGATTTTAAACTCACTTGGTCTAGCTGATTGTGCCTCATATATGGGTTTTACTTTAATGGTTACTTCTTTACCCTCTACTAAAGCCTTCTTCCATGTATTCTCTAGAGTCTTATATTCACTCCTATTTAAAGAACTTTTCAGCTAGTTCTGGATTCCTTATAACTTCTTCAGATAAGGTTTTAGATAAATATTCAAATTGTGCAGCATCTGTTTCTAAAAAATACTTTTCTGGTAAGTAAATTTCAAATTTCGAATGAAAAATTGGGAATCCATCTTTATCATAAATTACTTGATATTCTTTTCCATTTTTGGTTGAAATAAAAGTGTACAGTGTAGTTCCGTCTTCATTACGTTCTTTATACTTATAATTTCTTGGTTGGTTAGGTCTTCTTGTATATGCTGGGAGTTTTCGAGCTGCTTCAATCATCGCATCGTCAGCCTTTGCCTGATTTACGGTAGATAGTTTCTTCACCGCAAACTTCTGTACGATATCCTTAATAGCCGTTTTTTCAAAAATGACATGCTTGTAGTTGTTTCCATACGCCGTGGCTAACTCTTCGACCTTGATACGAAGAGCTACTTCCACATTGCCGATTTGCCGGCCGAATGCTTGAGCCTTCTGAACCTCCCTTTGCGCAAATTCCTTGCTGTAAATAAATCTGTATGATTTTAAGTCCTTACGGCCTATTATCGGAGGAGCCCGATATGACGTAAAATGATTCATTTTCATATTTCAACAATGAAAAGACAAAAGACCTTAACTTTTGCGTTAAGGTCATACAAAAAGAACAAACTCTTCTTGTCCTCCAATATTCATTCTTAAGGTATTCTTCTAAAATATTCTTATCATATTCAGATTCAGGTAAAAGACACAAGCAAGTATATTAACAAATAACCCTTCTTTCGTGATTATCTGAATCTGATAGATCTTCATAATTATAATCTTTTCAACTTGATTGGTTCTCCCTTATTCGATTGGTCCCATGAATTGAGCAATCAGATAAATATGCTCAATAAGTTTCACCTTTTTCAAGTTTTCCACTTTCTCGGGTCCACCCAATCCAAGCAGAGGTGTATAACCAAAGCATTCATCAAAATCTGGCTCTCCATATTTATCAACTGCTTCAGGATAAGGATTCCAGTCTAATATTTCTTGGTAAAATGATTCATCCTCTAAATCAGGAAAGAAGTATTTAAAACCGGACGATATCTCTTTAATTTCACCCTTTCTAAAATTAAGTGAAATTAAATATTTATTATCTTCCCAAACAACTAGATCTCCCATTGATGTAGTAAACAAAACTAGAGCATCCTCGTTTCTTACATATACATCCTTTAATAGTTCCTGATACTCTTCTGGGTTAACGATATTTAAATACCCATTTAATATACTACCAAAACCATATTTATTCCACACTTCTAATACTTGTTCAGGTATATAACCATAAAAATTATTAATAGTTTCTGCTTGTGCTTTTTCAAATAATTTAAAGTTATCAAAAATCGCAGTTGACATTTTTATAGTCACCTCTATTTCATTGTATTAATTTCACATTTAAGTATATTGACTTTTTATCCACTTGCGTCATACTAGCTGCAACAGATTTTATTTGTTCATCTATAACATCAATTCTATATCTCTATTGCGAACCAAGGGATGAATTAACCCTTTTATCTCCCATTCCACCAATATCAAGTGGATTGCAACCAGCTATTTGATCTGGATTATGTAACGCAGCCTGTTCATTAATCCATACCGTAGCCTGCTTTTCTGATTCTTTTCTAGATAAGCCTGTCTCCCTTAACACATCAACTTTATCTAAATAATCTTTTACTCTTGCAGACTTTTGAGCTGCATTCCCTTCTAAATCCCTTCCTTCTTCTATATATCTTTCTCTATTCTTTAAATACTCTTCAATAGTTAAACCATTCAACCCTTTTTCTTGGTCTTTTAACTGTCTTGCGAATTCTTCTGCATTGTGGTTACTTTTTCCTAAGTCACCTTACCTGAGGTAAGTAAATCCATATATTTTCTAAAGAAAGTTTTTTTTGCCCTGACTGCCTTTTTTCTGAGGTAACCGATATAACTTAAGATGATACATATTCTATTTCAACAATGAAAAGACCTTAACTTTTACGTTAAGGTCATTCGAACAGGCTTTTCTTGCCCTACATCATTCTTTCTTAAGGTATTCTTCTAAAATACTCTTATCATATTCAGATTCAGGTAAAAGGCCCAAACGAGTATATTCCCAAATAACCCTTCTTTCATGATCATCTGCATCTGATAGATCTTCATAATCATAGTCAACTTTAAATTTCCCTGTACTTTCTAAAGTGAAAGTTAAATTGGTCCATTGTTCTTGATTATTATTTTTAAATTCATCTGACAATAGTTTTAATTCATCTAATAATTGATACCATAATTTATCGTATTCTTCTTCATTAAAACTATATATTTCAGGTATATCATGACTATAAATAGGCACTTCACTTTTAGGAGTATAATAAAAAAAGAATGCAGTACCGGTACCTTCAGCAATTTCACCGTACATTAATACCTTTGACCATTCCTCTGGTATAGTTTCATTAATAGTTTGAGCTATTTGTTGATAAATACTATTAAGTTTAATTTCATTCATACTTACTTACCTCCTGATCTATTTTCAAAAATTCTTCTCTCCCAACGACTATTATCAATCTTATAATTTATTCTAAAACTAGCAGGCCGCTTCGAGTCTCCTTTATAAACTGGAGTAATTTTCACTTCAACTGTTTTAGGAGGATTACTGTCTAAAGCTTTTGCCCAAGATATTTCGAGTTTTTTCCATTCTCCCATATTCAGGTTTGCATTCATAGGAACAAGGTTGTCTAAATGACCAGACCCTTTAAATATGCTGGCGATTAAGTGGCCCCCTTGATCATCTGGCAAGCGGTCTTCTCTTCCAGCAATCCGCTGTGCATAATTGTTTCGTTTGCCACTGCCTAAGTCGAGAGAACCTTCTACACTTGTTATCCGACCCTTTTCGTCCGTTTTATATACATGACCACCAGGGGATGTATATTCAATATTCGGTTTTAAAACTTTCTTCATTCGTTCTCTTGTATAGTGCTTTCCATACGCCACTTTTGTAATTTCATTCGATCCTTTTGCTAGCACTACTTTGCCTGTACCTTTACCACCATCACTCTTCACCGCAAACTTCTGTACGATATCCTTAATAGCCGTTTTATCAAAAGTGACATGCTTGTAGTTGTTTCCATACGCCGTGGCTAACTCTTCGACTCTGATACGAAGAGGTACTTCCACATTGCCGATTTGCCGGCCGAATACTTTTGCCTTCTGAACCTGCTTTTGCGCAAATTCCTTGCTGTAAGGGACGAACTTTGTACCACTCGCCACTTTATCAGCGACCTTAGCCGCACCAGCCACACCGCCGATTCCGAGTGCCATCAACAGCCCGTTCTGGCGCTGTTCCTCGGTCAGCTGGTTGCCGAACATGTCTTTGCCGGTGACGGCTTCTCCGAGGCCGTTGGCTGCGAGGAGGCCGTATATCCCGTATTCGGTTTTCTGGAGAAGGCTAAAGCCTTTTGTCGTTTTATAAGCATCGAGGGCATGGTTCGCTGCGTTAAGTCCTTTGGCAGTTTTGTATAGGGCGCTGCCGCCTTTGATGGCCCGTCCGGCCCAGCCGACGACGGGGATGAATCCAGCGGCGGCCATGGCGCCGGCGGCGATTCTTTCGGCATCGGACAGCTTGCGGCCGGTTACTGGATCGACTCCGGTTGAGGCCCTGATTGAATCATAATATCCCGTGAATTCGCCTGTAAAGGTTTTTGTCGTATCCCAGGCTTTTTCGTACCATGGGCGGTTTTCGAGTTCTTCCATTTCTTGTTCGATTTTCCGGGCTTCGGTTTGCTGCTTTTTGAAGGTCTGATAGTCTTTCATCTGACCGGCGACTTCATCCTTCACTTGATAGACATCACTTTTCTTGAAGGCCGATTGATTGAAGGTCATCGGCGAAACGTTGCCGTCCTGTTTGGTGGCATCGAGCAAGGCGCGGAAGAGGCCAACGGCCACGTTTTCCTGCCCGACGGATACATCATATTCCTCGACCAATTGCCGGTCGACATTCTCGACTTTTGTCACGGTGTCATCCAGCCTCTGGCCGGCCAGCGTGATTTTTTCATTAAAGTCTTTTTGGTCGAACCTATCAAGAGGCAGGATATCGTCAATGCTGTCGAGGATCCTTTGGAGATCGTTTGCTTGTTCATCGACAAGCGACTTCGCTTGGTTGATGCCGTTCGAGACTTCGCCATCTAAAAAGGGAACCTCGACCACCGTATTTCCGGAAAGGTCCGCCTCTTCCAGACTTGCCGGAATGCCTTCCAAAAAACTGATCTGGGTCGTAAAAAGTTCCATCCAGGCGTCCGCCACCTCGATTTGCGCTTCATAGAAGCTTTTGATGGCAGTGGCACCGGCCCCTTGAAACTCGTTATCCAGGCCGACGATGCCCTGAAATTCCTTTTTCAGGGCTGTGACTTCCTTCTTTAGTTCTTCATATTGCTTGGCGCGCGACTTGGTTGCGGCCGTCAATGTCTTGGCTTCATATATTTTCATCGCGTAGGATACCCATGTGAAGACGTATGGGCGATGGCTTCATCCTGTTCTTTTAATAAGTCAATGTTGGCACGGGTATCTTCCACATTTTTCTGGACGATTTTGATATATTGCTCAAAGACCTTTTCCAGGTTCGTTTCCCGGTCGATCCATTTCGAGGTGAATTCCAATTTATTGCTGCCAAGCTCGCCTGCCGGCAAATTTCCAAGCGTGACTGTACCAAGTGCCGTCTTCACCTGATCGACTTGCTTCGTTACGGCAGGATGATTCAGTTTGATTGTCGTCATTAAAACAACCGCCTTTTTAAATCGGATATTTTACTTTCCAGCTGTTCAAATGCCTCTTCGCCTTTGCTCAAAAGGGAGTCGGCCTCTTGGGCTATATTCCCCGCTATGCTCAGAAGAGTATTTTCGGCATTCAGCTTTGTAATCATTGCCTCGATTTTCCATTGGTAATCGTCATAATCGTCATGAATGATACTGAACATCACATTATAGGCATCATGACGGGCTTCCTGAAATTGATCCGAGCGATTCCCTGTCCAGCTGCCACCTAGCTCAGGGTCTTTTATTTTCCTAATCTCGTTCAGACACATGCTCTGCTCTTTTATAATATCGTTCTTCGCATTTTCTAAACGTTCAATTTTCACATTCAAATCAGCTTTTTTACTGGAGATAGCAGAGTGTATATTACTCAAAATATCTGCATAAACCATGAAACTCACCTCAAAAACAGTATAATCCTACACTAAATGTCATATTTTCCTATTTAACATTATAAGGATTAAAGTCCGAGAGTTAAATAGGGAGAAATATGCTATTTTGTCAGTTAAAAGAGAAGATTGGCATAAAAAAGTTCCTACATACCATATTCTATATACCCTGTATTTTACCAATTTTAAACAAGTGAACAGAATGTCATCTCATTGGATTCCCTTAAATATTGCCCCACTTCATTCAAACTGCCCTAAATTGTATCTGTGCAACAAATCATCCCGAACAAACTCCCTGCAAGTCGAAGATAGATGTGACCGCTCAGGATGTATCAAATCTCCAAAAGGCAAGTCACCGACAAACTTAACTTCGCCTTCAAAATCCTGTCCGGATTCACCATCAAAACCGATGACTTTCACAAAGCAAGTTTTGTGACCGGTTTTCATAAAATCAATTACCGTTAAAACATGATTATGTACATCACTCATTCTTTTTCCCTCCAACCATGAAAGCATTAAGTAAAGATATTTTTTACTAACATTATAATAAAGAAACCGATCCAAACAACAAACTATGGTTAAGATCGCTAAAGGCATTAAAACTTTGGAAATAGACACACATACTTTCCCTAAAATCGCTTATACTTTATTTTTTTATGTATTTTGGTTGATCTATTAACTATAATCATAGTTAAACTGGCGTTGCATGTCCTGACTTCCAATTCATTTCCTTATGTTTTTTTACGTTACCCGGAATATACTTCTCTTAACATGTCTATGATTTCATATTACTTCCATCGAAGGACAGTCTGGCAACCCCCTCTTCTATAAAGATTTATAACCTGCTATAATCTAAGGATTGGAGGTGTGAAAATTGAAAGAAATCATCCAGATATTAGCTGAAATCGTCAATAATCTTCACGATTTCATCCTATTCTTTGTAAGTGACACATTAAATTCAAATGCAACGGACAAAGATTTGCATTTTTGGATAATGGGAATCATCGGTATCATCATATTTTTGTTCGTGTTATTTTTATCTAATTTAATTTCCCGGATGCGTTTTGGGATAACGATCCTCTCTTTCCTTTATACCTTTACCGTCATGGTTGTTTTAGTATTTGCCATTGAAATACAGCAAGCCCTTACCAGCAGGGGGAATATGGAGTTTCAAGATGCGGCGGTAGGCCTATGGGGGTTCATTGTATTTTTCATGGTTTTTGCTGTACTTTCATCCATTTTCCTATTGGTGAAGAATTTATTCAAGCAATCAAAATAAAGGTAACGATAGGTCACCTTGGCTTAAAACATTCCTAATGCCTTTCAATAACTGGAAATTCGGATTTTTGCATTGGCGGGAATGATAAACTCTCTGTAGCATCATCTTTATTGGAAAGGTAGGTTACAGAGAAGCAAATTTGATTCGGGGAATTACTTCGATTCATTTTCATTGAATAAATCAATGCTAAACAGATTAAAAGAATCGTCGTCATTAATGCGTTCCTGGTCATTTCCTGTTACATCAGGACTATTTTCCTTGCGACGGCGATTCACTTCCCTTAATTCCGCTTCCAGAAATTCCGCTTGTTCGTGGGAAAGCTTGATCGTGATTTCATTATTTTGATCATCTGCAGCTTTCAAGAGGACATAGCTATCCGCAGCATTACGTAAAGTCACATTGCTTACTGTTAAGTTCATGTTCGCGAGTTCATATCTTGCCTTCATAATGTAAAAAGAACCTCCATCGGAAAATACCGGATAAAATAAAGTATATTAAATATACTCTACTTCAAGATATTTAAATATACAAATTCTTTGTTTGGAAAAGCCTTGAAACCTAAATAAAGCTACCTACTTAAAGATCTCCGAAAGACAATAAATGAAAAATTGGTGTGCCGCTTCATTAAAGCTTAGTTCTTGAATACGGGTACAGGTAAAGTTTTCTTCCCTTGAAATTCCAGAAGTTCTGGAACCAATATTGCAATGGATGCGAATTCGTCCCTTTCTTAAAAAACAGGTTCTCCATGAATGAACTCACATTGACTAAACAAAGGGAACCCTTCACAAGCAGAAAGGTTCCCTTTGTTTATAGTTCTTTTTCAATCGCGCAAGCAATATGGTATGGACCCGTGCTTTCATTTGAAGTAATGACGGTTTTCAATCGATTTGCCGGATATACCGCTGAATTGAAGCTTACACCCGGGTCATGCCCCATAAGATGATATTTGAAAATCGCATCATCTTTTTTACGAATCCATAGACCATATCCGTAGTATCCACCTTCATCTTCCGTTGCAATATGGGGCTTCAATAAAAGATTGGTATATGCTTGATTCAGTAATTGATTGGAAAATAACCCCTCCCAAAATCTGAACATATCCGATGTTGTAAGATACGCCCCTCCATCCGCACCGCCTTTGATCGGAAGGGAATAAACATTCGTTCTCCATGCTCCATTTTCTTCGTCAATGTACCCTAATGCAGTATTTTTAGGAAGCTGGTCCATGGAAAAATAACCGGAATTTTTCATTTCACAAGGCAGAAAGATGTTCTTGTCGATATATTCCGAAAATTCGAGCCCGGTTAGTTCCTCAACAATCAATCCTAATAAAATATAGCCTGCATTATTGTAATGAAATCTTTCCCCGGGTTCGAACATCATCACCTCATCTTGAAACATTGGCAGGAAATCTTTTAATCTTTTTATATGGTACATCGGATTTTTCTGCCAAAGCTCTTCAAAATCATCCATCACTTCTTCATCAAAGTAATCAGGAATGCCCGATGTGTGTGTTAAGAGGTGATGTATGGTTACAATTTGGTTGAAACCAGGAAACTCGGTCGGAAGACAGTCTTTAAGCTTAGAATCGAACCTAAGTTTCCCATTTTGTATTAACTGGCAAATGGCTATCGCCGTAAACAGTTTACACCCGGAAGCAATTCCGAACTTTGTTTCGGTCGTATTCATGATTTCATCCGCTCGATTGGAATAGCCATGTGCTGAGCTATGGATCACGTCATCTCCCGCTTTCACACCGATTACACCCGAGAATTTAATTTCCTTGCTCGTTTTTTCCATATCCTGGATAAATCCATATTTAGAATCGACATTTCGTTTCCCCCTTTGCCGGTAAAATTTCAATACTGATGTGTTGGCCAAGGTGCTCGTTATGTTCTTGCAAAAAAACCCGCATCTATGTGATGCGGGATAACTTATCAGCTTCTTATTTCCACCAAGTATCATAAACGTTAATGGCTTCATTGCGTTTATGTTCGGTTTTAGTATACCAACCTTCGATGATTTCGGCAGCTTCCGTTCTGATTTCCTTGCCTTCAAGGTAATCATCGATTTCATCGTAGCTAATGCCTAAAGCGACTTCATCAGGAAGCAACGGTTTGTCATCTTCCAAATCGGCCGTTGGTATTTTCGTATAAAGACGCTCGGGAGCCCCGACGAACTTCAGGATTTCTTTTCCTTGCCTTTTATTCAATCGGTATAATGGAAGGATATCCGCTGCGCCATCACCATGTTTCGTAAAGAAACCTGTGATCGCTTCTGCTGCATGGTCCGTACCAAGCACGACGCCTTTATAAAGTCCGGCTAAATCATATTGTACCTTCATTCGCTCACGTGCTTTAACATTTCCCCTTAAGAAATTCGATAGCTTTTCAGAAACTGCTTCTTCCACAGCTTTTACTGATGCATCCACCGCTTCCTTGATGTTGACTGTAACCGTTTGGCTTGGCTTGATGAATTTTAAAGCCAGCTGCCTGTCATCTTCATCAGCCTGTACTCCATATGGCAAGCTTACAGCAACAAACTTGTAGTCGCTGCCAGTCTTTTCTTCATTCAATTCATTGACAGCGGTTTGGGCAATATACCCCGCCAGTGTTGAATCTTGCCCTCCAGATATTCCAAGTACAAAGCTTTTCAGAAACGTATTTTTCTTCATATACCCTTTTAGTAGATCAACACTTTTCCTGAACTCGACTTCAGGATCGATCGTTGGTTGGACAAGTAATTTTTTTACGATTTCTTTTTGTAATGGACGCATTGGCAAAGCCCCGCTTTCTAATAAAATAGGATTGTCATTTCGTTAGCATTCTTTCTACATTAGCTTTAACTTCATCTATATTCCTCATTTTATTATCCCAACAATCCTGGCTTAGATCTACCGGGTATTCTTCAGGATTAAGTGCACGCAGGTACTCCGGCCATAATACTTGGAGATTTTTTTGCGTGAATGCCTTGATTTCATCTATGGTTGGCAATTCATAAATCAAATTTCCATCCTTGAAAATATCCACATGCAGATCAACCGCATCGAAATCCGTGACGAATTTACTTAGGAAGGTATGGACAGGATGAAACATTTTTAATTTTTCCTGTTCCTGCGGCTTCTCATATTCCATCGCCAAATAATCACCTTCAGCATGATGGTTCACTTTATTGATGATACGATATACTCGTTTTAAGCCAGGTGTCGTAACCTTTTCAGGGTTAGAAGAAATTTTGATGGTATCTCTCATATTCCCATCTTCGCCCTCTATTGAAACCATTTTATAAACGGCACCGAGCGCTGGCTGGTCATAAGCCGTAATCAATTTGGTTCCAATGCCCCAAATGTCAATTCTTGCTCCTTGTTGTTTCAGGTTGATGATCGTATATTCATCCAAGTCATTGGAAGCGACAATCTTCGCATCATGGAACCCTGCAGCATCAAGCATACGTCGTGCTTCTTTTGATAAGTAAGCTAAATCACCGCTGTCAAGACGGACGCCAATGAAATTGATTTTATCGCCCAGTTCCTTGGCAACACGGATTGCATTCGGAATGCCAGAACGTAATGTATCATAAGTATCAACCAAGAATACACAGTCTTTATGGGAAACAGCGTATTTGTGAAAAGCAGTATATTCATCTTTATAAGCTTGGATCATGGAATGTGCATGGGTCCCTGAAACAGGAATGCCGAACAGCTTTCCAGCACGTACATTACTGGTGGAATCAAAGCCAGCAATATAGGCCGCCCTCGCTCCCCAAATTGCAGCATCCATTTCTTGCGCCCGCCTTGAACCGAATTCGAGGGCAGATTCTTCACCGATGACCTGTTTGATGCGCGAAGCTTTTGTTGCTACGAGTGTGTGATAGTTCACAATGTTAAGCAGCGCAGTTTCGATGAGTTGAGCCTCACCGAGCGGTGCCTCCACCCGTAAAATCGGTTCATTGCCGAAGACGAGCTCTCCCTCTTTCATGCAGCGAATCTCTCCCGTGAAACGGATGTTCCGCAAATAATTCAAAAATTCTTCATCATAGTGCAGATCATTTTTTAAATAGTCGATATCACTTTCCGAGAAGGAAAAGTTTTGAAGGTAATGGACAATTTTTTCAAGTCCCGCAAAAATCGCATATCCGCTGTTAAATGGAAGCTTTCTGAAAAATATTTCGAAAACTGCCTTTCGGTTATGTGTTTTGTCCTGCCAATAAGTTTGGGCCATATTGATTTGGTATAGATCAGTGTGTAATGCGTAACTGTCGTCGTTGTACTTTTTTTCCATGTATAGTTCCTCCCAAAAGAGAAGCCTTCGCTTCCCTTCTATTCTGTTGCGTTAATGTTATAGAATGGTTGCTCCAAGAGATCCTTTAAAATGTCCAAGCGCCCAATGGTGACCCGCATCATTGAACGAGGCCACTGCATTTTCATATATAAAGATTTTATAGCCTAGATTATAAGCGTCGATTGCCGTATGCAAAATACAGATATCCGTACAAACCCCGACTAAATATACATCGGTAATGTGACGTTCCCGCAGGCGGATATCAAGGTCCGTTCCTGCAAAGGCCGAATAACGTGTTTTATCTATATAATGAACATTCTTTTGATTTTTATTTGTTTCATATTCCTCTTTTAACGCCCCGTATAGGTTTCTACCCATTGTACCGCTAATATTATGTGGTGGAAACAAATTCGATTCGGGATGTAAGCGGTCTCCTTCTTCATGTAAATCAATCGCGAATACCGTGTATTCACCTTGTTCGATAAAATCCTTGGTTATACTGACAAGAGCCTTCTCGATATCCTGGCCTGGCTTCCCGCAGGTCAATGAACCCCCGTCTGCCACGAAGTCATACGTATAATCTATATTGATCAATGCCTTTTTTCCCATTGCACGATTCCCCCTTAGTAGTAAATAGAGTCCATGACAACCTCTGCATTAAATCGGTAAAGCTGTGAAGGCCGATACGAATTACGTTTCGTTTTCTTCTGCATTCCCTTTTCATCCAAGACTTTCTCCAAAAACGGGAGTTTCGGGGCTTTTGCATAAAAAAGTGAGTCTGCGCTTATTTTTGCATCATCTCTGGCTGTCAGCAAAACCCGTTGCAATTCAGAAAGTGTAAATTCATCCGGCAGGAATTTTTGGGCTATCGTCGTTTGCACCATTTCTTTTTTCATTAAATTCATCGCATCGTTTATAATTGTATAATGATCGAACGCAAGATCTAATTGTAAGGCTTCCTGAATCGTGAACAATTCAACCTCGGCTGCATCGTCATTCGCTTTTCTTTGATGAAGAAACTCTTCCTGGACAATTGCATAAAAAGCATTGGATATGATCCAACCCCTGGGATCACGTCCTGGCCGGTCATAAACCCCGAAATGCTTGACATGGAATCCAGCTACGCCCGTTTCTTCTTTCAATTCTCTTTTGGCTGCTTCATAAGCAGTCTCGCCAGCATTGACAAAGCCTCCAGGTAAAGCCCATTTATCTCCTTCAACATTCGGGCTTCCTTCCTTATCTTTTGTGGCACGTTTGATTAATAATAATTTCAAAAACATTTCAGGCGGGGCTTTCTCTGCCGTTTTCTTTGTAGTTATCGTAAAGATTGCAATATCTGCTGTATATCCATCTGGAGTAATATATTTCTTTTTTTCCTGCTGACCCATGGCAACTCTCACTTTCTTTCACTAAGTATGGGGTTGAGTAATTAGTAAATCATTAATTACTAATTATAGTACTCTTCCTTGTGTAATTTAGCAACTCTAAATCAGAAAATTTTCTAATTATTTAAAAAATCATTTATTTTCATACATGATAAATAGCCTGGTCATGATGACCAGGCTTGTTTATTGATTCTTTAAACGGGATAGACTCCATGTTTACGATCGGTAAATGTCAATTGCTTACTGCTATACGCTTCAAACCTGGCACTTAATTCATCACGCAGGTCATTTGGTTGGATGATTCCATCAACAATCATTTCGGAGGCTAAGCGGTAGATATCGATATCTTCATTATATTCATTGCGCTTCTGTTCGATGAATGCTGGGCGCTCTTCTGGTTCCATCGCATTTATTTTGTTGGCATAGACTGCGTTGACCGCAGCCTCTGCCCCCATGACCGCAATCAATGCCGTCGGTAAGGCAAGAACGCAGTCAGGTTCAAAAGCGGGACCAGCCATCGCGTATAGTCCTGCACCATAAGCCTTACGGACAATGACAGAAATCTTGGGAACGGTGGCTTCACTCATGGCCGAAATCATTTTTGCACCATGGCGAATGATCCCTGCCTGTTCGACCTTCGTCCCAATCATGAATCCTGGAATATCCACCAGGAACAACAGCGGTATATGGAAAGCATCACATAAATTGATGAACTTGGCTGCCTTATCAGCTGAATCATGGAACAGGACGCCGCCCTTGACACGCGGCTGATTCGCTATGATCCCTATCGTTTGTCCATTAAGCCTGGCAAGCCCAGTAATTAATTCGGGTGCAAATAGTTTCTTGATTTCACAAAACGATTGCCTGTCTATAACCCTATCGATCAAGTCATACATATTGAAGGGTGCATTCTGATTTTTGGGAATCAGTTCCTCCAATGTTTTTTCGAAATCCGCAGGCAGCTCAGGTCTTATGCTTTTAGGTCTTTCTTGATAATTTCCTGGAAAATAGCTTAAGTATCTGCGTGCAAACGCGATGGATTCTTCCTCCGACTTGACAAGCACATCCCCGCATCCTGACACAGAACAATGCATTTTCGCCCCGCCCATTTCCTCTTCGGTTACCTTTTCGCCAATGACCATTTCTGCCATTCTCGGTGAACCTAAATACATGGATGCATTGCCATCAACCATTACGACAATATCGCAAAAAGCTGGGATATATGCCCCGCCTGCGGCAGACGGACCGAACAATAGACAAATTTGCGGTACTTTTCCTGATAACTTCACTTGGTTGTAAAAGATTCGTCCTGCTCCGCGGCGTCCTGGAAACATTTCTACTTGATCCGTAATTCGTGCCCCGGCAGAATCGACTAAATAAAGAAGGGGCAACTGCAACTTTTCAGCTGTTTCCTGAATGCGAATGATTTTCTCGACGGTCCTTGCTCCCCAGGAACCAGCTTTTACAGTCGAATCATTGGCCATGACACAGACCCTCTGACCATTGATTTTCCCGATGCCTGTAACTACACCATCAGCAGGTAATCCATCACTGGCACAATTAGCAAAGAAAGCGTCCTCTATTTCAACCCCTTCATCGAAAAGCAGCTCTAGCCGTTCACGCACGAAAAGCTTTCCTTTTTCAGCGTTTTTTTGATGATATTTTTCTAAACCGCCTTTTTTAATCGTTTCAACCGTTTCGGTTAGTTTATCCGTCGTTACCATCCCTGTTCCTCCTTCAATTGAAATCATTGGCCCTTAAAAACCGGTTTGCGTTTTTCCTTGAATGCTGACAGACCCTCCAGTCGGTCACGGGTTTTTAAAGTTGTCTGATAGCAGTCTTTTTCAATTTGCAATCCTGTTTTCAAATTAGTCTCAGCCCCTTGATTGATCGCCGCTTTTGCAGCCCTGAGTGCTAATGGGGCATTGACCGCAATTTCCCCAGCCAATTTTTTCGCTTCCTCAAGTAAATGCTGGGGTGAATATACATGACTGATGATTTTCAAGGCATGTGCCGTTTTTGCATCCAATCTCCTTGCCGTATAAATCAGTTCTTTCGCTGTCGGCATTCCGACTATCCGCGGCAGTCTTTGTGTACCGCCGGCGCCTGGGATGATGCCTAATGACGTTTCTGTCAGTCCAACCTTAGCCGTTTCCGATGCGATACGTATGTCACAAGCGAGTGCCAACTCCAGCCCACCGCCAAAAGCCGAACCGTTAATCGCGGCAATGACTGGCACTGGAAGATTTTCGACAGCCGTAATCGTGTCTCCAATCAACTTGACTGTCTCCCTGACTTTATCATCATTCATACCTGCTCGTTCCTTAAGGTCTGCACCTGCACAAAACGCCTTATCACCTGCTCCCGTTATAATGACCGTTCGTAAATTGGAATCTTTTTTCAATTCATACAGCCCTTCGACTAAGCAATGAAGCAATTCTGTGGATAAAGCATTAGCAGCATCCGGCCGGTTCAAAGTCACGAGGGCAATTCCCTTTTCTTCATGACTGATCTCAACTAATGAAGTCATACATTCACCTCAATTTCTCTTATTGTGCGTTATAAACAGCCATCTGATGGCTAGGCAATGGTTTCTCCAAAAAGCTTTGCATCATGGCCGCAGCCTTCATTAGTTTTTCTGGATTGATTCCCGTTTTAATTCCCATTTTATGTAGCATATGGATCAGGTCATCCGTTGCCACATTTCCGCTCGCACCTGGTGCATACGGGCATCCTCCTAAACCTCCGAGCGAAGAGTCGAATGTGTCAACACCATAATTCAGTGATTCAAGGACATTTGCGAGTGCCATACCCCTTGTATCATGAAAATGGAGGGCAATCCGGCTTGTATCATATCTTTTTACTGCCTGTTCAAGGAACAAGGCAACTTGTCTTGGAGATGCGACCCCAATGGTATCACCCAATGAGACCTCATCGATTCCATACTCAAACAGTTGATCACAAACACGGAAAACCTGTTCGGACGAAATCTCCCCTTCATAAGGACAGCCGAAAACGGTTGAAATATAGCCCCTGACCGTTTTCCCGCTATTTGCTGCTGTCCCGATGACATCCTTCATTATTGGAAAGGTATCGGAGATCGATTTATTAATATTTTTAAGATTATGCGTTTCACTGGATGACATGAACACGGAAATTTCATCGATATTTGCTTCAAGAGCCGACTCCAGTCCCCTTTGATTGGGTACAAGGGCCGCATAAGTGATACCGGGTTTGCGCTTTATTCCCTTAGCCACAAGGGCGGCATCACTTAATTGGGGAATCCACTTTGGATGGACAAAAGAAGTCACTTCTATATAAGATAATCCCGTATCAGAGAGCTGATCGATCCAATCCATTTTGCTTTGTGCAGGTATCATGACCTTTTCATTTTGCAGCCCGTCACGCGGACCCACTTCCTTAATTGTCACTTTTTCAGGCCAATTCATCTTACCCCTCCGTCCTTTTATTCAATGACGGCCAAAATGTCGCCCTCATTTACGAAATCCCCCTCATTCACTTTAAGTTCTTTGATGGTGCCAGCTTCTTCGGCTGCAATGGGGATTTCCATTTTCATCGATTCCAAGATAATGATGTCCTGACCGTCTGTTACACTTTGACCCTCATTCGCTACGATTTTCCAAACGCTTCCTGCCATGCTTGCCTTTAATTCTGCCATCTTACATTCCTCCTGATCATTTTGTTTTAAAATATGGGTTATACAGTCAATTTTTTAATATATTTCGCAATGAAATCCGTAGTTGTATCTCCTTGGGAAAAAGCTTCATGAGAAATTATTTCCATAAGCAAAGGAAGGTTTGTTTTTATTCCTTCTATTTTATAGTTTGCCAGCGCTTCCCTTAATCTCTTGATCGCTTTATCCCTTGAATCGCCGCTCACTACCAATTTGGCGATCATCGGATCATAAAAATGGGATACGACGGAAGTTCCATGAACCGCCAATTCATGACGGATTCCTTCACCTTCCGGAAGTTCCATGCTGGTGATTCTCCCCGGTGCTGGATAAAACGTTTTCGGGTCTTCAGCGTATATACGCACTTCAATGGAGTGTCCATCCTGTTTAATCTCATTTTGAGTGAATTCCAATTTGTTGCCCGATGCAATTTTAATTTGCTGTTCGACTAAATCCAGCCCCGTAATTTCTTCGGTGACAGGATGCTCAACCTGAAGACGTGTATTCATTTCCAGGAAATAAAAGTTTTTATCACCATCAACTAAAAATTCGAGAGTTCCCGCATTGCTATAACCGATGGATTTTACCGCTTTCACAGCAGCCATTCCCATCCTGTTTCTTGTTTCTTCATCAAGGAAAGAAGAGGGAGCCTCTTCCACGACCTTCTGGTGGCGCCTTTGAACGGAGCATTCCCTTTCCCATAAGTAAACAGCATTCCCAAAGGAATCCGCCAATACCTGAATTTCGATATGCCGAGGCTTCTCTATCAATTTTTCTATGAACATATCTCCATTGCCAAAAAACAATTGGGCACGTTTTTGATTCCCTTCGAAGGCCTTGGTCAGTTCATCTTCATTAGCAACGGCCTGCATGCCGATTCCCCCGCCGCCTGCTGCTGCTTTTAACATGACTGGATAGCCGATCTTTTCGGCAACGGCTGCCGCTTCTGCACTATCAATTAACGGACGTGAAAATCCAGGCACCAATGGAAGTCCCGCTTGTTCCATCTTTTTCCGGGCCTCGACTTTATTGCCCATCTGCTGGATGATTTCTGGTTTTGGACCAATGAATATCAAGCCGGCTTCTTCGCATGAACGGGCGAAATCTGCATTTTCACTAAGAAATCCGTATCCTGGATGAATGGCTTCCACTCCCGTTTTCTTGGCTATTTCCAAAATCTTATTGACGTTTAAATAGCTTTCCTGTACTCTCGGGCCACCCAATAAATATGCCTCATCCGCCAATCCCACAAATGGCGAATCCGCATCTGCTTCCGAATGGACAGCGACAGTAAGTATTCCCAACTTCCTGCATGTACGAATAATGCGTGATGCTATTTCTCCCCTGTTTGCGATAAGAATTTTTCGAATCATTCGATTCCCTCCTTATTTAGTGCGTTCCGATAGTAAATCAAGAGTTTGTTGCCGAAGCTTATACTTTTGGATTTTCCCGGATGCAGTCATGGGATAAGCATCGGTAAATTGAATGTAACGGGGAATTTTATGAAAAGATATTTTCCCTTTGCAATACTCTATCAATTCTTTCTCCGTAAGGGTTTCACCCGCTTTCAGAATGATCCATGCCGCTACCTCTTCCCCATACTTCCGATCTGGAACGCCGAGTACCTGGACATCGACAATTGCAGGATGTTGATAGAGGAATTCTTCGATCTCCCGGGGATAAATATTTTCCCCTCCGCGAATGATCATATCTTTCAGCCGCCCTGTAATCTTGCAATAACCCCTTTCATCCATCACTGCCAAATCTCCCGTATGAAGCCAGCCTTCCCGGTCAATCGCCTGCTCAGTAGCTTCAGGGTTATTATAATATCCTTTCATTACATGATATCCCCTGGAACAGAGTTCACCCTGTATACCCCGCGGGACTTCTTCCCCTGTAGCCGGATCGACAATTTTCACTTCCACTTTCGGCAAAGCCCTTCCCACTGAGGAAACACGAAGTTCGATCGGATCGTCCGTTCTTGTCATCGTAATTCCTGGAGACGATTCCGTTTGACCATAAGTAATCGTGATTTCCGAGATTCCCATCTTATTCACCACGCTTTTCATGACCTCGATCGGACATGTGGAGCCTGCCATGATTCCAGTCCGCAACGAACGTAAATCATACTGGTCAAAATCATCGAGATTAAGTTGAGCGATGAACATCGTCGGAACACCATGAAGTGCCGTACATTTTTCGGCTTCAACGGTCTGAAGGACGACGCGTGGATTAAATTCCACAATCGGCACCATTGCTGCCCCTACAGAAACAGATGCCATCGTACCAAGGGAACAGCCGAAACAATGAAAAAACGGAACCGGGATGCAAAGCCGGTCAACTTCGGTAAGTTTCATGCATTCCGCGACATTCAATCCGTTGTTGACCAAGTTAGAATGCGTCAGCATCACTCCTTTTGGAAATCCTGTCGTCCCTGATGTATATTGCATATTAATCACATCATCTGGAGCCAATTCCTCCATCCTCATGTCCAGTGACTCCTCCGAAATGGACTCGCTCCCGCTAATGACATCATCCCACGAAAACGTTCCGGGATAACGCGTTTTACCTAAAACGATGATATTTTTCAATTTTGGCAGTTTCTCAGATTGTAATTTTCCTGGTCCTGCATTTTTCAATTCAGGAACGATTTCGTACAGCGTATCTATATATGAATGATCCTTATATTGTTCCATCAGGATGATCGTCGTCGCATCGGATTGCTTGAGCAAGTATTCCAATTCACTTGTGCGGTAATTAGTGTTGACCGTAACCAGCACCCCGCCCATTTTCGCGGTGGAAAATTGGGATATAAGCCATTCCGGTTTATTGGACGCCCAAATGGCGATATGTTCCCCTTTTCTTATATCGAGTGACATGAACCCCCTGGCCGCCTTTCGGCAAATCTTTTCAAATTCGCGATAGGAATGGCGGAGGCCCAGTTCATGGTACACAACCGCTTCATTATCACCATATTGTTCAGCTGTCCTTTCAAGCAATTTCCCGATCGTAATATCTAGCAAATCAGACATCAAACTCCTCCTAATCAAATAAAAGTAAGAATGGACGCGTTTTGCTGTATAGATAACATCTGCTTTTCACCAAAATGAACCAAAGCATCATCGTTCATTTTACGTTCCATAAAGATTAACAGCCTAATTGTCTGGCGATAACGAGTCTTTGAATTTCGGATGTGCCTTCACCAATCTCCAATAACTTAGCATCTCTTAAATAGCGCTCCACTTCATATTCGCGCATGTAACCAGATCCGCCATGTATTTGAATCGCTTGATTGCTGGCCCGGAAAGCGGTTTCACTTGCAAAAAGCTTGGCGTATGCCGCTTCCTTCGCAAAAGGTTTTTTATTGTCTTTTAACCATGCAGCCTTATATACCATATTCCTCGCCAATTCAATTTCCATCGCCATGTCTGCCAGCTTGAATTGAATGGCCTGGAAATTCGATATCGATTTACCGAATTGAATGCGCTCTTTTGAAAAAGCTAAAGCTTTATCAAAGGCAGCCTGAGCGATACCGACGGCCAAAGCCGCAATGGAAATCCTTCCCCCATCCAGTGTGAATAAGAATTGTTTGAACCCTTTGTCTGGATCTCCCAATATATTTTCCTTTGGTACCCGGACGTTATCCAGAATGATTTCACAAGTATTGGAAGCCCTAACTCCCATTTTTTCATAATTGCTATTAATCGTAAGCCCTTGGGTATCGGTTGGCACGATGAATGCCGAGATGATATTCTTGCCCTTGGAATCTTTGCCCGATACAGCAGTGACGGTTACGGTTCTTGAATAGCTGGCATTTGTAATCCAAGTTTTCTCACCATTGATCACATACTCATCACCTTCCAACACGGCAGTGGTTCTAGTGCCGCCAGCATCGGAACCCGCATTAGGCTCTGTCAACCCGAAAGCTGCCAGAGTTTCTCCGGTCGTGATTGGAACCAGATATTTTTGCTTCTGTTCTTCGGTTCCAAAATAGTAAATTGGACTTGCTCCGAGCGAAACGGCTGCAGCATAACTTAAGCCGGTTCCCCCGCACGCCTTGCCAACCTCTTCAACTGCAATGGCATATGAAATCGTATCTCCGCCCGAACCGCCATATTCTTCAGGAAATGGAATTCCAAGCAACCCGAGTTTCCCCATTTTTTTGAATGCATCCTCCGCAAACATGGACTTTGCATCCAACTCTATCGCTATGGGTTTAATTTCCTTTTCGGCAAATTCCTTAACCATTTCCTTAATCATCTGCTGTTCTTTTGTAAGTGAAAAATCCATATTTTCATTCCCCTTTCAATTGAGACCGACTAGTTGGTCTGTACAAATCAAGTTAATTGTTTAATCCGCAACAACTTTGTTCTTCAGTAAAAATGGCTGGGTGATTTCCGTATCTTTTTGTTTCTCTGTCAATAGGGCATTCAGAATTAAATCAACGTAAATATCACCGATTTCATCAATCGTTTTTCCACCGTCCCTTTTGTACCATTTGTAGGACCAGTTCACCATGCCAAGAATTGACATTCCGGTAATTTCCACTGGCAATTCGCTGCGGAATACTCCCTTGTCAATGCCTTCTTTGATGACGGAAAAAATGATTTCTTTATACATTTGACGCTTTTTTTTGATTGCTTCAACATAAGGTGGTTTTAAATAAATGCTTTCTTGATAGAAAACTGAGATATGTGGTTTATAGAGGTCAAAAACTTTAACGAATGATTGAATGATCTTTTGCATTTTTTCTGTTGGATGGGTACTTTCTGAAATGGCTTCCTGTGCTTTTATTAAAACATATGAAATAAAGTAATCATGAATGACAAATAGGAGTTCATCTTTGGAAGAGAAATGGTGATAAAACCCCCCCTTGCTAGTTCCGCATGCCTTAACGATTTCGTTAACGGAGACACCATGAAAACCATGCTGATCGAAGAGCGCCAACGATGTTTCAATTATTTTTTCTTTTAACTCCGTAAGACTGCACCCCCCCTTGTATCCGCTTACATTTCATCCAGAATAAAGAGATTTATTATGTAAAAACTGGATTTATTTAGATTTTACCAAATATTTAAAAATTGTCAATTTTTAATTATAAACAAAAAACAGCCCTTAATACCAAGAGCTGTCAACCTACTTTATGCTTGAATATGACACATTCGATACTAACCCTTATTTCCATTCACTTTTTTCCCTTGACCGGTTTAACTTGTGCTTTTACAAGCTGCCATCCATTGTTATACCTCCATACTGATTTGATTTCCATTATCGAATCACGTTCATCGGAACCTTTTACATTTTGGACTCCAACAAGCGCTTTCCCTTTTCCAAAAACGTTCTTTAAGTCCAGTGAAGAATATGGATCAACCAAAAGCTCTGTCGGTTCATTTAGCTTTCCATTTAGATAAATGCCCATTTCATCATAAGCTTGTTTTCTGGAACTGACATCTATCACCACAGGCTTTTGACCTTCAATAATGATTTCCGCTTTGTATCCGTCAAGAAATTGGGCCATTACGGGAACGGATGGAGGGATTTCCAGTTCCTTCACTTTTCCATCCTTGAACGTATAGGCGTAACTGGTTATCAACCGCTCTCTACCTTCCATCAAAACCGTGACCAATACATCCTGGACCCCATCATTATTTAAGTCTGCAACCTTGAGATCTGGATTATATCCAGCTTTAAGCGGGACGGAGATTGTACGGCGATTGCTTTCCACACTTAATTCGATTTTCTTCAGAAACTTGCTTCCTTCCTCATATGGCAGCCCCTGAACTTGGATGATGTCTATTTTCTGGTCACCTGTTACATCTCTTTTTGTTGAAATATAAGTGCCATCGACCTGAAAATTTTTATCATGCGCTTCAACCGCTTGATAGCTCAAAAAGAGTGAGATGACTAAAACCGCATATTTTAGCAGATCTAACTTTTTCATAGTGATAACCTCTCTTTTCCAAGATGAACTAATTTGACATTTGCCGCCGTTTGAACTTTCGACGCTGATCTTTCATGAAGATGGACCAGAAATAATAGAACCCTGGCACTAATATCGCAAAGCCCACGATATACGTGGCAAAAACGGCCCGGAAAGAAGTTGGATCGGTAAATCCTGAAAGAATCGTGACATTTGGATATATGATATAAGGTAAATGTGCGATTCCATAAACATAACTGCCGATTAAATACTGAATGATGATCGCTATTACAGCGACCCGAGGCATTCCTTTAACCTCCTGCTTAGAAAAATAGGGTAAGTACAGTGCTATCCCGCTAATGATGAAAAAAACTAGCGAGACGAATAACAATGCCGAGTTTTTCATCATTCCTTGGTAAATCCAATTCGCTTCGTTTTTTAACGTGAGCATAACCAACAGAGCCATGACCACCATTAGCGGTCCCGTTATCATCGCATCCCTGCGATATATTTTGTATGCTTTCATTTCATCAGCCTGTTTTGAGTAATCAGACAGTAGCAAAGATGATAAAAAAAGCGTACTCATGATTCCAAACCCCACAAATGCATACTCATTCGGACTCGTGAAAAGTTTAGATAGATTCAATTCTTCATTTCCTCTCAGGCCTTCGACAAATCCAAGGTGGGTGATGGGCAAGACACTGATTAATAGCCCGGGTATGATCAATCCCGTCAATCCTGAGATATATGTTAACGCTTTTTCATATTTGTCCACGCTATGCGAAAAAACCAAGAAAGCGCTCCTAATACATAACAGGACCAATATCAGGCTCGCAGGAACGATCAAGGCTACTCCAATCGGGAAAACCGCACCTGGAAACAAACTGTAAATCGCAATGACAAGACCAACCACAAATGTATTGGTCACTTCCCAAGTCGGTGATAAATAGCTATTTGCAATCTTCGTAGCATTCGTTTCTTCCTTTTTAATGTAAGTCATCGCCCAGAAGCCAGCGCCAAAGTCCATGGAGGCCATGATGGCATAAAGAAAAATAAAGCCCCAGACCAATGTTATCGCAAGAAGAGCATCACTCAACCGCCTTCCCCCCTTTTATGAATTCGAATCGAAGTGCCTTACATCTTTCTGTTCAGCCTTATATATATCATCCATTACCGAATGACGTTTGAAATAATACAAAAGTGTAAATACGACAGAAACGCATAAAATGATATATACAATAATGAACATCGTGAATAAAAATCCAAGGTTTTCGTACGAAGTGACTGAATCCTCCGTAGTCAGCATCCTGTATATCGTCCATGGCTGTCTGCCTGTACAAGCAAAAATCCAACCGCATTCAATCGAAATCACCGAAAGCGGGCCTGCAGCAACAAACAGCCAGAGAACCCATTTCGGATAAGTCTCCTTTTTCAACCATTTATTCCATACCAATGCAAACAGTGCTAAGGCGATTAAGCCGGAGCCGATGATGACCATGGCGTTGAATAAGATATGGACATAAAGCGGCGGCCAATATTCTTCTGGAAAATCGTTCAAGCCGGTCACGACCGTATCAAAGCTATTGCCGGATAGAAAGCTTAATAACCATGGGAATTCAATCCCATACTTCACTTCCTGTGCTTCCCTATCGGTATAACCAAACAAGGTAAGTCCGGCATGGTCCTTTGTTTCAAACAACCCTTCAGCCGCCGCCAGTTTTTCCGGCTGCTCCCTATATAAATGCTGTGTAGTCTCATGACCGTTCAATGCCGACAAAAAAGAAAAAACCAAACCCAATACAATACTGAGCCTCAGTGCTTTTTGGTGAAAATTAAATTCAGCAGTGCCATATTTATTTTTCAGCATCTTATAAGCTGCAACGGCCGCTACGACAAAAGCACCTGTCGTATAAGCAGTCAGGGCCGTATGACCTGCCGTCACCAAGAAACTTGGGTTGAAAAATGCCGCCCAAGGATCGACATCGACGATTTCCCCATTTTCAAACCGGAATCCAGCCGGTGTCCCTTCAAAAGCATGGACATTAGAAATCAAAACCGCCGAAGCCATTGCGCCGAATGCAACAAAGAATAAACTCACGATACGGGCCCAAGGCTTTATTTTTTCAGCAGCATACACGTAGATTGACATGAATAGCGCTTCAACCATGAATGCATAAATCTCAATTTGGAATGGAAGCGCCATGACACGCCCAATCACTTCCATGAACCCTGGCCATAATAGTGACAGTTGCACACCCGCAATCGTACCAGTCGGAATCCCGACCCCAAGCAAGACCCCTAATGTTTTGGTCCAGCGTTTGGCCATGACAACATACTGTAAATCCTTTGTCCTTTGATACATCAATTCCGCTGCCAACATCATCATCGGCAAACCGACGCCTATCGTTGCAAATATGATATGTACAGCCATATTCGTCCCGAACATCGCACGGGCCATTTGTATATGATCCATACTGTCTTCCTTTCCAACCTTTGTCTCTTGGTAGTATCTCCTCTGTAAAGGAAAATATTTAATAATATTCCACTAACTAAGTTTTCATGGTATTGCAGAAAGACAGTATTTTATTTGATGATGTTTTTGGTTGATTGTTTTATTTAAATATTCTATCGAGGTCATTTTTGGGATATATTTACTATGGTTGATCGCTTCTCAACCTTACTTAGACTGCCTGTACGAATGGCAATTTTATTATAGTTGTGCAATTAATAAAAATTTATTAAATTAGTTTCATTCATCACGAAGGATGGTCGAAAGATTTCTTTTTGTTCGATTTTCATTCGTTCGTCACATCAGAAAAGATAGTAGATTTCACATAGAATCCTCCCTCCAAACCTTTTGGCTAACCAGAACCACCTGTAAATTTATGGTTCCGCGTATCGAACGGGTCACCGAACAAACACCATTGATAACACTAGGAGTTAGTCGAGGATTCAGCGAATTCTTCAAAATTGTCTATAGAACTATGTATTTATTTTTATATATCCTTCAATAAAAAAATACACACATACCCTACAATATAGTAGTCTATGGGTGTATTTGCTGCTGGCATTGGCTTTCCCAATTTCAAGAATCATGTTCCTAAAAAGGCAAACAAAACAAAAATTAGCTTTATTGCAAAAATCGCTTTATGTTTCTAGCGAGTCGTTTTTGCACCAGAATGAAGGATTTCTATAATAAAAAAACTCTACCATATCGTAGAGCTCCTTAAACATATGTGCAATAACTAGTACTCTTATGAATGAAAAAAATGAATGGACTCAGCAAATTTATTAAATAAGCTTTCTTCATTATAAAAAAAGGGATTACTCACTAATTAGAAGCTCTTACATTTATTCCGCTTTGCTCCGTTAAAATATACAAAATGTTCTTAATATTCGATATATATGATCGCAAGACTCTAATTCAGAAAAATCCATATTCAAGATCCTTAATCTTAAATACCCACCTTATTATCAATCACTTCCTGTGATCAATAAATCATCCTGTAACTGAATTAACACTGTTTCATTACTTACATCTTGATTTTTTGTTACTTCAATTGAAACAATATGACCACTTACACCCGTCTCAATTTCTACTTTTTTATTGTCCGTTGTATGAACTACCATTAGTTTTTCCCATTCATATACATAAGAACCTTGACTAACAAATATGTTTTCAACTTTTCCACAACAAGGACTATAGACAGTTTCTATAACTCTTTTCACCTTAAAAACCTCTCTTTCTAAAGAAATAAATTAGACATTCCAAATATCATATACGCTGATCCATGTAAGCAGCTAAACATTGTTTTGCACCATTCAAAGTTATGAAGCTATTATCCCACCAGAAATGGCAAGTAAGACAGTACTTGAAATACATTCCTTTTTCTTAAAATGGTTGTTGCTTCCATTGTTGGCGGTCCATTAGCAACTTCGACAACAATGGAAGCATGAATGCATGCTGCATTCATACTTGTGATTTGATTAGAATAACCCAACATTCTTTTCCAAGTCATCCTTCATCGGTTATTACGTTTGTAGCAAATTATTTACTGTGCTAAAACTATCACTGCAGTCAAGCAAATAATCTATATCAAACCCTTTTGGGTCATATAGCGCAACATATGCAACTGAAATTCCAATCGCTCTTGCTCCTGCTTCTTGCATAAATGTTGTAAGGTAACTTCCTGCTTTACCCAACACTTGAATAATTGCTCGTCCACTCTTTAATTCAATCTCTATTCCAGCTGTTTTTTCAATACAAATGGTGTAGGCCCAACTGATCATTATGTTGGAAACGATAGCCGGATAAAAGACTGGTTTTGAACTTTGTAAATCTACTACTTCACTTTGCTTATTTTCCGGCTTTTCAACTTGATCGATATTGATGAGGATTGCCTCTTACCTTCTTTGCACCTCGTAGGTTCAAAGCTTTTTTATGAAAGTTAAGGATAATCTACACTTAAAAACGTAGCCACATCTTTGCTTTTTTGTTTTCTCTGCTGCCGCATACTTGCTCGATCTAATGCCGTTTCATGTAATTTTTTTTCTTCTTCTGTCTCCGGAATAACCTTTGGAACACGTGTTGGACGTTTATGTTCATCAAGTGCAACAAATGTTAATAGAGCAGTCGCTGCGATTCTACGAACACTGCTTTTTAAATCTTCAGCAATAATTTTCACAAAAACCTCCATTGAAGAGGTGCCGGTCCATGCCACATAAGATATAAAACACACTGAATCTGTTGTACGAATGGGATGTAAAAAGTCAACTGAATCTGTTGAAGCGGTTACACATTCACTTCGACTATGACGTGCTGCCGAAATCGATGCTACTTGATCGACATCACTCATTAATCTGCCGCCAAATAATGTATTATGATTGTTCACATCATTTGGAAATATACGACTCGTTCTTATCACCCTTGATTCTCTGCAATATTTTGCTTCTATAAACCCGTCCTCCTAAAACATGGGAGCTGAAATCATCACCTATGTAAACTTTTAGTATATGGTTATATTATGATACAATTTTGAGCTTTTTATCCTTAAAACACTATCGGCGTACGTAGCCTAGTGTTCCAAGAATGCGCAGCTTGCTTTACAATATCATTCACCACCTGCTCAAGTCTTTTCATACTGGTGAATTCACCTCAAGGGAGGACGGGGTCATATTATATCTTCACTGGGCGCTTTCTTTGACTTCCGGTTCTAGTTGAAACTGAACCATCATCAATGAATTCGACTTAATTATCAACAACGTAAATCTTCCTTATGCATGCTAAATCGGAGAAAGAGAGAAGATTTATGCTTATATTTTTCTATTTTAGAAAGAGTGGTTGTGCCTATCTGTTTAGTTTCCCAGTTACGAATTCTACAAGTAAATTAACTTTCTATGATATCTTCACCCATTTTAATAAACTCATCAATTATTTAGAAAAGAATCCTTTAAGGGCAAATGCAATATTTTGTGGTCTTTCTGCCAAGCGACGCATAAAATAACCAAACCAGTCGTTACCAAAAGGAATATACACACGCATTGTATATCCTTCTTTAGCTAAACTTAATTGCATGTCTGTTCTAAATCCATATAACATCTGAAACTCAAATTGGTTACGTGGAATATTGTGTTTTTGAACAAACTCTTTTACACTGGCAATGATACGATGATCATGGGAAGCAATCGCCGTATAGCTACCACTCAGCAAATGCTCTTCAATGATTCTCATATAATTTTTATCCACTTCTTCTTTCTCTTGGTAAGCCACAGAAGGAGATTCTTGATAAGCTCCTTTAACTAAACGAAGGGGAATTCCTTTTAATTCTTTTACGTCCTGCTCCGCTCGATATAAATAGGATTGAATTACTGTTCCTACATTATCATATGTTTCGCGTAATTCTCTCAGGATATCTAACGTGATTTGGCAATGTGCATGATCTTCCATATCGATTCTGACAAAATTATTGTATTTCTTGGCTGTCTCAAGAATTAGACACATATTTTGAACACAAAAATTCCGATCAATGTCCAAACCAAGTTGGGTCATTTTTACAGATAGATTACTATTTACTCCTGCACTTCCCATTGCTTCCAACGTTCTTACGTTATATTCCGTTGCCTCTATCGCCTCTATTCTACTTGAAACAAATTCCCCTAAATGATCCAGTGTACAAACCAAGCCTTTTTCATTTAATTCTTGAACTTTCTTAATCGCACTTTTGATAGTATCTCCTGCCACAACTTGGGAAGCCCCAAATCGAAGGCCCCATTTTTTCGCAGCTTTATTTAACGCTTTGTTGTTGGAAGCGTGAAGAAAAATATTTTTTGAAACATCTGCCAGCATGAATATATCCCCCTAAAATGCATGTCCTCGTTATATTAAATGGGGCAACCTTTTTAATTGCCCCAGCTCTTATTAAAGTGTTTCGCTAGTTGTTTTCGCTTGCATGTGTAGAATCAAATAATCAGGTCCACCTGCCTTCGAATCCGTTCCAGACATGTTGAACCCACCAAACGGATGATACCCAACGATTGCTCCTGTACAACCGCGATTAAAGTATAGATTACCTACGTGGAATTCTTCTTTTGCTCGTTCAATATGAACAGGAGTGTTAGAAAGTAACGCACCCGTTAAGCCGTAGTCTGTATTGTTCGCTATTTCCATCATATGATCGAAATCGCGCGCTTTACAAAAGGCTACAACAGGTCCAAAAATTTCTTCCTGCATCAGACGTGCATTTTCATCAATATCCGCAAAGATGGTCGGTTCAATAAGGTACCCTTTGGAGTCGTCCCCTTCTCCACCAGTCATCAACTTGCCTTCTTCCTTACCTATTTCAATATATTTCATGATTTTATCGTAAGAAGCCTGGCTGATAACGGGTCCCATATAGGTATT
The DNA here is from genome assembly GCF_030123325.1 of Peribacillus simplex. NCBI lineage: Bacteria > Bacillati > Bacillota > Bacilli > Caryophanales > Bacillaceae > Peribacillus > Peribacillus simplex. The sequence goes on along the minus strand of NZ_CP126106.1, from coordinate 2,719,480 downwards.
TACATCTTCAGGGCAGCCAATCATTAAAGTCTGGGTTAATGCCACTGCTTTTTCAAGGACTTCATCATAAACATCCTGATGTACCACTGCACGTGAACTAGCCGAACACTTTTGTCCCGAGAATCCAAAAGCAGAGTAAACAATCGAGGAGGCAGCTACATCCAAATCCGCGTCTTTATCTACGACTACAGTATCTTTTCCGCCCATTTCGGCAATCACACGCTTTAACCAAATTTGACCCGGATGCACTTTTGCCGCGCGTTCATAAATGCGGCAGCCTACTTCACGGGAACCCGTGAAGGAAACAAAGCGAGTTTTAGGGTGATCAACTAGATAATCGCCTATTTCCGCACCGCCTCCTGGGACATAGTTAAGTACACCATGAGGAAGACCTGCTTCTTTCATAACTTCAACGAATTTCGCTGCAATCACTGGTGTGTTATTTGATGGTTTCAGAAGAATCGTGTTTCCAGCAACAATCGCTGCAGCTGCAGTTCCGGCCATAATAGCTAATGGAAAGTTGAATGGAGAAATAATGACACCTACACCAAGTGGAATATAATTGAACTTGTTTGCCTCTCCCTCTCGACTTTTTACAGGTACTCCGTCTTTTAATTGCATCATTTGACGGGCATAGAATTCAAGGAAATCAATTGCTTCTGCCGTATCTGCATCAGCCTCTTTCCATGGCTTTCCAGCTTCTTTAACAAGATAGCCTGAAAATTCATGTTTGCGACGACGAATGATATCCGCAGCACGAAATAAAATGTTAGCTCGTTCTTCTGGTTTTTCTTTTTTCCATGTCGTGAATGTAGACAATGCTGCTTGCATTGCTTTCTCAGCTAATTCTTTATTGGCTTTAGAAACTCGACCGATTACTTCTTCCTTTTTTGCTGGATTTATCGATACAATTTGTTCATTTGTTGTAATGAATTCTTCTCCTATGACAAGTGGATAATTTTTTCCTAACTCTGATTGTACAACTTCCAAAGCTTTTCTAAATTCACTTTTATTTTCCCCAAGTGTAAAATCTGTAAATGGTTCGTGCTTATATGTTTTAATGTCCGTATTGTTTGTTGTAATCATATTATTCTCTCCCTTAAAAAATAGATTTGTATAATCAATGTAATTGCCCTTCAACTTAAGTTAATTAAAAGTAATGACTAATTTTCAAATGATAGCAGCTGCCTCTAATTTAACTGAAATACTAATTCTTCGTTTAGATTTAATGGATGTTATAAAAAAGTTTACTAATCTAATTTCGCCTCCTTTATTAATCGAAAATTTATAATACAAAAAATATTCAAAAACTTAATATGAACATATTATAATTCCATTTACACACTTTTGTATACCACTTTTAACAAAATTGTGTAAATAAATCAAAATTAAACACTTTTGTTCAATCGGAATATTCTAAACAGTATATGGGAGAATTTATTTATCTTGGGGAGAATTCAGCCTTAGTAACCGGCTTCTTTTTATTCAAATGCATAGTTCCTAAACCACAAAGTATGTAAATGGCTGTAAGAATGCCTTCAATCATAACAACGGAACGAGATCGCTTTTTAATTAACCCGTGATTATGTTTTTTAAATAACTTTAAAGTTTACACAACTGTATACTTTATGTTCCGTATCCGGAAATAAATAGACAAATATGAACAAAGTGTATTATCATATAATTCTTAATATTTTTTCATCTTTTAATTGGAGTCTATATGCAAATGGAATTTTTAATGCTAATAAGCAGAAGAAATAAAAGAGGAAGATTTGTTAAAGATTTATTTCTTGTTTTAAGGGTTTTCACTTTCTGCTATTTTGAAAGATCTGAATCCCCTTAACTTTTTTGGTTTTTACGTTATAGAGAGGATGTAGGATATGAATCATCAACAACCTAAATTGAAAAAAGAGTTGAAAATTCGGCATATTACCATGATTTCCCTAGGAGGAATCATCGGTGCTGGATTATTTGTTGGAAGTGGCCCGTTAATTAATACGGCTGGGCCAGGTTCTATTTTCTCATATGCAATAGCAGGATTACTGGTAATTTTGGTGATGCGGATGCTTGGGGAAATGTCAACGGCAAATCCATCAAGCGGCTCTTTTTCCACTTACGCCCGAGAGGCGATCGGCCCATGGGCCGGGTACACAATTGGCTGGTTATACTGGTTTTTCTGGGTAATTGCCATTGCAGTTGAAGCAATAGCAGGTGCGACAATTATTCAATATTGGTTTCCTTCTTTGCCTTCTTGGTCAGTCAGCTTAATGCTTACTTTTTTATTAACCCTAACTAACATCTATTCTGTTAAATCATTTGGTGAGTTTGAGTATTGGCTATCCATGATCAAAGTTGTCAGTATTGTTCTCTTTTTAATTCTTGGAGGGGCCATTATATTCGGTTTCATACCAGGTATCGAATCACCTGGCACTTCAAACCTTCTACATAGAGGTGGATTCCTGCCATCTGGAATAAGTTCTGTCTTTATAGGAGTTGCCCTTGTTATGTTCTCTTTTATGGGGAGTGAAATCGTGGCGACTGCAGCAGGGGAAACCTCACATCCTGAAAAAGCCATGAGGGTTGCTACAAATACCGTTATCTATCGTATCTTAACATTTTACCTAGGTTCAATTTTAATAATCGTAACAATTCTTCCATGGGACTCCACTAGTTTGATGAAAAGTCCTTTTGTTTCTGTCCTTGAACTTTTAAATATACCAGCTGCAGCCCAAATCATGAATTTCCTTCTTTTTACGGCAGTACTTTCTTGTTTGAATTCTGGTATTTACACGAGCTCCCGTATGTTATTTTCGATGGCGGAAAATGGAGATGCTCCCCGAATGTTTTTAAAGGTAAATAAGAAGGGGATACCAATGAATGCGGTTTTAGGATGTACCGTTATTGCTTATATTAGTATTGGGTTCAATTACGTCTCTCCAGATAAAGTATTTCTGTTTTTAGTTAATGCTTCCGGAGGTGTAGCGCTTCTTGTTTATCTAGTGATTGCCTTCTCTCAATTACGTATGCGAAGAAAATACGAAAAAGAAAACCCTGGAGCACTTAAGATCAGAATGTGGTTATTTCCTTATTTAACATATGCAACGATTATTACGATCACCAGTATTTTCATCTCGATGACATTTATTGATTCCTTACGTTTACAATTCTTTTTAACACTACTTCTCACTATTCTGATTGTCGGTTCTTTCTTTGTCTTAAAGAAAAATAAATCATCGGATTTATTATCAATGAACAAAGAAAAAAATGCCTCTTAATTACAGAACAAAAGGTAAGATGTCATAAACAATGGACTCTTTTCCAATAGAACTTAGGCACGGCTGGCGCATTAAAAAATCCCAACTCAGATTATTTGATTTCACCTGTCAAGTAGACAGTCATAAAACGACTACAGCCATCGAGATTCGATATTCAATCGGAGTTCGGTGGCTGAGTCATTTTTGGAATCGTTTGCTGTCTTAATCATAGAATTTCTTCACCTTTAAACAGTTTTAAAATGATTTTGATTCAACATCTCTGATATATAATGGGGAAGAACGATTCCACTCAGACATTATCCTGTTCGTTTCATTTAATACCAAGTAATTTAAGTCGTACATTGTATGCATAAACTGTGTATTAGAAGCCTTGATCCGAATGGAGAATGGTTCTGTATACATCCCTTTTTGGGGGATAAACCATCTTAACGTCTAAAGATACTAGTTTGAGCTGATTACCTACTACGAAGGCTTACGTTCATCGTAATCATTTCATCGCTGCCTTCCCCATTCAAATACATCTTTAGCTTTCATTTTCTTCTCCTTTGAATATTTCTCGAACTTTTGCCCTTTTTTAGCCATAATAAAATCCCCTCCAGGCAGCAGCGTAATATCCACGATTGTTTGTGGTCCTTTTACACTGTCTACCTTAAGGGGATAATATCAAAGCAGTCTTTTCAGAAACTGGCTCTCGTTTTTTTGTAATCTGCGATAGCAAAATTTTCATTTGAGTGCGTAACTGGGAAATAATAAAATGCAAAATAAATCAGTTTAATTTGTATTCTTTAATCTTATTGTAGAGTGTTCCTCTGGACATACCGAGTAATTTGGCAGCCGCACTTTTGTTTCCATATGTCTTGCTTAAGGCTTCTTGAATCATGAATAACTCTTCTTTTTCATCTTCCTGAAATGACGTTTCTTGTGGGCCTGAGATATGGCCATTATGAACATAATAACTACTAGTTATGTTTTTTTGAAGATGATTGCTTTTAATAATATTTTCATCATTCAGAAGGATAACACGTTCCACAACATTCCGAAGCTCGCGGACATTTCCTGGCCATTCATAGTTAACTAATATAGTTATAACTTCCGATCCAATTTTCGGAACTGGTTTCTTATACTTAGAACTGAACTCTTGCACAAACTGTTCAACTAATTTGACAATATCTTCCGGTCTTTCACGTAAAGGAGGAATATCAATGTTAATTACAGTTAAGCGATAATAAAGATTTTCGTTGAATTTCCCTTCCTTTACCATTGCTTCTAATGCCTGAGATGTAGAAGCAATTACACGTGTATGTGTCGTCAATAATTCCGTTGTACCTACACGATAAAATGATCCAAGTTCCAAGTAGTGTAGAAATTTTTCTTGAATGTCTAATGGCATTTTATCAATTTCTTCAATAAATAATGTTCCATTATGTGATTGTTCAATTTTTCCGTTTTTTCCAGTCTTCTTATCTGCTGTAGAAGCACCTTTTTGATATCCAAATAATTCAATCTCTAAAAGAGTGGAAGGAATGGCTGAACAATTAATAGATACAAAAGGACCTGTACGCTTTGAACCGCCGTAATGAATAGCTTGTGCTAACATCTCTTTTCCTGAACCTGGTTCTCCGGTTAACAGAACCGGAATGTCCGCGTAGGCAACTTTTTGGGCTACCTTCACTGCTTTTTGAATTTCCACATTAACTCCTATAATAGATGAAAAAGGGTTGTCCTGATGGATAAGTAACGGTAACGAAGAATCAAGTTCCTCGTTTAAACGAACAATTTGAGTAATATCATGTTCTGTTGCAATGCCTCCAATAACTGTATTATCCTTTATAACGGGTGAGGCATTTACTAATACGTGATTATCATTATTAGGGCGATGATAAGCCCCACGAACGGGACGTCCCTCATTTAAAATACGATGTAATATAATAGACTCTGATTGAAAATGCTCTCCAATCTTTTGACCAAGGATATTTTCACGTTTAATGCTGTATGTTCCCTCAGCAACGGTATTCCAGCAGATAACTTTCCCCTCTTGATCCACAGCCGTGACTGCGTCATTAATGGTTTCCGCCAATGTAGAAAAGTATGCGGATAGCTCCTCATTTTTCATTTCCAGCAGTTGAACCCATTGGTTTGCAGTTATGATTCCAATAATTCCTTCTTTTTCTGGATCTTGAATTAGGACCGGTCTGCTCCAATCAATTTGTAACATAAAAAGTTCTTCTATTTTGGAAATGGTAGAGGGAGTCCATTTTACCTTTTCAATCCACTCGATTACAGACAGTGAATCATCCATTAATGCCAAGAAATTGCATTCATTCTTTGAAACAATGTAGTATTCTTTCGCAGAAATGATTACAAAATCATACTTTAAAAAGTTATTCTTTATATCAATTAAAGATGTATAGGGTTTCACTATAGTGAAGGAGTTGTCTAGGTTAATTTCTTCCATTTTATACATAATAAACCCCTTTTATTATATATTTTATGAGAAAGTATAAGAATTTATACAGTATCATCTTCTAAAACAATCATAAAACAAATATGTTTAAATAAAAACTAATAACATTATTATAATATAAACTTCACTCTATGTTTCTATCGATTGATTTTCTGTAAAAGAAATACGGAATACTATAATAAAAAAACTCTATCATAAAATAGAGTTTTTTTATTATATGCTCACGAATTAGCACTTTTATGAATGATAATATAGTGTTATCCCCCACCAAGTATAAATAAAATACATAGGTCAGGAGCCTAAAACCTTTTTGTAACTTAATCTTAATTAACACTGATTTATGTGCACTCACTAAAAATATGAAACTATACTGACTCCAATTGTTATGCTTAATTAGCGTTTGGCTTCAATAGACAAAGAACGATAATTGCCTCGGTTATTTAATATCCACTTTTTTATTGCTTGATCAACTTTTAATGATATATAGATTTGTGCGTTTTTACCGAAATAAGGTTGCGAATAGCATTCTTCGTCATTTCATCCCATTGTTCAAAAAAGCTGAACACAGCTTCTCTAACTGTCTAAATTAAATTCGGCTCTATCATAAATCGTAGACTTAAGATCGTTAGCTTCCGAAAAAAATGGCATCACCTTTTAACAATAAATCAGCTTATCCATCTTCTGCACCTTAAATTATCTAATAACATAAAGGATAAACCTAGAGGAATATGATAGCAATAATCAATCATGACAAATTATTGAAGATCCTTCATAAATGGTGACCCAATAGGAATAAGATAGCTTAAATCCCAAATAGGAAGTGTAACAAGAGAGGAGAAAAACACTTTGTCCTTTTTCAAAGATCCGCTATCCCCCGATCAAATGCTGGCTGTTATCAGAAATGGCCTGGGACCATCCCAGATTCCCAAAAGAATCATTATCATTGGTGCCGGCATGTCTGGGCTGGTTGCAGCATCCCTTTTAAAACAAGCGGGGCACGAAGTTACGATATTGGAGGCAACCGGGAGGGTCGGAGGGCGTGTTTTGACCATACGTGAGCCATTTTCAGAAGGTTCCTACCTTGAAGCCGGTGCCATGCGCATTCCGAATTATCATTACTTAGTTGCTGAATACATCAAGAAGTATGGTTTACGAGTCAACACCTTTATTAATGCGACTCCCAATGATCCCATTTATGCCAACGGAATCAAGACGACCGCCGCCATATATGAACGGAACCCGGATATACTCAGGTACCCTGTAGCTCCCCATGAAAGAGGTAAAACAGCTGAAGAATTACTTAACATGGCAATTAAGCCTGTGACTGACTTCATCATTCAAAACCCACGTAGAAATTGGGAAATTGTCATCAAAGAGTTTGATAAATACTCCATGAGCTTCTTTTTGCAGTACAATCCAGTAGGAATGAGCCTTTCAACAGGGGCGATTGAAAGCATCAAAGTCCTAATGGGTTTAGAAGGATTCCCGGAACTTTCTTTTCCTGCCATACTTCGGGAGCTTATGCCACTCTTTAATCCAGACATTGAATTTTTTGCAATCGAAGGAGGAAACGACCGGCTTCCTTATGCTTTTTTACCGGAATTGAAGGATAATCTAAATTTCAGATATGAAGTGACAAAGATCATCCAACATGATAATCAAGTCACCATCCACTCTAAACATACTCAAAGCCAAAACCCCTTAACCGTTACAGGTGACCTTGCCATCGTGACTATCCCACTTCAATTGCTGCAATTTATGGATATTGAACCCCGGAATTCCTTTTCCCATAATAAGTGGAAGGCAATAAGGGAACTCCATTATGCTGCGTCCACGAAAATCGGACTTCAGTTTACACATAGGTTTTGGGAAAAAGAAGGAATCTTCGGTGGTAAATTGACGACCGATTTACCGATAAGATTTTCTTATTATCCCAGCCAAACGAGCAACCAGAGTGAATCCGGTCTCATCTTGGCAAGTTATACATGGGAAGATGATGCCACTTTGTGGGATATACTTCCTGAAAAAGCCCGTATACAACACGCATTGAAAAATTTGGCCCAGGTCCATGGAAAACAAGTATATGATCATTTTTTATCAGGGGCTTCTTATAGCTGGACATTGAATCAGTATTCATACGGCGCTTTCTCCATGTTTAAACCTGGTCAGGAAACGGACTTGTTTCCATACATCCCGACGCCTGAAGGAAGGGTCCACTTCGCTGGTGAGCATACATCAACAGTTCCAGCATGGATTGAAGGAGCCATTCAATCCGGCATCAGGGTTGCACATGAAGTGACGAATCTGCCTAGAACATTCAGAGAGCCTTGAATGGACATTTTCTTTTGGTTATTAAGTACTATATCAACTAAAGAGCACTTGACAAAAAAACCTTCCCATTTGGAAGGTTTTTCTTCGTATGCCCATTCACTTCACCCCTCCTTTTGCACCGAAGTCTATGATCCTTATGTCCACTTCATAATTAATATCGGCTTTACTGAAAACTTCGTCCCATTTCTGCTTATTTTTCTCCCAAAACTTTGGATGCTGATTTTCCGCATAACGATAAAATCCTGCTACCCCTGTTTTATATTCATGCTGTAATTTGTATACGATTTTCTTGACGTCCTTCTTCACTTCATCCTCGGCAATACGCTCAATCTCTTTTAGATAGGCTTCTTCAAATGAATTTTCCTTACTATACCAATCTTCCGAAAGTCTAGCTGTGTACCCGACCTTAACATTTATCGTTAAATGATCCCCGTTCAATTCCGTCGTGACCTTCCTCTTTGTCCTTTTTATCACTTCAACACTTAAAGGCTTGCCGTGTTGGACAGCTTCGATTATTCCGCCTTTCACATTTCCGTTCAACCAATTTAAAGCAGCTATATCTTCATCATTCATGACCCCGACCAACTTTGAATTGTTGATCACCCCTGCACCCTCCAAAATTAATTTCCCTCTTCTAATATCAACGGCCTGAATGGCAAAGCTTCCATCTGATTGCAAACTTGAGGAAGCTTTGCCCATCGTTAAAGGCTGAAGGATTTTATTCGTTCTGTTCTCATTATCTTTCAATTCATAAATTACATTCGAAGGGATCTCCCCATCGTCGGCCAATCCCAAAATGTCCTTTGTCGGTCTCTTTGTTAAATAAACAAGACAACTTCTCCTTGTGTTATTATCGCGAATTGCCTGATTAATGATCGCTTCCATCGGGATTTTCTTTAATACATCTTCATTAATGAGCATGATACGCTGATGATTGGTTAAAACCGTATTGGTTATGAGCAAAGAATCCCTAATTGCTTCATGGAGCGTTTTGGCACTGACGGTAACATTCTTATATTTTAGTTGAGCTTGATTCTCCTGAACACTACTTCCTGGAGGTACCAGAATTTGCTCGGTTAACATAATTTCGTCCTTCTTTTTACTATTATCGATTCCCATTCCCACCACAAGGGATAATTCTTCAATATTTTGACTGTCCCAACAGCCAGCAAGCAATGGAATAAACAAGATCAACCATAATCTTTTCATCCGCTTCTTCTGCTCCTTTTCACTTGAACGATTGCAAATGTAATAATTGGCAAGCCAATCAATATAAAGGGAAAAACATAACCCAGCAAATCGCTCAATTTAAAAATCTCGATTGTATTTTTAGGGACTTTGGCCAGGAAAAAAATGAGCGGAACCAAAACAATAAGGTTCGTTGAATACGAATTGTTGAAAATTTTCGTCAGTCCTTCTGCTGCGAAGTAATAGTAAATTGCATGTGTACAAAAGAACTGAAGAATCCAGGTGATTAATAGAAACAGCTCTAAACGCTCTATAAATATCCCTTTTACTTCATACGATTGAATAAAAGAAATGGTTGGCCATGTAACAGCTTTGACTTCAGGAACAGTCAGTGTAGCGACTACCAGAACATATGTAATTACATATAATATCATCGGTATGAAAAAACCGATTAAAGCGCCACTTTTTATCTTGCTTTGATTTTTAACGACGCCGAACAAAAAGATGAAAAGTTCAATTCCAAAAAAAGACAAAGTTCCGGAGCCCATTCCTTTCATGACAGGGAGAAATCCTTTTCCAAGTACAGGCTGGAGATTTTTTATTTCGACTACTTTAATACTGAACATATAAATGAGCAAGACGATGACAATTGTCAGAGGTAGAAAGAATACGCACACCTTTGCAATGGCTTTAATTTTGCCTGTCAATAGATGCACACTCGCTAAAATCAATGTGAGTATCAATATTTCAACCGGGGTTTCCTCCAGCAAATAAAATCGGACCATTTCACTCATTGCAAGCACTTCAAAGCTGGCCACGCCTATAAAGTACACCACCACGATCAACCCAATAAGTTTGGCGAGCCACTTTCCATAGGCCTCCTCCATGTATGTGTAATAGTTAGCCACCTTATGTTTTTTTAGCAGTACAACCAATAAGCATATGAAAAGGGCAATAGCGGTCCCATTAAAAATCAAGACGATCCATCCATCGGGTGAATTAACTTTTTCCGTTATCGTCCTTGGAAGCGTAAGCATCCCAACTCCTAACATGGCGCATGAAATGATCGAGGCCAATTCCCCTCTAAGAATTTTGCCGTCTGCTTGGCTCAAGAAAATTCTCCCCCTTTTTTCCGCTTCGGTAACCGGAGGAACGCGTCCTTCCAAGTTTTTTTACCGATAAAATCCATCGGTTGAAAATAAGGTTCTTGAAAGCTAGTCAATTTCGACAAATGACTGATAACGATGATAAAGTATAAAGTGGTTCCATATAGGCCTAGAACGGCGGAAAAAATCATCGCCCCGAACCTCAATGCCCTGAATGCCAGTCCAAAGCTATATTGTGGTACCGTAAAAGATGTAATCGTCGTGATTGCAACGATTATGACCATCAGGGAACTTACAATATTCGCTTGAACGGCTGCTTGGCCAATAATGACGCCACCGACCAATCCAACCGTTTGCCCAATGGGCGCCGGGAGCCGAATGCCTGCTTCACGAAGCAGTTCAATCGTCAATTCCATGATGATTGCCTCTACAAAAGGCGGAAATGGCACGTTCTCCCTTGTACCGGCTATGGTCATCGCTAGTTCCGTCGGCAGCAATCCAGGGTTGAACGAAACCAAGGAGATATAAATTCCTGAAAGAAAAACGGTAATAAATAAAGAAAAGTAACGAAGAACACGTAGAAAAGAACCCGCTACCCACCTTTCATAATAATCATCAGGTGACTGCAGAAGCATCGTCATCGTCGTAGGTGCCATCAATGCAAATGGCGAGCCGTCAACCATGATGACCACCCTTCCTTCCTGCAATGCCGCCAATACTTTATCCGGACGCTCCGTATTCTGGATCTGTGGGAAAGGGCTAATCGATGTATCTTCAATTAATTCTTCAAGCATCCCCGAGTCTTGGAGATCGGTAGCTTTTACTCTATTTATCCGTTTATTCACTTCTTTTAGCAAAGAATCGCTTGCTTTTCCTTCATAATAGATCAACGCAACTTCCCGCTTTTCAAGCGTCCCTAACTTCTGTTGTTTGACGATTAGGTTGGGGTGATTGGAATATTGCCTTATCAAGCCGACATTTTCCTGGAGACTTTCGATAAACCCAAGCTTCGGTCCACGCACAACCCTCTCTGTCGAAGGTTCACTCAGTGTACGAATTTTCTCCTTTTTCAGATTCAAGACATAGCCATTTGCCATTCCATCTATAAATAAAAGTGTTTTCCCGTCAAAAATATGCTCTTTGGCTTTTTCATAGGTTTCCACATCCTGTTCCCTGACTGAACAGATTTTGGAAATGACCAGCTTCTCGATGGAAACCAGGTGCCTTGATTCAACCTGCGCAGCCGATAAATCCAGGACTATTTCATTGAATGCTGGATAGTCCATCGTTCCATTGACAAATACGAATAATCCTGAAACCTCATAACCGGGAATGAAAACCTGTTTAAAAACTACATCATCCTGCATATCCAATTCAGATTTCAATTTTTCCTGCTTTTGATCCAATTTAATATGCAAGGGTGTACTTTTCATGGTGAACTCCTTTGGTTGAATGGGTTTTATTTTAGTTTCCACTTTCTTCAATTATTTTATTCGAAAAGGAAATGGTGACAGTTTTTATAACCAACAACTTTTCAATGTATCCCCATTTCCTTTAACGGGGACCAATAACATTGTAAATGGTTAATTTGTAATTAAATTGCAAAAGCTAGGATAACCAGCTTTAGATTAGAGGTGACAACATTTGTTTAACCGCGGAAAGTTCAAAAAAAAACCCAATCAACCAAACGATAAAAATGATGAATTAAATAAAGTTTCGGAAGTAAGGGACCTATTCAATACCCTTTCTTCATCCACTGATTTCATAAACCATCAAGGAACCTATAATGGCATAGGGTACTGGGTATCCTTTTATCGCCCTTTAATCGATGCAAAGGAACTTCACGAAAGTGTTCTTTCTGTCATACCGACGCTGGAAACGATAAATTTGGAGCAAATTAAGGAAAACGTCCCTATTGAAAACACACTGATTACCAGTACCAAGATTGTAATCGAAGAAAGGATCATGAGAGGCGAAATTGCACTTCGTTTAGATGGAAATCTTGATGAATGCCTATTAATCAATGTTGCGGCCCAACAAGGAAGACAAGTTGAAAAACCTGAACTCGAATTTGGGATCATAAGTGCTCAAGAAGCGTTTGTCGAGGATATTGATATCAATCTGAATCTAGTTAGAAAAAGGCTGCCTATCCCCGGATTGCAAGTAAGTGAAATGACTGTGGGATCCTTGTCTAAAACGAAAGTGGCAGTATTATCGATTGAAGGGATCGTTGATCAGGAAAACGTCGATAATGTTCTCCAAAGGATCAATGACGTAGAATTTGATGAAATCTTGGATGGGTCCCATCTCGCGCAAATACTATATGATAATTCATCTACCTTATTTCCCCTTTTTCTAAATACGGAAAGGCCTGATCGCATCGCAAGTGCACTGGCTGAAGGTAAAGTGGCCTTGTTGATCGATAGGTCGTCCTCAGTACTCATTACTCCAACCATTTTGTTGGAATACTTTATCACCATGGAAGATTATAATATGCCTTGGATTCCGGCATCTGCTTTCCGTTTATTAAGGATATTCGCGGTCGCTTTTTCGATATTTGCCACTCCCATTTATGTAGCCGTTCTTACTTATCACTATGAACTGATTCCAAAAGATCTTTTGGAAACAATCGTCACTTCAAGGAACTTAATCCCTTTTCAGCCTTTGATTGAAGCATTATTCTTGGAGATCTCCATTGAGCTATTACGGGAAGCGGCTGCCAGGCTGCCAACGAAGGTAGGCCAGACATTAGGTATCGTCGGCGGTATCGTAATCGGTCAAGCAGCCGTTGTTGCTGGTTTGACCAGTAATATCTTATTGATCATCGTTGCCCTCTCGGCATTGGCATCATTTGTTACTCCCATTTACAAAATGGGTAATGCCATACGGCTGCTGCGGTTCCCCTTTTTAGTGGGAGCCCAGATTTGGGGACTGCTCGGCATTACCATTGCAGCCGTGTTTTTGATGACCCACCTCATCAAATTAACGTCGATGGGGCATCCATACCTTGAACCGATATATCCATTTCGTATGCAAGATTGGAAAGACAGCTTTGTTCGTCTTCCCTTTAATATTTTCAAGTCGCGACCTGTAAATTTACGTCCTGATGATATATCCAGACAGCCACAGCCAAAAAAAGCAAGAATTAAAAAAAATGATTTTAATGAATGATTTAAATGAGGGGCCTATATGAACCAAGCCGGTGTTAATGAAAAATATAAGGTATCACCGTTCTATGTGTTTTTTTTAGTGCATTCCATGCAAACGGGAGTAGGCGTTTTAAGTTTTCAAAGGGTTTTAGCGAAGATAACCGGAACGGACGGCTGGATTTCGATACTATTAGCCGGCCTGATCGTTCATATATTGATTTGGGTCATATATAAAATCTTCAGTATCGTTCCTGGTGATATCATTTCGGTAAATAATCATGCATTCGGGAAATGGATCGGGAATTTCTTCAGTCTATTATTCATTCTTTACTTTTTGATTCTTGGGATGACAGTAATGATCAGCTATATAAATGTCATACATGTATGGATGTTTGAAGAGGTAGCATCTTGGGCTTTTGCTTTAGTTTTCCTGATCCTGATTTATTATATTAATACGGGAGGATTCCGTACAATTACGGGTATTACCTTTTTATGCTCCATTTTGACATACTGGCTTTTATTTGTCCTATTCTATGCCATGAAATACTCTGAATTCACCAATTTGCTTCCTGTTTTCCACCACACACTATCGGATATATGGAAAGGAACTAGAAGTACTTCATTAATGATGCTTGGCTTTGAAATGATCTTGATGTTTTATCCTTTCATCAAAGATGCTAAAACTTCACAAAAATATGCTCATGGAGGGGCCTTAACAACAACCCTAATAGCCTTATTCGTTTATTTCGTTTCACTTATTTTTTATTCACAAAAACAGTTGCAGCTGACTATATGGCCGACGCTGTCATTGACCAGCATTGTCGAATTGCCCTTTATCCAGCGATTTGAATATATTGATGTATCTTGGTGGGCCATCGTCATCATACCCAACATGACCATATCCTTGTGGGCAGCAAGCCGAGGTTTCAAGCGCTTATTCAACGTTCAGCAAAAGTATCCATTATGGGGGATGTCAATTATTATCCTGTTTATCAATATATTTGTTTTTGATGTCGATTCCCTATATATACTGAATAAAATAATCAATCCATATGGCGTGCTCTTCCTTGTTTTATACTTGCCTCTTCTTTTGGTCATCATCTATTTAAAGAAAATGAGGGAACGCTCATGAAAAAATTATTTCCTGTTATTTTGGCTTTTCCCCTCCTTTGGAGCTGCGCCGAGCCAAGGGTGGTTGACGAAGTCAATATGTCCCAGGCCATCGGCTACGATATACTGAAAAATGATAATGTCGAAGGAATGTTCGTCATCCCTATCTTCCAACAGGACAAGATGGGTAAATATCAAATTTTAACTGGAGCATCGACGACAACGAGTGATGTCCAGGCTGTCGTTTCCAAAAAAGCGGATAAGCCGGTATTTCTTGGACAAACTCGCATCATTTTATTCAGCGAGAAAATGGTTCGTGAAATGGGAATGACAGAACTTACCGATTATCTCTACCGTGAACCACAACTTGGAAACAGAGTCATATTGGCTATCGTCGAAGGAAAGGTCAAGAATGTCATAAATACGAAACCACCAAATACGAATGTGAATATTGGAATCTTTTTATCGGATTTGATCAATCAACAAATTGAAACAGGGAACGGGCCGGATACAAACCTCCATCTTTTTTTAGGAAACTCACTAGAAACTGGCGGAGATTCGTATCTTCCTTTATTTAAATTAATTCATGATGAAGTGGCTGTTTCTGGAGTGGCCCTGTTTCATGAAAATAAGATGGTCAGTAAAGTTCGAACGGATGATATGTTCATTTTCAAGACATTAGTTCAACATCATAGGCGGGGAATATACAAATTCAGACTAAAAGACAAGAAAAGAAGCGCTGTCGTAGTGGAAAGTATCCGAAGCGGTTCAAGTTATAAGGTATCCGGTACGGATAAAAATCCTTCGATCACGATTAAGATCAAAATTAAAGGACAAATCAAGGAAACCATGCGCAGTGACAACCTTACCAATAGAAAGATGATAAAAAAAATTGAAAAGGAAATGGAAGCTGATTTAACCAAGCAAGCAAACCTTCTTATTAAAGATTTTCAAAAAAAATCCCTTGACCCGCTTGGATTGAAGGAAAAATATCACGCCAAAAATAAAAAAATGACCTATGAACTTTGGAAAAAGATTTATCCGGTGATGGACATTCATGTAGAAACAAAAGTTAACATCATCCAAACCGGGGTCTCAGAATAAATTTTTAGGAATTCTTTTCGATAAGGAGCTGGCTTTATGAAAAAAAACATGAAATCAGTCATTACTACTTCAGTAATAGGTATGAGTTTAATCACAGGAATCTCTTTTGCTTTCGCAGGTAACGATATAAATGAATTGAACTCAGATAAAGTGACCTTCTTTGGCTCCACATCTTCTGCGATTTCCAGTTCAGTTGCCATACCTCAAAGTTATAACCGGTTATTGTTTAGCGGAACAGTCGCCCCTCTTTTAAACAAGGATGGAAAAACCACTTATGAGAGATATGGCAATACAGAAAGGCAGGCAATCGGAATCTTAGAAAATTTAAAAGCAGATTTGAAAACTAAAGGACTATCCCTCGCTGATGTAACCTATTTGCGTGTATATGTCGCACCAGATCCAAACAAAGGAGATAAACCAGATTATCAAGGTTGGTTTGATGCCTATGCTTTGTTCTTTAATACAAAGGATAATCCAGTAAAAACCGCTCGTTCTACAGTAGGGGTGCAAAGTCTGGTTTCGCCGGATTATCTTATTGAGATTGAAGCAGAGGTAGCCTATAAAAATAACAGCAAGTCAAAAAAATAGACGATGAAAGTGAATGGTCATGTTTCAATACCGGTGTACCAGGCCTAGTTATCATTCTTATCATTGCACTCCGGAAAACTATTGAATACAAAAAGAGACAGGAAATTAGACCTGTCTCTCACTGCATTTAATCAATCATGAAAATTCATTCCATCCGTCACTTCTTTAACAATGCCCGCATTGATGACAAAGTCTCCGAAATGCTCTCCTTGCTGACGTTCTTTTGCATATCGGGAAAGAAGTGCACGCAGCTCTTTCAATATCTCTTCTTCACCGATGTTTTCACGATACATTTTGCTTAATCGGCTTCCGTCGAAGGCAGCACCGAGATACATATTATATTTGCCAGGTGCCTTACCGATAAAACCTATTTCCCCGAGTGCATGCCGGGCACAGCCATTCGGGCAACCGGTCATGCGAATCGTGATTTCTTCGTTCCTTAGGCCATTTTCATCAACAATGGTCTCGATTTTATCAAGCAGAACCGGTAAATAACGCTCTGCTTCGGCCATTGCCAACCCGCATGTTGGAAGCGCCACGCATGCAATCGAGCTGCGTCTGAGCGCCGAATGATGTGTACCATCCGTCAAACCGTATGATTCAAGCAATTCGATGATCTTTTTCTTTTTCTGGCTTGACACATCTGCAATGATCAGGTTTTGATTGGCCGTCAAACGGAAATCACCCGTATGGATCTTTGCAATTTCACGCAACCCGGTCATCAGCTTGTAATCATTGGAATCGGCAATTCGGCCACCCTCGACAAAAAGTGTAAAATGCCATTTTCCTTGCATGCCTTTTACCCATCCATAACGGTCACCATTATTATCAAAATGATAAGTTCTCGCTTCATCCAGCTTCCATTCTAGACGGTTTTCCAATTCAGCCTTTACCGTTTCGAGCCCAAGCCTGTCAACCGTATACTTGAACCGTGCATTTTTCCGTACGGACCGGTTTCCATAATCACGCTGAATCGTAATGATTTTTTCAGCCACATCCAATATTTGATCAGGGGTGCAAAAGCCGATTATTTTGGCTAGTTGGGGATATGTCGCCTTGTCACCGTGGGTCATTCCCATACCGCCGCCGATCGCCACATTAAAACCAATGAGTTTTCCATTTTCAACAATTGCTATGAAGCCAAGATCCTGGGAGTAAACATCAATGTCATTCGATGGAGGGACCGCAATGCCTATTTTAAACTTCCTTGGCAAATAATGCTTTCCATACATTGGCTCGACTTCCTCCAATTCAGGAGTACCGACCACTTTTTCTTCATCCAGCCAGATTTCATGGTACGCCCTTGTACGTGGCAATAGATAATCACTCAATTTTTTCGACCATTCATATACTTCGGAATGGATTTCGGATTGAAATGGAATTGAATTGCACATTACGTTCCGGTTTACATCTCCGCATGCAGCGATTGTATCCAGCATGGAAGCATGGATTTCCTGAATGGTTTTTTTCATATTCCATTTTAAAATACCATGCATTTGAAATGTTTGCCTTGTGGTCAATTTCAAGGTCCCGTTACCGTATTTTTGGGCAAGGTCATCCATAACAAGCCATTGAGAAGGCTGTGCCACCCCGCCGGGCATGCGGACACGCAACATAAACTGATAGGCAGGCTCCAGTTTTTGTTTCTGACGCTCATTGCGTAGATCCCGGTCATCCTGCAAATAACTGCCGTGATGTTTCATTAGTCGATTGTCATCATCCGGAATGCCGGCACTAATCCGATCCTGCATCACTTTTCCAAGTGTACCTCGCAAATAATCGCTTTTGTCTTTAATTTGCTCAACATCACTAGGCGGGCCTTCTGGTGCTTTCAATAGTGCTTTCAATAGTGGGTTCACCATGTTGTTATCTCCTTTTCCTCCAAATTTTCAGTACACATCACGTTGATAGCGTTTATTTTGTTGCAATTCTTCAAGATAAGCTTGCGCATCAGCATGGCTCATATTGCCTTCTTTTTCTATGATCTCAATAAGCGTATTATGGACGTCATGTGCCATGTTTTTCTCGTCACCGCAAATGTATACAGCTGCCCCTTCTTGAAGCCATTCGTATAATTCCCCGCTGTGCTCGCGCATCCGGTTTTGAACATACACTTTTTCATCAGTATCACGTGAAAAGGCAACGTCCATTTTCGTAAGTACGCCTGTTTCCAACCACTTTTGCCATTCAGTCTGATAAAGGAAATCCGTCACGAAATGCTGATCGCCGAAAAAGAGCCACGTTTTCCCTTTCGCTTCCGATTCTTCGCGATCTTGGATAAAAGATCTGAACGGAGCTATGCCCGTTCCCGGTCCAATCATGATTATTGGAGTGTCGGGGTTATTCGGCTGCTTGAAATTCTGGTTATGCTGAATGTAAATAGGCAGCATGTCCCCAGGCTGTAACCGGTCCGCACATAAAATGGAGCAGACACCTTTTCTTTCTCTTCCGTGACTTTCATACCGGACAGCTCCGATTGTCAAATGCACTTCATCCGGATATGCGGATAAGCTACTCGCAATTGAGTATAGGCGGGCTGGAATTTTCCGGAGAATTGATACGAATTCTTGCGCCGATTCACCCCATGAGCCAAAATCACGGACAAAATCAAGCAAATCACGGCCTTCACGATATTCTTTTAATCTTTCTTCGTTACCAGGCGCTAAAAGCTCCTTTAAATCCTCATTATCTGAAAGCTGGGCCGCTTGTTCAATGAGGGATTTTGTCAAAACCGTAATTTCAAAATCGGAGATGAGCGATTCCCTGAACTTACGAACTTCTCCCTGCTTATTGACCTTCACGGTTTCTTCTGGGTCCCAATTGAGTTCGGTAAGAAGCATATCCACTAAATCCGAATCATTTTTCGGATACATACCAAGGCTGTCTCCAGGTTCGAATGTAAGACCAGAGCCCTCAAGAGATAACTCGAGATGATGTGTCTCTTTATTGGAGCCACGACCGTTCAAATTTATATTTTCAAGCACTTCCGCTTTAAACGGATTTGTTCTCGAATACGTTTGTTCACCTACTGAAGCCATCGTTGCGGGAACTGCAGCAACAGAACTGCCTTGCCCTTCATTTAAACTAGAAATGACTCCTTCCAGCCATTCAGAAGCAGGCTCATCATAATCAAGGTCGCAGTCCATTCGCGGAAATAACCGTGTCCCGCCTAGTTCCTCCAAGCGTTTATCGAATTGTTTTCCCGTTTCACAGAAAAACTCATATGAGCTGTCCCCAAGCGCCAATACTGAAAAGCGGACACCTTCGAGGCTTGGTGCCCTCCTGCCATGAAGGTACTCATGGAAAGACAATGTATTATCCGGCGGATCACCTTCTCCATGGGTGCTAACGGAAATGAGGAGATTTTGGACTTTTTTCAAATTGTTGAATTTAAAGTCACTCATGGATGAAATGGTAACCTGAAAGCCATTACCCTCAAGCTTACTCGCCGCATTTTCTGCCAGCCCTTGAGCATTGCCCGACTGTGAACCATAGAGAATGGTCACCTCTTTTGATACTGTCTTTCCGCTGCTTTGAGCTTCCAATACCGGAGCGTCGGCTGAACTCATATTCGAAACTGACAATGATGCAGTCAGATAACCGCTCAACCAAACTTTTTGTGTTTCTGTCAAGCTGGGCAGGAGGCTGTTAAGGAGCTCTGCCTGCTCATGTTTAAAGGGACTGTTACTTACCTGAAGTTGCACGATTTCCACCTCACAAAGGGATATTAACTTATCTTAGTTGATTCTTAGGTATAACGAGTGGGTTAAACATTTTTATTTCCATCCATAAAATAATTAACTCGTTTACTCCTATAGACGAAGTCGGTTTTAACTACAAAAAAAATGAAAATACAGTCATATAGGTTCATAGCACGCTACAAATAAAAAATTAGGTTATAAAGGACATTAACCTTCCCCAGCTTATACTCTTCCTAAAATAAGTTTCTCATTAAAACTTTACTGGAAGGCGCATCATTAGTAAAATATATATAATTTATTGTAACTATTAAGAATATTAATAATAAGGAGAAATTTCTATGTACTATGATGCTCTAAAAACATTTGTGACCCTTGTGGAAGTCAAAAATTTTACTAAAACAGCAGAAATGCTTCTTATGTCGCAACCAAGTGTTAGTTTGCATATAAAAAAATTGGAAGAAGAGTTCCAAACCAAATTATTTCTCCGTTCTCCTAAATTCCTAAAAGTCACCCTAACGGGAGAAATTCTTTACGACCGGGCCAAGCAAATGATCACAATCTATGAACAGACCAGACAAGACATTCAGGAACACGATAGGTCCATCAAGGGCGAATTGAAGATAGGAGCAAGTTTTACAATAGGAGAGTATATCCTTCCTTCTTTACTCATCGACCTTCAAGAGGACTATCCTGAACTTGAACTTCAAGTCGTAATCGGAAACACGGAAGAAATCGTTCAAGCCGTTCGGCTATACAAAGTGGATATTGGTTTAATCGAAGGTCAAACTAATGAAAAAGAGCTTTCTGTTCACCCATTCATGCAAGATGAGCTATTCATTGTGTCTTCTAACAATCATGAACTCGCTAATAAAGAAGAAGTCGAGATTACTGCTTTACATGACCAGGCATGGGTAACAAGGGAAGTTGGATCAGGGACACGCGAATACCTTAATCACGTCATACGTTCAAATGGATTGAAAATTAAATCGATACTCACGATAAGCAGTAATCAAGGAATTAAAGAAACACTTATAAAAAATGGCTTGGGGCTGGCACTGCTTTCCCGAAGTGTAATTGAAAGGGATGTACAAAATAAAATCCTTTCTATTATTCAGGTAAAAAATGAATCATTTAACAGGACACTTTCGTACGTCTATTCCCCAATCATGGAAGATAAAAAGAATGTCAAAACTTTCATAACTGAATTAAACAAAAAATGGCCTATGAAAGCAAAGCCGATAGGATGATCATTGGACATTATATATTCCAATAATGAAGTTACAGACACATGATGTTAGGAACTTATTGGTGATATTATTAAACAATCATAAGCCGGATGATCCGGGACTGGACTGTTTAAACATCGGCTTTAATATACTTAATTAAGAAGTCTGAGTAAATCCAAACCTGTCAATCTTATTCACATTAACTTATAAACAATTGGGTATATGAATAAATAGAGGATTCTTCATATATTGATTTTTGTTTTCCTTGATTAGATAAAAAATAATATCAATTAGTGTATGGGAGCGGGTTTTATGAATATTGAGATTAAAGAAGCAGCGATTGAACAACTATTAAAAGTGAATTATAAAGAGAATGAAGGTGTTCGCATCGAAGCCATTTATGTTGGGAGCTGTTCGATTTATGTGGAACATGAATTGAAAATTGATAATAAGAACGAAGATGATGAGAGGTTCATAATCGATGGGGTCCCCGTATTAATTTCAAGTGAGTCTAAAAAGCATCTTCCCGATAAAGTCTTTCTTAATTACAGTGATGGACTTGGATACAAATTATATTCAAAAGATGAAACATTGAGATATAATCTCCAATTGAATAGAGTGAATTAAAAAAATGAACATAATAAAAAGCCCATGTGTTCCAGTTGGGCTTTTTGTGTTTATACTCAGAGAATTTATCATCGGCGATTTACCTAGAGGGATTTTATTTTCCTTTAGGATAGCACTGCACGAATAGCTCCATTATTAACTAGTATTTTTATCTATTCTAATTTTTATTAAACTAAATCGTTTCGATGTTATTTTTCAAATAATAATGACCGCAAGTTTAAAGAATAATTGTTATTATTCTTCCACCCTCCTGGACTCGAAGTGCCGCTCCAGTTTCCTTTTTACACGCTGAAGTGCATTATCGATCGTCTTTTTTTGAACATTCAGTTCTTTTGCTATTTCAAAATAAGTTTTTCCTTCCAGGTACAAGTCCACAACACTGCTTTCCAACTCACTAAGGACTTCGGTTAAAATTAGCTCAATATCGCAAATTTCTTCTGATTTTATTAAAATCGTGACTGGGTCATTTTGTCTCTGTTCAGGAATTAGATCAATTAGGCCCTGTTCAGACTCCCCTTGATAGATAGGCATATACAATGAAACATAATTATTTAAGGGAGAATGCTTTTGGCGAATAGCCGCTTTAACAGCCGTTATGATTTGTCTTGTAATGCAAAGTTCCGCAAATGATCTGAAAGACGACTTTTTGCAATTTTTGTAGTCTCGAATGGCCTTATATAGTCCAATCATCCCTTCCTGAAAGACGTCTTCCTTATCTCCACCCGTTAAAAAATACTTCAAAGCATTTGCTTGAACGACACATCTGTATTTTTTGATTAAAAAGTCCAGTGCATCTTCATCACCATTATGGATTTTCCCAACCAACATTACATCTTCCATATGAGTATAGTTTTCCATTCGTTTCTTCTCGATGATTACACTCATTTATTTTCCCCCACTCACTTAATTGAGCCCCGACATATGGTTGCATGATCACTTCAATGTGTTAATTCAATATAATAATATCTCAGAAATGACGATAATGATATTCGCAAATAACGACATTTTTCAACAAAATACTGATATTTATAACTAGACACTTTCAGTCAGCTTTACTTTAATTGATTTGGTAAATATCTCGTCATTTAATGATAAATAATAATATTAAAGAACTATTCTGCACTAATGCTTTAATATAGTCTAATCAAAAAGGAAATACGGAATCTATGGCACCTTTTACTTCATTAACTTTAGTTTGAAAAATAAGGATGCCATTTAAACTCTTCTTTGCAAAATAAAAAAGCACCCTTCAAAGGATGCTAAAACATATTATCAGTTATAAAATGGAGAACTGGAATTTAATTTCGCCAATGGCCCCGAATGTTGAAAATCCTAACTTAAGCATTCTTAAGTTATTAAAGCGGTGGATTTTCCACACCTAGATGAATCCAATCTTCTTTTGGCGGTCCATAAACCCCAGAAGGTTTTATTCCTGCTTGACGCATTAGTACCGTAACTTGTCCGCGATGATGAACAATATGCTTGATTAGCCCCATAAGGATGGAAGCATTTGTTTCCTGTCTTCCAAACGCTTCTTGTATTTGTTCCAGGGATTCGTCTGTCCATTGCTGTTCAATAATTTTGGCTGCGTGAGAACTTACATTTTTAAAAGTGATGGCAATTTCCCGGGCTGAAGATGGAACGTTTTCCGAACTTTCTATCCGTTCTATCTTTAACCCGAAATGAGCTAGATAATCTGGAATGTTCGTGGTGAAATGCCATGCAATTCTTCCTAAAGTGCGACCTTCAGGATAAACTTGTTGATCTAAGGATTCATCAGTCAAACCATCCAAAACATTTTGAGTCAGTATGGCTTCTTTATTCCATTCTTTAATAAAATCCGAAATTGAAATATACATATAATACCTCCCCTATTTCGATAGATAACTACTTAAAGTACATTATAAAACATACGTTCCCTCATTACAAATTCCTTAATGAACATGCAATGGAACTTCAGTTGAAATCTGAGAGTGGATTTTTTCCATCCGGTTGGTATTCTTCAAGAGTTGAAATGGAAAACCCATGTACATAAAATGGCATACTTAACTTTCCGTCCAGTATTCGACCTAAACCGGAAGTGAAATGCTCTTCAAATCATCCTACACTAGCTATACATAACAAGAATCACTACTTTATAATAAAGGATAATCATGTTATTAATATAGATAAATTCATTATTGGTTAGGAGAAAAAGCCATGCAAAATAAGCTTAGTATAGGAGAAATGGCGAAGTTGCGAGGTGTAACCGTAGATACATTGCGTCATTACGATAAAATTGGATTGCTAAAGCCTTATCATATTGATCCCGAAACTGGCTATCGTTACTACTCCATTTCCCAGTATGAAGTTCTCGGAACGATAAAAGATTTAAGGAGCATCGGGTTTTCCTTAGGGGAAATCAAGCAATTTCTTACGAATCGCAATGTCAAAAAGTCGGTTGAATCACTTCAAAAATCAATGGTGAATATTCAGGAAGAAATTAAGAAATTGCAAGATATCCATAATATATTGATGACCCGATTATACAATATTGAACATTTCACAAACAGTTACAGGAATTCGGATATCGTGATAAAACAATTTGAAGAACGGGAATACATCCAGCTAGGCAGATCGGTAAGTTGGGCGGATACAGAAAATCTTTATTTTGGATACTTGGAGCTCGAAAACAGGATTGGTGGAATCATTCCTGCATTGGCCAGCAATAAATTTGGAGATTTTATCAAGAAAGAGTATTTTGATAAAATTCGTCAATCATCTGACTTTTCCTCTAACCTAAGTGACTATCAATCTCAGTTATTCATTCTAGTTCAGGATGAAGAGTCAGGGCAACCAACCCAAAAAATTGAAAAAGGGCTATTTTTATGTTCCTATTATGGAGGACTCACAAGGGAAAAAATGCTACCCCAGCTAAAAAAGCTACTCCATTATTGCGATACTCATGGCTATGTTATTACCGGTGACGCCTTTCGAATTATGCAGGTCGACGTTTCTCTGACCGATCAATATGATGAAGCTTATTATGAAATACAAATTCCGATTGAAGAGAAAGTAACTAGTAAACAGCCTTCGAAATGAAAGCATTATCATTTCAAAGGCTGTTTTTTTGTATCGTAACTGTTTACTCTGGTGTTAGACGAGACTTTATAATGGATTTACACATACTGAATGGAGTGATGCTATCCTAAATGAAAACAGCAAAGCATTATTTTGAAAAATCATTATGTTCTAAGGAGTGATGCCTTTAATTAAAAATGTGAAATCAAAAAAGACAAGGCCGTTACGAAGCAGTTCCTTGCATTTTCCTACTCTTCTTTACCAACTCCTCTCTGCGGCCGATTAGAGGACAGGCAAAAAAAGAGGAATTATGAAAACGGTTAAAAGCATTCAGTCATAATGTTTTTTCAGTTCACAAGTAAACACTTTTTATGTTGATTATCCTTTAAAACAAAAATGATGACTTTTCATTGCCTGGATATATACAGAATTTTTAAATTAAATATTCCGAATAATCCAGTTATTAACGAAGTGCACTTTAATGAAATGTAACTACCGATCGTTAGTGAAAAAATCACAAGGAGGATTGATTAATGGAAAATACGAATTCACCAACTCTCAAACGTACTCTTACTTTAAAGCATGTCGTCTTTTTCGGATTGGCTTTCATGGCTCCAAAAACGTTTTTCTCAACATATGGGGTAGCTGTAAACAGCACTAACGGGATGATGCCAACGGCTTATGCTATTGCTTTAGTTGTCATGTTATTTACAGCTTATAGCTATGCCCAATTAGTGAAAGCGTTTCCAAATTCAGGAGCAGCCTATACGTTTACGCAAAAATCAATAAGTCCACATATTGGGTTTATCGTTGGTTGGACACTCATCATTGATTATATATTTAGCCCGATGATCAGCTCCCTAATCGTAGGAATTTCATTGAAAGCTTATTTTCCATCCATTCCAATGTTTGTTTGGATCATTATATTTATTATGAATATTACTGTTGTCAACATCCTTGGCATTAAATTAGCAGCGAAACTTAGTACGTATATGCTTTTCTTTCAATTTTTATTGTTTGGCCTATTTTTTATTTTGTCCATTATAGGGCTTCTTGCAGGAAAAGGAACAGGGACATTATTTTCAACCGTTCCCTTTTATGATTCTGAAGTTAGCGTACCTACTCTACTATCTGTTATCCCTATTCTATGTTTTAGCTTTTTAGGCTTCGATGCAGTAACTACATTGTCAGAAGAGACTAAGGATCCTACGAGAACGTTGCCAAAAGCGATCTATTTCATAACGATAATTGGCGGATTTTTATTTATCACAGGTTCTTATTTTGCACAACTGATTTTTCCGGATTTTCATTCTTTCAATAACCCTGAATCCGCCTATTTAGAGATCGCGATGTATATCGGCGGAAACATTTTTGTGAGCTTCTTTGTAGCAGTGGGGCTAACATCCACCACTGCTTCGGCCGTTGCTTCGGGAACGAGCGCCTCTCGTATTTTGTATGCAATGGGAAGGGAAAATGTATTGCCGAAAAAATTCTTCGGCTATCTATCCCCAAAATACCGGACACCGGTGTTCAATATTTTACTCATTGGTGCGGTTGCGTTAAGTGCTCTTTTCTTAGATCTAACGACAGCGGTATCGCTTATTAGTTTTGGAGCGTTATTTGCCTTTTTCTTTGTGAATCTTTCGGTTGTTTCTTACTATTTTTTTCAAAAGAAACAGAGGTCTTTTAAAGGAACGATTCAATATTTGATTATCCCGCTTATTGGTGCAGCACTGATTGGATTATTTTTTATACAATTAGATAAACATTCACTACTACTAGGTGGAATTTGGCTACTTATCGGATTTATTTATCTATTAAACTTAACGAAAATGTTTAGACAACCGCCTCCTGAGCTCTCCTTTGAGGAAGCTTGATAATAGGCCATGAAAGAAGGGAATGATTGATGATGAGTCAACAACTAGCTGACTTAATTATTTCAAGCAATACTGTATTTACAAGTCTTTCCGACCAACCTGAACCCGCTTCCATCGCGATTAAGGACAACAAAATTGTTGCGATTGGTTCTGATGAAGAAATTAAACACTGCGCAGGTGAGCACACGAAAATCTATCAGTTTAAAGACCGATTAATAATGCCGGGATTCCATGATTTCCATCTTCATATTATGAATGGTGCCGTTGCCCTCAATAGTGTCAATCTGTTCGCAGCTCGTTCAGAAGATGATGCGCTGGATATGATTCACGAATTCGCCGAAGCAAAACCAGAAAATCAATGGGTAATCGGATTTACATGGGATGAAGGCTTTTGGGATGCACAGCAACTACCGACTCGCCATTCATTGGATCGCATTCTCTCTAAACGGCCAGCACTCATGTTTCATGCTGAAGGCCATTATGCATGGGTGAATACGAAAGCATTGGAGATTGCAAATATCACTCGTCATTCGGAAAATCCTTCTTATGGCATTATAGGAAGAGATGAAAGTGGAGAACCCAATGGTATTTTATATGAAAAAGCAATGGATGGGGTTGTCCGTCATGCATTTAATTTTTCAAATGCACACAAGAATGAAATCTTCTCTAATTTCTTGGCACACACAGCAAGCTTAGGGGTAACCGCTGCCCATGATTTACATGGTTTAAAAAATATAGAATCTCTTGATGTTTTCAAAGAATTTGAAGACAAAGGTAATTTAACAACCCGTATTCATTTATGGCCTGCTTTAAATGGCAATCTTGAGCACTCCAAACAATTGCGAGAGAAGTATCAATCGGATAAACTCCGTGTGTCAGGACTGAAACAATTCATCGATGGCGTCATTACCGCTCGGACAGCTTATTTACTCGAGCCTTATGCGGATCAACCAGAAACACGCGGTGAGACATCTTTCCCGCCTGAAACGATCAAAAAATGGGTCGTTGATGCAGATAAAGAGGGCTTCAGCATTCGTTTTCATGCGATTGGAGATGGAGCAATTCGACTAGCTTTAGATGCCTATGAGGAAGCGCAAAGGGCAAATGATAGACGAGATTCACGACATGCCGTCGAACACATTGAAGTGATTCATCCAGATGATATTCTTCGTTTCAAAGAGCTTGGTGTAACTGCTTCGATGCAGCCAGATCACTTAGCGATGTCAGAAAGAGGTGTTTACACTGAGCGAATAGGTACTGAACGGGAAACACATGTTTTTCCGATAAATACATTGCAAAAATCCGGAGCGAATTTGGCATTTGGAACGGACTTCCCGATTGATAACCTTAATCCGCTTCTACAAATCTATCGTGCAGTAACGAGATTCGATAGCAGCGGAAATACGATATGGCATCCACATGAGCGCATAACACTTGCCGAAGCATTGAAAGCTTATACGGCCGGACCTGCTTACGGTGCATTTAGAGAGCAGGAATTAGGGACATTGGAAGTAGATAAGCTTGCAGATATTGTAGTCTTGGAACGAAATCTCTTTGAAGTCCCTGTGGAAGAAATACCAGATACAAAGGTACTGTTAACGATTATGGATGGAAAAGTAGTTTATGATAACCTGGGGCAATAATTAAATTAAGCGGCTCGTCAAAGAGCGTCATTATCATGTAGTGTTCACTTATATCGATGCAGCCATTTGAATACGGAGGACTGATATATGAATCATTCAAACACACCAACTCTTAAACGTTCACTTCCATTAAAATATGTTGTGTTTTTTGGCTTGGCCTTTATGGCTCCAACTACTTTGTTTTCAACATATGGAGTAGCTGTTCAAAGCACGGACGGGATGATTACAACTGCTTATATCGTTGCCTTAATCGTTATGTTATTTACGGCTTACAGCTATGCGCAAATGGTAAAAGCCTTTCCAAATGCCGGTGCTGCCTATACGTTTACCCAAAAATCCCTAAGTCCTCACATTGGTTTTCTCGTAGGTTGGACCATCATACTGGATTATATGTTCAGTCCAATGATTAGTGCCCTATTGTTAGGAATTGCAATGAAGGCCTATTTCCCTTTGATTCCTATGTATATTTGGATTATTCTCTTTATCGTCACGGTTACGATTATAAATATTCTTGGTATTAAGATAGCTGCTAAACTTAATATGGGGCTTCTATTCTTGCAATTCGGAACACTTGCGTTGTTCACCATTTTTTCAATAAAGGGTCTTTTAAATGGTCAAGGAGCAGGTACCCTTTTTTCGAT
Organism: Peribacillus simplex; assembly: GCF_030123325.1. Taxonomy (NCBI): domain Bacteria; kingdom Bacillati; phylum Bacillota; class Bacilli; order Caryophanales; family Bacillaceae; genus Peribacillus; species Peribacillus simplex. The sequence goes on along the minus strand of NZ_CP126106.1, from coordinate 2,690,390 downwards.
ACTACCGTTTATCGATTCAAATATAAATATGCAGGGCTTCATGTCCATTATCCCTATTTTATGTTTTTCCTTTTTAGGATTCGATGCAGTGACAACTCTTTCTGAAGAAACGAAAAATCCTCGAAAATCCATACCTAGGGCTATTTATCTTGTAACGATCATTGGTGGATTATATTATTTTATCGGTTCTTACTTTTTACAGCTTGTCTGGCCAGACTACCAATCATTTAAAGACCCGGAATCTGCCTATATGGAAATTGCAATGTATATCGGGGGTAACTTTTTGATTAGTTATATGCTTGCTGAAGGAATCATGTCAAGTTTTTCATCAGCTATTGCGTCAGGAACAAGTGCTTCACGTATTTTATATGCGATGGGACGTGAACGTGTACTTCCTGCCAAAATATTCGGATATCTTTCTCCTAAATATAGTACACCTGTCTTCAACATTATAATTATAGGAGGCGTTGCTTTAAGCGCACTATTCTTAAGGCTTACGACTGCCGTATCACTTATAAATTTTGGTGCATTATTCGCTTTTACTTTCGTTAATCTTTCTGTTATCGCTCACTATTATTTCCGAAAAAAACAGCGTTCCTTAATGGGGACAATTCGTTACCTTATCATTCCGTTAATTGGTGCTTCTTTGACAGGTTTCTTTTGGATAAAGTTAGATATCTATTCGTTAATACTAGGAGGAACTTGGTTTGCGATCGGATTTGTGTACCTTCTAAACCTCACGAAAATGTTTAAACAACCGCCTCCTGAGCTTGCCATTGAACAAGCTTAATAATTTGGAAGCTACTCTATAGGATTGAAAGGAATGTTAGACAATGAATCAACAACTAGCTGATATAATTATTTCAAGTAAGGCTGTATTTACAGGTCTTTCTGATCAACCGGAGCCCGCGTCAATTGCGATTACGGACAACAAAATCATTGCGATTGGTTCTGAGGATGAGATTAAACCTTATTCAGGCGCGAATACGAAAATCTATCAATTTAATGACCAATTAATTATTCCGGGTTTTCATGATTTCCATCTTCACATGATGGATGGAGCCGTTTCGATGAATAGTGCCAATTTATTTTCAGCACGTTCAGAAGAAGAAGCGTTGGAAATGATTCGTAAATTTGCCGCATCTCGCTCGGAAGATCCATGGATAATCGGCGCTTCATGGGATGCAGGATATTGGGATACGCAGCAATTACCGAATCGGCATTCATTGGATCGTATTCTCCCTGATCGTCCGGTGCTTATGTTTCACGCCGAAGGTCATTACGTATGGGTAAATTCAAAGGCACTTGAAATCGCTAATATTACCCGTCATACCGAAAACCCTTCGTATGGAATTATCGGAAAAGACGAAACTGGAGAACCTAATGGTCTTTTATACGAAAAAGCAATGGACGCGGTTATCCTTCATGCCTATGATTTTACAAAAGAACAAAAGAGAGATCTTTTCACGAATTTCCTCGCTCATGCGGCTAGTTTAGGAGTAACTTCCGTCCACGACTTATTCGCGATTGAAGCATTGGAAATGCTTAATGATTATGATGTTTTCAAGGAATTTGAAGACAATGGAGAATTAACAGCCCGTATTCATTTATGGCCAGCTTTAAATGACAATCTTGAACGTGTCAAACAATTAAGGGATACGTATCAATCGGATAAACTTCGTGTGTCAGGACTTAAACAATTCATCGATGGCGTCATTACGGCCCGTACCGCTTACTTACTTGAACCTTATGCTGATCAACCGAAAACTCGCGGTGAATCTTCGTTCCCTCCTGAAACGATCAAAAAATGGGTCGTTGATGCAGATAAAGAAGGCTTTAGCATCCGTTTTCATGCCATTGGCGACGGAGCGGTCCGCCTTGCTTTAGATGCCTATGAGGAAGCCCAAAAAACACACGGTAAACGAGATTCACGTCATTCTGTTGAGCACATTGAAGTGATCCACCCGGATGATGTTCATCGTTTCAAAGAGCTAGGCGTTACTGCCTCAATGCAGCCGGATCACTTTGCGATGTCCGAAAGAGGTGTTTACACCGAGCGAATTGGTAATGAACGGGAAAAACATGTTTTCTCGATTAATACATTGAAAGAAGCGGGAGCGAGATTGGCATTTGGAACGGACTTCCCGATTGATATCCTTAATCCGCTCCTACAAATCTATCGTGCTGTAACGAGAATCGATAGCAGCGGAAAAACGGTATGGCATCCACATGAGCGCATAACACTTGCCGAAGCATTGAAAGCTTATACGGCTGGACCCGCTTACGGTGCATTTAGAGAGCAGGAATTAGGGACATTGGAAGTAGATAAGCTTGCAGACATCATAGTATTAAAACGAAATCTCTTTGAAGTACACGTGGAAGAAATACCAGATACAAAGGTACAGTTAACGATCATGGATGGAAAAGTAGTTTATGATCGTACGACGGCTTTAATCGAAAAGTAACATAATTATTAAAAGAGGATTCTACAACTGTAGAATCCTCTCTGTTGTCCATGGACAATAGTCTATTACGCTAGCACATTGGGAAACCGGTTCTATCATGTGCTATATCCATCCATCGCTGCATCATTACTTGTTGCTTCTTTAAAATACACTCGCTTCCACTTAAACTTTTTTTATAAGCACATCTCAATTAAAGAGAAATGTATTCGCGTATAGCGATGAAGCACCGCCAGAGTGAACAAATAGAATGTTATCCTCAGGCTTAAAGGTGCCTTTTTGTATTAAATCGATGAGTCCCGCTGCCGCTTTACCCGTATATACCGGATCCAGCAAAATCCCTTCCGTTCTTGCCATTAGCTTGACCGCTTCCACCATTTCAGGTGTAGGCAAAGCATAACCCGGACCGACATACTCATCGAAGCACGTAACAGCCTCACGAGGAATTGAATTTGGAATGTCGATGTGTGCTAAAGTTTCGTTAACTAGCTGATAAACTTTCTCTTCTTGTTCAGCTTTTCCTCTGCTTACATTTATTCCGATTACCGATATTCCACTTTGGTTTCCATGAAATCCGGCCGCCAAACCAGCATGCATTCCTCCGCTTCCGCTTACACAAACAACTGCTTTCAAATCAATCCCTTGGTCGAAGGACTGTGCCAAGATCTCCTGTGCACATGCAACATATCCCGTTGCACCAATGACATTGGATCCCCCAACCGGAATGATGTACGGGCTATGTCCAGTCTCTTTTACCCCTTTAGCTATTTTCTGCATTTCCTGCATTAAGTCCGCTCCATTAGGCACTACTTTTATTTGTTCAGCGCCCAATAAATGATAGAGAAAATAGTTACCGTTAAAATCTGGTTCAGCATTTTCAAGACCTTCTTCCAACACAAGAATGCACTTCATTTTCTCTTTAACGGCGGCAGCTAGTGTCAAGCGGCAATGATTGGATTGAATGCCTCCACATGTAATCAACGTATCCGCGCCTTTTTCCAATGCATCTGCAACAAGGAATTCCAGTTTCCTTGTTTTATTTCCCCCAGCAGTCAAACCAAGCATATCATCTCGTTTAATATAAATGGATGGGCCCCCAAGAACTTCAGAAAAATGATCTAATCTTTCAATCGGTGTATATGTCGGTGTATATCGCTTTCTAGGAAATTGTGCTAAATTCATTTATAACTCCTCCTGTATCATCTATGTATATTAAAATAAAGAAAATATCAATCTGATGTTCTCTTTTGTTTAAAATAAGCTTCGGTTTCAATCATAGCATCTTTATGTATTCCAGCAACATGAATCTCACTTCTTCATGTTATCAGTAAAAAAGAAATAATTGTTTCCACATTTTTATATGAACTAAAACTCTAAATCATTTGTTTTGCCAAAACAGCAATGTACCCTCCCCATTGAATTGTATAAATATTTAAAAGTTTGAAGCATTGCAATGACTTCAATCGTTTTTTAAGATAAAATAAATATACTTGTATATAATTGGATTGTAGAAAGGAGCACCATGGAAACCAATCACTATCAATATATTACAGAACAAATAGAACATTATTCTTCTAAGCCCTTAAGGGAAGCTATATTTTTTGTTATAAAAAATGCGATCATTGAAGGGATTTTTTTGCCTGGAGACCGTTTAACGGAAGATGATATCGCTCAACAATTCAATTGTAGCCGTACACCGGTTCGGGAAGCTTTGAGGAAATTGGAACAGGAAAATTTGCTTCAGGTGAAACCTGGTATAGGGATGGTCATATCCAATGTGGATATTGAACTTTTACAGCAGGAATTGGAAATCAGGAAAATGCTCGAAAACTATTCGATACAAAAAGCTTGTGAAGGAATTACGGAAGAGGAATTAAAAAAACTGGAATGGGCAACGGATAAACTGCAACAGGCAATTAATAGTAATGACCGAATAGCGGCAAGCCGTGCAAACATTGAATTTCACCGCTTATTATATTCCTACTCGAGAAATACCTTTCTCCAAAAGACTACGGATTCATTATGGCTTTCTTTTCGAATTTCCTTTTTATCGGCCCGTAATGAGGATGTTACAATGGTTGATAAATCTTGGTATGAGGAACGAAACAACGAGCACTTACAGCTAATCCAGGCCATTCGTGACAAAGATGTAGAAAAAGCAATAAAGGTCAATACGATCCATATCCAAAAAAACTATGATTATTACCTTGATTACATAAAACGTGTTTCCGAATAAAATTAAAGGGTGCCTTATTGCGAGTATTCAGTCCGCAATTGTAGGAACCCTTTTAATATATAACTCTTCAAGGCAGCATTCGAACGATTCGGGGATTATATCGGCCTTCCCTCTCTTTTTCCGGCCGTTCTGCTGCTTTTTCAAACCTTCCAATAATTTATTCGGCAGAACTTAGTATTCCATTCAGGATCATTTATTTCATATCAACTGTTTTGCATCATGAATCCAAATGCAATTTCACTTTTTGGAAATCTTCAGGCGTGTCAATGTCAAATCCCCACATCGAATTGTCAAAAGAAACGGTCTCTGTCACCGCATCATATTTTTTGATGATGCTTTTACCACCTTGATCACCATTTATTGAATGGAATTCATTGAGTAATACTGCATCCACTAGTATCGGATGCCCTACCTCCCCTTTATATTTTGGTCGAACGATCCGCACTCCTTCATCTTTACACTCGATATATTTATCTATTAAAGATTGTATGATGTCACGGGAAATAAGGGGCTGATCCGCAAGGAAGATCATGACTGCATCCACATGTTCTTTGATGGATTGAACTCCAAGTTTTAGAGATGTGGACATTCCATCTGCATAATTCGGATTATGAATAATCTTCAATTCTGGATAGTCTTCACTATGTTGACGGATTTCTTCTATATATTTTCCGGCAACCAAATGGATGGGCTGCATGGTGCTTCCAAGGATTGAATCAATGGCATGACGAAATAGAGGTTGGCCCCGCAAATGAAGTAACAGTTTTGGTTCACCCATTCGGATCGACATGCCTGCCGCAAGTATGATCGCTCCTATTTCAGGCATGAATCTTCACTTTACCATGCAAAGGTGCAGGAAATCTTCCATTTCTAATAGACATCAATTCCGACACAATACTTAGTGCAACTTCTTCCATCGTTTCAGCACCGATATCCAAACCAATTGGTGAGTGGATTGGACCGCTGTTGAAGCCTTCTCCAATTGTATTAAGCATTTCCGTTGTACGGGAGATTGGGCCAAGCACCCCAATATATCGTGGGTCACTTTTCAAAGCCACTTGTAGGGTTTTCTCATCTAATGACTGGCTATGATTCATGACTACCCACCATGATCCAGTAAATTCAGAAGGTTCTATTTCATCAGGGCATTTTTGCAAATTAGAAGCCAATGGAAACAAGCGATCATTATTGAAATTCTTCCGTGAATCCAAAACCGTTACGGAAAACCCAGCTTTTGCTGCCAATTCGACAACTGGAACAGCATCCATGCCAGCACCGGCAATAATCAATTGTTCACTGGGCTTAATAGCATCGATTAGATATCGTTTCCCCTCCAGATTCACCAATTCTGCCCGAGTTTGTGTATCCATTACCATCCTTGCTTTTTCAACGACTTCAGATGGCACACTTCCATGATTTCCAATGAGGTTACCATATTTATCGACGATTAAACCTTTACCGGAGGATACATCCAATATCATGGTGAATTTCTGACCTTTCTGGACAATCTGATTTGTCATCATCCAGAATTCGTCATCTGGCTCAATAGGGAGGATAAATATATCCAATTTACCTTTGCAACCTATTCCCAACCCCCAAATTTCATTCTCGCTCAAGTCATATTGGTGTGTAACGCAAGTGTTAGTTTCCAAAGCTTTTTCCGCCCAGCCATATAAATCGCTTTCCAGACATCCGCCACTTATCGTGCCAAACATACGGCCGTCCGATGCCATCATCATTTTTGCACCTGGAAGTCTATATGCGGAACCCTTGACACCTATCTGCATGACCATTGCTGCTTTTTCGTGCCGCTCCCATGCGAAACTTATATTTTCCAACACGTCTTTTAATTCTTGTAACCTTGACATCCTTAACCCCCTCCTCTAAATCTGATATTCACATATTTGGAAGCAGAAAAAGGGAGACAAACGGAAAATGCCGTATTTGTCTCTCTTCCCTTTATTCATTTTCAATGATTTAAATCAGAGCACTAATATCCTTTTCTGACTAAGAAAACACTTAAGAAAAGGGAGAGGGCAACAAAACATAAAAGGGCAATAAACCCGCCATTATATGAACCGCTCATTTGACTGAATAAACCGACAACCATGGGTCCAAGAGCTGCAATTAAATAAGATACACAGCCGAAAACCCCACTGATGCTCCCCATTACCCCGGGTGATGCGACACGGTGAAGCATGGTCATGGTAAGCGCAGCTGGCATAAACAAAAGACCAATCAATAAAATGCTCAAGACGGCAGCAACTGTGCTGTTAGCAGTGAAAAGGGAGAAAAGCATGAAAATGATGATAAGCCCACTTGCACCGCCTACAAAAATCGCCCTCTTCATGAATCGATCGGAAAGAAACCCAGCCACCACTTGTACAACAATCGCTAATGCGAATCCACCGGCATTTATTACAGCGGAATTTACAAAAGCAATCCCTTTTTCTTCTGTCAAATAACTTGGTAAAAAGGTCGAAATCCCATAATAGGCAATGGAAATGCAAGAATAAACAATCGTTAATATCCAGAACATCGGACTCGCAAGAACCGCTTTAACGTTATCTTTACTTGCTGTTGGAATTCCCCCCACTTTTTGATTACTTTGAATATAGTTTAATTCCATTGAATTAACCGCATAATGCTTAGCCGGATTATCTCTTGTCATGATCAAGAATAAAATCAAACAAACGACAGATAATGCCGCAAGGATGAAGTAGCTTTCCCGCCAGCCGTATGTGGAGGCTATGATTGCTATTAGCGGAAGCCCAAGAACCGGTCCTATCGCATTTCCGTTATACCAAGTTGTCTGTGCCTTTGCTTGCTCATTCTGCGGGAACCAGCTTGAGGTCAATTTCAATGCCATTGGATACAGGACTCCTTCACCGATTCCCAATATGGCCCTGGACCATAAAATCGCACTGATGGAATCGGCCATTCCACCTAAAACCATCGCAAATGCCCACAGAGCGATGCCGATGAAACCGCTGCGCAGTGCACCTATCTTATCAACGATGAAGCCCCAAGCCAATTGACCAAAAGCATAAGTCACTAAAAATATGCTGCTAAGTGTTCCTTTCACTAAATTACCATCAATGCCCAAATCAGTTAGAAAAGGCTTGTTGGCAAGCAAAATATTAATATTTGCCTTATCCATCATGGAAACAGTGAAAAGAACGAGCAAAGGAAAAGCCGTGAAGAACCAACGGGTATTCGTCATTTTGCCCGATGGATCATGCAGTTGTGGATTTAAATTATTCAAACAAATCAGCCCCTATTATCATGAAAATTTTCGTAACTAGTGTAATCCCCTATTTACACCTTCCATTTTCATGCTCGTCTGTCGTTCTGTCATGGTATAGGGTATAATCCATCAACAATGAATTCTGAACTGCTAAAAACGAATTTATTAACTTATTTCGATTTTGAACTTTTTCCTTTCCGCTTCCTTAATCCAATTACGGAGTCTGCTTGGGCTAATGGGTAATTGATTGATCGTGATTTCTAAAGGATCGAGCGCATCAACAACCGCATTCGCAATGGCTGCAGGCGGGGAAATGGCTCCACCTTCACCTACTCCCTTGATGCCAAGTGGATTTCTGGTAGAGAGAAATTCTTGATGGGACTTTTCTACAGTCGGGATTTCCATGGAAGTCGGCAATAAATAATCCATATAAGATCCGGTCAAAAGTTGGCCTTTCTCATCGTAAACGACTTCTTCATATAGAGCTGCACCAACTCCCTGGGCTATGCCACCCTGCACTTGACCATCCACGATCATTGGATTGATGACCTTTCCTGCGTCATGAACCACACTATAACCTTTCAACTCGACAAAACCTGTTTCCTTATCCACTTCCACCAAGGCTATGTGGACGGACGATGAAAAGGTAACAGTGGGCGGAACGAAGTAATGTGTGACTTGCAGGCCTGGCTCCATTCCAACAGGCACCTTGCATCTGTTTCCTGGACGTGCCGCTTTAGCAATTTCCTTATAGGTCACACATTTTTCAGGGTTGTTCTTAACAAAGGCTTTGCCATTTTCGATTTGTAAATCAGAGGATTCAACTTCAAGCATGGCAGCTGCGACGGCCAATACTTTTCCCCTTAATTTCGCTGAAGCAATTTGAATGGCCGAACCAGCATTCACTGCACTCCGGCTTGCATATGTTCCGGCCCCAAAGGCCAAGTTCATTGTATCCCCGACCCTTATGGTAATTTCATTTGGGCTAAGCATTAATTCATCCGCACAAATTTGGGAGAATACCGTTTCGTGACCCTGCCCCTGCGGAGATGATCCAAGGTATGCCACGACCTGACCGCTACCATCAATCGTGACATAGGCGCTTTCGAATGGACCAGCACCGGTTCCTTCTACATAAGTGGAAATGCCGACACCGACTAGCTTTCCTTGCTTCTTCAACTCTTTTTGCCGCTCTCTAAATCCTTCGTAATCAACCATTTTCAAACCTTGATCCAATGCGGCCGGATAGTCCCCGCTATCGTAAATCAGCTTTGCACCATCTTTAACCAATATCCCTTGGTCATAAGGCATATCCTCCGCTTGAATCATGTTCTTTCGCATTACTTCCACTGGATCTTTTTTCAACCTTCTAGCGACCATATCGATAATTCGATCCATTACGAAAACGACCTCTGGTCTTCCTGCCCCCCGGAATGGAACATTCGGTGTTTTATTCGTTAAGACAATCTGGCAAGTAACATCATAGTTTGGAATCTTGTATGCTCCCCTTAAATGGTAGGCACTATTGTAGGCACATGTTAATCCAAAATAATTTACAGCACCACTATCTATAATGAAGTGATCTTTAATTCCCAAAATAGTTCCATCCAAGTTATAAGCAACCTCAACATCATGGATTTGATCCCGTGAATGGCGGGAACTTGTCATATGTTCTAGACGGTCTTCAATCCACTTGACAGGTCTCTTCAATAACTTCGAAAGATATGGAACTAGGATTTCTTCTGGGTGAACCCCACCTTTTGGGCCGAAACCACCACCTACGTCAGGTGCGGTCACCCTGATTTGCTGTTCAACCAAATCCAATGATCTAGCAATATATGTTCTAACCTCAAAAGGAAGTTGAGTGGAAGAATAAACATGAAATTGATCTGTACGGTTTTCATAGGTGGAAACGACCCCCCTCGTTTCGAGCGGGTTGGAAGAAACTCTAGGCGTTTGGATTCTTGCCTTGAGAATATGATCTGCATCATTAAGCGACTGTACAGCATTTCCAGTCGTAAGATGGAAGTCTGACTGGACGTTATTCTGTAAATGCTCTTGAATCAATGGTGCGCCTTTTTCCAATGACTTGAATGGATCGACAACCACCGGTAACGTTTCATATTCCACTTTTATTAAATCTGCTGCATCTTCGGCCACATACCTGTTATCTGCAACGACAACTGCAATGGGTTGCCCTACATACATCACCTTACTCTTTGCCAGGACATCTTCATAACAATAATGGATAGTGGGATTGATCGCTTCCTCTAGATTGGGAGGCAAAGCACAATGTGATTCAAATTGGACAAGAGGCTTTATGATTCCATCTATATCCATTGCTGTGAGAATGGCATGCACCCCTTCCAATGCCTGGGCTTCGGAGATATCAATCCCTTTGATTGCGGCATGTGCATGTGTGCTTCGGACAAAGACCGCTTCAACCATATTTGTCATTCGGATATCTCCAACGAATTGCCCTGTACCTGTAACCAAACGATAATCTTCCCTCCGCTTAACACTTTGGCCAACGTATTTTGTCATGCCTGCTCCCTCCTTAATTGGACACAGTTTGCGCAGCCTGCTTCACAGCTTTAATAATGTTGGAGTAACCGGTGCATCGACATAAATTTCCTGAAATGCATTTTCTTATTTCTTCTTCACCTGGATTCAAATTATCTTCTAGGAGCCTTGAAACAGTCATCAAAAAGCCCGGTGTACAAAACCCGCATTGCAGGGCATGATTATCCGAAAATGCTTGCTGTAGGTGATTAAGCTTCCCATTCTCCTGGATAAGTGACTCCACCGTCTTGACTTCACATCCATCCGCTTGGACTGCAAGCATTAAACATGAGCGGACTGGATCACCGTTAACATGGATTGTACAAGCTCCGCAAACTCCATGTTCACAGCCAATATGTGTTCCAGTAAGGAACAGGCTCTCCCTGATAAAATCCGATAATAGCAATCTAGAGTCTACTTCCCTCGATATAGCTAGTCCGTTTACTTTTAGATTTATCTTCACTCCATCCATCACATCACCCTGCCCCCTTGTGCACGAATGGTCGCTTGCTTTAAGGCCCGGATGACCATCGTACCAGATAGTTCCCTTCTATATTCAGCTGTACCATGGAGATCGGATTCAGGTTCGATCATCTCCATTGTTAAAACACTCGCATCCTTATAAATCTCCTCAGTCGGTTCCTTTCCAACCAAAAGCCTTTCCACATCCCCTAAAGCTGTAGGAACGGAATTCACGCCACCTATGGCTAATTTAACCTCAGAAAAACTTCCATTTTCACTTAGATCAACTACTGCAGCCACCTCGACCAAACCAAAATCCCCATGCCTTCTGGCCACTTCAACAAATGCCGATCCACTAGTCGGCTTTAATATCGGGAACCGAATCTCTTTAACCAATTGATCCGGCTGTAAGGATGTAAGCATATAGGTAAGGAAGAACTCTTCAGGGCTTACTATTTCTTCGCCGTTTACATCGGCGATGACTACTTCTCCTCTTAAAGCGGTTAAAACGCATGGTAGCTCCGCAGATGGATCACCATGGGCGATACTGCCACCAACAGTTCCCCGATTGCGTATTTGTTCATGGCCTACCCACCGTATCGCTTCCGATAACAATGGACACTTCTTCTTAACCAACTCTGATTTTTCTATTTCCCTGTGTTTCGTCAAAGCACCGATGACCAGTGATTCACCTTCTTCTTGTATATAGCTCAACCCCTCAGCCCTGCCTATATCAATAAGGTACTTTGGCGTTGAAAGTCTCATATTCAATAATGGGATCAAACTTTGTCCGCCGGATAAAATCTTCGCATCTTCCCCGTATTCTGATAAATAGTGCACAGCTTCTTCCAAACTCGAAGGCCGAAGGTAATTAAACTTAGCTGGTTTGATAGGAACCCCTCCATTCGAGATACACCGTTTAAATGGTTTGAATGACCGGCATTAAATTCTTTGATGAGTTTTTAACTGTCTCTCCATATCTTTAAAGAATTTACCTGCCATGAATTTTGCAATACCACCAATAACCCTGCTTCCCACACTAGCGATCATTCCACCAATATCTGCGTTGCATTCCCAAATCAATTGACAACCATCACCATCAGGAATGATTTTACAGTCCATTTCAGCAGAAACAAAACCTGGCTTCCCGCTGCCTTCAGCATTTAAAATATACTGATAAGGCACTTCCAAATCCTTCAATTTCACCTTTCCCGTGTAGTCACCTTTTACAGCTGCAACACCAAGCTTAAGTTCAACATCATATTCGCCAGCTGCAACCAATGAAAGGTCTTGACATCCTGGAATGGCATTCTTGAGCAATTCCGGATTATGCATGGCTTCCCAAATCACTTCTGCGCTATAATCAAATTTTATTTTTCCGGATATCTCCATTTTTCCAGCCCCCAATTTTACAATTTTTTTTAACCTCTTGCTCCCTAGAAAAAATGACATTTTCACCTGCATACATGTATACACCTTAGCTTAAAAAATTCCCAAGCCAATAACTACCTTTAATAATATTTATATTCCGAATTATTTGTCAATTATTTTTTCCTGTTTTTTTGTTAAATTTGTCACTATTATGCCAACCGTACAAGGCCATGGTTGAAGTCCCCTTCCTGCCCATTGCCTTGTATATGCTTTTTACGGTTTCACTAGTCCAGTAAGTTAATCAGTTTATTAGGAGGGAAAATGGCTAGGTTTTCGATTAATGACCACTGGAGTTCATTATTCCTAAATATGTAAGTTCCAAGCACTCTGACATTTGTATCCGGAAACCTCTTGATGTTCCATAATTACTTGTTTACTCATCAAAACGTTCTAACAATTCAATAATTACTTTATAGGTCGATGTTGTATCCATATAGGCATATCGGCCTTTTCCGTTAAAAAAGTTACCTGTCTGTATGACCGGATAGCCCATTTCTTCTAACATCTTCATTTTATCCTCCATGTCTTTAACGACAAAAGAGATATGGTGAACGCCCTCACCATATGTTTCAAGATGATCTTTCCACGTACTAGGTGATTCTCCCGGTTCGATCAATTCAATTTGAATCAACGGGGTATCGATGAACATATATTTTGATTTTCCTTCAGTGGGCTTCCCTTTGTAGATCACGTTTGTAATATCGGTTGAACCAGAATGAATGATGGGAGGTTTTTCTATCCCCAACAACTTACAATATGCATCTGCAGCCGCATCCAGGTCGTTTACAACTAAGGCAAGCTGTTCCACTTTGTTAGTCCCTAATAGCGGCTGAACGCTTGCATCTTCCGGTTTCTCCCATGCCGTTTTTCTTGGCTCTGCACTTTCAAGCAGTTCAACTAATGTTTTGTGATCATCCAGTGTATCCACATATACATATCGGCCGTCACTTGAAGTGAATTCACCCGTTTGCAAAGCTGGATATCCGCTATTCTCCATGATTGGCAGCCTCTTTTGGATAGAGTCTACATCAAAAGCTATATGGTGGATCCCTTCACCTACTTCATCCAGGAACTCACGCATCGTTCCTGGATTTTTATCGGGTTCTATTAGTTCAAATTGGACGGTTGGTGTATTCAGAAAAGCCAGTTTGGATTGTGATTCCGTTGGTACACCTCTAAAAGTGACTTTCGAAACAGAACTGTCACCGGTTAGAAATGGTTCTGCCTTCTTTATCCCCAGCAGTCTTGTGAAATCTATATTTGCAGCCTCAATATCTTTTACAACAAATGCGAGTTGATTAATATTCCTATTGCCCAATAGTGATTCAGCCATCCTTATAAACCTTCTTCCCATAGTTTATTTTGTAATGAACTCAACCCAGACCGCGAACTGACAACCCTCCATCACTGGAGATGACTTCGCCGGTAATTGCACGCGCTGCGTCCGATGCTAACAGGACATATGCAGCTACATGATCTTCGGGCATCTGTGCAAGCTGAAGAGGGTTTCTTTTTTTAATGCTGTTAGCCTTCGTTTCATTATCGACTATTTTAACGAATGGACGTAGGGGAGGGATGACCGATAATGCTGTCAGAGTGCCACCAGGCGCTACAGCATTCACCCTGATGTTAGGAGCGAGTTCAAAGGCAAGTTGGCGCATCAGCCCTATTTGGGCATGCTTGCTTGCCGTGTACCACACCCCGCCGCCATCCGGATAAAAACTGGCACCGGATACGGTGAAAATAATATTGCCATTCGATTTTTGCAATTCTTCAAGAGCGGCTTTAGCACCGAAGAAAGATCCTTTAACGTTAATATCGATCAGAAAATCATATGCTTCGGAAAGTGCATCGGGAGTTACGTCGGCGAATTTAGCAAATCCATCAAAGACACCTGCATTAGCAACGAAAACGTCCAGCTTTCCAAATTGCTCGACTGTGGCCTGTACAGCCCTCTCATTGTCTTCATATTTGCTTACATCGCCTTGGTTAATGAGAATCTCTTCACCAAATTCCTCTTTCATTTTCTTTAGCGTTTCGATCGAGCGTCCGATGATGCTGACTTTTGCCCCTTCTTGTATAAAACGTCTAGTGACAGCCTCTCCGATACCTGAATTGCCCCCGGTAATCAACACTACTTTATCCTTTAACGCCATTGCCATTGGAACCAGCCTCCTCGTTATCTCTTTTTATCCAAGTCAATATTATACGAAGATAGCAAGATTTCTGGTATTTATCGTTGATTGATCAACAATGAATATCCTTTTGGAAAGTTTCCACTTACCTTCTTCGAAAATGAATTCATCATTTCGTTCCCCCGAAATCAAATCATGTTGAATATCCGTGCTGCGGCTTCGATAGATAAGCAGATAGCTCTTGACGACTGCCTTTTCACCTTCAACATAGTCTTTAACACGTACATTAGAGACAAAACGCCGTGTTCTTGACGGCGGTATTTCCGCCCAAGCATAATCCGTTTTCAAACGATCCACGCGCAGTTTAAGCAGCTCAATATCATCATTAAATGTAAACATTTCCGTTGAATAATCCGGGCGTTCCACACCTTCTTTATTTACACGTACAGGCATTTGATAACGCAAGCTGGAGTGCATTAAATCGAACCAATCATCAAATTCAATATCATCCAATAGTTGAGCTTCATCATACAGCCACTGTTCAAATTCACATTTGAGCAACATTTTCTCCACATTCATTTCCGTTCCCCCTCCCGCTTATCATTTCGTCATTAATTCAAGCCAGTACTTGTAAAAATTCCTTTGGCTCGCTTCAGTGAATTTATCATCATAAGCAACACCAGGTCCTATAAAATCAACTGGTTCACGATGAAGCCCCATTGTATAATTGTAGGTTAAATTCTTTAGGAAAGGCATTGGGCCTTGGGCTGCTTCAGTAATATCCGTAAACACTTCCGTATCATCCTGTTCGAAAATACCTGATGGGCTAAAGGTCAATATAAATGAATCTCTTGATCTATCTTTCCAATCTTGGGAAGCGTTCTTTTCCACGAGCATCCAAGCGATCACTTCCATTTTATTGTGACCGATTGGCCGCCACATCCTAATTGAAGTGTTGGATATGAATTGGTCTTTGATTTTTGTATGGGATATTAAAAATGATAAGTTGGGGAAAACGTTCCCAATCATATTCTTCAAGTTTGATAACACTCCATATTGTTCTTCAGACAAATTAGTTTTAAATTCATCTTTCAATTCTTCCGGGAAAGCGAAGTCTGGGTTAGGTGTCCCTAAGTTCAGTCCATGCCCGTTATCCGTATGGATTTGAAAACCACGCTTTGAATAGGTAGCATTGGGCACCATGCCCAGTTTGGCAATGGATCCGTGTGTGACCATCGTATGATAGGAATCACCAACAAAGTTATCGGAACCAACCTTCCAGTTTGAATTGACAACGAATCTTTGCGGGACCCCGATTACTTCCATTTCTGCACGACCTACGAGTATATCCAAATACCATTTAATGTCTCCAAGAAACTCTTCAAGCGGCTCTGCATCTTCATTCCAAGTTCCAAATAAAAGACCTTTATAGGATTCAAGCTTCACTTTGTGAAGGCCCATTTCCGCCCGGTCAAGATTGCCCCCATATATGTCCTTTTGTAATGGCACCCCTACAAGCTCACCAGTGTTTTTGAAATTAAACCCATGGTAGGGACACGTAAATAATGACTTGTTCCCTTTATCTGCACGGCATAGTTTCATTCCGCGATGTGTGCACATATTATAAAACGCCCTGATTTCCCCTTCTGCATCACGAGTGATGATGAGCGAGTAGCCAGCCAGTTCACGGGTCATGAAGTCTCCTTTGTTGGGTACTTCAGAATCATGACCTATAAAAACCCATGTTTTCAAAAACACTTTTTCATGTTCTATATCATAAACCTTTGGGTCTCCAAGGAGGTATGCAGGTATAGCGCCTTCCTCTGGTTTAACCGTTTCGGTCAGATAGTTAATAACTTGCTGTTTCGACATTTCATCTAAGGATTTATCAGTTTTAAGCATACTTTTTCTCTCCCTTCCAAGCTTTAAATCATAAGTCTTTACCCAATTTGAACGCTCTTTTCCTTATTTTGCAGAGTAGCCAAAACACTTAATGCCGCTAGATAACTCGTTTTCGGATTATTTGGCATCGGATCATTTTCCACTTCCAGTTTCAGTTTCCCGAACGAACCTGACGCTTCTATCAGGTGATTGTTTTTTAACACATTTGGATCGGCAATGATTTTCACTTTCGTCTTCTCAGATCCAAGACCAGCCATGGACAGCACAATCGCAACATTAATGTTTCTCGGAAACTGTTTGATCGCTTCTGCAGCAGATCCTTCAAATAATACCGTTTCTTCAGTCACTGTAGAACCTGCAGGCAATGCGTTTGGCGGTTTTCTAGTGGTGATGCAAACAGATTCAAGGCCATTCACCGCTTTTGCAGACTTTAGTACATCGAGACCTCCAATCGCACCAGACGGAAGGAGAATATTCACGTTATTCATTTTACAAATCTGATTTGATTGTTCTTCAAAGGCAGGATTCGCCATCACGCCAATACTGCTCAGCAAGAGATCCTTCCCGCTTTTAAGCACTTTCAATGCATACTCTTCAGCTGCTTCAATCGTTGCAGCCTCTATGACTAAATCTACATCGGATTTAAGGAGTTCATCGACATCCCTAAATGGCTGTGTCCCGAATTCTTCAGCTAGTTGTGCCCCGATTTCTTCACGGCGGGCATAAATCGCAACGATTTTCCCACCTGGAAGTAGCCCGTCGTTATTAATGGCCTGAAGCAGAAATTTCCCGATATTACCGCACCCGATTAAACCTAATTTCATGTAGTTTCATCCTTCCTCAATCAGCAAACCCGTACGAGTCCGCAAAGAATTCCAAACCGCAATGTCTTGTTTCCCGCGAAACACCACTTTCTTTTAAGCCAGGGAAATCCAGAGCCAAGTCGCTGAAAACGGTATGATTATTATGGAAAACCGCACCAGCTTCGAGGCGATCAGCCATTTCGACAGCGATATCTTCATTCTCGGTCCAAACAGATGCACGCAGCGCAAACTCACTATCATTCGCTAATTTTACAGCTTCATCAATATCATTGAAAGGTAAAATTGGAATGATGGGTCCAAATTGTTCTACCCGAACCAATTCGCTCTGCTGATCGACACCAGTAATAATGGAAGGAAGCATATAATAACCTTTATCCCAAGTCTCAGGATTCAGCTGAATGCCAGTCGTGATTATATTTCCTCCTGATTTAGCGGTACGTTCGATCAAGCCATTCACAAAGTCATATTGTGCTTTATTATTCAATGGACCCATAGTCACGTCAGGCTGAATTCCATCACCAATTACCATCCGGCTAAACTCTTTGGTCAGCTTTTCCACAACCTCATCATAACGTGATTCTTGGACGTACACTCTTTTTACTGCAGAACAGACCTGACCCGCCGCCCGTAAAATCCCCATCCTCAAACGTTTGATAGCGGCTTCATCCATATTGGCATCTTCCAAAATGATGGCAGGGTCATTTCCGCCAAGTTCCATATATACTTTTTGCAGATTTCCAGCTGATTTCTGCATGATATCTTTTCCGGTTTCCGTACTTCCGACAAACGCCAATGTCCGTACGCGTGAATCGGAACATAGTTTGTCGCCGATTGCTTTTCCTGATCCGGAGATTATATTGATGACTCCTGGAGGAAAATGTTCAGCAACTACTTTTAAACAGGTCATTATCGTTAACGGGCAATTCGTTGCAGGTTTTACGACAACGGCATTGCCTGCCAAAACAGCAGGTATGACCCTTTTAAAGGTTAATATCATTGGTGAGTTCCACGGTGTGATAATTGCCGTGACACCTCTTGCCCTTCTTCGGATCTGGACTTTTTGATTTCCAGGGAGCACTTCAGGCTTCCACCAATCAAGTAATTCTGCTGCACAGCCCTTCATGACTTCCACACAGCGCAGTAAATCCTTTTTAGCTTCAACAAGTGTTTTGCCATTTTCACGTACAAAAACTGTAACATTTTCCTCGATTACTTTTGAAAGTTCTTCTGCCGCAGTGTTCATCCGGTTAGCCCGTTCCCCAATATCAGAGCGAGACCACGTTTCAAAAGCATTTTCTGCCGCTTCAATCGCGTCATTCACGATTTCTTCAGAGCATTTAGCCACCTGGCCAACTACTTCCGATGTATATGCCGGATTTACTACATCGACTTTATCCGCCGGTTCTTTCCATTCTCCATTAACTAGGTATTTTCCTGAAACAAATGGGTATGTCGAAATCATTTTTCAATCCTCCTTATAGTTTTTTGGGCTTGAACGCTTCCGCAGCTCCTGGCGGTCCTCCAAATGGCTTGGCCATAGGCCCTACAGCTTCCATATCAACAACGATCATTGAAGGTTTACGTCTTTTCTTTGCCTTTTCCAGTTCGGATATGAATTCATCTCCAGACCCAATACGGACAGCATCAAAATGCATGGACTCAGCCAATTTCACAAAATCAGGACTCAATAAATCCACGGCTACCTGCCGACCATATGCAGCTGATTGAATGTTGCGAAGAACCCCATAGCCTGAATCATCGAACAATATAATGATAACTGGTAAGTTTTCTTCGGATGCCGTGACCATTTCCCCGACATTCACCATAAACCCACCGTCTCCAGCCATAAGTACGACGGTTTTATCCGGACACCCCATTTGGGCACCGATCGCTGTAGGAAGACCCTGACCAATTCCGCCGCCTGATGCATGAATGGATGTTCTCGGTTCATAGATTTCAAATAAGCGGCTGCCCCAAACGTTTGCCTGTACGGTTACATCACGAACTAAAATGGTATCGTCTGGTAATATCTCCCTCATGCCATCTGCAAATTGCTCAAAAGGCCCAAGCGTTTCCCTGAGTTGAGCGCGAACTTCATTTCTAAGCGAAAGAACTTCTTTTAAATAAGAAGGCTCAGCCTGAACTGATTGTTCTTCGAGCTTTTGAATGATGGCAGCTAACATATCTTTTGCATCACCAACCAATCCTAACGTGGCTTTATAGTTACGGTTAATGGCCTGCCAATCCGCATCGATCGCTATATGTTCTTGTGGGACCGGCACTTTCCAGTTGGATGTTTCATTCCCCCTAAACCTTACACCGACGCTAATCAATAAATCTGCATTTCTTAAAAACTCTTTTGTCGTTTCATATGCCGCAAAATGTCCGATGCATTGTTCATGGTTTTCTGGAATCGAGCCTTTTCCTGACTGACTGGTTATAACCGCTGCACCAAGGAGTTCGGCTAATTTTTGCAGCTCTTGTGAAGCATTGGCACTGATGACTCCACCACCAGCCCATATTACAGGACGGCGTGCACCTACCATTTTTTGCAAGGCTTGTTCAGGAATAAATGGCAATGAATTTGTTTCAGATGTTGAAGCCCTTAGCCCTTCGAGTGAAAGATCTTCTATGATCGCCGATTGAAAGTCAATGGGGATTTCCAATGTAACCGGACCCGTTGGTGCAGTTAACGCTTCTTGGATCGCCTTCCTTACTACTGCTGCAGATTGGTCAGGGTTTCTAAGCCTCACTGCATTTTTACAAGCTCCGCTCATCATTGAAAGCTGATCTTTACACTCATGTATGTATCCTTTGCCTGTACCAAGATAAGAAGAAGCCACCTCACCAGTAAGATGAAGAAGGGGGACACCTGCTGCCCATGCTTCCACCAGTGAACCAGCAGCATTTCCTGCCCCTGTACCGGTACTCGTAATCACTACACCCAATTTCCCAGTTGCGCGGGCATATCCATCAGCCATGTTGACTGCACCGCTCTCGCCGCGTGAACAAATGAGTTTGATGCTCCCTTCTCTAAGAATTGCATCATAGATGGGCATATTGTGAATGCTGACAATCCCGAAAGCAGCTTCCACACCTGCTAGAACCAGCTCCTTTACGATGGCATCGGCGGTCGTAAACTCTATTTCTTCTTGTATTTTCATCGCATTATCCTACCTTTTTTAGTATTTATAGTGCCTTTCCGATCGCTCCTGCAGTCTCAATCGTCGAACCCGCTACATAACTTGCTTTGTCTGAAGCAAGGAAAACGATGACACTGGCCACTTCTTCCGCTTCCCCTACACGACCAAGAGGGATATTCCGTTTTTTCGCAAGGTCTCCGTAATACTCTTCCGGGTCCATATCAGGCGCATTTTTCAATCTTCTTCGCTCCCATTGGTCCGTCCGGATCAATCCAAGACTCACTGAATTAACCAATATATTGTCAAAGGCCAATTCCTGGGACAAGGTTTTGCTTAAATTAAGGAGACCAGCCCTTGCTGCTGCAGTCGCTACCATATGACGTTCAGGTTCTTTAGCAAGCGTTGCATTAATATTAATAATACGCCCGCCTCCCCTTTTCACTAAATGAGGATGCGTAGCACGAACGGCATATATGATGGCAAAAAATTTTAACTGAATCTGTTCTTCCCACTGCTCATCCGTTATGTCAAAAAAGTGACCCATCACGCTTTGACCGGCTGCATTCACCAATATATCGATTCCGCCAAAACTCTCAGCGGTACTATTAATGAAAGAATCCACATCCGATTTTGAGGTGACATCACATGTTGATGCAAAAATATCTGCCTTTTCACCAAATGCGAGCAATTGAGTTTGTGCACTTTCCATACGCTCTGCACTTCTGCCGCATATAGCCACTTTTGCTCCTTCAGCCAGAAACATTTCTGCTGTTTTTAATCCCACGCCCGACGTGCCGCCCATAATGACAGCCACTTTTCCTTGCAATCCTAAGTCCACTCTCGTCACTCCTTTTCAAAGCCATTTTCCTTAAACACTGTCCTTTAATATACAAGTAGCTAACTATGTGCAAGAATAATGGGAGGAAAGCAATATCCTCCTCATTTTTCCGCCATGACTGAATCATCTATCTGAGAATCAACCCAGCCCGGATCAGGATCTCCTCCCATTGCTTTGCGGGCTTCAGGTTTCGGCGGCCCTGCAATCCCCCACTGATCCATTAAATGCGGAACCCGTTTCCATACACGTGCTCTCCACTCCGATTCATCTTCGATCGTTTCCAGGTAACATGTATACTCCATAACAAAACCGCCTGGGTCTTGAAAATAACAGAAAATATTGTCTCCAGGCCCATGACGTCCAGGTCCCCAAAGTTCTGACAAGCCCGCTTTTCGCACATTGCTTATTCCCCGCATCAGTTCATCCACGGAATCGACTTCGTATGCGATATGATTAACTGAAGCATGCTCATCTTGATTGAAGGCAATGGAGTGATGTTTCCTGTTGCACCGTAGGAATGACATTTGGTGCTCACTCCAATCAGTAACTTTGAAACCAAGTACATCCGTATAAAACTCAACGATCATATCTAAGTTCTTCGTGTTCATTACAACATGATTCAATTTCACTGGATCAACATTTTTCTTGCTCCAAATAGACGTTTGCACTTCCACCCAAGCCGAAAGCTCAATCACGCGGTTTTCCGGATCAATAAACCGCAGGCCATAACCGGCACCTGCTTCATCCAAATATCCAGGCTGTTCAATAATTCGAACGCCCTTCGATTGTAATATCCCCGCTGCACGGTCCACCGCATTTTTATCGACCATGCCAAAGGCTATATGGTGCAATCCTCGTTTTTCTCCCTTGTGAAGGCTTAGAATATGATGTTCCGGTCCGGCCCCGCGGAAATAAACCGTATTCTCCTCTTCCGGAACATCCACCCTATCCAGACCCCAAACCTTTTCATAAAACTCTGCTTGATCGTCGAAATTCGGAGTTATCATGCTTATATGTCGTAAATGAGTAATCCCAAGCATTTTTTATACCTCCCATAATTTAGATTGCCCTTTAGATAATTTGCATGGGCCATATTTAACAATCTAATCGAAAAGGGCGCCTCATTAATTTTCATAATGCAGGTGCCCTTTTCGGCTAAATGATCAGTCTTTAATGATGGCTTCTCTTTCTTTAGAGCGTTGTTTACGCAATTCTTCCAGTTCACTGCCTTCAGGATATGTCGGTAAGTTAGGCTTAACTGCCCCTAACATCACGAGCATGCGCGCTTCTACATCCCCGTCATTCCTAATTCCCCGATAAACCCCCGGTGGGCTGCTGATGCAGTCTCTCGCACTTAATTTAATTTCATGCACTTCACTGTAGCTGTCCTCTTGAATTAATGCCGTGACCTCACCCTCAAGAATGAAAAACACTTCTTCAACATCGTCGTGAAGGTGCAAAGGACCGATACATCCCGGAGGAAGCACCATTGTACTTAATGTGAAATGTTCACCTTTAATTACATTCGTATCGTTATTGGCAGTGGCACCACGTCCGATATATCTCATTTGTGCGCGTTTATATGCGGGATCGATTTCTTCTTGGAACTTCAAGACATCCCAATCAAGCGAACGGTCTTTCAATCGGGCAACATATTTTTTTTCAAAATCCTTTACTGAAAAAGCTTCTTTTGTCATTTTAAAATTCCTCCCTTATTGGTTGTTTCTAAATCGCATCATGTTTCATAAGCAAAACATTGTTTTGTCTATGAATTAAGTCTAAAATGAAACCGCTTCATTGTCAATTAATTTTTAGAATATTTAAAACTATTTTTATAATCCGAACGCTCAGCCCTTTGGGATAAACGTCTTTCCTTAAACACAAAAAAGTGTGGATACCCTATTGGGAGATCCACACTTTCGAAAGAGGTTATTAACTTATTAATAGATTGGGACTCAAGTATGTTCAAACATCCTCGTGTTGATACGGCTTAACCCCACTATATCCCATATAAACGGATAACTGCCGAGAAACTTCCAAAAGTTTCGGCAAGGCAATTTTATCGATGAAATCCTCCTGGTAAGCTGACTCAGTTGCCACGACATTCAAGGCGGCCAATACTTTCCCAGTCCTGTCAAAAATCGGAGCGGCAACAGAACGGATGCCAGGGTGGAATTCCCCGCTTGTCATCGAATAACCATTCTGCCGTATCGAATCCAGCTGTTTTTGAAATTCACCCGGCGCGGTGAGTGTTTTGTCTGTATAAGGAGTCAGGTTTGAGATTTTGAACATTTGCATTAGCATTTCCTTCGGTTGATATGCCAAAAGTAATTTTCCATTGGCCAATGCATGTGCCGGCAGCCGCAAACCTATGTTCACATTGACAGCGGATACACCTCTGATTGGGGCACTTCCAACATAAACGACTTCCTGTCCATCCAAAATGGATAGATGGCAGGAGGCTCCGATTTCATCACGCAGGTTCTCCATATATGGTTGGACAATTTCCTGGAATTTCAAGCTATTCAAATAGCTGAATCCCAATTCAAGAACCTTTGGCGTTAAACTATAACGTTTGGTATGTTCATCCTGAGACAAATAACCGATATTTTGTAATGTGAATAATAAACGATATGGTACCGTTCTGCTTACTCCCAGTTGTTTTGCAATTTCTGAAAGAGACAAACTCGGCTGTACTTCATTAAAGAGCTTAATGATTTCCAACCCTCTAACCAATGAATTAGCACTATATTTCTCTTTCTCTTTTTCTTCGCTTGCCATTCCAGTATTCCCCCCTGTTGTGAATAAATCTCATTTTCTCCAGAATATTCACATTCATTAAAGCTTTCTTCATACCTAGAAAGAAGAACTTGCAGTATATGTACATTTTTTTCTGGAAGTTCATTTGGTGAATGATTTTTGATGCATACTTCAATGGTTGCATACCTTTGTCTGTAAAATCCGCACCATGATGATTGAACACACCTGGATCCTGCTGATAACATAAATGGCCGAACTTCCGAACAATGAAAAACTCGGAATCAACGTACTCAGTATCAGTTCACCACTCAAGACCAAAGGCGGAACAAATATTGAAGATAGGATGTCCACTTGGTTCAAATTTGAAAAGGAGAAAGAAAATGACCGGTATCCTGACGGAAGCAATTGCAGAAGTCAGATGCTTTCACTTCCTAACTAGACAAAAACATGGGCGCCGTAGTGAACTGCCTCTGCTTTGCATGCTCATCTACGTTTCGATGGATTATAATCCATTCAGTAATTTCCGTTTACTTTCTTCCATACTAGCAACAGCTGCCTCATGAGTTGTATCAGATATGATCAACGCCTTCACCACTTCAGGAAATCGGCTAGTAAAATCGAGAGCGATAGCCGACCATCGAATGACCGAGCTGGTATCTCCTTGTTTCTCAAACAATGCAGGATAACAAGCGCTTTTACTCCCCTTTTTTCAGATAATGAATCGGGCATTCTTCTAATTGGCTTCCCTTCTACCCTTTACTCTTCATGTTTAAATTGAATAGTGTATATGTGTCAATTAAAGCATATTTACATATATAAAACTATTTGGAAGGCCTAGCTTAATTGACGTATCGATAGAAAAGCTCGATAAAACCAAATATAACCAATTTTACAAGTGGAAACAAATATAGAATTTTAATACATCGATACTTTCTGCAAAATCATGATTTTTTCCATATTAAGTATTTCATATACAAAACAATATAAATGAATTATAGATTTTCCTGATTTTAAATTCAATATCAACAAGTCAGAATTTTTAATAATTTGATATTAATTAGTTTTTTTGACACAAAAGATTTTAAATACTTCCTTTTTTAAGTCCTTGCTTGATAGTGTCCATTTACTCAATGGGATGAAACAGAGTTCGTTTTAAGTGAAAGCGCTTATAAGTTTGTTTATTCCAAAGATAAAAAATTGTCTAAATATTAAATTGACAATCATTTTTTTTTAATTTATCGTTAAGAAAGTAAAACTTTGTTTTCCTTACAAAACATTTCCGTGACTTTTTATCTATCAAAATTATAAAGGAAGGCGGGAAAGCTCTTAAATGAAAAATCAAAACTAGTACCTTTATAAAGGGAAAACCGTAATTCACTTATGCTCAATGGTAAGTGTTTTAAGGAATGCTAAAAAGCGACAAGGAGATGGTATTATGTTAAAAGGGCAAAAAAGATGGTTTTATATTGCCGTTCCAATTTTTTTCTTTTGGTTTTTCGGACAAATTGATAAGGTTGGCATTTCCATCATTCAAACAGATCCTGAATTCTTGCATGCACTCGGTATAACAGGCGATGACAAAAATGCAAAGATCGGTCTTCTATCTTTTGTATTCACCATTGCCTATGGAGTGTCAAATCTTTTTTGGGGCTTCATCATTGATAAATTAGGTGCCCGAAAAACAGCCATCGCCGGTTTATTCGTTTGGACACTCACGATGATTATGTCAGGCCTGGCAAATTCATATGAAATATTTTTAATAAGCAGGGTCATTCTTGGTTTTGGTGAAGGGATGATGATTCCGGTTTCCGGAAAACTCATTTCTAACTGGTTTAATAAACGCGAATTGGGGAGGGCCCAGGCATCTTGGCTTACCGGAAACTATTTAGGACCGGCAATGGGAGCCGTGGTTTTGGTGCTCTTAATATCTTTACTCCACTGGCAAGCAGCTTTCTTTATGCTTGCAGCTTTCAACTTATTTATAAATATCCCGATGTTCATCTTTATGACAAGAAATACACCAGAAGAGCACCCCCGTATAAGTAAGGAGGAATTAGCTTTCATTCGCCAAACGGATGATGAAATTAAAGAAACCGCCCCCTCCGAGAACAAAAGTTTCGCCCAAGATTATCGTTTCTGGATCGTTTGGTTCGGCATGCTCGTATGCTCCTTCTTATTTTTCGGAATCAGCATTTGGCTTCCTACATATCTAATTGAAGCAAAAGGATTCGAAAAGGAAGGAATGTCGAGCATAACTTCACTTTCCTGGCTATTCGCTTTAGGCTTTGTCTTGGCATGCGGTTTTCTGGCAGACAAAACCAGACGTCCAAGTTTGATGGCCACGATTCTATTTTCATTGACGGCTGTCTTTTTGACTGTAGCTGTTTTCATTCCCAACCCTATTTTGGCCGGACTTTGTATGGGACTGGCAATGGGATGTCAAGGCGGTGTGTTCCATCTAAGCAATATGCTCATGGTAAAATACTCAACACCTGAAACGGCAGGACGGGCCGCTGGTCTAATTGGCTTCACGAATATCATGGGCGGCTTTTCGAGCTATATCATGGGATGGCTTCGTGACTTGTCTGGCGGGGACTTCAGTTCATCAATCGCCATGCTGATTTTTACAGCCATCTTAGGTTTGGGAGCTTATTTATTCTCCATTAAGAGAGAATCCGCAGAACTGCGCTTATCACCTATACATGTACAAAAGATACAAGCATGAAGTCCTTGTAAAATCAGTCTTATCACCTAAATTAACAATCCACCCCCTGAATTATCAGGGGTTTTTCCTTGTACCGACTTAAAAGTAAGTCGGTACCATATCACCCTTTTTTTGCATTTCCCGATAAAATTTCCCACCGCCATTCCAAATCATCCCTTTATTTGTATAAATATGTCGATAGTTAAAATATTCAAAAAATGATATTTTTTTGAATGCCCATGTTATATTGTTAATGGAAAAAAATACTTGTCAAGTAAGGTGAGTGTGTGAATATAGAAGTTTTAATTCTCCATTATATTCAGGAAAAACGTCAAAAGCCTAACCATGCCAATGAATTATTGGATTATATTCAGAATGAATATGTAAACGGGAAGCTGTCAATCTTCCAATATAGAAGTCTCTGTCAGGACTTATATCTTCGAGGAGCCAAACAAACGTCTCCAGGATGAAACTGCACCCTTGTCAATAGTCTAACTACTTCCGATTGTGAATGAATTTTGTTTCTGGTTTCCGCAATGACCTATCGTTAAGAGTAAAACCGGTCATGTTCCATGACTAAATAAAAGCCTCCGTGATCTGTCACCCCAAGACAGTTCACGGAGGTAAATGTTACTTATTCAGACATTTAGAAATTTTCTTTAATTAAATGAATATATCGAAAATTAAAACCAAACCGAATGCCACGAAGGAAAGTAATGTTTCCATGACTGTCCATGTTTTGAAAGTTTCTTTAACGGTTAGTCCCATATATTCTTTTACCAACCAGAAACCTGCGTCATTAACATGGGAGAACATAAGTGAGCCTGCTCCCGTGGCAATTACGAGCAATTCTAGATTAACACCCGTCATATTGGCAACGACCGGTGAAACGATCCCAGCTGCCGTGGTCAAAGCGACGGTTGCAGAACCTGTGGCAATCCGAATCAATCCAGCCACAAGGAATGCAAGAACGATCGGGGATAAAGAAATTTCTTCAGACATGGAAGCGATCGCAGTCCCTACGCCACTATCAATTAAAATTTGCTTGAATCCTCCGCCAGCACCGATAATAAGGATTATCGAGGCTAATGGCAATAGGCATTCTTCCGTCAACTTTTTAATTAGTGATTTGTCCATTCCCTGTCTGTAGCCCAAGAAGTAGTAAGCAGCAAAACAGGAGATTAATAAGGCAATCACCGGACTGCCGATAAACAATAAGAATTTTTCAACGGAACCCGGTAGCGGCAAATAAGGAGCCAAGACAGTTAAAACCATCAACAATACAGGCAAGAGGATGATGAAGAACGAAACCCCAGTCCCTGGTAAACCACTTGACTTTGTTACCACCCGGATCAATTCCGGTTCACCAACAGGAATAACCCGTTTTTGAACCCATTTTGCGAATAGAGGTCCGGCGATTACAGCAGTCGGGAATGCGATGATCAATGAGTACAGAAGTACGTGTCCCATGTTTGCATTATAGATTCCAATAGCTGTCATGGCTCCCGGATGCGGAGGTACCAGCCCATGTACGATCGATAAACCAGCAAGTACTGGAATACCAATTAACAAGATGTTCACTTTGGTTGATTTCCGAATGGAAATGACCAAAGGCAGCAATATTACTAAACCAACCTCGAAAAATACCGGAATGCCTATGATGAAACCAGATAAAAGCATGGCCCAAGGCAGGTTCTTCACGCCGAATTTATTAATGAAAAAGTCAGAAACCTGCATACCGGCTCCAGAGTCGGACATCATCTTTCCTAAGATGGTCCCTAAAGCCAATATTCCAATAAGGTGACCAAGGACCGCTCCGACGCCCGTTTCATATGCTCCTACAATCTTGTCCATCGGCAGTCCAGAAAAAACCGCTAAAAATAAACTGGCTACAGTCAAGCTAATGAATGCATGCCATTTCCACCATGATACCCCCAAAATAACAATTACGATAGCTATCAGCGTGATTCCTAATAAATATAGATCCATATGTTCTCCCCACCCTATTGAAATCGCTTACATTCAGCCTGATACAATAATTGGATTATTGTACCGGCTCATTATATGTCACAATGTAGTTCTGTTTAGCCGTGTTGTAATACCCTTCACTGTATTCCATAACATTTCCGTCCCCATCACTGGAAATCCGAATCCTTTTTAATACAGGACTCTTGTTTTCGATTTTCAGTGTTTCGCAAATGTGATCCGGAGCGATAGCAACGGCAAACTCATCTCTGAATGTTTCAAGTTTGACGTTTTGATCTTCCAAAAAGCGGTACAAAGAATTGATCTGGACCTCTTTCATATCTTCTTCGTTCATATCGATTGAAACATAATGTGTAAAGTAAATATAAGGTTCATTGTCCAATATATATATCCGTTCGATACTTATGCAATGGTCACCAAATAAAGAATGCAGCTTAGTGTCCGAAGAAAGGTCAACATGACTTATGTTTAACACCTTTTTTAAAATGGAGTGCCCTTCCTCCACCAACAGCTCTGTGAAACGCTTTCCTTTGGAAAGTTTGACAATCGAACCATTAGCTATGACCTTAGTGCCTTTGCCGCTTTTCTTTTCAACATACCCCTCTTGCACGAGTTCTTTGATTGCATTACGGACAGTGACCTTACTTACGTTAAATTCTTCTTCCAAAAGAGGCTCGGAGGGAATGTTTGTGTCGATGGCATAAACCCCATGTAAAATACGATCCTTTAATATTTCTTTTATCTGTAAATACATCGGTCCATTTTTTCTGTTCACATTCATTCCTAATCTCCTGCCTTTTATCTCTTAATATCTTCCATTTTACCTTCCATTGCCGAGATTATCTCCTTTTCGGTTGCCAAAGGAGTATCCCCAACGACAGTACATGCCAGCATTCCTGAAACAGCCGCAAACCGAACTGTCCTTTCAGGGGAATACCCTCGTAATTCGCCATGTAAGATTCCGCTGGTGTAAGCATCGCCTGAACCTATTCTATCATATACGGAAAATGATAGGATATCGGAAAAGTAAAATGTTTCTTCCTTGTATATATACCCCCTCAATGTATGGCTATTATCACTGTTGATTGAACGGTGTGTCCCTGCTATCGACTGAATATTGAATTTCTTTGCCACCTCAGGGATCAACTCGATTAGCTGTTCTTCCCTTGTGGAACCTTCAGACTTCATTCCTAAAATATATAGGGCGTCTTTCTCATTCATCATGACGATATCAGCCAAAGCAAGCATTTCTTCATAATGAGGCTTTGCGTCAGCATAACCTCCCTCCCATAAAGAGGGGCGGTAGTTGCAATCGAAACAGACTGTACCGCCTTTTTCTTTAACTTTTCTAGCCAGCACCTTCATACTTTCCCGTACATTTTCCGCCATTGCAAGCGTGATTCCGCAAAAATGGATGATATCCGTACTTTCCGAAATCATATCCATGTCATAATCGGATAAGGAGGCTGTATTAAAACTGCTTTCCAGTCGATTGGAATATGTGACACGGCTCGCCCGCTGTCCAAAACCATTTTCCAAAAAGTACATCCCCAAGTATTTGCCGCCTCTAGAGATGAAGTTCCTTCCGATTCCTAAGCGCTGCAAAGATGAAATCGCGGAATCCCCAAGGGGATTATCCGGTAACTTTGTCACAAGATACCCATCATGTCCGAGCTTTGTCATCGCAGAAGCAACGTTTACCCCCGTGCCTGAAAAGGAGTATTGCAGAGTGTTGGCCTGTGATAGCAATTCATGCCCCGGTACCTGCAAACGCATCATTACTTCCCCGAATGCCACAATCCTTTTAGGCATATTTTTCAACCAATTTTTTTGTTATGGCCAATAATTTCCGTACATCCTCCCCATTCGTTTTTCCAGTCTCTTCATCGATGATGGAAGAATATACGTGGGGAATGACTTTAGGCACTTTTGCTTCTAACGCGATTTCTAGTATAGTCTCGAAATTATTTAAATCGATTCCACCTGTTGGTTCCAATGCAAATCCCTCTTCACCACAAGCTTTTGCCACAGCACGATATTCATCTTCATGCTTCAGGCCTTTCATCGGGAAGTATTTCAGAGCATTTCCTCCCATATCGCGAACCAGCGCAATGGCGGCTTTGATAGGCACAATGGCAGTTTCACTTGCACCTGCACTTTCTGGACCAGTGGAGATATTCACATAACCCACTTTCCCAGTTGGAGAAACAAGTGAATTTATCCAACTGTCCTTATCGCCTAAATTGGCCCTCGTAGCACCAACAGCAGGAAAAACCTGGTTAATATGACTGCCTGGATAGTATTTTGCTATTTCTGCGACAACCGCTGCCTGTCTATTATCGCCCGCGCCCAATCCTATTGAGACGGCCTCATCAATGGCTTTCCCATATTCTTTCATTGCTGTAACACCATCTTCCACAGTTGGATAATCCTTTGAGAGTACACCAACCAATACATGGCCTTCCGCTGCTTCAAAGACTTCCACTGCATTTTCTACACTATTTGCAAGTACATTTAAGGCTACACGATCATTCAATAACCGTTTGTTTATGTTTGTCATCCTTGTTTTCCTCCTAATATGGTGCTTAATTGTGCTTCAATGACATGTATATCATCACCTTGCAATGGACGCGGATCTATATCGAAAAAGCCCTGCCGTATCCCATAATCACGTGTGTAAATGGCGATATCCCCATTTCTGAGCTGCTCGTTCACTTCCTTCGCCGTTGTTTCCGTTATTAAAGGATCAATGGAAATACGTGCTCTATATATGGCACGGCCGGCTTCATCCTGAACTATCGTTACTTTTACCCCCTCAATGGATTCAAGTGATGTGAGAACTTGTAAACTAGCTTTTTCTTTTTCGCTATTATCCGTCTTGTCGAAATACTCATCCAATGCCTGAAGCAGCCCAAAGGTGGTTTCCTTTCCAACCTTCATGCTCCTTCCGATACAGTGCAATTGAACCTTTACCCATTCGATATATTTTTTTCTGCCAGCAACGATACCGGATGTGGGTCCTTCAATGGCTTTTGATCCACTATAAATGGCCAAGTCGGAGAATTGAACATATTTTCCCAAATCCTCCTCCGCTGCTGCATCGACAATCAGAGGGATATTATTCGTTTTGGCCACTTCCCATGCTTCTTCGACCGATATCATATTTTTCTGAACGGCATGATGCGATTTCACGTATAAAATGGCAGAAGTATTTTCATTTATGGCATCCGCAATATGTTCTGCCTTCCCTTCGTTTGCATACCCAACTTCAACCAATTTTCCGCCACCTAGGTAAATCATGGTTTCAACCGGTGCACCATACTGAACGTTATGGCCTTTAAGCATGATGATTTCATTTTTTTGTATGAGATCTTGATGAAGCCTTTCGCTTTTCCTTCTATTTCCTTCTGTAACGATCGCAGCTACGGAAAGCACAATTCCACTCGATGCTGAGTTTACGACGACAGCTGCTTCGGAATGAAGCAAATTCGCTATATGCTGGCCTGACTTATCGACTAAATCAGAAATCTCAACATAATTTTGCCCACCTTTTTTCATCACGTCCATCACTGTGTCAGTTGGGGCAGAAACCCCCAGTATGCTCATTCTTCCGCTTGCATTTATGACTCTTTTCAAACCGTATTTAGCATTCAATGAATTCTCCATTTATAACCACTCCTTTTACGACAACTCTTTTTTCTGCCATCCTTTTTTCTCCTTCGGAATCGATTAAAAGGGTCGGCTCATTCTTGATCGAGAATAAGGTCAAGTTCGCAGTATCCCCTGCTGAAATCCTGCCAAGCTCGGGTTTATGCAACCAAGCTGCTGCATTGATCGTAACGGCACCTATTACTTCCTTTAATGGATAACCCAGATACAAAAATTTTGTAAGCACATTAGCCATATTAAAAACTGGCCCATTCTCTCTGTTTTTCCGATATATATCCGTACTGATCGTATTAAAGCGTATTCCCCGCTTTTTCGCCATTTCTGCAGTTTTAAATGAAAAGCTTGCCGTTCCATGACCTACATCCAAATGGACACCACGTTCAATTGCCTTACTTAACTCAGGAAGCGGCTCTTCTCTTTCATCAAATAAATTATTCGCTTTACCATTTAAAAAATGTGTAATAATGTCCTTTTCCTCAAGTAATTCAAGGACTTCTTTAATATCAGGCGGCCCTGAACCGATATGGACCATTAATGGCAAACCACTTTCAGCCGAGAACTTCCTAGCGATTTTTAATGGCTCGACACCATTTGGGCCAACCACGCTTTTACTTATTCTCGCTTTAAGCCCAACGACAAAATCCCCGTACTTGGAAATTGCCTTCCTTAATTCCTCTTCGTCCAGCCATGAAATATCCGATAACTCATCAATCCTTTTCAAGCCAATCCGTGAAATATTCAGAAAGGCGAAAACATTCGTTTTGGAATTTTCACAGCTGTTAACGAGATCAGCTATCCTATCTGCCCCCGTGCTTCCCGCATCAATGACCGTTGTTACACCAGTTTTATATCCAATCTCATCAACCTCATCACCATAAGGATCGAATTCCGGGAAAGCATGTACATGCATATCAATCCACCCGCTGGAAACAAAAACTTTTTGATCATAATCTATTATCTTATCCCCTGTTGCAGTTCCGGGAAGTGCGATTTCTTTAATCATTCCATTTTCCAGTATGATATCCGCTGCATTTCCCTCTAACATCTTTACATTCTTCAGAACTAACGTATCTGTCATTTCCCTCATCCTTTTCGGTACATCCTATCGATTGCAAGTACTTTGTATACGGTTACACTGAATTGTGTAAGAATTCATTTCATTTCTCTTTACAAAAATAGATTATCATATTTTGTCGAACTAATCAATATAACGTTATAATGTTTGATTTAAATTTACAGAATTTTTAATGGATTATCACTTATTTTTCTATGTGCTCATTAGTTTCTTCCTTATAGTGTGATCTCATTTCGTTTTTTTAAAATTTACCGTGCTATTCTTTACGAATTGTTAAAAAAAGGCTGTTTTCGCATACTTTGTTGCTATTTACCAAGTAAAGCGGTGTGGTTGATTTCCCCTCCAGATGCTCGCTTTCCGCGGGGCGGGCGGTGAGCCTCCTCGGCGTAAACACCTGTGGGGTCTCACCTGTCCCGCTGCTCCCGCAGGAGTCTCGCACTTGCGCTCCAATCAACCTTAAATCGTTTCGTTTTAAAAACAACAATCATTACGAAAAGAGCCTAAAAAAATAACGATTGATGTAAGCCTCTACTCTAATTATCCAGAAATAATGCTTTTAACCTGTTTTAAAATTTTTTCCTTAGTTTACATATTTGACTCCCCATATACTGCACTGGCATCACACTTGCTTGCAGTCCTATAGTTTAATGGCAGTTTATTTTTCCGGTAAAACACGCCTATCATCTATCAGTCGATGCTAATGGTAAAAAACAAGTTTACCCTAAAATAACGGATACTTATTGCACTAAGTCAAACCTTACATTGGGAAGCCTTCGTTAATTACTCTACCTGGTTCCCACGTAATACGGAGGAAATGGTGCTTTCCAAAATAATAAAGACCAAGAATGCTATTTTAAAAGCATTCTTGGTCTTGTTATTTGCCGTACTTAATTTTGTATCAATTTATTATGACACCCTTTACTATTGTCCCGTTCCTATAATGAAAGCCTTTAATTTACCTTTTTCGTTCCTTTCCAATGGATTTCCCTCAAACGGTATTTTTGTAGCTTACCTGTTGCCGTTTTCGGTAAAGACTCTACGAATTCAACTGTTGTGGGTGCTTTAAAGTGAGCCATTTTAGAGCGGCAAAAGGTTATGATCTCATTTTCCGTCACTTCCGCATTGGGGTGCAGCACAATGATTGCCTTGGGCGTTTCTCCCCACTTTTCGTCTGGGATGGCAATGACCGCCGCCTCCAAAACATCTGGATGTTTATACAATACCCCTTCCACCTCTGTTGAAGAAATATTTTCTCCCCCGGAAATGATTAAATCCTTAGCCCTGTCCTGTATTTCAATATATCCATCAGGATAGGTCACTGCCAGATCTCCTGTATGAAACCAGCCATCCCTAATTGCTTCGGCCGTCTTTTCCGGATCCTTATAATATCCTTCCATTACAACATTGCCGCGAGTAATGATTTCCCCCAGTTCTTTTCCATCCCAAGCGACTTCTTTCCCATCTTGATTGACTACCATCGTTTCCCCATTGAAAACCAATTCAATTCCTTGTCTTGCCTTTATTATTGCCTGTTCGTCCGCCGATTTAGCTTCAAACTCATTCTTCCACTCGTTATAAAGGATGAAAGGGGAAGTTTCTGTTAATCCATATACGTGAATCATATTCAAGCCAAGGATTTCTTGTGCCTTTTGTATAAGCGCTGCTGCGGGAGGTGCACCTGCTGTTGCCATCCTTGGGCGCACTTTGATATTTGTTTCTTTTGCTTTAGGATCATTCACTAGCATATTGACGACAGTAGGTGCCCCACATAATAATGTAATATTATGATGGGCGAATAATTGGAGGATAAGAGGGGGATCGACTTTCCTTAAACATACATGAGTCCCGCCAGTAGCCGTTACCGACCATACACCTCCCCAGCCATTAGCGTGAAACATTGGCAGGGTATGTAAGTATACATCGTCATGATTCACTCCAAGGTGATAAATGAAATTAGCGGCGTTCATGTAATTCCCGCGATGGGTTAACATTACCCCTTTTGGTTTTGAAGTCGTTCCACTCGTATAATTTATAGTCAAAAGTTGATTTTCATCGATTGTAACCTCTGGCAGTGCTTCATCAATTGCATGCAAAATGAAATTTTCATAGTCTATTCCAGGTAAAGTGGTTTCATGTCCTTCAACATGGACGATAATGATTTTTTCCAAGGAAAGTCTAGTAATGATCTTTTCGATCGGAGCGGTGAACTCTTCATCGACAATCAACATTTTTGAATCGCTATGCTTGATGATATATTCCAAATCCTCTGCAGCAAGTCTATAATTCAAAGGAACCATAACCGCTCCCATTTGACAAATGCCATAAAAACATTCCAACATATAATGCGTATTTGGCAACATTACTGCAATATGGTCGCCTTTTTCAATTCCCGAAGAATACAGTGCTTTGGAAAGTTGATCTGTCCGCTGCCCGAATTCCTTGTATGTAAACTCTTTCTCTTCATCGATGACTGCCACTTTATGAGGATAATATTTTACGGCCCTGCGCTTCCAATCCATTGGGGTTAATGGGGAAAACATTTTACCATCTCCTTCTTTTGAGATTCTCTGCTTACAGCACACTTCCTCTGCCTGGTTCGTCATGATGAGTTATTGAGAAAAAAATTTCTTACCATTTTTTATACATATTCATTTTCCAAAAGTCATATCTTCTTTAATGGATTTCTTAAGAATCATTGAATAACGTTATACTCAGGGGACTGACTTGGATAAAATTTTTTAATTATTCTGATAATTAACTCCCTAAAAACAGTGGGATTCACTGCTTTAGAAAATATTATGTCCCTCTTCTTTCTATTATAATGGAAACTATACACGTCAGGAAGACTATATTTTATTCTCTATGCAAGAAGATGCATGTTCGGTAAGTTTACCGACGATTTGTTTGAGCCGTTGCGTTTCCTCTTCATTTAGGACTCCGTAAAAGTCACGAAAGATTTGGGCAAAACCCTTATTTATGGAATGATAGGTTTTCCTTCCACTTTCGGTGGATTGGATAAAAACGAACCGCCGATCATCCTCACTGTGTACCCTCTCAATCAACTTCTTCCGTTCAAGCCGGTCAATTAGTGCAGTTCCTGCTGCAGGTTTGATTTTTAAATGATTCGAAACATCTTTAACTGCTATGGATTCAGTCAAGACAATTAATTGCAATGCGCGGTACTGTACAGAAGTTAAATCATATTTAACCAATAACGGTTCCACCAATTCCTGTGAGAGGCTGCTTAATTCCTTGATTTCTAGATGTAAATTATACAATTCACTTGAATGCATGTTTGACAATCCTTTCTTATTGACACTATCTATCTAAAACTATAACATAATTAACGTATCAAAAAATTAACCATGCGAATTAAATTGGTTATTGATTTTTAAAGAGAGAGAGAGGCTGTCCATGTCAGCAGAACAACGCAAAAAGATCATTATCCTCATGATCAATATGTTTATAGCAATAGGAAGTTTCGGTATCATCATTCCCATTTTACCAGCATACCTTGCCTCCATTAATCAAGGAGGAACCGCCGCTGGCCTAATGATTGCCATTTTCGCAGGTGCACAACTTATCTTTTCACCAATTGCCGGAAAATGGACTGACCAATTTGGGCGCAGAAAAATGATTATTTATGGATTGGTCGGTTTGACATTATCCATGTTTATTTTTTATGCAGTCAATTCCATTTGGTTATTATATGCTTCACGCATCATTGGCGGGATCGGGGCAGCTTTGCTTATACCCGCAATTTTTGCTTATGTAGCCGATATCACCACATTTGATCAACGCGCTAAAGGAAATAGTTTAGTATCTGCCGCCATGTCACTGGGAATTGTAGTCGGTCCAGGAATTGGAGGTTTTTTAGCTGACTTTGGCTTGAAGTTTCCCTTTTTGATTTCTGCGTTGGTATCCCTATCAGCTGTGGTATTTTCAATTTTTGTTTTAAAAGAAAGCGAAACGGCACAGGTTACTCAACCCATGGATGCAAAAACCGAAACGATGGTTCGGAAGATTGCCCTATCCGTGAAAATGCCCTATTTCATCCCACTCATCATTACTCTAGTAATGAGCTTTGGCTTAATGGCATATGAATCTGTCATTGGTCTTTATCTTGATAATCAATTCAATTCAAGCCCTAAGGACATCGCCGTCATGGTTACAGCCACCGGTATCGTCAGTGTAATTGTACAGCTGTTTGTCGTCGACCGGATTGTACACCGTTTCGGGGAAGTGAATGTGCTGAATATCTTTATCAGTGTTGCAGCCATCGGTTTCCTGCTATCACTATTTGCTTCAAGTTACCTGATTTTCTTTTTAATTTCACTGGTCATCTTCCTTTCCACCTCCATCTTACGTCCAGTTCTTAACACACTGATTTCCAAGATGGCAGGAAATGAGCAGGGCTTTGCAATGGGTATGAATAATGCATATATGAGCATCGGAAATGTGCTCGGACCTACTCTTGCCGGAATGATGTATGATGTCCACATTACCTATCCGTTCATGTTGGGCCTTATCCTCTTATTCATTACTTTGCTGATTACCATGGCTTGGCAAAAGCGATCTCTTCATGCAAAGGCATTATCCTAGAGCTAAAAAGGCATTTCAAGTTTTATACCTTAACGCCCCCCGAGTAGCAGCCGCCATTCGGGGGTTTTCATTATGATTTTATCAATTTAAATCCTCCAAAACAGTATATCCACCAGTTCAAATACTTCAATCTCTCGAGTATTCACTCCAATTTCGTGCGTAAACAGCTCTAATTCTTGTGTAACATTTGAATTCACGAGTAAAAGGGGATAATTCACGAGTAAATGTATGAATTTCACGAGTATTTGCTCCAAATTCACGAGTAAATGGCACGAATTCACGAGTAAACCCCAATCTCTCGAGTATTCACTCCAATTTCATGCGGAAACAGCTCTAATTCTTGCGGAACAATCGAATTCAGGAGTTTTGATTTACAAAATAAACCGGAAAATCATGCATTTGACCAAAATAAAAAGCGGCCTTATTTCTGAAAATAAGGCCGCTTAACAATTCATATTGTTATAAGGGGAAATTGAATTTCATTTAATATAAATGGCTTTCTTACCTTTACTGCTTTCAAAAGCCGCATCAATGATTTTAATGACCGATAACCCTTCTTGGGCAGTGACTGGAGCTTTTTTCCCGCTCAATATACTATCGGCAACTGCCTGATAATACGTTAAATAAGAACCATGCAGTGTTTCAATGGTTTCATGTATCTCATTTTCTCCTTCAACCGTAACCAGCTTACCATAGAATTCGGGATCATCTGCACCCCAAGAGTCATCCATCGGTTTTTTCCCTTCACTTAGGGCAGCCTCTTGGCAATCAAGACCGTACTTTATAAATGATCCTTTACTTCCATGCACCTGATACCGCGGTCCATTATTCGGAACGATGGAGCCTGAATGCAAGATGACTCTCAGCTTTTCATATCCTAATATCACATGGAAATAATCATCCGTTTCTGCATTTTCTTTTTGGGAAAATACATCTGCCCAAACGAATTGCGGCAATCCAAACAAATGCAGTGCTTGATCGATGAGATGTGATCCTAAATCATAAAGCATGCCTGATCCCGGGCCTGGTTTTTCCCTCCATCTATCCCTGACCACAGGCCTGTATCGATCATAATGGACTTGGTATGTATTGATTTCCCCAAGCACTCCATCATCCATAAGTTTTTTCACGGTCAAAAAGTCATTATCCCATCTCCGGTTATGATAGACACTTAATAGCAGATTCTTTTCCTCGGCAATCTTAATTAGCTCCTCTGCCTCCCATGCTTCCACCACCATCGGCTTTTCAAGGATGACATGCTTCCCGGCTAACAAGCATTGCTTGGCCATTTCATAATGCAAACCACTCGGTGTCGTAATAACAGCCAAATCAATGGACGCGTCTTCAAGAATTTCCTCTAAGCTGCTTACCACTTCCACATCTTTCAGATCTTTTTGGACTTTTTCCTTCTTGGAGCTGACAACTTTCGTGATTTGAAACTCCCCTAAAACACTTAGTAATGGAGCGTGAAATGTTGCTCCTGACAATCCGTACCCAACTATGCCCACTTTAATTTTTCTCATTTTCGTTCCCACTCGCTTTCTTGTTCCTCTTAAACAATTATAAATTGATCATACATTCTATTATATTTCATTGTCCGGGTACTTATCTCTCAAAAACTTGACAGACTGATTAATCAATTCTTTCAATACATTAATATCGATATCTGCCACTTTATTGATGTACACACACCCTTTTCCGGAAGTGTGTTTTCCAAATGCCTGTAATAATTCTTCCCTTTTTTTATCCCCTGGAGAAAAATATAAACTGATTTTTGCTTTTCGAGGGGAAAAGCCTACCAGGGGGGCATCTCCTTCGTGACCTGATTCATATTTATAATGGTAGATACCGAACCCAATGATGCTCGGTCCCCACATCTTTGCCTCATAACCTGTCGTTGTGGTGAAAACATCCAACAATTCATATGCATCTTCACGCTTTTTTGGATTATCGACGTTCTCAATGAACTCAATGACACTACTGTCAGTTTCTTTGGTTTTTTGTTTATACAAGACCGGAACCTCCCCATTCTAAAAGTTTTAAAAAATGCAAAAGATATCCCTTGCTCAAAACTTGGTACACTATATGATCGTATTTTATAGATTGACGTGTATGTATACAGCCTTCATTACCGCTGATATCCTAATTATTCAAATGATTGGCGGACGAGCTTCATTAATAGTTCTCCAAGCTTCATGGCAAATCCTTCATTCAATACCCTTATATATTATAGAACATCGATTCGTTTTATTCTATTTTAAGAGCAGAGTTACTAAAGATATATCTTTTGCGCGTTTAAAACCAGTACTTTATCATAAAAATCTCTACGATCAGAAAATATAATCCTGATCGTAGACTTTTAGTGTATCAGCTATTGCCGCCGGATCTTTTCAATTTCATCAGCTATGAATTGTACTTGTGTCCCAACGATTACTTGAATGCTTTGTGGACCCACGATATTGATTCCAGCAACCCCTGCTGATTTGATTTTATTCTGATCGACAGCTCCCATATTCTCCACCTCAACCCTTAATCGGGTAACGCAGTTATCTACAGATATTACGTTAGCGTCTCCGCCTAAACCTTCATAAATAGCGGAAGCCATTCCAAAGAATTTACTCTCATCATTCCTGCCGTGACTGCTGTCTGCTTCCGCAATCACTCCTCCACCGTCAAGCTCATCTTCTGTATCATCTTCTCTGCCTGGAGTCATTAAATTGAACCTTTTTATCAAGAATCGGAATAAGAAATAGTAAATGACAGCAAAAGCCAGTCCTTGAAGAAGCAGCATATAAGGTTCATTTGCCAATGGCAATCTTGAACTTAAAACAAAGTCAATGAATCCAGCACTAAAACCGAACCCTGCTGTCCATTGGAAAGTCGCAGCAATAGCTAACGATATCCCTGTTAATAAGGCATGCACAACAAATAGGGCTGGTGCAACAAACATGAAAGCAAATTCCAACGGTTCAGTAACGCCTGTGAAAAATGAAGCGAAACCGGCTGCGAGCATTAATGAGGCCACTTGTTTTTTCTTCCGTGATTTTGCTGAATGGTACATGGCAAGAGCAGCAGCCGGTAAACCGAACATCATGACGGGAAAGAATCCGGCTTGATACATGCCCGTGGTTCCTTTTATTCCTGTTCCAGCCCAGAATTTACCGATATCGTTAAGTCCTATTACATCGAACCAGAATACGGAGTTTAACGCATGATGTAAACCTGTTGGTATCAAAAGCCGATTGAAAAATCCATAGAGTCCTGCTCCAGCTGCACCTAATTCACTTATTCCTTCCCCAAATATAACTAACCAGGAGTAGATGAGTGGCCATACGAAGAATAATATAAGAGAAACGAGTAACATGACAACCGCAGTAAGGATCGGGACAAGGCGTTTACCGCTAAAGAAAGCGAGTGCATCCGGCAGCTCGACCTTACTGAACCGATTATACATTGCTGCGGCTATAAGGCCCGAGAGGATTCCGACAAATGCATTTTCTATTTTCACAAATGCTGGATTTACATCTTTTGCATCAATTCCTTGCAGCATCGCTACCGAGTCCGTGGAAAGCAATGTCGTTACGACTAGATAGGCTACCAGACCGCTCAAAGCTGCGGCTCCATCTTTCCCTTTCGACATCCCCAACGCCACTCCAACAGCAAATAAGATAGCCATATTATCAATGATCGAAGAACCCGCTTTAATTAAGAAAGCCGCTAACGGACTTCCCGCTCCCCATCCTGCTGGGTCTATCCAATAACCGATCCCCATTAATATGGCGGCTGCCGGCAATACGGCTACAGGCAGCATCAAGGAACGCCCAATTTTTTGAAGATATTTTTTCATCCCGCTTTCCTCCTGACAAGTACTGATTTAGGGCAAACCCCATATTCTATTAGACAACGGTTCCTTCCATTTTAGAACTGCATTTCATTTATAAATTTGGCTTTATTCAGGAATAAAGTCTTAGCGATTTTCTCTTCCTTCGAAAGGTCATCAAAAAAAGAAAAGTCCAACCGGACTTTTCTTTTTTCACTTATTTATAGAGCAAGTAATTTTTGCGAACCTTTTTAAAAGCATCCTGCTTTACTTGATATTCTTTCATGATTTCATTTATTGATGAACCTTCTTCAATTCTTGACATTACCCATCCATTGCCAATCAATAAATTGAAATTGTTGGCTGCAAGGAATTCGAAATCTCCAGGATATAGATCCTGAATGGTCTTGATTATGTGAAGTCCGGTAGGGACAGCTTTGAATTCCTCTCTATCCGTTATATAAATTTCCACTCCATGGCTAAGTTTACCTGCATGTTTTGAAAATGTAGGTGTAAAGGAGGCTGCCCTGAATTTTACGCCAGGTAACCTTAATGCATTTAATTTCCCAGCAAGCTCTTCACTGTTTATATAAGGAGCACCAATCAACTCGAATGGTTTAGTCGTTCCTCTGCCTTCCGAGACATTCGTTCCCTCGATCAAGCCTGTAGCCGGATATACGAACGTAGTGGAAACTGTCGGCATATTCGGTGACGGCAAGACAAAAGGGAGACCAGTTTCGTCATAATCCATATCTCGCTTCCAGCCTTTCATTTTGATGACCTTTAGATCTGCACCAATTTTAAATTCCTTATTGAACAAAGTCGCGAGTTCCCCAACAGTCATCCCATGCTTTAGAGGTATTGGGTACAAACCAACAAACGATGAGAATTCAGGTTCAAGTACTGGCCCTTCTACCGACTCCCCGCCTTGTGGGTTGGGCCGGTCCAGCACGATAAATGGGATATCATTTTCTGTGGCTGCTTCCATCGCATAAGCCATCGTGTAGATATAAGTGTAATAGCGTGTTCCGACATCCTGGATATCAAAAACAAGGACCTCAACATCCTTTAACATTTCAGGCGTCGGTTTTTTCGTTTTGCCATATAGGCTATAAACGGGCAACCCTGTTTTTTCATCAATATAATATTCAACGCTTGCACCAGCTTGCGCATCTCCACG
Source organism: Peribacillus simplex (assembly GCF_030123325.1). NCBI lineage: Bacteria > Bacillati > Bacillota > Bacilli > Caryophanales > Bacillaceae > Peribacillus > Peribacillus simplex. Next base: position 2,647,352 of record NZ_CP126106.1, on the reverse strand, counting down.
CACTCCATGTTCAGGACCAAACAACGCTGTCAAATTAATATCCGGATCATCATTAAGTAGATCGACGATGCTGGTTAATTTAGAATCGATCCCAGTTGGATTCGTAATCAATCCGACTTTCTTTCCGCTTAACACGTTCTTTTCTTCTTTTAAAAGAACTTCAATACCGGGACTGACCTTTTGTTTTTTCTTCTCTTTAACAGCGGTTACACTTTTTGAAGAAACGATGCCGAAAGTCAACAGGCAAATGATAAATAGGGTTATCATTCTTTTCAAATTGCTTCCCTCCCTATTTTTTAATGGGTCTTCCAGATTTAATATCTAATCCATATCCAAATTTATAAAGGCTTTGATCGGGCTTGGTTACTGATGGTATATCGACTGGCAACGTGCCTTTAGGTTTTGATTCACCAAAAATGGTCGAGATGCCTGCCGGGATATTTGGCTGTCTATAACGCCCATTCGAATACCCTTTGAATCCGTAAACAGCAAGAACCGCTTTCGCTTCCTCAAAGTTTGCAACGTCATACGGGTTTCTTAAACTCATTAAAACAAATTCTTTATCTTTCTTCTTAGCATGATTCATGACCGCCCTAGGGAAGGCTGTTGCCCACTTCGACGAATCTTGAATGCTATCATCTATCACTCCGTCATTGACAGCCGGATCGTTTTTGACAATATAGGAACCGGTTATTACAAAGTCCGATTCATCAATGAGTCTGGCCACTTGATTTGAAAATGACTTTCCTGAAAAACTCATACCCGTTATTTGGACTTTCTTGATTTTCTTTTTATCAGCTAATTCGCTGATGCTCCTGGACATGGACTCAACTTGGTCATCAAAAGGAGCAAGAATTAAAACTTCATCATTTTTCTTGGGTTTGAAAGGCAATGTTTTGTCTTCATTTTTCAATAGAGTGATGGCATCTTCCGCTATTTTCCTTTCTTTTTTCAAATGCTCTTCATTTCCGACCACTTTAAGCGCGGTTTCGATTTTTTTATCGATCGGAGCATCATCAGGGTTTAATATCCCTTTCTTCACTTTCAGTTCAAGTATCCTCGTTACAGATTGATTGACTTGACCTAGGGGAATTTCCCCACTTTCCACTGCTGCTTTCACTGCATTGAATACAGAGGTTAAATTCTTTTCCATTTGAAGCGAATTAACCTGAGCAGGCATCAGTGCAATATCAACGCCAGATTTCAGGGCAAGGACCACAGCTTCTTCCTGTCCGAAGTTGTCCGCGATGGCATTCATATTCAAAGCATCTGTAACCACAACACCGTCAAAGCCCATTTCTTCACGTAATAGACCCGTGATGACCTTTTGTGACAACGTTGCAGGAACCATAATTTCTTGACCGTCTTTTTTACTGATATACTTAGTGTCATCGAATGCAGGAAATTGAACGTGTGCTGTCATCATCATATCAACTCCAGCATCGATTGCCCTTTGGAAAGGAACCAACTCGATGGAACGCAAACGTTCTTTATCATGAGAAACAAGGGGGAGACCATAATGACTATCGACTGCTGTATCTCCATGGCCGGGGAAATGCTTGGTCGTCGCTATCATGTTCTGATTTTGCAATCCTTTTATCATCTGAATGCCAAGCTTTGATACAAGTTCCGGATCAGAACTGAAGGAACGAACGCCAATAACAGGATTTCCGGGATTATTATTGACATCGACAGACGGCCCGAAATTGACATTTATGCCAAGTGACGACAGTTCCTTGCCAATGATTTCTCCAGATTGAAAAGCGTACCTCTCATTTCTGGCTGCACCAAGTGCCATATTACCAGGAAGGTTCGTTCCAGTTTGAAGGCGAGTTACGATACCTCCTTCCTGATCGATCGTTATGAACAGCGGCAGGTCCTGGCTTGCCTTCTGCAAACCATCTGTTAGCCGAACCGTTTGTTCGGTATCGACTACATTCTCAGCAAACAGAATCACACCTCCCAGATGATATTTTTTGATGATGCTTTCAACTTCTGAGTTCATTTCAATAAACCCGGTCGCCTTCACTTCTCCTTGTTTTTGCCAATTACGAAAATCCGGCATTAGCATTTGACCGACTTTTTCATCGATTGTCATGTTTTCTACGATTTCCTGTATATCAGATTCAGATTTTTCATTCTCTGATCCCTTTGCTGTCGCATTCCCTCCCAAAATGGATAGAACAAAGAATAATGCGATTCCAGCAGGGGCACATATCCTTTTTATCATTTAGGCTTCCTCCCTTGTATACTTTTTAGTTCCGTTAGCAACAATTCCATATCCACTTTCAAGAAGGGGTAAAAATGAATGGAAATGAACTATATAGATCCTATAAAGAAATCAAGGCAGCATTGGAAACCCAGCAGCCGCCTCTTTTAACAAGCCTTTATGAAATATATCCATTTACCCCCCTATATAATCGATTCAATTGGTCACTCAATTATAAGGTTTACCATTTGACCAGGCTTTAGAAGGGACAGCAAGGGAATATCTTCTTCTATAACTCGACCTATCACATTAACTCGGTGATTTGCCCCTAGGTCCCTCTTGCAAATTTGGACCTCTCCCCGATATCTTCCGTAAGCATCATTGTCCATCGTTATGGACCCAAGGCTGCGTGCGACTGTATTACTTGGCTCAACATTTGCTGTGACCCGGGTATTCTGCAGTCGGAAAACATCTTGAGAAACATCTGGCCTCAATTTATACTGACCGCTTTGCAAAATTCGGGATTCCACTCTAACAGTTAGAATATTTAGATTTTTATAGGCGGTTAGTTTCTCAAGCAGATTATTCTCCGTTCCTTGATCCCCAACGTAAACTCCTTCCACATGCTGAATCATCTCAATACCGGCAGCGTAAGGATTCACCAACCTGTGTTTTTCGAGTGTTGGAAGACCCTCATGAAGAGGACCGCGTTTACTTCCTGCACCCGGGATGAAAGCAAAGATCGGTATGCCGTATTTCTTGAACATTCGATTTTGTTCATGAAAGAACCCTTCCTCAAGGCCCGTTTCAGGCCTTGGATAAAAGTTGTGCCAAGCTATCAGACTTTCCGTTTCCACACCGCCCCCAAGCACGGCTAAAAGTTCTTCTTCACTCAACGTACTTGCATTTAGTGAGAGTGAAAACACCTTAGATAAAGATATGACCGTTTCTTTATTAAACCCATCATCAAGGCGAATACCTTTAATACCTAATGGCCATAAATCCGTAAATTTGCTAATCCCCAAATGATCAAGCGTTTTTAATGAGACATCTGCATGGATTTCCAATCCATAGGCCTCTGAAAGCTTTAAAAGCGTGATCATCCTCTTCACGAGATCACCCTTTTCTTCAGGAATATGAAGCGAGGTAAATGCTCTCTTCACTCCCAGGTTAGTAGCATGGATGATTTGTGTTTCTGCATGCGGGTCTTGTAGATAAAAAGAGATTCCGATCACTTGAATTCAACTGCCATTTCATCTTTGAATCCAAACAAATACGTAAAAATAAATCCTGCTATATAGGAAATGAACAACCCAGCGAGAAACAGTCCGATTTGGTTTGGATGAACTAAAAAGGTAAGCGGCAGTCCGGACACACCGATGGACGACGTTGCGATTCCGAATTGAGCCTGGAATGCTCCACCTACTCCTGCTCCTAAACAAGCAGTTAAGAAAGGCCTGCCCAATGGCAGGGTCACTCCAAATATAAGGGGTTCACCAATACCTAGCATCCCGGAAGGAAGGCCTCCTCCGATAGCTCGCTTCAAACTTGCTTTCTTCGTTTTCATATAGATGGCAAATGCCGCTCCAACTTGGCCCGCTCCACCCATCGCCAAAATGGGAAGCAGTGGATCATCACCAATCGAATTGATCAATTCCAGATGGACAGGCGTTAATCCTTGATGTAAACCAGTAATGACAAGAGGGAGGAAGGCCGCACCAAGCACGAATCCAGCTACGACACCGCCGAAATCCAAAACATTCAATAACCCAGTCGTAATGGCATCCGATAAAAACCCTCCTACCGGCATAAATACAATGTAAGTGACAATCCCAGTAATGAGTAAAGCGATGGTTGGCGTCAAAATGATATCCAGTGATTGAGGAATGAATTTCCTGACCTGTTTTTCCACCAAGGCTATGAAAATAGCTGCAAAGAGGACTCCTATCAACCCACCGCGGCCAGGGAGCAAATTTTCACCGAACAATGAAATGTCGCCGACGGCCGGGTTTATGACCAAGATACCTGCTAATGCACCAAGTGCAGGCGATCCACCGTATTCTTTTGCTGCATTGGTCCCAACCAAAATCCCCAAGTAGGCAAACAGCCCCGATCCGATAACGGTTAAAATGATGGCTAATTGCGATTCTGCTGCAAGCCAGCCCGCTTGAACGATTGCTTTTGTAATACCGGTAATCAAACCTGATGCCACCAAGGCGGGAATTAAAGGGATGAAAATACTTGCAATCCTGCGTAAAAAAAGTTTAAACGGTTTTGCGTTTTTCCTATCAATCTCTGATTTATTCTTCGAGGCTACTTCCTTTAAGTTCAAATCGCCAGAAGATGCCTCCAGAAGCTTTTCAAATTCTGTATGAACCTTGTTCACCACGCCTGGCCCGAGGACGATTTGTATCGTTTCCTCTTCAATGACGCCAAAAACGCCTTCCATATTTTTTATATCTTCCATATTTACTTTCGAACGATCGATTGGCAGTACCCTGAGTCTGGTCATACAATGTGCAGCATCGGCAACATTAGAAGCCCCGCCTAATTTCCCCAATAACTCTTCTGCTAAACTGGCGTACTTATCCCCCTTACCCATTCAAAAGCCCCCTTTGTCAAATCTCGTATCAATCATTTATATCGCTTTGTCATCGATTTAATGGCAGACCTGGTGTTATCAATATATTGGACAGTCTCTTCATATTGTTCTGAAGCCATCCCCAAAAACAAAATGTCGATCATATATAATTGCGCCAATCGTGAGGATGTTGCTGCACTTCGAAACGGTGCCTCATTCGAATGGGATGTATACAGTGTGGCGTCACACAAGGATGATACCGTTGTTTGGCCATAATGAGTCAGCCCGATTGTCTTGACCCCACGTTCTTTTGCCAGCTTCAATATATTGACAACTTCAGGTGTTTCCCCTGAAAATGAAATGGCAAAAACGATGTCATTTTCATCAGCATTTGCTATCAGGGTTGCAACTAGATGCATATCTGTAAAAGCCGTTGCCCCTTTATTGACGCGAAGTAATTTTTGCTGGGCGTCAGCAGCAACTATATTCGAAGCACCCACTCCGCAAAAGTGGACGGTTTTAGCATTCAGCATCAGTTTGATCGCCTGTTTGAGATTATCGTGATCGATTATTTCAGATGTGTCCCTAATGGTCTGAATCGAATTACTCGTTGTTTTCTCCACAATCCGATACAGTGATTCGGAAGGCTCGATATCCCGGTAACCCTGTTCAACGGTCTTCATCAAATCTCCAGCGATCCTTATTTTCAAATCTTGAAACCCTTTTATTCCAAGCGATTTACACAACCTAATAACGGCAGCCCCGCTTGTTTGGGCGGACGTACTTAATTCCTGTACAGTGCTGTTCACAACTTCATGAGGATTCTGTAGAATATATTCTGCTAGTTTTTGTTCAGATTGCGGCAGCTTGCTCAACATTGTCTGTATGATGGATAATCCTCCTGTAGCCATTGCTTCCCTCCTTAATCTTCATAGATCGAGATGGCTTTTCTGACATCTCCATCCGCATTCTCCAGCAACTCCATCGCTTTTTCATAATCTGTTGCCGTTTTTATCATGACAATCGCTGGTTTAACTTGATTGCTTGCCTTTTCAAGCGTATTCAAAGCTTGATCATAATCAGCATTCGTTACAGTTTCTATGATGCTTATTGCGCGCTCCTTCAATTTTTGATTACTGACATTAACGTCGACCATCAGATTTTCATAGACTTTTCCCAACCGGATCATGGTTGCAGTTGAGATCATATTGAGTACCATTTTATGTGCGGTTGCCGCTTTCATTCTCGTGGATCCTGTTAACACTTCCGGTCCGACCACCACTTCGATCCCTATATCAGCTGCTTCGGTGATGCTCGCGTTTTCATTGCATGATAATGCCACCGCTTTAGCCCCAACTTTTCTTGCATAACGTAAAGCGCCCCTCACATAAGGGGTACGGCCGCTTGCCGCGATGCCAATAACCGTATCATTTGCTGTAAGTTCCACGTCAATCAGATCACATTCCCCAAACTCTTCTTTATCCTCTGCTCCTTCAACAGCCCGAACAAACGCCTTTTCCCCTCCTGCGATTATTCCCAGCACCCTATCAGGCGGTGTGCTGAAAGTCGGGGGACATTCCACGGCATCCAGAACACCGAGTCTCCCGCTCGTTCCTGCCCCGATGTATATGAGTCTCCCTCCTTTTTTTAACGATTCGCAAGCCCATTCAACCACCGTTTCAATCTTTGGCAATACCGCCTGAACCGCTGCTGCCACTTTAAAATCTTCCTTATTGATTGCAGAAATGATTTCGATCGTATTTGCACTGTCGATATTCATCGTCTTTTCATTCCGTAATTCAGTCGTTAATGAACGCAAATGTTCCTCCATAGACAATTATTTCCCCCTATTATCAATCACTTAAATATAATTTCATTTTTTAATAGAAAAAAATGAAATTATATTTCATATTATATTCAATGATAGCGTTTTCATTACTCGGATACAAGATATTTTTGTAAAATTTGTTAATTAGCATTTTTCTTTCCTCAAACCCCAATGCCGGCGAACTCCTTATTAAATAAAATATGAATCTATGGCCGCTTTAGGAGCCTACTATTTTTGGATGTAGATTTTTTCAACAATAAAAAAACGTGTACCGTCCCTATTATCAGGAACGATACACGAATTAACAAAAAGCTTAACTAGTATACTATCCGGAACACCTGCATCCCTTTACACAGTTATCGGACAGGGACTACCTTCCCGTTTTCTACTGCACCGACGACAATAGTTGATGCAAATCCTCCATTTTCATCAATCGAGGGAATATCGTATATTTTTTGATCTGGCCCTATATTTGAAAGTCCATCTTGCATATGTTTACGGATGGCCTTGGCATCATCAACGCTGCCTGCAGATTTCATCGCCTCCACAAACGCATACATGGCGATATAATTCAATCCTACTTCGGAGCTTGGATCTTCCTTATAATTCTTTTGATATTTCTCAACGAAAGCAGGCACTGCTTCTTCATCTGAATCCATCAGCGGCAGAACGCCAATCGAGCCTTCCAATGTTTCATATGAACCTGCAATCGGCTTCATTTGATCCAGCTTTGCTTGATCCATGATGATGAAACCGCCCTTAAATCCTAGCTCCCGAGCTTGCTTCGCTACTTTTGCCGTAGGTTCCGAAGCACCACCGATAAATAGCACATCAGGATCTTTTTTCAAGGCATTGGTGACAATCGTAAAAAAATCAGTTTCTTTGGCGAAATCAATCGAGGAATTATAAACGACTTTTCCGCCTTGCTTTTCCCAATGCGGGAGCACGGCTTCCGTCCAGTCTTTCCCGTATTGCGAAGATGTTGGCAAAGCCGCAATCTTCTTGCCGAAATGTTCCATTGCATATGTTGTGAAAGGTTCGATATATCCTTCGTAATTCGGTGGAATCCGAACGGTTAAAGAATTTCCGCTCTCCGTCACTGCCGGCTCACTTGTATATGCACCAATGATGAATTCCTCTTGTTCATTAAAAACCTGAAGTGCCAGCACACCTCCGCTATGAGGCGTGAAAATGACCGGCGTATCATATTCCTGAATTAATCGTTTAGCATTCGACCCTGTTTCATTAGGTAAGTATTTATCATCCAACGATACTAAATTCAGCGTGTATTTCTTACCATCTACTTCAAACCCGCCAGCATCGTTAATTTCATTGACGGCCATTTCGACACCATTCAATGTCCGTTTCCCATATAAGGCTGCTGCCCCGCTTAAAGGACCGCTAAAACCGATGTTAACGACATTTTCACTTTTTCCTTTACTGCCACTGCTAGACACAGGGCTATCCCCTTTATTGCACCCGGTCAACGCAGTGATCATTAGCAGGAGAAAGATAAATAATACTTTCAGTTTTTTCATAAAAATCCCCCATTCGATTTTTTCAGGCCCCAATATACGCTTTCCTTACTTCATCATTGGCTAATAACTCACTTGCTGTCCCTTGAACGACAATTTCCCCATTTTCAAAAACATATCCTTTATCTGCAATGCCGAGAGCAGCATTCGCGTTTTGTTCAGCTAGGAGGACCGTGATTCCTTCGCAGTTTATTTCTTCAATGACCTGAAACATTTGTTCGACAATAAGCGGAGCGAGTCCCACCGAAGGCTCATCAAGCATCAACAATTTCGGTTTTGACATCAAAGCTCTTCCAATTGCGAGCATTTGCTGTTGGCCTCCGCTCAGGCTTCCCGCTTCATCATGATGCTTTTCTTTTAAAATCGGGAATAAGTGATAGACGTATTCCAAGGAATCCTTGATCTCCGCTTTCTTCTTTCGATGCACATAAGCACCCATCCTCAGATTTTCCGAGACGGTCATCTGTGGAAACAGTTTACGCCCTTCGGCACACTGGACGATTCCTTCCCGAACATTCTTATCCGGGGCACGGCCCCCTATCGGCATGCCCAAAAAATGAATTTCCCCCTTGGACAGCTTACTGATTCCGCTTATGGAACGAAAAGTCGTGCTTTTTCCTGCCCCATTCGCTCCTAACAAGACAACGATCTCTCCCTTGGCAACTTCGATATTCACATGTTTTATCGCAGTGAAACTCCCATAATTCACGGCGACATCGGTTAACTTAAGCACTGGCACTACCTCCCAAATAGGCTTTAATCACCGCTTCATTTCCGCGGATTTCCTTAGGTGTGCCCTCGGCGATTTTTTCCCCGTAATTAAGGACCATGATGTGATCTGCCAAGTTCATGATCATATGCATTTTGTGCTCGATTAAACAAACGGTCAGTCCCGATCGATTCAATTTTTTAATCAGTTCTGTCAAGCCGTCCGTTTCATCCGGGTTGATTCCCGCAGCAGGTTCATCAAGAAAGATAATTTCCGGTTCCGTCGCAAGGGCAAGGGCAATGGCTGTCCGTTTCTTTTCTTCCTGGGAGATGCTGGAGACCATTCTGTCAGCCGATTCCGTCAATCCAACAATATCAAGTACCTCCATCGCCTTATCCTTGCACGCCGCTTCCTCCCGTTTTAATCGTTTTGTTCTTAGAATGGCATCCACCAGATTGGATTTGGTTCGCAGTCTATGCCCGACAATGACATTATCCAATACGGTCGATTGATCAAAAAGGCTTGTCGTTTGAAAGGTTCTTGAAATTCCGAGCCCCGCTATTTCATTGGCAGGAAGTTTGGTGATATCAATCCCTTTAAAAAGGACCGTCCCAGAAGTTGGTCGATGAAAGCCGCTGATCAAGTTGAAAAAAGTTGATTTTCCTGCACCATTTGGTCCGATTATTGCATTGATTCTACCCTTTTCAATCGTAAAATCCACATTATTGACAGCCGCCAATCCTCCAAACCGCTTTGTCAAATTCTTCGTTTCGATTAGCAAATTCATCCCTCCTCAGCTTTTATGTGCATTTCGCTCCTCACCCCGGACAGCTCATTATCTTTTCGCTTTCTTTGCCAATCAAAGAAGGCCCCTGCGATTCCGCGCGGATAAAAGATAATGATCACCGTAAGCAATGGCCCGAATATCAACATTCGATATTCTTGAAGGAATTGCAAATTCTGCGAAAGGATTACTAACAATAATGTTCCTACCAACGGACCTGAAAGTGTCCCGATTCCACCAACCAATAAATACATCAATAGATCGAACATTATGGCAGTTGATCCGATATCAGGTCCAATGAAACGAATGAATGAAGCATACAAGGCGCCTGCCAATCCTGCAAAGAATGTGGATAGGACAAATGCGGTTAACTTATTCTTCATTGTGGATATACCAATCGTTTGTGCAAGGTCTTCGCTGTTCCTGATGGCCATATACGTCCTGCCGGTCAACGAGCGTATAATTCGATACACGATTAAGATCACTGCAAGCAGGAAAATGAGGACTAGATAATATTGGGATGCTGCAGTATCGAATGTGATCGGCCCTATATTCCCAGGAGCAGGGATACCTATCAATCCCCTAACCCCCTCTGTAAGTCCCTCCCATTTATCGATGACCAGATATATGATGTAACCCACACATAGTGTATAAATCGCGAAAAAGTGTTCCTTTGTCCTCAGCGCGATCAAACCGATCAAAAACCCAATTGTACATGTGATCAAACATGCCGCTATAAGTGCCAGCCAAAAGTTCATTCCCGCTTTTACCGTCAGCAGGCCTAGTGAATATGCTCCAATCGCAAAAAATCCAGCATGTGCAAGCGAGAGATATCCAGTATAGCCTGATAATAAATTGATTCCATAAACAGCTATCGCCCAGATGAACGAAAGTGTCAGCATATGGAGATAATAGTCGTTTTGCGCGATAAAGGGGAATGAAAAAGCAAAGATGATAAGTGCGATAATCCCATTTCTTTTCGTTAATATCTTCACGCTACCTCTCCCCCTTGGCAAAAAGACCTGTTGGTTTCACGGTTAATATTACGACTAAAAGAATGAATGCAATGATGTCTTTATAATCATTTGAAATATATGTTGCGCCCAAGCTCTCACTGAAACCTAGGATATATCCGCCTACGATTGCCCCCGGGATGCTCCCCATCCCTCCCAAGATGATAATGACGAATGCTTTTAGGATGACTAAATGCCCCATGCCTGGAAAAACAAGGTTAATCGGTGATGCAAGGGATGAAGCTATCGCTGCCAATCCACCCGATATCATGAAGGTAAGCATCGCGACTTTATTAATGTTGATTCCCACCAATGACGCCCCTTCACGGCTTTGGGACATCGCTATTATCGTTGAACCGGCATAAGTTTTCTTAAGGAAAAGGTAAAGTAAAACCATCACCGCGATAGCTGACACGATGATCAATAATCGCTGAAGTGTGAATGTCAGGCCCATGATATTGACCACTTGGCCGTATGGAGAGGTCATTGTATGGAAGTCGGCACCCCAGACAAATTGGGCAAAAGCTTCAAGAAAAAGGAGAATCCCGATTGCTGCAATCTTATCGTGCAATGGAGGTGCCTCCCTTAACAGGCGGAACACGAAACGTTCCAAAAGGACTCCCAACAAACCAACAACGATAATGGATACGAACATGGCAATCCAGTAATTGACCCCGTATAATGTCATCATTGACAATGTGATATATCCACCCAACATATATAGGGCACCGTGGGCAAAGTTCGGGATATGCAAAATTCCATATACTAGCGTCAACCCCAGGGCAACAAGACTATATACGCTGCCAATCGTCAAACCATTAAAAAGCTGCTGGATCAAAATTTCCATTTACTTCCTCCTTGAAAATTATTGAACTTCACTTTGCTGCTCATTCCCTGGCCCACAATCCTGTCCATATTTTGAAAGCACACATCTGCGACGAGAAACACTTTCACTTATTTCCCCACAGGCTCAACTTCAAGCTTTATTTCCCTATACTCTCCACCATCAGATATAGCTTAGGGTGCAGCGAAAAAAAACCGGATTAGTTGTTAGCGCTTTCATTTCTTATGACCACTTAATTCAATTGGATATCAGCAAAAATCAGCATAGTTTCATATTGACTCTATTCAAGGATTAAGTGGTATGCTGACAAGCAAATGCTGTTATTAGGGATAGCAAATGATTCCATCTTCTCTTTAATAAAGGCTTACCCATGGTAATCGTATGGTTCGTTCACCCCTTTCACCCCGCACCTTCTATAGGAGGATCATTCCATAGATTAATTTCCTGTTACCTGTTATTCCTGTTATACCTGTTATTCTGTTAATAAATGCAAGTGCCGTGCCAAACATTAAATCACCGTCAATAAGGCTATTCACCAGTCAATGAATTCATTATTGAATTGTAAAAATCAAAAGTATCGATTCCATATGGGATGTCCTTCATTCACTATTGACTGAAAAAAATCATTTCTGAATCAATGAATAAAGACATAATATGAAAAGGCTCCAAAAATACCTTCACAACAGCAATCATTTCCTGCAATAACAGGTAATAAAGCCCGTTATCCCCCAAAAAGTGTAAATATCATTAGAAATTTCAGTCAAAAAAACAGCACCTCCATCGTTGAATAATGTTCAACAATGGAGGTGCTGTTCTGTTCATGCTTACCTATTCTTTTCCACTGACCTTTAATCGGTATTTTTTAAGTTTCCTCACTATTGTAGCCTGACTGGAATCAAGGGCTTCCGCGATTTCATATGTAGTTTGGTAGGTTTGAGCCGCTTTCGTCAAGATTTCCTTTTCGGCCCTTTCCACCGCTTCTTTTAAAGTTAGGGCAGCATTGAGGTTCTGCTGATTCCGGTTTTCCGGCTGATATTCTTCCGGAAGGTCGTTAATCGATAATATTTGATTATCCGTCAGCACAACGAGCCTCTCCACTATATTAATCAATTCACGGACATTTCCTGGCCAATCATGTTGATAAAAATATTCCTTCAACCGCGAATCTATTTCTTTTGAGAATTTATATTGTTCGTTTGCCTTTGTTAAAAATAAGTCAGTCAATGCCAAGATATCCTCTCTTCTTTCCCTTAGAGGAGGAATCGTAATCGGAATGACATTCAGCCTGTAAAATAGGTCTTCGCGAAAATCACCCGATTTGACCATCTCCGATAAATTTCGGTTCGTGGCTGCTATTATCCGAACATCGATTTTCTTTGGCTTTGTACCTCCGATTCTTTGAATCTCCCTTTCCTGAAGGGCCCGAAGCAGCTTCACTTGAAGTTGCAAGGGAAGCTCACCGACTTCATCCAAGAATAAGATCCCACTCTCTGCCAGCTCAAACATCCCTGGTTTGCCTTTTTGATTGGCCCCGGTAAATGCCCCTCCTTCATATCCAAATAGCTCGGATTCCAATAAATCAGCGGGAATTGCCCCACAATTTATTTTGATGAAATCCCCTTTTTTAGATCGGATGCTCCGATTATAAATATTACGGGCAAGGACATCCTTTCCAACACCCGTTTCCCCCAGAATGAGTACGGTCGCATCAATATCCGATATTCTTTCAGCAATCTCATAGATCATTTTCATTTTATCACTGACAAATACGACTCCATCCTTGCTTGTTATCTTCCGCAGTTTTTCAATTTCCTGCTTATATTGATTATTCAGCTCATTAACTTTCGTCAACTCATGCATCAGTTCATTTAAATCAGATAAATCCCTTATATTCGTAACGACTTGCTCTATCTCCCCTTCGGCATTAAAAACGGGACTTCCTGTAATCAATGTTTCCTTTCCCGCAAAATTATCCTGTACGACCGATACCGTCCGTCTCAGTTTCACTACCTTATGCGTCACCGAAGCATTCAAGATGCCGCGTTTAATTAATTGGTCCACCGATTTGCCGATATAATACTCTTTTGGTATGCCAGTGATCCGTTCAATGGCCGAATTGGTATAAAGCGTGACCCCATCTTGATCGGTGATGTATATCCCATCATAGGAATTTTCGATAATGGCATCCAGTGCGCGATTCAATTTATCCGTTTCATGAGCATCAATCAATAAATCGTCCAAAAATTCTGTTTCACTGCCTATATATAGAAAATTGTCAGTATCCATTTGTTTCATTAATAAAAATAAATACCGTTTATCATGCAACTTCGCAGCTGCAAGCCTTTTATTATCGAGAAATTGCCACTCATCAAATTGTTCAGTTAGTGTATTATTACCATTCTGACTTAACGATTGATTAAAATATGTGCCCCAATCCTTTATCCGATTTGCAGAATCCACGACTAGTGCAGGAAAGGTCCACTCTTTGAGCAAATTAATCTGAGAATCCTGTTTCACTTGATTCAATACTATTCACCGCCGCAAAAAGAATTCTTTTTAAGTACAATTCTGGATAAATTTCGAAACTCCTTTAAAATTGTCGAATTTCGCTCCTAAAAAAAGTAGTGATGAAATAATTTTCATCACTACTTGCCCTCAGTAAGTCTTAAAAATAACTTCTCCACTGATCGCTTCCTTACTTGACTGGTTAGTGGCCGCTACATTGAAAAAATATCTATTCCCATTTTTTTCTTTTAGATCCGCATGAAGAGTTATGACATCATTCAAGAAAACCATTCCTTTGAAGCGAATCTTGTATTCTTCGATAAATCCAGTTTCATAAAGATTACTGAAAAGCTTTGCGAGGTTTCCCATCGTCCACATTCCATGTGCGATGATACCGGGAAGACCAGCATTTTTTGCTTCCTCATCAATCGTATGAATGGGATTGAAATCACCTGATGCGCCGGCATATTTAATGAGGTCCAATCGCGTTACAGGCGGAAGCTCGATTGAATGTAACGAGTCACCAATATGAAGTTCGGTTAATGTCGTCACTTACTCATCACCATCCTTCTAATCGTTTCATTTAAAATGACAAGCTGTTCAGCAGTGAAGACAATTTCCCCATTTGCATCCGTCCCATAGTTTTTAAAGGCTAGAAATCCCATTTCCCCTTGTTTCCCTTTTTTCTCATAATAGTCTTTCACTTCCGTATAACAGGTGATTTCTTCCCCTACCATCAGCGGCCTGTTATAGCGATATATCTGCTCACCATGAATCAATCCTTTATTCGGGAGATTTAAACTTTCGATCGTCCCAAAATCAAACACCCTTGGGAAAGTTGGGGGAGCTATATTCGTTCCGTACCTTGATTGCCTGCCAATTTCTTCATCAATGAAAATCGGGTGGGGATCACCAATCGATAATGCGAATTTCTTAACGGCTCCCCGTTCAACTATATTTTTAACGGGGGTGGATCGTTTTCCAATACTTTCGTTGAACATAACATCCCGCCTTTTCCCTTAATTTTTTGGACCGCCCGCAACATATAAAACCTGTCCACTAATGAATGAAGAGGCTTCATCGGCAAAGAATGCAACAGCATGCGCGATATCACTTGGCAAACCGCTTCTTGCAACC
Organism: Peribacillus simplex; assembly: GCF_030123325.1. Lineage (NCBI taxonomy): Bacteria > Bacillati > Bacillota > Bacilli > Caryophanales > Bacillaceae > Peribacillus > Peribacillus simplex. The sequence goes on along the minus strand of NZ_CP126106.1, from coordinate 2,632,207 downwards.
GGAATACTGTTTGCCCTATCCTGGATGAATTGCTCAAAACTCACACCCACCCGTCTGGCTGTTTCTTTCGTCATTTCGGTTTCGATAAAACCTGGTGCGACCGAATTAGCCGTTATCCCGTATTTGCCAAGCTCAATCGCCAGTGTTTTTGTTAACCCCTGAAGCCCGGCTTTAGCAGCTGAATAATTAGCCTGACCACGGTTCCCTAAGGCCGAAGTGGAAGATATATTGATGATTCTTCCGTATTTATTCGCAACCATATGCTTCTGGGCGGCACGCACTGCATTGAAAGTACCTTTTAAATGCACATCCATTACCGTCTGCCAATCTGAATCGGTCATTTTGAAAAGTAGATTATCCCGGATGACCCCAGCATTATTCACGAGAATATCAAGCGATCCGAATGTATCGGTTATTTCTTTTATGGATGCTTCCACCTCTTCAGAATTGACCACATTGGCCACTTTGGTAAAAATGGTATAACCCTTATCCCTTAATTCATTTCCTGTGGATGTCAAAACCTCTTCGTTGATATCAATAATCGCCACGTTTGCGCCTTCACTGGCAAATAGTTCGACGATCGCCCGGCCAATCCCCCTGCTTCCACCTGTAACTAAAGCCGATTTCCCTAAAAATCTCCCTGTCATAATCGTTTCCTCCTAATCTATTATAAGAATTGTCCTAACTTAACATGCCCCTTAATCAAATTTCGGGAAATGATCATACGCTGTATTTCATCCGTACCGTCATAAATCCTCCAAAGCCTAGCCTCGCGGTACCAACGCTCGATGGGAAGCTCCTTCGTATAGCCCATGCCTCCGTGTATCTGCAATACGCGATCAACGACCCGATTCCCCATATTGGCACCATAAAGTTTAGCCATTGAAGCTAAATGGCGATTGTCTTCTCCGTTATCAAGTGTAAAAGCCGCATTCAATACAAGCCATCTTGCAGCATCGATCTCTACGGCCGAATCAGCTATCTGCCATTGAATGGCCTGGCGCTCCGCGATCGGTTTACCGAATGTGACTCGTTCTTTCGCGTAATCGATAGCCATTTGCAGCAATCTTTCTGCAGAACCGACAGCGCGTGCGCCCACGATCCATCTTGCAAACCCAATCCATTCCAGGCCTAGTTTATAACCTCCATGCACTTCCCCTAAGATGTTTTCTTCGGGTACCCTGACATTATCAAAAACTAAACCGGCCGGTCCCCATTCTCCCATTGTATTGATATACTCTGATCTCCATCCCATATCACGGTCAACAATGAAACAGGTTACCCCTTCCGTTCCGGTTGCTTGATGACGTTCTTTGTCGGTTACAGCAATGACCATGACGAAATCGGCATCATTTCCTCCGGTAATGAAAGTTTTTTCACCGTTAAGCACCCATTCGTTCCCTTCTTTTACTGCCGTCATTTTAATATTTCGCGTATCGGACCCAGCCCCCGGCTCCGTCATGGCAAAACAGGACTTTTTCTCACCGTTAATCGTAGGGATAAGATATTTCTGTTTCTGTTCTTCATTTGCATAATAAAGTATGTTATCAGCCGAGCCTCCAAAGCTGAATGGTACAAACGTTTTTGATACTTCCATCAAGACAATTGCCATCATAAGCTGTCCTAGGTCTGCCCCGCCATATTCCTCCGGGGTATTGATGCCCCAAAAACCAGCCTTTTTTGCTTTTTCCTGTAATTCTTTCAATGTCCCCTCTGGTAAACTAGGTTTTCCTGCCATTTCATTGCGAAGCACTTCATTTTCCAAGGGAATCAATTCATTTTCCACGAACTTGCGTATTGTTTTTTGTACCATTTTTTGTTCATCCGATAGTCGTAAATCCATCTTAACCCCTCCGCTTTCCAATTAGACTAGTTTTGATATTTTCTCTTCAATTGTCCGGTAATGATATTTTTTTGGATTTCGGACGTGCCTTCATATATTCTGGTGATTCGTGCATCCCGATAGAAACGTTCAACCGGATAATCCTTCATGTATCCCATTCCGCCATGAATCTGAACGGCCTTATCGGCGACACGATTATATACTTCCGAACCATACAACTTAAGCATTGCCGCTTCTTTAATGATTTTTTCTTTCCGATCGACCATCCATGCAACCCGGTATGTGAATGAGCGAAGTGCTTCTATTTCCATTGCCATCTCGGCAATCATATGGGATACGGCCTGATGATCAATGATCGGGACATGGAATTGTTCACGTTCTATGGCATATTTAGTAGATAGGTCGAGCAGGTATTGACAGGACCCCAAATTACGGGCAGCAAGGCCTGCGCGGCCATTTGCAAGAATCTTCAATGCATTTACATACCCTTGGCCAACGTCTCCCAGTACATTTTCGGCAGGAACCTCGCAATCTTCAAAAACCAATTCGGCCGAATGTGAGCCTCGAAGACCCATCTTCCTTTCCAGGCTACCAACTCTAAAACCCGGAAAATCCTTTTCTACTATGAATGAGGTGATTCCTTTCGCCCCTTTATCTTTGTCCGTTACGGCCATAACTGTAAAAATATCTGCTACATCTGCATTCGTTATATAATGCTTGGTCCCATTTAGAATATATTTATCGCCATTTTTGACTGCCGTCATTTTGAGATTCGTTGCATGGGACCCAGCTGCAGGCTCAGTTAAAGCAAAAGCGCCAATTCTATTACCGCTTGCCATATCTGGTAGATACTTTTCCTTTTGCATTTCATTGCCCATTTCAACTATCCCTACCGTCCCTATACCGGTGTGGGCCCCAATCAGAGTGGTATATCCATTATGGGTTTTGCCGATTTCCTCATATAAAGCACATTTTCCCACCATCCCGATACCGAGCCCGCCATACCTTTCCGGGATACTAAGTCCGAATAGCCCGATTTCCTTCGATAAATTTATTATGGATTCCGGGATATGATCTTCATCCTCTATCTGCATGGAAAATGGATCGATTTGCTCTTCGATAAACTGGCGTATATTTTCTTTTAATAGCAAGATGTCTTCATCTAAGCGAAAGTCCATTTGCATTCCCCTTTATCTGCGAATTAGTGTTAACGCTTTCATCTTTTATCCGAATAAGCGATATGTTTTTCTTGAAGTTTACGTTTTAAGATTTTACCGACCGCCGTCTTCGGAAGTTCACTTTCAAATGTGATTGCTTTTGGGACTTTAAAGGCAGCGAGCTGCTTTCGGCAATAATCCTTCAATTCGTTTTCAGTTATTCTTTCATTTGGTTTTAGAACTACCGCAGCATGTGCCGTTTCACCGCGATATTGATCGGGAACGCCAAAGACGGCAGCTTCCAGTACCTTAGGATGGCTGTATAGTATATCTTCAATTTCAATTGGATAAATATTGAAACCGCCTGCGATGATCATCTCTTTCTTCCGTCCCACAATGTAAAAGAAGCCATCTTCATCCATCTTGGCAATATCACCGGTATGCAGCCATCCGTTTTGAATCGTCTGCCGCGTCTCTTCAGGCATGCCCCAATAGCCTTTCATTACCTGTGGACCCTTTATGACCAATTCACCTGGTGTATCAACCAAAAGGGCTGGCTCTCCTGTAATACTGTCAATGATCGCGGCATCGGTATTTTGTATAGGAATCCCGATACTTCCGGGTTTTTGCAGGCCACTAACTGGATTCCGGTGCGTGACTGGTGACGCCTCGGACAGTCCATAACCCTCTGCAATCTTTGTTCCACTCAATTCGTTGAATCTTGACAGTACATTCAATGGCAATGGTGACGAACCCGAAACGCAAGATTTCAATGTATCCAAATCAAATGGATGAGACTGGTAATATTGTAATAAAGCAATATACATCGTCGGTACCCCTGGAAAAATAGTCGGTTTAAGATTATTGATAATTTCGACGATCTCCGGCACCTGAAACCGGGATACAAGAATTAATTCCCCGCCATTATAAAACGTCAGGTTCATCCCGGAAGTCATGCCGTAAACATGAAATAATGGGGAAACGCCAAGTACCTTTTCCTTCCCCTTTTGAGTATTGATTCTTGAAGTGGCTGCACTTTGCAGCGTATTGGCAACAATATTACGATGGGTTAGCATCGCCCCTTTAGAACGCCCTGTCGTTCCTCCTGTATATTGGAGAACGGCGACATCTTCGGCAGGTTCAATCTCCACAGTGAAATCCGCCTCATTTACAGATAGTAGTTTTTTTGTCATTTCACAATTGCCGGTTTCCAGCGACACGCTCAACACCTTTTCAACATCGGTTTCAGCTATAACTGCTTCAACTATTGGCAATAAATCGTCGAGCACAATGATGTGCCTTGCACCTGAGTCTTTCAGGACATGTATTAATTCGTTCGCTTTATACATTGGATTGATTTGGACAACAATGGCTCCATTCAAAAGGGTTCCAAAAAAACCAATTGGATATTGTGGACAATTGGGAAGCATAAGAGCTACACGATCTCCCTTTCCAATACCTTCATCAGCAAGCACGCATGCACATCTTTTCACTAACATCCCCAACTCTGAATATGTATACCTTTGCTCCATGAACGTAACCGCTGTTTTATTCGAATATTGTTCGACTGATTGATAAAATAGTTCTGTCAAAGACATTTCAGGAATATCAATCTCAATTGGATTTCCTTGCGGGATATGCTTTTTCCAGGGTCTATCCATTGGTTCTCCCCTTTCTTCATTCAAAAAAATAAAGAAGTCATACTAAACAATATGCAAGGAGTGTGCCAAAAATAAATCGTTAGGATACATAGATTCAATTAATGGTAAAATTCAAAATTGAATTATTAGCTGTCCTCTTAATAATATTAGGTTCATAATACTAGGATTTAAATTTGACTTAATAAGTCATTTTTGAATTGAGTCATTACCTTCGTAAAAGGACTCAACTTGTAGTGCGGGGCAAGTAGGGGATTATTTTCCGGAAGGATATAACTAGTCATTTATAGAAAAATGAACGGGATGCTGATAAGATCAGCATCCCGTTCAAAAAAAATGATTCACTGCTCTATGGCGGAGTCATCTTCCAATGATATTTTCCATAATTCTTTCGCTTTTCCGCTAACCGTTTCATCAAAAACAAATGAGCCATTCGTATATCGATCATGATTTTTTAATGAAGCGGCATGAATCGTTTCAATCGTTCCCTTTTCAGAAAGAATGAATAGACTGTCTGTTTTGTTAATAATATCGAAACCAATGACCCTATGAGGATTCGATTTCAATTCCCTCAAGACCACGACACCGCGTTTTGCCCTGCTCGTTTTTTCAAACTCGGTTAATTTCATTTTCTTTATGGCCCCGCGCTGTGTAACGATAAAGATCGATTCTTTACTATCCTTGGCCAAAACCTTTCCGCCAATGACATAGTCATCTTCTTTCAAATTAATCCCTTTGACTCCTGCTGCCCGAACACCGACAACACTTACTTCTTCTTCATCAAACCATAAACCGTATCCGTTATGAGTGACTAGGAAAAGGTCAGCCTGTCCATCGGTATGGTGGACATCAACCAGTTCATCGTCACCTTTTAAATTGACACCAACCAGAGGTTTTGAATGACGCTGGGCTTTATAGGAAGCTAATTCTGTCTTTTTCACCATACCATTTTTCGTGATGAACACTAAGAATTCCGGCATGGTAAAATCTTTTATAGGAATCGCTTTTATGATTTGTTCTTCCCTGTCGATTGGAATGATGTTCGCGATATGCTGTCCGGTTTCCTTCCAGCGAATATCAGGAAGCTGATGAACTGGACAATAGAGGTAGTTCCCTTTGGATGTGAACAGCAATAGGACATCTGTTGTATTCATCTCCAGCCTCTGGAGCAGGCGATCGGAATCCTTCATGCCAAAATCAAGACCTCCTGATGCTGCATAAGATCGTAACGATGTCCGTTTGACATAGCCTTCTTTCGTCACGGTAACCATCACGTCTTCACTCGCTATCAAGACTTCAAGATTGATTTTGATTTCTTCAATTTCTTTTTCGATTTTGGAACGCCGTCCGTCATCAAAGCCCTTTTTAATGAATCGAAGTTCTTTTTTTATTACTTGAAGAAGAACTTTTTCACTGCCAAGAATCTTTGTCAATTCCTCAATTTTGTTCTTCAATTCCGTTGCCTCTGCTTCAAGTGCTGTAATATCCGTATTTGTCAGCCTATATAACTGCAAGGAGACAATGGCTTCAGCTTGCGCTTCTGTAAAAGCGAATTTAGCAATGAGGTTATCTTTAGCATTCCGTTTGTCTTTAGATGCCCGGATGACAGCGATGACTTCATCTAATATGGATAAAGCCTTCACTAAACCATCAACGATATGTGCCCTGTCATGTGCCTTTTGCAACTCATAACGTGAACGGTTCACGATTACCTCTTTACGGTGTTCGATATATGCATCGAGCATTTTAGGCAGGCTCATCAATGTTGGCCGTTTTTTATATATCGCAACCATATTGAAATTGTATGCGATTTGGAGATCGGAATTTTTGTATAAATAATGCAGGACTCCATTTGCATCTGCTTCTTTTTTCAGTTCAATGACAATCCGCAGTCCTGTACGGTCGGTTTCATCCCTTACTTCGGCGATGCCTTCCACTTTCCGGTCTAGACGGAACTCATCCATTTTCTTAACAAGGTTTGCTTTATTGACTTCATATGGGATTTCAGTGATGACGATTTGCTGTTTGCCGCCCCGAATCGTTTCCACATCCGCCAACCCGCGAATGATTATTTTTCCTTTACCTGTTTCATAGGCCTTACGAATGCCTTCAATTCCTTGAATGATACCGCCAGTAGGAAAATCCGGCCCTTTAATGACCGTCATTAAATCAGCGACTGTCGCTTCCGGCTTATCGATTCGCATAATGGCAGCATCAATGACCTCACCAAGTTGATGTGGCGGGATTTCAGTGGCATAGCCGGCTGAAATTCCTGTAGAGCCGTTTACAAGCAGGTTTGGGAACATTGCAGGCAATACAATGGGCTCTTCTGAAGTATCATCAAAGTTCGGTACGAAATCGACCGTCCTTTTTTCAATATCCCGGAGCATCTCGGAGGCGATCGATGAAAGCCTTGCTTCCGTATACCGCATCGCAGCAGGCGGATCACCATCGATACTGCCATTGTTTCCGTGCATTTGGACCATGACCTTCCGCAGCTTCCAGTCTTGGCTCATCCGAACCATTGCCTCATAAACGGATGAATCTCCGTGAGGGTGATAGTTACCAATTACATTACCGACAGTTTTTGCGGATTTCCTAAATCCTTTTTCCTGAGTATTTCCTTCGACATGCATCGCATACAATATCCTGCGCTGCACCGGTTTTAAACCGTCCCTAGCATCTGGAAGTGCCCGATCTTGGATAATATATTTACTATAACGCCCGAAGCGGTCACCAATTACCTCTTCAAGCGGCAAATCTCTAAACGTTTCTTCAAATACCATCGTTAATGACCTCCTCTTCAATCGACATATTTTCATTATCCAAAATATTCGATTCCTCTTCGAGACCAAAAGCGACATTGGCTTCAATCCACTTACGACGCGGTTCAACCTTGTCTCCCATCAACGTTGTCACACGTCTTTCTGCACGGGCACCATCATCGATCTTCACACGTATCAATGTCCTTGTTTCCGGGTTCATGGTCGTATCCCATAATTGGTCGGCATTCATCTCACCCAGCCCTTTATAGCGCTGAATCATATAGCCTTTCCCCACCTTGTCTATCGCTCCCTGAAGTTCTTCGTCACTCCAGGCATATTCAATGACTTCTTTCTTCCCGGTCCCTTTGCTCACTTTATATAAAGGGGGCAAGGCAATATAAACCTTTCCTGACTCTATTAACGGCTTCATATAGCGATAAAAGAAAGTCAGCAGCAGCACTTGGATATGTGCCCCATCCGTATCGGCATCAGTCATGATGATCACTTTATCATAGTTAGTGTCCGGCGTGTTGAACTCCGCCCCGACACCTCCGCCGATGGCATGGATGATCGTATTTATTTCCTCGTTTTTAAAAATATCCGCCAGTTTTGCCTTTTCCGTATTGATAACTTTACCCCGTAATGGCAGTACTGCTTGGAAACGGCGATCCCGCCCTTGTTTAGCGGATCCCCCAGCAGAGTCTCCTTCCACAAGATACAATTCATTCCGTTCGGGATTTTTCGATTGGGCTGGTGTTAATTTCCCAGAAAGGATGGCATCGGATTTTTTCCGTTTCTTCCCGCTTCTTGCGTCTTCACGAGCTTTTCGTGCCGCTTCCCTTGCTTGGAACGCTTTAATCGCTTTTTTAACCAATAGGGTACTCGTGGTCGGATCTTCTTCAAAAAAGTAGGCTAAGTGCTCTGATACGATGGAATCAACTGCAGAACGGGCTTCGCTGGTTCCTAGCTTGCTCTTGGTTTGTCCTTCGAATTGAAGAAGTTCTTCAGGGATACGTACTGAAATGATTGAAGACAAGCCTTCACGTATATCGGTACCTTCGAGGTTTTTATCTTTTTCCTTTAATAGCCCCATTTTTCTGGCATAATCATTAAATGCCCTTGTCATGGCCGTTTTTGCACCAATCTCATGGGTGCCTCCGTCTTTTGTACGAACGTTATTTACAAAGCTTAAAATATTTTCTGAATAACCATCGTTAAATTGAAAGGCGAGTTCGACTTCTATCCCATTTTGTTCCCCTTCCAAGCTGACTACGCTATGAAGGGTCTCTTTTTCTTCATTTAAATAATCAACAAACGCTTCAATTCCATTTTCATAGTGAAAAATTTCATTATGGCCGTTACGCTCATCCGTCAATTCTATCTTCATGCCTTTTAAAAGAAAAGCCGATTCGCGAAGACGCTCACATAGGATATCATAATTAAAAGTCGTCACCGAAAATATTTTTGGATCGGGCTTGAAGTGGATTTTGGTCCCAGCTTGATTGGTTTTACCGATTTTCTCCAGTGTGGTTTCTGGCTTTCCGCCATTGAAAAAACGTTGTTCGTAAATGAACCCGTCCCGTTTGATCGTCACGACAAGCCATTCAGACAACGCGTTAACGACCGAAGCACCTACTCCATGAAGGCCTCCACTCGTTTTATATCCGCCTTGTCCAAATTTACCTCCAGCATGAAGAATCGTCAAAATGACTTCAGGCGTCGGTTTACCTAATTTATGCATGCCAATAGGCATTCCGCGCCCTTTATCAGACACACTCACACTGTTATCTTTATGTATTTTCACACTAATTTGGTCTCCATATCCAGCTAAAGCCTCATCTACGGAGTTATCTACAATCTCATACACTAAATGATGAAGTCCGCGTGCATCAGTACTGCCGATATACATACCGGGACGTTTTCTGACCGCTTCGAGTCCTTCCAGTACCTGAATTGCATCATCATTGTACTCGATTGTTTTTACTTTCTTTGCCACAGAAATTCCCCTTTCCTTACTAAACACAATTTCCGGGCCAAATCATACTGCAATGAAATGACTCACTAGCTTAAACAAATCCATTAATACGTTAATATCATATAAAAAGTATAATACTTTCCCGAACAAAGAACAAGTGTTCTATTTTTTTGTCCTTTTTATTAGCGTTTGCACATTTGTGTGGAACAAAACGTATCATAGCTACCATTCTAATTGTAGCGGTAAATTTTCATTTGGCAAATATACTTTTATTTTTTTAATCAAATTAAGCTTTAATGGCCTTTCTTTTCTGCCGCTCAATGCCCGCTATGGCTGCCTTTTAGTTTTTCCCCGGTTTAGATGCAGCGATGCCTAAAAAAAAGAACGGAAGATCCGCTCTTCAATTTACTTGGTAAGGGCGTGTTCGACTTTTATGCATCGATTCATGATGACAGTATATCCTTTTTCTTTTAAAAAATTATAGGCTTCTTCATTTTCCACCCCTAGCTGCGCCCAAAAGATATCTGCATCGATTTCTGCAAATTCCTTGGCTATCTCCGGAAGGAACTCTGAACGGCGGAAAACATTGACGATATCGACGTGCCCTTCAATATCTTTCAGGGCTTTAACTGCCTTGACACCTAGCACTTCGGATATGGCAGGGTTTACCGGGATGATTTCATATCCGCTATCCTGCATGGCCTTCGATACCATATAAGAAGTACGCTCAGGGTTATTAGATAAACCAACGACAGCGATGCGCTTCGATTTTTTCAACATCTTTCCCATTTCTTCCCTGCTTGGATTTTCTATCATTCTTTTCAATCCCCTTTATAATAAAATGTAATATTTGACTAAAGTGTATACCTAACAAAGGTATTTACAGACAAAAGCTGTTTATTACCATTATTGTGAAAAACCATTATACAAGAAAGAAAAAGTTTCGAAAAGGCATGAACTTACTTAACTTTCTTATGTTCATACAGACTACCACGTATTGTAACAATTTATACAAGGAGGCATCCTTCTTTTATATTGACGAAAATAAGGAAGGCTAAACCTTTCACCCTTCATGAAACTTAACGTATATCAAAAGATGTAAGTTCATCAAGGAAAATTCATTTTTTTAGTGGATTTTTTTTGGACAGCCGTACCATTTTGTCACGAAAATGTTACAATAAGAGAAGCTTAACAGGTATTTTAAGGCTGTTTTTAGCTATTTCTACACGTTTATTTTTGAAAAAGGGAACAATCGCCCCTTAAACGTGATAAAAAAAGAAGATTTTTCTTAAAAGAAAGGGTAATAGAATGCTTACATTTATCACTATACTGGCTGCATACCTGATCGGCTCGATTCCTTCCGGTTTAATAATTGGTAAAACATTTTACAAAATCGACATCCGGGAGCATGGCAGTAAAAATCTGGGCGGGACAAATACCTTCAGGACACTTGGTGTCAAGGCAGGGCTAACCGTTACTATCATGGATATACTTAAGGGTACCCTAGCAACTTTCCTGCCGTATATGCTAGGAGTGGAAATGCATTTATTGCTAGCCGGAGTTATTGCGGTCATCGGTCATATGTTTCCCATTTTTGCAAATTTTCGGGGCGGAAAAGCGGTGGCAACTTCTGCTGGTGTCATTCTTGCTTATGAACCATGGTTTTTTGTCTTTGCCGTCATCATTTTCTTTATATCCTTATACATATCCAAATATGTCTCGCTTTCATCCATGATTGCTTGTCTACTTGCTCTCATCTACAGTTTAGTTTTTCATAATGATGATCCGGCGCTCATTATTGTAATCAGTATAATAACGATCTTCATTTTTTACCGGCATCGCGCAAACATCAAGCGGATTAAAGATAAAACTGAACCGAAGGTAAAGTGGTTGTAAGAACGCATATCCAAGTGAAAATAGGCCCGTATGCATGGGCCTATTTTCCATTCTACAATTCATTAGCCGTAGGATACCGGCCATGCTTTGAAACCTTTTCAGTATGGTTTCCGATTTCCTGGATGATTGACACTAATCCCTGAATTTCCATTTCTGCAGAATCGGATATATTCCCTTTGATAACCCCGATTATTTCATAAAAGAATTTCTGTTAACTCCAATTCTTTCTCTCCTGCTTGAACCATTTCCTTGACCCTTAGGACAGAATAACAACATCTTTCATATATTCATTTGTTGTTTGCACGATTGCATTTCAGCTATATCCATTTCATTGAAAGTGAATCGGTTTACCTGCGATACAAATGAATCATTTGGACTACATTCAATTCTTTTGACAAGGTAAAAGGACCTAAAATACCTCTACATTAACTTCCTACCAAAAGAACAGTATGGATTTCGTTTACTGGATAAATGGTCAAGTAAGGATTGAATAATTGTAGAACAGAAGCTACACTGGAACTAACCATTAACTATTGTTAGGAGAAAGTGCCATGAAGCCATTGCAAATATCACCGGAAACCGCACTAAAGTTATCCAAGTCACTAAACTTGCCTTTAGAGCAAATCATGCATATGCCTACACCCGTCTTGCTGAGAAAGCTTGCCGAGGCTGAAGCAAAAGAAAATACTAAATAGCTGCAGGAATCTGCAGCTATTTTTGTGTATAAACATATATGTGCGAAATGACCTTACGGATTAGGGCACTCCATTTCGTCGCATAATAATATTTCCTTTACGGTCCAGTAAGTATTTATATACCCTTTCTCCTTCAGCCTGTTTAAAGCAGGGTATTACATGCCTTGTATATAATGTAAACAACCCCTTCACTTAACTGGTTGAGCTGCCTTTCGATCATCATTCATATCCTTTTGAGCCAATAATGAAAGAAACGCCATTTCCGTACCCCCTTTTAACAGCTGTGTTATTGCATAAATTATCACAATAAATAATTTCAGAACCTTGCTTAAAAATACCAATATAAGCAAAAAAAACCGCACATCTGCGGTTTTCAATTAAAAGTCAATTCTTTTGCCAAATCAGGCATAGGCTTCTTTTTGACTGATATTAATTGTTCATTATCATAGATACAGGCAAATTCCATTGGTGGTTCATCCAGTAATATATCCTTTAGATAATACTTTATGTTGGACACAACTTCATTTGCCTCCATAACCCATTTAAATGGCTTCCAGGCAAGTTCCCCTTCATTACAGGCAGTAAGCCCTCCCCCTGCTTCTTCAGCCCGGTAAACATACATTCCACCTGTTTGATTCCATGTCACAATTCCTCGAAAGGCCAACCCCTTTACCTTCAAACCAGTTTCTTCAAAAATTTCGCGCTCCATCGATTCATCGATGGTTTCACCTTGTTCTATTTTTCCGCCTATACCATTCCATTTATGCCTATTCGGATTTTTTTGGCGAAATAGCATCAACACTTCGACTTCATTGAATCTTTTTCGAGTTATAAAACATATATTATAGATAATATCCATGGTTATATCCTTTCTTAAACGCACATTATTCGCATCTACTTCATAATTACTTTATACTTAAATAACGAACCTCTAGGAAGGAGAATTAGTATGAAACTGACCATTTCCGATCAAGCAGCTAAGTGGTATATTGATGAGCTGGGGCTTCAAGAAGGCTCTCATTTGCGCTTTTATGTAAGATATGGCGGGCATAGTACCGTCCAAAGCGGCTTTTCATTAGGTATCATGCAAGAAGAACCTGAAAATGCAGCAGCAGTAACAACTATAAATGAGATTAACTTTTATGTAGAAGAAAAAGATTTATGGTACTTTGATGGTCACGATTTACTTATTAATTTTAATGAAAAACTGACTGAACCAGAATTCCACTATGAAAAAAGTGCTTGAAAATAAAGCAGCGGTGTTAACTGCTGTTTTTTTCTTATTCAATCGAGCAGGCGCTCTTTTATATGTTCCGCCCTTAAAATTTCCGCTTGCTTGTCCCCTAAAAGATCGAAATGAGAATATCCATCCTTCCTGTGGTGAATCCACTCTTTTTTAAGCCCGTATTTCTTACCCCACTCCGATAAACGCAGTAAATCATTGCATCCCACTTTTGTAACCGTCTTGCAACCAGGAAATCGGTCATCCAGCCAATAATGAGTTAAAAAAGCTATTTGGCCTTGATCGATTTTCTGCTTCCAGGCTACTAGGTCTCCCCGTTTAATCCCAAAAGCCATTTCTTGATCACCTCAATAAATATAATTAAACCAATTCATCCTGCTTTTTATTTTTCTCATAGGCCTCATGCCATTCAGGATACATGCGTTTAATGGATATCGGGCGGAAGCTCTCCTTTTTAACGCACACGTGGGAAGAATGACCTGTAGCCGCCACTTCATTTTTCCCATTAACGATCTCATACCCATAAATGACCCGTAACCCGTCATACTTATCAATCCAGGTTTTAACTTTTACCTTATCACCATATCTAACAGGGGTTTTATACGAAGCCTGAATATCCATAACAGGTGAGAGGATGCCATCCGCTTCCAAATCAGCATAATGAAATCCTAAATCATTTATCAATTTTGTCCTGCCCAGTTCCATCCATATCAAATAATTCGCATGGTAAACAACACCCATTTGATCTGTTTCTGCATACCGCACTTCAATTTCGTTTTCAGCTATGAACATTTTGTTTCCCCACTTTCATTTCAATTGCAATAAACATTCTACCATAACAAATGTGCAAATTTCATTTAAGCTGTCTTGAGACTGTTTCCGGCAAATGAAAAACTAAAAATTAAAGAGGAGAAAGATTTTGCGCCTCTTTCTCCCCTTTACTTAGTTGTTTACATATTATCGTTACTATAACCGCTTTCCCGTGCTTCCTGCTCATCTTGCATTTCTTCCTTCATTCCTTCAATGCTCTTTCTTCTTCGGTCATTTTTGGCCTCAATTGCCTGTTTTTCCTCCCCTGAAGAGAATGATAACGTTTCATTTGCAGCGTTTATGTTTTCTTCTGTATTTTGAATTGCATCCTGAATTTTTTCAACATTATCCAAACGGTTATCCTGATTGTGTTTATAAGAGCCCATTCATTTTCACCTCATGTTTTTTTATTTACATAATATTATTACGATTACTTTATTAAGCCTTGATTACTCGCCTTTAGTTTGAATGACCTGAGGATGTTTCCCGGATTTGTCCTGCATTTTCTTTCCGTTATTCCCACCTGCTGCTATTGGTTGTGTCCCTAGATGGCTCGGTCTAAAGTGTTTGGAATCTTTTTTTGGATTACCCATTCTATCGCCTCCTTCTCTTATCATGGATAAAAAAGAGGAATTTCATGAATGCCAGTTTTTGAAAAAGCCATGAAAAAAGAGCCAGCACTTTGAAGGGACCTTCATGGCACTGGCTCTTTTTAATATATCTTTTGCAAAAGTTATTCAGCCTTTTGCATATGTTTTTTTTCAAGACGTTCCTCAAGTCTTTCCATTTGTTTAACGTCCATCAATAATTCCCTTTTGTTTTCTTTAATTAATTCTTCAAATGTCCTTTTTCTTTTTTTCATGTTTTTCACCTACTTATTTTAATATACTATTCAGTATTGCCAAATTAACGTAAAATTATGACTTTATGGTTTTGATCCCTAAAAATTGTCATAATTATCAGATTTTTAATCCGATAAATAAAGTTCCATTTCCCCACTCTATATACTTTAACCCTTTTTTCACAAACATTAACCATAATTTTTTAATTTTTTTGATTTTTCGATCAAAATTTGACAACTTTGTTAACACACAATAAAACGGAACCTCATAAAGGTTCCGTTTTATTGTAGTCAAATTTCGGTGAAAAGCCAATTGACCAACCTTTTTGTTCTGAAAAAACGTTCCGTTGTTTTTAAGAATATACGCTCCCTTACCGCCGACCGTCTGCCTAGTGACGCTAATTTCTTCAATAATGATGGTACTTCATAAAGCTTCCCCTACTGCATACTATTTATATTTCGTTCCATATCTTTAAGTTGCATGGCTGAAATTACCTTATTCCTGATAATGCCTTCTTTGTCGATGAAGTAAGTTGTTGGTATGCTAAGAATCTTGTAACGCTCATTCACTGGATTCTTGGCACTTTGACTATCCAGCGGAATTGTAAAAGTAATTCCATTTTCCTCTACAAATGCTTGTACATCGTTTTCGGGGTCAATATTGACGGCTAGAACGACGACATCATCACCAGCTTGCTGTGCATATTCCTCCATATCCGGCATTTCCTTCTTGCAAGGTGGACACCAAGTTGCCCAAAAATTCAACATTACCTTTTTACCCTTATAATCAGATAATTCAACTTGTTTCCCATCCAAAGTGTTCAGGGAGAAATTCGGTGCTTTAGCTCCAATTTTCAATCCGCCCAAAGCATCTTTTTCCTCATTTCCCTTCGGTTCATTATCCATTGCCTGCACGATCGCTACCGTAATAAGTGACAGTAAGGCCACCGAAGCAATAATTTTTTTAAGCATACTCGTCCTCCTAGTCCCATTACAATAAAAATATTAGTCCATTTCCAGAAATAGAACAACTTCCCTATTCCATCTTAACAATAAAAGGACATCCGGAAAAGTCTAATTCCTTCAAATCATATCATGATATCGCTTTGTTTCAAAAACTTGACACAAAAAAAGCGGTAAACCTAAAAAGTAGGTTTACCGCTTCCTAAAAGCTGAAATTAGCCTTTTAATTTATTACGTAATACCATTTGAAGGATACCACCGTGACGGTAGTAGTCGATTTCGATTTCGGAATCGAAACGAACAAGCACATCAAATTCTTTTACGTTTCCAGCTTCATCAGTAGCTGTAACTGTTACGATATCACGAGGTTTAACTGTTTCATCGATTTTAACAGCGATCGCTTCTTTACCAGTCAATCCAAGCGTTTCAGCGTTTTCGCCTTCTTTGAATTGAAGTGGAAGAACACCCATCAATGCAAGGTTAGAACGGTGAATACGTTCAAAGCTTTCAGCGATGACTGTTTTGATGCCAAGAAGGTTAGTACCTTTCGCAGCCCAGTCACGAGAGCTTCCCATACCATAGTCTTTACCAGCGATGACTGCAAGACCTGTTCCATCAGCTTTGTATTTCATACAAGCATCATAGATAGCCATTACATCGCCTGTTGGCCAGTAAGTTGTGTAACCACCTTCTGTACCTGGAGCAACTTGGTTACGGATACGGATGTTTGCGAACGTTCCGCGCATCATCGCTTCATGGTTACCACGACGAGAACCGTAAGAGTTAAAGTCACGCGGTTTAACACCGTTTTCACGAAGGTAGATACCAGCTGGTGTATCTTTACCGATTGCACCTGCAGGAGAAATGTGGTCAGTTGTAACTGAGTCACCGAATTTACCAACTACACGCAAACCGGAAAGTGGGTTAACTGAACCAGGCTCTGGTGATAATCCTTCAAAGAATGGAGGATTTTGAATATATGTTGATTTAGAATCGAAAGCATAAATCGCTTCGTTGCTTGTTTGGATTTCGTTCCAACGTTTGTTATCGTTGAATACAGTTTCGTATTCTTTACGGAATAACTCAGGTGTAACTGTTGCTTTAACAGCAGCGTTAACTTCTTCTTGTGAAGGCCAGATGTCAGCAAGGTATACATCGTTACCATCTTTGTCTTTACCAAGTGAATCGTTGTTTAGATCAAAGTCCACAGTTCCAGCAAGAGCATAAGCTACAACCAAAGTAGGCGAAGCTAGATAGTTTGCTTTCACAAGTGGGTGAATACGCCCTTCAAAGTTACGGTTACCTGAAAGTACTGATGTTACCAGAAGATCTGCTTCAGCAACAGCTGCTTCGATTTCGTCAGCCAATGGACCTGAGTTACCGATACATGTAGTACAACCGTAACCAACTACGTTAAATCCTAATTGGTCAAGGTAAGGTTGAAGACCAGCATCACGAAGGTAACCAGTAACAACTTTAGAACCTGGTGCCAATGATGTTTTTACATAATCTGGAACAGACAAGCCTTTTTCAACTGCTTTTTTAGCAATAAGACCCGCTCCAAGCATTACATATGGGTTAGAAGTGTTCGTACAGCTTGTGATTGCAGCAATTGCAATCGCACCTGTTTTCATTACCGTTTCTTTACCATCGGCAAATTTAACAGTTACTTCTTTATCCAATTCAGAATTGTCCATGCCAAAACCTTGGTTACCCATAGGTGCATTGATAGCGTCATGGAAAGATTTTTTCATTTGAGAAAGTGGAATCAAATCTTGCGGGCGTTTAGGGCCTGAAAGGTTTGGTTCAATTGCTGAAAGGTCGATTTCCACAACATCATTGTATGCTGGATCTTCGTTTTCAGGAGAGTAGAACAATCCATTTTCTTTGCAGTATGATTCAACCACTTTAATTTGTTTTTCATCACGGCCTGTTAAGCGCATGTAATCGATCGCTTCTGCATCAACAGGGAAGAAACCAACTGTAGCACCGTATTCTGGAGCCATGTTAGCGATTGTTGCACGGTCAGCAAGTGGAAGGTATCCTACTCCTGGGCCGTAGAACTCAACGAATTTACCAACTACGCCGTGTGCACGAAGAACTTGTGTTACTTTCAATGCAAGGTCAGTAGCCGTCGTACCTTTAGGAAGTTCGCCAGTCAGTTTTACACCAACCACTTTTGGAACTGGGAAGTAAGAAGGCTGTCCAAGCATGCCTGCTTCTGCTTCGATACCGCCGACTCCCCAACCAAGAACACCAATACCGTTGATCATTGTAGTATGTGAATCTGTACCGAAAACAGAATCAGGGAATACTTCAAAGTCGCCGTTTGGAGTTTCAACAGCATGAACCACGTTTGCAAGGTACTCAAGGTTAACTTGGTGAACGATACCAGTTGCCGGTGGAACTGCACGATAGTTGTTGAATGATTTTTGAGCCCAGCTTAGGAACTGGTAACGCTCTGCATTACGTTCGAATTCAAGATCCATATTGGCATCAAGGGAATCCATTGTACCTGCTTTATCAACTTGTACAGAGTGGTCAATTACAAGGTCAACCGGGATTTCCGGGTTGATTTTGTCAGGGTCTCCACCAAGTGCTGCGAAAGCATTACGTAAAGAAGCTAAGTCAACAACAACTGGTACACCAGTGAAATCTTGTAGGATTACACGTGATGGCTTGAACGGAACATCTATATCTTGTTGCTCGCTTGTTCCCCATTTAGCAAGGTTCGCAACGTGTTCTTTCGTGATTACTCTTCCGTCCACTTGGCGAAGTACCGCTTCAAGTAATACTTTAATGGAATATGGAAGGCGTGATACTTTGCCGTCCCCTGCTTTTTCAATAGCGTCTAAGCTGTAGTAGTTGTAGCGTTGCCCATCAATCTCAAAGGACTTACGCGCTTGGTATACGTCATTTTTCGTCATGAATATTACCCCCTATTAAACTGTCAGAACTTATTCTGCACATAAAAGTAAAACCTGGTTCACTGAAACCATGTTTACTATAAATATAAGTAAAAAAGTTAGTTTGTCGAATTTTCTCTCTCTTCTCCCACCCTAACTCTTCCTTCAACTTAATACTAATATAGAAATGAGTATAAGTAAATAACAAGAAAGTTATTGTTTTTGATAAGTTTCACTTATAGAAAAAAATTCCCCACATATTAAAGTGCATTTAGGAAGCCTTGCCCATATGCATTTTAATGAAAATACCCCAATTTGTAGCCTGATAAATTATACCAGCAAAACATATTAGCACTTCATACATAATCATTCAACATTATCACATTCTATGGGTGGAGGTGTCGAAATGACAAAACAAAAGGCAAATCATGTTATACCAGGTATGAATGCTGCAAAAGCGCAAGGTAATGGAGCAGGATACAATGATGAACTGGGAAATGAACCGCCATTATCGGAAATGCAAAGGCAAAATAATAAAAAAAGAAAGAAAAACCAATGATTTCCCTCATTTCTAGGCTTTAAATAGGATAGGCTTTTTGAAATGGCAGATGTACTGCATTTTTCAAAAAGCCTATTCCATTCTAAAATCAGGAAACGCATAAGTGAAACGCGAAATACTCACGATGATGGAACCTGCCACTCAATAGTCCTCTGAATTGACCTCATTGACGATTGCTTGAATATCCTGTTCGAATTTTTTCAATTGTTCTTTCTGATGTTCGGAAGCGGTGACTAAAGCAGATTGTATTTGCTGATAGGCCTCGTTCACTTCCTGCTTCACATGTTTCAATTCCGTTCCGTAATTCGGTGCGTTCTTCTCAATGGATGAGTAAACATCAAATACTTGTTGATAACTTTGCTGGGCTTCCTGGAAAGTCCTTCGCTTATCTTGTTTATCCTGCATTTGGTTCAGCTCCTTAATTAGTGTCCATCCATAGCATGTACGAGGATTGCAAATATATGTATGTGAATAAAATTTCACGGACTGATTATCTTAAGAGATAGGAGGGATCGCACATGAACAAAAACGATGGTAAAGATATTCGAAAAAATGCACCTAAAGGAAATAACCCAGGTCAACCTGCACCGTTAAGCGGTTCTCATAAGGTAAAAAACAGACAGCACTCCCGTCAGAAGCATAATAGCAGTCATGATATGTAGGCTGCTTAAATAAGCGTTCCAACACAAAGCGGTGCCGCCCGGAAAAGGCAGACACCGCTTTCGTTTTATTATTTGTGAACACATAAATCACAAAAATGATTTTCGATTCCTTCCTATTATATAGACAACTGATATTAACGTTTTAGGTCTTAGTCATTCCATTATTACAGTTCAGCCAATATAACGATGATATAACGTTTTTGCTTCAGCAATATCTTTTGTTCCATGAATCAACGCCCGCCCATCTGTAAAAACGACCAACCGATGGGTTCCGATCGTAAATGAAAGTAAATAAGGATTCCTGACGATCTTACCGCCTTGTGCGAGAAGATTTTTTTCGATTTCCGCTAAGTCTCTTTCAAGATTCATCGCCGGCCGAATCTGGACAGAATCCCTTCCGCATAAAACGGCCGTTTTCGTTCGATTTGAATAGGAGAGATGGGGATATGTTCGATTTGACCCGCATGACAAACAAGAATCTTTTTTTAATTGCGCTACATTTATGGATGAATGTTCATTTTTCCAAAGATCAAATGAAACGATTTTGTTTCTTAGTGATTCAAAATCTTCCACAAGGATTTTCAATGCTTCCGTCAGTTGATGGGCAACGACCGTTTGAACAGCAGGGCTGATGATTCCAGCCGTATCACATGTCAGTCCTCCGATTGGAACCGTTTCCAGCAAACAATTCAAACATGGTGTCGCCTCTGGGATCATCGTGTAACTTATCCCATAACTCCCTACACAGGCACCGTAAATCCAAGGTTTATGATATTTTTGCGCAGTATCGTTTATAAGCATCCTCGTATCGAAATTATCTGTGGCATCCAATATTAAATCCACACCTTCAACAAGCTTCGCCAATTCATCAACCGAAACATCCATCACATGCGATTTTACGATAACGTCCGAATTTAGCGCATTCAAACGATTCTTTGCTGCCACTGCTTTCGGTATTCTTTTTTGTGCATCATCTTCACAATAAAGCTGTTGTCTTTGAAGGTTGCTCCACTCTACATAATCTCTGTCCACAATGGTGAGTTTCCCAATTCCTGCCCGTACAAGACCTTCTGCACTCCCCGTACCGAGAGCACCCGCTCCAATCACCAAAACGTGTTTTTTGCGAATTTTCAATTGCCCTTCTTCCCCTATAGGTCCAAAAAGTTCTTGACGTGAATAACGTTCATTCATCCAATGCTCAACCCTTCAACTGGGCTGCTTGCTATCGCGTAATCATTTTTTGCGATTCTTCCTGCTTCATACCCTAATCGACCTGCCTCAATGGCAAGTTTCATTGCTTTCGCCATTTTTACGGGGTCTTTTGCGCCGGAAACAGCAGTGTTAAGCAATACGCCATCCGCCCCTAATTCCATGGCGATTGCCGCATCGGAAGGCGTTCCAATCCCTGCATCGACAATTACAGGAACCTCAGATTGTTCCATGATGAATCGTAAGTTCAGCGGATTTAAAATGCCCTGACCAGAGCCAATTGGTGAAGCGCCAGGCATAATAGCATGGCATCCCACTTCTTCCAGGCGCTTGGCGAGCAACACGTCATCAGAAGTATAGGGTAATACGGTGAATCCCAGTTTCACTAATTCTTCAGCAGCTTTCAAGGTTTCAATCGGATCAGGCAGCAGTGTTTTTTGACAGCCAATGACTTCTACCTTAATCATGTCACATAAGCCAGATGCCTTTGCAAGATGGGCTATGCGCACTGCTTCTTTAGCAGTTTTAGCTCCTGCTGTATTGGGAAGGAGTGTGTATTTTTTCAAATCAAGCTTTTCTAAAAAATTGGGCTGACTGGCTTCAAAAATATTCATTCTCCGGACCGCAAATGTTAATATTTCCGTCTCCGAAACCTCCACTGATTGCTTTTGAACATCGAAGTTTGGATACTTTCCCGTACCTAATAACAATCTTGAAGAAAATTCATAAGAACCTATCTTTAACATATCATCCGCCTCCTACAAAATGTACAATCTCTACCTTGTCTCCATTTGACAAAAGTGTTTCACTTAGACTTTCTTTTGCTAATATTTCATCATTCAATTCAACGATCACCACTTTTTGATGTAAATCAAAGTGTTGCAAAAGCCCTGTAACTGTTGATTCATCAGCAGGAATCCGTATTTTTTCCCCGTTAATAATCAATTCCAATTCATCCACCTCCATTAAGAAAAAAGAGTCTGTATCGAACGATCCAGTCGAAAAGCGGACCATTCGGCATTTATCTTCCTTTCTAAAAGATCAGCTATAAGTACACCTGTAATTGGAGAAAGCAGGATGCCATTCCTGTAGTGCCCCGTTGCAATGAAAAGTCCTTTGCATGCTGGATGTTCACCAAAGTACGGCAAGCCGTCCCCAGTTTGGGGGCGTATCCCTGCCCATGTCTTTTCCAATTCGGTTCCTTTAATCGCCGGAAGCAATTGCGTTGCCTTTTCTATTAACGCAGAAATCCCGTCAAGACTTACCTTTTGATCGAAAGTGTTCGCTTTAACCGTTGCCCCGACAATGATTCTTCCACCAACTTTGGGCACAAGATAACAGCCATGTGAGAAGATTGTCTTTTCAAGCAATGGACGATCGGTCAGGACGGAAAAGCACTCACCCTTTACTGGATAACTGTCGAGTCTCATCCCTGTTTTTTCAAGGAGGAAAGCACTCCAAGCCCCACCTGCCACGATGACATTTTCACTTGAAAATCCACCTATGTTCGTGACCACTCCCGTCACACATCCGTTTTCCGTAACTAAATCAGAGACATGAACAAACTCCTTTATGTCTACACCAAGGGCAGCTGCAGATTCAGTAAATGCGAGCGACAGCCTAGTGGCTGAAACTTGTCCATCCTTCGGAATGAACATGGCCCCCTTAATCTCATCCGATAGAAGCGGTTCCGTTTTTCTTATTTCGGCAGTCGATAGCCATTCAGCCTCAAGTCCCGCTTCTTGCTGGACATTGATCATGTTCTTCAACTCGGCTACCTGATCATTCGTTAGCGCCACCTTAAACATGCCCTTGTTCACAAATTCGATGTCTACTCCACTTATGTCTTTTAATTCTTCCGCCAGTGCAGGAAACATCCCCCTGCTTTGGCTTGCCAATGTAAAAAGCGGGTTATCAGCATCCAACTCGGATTGTGCCCCTAACATCCCGGCTGCAGCACTGGATGCTTTACTGGCGAGTCGATCTTTTTCCAATAAGAGGACCTTTTTACCTCGTTTGGCTAATTGAAAAGCGATGGATCCACCTATTACTCCTCCCCCAACAATGATTGCATCATATATGGAATTCATCTTATGTCTCCTTTCCCAAAGACTTCGAATATTCTTTAACGGCTTTAATCGGATTTTCAGATTCAAGCACACCTGACATGACGGCAATTCCGCGTGCCCCCGCATCCAGCACGACTTGGCAATTGAATGGTGTTATTCCGCCTATCGCAATTATCGGAAGATTGACATTTCTTGTGATTTCATGAAGCTCCTTAACTCCCTTAGGAGGAAGTCCGATTTTTGAATCGGTTTCAAAAACATGTCCATAAATCGCGTAATTGGCTCCTTTGCTGAATGCAGCTTTCGCTTCATCCATGGAATGGATCGAACAGCCAACATTCATCCCTGGAAATGCTCCTTTTACGACTCCCGCATCTAAACTATGAAATGCCAATTGCACACCAAATACTTTGTGTACCCAGGCTACATCCACCCGGTCATTAATGACGATCTTAGAAAGCGGAATCTTATTATCATGTAATAGGGTCACTGCTCGATAGAGTTCCGATGCACTCATTTGCTTTTCCCTTAGATAAAAGAAATCAACATGTTCCTGAATGTTTGAAGCGATCTCAACAAACTTTTCAATTGACTGTTTCCCAGTAGAAATAATATGCAATTCATGTGCATTCATACTAAGAACCCCTAACTAGTAAAATTACAATCTCATAAAATCAAATAGATACTAACGGGAATTGAATCGATAGATAAAAGCCGGCCAACAGCAGGATGATAAAATACAAAATGAAACCATGATCCTTTTTTGAAAACCCAAATTCATAATAGTATGTTCGATCCCGAGTGTCTGTAAATCGCTTTGCCTCCATCGCAACCGCGATTCGGTGAGCACGTCTGATGCTTCCGGATAACAACGGGATGGAATAGGCTTTCATTTTAAAATATACCGATCTTATCCCTTTTCCCCTTTCGAAACCGCGTACCTTCATCGCGTTTCGTATCGTTTGGAACTCCTCCATCATGATGGGAATCAGCCTTAATGCCGCCATGAAACTATAGGCATATTTCGGTTTAAGCTTAACTTGCTGCATTAACGAATAAAACAAGTTCACTGGTCTCGTCGTTAAGGAAAAAGTTAAACCAAGGGCCGCAAAGAACAAGGCTCGAAAGCCTACCAGTAATCCCCTCATGAAACTTTCTTCCGTTACCGATATCAGGCCCCACTCAAACCAGAGCGTCTTACCTTGCCCGAATAATATCATTGCGGAAGAGGTGGATATAAAAATGAAACAAAAGGGAATCGACATAAGTAAGATGCGTTTTATCGAATGCCCGGTAAAAAATAAAAATAAAAGTAATACGCCAATGGTGATATTCATCATATAATTCAGGTCATGAATGAATAACGCCACGATGCATAACACGATCAGTACACCAAGTTTAAGGCTTGGATTAATTCCATGGAGCCATGTTTCTGCATTTGTATCATTCATTTACATGACACTCCTTTTAACTTTGGTCTCCACTAATCCTGATTGCGCAATATTTTCATCACTTATTACGTTTCCGTCCTTAACCGTCCAGATCCTGGTTGCAAAGTTTTTTGAAATATGATCGTCATGAGTTACCATGATCACTGTTATTCCGCGCCTTCGATATTCCTCAAACCATTCCAGTAATGCAAAGGTATTTTTCGAATCTTGGCCAAAGGTCGGCTCATCAAGGAGAATGATTTTTTTGTCTATTACGATTGAAGCAGCTACGCTTAAGCGACGCTTTTGACCCATTGATAATTGAAACGGATGTTTATCCCGATGTGCCTCAAGGCGGAACACTTTAAGCAATGAGCGGACTCTCTCATCTATTTCTTGCTGCGGCCTTTTGTCAATTCGCAATGAATAGGCAATCTCTTCATATACAGTATTTGCAACGAACTGAAACTCAGGATTTTGAAAGACAAACGTCATATCCTCCGTTGGGTTTTTCACCCTTTTAATGGGGGTCCCCATTAATTCATACTTACCATTCGTTTTTATGAACTGCATCAGTGCATGCAAAAGAGTACTCTTGCCCGCACCATTTTCTCCCCTGATTACAATCCATTCCCCTGAATGAACCTTCAGCTCTTCAACCTTGATTTTTTCCTCTTTATTCCGAAAACCGCTAAACCCTTGCACATGCATAAAGGGTGAACCTTCTGTAAATTGATGTTCACGAATGGGTGCATGCTTCTGTACATATTCATCCCAAACACCTGGAAACCATATTCCATATTCTTTCATTTCATTTTTATATTGTGAAAGAATGGTGTCCCTTGGACCATCAGCCATGATTTGACCATCATCATTAAAAAGCACGATTCGATCAATGAATTCTAAAACATGGTCAATTTTATGCTCGACGATTATAACCGTTTTGTCTCGTCCAACTTCCTTCAACAAGTCCCAGATTTCTTTTGTTCCTTCCGGATCAAGCATGGCGGTCGGTTCATCCAAAAATATCACTTCTGGTTCAAGGGCCAATACTGAAGCGATTGCCAGACGTTGTTTCATCCCGCCTGATAATGTTCCGATACTTGTATGGCCTAGGTTCAATCCTACTTTACGGAGATGATTTTGGATTTTCCCTTTCATTTCATCTTTAGGGACGGAAAGATTCTCAAGGACGAAGGCGATTTCCTCATCGGCAAATGGCATGCAAAACTGACTATCAGGGTCTTGAAAAACATATCCCCATGAAGAAGGGCATTTCAATTTCTCCGCTTTCATCGGTACTTCGATGGAATTCGGAATCAATCCGCCTAACACTTGCAAAAGAGTGGACTTACCACATCCTGATGGTCCCAACAATAGTACCTTTTCCCCTTTATCAAACGATAAGGATAGGTCCTTGAAAATCAAAGATTCATCACCGGGATATTTCATTCTTAACTTCTCAACAGAAATGATTGGTTCCATGGCCCTCAACCTACTTTTGATCCAGTTCTGCATAATCTTTATTGGATACCGGACGAACAAGATTGGTTACTCCTGTTGCTTCCAGGACTTTAACTAGATAATAGGCAGTCACACCTGCAAAGAAAATGGAACCCACAAACCTCGCTATCATGAATAAAGATAGATTCCAAGTAGAAAGCGCACCTATTTCCCCGTATGCAAAATCCATTAGTACAGATGCAAGGCAGGAAGCTGCCGCAGCTAATACGGCCACCGACATATTGAATTTTTTATATTTGAACGCCATGAACACCAGTTCCGCGAACAAACCTTGGACCACCCCATATAGCAGTACGGTCAGGCCCCAAGGAGAACCTAGAAAGAATTCCCCTGAAGCTGCAGCTATCTCCGCCAAAAGGGCCACACCCGGTTTCCGTAAAATTAAAAAGGCGACGGGGCCAGCTATAAACCACATTCCATAAATAAGTTGATCCAGATGTAATCCTAATGGTTTAACGGAATAGTAAATCGAACCCCAAAGGATATAAACGACTCCAAATGCTACCGCAATCACGATCGTGACTAATATATCAGTTAATTTCAATCCTTTTTTCATTATTTCATTCTCCTTTATACTTCCAGTGTTTCCTGATGCACAGGCCATGTCTCTAAACGATAAGCCATTTCCCAAAATGAGTATTCATATTGGCTGCTAAGGATAAAATGCTCTTTCATTCTCTCCTTATCTTCGTCCGTCACTTTTTCAGCAATCTCATCAAGCCTCGCAATTTGTTCTTCCACCAAAGTGCGGAACCACTCTCCTCCGTAAGCCGCTATCCATTCTTGATAAATCGGCTCTTCGGGTGTGCAACCTTGCAGCTTTTCACCTATTTCATAATAAAGCCAGTAACATGGCAAGATAGCTGCAATAACATCACCTAAATGTCCCGAATAAGCAGCACGATACATATGGGAAGTATAAGCATAAGCAGTCGGGGCAGGTTTGAAAGCTTCCCTTTCTTCTTTTGTGATGCCCAATCTCTCAGAAAAATTCTCATGAAGCCTCAACTCCGCTTCATATGTTCCTTGTGCATGGCCGGCAAGCCTGCTTGTTGTATGTAAATCTGTAGCTTTGACTGCTCCTAAAGCTTGAACCCTGGCAAAATGAGATAAATAATAGGCATCTTGCATGACATAAAAACGAAAACACTCCAATGGCAATGTGCCATCTCCAATTCCTGCAACAAACGGGTGATTAAAACTAGCTTCCCAAATGTGATCAACTTCCCGACGAATTTCCTCTGAAAACTTCATGTCCATTACCTCCAAATTGTATTTTTCAATGAATCTTACGGAAAAAAACTTTTAACACCCCTTTTTTTGCAAACAAAAAACCACTTTCTTAAGCGCAAAGAAAGTGGTTGTACTTGAAAAAATATAGAATCATATTGTTCCAGACCCCACTTCCCTACGCTGGTATAAACCAGATCAGGTTCTAAGGGTCTTAAAGTCATACTTTAATCTCAGCTTCTGCGGTAAAATCAACTTTTACCTATAAAGCACCCCTAGTGGTACAAATTGTATATTTAATTTTCATTTGCCTTTATATTAACACGATAAATCCAATTGTCAAACGTATTAGAAAAAGTTTTCAACCTAATCATTGCCTTTCACTCTAGCATAACCACCTAACCTGATTGATTAAACCATTGTTAATCCACCATTTACGGAAAGAGTTTGCCCCGTAATATACCCTGCATCTTCCGAAACGAAATAGGCAACAGCACTGGCAATGTCCTCTGGTTGAGCTAGCCGGCGAAATGGAATCGCTTTTTCCAAGGCGCCTGCTATACCTTCATTATAAGACCCTATTTCTTGAAATAGGGGTGTATCAGCAGGACCTGGCGCAATACAATTGATGTTGAGTTTGTAACGTGCCATTTCTCTTGCTATCGTTTTTGTGAAAGCAATCACCCCTCCCTTTGCAGCAGAATAAACTGCCTCTCCACTTGATCCTACTCTAGCGGCATCAGATGCAATATTTACTACCTTTCCGTAACCATTTTCAATCATGAGAGGTAAAATTTCCTTGCAAGTATGGATCTGCCCAAGTAAATTAATATCGATAATCCTTTTCCAAGTGCTAGGATCACTTTTTAAAAAAGGTTCCACCTTATCCCAGCCTGCATTATTAACCAATATATCTATTCTATGATAATGGTTCACGGATTCTTCAACGGCTTTTTTAACACTTTCTAATTTCGTTACATCACAATGGACCGCTCTGGCTTCAAAACCCGAATTTCCGATTAAAGAAACCGTTTCCTCAGCATTTTCATGATTTATATCAGCCACGATGATGTTAAAATTGCGAGAAGCCAATTTTTTTGCAATCTCTCTGCCAATTCCGCTTCCGGCACCGGTAATAAATGCGATTCTTTTATTCATCATATTCCCCCTCCACTTTCACCATTTAGTCAATAAGGATTTATTTAAACTGCTTATATATTGTCGATTATCTTTTCATTTATCATTTCCCGGAGCCGGAATTTCTGGATTTTCCCGCTTGCCGTACGGGGAAAGTCATCCATTATTTCAATAAATTCAGGCCAATATTGTTTGGCCAAACCCTTTTCCGAGAGAAATTGCTGCATAGAATCCATCGTGATCGGGTTCTTCCCCGCCTTCATGCTGATACAAGCACATGCTTTTTCCTGAAGACGGGAATCTGGAACTGCAATAACCTGAGCGCTAGAAATATCCGGATGTTCATACAATACATTTTCTACATAAGAGACTGGAATGTTTTCACCGCCACGAATGATTATGTCTTTGTTTCTTCCAGAAATCCGGATATATCCGTCTTCATCCATGAATGCTCGATCACCGGTAATGAACCATCCGTCACTATACTCAGCTAAAGTGTCATCAATCCGTTTAAAATATCCTACAAACAGAGCCGGACCCCTTACTAATAAAGAGCCTTCTGTATTCGGGGCACAGGTCTCCCCTTCAAAATCGACGACCTTTAGCTCCATTCCCGGAAACGGAATTCCGTCCGTATTCGTCAGTTTTTCTTCTGGATCTTCAAGTCTCGTCAAGGTTACCAAGCCATCTTCTGTTTGCCCCCATCCTGACAATATCTTGAACGGTACTTTTTCCATGGCTTCCTTTACTAAATGCCTGGGAATCGGGGCACCTAAAGCCACGAAGACTCGCAGCGAATTAAGGTCATATCTTTCTATCCCCTCCATTTGAACCGTATCTTGCAGAAAAGGAGTGGCTCCGGCCGTAAACGTTATCTTTTCCCTCTCAACCCATTCAATAAATTCTCTCGGATTCCAAATGTCTTGATAGACTCCCGTTCCTCCAATATGTGTAGGGAGCCTAACTCCATAACCAAAACCTGTTTGATGGGCGAACGTTGACGCCATGAAAAGAACATCATCGGATGTTAAATGTAAGTGGTCAATCCAATAATTCGTTGATATACAAAGAGTATTATGTGTATGCATAACTCCTTTTGGATTCCCTGTGGTTCCCGAGGTAAAGATAATTTCAGTCACATCATTGGGGTCATGTGTGATTTCATCCAAAATGGATGAATCCATCCGGTCTTCCCAAGGTTCCTCAATTAAAGAGGAGAACAGTTTCATCCCATTCGGCGCACTGTCACCCATCACGTATATATGTTTCATTGATGGCCATTGATGACTTAGTCTTTCAATCATGTCAGGGTAATAAAACCCACGGAAATACTCTGGTACAACAATCATTTTAGATTCTGCCATCCCAACCATATAACCAATTTCCCTATCTCGATAAATCGGTAACAATGGATTGCTAATGGCACCGATTCTTGTAACAGCATAGTGCAAGATTATAAATTCATTCCAGTTAGGCAGTTGAAAAGAGACAACATCCCCCTTACCCAATCCTATATGCAAGAGACCCAAAGCGATCCGATCGACCAACTTACCAAGCTGCTTGTAAGTAAACCTACTTTTTTTATCGATAATCGCCATCTTATCTGGATGCTTTACTATAGCATCATTCAAATAATCCAAGATGGTTCGGTTTGGCCAAACGCCTTGAAATTCCCCCACATATTCCTGAGTCAAAATCGTCTCCAATTTCACCAGTTTTCATCCCCCTCATCAACCTCTGAATTTTTTAAAATCTACTGGCCTCTTTTCTAGGAAGGCGTTTTTTCCTTCTTCCGATTCCTTTGTATTGTAAAACATCGCTAAACTGCCCATCGATAGTTGAGAAATCCCTTGAATGTTGGCACTATCTGCATTAAAGGAATATTTGAGCATTTTTAACGCAGTAGGACTCTTATCAAGGATCTTTCTTGCCCATTCTTCTGCTGCCTCGTGCAGTTGTTCCGGGGCGACGATTTTGTTCACAAGTCCCATTTCTTTTGCTTCCTGTGCAGAATATTGTTCACATAAATACCAGATTTCCCTAGCTTTCTTTTCTCCGACAATTCGTGCTAAATAAGCTGAACCAAAACCTGCATCATAACTACCGACCTTTGGCCCACTCTGGCCAAATTTTGCCGTGTCAGATGCAATGGTTAGGTCACAAATGACATGCAGGACATGCCCGCCTCCGATGGCAAATCCATTGACCGCTGCAATGACCGGCTTAGGAATGTTGCGGATCGTTTGGTGCAGCGTTTCGATTTCCAGTCCCATTCCACCACCTAAACCACCCGAATGATTATATCCTCCTTCTTCTCCCTTTTCTTTTTGATCTCCACCTACACAAAATGCCTTCTCACCAGCTCCAGTCAGAATCACTATACCAACACGATTATCATCCCAAGCGTCCCGGAAAGCCCAAATTAATTCCTGAATGGTTCTGGCACGAAAAGCATTGTATACTTTAGGTCTGTTCATTGTTATCTTTGCAATTCCATCATTTTTTTCATAGATTACATCTGTTAATTCCATCGTTTTCATTCCCTTCATTATCTTAGTGATTTGCCTTGCATCACATCAATTCACCGTTAATCACGAACTTAATCGGTACCCAATACGACTGTAAATAATTTCGATTTCTACGTAATAGTTTCCGTTTCAACAGAATGTAAAAATACTAATCCATTGGATTAATGAGAACGGAACTCCTTTCCTATAATGTCCTTTGCAATGACCATCATATTGGCTTGTGCAGTGCCATCACCAATTTCCAACCCAATCACATCACGCAAGCGTTGCTCAAGAGGCATTTCCTTCGTATAAGCATA
The DNA here is from genome assembly GCF_030123325.1 of Peribacillus simplex. Lineage (NCBI taxonomy): Bacteria > Bacillati > Bacillota > Bacilli > Caryophanales > Bacillaceae > Peribacillus > Peribacillus simplex. Next base: position 2,600,808 of record NZ_CP126106.1, on the reverse strand, counting down.
ATGACCATTCAACAGTAAACATTCATGGATAGCTTCTACACTATATTTAGGACCTAGCCACTTAACGGAAGCCGATTCTTTACTATGATTCAGCCCTTGGTCACGCAGCCAAAGTCCTCGGTAGGCTTGCCACTTCACCAGTTCTAATTGGGTATAGTGGGTCACAATGGGGAAAGAGACCCCTTGATATGTCGCCAACGGTTTACCAAAAGAATGTCTGATTTTCACATATTCGATGGTTTCATCGATACTTTGTGAAGCGGTGCCCACACATTGCAGCCCTATTAACAGCCGACTTAAATCGAACCCATTCATCACTTGGGAAAACCCTTTATTTTGAAGACCGATCATATACTCTTCCGGAACCTCGACATCGGTTAAATATATCGAACCTCTTCCAATGGGGATATTCCCCATGTCCGTGTACCCTCTACATTCAACACCCGGAATATCGGCAGGAACCATGAAAGCACTTATCCCTCGATTTCCCCATTCAGGTTCCGTCTTTGCAAATAAAACAAAGGCATCTCCACACATAGCTACACTAATTCCAGACTTTTCTCCATTAAGCACATACTTATTTCCTTTATGTACAGCTGTTGTTTTAATTCCACCCGCATCCGTACCCGCGGATGGCTCCGTAATGGCAATGCCAACAATTTTTTCACCACTTGAAATTTTGGGAAGCCACTCCTTTTTCAGTTCCTCGCTAGCGTGATTATTGATAATTTCACCGATTAATGCATTTAACATCACCGCGTAAGTAAGATTGAAATCACCACGACCTATCTCCTCAGCAGCTATCCCCGTTGTCACACAATCCGCACCGCTTCCGCCATATTCCACTGGAATCCGAAGGCCATTCACGCCAAGATCACCCAGATTTTTCCACAAATGTTTTGGAGTAATCTCTTCGCGATCCCATTTTGTATAATGTGGAAGCAGCTCTTCCTTCGCAAATTCTTTCAATATTTTACGAAAATAATCTTGCTCTTCCGTAAAAGAAAAATTCAGCACATCATTACCCCCTTGATTAATTACTAATTTATCTGACACCCATATTAGAACATTCTACGAAACATGAAACCTCTTACATGTCAAACTATTATTGCAAGTTGTGTGCCAACTTGAATTCGCTACAATTTTGGCTATAGTTTCCAAAACCTTTCGCATCTTTGCATTTTTTCTCATTTCTGCAAATCAAATTTGCGAAACTTCACAAAAAAAATACACACTTAATAAGTGTGCCTAATGGTTACCCTGATTACATTTCATTGGATGATACTGTTATTTCAATTTGTATTTGGCAATTTTCCTATATAAACTAGCAACATGAATTTTCAGCTTTTGAGCTGCTAAAGAACGATCACCTTCCGAATCTTTTAATGCTCGCTGAATGGCGGATTTTTCAGCATAACTTACAATTTCATCCAACGTACCGGACATGGAATTATCCATGGATGAGGGAACCTCCAATTTGAAATTAGGAGTAAAATATAAAGAATCCAGAGTTAGAGTCGCTCCATCTACGATATTCATTCCGCGTTCGATTATCGCTTTGATTTCACGGATGTTACCAGGCCAATCATATTGGATAAGCCAATCTTGGAGTTTAGGATCAATTTCTTTCACATTGGACCCCAACTTGTTATTGAAATACTCGATGAAATGATATGCCAGAGGAAGAATATCTTCGTGCCGCTCCTTTAAAGAAGGAATTTTCAATTCAAAAACATAAAGTCGATAATATAAATCTTGGCGGAATTTCCCTTCTTGAATAAGGGTTCTTAAATCTCTGTTCGTCGCCGCGATAATACGTATATCAACATTTTTAGTCCCCGTTCCGCCTAGTCTTTCCACTTCCCTTTCCTGTAAAACCCGTAAAAGCTTTCCTTGAGCCTGATAAGGCAATTCAGAAATCTCATCTAAAAACAACGTACCATTTTGGGCTAATTCTATTTTTCCAGGTTTACCTTCTTTTTTCGCCCCGCTAAATGCTCCTGCTTCATAACCAAAAATCTCCGATTCAAATAATTCATCTGGAATCGCTGCACAATTTACCGGTACGAAGGGCTGTGCTTTTCTTGTACTCAAACTATGGATCGCTTGGGCAAAAAGTTCCTTTCCCGTTCCCGTTTCCCCTGTAAGCAGTACTGTAGAACTGCTTGTAGCTATTCTGGCAGCCAGCTCTTTTACCCTCTCTATCTCCTTACTCTTTCCAACAATCTCTTCGAAGCTATATCGACTTTGAACCACGGAATTTTTCTTGGCTTTATTCTTATCCAAAGAGTTGGCAAAATACACCAAGTCACTGTATTCCAGTTCGTCTTGGCGGATGATTATGGTATAAATGGTATCAGAACCTCGTCGAAATACCCTTATAAAACAAGAGTGTCCGCTGATCACACCAGAAAACACATGTTTGTGGGCAAGACCTTTCAAAGAAAAGTTGGAAGAAGTGTGAATGACTCTCGTAATGGACTTTCCTATCAAATCAGTCGGCATAATCATGAAATATTCATAAAAATCAGCAGTGGCACCTATAATTCTTCCATTTTCATCAACTTCAATCGATCCCCAATTCCTTATTACGTTTTTAACATTTTCCATTCACATCACCCAATACCTTGATTACTTAAAACAAAGATCACAACTTGACCCTTAATGACTTCAATTCCTGCCTGATTAAAGCAAGTCACCTTTAGCGTAACCCAATCTCTATTCAAATTAATATCAATGACCTCCAGTTCGGCTGAAATCATATCGCCTATATGTACTGGATGATAAAAGACCAATTCCTTTTGTAAAAGTATACAGGCACTACCAGGGAGTTTTTCACTGATCACTTGAGTGATAAGACCTTCCGTTAACAAACCAGGTACTACCGGCTTGCTGAAATTACTTTTCCATGCTTCTTTATTCACTTGATAAATCGGACTGTAGTCTTTTGTTAATTCATTACATAATTTTACGTCAGATTCATTAAATGTACGCTGCATACTAGCAACCTGGCCGATGAACAAATCATTGATTGTTAAACTCATAACACCGCTCCCTTTTTCAGAATATTCAATTTAAATATAATACTTACTATACATAACTTTCCAATCAAATACTATAAAATGGGAGTTCGTTTGTAGTTTTACTCGCGAATTTGGATGGTTTACCAGTGAGTTTGCCCGATTTACTCATGAATTTGGACATGAATTTGATTGGTTTACCTTAAGTTCAGCCGGTTTACTTCGTGAATTTGGGTGGCTAACTCGTGAGTTTAGATAGTTTACTCGTGAATTTGACGGTTTTACTCGTGAGTTTAGATAGTTTACTCGCGAGTTTACCCGGTTTACTCGTGAGTTTGGCCGATTCACTCGTGAATTCTTTTACTCCCAAAAATTGCCTATATGTCAAGGAACAGTCTGCATGCTGTCCACTGACATATAGGCAATCAAGAATACTATTATACATTCGATGTTGTTTTTAGTTTTATATTTTCCTCGATCAGCAGTTTATCATAGTTGCCATGCTTCTCTTTTACAACAAGTAACGCCAGGGCAGCCATTATGCTCGGGACTGTGAAGGCCATGAATGCATTTTGTGGCGAATAATTTGCAGCCAGCAATAATCCTATTAATGTAGGGGCAACAATCGCTCCAATTCTACCAAAAGCCAAGGCCCAACCTATACCCGTGGTCCTTATCTCACGCGGATAATACTCGGATATATACGTATTGGCCAAATTCATCGTGCCAACTGTACAGGCTCCTCCAATAGCGATCAGAATATATAATGCTACTACATTTGAGGTCAATCCTAATACTACAAAACAGACCGTACCTATGGCACAGAGGGAAACAAGTACTCTTCTATGGCCTATTTTCCCAACTAAGTACCCCCCAATTATCGATCCGCCAATTTGTCCTATTCCCGATATAAGATTGAAAGATAAACTGGATGAAAGGCCGTATCCTGACTGCTGCATGATTTTGGGTAACCATGTATTGAGTCCGTATACCATAAGTAAACAATTAAAGGCAGCTACCCAAAACGCAAATGTGCTAAGCGTACGCTTATTTTCAAAGAGTTTCTTGACTGGAAAGCCCTTTGCCCTTTCTTGGACTTTGGCAAACTCATAATCGTCCGATTCTTTATAGTCGCCTCCTGGATCAATGCGATTCAGGATTCCAGCGAGCTTTGCTCCTTGTTTCCGAATAACATAATAGGAAAGCGATTCAGGAAATTGCTTCATGAAGAATGGCAGTGCCAGTAAAGGAAGGGCCCCGATCCAATACAAAACCCTCCAACTCATTTGTTCCATCACATACATTCCAATTAAAGAAGCGAGTATGCTTCCGATAGAATAACCACAGTACATAGTGGTTACAATGAACACCTTATTCTTTTTGGGAGAATATTCCGCCATTAAGGAGATGACATTTGGCATTAATCCTCCCATTCCCGAGGCTGCTATAAATCGTATAACCGAGAAAAAGGCAGGATTCGGGGCAAAACTTGAAAGTAATGTAAAGACACTGAATAAACATATACAAATGGCAAGCACTTTTTTTCTCCCTAGTTTATCCGCCAGGGGTGCAAATATGAGGGCTCCCACCATCATTCCGAACAATGAATAACTTGCTATTCCGCCAGCTTCGACGGGCGTCAAGTTCCATTCCTCCATCATCAAAGGTAAACCAACTCCGTACATGGCTATATCAAATCCATCGAAGGTAATTGCGAACAAACACCACATAAAGACCATTAAATGAAAACGGCCAAATCTACTATTACCTACCACTTCCGAAGCATTAACTTCACGCAATTAATTCCCTCCCCTTTGCCATATTTCACGATATAACATGTAATGTCAGTTTCCCTAGTTCACCGTAATCCGCTATTATTTCATCGTTTGCCTGTATGGAAACGGCATCTGTAATTCCGCCTACCAATACAATCATTCCAGCCTGAATGGAAAGCCCTTCACGGCTGATCATTTTTACAAGTTCCACAATCGAGTGAATCGGATGATCGAGTACAGCTTCTCCAAGACCCCTCTTTTGCATTTCACCATTTTGATAAAGCGTAACTTCTGCTTGAGCCCAGTCCGTGTGGTACGGAGAATAAGCTTGATTGCTAAGCAGGATTTTGGCTGAGGATGCGTTATCCGCTACTACATCGGTAAGTGTAAAAGAAAAATTTTTATAACGGCTGTCAATAACTTCTAGTGCAAGAAATACACATTCTACAGCCGGCCAGACATCTTTCGCGGTTATATTTGCACCTTTCAGTTCGTCCTTGAACAAAAAGGCAAATTCGGGTTCCACTCTCGGATGAATGAGTTCCCCAACTTTTAATACTGGTTTAGTTAGTTCCATTGCAGATGTCAATCTGCCATAGATTGCTTCCTTTACCCCTACTTGCTGTTGTTTGGCTTTGCTCGTCAAGCCCATCTTCCACCCGATGAATCTGTTATCACCATTGATCGTCTCATTTATGCTCAACTTCTGAATTTCATATGCTTGCTTTACTGTTAGTTCAGGATTGGATAATGTAAGCTTATCCATTTCACTTCCGCTTTTTTGCGATTCGGCTACCCGTTTTGCTAGTTGATCTAGTTTCATCTTAAAGTCCCTCCTTTCTGCAACGCCATTTGCTCAGCTACTTCTATTATGGTATCTTCCTGACCCCCAACCACATTTTGTCGGCCAAGCTCCAGCAAAATATCCCGGGCATCAACTCCATACTTTTTCGCCGCTTTATTTGCATGCAATAAAAAGCTGGAGTACACGCCACTATAACCCATGATTAAACTCGAGTCTGTTATTTCCTGGGGCTTGGGCATGATTGTATTTCCAACTTCCTCCGAAAGATCGAGCATTTTATATAAGTCAATTTCGGTACGGATACCCATCCTATCCAGAACGGCAACAAGCACTTCCGTCTGGGTATTACCAGCCCCTGCACCGAGACAGCGGATGCTGCCATCGATCCTATTCGCCCCTTCTTCAATTGCCACTAGCGAATTTGCCACAGCGAGCGATAAGTTATTATGGGCATGGAAACCGATATCGATATTCAGCTTCGATCTTAATAACCTGATCCGCGTCTTCACATCTTGGGGCAAAAAAGATCCTGCTGAATCAACAACATACACAGCATCCGCTCCATAGGATTCCATTAAAATGGCTTGTTCAAGAAGTTTTTCCGGTGATGCCATGTGAGACATCATTAAAAAACCGATTGCTTCCATACCGAGATGTTTCGCAGCTTCCAGATGTTGCTTTGAGACATCCGCTTCCGTTACGTGGGTTGCAATCCGCGCCATTTTCGCCCCAACTTGAGCAGCTTCCCTTAATTGATCGATTGTCCCTATTCCAGGGATTAAAAGTACTGAAATAACCGATTGGCCTGCTGATTCAACAGCGGCTTCCACCAATTCAATATCATTCACTTTTGAAAAACCATATTGTAAGGATGATCCTCCTAGGCCATCTCCATGCGACACTTCAATATAAGGGACACCTGCAGCACTAAGTTTCCCAGTCATGTTCTTTACTTGATCGATGGTGAATTGATGTGCCACTACATGGCTCCCATCCCGCAATGCAACTTCAGTCACCAATACATCTTTACGCAAATGAACCCCACCTTTACAGTTCCGATTACCTTTTTCAAACAAATTGTTCGAATTGGCTTTTAGCGATCTCTTCCCCTACTTTTACAGCTGAAGCAGTCATTATATCCAAATTGCCTGCATATACGGGAAGAAAATCCCCTAACCCTTTCACTTCAAGTAGGACCGTTATTTGTTTCCCATCAAATATCGGCTCTGTCTTCAGGCGATATCCTGGAACATATTCAGAGACTTTTTCCGCCATCTTAGTTATGGATGTTGTTATTTCTTCCACATCAAAGGATTCCGATTGAAGCAGACAATGAATGGTATCCCTCATGATGAGTGGCGGTTCGGCCGGATTTAGCAGAATGATAGCTTTTCCTTTTTTCGCTCCACCCACCTGTTCCAAGGCCCTTGCCGTCGTTTGGGTGAATTCATCAATATTGGCACGGGTTCCCGGACCGGCACTCCTGCTGGAAATTGTCGCTATTATCTCGGCATATTCGACCAGGACCACTTGACTGATCGCATGAACGATGGGGATTGTCGCCTGACCGCCGCATGTAATCATGTTAACGACCGCCTCATTCAAATTTTCTTTTAAATTCACGGAAGGAACGATAAACGGTCCGATTGCGGCAGGAGTCAAGTCTATCAGCTTTTTGTTCATCTTTTTCAAGGCTTTGCAGTGAAAAACATGCGCCTTCGCAGATGTGGCATCGAATAAAATGTCTGCAAGCTCCGGACTTTCCAAAAAACCATCCATGCCATTTTCAATGACATGATGTCCGTGCATCCTTGCCTTCTTCAAACCCTCTGATTCCGTGTCGATACCAATCATAACCGACATTTCCAGAACATCCGACCGATGAATTTTCATCATTAGGTCCGTGCCGATATTCCCTGATCCAATAATGCCTACTTTTAGTTTTTTCAAGGCCGCTGGGCTCCTTTCACTCAAAATTAACCGAAACCTTTCCAAGTTTTTCTCCAAAGTCAGCAGAAAAACGGTCACCTGGTTTCGCTTCGATTGCTGCGGATAACGCACCGGACAAAATTACTTCGCCCGCTTTCAATGAACCTTTAAACCCATGCAGTTTATTTGCCAGCCAGGCTACGCACGTTGCTGGATTTCCAAGTACTGCTTCACCTGTTCCTTGGTTTATGAATTCGCCATTTTTATAAAGGCTCATTCGAATGGTAGGGAGGTTGATATCGCTTAATTGAATTTTGCGATCTCCCAGAATATATAGCCCCGATGATGCATTATCCGCCACAGTGTCCGGAAGTTTAATCTTCCAGTCCATCACCCGGCTATCAACCACTTCGATCGAAGCAACCACATAATCAGTCGCTTCGATTACATTTTCAACCGTAATATTGGGACCATGGAGATCTTTCTTTAAAATAAAAGCTACTTCTGCCTCCACTTTCGGTTGGATCAACCGCAGACTCGAAACACATCCATTATTTTCTATTTTCATCCCATCAAGTAAATGTCCATAATCTGGTTCATTCACTCCCAGAACCTCCTGCATAGCCTTTGAAGTCAAGCCTATTTTCTTACCTGATACTTCCAGACCGGACTGGATTTTCCTTCGTATGGTTTCAAGCTGGATTTGGTAGGCATCCTCCACGTCCAAATCCGGAATTTCACTGGTGGGGGCCGAAACTGCAATTCCTGTTTTTTCCGCTTTCAAAAACCTGGCAGACCATTCTGTTAAACTAACGTTCATGAATGCTTCCCTCCTTCTTTATAATTGGCTGTTTTCGCATACTTTGTTGCTATCTACCAAGTAAAGCGGTGTGGTCGATTTCCCCTCCAGATGCTCGCTTTCCGCGGGGCGGGCGGTGAGCATCTGGAGGCGTGAACGCCTGTGGGGTCTCACCTGTCCCGCCGCTCCCGCAGGAGTCTCGCACTTCCGCTCCAATCAACCTTAAATCGTTTCGTTTTAAAAACAACAATCTTTACGAAAAGAGCTTTATAATTTAATCGTGACGTTAGACAATTCACTGTAAAATTCGAAGCTATGCGATCCACCTTCACGGCCGATGCCACTGTGCTTCATGCCCCCAAAAGGTGTGCGCAAATCACGCAAATACCAGGTATTCACCCAGATAATGCCCGCCTCTATTTTAGAAGCGACACGATGCGCCCTCCTTAAATCGTTGGTCCAGATCGTTGCCCCCAGTCCGTAATGAGTATCATTAGCGAACTCCAGTACTTCTTCTTCCGTTTCGAAAGGCATGACCGTTACCACAGGACCAAAAATTTCTTCCCTTACACAACGGGATTCACGCGTAACTCCGGCAATAATTGTCGGTTCAATGAAAAAACCTTTATCAAACTGTCCGGCTCTTCTTCCTCCAGTTAATATTTTCGCTCCTTCTTCTTTCGCCAGGTCAATGTAACTCATCACTTTTTTATAATGTTCTTTTCCTATTACAGCTCCTACATCCGTTTCGGAATCAAACGGATCCCCGACTTTTAATTTTTTTGTTCGCGCGACCATCTTTTCAAGGAATTCGTCATACAATCCTTGCTGAACATAGATTCGTGATCCACATAAACAAACTTCACCTTGGTTCATGAAACTTGATTTCAATGTCGTTTCGATTACTTCATCAAGATTCGAGTCTGCAAACACAATATTGGGATTTTTCCCGCCCAGTTCAAAGGAGATTTTTTTCAACGTGGGCGCAGCAGCTTTCATGATCGCCGTTCCCGTTTTTGTTTCCCCTGTGAATGTTATCGCATCGACGTCCGGATGCTCACTTAGAGCAGCTCCAGCTGAATTTACACCATATCCATGCACAAGGTTGACAACTCCATCGGGAACTCCCGCTTCCTTACATATTTCCATTAACTTTGTCGCTGTCATCGGTGTCAGTTCAGCCGGTTTCATAACCGCTGTATTGCCAGCTGCCAGGCATGGTGCCAATTTCCATGTCAGCAATAGCAAGGGTAAATTCCAAGGATTGATCATCCCTACCACCCCGACGGGCCGCCTAATGGAATAATGAAGTGCAATGTTGTCCTGATTGAAGGATTCATTACCAAGTGTAGTGATATAGTCCGCAAAAAAGTGGAAATTGTGAGCTGAACGCTTGATGTCCATTTCCAGTGCAAGGCTATATGGTTTCCCTGTATCAAGGGTTTCCAACATTGTCAGTTCTTCTTTCTTTTCCAAAATGATATCGCCGATTCTCCTTAGAACCGCAGAGCGCTCATTATCGGTAAAAGATTTCCAAGGACCTTTAAGAGCATGTCTTGCTGCAGAAACAGCCTGATTCACCTCCTCTTTTCCTCCTTCTGCAACCCATCCAAGCATTTTTTCCGTTGCGGGATTGATATTGTCAAAAGTCTTGGATTGATCTGGTTTCAGGAATTCCCCGTTAATAAAGTGCCGGCAATCTATTGATTTAGTTGTATTTATACTATCTTTTTCTGCTTGCATGAAACATCCCTCTCCCTTTATTGAGACACCCGCTTATTTCAAGTTCCTCAATCTTGTATTTCCACAACCATTTCAATTTCAATTGCAGTGTTATTCGGAAGCTGGGCCATTCCCACTGCTGACCGAGCATGTCTACCCCTCTCTCCAAAGACGGCCACAAGCAGGTCTGATGCGCCATTCAATACTTTGGGCTGTCCAGTGAAGTTTTCTGTTGAATTAACCATTCCGAGAATTTTGATTACCTTTTTCACTCTGGATAGTTCTCCAAGCTCTTCCTTCAGTACCCTCAGAAGATTAATCATTGACTGCCTCGCTGCCTGATACCCTTCCTCTTCCTCCAGCTCTTTGCCAAGCTTGCCGTGATATTCATCAACACCTTGTCCGGATGTGAAAATCAAATTTCCCACCCGGACGTGGCTTACGTAGTTGCCGACCGCTTCCCTTGGCGGCTCAAGCATGATTCCAAGTTCTTCAAGGACTTGTTCTGGTGCTTTTATCTGTTTTTCCATGCTTCTCCCCTCGTGATTCCAAATTTAAAAACCTCAATGCATTTCTCCCTAGAAGATTCGCTTTCACTTCATCTGATAGATTTAGAGTGTCATCAATTACTTGACCTGGGGGCTTTTCTCTCAATAAAAATGGATAGTCGGAACCCATCAGCACTTTCTTATATCCAAAACGGTCAATCAGATACTGAATATTACGGGTATCATAGTTCAGTGAATCGAAATAAAACTTTTGCGCATAGTAACTTGGCGGCATTGATGTTTTTCTTAAATCAGGCCATACTTCCCATCCCTGATCGATCCGCGGTAAAATATATGGAAATGAGCCCCCGCCATGTGCAAAACAGATTTTCAGATCCGGGAACTTTTCCATGACGCCACTCCATAAAATGCTTGCTGCCGCCAATGCCGTTTCACTCGGCATCGCCACTGTATACATGAGGTTATGCCGTTCCGTTCGGTCTTTTGCCATTGTCTCCCATGGGTGGATAAACAGTGGGACATTCCACTTTTCAGCCATTTGGAAGAATTCCAATAAAACAGGGGAATCCAGGTTTTCTCCATTTACGTTAGTACCGATTTCGATTCCCGCCATGCCCAGCTCAAATTTACAGCGTTCCATTTCCCCAATTGACACTTTCAAATCCTGAAGCGGTACAGTTCCGAGACCGATGAACCTGTCTGGATGCCTGTTCACAGTCTCGGCGATGAAATCATTCTGGAACTGGGACATGTATAGCGCCTGGTCAATTGGCGCCCAGTATGAAAATGTCACTGGCACAGGTGAGAGCACCTGCATATCGACTCCTTCCGCATCCATATCCTGAATGCGTTTTTCAGGGTCCCATACCTGGTCAGTCACTTTCCTGAACAGCTTTCCGCTTACCATGATATCTGCCCCGCAAGAACATTTCCGCTCTAGCACTGGCCAGCGTCCCTGACCAAATTTACCGCTTAAGTCGGGCAGGTCCAACGGAAGAATATGGGTATGGAAATCTATTCGCATTTCCAAGCCTCAACGTTTTCTGACATGACATGACCGCATTCACTACAGGTGCGAAGTTCCTCACTTCCGTTGAAAGCCTCAATCGCCTCTTTCACCTGGACCTCAATATTCGTCAATTGGATCGTAGCTTTGAGCATCTCATGATTACAATTCCCGCAGAACCAAACAAAATCTTCTAGCTCATCTTTAGCACGCTTACGCTCTACGACAATGCCATAAGTATCCGGTACACGGTGAGGGGAATGTGGTACGTCAGCTGGCAGCATGAACATTTCCCCTTCTTTCACCTCCACTACTTCACGCTCGCCGCTTTGATTGATGCATTCTACATAGCAGGATCCTTTTATCTGATAAAATAGCTCGTCTGAAGGGTCTACATGAAAATCGCGCCGATAATTCGGACCACCCAGAAGCATGACGATGAATTCGGAATCTTCCCAAAGCACTTTGTTATTAACCGGCGGTTTCAATAAATTTTTATTGTCTTCAATAACTTTCATGAGATTTAATGATCTAGCCTTTAATTTTGAAGATTGAGCATGTCCTTTCATAAATAAACTACCTCCCATTTAAATTTTCATAATAGTCCAAAAATTTACACTAGCGACATATAACCAACTTGTTTTGAAATCATTTGTGCTGAACGAATCACCGACTGAATAATTCTCGTCTTTTCTTTCCCAATCATATAATCCCGATCCCCGACAAGGTTAAGCGCCGCAATGACTTGGCCATTATAGGATTTAATGGGTGCTGCAACGCCATATAAACCATAATCATTTTCATCATCACTAATTGCAAATCCTTGTTTGCGGACTTCCTTTAACTCTTCATTCAATTGGGTGATGCAAGTAATCGTGTTGGTTGAGTGCTTCAATAGCCCTTTTGCAAGCGTGGGCTGAATAAAGGATGGGTTAAAGGCAAGCAATACCTTCCCAGCGCTCGTACAATGAGCCGGTTTTCTTGCTCCTATATATGTGGTCATATGCTCGGCATGAGGGGACGACATTTTCATCACAAACCTGACTTCGCCTTCGTGAAACATACCGATGTGAGAATTACCTCTAAATTGCAGGACAAGATTACTTATAATTGGACCTGCTTCAAAATGAATATCCTGCTGATACATGACTCTACTGCTCCACTCAAGCAACTTCCATCCAAGCCGGTACTTTCGATCTTTGCCTTGGATCAGCATCCCATCCTTGCACATCGTTTTCACTAAATGATGAGATGAGCTTGGACTCATATTCAATTTTTCAGCTATTTCCTTATTTCCAAGTGAGGGTTCTTCATTTGTGAATAAATCAAGTATCTTTATTAGCTTCTCAACGGACGAAATCATGACGGCCCCCCCTCCCCATTCAACTATTAAAATTACTGGTTAACCGCATCGATGGCTACTTGCATCGGTTTGTTAAGCACTTCATCGACCATGGCAAAGTTCTTGTTTTTCTTATATTTATTATAAAAAATCGCTCTTTTCCGAACTGGATCACCCGTGTAATAGCGTTCGTATTGAAGGAGGCGCTGTCCAAATGCTTCCCCGCATAAATCCCAAGCCAGTTTAAACACCCGAACACGCTCTTCCGCCGATACCCCGCTACGTCCTCCATAATATTTATCGATATCACTGCGCAATTCGGGATTATCAAAGTCGGCCCCTGTCGGAGACATCAATAGCCCGCCAGCTCCAATGGTCTGGATAACTTCGATGGCACGGGGATACATCTCCGGGAGGAAGCCGCGAATCGTTTCCAATGCATCCGGATTTGGCCGGGCCTCACCGTAGTCATTAATCGTGTACTCATATTCCGCTACCCGAAGCAGTGAACGGATGACTTCGACGGATTGAACAAGTTCACCCAAATCACGCTGTACATGCAGGAATCCATCAACTCCGATAGAGTCTGCCACTTTACAAGCAACCTCAACGGCAAATGCCAGTTTAATATATCCACGCACGCCTGATTGGTGAGCAGGCTGTTCAGCAATTCCCGTCATTGGATACAAGCGGTTTGCCGCCTCAACATTGTTGTATAGGAAGACGCGATTCCAAGGAACCAGTACATCATTGAATACAAGCAGGGCATCCATTTCCTCATATCGGGAGGCCAGTGGATGGTCAAACATCGAGCGTGTACCGTCCTGCATTGGTTCCCGGCAGATTATGCGCAGTCCAGGCGTATCGATCGGCAGTGCAAATGCTACCGCATGACGTTCATCTCCTGGTGTGAATCCTGGGAAAGAATAGATAATCACCTCATCTGTAATCGGTGCGAGGGTTGCTAACATCTTTGCACCGCGTACAAGTATTCCTTCTTCTCTTTCCTCAACGGTCCCTAAGTGGGTATATGTTTCTTTTTGTTCATGAGATTGCTTGCTTCGATCATTTTGAGGATTAATGATCGCATGCGTCAAGAATAAATCGTTATCACGAATATAGGCATAATAATCCTTGATGTTCTTTGACCAGTCTTTGTTGTATTCATCAAGAAACCAGGAGTTATGTGCCATGGAAGTGACCACGACATTTAAAAAGTCCGGCGTTCTCCCCATAAGTCCATATGTCATCCTTGCATACACTTCAAATAATTTACTTCTTTTTTGCAAATCCTCCGATGTCTTAGGGAATAAGAAAGCATTGTTCACACGTTCCCCGGTTTCTTTGCAAATGTGGGTGATTTCGTCTAGATATTCCGGATCATGTTGAATGTCATACAACTTCGCAATTTCTTGTATCGGCTGCTTAAAAATTGGCTCATTATAAATGTCTTCAACCACTCTTCCACCAAGCCAGACTTCTGGCTTCCTTGATTTAATTCTATTAATATATTCTTCGCCGGTTTTAATAGCCATAATATTCCCCCTTATTTTACAAGTTGTTTAGCAGACCCCATTTTCCCCCGATAAAAAGTAAGCGCTTCCAAATCTTCGAAATGTATCTCCTGGACCTCACCGATGAACAATACATGATCACCAGCATCATACTCTTTCCATGGTTTGCATTCCATCCAGGCGACACTTCCATTTATTTTTGGCGAAATCCCCTTGTTCTCCCAGTCAATTTCAAGAGTTTCCTGTTTATTGCCCGCAAATTGCCATGCAATGGATTCTTGTTCATCCGACAAAATATTAATGGTAAAAGATTTACCTTTCATGCCAGTGCAGGCTTTTGCTTCTTTATGAATCGATACTAAAGCGAGCGGGGGATCCAAGGAAACAGAGGTAAATGAATTCACAGTGATGCCCTTTTGAACTTTCCCATCAAACCAGCTCACTATCGTGACTCCGGTTGGGAATTTACCAAAGCAATTTCTCAACTCGCGCCCATCCATCTTATCACCTCCTATTCTTTTATTATGAATTCATTATAGTAAACTTAATAATTTTAAAAATCATATAATTTCATATTATGAAATTTAAGGAAATTTTTTTAATAGCTCGTTTTAAGAATTATCGTAAAAAGACTTTCATTACCGCATTACCAAAAATCAGTGTTAAACTATCCATGATCATTCATATTTCCACCTTAATGAATAATGGTCTTTTTCGACTCGAATATATGAAAGTGGTGAGGGAAGTTTCAATTTTGCGTTCCTTAAGAAAGATCTACCAATTTTTTGTGGATATTCCTTTAAAAAAGGGAGTGGTTTTGAATGACCGTTACGAGGTGAAAGCTGTAATCGGTACAGGAAGCTATGGTCTTGTTTACCTTTGCAATGATTTGAAAAAGAATGAGAATATAGTGATCAAGCAGCTCCGGAAAAGCAAACGCCGCAGCAAAAAAGAGCTGAAACAGTTTGAAAATGAAATGACCATATTACGAATGTTAAATCACAAAAACATCCCCAAATTTCACGAGAATTTTTCACATGACGGAAATGTTTATTTTGTGATGGATTTCATTGAAGCGGATAATCTGGAAGACCATATTTTCTTGAATCAATTAACGTTCAATGAGAAAGAGTCTCTATTTTTTCTGGATGAGCTGGTCGGTTTAGTATCTTATCTACATGGCCATGACATTTGCCATCAAGATTTACGTATACCAAATATTTTACTTAAGAACCATCAGCCCATTTTGATAGACTTTGGTTTGTCTAAAATGATCAACTCGGCAGATCTGGCACAAGAATCCATTTTACAGCAGAAAAGGCAGGATTTTTACGACTTGGGGGAAATACTTCTATATGTACTTTATACGACGTACGCTTCCAAAAGTAAAAAGGCTCTTCCTTGGACAGAAGAGCTTTCGTTAGAAAAAGAAACCGTGCATATACTGAAAAGGTTATTAAGCATCCAAGAACCTTATTCAGATATCAAGGAAATCTCAATGGACCTGCAGGCTGCATTGCAGTCAAAGAAATTGAATTAGCTGCTGCTGCCACGCCCCTTTCTCTTGTAGCGGTCACTTCCACTCATGGGATACCTTTTATACCCTCGGCTGCTGCTGCCTCGGCGATAATGACCATGTCTTCGCTCACTGCTTCCTTGGGAAAGCTGTTTGATTTTTTTCATTATTTTCTTCAGCATATCTTTCACCTCTTTTATTTTGGTTTTAAAACTTGTTATTACTTAGCCTAACATAGACACAGTATAAACCTTACTAATAAGTACTATAATTTTTTTTCATTTGTGTTACGTTCCATTACCGCTTCATGGAGTGGGCTTCTTCCATTGTTGGTCATGAGAACGCCCTATACGCCTCCGTTTGAAAATGGCACCGAATATATAAAGATGACTGTCATTTACTGATCTTCGAAGCGCAAATCAAAATCAGACAGTATACAAAAAAACCTGGCGGATATCGCATCGCCAGGTTTTTTCGTTACTCTTTTATTTTACAGCGTCTTTTAATTCCTTACCTGCTTTAAAAGCCGGTACTTTACTAGCTGCAATTTGTATTTCTTCGCCAGTTTGCGGGTTTCTTCCTGTACGGGCAGCACGGTCACGCACTTCAAATGTACCAAAACCAACTAATTGGATTTTTTCTTCTTTAGCAAGTGTAGCCGTGATTGTTTCAAACAATGCATCCACTACTTTTTTTGCTTCGTCTTTTGTCAGTTCAGCTTGGGCTGCAACACTGCTCACTAATTCTGTTTTATTCATATGAACACCTCATCCTTTTATTTTGTATAAAGTATGTAGAGAAGACAACATAACATATCTTGTATGCCTCTGTCACTTATTATGGCTAAATAAAAGGAATTGCAGCTCCAAATTGATCTTTTTGGAAGTTAAAAGGGCTTTGATTAACATTAACTTTCTGAAGTTTCCAGCTGCAGCCATTGATAGATGGTATCCATATCAATGTTTTCCTCCAAATGGGAAGCCAAGAGATTGTACGCTTCCTCCCTTCGCTCCGAGTCGCTTTGGACGTTTTCCTTCACTTCTTCCAACCCCTTGTTCCGTCGAATTTGGTTAACAAGCAATCTAGTGAACAGGCGATTATGGAATATCCCATGAAGATATGTTCCCATTACCTTGTTGTCATTGGAAATGGCTCCATCCTCTCTTCCATCCTTCAATAAAAGAAAGGGCCTTACTTGCGACTTCAATGTCGTTCTGCCTAAATGTATTTCGAAACCGTTAAGATTCATTTGACCTTCCATTATACCGGCAGAAAGGACACCTTCCATTTGTACCGTTTTCTTTTCTGCTTGAAAAACGGTTTCCACCGGAAGAAGCGAGAGCCCTTCCGCGTTCTCACCGTCACCTTCGACCGCATCAGGATCGAAAAGTTTAGTCCCTAGCATTTGAAAACCGCCGCATATGCCAAAGATCATCGTTCCTTGTTTCCGCAGTTCATTGATGGCCCGATCCAACCCCATACGATTCAACCATTCTAAATCTTCCATCGTGTTTTTTGTACCAGGCAAAATAAGCAGATCGGGATTACCTAACTCATGGACACTGCTTACTAGGCGGACACCCACTCCGGGTTCATCAAAAAAAGGATCCACATCTGTAAAATTGGAGATCCGCGGAAATCTCAAGACGGCTACATCGATCGGAAACTCGGACTTTTTAGGTTTTTTAAAACGTAAGGAGGAGAGAGCAAGTGAATCTTCCGCTTCAATATTCACGTCTAGATAGGGCAGCACCCCTAGAACCGGAATCCCGGTTTCCTTTTCCACCCATTCAATGCCATCGTCCAACAATTCACGCATGCCACGAAATTTATTGATGATGATCCCCTTTACACTTTCTCGTTCATCTTGATCCAATAAAGCAAGTGTGCCGATGATGGACGCAAATACTCCACCACGATCAATATCGGCCACCAAAATGACTGCCGCATCCGTGAGTTTCGCCATTCGCATATTCGCGATATCCCGGTCCTTAAGGTTAATTTCAGCCGGACTTCCTGCCCCTTCGAGTACGATGATGTCATAGTCTTCTTGAAGTTTTTCGACCGATTTACGGATGATCGGCATGGCTTCCTGGACAAATTGGGACCGATAGCTTTTTGCATTCATATCAAGAAAATGCTTTCCGTGCACGATGACTTCCGAAACCATATCCTGCTTCGGTTTCAGTAATATCGGATTCATATCAGTCGTTGCCGTGATCCGTGCTGCTTCCGCCTGTACTCCCTGAGCGCGTCCGATTTCCCCGCCATCCAAGGTTACATAAGAATTCAAAGCCATGTTTTGTGATTTGAATGGGACGACACGTAACCCTTTATTGGAAAATACCCGGCAAAATGCCGTACAAATCAAACTTTTCCCTACATCAGATGACGTCCCTTGTATCATGATGGATCGTGCCTTCATTACGTTCACCCCCTTAAAACTCTAATCCTTTGACAGCGCCGATGCCCTGGTCATAATAATGCTTGGTCGCCTCAATCGATGAAACCAAATCGGCCATTTCCATAAGCTCTGGCTTGGCATCCCTGCCGGTAATGACTACATGCATATGAGCTGGACGATTTCGAATCGCATCGATGACTTCAGTCAATGGCAAGACATCTTCAATCGGGAATTTGGAAATCGCCAATGCATTGTTCAACTCATCCAAAACAAGTAAATCAATCCCGGGGTCACTAAGGGCCAGTCTCGCCTTTTCCCAAGCTAACGATAATGCCCTGCGATGCTCTTCTGGAGTTTTGGTCCATGTAAAACCAATACCTAGCTGTTCCATTTCAACTCCTAATTTTTTTAAAGCCAATGCTTCCCCATATGTACGCTCTGGGGATTTTATGAACTGAAGGTATTTGACTTTCATCCCTCTGCCGATTGCCCTTAAAGTCACCCCTAATGAGGCAGTCGTCTTCCCTTTCCCGTTTCCTGTATAAATAAGCATTAATCCTCTGCGTGCCACTCACTCACCTACCTTCATAGCCAAACTGTTTTATCTATGTATGAAGTCCTTTTAGTAGCAGGAACCGGTTGATCGCCTTTAGGGTATCCGACAAAAATGGTGCCGATCACTTTTTTGTTTTCCGGTGAACCGATAAATTCGTGCAGGCGTTCATCCCTGACAAGACCAACTCCTCTAGTGCGCCAAACGAATCCGAGACCAAGTTCTTTTGCGGCAAGCCACATCGAATGGACGGCACAACAAGAAGCGAATACATTGTCTTCGGATGAATCCGGATCATCGGGCAAAATATCGGAAGTCACGACGATGATAAGCGGTGTCGTCTTTACAACTTCCAGTGAACTTTCAATCAATTTCGGTTTGGTCGGGAAGCGTTCATGTAAATACCTTTCTGCCAATCTTTCATAACGGTGCTTCGCCTCTCCCTTGATTACATAAAAACTCCAAGGTTCACGCAATCGGTCGTTAGGGGCATAGGTAGCCGCTTCCAAAAGCTGCCTGATTTTTTGGTCTTCCACTTCTTTTTCTTCGTAATTCCTTATTGCCCGGCGTTCCTTCAATTCTTGAATGATGGACATTCCGACTCAATCCCTTCAATAATGGACTCTGATTCAATCACTCTTTCAAACCATTGGATTTTATCTCTTAATTGGACGACATCCCCTACTAGAAAGATTGATGGATTTTGAATTTCTTCTTTTATAGCCTTCAAAGAAATCGAACTCAAAGTACCGGTAATCGTCCTTTGTTTTTCTGTCGTGCCCCATTCAATGACAGCCACTGGCGTTTTGCCGTCCCTGCCATGCTCCATCAATTTTTCACAGATAAACGGCATATTACCTATTCCCATATAAAAGGCGATGGTATCGATCCCCTGAGCCAAAGCCTGCCAATTCAAGTTATCCTGCCCCTTGTAATCACGGCCATGGCCTGTCACAATGGCATAACTTGAGGCATGATCACGGTGGGTCACCGGGATGCCCGCATAAGCCGGTGCTGCGATTCCCGCCGTGATTCCTGGGACGATATCATATTCAATCCCGTTAGCAGCCAGTATCTCCGCTTCCTCACCTCCCCGCCCAAAGACAAACGGATCTCCACCCTTCAGACGGGTGACGTTTTTCCCCTGTAAGGCCTTTTCCACTAAAAGTTCATGTATTTCATTTTGAATGAGATGATGTTTCCCTGGTGATTTCCCGCAATACACCAGTTCTGCATCTTCTTTTGCATAAGTTAATAATTCTGGATTGACAAGCCTGTCATATGCAATGACATCCGCCTTTTGGATACATTCCAGTCCATATACCGTAATCAGTTTCGGATCTCCGGGACCCGCACCGACCAAATGAACTTTTCCCGGTTTCATGCTCGCGCCTCCTCTTAATCTTCAAAAAATATCTTTTACTTGTTGATAGTTTCATGGATAGATCTGTTTTTTTGTTTTAAGCAAGCATCAATCCAGTTCTTTGCAAGTGTTGGATTGGAAGCAAAATGAAAGTGAGTATATCCAGCAACAAGGTTACCCAATACACACCCCTCTTGTTTCGAACCGAATCTGCCTTTGGCTTCATAAGCATGTGTAAGATCATCATCCGCTTCGAATGTCGAGTAGTGGAATTCATGTCCTTTTGCCCTCTCCATTTCATTGATCAAAAAATTGCCTGGAGTTCCTGTAATTTCTCGATAACCAAGTGCTGCAAGTTTTTTTTGCATTTTAATCCTGCCCGGTATAATACCTGCCATCTGATGCGTTTCTTTGGAAGTTGTTTCAATCGATTTGCTCAAAAACATGAAACCGCCACATTCCGCTAGAGTCGGCATCCCTTTTTCAATGGAGCTTCTGATGGATTCAATAGCACCCAAGTTACCGGAAAGTTCAGCTGCAAATTCCTCTGGAAAACCGCCTCCAAGGTATAAACCATCAGCTTCCAATGGAACTTCATCCCCTTTTAATGGAGAAAAATACTTGATGTTCGCCCCAAATGCTTCAAGCAACTCAAGGTTTTCCTGATAATAAAAATTGAAGGCTGCATCTTTTGCGACGGCAATGCACACTTCCTTTTCATTTTGGGGTTGAAATATATTTGAGTTTCCACTGGAAACTGAGCTTGTCTTGGATAAACGGTACAACTGATCGATATCGATCGTTTCCATGACTAATTGTGCAAGCTTATCGAAAAACGGATTTAGCTCCCCCCGTTCAATAGCAGGAATTAAACCCAAATGACGGCTTGGAATATCAATATCCATTTCCCGCTTCATATAACCCAGCACCGGTACATCGCATTCTTGCTCAATGGCTGATTTGACAATATTGTAATGCCCCGTACTTCCCACTTGATTGGCAATTACACCAATGATGTCCGGACCGGTCGAAAAGGCCTGAAATCCTTTTACGATTGCAGCTGCACTCCGTGCCATGCTGGCACAGTTGACTACCAACAGGACAGGGCTTTGCGTGATGATGCTGATTTCAGCCGTCGATCCTGTATTGGATAAAGGACTTTTGCCATCGAAGAAGCCCATGACTCCTTCGATGATCGATATATCTGCTCCGGTACCTGCTTTGGTAAGAATTTCTCGGACAGTGTCATGATCGAACATCCAACTGTCAAGATTGCGTGAAATCCGTCCTGTAACCGCTGTATGATAAGTAGGGTCAATATAGTCAGGACCACATTTGAACCCTTGGACAGTATAGCCTTTCTTCTGGAGGGCTGCCATGATTCCGATGGTCAATGTCGTTTTACCGACACCGCTTCCGGTACCCGCAATTACCAATCTTCTATCGTACATATTTGCTTCTCCCTCCTTAAAAAGGTATGATCCCAACTGAAATGGTTACGTTACCCGATTTTTTCTTAACCAGCTCCAATTGTTCAGCTTTAGTATAAATCCTCACAGCCGGTTCACTCACACCATATGCACCCGTGTATTTAAATACTGTTTCCGATGGCGCTTCGATTTTGGCTTGATTAAGCTCTTCCGGTTCATAATGCACGAATTCCCAACCGTATTTTTCAACCACTTCAATCAAGCCGATTTCGTCTTTCTTTAAGGAAATTGTACAGATCGCTTTAACGCTTTTTAAGGAAAACGATAATTCCGCTAGTGTTTCTGCAATCACCTGTTCAATTTCAGCTGCAGCTGTTCCCCTATTGCACCCGATACCTAGAGAAATGACTTTTGGCCGATATACGATCCCATTTTCAAGGATCCTCTTTTCCGACTGGCTAAGAATACGGTGAGTTACGACCAGCGCTGCTTGCGGCTTTGCTTGAAGCGCTTCTTCAATGGATGGGTATACGATTATGCGTTCGGGTAATGCCGTTTCATAAGTCCACCAATTCCGTTCACCTGATTCCTGTACAACGGCAACATGCTCTTCATTTACAACAGACGCACTCACTGGCGTCAATTTTTCTGCAGAATCCCAAATCCAGCCGAAGCGCTGTCCGAATAAGTCGACAGGAATCGTTTTTTGAACATCCGATGCCGTGGTGATTATGGCTCTTGCGTCAAGGGCTGCAGCAACTTCCTTAGTCAGTTCATTTGCTCCTCCCAGATGCCCTGACAGTACACTGATGACATTTTCCCCTTTATCATCAATGACAACGACACCCGGATCCGTTTTCTTATCCTTCAAAATTGGTGCAATCATCCTGACTACCGCACCGAGTGAAATAATTAATATGATTCCTTTATATTCCTTGAATAAAGCGGGTAATAGCATACGGACACTGCCAGAAAAAAGCTGGATCTGTTTATGCTCTTCGTCCCCTTTTTCAAACTTGCTCATGTAATATAGATCGGAATTCGAAAAAACGGTATGTAATTTTCGTGCCAGCTCGACACCATGCTTTGTAATCGCCACGATCGCATAAGTATGAGACCGTTTAATGGGAGCAAGTTCCGCTTCTTTCAATTCAATGATCATGGCTTAACACCTTTTCTGAAACCGTGGGTAAAACTCGCATCATATAATTTGGAACGGTATTCATCCTTATCATGGATGGTAGGGTCCAACGCCCATCCAGCCAAAATCATCGCATGCTTGCGGATACCATTTCTACGCATATCATCATCTAAGTTCACTAACGTGGTACGGACGATTTTTTGGTCCGGCCATGTTGCCCGTTGAATGACTGCTATCGGAGTATCATCCTTCCAACCGGCTTCCTGGAGTTCTTTAACGATTTTTTTAGTCAAGGTCGCACTCAAGAAAAGGGCAATCGTACAGTGGTGGCTTGCCAAATCACGTAACTTCTCAAATTCCGGAACAGGCGTACGCCCTTCAGCCCTCGTCAATATGAGTGTCTGAGTTAAATCAGGAATAGTCAACTCTGCACCTATTGCCGCTGCCGAGGCGAATACCGAACTTACCCCAGGGATCACTTCATAACCAATACCCTCTTTCTTCAAAAGGACAATTTGTTCCATGATTGCACCGTACATGGCAGGATCCCCTGTATGGATTCTAGCAACCATCTTTCCTTCTTTAACACGCTCAACCATGATGCCAACAATTTCCTCCAAATGCATACCAGCCGTTTTTAGCACCTCGGCATCGGGTTTTGCCTTAGCAATCAATTCTTCATTAACTAATGAATCCGTATATAAAATCACATCAGCCGTTTGGAGAATGTTCAATCCTTTTACAGTAATCAAATCCGGGTCACCTGGGCCAGCACCTACAATATATATCTTCATTTTCTCACCACCATCAATGTTAAGTATTCCAGTTCAAGTCCTTCCAATTCACTCACTTTCCAAATCACTTCTTCATCGGAAGTGACTTTGGTTACGACCGAGGCCTTTTCAAGCAAGTCCAAATCTTTTAAAACGGTGATCATTAAATCGATGACCTTTGCCACTTTGATGAACACCACGGCATCATGATCTTCGATCGCCTTCTTCATCGCTTCATAGTCATCCCTTGCAGGAACTATCGCAACATGATCATCACCATCAGCCAAAGCGATGCCCAGCCTTGACGCTGACCCATTAAAAGAAGAAATGCCCGGGACTGTCTTGATTTCGACTTCGGGATGCAGCTCCTGCATCAATTTCATCATATGTATGAACGTACTATATAAAAGCGGATCGCCTTCCGTAACGAAAGCAACATCTTTACCTTCATTTAATTTTTGCCAAACTTTTTCAACCGTTCCGTTCCATTCCCGATCCAAAATCGCTTGATCTTTCGTCATCGGAAATACCAGTCCCAGCATATCCTTCTCTTCAGGACGAATGTAAACTTCAACAATGCGATGGGCGTAGCTTTTACTCCCTTTTCTTTTTTTTGGATACGCAATGACCGGAGATTCCTGGATCACGCGAAATGCCTTTACTGTAATAAGTTCTGGATCGCCCGGGCCCACGCCAAGGCCATATAATGTACCAAGATTACTCATTCATGTCTTCCTTTCGTTGTGCAGTAATGATATAAACCGGATTAAGCGGAACAAATCTGTTCATTCCCAATATTGGCTTACTTCTGGAGATTTGGGCGTGCATGATGGAAGTGTGAAAACCAGCTTCAGCAAATGCTTCATTAGCCCTGTAAAGATTCTCAATCGTCGCTGCATTCAGAACGATCCTGCCGCCTTCTTTAAGCCGTTTGCAGCATGTATTGATGAGATCTGCCATTTCGCCGCCAGTCCCGCCAATGAAAATCGCATCAGGATCCGGAAAAGTTTCCAGCCCCTGCGGAGCTTTACCATGAATTGCCGTTATATCTGTACGGAATTTACGCTGGTTTTGATAACAGTTTTCTAAATCAGGCTCATTTTTTTCAATTGCGAAAATTTGGCCTTCGGATGCAAGCTTGGCCGCTTCAATTGCCATTGAGCCCGTACACGTCCCAACATCCCAAACGATGCTGTTTTTCCTGAGATTCAGCGCATGCAGGCTTAATACCCGAATTTCCTTTTTGGTTATGAGTCCTTTGTCGGGCTTACGCTGCGAAAACTCTTCATCTTCTATCCCCAAGGACCAGCTTGGACCTTCTGATTTTCTTTTCAAAATGACGACATTCAACGGGGAGAATTCCCGCTCCATCATTTCTTCAAGTTCATACCAGCCAGAGTCTTCGGTTTCTCCTTGAAGATTTTCAGCCACAAATGCCCGGTATTCAGTCATTCCGAATGAAATGAGATATTTAGCAAGTTGATTTGGACTATTTTCGATGTCAGTAAGCAAAGCTACTTTCGCTTTCCCATCTATCCTTTGGGCCAGACCTTTCATACTGCGTCCATGAACACTAACTAGGAAGGCATCTTGCCAGCTTTCACCCATTTTTGCAAAGGCAAGCTGAATTGAACTGAAATATGGGTAAACCTCTATGTTGATTTTGCTGGAAAGATAGCCTCCCATTCCATAAAACAATGGGTCACCGGAAGCTAAGACAACTGTTGGACGAGTTTCATCCTGCAGTTGTTCCACCACCTTGTTCAAACCGCCCTTTATGACAATCTTCTTGCCAGAGTAGTTCGGAAAAAACGATAAGACCCGTTCACCTCCGACCAGCACTTCACTTTCTTCTATCCATTGGGCATATTGGGGCAGTAAGCTTTCCTGACCGTTATCCCCTATCCCGATTAACTTCATCGATTGACTCAATTCCAACAGCCCTTCCCAGTAATTGTCCTTTCAACGAATAAATCGCCGTTTCCATTTCAATTCCGCCCTTCACTTGCTTAATGGCAGAGTTACAGCAGGATTCACATAGTTTATTAAAAAAATCAAAATTATTTATCGCTGACATCATGTCCCCGACTTGTGACGCTGTGTTTGCATTCTTGATTTCAAGAACAAGATCATCATCAGCTCCGACGCCCTTGGCTATTTCCGATAGAAAACCGAAGTCGACCGGGGCACTTTTTGAATGCACCATCATCACACCTTGGGCCACTTTGGAAAATTTACCCATCATACCGACCAATGATACCTTTTTAATTCCCTGCCTCTTACATTGCTTAAGTGAGAAGCCCACAAAGTCACCCATTTCAATAAAGGCTTCCTCAGGTAAATCCTGGAGAAGGCCCATCGCATACTTTTCACTGCGCCCGCCAGTGGTTAAGACAAGATGCTCGCACCCACTCGCTTTGGCGACACTGATAGCCTGGACGATGCTTGCCATATAGGCTGAACTGGAAAAAGGGACGACGGTGCCCCTTGTTCCTAAAATGGAAATGCCCCCCACAATCCCCAAGCGGCCATTTAATGTTTTTTTCGCTATTTCTTCACCTGCAGGCACGGAGATGACGACTTTCACTCCTCTATTGATCTTAAATTCTTCCAATGTTTGTTTCACAGTGGTTAAAATCATTTTTCGCGGTACAGGATTAATGGCCGCTTCTCCTACAGGGACAGGAAGCCCGGGTTTGGTCACACGACCCACACCTATCCCTCCATCCAGGATAATCCCAGGTGCATCAGACCAGCTGACAGTTGCGATAATATGTGCCAGATGGGTGGCATCGGGATCATCTCCGGCATCTTTGATCGTTTCGGCACTAACAGCATTTTCCGATATATCATATTTCTCAATAGTGAAAGTGGCATCTCGCCCGATGGGCAAGGAAATCGTCGCTTCCTCAAGTGCATCCCCCGTGATCAATGCAGTCAATGCCGCTTTAGTCACGGCAGTCGAACATGCCCCTGTCGTATACCCATGACGCATTTGCGAGGGGTCTTTTTTTACTTTCTTTTCCATGATTTTTAACTATCAGCTAAAAGGGAAATTGCGTTCAATGCTGCAACAGTGACAGTACTTCCGCCTTTTCGGCCAATATTCGTAATGAATGGAACCTCCGTGATCTTAGCGAGTTCCTCTTTAGATTCTGCTGCAGAAACAAACCCAACAGGCATTCCAATGATTAAGTCCGGTTTTGCAATCCCTTCTTTAATAAGGCGAATGAGCTCAAGTAAAGCTGTAGGTGCATTGCCAATGGCATAAATGCCCCCTTCATTTTCCTTAACGGCTTTTTGCATCGAAATGATCGCCCTTGTCGTATTCAAACGTTTTGCTTCGACCATTACATCCGGATCTGAAATATAGCAATGAACGTCCCCGCCGTGTTTTTGAAATCTTTTTTTGCCTGTACCGCTCTCGATCATTTGCACATCCGCAATGACATGTCTACCTTTGCGAATGGCTTCCACACCAGCTTGAATGGCATTTGGGTGGATGATGACACTTCTTCCCAATTCAAAATCCGCTGAAGCATGAATGACCCGGCGGACGATTTTCCATTCATCTTCAGAAAAATCATGATTGCCCATTTCTTCAGCTATGATTGAGAAGCTATAATCATATATTTTGTCTGGGTCTACCGTTAGTGGTTTAAAATCCGTTTTAAAGTCCATCTTGTATTCCTCCTATTTTTCAATTAGTTGTTTATTCAACTCGTCGATGACATGATCAAAACTGGAATGAACATTTTGATAGTCAACATCCGGTCGCGATATCATGATCGTCTCTATTCCACATTCCAACGCCGCTTCCAATTTCTCATCAACCGCACCGACCTTGCCACTTTCTTTCGTAATCATCAATGTGACCCCATACTGTTCATATAGAGCTTTATTTAATTCTTTGGAAAATGGCCCTTGAATCGCAACGATATTTTTTTGTTCAATGCCCAGCTGCGCACATTTCTCCATATTGTCCATGCGTGGCAGCATTCTCGCTATGACTCTTGTATTCTCTAGCCCTACCAATTCTTTTGCGAACACGGCCAGGGTTTTACTTCCGGTCGTGAGCATGATGACTCCCCGTTTCGCAGCGGCGAGCTTGGCAGCTTCCTCATAATCACGGACAACTATCAACTTATCATTCTGAAACCGTTGACTTTCACGCTCATAACGAATATAAGGGACATTTGCTGCCTTTGCTCCGTTAAGGGCGTTCTTGGATGCTTCTTCGGCAAATGGGTGACTTGCATCAACTACAGCCCGAAAACCTTTTTCAGAGATTAAAGATGTCATATCCTCTGCAGTTAATCGGCCAATCCGGGTGGATATGCCTGCATCTTGCAAACTTTTAGCTGCCGACCCGGTTACAACAGTTGCCAAAACCTTGAATCCCACCTGCTGAATCTCAATCGCTAATTCCCTTGCATCACTTGTACCCGCCAAAAACAAAATCATTTGGACGTCCCCACCACTTGCCCATCGTGATCGTGATCGTGGTCGTGATCATGATGGTGATCGTGATCGTGGTCGTGATGGTGATGATGGTGGGCATGTCCATGTTCCTCGACATGTTTACGATAGTTTTCCAAATCACGTGCCCCGCTTGATCTGCCTTCACTAGCTTCAATTACTCGTTCTTGCAGAATATTCTGTAATGTTGGATGATATCCAAAATACTTCGCCAAAATGAATTCTTGATCTTGATATAGCTCTTGAAAGCCTTTTAGCATATCCTCCATTCTTTCCATCAACACCCCTGTGAAGAGGAAATATGGCAGCATCACTACTTTTTTTGCCCCTAAGCGGATGCATCGTTCAATACCTTCGTCAACGTGCGGGTCCGTTACACCCATGAAAGCTGTTTCGACCCATTTAACGTTTAATTTTTCCCATAATAATCGTGAAATTTTATATATATCACTATTTGCATCAGCATCACTGCCACCTCGGCCAATTAGCAATATTGCTGTCTCAGCCTGTTCAGAGGTTGTATCGAATCCCGCTTCCTCAAGCCGGTCTGTCAGGATTGTCAATACATCATGGTGGACCCCGATTGTTTGGCCATATGTGAATTTCACTTCCGGATACTTGGTTTTCCCATCCTCTATTTCAGCTGGGATATGTAATTTCGAATGTCCTGCATGCAACAAAATGATCGGTATGACGATAACTTCAGTAGCCCCTCGTTTTACACAATTATCAATGCCTTTGGATATATTCGGTGCCGCAAATTCCAAGAAGCACGTTTCTACAAGGAAACGCTCATCCAATGCCGGAATCATATTTTCAATAAAATGAAGGACTTCTTCATTTCCCGAAGCCAAGCGGCTTCCGTGTCCTACGAACAAAACTGCTTTCATTTACTTTCCCCCTCTTGATTAGTCTTCACAAGGCGCAGGCTCTATGTTTATTTTGGGAGCGATGTCCCGATAAGAAAAATTCTGTATCTTTTTTGAACGTTTGAAGTATTTAAAAAGCCGCTCATTTGGATGGGCATTTTGCTTATACTCCGCGACAATGTCCGTAATCAGTTCAACAAGCTGTTCCGGTTCAATGCCTTCCGCAACCGGCTGACCTGGATGGGCTGTTCTTCCAACCGGTTTAGCTCCAAGAAATAAGTCGAACTTCCCTTTTCGGAAGACAATCCCGATATCATCCATCACAGCACTATAACAAGCCATCCCGCACCCATTAAAACCGATATTAAGTTCCTTGGGCATTTTCATTCCGCCAAGCACCCGATGTATTTCATCCGCATAAGGAATGGATTCCGTTTTTTCACCATCACAGAAATCACAGGCTTTTAATGTCAGTACATCTCCAATCGGCGATAATAGAAAGTTTGCTGATTGCAATTTCCCCGTAATCACTTCCGGATTCGTTGTCGGAATCTTTAATACGATTTTATGATTTGGCGTGTATTCCATCGTGCCCTTTTCCCCGACAACTTCCGCAAGAGTCATCATTTGTTTGGGAGTGAATTGTTTATTCGCCACACCTGGACTAACTGCAAGTTCGAATACCGACTCCATTTTTTGCTGAACGATTGGCTCAATGGATTGCTGAACGGTTTGACCCTTGACTCTTGACAGTGCTTCCATTGCCATTTCAAAGGAATCTGGCTTCTTTCCTGGTGCTTTTGTAAGTAATCCGACTCCTCCAGCGGATTCGGTGAAGGCTTCTTGCACGGAATCCGCTTCTTGATCTAATGCCCACGGTTCCGCTTCTTTTTGCAGGCGCTGATGCGGCTTCAATGGTTGCTTTTCCGAATTCAAAGTATATTTCCTCTGATAGCCTCTTGGTGTGATGATTTTGTCATCATATAAAAAGGTGGATGAATTACCAATAATGACGGTGGTCAACATTCCAATATCGTGATTCAACATATCTTTCAAATTGGTTATGACAATATCCTGCCTATCGCGATATGCACTTTTCACCAACCCGACAGGTGTATCGGGCGAACGGTAGCGAAGGAGAATTTTCTGTGTTTCAACAATTTGCCTGGTCCGCCTGCCGCTGCGCGGATTATACAGGGCAATGACAAAGTCTGCCATTGCAGCTGCTTCAACCCTTTTAGCGATCAGTTCCCAAGGAGTTAAATGATCACTGAGGCTGATCGTACATGAATCGTGCATGACTGGTGCCCCAAGTAAAGATGCACAAGAGTTGATTGCAGAAATGCCCGGAATGACTTCGATGCCCACTCCAGTTTCTTCTTTCCAGCCTTTTTCAATCAATACTTCATAAACCAACCCAGCCATCCCGTAAACTCCGGCATCCCCACTGGAAATTACTGCCACTTTCTTTCCCAGCTCCGCTTGTTTCACTGCTTCCTGTGCACGTGATACCTCTTCAGTCATCCCCGTACTAATAATCGTTTGATCTGTAAGCAGTCCCTGAATGAGCTCAACATAAGTTTTATAACCAATGATGTAGTCACTTTCCTGAAGGGCTTCGACAGCACGTTTGGTAATGTGTTCAAAATTCCCTGGGCCAAAGCCCACGACGAATAATTTACCGTTTGTACTCATTAAGACATCTCCTTTTACGCTTTGTTCTTTGAAATACCCGTATGAGCAGGAAAATCTGGATTAGGTGTCATTTCCCCATCATTGAATTGGTAGATCATTTGTGGAACAAACTCCCCATCATCAATATGGCTGACAATTTCCCGACCGAAATCAGGCGTTTCCACTCGATACCAGTTTCCTTGAGGATAGGCAATCACAACGCAGGCATCCTTGCATCTTCCATTACAGCGTGTCCTTGTTGTATGGATTTTCAAATCCAGTCCTTTGGAAGTAATTTCATCGCGAATCGCTTGGGTTACTTCTTCCCCGCCCTTTTTCATGCAGCTGCTCCCATTACAAATCAACAGATGTGTATTTGTACCCTTTAAGTTCCAAGTAGTCATCTTCTTCCTCCTGCGTTCAGGGAAAAGGCAAAATAAAAAACCTTAACATAAGAGTCAAGGTTTAAAAAACTATATGAATGAGGAGCCCCAGGCAAAAATGCCCATTCTCCCAAAATCGTCATAGTCCTTCTACCTTTCCCTCCGAAAAGTATCATGCAATTTTAAAAGCAGGTTTCCTGGCTTACGCTTCATTTTACTTTGTCCCTTCCCGGCAACAATGCCAGTGGCTATCGACAATTTCATCAGCGTTTACAGTAGCGGGGGCTGCATCGGATTTTCACCGATTTCCCTATTATCCCTTGCTTATTCACACAAGAGCACTTTTAAAATGAAATATTTGGTTTTAATAACATTCCTAACTAACTTTATCTATCATATAACAACTTTATCAAAATTCAATAGTTTATTCCGACTGTTTAGAAAAGTTTAATAGTGTATATCCTGCCCACAAGCCTTTCCTTGCAACAAACTTAGTCATAAAAAAAAATAGTGTGTAGCTGGAATTTTTTCTTTATGGTATACTATACGAGATTTTTCAAAATAATTACATAAGTTTTATGGTGTTGAATTTTTCGGAATTCAGCTTAAAAGGGAAGCCGGTGAAAATCCGGAGCGGTCCCGCCACTGTAAAGGGAAGTCCTATTACTTTAACTTTAATCCACTGTCAATTGAGATGGGAAGGATGTAATGGGATGATGAACCAAAGCCAGGAGACCTGCCATGAAGCGTGAAACTGTTTCAACCTACGAGGATGGGTGTGCGGATCAGGCAGAAAGGCCCATGGTTGGTTTATGCTGCAAAATTCCTGTTCATTACGCACTTCTTTCCTTTGAGAGAAGTGCTTTTTATGTTGGGCGCGCCTTTCTTCTCAAGATTGATCAGAAAAATTAAAAGTGTTGAAAGGAGAAAGAATGAAAAGAACCAATTGGAAAACCATTTATTTTGTCATTTTACTGCTTTTTGTCCCAAAACGGGCAATGGCCATGCATATCATGGAGGGCTTTTTACCCATTGAATGGGCTATATTCTGGTGGGCAGTTACGCTTCCATTTTTAATCTTGGGTTACCGGTCCATTAGGTCCAAAGTAAGGGAAAACCCAGAAACAAAAATGATTCTCGGCCTTTCGGGCGCATTTGTATTTATATTATCGGCCTTAAAGATTCCTTCCGTCACGGGAAGTTCTTCACACCCTACAGGAGTTGGGTTGGGTTCCATATTATTCGGACCGTTGGCCATGAGTGTCGTTGGCTCCATCGTTCTGTTATTCCAAGCCGTTTTACTGGCTCATGGAGGATTGACGACATTAGGGGCCAATGCATTTTCCATGGCCGTTTGCGGACCGTTCCTTGCTTACTTCGTCTTCAAGGGCGCAACTAAATTGGGTTGGTCTTTTTCACTTGCCGTATTCTTGGCTGCTGCTTTTGGAGATTTGGGAACCTATGTGGTAACTTCCGTTCAACTTGCTCTTGCTTTTCCATCCGAGGTAGGGGGATTCATGGCCTCTTTCAGTAAATTTGCCGGGATTTTTGCCCTGACCCAAATCCCCTTGGCAATCAGTGAGGGGTTATTGACAGTCGTCGTGATGAATTTCTTGAAAAAATACAATCTAGGCGAATTGAAGTTGCTGCGAGTTTTATCTAAGGAGGCCCGTTAACATGAAAAAAAGTTTACTGCTGCTTTTCCTGGTCGTCATTCTTGCTACCATACCGTTAATCACCCAACAAGGAACGGAATTTGGCGGTGCCGATGGCGAAGCTGAGGAAGCCATCACCAAAATCCAGCCGGAATACAAGCCATGGTTCAACAGTATTTGGGAGCCGCCAGGTGCAGAAACCGAAAGCTTATTATTTGCGCTGCAAGCTGCAATCGGAGCTGGTTTCATTGGTTATTTCATAGGTGTAACGAGACAAAGGAATAAGCAAACCAAACAAGAAATTCCCGAGAAATCGAAGCATGTTACTCATTGATAAATATGCCTATTTCAATGGGCTAAAGGATGTACATCCGTTGGAAAAGATGGTTTTTGCACTCTCCCTTTTGCTATTTTCGTTAACGGTAAGGGATATGACCGTTTCGCTCATCACTTTTATGGTGATGAGCGCTTTAATCATTTTTGCGGCAAAAATCCCGCTTTCTTATTATTTTAAATTACTTCTATTACCAGGATTCTTTATACTATCAGGTACAATTACCATCCTTTTTTCTTTTACAAGCAAATATACTTCGATTTCGAATATATGGTGGTCCTGGAAGGTCGGGAACTGGCAAATATTCATCAGCGATGACAGCGTAGGTACAGTGATCGATTTGATCACTGTCGTATTAGGCAGCATCAGCTGTTTATATTTCCTTACCTTGACTACACCCATTACCGTCATCCTATCCGTGATGCGAAAACTTAAAGTGCCTTCCTTATTGGTCGATTTAATAGAATTGACCTATCGCTTCATTTTTATTTTTTTAGAAACAGCTTTGGCCATTCACCAATCACAAGCGTCACGGCTGGGGTATGGCTCGTTAAGGAAAGGCATTCGATCTCTCGGATTACTAATCTCATCATTATTTTTAGGAGTATTGCAGCGCTCTGGACATTTGACGATGGCCATGAACGCAAGAGGCTATCAGGAGAACCTTTCCTATATCGAGGATACTTACACATATTCCTCACGCAATTGGCTTTTCGCGATTGTAATACTAGGAAGCTTAATCTTTATTAATGGATTTTTCTAAATTGGAGGCAACCCAAGAATGGACGAGCATATTTTTCATATAGAAGGCCTCACCCATCAATTCGCGGATGGAACGTTCGCTTTAAACGATCTTTCGCTAACGATCCAACATGGTAAAAAGATAGCATTATTAGGCAATAATGGTGCCGGAAAATCGACTTTATTCCTCCATTTAAATGGTCTTTTACAACCTACGGCAGGAAAAATCAGATTTAAGGGCAAGAAAATGAAATATAACCGTAAAGCATTATTATCATTACGAAATCAAGTCGGGATCGTCTTTCAAGATCCCGACTCGCAGCTCTTTTCCGCTAATGTACAACAGGATATATCGTTTGGACCGATGAATTTAGGATGGGATAGAAATGCCGTCCAGGAGAAAGTAAATTGGGCGATGGCTGAAACGGAAGTAACCGAACTGAAAGACAGGCCCACCCATTTTTTGAGCCTAGGGCAAAAAAAACGAGTCGCCATTGCTGGGGTACTCGCCATGGAACCCGATGTCTGGCTCTTGGATGAGCCTACCGCTGGATTGGATCCTTATTTCTCAAGACAGATCATGGCTCTGCTGGACAGTATCCACCACCATGACAAAACGATCATCCTATCAACTCATGATGTTAATTTAGCTTATCAATGGGCTGATGAAGTCGTTGTCATGAACGCTGGTAAGGTCATATACCAAGGAGATCCCGTCTCCGTTTTCCATGATGAAGACGTTTTGCTGCAGGCACATCTGGAGAAGCCGTGGGTTTTTGAAATGTTTCAAGCCCTCCTTCAATCAAGGGAACCTTTAGTACGGGACCTTTACCCAAGAACGAAGGACGAATTGCTTCAAATGTTGGAGACTGAAAGGATTTTTTAATTAAGCATCCCCTAGCTATTGTTTCATCTTTCCAAAAGCTAGGGGATCAAAAAACTGATATATTTTTTAAATGGCAGACGATAATTCTTGTTCCTAAAAACAAAAATCTTATTATTTATTACTTTTCTTCCTCAGTTCTTTCTTTTGCAAGTTCAATATCTCTTCCGTTTACATCATCAACGACTGCTTTTATTTCGCCTTCCGCATAAGTATCCGAGACTTGTTCGTGGGTTGTAGCCAGTCCAGAAGATAAATCATCTTCCCGTTTATAATCACTGACATCATATGTTCTTCCGGCAATTTCTGAAGATTCATTTTTTGATTGCTTGCTATCCATTTTTTCCACTCCTAGTTTTTTAAATTGTCCAATCATCCATTGACAACAGTATTAAAGACAAAGGTATTTTGTGTAAAAACTGAAGCAATATTCAATAATGATAAAAAAAGGAGGGAAAAGGCACAAAAAAAGCTTACAAGTAAAATCCCCTTTCAAGGACCCTACATGCAAGCTTATTTAGAACTTAGGCTTCCTTCCTCACATCCACATTATCGGACGGGTCACCCCAACATTCCACATTCTTCAAACCTTTAATATTGTTCACATGGAAGACAGGATTTTTCCCACTTTTCTTTTGCTTTTGATAATCCGCCAGTGCAGCAAATGCAATCTTCCCTAGTAATGCTATCGCGATCAGGTTGATAATGGCCATAAGGGCCATCAGCAAGTCAGCCAGTCCCCAAACAAAATCCAATGAGGCAAGTGAACCGAATATCACCATCCCTACGACTGCAATACGATAGATGTTTAACCAAACCTTATTTTCATTGATGAAGCCAATGTTCGACTCTCCATAATAATAGTTGCCCACAATGGAGCTAAAGGCGAATAACAATACAATGATGGCAAGGAAAATACCCGCCCAAGATCCCAATGCCGTTCCAAGGGCATTTTGGGTAAGGACGATTCCATCCGTTTCCTTCGATGTATAAAGACCTGAAAACAAAATGATGAAGGCAGTCGAACTGCAAATGATGAGCGTATCGACAAAAACACCTAGTGACTGAATGAGCCCTTGCTTGACGGGATGACTGACATCTGCCGTCGCACCAGCATTTGGTGCACTACCCATCCCGGCTTCATTTGAAAATAGGCCGCGCTTGATTCCCTGCATCATGGCAGCTCCCAGTACTCCGCCAGCCACTTCTTTTATGCCATTAAATGCACTTTCAAAGATCAGGACAAAAACACCAGGTAACTCGGTGATATTCATGATGATGATAATCAACGCCACTATCACATAGGCTCCTGCCATGATCGGAACGATGACTTCAGAGACCTTTGCAACCATTTTGATCCCGCCAAAAATGATGACAGCCGTGACAATAGCCAAGATGATTGCCGTAACCCACTTTTCGATCCCAAACGATTCGTTGAATGCGCTTGTAATCGTATTGGCTTGTACCGAGTTGAATGCCAGTCCAAATGTAAGCGAAATCAACACAGCGAAAGTAATGCCCATCCAGCGGGCATTCAATGCTTTTTCCATATAATACGCAGGACCGCCGCGGAATGCATCCCCATCCTTGACCTTATAGATTTGAGCAAGTGTACTTTCAATGAAAGCCGAAGCAGATCCGATCAGTGCTATTAACCACATCCAGAAAACGGCTCCAGGGCCGCCCATCGTGATCGCTATGGCAACACCCGCAAGGTTACCCGTTCCTACCCGGGAAGCCGTACTAATACAAAATGCCTGAAAGGATGTCACACCTTTTTTTTCCGCAGTGGCCCCTTCGCCCAATAGCCGGAACATTTCCCCTACCATCCTGAATTGAACAAACTTCGTGCGAACGGAAAAATAAAGTCCCAATCCAATCAACATGATGATCAATATGGAAGACCATAACACATCATTTGTCTCACTAATAAAATTTTCTAAGATCTCCATTAAAAAACCCCTCTACTTACTCTAATTATTATTATAAAAACATATACAGCTATAATTTATTTCCCTGTTCATTGGGGAGATAAACAAAATGAAGCCATAAAAAAAGGAAATTCCGTAATGAATCTCCAATACAATAATATATTATATCCTAACACTCTATTTTTTTCATTCATGAATTGGTGTAATCTATTGAAATATATAATATTTCAATATCATTTTCTTTAGATAATAATCTTTCATCCTCACTTCATTTAAATTCATTGTAACGTTAATAAAATTCCTACTCAAAACAACCGAGATATAGAAAAGCCTCACAGATTAACGTGCGAGGCTTATTTAGCAATCATCTGCCCTCTCTTATCTTATATTCTGGATTTCTGTAGGTCACAATGTTGAAATTAGGTCTTTTATCATATCCTTATGTCTCTCCTAGATGGTTAAAATACCTTGTGCAAACAGCTTTCTTAATTCTTTCTTATCAATTTTTCCAATCGGCGTTAATGGAAACTTATCTAGAAAATAGACAACTTTAGGAACCATATACTTTGAGGTTCTTTGTTTGCAGAAATCAATTAATTCCTCACTAGTACAGTTCAACCCTTCTTGCAGTGATGCAACGACACACACTACTTCTCCCCAATCTGGATGGGGAACACCTATGCAAGCACTTAATGCAACAGAAGGGTGCAGGTTCACCACCCGCTCAACTTCTGAAGAATATACGTTCATCCCGCCTGAAATGATCATATCTTTCTTTCGATCCACAATATAAAGGTAACCGCTTTCATCCCATTTACCAATATCACCAGTGTAGAACCAGCCATCACGGATGTATTCCTCGGTAAGATCAGGTCTTTGATAATAGCCTGCCATCATCGCTGGCGATTTTACGATAATTTCACCAAGCTCGGAAGGTTTTACATCATTTCCTTCATCATCAATCAGTCGAATTTCGGTAAGAATGCACGGTTTTCCACAGCTTCTCAAAATTTCCGAATTGTTATGATAAGCCCATACATGAGCGCTTTTCGATAGTCTTGTAATGACAATATTACATTCTGTCATGCCGTATTGCTGGCGCATAATGGGCCCGAATACTTCAAAAGCTTCTTTAAGGCGCTTTTGTGAAATTGGTGACGCGCCGTAGAAAATATTGCGCATGGAGCTCATATCATATTCCATCTTCTTTGTCTGATCGAGTAGTCTGTATAACATGGTCGGTACCATGAATGTCGTCGTAATTTCATGATCCTTTATCGCCCGTATGAATTCTGCAGCGTCGAATGATGCCATCACATAGACATGGACGCCCGAAACAAGGGATCTCCAAAGTAATGAACCGGCCGAATGCACAATAGGCGTACTTAGCAATACTCGGTCTCGGTCGTCAAGTGGGTCTTCGATAGCGGCAGAAAGTATGGCGGCGCCGAGTCCCTTCTGGGAATGCATGACGCCTTTCGGTGTCCCCGTTGTCCCGCCTGTATATGACAGAAGGGCAATGTCTTCCGCTTCAGCTAAAGGCAAGTCTAAATTATTTATTTCACCGGGCCATTGAAACCGTTCAAACTCCTCTGGATAATTAGTATTAAAGCCAGGAAGCCCAATGACATGGACATCTTCCTTCTTCATTTCTTCCAAATACTCAATGAAGCTGTCAAAGTGTGTCTTTGTAGCTATTATGACCACTTCTGGTTTTGCTTCCTTTAGGATGAATTGTATTTCTCGTTTCCCCAGTTTTTCACTTAATGGCACTAAGGTAGCCCCACATTGCTGGATGGCCAAACCAAACATCACACTTTCCAAACTGTTTGGAATGATGGTCGCTATGCGGACACCCCTTCCTGCACCTAAGCGAAGTAAATAAGAAGAGATAAGGTTTGTTTTCTTCCATAACTCGTCGTAGGTTATCGTTTCCCCGTTTGGCAACAAGGTAATTGCGGGCAGTTCGCCGAACCGTTTCATTCCTTTATTCAACAGTGACTGAAATGTCAACTTATGCAGCATGCATTTTTTCCTCCTTCGAAAAAGGTTTTACCCTTTTAATAATGCTTTGGCAATTGTATTTTTTTGAATTTCCGAGGTTCCACTCAGAATCCGATACATCCGTGCACTCCTGTACATTTTTTCTACAGGATGACCTTTTACCAAGCCTTTGGAGCCAAAGATTTGGATGGCCTTGTCAGCCACACGGCTATTTACTTCTGAAGCAAACAGTTTTGCCATGGACGTGCCGGCCCGATCCTCTTTTCCTTGATCAATTTTTTCAACCACATCATAGACCATGCACTTTGCTGCATAGATTTCCGTCGCCATTTCTGCAAGCATATGCTGAATTGCCTGGAAGTCACCAATGGGCCGGCCGTGTTGGACTCGCGTTTTAGCATGCTCAATAGATAAATTGAGAAGGTGCTGAGCCATTCCGATAAAGCCGGCCGCATGGGAAGCGCGATTTGTGTTTATTCTCTTCAATCCGAGCAGCAACCCTTTTCCTGGTTCTCCGATTATATTGGCGGCAGGCACTCGACATTGATTGAAATTTAATTCAGCATGTATGCGCTCTCCTGATAAGGGAACTTGAATGTCTCCTAGTTCAAACCCCGAATGTTTGGGTGTTCTTTTATCTACTAGGAAAGCAGTGATTCTACCTTTTCCTCCTTCCTGAAATTCTTTCGCCATGACAATGGCGAAATCAGCATAGGGTGCAGCACTGATAAAATGTTTTTTTCCATTCAATATATAATCATTTCCGTCTTTAACGGCAGTTGTTTCGATAGCAAAGGCGTCCGATCCGGCATTTGGTTCTGTTAGGGCAAAACAGCAGCTCGCTTCCCCCTTCACGACGGGCATCACATATTTTTCTATTTGCTCCGGTGTAAAGCTTTCCAACATTTGACCAATTCTTAGCGGCCCGCCAATCTCGCCGATAACCTGCCCCCATAACACCGCTCCGGAACGGGCCAATTCTTCCTTGAACATGCATAATCCTTTTAAGCTAACATCTTGTCCACCATACTTTTCAGGGAGGTTAATTCCGTAAAAACCCAATTCCCTGGATCGTTTTCTTGCCCATTTTATGGCTTCCATCGGTATATCCTCTTCAGAGTTCAATCCATGCTCCTGTTCATATGGAAGCAATTCATCTTGAATGAAAGCCTGCAACTTTGTTTGAAGTACCTCTAATTTCTCTTCCTGCGTTGTTACCATAAGTTTCCCCTTTCATTTCTCGGTTTTGTCAAACTATTCAAATATTTAAAATGTTATAAAATTAATTTTAAAGGTAAATAATATTTAAGTAAAATAATGAAATATGATATAAACATAAGAAAAATTGATGTAAATACAAAAAAATATTAGTTCCCTTCAGCATAGGAAACTAATATTTAAGAGCAGTATAGAATTCGAGACATTTTATAAACTCTCTGGCAGCTTTTGAAAAATGCTGCTTCTTGGAGCGAACATAACCGAATTCCATTGTATTATTTTCTAGCTCAACCAAAGGAATGGCCACAAGTTCCCCGCTTAGGAAATAGGGGTCGCTGTTCATTCCAATATCATAGGAAAAGGCAATGGCTAATCCCTCAGCGACGGTTTTTTTGATGATTTCTGTATTATTTGTGAAAAACAAAATATTCATCTCACCGTAATGATCAAAAAAACCTTTGATGAACGCCTTCATCCTTGGTCCATTGTAAACGACCAGATTTTGGTCCATTAGCTCTTGTGGGGTTATGCTTTTACGGTTGGCTAAAGGGGAATTCTTACTGACCGACACAATCACTTTTGCTTCCATTAAAGGTTGAAATTCCAATTCATTTTCTTTTGGTTTAACCTTTGGAATATTCAAGAGCCCGATGTCTATCTTAGCATTCAGTACTTCTTCGGTTATCTCTTGTCCCCCTTTTTCTTCAATCACAATTTTCACCTCGGGATACTTCTTCTTAAATAATGCCAATGATTTAGGCAAAACCGTAAGAAATAAACCTTGTGTAGATGATAGGCGTAACTCTTTTTCCATCGTATCTGAATGTATTTGCGCACTGTCTCTTATTTCTTCCAATTTGCTTAATACTTCAAGAGCCTTCTGGATGATTTCCTTTCCGTCTTCTGTAGGTATGGTTCCTAACCGTGACCGTTTGAATATTTTTATACCTAATTCCTTCTCCAGACTGGTAATGGCCATGCTGATTCCGGATTGAGAGATATGGAGGCTCTCAGAAGCCGTGGAAATCGAGTTTACCTCGGCCACCTTTATGATATATTCCAATTGTTCTATATTCATGGTTCATTCTCCTTCTAGCCTATTACCAATATCATACCTCGAACAGAAAGCCCTTTCAATTTTAGAGATGAAGAATCAGGCTCCCCGAACTGTCTCCTCAAAAGCAGAGTGCCAGTTTTATACAATGGTAGTTGTTTTTTCGTATTCTTTAGCCGGTCGTGCCCGATTATTTTTAATAGAAACGGCAACAACCGTACCCAACAACGCCATTATCACCAAAAACAGGAAAGCTGCGTCATAGGAGTCATTAAACAAACTGATAATCAAACCGAGGGCTAAAGGAGAAACCGCACCTGCAATTTGACCAGCAAAAGTTACGAGTCCGGAGGCAGAGCCCGTAAGTTCCTTTGGTGAGTATTTTATGATAATCGTATATAGAACGGTCCCAAAGAAAGACAGTGCTATGGAGTTGAGAGTGAGATAAGTGATGAAAAGTGCTATGGACGTGGCATTAGACATTAAAAAGAGAAAAATTGCGGATAATAAAGCTCCTGCAGCAGCAAGATACTTCTCCCGGTTAGCCATATGCTTATCCAGAAGCCATCCGCTTACATTAAACATCAAGAAACCAAAAACATAAGGGATTGCCAATAAACCCCCGGCGGCTATTAAATCAACCCCTTTTTCCTTAACCAAATATATAGGCATCCAAGTGATCAGGCCATAGTTGATAATATTTGAGATAAACTTGAAAGTTATGAGTTTCCAAATATTTTCGATTTTAAATAATAGTTTCAGAGCTACCTTTTTTTGTTTCGGATTGTCTTTTTTAACCTCTTGAGTTCCTTGAGGCTTTAGAATGAACCAAATACCGAAAGAAATTAATATCCCTAGAATCCCGGCAATGGTAACATGCCCCGCCACCCGAAAGCTACAACCATCGAAGCGGCAAGAGCGGTACCTAATATCCCGCCAATATTCTGGGCAGACAGGAAAAATGAATTTGCCCGGCCCCGTTCTTCTTCCGGGAAGTTATCTCTTATAGTGGACATACTGGCAGGATAGAAAGGCCCCTCCCCTAAACCGAACAGAAAACGAATGAATAATAAAGACATAAATGACCAAGCAAACCCAGACATAACAGTGAACAAAGACCAACTAAACAAAGAAACAGTAACCATGACCCTGGCTCCATATTTATCGGTCATCCATCCGCCAAGCGGTTGCATGAGCGAGTAACTAACAAAAAATATACTAATTAAAAAACCTGTCTGGGACGTATTGAGATGAAACTCATCTGCAATGGGAATAATTCCGACATTTATGGCAACGCGATCAAAAAAGCTTAAAATCATTCCAACAAATAAAAGGCCGCTAATCATTAATTTTCGTTTCTTACTTGCATACAGCTGCATTCCTCATCACTCCATTTTTTATATTTCACAAAACTTTTGAATCATTTAAGGGAAGCGCTTACAATCCCTTTCAAAATGCCAAAGCTTGAAAATTCACTTTTCACTGATTGATTTTTGTTCTGTGACTTTTAGGAGCGTTTCATTCATTAAAAACAATGAATGAATTTATTAAAACGACTGGATGCCTACAAGATTATTTGATACATTCAAACCCACGAGACTAAAAATTTGACTCGTGGGTGCAAACATTGGTCACCGATTCATCCCGTTTACAGAATATAAAGTAGGTGATTATCACGGAGTAACGATATTAACCTTTGGTTGAAATTGATCCAGCAAAGACAAGAAATCTACAAACTGCTCTTTATCACCGGAAATGGAAACGTTACCGGCTGCTTCCATCTTGGATAAATCTAAACGTCCTAGAGCAATTTGATAAAAGGTTAGTCTATCCATTGTTAATGCTGCATCAGGGTTGGACGCCATTTTCCCTTTCTTGAAATTCAATACTGAATTCTCTAGATCAATCATGTAATTGGTTTTCGAATCCTTAAATGTAATATTGAATGTCATATTTCTATTTTCCGCTTTTGTTCCGTTTAATTTAATGGACAAGAATTTCAGGAAATCATCCATTGGCATATTGAGCAGCGTATCAAGACTCATCATTCCGCCAGTTCCCTTGGAGTCTGCCACACCATTCCTTAACTCATCTGCGCCGGTAAGATAGAAATTACGCCACACAGCAGATTCAGCTGTGTATCCTAATTGTTCATAAGCATTAGCCAGTAAATTTTTTGCTTCTGTATTTTTGGGGTTAGCCATGACAACATGCTTTAAGACTTGAGCCACCCAGCGATATTCCCCTTTTTTATAATCAAGTTTTGCCCGTTTAATGACCTTTTTTTCCCCACCCATATACTCCACATATTTAGCGCCCGATTCCTCTTGTGGTAAAGTATCCAAATCGGATGGATTAGCGTTGAAATATCCTAAATAAAAGTTGTACACCGCTTTTACGTTGTGTTTCAATGTTCCGTAATACCCCCGATTGGCCCAAACTTT
This sequence comes from Peribacillus simplex, assembly GCF_030123325.1. Taxonomy (NCBI): domain Bacteria; kingdom Bacillati; phylum Bacillota; class Bacilli; order Caryophanales; family Bacillaceae; genus Peribacillus; species Peribacillus simplex. The sequence goes on along the minus strand of NZ_CP126106.1, from coordinate 2,557,538 downwards.
ATCCAACTTTTCAGGAAGCTTTAACTTTTCCGCGATTTCATCAGGTGTGAGTCCTAAATTAGCTAATCGTATGGTTTGGTCATGAATATATTTATACAAATCACGCTGACTTTCCAACTGCTCCAGAACATGGTCTTTTCCCCATACGGGCCATGTATGGGCGGTAACCATAGCATCTATATCTTCATTTCCAAACAGATCGACTGTTTCATCAAGTGCTTTCACCCATTTCAAGGTATCCCTGGTTTTAGCTCCCCTTAATGTATAAATGTTATGTAACGTGTGTCCGGTGTTTTCGGCTACCACTAAAGTTTTGTAATCTTTGATATAATAATGCATCTCTGATGGAGCTTCTGAATCCGGCGTCAATAAAAACTTAAATGCTATTCCGTCTATTTCCACCGTTTGAATATCATCCTTTACTTCCATTGTTGGAGGTAAATAGCTAAAAGTTCCGTTACTTAATCCCGGGCCAATACCAGAAGTAACAAACCCTCTATCATTTGCGGGTAAAAGATTTCCAAACATATAACCTGCACGGCGGGACATTATATTACCTAAAAGAATATTTTCACTTAGCGCTTCATCGTTAAAATCTTCGGGAACAATAATGGGCACCTTAGCTGGATTTTCAGCGTACTGAGCAATGCCCTTTATACCACCAAAGTGATCCGCATGACTATGACTAATAACAATGGCACTTACCGGTTTTTTGGGTCGATGTTCAAAATAAAGCTCCATCGCTGCTTTGGCCGTTTCAATTGTAGAAAGTGTATCCAAAACTATTACTCCAGTTTTTCCTTCCACAATGGTAAGTACTGATAAATCCTGGCCCCGAACTTGATAAACGCCATCTACCACTTTAAATAAGCCTGTTATATTTTGTAATTGTGCCTGCCTCCACAAGCTAGGATTTACAGTATTACTTGCCGGCTGATCTTCTTTGATGAATGAATATCGATTACTATCCCATACTACGTCACCTTTTGAATTCTCTATTGGATTCATGTTCAAGGGTGCAATGAATCCTTTATGTGCATCCTTGAAATCTTCCTTGTCTTTAAAATTCAACTGTTCATAAAAAGCTTTATTTGCTGAAATAGTTGCATATGTTGCTGGCATTGGCTCTTCAGATGATGCATTTGTAATAGAAGATTCTGCGAGTATAGCAAAAACAATGGGAACGGAAACAATTCCTTTCATAATAGATACTTTGGACATCTCATACCCCTTTCTCGATTGAATAAGCAGATATCATGTCTATATTCCGTTTGTCGAAGAAGTAAACTTTCTCTTTTTATATAAATTTTTAGAATAATATGAATTTATTTTATAATTAATTAGCCATTAAGTATATTTCCTATTTCTAATAGTAACTTCAATTTTATTTATATATAAACCGCTTATTTACAAACATTCGTTCGTCTAACAGTAAACTGAACATCCAAATAAAAAATGCCCCTCCCGATAGAGAAGAGCTTTTATGAATAATATGCGGTATATTCAATTTGCCATGACTTTTGCAAAGTAAGTGGGCTGGGGCCACACCTTAAACCAGGAAACTGAAACCGCTGCCAATTGTAATGTAAACCAAAGTTATTTTCCTTTCTTATTGAAGGAAATTAACAAATTTAGACACCCCAATTTTATTAAAACGCTTGTTTTTCCTGACTAGCCATAGATTTCTTGTTATATCTATCCTGGAAATATCCACTTCCCGCAAAAAGCCTTGCTCCAATTCCCTGGCCACTGTCAACCTTGGCAAAATGCTGATTCCAAGTCCAGCTTCAACCGCACTTTTTATCGCTTGTGTGCTGCCAATCTCCATGTAGCTATCTATTTTTTCTAAAACCCCATGCTCCCTTAACATGTTTTCTACTATAAGCCGTGTTCCTGAAATGGATTCACGCCATATCATCCTTTCATTCCCCAATTCCTCAAGCTGGATTTCTTTTCTGTCTTTCCATGGGTGATCGGACGGACATACCAATATCAATTCGTCCTCTGCGAACTTGTCTACAATAAAATCGCCGTTTTCCACAAGTCCTTCCACCAAGGCCAAATCAATGACATCGTTTGAAAGATCCTCAAGAACCCGGGGGGTATTTTTTATCGTCAATGTCACTTTTATATCAGGCTGTTGTTTTTTGAATCTCCCAAGCAAGCTCGGTAACAAATACTCACCGATAGTCAAGGATGCCCCTACTATTAGGTTTGCATTGTACTTGCCAGTTGATTGCTGAATCACTTCTTTTGAATGGTTGAAGTCATTTACAATAGCTTTTGCAAAAGGGTATAACAACTTTCCTGCCTCTGTAACTTTCAGCCTTCCTTCCTCACGGTCAAATAACAAAGTGTTATAATAATTTTCCAGTTGATGGATTTGTCTTGTTACAGCTGGTTGAGATAGGAAACTTAACCTCGCTGCCTGGCTTATGCTTCCTTCATCCACCACTAAACAAAACATTTTTAGATTTTCTAATTTCAAGAAAACGACCTCCATGTTTTTAGATAGTTAATTAAAATGATAGCATCATAAAGGTAAATGGTGAAATGAAAAAAGAGTGCCATATCCCTGAATAAGCGAGGCTATTAAATTATTGGCGACATTCTTTATAAAACTGATAAATCTTCTGGGTATAACGTTTTGTTATACCCGATGATTTTGTTGCAATTTACCCATTCCTTTTTCTTTGATATGTTAGTAATAAGATTTAAACTTAGCGGCAAAGGAAGTGACTGATGTCAATGAAAGGACAATGGAAAACTCTATTCCATTTATTTTGGACCTTTTTTAAAATAGCACCTGTCACATTCGGAGGCGGGTTTGCGATGATCCCTTTAATTGAAAAAGAAGTGGTCGAAAAGAGGAAATGGATGAAAAGCGAAGAAGTTACGGATGTTTTTGCGCTATCTCAGTCCGTACCGGGAGCTGTCGCCATAAACTCCGCCACCTTTATCGGCCATCGAATTGCCGGAATGAGGGGGGCAATGGCAGCCATGATCGGTGTTTCATTACCTACCTTTTTAATTGTTCTGCTCCTAGGCATTTTGTATTTTTTCATTCAGGATAATCCGAAGATAGAATCCGCATTCATATCGATCAGAGCTTCCATAGTAGCCATCATCGCCTATGCGGCTATCAAGATAGGAAAAACGGCTGTTGTAGACAAATCAACTTTCTGTATTTTATTAGCAGGAATTCCAGTCCTCTTCATTCTTCACCCTGTGATAGTTATAGTAGCAGGAGCTGTAGTGGGTATCGTGACAATCTCCATTAAGAGTAAATTAGGATACGATGTCAAGTTGGACAGAAAAGATATGACAAAAGTAGAAAATGATTTCGAACCTTTCATGGGTGCTGGCATATAGGTAAATCAAAAAGGGTCTAACTAATTTTCAAGAAAGCGTGTGATAGAATGATGGTATTGTGGGAGTTGTTCAGCACCTTCTTTATTATCGGCTTTGTATCGTTCGGAGGCGGATACGCCATGATTCCCGTAATAGAATCGGAAGTCTCACAGCATGGATGGATGACGACGCAACAATTTACCGATATAATCGCCATTTCCGGGATGTCCCCAGGACCTGTCACAGCCAATAGTGCCATTCTCGTTGGCTATTCGACTGCTGGATTAGCTGGAGCCATATCATCCGCTCTCGGAATCTTGCTACCTGCTATTATATTCGTGACCGTTATAGCCACCTTCTTCAGCAAATTGAATCATTATCCCGTTATTCAATCCATGTTTTATGGATTAAGACCCATTGTCACTAGTCTAATCCTCTTTGCAGCAATCAGTTTAGCACTTTCCAATCATATGATAGCCCCGAACTTTTCATGGCAAACGATAAGCTTATTACTCGTTTTTGGATTATCGTTATTTGCCCTGATGAAATTACGCTGGCACCCAGTCTATGTAATTATTCTTTCTGGTTTAGTTGGGGTTGTCCTCTATTCATGACAAATGCCGCACGAAAAACCATTATCAATATGGACCGGAATGAAGCCGTTATTTTGGTTATTGAAAATTGTTTACCATAAGAAATACCAAACAGATGAATTGAAAACTGCCTTGATTACTTTTTGAACACTGATACTGACATAAGGTGCGAAGATTTCACCCATAAAGAAAACACCCTGTATCCAATGATCCAGGGTGTTTTTCATTTCCTATTCTCATTTTAAGAAGTACGTTTCTTCGCTACATCTTCTCCTGACTGAAACCGTGGATAACCAATCAAGATGGCCACGACTCCACAAAATCCAATTAGTATCGGGTAATATGAATACGGCAAGATGCTTATCGGAGAGATCTTTGCTACCCCCGCTGCAACAAGCAGTTGTGCCCCATATGGAATCAACCCTTGGATACAACAGGCAAAAACGTCAAGTAAGCTCGCCGATTTACGCGGATCTATCCCATACTTTTCAGCGATATTTTTGGCAAGTGGCCCAGCAATGATAATCGAAATCGTGTTATTTGCCGTTGAAAGGTTCGTCAAGCCAACAAGCCCGGCAATGCTTAATTCCGCCCCTTTTTTTGATTTGCTATTTCGGGTCACGAGGTGGAGTAGATAATCGATGCCGCCATTATGTTTGATTACAGCAACCATACCTGCAATTAAAATGGCAAGGAAGGATATTTCATACATTCCAGCCATTCCTTCACCAACTTTTTGAATGACACCCAAAGGTTGATAACTTCCATCCGCCAAGCCGATGATTCCGGCAAATACGATTCCGATGGAAAGGACCAGGAACACGTTGACTCCCGCCAATGCAGTGATCAATACGCAAAGGTATGGAAGAATCTTCACCCAATTATAAGGATTTTGGGTGATGTCGGCTTGTTCACCCATCGTTAATATTCCTAGGATAGCACATGTGATGATGGCAGCAGGTAAAACGATGAAAAAATTCACTTTAAACTTATCCTTCATTTTCGTTCCCTGTGTTCGAACTGCAGCGATTGTCGTATCTGAAATGAATGATAGGTTATCCCCAAACATCGCACCACCAATAACGGCCGCCATTGAAAAGGCAAGCGAAATATCGGTTTGCTCGCTAATTCCCACCCCGATAGGTGCTAGGGCTACAATCGTTCCCATGCTCGTCCCCATAGATAGAGAAATAAAACAAGCGATAATGAATATGCCTACCATTAAAAGATTTTGCGGAAAAACGGCTAAAGCAAGATTCACTGTTGATTCAACTGCCCCCATGCCATTTGCAACTTCGGCAAAAGCGCCGGCTAAAAGGAAAATGATAACCATTAACATAATATTGGCGTCACCGGCACCTTTACAGAAAATATCAACCTTTTGATTGAAACTTTCTTTCCGGTTCATTGCCAATGCAGCTGCTGATGCAATAGAAATGGCTACAATCACCGGAAATGAATAAAAATCTTTAGTGACGATTCCGGACCCTATAAATAAAATTAAAAATACGACAAATGGAATCAATGCCCATGGATTCCCTTTATTGTTTGCACTCATGATGTACACCTCTTTTTATTTTTACCATGACATGTGTCATAGCTTTTATTCTTTTAACAGTTTTCGCAATTAACACCAATTTGAACTTGATTCTCCAGTCATGGAGCTATAGCTAAAAAACTGTCGGCATAAAAAAGACCCCTTCTATTAAACGGCAAGAAGAGGTCTTTTAATTTATAAAAAACACCCTCCTTATCTTTCAGGCGAAAATCAGCCTGCTGGATTTGGCACAGCACTCCTATTAAGTCCGCTGCCGAGACATCTTCGGGCCAGTCCCTCCGTCTCTCTTGATAAGAAGATCAAATTTATATAATTTATCAAATATTACGATGCCTGCCAGAAAAGTACCAGGCTGGAGACGTGCTGAAACCGTCTGAGTTTGTGAAGTGACATCGAAGTCGTTTTGAAAAGCAAATATAAGAGTACAGCATTTTGTCTATTTTCGCAAGGTTTAGTTTTAAAGTATTTCACATGCACTTCTTAATGATTATTTAGAAATCTTGACATGTGCAGTTAATCGGGACGGAATTAATATAAAAAGAGGTCTAATGACCTCTCAGCAAATTTGTTGTATTAGGTTAGGTGAATTTTTTTTAGTCGAGTTCACATCAGTCGATACCTCAAAAGCTTCCATTTTTTCCGAATCGAATGACTTTAAATACTGCTGCAGATATGCAGGATCATTAATGGAAGGATTCAGCCAATCTTTTTCATCTTCTGGTTTAAGGATGACAGGCATACGATCATGAATGCTTTTCATCAGCTCATTAGGAACGGTTGTTATAACGGAGCACGAGTAGATGCTGAGGCCTTCAGGAGATTTCCAGGATTCCCATATACCGGCCATTCCAAATGGAGCATGATTCTTCAGTTTTATTCGCATCGGTATTTTTCTTTCTGGTGTCTTCTTCCATTCATAAAATGAGTCGGCGATTATCAAGCATCTCTTCTTCTTATACGCATTCTTGAAGCTTGTTTTCTCTGCAATGGTTTCCGCTCTGGCATTGATCATTTTATAGCCCACTTTCTCGTCTTTTGCCCAGAAAGGAATAAGTCCCCACCGAAGATATCCAAGTCGGTTCCTTGTCCCGTCATTAATGACGGATAGCACGGAGTGGGAGGGAGCAATATTGTAGCTGAATTGGTATTCCTCATCAAATGATCCCTGAATATCAAACCGATCTTTTATATCTTCAATGTCAGTGAAAAGGGTGAAACGTCCACACATAATATCGCCTACCGTATTAAGATTTATTACAGTGTATCAAATGGAACGGGTAGGCACAAATCAGCGTTCTAAAATCCTGATGTCGGTAAATGGCTGATTAAATAATTCACTGGAAATCAAAAGGGTGCCAAGGACTTCTCTTTCATCTTCAGCTTTAATGATTTCCGACAAAATTAAGGTACTGCCATTCCTTACCGTTACTTTATATTCATTCATGGAATCCCCCCTCAAAAGGCTAGATGCTTGTTATTATAAACCAAAAAACCACAAGTATCAGTATTGAACTCTTGCAGAGTCATGGTTAATCAAGAGGCAGTATGGAGGTTCCTTTATACTTTAGGCTGTTTTCGCATACTTTGTTGCTATTTACCAAGTAAAGCGGTGTGGTTGATTTCCTCTCCAGATGCTCGCTTTCCGCGGGGCGGGCGGTGAGCCTCCTCGGCGTAAACGCCTGTGGGGTCTCACCTGTCCCGCTGCTCCCGCAGGAGTCTCGCACTTGCGCTCCAATCAACCTTAAATCGTTTCGTTTTAAAAACAAATCTTTACGAAAAGAGCCATACTTTAAAGGGTTAGTCGAACAATGTCCGGAACCATAAATCCTTGTATTGGCGGCCTAAAAAAGACTGTCCATGAATGATTCATGGACAGTCAGGCGCTGTCAAAGGTTTTTCGCTTCAATACTGATAATTGTTTAGAGATGGCATTGAGGAAAGCCCCAACAGCAGGTAGGAAAAGGAACGCTTTCTAAAAGGATCAAATTGGAGTTGCCCCCTTTCATGTCCATTCATTATTTAAAATGCAGTAAAACCTCATTTATTAAATGTGCTGCCAATGTAACGGTTTTATTATTTTCGTCCAACGAAGGATTCACTTCCGAGATATCAAAGGAGAGGATCTTTTCATTCGATAGGATATGCCGGATAATGGCACGGACCAATTTCGGATTCAGTCCAAACGGCGATGGAGCACTTACCCCAGGTGCGTAGGCTGAATCAATAACGTCCGTACATAACGTAAGAATAATGTAGTCATTTTCCTTGGCGAATTCATTTATCCGCCGCTTAGTTTCATCCATTTCGTTCAATGACAAATCTTCTTCCAATATGTAGCCGACCTTACTTCTCTCGGCCGTTTCAAACAGTGCCTTCGTATTCCCCTGCTTCTGAATTCCGATACATAAATAGCCACAACTTTGATCTTCGTCCAAAATCTGCTTAAACATCGTTCCTGATGAACTTTCTTTTTCATAAGGCCTCATATCAAAGTGAGCGTCAATATTAATGATTCCCAATCTAGCTTTTGGTCCAATGGATTTCCTAATCCCAAGATAATGGCCATACAGGGTTTCGTGCCCTCCCCCAAGTATGATAGGGATCGCTTCACTCTCCAATATCCTGGTAACAGCTGACCCCAGTTGGGATTGGGCGTCCTCCATCTCTGTACCTTCACATATTACATCACCAGCATCCACCAGCTCGGTTTGGGAAGGTAAATGACAGGGTAATTTTGCCAATGACTGCCTAATATGATCTGGACCCTCTGCAGCACCAATCCTGCCTTTATTCCTTTTGACGCCTTCATCACATTTGAAGCCAATCAATCCAAAGGTCCTTGATGCATTGGAAGAGATGGCTAATTCCGAAATCGGTGCCAAACGTACTCTTTGGTGGTATCTGAAGCTGTCCATGTCAGATTGGGAATCAATTCTTCCATTCCAATATTTTATAGTCGGTTTTGTATACATAGTTTCTCCTTTATTTAAAAAATTCCGAAATATCTTTTTTTAAAATTATAAATGAGATAATATATAATTACCAATACAAAAATTCAATATATCTATAGTTTAAAGCTATAGAAAGGGGAATATATGGATCTTCGTCAACTTCGATATTTCACTACCATAGTCCGGGAAAAGAATTTCTCAAAAGCGGCAAAAATGCTGCATATCTCACAACCCTCCCTAAGTAATGCCATAATGAAATTAGAAAATGAAGTTGGTTTTCAGCTTTTGGAACGCAATACAAGGGGGCTTGAGCTTACGGAAGCAGGAGGGATTTTTTATACGAGATCTGTTGATCTGTTAAGAAGATTCGATAATATGCAAGTGGAGCTTAAGGAAATGAAGGATGTTGGAAGCGGAACAGTATCAATAGGTTCCATAGAATCATTCAAATTTTGGTTCCCGAAGATAATCAGGAATTTTAAAATCAATTATCCTAATATTCATATAAAAGTCAGGGAAATATTAGGGGAAGAGAAGGTTTTCGATTCGTTAAATCGGTATGATGTTCATTTCACCATCACGAACCAGCCCATCAACACCAATGAAATTCAGTCCACTCCTCTTTATAATGAAAGATTCATGCTTTTGATCCATAAAGATGACGAGTTAAACGAAAAAGAGTCCATCACTTTCCAAGACATTGCAAAGAAAGAATTGATCATCAGTACAACTGGATTTCAAACAAGAGATGATATCTTAAGAGCATTTAAGGATGAAAATGCAATTCCTAATATCCTATACGAAATAGAAAGGCTTGAAACGGCTTGCAGTTTGGTGGAAGCAGGGCTTGGGGTGACAATTTTACCGGAAAACTATATAAGATCCGCTGCAACCCCCAATACTGCAATTCGCGCCATCGATTCGAATTATTTGGAAAGGACTGTTTACCTGGCCTATTTGAAAGATCGATATCTGTCTCCTGCGGTATGTAGGTTAATCGAGGACATACATAGCTTTTTTAAGAGTGATGATAGGAACGGTGACTAAAAAAAGCCAGCGGTAAGGACAAAAAAACATTCCCCTTATGCACAATTGCACAAGGGGAACTTTGATTTAATAGCTCTGGCCTTTTCCTCGATTTCCTTATTACCAGCTTGCTGGAGGAATTTCAGTCCGTCAGGGGAAAATTAATTCGTGACACTGCCATCATCGTCTGGATCTTCAATATCCGCCGGATCTTTTTCCAATAGTGCCTCTTTGTCTTTTTCGTTCCATTTTGCTTTATATCCTAATGATTTCGCTACCCCTAACACAGGTAGATACGATTTTTTATCTGGTTTAAATATTTCTAAATCCCCTGTTTGGATTACACCCAAACCAAGTAACAATTTGTCTGATTGGATATAGGGTTTTTCATCTATCAGTTTCATTTGATCAGCTGTATAAGGATAAACGGCTCCATTCACTTTTAAGGTAAACGGGCCCTTTTTTTCTTCTTTTATTTCTTTTGGCTTTTTCGATTTATGGGAAACATTATACACACCTTGAACAGTTCCTTCTCTCGTATTATCGGCTCCTCCATACATTTTCCCTTTTTCATAATCATAAATAACAGCTTGCACATTTCCGATATGTTGCGGTTTTTCTTCATAAACATGGCCTTTTGCCATTAACTCCAGCCTTGTATTTTGTTCAATCCCCGGTTCCCATCTAACTGTCGGATAGCCAGCAGAATAAATACGTGGCGCATATATGGCATCTTGAATGAGCATTTTATGATCAAGCACGTTCATGATCGTTTCAGATACCGATGCGATTATCGTCGCTCCTCCTGGTGAACCAATGGCCATGAAGGGGTTTCCATCTTTTAATACGAAAGTCGGGGACATACTGCTTCTTGGTCTTTTTCCTGGTTCCACCTGGTTAACTCCACCCGGTGTGGCATCAAAATCCGTCATTTCATTATTCAGCATGAACCCATAATCCGGTACCATGATACCAGATCCGAATACTTGCTCGATTGTAGTCGTATAAGCAACCATATTTCCCCATTTATCCATTACAGAAAAGTGAGTCGTTTGTCCGATTGGGGTTTTCTCTTCTTTAACCATCTTCATTGCAGTGGGTTCTTTGCCCTCATACTTCCACGGATCGCCTGCCTTGACATCAGCTGTTGATCTATTTGGATTGATGAGTTTTCTTCTTTCTTTAATATAATCTTCATCTAATAGTCCTTCTGTTGGCACATCATAAAAATCTTCATCCGCCATATAGGCAGCGCGATCGGCAAAAGCTAGATGCATGGCTTCGGTTAGATGATGAAGATACTCAGGTGAGTTGGCCCCCATCTTTTGTACATCGAATCCTTCCATAAGCTCCAGGATTTGTAGAACGGTCAAACTGCCTGAGCTTGGTGAAGCTGCCCCCACCACTTCAAATCCCCTATATTCCGACTTAATCGGCTCTCTTTCTTTCACCTCATAGTTTTGCAAATCCTCAGTTGTCATCGTTCCTTCACGCTTTTGAACTTCTTTGGTAAGCGCTTCCCCGATTTCACCTTTATAAAAAACGTTAGAACCTTGTTTTTTTATTAACTTAAGAGTCTTTGCCAGATCTGGCTGAACGAGAGTGTCTCCCTCTTCCAACGGCTTTCCGTCTGGTACGAAAACTTTTGCAGCCGCTTGGTTATTTTTAAGCTTCGTTACATTTTCATCGATATATTGTGCTGTTGCCCAATTGACTTTTACCCCTTCTTCAGCTTGTTTAATGGCCGGGCCTATGACTTGTGATAATTTCAATGTTCCATATTTCTCAAGAGAAGTCTCCACCCCCATCAGAGTCCCAGGAACTGCAACCGCCTTACCAGATGTGTGCCGCTTACTAAAAGGAATAGGTTTTCCCTTTTCATCTAAAAAAAGTTCAGGCGTAACATTTTGCGGCGCCATTTCGCGATTTTCAATCATCGTCATTTTATTTTCCTTTTTATTATAAATCATGATAAAACCACCGCCGCCGATTCCAGACATCATTGGTTCAACAACATTTAACGATAATTGAATGGCTGCTGCTGCATCGACTGCGTTTCCACCTTGTTTTAATATCTTTATGCCCGCTTCGGCTGCTAACGGGTGGGAAACTGATACGATTCCATTTGTAAAACCCTTTCCCATTGACCCATCCACTCCAGGGACACTTGCAAAAGCTGGTGTGATCATACAAAAGAAACTGAAAGTAACTAAAATAAAACTTTTTAAAAATTTCATGAATTAGTCTCCTTTCAAAATAAAACAAATTGGGTTTTACCATAAGCCAATTGGATATACGAGCAAATGACTCTACTTTTGCAAGTGGGAATATGCTGGTCGATCGCTATAATAGCAGTCAGCACATTCCCTGCTCTCTTTGATATTTCACATCAAAAATCCCCCCCGATTGCCGAGATAATACCGGTTAACCTCAAAATCATAATCAATTAAAAACACTTATGAATTTGTTGAAAAAACTCCACCTCATGTGTTTTCATCAACTGCAAAAAATTATAATGTTATTATTCTGCCTACCACCTCACTTTCCCTTTTTTAACAGAATTAGGAACACCCTCCAAAGGCACTAGTAATACATAAAAAAGTTTTATATAAATCAAAACAACAAGCATAAATGTGTAATAACACCTATTAAAAACAAGAAAAATCAGCTATTTAATAGGGATATTTTATCTTTTATTACCTTTTCTTCCTTTCTTTAAGGATAATATTGACTCTTCCAATTTAGAAATATATTATTGTTATAAACTTATAAGACTATGTTATAAAATCAACATGCTAGCATTTCCATCCTTTAATCGTTATTTCCAGCTTTTGTTAGAGAGGGAATTAAAAGTCCACCCTTTCTTTTACCAGCCGGTTTTAGCCTTGTATTTTCAAATCCAACTGAAGTGGGTGATTGTTTGAATTTCCTATCCCTCCGCTATTTCATAGAGGTTTCTAACCATCTTAGTTTCAGTGAGGCTTCCAAAACCCTGCATATTTCCCAGCCCGGGCTTAGCCAACAGATTTTATCCCTCGAAAAACAATTAGGCTTTAAACTATTGAATCGAACGACAAGAAAAATTACATTGACGGACGAAGGAGAATACATCTATAAAAAACTAGCTCCTTCCTTTGAAGATATTGAGAAAACAGTGAATTACATAGTTGAAAATAAAGCCATCCCCAAGCCTAAACTGAAGATTGCTACCGTCCCTTCTGCAGCCAGTATATATATCCCGAAGTTATTGAAAAAGATAGTGGGGGAATACCCGGAGACAGAATTTTACGTGCATGAAACAACATCTTCAAGGGCAGTGAAACTCTTAAACCAACAAAATTATCACATCGGTTTCATCCGGACGCCCATTCACAGTAACATCATTGCCAATGAAGGATTAAGCATGATTGAATTCATGAGGTTCCCTTTACAATTAGTCGTCTCCATTGATCATCCGCTAGCCCAAAAAGATGCTATACATTTATACGAAGCAAAAGACGAACCTTTTATCCATTATGATGCCGTCCAGGCACACTCCCTTCAATTCCTTTTGGAAAAGGCTTGTCTGACTGCTGGATTTTCACCTAAAGAGTTATGTAAAGGCTCTGAATTACTGACGATCGCCAATCTAATATCCAATAACTTAGGCGTAGCCCTCATGCCGGAAGATATGGTGAGTTTGTTGGGAAAACGCCAAGTCAAAGCCTTGAACATCGATAACTCGGAATTATCAAGTTCCATATCGGCTGTTTGGAAAAACACGGATGCATCAAATCTGACTAAGTATATTTTGAATACGTTAAAAAATGATCATGCTTTTAGCGATATATGAGTATCTTGTTTCAAAAAACCGGAAGCGACCCAGGGTGAAAAAAGGTCGATTAGAATAAGAAACTTGCTAATCGGTATTAAAAAAGCCCCATTTCTCTTGTGGCACTGAGAAACGGGGCTTTTAATATTGGATAATTCCAACTCTTAAACTTCTTATTTGAGATGGGCGGGAAGCTTCCTTAACTTATTAAAACCTTAAATGAGCAAACTCTCCATACTAGCAGAGATTTCCATAAATCCAGCAGCTTCGGCCGACCGAAGGGCACACCATTTTGCAAAGCCACATCAATTCCTTCACGCTGCCGTTTTCGTATACGGTCCCTCTCCACTTCCGCCATCCAGGAAAGGATTTGTACCTCGTCTGAGCCATACCGTATAGTACATAAGGTGTCAAATAGCATGTGCCAATCAAGTTATTGGATGCTTGGAGAAGTCACAGCAACTCTGAGATGGTGTATTTAACATCCCCTTCTGGTGAATATCCTTCTTTAGCTACACCAGTTGTAACGGCAATAAGCAATGCTTTTCCATGCAGCTTGTCTCCATTACTTCCAAAAGCCCAGCAGTAGGTAACGACTTATCCCTGCCATTTTTTAACAATGGGGGTGCACTTTACCAGTAGAAAGGAAATTGCAAAATGTTACGATTGTGTTGCTCTAATAAACTCCGCTAGGCTACGACATTAATCTTCTCATCTGTGTAAGCCTCATAAACACGGTGAACAGTAACATTGGCTTGCTTCTCCATTTCTACCGTCAAAGGTCTATTGCACGGGAAGCAGTTAAGTCTGGGTGAAAAATAAGAACTAATGTTTTCATTTTATTATCTCTCTTAAAGAATAATTTGTTTGTCACTTGGTTTATATTTCACTAATACCAAATCTATATTCTGGATAATTCGTTAATCTTGTGGAATGGTCAAAACGATTTTCCCGAAGATTGATGTGAATAAAATTAATACTATTTTTCTCAAATTTTTATCATCCTTCCCTTAAATTAATGAAGATATATTACCTTATTATTCCATTATACCTTATTTCACTAACCTGCCCCGTTAGTGAAACAAATCAAGCTGCCAAAATGACAGCTTGATTTGTGACTCTTGCACGATTACAAACGTACGTATTCAACTCTTATTAAGGCTTATAATTTTTAACTCCAATGATTTACAGGAAGGACATTGTGCGGTAGATATATGAGTTTCATTATGTACCCACTTATAATGGCAAGTCGAGCAGAGTAGAACTGTATGTTTTTTTATGAATTCCATTGATTCATTTATATATCGCTCATAATCTTGAGGGTAACTATCTGCTAATGTACGAGATACAAAATTATAATCACACTCACTTCCGTTCCAATATTCTTTACCACCTTTATATTCAATCATATTTTACACATCCTACTATTTTTATAGTTTATTAATAGTTTTAGTTTCGTGTTCGTCTGTTGGTTCAAGCCGTTTAGCTGGAACATGGTGAATAGTGTTTACCTTATTAGGAGGAATATGCGGTCCACCGGCTACAAAGCCGGTGGCTTTTTCATTATGTAAAACAATTAGTTTTTTCCAATGCCAAAGACTGTACCTTCCTTAAAAATCAAATGACAGTTCAGGCATGAATTGATTCATATGTGTTTGGATTTCGTTATATTTGTCAGACTGATCACTCAAGGCTTTCATTGGAATGATCTCATATGGCCGGTTGACCCAGGTTGGCAGGAATTTGGGATTTTGCAGTTCGATTTTCACATCATCCCCGGTTTGGATTTTCTTTACGCCAATTTGCATAATACCGCCGATGTCTTTGTAATCTCCCTGCTGGCCGGATAAGAAATTCCCAAGCGAATAAGCAACAAATGCCCGTTCGCCATTTGGTTTTGTAAGCCATGAAACAGGCTGCAAAACATGTGGGTGGTGACCAATAATAATATCAGCACCTGCATTAGCTGTCGTTTGAGCAAGCAGCTTTTGTTCATCATTAGGCAACCGTTCATACTCTTTGCCGAAATGCAGACTGACCACAACGACATCTGAAACTTTCTCTGCTTCTTTAACTTCCGTCTGGATTCTCGTGGTATCAATTAAATTCACAAGATGCGGCTTCCCCTCAGGAACAGGAATCCCGTTCGTTCCATACGTATAGCTGAGAAACGAAAAGGTAATATCGTTTCTTTTTAATATCCGAATGATCTTCTGGTCTTCAGGAGATTTATAAGCTCCTGTATAAGGCATCCCAATACTGTTCCAGTGATCAAGCGCATTCAAAATCGCCTTTTCTCCTCGGTCAAGCGTATGGTTATTGGCGATTGTCACAAGATCAACCCCGTTTGCCTTTAGAGCATCTCCCACCTCTACTGGTGAATTAAAGGAAGGATATGAGGAAAGCCCTATTTCTTTCCCGCCAATCATCGTTTCCTGATTAGCCACCGTAATATCCGTTTTCCCCAGATAAGGCTTCACAAATCGGAACATCGGATTAAAGTCATACGAACCGTTTGACTTGCGAGCGGGTATATACACCCTATCGTGAATTAAAATATCTCCCACTGCGCCTATGGTTGCTGCAGTTACTTTTTGTTTCGGAACAGGTGTATGAGTGTGAGATGAAGCGTTCTCGGGTTTAAGATTTTTTTTACTTTCTGCCTTTGTTTCCGAGACTTTTGGTTCCTCTTGAAATTGACCTTTTACAAATGGTGCAAGAATCCATAACAAACACATAAATGTAGCTAGAAACACTAGTATTCTTTTCATGGCAAATGCTACCTCCTACTATTATAGTAGGGTGTTTTTAGGAAATAACAACAAAAATATCTTTTTGATATTTAAAATGAACACATCATTTGTTTGAAACAGAGTCCGAAATAGGAAAAAGTTAGACATATCATGGGTTACTATGTCAGATGTGCTTGCTATCTCTGATATGCCTACAGTATCTGAAAGCACTTGTCTGTCACTTCAAAACACGCATTTTCTTTTTGTTGGTTGATCAAGGTTATAAGTAGCAATTTGATCAAACTTTATTTCAAAGAAACATAAGAAAAAGGCTGCCTCAGCACCCCTGACCGTTGATATCAACCATTTTCAATAACATACTCCATGGGAAGTTTTCTCTTATCTGCTTTGTTAAAAAAATTGATTTCACATAGTATAAAGAATATTATAAAAATATTATTATAAAAGGTACGAATGATTTAGAAAAAGTGTTAAATCATTTCTATTGGACTGTGAAATATCATTGGAGGGAAGTAAGATATGATAAATAGTATAGTTGTAGTGAAAAGTTGTAGATTTACCTCAAAAGAACTAATCGGACAGATAGGTGTAGTTATATCTAATTCCAAAGAAGAATGGTGGAATGTACAATTTAGAAGAGGTTATGAACAAAATGGTGTTGAAGAAATATTAATGAAAATTCATCAAGATGATTTTGAAGTTATAGGAACATTGAACTTTAAATATATACACGAAGGCTATTTTTAAATTGGAATAGTGTTATTATCGTCTTTTAGATTAGTAAGCTTCTTTCCTTTTTAGATAAAAAATTCACCATATTAAAAGAATCCTTATTAAACTAAACTGCACCGTTAGTCATAATGAACGAAAACGGCTCCCATCGCTTAACGTAGATTGCACTTGGTCATAATGTTACTACCAAAAATAAAAAACCAAGTGTAGAGCTACACACGAAAAGGAGCCGATATTATGAAGGATGTTCAAAAATTTGTTGGTTTAGACGTATCTAAAGATTCAATTGCTGTTGCGATTGCTGATTCTGGTCGTGGTGAACCTAGATTTCATGGAACTATTCAAAATAAACCAGAGGATATTCGCAAATTGATGAAAAAGTTAGGGAAGCCTGAAAGCCTATTAGTATGTTATGAAGCAGGATCTTCTGGGTATGGAATTTATCGATTTCTTCTATCTATGGACATTGATTGTATGGTTGTCGCACCCTCCCTTATTCCAAAGCGATCGGGCGATCGT
Organism: Peribacillus simplex; assembly: GCF_030123325.1. Taxonomy (NCBI): domain Bacteria; kingdom Bacillati; phylum Bacillota; class Bacilli; order Caryophanales; family Bacillaceae; genus Peribacillus; species Peribacillus simplex. The sequence goes on along the minus strand of NZ_CP126106.1, from coordinate 2,540,244 downwards.
GTGAAAACAGATAAAAGAGATTCTATTAGATTAGCTCAGCTACTTCGCGCTGGAGAGCTTACTTCTGTATGGGTTCCAGATGAAGATCATGAAGCATTGAGAGACTTAATTCGTGCTCGTCATGATGCTCGTGAGGATTTACAAAGTTCTCGCCAGAGACTTGTTCACTTCTTACTTCGCCATGGAATACGTCCTCCGCAAGGAGTTAGAAATTGGTCCGTAAAACATCGTGAATGGTTAAAACGATTAACATTTGAAAGAGCTTCTCAACGTATTGTTTTTCAAGAATATCTTCATGCAATCAATGAAGTTGAAGATCGTATGAAACGTATCGAAGCTCAGATCCATGAAGAAGCTATTCAATGTGAACATGCTCCGGTAATTCAAGCTCTTCAAACATTAAGAGGAGTCGCAGAAGTCACAGCTGTTACTTTGGTAGCTGAAATTGGACAGTTTTCTCGCTTTTCAAACCCAAGACAACTGATGTCCTATGCTGGACTTGTTCCAAAGGAATACTCGAGTGGGTCTAGTCGTTGGCAAGGTTCCATTACGAAAACCGGAAACTCCCAAATTCGTCGTTCCATAGTAGAAGTTTGTTGGTCTTATCGCCATCGACCATCTCTTAAAGGTGAATTGCTTAAACGTCAAGAAGGTCAAGATCCAGAGGCAAAACGTATTGCTTGGAAAGCTCAACACCGTCTTCATATGAAATATCATCGCATCTCTGCTAAAGGAAAAGGTGGAAAAGTAGCTGTTGTTGCAGTAGCCAGAGAATTACTTGGTTTTATTTGGGCTATCGGTTGTGCCATTGAGGATAAGCAAGTAAGTGTATCGAATGTTGCTTAAGTAGATCGAAAGTAAGATTATGTAATAAATGATTTTATCGAATCATAATTTTGTGATTTAGAATTGAAGATTTGGCTCGAAGGCACCCCCCCGGAAGGAGAACCCTCATGTGCAACTATGCACTAGGTCTAGGGACTGAACGTGCGCCGTTAGTCCGAGGCAGCTCCGTGACGGATGGAGTGAAATGTGGTAACCAACCCACGCATATCAGTTTGTATACCACCGTCAACGTTTTTGCCTTCGTGCCAAGTTTTTAAGGTTATCCTTGTTCAACTTTTAGAATTGTATCCATTTCGATTTAGCTTATCAAGGGAAAGTGCGCCCTTGACAAGCTAAATCCGAAAGGATATTTGGTTTATAAGTTGAACAAGGAATAACTCTATTCATAGCTGCATGAAACACCATTTAAAAACATTTGGGTGTGGTGGGTTGACAGTTTCGTTCATATCAGTTGCATAACAAAAGGGTTGCTTCACCAACCTCCCTCATTGAAGTAAAGCACCCGTTAGCATTCCTGTAGATCGTTAAATATCAGGTTTGAAAAAAATAGAGCCCCTCAGTAAGATACGAGTATAGAGACCAATCTAACTCAAAATCTTAAGGAGGAAGCCCTACTATGAATTTTAAAATGCAAAACAAACAAAATCAACTAATTGAGAGAATTACGGATCAACATCTAGTTGTTGGTGTGGATATTGCCCAACACGTACACGTGGCCCGTGCTGTAAACTTTCGGGGCATTGTGGTCGGGAAACCCCTTTCTTTTGAAAATAACGAGGAGGGTTTTACTAGCTTACTAAACTGGATCCAGGAACTAAAACAAATGAAAAATCTAGACACAACGATAGTCGGAATGGAACCTACCGGCCATTATTGGATAAACCTTTCAAAGTGGCTAGTCAAACAAAACATGGATGTCGTCACCGTCAATCCTCACCATGTCAAAAGAAACAAAGAAAATCGTGATAATACGCAATCCAAAAGTGATAAAAAAGATGCCCTTGTCATCGCTGATATGGTGAAGAATGGCTACTATGCCTTCGTTCGTTCCACTTCAGAATCATTTGAAAAACTTCGTGTCCTTATGGCTAACCGAGATGTGATCGTTAAGCGTCTTGTTAGCTCCATCAACCAAATTAATCGCTGGGTGGATGTTGTCTTTCCCGAGCTCCGGCAAGTGTTTAAAGACGTATCATGTAAAGGGGCAATCGCAACCCTACGCCTCTTTCCTACCCCAGCTGAATTATGTTCCTTACAGCCTCAAGATATCGTAACCGGATGGAAATCATGTATGAAGCGACATTCCGGGCATAAAAAAGCCCGTTCCCTGCTTGTATTGGCCAAGCGTTCAATTGGTACGAAACAAGCCCTTGATGCGTATAAACTTCATTTGGGACAGTTATTAGAGGAATATGATCTCGCTTCATCCCAACTCGAAAGAGTGACGCAAGAAGTCACAAACGTCTTGGAACAGATTCCATTCGTTAAGCAAATACTTGCCATTAAAGGAATCAGCGAGATTTCACTAGCGGGAATCTTAGGAGAAGCTGGAGATTTGAGTGGGTTCGCTCACGGGAATGCGCTCCTTCGTCATGCAGGATTGCATCTCGCTGAAGCAAGCTCTGGGAAGTGGAAAGGCCAAATTGTTCTTTCCAAACGTGGAAGATCACGCCTGCGGCGTTACATCTTCCTTGCGACCATGAGTCTGGTGATGAATAACCCTGAGTTTAAAGCCCTACACTCGAATAATGTTAAAGTGAAGAAGATTAAGAAAATGAAATCCATCATGAAACTTTGTGGAAAACTCGCCCGTGTCCTAGTAGGGATAGCTCGTAATGGCTCTGCCTATAAACCGGAAATGATCTTCTCAATTGAACAACTAGCAGCGTAAATTTACATTCACATTGTTATATAACGAAAGTTGGCTTATCCGTAGGATTTCAAAGAAAGCACGAAGTACTGGATGTAATGAACAAAAGGGCAATGACCCGTTCTGTTAGCAAAACCGGCCTTCACCCCTTGGATAGGCATGACGAAGGAATGAAAGGGCATAGGATTATGACCCGTTGAGACATGGGAGGGAAAGCCTCCAGGGGCAGCGTGGAGAATACGTGCAGTATATGTAATAATATGGGATTTTCAACAGATCCCCTATTTCAATCTGCCCTCATCTTATCAAAACGGTCCTATCTCTTTCGTTCATCTGAAGCAACCTATACCATGTGGTTTGAAATCCTGCGAATAAGCGAGTATTCGTGAGCATTATCTATTAAACTGAGGGAGTTCATTAAGAAAAGTAATTCTTATTAAAGAATCGCGCCCTTTAACGGAACAACTCTATTACCCTTGATCCATTTTTAAATTTCAGATGTACTTTATCTTTTAGACATAAAAACACCCCTTTAGAGGATATTATCCAAAGGGGTAATACGGTGTAACTTTATTATAAACATCGTGACTTTATTTCACAGCCATATCATTTTCCCTTTAATTCAGCTAAATAGTGCCTTACGGCACTTTCAACTAGTTCATAAACCGTCCTATCATGAATGATTGCTTGTATTTTTAGTTCCTTCATAAGTTCAACATCCATATCGAATGAAGAACGTTTTCTTATAATGTTGGTTCGTTCTATGGTTGGTGCTGATTGTTCGTTCGCTTGTTTGACCTGTTCTTTACCACGTTTTATGCCAACGTTAGAACGTTGGTTGGTATCGTTAATAGGTTCTTTATTTACATTAGTTGAAACGTTCGCCTTTGCTTTTCCTGCTGTTGCAAAGTCATAAATAAGCTGCTCTTGTACCGTTTCCTCGTCACCTTCACCAACGAAATACCAGCCTTTTTCTCCTGAATTTCTATACTCATAACCAGCTTTTTTCAATGCTTTTCTTAGTAATTTTTCTGAAAGATGAACATCAGCCTTTTTGTCAATATTCGCTGGTGTATCAGTTTTAATTAACTCCAAGATTTCCCCGATTTTCATTTAGTGCGCTCACGGGAAAACCAATACTTTGTTTTGATATTTCGGTAAGTCCCAATGTCTTTGATCAGATCGGCAATAAGATCATAACCGCAATATGTGTGCCTCATCGTGCTAAATTCATCTAATGTGACATAATCATCACTCTTTAATTCAACGTGACACTCTCCACAACAAATCGCCATATCAACACCTCCAAAAAGTATATTGATATATTCGTCGAAACTTGGTGACTATCCTTCTTTCGCACAAAAAAACAGGTCTATTGACGGTTCTTTAATGTTCGTTAGAAATAGCCGCCTGTGTAGCTTTGAAAATAAGTTTGATAAAAAAATACCTAACAGCCCTTATTCTTTTCTTGTGATTAGTATCCAGTTTTTATAATATAGTTTGATTAGTTTTGGTTATCCTTAATGAACTAAACCAGCTAATAGGATGTCAATATCTTTCTCTAATATTTTCATTTCCCTTATGATATACTATTTTTGGCCATGCCAAATAGCCCTCCAAAACCCTTTTGGAAGGATTTTTCTCTGTTTCACAAAACCGTTAATTAGGCTAAATCTAGGAACGTTTCTTTTCTGCTTAATATAGCATAAATCCAATGAAGTAACTTATTTATACAGGCAACGATTGACACTTTGGCAGGTTTTCCTTCTGATTTTTTCTTATCATAGAAGGCTTTAAGCTTTTTGTTCCTTGAACTTCTTATGCCGCATAGTACGGCAAGATACAGAGAGTGACGTAGTCTGCTCGAACCCCTTTTGGTAATACGATTAATGGTTGCCGTAAACTTACCCGATGAGTGAACACTTGGATCCACTCCAGCGAAGGCAACCAGTTTTTTCGGATGATTAAACCGATCGATTTCACCAATTTCTGAGATAATCGTGGCTGCGATTTTTTCTCCGATACCGGGAATCGATTGGATGATCTTATATTCTTCCATTTCATTTGCCAGGGCCACTATACGATCTTCCAAATCAGAAAGGTGTCCCTGGTAATGAAAAAGCAACTCAATATACATACGAAGATTGATTACGTGACTTTCATACACGTTTTTTTGAAATGGATTTCGAGATGCGGAATTCATTATTTTTTTTGCTTTTTCCCACGCCCATTCACCCGATCTGCTAGGACAGAACTCTATTACACTCTCTGCTAGTCTACTTTCTCCGGCCGTTAATACCGCCTCTGAAGTAGGATATTCCTTTAACATCAATAAAGAAACCTTCGAATATAGATCCCCAAAAACCTTCCGGTATTCAGGAAACACTTGATCTAAAATGGTGTGAAACTGAAGTTTAGCCTCCACATACATATTCGTTACGATTTCCTGTTGTCTGGACAAATTACGAAGGTCTAAAAGCTGAATTCCTCTAATTTTATGAGGTTCAAAATCCTCCTTGTAATACAGCACACACAACTGGTACGCATCGATAGCGTCTGTTTTTACCTTCCGTAAACTGGACTTCTTTGCCTGATAAGAAATAATCGGATTTAGTAAGATATATAGAATCCCTTGTTCCTCCAAGTATTGAATAACGGGAGAATGGTAATGCCCTGTAGATTCTAAAATGACCATAGGCATCTGCCCTGCCACCTCTTCAACTTCTTTTAGAAAGTCTAAAAATTGATCCAATTCCTCCTTGGTATGCTTCATTGAAAAGCTCTTCCCATACGGTTTAGATTGGTCTAAAAATGCCTGTACTTGGCTCTCTCCTTTTGCCACATCCAGACCAACAACTGGATTCATTGTTTTTTCCTCCTCTACTTACTAACCAGTACCCCTAGTCCTCCATGCAGTGTCATAGCTTCGCTTGTTATACGAGATCTACGTCCCAACCAGCCTCAAACATGTTTCTACAAGTAGGGGGCCGGACAGTTTAGTTCACGGGATCAAGTCCCACGCACCCGTACGTCCTACCCTGGCTACTGATATAATAGATTCTATTTAAAAAAGGTCAACCAGTAAAAACTGGCTAACCTTATAATACGAACGCACCCGTTAGTTGATAGACTATTAAAAGAACTCCTAATAAAATAAGACCATAGATAATGATTAATCCACTTGTATCTAGTAAGACACCTAATATTACCCAAAATAAATAGAGAATCTTATTTTTTGTACTTTCATCCTTATTATTTTTGTAGGCTTCTTTAATTAGCCACCCTAAAATACTACATCCAACAACAACCAATATTATGCCAATAGTCATTATTTTCATAAATTCTCCCTAGGTTATTAAATAATTTTTTTAATATCTTATTTAACTATTCTGCCCCTATAGTTGCATTAATCGAGTAGGAGGAGGCGCCTAGCCTCCGACCTCTCACACCACCGTACGTACCGTTCGGTATACGGCGGTTCAGTTTAAGTCTGACTTAGTTTTGTATATCGTTCATATAGATTTACTAACCCTTGGTGGAGCCAATAAACATTATTAAGGATTTTGTCTAGAATAGGACTATGCGCTATGCGCCAATAACCCTTTCTGCTATTTCCCCATTCATATGCTTTTCCAAGTGGGACGCCTAATCCTTTGAGTTTCCTCACCCTCGTTCTTGGTAATTTCCATTGTTTCCATAGGCACATCCTGAGTCTTCTTCGAATCCATGAATCTAAATTCTTCAATACGTTCGGAGTATCAATGAGGGCGAAATACCCCATCCAACCTCTAAGGTATTGCTTTAACTTATTTATTCGGAGTTTCATGGGTATCGGTGATTTCCTCGAGGTCATTTCCCTGATTCGTTTCTTTACTCTCTTCACCGTTTGTTTAGCCAGTAGAACCTTCGGGTTCTTTGACTTCGTGAAACTAAAACCGAGAAACGTTCTGTTCCAAGGGCGATCATACTTCGACTTCTCGTAGTTGACCTTTAGCTTCAGATTATTTTCAATGAAGTTTGAGATATTTCCCATTGCACGTTTAGCGGCTTTTCGTGTCTTCACAAAGATAGTACTGTCATCCGCATACCTTACGAATCGAAGATTACGTTTCTCTAGTTCTTTATCTAAATCGTCTAACATGATATTAGATAATATAGGACTTAACGGACCTCCTTGCGGAGTTCCCTCCTCACTTTTATGAAAAAGTCCGCCTATCATAATGCCTGCTTGAAGGAATTTACGAATCAGTTTGAGAACTCGTTTATCTTCAATTTTCCGCTCTAACATTCCCATGAGCTTGTCATGATTCACTTTATCGAAGAACTTCTCCAAGTCCATATCCACTACCCATGTATAACCTTCGGTTATATAGGACTTTGCCTTTCGAACCGCCTGGTGCCCTTGTTTGTTAGGGCGAAACCCATAGCTATTCTCCGAAAAGGTTGAGTCATATATCTTGGTCAATATTTGGGCAATGGCTTGTTGAATGAAACGGTCTAGAACGGTTGGAATACCCAATAGCCGAACTCCGCCGTTTGGTTTCGGGATTTCGATACGACGGACGGGCTGCGGTTGATAGGTACCCTGTAAAAGGGCAGTTTTCATGTTGTACCATTCGGTTGCGAGGTGCGGTCTCAGGTTTTGAACCGGCATTCCATCTACACCATGGCTTCCCTTATTTCTTTCTACACGCTTCAATGCCTGTATTAAGTTTTCCCTCTCTAGTATCTGTTCCATTAACATCGTTGATATCCTTTCTACGTGGATAAATGGTCTATTTGTGCCTTTATCTGCTCCGCCCTTTTGAAGTTCCCCGTGTATTCACCACTTCTTCCCTCAAATAAGTTCCGTTAGGAATTGTTTGCTTCTTCGCAGATAACGAACGCCCAGTATTCATCCTCCTTAATCTGTTCGGTCCTTCCTTATCTTCTCGAGTAGACAAGTACTATGACCTCTGCTGACTTCTGATGATTCAGCTGTCCATCACTGGACAGGTTACCAAGTGTACTTGGCTGTCATCAGACCTCCCCGGGTAAGAGTGCAATCTTTCCCTCCATCTATCTGCTTCATTTACTCTGTACCACCTTCGGCAGTAAGGACTTTGTTTTGTTTCGCAAACTCATCCAATGATACCTAGCCTAATATGAAGTTCGTGTTCCTCAGACCGGAGGTTTGCCGCTTGCTTCCTTCAGATTCCACGTCACCGTGGACACCCTTGCATTAAGCTAACCACTACTACTGCCTTCATGGTTCGGGACTTTCACCCTATAGATTGCACCCATGCCGGGCGCACGAAAAAGCTGCCTTAAAGACAGCCCCGACCTTCAGATAACGCACCCGCTAGTTCATTAAGAAATACGATTCCTATTAAAGAAACGCTCCCTTAAATGGAATCACTATTATTGTCGTATCAATTCTTGTATAAATAATTAGAAAAAACTATTATCCTCCAATTTATCTAATTATGAATTTCCCTTCCTTAAATCCCTCCAAATAAGCATTAATACCCTTCAATAACCTACACCATCATTTTTGATTAATGGTGTAATCAATATGTAAGAAATGAATGCCAAAGATTCGCATTTTGTGATGTGCTGTGAGTAATCCTGCAATTGTTTCATTAATAAAAAAGTGCTCGGATAATGGAAGCTTGAACAGCGTTTTGCCTGCTGCTAAATAAATACCAGAGTCACTTTCTCCCTCGCTCGAAAGAATAAGAGTGCCATCGATAGCGTCAAGCTGTAAAATACCAATCATTGACGAATAGGGAAGAGGTAGTGCTATATTCATATACGTCCTGCCCTCCGTTTCATGCTGAGAATAAATGGCCACAAATACGGTATTTTCCTTCACCTGGCGAATCCATGCGCGTGGATTTTTCCTCCCATCAAGCGTTTGATCAACAGTACGTATTTTATATGTCATTTCAGTACGTTTACTTGAGATGGGCAAGTTCAATTGCTGTAGTTTTGTACTTATCAATTTATAGCACACCGCAAACGGTTTAAACCAAGTTGCCCATTTTACAGAAGCAAATAACCGATACTGATCTGTATTCTCATAAAAATGGACGATTGTTTTTGGTAAAGTTTTAATATCAACAAAATCACTTAGTTCATCCACTAGTCCTGGATGTTGCTTGCCTGCTCCTTTTAACGTACCTCGAATTTGGCTCACTGGGAAATTCCAGACATCTTGCTTCGTTTTAGGAGGCACAAGTACCCAACCGAGTACGCCTAACATGCCAAAAATTAAACAGTTAAATAAGCCATGAAATTTTAGCATAAAATCAATACTAACAAACCAAAGCCCAAACGAATTATTTGTCGCATAAAGCAATGAAAATAATATTGTGATGCCTAGTGCACTGAATGATAGTCTTATCAATATCGTCTGCAAGTGTGAAAGGAAACGTGTTAGGTATGCCAGTACGATTAAGGTGTAAATGGCAAATATGTACAGTAACACAGAGATGAATTCTAGTAACGGCGAAAATGAAATGCCAATGGCGACGAGCATGGGACCTGCTAAAATAATTGGCACAATTAGTCGATACCATATTGAAACTTGTAAGCGTCCAAAAAACCCTAGAGATATGGGCAATAAAAAGGCAGAGTAATGAAAATGAATAGCTGTTAACCAAGTGATTAGTGGACTAAAACCAGTATCAATTCCCGTAATATAAGCGAAGAACCATAGTCCGCCTACAAATAAATACATCATCCCGATATCAATTGATATTTCTGCCCAGTTTGTAAAACCACGCTGTAAAAATCGCTTTAGCCCATAACACGCCACAAAAAAGGTTAAAATCACATAAATAAAAGCGAGTACCATCTGTCCTGTACTTGATGGGACAACTTGCAATAAAAAGATGGAGAGCATAGCAATCCAATTGAAAATAATATGTTTCCTCTTTATTTCAAATAGTAGCTGGAGCATAAGTGGCACAAAAATCAACTGTGCAGCTGTCAGCATTAACAAATAGGGTTCAGATGTCAAAATGCTGCTTGCTATGAAAAAGAACACACCTGCAATGGTGATTGAACTAAAGAGTCTGCACCTTAAATTCGCCTTCATAAGCCATCAACCTTCCTAGGATTCGGTTTCGTATATCGACTTGAATCGTAAATACTTCTCGGGCATCATCGTACCCTTCCTCAACGGTCACAACTCCTTCTAATAACCGAAGAATTGGAAACTCTAGGTTACCTATAACGATACGTTGAGGACCAGAGCGAATGTGAATGCGCCCTTCAGATGTCACCGCAAATTTTAAATCCGAATAAAATAAGCTCGGCTCCCCTAAATAATCCTTCACAACTCTACGTTTCGTATCAACCGTCATAAACGCATTAAAATGCCGAGTAATCCCTTCAAAATAAAAAGTACGCTCCCAATGTATTTCTGCCTCACCTGTCGGCATTGATCTACAGGTATTTTTGATTGAAAACGGCACATCCTTCCCGTTTTCGGGAAAAAGAAATTTCCAGCGTGTTGCTAATTTTAAAAAGGGTTTTAGCCAGCAAGCCCCCGTTTCAATCTTTGACATCGTTCCGACCCCATTAAACGGTTTACCAATTGGTAGGGCATAACGCTCTTGTAGCTTGGGATGAAGTCTTCGAAAATCCTCACCTAAGAGGTCTTGGTAGATTGTCAATATGATTCATCCTTTCTCGTACGCTTGCAACTTGTTGCCGATGGCAAATCAGATGCTAGTAAGAAGCTAATAATGGAAAGGACCCACAGACTAGCATTAAATGTAATAGGGTTAAACGGATGCGATGAGAATGAAGGACTAGCGATTAAGGCACTGATAGTTAATACTGGAAAAACAATAATCTGCAGAATAAGTAAATGTCTTTTTTTACGATAAAGAAGCCAAACCACTGCAAATAAAATCTCGAGAACGCCTATTATTCCTACACCCTTTACTGCAGCAGTCCTCTCCAAGGAAGTTAAACTAGATAGCATCGATACTTCCTCAGGATGTTTGGCAATCATCTTCGGTATTAGCCCGTGATAAAACCAAACAAAGAAAAAGAGCATTGTTACTATAGCGTTAATAATGAAACGTATATACTGTGATCGTGGCGATTCCCCCTTTTCAATCCAGCGTTTTAGCACATCAAAACTTAGAGCTGTTGCCCACCCCATGATTGGCCGAAAAAAGAGGTCTAAAAGCCGTCCAAATAAACCATAACGTACATCATAATCATATTGGGTAAGAAATGTGGTTCCGTTATCTGTCGTTATATATTGCCAATATCCTTTCCCTTCACAAATTGGCGAAATTTTTTGATCGGTACCAAAGTGAAGAGAAGATGTTTTTGAACCATCCTTCTTATTATGCGTACCGATACTTTTACCCCAGCCAGCGACTTTAACACAACGTCCCAATTTCGTTTCATATAAAAAGGATTGCGGATCATCTTCTGATTTTTTCGGTAAATAGGTAATAGAAGAAAAACGCAAATCCCATTGTTCATGTAGTTCAGGCTTTTGGGTCATACTCCATACTTCGTCTATAGTTGCCTGAATTGGAATTTCCACATAGATTGGTTTGTTTTTCATAAATGTCACCTCCATTAATAAAGTAACATAAGTTTCAATACACAAAGTTAGAATTTATGAAATCGCTGTAAGAATGATAGAGTTTAAAGACACTCTAATAACTTATTTTATTGCGCAATTATCTGGCCCAATTGTAGAACAAAGGTCAAACAGCACTCTTCAACTATCCTGCCCCTTTAGTTCCATTAGAAAAAGGCTGCCGTAGCAACCTCTGCATTACAGTAAAGCACCTGTTAGTTGAATAGTTTTTTATACCAATCATATTCCAAAATGGTACAGATAAAATTCACCTTTAGCTAAAGCTTCTGACATTAAAATTATTTTTTCAAATTGTGTAATTACTTCATCTCGGTTGAAGACTGATTTTTTATAGTCCCCCTCCTGATTGTCAGCTTCGCTGTAAACGAATTCTCCAGTGAGTTCAAATTTATCAGGTGCATTTTTAATTAGACTCTTCCATGACGAAAAAATACTTATTAAAGTTTCAGAAGAGTGAATATCAAAAAGGGTTTCTCCATGATAGTTAATACCCCTGCCACTTGGAGTTCCTTGCAATGATGGGTTTTTACTTGGAATCCATTCCAATGAGTCCATAATGTATTGAATCAAATTATCATGTATAACAATACTATCGATTACACTGTTATTTCTTTCTCTGTACATCCAAAAATCATTTATGCCTTCAGTATATTTCCCAATATAACCCTTGACAATGTAAGCGCTTTCTTTTATGATGATAATAGGTTGGATGGCATGCGTGGCCGTCATAGTATCTGGCGTTGGTGGGGCCAATACCGGGAACAGTACATAGAAGAAAAATCAATGTTAAGTGGTTCGTTGCTACTTTTTTCAAATACAAAACCCTGTATTCGGCCAAATCAGTCATATTCAGGGTTTTCCTAGCTTGAAAGCTTTTCTCAAGCTCCATCATTATGTCTTTATTACAAAAAAAATCTTTCAATGTATGTTAATTCTTTGTAAGTTGAATGAGGAGGTACTTTATGGAGAAAGAAAAAAGTTCCCTTTACGATAAATTACCGTTAGAATTGTTGGCGGGGTTTTATTTTGAAATAAATAAGAACATAGAAAAAGGAATCTTGTCTGATGCTATGTATCATGAAATTAGATTAATGGAACAAACAGCATTAAGAAGGGGTATCTCACTTGTCTACCTCTATGACAAGGGTTCGCGTATTATTGAAGCTGAGAAACTACTAAGAGAACCAATCATGCAACACTAAATCGTAGAATAAGAAGTCCAATCACTTTCTGGTAATCCTCAGAAATGTAAAAGCTATCTGTTAAAACAATCGGTTGGATGGCATGTGTAATTTTCTAAACTATTTAATTCACCAATAGCATTATATCTTTGCCCATCATAGTATTTTAAAATTTGGAGTTCCGATTACTTTTAACTTATGATAATCCCAGAATGTCTCGTTATAGGTAGAAAAGCATAATAAGAAAGCATTATCTAACATTTGCAGTAAAATAAATTAAAAAGTAAGCTAGGATTTTTCCTAGCTTACTTTTTTGTATGATCAATTATATTTGCCTCTTTAGGCGCTTCGATTTTAAACAGTTCCAAATTAGATTTCTTATCTATTGTTTTTAGTTAAATTAGTTTTCCCTTCTTCGTAAGTTTTACCATCAATAATCTGTATCTCTCATACTAACACATCAGTGGCTTTATCAAACCAAAGCTCAAGTGTTTCTTCACCTGTTATAGTTATTTTGTAGACTTCTGCATCTTTATCCAGTAATGTTTTCGTTCATAGAGACTGAATTTCTTCTTTTTCAAATTTCGAAAAAATTTTGGATTGGATAGGTGGGTTTTCAAGTAAACTTTTAATTACTTTTCCTATTTTTATTCTTCTTTGATTGACTATTTTTTCACGCTGACTATCAGCTTCAATCCAATCTATGCAGCATTAACATCTGCATAGATTATCTTTTATTATTAAGACTTATTCATGATCATAGTAGCTCTTTCTGCCTTGTATGTAAGAGGTGGCAAGGTCCAATGCTTTTTGAACGGCACCAATTCGGTTATAGAAGTGGAAGAGTTTTTTTTCGTAGTGTTCAATAAACATGGTGAAACCCATATTTTTGAAAAAAGGAAGGGCTGTAGTCTCAATAAAATGATAGTAATCGTCTTCTTCATGATTAAGCTGATAAAGGTGTAATTCAAAAAAAATCCAGTTATACGATTTTGTAGATTTTGCTATTCTTAGGCCTTTATGTGCTAATTCCAGTAAAATCTCGAAAGAAAGTAGTTTTCCTTTATAACAAGTATTAATATAACCATCTAATGCAGTTAAATAATGAGGAACCTTTTCATCCATTAGTTTCATGGCTTCTTTGTACAGTTCGGATGCTTCTTTGTATTTTTTTCTTCTGTAAAGTTCAAATGCAAGATTATTAAGGAGCTTTGATTTACGGTCTATTTCATTAATGGTATCACAGGTACGTATTAATTGTTCGTAACGTTCTTTCGTCTCTTCAAAATCATGAAGCTCCTTTGCATTTAATTGTAATAACATGATCGTCTCTGTATCAATTATTCGGATGACATTTAACGTTTTTTGAAAATAGTCAAGAACTTTCTCTGCATAATAATACGATATTATATTAGAATGAATAAGATGATAGGCTAGTGCCAAATGGTAATAATATTCAAATTGATTATATTGACTTTGATCAATTGATGTTAAAATTTGAATACAATCTCGATACTGTCCGTTGTAAAAATAATACATACCTAGAACATGTTTTAACATATTGCGGTCTTGCGGAGAAAAAGATGATTCATTTTTTTGCAGGTTTTGAATAATTAATAATGCTGTTTCTAATTGATAATTAGATAAATAATACCTTGCAGAGAGTAATTGATAGAAAACTTGAAAATCTGGCAATTGAATCAGTGTTTCTTTTTCGATTTCATCTTTTAAAATTTCTGATTCTTTGCTTTGTTGCATAACGAACGTGTTGTGCCATAACTTTAGTTTCTGTTGAAGATTATGATACCGCACAAATTCATCATCAAGACAAATATTCAATCTTTGTGATAATAAGTGAGTAATTTCCCCTGAGTATTCTGTTATCTCTCGTTCTATCTTACTAAGATGTGTAACCGAACAAATTCCTTCACAAAGCTGCCCCTGAGTCAACCCCGCTTTTTCACGATAAAACTTGATAAGTTTCCCCTCAATCATAGCTTCACCTCTAGGTTGTAATTTTATCTAGTATATATAGAAAAAAATGAATATATAATCTATATATTCTAGTAAAATTAAGAAAAGCGCAAGACTACTTTAATACCCTCCCTCTATTTATTAGCTTTTTCAATATTCACTCTTGTATCCCTTTTTTACGAATTCTCAATCTAATATTTTATTCTGAAGAAAATCCAAATAACGCAACCTTATTGGAATACTCTCTTTCTTTAAAAATATTTTCAGAAAAATTGTATCTCTTTCTTTAAAAGTTAAAACACGATGAAATTAAGCTTTCATCGTGTTTTTTAATATTTATGGCTGTATTCCCAACTCAACTAAAATTGATTCTAATGTCTTACCTTTATACTTCTTCTTTGGTTTTGGGGCATCCTCAACATGCTCATTTTGCTTGAGATAGTTTGTTTGAACATATTTCATATCTTTGGCATCAACCATTCCATCAAAGGTGATATCGGCTGCACGCTTCTTTGTTTTCCAAGCATTTTGAATTTCGATCGCATCTAGAACATCAATGACATTGTCCTGGTTAACATCACCTGCTGTAATATCAAGGGCAGGTATCCAGCGATTTTGACCGTATAACTCACCATCGTGCTCAAAACCTATACCAGAATTTAGTTTTTCTTTCGTGACAAAGTGGCCTGGGACTTTCATTTCAATCGTGAAGGCATTTGTGCTTAACGGCAGCTTGTTGAATACATATTGTCCATTTTCTTCTACCGTTGATGTCGCATCGAACTCATTTCCTTGTGAATCAAAGATTTTCACTGTACCGCCAACCTTGCTCCAATCCCTTTTCTCTGTAACAGTACCATCTTCATTTTTAAATCCTTGCGGAGTGACATAACCTCTAGCCATTGAGAATTGAGGGTTAACCTTCCAACTTAAATCAGAGTTTAACACACTGCTTGTCTGATTATTAGCATCAGTTACGCTCACAATCGGATTAATGGCTGCTCCAAGGGTATATTGATCATCCTGCACCTTTAAGGTAACCTCAACTACTTTTGCATGTTCTAATGCTTTACTTTCTTCATTAAATTGGACAGTAACGATATTGTCTTTAATCGTTAAAGAGGCTTTGTCCGAAAACTCACTGTGAAGCTTGGCATCAACTAACTCTATACTAACTAAACCACCGTCATGGCCTCCATCACCATTGAAATTCCATTCCGCCTTTGACACTGCGTTAAGGTTATCTAATGATAGCGTTGCTTTTACCGTATCGCCTGTTTTCACCTCATATTTTTCTCCAATAGCATACGCGACAGGTGTACCTTCTTTTACAAAGTAATATTGCTTTGTAGCTGGTTTGTTTCCTGCCATATCATGTCCATTCATGCGGAATTGAAGTGCTGGAATGGATTTATCCATGGCGATTTCTTCAACAAACTTTCCTTCTTTATCCATTGGAATTGGCGTAGATGGGAAACCCGATTGACCCCAGTAAAACACCATTGAGTTCGATGATTGATTGATATTTACGCCCAATTTCTTTAGTTCGTCAACGGTTGGATCTGTGATTTGAATTTCGAATGGATATGTTTCTTGACCTGGCTTATATTCAATAAATGGAGATTTTCCATCAAGTGAACTTTTGAAGCTCGGTGCATCGAGATCGATGAACAAATGCTGCGTTTCAGTTGTAACCTTACCGGAAGTACCTGTACCAATGAATTTCAACTTGTAATGTCCCGGTTGCACATAACTTCCTTCTTCCGAAATGGGCTGTTTTGAGTTTCCTGTAAACTCATAATAAGTTCCATTAAATGCATTTAATCCATAATCTACATTGTCATAAGCGTTTTCTAAATTTATTGTTCCGACCAACCCGAGGTCCTTTCCTGTTTTGCCATCTTGAAGAACGACATCCATTTTTTCCATTGGTGCACGAAGGTTAAAATCAGCAAATACAAATGGAGTACGCATAGGATCCCATCCTACTTGGTTTAAATAACTTGGGGAATAGGCAGGATTTAGTAGTCCAACCTTATTAAACCCATCTTTCATTGTTCGGAAGCTGAAAGGAATACGATACTGCTCTGATGAATTCGTATTGTTTGTTAATGTAATATTGCCTTCGTACATTCCATCCTTTGCTTTCTTAGGAATAAGCAAACGTGCCGTTACTTTTTTGAAGTCTTCACTATTTACGGAAATTTTGCTTGGAATATCCAGCTCCACTCCGTTTTCCTTCAAACTATTTGAACCATTCGTTTCAGTTACAGTGACACTGAATGTCTTGTTTACTTTATCATTATTTTCAATAGTGATTGATTTTTTTAGATTTAGCTTTTTATCTGCATAGTGAACATCAAAGCTGAGTCCGCCCGTCAATTCTTTTACCTTGATTAATTCCTCAGCACCTGGCACAAATGTTTTATCGTTAATTTTGAAGCTTGTTCCACTATACACAGCTTGGTATGGATCAACTCTTCCTGCTCCAACTTCAAATACACTGTAGTCTCCGTTGAGAGGATCTGCCGTATTCATTAGAACGGCTTTAATATCTTCCGGCTCTAATTGCGGATTCGCTTGAAGCATGAGTGCTGCAATCCCCGCTGTATGAGGAGTAGCCATAGATGTTCCGGAATATCTTGAATATGCATATTGATAGTTTTCTTGATGTTCAGCGTCCACCATATAAGAAGGGATTGTTGAGAGAACACTTACTCCCGGTGCTGTCACTTCTGGCTTCATATCGTATGTTTCTCTTGCCGGGCCTCTTGAGCTAAAGTCCGCTAAGTGGTCACCTTCTGTCTGTTTATCCGCGTATTTGGAGAACGTAAAATTCGCTTCACCTGCTTGTATCTGTGCTTTAATGCTTTCTCCCGCTTCGTTTGTTAAAGAAAATGACGGCACAAAGTCAACGGACTCACCAAGATTTGCATTAATCTGCCCTTCCACATTGTTATAAAGAAGAACGGCGGCTGCTCCATTTTGTTTCGCATTGCTGACCTTTTCCGCTAAGGCGAATTCTCCGCGTTCCACAAGTGCAATTTTCCCTTTTACATCCTTGCCGGAATAATCAGAGCCCTTTCCTAAACCGACATTCACTACCTCATAGGATTTTCCTTCCCATTCCTTAAATTGGTCTGAATAGTGGCGTGCCAAACTAACAAGTTCGATCGAACCTTTATTTCCGATTTTTCCATTGAAAGTAGAAACCGCCATCGGCACATCACTCGCCCCGACTGTCAAAGCAAGTGCTGCTGAGCCAGGTGAACCTAATGTATAATCATCTGACCCTGCATTTCCAGCTGCTACAACTGCTGTTACATCATTAAGGACAGCATAGTTAATGGCAGTACTGGTTGGATCATAAGGATCATTGATGTCCGATCCGAGGGAAAGGTTGATAACATCCATGCCATCGTTTACAGCTTTTTCTATACCTGCAATGACCCCTTCGGATGATCCTGAGCCATATGGTCCAAGAACACGATACGCATATAAATCCACATCAGGAGCCACACCTTTCACGGAAACCTCTGCATTCGTTCCTTGTCCAGCAATGGTACCTGCGACATGTGTTCCATGGGAAGTATAATACGAAGAACCGGACCAGCTAAATTCTGGTTGCCCCGACGCTTGCCATTCCTTGTACGTTGCCTCCATTGGATCATTATCTTGATCAACTAAATCGTAACCGCCCTTATAGGCATCCTTCAAATCAGGGTGGTTGTAGTCAATCCCTGTATCAAGAACCCCAACTTTGATTCCTTTTCCTGTAATACCTTCATTGTGCAACTGATCAATTTTTAAATATGGAATACTTTCAACGGATGTACCAGGGGCTGATTGCTCTCCCATGGCGATCGGATCGACCTTAAATTCTACATCTTTATATACTGCTTTTACGACTTCGGATTGTAAAAGCTGCTCTACCTGATTAGCTGGCAGCTTCATAGCTACCCCGTTATAAACAGTTTTAAAGGTAGAAGTGATTTTATGGCCTGTTTTCTTACTTCTAAGATTAGTAGATGGAAGAATCGATTGAATGTCTTTATTAAACTGAGCATGTTCCTTTTCTACTTGATCATCCGCTTGTTTTTTAGAAAGCTCCTTTCCTTTTACATTCGCATCCAAGACTGCAACTTTTCCCGGCTTTGATTTAAACTGGACGATGACCGAGATTTCTTTATCCTTTTTTAACTCTTCCATTTTAAATCCCTGCAATCCGACATTATCTGTCATTTCAAGTTTATTTAACGCTTTTCGTTGTTCACTTGTCAACGAAGCCAAGACATCTTCTGCCTTTATGTTCGCTGCATTTGCATAAGGAATGAAAGGCGTGTTTGCTGATGATAGCAGCAAGCCAGCTGACAGCGTAATCGCCGCTGTTCGTTTAATGAATGAATGAATTTTCATAAGTTCCCTACTTTCTTAGTTAATAGAAGATTCACGAAAAAAATACCCCTTTCTAAAAATTCAAAAGATTCATATAATAATATTAATTGCCTTTCTATTGGATTGCTATTGGGGTTATTTCACATTTCTTTCTACCTATCTTTCTTTTGAATGTTCTAAAAAATGCATTCTCCATGCGAATTTTAGTAAAAAAGACTTAAATACATTTTTATAAATTGGGGTTTTCATTATCAAATAAGATTCCATTGAGAGAGTTAAAAAGAGGAGTTCACGATGCTAGGGAGAAACATCATCGAATTCTATCGGGAACGGCAGAATATGATGCAAAGGATTTAGGAAAGCCAAACCACGTTAGCATCTTCTTCATCAAACCTGCCCCGTTAGCTCCTTAAGAGCTGCCAACGCAACTCCCTTTTCTTGAATAAGCACATAACTTTGTATTAGCTAGTATTCCCCCCTTAAAGAGAGTTACTTTGTCACAGGGCTTCAACCTTAGGATTTCTTCACCAGCTGCGTTTCAGCTACCGAGCGTCTTGGCACTTACTGGGTTGGACTTTCGCCAACTAGCTATTAACGGCTTGCTGGGCACGCAGGAAGCAAAGAGACGAAGCCTAGAGATTTTATCTCTAGGCTTTTTACATCATTTATTCAATAAAGTACATCTTCCCATTCACTTCAAGAGACACTGATGATTGTTTCATCTCTTCCTTTAGAGATTTAGCATAGTTAACTACTTTATTAATTTTTTTCTTGTCCAAATCTTCTGCAAAGCTATAGACAATCGTTACTTTCTCTTTAATCAGCTGATTATCATCAGATAGCCATGATCCTGTTCCATCGACGGCTGTTGCTCCTCCAAACATTTTCGAGAATTCCTCCAACGACTTGTTAACATATGGAGTATTATCAATTGGTTGATCAACATTATATGTAGATGGTACATAAATTTTCACTACGTCTTCAAGGTAGAATTGCCCCTTTAATGCAGAAGATTGTTTATCTTTAGTTTCTTGTTGTTCTGCAGCGTACACAGCATTACCTATAAAGACAATTAACAAAATCGGGATTATCCAATAGAAGATTTTTTTCCTTTCCAATATTGCCACTCCTTCATATTCAACAGTATTGCTGACAAAACAATGGTGAATTTTCTATGTTCATTATACATGAAATAATCAGAATTATGGGAAATATTTACTTACATTTTCTATAGTGAGTGACTAACGAGTGCATTAATTCAATAACCAACATAAAAGGATCTTCGATTGAAAATCCTTTTTCAGTACCTAAAACATCACATTATGTAAAATAGGTAGACAAAGAAATATGTTATCCTTATTCCGTAATCGGGCACTTTAGTGAAAGAAGAGATTGCATAAAACCCTATTTTATACAGCAGCTAGGCTTCTTCAGAAGCCCAAAATGTTGATAAATCAACAATGTTTAAAATTGTGCTTAATCGATAAAAATCAAATAAACGCCAATCCCTTGATAGATATGGGATTGGCGTTTTGGCGTCCTTCTTAAAATTACGATTATGTTAAGTTCATTTCAAAATCATCTCGATATATAATACAACGCTTTAAGAAATGTTTTTTAATTCCTCAGTTAATCGTAGGAATTCTTCTTTGTTTTGATCCTGTAAAGACTGGTCAATCTCTTTTCGGATTTGCTCTTTTCTGAAATTACGAAGGGCTTTGTTTAACACCATTTCAGCAAATTCAGAATCCATGACGTTTACTTCAGGTTGTGGTGGTGTATTAACCAAATTCCTTTCCATAGGAAACCAACTCCTTGACCTTTTTTCTATTATACCAAAAGTTTTCAGACTATTCAAATATTTTATTCAGTAGTTTCATGGTATTTTTAGCCAATGAAATCACATCTTAAAGCGTAAACTTATTAAAACCTTCAGTTATGGCCTCTAAACAAGAATTTTTTAATTCATCTCAAATAATTATTCTTTCAGTTTATTTAATCGTTAATCTATACCATTCTAGCTTTAGACTGATTAAGATCATTATCATAAAATTGATGGATCAAATAGGTAAGATAAGAGTTTAGTTCAAACCGATCAGGAAACGTTAATTTGCTTTCTCTTAACACTTACCCCTTTATCAAACTTCTTTATCTTTATGATTCCCAAGCTATTATTCTTTTATACATATAAATTAATAAAATATATTTTTGAGTATAGATTTTCTCACATTCATCAACCTTCCAGCCTTGCTCTTTCACAAAAATAAGCGAGGTTTTAACGATAACCATGTCGGTTGCAGCCACATGATCAAATTCAGTCGTAAGTTTAGATTCATTTAAAAATTCAGCTTCCGTTTTAGAGGTCTGATATTCAAATGGCCTCAGGCCCATCATGGACGACTTCACAGATTCTTCCGAATCCGGAAGTTCTGTTCCGGAAGGGTGGGTCGCTTTGAACCCTTGATCAGTCATGAATGGTTCAACCTTTTTATATCGTACGGCAGTGGTTTGATAGGTGGAAAAGCTTTCGAGAAACTCACGATTCATCTTTAAGGCATCCGTGTTTTGAATAGAGAATAGGGATTGAATCTGTTCTTCATAGTTCCCCTGGTTGGCTCTAACTTCTTGCAGCTGTGACCGCAAACTAAAAATGTACATAATAACCAAAGCAGCAGCGACCAATACCATCATTAAGCATAATAGATTTTTCTTTTGGGTTGGCTCCATGCCCTGCACCCTCATTTCTAGATCCGTCTAAAACCTAGGAAGGGATATAAGTTTTTCCATTCTTCAACGGACGAATAAGAAGTACCACCACTGCTATTGGCATTGATAAATTGACCGTTCCCCACATACATGCCAACGTGCGAAGCCCCCTGGCTTATAGGTGGAGAAAAATACGAGGTCACCCAGTTTTATTTGGTCTTCAGACACCGGCTTTGTTTGTTGTACTGCGATTGAGCTGTCCCGTACATATCCATGCCTACCTGTGCAAAAGCACATTCCAGCAGCCACTGCAGTCAAATCCTCCTGCTGCTGGTGTCCTGCCTCCCCATACATAGGGTCGGCTGAGGTACTGTTTCATGATGTTACGGACTTCCTCTACATCAAAAGGTTGCGAACCGTCCCCCATGACAACAACGCTGCCATTTTCACTGTTGTAATATTGCATGACATGGTCCGCATAGTGACTAATTATATCCATGCATAGCATGCTTTGACTTAAGAAAATATAAATACTCCATTCCCTCAGCGGTGATCTTGGTGCCGGCCCTTCCTCTTCCTTTGACGACAAATCCTTCGATTTCCAAAATATCCAAGCGGCGGCGGATTTGCTGAGGGGACAAGACAAAGCCCGATTCTTGACTCTGACCAGAAATCAGTTCTCTGCTTGCCGCTTTTCCTTTATCGTTGCATCGCTTGATTACTTCCAAGATGAAAGTGCGCTCCTGAATTTCCAGCATACTTTCACAGACGGGATAATCTGCCGTAACACCGTCTTCCGCATGCCCGTGCATGAACGGAAGGTCACTCTTCGTCACGACATTCCCCTCACAAACCGTCAGCATATAATCAATCGTGCTTTTAAGTTCCCTTATGTTGCCGGGCCATTCGTATTGCATGAAATACTCCAGAACGTCTTGCTCTACTTTTACCCACTTCCCGCTTTTTGTGATGAGATGCTTTATCAAAAGTGGAATATCCGCTCTTCTCTCTTTAAGTGACGGTATGTAAAGATTGAGTACATTCAGACGGTAAAACAAGTCTGTTCTGAATGAACCGTCCCGCATCTTATCATGAAGGTTTTTATTCGTCGCGGTAATCACCCTAACATTAATGGGAATGATTCTCTTGCCGCCAATTCTGCGGATTTCACCCTCCTGAAGAACGCGAAGCAGATGGGATTGAACAGTGAGACTTATGTCACCAATTTCATCCAAAAAGATAGTCCCGTTATCCGCCATTTCAAACAGTCCTTTCCTGCCTCCCCTTTGTGCCCCTGTAAATGCCCCTTCTTCGTAACCAAACAATTCACTTTCAAGTAAAGTTTCTGTTAAAGCACTGCAGTTGACCGCTAGAAACGGCCCGTTTTTTCGCAATGAATGCTCATGAATCGCATGAGCAAACAGCTCTTTTCCTGTTCCTGTCTCTCCCTGAATCAAAATTGGATGCTCAGACAGGGCAAGTTTCTTCGCAATC
This sequence comes from Peribacillus simplex, assembly GCF_030123325.1. Lineage (NCBI taxonomy): Bacteria > Bacillati > Bacillota > Bacilli > Caryophanales > Bacillaceae > Peribacillus > Peribacillus simplex. The sequence continues at coordinate 2,517,164 of NZ_CP126106.1, read as the reverse complement.
TGCTTACGCTCTTTCATTACTTCATTCTCACCGATAATATCTTCAAAGCGGTATTTTGAATAAAAGCCTTGATTTCGCATTTCTCTTTGAGCAGCCTTTTCTATTTCGAAGGCTTGATGTACGCTTTTGAAAGTTGCGACGATTGTATTTTCTTTCATCATTTGCAATCGAAAAATCACGACATCCACTCCGTCTATGTTGAAGAACTTGCTTTCATCATTACTTCCCATGATGAAATCGATAATATCCCGGCGATTCAATACATGCTCCAGATACTGATTGACCACATCTTTTGCATCAAGATGGAATAATGCTTCAAGCTGGTTATTGAATACCGTTATCAGCCCTTCCTCGTTAACGACCAATATGCCGTCATCCACAGTCCCCAACACATTTTGGATATGATCGCTCATCTGCTTGGCATCACGCTCTGCATATAACAGCTTACGTTGTAATTCGATGATATTGCTAATATACCTTTCTGAAATCTTCGAGGATATATCCTTGTGTAAACCACAGCATTCTACAACTTCCAAAATTGTTGTTATATCGAAAAGGCGCACGCCTATATCGATTACTTCTTTTATGTAAGAGGGACATAGGTGAGTTTCTCCTGGTGAAACGGCTATTTGGACATTCTCATAATATAACATCCCCTTCTTGAAAGGGATAAATTGAACATGATCGACACCAAGCTGATATAAGGATTCAATAAGGTTTATAGTTGCATCGTCATCATCATTCACTAAAAGAACGGCCGAACCCGCTGGTATTCTTAATAGCTTGACAATGTATTCATGATTAACCGTTCTCTTTCCAACTATTATTCTCTCAGGATTTACACTATACATTCCCTCTTTCTTATCATAAGCGGCATCTGATGAATACAAGATAATTCCATCTCCCAGAGAACGAGGTATTCCCTCATCGGTAGAATGGCTTTTGACATACACGTAGTCTCCAAGCAATTGTTCCAGTTGCTCCTGTAAGGCTTCCTTTGTTTTTGAGCTTCCCGCTATAAGTGTAAGTGAGGATTTTGACATAAAAACACCTGCCTGTCTTTAATTGGTACTATTATATCACCAAAAAGAACCAATAAAGACCTAAAACTTCAATCCAACCTTTAAGTTTTCTTAAAAATCAATCACTCCATATTGGCACAGATTTTGCATATCTATTGCATTGACATTGACATCCGTTGACGTGTCAAAGGTTTTGAAAAGGAGGGAAACAGCAGAATACTAGAAAAACGGAAGATAGGCGATAGGCCGGCAATATGTTGTAAGCATATTAGTTCCATGCATTCATTTTAAATACAAAGGAGAGACACTTATGAGCCGATTAGAAGAGAAAGCTGTTTTGCTGGAAACAGCGGGGGAAAAAGAGAGAAAAATCAATGTTTTTGTATTGCTGCTCTGCATTCTCGCAATAGCAACCCTATTTACTTACATTTTGCCGGCCGGGGAATATACCCGGATCGAAGCAGATGGACGGACAACTGTTGACGCCACTTCTTTTAAATGGATAGAATCTGCACCAGTGGAATTGTTCGATATGATAAAAGCTATTCACACAGGAATGGTTGAAGCTGGTAATATCATCTTTTTCTTGTTGATTATTGGAGGGTTTTTCGGTGTTTTAAGAGCAACAGGGACGGTTGATGTGCTTATCGCCACAATGGCTAGGAAGTTGGCGACACGTGAAAAGCTATTAATTCCTGTCGTGATGTTGTTTTTTGCTGTAGGCGGTTCCTTAATGGGAATGGCGGAAGAAACACTAGCATATCTTCCTCTTATCATTCCGCTGGCATTGGCTCTAGGATTCGATACAATTACAGGAACCGCCATCGTCATTGTTGGGGCATTGTCCGGGTTCACGACTGCCATCATGAATCCATTCACAGTAGGGCTTGCGCAAGGAATTGCAGAATTGCCGATGTTCTCAGGAATAGGGTTGCGCCTTATTTTATTTATTATCGTCTACCTTGTTTCAGTTTTTTATATCCATCGTTACGCAATGAAGGTAAAGAAAAATCCTTCCATCGGAATCTATGGAAAATATACAAAAGAAGAATCGAAAAAACTGCTGCAATCAAGCGTGAAGTTAACGGCGAGACATAAGTTCATCTTAGGCAGTTTCTTAATTAACTATGTCGTCTTGGCGTTTGGGGTCATCAAGTTCCAATGGTACATGACAGAAATCGCTGCCTTATTCATTATATTGACAATTGTCATTGGAATCATCGGAAAATTGTCTGCGGATCACATCGTCAGCTCCTTTACCAATGGATCTGCAGCCTTGCTGGGCGGTGCTTTGATTATTGGCGTATCACGCGCCATTCTTGTTGTATTGAATGAGGGACATATCGTTGACCCCATGCTCCATCAAATATCTGAAGCTATTCAGCATATTCCGGCCTATTTAAGCGTTGCCGGCATGTACAGCTTCCAAACTCTCATTCATTTTATACTAGCTTCCGGCACCGGTCATGCGATGTTGACTATGCCAATTATGGTCCCTCTCGCAGACTTATTGGATATTACACGTCAAACTGCGGTGTTGTCTTTCTCTTTTGCGGACGGAATTGGAAATATGATTTTCCCGACCGCAACCACCTTGATGGCGGGCTTGGCAATTGCAGGCATACCTTGGACAAAATGGGCGAAGTGGATCCTGCCCCTGGTACTCATTCAATATCTCATCGGATTAATAGCCGTAATCATGGCTCACTTCATCGGATATGGTCCATTCTGATAAAAATCACGAATTAATTACAGGAGGAGAAACGCATTGCTTACTTTAATCAAAAATGGCGAGATATACTCACCCAATTACTTAGGACGGAAAGACGTTTTGATCACAAATGATAAAATTGCATTCATCGATGACAGAATCGAGATTCCTGACAACTTTGCTCCTATTCATATCATTGATGCGACCAACCTTCTAGTTGTTCCAGGTTTCATAGATTCACATGTTCATATTATTGGCGGAGGCGGTGAGGGCGGATTCAAAACCCGCACCCCCGAGCTGATGCTTACGGATATTACGACTTCCGGTATTACAACCCTGGTCGGCTTGCTCGGTACGGACGGAACTACGCGTAGAATGGAAAGCCTGCTTGCCAAGGCCCGGGCGCTTGAAGAAGAGGGTATTTCCTGCTTCATTCATACAGGTTCCTACCAAGTGCCAGTAAAAACATTGACAGGAAAAATCGAAGATGACCTAATTTTCATCGACAAAATCATCGGTGTCGGGGAGATTGCCATCTCCGACCATAGATCATCTGAACCCACTTTTGAAGAATTGACCAAAATCGCCGCAGCGGCACGCAACGGCGGTATTCTGTCAGGAAAAGCAGGTATTTTAGAAGTTCATGTAGGAGATGGGGGTGGCGAGCTCTCGTTGTTACATGCTATTGCTGATAAAACCAACATTCCGATTCGGCAGCTCCATCCGACACATATCAACCGAAATGAAGAATTATTCAAGGCGGGGATTGATTACGCTAAGCGCGGCGGTTACGTAGACTTTACAACAAGCACCATCCCTCAGTTTCTGGATGATGGCGAAGTGAAGTGCAGCATTGCCTTGCGGATGATGCTTGAAGAAGGGATACCAGTCGGACACATAACCTTCTCTTCTGACGGACAGGCCAGCCTTCCGTTTTTCAACACACATGGGGAGTATGCAGGCCTTCAAGTGGGAAAAGTATCTTCGCTATATCAGGAAGTGCGTGATTCTGTTTTAGAAGAAGGAATCCCCCTTGAAACGGCACTGAAGGTCATCACCACGAATCCCGCACAAGTGCTGAAACTATCAAACAAGGGCAGTATCCAAACCGGGAAGGATGCAGATATCGTACTATTGCAAAAGGAAACTTTGGCAATTAGCACTGTAATGGCAAGAGGACAAGTTATGGTAGAAAAGGGTGTTCCGTTGATAAAAGGAACATTTGAATGAGTTTAGATTAGATACCCGTTATCGAAAAATTACGAACCGTATTGTTTAAGATTTCGTATTAGGTATCACCTAACTTTAATTGGTCGGTATTTCCCAGAAGTCCATTCTAGTTTAATCATATCCATTGCAATGGTAAAAAGCATACTACTTGCCATTTTGAACATTTTGTTGTTCCGATCGATTCAGCAATCAATTATTCTTGCCATCATAGGGGCAATGGGATCTTATTTCACCAAAGGTAAAGCCGAACAGGCCACATGTCGTGGCAGAATAACCGGGGATTTTGTTAAAAAGCAAACTATTATTCACCATAAACAAGCACGCTCATTTCAATCTTTAACTTACATAGATTCATATTGTGAAGAATCGCTATAGGGGCGTTACTTAAACTAACTAAAAAGTCGAATTCCTCACCGTGAAGGAATTCGACTTTCATTTTTCAGTCATCTTATCCTGTCTCCTTTGCTGAACTATCAAACCTGTTAGTTCATTAGGCAACAAAACCTGTAAAGCCTCGATATCTGCTTTAAGTTTCATCTCCATTAAAATCAGGACTATCGAGACCCCTATCCATCCCTTTTTATTTTGGAGTCTCGCTACGTGCTTTTTCATTCATTTCTTCAGAAAAGTCTTGTTGGCAAATATATCAACCAAATAAGGAAGTACTATGCAACGGCTGAACTTTCGCCATGGGATCAATATAGGCTTTGGCATTATTAACTGCCGTAGGACCCTCTCCAAATCCGGAAGCAATTAATTTAACCTTTCCATCATACGTACAAATATCCCCGGCCGCGTAAATGCCTGAAATGTTCGTTTCTTGTTTGGAATTAACGATAATTGCATTTTTATTGATGTTTAGACCCCATTCTTTAATCGCTCCAAGAGAAGAGACAAAGCCGTAATTAATAATTAAGTCATCTACGTCAACCACTTCTTTTTGTTGAGTCTTTGTATGTTCTAAAACAATTTGAGTAATTTGATCTGCTCCAACCAATTCGGAGGGAATATAAGGTGTTTTGACCTCAACAGAGGAATTCACTAATTTTTCTACACTATGTTCATGGGCACGGAATTTATCCCTTCTGTGTATCAATGTTACCTTTTTTGCAATCGGCTCTAACATAAGGGCCCAATCAACAGCAGAATCCCCACCGCCTAGAATCGCCACTTTTCTTCCTTTAAATCGGTTCATATCATTCACGAAATAATGCAAATTCTTATTTTCGAACTGTGCCGAATCTTCCAATTCCAGTTTACGGGGTTGAAAGGCTCCATTTCCAGCAGTAATGATAACTGATTTAGAAAAATGAGTATCGAGGTTTGTGGTGATCTTAAATGTTCCGTCTGCTTGCTTTTCCATCTGTTCAACCGCTTCTTCAAGACAAATGGTTGGTTCGAATACTTTCATTTGTTCTTTTAAATTCTCTATCAATTCCTGCGCCCTTACTTTTGGAAATCCAGCTATATCATAAATGAATTTTTCGGGATAAAGAGCCGAAAGCTGTCCTCCCAATTGAGGAAGACTTTCAAGGATTTTTACCTTTGCTTGCCTCATTCCGCCATAGAACGCTGTAAACAAGCCAACTGGGCCGCCGCCAATAATTGTTATGTCATAGACCTTCTTATCTTCTGTCAATGTAATCACTCCTTGATTTTTCTAGGTTGGTTGTTCATACTGAACGTGATCTACAGGTGGTAAGGGATTGACTTGTCATGTTTCCACAAGTAATTCTTCCTTTTCCCCTCCTAATGATGGATAAGATCGGATAACTATCCACCTTTCCATAAGACAAACTAGTGACGTCAATTTCCCTAGTTTTAAAATCTATAAATCTATACAAACGCGCTCATTGATTTTATCTATAAATATTATTCAAATTTATTAGGGTTACCATCAAAGGATACTTGAGCCACTTTTATAGAATCGGTTGGACATCCTTCTGAAGCATCTATCATATCTTCCTCGAGTTCTTCAGGTATGATCGCTGCCCCAACATTATTATCCAATATGACAAACGCAATACCTTCTTCATCGTAATCATAAATATCCGGAGCTGAAGCACCACAAGCTCCGCAAGCAATACAAGTTTCTTTATCCACGATTGTATAATTAGCCATTTTTCTATCTCTTCCTCTCTATAATCTAAACCCTGTTTTTACTAAGGCATTTATAGAAGCCTTAAGCAATTGAATTCGTTTTTCCTTACTCGATATCGTTCAAAAATTCCAAAATGCTCGAATTAAACTTTCTAGGATTTTCCTGATAACAAAGATGACCGCCTTCTGGAATTATCACTAGACGGGAGTTTATTAACTCTTCATGAATTGCTTCCGACTCCTTTATAGGAGTTACAGTATCCAACTCGCCACAAATTACAAGAACAGGAACATCTATATGAGATAACGATTCCATTTGATTTAGATGATAAAGTGAATATGCTACCGAACGATATCCTGCTGGTCTTATCTGTGTCATAATCTCTTTTACTCGTTTATGGACTTTTTCTGAAGCATGGGGGGAAAGTAGTGCTTGTATCCTCTTTTCCGCTATCTCCTCAGTAGAAAGGTTTCCAATTGAAAATAATCGATTTTTCAATTTCGTCTCGTTCTCTTCCGGGGTTAGAGCAGCAGCCCCTCTTGTCGAATCGGCCAATATTAATTTATTAATCTTATCAGGGTACAGGCAACAGTACTCTATCGCAATTGCCGCTCCCATTGAATGGCCGAGCAGATGGATTTTTTCCAACTTTAGCTGATCCATCATGCCATTCAGAATACGCGCAAACTCTTTAAAATTTCTAAATTCTTCTGCTGGATCTGAACTTTCCCCATAACCCGGGGCATCCCATGCAATTACTGTATAATGCTCCTTTAATCCCTGGATCTGTTCCTTCCATGACTGTGAATTATTGCTCATACCATGTAATAAAACTAAAGGTTCTCCATTACCTTCTATTTCATAATGTATACTTAAATCTTCTACTTTTACGTATGGCATAATATCAGTCCCCCCCTTATTTGTTTTTGGCATAACTTTGAACAATACAGTTCAGGAAAGCTGTAATGTCTTGAAATATATTTTCTTAAACTAGCAAATGATTTACTAAATTAATATTTCGCCTGAAAAAAGCTTTCGTTTTGACTTGATTAAGAAAGTGCTTCCCTTCCTGAAGATAAGCAGGAAAATCGACATCCGTTCCCGTCTTACAACTTAACTTAAACAGTATTCAAAAATTGTGCCAGCTTAGCCAAGTCCTCGAACTGACAATCCGCCGTCGCTGGAAATGATTTCACCGGTGATCGCGCGTGATTCGTCAGAAGCTAACAGTACATACGCCGCTACGTGATCTTCCGGCATCTGGGCAAGTTGAAGAATATTCCGTTTTTTAATGCTGCTTGCTTTCGTATCATTATCGACGATTTTCACAAATGGGCGCAGCGGTGGAATCACCGTGAGTGCTGTCAATGTCCCCCCTGGGGCTACCGCATTTACCCGGATGGAAGGAGATAGTTCGAACGCAAGCTGGCGCATCAATCCAATTTGGGCGTGTTTGCTCGCTGTGTACCAAACACCGCCGCCATCTGGATAAAAACTTGCACCGGATACGGTAAAAATAATATTACCATTTGTTTTTTTCAGTTCTTCAAGAGCGGCTTTAGCCCCGAAAAAAGAGCCTTTTACGTTAATGTCAAGAAGGAAATCATACGCTTCGGAAAGCGCCTCAGGAGTCACATCGGCAAATTTGGCAAATCCATCGAACACGCCTGCATTCGCAACGAAAACATCTAACTTTCCGAATTGCTCAACAGTAGCTTGGACCGCTTGCTCATTGTCTTCGTATTTGCTTACATCTCCCTGATAAGTAAGGATATTTTCACCAAATTCTTCTTTCATTTTCGCTAACGTGTCTATGGAGCGGCCGATAATGCTCACTTTTGCTCCTTCTTGTAGAAAACGGCGTGTGACAGCTTCCCCTATTCCAGAAGCTCCCCCTGTAATCAATACGACTTTATCTTTTAAGGCCATGCCCATTGTCTCCACCCCTTCTGTTATCTTTCAACCGTGATGAACGGTTATCCTAAGATCCATTCAAGCATACGGTCATGTAAGCAAGTACATATTTTTCATAATGACTATATTCTGTTTTATATACAAAACATCGTTTTTATATATAAACAATTCTAAAATGTAATCGCTTTATTGTCAATGTAAGCTGTAAAAAAACTGAAGCCATCGTTCGGGAAAATGTTGCTTGTTCTCTATCAATCCGTGGTTATTCCTATTCCTATGTACTCGTCAATGAGCATTCAAGATTTTTTTGTGGTTTCTCAGTAAGAATCTAGCTCCCCTTCTTACTGAGAAACCTACTAAAAAAAAGTATTATATTAACATTTTGCTCTTTATAAAGTTAGTTTGTTTCCTGTAGCATTACTTAGGTGATATTCGGTAACTTCTTGTTTAATCATAAACAAGTACGCCACAAACCCGAGAGTGGCTGCTACGATCAGCATGGCAATGGAGGGACCAAAATCACCGCCGGACAAATCGCGGCTCCACCCCATAATATAGCTTGAAAATCCACCCATAATATTTGTGAACCCCATTAAACCGGCTGCGCGGCCCGCTGTTTCAGGTGTTGAAAATTTGATGATGAAGAAATTGGTTAGATGGAACATTCCACCCTGAGTTCCCATTGCGAGCCCCATGGAAACGCCGGCAAAAATAGGATTTGGTGCAATGACAGCGATTGTCAAAAATACAGCTGTCAGTATGAACAGAATCGTCGCAAGCAAACTCGGGCGCTTCGTTTTGTCCGCCAGAAATCCGCCAGCCAGGACAAATCCAAGCGCGAATAGCCACGATAATGAAGTAATGCCAGTCATTGCTTCCCTTTCAAAGCCTTTGGCCTCAACAAGATATGTAGGCAGCCAAATACTGATTCCAAAGAAAAGAAAGGACGACATCAAATTGCCGAACCAAACAATCCAATAACGATAATCCTTTGCGAAGAATTGCTTCGACTGAACAACATCCGCTTCGTCTTTTTGGCGAATATAGGAGACTTCTTCTTTACTCATGCGTGGATGTTCTTCTGGCGTATTACGAGTCAAAAACAGGAACATTGGAATATTTATAAACAAGTTAAAGGCGGCGAGAGCAAAGAACGCGGCCTGCCAATGAAACGTTGAAATAATTAGAATGAGCATAACGGTACCAATTGCCGGGCCAAGGTAGTTTCCAGTAATCCAGAATGACTGTGCCCTTCCAAGCTCTCGTTTATTAAACCAATTCGAGATGAATTTACCCGATATCGGGATCATCATACCTTCCCCAATTCCGAGGATGACCCTACTAATTAAGAACATTTCGTATGAAGTGGACAGCCCTCCCATGACCATTGTCGCTGTCCATACCAGTAAACCTAAAACTGCTGTTTTCCTTGCCCCTAACTTGTCGATAATAACTCCCCAAAAAATGTTCGAACAGGAGTATGAAATCATGAATATAAAGGAGATCAAGCCAATTTTCGCATTTTTATCCGGGCCAATTAAACCAAGATCACTTAAGAATCCGGGATCGGTTTGGATAACAGAGATACCTACTTTATCAATCTGGCCGAAAAACCAGAAGAAAAAAATAGGAATCGCAATGTACAACCATCTTTTTTGACCTTGTAACATGTTATTTCCCCCTAATAATAGGCTCTTTTGAATGCGCTTTCATGATTTCGATAAAGAAAATGTCTATCATCCTATCAACCTTCATCAACTCCCCCTTTCAAAAAATAACAGCAACTATTGTTTTATATAAAAAACAATGTTACCGATTTAATGTTATATTGAATTTTCATAATAGTCAATAATATTCAGATTAATATTTTTCTGCAGAAAAAAGTAGTTTTATATACAAAAACTAAATGAGGTGTTGTTTTCATCGAAACAACAACTTAACCGATCCTTAGGTAAGCAACTCAAAAAAATTTTTTTAAAACTTCATTAACCGAAGCGAGAAAATGTTCATCATGCCCAAAATCCTGGGATGCTACGGACTGAAGATCTACCTAGTTGTCCGTTTAAGCAAAAGGTTTTAACCGGGAACAGTATGGCTTTTTCTCCAAAGGGGTAACCTTGGATTCCTGTCCAACACCACAGCATATGCTGCTGCCGCTCGAGGTGAATAAAGCATATGATTCGTCAACCGCAATTTCACAACCCCTGCAATGGGTATCCTCAAAATTGAAGTATGATTCTCCACAATATCACCTCATTCATTGCCGTATATCCTTTTATAACGATTCTTTATACATATATAAAAATTAACTATTTTTATTATTTATCACTCGATGTTAGCATTTTGTTATAAGTTATTTGAAAGGATGAGAGATGAATGACTATGCAAATTTCTGAATTCGCAGTATTCGGGCTGGGTCCCATCGGAATTGAAATTCTACGCAGTGCTTATCAAACGAATCCTCAATCGATTATCGGTGTTGTCGATATTGATCCCGAAAAGGCAGGAAAGGATATTGGCTTACTAATAAATGAAAAGGTAACGAACAAGTATGTAGTCTCCCATATACAGGAAGTAAATAATGAAGCTGACCACCCTATCGCCCTACATGCAACCGGTTCCAACGCACAACAAGTTTGGCCCCAGATCAAGGAGCTTCTAGATCACGGCTTTTCAGTGGTTTCCACCTGTGAACAGCTTTCCTTCCCTTGGCATCGCTACCCTTTACTTTCAAAGGAAATAGATGATTATGCCAAAGCAAAAGGCCTTAGTGTCATTGGGACCGGAATCAATCCAGGTTACATCATGGATACTATGGCCATTTCTTTTACAACAGTATTGACCACGGTTAACCAAATCAGGGTCAATCGCAAAGTTGATGTTTCGAAAAGGCGCCTCCCCTTACAAAAAAAGGTCGGAATCGGGATGACCAGAGAAGAGTTTGAATTTTTAGCTGAACGGAATAAAATTGGGCATGTAGGACTTGAGGAGTCTGTTAGGTTAATCGCTTATGGGCTGAATTGGGAACTTTCAAGTGTTATCAATACCATTGAACCAACGATTGCAAGCGAAAATATGACCGTTCCGCTAACTACCATAAAACCAGGGGATGTTAATGGGCTTCATCAAATCTCAACGGGCAAGACCGTGGACGGAAAGGAAATTTCCTTGGATTTAACGATGTCTGCAGGTATTAAACAAGAAGATGAAATCGTTATTGATGGGAACGAAACCCAAAGGTTGATTGTTCCCAACGGAATTTTTGGAGATACCGCAACCGCTGCGATGATTATCAATACCGCTAAGCAAATTGATGCCCTCCGTAAACCAGGTTTACTTACAATGGCTGACATCGGGGTGCCGAGAAATATAAATCAATCTGACTTTGTGCATATTTAATGGCTAACCAAAAATCTTGCGTAAGTCTTACTTTATTAGAAAAGGTGAACCCCATATGGTTCACCTTTTCGTCCTGGCCAGATAGTATTGCATTGCATGCCAACATGCCAAAAAACCACCATATGCGGCGGTTCTGTTTCCTACATATAGAATCCACTATCTTCTGTACATTATCTTATTTCAGGAAAATATATTCCGAAAATGACATGATTTTTCCATTTTCATTAATGTGTTTGAGAACCCAGTTTCACGGAAATGGCCTTGGCGGCTTTCGTTACTTTGTCAATCAATTCAGGCAAGCGATCTTCCTGAAATCTTGCTTCAATCCCAGCCACACTAATACCGGCTACTATTTGACCTTTACCATTGAGTATCGGTGCACTCACCGCTTTTGTATAATCCTCAAGTTCAGATGAAGTTATCGTGTAACCATCCAATCTCGCTTCATCCAAAGCATGACGGAGTTTAGTTTTATCCGTTATCGTTCCAATGGCGATTTGGTTTAATTGAACGCCTCCCAAATAATTTTCCCGCTCTTCTTCTGGCAAATATGCTAAGATGATTCGAGAATCGCCAGCGTACAATGGCGAACGTCTTCCAATAGATGTATATAGGCGAACAGGATGCAGGGTGTCCACCTTTTCAATATACATCGCTTCATCCTTATCCCTCACAATTAAATTCACTGCTTCTTCAACATCATCCCGAAGGTCTTTCATGATGGGATAGGCGATAGACCTGATATCCAAACGCTCCCCTACCAGTTGGCCAAACTGCAGGAATATCAGTCCAAGTGAATAATGGCCATCATCGTCTTTTGTTAAAAACCCCATTTCCTCCAATGATCCCACCATTCGGTGTAACGACGTTTTCGGCAAATTGGAAAGTTCCATCATTTCATTAAATGTCAGTTTCGGATGATTTATGAAAAGGGTTAGGATTTGCATGGATTTCACGACGGTTTTGTTATGTGCCTGCATACATTGTCTCCTTTCATGATACATGTTTTCCTTAATCATTCTATTATAAAACATGGAAGAAGGGATGTAATGCAATATAACCGTATTCATTGTTTTTTCGTAAATGCCCTGACTGTATTCTCATTTGATTTTCCTTCTTTATTTTGATCGTGATCGAATCATTTTAACACCCTGCAAGTTTTCATATTAAGAGGATTAATTTCTTCATCATTACGAAAACCAATTCACTATAAAGGCATTTTCAATATTACTTTTGTCCCTTTCCCTTCACCAGAATGAAGAATAAGGTTTCCGCCGGAAGCTCTGGCTCTTTCCTCCATACTGAATAAGCCTACTCCGCGGGTAACTTTTTCTATATCAAAGCCCTTTCCTTTATCTTCTATTTCCACACGAACTTCTTCCTCTATTTCCCGGATCGTGACTGTAGCATCTTCGGTTTGAGCATATTTCCTTATATTTGTTAATGCTTCTTGAATAATACGGTAAATGGTAATTTCTTTGTTTGTATTCATACGGCAATTCAAATAGCAGTCAAAATGGACCTTGATATGATGATGCTCTGAGAATTGCACCAATAAAGAGCGAATCGCAGGGAACAGACCAAGATCATCAAGTACGGATGGCCTTAATTCCCAGGATAGATGCCGGAGTGCTTCGATAATTTCGGTCGTTTCATCCTGCATCTGATCTAACAGGGGATGATCCATTTCCGTCTGCAGCCTGTTAATCGTTATGAGGTGGCTGTATAAGTTTTGTCCGATATCATCATGAAGCTCCCGGGAAATGCGTTTTCTTTCTTCTTCCTGCACATCAATGATTTTCCCGGTCATTTTCTGAATCTCTTCTTCCGCAAGCTTGCGCTGGGTCACTTCATGACGAATCGCTAAATACTGGTAAGGTTTTTTGAACTCATCAAGAAATGGAACGATTGTCGTATCCACCCAATAATAAGTTCCATCCTTGGTCTTATTTTTAATCTCGCCTTTCCATACTTCCCCTGCTGATATTGTTTTCCAAAGATTGTTGAAAAACTCTCTCGAATGAAATCCCGAGTTAATAATTCGATGATCCTGTCCGATCAGCTCTTCTTTGGAAAACTTTGAAATCCGGCAAAATTGATCATTGACATATTTGATCGTCCCTCTTTGATCGGTTATTGCCACAATTGAGGAAGAATCCAAAGCAAATTGAACATCGGCCATTTTATTAACGGATTTCCCTAATTCCTCCAAAACTCGTTTATATTCGGTGATTTCCTTCCGGATTGCCAGGTATTTATAAGGGTTCCCGTTTTCATTTAAGAAAGGGACAATTGTGGTATCCACCCAATAATAAGTTCCATCCTTCGCTTTGTTCTTAATTTCACCCCGCCATACTCTTCCTGATGAAATTGTACGCCAAAGATCTTGCATAAATCGCTTTGAATGAAAACCTGAATTGATAATTCGGTGGTCCTTCCCAATAAGCTCTGCTGCTGAATATTTGGATACCTCACAAAATTTCTTATTCAAGTATATTATCTTGCCCTTTTCATCCGTAAATGCAACAATCGTTGATTCATCAAGTGCGTAACTTAAATCAACCAGCTCATTTATCGGATAGGATTGCTGCTGGTTAATCCGTGATTGGTCTTTCACTTTATGGACCACGATTAAAGAATAGAGCTCACTCGCAAGCTGAAAGGAGTTCACCCTGAAAAATAGCGAAAAAGCATGACCATCCCGGTGAATTCCAAAATGGTGGATAATTTCCCCTTCCCCACTTGACTGAAGGTTTACCCCTGGTATAAGATTCAGGAGATTTTCACCATTCAATTCATGTTGTTCATAACCAAAGCTTTCATATACTTGTTGATTCGCAAAAGAGATGACTCCTGATTCATTGACAAGGATTGTCGCATCACTAGATCCAGGAATAATCCCTTTATTCATTTCCAAATGTTTATTCAAGTCCATACATAATCCTCCTTGTTGCCATGTTAAATCGAGCTGTTCATTTCCTTTTCCAATTTTTCCGCTGCATCAAGGATCGTATGCTGGTCACTTTCAGAAATAGGCTGATCTGTTCGTTTACCTACTAATAATACCCCTTTTGGAACACCTTTAAAATGAATGGGAACTGCGAAGGCACAATTGAGATTTTCCGCAAGCATGATGGGATATTCCAAGGCTTTGCCATGAATATTATTTGGAAAGCCCTCGATTTTCATCGGCCTCCCCGTTGATATGACCTTACCTGCTATTCCTTTTCCATATCGAACAGTTATCCTTTTGTATTTATCATTGCTGTTTCCGGCGGCATAATGCCAGCTTATGTCAGGACCTTTACTGTTTTGTAAAGCAAGGCCTACAAAGTCACAGTTCATTTCTTCTAATGCATGTTCACACGCTTCTTTAAACGTTTGATCCTCTTTCGATTTACTCCCCCCGCTAAATTCCATACCCTAATAACCCCTTTTTTAAAGCGAACGCAACAAGTTCATGCCTTGTTTTCATCTTGAGCTTTTCCATTAGGTTTCCTTTATGGCTTTCAACCGTTTTCACGCTTATGACAAGCTGTCCGGCAATCTCTTTATTGGAAAACCCTTTCGCTATCAAGGTCAGTACCTCTTTTTCCCGGTCAGACAACAGATTGAAAGAATCAGCGGCCCCCTGCTTCACACTGCCTAAGTATTCTTCCATTACCCTTTTTGTTGCAGATGGATGAAGGTAAGCATTTCCGTTCGCTAAAGATCGGATGGCTACCAATAATTCTTCATGGGGTGCGCTTTTTAAAATACAGCCTGAAGCCCCCGCTTGAATGGTTCTGAACAAATATTCATCATCATCATGCATGGTAAGTATTAATATGGCTACCTCAGGCATTAATTTTTTTAGTTCGGAAGTCGCCGATAAGCCATCTTTCCCATGAGGCATGCTTAAATCCATGACTATCACATTAGGCTGAAGCTCTAGTGCTCGTTGTATTCCCTCGTTCCCGTCTGAAGCTTCCCCTATCACTTCCATATCCGTATGATTGTTTAATAGCATCTTTAAGCCCATCCTTACAACGGCGTGATCATCGCAAAGCAAAATTTTTATCAAAGCAGCTCCCCCTTAGCTTTGTTCGTATTTCTATCGTTATAAATGAATATGAAACAACAATGGGGATTGCAAAATTCGCAAACCCCTTGTTTAGCATTTTAATATAATGGCAGAGAAATCTCTATAGAAGTCCCGTCATCTATTTTTGAAACAATGGTACAATTTCCGCCAATCAAATGCATTCTTTCACACATGGCAGCAAGCCCGCTCAACTTATTCATAGCGGCTTCAACCTCAAACCCTTTCCCTGAATCTTTAATCATAATCAATAACCTGCTTTTTTCCCATTTAAATATCATACATGCCTTCGTTGTGTCAGCATACCTTGCTATATTCACCAATGCTTCTTGGCAGACCCTGAAAAGTGTAATGCTAACCCTATCAGAGATTTGCGATTCAATCCCATGGTTCTCCAGCTCAACCTCAAGGCCGTAGGTTGAAGTGTATAATCTTATGTAGCTTTTTATCGCTGAAATAAGCCCAAGAGTTGTAAGGGTAGGCGGATGCAATTCTACAGCCAAATGCCTGATTTCTTGAATTGTCTTTTCCAATAATAGATTCAGATCACCTGCATAGCTTTTCATGGCAGGCTGTTCGATTGCCGTTTCAATGAGCTGCATTCCGGAAAAGAGACTGGAAAGGGACTGCCCCACTCCTTCATGAAGCTCCATGGCAATTCTTTTAATTTCTTCTTCATGTGTTTGTATGATATAAGAACTGAGGTTGTTTTTGAGTGGCTGAGTATTCATTCCCACCCTCCTTCTTCGATTGTCGCTGATTATTGGCCATTCAGTTAGAATTTCTGGTTCTTGAAAACTCCCATTCAGCCTTCAAATCCAATGTTTTCATGTACACAGTTCATTTTATGCCTTTTTCACTCTATGACTTGAAATGTCACTAAACATTCCTGCATATTGAACGACATCCCCTGCATCATTCTTTATCGAACTAATGGTCAGCCATTGTAGGTATTGCTGTCCATCCTTTCGGCTATTCCAGATTTCACCTTGCCAGAACCCATTTATCTCAATGGATTTCCACAAATCCTCATAAAAAGTTTGAGGCTGTCTACCTGACTTAAGTATACTGGGGTTCTTCCCTATTACTTCATTTTCCTGATAACCCGTAATACTGCAAAACGAAGGGTTTACTGAAATGATCTTGCCGGTGGTATCGGTAATGAGAATCCCTTCTATTGTATGATCAATCACTTCTTTGGCAAGCCCCATTTTGCCTTGGAAATACATCCAGACAACTAAAATCAAACTTGCAAGGGCAACTTCTGACAATGCCATGAACCCGATTGCATAATGTCCTGTGATATTGAATAACAAGGATAAAATTAATGGCGGAAAAAAACCTCCCAAACCGCCCATTGCGGAAACAATACCATTCACAATACCAGCCTGCTTTTGGAAATACATGGGCACCAGTTTGAAAATGACACCATTTCCCATTCCCGCACATAGGGCAATACTCAAACAACCAAAAGTGTACCAGCCAATCGATGGAGCAAAGGATAAAATCATAGCTGAAACTGTATACACTCCGAAAACGAACATGAGCAGAATGAGAGAATGAAAGCGATCTGCAAGCCATCCGCCAATTGGTCTCATAAGAGTGGCAAGAACAATAAAGCCTGCTGTCCTCAAACCGGCGTCAACTTTATCCAATCCAAAGTTCGCTACCAGAAAGTTTGGCAGATAGATAGTAAATGCAACAAAAGAACCGAATGTTATAAAATAGAATAAACTTAGCAGCCATAGCTTTTCATTTTTGTAGACACTCTTCACTTGTTCTAAAAGCGGTGTTTTTACTTTCAGCTCTTTTTTATCCCCTAACAGAAAGTTACCTGCGATAAAGACCGCCAAAATCACAAGATAAAGCTGTACAGTTGTTGACCAGCCAAAATTCTCGGCTACAACAGGTGCTGCAAAAGCCGATACTGCCGTACCAAGGTTCCCTGCACCGTAAATGCCGTTTACAAAGCCATGACGTTCCTTTGGATAATACTTAGGTAAAGAGGTTACTCCAACAGAGAATACGGCTCCGCCAATACCAAGGAAAAGTCCTCCAATCAATAAATCGGCAAGGGAATCGGCAATACTGATATAATAAACAGGAAACAATAGTAAAATAAAGCTAATCAGGAAAATTTTCCTTGCCCCGAACTGATTGGCGTAAAAGCCAAGGGGGATACGAAGTACTGATCCCAATATAACCGGAACGGCTGTCACCAGTGCAAGCTGACCTTCCGGTATAGCAATATCTTCTTTAATAAATGGCATCAGGGAGGAAATTAATACCCACACCATAAATCCTACTACTAAGTTTAAAGTCTGTAATGGAAGCTGTATTTTCCTAATCAATCTGATCACACTCTCTTCTAATTACATATTGTAAACCAGTGCTTTCGTCAAAAGCTGACCACTCATTTTTATTTTTAGCAATATTGCATGCCAAAGGGACAGCGAAAAAATTATGGTGGTCAAAATATATCCGTATATGTGTCTTGTCAGGACAAATTTCCACCTTAACAATCGTTTTAGAAACAAAATGCGCTTTATCCTGTCCATCATCATCCAAGATTGCCACTCTAGCATTTTCCGAGACTAATGATTGTAAACCTTCCAATTTAATGTGTGCCACATGTATTGCACCCTCTCTTTGCACTGTATACATATATTTGATAACCATGTAAATATTTCCATAATCTATCATCTGCATGATTCTCGATGAATTCAATTGTTTCTTCTTCAGATTCCCAACCACTCATTCCCTTTACTTCGGCAACTACAATATCTAACCCATCCATTGACTTTTCATCCAAATACCAGTTAAGGCGGGAGCCTTTAAATAATTCTGAAAGAAGCTTATCGATTTCAGAAGAAAAGTTTACGGATGCCTCTTTTACAAAACATAAATCAATGTAAGTTTCGCTGTTCATTTGATTCACGCCTTTTCGTATTTAGTTTTTTTATACGTATATAACGCTAAAGGAAACACAACAATGTTTAATCCACCAAAAATTAGAACATTTATATAATTTTCATAATAAAATTGGTGAACCATGAATTGGGTAAATACAATATTCATCATCAAGAAGGCACAAAGCAATGCGACACCTATAAACTTAAACTTCATAACGCTTCACCCTTACTGCGTATACCGCCCCATTTTCCACTTTCACCTGAATCTCAGGCAGCGGCCTTCTTGGCGGCCCTGCAGTCGGAACACCTGTTTCAACATCAAATTTCCCATGATGGCAAGGACAGATCATCTCTCCCTCTTCCTTCACCCAGAAAACCGGGCAGCGAAGATGTGTGCATGCATTTTGGTATGCTACGTATTTCTTTTCTGACAATCTGATCAAAATGGCATCATCATGATCACCTGGAAATTTAAAATTCATTGCGTCACCAATTGCAAGTTTGCTTACATCTGTGATTTTTTTGTGAGGATACTCCTTCTCCCCAAGCCCCATCAATTCTTTAGCCGCTACCATCCCCCAAGGAAGGGAGGAAATGGCGAATACGCCAGCAGCACCCACCAATGTTTTCATGAACCCACGTCTGTCAAGCTTTCTTTCATTATTCCGTTCAATATTATGAGTGTAATTATCTTCATTAAAGGGAATTTTATTATTTTTATCTGACGGCATTTTAATCCCTCCTAATATAGCTTAGTTATCCCCTGTAAAATACCTGGGAGATTCACCTTAACGTTCGTTTCACTTTCAAGATAAGGAAGGCTAGTCACCCATTTTCCATTATCCAGATTAAACTGATTTCTCTTATTTTCAATTTCTTCATCTGTTAACCATTGAAGTGTATTGGACGGACAAACACTTGCACACATTGGCGGGATCCTGTCTTTTGTCCGGTCGATACACAGATCGCATTTGTACATTAAGTTTTGTTCAGTGTCAAATTTTGGTATCCCGTATGGGCAAGCAATCGTACAATTTTGACAGCCGATACATTTTTCAACAAGTGCTGATAACACGGCCCCTGTCTCATGGATTTGGATTGCCTGGGCCGGACAACTCCTTGCACAGGCAGGATTTACACAATGAAGGCACATAAGAGGCATCGTTTGCCGATTGACCAGAGGGTTTACATCATATACATAGTTTCTGTTCCGCTCTTCATGCCCTCCGCATTGTGTACAAGCCGCTAGGCATGACCTGCATCCTATGCAGTTTTCAAGTTCTAAGTAGAGCCTCTTTTTCATTTATTGCACCTTCTTTATTTCGACTTTTTCCATTTGGGCTGCACAGACCTTAAATTCCGGCATACGAGAGATTGGATCAAGCGCTGCAATGGTTAATAGATTGATGGATTGCTCGTGCCCAAAGTGGTATGGAACAAATACAGTGTCTTCACGAATTGCTTCTGTAATTTTCACTTTATAGATTGCCTCACCTCTTCGGGTATACAGGCGGACCTTATCCTCATGGTCCATATTGTATTTTTTTGCTGTATCCGGATGTACTTCCACATAAGGTTCCGGACACATATCACGAAGGAACTGAATTCTTCTCGTCTGGTTCCCTGATAAATAGTGGTAAACGACACGTCCAGTTGTTAAACGAAGCGGATATTTGTCATCTGGCTCCTCAGCAGGGGGACGGTAAGGAAGTGCACAAATTTTCGCTTTACCGTCTGCGTGATAGAATTTTTTATCCAGGAACATATGCGGCGTTCCCTTGTCATTTTCATCCTTACAAGGCCAAAATACTCCGTCCTGTTTGTCAATCTTATCCCATGTGGCGCCGTAATAATCTGCATTTCCGCCTTTACTGGCCAGTCTGAATTCATCTGCCACATCTTTTGCAGTTTTCATATGGGAAAAATATCTTCCTCTCCCAAGACGTTCTGCAAGCTCTACTTGCATTTGCCAATCTGGCTTAGATTCTCCGATTGGTTCTTGTGCTTTATTTATCTTTATAATGCGTCCTTCAAGATTTGTAACTGTTCCTTCATCTTCCGACCACGTTACGGACGGCAGGATCACATCTGCAAACTCTGCTGATTCAGAAAGATAGAAATCGGAACACAGCATAAAATCCAGGTTTTTCATCGCGCTTCTGACAAAATTCAAATTAGGGGCAGATACTGCAGGGTTAGAACATAGCAGATACAATCCGCGAATCGTTTTTTGCTCCATCAGTTCAAACATTTCATATGCCGAAACACCAGGCTTAGGCATTTCCTCCGGAGTGATATTCCATACGTTACAAACTTCTTTTACATGTTCAGGATTCGTGATTTTCCGGTATCCTGGCAATAAATCCGCTTTCTGACCATGCTCGCGTCCACCCTGTCCGTTTCCTTGACCAGTGAATGTTGCTACACCAGACTTCGGACGGCCAATCTTACCTGTCACAAGCGCCATGTTTGTATATCCCGAAACATTGTCAACGCCCTTATGCTGCTGTTCAATTCCACGGGCAAACATGACAACTGCATTCGGTGCTTTTCCGTAAATCTCTGCTGCGCGAATGATCTTTTCCGGTGCAACACCTGTAAGCTCACTCGTATATTCCGGCGTAAATTCTTTTACAAGCTCTTTTGTTTCTTCAAATCCATTTGTATGATAATTAATAAATTCTTCATCAGCATAACCATTTTGAATTAATTCATTTAAGATTCCATTAGCAAGGGCAAGGTCCGTTCCCGGTCTCAAATCAAGATGAACATCCGCCCTTCTTGCAACAGGCGTTTCGCGGGGATCCGCCACGATAATGTAACCGCCTCTTTCTTGAACGTTCCAAACACGGAACATAGAAGTTGGATGGCATTCTGCTGTGTTGCTTCCTGCAAGAAATAAACAATCCGTTTCATGAATATCTGTCCAGGGTAAAGTTGAACCTCTATCCACACCGAAAGAACGAAGGAATCCCCCGGCCGCACTAGACATGCAGAATCTGCCATTATAGTCAATGTAGCGTGTTCCAAGAGCCACACGTGCAAATTTCCCTGTTAAATAACATTTTTCATTCGTCATTGATACGCCGCTGAAAACGGATAATGCATCTTTTCCATATTTTTTTTGAAGCGCACTGAATTTTTTCGCGATTAAATCATATGCTTCATCCCAGCTTGCTTCTCGGAAGCCTTCCTTTGTTCCCTTTAATGATGCATCATCACGAATAAGCGGTGTTAAAATGCGATCATCATGGTTCGTCTGCTGGTAAGCTGTAACCCCTTTTGGACACATTTTCCCAACAGTTACGGGCCAGTCATAACGTGGTTCAACCCCAATGACTTTATTTGTCGCTCTATTTACCCGTAAATTCATCCCGCACTGCATTCCGCAATATGCACAATGCGTTTTAACCAATGTTTCATTAGGGTGCAACACATTCTCCACCTCTTTGAAAAACTTATCCCTTTGCATTCTGGTTCGCCTCCTTAACTTTTACCTCGTGGACAGGGAAACCGGAAAATTGGGCTATCCGGTATTTTCTTCGGCAAGGTAGGCACATTTCAGCAAGATGGTGGCCATCCTTCGTTTGAAATTCTATATCATTCTTACCGAGAACCTCTATGACATCTTTTGATTGTTCTTTTGAAACAAACTCATTACCGCAAACTTTGCATCCTTTCATCGATTGTTCCGCATAATGCTCTCTGTAGTTTCTAGCAAATACACTCAGTGGGCGGAATGGTATGTGAGCAAGTTTTCCGAACGGAAGATAAATCAATGTAATGATGACGGACCACTGGTGAATCAAGGACATGGCTGGCTGTCCTGCACCGTGCAAAAAGATGTTCATGAACGTTAATGCCAATCCTGTAACGCTGACCAATAACAGCATGAATAATGGTAGGAAGTCATACATGAATTGTTGTTCCGCCCTTGCCTGCATATTTTTCAAGCGACGATAAAGAGCCATGCATACTCCGGCAATGACCATTAGAGCGGTAATGTTCAGGGCGTTATATGATAAGTACGCAATGATCCCATTAGCTGGTACTGTCATTACCTGGATCCCCATTGCGATGATGTGGTAGTAACCGTTGTCGTCCATGGTGAAATACATCCATCCAAATACCAGAGGAAATGTCACGAAGCAGGAAAGAATGCATCCCCAGCCCATTAGAACGTGCTGAGTCCATCGGTAAATTCCCCTGTTCCAGATGAAGTTGTATGTCGCTAACTGTTCAACTGTTGTTTTAGGCGTTGATTTCCTAAATAGAATCTTGATTCCTTTTTTTATGAAAACCTTTGTTGGCGGCCTTTCTCCCCATGCGATAAATCTGTAAAAAAAACCCCCAATAAAAATTAACGTCCCCACCATATAGCCATAAAGGTTTAAATCTACGTGGGTAAACATTCTCGTACCAATAAACGATAAGAATACAAGTCCGCAAACTGCTAGAAACATAGACTTGGCAAAATGTGATGCAAAAGCATCATCAATCGATTTTCCTGTTTTTTGAATTGCTGTGACCTTTGCCTGCATTACTATTCCTCCTCATTACAAACAATTACCATACCCTTATTGTAAGATCTTGCCCGAATGTTCCATATCGGGGAACTTCCCTATCCTTTTGGAAAAATCCCCTTAACTTTTGCAAATAAAAAAACCGTACTGATGTCAGAACGGTCAACACTTTAAATTGGTAAAGGGCTAAGAACGGAAACGTCTTATCATTTACTTTGTACAAGGAATCAAAAAAAGAAAGTACTCTTAAAGAGTACTTTCTCATCGTTTTGCAGGCGGAATTATGTATCCAGCCATTTGTTCAGGGCTAAGGATATCGAAACCTGCAATTCCTTCAATTGTCGTTCTTTTTGAAGCAAAAGCTTTTCAGCCTCCTTCAGGTTCACCCGTGAGAACTGAATGGATTCCCCTGGTTTAACCTGCGCGATACTTGGTAAATCTGCCGTGATCACCTGTGCCATCTTAGGATATCCGCCAGTCGTTTGGCTATCCGCAAGGAGAATGATCGGGTTTCCATCAGGAGGAACCTGAACGGACCCATTTGTGACCGCTTCAGATAATAACTCCCCATTATCCTTTAATTCCAGTGTCGGTCCTGATAATCTATATCCCATGCGGTCGGATTGATTGGAAACTTTAAATGCCCCCGCTACAAAACTATCTTTACTTGAATCTGTGAAACTTTCATATTGGCTTCCATCGATGAAACGGATGAGAGGTTTTCCTCCTGGCATGAACTCCTTCTCATTGACAAACCAATTTGGGAAGGAAAATGACCCGTTGAACGCCTTATCACCAAGAGTTTTCGAAGGTTCATTAAACTCCAAGACATCGTCAGCCTTTAATGCCCTCCCCATAAAGCCGCCAATCCCAGCCCTTAGATAAGTGCTTTTGCTCTCCATAACTTCAGGAATGGCGAAGCCTCCCGCCACTGTTAAATAAGCCCTGCAACCTGATTTACACCCTTCAAATCGAAGCATCGATCCATTTTTCACAAGAATGGGCCTCCACATCGGAATAGCGTGATTATCGATTGTAGGTGATAAATTTCCACCCGTTATCGAAATCAGGCAATTTTTCTCGATTTTAATGGTCGGACCCATTAAAGTAATTTCCAATGCCGCTTCTCCTTCTTCATTGCCAACCAGCATATTGGCAATTCGTAAAGAATGTCCATCCATCGCCCCGCTTACGATCACCCCATGTTGCTGAAATCCTTTTCTTCCAAGATCCTGTATACTCGTCAATAATCCCGGTTTGATTACGCGCAGGCTCACTGTAATCCCTCCTTAAGGATCATTTCTTTATATTCTTGATCCGTTATCGGTTGGAACTTCACGATGTCTCCTGCTTGTAATAGACTTGGAGGATTTACATTCGGTAAAAATAGTTTGGTTGGCGTCTGTCCGATCAATTGCCATCCACCAGGTGTAGATATAGGATATACACCCGTTTGCATACCGGCGATTCCTACTGCCCCTGCAGGAATGGTCATTCGGGGAGAGGAACGCCTAGGTGTCGCTATTTCTTCCGACATTCCGCCAAGAAACGGGAAACCTGGTGCGAACCCGATCATATAGGCCAAATACTCCCCGGTTGAATGAATGTGAATGACTTCATCAGTAGTCAAATCATTATAACGGGCAACATATTCCAAATCCGGTCCATATTCCTTCCCATAGCACACGGGAATGGAAACTGTTCGATGTGAGATTTCCTTAATTTCTTTTAAATCCTGTAATTTCATTTCCATGATGGAACGGACCGCTTCATAAGGAGATATTTCCGTATCATTGCTTTTTTTTTGATCCTTATAAACAACAAATGGATCATAAAAAACCGTCAAATTAGTAAATGCGGGTACACATTCTATAAATCCTGCAAAAGGTTCATCTTCAAGTAAATCCATTAACAATTTTATTTTTTTGTGTATGCTGTATTCCATTCCATTCCCGAATGTAATCACGATTGCGGAATCGCCCAATGGAGAAAGTGTACATGCAGTTATATTCAATAGCTTTTCAGGCATAGGGACTCATCTCTTTCTGTCAGTTATAAAACTCCTAATTTCTCATCACGAATGTCCGTAATGAACATATGTCCAGGTGCATGCGTGATCATGATCTCCGGTTTGGTCTCCATAGCAATGGATTGCGGCGTTACACCACATGCCCAAAAAACCGGGACTTCCCCATCACGAATCGTGACTGGATCACCAAAATCCGGATGCTGAATGTTGGAAACTCCGATCGCTTCAGGGTCACCAATATGGATTGGTGACCCATGAACTGCAGGAAACCGCGATGTCACTTGCGTTGCCCTCACCACATCCTTTTGTGGAATCGGCCTCATGCTAGCTACCATTTTCCCATGAAAAATCCCTGCTTCAATGCATGGAATATTGGTTTTATACATAGGCACATTGCATCCCTCTTCAATATGGCGAATCGAAATATCATTATTCAAAAGGGCGTGTTCGAATGTAAAGCTGCACCCGATCAAAAATCCAACCATATCGTCTTCCCAATAGTTTGAGATATCCGTTACTTCTTCCACTAATTCCCCATATCTATATACCCTATATTTAGGTATATCGGTACGTATATCCCCAGACTTTGCTGCGAATGCAGGAATGGGTGAACCAATTTCCGTAACGTCCAGCAATGGACAGGATTTAGGGTTGCGCTGACAGAATAATAAAAAATCAAAAGCATGCTCTTTTTTTAAGATGGCTAAGTTCGCTTGTGCATAACCGTTAGCCATGCCGGCAGTCGGTTTAATCAATTCGTTGTTTCGAATCATTGAACGCAACTCAGCCGGGGTAGCTTGAGAAAGATCGATCATTAGTATTCAACTCCTATTAAGAAATGGCAGCCAGTGGCAAACTGGCAAACCACTTCGACCTAAATTTAATGGATATTCGTTCATTAATCATTAAAAAAGTGCTGGCAGTTGTTTCATTAATGTATATACGCCCATTAACGCCATGATGACTACCACGAACACACCGGAAATCGTTAACCATAAAGGATGCTTATAATCACCCACGATGTTTTTCTTATATGCGGCAATTAGCAATGTCCCAAGGGCAATTGGTAAAATGAGTCCATTGATGGCCCCGACTACTAGCAGTACTTTAACCGGTTGACCAATTAATAGAAAGCAAATGGTCGAAACGACAATAAAACCAATGATTATCCAGTTCGCCTTCTTATTAATTTTTTCGCTGAATGTTCTGATGAATGAAACGGAAGTATATGCCGCTCCAACTACTGATGTGATTGCGGCCGCCCACATTACGATACCGAAGATTTTATATCCTACATTACCAGCTGCGAGTTGAAAAACGGATGCTGCAGGGTTACCCGGATCAATTTGTAAACCTTTCGAAACAACACCCAATACGGCTAGAAATAATGCAACACGCATGACCGTAGTGATCAATATCCCCATTATCGAACTCTTTGTGACTTCAGGTAATGCTCCAACACCTTTCACGCCTGCATCCAAGAGACGGTGTCCCCCTGCAAATGTAATATAGCCGCCTACAGATCCACCCACTAATGTAACGATTGCGATAATATCGATTTTATCAGGTGCAAAAGTCCTCACTACCGCTTCCCCGACTGGAGGAGAGGTTGTCCAAGCAACATAAATCATCAAACAAATCATGAAAAATCCGGCAATTTGCGTAAAACGGTCCATCGCTTTTCCTGCTTCTTTCACTACAAAAATCAGTACGGCGATGACCGCGCTTATTGCCGCCCCGGCCGTGGGGGATATTCCCGTCATCGCATTTAGACCTAATCCGGCTCCTGCGATATTTCCAATATTAAATGCCAGCCCGCCCATAACGATCAGTGCGGCAAGTACATAACCCAGCCCAGGAAGGACCATGTTTGCAATCTCTTGACCCCGTTTTTCGGATACAGCTATAATGCGCCATACATTTGTTTGGGCAAATATATCAAGAATGACCGAAATAAGAATGACGAATCCGAAACTTGCCGCAAGACTTTGTGTATAAACCGTTGTTTGCATTAAAAAACCTGGTCCTATTGCCGATGTTGCCATCAGGAATGCTGCACCTAACAATAAAGTGCGGTTTGTTTTTGACTTATTCGGACTCTTTTCCTGTGCTGTTGTATTTTTGATTGGCTCCAATGGAATCTACCTCCTGATTGTTTTGTTCTTTCAAGAAAAGGACTTGACTGTTATTTCAGATAATTCTAAAGACTTTTTAACATGCCGAGCAAAGGATAAAGCATGTGTTCCGTCCCCGTGAATACAAACAGTATCTGCTTTTAAAGCCACATCTGTGCCTTGTTGGGACAGAACCTTCCCTTCCTTCACCATGCGAATGACTTGCGCAACGGCATCATCATCGTTTTCGATCATTGCGTCCTTTTCCAATCGGGAAGTCAATGAACCGTCATGTTGGTAGGTACGATCGGCAAATACTTCACTCCCGGTTTGCAATCCGATAGCCTGTCCGGCACGTATTAATTCACTGCCCGACAAACCAAATAAGATAAGCTCGGGATTCACTTTATATACAGCTTCGGCAATGGCCATGGATAACTCTTTGTTCTTTGCGGCCATATTGTACAAAGCCCCATGCGGTTTCACATGCTGCATACTTCCGCCTTCGGATTGCAGAAAGCCATTTAATGCACCAATTTGATAGACGACAATATCATAAGCTTCCTGTGGTGAAATATTCATATTGCGCCTGCCAAATCCTATTAAATCCTGTAAACCTGGGTGGGCTCCGATTTTGACATTTTTCCCTAAAGCAAGCTGAACCGTTTTTCTCATGACTGTCGGATCACCAGCGTGGAATCCACAAGCTACATTGACAGATGTTACATAATCCAAAATCTCTTGATCATTACCAATACGGTAAGCGCCAAAACTTTCTCCTAAATCACAATTCAAATCAACCGTGTTCATACGATCCTCTCCTTTATTAACGAAAATTTCAGTAAATAATCCATATGAATATGTAGGTACTCTTTCATTCACTCATCACTATAAGTTCCGAAATTCGGAATTCCAGTTTCGTATTTCGGAATATTCTCATTCTATCATATTCTAATTATTTCGACAATACTTTGTTAGATAACCTGACATTAAAGTTGGATTCAAGAAAAGCCCTTAATAAATATAAGCAATAAAAAGAACCGTTGTTTCCTTTGGAAGAAAGCAACGGCCATGATTAGAGCATTAAAATATTATGACATTCAATTATTGAATCGATTAATCGAAAACAATGAAATATCTTCCTGGCTAGTACCGGAGATAATCAAGTCACTCAAAATTTCACCCATGACACTGCTGAATTTAAAACCGTGTCCAGAGAAACCCGCTGCTATAGCAATGTGTGGATAATGAGGATGTTTATCCACTATGAAATGCTCATCAGGGGTCATGGTGTAGATGCAAGTTTTCCCATATTTCATTTTTTGATCGGCAGGCATATATTTCCGTAAAAACTTCACCAAATCACCCTCATCATCATCCAAATCACCAAACCCTTCAATACAGCCATCAGGATTTATAAGGTTTCCTCCATCATGTCTCCCTATTTTCAATCCGGAACCATTTATACTAGGAAAGCCATAGTATGTACCAACTGAAGTATCAAAAGAAAAAGCCGGAAAATCATTATGATTATATAATTTTTCATTTGCATGAAACCAAGCAAATGTTTTTCTAATGGGTTCTAGCGGCAGATTTAAATCTAACATCGCCAGTATTTTCGGGGCCCATGCCCCAACTGCAACCACTAAAGATTCTGAGTGGAATGACTGTTCATCCGTTATAACCGTGACCCCATCACCATGAACTACTATGTTCCTTACTTCACTGTTTACAATGATGTCGGCACCATTAGAATTCGCGAGTTGTTGATACGCTCTTATGCACTCTTCACTTTTCAACACGCCCGAAGTCGATTCATAGCACCCAATGTAATCTTCTGGCAGTGTTATACCAGGCCATCTATCATGAATTTCATGTGAATCCAAGATTTCCATAGGTAAACCATATTCCTTTGCCCCCACTTTCACTTGATTAATGAAAGTGGAATTTTCGCTTCCAGCATTCAGGACCCCCGTTGGAAGAAATAATTGTTCCCCCGAATTTCTTTCCAAGTCACCCCATAGCTTTTGGGCTTTAAGTGCCAACGAAACATACTCCCTTCCTTCACCATAAGCATGTCTAATAATTCTTGTTTCCCCGTGATGGCTGCCCTTATTATGAGGAGGAGCAAAGGAATCCAATAATAATACTTTTTGTCCTTTTTTTGAAAGGTAATAACCTGAAGACATTCCCATAGATCCAGCTCCAATTACAATTACATCATAGTGCATCTTACATCCCTCCTCTTTTAAATATGAACCTTCATTTTAAAAAAAGGAAGCCACTTTACCTTATAAAATAAAGTAAAACAGCTTCCACATGGTTTTTAGAACTCTATTTCCCCGATTTTCATTTCAACGAGCTTCACTATTTCTCCTTCATGAATTTGCCGATAAACCGCTTCAATGTCAGGATGGAAAAAGCGATCTTCTTCAACCATCGGGACTTCGCTCCTAACTAACTGATATACCCCCTCCGTGACCGGTGACGGTTTCAATGGCAGATGAAAATCCATTGCTTGCGTTGCCGTCATCAGTTCAATGGCTAAAATATATTCAAGTTTCTTCGAAATCCGATACGCTTTCTTCGAAGCGAAATAGGCAAAACTTATCACGTCTTCTTGATTTGCGCATGTAGGGATATTATCTATAGTGGCTGGATGCGAGAGCACCCTGATTTCGTTTAGTAGCCCGGCAGCTGTATATTGTGGAATCATGTAGCCACTATTTAACCCTGGGTTAACCACTAAGAAATTAGGTAATTCACTAAGGTGATGGTTTACAAGCCGATCAATTCTGCGTTCTGTTATTTTTGCTAAGTTTGCTAGCGCTATGGACATCGCATCCGCGTATATCCCAACAAATGAACCATCAAAATTTCCAGCCATTAGTGCCATTCCATCTTCCTCTTCCGGAAAGATCAGAGGATTGTCACTTACGGAATTCATTTCATTCTCAATCGAAACTGCAGCGTCTTTCAATACTCTTTTTATCGCTCCATGGGCTTGTGGAATGCATCGTAAACTAAGTGCATCTTGTAATCTATGATCCTTGTATGTATCAATGATCTGGCTACCTTCAAGAATCCTTGTTACATTTCTGGCTGTCTTTGCCTGTTCCTCATGTTTTTTCAATCCATGGGGACGGGGATCAAATGCTTTTATTGTCCCTTTTAGCACTTCTAAGGAAATAGCTCCCGTAATGTCCGCGGTTTTCGCTGCTTGCATGCTATTGTATAAAGCCAGAACGGCCATCGCAGTGACGGAAGGAGTTCCGCTTATAAGAGCCAGTCCTTCTTTACACCCAAGCGTAACTGGCTTCAATCCAGATTGCGCTAACGCATCCTTTCCCGGGAGAAGCTCATCGTTGTACCACGCTTGCCCCTCCCCGATCACCAATAAGGACATGTGCGCTTCAGGAGACAGATACCCCACAGACCCCTCACCTGGAACATAGGGAAGTATATCGTGATTTAACAGTGAAGCGATCAGCTTTAAAACTTGTAAACGGACTCCTGAATAACCCTGGCCCAAATTCACAAGGATCATCAATTGAATGGCTCTAACGACTTCTTTTTCAAGGGTTTCCCCTACTGAAACAGCATGTGAACGAACAATATTCCGTTGAAGGGTTTCTGCGTCCTGTGGAGAAATCACTTCTGTCATATTACTGCCAAAACCAGTCGTTACACCGTAAATCAATCTATTATCATCTAAAAACTTTTCTATTAAGTTTCGCGATTTATTTACCCTTTCACAATATGTCTCAGTGAAAGTAACTTTTGCACCATATCTTGCAACCGCAATTACCTCTTGGATCGAGATGGCGCCATCCCCTAGTGCCACCTCTTTAATATCCATAGGATGTGAACAAACTGTAGTTGTCATCCTTACACATCTCCTCTCATATGACTCATCAAGAAGGAGAAAAAAGTTTTGGTCCTTCTCATTTATTGCTTTTAATCTTATGTTATTTTTTCATTTTTTGTAAAGGGAATATCGGTTTCCTTCGGAAGGTGCCCCGCTTCAAGTAAAGGATTACTGGCATCATTAAGGGAAAGCGATTTTGTCTCAGGTGCCCAAGCGATCGATACGATCAATCCGACCAGCAGAATGGCTGCCATTCCTGCCATTGAGGCACTTAATCCAAATGAACTTAAAGAAACAGGCAGCAGAAATGTTCCAATCGCAGAACCAATTCGACTAATTGCCGTAACCATACCTATTCCCGATCCACGAATCTCAGTTGGAAAAAGCTCGGCTGGGTATACTAATGTAAGGTTCGATGCTGCCGACATGAAAAAAGTAAAGATCAAAAAGGCAATCAACATTAAGAATTGAGAACTATTGTGTAAGAAGCTGAGTGAAAACAATGAAACTGTAAGGATTGTAAATGCCCCGATGGTAAATCCTCTACGAGAAAATTTTGCAAGCAACCAAAGACCAACAATTGCCCCAACAAGCAAGAATAGATTCAGCATCGTATCGGCAAAAAAGTTTTGTTCAAAACCCATTGTACTTAGTATGGACGGCAGGAAAGTATAAATAGCAAAGTACGGAATAACAAGAGTTAATTTGAATATTCCACCAAAAGCCATGCGCTTACGAAGCTTTTTACTGAAAAGTCCACGAAACCCTAAAGTCTTTTGGTTTTCAGTGCCAGCCGTCATTTCTCCCATTTCAACGTTCGGTCCAAGGTGTTTTTTTACAATCTGGCGAGCTTCTTCGACACGTCCCATGCTGACAAGCCATCTTGGTGATTCGGGCGTTCCTATTCTTAAGATTAAAACCACTATAGCTGGAATGGCAGCACTGACAAGCATCCAACGCCATGAGTCTGAACCACCCTGTCCCAGGTAATGACCAACAAAGTTTGATGCTACATATCCAAGCGTCCATACTACGTTTATGGACGCGAGGAGCGAGGAGCGATACTTTTTTGGTGAAAACTCGGCGAGTAAAGTAGTACCGACAGCGTAATCTCCTCCAAGTCCAAAACCGATTAGCAACCGTAAAATAAAAAGCTGTTCTGGACTGCTGACAAAAAATTGTAAAATAGTAGCTACCGTAATAAGTAAAAAGTTTACGAGAAAGATTTTCTGTCTGCCTACACGATCGGAAAGTCTTCCAAGTATTAAAGATCCTGCAAAGAGACCGATTAAAGCAGAACTGCCGATCAGTCCTGTCCACATCGCATTCATATTCATTTGAGGCCCGAATACTGTAAGGGCCATCGCGATGATCCCAAGTGAATAGCCATCACAGAAGCTTGAACCGAATGTAAGTCCTGCAATTCGAAAATGAAACTTGTTAAATGGGGCATCGTCAATAGTGTATTTTTGTTCGTTCAAAGAATTCCCTCCATTTTTTTGATTTATCAGATTTATGGATCGAAAAAAATTTTACTGCCATACTCCGGTATTGAACCTGAAATTATATGAATGGATTTCAGTACACACTAAATGATGACATTTTACTGACCTTCCCAACAAGGAATGTACATCTGCATGCATGTTAGACAACTAGCACTTACAGGTAGTTTTCATTTTATGGTTGAGACTAGTACTAAAATTCAGCAAAGAATATTATGAAATAGTAATCTTTTTATGATTTATTTCAACCATTATACTATTTAATTTCTATTTCATTATGGAACATATAGTTTTAGGATTCGATCAATTGTTTATCATTGAAATAAATGACTTCACTAAGGATTTTACAGCCTTCTATTCCCTCAAGTTTATCCCTAGCTTCCTTTTCTGTGGTAAACTCAAACATTTTTATGCCATTTTTCGAATGGATAGTGATTACCCACATAAAATTCCCTCCACATGGAAGATTAATTTCCCGATTTCCTGAAACGCTTTCATTTAATTTCACTGTAAAGCAGTAAAGCATTGAACGCTGCCAATGGGTAGGATGATAAAACACCATCCTACTATTCAACACCATTACATGTGGATAAATACTTCTAAAAGCCTAATTCATCTGGTGAAATGGAAGATCAAGCCCTTATCTTTTTTAGTGATTCTTAAAGGCGATTCAGGCATCGGATGCTCCTCTTGTAAATTTCTTCTGAAAGTGAAATACATAATCCGTAATCAATATAAATCCATTTATGCCTTATCTTAGCTAACCATATTATTGGTGGTTTCCGATGAGTTTCCTTGCTTGCCAGGCTTCACGAAAACCATGGCTATCATGCCAATCGTGACGGCTATTGATGCTGCAATAAACATGGCATTATATCCATATATGGCGACAAGACTTCCTGTCAAGGTAGGGGCAATAATGGTAGCCAGATTGGCAATGAAATGAGTTACCCCGCCAAATGTTCCAGCTTTATTCGGTTCTGTATCCAGAACCACGATCCAATAAATGGAATTCGGTAAATAATTAAAGGCATTTCCTATACACATTAAAGCAAGTACGGCCGCCGCACTATCGACAGTCGGAATCAACATAAAACATACAGCTGTACAAAATAAGGAGACTACTGTGAACCAAGATCTGGCAATACGTAAATTCCCTGTTTTTCTACGTAATATATCCGAGATTTTACCACCTAATAATCCAGTGATAATAGCTCCTACCCAGGGAATCATGCCAATATATGAAAGAGAAGAAAGTGAATAATTAAATTCATCTTGCAAATATTTGGGTGTCCATGTAAGTAATAAAATATTTACATATAAAAAGGCAAAATATCCAATTGCATTAAATACTAACGTAGGGTTTTTAAAAAAATGGTACCATGGTACATTTATTTGTTCGTCTAATTTCGTCTCACCTTTTATTAAAATATCTGCACTTCGAATTTCTTCTAGCTCGGTTTTCGAGACTCTTGGATGATCTTCAGGTAAGTTTGTAAATACCTTGTTCCAAATTGCTACCCAAATAAAGCCTAATATACCGAGAATAACAAATGTTACTTTCCAGTTAGTGTATGTTAGAAGACCTACTACGACGGGTGCAGTAATTAATGCTCCAATTGGCGTTCCAACTAATCCAAGCGCTACAGCAAACCCTTTTTCTTTAGGAGATACCCAGTTTGCCATCGTTTTGTTCATCGTTGATAATGTAGGTCCCTCAGCTAAACCAAATAATACACGAAACACCGCAAATCCTGCCAAGGCAGAGCCTCCAAATAATGCTGCACCTATGTGACCTGCGAATATTGTCCCAATTTCAAAAAAAGACCATGTCGTTCCGGCAATGATCCACATGAATTTAGGACCTTTCTTATCTGCTAAAGCCCCACCAAATAGTGCACCGAATATATATCCATATCCAAAATACCCCAGGATCGCCCCCCAACTTACTGGATCTAAATTGAACTCCTTGATTATTTCAGCTTGGGCATATGAAAGTGCACCTCTATCAATATAATTTATGATTGTAATAACAATGATCATAAAAATGATAAAATAACGATAGTTATTTCTCAACATGTAATCACTCCTTGATGTTTGTTAGAGAGCAGCAATACTGACTGATTTTAAAACATAAAAACAGTTATCTTAAAACCCTAAATCTAGTCTGCATTATACCGCCATGAATACCCTGGTCTTGACTGTTTCACCCCCCATAGAGAAGCTCTGATCAAGACAGAAAAAATCAATTTGCATGACAATCGGATACTGGCCAAATTCTAGTAAAATTTTAAAAAACCCATCAGCAGGCAATCCACCATAGGTAGAAGCATAAATACCAGTGCAACTGAAATATCAGATACATTTCTTGCTTTGACAACTTGGAATACTGTTAGATCAGGTTGTACGTATCAAAGCCTTTTTACATCCGCCAAAATTCCAGCGGATATAAAGAGGCTCCTGATACATAGATAGAAGTTCATTATATGGGCGTTTCATGAGAGATCCGGTCAACCTAATGATGGGTCGATGGGTATAGCCTCTCTTCTTTTAGTGAATTTTATAGACCAGTCAGGCTTTTGGAATCAGTCTTCACTTTATCATTCACTACTTGCACACCATTTTTCCAAACAGACTTAACGTGATTGACTCCAAATAAATATTGCAACTCCTGAT
The DNA here is from genome assembly GCF_030123325.1 of Peribacillus simplex. Classification (NCBI taxonomy): domain Bacteria; kingdom Bacillati; phylum Bacillota; class Bacilli; order Caryophanales; family Bacillaceae; genus Peribacillus; species Peribacillus simplex. The sequence goes on along the minus strand of NZ_CP126106.1, from coordinate 2,482,082 downwards.
AGTTTTCAACATTCCATAAAACGACATCCGCTTGTTTTCCGACTTCAAGCGATCCGACCCTTTCTTGCCTGTTGATTGCACAAGCAGCATTGTATGTCGCCGCCGTCAGAGCTTCTGCAGGGGTAAGCCGCATCGAAATGCATGCCAGGTTCATGACAAGCGGCATGGATGTCGTCGGCGAAGATCCGGGATTGCAATCGGTCGAAATGGCAACAGCCACACCTTCATCAACCATTCGTCGTCCAGGGGCCGCTTCTTCTCGTAAATACAAGGCGGTAGCTGGAAGCAAACAGGCAATGGTGCCTGATTTCGCCATAGCAGTAATCCCCTCATCGGAAGCTTTTAACAAATGCTCAGCTGAAATGGCTCCTATCTTCGCAGCTAATTCAGCTCCACCGTATGGCTCAATTTCATCAGCATGAATTTTAGGGATCAAGCCGTACTTTTTCCCCGCATTTAAAATCCGCTCTGATTGTTCAGGGGTAAAAACCCCCTTTTCACAAAAGACATCATTGAATTCTGCAAGCTTTTCTTCTGAGACGATTGGAAGCATATCATTAATCAGATGATCGACAAATTCATCCTCACGGCCTTTGTAATCCTTTGGAACCGCATGGGCACCCATAAAAGTAGGAACCAGATCAATCGGATGATCTTCCTGTAACTTCTTCATCACCCGCAACTGTTTCAATTCGGTTTCCAAATTCATTCCATAACCGCTTTTACCTTCTACTGTAGTCACACCATGAGCGAGAAACGAATCAAGTCGTCGCATGGTTTGCTCCATCAATTCTTCTTCACTTGCTTCCCTTGTCATGCGGGTGGTAGCATGAATGCCCCCACCTGCGTTCATAATGTCCATATATGTTGCGCCTTCCAGACGCATTTCAAATTCACGTTCCCGACTCCCGCCATATACAACATGCGTATGTGGGTCAACTAGCCCAGGTGTCACCAAATGACCAGTTGCATCAAAGACTTCAGCTTCATGCATTCTATCTGCATAGAGTTCTTCCAATTCTTTGGTCGTACCGACCGCTTGGATCAAACCAGATTCCATCCATATACTTCCATCTTCAATCAACCCAAGCTCTGACATTGCCTCTTTGGAACGAGGACCTTTCCTATCAGAGGTAAGGGTTGCAAGTTGAGCGGCATGTTTTATCCAAATTGGTTTTGTCATTATTTATCAATTCCTTTATCAAGCATCGGGATATTAATACCTCTTTCACGTGCTGTTTCCTCTGCCAGTTCATATCCTGCGTCAACATGACGCACTACACCCATCCCAGGGTCAGTTGTCAACACTCGCTCAATCCTGGCTGCTGCTTCTTTTGTGCCGTCTGCCACAATTACAACGCCTGCATGCATGGAGTAACCCATTCCTACGCCGCCGCCATGATGTACTGAAACCCAAGTTGCACCGCCCACAGCATTCACCATTGCATTTAAGATCGGCCAGTCAGCCACAACATCGGAACCATCCTTCATTGCTTCCGTTTCACGATTCGGCGAAGCGACAGAGCCAGAATCCAAATGGTCACGCCCAATCACAATCGGGGCCTTCAATTCACCGCTTGCAACCATATCATTGAGGATTTTACCAAAACGGGCGCGCTCCCCATAACCAAGCCAGCATATGCGGGAAGGCAGACCTTGGAACTGAATTTTTTCTTGAGCCATTCTGATCCAGTTACATAAATGTTCATTATCAGCGAATTCGCGTAAAATGGCTTGGTCTGTTTTATAAATATCTTCTGGATCCCCAGATAAAGCAACCCAGCGGAATGGACCTTTACCTTCACAAAATTGTGGACGGATATAAGCTGGAACGAATCCCGGGAAGTCAAAAGCATTCTCTACCCCTTCATCTTTCGCAACTTGACGGATATTGTTGCCATAATCAAACGTCACGGCTCCTTTTTCCATCATTTCAAGCATCGCTCTAACATGTTTGGCCATTGAAGCTTTAGAGAGTTCAATATACTTTTCTGGATCCGAATTTCGTAATTCTGCCGCTTCCACCATTGACAGGCCTGAAGGAGTATATCCATTTAGCGGATCATGGGCCGAAGTCTGATCCGTCAAGACATCAGGGATGAAGTTCCTTGCGATCATTTCCGGTAGAATATCTGAAGCATTCCCAATCAAACCAATCGATAATGCTTTCCCTGCAAGTTTAGCTTCATTGGCTAAACGAATGGCTTCATCCAATGAATCCGTTTTCACATCGGTATAACGAGTCTCAATCCTCCTGTCAATTCTCGTCTCATCTACATCGATCCCGATACAGACACCACCGTTCATCGTAACTGCAAGCGGCTGTGCCCCTCCCATTCCGCCTAAACCTGCCGTTAGTGTAATGGTGCCTTTTAACGAGTTATTGAAATGTTGTTTTGCAAGCTCCGCAAAGGTCTCGTATGTACCTTGTACGATCCCTTGAGATCCGATATATATCCAGCTGCCTGCTGTCATCTGCCCATACATCATCAATCCTTTTTTATCAAGTTCATGGAATGTTTCCCAGTTCGCGTATGCAGGCACGATATTTGAATTTGCAAGCAGGACACGTGGTGCATCCGAATGCGTTTTAAAAATGGCCACCGGTTTCCCTGATTGGACAAGTAAAGTTTCATCTTCTTCAAGCTCTTTTAGTGATTTGACGATTGCATCAAAGCATTCCCAGTTACGAGCTGCTTTCCCAATCCCTCCGTATACCACCAAATCTTCTGGACGTTCAGCAACTTCAGGATCCAAATTATTCATAAGCATTCTAAGCACTGCTTCTTGTTGCCATCCTTTAGTATGCAATTCTGTTCCAGTATAACGGATAACCTTGTTTGTAATCGTGTTCATTTTCATTTCCCCCTTGTTTTTGTTATATATTCATTCTATAAGAAAAATTCAGAATAATTAATTATAGTTTAATGATTATTTTATAATTTATTTTACATTTTTGTAGTTAACTTTATTATTTTATGATTAATTTCACGAATTACATTGTTATGAAATAAATAAAGGTTGTTTTCACATACTTGTTGCTATTTACCAAGTAATGCGGTGTGGTTGATTTCCCCTCCAGATGCTCGCTTTCCGCGGGGCGGGCGGTGAGCCTCCTCGGCGTGAACGCCTGTGGGGCCTCACCTGTCCCGCTGCTCCCGCAGGAGTTTCGCACTTCCGCTCCAATCAACCTTAAATCGTTTCGTTTTAAAAACAACAATCTTTAGGAAAAGAGCCTAAATAAAAAAGGACGATTCATTTATTGAATCGTCCTTTTTTATAATCCAGACCGATATGCTGATGGTGTACAACCTTCAAGCAGTTTGAATTTGGCATTGAAATAAGTTTGATGTGAATAACCGGCTAATTGTGAGATTTCCTCCAGTGATAAATCCGTTTCCTTTAATAAACGTTTAGCTTCCCTAATTCGAACTTGATGCAGAGTATTTCGAAAAGACTCGCCGGATTCAGCTGCAAAACGACGGCTGAGTGTGCTTTTATTGATACGCAGAGTATCTGCACAACTCGCTAGATTCCACTGGGCGTCCCAATAGTTGGACTCGATCAGCTCCCTTGCTTTTTCGCTAAGTGTGCGTGCCCCTTCCTGTAATTGTCCATGATCTTGCAGAAGCATATGGGTAGTGAACGCATGCAGCTCCTTTACTATTTGATGGATGACAGGTTTATGTACAATTTGCTGAAATACATCATAGTATATTGCTTCTAGAGAAGCATTTTGCAAGTCGTATGATTTCATATGCCTACGAATCTGTGCGAGTACGCTTGTAAGGCGGATACGAACAATTTCCGGGTCGGGGTATGGTCGTTCAAAAGTAAGGAATTCACGCTCAATCCAGTTCCTGATGGCTTTTGCATCCCGCCTTTCGAGCATTTCTATCCAAAGTCTTTGTTCAAGGGGAGTGAGGAATGGATCCATCTCTCGAGGCGAAGTCTGTTGACTTTCGGCTAAAATGATATCGTATCCATCGAAAAAGATTTGTCTCGTAAATTCACGTGTTTGCTGATACATCCTTTTTAAAGATTCATCTGAAGTTGCCGCTTTTATTATGATGGCAAGGGGCTCATCCATTCTTTCTTTCCAGTGGGCAAGGAACGCTTGGTACTCTTCCTTATATACCTCATTTTCCTTCGGTTCCTGGACACATAAAATAAAATCCGATAAAGCGAAGATTTGATTCTTCCCAGTAAAAGAATATCGTTGCAGTTCATCATAAACCAAAGGAAGGGTCTTGTTATCAGGTGTCAAAAAAGCGACCATGGTTATTCGGCTTTCATGCCTCCGGTCTGTCAAGAAAAAATCCGGATATCCAATATCCAGAGCATTCCCACCATCCATGGTGTTTGTCGAAAGAAGCCCTGGACCATTTCTCAATTGAAAACGCAATTGTTGGATATGTTTTACCAAATCCGCCGAAGAAAAAGGGCGGAATAAAACATCTTCAGCACGAAAACGTAAGGCTCGATAAGCCGTTTGAAAGATTCGCTCAGATGATATGCCTAACCATCGTATTCCCTTCCGCTTTAACGAAACACCCATCGCCTCACTTTCATCCGTCCAAATATCCATATCCAAAATAACGAATTCAGGATGCTGATTGCGTATGCCCTTATCAAATTCTTCAATCGTTTTCCAAAAGATCAGTCTAACTCCCGTTAGGTGGGACTCCACTATCCAACGAATTCCTTGAGCCTCAATCTCATCTTTCGCCACCAAATGAATTTCCACATCATCACCTCATTTCTGCTGTTATTCCTGTAATGAATAAATATGAAGTCAGTACTTGTTAAGAAAAGGAATCTTGTCTTTCAAAAGCACTTGTATCTCATCTCCATTCTAATCCCGCCGAAAACCACAAACAAGTCTTATTGGGCAGAACCTTCGATTTAGATTGGATTTTGACATGCTTAACCGGTATTTTCATCCCAATATGGATTTCCTATATGAAAATATAAGGCTGTTTTCGCATACTTTGTTGCTATTTACCAAGTAAAGCGGTGTGGTTGATTTCCCCTCCAGATGCTCGCTTTCCGCGGGGCGGGCGGTGAGCCTCCTCGGCGTAAGCGCCTGTGGGGTCTCACCTGTCCCGCTGCTCCCGCAGGAGTCTCGCACTTGCGCTCCAATCAACCTGAAATCCAATATAAAAAGAAACATCATTGAAACGTTATGATTTCCAATGATGTTTCTATTATTGTCACTTTTAATCTTCAATACATTTAGAACCTTTATAATTGATTGATATTGACTTCAACTTCTTCTACGATGTTTTCATTTGAAGCACTTGTCAATTTTAATGATAATAGGGTGATGACTCCTATCATAAGTAATCCGGATAAAATAAACATCCCTTGAGTAAATGCAACAGTTCCGAGAATCATCGGTCCTACAAAACCGCCTAAAGCTGCAAATGAATTGACTATGGCTATTCCAACTGGCGCAGTGGACTCAGTGAAGAAAAATGTCATATAGGCAAAGAAACATCCACTGAACCCGTATAACCCGAAAGATGTGATTGTTAACATAAGTACCATCATAAAGACACTATCGGAAAAGCCGCACCCGATAAATCCGACAACTGCTATCATGAGGCAAACGAGCAAATGTGATTTATGTTCATTGGTCCGATCTGAATTCCAGCCTACAAACATAATGGCAGGTATTCCGACTAATGATGGAATCATCGCTAACCAGCCAATTTCTAAATTGGTTGTTGCATTTTCCGATAAAGATTTTATAATGGTTGGCATCCAGAATGACAATCCATAGATAGATGTGTAACCTGCGAAATAAAAAAGGGCCAACTTCCAGATTTTCAAATCTTTCAGCATATCAAGCTTAGTGACTTTATTTATTTTCGAACTAACCTTTCTTTCCGCACTCAATTCCCCTTCTAACCATTCACTTTCTTCCTTAGATAACCATTTAGCGTTGGTCGGTCTATTAGTTAAATAGAAAACAACAACAATTCCGATCATAATGGCCGGAATGCCTTCAAGGATGAACATCCATCTCCAGCCTGCCATACCGAACCAGGAAATATTGTCAAGAATCCATGTCGACACAGGTGCACCAATCAATCCGCCAATCGGTAGGGCTAAAAGCAAAACCGCTGTTGCCCTTCCTCTTTCGCGGGCCCTGAACCAATAAGTTAAATACAAAATTATACCTGGGAAAAAACCAGCCTCGGCGACACCTAATAAAAAACGGAGAATATATAAATGCATCGTTGTTTGCGCAAAACCTGTCAATATTACCACGAGTCCCCACGAAATCATTATACGGGCAATCCATATCCGAGCTCCCACTTTATGCATGATCATGTTGCTTGGAACTTCAAAGAAGAAATAGCCTATAAAAAAAATGCCGGATAGCAATCCAAAAACTTCAGCGGATAAGGCTAATTCTGCATTCATTTGTAAAGCAGCATAGCCTAAATTGACCCTGTCCAAGTAAGCAATGATGTATAGGAGCAAGATAAATGGAAGAATACGTTTCATCGTTTTACCGATCGTTCTTTTCTCTATTTCGCCAATGGAATGATTCATGATTATTTCCTCCCTTTTCATGCTACAATTTCCCAAAAAATAATTCGTTTACCGCACATCTCTTCTCCTGTTTCCCGACACTCTGGTTCATTCATAGGACCAACAACTTATCCTGATACCACTTCCCTCCATTTACATTTACTGAATCCAACAACATTTTTGTAAGCGCTTTCTAAATATACAAAATGAAATTAAGAAAGCGTTGTGATTATTGATGATCTACGTTAGATTAAATAGACCACCAATCAGTTAACTAGACTGTAGTCTGATATTAAACTAAGAAGGAATATTCTGTCAATTATCATTTGGAGGTTTTTTATGATTGAACCCAGAAAGAAACAGCTTAGGGGAGAAAAGACTCGTGAAAAAATTTTAAAAATATCTTTAAAGCTATTTAGCGAAAAAGGTTATGATAAAGTTACCGTTGACGAGATCGTGAAAAAAAGCGGCACATCAAAAGGGTCATTTTACCAACACTTTTCAGCGAAATCGGACATTTTTTTAGCGAGATTCATAGAAGTCGATGATTACTATCGCGAAGTCTTCCGTTCGTTCCCAGTCGATATGGACGCTACCGAGAAATTGTTTATTTTCATACGCAAATTGATGCGTTTTCTGGAAGAAGAAATGGGCAAAGATTTAATGAAAGTGATTTACAGTTCCGCTTTAGATTCAAAAGAACATACTTATTTTTTAAATTCGAATCGCTCACTCTTCCAAATTATTCGTTCATTAGTTGAAGAGGCGAAAGAACAAAACGCCATTGGCACTGATCAATCAGTTAACGAAATTTCACAACTTATCACCCAAAGCCTGATGGGAATCATCTATCATTGGGGATTAAACAACTCAGAACAAAGCTTGGAATCGCTATCCATACCGCTAACCAAAACAATCATTGATGGGCTGAAAACGAAGAACTAATACATAAATCAAAGGATTCGTTTTCAATCACACTGAATGGTCAGGGTAACTCCATTAATCTATAAGTTCATACATTTTCATTATTCAAATGAGTGTCAGGCATATTAAACGAGGAGTCGAAAGCTAGATATCATGAAACAATTTTTCTTTATCATCCTATATACACTATTATTTGGATTATCACTGCAGGCTTTTAATTTCAAGCTTGACCACCCTATTGCAGAAGATATCAGCCGTCTGATGCCAGTTAAAATGAAAGCGATAAAGGCAGAAGATAGTGAAGAAGCAATCAAAATGGTCGTTTTGGATGCCAAAAAAAACGATGATCCCATTTCCATTGCCGGTATGCAACATAGCCAAGGAGGTCAGACATTATATCCAAATGGGATCCTGCTCGATATGAAGCACCATGATAAAATACTTGATTTAGATGTAAAAGAAAAACTCATCACGGTCCAAAGCGGAGCAACCTGGGCTGCTCTTCAGGAATATATCAACCCATATGGACTTGCACTGAAGGTCAGTCAATCTCAAAACATTTTTACCATTGGCGGTTCATTGAGCGTTAATGTCCATGGCCGCGATATCCGTCATCATGCCTTGATAGAAACCGTGGAATCTTTTAGGTTGCTTAACGCAAAAGGCCAAATCCTAACAGTGAGCCGCGAAGAAAATTCTGAGCTCTTCCATTCGGTTATTGGCGGGTATGGTTTGTTTGGAGTAATACTCGATGTAACACTCCACCTTACCGATGACGAACTTTATAAAATTAAAACCAAATCACTCCATTATGATGAATATACTTCGTACTTTAAAAGAGAAGTTCTTCAAAACGATGATGTTAAAATGCATCTTGCAAGAATATCTGTGGCTCCTGGCTCCTATTTTGATGAAATGTATGTAACTGATTATCATAGAGCAAATGACCAAACACAGCTATCTAACTACAATACTCTCAAACGGGAAACGATCATTGCCGTGCCTAAATTCTTTCTTGGACTCTCACGTTATAATGACTGGGGTAAAGAAAAGTTTTGGGAAACTCAAAAAACCTACACGGCCAATATTGATGGTAACTTGGTTTCGAGGAATAATGTGATGCGGTCGGACTCAGCCTTTATGGATTACAGCAACCCCACCAAAACTGAAGTACTGCAAGAATACTTCGTTCCGATTGATCAATTTGCTGATTATATCGATGATTTAAGAAAAACCTTATCTGATGAAAAAGATTTTAACTTATTAAATATTACAATACGTTATGTGGAGCATAATGATGAATCACTCATGTCCTATGCCAAGGATGATATGTTCGCTCTTGTAATGCTCATCAATCAAGGGACTGATGACGAAAGTAAGGCAAACACCGGAAGGGTCATCCGAAACATGATTGATGTGACGCTTGACCATAACGGTAGCTACTATTTGCCCTATTATGGGTATCCAACCAAGACACAATTATTTGAAGCGTATCCGCGTACTGAGGAATTCTTTCAATTAAAGAAGAAATATGATCCTGATAATCGCTTCATGAATCTTTTCTATGAGGAGTATCATTCATGAATTATAACCGTTTTGTTTTTTACCAAGGCACTGTTGGAATGGCTGCCAGCATGATTTTCCCTTTTTATATTTTGTTAATCAAAAATGTAGGCACCAGTTATTCGCAATTCGGGTGGGCTTATGGAATATTCTCATTGACTGCAGCACTAAGCTATCCTTTAATCGGAAAATTCACTGACAAAGCAGGTGACAAAGCATTTCTCCTTTTCTATTCATGGGGGATGGCACTAATCCTTCTTGCCTTTCCTCTCGCATATGAAATTTGGCATGTCTATCTCCTGCAAATCATTATGGGGGTACTAGGGGCAGTACAAAAAAACACAGAAAAAACTGTACTTGCAAGGTATGTTACGAAGAAAACGGCGGGTGAGGAAATTGGAAACTACCATGTTTGGACATCCATCGGTGCTGCAGCTGCGGTGATTGCAACCGGATATTTAGTCGACTTTTTAACGATCGGCAGCATCTTTTACATTGCTTCCTTAATGTTTGCCTGGAGTGGATTCATTATAATGAAGATGGAAAAAATCACACCACAGCCGTTGGATGAATGAATGTAAAAACACGCCAGCCTTCTTTTGCAAAGACAGGTAACAGCAAAGCAACAGGCTCTCTTAACTAAAAGATTGCCTGTTGCTTTGTTTTTTATATAGTTTGGCCAGCCTTTGTGAATTCTCCTGCTTTTTTGGAAAAGCACTTGGAAAATGATTTTAATATAGGAATGTCTTAAAAATATATTAAGGGGTTAAAGCCCTAGTGAATATGGTGACACTCTCTTTGATAAAATCATCCAATGATATGCTTGGAAAGTCTGCGATGGTTTCTATCTCGTTCATATAAGCACCAAAATGCATCATCATAAATGATAAGGCTTGCGATTCAGGATTGGACCGAATGACTTTTCCTTTTTCCGACATTCCCCTTAAATAATTGGATAAGATCATCAATAATTGTTGAGGATGCTTTTGCATTTTTTCGTGTAAACCAGGCAAATTAACTTGCTCTTTCATTCCGATTTGAATCAGCTTTCGGTTATGGTTCATAATTTCATGATACTTTCGACTGATCAGAAGCAAATCCTGAGACAAATCAAAAACGAGTTTCCCCTCAAAAAGGCTTCTCATCTCTTCAGCATAATGAAATCGGTCAAACGCGGTTTCAAGAAGGTTTTGTTTGCTGCCGAAATGGCGAAATAGCGTCTTTTCGCTTAAACCCGCCGCATCAGCTATTTCTTGGGTGGATACGCCATTGTATCCTCTTTCTGCCATAAGATCTATAGCAGCGATCATAATTTTATCAGAAGTGTCTTGTTTTCTATTACCATTCATTTAAATACCCTCTATCATCAATCTTATGTCAGTATCGACTGACGTAAATATATAATATGACATTGTCATTGTCAAGATATCGCGGAACAACGAAAAAAAGAGCCAATCAGGGTTGGCTCTCTGTAGAGATATTTAGCATCTCACTCATTTATAAAATTTTATACGATCCTCAAGTGGTTTGAATTCTTTTTCACCCGGTTGAGCTGTTGGATTTCCAAATGGCATTTGCGCAATCAATTTCCAATTGCTCGGAACATCCCATTCTTTTTTCACATCATCATCAATTAGTGGATTATAATGCTGTAAAGTTGCTCCCAATCCTTCTGATTCAAGTGCAGTCCAAACAACTAATTGATGCATGCCTGATGTTTGTTGTGACCAGATTGGGAAGTTATCGGCATACGTTGCAAATTGTTCTTGAAGTGATTTCACAACAGATTCATCTTCAAAGAATAATATTGACCCATATCCCGCTTTAAAGGAATCCATTTTTTGTTGAGTTCCAGAGAAATCCCCCTCACCAACCGCCTTCCTTAAAGCCTGCGTCGTAATATCCCATAATTTATCATGGGCAGAGCCTGTCAAAACAACAAGGCGGGAAGATTGGGAATTAAAAGCCGATGGCGTGTGTTTTACCGCAAATTCAACAATTTCTTTAATTTTCTCTTCCGAAACTTGGACCTCTTTATTGATTCCATAATATGAACGTCTCTCTTTAATCGCCGTGTAAAAATCTTTTGTCATGATTCATTCCTCCAGAGCATTTTTTCTATTTCAAATGATTATTCCATTTATTATTTCTACCTGTTTTAGTATGGGCATAAACCAATATATCATTCGCTAAAGGTTGTCAATTATTCTTTAATGAATTCCTTGGTGCTTCTTACTGTATCAATGGGACGGACCAACTTTTCAATTTGATCCCTTTTCGGTTCCAAGAACGGTGGTAAAGATAACTTTTCCCCAAGCGTTTCATACGGCTCATCCCCCATAAATCCAGGACCATCCGTGGCAAATTCGAATAATATTTGCGGCGCCACTCGTACGTAAAGCGACTCAAAAAAGTGACGATCAACATAACCGGACGTATGGAATTGGAAGCTTTCCATTCGTTTGATCCATTCTTCCAGAACGGAACGGTCTTCAACACGGAAGGCTGTATGGTGAACAGTCCCAAAACCCTGCCGTGCCTGAGGAAGGATCGAATTATGCTCAACAATCACTTGTGCACCATTCCCACCTTCCCCTACTTCAAATAGGTGAAAAGATCCTTCCTTGTCTATTTCTTTGAATAATAGAACTTTTTCCATCATTTCTTTAAAATAATCGAAGTTGGCGATCCGAATGAAAATTGGTCCTAATCCTGTAATGGCATATTCCAGGGGAATCGGTCCTTTTTGCCAAGGAATCCCCGCTGCAACCCCTTCATTGTTTTCATCGGAAATCAATTGATATTGCTGATCATCAAAATCCACAAATGAAATGTTCTTTTTACCAAACTGTTCCTGGATCCCTGTATTCTTTACTTCCAAACGGTCGAATCGCTTAACCCAATACTCCAATGCCGCATCATTCGGTACACGGAAGGATGTTTTTGAAATCTCATTAGTCCCATGCACTCCTTTAGGAATACCAGGAAAATCAAAGAATGTCATGTCAGTACCTGGACCGCCAACATCGTCGGCAAAAAACAGGTGATAGGTTTGGATATCATCTTGGTTAACTGTTTTCTTGACTAAACGCATGCCTAATATATTTGTGAAAAATTCATAGTTCTTTTCTGCACTGCTTGTTATGGCCGTTACATGGTGTATACCTTTTAATCCATTCATAAATTATTCCTCCCATTAAAACGATTCAATTTTTGGATGTTCAGCTTTTGAATTAATCCCCAATATTTTTCCTTCAAGAAGAGTGGCTATTCATTATAGGGTTTGGATAAGGTTTCATTATTATCTTGAATTAATATATCTTTACTTAAAGATAATTTAACATGAATAAAATTCGCTGTCAACCACATTATCTCAAATTAATATATCTCAAAGTCAAAATAAATTCTAAAAAAATTTGTCAATTTTCAATTGAATTTAATTGTTTTTCGAAAGAATCATGGAAACAGAATGTTCTAAAGCAAATGCCATTCCGAATAGGGGTTACTGTCTATAGATATAATTCGCGGCAAAGACGATCAATCAGTTGTTTGTAAAATAGAATCAGTATTTCAATACAAAAGCCCACCAGGTAAAGACAAAACCTTTACGTGAGGGCCATTTCTTTTTGGTTACTTATTTTACATGACGGAATTCCGCTTGTTTTCCCGATGAAGAGTTAGCACCATCTTTTTCTTTTGACTTTTTAGAAGAAAGATAAACCCCTGCGAAAATAATCAGCAGGCCAATAATTACATTAGGATTAATCGCTTCTCCAAGCAGGACATACCCCCAAACCATAGCGCTTGCAGGAATAAGGTATGTAACCGTTGCGGCTAACTCTGGGCTGCCATTTTTATTAATGTAGAAATAGATCAGCTGGCCGAGCCCAGAGCCAAAGCACCCAAGACCGACTATGGAGAAAATCGTTAGCGGGTCCATCAACATCACTGGCTTAATCGGACCTGTTATTAACATCCCTATCAAACCGATAAAGGCACCCGTGAGCAGCGTAAACGTAGTAATGACCAATATGCTGGTACTGGAAAGAAATCTTTTCGTATATTGGCCGGCAAAACCATAACAGGTGGACGCAAGCAGCATTGTCCCGATCCCGATGAATTCCTTGCCGAAAAGCTGACCGACTTGAAAATCCATCAACACTAGAATTCCGAAAAAACCGATAAGAATGCCCATCCATTGTCGGGCGGTTAAAACATAAGAAAAAATGATAAATCCGATGATCCCCGTCCAGATCGGAGTGGTGGCATTAAGAATCGATGCCGTGCTGCTGTTAATCTCTGTTTCACTTAAAGCAATTAAACCCCATGCTAATCCGCAATTGAAGATTCCGACAACAACCAGCGCTTTCCATGGCAATCCCCAGTTGATTTCACTGCGCTTCCACCATAAAATGGGAAGCAGAACAACAGCACCCGCCAAACAGCGGAGAAACACAATCCCCCAAATTCCCGCTGGCGGGAGCAGCCACTTCATGAAAACGAACGATAAACCCCATATCAAACTAAGGCCGATTAAAGCCCCGTATAATCGAAGCATGATGTTCCCCCCTTCCTACTTTCTTATTATGACAAACATTGTTATGGATTTCATATAAAATCTTGCCATTTAAGAACTTGAAAGTTATTTTCCGCCAAATTGGATATAGAATAAACAAAACCTTATAAAGGCAAAAAAAATGCCGCAGATTTCGAATCAAATGAATGATGAAGATAAGCCATGCTTTTTCCTATTGCAAAAGAATGTTCGAACGATACATGCTGCTTCCTTTATCTTGAAGGTAAAACCATCAGTGAAATTGCCAAAATGATTAAACGAACGGAGTCAAAGGGTTGCAACCATGTGAATAAATATAAGTGCTGAAGGTCATAAAAAAGGCAAACCAGTCTATAGGCTTGCCTTAAAAACGCAGCATGTTATTTCGTTTCCTCCTACCGCCCGTTTATATTCAGTGCTAAATTTTGGTGTAATACATTTACTCCGAATTTCCTCTTCTATCTATAAGCTAATTCGATTGACTATACTAATGATAGTGATAGTAGTCCAAAGCTCGTATTACCTTTTCAATTATTTTTATGTTTGTCGCCTAATAAATCAAGTGACTACTATATTTTTACATTGGCATCAGAATTGACCATTATTTTCATGTTGGCTATGGCTACAGTTTCTCCGGTTTGTTTTTTTATTTCTTGGATGACTGTCACAACACCTTGATAGCCTTTTTCAAAAAGGTCAATCACCTTTAATTCTACATGTATCGTGTCCCCAACAAAAGTTGGGTTTATAAACCGAACTTTCTCCAAACCGTAAAATGCAACAACGATTCCCGGTTCAAAATGAAATAAGCCGGTTGCAACCGAAAGTATAAGCATTCCGTGGGCTATGCGTTGCTTAAATTGTGTATTTGCTGCATACTCCTTATCAGTATGGAGAGGAAACCAGTCACCGCTAAATGCAGAAAACATTACTAAATCAGCCTCGGTTATAGTACGTCCTTTCGACATCCATGTTTCTCCGATTTCATATTGATGAAAATATTTATTAAACATTACTTCATCCCCCTTTATTTGTGATTGAATCATCAGTCGGAAGATTCTGATATTAAATATTATTCACGAATAATTTTTTTCATTTATGATACATATTATTCCATATAAATAGCGGTTAAAGCTAGAAATAGAAATGTATATTCCTATGTTCAACGGGAAATGGTTAAACGATTGCAAACAAGCTGAATATACCAATTACAAAGAATACAGCAAGTGTCTTTATAATGGTAATAACAAAAATGTCTTTATATGCCTGGCGATGTGTGAGTCCAGTAACAGCTAGAAGAGTTATTATAGCTCCGTTATGTGGCAAAGTATCAAATCCACCTGCTGACATAGAAATGACACGATGTAAAACTTCCAACGGAATGTCAAAATGAGCAGCAGTTTGTATATACGTATCCGCCATTAAACTCAACGTAATGCTCATGCCACCAGATCCTGATCCAGTAATGCCACACAAAACATTTGTCATGATCGCCCCATTAATTAAAGGATTCGAAAACATTCCAGTGAGATAATCCTGTACCACAGTAAAGCCGGGTAAAGCTGCAATCACACCTCCAAAGCCATATTCGGTTGCCGTATTCATGGTTGCTAGCAATGCCCCACTAATGCCTATATTAATACTCGTATTGAAATTTAATTTAACAGCTTTAAAGTTTAATAAGACGATGGCTATTATTCCGAGAATAAGAGCCATCTCTACAGACCAGACACCAATAACTTTAGACATATCGACAATACCATAATCTTTTAACCCAATCGTAGCAAAATCGAATCCTTTGGCATACCAAAGAGGAAAAGACTCAGTAAAAAACTTATTCATCACTCCGACTAACACCAACGGAATAAAAGCAAGCCAGTCTTTTCTATTTATAGCTTTTTCAGAATCGATTCCCAACTTGTTAGTCGTTTCCACTGATATAGCAGAACTGGCTGCCATTTCTGCTTCAGCGGCTTCCTTATCAATAGCTTTATCACCAATTCCAAAATACCCTTCACCGTTTCTAGCTGCCTTATGTCGACAATGATTTAAGTATAAAAGGCTCAACGAAATGATGAATATTGCCCCAATGATCCCCAATGTCGGTGCAGCATAGATGTCAGTTTTAAAGAATCCCGTCGGAATGACATTCTGAATTTGTGGAGAACCTGGAAGTGAATCCATGGAAAAGGTAAATGCACTAACTGCGATTGTCGCAGGAATTAATCGCTTTGGAATATTAGCTTCGCGAAACAGCTGAGCAGCAAATGGATAGATGGCAAACACTGCAACAAACAAACTAACTCCGCTATATGTCAGGATTGCGCCCATTATCACAATGGCTAGAATGGCTTGTTTAGCTCCGATAAAACGGACAATAATTTTAGCTATGCTTTTTGCAACACCACTTATTTCAACCAATTTCCCAAAAATAGCACCTAGTAGAAAAACCGGAAAATATAATTTAACAAATTCGACTAACTTAACCATAAATATATTAGAGAAGAAAGGTAAAACATGTCCAGGATCCGTTAAAAATACAGCAAACAAAGCGCACAATGGTGCAAAAAGTATAACGGAAAATCCTCGATATGCTAGAAACATGAGTAATCCTAGTGAAATAATAATGATCAATACATCCAATTCGACTTCCCCCTTTTTTCTTAAAATATAATATGTGATCATTTGTTGCTGGTTTGAATGCTTTGCCCCAAGACTTATTGGCATTTTAGGACAGTTTTCCGGTGCACATTTAGTTAATAACTCTAATTAATTTCCCGAGTAAATCCACTGTTCCTATTAAACGATTTTGTTTATTAACAAAGATGAGTTACTTTAGAATTTGCCATTTTTCCAATCCCAGCTTCAGAACCTTTTTCAACATTGGGCTTGTCTGGTTTAGTCATGAGGGATTACTGATCAATGAAGTTTGGATCTCTTTTATTGATAAAGGCTTCAACTCCTTCCTTTACGTCCTTAGTCTGGAAAACATGACCAAAATTTTCAGCTTCAACCAGAAGTCCATCTTCAAGTGTTTGTTCATAACCAAAATCAATAGAATGCTTTGCAAAAGTTAAAGATTGTAAAGAATAATTGCAAATACATTTTGCCATTTCCTTTGCTTTTTCTAAAGATTCGCCCTTTGGCACAACATGATTAACAAGCCCTATTTGTTTGGCATCTTCTGCATTCAGTGGTTCTCCAGTAAAGATCATTTCTTTTGCTTTGGCTTTACCTATCAGTCTAGGAAGTCTTTGAGTTCCCCCTGCACCTGGAAACAATCCCAATTTAATTTCAGGAAGACCAATCCTAATATGTTCCTCCGCAATTCGAATATCACAACTTAAGGCAAGTTCACATCCTCCACCTAGTGCTAACCCGTTGATTGCAGCAATAGTTGGTCGAGATAACCGTTCAATTTTATTAAGTGGTTCCTGAAGCCAAAGTGATTTCCCCTTTCCTTCCTCCACTCCTTTTCCAATCCATTCCGGAAATTCTTTAATATCTCCTCCAGCAACAAAAGCTCTTTCGCCTTCACCGGTAAGTATAATGACCTTAATATTGTAATCGCTTTCAATTTCATCCACCACAAGATTCAATTGTTCTATTACATCTGCGCTCAATACATTAACAGGTGGATTATCAATAATAATCGTTGCAATATTACTCTGTTTTGACCATGAAACAACTTGATCCTTATTCTTCATCAGCTTTCCTCCTAAACCTAAAGTGTACATGTGGGTTCCAAATGCTCTGGCATATTTAAAAAACGTGAATCAGTGGGTGCCCCAGATATTTATGAGAGAATCCTTTGTGGTTGTGTGACTTTTAAAACAAAGTGAAATAATGTATTCACAAAACCTTTTTCACCCCTCCATAAACCCCTTATTTATCCATTCCACTAAATTGTTTACGAAGAATAAACTTTTGAACCTTCCCGGATGGGGTACGTGGTATTTCATCAACAAATGTGACCTTTCTAGGTTTTTTGTAGCTAGCAAGATGTTCCTTACAATAATTAACAACATCTTCCTCCGTCAGTTTGGCTCCTTCTTTTTTAACAATAACAGCACATACAGCCTCAATATATTTGGGATCAGGAATACCGATTATTGAAACTTCCTTCACTTCCTCATGGCGGTATAAGACATCTTCAATTTCCGCTGAGTAAATGTTTTCACCACCGCTCCGAATCATATCTTTTTTTCTGCCTGCAATTGATAGATACCCATCATGATCGAATTTTCCCATGTCTCCTGTTTTACACCACCCATTCACAAATGTTTCCATAGTGGCATCTGGTTTCCTCCAATACCCCTCAGACACCGCTGGACTTTTAATAGCAATTTCACCAATTTCACCAACTGGCAAAGGCGTTCCCTCTTCATCGATAATATTTATTTCTGTAAGTGGCATCGGCTTTCCAACGGTATGGCTTTTTGTAAAAGCATCCTTTGGTTCAAGCGAAGCCGCAATTGGCTGTCCTTCAGTTAACCCGTAAACTTGAACAACTCCAATTTGAGGATACCTCTTTTTTAATTGTTCCAGTGCCCATGGCATAAGCGGGTCACCACCTGTATAAATAGTCTTTAAAGATTTAAGCTGATACTTTTCAATTTCAGGCAAATTTAGCATTTCATAAATCATGAAAGGGAATAAAAAAGAATCGGTCACATTTTCCTCTTCAATAACAGAAAGAATTCTTCCAATCTCGAATTCTTGGCTTTTTGTAATTATTACCCTTCCACCCATCAGTAGAATGGGAAGTGCAATATCTTCCATCGCTCCAACATGGTATAGTGGCCCTGTCGTCATCGCAACTTCTCGCCCTGTAAATTTCCATTTCAGAGCTTGTATCGTGGAAAACCAGAAAGTTGTATCATGAGTCCAAATCGCACCTTTAGGTCTTCCCGTTGTTCCTGATGTGTACATAAGCATAACTGGATCGTTTAATTTAATATTATCGACTTTGACCTCATCTACCGAACCACTTTCTAAAACACTCCATGACTCAGACCACCCTGGAGCTGAGCCATTTCTATGAGGAAGACAAAAATAACGCTCAACAGAAACATGATTACGAACTGATTCCAGCTGATTGGCTAAATTAGAATGGAAGCACAATATTTTTGTCTGTGAATCATTTAATGCATACTCAAGCTCAGCACTTGAAAGCCTAAAATTAAGTCGAACTGCAATTGCACCGATTTTCGCAATGGCAAAATATAGACTAAAATATTCGAGACAGTTGTATAGTAAAATACCGACACGATCCCCTTTTCGCACTCCAATTTCGTAAAGCTTGTTTGCATACGCATTTGATATAAGGTGGAGATCCATGTACGTCATCGACTTCCCTACTTCTTCTTTTATTGCTATTTTTTTAGGATTTATATTATTTAAATCATTCGCCATTTTTCTTGTGATAAAACCGACATCCAATGAAATCCCTCCTTTTTAATTAAAAAAATACAGACAAAATTTAGGCTGCAATGCCGCTAAATTCAATAATGTTCAAATCAATTCTCAAACTTTCTAAACGGGGCCCTCTTACATGCCATTATTTTGACCACTCATCTTTATCGTTTTCTTTCCTCCTTTCTTCTAATTTTAAATGCAAGATTCATTCCAAAACGGAAAAAACCCTTACTGACTTACTGTCCTTAATAATCGAGGAAAACCCAATAAACTTATTTTCCGATTTTTCGGAAAATAACCAAAAAAAATCAACTGAAGTAAGATCAGCTGATTTTTCATTCATTAATTTTCATAATTTATAGCCTTGTTTCTCCTTTAATGTGAACTCTATCAACATTAATACGGAAATTAAAAAATAAATCCGGGATTTCGGAATGAATTCTGAAATCCCGGATTTATTTTTATTGGTCAGAAATCTGATATTTTCTAATTTTATCGTAAAGGGTAGAATTCCCTATTCCAAGAGCTTCCGCAACCCTTTTTTTATCAAACTTAAACCTCCTTAACGCTCTTTCGATTTCCTTCTTTTCTGTTTCCTCTACACAATCCTTTAAACTTAATTCTTTCATATGCACCTTATGAAGTTTTAGATAATCAGGTAAAGCATCCTTTCCCATTACCTCTTCATTTGATAGGTGAACACCTGCTTCAATCACATTCTCTAGTTCTCTGATATTCCCTGGCCAGTTATGGCGCTCTATTAATGAAATCACCTCTGGGTGTATGGAGGTTACTCGTTTTCCTATTCGAGCTGTGATTTTTTTAAAAAAATAATCTACAAGTACAGGGATATCTTCAATTCTATCTCTTAAAGGAGGAACAAATAATTGGACAGCATTAATTCTATAAAATAAGTCTTCACGAAATAGCTTTTCTTCAACCAATTTTTCTAAAGGGCGATTTGTTGCAGCAATCACTCGTACATTTAGTTTTTTTGGGTAAAGCGAACCTACAGGCTCAAACTCTTTCTCCTGAAGGACCCTTAATAACTTGACTTGCATTTGCTGAGGCATATCACCAATTTCGTCTAGGAAAACCGTCCCACCATCAGCAAATTGAAACTTTCCTATTTTACCTCCCTTTTTTGCCCCTGTAAAGGCACCTTCTTCATATCCGAAAAGTTCAGATTCTAGCAAGTGTTCCGGAATTGAACTACAATTTATTTTCACAAGCGGCTTGTCGCTTCTTCCACTTAACTGATGAATGCTATGTGCTATTATTTCCTTGCCTGTACCGCTTTCTCCTCTAATTAGTACAGAGATATCACCTCTAGCCAACCTTTTCACACGTTCTTTTAACTGTTGTATTTCTTGAGAAGTTCCAATTAAGTTGTGTAAGGAATACTTTACTCCATTTGTAACATCTATTTCATTTCTGTAAAAATTATTTTTTGTCAGTATCTCCTTAATGTGACTATTCATTTTATTCCAGTCATCAAGATCACGAAACATTATTGTCCCGATTGCACCAATTATTTCATTATTTTCGATGATAGGAATGCGATTTGCAATAACAAAATCACCACGAATAAAATGTATATCAGCGATTTCCGATTTACCTATTTGCACTACAAGGTGTAGCCTTGTATTTTCAATTATATTCGTCACATGTTCACCAATCACTGTGTCGCGTTCAACATTTAAAAATTCACAATATTTATTGCTAATGTATTGAATTTTCCCATTACTATCGACAATTACAATTCCATAATATGTACTTTCAAACACTATATCTAATAGTTTATTATTGGAGAATTGTCCAGTATTCATCTTAAGCTCCTTTACATAGAATTCTTTACCATATAATACCACGCATTTCAAATGCCGTTTCAATGATTTTTTTATTCATGCGTATTTTTGATCAAGTGACATCCTTGGCGATTTCCTTAATTGATTTTTCATGGGCATGATCAATCACGTGAACAAACAAAGCATCCCCCAGATGGAGGATGCTTTGTTTGTACTATTTTAAGATTCGTTCAATAGGCAACAAGGTCCCTAAGTGCCTTTTCCACTTTTTCAGGATTCACCATGAAGGATTTCTCCAATGATGGTGAATATGGCATCGCTGGGACATCCGGGCCCGCGAGTCTCATGATTGGGGCATCCAGATCGAAGAGGCAGTTTTCTGCAATGATCGCCGATACTTCACTAATGATGCTTCCTTCCTTATTATCTTCAGTAACCAATAGGACTTTTCCTGTTTTAGATGCAGCTTCCATAATGGCTTCCTGATCTAATGGATAAACGGTTCGTAAATCAAGAATATGAACGGAAATGCCATCACTGGCCAGCCTTTCAGCTGCCTGAAGCGCAAAATGAACACAAAGGCCGTAAGTGATCACTGTAACGTCCTCGCCTTCACGTTTTACATCCGCTTTCCCAATCGGTAAAACATAATCATCATTCGGCACTTCTTCTTTAATAAGGCGATAGGCACGTTTATGTTCAAAGAAAAGGACTGGATCTTCATCGCGAATGGCTGCTTTCAATAAACCTTTCACGTCGTAGGGTGTAGAGGGCATGACAATTTTAAGTCCCGGTTGATTGGCAAAAATGGCTTCAACGGATTGTGAATGGTATAACGCCCCATGTACACCCCCGCCGTATGGAGCTCTGATGACGATAGGGCAATGCCAGTCATTATTGGAGCGATAGCGGATTTTTGCAGCTTCCGAAATGATTTGGTTGATTGCGGGCATGATAAAATCAGCGAATTGCATTTCCGCAATCGGCCTCATTCCATACATGGCCGCGCCGATACCAACTCCTGCGATTGCGGATTCAGCAAGCGGCGTATCAATGACACGCTGTTCCCCGAATTGTTCGTATAACCCTGTAGTCGCTTTAAACACTCCGCCTTTTACCCCTACGTCCTCACCTAATACAAATACACGGGGATCACGTTCCATTTCTTCCCTCATCGCCATTATCACGGCATCTATATAAGATATCACTGCCATCTTCTTTCCTCCTTACTTACCTGCGTAAACGTAATTTGAGAGCGTGTCTTCACTTGCAAATGGAGCATTTTCCGCATAGTCAGTCGCTTCGTTCACAATTTCCATTATTTCCTCGTTCATTTGTTTCTCCGTTTGATCATCCATGATTCCTGCTTCTTTTAAATAGGCACCGAAAGTGATGATCGAATCTATTTTTTTTGCCTCCGCCACTTCATCAGGCGACCTGTATTGACTATCATCATCATCGCTCGAGTGTGGTGTAAGCCTGTATGAAACCGTTTCGATTAAGCTTGGTCCTTCACCACGCCTGCCTCTCTCTGCCGCTTCTTTCACCACCCGGTATACTTCGATCGGGTCATTTCCATCAACCGTCACCCCTGGCATGCCATAACCAATCGCCCGGTCCGACACTTTCCCGCAAGCCAATTGCTTTTCAATCGGTACGGAGATGGCATACTGATTATTCTCGCACATCAAGATAACCGGAAGTTTATGTACACCTGCGAAATTCGCTCCTTCATGGAAATCACCCTGGTTTGATGACCCCTCTCCGAATGTAACGAATGAAACAATATCTTTTCCTTCCATTTTTGCAGCGAGTGCAATCCCCACTGCATGTGGGACTTGAGTGGTAACTGGCGAAGATCCCGTCACGATGCGATTCTTTTTTTGCCCAAAATGCCCAGGCATTTGACGCCCGCCCGAATTTGGATCTTCCGCTTTTGCAAAACTGGATAACATTAAATCCCTTGCGGTCATCCCAAACGCAAGCACCACACCGAGATCGCGGTAATAAGGAAGGACATAATCCGTTTCACGATTCAATGCAAATGCAGCTCCCACTTGAGCTGCTTCTTGCCCTTGACAAGAAACGACAAAAGGAATTTTTCCAGATCTGTTCAACAGCCACATCCGTTCATCTATACGTCTTGCCAATAACATTATTCTATACATCTCAAGCACCTGCTCATCACTGAGACCTGCCTGTAGATGACGGTTTTCAACCATATGTCATCATCCCTCCTAATAATCAATACATTTTTCTGTTAAAACAAACTTTATATCCGGTATTTATCTAAGGAAGAAAAATCGCGTTTATGTATGCATGCTTGCCATCTAACACCCTCAAATGCGTTATCATCTAGTATTATTACCTGGTACTAACTCAATGCAATATTATCCTACCACTTTTTATCTCAAATTTCCAACTAATTTCACTCTGTTAAAAGGACATTTTTATGTCTATTGAATCAAGTATATGGAAAAGTGGGTTTTCTCACGCGATGATGAATTGCCTAGACAATTCAGATTTTCGCTGAAGAAACAAAGCTTATTTTTATGTACGACCAAGGTCTAGATAAACACCGAAATTATGTGATCGTTTTTTTGTTGACTAAGCGGAAAAATAGCTGTAAATTAAAGTGATTCATAAAATTAAATGTTCGAAATGGAACAGTTCAAAACAGAAAGAATGGTGATGTTGAGTGGAGAATGAAAAACAATTAATGCGTTCCGTACAACTATTGCGTTCATTTTGGAGCGTGCAGAAAAATATCATGCGTTTCGTTCAAAAGACAGCCGCGGAAAATGGATTAACAGTTCCTCAATATTCCATTTTGATGACCATTACCCTTTACAAAGAAACCACTCAAAAAAATGTGGGGGAGAAAACATTTCTTCCAAAAAGCACCTTGAGCCAAGCGGTCGATGGTCTCGTTCGGGCAGGCATGCTCCACCGTGAGCATGTGGAGGGCAACCGGCGTGAGATTCAGTTGTCAATCACCGATCAGGGGAAAAATTTATTAAAAACGATTCATTTTCACGAAGGAAGCATTCACCAAGTCTTTCAAACGGCCATTGAAATGCTTTCCGACGAACAGTTTGAAGGGTTGCTAGAAACGCATCTTCAAATTACAAACTTTTTAGAAGCGCAAGCTACCGAACAGGGAGAGTGTTCAAAATGATAAAAATACTGAAAAATTTATCCGTTTATAAGTGGATTATTTCAGCAGTTATCGGTCTGGTTTTTATTCAATCCATGTCGGACCTCTTTTTGCCTACACTAATGGCTGATATTATTGACAAAGGCGTCGTTCGAGGAGACATTCCATACATTTGGGAAATCGGTGGTTTGATGCTGTTGGTTTCCGCACTTGGCGCTTGTGCATCCATAATCGCAAGCTACTATTCTTCCAAAGCGGCAATGGGAATGGGACGCGATCTCCGCCTGAAAGTCTTTAATCATGTTGAAAAATTTTCGTTACAAGAATTTGATGAAGTCGGTACGGCGTCATTGATTACACGGACGACCAATGATATAACGCAAGTCCAGCAAGTGGTTATCATGATGCTTCGTATGGTAATCAGTGCACCTATCATGTTAATCGGCGGAGTGATAATGGCTGTATCCATGGATGCAAGATTATCACTTGTCATTGTTGTCACAATGCCTTTATTGATTGGGTCGATCTTGCTTATTCTATATAAAGGTGTACCACTCTTTCAAACGGTGCAAAAACGATTAGATCGGTTGAACCTTGTATTACGAGAAAATTTAACTGGTATTCGCGTCATTCGAGCTTTCAATCGTGAAACACAAGAGAAAGAACGTCTAAAGAAAGCGAATAAAGAATTGACGGATGTTTCGATCAAAGTCAATAAAATCATGGCCTTCATGATGCCTGTAATGATGCTTGTAATGAACTTGACGGTAGTTGGCATCATTTGGTTTGGTGGAGTTCGTATTGATAACGGCGGTATGCAGATCGGGGACCTAATGGCCTTTATCCAATATGTTATGCAAATTATGTTCGCTCTCGTTATGGCTTCCATGATGTTCGTTATGGTACCACGAGCGGCCGTGTCGGCAACAAGGATAAACGAAGTCCTTGACATGAAACCTTCATTCCTGGATGAGGGTACAGAAAAGGCAGATCGTGAATACGGTACACTTGAATTTGAACATGTGACGTTCAGTTACCCAGGAGCAGAAGAACCTGCATTATCGGATATTAGTTTCTCTGCAAGTCCTGGTGAAATCACCGCAATAATCGGTGGAACAGGCTCAGGGAAAACAACGCTCGTCAATTTGATCCCCCGCTTCTATGATATTTCAAGCGGAACGATTCGCGTCAATGGTGTTGATATTCGTAAGTCTTCACAAGATGAAGTTCGTTCAAAAATTGGCTTTGTACCACAAAAGGCTGTCCTCTTTACAGGTACGATCGCTGAAAACATTCGCTTTGGAAAACAAACAGCCACACAAGATGAAGTCGAGCGTGCTGCTCGGATCGCGCAAGCGGAAGATTTTATCAGCAACATGAAAGACGGCTATCAGGCAGAAATCGAACAAGGCGGTTCAAACCTATCAGGCGGGCAAAAACAACGGCTTTCGATTGCACGGGCACTCATTCGGAAACCCGATATTTATATATTCGATGATAGTTTTTCTGCACTTGACTTCAAGACGGATGCCAAACTTCGCGCAGCCCTGAAAGATGAAACGAAAAATTCGACGGTACTGCTCGTTGCCCAGCGTGTCAGTACGGTGGTTGACGCTGATCGAATCATTGTGTTAGACGAAGGACACATTGTAGGTATGGGCACACACCAAGAGTTGCTAAGTACAAACGACATATACCGTGAAATCGCCTTATCACAGCTCACGGAGGAGGAAATTGCATGAGTAATCAAAAAAAACCTCAAAGCGGCGGTCATGTTGGGCATGGTCCTGGTGGCGGTAACATGATGATGATGGGTCAAAAAGCTAAAGATTTTAAAGGAACACTAAGACGTCTTTTGACCTATTTAAAACCTCGGCGCAACAAATTGATTGCCGTGTTCTTTGCTGCAATCATGAGTACGATTTTTATGATTGTCGGACCAAAAATCATGGGAACGGCAATTACGGAATTATTCGAAGGAGCGTACGGAAAATTCCAAGGGATACCAGGAGCAGCCATTAACTTTGATAAAATTGGTCATATCCTTCTGCTCCTTGCTGGACTGTATGCCTTAAGCAGCCTTTTCAACTATGTACAACAATACATTATGTCAAGTGTTGCACAAGACACGGTATATGATCTTCGAGAAGATGTTAACGAAAAGCTCGAGAAACTTCCACTCAAATATTTTGAAGGACGTCCAAACGGAGAAACACTTAGCCGAATGACAAATGATATTGATACAATCGGGAGCACCCTTCAGCAAAGCTTAACGCAGTTCATCACATCAATCGTAACGATTTTGGGGATTATCATCATGATGCTTTCAATTAGCCCGTTATTGACATTAATCTCGATAGTCAGTTTACCTTTATCAATATTTGCAATCCGGCCTATTTTGAAAAAATCCCAAAAGTACTTTGCCGATCAACAACGTAAACTCGGACAATTAAATGGGCACATTGAAGAGATGTATACCGGCCATCAAGTCGTTAAAGCATTCGGACATGAAAAAAAGGCGAGTGCCCAGTTTACTGCGGTTAATGAAGAATTGTATAAAGCGGGAAGCAGAGCACAGTTTATATCTGGTATCATCATGCCGCTGATGTTCTTTATCGGAAATTTGAGCTATGTCCTCATCAGCGTTGTCGGCGGAATATTGGTAACGCAACGTTCGATTTCAATTGGTGATATTCAAGCGTTCATCACTTATTCAAAGCAGTTCACCCAGCCAATCACACAAACGGCTAACATCGCAAACATTATTCAGTCGACGGTTGCAGCAGCTGAGCGTGTTTTTGAACTACTTGATGAAGAAGAGGAAATGAAAGAACAAACCACAGCTAATATAAAAAGGGCAATTGGTGCTGTCTCTTTCGAACATGTGGACTTTGGATATGGGGAAGAAATGTTAATTAAAGATATGAACATCGATGTCATGTCTGGACAGACGGTCGCAATCGTTGGACCGACTGGTGCTGGAAAAACGACCATGATAAATCTCTTGATGAGATTTTATGAACTAAATGGCGGAAAGATTAATATTGATGGTCTTGATACAAGGAGTATGTCCCGTAGTGATCTTCGAAAGAACTTTGGGATGGTGCTTCAAGATACATGGCTCTTTAATGGCACGATTAAAGAAAATATCGCTTATGGCAAGAATGGAGCAACTGATGAAGAAATTTTCGCAGCTGCTCGTACGGCACATGCCGACCATTTCATTCGGACACTGCCAGATGGCTATGAGACAGTCTTAAACGAAGAAGCTTCGAACATCTCCCAAGGCCAAAAGCAGCTTTTGACAATCGCCCGAGCTGTTCTAGCAGATCCACCAATCATGATATTGGATGAAGCGACGTCTAGTGTGGACACTCGGACTGAAGTCTTTATCCAAAAAGCCATGAACCGACTGATGGAAGGAAGAACTAGCTTTGTCATTGCCCATCGTCTCTCAACGATTAAGGATGCAGATTTGATTCTTGTTATGGATCAAGGAAAAGTGATAGAGAAGGGAACCCATTCAGACCTTTTGAGGCTGAATGGTTTCTACGCAGATCTTTACAATAGTCAGTTTACTGAAAATGCAGCTGGATAATAAGAAAGAGGCTCAATTTCCAATCGGAATCGAGCCTCTCTTTATAAATTTTCTATCCACAAACATTCCATGGAGGCTCACACCAATTAGGCATCCATAAATCAGCGATAACTTATAAGCTGTATCAATATCCCCTTTTATTTCCCTTTTTAACAAATTCCCAATCTACCTCAATATTTTTTCTGACCCTTTGAAGAAGATGCAACATCGTTTCCGTTTCCTCCAAAGAAAACCCAGATAATGCAACCTTGTCGGTATACTCCCCTTCTTTTTTCAAAAAGGGATAGACCTTTTCACCTTTATCAGTAGCATATAACTTTTTAATTTTTTTGTTGCCCTCATCATTTTTCTTTTCAATAAAACCTTGAATTTCAAGTTTTTTAATGGCACGAGCCGCTGTCGTTCGGTCAACCTTTATCATTTCTGCTAACTTTTCCTGAATGATTCCTGGATTTTCACATATTCGGACAAGATACAAATACTGCCCTTTTGTAAGGTCAAATTCTTTAAATTCAATATTACTTATAGAGTCCAATGCCCTTGCTATCATTCCAATTTCACGGAGTATTTCTTTCATTCAAAGTGCCCCTAACTTTTTTGTTGTATTTACAACAAAAATAATTTCGTTTATACTAAAAAAGGATATACATTTATTATGACTTGTCTTATTGCATAAATCTAGAAAAGGGATGAAGAACATTGGATTCAAAGAGAATTACTACTGAAAATGATTTAAAAATAGCCTTTCATATCAGAAAAGAAGTATTTGTTGAGGAACAGGGTTTCCAATTAGAAATTGAATTTGATGAATTTGATGCACTTAATGCTTCTTCTGAACACATATTAGTCTATTATAATGAAAAACCAGTAGGAACTGGAAGGTTAAGAGTTGTTGATGGTTTAGGTAAATTGGAGAGAATTTGCATATTGGAGCCTTACCGTAAATTTGGCCTTGGAAAAATAATAATTAAAACGTTAGAAGAGATCGCAATGGAAAAGGAATTATCCAAGGTTAAATTACATGGACAGACACAGGCAGAGGGGTTTTATAAAAAACTCGGCTATCAGGCTTCATCCGATGTCTTTATGGAAGATGGCGGTCCACATCTTTTAATGATAAAAGAATTAATGAATGAATAAGTGTGTTAAATGTGAATAAAACAAACATTAACCTATATTTGAGGGGATCATGCTATTTACTATAGGTTGTTCTTTAACGATACAATCAGACCGTGGAACCTCACCATTTGCTGCCATTCTGGTCTGATTTTTTCCACACGATACTTTTAAGTTCGCTTAAAAGAAAGGAAGAAACCAGAATTTATGCTTCTACTACCTGCTTTAATAACAGGTCTTAGTATTGTTATACCAAAGTCGAACGTTTTTCTGACTCTTCAAAATAAAACGAAAGTTCAATCAACAAAAAGCGGATTTATATTTAGCAGTGAAAGTTCTCCGTCTTTCACAGTCATTGGGGCAGTGATATTTTTCATTTTGGCGAGGACAATTTTTTAAAACACCAACATTGGGCAATAGGAATAAGCACGAACAAGCCCTTAATAACATGGAATGTCATTAAGGGCTTGTAATATATTACACAACGGGTGCTGTTTCTGTTTCATGAACAAGCGGGTGAAGCGCCTGAGTTTCATCAATGTAAATAAAAGCATCATATCTATCTGACATTACAGAAGGTACATAGTTTCCATATTGTTCATATTCAGGTCTGTATACAACCCCAATCGCCCGATGTCCGATCCTATCTTGGAATAGCTGACGATTTTCATCAGTGAAAATGAGCAATTTATCATACGCCCCCGAAAGATGCATGGCCTCCTCCCAACTTCCATTAATTGCAGGGGGTACTGTTTTTATTTCAAGATCCTTGCCCCACTCATCTGCTGCAATAACAGTTCCTCTGTAGGTTCCGAATCCTGTGATAAATACATCCTCGGTTGGGTTTTGCTCACGAATGACCTGACCTACGTTAATCATCCCGGAATCTCTCATATCAGTAGCGCTGGCATCGCCAACATGGGTATTATGTTCCCATACAATCGCCTTGCCTTTTGAACCGTAAAAATCCATAATTTCATTAAGTGCATCCACCATATGCATATCTCGAATATTCCATGATTTATCATCATGTACCACCATTGTCCTGTAATAATTTTCTGCATTATACGCTACTAATGCATTCACTTGAAGATTCAAATTCAATTCTTCATGATGGGGGTATTTTTCTTTTTTTCGTTGTATCGTTGTCAGTAATTTGGCTACTTCCTCTATACAGTCTTCTGAAAAAATGCCTGCGGAAACTGCGTACTCCTCATTATTACGATTGAAAGGCTCAAAACATGTGAACGCCCGTCTTGCAGCTTCGAGGTCAGGCGAATCAATTTGTTTTAAGTAATGGATAACTTCATCCATGGATTCCCAGAGACTATAGATATCTATCCCATAAAATCCTACTTTTGTTTGATTTTGTCCAGACTCATTGTATTCTTTCATCCATTCAATCAAGTCTATCATTTCCTCGTTCGCCCACATCCAGGTCGGCCAGCGGTCAAAAATTTTAAGCACATCCTTTGCCGATTTAGATACTTGGTCATAGCCTTTAACATACCTATTAATTGCCTGGCATGCGGGCCAATCGCCTTCAACGGCTACAAAGGTGAACCCTTTTTCTTGAATCAGTTTTTTTGTTATTTCAACTCGGGCCGTGTAAAACTCGGATGTTCCATGCGATGCCTCTCCCAGCAAAACAAATTTTGAATTTTTGACTTGTTGAATGAGCTTATCCCAATCTGCTTCACTTTTAAGCTTGACTGATTGTTCGATTATTGACTGAACCAGATTATGATGCACTGTTTTTCCTCCTTGTTCTTTTACGAACATTATCGTTTGTATTCAGCATTATAAGAATTTGAACCTGCGTGTACTGACAGTAAAGTATCAGCGTATCCTACTAGACGATTTATAAGTTCATCACAAATTGAGTAAACCAGCTGAAAATTTTCTTCCTTAAATAGTATAGGATCATCCAGAATTACTGTCGTGTTAATGAACATATCTTTGTTTCCATATAGATTGTAGTGCACTATAGCCTTTCCAGCAGCTCCTTCAGTAATTGGATCATTAAAGCCTGGAATGAAAACAAACCATTCTTCAGCCGTAGCGGACCTGAAGTTTTTTGTAAAAGTCATTCGCTCGGTTACCTTCATGATCTTTTTTAACTCTTCCGGATTTATATCCTTGATCTTGTTCATCCCATTGCCACCCTTAACACCATGTTAATAATCTTCCGTTATATATTTTCCTTAAGGTACCCATCCTATAAATATTATTATGAAATAATCGAACACGGACACTGAAAAAGGGCCATTATATACA
This sequence comes from Peribacillus simplex, assembly GCF_030123325.1. Classification (NCBI taxonomy): domain Bacteria; kingdom Bacillati; phylum Bacillota; class Bacilli; order Caryophanales; family Bacillaceae; genus Peribacillus; species Peribacillus simplex. Next base: position 2,451,123 of record NZ_CP126106.1, on the reverse strand, counting down.
TGAAACTTAACACAAGTAGACTTTTAATAAATGCCGATAATCATGGATCTTCCGCATATAAAAATTATTTTTTGGGTATCAAAAGAAAGAAGATAAATTCCTGGATTAGGTTGGACTGGTCTGGAGTGGAGGAGTTGCTCATGGAAAAGATGAATCGGGGAATTTTAACGGCGCTGTCGGCGATCGGCATTGCACAAGGACTGAAAATTTTAACGCATAATAAGCTGACAGGAAAGTGGGATTTGAAACAGGCTTTCTCAACAGGTGGCATGCCAAGTTCGCACTCTGCAGGTGTGGCCGCACTGGCATCTTATGTGGCAGCTAATAAAGGCTGGCTGCATACGGAAACATCGCTTGCGACAGTGTTCGGCGTAATTGTGATGTATGATGCTCAGGGGATTCGGCGCCATACAGGCGAAATTGCTAAGCTTGTGAATGATCTTGAAGATAATATGGCGAAATTTTCTGGAGAGTTTCCAAGCTTTGAGTATGTGGAGCGTGAGAAAGAACTGAATGAACTGCTCGGACATCAGCCTGTGGAAGTGGGAGCAGGTGCGCTGCTTGGAGTAGTACTTGGGCTAATTTCAGCTAAATTGGAGGATGGCAAGCCCTCTAGAATCAAACGGCTGATTACGGCGGGCAAGCCTTGATATTCTAGATCATGAAGTAAGGTATGTAAGGAACTAGGTAAGAAAGAGTCTAAATAAATCATCCAAGATTTATAAATTGCCAACAAATATAGATATTTTTAACATGTAACTACCTAAAAAGACTATCTCAGTAAGGCTTTTTCTTATAAATCCGGAAAAAATGAGTGTTAACTACTATTGATATTTATGAAAGTGACACTGTTTCTTCGACTAAGATTATCTTTAGTTGAAGAAACAGTATGAAAGGATCTCCAAATTGAAGATCCTTTTTTCATTAACTATAAAATCGATCTCTTAAGTAAGCTTGCAAAGTTTTTTCGCCAAACCACTTCCGTTCCGCGATTATTGTTTCACTAACGCACCTTTGATTCTATAAGAAAATAAAAAAACAGCGCGTTTTTTTGTTTTACTTAAATTTAAAAAGGAGTGTAAAAATCATTCCGTATCTTTCACTTTTTTTGTTTCATTTAGGTCTTGTAGCTCTTATTTTTCCACTTTCACCTAGCTCACGAGAAAACTCTTCATCAACACGATCCGGTTCTATTTTTAAGTTTTCGGGAGTTTGAGGTAACGCCTTTTTGCTGCTAGATGGTTTATGATTGTTTGATCTTCCCATTATATTGCCTCCTAACGAATTTTAATCTTTATTAGTATGGCTAAGAACCACATTTATATATCTTTAGATTTGCTCATGAACGAACATTTTTATCTTAAGAACAGTTTTTTGGAACAGCTCCTTCTTATACCACTTAACGCACCGAGTGTTGAAAAAGAAACCCTTTTCTTTGATGCAGATGGTCTTCAAACAGATGATATAACGTCCGATACTATTTATAAATTTTTTTTATCCCCCTCCTATAACGCTTCTTGTACCTCTATTTCCATCTCCAATAAGGCGTAACTCAAACTTTTCCCATGCGTATCCATACCGAGTGATATTGTAACCCCGCCAAGCAAAGCTTGATGGCAAACGAACTGAAGAGCAGCGATATTTGGAATCTCATATCGAAAAATTTCACCATCAACAATGTCCTTAAAATGTTGTTTTACTCTCTCGATTGTTACTTCTTTGCATAAAAGGGAATAGTCTTTTTCATGATATGGAATAAGCGAAAGCATCAAAATATTCCCTTTATCACCGGCGCGACTGTGGGCAAGCTCATATAGTTTTCTCTTCATGCAGTACACTCTCCTTTATTACAACATTCACTTCAATTTCTTCACGAGGAAGTAGAGAAGAAACAATTCCTAAAACTTCGTGTGTATACTTTCTTGCTCCTCCTCCACCGGCTGGCCCGTTTGTGTAAAGAGATTCAACCTCTTCACCAATTTTAGCGGCTTCGCTTAGACTTTGTGCTTTAGCTGCGACCCTTAGTCGGACTTCGTATGGTTCATTCCATTGTCCAAACGTATTCCGGTGTGTGGATGAAACACCGATATAATCAATCCGCAACTCATCAAAACTCTTCTCAAGTCTCGTTCTCATAATGTCTCCAGCTAGTTGTGCCCGTCCCCATGCATTTGAACCGGCATATGAAATTTCTCCTTCACCTATAAACCCTGCATGGTAACCGACGCTTACTTTTAACGTTTCCGGCCGTTTCTTTCCTTTCCCTCCTGTTACTTCAATTCGATTCGGCCCTGCCTCTCGAAGCTTTACTGACATAAAGTCTGCAATTACATCAGGTGTAATGTATTCGTTCGGATTTGTGACTTCATATAAAAGCTGTTCTTTCGCCGTCATTAGATTGATAACTCCACCTGTATTTGAAATTTTTGTAATCAAGGCAGAACCGTCTGCTCGTACCTCTGCATACGGAAATCCTAAGTTCTCCAAGTGTGGAACATCCTTTTTTCCAGGATCTGCGTAATAACCGCCAGCAATTTGACCACCGCATTCCAAAAGGTGGCCAATAATGGTGCCCTTTGCAATCAAATCTGTCTCGTCAATCGACCATCCGAAGTGGTGAACCATTGGCGCTAAAAATAAGGATGGATCCGCCACTCTCCCGGTCAGAATAATGTCTGCTTCTTTTTCTAACGCAGGTAAAATAGCTTCCACACCAAGATAGGCATTTGCCGATAAAATTGGGCCATACGAATGTAGAGGCTTATTTGTTTCCATAGTCCGGGCATCTGTATCCAGGAATGACGATACATCATCCCCTGTCACAGCCGCCACTTTGATAGAAAGACCTAGTCGTTGGGCAATTTCAATTACTTTTTCAGCGCCACTGACCGGGTTGGCTGCTCCCATATTTGTAATTAATCGCACACCATTTTGAATGAGTGTTGGAAGTAATAGCTCCATCCTCTTTTCAAGCAGCGGATCATAGCCTAATGAAGAATTCTCTTTTTTTCGCTTGTGCGCCAGCGCGATTGTCCGTTCCGCCAAACATTCCAACACTAGATAATCCAAATTCCCTTTTTCTGCAAGGAGTAGTGCGGGTTCCAACCGATCACCTGAAAATCCTGCACCTGAACCGATTCTAATCAACATAATCACCTCAAATTATAGTAATAGCTCCTGTTAGCAGGGCTACGATAGTCATGATAATCGTTGTTCCAAATGCCCATTTAAAAATAAAACGCTGATGATCCCCTAAATCGACGCCTGTCATTCCTATAAGAATAAACGTAGAGGCTGTTAATGGACTTAATGGGAAGCCGGTTGTCATTTGCCCCAGTATAGCTGCCCGGCCAATTTCAATGGGATCAATTCCAAAAGTAGAAGCGGTTTGACTAATGATAGGTAAGACTCCAAAATAGTAAGCATCCGGTGTAAAAACTAAACTTAGAGGCATGCTTGTTATAGCTGTCAAAATAGGTAAGTAGCCCGCCAGCGCTTCAGGAATAACCGACACCATAGAAAGCGCCATAGCATCAATCATTTTTGTTCCGGTCAAAATACCGGTAAAAATCCCCGCCGCAAAAATCATGGTCGAAACCATAACAACGTTGTTTGCATGACTTGTGATACGCTCCATCTGCTGTTTTTGGTTTGGGTAATTCACCAATAAAGCAATTGTAAAAGCAATAATAAATAAAGTAGGAAGTGGAAGCCATACTTTGATTAAAGCGATGAGAAGAATCAGTGTCAAAATTAGATTGAACCAAAAAAGTTGGGGGCGCTTAAATTCTAACGTCGTTGCCGCTAATTCTTGAAAAGCTATGTTGTCCTTTTCCTCCAAATCTATAATCCCCATTCTTTCCCTTTCTCTTTTTCCAAGTAAATAGGATGAAAACAACACCCATAGGATACCTGCAACCATAGCAGGTAAAATAGGATTAAATAGTTGAGCAGAAGTGACATTCAAAGTTGCCATCGCCCTTGCTGTTGGACCGCCCCATGGTGCAAGATTCATGACACCTGCGCCCAAAGCCACTACACCTGCTAAAATGAGAGGGTTCATCTTCAATCTCTTATAAAGAGGAAGTAAGGCGGAAACAGTAATCATAAAAGTAGAAGCACCATCCCCATCTAAGGATACAAGCATCGTGATAACGGCCGTGCCCACCACCACTTTTAAGGGATCTCCTTTCACGATAAGAAGCATCTTAGATACGATTGGATCAAACAAACCCGTGTCCATCATCAGCCCAAAATATAAAACAGCAAAAGCCACCATAATTCCGGTAGGAGCAACCTTTTCGATACCCGCTAGCATCATTTCTCCTATCCCCAAGCCAAATCCACCGATCAAAGCAAAAACGATTGGCACCAACACCAGAGCAATTAAGACTGATAAACGTTTTGTCATAATGAGGTAAAGGAAAACTCCTATTGTCAAGAAACCTAAAATAGCTAACATATAATCCCTCCCAATGAGTCGTAAATTGAATGTTTACTGACATAGCTCAGATGAAAAGATTTTTCCACGAGGCATATTCACCAAGGATTTCATTGCCCTTTCTATAAGAGTTTTGCTGTGTACTATACTTTTGCAAGAACCATGCCTAAACAAAGAAAGTAATATTTAAATTATTATTGCAGTTTGATTTTCTTGGGTGTTTGTTCACTCTAATGCTGATTTATCAGTTATTTAAGTACTCATTTAAAAATTTTAAAAACAAAAAAAAGAAAGCACTTTGTTGCTAGCGCTTTCATTTATAGTGGATTCAAATTCTAATTCTTTAGAAAATATTACTAAGATTCTCAAATAAATTACTTTATCCCCTAATTCTATAGCCTTGGTTGATTTCTAATTTTTTAGAAATCAATGGATATTATTCTAATTTTTTAGAAATCGCTTTAAATAATACGGTATTTTTTCATTTTATTATATAAGGTTGCCAAGGACACCCCTAGAGAATTTGCGGTTTTTTTTCTTCCTTCCATATCATTTCCAAACTGCCCCAAAATTTCTTGAATGAATTTTGATTCTGCTTCTTCCGTTATGTCCTTTAGTGTTTGACCGTTTGGTTTTAGAGTAGAATCTAAGCGATTCAATTCGAGCTTCATCAATACATCAGGTAGGTGTTGGATCTTTATCTCCATACTTTCTGCCATACAAGTTGCATAGTCGATCACATTTCTCAATTCTCGAACATTGCCAGGCCATTCATATGAGCGTAAAAATTCTAAAGTTTGTTCGTCAATAGTGTACATAGAACCTTCCTTAGATGGAGTTAATGACGAACGAAGCAATGAATGAACCAGTTCAGGGATATCCTCTCTTCGTTCTCGAAGAGGTGCTATCTTTAAACCTATAACATTAAGTCTATAAAACAAATCTCCGCGAAAATGATTTTTATTTACAAGCTGTTGTAGATCACGGTGTGTAGCGGCAATAATCCTGACATCAATATTTCGCTCTTCTGTTTCTCCTACTCTTCTGATCTTACTTTCTTGTAACACCCTGAGTAACTTAGCCTGAAGATCATATGACATATCACCAATTTCATCCAAAAAGAGCGTACCCTGGTCTGCCATTTCAAATAAACCGATTTTACCGCCTTTTTTTGCATTGGTAAAGGCCCCATCTCCATAGCCGAATAACTCACTTTCTAATAAAGATGGTGGAATAGACGCACAATTAACTGGAATAAAAGGCTTATTACCACGATGGCTTTTATGATGAATAGCCTGTGCGAATAATTCTTTTCCTGTTCCGCTCTCGCCGATAATTAAAATTGGATAGTTGGAATCGGAAACCCGTTTTGCCACATACACAACGTCCTTCAACCCGCCATCTTTTCCGATGATGTCATCAAAAGTGTATTTTACTTGATAAAGCGAATTCATCTGCTTTTTAAGCTGCCGGACTTTCTCGTTTTGTTTTTGAAGTTCAATTGACAATTTATGAACTTCAGTTAAACTTTTGCAGACGGACACAGCGCCAACAACCTGTTCATTGAGAATAATTGGAGCCATATCGACCACATATTCTCGGTCTTTTGTCTTTCGGTAGACTCCAACACGACACTGACAATCTTTTAGTGTTTTTGTAAGTTGCGCTCCGGGCCGATATTTTACCAGTGGCTTCCCTATGATTTCAGCAGTAACACCAGTAATACGTGTATATTCAGGATTGATCATCCTTACATACCCATTATGATCAATCACTAAAACACCATCATTGATTGATTCTATAATTGCTTTCCACCAGCCTATGCTATTATCACTAATTGAAGCATTGTTTTTATTATTTGATTGCTCTTTCAAGGAATTAACTCCTTTCACCCTTATAGTCCATATTTCAGCTTTTTCCGCCTGGATCATTTCTTTAATTTTATCTCTAAACTGCCCATTCGTGGTAATTTGCTTTGTGGTTGTTATGTGTCACTTGGCATGTCTGGAGAGGTTAGTCGCTGCCAACCATTGACCATAATAAGAAATGGACGTTGTGCGTCTATTTGTCATTGTGTGCAATCTTATTGACTACCTTTGTTTTTGAATCGTTTTATCTTTGTGTACCAGTATGCATAAATAGGCTTTTAAGGATTTGACTTGGAGCGTCTGGGGGGACGATTTGTCTTGAAAGACTGAAGAGGCAGTTATTTCAAGAAACAGCCAATCCTATCATAAAGTCCAATCAATGTGTACGTTGAATATGATAGATTTACTTTAAATATTGTCTCAACTAAATCAGCCATTTTTCTACCCTAAAACTACGTTGAACCCGGTGGTAAATCATATTATAGCTAATCGGGTTTTTATAGAAAGTCTTGACTGGCGTTTTAATCCGGTTCAAGATCGACTAACTCAATGATATAGAAGCGATATAGAAGCGAAAATGACCTAAGCCTCTCTGCATCTTAGAAAGGCTTAGGTCACTTTATGTGCAAAATCAATTCTTCCGAGACATTTTCATTGCGAATGAATACATATCCGATCGGAATAACCCTTTATAATATTCTACTAAGTTACCATCAGAATCAAAAATCATTCGTTCTGTGATCAGCAAGCACATCGTTTCGGCTATACCTAAATGTTCTGCATCTTCTTTTGTTGGGAAGCCGCAGGTTATGATTTGTTCCGCTTCACAAAAGTCAATGTTTAGATCACCTTCGAGTGCATCATACAATACGGTTGTACTTAAATCGAATTTCGTCAATTTTTTTCCTAGGTCCAAAGAATAATAATGCAATTCTATGGCTATTGGGACATCCCCCTGCAACCGCAACCTTTTAATATGATAAGATTCATCCTCAAACCCATTTGCATCAGCTATATTTTCAGGTGTCATTACACGGCCATGATTCAGTAGTTCAATGCCCATGCTTTTAGTGGTTTCCGTAAAACTTATCATCTTAAGCCATTCTTGTACAGGTTTAAGGGAAACGAACGTTCCCTTACCATGCCTTTTTTCCAATATCCCCTCACGAACCAGAATGGATACTGCTTCCCGCACAGTGCTCCTGCTGACAGAATACATATCCATGAGTTCCCTTTCACTCGGGATTTTATCTTTATAATAACCTTCCAAAATCTGATTTTCCAATATGGTTTTCAATTGAGCATGTAAAGGGATTGGATTTTTAAAGTCTAACTCCATAAAATTTCCTCCAAACAGAAAAAGACATCATAATGTTCGTATCAGTTATTATATTGTAAACCAAATAATTATAATATTCAAACATGCTGACGGCCGATTTTTTCCTTAAATTAGTATTTTACCATTTTTCCACTCCTTCTTTTCCAATAAAACGTTTCTTTAGATGAAAAAAACCTGAATAGATTTAAGTATTCAGGGCTTATCCTATATGCAACCTTTATCACGTTTCAGGCATATTTAATGGGCAAAAATAGTAAAGCTTATCTATTAAACGATAAAGTACGAGATTATCGAGAGCAGCAAAGAGGTTATGGTCATGGCTAAAAGAGGACGCATGGCTTTTGTCCGCAGTGCCTGCAGGCTAACATTCAGTCCAAGACCGATCATGGCCATTGTCAATATAAATGTAGTCGATTTGGAAATACCATCCATTACGAGAGTAGACACCGTGATATACTTTCCAAACACATAACTTCCTATTAGACTCATGATTATAAAACCGACGAGAAACCATGGAAAATCAATTTTGGCATCATGGCCCATTTTCCCGGATGTGCGTTTTTTCATCCAATACATAAAAATGAAACATAATGGGATAAGTAAAAAGACACGGCCCAATTTTGCAAGAAGTGCAATCGCTAGCGCATCTTCACCAGCCGGCGCTCCCGCCAATGCAACATGCGCGATTTCATGAAGACTGATCCCAGACCAAATTCCATAATCCAAAGCAGATAACGGAAGGATCGGACGTAAAAGTGTATAAACAATGGAGAAAAGTGTTCCCATTAACGCGATTATCCCGACGCCTATTGCTGTATCTTCTTCCTTCGCTTTCACGATAGGAGATATTGCCGCGATGGCAGCTGCACCGCATATCCCAGTTCCAACAGCAAGAAGAAGGGAAATGGAGGCATCTGCCTTAAACCACTTTGCAATCAGGACCATCACGACTATTGCAAAAGTCACTGTTCCTATGTCACGTACCAACAATGGCAGACCCTGATTGAAAATCACATCGATATTTAATTTCAACCCGTATAAAATAATGGCAAAACGCAAAAGTTTTTTTGCGGAAAATTCTATTCCTGTCCTGAACTTTTCTGGATATCCCGCAATTTGTCGATAAATCACGGCAATGATGATCGAGCAAGCAAGTGGACCGATTCGATTGAATCCTGCAATCTTGGACAGCCCCAAGCCTAAGAGGGCAATAAAAAAGGTGAATGCGATACCGCTCAGCCACAAAACCACCCTGTTTTGAAGCAACTTTTGCTGCTCTTGTGGTGTTTCTTCCAGTGGCTCATATTTTTGTAATTCCATATATTCCTTCCCCCTTTCCAGATAAACTAAAGCCCAGATTACGTATCATCCCAACCTTTCAATCATTTGAAAAAAACGGTTTCATCTATATTGGTAGGTGAATTCCCTTTGATAAAGCACTCGGATTTCTTTAAAAAAGGCAAGCTTGGATTTTGATTCCCCCACAATTCAGAAACTGCCAGGGTCTGGGAACGATGGGCCCTTAAGGCACGGATCTTTTTCTGTAATGTCCCTGCTATATTCACTCTTTCGATACTGCTCATCCCGTTTTCCTTTATCCATTCATCATAAAAAGCATGCCAAAGGACAAAGTACAGACTTTGAACCTTAAAAGCTGAAAATACTGGATCTGGATAAAAATCGGGATCACCGGATTTTAGAAAAGCAAATTCGGCAGCACGGCCTATCGCACAATGGTCTGGATGCCCCCCATATTTCCCGTGGAATGTTACTAGTGCATCCGGTTGAACTTCACGAATCACCTTTACGATTCTCACCGCCAATAAATCGAAGCATTCAAATTCAATCGTTTTATCCCTTACGTTTAAAAATCGCAGGTCGCTTATCCCCAATTCTTCACAAGCTCTTTTTAACTCCTCTACCCTTAGTTTAGGCAATGCCTCCCTTGTTGTAATGATGGGATTTCCCATGCGCCTGCCCATTTCACCTTTTGTCGCACATAGTAATGTAATATGAACACCTCGTTCAGACATTTTGGCAATTGTACCGCCACACAGGAATGACTCATCATCGGGATGTGCAAGAACCACCAATAACCTATGTTGTGATTGCATATTTCCTCCTACTTCGGAATCTCCAGTTTTCCCCCTGTTAGACCCACCATGAAAAAATGGACATGGATGTCATAACGGTTAGACATATCATGCCCATCTTCATTTTTCGTCTCTATATATTGTCCCTAAAGCTCAATCATCTATTTTTATTAACATAATTGATATAAAACGGATTTAACCGTTTCTATGACAAAGCGAAGATCTTCAACGGTCGAAGATAAAGGGGGTGCAATGATCAATACATTTCCATATCCAGGAACTGTATCACCATTACGGCCGATGATAAGACCCTTTTCCTTGCAAGCCCCGATTATTTTACCCATGAACTCATCGGAAACAGGCGTTTTTGTCTTTTTATCTTCCACTAATTCAATGCCATATAAAAACCCGACTCCCCGAACTTCCCCTACTTTATCCAGGGCTGTCAATTCAAAGAGCTCACTTAGTGTCGATTCACTAAGCTCAGATACACGTTGAACGATTTTTTCATTTTCCAAGATTTCAATGTTCTTTAGCGCAACTGCGCAAGATGCAGGGTGGCCTCCATATGTTGACACATGCCTGAAATGATTTAAATTTCCGTTCTCTTTGAATTTCTCATAAATCCTCGAATTCACCGCCGTTGCTCCAAGGGGAAGATAACCGCTGGTCAACCCCTTTGCCATTGTAACAATATCCGGTTGAACCCCATCGGAGTGCATGAACCCAAACATTTTTCCAGTTCTTCCAAAACCTGAAACCACTTCATCCACAATTAAAAGAACATCATGCTTCTTACAGATTTCCGAAACCCTCGTTAAGTATTCTTTCGAAGGAATAAGGACACCGCCACCAGAGATGAATGGTTCAAGAATAACACCAGCTACCGTTTCAGCCCCTTCAAAATTAATGACCTGATCGATATATTCAGCTGCAAGCAAATCTGAGCTTTCAACGTTTTCCCCAAACGGACTCCGATAACTATACGGCGGAGGCACATGCAGGAAGCCTGGAACCGCAGGATCATATTTCACTCTCCGATTTGCCTGTGCGGTTGCGCTTAGCGCGCCAAAAGTATTGCCATGATAAGCTCTGTACCTTGAGATGAATTTGTATTTACCCTGATTGCCGTTTTGGGAATGATATTGCCTGGCTATTTTAAAAGCTGTCTCATTCGCCTCAGAGCCGCTGTTCGTAAAAAACGTTGTGTAGGAGCCCTTTAAATGTTCGCTTATTTTTGCAGATAATTCGATTGCCGGCTGATGGCTTAACGTTAAAGGGAAATAAGATAAGTTAATCATTTGTTCATAGGCTGCCTGCGCAATCTCTTTTCGCCCGTGACCCAGGTTCAAGCACCATAAACCGGAAACCCCATCTAGATATTTATCACCTTTAGTATCTGTGAACCATGAGCCGGATCCTTCTGTAGCCATCATGGGAGCATCCTTCTCATTATAGCGATGCATCGCATGCCATAAATGGTCTTTATCCATTTGAACAAGGTCTTTCGTTTCAGTTTCCATCTTCACAATTGAAACCCCCTTATTTTTCATCGAACGCAATTAAGTTAAGTTCCCATGCTGTTACAGACCTCATTGGTGATGGTGCGATGACCAAAATAAGTCATCGCACCTGTCATATCACCTTTTACCGCCATTATTTATCCCAGTTTTTATGATCTAGATGTGAATATTTTTCTAATAATCTAGTAGGCATTTTTAATGCATCTTTTCTAAATGGAGGAGCTAATTGTGTTCCATCCACTTGTATATCAATGACCGTCGGTTTGTTTGATTTTATTGCTTCTTCAATGACAGTGCCTAACTCCTCAGGTTTTTCCACTCTAATACCAACAGCACCCATTGACCGGGCAACTTCTGCGAAATCAGGATTTTGGATATCCGCCCCTACAAAACGATTATTATAAAAATCGACCTGATTCTTTTTCTCTGCACACCATGCATTATTATTGAACACACATGCTATGACCGGTATGTTTTCTTCAACGGCCGTACTCACTTCATGTAAGCTCATGCCCCACGCGCCATCTCCAACAATGGCTAAAACAGGCGTGTTCGGTTCAGCTAACTTGGCACCAAGTGCAGATGGGTAAGCAAATCCCGTGTTCCCGAATGTAAGCGCAGCGATATGCCTGCGGCTTTGATTGAATTTTAAGTAAGCGTTTGCAGTTGACGATACATTACCGATATCCGTAGTAACGATGGCATTTTCAGGCAACACTTTAGTCAATTCCAAAAGGGCTCGACGCGGATTGATCGGCGTTCCTTCGATCATCGCAAGTTTCACCAATTCTTCTTCCCATTTTTGTTTTTCATTCGTTACCTCGACCATCCGCTTTTTTTCTTGTTTTAGGTTAGGTTTATTAGCCTTCAACCGTTTCAAGATTTCATGGCTCGCTTCACGGGCATCTCCGATGATCCCGACTTCCACAGGGTGTGTCCTCGCTATTTGCCTTGGATTAATATCTATTTGGATGATTTGTGCATCCTTAGGGAAATAATCAATGTCATAGCATGGTAACGTTCCAAAAACCGATAATCTTGTACCGACCGCCAAGATGACGTCCGCTTTCTTTAGTGTATTCATGGCTGCCTTCGAACCCATGTAACCGATTGGGCCGACTGACAATGGATGATCTGCAGGAAAGGCATCATTATGCATATAGGAGACAGCTACCGGAGCTGTTAAATATTCTGCAATATTCTTAATTTCCTCAATGCCATCTGAATCGACCGTTCCCCTACCGGAAATAATGACAGGATACTCAGCCTCAGCTAAGATTTCTGCCGCTCTATCCAAGGATGCAGAAGATCCGCAGCCACGTTCATCTACGCGATATTGATGTGGTTGTAGTATTTGATCTTCCACTTCACCATAGAAGTAATCACGGGGGATATCGAATAAAACCGGTCCCCTCTCGGCATAGGCAATCCGGAATGCTGTCCTAAGGCAATCAGCGACCCGACCTGGGTGTGTCACTCTAACCGTTTCCTTAGTGATGGCCTTGAAGATGGAAACCTGATCACATTCTTGAAATCCATCCCATCCAACCGTTGGTGTACCAGCAGATGGTGATATGACCACCATTGGAGTATGAGCTTGATTGGCCGCTGCAACAGAGGTGACCATATTCGTCATTCCAGGTCCGTTTTGTCCGATGACGACTCCTGCAACACCAGAGACACGACAATAGGCATCTTCCATATGTGCTGCACTTTGTTCATGGCGGACACCAATGAAACGGATGCCTGCAGTTGGCAATAAATCAAGCATATCCATGAAAGCGGATCCCAGAATTCCCGAGATATGTTTAACTCCCTCGGCCACTAATGTCTCAACGATGGCTTCACTTGGTGTCATTTTAACTTTCGTTCCTCTTAACATTTTTGTTTCGACCATAGCACATTCTCCTTAATTATAGTTATTTCTGATAATGACGTTGCGACGTCCGTACCAGTTATAAGTTGTATAATACTACCATTGGATGAAACAGTCAATAAATAAATTGAATATTTTGAATTTATTTCACATCTCTAGCCATCATAGTCACTAACTCATGTATTTGAAGCGTTTTTTAACCAATAAATATATCCTTTTTTTCTGTCAATCTGTAATTGATCCTATCGATGATTTCCAATAAATCACCTATTTCATCAATTACGAAATCAGCTCCTGCATTCCAAAAACGATTTTCTGCATGTTTCATCCTTTTTTGCAGATCATATGGGTCCATTTCGTTGATTTCCGCTTCTGAAAGGCCGATTTCACTGCCGCCTTTCAATACGGCAACAGTCCACATTCCCGCAGAAATGCCTTCTTTGATGTCACTGATCGTATCGCCGACTTTAACGATTTTGCTGAGTGGATACACTTGGAGATTCATCGCCGTCTTAAAGCACATCCAAGGGGCAGGCCTTCCTGCAGGCACTTCGTTAGACGCAACGATGGAATCTGGTTGATAGCCCCATTTTTCCGCCTCTTGTTTAACAACATCAATCATTTCACGAGTATACCCGGTCGTCGAACCGATTTTTATTCCTTGCTGCCTTAAACGGCTGACTAATTCAATTACGCCTGGCATCGGTTTGGCATTTTCCTTTAGAACCTTAAAAAGCAAAGCCTCAAAATCCATATATAATGATTTTAGATCCTTTTCGTCCGGTTCTTTCCCGAATTTAGCAATCCATAAATTGGAGATTCGTTTCATTTTCAGGAGTTCCATTATATGATCCATTTTCAATAAACCCATAGGTTCCCTTGCTTCCTTAACGGTAATATCTATTCCCCTTATCCTGAATATCTCGACGAATGCTTGGGCCGGTGCAAAACAACCATAATCCACCGTCGTTCCTGCCCAATCAAAGATCACTGCCTGAACCTCTTTGCATTCTTTTGCACTTTCCAACCTATGTTCCCTCCTCATCCTTACCCCTATAAAATCACAAACTTGCTAAACCCATAAATTCCCCACTGGTGATAACCTGGGTATAAAGAGAATTCATTTCACTTTTTCCAAAAATAACTGTAAATCTTCTTTAGTAGCCTCAGAGAGACGTTTCATTTTTTCAAGGTCCTTATCCGCATTCCCGGACTCCCCAATTAATGGGTAAAGGTTTTTCTCAATCCGTTCATACCAATCGGGGTATTCATCTTCCACTTGCTTTTCTATCGAATCCCATGTAGAACTGATCTCTTTGCCCATTTCTTGAATTTCCCCTGAATCCGCCTCTGCACTTATTTCTGATTCCAATCCTTTTATGGATTGAATCACATCGCCGACACCTTTTTTAATAACCTCTGCATTTTGGGTTTCACCCGTATTTGAATCCGGATTTTCATTCATGGCTGGACTTTTTTCTTGTTGAGCCTCGTCCGGTTCACTTGAATTGCTGCAGCCTGACAGCAACATGGCTCCAAGGATAACCCCACTAGTCATTACACGGAAACCATTCAACATAATCCCTCCTTCATGATTTAAAAGACAGATGGCGCCAAGCACCTGTTGGTACAGCTCTCTTTTTCTATGGGAGTCATATTCTAGCTGATTAGTGATTGAAGAATTTTGTCTGAGGAGTTCCATAGAAGTAAATGAAGCATTGCCTTAAAATGGTATAGAGCAAAAGCTATAGTTTTTCAGAATTAGGGGAACCAGAAATAATATTTAATTCATTCTCCATATACTTCGCCCTTTTTCGCCGAAGGAAAAAGAATGAACAGATAACGATCAAGCTAAATAGCATGGTAAAGATAAACTGTGGACGTTGCGAATCGATAAATGCCATTAATATCAACACGGAAATCATGGAAAGTATGGTTACATAAGTCAAATAAGGGAATAACCACATTTTGATCTTGAAAATTCCGGGATTTTCTTTCTCCATTCTCTTCCTTAATCTGAGATGGGAAACCGCAATGGCCAGATAAACAAGAATTCCCACTCCACCCGAGGAATTCACTAAAAAGAAAAAGATTTTATCAGGTGAGACATAACTGAAAATGGTGCTGATAAAAGCAAATAATGTAGAGCCGACGACAGCTAATATAGGGACACCGTTCTTGCTCACTTTTGAAAATAACTTTGGGGCATCGCCCTTTTGTGCAAGTGAAAATAACATGCGTGAACTCGTATATAAACCCGAATTCAAACAAGAAAGCAAGGCAATGAGAATCACTATATTCATGATCAGGGCAGCAGAAGGGATTCCCATCATTTCAAGTACGGCAACAAATGGACTTTTCAGCAGGGAAGCCGAATTCCAAGGTAATAGCGTCACTAGAATAGCGATGGACCCAATATAGAAAATCAGGATTCGCCATACTACACTATTCAATGCACTTCTAACTGACTTTACCGGATCACTTGTTTCACCCGCGGCAATCGCTGGAATCTCCACTCCAACAAATGCATGAAATACAATTGCGACGCCAACAAGTACAGAACTTAGCCCATTTGGTATAAAACCGCCGAAATTCAAAAGATTGGAAGCACCAGGTGGTTTTATCGTTGGGATAAACCCTAATATCACTGCTACACCCAGGCACAAAAATAGTATGATACTGATTATTTTAATGATTGAAAACCAGTACTCGAACTCACCAAACGATTTTACGGAAAAAATATTCGTCAGTTTCAATAGGATAATCAAAGATAGACTTATGACCCAGACGGGAACGGAAGGAAGCCAGCTGTGTATGATTGCAGCTCCCGCTGTTGCTTCCAAGGCAATGACGATAACCCAAAAGAACCAATATAACCAACCTGTTGTAAAACCGGCCCATTCACCAATCCCCTCTCTTGCATAAACGGCAAAAGATCCAGTATTGGGATTCACTGTGGCCATTTCCCCAAGCATCCTCATGACTAGAACAACGATCAAGCCTGCCAAAACATATGATAATATCGCCCCGGGGCCCGTTTGACCAATAATGATACCGCTTCCTACGAATAAACCAGCGCCTATGACACCACTTAAGGATATCATCGTTAAATGTCTTTGTTTCAGGCCTGGTTTCAGTTCTTCCTGTTGATGTTTCATATCCTCCACCAACTTTCAATATTTTGGGGAATCAACTAAAATAATCGCTACTTGCATGTAAAAACAAGCTTTTTCAACTGCCTGTCCTTTACACTTTCACAAAGATAGTGGGAACTTGGAAACATGGCATTTTAAAAACAACACAGGAGATGACGCTATGAACTTAAGATTCTATATCACCCTATTCCCCCTTCCTTAAGGCTATTTTGACATTCGAAGCGGATCCAACATCACTACGTCATGATGTTAGGACCACTTACTATGTGTATAATACACTCTGATTTTTTTAAAGTCAATTTAAAAATCAGAATATTTAGATAACAAAATGAAAATTTTCAAATAAAAAAGGTGCCCATTAATACTGAAAACCTCAAATATTTTTCATTTTACTTCTTTCACATTGGAGGATTCATCTAACACACTTTCCGTTGCTAATTTTACGGTATTCTGCTTCCTATCCAGCATTTTCTTCAGAAGGTATGAAAAAAGCAATGTAAACGCAATTCCCTTAACGATCGATGTATAACCGTAAACAAGAAGTCCCAATATCAGTACGAAAAGATTGATAATCCTTATTGTCGCTGCAATATCTATTTTTTCATTTTTATGATGTAAAATTAAGGCGATCACGTCAAAGCCAACAGTGGAGGCATTTGCTGTTATACATAAATAATATCCTATCGCTATCAAAATCGACGAAATGATAATCACTAAAGCGATATTTATTTCGAAATTAATCTTCAATGAATAAAAAAAATTGAAAAAAACCATATAGCTAAGCGAACTTACAATCGACTTGAAAAAGTATTCTTTCCCTAGAAAAACTAAACAAATGATTAACAGTAATCCTGTTACGAAATTGGCTAGCATGGCAATGTTATAACCCGATAATGCATTCAATAATAATGCCGAGCTAGTTACCCCGCCATTGATAATTTCATTGGGAACGATTAAATAAGCATAGGCAAAGGTCATGGAAATGTTTCCTGCGATAATTTTCACTAAATCCTTCATAAACTTCTCACCATCCCGTTCAATATTTTGATAATGTCTCCCCCCTTAAATATATATTTATACTTGAACCATAAGATACACACCTCTTACAACCATTTATTCGAACCTTTTCCCTTTCGTTATTTTTGAATGATTTTATGAAGAATGCATATTTTTGGTTCAAGTGATTACAATAATTCGCTAACCAGAATCCTCTCTCCTTCTAATAAATAAAATAAAACATCCTCCTTAAAACTTGAGGATGTTCATGTTTACTATATAAACATTTAAGCAATGCAGATTTCTTGAACAACTTAACGCTGTTCAGAAGCCTTTGAGTTTACCTGAATGAATAAGGCATTCCAATAAATCCCCAAAGGTTTATACAAGGAAAAGGCTATTTATAATCTCGCTTAAATAGACTTAGTCCGACATCAAAACCTGACAAAAAAGAAAAGAAAACTGTTTAGGTATGGAAAGTATATTCCCCTATTTATATCATCAATTATTATTCCGCAATAAAAAAGTTGAGGGATATGCCCCTCAACTTTTTAGTGTTCAATAACTATTTACTAAGAAATGTTTCTTTCTAAAGGATCTGGATCAGCCATTTCACGTTACAGGTAATGCCGTCTCATCTTTCATTAGCCTTTTTCGGTAAACCATATTGGACAGTTGTACACTCACTTCATAAAGCACAAGTAAAGGGACGATGACCAAAATGTCCGAAATTAAATCTGGAGGCGTAATCAGGATCGAGATGACAACCAGGACGAAATAAGAAACCTTACGTGACTTTTTCAACACTGTTGGATTGATGATGCCTAATCTGGTCAGGAACATGACCACAAGCGGCATCTCGAATAAAATCCCGAAAGGTAAGATCAAATTAATCATGAACCGAAAGTACTTTTCAGCTGTGAACATCATCTCGAACTGCCCGGCCGATAGGGAAGTGAGGAAACCCAGCACGATTGGAAACAAAACAAAATATCCAAATGAGATACCGGTGATGAATAGAATGAAGAGCCCGGGTATGAACCGAAATGTAACTCTTCTCTCTTCCGGTTTCAGCGCTGGAGCCACAAAGCGCCATAACTGATAGGCTGCTAGCGGAATCGTTGCAGCTATTGCACAAACCGCAGCGATAATCATGTAAACCCAAAGGATCTCACTTGGTCCCAGCACGGCAAGCTTTCCTTCCAAATCCTTAATGAGCAGTTCATAAATATCCTGTACGAATATGAAACTCACTATGAAAAAAGCCAGAAAACCTATCAGTGTTTTAATGATTCTGCTTCGGAGTTCCTCCATATGCTCAATAACGTGTAAATCCTTACTTTCCACCTTCACTCCTCCTTTTTAGACATTTTACTTGCACTATTGCAAATAGCATCTCCCTCGAACTCTTTTCATGAAAAGAAGCAGGCGAGTCTTTCCGCCCGCTCTATCCCATTAAATTCATCCCTCTTTTTTAACAGCTCTTGACGCAGCTTTATTCTCGTTTTCATCCTCTTTTTCTGAATCATTCACCAATCCCTTTGTTGCACTTTTGAACTCGGACAATGTCCGGCCAAATGCACGGCCGATTTCCGGCAGCTTGGACGGTCCAAAAATAATCAGTGCAATCACGAGGACAATCACCAAACCGGGTATTCCTATATTTGAAAGCATACTTATTCACTCCTCTGATTTTCTCATTTTTATTCGCCATATTCTTGTCAAGCATCATTATGGTTCCCTATCAATTCGTCACATTCCCCTGCTTTTTCATTCTTTGTTTTTCGTGTGCGCGATTATGGGCACGCGTCCGATCTTCCTCAACTTCGTTCGTTTTTTGTACACCTTCCATAACCGCTGCTGAAGCAACCTTACGCAGCCCTGTTTGATCCTTATCAAAAACAAAGGATGCTCTTGTCGATATGTCCGCACCTGGTTCTGTCACGAATGGAACTACACGGTAGTCAGCCTTCCATTGTTCTGGGGTTACTTTGCAACGGACATATCCCCGGTAATCATTAAAGAACTTTATATGTGGATTCTGACTTAGTATTTTATCAGTATCCGCACGCTTATCCGCTCCATTTCCACCAGATGTGATGGAAGTTCCGACAAACTCCACACCGAAAATCTTTGAATTTGGATCATCGAAATCCGCCTTTAGATTGGCTGCCCAGCTAGCATGTACATCACCGGTCAACACGACCAGATTTTCCAGGTTGTTTCCTTTGATTACATCAATTAAACGATCGCGTGCAGCCGGGTACCCATCCCAGGAATCCATGCTGAATTTGGGAGCGGTTGGTGTTCCATAATTCCGTTGTGCAAAGAAAATCTGCTGAGGCAGAACGTTCCACTTCGTATTTGATTTTGATAGATTGTCAGTTAGCCACTGTTCCTGCTCTGGACCTAGCAATGTCCGTTTCGGATCAAGTGACTCAGGCGTTTGCGGGGAACTTCCATCGCCGTTTGCCTGATCATCGCGGTATTGACGGGAATCCAATACAAAGAAAGAGGCCAGATCTCCATATGTGAAATTTCGGTATAACCGCATATCCGCTCCCTTAGGCAAAGACGATTTACGAAGGGGCATATGCTCATAGTAAGCCTGATAGGCGGCGGCCCTTCTCTTGATGAATGCTTCTACCGATTGTCCTTTTTCCGGGATGACATTTGCATAATTGTTTTCAACTTCATGATCATCCCATGTCACGACCCATGGGAAAGCTGCGTGTGCCGCTTTTAGATGGGTATCAGAGCGGTATTGTGCGTATCTATTTCGATAATCCTCAAGCGTGATGATCTCCGGACCACTATGTACACGGACATTACCTGTAGATGAAACATATTCATTTGGTCCATATTCATATATATAATCGCCAAGGTGAAAGACAATATCCAGATCTTCTTTTGCCAAATGTTTATATGCCGTATAATAACCATGCTCAAATTGCTGGCATGAAACAAACGCGAATGACAAGCTCGAAACACTTGAACCTACTGGCGGAAGAGTTTTCGTTTTCCCAGTCTGACTTACTTCCCCTCCGCTTTTAAAACGGTAAAAATAGACCTTGTCAGGTTTTAACCCGCTTACTTCCACATGAACGGAGTGTCCAAGTTCCGGCCTGGCTATTTCCTTGCCCTGCTGGACAATCTTTCTGAAATTCTCATCCTTTGCCACTTCCCATTTAACGGAAATGGCTTCATTTGGCATTCCTCCGCCATTCAACGGATCAGGTGCCAACCTTGTCCATAAAACTACACTATCCGAGAGCGGATCACCTGAAGCTACACCGAGAGTAAATGGATAATCACTGAATTTCGGGGCAGCATTCACTTCAATCCCGCCCATTGATTGAGCAAGGGCAAGACCTAATGAAAGTCCGGCAAGCTTACTTGCTCCCTGGATAAAGTTTCTGCGGTCCATGTTCTTGCCTAATTCGCTCCAATTCTTAATTAAATCATCCATTGCTCTTTCATTATTCATTGATCTTTCCCTCCTAATATTTGAATCTGGTTCAAGTATAGAAGGGCATTTTTAAAGGTGTATGAAGAAGTGTAAATCAATAAGTTCCCATTTAGGAATTTTCAATCAGGACTAATGGTCCCCATCGAACACAAAAAGAGATATGATTCACTCATACAATTACATTGACCTACAAACTTTTACATTTACCGACAGTCTTTCATCCTACTTCTCTTCATGAATCATTTATTTAATCGTTACAAATAACTGCCATGGGTTATTTTAACAATGGAAAAACTTCAATAAACTTATAGTATTTAATCTGTTTATGTAAAGTCTGTGAATAATTAGAATAATAGCATGGTCGATATCAGACTAACGAATGTCTGAAAAATTCATGAGTAATTACTCACTTTTTATTTAAAAACATCCTAATTTATGTAATAATGGTTTCAAAATAAAAAATGAAAGTACTTGAGGGATTCTGCATTGGAGAGTATGGAAGCATTATTTGAAAAAATTGAGATATTGAGGAAAGAACTAATAACCACCGGATTGATTTATGGATTTACTGCCCCAAAAACATTACATAAAAGCCAGGAACTAGATGAACTGTTGAATTTACTTACAAATGAAAAAGAACCAAATGATTTAGAATATGTCTAAAAAGATCCATGAACTAATACTTCATGGATCTTTCTTGGACTTTTACCTATTGCTTCCTAGTATAGTTTTCTACCTTATTTCGTGTAGAATTCGCCATGGGAATAGAACATAAAAAAGTTATAATAGAAAGATAACCAGACATCAAGGGGACGTACAATGGATAGTAATGATAAATCTAAGATTTTTTAATGCAGGAGTTACTAAAGCTAAAACTTTCACTAAGACATGAATTAAATCGTGTCACTCAAATAATAGATCATTTAAACCCGGATCAAGAGGCTGTACTTCCTTTAAAAGATGTGTCAATACATAATGAATTGTTGGACGATAAAGATATATTCTCCCTTGTTAAATTACAAATGCAGAAAAAGATCTCTAAACCGAGCTATGAGGCTTGGATGAAAGATGTGTACTTTTCTTCTATTGAAAGTGACCGAATGACATTAGTTGCACCTAATGTATTCGCTCGAGATTGGCTTGAGGAAAGGTACGCAGAATTAATTAAATTCTTGCTGTAGAGTATCAATGGAAAAGATTATACGATTCGATTTATTATGAAATAAGGGAACTCTTAACCAACCAAACGAAGAAGCTATAAAGGCTCCTTCGTTCGTTATAAGAAAATAATAAAGTACATGTTATGTGCCTAAAGCTTTAGTCTGAGATAATATGAAGTAAATAGGCAGTCAACTGGCTGTTTTTTCGTCCGGAATTTCCCAATTTCATAAGTTTAGCGTTTTCTAAGCATTCATTTTCCTATATCTTACGGTCATATCAACGATTGTCAATAATAAAACAAACCATAGCATAGGATTATTCAAAGAAATTCCTACAGTAGATTTTCCGCCCATTACCGTTAATAATCCTATTAGCACTAACATATAAAAAATAAATACTGCTTCTCCAATTAATGCATTTTCACAATCTTTTTCAGTCTTTCGATTAATGATAATATAGACAACCGCTAATGAGATCATTCCAATTGTCAGTGCAGTTTTAGGAATGTCTTTGAAAACGAGATGAGGGAAATAATCAAAAATCATTAGAAAAGAAAATAATAAAAAGATACCTATTCTCAATAATATTTTCAAATTCATCTTATTCCCCATTTCCTCGATTTATTATTTCCCAAACCAGTAATTGCATTGGAAATATTGAACTGATTTAGGTGATGTGTAATTACTTTTGCCATAATGAACCACTGTCGCATGATAATTTCTTTTCTTTTCTGCAGTGCTATATGAACTTGATACCCAAGAACCCACGTAAGTTGGACTAATTTTGGACCAGCTATTTAACTTTACAAAAAGCCAATTAGCGAATACACTATCTGTCAGTTTTTTAGGAATCTTTTTCATCATATATGCAAAAATTAGATTTTTGGCTTCATTTACACCGGTATTTTTGTAGGTTCTATAAATAGGAGCTATTTCAGTTATTGTTGATCCACCTGAAATAGGTCCATATGCAGTTATACCACCAGAGTTAAGTGTATTAATACTCATAACTTCATTATATAGATTTTCAATCTCTTGCTCC
The DNA here is from genome assembly GCF_030123325.1 of Peribacillus simplex. Classification (NCBI taxonomy): domain Bacteria; kingdom Bacillati; phylum Bacillota; class Bacilli; order Caryophanales; family Bacillaceae; genus Peribacillus; species Peribacillus simplex. Next base: position 2,428,161 of record NZ_CP126106.1, on the reverse strand, counting down.
GTTAAAATTGTATTACTTATTATTTCTAGTTCATTAAAAGAATAGGCATGTTCGTTTACTTCTTGTTGTGTCGATGTCTCGTTGCTAACTTCTATACTTGCAAATGAAGGAGCTACAAAACTAAATAAAATAATCAACGATAATGAAAAGGCAAATATATTTTTCATAATATTCTATTCCCCTTCTAGTAGATTTTTTCTTAACATTTTTCCTACATTTAAGAAATAAATTCTCTCATAGAAGATGCTGTTTATGGAGTGATCTAAGTAGAGGCTGAAGGACAAAGGTTTAAGGCTGAAGGCTGAAGGCTGAGGCAGGAACAATTCCGATTTCTATATCTTTTTATAAAATCCTCTCCTTTCCATGGTTAGGTATTATCTACCACTTTATATTAACATTAGTATGAAAATATAACTAGATTTATTTTATTTTTATAAAAATATATATAAAAAAGGGTCTGAAGAATCATTATCCAAATTATCGTTACCTCTTTTAGAAGCTGTGGGATTTTATGACTTCATTCAAGACTTGAAATATGTCTCAGTCAAGATTTTTTTCGAAAGAAGTAGTTTTTTATGTTCGGTCAATTCTTTGACTGGTTCACATAGACGTCGTAAAAGATACTATTTATTATGTCATCTAATAATTTTTAAAAGTCTCATTTCCTCATACATTTAAATGCTTTTATAATATTTGTTAACCAATATCAAAATAATATATTATATTAATTTTTTATGATTGTAATTCCACTTATTGCTTTTGAATTAAACGATTGGTTCGTTCATTCAATAAGAAAAAGAGCCGTTGTAACAGCTCCTCGTCCCCCTCTTTCACCCTTTTGAAACGATAGCGTAATGATTCTCCTACTTATTTTTTACTCTTTGCATCCGTTTGAGCTTATATTTTTCAAAATCCCACTTAGACAAAAATTCTTTTGCAGAAGTATAGCCTGATTGATAGAGAAAGTCGATTTCTTCCTCATTCAGTTCAAAGTCCGTTGCGTCGATGCCGCCAGTAGGAATTTGAATCGTGCGTTCAATCGTTTCTTCGTCCATATGTCGTAAATCATGGGCTTGAAGCATCGTTTTAAATATATTTTTGAAAAGGTGGATTGGCGTTGGTATAACCGGATCTATGTTAACTTCATCTTTCACAAAATGGAATCCGAATGTTGGAAAGCGAGGATTTTCTGTATCGAAAATCCATATTGGGAAGTTACTAAGTAAACCACCATCTAAAATGTAGGATTTTTTCCGGTCTTTTGATTTCCAGATAACCGGACGGAAGAAAAATGGCAGAGAGGCACTCATCATTACGGCAGTTGAAACTTTTAAATCAGCAGGTGACATACCATAGCGTACCAAATCATCTGGCAAAATAAGCATCTGGCCATTCGAAACATCAGACGCAATTATCTTCAACTTTCCATCTGGAAGATCCGCGAATGTCTTAATCCCTTTTTCTGAAAGAAGAGAATCCACCCATTTTTCCAAATAGTCGTTTTTGAAAATCCCAAGATGAACCATAAGTTCCAAAAAGAAGCCCACAATGGGAATTCGATTCAGAAATGTCCTGCCTCGAATCTTTGAGTAGTTGATTTCACTATACCGCTCTCTAATTTCATGGCTTTTATAGCCACTAGCCAAAAGAGCTGCGATTACTGCTCCTGCTGATGTCCCCGCAAGTCTCTCCCATTCTACTTTTTCCTCTTCCATTGCTTGAATCGCTCCAATAAAAGCAATTCCCCTGACCCCCCCACCTTCAAAAACGGCATCTGCTTTCATTTTTATCCACCTCTCTCGATAAGAGTTATTATAATTATTAACAATAATTTCATATAAAGCGAACTTGCACACTCTTAGATTCCAAAAATCAGCCCGACAGTTGAAGAATAAAAACCGCTTGTTATCGATGGCTGACGGTTCTATTTTTCTAACAAATTAATTCGCTAGTTTATGCTTTCCATCCCTGAATGACTATTGGTTACATATCCAACCGTTTTTTCTTTTTTATTTTATATCACCTTTTACCATTACTTCATGTCTGTGGATTCCCTACTTGTGGAAAGCCTTAATCATTTACTCTGGCTCTACTACTATCTTAAAGTGGATAGACATTCTAACAGTGGTGAAAGCGACATTGATGGTAATCAACGTAATAACATTAGTAGGATGGCATCTTCTATCATGGTATGTATAAAACGAGGCATTTGCATGGACAAATTATCAGATACCTTTTAAAAAACTTCATCTAATCAAAAATAATGTTTAGATTGTTGAACTAATGCCTCAAAATGGGTACCAAAATAGTAAAGTGTCTAGCCATTACTTCTTTTATTAAGGCTCTGCTAAACTTTATTTTATTGCTTGTGTTACTAAACTTATTAGACTGATCCAGTAAAAAGGCTGCCCATATGAAAAACTTTCTATAAACAAGTACTTTTTGCTGAAAAACCAATTTATTCACTTATCAAAAAAGTAATTTTTCTTTAAAGGATGACCGTTATTTTTTATAGAGGTATTTTTTAAATTATGTCGAAAAGGATATGTAACAATTGAAGGAGTGAAAAAATGGAAATGAACCGTGCAAGGAAAATGTATGATTACCACGTGTGGGCTAATCAGCAAGTGTTCCAAAACCTAAAACAATTACCGGACGGAGTCTATGGCGACACGATAAAAAGTGTCTTTCCATCCATCAAGGAAGTCCTTGTTCACCTTTACGCAACAGATATTACCTGGTTGGAGATAATGAAAGGAAGCACCGTTCAAGATACTTTTAAGAAAGTTGAACAGCGGCGGAAAGAAGTGGACGGGTTCTCAATACATGAACTTGAATCCTCCTATGATGAACTTGCAAAGGATTATGATAATTTTTTTACTTCTCAGCCTGATCTTGAACGGACCATTGTGACCGAACATCCCAAAATGGGGGCTTGTGAGTTTATACTTGCCGACCTCATCCATCATGTAGTGAATCATGGGACCTATCATCGCGGTAATGTTTCAGCGATGCTCCATCAGCAAGGCGAGCGTGGCGCACCAACGGATTATGTATTTTATTGTTTAAAATAATCGGTTTGGCAACCGAAAGTATGAAGGAACATCAGTTAGGAGTCGCTATTAACATATAAAAGCACGGCTATTCCAGATGAAAGCCGATGATTCACTTGCCAAGGAATCATCGGCTTTTATTTGTTGGAATGAAAATCCAAACGCTCGTGGCATGGTTATATTAAGTCAGTACAAATGCCTTCATTATATCTTTAGAGCTTTACCCGTTGAAGGCGAAGTGCATTCAATACGACTGATACAGAACTGAAAGCCATGGCAGCACCAGCCAACCAGGGGGCAAGCAGTCCGATTGCCGCAATTGGTATCCCGATTACGTTATAGGCAAAAGCCCAGAAAAGGTTTTGTTTGATATTCCGCATCGTTTTCCGGCTCATGAGGATTGCATCTGCAATACTGTTCAAATCCCCCCGGATCAAAGTGATATCGGCGGCTTCCATGGCTACGTCCGTCCCGGTTCCTATAGCCATTCCTATATCGGCCAATGCCAGCGCTGGAGCATCATTTATCCCATCTCCGACCATTGCCACTCTTTTACCTGCGGACTGCAGTTTTTTCACTTCTTCCGCTTTCCCTTCAGGAAGGACTTCTGCAATCACTTGGTCAATGCCCACTTGATGGCCGATGGCATTTGCTGTCGTTTGATTATCCCCGGTTATCATGATGACCTGGATATCCATTGCTTTCAACCTTTTAATCGCCGTTAGCGAGGTATCTTTTATCGTATCGGCAACGGCAATGAGTCCTGCATATTCCCCATCAATGCTAGCGAGCATTGCTGTCTTCCCTTGCTCTTCAAATGCTTCCATCGCTGTCAATGCCTTAGTAATATCCACGTTATTTTGCTTCATCAACTTACGCGTTCCGACGTATAACACTTTTTGATCCACTACAGCTCTCACGCCGTATCCAGGAATCGCTTCAAATTCCTCTATCGCAGCAAGTGATATCTGTCTTGCTTGAATTCCTTGAACGATTGATTGCGCAAGAGGGTGTTCAGATTGTTTTTCAGCTGCTCCGATTAGAGATAAAAACTGTTCTTCTTCCATACCGTTCTCGATGAGGACATCGGTCAACACAGGGGCACCATTTGTCACTGTTCCCGTTTTATCCAAAATGACCGCATCTATATGGTGTGTGGTTTCCAAATGTTCCCCGCCTTTAAATAAAATACCGAATTCAGCGGCCCGCCCTGATCCTGCCATGATGGATGTGGGAGTGGCCAGACCTAAAGCACACGGACAGGCTATGACTAGCACTGCAATCATCGCTTCAAAAGCTGGTGTGAATTCTCCAGGGTTAACCCATATCATCCAAACCAGAAAAGTTAAAAGGGCGATTCCGACAACAATGGGAACGAAGACACCGGAAATTTGGTCAGCAAGACGTTGAATCGGGGCTTTGGACCCTTGAGCATCCTCGACCACTTTTATGATTTGGGAAAGAGCGGTATCCCTTCCGATCTTTGTCGCTTTCATTTTGAGAAACCCATTCTTATTCAATGTTGAGCCAATCACAGTATCCCCATTTGTTTTATCCACCGGAATGCTCTCACCCGTTAACATGGATTCATCAACGGCAGAGTTCCCTTCGAATACCTCTCCATCGACAGGGATCTTTTCACCCGGCTTCACCAAAATCGTATCTCCCACGATGACTTCCTCAAGTGGTATTTCATGTTCTCCCCCGTTCCTTAACACCAGTGCCGTTTTGGCCTGAAGCCCCATCAATTTTTTGATGGCCTCGGAAGAACGTCCTTTTGCTTTTGCTTCAAAAAGCTTCCCTAAGAGAATGAGGGTGATAAGAATCGAACTAGTTTCGAAATAAAGTTGTGCCGTATTGTGATGGGATCCCATCGAGATGATCGCCTGATAAACACTGTAAAAATAGGCAGCGGATGTTCCCATTGCGACTAATACATCCATGTTGGCACTTTTATTTTTCAAGGCTTTATAAGCCCCCACATAAAACTGCTTACCAATCAGAAATTGCACGGGGGTGGCGAATGCCATTTGCACCCAAGGATTCATGAGGAAATCAGGCATATAGATAAACGAAGTAAAACTAAAATGGCTTACCATCGCCCATAACAATGGAAATGATAATATGACCGAAAAAATGAATGTATTCTTTTGTTTTTGAATTTCTTTTTGACGGAAATCCGCGGATTCCTGGTTATCTTCCTTGATGATCGCCCCATACCCTAACTTCTCCACCCGTTGAATGATGTCAACTGGGGAGGCCTCGGAAGGATCATATTCGACTGTCGCATTTTCGAGCGCAAGATTCACATTGGCCATGCTTACTCCATCCAGCCTATTTAACCCTTTTTCAATTCGGTTAGCACAGGCAGCACAGGTCATGCCCGTAATCGTAAATTCCTTTTTCTCTTTTACTACATCATAGCCAAGGTCTTGAATTTTCTTTTCAAAGTCCTTGTTGCTTAATTTTTCCGTATCATATTTAATGACAGATTTCTCAAGAGCCAAATTAACGGTGGCTTCCTCAACGCCTTCCATTCGGTTTAACCCTTTTTCAATCCGGTTAGCACAGGCAGCGCAAGTCATACCTGTAATCTGTAAGGTTGTTTCTTTTGTTTGGCCGCTCACATCATCCCCGCCTTCCTATACCGCTATGGGGTATATTTTTTTGTAAAAAAAAGTGCTTAACAGCACTCACATGACTTATTCGACATCGTAGCCTTGATCATCGATTTTTTCTTTTATTTTCTCAAGTGATACTTTTTCCTTATCAAACGCTACATCTACTTTTCCTGCGTCCAAATGCACTTTTACGCTTTCAACACCTGCAAGTTTTCCTACGTTCCCTTCAACTGCATTCACACAATGACCACAAGACATTCCACTTACACTCAATGTTACATTTTCCATTTCAACATCTGCTCCTTTATTTTTTCATTAATTTTTGTATCGTTACAAGCACTTCATCTATAACCTCTGTATCCCCTTCATTCAGGCGTTCGACCACACAATTCCTTAGATGGCCTTCCAATAATATCTTGGCTACACTATTCATCGCGCTTTGTGTAGCTGCTATTTGGGTAATCACATCATCACAATACGTATCTTTTTCAATAAGACCCTTTATACCGCGAATTTGACCTTCAATTCGATTCAACCGGGTCGTTAAATTCTTTTTTACTGCTTCTGAGTGATGACTCTTTCGGCCGTGGGAAGAGGTCGTACAGCATTCTTCTTCATTCACAGAATCTTTACCATTCAACATTTCATCCATTTCCCATCCCTCCTCGAAAATTAATATACCATACCCTACTACCCTATGCAAAGAAAAAGATTTATGTTCCTTATTTATTACTATTCGTTTAATAATGTTTTCTATTCTTAAGCTAAGAAACGGACATTTTATGAGTTGTACTATCATGGACATAGACCGCCAAGAACCTATTTGCCTAAGAAAAGGATAGTATGTTTTATTCAACCAGTTAACATAAAAACACTGATGACAAACAATATTCAGTTGATTACAGAAGTCGACTGTCTGCCAAGCCTCATCAAAGCAAGCGACTGTGGTGTCTCGGCTAGCCAGTTTTTCGACAGGTGTGTCGAAAATTTTTTCAATCTAATGAGATTTCACCCCGTATAAAAAGGTAAAAACATGAAGGACAAACAATTTAAAAAAGGATTCGGGGTGAGCTACTTCAGCCCCCTTTTTTAGACAAAAGTGTTTTTATCTGAATAAGTTGATTGGAGCGGGTGTGCGAGACTCCTGCTTAGAAAAGCGCGTCCAAGGGAGACCCCACAGGCGCGAAGCGTCGAGGAGGCTCCCGGACCGCCCGCGGAAAGCGAGTGCCTGGAGAGGAAATCAACATTCCTGGTTCAGGGTGAGAGCATTCCGAACCAGGAATGTCAAAAAAAATGACTGAGGATACTCATGCATCCTCAGCCTTTTTATTTTCATTTAATTTACGATGCCAAAATGTAATGTTTACTGTTCTTTTGAAATATTATTATTCCTTTTCTTCTTCACTAAAAGAATGATGGCAATGATAAAGGCTACAGCGCTATATATCCAGGTAAACATAAAGGCGAGGCCCAACCCGATATTTGCATCCATATAATCGTTTTTCACATGATCAATGGCTAAATATAGAAGCGGTGCACCTCCAATTATGAGGAGGATGACCCAGAGAACATTCATTTTCAGATTCCTGCTTGATAAAATAATAATGATGAAGGATAGCAAGAGAAACGCTTCTGAAGCTATCGTCAACGTTACCAGATTGCTCATAATAATTCACTCCTAATCGTGGTTGCCTAACTGGAATATATTAATGTTCCTTTATATCTATGTTGCTTTTCGTTCCTTTTTCATAAATTGAAATTATTAACTTAGTAAAAAACCTGAATACCTCCATCAGAAATGAAGGATCCAGGCTGCATGTTAATTTTTCTTTGATAGTTGCAATGCATTCTTGATGCTTTTCAGTGATTTTGAGCTTCCGTACATCAAGACTCCACCACGATAGATTTTTGCTCCGATAATTCCAAGTAAAACAATGGTTAAGATCAACACAGCAATGCTGATGGCGATTTCCCAGAATGGAACTTCAAGCATCCCTACGCGCAAGAACATGATCATAGGCGTGAAAAATGGAATGAAAGATGTAATCGTAATATAACTCGCTGACGGATTCCCCAGTCCAAACATCGCAATCATGAATGCAATGACGACTAGCATGGTCATCGGTGAAATCATTTGCTGGACATCTTCAATTTTGCTGACAACGGACCCAAGGCATGCCGCAAGAGTCGCGTAAAGAAAATAACCAAGCAAAGCGAAGATGATTGCATAAATGATAGTTGAGATATCGGTGCTTCCGAAACCGAAAAATGAAAAGAATCCTTCATCCATACCTGTCAAGTTTTGTTTAATCGAGAAATAGCCCACTCCAAAAAATAAAATCATTTGCGTAAGACTAAGCAAAGCAACACCCATTATTTTGGCAAACATCTGTGTTACTGGCGGGACACTTGAAATCAGGATTTCCATGACCCGTGATGTTTTTTCCGTAGCCACTTCCATTGCAATCATCGTTGCATACATCAATACACCGAAGTAAATGACGAATAGGAGCACATACACGAGACCTCGTGCTTGATTGAGATCCTCTTCCGTTTTTGCATTTTTCTGAAGCGCAATCGTATCAAATGCTGGCGGCGTATTCAATTGAGCGATTTGCTGCTCTGTCAAATTCAATTCCTTCGCAGTTATTTGACCCTTCAATTGGGTAAGCGCTAAAAGCAAATCATTACTTACCGCAGAATCTGAAATTTGATTCGCTTTATACGTTCCCTTGAAGCCGACGGTTTCATCCTTTTCGATTAACAAATACCCAACGATATCTTCCGCGTTGACCATTTTCTCCGCTTCCTTTTCATCCTGGGCGGATATTATCGATAGGTCGTCGTTCACACCTGCTACCGCTTTTTTGTAAGAATCAAATAAGCTACCTTCAGTTTGATCGATGACGGCAACCTTTTCCTGATCATCACTGTCGAATTTATCAATAAGATTCGAAATATTCGTAAGGACAAGAATCAGGGCCATCATAATGATTGTAGAAATGATAAAGGATTTCGTTTTTAATTTTGATAGATATGTATGGGAAAGGACAATCCAAAAGTTATTCATAGACGGCACCCACTTTTTCAATGAAAATATCCGTCAGCGATGGTTCTTCCAATTCGAACTTCCTGACGAAACCTCTTGGAACAAGATCACGAATCATGTTCTCAGCCACATCTTCACCAGTGACTTGAAGAATCTTTCCTTCCATCGTGTTCTTTACTTTTGTTACACCTGAATAATTATCCAAAAAGGATAAATCAAAATCAGCTTTAATTGACACATTCTTTTTACCAAAAGAACGCTTGATTTCTTTTAATTTTCCAGCCACAACAGGAGAACCTTTATGCATGATGCAAAGATGCTCACACATCTCCTCAACATGCTCCATGCGATGGCTAGAGAAAACGATTGTCGTACCGCTGTCCCTTAAGTCGATGACGGCTTTCTTCAGTATTTCCACATTCACTGGATCCAGGCCGCTGAAGGGTTCGTCAAGGATAAGTAATTCAGGTTTATGGATCATGGATGCGATTAGCTGGATTTTTTGCTGATTTCCCTTTGAAAGCTCTTCAACTCTCTTATCGATATATTCAGGAACCATAAAGCGGTCCAGCCAATACTCCAATTCTTTCAAAGCATCCCTTTTGTTCATCCCTCTTAATCTAGCCAAATACACAATTTGATCGCGCACCTTCAGTTTTGGATATAGTCCGCGTTCTTCAGGAAGATAGCCAATCAATGAACTGGTCGTATAATCGATTTTTTTACCATCCCAGGTCACTTCCCCTTCAGTCGGGTCAAGCAGGCCGAGTATCATTCGGAACGTAGTCGTTTTCCCCGCTCCGTTCCCGCCTAAAAAGCCGAACATTTCTTTTTCGGGGATAGTTAAATCAAGCTTGTTGACAGCAGTGAATTCCCCGAATTTTTTCGTAACTTCTTTAATTTGTAAAGCCAATGGACAACCTCCTATTATATGATTCTCATTATATGTTACCGGAAAGGTTTTCCAATTTCAACTATCACACAGGACTATATAACTCTTTTTCCCTTCGATTATATGCAAATTTCCTCATAAAATGCCCTATCCCCAGATTGCATGGAGATCCAAAATACCTTAGCTGATTTCTGCAGGTACCCATATGCGTATTTTCAATTACTCACGAAATTTATATTTAATTAATGGGTAAATACTAAAAATTGATACAACCTAAACATTAGAGTTGAATTCGCAGCACAAACAGGACGCCCTTGAAAAAGACAAAACAGTGGAAAAATCAAGATTTGCTTCCAAATATTCAAACTTGATTAAACTTATTTTGAAGATCCCTAACAAGAGCTTACAATCACAAAAAATGTCAATAAAAAATACCACTTCTTTAGAAGTGGTACAATCCTTGGTAACCCTTATATAACTGGTTCATAAATAAAAAATTTGATGACCGTGATGAACTCTCCCCAGGACCCACCACTTCCTGCAAGAAAGTGCCTCAAGACATGATACCCACCCAGGTTTTCACAGCCGTCGCTAAAATCAATAGGGCCAGTATGACTTGCAGAACTTTTACCTTCATTTTTTTACCGGCCATTGCCCCAAGCGGAGATGCCATTAAACTAGCAACAACCATGATTAATGCCGGATAGTATTCGACTTGTCCCGTTGAGATTTTCCCTACTGTTGCACCTATGGATGAAATGAAAGTGATGGCTAATGAAGACGCAATCGTTACCCTGGTTGGAATTCTTAAAACGATAAGCATGATCGGAACTAATAGAAATCCCCCTCCGGCACCGACTATACCAGCGCCTAAACCAACGATTAAGGCAAGGATGGCCGCAAGCCATTTGTTGAAAGTAATTTGATCCAAAGGAATGTCATCTATCCCTTTCTTCGGTATGAACATCATGACAGCCGCTATCAACGCCAAAACGCCATAGACGATATTCACTCCGTTTTCCGACATCGATTGTGATCCAAAACTTCCTACCACGCTTCCGATTAACACACTGATCCCCATATAGAGAATAAGCGTTGTATTTAAATGTCCGCTCTTCCGATAACTCCATATACCTCCGATGGAAGCGAATAAGACTTGTACAGCACTTATGCCTGTCACATCATGGGCACTAAATGCCGCTAAACCAAAGATCGGAGGAATGAACAGCAGCATTGGATAATTTATTATCGAGCCGCCGATGCCGAGCATTCCAGAAATGTATGAACCTATAAAACCAATCAAAAAGATGGTCAAAATAAAGGTGATATCCATTATAAGTGCCTCCCTTAAAAGAAGGGAACCCTAATGGTTCCCTTCCCTTTATCAGCCTTTTCTGATCCAAAATTTCAGTATATCATTTTCTTCAGCCGTTTCCACCAGTTCATGGCCACCAGATCTTGACCAAGCCGCTAAGTCGGCTTTAGCTCCTTTATCGGTTACATGTATTTCCAGAACTGCCCGGTTTGCAAATCATTCATCGCTTTTCTCGTTTTAACTATCGGCATTGGACATGCAAGTCCCTTAGCGTCTAACACTTTATCTGAATTCATATTTCATCTCTCCTATTTTCTTGGATTCTATTTTTATCAGTATTAGCGAACCGCACAACGATTTGGTCCGATTTCCATTTCCCGTTGTTTTTCATCATCAGGCTCGACCTTTCCCATATTGGTTTCGCGGATTTCTTGATAAGCGTTTGGTTGAGGCGGTAAATTACCTGTTACCAGCTCTCTGAATTCCGTTTCATCTGTAATGTTCAATCCATGATTGTCAGCAAACAGCGCACCCAACTTTTTAGCGACACTTCCGTCTTCATTCAATTCATCGATGATCATGAAATGTGATGGCAATACAATTAACTCGTCCGATAATTCTCTATAACGTGTATAAAGTGTTTCTCTCAAATCCCCTACCCAATCCTCAGCCAATCCAGCTAGGTCCGGTCTTCCAATGGAATCAATGAACAGTATATCCCCGGAAAGCAAGTATTTTTGATCGACCACAAATGAAGTGGATCCAATGGTATGGCCCGGTGAGTATAATGCTTGGATATCAATCGCTGTATGACCGATCGTTATCACTTTACCGCTTTCTAATGGCTGATATTCAAAAGTTACTTCAGCCGCATCTTTTGGCGGCAGCCAGTAGGCTGCATTTGTTACTTCCGCTATTCGTCTTCCACCAGAAATATGATCGGCATGTAAGTGCGTATCCAGAACATGTGTAATTTTCACTCCGATATCATCGGCGAAATCAAGATAGGCATCTATCATTCTTGTAGAATCAATAACGGCTGCTTCACCATTGGAGATGACCATGTAAGATAGACAGCCTTTACCAAGTCGAACAAATTGGTAAATTTCTGCGCCATTGGTCAATTCGCCGACCCTAACTGGTTCCAAGTGTTCACTCCATGCTTTCATGCCGCCCTTTAAATAAGAAACATCCAATCCAGCTTCAGATAGCATTTCAGCTACCATGACAGATGAGCCTTCCTTTGCACATACTACCAGGATTTCTTTATTGGCCGGGATTTGATCGAGGATTTCCTCTACGCCATCCAGTAGATCAAAATAAGGGATATTAAGGAATTCAAAGTTCTGCCCTTCAATTTTCCAATCATTAAAGTCACTTTCATTTCGAACATCCAAAATAAATAAGTCTGTTTTTTTGATTACCTTCATTGAAACCTCAGCGGCTGTCATTTGCTTAAACGTCATCCTGTATACCCCCTATAGTATTAAAAATTCCAAAAATTTTTACCTTCATTAAAAGGTTAATGTAACATCGGCATCTTTAGCGAACTCTAAAAATGTGATTGCCCCACCTACTTCGATACCGTCAACTAAAGCTTCTTTTTCCATCCCCAAAACGTCCATGGTCATTTGACACCCAATAAACTTGACATCCATTTCCTGTGCCATAGTAACTAATTCCGGAATGGAAGGAACATTAGCCTTTTTAAAACCTTTGGCAAAATGCTCCTTACCTTCAGGCAAAGGAAGCTGTCCATTCATTTCTTTATGAATTAAATTCAAGCCTTCAAATGTAAAGAAAATGGCCACTTCTTGATCTGTTGCTGCTGCTGCCGTTGCGATGTTAAACACTTTATATGCGTCAAATACACCACCATTACTTGCGATTATAGCTACTTTGTTAGTCATGATATTTTCCTCCATTTTAGAGTCACCTTTATTCTTTAACGGATTTTTGTGTAGGTCCGTTCCATTGGCTCATGCCAGGTACAACATTGAATACCTGTTCAAATCCAGCCGACGTCAGCTTTTGTGCAGCAAGATCACTTCGGCTGCCAGAACGGCAAATCACGAAGATCTCTGACTCTTTATCAAGTTCACCCATACGTTGTTCCAATTCACCCATTGGAAGGGATATTGATGCTGGAATATGATGGAAAGCATACTCTGCGGATTCTCGTACATCCAGAAGGATCATATTTCGATTTTCTTCCATGACTTGAAGAAGTTCTTCATTTGAAATGATTTTTTCATGCTTCTTCACTTCTGTTTCTTCTCCGCTCGCTTTCCGAAGATAATGTTTTAGTGTGGTTCCTTCTTCAACTGTACCTAAATATTGATGACCTGTACTTTCCGTCCACGCTTTCATATCGGCAGTTGACCCTTTATCAGTCGCTTGAACTTCCAGCACTTCCCCTGCTTCCAGGCCACTCATGGCTTTTTTCGTTTTTACGATTGGCATTGGACAAGCTAAACCTTTAGCATCCAAAACGGAATTTGTTTTAATCATTTTATATCCTCCTTGTTCCCTTAATAGGTATGGGGGTATATTCTAATTTAAAATTTATTCTGTGGGACCTTCCCATCCATTCATACCACCCACCATGTTCAACACTTTATATCCATGATCCTCAAGTATCTGTGCGGCCCTTGAACTTCTGCCCCCTGACCGGCAGACCATGATATACTCTTTTGATTTATCCAGATCCTGCATTCTAAATTCCACTAGACCCAACGGGATATTCAAAGCATTGGGTATTTTCCCTGCCTTTACTTCCTCCACCTCCCGCACATCAATAATGTGGACTGGCGAGTTTCCCTTCAATAATGCGTTCACTTCATTCGGTAAAATATCTTTCATATTTTTAAGATCCTCCTTTTATTCGCGCCAAGAACTCATGCCGCCTTTTACGTTAGTGACTTCTTTAAATCCTAGTTTTTTCAATGCTTTACATGCATTACTGCTCCGCATCCCGCTTTGGCAGATCACAACCACTTCTTTATCTTTAGAAAGTTCTTGTGCCCTTTTGCCAAGTTCGCTTAAAGGTACATTTTTAAAGTCCTTAATATGATTGCCCCTATATTCATTAGGAGTACGGACATCAATGAATTGCTTATTTCCTTTGTTACTCAGCTCAGCTTTTAACTCTGCCGCATTTATATTTTTTATCCCCTTTGCCGGGACAAATCGCTGATATAATAACCAAACGATGAAACCTAATATGATGAGATTAAATATAGTTCCCATTTGAACATCATCCCTCCCGAACCCAAAATTATATAAATAAGTTTACATTTCCATCCTCTGCTTCAGCTAAATAAGCCGCAACACCTGCATACTCAATTCCATCCATTAATTCCTCTTGCTGCAAGCCCAATAAATCCATTGTCATCGTACAGGCTATTAGTTTGATTTCCTGTTCTTGGGCCAACTCAATTAAATTTGGGAGTGACATGGCGTTATGCTTTTTCATCACATGTTTGATCATTTTAGGACCCATCCCAGCAAAGTTCATCTTGGATAGACCCATTTTATCTGAACCACGCGGCATCATTTTTGCAAACATTCTTTCCAGAAAACCCTTTTTCAATGAAACCGTCTCATCCTTCCTTAAGGCATTCAATCCCCAGAAGGTATGGAAAATGGTCACTTCATGATCGTAAGCCGCCGCCCCATTTGCAATGATATAAGCAGCCATTGCCTTATCATAATCACCACTAAATAATATGATCGTCGTTCTTTTCTTTTCAGTCATTATGTTTTCCCCCTGATCGATAGTCCGCTTCTTTTTATACCCTACGGGGTATATATTATTCTAAAAAATATAATTCGTCAACCTGCTTCACTAAAAAAATGAAGGTTTTTCTTTATTTTATTGGTCCATGATTGATTGAAGTCAAAACTTCATTCACTTCGAAAATTTTTCCGTTAACCTTCTCGATACCAAACCCTTTTAACCGAGCTGTGTGCATAGTCAAGTACTTACATGCGGATTCCTTCGTTTCAAACAGATAAATGCCACCAGCTTCCTTTGCCCCTCTGTCTTCGGTCCAAATCTTCCAGATCAAGCCTTCTTCTTCATTAATGCTTTTTGCTAAAACAGTAAATTCTTTTACCATTTCGTGGCCAAATGGTCCCTCCATTTTAAAATCCACTTGTAAAATATAAGTCATGAATAACACTCCTTTTTCTAAAGGTCAGGTCAAATTCTTTTACCTGCTTTTTATCAGTAGCTCAACCGCTTCCTTGACTAGATGATCAGTGCCTTCGCCTTTTTCAACGTTTTCCCGAACGCATTGCTCAAGATTGGCACTTACGATAACACCCATGGTCCTATCGATGGCATTACGTGCAGCCGACAATTGAGTGACGATTTCCCTGCAATCCTGTCCCTGCTCCATCATACCAAGAACACCCTTGATTTGTCCTTCAATCCTCTTCAGGCGATTAATGACACTTTTATCATACTCCATAATCTGTCCACCCATCTTTTTACAAATGAAATTACTAAACTCAACTGATTACCTTATTACCTTATCCGATTAAGAAGCAGCCCCAAGTTCATGTCCAAATTAACGCTTCAAATAGTCTTAAGGAATATTCAAAGCCTCTTTATCAACATTCTCACGCTATTGAGCCCTAATATCCATAATTTGCGTGCTTTATTCGTGGGTCTGCACATTTTACTCGTGAGTATGAGTGCTTTACTCGTGAATTTGCGCATTTTACTCGTAAGTTTGCACGTTTTACTCGTGAATTTGCGCATTTTTAACTTGTGAGTTCATATTATACCTATAGGGGTATATTGTCAAGCCGTTTAATTCACACCTTTATTAAAAAATGGCTTTGGTAAGTATTGTTGTTTTTCAGGTATCAAATATGGGAACGTCCGATTTGGACGTTCCCATTCTTATTCCATTAAAGCCCCCTATGTTCTTATTCCATTAAAGCCCCCTATAATGGAATAACTGTAAAGCTAATGAAGCTTTTTTAAAAGCTTCGTTTCCCTGCCCAAGCACCTTGCATTTTACTAAGAAATACAATTTGCCCAATATGGTATGCGTCGTGCATTGCTAAACTCTTCAGTTCAAGCACTAATGAATTATCTCCTGGAATCTGTCTATACAAATCTTCATGTTCTGATTTTGCTAGAATTTTTCCAAGTTCACGATGAACATAATAGTATTCTTGTTTTGTTTCCTTCCAATTTTCTAACGTCTCAGTTGGTAATCGAAATGTAGAGTCATTATTTTCTGCCTGTGGTTCATTCGCTGTTTCACCAAGAAATCGCATCAGATATCTCTTTTCATAGAAAAGTAAATGACAAACTAATTCCCAAATGGAATTCATTGCCCCATCAGCTGGTTTCCAAATTGCCTGTTCAAAAGTGATGTCCTCCAGCACTTTTTCAAGTGGTGGAAACCAGTCTTCTTCATCTAAGCAGCTTGCCCATTGCTGTGATAAAAGTGTTTTTACATCCATTTTCTATTCCCTCCAATTTAAACCCTTTACTGGATAATCCCTTTGGTCAAAATTCATTTGCGGCTTGTTGAAGAAAGGTCACTAATTAAGGTGTCATGCCAATTCAATTAAACTGGCCCTTTAACGGAACAATGAACATTCCGTTATTTGGAAAATTCTGATAACCTTAGTTTATCATAAGTTGTGTTAACTGAGAAAGAACAACTGTCTAAAACCATTTTGGTTATCGTAAAGTTATCTTTTATATGTTTGATGGTGTCTAAGAATTGGAACCAGCTCAAATAATGGTCTAGATATTTAGCCGCTACACCATTAAAACTCACTCGCTCTCGGTAATTTAGTTCATTACAGAAAAACCGTTTGAGCAAATTATTCTTTATCAAAGCCTAAAAAATAAAAGCCACCATTTACGGCAGCTTTCACTAATCACTTCAATTCTTCAATTATTTTGGCACCATAAGAGGTTTTTCTTGAAAATAGATTCAATTTTTCATCTAAGAACAGCAAAACTCATAAACTCCATCATTTCTGTATATTTCTACAAAAAGAATAGCGTTTTTACGCTTTTTATGTTAATTTTTTGCTAAGATTTGATTGAAAGAACCTGAAACAATTTTCCCTTTGTGCATTACCGCTCGGCGCCTTGCACGTCTTGCGACTGCTTCCGCTGAACAACTAGCTTCCACAAAAACAGCATCCGCTCTATCACCAATGGTCGGCCAAACTCGCTCCCCCTCTGAATTAAGAGGCATTTTCCCGCCAGTGATAAAACCTAGGGCTCGTCCTAAAGACCACTCATCAATCCAAGCGAAACGTTCAGCCATCAGACTAGCTTTGTAAAGCACGTCCCCTGTGCCAAATGGGTCCCAATGATCCGTTATGCTGTCATTTACAAGCGAGACATTTATACCCTTTTCATGAAGCAATGGGATTGGAATTGTGGGAATATCGATAGGTACAGTGGAAGCAATTGAAATACCCGCTTGAGCTAAAGTTTCCGCCGCATCGGCTGCCACTTCAACGGGAACATCCCCGAGTCCAAACGCATGTCCAATTGTAACTCTTCCCTGCCAGCCTGCTTCTTCTGTAAGTTTTGCCAATCGTTTCATCGTATAAATTCCCAGGTGACCAGGTTCATGTAAATGCAAATCTATATCTGCATCCGCTTCAGCTGCAAGTTCTATGAGTGCATGTGTAGAACATAAAAGTCAACTCGTGAAAGCCAAAAATAAAAACGTGCCTATTTATAGGCACGTTTTTCATATGAGGGGGAGCTTCATTGGTCCTTCACGTATCTCAATTCGCGTACAAGCGATATTGGTCGCTTAATGTATCCCCATTACCGTAAATATAGGCTTTAGAACCGGATGTATAGGAAGAATTGTCGTACTTCCATTTAATTCTTAGTCCCATGTTTCCGCCTGCTCCATATGTTTCATTACCAAACTTCTTAATATATTGCGAGAAGCTATCCCAAGTCCGGGGGCCAACCACACCATCCACTTTCAAGTTGTTTTCTTTTTGGTATTTCTTTACACCAGCTTCGGTTTTTGGTCCAAAAATTCCATCAACGTCAACCACTGCTGAATCCGTATAAAAACCCATGACATTCAGGATATACTGCATATTTCTGATCTCCACCCCATGAGAGTCCTTCCGCAAAATAGAGTTTTTATCCCAGCTTTCGGGATGGTGAAACCCTCCAGCTGATGCTGAAGCAGTGGAAAAAGATATCCCAAGGGCCATTGCTAATACTACTAAACTAGTAAGTAATTTCTTCATAGCTCCATCTCCCTCTTCTTTTGTACATCCGAACTCCCTTACCATTTCCCCTCGGATTTTATATTTCCCTTCCGACCAATGTCCTGTTTTGAACATGCTAAACAAACAGTAATGAACCATAGCTAATCACCGACATCCCGATCAAACCTTTTATTCGGGCCAATGATAACGGGATCATGGTCTTGCAATTAATAATTGTATAGGAAATAAAGATGGCATTTTAAGAGGCTAACGTAACACCCATTCGGTTTCACGATATCCGGCACACACACTTCCGTCTTGATTTCTGAAGGGGTAGATATCGTCAACGTACAAACTCTATAGGACATCCGAAACCTAGCATCACGTTAGAGCATTACGCCCATATGATGCCAAACCAAGATGGAAGTGGCTGATATTTTCCACAACTCCTTTAAGAGGTCCCGTTAGCAAAATGTGAGCAAATCACTATAGTTGATCTAAACGCATCCAACAAGACAAAATAAAAAAGGCACAAACCACTGTTATATCAAGGATTTGAGCCTTTGGTAGGTGATGACCTGTGAGGGATTCGAATCCACGACCCTTTCCCTGTCAATTTTCTAAAATATCTTTTATACAGTACTTTTGCATAAATAGATTCATAGAAATTCTATGCAATCATAAATATTAATGAGATGAAAGGTAGGGTTTTTTTTTACTATACCTCCACGTGCGTGGACTGTAATTGACAACACAAGTGGTGTTGGTGATTTTACAAAAAAACTAACGGAACCAGTATCACCTGATTCCGTTAGCAATATTTCATTTAAGACGCCATTTTATCTGTGTTTTATACTTGTAAGCTGATAATTCATCTAAAATATTGAAGAAAATAATCGTCTACCCCATTTACTTCCTTTTAAATTCATAACCTTACATAGATTACTATAATAACAAACATATAAAGCAAAAATTGGCGGGAATGAGTACCGCCTTCACATTAGCCAATTAACTGCTTAGTATAAACCCTACTTTTTGTGGGCAGGCCAGTTTAACATCCTACTTCGCTTTTACCTTGAATTGGGATATTTCTACTGTTCCCCCATTCCATCAAGATTCTTTGACCCAAAGTTTTCGAGCAATGCACGCACTTCATCTGTTGACTCCGTGCTCATCAATTGATTTCTTAATTCACTTGCCCCTCGAAACCCACGGACATAAATCTTAAAAAAGCGATGAAGAGCCTTGAACGGACGCAGCTCCAATTTTGAATATTTATCATGGAGATCCAGATGCAGCCTTAAGAGATCTAGCAATTCATTACTACTATGATCTTTCGGCTGCTTTTCAAAGGCAAATGGATTATTGAAAATACCACGCCCAATCATAATCCCATCAATGCCGTATTGATGAGCGAGCTTTAAGCCAGTTTGACGGTCAGGGATATCCCCATTGATCGTCAAGAGTGTATCTGGTGCCACCTGGTCACGAAGTTTCTTAATCTCCGGGATTAGTTCCCAATGAGCATCTACTTTGCTCATTTCCTTTCTTGTACGCAGATGAATGGAAAGATTAACAATGTCTTGTTTCAATATGTGTGTCAGCCAGTCGTGCCATTCGTCTACATCCGTGAAACCAAGCCTAGTCTTTACACTTACGGGCAATCCTCCTGCTTTTGCTGCTTGTATTAAATCTGCTGCAACTTCTGGACGACGGATAAGGCCACTTCCCTTCCCATTCTGTGTCACATTAGGAACAGGACAGCCCATATTGATATCCACACCCCGATAGCCTAGTTTCGCCATACCAATACTCATTTGCCGAAAGTATTCAGGCTTATCCCCCCATATATGGGCTACAATTGGTTGTTCATCCTCCGTAAAAGTCAAACGCCCACGCACACTACGGATGCCCTCTGGGTGACAATAACTCTCCGTGTTTGTAAACTCTGTAAAAAACACATCAGGTCTGCCTGCTTCACTCACTACATGGCGAAAAACTACATCCGTCACATCTTCCATTGGTGCCAATATAAAAAATGGTCGTGGTAAATCACGCCAAAAATTATCTATCATCTTCAAATTCAAATCCTCTCATGATGTGGGATACCAGGCCAACCCCTTATCCCAAAATTAAAAAGCAAAATGTCCCTGCTTCTTTTACACTTATACCATGATTAAGCACTTTTTATCAAACTGCGGAAATGTTTATTTTAACTTCACAATCTCTGTAAAACCAAAATATCTTCTGCTGAATCCACCCCATCAACCAACATTCCACTGTTCGAGTAAAAATAAAGTTTTGCTAAAAAAGACTGAAAAGAAAATTGGAAGAACACTGGATTGACAAGGGGTTAACAGAAAAAGGCCCCCGAAATCGCAAAAGTATTATAGAGTTGCCAATGTTCTAAATGGTTTTAACAATACGCAAGTACATAATTTCCAGTAGACAAAGCCAACATATAGGGAAAGAAATGAAGAAATCGAAATCGTCGAGGAGGGAATAATTTGAAGGCATCTGATTTGTTTATAAGATGTTTGGAGAATGAAGGGGTTCAGTATATTTTTGGGATACCTGGTGAGGAAAATACGGATCTTATTGATTCTCTAATAAGCTCTGATATTAAATTCATCTTGGTTCATCATGAACAAGCTGCAGCTTTTATGGCAGACATCTATGGCCGGCTAACTGGAAAGCCTGGCGTCTGCTTGGGTACATTGGGACCGGGGGCAACAAATTTATTGACAGGGATAGGAAGTGCTTATCTGGATTATTCCCCTGTTGTCGCGATTACAGGTCAGGCGGGCCTTGATCGAATTCATAAGGAGTCGCATCAATATGTGGACATTATTGGGGTTTTTAAGGAAGTAACGAAATGGAATCAACAAATTAAGGTGCCGCATACGATTCCGGAAATTATCCGTAAAGCATTTAAAACTGCAGTCATAGAAAAGCCGGGAGCTGTTCATATCGAACTCCCCGAAGATGTTGCGATGATGGATACTGAAGGTGAACCTCTTCCGGTTACACCACTTCCTAGATCCCGCCCTGCAGAGGAAGAAATCAAAAAAGCCGTCGAATTAATAAATCGCGCAAAAAAGCCTATTATTCTAGCTGGTAATGGCGTAGTCCGCGATGGAGCTGCTGAGGCCTTGAGGAAATTTGCAGAAGAGAAGCAAATTCCCGTTGTGAATTCGTTCATGGCCAAAGGAGTTTTACCTTCCAACCATCCATTGACCCTTTTTACAGTAGGAATGCAAGCAAGGGATTATGTTCTATGCGGGTTTGATTTGGCCGACCTTATTATCACCGTCGGCTATGATTTCGTCGAGTATTTGCCAAAGTATTGGAACGATGAGGCAATGAATCCGATTATTCATATTGATGCTCGACCTGCTGAGATTGATGCTTATTACCCCGTCCAAGCCGAATTGGTCGGGAACGTTACGGAGGGACTTGAAGCGTTGTCCACTGGTGTAGTGGAAAAGGAGCTTTGGCCTGAAGTGAAAAGGTTAAGGTCTCAAATCATAGAAAAATTTCATTCTTCGGATGATGTTTCAGGAAGTCCTATCATTCCTCAGCGAATTATCGCCGATTTGAAAAGGGCGGAAAAAGGCAATGCCATTGTCATTTCGGATGTGGGAGCCCATAAATTATGGATGGCCCGGATGTATCAGCCGGAAATGCCTAATCACACCATCATTTCTAATGGCTTTGCATCGATGGGAATTGCCATTCCTGGCGCAATTGCAGCCAAACTGGCAAAACCTGATAAACCTGTCATTGCGGTTACAGGAGATGGCGGATTTCTGATGAATGGGGTTGAATTGGCAACTGCAAAACGTCTAGGTATTGCCTTCGTGATAGTCATTTTCCATGATTCAAAATACGGCCTAATTGAGTGGAAGCAATTGAATAAATTTGATCGTACGAATGCGATTGAATTTACAGACCCAGACTTTTTAAGCTTCGCAAAAAGTTTTGGTGTTAAAGGAGTGAAAGTAACCCACTCCGATGAATTGCTTCATGCATTGGAAGAAGCGATTTCGAGTCAGGAAATTGTCTTGATTGATGTGGATGTCGATTATTCGGAAAATGTAAAGCTCTCTAAAACATTAGGTGATTATATTTGTAAATTATAAAGGCAGATATTATTGGAGGGATTTCAGATGAAGAAAAAGTGGCAATTGTGGATTGGTGGTAAATGGCGGGAGGCTAAATCATATGAGCCATTATATAATCCCCATTCAAACGAAGAAATTGCACAAATCGGACAGGCTGAACCAGCAGATGCCATTGAAGCGATTGTCGAGGCAAATGCAGCTTTTCAGAAATACCGATCCTACCCGGCTCATGCACGAGCGGAAATTTTATTTAAAGCTGCAGCAATCATGGAAGAACGCAGTGAAGAACTTGCGAAAATCATTTCTCTGGAGGCTGCGAAAACGATTCGAAATGCTCGTGAAGAAATGAATCGTACGGTTCAGACCTATCGTTTTGCTGCAGAAGCGTCAAAGAACAATTATGGAGAACAAATCCCGATGGATGCTGCAGTTGGTGGGGTAAACCGTTTTGGATTCACGGTTCGCACCCCGATTGGCGTCGTTACCGCGATCACACCCTTTAACTTTCCATTTAATCTGGTCGCCCATAAAGTTGGTCCAGCTATTGCGGCTGGAAATTCGATTGTGTTAAAACCTGCCGAACAAACCCCGTTGAGTGCACTGGTTCTTGCCGATATTTTTAAAGAAGCAGGGTTGCCGGATGGAGTTTTGAACATCATACCGGGCAAAGGGGATGTTTTAAGTGAAGCGTTGACGACCCATCCATATGTAAAAAAAGTGACTTTCACAGGCAGTGTAGAGGTCGGACACCTTATCCAGCAGCAGGCAGGCTTCCGCAAGCTTACACTTGAACTCGGATCCAACTCGCCTTTCATTGTTGATGAAGGTGTCGACATCGATAAAATTATTCAAAGAAGTGTGATGGGTTCATTTACGAATAATGGGCAGGTGTGCATCTCGATTCAACGAATTTATGTCCACAAATCGCTATACCAACAATTTTTAGATCGATTCGTCAGTGCCACAAAACAGCTTGTCATCGGTTCCCCCCTGGAGGAAAATACAAATATTACAGCGGTTATTTCAAAAAAATCATTGGAACGGTTACAAAGTTGGATCGACGAGGCAGTACAGGAAGGAGCAAAAATTGAGTGCGGCGGTACAGTGGAAGGCAATGTACTATTGCCTACCGTCTTAACCAATGTAAATCGTGACTCAAAGGTATTTCGTTTCGAAGTATTTGGTCCAATTGTCTGCATTTTCCCCTTCGATACGCTGGATGATGCCATCAATGATGCAAATGATTCGCGTTACGGATTGAACTCAGGAGTGATGACACCGAGTATAGAACGAGCTTTTTATGCGGCGGAACGCTTGGAAACAGGTGGGGTCGTAATCAATGATATCCCAACTTACCGAATTGATAATATGCCTTATGGCGGCTGGAAGGACAGCGGTGTTGGCCGGGAAGGCGTCAAATATGCGATGCAGGAAATGATGGAGCAGAAGTTTATCAGCTTTAAAATAAGCGACGAATGAACACAAGAAAAATTTTAAACCGAAGTATATGAGAAGGCGATATCTTAAAGATATCGCCTTCTTGTTTTTTCGTAAATTATTGTTTTTTGTTGTAGTTATAGAAGATATATATTTGCTGTCTTGAAAAAATAAAAAGCCACCATAACGGCAGCTTTCACCAATTACTTCAATTCTTCAATTATTTCAGCACCATAAGAGTTGTCGATTATGCAGCGCCATGTACCCGTGGAATACTTTTTAAAAACATAAGTCGCAGTTCTTTCCATTGAGTATTCGGAATCGTCCTTTTGATTGGCACTAAGCTGGGCTTTTGCCACAACCAATGCCGTATCACCCGTTTCGATTATTGCCATCTTTTCTTGATTGACGATTAAACTGTGATTAAAGTATTCAGCGATAGCAATGAATGCACGACGAATTTCCTCTTTCCCTTTTGCGAATGTTCCAGGTTTGACAACTAAAGTCGCTTCCTCTGAATAAAACTCCATTAAATGATCGAAATCCTCATTGTTTATTGCCCTGTCCGCATTTTTTATGACTTGTTCCAGCTCATGATTCTGCATATTCACCCTCCTATTCAGCTTAATTAGACCGCTCTGTTACTAATTGATGTTCGACTGCCATGACGGGGTTTCCTGCTCATTAAGAGAAAAGAGTATGTTTAAATCATTTAAATAAAAGTTGAATGCACATTAGGGTTATAGATAATGGATTACCATGGTTCATTCTCATTACGGTATGTTTCATGCAACTTTCAACTTGAAGCAAAGTGAAATGATTACAGAACGTAAATACCAAAAGGTTTATTTGCATTTATCAGCAATGTGGAGTAAACAGCTTCTCACCTTTAAAAAAGTTAATTACAATCAATACATAGAAAAAAGAGCACCTCTTGGCGCTCCTTTTCATGAATTATTTTTCAAGGTGATTCACAAACATATCTTGTTGCTTTTCGTCCAACACTATCTCAGGCTGAAACCAAGAAATTCAAGGTTTACTGATACTTTTTTATCAGAGGAGTAGTTTTTAAACTCGAGCCCAAAATTCTAATACTCAATCTTGACCTGGAACCACAATGGCTTCCACCACATGTTTATTTAGGATTTCCTGCATGTTTTTTGGTACTTCTTTGTCTGTAATCACTATATCAACGGCGTCTAAGTCACATAATTTTTGAAAAAAAGTTTTATTAAATTTAGTTGAATCTGCAATCACAATGACCTGGTCAGAACGTTTAATCATTTCGTGAACGAGGAGGCCTTCTTCCTCTATGGAAGTAGACAGTCCTTCAGAAGATATTCCGCAAGTGCCAATGATGCATTTATTCACCTTATAATCCTGGACATCCCTAATGGCTCTTGAACCATAAATGGCTTGGTGTCTAGTGCTTAATGTTCCTCCTAATAAATTAACTTTTATATCTTCTCTTTGGCTTAGTACACTGGCAATGTTAATCGAATTTGTCACGACAGTATTATTCCGGCTCGTTAAATATTTAGCTGCAAATTGAACTGTTGTGGAGGCATCCAAAATAAGATGGTCACCATCGTTTATCAAAGAAGCTGCAAATTTTCCGATCTTACCTTTAGCTTCCGATGCCATGTTCATGCGCTCACCATAATTATGGACTTCATTTGAAAGCAGAGCCTTTTTCGCCCCACCCCGTATTCGAATGATCTTCCTCTTCTCTTCTAAATTTATTAAGTCTCTTCTGGCCGTATCTTTAGATACATTATTTATATTGCAAATTGTTTCAATATCAATCCGTTCATGTTCGTTTAAATATTGAACAATGGCGTCTAGTCGTTCATCCTGTAGCATGATCTCACCTCATAGATTTAATTATAAGTTAATCCAAGTTTATTCACAACGAAACCTGAATTATATTAAGGATAATTAAGCTTTCGAGGGTAGATTATTAGTAAATACTGAACACTGTAATCAATATATTTAGTTATCAGAATTCCATATCGGGGATATTAACCAAGGATTAAACATGACGGTTAGTCCACCAAATTATAGATATAATTATCCTGACCATTGGAAGGGGTATATTCGGTGTATGAATAAAATTACCCTAACATGGAGATGATACTGTCTTAGTGCCAGGCCCTTTTTAGATAGATTCATACATCTCATTTTTACCTTCTTTTTCCCTTTGATGTCGCTTATATACGAATTTGGATAAGCTTACACTGCTTTCATATAATAGTAATAAAGGTACCGTAACTAGGATATCTGATAGAAAGTCAGGTGGAGTAATCAAAATTGAAATAACTATTAGTATAAAGTAAGAATATTTCCTGATTTTTTGCAAACGGTATGGATTTATTATTCCTAAACTTGTTAAAAACATAATGACAACCGGCATTTCAAACAGAAATCCAAAAGGCAGTGTCATATGAAGCATAAATCGGAAATATTTCTCCGTTGTAAAGAAATTTGTAAACATGTCGTTTGATAGAGACATTAAAAAATTTAGTACTAGCGGAAATAAAATGAAGTAACCAAAACTGATTCCCAGTATGAATAGAATAAATAGTGCTGGTATGTAAGCGCTAGTAACTTTGCGTTCTTTTGGTGTTAACGCTGGACGTACAAACAGCCAAGTTTGGTGCGCAGCAACCGGTATAGTAGCCGCGATGGCAACGACGGTGGCAATAATTAAATAAACGAGTATGATATCACTCGGTCCTAACAGAGCTAGCTTAAACGGCAAATCTTTAACTATAATATTATAAATATCTTGAACATATATAAATGTCAGTACGAGGAACAGCGTGAAAACGACTAAAGTGATAATAATACGTTTACGTAACTCCTCAAGGTGCTGAATCATGCTCGCTTTTTTTTTGATTTTCCAACTTCATCACTCCAGGAAAAAAAGATGTAAGACAGGTCCTACATCCCCTCTTCATTTATTTGATTAGCTTTCTTTCTTGTTGGTCACATCTGCATTCGTGTCATCTGCTACAAGGTCTCTGGTAGACTTTTTAAATTCTCTTAATGTTGAGCCAAACGCCCTTCCAATTTCCGGTAACTTTGAAGGGCCGAAAATAATTAGGGCTATCACTAAAATTAGCATCAATCCTGGTATTCCGATATTTTGTAGCATAACTTCCCCCATTGGTATTTATATTTTGTAATTCCTTTAAAACGTTAAACGTTTATGTGCTCATCGAACTTATCCCCAATTCTTTTTTAACAAGGTTCTCTAACGATGTCATACCCTTTTAATTGATATGAAGCTTAGGCTTCACGCTATCCAGAGAACCCGAAGACAGAGTTCCCTTATGCAATACGGCAGCACGCTTAGGCAGGCGGGCTACGGCTTCGGCCGAGCAGCTTGCCGGAATGAGTACGGCGGTCGCGGCATCCCCTACCTTTGGCCATATTTGCTTACCGGACTCGTCTAGCGGTGTAAGGCCGCCTGTTGCAAGGGAAAGTGAGCGGGACAGGTTGTATTCGTTTGACCATCCATACAAATCTGCAGCGAGATGTGCCTTCTGCAGCGTATCGCCAATCCCGAATGGTGACCAGTGATCAGTAATACTATCATTACCAAGCATGACGTTCACCTTATGCTTCTGAAGCAGCGGAATCGGCATTACGTCTTTGCCGATTGGAACGGTTGAGGCAATGGAAATACCCAGCGATGCAAGGCGTTTTGCCATTTCTATATCGGCTCCATCCCCTAACGAAGCGAGCGAAAACGCATGACTGATCGTCACTTTCCCCTGCAAACCGGCTTCCTCAGTCAGGTCAGCCAATCGACGAATTGCCTTCAATCCCGTTTCGCCACCTTCATGAAGGTGAATATCAATACCTGCTTTGTAGTCCACTGCGATCTGTACCATTGTTTGCAACGATTTTTCCATATCACCGTCAACTAAGGTTGGATCTAGTCCGCCAACATGTGTAACTCCGAGCTGCATGGCTTCGCGTATCAGTCCCTGAGCATTTGAACGAAGCAAGCCATGTTGAGGAAAGCCAACAATTTCATGTGATATTTTATCTGAATAGTTTGCTAAGGCCCGATTGAGTTTCTCAAGATTCTTTAGGCCAACGACTGGATCGATGTTGCAATGGCTTCTGACATATGTCGAGCCATAGCCAAGAATTAGTTCAATTAATTTCTCCGCACGCTCCTGGGCTGTTGGAAGGAGCTCCAGTAGCAGTGTCTGCTCCAAGGTAATCATGTCAAAAATGCCATTTTTCCTCGTAGCAGCTGCTCTCCAAGGTCCCCCATAATAGGTTTTATCCAAATGAATATGCATATCTCTAAAAGATGGAAGTAGCAGCATGCCTTTCGCGTCGTAGCAATCGATACCTTTTCCATAAGGGGAATTGGTATCTAGTATTCTGGTAATGGTGCCTTTAACAATATGGAGGTTCCTCAATACGGTTTCGGTTGCGACGACCTGTCCATTTTTATACTTGTATCCACTTTCCAATCGAACATTCATCAACATGTAGGAACTGTTCTTTCCTGGTTTTTTGGTGTTATGGCCAGCCTTCTTCTCGGTATCCGCACTTGCCATCTCAGGCATGAACAATCCCATCGTGTCCGTGACACCGAGAACCGCGGAAGCGCTTCCAATTTTACAGACGTTACCTATAAACTTTCTGCGGGACAAACCTTCCTTATCCTGATTCACCTGTAAAATCCTCCTCTAGTACGTTTGTATTTTAAGATGATCATGATTAATAGACTTCATTGGAAAACAAGAGGCAACCATCCTGTATTTGATTGAGTTTTCTCTTATCTTCCAATTTTTCATATCTCTTCTAGTGGTGTTTTTGGATTTATTATTTCTTTAACAAATTGTTTCGATATCAATCCATTTTCATATTTGTCGAAATAGTCACTCGTCCATTTACATGATTTCACCCTATAGATCCAATTATAAGTCTATTTATTTTTAATAGCAATGAATTCTGCATTAATTTAAGTTAATTTAAGTTTTTTGTAGATGATTAATTGATTTCTCACTTTTGTTTTCGACAAAAGAAGCTTTGTTGTTTCATTCCTTATTAATGGAAAACAAAAAGGGAATGGTAAAATCCATTCCCTTTTTGACTGTGTGCAAAGCCCTTTTAGTGAAATTTAAACCTTAACACCAGAAGGCCGCCAATTGGCGGCCTTCTGGCGTTCAAACACCCTTTAGTAATTACTGGATTCCCTCTTTTCTTCAGACCATTATTCGTGCAAATATGCCCAGGCATATTGAGCGTAAAGTTCTGCACCTGTAGCAAGCGCATCTTCGTCGATGTTGAATTTCCCGTGATGATGGGCCCATTCCGTATCTTTTTCAGGGTTTCCTGATCCAACTAAAGCGAAGCTTCCAGGTACTTCATCTAAATAGAAACTAAAATCTTCTCCACCCATTGTTGGCTTTTCATTATATAGTGAGTCTTCCCCAAACGCATTTGAAGCAACTTTTTGCACTAATTTGGCACTGTATTCATCATTAATGACAGCTTGCGTTCCACGGTAATACTCAACCTGTGCGGTCGCACCGTAAATATTGGCAACATTTTCAGCATAAATCTGGAGCTGTTTTTCAATATGATCACGTGTTTTAGGATCAAAACAACGGACAGTCCCTTCAATGACGGCATTTTCTGCAATGACATTAAATCGTGTGCCCACGGCCATTTTTCCAACTGTCAATACTGCGGGATTCTGTGGGTCGACCGTTCTTGATACGACAGATTGTACATTCATGACGAATGAAGAGGCCACAATGGTTGCATCGATGCAATCCTGAGGCATGGCACCATGTCCCCCTCTTCCTTTAAACGTTACTGTAAAGATATCTGCTGAAGCGAATGAAGGTCCTTGAGTACAAGCAACCTTGTTTGTTGGCATTTGCGACCAAATATGTATGCCAAAAACATTATCAACACCTTTGACAGCCCCTTGTTTAACCATTTCCTTTGCACCTGTTGCCACTTCTTCAGCTGGCTGAAAGATTAATCGCACATTCCCAGGTATTTCTTCTTTTATTCCGTTTAGTGCCTTCGCTGCAATTAATAGCATGGATGTGTGTGCATCATGACCACATGCATGCATTTTCCCTTCTTCTTTTGAAGCATACGGCAAGTCTTTATTTAATTCTTCAACAGATAGGGCGTCCATATCCGCTCTTAATGCTACCGTCTTTCCTGCCTTACCGCCTTTAATTTCTGCAATGACACCTGTTGGTTCTGCTTTGCGATAAGGTATTTCTAATTTATCAAGGTAGTCACAAATAAAGGCCGTTGTATTTTCTTCTTCCCATGATAACTCAGGTTCGCTATGAAGTTTTCTACGTATTTCAATTAATTCATCACTATTATTTTGAATCGCTTCTTTTATCGTTTGATTAATCATCCTCATTCTACCTCCGTTAAACATTTAGCCACTTCGTAAAATATTTGCACTCCATTTGCTAAATGACGTGCATCAGACCATTCTTCTGGACAATGACTTAGTCCTGCTTTACTTGGAACAAAGAGCATGCCAACATCAGTCACATCGGAAAAAACCATCGCATCATGACCTGCTCCACTATTAACGGAACAGTATGGAATTTCCAAATCAGAACTTTTATCCTTTAATAAAGCTTTTATCTCATCACTCAATACCTTTGGCGGCATATATAACACCTGTTCCGCAGCTGTATGGATTCCCTGCTCATGGTAGGATTCTATTAATTCTTTCATTCGCTTGATGACATTGTTAATATGTTCTTCCTTGCTAGATCGGATATCTACCGAAAATTCGACTTTATTTGGGATGACGTTGGCTCCATTTGGTAAAACATGTAGTCGCCCTGTCGTGATAACCGTTCCTTCACCTTCCTCAATTGCAAAGCTCGGTAATTGAGAAATAATCTGGGCGGCTGCAACCAATGCATCCGTACGGCGATCCATCGGGGTTGTGCCTGCATGTCCTGCCTTTCCTTCAATGGTTACTTCAAATTGAGTTAAACCAACAATAGCCTCTACAACACCAATGGGGATATTCTTCTCTTCAAGGATTGGCCCTTGTTCTATATGCAATTCGAGAAATGCTTTAATGCTATTAGGATTTCTCCTTTTCGGAAGTGATGAATCCAGACCAATTTTTGACATCGCTTCAATTGTTGTGATACCTTCTTTATCCCTTAAGTTTTTAAAACTTTCCTCACTAAGTGTTCCCACTATTCCTCTCGACCCCATTAGTCCTCCGCCAAAACGAGCACCCTCTTCTTCAATCAGGGCAACGATTTCCAATGGATATTTAGGTGTTAATTGATTTTCTGCAAATAGGGCGGCCACTTCAAGAGCGACAATTACACCGGCTGGTCCGTCATACGCACCGCCATTTGGTACGGAATCAAAA
Source organism: Peribacillus simplex (assembly GCF_030123325.1). Taxonomy (NCBI): domain Bacteria; kingdom Bacillati; phylum Bacillota; class Bacilli; order Caryophanales; family Bacillaceae; genus Peribacillus; species Peribacillus simplex. The sequence goes on along the minus strand of NZ_CP126106.1, from coordinate 2,397,032 downwards.
TGTGAACCGATCAAAATGCTTGGTGCATCTTTTAAAGTACCTTCAAGCTTTCCAAAAATATTTCCAAGTCCATCTTCCTTTACTGTTAGACCGGAATCCATCATTTTATTTTTAATATAATTGCGTGTAAGTAAGTCTTCCTTGCTATACGTAAGCCTGGTTGTCCCTTTTCCGGGTGTTGATGTGAATTCGTTCAAATCATTTATTTGCTTTTCTATACGTTCGATAAGACTCACTTAGAATCCCTCCAATTTTACAAGAATTGTACAAATATTCCCGCCAAAATAACCGACACGATCGTAACCGATATAAATCCACCAACAAGCATCGGCGGCAGCATATGGCTTAGCAATGCTTCTTTTTCATTTTCATCTTTTGTTAATGAATTGACGACTTCATTGGTGATAATGTAATCGGCAGGAAATCCGTATAATGCTGTTAAAGATACAGCGAAGGCCATTTCTTTGCTGACTTTTAACAATTTACCTGCAATGAATGAGAATATATACATGCCAATAACAGCTAGGAAAATGCAAACAATAAGTGGGTAAAGAATCTCCATCATCATACTTGGTGTTGCACTTTTCAATCCGTCAAAGACGAAAAGCATAAGGGCCATGATGGCAAATCCAAATCCATTTGCTTTTTGCAGAGTCTGTTTTTCCAAGAAACCTATACTTTTTCCGACAACCCCGAATAGTAAGCAAAGAACAAATGCATTTATTGATATAATGGGCTCTAATCCAGTCGAAACAAGGTAAGCCAGAAAAGCAACAATCGCAAGTCTGAAAAATTTAAAATATTCCGTATTATATTTTTCAGGAAGTTTTTTAAACAGCTTAAGTTCCGTCATACCTTCTGAAGCGTCTGCAGTATCACTCTTTTTTACCGTTAATTGCCCATTGCGATATTGCCCCAAAAGCTTCTTCCCTTCTTTCTTCAACACAATTGAAGTTAAAGGATATCCAGCAAAGCCTTGCATTACATAAATAACAATGGCAAAAACGGACAAACTCGTAAGTCCTGCGTCTGCCGCTCCTTCTGACATGATTATTGAAGATACCATTCCGCCCACTAAAGGTGGAATCGCTACAAGGACAGTTTGCAGATCAAATATAAATGTGCCAATTGCGAATAATAGTGCAACAATACCAAGAATGCCAGATAAGGAGATGACAATTGTTTTCCATTGATTCACCAACTCTCTTATTGAAAGCAATGTTCCCATATTCGTGATCAATAGGTACATCATCATGGTTGCCACTACCGGTGGAACACCTGCTATCGAAACGATGTCTTGCGGGAAGAACGTCCAATAACCACATAGAAACAGGATTGCGGAAACGAAAACGGAAGGTACCCAAGCTTTTGTCCGGACCGCCACAATGTCTCCTACAAATAAAATCAGAATAACAATAACTAAAGCCAACATCTGTGACATATGAGTTCCTCACCTTCCAATTTAATAGTTTGAATATTCTAAAATAATAACATTAAATCGTTTGAATTTAAAGATAATTTGATATATTCAGGTAATTATTCGCGGATAATAGGAAATGTAAGTGTTTTAATTCTGGTTTCACATACCGAACATTCCCAAATTGGGTATTTCAAAATAATTTTAAAATTATCTCTAGAGACTTTTTATCAATACCAACTAATCTGTACCATTTATTTTAAAAAGAAGGCTGTTTTCGCATACTTTGTTGCTATTTACCAAGTAAAGCGGTGTGGTTGATTACCCCTCCAGATGCTCGCTTTCCGCGGGGCTGGCGGTGAGCCTCCCTCGGCGTAAACGCCTGTGGGGTCTCACCTGTCCCGCTGCTCCCGCAGGAGCCTCGCACTTGCGCTTCAATCAACCTGAAATCGTTTCGTTTTAAAAACAACAATCTTTACGAAAAGAGCCAAAAAGAAAAAGCTGTCTAAAGACAGCTCTGATTAATGATTATTCAATTTCCTGTTTACTTTTTACTGTATATAATCTGAATAAAGTAACTCATAATCTTGGATGTATCTGGCACTATTAATCTATAAAAGGTATGAGATGGAAACCATTTGGCAGTGAACGCTTGACGTCAAATCTCATCATTGGGGCGCAATCAATTTATATATGAGAAGGATGAATGCTTTGGCAACCCAGAATTTCCATCAATAAAAAATACTTACCTTAATAATTGTTGCAGATGAGCCGTCTTCGTAATTGGATAACTTTATATTTAAATTGTTGCAGAATTGATCCATGTTCAAGATCACCAAGTCACCTTGCCCTAAAACAATAGACTCTTTTTCATCGATACTCATTCTGCTTTTTCCTTTGAAACAATAATAGGCGTCGGATCTTTTCGCAGAATCCCCATTATCCAACACTTCAGAATGAATTCCATCATTCAAATGAATCGTGCCAAGGTCTCCTTCGCACCCTTCTGCTAACATCAAATTAAAGTCCGTAACCCTCCCAATACTTCGGGTTGTCCAGCCTCCATCAAACCGATCCTGTTCAAATGGCTGTAAATGCACCCGGTGCTTTCCTTTATGTTCCAGCGACATTTCACCATCAAGGATCATGATGATCCTCTGAATGCCTGGAAGGTGAGTAAATAAGGATTCATCCACCTCGACATCTGCGGTGCTTATCCGCCATTTGAAATCACGCTTCGAATAATCTCCATCTTCAGGATAAATGGCAAGTTGAGTTGTTTTACCACCTGACCAAAGACTGGAGGTTTGTTCACTTTTTCTTATTACATTTAGAGAATATGACAACTATTTTCTCCCCTTTTAATTATTACTTTACTTCAGTTGAAAACAATTTCGACCAGAGTGCAGAACAAAAAAATTGTTCATTTCCATTAGGGTGGATACGATTAACAGAGAGGCATGATTGAGCTTAGGTGTACTGGTCTCTGATCATCGTAGCATAACCTGAAATTGATGGTGTTCCGGTGCATTACTAAACAAACCAGTGTGAATTACCTACTATGTGGGCAATTTCGGAAAAAAGACAATACCGAATGTTTTTGATACTACTAAAAACATTCGGTATCAACACTATATCTAACTATACTTTGACCATATCAGGCTTTGCATATAAACTATTAATTTTGAAATTCATTCCATCATTAAGAACAAATTATCATTTCAATAGATTAATACTTATTATGATAATCGGCATGGCAAAAACGTCAATAAGAAATGCACCCACGATCGGAACGATTAAATACGCTTTACTTGAAGGTCCATATTTAGCAGTGATCGTTGACATATTGGCCATCGCATTTGGTGTAGCCCCTATACCATGTCCGATAAATCCTCCAACCATAACTGCCGCATCGTAGTTTTTGCCAAGAAAACGAAACATGATGAATATACTTAAAAGTATAATGAAGATTACTTGTATCACCACAATTAAAATAATAGGTAACGCAAGGTCAGCAACTTCCCATAGTTTTATACTCATTAATGCCATTGATAAGAAAATACCTAAAGTAATATCTCCAATAAAATTTATACTAGGCATTTCGATGATTTTCCCATTTATTTTATCCAAAATATTCCGGACTATTACAGCCACTATCATTGCTCCAACATAATTCGGTAAAACATAACCTGTCTTCGCCGAAAACAACTCTCCTAAATATGAACCTAAAGCCATACAAAATGTCAGTATTAAAACTTGTTTCATAAATGAAGCTGCATTCAATTCTATTTTGTCTTCCATTTCTTTCTTTTCCTGAATTTCAATATCCTTTTTACTTGGTGTTAATTTGTGTTTATTAATTAGATATTTTACAGTTGGACCTCCAACTAATCCACCAAATACTAACCCTAAAGTAGCTGCTGCTATTCCAATTGCTTGGGCAGATTGAATTCCTAGCGATTCAATGGTACCCCCAAATGCTGTAGCCGCACCTATGCCACCTTCCATGGATATTGCTCCAGCCATCATACCAATCAATGGATCAATCCCAAAAACGGGTGCTAAAGATATTCCAATTAGATTTTGTGCAAATGCCAGAAACCCACATAACAACCAATATATTAATAATAATTTACCGCCGACTTTTACTAATTGAAAACTGGCACCCAATCCAACAGTCGTAAAAAACGTTAACATAAATAATCCCTGGAGTGTCGTATCTAATGAAATGGTTACGTTTAGAAAGGTTTTAAGACTTGTAGCGACTATCGCAAACAGTAATCCCCCTACAACAGGTGCAGGGATACAAAAGTGTTTAAATATTTTGACATTCCTAACGATAATCCCGCCTAGTGCTAAAAGCAGTACCGCTAAAAAAATAGTGATCGTTTGATTAATCTCGATGTTCATATTGCCTATCTCCTCTCCACACACAAAAATACTTCATTTATTAAGTTTGCAGCTAGTTTTACAGTGCGATTATCATTATCCAATGATGGATTTACTTCACAGATATCAAATGAAATGGTTTTCGGATGTGAAATAATTTTACGAATTAACTGCCTAACCATTTTTCCAGAAAGACCAAATGAGGAAGGTGCACTAACACCTGGTGCTTCCGAAGCGTTAATAACATCCATACAAAGCGTTAAAATAATATGATCATGTTGATTCATAAAATTCAGAATTTCATTTTCATTTTCCTCCGAAATTCCATCCACCAATTCTTCTTCCAATATCCAAGAACAACCAAGTGAAGTTGCAGTGTCAAATAATTTTTTTGTATTTCCATAACGTTGAATACCAATAGGCAAATAACTAGCATGAGGATCATGATCTAATATTTGTTTAAACATCGTTCCAGAAGAAGTTATTTCTTCATATGAGCGTAAGTCAAAATGAGCATCAATGTTAAGGATGCCTATCTTGGCTTCGGGTCCTACACTCGACCTGATCCCTAGATAATGACCATAAAAGGTTTCATGTCCGCCCCCCAATATAACAGGAAACATATTTTTAGTTAATATTTTCTCTACGTGACTCCCTAATTCAGCTTGTGCTGCTTCTAACTGTTGATTTTCACAAATGATATTTCCGAAATCAACTAGACTATCCTCTGCTTGGCCGTGCCAAGACAAAGAAGATAAGGATTTACGTATTTCATCGGGAGCTTCTTTGCTTCCAAGTCTTCCTTTATTCCTGCGTACGCCCTCATCACAAGAGAACCCTATTATTCCACATCCATTATTTATTGAAGTTATTTGATTATCTTTAACTATTTGATGAATCCTAAATTCATCTTTATCTATTAGACTATCTGTTCTGCCTTTCCATAAATCCATATTTGGTAACGCATACATTTATTTTTCCTCCCCATAAATAAAAATACTTCATATGTGCAATCGCCAATCAATTTCGGGTTGTACAATAATAAAAGATCTGGTGCAATGGCTTTTCCTTTTAGTTTTCGTTAAACGTTGATAGGCTAGTGACTTATTTGCACATCCCACTTCCGCTGCACAGTAACTCCCAGTCCAGCACTGTAAACCATTATGGTGTAATATCTATATTCCCTCCATTCTGCTTAATGGTTGTACTGCAATATTAATTAAGCAAGTTTCATGCCAGGTTCATCGCCTTAAAAACAGTGGATAATTAAGATATATTCAAAATAAAAAGTAGGCGAAAATTGCCGCTCGGCAATTTCCGCCTACTTTTCTTCCCGATATTTCTTCAACTTATCTCGCAATGTCCTCTCCCCGATGCCAATTGTTTGCGCCGTCCTCCTTTGATGACCGTTAAAAGCGGCAAGGTTATGAAGAATCACTCTTTTTTCGATTTCTTCAAGCGGTTCGCCGACATAGACAGGGATCAAAGTGTTGCCGAAAAATGCGCGCGAACTTTTTTGGATATCGGAAGGTAAATCGGATTTCTGTATATAAGACTCATTCGTAAGCGCAATGGCCCTTTCAATCACGTTCTGGAGTTCCCGAATATTTCCTGGGAAGTCATATTGCTGTAAAAGCTGCAGCGCTTCATGGGAAATTCCTTCTACAGGTTTTCCCATTCTATCGCCGATTTTGGCAATGAAAAATTCCAACAACAATGGAATGTCTTCTTTTCGTTCACGTAAAGCCGGAAGGTGAATCGGAATCACATTCAATCTGTAATATAAATCTTCACGAAATCGATTTTCTTTTACTTCTTTGACCAAGTCTCTGTTTGTCGCAGCAATGATACGGACATCGATGCTGACTTCTTCCATCCCTCCAACGGGCATTACCTTTCTCTCTTGTAGAACGCGCAAAATTTTACCTTGCAGCGCCAAATCCATCTCACCGATTTCGTCAAGAAAGATTGTTCCTCCTTCCGCCAACACAAAAAGTCCATACTTCCGCTGTGTCGCCCCTGTAAATGCGCCCTTTTCGTATCCAAATAATTCTGATTCCAACAGGTGAGTCGGAATGGCGGCACAATTAATGGCTTGAAACTTTTTGTTTCTGCGCTTGCTTTGATTATGGATCGTTCGGGCGACGACTTCTTTACCTGTTCCACTTTCCCCTTCTATGAGAATGTTAGAATCGATATCCTTCACTTTTTCGATTAGGGAGAATATTTTGCGCATTGACAAGCTTTCACCGATAAGGCCGTTCACACCTGCCACCTTATCCAATTCTTCACTCAGCCATTTCACTTTGGACTGAAGCGTATACACTTCTTCTGCTTTTTGCATCAGCACTTCCAATTCATCAATATGAAGAGGCTTTGTTGCATAGGAAAACGCCCCCTTACGCATTGCTTCCACGGAAGATGGAATGGTACCATAGGCCGTCATCATGATGACGACTGTCGAGGGGGAGAGGCGCTTGATTTCTTCTAACACTTCCATCCCATTGTATTCCCCGATTTTCAAATCCAGCAAAACGATGGCGATTTCCGCTCTTTCGAGAAGTGGAAGCGCTTCACGTGGGTCTGTAAACGAATAAACGCGATACTGGTCTTCCAATGCAAACGTTAGTGACTGGCAAATGGTTGGCTCATCATCAATAATCATGATATCGTGCATCGTCTTCACCCTTTCTGTATTAATGCTGTAAACAAATGGTCACTACTGTACCCTTTCCTACTTCACTTCTTGTCTCAATAGTACCATCGTTTTCTTTGACAAGCTGATACGAAATAGAAAGCCCAAGCCCGACCCCATTCGGTTTCCTGGTGTAAAACGGTTCAAAGATCCTATCAATGTCTTCTTCCGAAATGCCGATGCCTTCATCCTCGATTTCAACGACAGTGAACATATCCCGATAATATGCCCGAAAAATAAGGGTTCCCCCTATATTGGACGCCTGAATGGCATTGAGAATGACGTTCACCAGCACTTGTTTGATCTGCTGTGTATCTGCCGTTGTCTGAATGTCTCCGGCGAACTCACGAACAATACGCAGGTTTTTTTCTTTGATTTTCGGCTTAAGCAATAGCTCAATCCCTTCCATGGTCTCATTGAGCGAAAACGTGACAGGTTCTGATTTTTTAGGACGGGAATAATCGAGCAAATCGTTAATTAATGTATTAAGTCTGGTAATTTCACTAGTGACCTGTTCGGAAAAGAATGTACGGAAATCTGCGCTTGCAAATTTTTTCGGCAGTAATTGTGTATAGGTAAGGATCGATGTTAACGGGTTTCTTATCTCATGTGCGATACCCGCCACAAGTTGTCCCAATGAACGCAAGCGGTCATCCTGGGCCACCTTTCTCTCCAGCTGTTTTTGTTCCGTAATATCGAAAAAATTCAACACCGCACCTACACTTTCTCCCCCAATAGTCTGAATTGGGTACACGCTGTAAGTAATATACCTTTTTTTGCCCGCATTCTGAGACCACACCGTTTCCTTTTGTAAGAAAACTCTCTTTCTCTCTAACGCAGCCTTAATCTCCTTTTCCGGGATGAAATAGGTAATGGGCAGAGCCTGAAAAGGTTTTCTAACAACATTACCGTCCAACTCCAAATAATCCATAGCCCTAACATTGATCATTGATACAAGACCTTGCTGATTCAATGTAATAAGCGAACTGTATGCACTGTTTAATACTTGCTGCTGAAAATGGATGTTTTCCTCAAGTAGCAGCATCTTCTCTTCCAAGTCTTTATTCACGTGCTCAATTTGCTCGGTTCGCTTAGCCACTTCTCGTTTAAGGCTGAGATTCCACCATAAGATGAGAGAAATTACAATGAAGGTAATAAAAAGACCAATCTCCAAATACAACAGCGTTTTGCGTAGTCGTTGAGTATTCGGCAGGATATATTCCCCGAACCACTTTTTCTCTATCTTTTCATACGTCCCATCTTTCTTGATTTGAGAAATTGCCTGATTGAATAGTGTCAGCAACTCTTTATTTTTTGGCATCACAGCGACGGCATAATTTGTTGTGTCAAGTGACTCACCGACAATCTTAATGAGTGATTGCTGCTCATTTTTCTGAAGAAAATATTGACCCGTAATCCGGTTTCCAATGAAAGCATCCACTTTTCCGTCAATCAACGACTGAACGGCTTCTTGTTGATTATTAGTTTCCACCAATTGCAAACGATCTACTTTACTTAATAGACCGCTTGCAACATCACCTTTTTGGACAGCTACTTTCCGGCCTTTAAGATCTTCGATTTTTCGGATATACATGTTATCTTTCAACACAAAAATCCCTTGTGAACTTGTAAAATACGGAGCTGAAAAATCATAAATCTCTTCACGTTCCTGATTGTACTTCATGCCTTGAATCGCATCAACTCTTCCAGAGCGCATAGCTTGCACTGCCTCGTTCCACGGCATTGGATAATATTCAAACCTAATGCCGGTCTCGATGGAAATGGCATTCATTATATCTACATTAAAACCGGTATAAACGCCCGAATCGCTCAAGTATTCGAAAGGTGGAAAGTTATTATCCCCTGCAACCCGAATCACTTTTTGGGCTTCCGAATGCACGGCAAAAGGAAAGAAACAGCCAAAAAAGAAAAGGAAGACGGTTATAACGGCACAGTTAATATGTAACTTTCTCATCGCCTCACCCCTTTTTTCCATACATACAGTTTTGTAACATCAATGTGTATATATACAATGTACAGAGACTCTATCATGATAACTTTTTAAAGTATATAAGAAAAGCTAATGTGCATTTCATAACACCATACATGGCAGAAAGTCGAATTACAATATATTTTTTTGAATGGCAAATGGATTGTAGATAATGTTCATTAATCGGGGAGCGAAGCGAATTAGTTTCCCAAAGGGGGATTATTTTTCCCCTTTGACATGTAGAACTAAAAACACGCATAGGCAATCGGTCAAAGGGATTAAGCACAAAAAATTTCTTGATGTTGCGATAGCGCCCCTAATCAAAAAGTGTTTTGCCCCTGATCGATTGACTGGCCGTCTTAGCTTCCTGCCGGAAAGGTTCGGGTGAGGTTAGCCGGCCTGCGCTGTTTTACGATTCGGATGGCAAAGGGAAAAAATAAATAAAAAAATAGCAGCCGAGTGGCTGCTATCCTTGTGACCTTTTATTCTAATAATCCTTTAATCCCTTATTCTTACGGTTTCCGGCTCGTTCGGTATGGCGGCAGTAGCCGTAGATGGTATAGAGACCTACGGAATTTAGGCGAAGCATGAGTCGTACAGTTCGTCGTTATCGAATCATTTAATGCCGAAGCGACACGTACAGAATGTTGTAGAAACGCCCCATTTATTTGCATCATTCAAGTCGGGTATTTATGAAATATTTATTCCATCATTTTTCTTGTATTCTGTATTTCTAGAATAATAAAAGTGAAAAAACCCCATGGCTCCCAAGGGGTTTATTTTGGTGTAACATCCTCTAATGGAGATGTGGTTTTAAAAAAATAATTTAATCGATAAGAGAGAATTGCTATGACTATTTTGTGGAGGTTGGTATGACGTGAAGATGACCTCACTATATGAACAGGAAAAGATTTATGTTGCATTGTGAGGGATGTTTCCCGCCTGTGAAAAATAACATGGCAAAGCTTCCAACATTTCGCTATTTTCCTTGGGACGTAAAGGTAGCCAAACAAAATAAAAACCCTGTACCAACTTTTCTGGCTGATACAAGGGCAATAGTCACGTTTTATTGATTAAACGAATTTGTTTGGATGCAAAAAGGGTCTTTAGCCTTTACAAATCAATCCCAGGTCTTTTTTTTATTCAGATAGTGAATTAATCATAAAAGATTAAATGCATATCACTGTTAGTCCTTGATTTCGCAAAAAATTCTGCTTCATTTCCTCCATCAACAAAGTTACCAATACCCCGGAAAATGCCACACTCGCCTCGATCTAAATATCTTACCCCTACATAATCATTATAACTGTCGGGATCATACTCCCATAATTCAACTTTTAACTTACCAGCTGGACCCACGTAAGAATCCCGACAGATCTTATAATCACCACCAGTTGAGGCAAACACATCACTTTCAGCACCATTAGAATAAAGAGATTGTTCTCCTAAGTAATCCCAGCCACTTGCAAATGTAGAAGAAGGGAACAACAACGCAGCGACCAATGCCACAGCACTCATTTTAAACATTTTCATGCTCATTCCTCCTCACCCGTTTTGACTTGAAACACATTATTCTCCATATAATTTTAATCAATATTTTTTATATTATCATCTATCCAAAGGTTCAATTTTTCATGAAGCGTTTTTGTATATCCACTACTTCATGCGCTAAATCGGGAACTCCTTACAAAAAACCCACCCTGAAGAGCAAGGGCCTGCTTCTAGCTTTTATCAAAGAAAAAAGGTCAGTCCCACTGAGTTAATACTTTAACACAGCGGTGACTGACCCCATTGTCTATTAAACATTGTGATTTAGCTTTATCTGCCTCAGGTGTTATACCCTTCTACTTATCTAATTAATTGTTTCACTTTTACAGGCTTTTTTTCCTTGCTTACTTTGATGATTTGTCCGATAATACTGATGGCAATTTCTTCTGATGTTTCCGAGCCAATTTCCAATCCGATTGGAGAATGGACCTGCTCCAACTGTTCTTGCGTGACCCCTTCACTTTTTAACTTTTCAAATATGCTTATGACCTTGCGTTTACTGGCGACCATCCCAACATATGCAATCGGAAATTGCAGTGCCGTTTTTAATACAATATCATCACAATCTTTTGTAACAATTACCACATATGACTTTTCATTTGGATTGGCTGCGAGCAAAGCCTTTCCAATATCCTCGTTCACAAAAAGGTTTGTCGCATTGGGAAAGCGTTCCTTCGTACAATAACCAACGCGATCATCGACAATGCAATAAGGATATTCGAGGAAATCAGCGAGCTTTGCCAACGCATGTCCTAAATGACCGGCCCCAGCCAGAATGAGTTCAGGCCTGCTTGTATAGACTTCAATAAAGACCCGTAACGTGCCGCCACAATTCATCTGAATTCCGTCTTTTGCATGTTTATTCAATTTATATTCAACGATTTTCGATTGGCCATTTTGGATCGCCTTTACACTATCTTCGATCACATAGTGTTCAGCCAAGCCCCCTCCGACAGTCCCTTCAATGGTACCATCCCGGTAGACAATCATTTTTCCAACATGCCTGGGAGTCGAGCCCTTTGATTCAATAATCATGGCTAAAGCAAAGGATTCGTTTTGACGCGTCAGCATGGACACTTTTTCCATCAGCAGCATGAAAAGTCCCCCCTATTTTAAAACATTAATTCGGTTGATATTGCTTCATGCTAAGAAAATAACGTAAAAGATATAACGCAACGGTTTTTCTGTAAGCCGCAGTGGAGCGTTGATCGTCGATTGGTCTAATGATCTTATCGAAGGCTGCCACAATCGCAGCGATGTCTCCATCGGCTAATGGTATCGTTTTTCCAACCAGCTTCTTCTCAATATCAATGGAACGAACCATCGTAGGTCCGACCGCCCCGAAGGCAAATCGAATGTCATCGATTCGATCTTTGCTTATCCGGACGAAACCCGCAAACGATACTTTGGCAATGGCATCTGCGTTGCGGTTGCCGACTTTCTCGAAAAAGACATGTGAATCTTCTAATACGAACGGCAGAATAATCTCCGTTACTATTTCATTGTGAAAGCGTTGAACCCGTCGTGGACCTTGAATAAAATCGCTAATCGCAACCATGCGATCACCATTTACAGAGCGCAACAGAAGCTTTGCATTGTATACATATAATAAAGGAAGCATGTCACCGGCTGGAGAGGCGTTGCAAATATTACCGCCTAATGTTCCCCGGTTTCTAATTGCCGGGGCAGCAATTGTATTAATTGCATTCTTTAAAGCAAAAGGAATCAACGGATTTTCAAGTAATTCACTATAGGTACAGCAGGCCCCGATGTGGAGATCCTTGTGATGTTGATACACCTGCTTTAATTCGGAAAGATGATTAATAAAAACAATCGGTTTAGGGATTTTCGGAGGTACTCCCCTTCTACTTTTGTGAAGAACCATAACATCGGTGCCTCCGGCTATGATTGCACAATCTTCACTATTCAATTGGCTTAACGTTTCGTCTAAACGCTCGAAGCGATACGCTTTTATTTTCTCTACCATAAGCCATCACCTTTTTTAGCTGCCAGGTTAATCGCCTCAACAATCATATTGTAGCCCGTACATCGGCACAGATTTCCGGAGATGCCTTCACGAATTTCAGCCTCTGAAGGATGAGGATTTTTAGATAACAAAGCTGTACTTGCCATAATCATCCCCGGAATGCAATAGCCACACTGCACTCCCCCGGCGATGGAATAACTCTCATCTAAAATCTTGAATTGTTCCGTTTCAATGATGCCTTCGATCGTTTGAATATCGGCACCAGCAATCGAGCCAATTGGAATAAGGCAGCTGTTTTGCAGGAGGTTATTCATAAAAACACTGCAGGCTCCGCACTCCCCTTCACCACAGCCTTCCTTTGTTCCGATTAACTTAAAGTCATCTCTTAATAAATCTAGTAATCTCGCTGTAGCAGGGGCGTCAGTTTCTACCGTTCTTCCATTTAGTGTGAATTTAATCAACCCTCTTCACCTTCTTTCATCCAAAGACTTTCAATAATGACTTCCGGTGTAATCGGAATTTGCTGAAAAGAAGTTTGCAGGGCATCCTCGATTGCAGCTTGGACTGCTGGAGCCCCTCCGATTAAAGTCAATTCACCTGCGCCCTTCGCCCCGTATGGACCATCAGCATAGGGGTTATCAAAGACCTTGCTTTCAATTGAAACAATATCCAATGAAGTCGGCGGTCCATAATCAGATATGCTTTTTTGTTGGATTCTGCCTTGCTTTGACGTCATCTTTTCTAGATAACCGTATGCTAGCCCTTGAGCCAAACCACCGTCAATTTGACCTTTCATAATCCGTTCATCGATGACCTTCCCAACTTCATAATTGCCATATACTTTTTCTAACTTTATATTTCCTGTTAACGTATCAACTTCTACTTCAACGATATTAACGCCCCATGAATAAGCCGGGTATGCATCTCCAGTGAAGGTTTTCTCGTCCCAAGGAATCATTTCACGGTGAACATAGTGTTCAACTACTTCCTGTTCCTCCCCTGTTTGCCACTGATCCTTAAGTTTTTTTGCGGCTCGTTCAAGCAATTTTCCGACAATCATCGTCGTCCTGGAAGCTACGGTCGGACCCGAGTCGGGAACCTCTTTTGTGTCGGGATAAGGGTACAAAATATCTTCGAACGGGAGGTTAAGTTCTTTGGCGACAATTTTACACAACGTCGTCAAAATACCTTGTCCCATATCAGAGTTTGAGATTTTTAGTGATACCTGGTCGTCCTTTGATTTAACCAGCTTCACCGTTGCTTTAATATGATCTCTTTCGCCACTGCCTGTAAATCCACAGCCGTGGAGGAACAACGAAGTTCCTATGCCTTTTTTATAGCGCTGATTTTGTTGATTTAAGCGCTGAAAGTCTTCTTTTTTCTTTTTGTATTCTGACACGTTTAGTACGTCTTCAATCATTTCTTCCACTAATATCGGGTCGCGGAATTTACCTTTGGTGATGGTGGGGTCTCCTTGTTTGACGAGGTATTTTCGTTTATATTCAAGCGGGTCGATTTTTGCCAGTTTACTAAGATGTCCAATATGACTTTCGATTCCGGCAAAGCTTTGTGGAGCACCAAAGCCTCTGAAGGCGCCGTTCGGAACGGTATTGGTTTTTAAGACATAGCCTTTTGCATGAAAATGCGGAATTTTATAAACACCGGCACCGTTTATTAATGCGCGCTGCAGCACGACAGAGCTCAATCCCACATTTGCCCCTCCATCGAGAAAGATGTCAACACACATGCTCAAAATATTTCCTTCCTTATCAAGGGCCGTTCGATATTTGAGTTTGGCCGGATGCCTTTTCGTCGTGACCAGCATATCCTCAGAACGGTCGAACACGAGCATTACCGATTTTTTGATTGCTCTTGCGGCAACGGCTACGTGACAAGCCATCATCGAAGGATAATCTTCTTTGCCGCCAAAACCTCCGCCGGTAGGACTTTGAACAACTCTAACTTCATCGTCACTACAGGCTAATGCGCTTAGCAATGCATTTTTTATATAATAAAGACATTGCATCGATCCCTGGACGACAATTTCATCATCCTTATAAACGGCGAGCATTCCTTGCGGCTCAAGGTAGACATGCTCCTGATAACCCGTATCATATTCTTCTTCGATGATTTGATGTGCTCCCTGCTCGATAGCTGAAATGTTCTCTAAGCTTTCCCCAAATTCATAGCTTGCCAAAACTAAGGATGCTGATTTTTGCTTGATCGCTTCGTCCAATGTATAGATAGCCTGATGTTCTTCAAATTCAACCTTCACTCCATTTAACAAACTGTACAGGATATCCAGGTCTTTGCCCGTGAGCATGAGAATCGGCTCACCAATATAATTGACCCACTCATTGGCAAAAATGGGCTGATCTTCTTTGATAATTTTGACATAATTCGGTCCTGGGATATGCTCTGCTCCAACAGCTTCATACCCTTCTGGAAGGTTAGGTAATTGAATGGATATGATTTTTCCATAAGCAATTGGCGATCGATACAAAACACCATAAACCATATTTTCCACTTTCACGTCACTAATATAGGGCAACTGGCCCGATACTTTACCTTTATGGTCCTTTTTGGGCACTGAGGTGCTTATGTCTTTGAGATTCATTGCAACAACACCCTTCGACTCATTTTTTTAAAGGGACATATTCTGAATAGAAACCTCTGCCTACGATTTTATCAATGAGAATTATTCATTTCTATTCAAGATTTCCGTAGTTTTTAATTATAGTTTTACTTCGAGAAATTTAAAGCTTTAGCATAATCAATGGCTTTTTGGTAATCCTCCGGTGTATCAACATCCATTAATACTCCCACATCATCCACATTCATGTATTGCTTTTCGTAACCGCTCAGGACCGCACGCAAATTACTCTCTGGATTGGTTTCAAGAATTTTCTGTTTCACTTCGCTTGATAATTTAATGGGATGGCCGCCTTTATAGTCAAAGCTGGGAATAACTACGTTTCCTTTGTGTTTTGCTAGTAGCTGAACAGTCTCTTTTTTAACAAGCGGACAATCTCCGGGTGTTATAAAGAAGGTTGGGGCATTTACTTCGTTGCAGCCCCTTTGAATGGAATGAAACATTCCCTGGTTAAAGTTTTCATTATAAACAAACTTGATCTTAAATGAATAGGCATTTTCACTGATGATTTTGGCAATTACCTCTTGGATGATTTCCGCTTGAAACCCAGCTACGACGATGACCCTGCTGCATAATCCTTCAAATTTAGAGATCGTTTGCTCCAACACACTCATTTGCCCCATCGGCAAAGTCATTTTAAATGCATTCGCTCGGCTGGAATATCCAGCAGCTAGGACGATTGCTTCCATGTTTGTCACCTTCTACCTATCATTTTCCTTAATTCTCACAATAAAAGCTGTATTGACTATTAAGAAATCATTGATTGTTTATGCTTTGAATTTTAATTAAAGAATCTGGATAGTGTTTTTTCTTTATATGCGCAAAATCCTCATTATATTACTTATTTACCAACTTGATACTATTTTTTAATTATCAAAAGATATAAAACGACAATACATAGTCCCTATTTTAAGAGAAAGAATGTCAAGTATTGACCAAGGTTTAATTGAAGAAACTAAAATTATTGAATTATCAGAGAACGATAATTTTTTTAGAATATAAAGAAGACTTTGCTCTCATGACTTTGATATAGCCTTCTCTTAGCCATACATCTTAGGACATACCGAAAAACAAGAATATTCTCCTCTTTCAATTCTTAATAAAATAAAAGGCATCTATGATGTTCGCATAGACGCCTTTTTATCTTCCTCATAATAGATTTATTGCCCATTAATAAGATGAATGTTTTGGAAAATGTCGATAAATGAATGTTTAATAGATACTGAATCACTTATAACTTTGTACATATACGAGCCATTACGTTTAATTTATTATATCTATCAAATTATAGGGTGAGTATGGCTTAAAAAATTTTTTATTCTGTACCAAACGGATTAGATTGTTGAATTGTTTTTCCTACAAGTAGTATACGTTTAATCAAATTTTCATGTATAATTCTGAATGAGAATATTCTATTTTACCATTAAATTGAAGAAAGGATGCAATATGAGAAATAAAGGGAAATACCGTATTGTTATTGAGGTATTGAGTATTATATTTGGTAGTTTGTTAATTGCTATTGGTGCAAATACATTATTACTTCCAGCTAATTTACTTTCTGGAGGTATCATTGGGATTTGTATGATTTTGTACCACTTTTTTCATTGGTCAGTGGGAGTGCAGTATTTTATCTATAATATTCCACTTTTAATCTTAGGATATATCCATTTAGGGAAAAAATTTATCATTTATACGATTCTTGCCGTCATTTCTGACACCATATTCTTACACTTTATCCCTATTCGTCTCATGTGGACAGAAAATGTTATTTTAGCCTCAATATTCGGGGGTATAGTTTCGTTTGCTGGCGGAGCCATCATGCTTCGTGTAGGCGGCTCAAATGGCGGATTGGATGTCCTTGGACGGATCATTGCAAAACACAAAAATCTGTCCATTTCTAAATTTGGTCTTATCGTTAATCTGATAATTGTTGCTATATCTGCTGTAATTTTTGATGTTCAGGCAGCTATGTTTACCATTCTTTCGTTATATGTAGGAGCTAAAACGTATGAATCCTTACTTAATATTGCGGAAAGAAGTTCAGTAATTATAGTGACGGATAAGGGAGCAGAGATATCTGAAGCTCTCAATCAAGCTTTCCATCGCGGTGTTACATCTTGGGAAGCTTTAGGGGCTTACTCACATAGTGAAAAACAAGTCATACTTTGTGTGATTGTGAATATCCAATGGGCAGAATTATGTCAAACTGTACAAAGTATAGATGATCGTGCATTTATTTCTGCCATGCCAGCTCATAAAGTCATTGGTAATTTCAAAAATGTTTGGTGAAAAAGGAGTAATCACAAGAAATCATCCGTTAGTCTTTATCTTTGCCGTGGCATTTCAAGTACTTCCAATCATTATTGTTTTGTTTAAAAAAAGGCATGTTCCCTTCATGGGGAATCATGCCTTTATGTAAGGAAAATAGATGTTGAAGCTAGTGACTGCCCTTTTTCTTTTAACTACTTCTAACTTAAATTAAATGTTTGACTATGTATAGTATACTTATTGATTTTTTCCAAGCTTGGTTCATAGCCAATTCCGGGCAATTCCGGAACTTTGATTATTCCGTTTTCCACTGTAACTTCAGGGTCAATGATATCTTCTGCCCAGTAGAGCGAGGAAGCTGCCGTATCTCCCGGAAGAGTAAAGTTTGGCAGCGATGTAATGGCAATATTATGCGCTCTTCCAATGCCTGATTCCAGCATACCCCCACACCATAGCGGAATTTCATGTTCAAGACATAAATCATGTATTTTCTTGGATTCAGTCAAACCTCCGACACGACCAATCTTAATATTAATAATTTTACAGCTGCCTAATTTAATAGCTTTCCTTGCATCCTCTAAGGAGTGAATGCTTTCGTCCAGGCAAATAGGTGTTTTTAACCTTGACTGTAAATCTGCATGGTCAATAATATCGTTATAGGCAAGCGGCTGTTCAATCATCATTAATTTATAATCATCCAAGGCGGATAGCCGATCTATATCTTGTAAGGTATAAGCTGAATTTGCGTCTGCCATGAGCGGGATTTCAGGATATACTTTTCGGACCTTGTCTATTAATTCAACATCCCAGCCCGGTTTGATTTTTAGTTTAAAGCGTTTATAGCCTTCACCGAGACGAGCTTCAATCATATCTAGGGTCGAATCGATCGAGTCCTTTATCCCGATGCTTACCCCCACTTCAATTTTCTTTTTTGTTCCACCTAATACACTTGAGAGTGAAGCATCTTGCTTTTTCGCATACAGATCCCAAACTGCACCCTCTAAAGCGGCTTTTGCCATATAATTGCCGCGAATATGGGAGAAATATTTTTCAGAGAGTTCATCCGGATGCTTGATTTCATTTTTAAGGATAATTGGAATTAGATAATCCTCGAGTATATGCCAGTTTGTTTTTAAGGTTTCTTCATTATACAGAGGGTCGAGCATCGCAACCGATTCAGCCCAACCGGAAATGCCATCATCGCTTTTTGCTTCTACAAGGATGAAATCCCTATTGTATTCGGTCCCAAAGCTAGTTGTAAAAGGTTCAAGCAGGTCTAGTTTAAGATGCCTTAGAATAACTTGTTTAATTTTCACTTGGAAATTCTCCTTTGTGATAATACTGTTAAAAGACACAGTCTTACCAATTTTTTATTAAATAGGCTGACAGCAGCCTGAAATTACGAGCTCTTATTAAAATTCACCTGCTTATTTCCTTGTCAGCACATAAAACTGAACGGGAATTTCCGTCATGGAATTCTTTATAAAATCTGTTACCTCCCATCCTTGCTGAAATAAATCGGTAAATGTGTCCCTGGTTTTCATCCGCCATTCATTGGCTGCTTGACTATTTGTGCCCCTTATTGTTCGGAAGTCTTTTGGAATGGCCACAAAAGCTGTATCACATTCTTGTTCAGGCAGTGGAAGGGTGCAAGAAGGAACAGGCACTCCCTTTTCGATGGTCTCCCATTGAATAAGCGAGTTTTCCATCACAAATTCCAGCGGGATTCCCCGTCCACTAGAATCCGTTGTCTCCTTTTTACCAATATGCCATTCGACAAGAAAGCGGTCAGATGGAATTCCGCTGTTTAAAAGATCGTCCATTTCGCCATAGCAGTTTGCGATATATGTGGAACAGACCCCACCAAGCTTGGCTATATTTAAATACCCATTAATACTTTCCAAAGGATCGTAAGTCCAGGTAATAAGGGAAAAGCCAAGCTTTAACGCTTCCTCACGTTGGGCTAACTTTAACTTCTCCCCTATTCCTTTGTTGCGGAATTGCTCATCTATTCCTAGAATATGTGAACAAAGATAGGCTGTTTGCCCATTGAATCCCGGAAAGCTGTACTGAAATCCGATCAGCTTCTCCTCGCAATAAGCTCCTAGAACCAAACCACCGTTTTTCACAGCTGTTATGGTTTGGTGTGTGGGGATCGAGTCGTTTTCTCCCCAAATGGCGGATTCTAGCTTTCTTACGTCCTCTAGCTCTTCAATTCGATGAAGAGAACGAATTGCAATTTCCTGTGTTTTCGTCATGTCCAACCTCCTAGGAATAAAGCTCAAGTGCCTTTTTCGACCCAACATAAGATGGACAAGTAATTACCACTGCCGACGGCTTGTCGTTACTAGGCACTGGAGCTATCATTTAAATACTATGTTTAAGATGAAATACTCTCCTGTTTTTTGAACAAAAGAAGATTATTCAACTTTACTGAAATCAGCCTCTTGCAATGGAATCATTTTTGTTCGCTTTACGATTTTATAACCTAGAAAAGCCAGGAAAAATAAAGGAAGCCCGATATAAGAAATTAATATTCCATACCAGTCGATCTCAGGGCCGAAAAAGGCAGAGTAATTTTGTCCCAGGATAGCCGTAACACATAATAATGTGGCTAATATCGGACCGAAGGGGTACCATTTTGATACATAAGGCAAATCCTTCAAGTCTCTTCCTTGTGCAATATATGCCTTCCTGAATCGATAATGTGTAATCGAAATTCCTAACCAGGATAAAAAGCCGGATAATCCTGCAGCATTCAATAACCAAGAATAAATCATGCCTTCGCCGAAAAGAGAGGTCAGGAAAGCTGCCATCCCAACGATGGTAGAAAAGTACACAGCGTTAACTGGAATGCCGCCTGAATTCACTTTTTTTAGAAACGAAGGGGCTTTGCCTTCTTTTGCCAGCACCCAAAGGACACGAGAAGCACCGTACATGGCGGAATTGCCTGCAGAAAGAACAGAAGTAAGAATGACCACATTCATAACCGATGCAGCGATCGCAAGTCCAGCGTTTTGAAAAACTAAAGTGAAGGGACTTACCGCAATATCTTCTATATCAGAGCTTAACAAACGCGGGTCATTATAGCTGATTAAAAATCCAATCACGATTATCGCCAATACATAAAACAAGAGCAGTCTCCAGAAGATTTGCTTAATGGCCTTGGGTATATTTTTTCTCGGATTTTCACTCTCGCCGGCCGCAATTCCTACTAACTCGGTGCCTTGGAAGGCAAATCCGACCACCATAAAGACACTTATAACGGATAAAAAGCCTCCTTTAAACGGTGCCTCTCCTTTGGTGATATTTTCAAAACCTACGGCATCCCCTCCCATGATTCCTACAATCATCAATAACCCCACTGCTATAAAAATGATAATCGTCAAAACCTTTATAATGGCAAACCAGAATTCTGATTCTCCATATCCTTTTACCGATAAAACATTCAGGCCAAATATGAGGGCAAGAAATAATGCGCTCCAAATGATGCCTGGAACAGAAGGCAGCCAATATTTCATGATCAGGGAGGAAGCCGCCAATTCCAACGCGACTACGATTGCGTTGTTATACCAATAGTTCCATCCGATCGCAAATCCTAAAGCCGGATCGACAAACCTTGATGTATAGGTACTAAAAGAGCCTGTAATAGGAATGAGGGCAGCCATTTCGGCTAAGCTTGTCATCAGGAAGTAAACCATGATTCCGGCAATTATATAAGCTGCTACAGCTCCTCCGGGACCCGCAGTATGAATAATGGAACCGCTTGCTAAAAATAGCCCCGTTCCAATGGTTCCGCCGATTGCAATCATGGAAAGATGCCTTGGCTTGAGTTTGCGCTCCAGTTGTTTTCCATCAGTAGCTGTTTGATCCCCGGTTTGTGATGTATGTGCGGTATTTTCCATAAAACACCCCTTCAGTAGATTTTTATCGAAAAAATTCTATTCTTCTGTCGCCATCATTACTGTGTTAATTAAAATTTTCGTTCCATAAATAAGTGCTCGTAAATTAAACTTCATATCCGGATGGTGCAGACCAGGCGTTAAATCGCAGCCTAACCCTATCATGGTTGCTGTTATATCAGGATTTTTGGCTGTATAAAAGTGAAAATCCTCTCCTCCTTGAGAAATGCAGACCGGAACGACATTTTCCGTCCCAAGGATTTCTCCAATGGCGGCTTCAGCCAGCTTTATGGCTTTTTCATGCAAACTCGCAGCTGGGACGAATTCTTCCGCAGACCAGGAGATGGATGTTTCAGTTTGTTGCATTGTCTGGTCAAAAGCTTCCTCTGATAAGCGATTTAATTCATTCATTACATCATTTGATTGAGCTCTTGCATCAATTGCAAAGTCAGCTGTTTCCGGGATAACGTTTGATACATTGTTGTTTGTTTGAAATTGAGTCATTTTGATTGAATAAGAAGTTTCGGTATCTAGATTAATCTGCTGTAATTTTTGTATAAGCAAAGCTGCTGCCTCGATGACATTTATTCCATCTTGCGGTCGGGATGCATGGGCTTGTAAACCTTTGATTGTTCCCCTTATCGTTTCGGCTGAGCCATGGACAATGACAGGGGAAGCTTTCATATAAGGAACCTCCGTACTGGGTCTTACATGTACCCCGAATAAATATGTAACATCCTCCAATGCTCCATCATTGATCATTTGAAGGGCGCCTTCTCCTTTTTCTTCCGCAGGCTGAAATATGAATCGGAGAGTATGTTTAGGCCGGATTCCACTGGAGGCAATGGCCAATGCTGTATATAAAACCATTGTGCTATGTGCGTCATGTCCACATGAATGATTGGCCTTTACAACTCCATCTACTTCCTGAACAAGCGCATCCATATCAGCCCTTAATGCCACGACCTTTTTGGAGATGCCTGGAATCTCGGCAATGATTCCATGATGGCTTTTAAATGTTTTTGTGGTCATTCCCGCTTTCCTAAGGCATTTTAATATGTAGCAAGACGATCTTTCCTCCTGCCAGCTTGGCTCAGCCAAAGCATGCAGGTCATGGTAGGACTTTATCAATGATTCTTGATGCTGATCAATATATTGAATCGGGTTCATAATGATGCACCTCCTCCTTTACATGAATTTTAACTTTATTAAAAGACTCATTCATTAAACACTTCATAACTTGAATATAGCCTTTCTAATTTTTGCTGATGGGTGTGGATCCGTTTTTCGTCCTTTTGATGTATGCCTGCAATAACCAAGTCCAATAAGCTGATGACGGAAGCGATTGAATTGGTTCCGGTTTCTGCGTTTTCTTCAGTTGTCAATGCAATATCAGCGATGCGGCCAACAGGTGACAGCAGGCGGTCTGTAACTGAAATTAAACAAACTCCTTGTTCTTTGGCACACTCAGCAACTTTTAATGTTTCATTCGCATACCTCGGAAAGGAAAAAACGACTATCACAGACTTGTTAGTGAGGTTACAAAACTTCTCATAGAAGTCACCTGTTGGTGAACATAAACTTACATTTTCCCTTAACGAACTTAGCGTATAGGAAAACCAATAGGCTGCGGCATGGGAAATGCGATGCCCTGCAATTAATATTTGGTCAGCCTGGATCAAGACATCGACTGCTCTCCATATATCCTGAACGTTCGTATGATCTAATAGATGTCTTAAAATATGAACTTCGTTTTCTATCACTTTGGTGAATGGATCTTGCTTGTCATCAATGCGGAGAATCGAATCACTATTGGATATGTCCATATGATTTTGGTGCAGCAGCTGTTTTTGAATTCTGGCCTGCATTTTACTAAACCCTTCAAATCCTAATGAATAGGAAAACCGAATGACCGTCGTTTCACTAACCTCCGCTTCCCGACCAATTTGAAATGCCGTTTTAAAGGCGGCTTCATCCAAATTTTCAATCAGGTAAGCGGCAACTTTTTTTTGACCTGCCGATAAATGGTCAAATTTTTCCTTTACTAATAATTTAAAAGGAAGATGTTCCAAAATATTACCCCTTTCCGACGAATTAAATACTTCTTATAATTAAAATGATGAAGGTAATCCTTCTTTGTTTTATACACTATCACAATTTAATTAGAAAAAGAAGAAGCTTTTTGATTTTTTTGATAATTAATAACTTTAAATTTCAAACAGATCATAGGTCATTTAGAAACCATAAGAAAGTAGACAAATCGAAGTAATGCCATTTTTCCCTAAAGCTTTTTTCTAAAAATCATTCAAGTTGATTGGAGCGGGTGTTCGAGACTCCTGCTTAGAAAAGCGCGTCTAGGAAGACCCCGCAGGCGCAAGCCGAGGAGGCTTCCGGGACCGCCCGCGGAAAGCGAGTACCCTACGTTCCAATAACGTTCAAATTTTACAAACCCTAAAAAATAATTCAAGTTGATTCAGCCCCCCTTTTTTACTTTATTTGTAAACTTAACAACTTCATTGACATTTAACATCATGATATATGTTAGAATATTCTGTAGTTTCAACTTATTCAAAGGGGGCAATTTAATGGGGAAATCACTTAAAGGACACGAACTTTTACAAGTTTTAACAGAGGGGAAACAACCTCCGAATTGTGATCTAACGTTACAGATTGAAGCAAATTATGCCCAAGATGGAATTGCGAAAGGTGTATGGAAAGTAGATGAAAAGTTTATTAACGGAATTGGAGTAGCAATGGGTGGATTTGTTACTTCTGCAGCAGATATAATGATGGCTTATGCGATATCATCTAAATTAAGTATCGGGCAATCCTTCGCATCCATTGATTTACATACTACCTTTCATCGACCAGTGAGATTAGGGGACGTACAAGTTGAAGCAAAAGTTGACCGAATCGGAAAAAAAACTGCTTATGTACTCGCAGATTTATTTCAAAATGATAAAAAAGTGGCAAGCGTTGTGTCATCAGTTATGATCTTGTAAACCAAATAAAAAAGCATGTTGCACAAAGAGCCCTTCGTAACATGCTTCTTTCATTTAGGCAAGAACGGCCCTCACGATTTACCGCTTCGCCTAATCACTTCATTGTAATGTCCATTTTATATTTTCTTTGGAAGACCCATCATCAAACAAACCAACGGAGCACAGGGCTTTTGAGATCCATGGTGAATAGACCATAATCAATGACAACCATTTCATCTTTCTCGTTATATCCGACATTATCTAAACGCAAATCTATTGGTATAATACCGTACCTCAGGAATTTTAATTCCAACTTGATCAATTTCGTATATTCCTTGATTGCAAACGGCACTTTCGTGTCCACCTTCTTCATGATGATCCAGCCCGTCCCATGCTCCTTAACCGGGCATAAATACTTTTTGACTTTCTCATTACAGTTATTATATAAATAGGCTTCATTTGCATTGCTTATTAAACCAACTTCTGAAAATGCCACTTTTAATATATAGCCATTATTTAAATCATAGACGACCCGGTTGAATCCATGCCCAATGATATTATACTTTAACTTTAGCGTTTTTCTGGCAGCAGACATTTTTTGTCCAACTGTTTTATAAAATTGGAATATCCCTATTTGAGAAATCCAGGACTCAATGGCATTTATCTCTTGCCGGGACAGCATTGTACTTTTATTCGGCTGATGTATCCTTTCCTCACCATTGTCAAATGGACACATTCCCTAAACGTCTCCTTTTTAAAAAATTTGTTAATAGAGAGATGGGGTTCCTTGGATGAAAAAACAATAGAAGATTAATTGCTTGTTCTCAGTTTTTCAAGATTTTCCCCTTCGTTATATGATATGTCTTTATTATAAAACGGCTTGTACTGTAGCTGAGGATTCTAGAAAAAAATACAATATTTCAATGAAGGGAAGGAAAGAGAGAAACCTGCTTATTTTTGAGCCTTCTTAAATAAATTCAAAAACCCCGGGGTGGTTTTCAAGGCCAAATCCGGGGTTTTTTCCTTTTCATATACTATGCTAATAGGTCAACATCTTTTGGTTGCTCCATATGATTATTCTTTTTAATGGAAAGCGCAGCAATTATTGATATGGCGGAACATCCGATTAAGAACCAAAATGCCCCATTGTAGGATCCTGTAAAGGTGATGATAAAGCCCATGACAAGAGGTGATATGAAACCTGCTGCCTGTGCCCCCATATTAATTACTCCCATTGCAGAACCGATAACCTTTTTAGACATGATTTTATGCGGCAAAGCAAAAGCAACTGTAAAGGCAAAGCTTTTAAAGACCATACAAAGATTCAAATAAACCATTGCAGCTACTAAGGAGGTCGATGTAAACATCAAATATAGGAATATCCCTGACATAAGCATGCCAAATGCCGCATAATATTTTTCCAAATTATTAAAAAACCTGTCAAGAAGCCACCCACTGAACAACATAGCAACTCCCGTCGAGATACCCGGTAACGCTGCATAAAAACCCATGGACAACAGATCCATTCCTCTAGCTTCCATCAAATAAGATGGAATCCAGGAAGAAAGTCCCCAATTTACTATTCCAGCAGCAAACCACATGACAGTTATTTTCCACAATCCAGAATTCATCAGCAATTCCTTCATTGGAACACTATTGTCTTTTAATGGAGCAGTGCTATCTTTTGGTTTAAAATATACCCAGAAAGCTATCGTTAACAATATTCCTAGCAAGCCGATTACATAAAACATGTTTCTCCAGCCCATAAATAAAATCATCGGCGCAGCCACCAGTGGGGCAAGTGCCATCCCAAAGTAATTGGATGACATCAAGTAAGCAGAAGCCTTTGGCCTTTCATCCCGGGGAAAATAATCCGCTATCCCCTTTTGAGAAGCGGAAGGATATCCTCCTTGACCAAGCCCGAAAAGAAAACGTATGACAAGTAACGAAATAAGAGACCAGGCAAAACCAGTAAATACGGTAAAAATAGACCATACAATGATGGACCATATCAAGACTCTTCTCGAACCCAGTTTATCTGTTAGCCATCCTCCTGGTATTTGCATGATGGCATAGGATAAGAAGAAGCTACTCAAGATTGCCCCGACAGCAGCAGCATCCAAATTAAATTCTTCCTTAATAGATACAACAGCCACACTCATGACCATCCGATCCAAATAATCAACCAGATAACCAACGAACAGCAAAAATAATATAAAGTGCTTATTTTGGGACCCTCCAATGTAACGCTTCATCTTATTCCTCCCTTTTTCTACTAATCCTTCTTTTTTCTTTCCATAGGCAAATTAATGGGGATTATCAATCGATCCTAAAATGTTGCCACTTTATCTATTTTTGAACTTTGGAACCTTCTAATTACCTTCCCATCCCGTGCTCCTGTGTATTCCCCATGATAAACGGTTAATTTTCCATTTATATAAACCACATGTATGCCTTCAGGCTCTAATAGCGGCTCTTCAAATGTAGCTCGATCTTTAATTTTTTCAGGATCAAATATAACAATATCTGCCTGATATCCCTCTTTAATTAATCCCCTATCCTTTAATCTCATTAGCTGCGCAGGAGCACCTGTCATTCGACGAATCGCTTGTTCAAGCGTCAAAGCTCCTTCTTCCCTAACATATTTGCCTAATACTCTCGGAAATGTCCCATATAATCGAGGATGCGGCTTACCTCCAAAAATCCCATCAGATCCCACCATTTGCAGTGGATGACACATACTCTGCAAAACATCTTCCTCGAAGCCCCAATGAATGACCATTGCTACATTCCCTTTTTCCTCAATAAGAATATCAAATGCGGCATCTTCAGGGGATTGCTGCCTGATTTCTGAAATTTCCATCATATCCTTACCTTCTAAGCATTTGTTAGAATCCGTTTGAACGGAGGTAATCATGATATTTTTCCAGCCACAATTCAGAACCCAATTTTCATAATCTGTGTTTGTTTTAAATTCCTCCGAGATTCTTTTTCTGATTTCTGGAATACTCAATCGTATCAGGGTTTCTTCCGTTCCCCCTGCATGCATCCAAGGTGGAAGTATGGCATGAAAAACCGTTGAAGCCGCTGAATATGGATATTGATCAAAGGTAATTTCAATACCTTCATGTCTAGCGGCATTCATTCTGTCCAGTGCTTTCTTAAATTTATCCCTGTTTCCTTGGCCGATTATCTTAAAATGAGAAATATGTAATCTTACACCGGATTGTCTGGAAACATCTATGACTTCATCCAAAGCTGATAAAGAGTGAATGCTTTCATTCCGAATATGGACAACGAAACAGCCATCATATTTCGCGGTACCCTTGCATATTTCAATCAATTCTTCCTTATTGGAGAAAACATTTGGGGGATATACCAATCCTGAGGACAAGCCTACTGCTCCCATACGCATTCCTTCCTCGACCAGCAAACGCATTTTTTCCAATTCTTGTTTAGTAGCCACTCTATCTTCAAATCCCATGACCAAGGAACGAACCGCGCCATGAGGTACCAGGTAAGCTGCGTTGCCTATCATTTTTGACTTTTCTAGAAATGAAAAATATTCATCAATGCTATTCCATGGCCACTCCCCAATATCGCCATTCAGTCCACTTAATTGTTTTTTCCATAACGGCTTTGTTTTTTCTGATACAGGAGCAACAGAAATACCATCCTGTCCAAATAATTCTGTAGTCACACCCTGAAGTGCCTTTATTTTATGAACTTCAGGAACAGTGCAAAGTAATTCAGAATGGACATGAGGATCAATAAATCCTGGTGAAACTGCCAACCTATTGGCATCTATAGTTTGTTTAGCCTGTTCGCCGCTTAAATTCCCAATAAAAGTAATTCTCCCATCCTCGATTCCAATGTCAGTTTTCGTCCAAGGGTTCCCTGTTCCATCATAAACCCTTCCATTTTTTATTATTACGTCTAGCATTTGACCACATCCTCTATATATTGGTTAGACTAATTAAATGATTTAAAATAGAATCAAAAGGGTAAATCGGTCTGCTTATATTCTTAAAATCAAAGGTTGATAACTTTGCACTGCTTAACCCAGGCGAGTCAACCGTTATGATTTCTTTAGCAATAGGCATGAAGGCTGCGCGAAAATGGTGAGATGATTTCAAACCAACAATACTTGATTTCTCAACATCTATTCCATGAAGAAGGAAAATTTGTTCATCAAAAGTCTGGGAATTTACAGAGCATACAATGATATCTACATTACCAACCAATAATCTTGCACTTCTCCCCAAGTTCACTTTGCTTCCATTCCACATCGGTGAGGACTGAATAAACTTGCCATCAGAAAGGCTTTTTACATAAGCTGATATTTTTAGAGGGTTACCATGTAAACGATCTGTTTTACCACCTAATTCGACTTGAATTAGGGACCCCACACCTTCTTTATGGGCCATTTTTGCTACTTCTGGATCAAAAATAAACCCAAAGCAGCTATTTGGAATGTTTGCTGCTATCATTTCCTTCAATAAAAAGGTGCCATCACCAGGTGTACCAGCACCAGGGTTATCAGAAGCTTCATTAATGATGATGGGCATTTCACTTCGGGAGGAAGCATATGAAATGGCTTTCTTTGGTGACGGCAATATTGGATAAAATTCATCTTTCTTCTCAAAAATTTTAGCAGCTATATCATTTGAAATTTTTTGTGCTAAAGAGGGTTCATTATTCGTAATGGTAATTACCGAAACTCCTGCGTGAGGGATATCTGAATATGGAAAGCCGTGGAATAAGGTACAATCAAGGACCTCGGGATGCTTTTCCCATTCCTCGCACCATTCATTTATTTCTTTAATTGGAGAAAAGTAGGAGGTTGTAGTAGGAATAAGTAATGGTAATTTAGATAGAGCCATTTCCGGGTTAACTTCCCCTTGTATCATGCGAGCAGTTATATCAATCGCTTCTATCCCCCTTTCATAGGAATCCGTATGAGGGTAATCTATATTGCCGAGAAGTACATCTGCTTCTTTAACCATGGTTTCCGTAATATTACCATGGAGGTCCAAAGCAGCTACGATTGGTAATTTTGAACCTAAAATGCTTCTTAATTCCGATAAAATCTCACCTTCAATATCGTCAACTCCATCTGCTACTCCTGCACCATGAAGAAATAGACAAATCCCATCCAATTTTCCAGCATTCATAATACTTGATATTAATAGATTTTTTGCTTCTTGAAACGTTTCCTGTGTTATCGTTCCTGAAGGATTGGCCATGGCTGCAAAGGTCGGCACAATTTCAATCCCCAGCTCTTCTCCCCGATCGATCATCCCTCCCAGATAATCCAATACACCAGTATGCCTATCGAGAAGTTCCTCTCCTTGGGTCCATTCCCATACTTTAAATAAGTCGACTGTCGTTCTTACTCGAGAAAACGTATTCGTTTCATGTGCCAACTGACCGATAGCTATTCTCATAAAATTTCCCCTTTCTTCACTATTAATTAATAAAACCCTATCTGACTGACTCCCTGGAAAATTGAAATTCATATAGCTGTCGGGGTCTCCCTCGGTTTATGGGCTGTTCCTCACCCACGATGACAGCTAGATTCGTATTTTCAAGGGTATTCAGGATTCTCCTTGCGCTCCTAATGGTCAAACCCAGTCCATTTGCAAGATCATTTGCCGTGATGCATCTATTGCCAAAGCACTCACAAAAGGAAAGTAATTTGTTTATGGTTGCAATACTGAGCCCAGCTGTTTTTGCTAAGTTCATTATATGTGGGTCATCACTCCGCAAGGAATATTTCAATCTCCCATCTTTTCCGACAGGCCCAAAAACAGTTCCATCCATGTCAACCACAAAGCAACTCGGTTTATTAACTCTCGCTTTCATAAGTGCTTTACGAGCACTTACTTCCGCTTCGTTTGCTGTATGTCCAAATCCTATTCCGATGGTGGTCTCTACATCAATTTTCATGGCTATCTCATCTAATAGCGGAGCTTTTTTATATTTGTGGGTAGTCCTTTCAATGGCGCCCCGAGTAGTTATGAATCGGACTTCATCTCGTTCTGACCAGTCAAAAATAGCCTGGGCCTCTTCACAAAAATCGATAAGAAGATTTTGAAGTGCAGCTTTTTTTCGCTGTTCTCCATATTCTGATATGGGCTTTTTTAAAGAAGAAAGCAAGTTATTAAAATGCAGGATTCCAATGGCAATTTGTGTATCGCTTTGAAGTAAGGCCTTCCCCTCCAAAAGAACATTATTCAAACTGGATCGAATGGCGGACATTGTAGGTAGAACCCTGAAAACGAGCACCCCTAGCCCTTTTAACGATTCGTATACGGATTTAACACATGTAACGGCCACCTGAGTTTGATCATTTTTCCATAATTCATAATGAAAATGAACCAATTCATCTGCTTTGTGATCAGCTTTCAGAAACATCTTTTCTGGATATATTTCTAAATCCTCAAAACATTCTTTCACTTCCCTATTTGGCAATGTGTCTATACTAATCCTAAAAGGTTCTTTGATTGGATTAAACGAAGTTTCTGTTATGATCTTAAAAAGAGTGCGATACAAAGATGTTCCTGTTGAGGGAATAAAAACCATTGGCTTAGTAATGTTTTGATTCTTTGCCATTTGATAAGGGATGGTGCCTAAAAAGAATAAGACATCTGCCTCGTCGACTCTTCTTTTAATCACATCCATTGTTTCTTGTTCATGTTTGTAAGGTGCAGGTAACATGGTAATGTCGGAGTATGATTTGCCGATAGTAATCACTAGTTCTACTAAATCTATAGGACCTATAACTAATACTTTTGAATTCATTCGATCCTCCACCTTTATTTTCAAACAATACTGAATAGTGAATTTTTATTATTGTTTATAACTTTAACTATCTAAATAATAAAAGTAAATGTCTGTTAATGGACCGAAATACGTTTTTTTGAGCGGTCAGTTATTTATTTGATCTTTCTCCATTACTTTTCCACTAGAGAATACTATATCGTCGTGACTGGCCCTTTATTGATCTATTATCCATATAATACGTTAATGGGCGGTATTGATGTCTATTTGCCACATATCATTGTTTATCAAGACCTAAATAAAAAAAATATAGATAGATTAAAGGACATTACATATTTGTTATATCAAATATGTAATGTCCTTTATTCTTTAACAATCGTGCTCGATTGTGAAGAATGTCTAAAGTAATTCATGAATTTGAATTTGTTGCTATACAATTTTATAATTGTATGAAAAAAGGATGAGGATTGTGCCTATTAATTCGTTTGAAGAATATCCAATGACATGGAAGCCGACATTGAATCGAGAAGATAGACCGATTTATCAGGCATTAGCTAAGCAGTTAGAATCTGACATTAAAGAGGGACGCTTAGTTCCAGGCACAAAGCTTCCACCGCAAAGAGAGTTAGCAGACTATTTGGATGTGAATCTAAGTACAATCTCAAAATCATTTAAATTAGCTGAGTTAAAAGGACTGATTAGTGCAACCATCGGCAGTGGAACGTATGTTTCATATGATGCGATTTCGAACGCATACTTGCTTTCGGAAGAAAAGCCAAAACATTTGATTGAAATGGGCGCAATGCTACCAGATCGTGTATCATACGGCCCCTTACATGACCTACTGCAATCCATGTTACAAGAATCCGATTGTGCGAGATGGTTTGGATACAGCCGGCCAGGTGATTCGATTTGGCAAAAAGATGCAGGCGTCAAATTATTAAAATATGCCGGTGTTGAAACGACTAGAGAGCATATCTTACTGGCTAATGGCGGACAAAATGCCATCACCGCAACACTTGCAGGTCTTTGTCAGCATGGAGACCGGATAGGTGTCGATCACCATACATATCCAGGGTTAAAGACAGCTGCCGCGATGCTGGGCATCCAGCTTGTCCCGATTCGGTCAGAAACTGATGAAATGAGTCCGGAAGCACTTCTTTATGCATGTAAAAACGAAAACATTAAAGGCATATATATTATTCCGGATTACCAGAATCCGATGACCTATACAATGAGCATTGAAACTCGAAAGGCTATTGCGGAGATTACCATAAAGTACAATTTATTTATCATTGAAGATGGAATGTATCATTTAACCCAAGACAAAGTATTGCCGGCCTTAGCGACATATGCACCTGAGCATTCGATTTATATAGCGAGTTTATCGAAATCGATGGCACCTGGACTCCGTCTTGCTTATATGTCAGTTCCTTTCAAATTCCTGGATTCCACTCGAAAAGCTCTATATAACTTAAATATTTCCGTATCGCCACTACTTGCGGAGTTAACAGCACGAGCAATTGTATCGAGTCAACTTGAAAACATTGTTGCACTTCATAAAGAGGAAACTAAAGCTCGCAATCAATTGGTCAATCATTATTTGGATAAGGATAATTGTTTAGGCGGAGAAACAGGAATTTTTCGCTGGTTACATCTGCCGAACCATTATACAGGGGACCAATTTGAACGAATAGCTGCAGCACAAGGTGTACAAGTTTATAGTGGAGGGCGATTTACGGTAGGCAATGTCGCACCGGCAAATGCCGTGCGTTTGGGGATTTGTGCGCCAGAAACGAAAGAGGAACTTGAAAAAGCGCTTATTATACTTAAAAAAATAATTGAAAAGTGAAAAAATATTGTTTGCCATACAATTATAATATTGTATGGTTTTTTATGTGCGTGTTATGATAGTTCAAATTTAACGGGAGGATATCATGCCTCGAAACAACTAATGATTTTTAAACAATATGATTAAAAGGAGCATTTAGAAATGCACAACAAATTTGCAAAGAGAGCTAGTTTGGTTAAATCGTCTGAAACGCGTGAAATCTTAAAGGTCACAGAACGGCCAGAAGTGATTTCTTTTGCAGGAGGTCTCCCGGCTCCGGAACTGTTTCCCGTAGAGGAACTGAATGTGGCATGTGAAGCCGTTCTTAAAGAAGATGGTCCTGCTTCCCTTCAATACAGTACAACAGAAGGATATATCCCGCTTAGAAACGCGATCATTAAGCGGATGGATGCAATCGGTATTCAAGCCCATTTACAGCAAATCGTGATTACATCAGGGTCCCAGCAAGCCATTGACCTGACAGGAAAGCTCTTTCTTGACGAAGGGGATACGATCATTTGCGAAAGCCCCACATACTTGGCTGCGGTCAATGCCTTTAAAGCATACAATGCCAACTTTGTAGAAGTAAAGATGGATAAAGACGGCATGATGATGGAAGCACTGGAGAAAAAGCTTCAGGAGAATCCCCAGGCAAAATTCATTTATACCATTCCCGATTTTCAAAACCCGACAGGCCGAACGCTCAAGCTTGAAAGAAGAAAAAGAATGATCGAGCTCGCCAGCCAGTATGATGTTTTGATTTTGGAAGATAATCCGTACGGAGCTATCCGGTTTTCGGGTACTACCCTTCCGCCAGTAAAACATTTTGATACAGAAGGCCGGGTCATTTATCTGAGCACCTTTTCGAAAATCTTCACACCGGGACTTCGGCTTGGCTGGATTTGTGCGGATGAAGTATTTATTGAAAAATACGTGGCATTTAAGCAGACAGCAGACTTACACTCTGACAGCTTTGCACAGCGGATCACCGCTAAGTATATGGAACTTTATGATATAGAGGCTCATATTGAAAAAATTAAAGCCGTATACAAAGAAAGATGCATAACGATGATTGCCTGCATCGATCAATTTTTCCCTGAAAATATCTCTTACAGCAAGCCGGAAGGCGGGTTATTTATTTGGGTGGAGCTTCCAGCTTCTGTTGATTCAAGTAAAATCTTTGTGGAGTGCTTGAAAAATAATGTGGCCATTGTTCCTGGCATTCCATTTTTTCCAAATGGTACACAAAAGAACACATTTCGGCTAAATTACTCGAATACAACGAAAGAACAAATTAGGGAAGGAATAAAACGTATTGGTGAGGTCTTACATCATGAATTAAAGCAAGAACAACACCTTCTTAAGCAATGACAAGGCAATCTAGCTTCTGTCATTGCAGCTCTATATGAGGGGATGCTTAACTTGTCACTTTCAAAATCTATTAATAGAAAAAATAGGGGGAATTATGATGCCATTATCAAATACAAAATTAAACACTTGGAAGCCATTTTCAACATCACCGCCACCACCGTTTACTCCATTTGTTAAAACAGTACTGAATAAGCTTATATTAAAAACAGATTAAGAATCTGCGAAATGTAAGCTGTTTCGCAGATTCGAAGGAGTAGACGATGAAATCTAACATTCAGTTTATATTATCAATGATAATCTTTGGTACGATCGGTTTAGTGCAAAGATACATTGATTTATCTTCGAGTGAAACAGCTTTACTAAGTAGTTCAATCGGATGTCTATTTTTAATGTTCGTATTTTTTATGATGAAAAAATCCATTTCGTGGAAATTATTGAAAACTAATGCTTCCATCCTATTTCTTTCTGGTATTGCATTAGGAGGGAATTGGATTTTTCTCTATCAATCTTACGATTATACAACAATCACTAACGCAACATTAGGGTATTACTTTGCACCTGTGTTTGTCATGATTCTCTCACCAATTATCCTTAAGGAACAATTACCTATCAAAAAGATTGTTTGTATTGGTGCTGCGATATTAGGTATGTTATCGATTGTTGGAAATGGCATAAGTGCATCTGGAAAAGGTGATCTGTTAGGGATCTTTTTTGGATTAGTTGCAGCTGCATTTTACGCTGCATTAATGTTATTAAATAAATTCATTCAAAACATGGCCAAGTTAGAGATTACCATGATCCAACTTGGAACAACTGCTTTGCTGCTATTACCATATGTGCTTATTACTGAGGGATTTAGTATCTTGGAAGTATCCAGATCATCCATTCCCTTTATAATACTATTAGGGATTGTTAACACTGGTATTGGATTTTGGTTATTTTTTTCAGGTATGCAAAAGTTAAAAGGACAAAGTATTGCTATGCTAAGCTATGTAGATCCATTTGTAGCGATACTGATTTCTGCTCTTATCTTGCAAGAGCAAATGACATTTGTTCAAATGCTTGGTGGTATATTGCTTTTAGGTTCAACATTTGTTAGCGAAAATAAATCAATAAAATTTTCAATTTTCTGAGCTTCTTACCTCAATTTATTTTAGATAATCAAAGTCATTTTTTCCAGTTTCTTTTATTTTGACTGACTTTTACAGCACTTACAAGTATTTGGTACTTACTCTATATCGTACTAATACGACAGCTAAGAATGTTCTTAAAAAGAGAGAGTGTTAATAGAGCCACAGAAGGTATTACGGGTACAGTACATTAGTATTCGGTGTAAGGTTATTCTTAGAAGAATAACTTTGATCATTATTAATTTGAGAAATAATCAATCTAATATATGGTTGATTATTTCTCTTTTGCATTTAGGGTATCAGCATTCTTGACTCTCTAATAAGGATAGGATTTCATTATGAATCCCTTCTTATCTTGACCTAATATCATTTACACTTCTAAGATGTGTAGATACATTTCTTTACATATAATTAGCACTTTTCATCTAACTCTCCATAATAGGCTTCTCAATCCTTAACAATCCTTCCATAGTCAAATTAATATATTCCTTAAATTGCAATAGACCACTAAATAAAGATGCTTCTAATTTATCTAGTTCATGAGATATTTATTGTTTCCTTTCCTTCTAACTGTTTATAAGTTGCTTCATTATATGAAACAGACATTGTAATAACTAAAGGGCGGCAATCCTCTGGCTGCTACAATGCTAAAGAGTATAAATGACTATATATTGAGTAGGATATTTTGCTAATCATATCTCTTATCCATGGAAATAAGATGCTAACCCCATGATCCTGATTCTTCGGTTCTTACTGGGGAAATCAATGCTTTCCTTGCATAAAAAATGCCCGATTCCTAATATTGGAATCAGACATTTTATAAAGCTATTAAAGTTAAGGTGAAACTGTACGCTCTTTTGACATCTCATCCAGCGTAGACACCTTCCATACTCCGTTCTCTAGTCGCCATAAGCTATTTCAATTTTTCATTTCCGATTAGCACGATCACAAAAACTTAATGGAATTTACCAGTTAATCTAAACCCAATTTCTGCAACTAGAGTTGATAGCAAAAATGTTCCTGTATATACAACTAGAGATATAACAACTATACGCCATCCCAATTTTTTAAATTCTTTCAAATCTTTCCCGAAAGAAAGGCCAGCATAAGCCAAAATAGGTGTTGCCAAGGCCATAAAATTAACTTGTTCTGTTATTTTTATGATTGATGCGTTTCCTGGAAAAATCGGAGTTGTAACCAATAAGGCTAACATAGAAACCCAAACAACAATTGGTAGTTTAATAGGGGAGATTTTTGCGAAAAAGAACCCTAATATCGTTACAGCAACAATGATCGTCATACCTGGTAATGCGTCAATTGGTGAAACATCGTATCCAATCCAATTTCCCATAATGGCTATTATACCGATAATTATAAAAGTCAATATTTTATCTTTCATATAAAATCTCCCCTTTATGCCCTATGCTTCAATATTTTTGATTTGATCTTTTTTTGACTTTCGCCCTAAAATAGGCTCAAATTTTTTGTATAAATAGTTTGTAAAAGGAAGAGAAAAGAATACACAAATATACGTTCCTAAAATTGTTGTAATTAAGTTAGCAGCACCAGCAAAAACTGCGATATCCTTTGCGGATTCCGGGAAGATAACAGCTAATGCCCCTGACATGGCAGCCATCATACTACCTGAACCTACACCCGCACCCATGGCTAGTGAAATTGGATGAAACCAACCAGTTTGAGCCAAAAAACTTGCTAACACTGACAGATATAAAGCCCCAAACAAAGTTCCACAAACGTATACGCCCAGCGCTCCCCGGCCTTCAGGTGAATCCGAGCCATATTTCTCAGCAATAATGGCTAAGTTAGGTTCTCTATCGATTGAAAAAGTAGCACCGACTGCTTCTCTTTTCATTCCAAGTAATAAAGCAATCGGTAAACCTAATAGGATTGTCCCCGCGAAATGTCCCACTTCTTGTAATCCTAAAGAAATCCCAGCATCAAATATCTTCGGCAATGAAGGCCCCATTAACATTCCCAATTTGGCTACAAAAAGCATGAATGAAATTCCTAAAATATTGGCCGCTACATTCATTTCCTTCATTTTTAAAATTTTTAAAGAAGGTAGACTAATAATGGCTCCGATAATTAATGCATACAGCATTGGAAATAACGCAATGGCTCCAATCCCAATGTTAAACGTTTTGACGCCAATAAATTCTGTAACACAGACTAATATCAAAACAAATAAATGAATTTTCCAATTACGCAGGGAATTTTCTTGCACTTTATTACACTCCTTTTCTACAAACTATTTTTGCTTATCATTTTTTAACTTATTGAATTTTTTCAGTAGTATTCATAGCTAGTCCTACGATAAGGGAAATCCCTTGAATCATAGCTTTTTCATCAGGTAAGAATACGTCACTATGCAGCTTCATCGGATCCTCAGGGTTTTCTCCTACTCCCAAGAAGACAAATGTACCCGGGACTTTTTCTAAATAGAAAGCAAAATCTTCACTTGCCATACTTGGTTTAGACAACCACTGCACTGAGTTTTCTCCAAATAAATCAGTAGCAATAGCAGCAACATGTTCATTAAATTTTGGATCATTCATTGTAACAGGATACCCCACTGTAAAGTTATAGTTTATTTCAACTTCTAATTTAAGTGCGGAGGCCACACCTTCGATGATTCGTTGAATACTTGCAGCCACCTCCTTACGTGTGTTCGCATTAAGTGTTCGTACAGTTCCTTTAAAACTAGCTTTTTCAGGAATAATATTATAGCCATCCCCTGCTTCAATTGTTCCTATTGTAATAACAACGGAATCTACTGGATCTGTTTCTCTGCTAACAATTGTTTGTAGAGCTGTTACAACATGAGCAGCACCCACAATAGCATCTACTCCTTGATGCGGTGCTGCCCCGTGACCTTGCTTACCTTTTAATACGACATCGAAAGAATCCATACTTGCCATTATCGCACCATTTCTAAAACCATAAGTACCAGTAGCTAATTCAGGCCAAACATGAAAAGCAAAAGCATGGTCAACGGGAGGGTTGCTCAATACGCCTTCTTCAACCATCATGATTCCTCCGCCCTTCATCTCTTCCGCAGGTTGAAAAATGAATTTTATTGTACCCGCAATATGATGCTTATTTTGAGATAAAACATTAGCGGCAGATAGTAACATTGCGGTATGCATATCATGTCCGCAAGCATGCATAACCCCAGGATTTTTAGATTTGTAGCTTACATCCGTTTTCTCCTGAATAGGTAAGGCATCAATATCAGCTCGTAAAGCAAGCACAGGCCCCTCTTTATCTCCACGAAGAATACCCACAACTCCTGTCTTCGCCACCCCGGATGTCACTTCAATTCCAAGCTCTTTTAAATAATTCGCAATAATTTCAGCCGTTTTATGCTCTTCAAATCCAAGTTCAGGATTTTCATGGATCATTCTTCTTAATCTCACAGCTTCTTCATATATTCCAGTTGTTTGCTTTACTATTTCAGTTGACTTTATTGCATTTGACATTTTTTTAATACTCATCATCATTCATCCCCTAAAGAAATATAAATACAAAATATTCTAACTATAATAATAATATTTTAGTTTGAAAAACTTTCATTATAATAAAAAAATGATTTTTTGGAAAAAACCTTATAATTTGATAATTATTAATAGATATTGTTATACTACCATTTCAAATATTGACTGTAAATATTGAAAATACAAAAAATTCATTATTCTCTTTAAGTAAGTGTTCAAAAAGGAAAACAAAAGAACCAAGATGTTCGAGGAACGATTGTCTCGAGGATCCGGAACGTACCATACGCGAGGTCCAGATTTGCACAAGATAAGGGAAGCTATGAAAGCGATTCATCGACGAAGGAAAGAGTCAGCTATTTTTAAGACGGGTACGACTTTAGCGGAAGGTCAAAAAAAAAGCGACACTTCGTTATTGAAGTATCGCACCATTACGTTGAATGATTCAAAAATTGAAGCAGAGATTATGACAGTTGTAAACGGTCAGATCAGAATGCAGCATTCTTAAATCTTGAATAGTTTCATCTCGCTCTCCTCCATAGGTAATACCTTTCTCTACTTATTTCCATTTAAAATCCTGCCCTTAATGTCCAGAAGTCATTTTAATACCTACAGCCCCTGCAATAATACACATAATAAATAGGGTTACTCTTAAACTTCTAGGTTCATTAAAGAAGATCATTCCTGCTAAAACACTTCCAACAGAGCCGATACTGGTCCATATTGCATAGGCAGTTCCCACTGGTATGGAATTTAATGACAAAGAAAGAAAATAAAAGCTTAAACTCCCCAAAAAAAGACAAGCTACAGAGGGAAGCAATTTTTTAAACCCGTTTGCACGTTTCAGGCTTATAACACTGCCAATCTCGGCAACTCCGGCAATAAGAAGAAAAAACCAAGCCATTGAATCATCCCCTAACCTTGAATAAATCATTTCACTTCCTTTAGTGTTCAGGTTGGGCTGGATTGATTTTTATTCCAATTATCCCCAATATCATTAAAGCTATAAAAATTACTTTCAGTGGATTAATGGTCTCTCCCAAAAAAATCATTCCAGTTACTACCGTTCCCACCGTTCCGATTCCAGTAAAAATGGCGTAACCAGTCCCTAAGGGAATGGAATGTAAAGCTCTTGAAAGTAAAAAGAAACTAAAGATTATTACAACTACCGTTACTATACTAGGTATAATTTTGGTGAATCCATGTGAATATTTAAGACCGATCACCCAGACGATTTCCAAAAGTCCTGAGATTATGATATATATCCATGCCATTTTATCGCTCTCTCCTTCGGCATTGACACTTATTTTGGAACCACGAAGTTCTCCATATATCGATAAATCGCATAAGCAACCCCATCATCATCATTTTTAAGGGTTGTCGTTGTACAAACAGCTTTTATGACATCTTTCGCATTTCCCATCGCTACGCTGTATTCAACTTTCTCGAACATGGATAAATCATTGTTGCTGTCACCGATTGCCATAGCCTGATCTAAGGAGCCATTCATCAAAAAAGCCAATTTTTCAAGAGCCATTCCTTTTGAAGCCCTTTTACTAGTAATTTCAATGTTGTGATCAGCAGATGAAACAACCATCAGCTCATCAAACTGTTTGAATTTGTTCCATGCTTCCGCTAATTTTTTTTTATCAAAAGAACATGCCAATATGTTATAGAATTCTTCCTCCTGTTTTAAGATATCATGATAGCTTTCGACTAAAACATATCCAAACTGGTCAAATTGCCTTTCCGCTACTTCAACTAATTCTTTCATATCTGCATTCAAATCTGCGTTCTTCAAACTTTTAATCTCATTTTGGAAATGTTCTCTACCCTTTTTAAGAGTATAAATGGCTTTATCAGTAAACACTTCGTAATAATAATTCCTTTCATCTAACCATTTGAGAATTGATTCGACAAGATCTTTAGTTATCGTAATAGAAGAAATGCACTTTCCGCTTTTGGAATGAGTGGTTGCACCATTTGTCCCGATTACAAATGGGGAAATCCCTACTTTTTCACAAATTGTTTGAACGTCAAAATAAGCCCGTCCTGTTGAAATGACTACTTCAAAGCCTCTATCTTGGGCATATTGAATCGCCTTT
Organism: Peribacillus simplex; assembly: GCF_030123325.1. Lineage (NCBI taxonomy): Bacteria > Bacillati > Bacillota > Bacilli > Caryophanales > Bacillaceae > Peribacillus > Peribacillus simplex. The sequence continues at coordinate 2,355,970 of NZ_CP126106.1, read as the reverse complement.
ATATTTTCTTCGCTAATTTCATTCTCGTCGTTTAATAATGTTCCGTCTAAATCTATCGCAATGAAACTCATGCTAATATCTCCTTTTCTCGTTCTATCTATTAGATTCTCTTTCTAGTTTTTTTTACCTGCTATCAATAAAAATCGAATTAAAAAAGAGAGTACCCCCTCTTCCATCCCGATATGTCCCATTATCGGCTATGCTTGAATCCAATTGACTTCCTCTAATTTTGAATGATTTCTCCATTCCTCTGGAAATGGTTGCTCGCAGACAATCACATCGACTTTTTCTAGAGGACAAACTTTACTAAATGTGTCGACACCAATTTTAGAGTAATCCGTTAGCAAAATAACTTGCTTTGATACCTCGACCATCTTGCGTGAAACTAATGTTTCATGTAAATGATAATTACTAACCCCATTTTGAATGGTAACACCACCAGCTGAAATGAACGCTTTATCAATATTAAATTGATTTAACATTTGTTCAGTGAGACCGCCACTTATAGATTGATGCTTAGGATCAATTTGTCCTCCTAGTAATAGAATTTGTCCTGTAAACTTATTTTCATTGAGTAATTCGGTTAACACAGACGACACAGGAAGAGAATTGGTTAAAACCGTAATGTCTTTTTTATTTTCAATGCACCGCGCAAATTCAAGCATGGTTGTCCCTACATCAATGGCAATCACATCTCCGTTAGATACGAGTTCCACTGCTTTTTTCCCAACCTGGATTTTCGCTTCTTGATTCACCGTTGTACGCTGTGTAAATGGAGGCTCCTCAAATTCAAAAACTGTTTTAATCGCTCCACCGTAAACCCTCTTTAAAAGTCCTTTTTCCTCTAACATCATCAAATCGCGTCGAATCGTTTCCTCTGAAACATTAAATTGATCAACTAATTCCATAACTTTTACTTTTCCCATTTTGTTAAGTTCTTTTAAAATTTCATTCTTTCTTTCTTCTGGCAAAACAGACATATTTCTCCCCCGTGATCATTAAGAATTTATAAAATAATGCATTCTTTCTTCGGTACAAGAATTTGGACGCGTTCTCCTAGTTCAAACGTTTTCCCTCGGTGGTGAAGATAATCTACAAGGAAAGCGGACTCCTCTGTTTCCACTTCATATCTTAAAACATTCCCTGTCATAGAAACATCTTTAATAAACCCTTTAATTCCCCAGTTCTCTTGTATATCCAAGCCATCCTCACCAACAGAAACTAATTGTAAAACTTCAGGACGAATGGCGACTTCATTCCCTATTAATTCTTTGCTGCGAACAAGATTATGGAAAACTCCCATTTTACAAACATTATAATTTCCGATGAATTTTGCAACAAATGTATTGACTGGAGACGTATAAATTTCTGATGGAGAACCGGATTGTACAACTTTTCCTTTATTCATGACAAAAATCCGATCAGACATCGTCATTGCTTCTTCCTGATCATGAGTAACAAAAATTGTTGTAATATCTAATTCTTTCTGTATTCTCTTTAATTCTTTTTGCAAACTTTTTCTAATTTTAGCATCCAATGCGCTTAACGGCTCATCCAAAAGCAGAACTTTTGGCTCCATGACAAGCGCACGGGCAAGAGCAACCCTCTGCTGTTGCCCGCCAGATAACTGATGAGGATATGAATCTTCTTTTCCTATTAAATCAACCATATCAATCATCTTTTTCACTCTTGATTTAACATTTTTCACCTTCTTCATTTTAAGGCCGTATGCTATATTATCAAAAACGGTCATATTCGGGAAAAGCGCATAAGACTGAAATACCATACCGACCTCACGCTGACGCGGTGATAAATTAGTTATATCTTTTCCTTCAATTAAGATTCTACCTATATCAACACCTTCAAGCCCCGCAATGGAACGTAACAATGTACTTTTTCCGCATCCACTTTGCCCAAGAAGGGTAGCAAATTCCCCTTTTTTTAATGTTAAAGAAATGTCATCTAGAACGACTTGATTTTCATACCCCTTAGTCACTTGATCGATGGTTACATAGCCCATTATTTTTCACCTTCTATAGCGGTATTTTTACTACAGTATTGTTTTTTAAAAAATGAAAGAATACGCTTCTTATTTGACACGACACGATTTTTTTCGTTTCTAAACGTAAGTTTTAATACAGTCCCCGTTAAAAGTAAAATCAGTGAATAATAAGTAATGACAATTGCACTTGTTAAGTGACCACTGCTGTTTAGTTTGTCGGCAAGATAAATTTGAATGGTTTCAAATCGGCCCCCGACAAGCAAATTGGCAAAAGCAAACTCACTAAATAAAAGAGCGACTGATAATAAGGTAGACACTAAAATACCAGATATAATATTTGGAAACACCACTGTGCGAAACGCCTGAAATTTTGTGGCACCGAGTAATTCAGCTGCATCAACAAGCTGCACGGCATTAATCGTACGAAGACTGCTACGTATACCTTGATACATAAATGGCAGAATCGTTATGAAATAAGCTCCGATTAAAATCCAAGGTGTTCCGGCAATGTGAATCGGTCCATCTGAATATACCTTGATTAATCCTACAGCTCCAACAATGGGAGGAATTCCATAAGGAAGCATGGCTGCTGCTTGAAGTAATCCTTCCCATTTACTGAAATATACCGTGATGATAAAAATGGTCGGAAGCATAATAACAACACTAAGACCTACAGACATGACAATTAAAAACAGCGTTCGTCGAAAAGCATCATAAAACCGTTCATCTTGAAATAATTCAATATACCATTTCATTGTATAACTCTCAGGTAAAATGGTATGATCCCATTTTCCGGCAATCGAGAATAAAAATGTTCCTACAAGCGGAATTAATAAATACATGACTAGTAACCCAATAATCACTTTATGAAAAGTCAATGAAGGTTTCATCGTAAATCCCTCCTAATGCGGCGCATCATTCGTTCATTGAACCACATCGCCCCTATCATTGTCGCTGCTAGAAGTACTCCCATCGCACTGCCTAGCTGCGGCTTTAATGCAACGTCACTTGCAACTAGTGAGGCAATTTGCAATGACAATAAGTTATAGTTGCTGCCTACTAATGCATAGGCTGTAGCGTAAGCCCCCATCGAATTAGCAAACAAAATGCTGAATGTACCTACGATACTAGGTAAAAGAACTGGAATCCCAATGTGAAGCCAAAATGATAATGTTGACCCTCCTAATAATGAAGAAGCTTCTTTCCATTGTTTCTTAATTCCTTGATAAGACGGGTAGATGAGCATAATAGCAAGCGGAATTTGAAAATATATATAAACAAGAATGAGGCCTGTCCATGAATATAAATTAAAATCCGCAAACACATCCCCACCAATCTTTGAAAAAAGCAACGTAAACAACCCATTGTTTCCAAGCAAAATAATAAATGAAAATGAAAGGGGAATCCCCTCAAAGTTCGACGTCATATTGGCAATCATCAGCAATCGATTTTGTATTTTTTGTGAGAACTTTGTAATCGAATAGGCTGCAATGACCGCTATAATCACAGAAGTTACAGCGGAAAATAAAGAAATGACAAGGCTATTCTGAATGGCTTGCAAGTAAAATTCACTTTTAAATATGGTGAGATATTGATCGATCGTAACTTGAATTCCATCGTCAGCATAAAAACTATTTTTAATCATTGCTACTAATGGTCCTAATTCAAATCCAATCACAAACAAAATAAATGGCAGTAAAAGAGCTAATAAGTAAATTTTTTGTTTTTTTATTTTTCGCAAGACTTCTCGCTCCTCTTTGTTCTCTAACAATTTGGGAATTGGTTCAACAGTAAGTTCGGTAAACCAATTCCCGTCAACCTTCATTCTTCATTTTATTTTGAAATATTGTATCTACTTTAAAGGGTATTTTTTTCTTTCAAACCTGGAAGTTGATAGGAAACCATTTTATTGGACGGCTCTATATTTAAAAGTTCACAAACGAGCGGTGCAAAAGCTAATTGCGGAACCACTTCACTATAAACGCCAGGCTCAACTTTTGGACTCATGATAAAGAGCGGTACATCACGCTCACCATCAGTTATGCCGCCATGGTTGCCATATTCACTCATGCCATGGTCAGATGTAATTAAAATGTGGTAACCTTCTTTGATCCAAATTGGTAAAAGTTGTGCCAACAAGCTTCCCATTTTCAAGATTTGTTCACGATATTCTTTCGATTCCGAACCGAACATTTCTCCTTTTACATCTACACCGAGCGGATGAATATATAAAAAGTGTGGGTCATGCTTTCTGCGCAAAGCTTCTGCATCCATTAACACATGACTGTCTGGATAGTCATCATCCCAATAAAATTTTCCATATTGAATCGGCTTAGACTCATCCTCTTGCTCACGATCTTCAATAAAATGGAATGGCGCGCGATTGTAAAGTTCGCTTACCCAGTAATAAGATACCGTTCCGTTTCTTAAGCCGTTTTCTTTCGTAAGATGAAAGAGACTTTTCTCAGTAGATAAGCGCACGGCTTGATTGGACGTAATTCCGTTCACTGATGCCGGTGTACCCGTTAGTAACACTTCATATAATGGACGGGAAAGACTTGGGAGTTCCGACTTTACTTTGTAAAGTGCTGCCTGATTTGTTTCAACTAGATGTTGAATAAATCCAAGTGTCTCACATGCTTTATCATATCTCATACCATCAACTACAATTGCTATTACTTTATTTGACATGGACTAACACCTCTTCTTGCCAAAGCTGTGGTAATTTCTTGGCCGTTTCTTCCCAAGCTTTGTAATCTTCAATTGGTTTTGCATTTTTGTACTGTTCTTCTGGAACCATTTTTTCAGCTACTTCTTTCGGTAGTTCTACATCGCGAATTGGACGGGCAAATCCTTTAGCTAAGTTTATTTGGCCTTCATCGCTTAAGATATATTCTCTAGCTGCCATTGCCGCATGCGGATGCTTTGCATTTTTGTTAATAATAGTTGCATAGCCGCTTACGACTGAACCTTCACTTGGAATCGAGACTTCAAATTGATCACGGTTAATCTGGTCAGCGTAACCAAGAGCATTGAAATCCCAAACAAGGGCAACTTCCACTTCCCCTTTTTCGATGTTAGCCGGCTTGGCATCAGTTAAGCTAAGGCGGCCTTGCTTGGCAAGCTTAGCAAAAAAGTCAATTCCTGGTTGGAGATTTGTTTCATCACCGCCGTAAGCCTTAGCGGCAGCAAGAACGGCCATTTGGTTCTGTGTACCACGCTGAACATCTCCAACTGTTACTTTATAATCTCCTTTTAATATGTCATCCCATGATTTTGGCGGGTTATCTACTAATTCTTTATTAGTTAAGAATGCAATCGTTCCTTGGTAGCCAACAACCCAATCTCCATTGTCATCTTTTGCCCAGTCAGGTACCTCGTCCCAATAGGAAGTTTTATATGGCATCGTTAATTCTTTTTGTTCCGCGATGGGCCCAAAGGAAACCCCTACATCGCCGATATCAGCTGTTGCATTCTCTCCTTCCGATTCCATTTTGGCAATCTCTTCGGCACTGGATAAATCTGTATCATTGTGTTCCAACGTATATTTTTTCATCACTTCATTCCACGTTTCTCCCCAGTTAGCCCATGAATCAGGCATACCGACACTATTAATTGTCCCCTCTTCTTTTGCCTTTGTTTCAATTTCTTTCAGGGTTAACGAACTTGGATCCTTAATAACTGGAGCAGCCTCCTCATTAGTAGCTCCACAAGCAGCTAATCCTAGTACACTCACTCCTAACATCACAGCTTGAATAGACTTGTAACAATTCTTCTTGAATGTGTAATTCATAAAAAGTGCCTCCATTTAATGTGGAATTATTAATGTTTATTACTGTTTATTACGGTTTAATCATAATCATTTAATATAAATCCCACATTAATCCAATGTTAAGATTTTGTAAAGCGGTTCTTTATTTGTCCAATTCATCATCGGCTTTTATGTTCATACAATTGAAAAGGATAGCTTTTTAATAGATTCGCGGGATTTGGTAGGTTGACATTTTGCATCGTATCGATGGCAAGCTCCTTTGCTTGTTTTTTATTCAATGAGGTATGGGACCCAACCGTTTCAACAAATTGATTGCCAATTGTAAAAGGTAAACACTTTATTTAAATAAGCACAGCTTTGAGTGCATGTACCCGAAAGTCTACCGGGCTCATGCCTTTTAATTTCTTCAGTTACCCAATCAGCCCTTTGCGAAAAAATGGTATATGACAGCAATGGTTTAAGACAAGGGGTGATGAAGTATCCGTAAACGGTGGATCATTTCTGCAATTGTTGGATTATTGCTTATTTTATTAAGTGTAATTGCCTTCAATTATTTCGAGAGCGAGAAAAAGGAAAAAATGCGGAAGCCAAGGAGTCCAAAATTCCTGAGGTGCAGGAATATGGCGGGATCCATCTAGAACAAGTCGGCGATAAGGTCCGCCAAAAAAATTGGGGAACATTCACATTACTAGAAACGAAGTCCATTAATGAGTCATTTGAATTGGCACCAATGGTCATCACAATCAAGGATATCCGCAGGATTCAATTGTCTTCACTCACAGATGAAGCAAAGGAGGAGCTCAAGTCCTATACGGGATTGAGTTTTGAAGAGGCCTATTCGATATATTATAAAGAGAATATATCCATGGAGGAAATCGATCAACGGGCTGCGTTGTCTAAAACGGATATTGATGAAAAGGTTCCCTATCTAGAGATAACTTATTCCGTGGAAAATAAAGATTCGAAGGAACTTCAGTTCTTCAGAATGGAAAATGTTACTTTAATGATGATCTTACATATGATGTGCCTTCTAAAAATTTCATCCATTCCGGGGATACATTTATGGGGACAAAAAAAGTAAGCCGGTCAGATTACCAACCAGGAGAAATAAGAAATGGCACAATTGGCCTTTTGGTTGATCCCGAGGAAAACTTCGAACGGCTCGATTCATTTGCATTCACTACCGATGATATTGCGGATGGTGAGTCTCATGAATTTTTGGTGGAGGGGACTTCATTTGAAATTCCCCTAAAAGGAAAGTAGTTTTATAGTCTATAAAAAAATGATGGAAAACCCTAAATAAGGGGAACCTCGAATAAAGGTTTCACTTATTTAGGGTTTCATATGAGTTCCCTAACAAAAAATGAAATGCTTAACTCTCCCCGACAGTAGGGCTCTGTGTCACTTCCTCCATTAATATTCTGCGCAATATTTTCCCTACAGCTGATTTTGGCAGTTTCTCCCTGAACTCAAAACTTCGCGGCACTTTGTATCTGGCCAATCGTTGCACGCAAAACTCCCTGATTTCTTGCTCCGGAACTGACTTTCCTTTCTTTAAGACAATGGCCGCTTTTACCGTTTCCCCACGGTATGAATCCGGAACCCCATATACACATGTCTCTTTTACGGCTGGATGCTGATATATAATATCTTCAACTTCGATTGGATAAACATTATAACCGCTTGCAATGATCATATCTTTCTTCCTGCCTACGATATAAAAATATCCTTCTTCATCCATCGTCGCGATATCCCCAGTATAAAGCCATCCATCCCGCAAAGCCGTTGCCGTTTCCTCTGAATTTTTCCAATATCCCTTCATTACTTGCGGGCCTTTAATGATCAGTTCGCCTCTTTCACCTGCTGTCAATTCATCAATGCCTGTTTTCAGGTCGACGATTTTAGCGTCGGTATTTGGGTATGGAATTCCGATACTTCCTGGCTTTTTCTGCCCTATGACAGGATTGCGGTGGGTAGTGGGTGAAGTTTCCGACATTCCAAACCCTTCCAATATCGTGACCCGTAATTTTTTTTCGAACTGATGGATGATTTCTATCGGGAGCGGGGCTGAACCACAGCTGCAGTACTTAAAGCAGCTTAAATCGTCCGCCGTTAAATCCGGGTGATTCAGTAAAGCAATATACATGGTCGGGACACCTGGAAAAATGGTTGGCCGATGTGATCGAATCAAATCCACCACCTTGTTTATTTCAAATTTCTCTAATGTGATAAAAGTCGATCCGGCATATATGGCACTATTCAATCGTCCATTACCAAATACATGGAATAATGGGGTCAATCCAAGCATCCGTTCCCCAGGCCTTTGGAGTTGAAGGGCATTTGCCGTAAAGGCAAAGTCTTGATAAACATTCGAGATCAAATTAAAATGCGTGAGCATGACCCCTTTTGATTTCCCTGTAGTCCCCCCTGTATATTGAAGTACAGCCACATCTTCCTTCGGATTGATGTCCCGAGCAGGAAGTTCATAATCTTTGCTTGATATATCCGTTCCAGTTTCCATTAATTGTTCAGCAGATATGAACATTAACCTATCAGCAAAACTTGTTAGCACTAACTTTTCCCGTTGTTCCTCACGCCCAATGAACCAATTGGCTTCGGAATCGCGTAATATATAATCCAATTCACTCGTCTGATACAGTGGGTTCACTTGAACGACCACACCTCCCAAACGATGAATGGCATAATAGGCAATGATATATTCTAGACAATTTGGCAGCATGATTGCTATACGATCGTCTTTTTGAAATCCACGGTTGTCTAAATTCACAGCAAAACGATCTGAGGCATCCTTTAATTCCATATATGTCATTTCCCGATCCCCATCTATTACAGCTTTGCAGGTTGGATAAAGTCGGGCTGAACGTTCAAGTAGTCCATATAATGACAATACAGGAATGACAATTTCAGCAGGGGTTTCTTTCGGATAAAATCCATGCCAAGTTCTGGTCAATTTTTTTCACACCTCATTTTTTTCAATTAAGATGGAGCATAGTCATTTGTCAGCCAACTTGATCAAACTTGCCTCATTTATCTCGAATGATTTTAAAAATCCCTGTTCCCTTTGCAATTGTGTTGCCTGCAATATCTTTTATTTCTCCTTCAGTAAAGGCAATTTTGTATCCTTTTTGAAGGACTTTTGCTTCCGCAAATAGTTCCCCGCTCGATATGCTGGCTAAATAATGTACAGTTAAGCTTGTCGTAACGACTTTGGATTTGGTAACGGAACGGGTCACCATTCCTAGAATGGTATCCAGCATGGTAGCATGAATGCCCCCGTGCAGAGTTCCATTAACATTAAGCAGATGTTCTTCAATGTTCAACTTTATCGTAACATTCCCTTCTTCAAACCGAATGATTTCAAAACCTATATGTGAAAAGAATGCACTACTTTCGAATTGATTCCGAATATCTTCCACTTCAACAGGCAATCTTCCTCCCCCTCACTTTGGCGCGATTCAACTTATATACGGAAAGGAGCAGAAACGTATGGGGTTTCCACTCCTTAATCGTTGGCCTATACCGCTTCGATCATGATAGCCATTCCCTGTCCGCCGCCAACACAAAGTGTAGCAACACCAAATCTTTCTTTCCTGCGAATCAGTTCATGAATTAGCGTTGTCACGATCCGGGCGCCCGTCGATCCGACTGGGTGTCCAAGAGCGATCGCTCCCCCATTTACATTAACTTTGTTTTCATCTAGCGATAAATCCCGGATTACTGCCAATGCCTGTGAAGCGAACGCTTCATTTAATTCGAAAAGCCCAATTTCCTCTACTTTTTTCCCGGTGCGCTCCATAAGTTTTCCGACTGCTGGTACTGGACCAATTCCCATCACTTCTGGAGAAACTCCCGCGGTCGCCCAATCGACAATCTTAGCGATCGGTTGTATTTGTAACCGTTTCGCTTCACTCGCCTTCATTAATACCAATGCAGCAGCCCCGTCATTACGGCCACAGGCATTCCCTGCAGTGACGGTTCCATTTTCCCTGAAAGCGGGTTTTAAGCTTGCAAGTTTTTCCATTGTGGTTTCCGGACGTGGATATTCATCCGTTTCAATGGTAACCGTACTCTTCCTGTCAGAGACTTGAACAGGAACGATCTCATCCTTGAACTTTCCTTCTTCTATCGCTTGCGCCGCTCTTCGTTGACTTTCCACTGAAAAGGCATCTTGTTCTTCCCTGGAAATGCTGTATCGTTGTGCGACATTTTCAGCGGTAATTCCCATCCCTAAACTTTTTCCGTAAATTTCTTGAGGCTGCTGTCCAGCTTCTGTATTGGAATCCACTAGCTTGGTCCTGTCTCCTCCAAAACGGGCACTTCTTAAATAAAGCGGTGCGCGGCTCATGCTTTCCGTACCGCCGGCAACGACTATATTTGCCTGACCTGAAATTACCTGCTGTGCTGCTGAGGTGATGGCCTGCATTCCAGATGCACATAACCGATTTACCGTAAAAGCCGGTGCAGACTCGGGAATCCCTGAGCGCAGAGCTGCCACTCTCGCGACATTCGAGGATTCGGTCGTTTGCCTAACCTCCCCGAAAATGACTTCATCCACTTGTTCTGCTGCAATATTCGCTCGCTTGATCGCTTCTTTGATCGCTATGCTCGCCAAATGACCGGAGCTAATCTCTTTAAATGCTCCACCGTACCTTCCAATCGGTGTTCGAACAGCACTAACGATTACGATATCTTCTCCCATTTCGTTCCTCCCCCTTGAAAATCCAGATTCATGGGCACAAGACTACCTGCCCGAATAAAACAGTAAACACTCAACACTCTTCCAAGACATTCCTCGCTATGATTAAACGTTGGATTTCATTCGTTCCTTCATAGATCTTCGTTATGCGGGCATCCCGATAAAAACGTTCAACTGGATATTCAGCCATATATCCCATTCCGCCATGAATTTGAACCGCTTTATCCGCGACCCGATTAAAAACGTCTGAAGCGAACAGCTTTGCCATTGATGCTTCCTTTATCACTTTTTTTCCTTCATCAATCTTTTGTGCCGCCATCATCGTCAATGCTCTTGCGGCTTCCGTTTCGGTTGCCATATCAGCAAGCATCCATTGAATCGCTTGGTTGTCCGAAATTGGTTTGCCGAATTGAATGCGCTCTTTTGCATATTTGGCTGATAATTCAATCAATTTACCGCTTGATCCCACTGATCTTGCAGCCAAACCTACACGCCCTTCACCTAAAATCTTCAAGGCAGAGATATATCCCATTCCAACTTCGCCGATAACATTTTCTTCAGGTATGATACAATCCTCGAAAATGACCTGTGAAGTATATGATCCCCTTAACCCCATTTTTTTGTCCTTTTTGCCGACAATTAAACCAGGAAAATCTCTTTCTACTAAAAAAGCTGTAATCCCTCCCTTTGCTCCTTTATCTTTATCCGTTAAAGCAAATACGGTATAAACATCTGCTATCGGCCCATTAGTGATGAAATGTTTCGTCCCGTTCATCACCCAGTAATCACCCTTCTTTTCTGCAGTTGTTGCCAAATTGGTTGCATCAGATCCCGCTCCTGGTTCAGATAAAGCAAAGGCGCCAATTTTCGTGCCTGCTGCCATTTCAGGCAAATATTTTTTTTTCAAATGTTCGGATGCAAGTTTAACCAGACCTGTACTCCCAATCCCGGTGTGGGCGCTTATTAATGAAACGAATCCATTATGGGTCCTTCCTAACTGCTCTAATACGGTTGCCTTTCCAACTGCATTCAAGCCAATTCCACCGTATTGTTCTGGAATGCTTATCCCGAATAAGCCAAGGTCTTTTGCTTTTTCCACCAAATGCTCCGGGATTGCATCTTCTTCCTCAATTTGTATGGCGTAGGGCTCCACTTCCCTTTCAACAAAATTACGGATCATTTCCTTCATTTGCTGCATTTCCTTGGTTAAAGTGATTGTCATCATTTCATTCCTCCTTAGTTCTGTTCATGAATAGCCTTTTACAAGTTTTCTTCATAGGGCATATAGGGCTTTATCAATTAATCATTCAATGGAATTCATTGCAATCTGGTAAATTGGAGTCCTCACTCTTACAAAATCAGGCTTCACGTTCAATGATCGTAGCAATTCCCTGCCCGCCTCCAATGCAAGCTGTAATAAGAGCAAACCTTCCGGCAGAACGCTTCAATTCATAAACCGCTTTCGTAATGAGGATGGCACCCGTCGCACCCAGTGGATGTCCATGTGCAATGGCTCCCCCGTTCACATTCACTCTTGCGGGATTCATATCAAGCTCCCTATTGCAAGCAATGACTTGAGCGGCGAAGGCCTCATTAATTTCAATGATGTCCATCTCATTTAAAGAAAGACCTGATTTCTCCATTACCTTTCTTATAGCGGGAACTGGTCCTATTCCCATATAATTCGGATCTACCCCTGCAACGGCCTGTGCCCTTATCGTCGCTAAAGGCTTAATCCCCAATTCCACCGCTTTCTCCCTCGACATTATGACCAGGGCCGATGCGTCATCATTAAATCCCGAACTATTGCCTGCAGTCACGGAACCGCCTTCTAAAAACGCAGGTGATAATTTGGCTAGCCCTTCTTTCGTTATTTGCGGACGTGGATGTTCATCCAATTTAAATTCAATATCGTCGCCTTTTCTGACGGGAATGTGAATAGGCGCAATTTGCTCATTGAAGCGGCCCTCTTCCACGGCTCTGGCCATCTTTTTTTGGCTTTGTAGAGCGAATTCATCTTGTTCTTCCCTGCTGACCTCATATTTTTCCGCTAAGTTTTCAGCCGTAATTCCCATCGGGGGATCGCCAATCTCTTTTGGGGACAACCGGGATTTTCTGAACTGCGGCGGCTTTGCACTGTATGCTTTTTCCGGACGATCCATCAAGTATGGCGCCCTGCTCATGCTCTCGACCCCACCGGCGATATAGACATCGCCTTCGCCTGCACGAATCGCTTGTGCAGCCAAGTTGACAGCATTTATTCCCGAGCCGCATTGACGGTCGACAGTCAGTCCCGGAAGATGAATCGAGAGGCCTGTTTCCAGCGCCGTTAACCTGGCAATGTTTCCACCTCCGCTTAACACATTCCCCATGATTACATCATCTATCATTCGGGGTTCGACATTCGCCCGTTTTATGGCTTCTTTCATCACTACTGCTCCAAATGCGTGGGCGGGAACCGATGCAAGTGCACCTCCCTGTTTTCCAATTGCTGTTCGAACTGCAGAAACTATGACGGCATCTCTATTCATTTTCCCATCCGCTCCTTTTCCTTTTTTAACACCCATTAGAAAGCAATCCTTCATTTCACTAGTTTCATTGAATGTAAGCAGGTTCTACCTTGCTTATGAGGATCTAAGGTCAAAGTTATCCGAACTTTTATTTTCATGTTTCCCTTTTGATTTGGCTGGTTTAACGAATATCGCAAACAGGATGCCAAAAGCCAGGACAAGGATGGCCATGAACAATATCGATAAGTTATATCCCATTAACTCATTTCCTCCTGCTAAACTTATGATATAGCCAGTTAATAGAGGTGCAATAATGCCCGCTATATTTCCTGATGATGTTAAGATGCTTGTCATCAATCCCCCCCGCTCTTGCATTTCATTGATCATGATCGTTGGTCCGATCGGTAAAATTGCATATGTAAGGCCCTTTGCTAAACACATGGCGACTATTACCCAGATTGGATTTTGAAATACCATGATTGAGGAAAAGAACAATGCACCAAGAATCATGGCGCCCGCGACGACAAATACCCTCGATGACCGCCAATTCTGATTCTTCTTGAATAATTGATCAGACACCATCGAAACACCCATATAAATACATACGGAAACGACTCCGATTATTGCAACACTGGTTCCCATTTGACCTGGAGTCATTTTTACGGCTTCCACTAAATAAATCGGGAGCCAAACAGAAAACCAAACAACTAAAATATACGTTGAAAAATATGCAAGCGTAGTAAACAAAGCAGTAGGTGAAGCCAATAGCAACAAAAAGTCTTTCACTTTTATTTTTTCCAGTTTCACTTTCTTTTTCTTTTGTACGTTTTCATATACTTCAACTGGATTTTCCTTTGTTAAAAATTGAAAGAGGAAGAACCAAACAAGGCTTGCTCCACCAAGGGCGGCAAAGGCAGCCTTCCAGCCGAATATCGTAATTAAAGAAACGAGGATCGGTGCCACGATCATCGCACCAACGGTTCCTCCGCCAACCACTACCGAATTGGCAAAGCCTTTCAGTTTCGGCGGAAACCACTTATCGGCATGACTGTAAGCGATTGGGCTATAAGGTCCTTCGAATGCGCCCAGTAAAATCCTATATAGAATCAATAATGGAAGTGCGGTGATGGCTAAAACGCCGAATTGCAAAACAGTCCATGTCAGCATGATGAACCCAAGCACTTTTTTAGCCCCCAGCCGATCAGCCCATGCTGCCCCAAAAATCCCTGTTACTGGGTAGAGCCAATAATAACTGCTTCCAACAAGGCCCCACTCCGCATAGGAAAGATTGAATTCCTTCATGATGGGAACAGCTGCGAGTCCCACGATCGATTTATCCGCAAAGTTGATGACGGCCCCAAAGAATAATAGAATGAGAACAACCCAACGCATATAATTCCCTCCTCTTCTTCATTTTTGTTCACACACTGATCTATCATCCAACTTAGGTTTCATAAATGAAACCACATTCCCCTCTTTCAACCCTTTTCCAATTCTTCTTTAACTAACAATCTTTTTAATAGTTTACCCACTGTATTCCGCGGAAGTTCTTTCCTCAATTCAAATACTTTTGGTACTTTATAAGGAGTCAATTGGGAATAACAATATCCTTCTATTTCTTCAAGATCCACGGAAGCGCTTTCTTTAGGTACGATGAATGCTTTCACAATTTCGCCTTTTTCTTTATGGGGGATGCCCACCACAGCTGCCTCTTTTATTGCCGGATGTTCATATAGAACACCTTCCACCTCCTGCGGATAAATATTGAATCCGCCGACGATGATCATTTCCTTTTTCCTGCCGACTATATAGAAATACCCTTCATCATCCATCACCGCAAGATCGCCAGTATAGAGCCAGTCATTCTGTAAGGCCTTTTTGGTTTCGGCTTCGTTATTCCAATAACCCTTCATGATTTGCGGGCCTTTTATGAGCAACTCCCCGACGCATGTGTTAGGCACTTCATTATTTTCATCGTCAATGATCATACAGTCCGTGCCTGGAAAAGGGATGCCAATGCTTCCTATTTTCCTTTTTCCAAATGGCGGATTACGATGAGTGGAAGGAGAAGCTTCCGACAAACCGAAACCCTCTCCGATTTTGGCACCTGTCAGCTCCTCAAATCGCTTGATTACTTCAACCGGCAGGGGCGCCGATCCACAAGAACAACTTTTTAAACAATTCAGTCCATAGTTTTCAATTCCAGGATGATTGACGAAAGCATTATACATCTTTGGAACTCCTGGAAAGAAAGTCGGACGGTACTTTTTTATTTTTGCAAGTACATCTTGAAGTTCGAATTTAGGAAATAAGAGGATGGCAGCTCCAATATAGATACCTAGATTCATCGCACTTGTCATGGCATAAACATGGTAAAGAGGAGTAGCTGCCAAAACGATTTCTTCACCAGGTTTAAGGGAATCCCCATACATTTCATAACTCTGCACGACATTGGATGTTAAATTATGGTGAGTAAGCATGACACCCTTCATCTTCCCAGTGGTGCCGCCAGTATATTGGATGACTGCAGTATCTTCATGCGGGCTTATCATTTTGGGCTTCTTAATGGCATCCCCGGTTTCAATCATCATTTGAAGGGAACAGGAGCCATTTTGATCATTTTCCGTATTAATGCAAACATCAAATTCATATATCGCTTTCGTTTCTTCGATTGTATTTGCGGCGGTTTGGTCAAATACAATATTTTTGGTATCCGAGTCAATTAAAATTTGCAAAAGTTCCCGCGGTTTATACAGGGGATTAATCTGTACAACAATCAGGCCCAGTGCCTGGGCGGCGTAATAACTGATTATGAAATAAGGGTGGTTGGCCATCATCAGACCAATACGTTCACCTTTGACAAAGCCCATTTCTCTCCATTTCCCTGCAAGTTTGTCTACCTGCATTTTTAGATTCTTATAATCCATTGAATGGTCTTCATAAATGATGGCTGTATGGTGTGGAAACTTACTTGCTGTTATATCAAGCAGTGAATAGACCGATATTTCCGGCAGCTTCATAGATTTCATTCTTTCAACATACCATTGCTCCCATGGTTTATTTTTTGTTTTTCGCACCAGTTATCCCTCCGCACATAAACGAATTTCATATCGTGCATGTTAGATTTCTTATTATTATTATTATGATTATGCAACTTGCATGCCAAGTCCCATTTTTGTGTAAAATCGCTTAGTATTAAGACCAGTCAATTCATAAATGAATTTTAATCAGTTATAATGCCTTTCTATAGAGGATTCATCGAAATCCCAATAATTCATTTTTGAATTTTTTCATTCAAACTCAGATTGGTTTTCAAGAGATTATGAAACTAGTTTTTACCATATTATAGATTATACCTACTCACAATTCGTGATATTGATTTTATCCATGAGTTTTATAAAATACATTTGAATAGCCCATCCAGCAACGGGTGGGCTATTGCAACATTTATTGAAAATTGGCTTACTATGTAACTAATTGGTTATGTTTATCCACGAGTAGGAACAATATTTGGGTTTAATATTTTTTTAATTATACGAAACAATCCCATCCAGAGGCGTTTTCAGCTCCAGTTTTGCCATTTCGGAGCCTTGTCGAAGTCCGATGGACTTACTGGCTGCGGACAAAAAATTTGAAGATTTACCAGAGGAATGTCAAAATTTGCGGGCTAAAATAGCTTTATAATTAACAATTATAAAGCTATACTTATGATGATATTTTGGAGGAGGAATAAAAATGAACCAAAAAGCTCTCCATCACTGGCATAAAGAACATAATAAGCGAGTAAGCGAATTTCATAAAAAACACGAAATTGAAATACAGCGAGGTGAAAATGGGAACAGTTTATTAGCTAAATGGGAAAGATATTTTTATAACAATATCATTTCACCTCTCAAAAAAGTGAAATAATCCCTCTTTAAAAGAACTGTCCCATTGAACTGCACCCCAATTGTTAGACAACATCTAACAATTGGAGGTGCAGTTTTTTTGACTAAATATACGATAGACGAAAAATTACATGCAGTTTTAGAGTACTTAGAAGGAAAAAAATCCTATAAATCCATTGCACAAGAAAGAAATGTAGGTTTATCCCCTCTGAAAAGATGGGTCGCTCGCTATCTAAAACATGGGATGGAAGGACTTGCTTCATCCTATACAAATTACACTCTGCCCTTTAAACTAGAGGTACTTAAATATATGAACGAATATGGGGCATCGATCAACGAGACCGCTGTACACTATAACCTTCCTTCCGATTCTACACTTTTGAATTGGGCAAATCAGTTTAAGGAAGGCGGTATAGACGCCCTTAAACCAAAGAAAAAGGGGCGTCTATCCATGAAAAAAGAAACCAAGAAAACATCGCCAGCTAATGGCTCTCAAGAAGCACTTCTTGCCGAATTAGAATACTTACGTGCAGAGAATGCCTATCTAAAAAAGTTGAATGCCTTAGTTCAAGAAAAGGAAGCCTTACAAAGAAAGAAAAAGCGAAAGTAGTCCATGAACTAAGGAAACAATTTGATTTAAATCTGCTTCTATCCATTTCTAAAATGGCACGGAGTACGTACTATTATTGGGTAAACGCCTTCGGGCGTGAGGATAAATACACAGAAATTAAATCACTTATCAAAGAGATTTTCCATACGCATAAAGGGCGTTATGGGTATCGGCGTATCACCCTAGAATTACGTAACCGAGGTGCTCGCATCAATCATAAAACAGTTCTCCGATTGATGAATGAACTAGGATTGAAGTCATTGGTTCGCATGAAGAAATATCGTTCGTACAAAGGGAACATCGGCAAGATTGCGCCCAACATTCTAGCACGTGATTTCAAGGCGGCAAAGTCCAATGAAAAATGGGTGACAGACGTCACCGAATTCCATCTAGCTGGGGAGAAACTATACTTATCGGCCATTCTTGATTTGTTTAATGGTGAAATCATCGCCTATAATATCGAATCTCGGCCTGTTTATCCGCTCGTTTCCAAAATGCTGGATAAAGCCTTTGATCGCTTGGAATCGAAAGATTCACCCATTCTCCATTCAGATCAGGGCTGGCATTATCAGATGAAACAATACTCGCATGATTTGAAAAGACATAACATTACACAAAGCATGTCCCGCAAAGGAAATTGTCTCGATAATGCGGTCATTGAAAACTTCTTTGGCTTATTAAAATCCGAATTACTCTATCTTCAAGAATTTGAAAGCATGGAGCATTTCAAACAAGAACTAGAAGAATATATCCATTACTACAATCATCAGCGAATCAAGGTAAAATTAAAAGGCATGAGCCCGGTAGATTACCGGGTTCATGCCCTCAAGGCTGCCTAATTAAATAAAGTGTCTAACTTTTTGGGTTCACTTCACATGTACAGTTCTTTTTTTGGTTGGCTGTTTTCGCATACTTTGTTGCTATTTACCAAGTAAAGCGGTGTGGTTATTTCCCCTCCAGATGCTCGCTTTCCGCGGGGCGGGCGGTGAGCCGCCTCGGCGTAAACGCCTGTGGGGTCTCACCTGTCCCGCTGCTCCCGCAGGAGTCTCGGACTTGCGCTCCAATCAACCTTAAATCGTTTCGTTTTAAAAACAACAATCTTTATGAAAAGAGCCTTTTGGTTACACCTTTTGCATATGATAATCCAGAATTCAACTTCTACTTATTTAACTAAACTGCCATTTAGTTGAATAAGCTCTATGATAATTATTCTACAAAATACCAATATTTTTCCTTTTCAGGATTTTACTTTGTAAAAGCCACAAACTTTACGAAAAGAGCCAAATAAAAAAAACATGGTCATAAAGTAACCATGTTTTCTTTTTACTCATATAGCTGTGTCTATACACTAAGAGTTATTTATTGATAAATTCTTTGTTGATTTTTTCAGCCTCAGCCATGTATTCTGTTTTAATCCCGCTCTTAACTCCCCACCAATAGAAGCAGAGTGCCAGACATGCGATGACCACCATATCCCAGCCAAATGTAAGAATATTTTTTCCGCCGAACTTCTCACTTCCAATATAAGATATCAAAATCATACAACCTAAGTAAAGAAGCATCCAAACACCTGATAAAAATTGTTTTTTGAATCCATCCCATTTATTTTTAGCTTGATAATAAAAGTAAATAGGCAATCCAATGGCAATGATGAAAACGACTTCTCCTGTTAATGGCCAACGCGCCCAGTATAAAGTAAGCGATGCAAAAACAAATCCACAAGGTGCAATAATAGAAGCACCCTTTAAGTGAAATGGACGGTTAAAATGAGAAGCAGTTCGTCTTAAAGTTGCCAATGCAACTGGCCCCATGATATACGAAATAAGTGTAGCAACTGAAATCACTTCAGCAAGTACGCCCCATCCGCGGAATAAAAATAAAAAGATAAAACATACGCCTAAGTTTAGTAACATAGCTGGACGAGGAACACCATAAAGTGGATGTAATGTACCAAAGATTTTCGGTAAGTACCCATTTTTCTGCATTCCATAAAGCATTCGCGAAGTTGTAGCTGTATAAGTGGCACCTGTACCAGAAGGTGATACAAACGCATCTACATACAATACAATCGCTAACCAGTTAAGGCTAAGAGCAATTGCCAAATCCGCAAAAGGTGAATTAAAATTCAGATGACTCCATCCGTTCACGATCATAGACGGATCAACTGCACCGATAAAAACAACTTGTAAAATAACGTATATAAAACCTGCAATTAGAATAGACCCTATAACAGCAATTGGTATAGACTTATTTGGCGACTTAGCTTCTCCTGCCATATTAACGGGACTTTGAAATCCGTTAAACGCAAACACTATACCAGAAGTTGCTACTGCTGTTAAAACGCTTGCCCAACCATATGGTGCGATTCCATGAGAACTTGTAAAGTTTTCACCATGGAATCCAGCAAAAAATAACGATCCTGCCATTACACCTGGAACAATTAATTTAAAAATAGTAATAAATGAATTTGCTTTAGCAAAAAGGTTAACTGTCCAATAGTTGACAAAGAAATAGAACAATAATAATAAAGAAGCTATGAATAATCCTTTGGTCGTTAAGATATTGTTATCAACTAAAGAATGAGACCATCTGGCCCATTCCCAAGGCCACGTACTCATATATTGTACCGAAGCAATGGCCTCAACGGTAATAGTCGAAGCGATAGAAATCCAGTTCGCCCACGCAGCTAAAAATCCAATAAAAGAGCCATGCGAATATTGAGGATACTTAACCATTCCTCCAGCTTCAGGAAACATTGCCCCAAGCTCTGCGTATGATAATGCAATAAATAAAATTACAACCATACCGATAATCCAAGAAAAAATAGCTGCTGGCCCAGCAATCTGGGAAGCTTTCCACGCTCCGAACAACCAACCTGAGCCGATAATAGAACCAATACCTGTCATAGTTAAAGCAAAAGTCCCCATCTTTCTATGCATATTACTCATCTCTACCTACACCTCTTCCTAGGAAAATAAAAAACACTCGATCTATTTATAAATCAAGTGTTTGCCCAGGCGCGCGGCTTATACTCTATATGCTCCCCCATGGTACTCCATGTTGCGCCAGTTACATATAGGAAAATAGTTTTTTTTAGTATATAGGATTATTTAAAATTTCACAACACTTAAAAAAATTTATATTTTATATATAATCTTATTTATTATTCGTTATTCCCTATCAATATTCATTTTAATTTGAAAAAATTAGGTAAAATAAAGCTCAAAAACAAACATTCAATTATCAGAACACATGCTACATCATATAATCATTTTCGCTTTAACATTATATTTAAAAATCTTTAAGAGCTTATATGTGCAAAATAAACCGTTCATATTTTACAAATTATATCCCAACAACATTTACATAGAAATAATGAATCAGTTAGTTAAAATCTTATAATCTAACAGAGGAAATACTTGGAATACACCTTTATGAGCATATTTCTATAAACTGTTCTTTTCTTCCTCAAAAAAAGCAATGCACAAGTTGGGGAAAATATCTGAGGGATGAAGATCTCTCTTTAGCTCTATTTATTTTTTCCATAATTTATGCACAACTTTAATTAGTGGCTATTATATTTAACTAATGTGAAACACACTCGGCATAGCTAGAGAGATGAACGTAGATTAAATTTCCTTAAACAAGATGATGTCCCTAAATCCTTAATGGTGGGATTACCTCAGGTGGAATAGTTATGTTACTTTAGAAAACTTGATATAGAATGGGTTTAGCTCATTCAGATTGCTATTAAAATGGAAATACCATTAGAGGATCGATAGTCATATTTGTCTATTTTATAAAAAAATAGCAACTGCTTGATCAACGCAGTTGCTTTTTAACTTGCTTCCGTAATAGAAAAAATTAATTAATATGAAAGATTCCATTTCTATCATTTGCAAAGGATTCCCGCAATGTTGTTTTTAATATTTTCCCCGATGGGTTGCGTGGGAGTTCATGCACAAAGTCTACCGATTTTGGTTTCTTATAGCCGGCTAATTTTCCTTCGCAGTAACTAATGATATCTTCTGCTTTGAGATTAGCCTCTTCTCTTTGTACAACAATGGCTTTAACCGATTCCCCCCACACGGCATCCGGTACACCAATCACCGCAACATCGAGAATCCCGGGATGTGAATAAAGGACTTCCTCAATTTCACGCGGATAAATATTAACACCGCCGCTGATCAGCATGTCTTTCTTTCGGTCTACAATATAGTAAAATCCATCCTCATCCTGCAGCGCCATATCTCCCACTGTAAAAAAACCATGATAAAATGAAGCGGCGTCAGCATCCGGATTGTTATAATAGCCGTCTAAGTTGTACGGTGATTTAAAATACAACTCCCCTACTTCACCGTTCGAAACTGGATTCTTCTCGTCATCCAAAATTAAACATTCCACAAGCGGGAAAGGATGTCCCACTGAACGTTCCTTCCGGCGAATGTCACCCGGCTTAATGTTCAGTGTAATCGCACTTTCAGTCGAGCCGTAAAATTCGTTCAAATCGGCATTTTTGAAAAATTCCAGAATATCCATTTTTGTTTGTGTCGGCAGCGGCGAGCCTGCTGAAATCAACACGCGCATAGAGGTGATGTCATGCTTTGTTTTTGTGTCTTCCCTCGTGTTGATCAAGAAATTGTACATCGTTGGTGCAAGGAATGTGTTTGTGATCTTGTATCGTTCAATGTCTTCAAGCACCTGTTCTGCATTAAATGATTCATGAATGACAAGGGTGCCGCCCACGAGCAGCTGCATGACAAGAAAAATCCATGGTGCTGCATGATAAACAGGCCCGGCAACAAGGTGAATATCTGATTCGTCGATCTTGTATTCATAAGCTGCGGCCATTCCTGTCAGTATTCGGGATCGATGGGAAATGACCACTCCTTTTGGCTTTCCGGTCGTACCGGAAGTGTAGCCCAGATAGAAAGTATCTTTCTCATTAACCTCTATGTTCGGTTCCGCATCACAGCCTGAAGCAAGAAAATCTACATACCCTTCCATATTTTCATTGGATGCACCACCCACTACCAGAACGGTGTCTAATTGAGAGTTTTTTGGAAGCAACACTTGGGCAATCCCTTCATATTCTTTTGAAATAATGAATCCCCGGCTTTCAGAGTTTCTTAGTATATATTCTACTTCAGGTCCAACCAGGCGATAGTTTATCGGTACAATGATGACTCCGATTTTGGACAGCCCGGCCATGATCTCGACATAAGCAGAATGATTCTTTAACATGACAGCTACTTTATCACCTTTTCGAAAGCCACGTCCCAAGAAAGCGTTTCCAATTTTATTCGCGCGAATGTTTAACTCTTCATATGTCTTGATCGTATCTTGAAAAATAACAGCCGGCTTATTTTTGTACTTACTTGCATTTTGCTTTATAACTGTACCAAATGTCAGCATGCTCTCCATCAGTCCTCACTTAAATAAATATAATTTTAAGAAAATTATATCACTTTAAAATAATCTGGTAAAAAATATTTTTTTTGTAAAAATTGTACCTCTTATAAATTATCGTGCTTCTTATGCCAACCATTAGTTATGACTGAGACCCATGCTTTAATTTATTAACACATTAAAAAGCCTAATTAATAGGCTTTTCAACTGGATAATTGTCTCCACTTCTTCTTCCGAATATTATTGATTTCCAATTATTTCAAAACTTTTTTGCTCTACTTTTCTTTGAGTTGTTTTTGTTCCTTATGAATTTTTTTCAACGATATTAATGGTACAATTTCATTTGCAAAGACTATCTGTTGGTTTGGGTGTATGTCTAAGATAGTTCTAGAAAATTTAATGCTTATTTTGCATCAGAACGAAATCTTTTATTTATTTCTACACAATATCTAAAAAAAATCTTCTTATTACTGAATGGCAATAAGAAGATTTTTTTTACACTTATGATAGATAACTGTGAATCTCGCTCCTTAATCACTAGGTACTTGCCATAATTCTTCTAAATTCATTTCTAATAAAACTAGCACTTGTGGCGAGTAGGGCATTATATTTTTGAAACACAGTTCCTCTATTCCTACATAGGCTCATCCAATAATTGAATAATATCACCATCGCTTATTTAATACTATATGTGCAAAATTAAATACTCCTATCATTTGTTCTTTTCTACGCTTTCATTTCGTTTAAAAAGTGCGTCATGGATGTGGAAGGAAATAAGATTCTATCGGTTTTCACATCATATAGACCAAAGGGATTTAATCGCAGTCCAGGAAGAAAGTCGCAAGTTAAAAATAATAAAGTATACAAAATGTCGTGAAAAGGATAGCCTCTCGCTTGGAGCACCTTTAATAATTTATCATTAAATTCAACTGCCTTATCAAATGAAGGATCAGAAGTCATCATTCCCGTAACCTGTAAAGGAATTTCAAGTATTATTTCATGGCCATCGACAATTACGACTCCTCCTCCCAGTTCATGAACTCTTGAAGCAGCTTTTGCCATCGCCTCTGGATTTCTTCCGATTGTGAGCAAGTCAGTCGTTGTATTAAAGGTCGAGGCCATACCGTCTAAATTCAACGCAAACTTTTCTAAAATACCTTTTGTAACCCACTTCCCCTTTCTATCGATAAGAGCTGCATACATAAGTCCCTCTTTGGCTGAAAGATCGACATAACCATTCTTGGCTGGGAGAACCAAATTTTTCCGTTCGGTTATTACATTGCTAACAAAATGAATAACCGGGACTGAATCATTTGAAGAGGTGTGTGGATATAGATACAAATCATGATTTGCCAGAATTCCTCTTGAAAAGGAGAATGTACTTTCAGGTAAATGCATATCCCAATCCAAATCTGGCATCTTGATCGTCAACTCTCCATTTTTTGCAACAATTCTCCCGTTTGAGATCACTAAGTCCGGACGAAACTGCTCCAAATCAGGCAACAATAATATATCCGCTTTTTTACCCGGAGCCAATCCGCCAATATAATCGTCCTGTTTAAGGTATGTAGCCGCATTGATGGTGACCATCTGAATGGCTTCCATAACCGGGACTCCATGTTCCACAGCCTGCCTTACAAGTCCATCTACGAATCCTTCTTTTTCAATAAAAGATGGATGCGGACCATCCGTAGTCATCAAGATCCTGCCGGTACTTACCTGTCCAGCAGTAATCAGCTTGATTATTTTTGACAAGTCCGGACGAAGCGAACTGTTTCTTAGGACTGTCCATAAACCCAACCGCAAACGATCCAGGGCCTCTTCCGCGGTTATCGCTTCATGACAGGCACTTATACCTGAAGCTGCAATCGAATTTAATTTTTCAAAAGAGCACCCCGCATTATGCCCATCTGCCACTTTCCCCATTTTTTTAGCCGCATCTATAATATCGAGTAAAACCGAATCCCCTTTGTATAGTAAAGGCCAACGAGTCACTTCTGCCGTTCCAAGTACTTCTTCAATCGAAAGAAGGTCCATTATATCCTCTTTATTGAACCAATCCCTTTCACCTGGATATCCAGCCTGTGAAACTAATCTTATTAACCAAAAAAAGTTTCCTGGCAGTTTCTTCAACTCGCATAGAAGCTTTTTGAAGCCCGAGTGACCTAAGTGCAAATAAAAAAATAGATTATCATTCACTGTAGTGGTAGTACCCAATGGCAATACTTTTGCGGTGATACTTATAGGATTGTATATAACCCAAGGATGTGCATGAGTTTCAATGAATCCTGGAGATACAAAAATACCATTTGCATCTATTACAGTGGTGTTTTCATCTATCTTCACTTCATTTTCCCCTACATATGCAATGCAGTCCTTATACAGCGCAATATTTTGCTGAAGAAATTCACCAGAATATACATTAATAACAGTTCCGCCTTTAATGAACATATCAGCGGGTCGTTGTCCTTGTGCCACTTCGATCAATTCATGCCGGTATGCTCTTGCATTCACTATTCTCGCCCCCACCATTCAAATGACAATTTAATATTTTTTCATGCTGGATGAATCCCCCTTATTGTAGACATTCATTTTGAGTCCACATTCAAGGAATTGAATCCTCCTTCTTGTTTACGATTGTGATTTGATCTCTGACTCTCTTAATTTAAATCTTTGTATCTTTCCTGTCGAAGTCTTTGGTAACTCGTTCACGAATTCAATGTCACGAGGATATTTATACGGTGCTAACACTTTTTTGACAAACCCTTTTAATTCCGCTTTTACTCCTTCACCTGATTCCGCATCAGCTTTTAATACGATAAAGGCTTTTGGCTTTACTAAACCATTTTCATCCTTTACAGCAACAACAGCCGTTTCCAGTATATCGGGATGTGATAAGAGTGCATTTTCTATTTCTATTGGCGATACCCAAATTCCATTTACCTTCATCATGTCATCATTGCGGCCCGCATACCAATAGAAGCCATCTTCATCCTTGAAGTATTTATCTCCAGTCACCAGCCAATTACCAATAAACTTCTTTTTGTTTTCTTCATTGAGATTCCAATAAGAGGCTGCAATGCTTTCTCCCTTAATTAATAGATCTCCCACTTCATTCACCTGAGTTTCATGACCTTGTTCATCCACTATTTTAGCTTCGTAACCGGGAACGATTTTTCCTGTGCTTCCTTGACGAATATCATCTGCTTGATTGGAAAGGTATATATGAAGTGATTCGGTCGAACCAATTCCGTCTATAATATCCAATCCGAAAACTCTCTTCCATTGTTCGATATAAGAAGCCGGCAGTGCCTCTCCTGCTGATACGCAAAGTCTAATTGAAGAAAGATCATAGGTTTCCTTCGTCTTCTCAAGGTAATTGAGCATCGATCCATACAGAGTCGGGACACCAAAAAAAATGGTTGGACGATACTTCTCTATCGTCTCGAATACCTTTTCTGCAGTCGGCCGGTCCGGCATTAAAACAGTGGTTGCCCCAGCTCCAAAAGGAAAATACATCGCGTTTCCCAAACCATAAGCAAAGAAAAGCTTCGAAGCCGAAAAAGTAATATCATTTTCGGTGATTTGTAAAATGTTCTTGGCGTAGTTTTTGAAGGCTTCTTCCATATCGGTTTGAAGGTGAATAACCCCTTTTGGCTCACCTGTACTTCCTGAAGTATAGAGCCAGAACGCTTGATCATTAATGTTGCTAAAACAAGGAGGCAGGTCTTTATTTTGCCTGCGAGTAATAGTCTGGAAAGAATGTTCGTTTTCTTCCTTCAGGTTCAGATCAACCCCATCAACCAAGACGACATGCCTCAAGAAAAGTAATCTATTTTTAACAAGCTTTAACTTCTCCCATTGTTCACAAGTAGTAACCAACACTTTAGAACGGCTATTATTCAAAAGATACTCATAATCCTTTATGGGCAAAAGCGTATTGGTTGGAATCGGGATTGCCCCAACCTTTATTGCACCGAAGAAACTGATGATGAATTCCGGAGAATCATGTAATAAAAGCAGGACGCGCTGTTCCATCTCCATCCCCAATTCTTTTAATGCCGCACCAAATTGATTACCAAGGGTATCGATATCTTGATAGGTATAAGATTGATTTTCATAATAAATAGCGGTTTTATCCCCTTTGCCTGCCTCAATGTTTTTCTGGAAGAAATTATAGGAGGCATTGTACATCGCGCCCAATCCTCTAATTTTACATTCGGTTTTTATCACACATTTACCCTCCTAAAAAAGCTACTGGTTTTAGACACGTCATCCCACTGTCTCCTTTATTCCATAAAGAAGGACGGCTGCCATACAAGCCGGATAAATTCACTAACAACCTTCCATTTTAAAAATCTCCTTTGTGGAAAAAGGCCATTCATTTGGAAACGCTATACGAACTAATTTGAGCAAGTCCCTTCCCGCCAATGCTCTTTTTCATTCAGTAACCGCTTTCAAATCATTCAAACCTCCAATCAAGGGTAAAGTAATTCCACAGGCTATGAAACTTATAGTCTGATATCCACCCCGATATTTTACACATTCATAAGTGCAAAATGCACTGGAAAGGCTTTTAGCAAGTAATGACTACCCATTAGGATCAGTTGGCTCATGAGGCCGATCAGAAGAACCTTTCCATCGTATACTCTCAAAAACCGTTTTACAGTTCAGGCAATAGTATTGCCTAACGAGCTGTGCAGTACCGAAGGATGAATATAATTCAACATTTTTGCCATCACAAAATGGACATGCCGGATTCTCCTTTTCAGCGGGCATTTATTATCTCCTCGTCTCTTAAACGCGGGATCAAAGCTTCCTTATAGGAGATTACTAAATTACTATTTACAGGAAGGATTTCGTTTTCAATAAGCACACTATTGTTTTCCACTTGTTTCAACCAAGTAATTACTTCTTGTTCACAAAGTTTAAATGCTCTCCCAAAACGGGCAGGAATTGAGCCTCCATCATTCAGTAACTTGAGTGCCCAGTTTTTCGAGTACAATATATGCTCTAACTGTTCTCTTGCCAATTTATTGAATTGCAGTTCGATTTCACTGCCTTTTTGGTGGCTCGTCAAAGCGGTTATCAAAGTATGGAGTGCCGTATTCATAGAATAGAGCCCTGCAATCAGTTGTATCCACTCCCCGATTTGAACAATGCTGTCAAACGCTTTACCCGTTTGTTCCTTCACTTCCTTTTTGCTGCCTTTTCCGCTCTTCAAATTCGTTCCCCAATTATAGAGAAGGCGGGCATGACCTAGTTCCGATTGGGCCATTGCAATAGCGGCAAGGGTCCCTTCTAAGTCTGGACCACTGACACCGACCTCAACAAGACGATCTCCTAAAATGAATTTATTATCAGCAATCGTTTCTATCAAGGTAATCAATTCAGTGTTGCCATTTGTTGAATTCACCATATTAAATCACCCTTTTCTTAAAAAATGGTTCTGCTTCTCTAATGCAAATCATGTTTTCCCGCTTGACTATAAACATTTCCACCCATTTTTCTTCATCATAAACATAACGGGCATAAACACGTGCCAACTCATCATTATCTGCTTCAACTGTTCCAATATGCATTAAGTCATCACCACGATTGATTCTTGAAAACACATCATATTCAAAGTTTTGGACCTTATTATCACTCATTTTGAACTGACCCCCCAGGACTTTAATATCTGCCTGCCTGCTTCACTCATTTGGTCGACCGTCCAAGCTGGACTCCAAACCACCTCTATTTCCACTGCATGAACACTTTCTTCTTGAAGAAGCCTTTTTTTAATATCACTCTCAATCCACTGCATGCACCCGCATCCCGTTGAAGTATAGGTCATCGTTACATACGCTGTATCCCCTTGCTTTTCTACACCATAAATCAAGCCCATATCCACGATGCTTATAGGAAATTCAGGATCAGAAACTTCTTGTAACGCATGGATTAATACCGGATCCTTATATAACACCCCACCCATCTAAATCGCCTCATTTCGATATGCATCAAGTAGCTGATATCCTTTTTGAATCCGGTTAACGAACTCCTGATTTTGTGGACCACGCTGCTTAAAACGGTTGATGACATTATCCCACGTATCGGGTTCATCATATTTCCACCGCTTGTTTTCCACATCGAATTTACATGGAAAAGGAACTTTCAATTCATACCTTCCAGTCCCTTCATCGTAATGAGCAGGTACATTAAGTCCGAGGGATTCACAGAAAGGAACGGCAGTGGACATCCATTTCTGCCTTAATTCATCATTAGTCTTTCCTTTCAATTTATAATCCAGTTGGGCTGACCTGCTTTTCAAGTTATCTGCTACACCGAAGAATTCAAGGGACATGATGAACATCCAATCAATCGCGTCTTGAACCTGCTTAGCCGTTTCAGGATCTTTCATGGCTGCCTTCATTATGATTTCTCCGTTTCTTAAATGGAATAGTTCCTCCTTATCAACCTTGACCAATGCCCGTTTCCAAGGTCCGTATGAAGTATGTTGGTGCGCATCTCCCAATAAGGTGTAACCTGCTCGATCAAATAATCCGTTGAATACTCCCAGTTCAACCCAGTTATCTAATTTAAAATCAAAAGCATATGGATTCTTCCATCTATTTGGCGATCGCTCATATAACATGAATTGTACGTTTTCTCCTAAATCCTTTAATAATCTGTACGCAATATGCGCATGGCCGATTTCATCCTGCATCACAGCAAGTGCCGTGATTTTGTAATTTAAATTGGGGGCATCTTTATAAACAGTCAGAAGTGGCGGAACACTTAATAATTCTGTATCCGCAACTATCATCAAAGTTTGTTTCAATGCCTTTTTATAGTTTTCATCCATATCTTCCAGTCTCTCGACCACAAACCCGGCTTGGATCTTGCCCATCAAATCATTTGTAAACCCTGTCATCTGCCTCTCTCCCATCATATTATGTTTTTTGAACTATCGTCTTATATAAGTAATATAATAATTTACTTTATCTGGTTAGTCAACACTTTATCAGATTTTTCAGAAAACAAATAAAACGAGATGCACAAAAGTGCAACTCGCTTTATTTGTTATAATTCGTAGCGAAACATTCCGCCATTTGAAATTTTTTGTATTCTTTTTTCTTCAACTAAATATTCCAGATGTGCTAACGTTTCCGCAATGGCGAATCGCCATTGATGATCAGTGAGCTTCTTATGTTGAAAAAGCTTTTCCGTAATCTTATACGCGTCTTTTTTTGATTCCAGAATGGTTAAAATGGTCGCTAAACGTTCATGATGATGTTCAATGATTTCCTTAGCCCGCTGGGCAAGATTCACTATTGGTGTTCCATGGGCAGGATATGCAATGTTCACATCCTGATCAACAAGTTGATACAAAGTAGAAAAGTAACTTTTTAGAGGGTTTTGATCGGAATTTGGCCAAAGACTAATATTCGGAGTGATCTTATTCAAGACTACATCGCCTATTAACATGATTTTTTGGGTCTCTTGATAAAAACATAAATGTCCCTCCGCATGACCGCCATATGTTTTGACGCTCCATCTTCCTCCAGGACTATCTATATAGGTTTCTTGAAAACCCTCAATCTCAGGAAGCGGACTCACTTTATTCGAGAAAAACAATACGTTTTCTCTCACTTTAGTCAACAAAGGCTCAGGTACGGAATGTTTACCAAATAATTCGTATATTGCTTCAGCCTGTTTTGTATTCCCGCCAAAGACAGTTTTAATCATTTGGGCTTCCGCATCACTCATATAAACGCGAGCACCGGTTTTTTGCTGCATCCAGCTGATTAAACCAGTATGATCAGGATGAAAATGGGTCAGGATAATCTTTGATATATCTGTTGGTTTAATGCACAACTCTTCAAGGACTTCTTCCCAATACTTTTTGGCGACTTCTGTTGGAAACCCAACATCCACCAGTACGATTTCTTCTTTCATTCGAAATAAATAACAATAAACATGCTTCATGGGGAATGGAACAGGTATGCCTATGCGAATTAAATACTCCGTTAATTGTTGATAGTTCCCTGATGGCTCAGTAATGATCATCACTCCCTAAAACTGGTTTCCAGTTGTGTTGAAAGGCAAGCAAAGCTTCCTTTCTATCCCCTGTTACGACTGTTAACTCATACGCCTTTGATCCAATAGCAATGCCTGTGGTAAATCAGTAGTATTCCCCTTATTAATCGCACATATCTCATAATCAAGGCCATCCAGCTTTTCCAAACCTTTTTCTGTAACATGGATTTTTTACTGCGTAAAACCTCCCCTCTTAATCATGATAGATTTCTGAAAAAGGGTTAATTGCTTTCTCACGATTTACAAATCCTGCCTTATCAGGAGGGTATTCCATGATTGATTCAAAATATTTCACTGCTTTGACCGAGGTAAGCTGATGAATATTCCAAAATAGCTCCCTAGCCTTGATTCCATGCCAGTCTTCAGGTAATAAATCTAGCGGGAAACCAGGGTCCAGGAAAAGGAACTTCCTATATTCGTGAACAAGCCGGGTTCGTTCATAAAAACATTCTTCATTTGAAATGCTATCTTCCCATACAGCCTGCTGCATGTCCTGAAGCTTCGTTTCATATTGCTGTATGAAAGTTAAATAGTTTTTGTTTATTTCATTTAAATCCCAACAAGCACGTAAAATCTCTTCATTCGAGTGGGTGATGACTTGACTTGAACTGAAAATAATCAGGTAGTCCTTTAAATCATATGTATCCATCAAGGTCAGAACTTGTTTTTCCAAAGGATTGGGACTGACCCAAATACTATTGGACAAAAGCCCGAAACCTGTCCAGCTCAATTCCTTACGCACTTGATTCCTCAGCACTCGCTTCTCCTCAGGGATGGAGTAGGTAACAACTCGCCACAAACCATCCCAATGATTATTCCGGATCGTATAAACACGTTTGACACCATCATCCATATTGCGTTTCCCTTTTTGAGTTAATGAATAATAGCTTTTATTGCCTATTTTTCGCCCAGTAATTAAATCCTGTTGAACAAGACGGAGAATGGCTCCACGCACAGAGGATTCAGAAACACCAAAATGCCCCATCATTTTAATAAGTGTCCCAATCCATACTTCCCCACCGTAGAATTGAACGAAATCACCAAAAAGAGTATACAATAATGACCTTGGTTTCATGTTGATTCTCCTGTTCTCATAAAGCCTTTTCTTCTTAATGTAATCTAAATTGGTTCAATTTTCAAACTTGTTGGAGTTAATCATCCCTTCATATCCCGCTATAGGACTTTTAATAGCCTTTTTACATTTTCCGGAATCGGTACAGCCTTGAACCCATCATCCCCGATGGAAGTCCATGCGCGAATTTCATAACCATACCCAGTCCTTTTTTCCCCACAATAAACCTCATGATGAAAACGAATGGTCTTCGTTTTCACCTCATTCACATGAGTGTAAACTGTCACTTCATCGTCATAGTACAGCGGTTTTTCAAAAGTACACTTAGCTTCGAGTAATGGAATGATGATTCTCTTCTCTTCTTCTAAATATTTAGGGCTCATATCCATGGAACGAAAAAAATTATGACCCGCTAAATCGAACCATTTATAATAATTCGGATAATAGACAATTCCTGCTCGGTCTGTATCACCCCATTGAATTTGAAATTTCGTTTCGTTCACTCGCCTTTTCAAATGAGTTTCTTCCATTATATACACACACCATCCTCCCAATAACATTCGTAGTAAAAAAGCAATATCGGCAGGAACCGATATTGCTTTTTTCACTTTTAAAAGGACAAATCAATCATTTACCTTTCCACTGTGGTTCACGCTTTTCAAGGAAGGAAGCTAATCCTTCTTTAGCATCTTCAGAGCGAAATAAAAGATTCTGTATTTCCCCTTCATAACGAATCGCCGCGTTTAAAGGCATTTCTTTGCCGTTCATTATCGATAGTTTTATATTAGTTACTGCGTAACTAGCCTTACTTGCGACATTTTTGGCATATTCCAATGTTTTTTCACGTATTTCATCTTGTGGGAAAACCCGATCTACTAATCGTATTTCCTTAGCTTCCTGAGGTGAGATGGACTCTCCTGTGATATTCAGGTCGATTGCCTTGGAATGACCAACTAATCTAGCCATACGTTGTGTCCCTCCAGTACCTGCAAGGACCCCAAGGTTAACTTCCGGTAAACCGATTTTCCCTGCTTTATCACCCATAAAACGAAGATCACAACCCATCGCCATTTCCAGTCCCCCACCTACTGTGTGACCTTCGAGGCATGCAATCCAGATTTGCGGTGAACGGGCAATTTTATCAAGAGTTTCATTACAGAATAAGCAGAATTGTGTTTTAAAAACCGGATCAGCAGCTTTAAGGAAGTTAATATCCGCTCCGACCGAGAAAAATTTAGGCATATCACTCATTAATACAGCTACTTTCATATCTGGATCAAAACGAATATCATCAATTGCTGCATTTAATTCTTTGTAAAAATCAAGCGTATAGGCATTAGTCTTATTAATATGAAGATGTACCTCCGCTACCCCAGTTTCTTTGTTTTTTTGGATTGTAAGCGTTTGCTTTGCTTCGACTGCTGTACTCATTCTTCAACACTCCTCTGAATTTTATATTATGTTTTATTTCCTTCCGTTTATATTACATAATATACTACTTAATTTTCAGAATTGCAATTATTTTTGGTAAATTATTTAAATTTACATTTAATATGTTATTTGTGACTGTATTAACAATGATATGGATTGTTCATTTTGACGGCAGTAAAAACCTAACTTTAAATATTAAGATATAGAGGTACGAGCTTAATAGAAAACAAGATCGATAATAAAGAAAGGCTCTTTTCGTAAAGATTGTTGTTTTTAAAACGAAACGATTCAAGGTTGATTGGAGCGGAAGTGCGAGACTCCTGCGGGAGCAGCGGGACAGGTGAGACCCCACAGGCGTTCACGCCGAGGAGGCTCACCGCCCGCCCCGCGGAAAGCGAGCATCTGGAGGGGAAATCAACCACACCGCATTACTTGGTAAATAGTACAAAGTATGCGAAAACAGCATAAAGAAATGACCAACTCATATAGAATTGGTCATCACTTTCATTAACTTCCTGCTAATTTTTAATTCCCTTTAATACCCACACACACATCGTTTCTTTGCATTGATTCCTTTCTAAAATCCTTGGTTGCCAGTACATTTTTTGAACCACTTTATTGGAATCTTTTTATCATCACCCATTTCACTTTTTCAATCACCATTCTTCATGGTCCTACATATAATACATCAAAGGAAAACCGGGGGTATCAACATGCAAGACAATCAACATGGATCGCAAATGAATGAGGTTGAAAAGTTTGATGAATGGGTAAAAAGTTTTTTTCTGGATCCGGAAACTTGTGCGTTGGATCATCAACTTTTTTCAATTGATATATACGAAAGTGACGATGAGTATATGGTGGAAGCGGTTTTGGAAAATCATGATGTGAAAGATATAAAAGTATGCCTATGTGATAATGAGCTATCGATCATCGTTGACGATACTGATAAACCAATTCTTGAAAAAAAAGAAGATACACTGCCAACACAGAGAAAGATCCCTTTCCCCTTTTCGATTTGCTCTCGAAGAATTACCGCTGAATTCTCGAATCCAATATTGGTGATTCGCATCCATAAGTTTTCCCCCGGAAAAACGGCTGAAGATATTAACATTGAATAGTTCATTCATAAAAATAAAAAGAATGGCCTAGGGAACCACATCTCCCTTAGCCATTCTTTTTTCTTGATTATCCAGCAAAGTAAAAGGACGTTCGACTTCCATTTTGTGTCGAAATGACTTGCAACTGTGCATCGATTCTTTCTTTCAATTCCGGCACATGGGAAATTATCCCGACCAATCTCCCGGTACTTTGTATATCCATTAATGCTTCAATCGCATGATCAAGAGATTCAGGGTCGAGCGTACCGAAACCTTCATCGATGAACATCGTTTCGAGTGAAATACCGCCAGCGTTCTGCTGGACAACATCCGCAAGACCCAAAGCAAGTGCAAGGGATGCCTTGAAGCTCTCCCCTCCCGAAAGGGTTTTGACATGCCTCTCATGTCCTGTATATTGGTCATACACAGATAACTCCAGACCGCTCTGGATATTCCTGCGTGTAGGATCAAGCTTTCGCAACAGCTGATATCTGCCGCTTGTCATTTTCAGCAGCCTTGAATTGGCTTCTTTTAAAATATCATCTAAAAAGGCTGCCAGTACATATCGTTCAAACGTTATTTTGAAGGAGTTTTGACCTTTGGAGATTTCAGACAGATGACCGACGATACTGTACCTTTCATCTAAACTTTTCTGATCTTCCCTGATTTGCGCCAATTTCCTTTCGATTTCTTCGTTAGTCCGAATTTCAGCCTGTAATTCATTCTGATTTTGGCGTAACGACTCCAATTCTCCATCTATGAAATCGAAAGTCTTTTTCAATCCTTCAAGATCTGGTTTGCTCACATCTTTTAATTTCATTTCCATATCATGAAACAGACTTAAAACACTTTGCCAATTTTGATTATATTGTTGTACTTGGTCCTCCAAATTTCCTAGAGCCGCTTCCGATTTTTTTGCTGCCGTATATTCTTTATAATTGGAAAAGCCTTGATTGGTCATATCCGTAATTAACTTTTCCCGCTCCTCTTTCAATTCTGTATTCAAGGCCTCTATATTTCCACTTAGGGATTCTTTTTTTGCAATGATGGCCGATTCTCTTTCCTTCACAAGTTGGAGGTTTTTTTGTGCATCTTCCAAGGCCGAT
Organism: Peribacillus simplex; assembly: GCF_030123325.1. Classification (NCBI taxonomy): domain Bacteria; kingdom Bacillati; phylum Bacillota; class Bacilli; order Caryophanales; family Bacillaceae; genus Peribacillus; species Peribacillus simplex. The sequence goes on along the minus strand of NZ_CP126106.1, from coordinate 2,320,275 downwards.
TGTAAGCGTTTCTGTGTATTTACAGCCATTTGATAAGCTTCATTATATTCTTCTTCCGTCCGTATTCCGTCTGGCAGGGAATCGGTTAACCCTGTTAGTTTTGTAGAGTTTTCAATATACCTCGTTTTCCCTTGGTCCTCTTTTCTCTCTAAAGAGATCATATTATCCTTAAGCTGGGATGCTTTCTCTTTTAAATCCTGCAACCTTTTTTCCAGATCATTTAAAACAGACTTTTTCCTCATCAATTCTTTTAGCTGCTCTTGCAGCACTTTTCCTTTTTGTACAAACTGTTGCAAATGCCCATCAATATTTTCACACCTAAACTCCGGCATGTCATTTTGTAAGTCACTTAACTTTTCTTGTGAAGACTCTACCAGTGCACCATATTTGGATTTCGCTTGATAATATTCACTTTCGGCTTGGCTTTTTTGTTGTTCTGCCGTTTTCAGCTTGTTTTCTTGCTCTTTCAGTTCCAAATCCGTCGGCATATGCTCATGCAATTGCGCTGGTTTTGGATGACTTTGCGAACCGCACACAGGACAATTTTCCCCAGAGTGCAGCATGGAAGCAAGCATACCCGCTTGGCCAGATCTCCAGTTTCGGTTCAGGGTTTCCAGTCTTTCCTTCTCCTGAATTTGTATTCTTTGTAACTCTTGGAACCGATTATCCTTATCATCCAGAACTCGTTTCGTATTCTGGATTTCATAAAGAACTTCTTGAAGCTTTTTAATCTTCGTTAACGATTGATTATTTCTTTCTGCTTCAATTTCCTGATCACGATAAAGAACAGCCGCTTTTTCCGCTTCTATTTTTTCTTGAGCGACTTTCTCCGCTTCCGCCTCGATCGACAGCTGTTCCGAAACAGTTTTTTCACGAAGTCGTTTACTGGTTTGCCACTCTTTTTCATCTAAAGTAACCTGTGCTTTTAAGCTTGCAAAAGTCATGACAGCCTCTTTTACCTGCTCAAGCTGATGAACAGTTCGGACTGCCTGCTCTCTTTGATTATCCTTCAACTTTTCCTTATCATAGGAATCCTGCTTCTCGATGCGCTCAATCCGTAACTTCTCGGACTGCTCACTTAACTTTTGAAGTTCGGCATTCGCATCTTGTACTTGTTTGCCAATTCGCAAATAGTATTGTTCCTGCTTTTCAAGCGAAGCCGCTTTGTGTGCCATTTTTATTTGGACTTTCACTAATTCCATTTCTGGCAGCTTTGCTTCAAGGGCCTCCTTTTCATTTCGCAGTTTTTCTTTTTCCGAAAATCGGTTTAATAAATCGACAGCTTTTGAAAGTTCTTGATTTACTTGGTCACGAGCTTTCTGCTTTTCCTGTATTTGTTTATTTATATACTCATTTTTTTCTGCCGCTTTCAAAAGAACTTCCTGTAACAGCGGTAGAACCTGTTGTTCATTAGGCTCTTCCCCTTGTATTTGTGCCTGTAATTCTTCATTATTGCCAGGCTGGATGCCTTTCATTAATTCAATTCGCCGCTGAGCACTTTTTTCACTTTCCTTTTTTAGGATGGAAGCCTCTTCTTTTAATTTTTCTTCTATTCGTTTATAAAGTTCAGTATGAAATAATTTCTGGAGAATCTGTTCTTTATCCTTGCTGTCGGATGTTAACAGTTTTCGAAATTCATTCTGAGGAATCATCAGGATTTGCCGGAATTGATTAGCGTCAAGTCCAATGAGTACTTTGATTTTTTCTTCAACTTCCCGTACATTTGCTCCCAGCAATTTTTTTCCTTCGGCCAATATCTCATATAATTCAGCCTTTGCTCCAACCGTTGTTGTTCCTTCACCTGATTTTTTCCTGCGTTCCTGCTGCGGGGACCGGGTCACCAAATACGTTTTTCCACGCAAGGTAAATTGTAACGAGACTTCCGTCAAAATATCATCTTCGGCAAACTGACTTCGTAAATCTTGCCCGCTTCGATCTTCACCACTGGCTTTTCCATATATTGCAAAACTAATGCCATCAAATATCGTTGTTTTCCCTGCGCCTGTCTTTCCAGAAATGACAAACATCGTCCGTTCTCCAAGGGAATTAAAGTCAATGGTTTCCCTTCCTGCATATGGTCCGAATGCCTGCATCGTTAATATATCCGGTCTCATTTCAAAGCCTCCTCTTTCTTAACAGCCTCAATTACCGATACCATCAAATCCTGCTTTTGAGAATCAAAGTCCCGATCTGTCATTTCTTGATAAAACGTTTCAAACAGGTCCAATTCTGATTTCCGTTCATCTTTTACAGAGGAGAAAGATTTTTTTCTTCTAAGGTCGGTCAAATCCCATTTACGCTCCAGATGTAGTACGTTCGGATAAATCTGGCGCAAGCGGTTAATAGGATCGATGAGTGCCCCCTCATCATTTAATGTTATTTTCAAATAGTCATCCCTTTTTTGCGATTGATAAAAAGCGGAATCAAGCAACTCTTCCATCGATCCGGATATTTCCCTCATATCGAACTTGGGTGCCAAAGAACGATAGCGTATATCAAAGCTCCCATCTTCATGCATATCGACGATGGAAAGCGATTTATTTTGCTTGGCCTCGGAAAAAGAATATTTTAATAGTGATCCAGAGTAAAACACCTTAGGATGACGTATTGCGTCTGGACTATGTAAATGCCCAAGTGCCGTATAATCGAACGCATCGAATAAGTCGGCTGAAACACAGCCGGAGCCACCTACAGACAAGACCCTTTCCGAATCGCTCGTTTTTCCGCCTAATACAAAAGCATGTCCCACGAAGACATTCGGCTCATCCTTATTGAAATTCTCGGCAATCGTTCCGGTTATCCGCTTCATCGCTTCCTGATGGGAATGGATACTATCATCTTCAAAAAGATGGCGGACCGTCCCAGGTTCTGCATATGGAACACAATAAAAGTTCACTCCTTTGATACGGACCGGCTCACATGATTTTGTCAATTTCCCATGAATGTATAACTGACTATGACGATACCATGATGAACCGAATGCGAGTCTTTCCGCAGAATCATGGTTTCCCGATATCGCAACGATCGGAGTATTCATTTTCACATTTATCGTATAGAGGATTTCATCTAGAAGCTCCACCGCTTCAGTCGGCGGAACCGAGCGATCATATAGATCACCGGCAATCACGACCGCATCCGGTTTTTCCTCTTCGACAATTTCTATGAATTGCAAGAGTGCATGCCTTTGGTCATCTGTCATATGTACACCGTGAACGATTTTCCCTAAATGCCAATCAGCCGTATGGATAAATTTCATAGTTTCACTCCGTCCTAATTTTTACTTACTATTATTATATCAAAAATTTAACGAATAGCATGGTTTGGGTACAAACGTTCTAATTTTTACCACACTGCCACATTCTTTTGAAAGTTTCAGAATAAAAAAAGCAAACTCGAAAAGAGTCTGCTTTTTTCAACATTAGCTGAATAAGTGTTCATATGGACCCATATTCACCTTTCTTTCAGCCAGCTTTTTTTGTAAAAATTTATGGTCACGTTTTGGTGTGGCAATGATATAGCCGCGTATCACTAAATCTTCCGTAATATCGCCCGCTTTTTCCTTTAACGCCAACTCTCCGATTTTCCCAGCGATTTTATGACGTGCAACATCACGAAAAAGTTCAGGCACAGGGCTCACTAAATCTTCCAGTAATTCCTTTTGCTGAATTGACCATAAGTGCCTTGTTTGTTCCAAATAGTATTCTTCCCAATCCATATCGGATTTCCCATCTTCTTTCGGAAATCTTTTCAGGAACTTCCGAAACATGAAAAAGCCACCTATGCTCATCAATATAATTAAAAGGGCTACCCAAAATAGAATAAACCATAAAAACCATCCACTAAGCAAAAGTACCACCTCATATGTATAGAATGATCGTCACTATTATTATAGACAGTAACCCATATCTTTACAAGACTGGCAAAGCAATCATTCCTGACCGTTCACTTCCAGCAAGACAAGTGAAAATTCCCCCACGGCATTTTCTTCATATAGATTCGTGACCGAAGTTGCGTAGTTAAAGATCTCTGCTCGAAACTCCTCGTTTGACTGTGGAATCTTTAAATCAAATACCATTTGATAAAGCAATGTTGTAATATCATGATATTCAATATGTGTAACCTCAAGATTGAAACTGACTTTTCTGATTTCCTTTCCTTCAGAATCCTTTACAGTTTCAGAAAGAAAGTCAGTGACATGAAGTGGAACATCGTTTAAAATGACCTTGTCTACCATTATCAACATCTCCTTAATAAATTGGTTAAAGACATGTTATCACTAGAAACTTTCAGCTTCCAATTATTTAACCTCGAAAAAACAAAAAAACGTGCACAGGAAACCCGAACACGTTTTCTTCAAATCAGTTTACTTTCCCTTTTTCACGATTATACGCCATTTAGCGTCATCGATTTGCTCAAACTCCGTGATTTCATGACCTTCGGTAGCAGCCCAACGCGGTATGCTCTCGGTTGCTTGTGTGCAATCGAAATTAATGATCAATTCCTCTCCTATTGCCATGTCCACTATCGCTTCTTTTGCTTCCACTAAAGGGAATGGACATACCATTCCAGTCGTTTCCAATACTTTTGCCATTTATATTCCACTCCTCGATTTAAAAATTTTCGACTCGTATCTTATGCAGCTTTGGATGCAGCGGCTGTCTGCTTTTGCTTACGGATAATCGTGAAATAAGTTGCTACCCATGTACCCAGCAGGAAAAAGACAATCGCGATCCAACCCTGCCAAGCAAATAGCGCCGAGTTCACTAGACCATTTCCGATTGTGCATCCCCCGGCAACACTTGCACCGAACCCCATGATTACACCGCCAATTGCATTGTTACGTAACGTTTTCATATCAGGCAAACGCCAACGGAATTCCCCGCTTCCTTTGGCAGCAATGAATGCACCGAGGAAAATACCCAATACTAAAAACGTACCCCAATCGATTAACGCATCATCTCCTGTTATAAGGAAAGTTAGAATGTTCGCGGAAGGAGCTGTAATTCCCAGTCCGAACATCCTGCCTGTCATTGCGCTTAGCGGCCATGCCACGATCGCAATAAGGCCGACCAATAATGCCGTAACAAAGGGATGCCACCGTTTCTCGAATAAGATGTGGGCCAATCCCGTTTTTTTCGGTTTCATTTTAAAGATTGGAAGTTTCGGTTTTTTCAATTCACGAATCACCAATAGGCCAACCAAAATAGTCACAATAATAACAAGCACCCATGGCGAAACATTTAATGTTTCATGAATATACGTATCACTTGTACGATAAGATAACAGATTATCTCCAGCCACTTTCCATACACCATATTTCGTCATAGCTGCCCCTAGCATATATCCAAAAAGAGCAACCCAACTTCCGATCATGCCCTCTCCGGCACGATACCATGTTCCAGTGGCGCAACCTCCTGCCAGAACCATGCCAATACCAAAAATAAAGCCACCCACGATTGTTCCCAACCATGGAAAACCATCATTTCCAAACTGAATGACCCCTGTATCATTCAATGCATAAACACCAATACTTTGTATTGCTATTACAATAAATGTAGCTAAGAACATCCGTCCATCTTTAGCTAAAATCAAATCACGATATGCACCAACAACACAGAAACGGCCTCTTTGAAGCACAAATCCCAGCAGTAAACCACAAATAATACCGAACAGAATCATTTGTAACATGAACCGTTTCCTCCTTAAGTAAAATATTATAATACTAATATAATATAATTCGGATAAAATTACTAGGTTTTTTGGATGAATTTTTTTACCCTCATGAAATGTTTCCAGGCAAATAAAAAACCTGAGTCATTTATCGACTCAGGTTTATTGAATGTTCCTTTGATTACATCCTACAGTACATGTATTACACCATGCTACTTTTGCCGAAACTGGCTGCTTTAACTTTTTTATATTGATAAAGCATGGCAATTCTCCACGGAACGATCATCGCAAAAGCAAGTAAGAAAAACATTCCGCTCAATACACCGATTTCAATCGTGCTTCCCAGCATCAGTTTTGCCACCAGTCGAATCACCATGAGACCAATCAATATGAATATGAACGCTTTAGAGCGCAGGATATAAATTTTTTCATCTCTAACTTCAAATTTAGATGTTTTAATCAATAAGATGGAAAATAACATCCCCGCAACAAGAGCCTCCAACAATTCGTATCGAGTCACCCGGAACATCGGGAAAATGAACATCAAAGCACCCGTACTCATAAAAAGCGGCGGTAAAATGATTTTCTTTTCATTCACTGGTTTTTTCGTTTCCTTCATCCGTAACATGAAAACACCTATAGCCATCACAATCGCTATACCTGTTGATATATATATCATCTCTTAACCATCCCTTTAAACTAAAAATAGGTAAGTACCATTAAAAATTATATATGACTTCAATTTATAAACAAAGTATATATTACCTATTTGAGATAAACAAGGAGAGTGTTATTAATCAAGCGCAGTTTTTATGTCATCCAATACCATGCCCTCACCAAAATGCTTGACGTTAAAATCTTGCGCCCCAGCTTCTATATCCTCGACAACCATTTTTTGCTGAACCATGGCAGAGCACATTAGCCTGAAATTCCTTCTTGATTTCTTTAACGGCATCCAGCCCGCTCAAGATGGCATGTGAATACCCATCATTATAAGATCAGGATTCGAATTCGATATCATTCCATGGCTTCTCGTCCATTCCCTCCCTCACTGATCACCTCATGTCCCGCTTTAGTGGAAAGTGTCATTCTCATAAACTTAGCATCTTCAATGATTAATAATCGGGCCATAGCCGTTCTTCCTCACAAACAGCATGATAAATCCTATCTTTTAAACAGAAAGGAAAAATTAAAAAATCACATCATAAAACCTAATTAAAGATTTTCAATTTTGAATTTTATTGAAAAAATAGCTTATTATGGACTAAAACCCGGTAAAGCCACCGAATAGTCTAGACAGGACTGCGATTATTTTGGTCATCCAATCAAAAAACAAAATCACACCCATTACAATCATTAAATATCCGCCAATCTTCATGATGTATTGGCTGTACTTTTTGATCCATGTCAATTTTCCGACAAAGAAGGATAATATGAAAAACGGTATGGCAAATCCTAAAATATAGGCAGTCATATAGCTCATGGCCGCACTGGGATTAGTTGCACCCAGTGAAATGACAGCACCTAATAGCGGACCAGCACAAGGGGTCCATCCAGCCGCAAAGGCAAGTCCGATTAGAATGGAGCCTATATATCCGCTAGGTCGGTTCTTAAATTCAAAACGACTGTCTTTCATCAAAGATTTCGGCTGAAAGATTCCTACAATGAATAAACCAAAAATGATAATCAGGATGGCTCCAATCTGACGAATTAATTCTTTATAATTCGAGAAAAAAGAACCAAGGTATGATGTGCTAAACCCTATTGCAATAAAAACCAGAGAAAACCCAAGAAGGAAGAATAAAGTATGCAGCATGCTTCTTCTTTGGAGCATGGCGTTCTCGGATTTGATTTCACCAACACTCATACCAGTGATATAAGATAAAAAGGCCGGATATAGCGGTAAGCAGCATGGCGAAATAAAACTCAGAAATCCCGCCCCAAAAGCTAAAAAAATATTAATATCATCCAAATAAGCTCACTCCTATGTATGTCAACCTATAAACATTGTAACAAATAAGATAAAAAAATACATTTATGGAACTATGAATATTTCATGACAACAAATTGCTTATAACTGGATGGGGCGACGGATCAAGTTAACTTATTTGAATTCATTAGTCCAAGCCGATATAATTGTTATATTCATACATATTTTACAACGAACACATAAATTAAGGGTACCTTGAAAAAATGTTGGGGCCAGAAAGGAAAGATAATGGCTAAAAAGAATGAATTTCTCGAACAGATTGAATTAAAGAGAAATGAACTTATCAAGATTGTCGCTAAAGATGGTTTAAACTCGCATGTTGCCGTTGAATATAGCCAGCAACTCGATCAATTATTAAATAAATATAATGAACTTTTTTATAAAACCGGTACAGATTTTTAACTCAGTTCATCTCCATTGATAACCACATATATTATTATATGAATTATTTTGCTGTCAATCTCCCCTTTTTACATTCATTCTCAATTTGAATACTTAGGCATGACCTTTGCTATATAAAAAAACAGGCAAGCGCTATATGCGCTGCCTGTTTTCCTGTTTTTTCATTTAAAATGGCTGTTTTCTCAAAGTTTGTTGCTATTAGAGGTTAAAAATAAAAACTGAGTTTATTCTTGATAGATCAACTCTGATTATTTAATAAAACAACTCTCTTGAATCATAACTTTAATGATATCTCCCAATTTTTAAATTGCTCTATATGTACAATAATCAAAAGAAAATAAAATTTTAAAAAGCTTAGGAATCAAATTTGTCGTTGAATTCGACATTCAATAGATATCATTTGTGGCAGTATGTTTATTGAAGAAATGAATAAAGTCGCGCATATTTCCTGCTTTTTATAATTTTTGATTTTAAACAAAATGCCCCTATTGTTATGTTACTTTATAATAACACTTACAATAACTGAAGTATGATTCCCACATATAATTAAATTAATATTTAAATAACAATAATAATATAATGAAAAACAAAATAAATTTATTGATAAACGATAATAAATATACTAAAATCATATTATCATTAATCAGTGAGGTGCTTTAAATGCCTGTTAAACTAGGTTCAACTTTTTTCTTAAGAGTCGTTGCTTTTCTTATTGGAATTGCGGTACTTGCTGTGTGTATATATTGGTTACCTCAAGCGGCTATAAGAGATGCGAAAGTGCGTCCAGGAGATTACTCGATATATCCATTGTTAGTATGTGCGTATGGAATATGCATTACGTTTTCCGTTGCTTTGTATCAAGCATTTAAACTATTGAGCTATATCGATAAAAATAACGCTTTTTACGAGTTATCCCTTAAATCCTTGAAGGTTATAAAAAAATGTGCTTTTACAATCATTTTCTTCATTTTGTTAGGAATAGTATACTTAAGGGTGCATTCTTATTTCACAGGTGATGACTCAGCAGGTCCGAGAGCACTAGGTCTAATAGGGATTTTAGCAACAGCTATCATCGCTGCCATTGTGGATGTACTTCAAAAGCCATTAAAAAATATCCTAGGAAAAAAGAAATAAAAATGTGAGGTGTTTATTTTGAAAGTATAATAACTTTTTTTCCCATTTAGTTAATTGGGCCTTTTGTTGAATAATGGCACCTTCTAAATTGTGACGAGTAAGATAGATGTAAACAGGAGATCATTCGTCTGAAGACCCTAATTGTGACTGTTACTCCCAAAATATTCATGATGAAGTCTCCTACAGAACGATAAAATAATGTGTTACGGTTTCTGAAAGCAGTACCATCTCAAAAAGCAAAACTTCCTCCCATCCAGATTTGCATGCAGTTCGCTGTAATTGTGATGGCTGAAAGTGAACATTCCTCCTCTTTTTCTGAATCGGTCTCATCCTTTTTATCCACGGCAATCATTCAAATTAAAATGAGAAAAATTATATTTGACAAATCGCTCGAAAAATATTATCTTTAATTAAAGATAAATTAATTCGAGATAAACCCTTACTTTTTTTTAATGCAAATCTCGAATTAAAGATATCTAAATTAAAAATAAAATTCCAGGAGGAATCATAAATGATTGGTATAGGTTTATTAGTTATACGTGTAGTAATCGGATTATCGTTTGTTGGACATGGAGCCCAAAAATTATTTGGATGGTTTGGCGGACATGGCTTGAAAGGTACAGGAGGCTGGTTTGATTCGATTGGCATGAAGCCAGGAGTTACCATGGCCCTATTTGCAGGTCTATCCGAGCTTATTGGCGGAGCTTTATTTGCTTTAGGTCTCCTTACACCCTTTGCAGGTATATTAATTGCACTTACGATGCTCGTTGCGATCGTTAAAGTCCATGGAGCAAATGGCTACTGGGCGACTCAAAATGGTTATGAGTATAATCTTGCCGTTCTTGCAGTGGCGATTGGCGTTGCGTTAACCGGAGCTGGCCCATACTCACTTGATTCTTTTCTATTTTAAGGAAAGCTTGAGTTTTATAATCCCTACATTATGAAAAACACGGAGTTGGATAAAACCACTCCGTGTTTTTCTCTCTATTGCTCAAAAATTTTTCTATTGGTTATCAAAGCTTATAACTCGAGTAATGGATACTCCGATTATAGTGTTGAGGAAATAGAAACATAGGTTGTCCCATATTTAAATTAAATGGTTTCAATATTGAAATGCCAACTACGTGTACAAATGAAATTTTGGATTGAAAACAAAAGTTCATTTTGAAATAACATTTCTAAAACCTGAAACTCAAAACAGGAAAAATAGAGTACAGTAATAATGAGAAGGATCATAACCCTGATTCTTTTGATTCAGAGAGGATACTCCTTAGATAAAAAACATTAATATATGTTTATTTTACCATTTTTGGATGTGGGAACATATTTTATTGTCCAATATACCCTTTATGCTTGGTTTTACTAGTAGAAGAATATAATTGATCTTTCCATAAGGCTGTTTTCGCATACTTTGTTGCTATTTTCCAAGTAAAGCGGTGTGGTTGATTTCCCCTCCAGATGCTCGCTTTCCGCGGGGCGGGCGGTGCTCCCGCAAGAGTCTCGCACTTACGCTCCAATCAACCTTAAACCGTTTCCTTTTAAAAACAACAATCTTTACGAAAAGAGCCTTCCATAAACATAAAAACCCCCGGACTAAGGAACACTTTTATAATGTGTGTCCGTTGTCGGGGGTTATTATTCCAAGTATATTCATTCCATAATGGTTTTAAAAAACCACTATGCATTTTTTATTTCACTAATATATGAACGTCTATTTATTCAATCCCTGGAAACCATCCTGGAGAGTGGATGATCGCTTGCCATAGTGGGTCTGGAATATCAAGTTGCTGCTGATTATCCTTGTTTATTTTTGTCACGATCTCTGCTTCCCTGCCTTGTTCCACTTTTTGTACCCATTCAGGATCGATAATGATTTCACGGCCTAATGCGATTAACGGAACACCCGATTGCAGTGCTTTGATCGCATCATCCGCTGTATAGATGGAACCAACACCAATGACAGGCACTTGGTCTCCGATACGTTCTTTTATAATTTCTATCCGAGGTCTGTCAACCTCGGCTCCCCTTCTTGCTTTCGACCAGAAATCCATTAATGAAACATGAAGATAATCAAGATTCTTTGTTACAAGTCCATCAATTAATGTAAGGGTATCATCCATGGTGATTCCTGGTGTTTCAGGCTCCTCCGGTGAAAAACGATATCCAACGATGAACGGATCCTTGGCATGTTCAGCAACAGCCTTTTTCACTTCATCTACAACTGCTAATGGAAAAGTCAGACGCTTTTCAAGGGAACCGCCCCACTTGTCTTCACGCCGGTTTGAATGAGGCGAAAAGAATTGCTGTAGCAAGTAACCATTTGCACCGTGAATCTCGACACCGTCAAATCCCGCTTCAATGGCACGTCGGGTGGTTTCACCAAAGTCGAGAATGATCGACTCAATTTCCTTTTCAGATAGTGGACGCGGAACTGCTTTCCCTTCGCCTTCCGATGGGATATTGCTTGCACTGACAACATCACCATTTACTAATTCCGGTGGTACCTCACGTCCGCCATGAAAAATCTGAAGAATTGCCTTTGCACCTTTCGCTTTAATCGCTGATGCCAAACGACTTAGACTTGGTATCAATTCATCCTGATCCCCGCCAAATTCCCCATGAAAACCTTTCCCATTAGCCGTCACGTAAGTACATGCCGTTATAACCATGCCGACCCCGCTTGACCTACGTTCATAATAGTTAACTTCGGCGTCGGTTACAGTCCCATCAGGATTAGAAGAGAAATTTGTCATTGGCGCCATCACCAATCGATTTTTCACTTCTAATTTCTTTCCTAAATTGAACGATTCAAATAATGGTGTATATATAGAATTCATTTAGTAATCCTCCATTTAGTTACTGCCATGTTGGTTGGTATAAGTCCTTAATTCACAATACACATCCGCATATTATGATAATCATTATGATCATGCATGTTTTGTGATCAATGCCGAAATGGCTTCTTTTGGCTGGAAGCCAATAGCTTGATCTACCTTTTCTCCATCTTTGAATAGAATTAGAGCTGGAATTCCCATCACTCCATATTCGCTTGTCGTATCTGAATTTTCGTCCACATTAAGTTTTACGATCTTAACCCGATCACCCATTTCCATAGCAATTTCATTAAGCACTGGAGCAATCATTTTACACGGACCGCACCACGGTGCCCAAAAATCAACCAATACTAAACCTTCCTTGATTTCACTAGCAAAATTTTCATCTGTTACATGTTTTATCGTCATGATCATTTCCTCCTTGTATTATCCGAAATATTTATGGTCTTTACTCATCATCTATTTAAATCATGTTTAGCGATTCTATTTCCCGGGATAAGAAACTCTGATTTCCTCGAATTTATTTTCGGATGGATTTTGATGGATTCCAATTTACCGGATAACTCCATAAACCATGTTTCATCTTTAGAAAGTAACGCTAAATCAATTAAGGCCAAAAGATGATTTTCGTTACTGATTTCTAGATCCGGCAGTTTTTCAGTCCATTTACTCGGAATCCAAATCGATTTCCCAACCGCTTTTTCATTGTCACTTTCCACCACATTCACTTTAACGATTTCTCGATTATCACTTACCGTTTCAATGAAACCATGGATAAGTTCCCCATCTCTTGATTTTCCCTGTACCCAATCCCCATTTTTGAACTGAATGTTTTCGACCATTTCCTTTACACCCCTTTTATGTTCATTTGATATTTAAACTATAGTTATTAACTGTAATAATAAAATATACATTTAGTGCAAAGAAAAAACTAAATCAATATCACGGACATTGTTTAATTTTTTCCAAAAAAGTGCTGAGAGTTATATCTTCTAAATATTTTTCAAAATATAATTCAGCTTCATCGAATATTTGATTCATGACTATCTGGGTATTGGAAGATATGACACATTTTTTCTCCGGATCACCTGTACACCACTTCGGTTTCAAGGTCCCATGTGAAACGGTTATATAAATATCTGCCAAACTTACCTCTTCGGGGTTACAGTCTAGAATATAGCCTCCGCCAACACCTTCTTTAGTTTTAACAAATCCTTTTTTTCTTAAGCAGCTCATCATTTTCCGAATCCTTGCCGAATTTGTACAAACATTTTCTGCGATAGACTCACTGCTTGCCATATGATCTGGTAGATAAGCTAAATAGACCAAACTATGCACAGCTATGGTAAAATCACTATTCACTTTCGCATCCTCCTCAAGAAGATTACTGTAATAATAATATTTACAGTTGATGAAGTCAAGCCAAAAACTCAACAGCTTCCACAACTGTGTTGATTAATTTATTATTGTAATGAAATCCCCCTACACACAGGATAGAAGGAATGATTTTCAGAGGGATATCTCATTGTTTGAGTAAAATTCCATGCTGTATATGCCGATATTAGATTAACCTATATGGCTCACTTTTATGAGGATGATAATAACCTTTTGAAACCATATAACCCAAAAGAAGTTAAATAACCTTATACCAACATTTCAGATGATATGATCGTAAAAGTTACAACTTCAGCGATTTGAGCTTGTTTCATCAAAGTTTCCAAATAAACCAACGGATTATGTTATTTGCCACAAGCCAATGGGGGCTGTGGTGTAAAAAATCCTATATAAAAAATAAGCACCCGACCAAATTCAGGTTAATTGCTTTTCTATTTATAAAGTTCATTCAAATCGAAAACACCTATTACTTTGTTGTTTACCTCTAATCAATTTTATATATTAACAACTCTTTATTGGTTAGTGCTTAAATAAAAAGATTAATAGAAAAGAGATTATTTTTTACATTTACATTTAGATTTCCATTTGAATTTAGATTCCCATTTGTTGTCTTTAAATTTACTTTTGTGTTCAAATTTATGTTCACATATAGGAAACCACACTTTACAAGTATCCTCAAAGCATTTTTTCACAAAATCATTTATCATTCTAACACCCTCCTTAATACTTTATATGCATCTTTTGATAGAAGGTGTGGACAAGTATTTTTTTAGTTTGCGTGTTTATTTTTCAAAATAAGAAAGCCCTCCCATAGAACGAGGACTTACCTTACAATTCCAAAACAAAAACCACCATTACTGAATCATTCATTCAGAAAAAGTGGCTTAAGAAACAAAAATGAAAGATAAACCAAAATTTTATATAAAATCGGTGGAAGAATTCAATCTAAAAGAATCAACCATTTCGATATTATATAAAATTTTGCATCCAATCTTCCAAGAACATTGATATATCAAGGTTGCTATCTTATTTTGTTTGTTGTTTATTCATGGCGCTCAACATTTGATTAATTTTCTTTTGGGATGGTTTCATACCCATTTGCATCATCATCATTTTCAACATCTGTTCGTTAATTGGCGGATTTTTCTTTAAGTAATCCATCATGTATTTACGAGCGATGAAAAATCCCAGCACTACTCCAGCAATCAATGCCAGTACGCCAACTAGAATGTAAACCCACATACTATTTCCTCCTTCATGTTGTCTAACATCAGTGTACTAGACCAAAGGTTATTATACAATACCCGCTGCCGAAAAGTCCCCCATTTAGACAAATTTTCTTTCTTTTATCGGTTTTAACCAACCGTATTTTTCATGTTCAAAATCAATGGCCAGGAAACTCGCTTCATATTTTCGAATACTTTCAAAGAAAGCGGTCTCCGCTTCATAATCTCCTTCAGCTTTAAGCGTAATGGACTCATTTTGAATGATTAATACGGCTTTACTTGTTCCGTTTGTTTTTTCTAAATAGTATTTTCCATTTTGAGTCCAATAATTCATCTTTTTTTGCAAACGTTGTTCAATAGCTACCTGCAACTGATTAATCGGGACTGTTTTGGTGACGTATTCGATTTGTTTTTGCAAAATACTCTTCAGTCTGCCCCTTGCTTGAATATACTCCAAAAACAAATTGAAAAATAGCTTTTCTCTTCCATAATAATGATGGGCAAATTCATCTTCGATTAAATAAATTTGATAGGTTCTCATCAGCCAATGCCTCCTAGCTCTCCTATTTTGGTCACAAAACATCTAACCACCAGGACCCTCTCCACTATTTTCCACTATTGATGACTTTCCCCTTTAACTGACACATTTAAACGAAATTTATTTATTCTCATTATATATTGACAAACTAAAAAGATATGTTGTTTGCTGGAGAAATTTTCTTCTTTTTTTGTCGAATGGAAGTTTTCCTTTCGAATAGGAATACATTCAATATAAAATAAGATTGTTTTTGGTAAAAAAACTGACACCAATCCAGTTGGTGTCAGTTCCCCATTACTATTATTTAAGCATATCCTTAACTCGAGCAACTACATTTTCTACAGTGAAACCGAATTCCTTCATGATTTTACCGCCTGGTGCAGAAGCTCCAAAATGATTGATGGCCAATATTTCACCCTCATCACCTGCATAACGATCCCAGCCAAATGGTGAAGCCACTTCGATAGCTAGACGTTTTTTCACTGCCGGATTGATTACGCTTTGTTTATATTCTTTAGATTGAGTTTCAAAACGATCCCATGATGGCATGCTGATTACCGAAACATCAATTCCTTCGTTCGCTAAAGCTTTCTGTGCTTCCACAGCCAAGTTCACTTCGGATCCTGTCGCAAGAAGTAATGCATCGGCTACTTCTTTCTTAGAAGCAGAGATGATGTAAGCACCTTTTGAAACACCTTCATACGCAGTTTCGGAAGTGTCTTTTATTGTTGGCAATCCTTGACGAGTCAGTACAAGAGCAGTTGGTTTATTTGTAGACTCCATTGCCACTTTCCAGGCTGCTGCCGTTTCATTGCCATCAGCTGGACGAATTACCCCTAGGTTAGGCATTGCGCGCAATGATGCTAATTGTTCGATTGGCTCATGAGTCGGTCCGTCTTCCCCTACAGCAATGCTGTCATGAGTGAAGACATAGTTTACAGGCAGTCCCATTAGTGCTGCCATTCTTATCGCAGGACGTAGATAATCAGAGAATACAAAGAATGTTCCTCCGTATACTTTTAATCCACCATGAAGCGCCATTCCATTTAAAGCCGCACCCATAGCGAATTCACGTACACCGAACCATATATTACGGCCACTGTAATTACCAGGTAATAGATCTGTCTCACCTTTGATGGCGGTATTATTAGATCCGGCTAAATCCGCAGAACCCCCGATGAAGCTAGGTACCTTTTTGGCAATCGCATTTAGTACTTCCCCACTTGAAGCACGGGAAGCTAATGTCTTACCTTCTTCATAGACTGGAATTTCCTGATCCCATTCAGCAGGCAGTTCACCTTTGATGGCAAGCTCCAATTGCTCTGCTAACTCAGGATGTGCTTCTTTGTAATTTTTAAACAATTCATTCCAAGCTTCTTCTTTTTGAGAGCCTGCATCAACAACAGCTTCATTGAAATGTGAATACACTTCTTCCGGAACATGGAAGTCCTCTTCGAATGTCCATTTATATGCTTCTTTTGTCAATTTCAGCTCATCTGCACCAAGCGGAGCGCCGTGAACAGCGGATTTACCTGAACGGTTTGGTGAACCGTAACCAATAACCGTCTTCACTTCGATTAATGTTGGGCGTGCATCGTCGGTTTTCGCTTCTTCAATCGCTTTAGCAATTTCCTGAAGATCGTTCCCATCCTCAACGCGGATATATTGCCATCCATAAGATTTGAACCGGTCTGCCACGCTTTCACTAAATGATTGACTTAAGTCTCCATCAAGGGAAATATCATTAGAATCATATAAAACAACAAGTCTTCCTAGTTGTAGATGTCCAGCTAATGAAGCGGCTTCTGCAGAAACACCCTCCATTAAATCCCCATCTCCACAAATGCTATATGTATAATGATCGACAACATTATAAGAATCGCGGTTATAGCTTTCTGCCAAGTGGCGTTCTGCCATTGCCATTCCTACTGCCATTGCGATCCCTTGTCCAAGCGGCCCAGTAGTAGCATCTACACCAGCCGTATGACCGAATTCAGGATGTCCTGGAGTTTTACTGCCCCATTGGCGGAAGCTTTTCAAATCATCGATAGATAAGCCATAGCCCGATAAATGAAGAAGGCTGTATAACAGCATAGACCCATGACCAGCTGAAAGAACAAAGCGGTCTCTATTAAACCAATCTGGATTTTTCGGGTTATGGTTCATATATTCGGTCCATAGTTTATACGCCATAGGCGCTGCACCCATCGGCATACCTGGATGGCCAGAATTAGCCTTTTCAATTGCATCAATCGATAATGTACGAATCGTATTAATAGAAAGTGCATCTAATTTATCTAACATATCGTAAAAACATCCCTTCCTGTAATGTACCTCTTTATATTATAGTGACAAGGCTAATATCACAACTAAAATCACTATTTACTACACCAATATTGTAATTTTCCAGAAATAAGAGAAGTCCCCTATTTAGATTAAACTAAATAGGAGAATACATACATGAATGCACTCTCTTTTTACTCCTAAACGCTAATAGAATCCTCAAATGGCATGTTCCATCATAAGAATCCAAGCATTATTAATGTAAGTTTCTTTTTTCTTTTATATTTTTAATCTTTTGAGGAGTGACGTCATTACCTTCTGGATCCACGACTTTCACATGCTCCAACGTATTGGTCATGGACTTTCTGAATGTTTCCAAATACTCACTTCTCAATTGGGTTTGCTCTTTCGCCTCAACTTCCGTCAAACCTTCAGCCTTTGCCTTTTTAGAAAGTTCATTAATACGGGCTAATTTTTCTTTTGATAACATAATTTCGCTCCTTCTTAATCTGCGGATATTGTCATGGTATTAAAAAAATAGCGAAATTACAAGTTCTATGATTGACTTTCCAGTGTATTCAGTTGATGTTCGAGAAAACGCCTGTTCACAGTAGCCTTAGATACATTGTATCCAAAGCCCCTTAAAGTTGCTGCGATCTCTGCAAATGTCAATCCATTGGCCCGGAGTTTAATAATTTCTTCTATAGGAATCTCCTTACGGTCCCTTCCAGTGGAATTCCTTTGATTCTGAAGATTTTCTTGAGGACGATACCCTTTTTCAACGGCCCTTATCATCCCGCGTTTTATTTTAAGATTATGTAGTTTCCTTTGATATTCTTCTACAATTCCGACTATCTGGATGACCATCGCATCCGAATCCGATAGCTCAAGTTCCCCATCGTGTGAGAGTGTATAAATTTTCACATCTTCTTTAAGGATGACATGGAAAAGGGCTATTTTGGCATTTCCTCTTCCCAATCTTGTTTCGTCCTGGATTAATAGTGCTTCAGCTTCCTTGGTTTTAAATAATTCGAGCATGTCAAAAATGCCATCCCTATTCAACTCATAACCACTTGCCTGTTCTTTTATTATGGAAATGACTTCGACATCCATCTTTTCTGCCAATTTGACTAATTCATCTTCCTGCCTTGCCAATGATGTTTCCTGTGACTCTTTTTCTGTGCTGACCCTACAATAGATTACCGCTTTCATAATACCCTACCTTCACTGCTTACTGCTCACTGGCCAAATTCTGGACAAGTTCTTCCCCTTTAACCGGTATGACGATGACTTGACCAGGTTTAATCGAATCCGCCCTTACTCCATTATGCTCTTCTATCCAACCAATGAATTCTTTTTTTGTCAAATTTGCTTCTTCATATTCTTCGGCAATTCCCCATAGGGTGTCACCTTCACTTACTTCTATAGAAAGGAAATCATTTTTTTGATCATTGTTCAATGTACAAGAGAATAAAATTGAAAAGATGAATACTGATCCCGCTAATAGAATCGTATAAATATAATTTTTGTATAATTTTTTCATAAATATCCCTCCAAAGCGAATGTTCGTTCGTATGTTATAATCAAATTATAATACGAACGTTTGTTTCAGTCAACAACAAAATTCGAACTTATGTTTGTATAGAGTTGGGGGCCATGCTATAATATAGCAAAGAACATTGGGGAAGAGGTGCACAAATGACTAAACTATCAAAACGGCAGCAAGATATTCTTGATTTCATTAAAGAAGAGGTTCGCCAAAAAGGGTATCCACCTTCCGTACGGGAAATTGGCGAAGCAGTGGGACTTGCATCAAGTTCAACAGTTCACGGACATTTATCCCGCCTGGAAAGTAAAGGCCTGATTAGACGTGACCCAACCAAGCCAAGGGCCATTGAAATAATGAATTCGGAGGAAGCGAGCAATATTCCCAAAGCCAGTGTCGTGAACGTGCCGTTACTTGGAAAAGTAACAGCGGGCATGCCCATAACGGCAATCGAGAACATAGAAGAATACTTTCCGCTTCCCGAAAGCATGGTTCCGCATGATGACCATGTATTCATGCTGGAAATCATGGGTGAAAGTATGATCGAAGCTGGAATTCATGATGGAGACTATGTCATCGTGAAACAACAAAGCAATGCCAATAATGGGGATATCGTCGTGGCCATGACGGAAGATGATGAAGCCACTGTAAAACGATTCTTTAAGGAACCGGATTACATAAGGCTTCAGCCTGAGAACTCAAATATGGAACCGATTATTTTACGAGATGTTTCGATACTTGGAAAAGTAATAGGCTTATATAGACAAATACACTAAAAGCGCTAACCGCGCTTTTTTTGTTTGTTTAATTTATGTCCCTAATTCTCTCAATATGCATATGGTAGAGTAGATTTTGGTATTTTTTTAATAGAATTTATTTTCATGGGAATATTACATCTTTTATCTCGGACCTATTGGTCACTATCCCTCTTGATATAAATACTTTGGAAGAAGCTCATTCAAATAAAAATGAGAGCGTTAAAATACCGCTCCCAGTTAAAATTCATTTCACTCTTAATCTTTGGTTCACTTTAATAAGGTTAGGATCGACCAAGCCATTCCACTGTTGAATCTGCACTTGTGTTGAACCATATGCTTTTGCAAGCGCAGAGACGGAGTCCCCTTTTTTGACAATATGATAAACCTCCTCGTTGCTTGCATCATATTTAGTTAAAGCGCTTGCTTCGATAAGGTTCACCAGTTTTTCGGTATATTTCGGATCCGAGGCATACCCTGCATCGAATATTGCTTTGAGTGCTTTTTTATAATCTTTTTCTCCAATGACAGCTGTATATAGACTTCTATTCCATGAGGTCCCCTTTGCGTATAAGCAAGCTTGTGCAATGACAACAGAAGGTAAAATATTAAATTCCTTTTGAATTTTCTGGGCATAAGGAGCAATTTCCTTAATAAATGTTTCCTTGCTCATTAGAACCTCCCATTAGTAGGTATTATCTTATTTTTTACTGTTTATCTTCATTCATATCGTATTCTTAACCATGAAAAAAGTTACAGCTTGTCCAACAAAAATGATTCCGATATTTCGTATATTATTTTTTCCGAGTTTTATTAAACCATTCCCTCTCCCAACCGGAAAAAGCCGTCAAACCATATAATTATATGGATTGACGGCTTTAAACCGAACTTTGAAAATCTTCAAAACCAGGTTGCATGACCTTTTATTTATTAGTTTTAAATATGAATTTATTTATTATTGTATAAAGCCTTGATAAAAAGTGAAAATTAATTTTGAAAACTATAATTTAAGGTGGTGAAATCATGGACTTCCCAACCATCCATACAAACTTTTGGGATGCAGTAATAGCCATTCCTATCATCATGATTCTTACTCAACTTATTAAGATCATGTTTCATATTCATCCAAAATTCATCCCTTCGATCGCTTTGGGTCTTGGCTTATTCATTTCCATTTTCATCAGTCATCGTCATCATTTGGTTGCAGGGATTTTCATGGGCTGGTTTTATGGATATGCAAGCATTGGCAATTATGCTGCACTTAAAACGGGTATTTTGTCTTATAGAGAAACTGATCAAAAAACAGAATAAACCCCTTGTCTCTCGTTGCCATTCATCTTGTATTGCCAGGAGCACGGCTTGCTTCTATCCCCATGGAACATCCGTTAAATTAATATCTATATTAACAATTACTACCTGAATGTTTCCTTTGTCTATATCACCAACTACCATGTTAACGATATTATTAAACATTACCCACAAAATACCTTTCAAAAGATAAGGATCAATTTGGTGAAAAAGGAGGTTCGGAATGCCCTTATCCCGAACCATGATTTTTAAAAGAAAACTAGGTTATGCTTCATTTTTTTATTTGTTTATATGGATGAAACCCTCACCTGATTTAAGAGATTTACGACGTTCTTGCCGAAAGACTGACTAACCGAGATCCATTAGATGCATGCTTTGATGAGGCTTGGCAGAAAGTCAGTGAAAATGGAGGCGATTTTTCAAACTGAATGCTTTGTTAGAAAGGCTGTTTTCGCATACTTTGTTGCTATTTACCAAATAATGCGGTGTGGTTGATTTCCCCTCCAGATGCTCGCTTTCCACGGGGCGGGCGGTGAGCCTCCTCGGCGTGAACGCCTGTGGGGTCTCACCTGTCCCGCTTCTCCCGCAGGAGTCTCGCACTTCCTCTCCAATCAACCTTAAATCGTTTCGTTTTAAAAACAACAATCTTTATGAAAAGAGCCTTCAGAAAAAACTATAGTCAAACTGACTTTTCTTTGAATTTGATACCTGCTCAACAAGAGAAGGCATTTCACTATTTCTCGATATAGACCGAACGTATCAGCGTCCGGGTTCTTTCAGTGCCATCCACATTTTTTTCCTTGACATCAATTGTTACATTATAAACACCTGACTTAGGTACTTCTGGAAGGGTACCAGTATAATTTTCGGTCTCCAGTACCTTAATTGAGCTTTTCCCATTAATTTCATTACCGGTTTCATCTACTAAATGAACCAAAAATGTTGTGCTGATGGGCGTTTTTTTACCATTCATTGGATTCTTTATTAAAAATTTTGCATCTTTTTGCTTAACTTTTCCGGCCATGCTTAATGTAATGGGATTCTTTTCGTTAAATTGTGCTGTGAACAGGTAAGCGTCTTTTGGTGATTTAGTCTTCATTCGTACTATCCAGTCACCGATTTCGAGCTTGTTCCTATTGAATGATTGGATGGTCGCACCATTAAAAAAGGAAGTTTCATTTTTGGCTGAATCAACCTTTAAGGAAGGTGAATACTTTTTATTGGATGGAGAGATCAATTCAACCTCGACATCATCCGAGGCTGTATATATGGTAATATTACCCGGGGCTGTTTCATTTACATGAAAACTTTGTTCAGTCCAAACATTTTGTTTCAGGACATCACCCAGAACGGTTTGAGCGAGTGCGGTTGTAATGACATCATCTTCAACTCGTTCTTTATAGCTGACATTTAATCCTGGAATACCAGTGGTGGAAGTACTCCTTAAATAGGGTTCAATTCTTGAAAATACAGCTGAACCGATTCGAATATTGTCGTGGTCAAAGTTGGGATCCGTAAATAAATGTGTTGCGTACGGTATTTTTGTACTCCATACATTTACTAGACCATCATTTTCGCCATAGGAAGATAAATATTGTCCACCCATTGATAAAGCAGAAAGAACCGGGCCTCTGTTCATACCCGCCACTGTGAAATACATGTTTTTACGAGAATTAACATGGTTATCGGTGACAGAACGAAATTCCGCCATTTTACCAACTTGTAAAGAATAAGTTCCATCATCTTTTTGACCTAATAGGGAACCAAGCCAGCCCGCATACCAGCTATAAGCCAAATCAGCAAGGTAAGAACCATGATGAGGGGAAGCTAAAGTGATGACCCTTCCAACATATTGGTGGGCTCCATAGTGTACTAGAGCCGCTTGAGTGTCTGCCCCCCCTTTGCTGTGAGCTATAATATTTACTTTTGCGCCCCCGAAATGGTTACTGATTTCTGAAAGCATTTGGGCTAAAAGCCTTCCATTAGCATATTGGCTCACAGATCCATTTCCAGCTGAATCATGAAGCTGAACAAAAACCGTTTGGTAGCCTGCTTCATACGCTTTGGTATACATATCATTGATCCCATGATATTCCGTTTCACCGTACCAGCTGGTCGAACTGCTGTTTCTCCCTTGAACAAACACGATCGGTGGTTTCTCTTTATCAAGATTGGGGGGAATGCTTCCAAGAAACCAATCCCCTGGGCTGAAAGTTTCGGAGGGCGGCTTCAATTTCCCTGCTGAGGAAATATCCGGCTTAGCCATAATTAATATGGTTAGAATGAGGACAAGAAAAACGACATAATTGAATACATTTCTTTTCAAATGTTATCTCCTCCAATATCCTGTGGTATTTTTTCGAACTCATCCTATTATCAATGCCCCCTTCCCAGGACTTCCATAGCCTTCATTATTATATAATTGTACTTTTGCATACCATTACCTGCCATGTTCATAAAGATGGGAGAAAAAAACTAGAAGAAGTTCATTAAAAATGGAGATAAAGTATGAAGATTCGTTTTCAGTCATTTAGGTATGCAGTCTTTTTCATTTCATGGAGTCGTAATTACGGAGGAAATCGGATTGCTTCAAGTTCACAAAAATGAGAACAAGCCCTTATCCTGCAAAGGATAAGGGCTTGTTCATCCATATTAACTTTTCCTTCGAATTTGCCATTGTCCAATTGCTCCTATTCATGGTGTTTGAAAATCCGTTCTATACATTAATTAAATAAAAATGTTTCACAACAATTGGCTGTCATTCATTGTGATCTCAGTATCAATCGTCCATTTTATATAATATATCAGCATACAGCCCTTTTATTAAGGAACACCCAAGAAGTTTGGATTTTTACTCCTTTAAGTAATTCCTCCTTTTCCTCCTCTCCACGAATGTGCTAACCGCAGCCGCTCCTACTGCAACTTCTAAAGAATCAATTTCCATTTCCACTTTGTTCACCTTCTTTCCATCATTCCTTGAATCTTGTCCCATGGAAGTTAGGATTGCCTTGATTAGACTTTACATACCGAATGGCCACTCTGTTGAATAAACGCTGGTACACTTGGACTTTCAACTACATTTGAAGTGTAGGTGAGGATCAAAAAAAATGATCTCGTCGATTGAGAATCCTACACATTCAGCAAATAAATAAGCCTTATCGATTCGCAAAGGAATCTTATATTTCTCATAGTCAATGTAAGTCCTCTTGGCCATCTTCAGCACTTTAGCCATTTCATCTTGAGTTAATCCTTTATACTTCCTCGCTTGTTTAAGAGTGAACTTAACGTTTGTCATATCTTGTCACCACCTGTCTAAAAAAATAATATCACACTTGAAGTATAGTTTTCAACAATTTTTCGCAAAATTCACGCACTTTAAGTTTACTCACTTTCACTCATAGTGTATATTCAAGTAAGAGGTGAAGAAATATGCACATTGGTGAACGGATTAAAATGTTAAGAAAAGAAAGAAAAATGACACAAGAAGATTTGGCAAATATATTAAAAGTGGCCCCAACGGCAGTATCGGCCTGGGAATCCGGGCGGAATAAACCTTTAATGGATAAATTGAGCATGATGTCCACATGCTTTGAAATACCGCTATCCCACCTCATTGAAGGAGCACCTGTCGTCAGCAATAATCCTGGAATGGAATTCCTAAATGAAAAGAATGTAAGATTAATTGGTATTTACGGAAATATCCCTGCTGGAGATCCTAATTTCACCAATGAATATATTGAAGCCTATATGCCGACATTAAATTCGATGCTAAAATCGAATAAAGAATATTTTTTCCTTAGAGTGAATGGCAATAGCATGAACAAAGAATTCAGAGACGGATCACTGATTCTCGTTGAAAAAACAACCTACGTCGAAAACGGAAAGATTGGTGTGGTTTTAGTAAATGGTCAGGATGCTACAGTCAAAAAAGTGAATATCAATGAAGGGAACATCACACTCACTCCCTGCAGCACGGATCCTTTTTATGAAGAAAAAACCTATAACATCAAAAATGATAGAGTCCGTATTTTAGGAAAAGTGGTTCAAGCCATTAAAATATACGATTAATATCCAACTCGAGGGTTTCTTTACAGAAAAGAAAATAAATGAGTAATGAGCAACAATACATAGTTTCAATTCAGTTATTTGATGATACATTTCAGGTACAAGCCATTATGGTTTGTGCTTTTTAGCTTTTGTTCTTTTTATATGCCATTAAAAAGAATCCATTTAAATTTGTGCCAGCTTTTATGAAAAAGCATAACTTACTTTAGTTAAGAAGTGGAATAACCAGCTTATACAACTCCCGCAGAACCAGTTTTTTAGACCATTTACTGATGAATTAAAAAAACGAAAACTATCGTAATATTGAATCACCTGCACTTATCAATCAGCGATTTAAAATCATATCCGTTTTACCTAGATTATTTATTTCATTGCTTAATTTTATTAGGAAAATATATGCGTCGCAGGCCGAATTTTTATTATTCGATTCACAACCTCATGTAAGAATCTTATAATTGGAGAATTAGCATTTGACTCTGTAGCTCTAGAAGGGAAGAGCGCCGGAAAACATTGTAGCCACCGCATGCAACTTCCTGAATCAGGAAAAGCCCCTCTCTTTTTGAGAAGGGCTTCCTGCGTGGAGTGCTTCTGGAAGTTAATAATAATTTAACCAGTCAATTATTAATTATTCATTTCACCCGCAACTTCTGGTTTACTGTAATTGTGTACTGACTGTCAAGACCGTTCCAATCTTTAATTTGCTGAACCGTACTGCCATAAGCGATGCTTAAGGAGTATACGGTATCCCCACTAACGACAGTGTGGTATACAGCTGTACTTTTCTTTGTAAGATTGAAGCATTTAACTAATCCGTTAACATGTCCGCGAGCCAGTGATTCGATAAAGGATGCCGTTTTCAATTTGGCTGCGTCATTGACATTATCGATAAATCCATTTTCAGTGAGGAGTGCAGGCATGTCCGTTTCACGGAGTACATGTAAATCTCCTGTTTTTTGTCCTCTGTCCTGGATGTTGATAAGCTTCATGATTTCTGAATGAATATAATCTTGATACGTTTTCGTGATCTGGTTAGTGGACGTATAGATGTAATCCTCGTACCCAGTTCCGCCGCCGGCATTAATGTGGATGGAGAGATAAAAGTCAGCTCCCCACGCGTTCGCTGCATTCGTACGATCGTTTAAGGAGGGGTACGAATCTTGGGTCCTGCTCATTTTCACATAAACGTTTTTATATTCTAGTAATAAGATGTCTTTGATTCGAGTTGCAATGGATAAAGTTAAATCCTTTTCTATCAATCCATTCCCCACCGAGCCTGGATCCGTACCTCCATGGCCGGGATCAATAAATACTTTTACCATTTCTATCACCTCTATTAATCTTATGCTATGTATTAACAAATGCTTGTACACATAACTATCGGATTAAAGAAATTTCAAAATAATATAGAATTCTTCATCTCTGCTGCCGTTCCAAAAAAAATACACCCCAAAAGGTGTTTATGGCATATTATATTATGACATTCGCCCAACGACGAGAATTTTTTGAAAAAGCTTTCTTCTATTTTTTCACTTTGGTATCAGGAATCATTGGAGAATAAGCCCTCTATAAACAAAGTGATGGAAGGAGATAGAGAGATTTTAAAAAAGTCAACATTAACATTAATGCTATAAAAAAAAGCTTAGCATTTATTGGTGATGGTTTATTTTATTAATTGCTTCTGCACAATCTTTGATTGAGTCAATCACTATGGTGGGTTCTGATAATTGTGGAAAATGCCCACTTTCTTCAGCGACAATGTGTTTGCTGTTTCTTGACAGTGATAGTAATTCCAATTGGTTCTCAAGTCTTTTTTTTCGAACTTCCTCTGGCATCATTCGATTTTCTTGTCCACCGGTAATTACAAATACAGGTATTTCGGGAAATGTATCAGTTTGTTGGATTTTATTTACAGTTTTTTCCACAAAATCAACTTCATTGAATCGTTTATGTGAAGACAAGGAATCAAACATCTTGAACATCTTATTAATGGTTTTTACTGCCTTGCCTTGATATTCATTAAGGCTAATATCTTTCGTGGTACTGGATTCTAAAAAAACAATTCCCGCTACTTCTTTTGGGTAAAGTCGGGAATATAAATTAGCATATAAGCCGCCTAGGGAATGTCCCACCAATAAATATGGAGGTTCAAATCCCACGATTGTTAATGCTTCTCGTAAAGTGTTAACAATATTTATCCCGTCTTGGATTTCCTTCGGTTTATCGCTGCCAGCAACACCAAAACGATTATAGGAAAATACTGATGAAGTTTCCGAAATAGCCGGCAGGATTTTCATCCAACCCTCTATCGGCCCAGAGCCACCGTTAATTAAAACTATATTTGGTTTGCCGTTTCCACTAATATTATATTGTAACGTCCCTTTTGGTGTATCCACTTTATATTTTTCAATTTTCAATGCCAGCACACCTCACTTGTTTAAATTACTTTACGTGTGTAACAAGTTATTGGTTTCATTTATTGAGATTGCAGTCAAATATGGGGCTTTTGAATTTTTCATGAATGTTATAGGAAAATGTGAAGTTAAATTCCTTAAATTGAACGGGATTAAGGAGATGTCATATGATGAACGAATATGATAAGTTTGAACGATTGGTTCAAAAGTTAGATCAAGGAAACAAGCTAATTCGTGCATGGAAATTAAAAGGCGGAATTTCTGCACAGGTGACAGGACTTGAAATATTGCAACCGTCAGGGCGAATCATAAAAATGATCGTTCGTCAGCATGGTGATAATGACTTGAAACGGAATCCAAATATTGCAGCAGATGAACACAAGCTCTTAGGGATATTGAAAGCTGCCGGTTTGCCTGTACCGATGCCTTATTACTTCGAGCAATCCTGCGAGATATTTTCCAAGCCAAGCATACTTATCGAGTTTATTGGGGGTAAGTCGGAATTCACCCCTTCAAATCTTAATGATCATATCTTACAATTGGCAATCAATCTGGCAAAAATCCATCGTGTTGATTGTGCAAATTTTTCTTTATCATTCCTTCCTAAACTAGAAAATACATATGTAGAGATGTTAAATAATAAAAATAAGGTAATCCTGGATGAAACATTAAATCTGAGCTTGATTAGAGATTTGTTAAAATCTTCCTTGCCATTACCCTCCATGAATAGAGAAGTGATCCTTCATGGTGATTATTGGCCAGGAAATATATTATGGAAAGACGATAAACTAGTTTCAATAATTGATTGGGAAGACTCAGGCTTAGGGGACCCTTTGGCTGACCTCGCCAATAGTCAACTCGAAATTTCATATCATTTTGGAATGCAAGCGATGGATCACTTCACAAATCAATATAAATCCATGATGCCGGAGGTGAATTTTACAAACTTACCCTTCTGGCAATTATTTGCCGCGTTACGGTTATCTACATTTCCTGAATGGGGTTTGGAAAAACGCAAGGAAAATAGCTGGAGGAAAAGACACAAGTCATTTGTTCGTCAAGCAATTAACCAAATTCGTTTAAATTAATGATCATTCAATTTTTTAAAAATGAGTGAAAGATCTGATATGCCCATGAACTTTTGATAAAGGCATTTATACCAGTCCCTTTATCAATTTTTTTCATAAACTAACAATGACTCTCAAAAAAATCCAGGAGGTGTTTAAATGTATAATAAGCCCTGGAGGCATAGGAAAGGCGGTCAATGTCCACCACAATATTGCCCGCATCACAGAATGCCTACTCAGTATAATCCACCTCAAATCTCCCCAACAAAGCAAAATGTTAAAACTAATGTCATTAACACTGTGATTCCAGTTTTTCACCCGACACATACAACTACCGTGAATAAACACTTCAACACATTTATACCCCATACCCGAAGTATTGTAAAAGAGTGTTATAGCCAAAGCTTTGTTTGTGGAGTTCCTCAACCCCCCAGTTATTCGAGGAGAATGTTAAGATATTAATTAAAAAACCCCAATTAGGGGTTTTTATTCATTCCTTCAACCTTTGAAAATGGACATTCAAAGGATTACAACTGTCTAAACGCGAACTCCCTATACTTTTTAAAGTTTTGTTTCTTATAAAACTCTTTTGCCGCTATGTTTTCAAACCAATAATCCAGTTCAATTAAATCTATATCATTCTTTTTGGCAATTTCATAGACCTCATTCATTAGTTTTTTACCGTAACCTTTTTGGGTTTGATTTTCATTGATACTAAGCTGATGTACATATACTGATTTATACTCATTTTTAAAAGCGCTTTCTGGATAGGTTTTAATTTCAATCCATGCGTAACCGATCGGTTCTTCTAGTTCTTTTAAAACGAGAAAAACAAAACTGTTATTTTCAACCAGATTTTTGAAAGTTTCTTTCATGGCACTATAATCATATTCCTTAAAATACTTAGGATATAGTTTTGCATGCAAATTGTGAACATTTCGATTTAGTTTTGCAATTACTTCATGATCCCTGGTTTGACAAACATACATGATTATCCCCCTATCATATCCTTTGAATTTCCATATACCAGCAATGTCTTCATTCAAAAGTACAATCATTTATAAAGCCAGTCAATAGCCGTAAAAAAGAATCCCATTCCTAAAGACACAGGCAAAGTTCTTTTTTCATTCTGAGTAAAAAAAAGACGCGACTCAACAGTTGCAACATACTAATAAATAAGTGGAAAATATCATTTGGATATTAGTAACAATCGTGCCAGTATTACCAAAGACTTTTTGTTTAGCTTATGATTTACTGGTCGTTAGTAGAAGAAGTAGTAAAAAGGGATTTTCAATTGGAAGATCCCTTTTTACATGCCGATAACATCTGATTATATTAACTAGTTTTGAAGTGTATGCACTAAAATGGAATACCTAAATTATTGGGAACGTGATCTATTCTCCGCAGACTGGAAATCCTAATCCAATCAAAGTTGATGCTAATAGAGATGAAATACGGATTCTAAGTGTAGCTACATCATCAATTTCAGTGACTAAAAAGAATTGACCATCAACTTCTAAGATACAAGGAGATTGCACTCTTTCTTCCCCCTTTCTATTAAAAGATATAGTAGTATATGAAAGAAATATAAAAGTGTAATAGTTTAATAGTTTGATTTTAAGATGTAATAGTAAGTTTAAAATTACTATGTTAATTGCCTATATGCCTGTAATAAAGGATTATCAGAGGTGAGAAAAAGGAAAGAATGAACAATTAGGTTATATTAAAGTATGTAGTTTTAGCAGTTTCGCCCTAACTGTCTGATTGAAGTGGCGGATTCCTAAGAACAAAAAGGAGAACAGGTCATATGGTTGACTTTTTCTCCCCCTTTCTTATTTTATTCCAAAGGCTAGTATGGATTTGCTGCATATCCCCATCTTTTTATGTTTCCATGTTATAAAATGAACCTTCTGTAAAGACCCATTGGCTTAAATGCTCCGGTATTGTACTTGGCGCGTTCCTCACTGGACAGGGGAATAAATCCTACTGAAAAACGAATCGTGAGTATTTAGCTATTGTCGGGTCATATTCATACCACATATTCTATCGAGGTTTATCTTAAAATAAACCTCTTTGAAGAGATTCTTCCGCCAGTGCTCAAGCAAGCCAAAATAATGACAATATCGGAATTACTGCCAAGAAGGGTTAAGCAAACGTCATTAGCCACTATCTTTTTTCCTGATAAAATGGGTATAGATGTTTTTATGGAAACGGCATGGCTGACATCTGTAATCGCCTTATTGAAGCATTCTTTGTTTAAATCAGTTCATCCTTCTTATATGTTGCTATCAGGTTCGAAGAAGCGCTTATTGCATCACTTTCAGCCTAATATTGAGCGTGAACAGCAATGACAAAAAAATGAAACTAACTATAGGTGGTATTAGTTTAATATGAGTCCTTTAGATGATAAGATTCTTGGGGAAGTGACGAAATTAGAATGAATATTTAGGAGGAGTTCATCTTGAATCCTTATGCGTTTTTGGCAATAGCCATCCTAAGTGAAGTGTTTGGCAGCTCGATGTTAAAAGTATCAAACGGGTTTAAAAAGTTATTCCCTTCCATTGGCGTGGTAATTGGAATGGGTTTGGCTTTTTATTGCCTGTCATTATCACTAATAACCATTCCGCTTGGAACCGCTTATGCCATTTGGTCGGGAATAGGCACAGCTTTAACTGCTTTAGTGGGAGTTATCGTTTATAAAGAAAGCTTTAGCCTGAAGAAATTTTTAGGTTTAGTCCTGATCATTGGAGGAGTGGTGGTTTTGAAGCTCTCAAGCGGGGGCAATTAACATAAGTAATCGGAGGTAATAGTATGAAAGGATACATAGCTTTAGGGATATCCATCATAAGCGAAGTATTTGGTACAACCATGCTTAAGTTGTCTGAAGGATTCTCACATTTATTCGCATCATTTGGAGTTATAATAGGATTTGGAATTGCATTTTATAGCTTATCTATATGTCTTAAAACAATTCCGTTAAGCTTAGCATATGCCATTTGGTCAGGAATAGGCACAGCCTTAACGGCATTAATTGGCGTACTATTATGGAGTGAGCCATTTAGTATCACTACATTTGGTGGCTTAGTATTAATCATTGGTGGAGTGGTTTTACTAAATGCTTCCCATTCTCCAAAACAAGCAGAGGGATCGTCAAACTAATGATTTGACGACTCTCCTCCTCTCCCCCCGGTCGTTTAAAAATAAAAAGAGTCCAATTCGATGTCTATAAGAATAACACGATACATTGAACAGCATTAAAAAAGGCCGCCACGGCGACCTTCCCCTTTTGAATGGAACTGAACTTTCATGAATCAGTCCATCCCTGATTCTACAGCATTTCCTTGGCAAGCTAATTGTTTTTACATTTCATCCGTAGACTGCCAGTCATCAAATACCTATAGCCTTCACCAAGTCCTGCGTGCAAAGTCCGTGAACTTGAATTTATCGGGTCTATGCCTGGATTCGCTATACTGAAACAAGCTTCCATCGATTAAATGGACCGTACTTTTCACGACTGCCACCATATCGAAGTCTTCAATGTCCAATAATTGTTTATCTTCTTCACTGCATGGTTCCACGGTAATTTCCTTATTGGAAAAACCGATCTGGAGCCCGAGTTCCTTTTCGATATATCCATAAATCGAATCCTCACAAATTTCCTTCGTCAAGTTAGTTACGAACTCGCTTTTGAAATAGTCTTTGTCCAGTATGATTTTCTTGCCATTGATTTGCCGTACCCGGAACACTTTCCATACCTCACCATCATCAGTTAAGTCTAAAAGCTTGGACATATTTGCGTCGGGGGTCTCAAGCTCCAACTTATGGATGATCGTTTTGGAATGCAAATTCAACTTTTCCACCATTTCTTTATAGGAAATCAATCCTGCTACAGGAAAATTAAATTTGCTGAAATCCAAGACAAATGAACCCTTGCCTTTGATTTTATGGATATATCCATTTTGTTCAAGCAACTGTAAGGACTTTCTCACAGTATCCCTGGATATGTCATACTCTTCCATGAAGCTGCTTTCGGAAGGAAGCTTTGAATTTGTCGGAAAGGTTCCTTCTTCAATTTTTGAAACGATATCACCATATAGCGATAGATATTTGCTGTTCATTTCATCACCACAATATATTTTTCTTGTCTGCTACTTGTCCTTTTTCAACAAATAGGCAACCGATTCATAGGGACGAAGGATAAAATCACCTGAAAGTTCTTTCGAATCGATATAGTTTGAGAGCAAGAGCTCTGAGTTGTATCCGAATAGGTCCATATCATTTGGAATCTTGAAGGACGCTTCTTTTGCATAAAAGTTATTGATGACCAAAAGTTTCTCATCTTTATGACTACGAACATATGCGAACAATTGGTCGTGGTCGCCAAGAATTTCCTGGTAGTCCCCATATGCAATGATATCATGTTTCTTGCGTAAGAATATAAGTTTTTGGTAATGATGAAAAATGGAATCCCGATCCTTCAGTGCGTGTTCAGCGTTGATTACCTTAGCATTATCAGGCACTGAAATCCATGGCGTCACTTTTGTAAAGCCTGCGTGCTCCGTATCTTCCCACTGCATGGGAGTTCGAGAATTATCACGGGATTTAGCCTGAAGAATTTCGATTATTTCGTTTTCATCCTTGCCTGCCTCTTTTAAAATATTATAATAATTAATCGATTCCACATCCCGATATTGTCCAATATCATTGAATTTCGGGTTGGTCATTCCTATTTCCTCCCCTTGATAAATATAAGGGGTTCCCCTAAGCATATGAATGGCTGTTGCCAGCATCTTGGCAGATTCCTTATGATACTCTTGATCATTCCCAAACCTGGACACGATCCTCGGCTGGTCATGGTTGCACCAGAACAGGGCATTCCATCCATTTCCTTCTTGCATCCCATACTGCCAGCTGCTTAGGATCTCCTTTAACTGCCTGAAGTCAAAATCTGCAAGTGACCACTTTTCCCCCTCTTTATAATCCACCTTTAGATGATGGAAACTGAATACCATGGACAGCTCCTTTTCAACTGGAGATGAATATTTGATGCAATGGTCAATGGTCGTCGATGACATTTCCCCTACAGTCATCACCTCTACATCCTTCCCAAATGTTTCTTCATTCATCTCTTTAAGGAATTGATGAATTTTGGGACCATCTGTATAAAAGCAGCGTCCATCTCCATCATCGTCATTTTCATAGGAGTCAGGTTTCGAAATAAGATTGATCACATCCAAACGGAATCCTTTGACACCTTTATCCATCCAGAAGTTTACTACATTGAAGATTTCCTGCCTTACTCTGGGATTTTCCCAGTTAAGATCAGCTTGGGTCCGATCGAACAAGTGAAGGTAGTATTCATCATGTTCCGCTACATATTCCCATGCAGGGCCTCCGAATTTCGAAATCCAATTGGTAGGGGGCTCTCCATTTTTCGATTTCTTGAAAATATAATAGTCCTTATATTCTTTATCTCCAGCCAATGCTTTTTGGAACCATTCATGCTCTGTTGATGTATGGTTGAATACCATATCCAGCATGATTTGGATATCTCGCGAATTGGCTTCCTTCACCAATCTTTCGAAATCATCCATCGTCCCGAAAACAGGATCAATGGATGTATAATCCGCTACATCATAACCATTATCATTCTGAGGTGAACGATAAAAAGGGGTCAGCCAAATATAATCCACTCCCAGTTCATTCAGATAATCAAGTTTTTCAATAACACCATTTATGTCCCCGATGCCGTCACCGTTCGAATCCATAAATGACTTCGGATAAATTTGATAGATGGTGCTTTTTTTAAAATCCTTCATTGTGATCCTCCTCTGCTATCCCTGATGTATCTATTGCCAGTATGGTAAAAAAAGAGGGAGAATGCTCTCCCTCCGCGTTATTAAGCATTTAATTTCGTTGTTTTCGTTCTTGTTTTCAAATTCATTTTAGGACGTTTGGAGAATGCAATAGTCAAAATGAATGGCACAACGAAAGCTACCAACATCGCAAGCGCAAACATTCCCATGTGCTGTGGCTGGATGGATAGGATACCTGGGATCCCTCCAACACCGATGGAATTTGCCATTACTCCAGATCCGACTGAAACGATCCCTGCGAAAAGTGAACCGATCATACCGGCTAAGAACGGAAAGCCGTATTTCAGGTTAATCCCGAACATGGCTGGCTCGGTTACCCCGAGATAACATGAAATCGTAGCGGGTATGGAAACTTGCCTTTCCTCCTGGTCCTTTCTGTTGATGTAAATCATCGCAAGCACGGCCGTTCCTTGTGCAATATTGGATAATGCGATCATCGGCCATAGGTTCGTACCGCCAAGTTCACTCATAAGCTGAAGATCGATTGCATTTGTCATGTGATGCAGTCCCGTGATGACAAGCGGTGCATAGGCAAAGCCGAAAACGGCAGCAAATAACCAGCCAACTGATGAAGTCAATCCCGAATATACAACTGTAGAGATGACAGAACCGATTTTCCAGCCTAAAGGCCCCAGAATGGTATGGGCAATGATTACAGTTGGAAGTAAAGCGAAAAATGGAACGACGATCATGGAAATGGAATTGTGCACTTTATCTCTCAAGAACCGTTCTAAATACGCCAAGACGAACCCTGCAAGTATAGCTGGGATGACTTGAGCCTGGTAGCCGATCATATCGACCTGGGCAAAACCGAAATCCCAAAAAGGTATGTCGCTTGCCTTTGTGTTTGCCACTGCATATGCATTAAGAAGTTGTGGGGAAACCAGGGTCAAACCAAGGACGATGCCGAGAATTTGAGTCGTGCCCATTTTCTTCGAGATCGACCATGTAATCCCAACAGGAAGAAAATGAAAAATAGCTTCACCTATCAACCAAAGGAAAGCATGGACCCCTGCCCAAAATTGGGAAATATCCACAAGGGTTTTTGTGCTATCATCGAACATTTTAATATCGCCAATGATATTGCGGAATCCAAGAATGAGTCCGCCAACGACAATGGCAGGAATCAGCGGGGTGAAAATATCCGCAAGATGGGCAATCATACGCTGCAGCCAGCTCATATTCTGTTTAGCAGCATTTTTCACATCTTCTTTTGACGCTTCCTGAAGTCCAGCTATGGAAACGAATTCATTATAAAACGATGATACTTCGTTCCCGATTATGACCTGGAACTGGCCCGCTTGTGTAAACGTTCCTTTCACAAGCTTAATTGATTCGATATTCGTCACATCCGCCTTGGAGGGGTCCTTCAAAGCAAATCGCATTCTTGTCGCACAATGCGTAACCGTTGCAATATTTTCTTTCCCTCCGACATGTTGAAGCAAATCCGTTGCTGGTTCTGTGTATTTACCCATTTCACTACTTCCTTTCCCTAGAAAGCAAAATATAGTTGTTTTTATAACCTGTACGTATAGGTTCTGTATACGCTTTCATATTATCCTGTACGTACAGGTTCTGTCAAGAACTTTTTCCCTCACTTTAATAGGATTGATAATCATGTGATTTCATTTACTATACTGTTAATTGACAATATCATTTTTGATATTACGCTTCATGTTATCGCCGTCATTTCTCAAGAAAGACGAGTAGCTGAAAGATTCCGAAATAGGGTATAATGATAACATAACCTCTTTATTAGCATTTTAATGGTTAGAATTTCGTTGAAAAATGGGAGATGAATCTATGTCCGAAACTAATAAATTTCCATTAATATCAGGTAATCTTTCTCTGGATTTAGTGAACACGGAACTAGTCAGTCGTGGTCAGCGGCAAGACTTATTACTCTCAGAATCGGATGTGCTGGAATGGCTTGCTGTAATAAAAGGGAAAAACGCATATTGGGATAATCAGCTATCCTTGAAAATTAAAGAGAGAAATCAACAGGTATTTGTAGACATACTGGAAATGCGTACTATTTTAAGAAAACAATTTGAGTCAATAGCAGCTGGAAATATGGTTTCCGATGAGTTTATCGCTTTTTTAGAAAATAAAATCGAAAAATCACCTTTCACTTATAAATTAATGACTCAAAAACTTGTTCCCATACCAGTTGGAGAAGCCGAAGATATCCTCCTATCTTATATTGCTTTTGACACATTGACATTAATCGAAGAAAATAAGCTGTCATCACTAAAGCGGTGCTCGAATGATGATTGTGTACTGTTATTTATCGATGAAAGCGGAAGACGCAAGTGGTGTTCAATGAAAATATGCGGGAATAGGAAAAAGGTTGCCCGATTTCAACACCGGAAATCTGATGATCAATGAAGAGCCAACTTAATTATAAAAGTTGGTTTTTTTATGAATTTTTAAACTAACCTATAAAATTGTTTTTGACAGGTTAGTTTATTTCGAGTAATGTCTAATTATATAAGAAGGGAGGGGTAATATTGGACCGTATATCAATAGCGAGGCCTAAAGAAAAACACTTTTTTCATCTTCGTTATTTTTCGAAGATGAAGGGAAAAGGAAGAAGCCCTTTACAGATAAATGTAAAGGACGCAATAACGGGACTGATTGGAGGATTTTTAACAATATTCGCTTTAATTCTTTTAACAAAAATAACTTCAGCAGCGTGGTTAATGGCTCCTTTTGGTGCCAGCTGTGTACTGGCGTTCGGTCTGTGGAACGCGCCGTTATCACAGCCAAGGAATATAATTGGCGGCCATTTCATTTCAACATTCATAGGTTTAGCTTCCTACCATTTTTTTGGCGATGAGCCTTGGGCGATCGGCCTGGCTGTCGGATTAGCAATTGCGGTGATGATGTTGACAAAAACGACGCACCCGCCAGCTGGGGCAGATCCGCTTGTAGTCATGCTTGGCCAGTATAGCTGGAGTTATTTATTTACGCCTGTTTTAACTGGTGCTGTGATAATCGTTCTACTGGCATTGCTCATTAATAATTTGCGCAGCAATCGGAGTTATCCAACTTTTTGGATTTGATTGCTTTTTAATGTGTTATTGCAATTCTTTCACTATCATTAAATAATTAATGACGAGGAACTTTTAGCTCCTCGTTTGTCAGTTATAAGTGCCGGTAATCCTGTTAATTAATCAAGAACTCCCATACTTTTCAAGTTATCCTTCAGCGTTTAGTTTGATATGCGTTTCTGCAACCTCCACTCCGTTCACAAGGAGTGTTATTCGATGGATTCCCATATAATGTCGACGGGTCGTCAGGTCTTTCCAACTGTGAATCCTCACTCTTTCAACTCTTTCACCATCAGAGAAATCCCTATCCGCCAAAAGGAAAATTTTACGGGACGTTTTCTGATTGGCTTTTACGAAATCGATGGCATACTCAATGCGAAGTTTCGCTGTTTTCTCCGCATGCACCTGAAAGCCGAAATGAAGTTCATTGGTTTCCCCAATATAAATCGAGTCAGGTTCATTTCTTATAAATGCCTTTGTAATGATATTCGGATCATTCAATACATCCGTGTATCCAAATAATGAAAGGACTTCTGGATCTCCTTGACGAACTAGGGTCCTGCATCCCCGTCGGACAATCCAAATCGTGTTGGGCTCTCCGCTTTCATACCAGCACTTTGCAGTTTCTATTACGGTTTTAGGATGATCTTTGGCAATATCATTCAAATTATTGGCCACACTTTTGCGAACATATAGGGATGAATCGTTTTTCAGGTTCTCAAGTAATTCCAAGACAGGTGCCGGATCGGATTTGAACATCGGTAAAGATTGCCCCCAAGGTAACCTGGGCCTGCATCCCTCACTTGCCAGCCTGCGGACATGCTCATCCGCATGTTTTGTCCAGTTCTTCATTTTTTCGATCATTTGAACGGGGTCAAGTAAGATAAAAGCACGCACTGCAAATTCGGAAGATGACTTTGAAGTAAACCGCTCCAAGGCATCAAGCGATAACGGCCAATCTTTCTTATTCAATCCATGTACCTCTACAAAATCCGGGAAAAATAAATATCTAAAACCTTCACAATCCTTATCAAGTCGATACAAAATATTCAAAGCCTCTTGATAATCACTTGGAAGGTGCTTTCCAAGAGTAATGGAAATATGTCTAATTCGTTCTTTTAACTTCCTCTCGTCCCAATGTTCATCAATCACTTCCTCTACAAACAATTCAGTAGAGAAGGACGGATGGACACCCTTTACTTTTTCGCCGAATTCACGAATGAACATTTCATTATATAAATCCTTTAAGGGTTCAGCCATTCAATTCACTTCTTTTCTTCAGGTTATACTTGCTTATTTAGCCATTCTTTATCGTCCATGTACTGATCGCAAATACAATGATATTGCAACTAGCTTTTGCTACTCAAGTCATGCTTTGTTGATTATGGAATATAGATCACTAAGCTGCTTGATTTCGTAGGTTGGCTCTATCCCCGCTTCATTCTGCTTCTGTTCAGGATTAAACCAGCAGGTATCCATGCCGGCAATTTGTCCTCCTCTTATGTCCGCACTTAATGAATCCCCGATTATCAATCCTTGTTCCGGTTTTAAATCAGGAATACAGGCAAATACGTAATCAAAAAACTCTTTCATCGGCTTTTGATATCCAGTATACTCTGAAATGAAAATTCGTTTAAAATATGCATGCAAGCCTGAATCCCGCAAGCGTTTATCTTGGGTCCTGGAGACCCCATTTGACACAATATATAAATCATGGTGCAGTTCTAAATTCGCTACCAATTCTTGTGCCCCATTAACTTCTTTGTGCCCTTGTTCCAAGTGACCACGATAGGTTTTCTCCAGTGCAACCCCGTCCACTGTCCGGCCATATTCTTTAAAAAAAATTAAAAATCGTGTATTGATTACCTCATCCCGCGATATTTCCCCCATTTCAAATGACTTCCACAGGTTTTGGTTGATTGTTTTATAATGCGCCTCCGCTTGCGGTGTATACAAAATTCGTTGCTCCTTGAGAAGTAAGCGCAGTGCATCACTTTCAGCCTTCCGAAAGTCTAAAAGTGTATCATCTATATCAAAAAATAAAGCTTTGTATCTGTTCAAGTGTATCGCTCCATTCAATGTTTCATCATACTTTGAATAACTCGTGACCATACAATGGTCTTTCTATGTCATTTCAAGAGACCGTTTTCCTTTTCCCTCCTATTTTGAATAGTATCATCCCAGCAATAATAATCAGGATACTCGCCAACTGATTGTAGGTAAAGGGAACCTTCTCCAGTCCCAACAAACCTGTAGAATCCCAAGCGAGAGCAAATGAAAGCTGTGCCGCCATCACGATTGAAATGGCGAAGGTTGGTCCTAGAAGCTTAACTCCCTGTGTCACACAAATGACCACGCCTATGCCAACCAACCCGCTGAGCCAATACCAGGGCTTCATATTATGCAGTTGAAAAAACTCCATTCCCTCAAATGCGAACCCACATAAAAACGAGGCAAGAAAGCCCAACCCTAATACAAGTGTAGCCGTTGACCATGGATTGACATGTTCATTTACTTTACTATTGAAAACGTTTTGTAAACTGACCATTGAACCCGCGAGGATTGCCCAACTTAATCCAAGTAACATCGTAACGCCTCCTCCAAATCATATAAACTACTCATAAATATTGTGGCCTGACAGTGCCTTTACACCTTCCCAATCTTTAACTTGGATGAATCCATCGGACCGATCAATCAAACCATCCCTGCAAAGCTGCAGGATGACCCGATTAAGGTGCCTGTAACTTGTCCCAATAAAGTTTGCGGTATCCTTCAGGCTCTCAGTATTCAACCGTCCAGTGATTTGGGCATTTGTTTCATCGAACGAAACAGATAGGAGGTAACTTGCAAGCCTTACTTCAACTGGATGCATTAAATTGAAACTAAGTGACTTGGATTTAACATAAAACTTCTGGGTGATGACCCTTAGTAAAAATTGGAGGAAGGCCGTTTGACCTTCGGCATACTTTTTTAACCATTGATGATGGATGCCGATAACATAGACATCCGATACCGCTTCAACAGTATTGATGATATCGATTCC
The DNA here is from genome assembly GCF_030123325.1 of Peribacillus simplex. Classification (NCBI taxonomy): domain Bacteria; kingdom Bacillati; phylum Bacillota; class Bacilli; order Caryophanales; family Bacillaceae; genus Peribacillus; species Peribacillus simplex. The sequence continues at coordinate 2,279,679 of NZ_CP126106.1, read as the reverse complement.
CTGTATGTATTCAATATCCCCAATTACTTCAAGAGGGGTCTTGAATGACAGAATCAGATTCTTGCCTTCAACTGATGTCGTATACACTTTAACTTTTCCCTTAACCAGCACGTACAAATAATTCACTCGATCGCCTTGGGAGCAAACACATTCACCTGACTCAACATGGTAGAGAGATAAATAGGGCATCAAGGCTCCATTAAAAATGTTTTCCAACTGATGGACCTTCAAATAGTGATTGATTTTTTCCAAATCCATTATTTCTTTCATCTGATTAAGATTCACTTCCTGCCTATTACTTATATCCTTACAATTATACCGCTAATAAAATGATTCCTGCCATCATCAAGCCAAGCCCAATGAACTGTGGTAATTGCATCTTCTGTTTCGTTACCCCAAACCACCCTTTGCTATCGATGACAAAGCTAAGACTTAGCTGAGCAAGCAATAGAGCTGATACCGAAAACGTCACTCCGATTTGTTTATATGCCGTAATATTACTGAAAATTATCACCGCAGCAAATGCGCCACCTGACAAATACATTGGTTTTACTTTTTTTAATTCAAGAGAATCCCCTTTACGTATCATCATTAATATCATCCCGGCGATGATGAAACCAGTGAACTGTGTGATCGTTGCGACCTGCCACGTGCTAAGGTCCCGGCTAATCTGAAAATTGGCTACACCTTGCAACGTTAGAAAGGCTCCTCCAAAAAACGAAAAGAAAATCCCTTTCACTGTGTCTCCTCCCCTTCTTTGTTTCCATTAGGCTGTTTTCGTTACTTTGTTGCTATTTTCCAAATAAAGCGGTGTGGTTGATTTCCCCTCCAGATGCTCGCTTTCCGCGGGGCGGGCGGTGAGCCTCCTCGGCGTAAACGCCTGTGGGGTCTCACCTGTCCCGCTGCTCCCGCAGGAGTCTCGCACTTGCGCTCCAATCAACCTTAAATTGTTTCGTTCTAAAAACAACAATCTTTACGAAAAGAGCCTTCCATTATTAAATAACGGATTAAAGATTCCGGAAAGGACATATGTCCCGCTGTTCGACTCCAGGCTTCATTGTTGGAATGAAGATTTTTTTGGGAAAATAAAAAAAATTCCCTGCCAAGGCCAATCTTTAATTAGCAAAGGCCACTAAATAATTAGTGGCCTCGCTTGTTTACCATTAACTTGAATAATGAAAATAAGTCTAATTCCTAGCAATTTAATCATTTTCGGAGAACTTAGCACTATAGAAATTAAATGGTGCCTTTTTTACTTGTCATCTTTAGAAAAAGTTTCAATGACTGCCCTGGTTAGTATTTCAATACCCGTGAAAATGGCATCATGATTAAACACCATATTGGGATGGTGTAAACCTGGCTCTAAATCGCAGCCCAGCCCCAACATCGTTGCCTTGATAGCAGGTCTTTCTTTTGTATAGAAATGAAAATCCTCACCTCCAGGAGTGATGATGGGCCTGACTACCCCTTTGGCCCCTAAGGTTTTTTCAATTGCCTTCTCCATAAATCGTTCCGCTTCTTGATCAATGGATGCGGCATATACTCTTTCTTTATGCTGAAAGCTAATTTCGCATTGATGGAAGACGGACATTTTCTTCAAGACACCCTCCACCTTTTCGATCAATTCATCCATCGCTTCATTCGTCTGGGCGCGTAAGTCAAGACTGAACCTGGAGGACCCAGGTATAATATTCGCATTTTCCCCTCCTGCAGAAACCTGTGTCATTTTGACTGAATATGATATTTGCGGGTTTAGCCGTATCCCTTTAAGCTGGTCAACAATGGATGTGATCACTTCAATGGCATTTAAAGTCAAATGGGGTCTGGCACCATGTCCGTCAAATCCGTGAATTTCCCCATACACTGTATCGGCTGACCCGTGAATGATGCCTGAGGAGGCTTGTCCAAGTTTCATTTCCTGAATGGGGCGCAAATGAAGACCATATAGAAAATCAACATCTTCCAATACCTGTTTTTCAATCATCTTTAAAGCACCTTCACCAACTTCTTCGGCAGGCTGAAAGATAAATTTTAACGTACCTGGAAGATTGATCTTCATTTTTTTTAATACCAGCAAGACGCCCAAAACAATCGTCATATGAGCATCATGCCCACAGGAGTGGTTGGCACGGATTGTCCCATCCACCTCCTGAAGGAGAGCATCCATATCGGCACGCAATCCGACCGTTAAGTTTTTTCGCCATTCATCTGGATGCCAATTCCCCACAATCCCAGGCATATCCTCGAAACTGGTCACCTCAATATCATTTTGATGGAGGATCTTTGAAATATAAGACGTAGTCTGATATTCTTTCCAGCTCACTTCAGGATTCTCATGAAGATGGTGGAAAATCTCCAGTATTTGAGGTTTAATTTCATTCAATAATTCCTTCATCTAAACCCCTCCTTATTTTCTTAGGAGATACCGAGGGCCACTGCAGCCATTAATGCAATGCAAGCAATCAAAGCCCACCCGAGAATTAATTTCCAAATGAACTTCACCCATCTCTCATAGGGAATCCCAGCGATGGCCAGATATCCCATTAACGCTGATGACGTTGGAATGATGGAATTCGTAACCGAATCTCCATATTGGAAGGCAAGAACGGCAAGCTGCCTTTCCAAACCCAATATATCCGTAATGGGAACCATGATCGGCATTGTTGCCGCAGCCTGCCCGCTACCCGAAGAGATGAATAAATTCAGGATTGCTTGGGTGAAGAACATGCCTACGACATTCAATGCCTGCGGTAGGTGGCCGATCCCGGACGCCGCCATGAAGACCAAAGAATCTATGATTTTCCCTTCTTCCAACACTACTGTTATTGCTCTTGCAAAGCCGACGATCAAGGCGCCAAATGTTACCGCTTTGGCCCCATCGATAAATGAATCGAAAATTCTCCCAAGCTGTAAACCGCCTACAATCCCGCTTACAATACCCATAATCAAAAATGAAGCGGTAAGCTCGGTTAAAAACCAACCCCATTTAAACACACCATAAATGTTAAAAGCCAGACCCAAAATCATCGCGATGAAGACTAGCTTGTGACGCCCCGTCAGTTCAGGAAAGTCGACTAGACCAACCGTTCGTTTTTCTTTTTGTTCAATATCATAGATTACACTATTTTCAGGATTCCGCTTTACCTTATTCGCATAACGGCTAACATACCAAATGGCAAATGCTAGTACAAAAATATAAATCACAAAGCGAAAACCGATTCCTGAGAATAAAGGTACTTCAGCAAGTGATTGCGCCACCCCTACCGTAAAGGGATTGAGCATGCCCCCAAAAAATCCGCTCGCTGCACCCAGTGTAATCATGGCCGTTCCAGTAACTGCGTCAAAGCCCATCGCCCTAGCTATAGCGATACCAATCGGTACAAAGATGATGGTCTCTTCTGCCATCCCCATGCTAAAACCGCCAATCGAAAAAAGCAGCATACTCAATGGAATCAAAAGCTTTTCCCGGCCCTCAAGTGATCGGACCCCTTTGTAGACTCCTGCTTCAATGGCCCCGGTAGTGCGTATTATCCCGAATACACCACTTACAAGAAAGATATAAAAAATGATTTGGGCTCCTTTTTCCAATCCCAATGGAATGGAGGTGAAAAGGTCAAAGAAGCTCACTGGGTCTTGTTCAATAGAATGATAGCTTCCGTCGACTACAAGCATTCTTCCTGATTCTTTATCTTCAACCCTGTCGAATTCGCCGGCTGGAATCACATATGAAGCAAGTCCTGCCAAAATGATTATGATAAAGATAAGTGTGTATGTATGCGGTACTTTCAACCTTGCCTTTTTCTTGACCGTCACACTATTTTTTTCCGTTTCCATCCGTTCACCCCATCCTGTACGGCTTATGGTTAAACCAGCTCTTTTTTTATCGTTAATTGCTCAAGAACTTCCTCGTTAATTACGATTCCAAGCCCAGGTTCTTTTGTAAGATGGACATATGGAATTTCGTAATCAAGATTCCCAATATCGAGACTGAATAGAAGCGGGCCCGTCAATTCAGTACTGGTAATATTCTTTCGTGAAATGGCCGTATGGTACCCAGCTGCAGATCCGATGGAAGACTCCACCATGGAACCGATTTGGCAGCTGATTCCTGCAGCCTCTGCTGTCTTTGCCAATTGAATAGCCTGATAGATTCCGCCGCATTTCATTAGTTTAATATTGATTTTATCCACTGCATTCTTTTTAATGATTTCGAGTAGATGGGTTCCGTTATGGATGCTTTCATCAGCCATAAGTGGAATGGTCGTTTTTCCCTTAAGTTCAGCAAGACCGTCTATATCCCCCATTCTAATCGGCTGTTCCAACCATGAAAGGTTTAATGGTTCCAGAGCCTCCACTGCCGGAAGTGCGTTGGCAAATGTCCCCCACCCTTGATTTGCGTCGACCCGAATTGGAACCTTCTTCCCGACCTTTTGTCGGACAGCAGCAATCCGTTCTATATCTGACTCAATATCCCAGCCAACTTTAAGTTTTAAAGAACTATATCCTAGCTTGAGAGCTTCCTGCGCTTTTTCAGCCATGATCCCCGGTTCGTCTATACTTAATACCTTGGCGAAAGAGAGGGATTCATGGAATTTCCCGCCCAATAAATCATAAATCGGTAATTTGGCGCTTTTCCCCATCAGGTCATGGCAAGCTATATCAATAGCCGCTTTTGCTGAGGGGTTTCCAATGATGGCGGAATTCATGATATCGTGAATCTTTTCTAAATTAAATGGGTTTTCCTGCTTTACTGCAGGTAAAAGGACATGCTTTAGTACTTCGAATGTCGCAAAAAACGTTTCCCCGGTTACATGTTCATCAGGCACTGCCTCACCATACCCCACCAGCCCGTTATCTGCTATTAATTTTACGATAATAGATGGCATATGCTTGTATGTTTCATAGGAAATGACAAATGGCTCTTTTAATGGCAAATGAACGGCATGAATTTCGATACGTTCAATAAACAAAATTAACCTCCCCTTCCATTGTCGCTATATGTCGTTAATAAAAATAATATATACCAACCTCCTTTTTCTGTAAAGTCTGAAAATTTTAATTTTCAGTAATTTTCTTGAATTTTTCCTCAGGTACATATAAATTGCGGGGTCTTCCTTGCCCATATGGATGTTCCTCTCCAACTCTGGTTAGACAGCCTCCTTCAGTAAGTCTTTTAACAAATCTTTCTGCCGATCGTCTGGTACAACTCATGTATTCCTCCAGCTCTGCTGCAGAAAAAGCCCGAAAATGGTTTATCGAAATAAACTGTTGAATCATTTTTATATTTTTTGCACTCATTTTTAGTTCACTGGCTAATTTTTGAATGGCTTCATCTTCATTTTTCAATTCCACTTTGTGATTCCCTTCGAATAATGGTCCCTTGAGTTTTTGATCTTCATCCACCAAGCAAACTACCGTTTTGTTCCTAAGAAATTTATTGGTGAAAAACAGTGCCTGAGCCGAATGTTTTTCCGCCTCTTGAATCGTATATCCATATCCAATGCCAATTTGGAAGAGGGATTGAAATTCTTGTTCCATTTGTCCGATAATTTCATCATATATACCTGATTCAAATGCCTGCAATGCACCGCGTGTAGTATAAATCAAATATGGATTACAGTATTCAAGTGAAACACGAGCCTGTAATCTCTTACTCAATTTCTGTAAAAAATTTAATAATCGTTCACTTTCATTAGCGTTTTGTTGATAATCTTGAATGGAAATGACAGCAATCTGGGATTCTTCCGTTTTCTTTAGTTTTAATAAGGAGATAGCTCTTGTAAGACTGTCTACTAAGGTGTGTTTGGGCTGGACCATAAATCTGGAAGGAATGGACAGTCTTTGAAGCTCCTGATATACAGCATGTATGCTCGTTAATGCAATATGTGTTTTTCCTTCTTTATGCAGGTTGCTGTGGAATTGAACGAATTCGGCTATATTTAGTGTCTGGGTAATTTCTTCCCTCTTGTATATCCAAGGATAATCTTTCACACATAGTAATTCTTCAACAATTTCCGATTCTTCCAATACATTCATTAACCTTTTTCTGTCCGGTAAATCTATTGAGATTTCATTTATGGTAACCTGTTCCCTATGAGAAATCGATAACAACGAAAGCGCAACTGTCAATTCATCAAATGGGACATAAATAGCTTCCAATAAACCCCTTTTAACTTTTTCGTATCCGTAATAAAAAGGTATGGAACCTGAAAACAGTACTAGATCGGTTTGTTTTCCCGCATTTTCTATTAATAGACGGCTTTCTTCCGGCATGTCATATTGAAAGGAAATGAATTGTACCTCAGGAAACATGGGAAAGTGGATTGATATGGATTCCAAAAAATACTTTGAGCCTATTACCCCGATTTTCATGTTGTTTCACCTCGAAAATGAAATAGTATTTTTATTATACGGCAGAATCTAATTAGTACTAAATAAATTCACAAAAATCATGGTTTGAAAAGTGAAAGTACATCTCTTGCAATTTAAAAATGGGAACCTCTTCACGGAGGTCCCCATTAAGGTTCCTTGTTAAACGGTACATTTCATTACGGGATATCATGTCCCATCGAGCTGGTTAAAATATTGAACCATTGCTCTTTTTCCATGCTTAGGTTTAGTGAATCAATGGCGCTGTCCAACCGTTCTTTCTTACCGGATCCAACAATCGGAATGATTGTTGCAGGATGTCTCAATAGCCATGCATACATCACTTCATCTATTCCGTTAGCACCGATTTCTTCTTTTACGATTTCTAACATTTTTCTTAATCGGGCAGCCTTTTCATTCGATTCCTCAAAGATGCTTCCTCCTGCAAGAGGTGACCATGCCATAGGAGCCACGCCCGTTTGTTGACATAGATTAACGGTTCCGTCCTCGAAGTTTTCAAGATTATATGCAGAAAGCTCCAGTTGATTCGTCACAAGGGGATATTCAAGATAAGATTGAAGCATATCCCATTGCGGTTTTTTGAAGTTCGATACTCCAAAGTTACGGACCTTTCCTGATTCTTTTAATTGATTAAACGCTTCAGCCGTTTCCGCCGGGTCCATCAAGGGATCCTGACGATGGATAAGCAATAAATCAATATAATCCGTTTTAAGATTCATTAGAGATTGTTCAACAGACTTCATTATATGGGGTTTACTAGTGTCATAATGGTGACTTTTATGTGATGGACGGTTTTCTGATTGAAGAACTATGCCGCATTTCGTAACGATCTCCATTTTATCGCGTAAAGATGGCTTTAATGCAAGTGCTTTCCCAAAAATCTCCTCACACGTATAGCTGCCATATATATCGGCGTGATCATATGTAGTGATGCCCCGATCCACCCCATGTTCAATAAGAGCTAGGATTTCATCTGTAGAAAATCTCCAATCTGCCAATCTCCACATACCGTGTACAATGCGTGAAAGACTAAAATCTTCAGTTAGATTGACTCTTTGCATGTTTTTCTCCCCTTTTATAACATGATTAATCTTGCTAATCAGTTGTTTGTTCTGCTTTTCATGATCATCCTTCGTTAATTCAAGGCAGTATCATTGGTACTGCCTTGAACATTAGTATAATTTAAAATTTCGGAGATTCCTAATCTTGAGTGACCCTTATATCCCGAGCATAAATTCATGAACCTAGCTAAAGAAATGCATCGCCGCCTTGTCATGTAATTTCACCCGTTTGTTCCATAAGAAAGAGGCTGCCACAGCAGCCTCTTAAAAGGATTCCATCAGCATGAATCACTTCATTGGTTCCTTTGTGTTTTCTCGTGTAATTCGACGATTTCCATCGCTAAATCTTTTGTTGTCATGGAGGTCATCAGGTGATCTTGAGCATGGATCAGGAGCAATGGAATTTCGAATTTCTCACCGTTCACTTCTTTTTGAATCAATGCGGTTTGGATTTTATGTGCAGCAACAAACTCATAATGAGACCGTTAATCAGGTGAAATACAGTAATAACGAAGCGATAGAAAAGAATAAAGAAAGTATTGCAAAAAGTAGAGAATTCATTAATAAAAAACAAGCACTTAACCCATAGGTTAAGTGCTTGTTTCATGCTGTAGGCAAACTCGATGAAAATCTGGTTTACCTACAGTTTTTTATGGCTTGTACAATTTGGACGTTGCTTTCCACTCCAGGCACTCGCTTTCCGCGGGCGGTCCGGGAGCCTCCTCGGCTTTCGCCTGTGGGTCTCCCGTAGACACGCTGTTCCCGCAGGAGTCTCGTGCCTTCCGTTCCAATCAACTTTGTTTTAACCTTTAGATAGAATCCTTTTGCCTAGAGTCTTTTTAGAAATATTAAAACTTTAGGTGATGAGTATGCTTTCTAAACATGATTCCATTCAGCGAGATCCACTTGAAATGGATCACATTCATGATTAAATGATGTCCCACTGCGGATTCCAAACGATTTCCCAAAGGTGTCCATCAGGGTCTTGAAAGTGTGCAGAGTATCCTCCCCAGAAAGTGGCATGTGCCGGATCAGTTACGATCGCCCCAGCTTTTTTTGCTTTTTCCAACACAATATCCACTTCCTCTTTACTACCTACATTGTGACCAAGGGTAAATTCAGCAGGACTTGTCGGAGACAAAGGAACCTTGGCCTCATGAGCTATATCCCTTCGATTCCATATGGCAAGCTTTAAGCCTTCTTGCAGGTCGAAAAAGGCAACAGCTCCATGCTCAAATTCTTTGCCCACTATTCCTTCAGTTTGAAATCCCAGGCCATCCCGATAGAATTTCAACGATTTTTCCAAATCATCCACACCCAATGTTATGACAGTAATACGCGGTTTCATGATTGACCTCCTTCTTACATTCACCCTCTATTGGCTACCAACGCTTTTAGTTCATCCAGAATACCGATCAAGACTAATTAGGACTAATCCATTTTATAGCTATTTTATCATCCCCTGCTTTAACCGCTCTTTATCCATCAATAGGGCCCCTCTCGATTAAGAAGGGCCTTTAATAATGGATGGCACTTAATCCTCAAGCTCCTTTTTCTTGTTCAAGAGTTGGAGGTATTCCCTATCCAATTCCGCTTTCTCCTCTTCCTTCATAACACTGGACAGCTTCCCAAGTGTCTCGATGAGTTGCACTTCAACCATAAGAAGTTCAGCCTGTTTATCTTGATGACCGTCTTCAAGCGCAGCCGATTTAGTTGATTTCTGATTGATAGCACATACTCTCGGAGGTTCATCTTCAAATGAAAGGGAATGTGTTGAAAGCGATTGAATCAATGAACGATCATGAGTCACAAAAACGATGGTTCCTGGATATGCTTTTAACACCTCGGTTAAAGCCTCTTTAGTTTGAATATCCAGGTAATTTGTAGGTTCATCCAAAACCAGTACATTATAGTTTCCCAAAAAGACTTTTGCCAGGGATGCCCTGACTCTTTCCCCACCGCTTAAAAGTGATACTTGTTTGTGAACATCATTTCCTTTAAAAGCTAATCGGGATAATAGCGTACGAATAAAGGCTTTATTGTAGGGACTGTCCTCCAATATATTTTCTAGTATCGTTTTACTTTCATTCAAATTTTCTTGTTGTTGGGCAAAAAATCCAATCTTTGCTGGCTTCGCGACATATAAATCTGGGTGCCGCTCCACTATCTTTTTCAATAATGTCGTTTTTCCTGAACCATTATGACCATTGATGGCGAGTCGGCAAGCTAGCGGGACATCTCCAAAAATATGCTGTTTCAGCATCCTTGACCCGATTTTCAGGGAACAGCCATTAAATCGAATGACCCTTTTGCTATGCAAAGATGGAAATTCTGAAATATCAAAGATTATAGGGGAATCTTCCCTCGGTTTTTCTTTTTTTGCCAATTTTTCGATTCTGGTTTCAATCGCTTCAGCAGAACGGTTCAATTTCGCCTTCTGTTTCCCGGAGCTCCGTTTATGGAGCCTTGCTTCTGAATTGCCCATTCGTTTAGGGGCTTTCCTGATTGAATCAGATTTGGCTTGGAGGTTTTGTGCAGCCTGTTTCAACCGATTCTTTTCACGGGTATACTCTTCATATTGCTTATTTTCCTTTTCTGTTTTTGCTTGCTTTTGTTTGATATACGCTTCGTAATTCCCTTCATATACAGTTACCTTGCCTTGCTCGACTTCCCATATTGTTGTACACAGATGATTTAAGAAAGCTTTATCATGTGAAGTAAGCAAAATAGCGCCATTAAAAGACTTTAAATCCTTTTCCAATTGTTCCATTCCGGATATATCCAAATGGCTGGTAGGTTCATCCGCAATCAATACATCCGCATTGGAGGACAGAGCTGCGGCGATTTTCCTTCGAGTACTCTCGCCGCCGCTTATGATTTCTTGATTCTCATTGGGCAGTTTCCATATGCTCGTTAACTCCCCGCTTATTTCTTGTTCATTTTCTTCAATTTGCGGGATATAGCTGACTGTTCCATAGCTTTCTATATGACCGGTATCGGGTACCCTCACGCCCGCTAGAATAGAAAGCAAGGTCGTTTTACCTTCTCCATTCCTGCCAACCAAACCAACACGGTCATGGCTGTAAAGATGAAGTGAGTCAACGGAAAGAACTTCACGGTTCCCGTAACTTTTCTTTAAATCATTCGCTTTTAAAAATAACATGAAAAATCCCCCTCTATTTTTCTAGAGAGAGATCGCCTGTTACTAAATTAATATACATAAACCAAATATACCTCATCTGATTTGATAACAGATAAAGCAGTTGTATATGAATTAGTACCTATAAACGAACAGACGAATCCCATCTCTAAACATAATCATTAAAAATCTCACAAGGGTATCTCAAAAGATTCTTGTTCAAATGAATTAGTGATTCACTTCACTCACCAATAAATCCGGTAAGCAAAAAAAGTGACGCGTATTTTCATTGAACATATCTAACCGATTACACCCATTGATATAGATTTAGATTTACTGTTTATTTGATAAGATTACTGCTTCATTGTATAAGGTACCTTTTCCTTCCAATGTAATGAATTAATGATTGCATATTATTCATATGTTTGTAAAGCCATTTTATTCCCTTTTTATTAATGCTCAAGAGAGAGAACTAATTGGGCTCAACATGGACATGAACATCATACACTCCATGATCTTTCATCATCACTTTCTCTACATGGGTCGCTATATCATGTGCTTCCTTAATATCCAGGGTAGAATTGACAAGGATGACAACATCAATCACTTCATTATTCCCGTAATTTCTCCCTTTAATTTCCTTTATCCCCTTAACTCCATCAACATTCGTAATTACATCCTTATATAGATGAATTTTATTTTCATCAAATCCGTCGGAAAGTTCATGCGAAGCTTGAATGAAAATATCCCAGGCTGTTTTGCATATCAATAATCCAACTATGATGGCGGTAAGTGAATCCAGCCAAGGCATATTCAATTGGGAACCGAAAATCCCAATAGCTGTTCCAATACTTACCCAAGCATCGGAAATATTATCTTTTGAAGCTGCCATAACGGCTTTACTATTAATTTTTAAAGCAAGCTTTTTATTATATCGGTATACAAAATACATGGCTATTGCTGATAATACACCTACATATCCTGCAATAATGTCAGGTGATTCCTTTCCACCTTTAAGCATGGAAGCAACTGCATCTATTAAAACTTGTACACCAACAGCAAACATGATGAATGAAGCTACCATCGAAGCAATCGTTTCACTTTTCCAATGACCATAACCATGATCTTTATCGGGGGGTCTTTGAGCCAGCCTTAAACCGATCAGCACGGCAATGGACGCGATAATATCAGTCGTGTTGTTCAAACCATCCGCTTTCAAGGCAGCTGAGTCGCTTATGTATCCTATAACAAGTTTCATGATTGATAGACAAATATAAGCAATGATACTAATGATTGCACCACGTTCGCCTAATTTGAGGTCATTATATTTTTGTTCTTCCATTCAACTTCCCCCCACAATTAAGTACCTGAATATCATATCAACTTAAAAATGGGTGGGTCTATAGCAACCTTTTTGTATCGCTTTATATAAGTAAGTGATATATAACTATGTTGCATGGGGCAAACTATCTGAAAAGAATGATATTGATGAACCCTTGACAAAATCCCCGGATGTTAACGCCGCAAAAATAACGAATCAATTGAGATTTATATCGTTTTTTCGACTGTAAAACAAAATGAAGTTCCGCTTTCGTTTGATTGCAAATTATATTTTATATGTAGTGTCTTGGCTATATCCTCAATTATATTTAAGCCAAGCCCCTTACTTTTACGATCGATATCAAAACCAATACCATTATCCTTGATAATGACTCCATCATTTTCGATGGTTATCACAAGTTTATCAGCCCTCGAGTGATTCAACACATTTTGGAAAACGTTATCGAACAACCTTTGAAGCCACAAGTCATTACTTATCCATTCCAACTCTCCATTTAATGGGTGATATATTAATTCAATACCATGCATGTTATACAAATAGTCCCATTTTTTAACCATCATTTCTATTAATTCGTGCATATTCACTTCATCATTTAAGATATAAGAATTATCTAACGCATCTGTGGATTGAATTTTATATTCATTTGTTAATTCGGAAATATAATCAATTTGTTGATATAGTGATTGCAATAGTGGAACTTGACCCGTATATTGACCTTCTAAATAAAACAATTGTAATTTTATTGCTGTTAAAGGTGTATTGATGTCATGCCTTAATTTATTCAGGAGTTCCTTTTTCATTTCCTCCTGTTGTTTTAGTTCCAATTCCCGATAGGTCGTTCTTTCAATCAATAAGTTCACCGATTTAGTTAATTTCCCGATTTCATCATTGCTTTTAATCTCTAATTTATTCGGAATCTCCTTATCACTGGCTAAATTCCTGATGGTTTCATTCAATATATTGATTTTATTTAATAGTGAGTTAATAGATTTGGAAAATAAGAAGGCTAACAATAACAATGATAAAATAAATACCCCCAGCATTGTAGGATATGCAAAAGATTCATGAAAAGGAATATCATCATTTTTGGTTTTAAAGGCCAAATCATAAATGACTGACATAAGGATACTGATTAACAGTAATATAAATGGTACGCTAATAACGGCGATAAATAATAATAGCTGGTATTTTTTCTTTAATTTCATTTCTTTATATAGGTATTCAATCTATACCCTTCCCCATATATATTTTGGATGATCTCACCGTTGTTATCATTGATTTTTGTTCTAACTTTTTTTATATGAACATTAATGATATTTTGATTCCTTTCTTCGAGCTGCCATAAATATTCAAAGAAATGTTCTTTCGTTAAGATCCGATCCCTATTTTCATATAAATAGAAAAATATTTTACGCTCTATCGCAGTAAAAACCACTTCATTATGCAAGTCATTATTGAATACTTTTTTATGTTCGGCATCTATATATATATGCTTGATTTGCGTGAAAGTGCCATATTGATTATCCAGCAATTTCTGCATTCTTAGTAATAGCTCCCTGGGATCAAAAGGCTTAGTCATATAATCCTCGCCAATTGTCAAACCTTGGAGTTTACTTTCGATATCATTTCGGGCGGATAGAAAAATAACTGGAATATTTAATCCTAGACTATTTACTTTCCTTGTAATTTGATAGCCATCATCTCCTGGCAGCATAACATCCATAATGACTAAATCCATCCCATGGATTATATCTATAATATCTTTTCCTCCCTTCATCCAACGTACATTGTATTCTTCGCGTTGCAAAATTTTTTTCAATAAATCACCAATCATCAAATCATCTTCAACAATTAAAATATTATATCTTTTCATCACAAAGCCTTTCTTTATTCATTTAATAAATTCCATGGCAAGATCATAAATCTCATCTGGCACATATAAATAAATGCTGTGCGTCCCTTTCAGTTTTATTACATCGGCCTTTAATAGTTTCTGTGCAAACTTCTCATAATCTTCATTTTTTTGTTTTGTATATTTTGAATTTTTATTTTCATCGGCAATCGCATCTAAAAATAAAATGGGTGTTTCTTTTGGAAACGGCAAGTTAACTGATTTTTTCCCATTACTGTAACTCTGTATTAGCTCTTGCTCCATATCATCATTAAAAAACTGTTTATATGATAGTGCTTTATATATTTCCTTTTCATGGTCACTTAAGAAAGATTGCCTAATCACTTCGGGATTATAAACAGCAGAAGGAAAAAGACGGTGCAAACCCATTTTCGTTAAAATATTCACTCCTCTTACAGTCAATGAATCTACCATGCCCATTTTATGAGTTACATATTGGTGCGGTAAACCAATATCCAAAGCAATGATTCCCTTTACTTCATTTGGGTATTTTTGTGCCCAGTAAATAGCTTCGATACCTGATATTGAGTGTGGGACCAAAAAATAAGGAGGTTTATTTCCGCTTTCCATTAATGATTTCCTGCTTTGTTCCAATATTGTATCAATATCCCTATCATCACGAAAAACATCACTGTATCCATATCCAGCTCTTTCAATGACTGCAATCTTATTTTCTTTTGCAAATTCACTATATAATCCTTTCAATTCATAAACTGGAGCCGCAATCCCGGAACCGGACATAAAAACGTATGTATCCTCACCGCTGCCTTCCGAATATACATTAATTCCCTTGTTATTAAAATCAACCAATGTTCCTTCTCTAATTAATGATGATTCTTTGCCCTTTTGATAATTATGGTAAATAAAAACAGCCATTGCTACAAATATGATAATAGCAACGAAGGAAAAAAATATATTCTTTGATACTTTCAACATTTTCCTCATAGAGAAAACTCCTTTCAAGTTATACTGAAAGGATATATGTTAAAAATAAATTTCTAATTAATTTTCTTTGAATATTTTCACTTTTACTTTTTTATTGACCAGTGAATATTCATAAGAAAAAGGCTGCGCCAAAGCAGCCCTAACTATTGAAGGAAAGTCTTTAAGAATGAAGTATCGGAAGCCCTCCACCATATTCCTAAGTATAAATAATATTATATGTAGGTTTAATCACTCCGTTTGGATATTGTTTCATGTCAACTAAATCTAATTTTAGACTTGGCTTAACGCTGCCGAAAAGAGGGATGCCTTCACCGATTATGACTGGATTCACTTTCAGCACCAATTGATCAATGAGTTTATGTTTCAATAACGTTCCAGCCAATTCTCCTCCCCCGCAAAGCCATAGCTTTCCATCACCTTGCTGCTTGAGGCTTTCAATAAACGCTACGGCGTTTCCTTCGATAAGTTCTACCTCCCCATTCGATTCAAACTGAAGGGAGCTCGAAAATATATAATGTTTCAAGCCCTTATAGCCCGGTTCACCCGGTTTAGCTCCGAATTGAAATCCAAATTCATATGTTTTACTTCCCATCAACACCGCTTCATATTGCTGGATATCGGATAAAAAGTCTGGGACATGATCTCCTTCAAATAAGAAAAAAGATTGATTGATATTCCCATCCAACATTGCTTGATCGGCAATGAAATTGTCCAGTGAAACCGCTACATGATATACCAATTCTGCCACTTAGCCATCCCTCCAAAAGTGATTTCAACATTTTACACGAACAACAAGTGTCTTATAACTTTCAGATAACCATATCCATTATACTCTTGATATGGTCTTCATCTATTTCGACACCCACTTGCGTACATGTATTTATTTTAGTCTAAGGAATTCTGGGATCATATTCTTTTGTAAAACCGTCAAAGTAATATATATTCGGTAATCAGAATAAAATCCCTTCCAAAGAATTAGCCGTGTCAGTGATATATACCGCTCTTACCACCTTGTTTTCTTGGCGGATATCAAGGAACCGCTTTACCTGGCATCTATCCATGTTCCCGCCCATGTGGTATTGTTTTGAATATTAAGTTAAAAGGAGGCATCATTTCATGTTTGCAAATACTCCCGAACCACCCTATTACGCTTGTATTTTCACATCTAAAAGAAGCGATAAGGATGCTGCAAGATATAATTCAACCGCTGAATTCATGGTTGAACTTGCTGCCCAACAAGATGGCTATTTAGGAGTGGAAAGCGTAAGAGATCCAAACGGTTTAGGAATTACCGTATCCTATTGGAAGTCCCTGGATGCCATAAAGCTTTGGAAAGAAAATGCTGCTCACAAAAAAGCACAGGAAAAAGGGATGAAGGATTGGTACTCGTCATACTCAACCCGAATTTGCAAGGTGGAAAGAGATTATACAAGCCAGTGAGGAAATTAAAATTTCAAGTACTTATTATGAATTTTCAACAATAGAAAAAGACCGCTTTTATTTGATCGTTGATTTCCACTCCAGGCACTCGCTTTCCGCGGGCGGTCCGGGAGCCTCCTCGGCGCCTTTGCGCCTGCGGGGTCTCCCCTGGACGCGCTTTTCTAAGCAGGAGTCTCGTACCTTCCGTTCCAATCAACTGGATTGTTCTTTTAGAAAAAACTCTATGCCAACTGACTTTTCTTCGAGTTTGCTTACAGTCTGGAGGGAGGGTTCGAATGGTTTAATCATAAAAAGAAGACTTGGCTATCCTTCATGGTTTACTTTTATGGATTGAACACTCACTGGATTCAAGAAATTTGCAACACTCCTGCTGAATAACTGGCTAGCTGAGACATCGCAGGCGCTTGCGACAAGTAGGCTTGGCAGTCAGTCGGCGAAAAGGGAGCGGATTTCTGCAATCAACTGGAACGTTTTTTGAGGTGGTGTAAAATTTGAACGTTAATTTCCATTCCAGGCACTCGCTTGCCGCGGAAGTTCCGGGAGCCTTCCCGGCGCTCATTACGCCTGTGGGGTCTCCCTTGGACGCGCTTTTCCCGCATGAGTCTGGAACACCCACTCCATTCAAATGGATGTTTTTTTACTTTAGGCTGTACTCATCACAAACCAGGTTTAAGACTAGTTTATTCTTTATCGATTTTTACTGTTGTATGATACTTTGACCGCCTTTTTAGCGTTTTTCACAATGAATAATGTCATTAAAATCTTCTTTTATGAGTGAGTACATATATAAATCATCGAATTTGCCACATGTATATTCATAATGCCTTAGCAATCCTTCTCTTCTAAATCCTTGTTTTTCCACGAGTTTTTGGGATGGGTGATTATCAGGTTCAATTAACGCTTCAATCCTTTCCAGGTGAAAGTGGCGATAACCATACATAACAACGGCTTCCAATGCTTCACTAGCAATGCCTTTTCCCCAATGATCTTTACTTAATTCATATCCAATTTCAGCTCGATGGTGTTTGGTGACCATATTAAGAAAACCGCAACTTCCTATAACCTTACCGGATTCTTTTAATGTAATTCCCCATCTGATTCCCGTACCTTCCTGGAATATAGATTCGTACCACTTAATTTCATCCCATACGTCATTGACTGTTTGGCATGGATCTAGCCCCATTGGCTTCACTACATCCGTATCAGATAAATATTTAAACATATCACCCGCATCTTCTATTGTTACTTCCCTTAATATCAATCGTCGTGTTTCAATAAGCGGAAATACCTTCTCCATCCAATTCCCCTCCCAAAAGTCCTTTCCATACGTAACTGATTTAATCATTACCTAATTAACGCCGATAATCAACGCTTTATTGTATAAAGAAATAATGATAATAACAAAAAGGCGTCCCTACTTTTGTGGAAACGCCTTTTTTCCGTTTACTTGATTCCTTCATTAATAGAATTCGTTTCCTTTACTGCTGAAATCATTAAAAACACGGGCCTTCTGTTTTCATCTACCATTTCAGGAACACTTTTTAACAATTCATCAGATGGTATCGGTTCCTTTACGGCTCTTACGCTGAATCCAGCACCAATTAAGTCATTTATTTATATTGAAATCGTACGATGATACTTTACTACGTTTTCGGTTAAGAAGGTTGTTTCTCTCACACCTTCGAATTGATAATTGTCTACTGGACAATGCAGATGATTACCGTGATCATCTACATACCAAGCTTGTTCCTTGCGAGAAGTAAAGATTGGATGTTCAACCGAGAAAACAAAAGTTTTGTTAAGTCAAAACGGATTATTTTTTCTTAGTATCTACTGAATACTCTTATCATCTTTAGTTTACATAATAGTAACAGTTCTCTATCACAAAACAACTGAAGTACCAATAGTGTTTAAAATTCAATATGAGGGAAAAAAACTGCCATTAATATTGCTGTCTTTTATTTTGACAACAATAAATAGGCAGGCCTATTTTATCGTCCATCATTGTCCATATAGGACACTTCCCACCCTTTGTACATATCCTGAAAGGGTAAACAAAAAAGGAGGATTTCTTGAATGTATAATTACGCTTATTACCCTAATAATGTGCCTTATTATATAGATGGAGAACGAATACCGGGCCCGGGCGGAGGTCAATGGGACGGACACGGCGGCGGTCATGGCGGCGGTCAATGGGATGGACACGGCGGCGGTCATGGCGGTGGTCATTGGGATGGACACGGTGGCGGTCATGGCGGTGGTCATTGGGAACACGGGCATTGGGTTCCACGTTGTAGAAGAGTATGGGTTCCCGGATTTGGGTGGTCTTGGATTTGTAGGTGGTGAAAAAAGACAGCTTATGGCTGTCTCTTTTTTTGCTTTTTCTTCGTTTTGTCCATTAACTCCAATTACCAGTATGCTATTCCTTCTTCCCCATCTGAAGTTCAAATTACTGCAAACCTCTTTCGACAATTAGTTGCATTCCCTGATTTCAACAAGATAATTCGTACACATTAGGACTTATCACCTAATGCCCTTCAAAAGAATAAGACTTTTTTACTCATCCTTAATAAGTTATCGAGAAGATAAGCAAACTATACCATATTGCAGCTATACGGAATCTACCTAGGCTTAGTTCGCTACAAATTAATCCAGGTAGTAAAAGGATAAATGTATATCGCTTAATCAAAATGTAATGGGGTGAATATTTTATGAGAATGAAAAAAGCATTAATAGGTCTCTCACTCTTATGTATGATTGTTCCTGGTATTGCCAAATCGGCTGATTCCGTTGCTGAAAATAATCGAAGCAATATCGTAGCAAATTGGAAATTCACAAAACAACATGTTAAAAGCGGATCTATCGATAAAGGTAATTTAATTATAGAAGATACAAGCAAACATGGAAATGATTTAGAGTTAGTGACGATAGGTGATCCTGCCTCGCCTGAATTAAAAAATATGATTCAATGGTCTGAAGAAGATTATCATGATCAAGAAAAAGTGGATAGCTTGAAGTTCGCTAATTACGAAAACGCCCCTTCAGGTAGGTATTTCAAAACCAATAAGAATGCACCTATCAATTCGGAGAATTTCGATAAGGGTTTTACCATTGAAGCGATTTTTAAGTTGCCAAGTGATTCCAAGAGTGTCATGGGGCTTTTTTCTAGACAAGGACAGGCTGCCGATCTTAATAAAATGGAAGGCGAGAAAAAAATCCTTTCTGCTTTAACTGTATCCAGTGATCAAAAAATCCACTGGACAAGTCATCCATCTAATTTAAATTATAATGTAAGCAATTGGTCTCGATCTTTAAACGCTGATGAATGGTACCATTTGGCAGTTGTAAATGATGGTGACACGACGACTTTAACGTTGAATGGCATAAGTGATTACGGAAAATCAGAAAAAGTAATAGGTATTGCAGCAGTTAAAGGTAAAGGCTGGAACATCGGGGCATCTGAGTGGGGAAATAAGTTTAATGCACTATTCAAAGGGAATATCCAGGAAATACGAATCGCTAATAAGGCTTTATCCGAAAAAGAATGGCTTGTGCAGGATGCCCGTGACGATGAACCATTCGTAGGATCCAACAAAGCTTTACCCTTTCTAACGAGTAAAAAGAATTATAATTTCCTTTTTATACCAGATACCCAGAAATATTCAAGTCAAAATCCAGAGATTTTTAATAGCCAAATGAACTGGATTTCCAATAACACCAAGAAGAACAATATCATCATGAATACATTTGTTGGGGACATTGTCGATAGTGATTCAGAAAAACAATGGCAGAATTCCCTCGGGGCCATTTCCCTTTTGGATAAAAAGGAAGTTCCATATATGATGGCGGCAGGGAATCATGACTATGCGGCCGGAGACCCTTTCTTAACACACTATGGGCCGCAGCGTTTTTTGAATAAAAAATACTATAAGGGGTCGTCTCTCTCTGGTTATAGCTCATATGCAATCGCTAAGGCAGGGAGTTATGAATACTTAGTCTTGATAGTGGATATGAAAAATCTTCATAAGGACCTGGAATGGTCAAAAAAGGTTCTAGATCTGCATAAAGATAAACCGACAATCCTCGTCTCACATGATATTATATTTCCGAAGGTTAAGGATGATAAAACCATCGCCGTCGAGTCGTCTAATGGCCGGCTGATTTGGAATGAACTTGTAAAGGACCATAATCAAGTGTTCATGACGGTTAATGGACATTATTTTGGGATAGCACATCGGGTAAAACAAAATTCAGCAGGAAATGATGTCATTCAAATGCTGGTCAATTACCAAACGAATTATCGAGGGGGTAATGGCTGGCTAAGACTTGTAGAGTTTGATGAAAAGAAAAATGGATTGGTATTCCGTACCTATTCGCCATTTGTCGACGAAATGTCTAAAAAGGAAAAATCCTATATCGATTACAAATTTTTAACAGGTGAAAATAATTCATTTAAATTGGATTGGGACTTTAAAAAAAGATTTGATTTTAAGTAATTAAAAGAGGAGGAAAAAATCCAATTCCCCAGGTGTAACTGATATATCTCAGCAACCTGGGTGAATTCCTTTATTGGGTGCCCTCCTATTTGTTGAGTCGTTCAAGAAGGATAAACGTTCTTCTTCATGATGATTTTACAATGCTGCGATTTTTTCCAGTCGGTTTAAACAACCATCATGCTGCTTTTTTCATTACTGACTTATACTTTCCGAACCCATTAACGACAAGAACCCCTAATATCGCAATTCCGCCGCCCATGACTGAAAGAGTACTAGGCACTTCCCGCAGCCAAACCCAAGCGACGAAAATGGCAATCACAGGTTCAAGGTATAACAAACTGGAAACGGAACTGGCTTTTCCTAATGATAGTGCGATTGCCCAGGTTACATAACCGATGGCCGCAGGGAAAATACCAACAAAAATCGCTGATAAATGACCTTCCATTGTAGCGTGTTGAATTTCTTGAAATAGCCCAGGAAAAAATATGAAAAAGGGTATTGTACCGATCCATGTGAAATAGGCTGTCAATTCAATCGGATTATAGCGGCTAAACAGCGGCTTTTGGAAAACAAAAAACACTGCAGAAGCAATAGCGGACATCAGCACTAAAAAGGCACCTTCAGAAATTTTCAGGGAAGGGCCTGCAGTACCTAATGTTATTAAGGTGATCCCTGTAAATCCTATACCTAAGCCAATCCATCCGAATAGGCCGAGGCGTTCTTTTAAAACGAACGCAGCGATGATCGCGATGAAAACAGGTGCTGAACCAATCAGCATTCCAGCCGTTCCCGCTGAAACGGTTTGTTCCCCGAATGTCACCCCGATATGATAAATACTAATACCAATAAATGCAAGGATCGATATTCTCAGTAAATCCTCTTTTTTCGGGAGTCGAAATTTCACCCCAGGCCATAGAGCATAAAGGACAAAAATCCCAGATGCTATAAGATAACGAACAAGTACCAAATGGCCGGCTGAATACCCGCCATGTAAGCTTGCACGAATGGCAGCGAATGTAGATCCCCAAATAATAACTGTAATAGATGCCAATAAAAACGCTTTAGTGTTCAAAACCCATTCCTCCCAACCATTCACTATAAACTGAAGGTATCATGGATACAGGAGAACTTCAATAAATTTTCTATCTCGCTGTGAAGTGGAACAGTAAAAATAACGAATCATAATCCATTTTGAGATGTAATCATCGCTGACGAAATTTTATTCCATATGAGATTGGATTGGAAATCTTTAAAGATGGATCAAGGTAGAAATGCATGCTTAACCAAAAAGTTCTATCTAAAAGTTAAAACAAAGTTGATTGGAGAGGGTGTGCGAGACTCCTGTGGGAAAAGCGTGTCTTAGGGGAGACCTCACAGGCGCAAATGTGCCGAGGGCGGACCGCATGCGGAAAGGGAGTGCCTGGGGGCAATGCTCAAATTATAAACCCTAAAAACCGGGTTCTACCTGCATTATCCTTCATGTTTTTTTACTGTAATCCTTATTGGATTGAAGAAATTTGCGACACTCCTACCGAATTACTGGCTAGCCGAGACACCGCAGCGGCTTGCGGCCAGGAGGCTTGGCAGACAGTCGGCGGAAAGGGAGCGGATTTCTGAAATCAACTGGAACGATTTTTAATAAAAAAACTGTAGCCAAACTCGCTCTTTATGTTTTTTTGTTATATGAAACCCTCAATGGATTGAAGAAATTTGCGATACTCCTGCCGAATAACTGGCTAGCCGAGACCCTACAGTAGCTCGATTTGATGAGGCTTGGCAGACAGTCGAAGGAAAGGGAGCGGATTTCCGAAATCAACTGTAACATATTTAAAGAAAAAAACGGCAGGCAAACTCTCTCTTTATGTTTTTTTGTTATATGAAACCCTCAATGGATTGAAGAAATTTGCGATACTCCTGCCGAATAACTGGCTAGCCGAGACCCCACAGACGCTTGCGTCGAGGAGGCTTGGCAGACAGTCGGCGGAAAGGGAGCGGATTTCTGAGATCAACTGGAACGATTTTTAAAAAAACTGTAGCCAAACTCGATTTTCATTAAGTTTGGCTACAGTCTGCATAATTAATTTAATTAACTATTTTCTGGTTTCCAAGATGAAAATCGTCTTTCAATAATGCCTAATAATGAAGTAAGAATGATTCCCGTAATCGTAATGACCAACACTCCAACAAACATACGGTCTGTTTGCAGATTTTGACCATTGCTTGTCAATTGATATCCGATACCAGCTGTCGAAGCGAATAATTCACCTACAACTACAGCAATTAATCCTTGACCAATACCTAAGCGAATACCGTTTAAAAGGAATGGTACGGTCGAGGGCAAAGCAATCGTTTTAAAAATTTGAAATTCACTTGCACTAAATGTTCTGGCTGCTTTTATTAAGTTTTGATCTAATGTTAACATAGCTTTTTGAGCGCTCATCACTATTGGAAAGAAGGCCATCAAAAATACGATAACGATTTTTGATGCTGGGCCTATTCCGAACGCAATTATGATCACTGGTAAAAGGGCGACTTTAGGAGTTACATATAATCCTGAAATGAAAGGATTAACGACAGCATTAAAGTTGGAATTCCAGCCCGATAACACACCAATTGGAATTCCAATAAGTATGGCTAAAACAAAGCCTGCAATGAATTCGTAACCACTTACTTTCATATTTTCCCAAAAAGAAATTTCTTGGACCATTAAAACGGCCGCTTGGGCAATTTCAATTGGTGAGCTAATGAACAATGGATTTATCCATTCATTTTGAGAAGCAACTTCCCAAAGCAACAGGAATATGAAAACAGAAGCAACACTGATGAAAAATGACTTCTTTTCTTTTTTTATTTTCTTCGCCTTTTTTATCTTTTGCTTTGATTGTGTAAGTTGGATCGTACCCTTCGTCATATTATTCTCCTTTCCCTTTATTATTTTTCTTTATTATCGAAACCTTGCTTTGAAGACTCCTGTTCAATAATGGACCATATGTGATCTACAAACTCTAAAAATTCCCGGCTACGCTTCACGTGGAGATCTCTCGGTCTAGGTATATCAACATCCACAACCTCCACTACACGTCCTGGTCTTGCCCCAAAAACAAAAACTCGATCAGCTAAAAATACCGCTTCATCAATTTGGTGTGTAATAAAAAGACTTGTCTTTTTTGTCTCATCCCATATTCTAAGTAACTCACCTTGCATAAATTCCCTGGTTTGTGCGTCTAATGCCGAAAATGGTTCATCCAGTAATATTAATGACGGGTTTACCGTTAATGCTCGAGCCAAGTTTACCCTTTGCTGCATCCCTCCTGACAATTCGTGGGGATAATGATTTTCATAACCTTTTAAACCGACCATTTCAATAAATTCTTTGGCCTCTTTCTTTTTCTCTGGTGTTACTTGCTTTTGCAGTTCAACTCCATAGAGAACATTTTCCATAACTGTTCTCCAAGGTAATAGACTAGGGTTTTGAAAAACCATTGCCCTGTCCTTGCCGGGACCATCAATTTTTTGCTGATCTAATAGAATTTCCCCCTTGCTTGGCTTCAGTAATCCAACTACAGTATTTAAAAAAGTGGTTTTCCCACAGCCGCTCGGCCCTACAATACATATAAATTCACCATCTTTGATATGTAAGTTTATATTCTGCAGGGCAATCACTTCTGCACCAGTTTTATTGTTTACGTAAGTAACATCCAAAAAACGAGTGGACAATTTGAACTTTTCAAGTTGTGCATTTTCCATCTTGACCATCATCTCCTTTCCATCTACTCATTTTTTAAAAGCTTCTTCTATATAACCATTTGTCCATATAACATCTTCAGTTGTATCCTGTTTAGTAGAAACGCCTGACAACCTGCCAAATTCAACTAATGGATCCTGGGCATTATCCCAAGCTTCTTGATTCATTTCTCCATAGCCTTTAAAAGTGTTTTTCAATCCGATAATTGATTCCTCTAGAATATCAACATCAATTCCATCAAAATAAGATACGATTGATTCGGCTGCCTCTCTTGGATTATTACGTGTGAACTCCATGCCTTTCCCTATTGCCCGAACTACTTTCAAAGATGTTTCATGATTCTCTTCTAAATATTCTTTTTTAGCAAAAACAGCTTCCCAGACCATATTCCCATACATTGGCTCTTCACTTGTATTGATTACTATTTCACCAACATCTTTACTTTCCGCTTGTAATCCCATTGGAGGTGATGCTATTCCCCCGTCAACAACCCCCTCCTGCATACCGCCGATCTTCGATCCATCTCCTGCTAATTTGACTGCTTTAAGAGTATTGGGATCAACACCATGCATTTGCATTAAATATCGGGTGTATACGTCTCCAGAATCGCCAACAAGATTTGTACCGATGGTTGCGCCGTTCAATGAAGCGACTTTATCTTCAAATGATGAGTCTTTAGAAACATTCTTTTTCTTTAGATATTGATTTGAGAGTGTAATTTGATAGGTTAGCGCCGAATTCAATGATTGAATAGCCAATAAATCTTCACCTTTGTCAAGAGGAGTGAACATACTTCGAGGACCTGAGACGGCAAATTGAGCTTCTCCCGATAATACAGAAGCAATGACTTGTGCTCCTCCACCACCAGATACAATCTCAGCGTCAATTCCTTCTTTTTCAAAAAATCCTTGCTCGATGGCTACATATAAAGGGGCAACTGACAACAACCGTGCAGGTTCGGTAAAAGTAAGCTTTACAGCTTTCCCTCCTGAATTCCCCTTATTTTCCGTAGTTGTTTCGTCACTTGAACCGCACGCAGACAATATTAATACTAAACAAAGCAGAACGAACGCCAATTTATTCTTAAACATATTCCTTACCTCCCCAAATCAGATTTATTTTTATTTCAATTGAAGATTGTCCATAAGGTATTGCCGTTCCCCCCTTTTTATAGTTTTATATATAAAACATAATTTCATATACATATCAATTCTAAATCAGTCGTCCCATTATGGTCAATTATAATTTTGGAAAATTAAGATAATTCAGTAGACTTCTGCACAAAAAAACACCCTTTTAAAATCTGAGTGTTTTTTAACCCTTAAGATACAATTTTCTCCTTCATCATTGGGTACTTGCACTGTACAAATGCCGCTAATTCCCAGGTAACATCGGTTCTGATTCTGTTTTACTTCACATCGATGACCATTTAGATGATATTCCTGATTGCTTATACTTAGATGGCATTCGATCAGGTGGTACATGGGAAGAATTATTAACCTGACAAGAACGGAAAAAGCATTTTTTAAATTGGGGGAAACTTCAATCACGGTTTTTCCGGGACTCCATGGACAGAAAACCCACTAGGTATCTCATATAGGCTTTATTTATTAGTATCTCATTGTAAAGTGTAATCTTAACTTATGCGGCAGCCTCTTTAGCTTCTCTTTCTTCTTTAGCCTTTTGTTCGGCTTCAGCTTCTTCCTATACTGTTCACCCTATTGAAAAGCGACCATAAATAAAGCGCCTATTACCATCACTACAAAAGAAACTCCAGCAAAAAGAAAACGTTTCTTAGCTTTACCGTTTTTTTTAAAATTAATGAAAAAGACTTATAAAGATGAATATTGCAATTTTTGAATTGCATCCAATACATATACGCACATTACTCCAAAAATAACTAGAATTGATCGGGTATTTATATTTGCAACAAAAAAAGCCCTCTCACTGAGGACCTCGAAAAAACCTATTATAATGTAAATATCCCGGAAATTGCTTAATCGAGCAAATCTTGTTGGACGAGATTTATAAACTTATTTCGCTGCTCTTCAATCATCACAAGCAATTCTTCCCCCGTCTTACATTATTAGTATGTTTTCAACTTCCATTTCTATTTAAATAGACTTTATCACTGGTCTCAAACCGTCCCTTTGTTTTCCAAAGGTTTTTATGCCTTTATATTCCCCAAAGCGTTACTTTTATCTTTGAATCGGTCAAACATACTGAAATATATGGCTACTATACTAATAAGAATTATTACTGCTCCCGAAATAATTAAAGATGCATCTAATAATAAAATAAAACCTAATCCTGCTATAGAAGTAATAGTGGAAAGTATTGTCCATGTTGAAAACGTTTCCTTCATGCTTAACCCAAAATATTCTTTAATCATCCAAAATCCTGCATCATTAACATGCGAGCAGATTGAGCTGCCTGCTCCAGTTGCAAGAGTTACTAAGGCCAAATTAGCATCGTATTGAGCCAACATTGGAATAACTAATCCTGCAGTGGACATAGCTGCAACTGTGGCTGATCCTAAAGATATTCGTAATATCGCAGCAACCAACCAAGCAAGTATGATAGGTGACATTGAAGATCCTGTAAATAATTCTGCTACATAATCTCCTACACCACCATCAATTAGTACCTGCTTGAAAGCACCCCCAGCGCCAATAATTAATAGCATCATGCCAATTGCTGCAATTGCTGATGTACAAGAATCCATCACTTCTTTTATTGGAGTATTTCTTGCTATTCCCATTGTATAGAATGCAAGAAATAAAGAGATTAACATTGCAGACGAAGGGTTTCCTATAAGACGTACAATTTCTAATAATGTATTCCCTTCAAACCCTACTGATTTTTGAATCATATCAATAATTGTAGATATAGCCATTAATAAAACGGGGAACATTGCAGTCAATACACTTATACCGAAAGCTGGTGTTTCTTCAAGTTGGAATGTTTTTTGTTCCCCTAAAGAAGCTATATTACCTGTTTTGTTAAATGCATCAGGTACAACTTTTTTAGCAACCTTAGTATATAGAGGGCCTGCTAGAATGACGGTTGGTATTGCGACAATAATACCGTAAAGTAAAACTAAGCCAATATCTGCACCATATTCACCAGCTATTACTGTTGGCCCTGGATGTGGGGGTAAGAAACTATGAGTTGCTAATAAGGCTGCAGCCATGGGAATACCTAGGTGCAAAATAGAAACTCTTAATTCTTTCGCAATTGAAAATACAATAGGAATCAATAAAACTAAGCCTACTTCGAAAAATAGTGCTATACCCACAATAAACGAAGCAACTACAACTGCCCACTGAATTCTTTTTTCTCCAAACTTGTTAATTAAGGTCATTGCAATACGCTGGGCTCCCCCTGCATCAGCAATTAACCTACCAAGCATTGCACCAAGTCCAAATATTAAAGCGATATGGCCAAGTGTACCTCCTAATCCACCTTCAATTGATGCAACAACATTTTCCAGCGGCATTCCTAGTGCTAAAGATACAATTAAAGATACAATAATTAATGAAACAAATGTATTCAATTTGAATCCAGTAATCAAAATTAGCAACAGGATAATCCCAATCGCTACTATAAGTAATGGCATAATAAACCTCCAAAAAAATAATTAAAATATTTCTTTTTGCTCAACTTATAAAAATACTGACCCTATATTTTAATTAGTAAGTAACTCTAGGATGCTTATGCTATTTTGTTTACTAGTCATAAAGTGTAGTTATTTGAAAAAACGAAATATGGTAATCGCTTTCATTTGAAGCTATTACAAAATTTTAGCGTACACTACTATTTAATTAAAATGGAAAATAATCTATGACTGAAAAAAGTAAAGTCTTAAATGTGCTTTAAAGTTATGCAATAATGGGTTAATTTTGAACTAGTGTTTTTTCTTCACCTAATGCTTTAACTCCCGCATTTAGAACTTCAATAATTCGATCTGTATCATAGATATTTCCGCGCCAAGTTCCTCCACTTACTGATTGAAGCGCAGCCCATAAACGAGTATCATCCGGAAGACCAGGATCCGGTTTGAGGTCTGGATGAAGGTCACGTTCTTTCAAGACATTCGTTGCTTTTTCTAAAGAAAGTCTTTCATTCTCAGTTCCAACAAAATTAACGGAACCCACTAACTGATTGCGGTCAACAATGATTTCAATAACATCTCCATCACGCAATTTCCCAATTGCTCCCCCAGCCAATGCCTCAGGTCCAATATGTCCAATACATGCGCCAGTCGAAACACCCGAAAAACGCGCATCAGTAATTAAGGAGACATGTTTGCCAAAAGACAAATGTTTTAATGCCGATGTTAGTTGATAGGTTTCCTCCATTCCGGTTCCTGAAGGACCACCGCCCATGACTACCATTATATCTCCTGCTTCAATGCCCCCTGTTTTAATAGCTTTTATAGCTGTCTTTTCTGAAGTAAAGACTTTAGCTTTTCCTGTATGCCGATACACTCCGTCTTCTCCTACCACAGATGGATCAATGGAAGTTGATTTAATTACTGATCCCTCAGGAGCAATATTTCCTTTTGGGAATGTAACTGTAGAAGTTAGACCTTTTTCTTTTGCTTTGACTGGATCCATGATAATATCTTCAGGATTAATCCCATCATTTTCTAACAATTGCTTTTTCATCAATGCACGTCTTTCTGATTTTTCCCACCAATCGAGGTTTGCACCAAGGGTTTCTCCGGTAACGGTTAGTACATCTTCATGCAAGACACCTAATTTTCTTAGATGAAGCATAACCTCTGGAACCCCACCAGCCAGGAATACCTTAACGGTTGTGTGACCAACAGGACCATTGGGCAGTACATCGACTAAGCGAGGAACCTTCTTATTGATTCTAGTCCAATCTTCAACAGTGGGG
Organism: Peribacillus simplex; assembly: GCF_030123325.1. Classification (NCBI taxonomy): domain Bacteria; kingdom Bacillati; phylum Bacillota; class Bacilli; order Caryophanales; family Bacillaceae; genus Peribacillus; species Peribacillus simplex. The sequence continues at coordinate 2,250,304 of NZ_CP126106.1, read as the reverse complement.
ATTTTACAATTAGCTGCATGAGCAATTGCTGGGATATGAAGTAATAAATTTGTTGAACCTCCGAAAGCGGCGTGAATCACCATAGCATTTTCTATCGCTTTATCCGTAATAATATCTTTGGTATATAGCTTTTTCTTCTCCAATTCTAAAGCTGCACGTGCTGATTGCTTAGCCATCTCCATCCATATTGGCTGACCTGAAGGTGCTAGTGCCGAGTGAGGTAAAGCCATCCCAATGGCTTCAGCAACTACTTGGGAGGTGCCAGCTGTACCAAGAAATTGACAGCCTCCACCCGGTGTAGCACAAGCACGACACCCGAGATCAGCAGCTTCTTGTAAAGTAATTTCGTTGTTTGCGTATCTTGCCCCAATTGTTTGAATCTTTCCTGCGTCTTCTCCATTTGTAGGCGGAAGAGTAACACCTCCAGGGACAATGATAGTTGGCAAGTCGTGCATTGACGCTAGAGCTACCATCATTGCTGGAAGACCTTTATCACATGTAGCTACCCCAATAATTGCACGACGTGTAGGCAATGATCGAATTAATCTTCGATAAACTATAGCTGCATCGTTCCGAAAAGGAAGGGAATCAAACATACCGGCAGTTCCTTGAGAACGACCATCACATGGATCACTTACGAACCCTGCAAAAGGAACTCCTCCTTGTCTACTAATCTCTTCAGCTGAGGCCTTCATTAATAAACCTATTTCCCAATGCCCAGTATGATAGCCTAATGCAATTGGAGTACCATCATGATTCCTAATTCCACCTTGAGTACCGAGGATTAGAACTTGTTTTCCAAGGAGGTTTGAAGGTGCCCATCCCATTCCAACATTTTGAGATAATCCAAAAAGGTCACCACTTGGTGAATCTAGCAACATTTCGGATGTAAGTGGAAGTGAACCATCTGCCCCTTTTGAATGAGTTTGAACTTTGTAAAAAGATACATCCTCTTCGCCAAATATCGATTGCAATGACATATGTATTCCTCCGTTAATAAGGTTTTTTTATTACAATAAAAGAAATATTTTTTATGTAGCCCACATAATAATCTGCTGATTTTCATCTTAATTTATAGCCATTACTATCATGTTTGCCTATTGCTATTTCAATTTTTATCATCAGGAATATTGAATTATCATAGGACTGTTTATCTTTGAATACTTTCTATAAAAACCCCTCCATTTGTTTTATATTATAAAACTGAGTTTATCTATATTAAACTTTTGTTGCTTTTAAAATAATCATATATATTTTTTCTGAAAAGTCAATCAACTATTTTAGAGCCTATTATAGAGTCAGATTTCATGTTATTTTTAAGGAACCTCTACATTTTACTCATATCCACGTAAGGAACCTCAAAGGGAATCTAATTGTTTTAAAAACAGAGTGAATAATTCTAAAAAAATACTAGTTTCTATAGAAGTTATTAACTTTTTCAATCTTACGTAGATAAATGTATGACTTAATAACTTCGCATTGTAGAATGAGAATGATAAATAAATTCTTTACAATTTCTCTTTGGACAAAAAATATCCATGTATTTATATATGTTTCTTGACATTTTAAAAAAACTAGTATTATATTTGAGTTGTAAGAGTGTTTATAATAGTAAAAACAGGTTTTATAACTTAAAACAAGTAGGTGAAATTCATGCCTGTTATTCAATCAGTAGATCGTGCTCTTCGTATTCTTGATTTGTTTGACGAACATACAGCAGAATTGAAAATAACAGATATAAGTAATCAGTTAGGACTTCACAAAAGCACTGTTCATTCTTTATTGAAAACGCTTTTAAATCATGGGTATATTAGTCAAAATCCTGAGAATGGGAAGTATGGATTGGGAATGAAGCTCTTTGAAAGAGGAAACTATGTCATTCAGTCTTTAGACGTTAGAGATCTATCAAAAAAATACTTAATGGATTTATCGGTAAAAACCGGACAGACTGCCCACTTGGTTATACTAGACGGCAAAGAGGGAGTTTATATCGATAAAGTTGAAGGTCCTATGGCTGTTATTCTTTATTCAAAAATAGGGAAACGAATCCCACTTCACTGCTCCGCTGTTGGTAAAGCTTTAATAGCTTTTAAAGATCAAGAAGAAATTAAAAAAATTCTAAATGGATATGTCTATTTTAAACAAACTGAATCTACCATTTCAGGTGAATCTGAATTTTTGCGTGAGCTCCAACAAGTTCAATCTCAAGGGTACGCAGTTGATAATCAGGAAAACGAGCCAGGTGTTCGCTGTATTGCAGCACCCATTCGAAATCATGAGAACAAAGTTGTTGCCGCTATTAGCCTTTCTACACTTATAGCTCGCATAGATGAGGCTCAGCTAGACATTTTTATTGAACAATTGAAACAGGCAGCTTTCCAATTATCAGAACAAATGGGAAATGGGATACCAATTTCATAGAGATGGTTCCCTTCTCTTTTGCCTATATATAAAAACTTAGTTTTATAATATAAAACATTAGGAGGCTAAATTTATGCGTATTATCCGATATTTACATGATCATTCAAAAACAACTCTAGCCGCTGTTACAAATGAGGGAAAAGTATACCCTCTTCCTCAAGATGGATTGATTGAATTAATCCAACAGGCAAACGAACAAAATGTTTCTCCCCTCTCTTTTGTAGAATTCACCATTTCCAATTCAAAGCCCATTCCATACTCTGTAGAAGATTTATCGTTACTTGTTCCTATCGTAGCTGAAGAAGTATGGGCTTCCGGTGTTACATATGAGCGTAGTCGCGATGCACGTAACTATGAAGCAACGGCTGGAAAGCTTGATGCAACCACTTTTTATGACAAGATATATGAGGCTGAACGGCCAGAAATTTTCTTTAAGTCTACGGCTGCCCGTACGGTTGGTCCAGGACAGGACGTTTACATACGCAGTGATTCTAATTGGCAAATTCCTGAGCCAGAAGTGGGCATTGTTATTAATCGAGATGGTGAAATCCTTGGATATACGATTGGAAATGATATGAGTTGTCGTGACATTGAAGGAGAGAATCCTCTTTATCTACCACAACCAAAAATGTGGAAAAATTCTTGTTCGATTGGACCGGCAATTCTCCTTGCAGAGTCTGCGGAAGATCCCTACAATTTTGACATCACATGTCGAATCTACCGTAATGACGAGCTTAAAGTAGAGGGAAAAGCGAATACTAGCCAGTTAAAAAGAAAATTTGATGAATTAATTTCTTTCCTCATACGCGACAATGAAATTATTGACGGTACTGTATTATTGACTGGTACATGTATAATTCCACCAAATGACTTCACCTTATTAGATGGCGATGAGATTGAAATTGAAGTCTCTAATATTGGTGTCTTGAAAAATAGTGTAAAGTTACCAAATAAAATATTAGTTTGAGTAGATCAGATCATACAATAACCATGCAGAAAACTACTCATTCCAATCGCGCCATCGAGGCACTAGTAAAGAAATACACGAGGGCCATTAAATCCAATAAATCCATGTCCCAACACAAACTGAGGCATACCTATTGGACGAATTTAATGGAACAAGCAGTAGATATTCATTTGTTGATGACTCAACTCGGTCATACTTCAACCACAACGGCTGCCCTCTGTACAAACCCTGAACAGGAGAAGGCTAAAAAGGCTGCGAAACTGCTGGGAGAGAGAAGAACCAATTATCGTGAAAAGGATTAAAAAAAGGAGAAGATTTTTAGTCTTCGCCTTTTTAGTTTGAGAGCACATAACAATGCCAAGTATAGTACTCCCTTATAGAGACACCTACCATTCTACATATTGGGATAAATGAAGATGTGCTAACGAGTATGATTATGACTCACTAAGGCCTTCCAAATAAAAAAAAGGGAACCACCAGGCTCCCTTTTTGTTATATTGAACTTAATGTTTTACAACTTTAGTAGTTGCCTTTGAACTAGTATTCCCTGCTTTATCCTTTGTAGTTATTGAAAGTGTAGTTCCTTTTTTCTGTGCTTTAATCTTGACTGAGTAGTTCCCCATAGAACTTGCTTTTGCAGAACCTAACACTTTACTACCACTTTTAACAGTTACAGTTGAATTAGCTTCTGCTTTACCAGTGACAACTTTGTCATTATTGTTGACCTTATTTACTGCTGGCTTACTTGGTGCAATAACGTCCACATAGTAAGTTCCTTTTTTAGCTTGGTACGATTGTACTTCAACACCGTTCTCATATTCACTACCTAAATATTCTAAGTTACCATTTGTAACAAAATCTTTTTGCACAGCTGCAAATACTAGATCAATAACATATGAGTCAGATAATCCAGCCACTAATAATACTCCACTACTAGGATCATCTATTTTATGAAAATCGACATCATGCAAAGGAAGCAATTGACCGATTGTTCCTAAACTCTTAATTAATACCCCTACCTCAATGGTTGTATAAATTGTTTTAGGATTAGTACTATCCATTTCAATCAATTTCACATGGTGTGTATATGTTCTTTGTGGAAAAAATCAAGAAGATCGAGAAGGAATTGATTATAATTAGTCAATAAGTCAAAGCTATCTCCACCAATCCTTGAAACAAACAAGCGACTTGGCTCGGTTCCTACAAAGACTATTCCATTACCGTCCTCCCCTGTCAGTGGTTAGACAGCCAAAGCCGTTACAGAGCGAATTGCGGGCGTATCATTGGTAAATACATCACCAAAAGAATGAAGCGTTCCAATTGCTTCCCATGAACTTCCGCCATCTACACTTCTCCACAATCCTCTATCAAAAGTGCCGCAGTAAATTATTTCCACATTATTTGAATCATAAGGTAATGTTTGGGGTTTGCGCCTTTTACCGAGAAGACACATTCCATCCTGCTCTATTTCTTTCTGCAATCACAAGCTCTCTATCAAATGCTAATATTATTTTTCTCATGACTAAAACTTCCGTAATCATCTCAAATTAGATTTGATTTTTTATAAATTCATGAATTCATTTCCATGCCACCGGATACCGGGACATAAGTTCCTGTCATAAAGGCACTTTGATCACTTGCAAAAAATAAGGCAGCACGAGCAATATCCTCAGGGTTTGCAATTCTTCCTAATGGAGTAAATGTGGCTGCTTTTTCTTTTTCTTCTGCAGGAGTATGTTTAGTGGCATCTGTTTCGACCATACCAGGTGATATTGTATTAGCTGTAATATTATATGGTCCTAATTCTTGAGCCAGATACCGTACAAAGGAATTAATTGCCGCCTTTGCTGTTCCATGTGCAATAAAGCCATGCATAGGCTGGTGGCTTAAACCGCTTGAAATGAAAACTAACTTCCCGTATTTCTGTTCTTTCATAACCGGTAATACTGATTTTGTTGAAACGAAAGCTGCTTTCACTTCCTCTTCAATTTTGGGCCTGAATTCATCCCATTCCATGTCAAAGAAGGGTTTCATAGCAAAGTGAATGGCTGCGTTGTTTACCAGAATATCCACTTTTCCGAAATGTGAAATAGTTTGATTTACTAGAGAATTCATATCTTCTTGATTTCTAACATCTGCTTGAACCGCAATGGATTGTCCACCATTTTCACGGATGAATTCTACTACTTCCTCTGCCGCCCCCATATTATTGGCATAGTTTACAACTACCTTAGCCCCATACTGAGCAAATAATTTGGCTGTAGCAGCTCCAATCCCTCGACTTGCTCCTGTTATAATTGCTACTTTTCCATTCAGCATCCTCTATCTACTCCTTCATTTAGCTTTTGTAATTAAAATTATTGACGCTACCAACTCTACATATGACACAAGCAAAAAATACATGCTATAACATATATAATGCGAAAAATTGACTTTGTTCCTTATAAATAGCATAGCATCCATAAGGAACAAGTATTAGTAGCGTGTATCATATAATTTGTTTAATAACGATTTTAATTGCTGGATCTCTTCCTCGCTTAAATTACTCGTAACGAAATGATGAGCATCTTTAACCACAGGCAGGATAGTTTTTTTTATATCGTCACCTTTTTCAGTTAAGAAAAGGTAATGTGAACGCCTGTCTTGGTCATTAAAAGACTTCATTACAACCCCTTTTTTTTCCATTGACTGTATCATTCTTACGATAGTAGTTTGATCTTTATCAATGGCTTCTGCCAACTCTTTTTGAGTAGTGCCTTTTTGGCTGCAAAGAACACTAATAATGCCCCATTGTTCTGGGGTAACTTCATATGGTTTTAACCTCTTGGTAAAATAATTGGTCATTTTTACATCCGTACGATGAATAAGATACCCAATTAAATCTTGTAAATCCATATATCACCTCTATTAATTAAGATATAAGATAGAGCTAAGCATATTACTAAATCTTCCACTGAGATATTAATAAATACATGCTATAGCATGTATATTGAACCAACCTATTTTAATTGTCAACTTATATACCTGTTATTTTTTGTTTCAAAATCAATCCCATACATTATAGAAGGAATGACTAATTTGATAAATTCTTCTGGAGGTACCTTACTATTCCTTCTCCATTCCAAATAAGTCTTATCAGCTTTTTCTGACCTCATATGTTTCTCATGTTTTAAGCTCAAAAGACATTCTCCCTTCTCACTTATGAAATGGAACCTATTTGTTTTAAAAACAACCTAAAAGTACACAGTTTCAAAAAATCTTCAAAAATAGTTACGCCCTATATTCTTATTCAATATTAGAGCCTTTTTATTCTTTATATCCTTTAAGTGAATTACATAATAGGCACGTACTGGTTGCACTGTATTTGTACATTATTTAAAAACGATGATCTTTTTTGGAATAAATCATAATTTTAAGACTATTTATATAAATTTCTTCTTTATTCAAGAATATGATCCAATTGCGGAACAAGAAAAAATCCTGCACATCAAAACAGGATCCTAATCAAGCTTTATTATAAACGATCAGAATTTTTTATAAATTATCAGTATAGAATATGAAAATTCCTTCTTTCACTAACCTGCGTTAGTTACATAGCACACTATAATATTTTCAAATTACTCCATATTTCCTCTAAAGGCTTTCCATCCAATGTTGCCTGTTGTAGTGGCTCCTCCGTTGTACAAAACGATTGTAATCGAGTTCATAATCTTAGAGATGCCATAGCTTAGAAGTTCATTAATATGATAAATGTAGTCTTGAAAAGAAAAACTGACTCTTTTATCAAAACCCAACTCCCTTTTAAAATCTTCATAAGAATAGTTGAGTTTTTCGATAATCATTTCAGCAAATATTCGTGCATCAATATCTGTATCATTTTTGAATCCACCTTTCAATTTATAATGGAAGCTCAAATTGTCCCTTTTGCTTCCGCTCCAAACTAGCGATATAGGAACGCATTAGCTTCATGGAAAACTGAAAGATTGGGCTTTGAATAAAGGTATATGCAAACGTCATAATAAACACTGGACCTCCAAGGGTGAACCCGAATATCAAGATGAGGCTCTCGACAAAAATTCTTGCCCGGCTGACCGATAACCCGGTTTTTTCCGAAACGGAAAGCATGAAACCATCTCGAGGACCTGCCCCGATTCCCGCAGCCACATAAATTCCTCCGCCAATGCCGGATATGATGATACCCATCAACAAGATGAGTAGATTCAACCATAATTGATCCGTTTCATGAGGAAGAATGTTGAGATGTAAGAAAAAATCCATGATTGGTCCTATTGATAAGGCATTTAGAAAGGTACCAATACTAATATACTTCCTATCGACTACAAAGGTGATCACCACAAGTACTAATCCACACATGACACTCCAAGTCCCAATCGTGAACCCGAACCGCTGGAACAGGGCAACGTTCAAAACTTCCCATGGGTGCAGCCCCAAGGATTGAACATTTACCGCAATCGCATTCCCTAATCCAAAAAAAGTTAAACCAAGAAAAAAAATAAAATATCGTAATAGCCTAAATGCCATCTCTTCACCTCTATATCATATATCCATTTACTTTAGATGAAGATGTCTAAAAGAACAAGATGATTAATGATATTCAGATGTTGTTACCCGGTATTTCAAAAGCAATACTGACACGCCAGGTGAGAATTTGAAGAAGACCAGATAATCACAGAGAAGTATATTTAAAAAGTTTCTCCAAAAGTAAAATATTGGATATGACCTCGAGCATATACATATATTTACATGCATGATGTCCTTTTTGTTCGTATAATAGAACAAAGGGGAATGAAGATGAGTCTAATTTACAAGAAGAGGAGCAATTTGTTCTGTGGAACCAAAAGGCGAAGAAATAAACTGCTTAGCATTAAAAGTCAAAGAGATTATTCAATCTTCTGGATGTCAAAATGAAGATGTAATCTTTCTGTGCATTGGTTCGGACCGATCAGTTGGGGATTCATTAGGCCCTTTAGTCGGGACAATGCTTAAAGAACATACGGTGCCTTATCGTGTTTACGGTACTTTGGAAAATCCCGTTCATGCATTTAATTTAAAAGACACGTTGAAAATAATTAAAAAACAATTCAAAAAGCCTCTAATTTTTAGTGTGGATGCTTGTTTAGGGAATCAAAACCAGGTCGGTCATGTTTTCTTGAAGGATGGACCACTTGTCCCAGGGAAAGCTTTAAAAAAAGTATTGCCGGAAGTGGGAGATTATCATATTACAGGAATGGTCAATTATATAGATCCGCTGCCAACCATGCAATTTTTAAATGATACTCGTCTATACACGGTTATGAACCTTGCGAAAACAATCGTAAAAATAATTACTCAAGCTAGCGGTGAGACTTCTGGAATTAAATAAAAGAATGGGCTGTGCCAAAACCACTAATAATAATTGGTTTTGGCACAGCCCTACTTTGTTTAAATTCGAAGAATTTATTAGATAACATTGTACTTAAATGATAGCCCCTGTCAAGATGGCAACAATGATAAGGACTAATGAACAAATTAGAGCCCATTTAAATGCATACCGCTGTAGTTCCCCGATATCTGTTTTTACCATCCCTACTAGTAAAAGAGTCGATGCCACGAGTGGACTTAAGAAATGTACAGGCTGGCCCAGTACGGAAGCTCTGGCAATTTCTAAAGGACTCACCCCATAAGCTTCTCCTGCTTCGGCAAGAATTGGCAAAACACCAAAGTAGTAAGCATCATTGGATAAAACGAACGTAAATGGCATGCTGGTGAACGCAACGACCATCGGTAAAAAAGAGCCTAAAGAATCCGGAATGATGGCCACTAATGAATTTGCAATGGCGTCTACCATTTTTGTTCCGGAAAAGATCCCTGTGAAAATACCAGCCGCAAATACTAATGTGACGACGGTTATAGCGTTTCCTGCATGTGACACGATTCGCTCTTTTTGCTGTTCTAAGTTAGGGTAGTTAATGATCGAAGCAAGCACAAATCCGATTAGAAACAACACAGGTACCGGTACGAAGCCCATTACAAGAATGACCATAACCGTGAGCGTCAACAAAAGATTGACCCATATTAATTTAGGGCGCTTTAAATCGTCTTGTATGGCGGAAGCTACCGCTGCTTCAGCAAGAGCTCCTTTCATTTCAGGTGCAGCTTTGATATGTACAACCCCAAGCCTTTTGCGCTCTTTTTTCCCAAGTACATAAGCGGTAAAAAGAATAGCTGCAATACCTGCGAACAGTGTTGGGATAATCGGGACAAAGAATTCATTTGCATCGAGACCTAAAGATGCTATTGCTCTTGTTGCAGGTCCTCCCCAAGGAGTCATACCACTCATAATACTGACAGCCAGCATAGAAATAGTGGCAAGAATAAGTGGATTCATACCAAGTCGTAAGTAAAGAGGCAGCATAGCGGAAATCGTAATCATATGAGTCGTGGTACCATCTCCATCTAAGGCAACGGTCATTGCGATTACTGCTGTTCCTATCGCTATTTTAACCGGATCCCCTTTTACGATTTTTAACATAGTTTTAATAAGTGGATCAAATAATCCAGCGTCAATCAGAACTCCGAAAAACAAAATAGCGAACAATAGCAAAGCGGCTGAAGGTGCGACAACCTTTATTCCATCGAGCATCATATCTCCGAGCTCTGGACCAAATCCGCCAATTAATGCAAAGATAATTGGAATGACCACAAGAGAATTAACAGGTGATAACCGTTTAGACATGATTAAATAAGTAAAGACAACGACCATTGAAATTCCAAGTAACGTAAGAATATGAATCCCCTCCTATTAAAGAAACCGCTTACAAATCGGATAAAAAGTTTGAATAGTTAAAAAACATTATATAATATTTTCTGTTTCCCTGTTGATTTGGTTTCTATTTTTAGAATAGTTCATTTCTTAAAATAAGTGAAATACATATTTTTTTTACTTTTTCGAAAAAAAAACTTATAATCGATTTTATATTAAATTAAGAAATCGAAAAAGCACAATGAAATTGTCAATAAATTTCATTGTGCTTTTTCGTTAAAGATTGGAATTTTTATTCAAGAAATCAATAAAGTTTTTCACAGTAGATAGTTTTAAAGAATCCTGGTTATACATTAACCATGTATTTCTTAAGACTGGCTTCCCATTTTTGTAAGATAACCCGTATGTATGCAAGTTATCTGAAGGCTGCAGGCATATTTCCGGCAAAATAGAAACACCAAGATCATTTTTGACCATTTCTTTGCACGTCTCCTGTCGATCTGTTTCCATAGTTACAAATGGTGGCTCCGGGAATCTATCATGCCACCAGCCATTTATTAAGTTTTTTAAAGAACTGTCTGTTTTATAATTTATGAATGGAAGTTGTGGCAAATCATCTAAGTCTACCTCTTTTTTAGAGATTAAACAAAGTCTTTCTTTATGCAGTAACGATTTGATTCCATACCATTCATAGTTTCCACGCAGAATGCCTAATTGAACATTAGAGGAATCCAGAAGATGCATGATTTCTGTACTCCAGCCTGTATTCACATTAAATTGTACATGAGGATATTGTGTTGAAAACTTTTTCAATATTTCTGGTAGTTTATATTGGGCAAAGTTGCTGGAAACGCCAAGCCTTAAAGTTCCTCTTACCTCATTTTTCATATTAAGCATATAATCTTTCGTTTTTTGCAACTTTTTCACCATTTCTTCCGCATAGCCCGCTAAATGTATCCCTTCGGAAGTAAACTCAATGCCTCCTTTTATTTTGAAAAATAAGTTCGTGCTAAATTCTTTTTCTAAATTTTTAAGCCGGTACGTTAACGCCGGCTGCGATATATATAAACGCTCTGCGGCACGGCTAATGTTTTTTTCTTCATATAGTATCCTTATCGCAATCCAATCTTTTTCGTCCACTTCACCATCTCCCACTTTTAGATTATAAGTTTTTTTATCGTTTTTATTAAAAAAATTTGTATTTTACTTATTACATAACTTATCATACTATATTCCCAATGGAACCGGTAGTGCTATAAATAATGGGTTGAGAAAAGGTGGTTAAACAATGAAAGTACCAGTAGTTGTAATGCGCGGCGGGACAAGTAAAGGTGTGTTCCTTAACTTTGAACATATGCCTTCGAATCGCTCACACTGGGAAGGTTTCTTACTTGACGTGATGGGCAGTCCGGATCGGAGACAGATTGATGGTCTTGGAGGAGCGAATTCATTGACAAGTAAAGCTGCGATTATCAAAAAATCGGATTCACCAGAATTCGATGTGGAATATACATTTGCGCAGATCAGCATCGATAATCAAATGGTTGATTTTAAAGGGAATTGTGGTAATATTTCATCTGCTGTAGGACCTTACGCAATTGAGCACGGATTAGTTCCGGCAAAAGAACCTGTTACAACGGTAAAAATTTTTAACACAAATACACAAAAATTGATTATTGCAGAAGTAGAGGTTGAAAATGGACAAGTGAAAACAGAAGGCAGCTGCTCAATTCCAGGCGTACCTGGTAAAGGATCACCTATCTATCTTTCTTTTACTCGTGCTGAAGGAGCAGTTACAGGAAAACTATTCCCTACAGGAAATCCAATTGACATGATTAAAACGAAGGATCGACTGATTCAAGTTTCAATTATTGATGTTGCTAATCCACTTGTTTTTGTAAGGGCACAGGATATTGGTCTAAACGGAAGCGAATTGCCCACTGAATATTCACAGGAAAAATTAAATGAACTAGAAGAAATCCGGTCAATTGCAGCTGAAATGTGTCAATTTTCCGATAAGAAATCAGCAACTGTCCAATCTCCTGCTGTGCCTAAAATGACCCTAATTGCTCCTCCTATGGATTATGTCGACATAAACGGATCGGATAGAAAAGCGTCAGAGATGGATTTGATGATCAGAATGATGTCGATGCAGAAGCCCCATCAAGCGCTTGCTATTACAGGAGCAATCTGTGCAACTGCAGGAGCTTACTTACAGGAAACGATTTTATCGGATATGGTGGACATCAAACAGGAAATTTTTCGATTAGCCCACCCGGCGGGAATAATGGAAACAAAAGTTGATTTTTTGGCAGGACACATTCGCGCTATTAAAGTGGTACGCACAGCAAGAATCATTTTAGAGGGATACGTGTACACGAAAAATAATTACGACCTTACCTATCAATTAGCTTGATTTGATTTGCAAATTACGCAAAAAAAAAATTATCTATCACTTGGAGGCTTTGCAATGTGGGTCATCACTGTCTTTTTAAAAGGAAATATTAAAATTTTTGAATTTGACACAGAAAAAGAAGCGAAAGAACTATTCAAAAATATGAATGGCACTAAAATTCTTTCCGAAATAGTTTACTTCAATGATCCTTGTTTTGTATAAGTGAGTTTTCAATAGAGACCAGACTCTAATGTATCTCCAACTAACCGATGCCTACAAAATTCAATTATAAAATAGGATTGAGAATAGTTGAAAAATTTCCGGGAGGGAGCGCTCACCCTTATACAAGTTAGGATATAGATACTGAATCCAGATTTTCATGGTTACTAGGGTATTTAAACAAAAAGAAAACTAATTGTTATCTATCATTCTTGTTATAGGGGAAAATATCCACAAACCAACCCATTATTTATTGTCGGGCCATCCGGACGCTTAAAGCTATTCTCTAGAACTCATATCCCTATATGATATGAGTTTTAGTCAATGCATAAAGACTTTTAATATTTTAAAATATCAAATAGCCAAGGACTATTTTAAGCCTTGGCTATTTTTCATTCTTCTACTTCACGTATCTCTATTATTTTTGGACACATTCTTATCTAATAGACCATTCAAGGAAAAGACTCAGTGATTATTGATCGTTTCAACCTTTTCTTGAGTATAGTGGGCTGCGGATGAACCAGCTAATTTTCCAAAGACTGCTCCAGACATTAACCCGGATCCACCGGGATAGTTTTCATAAAAAATCCCCCCAATCATTTCACCAGCCGCAAAGAGACCTTTTATCGGTTGTTCTTCTTTGTCTAACACATGACCCGTTGCATCTACATGTAAACCACCGAACGAGAAGGTGATTCCGCACGTTACAGGGAAAGCATAGAATGGCCCTTGCTCAATTCGAAGTGCCCAGTTGGATTTAGGAGGGGTAATTCCTTTCGTTCCTTTGCCATCTTTCTCTGCGGGTCTATACTCGCCATCTTGTACGGCACTGTTATATTCTTCGATCGTTTTAAGGAATTGTGTTTGATTGACCGGCAGTAAACTAGCCAACTCTTCAAGTGTATCTGCTTTATAAATAGTCGCTTCTTCAAGGTCATATTCTTTACGCAGCATCGGGCGTACCTGTGCATCATAAATTTGATATGCCACATGTCCAGGCTGTTTTAATACCTCACGGCCGTATTTGGCATAGGTGTAATTTCGCAAATCTGCTCCTTCATCAACAAAACGTTTCCCTTCATTATTAAGCATGACACTGTACGGATAAGAATGCTTTTTAAAAATATCTCCCGGCTTCGTGAAGTCTCCTACTTTTGGCGCGTTATAATCTGTCCCAATCGAATGACATCCAGACCACTGTCCAAATTTTTGAGCCCCGACTGCCATAGCCATGGAAATGCCGTCTCCTGTGTTGAATTCGGTTCCACGAACAATTGCCGCTTCCCATTCTTCACCAATGTTTTCACATCTCATTTGCTTATTGGCTTCAAAGCCGCCACAAGCCAAAATCACACCGGATGTCTGAACTGTTACCATTGTATGATCTTTCTCAACAACGACACCGGATATTGTCTTATTCTCTGATACAAGCTCCACAGCACGTGAATCGTACCAAACGTCAATACCAATTTCTTCTGTCCGCGCAAAGAGCTGTCTCATTAAGCCAACGCCTTTATCTTCCGTTTTGATAGGCAGTCCTCCCCAGAAATTGCGCTTACCATCTTGTACGAAAGATTGATTTTCATAATTCAATTCAAATTTTATTCCCTGATCACGCATCCACGCAATTGTTTCATACGATCTAGAAACAAGCTGTTTTGCTAACTCAGGATTACTTTGTCCACCTGTTACTCGCATTAGATCATTGTAATAATCGGATTCCGAGTATTCAGGCATAACAATTAACTCGGCTTCTGCGTCTGTTAATTCAGGTATTACTTTTCTGATTGCGTCTAAATTATTGTAGGCTACACGTATGGCTCCATCTGTGAAGAAAGAGTTTCCTCCACGCTTTTCCAATGGTCCTCGTTCTAATACAAGAACTCTAGCACCTCCCTCTTTTGCTGAGATTGCGGCACATAAAGCTGCGTTTCCTGCTCCTACTACAACTACATCATAATTTTGTGTATTTGCCATTTTACCCCTCCTGTTAAGTAGTGATAACTCTTCATGTAAATAATAAGTGAAAATAATGAATAAAAATAATATTGTTTTTTTATTCATTGCCATAGAAAAATTTTATGAAAAATGCAGTAAACGCGAACTAGAGTGAGTCTATTGCTTTACATAAATAGATAGATTTCTTTTATTGATTAGTTGTATTATACTTTTAGAAATTAAATAAATTATTATTATTTATAATTACCCATAAATATTTTTTATGGTTAAAGGAGAAAAATTTTATGGATGAAAAAGATTGGCTTATTTTAATTACTCTTTACGAAGAAAGAAATATAACAAAGGCAGCACAACGACTATTTATTTCTCAGCCAGCTTTATCCTATCGTATAAAACAGCTGGAAAAAGAGTTCACAACAAATTTAATCTCTAGAGGCAAAAAAGGTGTCGAGTTTACAGTTGAAGGGGAATACCTCGTTCAATATTCGAAAAATATGCGGAAGCAATTAGGCGCTGCAAAAGAACACATTTCAAATTTGGATAAAAAAGTAAAAGGAACTTTACGATTGGGTGTATCTGGCTTGTTTGCCCGTTATAAACTACCAGTATTATTAAAAGAATTTCTAACCCTATATCCAGAGGTTGAAATTAGTTTGAAAACTGGATGGAGTTCTCAAATTCATCAAATGCTTCAAAAAGAAGAAGCACACCTCGGGATAGTTAGAGGCCCTTACAAATGGCAGGAAAATAAAGTGTTATTTCAAGAAGAAAAGATTTGTATTGCCTCCAGTAAAAAAATTGATTTAAAAGAACTTCCTTTTCTTCCTAGAGTTAATTATCAGACAGACCAATCGTTAAGGAATACTATTGAAAACTGGTGGCAGGAAACATTTGCGGTACCACCTAAGATTTCAATGGAGGTAGATCGGATTGAAACATGTAAAGAACTGGTTCTTAATGGTTTAGGATATGCCATTTTACCAGAAATCTGTATTAAAAATGATGAACCACTGTATACTTTCCCCATTGTATTAAGCGATAATAGCTATTTGCTTAGAGAAACTTGGGTTTTTTATCGGGATGTGACTATGGAGTTGGCACAAGTAAAAGCATTTATTGATTTTCTTAATGATTCTAAACAATAGCAATAAGACGAATCGAAATAAAACTAGTACAAAGGAAGAGAATTAATATGAAAAAGTGGGATTTAAATAATGCAAGCAAGACAATCCAATTTTCGGCTGCACTTCTAACTGCTTTTATTGGAGGCTGCCTTTTCTCTCTTATCAGGTTGCCAATCCCCTGGCTTCTAGGTCCAATGGCAGCCCTATTAATTACATCACGTTTCAAAAACGTTAAATTAATTTGGCCCATTTCGATGAGAAATACTGGATTGATTATTGTAGGTTATTCAATTGGCATTTCTTTTACCAAGAGTTCACTGTCTGACATGATTAGTCACCTTCCCTCAATGTTGATCCTTACAACCTTAATTGTCCTTGTGTGTGTATGTTCAGCTTTTGTTATGTCAAGATATTCCGGCATTGACTATCCTACCTCCTTAACGAGTAGTATTCCTGGAGGTTTGTCACAAATTGTTGTGTTTGCAGAAGAAATGAAAGGTATTGATATTACGACAGTAACCTTTTTCCATGTTACAAGAGTGATAATGGTTGTTTTCTTAGTTCCCCTTTTAATTTTCAGTCCTATTTTTGCAGGGAAAAGTACCAATGACTCATCTAAAATAATGGATAACGTTATTCCAGAGTGGAGTGATTTATTTCCCCTTATGTTTCTGTTCGCGCTTATTTGTTTCCTCGCAGCAAGAATAGGTAAAATAATCAAATTACCAGCTCCTTACTTTTTGGGACCAGTAATCGTTGCTGCCGCAATAGGTCTTTTTGGTTTGCAGGGACCACCACTTCCTCCTTCACTTCTTGATATATCTCAATTTATGGTTGGCGGTTATATCGGTTTACTATTAAAACCGGAACAACTTGACAATAAAAGAAAGACCTTATTTTTGGCTTTGATGAACGGACTGATTTTGATCTGCGCAACAATGTTTTTTAGTTTTCTACTGACCCAGTATTATGATTTATCGACTATTACGGGTTTTTTAAGTTTAGCCCCTGGTGGAATGGATCAAATGGGAATCATTGCACAAGAAGTAAATGCTGATGTATCTATTGTTACCAGCTATCAACTATTTCGGATGGCTTTTATTTATGCCGCAGTGCCTCCATTACTAAGATTGGTATTAAAATTAAGTTTAAGAAAAAAAGACAAGAACAGTAACCTTAAAACTAAATGTTAAATAAAAAAGGAGCGAGCTTTGCTCAAGGACACTGAAAAAGTCTGATTAATAAAGAAAAGAAGGTTATCATCCACAATATTTAGATGATGACCTTCTTTTTAAATACTAAAAATAGCATTAAATTTTTAATAATTTCTTTATTGTATCACTTATCCCTTGGCTTTCTTTGCTCTCCTCCCCCCATCATTTATTAAGAATAAATTATTTTGATACCTATACAAAAAAAATATGTATTTAACTTATTGTTCTCCCTGTATTACCTTTAATAAAGAAAAGCGCATAAGCATAGTGTAAAACTTATTAATCTACCAGTTAATTTTTCTGAAGAGTCACAAAACTAATTCTTAGCCATCCAGAGATCAATTGAAAGCGCATTCAAAATTTGGGAGGGGATTTAATAATGTTTCTTACAATTTTAGGCATCTCCATGGTTACCGTTTTTACCTATTTAATTATGTCCAAACGTTTATCACCCATTGTTGCTTTAACTTTAGTTCCGATCGTTTTTGCGGGAGTTGGTGGTTTTGGAAGTAAAATTGGCACTATGATGATGGAAGGTATTAAGCTAGTCGCTCCTTCTGCAGCCCTATTATTATTCGCCATATTGTTTTTTGGTATTATGATAGACACGGGCTTATTTGACCCACTTATCAAAAAGTTATTAGAAGTTGTCAAGGGGGACCCTGTCAAAATTTCGTTGGGTACCACAATTCTTGCATTACTCGTGGCCCTGGATGGAGACGGTACAACAACGTATATCATTACTGTTTCAGCTATGTATCCACTTTATAAACGAATCGGTATGAATCCATTGGTTTTAGCCACAGTAGCCATGCTAGCTTTAAGTGTAATGAGTGGCATGACTCCCTGGGGTGGACCTGCTACCCGAGCAATAGCAGTATTGGGACTTGATGCATCCGAATTTTTTGTTCCACTTATTCCTACCATGTTCGGTGGTGCTCTTTGGGTTATTTTCGTCGCATTTATTTTAGGGAAAAAAGAACGTAAACGACTTGGTGTAATACATATAGAAGAGTTGAAAAATGAAATAGCTGCTACTATAGAAAATGAAGCCACTGAAACATATCATCATATTGACATTAAACGTCCTCGTTTTTTGTGGGTTAACTTATTAATTGTGGTAGGCATTATGGTTCTTCTTATTATGGGATTGGTACCTTCCCCTATTTTATTTTTGGTCGGATTCGCTATTGCTTTAATGATTAACTATCCCAATTTGGAAATGCAAAAAAGACGTATCTTAGCACACTCTGGAAACGCATTAATTGTTGTTCTATTAGTTTTTGCGGCAGGAGTATTTGCAGGAATCTTTTCCGGTACAAAAATGGTTGATGCTATTGCTAATGGACTGGTTGCGATAATACCTGCTTCATTAGGACAGTTTTTTCCTGTCATTGTTGGCATTACAAGTATGCCATTCACTTTCGTTTTATCGAATGATGCCTATTATTTTGGAGTTCTCCCTATTCTTGCAGAAGCAGCTTCAGCCTATGGTATTAGTCCGTTAGAAATTGCTCGGGCTTCTATATTGGGACAACCCGCTCATTTAATGAGTCCACTTGTTGCATCAACCATTCTATTAGTTGGTATGGTTGATAAAGACCTTGGAGAATATCAGAAATTCGCATACAAATGGGCCATCTTGACATCGTTAATCTTAACAGTATTAGCTATAATTAGTGGTGCTATTTCTTTTATGTAACTTATAAAAGTCCTTGTATACTTGTTTGCAAGGACTTTTGTGGCATTTTATAAGTGAAAGATAAACCCATTCGCTCCAAGGGGTTTATTTTGGTGTAACTGCTATCGGTATTAGACTGTTTGATTTCTCTTTTTTCACTAGTTCCATCAAGATATAGGATATTAGTAGCAAGCAGCCATAACGCACAAAATGCCCCGTACCAACTTTTAGGCTGTTACAAGGGCACTGGGAAGAGCTGTATTAAGCTTAATTGAATGTGTTTCTCACATAGTAACTTACCAGGACAATAAAACTACCCCTGCACCAGGCAACTGATAACAGGGATAGACAACATTTAGGTGTAAGAATACTATCCCACCGAATGGGAATTATTATTCAAACTGTTCTAATGTTGCCAGATTTTTTTTATATTCATAGACTTTAATGAATTACCGTATAGATGTAACGCCAGCACCCAATGGATGTTGGTGTTTTTTATTTACTATATTTCTCGATTAAATCTGTTATCGCAAGCTCGAGAATATCTGTCTGCAGACGAGCCAAAGTATAGGTTCTCCTTCGCCATAGCTGATTCTGCTTCTGTGCGGTTGTTACTTACTTGTAGCGCTTTTACCATAGTAATAGCTTCCATTTCCATGGTTTCATTTTTACGGTCAATTGCTGAATGTGATTTTTTATACTATGAGATTTTTATTTATGGCGGCAGTTTTTGCAGACTTTGATGGTTTGGTTTGTTTCAGTTTTGTGCGGGTAGAGAAGCTTTACTCCTGTTCTTTCACACAGTGGGCATGTCCCTCTGCCATTTGAAGGCAAGTAGCTGATTGATTTTCCTCGGTTTCTTTTTGCCATTCCCCATCATTCCTATTCATAATAATTCTTGTTTCTTTATTAAATGTTGGACTGGCACAAAGGTTGATAGGCATTTAATGGCTTTTAACAATAGAGCCGCAATTCACATGAAATATATTACAACTTTCCTTTTACAAAATTAAACAAGCAGCAACAATATTAAACAATAAAAACAGTTGATTATCAATATACAGTTTATGGGGATTATAATGGAATAAAATCCAGTAATTTTGTACTCCTAAAATTACTGGATTTCGAGTGGCACAGTACTTTTTAAACAGGAAAAACAGCCTAAAATTTATTCTTCTAAAATAAAGTATTATATTTTCTCAATAAAATTTTTGTAGAGCCGATTTTTATCTGCCCCTGATTTTACGACAAGATATTAAGTACATTCAATTTACAATAAGCTTGTATTAAAATTTCTAGCATTTTGGGGGTGCAGTTTTTGACAAAACAGAAAAAGCAGAAATGGAAAAGGAATTTAGTGGTGATGACTGCCATTACCGGACTAGGGTTCTCTACATTTTATACAGGCCTAAGTATTCCGGTTGCAGCGGTCGAACAACCTGACCAGCCGATTCCTAAGGAAGAATCGGTCTCAATTGTTCAACTTGTAGTACCAAATGAAAAGGCAAAGGACAAGCTTCTTGAGCTTGGAATTGACCTTACCCACAGAATCGAAGCACACGACGGAGTCTATGAAGTGGATGCCGTTGTCACACCAACAGAAATTGCCATGTTAAAGACCTTTGGCATCAATGTAAAAGAGACCCTGATCACCGAAAATCAATGGAACACACGCGTGGCAGAGCGGCAATCTACTGTCCAGCTGCAAGCCAGTCTGGCAGCTTCCGAGGATACACTTAAAGTCCTTAGGGCAAACCATTTTACCAATCAATCAGGCACCTTCCTATATCTCGAAGTGAAATCAAGCGCCGGTGCGACTGCTAGCACAGCACTTAAAGCAACTTGGACCGAGAACGGTGAGGAAAAATCCGCTACACTTTCTAGATTGGTAGATTACGGTGAATATTTATATCACTATTTGCTTCTACCAGTTAGCGCCATTCCTTCATCTGTTAAAATTGAAAGTAATCTTGGAGGAACAGCTACGAGCACCATTACTGAATGGTTAGGGAAAGAGCCGAAACATCCAAAAACAGATTATGTTACGGATTTTGTTGACCACTATATGTCACCAAATGAATTATATGAACGTGCCGAAAACCTTGCAAAAGAATTTCCGAACTTGGTAGAAATCATTGATATGCCAAATAAAACAAATGGTTACAGACGTCTTGCCCAAGCAACTATCGGCGGCACGACCAATCTCGCAGTTGTTGTTTCCTCAAAAGCATGGGGGCATGAAGGCGGGAATGATGTATCGGTAGAATTCAAGAATCCAGGAACCAATAATGCACCACTAAAAGTGACTGTGGATGGTACCAAGATTTTAGTAGATTTAGCTACTGATTCGTCAGGAAAGGCAACAAGTACTGCCGCACAAGTGGTTAAAGCACTGAATGAGAATGCTAGCCACCTTGTCACTGCGACTACATACCGCGGTAATACTGGTGCTGGTGTTGTCGCACCAACTACAAATGCTGCGATATTAACTGATGGCTTGAAAGCTGGGGCAGACGTTTCCCGTGATCCTTTTACAGTAAAAGCGATCCGAATCGGCAAGCATCGAGACGGTTCTAAACCAGGTGTTCTTGGATATGCTCAGGAGCATGCCCGTGAATGGGTGACCCCACTCGTAACAATCGAAACAGCGGAAAGACTACTGCGAAACTATAGTCAAGATAGTGAGACAAGAAAGCTTGTCGATAATCTTGATATATTCCTTGTACCTTCAGTAAACCCTGATGGTGCCAATTACAGCCTCAATGATTACAATGTGCAGCGTAAGAATATGACCAATCACTGTGGTCCCACTGCCTCTGACCCTGGGTACCGTAATAATTGGGGAGTTGACCTTAACCGCAACCATTCTGTTGGTTCCGTTTTTGATGGCTATATTGGCGGAGGTACAAGTTGCACGGGAGAAACTTATGCTGGACCAGCTGAAAACTCTGAGCCTGAAGGAAGAAACCTTGTCTGGCTTGCTGACAAAAACCCAAATATTAAGTTTGCAATGAATATTCATAGTTATGGCGGCTACTTCATGTGGTCCCCTGGTGCTTACGATTCAAAACGTACAACTCTACCACGCCCATCAGCTGGTGAAGAAGCGTTTTACTGGGCAGCTTCTGATAACATCTTAAATGATATTCAAGACCACCGCGGAACGGTCATTCTACCTAGCCGTACAGGTCCAATTCCTGACGTACTATACTCTGCTGCAGGTAACTCTGCGGACTACCTATGGTATGAAAAGGGGATTTATGCCTGGAACTTCGAAGTAGGGGCAGATTTATGGAATAAGGATACAAAAAGATGGCAGGCAGTTGGATTCCAGCCAGCCTTTGTAGAAGGTCATGAAGAAGCAATGGAATTTGCCAATGGGTTGATTGGCTTAATGAAAGTAGCCTACAACAGTGCAAAAGACCATCAGCCGCCTACTTCAAAAGCTACACCTGGAAACGGTAAATACACAGGTCCGGTTAATGTTAAGATTGAAACAAGTGAGCCAGCCACCATTTATTATACGCTTGACGGCAGCCGCCCTACCTTCCAATCAACTAAAATTAAATTAAGCGGCACCCGTGAATTTGCAGAAACATTAAAAATTGAAAAGACAACAACCATCAATTATTTCACTGTGGACGCCGCAGGAAACATTGAGAAAAACTACAATCCACTCGGTAATGGGAAAAACTATAATTCTGTAACGCTTACAATAAAATAACGGTTTGCAAGGGGTTGGCAACCTAAACAAAAAGCAGAGTGTTTTTTCACACTCTGCTTTTTGTTTATAACCTATAATAGTTTTCAGCTGTATAAGTGTTCCAGTTCCAAAAATCATTCCCCTGAGTCATAATATATCGATCAAGAAACAATTCGAAGTTAAGTTGAATGTCTTCAAAAAATTCTTCAGATGGTATATCAAAATTAAGTAAATAATTTGGCTCTTGAGTTTTGAGTTTTTTAATACTAATAGCCAAGGTTCCGTCCAATACGCTGCCTATAGGAATAAAAGGCAAGGGTTTATCTGGCTCATCTGCTTGCATATCTTTATATGCACGCTCGATTTCTTCTAAAGAATGAAGCCGTATTCCCCTCCCACTCTGTCGCCATCTTCGTCTATATGTTCGAAAAGCATACAACCGTTATGAATAAATAAAAATGCCTTGTAGTCTTCTGGTAAAATCCATTCCGTTTTCTTTTCAAATTCCTCAATTTGTTCTTTTGTAGCCGGATCATTAAAGGAACAAACAATATTCGAGTTTTCTCCTTCAGGACCTGAAACAATCATACTTAAGTCTTCGTCTAATCTATTTTTAAAACTTGCTAAAGTTTGATTAATAAATGGCATATAGATGATCTCCTTATTAGTAGTTTTTCCACCAGGTATTAACTGTAGAACGATGTATTCTTACAGGGAGCGGGAATAAATTTTCAAATTTGTTAGTTCCACCGTATTCTCTTGGAACAACGTGATGTATCTCGGTAGAGTCGCCGCTCCAATCAATTTTTGGATCACCGTATTTTTTTATGTATGCCTTCTTGTAATTTTTTCTATTTGTACTTGTCCACTTAACTCTATCTTTTTTTGGCACTATTTCCATATCGGCAATTTTAGGAGTAGGCATAGTCACCCTGTTGTGATCATTTTTGATTTTAGGGTATAAACTTGCTTTCTTATTTGCCAATTTGGCACTTTTTTGAACGGTTTTTGTTATAGGTTTGGCACCGCTCCATCCTACCGTTTGTTTGGATTTAGTGATCCAAAAATTTGTAGATGTGACTTTGTAACTTTTCGTTTTAGATTTACCAACTGCTTCATTCACCTAAGATGCTATCGTGGCGAAAATCATTCCAAAACCTATAGAAAAAGCCGAGGAGTTAACCTCGACATGATAAAACGGTGTTAGCTTAATGGGTATTGGCATGTGGATCTATCCCCTTTACTTCAAAATAAGATATTAAACTCTATTATTCTCCACAAATACATTCTTCTTATGCCACTTAAAATAAAGTTTATTTTCAGGATGAACGGGGATTTTTACGTTTTTTGCCAAACCGTACAGAACATACTCTTCTTCAGGAATCTGCTTAGAGATATGCAGTCTACCTTGACCGTCAAACGAAATCAAGCCTTTGTCATACAGCGCATCATGGTTGCAGCATAATAGTACTCCGTTGTATGGATCTAGTCGCTCCTGATCTGAGCTGTCCTTCCATGGTTTAGCGTGACTTGCTCTTAGAAGGACTTCCATTCCAATGCCACATAGCGGGCATTCATTATTCCAGAGTGGCATTAAGCTCTTTCTAAATTTTTGCTGGCCGCGTCGGATTTTCATTTTAGCCTCTGATTCAGTTTCGGCAATGATGGTTAGTAATGGGTTACGCTCTTTTTCAATGACTTCATCAACAGAAAGTTCTAATTGATCTTCATCTAATTTATAAATGTTGAGCACACTGATACATTCTAATAGTTTAAGAGAAAGCTCCTCATTACAAGGATATAAGTAGCCTTGATTGCCACTTCCGTCCACTTGGAATGCTGAATACTTAATAGGTAGGTACCGGACAATTTCATCAAAATGATCGCGTACATTCAGTGGTACTTCTAGCTCACGGTATTCAGTCGAAACCAGATATCCTTCATCGTTCCATCTATCATGATTTTGCATCGTTTGTGGCTTGCTACCCTCTTTACAGCCTTCTTTGACTACACTAATTGCGACAATGAACCCTTTTACATAATGAAAGATTCGATTGCCACTTTTGACCTCTTGCATCCTTTTCCATGAGTGAGGTACCATGCCTGATTTGTCTATTTGAGGAGACCAGATGATCCCTAATTGTTTTTCTTCTTGATATGTACTGCCTTGCATGACAATAAAGCTGCTCAACGTATTTCCTCCTACATGCTAAAATATACGATTTAAATTCATAGTTGTTTCTTTTTATAATCGTACATAATCTATATACCCAATCATACCTTACTTTTTTCGAATTGTAATCGCAACGGTCCAAGGAATAAATTTCCACATTCTCGAAAATATGGATTAGTTCTTCATTTAATACGGATTTTTTATAAGTAACTGTGTAAATGAGATCATTCTATTGAAAAAGAAAAATAATTTCGTCTAAAGCTCTTGAACGGGAAGTACTTGAGAACTTTTCTCAAGATAACTTAAAGTATAATGATGATATATTATCTGGAAAGTTATTTTGCAAGTATTTAACGACCCAGACAGAAAATGAAGATGGCGAACCTTACTTCTATTGAAATGTCATGTTGAAAATTGAAGTGAATAAAGTGAAAGAAACATTGGGGCTCGTGCTTCCAGAATATCGACAAAGATTTTCCACAATGATGAGGATGCTCGGTTTCTTGAATTCGTGAAGCATGACTATGAAAAGGAGCTACCCGAAAAGTCCAGAAAACTCATATACTTTAAAAGGGACAAGGAACGTGATTTTGCAATCTTATCTCTCTTCTTAGGAAGTGGCATCAGGATGAATGAGTTATCCAACTTAAGGCTACGAGACTTGGATTTCGAGGAAAAACAAATACATGTTTTACGTAAAGGCGAAAAAAAGGATGTAGTGGCAGTATCTCCTCCGTCTATGCAGGACGTAAAAGATTAACTAGCGTTATAGGGGATCAAACGATGATACGGCCTATGTATTCTTGACTAGGGTGAATGATGGAGCCACTCCTCTTTCCAACCGCGCCATTGAGGCTTTAGTAAAGAAATACACGAAAGCATTTAAATCCAATAAATCGATGTCCCCACACAAACTGAGGCATACCTATGGGACGAACTTAATGGAGCAATCAGGAGACATCCATTTACTGATGACTCAACTTGGTCATACTTCAACCACAACCGCTGCTCTATATACAAATCCTGAAGGCTAAAAAGGCTGCGAAACAACTGGGAGAGCGAAGAACTAATTATCTTGAAAAGGATTAAATGAAAAAGGAGAAGATTTTCTAGTCTTCTCTTTTTTTGTATGTGTGTAGATATGAAAACCAAAGATATCAACTACTATGCTACTAAAAAAACGTATAATAAAAAGGAACCCCCCCCTACTCTATAATATTGCATGATGCATAAAGTTCGGAAAATGCTCAAAAACCAGTCATAGCAGGGGCTTCAAATGTAAGATGACCTGTGAGGGAGTCCAACCCACGATCCCTTACCCTGTCAAGGTAGCGAAATGATTTTAAACCAGTTTTAAAACCTTATTCTATAGGATGTTGTTATGAAATTGAAGGGGAATTTATTTAACGGCGCCCTCTAGTCGACACTGTGTCACCAACAATAGCTCTCTAAAGCTGTGATTCTTTACGTAGTTAACGGAAAATCTTCCGATGAACTCCACAAAATTTTAAGGTCAGGTTATCGGAATAATACAAAATGGAATGTCAAAGAGTAAAATTCGGA
Source organism: Peribacillus simplex (assembly GCF_030123325.1). Lineage (NCBI taxonomy): Bacteria > Bacillati > Bacillota > Bacilli > Caryophanales > Bacillaceae > Peribacillus > Peribacillus simplex. Next base: position 2,224,122 of record NZ_CP126106.1, on the reverse strand, counting down.
TGAATCAATTATCTTAGCTGTTTGTTTCACAATTCACCTTACTATTTTGAAGCCTTAAAAGTTAAGGGCTCCAAATTAAGATGTTGTTCTAAATCCTCGTTTATTATATATGGCTCCACTATTGCTCGCTCATCAAAGCCAAAAATTCTATATAGGAAGTACTTTTCAAGGTGCTGATTAGAAAATAACAACTCACGAATCGAAAGATAAAACGGGTGATTATCTATACAAGAACAAAGGAGACAAATAACCAACCTCATATAAAAATTATTTGGAGAGAGCTGTAATAGCTCCTCCTTTTTGTTTGCCTAAAAAAGCAGATAAAAAAAAGAGACAGATTATCTGCCTCTCCCTTTAAGTAGTCTTTCCTGCATCAACTCATATTTATTCTCTACAAAAATACTACTTATCTTTGTTACAAATAGATCAAAGTAAGGATTTCCTTCTGAGGTCACAGTTACTTTACTCTTACCCTTTCCTATAGTGAAAGTCTTATTTGCCTTTGTCTGTTCTTGTACAATTGCTTTAGTCATCTCTACCCTCTCCTTGTCTGCAATTTTCTTACAGAGCTATAATTAGAAGTGTCTTTAGAAGTGTGACAGTATACAAAAAGAAGCCCAAACCGCAGGCTCTAGGTTCTACTATACTATTCTTATTTAACTTTTATATTTGTACATTCTCCTTATTACTGCCTCGAAAATGGACAAAAAAAGGAAGCTTAAAAATACGCTCAAGCTTCCTATACATATTTAAAAATCAAATTGAGTTTGTTGTTCTGGAGTAATATCCTCATAATTATCTGGATTAAAAGTGCTACCAATAATGAATTTAACATTCTTTAATTGATTTGGATCACTTTTGGTTATAACTGCAATAGTACCCTCATGTTTAGTCTTACCATAAAAAGTTCCATCAAATCCATTTTCCTCCCAGATAAAGTCATTACCACTAGCATCTAACTGCTCGCCAGTGTTAGTTACTATTTTTTGAATACCATTCCAACCAATATTCTTATCCTCAGTATTTTCAGCTGTATATTGAATTTGAAGATAATTTAATTTTTCAGGTAATTTTGTTCCATTTGTATATTGGAGTAAAAATTCTTCCGAATCCTTACTCACATTAGTCATTTGGATTACTTTTAAATCTTTAATAGTTAACTTGATAGGATCGATGTTAACATTTTGATTTACATCTTTTATTTTCAGTAGCTCTACAGTGGTACCATCCTCACCTTTAGTTTTATGCCCCACCTCAGTAAGCACTACATTTCCATTTTCATCTTCTTTTGGCTCTGTTTCTGGCTCATTAGATACTTTTTTTTGTTCAGCGGGAGTTGCCTTCTCTTCTTTTCCCTCTGAATTAGATACCTTTTCATCACTACAACCAACCATTAAAAAAGCACCCATTAGTAATGCGAATAGGCTGATTAACATGTTCTTTCTCATAGTATGTATTTGTCCCCCTTTGATAAATAGAGATTACAATAGTTAATCCCAATAGCAATAATATTACTCTGTAATAATTTTGTAAACATAATTTAACATGGTACATTTATCCAGTATATAAGCTTACCTAAATCTTTTCCTCTTGATCCTATCTTTTTTACCAAAGATTCTGTCAGCTTCTCAGGGTCAGTCTCAAGTGTATCCTTATATTTGGTGTAGGATTCTGTATTAGATGATCCATAAATATATCCCTTAAATAGGTCTAAGCCACTCCTCCTCTCTATCCTCATCCATGTAGAATGTACATGTCAGCTAAAAAAAGAAAGACCAAGCACCTCTGCTCAGCCTCCATTTATTAGTTATTTACTTTTACTTTATATTCCCAAACAAACATGCTAATAGCACTTTCAAAACCTCTAGATGCAGTAGATACTCCTGTTTGTCCTAAATGAATCAATCCACTTGATTTAAATGTAAAAGAAGTTGAGGTATTTTGGACAACACCTTGTCGCACCATACAAGTATTAAGACTTCCAATCACAGAATTTATCTCATTTTCAAGACCATTCAGATATGCAAAATCCTAATTTACAGATGCAATGCTCATATGCAATACATACTCATTATCTAGCTCTTTAAACAATGCTACCGCCTCTTTATGGACTCCATAAGCATCATCCAATGCAGATAAGATGCCTTCTTTCTTTGACTCGACAAGTGATTTATTTAGGTATGCTTGAATGCCTAAATCCTTTGTTATCTCATCCAACATAGATAAATGCTGTTTAGCACTCTCAATGTCTGTTACAACTAATTGGGATTTTGATTCAGCAATCTTTGCTTGAATCTCAGCAATAGCTTTAACTCCTGCTGATTCTACTGACTTGCTCTCTCCTAATACCAAATCAAGAGCCTCTAATTTCTCATGTAATTCCTGAACCTTTTTTTCTATAGTTGTCTTTAGTGTAGTTTTACTCATTTAGTAATCCTCCTAGTTTTTTTATAGAGAGGGAGAGAGGAAAACATAACAAAAACCTCTCTCACCAATCCCCTTACTAGTTTAGCTATGACTCTATAAGTAAAGTAATTTAGCAGGATTTCTGATGAATTGAAGTGTGGATGATAAACCTGCATTAACAATTTTAGTTTTTTCACCTTTCAAATCCCTCAACTAAACAATGATGTTAAAATCCCACCATAACTTAGCCGAGATGATATCGGGCAAAAAGTGTTCATTTTTATCTGTCAGAAACTGTTCAATTTAGTTTAGCAGTTACACTCTTCTTTATGTGGATCGTTCATTATCTTTTTAGTTCTTTCTATGTATCTATGTACTGGAAAAACATTCTTCTACTAATCCACACTTAGTCAATAAAAAATTCCATTAATTCTTCTTGTATCCATAAGTATTTAGGTTTATTCTTTTTATAACGATTCAATTCAATTTATCCTCGCTACATATCCAAATAATTATCCCTTATTATCCTCCAGAAAAAATTAATAAACACAGTTAAATAGTTTTAATGAATGGCCACCTATAAAAGTGGGACACCATTAACTTACTTCTTCTTCTTACTCCTCGGTATTCGTTTCTTCCCATTAGCATTACCTTTCGGAGTAGGTTTCTCTTGTAATTGTGGCTTCGTCTTCCCCACAACCTTCTGCTCTGCAAACCATTCCTTATATTCCGATAACTCAGGAGCCTTCTCCCACTCAGAGATAGGGCTTGTTTTTATATGCTTTTGACAAAGCGCATAATATTCCTTCGCTAAGTCAAAATTCTCTTCATTTAACAATTCACTTAAATACGAACGCACACCAAAGTCTTCCACATCATAACGAGCCCATAGGGATGCAAGTTCATGTATTAATTCAACTTGTCCATTGTTTCGTAGATGCTCCATTAGTTGATCTGATAGCTGTTTTCTCTTTTCAAGTGAGCTGTCTAACATAATGAGCTCTTTCATCCAATTTTTCACGATAATTGGTTCAACCTGCGCGCTCACATTGCTTAAAAGAGCTGTTAAATCCTGTTTTAGCGCGTTAATAAACTTCGCTTCAATATATACAGTCGTGTCCTTAATTACTTTTTCTTCTTTTATCACCACGACAGATTCATGGCGAATATCGTATTCCCCACGATAAGACAGCCAGTTATACGAGCCTAGTATATGTGTTCTTGCATCTACCACAATTTCCTTGTTATGCTGATTGCCAAACCATCGAACAAACACAGCCTGTGTGCCATCTTCATGGGTAATCTCCTGCAGCCTTTTAAGTAGCGCCGGACTAGGCTTACGGTCCTCAGTTTCCATGTTTTTCGCAATTCCCCACGAGATATAGAGGGTCTTTCCTTGTTTAGCAAATTGCTGCAATCTCGAGAGCATATCTCGGTCGACTACTACTGCCGATATCCACGGTGAGACCATGAGCATCTTTCGTTTTGTTTCGGAAAAGGAATTGATGAACCGGGCTCGAATATCTTTCCCTCTTAAAATATCGAGTACCTTTTGATTTTTATTACCCTTATTGTGAAAAGCCTTCAATCTACCTCTTAGATATTCATATCGCTCCGGAAAGTTTTCGATAATCGCTTGATCATGATGAGACTTCCACGCTTCTCCTTCAAGTCTAGTAATCTCCTCTTCAAAACGTTCATCCCATCTACCAGATGCTCCATTCCAGATACGTGCATACACTTTGTTTTCAAGTAAATCGTACAATTGATACTCGATACACTTCGCAAATTTCATAGCCTGTAAAGTAATGGGCTCAATCTTAGAAATGATTTTTTCATTTCCCCCGACTTCAAACACTTTGCCACTTTCTTGAACGTACTCTCGAAGCTTATCTTCTTCTAAAATAGTCCCCGCTAAATTGGCAACTTCATTGGAATAACGATACAAATCTAACTCCCAATCTTCTTTTACCATTACATTCGTCGGTTCCTCTTGTATCGCATTCTGATTTAACACACTAAATTCAAATGGAATAACCTCTGTACTTGGCTCACTCAAAATGGTTCCAGCTTTGAATTGTTCTTCACCAATTTTCGTCAGTTTGTACACACTATCTACCTTTTCCACTACACCTGTCGCAATCATCTGCGTAACAATATCCTCGATAAATAACGTATCAACATGTAAAAACCCGCTCAATTCATCCAGATGGCTAATATTCATATTTAAGAAGGAGAACATAACCATCTTTTTTAACATATCAATCTTTGTTTTCGTCGATGCTGTCACCTGGACGTGATAATAGTGGATCGGGATTTTCCATTCCTTTGTCCCCAATATATGAAGATATTCTTTGTCTTCTATCGCCTGATGGAGCATTCTCTCCTGAAATTCATCTGTGGAAGAATCATCCCATAGTTTCCATAACAACCCTAATCAATCCCTTCTATTTCACACGACCCTTGTGATCTCTTAAACCGTTTTTAAAACGAATGGTGTCAATAACCCTCGTATACATTTTCCTACTTGCTGCTCGTTTTGCTTGCACAGTAAACATCTTTGAGCTTCCAGTTACAATTAATAGCTCTTTAGCCCTTGATAGCGCAACGTTTAAACGACGATAATCATTGGCAAAACCAATATCCTCTTCTTTATTGCTATGATTACGTACAAAGCTTGCGATAATAATCTCACTTTCCATCCCCTGGAATCTATCGACGGTCCCGACCCGAAACTTGAGATGCTCTACTTTAAGATCATCTACTAAATGCCTTAATCTACGCACTTGCTCCCCGTAAAAGCTAATGATACCAACATTCTTCGTTGCATCCTCTGAGATTCTACCTTCTTGTTTTGCTTTGTCGACAGCAGCATTTAGGTCGACTAACAATTCAGAGATGATTTTTAACTCGGCACCATTATAAGGACTTGTCATCCCCTTCTCTTTCGTTTCAAAAAATCCCTCTTCATGCGGTAGGTCAAACCACATAATATGCTGACCACGCTTCACATATTGTCCGTCTAAATAATGGTCACGTTCTCTATTAGAATTTTCTAACCCACATCTTAATCCGTAACCTACCTCACTTTCCCCTTCATAAAACTGAGTGATTGTTTCCATAATATCTTCATGCATTCGATATTGAATCCGGAGAGTGCTTTTATACTGATCTGGCAAAGTTTTAAATAAGCGCTCAAACAGAGATTCCTGCAGGTTGGCTTTGACCTCATCCTTTTTCTGTGGATTCGGGATTTTCTCAATCACTTCATCCAATGTTTCCTGTCCAATGAGTGGTGGTAGCTGATGATGGTCCCCTACCAGAATGACCTTCTTCCCTTTTAGCATCGGTAAAAGCAGTTCAGGTGGTGTCGCCTTTGATACCTCATCAATAATGACCACATCAAAATCTGGGTAATCTCTAGCAAAATCCTTCTTCGCAGACTGCACACATGTAATCCCAATCACATTCGCATGCTTAATATACAGCTTTTTAATTTCTCTCAGGTCATAATCCTTTGCATCCTGCAGCATATTCGACCATTCAATCTTCATCATCCGTTGATTCATATAAGCTGTAATATGATTATCCGACCTCTCCATTCTCTGTTTTATCAATTGGTTCTTCTTATCAATCATCATTTTCTCTTTTTCTACGTTAATACTACTTAAATAATCAACTATTTTCTGATTCTCTTCCACTTGCTTCACTAGGTCTTCTAGAGTTGGCTGTAGTTCTGCTAGCTTAAAGCCCAACCCCTCCACTTCACGAGTGATTTCTTTTAGCTGCACCCCATATTTTTCACAAGCAAACTCTTTCTCCTCCTTCTGAATCATGAGTCTCTTTTTATATTGCTCCTCTGTTCCTAGCTCCGTTAACTCTATCACCGCAACATCTACTAATCTTCTTAACTCAGAGACAGTTTTACTCGGCTCCTCACCATCCAACTTTCCTCTCAACTCTATCAACAACTGATGACACTTCTTCACCTGATTTTTACCTGGTACCATGTCAAAATGGATAACGCCGATTTCATTCTCTATCTTCACTTCTACTTGCTTATAATAATCAGTTAGTGCTTCCAGCATTTCCACGGTTAAAAGAGGAAGCTTACTTTTTGCCTCTCTCATCTCCACCATTCGCAGTTTATTGCGCTCAACCGTCTCTTTTAGTAGCTTTTTAGCAGCAATACTTTGATTGTATTCTTCTATTAACTTCTCCACTTGTTTCGGGAGCTTTTTCGTGAGTTTCCATTTCAAGTTTTGTAGAAAAGAAGGCTCTGAGAATGCCATCATCCGATTTGCCAGACGAGGAACAAGCTGCATAAGGTCTGTATGTGGATACTCATCGGATCCACCTAGTGTCTCTGCTAATTCTGTATCATACCCATATTGAACGAGCACCTTCTTTTGCCTACCAATGACAATATCTAATTGCTTTTCTAGCCTTGAAAAAGTATCATTATCACTCGCTAACTGTGTCTTGCCAGCTTCTCCTTGATTAACCATACGAATCGACTCAGATAGTCGCATTTGTTTTTGCAAAATCGCAGGAGAATTGATATCCCTTCTACTATTAATAAAAGATACAATCTCCACATCATGCATCCGAGGAATTTCCATTAGGATATCCTCTATTTCTCTCTCACGTCTCCGCAACCGTTCTAACTGTGAATCTAATTCTTTATAGTGTTCTGATGCTTTGTCGAAAGACTCCTGTGCTTCGAGATATTCGATTTCTACTCGTAGACGATTGATTCGATTCTGAAGAGTAGCCTTCCTCTCATCAAAATTATTGCTTTCTTCCCAATTATCTAGTAACACTTTAAGTTGCGCAGCTTCATGGGAATCCTGCTGTAATTTCTGTTCGAGCTCCTTTTCCGTTAGCTCATGCTTTTCTTCTTTATTCTTTAATTGAGTCACGTGGTCTTGGATGTGACGCAGTTCATTTTGTAATCGAAACAGCTTCGTTCTGACCAATGGTGCTTTTTCGATATCTGCTAGTTTTTCTGCATTGTACTTCAGGACATTCTGATTTTTCTTAATCTCTTTCCTCTTTTCCTCAATTAACTGATCAATGTCCTTAATATCAAGTTGAATGTTTTCCAGCGTTTGCTTTTTCCAAGTTTCTGCAACATTTTCTTCGATGAATTTCTTGCCTTCTTCTTCGATACTCTTTGTGCGCCCTTTACGGAGAATCCGGACCTTAGGGTGTGCAAGTAGCTTGCTAAGTGCATTATCAACTGCTAGGTTTGATTGAGACGCAACTAATGTTCTAAGACCCCGCTCCACATTCTGATAACAAATTTCGGCGATGACCGTTGTTTTCCCAGTCCCAGGAGGCCCTTGAATCAGGTAAATATCCTCTGCTGCTAATGCCCCTTTTACTGCAGCACGCTGATAATGGTTTAAATTATCTTGTATCGCTTCTTTAAATTCAAAGCTTTGCACATTGCTAGATGTATCCATCACCGGATTTTCCTCAAATAGCAAGTACTCCAAATTCGGGTTTTTCGCTACACCATTCTGTAGGTCACGAAATCCTCCTCTTAATCTCCTCGCCTGTGTTAAACCACCATGATTACTAATATGCACCAGCCCCGCTGTCACTGGCGTCCATTTATTCTGCCTAGCGAGCTCCACATAGTCCTCATCAAGCTCAATCTCTACAATATTCTTATCAAAATCAAAACGTCGAACCGTCCCGATTTTTTCATCTGCCTCGTCCTTGCCGTCATCCTCCCACAGCAATGACACTTCGGCACCCTTTAAATCCCTTCGAGCTACTTGCCCTCTTAAAGAAGGACAGTGAATATTCAATTCTCGTAAGTGTTCAGTGAACCTAGCAGATTGAAAATCCATCGTCACCTCGTCCTGCTCTGCCTTTTCCACAATCATATCGAGATACACTTCCCAGCTCTCTAGCCGACTCTTCACAAACTTCGACTGCTCTTTTGCAAACGGGAGATTCTTGATTGCTTCTAGCGTTTCTACTGTTAAGGACGTAGCACTTCGTTCATTAATGAAGAAATGCAGTGTGGACGTAACCCGACGGTTATTTGCTTGACCTATTCCAAAAGGTAAAAACTTAATTCCCGTAACAAGCAATCCATCATCCTTTACCACTCCATACAGACTAAACGTCTGATCCTTCACATATTTCATGATTCCCTTATTTTCCGTGGAATCAAAATGGAGATTTACATATAACTCCTCTTCTGTTCTACCAGTCGCTTTCTCGATATGTACAAGAAATGAATCCTGGGAGGAAAGAAGAAGGTGAATAATTCTATCCGTTCGCACACTAAAAAACTCATCTCTATACCCTAAATTCTCATTTATATCAGACAAAGCTCTTTTGGTTAAGTTAATATAACACGGTTGTGACTCTACCTTCGCAGCTAACATACCAATTCTTCCTCTCGAAGGGGACAGCACCTCGCCCCACCATTTTCCAAAATTATCTTGATACTCTAATATAAGGGCACTGCCTCATTGAACTTTTTATATAGGAAGTCTTTGTTTAGCATAAAACACGTTTCCCGCTCATCATCTAGGAATCGATTGTAATCCTCAAGTAGTTCCTTTATGGGCAATAACAATCAGATAGTCCTTTTTTGTTCTTTTGTTCCTTAGGTGTTTGATACAATTAATATCAGACATTGCTAGCATCCTTTCGTAATCCTCCACTCTGTATTGATTCGACACCTATACAGTAGAGGGACTTGGGGTGCCTGGCAAGTCTTTTTTTATGGCACTCAATAAATAAAGTGCAGGAGTCTGAATTCAATGCTCTGCACTTCTATTTTGCAATACACAAAATATGTAATTTTATTACCTATTATGCCATAATACCTATACATAAGCACGTTTTTTTCTTTATTATGATTAATATATTCTATTTTTTCAATTATATTAAATTAATTAATATCGGCTTTGTGGACACTGAAAATAATAAAATGGAAATTTATTGGAAAAATTCCCTTTCCATATTTTGCACTATAAAAGAGGTTTGATTTAATTTGCTATATGGTAAATAAATCAGACAATAAAATGTTCATGGTTAAGGGGATAAATAATTTACGTTAAGATATTTGCGGAAATTATGAAAAATCCCCAAATCGAGTAGATTCGGGGATTTCTGAATTATATACCAAATGTTAGAGAGTTCAGTATAATTATCAGTGTTTAAAATAATTTACTTCTGTCCATCTTCTATTAAACAATCAAAAAATAGTTTAAATCCTTTTACCATAAGTCTCAAGGTGGTATATCTTATGGTGTTGCCGTATGATTTCTAGATGTGTAATAAATCACATTAATAATAATGGCAGCTATCCCCTGGATAACCGTTTTAACAATAATCTGACCAAAAATTGCAAATGGAACTGCTTCCCAAGGTATAAAGTTCGCACCAATTGGACTTAAACCTATAATTACAAATATTACAGAATCTAATAGCCCGCCAACAATACCACTATATAATACTCGCCAACTCATTGGTAAATTCAAACGAGTATATATTTCAGTATCAGCAGTTTCTGAAATAACAAATGACAGGGCTGATGCTAAGACAATCAATAAAGTATCACCTAATAGAAAAGATACTAAAGCTGATAAAGCAAGAGCAATAGCAATACAGAAATATGTTTTCTTTCTTCCATATTTGTTCTGTACCAAATCTCGAAAAATAAAAGTAGCACCTATTAAGAAAGTGCCCATTGGGATTATGAATACGCCAAGCTGTAAAGGAGCAAATGCAGCAGTAACAACGTTTGCAGTTATAATAGCAACTAAGTATAATATTATTCTCAACTAATCACCCCATCTTAATATATAAATTTAAAACTTTTTTCTCTTTTAAAAATAGGAACGTATGTTCCTTGAAATATTCTACCTCAAACTTATAAAGTTATAAACTGGAACTTTCAGTTTGTTTCAATAAAAAAACTAAACTCCTCGTTTATTTCCCCATATATAGGTATGCAGTTGTGGTAATACTTTTACATCTTTTAATTCATTATCTAACATGACTTTATTTAAAAGCCATTCATATTTCTGTAGAAGTTGATTTACCAAATGTTGATTATCTGTTGTTTTATTATCCTCATTTCCAACCTGTAGGAAGAATGGAGTTTTGGGATATCTAAGGTGTATTTTTTTAGCATAGTTGTAATCAATCTCATCGAAAACAACAACCTTCAAACTTACATTATGTGAAGGGTCTTTTTCCTTTAGTTTGTCAATTACTTTATCAAGTATATCAAAATTTGTAATCATCCCTGAACTTGGTGGCTTTGGAGAAATTGTTAATTCATCGATATGCAAAAACCAATCCTGCCACTTACTTCCCTGTGTCTCTAAACCAATTTTTATATTGTTTTCTTTTAAAAGGTCGATTAAGTAACTTAGGTTCTTTAATAATGCAGGATTCCCACCTGATATTGTTACAAAAGAAAAACCATCTCCGCCGAGTAAAACAAGTTCTTTCCAAATTTCTTCTGCGTCCATTTGCTTTATTAAATCTTTTCCAGAACCGTCCCAGGTAAAAGCAGAATCACACCATGAACAAGAATAATCACAACCAGCTGTTCGAACAAACATTGTCTTTTGTCCAATGACCATGCCTTCGCCTTGGATAGTTGGACCAAAGACCTCCATTACTGGTATTTTACTCATCCTCTATCCACTCCCGTCTTGCTTCAGCATAACCTGTTGGAGTTTCATATAATCGAACAAACTCTAATCTAGCATCCTTGTATTTAATCTGTCTTTCTTCTTGCTTCAAAGCATCGGACATTATTTCATAAATCCACACGACAATGTTTTCGGCTGTCGTATTCATCGGTGGCAGTGTTTCATTTAAATATCTATGATCAAGAAATATTTCAATTTCGTTTTTCCAAATTTCTTTGATCTCACCAAAATCAATCATTAACCCACGGTCATCAACAAATCCGCTCAGTCCAAAAATAACTCTATAAGTATGGCCATGGAGATTTTTGCACTTTCCTTCGTAGGCATGCAAATGATGCGCTGAGTCAAAGGTGAATTCCTTACTAACCATCACGCGTTTATTATGGTACTTTAACTGGTTACGTTTTATATCTTCATCTATTTTTTGGAGCTTTTCAACAATCCGAAAACCGTACATTATTTATTGCCCCTTTCTATCCTTCAAATAGTTGTCGAAGCCGTTTTTCCGTAACTTACATGCCGGACATTCACCACAACCATCGGCAACAATTCCGTTATAGCATGTCAGAGTTTTTTCACGGACAAAATCAAATGCTCCAAGATCGTCTGCTAGCTTCCATGTTTCAGCTTTATTCAACCACATTAATGGAGTATGAATCACAAATTGCTGATCCATAGAAAGGTTAAGTGTTACATTTAATGATTTAACGAACACATCTCGACAGTCTGGATATCCACTAAAATCCGTCTCACAAACCCCAGTGACAATGTGTTTCGCACCAACTTGGCTAGCTAGCACACCAGCAAAAGACATGAATAATAAATTTCGACCAGGAACAAAGGTCGATGGAAGGCTGCCGCCATTTTCCCCATCCTTCACTTCAATTTCATCTCTTGTTAAAGCATTCGGTGCTAGTTGATTCAGTAAACTCATATCTAAAATATGATGCTTTACACCAAGTTCTTTTGCTATATTTTTTGCACATTCTATTTCAGCAATATGTCTTTGATTGTAATCAAAAGTAACAGCAATTACTTCTTGAAATTGTTCTAATGCCCAGAATAAACACGTAGTACTATCTTGTCCTCCACTAAACACAACGATAGCTTTATCTTTTTTCAATTGTAAAACTCCTTTCAATAGAAAAAACAGCACTACTAAGAAAGCAGAACTGTTTTCCTTAGTTTTTTAAAGAGGGTAGCTAGAACCTCTACCGCGAGAGCGGGTTTCTCTATAAATATTATATCATAATTTGAGATAGAATTATTTTTTTTAATTATTGCTACAACTTAGGTTACTAAAAAAATCATCAACCTCTATTGGTAAAGGCACTTTCAATTTGATTACAATTACCTAGTAATTAATAATAATTTAGCTTACATGACTAGACATAACTTGGTTATCATACTGTTCTTGACAATACTCCTCCAATGCCTCTATAATTCCGGTTTCCCCTGAACTTCGAGAATATAATAAATTATCATCTAAATAAGGTGATATCCCAAAAGTTAATGCATGGGACATACAAGTTGTGACGAGAATAACTAAATCTGAGTTTCGAGCATACGCTTTCGCTTCATTTGTCAATTTACTATCCGTACAGACCTTTACTTTAACATTTGGATTTCTCTTTGTAATCCGCTGTGCAGCTCGCTGTGCTGGTTTCTCACGTAGAGAGTAGATGGTAATAGACATATTAGGTAATACCTCTAATAGATCCATATCTCTATTAGAAGTTATCTTCTCATTTAATGCATCAATCATGGAAGAATTAGCAGATATTCTGTTTCCTAAATCAATCCATGATTGAATAACCGTTTGGTTAGCTATTCTATCAAGAAGAGATCCAACCCAATTTGTCCAAACTGGTTGTAAGAGATCATCACCAAGTCCGTATTCCTTAAATAGCTCTAAAGATTCTAGCACATATGATGATAATCGATCTGTAGGGAATACATTAAACCATGATTCGACTTGATTCCAATATAAATGAACTTTGGAAATCTCTAAGCACAATAAACCTTCCGTTAGTCTTAATAAAAAGCCGGTATTATTTTCATTTCGTTTCCCATGAATACAGAGAATTTCTCGCGTATATTCATATAATTCATTCGCCTTTTCATTAGGAAAATAATCATCTTGCATTAACTCTGTAACAAACATAGGCAATGCTGTTTGTAAAAGAGATTTTTGCATGGATGAGAGAGCCTCTATTCCTATCGTAGCTATTATTTCTGATAGATTACTAAGAGACGTAATGGACCAATTGATATTCCCTTGTTGAACATCTATCGTCGTTAAATGCTCTTCTAAAAGATCAAAATCAGAAGTGTGTATAAAATTATAAAACCAGTTGTACCAATCCACTCGATCGGTTGTCTCAGCCGTTATTAATAAAGATTCATTCCCTTTTTGTAGATTAAGTAAGTAGATCATCCATCCTTTAGATTGCGGTTCTTTCATTAACTGCCGTTGTTCCTGTTCAGATAGCATTTCATAATGCTTTAATGCAACAGAGCACGTTTCCTCTGTTTCTTCCATAATGGAAATTCCTGCAAGCAAACGAACCTTATCAATAGAAAGATCAACTCCATTTAGAAGAAGAAAAGCATCTTCATACTCATGATTAGTAAAACACTGTTTGGCTCGTTCTAATTTATCATTAATGGAGATTATCGGCTTCTCTTTATTCGTTTGTACATAAAGTAAGAGGAATTCAATAATATCTTTAGTGATCTCATCTTTGGTCTTTTCTTGGTAGCGCTCCAGTTTATCTTCCTGACCTTTAGAAGCTGCTTCATAAGCAAATACACGTATAGAAGTTTCCTCATCTAAACTCAACTGTGAACGTAAGAGTGTTCCAAGCTTATATCGTGATTCTTTAAATGCTTTCATTGACAAATCATATCGGCCGAGAATATCCGATTTAGATAATTTGCGTTGATAAAATGTTCGGATTAAAGCGATATGAACTTGAATAGGTATTTTACCGAATCCAGCCAAGATCTCAAAATCATCAGATTCCCAAATTCGATCCCACTTACCTTGGGCACTTAACCAATGAAGCGTTAAAAATTTATAATTTTCATCACTCAAATATTTTCCTTGCTGAAGTGTATTTAAATAGCTTTTCGCCTCTTCCCATTTTTGTAAAACAATCGCTTGATAAAATCTGCTTCGTAATGTGAATGCATTTACCTTTAACTCGTCATATGAGATGTTCGGTCGACGGTCATCAAGCCTCCTCCATAACCGAAGTCTCCCCCAAATATTTTCTTCCTGCTCAACCTTTGATACATAAGCGTAATAACCATCAGGAAATAGTTCATACCCGATTCGGCCCAATCTTTTTTCCGAATCAAAGTTTAACTTTCTTCCATCATTTAGTGGTGTACAATGATAAGGTAACAAAAAGTGATCTAATTCACGAATATGTTGTCCTAATAAATAATCTTTATGTGCAAACAAAAACCAAAAAGTCTCCTTTTGGTTGTTCCTAAAAGGAAGAACAGCAGGGTTATCCTCATAAAACCTTTTAATCATCCCTAATAATTCATCGTTTTTCCCTGACCACTCATTCCCGTTAACGGATAAATGATAAGGATTTACACCATTTACTTGTAGTAGCAGAAGAAGGAATTTGGTTTTTAATGATTGTGACATATTTCCTCAGCCTCCTCCCATCTAGTACGTGCTGCTAGCAAAGCCTGATTGACCTCAGACCGATCACTCGTAATACGAATATTTTCACCATTAATATTAATACCGCTAAACGTAAAGTTCATTGAACCATGTAGATATATATGGCTAGTCATAAGACCTTTTTCGTGATTGTTATTTAATTTCTTTATTTCAACTTCATTTAGTTGGCTAATAAACCTCTTTGTTTCTACTCGATTAGGATCACATATGATACGGATTTTAGATCCTTTCCAAGATAAAGTATTTAGTATGTCTGAAAGATAGATGATTTTCCCTTCTATCATGGGAAACAAATCAGAGTATTGTCCTAATCTATTCCGTATAAGAGGTGAATTACTTAAAAAAGGCGATATCAAATAAATCTCTTTACTTGGTAGTACAGCTTCTAGTGAAAAAATAGATGCTAAGCAATCTATTAACGTTACTGAACTATTATGGGAGCGAATGGTACGATTATGCATGTGTTACCTCCCTCACTCGAACATCAAACAACCAATTACTACCTTTACTATGAACACCTGAGATATACGGATAATAAAATTCATAATCAAAATCAATTGGGGTTTGAATGATATCCACTAATATCCTTTGACATTCTTCCATTTCCTCAAATGAAGTCCATACGCAAACTTGGTTACCCTTTTTTAATAGTTCCATTAATCTTTCGCTCCAATTAGCCTTACTTGAATCAATGGTTATCTTTGTTGGTTTACTTACCGACTTAAGTAATAGGCGTGATGGCTTTGCAAAAGACTGATATGGACTATATAGATTCAAACATTCAGGACAAGAATCATTACAGTCATTCCATAAAAGAGTCTCGACAAGTAATAGACGTTGCTTTTCATCATAGTTGCCGCTTGAATATAGATTTTCAAGAATAGAATCAATCCGTACTTTTATGTCATCCAATCGCAAACAAGCAACAGTAAATACACGCAGATCAATTTTACATTCTAATCGTCGTTCCTCACGACGCCACAACTCTTGTAAATCTTTCATTAATTCATCCGTCATTTGATTATTATTATTATGAAGCAATTTCGTTGTAAAGCTTACAAATAATTCACGATTTGGCGTGATACCACGGTCACTTAATTGCTTTCGAAGTAATTCAAGTTGCTGTTTTTGCTCATCCAAATTGGTTGCTTTCCGAATAATAGAAATGGTCTCATAAAAGTCAGGATCATTAAAATGATCAACGATAGAAGACAATCCTTTAGAAATGTCGTTTCTTGGACAATCATCAACTGCTTTAAAGAATAAATCTTCAAACAACCTAGGCTCATTACTCATTGCTGAAGCAATACTAGAAATAACCCCCATTCCTCCTGAGTCTGTTTCTGAAAGCCATATTTGATGATCCTTTATATCAATATTGATATCTTCTGTATTGATATCAGGTAATAATTGTTCAACTGCCTGTTTTATACACGCTGCAATTGTTGTGTGCAGTCGTTCCATGATCCACGGATAATAGGCTTCATCTTCGGTTATATCTACATAAAGTAAGTCAAGACGTGCAATAAAACGTTCCATAATTCCTTCATCATCCAGATGGGATAATAACCTTTTATAAAGTTTGGCTTCTTCTGCCTGGTCATTATCTTCTATTTTTACGGCCGTAGATTGAAAAATCACATTAAGCGCTCGTAAAGAAATGGCCTTAACCTGTTCCCTATAGATTTCAACCGCTTCTTTAATGCCACATTGTTTACTAACGGAAGTTGCAATGGTTGAGGACAGACATATTTGCCAAAGCCATTCGATTTCAAAAATGGATAACTGGCTCGCTAATTCTAAATCATTCTGAAGCATATCCAGATAGAATCTTGGTCTTAATTCTGTCAAAAGCTGTTCCCATTCTGGTTGAAACTTAATTTGTTCTAAGTCTATATCAGCTAACTTAAATACAATAGCATCGACATCAACTTGGAAACCCATAGCCGTTTGGCCTTTACTTGAACCATACGTGAAATGATAGACTTTCCTCTCGGATTTTCCATCTTTATATTTAATTTCAACATTACATTTGGTTGCATAACGCGTGAACGTTACCGTTTGAAGTTCATTAGACGAAAATAAATGTATCCTAGTAAAGAATGATTTTAATGCTGATTGAGATAATAAAGGGATGTCAACCTCTACTTCTGTTTCTGCATGATTCTTTGTTAAAACCTTTACATTCCAATCCAATATTCCTGTTGTCCTGTCACTTAATTCATAAGGGATTTGTAATAGTTCATATTTAAGTGGTAAATAAACGTCAATGCGGTCATCATTTTCTTCTACCCTATTGATAAATCTGCCAACAATATGTCCCTCTTTCATATCAATGATTTCTTTATCTAAAGAAACTGGTAACCATTGTGCTTCCTTAATGTTTTCCGCCTTGGCATATCTCTTTGAAACATTCCCTGGAGCAAATTCTTTAATTCCTTGTTGTAAAGCTTGATAATGAACTCTTTTCTGATCTTTGTTAATCCATAATTCTAATTCATTTACTTCTAATGTAGAAAATAAGTTTCTTGGAACATACCCCTGTAATGGTGATGTTGGCAATTCTTTGTTCCCCTCTTGTCTTGCCCAATCCATGGATAGATGATTTAACAAAGTAGGGAATAAATCAAACATGATAGAGCGCGGAGGAGTCCATAACAACTGATTAAGATGATTTTCATCTACTTGTAAGGCAGACTTCATAAAAAGAATAAACTCTTGATCATTTCCATCTAAAATATCCATAACTAGATCAGAAATCACACGTCGTTCTCTCTGATAACTTTTATATTGTGGTGAAAGAACATTCCAAATCGGTTGGTTAAACCCTTGTTGTTTTAATTGAACACTAAACCAATCCATAACGGCAAAACCAGCTTGAATTCTCTGAACATATACATTCCTAACGGGTAAAGATAAGTCTGGTAAATTGGGGCTAAATAATTGTTCTGGAAAATCATAGACAAACCGATCCCTACCATAGGATGACACAACTACTACTGTCCAAGGCCTTGTTCCTCGCTTACGACCTGCACGACCTTTTCGTTGTAAGAAAGATGCTAAATTCCTTGGTGCCTTATGTTGAATAACAGCCCCTACAGCTGGATCATTATATCCAACTTCTAGAGTACTAGTTGCGACGACAAACTTTGCTTTTGAATCAACACCTTTATATTGTGAAGATGTAATAGCAATCTTCATTGGATTCTGAAGACCTACAGGGTCAATTCGTTTGGCTAGTTCCCAAACCTGACCTGCATTAAATTGATATTTTTTTGTTTTTTCAAGCTGTGGTGCTTCTTCTTTGATTACTTCCCAATCACGATATTGGCTTAATACAAGATCTTCTTCTGCACTCTTTTCAATATGATACCAACGATTAATTACGTCTAATTTATCCGTAAAACCGAAGATCTTGGAACCAAAGGCACCATTCGAAGTTGAATGACCAAGAGGGTCTAACATTCTTCCCAGTAACATAGCCGTCTGCACAGATGTTGATAATAGAGCAGTACTGGAAAATGGATCCCCACGAAGTACAAGATTATATTCCATACCCTCATCGGTCATATCTTCGGGATTTGGAGTTACGTACTTACAACTATTTTCTGAAATACCTACTAATTGTGAAAAGAAATATTGTGGATTTGGTAATGTTGCTGACAAACCAACGAACTGAATTCCATACCGAGAATCCGCATATTTTTTTACTAGATTTTTCCACCTCTTCAAGACATAAGAAACATGGGCACCATTTATTCCATTGTAAATATGGACTTCGTCTAATAAAACAAATAATGGTGGCTTTCGATCTGATCTAATACCAAAAAGGTGTTGATCATAACCACTTGATAGTTTTCGATTTAACATCTCGGTAGTAGTAAATAGAATATCAGGTTGTTGTCTTATCATCCGTTTTCTTGTCAAAATAATATTTTGGGATTCAACTATGACATGACAAGTTGCACCTGTACAATAGAGTTTTTCATATTGATCTTCATTTGTTGCTATTACCTTCTCCAAGTCAACTGTTTTCCATATTAAATCCGAACCACAATTCGGACAAACTAAGGATGGACAGACATAACCATCTTGCTTCTTTTGCCATTTTCGATTTTCATGGGAACGTACTTCCTCTGCATGGTCAGGTGTATCCCCATAATAACATCCAATAGATATTGGACGAATGGACTGCGAATGAAATAAATTGTTTAATTTTAATACTTCACTTAAAGCCTCACTGTATTGATCCTTCAGCAATTCTGTCCGAGGATATATTGCTAACATCCGTGTCCATGTCCGTGAATCATCTTTAATAGATTGGGAAATTTGACTAAAGGCAGGTAAATAAAACGACTTCGTTTTCCCTGACCCTGTTCCAGCTCCAATGATCGTTCCACCTTCAGTTGACTTTTTGCCTTCTTTTAACAGATGCAATAACGATTCAACTTGAAACACTGAGAGTTTCAAGTTACCATGTTCTAATAATTCATCAAGTGCCGATAGAATAAAGGGAGCAAACTGTTCATCTCTTAATTTGCTCCTAATTTGATTCCAATTTTGATCACGCTTTGGATAGTTCCGATACTTCAAATTTGTTTTTATGTTACTAACTAAGTTAGGTGCACTTAACCAATCTGTAAATTTAAAACGTTGTTTTAGCAAATATAAGAGACGAACTGTTTCAGCATAACGAGAACGATAACCCGTCTTCCCTTTAAACAACAATTTTCTATCCACCAGATTTTTGATGATATCACTTGATCTAATACCTTGATCTTCTAATTTTGACCATAGTTCTCCTATAAATTGAGTGGGAGAAGACTCAATAATCTTTTCTACCTTAAGTAACGGATTAAAAGATCCTCCTATGATCCCCCACGTTAACAAGTTATTTTCTTCTAATTCTAATTGTGTTAATACCTCTTCTGCTAATCTATCTAAATCGGTGCGTTCCATTATTGAAACCTCACTTAACTGACAAAATTATTTATATGTGATCTTTAAGTTACTTGAAAAATTATTTTCATTTAACCAACGGATTATTTCTGGAGTAACATCGTTGATGGTTGCTTTGTTATTTGCCACTGAATCAAGAAACTTTTGTACCTCAGGTGACGCATTAATATTCGTTAACTTTTCTCTAGCGCGAATAAGATACCTCGTAAACTGTTGTAGATTTCTTTCAGATATTGGCCACTTATTTGTCAGAACTTCCAACCAATGAATAATATCATTGATATCGGTATCCAATCCTGCCACCTGTTTAATAGAGGATAAACCTCGGATTACATCCTGACTTTTTGAGGATGCGAACTTAGTCCATTTTTCATGCCATTCGGTATTAAAATTATCTATTTCCTTCGTTAAATAATTAATTTTATTTTGTTTAGGGTCGTTTTCAAAGGTTTCAAGTAATTCATTAATCTTTTCTATTACTTTGGACATATCAGGTTTCATAAACTCTTCTGGATATGTCGCTTCAAGGCTTTTAATGGCGTTAATAAACTCGTAATATGCACTTGATTGATCGACTAATTTTTGACTAAATTCTCGATAATCTTCATACTTACTCAACCTATCTTCCTCTATTTTTACTTGCTCAATTAACTTACGAGTCGATATAACCTTATCTAATAACATTTGATGACACCTCCTTATGGATGTCTTCAATATCATTACGTAATTTTTCCAAATAATTGCGTGTATCTTCAATTACTTGTTTCGTTTGACCTTCTCTTAACTTTTGATCTAACTTTTTGTGCTTTTCATCAAATTTATCGTATCTATTTTTTAACAATCGGTCCATCTTTTCAAACAATTTGATATATTCAACGATTCGTGTATGAGGAACGGTTATTAAACCTACTAATAATTGGTCATTCTCCCACTCTTCCACTTGTTTTAATGACTTCAATTGAAAAAGAAGCTGCTCATGGTTTAAATCACGTTTTTGTAAAGAACTAAAATCTTCACTAACAAAACCCTCGTTAATACTTTTGAAATAGCCTAACAAATCCCGCATTTCATTAAATAATTGATCCACTGTTTCATCAGAACCAATATAATTCATTATGCTATTTATTCTCTCCTGAATTAAATTACATTCTCCTTTAATTGCAAGAGGTAATCCATTTCTCAATAGATCTAATAGTTGTAAAGACGTAAATCGAGTCGATTCTCTATAAAGAGTATTATCAGGTAATTCTAATTTCTCCATATCCCAATTCTGTTTTTTTAGAAGTTTAATTTCTTTTAAAATTTTTGCAGCATCAATAAAATGAACTCCTGTTTTATCAGTAATCTTTCCTTGGACACGGTTATACATGCTTTTTAATAAATCGTAGTTTGTCTGAACTAGCCGATTGGTCCCAGAGTTATTAAGTCGCTTTTGCATAGATGTCCATTCTGAAGAGCGATGTTCCTCAATCGGAATCTGTGGTTGCTGAAATAAAGCTTCATAAATTTTTAAAGAAGACATGTCACTTCGGTTCAGATTCCCTGATAATACCGTTAATTGGTAATTTGCTATAAGAACCCATTTTGAAAACTCCCATTTTTCACGATTCGTCACTTCTTTTGGGTACTTTATATAAGCTATTACATTCTCTTTTTCTTCATGAAGCCAATTATAAAAACCAGGTAAATAATCAATGCTACTCTCAAAATCCCATGATTTATTCCCGAGATGTCGCCATGCGGCCATCGATAATAGCGCATAGTAAGTAGAAGGTTTTTTCTCTATTAATAGTACTTCACTGCCTGCTGTTGATACGGTTTGACCTTCGATATGAATTCTCCGACTTTGAAAGTGGTCGCTAACTAAACGAGAAGAAATATTCTCCGCTTCCCAATCAATAAAATCAATAAAGGCATTGTAAATGTCTTCCCTGAAATTGGAATAACTTTTTATCTTTCCTATCCCATTCATCCACTGTTCCAGTTCTGAAACAACCTTATCAAATGCATCTTGACCAGGATTTTTAGCTATTGGTAGGACCACCGGAACTATTGGATCAGGAGGACGATCAATTTTCCCTCCTCCAGTAGGGGGGATCGTTACAGTTGGTTCAACCTGTGGCTTGACCACTCGATTTTTATCTGCAATAAAGGGTAAACTAAAAGCATAAAAGGCATCTTTTGACAATCCACCAACTGTCATTTCATTGTTATGCTGAACCGTATCGACTGTACCATTTCCCCACACTCTTAAGAAGGAGGTCAATCGTTCGCTATGTTGAGGTTCCTTGTTCTCTATTATACGTTTTGATGTGATGACATCCTTGAAATTAGATAAATGAGGAAACTCATTTGTTAATTCAATAATTTTAGGTGGAAACTCATCATTGGCAAAAAATAATTGCAATAGATGCGTTAAAACATGTTTCAAAAATCTCCTGGGTGTTTTATTTTCTAATGCATGATAAAAGTTTTCTAAAGCTGTTTTGTTAAAAGGAAACAATGTTAACGTACGCTTATCTTTCAAATGAAAGTTAGCCCATTCAAAATCTTTGTATTCTGCGGAAATCGGAAGCGATCCTTCATCTGCTCCATTATCTACCCATTTAACAAGTTGGCTGCGTTCTATATAAATGGCATTAAGATATCGAGCAGCCATTTCTGAAATTTGATTACCATCAAATAATGCAGCCTTATCAATTAAAACTCGACCTGTTACCCTTTCTTTCAGATTATCAGGAATCGTAGTCTTATAGTACTCATTTGTAATCCCAACAAAGGAAAGAAGTCGACAGTATTCTTCGTTATAATCTGTTCCTTTATGTTCAGTGACTAGCACTTCAACCAATGCACGATCAATTCCTGTAAATGAAGTAATATCCTCAATAAATAGCGTTAAGTTTTTATTGTTTACTTTCAATTCTCTTCGAAGTTGCTGAAATACGTCTTTTAAGTCTGAACCTCTTAAATTGGCACAGCGTTGGACAACCGTTTCTAAAAATTGATTTAAGTAGTTAGCAAGATCCAGTCTAAGTTGAGCAGGATTTTCATTATTAAAAAGAGATTCAGCCAGCTTCATAGAACGTTTCGATGCATCAGATTGCCTAAAGGTTTGAAGTAAATCAACTGTTATGACAAAGTCTTCTGCCTTAAAGCGTGGAGAAATATCATCTAGCCGCTCATTTGAACTTTCAGCAGCTAATCTCATTTTAATTCTTTCAATTGGACCCGATTCCCTGAACATAAACTCTTGAATAGACGGTTCTACAAGAAAGGCATATAAGTTTTTCTTGATTTTACTTGGTAAACTAGCTGTCTCCTCATCACCTTGGACAGCGATCGCGAATTGATGAATAATATTTTGTTTTAAATCATTTTCTTTTAAATGCTCATTCGCTAAAATCAACTTTTTAATTTTATCAATCGTATCACTTTCTTCGAATATTCCTGAATTGATAATTTGTTCAAGAGCACCTCTTAACGTACTTTGTGAACGAGAAATGAATAGTACGGCTTCTTCATCTAAATTAACTGATTTCTCATATCGTTCCTTTACCCACCGGATAAAATGAGATTTTCCTGTTCCATTATCCCCTTGAACAATAATAAATTGGTGATCATTTCGACGGTTTAATACTTGTTTCCGAAAGAATGTCTCCTCATCCATTTCTGATTTTCCTGTTTCTTTAATTCCGCTCGTAACATGTATTAACTTTTTAAAGGGTGTATGTGTAGCAAGGAAGTTAACTTCGTCAATATTCGTAGCATCCGTTCGGATCACATCGGCCACTTTGTCCAAATATTGTTCTTTATTTGGATTATTCATATATATCACCGCCTAATCTTTATTTCTGATACTTCCATTACGATTTCGTGAGTATTGCATTTCGTTAGGAACCATGTATCCAAGGCATCTGATTGATAATGTAATTCAATAATTTTATGATCATGTAGGGCTCTTAAACCTGAAGATAAACCTAATGTCAAAGTTTGAGATGGTAATTCCCCTGCCCCTTTACTATTATTAAAAATTTCCCCACCATCAAGTTCTCGTGATGTGGTAGAAAGCCACTTCATAAATTCAGCAAATGGAATAAACTGTCCTCTTGTCAGACCTTTATTTTCCATCAGTAAATCTGCTAAACGGATTTCTGTATTCGGAATGACAACTCCACTATTTAGAAACCCATACCCAAGAAAAGATGCCCATGATTTCCATGCATTAATGTTGGTATCATTAAATTCATTTGGAGAATCCTTTTCAAATTGCATTTCACTATTAAATTCATCTGCAAGCTTTTTACTAGACTCTCCAAAAACCTTTGCTCCGCGCATTAAGTACCAACTCGTAAACTTATAAAACATAAGATCTGATTTAGATAAGGCTAATCTTGAAATTAGACGTCGAAACGTAGTTGGTGTTTCAATATCCTTTTTGTTAACTAATAGATTCACTTTGTCTATTGTCTTATCCTCTTCAATTAAACGGCCTTCTTTTGCCAACCTAAATACATCTGAGAATTGAGATTTAGCATTGTTTAAATGGTTTGGTTGAAGTAAATCTGATAATTGTTGTTTAGATAAAGACTTATAAGCTACAAGTTGGCATAAAGCTAAAACCCTATTAGGCATCATCGTGTTAGCTAGACGTGGTATAAATGGCATATTAATCACCATCCTTTACTAAAATTTTTAAAACCAATCTTCTTCATCCTCATTTATAAAAATCTGCTCTATGTTACATAAGGAGCCATCAAGTAGCTCTTGTAATTGTTTTTGCTCTGAATGAATAAAACAATCTTTCTTTGCAATATGAATGACTCGGTTATTTTCGCCTCTTTGTTGATAATTAACGGCCCAGTGGTATAACCAATCACTCCGCTTTTCTTGATCTGGATAAATAATTGCAATGCTTCCTGATAAACTATACATATGTGGTTGTTGTTCAATTTCATCCATCTCAAGAATCGAATAACTAAGTGGAGTTTCTTTTGGTAAATTCTTAACAAAATGATTTCTTGAAACGCCTATCAATTTGGGGATAATTACTGCTTGTACTCTTGAATTAACCACTCCATTTACAATATTTAAAATGAGCTCATTGGTAAACTTTTTGTTAGAGTATAGAAACAGTTCTTTATAACCACCTAAATATTGTTTTAAAGTTCCCTCTAAGGGAACTAATTTATCTTGTGTATTTATCGCTACTTCTGTCAAAGTCGGATATTGAAAAGGTAATGTTCCTTCAGCATGGCATGCCGGACATCCGCCACATGTATCGCTTGCATATGGATAGATATCTTGAAAATAAGTGCTAAAGCATTCATATTCAACATCCGTTACCATACTTTTCATTTTTTCAAACTCATAGTTAAAACGTTCACGTTCCAACTTTCTGAAAGGTTCTATTTTTTCATCTAGTAAATCACGATCACTGAGTGATTCGACGTCAATCATCTTTACTAGCAGTTGACGTCGCTGATCCTTGTCACGTTTTTTTATATCCAAAATATCAAGTAGTCCATGACGATATAAGAACAGGATGGTTGTTTCATTCCAACTCGCATTAGGCCCACCTGTTTCTTGGTTACGCAAATGATGAGGCCGAGTATTGGGATCGACCCAGAAGGAATCACCTGTAAACTCCTTTGCTGATCGACGAATTCTCTCCCAACGTTCAACCATATTATCAACTGTTAGAACGGCACTTTTATTCAACTGAACAAGTTCGTCCTCTTTTGTTGCGCTAAGTAAACTAATAGACGCATAACCATCTCGTCCTCCACGACCAACTTCCTGATAGAACCGATTGATGCTCTCAGGAATACAACAATGAATAACTGTTCTGACGTCACTTTTGTCTACACCCATACCAAAAGCTGATGTAGCAACGATCATATCAAGGGAGTTCGAATTCCACTTTTCAAGAATCTGTTCACGTTCTTCACTATTTGTTTCACCTGTAAACTTAGTAATGGAAGAGAACCCTGATACCTGAATAGCTTTTTCCCATTCTCTCGCGCTCTCTTTACTTGAAACATATAAAATAAGTGGTCTTGGCAATAGTGGTATAATCTCAAGAATACGTGCTTCTCTTTCATTTTCACTTACTGGTCGATCTAAAAAGAATATAGGTTCATAACGTAAGGCATCACTTCGAAACTCACTTAGGTTATTGTCTTCAGAAAATAACTTTGTAAGTGTCGACGCAGCTGCATCAGTTATCGTAGCAGATAGTAAGATCGTTTTAAGCCTTCCATTACTAGCCTCCATAAGCTTCTTCCGAAAGACAGACAATAACTGAAAGTCAGTTCTAAATGCACTACCCCAATCTACTACGATATGTGCTTCATCAATCACCAAACGGTTAATTCGATTTTCTTTAGCTGCATTAATAATGATTGGATACAGTGCTCCATTAATAACGGCCTCAGGTGATGTATAAAGAAGTGGGATTGTTCCGTTTCTCACTCCATCATAGATAATTTTTTTCTTTTCTTCAGATATTCCACCGTAGTAGGCTTGTGGACAATGTCCCTCACTACGTGCATTCTTAAAGTATTTCCTAGATGCTCTATTTTGATCAATAGCAAGAGCAACTGTAGGTACAATAACAATGGTTGTACCTGCACTTGCTACACCACCATGAATTCTTCCTCCCTTTGTCGCAAAATAGGCAGGAAGTTGACCAATAAGACTTTTTCCACCGCCAGTTGGTAAACAAGCTAGAAGGGTTTCACCTTCTTGCATCGTCATACTTACTCGCACCAATGCTTTTTGTTCCTTCGACACATATTCTTCATACCCTGTAGCTTGAAAAAGGACTCCATCACCTAGACGCCGTTTTGTTTTACGCCTCGCCTCTAGATCATATACACTTGACACTTTATCTGCATGGTTTAACCAACTTGGAAGTGATAACTTACAGTTAATCTCACCTGCATAATCAATGGTAAAACCAAATTCCTTTCTTAATTTAAAAAATGGTTTTAAAAAATCTTCATGTAAAAGAAAACCGACATGATACATCAGAATAATTTGGCGCAGATGACCAGCCGCATCCCGCCATGTATCCGTTATATGCTGATTTTCAATCTTAAATAAGCAACGAGCTAAGCGCAGAATACTATAGGCTCTCGAAGTTTCTTTTGGGTCCCTTTGACTTTTAATCCACTCTTGAATTAGCTTAAATCCCTCTATAGGAGTGATTTTTTTTAACAACATTTCTTCCGTTATTTGTAAGGCATTTCGCATTTTATTCCACCAACCACCCAAATGCAGCAGATTCTAATGTTATTTTCGGACGTTTTAACCCTTCTAATAAAGAATTATAAATATTTGATAGTTCATCGAGTTCTTCTACATCCTTAATATCTATCTTATTAAAAAAGATATTCGCGGCCTTTCTTCCATCTAAACGACGTTGGAAATCAGTTTCAGCACGTTTCACATCTATCATCTTTGATAATAGTTGTTGTGCCTCTTGATAACTTTGTTCATATACCTGCTCTACCTTAGGAATCCATTCATCCTTAGGAAAAAGTTCTTTGAACTGTGTGACTCTACCATTTCCTCTTTTCCCCAAATGTTCTGCTTTATGAGTACTACCATAGGAAGAAAGAATAATTCTTATTCTTTCGGTATCAATCGATTGATCGAGTTCAGCATACCCATGTATCGTATGGTACTGTTCAAGTGGAACATATCCTTGTGCCAGTACAAGATTCTCTATTTCTTGGTTTTTATCTAATAATTCACTAGGGTCTATTGAAACCGACCAAGTTAAGATAAACCCTTTCCAATTTACACCTGTATTCTTCCGATAAAAGGCAGAACATCTACCTAGGTCGGATGAACTAGCATTATTGACAATGGAATCGAAGAAAGGTTCTCCAGGCGCATAAAATATGAGATCTTCACGTTCCACTGCTTTTCTACGATTGAATGTTCCTCTTACTTCACCCGCTCGTTTTGAGCGTTTATGAGCTTCTTGCATATTAAAAGGTGGGATCAATAATGTATTTTTCATTGATCTTAAGCTTACGCCTTCTGGGGTAAACACGGTAACCTCACCGTGCTCTCCTGATTTTCCATTTAAACCAGCCAAGCTTGCCCATGACATCATGGTTTTCGCAAGCAATTCACCATTATTTCCATCAAATTTATTAATTAAATTGGTTAATTGCTCTTGGACATTTTCATCAAGTTGGCGTGCCATATCATAATAACGTTCAATCTCCACTTTTTTTCGCATATCTTCCAAAGTAGATTGCATTGTTTCTAAAACGTCAGACAACCCATG
This sequence comes from Peribacillus simplex, assembly GCF_030123325.1. Classification (NCBI taxonomy): domain Bacteria; kingdom Bacillati; phylum Bacillota; class Bacilli; order Caryophanales; family Bacillaceae; genus Peribacillus; species Peribacillus simplex. The sequence goes on along the minus strand of NZ_CP126106.1, from coordinate 2,196,056 downwards.
ACGAATATTTGTTGTTAAGGCTTGATCAATCTGTTCATTTATATCTCCAAGTGCAATCTCAAGCCCACTTAACGATTCCTTAAAGATATTGAGTCCCTCATCCCATAAGCTATATAAATCAGATTCTACTGATTCCTCAGTCACAAACACAACTGATAGGACTTCTTTTTCTCTACCAATCCTGTCTAATCGCCCAATTCGTTGCTCCAACATCGAAGGCGACCAAGGTAAATCGATATGAATGACCTCATCGGCAATTTGAAAGTTTCTACCTTCTCCACCGAGTTCATCACATATCATAAATTTACAATTAGGTTTTTGTTGAAAATCATCAACAGATCGCTGTAATTCTTGATCACTCATTCCACTATGGAAAGTTCGTACCGAATCTTCACCAAATTTATTAATTAAAACGGACTTTACCTCCGTTAATGTTTCTTTCCAAGAGGTGAATATGACAATTTTTCCACTTAATGACTCAGATATATAATCCAATACTTTCATCAAGCGACCTTTGATCTTATCAGGTTCATCATAAAGTTCTTCAAATCTTTTTAATTCAAGTGTATTTGCGGCCTTCCATTGTGAAACAGTCTCACATAATTCATTTAATAGATTTTTCTCATTTGCTATAACCCTAGTAGATTCAATAATTGACGTATTAGAGCGCGTTATGACAGCAGTAGTTGCGTTAAATCCATTTTCTGTTACAACTCTTTTTCTATTATTTAAGATAGATTCCAATGCAAAAGGTGAACTAAACATAGCTGATAGAAATAATTTTTTATATTTCGCATCCTCTTCAGGAAACTCGCTTAAATAGTCCAATAGTTTATCATAGGACTCAAATTCATAGAATAATTCGTCTGCCCCTTTCATATCGTAGCTAACCAATTCAGAAGAACGTTTTGCTAGCTTTTCACCCAACTCTTTACGGCGATGTCTAATAATTTTTCGCTCTATTTGATAGTGTTCAGCAATATAGGCTAGTACTAATCGCACATCAGATAAACCCTGATCCTCAGTTTTAACATCAATTTTAGCCACTAGACCTTCTAAAATAGAGTCATTTAATTCTTCTACTACATCTTCTAATTCTTCAATAAAAAATTCTACATCCTCATCGTAATCGTCCAAGTCACGAACTAAGCCATGGATTTTCCCACTCAAATATGCTTGCTTTTCGATTAATTGGTCGAACTCTACCCTGCTTATTCTTGAATACTTTTCCGGTTGCAACAATCTTAATAGTTTAAGATACTCCGTTCTACGTGATTGTATCGGGGTAGCACTCAGTAGTAATAGATGTTGTACTCGTTTACTTAATCTCTCAATAATGTTATATTCCGCTTCTAAGTTCAGTAAACGATGTGTCTCATCAATGATACATAAATCCCATTTTTCCCGAAGAACCCTTATACCTTCATTTGTATTCACTTTTTCTAGTGGAAAGATCATTTGATCTGGTGGATTTAAGTCGCCCTCCGTCCAGACAGGAATTTTTTCCCAAAACTTGTAATACAATTCATTTTTCCATTGATAAACGAGAGATTCTGGTGCAATAATAATGACTTTCATCTTTCCCAATCGATATTCTAAACCTTTTTTTATAACGCCTGCTTGAATTGTTTTCCCAAGTCCTACTTCATCTGCTAACATAAAGCGACAAGGGTTTTCTGAGATTGCTCGCACAATTGTATCAACTTGATGTGACATGAGGAACACACGAGAACCAACTAGTGTTTCAAAACCAAAAGTAGCGTTTGTTAAAGTGTGTAATGCCCCCGAAACAACTTGACGATTATGGTACCATACTGGATTATGGAACTCGTAACTTTTTAATTGATATATAGGATCACTATTACTAGCAGAAAATGGAACTAAAAGTTTTTCTTCAGTAAATACCTCAATATAACTTTTGCCACCTTGAATAAATTTCACATAATATTGGTAATATCCATTTTTCTTAGATTCTGCCTTATTAATAATTGAACCTGTTTGTTTAGAATTAATCTTAATCTCAGTATTCAGGTAAATTTCACAGTGTACCACATCACTGATAGGAAATGATTGTGTGTCACTTATTTGATATAGGGTGGTGATCATTAATTGTGGATTTATTTCGTAAAATTTCACTTTTACTTCATCCATTAGTTCATTAACTTCTATTACTTGCCCCAATGCAAAACGTCGTGGTAATCCTGGATGCTCATTATCAATTGGACATCGGACATACATGCCTTCTATTAATTTATTCATTAATTCTCCACCTTTTTAATAAAACTTCAAATTTTATTAGTTTAATATAATTTAATTCTATATATAGACAATAACACAGAAAATTTTAAAAAATAGTAATTATACCTAGCAAATAAATAAGAAGAAGGTAGAACGCTACATTTATACAGATATAATTATACAGGTAAATAGAACCAAATGTTAGTTCATATCTATTTTTGTAAAAAATTAGTCAAAGGTATGATTAGAGATCGTAAAAACAACATTTCCAATCAGTATTCTATTAAACAAAAAAACTCCTAAGCCTTAGTTTATAACTAGAAATTAGGAGTTTTTCTTTTCTTTTTATTTTGTTTCTATGATCATCTTAATTGTTACCGTATCAAATATCTCAGGAGCAAATTCATCTAAAATCCCTTAAAATTCCTCTCCACTGTTTTTTAGGAAGATCAGTTTGTCCTTGTTCAATTAGGTTGAGTATATGACGATATACCTGTTTTGAACTTTCAGTTGCTGGACTAAGTGATTCTGGAACTCCTCCAATGTACCTTTATTTTCGGACAGCCCCCTATTTGTATTTGGCAAGCAAAAAATGCATAAAACGGCAATCAAAAATGTATCCACTTGCCAACGATTATATTAATTCGGTGTAACTGACTCTTTATAGCGATGGCTATCGCCATTAAATACAATTAAATGTGAATGGTGAATAAGCCGGGCAAAGACTGCCTCCGTTAAGATTGGATTCCCGAAGACATGATTCCATTGACCAAACTGTAGATTCGTCGTAATAATAATACTCTTTGTTTCATAACACATAGAAATGATTTGAAATAATAATTCTGCCCCTTGTTTATGTAACGGGATGTAACCAAGTTCATCCAAAATCAATAAATCAAGTTTCTCAATTTGCTTGAACAGCTTATTAAGCGTCCCTTTTTCATTGCCACTATTGGGATTACAAAATTCATACTCAAACCCATAGTGAAGAACGAAGTTTTGAAATTCCTCCGTTAACTGCCGTTCTCCATTTGGCAATACCTTCTTAACGGCAGCTGAAAGATTGTCAAACCTTATCGTTTTTGGAACTCCGCCCATATGGTGAAAAATACGTTTTAACCCTTCCAAAAAGCACTCTCGGTTTTGAGAGGGGAATACTTGAAAATAAAAGGCGTTACTGTAAGGGAAAGATAGAACCAAATACGGCAATGTATTTCTTCACCTTGATAGTTGAAGGGAGCTTCCCCAAAGTCTACTTGCGCCGAACCAGCCTTTGACTCAAGTGGTAAAGCTGCTTGATTCGCTTCGTTTACTAGTTCTTTCTTGCGATTTGATACATAGTTCCGGACTGTTCGATCAGACCCATTAAAATCAAACTCTTCTTTTAATTGTTCCCACATTCTCTTAGCTGTTCTCCGGAACTTTTTCTTTTGTTTAAAGTCCTCCAATATCCATTCATCCACAATCTTTTTAAATGGATCCATTACTGGAGAGGGTCTATCTTGTTTTGGTTTAACTTCTGGACTGAAATCCTCTTGTTCTGCATACTTCTTTACTGTTCTGGGATCCCTCCCTAATCTCTTTGAAATCTCCGAATAGTTCCTATCTTTTTTGTTTGCTTCATGTCTGATATAATTAATCTCGGCCACTGCCAACATCTCCTCAATACCTCCTGCGCTCTTTGTCCCAACAGGAAGTGTATGTGTATTTTGGAATGTTGACAAGTGGCTTTTTTAATTTGTGCAGGCTAGCAGGCACAAGTTGTTCTAATGCTATTATTACTAATTGATCACGATTGAACTGTGTATTTTTCGTTAACATTTCATCACCTCATCAAATCTCATTTCTTAATTAAACAAAAAAAAGACTGTCAGGAGATTCGATTTTTTCGAATTTGTCGACAGTCTGAACAGATGGATACATCCATCTGTTTTTAAATAAATTTAAGAATAGTCTGAAATTTATTTATTCAAATTTTCAGTATAACTTCCTAAAATGGAAGTATAGTCTACCCGCGCTTAACGATTTTTAAATTCCTTTCTTATTTTACTTTCTAATAGAAATTTGAACTAAAATCTTCTCAAAAAGATGTGGCGAGTGTTCATCCAATTCCTTTAATATACCTCTCCATTGTTTTTTAGGTAATTGCGTATGACCATGTTCAATAAGGTTAAGTAGATGATATGAAACTTGTTTCCTTATATTTAATTTATTTACCAAGTAATGTTGAAATTTATCAATTGTATCAATATTGTAGGAAAGAGCGTTATTCCCTTCTAGCAATGTCAAAATGTTGTTTATGTTTTCCTCTAAAAGTCGTTGTTTCTTCCATTCTTTATAATATTGTTCATGGTTGCTAGAAAACCATTTTTCTAGATCATCTAATCTTAGTAAGTAATCTAGTGATATTTCATCTACATAGTCAGTATGAATAATTTCCATTAGCTTTTCATAATAGTTTTCGGAATGTATCTTAATAAAATCTTTGAATGATTTCATTTGTTTTATTTTCTCTTCTATTATAGGAATAACTTGGTGAAAAGAGGTTTTTATGTTTCTTTGTAAGTTTAAAATGAAGGTCTGAAGTGGTACATTTTTTAAACTATATTTATTTAATACTTTTGAGGGATTTATGGTTAATAACCATTTTTCAAAGTTCAAATCTTCCTTCATTAAATCTAGTTTATAATAATCTATCATATTATCCCGCAAAGAGAACCAATCTAAAAATAATAATTCTACACTCTCTTGTATGTCAGGTGAAATAGGTGACTCAATTTGAGAAATCCACTCGCTTTCACCCAATTTAATAAGTTTAGTTATATATTTTTTTAATTGATAAGCAAAATGCTCCAATTCCATTCCTAATTCCTGCGTTATCTCCAAATTCCATTGATCTTTAAGTTTCTCTCCGAGATAAATCCATTGTGCCACATTATGATTATTAGCTATTTCGTTAAATATCTCAGATCTATCTTGAAGTTTTGTCTGTTGATAATTGGCTATGTTAAGCAGGCTGAAATGTTTTTGAACAACTACTTGATTCTTTTTATTATTTTCTTTAAAAGTAATAGGATACTTAAACCTATTTATAATCTCTGTTCTTTGAATAGTAGAAGTGGACTTAGTCATTCTTGGTGTATAGTCTCGTCCAAATGAAGTTCCTTTTACAACATCATTTAAAATTGTTGCTACACCCGCTCTAACTGGCTCAAGTAATTGGTCATTTACATTTTGACCTTCTATCCAATCCCTAATATGGTTTACCTTTGGACTTTTCTTTAATGTAGGCTCTTCAGCAAATACATTATTTGTAAATGTACTTATAACTTTAAGTTTAACTGTAATATTATCATTATATTTGGGATTAAAATGTTTAAGTAATTCACTTGGGATGGTAATATCCTTACTTTTTGAATCTGCATACATTTCAGCTATTACTTTAATTAGAGTATCTTCATGTTCGGCATAAACATCTCTGTAGAAATAATGTTTAATTTTCGTTGAATCTTTGTCCATTCTTCTATAAAAAAATGAAAGGATTTCTTTTAAATGGATAACCATGTACCGTAATAAACCTTTTCCGTCTGGTACAGCGTCATAGATACGCTGAATTAGAGGTTGATTTAAAGGGATTTCTTTTAAACTTGTCTTTGGGCCCACTAGAAGACTAGTACAGGTCTTAGCATGTTTACATTTATTGGAGCACTCATATCCGTTCGCTTTCTTTAAAGCAGTTAAATAATTTTCTATATAGTTACACGCTTTATCTCGATCTATGGAAAAAGAATTTCTCCCTGATTCGTCTGATAACCAAAGTTTTTTAACCCGATCATCTATCGTATCTAAATTCTTGATTCTATTTTTTAAACCAGCCTCAAAATTATTCCCCTCTATTACCCCTGGTGTTAGTCCTATAACAACGTCCCAATTTCCTTCTTCAAGAGTAATAAAATAATCCAAAACTTCTGCAGAATAAAGATTTAACGATTGAACAAGATCATCGATCAGAATAACAGGCCTTATCTTTTGTTTTGTGAGAATTGATGATAATCTTTTAAATATAGTTATTATATCCGTTCCTTGGAATAAGAAATGGTCCAACTTTTTTAATAAAGAGTCTCTTAACTTATTATAACTAAGTTGTATTGGTAAAGTTGTATTCTCTATTAATAGTGAAAATTCTTGTTCTGTGATTATTTCTAATGGAGTTGATAATGTACCCTTTTTTATTTGCCTACTGAATTTTAAAATGTTTTTTTCAATCACTGGTCTAAGTAGCATAGTAGCTGGCACAATTTCATCATCATTTTCGAAAAATTCCGACATTGTTGTCCACACCATCTGATTAATAATGGTAATGGGTTTACTAATTAATAAATCCCATTTCTTTTCATCTATTATTATATCTTCTATTTCTAGACCGACTGACTCATAACACTTCTTTACCAACATTTGTGGATTAAGTTCACTGCGTGAAATTCTTATTATCGGTCTTGTGTTTCCTTTAAATTCCCACTGATCTTTAACCCAACATAAAAGCTCTGATTTACCTGAACCAGTAGAACCAAAAATCACAAAAACTCTATTTCCATATGAGTGATCTTCTTCAAGTTCTTCTAGTAATTGAGCTTCGGTCATTTTTTCAATTAATTCATTCTTATAGTATCTATTCAAAACTTGAGGATAATGTGTCTCACGAAAAAATTCAGGTGAAAAATTGTATCTCTCATCGGCCGTATTGTATAGGTTTTTGATAGAACTTTTATTTAAACAAGGTAACACTCGCCTCACTCCTTACTGTAATCCAATTCCATTCCTTCTTTTCACCATAAGCCTGAAATGGTAAATCTTGTTTTCTTGTTAACTGGATTTTGTGAGAATCATTTAAATTTAAGATACTATAAATTACTCCATTGTATACATTTCCTTTATATACGCATGGTATTATTGGGTGTATTTTATCTTCAAAAAATAGGTGAAGTGGACCCTCCCAATCCCCAATATAATTTATTAAATGTTTAATTAACTTATATTGAGGTAGAGCGTAGAACCCCCCATTATAGCGATAACCCAATCCTAAGTATTCCATAATCCTTTTCCACGCATTAATTTTTTCTTGACTTATAGAGATACTTTTAAATCTATTATTTGTTTCAAAATGTAAATCGTGAATAAATAGAGTATTAGATTTTACAAATAAGTCAAAGAACATTGTTGTAAAAACATAATTAGGATTTGATGGGTCATTTAATTTCTCTGCAATCGTATTAAAACGAAGATGAATGTCTATAAAATCCAAGCGAGTTTCTTTTGTAGATATTTGTTTGTTTTTGTCAATATCTATAACTTCTAATGCCTGTAAGAATTGAAGAACTGCATCTATTAACGAAGTTATGTCACCCTCAGGTTTATATTGAAATTTGTTTACTAAATCACTCATTCTAATATTAGGGTACTTTTGAATGGTATGAAATACTGAATGAATTTCTGGCCCATAACAAATCTGGAACAATGACATCTCTACACACCTTTCGTAGTATATTTTGATACTATTAGTCCAAATAAAAATAATCTTAAACAAGACAAATGATCTACCCAGGCTTGTAACCAATATTTCCTCCTTCTACATTGTTTATCTTTTCAATTGTTTTAACTATATGGTAATAATTATGAACAGATCGCTTCTTCATATAATATCGATGGGAGATATTTAGTATGTCGTGTGGATTTACTAAACATATTGGGCAATTACAATTTAATGGTTTTTCTATGCGTTTTTGAGGTTTATTCACTTTAGACGATGATATTACATAAGTTCTAAAAGGGTTACTATACATTACCTGAAAGAACGCTGCTGCCATAGTGGGTCGACTCGAGTCAAACGAACATATTTTCAAGTTTGCCATTTGTTTAATTTGTTCAATTCCGGTAACTCCAAATATATGTAAATTCTCAGGTCCAACAAAACTTGAGGCATATTTTATATACTTAATTTGTTCTTTTGCAGATTTATTCAATAAAGATCCTAAGCCAAAACTGGTATACCCCATTTTTTTCAATTCATGAATCGAATATTGAATACTTGGAAAATCATACCCTTGTATTACACCAATCATTGAAACATTTTTAGGAGATTTAATAGAATTAAATAATTTCATATGTTCCAAAGCATTATATAACGTTCTTTCAACGGAGTCATATTTTTCAGATAATGAATTTTTATCTAATAAAGGCTCATCTAAATGTACTATTTTAATTGGGAGAGTATCAGGTATAGAATCGATTAAAAACATCTGTGTGTCCATTATTTCTTTTAGACTCTTAATCCCCTTTTTTTGGGCATAATATAATGCCCCTGAATCAATGATTAACTTACTTGGATAGTTAGAAAATCTTTTAAGGGTATTTTTATTTTCTGGAATGGCTGAAATTAGCATTGGACAAGAATCAAAATAATCACAAAATATAGCATCGCTATGTGACCAACTAACGTAAAAATCCAAATTACCCACCCCTTTAAATGATACGTGAAGATACGTGATAAACTAATTATATACCTATAGTTGGAATTATTAAAGATAATTTCCAAATAAAAAAATTGCCCTATTCTGAAGGCAATTCTTTAGTTAATTTTTTCCAATGGTTATAAGTTTTAATTTTGATTTTTTTGGAAGGATAATTTTTTCTGGAATTAGGATAAAGTTCCTCCCATATTGGGTTTTCTCGGTCAAAAAATGTTCCAGTCCAATTTTTATATTTAATTTCCATTGTTAGGTTTGGTATTTGAATATCAACAACATTATCTTCCAATTGTTCTTTAAAAAAGCATAAAAATATATACCAAGAGTTTAAATTATGTATAACTGTTTTCTCTTTTATTTCCTGAACTTCACGTAAACTATTTGGAAAGTAAAGACCATTCACTTTAATTAATTGCTCAAAATAGTCTTTGAACAAACTACCAAGTTCATCTGTATTTGAATAATTACTGAACTCGAAAATTTCGAACATTAAATTTTCGAGTGAAGAATAGGTAATAAGTTTTAATGAATTTTTACTCAAGTTAGTACTTTTCATTTCAACTAAATTATTAAGTTTACTACTTTTAATGAATGAATTAAGAAGTATCTCCGGTAAATTTTCCACTTTGAAAATTAGGTATTGTTTTTCTTGCCTTTCCTTATTCGTAAATTTGCTAATAATAATCGGATCTACTATCTCAATAGTAAGATGTTCACCTTCTTTATTTTCATTTATAGTTTTACATATAATAATTATTAATCCATCCAAATAGTAGGACGGATTTTTTGACTCTCTTATGTTCCAACTTAATATTTCCTCTTTGGTAGCAATATAACTATATATTGACTTGTTTTCTTTTATATCTATTTTCTGTACACCGCTTATTTCTAAATTAATCAATTTTATCACCATGTTTTAAATTTTTTTAAAAAATGCAAGGACGACTTCTACCATGAAATAAAAACTTTATTGCTGTACAATAATTTAATAAAATATTATTTCATTTATTATATATTATTTTCTATAGATACTTTTTTAATCCTTTTTTGGGATTAACATGTTTCCCTATTGTTAGGTAAAATTAAAAGGAAAAAAGGAAAGATCAAGAGAATGATCCTTCCTTTTGTTTAACAATTTCCTTTAATTGATTATAAAAAACATACGTATTGTGAAAACCTCTTCTCCGGTTTCTATTATTCCCCCGAAAAATAATTACTTCAACACCTACATTTCTACAGACAGAACAAGAACAACTTTTCCATGGTTTGTCAGTTAATACTTCATGGTAAAGCGGTCTTAATTTATTAGTTGAATATATACGATCAAAATTTTCAACAAAGAAATCCTTTAATGTTGCTTTTAATAAAGGCAAATTCTTTACCTCTATTGCTTCTTTTTCTACAATTCTAAGTTTGTTCATATGGTCTAAAGTTACATTATCTAAAGCTTCTTTAAAGAGAGCTTCATTCCTACTAATAAGTGAATGGAAGCTTACATCTCCTAAAAGATATTCCTCCATTCCGATGATTTCTTTCTTTTTGTTTACTTCTTTCAATATTTTTAATAAGTCCTTCTCAATACGATCTAATTCTTGCTCACTTATATTTAAATTCTCAGAAATATATTTATCTCTTATGGCTTTTTCCTTTTTATATTTTTGTTTATAGTCCTTTAATGTTTCAAAATAGGAATCGTATTCAAGTACAGTTTCAACCGTACTGGTTATGTCTATTTTTCCTAAATCAAATTCTCTCACATTCCCTAAAGATTTTTGTTCAAGTTTAATAAAACCATCTATAGTATCAATTCCTCTATTTACAAGTTCCTTAACACGCGCATTCTTCTTTTCATCAGCCTGTGGGATACGTAAAGCCGCGTATTTATTTTTATCTTGAGTAAAATAATTTCCTCCAGTTGCTCCTCCCCAAGCTTTCTTTAAGAAAGCGGTAGAATCAAAAGAAGTTACTCCAAGTTTATGGAATACATCAAGATAATCTAATCTTGCAGCACCGAGCAAATGAATTTCTAAATACTCTGGAACAATTGGTGCAATCGCATGTAAGATTTCTAATATTTCCTCTGATTTTGCAAGTGCAAGTCCCCCAAGGGAGATATGACGATAGCCCATTTTAATTAGTTCTGTAAAGGAGTTACGATATGATTCAACGTCCCACCCTTGAGCAATTCCTGATGGAATAAATGTATAATTACCTTCTTTATGTTTTTCAATAAAATCATTGGCGTTTTTTAATGTTAATTGATAACGGAATTCTCTCATTTCCTCATTATCAGCAATTTTTCCTATGATTAAATGGTCAATACTTGTACCTATATCGAAACCCATCTGTTCATAATAGTCAAGAATCTCATCTGTTTCATATGGTGGCTTTTCTTTCTGTATATAGCTAAATGCGCCACAATCACCATATAATGGAATGTTATTAGGAAGTCTCAAGAATTTATGCAATCCACCAGCATTTAATATTTGCTCTTTTCTAGTTTTTGTCTGATCTATATTTATTTTAGAAATAAGGACTCCATCATAGTTTGGTTTATTATATATTTCATGTGCATAAACATCATCAGAAATAGGGTCTCTATCTTTCGTATGTTCTTCTGTAATAAAATTAAAATTAGGATCCACTCTATCATCATTTTCAGGCATAAAGAATTTAAGATTGTGTAATCCATAGTTCTTAGCATATTGAGACTCGGGAATAGAAATATTTACTTGGGCTAATTGGGTATCTTTCTTTTTCTTATCTTTCATTTTCTTGTTAGAGGATTGTCTTTCATTTTCTTTTTCATTAAATAAAGATAGCTGATGGTTACTATTATCTTTTACTCTGTACTTATTTAAGGCATCCATGATTACTGTTGGATTATTATAGATTTCATTTAGAAAATCTTTTCCGTGGGTTACTATCTCTTTAGATAACAGTTTAAACAAAAACCCCTTTAGTCCAACTAAACCATAACTAAATTCTTTTGCATCATTTTGTCCTACTTCTAAAAAGTAGTATGGATTACTATCAGGAATAAATTTTTTACTGGTTTTACTAGCAAGAAACACTAGTTTTTGATTTCCCTTCAACCCTTTAATTGGAAGTTGGAGCGACCTTATATATTTATCACCTAATAAAAATATGATTAAGTCATACTTACTAAATTCATTACTCGCTGAATTTTGGATTTGTAAATGGTCAGACCATTCTTTAATTTCTTTACTATTCATATTGTTAAAAGTAACTTCATATGGAACTATTTTTTTCCTTTCATTAATTAATCCATAACCAGCTGATATAATGGATAAATCAACTATATCATTTCCATAATTTTCTCTTAACAAGTCAATCCCTTCCATTAATCTTAAATGTTGCATTCCAGTGTATAAGTCAGATGCATTTGATTCATATTCTTCTAGTTCTTTTTCTCTTTTGGATAATGTTTCATTTGTTTTAAAATCATCTTGTATTAATTCATTCTCTGGTTTAAATCTTTTTTCACCAGTACATGAAGTTATTATCAATGTTTTAAGGACATTCTTTATCATAGTGCGTAACCTCATTTGTAGTAGACATATTTAACATAAATATTATATCCCACATTTAGTATTACTCCAACTTATGTGAACATACATGTTAATTTAAAGTTTATTTAACAATGATAAATAATTTAAGAAACTAATCTTAAATTATTTGCATGAAAAATAAATGAATTATCTATGTTACTAAAAAATTGGATTAAAAGCAAATATGTTTAATATATTGCATGGGATTATAAAAAATTCATATTATGGCTAACCAAAGTAAAATAATTTTATGGTATTTATTCTAGAAATGTATCTATTACCCATTTCTGAATTATTAAATAATCATCATAGTTATTTATCTTGTTCCACGCGCATCCAATAAATCTTGTAGTCATATTCCTTTGTTCTTCGGATGGTACTCCGTACTTGGAAATTCATCACTCCGTTCCACTAGAAAAAGATGGAGATGATTCTATTGAAAATTCAACTGCACTTTCCAATAGAATTATTAAAGCTATTGAAGTAGGTGAATTAGATGAACGCTTCATGTCTTACAATTTCTTTTTGACAATAATAAATAAATTCCCTACACTCCTGAACAGTCAGGTCTCTTGGCAAAACATCCAATTCTTTAGCATCTTGAAACTTTTGAAAAGTCAGTAATGCAACCCTTTTATTATTCAGAGTTCGTTCTATTAGTCCCTCATTTTTATTTACAAACAGATAAGCATCATGTAATTGTTGAAAAAATTTGAGCAGCGTTATAGACATCCCTAGTTTTACTAACCCTTGCTTTACCTCTTGCTCCAGTCCTTGCCATAACTTTGACTCGCCGTCAGAAAAAAGCCCCTAAGAATGCTGTTACACATTCCCAAAGACTTTGGATTCTGACTGATATTCACTGACTACCACACTGGAAGGAGAGGTCTACCACACTAGCAGTCCAATTGCTTTACTGTAAAATGTTGGACAGATGCATAAAAACCAGTAATAGCAGGGGTTTCTAATGTAAGATGACCTGTGAGGGATTCGAACCCACGACCCCTTCCCTGTCAAGGAAGTGCTCTCCCACTGAGCTAACAATTCGTATGTATATATAGGTTTCTTAAGGTTTTTGCATTTATTAAAAAACACCTGACCACTAACCTTCTAGCGTTTCCTCTTACTATTGTAAAGTGGTCGCTAAAATTCGTAAAGGGAGTATATTGTTACTTTACAGTTGGGTCATTCAAAACTACTGCGACAGTATTAATTTTGATATATTGTAGAATTTCTTCTGTCCAATTTTTGTCCTAACTGATTTCCTTTACAGTTTCCCAATTTTCTTCTTTCTATTTTCCTATTAACAAAAAGCCGAGGAGTTATCTTCGACTCTTTCAATCAATACCCATCTTTAAAATAATCTACTCCTGCAGGATCTACATTCATCCTTTAGATAGCTTTAGAGTAGTAATCTCCAATCTGGAAAAGTTGTCGTAACTGACCTTTCAATTCAGTGGTAACTAAATCAATGTTGGAAATTATTTATAATCTTAAGAACCTTGATTTAACAGCCTTTCTGGATGTAGCATCCCAGGGAGAGATTCGAACTCCCGACCGACGCCTTAGAAGGGCGTTGCTCTATCCAGCTGAGCTACTGAGACGTATCGCTGTTTTTGTCAAAATCATACTTAGAGATAAAATTTTACATTCATCCACATCATACCTATCTATCTCGTATTACGTTACTCTTATCAATTTAACCTAATCAATGAAGTTGGTTAAAGTTTATTTTTTATTTGCATTACAACTTCGACACAGAATTTCCATGTTTTCAATTGACGAGTCTCCGCCTTTTGCCATAGGAATGATATGATTAAGTTGTACTGAATTAATATCCAGTTCTTTTCCACAAGATTGACATTTATAATCTGCTGTTTCCAGTAATTCAGACATTATTTTTTTGGAGACACCATATCTAGATGGATTAGACTTCGATTCGATATACGCTAACCTCTTCTCTATAGTTCTTAGTGAATTTAGTATTAAACTCGATTCTTCACTCAAATGTATGTCTTGAATTTTTGCTGGTTTAATTCCAAGAAGTTGAACAATTGAGTTAACATCAGGATTATTACTCGTACTTGATTCGTATGTACTAATTAAGCTATCAGAAACAGCATCTATCGCTAAATTGACGGTATCAATTCTAAGATTTTCATCGTATTCCACGTCTCTAAAACCTTGAATGTCAAAAATTCGTTCAGTAATTCCATCTTTTATAAGAGTAGCTGGTAGATTAAAAGCTTGTCTAATCCCTAACTCATAGAACACATTGGGATTTTTAGAACTTAAATCACAAATAGCCATGTCCGCCTCAAGAATATTTTTTAGTATATCAACGGCTATAAAGTTAGTCTTTGTTACATCGTCTCCACGAACAGCATGAAAACCTGCTTTTTCACAAGCGGGTTTTATTATATACTCATAAACACGTTTAAAGTGTCCTTCTGAATAAGGGGCACAGTCTGTAAATGGCATAATTACAAAACACACTTTCTTATATTCGGTTCCCTCTTTTTCCATTTTCCACCATATCTCCTCGGTTTCTTTTGATAAAACATTTAACCGTATTCAATCTATTTTTATAATAATTGAAAATTTGTATATTTGCAAAATTCATCCAATATTTATCCACTTTTGTTTAGTTTTCTTCTATTTCTTCTAAAAAACCTTTTGCTGCCGAAGGTATGTAATATCTTCTATATTAATTAAAACCATGATTAACAATAGTAGTATTCAACACCTAATGAAATCAAAATTTTATTAAAAAGTATTTAGTAATTGAAAATAGTAACTCTGGATTTGAGTCAATATTTTGGACACTAAAAAGTTAAATCTTAAGCTGTATTCCTAATTCGATCTTCAATGGCTTGTGGGGTTTGATAGCCCAAGCTGCTGTGAATTCTTTTTCGGTTATACCAACCTTCAATAAATTGGAACATCGCTAATTTAGCTGTTTGATAGTCTAGATATTGTACGTGGTTGACTTCTTCCTTTTTTAATAGGGCATGAAAGGATTCAATACAGGCATTATCGTACGGGCAACCTTTCTGACTAAAGGATTGCTTAATATGATGGTTTTGGATATGTTGAGTAAACTCACTGCTTGTATATTGTGACCAAGATCCGTATGAAGAACTAAGCCCTCCGAGGGCTTTTGTGATAAGTGTGCGTTATTGAAAGCTTTTATGACCAGTTCTGTCGTCATTGAACGAGAAAATGAATACCCATATTTTCTTAGAATGAAGGTCCAATACCGAAGCTAAATAACACATCCGTCTTTTAACGTGTGGATATACGTAATATCTGCTACCCATTTCTCATTAATGGTTTGAGTAGTGAAGTCTCTTTTTAGCAAATTATCCAATTGAATAACCTTTTCTTTAGATGGATAGGGACGGTATTTTTTCTTGGTAATAGAACGAATTCTCGCCTTGCTCATTAAACGTTGAACACGCTTTAGACTTAGGGAAAACCCTTTGGTTAATAAGCTTTCATGAATCTTTGGAGCCCCATATCGTCCTTTGCTTTCCAGGTAAATAAGATGAATTTCCTTCGTTAGTTCTATGTTTTCCTGTTCGCGATTTGATACGACTATTTGAAGGGATTGATAATGGCTGCTTCTTGGGATTTCTAGTATTTCACACATCTTCTGTACGGGATATTGTTTCTTGTGTTCCTCAATAAGCCTTATTCGAATTACTAAAGGCTTTAAAGGCAGAGGGTACTGTTCCGTATACACTCCACAATACCCCCTTTTATGAATAAATAAGTTATTATGTCAGACTTAGGGAAAATTGTGCAATGAACACAAAAAGAGCAGACACACTAGCTATTCCCACATGGTTGCTACCGTCCTGCTCTCATATTATTATTTACTGAGTTAGATACAGTAAGATTTGTTTTACATTGCCTTGTAAATTGGTTTTAAACGCTTATAATATACTTTCTTAGACACTAATTTTCTTGCTTTCTCTTCTGCGAAAAGAGCTACTATTACGGAGTCTATTTTTTAGTCTTCTTCGACACTCTCAGCAGACAATACTAAACTATTACTGTCGCCTTCTACCTTTGGAATGTTGACCTTGAAGTAGTATGGTGTCTTGTGCTTCCCTACTTGCTCTGTCACCTTTGCTATTTCCAGTACACCTAACTTTACAAGTTTGTCTATTTGTTTCTTTAACGCTTGCCTTTCTACTGTGCAACCATACTTAGCCAATGTACTATATGCAGTATAAAAAACATAGCCAGTGCTCTTCTTTGCATGCTTCTTACTTTCCATCAGGAAGGCAAATAGCAATTGAATAAGTGGGAACTTTCGCTTCTCACTGGTGATCTAAAGCATCTTCTAATCTTCTTAGTTCCATATAAAAGTCAGCTTTTTCAAACTGGCAAGTAATATATAAATCAAAGTTTTCTGTTTCAAGAAGAGCGTGGTCAATAATTTCAATTTTTTTTAATGCTTCCTTCCATTGTTTTTTTTCTCTATATACTTTAGCAATATGCCGAAGACGTTCCAAAACTTGAAATGGATTCCCTAAGCCGGTATCGCTCATGATTTCTAAAGAATGCTGAAAAAGAATTAGTGCCTGATCTAAATCTCCTTTTAAATAGTAAAGCCCTCCTAAATTATGCAAATATGTACAATACTTATCGAGGTCTTTTATCTCCCATACTATTTTAATCGCTTCTTCATATAAAGGGAGGGCATTATCTAATTCTTCTTGTTCATGGAAGATTAATGCCCGATTATTTAAAGTTACGGCTATTAATTCCTTATCGTTTATATCTACCCCTATCGCATGAGCCTCTTTGTACATTTTCTGTGCTGCTTCCGGATTATTTATTCTATAAATTTCTCCCTGATTATTGAGACATGCGGCTACTAATTTTTGACCCCCTATGTATCTAGAAATTTCCAAGCTTTTTTCATACAATGACAACGCTTGATTAAGATCCCCACCACTTGTTTTGTAAACCATCCCTTTATTCAATAATAAAGTAGCAAGTTCTTTTTTATTCTCGCTACCTTCCAGACGTTTAATTAGTATGTCGTATAGTAACAAGGCCTCATCAAAAAAGCCATTGGTAAAAAAGATATTAACATAAAATTTTAAATACTCATCTTGATAGTTCTCCACATTTTTTACGATTGTTGAGAAGTATTCCTCCCTTTGTATCCAAGAGTTTTCTTCAAGATCCTTCCATTCATGTAATACGCTATAGAATCTCCCTTGTTCACTAATCTGATTTATAAATTTTTCATCGATTAGCAGATCGGCAAGTTGCTCCCAGTCTTCATTTTTCTTTAAAAGATAAGGTAATTCGAAAACAGTTCGATCGGTGATCCCATTATTAAGGAAAAATTCTATTAACTTCTTCCTAATAGCTCGATTTTTTTTCTTATCCTTTAAATACTTTTCCTCTACTGCTTCCTGAAACTGTGAATGGATAAAGTTATGTAGTGCCGCTTCATCGCTCTCTATTAAGAAAGGCTGAAGATCAAAATATAATTTTGAAAATGCATGAAATGGCAGTGAAGAAGTTTTAGGAGAAAGAGGATATCTCTCTTTAAATTCTCGTATGATCTTTCTGTTTTTATATATGAGAGATAGCCATTCTTGTTCTGATAATCCTTGAGAGGATACCGCTAAAAGAGATAGCGCAGTTGATGTTAACACTTCTCCATGTTTGTTTTCTAACTGCTCTAAAAAACCATTGATGATTCCACGGACTGATGGTTCAATCTTATTTTCGTTTTCCCAACTATGCCATTTCCTTGCTTGTTCAAAAGCCAGTTTTAAATATAGGGGTGTTGGGCAATGACGAAATTGTTGAAGCAAGTACAAACGCTGTTGAGGTTGTAACGTTTTTTGTGACTTCTGTAACCAGTGGTCTAGCAAAAGTTCTCCATCTTTTTTCCCCATCTCCTTTAATTTATAAAGATACACATCAGGGAGGAGGGCTTTTATATATTTAAATAGGTCTGGTGTAATGGAGAATACAACCTTCAAATTAGTAATTGAGGAAATTCCCTTTAGAATCTCTAATGAATGTTGTAGTTGATCAACAGCATCCAAGAACAGCACTACACGCTTTTCTGAATGCGCTGTGATTAGTTTTCTTATTTCTTTTAACCATTCTGTCCAATCCATATTTTCTCTGTTTTCTTTAGTGCTGTTTAGAAGTGGAGAATACACCTGCTTTAATTCTTGATATATACTTTCAAGCAATGCATTGGTTTCAAATGATAATGGACTCAACCCAATAAATCTACGTAATATAATCGTATCTTTAAAGGAAGTTTTAACCCCTTCACTGACTTTTGCCATTAGTGCAGTTTTCCCCATTCCACTAGATCCAGAAATGACTAACGGGTTTAGATTTTCATTAATATGTTTCTGTATAAATTGGCGAGAAACTGCCCTGCCTACATAATCTTGAGCTTGTTGCTGGGCGTATTTGTTATGCATTTCTATTTCATTAGGTGTACCACCTTTTTTTCCTTTTAATTCTAATTGTGAGATTATAATATGGGATATTTGTTCATATACTTCATCGCACATTTGATCTAGGTGCCCTTTTGTAAGTCCTTTTCCACTCCGTTTAGCATTATATCTAAGAATACGATCTGAAAGCTTATGTTCTATCCTTTCTTTTAAATCAGATAAACGGAAATTGGAATAACTGTCATGTTTTCCTGTCTCTTTATTTAAATCAATAAATTGCTTTACAGAATCTGTTTTCTCGACGTTTTTTAAATTTTGAATTGTACGCATGACACAAATAACATGTTGAGAAGCATCCACGGGTTGTAATGCCCCTTTTACAATTTCCATTTCAGTTGCCGAAGCAAAATACTTGAGGCACCTTTCATCACTACCCTGCCATCCCAGGTCTTTTATTGCATGACGTAAAATATCTCTGAGTTTTTGTTCAGTTTCATCCCAATTTGGATTATCTGTATCATTTTCTGCTCGCGGCCGAAGAATATGTAGTGAAGGTACATAGTTCTTATCTTGCTTATACCAATGTTGAAGCAGTGATAGATCTTCCTTACTAATAACTGTTCCTATTTCTTTTAACTCTTCGGATGGAATCTCCTCAGGAATCGGCTGCCACCCATATCTATCACCGATCAACATCAGAAAATTGGGGCGCAGTGAAAGTTTTTGACACCGATCTAACTCTTCCAGACAAATTTTCATAGTCTTTTGGGAAATAGCTTCCCTATCACTTACCCCCCACCTAAGGTCTACAGCTTGAAATTTTGCCCCTCTTTGAGTACAAAGATCTTGAAGGCGTGGGTACACATTATATTGTAAGGCATTTCTCTCTTTTTCAAAATCACTAAATGTGGAACTAATAAACACTCTAACTAAATTAGAATTATGCACTGTTGCTTCCCCTTATTATTTATTTATTTTTTTAACTTTCAAACAAGAGCCCCACGGTTATAATACTATCAATCATTCTAATACTGTAATATTTTGATAAAATAGCAAAGGAAGTTGTTTTTTTACGATCATGGGTGAAATCCATTTATCCCCTATTATAAAATCTTTTCCAATTATACCGTTCAAGGAATAGGTTTTTAGCTTTTCAATTAACAAATGTCAAATAAAATTCATAACCTTCTAATATCTGGTGAATTGATTCAGGAAGTCTTAGGAGGAGCCAATATCAAACTTGGTTCAGTTGTATCCGATATTATCGGTGCTTCATGTCATAGGCATTTCTGCCAGTGTACTCATGTTATACTCCCTCTATCAATGGTTAATATTCACTGTTCTTGGAACCGTCCCTATGGAAGTAATATTAAGTTTTAGTAAACACTCATTAAAAGGGTGATACTTAAGCTAAAGTCTTGCATACTAAAAATACAAAAAAACCATATTTATATATGTGAAATATGAGATAATTTCACATATATAAATATGGGAAGGAACTCCTCGATTACTATGAACTATAAACCTAAACCTCTGAAATTTTGGAATTATGAGAATAGATTGCAAAAAACATCAATGAAATATGGTCACAACAAAGAATAAATCGTCAGACTTTTGACCCAAGCGGGATGACCGGAAAAAGGAACATCCTAATCTAGTTCCCTATGATCCTCTAATTGAACAGGTTAAAGATTATGACAGAAATACCGCTATGGTGACCTTAAACAATTATCGATCTAGGATATACATAAAAAAAATATAGCTCTTTAGATTGGATAAAAAAATTAAATAAGTGGGGAATACAACTTGGAGAAGTTTAAAATATATCACTTTAGTTTAGCAATTATTTTAACAGTCGTAGGAATTATTGGATCCTGTAAAAATTGGTTTGATAATAATACAATTCTTTTAATTTTTATAGGCCTTTCTTGGTCAACTACATTCTTTTATTGGTACTTAAAGCAGTATTTCTTTCAAGGAACAATGTTAATGTTTACATTAGCATATGGAATCTATGGTTTTTATGAGTATTCAGTACCACCTTATAAACACACAGGATTCAATGCAGTCTATTCGACAATCAGGCTCTTTTTCCTAGATTATGATACGGTTTTTAACACAGCAGCCAATAAGTTTGGAAACGTCCCGCTACCTATTGAAATTGCACGTTGGACAGCTTTTTTATTTTCTTTTGCAACCGTTACTAAATTGTTTGTAAAATACTTTGGAACATCAGTAAAAGGGCTGCTATACCGAAATTTTGGTGGCCATATTCTTGTTTTTGGGTATAACTATCAATCTTACATTCTTATAAAAAATTTAAAAGAAGATAGACATCGGGTAATCGTAGTCGACCAATCCCTTTCTGAGGAAAACAAAAAGGAACTCTTCGATCTCGGTGTACCAATAATAAAAATCGATTCATTCGAATCATCAGAATTTCAATATAAAAACAGCATCAACAAAGCTAGCTATCTTATTTTATTTGATGAGGATGATTCCATAAACCTCGAAAACTATCTTTCAGTTCGTTCTATCACCAAACCAAAAAATGGTAAACTACTACCGATTTTATTGCATTTAGAGCATGCCAAAACCTTGCAAATATACGAAAATTTACTCTTAGAAGAAGGGGGGTATAAAGTAAAATCCAATAATTTTTCTACTTCCATGCTAATTGCTGAAAAAATGTTAAGTGACTATCCTTTATACATGGGGTATGAAACCCAACTTCGAAAAGAAGATAGAGAACCTTTGCATGTTTTATTTATAGGTTTTGGAAAAAGAAATCAACACCTTGCCTTCCATATTCTGAATCTTGGCCACTTCCTAACAAAAGAAAAAATGCATTTTACCATTTTGGATCGCGATATTGAAAGGGTAGAAAAAGAATGGAATTTTTTAGCGAAGAGGTCTCGTGATTTGGCGAACATTCAGTTTAAAAAGGTAGATTTAATCTATCAAGGATTACTAAATGAGTTAAATCAAATAGATGTACCCATTACTCATGTCTATCTTTCCCTAAAGGATGATTTCATTGATATGATCGAAGGAATCGAATTAATGGAGAAAATGCCGAATGTCCCTATTTTTCTGAAGATGAAAGACGATAATAAAATAAGCAACTGGTTGGATGAGCATATAGATACCTATAAACAGGTAAAACGATATGCAATGCTTGGAGAAGTCTTAAATAGTGATTATGTTATAAATGAAGAACTTAAGAAATTAGCAAAAGAAGCCCATAACAAATATCTGAAAAGAAAAGAAGATGAAGGGAAAAGAACTCAATGGGACAAGGATTGGGAAAAACTTAATGCATTTAAACAGGAGTCAAATCGATACCAAATGCTTCATAATGATACAAAGTTGATGTTATTAGGCCTAAAATCTGTACCAAAACAAGACCCTAGACATCAAAATGAAATCCTTGATGATGCTGGGTTTGCTGAGTATATCGAGACATATACCGAGTCACTAGCAATCGTAGAGCATGAACGATGGAATGCTTTTCATTTCTTAAGAGGATGGAAAGTCACAGCCCTAGACAACCCTTTACCTAAACATGAACTAGAAAACTTAAAATTACATAAGGGTCTAACTCCATGGGAAGAGCTTTCTGAGGATTTTAAGGAATTTGATCGAGACAGCATTAGATATTTAAAACTTTTCTACAATTCACAAGGAAAAGATTTAATAAAAGAATAAGAAAGAACGGATCTTGGGGGAAGTTAAATGAAAAATGTGTTTATAAGCTATGGACATGATGAACATGCATGTTTAGCAGAACAGTTAAGAGTGGATTTAGAAAAAGTCGGTTTTAATGTTTGGATTGATGGAAAAAGAATAAAAGTGCAGAATTATTGGGACCATGCCATCGAAAAGGGCATTGGCCAATCTCACTGGATTATTGTCTTAATGACACCTCATTCAATGCGACGACCAGATGGTGTTTGCTTAGATGAAATCAGCTATGCAAGATTTCAAGGTAAAGATATTGTGCCAATTATGGTCCAGCAAATTCAACCCCCTCTTCCAATTGCGCGAATTCAATGGCTGGATTTACAAAATTATCAGCAGAAAGAGCAATACCAAAAAGGCTTTGAAGAGCTCTGCAAAGTGTTAAATAGAAATTATAAACTCGGCTTCGAAGGTGAACTTACACATTTAAGAGACATTCTAGCTGCCATGGACGATAAGGGTGAAATCGGGAGGCATATGGAAGGATTTATAGGGCGCGATTGGCTGTACAATCAATTCCAGAATTGGTTGGAAAACCAAAATGAGTCTCGCGTCTTTTGGGTAAAAGGACAGGCGGGTGTAGGTAAATCAGCGTTTTCTGCAAAATTAGCTCTAGAATCGAAAAGCGTTGTCGGGGTTCACTTTTTCAAGCATAATGACAGCGACAGCAGGAATCCCAAAAGTGCCCTATGTTCGTTAGCCTATTACTTAGCTACCCAAATACCGGAGTATATGGAGGAACTCCAGAGTATTCCAGACTTAAGGCAAAGCAGTATTGCCCAAAAAAATACAGTCGCACTTTTCAACTATCTGTTTGTAGAGCCTTTGAACAACATTCCCCCTCAAAAGCAACGTTGTGTATTAATTCTTGATGCACTTGATGAAGCTAAGGAAATCTCTGAATTGTTGCATGTGATTGGACAAGAATTTGATAAAATCCCAAATTGGTTAGGGCTTGTTATTACCAGTCGACCAGAAACGGATATTGTTCGTCGTCTAGGCAATCTTAAGCCTTTTGTATTAGATACAATGGATACAAACAATATTAACGATATTGAATCCTATTTAAAGAAAAATTTAGAGATGAATGGAATCCAGTATAATGAAACCCAGATCGCTAAATTAATCGAGAAAAGTGAAGGAGTATTCCTTTACATAACGGAAGTAATAAAGGAACTAAAGAATGGGAACCTTCATTTAGACAACCTTGATACTTTTCCGACTGGCTTAAAGATGATTTACTTAAATTTCTTTGAGCGGCAATTTCCAGACAAAGTTGTTTACAACAGGGATTACCGCCCACTCCTTGAATTAGTCATGGCTGCACTGGGTCCGCTTCCTATTGAGATTCCAAGAGTAATACTTGGCTGGGATGAATATCAAGAAGCAGAGATTCTGGAGGGAATTGGTAGCTTATTCTATTCAAACGATGACACCATCGAGCCATTTCATAAAAGTATCAAGGACTGGCTGATTGATAAAAAGTGGAGTTACCCTTATTGGATTTTTGAAAAAAATGGCCAACAGAAACTTATGGAGCATAGTAAAAAACAATATCTTGAAGGAAGAACAGAATTACTAGACTATCAGGTAGCTCACTTTCATCAGCATCTCCTTCAAAATGAAGATTGGACGACCTTAAAAGATTTGTTAGCCGATAAAGAGTTTATTATTGCAAAAATTAAAGCTGGCCAGTCAATGGAATTACTGGAATTCTACAAAGAAGTGATCCAATATCCTCATATTGATTTTGAGATTAGGATTGATATAGAAGATAATTTCGAAATGGTTCGACTACCAATCCTATTTGATATGCATGATCACTTTGCTATAAATTAAGGGATAGACCCAATTAAAATACAATAATCCCCCCTTGGAATCAAGAGTAGCGGAGAAACCAAAACTCTTTTATTCCAAGGGGGGATTTTTATTATCAAATTATTTTACAATCCGATATCCCAGAGCTAATATTGCTTTTAATGTTTCTAATGCAGTATTTCGGTCATAAATCTTTTCATTCTCCGGCAGTTCTTCATATGGTATTAAGCACGGGTGAAGCTTTTTATCGTCATCTCTTTTTTCACCATAAGTCCAGCCTTGATCCATTCTTTGCTGAGCCCAAATATCATGTGTATGTTCTGCTAAATGCTCTGTTAATTCAAGTATTTCCTCCGATAAAGTAACTTTACTAGTGTCTATTGGTTTTGGACGATAAGTCATCAAATCAAATCCCCTCTTATTAAGGCAAGATTTTAAATATTTTTTCCATGGCATCTTTTAAATTTTATCCTACTTCCACAATAACATAAATCATTTCTTCCTTTTTTCTTTTTCATAAAATCTTCGTAAGATTTTTTTAGATATTCTTGATATTTTTGCTCACACCATGTTACGTAAGAGTTTTCCCCCCATTCTGAGAAATTACTTCTCCAGGTTTCAAGAATATTTAGTACGTCATCCCACATCTCCTGTTTTTCCATTAAGACAAGAAGGACCGGTAAAGTGTTAATGATTAACTCTACCGATTTCGTATTTTGAAGAATCTTCAAGACTTCTTCATACAGTTTAATAACAGTCCGCTCATCCTTTTCTAATAAATAGATATGAGCCTCACCAATTAAACAATCAGTAAAGATGATCGAATCTTTTATTTCTATTGCTTTTTCTTTTGCTTCCCTATAATATTCCTTTGCTAAAGGGACATTCCCCTGATTTACAAGTTGACTTGCTTCATTAGCTAAACATGTGGCATAGATTTCTCGGTCGCCAATTTCTAGTGCTATTTTCCTTGCTTCTTTAAAAGCTTTCGATGCTTCACCATACAATTCCTGTTTTCCATAAGTATTAGCAATATTGCTTAAATAAGATGCAACCTTTGCCTTTTTGTCGAGCTTTCGAGCAATTTTAAGGGCTTCTTCATACTTTTCTAAGGCAAGCGGAAGGTTACCTTGGTTTTTATATATCTCTGCCTGATTATTTAGATAAGTAGCAATCCCTTCTTTATCATTAACTAAACGGGCATATTCCTCTGCCTTTTCAAACATTTTTAGTGCCTCTTCTTGAATTCCCCTTTTTTGATAGATCCAGGCCCTGTTATTTAAACTAGCAGCCGCAGCTTCATAATTGCCAATCTTCAATGATAATTTCTCCACATTTTCAAATTCAATTATAGCTGGATCCCATTTCTCTTGCTTTAATAATATAGCTGCTTGAAGACTTAGATGTGCTAATTGTTTGTTTTCATCAAAACCCTCTTCTTTTAAAACTTTGTTATACAGCTTTTTTGAAAATAGTTCAGCTTCATCCAAACAATGTGTTTGTTGTAAAATCAAAGTGCAAATCTTTAAATATTGTATAGATAAACCCTCATTGTCATTTAATTGTTTTTTGTATAAAGATTTCTTTCGAATAGATGTATTCTTTTCGATTTCACTCCAGTATAAAAGAACATCGTACTTGTCCAGTTTGCACATTTCAATTAGCATTTCCTCATTTAAAAGCTGTTCTGATAATTCCTCCCAGTTCCCACTTTTAAAGATATGCCATGGGAGTTCCTCTGCTTTTCTACGCCATGCATTAACATCGGTAAAGTATTTAATGATATGGCTTCTCACTTCGTCCTTTATTTCATTGTACTTCTCCTCAATAACCAATTGGAATAGGTTATGAAAGAAACCGTAACTTTCAAACTCCCCGTTTTCCATCTTGGTTAAGTACGGTTGCAGGTCATAGTAAAAATTAGAGAATACATTCATAGGGATTTTGGAAACCTTTGGTGAATCAGGATAGCGTTGTTCAAACTCTTTCAGAACTCGCTCATCTTGTGAAAGTAAATCAATCCATTCATATTCTCTCAAACCATACCTTGCCAATGCCAAATAAGATAGTGCACGTTCAGTAAAAATCTCCCCATGTTTACGTTCTAAATTTTGAATATAACCAACTATGATATTCTTGATATCCGTTCCAATCCCGGTTGGATTTTCCCAACATCTCCATTTTTTCACTTTTTCGAATGCTAGTTTTAAAAATAATGGATGTTTACACCCTGAATATTGATGAAATACATAGTCTCGCTGGTTCTCTTGTAATGCTCTACCTTCATTTGTTAGCCACATATCTAATAAAATTTCAGCTTCACATGTAGGCATTTCCGGTATATTATACAGCTGTAAATCAGGTTGATCAATTATAATCCTGTTAGCCAAATCCTGTGTAGTTGATACAACAATCTTTACATGTGGTGGCAATTGGCCAATGGCACCTATAAGGGATAGAGACTGTTCTTTATTGGAGAATCTATCCAATGCATCAATAAAGATAAACAAGGGCTTTTCAATTGTAGCAGATTTCATTAGGGTTTTTAGATTGTCCAACCAATCTTCCCAACTACTATTTTCTGGTAAATAAGTGGGACTCCCCTTGTATCCCATTTCTATTTCTAAGCAAATACTTGAAATAAAACTGTAGAATTGGTGGGACATTGGGGTAACTCCAACAAATCTCGTTATGATGACAGAGTCTTGAAAAATATTCTTTGATATTTCCGTTGCTTTTGCCATCAAGGCTGACTTTCCAGCACCAGATACTCCAGAGATTATAAATGGCATCGTGGAATCACCTTTAAGATAATTGGAAATCATCTCTCTGGGTTCTCTTCTTCCCGTAAAAAACTCAATTTCCTTTTTTGCAAAGAGTTGATGTTCCTTTATCTCCTTGTTTAAATCTCCTTCCTGATACGATTCCTCTTCTTCTATCCGCTCTAAAATAAGCATAACGAGATGTTCAAAAACGTCATCACAAAATTGTTCAAGGTAGGAATCACATGGCTGCAAATCCTCATTTAATTCGGTGTTGTATTGAAGCATATCTTCGGAAGAATGTTTATCTATCATGTCCTTTAAGGCATCAAGCATAGTACTGGAATAAGGATCAATTGATTTTAAACTAGAATTCATATCTAAATAATCCTTAAACTTTTCATCAGGAGTTATATTGGTTATATTTCTCATAACCCATAGAGTTTTATTTTCCTTACCTTTTTTAATACCTTCCATAATTTCTTGTTCAGTCGCAGAAGCAAAGTATTTTAATCTCCTTGAATCTTCGTTATCCCACCCTAACATGGTTACTCCTAAACGGAAAGCATGAAGTAATTTTTCCTCTTCTTTCTGCCATTCACTGTATTCATTATAAGGTTCGAATCTCTCAGATAATACATAACATTTAGGTACAGAATTATGATCTATTTTATACCACTTATGTATGAGTTCCTTCTCTTCTTCACCTAAAAACGTTTCTATTTGATTCGATTCTTCAACTAAAATCCTTTCCGGTACTGGCTGCCATCCATACCTATCGCCGACTAATACAAGGAAATTAGGTTTAGGAGATACTGCTTGACACCTGTTTAATTCTTTTAAACAAATTTCCATTGTTTGTTGCTTTAAAGTATCTTCTTGACTTACTCCCCACCGAAGATCGACCGCTTGAAATGTAATATTATTTACCTGACAAAATTCTTGTAACCTAGGAAACACACATTCTTGTAAAGCATCTCTTTCTTGTTGAAAATCACTAAAAGTTGAACTAACAAAGATTCGTATTATCATATTGTTAACACCTACCAAAAATAATAATTATATGAAAGAAAAAAGCTCCTAATAACAATTGAAGTAATGCATTTATGTTTGGACTGTATTAAATCAAAATAAATTGTTTGATTCCAATAATACTTCAAGCAAAGTTTTGCTACCTCGAAAAAATCAAAAAATAATTATATCTTCTTTAGTTTCAGTATTAACAGATTTCTCCACTAATGCTTTAGACCATGCCATTTATAAGTATTATCAAAGTTACAATTTAAAATTAGGGTATTCCACTTTTTAATAACCATTATCTCTTCAAACCTTTTGTTATACTTCCATGTTTTTATCATCTATTCTTCTCCTTAATTTCTTTCGTCCTCTAAATAGTGATTATTGCCAAATTATTATAATCAACAATATTATGCGCTAAGAATGACATATAAGTAATACCTAAATGATAAGGAATCCTAATTCCACTTTCTGAGAGGTAATTGACTTCTTTATATTTTAAAATAATCAATATTTAGTATACTCCCTAAAAACCTACTTTATTTATGGTAAGGTTCACCGTGATGTATCTAAAGAAGATTTTTTACAAATTTTTTATTTTTTCTATTAATACTTGGTTCCATTTCAAACCAATTCTTGAGAAAGAATACTTAAAATAATCTTTATATTCGTTATCGTTACTATCTTTATATGTTAAGCAAATCATTATATAATCTTGATTTGGCTGGGTCACAAACGAATTAAATACACCATCACGGATATTTTCGCTTATATCAATTTCAATTGTCCCACCATTAGCTTCAATTGAACGATTTAAATAAATATTAACCGATTTCTGTTCTTTTCCTTCAGAAAAATTTCTAGTAAGATTCAAATTTGCTAACGACAAATAGTCATCACCTATATTTTTTATTTTAAAGATATATTCAAAATGATTATATAATTCTTTATTTACAGGCTCTACTTCAATGACTGGTTTCTTATGACTGATTTTATATTCTAAATATTTTTCTACTAGGTCAGAGTTTTGTTTCTCTAATAATAGTGAAGTTATGTATGAATTATTGTAAAACTCGAATTTAATACCTTTGCTGGTACATAATTTCTCACAATATTTTCCGTCTGCAACATCGATATCTCTTGAACAAAATAATACGACCTTACCATTTGGAGGAGATATTATCTCCTCCAATGCAAATATACCTTTTCTTGTATCTTTTTCTAATTTAGACCTACTTCTATCAGAAGTAGGTTGTACTGCAATATAATTCCCATCTTGGTCTTGAAACCATAAATCGATTTTCCCTTTAATTGGGTGGGGTGTCCCCTCCAATATCCCTGGGTGACTAATGAATTTCCAATTAGTTTCTCTTTTTAACAGGTACTCAGCTAATTGTTGCAAAACCCCGCTTTTTCCTCTTTTCTCAAGTAAAGCTCTAATATCCTGTTCATAATTAGTCATTTTGGAGTTCCCTTCGATTATATTCATTTAAATTTTTATATTGAATCTTCAATAATATTTATTACATGGCTAGCAAATTCTTCAGTTAGTTGAATTTTATCAACTCCAAAATTTAAAGCGCCAAGAGTTCTACCACGATTATTTTTTGTAATTGGTAATGATGAGTCGTATGATGTCTGAATAGTAGAAATAGTGTTATTAAACATATTCCATCTTTCGCTATATTCTGGACAAAGGTTTTTTGCCTTTACTTCCCAGGGCCATCTACTAGACGTTCCCTCCAAATAGTAGGGATCTTCAATAACCTCAAAATAACCCAAAAGCTTAGCTGTCCCTACACCATAACAGATTAGTATATCTCCTTCTCTTACAGAAGTAGGTTTTCTTTTAGAGAAATGAAGCACCTGTATATCTGTTGATAGTCTTCTATGTTCAGAAAAAGGCTCGGCAGACACACCAACAGGCTTAATAAAGTATCGTTTATCAGATGTAACTTTATGCCTTCTTTTATTGATTATATCGCTTACAGTTAAACTTATTTTCGTTTCTTTAGGAATAATAGATGCTTGTGAAAAAGCATCTATCTTTTTTATTACTTCCTCTAATTCATTTGAAGATAAGGCTCTGCTTTCAACACTCTTAATTTCACTAATTAATTTTAATAATTGATTAGTGTCGTCAATTAACACTCCCCATTCATGATTACTTTCTAATCCAGAATTAGTAAAATTAGCAGAAGTAATTATACCTTGTAATGGTGTTCCTGACTTTAAGGATATGTATATCTTTCCATGTAATTTATTGTCTATATGAACACTGTAACTAATTTTATTCTTTTTACAATTCAAGCAAAAGGAATATAGTGAGTTGGATTTTTTAAATAAATCGGGATTATTATCTTTTAAGGTAGTTGTCAACGAAATATGTTTGATACCCTTGCCATTTAATTGGCTAAAGAAATCATCAAATGACTCCATTAAGAATGGACTTATTATCTTAAGTTCATCTGCATCTAAAAGGATATTTTTAATATCATTGTAATGATTAGAATAAATATTATTTAATAGTTTCATAATCTCGCTCACCTCATTTTCAACAAAATATCTATTTAGTAGAAAGAGTAAGGTAATTAAATAAACGGCCCATAAAAATGACACAAATGATGTCAATGGACCGGATAACATACTATTAATTAGCTAATTGGAATTTCGTAAATGGAATCATATCATCGATATCCTAAATTTCTTTTAGTACGATAAAATGATTAGTTTCATCTAAATCCTGTGATACCAAACTATCTTATTTGCAGTTCTAGGCTCTATTTGAAATAGATGTTAATCTTGGTTGTAATTAGTATTAACGATCGTCTTGTTAGCAAAACCACAGCTGCTCATTCTTCTACGATATCGTGATCTGTAAATCCGTGATCTAATACAATAAAACTATTATCTGGGTGTATGTATGCTTCAACAATTGTTGGCTTTTCATTTTGATCTTTTAATAATTCTCTGATACTTGATTCAACAAATGCATGAAGTTCCTCCATTGCTCTCAAGATAATAAATTCCTCGTTCATCTGTATATCTATGAATCTTCAAGAACGTTTTGAATGTCTTTAACAATCAAATTAGGAAAGAACATATATTCATAATTCCCTGAATCAAAGAAATCAAGTGTAATTAATGCGGAGTCTTCATGGTTAATCCATCTGTTAGGGAAAAGTAGGTCACCTTTTTTAATGAGTATAGCTTTATAAAAATAATGGTATTTCTTAATGCGATCCTCTGGCAAAAAGAGATATCGCGCTTCATCAATTTCTTGTTTGAATACTCGATTACCTTTTAATAACTGCTTCATATAGTCGCCCTGTAATCTATTATTCTATTGGATCTTCAGTGTAATTTTCGTCAGACCTATCCCGTTCTTTAGTAATCCAGTAGATACTGTCGCCGCCTTCGCCCTTAGCATTCCTTAAGCCTACTGCATCTCCAAAAAAGAAAGACCGGTCACGGTCATATCTGTAAACAAATCTATAATCACGCTTTTCTTTTCGTTCGGGTTTTTTCTTTGAATGAAAGTCTAATCTACTTGTGTCTGTTAAATCATGCTTTAACTCAGTATTGGGTCTATAAGGATCTTCCTTAGCATCGTCAATTGCGAACACAAACTGTAAGTAGAACTCTAAAAACTGTTCTCTAGTCATTTTTTGAGCGATATTAGGAAGATCAATAGCCCTTATCTCTTTGTGGAAATAAGTTTTTTCTATTGGATATTTATTTTTCATCTAAGAATTTCCACCCTTTATCTTTTTTGTCTTTCATAAGTAAATCATAATAATGATTCGCATCCTTAAACTCTTCAAAATCTTTCAAAGGAGCTTTAGAACGTACTCCATATTTCTCTTCAATTTCTTTGTTTTCTTCATCACTAATTGGCTCTTGTTCATTCTCATACTCATTAAGATCAACAGCGACATAATCCCGAAAATCCTCATTAATAATGCTTATTTTATTATTACTCATCAGGCTGTTCAGAACAGATTTGTAGGTCCCTGTATATAGTGGTTTAAAAATGCCATTCATGTTCTTTTCCTCTATTACAATAGGGCTAACCAAAGCTGCCGAACGAATCAATGGTACCAATTGTGCCATTTTCTCTACATCATGTGAGGACAATTCACTAATGGCATATAGAAGTTCTTTTTTATCAGCGCTTTCCATAGCGTCTAATACACGCTCAAGTTTGTTGTCTTTGTCTGTTGTTTTCATTATGTTCACCTCACGAATTAGATTTATTTGCTACTATTATACCATGAGCACTTATATTGAAAAGCCGATTAGAAGTATCGACTTACGTTGTCAAAAGGCTTTATTACTTATAATTCTAGACAAGATTATAAATTCCTACTCAAACAAAATAATTTCCTTTTAAAGTAGAAGGTAAGGTTTTATCGACCATAACATAACTATGTTAACTCTTTCTACTAAAAACGCTTATTGTTAAAAGATGTCATTAATCCTCATTTGAGGGCATGATTGGAATTACCGGGTCTGATGTGTCCCCAGGTACGCATGATGCACGTAAGGAATGTAGCTTCTCCTTCCCTTCTACCGTAGACAATACACTAAAGTGAATCTCTCTTTACACCTCCAATTGTTAGATGTTGTCTAACAATTGGAGGTGCAGTTCACTGAGATGGAGATGGTCCTTTTAGCATTAGGCCTATCATTTTCCAAAGAATATCGTTTAAACTAACCTATAGACATTGTCAGAAATAATCACCAACATCAGGTACAGGATCATATTGTCTATTATAGCTATAAACTATATCACCTGATTCATAAATTTTTTTTACTAATTTAGTTATTACAAATTTCTCTTTTCATTACCAGCTATGATTTTAGAACGTGCCTAAATCCTATAAAAAATTTTAAAAGTTATTTTATTATCGACGATAATTTTTTCTCAACCCATTTACTGATACTAATCCCTTCTTGTTCAGCTAAATCTGAAATTGTTTCTAACAATTCGATAGGTAATTCAAAACTAGTTTTTCTATTTGGACTACGTAATATCAAAGTATCATCTTCATGATGCATTTCTCCATTGATTAAATACGGTAGGATATCAGCCATACCAAACACCTCAGATATTAACGGCTTTTCTCCTGCCCTGACGTAGAGTAAAACTGTTTCATTTTGTTCTCTAAGTCGAATGTTTTCCATTCCCCAAATTTCATATAAATAGTCAAGGAATGGATAAAATACAACTTCATTTTTTGGTACCTGAAGCTCAACATATCCTTTATAATCCAAAGTTGATTGATGGATCGAGTATGATGGCTTTAAGGCATAATTTTTCATTCCTTCTTCATACGTCAACCACTTTTGTATATTGGGTAAGTAGAAACCAAATACTTTTTCTTCATTACGAATCACACGCGCCTCTGGTATTTTATTCGAATGAAATCTTTGATACAAAACAATATCATTTTTCGAATCATAATATTCATATTTTTTCGGTCGCTGTATTTCAGATGGTTTAAGTGATTTCTCTGCTTCCAAATAGGCTGTTTCCGAAATTACATACGTGATTCTTTCATCACCATAAGGGACGGCCTCAGCTTTTATTGAACCATCTTGTATATATTTATAAACACTTTGTACAGATAACCCCAATTTCTTTGCAACTTCATTTGGGCTCATGCCAGTAGGTAAAGATTGTTTTTCATAGACTAATCGATCCACTTCCACTTTTTGATAACGGGCCTCTTTATGTAATCGATGTGGGTCCAAAATTTTAATGATTTTCTTCTGCTTTCCATAATGGTAGACCGTTGCCTTGGATACGCCTAATAAATCAGCTACTTCTTTTTGTGTATACCATTCCACTTTATCCCCCTCCCATCCTTCTTGCTTATCCGTTCCTGTTATGGGAACATCCCGTTGGTTCCCATTCGTCAATTCCTCATGATACAAGACTGCTTCCGCTTGGCCAAATTTCACACGATATTGGAGACGGGGGTGTTCGATCACTTCCAAAATCACGCCTTCTTTTTTTTCAAATTGTTTAAAGTAGTAAAAACTCTCTGGATCTTCTTCTTCCGTACATGTTTGGAGAACATAAACAGATTCCTCAATTTCATAGGATACAGTCGGTGTGTTTTTTTTATGGTTTAGTTTATTCATAATTCGTCTATTCACCTTTTATCTTTTATTGTTATATGCCTGTCCATCTCAATAATTACTAATTATTTCATATATCTATCATAATATATAAAATTGATTTATATAAGTGTATTTATAAATTCATCTTATATAACCATTATAAATTTAATATTTGAATCCAACAATATTATTATAATTTGTGAATCTAATTATATAATAATTATCGTACACCTAAATAAATGGAGGATTTATTTAGGTCATCCTTAATTATTTAACTTTTAGAGTTTGTTATAATGTAAGTAGTATTTATTAAAAGGGTTGTACTACATATATACGTTATCTTATTAATAGTTGTAATATAAAAGTGAGGGATACAGGTATGCATGAACTGATTGAAAAAAGGAAAGAGCTTCAGAGTAGTGCATGGAAAAAAAGTTTGTCAGAAATTTCTATTCACATGTTACAAGAACGATTAGATACAGCAGAAAAAGATGGGCAAGATCCTTTTTCAGATTTTAATGATGTAGACATGCTACAGTGGTTTCTTCAACGACGAGAGCATTTAAAACAGCAACATGAAAAGTCCACCCGCACCGTCCAAGCCTATGAGCGAGAACTTCTTCAATTTATTGAACAATTACTCACCTATTCAGCGGAAATCCATGTAGACTTGGAAAAAGTTGTGGAGGGTTCCCTCTTTAAATCTTTATCTACCCGGCACATTCGAAGGTATCAGGAATGGTTGTCAGAAAGAAGTCCCTATGTCTTAACAAAGGGAGCTTATTCCGTTGCTACCTTATCCAGAAAGACAACCATCATTAAGAGTTTTTTGACATTCCTATTCGAATCAGGTTATATCACGGAGCCCATTCATGAAGGTTTCTTTAAGATCAATATTCGTAAAGATGATCGACCAAACCGTGATTTGGGACCGAAGGAAGTCATTCAGCTACTTGATTACTTCAGGGAAATCCACCACCCCATCGTTTTTTCGATCATTCATATCCTAACGATGACAGGCATGCGTAATGAAGAGTTTACAAGACTCCGAGTCAAGGATCTTCAATACGATTCCATTACCAGCACGTATTTTTTAGAGGTACTAGGTAAAGGGAATAAAAGAAGGCAAATCCCACTGAAAGAAAAAGGAATGAATAGCATTCGCATGTTCCGTTCAGCTAGAGGGCTCGACGATATTGATGCAGCAGAAGGAGAAGACCCGCTCTTTACGACCAATACCGGCCGTGCCTACTCTCCCTCATATTTGTCTCAATACCTAACAAAAGCCATTAAGGAGAGTGGATTGCCTTTTTTGAAGTTTCGTTCCTCTTCCATTGGTCCTCATACTTTCAGGCATGCTTTTGCCATCATTTCTCACTTAAATGGAGTGGATGTCTATCAGATTATGAAGAGTCTGGGCCATGAGCAGCTCTCCACTACAGAGATTTATTTGGAGAAGGTTTTTGAAAAAGAACGACATGCGATTCATTTGTGGAAATCAGATGTGTTTGGGGAGTATATATAATAGAAGAAACTCGTCATAATTAGAGAAGTTTTTGCTGATTTTGGACTCCAATGACACGCCCTTTAAAGGACCGTTTCGAAAAAGGTTTAAGATTGAAGATATCAAAAAGGTCGAGATTTAATAAAAGATACTCCCATACCTTGCAAGTAGTTTATTAAAACGTCTATACAGACTTCCAAATCAATTAGTAAAAAATTATTAGGTAAATTGAATAAAGTCTTATACAGCTTTTATGACCAAATGAGATGATGTTTAAAATTCTTACATCTAATTTACGGTATTACTTAGCTACTTCTTTTTATAAAGAAATAGAAAATAAAAGAGGGACCAAGTCATTCTAATGACTTGATCCCCCATGTTTAGAATAATCACTTATTGTATACCAAAGCCCAGCATAATTTGCTGCATATCTCATCTTTATATTTTTACATGTTTTAAACCAACTTTCGGTAAAGACCAAATTGGCTTGAATACTCCATGAATCTCTTTCCTTTTATAAAGCCTTTATGTTCTCTTGAATGATTCTTGCGATAGTTTTAAAATCATATTTGTGATTGACGACATCTACAACAAAATCCTGTTCTTCCTCTATTCCCATTATCCATTGATAATGATTGATCTTCAGAAACATAATAAGGGAAGCGAGTGCTGTCCTCTTGTTAGCGTTGTGGAACGCATGATTTTTTGAAATGGATTCGAATAAGGCTGCAGCCTTTTCATGAATAGATGGGTAAGCATCATTCTCGAAAACAGTTTGTCTGGGTCTGTTAACTGCAGAATCAAGGAGACCGGGATCTTTCACTCCGATTTGTTCAGTAGGAGAATAAACTTTTATTTGGATGGCATTGATGGCAATGATTTGATTAGTGGAAAGATAGATAATATCAAACGTCATATTATCTATCCACCAAACCCTTGAATGCTTCGTCATGCTCTTTAATAACGTCTGCTAACATTTCCATAAATTCTGCGTCTACACCTTTAGGTAATTTTACGTTTTTATTTTTCCTTAAAATGATTTCTTCACCCTTAAACTCAACCTCTAATTCGTCTCCGAAAGCTAAATTTGCAGTTTTCAACATTTCAACTGGAAACGTAATACCCAAGCTATTGCCAACTTTGGTTAATTTCCTAATAGCCATTAATCGTTCCTCCTTCAAAAAAGTTATAATTGTTATTACTATTATAACATTAGTCATTATTGTTTATACTAATTTTATTTTAAATTTGTTATTTTAGTGTGTGATCATTCAAACATCTATTTTTTTACTCCTTTCTTATTTTTTCGTCTTATTCTTTAAAAAACGTTCGTAAAAGTTTACTTTTACGAACGTAATTTTATGCGAATGACTGTTAAATGAATATGTGAGATTAGAAAAATAATGGATAATCCTTAGAGGCTGAATAAAAGTCTAATAAAGATCGGTTTTCGGTTCTGGTTTAAAAATATTTTTTACCAAACAAAAAGATGTTCAGACCATAATATGTCTGAACATCTTTTTTTATTACATGGCGTTTTTCTTTTTTAAAGTGGAAGCATCTTGAGAGTGCTCCCAACATTCAAGATTTTCAAGACCTTTAATGCTGTCTTTATAAAAAACAGGATCTTGACCAGCTTTTTTCTGTTTCATATAATCACTTAATGCCGCAAAAGCTACTTTTGATAATAAGAAAACAGCAATTAAGTTTACGATAACCATCAAGCCCATAAATAAATCTGCTAAATCCCATACAAGCTCTACCTTTGCAATCGAACCGAATACAATCATGGCGAACGCGCCTATTCGATATAGAATCAACCATACTTTACTTGAGTGTAAAAATCGAATATTAGTTTCCCCATAATAATAATTACCGATTAACGAACCGAATGCAAATAGGAAAACAAAGATAGCAAGACAACCTGATGCCCAGGAACCGATGTGTTCACTTAATGAAGTTTGTGTAAGTGCAATGCCAGTTAGCCCTGGTTGTTTATAAGCATCCGAAAGTAAAATGATAAATGCTGTGCTTGTACAGATGATCAGTGTATCCGTTAATACGCCAAATGCTTGAATAAGTCCTTGTTTCACCGGATGACTTGTTTTTGCCGTTGCGGCAACGTTTGGCGCACTCCCCATACCAGCTTCATTCGAGAATAAACCACGTTTTACTCCATTCATGAACGCAGCGCCTATTGAACCGCCTGCTATTTGTTCAAAGCCAAACGCGTTATTAATAATAAGAGAAAGAATTTCCGGCATTTTGGTTATATTCATCGCTACGACAAATAATGCCATTCCAAGGTATAACACACCTAGAATCATAACCTTGTATTCAGCAATTTTTGCAATACGCTTTACACCGCCAAAGATAATCGCAGCGAAAGCAAGTGTCATGAGAATCCCTACAGTTAAACGATCTGTACCAAATGAGTTCTCAAAAGCAATTGTAACGGTATTTGATTGTACAGAATTGAATACAAGACCGAAAGAAAGCGTAATTAAAATGGAGAATAATACTCCCATCCAACGTTTGTTTAATCCTTTTTCCATATAATAGGATGGACCGCCTCGGAAACCAGTCTTATCTTTTACTTTATATACTTGCGCTAACGTACTTTCAATAAAGCTGGTTGCTGAGCTAATAATAGCAATAATCCACATCCAGAATATTGCTCCAGGACCGCCTAATGCAATCGCAATCGCAATTCCTGTGATATTACCTGTTCCAACGCGAGCGGCCATACCAATACAGAAAGCTTGAAAGGGGGAAACGCTGTCTTTAGAACCCTTTCTTCCTTCCATTAAAACACGGACCATTTCCTTTAGCATTCGAACCTGTACAAATTTCAATTTAAATGTGAAATACATCCCACAAGAAACAAGCATAATAACTAATAATTTTGACCAAAGGAATTCATTTGTTACGCCAACAACATCATGTAATAATTGTTGCATTCTATCACCTCTTATTAAAATTTACTAGCTTAAAAAACACACAGTTTATACACTGTAAAAAAAGATCAACTTCATCCGATGAATTCTGCCTAAAGTAGGTATTATTTAGTCCTCAATTATTTGGGTTAATAGCTTAATAACATTATCTCAAAAACATATAGCTCCTCTTTTTATCCTTTTATTTTTGCACCAAAACTCCTAAAATCACCCCAGTAAAAATGTGAGCGGTACTATTTAAAATTTCTGAAAATAAAAAAAGACTATTCTTTATAAGAAAGAACAGTCTATGTAAACTATTATGGTTCTTTCTCTCAATAAAGCAAACGAGGTTAACTGTCGGATTCGGGATTGAGAGTTCCCTACCTTATAAAAAAGATTCACCCCAAGACAAATAGCATTTGCCAAAAATGATTCCCCCGCTCTAATCGATTAAGCTTATTATTTAATTATGTTAAGCAAAACAACCCATACTTGGATATGTAATAAGTAAACTAAACAACTTCTTTACTATTACTTAACTTTGTACAACATGTTTTATAATTTACTATTTTTCTATAACTTTGTCAACACCCTGTTTGTTACCGCTTACATTTTATTTTTAATTTGAATTCCTAATGAAAGAACCACAAACTTAACCAACTTTTTCCTTTTTCAATCCCCAAAAAAGCAGTGTCTTCATCACGCCATGTAAGTTCCAAACCCAGCTTTTTATAAAACTCCAATGAAACATCTAAATTTTTTACAGGCAAATGTGCTTCAAATTCTATCAAGTTTTCAACCCCTCTATAATTATTAAAATATTACTAATTATAGATAAACACATGTTTTATACAACTAATCTCCCTCAATAAACTAAACACAATCTCACGATCGCTCTAGAATTCTTAGGATTTCATAGTCATATCATTAACCGTTATCTATGTAAGCTCGGCAATACTCCTCAAGGATAGGGATTTATCGAAAAAAGTGTATGCTAAACTAGCCAATTATAGGAAAAAATTGGTTTAAGCAAGGTTATGATCGCACTTTTGGATATCCACATGTCTCATGGAGGTCAACCCTCCCATGTCTCACAGAGTCGATGCTCTTACATTCCTTCGTTCAACCTTTCCATGAGGTGGATGTCGGTCATGCTGCCCCACAGGATCTAAGCCCTCACGTTAGTTGCTTTGCCGACTAATCCGTGCTTCACTTTTAAATGAGTGTTAATTAAATGACCGTGTGACCTTAAATTCGATGAACTATGCGACTGTTTGATGTACCATAAATGTTGCCATATGAGGGATATCCATTAACATCTTGTCTTCTTGAAAAGTAAATTGTTTTTTACCGATTGAAAACAGAATTCGAATAAGCTTGTTACACAAGGCTATCAGAGATTGCATTTTTTTTAATGGATTCTGAGCACGTGTTGTGTAATATATATGGAGAGCTTTAAAAGCCTTGTTCTTTGCCACCAGTATCATGGCTGCTCGGAATAAAAGAGCCCTCAATTTCTTTCGTCCCCGTTTGGTAATCTTAGTCTGACCTTTGTGCTTTCCGGATGTGTTTTCTTTTAAACTTAAACCTGCTAATTTTACGATTTGGCGAGGATGTTGATAGTCTCTGAGGTCGCCGACCTCTACGAAAAACCCTGCTACTGTATCTCGACCGATTCCTGACACCTCTAACATCTGTGTGACACCTGGGATATGGTCTAATAACTGATCTAATTGATGATCTAATTCTTCGAATTTCTCTTGAATAAAAATCATACTTCTCTAGTAAAGCTCTCAACTCTAATTTCGCCATAGCTGCCCCTTGACGAATACCAATCGAACGATTGGCTGCTTCTTTGAGTGCTCGTATCTTCTTTAAGCCTATACTGCGTTTTACCATCTGTCTTAAGGAAAGTAAGAGCTCTTCATCCGTATGATTTACTAGTTCATGTGGCAAGGCTTCTAGCTTTAGAAAATGAATAGCTGCCTTGCCTTCCCAACTTTTGAACACTGTCAAAAATTCGGGAAAGTAACGATCAAGCCAGTTATGAACTTGTCCCTGAACGACCTGTAAGTCAACGTTGAGAAGATCGCGAAGTTTTTTGGCCACTCGGAGTTCTGCATAAATTCCTTGTGGAATTGTTGGTTCGGCGTATCTTCCGTCTTTGACTAATTGTGCGATGACTTTTGCATCTTTCACGTCATTCTTTGTAGGTGAATTATCGTCTAATTCTTTACTTCGTTTAACATGTAGTGGATTGACAGATACGAACTTAATATTATTCTCTTTTAGAAGATGAGCTAGATATAACCAGTATTGACCGGTTGGCTCCATGCCTACAATCACTTGATTTAACTTACACTCTTTAACAAGTTCGTTAATCCAATCTAGAAACGAATGAAATCCTGCATTCGTATTTTCAAGAAACACGTTTTGCCCAGTTCCAATCCTCTAAAATCCTGTGCTCTCGCGACATGATCGTGCTTGGCGATGTCAACTCCGACAATTAAGGTTTCAGAAGTAATTTGAGTGATTTTATGATTTTGGTTATAATTCATTGTGAGGCCTCCGATAGATGTTTTTGTCCTTTTTAGCTGGCCAGCTCAGGACACATTCATCTTATCAAGAGGTCTTTTTTCGTTCAAACCTCATTTTCAGTTATTACAGGAATGCTGCCCCTATAGTTCATTAAGAAAAACCGAAATGATCTCATTTCGGTTAAACTTTTTTCAAAACGGTACGACTTTTTTATAAACAGTACAACTTTCTTTTAAAACCACACCCTGGGGACTTTTTATATCCCGATCCTTATGTATAACAAACGCAACAAAAAAAGGCCTGGTATTCCAGACCTCTTTCATAATCACATCCGATGCGTGAAACAACTACCTTTTGGATTTATCTTTTATAGTTTTTGCTATTGCTAAAAAAATGATGATGTTAATATAGAAGTAGCAATTAGAAAAAATTATAGGAGTGAAGGACAATGAGTGTACATAAAGCCCTTACGTTACATGCTCAAAAACAAAATCAACTTTTTACTGAATTTTCCCTATTAGACCAACAACGTGAAGATTATATTCAAGGAGCTATAGAATTATGTAAGGCTGAAAAGGATTTTACAACAGACCATATTAATCAAATCACTATGCAAATCAATGTTCTTGCAAACCAAAGGCTAATACCTACTCGTAAATTAGTTACCCCAGAAATGGTTCATTCAATGTGGAGTCTTTAAAGTAAAATAATTTACTGATCTCTTAGTCGTAAGAAAAAGCACCGAATATCGGTGTTAACCCTCGACCTCCTGACACTCATTTTATAGATGAGTGTTTTTTTATGCTCAAATCTCCAAAAATACCCACGAAACCTAATATATTAATTATAGTAGACAATTTTAATTTTTTCCTTTCGTTAGAGGCTGTGGTATTTTTCTATGGTGTCGTAGAAGAAAATAAGTGCGATAAATATTGAATAAAAGACAAAAACCTTAATATGTACCCCTTTGGCATTTTGAAGTTCATCATTTAAAGGGATTTCCCTCCAATACAAGTAAAAGCTCATTATTATATTAATTGAATAGTTGTATCTACGGATATAGGAAAATTAACCCTTTCACCAACAATACTTATTAAGCTAACCTGCCCCTTTAGTTTAAGTACATTCTTTCACAATCTCAATAGTGTAGAGCCTTTTTAGACACAATCCAATCACCTACAA
Organism: Peribacillus simplex; assembly: GCF_030123325.1. Lineage (NCBI taxonomy): Bacteria > Bacillati > Bacillota > Bacilli > Caryophanales > Bacillaceae > Peribacillus > Peribacillus simplex. The sequence continues at coordinate 2,153,640 of NZ_CP126106.1, read as the reverse complement.
AATAGAGTTCATAATGTCCATATGACTTGTATCAGAATGCTTATCGTTGTAAATACGCATTTTCCTGATGCTACCCCATGCCCATCAACCTAAGTTAAAACAATACCTTCTAAAATAAAAAAACGCTATGCTTATCGTAAATAGTTTACGAGAAAGGATGGTGTTTTTTTATGAATCCTATCACCTTCAGTGAACTGACACTTTTTGCACAAGAATTACAACGTTTTCTATCCCCAATAGTCCTACAAGAAACTGCCAAACAGGTGGGATTTGTACAGCGATCTAGTAAGTATCAAGCAAATGGACTTATCGCCCTTTGCGTTTGGCTCTGCCAAGAAGTCGCTAGTACATCACTCACGCACTTATGTAGTCGTTTAGAGGCTTCGACGGGGGTACTAATAAGCCCAGAAGGCCTGAATCAACGCTTTAATCCAGCAGCTGTCGCATTCCTCCGAGAAGTCTTTACTTCACTCCTAACACAAAAACTCTGTTTCAATCAATCACTTTCTTCAGGCATGATTTCTGCTTTCAAACGTATTCGGATTTTAGATGCGACTGTATTTCAGCTACCTGATTCCTTCGCCACAAATTATCAAGGCTCTGGAGGCAGTAGTAATACTGCAGGAGTGAAAATCCAATTGGAATACGATTTATTAAGTGGCCAATTTTTAAACGTACAACTGGGACCTGGAAAGAACGATGATAAAACATACGGCACCATCTGCCTTGAAACTGTTGAGAAAGGCGATTTATGTTTACGTGACCTTGGTTACTTTGATTTAGGAGACTTACAAGCCATTCATGATAAAGAGGCTTATTTTATCTCTCGGTTGAAGCTAAATACACGTATTTATATCAAGAATTCCGACCCAGAATTCTTCAACAATGGAACGGTAAAAAAACAAACCGAATACATCCAGGTTGATATGACACAAATGATGTCTAGTCTAACCCCTGGTGAAACGCTGGAAATATCAAAGGCATACATTGGAAAAAATCAGAAGCTCCCAGCACGTGTTATAATCCATCGACTAACCGACGATCAAACGCAAACACGCCTAAAAAACCAAGCACTACGAGAAAAGAAGAAAGGCATTGTCATGAAAGATAAAAGTAAGCACTTGATGGGCATGTGATGCTACCCCAGTTTGGTCTTTATAAAAAAGTTCAATCACTTTCAAGGTATCAGAGTTTATTCTCGACAACTATAACTCATATTAAAACAATAGAATGATATAGACAAAGCAAAAGAATAAACATAATGGACTATAGAACCAAGTATCGTATCTAGCAAACTGAGAATGTTTAATTTTTTTTAAAAATCCAACAAACTTAAAATCACCAATTGCCCTAATAATGAAAACTAAAGCACAAACAATACTTCCGATTTTAGAAAAACTATTTGCTTGGAACCCCTGCAAATAACCTCCTTGAACAACAATAATGAGACTAGCCATTAGAATAAGAATGGCTACGAATAATGTTCCCCATATTCTCGGAGTAAAAGCAGGTTTATGCTCTCCCTCTTTTACTGGGAGAACAGCGGCAGAACCCCATCGACCTCCAAAAGCCCAATAAATATGCAAAAAACTGATAAACCAAAGAAGCCCTACAGCTACTAATATTAATAGTAATTTCATTTATTCGCCCCCAATGTCGTAACTTCAAACAAAACATACACCACCGTATGTTATAGTTAAAAATTTTGTCCCTTCAGGTTTTATAACCATATTAGGGACATTTATTATCGTTTATTAAAAGATCAACCATTTTATCAATATCAAAATTAGGATTTGCTTCAAACCTTGTCATCCAACCTACATACGTTAAATAGGCAAGTCTCGCTCGATCAATTGATTCATTTTCGTCTATACCGATTTTTTGATACAATTTTGCAACACAAGAAATTCTTTGTTCTTCCATATCTACTAAACGTGCTGCCACAACAGGATCATATTTAGCCCAAGTATAAATGCCAATCTCCATTTTTTTATCTCGATTAAAACTAATCTGTAATAGCTTTTCTAATGAGGCATTCTGTTGCTCCATACTTTGAACAATCAGTTTTGTTGCATGTATTTCCCAATAGTCGAGCATAGAATCTAAAAGCTCTTGATGGTCACGAAAATAGTGATAGAAGCTCCCTTTGCTTATTTTTAGCAATCGAGCAAGTGCTTCAATGCGAACTTTATGTATTCCTTCATCAGCTAATTGTTGTAATCCTGCTTTTATCCAATCTTCCCTCGTTAATTGCATGTCATCTCTCCAGTAAAATACGGTAGCGTATGTTTTACGTTAGATTACTACTATTCTCATTTTTTGTCAATTATTCATTCTGATTATTTTTATGAACTTTAATGTTGTTGTTGATCGTAATACTGATCGTCACCACCCTTGGTAAAATACAAGCACATACTAAAATTATTGACACAAGTTGAGTTTAAGTTATCCAAGGTTAAAATGCCATTGTAGTTTTGAAACAAAGTTTGATCAAATTAATACAAGAAACCTTGATAAATGAATAAATAAAAAGGGCATGTTTTGAAAAAAGATTGATCAAAACATGCCTTTATACTAATTAATTGGATTATTCTTATAAAAAAGATTGATTATTTTTGTGTTCCTTACGCAACTAACGCACCCGTTAGTTGATTAAGAAAAGCGATTCTTATTAAAGAATCGCGCCCGATTGTTGAACAATATCCTTTATTACTTAAAATAGAATTTCTACATAATATATAGAAATATATCTTAATTTACTACAAAGTAATTTATTAATTATTATAAAACAAAAAAATCTTTACAAAAATTTTTATTTATGCTATAATTTACAGTTAAAATTTTTGTGTGTATAATAAGATTCTCCTGGCCAGGGGAATCTTATTTTTGTTATATGGGAGGATTAATGTATGAAGAAAAATGAAACAAGTTTAACTTCCTTAATATCAGCCTTTGGTCGAGCATACCACAGTAAATATGACACACCCAAAATTTTTGATGATTTTATTGCAAAAGATTTAATTACCCAAAAAGAATTTGCAGATATTCGTGAGAACATGATTAATGGAATTCAATTCTTTAATAGTAAAATTGCAAAGAAGTTTCAAGATCATCCAGATGAAATTTTAAAATGGATTACACAAGTTCAACTTTCTCCAACTCCTTTAGCACGTGCTGCCTATTGCGAAAATGTATTATTTCATGAAATGTTGCTAGGCGTTAATCAGTATGTCATTCTAGGAGCTGGATTAGATACCTTTTGTTTCCGACACCCAGAATTAAACGACAGCATAGAAATATTTGAAGTTGATTATCCAGCCACACAAGACTTTAAAAAGATAAGGTTAGCAAATGCTAATTATCAAATTCCGGATAATCTTCATTTTGTTTCAATGGATTTCACCAAAGAATTTACTGTTCAAAATCTTGTTGAAGAAGGTTTTATGTCTAACAAAAAAACTTTGTTTAGTCTTTTAGGTGTTTCTTATTATTTAACAAAAGAGGAAAATGCCAACTTGATTAATAAATTATTTACCAAAGTTCCATCAGGAAGTTCTATCGTTTTTGATTATGCAGACGACAAACTTTTTGAAGAAAAAGGAATGTCTAATCGAGTTCAAAATATGGTTCAAATGGCTTCAGCTAGTGGTGAGCCAATGAAATCATGTTTTACTTATGATGAAATGGAGAAAGTGTTAGAAAACTCAGGTTTACTCATTTATGAACATCTATCACCTGTTACTATTAATAATGAATTCTTTCGTAGTCGTACAGACTATTTGTCTGCATTCGAAACGATTCATTACATCCATGCTGTAAAAAAATAATATTTCGGTTAATAACAGACTTACCTCCCAATTTCCCTATGATTGGGAGGTTGTATTCATTTTTATCTAAAAATTTATATATTCTAATTTTCTACTGCAAGTTATTCAAAAATCTGGCCCAATTGTTGAACAAAGATCAAACAGCACTCTTGAACTAAACTGCCCCTTTCGTATTATAAGGTCAGCCAGATATTTCTGGTTGACCATTTTTTATTTGGTTTTACTATAACAGTAGCCAGGGTAGAACGTAACTGCCCATGGGGCTTTGACCCCGTCAACTAAACCGTTCGCCCCCCTACTTGTAGAAACATGATTGAGGCTGGTTGGGACTTAGATCTCGTATAACAAGCGAAGCTGTGACACTGCATGGAGGAATTAGGGGTACTGGCAAATTATTAGTTTAGGAGGAGGAGTTTGAATGAATCCAGTCATTGGTCTGGATGTTTCAAAAGGGGAAAGTCAAGTTCAGGCATTTTTAGATAAAGGCAAACCATATCGTAAGAGTTTTAAAGTTTCTCATACTGTTGAGGGTCTTGGTTTACTTGAAAAATTTCTGGATGAAGTAAAGAGAGAAACAGGTAAGAAACCACCTCTCATCCTTGAAGCAACAGGACATTATCATTCCTCTGTTGTTCAATACTTGGAGGACCGTGGGTATTTATTGATCATCATTAATCCACTGATTTCTTATAAGGCTAAAAGTTCAAGTCTTAGGAAAGTAAAGACAGATGCGGTTGATGCTTACCATCTCTGCGAGCTGTTTTATAAAGAAGACCTAGAGCCATATAAAAAACGTGGAGTTCAACTATTAAACCTTCGGAATCTTACAAGACAGCACGAGAATATAACTGGCGTATTGATCCAAACAAAGCTACAATTTCAAGCCATTTTGGACCAAGTCTTCCCCGAATATAGAGGGGTTTTCGGTGACTTATATTCAGTAGTATCACTCTTAACTCTTTCAGAGTTTCCCTCATCTGAAGACATATTAGAGGCAAGTTTAGAAACAATAGCTGACAAAATCGCTCAATTATGTAAAAGTCGCTCATACAGATGGGCTAATGAAAAATCTATTGAACTCAAAGCTGCAGCAAACCGAAATCCGTTTGAAAAGACTTTGTATCAGAGTCATATTTTGAGTCTTAGTATATTTATAAACATCATTCTTCAATACAAAGAGCACCTATCCAAGTTAGAGACAGAGATAGATGCTCTCGCAAAAGAAGTTGAAGAATATAATATCATCAAATCTATCCCAGGTATCGGAGAAAAGATCGCGGCAACGATTATTTCTGAAATTGGTGAGATAGATCGATTTAACAATCCTAAGAAGCTTGTAGCTTTCGCTGGAATTGATCCTAGTGTATTCGAATCTGGTAAGTTTACTGCCACCAAGAATCGGATCACAAAACGAGGATCTAGCAGACTTCGCCATGCCTTATATATGGCAGTTCGTTGTGCTATCCGTGATTGTCGCAAGAAGAAAACGACTAATGAAGTCATCCCTCGCAACAAAAGAATGCGTGAGTTTTACGACAAGAAGCGTGAAGAAGGAAAGCCTTTTAAAGTAGCTGTAATCGCATGTGTTAACAAGCTCTTACATTGGATTTTTGCCCTGTTAAAAAGCAAAACGACTTTCCGAGATATAGCATAAAACCTATATCTAACTAAATAACACAAAACCTTCCAATTATAAGAAAATGGAGGGTTATTAGGTATACCCTTTTTTAGTATAGCATGAAGGATTTTTAGTTTTTAATGAAAAATATTGACAAACTATTAGCTGGTTTAGTTCCATAATAAAAAGGCTGCCTTAGCTCCTCCCTAATTAAATTAGGAATGAATATGGTATTCTTTTAAACTGATTTTAGTTTTTCTTTTATGGATTGTAATTTTTTAAATTTCTTATCGTAGCTTTGTCTTTCTAACATCTTGTTTACTAATTCAATGGCATCTTTTTTGCGATTTGCCTGCAAATAAGCTTCAACTACCTCGTCAAACCCTTTAGAGTACGGAAACTTTTCTTCTTTTGCTAGTTCAAATGATATATCAAAGTAATCAGTAGCCTTTTTATATTGTTCTAACTTTAAATACATTCTGGCATTAGCTAAATTTAATTCAGCACGTTCCAGATTAGTAAGTGTATCTAATTCTAATGCTTGTTTTCTTAGATCAAGAGCTTTTTCATATTCCTTTTTTTCTTCAAGATAAAAAGCTTTGTCATAGAAATGTCCAAACTTTGTTAAAGGTCTTTTTGATTTATAAATTCTAAATACGATATAAGTTAGAAGTAATAGTAATGCTATCAAGTATTTTGTCCCCCTAAGATGGTTGGCCGTTCTATTGTGGTGATTTTATAACAAGAACAGCTATTAAATCAATCAACCATAACTCCCCATCCATCTGTGTATCCATCGTAAGGTTTACTTAATTTATCAATTCGTTTTTGTATATCAATAATGTCTTCGTAATTTAAAAACATTTTTATAAAACAATAACAAGTCCAATCTTCTGTTTCATCATCTTTTTCTAATTCACAATTAAGGCCAGCATCTCTTAATGCATTTAATACAGATTCACCACGCTTTTTATCTGGAACTGCAACAAAAAAATCTACATCTTGTGATTCTTTAAAATCCACACCTTGTTTATATAGCATTTTTAGCACTTGTCCATCTTCATCGTTAGGGACTTTTTTAGGGAATAATTTCATTATTTATCGTCTCCTTCATTCTTGAGTAGTGAATTAGTTCTTCTCGATTTTACTTCAACTAACCTGCCTTATAGTCAGCTTCGAACTTAAGCTAACGCCACCCTTAGTTAATTGTTCAGTGTTAGATTTCAAACAATTCTTTTTTCTCTTCTTTTGATAAACCCGTGAAGAACTTTTTATGTACTCTTAATTCTTTTTCTTTTTTAGGTAAGACTTTTTCAAACCAAGTTACAGCCATAGGAGTATGTTCTGGCTGAGCATTAACTTTTTCTAAAAACCATTCATATTCTTTCACAGTTTCATCAGTCAGAAGCGAAATATCTTTTTTTCTACTTTTATAATCAAGTTCAGCAAGTTCTTTTGCAGTGATATGACCATTAATTTTTTTTACTACTCCAATTTCAGAAGGCATACGCTCATCATTTATAGACACAAAGTAATATATATAGTTAGGTAATCTAAAAAGCCCCTTTTTTGTATCCTTATTATTCGCAATATAAAGCCAATCTCCCTTATTAGCAAAACAATTAAAATCCGCATCCTTAATCGCAATTAACATTTTTTCATACTTTTTCATAACACAACACCTCCACTATAAAAAATATATAAGCCATACCAATATGTTCAATAAATAGATCAAGCGTTCCTTCTCTTATGGAACTAAACTGCCCCGTTAGCCATCCATGAATCGCAAAAATCGGCGATTCACCACAAAGAATGAAAATGGTTAGGAAGTGTCAATACTGATACTGACCTTAATCCAGTCACCCCTAATCTATAGGCTAATTTATTAACGCTCTCCTCTTTTTTTAAACGATTGAGCAGGGTCTTCTTAAGTATTGTCATTTTTCATTTTTAAAGAAACTTATTTTCATGGTAGTTCCATAAGAAACTCCTATGGCGGCGCTCCTCGCCGCCACCATCTACTACGAAAATCTAAACTCAAAAATAGAGTCTAACCCATTAACCCCTTGACAATAATGGATGATAACAATACAACCAGGCTGAACTTTTTTTGGTGGATCTTAAGGAAGATACCCTGTATAAGATACTGGTTGTGACAGTATGGAAGAACCATTTAGTGTACTACAAGTACGTATACAAAAATTTTTGTAACAAATCTCCTGTCATATGTATTGTTAATCTTTTTTTGAGGTGATTCCCCTATGGAAGCAATGATTGAACGGTGTGCTGGCCTAGATGTACACCAAGAAACAGTAGTAGCCTGTGTATTATTTGGCCCATTAGATAAAAAGCCAAAAACCTCTATTGAAACTTTTTCAACTACAACAAAGGGGCTCTTGGCTTTAAGTGATTGGCTAGCTACCCTTCAGGTATCCGATGTTGTGATGGAAAGTACCGGAGTCTACTGGAAACCAATATGGAATATACTCGAAGGATCTTTTCACCTTGTTCTTGCCAATGCCAGGCATGTCAAAAATGTTCCAGGCCGTAAAACTGATGTAAAAGATGCCGAATGGCTTGCCAAGCTTCTAAGATGCGGACTTATTGAAAGCAATTTTGTACCACCAGAGGATATTCGTGATTTACGTGATCTTACTCGTTATCGAAAAAAATTGATTCATCATCGCACCTCAGAGCAGAATCGCATTCACAAAATTCTTCAAGATGCTAATATCAAGCTAACATCCGTTCTATCAGACATTTTTGGTGTATCGGGACGCCGTATCCTTGAAGCGATTCTAAACGGTGAAAAAATAGAGACCGATGGTCTTCGAAAAATGGTGGATTGGCGAACAAAAGCAAGTATTACTGACATTGCCCATGCAATTAATGGTCGTATTCGCCGTCATCATCGTGATATGTTGCGTTACCATTGGGAGCATATGAGTTATTTAGAAAAAGCCATAGAAGAATTGGAAAAACAAATTGATCAACTCCTGTCCCCATATCATAAAGAAGTAGAATTATTGGATGGTATACCTGGTGTGAACAAAGCTGCCGCAGCTACTTTTATTGCAGAGATGGGCGTGGATATGTCCGTATTTAAGTCGGCTAAACATCTTGCCTCTTGGGCTGGTGTAAGTCCCGGAAATTACGAAAGTGCTGGTAAAAAAAAACGAGTAAAACCACACAAGGTAACAAAGCTCTGAAAACGATGGCCGTAGAGTGTGTATTAGCGACATCAAGGCAAAATAATCGAATTGCTTCACATCGAAAAAGGATTACCAAAAGGCAGGGAAAAATGAAAGGACGAATTGCTTCTGCTCATTTACTATTGACGATTGCTTACAACATCTTAAAAACAGGAGAACCTTATGATGAACTAGGCTCAAATTACCTTGAAGAAAAACAAAATAACAAAGAATTAAAAATGATCGAATACCTAAAAAAGAAAGGCTATACAATCGCTCCATCTGAACAACAAACTGCATAACCAGTTAAAATAACGACATAGTACATTTACCCCCATCAAAAAAAAATGACAATATGGAGGGTTTATTTTAGCATGGCTTTTTTACTAATGTGTTTTCATACAAAAAAGGCAGCCTCAGCGACCTGCCTTATTGTATAGTTGACACAAACTGTGCAATAGGAGGAGAAAGCCAATCACTGCCTTAATTTATTTTAAATTCTATGTATATAACTCTTAACAATATCAAAACCTATGACTAGCAACACATTACATTCATAGGAGCTGACAACATGGCTAGAAATAATAACAGTAATGAATTAGTAGTTAATGGTGCAGAGCAAGCTCTAGAACAAATGAAATACGAAATCGCTAGTGAATTCGGTGTTACACTTGGTGCTGATACAACATCCCGTGCAAACGGATCTGTTGGTGGAGAAATTACAAAACGTTTAGTGCAAATGGCTGAACAACAATTAGGCGGAAGAACTCGTTAATCGAAATCATATGTAATGTTAGGGATAGTGATTCGACTATCCCTATTTATAATTCTACAAATTTCAAAAAAGAAACAGAAACAACAGTAGCTGTTATTTTGCTATGTCGCAGTACGAATACTTACCCTTATTCAACTAACCTGCCCCGTTAGTTCAACAAGAACATTCGCAAAGCCCCTCAAAGACTGATTCAGTAGGGGATTAACATAAATAGAGGAAGTAAAATTATAAGTTTTATTAAACTCTCCAAAATTGTGAGCAAATTTAAGCGAACTTTAAGTTCTTGATAATCACCATGATAGATAATATTAAACAGATCATTGCAGGAATAATCATTACAATAGATTGATGCGCTCGAAAAATATGAGCATGTAGGGCTCCTATCATGATAAGTACAAACAATACACCTGATCCAACAGCCAAGTATCTATTCCAGATACCCCCAATCATTCCTATTGCTCCAATAAGTTCAATAAATCCAATTACAGACATGAACCATAATGGATATTGATAATGTTGCCAATGTTCAACCTGAAACGGGATACGTAAAAGTTTTATGAAACCTCCGACTAAAATACAAACTGCTAAAATTACTTGCATAACAATAGCAATCATCTAACCTCACTCCTTTTAAAGACATATTTAAGGGTATTCTCTTTTAACGATTGTATGGATATATATGTATATAATGATTCTATCATTATTAGAATCATTAGTTAAAGTTACATATTGGCTATACATACTAGTTGACATAATTAGTATCAAGAGAAGAAGGAAAGGATTAAATTTGCTTTCTTATTTAACTAAACTGCCCCGATAGTTGCATAAAAAAAGGCTGCCTTAAAGGCAGCTCCGATCTTCAGCAAACGCACCCGTTAGTTCGAGTAGAAGAAGCGTAATAGCTCCGTTTAATACTTAATTTATTAAGAAGTACATAAATTGAAGTCCTCCTTTTTTATTTTTTCAAATGATAAGGTACAGTTGTTACTACCACGTTTCTCCGATACAGTAAGAAGGCTTTAATAAGAAAACTTGATTGATTGTGAAGAATATTTTGCCAGCCTTTTTTGGGAATAAATTGTGGAATGACAACCGTTACCCGATAATTCCCTTCCCTTGCTTTATGCTCTACAGTATCAACAAATTTGGTAAGTGGGTTGATGATACTTCTGTAATGAGAGTGCAGTGTCACCAGTCTTACATCAGGTTGCCATTTCTTCCATTGTTCTTCAAACTTCTTCTCGTCTTCTCTTTCAAATGCAACATACACAGCAATAATTTGTTCAGGAGAAAGAGATTTAGCATAATTTAAGGTATTCTCTACAACATGAGTCATGCCAGCAACAGGCACTATCATAACATTACCGTCAATGGTCACAGATGGTTCACAAGTTGTAAGCCTAAGTTGGTCTCCAACAGCTTCATAATGCTTTTTAATTCGATGGAAGAGAAGGACAATGATAGGTAGAAAAATTAGGATTGACCAAACCTGTGAGAATTTTGTTAAAAAGAACATCATTGTGACCGTGAAACTAATAACAGCACCAATCGTATTAACCATTAGTTTTGGAAGCCACCCCTGAGGCTTCTCACGAATCCATTTAGCCATCATTCCTGTTTGGGACAATGTAAATGGAATAAAAACTCCAACTGCATAAAGCGGGATTAGATGCTCTGTTTCTGCCTGAAAAGCAACAATTAAAATTATTGAAGCAATACCAAGGATGATGATGCCATTTGAATATCCTAATCGGTCTCCTCTAACTAGAAACATCCTTGGAATAAACTTATCCTTTGCAAGATTCACTGCCAACAACGGGAAAGCCGAATAACCAGTGTTCGCAGCAAGGATTAATATCAATGCTGTAGTTCCTTGAATAAAGAAATACATGAAATTCCGCCCGAAAGTTTCTTCGGCAATTTGGGAAACAACGGTTACCTCTCCACTTGGAGAAATGCCATAATAATAGGCTAAAAATACGATTCCTGAAAACAGTATGGCAAGCAAGGTTCCCATTGCCATTAATGTTTTAGCAGCATTATTTGGAGCTGGGTCTTTAAAGTTAGGAATAGCATTCGATATAGCTTCAACCCCTGTTAAAGCGGAACTTCCTGAAGCAAATGCCCTTAAAAGAATAAACAAACTGATTCCCGCCACAGGTGTACCTATTGGGGTGTGTAATTCAGGAGAAGCTCCTCCAGTTAGAATATTATAAATACCCACACCAATTAATATAAACAACGCTAAAACGAATAAGTAAACGGGGTAGGCTAATATTGAAGCAGACTCCGTTACTCCTCTTAAATTCAAAATTGTAATAAGAATTACAAATACAATGGCAATTTCCACATTATAGTTATGTAAAGTGGGAAAGGCAGATGTTAAAGCATCGGTCCCAGCAGACACACTTACAGCAACAGTTAGTATGTAGTCTACCAATAGGGATCCTCCAGCTATTAAGCCTGGATTTACACCTAAATTGCTCTTTGAAACCACATACGCTCCACCGCCATGAGGATAAGCAAAGATGATTTGCCTATAAGACAATATGAGAGCTGTTAAAAGAATTAATACACCAACTGCGATAGGAATTGAATACCAAAATGCTGCTGCACCTACCGTAATCAATACTATCAAAATTTGTTCAGGACCATATGCCACTGATGATAGAGCATCAGAAGAAAGGATTGCTAATGCTTTCGTTTTGTTAAGTTTTTGTTCTCCTAATTCATAGGATTTCAAAGGTCGTCCAATTAAAAGCCTTTTTATGAATGGAATCATTAATCACGCACCGCCTAATATATCTATTGGTTAATTTTTACCCCTATCAATAGTAATTACTCAAAAAAATAAATAATTTTACATGCATAAAAAAGTGCCTACAAGTCATATTTAATAGACCTGTAGGCATATCACTTTTCGTGTGTCACAAGTTCCACCTTCCTTCTCAATTTAACGCTTACGAGGTTAGCTGTCGGATTCGGACCTTTGAGTAGCCCTACCTTGAAAGGATTCACCCCTTGGGTTAGTAACAACCCACAAAAATGGTTCCCCCGTACCTAATGATTTCAGCGATTTAGAAATTTGAAACCTTGATTATAATACTCCTGTGTTCAGAAAATGTAAATAAATTTTATGTAAAGATTAAAACCGAGGAAAACGGAAATGTTAGTAGTACATATTAGTTCATGCTTTAGTATTTTTGATTTCTAACACGAAAGGAGGATTTACATGTTCAAAGATAATAGTCCCTTTTTATCTGATGAATTTTTAGATGAGTTAGCTAAAGACATTAACCAGCAATATGAGGGTCCCACAAAAGAACAAATTGCGGAACCCATAAACAATGATTAGAATATAAGTCCAAAAAAGTACCTTTAGATATTGAACTCATACCATTGTGTGCTTTTTTTATTTTCCTCACTTTTTCATTAAACTGCCGCACCCGTTAGTTCAACAAGAAACTCATCTTATGTCCCTTTTATGTACTTTAAATTCTCCTTTAATTAAATACATTTTTCATACTTAAATAACAAAAGCATTTCAGTTAGCTGAACTTCTCCTATTTTTTCATAGCCAAATTTCTCATAAAAATATTGATTTCTTTTGTTTAAATATGGAGTATATAAACGCCAAATTTTTATCAATGGAAATTCAGCCTCAATTAATTTCATTATCTTTGTTCCAAGACCTTTATTTTGATATTCGTTTGCTATGAATAGTTTGTCTAATAACATTATATTTTCTTTTTTACGGAGATCTATTCCACCGATAATGTTGTTATTTAACCATATTGTGTAATGAATAGCGTGTTCTATATTTTCGATTAATTTCTCAGGTGTCTCATTTACAGGAGTTGTATCGTGATCTTGGTATAACTTATAGTCTTCTGCAAAAGCCTTTTTCTGAATAGTCAACAACATATCTACTTCAGTTAAACGTGTTCTTTTGATGGTAATTTCCATCTGAGATGCACACCCTTTATTTAAATTTTTATGATAATTACTATTTAATATTATATTTTTTGTTCAATTGAACTGCCCCGTAGTTAAAACAAGAAACTACAACTGTTTATAAACAAACTCTATGTACTTTATAAAATTTTGCTTTTTATAAAAGTCCTTTGCAACACTGTTCTCAAACCAATAATCTAATTCTATTAAATCTATTCCTCGATCGTTCGCAATTTCATATATACATTCCATAAGACTTGAACCATAACCCTTATTCCTCTTTGTATCCACTATGCTAATCTGGTGTACATAAAAAGACTTATATCCTTTTTTAAAAGCATTTTCCGGATATTCTCTTATCTCTATCCAAGCATAGCCAAGTGCTTCTTCGTTATCTTCTAACAAAAGGAAAATGAAACTTTCGTTATTAATCAGACTTTTGAAAACTTCCTTCACATTCTCATAGTTATATTCCTTAAAGTATTTAGGGTATAAATTTGAATGTAAATCGTGTACATATTTATTTAATTTAGCGACCGATTTAAAATTCCTGGTTTGACTAATTATCAAAACAAATCCCTCATCTATCTTTCACTATTTTAAATAATTGTACCTTTTTATGTAATTTAAGGGAAATTTTAATATTTGTCTTATGGAACTATCCTGCCCCGTTAGTTCCATAAAGAAAAAACTGCCTTAAAGGACAGTTTTTATCTTAAGCTAACGCACCTGTTTTTTCAGAAAATTGTCTTTATAAACGTCGCGACTTTATTTTAAACATCCCATCTTTTTTACAAACATCATGACTTTATTTCAGAGCCACAGCATGATGGTTCCAGTAGCAACCAGAACCCTCCAACATAAGCTAATTTTCCTTTTATTATTCCAAAATGGATGCAAACAATTTACAAAGAAATGGGGTTTAGTGGTAAGCCCTCTTTATAGAGAGGTTTTATTTATTAAATTGGTATAAAATGTATTTGGTTGGAAGACAATAATATTACCCAGCTACTCCACTATTCCAACTTAAAAGGCCCTTCTCATAATCGAGAGGGGCTTTTTTGTTTTATAAAGGTAAATCAAAATTTAGGTCTAACCTTCTTAACTAATGTAGATTTGAAACAAAGTTTGATCAAATTAATCCAAGAAACCTTGATAAATGAATAAATAGAAAGAGCATGTTTTAAAGGCAACTTTTGCTTCCAATCGGCCGCCAGGGGGCTGACCGTTGGGTGTCGTGGGTTGAGGGCGGGCGTACCAGGCGCGGGCTCGGTGTCAGTCTTCGATTGCCTGGTAGACCATGGTCCAGAAGTCGTGGATAAGCCGCGCTGAATCCGGGGTGGACATCCCGACCTGGGTGAGCAGGATTCCGGTGAGCTGTTTGTCCGGGTCGGCGTACGTCGTGGTGCCGGTTCCACCGTCCCAGCCGAACTGGCCGATGGACGCGTAGTCACCACGGTAGGTGCGCACCGCCATCCCGAAGCCCCAGCCGCCGTGCTGCCCTTGGCCGTGCGACAAATGGACGTTGTTTTTGGCCAGGGCGTCTCGGGCGGCTTGTTGCTCGGGCGTGAGGCGGTTGGTGGTCATCAGCTGGACGGCGGGCCGGGACAGGATCCGTTCGGTCCCGTGCATCCCTTGGTTCAGCAGCATCCGTAAATACGCGTGATAGTCGTCGACGGTTGAGAGCAGCCCACCGCCGCCTGCTTGGAACGCTGGAGGTCGGCTGTAGCGTCCGCCTGCGGCCTCGTCCCACACGATGAACTCTCCGGTCTGCGGATCGGGGTTGAAGGCGGGCGGCAGCCGGTCAATCTTGTTGGCGGGCACGTAGAAACCAGTGTCCTTCATCCCCAGCGGATCGAGGATACGTTCGCGCAGGAACGTCTCGAACGTCTGACCCGTGACTCTGGCGACGAGCACGCCGAGTACTTCGTTGCTGACGTGGTATTGCCACCGCTCTCCGGGCTGGTAGCTCAGCGGGAGTGTGCCCAGGCGACGCATCCACTCATCCGGCTCGGGCAACTCCGCCCCTGGCGTGTCGTATATCCCACTCTCGAAGATCGCGTTCTGGATCGGGGAGCCCATCAACGTAATATCCACTCCGAGCCCGAACGTGGAGGTCAACAAGTCCCGTACGGTGATTGGCCGCCGTGCCGGCACGGTGTCGTCCAGCGGGCCGTCGGCCCGTTTCAGCACCTGCCGGTCGGCGAGTTCGGGCAGCCAGGTATCTACTGGGTCGTCCAGATGCAGCTTGCACTCGTCGAGCAGGATCATCACCGACGCGACCGCGAGCGGCTTGGAAGTGGACGCCAACCGGAAGATCGTGTCCCGGCGCATCGGCGCGCCACCGTCATGGCGCATCGTGCCGATCGCTTCGACGTGCGTCTCACCGTACCGGCTGACCAGGGCGACGAGCCCTGGAATCTTCCCGGACTCGACATGCCGTGCCAGCACGTCGCGCATTCTGCGTAGCCCTGTTTCGGATAAGCCAGTGTTGCTTTGTCCCGTTGTAATCTTTTTCATTTGGTTTCCCTCTCTTTACTTTTTTATCAGCCCTATTGTTCTACAAATTCTCTTTTGTTATCAATGCTTGAAAGCGTGTTCGATGCATCAAAGAGACTGAATATTGGCAATCAAAAGATGACTCACATCCTGTTCTGGGTGATCAGAATCGAGAAATGTCCAGCACTTAGCATAGAGCCATATGTTCATCGGACGTTTATTCTCGGTTTTATCAAATTCAAAGTCACCATTATTCCGTAAGTAATCTTCTTTGACAACCGTTGTCTTGCCCGCCCCATTGGAGCCGAGCAGGGCGAAAATACTGCCCTTATCCATTTAAGTTCCCACCTTCCAATTACCTAATTATGTATATTCTAGAAGTAAATACAAATTCCTTCTTCAACTATCCTGCCCCGATAGTTCCATAAAGAAAAAGCTGCCTTAAAGACAGCTCTGATCTTCAGCTAACGCACCTGTTAGTCGAACAAAAGGATTTATTTCATAAAGAGTGTTTGATACTTTTTCTTGTGTAAAATGCAAGCAGAAAAGGATCAAAGGCAGGAGTAAAACTGGTCTAAAAGATTACACCGAACGTCAACTCATACATCAATTCATATCTAGGAACTATCCAAGTATGAAAAAAAAATATAAAGGTTTAATCGAATATACCATCTCCATAATTTGTTCCATCAGTATCCAAAATGACTATCTTTGATTTTATACGAGTAAGTGCTACAGCTATATACGGATTTGGCTCAGGGTTTTTATTATAAGATGTCCGAATGCGGATGATAGTCTTTTCACTATCTTCTTTCACTTCCAACACTTCAATGGTATTTCCCTTTCTTTCACCACCCATTGTTATCAATAAAAAGTCCTCCCCTTCTCCTCCTTTAAACTTTTTGTAACCGACAATCGATGTATCTTTCTCAATTATTCCAATATAATTCTCAATTTCATCATCCGTCGTCAGTCTCTCTTTATCCACTACCCGGTAGTCAACTTGATTGATAAATACGAATAATATATGAAGAGCAATGATTAATGGAACCCCAATAAAGAGAATTTTCCTTCCTAAGGAATACCTCATTAAGAAAAAGTATAGAACCGCCAGTGTCAATACACCAAGGCTCAATACACCATACGGCATCCCCTCGAACCCACCAATCACAAAAATTGAAAACACTAAAATCAATATGCCTAGCGAGAATAGAAGTAAAAGTTGAGTTCTGTCCTCTATCTTTCTCAAAAATAAATAGGTGAGTCCATACATAATAATTCCCAGTATAATTCCTGCTTCATAAACGTATAAAAAAATACTTATCTCTCCCTTGTTTGTTATTTATATAAGGATATGTTTGTATAAATGGTTGTTAAGGAATTCCGGTTAAATTTTTAAGAAATGTTTTGTGCGGGAGAGACGCGAATTAGCAATCACACGATTTGTTTTTTTGCTTGTATATCTAGCAAGAAAATGAGTATTTTGCTTTCTTCTTTTTAATCATCGTATTAATTGAAAATCGTTGTCCTAAATAACCACCACAATCCCCTTACATATTTTAACATAAAATCACATTTCCTTAATGAACTAACCTGCCCCCGATAGTTCCATAAGAAACTCCTATGGCGGCGCTCCTCGCCGCCACCATCTACTACGAAAATCTAAACTCAAAAATAGAGTCTAACCCATAAACCCCTTGACGATAATGGATGATAACAATACAACCAGGCTGAACTTTTTTTGGTGGATCTTAAGGAAGATACCCTGTATAAGAAACTGGTTGGGACAGTATGGAAGAACCATTTAGTGTACTGCTAGTACGTATACAAAAATTTTTGTAACAAATCTCCTGTCATATGTATTGTTAATCTATTTTTGAGGTGATTCTCCTATGGAAGCAATGATTGAACGGTGTGCTGGCCTAGATGTACACCAAGAAACAGTAGTAGCCTGTGTATTATTTGGTCCATTAGATAAAAAGCCAAAAGCCTCTATTGAAACGTTTTCGACTACAACAACGGGACTCTTGGCTTTAAGTGATTGGCTCTCTACCCTTCAGGTATCCGATGTTGTGATGGAGAGTACCGGAGTCTACTGGAAACCAATATGGAATATACTTGAAGGTTCTTTTCACCTTGTTCTGGCCAATGCCAGACATGTTAAAAATGTTCCAGGGCGTAAAACTGATGTGAAAGATGCCGAATGGCTTGCCAAGCTTCTAAGATGCGGACTTATTGAAAGCAATTTTGTTCCACCGGAGGACATTCGTGATTTACGAGATCTTACTCGTTATCGAAAAAAATTGATTCATCATCGCACCTCAGAGCAGAATCGCATTCACAAAATTCTTCAAGATGCTAATATCAAGCTAACTTCCGTTCTATCAGACATTTTTGGTGTATCGGGACGCCGTATCCTTGAAGCGATTCTAAACGGTGAAAAAATAGAGACCGATGGTCTTCGAAAAATGGTGGATTGGCGAACAAAAGCAAGTATTACTGACATTGCCCATGCAATTAATGGTCGTATTCGCCGTCATCATCGTGATATGTTGCGTTACCATTGGGAGCATATGAGTTATTTAGAAGAAACCATAGAAGAATTGGAAAAGCAAATTGATCAACTCCTGTCCCCTTATCGTAAGGAAGTAGAATTATTGGATGGTATACCTGGTGTGAACAAAGCTGCCGCAGCTACTTTTATTGCGGAGATGGGGGTTGATATGTCCGTATTTAAGTCAGCTAAACATCTTGCC
Organism: Peribacillus simplex; assembly: GCF_030123325.1. Lineage (NCBI taxonomy): Bacteria > Bacillati > Bacillota > Bacilli > Caryophanales > Bacillaceae > Peribacillus > Peribacillus simplex. Next base: position 2,135,020 of record NZ_CP126106.1, on the reverse strand, counting down.
TCTTGGGCTGGTGTGAGTCCTGGAAATTACGAAAGTGCTGGTAAAAAAAAACGAGTAAAACCACACAAGGAAATAAAGCTTTAAAAACGATGGCCGTAGAATGTGTATTAGCGACATCAAGGCAAAATAATCGAATTGCTTCACATCGAAAAAGGATTACCAAACGGCAAGGAAAAATGAAGGGACGAATCGCTTCTGCCCATTTACTAGTAACGATTGCTTACAACATCTTAAAAACAGGAGAACCTTATCATGAACTAGGCTCAAATTACCTTGAAGAAAAACAAAATAACAAAGAATTAAAAATGATCGAATACCTAAAAAAGAAAGGCTATACAATCGCTCCATCTGAACAACAACCTGCATAACCAGTTAAATAACGACATAGTACATTAACGCCCATCAAAAAAATGAGAATATGGAGGGTTTATTTTAGCATGGCTTTTTTACTATTGTGTTTTCATACAAAAAAAGCTGTCTTAAAGACAGCTCCGATCTTCAGCTAACGCACCTGTTAGCATTCCTGTAGATCGTTAAATATCAGGTTTGAAAAAAATAGAGCCCCTCAGTAAGATACGAGTATAGAGACCAATCTAACTCAAAATCTTAAGGAGGAAGCCCTACTATGAATTTTAAAATGCAAAACAAACAAAATCAACTAATTGAGAGAATTACGGATCAACATCTAGTTGTTGGTGTGGATATTGCCCAACACGTACACGTGGCCCGTGCTGTAAACTTTCGGGGCATTGTGGTCGGGAAACCCCTTTCTTTTGAAAATAACGAGGAGGGTTTTACTAGCTTACTAAACTGGATCCAGGAACTAAAACAAATGAAAAATCTAGACACAACGATAGTCGGAATGGAACCTACCGGCCATTATTGGATAAACCTTTCAAAGTGGCTAGTCAAACAAAACATGGATGTCGTCACCGTCAATCCTCACCATGTCAAAAGAAACAAAGAAAATCGTGATAATACGCAATCCAAAAGTGATAAAAAAGATGCCCTTGTCATCGCTGATATGGTGAAGAATGGCTACTATGCCTTCGTTCGTTCCACTTCAGAATCATTTGAAAAACTTCGTGTCCTTATGGCTAACCGAGATGTGATCGTTAAGCGTCTTGTTAGCTCCATCAACCAAATTAATCGCTGGGTGGATGTTGTCTTTCCCGAGCTCCGGCAAGTGTTTAAAGACGTATCATGTAAAGGGGCAATCGCAACCCTACGCCTCTTTCCTACCCCAGCTGAATTATGTTCCTTACAGCCTCAAGATATCGTAACCGGATGGAAATCATGTATGAAGCGACATTCCGGGCATAAAAAAGCCCGTTCCCTGCTTGTATTGGCCAAGCGTTCAATTGGTACGAAACAAGCCCTTGATGCGTATAAACTTCATTTGGGACAGTTATTAGAGGAATATGATCTCGCTTCATCCCAACTCGAAAGAGTGACGCAAGAAGTCACAAACGTCTTGGAACAGATTCCATTCGTTAAGCAAATACTTGCCATTAAAGGAATCAGCGAGATTTCACTAGCGGGAATCTTAGGAGAAGCTGGAGATTTGAGTGGGTTCGCTCACGGGAATGCGCTCCTTCGTCATGCAGGATTGCATCTCGCTGAAGCAAGCTCTGGGAAGTGGAAAGGCCAAATTGTTCTTTCCAAACGTGGAAGATCACGCCTGCGGCGTTACATCTTCCTTGCGACCATGAGTCTGGTGATGAATAACCCTGAGTTTAAAGCCCTACACTCGAATAATGTTAAAGTGAAGAAGATTAAGAAAATGAAATCCATCATGAAACTTTGTGGAAAACTCGCCCGTGTCCTAGTAGGGATAGCTCGTAATGGCTCTGCCTATAAACCGGAAATGATCTTCTCAATTGAACAACTAGCAGCGTAAATTTACATTCACATTGTTATATAACGAAAGTTGGCTTATCCGTAGGATTTCAAAGAAAGCACGAAGTACTGGATGTAATGAACAAAAGGGCAATGACCCGTTCTGTTAGCAAAACCGGCCTTCACCCCTTGGATAGGCATGACGAAGGAATGAAAGGGCATAGGATTATGACCCGTTGAGACATGGGAGGGAAAGCCTCCAGGGGCAGCGTGGAGAATACGTGCAGTATATGTAATAATATGGGATTTTTAACAGATCCCCTATTTCAATCTGCCCTCATCTTATCAAAACGGTCCTATCTCTTTCGTTCATCTGAAGCAACCTATACCATGTGGTTTGAAATCCTGCGAATAAGCGAGTATTCGTGAGCATTATCTATTAAACTGAGGGAGTTCATTAAGAAATTCCGTTTTATTATTCAATTTGTTTCATTTCTTATCCCCTTTCCAACACGGAAAAACAGATACCCTACAACATTTAATAAAGCAAATGCAATAATCCAACCAGTATTTAATCCTCTATGATGATAAGCATTGATCGTTGCCCAAATAGTAAATAACACCCAATAAACCACTAATCCAATGAATAATGAACCATAAGTTAAATCATCAAAGTTTGAAATTTCCATTTCAACAGACCAATCTTTATTACTAAATCCAGTATTGAAATGTTTCATAAATGGATTCGTTTCCTGTCTGTCCTCAGAAAATTCAAAATCTGAATTGGAGTTATCGGAGTTTACTTTTATTCCATAAATTAACGTATTATCCTCTACACTTGTTACCATAATTTCTTTTGTATCATTAGATATAGTTGTTAGAGTACCTAAACTACCCAGAATTTCATTACCTACCTTTTCAACGTTTTGGTAGTGTTGATATTCAAATAAACCTAAAGAAAAGAAACTTATTATTCCAAGTAAAAGAAATGTAAAAGCTATATAAAGCACTCTTTTAGCAAATATTTTTTGTGCCTGAAACAATTGACCGACAACAGAACGAATTTCTTTTTCTCCACCAAATCGATCAATTGCAATTTCAATAGCTTCTTGCTCCGATTTTCCTTCTTTTTTCAATTCATAGACAGCTTCTAGTAAATGATTTTTCATTTCTGTTTTTAAATCTTTGATTTCTTTTTCGTTACCACCTACCCCTTGATAAACCTCATCAACGAATACTTCAATTTGTTTCATCTTTTTCTCCCCCCATCTAAAAACGAATCAATCACATCTCTAACAAATTCCCATTCCAAACGCTTTTCTTCAAATCCTTCTTCCCCCATTGATGTAAGTTTGTAATATTTTCTTCTTCCTCCTGGTCCTTGCTCATCCCCCCAGTATGAAGAAATCCATTTATTCTTTTCTAATCTCTTTAAAGACAGATAAAGCGTACCTTCTTTTAATTCAAATTGGTCATCACTTTTTTCTCGAACGATTTTGGCTAATTCATAACCATACATATCTCTGTTATGTAAAAGTGAAAGGATCAGTGTGTCTATATGACCTTTTAACACTTCCTTATTTACTTCCATTTTTTCCACCTCCTGGTATTAATATAATCTATATTACTTTATAATACAAGGTATTCATTTAAAAAAATAATACGAATCCTTATTCAACTAAACTGCCCCGTTCGTATTATAAGGTCAGCCAGATATTTCTGGTTGACCATTTTTTATTTGGTTTTACTATAACAGTAGCCAGGGTAGAACGTAACTGCCCATGGGGCTTTGACCCCGTCAACTAAACCGTTCGCCCCCCTACTTGTAGAAACATGATTGAGGCTGGTTGGGACTTAGATCTCGTATAACAAGCGAAGCTGTGACACTGCATGGAGGAATTAGGGGTACTGGCAAATTATTAGTTTAGGAGGAGGAGTTTGAATGAATCCAGTCATTGGTCTGGATGTTTCAAAAGGGGAAAGTCAAGTTCAGGCATTTTTAGATAAAGGCAAACCATATCGTAAGAGTTTTAAAGTTTCTCATACTGTTGAGGGTCTTGGTTTACTTGAAAAATTTCTGGATGAAGTAAAGAGAGAAACAGGTAAGAAACCACCTCTCATCCTTGAAGCAACAGGACATTATCATTCCTCTGTTGTTCAATACTTGGAGGACCGTGGGTATTTATTGATCATCATTAATCCACTGATTTCTTATAAGGCTAAAAGTTCAAGTCTTAGGAAAGTAAAGACAGATGCGGTTGATGCTTACCATCTCTGCGAGCTGTTTTATAAAGAAGACCTAGAGCCATATAAAAAACGTGGAGTTCAACTATTAAACCTTCGGAATCTTACAAGACAGCACGAGAATATAACTGGCGTATTGATCCAAACAAAGCTACAATTTCAAGCCATTTTGGACCAAGTCTTCCCCGAATATAGAGGGGTTTTCGGTGACTTATATTCAGTAGTATCACTCTTAACTCTTTCAGAGTTTCCCTCATCTGAAGACATATTAGAGGCAAGTTTAGAAACAATAGCTGACAAAATCGCTCAATTATGTAAAAGTCGCTCATACAGATGGGCTAATGAAAAATCTATTGAACTCAAAGCTGCAGCAAACCGAAATCCGTTTGAAAAGACTTTGTATCAGAGTCATATTTTGAGTCTTAGTATATTTATAAACATCATTCTTCAATACAAAGAGCACCTATCCAAGTTAGAGACAGAGATAGATGCTCTCGCAAAAGAAGTTGAAGAATATAATATCATCAAATCTATCCCAGGTATCGGAGAAAAGATCGCGGCAACGATTATTTCTGAAATTGGTGAGATAGATCGATTTAACAATCCTAAGAAGCTTGTAGCTTTCGCTGGAATTGATCCTAGTGTATTCGAATCTGGTAAGTTTACTGCCACCAAGAATCGGATCACAAAACGAGGATCTAGCAGACTTCGCCATGCCTTATATATGGCAGTTCGTTGTGCTATCCGTGATTGTCGCAAGAAGAAAACGACTAATGAAGTCATCCCTCGCAACAAAAGAATGCGTGAGTTTTACGACAAGAAGCGTGAAGAAGGAAAGCCTTTTAAAGTAGCTGTAATCGCATGTGTTAACAAGCTCTTACATTGGATTTTTGCCCTGTTAAAAAGCAAAACGACTTTCCGAGATATAGCATAAAACCTATATCTAACTAAATAACACAAAACCTTCCAATTATAAGAAAATGGAGGGTTATTAGGTATACCCTTTTTTAGTATAGCATGAAGGATTTTTAGTTTTTAATGAAAAATATTGACAAACTATTAGCTGGTTTAGTTCCATAAGAGAAACCTGTTAGTTAAAGAACGTTTATTTCTTATCTCTAATTTCTTCTAAAATTTCTATTACACGATTGTTTTGTTTTTCTATATTCTTTAATCTTTTTTCAATAATACTTGATGAAAAAAATACAATAAGTATAAGAGCTATTCCAATAAACAATTCCATATTTCCCCTCCGGTGAATTCAGTTTATGTTTAAGAATATAACTTTACTAACCTATATTTTCCAGACCCGTTATGCAACTATCCTGCCCCTTTAGTTCATTAAGGAAAACCAAAATCAAGTATTGATTTCGGTTTATCATTATTATAAACGATTAAACTTTATTCAAAATGGTACGACTTTATTTTAAAACTACTCTTTAATGACCAAACAGATATGTAAAAACTTAGTTACCATAATGTGACTTTAAGGAACCTACAAAAAACAGGCCCTTTGTACACAAGGGCTCGTTCACTTTCCGTTTTTCTCGTTTATGCAGATTTTTATATTTAAAAAATAATTTCCAAAAAACGTTTGTTTTAATCTATTTTTACTAATCATTCAGTTTTAAAAAACGTCATTCTCAGTAAAAAGGATACTCATTTTTTTATTTACATTTTATTAAACGGACTTTATAGTTAAGTCATCTTAATTATTAAGTGAGGTGTTATTATTTAAAATGAAAAATAATTATATTAATCAAATTAACGTTTTACAAAACAAATTAAATATCCAACTAGCAAAAAAATTTGAGAACAAGATTGATAATCAACTAACAGCAAAGCAAGTATTGTTACTGGAATTAATAAAAATAGGTGTTACCTCAACAAAAAATTTAGCAGATAAGTTAAATGTTTCAACAAGTGCAGTAAGTCAAATACTAAATAAATTGGAAAATAAAGGTTATGTTGAACGGTTTATTAATCCGAAGAACCGTCGTGAAATTGTCTTGAATCTAGCTGATAAAGCCAATCAATATTTCAACGATTTAGCCTCTTTGGAAGATGAAATTAATAAAGAGGTTTATGGACAGTTGTCTCTAGAAGATTTGAAACAGTTTACGAACATACTAGAAAAACTACACGTTATTGTGAAGGAGAACAGCTAATGGTTCTGATAAAAAAAGGTAAAAGCGTTTGGTTATTAATGATTGGATTGATCCTATGTAGTAACTTCGCTATATATAACACAAATGTGGGCAATGGTATATTACCAGCAGAAACTAATGGAATCGTTTTAGGCTCGCTATTAGATTTAGTGATTCTGTTACCTATACTTTTTATGTTATATAAGCGAAAATTTACAATTAAAATGGGGATACTTCTTTCAGCAACGGGATGTTTTTTAGCGAGATTTCTGATCCCTAATGACCTCCTGGAACCTTTCGCCGCAGTTACTTGGGCAGGAATTGCGATTGAAGCAGCTTTAATCGTTTTTGAAGTTTTACTGATCGTTACGTTTGTACGTTATTTACCAAAAATCGTGGGGAAAGTTTCATCTAGCAATTTGCCTGTCATTTTTTCTTTTCCACAAGCTGTTAATTTGTATGTGAAGAAAAATCCAATTATTCATATGATTTGCTCAGAAGCTTTAATGCTTTATTATGCATTTTTCAGCTGGAAAAAGACGCCACCTCCTGGCATGACTCTTTATAAAAATTCTAGTTACATTGCTTTTCAAATTATGATGATTCATGCGATTGTGATTGAAACGTTAGGAATTCACTTGTGGCTTCATGAAAAATCGACGATCCTCTCACTAATATTGTTGGTTCTTAATATTTACTCTGTCGTTTATTTCCTAGCAGATATTCAAACAACTCGATTAAATCCACTTTATATGAATGACCAGACCATGTTTATTTCTTTAGGATTGTTAAAACGTGCCGAAATTCAATTTGAAAACATTGAATTGATTATTGAGGACCCTGAAATCCTAGAGAAGAAAATACCGAAAGATACAATAGATTTTATCGTACACGATTTCGCTAAGGTCTATCCGGACATGATTTTATACATAAAAAAACCAGTGAAAGTTACTCTGTTCATGGGAATTCAAAAAGAATATTCAAAAATTGCGATTCGATCTGATTCCCCATCGGAACTTAAACATGTCATTTTAGAAGGTATACGTAAGAATAAATAGTTTGTTGCTGTAAGTACAGGGTGTTTCTTCAGCATAAATAGAAAGGGCATGTTTTGAAAAAAGATTAATCAATACATGCCCTTATACTATTTAATTGGATTATTCTTTTATAAAAAAGATCATTTTTTTGATCCTTAATGAACTAACGCACCCGTTAGCATTCCTGTAGATCGTTAAATATCAGGTTTGAAAAAAATAGAGCCCCTCAGTAAGATACGAGTATAGAGACCAATCTAACTCAAAATCTTAAGGAGGAAGCCCTACTATGAATTTTAAAATGCAAAACAAACAAAATCAACTAATTGAGAGAATTACGGATCAACATCTAGTTGTTGGTGTGGATATTGCCCAACACGTACACGTGGCCCGTGCTGTAAACTTTCGGGGCATTGTGGTCGGGAAACCCCTTTCTTTTGAAAATAACGAGGAGGGTTTTACTAGCTTACTAAACTGGATCCAGGAACTAAAACAAATGAAAAATCTAGACACAACGATAGTCGGAATGGAACCTACCGGCCATTATTGGATAAACCTTTCAAAGTGGCTAGTCAAACAAAACATGGATGTCGTCACCGTCAATCCTCACCATGTCAAAAGAAACAAAGAAAATCGTGATAATACGCAATCCAAAAGTGATAAAAAAGATGCCCTTGTCATCGCTGATATGGTGAAGAATGGCTACTATGCCTTCGTTCGTTCCACTTCAGAATCATTTGAAAAACTTCGTGTCCTTATGGCTAACCGAGATGTGATCGTTAAGCGTCTTGTTAGCTCCATCAACCAAATTAATCGCTGGGTGGATGTTGTCTTTCCCGAGCTCCGGCAAGTGTTTAAAGACGTATCATGTAAAGGGGCAATCGCAACCCTACGCCTCTTTCCTACCCCAGCTGAATTATGTTCCTTACAGCCTCAAGATATCGTAACCGGATGGAAATCATGTATGAAGCGACATTCCGGGCATAAAAAAGCCCGTTCCCTGCTTGTATTGGCCAAGCGTTCAATTGGTACGAAACAAGCCCTTGATGCGTATAAACTTCATTTGGGACAGTTATTAGAGGAATATGATCTCGCTTCATCCCAACTCGAAAGAGTGACGCAAGAAGTCACAAACGTCTTGGAACAGATTCCATTCGTTAAGCAAATACTTGCCATTAAAGGAATCAGCGAGATTTCACTAGCGGGAATCTTAGGAGAAGCTGGAGATTTGAGTGGGTTCGCTCACGGGAATGCGCTCCTTCGTCATGCAGGATTGCATCTCGCTGAAGCAAGCTCTGGGAAGTGGAAAGGCCAAATTGTTCTTTCCAAACGTGGAAGATCACGCCTGCGGCGTTACATCTTCCTTGCGACCATGAGTCTGGTGATGAATAACCCTGAGTTTAAAGCCCTACACTCGAATAATGTTAAAGTGAAGAAGATTAAGAAAATGAAATCCATCATGAAACTTTGTGGAAAACTCGCCCGTGTCCTAGTAGGGATAGCTCGTAATGGCTCTGCCTATAAACCGGAAATGATCTTCTCAATTGAACAACTAGCAGCGTAAATTTACATTCACATTGTTATATAACGAAAGTTGGCTTATCCGTAGGATTTCAAAGAAAGCACGAAGTACTGGATGTAATGAACAAAAGGGCAATGACCCGTTCTGTTAGCAAAACCGGCCTTCACCCCTTGGATAGGCATGACGAAGGAATGAAAGGGCATAGGATTATGACCCGTTGAGACATGGGAGGGAAAGCCTCCAGGGGCAGCGTGGAGAATACGTGCAGTATATGTAATAATATGGGATTTTTAACAGATCCCCTATTTCAATCTGCCCTCATCTTATCAAAACGGTCCTATCTCTTTCGTTCATCTAAAGCAACCTATACCATGTGGTTTGAAATCCTGCGAATAAGCGAGTATTCGTGAGCATTATCTATTAAACTGAGGGAGTTCATTAAGAAAAGCGATTCTTATTAAAGAATCGCGCCCGTTTGTTGAACAAAGAATTTTTATTTTTTCTGTTAATCGACTTGAAAAAATAACCAATTTTTATTCATTACAAGCATTAGTTGTTTCGTCACCAAATACTTTGGCAATTGTGTTCGAAATTCCCTGTGCCCCTAAACACATTTTATATTCTGATTCATCTGATATTCCAAATTTAAGGACTATACTTACTATAATTACGAATGATGCTACTGCAAATAATATTTTCTTCACATTGATATCTCCTTTAGACAAGAAATTATTTCCATCAAAAGCGTATCAAAGATTTACTAAGCCGTAAATACAGTTATAGACTTATAAAATATAAGACTTTAGTCGTAACTCCCATGCTATTATTAGATATGTTCCATCTTCTAACTTCCACACTATACTACAGTTATCCTTTTTTTAGTAACCTGCTCCGTTACTTTAAGTACAAAGTTTCACAATCTCTCCTAAACTTTAACCTAGACATCTAGGTGTTGTTCAACAATATGGCCCTTTAATGGAATAACATGACTGACGTTTTTAAACAACTTTATTATGTTTTAAATTTAATGTCACTTAACAGTATTCCTTATGGAACTATCCTGCCCCGTTAGTGCCATAAGAAAAAGCCGCCTTAAAGACAGCTCTGATCTTCAGCTAACACACCCTTTAGTTAAATAATAAAAAAAGTGGTGGCAACTTTCTCTTATGCTACTCCTATATCCCATTTATTCATTTAGTAAATATCCACCATAATATAAGAATTATACACATTATCCCCCAAACTGAAGATTGAATTTTGGTACTTTTTTTACTTTCCATATTTCTTGTTATATAAGCCAGAACAAATCCAATTAAAATATTTGCAATAGTTATACCAAATAATAATTCCACTTTTGAACCTCCTACTATAAGCTGATAATATAGCCAATTTATATAGAGATATTTACGCAAAATTTCATATATTCTCCCCTTGAAAAAAAATCCAATTGATATCTATAGTCTATCATAAACCTAGTTGAATAAATCTGCCCTTTTAGCTGCAAAAAGAAAAGGGGATCCTTCTTATAGAACTAACGCACCCGTTAGTTCATTAAGAAAAGCGATTCTTATTAAAGAATCGCGCCCTTTTGCGGAATAACCACCAATCCTTATTGTCATTCGTATGATGTATTGAGCTCTCGTTCTTCGTTAGCTTAACGAAGAGGCCTTGATTTTTTCTTGTTTGAGATTATTATTTGCTTTTCATTTTTAGACAAAATCCAGTCTGCAACCAATCGCTGCTGCTTTTTTCAACCCGTCTTGTCCTCTCTTCATATCAGTCTATGAACGGGGCGGGAAGGCTGCCATAAAGAAAGAACGGAAGCCGCGTTTTCCGCGCAGCTTCCGTCCCGATCTTCCGGACAACTAACTCAAATACCGATTTCGGATGACCCCCATGTGATGAATCTCGTGTCCTGCGATGCCGTACGCGAGGGCACGCGCCGTAATGCTTGCGTTGTTGGCTGTGCCTTTGCGGGACCACGCCTCCGCCGGTAACCCGCGCAGCAGTGTGATCGTCGATTGCCGTACGGCCCGGTAGTCTTCGGCCAATTGCGCGGTTGTCCAGCTTCCGAAAGGAGGCATGAACAATTCCTGGTCGAAACCGGACAGAGGCGTCTGGTCCCCTCTTGCGAACAGTAGCAGGCGGTAGGTCATGACGCGTTCTCCGTCTGCGATGTGGCCCACGACTTCTTTCAGCGTCCATTTTCCTTCCGCATACCGATACGCGCCATGGCTTTCGGTCAACGATGCCAGCAGCTCGGTCATTTGCTTTTCCTGGGCGAGCAGAATGTCGATGATGTTGCCATCCGGCACCAACCGGATATACTCTCCGAAGTCCCCGGCATATTCTTCTTCTGACGGTCTTTGATTCATGCGTAATCACCTCTCTATGGAGTTATAGAAAATTAAAATGCTCTTTCCAATGCTCTACCGCGATTTTTTTGCGAATTTCGTAATTTCGGCATGTATAATGAATTCGCGAAAGGATAAAACTTTCCTTCCAATAATTGAGTGTAAGTAACCACTTAGTTGGTCGGTGGCCACGCTAAACTGCCCTTTAACTTAATAATAATCATCTCAATTTTTCATAATTTCCACAATAAGTTATTCAATATAATGGCCCTTTAATGGAATAACATGACTGACGTTTTTAAACAACTTTATTATGTTTTAAATTTAATGTCACTTAACAGTATTCCTTATGGAACTATCCTGCCCCGTTAGTTCCATAAGAAACTCCTATGGCGGCGCTCCTCGCCGCCACCATCTACTACGAAAATCTAAACTCAAAAATAGAGTCTAACCCATTAACCCCTTGACAATAATGGATGATAACAATACAACCAGGCTGAACTTTTTTTGGTGGATCTTAAGGAAGATACCCTGTATAAGATACTGGTTGTGACAGTATGGAAGAACCATTTAGTGTACTACAAGTACGTATACAAAAATTTTTGTAACAAATCTCCTGTCATATGTATTGTTAATCTTTTTTTGAGGTGATTCCCCTATGGAAGCAATGATTGAACGGTGTGCTGGCCTAGATGTACACCAAGAAACAGTAGTAGCCTGTGTATTATTTGGCCCATTAGATAAAAAGCCAAAAACCTCTATTGAAACTTTTTCAACTACAACAAAGGGGCTCTTGGCTTTAAGTGATTGGCTAGCTACCCTTCAGGTATCCGATGTTGTGATGGAAAGTACCGGAGTCTACTGGAAACCAATATGGAATATACTCGAAGGATCTTTTCACCTTGTTCTTGCCAATGCCAGGCATGTCAAAAATGTTCCAGGCCGTAAAACTGATGTAAAAGATGCCGAATGGCTTGCCAAGCTTCTAAGATGCGGACTTATTGAAAGCAATTTTGTACCACCAGAGGATATTCGTGATTTACGTGATCTTACTCGTTATCGAAAAAAATTGATTCATCATCGCACCTCAGAGCAGAATCGCATTCACAAAATTCTTCAAGATGCTAATATCAAGCTAACATCCGTTCTATCAGACATTTTTGGTGTATCGGGACGCCGTATCCTTGAAGCGATTCTAAACGGTGAAAAAATAGAGACCGATGGTCTTCGAAAAATGGTGGATTGGCGAACAAAAGCAAGTATTACTGACATTGCCCATGCAATTAATGGTCGTATTCGCCGTCATCATCGTGATATGTTGCGTTACCATTGGGAGCATATGAGTTATTTAGAAGAAACCATAGAAGAATTGGAAAAGCAAATTGATCAACTCCTGTCCCCTTATCGTAAGGAAGTAGAATTATTGGATGGTATACCTGGTGTGAACAAAGCTGCCGCAGCTACTTTTATTGCGGAGATGGGGGTTGATATGTCCGTATTTAAGTCAGCTAAACATCTTGCCTCTTGGGCTGGTGTGAGTCCTGGAAATTACGAAAGTGCTGGTAAAAAAAAAACGAGTAAAACCACACAAGGTAACAAAGCTCTGAAAACGATGGCCGTAGAGTGTGTATTAGCGACATCAAGGCAAAATAATCGAATTGCTTCACATCGAAAAAGGATTACCAAAAGGCAGGGAAAAATGAAAGGACGAATTGCTTCTGCTCATTTACTATTGACGATTGCTTACAACATCTTAAAAACAGGAGAACCTTATGATGAACTAGGCTCAAATTACCTTGAAGAAAAACAAAATAACAAAGAATTAAAAATGATCGAATACCTAAAAAAGAAAGGCTATACAATCGCTCCATCTGAACAACAAACTGCATAACCAGTTAAAATAACGACATAGTACATTTACCCCCATCAAAAAAAAATGACAATATGGAGGGTTTATTTTAGCATGGCTTTTTTACTAATGTGTTTTCATACAAAAAGTAATTCTTATTAATGAATCGCGCCCTTTAACGGAACAACTCTATTACCACTCAAAAATCCCCTTGATCCATTTTTAAATTTCAGATGTACTTTATCTTTTGGACATAAAAACACCCCTTTAGAGGATAGTATCCAAAGGGGTAAAACGGTGTAACCTTATTAAAAACATCGTGACTTTATTTCAAAGCCACATCATTTTCCCTTTAATTCAGCTAAATAGTGCCTTACGGCACTTTCAACTAGTTCATATACCGTCCTATCATGAATGATTGCTTGTATTTTTAGTTCCTTCATAAGTTCAACATCCATATCGAATGAAGAACGTTTTCTTATAACGTTGGTTCGTTCTATGGTTGGTGCTGATTGTTCGTTCGCTTGTTTAACCTGTTCTTTACCACGTTTTATGCCAACGTTAGAACTTTGGTTGGTATCGTTAATAGGTTCTTTATTTACATTAGTTGAAACGTTCGCCTTTGATTTTCCTGCTGTTGCAAAGTCATAAATAAGCTGCTCTTGTACCGTTTCTTCGTCACCTTCACCAACGAAATACCAGCCTTTTTCGCCTGAATTTCTATACTCATAACCAGCTTTTTTCAATGCTTTTCTTAGTAATTTTTCTGAAAGATGAACATCAGCCTTTTTGGCTATATTCGCTGGTGTATCAGTTTTAATTAACTCCAAGATTTCCCCGATTTTCATTTAGTACGCTCACGGGAAAACCAATACTTTGTTTTGATATTTCGATAAGTCCCAATGTCTTTGATCAGATCGGCAATAAGATCATAACCGCAATATGTGTGCCTCATCGTGCTAAATTCATCTAATGTGACATAATCATCACTCTTTAATTCAACGTGACACTCTCCACAACAAATCGCCATATCAACACCTCCAAAAAGTATATTGATATATTCGTCGAAACTTGGTGGCTATCCTTCTTTCGTACAAAAAACAGGCCTATTGACGGTTCTTTAATGTTTGTTAGAAATAGCCGCCTGTGTAGCTTTGAAAATAAGTTTGATCAAAAATCTCTCTCAAATCCTCATATTACGTCAAAATATTAGATTCCATTTTGAAAAAAGATTGATCAAAATGGAATCTAATACAGCGGATTTAAATTTCGGTTTTATAAAAAAGTTTAATTATTTTCTACTTATCTTGTCCATTATCGAGCCCATTTCAATTATACTTTTATTCTTTCGACCAAATACACCTTAATTATCGTTAGTAATTACAGTAGCACATGAGTAAATCACTTTACAAGGATACTCACAATCCAAATGATGGAGAGTATATAAGTAGTGTTTGTAGTCTATCTTTGCCACGACCACACAAAGTTCTTCAGTCGATTTATTTAATTCAATAATCGTAAATACGTCTCCGTTCCTCAGAGAAGGATTTTACAATTTTTGTTCCTCCCAAAATAGGTCATGTTTCTCTCGAATATCTTCAGAAGGAGTAAAAGGATTTGAATCTAATGTAACAGTTATATTTTTAGGGGTTTTTTCTATTAAAATAGGTTTCATTTGACTATCCCCTTTTCTTTATCTACATTTGGACAGTTCCACTCACAATAGCGATAATACCAATTACCGTACAAATCAAACCAGTATTTGTTTTACCCATTTTTCCTTTTGAACGCTTTCCAGCAAGAATTAGAGAAATTCCTAATATGACCAGCACTATTCCAAGACCAACACTAAAAATATAAAGCTGTGATGAAGCACTTTCAAGTATATGATCAATGGACTTTTCAATTCTTTGTTCCATTTACTCTACCTCCATAAGATTTACTTTGTGTATCAGATTTATTGAAAAGAGGATTCCGACAAATATCATAATCAAACTGAATAAATACATGAACGTCATACTTGAAGTGGTGTTTGCCACAATATTGCACATCAACGAAGCCAATAGAACAGCCGAAACAATGGTAGTAGGAACTGATTTCTTAATAAATCCAATGCCCGTTGCTATAATTCCTATACTTGCGGCTATAATGGCCATGACAACTGTAATTTTTATAGCCTGTAGCATAATAGCAGCCGTAAAGTCTCCACTTACAAGATTCATAGTTTTCTCTGTTGTACTAAATATCAAAAAAATAATGAGATTGCTAGTAATCATAGAAAAAATTGTAAATATGCAAACAACACTTAATTTTGAAAATAAGATCTTTTTTCTGCTAATCGGGTATGAAAAAAGTAAAATGGGTCTCTTTCCGGAATAATCCTCAACTATAAATTTAGAATACATAACAGCCGATAGGACGCAAAAAGCCGCCATATTTAATACCCCAAACAAAGGGATCAGATTGTTATATCCTAAAAAAATCTCTAAATCTTTATCGTTTGGCTCTAGCTTTGGCGCATAGGCAAAAAGATAGAGGAAACCTAACATGACTATGGCAATAATAATGCTGGCAATTACATAGGTACGGATGTTGTTTCTTCTTAATTCCAATTTAATAAGGTTTACCATTGCTTATCCTCCTGGTCATTATATCCATAAAATAATCTTCAAGACCATTCGGGGATTGTGCCTTCACTTCTGCCAAAGAAACCTCTCGTATAACAGTGCCGTTTACAATCACTCCAATGGTATCGGCAATATGCTCAATTTCCGATAAAATATGACTGGAAATCAATATGGTCATATCTTGATTTTTAACAAGATCAAGGAAAAATTCTCTCATTTCTCTAATTCCAATTGGATCTAGTCCGTTAATGGGCTCATCTAAAATCAACAATTTAGGTTTATGAATGATAGCCCTTGAAATGGCTAATCGTTGACGCATACCAAGTGAGAATTTTGAGACAGGCTGTTTACCTGTGTTGTTTAATCCGACTTTAGTTAAAACAGAGTCTATATCCGTGTCATCGGCTTCCATATAGGCAAGGTGTATCTCTAAATTTTCAGTCGCTGATAAATGTTCATAAAATATTGGAGTTTCAATGATCGTTCCTATATTTCTTAAAATTTCACTTCTTTGAGACATAACATCCATTTCTAAAACTTGTGCTTTCCCCATTGTCGGTGTCAGCAAGCCAGACAGCATTTTAAATATCGTTGTTTTTCCAGCTCCATTTGCACCTAAAAAACCATAAATAGTACCTTTTTGCACATTTATATTGCAATTTTTTATTACTTCATTTCCATCAAAGGTTTTTGTAAGGTTCTCGACTTTTACAACATAAATATTATTCATTCGTTTTGTTCTCCTCAGGATATAACCTTTGCAATAATTCTTTTATCTTGACAAGCAAATCATCATTCAATATATCCATTCCGATTGATTTCATCATGTGTTGCAAAAATTTCAAACGCATTCCTAATTTGGCATGGTTACACTTAAATACAACAGGGTCACACCAAATATTCATCAATAGTAAAAAAACCTCAGCACACTCTTCGGGAAAATCAGTAATAAGTGAGCCGTCTACTATTCCTTCATTTATGATTTCAGCAATGAGTGCAGAGTCTTTGTTTACGCAGTCCTGCATATATGACACTACAAATTCTGGACTTTTTATGCGTGAAGCCATCACATCGTCCAAATAGTGCGACTCTTGGCTGGAAAAGCTCTTATGCAAAAGAGTAATTAGCTTTTCTTTTCCAGTACAAGACCCCATTTCAGATAACCAACCCTTTATCATATTTTCTACGCTTTGTGCCTGCATTTCCGTAACTGCATTTATGATTTCATCCTTCGATTGAAAATGATGGTAAATAGCCCCTTTTGATATTACTGCAGTTTCAGCAATATCCTTTATACTCGTTTTATCAAATCCTTTTTCCAGGAAAAGTTTTGCGGATACAGACAAAATGGTCTCAATTGTTGCCTGTGAATTATATTTTTTCGCCATACTTATTCGCCTCCTAATAAAAAATACCGAACGTCCGGTTTTTACTAAAGTGTATCCATTTTTTTGAAATTTGTCAATATTGCCGAACTAATTTCTGTACTGGATCTTCTTTATTCCTTTATTAGCTTCAAATGTTCTTCATCTTTTAGACATAAAAAACCCCTATAGATAATTTCATCTAAAGGGGTAAAACGGTGCAACTTTTTTATAAACGGTATAACTTTATTTTAAACGGTACATCTTTTTTACAAACGATACGACTTTATTTCAAATCAACAACGAGTACCTATATTTTTCGCAATTATTTGTTACTAAATGCAAACAATCCTTTACATTTCGACAATAAAATATTACATTATAAATAACCAACTTTTGGAAAGGGATAATCAAATGCTTGAAAATAGAGTTCGTGAATTACGTGCGCGATTTAGATGGACACAGGATGATTTGGCTAAGAAGATTGGGGTAACACGACAAACCATCGGCTTAATTGAAAAAGGAGATTATGCACCCTCCGTTGCATTGGCTTTAAAAATCGCCAAAGCATTTGAGGTTCAGGTTGAAGAAGTCTTTTATTTGAAATAGGAAGGGATGATAATAATGCTACCAAAAATATTGCGTTCACCTTTTATTCCAATGTTCTCATATCTATTGATTTTAGGGTTTTTGTTTATATCGATGATTGGTTCCGAAAATAATCAATCTCTAGTACGAGTTTGTCTCTTAATTTTAATGGCTTTCACTTTGGTCTGGGTTTCCTTAATCCAATTAAATAATCGTAAATATCCCGAAAGTAAGATTAAATACTTGGGGGCAATACCTCCAGAATTTCGGGAAATGGACGAAGGGCAGCAATGGGTTACCTATAAGGCTTGCCGTAGCGTTTATATCTATTACTCATATGCTCTGCCATTAATTGTCGGACTTTGCTTTGCCCTATCGAATATTAAGTTTATGACTCTATTATTGCTGGGTGTTTTAGGGATAGGTCAATATATCATTTATTGGTTGTCGATAAGGAAATTTAAACAATTTTAACCATTGGAGGAAACTACCTATGTTTGAATGGGCAGAACAAGCAAATATAATGTGGCAGTTAATTATATTGTTTTTACTGGGAGTAGCTCCCTGGATGGATGTATCGTTTATTGTTCCTTTAGGTGTCTTATGGGGGTTGCCACCAACAGCAGTTGGTATAACTGCTTTTATAGGTAATTTCTTATTAATCCTGTTGCTAGGAATCTTTTTTAAGCAGATAAATAAATGGAGAATTGAAAGAAGAAAGAAAAAAGGGATTAACGGAGCAACTAAAAAGGAAACCAGAACCAGAGCCATTTGGGAAAAATACGGGATTCCTGGTTTAGCTATTATTGCTCCTATTTTTGTAGGGACTGATATTGCAGCTATTTTTGCGTTAATTTTTGGTGCTTCTAGAAAACGGGTTATTGGATGGATGACTGTTAGCCTTGCGTTTTGGACTTTGGTATTTGCTATTGGTGCAGCCTACGGGTATAGTTTCCTAAACTTAAACTAATAACTTTACCGTTTAATAAAAGAAAAAGGGACTGTTAATCTCGCCAGTCCCTTTTCCATATATAACGTATACAATACGATTTTATTATTTATATTGGCTTATTAAACTAAACTCCCTCTATAAATATTGATGTATCAACGGTTTGCACCACTCGGTATATTAGGGGAATTATTTTTTCATTCTACTTTTAAACAGAGTATTGAAATTCTGGTTTTTATTACTAAATCGAGCGTACGCTTCGCTAAAACTAATGGAAATCATTAGCTATTTTCTCCACTATGTGATGCACTATAGATCTCTGCGAAACTTATGATGACGTACCCTCCCATGTCTCTTAGCGTCATTTGCGCTTACATTCCTTCGTTCGGTCTATTCATAAGGCAGAGGCCTGCTAAGCTGCCCCGGGGACTCTTGGTCTTAGTTTAGTAATGTTGCTGGCTTCTCCGTGTCATCCTTCTTGTTATAAATCGATAGTTAGAAATGCTTACGCTGCCTCTGAGAGGCAGTAGAGATCCTTCATCATATTCTGCTCATTAAAATGGACTTTCTTTTTACAAATACCATGCAATACTTTCAACAATTTACCACAGAGTACCACCATCGATTGCTTTCCGCGTAAGGGATTTTGTTGGCGTGTTGTGTAATATTCATGAAGCTGTTTAAACCCCTCGTTGTGACGAATGAGTGGTACTATTACTTTGAAAAGAATATATCTAAGTCGCTTTCTTCCTCGTTTGGAGATATGTTTTTGTCCCTTATGTTGACCAGATGAGTTTTCCCGTAATGTTAATCCCGCTAGTTTAATAAATTGGCGTGGATTTTCATAAAGTGAAAAGCTTCCAACTTCTGAAAGCAAATCAACAATGGTCGCATCTCCTAATCCAGGAACTGAAGCCAGCAGCTCATATTCCATAGTTGTTTGGGCCATTTCGGATAATTGACTATTCACAGATTCAATTTCGTTTTCTAGTAAGCGATACTGACGCAGGAGCGTGGCAATTTCATGTCGGGCCATCTGTGTCCCTTCTGTCAGTCCAATTGAGTTCGTCGCTGCTTCAATGAGTAGCTTTTCTTTTGGTAGCTGTGGGGCTCTCATTCCCTTTACCTTACGGTAAAGAAAGACAAGCTCCTCAGCACTTTTTCCATCGATATCCTGTGGCAACGGAGTCATTTCCAATGTAGCTAGAGCCATCTTTCCGAAAGCCGGAAAGACTTGAGTAAACTCGGGAAAATAACGATCAAGCCAACGAATGATCCGGTTTTTAATACTCGCTAAATCTTCCGTTAACTTTGAACGAAGAGTAGATCCGATACGAAGTTCTGCTTCTACTTCTTTTAATAAACGTGGATAGCTAAAACGCCCATCTTTCAATAAACGAGCGATGACTAATGCATCTTTTTTATCGTTCTTTGTCGGTAAATTATCTTCCAGTTCCTTCGATCGTTTGACATGCATTGGATTCACCATGACTAGTGGTATGCCGTAATGATCTAAGAAATTAGCTAAGTTCATCCAGTAGTGGCCTGTTGGCTCAATTCCAACAATTACTTCTGTTTTCTTAGCTTCCTTCATCGTTTGACGAATCTTTTCATACAGGTGTTCAAAGCCCTCTTTTGATTGATGTACTGCGAAGGCTTTTTCTATCACGCGCCCTCGTTCATCAACAAAACAAGCGTAATGAACACGCTTGGCAATATCCATACCAACAACGAGTGTATTTTCAATAACTTGATTAATTTTTTCATTCCATTTAAACTGCATAGAGAAGTCCTCCTTGTTTGATGCTGGGTCAATGGTCGTTGACACTCATGCATCATACAAGAGGGCTCTTTTTCTTTCAAGACCTCGAACATCCTTCTAACAGGAATGCTGCCCCGTTAGTTCCATAAGAAATGATATAATATTCTAAAAATAAAAATTAGGAGTTGTAATATTTATGGATTTTTATATTGTTGATGTATTCGCAGAAGAAAAATATCAAGGTAACCAATTAGCTGTACTTATTCCCTCGAGAACAATATCTACTGAAGAAATGCAAAAGATTGCAAGAGAGATAAACTTTAATGAAACAACATTTATTTTATCTGGCAAACAAGACAACGGAGGGTACGATGTTCGAATATTTACTCCTGATGTAGAGGTTCCTTTTGCTGGTCATCCAACATTAGGAACAGCATTTATCATTCAGAAAGTTTTAGAAAACAATGAAAGTAAACAAATAACTCTAAACCTTAAAGTAGGACAAATACCTGTAAATATTGAAGGTGAACAATTAATAATGAAGCAAAACCCACCCGAATTAGGAATGATTATTCCTGATCAAGATATTTTCACCGAAATATTACAGATACCAAATGAAGATATTGATTCCCGTTATCCAATTCAAATTGTATCAACTGGATTACCAGCAGTAATTGTTCCTCTTTGTTCATTGGATGCTGTAAATCGTTGCAAGATCAATCATAATAATTATCAAAATTTCATTGATAACGTTATAAAAGCAAATATCCTTGTCTTTACTCCTGAAACCAAACTAAAAGAAAGTGATTTAAATGTAAGAGTATTTTTAGATGACACAGGATTCCCTGAAGATCCTGCGACTGGAAGTGCAAACGGAAATCTTGCTGGATACCTTATCGCACATAACTTTTTTGAAAGTGAAAATATAGTGTACAGAGTTGAACAAGGATTTCAAATGGGAAGACCATCTATTTTAAATATACAAGCTGAAAATTCCCAAAATTCCATTCAAATCCTTGTAGGGGGTAAAGTATTTTTAATAGCAAAAGGAGAATGGTATTAACATAAGAAAGTCCAAATTTGGGCTTTTTTTTAGATTAATATTTTATTCAAGTCTCTTCCGAACGTAATGAACCATTGGATTATGAGCCAACAAGGTTCACCTCATATTTCTGTTTACTCCTTATCCTTTAGCTAAACTCAATAGTTATGCCTTAGTAAACTATCCTGCCCCTTCAGTTGCATAAAGAAAGAGCTGCCTTAAAGACAGCTCTGATCTTCAGTTAACGCACCTGTAGTTCAATATGGAACACTCTTATTATTTATCATTTTGTATTTTCATAGGTATAATTTCTTCTTTACCATTCCACTTAACAATTACCTTAATTACTTCCTCTTTTCTTTGTATATCACCACCACTACCTTCTTCATTCGTTCGAATATACTTTGTACCAGGAGGGCTTTCAGACCCACCTTCCTGCCCACCACTTGACTTATAGGAATAGTTTACAATTGAATTGGAGATTTCCGAATATTCCCCTTTATATTCAAGTACAAAATCTTTTTGGTGTTCATCATAATGGGAAGATGTACTTCCTCTACCTATAAAATTTAAAGTTACCTTCCAATGTGTTCCTTCACCGTAAAACTTATAATTGTGGTTAATACTTACGGTTTCTTTGCATCCTATTAAAAGTGAAAAAATTATAAGTACTAATAAAACGGGACTTTTCCTCATTTAATTACCTCCAAATAAAGAAAACTTCGAAACGAAGCTCATACATCCTGAAAATACTTCTTTTATAATCAATCTATCCTTATATTCCCCACCTTCTCTATAGCCATTTTTGCTTCCTAATGCTAACATAATACACCATTTATTGGGATTCCTGAACCGTTATCTTCTTCAACTAAACTGCCCCGTTAGTTCCATAAGAAAAAGGCTGCCTAAGCAACCTCCCTTATTGAAGTAAAGCACCCGTTAGTTGAAGAAACACAATTAACTATTTTTTTTACTAAGTATTATTTTTCTATACATTCCATTCATCATTACAGATTTATCTTCATCTATCGTTAAATGTGTATTATTATTACTGAACAGCTTTTCAAAATTCAATCCAATGTCTGTTCCTAATGCTTTAATTAGTGGCCTAAGAAGTTTTTTTGGAAAAGATAATTTATCTTTAGATACGAATTTATCAAATATGAGTATTTTCCCTTCTTTTTTTAACACCCTCGATATTTCTGTGATGCACTTATCTGCATCAGGTACAACGGAAAGAATTAGACTGGCAACTACATAATCAAATGTTTCATTTTTAAACTCCATGTTTTGAGCATCCATTTCTAAGAACTTAATAGAGGAGTTCTTAAATTTTCCCCTTGCCCGATTTAGCATATCAGGTGAAAAATCAATTGCAATTATATTCAAATCCGATGAATTAATTAACTCCAAATCGGCACCTGTTCCTACACCAACAAATAAAACTTTTTGACCACTATTAAAAGGTATCTCCTGAAATATTTGTCTTCGAGCTTTTAAGAAAACACCGGAATTAAAAATTCTATCATAAAATGGAGACCAGATTCTATATACTACTCTATTCCAAGAATTATTCACTATTTTCCTCCCCTGAAGGTTTCTTATTGCGTTTATTTACTATTTCTATTCTAATTATTTGATTCCTCTAATGGAACTAACCTGCCCCGTTAGTGCTATAAGAAAAAGGCTTCCTTAGCATCCTTCCTTATTAAAGTAAAGCACCCGTTAGCCATCCATGAAGCGCAAAAATCAGCGCTTCACCACAGAGAATGAAAATGGTTCAGAACGGTCAATACTGATTCTACGGCTGGGAGAGGAAGGTCGATGAACTATGGTGCGTTAGAGCCCATCCGTTAGTCTGACTCCAACGACCAAGGTGCACCACTGACTGTCGCTCCCTTACGGGAAGCACACATGGTAGATTAATCCTATTCTGGTTTTTGCACCAGCCTCCAATTATATTGAGAGCCGTAGAAAGGATGTTTTCAATGGAAGTAGTCATTGAAAGAGCGTGTGGTATGGATGTCCATAAGGACAATATTACTGCATGTATTATGACACCAGAAGGAAAGGAGATTCAAACGTTTTCAACAAAAACTGTTTTTCTAATACAGTTAGTGGATTGGATTAAACAGAATAACTGTACACATGTTGCCATGGAGAGTACCAGTGTATATTGGAAACCTATTGTTAATTTATTAGAAGCTGAAGAGATTGAGTTTTTAGTTGTGAATGCTCAACATATGAAAGCAGTGCCAGGGCGTAAAACAGATGTTAAAGATGCAGAATGGATTGCCAAACTTCTTCGTCATGGACTCCTAAAAGCTAGTTACATTCCAGATCGAAATCAACGGGAACTACGTGAACTAGTTCAGTACCGTAGAAGTATCATTGAAGAACGTGCTAGACAACATAATCGCATCCAAAAAGTGTTAGAGGGCGCAAATATTAAGCTAGGTTCTGTGGTGTCAGACGTTATGGGTGTTTCGGCTCGAGACATGCTTAACGCAATTGCCGAAGGTGAAGAAAATCCTGAAAAACTAGCAAACTTTGCTCGACGCACAATGAAAAAGAAGAAAGATGAACTAGAACTAGCCCTTAAAGGTTATATCAATTCGCATCAACGCCTCATGTTAAAAACCATTTTAAAGCATATTGATTTTTTAACAGAGCAAATCGAGATGCTCGACCAAGAGGTCGAGGAAAGAGTAATCTCCTATCAAGAAGATGTGGAACGATTAGACTCTATTCCTGGTATAGCTACAAGAATGGCTGAGCAAATTTTATCTGAAATTGGGACTGATATTAAGAAACAGTTCCCAAGTGCAGCTCATATGTGTTCTTGGGCAGGACTAGTTCCTGGGCATAACGAAAGTGCGGGAAAAAGAAAATCGGCTAAAACAAAAAAAGGAAACAAGTACTTGAGATCAGCATTAACAGAAGCAGCTCATTCTGTAAGAGGATCTAAAAACTATCACGGAGCACTGTATAGGCGTACAGCATCACGAAAAGGTAAGAAACGAGCAGGAATAGTAGTCGCTCATGCCATGTTACGTATCTCCTATTATCTCTTAACTCGAAAAGAAATGTATGTAGACTTAGGCGAAGACTACTTTGATAAGCAGAGACAACAATCAATTTTTCGGCATTCACTAAGAAGACTTGAAAGTTTAGGATACACAGTTACATTACAAGAACCTGAAGCATCTTAATCCAGTCCACTTACCTACAATAAATCAGTAAATTAGGCGCTCTCCCCTTTTTTAAAAAACAATGAGCTGCGTCTTTTTAAGTATTGCCTTTTCCCCAAAATTCCAGAAGTCTATTTTCATGGTAGTTTAACTACATCACTTCACATTCCAAAATATTGACTTCTATCATTTCTCTTCACAATCACTAAATAAATAAAAATACTTACAATCATTAGACAAAAGGTAACATTTTGTGCAATACCAACGATGTCACTCCAGCTACTTGTACCATATACAAACAACTGCAAGATTAACCCTCCAGGTAAAATCAGTAGTACATAAGGTGTTTTTTTTATTAAAAACCCTACAATTCCACCAGAGATACCACCAATGATTGACGCCCCATACCAGTTCACATATGAGATCGCCAGTTCTTTAAATGATATCGTTACTGTTACTGGTACATCTATATAAAAATATCTAATCACGAAATAAAACGTAATTGCAGTGATTGTATAAATGGCCCCAAGTAATGCAGCCTTCTTAATGTTCCTCGCAAATAAATAGCCAACAAGCATTGCTACAATAAACCACATTGGTAAAGAATTAATCATTACCGCTAAATACGAAATGACGAATTCAAGAACTGTTATACCGTCACCTAAAAATGTTAAATTATCAGAAATAACTGAAAAAATTGCAACAATTAAACCAACTATTAATGTAAAGGTAACAAACTTCCAATGCACTCTATATTCTTGGTTCTCCTTCAAAAAAGCACCTCCCTATTCATCCAACCAACTCCTATTGTTCCTCTGATTTCCGGTGTATGTACTAAGTAGTTCATACACATTATAGATGTACTATACCTATAATACACAAAACGTGTCAATATGGTTTAGAACAAATTCTTGTTTAAATAGTTACACTTTTAGTATGCAAATCCACTAACCTGCCCCGATAGTTCCATTCAAAAAGGAGCTGCTGATCAGCTCCTGATTTTGAAGTAAACCTGTTAGCTAAAAAGCTTTATTAAAGAAGTCCATTCTTAATTAACATTTACAGGAAGCTTACCATTCTGACCACGAATTCCAAACCCTAAAGCAATTGCAGCTCCAATACAGCTAGATAGGCAACCTACTACCAAAAAAACTGATAGAGTTGATTCACCAATTAAAACAGAAGCGACCCCTCCAATCGCTGGAAATAACGCTACCATATACCCACTTTTTGCTCCTCCAATTTTTTCTACAAGTTTTAAATAAAATAGCCAAGCCATAAAAGAAGCAATCAAAGTTAAATATAGCAAAGCAGATAAATATGTAACTGTTGTTGGGAGTATAATTTTTTGTCCTTGAAACAGTACAATTGTCCCCATTAAAACACTGCCCACTGTAAAACCAATAGCATTAGCATAGATAGGGTCAACCTTAAGTTTAGCATTTCTTGCTGAACTGGCATCACCAATAGCTGTAAGAATCGTACCTAACAAAGCAATCATAACTCCTTTTAAATCAGTAAGCCCTTGAAAATTATTTAAGGTCGGATAGATGATGACACATACGCCAAATACCCCTAATATTCCCCCAAGTAAAACGCGAGAATGTAATTTCTCTTTTAAAAAAACACGGAGAGCAATCGGAGTCAGTATCACTTTTAAAGAAAAGATCAATGTTACAATTGCCGCAGAGCTCAAATTAGTCGCGTAATAAAGGCACAGATAACTTAATGCAAAGTTACATACACCAAACACTGTTATAAATGGGATATCCTTTCTTCGTGGTCTCCCCTTTGGTTTAAGGAACCAAACAAGAACTAAAAATAAAAAAGCTGTCATAACTAAACGATATGTTAATGATAATTCCAAACTGACTGGTGTTCCTTGAATTTTCACCGCAATAAAATTAAGACCCCATACTATTAAGCAAAATATGTACATGAAATTTGTCATTGTATTCCCTCTTCCTGCTGTTTAACTTATTATGTTAATGTAAGTAATTGTAACAAAACTCACCACTTTATGTTCTAGTTTTAATGAGCCAATTGACCAAGAGTTGAATAATTTTCTTATAGAACTCCCTCAGTTTAATACGATTTTCTCACAAATACTCGCTTAATCGCAGGATTTCATCACCCTTGAATTTAAGTTCACGGTTATATGGAGTGATTTCAGGACATGAAGATTTCGTGAAGACATAGTGAAATAAAGGAGTTGTACAACACTCCACATTTTACCATATAATGCACATTCTCCACGCCGCCCCTGGAGGCTTTCCCTCCCATGTCTCAACGGGTCAATTGCCCTATCATTCCTTCGTCATGCCTATCCAAGGGGTGGAGGCCAGTTATGCTAACCTGATGGGTCGGTGCCCTTTTGTTCAAGAAATCTGGTACTCCGTACATATTTGAAATCCTACGAATAAGCCAACATTCGTAAAAAGAAAAAGTCTATGAAAATTAGTTTTTGAAGGTTCCCTTCGAGAACCCTATTAAAAATCCCCCTTTAAAACTACGCAACCAGTTCAGTTTTTATAGTTTGAACTTTATCTGCACAATAAGACTCGTTTCTGCGTGCTAATCCAACAAATATCCTGGCTAGCTTACCTACCAATTTCATATTCGATTTCATTTTCTTCATTTTTTTCACCTTAACATTATGGGTGTGAATGGCTCGAAATTCCGTGTTATTCATCACAAGGCTCATGGTGGCTAAGTAAAGGAAACGCCTTAGCCTGGATCGCCCTCGCTTAGAAATGACAATTTGGCCTTTCCACTTTCCAGAGCTTGCTTCAGCCAGATGCAACCCAGCGTGCCGAAGTAAAGAATTACCGTGTGAAAAACCACTTAGATCTCCTGCTTCACCTAATATTCCGGCTAAAGAAATTTCACTAATTCCCTTAATGGCAAGAAGCTTCTTGGCAAAAGGTATTTGTTTTAATACATCCTTAACCTCTTGTTCCACTCTTTCGAGTTGTAAGACTGCGAGATCATACTCCTCTAATAATTGTTCCAAATGAAATTTATACGCTTCAAGTGCTTGTCTTGTGCCGACAGATTTCCTACCTAACTGAAGAAGTAATTGAGCTTTCTTTAATCCAGGCTGCCTCTTCATTATTGATTTCCAGCCTGAAACAACATCATGAGGTTTCAGGGAACGCAGTTCCATTGGAGATGGAAATAAACGAAGTGTGGCGATCGCCCCTTTACCAGTAATGTCTTTAAATACTTGCCTGAGTTCGGGAAAGACAATATCCACCCAACGGTTTAATTGATTAATAGTGCTAACGAGTCGTTTAACTACCACATCACGGTTAGACATAAGGACCCTAAGTATTTCAAATGATTCTGAAGTGTTCCTGACAAAGGCGTAGTAACCGTTCTTCACCATATCAGCGATGACCAGGGCATCTTTCTTATCACTTTTGGACTGAGTATTATCACGGTTTTCTTTATTCCTTTTTACTAAGTGAGGGTTTACTGTTACTACCTCAATTCCTTGTTTAAATAGCCATTTTGAAAGATTAATCCAGTAATGGCCTGTAGGTTCCATTCCCACGATGGCTGCCTCCAGTTTATTTAATCTTTGAAGCTTATCCATCCATTTTAATACTAGCAAATCCATCTTCATTATTTTCAAATGCAAGTGGATCTCCGACTACAATTCCACGGAAATTCACTGCTCTAGCCACATGTAATTGTTGGGCAATATCCACTCCAACAACAAGGTGATTATCGGAAATTCTTTCTATTAGTTGATTTTGTTTATCTTGCATTTTAAACTTCATATTAGGGTTCCTCCTAAGGTTTTGAGTTAGAGTGGTTTCTTACTCATATCTTACTGAGGAGCCCTATTTTTTTCAAAGCTGAAAAATAACGAACTACAGGAATGCTAACCTGCCCCGTTAGTTGCATAAAGAAAGAGCTGCCTTCAAGACAACTCCGATCTTCAGCTAACGCACCCTTTAGCGTAAGTACATTACTTCACATTCTTAATCTCCAGACCGTGACATTTAAAGTTATGATTAGGATTTTTCCTAACCTCTTCTTTCTGAAGTTCATACATGGCTATCTTATAGTTTATCTCCTCCAAGTGCCTTAAGTCTTCTTCAATTTTCTTCTGCACTTCCAATTTATGCTTCACCAACATTTCTTGTCTTTGCAAGAAGGTAGCATTTCCTACTCCAAAAAGATCCTTATATTCTTTTATCTTAGCAAGAGACATTCCTGTCTCTTTGAGACAACGAATAAAAGAAATCCAATCTAAATGTTGTTCGGAATAAACTCTTCGACCATTCTCATCACGAGATACATTTGGCAGTATCCCTTGCTCTTCATAAAATCTAAGTGTCTTTGCCGTTATATTTAAGTTCTCCACTACATATTTCATTGAATACAACATTTACCTGCCCCACCTTTAGCTACAGTTACTGTAACTAAAATAATATCATAAAGGATTCTGAAAATCCAAAAATCTTGGTTTAACCATGTGAATATTTATGCTTGACTTACCCTAACGACAACTAATTATACTAAAGTAGAACTTCCAATAGGGAGAGTTGTGATGGCTCATCATGGTAACAATAATGCAGTAAGATAAACTTTCATCATTAGAAGAATTTAGGATAGAGAGGTTAATGAGATGAATCAAAAATACAGTAAGTTATTTGAATCCTTCACATTCAGAAGTGGAATAACAATCAAGAATAGAGTCGTTATGGCACCTATGACAACATGGTCAAGTAATGACGACCTTACCATTTCGGATGAAGAGGTAAAATATTACAAACAAAGAGTAAATGGAGTAGGACTCGTCATTACAGGGTGTACTCATGTTACACCGAATGGACAGGGTTTTACGAATGAATTCGCTGGGGACAATGATGAATTTATTCCAAGTTTACGAAAATTAGCTGAGGCAGCGAAAAGTGGAGGCTCTCCTGCGATACTACAGATTTTTCATGCAGGCAATAAAGCATTACCTGGATTGGATGTAGTTAGTGCGAGTAGATTGCAACCTGAGGCTACTGCTTTGGGCACAACTGCAGAAACAAGAGAACTATCACATGAGGAAATCCTGTCGATTATACGTGCTTTTGGAGACACAACGAGAAGAGCGATTGAAGCCGGATTTGATGGCATCGAAATTCATGGGGCTCATGGATTTTTAATTCAGAATTTCTGGTCGCCAGCGACAAATCAACGGACTGACCAATGGGGAGGATCACTTGAAAATCGCTTACGTTTTCCATTGGCAATTATTGAAGAAATCAAAAATGTCATTGAAAAACATGCTACAAAACCATTCATTTTAGGATTCCGATTTTCCCCTGAAGAATCCTCCAAAGTGGACGGATTACGTATGAAAGACACATATAAATTAATTGATTTCCTTATTGAACAAAATTTAGATTATATACATGCTTCATTAGATAATGTGTCTTCAAAGCCAGTTGATAGTCAAGATGAAAAAACACGGCTTGAATTGATTCTTGAAAGAGCAAACGGTAAGGTACCGGTGTTGGCTGCTGGTTCCATGATAACACCAGATGATGCACTTAAAGCTATGGATTTAGGATTACCGTTTGTAGCTATTGGGCATGCGTTAATTATGAATCCTGATTGGGTTGAAAAGGTCGCAAATGGACTTGAAGACGAGGTCGCTTCTGAGTTGGACGTATCGAAACTTGACCAGCTTAATATTCCAGAAAAACTATGGAATGTAATTCAAGCATCGCCAGGTTGGTTTAATATTAGTAAATAAAAAAGTAGCCCTACGGGCTACTTTTTTATTCATATTGCACTAACCTGCCCTATAGTTCATTAAGCAAAAAGGTCACCAAATGGCAGCCCCGGAAAACTGCAGTAATAATATACGTGCAAAATAGCACTTAAAATAAGTGCAAATTATCACCTAAAGTAACACAATTCCGTTAAGTTATTAAACCAAATTAGGTAAAATAAAAACACCCCATTTCTGGGGTGACATCTCTTGGTCATATGTTATTTAGTTTTTTAACGAGTTTCTTCTATTTTACTCATTCCTCTATTTTAAGGTAACTACCAGAACGGTCGTTTTACCGGCTACAGATTGTCCACCATAGTGATACTCTAAATGTGTCACTATGTCTCCATTGGTAATGATCATCGGTGTAATAGTACTTGATGCTTTTTCCTTTACCAGTTCAAGGCTGTAGGTGACCAATATGTCTCCTGCTTTAACCTGGTCACCTTCTGCCACACAAACGGAAAACCCTTCTCCTTTCATGTTAACCGTGTCCAATCCAATATGAATCAATATTTCCAGCCCTTCTGCCGTTTCCAATGCAATGGCATGCTTCGTCGGGAAGACATTGATGACTTTTGCATCAGCCGGCGCCACTACCTTCCCTTCGATAGGAAAGAAAGCAATACCATCTCCCATCATTTTCTGTGAAAAAACTGGATCCGGTACATCTTCAAGCTTTAAAATTTCTCCTTCAATTGGAGATACTAATTTTATTTCCGAAATTTTTGTTTTTTTTCCAAATAAGTTTTTTAACAAGGTAATACCTCCAATTATTTTTAATATTCTGGCTGAATAGCAAATTTCTTAAGCAATCACTTTTTTGATTTGTTCTTTTAGCTGGCCTGATTTCGGTCCGAAAATTGCCTAGATGTTATTCCTACCTCCAAAACGCCAGCAGCTCCAAGGCCTTTTAATCGGTCCTTATCAACTTAGCAAGCAATCGGTCGGTACTTTTTCGTTTAGGGCAGGCGCCATTATTGATCGATTTGCTGCAGTTGATAAATCGCTTCTTTGGCTGGAATGGAAGAGATTGCTCCTTTTCCAGTCGTAGTAAGAGCGCCACTAGCGTTTGCAAAGCTTAGGATTTCTTGGTGATGAAGTTCAAGAACTTCTTCCAGATTTCCTTGCCGAACGTCTTTTTCTAATAACTGATACAGCAAGCCTCCGATAAATGCATCCCCAGCCCCTGTTGTATCCTGTACGCCTACGCGATACCCGGTTGATTCGTATTTTTTACCTCTTACATATAATTCAGCACCTTGAGCTCCTTTTGTATAAATTACTGCTTTAACAGCACCAGTAAATAACGAAGAAACTGCTTTTTCTTTGTCAGTAATCCCGGTAATAAACTCAAGCTCTTCATCAGAAATTTTCACAATATGAACCATTGGAACAAACTCTAAAATCGTTTTCCGGCATTCTTCAGGATCAGTCCAAAGCGGAAGGCGGACATTTGGGTCAAAGCTGATGATTCCGCCTTTTGCTTTTACAGAAGTAATGGCTTTCACATGTGCATGCTTCATAGGACTTTCCACTAAATCGACTGAACAGAAGTGGAGGAGGTCGCCGTTTGCAAACCAGCTATCGTTAATTTCAGTCTCATGAAGCAGCAAATCTGCAGAAGGATTGCGGTAGAAAGAGAAATCACGTTCACCATTTTCAAGCAAAGATACAAAAGCAAGGCCTGTGTTGGCTTCATTCGTTCTCGTAATTTTATCTATTTTCACGCCGGCTTGCTGCAATTGTTCTAAAAGAAAGTCCCCAAATGAATCCATTCCGAGCTTAGTAATTATCGATGCATTGCCGCCATTTCTGGCAACTGATACAGCAACATTCGCTGGAGCGCCTCCTGGAGCACGCTCGAATTCCATTACATCTTTTAGTGCGATTCCTTTTTGAAGGGGGATAAAATCAATTAATACTTCACCGATTGCATATAAATTTCTCATACCTTACCTCTCGCTTTCATACATAACTCCATTTTTTTGCTTGAAAAGTGGTGCTTCCAGATAATGCAAAGAAACGAATTTCATTTCTGTTTTCACGAGGGAAGATCCGGCTCGTGAATACTTCTTCACCGTCATTGATGAAAATCTCAACAGAAGAGGTATCTACAAATAAATGAAACTTAATTTTTTTGGTATTCACAAAGCATTTTCGGATTGTTCCATAAGCTTCTCCAACGGTCTCACCTGAAGAAGAGCGGTCAAGAATGACTTTTTTCTCTACAGTATCATATTTAATGACCGTTTTTTCATCATCACCGGCCCTGAATTCAATACCAAATTCAACGGCATCGTTGTTTTCAAATTCACATACCATTTCATAGGATACTCCTTTGAAATCTTCATACATGTTCTTGGTGTTCTTCAAAACACCTTTTACTTCAGTTTCCTGCCTGCGTAGCGCTTGAAGTTCCTGCACTGGCCGCTGAATCAGTTTGCCGTTTCGAACAGATAATTCTCTAGGCAGTGTTAAACAATGCGCCCAGCCATTTTTGTCTGTGGGTAGGTCGATTTCAGGCAAGCCCATCCATCCGACAAGGATACGCCTTCCGTCAGGATTAACCATTGTTTGCGGCGCATAAAAATCAAAGCCTCTGTCAAGCTCCTGAAAAGAGCCATGTGATAGTGAGTGGGTTATTGTATCTAGCTTGCTGCCAATAACATAACCGGATTGATAAATATTGTGGTAAAGGTCTCCCTTGGGCTCCAAACCTTGTGGAGAAAACATCAGTACACCATAGTTTTGCAGTTCAAAATAATCTGGACATTCCCACATATATCCAAAAGTTCCAAGGTCAGTTTGTAACTCTCCTTCAAATGTCCAGTTTACTAGATTGGAGGAACGATAAAGGACGACACATCCTGTTTTGTCTTTCCGCTGTGCACCGATTACTGCATAAAAGGTATCATTTTCTCTCCAAACTTTCGGGTCGCGGAAATGATTAGTATATCCTTCTGGTACGTCCCGAATGAATGGATGGGTCAATTTTTCAATTTGTCCCGTTTTCTCCATGATGGCGATACATTGATAGGGATGTCTTTGCCAATTCTCATCACGGGTGTTGCCGGTATAAAATAAATATAGTTTTCCTTCATATTCAATAGCACTTCCCGAATAGGCTCCATGGCTGTCATAATAATCATCCGGTGCGATCCCGATGCCGGCATTTTCCCAAGAAACAAGATCTTTTGATTTCGTATGATACCAATACTTCAACCCATGTACAGGACCAAGTGGAAACCATTGGTAGAATAAATGGTACTCGCCATGATAAAAAGAGAAGCCATTAGGGTCATTAAGTAGGCCGGATAAAGGCTGTATATGAAAGGTTTGTCGCCATGTGCATTCATTTACTCTTGTTTGCAAATTTTGTAGCTCTACCTGATTAACATCTTCAACGCGGCGATAACGCTGTTCTTTTGTCCATCCCATGTGATCAGACTCCTTTAAAAAATCAGAGGGCTGTTCCTTGTTTCGAACAGCCCTTTTCATATTAATAAATTAGGCTGCTTCTTTTCGAGAAAGGGCAGCAACTTTTTTATCTGTCCGATTTGCTAAACTGAATGTTGCGATAAAGGCTACAGCAAAGGAAATGGCCATACCAATTATATAAAAGATAATTGTATCTGTTTTGATGGAAATAATCCCTGGTAAACCTGCAGCGCCAAGTGCAATCGCCTTTACTTTGAAGAAGGTGACGAAAGCAGAAGCCACTCCTGAACCTATAATTGCTCCAATAAATGGATACTTCAGTTTTAAGTTAACACCGAACATTGCAGGTTCTGAAATCCCTAAAAGAGCCGAAATTCCCGCTGCAGATGCCGTACCTTTTGTTTTTTTATCTTTCGTAATGAAAGTAACTGCAAGGGTTGCTGCACCTTGAGCAATATTGGACATTGCTGCAATTGCGAAAATAAAAGAGCCCCCAGTTTTTGAAATATCAGAAAGTAATTGTGTTTCTACAGCAATAAAGCTATGATGCATACCTGTGATAACGATTGGTGCGTAAAGAAGTCCAAATATAGCTCCTCCGATAAAACCAGTTCCATCATATAAGAAAATGAGACCGTCTGTTAATAAGTTCCCTGTAGCACGAGTAATCGGTCCTACTACTGTGAACGTTAAGATACCAGTAATAAAAATTGTCAATAATGGTGTTAGAATATTGTCTAGTGCGGAAGGAATGACTTTTCGCAAATACGTTTCTATTTTTGCTAAAATAAAGGAAGCAACAAGTACCGGCAACACAGTGCCTTGATATCCGATTTTTTCAATTTCAAATCCGAGAATATTCCAGACCTGAATCTCACCGCTTACTAAGGCTCCTCCGTATCCCCAACCATTCAATAAGTCAGGGTGAACCATTAGCATTCCAAGTGTAGCACCCAGATAAGGATTTCCGCCAAACCGCTGTGTGGCAGAGAAACCGATTAAGATTGGAAGGAATACAAATGCTGCGTTGGCAAATGTATTAATTAGAGCTGCTAAATCTGCGAATCCCGGGTTAGCTTCGACAATGGATTTCCCTGCGATAAATAAGTCAGGTGCGGTGAGCAAGTTGTTAATCCCCATCAATAGACCGCCGGCAACAATTGCAGGAATAATAGGAACAAAAATATCAGAAAGCATTTTTACAAAGCGCTGAAGCGGATTCATTTTCTTCGAACCAGCATCTTTTACATCTTTCGTCGACATTTCAGTAAGTCCAGTTAGCTTTGAAAACTCTTTGTATACTTCATTAACAGTTCCCGCACCGATAATAATCTGGTATTGTCCTCCAGTTGAATATGTTCCCTTTACTGCATCCATCTCATCTAGTTTTGCTTGATCGACTTTATCTTCATCATGTAAAGCTAAGCGGAGCCTAGTCGCACAGTGTGCTGCAGCTGCCACATTTTCTTTCCCGCCGATTGCCTCCAATATTTCCTGGGATACTTCTTTATAATTCATAATGATCCTCCTTTTAAACGTTTATAAACGCTGACTTGGAACCGGTTCCGTTTGAATCCAAAAAAATATATGAATATATTAAGTGACGGAACCGGTTCCAACATAAACCAAAAAAATATAATATCAACAAGTTGATTCACAGAAACCGGTTACATTTTAGAGGGGAAATATTTGGTAACCGATTTCATTTTGATTATAATCGGTGTAGTAAACGATTGTCAACGCTTTCTCTTTCAATAATTTTATATTTTGATAGAGATAATTTTGGTAATTCTTCCCCGTTAACAAGCTTTACGATACTTTTAGCTGCCATTTGTCCTGCTTCTTTGTAGTAAAATTTCGCTGTAGTTATGCCTGGGTGTATCATCTCTGTTACTTCATAACCTCCAAATCCAGTGATCGACAAGTCTTCTGGGACTTTTAAACCTCTTAAATAAGCTGCTTTCAAAGCACCAATCGCTATATTATCAGTTGCACATACGATAATAGAGGGAGTGAATTCTTCAATAATAGAAGGGACATTGATTAATGCATCTGTTATGCTGAAGCTTGTTTCATAATACCTTACTTCACAGTCTGATTTTTCATCTATCGCCCGCTGAAATCCTTTTTTTCGCATGACTCCTACAGCAATATCTTTTCCTGTTACGCCCAAAAAAGCAATCTTACGGTGACCTTTTTCCAGCACATGTTTTCCGAGATCATATGCTGCTTCATAATCATTGTGTATGATGCTGTGAATTGTTTCATGCTGCTGACCAACCAGTAAAACGGGCAAGTGCAGCTCTTTGAAGGCCTCTAAATGGGCGTCGGTAACTTGGGATGGAAGCAAAATCATTCCCGCAACCTTTTGCTTAGCCAGTGTGTAAATATTTTCAATTTCCCGATTTAAATCCTGACCGGTATTTGAGATCAGCATTTGATAATTTAGTTCTCTTAATTGTTCATCAATGCCAATTAACGTATGAGAAGAAGCATACGAATCAAGTCTCGGTACGATGGTACCGATTATATTAGTTTTCTTTGCTTTTAAACTTTGAGCGAAGGCATTAGGAGCATAGCTGGTTTCATTTATCACACGTTCGATTTTATTTTTCGTTGCCTCACTAACAGAACCATTATTTAGATAACGTGAAACTGTACTCTTAGCAACTCCGGCAAGCTTCGCGATATCAGTAATTGTAACCAAAGCATTCATCTCCGTCTTTATATGGATTTATTTATTATACACCAATATGTTTAGTAAATTAAGAGGTGAATATAGTTGATTATTTAAACAGGAAATTTTACAACGTTATCATTGCAAATTTAAATGTAAACGCATTCACGTCCAAGTAGGAGGTGTAAAATATGGAAATTAGTAAAGAGGTTACATTTATACAATGATAAATAGAACTAACCATTAAGAGAGAAAAAATCCTTTCTTTTCTATTTAGCTCTCTTCCTAAATGGGTATAGCACTCCATCAACCCAATTACGAAACATTTCGTATACTTCCTGATTAGTTTTAACATTACCAAAAAATACACCCATAAGTTCATTATAATAGTATTCTTTATCACTAAATAACGCTTGAAACTCCTTATCATCTGCAAAATCATTAAAAAACAAGTCCATTGGACTGTCTTTTCTTACCCAAGCAATTGCTTCTATATATGGAGTGAACTCATATTTCCAATTATCTACATGAAGGTGATTACCAGTATAGTTTTCATCATTAAAATAATCTTGATTATTCATTGACTTACCCCCGAAAACTCAACTATTAGCAGAATTATACCATAGGACTTATTGTTCTAACCTGCTCCGATAGTTTAATAAAGAAAAAGCTGCCTTAAAGACAGCTCCGATCTTCAGCTAACGCACCCGTTAGTTTAAGTACATTTATTCACATTTCACAATTTATCCTAATCGGTGTATGTTATTTTATAGAGGGAGTCATGTTCCCATATGACAACAAAACATCAGCTAGCTGCATTTTAAAGGATCCTTTCATTTTCAATAGGCACGCTTCCATAGATTCTAAAGAGTCAAATTTTACATTGAGGACCATGTCGTAGGACAATTCTGATTGGCGACTATTCATCTTTACCTTAAGGTCTCTGATATCAGGTATTTTTACTTTCAATTTCTCTAATAATTCCTTGGTCTTACTGATATTTTCACTACTAGGCTCTTTTAGTTTGATAAGTAACGTATTCATCACCATTTTTTACTCCACCTTCTTAGACAGTCCATTAAAAAAAATAGTTAAATGCTATTGAAGTCTGTACAGATCAGTTCTTTTATCTTTTCTTCTACGACACTAAAATGTATATCCAAAAGGAAAGGATTGGGCAATCCCGTTTTATCAAAACTCCCATCAACCTCTGAGGTAACAACTATAAACCTATCTCTCTTTTTATATGACAAGGTTTTAAAATGTATCTTTGGATTGAAAATGGAGTCTTTCGACCATTTTTCTATTGATTCAAGACCTAGCATTTCCTTCCCTTCGTCGAATACTATGGCGTCATGTGTAAAGATACTTTTAAAATTATTCTCATCAGCATTATTTGCCATTTGATAAAATCGTACAATCGGTTCTGGTAAGTTAATCATGTTCGTTAGCCTCCTATTGTCTAGTCAAGGCTAATATACCATTCATAACTTGACACCATTATGTCTAGTTTATTCCGAAAATAAGTACCTTTTCATATTTTCTAACTCATCAGTAACTTTCTGACGGAGACCTTCCGGCTCTACACCCCTTAAATGGCTGCCAAAGGATAAAATATAACTTAATAACCAATCACTATCTGGAAAATTGGCTCTAATAGTATAAGAACCATCCGAATTTATCTCGACGTCACTTTCCTCGAACTCATCATAAACTCTAAAAGCACCGCTAGCAGCAATCTTCAATTGTACTTCAATAAGATTCCCCAATCCTGTTTCCTCATTATCAGAAGGAATTTTAATCATTTCGCTTGCTATAAAAAGTTCTTCTGTCATTACGACTTCTTTCATTCTATTTACTTTGAAGGTCCGGTTGGCACTATTGTCTAAACAATAAGCATTTACATACCAGGATTTATCTTTGTATATTAATTTATTAGGGCTTACCGTTCTTCTACGTTTAGTTCCATTCCCACTGAAATATATAAATTTGATTATTCGATTGGAAAAAATCGCTTCCTTGAGTAAGTGGAAAAGTTCTTTTTGATTTTTTTTACTTCCCCACGGTGAAAAGTCGACTTCAATCCAATCCCTTTTTTCTTTTTTAAAAAGTATGCTCAACTTGGATAACAATTCATCCGCTTCAGGATAAGAGGTTGCTGTTAATCCCTGAAGTGCCATCATGATGCCATTTTGTTCGGCTTCAGACAAAAGAGAGGTATTAAGAACAAATTCATCTATGAGTGAAATTCCTCCTCCTCTCCCCTGACTGCTATAAATCGGGATTCCAGCAGCACTCAAAGCATCTATATCTCGATAAATCGTACGTGTTGACACCTCAAAACGCTCCGCTAATTCTTTTGCTGTTATGTTTTTTTTATTTAGTAGGATATAAACAATTTCAAAATATCTATTCATTGCCATTCTTTTACCTCAAATTATTTTGACTTTATTTGCAGGATTAAGTTTTTTTAACATGACATATTGTTGTCATATTATGTTTGTTAGTATACAACTTGTAATCAAATTAATAAATTAAGGGAGATTCATTATGACCAATCAATTATTCACAGGAAAAAGAGCACTTGTAACTGGCGGAACTAAGGGTATGGGTAAAGCAATTGTAGATAAGTTAAAAAGAGAGGGAGCAACCGTAGTTACTTCCGCAAGGACAGAACCTATGGGAAAAACCAATGCAGATTTGTTTATCCCTGCTGATTTAACATCGGTTGAAGGAATAAAATTGCTGGCGGAACGGGCTCTTGACTTTCTAGGAGGGATAGATATTCTAATCAATAATATTGGTGGTTCTAGCGCGCCAGCTGGCGGGGTACTGGCTCTTAATGAGGAAGAATGGTTGGAAGCATTTAATAGGAATTTATTCCCTTCCGTTCGGCTGGATCGAGAATTAATCCCCGAAATGATGAAACAAGGAAAGGGTATAATTATTCATATTTCTTCTATTCAGAGAACATTGCCTTTATACGAATCGACCCTTGCTTATGCCGCAGCTAAAGCAGCATTAAGCAACTATAGTAAAGGACTGTCAAACGAATTGGCATCAAGCGGAATAAGAGTGAATACTGTAGCTCCTGGTTTTATTCAGACAGAAGCAGCTGACCGAATGATTGATCGTCTAGCAGAAAAATATGGTTCACGCAAAAAAGCATTAGAGGAGTTAATGGATTCACTTGGAGGAATACCTTTAGGGAGGCCGGGACAACCCGAAGACGTTGCTGAATTAGTAGCATTTCTTGCTTCGGATTTAGCAAAGTCGATTACAGGCAGCGAATATAAAGTAGATGGTGGGACGATACCTACCATTTAAATTGGTACCTACCATAGTAATACAAAATACTAAGGACCTTTACAAGGTCCTTAAAACTCACTTCAAAATTATATCTTTATTGAAGATGAGGCTCTCCAAATATCTTCGTTATTCAATTAACGCACCCTATAGTTTAAGTACATTTCTTCACAATCTTGTTCCACAAATAGAAAAGTGTTGCCGAAGCAACAACCTTACTAAAAAAAAACCTCTATCTATCTTATTTCTTAGAAATTCCTCAAATGTAATTTTTCCTGTTTTTTGAATACAATTAGTATTTTTCCCATCTAAGAATGATTTGTAAAGGTTTCCTGGTAAAAAAAATTGGGGTCAACGTGAACATCATTATGATCACTACTTACCATGGAGCCGCCACCGATTAAACGTCATAAGCGGCCCCCATTGTCAAGATGCGATTTAAGATAAGATCCCCTTTTTATAAAAATCTTGATCATACTTTTACAACTGTTCCCACATTGCAGTAAAAGAACTTTTGTCCGAATTCTTGAGCTAAGCTCATGCTTACCTCGAAGCCGGTACAATGGGACACTCCAAGGCGTTCAATATTCAATTCTTTCAACGCTTGAATGCTTTTTTCCTTCTGTTCGTCGCTTACGCACCATAAATGAGTGCCGCCGATAACGGTATGAATTCGGTTTTCACCGGTCTTTTGGACTGCATAATTGAGAATATTGACGATGCCTGCATGAGAACATCCTAGAATGACAAACAAACCTTTTTCCGTTTTGATAATAATGGACTGATCGTCCATAACCTGATCTTGGATATAACCTTCTTCCGTCTGCTGGACAATATCGGTATCGCCATGTTCAAAATCTGATAATCGAGGAACCTCACCTGTTAGATAAACATTTGGAGCGATTTCGGTAAATTCCGTGTTGAATTTAAAATTGGCCCCGTAGCTTTCAAGGTCAACTCTAGAAAAAGGGACTCCGATGTATTTATAACCCATCCGAACAAGATATCCTTCTTTGAACAGGTCAGGATGTGCAAAAACATCAACTGTTTTTGCCTCAACTGCCTTTACGGCAGCCAGCAGACCACCAGTATGATCGATATGATGATGGCTCAGTATAATTCCTTTAATACTGGATAAATCTTTTTTGAATACTTTCGCGTTATTGAGCAGTGCCTTACCTTGACCAGTATCGAAGAGATAATTACCATGATCCGTTTCCAAAAAAACAGACCAACCGTGTTCCGCAATCGCTCCCAGGTTACTGAACACACTGTTTTCAGAAAGAACTGTTGCCTTAACCTTCATAAAAAATCCCCCTTAAAGTAGTTTAGATTCTAAACTATATGTTCAAAAAAATTATTTCTGCAAAAACTCATTTAGCTTTTGAATGCATTTTTCGAAAATTTCGATCTCCTTTTGGTCTAATTGAGCGCTAAGCTCTTTGTAAAAATTCAGATGTAATTCTTCGTGGACTCGGTAAGCACTTTTTCCTTTTTCAGTAAGTGAGATAATTACCGCCCTAGAATCATCCGGGTGAGGGGAACGCTTAACGAGCTCTTTGCTTTCTAAACGTCCGATAATCTGCGTAACCGCACCTTTCGTTACACTGAGACGGGTGGCCAGTTCACTCATGAGGATACCACCATCGTAACCAATGGCGTCAATCGTGTGAATTTCACTTGGCGTCAAGGGGCCTGCGTCTCCAAAGGTGCGAGGATGACGTTCAAGTCGTTGGAGCTGCATAAATAAACGACCTAGATTACGGCTTCCTGTTTTCATACTATACATGTTGTTTGATTGTTCAGAATTTTCCCTATTCATACCTTTAGTTTAGCTGTTAAACTATTTATTTGTCAAGGGAACCTTTGATCAGCTCGCCAATTACTTTAAATGGCCCGATTGTTTAACAAAGGTCAAACAGCACTCTTCAACTATCCTGCCCCGTTAGTGCCATAAGAAAAAGGCTGCCGCAGCAACCCCTGTTAATGAACTAAAGCCCCCGTTAGTTCTATAAGAAAAGCTAACCTTATTCAAGAATCGCGCCCGTTTATGAAATTGGCAAAGGCAGTCTAATTATCGAATAGCCCTCTTCCTCTCAGATTTGCGGAAACAGGCTCCTTTCCTATTTCACGTGCCCATATAGATAACTGGCCAATATGGTGAATTTCGTGGACAATGACGTGACGTATGATCTCTCCGTGTGTACATTCAATGACTCGGCGCCTGATTGGTGCGTCTCTAGAGCTAATCGGTTCTTCATTGAAATCAGTTTCTGAAAGTTTCCGAGATTCCATTTCATTTGTCCAAGATGTCACAAATGGCTTCACTTTCTCATGGTATTGAGCTGAAAGATTTTTCACTTTTTGTAAGCTAGCATAATCCTCAAACAATGGCTCCTCAGGCACTGGTTCACCTCGCAAACCTAAGATCCACATATATTCCACATCTACAATGTGAAATAGGGTATGTAGGATACTACCGAACCCACCGACCCGTTTCTTTAATAGTTCTTCATCCGGTATGTCTTCGCACAATGTAAACCAATCATCACGAACTTGCCAGTTATATTGAAACAGTTTCAACATAACAACAACCTCCATCTTTTATAGATTTAATATTTAATTTTCACCAAAAGACTTCAAAATCCTTTTTTAAATAATCCTGTTAAAATCCTCCACAAACTGGCCCAATTGTTGAATAAAGATCAAACAGCACTCTTCAACTAAACTGCCCCTTTAGTTGATTAAGGAAACTTTAATGATCAAACAGTTATATGTAAAAACTAAGTTACCATAATGGATTTAATCAGAAGCAAAAAGCCTTTACGAATATTCTTCATAAAGGCTTTTTGTTTAAAACTCTACTGCTCGTTAAAATCTTTCTTTACATACCAAAATATCTTTTTTAAGTCTTCATAAAACGCCATTGTCAAAAAAACCAAAATGGTAATACCGATAGAATAGGAGCCTAAGTCAATAAAAAGGCCAAAACATACGAATATAATACCTATATAGAAGCCAGGACCTGTAAGATCATTCTCCTTTTTTTTATCCTCATCAATACTTATTTTTTTTTGAAATGTACGATCATTTTTAATCAGTTCATCTAATGTAATCTCATATAGTTCGCTTAACTTTATAAGATTCTCAATATCAGGATATCCCTTATTGTTCTCCCACTTATAAACTGCCTGTCTAGATACATTCATTTCTTGAGCTAGTTCTTCTCTAGACATGTTCTTTTGTTCTCTTAACTTTTGCAACTGTTCTCCCAATTCCATATACCCTCACCTCTTAGCCCCACTTTATAACAATTATGGAAAAACAGCCACAAACGCTTAGTGTCACTTTAGGCGATAACTTGCGCTGATTTTAAGTGTTATTTTGCACGTATATATGAAAAGAACCAGTTCTTTTTTCATAATGTTGCTTTAAAATAAAGCAACACATAAACGGGGTCCTACCAATAAATCGGAAAACATACGGTAAGCCAATTTCTCAATGTAAAAAGCCGATTTTCCTTACGATAAGGAAGAATCGGCTTTTGGATTTGATTTTGATATAGAATGGGTTTCTACTGAACAATATCCATTTTCCTTTCCCGTTTCCAAAGA
This sequence comes from Peribacillus simplex, assembly GCF_030123325.1. Taxonomy (NCBI): domain Bacteria; kingdom Bacillati; phylum Bacillota; class Bacilli; order Caryophanales; family Bacillaceae; genus Peribacillus; species Peribacillus simplex. The sequence goes on along the minus strand of NZ_CP126106.1, from coordinate 2,091,688 downwards.
AGGATTATGAATAGTACACTCACAGCAATTAATACACCGTAGCTTATAGGAACTAACCATTTAGGAAGACCATAGCTAATCATGCTATTAATTAAATAGCCTAGCCCAAAAGCGAGCATTGCAAGTACGATTGGAATTTGAACGCCAATCAGTGCAATGAAATTCGGAGCAATAGTTGAAAAGGACATGGCAAGTAAAGCAAAAACGATTCCCAATATATAAATGGCTATCACTGTTAACACAATGTATTGAATAAACGAAAGATCATACCAATAGTATTCACCGATAAAGGTATAAATGGGTACTGAAAAGAACATGGCTGTATTATTTAAAGAATATATACTGAAATAGACTGCCAGTAGTGCAGTGATTACGATTAATGTGGACAGCAATCCAGCAACTGCTTTCTTTTTATAAAGCGATCTTCCAGTTTTCGCTGTATATTGCAGGTCGATTAATTGCCGAGAACGATCCTGAATAATGATAGGTGACATCACCATAACTACACTAACAATTATCGCTATTGTGACATTCAAAATGAAATCCTTAAAATTATAAAATACGGTTTCTGGGAAAACATCATAACTTCCATTTGTTTTTATTTCTAGTAATCTTTCTTTTTGTCTTGGATTCGCATCACTAATAGAGTTATTTATTATATCTTTATTCTGATCATGAAACTCTATTAATCTTTCTCGTTCTTGAAGTTCCCAGAACATGTCCACTTTTTCATCGAAGAATATTTTTCCGTGAAGTACTGATTGCTTCTCATTTTCAAGATCCATATTTCGGAATTCCTCATAAGACCGGATACCAGCATCCCTAAACTCTTTGCTTGATTGTAAAAATTGGTCTGCCTCCTTCACTTGATTGTCATAAGTTTTTTTGAAATCAGCCATCTCTTCTTCATCCATGTTTATTCCATATTTCCTAATCATTTCAACACTAATATTGTACGAATCTAAATCAGGTCTTCCATTAGGGAAATTCTCAATATGAAAATTAATCAGCAAAAAATACAAAACAGCATTGACTAGGAAGAGGACTAAAATCATCTTCCAATTCAGGATCTTCTTTATTTCATTTATAATTATTTGCATTGAAATTCTCCTTATACGATAGCCTGTTTTTTAAATCTTTTTAAACAAAATATGCATAACACTAGAATAATCATTGTCCAAACAGAGACCGTAATGAATTCATAATTTTTAAACAAAAGCAGTCCTTTACTGCTCATGAACCATACCTGTGGATTTAACACAAGCGAAGATAAGTTGAAACCAGAAATAAAAATCAAATTAGAACTAGTGGGCACGAATCCTTGAAGCATGAAAAGAACTGCAAATATAGCTCCAAAGAGGAAAAATGTGTAATAACTGTTTTTACTAATGACCGAAATGGTAAAGGTAATAGCTGAAAATAAGAGCATACAAACATACATAAGGATGATTCCAAAAATTAAATATGTCAAAAACGACATATTCCACCATGACACATAAGGAAAATTTTTCTCCCAATTAAAGGCACTACTTATTGAGCTTTTAAATAAATGTGAGTAATCGTAAACCATAAAATACGTACCAAGCGTAATCATGAGTAAAAATGTAGTTATACCCATAGCGACAATTAAGGATGCAGCCAATTTATCTACCATTAACCGCCGACCTCTTTTTGCTGTGTATGAAACAAGATGAGTTCTATTTTCAAACTCATAATTCGTAATCAGGGCAGTTGCCAGCACAATCAATATGATTGATTCAAGAATAATATGTTTGAACACAGTTTTAAATAAGAGTGTGTGCATGAAATATTGTTTTCCAGCGAAAAACCAATGTGTGTGTTCCTCATTTTCTTGCAATTCATCAAATCGATCGGCGAATGCAGCATATTGTTTTTTTAATGTTTCTGCAGCAGTACCACTCAATTCATATTTACTTATTTCAGACTCACCAATGCGTTCAATATCGAATTCTTTATAAGATGCATCGATTGTTTCCGCAGTTCCGGCATACATTTCCTTTAAGTACACACTATGGAAAAAACGTATTTCATCTTCCGTATATAGTTCTTGATCTTCAAAACGTAGCTGATCAAAAAACTCGACAACACTACCAAATGTCTGAGACGATTTTTTCTCCGTTATCATGTTAAAATCAGCTAGATCTTTTTGTAAATCTTGATCTAATTTTGAGAGCGATTCGTCCGTGATGTTTACTCCATATGTTTCAGCCAATTCATTGGCAACATGCAATTCTTCTTTAAAATCAGAAGAGTTATAGATTAAATAAATGTTATAAGCACTAAACAAAATCAACAAAGCTAGAATAATAGGCGAAGTGAATGCCCTTTTGCATTCGTGAAAAATAATTCTCATGGCGATTACAGATCCGTCAACAATTCATCACGGTATTCATAAAGGAAGACATCTTCCAAATGGGGATTTGCTGGAATCCAGTCTGCCTCTGTTTTTCCCTTTTGGACAAACCGGACAATCATGCTTCCATGTTCCTGCTTTTCTGAAAGAAGAACATATTGTTTACGGAAAGATTCCAGTCGTTCATAGCTAATTGATGTTTCATAAACATGTCCATCAAGCGTATTGCAAATCTTTTCGACGGAATCTTTATATAATAGTTGCTGATTTTTAATCATAATCACTTCATTAGCAATCGACTCGATGTCAGAGACAATATGAGTAGAAATAATGACAAGTCTTTCTCGCGCAAGTCCTGTAAGGAGCTGTCGAAAACGTGCACGTTCCTTTGGATCCAGACCGGCTGTTGGCTCATCCAGAATTAATATTTTTGGATCATTTAAGAGAGCCTGTGCAATCCCAACCCTTTGTATCATGCCTCCAGAAAACTTCTTCATTTTTTTATTAGCAACGTCTGTTAAAGCCACTTTTTCTAATAACTCAGATATTTTTTCTAAGGCGTTCTTTTTGTCAAGGCCTTTTAACGCAGCTAAATATAATAAATATTGCTTCGGAGAATAGTTTTTATAATAGCCAAACTGCTGTGGCAAATATCCAAGGATATCGCGATAGTCCTCGTCTAAATCAACAATATTTGTTCCGTTATATAAAATTTCTCCTTTGCTTGGCGAAATTAATGTCACAAGCATTTTGATTAAAGTTGTTTTACCAGCGCCATTTGGTGCTAGAAGTCCATAGACACCATCGTTAAACTCCAGATTCATATTTTTTAATGCAGAAAAACTTCCATATTGTTTACTTACATCTTTCACGACTAACATATTATTGAACTCCCTCCGATGGTTTTAAGTAGACCAACTTGTTTAAATATTTGATATAGATAGAAATGCTGATAATTAGAACAAGCACATAAACGAGAATAGGTGCCTTCATTAGAAATCCTTCATATAAATGACTGTCTACTAACCTAAATCCAAAATTTAACACAACCCAACTGCCAATCACTAAGGTGGCACTGGTTACAGACTGCTTCTTCATACAGGCAAACAGAAAGAGAATGGAAAACAAAAACAAGGATGTAATGGATATTATTAGCACTCTAAAAAAGTTCAGATCGTCGTACATCATAACAAGGGAAAAGATGCTGATGATATTAATAAAAATCGAAATTACACTCAAAGCTAACATTCGAAATGCTGTAATCTGATAGAGACTATATTTGCAAACCATTTCTACTTCATAGGTAGCTGATTGAACTTTTTGTGCAAAATGATAAACAGAAAGAGACATATAGAGCAAAGGCGAAAGGAGAAAGGTAAAGGCATAGAGATTCTGTTCCCGAATCCCTTTCGATTCGGAAAAACTGCTTGATAGGAAAATCAAAATTGCCATGACTGATAAGATGATGCAAATTTCATCCAAACGGGTTGGCAGTAAATTTTTCATTCCAATTTGTTTGTATAGCTTATAAAGATAGGAAGGGAAAGACTCCTTTTGTTTTACTCCTGCAGCGACAATATGCTTGATCTCAGATTGGATTGTCTGTTCATCGGGCATAGGAATATGAAATTTTTCTTTACTCATATCGATGCTCCTTCATTTCTTTTTTTATCAGTTTCAACGCCGCATAGTACCTTGTTTTAACTGTTGATTGGGGAACTTGTACAATTGCAGCAATTTCCTGCAACGTATACTCTGCAAATAACTTAAGTCGAACAATTTGCTGTGAGTTAGTCTCCAACTCATTAACGATTGAAGTGATTTTTTCAACATCCTCTTTGTACTCCAAAGAAACTGTCACATCCTCCTCATCCTCAAAATCATGACCATCAATAGACTCTGAAAGCTGCCAATATTTATAGTTTTTCGACCTGAAGTAATCTACTAGCCGATTGGAAGCTATCCTATAAAGCCATGTTCTAAATGAAGCTTTATAATCGTCAAAGCGATTGATTGACTTTAAGACACTAATAAAAATTTCTTGCGTTAAATCTAGTGATAGCTCAGCATCCAGAGTTTGTTTGTACACAAAGGTATACATTTCCTTGTAATATTTGGATATTAACTTATTAGCTGCTTCGTTGTTTGCATTTCTTTTTATCTTTTTGATCCACTGCTTCTCTTGATCCATATTTTCACCACATATTCCCCATATTGCTGCTTCTATTTATATATTCGAAAAGAGAATAGGAAAAGTTTTAATAAAACACAAAACTTTTTTAAACAATCATAATATAATCACTCGGATAAGCCTAATCAAGTAAATGTAAGCAAAAAAAGACTAAGAAATAATTCCTCCTTAGTAATTTTGCCTAACTTTTTTATATTGCTAGAAAGGTAACAGCGAGACCTAAGTTCAGAAACTCGTCCTTTTCTGAACACATGTCATGGCGCTTTGAATAATTATTTTTTGTTACCATTCACGTTATAAAACCCTGTTCATTATTCTACGTCCAATAACCTATTAAAATTTATCTTATTTAGATTTGAAACTAATTGATCAAACTAATACAAGAAATTTTGATAAATGAATAAATAGAAAGGGCATGTTCTGAAAAAGAATTAATCAAAACATGCCCTTATACTATTTAATTGGATTATTCTTTTATAAAAAAGATTGATCATTTTTGTGTTCCTTAATGAACTAAACCAGCTAATAGGATGTCAATATCTTTCTCTAATATTTTCATTTCCCTTATGATATACTATTTTTGGCCATGCCAAATAGCCCTCCAAAACCCTTTTGGAAGGATTTTTCTCTGTTTCACAAAACCGTTAATTAGGCTAAATCTAGGAACGTTTCTTTTCTGCTTAATATAGCATAAATCCAATGAAGTAACTTATTTATACAGGCAACGATTGACACTTTGGCAGGTTTTCCTTCTGATTTTTTCTTATCATAGAAGGCTTTAAGCTTTTTGTTCCTTGAACTTCTTATGCCGCATAGTACGGCAAGATACAGAGAGTGACGTAGTCTGCTCGAACCCCTTTTGGTAATACGATTAATGGTTGCCGTAAACTTACCCGATGAGTGAACACTTGGATCCACTCCAGCGAAGGCAACCAGTTTTTTCGGATGATTAAACCGATCGATTTCACCAATTTCTGAGATAATCGTGGCTGCGATTTTTTCTCCGATACCGGGAATCGATTGGATGATCTTATATTCTTCCATTTCATTTGCCAGGGCCACTATACGATCTTCCAAATCAGAAAGGTGTCCCTGGTAATGAAAAAGCAACTCAATATACATACGAAGATTGATTACGTGACTTTCATACACGTTTTTTTGAAATGGATTTCGAGATGCGGAATTCATTATTTTTTTTGCTTTTTCCCACGCCCATTCACCCGATCTGCTAGGACAGAACTCTATTACACTCTCTGCTAGTCTACTTTCTCCGGCCGTTAATACCGCCTCTGAAGTAGGATATTCCTTTAACATCAATAAAGAAACCTTCGAATATAGATCCCCAAAAACCTTCCGGTATTCAGGAAACACTTGATCTAAAATGGTGTGAAACTGAAGTTTAGCCTCCACATACATATTCGTTACGATTTCCTGTTGTCTGGACAAATTACGAAGGTCTAAAAGCTGAATTCCTCTAATTTTATGAGGTTCAAAATCCTCCTTGTAATACAGCACACACAACTGGTACGCATCGATAGCGTCTGTTTTTACCTTCCGTAAACTGGACTTCTTTGCCTGATAAGAAATAATCGGATTTAGTAAGATATATAGAATCCCTTGTTCCTCCAAGTATTGAATAACGGGAGAATGGTAATGCCCTGTAGATTCTAAAATGACCATAGGCATCTGCCCTGCCACCTCTTCAACTTCTTTTAGAAAGTCTAAAAATTGATCCAATTCCTCCTTGGTATGCTTCATTGAAAAGCTCTTCCCATACGGTTTAGATTGGTCTAAAAATGCCTGTACTTGGCTCTCTCCTTTTGCCACATCCAGACCAACAACTGGATTCATTGTTTTTTCCTCCTCTACTTACTAACCAGTACCCCTAGTCCTCCATGCAGTGTCATAGCTTCGCTTGTTATACGAGATCTACGTCCCAACCAGCCTCAAACATGTTTCTACAAGTAGGGGGCCGGACAGTTTAGTTCACGGGATCAAGTCCCACGCACCCGTACGTCCTACCCTGGCTACTGATATAATAGATTCTATTTAAAAAAGGTCAACCAGTAAAAACTGGCTAACCTTATAATACGAACGCACCCGTTAGTTCTATAAGACTTATTGTAGAGTTAACACAAACTATGTATTAGTGATCGGCTTTTTTCTTATCAAAATCTCCCCATAACCAACTAAAAAGGGAATGAAATGCTACGAAACAGAATGCGTATGCTAAATTCCCTAACCAATTTATCGTTTGCCCCCTGAAGTATTGCAGACCAGAGCTTGCAATATACATGAGTATGAAACCCACTATATAACTAATGAAAAATCTTTTCTTTGTTATTGCCATAAATACAAACCACTCCTATTCTTTGGCAGGTAATCCAACTAGCCTGCCCCGTTTGTTCCATAAAAAAGGCTGCCACAGCCACCCCTGTTATTGAATTACAGCATCCGTTACTTTAAGAAGAGTGATACAAAAATAAAGCCAATTATGATTACAAGAATAAGAGTTCCCGTACCTTTCCAACCTAAGCTACCAACTAAATCAGCAAGACCTCCACCGTGAACACTGCTAAAAGGATTTCTTTTTAATTCTTCTTGTCTTAATTTTTCTCTTCTTCTTTCAGGAGTTTCTTTATCTTCACTCATTTGAACACCCCCTGTAAATTAAACAATCATACCTTTTAGATTTTACCACAAATACCCATTACCCTTGTTGAACTATCCTGCCCCTTTAGTTGCATAAAGAAAGAGCTGCCTTATAGACAGCTCTGAACTTCAGCTAACGCACCCGTTAGTTTAAGTGTGTTATTTCACAATCTAAATTAATAATGTATCTGAAAGAATAGATAATGTTGGCGGTACCCCATACCCATCAAGCTAAGGCAAATCATTACCCCCAAAACAAAAAAACGCTATTCTTTCTGTAATATCATGGAAAGGTTGGTGTTTTTTATGTGTCGCGAGATTTCAGACGAACTTATTCTTTCACAGGAACTGACAACGATCTTTGTCTTCACAAGCTCTCCAAGAGCTAGCCAAAAAGGTAGGTTTTTTTCAATTTTGGTGTCAAATGATTCTAGGAGGAATCTGCAGTTGTCGGTTCGCTAACAATTTTTTACTTCTATTTACCTGGTGCTCACACTTTGTTTACGAGGAGTAAACTTCCTTGTATTATTTAATAGTTATGGAATATAATGTTATTAAATGGTACCATGCATTAAACAATACTGTTCTTTGCAAACTACCTTTCATTGTTTACTTCCTAATAAAGAATTGGGTGAAAGGTGTTTTAACCTTATGTGTAATGGCTTTATCGATGAATAAAGACCACTATGGGTATGAACTTGTTTAAAACATCTCAGAGAAATTTTTGATTGCTGAATGAACGATCTACCCTTTGCTCAGAAGACTAACAAAGGAAGGTTATTTTTCGACCTATCTTGTTGAGACCAAAGAAGGTCTTTAAGAAAATATTACAAGCTATCTGAGCAAGGAAGAAGTCATGTGCTTGAATTAATTGACGGGGTGATATTACCTAAAAAAAACTTGCTGAGCAAAAAACTTTATCTTTCAAACTAACAAACAGGATAGTGTGTTAGTTTATTTTTTAGCAAGGTACCTTTTATTGAACAGTACTAAATTGTAATAGTGTGGAAAATAGACTGCTTTACACTTCCTAATTATAGAAAGGAGCTATTATGAATACAAATCTGTTGATTAAAGAAAGAATTGGTACGATTGATTGTATACGCGGCTTTGCCCTGTTAGGAATCTTTATGGTGAATTTGCCGATTATGCTGGGTATTTTTACCCCGCTTGAAAAAGAAGAGGTTACGATAAATCAGTGGGTTGAAATATTCTTAAATCTTTTTATATCCAATAAATTCTTTGTTCTGTTTTCCTTTTTGTTTGGGTTAAGCTTTTTCATTTTTATGTCGAGGGCTGAAGCAAAGGGATACGGCAAAAAACTTTTCGCTCGCAGATTACTTTTCTTATTGCTTTTCGGAATCATTCACCGGCTGTTTTTTTGGACAGGAGATGTTTTGTTGTTATATGCGGTTACCGGCTATTTCCTTTTATTCTTTTATAACCGCAAACCGAAAACAATACTCGTATGGGGAGTCTCGCTTATATCAGCATTTATCATTCTTGTCCATGGTCTTGCCGGTTTTATGGTTTTGAATGATCCTTCTTTATTGCATGGTTCTTTTCATAAAGAAGCGAAGATTGAAGCCTATCATACACTAGGGTATATTGATTGGCTTATCTGGCATTTTAACGCCGAAGTTTTAACTGAAACACCTCAACATCTGCTTATTATACCTTTGCTTTTAGGTATATTTTTACTCGGATTATATACAGGGAAAATAGGGGTTTTTCAACATATTGAACAGTTTATTAAACCGTTAAAGAAGATTCAGGTAGCTTCAGGCCTTGCAAGTATACCATTAATCGGCTTGTTGTATTATTGCCAAGTTGCTGAAGATCCAATTGCTTTAATAAAAGCTTTCGAAACGCTTTATTTACAAGCAGGCGGAATAGTTTTATCGGCCTTCTACATGACAACTTTAATGCTTTTACTGCGTGTGAGCCTTGCTCAAAAGATTCTATCCCCGCTTCGCTTATACGGACGGATGGCTTTAACCAATTATTTAACTCAAACATTAATTGGGTTCGTGATCTTTTTTATCATGCGCTTATATGGATCAATAGCACTGTACGAGTCCGCATTAATTTGCATTGGTGTTTTTATAGTGCAAATCATTTTCAGCAATTTATGGCTTAAGAATTTTCGGCTTGGACCTTTCGAATGGCTTTGGCGAACATTGACCTACGGAAAACGGCAAAAGCTGTCGGATTAATGAGAAATCGCTATCTAAAATGAAGATAAGGCTTTCTATACTGAATTAAATGGAGGATGCTACTAATAAAGCAAGGAGTGTACTAATGGAAACAGGGGTAGCGCCCCTTCACCATCAAGCGAAAGCGAAATTGATCCATAAAACGAAAAAAACGCTATTCTTTTTGTAGAAATATAAAGAAAGGATGGCGTTTTTAGTATGAATTTATCGATTTCTGATGAACTAGAATTGTTTTCTAAAGAATTGCAACGATTAGCTAGAAAAATCTGATTTGTTCAACGAAGAAGTAAATATGGTGCACAAGAATTAGTGGCTCTATGTAATGGCTAAGCCAAAACATAGCTCATACTTCATTGACACAACTGTGTAGTCGATTAGAAGCTAACACAGGTATCTCTATGAGTCCAGTAGGACTCAATCAACAAAAGAAATAGAGGATATACGAAAACCTAATATATGGACGATGTACCCTAAGAAGGACCAAAAATAATGGTCTTTTTTCTTTTGGTTCACTTATGCTTTCTCGACTTTCATCCTCTAGGATTCATTACTCCGTTAAAAAAAATAAAGAAGGGTAACGTTGTGATCTCATCTTCTGATATTTGAAACATTTTAGAGATCTTAGTACGTTCCTTATTACTAAGTGGTCGTAAACCGCCTACTTCTTCAGCTTCCTCTGATGTAACCATTATAGGACGTGTAGGTAACACTTTATCTCCACCTTCGGGCATATAATTAACTTCAATAGTTAATATGTGTCTAAATATTGTAAATTATACTATGCTTGCGTCAACTCTCATTTCATGTAGCTTTAAAATACAATTTAATCAAAAACGTTCAACAAACCCATATTCTACGGCACAAAAAAAGAATCCATTTTATAAAAAAATTTGATTAAAAATCATTTAGAATTCTTTAATAGAAAAGGAATGAAACGGTGCGACTTTTTTACAAACGGTATAACTTTCTTTAAAACGGTACGACTTTATTTTAAATCCACATTATTCATACTAAACTCTACCCCGTTAGTTCCATAAAGAAAGAGCTGCCTTAAGACAGCTCCGATCTTCAGCTAACGCACCCGTTAGTTTAAGTAGATTTCTTCACAAATTCATTAATTCGTTTTTTATCGGCCAGTTTTCAGATAGTTGCCATGCCTGGCACACAAGAAAAAGCTGCCTAAAGACAGCTCCGATCTTCAGCTAACGTACCAGGTTAGCTTTTAAAAAAATAAGCATGCTAGTTTACATTAGTATGGTGTTAAGCAATGTTTAATTTATTTGCTGCTTATCTTTACTATAGACAATGATTTTATATTCATCATCTTTTATGGTTTTTTTAACCTCTTCCGATTCTAAAAAGTCCCTAATTGTATTTTCAATTTTAGATCCAAGTTGTTTACTATCCGGATTAGAAGAAGATATAGTGGTTTTAATATATAAGGTCATCGGCTGAGGATGCGCTGAAAAAGAAAAACCGTTTACCTGATATTCTTTTTTGCTATACAGCCCATCAATAATTGTACTTATGACTCTACCCCACCTATTTTCCTGCTCTCTTATTTTTAAGTTAATTTTGTTGATATCTAATGTATATTTCTGATCCGTTTCTTTCGTTATTACATTTTGAACCAGTTCTTTTATTTTTTCAGCATCTTTTTCAGTAGTAGGTATCCCAATATTAATCATTAAATCACCTGAATTATTCAGTGTACCTACTTGGGTAGTAACATCATGATAATTATGCTTTTTCAATTCTCGATCCAAAGCTCTTTGAACTTTTGAAGCTTCTTCATATTGCTTTATTGTTTCTGGACTTGGTTTTTCTTCATCCATGACCTTGTTTTTAATTACCTTGATTGTATAACCGTCATATTCTCTCGACCTTAATACCTCCAAGGCAGTTTCTTCTACATCTTTACGTACATCCTGAAAATATTGCTCTGACCCATCTACTCTTATTTCTATTTTGTTATCTCCATTAGTACCTATTCTAGTTTTATAACCCTCGTTCTCTAATCTTTCTTGTATCGATATAAAAATATCTTTTGTATGTAACACTTTATTTAAATAAGGGATTTTTGACATAACCTCTGCCATTGCAGGGGAGATAAAAGCTGAGCCAATAAATAAACTAAATAATATGACCAACGCGATACCAGAGTATGTTAACTTCCTGATCCAACTTAATTTTTTGATACGAGTGGATAGGATAGGGTGCTTATTTCTCTCTTGGGATTCCAAATTTTCAATATCAGTTAAGATTCGGTTTTTCAATTCTTGTTTTTGTTTTGTTTTCCACATTAGATCGGAATTTAATTTCTTTAAGGAACTATCAAAATCAGTATCTTCATATTGCTTTTTCATCCAAATACCCCTCCTTTATTAATTGTTTTTTCAATGCTGGAATAGCTCTAAAAAGAGTCGATTTAACTTTACTCTCAGACCAGCCCAATATCTTTGCCGTATCCTCAATAGAAAAACCTTTGATTTTTCTTAAAACGATCACCTTTCGATATGTATCTTTGATTTCCCCTAACGCTTTGTATAGTTCAAATGATTCCTCTTTTATTTGAATCATTTCTTCAGGCAATGAGTTATTGTCCTTTTGCAAAAGAAACACTTCTTTAAAGAACCTGCTGGGTTTGCGTTTTCTTAAAAAATCAACCGTTAAATTGTGAGCGATACTGAATAGCCATGTTTTTTCACTGGAATGCTGATTAAATGAATTATGATATAAATACGCTTTTACAAAGGTATCATGGGTCAAATCCTCTGCTTGTTGATAATCCTTAACCATCAATAAAATAAAACTTAAAATGGATTTACTATGTTGGTCATACCAATCTGCAATTTCTTCTTTTCTGTACTTCGACAAGTTACCAACCCTCCTTTTCTTGAATGTTCAATACTTAGACGTATTAACTAAATAAAAGTTGTGTTTTTACATAAAAAAAATCTCTAAAAGTTTAGATTAGAGACTTTTTCGTTCTTTTATAGAACTGATGTTTATATCAGTTGTCTTAGAAATAAGGTGAAAATCATGCTCCAAGCTCATGTTTTCATCCTTCAAATAAGTTCCTCGTTAGATCTAATAATGGTATTTCTTATGGAACTATCCTGCCCCGTTAGTTGAAGAAGAAAAATCAAAGCATTGTTTACAGAGTCTATTTTAAAGAAGTACAATTCAAAAAAAGTTCGTAAAAGTGTACTTTTACGAACTTTTTTTATGCGAATGACTGTTAAATGAATATGTGAGATTAGAATAATAATGGGGTAATCCTTAGAGGCTGAATAAAAGTCTCAATAAAGATCGGTTTTGGTTCTGGTTTAAAAATATTTTTTACCAAACAAAAAGGGGTTCGGAATGTTTTAATTCCGACCCCCTTTTGTCGACAAACTGAAGAGACCACGAGCTCTTGGCTGGGATGGCGCAGGCCGTGTAATCAACTGCCACTCCTGACCGCCCTCCATTAGGTCAATGCCCTGTTCTGTCCTGCATGGTTCTGACCATACGGGTCACCATCTTGCGTGGCATTAACCGTGGAATGAATGCCACGAACCGGTTGCGAGCCCCTGGCATTATGAGCGTCTTGCCGCGCAAGAAGCCTCGGTACCCTTCCTCAGCCACCTGCCCGGCCTCCATGATGGTGCCACTTTGGAACAGCTTCGAGGCGCCCATACCCGAACGATCGACGAATCCGGTTGACGTCAGCCCCGGACAAAGTGCCGTCACAGTCACGCCCGTGCCGCTCACCTCGTTCTCCAGAGCCTCGGTGAACGACAGCACGTACGACTTCGTCGCGTAGTAAACAGACATCATAGGTCCTGGGAAAAAACCCACCAACGAAGCCACATTCATGACGCCTCCTTGGCCCCGTTTGACCATATCTGGCAAGAACAGCTTCGTCATAATAGTCAGAGCCTTGATATTGACGTCAATCATATTCGTCTCTTGCTCCAACTTCGTTTCCAAGAATGTCCCGTACAAACCGAATCCTGCATTATTGACAAGGTAGTCGACGACGATTCCCTTCTCCTTAAGCTCCGCGACAATCTCCTCCGGCACTCCGGGTGACGCTACATCCTTGGCGATGACCGTCGCTTGGACGCCATATTTTTTCCGATATTCCTTCGCCAACTCCAAAAGTTTACCCTCGGTGCGCGCCACCAGGACCATATCATGTCCATCTTTGGCGAAACGATCCGCCAACTCTTTGCCAATCCCACCCGACACTCCAGTGATAAGAACAGTTTTTCTCATTTTGCAGCCCACCTCTATTTTTAGTGTAAAACTTTAAACCGTTTTGCAGCGTTACTAATCTCGGATTGTGACTATGGATGTTGGTTATCCATATAGAAGAATCCGCTGGTCGGACCGTCATCAGGCAAAGTGGTTAGCTTCGCCTGTCATACAAGCTTCTGCGATGGATTCCCATATGCTCGACCAGATCAGTCATGGATGTCTTCTCGTAGCCCTGTTCCCAAAAAAGCCTCATAGCATTATCCAATAGCGCGGACTCTTCGAACGTTTTGCTTCGAGCCATTCCAACTCCCTCCCGTTGACATAATCTTTACGTAGGTTTTTATGTTCTTCGTAAATTTTTCCTAACTCTAAAATGTTGCTCAGATTGATTAACTTCAGAGGAAAGACAAGTTTTAAGTTGAGAGTAGATACATGCTGACTTACAATCTGTATGCCAATATATCATGACCCGACCCCATGTTTTTGATGCCATTCGATTTATTATCTATGTCAAACAATCACATTGATAATCCATCAGTTTGTTATTTTGGCTAAACTACCTACTCCACTTAGGGGACAAAGATAAGTGGATGCCGCAGCCCCCATTCTCCAACAAATCAGTCATAATATCAGTAAGAGAAGTAGATACTCTTAATGGTAAACATGAGCTTCGATTAGAGAATGGATATATAGATACGGTTGATTTAGTCGTTGGTTCAGATGGTGCCTTTTCTATATTCGTTCCCTTCTCCAGATGCTGGCTCAATATACAGGGCTGACTATGGTGGAAATCATGTTGCAAGATGTTAAAACTAAACATCCTGAGATTGCTGCTTTTAATAGTCGAGGAAAATTATTTGCCCTTTCTGACCACAAGGGTATTATGGCTCAGTTAAACGGAGATGGTAATACCCTTGTATATTTAAGTTTTAAAGCTGCAAAAGAATGGTTGGATACTTGTGGCATTCCATTCGATCAACCTCAAGAAGCAAAAATGTACTTTCTCAACAATTTAAAGACTGGGATGAATCCTTAACAAACTATATTAAATGTGCAGAGGTCCTCTTCTTCCACGACGTATTTATATGCTCCCTGTAGGTCTTACTTGGGATCATAAACCAGGCCTATCCAATTTCTGCGGTTAATTTTCCCCTGTGACTTCTTCAGCGAATAAATGGCATGCCAGCTGAGTTAAACAGGAGGTCTAGTTTCGGATACTGTTGTTTGATTTGATGCGTCAACTGGTCAACCGACTTCACTTAACTGACATCCGCAGCAATGCCGATTAAAATTAGGGTTTTCTCTGATTGCTTGGTCAATGTTTTGCTTCGAGCGACTAGTGACAATCACCGTGTTGCCCATTTCAAGAAACTTTTTCGCAATTGCCGAGCCTATACCAGACGTCCCGCCCTTTACTAAAATAGTTCGATTTGTCAATATTATGTTGTTTCTCCCTCTTGTATAGTCATAAGAATCTTTCCTTGAGCTTTCCCTTTTGCGATTTTGGCAATAGCTTCGTTCACTTGCCGAAAAGCAAATGTCGAATCAATGGTTGGTTTGATGCCCGCTTCATCAATCCACTGGGTGATGTTTTTTAGTTGTTTGCCATTTGGCTGAACATATAAGAAATCATACGTTTTCCGTTGAAGATGTGCCGCTATATCAAACGGCATTCCGATCACACCGAAAAGAAGCCTCTGCAACGTTGAAAATCCGCCATGCTGAATTGCAAAACGTGCATTTGGACCAGCATTTAATGACAATAATTTTCCGCCAGGTTTTAAAACACGCAATTCTTTCCTGAACTCACTTGCACCACGGGTATCAATCACGTAATCGAAATCTTTCAGCACCTCAACATAATCTTGCTTCTGATAGTCGATGAATTGGTCAGCACCAACGGATAGCGCTAAATGACGAGATGATTCACTACCACTGACAGCTACAAAAAGCTTCTTTGATCTCGCAAACGGAATTGCAATCTGCCCAAATCCACCTGTTCCACCAGGAATGAACAGTTTTGCGCCAGGTTTCACGTTCAGTACATCGAATGCTTGAACAACTGTCAAAGCCGATAATGGAATGGCAGCCCCTTCTTCAAAAGTAAGATGTTTTGGCATTTTCGCAACGTTATTTGCATCAGCAACAACATATTCTGCAAAGGCACCCATTGTATCTAGTGGCATTAACGCATATACTCTGTCGCCCTTTTTAAAGTCTGTCACCGCTTCGCCAACCGATTCAATCACACCTGAAAGTTCATTTCCGAGTGTCAACGGAAAATCATAGTGGTCAAAAATGCGCACCTTTCCGGTAATAGCCAATATAAGATGTGGGTCAACGCCCGCCACATTTGTTTTGATTAACAATTGATGTTTGTTTATTCTTGGAATAGGCACATCGTTGATGTGAGCTTCTAGCTTTTTCGAGTAGCTTTTTATTTGGACTGCTTTCATCATGTTCCCCTTAAAAATTAATAATCACTTTCCCTTTTGGTCGTCCATTTGCGACTAGTTCTAGCGCTTCATTTACGTTGTCTATGGTAAATAGTGTTGGATGAATTGCTGGAACAATGTTATTTTCTTCAATGATTTTGGTAATCTCTTTGAGTTGTGCGCCGTCAGAACGAACGAAGATAAAATGGTATTCCACGTCGTGTTTCTTGGCTTTGTGGTCATACTTTGCGCCAGCAATGGAAAATAGCTTTTGTTTCCACAATGGAAAGTTTCTGTCTTTTCCAAAACGTTTATTTGGTCCTGTACGGAGAGAGAGCAATCTTCCGCCCGGTTTGATGATACTCAATTCATTGTCAAATTCTTTAGGACCCAGTGTATCAATCACGTAATCCACATTCGCCAACAAGTCAACATAGTTTTCTGTTGTATATTCCAAATATTGGTCTGCACCAATTTCCAAAGTGCGTTCGCGTGCTTCTGAGTTGCCACTAACAATGACATTTAGACCCATTGCCTTTGCGATTGGGACAGCCGTTTGACCAAAGCTACCCGATCCACCTGGAATGAAAACAGATTTACCAGACTGTGCTTCAAGTTCTTCATGTAGACCTTGATACGCTGTGAGTCCAGCTAGTGCTGCAGCAGCGGCTTCCACGTAGGACAAGTTTTTTGGCATGGGTGCAATTGCAGCAGCGTCAATTGCGGCATATTCCGCAAAAGCACCAATTTTTTCTAGTGGGAGACGTGTATAGATGGCATCTCCAACGTGAAAGTCTGTCACATTTTTTCCGACTTTTTCGATAACGCCTGCCAATTCATTACCAATCGTTAATGGGAATTCATAATCTTGAATCAGTTTCACGCTACCTGTGATAATCAACATTTCGAGCGGATTGACCGCCGCAGCTTTGACCTTTACCAAGACTTCGTTATCATCGATTTCTGGAATTGGAATGTCATTGACTTGGGCATGGATATTTTTTGAGTACTTGGTGATCTGAGCTGCTTTCATGAGTGTTTTCATTTTTTCATCAGCATCCTTACGTTGAGTTACATTTATTAGGTTTCTTTACCTTATTTTTATTATTTTCACTGTCTACTTGCCATAATCGAATTGAGCTAATTCTTTTACAAGGTAGTGATAAACTTCAGGACCTTGTTCACCAGCAATTTCATTCCCCGCCTCATCTACGTATTGGGTGACTAACGTCCCTCTACAGATGGTTGAAGATCATCGTTCTTTCATCTTGCCAGTGAGAGAATAGAGGAGTTAGCAATTCCCTCAACTTCCTAACTGTTTGTGAAACCTTGATTTTTTATATAAACTATACTTCCCCCTCTTGAGATTCTAATTCTTTCATATCGTAGGATATCCGTATAATCCTTGCTTCCGATACCAAAGAATGTTGTAGGATCTGCTTCATTCAATGGAGCACCTTCTTTAAGCCGTTCTACTAAATCCGGATTAGCTAATGACCATGCACCGACTGGTACCATATCAGCAAGACCATTATCAAGATCGACACTAAGGTCTTCTAGAGCCCGTCCAGCTCGATTGACTAATAATGGATTCGTCCAAATTGAACGAATTTCACGTAGCAGTGTTTCTTTTCCAAGATGCATGACATGAAGGTAAGCTAAATCGAATTGAGCTAATTCTTTTACAAGATGGTTGTGAGTTATTATTGAACTCCCCGTTAATTCAATAAGAATAAAGTGATTTTACGACTGAGACCATATTTTAGTTATTCAAGAAAAGGGCGCTTTTCTGGAGTATAGATTGCATAATTTACTACTGTTTGAATTGATTGGTTCGGTACATAATCCAATAATTATTTAATGATATGAATTGGGGTTCCAAGTGCAACTTCGGCAGCTTCCATTGTCATTTCTCCAAGTGTTGGATGGGCATGGATTGTCATAGCGATGTCTTCTGCAGTCAATCCTGTTTCAACAGCTAAACCTAACTCCGAAATGAGATCTGATGCATTTGCTCCGGCAACTTGCGCTCCGATAACAAGTCCATCTTCTTTACGAGTTACAAGCTTAACGAACCCGTCTGTGCTGTCAAGTGACAAGGCACGTCCATTTCCCGCATATGGGAATTTCGCAGCTACTACTTCAATACCTTTATCTTTTGCTTGTTGTTCAGTATAACCTACAGTTGCAAGCTCAGGATCTGAAAATACGACTGCTGGAATGCCTATATAATCAATTTCAGATGGATGTCCGGCAATCGCTTCAGCAGCAATTTTTGCTTCATAGAATGCCTTATGTGCTAATTGTGGACCTGGAACAACATCACCTATTGCATAAATATTAGGAACATTCGTGCGGCATTGCTTATCGATTTCAATAAGTCCACGGTCTGTCATTTTTACGCCGGCTTGTTCAAGACCTATTTCATCCGTA
This sequence comes from Peribacillus simplex, assembly GCF_030123325.1. Taxonomy (NCBI): domain Bacteria; kingdom Bacillati; phylum Bacillota; class Bacilli; order Caryophanales; family Bacillaceae; genus Peribacillus; species Peribacillus simplex. The sequence continues at coordinate 2,073,142 of NZ_CP126106.1, read as the reverse complement.
TTCGGGCGGCGTCCGACCATTACAAACACATAATCAGCGTCTATTTTCTTTTCTTCGCCTTTTACCTCAAAGGTTACAGTGACGCCATTTTCTGTTTCTTCTACACCTTTTGCCATTGCTTTGGTATAAAATTCTACACCTTTTTTCTTCATACTCTTCGTAACAACGGCTGACATTTGTTTTTCAAAACCTACGCCTAAAATTTCATCTGCACCCTCTAAAATCGTTACTTGGGTACCAAAGTTTGCATAGGCACCGCCAAGTTCGATTCCGATAACACCGCCGCCAATAACAACGATTTTTTCAGGAATTTCATTTAAGCTGAGGGCACCAGTCGAATTTAGAACGCGTTTTGAATATTTAAATGTAGGCAACTCGATTGAACGCGATCCTGTTGCAATAATTGCATTTTTAAAGGTGTATGTTTGAGCATTTTTTTCGCCCATTACGCGTAATGAATTACGGCCTACAAAGAATGCTTCACCACGTACAATCTCAACTTTATTTCCTTTTAATAGTCCTTCGACACCGCCAGTTAACTTTTTCACTACACTAGCTTTCCACTCTTGTACTTTTGAAAAATCAACCTTTACATTCTCTGCTGTAATCCCATATGCATCCGAATGCTTAGCTGTTTCATAGCGGTGACCAGCGGCAATTAATGCCTTTGAAGGAATACAGCCGACATTACAACATACACCCCCCAAATATTCCTTTTCAACAATTGTTACTTTTTGTCCCAGCTGGGCAGCACGAATTGCTGCAACATAACCCCCAGGACCTGCACCGATGACTATAGTATCTGTTTCAATTGGGAAATCTCCAACAACCATTACTTACGCCTCCATTAACAATAGTTTTGGGTCGTTTAATAATCACTTAATATGATTCATTCATTGCTTTCTGCTGTAGCTCCGTCGATCTATTCTGTAGTCGAAGCTTAATAAAAGAGCAAGTACAGACGCTTCTACAATTTCACCATCTCGAACAATTGGTTTTTCAGCAATACGGCCAACCCCAAGAATAGCTACTTCAGGATGGTTAATAACAGGTTTATCCCATTCTCCGCCGGCTGAACAAATGTTTGAAGTCGTACATGATGCACCCTTCATTTCATTTTGGGCATAGGGAAGTCTAAAAAATTCGGTTTTTTACCGTAGTTTTCAATTGCTAAAGCTTTCATTACAATCCTCCACATTTTTATTTAACGCACATGTATCTTTTCATAACGAACCTAAGAAAAAAGATTATGAATATCCCTAGATGGGATATTCATATTAAATAAATTATTTTAAAAAAGGATAATCTGTATAACCTTCTTTTCCTCCTGCATAGAGCGTGTTTTTATCAGGTTCGTTTAGGGGAGCACCTGATTGAATCCGTTCTACAAAGTCTGGATTAGCTAGTACCCAAGTGCCTACTGTGACAACATCTGCAAGATTATTATCTACATCAGACGAAAGTTGATCTAGAGGACGACCTGGACGGTTAACAAGAAGTGATTGATCCCAAAGTTGACGCACATCTTTTAGGAATTGCTCGTTTCCAAAGTGCATTAAATGCAGATATGCAAGGTTAAGCTTATTTAATTCACTTATTAAATAACGATACATCTCAAGGCTATTTTCCCCCTCATCAATGCCTTGCAGGGTTCCTTGAGGAGAAAAACGTATGCCTGTTCTTTCTGCTCCTATTTCATCAACAACTGCTTTAGCAACTTCAATAGCGAATCGAGAACGCCCCTCAATCGTACCACCGTATGCATCTTGACGATGATTGGAGTTTTCACTAAGGAATTGTTGGATCAGATAACCATTCGCTCCGTGAATTTCAACTCCGTCTGCACCAGCTTCAATTGCTGAACGTGCTGCTAAACGAAACTCATTGATAACATCTTTTATCTCAAGCTCACTCAATTCTCTTGGTGTTGGAATTTTTTTCATTCCTTCTGCCGTGAAAATTTCTACACCAGGTGCAATAGCTGACGGTGCAACTGCTTGGCGGTGGTGAGGTGTGTTATCAGGGTGTGATACACGTCCCACATGCATAAGCTGAACAAAAATATGACCGCCTTCACTATGAACTTTAGTAGTTACTTTTTTCCACCCTTTAATATGATTTTCTGTATAAATACCAGGTGTATTAGTGTAACCTTGCCCATCATCTGAAGGTTGGGTTCCTTCACTTATAATTAAACCGACTGAAGCACGCTGACCATAGTACTCTGCTACTAAATCGCTCGGCGTACCATCTGGTAAAGCTCTACTTCTAGTCATCGGAGCCATTCCTATACGATTTTTCAAGTCAACGTTTCCGATACGAACTTTTTCAAATAATCTGCTCATATGAATACTCCTTTTTAATAAGAATTAGAATCAAGAAATGAATTTACGTGTTCTGCAAATAGTTCTGGAAATTGAAACAGATGCCCGTGACCAGAATCAGGATATATAATCAGCTGTGCTTTGGGTAATTTCTCTGTTAAGATATAACTGTTTTTAGTCGGTACCATCACATCATTAACACCATTAGTAACAAGTACAGGGTGTTTGATGTTTTGTAACCATTCATAATCATGATTAGATTTTTGTTTAGCCCATTTTGCAATGGCTTGTAATTGTGCCTCTTTTACTTGTTCCGAACTGTTTACTTTTTTCTGATTAAAAATTCTTTGTAATGAAGCCATTCCTGCAGATTTACTTGTTTCGGTTTGTGCGTAGAAAAAGAACATAAAATCATTTATTCCATCTTCTTCCGTTCCGCCGTGACGATTCATTCTTTCAAAAATCTCTGGATTTGGATTAATACCAGATTCAGGCGAAGTACCTGCCATAATAATTTTTCTTACTAAATCTCCTTCTTGTAAAGCTAGCTCTTGTGCAACCATGCCACCAATGGAAAAACCAAGAATGTCAACTTGTTCTAACCCAAGAGCTTTTATAAATGTTGCTGTATCTTTTGCCATATCAGCAATTGTAGTAGGCGTTAGTCCATCGGTCTCACCAACCCCTTTATTGTCAAATAAGATTACTGGGCGGGTATTTGCAATAGGTTCAAGCATGTTTGGATCCCAGTTTTCCATCGTTCCTCTAAAGTGAACAAGAAATACTACTGGTATACCATCTTGTGTACCAAATTTTCTATATGCGTAACGAGTTCCATCTGCTTCAATAAATTCTGATTCTGTTGGTATTTTAAAGTTTGTCATTTTTGTGTTCCTCCTTAGAAATTAAAAAACGGTTTTATAAGCATGCCTTATGATGGTTTGTTTCATGTTATTTCTAGAATGAACGTTCTAAAAAGGATAAAAAAAGAAAGCTAGTCCAACACTGAAAGTGCTAGAGTGATGATGCCTTCTAATTCTTTTTTATTGTAATTAGTTTTTATTAGTACTCTTATACCCACCAAATTGTTGTGTAAGAAACGAGATGTGTTATCAGAATCGATTTCTTTTGATAGCTCTCCATTAGTTTGGCCCCGTTTTATAAGGTTATTAAACATATCTTCAGTACGGTTAAACATTTTTGTAACTATGCGTCCAATTTCTTTGTCCAGTAAAGATAATTCTATGGCTGCATTTACTGATAGACAACCTTTTGGGTATTGTTCAATGGAATTCAGTATGAACATAAAAACATCACGTATCGTCTGTTTAATGGATGAAGTGCTGCTAATTATCCTTTCCATCTCATTGACGATGAGCTCTTCATAGTGATTAAGGGAAGCTAAAAACAATGAACGCTTGTCACCAAATGTATCATATATACTCCTGCGGTGTATTCCCATATGATCCACCAAATCTTGCATGGATGTTTTTTCATAACCCTGTTCCCAGAAAAGCTCCATTGCTTTTCTTAATACTGCTTTTTCGTCAAACTCTTTACTTCTAGCCATTTTATTTCTCCTTTAAAAAATCCATGAACCAATACTAACAAAAACAAACGTCATAATCCATTATAGAATGAACGTTCTAAAATAAACACATGAATTTCAAACCATGATTAAATAATACCCTTTTTAGAACGATTAGTAAAGAATTATAACTAACCAATAATCCCCAACACATTTGCTACATATCACAATGTTATCCATTAACTTTCACTTAGGGGTACCGCCAAACATTTCTTCTATTCGTTTAGTTTCTTCATGATTGTTTTCTTCCCCTGTTTCAATTAATGGATCAAACTCTTCTTCAGATGCACTCATACCAAATAAACAAGAAACAGCAATTAGAAAAAACCATCTGAGCCCTTACTCAACCAAACTGCCCCTTTAGTTGCATACAAAAAAGGCTGCCACAGCAACCCCTGTTATTGAAGTAAAGCAACCATTACTTGAAGAGAGTGATACAAAAATAAAGCCGATGATGATTAAAAGAATAAGAATTCCCGTACCTTTCCAACCTAAGCTACCAACTAAATCAGCAAGACCTCCACCGTGAATGCTGCTAGAAGGATTTCTTTTTAATTCTTCTTGTCTTAATTTTTCTCTTCTTCTTTCAGGAGTTTCTTTATCTTCCCCCATTTGAACACCCCCTGTATATTAAGCACCAGTCCTTTTAAATTTTACCACTAACAACCATTATCCTTGTTGAACTCCCTCAGTTTGATGCGAATATCTCTCGAATGCTCACTTATTCGCAGGATTTCATAACCCTTGTAATTAGACTTACGGGTAAATGAAATGAGTTCAGGTCAGTTAGGATTCGTGAAGGCATAGTTAAATAAAGGAGTCAGGCTATAACTCCATATTTTACCATATAATGCACATCTCCACGCCGCCCCTGGAGGCTTTCCCTCCCATGTCTCAACGGGTCAATTGCCCTCTCATTCCTTCGTCATGCCTATCCAAGGGGTGGAGGCCAGTTATGCTAACCTGATGGGTCACAGTGCCCTTTTGTTCAAGAAACCTGGTACTCGTACATATTTGAAATCCTACGAATAAGACAACATTCAAAATTAAAGTTAACTATTTTTAATGATACATTCTATATAACTAATGTTTTATTTCTATGCTGCTAAAGGGACTAATACTTGGACTTTATTTGGACAATAAGACTCGTTTCGTCGTGCTATTCCTACAAAAATCCTTGCTAGTTTACCTATCAGTTTCATGATTGATTTCATTTTCTTTATCTTCTTTACCTTCACATTATGGGAATGGACGGCTTTAAACTCAGGGTTATTCATCACAAGGCTCATAGTTGCTAAGTAGAGGAATCGTCGTAGTCTTGACCTTCCACGCTTTGAAATGACAATCTGACCTTTCCATTTGCCTGAACTTGCTTCAGCTAGATGTAATCCCGCATGCCGTAATAGAGAGTTTCCGTGAGAGAAACCACTTAGATCTCCTGATTCACCCAGTATCCCAGCTAATGAAACTTCACTTATTCCTTTAATCATAAGTAGTTTTTTTGAAAATGGGATTTTGTAGAGAACTTCTTTAACTTGTTGTTCAACTCTTTCGAGTTGTTTGACAGCGAGGTCATATTCCTCTAATAATTGTTCTAAATGGAATTTATAAGCATCAAGAGCTTGTCCGGTCCCAATAGAGGATTTTGCTAGATTGATTAGTAATTGAGCCTTCTTGGGTCCTGGTTGTCATTTCATTAAAGACTTCCAACCCCTCATGACATCTAGTGTTTCTAGTGAAGATATTTCATCCGGTGTAGGAAATAAACGAAGGGTTGCGATCGCCCCTTTGCACGTTACATCTTTAAACACTTGTCTGAGTTCAGGAAAGACCACATCCACCCATCGATTTACTTGATTAATAGACATCACGAGACGTTTAACAATCACATCACGATTAGACATTAGAACTCTAAGCTTCTCAAAGGATTCTGATGATGGGTGAATAAAGGAATAGTAGCCGTTTTTGACCATATCCGCGATAACGAGCGCATCTTTTTTATCACTCTTAGATTGGGTATTATCACGATTCTCTTTATTCCTTTTTACTAAGTGGGGATTGACTGTTACAACCTCAATGTTTTGGTTATATAACCATTTTGAAAGGTTAATCCAGTAATGGCCTGTAGGCTCCATACCTACTATTGCTGCATCTAAGTTTTTTAATCTTTTTAAATCATGAATCCATTTTAATAGTTTAAGGAACCCTTCTTCATTATTTTCAAATGTAAGAGGGTCTCCAACTACAATTCCACGGAAGTTAACTGCTCTTGCAACGTGTAGTTGTTGAGCGATATCCACACCAACAATAAGGTGTGTATCGGAAATTCTTTCTATTAGTTGATTTTGTTTGTCTTGCATTTTAAAATTCATAGTAGGGCTTCCTCCTTAAGACTCTGAGTTAGATTGGACTCTATACTCGTATCTTACTGAGGGGCTCTATTTTTTTCAAACCTGATATTTAACAATCTACAGGAATGCTAACCTGCCCCGATAGTTCCATAAGAAAAGAGCTGCCAAAGCAACTCTAAAGATAAAACCCCTTTTTAATTAACCAATCGTCTTTAGAACATTTTTAAATTGTAAGATATGGTTCTGTTCGCCGTCGTTCATCTTATAAACGAAAACGGTATTAATGACATTGTTAAAGCTTAATTTGTAATAGTGAATGTTTGTATAGTTATATAAATCTATAAGCTTAGTATTCAATACTGCAATGGTATTCCTGATTTGCAAAAAATCTTGGATACTGCTGATTGATTTTATTTCCTTTAATTTATATGGTATTTGATTATTCATAAGCCATTCGGTCACAGCTCTTGTATACATACAACCTATACTCAATACGAGCAATGTAATAGGTGTTTCCCAATCAAAATTGATGATATGGTCCTTACTTGAAATGACCTCGAATGTTTCAGTTGCAACGATGTCATAAGTTAAGTCGGGATATTTCTTAATAGGTTCACTAATGAGTGCACAATCTAATTCGGAATTGTGCACTTTTTGGTTTATGGCATTACTGGAATCTACGGCGAAATCCACATCCATTTGAATGTCGTTCATATTCAAAGTATTCGCGATATGGGCACCATAGATTTTCAAGGTTGTATGTGATGTGCCAAAATCCACTTTAGAGTTAGTTTGAAAGGCACCAATGTTTTCTAAAAATTCTTCGTACTCTTGTGAAATAAGTTGAAGATAGTTTTTATACTGTATTCCTACGCTAGTGATTTTCAATCCTTGGGGCGTGCGTTTAAAAACAAGTTTTCCAATTTCCGACTCAATTTTTTTCACTTTAGCCGTAAGGGCGGATTGAGTATAGTTCGTGATTTCTGCAGACTTACTTAAATTTTGACGGTTTAATATTTCAATTTTCAATGCTATTTCTTTGATGTTCATATAGTTTGCACACCCTATAAAAAAAAATTATGAACCCTATCATTTTCCTCCATTTTACGCTTCTGGGCAGTCAGAGTAAACTCTAGTTAGCTTAATAAGTAAGGGAGACTAGATAATGCTAGAAGCTAAAAATAAGAATTTATCCCACCTAATTATTATTGAACGATACATCAAGCATAGGGGGAGAATTTCTTAATGCATACATATTATAAATGGTTAATCGTATTGGTGGCCACGTTATCACAAACTGCAGCAACCTTTGTGACATATGGCATGGGACCCATCGCTGCATTTTATCAAATTGAATGGAATTTAACACCACTTCAAACAGGCTTCATTGTTTCAGCGGTCAATATTGGTCCGATGTTTTCAATGCTGGCGTTCGGTTACTTGATGGATAAAAAAGGGGAAAAACACATTATCGGGTGGGGGAACATTTTATTGGGCCTCTCAGCTTTAACGCTAGTTTTTGTTTATGATTATATGGTATTGCTGCTTTTATTATTGTTGGTCGGTATATGGTACGGAAGTGCTCAAACCGGTGGAAGCACGGCCATCGTAAAATGGTTTCCAAACGAACATAGAGGTCTGGCTCTAGGGATAAGACAGACGGGAATACCGATTGGAGGATCTCTAGCCTCTGCAGTTTTACCCTATACATATTATCATTTCAATTTGTCATCAGTACATGTAGTACAAGGGATCGTAGCAATAATGGGAGGGCTGATCTTCTTATTATTATATAACGAACCAGAAAGAACGAGTGGAACGAGATCAACCTCGGTCGGGTTCAAGGAGAAAATGAATGTCATCAAAAATAATAAGGAGTTATATCCGATGTATATAGTGGGTGTTGTGATGATGTCATTACAGATGATTATCATTGCGCATTTTATGAGTTATTTGCATAACGAAGGGAGCTATTCATTAACAGAGGCAGGAAAATATTTAAGCGTCGTTTTAATAGGTGGTATGGTTGGACGGGTAGTCATCGCATGGGCGAGTGATCAATTCTTTGAAGGTATAAGGGAAAGATTATTGCTTATTGTGATGGCTGTTACCGTAATTCTTACAGTGATGCTGCCACTCATCATGACTGTTCAAATGGAAATCTTGATGCTATTATTTTGTTTTCTTTTGGGTTTTGTAGCCATTGGTTGGTATTCCATTTTTATTGCTTGTATCACAGAGCAATCGGATTCACGTTTTATAGGGTTAACGGTGAGTTCAGCATTGACATTAAATCAATTATTCATTGTCATAGCACCCTCTTTATTCGGTTTAGTCGTTAATCTATTGAACAGTTATCAACAAGCCCTATATTTGGCCGGAATATCTGTAGCTTTGGGAGCGATTAATTTATACAGAGTAAAAATAAAAAAAAGAATGGATCATGGGATCACCACAAAGTTTGATCAAATTAATACAAACAACCTTGATAAATGAATAAATAGAAAGGGCATGTTTTGAAAAAGATTAATCAAAACATGCCCTTATACTATTTAATTGGATTATTGTTTTATAAAAAAGATTGATCATTTTTGTGTTCCTTATAAACTAAACCAGCTAATAGGATGTCAATATCTTTCTCTAATATTTTCATTTCCCTTATGATATACTATTTTTGGCCATGCCAAATAGCCCTCCAAAACCCTTTTGGAAGGATTTTTCTCTGTTTCACAAAACCGTTAATTAGGCTAAATCTAGGAACGTTTCTTTTCTGCTTAATATAGCATAAATCCAATGAAGTAACTTATTTATACAGGCAACGATTGACACTTTGGCAGGTTTTCCTTCTGATTTTTTCTTATCATAGAAGGCTTTAAGCTTTTTGTTCCTTGAACTTCTTATGCCGCATAGTACGGCAAGATACAGAGAGTGACGTAGTCTGCTCGAACCCCTTTTGGTAATACGATTAATGGTTGCCGTAAACTTACCCGATGAGTGAACACTTGGATCCACTCCAGCGAAGGCAACCAGTTTTTTCGGATGATTAAACCGATCGATTTCACCAATTTCTGAGATAATCGTGGCTGCGATTTTTTCTCCGATACCGGGAATCGATTGGATGATCTTATATTCTTCCATTTCATTTGCCAGGGCCACTATACGATCTTCCAAATCAGAAAGGTGTCCCTGGTAATGAAAAAGCAACTCAATATACATACGAAGATTGATTACGTGACTTTCATACACGTTTTTTTGAAATGGATTTCGAGATGCGGAATTCATTATTTTTTTTGCTTTTTCCCACGCCCATTCACCCGATCTGCTAGGACAGAACTCTATTACACTCTCTGCTAGTCTACTTTCTCCGGCCGTTAATACCGCCTCTGAAGTAGGATATTCCTTTAACATCAATAAAGAAACCTTCGAATATAGATCCCCAAAAACCTTCCGGTATTCAGGAAACACTTGATCTAAAATGGTGTGAAACTGAAGTTTAGCCTCCACATACATATTCGTTACGATTTCCTGTTGTCTGGACAAATTACGAAGGTCTAAAAGCTGAATTCCTCTAATTTTATGAGGTTCAAAATCCTCCTTGTAATACAGCACACACAACTGGTACGCATCGATAGCGTCTGTTTTTACCTTCCGTAAACTGGACTTCTTTGCCTGATAAGAAATAATCGGATTTAGTAAGATATATAGAATCCCTTGTTCCTCCAAGTATTGAATAACGGGAGAATGGTAATGCCCTGTAGATTCTAAAATGACCATAGGCATCTGCCCTGCCACCTCTTCAACTTCTTTTAGAAAGTCTAAAAATTGATCCAATTCCTCCTTGGTATGCTTCATTGAAAAGCTCTTCCCATACGGTTTAGATTGGTCTAAAAATGCCTGTACTTGGCTCTCTCCTTTTGCCACATCCAGACCAACAACTGGATTCATTGTTTTTTCCTCCTCTACTTACTAACCAGTACCCCTAGTCCTCCATGCAGTGTCATAGCTTCGCTTGTTATACGAGATCTACGTCCCAACCAGCCTCAAACATGTTTCTACAAGTAGGGGGCCGGACAGTTTAGTTCACGGGATCAAGTCCCACGCACCCGTACGTCCTACCCTGGCTACTGATATAATAGATTCTATTTAAAAAAGGTCAACCAGTAAAAACTGGCTAACCTTATAATACGAACGCACCCGTTAGCCATCCATGAATCGCAAAAATCGGCGATTCACCACAAAGAATGAAAATGTATTGAGTGCGTCCATGATGATTCTAAGGCTGGGAGAGGAAGGTCGATGAACTATGGTGCCTTAGAGCCCATCCGTTAGTCTGACTCCAACGACCACGGTGCACCACAAACTGTCGCTCCCTTACGGGAAGCACCTATGGTAGATTAATCCTAATTCTGATTGTTGCACCAGCCTCCAATTTCCAAGCCTAGAAAGGAAGATTTCAATGGATGTAATCATTGAAAGAGCATGTGGTTTGGATGTCCATAAGGACAGTATCACTGATAACCATCCTTTTCAATATACGAAGATTCCTCGAAATCTAACGACAAAGAACGCTCATAATCAAGCAACTAATAACACTCTCCTTGGACTTCTAAGTATTTTTATCCATATTACCACAATTTACCTTTATGTTTTGTGAAGTATTTAATAATACTTTTTTAAAATCTACCCGTTCAATAACCTTATTCCATTAAATGGCCCAATTGTTGAATAAAAATCAAATAGCACTCTTCAACTCCCTCAGTTTAATACGATTTTCTCACAAATACTCGCTTATTCGCAGAATTTCATCACCATTGAATTTAAGTTCACGGTTAAATGGAGTGATTTCAGGACATGAAGATTTCGTGAAGGCATAGTGAAATAAAGGAGTTGTACAACACTCCATATCCATATAATGCACATTCTCCACGCCGCCCCTGGAGGCTTTCCCTCCCATGTCTCAACGGGTCAATTGCCCTATCATTCCTTCGTTCAACCTTTCCATGAGGTGGATGTCGGTCATGCTGCCTCACAGGAGCTAAGCCCTCACGTTAGTTGCTTTGCCGACTAATCCGTGCTTCACTTTCAAATGAGAGTTAATTAAATGACCGTGTAACCTTAAATTCCGATGAGTTATGCGACTGTTTGATGAACTACAAATGCTGCCATATGAGGGATATCCTTTAACATCTTGTCTTCTTGAAACCTAAATTGTTTTTTACCTATTGAAAACAGAATTCGAATAAGCTTGTTACACAAGGCTATCAGAGATTGCATTTTCTTTAAGGGATTGTGAGAACGTGTTGTGTAATATATATGAAGAGCTTTAAAAGCCTTGTTCTTTGCCACCAGTATCATGGCTGCCCGGAATAAGAGAGCCCTCAATTTCTTTCGTCCCCGTTTAGTAATCTTGTTTAAATATTTTAATTTCATTAACAGGAATTATTAAAAGCAAAAACAAAATTCACGGATTAAGGATATCATTGATCTTCCCTGTGAATATAACAATAATATAAATGCCACTATGTCAAATAACTATAGTTAGTTTGAAACTTCTACAAAGGCTCTAACTGGAAAAGTTCCAAAGTCTTTGATTTTTGGAGCAACAGCATAAAATAAAAAGTTTTCAGTTGAAATTTCTTTTAAGTTGCATAAATGTTCAACGATTAGAATTTCTCGCCCTAATAAAGTTGTATGTACAGGACGATCTTTACCTGACGTATCATCTATATTTACAGAATCAATCCCAACTAAAGAAGCTCTTTTATCCACTAAATATTGTGCTGCTTTCTCAGTTAAATACGGATGATTTTCAAAGTATTGATCCGTATTCCAATATTGGTCCCAACCTGTGTGAATAAGAACAGCTTTTCCTTCCATAGCAAGGTCATAAAACACATCCTCATCAATCTCTTTTTTGTTTTCATCAATATGAACAATGATTCCTTCTAGACCAGCCATCTTATCAATTGATGTTTCCGATAGATCTTTTCCATTAACATACCTATGAAAAGGGACATCAATATAAGTTCCTGTATTAGACACCATTTCTATTTTTCCAATTTGAAATTCTGTACCTTCTTCGTAATGTTTTCGAGATTCTTCCCGACTTAAATAATCACAAATGATTGGGGCAGGAAGCCCTTTATAAGTTATAATGCCATCTTGAATGGTATGACTCAAATCAATATATTTTTGACTCTTCATACTAAATCCCCTCCTCTGTTCACATTAATAAAAACAACTTATATATGGGAATTTCATTATTTTTCTTTTTCTAAAGGTGTATACTTCATACAATCCTAATTAACATATTGTCAATCAAATAAAATTTTAAGTACAAATAATATGTCCTCTACTTTAACACCCAACCATATATAATTGCCCCAAAAGAGGACAAATATTCTATTGGGATGATAAAACGTGCGAGAATGAGACCTGCTGGCATTAACATAATAAAATACTTCAAGCTGAACTTACGTTGCCAGCCTAAAAATAATAAAGGAACAACGAGACTTAAATTTAAAATAGAACCTACTACCATTCCATTTAAATTAGGAGATGATGAATTGATTTGAAAAAAGGAATGATATAACAAGTAATTTGAACTTAACACAAAAAGCAATCCGAAAAGACATAATGTGGACGTTGCATTTTTCTTAAGAACCAAACGTTTCACCCCATTTTTAAGTTTTTTAATAGTATTTCATCTATATAATTAGTTGACATGTTACTAATTATTAAATAATTATTTTATCTAGAAAGCTCCTCAATAAAGGATTTTCTCATTGATTTAAAAGGAACATGAGGACCGTTGATTAACATGCTATCTTACTTTATTTCAGGTTAAACAGGTTTTAGCATAGTGATTTGGGGTTACTTGTTACGTATCCATACTTACCTTTATATAGCTATATTTTTTATTTAGGGGTCTACTACCCAATATCTTGTGCCTTCTTTATTTCTATTCAACAGTTTGTAATCTATTAAGTATCTTCTTATCATTACAAAGTCATCAAATATATCTTTTAATACCTCATTTACTTCCTTTTCAGTATAATATTTACCCTTTTGAAAATTTTCAGATATATATATACTAAGGTATTCATTCTTTTTTTGGTATCTGTTTTAGGCGTCCCCCCTCAAAATATTCATTTAATATTTTCTTTATTTCTTCTTCACTAATCCGGTAATTACTCATATCCATCATAACGCCTCCGTACGTTCTATATTCATAAGATATAGTTGATTCCATTATTCAATCAATAATTGCTTAAGGTTCTCTAAATTGCTTTGGGGAACCTTACAAGCCAGACGAAGGTAATTTTCAATGTCACCGTATTGCCCTATAATCTTGTTATACACTTCTTCTAAGTAATCACGTCTAACTTCTAAGATTGGTTTTATACGCTCTGAAGACATTTGGAACAAACTCATCCATTGAATAAACGTTTCTATCTTTTTCATACGTTTCGCAATTAATTGATTAGATAAAAGGTATTCATTTATCACCGTTTCATATGGCACCCCCACAAGTAATTGGATAAGGGCTGATATAAACCCAGTACGATCCTTCCCTCCGGTACAGTGAATGAGAGCAGGTAAACTTTTTTGATTTGAAAGAAACGTGATAACTTCATTGATTTCCTTATAACAACCAAATGCCATATGGTCATACATTTCTTTCATTATTTTTTCAAAATCAATGGTATTGGATTTACTAACTAGAAACTTAAAGAATTCAAGATGTGTAAACTCTCTGCTCTTATCATGAATTGATACGTTTAGTAGTTGAATTTCCTTTCCAGTCTGGATACGGCTGACTTTTGATTGTTGTTCCTGAAGCGTCCTTAAATCACAAATTGACTTTATATTTATTTGATGAAAACTTTCTACATCTTTTTGAGACAATCGAGACAGTTCATCTGAACGGAATAGGATACCGGTCTTCACGTGGCAACCATCTTTGGTTTTAAAGCCTCCAATGTCACGGAAATTATATAAATTTTCAAATTGGTATATGTTTTCTGCAGTTTTCATTCTCATTTCTCCATTATTATTTAGTCAGATTACCTTTTATTTTGTTTTACTTGAATGAAAGCTTTTATAAAAGGTTCAATTACGGCTAATACTTCTTCTTTATTTTCTAAATGCAAAGTATGACCTGCATTCTTTATCTTTTTATGTTGTAAATTAGGGGAAATCTCTAATGCTTTTTGCACATCTTTATCCCTAACTCCCCCCCCTAATTAGGGTTCAACGCGTTTTTACAAATAACGATTTAGTTTTGTTAATTAACATTTAACGTAATGATTAAGAATCCAAATAAAAAGCGGGGATGACTTCCCCACTTGTTTGACTAAAGACATAAATCTAAATACCGTTAAGACATAAAAGTCCATTTAAAGGAGTATTTATTTGCAATAATGATAGTCATTAATTTTTAATTTCTTCTAATAAAGAAATCATTTTTAATTAAACTGCTCATATTAATTTAGAAAATAATATTTTTTTGCTATATATTTCTGTAACACACAGCTGCTTTGTAATTAGTATCGAGATTTAACTCTTTTATTTCCCATGCTGTTAAGTGACCATTTTTAGCCTTTATCTCGATATTTAGATCTAATACATCGAATGATGTTAATGAATAGGATAAACCTTTGCCAATGGCCTTTACAAAGGCTTCTTTTCGAACCCATACTTCATAAAAAAACTCACATTGTTTTGAGTGTTCAAGAGTTAAAAAGGTCTGCTTTTCTCTTTCTGTAAAGATATAATCAATAACTGAAATAAAATTAAATAATTGCCTTACAAATTCAACATCAATCCCGATATCTTTCCCACTCCCTATTGCTATACAAAGATAATCGTGAGAGTGAGACAAGTTAAAAGATATCCCAGTTCGATGGATTTCATCAAGATATGGTTTACCATATGGGTTATATTTAAACATAATATTTTCAGGACAATCATTAATATATTTTCCTATAATCCATCTTAATAAACCGCGGCTTATGATATAACGAGATCGAGACTTCTGGTCAATGAATTGTTTTGCACGCTCTTTCTCTTCATTTAAAAGATATTCTTTTAATCTCCTCTTAATCCAATTAGGTTGAATTAAACTACCAAACCACACATCTAAACCAGGAATAACTTCCTTTTTTGTTAAAACTGATTCTAACTGTATTGATTGAATCTCCATACCCAATTTTTTCCTCCAATAAACATTTATCTCTCTGTAAAGAAAACTCACTAACTGGAGAACCTATAAAGGTAAAGTTTACACTTCCTTTTTTAACCTTTATACAAATACTAAAGAAAGGTTCTTTTCGATTTCGTCACATATAATTTGCAAATTATTGGGTATGTTAAAAATTGAATAATGGTCACCTGAAAGAGAAATAACATTTAGGTTACCATCAATGTAATTTTTCCATTCTTCTTTACTAATGTCTAATTCACCCAAATATTTCGTAAGATCATTAAGATCCGAACCTCGTTCTATTGCATCAAAGATCAATATACTTCCCATAAATTTGCTTTGAGGTTTATATTTTTGAAGTATTTGAATATTCATACACCATATTTCAAAAAATTGCTTCAAATCACTTACTGGAAATTCTTTTGGAATAACATTTAATTTACATAAAGACTCTATCATTTCATCTAGTGTTTGTTCTTGAAGCTGTTCTATCATCTTATTCCCCAAACTTTTCTTAGATCTAAATAATGTATTTACTAAAATCGGGAAAGATTTTACAAACTTTTCATTGTCTATGTTCTGACTATTATAAGTTGAAGGTACAAAACTATCGATCATAATTAGATCAGATACTTGTTCCCCTTGTTGTTGCAATTGCAAGGCCATTTCTAAGGCAAGGTTCCCTCCAAAAGAATAACCCCCAATAAGATACGGACCTTTAGGCTGAACTTTTCGAATCTCAGATATATAACGCTCTGCAAGTTGCTCCATACTTAAATTTGATGAATTCAACAACTCAACAGGAAACTGAATTCCATATAGCGTAGGGTGTTCATTTAAGTATTTAGCAAGCTGATTGTAAATCATTACAGTTCCACCTGAAGGGTGAATGAAAAATAGATTTCTTGGCTGCGTTCCATCTTTGATTTTCAATACAATTTGTTCCGAGTTCAGCTTGAAGAGATTTTGGCTCTGATGTAGAGTTTGTAGATGAGTGATTAAACTTTTTAAAGTCGAATGGGTCATAAACTCTTCCATCGATACATTTATATTTAATTTACTCTTTATATCCGCTATAATGTCAATTGCTGTAAGGGAGTCTCCATCAAGGTTTAGGAAAAAGTCATCATCTGGAAGAATACCTTCAATATCTAAACTTTTTTCCCATATATATGTGATTTGTTTTTCTAGTGAATCGTTTTGTTCTGACCCTATATTAATATTATTTGTCTTCGTTTCTTTTTCAAAATTGGAATCAATATCAATCCAAAACTTCTTTTTATCAAATGGATAAGTCGGTAAAGGTATGCGCCCTACTGCCTGATTATCATACAATAATGACCAATCAATTTCGGTGCCTAAAATCCACATTTTTCCCATTAGATCTAAAAAGGCAAATGCAGGAGAGCTTTCAGGATTCATAATTGGTATTGAAAACATGGTTACTTCTTTTTTAAAGAGATGTTCAGTAAATCCCTTAGGATCTGAAACGGAACATCTTTCGATCCAATGGCTATCCGGATTAGAAATAACAGCTTGAATATCTCTGCCACTAGAAGAAATCACTTTAATTCCCTTAGATGTTGAAATTACTTGTTGTCTATTAGCTAAGCCATACAATTTATTTAGTAAACTATCGATTACTTTATCTGTGCTCCAAATTCCTACAATAGACGCTGCGACAAAATCTGAAATCTGATCAGAACAGTTGATTTTTGTAGGATGAATTCCTAAATCAAGCAGTAATTTTGTAATTGAATGTAGACAAACAAATTGAAGAAGAATATCTTCACTTGAACAACGAAAATCCTCATGATCCGATTCTAATAGATTTTTTTTCAATGAACTTATATTTGACTTTGTTTCAATCTGTTGAATTAAGTCATCCACTTTTAAACGATAGGCGTTTAATTCATTATATAATTGAACATAGTATTTTCGATTAGCTGTTGCCGAAATGGAAAATGTATAAGGTTTTAAATTAGTTTCTGAAACTTGGTTCGTTTGTTCGCTTTGGTTACTTTTACATTCATCCAGTAACTCCTCTTTATCGTGACAAACCATGTATGTCCTAGCATCAAACACTTTACGTCCTACTGCTAGAGTATAAGCAATATCTGATAAAGTTTGATCGGGATGTGTTTTAATATGTTGTTGCAATTGATCAATCATTTGTTCTAATTTATTTTCAGTTTTAGCCGACAAAATGAGGATATGTGGCCCTACTTGAGTTTCTGGAATCCTTTCCGGTGCCTTCTGTAATATCGCATGAGCATTGGTTCCTCCCATTCCCAAAGAACTGACCCCTGCATAGACTAAAGGATTTTCTTTGTTTCTCCTTTGTAACGATTCGTTAACGTAAAATGGACTATTTTGAAAATCAATTTTCTTATTAGGAGTTTTATAATGAATACTTTTAGGAATTGTATTTTCCTTTAGAACCATAGTTGCTTTAATCACATTAGCTATTCCAGCAGCAGCATCCAAATGACCAATATTAGGCTTTACTGAACCAATTGCACAAAATTGTTTTTTTGTAGTAGAAAATGCGTCACTTAATGCTTTGATTTCAATTGGATCACCTAAAGAAGTTCCAGTGCCATGTGTTTCAATATATTCAATATCTTCTGGTGTAATACCAGCCATTTCAATTGCTTCATGGATTGCATTAGCTTGACCTGTTGGACTTGGAGCTGTGAATCCTATCTTTAATCTTCCATCATTATTAATGGCTGTACTTTTGATAACAGCATGTATTGTATCTCGGTCTTCCAAAGCTTTTTCAAGTGGTTTTAATAGGATGATACCACATCCATTTCCTTTCACTGTTCCAGTAGCCTCATCATCAAATGATCTACAATAACCATCTTTGGATAATGTTCCACCTTCTTTATACAAATATCCCGTTTGCTGTGGAACTGTTATGCTTACTCCACCAGCTAATGCTATTTCACATTCTCCATTAATTAAACTTTGACAAGCAACATGTACTGCTACTAAAGATGAAGAACATGCTGTTTGAATAGAAAGACTTGGTCCAGTTAAATTCAATTTATAAGATACTCGGGTACTCAGAAAATCTTTATCATTTCCAAGCATTACTGGATAACTTAAAATATCCTTTCCATATTCCTTACTTTGACATATATTACGGAGCAAGTAAGTACTTGGGCTCATACTACCATATACACCAATATTTCTCGGGTTGGCATTAGAAGGATACCCAGATACTTCTAATGCTTCCCATGCACATTCTAAAAATATTCTTTGCTGTGGATCTGTTAATTTAGCATCATTAGGTGTGAATTCAAAAAAGTCCGCATCAAAATATTCAATGTCTTCTAATACTACTCCCCTTTTCACATATTCATTTTTATTGTATGAATCTTTTTTCACCCCTGATTTTTCCAATTCATTTTCATTAAATGTATATCCTGATTCCTTCTCTGCAATAAGGTTATCCCAAAATTCACACGGCGTCTTTGCACCAGGAAATCTAGATGCCATACCAATAATGGCGATATCGGTAAACTCAACATTCAGTGTACTCATTATTGTACTCCCTCACTTAAAGATACTTTTTACTTGTTGTTTATTAACTTTCTTCTCATTAATGCTTCTTTTCTATTATTTAATTTTGGTACTTTCTCTTTTATTGGTGAAGGTTCTTCGAGTTGCTTTAAAAATGCTGCCAACGATAGTGGTGTTGTGTATTGAAATAAATCCACCATAGAAAAATCTTTGTATTTAGCCTTATCGTTCAACTTAAAATATACTTCTGTAATTAGTAAAGAGGTACCGCCAATATCAAAGAAATTATCATAATCATTCACATTATCTACTTTCAAAACTTCCTTCCAAATTGTCTTGATCTTTTCCTTAATTGACATATCTTCTAATGAATTACTAGATTCTTTAAGTAAAGGTGCAGGTAATGCTGCATAATCTATTTTCCCATTCACTGTCATTGGTTTGTAAGGTATCTCAAGAATAAGAGATGGCACCATATATTCTGGTAATTTGGTACGTAAATATAACTTCAAATCACTTTCATCAAGTTTATGTTCATTGTCCAAAACAACATAAGCGACTAGTCGAGTATCATTATTTTTAAAAGTATGAACAATTACGACACTATCTTTGCAAGCAGAATGTTGCTGTAAAGTGAACTCAATTTCTCCTAATTCAACACGGTAGCCTCTTAATTGAATTTGCCTATCTATCCGTTCAATAAATTCCAATGTACCATTCGGTAACATCTTCACTTCATCGCCAGTTCGATAAACATTTCCTTGATCCGAAATACCTTCTAAAAATCGTGTCTTTGTTAATTCTTCTCGGTTATAATAACCTTTTGAGACCCCCGATCCACCTATATACAATTCTCCTGGTATACCTATTGGCAAGTTTTCCATATATTGATTCTTCACAAATAATTCTACATCTGTTAAAGGATATCCAATAATACTACAATTAGGATTTTCTAAATCATTATGTTTAATTGGATAATATGTAGCTAGAATCGTTGTTTCTGTTGGTCCATATACATTGAATAACTGAGGTTGTTTATCTCCATAGATTTCTATCCAGGGTTTCAAAATATTAAAATGCAGAGTCTCTCCACCAAGGATGATATAACGTAACGATAATGGAGCTCTACCTTCTTGATTTTTAACGACCTCTATTAACTGGCTAAAAGCAGATGGAGTCATTTGTAAAACGGTTATCTTTTCATTTACCATTAGTTCAAACATTTTATCGGGAGCTTTTCGGCTTAGCTCATCGACAATCACTAGCTTTCCTCCAAATAAAAGTGATCCAAATATTTCCCATATAGAAGGATCAAATCCATAGGAATGGTATAAAAACCAACTATCATCTTCATTAAAACGAAAATCTTTTTCAACAGCCTTAAATGATCTTAAAACATTATAATGAGAAACCATTACACCCTTAGGTTTTCCAGTCGAACCGGATGTATAGATAATATAAGCTAGCTGCTCAGGATCTGAAACTACATCTGGACAAGATTTAGGCATGTCTACAATTTCAATTTCAAGTTCTTTCCAACAATAGAAATTTTCTTTATCTTGCATCTTATTTAGTAGATCATTATCAATTATGCATGGAGGAAAATTTAAATCTGATAAAATATATTCTAAGCGTTCAACAGGCATAATTGGATCGACTGGAACATAAGCTCTTCCAGATTTAAGAATCCCCAAAATAACTGCTACTAGGGATGGTGAACGCGGAAGCGAAACTGCGATGTTCGTCTCTTGTTTCGGAAATTTTTCATTAATTAAGTGAGCAATTTGATTAGATAATTCATCTAACTGTTGGTAAGTCCATTGCTCTTCCCCGTTCTTAATTGATACTTTTTTAGGGGACTTCAAAACTTGCTCTATAAACATATCGTGAAGTGTATGTGGTAGTGGAAAATGTTTATTAGCTTTAAACAAACTTTGAAGTGTATTATTCTCCTTTTCTTCTAACAATGGAATATCTGATATCTTTTTGTTATCTTCACTTAAAATAATTTTTATTAACGCTGTAAATATGTTTTCTAAATGGGCATCTTTTAAATAGGAGCCATATTGTATTTTTACTCTGTATATATCTTCTATTTTTTCTACACTTGAGCTTAACGGAAAGTTAAGATATTCTGAACGAATTGGTATATGTGTTACCTTGCAGTCCGTTATATCAAAGGCAAGTTTTTGTGTATAAAAAGTAAATAAAGTGTTAAATTTATCTGATACTTTATGAGGCTTCTCTGGAAGTATTTCTTTGATGTGAGATGAGATGTCAAAGTTTTGATATCTTATTAGAGACATTGTCTTTCGTTTTACAGCAAGACATAGGTCCTGAAAAGAATCATGTTCTTGAATATTAATACCTAGAGGTAAACTATTTACAAAATACCCAAATATTTTCTTGTTTTTCCTAGAACGATTGGCTAGTGGTATTCCAGTTACTATTTTATTTTTGCTAAAAAGCTTATGAACCATAATAAAATAAGTCGATAAGAAGAAACTAAAATCAGAAAGATTGTTCGTTTTAATATATGTACTAATTTTCTCTGATAAATCCGCTGGAAAATCAAAGTTCATCTCCTGACCTATTAATCTCCCATGTTTATCTCTTTTCTGTTCTAATTCTTCAATTTGAAGCGCTTCAAAATCTTTTAATTCTTCCTTAAAATATGATAAAGCTCGATGATTATGTTTAAGGAATTCTTCGTGATTTATTGTAAAATAAGCCTCTTCTTCTATCTCTTCTTTAAGTTCTATTTCTATTTCATCTAAGTCTTTTTTACTATTATAATAAAAAGAAAAGAGGTTGAATTTTTCAAAACCACTATACCCATCAAAAATAATATGAGGAAAGCACATTAAAAAATAACTTATATTTTCATTACTATAAAACACTTTAAATTTACTAAGCGGCCATTCATTTATATTAATAACAGCTTGAGAAACTTCATTGGTATACTGTATAACGTTCTCTTCCCATTGTTCTTTGGTTAATGAGCTAGAGAGGTGTTCTACATCTAATGTGATCGCACGTGTTGAATCATATACCTGGAAAGGTAAACCTTCTTGTTGTTCAAAGTGAACCTTAAAAACGCCAGCACTTCCATAAATCATTTTCCATATTTCTGTAAATCTTTCTAGGTTGATTCTTCCTTCAATTTTATAACAATAAGTTAAATTATAAGATGGATCATGAGGATAAAATTGATGGTGTGCAAAAAGCGTTTTTTGAACTGGTGTTAAGTGATATTTTTTTGTTGAATTCTGGTTTCCTTTTAACATAATTTTCTCCTTAATTTTAATAACTTATATGTATTTTTACTTTTTATAAGAAAAGTAAATGTTTATAGTCGTTTCTCTTTTGTTTAAATGAATAATAGTTTTATAACTTATAAGGATCGAAAATCATTGAACTCGAACACGTTTGAATCCAGATGTTACAAGAATAACAATTAGCTTTCGCAGAAAATTAAATCGCTTAACTAGTTTAAAACCAATAGAAGAGTTTTTATCTTTAAGTATTGGGTCAATTATTTGTTTTTGCATAACACCTTGATAAGCTTGAATTATTTTTGTAGGTAATTCTCGTTGTTTTTGAACTCTAGCTAGATCTTTCAGAGAAACATGACCAGACTTTAAAGGAGCTGAAAGCACATTTGCAACAACTACGGCATCCTGAATGGCATAGTTTATACCGACTGCACCAAGTGGCGACATTGTATGTGCTGCATCTCCGATAAATAGTAAATTTGGTAAATACCACTGTTTTAGTCTACTTGAAGAGGCAGATAAAACAGATAATTGATCCCAATTTTTTAAGGATGAAATTCGATCTGAAAATTCTGGTACAAGTTCATATAGTGCACGATGTAAATTTTCCATCCCTTTTATTCTAATCTCTTTAAACGAACCTTTTGGAATAAACATTCCAATTTGCCAATAATCTCCTCTATTTACACAAGCAAGCATATTTAACTGATTAGAATGATTAGAACGATTAAACATGTATTCTGGTTCAGTAGAATGACGTGGCAATCGAAACCAAATAATATCAATAGGTTTAGTTAATTCAGTCGGTGACACATTCGACAACTTACTAATAGTCGAATTACGACCATCGGCAGCTACTGTTAAAATTGATCTTATCTCATGAAATTCTCCATCTTTTTGTATTTTAACTCCATTTATTTTATTGTCTTCGTTCAATAACTCCACCACTTTTGCTCCCATAATACACTTGAAATGGTCATACTTAGTAGCTTCAGATACAATAAACTCTAAAAACTGTGACTGACTCATTGTAGTTAAATGTGGGAATTTCGAACGTAATGTTGTGAAATCAAGCACTATTGAACCATGTGGAGAATCTATCTTTGCTGAGTATATTTTAGTATGGGGAATTTCGAATAATTTATTAATTAACCCTAATTCATCAACTATTTCCATTATTGAAGAATGGAAAACCTCTCCACGGAAGCTTCTATTAAACGACTTGTGCTGTTCGATCAATGTTACTGGAATACCTTTTCGTGCCAACAGTAAAGCAAGCATAACCCCTCCAGGTCCACCACCAACTACGCAGCAAGATGTTGAATGACTTAACATAAAAACACATCCTCAATTTTTAATTATTGTAATAACGGACTATTAGAATAATACCTAATATTAAACAAATTGTTGAAGGGATAGCCGTAGTTAATGGTTGTTGAACCTTAAAAATATGCGTATAGATTGCACCAAGCATAAATACCATGACTATTGAACTACCTATGATTGCAAAACTACGATTCCAGAAACCAATAATAATTGCTATTGCAGCAATTATTTCCATAATTCCAGTAACCGTCATAAACCACATTGGATATTGGTACTCATTCCAATGTTCGACCTGAAATTTCAATCTCATTACTTTAATTATTCCACCTAAACCTATAAAAGCCGCCAAGATAATCTGTAAAATATTTATTATCATTTCCTAATTCACTCCCTAAATCATTTCAAATTTGTTGGATTTCTTCCCTACATCAACTTTGTAAAGGTTGAAAAAAAGATAACAAAAATGAAGGCTTGCTAAATATTCTTATTATTGATCAACTATGCCCTTTATCACCAAATTTACAACTTCCTCTGCTAATATTTTTGGATTACTTTTATTTTTCATTAAGCATGAAGTAATTAATTGTTCAATCATCCCGAAAATACAAACAGCTGTGATATCCATCGACAAATTTGAACGAAAATATCCGGATTGCTGTTCATACTTTAAATTGTTTGCTAATAATTCAATTATTTTTCCTTTAAAAGACTCTGAATCATGGGCAAGAATTAGACCGACTTTCGTTAAATCTGGATTATCTATAAAAAATTGAAATAATATTTCTATGGAAATTAAGATTCGTTGAGTAAGGTCTTCTTTTTCAATTTTTGGAGATAAACGTTGAGTTTCAATCAACATGTGTAACTTATTTCGAAAATCCATGACTAATTCATCAAAAATAGCATCTTTACTAGAAAAATAGAGATAAAACCCAGGCTGAGTTAGGTTTGCACGTTTAACAATGTCACTTACTTTTGTGTTATAAAATCCATGAGTAGCAAATTCATATGTTGCTGCTTCTTTAATACGTGCTTTAGTCTCTTTTCCTTTTAAACCTTTTTCTTTAACCATTTGAGCTCCCTTCATTGCTATTTTTATTACTTCAAAGTAATGTTACTCATTAATAACAATAACATATTATTGAAATATTGGAAAATAAAAATATTATTAACGTATTTTACCAAAATTAATTTTCACAAAATGTAGAATGTTATATGAAACTCTCTTTTCCTTAAATAGAGTGAATTTTGCCCGTTCTATACTGTTTGGCATCATTTTGGGTTAAGTTGGTCACCTTGTATTGGACTGACCCTTTCGTCTATCTTAATTCTGGCCAGCAAAAGCGGCATCTTAATAATAGGCATGATGCCTCTGCTCATCTATTCACTTGATCAGCATACCGTTTCTCCTTGCTGCGGTAGTATAGCCCCAGTCTCTTAATAAAATCTGAAAACTTAACAAATACCTACCTGTTATTCAGAAAGTTAACGGATGGATGATGGTCACATTAAGGATTGTCGTATTCATAAGAAATTTTAAGCTTATATCTACCTGCTTCCATCCTCATTCTAATCATCTCTATTATGCAAACAAACGAATTTCGTAAATGTAAAAAAGCCGATGGTTCCCTTAGTAAAGGGAAAATCGGCTTTTTTCTTTAAGCTTCTTCTAGTGTTTGATTAATTATCTCCTTTAGTCTTTTATCAATCAATGCAAGGGAGAAACTATATGATTTCTTCCTCTATTGCAAAAGTGTATGATTGATCGATAAATCGATTTTAAGGATAATTTGTTAACTAGAATGCATAAGTACTTTAATGTCATTTCATCAAAAATGTTAATATCACTTTACATTTTATTTGGCGCAGATGTAGCTTTGAAATAAAGATTGATCAAAAGGACCTCCTGAACCCCATATTAGTGAAAATAAAAAGAGTTCATTTTGAAAAAAATTAACAAAATGGATTCTTTTCTTTTGATTTAGTTTACGGTGTTTATAAAATAGTTTATTTATTTTTAGTGATCCTTAATGATACAGATAGGTAAGGGTTTGAAATTATCGCTCCCTTTTCCCCTGTCACACCGTAGGTGCGACTTTCACCGCATACGGCGTTCCAACTAATCCAATTTATTAAATTCTATGTATAAGATGAGCTTGTCTTCTTTTCAAAACCTTAGATTTTATGTCATTCCTGCATTGTTTACGAAATTCGTTTACCTTTTCTAACTGCTTTTTGTTCAATTCTAATGAGTTAAGCAGAGACTGGATTTTTACAATATCTTTTAGGTGTATAAGTTACTTTCTCCGGCTATAAATACCGCCTCTGAAGTAGGATATTTCTTTAACATCAATAAAGAAACCTTCGAATATAGATCCCCAAAAACCTTCCGGTATTCAGGATACACTTGATCTAAAATGGTGTGAAACTGAAGTTTAGCTTCCACATACATATTCGTTACGATTTCCTGTTGTCTGGACAAATTCCGAAGGTTTAAAAGCTGAATCCCTCTAATTTTATGAGGTTCACCTTTATAATACAGCACACACAACTGATACGCATCGATTGCGTCTGTTTTTACCTTTCGTAAACTGGTCTTCTTTGCCTGATAAGAAATAATCGGATTTAGTAAGATATATAGAACCCCTTGTTCCTCCAAGTATTGAATAACAGGAGTATGGTAATGCCCTGTAGATTCTAAAATGACCATAGGCATCTGCCCTGTCACCTCTTCAATCTCTTTTAAAAAGTCTAAAAAACAATCTAGTTCCTCTTTGATATGCTTCATTGAAAAGCTCTTTCCATACGGTATAGATTGATCTAAACATGCCTGAACTTGACTCTCTCCCTTTGCCACATCCAGACCAACAACTGGATTCATTGTTTTTCCCTCCTCTACTTACTAACCAGTACCCCTAGTCCTCCATGTAGTGTTATAGCTACGCTTGTTATACGAGATCTACGTCCCAACCAGCCTCAAACATGTTTCTACAAGTAGGGGGCGGACAGTTTAGTTCACGGGATCAAGTCCCACGCACCCGTACGTCCTACCCTGGCTACTGATATAATAGATTCTATTAAAAAAAGGTCAACCAGTAAAAACTGGCTAACCTTATAATACGAACCCACCTGTTAGTTTAAGTGTATTAAATCACAAACTTAGCTGGTTTTGTTTAATAAGAGATATGTGCTCAATACTAATTTTCATTTATTACAGGAATGCTGCCCCGTTAATTCAGTAAAAAAAGGTTACCGCAGCAACCCCTTATTGAAAGTAAATCCCCTTTAGTTGAATAGGAAAAAGCTACAACAATGAAAGCTACGACCTTCAAAAATAAACCACTTAATTGAAATCTACAGAACCGTCTATTAAACATCAAAATAAATTATTATTATAATTGGTGATTTTTAACTGTTTTGTAATGAATAGTATTATGTAAACTAGAAAAGTTCAATATATTGTGTTTAATGATGTAGGTTTATGTTGTTTAATGTAGATTGAAATATAGAATAAATATGAACCCTATTTGTTGCAAAAAAGTTTACTCTATATTTTAAGTTAGAGACTACCTTCGTAAATTATTAATTACTATAATTTATCTTATTTTTCTTGAGTTATTATATTATTATTTATCACTTAATATTAAATACATTTTATTGTATGTTTAAACGTGGTTTTAAAGAAATAGAAGAGGGAAGATATGAAAAAATTAAATGATCAACTATTGATAGACTCGTACCTTAAAGCAATTGAATTAGACTTAAATAAAAATTTTATCCTCGTTCTAGAAGAAGAATTGAAGAGAAGAGGTCTACCCCTTATCCTTCAAAAAGATAGGGGTAACTAATTAGTATTAGCTTGAAACTGTAATTCTTTGCTCTTCTTTTTTAACCCAAACTAATAATTCTTGTTCCTTATTAATCAATTCTCTTAATAAGACTTGTTCAAATTGTAAAACTAACTAACTCTCTAAGATTTAAATTTTTAGTGTCCAAATTATTGACTCAAATCCACTTTTAGAATTCATTAAATCTCTTACTTAAATTTCGATCTAAACTTTCATTTGTCCTTCATGAACTAAACTGCCAAGAAAAAGCTGCCTTAAAGACAGTTCCAATTAGGCTAAGACACCTGTTAGTTATTGCATATTAAATAAGGCCGCCCAAAAGGAAAGACTTGAAATTTATATGGAAATTAATTTTATCAGGTCATAATACAATACAATCTTATGTATTTAGTTTGTGATTAATTTTTTGAAAATTATTTCTTTTTGAAAAAGTAAAATTTAGTTCTTTCATGGAGGTTTTAATTTGGCTACTAAAGTACCATTTTCATTTATATTAGTTATTGGTTTAATGTTATTTGCTCTATTTTTTGGGGCAGGAAATTTAATTTTTCCACCAAAGCTTGGTCAATCAGCAGGAATAAATATCTGGTCAGCAAATGCAGGGTTTTTAATAACAGGAGTTGGCTTACCGTTACTTGGTGTGTTAGCACTTGGTTTTTCGGGAAAAGATGATTTACAGTCGTTAGCAAGTCGGGTACATCCTGTATTTGGTATTGTATTCACAATCGTTCTTTATTTAGCCATTGGTCCTTTATTTGCTTTGCCTAGATCAGGAAACGTTTCTTTTGAAATCGGTGTAAAACCTTTTTTGTCCGAAAATTCAGGCCCTTTACCTTTACTTATTTTTACCATCATCTTTTTTAGCATTACGTGCCTTTTTTCGATCAATCCCGCGAAAGTTGTCGGAATTGTAGGGAAAATATTAACGCCAATCAAGTTAACGTTCATTGGAATCCTAGTAGTAGTTGCTTTTAATCATCCAATCGGAGATTTTCAAGCACCTGTTAAGGATTATACAGTTCAACCATTTTTTAATGGGTTTAGAGAAGGTTATTTAACAATGGATACGCTTGCATCTTTTGTTTTTGGCATCATCATCATTAATGCCATAAAAGAAAAAGGTGCTAAAACAAAAAAACAAATTATGGTTGTTTGTGGAAAAGCAACTGGAATTGCTGCCTTTATCCTGGCAACCATGTATTCAGCTCTTTCTTATATGGGTGCTTCAAGTGTAGAAAAACTTGGGTACCTAGAAAATGGAGGGACTATCTTAGCAAAAGTCTCGAATTATTATTTTGGAGCTTATGGTGGGCTATTATTAGGATTAATGATTACAGTAGCTTGTTTAACGACAAGCGTAGGACTTGTTACATCTTGTTCTTCATTCTTTCATAAACTATTTCCAAAGGTACCTTACAAAACAATTGCTATTAGTTTATCTATTTTTAGTGCAATAGTTGCCAATATTGGACTAACACAGTTAATTGCTGTTTCTATTCCTCTCTTAACAGCTATTTATCCATTAGCCATTGTATTAATTTTCTTGACATTCTTTCATTCTTTATTTAAAGGGAAAGCTGAAGTGTATCAAGGAAGCTTACTTTTAACATTTATCATTAGTTTATTTGACGGATTAAATCGAGCTGGTATACGCTTTTCATCCATTAATAATTTTTTTAATGAAATTCTTCCTCTGTACGATGTCGGACTAGGGTGGATTATTCCAGCAATTGTTGGAGGATTTATAGGGTTTAGCAGTAGCATAATACGAGTGAAATTCGGTCTTAATCATCCAACTAGAAAAGTAAAAAGAAAAAAAATTTCTTAAAAAAGGTCAACCAGTTTTTTTACTGGTTGACCTTTTAATCGAACGGCACCTGTTAGTTCTATAAGGGGTAGCGTTAGGAAAATGCAGATTTACAACGTTAAGGAAATTTCGATATTAAAAAGCCCAATTTCTCAGCATTAAAATTGAGAAATTGGGCCTTTTTCTTTATTCCACTAAACTGCCCCGATAGTTGCATAGAAAATGGATCTGTGTCCAGCCTCATATAGAAGTAAAGCACCCGTTAGCCATCCATGAAGCGCAAAAATCAGCGCTTCACCACAGAGAATGAAAATGGTTCAGAACGGTCAATACTGATTCTACGGCTGGGAGAGGAAGGTCGATGAACTATGGTGCCTTTGAGCCCATCCGTTAGTCTGACTCCGACGACCACGGTGTACCACCGACTGTCGCGCCTTTAATGGGTAGCACTCATGGGAGATTAATCCTTTTTTGGTCGTCGCGCTAGCCTTCACTTAATTTGCAATGATTGGAGGTTTTTGTTTAACGATTTACCAAACTCAATCAGATCACTCATAAGGCTCAGCCTTTTTTTAAAAAGCGTTTTTACTGGGTCTATTTTGTTGTGTTTTTTTCTGGATTTTGAGCTTTTTTAATTTTCATGGGAGTTGAAGATTGCAAAGTTATTTCCAACCTACAACATTTGAGAAAGTCTCATAATCACATCCAGTGATATACTGAAACTCTTTTCCTGTAAGCCTTTCATATGCTTCAGTTGCTATGGAAAGCAATGGTTCGAATGTATTCTCCTTAGGCATAAGTACAGGGTATTCTAAAACCGCATTGAAAAAGCCTTCTCCTTTAGCAATTACTTCACATCGAAGGTATAAAAACACATCAGGTGAGAAGTAATCATCCTTGTTTTTACTGTATGAATATTCGCCTATGTTTTTTGCGTGTTCCTTTGTGTCTAATAAATAAAGTTTGTAGGACATCGCTTCTTCAAACTGCTTAATATTCCTTACTCCCATTTTCTCAAGCTCTCTAACAGCCACTTCTATAACTTCATCCTCATCATTAACTGACTCCCAATCTAGAAGAGAAATTATGTACCAAAAGGATTCATCTGTCATCATCTTTCTTGGTTTCTGCGGTTTATCCATTAGTTGTTCGATCTTTCGCTCTTCCTCCTCTAGTATTTCTTTCTCAAAGTTATCTCTGTCATTGATCCAACGCCACTCATAAAGGGCTTCCATACCTGTTGTTTCATCCCAGGTGCCACCATAATTACTTTGTCTCATTTTTTTAGTCCCTTGAATGTTCCCAATGTAAATAAAAGTTCCAGGAATTTTACCATCAAACCAACAAATTGCAGGGGCGTTTTCAAAATAAAAACGGTTTTGCAGAAGAGTTTTACTTAAAACATTATTTTCAATCATCGGGATAGTCTCCCCTATATATGGGGTGGTAGCAAGAAGATAAGAGTTTCGATCCCCTTCCCATCCTTCTTGATTATCCACTAATTTTATGGGAACATCACGATGCTTCCCATTCGTCAATTCCTCATGATACAAGACTGCTTCCGCCTGGCCAAATTTCACACGATATTGGAGACGTGGGTATTCGATCAAACGATATTTTTATAATGGAGTGGATGTCTATCAGATTATGAAGAGAGCAGCTTTCCACTTCAGAGATATATTTGGAGAAAGTTTTTGAAAAAGAACGCCATGCGATTCATTTGTGGTTTGGGGAGTATATAGATAGAGAAGGTCTTCATATTCAGAGGGTTCTTTGCTGGTTTTGAACTCTATTGAATGGCGCGCTCTTAAAAGATCCAGTTTCGAAAATGGTTTAAAGAATATGGATTTGAAAAATAGTCCAGATTTAATAAAAGATATTTTTACACCTACATTTAATTCATGTATGTTTACTTCTTTTAATAAATAAAGAAAATGATAAAAGAGGGGGAACAAATCATCTGGATGACTTGTTCCCCCTCTTTTATATCCCTAAGTTACTTCATTTATCCGTTAACATACATTCAAAATGTAACCCTGGGAATAAGCGGGTAATTGCGGGAAAATCATATTAAAGTGAGGAGCCTGGCGGCTAAAAAAAGGATTTTTAGTTTAAAAAGAATCACAAGTAGATGAATCTATATTGTGATTCTTTTCAAGCTTTTAAAAAAATCATTCAAATCTTTAATTCTTCTCTCCGAACTCTTTTCGTGCTGATTTTTGGTCCTTTATTTTAAAAGAAATGAGGAAGCTGATTAACGAAAGTACAGCGATGACAATAAATGAGATTTGCGCGCCATACATATCAGGATGGACTATCTCGGGACGCTGCTGAGCATTTTCGGTAGCTGATGTCATTACAGTAACAAGTATTGCAGTACCTACAGATGCGGCAATCATTTTCATCGTATTATCCATTGCTGCACCATGGGCGATTAACCGTTTTGGAAGCTGGTTTAAGGCGGCCGTTGAAACAGGCATCATAACCATGGCTAACCCGAACATCCGAATACTGTACATGACCATAATAAATGTAAAACTTGTCGAAGGACCAACATCCATAAAAGTGAAGGAGGAAGCGGTTATGAGAAGTAATCCGCCAATAACCAGCCATCTGGCCCCAATCCGGTCAAAAATACGTCCAATGAACGGGGACATTAATCCGGTAATAAGTGCTCCAGGGAGTATCGCCAATCCCGCTTCAAACGCAGTAAATCCTCGCATGTTTTGCATAAATAGCGGGATGAGCGTTTCGGCACCTATCAGACCCATAAAGGTAATGGCTCCAATAATAATGGCAATCGGGAATAATGAATACGTGAACACACGGAACTCCAGCATTGGATGCTTCAATCGCAATTGCCTTTTGATAAACCAAACAAGTGAAATTGTGCCAATGCCTAGGGATATGACGGTACTCTCGTCTGTCCAGCCATAATTACCTGCAGCTGTAAATCCATACAATAATCCACCGAAACCTACGGAAGATAAAACAATCGAAAGCACATCCACTTTTGGCCGTGTAACTTCTGTTACATTTTTTAAAGCGAAGAACGCAACTATGATATCAATAATGGCAATTGGAAGAATGATAAAGAATAACACCCTCCATGAGTAGGTCTCCGTAACCCAGCCCGACAAAGCTGGCCCAATAGCCGGCGCGAAGGAAATGACCAGACCGACCAGTCCCATGGCTGCTCCCCGTTTATGAACAGGGAAAATCATTAGGAAGACTGTTTGCATTAACGGGAGCATAATTCCGGCTCCGCTCGACTGAATCATCCTTCCTAGCAGCAGCATTCCAAAATTAGGAGCTAGCCCCGCTACCAATGTACCAATAGCAAAGATCCCCATGGCTGAAAGGAAAAGCTGTCTGGTGGTAAAGCGCTCCAATAAAAACGCGCTCACAGGGATCATGATCCCATTGACCAGCATAAAAACGGTTGTTAGCCACTGTGCACTATTTGCCGTAATATTCATTTCCTCCATTACAGGAGGAATCGCGGTAATCATTAATGTTTGATTCAAGATCGCAATAAATGTACCCGCAAGCAAAAGGGCAACAATTGTTGTCTGTTTACTATTTGTTGAACTCAATTATGGTCCCCCTTTACGATTAGGAAAAAACATCCTTTTGTAGATTACACGAATTTACATCAGATATCCAGTTATTTGCTGTTTAAAATTAAAGCAAATAAGTCGGCATAAAATCATTACTTTCCCTACAAATAAAAGGGGATTTCCTTTGAAGAACGCGTTGCGTATTGGCTTAGTCACAGGGTTGCTGTTGAGCCAAATACGGACCCTATAAGAGCAGATCAAATAGCCGCAGTAGACATCAAAACATTTTTATCAAATGATCGACTTTTTATTGCATAAAAACTTAACTGGCTTATAACCACTAATCACCATTGCAATTACATTGTCGAAATTTGCTTAACGTATGTTTTCCGCGTTTTGACTTTAAACCATTTATGGATCTTTTAAGAGAGCGCCATTCAATAGAGTCCAAAATTCAACAAAAAACCTCTCTGAAACTGACCACTATCTGCTATTGATATTTATAAAAAACTATGAATAAGGCGGAAAAACATATGTAGATAATGGTTCTTTTGCTGAACAAATTATCTTCTGGATCGGGCATATTTATAAACCCAACAGACAAAACCAATACTAGTGAATATAAACGAGTCATTAACCCCCTTGTGGATGCTAAATCTTAGAATTCCCGGTTAATTTAACTCTTCTATTTAAAAAGTTCAATATTTTCTCTTTTTCACTCCTGCAAATAAAAAACACCCAATTTAATGGATGCTTGGATTTCTTTTCTTTCGTAATCTTATTTCAAATTTATCACTGAAAAATTCATTTGCATTAAATATAGTACTAATGTCTGAAATATCACCTACGTTCACGATTAAAGCTTCATCAACTTCTTGATCTGTGAGGACTATGCGATATTCATATTGATTTTCAAAATATTTATCTTTCCAAAAATAAATATCAGTTCCTTGATTTTTATAAGAGCTCATCCTAGCGGAGGAATTGATGTTATAATCATCATATTTTACCAAGCCCCCTCTGTAAGCATAACCTTTTTCATTGAGCGTTCTAGTAATTCTGTCAATAAATTGCGATGGAGTAACAAAAATCAAGCTATCTCCGAACTCCCTGATCATTTTATCGATTTGTTCATTAGGTAAATCAAATTTGGTATAGAAATACTTTTCATCTTCCTTAACCACTTTTAACATATCGCCGACAATTGCAAACATACAATATAATGGTCTTTTTTCATTTATATTTTTTCTGAAATTCATTTTTTTAGTTCGCCCCGACATGATTAATTCATGGGTATCTTGAGTAAAGAAATTCATTGTTAATTCCGTAAAAACATGTGCCGCTTCAAATTTGTCCCCTACACCTTTTTCCCCTGAAGCACTTTCCATATCAATATACTTTTTGAAATTATTCATATATAAATCTCCGGACAAGAAACTTTCCACAAAAGGTGTGAACTTTATAAATCCAAAAACTTGACCTTTAAATCCAACGTCTGATATTTTCATACTCTTCATTCCCTCCTATTTGACTACTAAATTCGACAAAAAGGGACTATTCACCGGTATTTATTCCAAGACTATTAAGGAACATTTCCTGTTAGTGAGCTTGTAAAAATGTATGCCTAGTTCACAAAGAATATACTTCATTAAAAAACGCTTATCCAAAGGATAGACAGTCTTTCTTCTGTTTAACTTCCACAAGCATATTCGTTATGATTTACTGTTGTCTTAACAAATTGCGAAGGTCTAAAAGCTCTGAATTCCTCTAATTTTTGAGGTTCACCTTTGTAATACAGCACTCAACTGGTTCGCATCGATTGTGTATGTTTTCGCCTTCCACAAACTGGAATTGTTTACCTGATGAGAAATGATCGGATTTGATAAGATATATAGAATCCCTTTTTTCTCCAGAGAATTTAATGCCCTGTAAATTCTAAAATGACCATATCCAGCCTTAAAGAATTTTCAGAGCTTCAGCCATTAGTTCGGCGGTTTCTTTATCAGGTCATGTACCTGTTAAGTCCTGTACTTATTTATAGAAAGCTTTATAAGATATTAAAAAGGAAGTACAAGCAAGAAATAAGAAATAATTAACGCAAAATAACCGTTTCCGCTTTTTAATATATATTTAAAGCGGGAATCGTGAATATACAAAATATCACCAGGGCAGCGGTACTGTATAATAGAAAAATAAGTTTACATACTTTTAATGCTATTTACTTTGCGTTCAGCTTATTCAAACTAAAACTCAACTAAAATACCGGTAGAAAGGTTGGTAACTATTTTGAGTATAAATCCAAATATGGTGGAGGTAGCCTCCCTTCTTGGGGAAAAGTCACGTGCAACAATTCTTGCAAGTTTACTGGATGGGCGTTTTCATACGGCAGGTGAATTGGCATTGATGGCTGTAATAACACCACAAACCGCCAGCTTTCACCTTTCTAAATTAATGGAAGGTAACCTTGTTAAAGTTGAAAAGCACGGACGACATCGTTACTATCAGCTAGCAAATGGAGAAATTGCGCAGATTTTAGAATCGTTTCTGGCCATTTCCCCACCTCCTGAAGTTCGGTCTTTAAAACAATCAAGCCAAGCCAAATTGCTTAAGGGAGCAAGGACTTGCTATGATCATTTGGCAGGAAAACTAGGAGTCCAAATAACTGAATCGATGTTGAAAGCCGGATATTTGAAAAAAGAAGAGAGCGAGTTTACAGTCACATCCAAAGGAGATCATTTTTTTTCTGAATTCGGCATCGATTTACTTGATTTAAGGAAAAAACGCCGTTCATTTTCGCACTCATGTTTAGACTGGAGTGAACGTCACCATCATCTTGGCGGTGCTTTAGGAAATGGGCTCCTTACACATTTTTTTGATTTAGGCTGGATAGTCCGTGTTCCATCTATTCGCGCAGTAAAAGTAACGTCTAAAGGGAAAGAAGGATTTAAGGAAGTTTTTTGCATAGAGGTATAATTTAATAATCCCTCGTGAAAAAGTAAGGCTGTTTTCGCATACTTTGTTGCTATTTACCAAGTAAAGCGGTGTGGTTGATTTCCCCTCCAGATGCTCGCTTTCCGCGGGGCGGGCGGTGAGCATCCTCGGCGTAAACGCCTGTGGGGTCTCACCTGTCCCGCTGCTCCCGCAGGAGTCTCGCACTTCCGCTCCAATCAACCTTAAATCGTTTCGTTTTAAAAACAACAATCTTTACGAAAAGAGCCAAAAGTAAAGAGGCTCTTTTCTTTTTCATGAGGGATTTTCTGTCCTTAGCAGCTTAGGACGATCCATGCAATTACTATAAAGCTCTTTTAACAAATTTATTTTCCTTTTGGAAATTGCTATTAACAAGATAGATGCCCATGATAATAAACAGTCCGCCGATAAGGAGTGAAGTGTATATCGGTTCACCTAATAGTGCCCACCCTGATAATACTCCGAAGAAAGGTGCCAAAAATAAAAAGGCACTTGTTTTTCCTGGATCACTCTTTTGTAAAAGGTAATACCAAACAGCGAATTGCACGATTGATGACATGATACTTAACCATAATAAAATGGACAACGAATGACCATTCATTATGAAAAAAGGTTTTTCAAGAATAAAGCTGCCAAGTAAAAGCAGTAAACCGCCAAAAAGCATCTGATAAGCAGATAATACCCATGTATCGGAAATCGCTCCCCATTTTTTTGCCAAAATGGTGGAAATGGCCCAGAAAACAGCAGAAAGAATGCCGAAAAGAATGCCAACCTTAAATTCAAGTTGAGCCCCCATCGTTATAATTACTCCAACTAATCCTAATGAAACTCCAATCCATTGATATAGTTTATAACGTGTTTGTGAAAAGATGGTACCGAATACAACAACAAGCAACGGGTTCGTGAATGTAAGAATTGAGGATTCACTTGCCGTAATAGTGCGTAAACTCAGGAAAATGCACCCCATTACTCCGGCTGTTTGAAAAGTGCCGATAATAAGAATTTTAATCCAATCCCCTCTAGAGTTTGGATGCGGTCTTTTTAAAAAGATTACGATCATCGCCATTATGAATCCGGCAAGTGTGAAGCGTAATGCTGCCAATAATAATGGGGATGAATAAGGCAGACCCATTTTAACCACTGCAAAAGAAGAACCCATTAAAAAAGTCGTTAAAAGTATCAACAGTGTAAATTTGTAAACATTCATTTTTTTATCTCCTGACATATTTAAATGACCGATCTACAGATATTATAGCTGTTGATCATTTCAGCTCTCATCGAAATATGGAATACAAGTGGAGATAATTCAATAGTATCGGCCTATCAATGGGAATCATCATATCCATCTGTTGAAATCAAATTAAAAAAAGAGTTTACCTCAATTGTTGAAGTTTTATCCCTTCTATTAAACTTCATGCCTTAAAGCCCTCTTTGCCTGTAATCCCTACTTTTCATATATTTCAAGAGGCAAATCATCCGGATCGCAAAAAAAGGTAAACCTTTTTCCTGTTAACTCATCAACACGGATAGGTTCGACTGAAATGTTTTCTTTTTCTAAATCCTCAATCGCTTGATTAATATCTTCCACTTCAAAAGCGAGATGTCTAAGCCCTCTAGCTTCAGGATAACTAAGACGATGGGGGCTATCAGGAAATGAGAATAATTCCAGCTGATATTCCCCTCCGACCATTAGATCCAATTTATATGATTTCCTTTCAGACCGATAAGTTTCCTTCTTGATATCGCACCCTAAAATATTGACATAGAAGTTTTTGGATTTTTCATAATCGGAACAAATTATTGCTGCATGATGTATTTTATTTACCTTCATTTGCTTCCTCCCTAAAAGATGTTGGTTAGTTTTAAAATCTAATTTTACCAAAGTTATACATTAATAAAAACTTAGATTTCAGTGCTTCCTTAGGACTTTACTCACGATACTGGTACATGCATTTCCCTTTTTCCGGAAATAGGTCTTAACACTCCACGATTTAGATTAATTGCAGCACATTATTGCTAAAGTCGTATAAAAAAATAAGGCTCTTTTCGTAAAGATTGTTGTTTTTAAAACGAAACGATTTAAGGTTGATTGGAGTGCAAGTGCGAGACTCCTGCGGGAGCAGCGGGACAGGTGAGACCCCACAGGTGTTTACGCCGAGGAGGCTCACCGCCCGCCCCGCGGAAAGCGAGCATCTGGAGGGGAAATCAACCACACCGCTTCACTTGGTAAATAGCAATAAATTATGCAAAAGCGGCCAAAAATAAAAAGCCTTGTTTACTGAAATTCAGTAACATCAGGCTTACAAGGAGACTTATTCCACTCTCTATATACGCGTTTGTTTTAACTAACAAACTTTTATAATTAGTAATAAAATGAAGTATTTCATTTTATGTGAACTCCACTATTGACCTGCATTTTTTCAGTCATGAAATTTTCCTTTCCCGATTTCAAGGTCATAAAAGCGATAAAACAAACGACTCCGAATGAAACCAATAACCAAACTGCTCCATTAAATGAACCACCGAAAGCGTCTATGACTAAACCAATCGTCAAAGGAGCGATGAAGCTAGCCACTTGCATCCCTAAATTGACCACACCCAATGCCGTACCTCCTATTGCTTCCGGTAAATACTTCAGCGGCAGACTAAAAATAATAGTGGATAAGACTGCGGAAAATATAGGTATAATGGTTTGATAGATGA
Source organism: Peribacillus simplex (assembly GCF_030123325.1). Taxonomy (NCBI): domain Bacteria; kingdom Bacillati; phylum Bacillota; class Bacilli; order Caryophanales; family Bacillaceae; genus Peribacillus; species Peribacillus simplex. Next base: position 2,034,654 of record NZ_CP126106.1, on the reverse strand, counting down.
TAACTCCCGTAACCGTTTCTGCATGAAACATGAGATAAACGAATAATGCCAGACCTAAGCCACTAAAGCCCCCTATCCATTTTTCCCGACGAACTTTCACTTTATCCAGTACATAACCGGCGTTAATATAGAATGCCACCGACGCTATTGCCGGGATCATCTTTTTGGGTTCACTTCATTCGGGTATGCTTTTCTTTACCAGTTATCCGTTTTATCTAATAATTGATCAATATCAAATGCATCGAGATGAAATGGAATTGACTCTTCAGCAAGTTCTTCAGTTGCTAAAAGCAATTGATCAATATCTATTATATTCAAAAACAATTAGCCTCCCTTTTAATACCTTTACCCTCAAACATTACTTCTAATAGTTGATTCTTTTGAGGGTATCATAACTACATTCGACATTTATTTAAGGGGTAGTTCACAGGAATTGACAACACTCTTTGTCTCCAGAACTAGCCAAAAAAGTAGATTTGTTCAAAGGACGAACAATTTACCAAGCTAAAGATTTAATAGCCTTGTATGGTGGTTAAGCCAAAAAGCAGGCGTTCTTCACCAAAGTTATATAGCTGTCAATCTTTAACTGAGTCTTGATAAGTCTAAAGGATTTCAATGGATGTACTTATATCGAGGACTCTATTCAGGAGGAAGTACCATTGATTTTTGCTAAAACTATACGGCGGGCACATTCGGGAATTTCACCCAATAGCGAGCGTGAACAACCTCTCACTGGCTGCCGATTCAAGAGAAAAAGGGAAATACGTGGTTCGGTACAAACTCTTAAGTCTCATCCAACCGACACAGCGACAGTTACTCATTAAATCCAATATAAAATTGATCTTTGTGCAAAAGCCGATCATATGCATACCATGCACCGAGCCAGCGTCCATGTGTATTATTCGCTGCTTTCGGAATGTATCAAACAGAGTGTCTTACATCTCCAGTTCCAGCCCCTTCATAAGTGGCAAATCGAAATTCCTCACATTCATATCCTTTAGGCTTACTTAGTTTGGAACACACTGCATCTTTCGCCTTTCTATTGGCGTTATACTGCACTAAATCATATTTAGAATACATTCGGGTAAGGGGTGGCCTCCCTTATATTCCAGGAATCATCAAACTTTCTGGGAACGTTAGAGCGCCCTTATGATAAAATTCCAGAATTTTGAAGAAATGAATAGCTCCCTATTGGTAAATATTCATACACCACAATAAATTTCTAATAATTCCCATTATACCGAAAATGAAGATGTATAATTTTACAATTGTATAACAAATATAAATTAGTATTTAAAGAGGATATATTGAATTTTCAGTTAATTACAAAAAAACTTATGGGACTTTTTTATTTTTGTAAGAATGCTAATAAAATGGAAGGGTGCAATTGGATTTATTATTTTTATTGAGCCTTAAATAAAATAACTCACCCGTAAGTTCTATAAGTAAAGCGATTCTTGATCGCTCCCTATTGTGGAAAAAGAACCGGTTGACATAGAACTAATTTCAGGAAGTTTCAACCATATTCTTTTCCGTTTTTTACTGGTATAATATGGATGTTTTTGTTAATGAGAGGAGAGAAAAAGATGAATCAACTTGTATTTAAGCAATTTGAGATGACAAGAGAATACTTCATCAAGAATGTAGAATCCATTGCTAAGGAACAAACCGATAAGCAGCCAGAAGGTTTTAATAACACAATTCATTGGCATACTGGTCACGTTTTGACAATTACAGAACAAACGATGTTTGGTTTCCCGCATGTAACAACACATCTTCCCACGAATTATATAGAATTGTTTGGGAATGGCACAAAACCAGCTGATTGGACAGGGAATATACCTGCTATGGATGAGCTGGTTGTACAGTTGAAAGATCAATTAACTCGTTTAAAGCAAATTCCTCCTGAACAGCTAGATCGAGATTTGGATACACCATTCCTAGGTTGTAAGACTGTTATAGAACTTGCAGGTTTAACATTAATGCATGAAGCGACTCATATGGGGCAAATTCAGGCAATGAAGCGTATGATTGAACATGTAAGTCTTAAAAACTAATTTAACAAAGTGTTATATTAAGATGAAAAAACCAGTCTAATAAAGCTGGTTTTTTCTTTTGATATATTTTTTTACATCATCAGTCTCCATAACATTCTCTATTTTCATTTACTCCACAAACTATTGAACACCCTTATACCCATTTTTATTGAGCTATTCTGCCCCGTAATTATTATTTCAATTAACCTGTCATAAAGTGAAAACTTTTAAAAACGCTCTCACCATAAACGTTCGTTAATGGTGCCTCCTTCTTCAACTAAAGGAGAAGATCAAACACAAATCCCGTATTCAATAAGTATACGGGATTTTGTTTAAGGTGAACCTTAAGTGAATAATATGACTAGAAAATTCAAATAGTCTAACTCTCTCGTGGCTATCTTAGTCCATATTGACTTGGACTTGCCCAAAACTTTCGAACTTCTGAGTAAAATAACTTGAAGTAAGATCAGATATATGAACTCCAGTATTCCTTGTTGTATGAATAAAGCGACCATCCCCTAGATAAATACCGACGTGGGTTATCTCATGACTTAAGTCTGTATCTCTGAAAAATACTAAGTCCCCTGCCTTTGGATCGCTGAGTTTCGGCAGCGAGGAATAGTAGTCCGCTGCCGAACCACGTTTAAGGGAAATGCCCTGCTCCTTCATGGCCCAATAGATAAAACCACTGCAATCCATTCCAATCATCGGATCATATTCTCCGAAAACATAGGTAAATCCACGTAGAGTATAGGCATACTTTATGACATCATAAGCTTTATCATAGGAAGCCACTTGATTTGTATAAAATGGATACAAGGGATTGCTGTATATTTGAAGATACTGTCCCTGCATCAAGCCATCAGTTGGTAATGCGTTACGCTTTTTGATTGTATCCACCGATACACCGTAATTATCCGAGATACTTTTAAGTGTTTCATTATTTTGAACGACATGCTCTCCTTTTGGTGTATACGTTTTATACTCGACTTGGTATTGTGCAAAATATTTTTCTGTGGTAGATCTCACCTGAACCGTCTCTGCTCCGTATCCAGAATTAATGAACTGATTTCCCCCCAGATAGATCCCAGCGGTCACGGCTTTTGAACTTCCCTTTTCCAGAAAAAATATAATATCTCCAGCCTTAGGCGTATTTGTATCCATTCCTTGCTTATAATAGCCTTCAACTGACAAACGGTCGATAGGCACCTTTTGTCGGGAAAGTACCCAATGAATCAATCCGCTAGAATCAAACCCTTTGATAGGTGTCTCTTCTCCAGCCGTTTTTTTAAATCCTGTAAAAGATTTCGCATAATTCCCAATTTGTTTCCCTCTCTCTGACCACTGATAGTTCGAAGGAGTATAAGCAGTCTGAATGGTTAACTTCTGGCCAATATATAACTTACCATCCGGTAAACCATTCATATTCATTAATTGCTCTGTCGATATATCATAGATCGCTGCAATCGATTCTACCGTTTCTTGAGAGGATACAGTATGCACTCGATCTGCCGCTTCAACTTTTAAGCCAGATAAAAAAGAAAAACTAACCATGCCTAGTAATAAAAGCAACATACTACGTAATATTCTTTTCGCCATTTAACCCTTCCTTTATCAACAGATTTTGTTCCTTCCTAATGAAATTATGTAATAAAATATCAACTTTACAACTTTAACATAAAAATACTATTAATTGGATTTACTTCCATTTTTATTATTGAACTAAATATAATTTATATAAAAAGGAAGGAAATGGTGTATATACTTACTGGGAGATACCCGGACGTATATAAAAGTTATAGAGAGCTATTAAGCGATCTAGATTGTAATCGAATTATCCGTTTGGCCTTATTTATCGCCGCACACTAAAAAAAAGTCTAAAAGTATCCTCAATAGACATAAAATTACATGCAAAAAAAAAAGCCCTCCAGTATGGTTGGTGTATACGGACACCAATCATCATACGGAAGAAGCTCTATATTCCATGTAAATATCGCAAAAACGAATTTGACTATTTGAAAGAACCAGACGTGCCCTTATTATACCGCCGTATAACCGCCGTCTACAATAAGGCTTGTGCCTGTAACAAATGATGCATCGTCACTTGCAAGGAAGAGAACAGCTTTCGCCACTTCTTCCGCTCTGCCTAAACGGCCGATTGGATGTAAATCGATCAAACCTTGCCTGATCTCACCTTGTGCTTGGGCAATAAGTGGTGTATCAATATATCCTGGGCAGACTGCGTTGACACGAATGCCATCTCTGGCATAAGTCGAACCTAACGTTTGTGTTAATAGTTTGACCCCGCCTTTCGCAGCAGAATAGGCTGTTACCCCCGGTTTCCCTGCATGGCTATGGATGGAACCTGTATTGACAATGGCGCCGCCTGTAGATTGTTTTTGCATTTGCTCTATCGCATATTTATCGGATAGGAAGACACCGGATAAATTAATATCAATTGTTTTTTGCCATTGCTCATAGCTTAACTCATGGATGTTTCCGTCTCTTGCAATCCCTGCGTTTGCAAACATGATATCCAGTTTTCCATATTTGTTAACTGTCTCTTCAATCATATTCTTTACGTCATTTTCATTTGTCACGTCCGTTTTAACAAAAAGAGTATCATACCCTTTTCCATTTAACTCTTCTGACACAGCTTGTCCATGATCAGCAAAATCGGCAATGACCACCTTTGCTCCTTCTTCTGCAAATAATTGAGCCGTACTTGCTCCAATCCCGCTTGCTCCCCCAGTAACGATCGCCACTTTATTTTCCAATCTCATATTTAAACACTCCTTAGTTTTTTCGTTTTCAATATCCGTTACAAAGAAATTTTAGCGAGCAGTCGCTCCGCCATCTATTACAAATTCAGTACCCGTAGTATAGGAAGATTCGTCCGAGGCAATGAAAAGCACTGTATTCGCAACATTTTTGACGCTGCCCAGATGTCCCAACGGGAATTCTTTACCCAATTCATCTTTTGAACTGCCCGTTTGTTCAGATGCATAGTCCGCCATCCCGGTATCGATATATCCTGGATGAATCGAGTTAACTCGGACCCCTTTTGAAGCATACTCGATAGCAGCATCTTTAGTCATTGTCCGCACCGCTCCCTTGCTTGCACCGTATAAAACATGACCAGGTGCGCCAATCAAGCCTGCTATGGAAGAAGCGTTTATGACTGAACCTTTATTTTGTTTCGCCATCAGTGGCATAATATGCTTCATTCCCAAAAATACGCCGGTCACGTTAATCGACATGAGACGATTCCACTCCTCCAGTTCAATCTCTGCAACCGGTTTTATGATATAAATACCCGCATTGTTGAACAGAACATCCACCTTATTAAAGGTATCGATCGTTTCCTTTGCAACCTTTTTCCAATCTTCTTCATTGCTTACATCATGATGAATGACTAGGGCCTCTCCGCCGATGGCCTGAATGTCTTTCACAGCTTGATCACCGGATTGTTGGTTTATGTCAGTGATGACGATTTTTGCTCCTTCCCTGGCAAATAGCAAAGCTGTTTCTTTCCCGATTCCTGTACCCCCGCCAGTGATGATTGCCACTTTGTTTTCAAGTCTCATGATTTCATCAGATCTCCTTTACTTATTTACCTGATACTGGAATCCTCATCCTTAGAGGTTCTCACTGGACAAGTATTCCTATACAAGTAAATGAAGCTGACTTTAACAATTGCCCATCCATATAAATGGGATGCCGCTAAAAAGAAAGCTTCATTGTCTGTCTATGCCTTTATTTTACTCCTCGCATTTTGAAATACTATCCTATAATATGCTGTATAATAATAGGGTAAGTATCCCCCTTATATAGGGGTATTTCGTTTAAGGAGAAGAGACCTGTATGACCCAGCCCTCCCATGCTTTTGAAGAGATATCGTTTCAGCAATTCATATTATTCATCAAAAGCCATAACAAACAAATTGAAGAAAATATCAATATTTATTTGAATCTAGAGCCCCTTATATTAGAAAATGAACGTAAGGTGATACAAACATTACTCGAATCATTTCTACTATTATTATCTACCCCAATAATCGAAGACATAAATGAAACATACGATAAGCATCTGGAAACTTGGCTTCAATCACATTTACCCATTTTAAATGTGAACCATTTCAGCATGTTCCGATTAATCTTTGAAAAGTCCATCGTTACCTTAATGGCCAACCTGAAACATGCCCATACCTTTTCCATTCTAATGTTCTTATTATCCATTTTCACTCATCTCATCCATAGCTATAACAAATGGATGGATGTCGAACCAATGCAACTTTCAAAAACCCACGAAGAAAATGCTGAACTTAAAAGGCTGCAACTATTAGACCAGTTAGATGAGCTTCTAATTAACTCATCAGGAATTAAGGATTTTGCTCATATCCTAAAAAAATGTGAAGAGTTCTTTCACTATAAAAGATGTGTTTTTTATGCTTATATTCCTTGGTCCAATCAATTTTATGGCACCATTGGATTGGAGCTGCCCAAGGTTCAAAGCATGAGAGGGCAACTCAGTTTGAAGCAATCCTTTGTTTTCAATTCAAAAAAGCCTGTATTCTTAAAGGATCCCAATCATTATATTAAAAAGGAACATATAGCCTTGTTTAATCTTTCATCTGTCATATTTGTGCCGATCGTTCATGACCAGCAAGTTTTTGGCTGGCTGACCTTTGATCAATTAGGAGAGGAATTCGATTATTCAAAAGATGAACTAACTTTACTTGAACGGGTCGGAAAACGTTTAGGCTTATATTTATCAAGAAAGGATGATGAGGTTTCCATTGATACAGATCTACAATTGACGGAACGGGAATCCATGGTTTTAAATTTGCTGGCGGAGGGGTGTAACAATAAAAAGATGGCCGAATTATTGCAATTAAGCGAGCATACTATAAGGGATTATATAAGCAGTTTAATGACAAAGTTTAAAGCCAAGAACCGTACACAAGTCGTAGTCTATGGATTTCGTTTTGGTCTATTAAAGTAAAATCTGATTTCCTTTAATCGTTATGTAGGTCAAAATAAATCCTTACATAGTTAGTTGTCGGATCTATCATTTACAGTAGCTGCCATATCATAATCATTGGACTTTGAAGAAAGATTCTGTCATGGCAGCCTGCGATCCACTTCCAAAAGTGTCAATTCATGTACTCATATTTATAATCGCCTGTTATTTTAATAGCAATATCCACCTGAATATTACGGATGGATTCTTCATTAAGGCTAAAACCCTCTTTAGAAAATTTTTTCCATTTTTTCAAATCCTTTCTGTAGATAACTCCTTCTAAATTATAGATGTCTATATTTTTTTCAAGAGCATATTTGTAGGTATCCCTAATTTCTTTCTCTAATGCCCTCTGTATTTTTTCTTTAAGGCGGGGTAAGGAGATGTTTTCTTCCATATCCATTACGGCACCTTCTACTTCAATTGAAATATCGAATTCTACTTCATCATTTACATAGATAGGCTTTATATTGAATTTTGGCCTCATTAGCGATATTTGAACATTTTTGTTTTTGTTGATACTTATTCCAATTGGGGACCTTACCGTTGATTTTGTTAACCATCTCATACCCCCAAGATGTTTATTTGCAATCTCCCCCATCAGTTGATTATTTTTAATAAAATAGGCCCCTGTTAGTTTAACGGTGTTCTGTGATTTTCCTTTTGCTTTCCACACCTCATTTTTTAACGAAATCTTCGGTAGTTTTATTGTCATTCCCGTTTCATAATTTTGCGTATAAAATCTTTGGATCCTGATGGGTTCGACAAAGGATCTTAATTTATAAATATCCTTCGGATTGAAAATGCTTGTTTGCACTGAAGAGCCGAATAAACTATTGACAAAGAGGATCTTTTCTAAGGAATCATCGGTTCCATATAACCAAGTTGTTTCCCTGATTTGCTGAAATCTTAAAATGGGATCGTTTACGTTGACCAATCCATGTTTTAGTAAGCTTTCAGAGAAAATGATCAATTTAACATGAGCCCAATAAATATACTGGTTTGACCTTTTATAAATATCATTCATGGCCTCGTTCATTGTATCCCCTCGCCCTTTGGCTACCCAAACAGTTGTTGGTTTTGGTTCCAGGCCTTCTTGTTTAGCCACACCGGCAAAAGACGTCACCTGTACATAAATGACATACTGACCATTCTGATAATCTATTCCCATTGCACTTATATATTGAATATCTTGAATATCCTTGGTATCCCAGCAGCCACTTAAAAGAGCAAGGCTCAATACAAATAGTATAATTCTAAGGATCATTTTCATTAGCGATTTCCTTTTGTATTGTCCTTGGTTTTCAGCGTTTCGGCTCGTTTCTTCCTAAAGAGATATGGCTTCACAAAGACACCGCCCCCTAGATCTTTCAAGGATAATGGTGAGATAGGCGCTAAGTAGGGTAAACCATAAACCTGCAGCCTTGATAAATAAAGGACAATGGAGAAAACACCGAGAAAAAATCCGAATAAACCTAAAACAGAAGAGAGAAATAATACAAAAAACCTGGCCATGCTTACGATTCCACCTAATGATTGATTGATTAATGTATAGGTGGCTACCGCAGTAGTACCTGCCACCACCAACATCGTCGGTGATGTAATCCCGCCTCTAATTGCCGCATCGCCAATGATTAATCCACCCACAACAGCCAGTGATTGACCGATTGCTTTTGGGAGTGTGACTCCTGCCTCCCGAAACAGCTCAAATAAACCCAAAATCAAGAAAGCCTCTTGTTGAGGTGATATAGGCAATCCAAACCTAGATACGGTTATTGTCGCCAGAAATGAGAAGGGGAGCTGGTCTAATTGAAATGATACTAGTGCTATATAAAAACCTGGAAGAAATATGGATACCAGCAGTCCGATAATGCGAAAGAAATATTCGAAATTTGTATAGTAAGAAGGAGTATGACGATCTTCCGCGGCTTTTAACAAGAGTGTAATATTACCTGGCCCAATTAAGGCAGTTGGTGACCCATCCACTAAAATGACAAAGCGTCCATTATTTAAACTGGCTACAGCATAATCCGGCCTCCCTGTATAATCAAAAAACGGGATCAGTTTGAACTTACTGTCTGATAAAAATTCTTCAAGTTCAGCAGTTCCCAACAAGATATCTGTGTTTATTGAGGAGATTTTCCTTTTTACTTTTTCAATGGTTTCTGGATTTACAACATCTCTCACATATAATAAATTGATTTTTGTCTTGCTCCTATCCCCAATGGTATATGCTTGATTTTCGAGTGATGCAGTTTTATATCTTTTTCTGATCAACCCTAAATTAACAGAGATATCTTCGATAAATCCATCACGTGGACCTCGGATGGAAGTTTCACTACTTGTTTCCTCGGGACTTCGATTCGGGATGCTTGGTAGGGAAAACATAAATAATAATTCCAATTCTTCAAATAGCATCAGGACCATCCCGGAAAATACGTTTTCCTCCACACCTTCTTTTAAAGTGTAGGAAGGGAAAACCCTACTGACCTTAAATTCGTCTTGCGGATCCTCAATAACCTCTTCTTCCGTCAGTTTAGAATTTATCAATACACTACCTTCAAGCCGTGCTACTGATTCCCACAGCTTTTTGACATCTACCAACACCTCTGAATAAATCAAAGTGCATATAAGGGGCGGATCTGTTTTCGCTTCAGATGTAATGGTATGCTTTTTGAATTTTACATCCGAGCTCATTCCGAATAATTCATTGAAATACTCCGTCTTTAGCTGGATCTCCGAAGAACTCCCCTTATTTTCCTTGTTCAATAGAGGCTCCATTCTTTTTCACCCTTTCTTTCAAAAAAATGACCATGATAATGAAAAAGGTTATAAACAAAATGCTGATCACACTCAATTTAAAATAATATCGTTCCGTAAAATTCCTGTATGTTGGAATGTCGATTGGTATACAAAGTGCAATGATCAAGGAGACTGATATAGCAAGCAATACAATATTTTTTATTTTCCTTGATTTAATTTGAAACAGTTCCCCCATTAGGAATATCGATAAAGATACACGGATAAATGCACCTGAAAGCCATTGGTATATTGATAAAAAATCCAGCCGGTTCAAATACTTACCCATGGTTAGTAAACGCCATTGAGCGTATGCAGGATTGCTGATTTTGGCAGCCTGTACCGGACCAAACTCCGTAATGGAGCCTATTATCGGTCCCATACTGATAAACAAAAGAAATAAACTTAAAAAAAGTAAACTCCTGAACTTTATTTCTGTCTTTACAAACTGTTGAACCAAAACGAGTAGAAATATCTCTGTAAAACCTCCGCCTAGTATTACGACCCCGTCCCAAACAGGTGCAATCCCATTTTCAAAAATAGGGAAAAGCAAGGAGTAATCCTTAAACTGTATATTTGCCGTCATTATCATAAATCCAAGTGCCACAACAAGAGGCAAAACCAATCCCCCGGCAATGGCTATTGTTTTGATTCCAGCCTCGGCAGCAATAAAACATAGGATGATGAAAGGTATAAATAATATATATTCTGGCGTTTGAATCATATAAGTACTGTTCACCCAGGAAAATGTGCTAAATAAAGTGACAAACAAGTTTAATAAAAGATAGAAGAAAAGAAGGATTTTTATGGACCAGGCAACGAGCGGGTGACTGTGTGTATGAAGCCAGCCAATGATATGCTGTTGCTTTGTTTTATTTATGATCCAATAAACCATGGGAAGCCATAATAGAAAAAGCATCCCGGTGACTAAAGTACTGATCCATGAATCTCTTCCGGATGCCCCAAGCAGAGAAGGCAAAACGATAACATGGTTCATCAACCCAATGGATAGTATCAGCACCATTGTCGCTTGAAAAGTAGATATACTTTTTATCATGTGACACATCCCCTCACTTTTAATATGAGGAGGCATTTTTGTTTTTATTCATACGGTGCATCATTTCATTAATGGACAGTTAGGCCATCTTGGCGCTGAATAATTTTGTGACATTTTTTGTTTACAAATCACGTCAAACAGGCACCAGCTGTTTTTTTAGCTGGTGCCTGTTTTTATTTATCCCATATACTGTATCCTCCGAGTTTGAATGATACTTTAAGATGTTAGCTTTGTAGGTTCTCCATTGATAGTTTTTTCTATACTGCCGCTTCCGGCCTGATCCTCTTTTATCCATTTAATGAGCGATATCGATGCCATCGCCATTATTAAGATGAGTGGAACGGAAGTAATGACCACTACTGATTGAAGAGCATGCAGTCCTCCACCGAACATCATTGAAAACGCTACAAGTTTGGATAAATAAATCATGGTTATTTATTTCATACATGTTTTACAAACAGGATTTGTTAAACATTAATAAAAGAGACCACATATCGTGGTCTCCTCAATTTGTAGGCAAAAGGCTTTTATCTAAAAGTTAATACTTGATTGGAACAGATATGCCAGATTCATGCCTAGAAAAGCGAGTCCATAGTAAACCCGCAGACGCAAAGGAGCCGAGGAGGCTCCCGGAACGCCGCGGAAAGGAAGTGCCTGGAGGCAAAAAAAGACCGAAATTGGAAGTCGGTCTTAAAATCCTATTTAAAAACATAGGTTTACAAAAATTAACCCTAAGGTATTTCCACTCTTTTTTATTCTGATAACATTAGTCATTTTGCCTATCATTTTTCACTGTTTTTCCAGATAAAACCCATCCGCCTATAGCAATAAGAAGCATGACTGACCAAAAGATGATATTCCAAATCGGTCCTTCAACAAAATCGTGCGGGATAATGTGCACGGCTGGATGCGCAAGGGTATGCATTAATAACTTAACCCCTACCCAGCCAACGATTAACATGGCTGCCGTTTCGAGGCTAGGTCGCTCCGTCAGTATCTTAACAAAGTATCCTGCTGCAAACCGGATGACAATTAAACCTGCAATTGCTCCTAATAAAATGACAATGAACTTTGCCCCATCCATACCTCCTATATCACCCATTGGTGTATCTGGCAAGGCAATGACAAGAGCGACTGCAGCTAAAATGGAATCGATAGCAAAAGCAATATCAGCCAATGCAATTTGCGCAACGGTCATGCGATAGCTTTTCCCTTTTCCCTCTTTCTCCCCGTGGTCCTTTTTTAGTAAATGCTTTAATGAGATGAAAATCAAATAGGCAGCACCAATTGCTTGAACTTGCCAAACATGGAAAAGGTACGAAATAATAAAGATTGCACCAATCCTAAATATAAAAGCTAAAAGCAACCCAATATTAATCGCTTTTTTTTGCTGTTCTTTTGGTAAATGCTTTGACATAATGGCTAAAACCAATGCATTATCGGCAGATAATAATCCTTCTAAAAAAATTAGAATAATTAACACCCAGCCATATTCCAATAATAACGATAATTCCATGATACCCCCCTTAAAACATGTATAGAATGCTTATGGACTTCAAACCAAACAACACTTTCTCCTCCAATATTGTCCCATCTTAACTACTTCCTTATTCAACCCTTCCGTCCCATGAACTCCATTTGAGTAGGAGGTACGAAGCACTCCCCTATTTGAAAGCAAGGCATCCGTTAGCTCTATAACATATTCTTTTTTGTTTAGACTTAGCCCATTGAGAAAAACTGACTCCAGTCTGCATTTTTTCAAAATTCATCACGTTAAGATCCATTTTACAATATTTTCAAGATTAAGAATAACACGGAAGGTTAAACATCATCTAGCCTTATATGAATTAGTTGCAACATTAATCCCTGAATAAACGAATAAAATTAAGCCTTTCCCCAAATAATAGGTAGACTAATCAGCAGGGAGGGATATATGTGGATGTTAAGCGTGTAAAACAGATACTTTCTTCTTCATCCGACATTGAGGTGAGATATAATGGCACCTCAGTATGGATTGATAATTTAAATGAAGATGGAAGAACGGCTACCGTACATTTAAGAGGACCATTAGAGGAAAGATCAGAAGTAGCAATTGACGAACTTAAAGAAATATAAGGAATATATTAAAAAATAAGCTCCTCTCGTAATGAGATGAGTCGAGTTTATCTACAGTATTTTAAGGGTTTGTACAATTTGAACGTTGATTTACTCTCCAGGCACTCGCTTTCCGCGGGCGGTCCGGGAGCCTCCTCGGCGCCTTTGCGCCTGCGGGGTCTCCCCTGAACGCGCTTTTCTAAGCAGGAGTCTCGGACCTTCCGTTCCAATCTACTCTGTTTTTTAATTATACAAACTGAGCTCCTCTCGTAATGAGAAGAGCCTTTATTTATTTCAACCTTAATTTTTGACCGATATAAATTTTGTCGGGGTCTTTAATTCCGTTAAGACTAACAAGGGATTTTACAGTTGTGTTATGGTTTTTTGCAATGAAGCTAAGTGTGTCGCCCTTTGTTACAGTATAAGTTGTCGTTGTTTCGGTTTTCAATGCAAGGGAGTTGTGCTTCCTAAAAGTATTTATTGTATTTGTAAAATCCCTATAGGCTATATTCAAATCCACCTTTGTACTGATGCCCCTTATTTTACCCGAATCAGAATGCTGCCAAATATCTGCGCTACGTCCCAACGTGCTGTTGTATCTGGCAATCCACAATGCGTAATTCGTCAACCTTGATTCATCCAAACTATTTTCGAGAAAGTATTTACCAGTATACAGCATGGCCGTATATCCAGCTTGTTCAATAGACTCTAAAAAAGCTAATGCTGCATCGGTCAGCGTTTTTTTCTTTGCCCTTTTTTTATTTTCCTCAAGATCAAGAACAACAGGGTAATTTAAAGCAAAAGAGCTGATTGAATCTAAAAAATAAGCTGCCTCAGCCTTTGCTTCTGCAACAGTTGCAAACTTTGCATAGTGATAGGCCCCGACTTTCAATCCAGCTGCCAATGCTTGTGGTGCATTTTCTTTGAAATAGGATAACTTAGAATAACTCGTTCCCTCTGTTGCTTTAATGAACACGAACTTCACGTCAGCCTTTGCAACTTCCCCCCAATTAATGGCACCTTGCCAATGTGAAACATCGATTCCCTTTATATATTCCATATTAATATCCTCCTTAAGGAAACAACCCTATGGCGGTAAATGTTTCATGAATTTAACTAAGCCCCTATAACACATCATTTAGTAAAAATGCAGTCCTATTGCTTCACCTTATCATAAGATATTTGATGGAGTTAAAACAATAATAAATCTTTGAAATTGGATTGACATTATGCTGTTTCCTTTTGTTTTTAAAGATCATTTTATGCTATACTGATTTTATTACTATCAGAAGGGATGATGGGTGGCCGATGATTAACTAATCTTATTTTTTAAATTTGAAATCACATATTTCAAATCATACGAAATAGGATTAGTCTGCCCATTTTCTATAAATTACAGAGCTATACTCAAATAGCTCTTATTTGACAATGCACAGGTACGGCTAATCCTTCCATATGAATTGGGAGGATTTTTTTTATCCTCCCATTAAGGAGAGGGATGAATTATATGAAAGAATTATTAAAATTAACCAATATTAGCTATGAAGTAATGGACGTAAACATTTTTGAGAATGTAAATGCCAGTGTTCAACAAGGGGAAATCATCGGTATCATTGGCAAAAACGGTGCCGGTAAATCTACGATGTTGCAATTAATTAACCATGATTTAGAGCCTGTACGTGGACAATTCCAATGGCTGCAGCAAGACTTGAAAGTTTTTATGGTTGAACAAGAAGTCGTGTCGCATCCTTCCGAAGATAAGACCCCTTCCGAAGTTAAATTACTTGATAAAATGAATGTACCAGGCCATGAATTCCAGCAATTAAGCGGGGGAGAAAAACTGAAAGCCCGACTTGCAAAAGGACTTTCTATGGATGCAGACCTTTTACTATTAGATGAACCGACGAACCATCTTGATGAGGACAGCTTAGAATTCCTCAAGGGACAAATAAAAAATTATAGAGGTACCATCATTTTTGTTTCGCATGATCGTTATTTTTTGGATGCTGTTGCAACGAAAATTTGGTCGATTGAAGATAAAAAGCTAATTGAACACAGAGGGAATTATTCTAGTTATATGGAGGTTCGCAAACAAAAAAGACTTACACAACAACGTGAATATGAAAAACAGCAAAAAATGGTTGAACGGATTGAGGGACAAATGAATGAAATCACTTCTTGGTCAAAAAAAGCCCATTCCCAATCGACGAAAAAGGAAGGAGTTAAGGAATACTATCGCGTAAAAGCAAAACGAATGGATGCACAGGTAAAATCTAAACAAAAGCGTCTTGAAAAAGAGCTAGAAAAAGCAAAAGCTGAACCTGTTGAATCCGAATATAATGTACGTTTTTCAATTAAAGCAAAAAATAAGACGGGAAAACGTTTTTTGGAAGTTAAGAATTTGACTAAGGGTTTTAACGAGCGAACACTATTTAAAAACGTCAATTTCACGATTCAGCATGGTGAGAAGGTTTCCATAATAGGTCCCAATGGCAGCGGAAAGACGACATTACTAAAAATAATTCTTGGTCATGAAACTTTTGCGGGCAATGTTTGGATTTCACCATCTGCAAAAATTGGCTATTTGACGCAAGAGGTGTTTGATTTGCCACTTGAACTAACACCCTCCCAGCTATTTCATAAAGAATCTTTCGAGTCGAGAGGTAACGTTCAAACTTTAATGAAGCATTTAGGCTTCACGGCATCTCAATGGACAGAACCCATTAAAAATATGAGTATGGGTGAACGAGTGAAGTGTAAGTTAATGGTA
Organism: Peribacillus simplex; assembly: GCF_030123325.1. Classification (NCBI taxonomy): domain Bacteria; kingdom Bacillati; phylum Bacillota; class Bacilli; order Caryophanales; family Bacillaceae; genus Peribacillus; species Peribacillus simplex. Next base: position 2,018,876 of record NZ_CP126106.1, on the reverse strand, counting down.
TATATCCTGGAAGAAAAAGATGTGCTTATTTTGGATGAGCCGACAAATCACTTGGACTTAGCTTCACGGGAACAACTTGAAGATACCTTAGCACAGTATACTGGAACGCTAATCGTCGTATCGCATGATCGATATTTTCTCGAAAAAACGACAAGCAGCAAACTCATCATTTCAAATCATCACATACAAAAACAATTGTATGAATCATCCTCCCAAAGAGATGATCTGGAAGAACTACGATTAACACTTGAAACAGAAAGACAAGAAGTTTTGGGAAAGCTTAGCTTTATGACTCCAAACGATAAAGCGTACACAGAACTCGACCAGAAATTTAACGAGCTTACGAAAAAAATAAATGAACTTAGTGACAAATGACGATCAATAGCAACCTAATGATACTGCTGGATTAAAATGTGAGATCCCTTAGGCAAAAGTCTAAGGGTTTTTATACAGAGCGGCTGCCGAAATTTTTTCTAGAAAATACATGGTATTCGATTCCCCCTTTGAATCTTTAATGTTACTTGCCTTTGGTGCCATCCTAGGTTCAAAATCCATTTTCCTTTCTCGCAAAAATGCAAATAATCACATATACGGCAAGAACATGGATGAATGGCATCCCCCTTCAAGAGATTACAATAAGAACTCATCATAAAAAACGCCAACAAGCACCGATTGGTTCGAGGCGCTAAAAGGATATATAATTAATTTTATCCATATTCAAATTGAGCAGAATACTAATGTCCCTTTGTTAATAAGATTCAATGATGGTTTTGTTTTAAAAAGGGGGCTTTAGTTATGAATGAGGACATACAGGAAGCTATGAGGAATAAATCAGGAATGTTTGTTGCACGCTCTTTGGATGAGATTCGTTTTTGGTCAAGAATAATGAAGGAACACTCGTTATTTTTAAGACTAGGTTTTAGATGTGAAGATACACAGCTAATTGAGGAGGCAAATCAGTTTTATCATTTATTTGAACGGATAGAACAGCAATCCCATTCATTAACAAATCAAACTGATCCAGAACAGATCAGGAGATTTAACTCGGAAGTGCAACAAGCCGCTACAGGAATATTTTTATTCAAAAGGAAGGTATTGGGGTTGATACTCACCTGTAAATTGCCTGGTGCAAACAATTTCCCGCTTTTAGTCGACCATACCAGCAGGGAAGCCAATTATTTCAGAAAACGATTAAAAGAATTAAATGAGGGCAAATTGAAACCACTTGCAGATGCCATCATCAAAGAAAATGTTTTCTTTTTAAGGATCATGGCGGATCATGCAAAATTCATCGGACACCTTCTTGATCCCTCGGAAAGAAAGCTGGTGGATATGGCGCGAGGATTTAGCAATGATTTTGATCAATTAGTCTTTCAAGCTGTGGACTTAGAGTCCATGAAACCGCAATCTCAAACCGCTCCTCTTTTGGATCAATTTCTAGATCAGAACCGAGTTTCCGTCGTATCACTTCGAGACTTTAAGAAAACCGCCAGAGATTTAATCGAAGAATGCAAAATCAAGAGCATTATCCATCCTTTATTGGCGGATCACGTTTTCCGTGAAGCTGAACGTTTTCTTGAAATCATCGATATGTTTGAATCCCACCTTACAGGTGAAACATATACTTAATTGAGATGAAGGATAAAAAAAATAATGGATTTAAAAAACTTGCTATGATGGATTAATAAATTCAAATAAAAATGGGCCCCTCTCGATTAAGAGAAGGGCTTTTATATGTAAAAGGTTAAGACAATGAGTTCACCAATGTTTTAAGTTTCACTTTATCAGAAACAGAAATCCATGGTAAATCCTGATTAACTTCATTAATACCAGGTTGGATAATGCGGCTATATAAAAGCTCACAAATACAATCATTTAATAACTGGATATCCTGGTCTGATATTTTCCGGTTATATGCTACATTAGCGGCTCCTGATTGTTTATTCATCCCCCCTATCAAGCCTCTTTGTTTTAATGAACTTCTGATCACTTCTCTAATAGCCTCTAGACTAGTCAACGGAAATACATCAAGGTGCTTAACGATCATTTTAAAAATATCATCTTTAGATAAGTCCTGTTCAATATGTTGTCGCAAATAATCCACCCCCATTCCCCAAAACATTCTTCAAATGAAACGAAAAATCCTCCTTTATCCTTAAAAAGGACCACGCATACTGCCTATTTGAGCGGGCACTGCCTTTGTACAAAAGATAAAAATTAACAAAAAAAACGGATTCACTGACGGCTTTCCGCAACAAAAACAGCGCCTGAACCCTTTTTGCAAAGGATGTTCCATTGTATTTTGAAACTCATCTTCCATAACTAAATTGATTTTGTTCTTTGCAAAATAACATTCATATTTTGGTAAATATTTGTATTATAATAAAATAAATATTTAATCTGTTACGTTATGATAATGATTATTTAACGAAAGGAAAGATGCTTATCTTTCAGATCATTCTATTCATTCATATTTTCGCTGGAGCAATATGTCTTGTTAGTGGAATAGGTGCTATGTCTTCAAATAAAAAAAGAGGTATGCATTCAATTTGTGGTGAAATATATCACAGTGCATATGTTGTACTCTTTGTCACATCCCTGACAATGGCAATATTGAATTGGGAAAGCAGCGCATATTTATTTTTCATTGGAATATTTTCATATTCTTTCGCATTTATAGGCTATCTTGCTGGTAAGAAGAAATGGAAAAACTGGATTGCATCCCATATTAGCGGGATGCTCGGTTCCTATATCGCCATTTGTACTGCCATTCTTGTAGTGAATGTACCCAATATAACTTTCTTGAATGAATGGAACCCATTAATTTTTTGGTTTCTTCCAAGCATTATAGGTTCACCGCTGATATTTTTGGTTGGACAGAAGTATAAAAAATCCAATTCAATCTAAATGCAGTCCAAAAAGCTCCTACAAATTTATTTAACAATTCCCGACACAAAAAAAGCCCCTCGATTAAGAGAGGGGCTTTTAACAATGGAGGAGTACCACTTAGGGGGTAGTACATTAATATAATTATCGCCAATCAAAAACATTTATATTCAATGTAATTCGGCAAACAAGTTAGTGTATAAGCTTATTTATCTGTGTTAGCATAGCGCCTTGCCTTTTCCACTTACTGAAAAAAGTAAAGCTCCCTCTGCACAGTAAAATTTACAAACCCCTGCCTGCTACACCAGTTCATTCATTTCAGTCTGGGCTAAATCACCAGCTGCTTTCACACGAATACGGGTTGCATTCCCAGGCATATACGCTAAAGGTACATCTTCTATATCAACAATAACAAGCGTTTCGGGATCGGCTCCGGCGCTGATCGCTTCTGACATCGCTATTTCCTTTGCCTGTTCCAATGCTGTTTCCCTTCCTATTTCAGCTAGTGCATATACTTTTTCAATCTGTCCGCTAACCTGTGAGATAGCCGACCCAATGGCATTTGCTACACCTGAATGTAACGGGCGTATGACTTCAGATGCACCTTTTAATTCCTCAGGTAAAAGGATGCTTCCACCTCCAACGAGAATGACAGGCACTGGTGCAGCACTTGTTTTCATCTTATCAATGGCTTCTTCGACCAGATTGACCATATTTAAATAGACTCTATTTAATAATTCCTTATCAAGGTGAGCCACTTTTGAAGCATCCCCAAGTTCCACCTTACCAAGAGCCACAGCAACATCAGTTGTCGTTAAAGTATCACCTCCGAAAATCAAGGATTTTTCTGGCAGTCGGTAACCGACACTATCGGGTCCAATTGTGAACTCTCCATTATCTTCTATGCGGATTATTGTCCCTCCGCCAAGTCCAATCGAAATTAAATCAGGCATCCGGAAGTTTGTTCTGGCTCCTCCAATCTCTACTGCCAAAGAAGATTCCCTTGGAAACGATTGAACTAGAACACCAATATCTGTTGTTGTCCCCCCAACATCAACAACGATTGCATCTGTTAACTCACTCAAATAGGATGCTCCCCTTAATGAGTTAGTCGGACCGCAAGCAACAGTGAAGATTGGGTATTTAACCGCATATTCAATTGACATTAATGTCCCATCGTTTTGGCAAAAGAATACTTTTGCCTCAATTCCTTCATTCTTCAGGGCATTGATGAATCCGTCAGCAGTCGTTTTAGCGACATTTACGACAGCAGCATTAAGAATCGTCGCATTTTCCCTTTCCAGTAAACCGACTGAACCAATTTCTGAAGATAAAGAAATTGAAATTTCTTCTCCCAGCACTTCTTTGAAAATTTCACTTGCTCTTTGTTCATGTGTTTGCGATACAGGTGAGAAGACAGATGTAATCGCGATGGAATCCACTTTCCCATTGATTTCTTCTGCAATTTCATACAAACGGGCTTCATCTAATTCAACAATCTCACGGCCATCATATTCATGTCCGCCGCGGATTAGGTATACGTATTTTCCGAGTACTGCGCAGAGGTCTTCAGGTACGCCAATCAGCGGTTTAACTGCTAAAGTAGCCGGTGCACCAATACGGATTGCTGCGATTTTGTTTAATCTCTTTCGTTCAACGATAGCATTTGTACAATGGGTCGTACCGAGCATTGCATACTTAATTTGCTCCACCGGAACCTTTGCATCATCGATTATTTTTCTCATTGCTGTATAGATGCCAATGAAAACATCCTCCGTTGTATGCGATTTCGTTTCCGAAATGACCTGATTATATTGATCTAAAAGCACTGCATCTGTATGGGTTCCCCCGACATCAATTCCTATTCGATAAACACCCATTATGCTATCCCTCCTTTTTTCACTAGTTCTTCAATAGGTACATAACCAACTTCATAGCCAAAGTATCTTGGGCCTACAGCTTCAATTCCCTTTTCCGTTCGCCACTTAGGATGGCATGGCATTCCGATCACCACGCATCTTGCTCCATATCTGATCCCTTCAGTAGTGATTGGCAAGCCTGTTTCTGCATCAAGCACCGCAATCAAATCTGGAGTGACACAAAGCAAGCGTTTCTCTGTCTGTGCAATTAAATGTTCATTTTGGAATCGCACCTCGAGTTTTTCTCCCTTATACTCATTGATTCCCTCGAATGTTGCCACACCTCTAGCAAATCCCGCCTCTGTCTTGCGGTTGATATCACTCACTTTTCCACGGAACAATTCAAACCCGTCCGCCTTATTCAACACTTCTTTTATTGGATCAACATTGTTTTGCTTTGCAAGCCTTATTGTCTTGCCGATTTGTTCTTCTAAACTTAGTATATTTCTAATTCCGCTTTCCTTTATATTCTTTCCTGTCATTGGATAGATGGCTGTCATGGTGGAACCGCCCATTTCAATCGTTGCGGCACGGGCAATCCTTTCCGTCCAAACATTGTTTATGGTTGAGAGCAGTGACGTATTGCCTTTCTCATCCGCAAGAACCATCGGAGTGGCTGCAATTCCATCCAAATAAAAAGTGACCATCTGCAATTCGGGGAATGCTCTTCCCATTCCATCAACATCCACTACAGGCAAGCCAAGTTTGGCAGCAAGTGCAAGTGGCACCATCGAATTCACTCCGCCTGCTTCAATCGGCATCGTTGCAAAAATCTTTTTTCCTAAATAAGCTTCGAGGTTTTTGAAAGCGGCTGTTGCCTCTTCACCACTTGGAGCTTTTTCCAACATTACCGTCGGTGCCCCCATCATCGCGGAAGGAACTACTAGTGCGTCATCAGGAACTTCATCCACATCCAACAATGTGATTTCCCCGTATTCTTCAATTGCCTGTAAAGCCATTAGTTTACCAATGTAAGGATCTCCTCCTCCACCCGTTCCGAGTAAAGCCGCACCTACTGCTATATCTTCAATTTCCTGTTTACCTAATCTCCTCATTTTCTCACAACCCCCGATTTTCAAAAATTATGATGCGATATGATCCCTATTCTCTTTTTTCCCTTTGATGGCTTTTGTGAATAACACACCTGCGTAATAGATAATGCCGCTTATTAGAAGGGAATTGATAGATGGTATGCCAACTGTAATGAAATAGCCACTTGCAAATCCTGCTGCCCAGGCAACTAATGTAACTGGATTCAATTTTTCAGGATCAGATGGCAATGTTCCTTTTTCCCTGCTTTCATCAAGGGCTTTTCGATACGTTCTAAGCACGAAGTAATCAACCACCATAATTCCGGCTATTGGAGGTATCATGATTCCAAGTAAAACAAGGAAGTCTACAAATCTATCGAGAATGCCCATAATGGAAAGCAAAGTGCCGATAGCACCAATTACAAGTGTAACGAGTCCTCGATTCATCTTGACCTTAAAAACAGAATCGAAAATATTAGTAAAGCCAAGAGAAGAGGAATATAAATTTACGTTATTAATTTTCACTGTGGAAAAAACGACAACTGCAGCGCCAAGCCAGCCAGACGTTTGTAGCATGATGCTGACGACATCGCTCGTTTTTGCTGCATGGGCCATTAACACAGCGATCATTCCCACCCCAAGTTCACCCACTAGCGTACCAATGGTAGTCATCCAAAAAACATCCTTACCATTTCGGGCAAACCGACTGAAGTCAGGTGTGATTACGGCACCAATAATGAATCCTCCAGCAACCATTGTTGCACCCACTCCCAGAGAAAGACTCTCTCCCGGAGGCGGCGTTCCCATTAAACTGAAAATGGAATGATCACTAAGAACTTGATAGATGCCAATCCCTACCACCAATAGAAAGGCAGGAACGGTAATTTTGGCTGTCATGCTCAATAGCTTGAAACCAAATATAACCAGCACCGTTACACCTAATCCGGTAATGGCAGCTGCAATTGGGAGGGTCAATTTACCGTCGGTGGCTTCGACCAATCCATTAGCAAAAACAGTGTTCTGTACTACAAACCAGCCAATTGTACAAAAAGCAATGACCGCGCCAATGATACTCGAACCATACCTGCCGAATCCTGTCCAACGCGACAATAAACTAGTTGAAAGCCCTTCACGTGCACCGGCATAACCGATTAGAAAACTTATAACTTGTAAAATGACACTTCCAAACATCATGGCCCAAAACGCCTGCCAAAAAGTCATTCCGTATCCTAACGCCGCTCCTAGCATAAATTGAGAAAGTGTAGCCAGGGCACCGACTCTGACAATCATGATATCCCACATTGGCAATCTCGCATTTTGTGGAACTCTCGATAGAGAGTAATCGTCTCCCAACTTTGTACGATCTTCCATAAACTCACCCCCTATGAATTACTCCTCAGCTTTATCGATCAACTTGGAGATTTCCCTGCCTTTTTCAAGCTATATTGAATCTTAAATATCCTGAATATTCCGTTAATTCACTTTACAAGATTCGGTGTTTTCGTTTTCTTCAAAAAAGTTTATGAACTTTTTGTTCTCTGTTTAGAAGGTGGAGTCATGTAGGTCAAGCGGCTTTGTTTAACCCCCATAGCAATTAAAATTTCAAGCATCTTTGTAGCTGCAAATGCGGGATCAATAACCGGAACATCATAACCATTTTGCGATAATCGTTCCTGAAGCTCCGCTGCAACACCCATAAAGCCTGTACACCCTAACACTAAAGCATGGGCATTGTCATGTTCAATCGCCTTTATCATTTCTTCAAACAACGCACTTTTTAACTTTTCCTTGTCTTGAACTTCCAGAACAGGAATATTCACATATCTAATGGAGGCGACATTCCCATCCACACCTAGAGTTTTACTTATATTTTCAATCATGGGCACAACATTGGGCAGCACCGTTACAATCGAAAAGGATTTTGCCAGTGAGCTCGCAACAAGCATGGAGGACTCACACGGCCCAACAACGGGAATATCCAATATTTCTCTTGCAGGCTTCACACCCGGATCTCCAAAACAATCACTGATTACACCCTGATACCCCTCTTCTTCAGCCTGCTTTGCTTTTTCCAGGAAATTAGGTATACATAGTGCTTCATCATATTCGCTTTCAATTGATTCAGGTCCATAATCAAGGTTGCAAACTCCTACTTCAGTGCTTTCAGAAACATAAGATTTAATCTCTTTTCTAATTTCTTCATTAAAAATATCCGATATAACTGGCATGATCACTTTAATTTTTATTGGAATACACTCCTTTGTTTTTAATAGACATGCTGAACCATTTTCCTTGTCATGATTTTATTATTTATATCACCCCCTTTTAGCAACTAATCCATTCCTGCCATAATTATGACTTCACATATTTCCTTTCTATATCACTAAACATGGAGCTGATGAAACGATCTGCAATATGAACTTGTTCCATTAAATCTTGTCCCTCATACAAGTTAATACCCCAGAATAATCCATTCCCGAGTAAAACAAATTGCTTAATGATTTGGTCCACTTCGTCTGCAGAAATGCTCGGATACCTCTGCCTCAATAGATCCTCAAGTGAACTGGCCATCCAATCATTAAAATGCAACAAATACTTTTGTAAATATAGTTTGATTTCCGGAATGGGTGACGTAACTAACGATATATACGCCATAGTCCCTCGCTCATCATTTTTGTGATACTTAACGATCCCATGAAGCATTTCGCTAAAAATCCGATCAACTGATCGTGAACTTGTTTTAGCTAAAATTCGTTTCATTTCGGCTAAATGGTTATCAAGTAAATGTTGAAAAGCGGCGATAAATAATTCCTCTTTGTTTTTATAAAAAAAATAAATGGATGCTGGTTTTATTCCCACTTCATCCGCGATTTTCTTCATGGTAGCTCCTTGATATCCATGTAGTGAATAATGCAAAAGGGCTGCATCTATCAATTCTTGCTTTTTCAATTCATCCCCACCTAACGTTTGTTAGGTAAATTATAAAGTGTATATTTCAGAAAAACAATAATTTTCTGAAATTTTTCCCCGATTAATAATTATCATTGTGATAACTGTAGTTGTACAGGGATCAATACATTGACCTTTGGCATGATAATTCGAAAAAGCCGATTCATGGTTCAAAAATTATTTTGCTTATAATTCCTAATAAAACAAAAAATCCATTAATCATTTAATAATGAAAAATGGATTTTAATAAACTTTTATAAGATTTTAGTTATAGACCCACGTGATTCGTTTAATGAATTTTGAAAAAATCTATTTTTCCAATGCAAATAACAACTCATTCGGCCACAATTTCTTGTCTAAATCATCCAGATAAGGAACTTCATTTCGCACCTCGGATATAATTGAAAAATCCACATCATGAATTAGAATACTCTGCTCTGATCTTGAAGCTTCACATAGGACCTCACCGGTCGGAGCGACAAGTTTACTCTTTCCGCAACTTCCCTCATTAACCGTGTTTACTCCAAGAATATAAACCGTATTATCGAGTGCACGTGCCGGAAGTTGAATATCCCATCTTGTTTCAGCTCCGTAACTCCACACTGAAGGAACAATAATAAGTTCTGCACCTTGAAGAGCTAGAATCCGGCTTGGTTCAGGAAATTCAATATCTGCACAAATAAGAACACCTATTTTCCCTTTCGATGTTTCTATTGCATTATAGGCTTTCTCACCAGGAGTAAATATATCCTTCTCTCTTCCCCATAAAAATGATTTTCGATAAGTGGCAATGACTTCCCCTGTTGACTCAATTACAGCTAAGGATATGTAAAGGTTTCCATTTTCTCCCTCTACAAAAGGGACGATGAGTATTACTTTTAACTCTTTAGCGAGCTTTTGAAATAATGTAACAGTTTCTCCAGTCGGAACCTCTTGCAACGATTCGAATTGCTCCTTCGATAAATAGTAGCCACTCACCCAAAGTTCAGGTAATACGATTAATTCAGCTCCCTGTTTAGCCGACTCTTCAACCATTTCTATACAATTTTTAATATTTTTATCCCTTTCACCAGGGATAGCTTGTAATTGAACTGCAGCAACCTTAATCAACAAAAGCACATCCTTTTCTGCAAATGAAAATTATCAGATTTTTTAGAAATCTGTGTTTAATTTAATAATATTTTATTTCATTTAATTAAGCAATGATTATTTCTTTTTGTATATAATTTTGAATTTTTTATTTCAAAAAATCTAAAAATTGTGTAAACTATAATCAATCCAGTTTCGGTAGGGTAATTGTAAGCTTTTACACAACATTTTTCGGGGAGGTCTTACATGAAAAAACAACAGAATGATTTAGAACAATCACTCAGTTCTCGTCACATGTCAATGATTGCAATCGGAGGCGTCATTGGTGCAGGTCTTTTTGTAGGTAGTGGCGCTGCCATACATAAGGTCGGGCCTGGCATCTTGGTCTCTTATGTAATTGCCGGTGTATTAGTGTTCTTGATTATGAAGAGCCTTGGTGAAATGGCCACTTCCAATCCATCAAGTGGTTCATTTTCAGAATATGCCCGGGACGCAATTGGCCCTTGGGCAGGTACTACGGTTGGGTGGCTTTATTGGTTTCAATGGGTTGTCGTTATTGCCATTGAAGCCATTGCAGGTGCAGCCATCATCAATATGTGGTACCCAGGTATTCCTTTATGGTTTCTTGCTTTGGCCTTGACAATCGCTTTGACTTTAACAAATATCTATTCAGTGAAATCCTTTGGAGAATTTGAATATTGGTTTGCCATGATTAAAGTAGCGAGCATCATCGCCTTTTTAATTTTAGGAGTATCTTATATATTCGGATTTTCAGGAGAATCGACGGTTGGAATATCTAACCTTGTACAAAACGGGGGTTTTTTCCCTAATGGTGTAAGTTCCGTCTTCGTTGGAGTCATCACTGTATTTTTCTCTTTTGCCGGTACAGAAGTAGCGACCATTGCAGCAGCTGAATCAAAGGATCCTGTTAAGTCCGTCTCTAAAGCCATTAATAGTACAATTTGGCGTGTCTTGATCTTTTATGTAGGATCAATAGCCGTAGTTGTGACATTACTTCCATGGAATTCTGCCAATGTATTACAAAGTCCATTTGTTGCCGTTTTAGAAAACCTAGGCATTCCTTTTGCAGCTCACCTCATGAATTTCATCGTACTAACTGCTGTTTTATCATGTCTAAATGCTGGATTGTATACAACATCCCGAATGCTTTTCTCTTTAGCAAAAAAAGGGGATGCCCCACAATATTTTAGTAAGTTGAATAAAAATGGCGTACCTGCCAGAGCTGTTTTTGCAGCTACCATATTTTCTTATATTGCTGTAGTGATGAGTTATGTTTCGCCTGAATTGGTTTTTCTCTTTCTGGTTAACTCTTCAGGAGCGATTATCTTGCTAGTTTATTTGGTTATTTCCATTTCTCAGTTAAGGATGAGAAATAGATTGGAAAAAGAGAATCCTGATGCTCTGAAAGTGAAGATGTGGTTGTTCCCATATTTGACATATGCGACGATCCTGGGGATTTCCATCATTTTAATTTCCATGGCTTTTATCGATTCTACAAGAAGCCAACTATATTCAACACTATTACTAACCGGGGTAATCATTGTGTTGACTCATTTTTTCGGAAAAAAGGAAATCAGTAGCGCAGACGAGAAAAGTAAACGATCCAGTAATTTGCCTCCATTGAAATAAGCTATGGCGGAATATCATTATGTGATAAATTAAATAGCCTTACTCTTCCACATTGGAAGAGTAAGGCTTTTTTTCTATTGCATTTTCTTTCTTTGAAAAACATCAAAATGACTCCAGATGTCTTCCAAAACTTCTAATCGATCGTGTATATCTTCCTGCTTCTCTTTTCCGACAAACATGATCAAAGCATTAATCAAGCTTAATGGTGCAACGAAAGAGTCAATGAAGCTGGGCATCTGACTGGATGCTGTCAACGGAATGTCCGCATGAGGAATAAGCGGTGAGAGTAAATTATCAGTAATGGCAATTGTTGTCGCATTTTTTTCCTTTGCAAACGAAAACATTTGAATTGTGCTTTTCGTATATCGTGCAAAACTGACGCCAATCACTACATCTTTTTCACCTAAATTATATAACTTTTCCGATGAATTCTCCAATGACTGCAGAAGTTCCACATTATTTAAAACAATTTGAAGATAATATTCCAAAAACACGCCTAGGGAAGTGGCACTGCGGTTTGCGATAACATATACTCGTCTCGCTTGTAATAAGCATTTCACTGCTTCATGGAATGCATCTTCATCCAATTTCTCCATAGTGGATTTTATGTTTGCGATGTCATCTTGGAAAACTTCGTATACCCCTGAAGACTCTTTATTGTATACTTTTTGTGACATCTTCAGTCGTTCTGTCGTTGTCAGCTGCTGCTTAACGGAATTCTGCATATACTGCTGCATCTCTGGATAGCCTGAATAGCCAAGCGAGGTTGCAAACCGTACAACAGTGGCATCACTGACGCCTGCCATTTTTGCTAATTTCCCAACTGTAAAGAAAGGAACGGTCGTTTGATTCTCTAAAATATATGTAGCTATTTTCACGTGGGACTTGCTCATTTCCCCTATTTGTCCAGCGATGTTTTGATAGACGTTTGACATTAAAAAGAGCGCCCCTTTAATTATATTTATGTATTGTAGGAGTATCTAGTTCCTTTTTGTGAAGGATTATAATTTAACAATAGGTTTTTTCATCCTTTTTTGTCAAGTTAATTGCAAGTGCCATGGTGGAATTAAAAAAGGCCAGATCAATTAAAATCGCTTTGATCGGGCCTTTTGCTTTCCATCTGACACTCAGTTAAGCTGAATTATTTCAGGATCCGCCCAATGGCTTCGTCATGCGCTTCCACAGTTCGAAGAATATCTTCCTCCGTGTGTACAACAGACATCGAATAACGATTTAGCGGCTTTGTATAAATACCTAATTTTAATAACTCATAGTCAATCTCTTTTCTTAACTTCGTATTTGCCCTGCCCATATCACGATAATTTTTAATCGGGCCTTCGGCTAAGATAATGTTAAAGATACTGCCCATACCGACTGTTTGCATGTTTAAGCCGTGTTTTTTATACACATTCTCAAGTTCCTTACGTAAAGATTGCGTCTTAGCAAACAAATCTTCCATTGTTCCTTCTTGTTCCAATAAGTCAATAGTTGCTAAACCGGCAGCCAATATGGTCGGATGACCATTGTATGTTCCACTATGATATAACGGATTTTGTTTATCTGCATTATCTGCTCCAGCTGTTAAAATATCTCGTCCGCCTCTAGCAGAGGTAATCATCATTATTTCTTTTTTACCTCCAATGGCCCCTACTGGGAATCCGCCGCCCAGAACTTTTCCTAAGGTAGTGATATCCGGTTTAATGCCATATACTTTTTGAGCTCCCCCAATTGATATCCTGAATCCTGTTTTTACTTCATCGAAAATAAGCACTATATTAAGTTCTTCTGTTATTCTACGAAGTCCTTCCATGAATTCTTGTTCAGCAGGTATGAACCCTCCTTGAATTGGCTCTAAAATAACACCTGCTAATTCATGTGCATGGGCACGTAAAATCTTCTCGGTAGATTCTAAATCATTGAATGGAAGAATGACGGTATTTTCAATATAGTAATCTGGTATTCCTCTTGATTCTCCTACCGCTTTAGGAGCTGTTGCGTTACCTGCCTGTTCCATATCAGGGTTAACACTCACTAATACTTGATCATATCCTCCATGATAATGTCCTTCAAACTTTGCCAATTTCGGTTTTCCGGTATAAGCCACCGCCGTACGAATTGCAAGAAGTGTAGCTTCTAAGCCCGAATTCGTATAACGTACCATTTCAATCCCAGGATATAACCCTACTAATTTTTCCGCCATTGTTGTTTCCATCTTGTGAGGCGTACCGAATATGGTAGTTCCAGACTCTAACATTTGTTTTGTCACAGCATCAAATACTTGTTGATGACCATGACCTGATATAAGAGCTCCATAACATAATAAATAATCGATATATTCATTGCCATCTACATCATATAACTTACTGCCTTTTCCTTTTTCCATCATTAAGGGATGTGGCGGAAAGTATTTAATATGTGCTGTGACACCGCCCGGAATCACTTCACAAGCTTTTTCAAATAAATCAGCTGATTTTTTCGTTTTTTCTGACAATGAATTCTTCTCGTGTAGTATCATAATTAATTTCCCCTTTTTATAGATTTCTTTCATGCGAAAGGATTGATAAATAATAGAAGATATTTTTTACAATTTAATCAAACTTCTATTAAATGCCAGGTCCAGCCCGACCATAAGAAGATAAAAGATGATAAGGCATACACTTTGAAATTGCTTCCACCAACCATCATTCCAAGCTTCTCATTCACCTCCGGTTGTACCCATAGTGAATTTTCTAATTATTAAAATAAACATTTCATTATAAAATATAATATGAAATAAATATTACAAAGTCAAGGTCAATAAGGAGGTTTTTTGTTCACAAATATAACTGCCAGCCCATTCGGATGAAGCGCTTCAACGACCATTCAAAAAATCAGAAACAATTTCTCTCAATAAATAAGCCTTAAACAATATTTCCGACGGATATCTGATTTTAATGAGTAAACGCCAATTAAGCGCTCCAAGAAAATGGAGCGCTTAATTGGCGTTATATATCATGCACTTCAATCATGTCTGTGTCCCCTGTCCTCTACCGGAGCAAGTCTATACCACCGTCTTTATTTTTAGAGATACATCAGGCGGTGCTCACTCAGATTCCTACAACATTTTAAACTAGTAAAGAAGAAAAATGAGACTGAAACTAGTTCTCTTTAAATATTTTCACTTTTATATTTTGATTTTCATTCTAATGAAGGAGAAAATTTTAGAATACTAACTGCACTTACATTGTTTCATAGTTTTTTATTTCAAATTCACTTAGTGGTCGATTAATCGACTTACTCAATTTACTAATAAGCTCTTGGTAATCCTTAGTATCATTTGGATCTATACCTTCCCTGACATTTAGTATCTCGTATCGGTCATACTGTTCTGGAATAAGTTTTCCGTCTACATGGATATAAAGCCTATATTTGATCCTCAGATTCATAAAAATACCATCTCCTTTACTATCATTTCGATATAAGGAGCTGTTTTCCTGCAAGAAAAAATACTCTAATGTGACCTCCACTAACTATTCATTTTTCTAATCAGAGTGATAAGTAGTCCGTATTATCTCAAAATCCTCTTTTTTATACATTGGAAACTCGCGATGAGCGGACGAACGGTTAGGGGGAATTGTTATATATAAGAGAACAGCATATTAATAATTATACATTCGTGTATTTTTTTGTTTTTACTGCATAAATTGTTGAATACGAAAAAACTAGTGTATATGGGGGTTTTTTAATGAATCATCCCGAGCCAGTATTAGAAATGTATAACTATCACTCGTGGGCAAACGGAGTCATCATCGATCGGTTAAATGAACTTCCGCAGCACATTTACCATAAGGAAATTCAGAGTGGTTTTTCGTCGGTTTCAAAAGTGTTGTCTCACATTTATCTCACAGATTATGCGTGGTTTGACATTATCTCGGGTAAAAGTATGGATGAAGCAATGGCATGTTCCAATCAATCAAGAGAAGAGGTTGAAAAGAAAAGTATTGAGGAAATGAAAAAAATATTTGTAGATTTATACGACAGAAACAAAGCAATACTGAGTACAGAGGATACGGATAAGGTAATTGTCGTGGATAACCCATATGCTGGGTTGCTTGAAACTTCCATTTCCGAATCGGTATTACACGTTGTCACTCACGGATCATATCATCGTGGCAATATTGCTACCATGTTGCGGCAAATGGGGCACACTTCCGTTATGCAAGATTTTGGCCTTTACCTTTATTCAAAATAGAAAACCAAACAATATCCGATTCCTGAATAAGGGGATGTATCAATGGACGAACTAGTTGGCACTTGTGTTCGCTGTGCACGTAAAGTATATTGTACTGCTGGATTTCTAAACGGTATTCTGTTAGATAACAAAAAAATCTTATGTATTAATTGTAATGATATTTTATATGCATTGATCAATGAAGAAGAATTGGATGATGAGAGTTGAAGGAGTAATACACAAAAATAGGTCATGCCAATAATTTGGCATGACCTATTTTGCCCGATGAACAGTCAGATTGACCTTGTTGGTTTCGCACATGAACGTTGAAAGATGCACAGGCCGGTCGTTTGCATCGAAGGCGGTCTTTAATATTCTAAATAAATTGGCGCCAATATCACATTCTAAAAATTTAGCATAGTTTTTTGTAGCACCAATCACGTCTATAATTTTATCGTTACTGACTATTTCTGTATGGTAATCTTCCATAAGGATTTTATAAGTTGATTCATCCCTTGCAATCTTCTTTTCTAAATCCGGAAAACGAATTAACGAATAATGAGCGGTATCGTAGAAAAGCGGACGATCATTCACATACATGAGTCTCTCAAGTTCGAGAACGGGGCTACCTTCTTCAATGAGGAGATGACCTGCAACATCTTTTGGCGCTGGTATGACCTCACTTCTTAAAATCCGGGAATTAGGTATCATCCCAAGCTGATGACTAAACTCCGAGAATCCACTTATCGATAACAATTCATTATGGAACTTATTAGATGCAACAAAGGTACCTCTGCGCGGAATACGTGTCAGCGTTCCTTCCTTCACCAATTCCTCTATTGCTTTTCGTATGGTAATGCGACTAACGCTATAAGTTTCACAAAGCTCCGCTTCGGTTGGGATCTGTTCATCTGGTTTATATTTACCGTTCTGAATATCATTCTTCAACATTTGCCTTATTTGCATATATAATGGCTGGGGGGTTGAAGGATTTAAATTCATATTATATTCATCCTTATCCGTCAAAATTTATTATTTACTATCTATTATACATTATATCCAGTCCCAGTCACCACGCACCGAAATATCTAATTGTTTTCGCAGCAGACTCTGTTCCCAATTCCAAGCAATTGCCGATAGATTTGCCATTCAATATTCCATAAATGAAACCAGAAATGAAGGAATCCCCCGCCCCCATAGTGTCCACCACTTTCGCTTCAACGACACCGCATTGATAAAATTGAATACCGTCATAAGCAAGTGAACCATTTTCACCTAAAGTGGCGACCGCAATTTTAGATCCTTGATTTTTTACATCCTCTAGAAATTGGCGGATAAAGGCATCATCCTTCGTATAAGAAAAAAAAGGATAATCAACAAACTGCGGCAAAGTCTTCACTAAATCGTGATCAAGCTGATCTGAGAAATCAAAAGACGTGAGCATTCCTTTTTCTTTAAAAAAGGAATAGTACTTATCCGCATGTCCCCAAATCCCTGAATGTATGAGCTGAAATGTTTGAATGTATTGGAGTTCTTCCGTCGTTAAACAGAAATGTTCCATGACACCTTCGTCGTATTCTCCAAACCTCCGGTCACTTCCTACCATTTCAACAAAAGTAACCGCTGTTTTTCCTTCTTTCCTCGAAAGATGAGTTATATCAACGCCTTTTCCCAGAATCGCTTGAACCATTTTTTCACTATATTGATCGGAACCCACCCAGCCAATATAAGCAGATTCAGCACCTAACCCTTTTAAATAGACAGCCACATTTAAAGGATTACCGCCAGGATAGACCTCCCCGCTCTTTTGATAGACATCCATACAGTTATCTCCGACTGAAACCGTTCTCATCATTTTCCCCCGCTTTCTTTGAACTTAAGAAATGAGCACTACTTAAGTAGTGCTCCATTTTGACGTCAAATGAATCCTTCATGTTTTTTTACTTGATTTTAAGAATGAAACGAAACACCCTCTGAATTGTAGAGATTTGCGACACTCCTGCCGAATAACTGGCTAGCCAAGACCACATTGGCTCATGCTTTGATGAGGCTTGGCAGACAGTCGGCGGAAAGGGGGCCTCCTTTGGCGCTCTGTGCGCCTGTGGGGTCTCCCTTGGGCACGTATTTCCCGCAGGAGTCTCGCACACCCGCTCCAATCAACTGGAATGTTTTTTTTGATCTGTTGGAACTTTTTTTAAGATACAGTCTGGAGCACTACTAAGTAATGCTCTACATATCTTAATATTCCATTTGTCGATAGTATCTTCTAAGTGTTAATGGATGATTTCTTTCACGCTCAAGGTAAACGCTGATTCGACTTAATACTGCCCAGTTAATACTAACAGAAAAGTGCTTTCTAAATTCTTCGCTGATGCCTTCCATATCAAAGTTTTTGGTATCAATAACCGTTATATTTTTTGAGATTTTTTCTACAAATCTCTCTACACGGTCCATCAGCGGTCTTGTTTCGTCTTCTCCCTTTAGTAAAATAACACTTGTATCTTCAACAACAAGTTCAAGCGTACCATGGAAAAACTCTGCCGCGTGGATGGATTTCGCTTGGATCCATTGCATTTCCTCTAAAATGCACATCGCATATGAATAAGTGTTTCCCCATAGGTTACCAGAACCGACCATCATGTGGTAATCCGTGTCTTTATGAGTAATGGCAAATTCCTCTGCTTTTTTATCAAAAGATTTAACGGCATCCAGAATTGCACGTGGAAGTAGAGAAACCTCCTTCGTGAATTGTTCATATTGTGGGAATTCATTATTGTTATACATGAAACGGAAGACGAACATGTACAAAAGCATAAAGAAAGTATCAAAAGAGTGCGTTTCAGAACCTGTCGTTATACAGTAATCCGCAATTTGTGTTAACGGGGTATTTGGCTCTGCAACTAAAGCGATTGTAGTAGCCCCTTTTGCTTTACAATACTCAGCCGCTGCAACTGTTTCTTGAGTTGTCCCAGATACAGATGTAAAAATACAGACTGAATCTTTGCTGAAATGCTTATGATTCATGACCATGAACTCAGCAGCAATTTCTGCATGGACATCAATGGTAGAATTTGATTTTAAAATGTATTCATATGGATACATCATGGCTATGGTGCCACCAGCCCCGATCAGGAAAATATTGCTGTAGCCCCTTTTTGTGATTCCATCTACGATTTCTTCAATCTGACCTCTAAAAGCAAGGCCCTCTTTTTCTACAAGATCAAGAAATAACCCCTCATCAAACTTTAGCATCAATATATTCCTCCCTGTATCTTCATTTATTTGTTATGTCTTGTATTATATTCAAACATAATAAAATTCACAATTGTTTTATTTTAAATTTTTAGGGCGTTCATCGAAGAGGCCTAACTTCCCTTAGCATTCTGCTAAGCGACGATATCGCTGTCGTTATTTTTCTTTGATCCATATTTCCTTTCCCAATAATAGTAAACCGGCAGACCTGTTGCGATAACGATCAACGCTGCAATCACTCCTTGAATTGGCGCCCAAGTAAATGTTCCCCAGGCCAGCCATGATGCTCCAAGAATAGCTAAAACCGTCGTTAATCTCCACATTGGCATACGATAGATTGGGTTATAATCATCCCTTTTACGACATTTATAAACAGCGGCAAAGTCCATAATGTTAATAATCAATTGGATCAGTGTGAAATAGCCTAGTAACACCGTTAAATTACTAAAGCACACAAGAATACATGCATACGTAACCTGAACGATGATGGAGAAACTTGGAGTTTCATATTTAGGATGGACTCTTGCAAAGCGTTGAAAGAATAGTCCGTCCTTTGCCATTGCATACTCAAGGCGGGGCTGAAACATTATGCAAGAGCTCAGCGAACCCAAGATAACAATAATCGCCGTAATGGCCACAAATGATGAGGCAATATCAGATAATCCCGGAATATATTTAACAGCTTCAGAAACTGCCGCATTGGAGTTCATTAATTCTTCAAATGGCATCAAGCCTATGACACAAACGGCTAGCAGCGTATATAAAGCCAACACGATGAATACCGAACTAATAAGAGCCCGCGGAAGTATTTTCCCTGGATTTTTGAACTCCCCAGCCATGAAACAAATCGCGGCCATCCCCGTATATGCCCATGTGGTTGCAGATACACCACCTATTAAACTTGAATTTTGGGTACCAGGTCCTGGAGTATAAGTAAAGTTACCAGGGTTCATATACATGATTCCCAGGACAATGACAATCAGGAAAGGAATGATTTTGATAGCCGTGATCATGACTTGGAAAAGACCTCCCTCTTTCACACTTCGATAATGAATCGATGTGATGAGCAGGATGATCGCAATACCCAATAATTTCCCGGCCACTCCTGAGAAAAATGGGAAAAAGGTTGCTAAATAAGAAACAATCGCTAATGCCATAATCGATATTGATGGAGGATCCAAAGCCCAGAAAGTGGCCCATCCATATAAAAATGCCAAAGGCCTCCATCCAGCTTTATTTAAATAAACGTAACCGCTTCCATTTTGGGGGTATGCCGTCGATAACTCTGCCAGCACCATTACTTGCGGTATGGCAATCACCCCGCCTATTATCCAGGCTAGAATAGAAATGGAAGGAGTACCCGCAGCCCTTGCAACATCACCTGATGAGACAAAAATACCCGACCCTATAGTAGTTCCAACAGCAATAGCCAGAGCAGACCAAAAACCCAGTTTTCTTGTAAGTGTGCCATTACTCATAAAGAGTTCCTCCAAATTAGATTAAATTCCCAATTCCCTTACTTTTTCAATAGATTTCATGATTGCAACCCTTGGATTTTGATAATAATTTGATCCCATAATCTCTAGAGTACAACTTCCTTTATAACGATGATCTTTAAGGCTTGTTAAGTATTCTCTCCAATTTAAAACCCCATCATCTAGTGCCAGATGCGAATCTGATTGACCATCTCCATCCATTAGGTGAAAATGGCTTAATTCGGGAAGGAAGGAAAAGTACTCATCAGGGGTTTCACCTGCCAGATGCATCGAAACTGTATCGATCATTCCTTTTAATGAGGAAGACTGGATTTCCTCTAACATTTTCTTTAACCCTATAGAGTCTATTACCAGATTGGATTCATATTTTGTTAATGGCTCTAAAGCAAGAATCAAACCTTCCATCTCAGCTACTTTGGTTAATTGAAAGATTGAGTCACTCGCATACTTCCATGATTCCTCTTGTGAGACGGAAAAGTCCCCTATTCCAGAAGTGATAAGCATCATGTTTGTGTCTAACTCCAGCGCGGCGTAAAGATTGTCCATAAAATATTCAATGCTTTTTTTTCGCCAATGAGCATCCGAGGATGCAATGTTATAAGGATAGATACATTGCTCTGGAGTATAGCAGATGATTTTCATATTTCTGGACTTAATTTCCCTTCTCAAACTTCTTATATTTTCTAGTATGTTGCGATAAACATATAGATGTGGCTCCCCACCCCATAATTCAATGCTTTTAATCTCAAGGTGATCCATGCAATCCAAAAAATAATGAAAAGGGAAATGCCTAAAAGTGATATTCATCCCTGCAATGTTCAATTATTTCACCTCCTCATAAAGACTTTTTATTTGTTATGCTTTGTATTATAATTAAACAGTACATTGATTGCAATGATTATTTTGAATATTTAAAAAACATTAATTCTCAACATACGGAAAAGGCGTGATTTTATTGCCCATCACACCTTTTTATCAATTAACTATTATTTAGTGAATACGAATGATAGAATGTTAAAGTATTTATACTAAAGGAAACAATTTTTCTGATACGTATTAAGTATTAGATTGGTGATTATTGTTCGAAGTATGGTATACCTGTAGAATGGATGTTAAACTGGGGGATTTCCTAAAAAAGAGAATATATCCTGGTTATTGTCAAGTAAGTTGCTAATGAAGAATAAACACCTCCAAAAGCCGTGAATTGAGGTTAATCTCCTTAAGATGGGGTATATCATTGGAAAATATAGGTTGGTTCACTTATAAACTTAGTGAAGTCGCTTTAACTTCTATAATTTTAAAAACTAGCAGACAGTACAATACGTACTATCCTAGCGGAAAGGACGTGCCATAATAATGAATCACGACAAAACAGCCATCACTAAAATTCGTACGGGTCCCATGTTTGCGGTGATGCTGGCTGGGGCTCTAGTCGCTTTCTTAAATCAGACTTTAATTAATATAGCATTGCCTCAATTAATGAATCACTTTGAAATCTCAGCTGCAACAGCTAACTGGCTTACTACAATCTTCCTATTGGTCAATGGGATCGTCATCCCTATCACTGCTTTCTTAATGGAACGTTTCAATACAAGGCAACTATATCTTGCTTCGATGGGACTTTTCGCTTTAGGAACTTTCCTATGTGGAATTGCCCCCAGCTTCTCCGTCTTATTGATTGGACGTGTGGTTCAAGCCGCCGGGGCGGGGATTTTATTCCCTTTGATCACAAATGTGATTTTCACTATATTTCCACCTAACAGACGCGGTTTCGCAATGGGCATATTTGGTATCGCGATGAATTTTGCCCCTGCTGTAGGACCGACGTTATCAGGATGGATTATACAAAACTACTCTTGGCGGGTTCTGTTTTTTGTCATTTTCCCATTTGCATTGCTTGACTTCATCTTTGCCATTTTCATCATCAAAAAAGTAGGGAAAACGAGTCGGCCTAAACTCGATAAAATGGGTGTAATTCTTTCCACTATCGGATTTGGCGGAGTTCTATATGGATTCGCTACAGGCGGTACCAAGGGATGGGACAGTCCCGAAGTACTGACGATGTTCCTTGTTGGGGGAATCAGTTTAGTTTTATTTGTCTGGAGGCAATTTACTGTATCCCATCCTATTTTGGAATTTAGAATTTTTCGGTATCGGATGTTCACTTTAACGACGGTTATCAACATCATCGCAACTATGGGTATGTTCTCTGGAATGATCATCATGCCAATCTATATGCAGAATATCCGGGGGTTTACCCCGATGGAATCCGGTCTCATGCTATTGCCTGGCGGGATTTTAATGGGGATCATGTCTCCTATCACAGGTAAGCTGTTCGATCGATTTGGTGCGAGATGGCTTGCGGTGAGCGGACTTGCCATCACTATCATTACAACCTATCTTTTAACGCGGCTTGAAACAGATACGTCCTATTCTTATGTGGTGTGGGTATATACTATTAGAATGTTCGGAATGTCGATACTGATGATGCCCATCTTCACTGCTGGATTAAATGAATTGGCACTTAGCCTAAATAAATATGGAACAGCAATGGTCAATACATTGAGAATGGTAGCAGGTGCTGTTGGCATGGCATTCTTTGTTTCCATCATGACAAACCAGGGAACGAAGCATGTTCAGGAAATCTTATCTCAAAGAAACATATCACCAGATAATACATCACAAATGGCCATGGCCATTAAACAAGGTAGCGTAATGGGAGTGGATGATGCATTCATGATTGCAACAGGATTGACCATAGTTGCATTCATACTGGCCTTTTATATACGGCAAACTTCACCTCAAGAAGATACCATTACAAATCGCCTATCAAAAAAAAGAGCTTGAATAAACAAGGCTAAATTCAACCTATTTTCCAAGGTATAAAAAATTCTTATAAAACTGACTTGCCCCATTAAGGCAAAAAAAAGAGACACTTTTTATGAGTGTCTCTTTTTTTTTGCCAAATTAATTCATGTGCTCAAGGTGACGGCATCCATTTAAATTTCAGAACATCATTTGGGGAGCAAAGCAAACAATACACAAATTGCAATGGTACTTTCATTATACTAAGTATATATTTACATTCCTCTCATATATTTTAAGATAATGATTTGGACAAGGGGAATGTTTTTATGAAAAAGTTCGTTACTCTGCTTTTTTCAAGTTTTTGCATTGGAGTAGGTCTTAATCTGTTCATTGTCCCCATTCATCTAATAAATGGCGGGATATTCGGAATAAGTTTGTTAATCAAATATGTTTGGGGAATCCAGGTTGGACATACCATGATCATGATCAACATTCCCATATACCTTGTATCTCTTCTATACGACAAGTCTTATTTCTTCAATGCCATCCTTGGGTTAGCTTTTACTTCAACCATTATTGATTGGCTAACACCACTAAACGGTTTGGTTCATCTACCGATCATAACGAGTGCCATTATCGGTGGAATGACGATTGGGATTGGTGTTGGTTTTATGCTGAGACAACATATTAGCCCCGGTGGAGTGGATTTACTGGCACTATTAATCGCTAAAACCACAGCAACTAATCCTGGAATCATTATTTTTATTATTGATTCACTCATAGTAATTGCGGGAATTATTATATTGAATGACTTAAAGTTAATGTATTCACTCATCACGATTTCCTGTGTCGGCATATGCGTCTCCTTTATCAATTCTTTTAAGGCAATAAACATTTTTATAAGATAAAGCCATACCTACAAGTGCTGCAACAGGGAAGACTGATCAAAGCATATCCCCCTATCGATATACATTTTGTTCGTGCTGCACCCATGATTTTGCACAGTTACTTGGGATTTCGCCCAGTTTACTCGTGAGTTCGGGCTGCACCCATGATTTCTCGCGTTTACTCGTGATTTCGCACCATTTACTCGTAAGTTTGGCCCTTTTACTCGTGAGTTTTGGCCTTTTACTCGTGAATTCAGCTTATTTACTCGTGAATTCGTGCTGCACACATGATTTCGCACATTTACTCTTGGGATCGGATTGTTGAAATTATCAGAATATTTTTCAAGAAAAAAACTGTAGGCAAACTCGCTTTTCTTCGAGTTTGCCTACAGTCGTGGCGCGATTCTTATTAAAGAATCGCGCCATGACTGTTGAAGTTCAATAATATAGAGTGCATTAAAAAAAGGAAAGCGGAATATGATTAAAATGTCAACCTAAGGGAGGGAATTTGAATAAATGAAAAAAATAAAAATTATATATTGGATTTTCACAGGGCTTTTGGTGGCACTAATGGTTTTGGGTTCTATTCCGGATATAATGTCTGTTCCCGATGCAGTCGCTTTATTTGATCATTTAGGTTATCCAACCTACCTTCTGCCCTTCATTGGAATAGCCAAATTATTAGGTGTCGCGGCAATACTCATTCCAGGTTTTCCGAGAATTAAGGAATGGGCTTATGCCGGTTTTGTATTTGATTTGACGGGTGCTATGTATTCAAGCATATCAGTGGGCGACCCTGCCAGTGGATGGCTGCTTTTCATTATCGGATATATATTGATAGCCGGCTCTTATATTTACCATCATAAAATATTAAAATCCGCTACATCGAGCACTTTGAGCAATAAGGATAGCTTAACAATATAATAATGTGAAATAATCTCGTCTCATATAAGAAGAATTGGAAATTAAAAGAGTCCCGATATGAAGTGAACCCAAAAAGTTAGACACTTTATTTAATTAGGCAACCTTGAGGGCATGAACCCGGTAATCTACTGGGCTCATGCCTTTTAGTTTTACTTTGATTCGTCGGTGATTGTAATAATGGATATAATCTTCCAGTTCTTTTTTGAAATGCTCCATGCTGTCGAACTTCTGTAAATAAAGTAATTCCGATTTCAGTAAGCCAAAGAAGTTTTCTATGACGGCATTGTCTAAACAATTTCCTTTGCGGGACATGCTTTGTATAATGTTATGTCTTTTCAAATCATGTGAGTATTGTTTCATCTGGTAATGCCAGCCCTGATCTGAATGGAGAACGGGGGAATCTTTCGATTCCAATCGCATAAAGGCTTGGTCTAGCATCTTGGAGACTAAGGGATAAACAGGACGTGATTCGATATTGTAAGCAATGATCTCTCCATTAAATAAATCTAGAATGGGCGATAAATACAACTTCTCACCGTGTAAATGAAATTCAGTTACGTCCGTAACCCATTTTTGATTTGGCTTTGTTGCCTTAAAATTACGATTGAGGATATTAGGCGCAACCTTTCCAATCTTGCCTTTGTATGAACGGTATTTCTTCATACGGACCAGACACTTTAGTCCCAACTCCTTCATCAATCGAAGGACCGTTTTATGGTTCATTGAAATCCCTCTATTACGTAATTCCAATGTAATGCGTCGATACCCATATCTCCCTTTATTCGTATGAAATATCTCCTGAATAACTGGCTTTATTTCTTCGTATTTATCCTGACGCCCGAAGGCGTTTATCCAATAATAATAGGTACTCCTTGCCAGATTTGCGACGGACAGAAGTAGCTTTAAATTAAAATCTCCCCTTAGCTCATGTACTACTTTCGCTTTTTGCGTTCGGACGCTTCGCTTTCTTGAACTAAGGCTCTCAACTTTTTTAAATATGCATTCTCTGCACGTAATCTTTCATTTTCAGCCTGTAACGCCTCTAATGACCCTTCTACTGGTTTTTTCTTCGTTTCTTTTTTCATGGATGGACGCCCCTTTTTCTTCGTTTCAAGAGCGTCAACTCCGTACTCCTCCAATTGCTTTAGCCAATTAGTAATGGTAGAAGGAGAAGCAATGTTATACACAGCAGCTGCATGGGTACTAGACACTCCAAAATCGTTCATATAGTTTAGTACATCCATCTTAAAGCTAATATCATAATTTGTATAGGTAGACATTAGCCCATCTATCCCATGTTCTTTATAATGCGCCACCCATTGCTTTAAAGGAGTCAAACTGATATTAAATTGATTGGCTACAGTTCTAAATGAGTCCATTCCTTCTAAATAAACAAGGACAGCTTTTAATTTCAACTCTAATGAATATTTTGTCATAAAAAAAGCACCTCCAATTGTTAGATGGTGTCTAACAATTGGGGTGCAGTTCATTATCGGGACTCTTTTTTTAGAACATAAAAAGTTGCTTATTAAGAACTTACCTTTTTTGAAGACAAATAAGCGACAAGTATATAGCGTTCAGGTGCCGCCCCGATATAATCAAAGGGATAACAGGTACTGACTGTTAGCGTTGCCCGTGGCTTTGGTACGATAACGGTGCGATCATCCTTATCCACAATTCGAACTTTGTTGACTTTGTATGTGAACTCGCCTGCCGATGTTCTTACAATCAACAAATCTCCTTCGCCAACTTGCCCGAGTTTACGGAATACCGTATCTCTATGACCGGAAAGAACGGAATTGTCTTTTTCACCTGGTAGTACACTTCCTGCGAAGTGACCAACGCCTTTTTCCAATTCATCCTCGTTTGTGCCATGGAAAATAGGGAGTTTGGCTTTTAGTTTGGGTATATACAGTTCCCCGATTTCTTCACCCGTTTTAGGGCGGACAGGATATAGCTCTTTCTTTGTTGTTTTTTTACTTATTGGTTCACTACTTGGTGGCTTCTGAACAGTTTCATTCACTTGGCTGCTTGGAGTATGAGTCTTGTAAAGAAAGTAGCCTTTTGCAAACTTATACATATTGGATGTGGAAAACCAAACCCCAAATAAAATGATGGCAATTGTGCAAGAAAGCAGAAGCAACCGCCTTTTCTTTAATTGTTTCATATTAAGCTTTCCTGATTTTTCGATACATCAAGCTTCCGAACAAGACAATGCATAGTCCTAAAAGGGCATTAGGGATATAATCGGAAGCGGTATTTGGTAGTTTAGCCCCTTTTACAGTTTGATGTTCCGAATTAGTATGAGTGCTGATCTTTTGTTTTACTGGTTTAGCAACTGGTGCCTTTTCAATGGTCTTTTGCACCTCTTTAGCAGATTCCTTTATTTGTCCGCCTGCATTGGTAAGTGTGTCGGAATCTACCATATCACCTGTTATTAAAAGATCAGCCAGGAACTTTCCGTCAGTAGAGTATATCTCTATTTTCAGGTTAGCACCTTTCAGTTCTTCCAATTTCATTAAATCCAAAAGGGTTACAGGGGATTCCGAGCCACTTTTCACAAGGGAATAGGATACATTCAGCTTAAAGATGGAAAGTAATTCTTCATAGATTGATGCCATTTCAGCTATCTGTTCAGCTGTAAGCTCGGTTGCTACATCAAATTCCTCGAAAGCCATCATGCGGTTGCCCAATTCTTCAAGTCGCTTGACTGTTTCCGGATTGGAAAGATGGTCTTCCAAAGACATTAAGTGGTCTTCAAGCCGCTGTAATTCTTCTTCCGTTAAACCGAGTTCTTCCTCGAAAATAGGAAGGAAATCTTCGGCAACTTCACCATCTATTCCCCCACCAGTAAGGTTCCAAACAGTTTCTTCAAGATTATCTATGTAAATATAATCGTTAATATCTTCACCATTTTCTTCCAACATTTGAAGCAACGCTTGTTTATCCAATCCATAATTCTCATTAAAATAATCTAAGTTGCTTAGGTCTGCCTTTATCACGTCACCTAAGAATTCGCTAAGCTCAGCGACAGATTCGAATTCTTCCGTGCTAAGATCATAGAGTTCCAATGACGCTTCGATATCTTCTTTTGTTACTTCGAAGCCTCTTTCTTTGCTAACCTTGGCTAAATAATTGACAAATTCTTTGTCAAAGTTTGGATCGCGTTCAAAATCGCCCTCTTCTGCATAGAAATAAACAGCCTCATCGAGGTCCCAGATAAAAATATAATCGTCAAGTTCTTCGCCATTTTCATGCAATAGTTTAATTAGGCTCTCATTAGTTAGATTATAATCTTCATAAATGACATCTAAATTACTTAAATCCGCTTTAATAACTTCGCCCAAGGCATCTTTAAGATCATCAATAGATTCAAAGTTTTCAATACTCTCATCGTAAAAAGAAAGAGACGTTTCAATATCATCCTTCGTCACTTCAAAACCTCTAACAAGGCTTACCTCCTTTAAATACTTTGTGAGTTCTTGCTCAAAATTTTTGCTTGGTGCTGCCATCGCTAATTGCGGGAATAAGCTAATTAACAACGTAAATGAAAGTAAAATGGTCCACAGTTTTTTCATACTTTTCTCCTATTCATAACATTTCATATGTTTCAAGAAAATTATAATTCAATAACAATAATTTAACAATGAAGTTATTTTTTCCAATAAGGGAAAATTGCTATCTTAATTACTTTGCTAACAAACTTTTTAACAGCACATACATCTATTTACGCTTATAATGACGTATTTCTTCCTATTAATATATCGAATTACAAAAACTGTGCCTCTAGATAAAAGAATTTTTAATTTTCGTATGCCTACTAAAATTAATTAATGCGAATTAAGCTTTGAGGGGTAGTTACTTTTTGTAAGTCTTATTCTTTTTCGAATTCTAATATTTTCACTTTCGTGTTATTCTGCCTTTTCATAACAAGAAATTCACACACTTTTATTGTAGTTCTCACAAGTATGGTCCCCTCCCCCTAAAGGTTACATCCATTACACAATATAAAAAAACGCAAACCCTTACGTTTCAAGGGTTTGCGTTCTGACTGATTTCATTCATTGATAGCGATACCTATTAATTTTCAATTCTTCCTTCACTAATCATAGCTTCAACATCTATCTCCATTAGCATTTCCGGCATAGCAAAACCACTTACTATTAGACCAGTACTGCAAGGATAAACATCTTTAAAATGTTCGGCTATTACGGGATAAACTTTACTTCGATCTTCCCGATCAAGCAAGTACACGGTAATCTTACAAATATCATAGACTGAACCGCCCGCTTCTTCAATAAGCTGCCTAACGCACTTACATGCCTGATCAGCTTGTTTCACCACATCTCCAATCCCATGAAAATTACCGTCTAAATCAAAACCAGTTTGCCCTCTTAAGAAGATTCTGTTTCCTGCCCTTACTGCCATGCTAAACTCGTTTACAATATGATGCTCCGGCTTTCCCAACGTTGAAGGATAATACTGATCTGTTTTGAACTTTCTAAATCTCTTAATCCCTGAATTTTTAACTTCTCCCAGTCCTGTCATAACATCCAATACCTCCAGTTCATTATTTTATTACCTAATTAAATAATGTCCTCCCAAGATTTATTCTTGGGGATTTCCCACAACATAAAAATTAACGTTTTCACTCACCTACAGTAGCATCGGCATAGTCCTCACTCTCTTCAGCAATCTGCCCATTTTTCCGTTTACTGTACCAAGACCGTACTAAATAGGCTACAAGAATCACACCGAAACTCGCTAAACTGAGAAGAAGTTGCGAACGTGTACCAGGAATCCATGCCATTGCTATAAGCACTACGAACATCCAGATAATGGCTACATAAGACAGATAGGGAAATAACCACATTTTCAACTTTAATTTCTCAGGAGCTTCCTGTTCTAACCTTCGTCGCAGACGGATTTGAGCGAAAGCGAGCACCAAATAGTAGAATAGGCTAATTGCCCCAGCGGAATTGATTAAAAATAAAAAAACTGTCCGTGGAAAAAAGTAGTTTAAAACAACGCCTACATATCCAAAGACCGTCCCTGCCAGTATTGCCCTGACCGGAACGCCCCTTTTATTAAGTTTGATGAGAAATTTTGGTGCGTCTCCCTGTCTGGTTAAGGTAAATAAACTTCTAGACGTAATGTACAGACAAGAATTAAGCGAACTGAGTACTGCGGTAAGAACGACTACTTGCATTAGCGAAGAAGCGAAAGGAATACCTAATCGTTCTAGTGCAATCGCAAACGGGCTTTGAATAGCAATGCCAGCAAACTCGAAATTCCATGGCACGATTGCAACGATGAAGAAGACAGAGAGGATATAAAAGAATAAGATTCGATACATGACTTGATTGGTAGCTTTCGCCGCATATTTTGCCGGCTGATCGGACTCTGCAGCTGCAATGGTGGCAATTTCTGCCCCTCCCATCGAGAAAAGTACAGTAACGCTTCCCACTAGAGCTGCAACGATCCCATTTGGAAAGAAGCCGCCTGCTGTATACAGGTTCGAGAGACCGGGTGATTCACCAGGCCATAGCCCAAGAGTATATATGGCTCCAAAGACAATGAAGAAGGTTATCGCGAATATCTTAATAGATGCGAACCAAAACTCAGTTTCAGCGAATGAACGCACCGAGTAAAGGTTGGTCAAAGTGAGCACCACTAATAATACCAAGCACAATATCCAAGGTGGAATATCCGGAAAATAATTCACAAGTATTCCTGCACCAGCTACAGCCTCAATTGCAGCCACGATCACCCACATATACCAATAGAGCCAGCCAACACTAAATCCAGCCCAATTCCCCAATCCTGACCGTGCATATTCGGAAATTGAACCGACAGATGGTTGTGCCACTGCCATTTCACCTATCATGCGCATGATTAAAAGCATGAGAATTCCTGACAAAGTATAACTGATAACAGCCGCCGGCCCTGTTGAATTGATGACCGCACCACTTCCAACGAAGAGCCCGGCTCCGATGATGCCACCGAGTGCTATCATTGTTACGTGCCGGTTCTTTAACGTGTTTTGGAGTTTGTCCTGTGTAAATGAATCCTGCTTGGTGTAATTATCCGCCATAGTTTCACCTTCCTTTTACTATTGGTTTAATTTCAGCCGATTTTCCATTTCACGGTACTAGCATATCTACTCTACTTACTGAAGGGGTGTCTTCGACTTATTAAGATTATCTTCGATTACTAGCACTAAGGACTATACATAATGGGGAATGTATCCTGAAAGTTTTCGGTGACAAACCTACAAATTCTCTTCATTTCAACGCCCTCTTTAAGTCATTTTCTGTTCCTCCTCTTATATTCTTACACAATGAAGTTGGTAACATTCGGAATATATCCTTATATATTCCTTTAATGAAATATTACAAGCCATCATTATTAATGTCAACAATATCTTTTGAATATTCAGAATTTTAAGTGACTCAATTTTTCAGTAAAATAACATTGAACTCTACTAAACATCTAATAAACCAACAATTCTATAAATCCACATACTCTTTCGATTTTTAAACAAGCCAAATTATTTTGACCAACGATACATACATACAATTACATACCGGGAATCGAGTGGTTCATGTGGAAGAATTCCTTGTTTTTATAATATTTAAAAATGTTATCTATTCTTTTAAGTATTGGGTAAGTTTTCTTCCGAAAAAAAGACTGACTATAGTCAGTCTAAGGTGACGTCAGGTGCTTCCTCACGCCTTATTTATATTTTATGCAAGTGTTTGGACAAGCGTTACCTTATCTAAGCTATGACACTTTTTCAAACAAAAAAAGAGACTGTATATTACAATCCCAAGTGTTGTATGTTTTAAAAGAAATCGAAAAGCTATTTATTGACGAGTTTCCTCTATATTATATTGATATTTTATCAGAAAAATTAAAGAATGATCTAGACCCAAAATATCAGTCCCCAACTGCCGAAACTCTTACAATTTTTTAGTATTATCCATGCGATCTAACGACATCTGATAACCACCATTACTCCCATAATTCAATAGTTTATTAACTCTTGATATAGTAGCTGATGCGGCACCAGTTTCTGCCTCAATACCTTCGTATGTAAAGCCATCCTGAAGCATTCTAGCAACTTCTAGTCTTTGGGTAAAAGCTTTTATTTCATTCATTGTGCACAAATCATCAAAAAAAGCCATACACTCTTCTTGTGTCTGTAATGAAAGGATAGCCTTAAATAATTGTTTTATGTTTTTCTCAGACAATTTATTTTTGTACATAACCTACCTCCATTATATCTATTATGATATATATTAGAAGAAAAATTTATCGTCACAATGGGGGTGCGCTCATATTTTATACCGGGAACCAATTACAACTGACTGGCACTTTGATCACACTTGGAAGTAGGAATCAACGGCAAATGTTTCCTTAAACACCCATTCAAAAGGCTCTTCAAATAAATATACAGCAAGTTTTTTTGGCTTTTTCAATTCAAACCTTTCTACCGTTTTATTAATATTTAAGCAGACTCGTCCAATCTTGCGGACAGTCTGCCTTCTCACTTTTTACGTACAGTGCATGCAAATTATTTAAATGATTCCTCTTTTTCGCTTATGTTCTCTTCTTTATATAGAGCGCCATTTTTGATATACTGGGATGCTCCTTCTTTTGCCCGCTCTATGTTTTCTGGTGTAAGTTTTCTGATGACCTTGGCGGGAACTCCGGCTACTAAAACACCCGGTTCAATTATCTTTCCTTCTGGAACTAGTGCCCCCGCTGCGATTAGAGTGCCTTCTCCGATTACTGCCCCATTTAAAATTGTTGCACCCATACCAATTAATGCCCCATCTTCTAAAGTACAGCCATGTAGAACCACGTTATGTCCGACAGTAACATTTTCTCCGACTTTAATTGGAAAACCTGGATCCACGTGAACTATTGCACCATCTTGAATATTCGATCCTTTTCCTATCGTTATTTTCTCATTATCTCCTCTTAAAACGGCATTGAACCAAACAGACGTATCTTCCTTAAGTTCTATGTTTCCAATTAACTGTGCTCCCGGGGCTATATATGCGCTTGGATGTACATTGGGGTAGTGTCCTTTAAATTTATGAATCATTATTCATTCCTCCTTTTAAAATATGTTAATTATTCCAGAATAAAACCAAAGCAACCACTATTCGGAACCTTTCTTAAACACTATTAATATAGAATAGAAATCTTAAATCTGGCCTCTGCATACAACTTCCACGGCTTGTTCCCTAATATGTCTCCACCTAACTATTAACAGCCACCAATGGAGTTTGTCTTCCTTCTCTCCAATGATTTTGTTAAGTATTCATTTTTAGAAAGAGATTGTCCCTAATATCACTCCTACAATGATATAAATAAGAAAAATCCCTAAAGACCATTTTGCTGCATATTTATGAAGGTCACCTAGGCTGATTCCAGTTATGTGAATCAATAAATAAACTGATGCTACTAGTGGACCCATAATACCAAAAGGGGTTCCGTATAATGCAGCTGTTCCAATTGATAAAGTATCAATGGCGTAAGTAGAAGCAGTTTCAGCCAGGACTGGCAGAATCCCGAAGTAAAATCCATCAGGACCAATCAAGAAGATGGCAGGTGCACTAACAACCGCAGTAATTAAAGCCATATATGGACCAAGGTCTGTAGGGATAATGGAAACAATCGATTGTGCCATAGATTCAGAGATTGGAGTACCTTTGAAAATTCCCGAGAAAATCCCAGCAGCAAAAACCATGGTAACCACTGCTATTGCATTGGGTGCATGAGCGGCGACTCGATCTCGTTGATCATTTAAGACTGGATAATTAATGAGCAGTCCTAGAGCGGTACCAATGATAAAGAGTACGTAAGCAGGTAACCATTCTAGTACAATGGCAATCATAATAACGATTGATAAAAGGAAATTGATCCAAATTAATTTAGGACGCTTAATGTTTGTGTTTTTTGGTGAGATATTTTCTATTGTAGCGCTTTCAATTGCAGCATCTATTATACTTGCTTCAGGTAATGATAAAGATTCTGTATTTATCTTTTTGTATCTAGTTCTTTCTTTCAAACCGATAAAATAAGCAACGGCAATAACATACAGCAAACTTGCAAGCATTCCTGGCAACATTTGAAGATATAATTCAGTTGGATTAAGATTTAACACACTCGCTACACGGCCAGCAGGTCCTCCCCAAGGAACAAGTGTTGTGATACCAATTTGCATGATTGTAATGGAGGCCAATATGATAGGACTGATCCCCATTTTTTTATATAGAGGAAGGAAAGCTGTTACAACAATCATCATCGTCGTGGATCCATCACCATCAAACCCTATTATTCCCGCTAACACAGCAGTTCCTACGGTAATCTTTAGTGGATCTCCTTTAGCTAACTGAATAATTTTTGAGGTTAAGGGATC
Source organism: Peribacillus simplex (assembly GCF_030123325.1). Classification (NCBI taxonomy): domain Bacteria; kingdom Bacillati; phylum Bacillota; class Bacilli; order Caryophanales; family Bacillaceae; genus Peribacillus; species Peribacillus simplex. The sequence continues at coordinate 1,984,342 of NZ_CP126106.1, read as the reverse complement.
AAATAACCCTGTATCTACCATGACACCAAAATACAAAATGGCAAATAACAAAAGAATAGCGGTAGGCGCAACATTTTGAATACCTTCCATTATCAATGTCCCTAATTCTGGTCCAAACCCTCCGATTAAACCAAAAATGATAGGTACAATTGTTAGGCCAATAAACGGAGATATACGTTTTGACATGATCAAAAATAAGAAGGTACAAATCATTGCAAATCCTAAAATAGATAACATAAACTTCCTCCCCAAGGTTCGTTATTGGTACCGCTTTCAAAAATCACCCGGAAATCCACTGTAACCATCTCTTTTTTTTCAGGTCAGAATAAGAGCATTATAACCCCTTATAGTTTAAAGGTATTCATTCCCTTTCTACCTCTATAGGCCGACAGACAGGCATGAAATTTTATGATATATCTAGCAAAAATAAAGTGCACTATTTTTGCTGATTCAATTTTTTTTCCCCAAGGACTTCGTCGTTATGTTGTCCCAGTTCAGGACCAATCCATTCAATGCTACCTGGAGTTTCTGATAGTTTTGGTACAATTCCTGGAACTAGTACCTGCTCCCCATCCGGCAAAGTGACCGTCTGAAGCATATCACGTGCTTGATAGTGTTCATCCATTACAATATCTTCAATATTATAAATAGGCCCAACCGGCACACCAGCCTCGTCTAATATTTTTTGCACTTCTTTTTGTGAGTGTTTCCTAGTCCACTCTTCAATAACTTGATCTAGATATTCCGCATTTTCAGCTCTGCCATTATTGGTTAAATAAGTCGGATTTTCCGAAAATTCTGGTCGCCCTATCGCATGCGCAAATCTTTTGAAAATGCTATCGCTATTTGCTGCAATGACGATATATTTTCCATCTGCACATATATAGGTATTTGAAGGAGCGATTCCTTCCAATGTAGCACCTGTTCTTTCTTTTATTATTCCTTTTAAATCGTATTCTGGCAGTACGCCTTCCAGCAAAGAAAATACCGCTTCAGTTAGAGCCACATCCACATATTGTCCTCTTTTTAATGGATCGTTATCCCTCGCTCTTAATGCCATTAACGTACCATTCACTGCATATAAACCTGCTATGGAATCTCCAACTGCTAAACCAACTCGAACTGGGGGACGATCAGGAAATCCTGTCAGGTATCGGAGACCACCCATTGATTCGGCAACGCTGCCAAATCCTACTTTATTTCGGTAAGGACCTGTTTGACCATAACCAGAAATCCTTGTCATTATGATACTGGGATTAATTTTCTTAATATCTTCATAGCCAATTCCCCATTTCTCCAACGTTCCTGGACGGAAATTTTCAATAATTACATCTGCATCCTTTGCTAACTCCCGAACCATCTCCTGCCCCTCTTCTTCACGAAGGTTAAGAGTTATAGATTTTTTATTTCTTGCATGCACGTACCACCACAGGGACGTTCCGTTATGCATCACTCGCCAATTTCGTAAAGAATCCCCTTTATTAGGATCCTCAACCTTGATCACTTCAGCACCAAATTCACCAAAAATCTTCCCAGCAAATGGAGCTGCTACAAAGTTACCTAATTCTAAAACTTTAATACCCTCTAAAGGTTTTCTCATAGGATTACCGCCCTTCAATTATTAACATTTCACTCTTGTTTCCCTAATAAGGTAAAATGTCATTTTTTAAATTTACTGAATATTCAGATAACGTATACAATTAACTGCGGGGTTCTTTCCATTCCTAATCAATTTATACAGTTTTTTTAAAATTTCTAGCATTATTCAACAGCTGAGGGAATGCTTTATCTAAATTCTTTACCTGTTCCAAATCCAAACCCGTTTTGATGTTCTGTTTTTCTAAAAATTCCACTACACGACTTGCCTGAATATTCCCTGGAGAACCAGGAGCATACGGACATCCTCCTAGACCAGCTTGAGCTACATCAACTAAATGAACACCAGCCTGTATCCCAGCCATAACATTTGCCAAACCGTATCCATATGTATCATGCAAATGAAGTCCAATAGGAATGTCCGGAAATTTCTCTGCTAAACGGCTACAATATTCATATACCTGTCTCGGTGTTGCTTTGCCGATTGTATCTCCCAGGCCCAATTCACAAATCCCATTATTAACCAGGAACTCTGCGATCCTTTCCACCTCTGAGTACGGTACGATCCCAGCAAACGGACAAACAAATGCGGTTGAAATTGCACCAATTGTTTTTCTACCCTCCTTAGTGGTTTCTTCAATTAAATCTTTTATTTCAATTAAAGATTCATTGGAACTCTTATTTAAATTTGCCTGGTTATGCTGTGTGCTCGCAGACAGGAAAAAAAGCGCATTGTGTATCTTTGAATTTAGGAACCTATCTAATCCCCGTCTATTCGGGACCAAAGCTTCATATTCTACTCCACGAGCCATTGGCAGATTTTGTCCTAATTCATCCGCATCTTGCATCGCAGGAACCCACTTTGGATGAACAAAGGACGTGACTTCCAAACGTTCAAATCCTGCTTCAATTAAATTTTTAATTTTATTTATCTTTTGATCGGTTTCTACAAAAACTGGCTCATTTTGCAGACCATCTCTCAATGTAACATCACGAATTTTAAGTTTTTCTGGAAAAATCATATTTTCACTCTCCTTTTATTAATATTCGTCATCCTTAACACCTGAGTACATGGAAACATAAAATTGATAATCACGTTGAATATGTGCCTTCATTAACTCCTCTGCAGCTTTCCCATCCTCATTTTTTATAGCATTCCATATCGCTTTATGTTCATCTGCCCCCTCTTCTATTCTCTTAGGGATATTCAATACGGCATTTCGATAAAAAGAAATTAATGAATTTAACTGATTCATCATTTTCAGCAAATAAGGATTGCCACTTGCCTCCACAATCAGGTAGTGAAATTGGCTGCTTAGGATCTTTAATTTTTCAAGCTCTTTCTTATCAACCATGAGGTTCATTTTATCAACTGAATCTGACAATTGTTTACGCTGTTTTTCATTCATACGTGAAGCGGCATAAAAAGCTGCTGTAGGTTCCAGGCTTAACCGGCATTCGTAAAGATATTTAAAATCTGAAAAAGTTGCGCGGTACACTCTTACTCCGCCTCTTGGACTGACGGAAACTAATCCTTCACTGTTTAACCTGCGGATCGCCTCTCGGATTGGACTTCTACTGACACCTGTTTCCTGAGAAACTTTTCCTTCCACAATTCGTTGGCCAGGTGGTATGTTCCCGCTTACAATTTGTTCATGTAAATATTCATAAACTTGATTTTGAAGAGTTTGCGACTGTACTGTTTTTAATTTCATTTTTATCACATCCGTAATCAAAATTTTCAGATAATGTATACAAAAAAATACATGTCTACATCATCATAAATCAATTTGTTGTTTTTGACTATAGTGTGATATTTATATTGTCAGCATCATAACATATACTCGTTTTTTAATTCCACCTGCCCTTCACTGTGAAAATAGTGTTTATACACTAATTTTCACAATTTTTCTAAATATTATTACAAGTTCCCCACTCCTGCAAGCTTATACTCTAAAGCGAACATTCTGCAAAACAGCTATCTTTCACTGCGTTAAAGTTAAATAGTTTTCTCAATTCTCATCCTTAAAGAGTCTGCCGGGAGCAGCAAGTCTCTTTCTTTTAACAATCAAGATTCATATGGTCAATCTTAATAATTCCATCCTCATCAACGTCTATCTCAAATAAGCCATTTTTCGTTAAGAATAAAGAATACGTAGCCTTACTGACCTTTTCATTGTTTATCTGACGGATGGCTGAAGAAAATTTATTGATAAAATAACTCATATCTGTTCTGGTGTCATCCACTTCATTTATTAAATAATTCCGAAGGTACATCATTTCTGTATTAGGAAACGTTTTATAAAAAAAATCGAGAGGATTGCTTTTTTGAAAATCATCATCTGAAGAGAAGTAAGTGACACGAGGTATACCATCAGCTGTAACCCCTGCCAATATATAAACAGTTGCATAATCCTGTTCAGGATATAACTTCTTGAACATCTCCAATGAATTTCTAAAAATTCTTTGTGATTGAGCCTCGATTTCTTCAATTGAACTTGTTCCAAGAGAAAACATTTTTAGTTCTTCCATACATATATCGATGATATTTTTAACACCCGCAAAGGCAAAGATCACATTTTGATTTAATACTATTACTTTTTTTTCATCATCACTAAAGTTTTCGGTCCCTCTGTAGGTTATTCTTTTATCAGCCATGATAAAAACACCATTTTCGAACTTTTTACCAATTAATGCAGTCATAATTAAATTCCCTTCAGAATAAAAATAAGGCCCTACTATCATCAATTTGGAGTAGGGCATACTTATATTTTATCATACATAGATCCCTTCTGAAGGCCTCAAGTTTGCGGATGGTAACAACAATAAAAATACAATTCTCGATCAAAACATCTATCAAAAAATTTTTTTTCTTCGTTTTACACAGTTTCCCTTGGTTTAATGCTAGCCACATATTGATTGATTTTTTTATAAAGTTCATCCGGATCGTCAGCAACAATATTTTCACCATTTATAAGTGCAAATGGTTCCATCAAACATTGACCGCAATATAACAAGCACTTATCCTCAATAACCTCCAAGTCGCTGCGCTCAATTAATTTTCCCTTTATAGTTTCCAACTCGTCTTCAAAATTACATGGACAGAACTTTATGTTAATTTTCATGGTTAACTCCCCTTCGTTTTTTGTTGCCAACATTTTAATTGGATTAACCAATAGTTTGCAAGAGTACACTCAAACGCACATTCGCTTTAACGGTTTAAAAGACTGATGCCATAAATACTAAACGCGTTAAAACACATATTTGCGCGTCGGATTTTTATAGATTAAGATGTGAAACATTACAGAATCCGAATTTCGAAAATTCTGTTTCTTAAAAGTTGAAAATGATAAAGGAGAGGTTAAAATGTCAGAAAAAATGGTAGTATCACCTAAAGCAAAAAAAGAAGAATTGTTCCCGGTAAAGAATGTTCATTACGTAGAAATCTATACAGGGAACGCAAAGCTGGCAGCTTATTACTATGCAAAATCTTTCGGTTTCAAACTTGTAGCATATAAAGGATTAGAAACAGGTTCCCGTGACCGTGTATCTTACGTGATGGAACAGGGTGCTATCCGATTGATTTTAACAGGCACCTTATCAGACGATACAGACGTTGCCGAGTTTATTAAACTTCATGGCGAGGGTGTAAAAGATATCGCCCTCCTCGTAAAAGATCTGGATAAAACATTTGCGGGTGCGATAGAACGAGGTGGCATCGCTCTTCGGGAACCATGGGTGGAAGAAGATGAAAACGGCAAGGTGAAAAAAGCGATTCTAGGTACATATGGGGATACAGTACATACGCTTATTGAACCAATCGATTATAAAGGCGTATTTATGCCAGGGTTTGAAGCTCGCGAGGACACATTTATATCTCAACCAACCGGTTTAATTGGTGTTGACCACCTTGTTGGTAATGTGGAAGTTATGGAAGAATGGACAAACTATTATGAAAGTGCATTCGGTTTTACAGTACTCAAGCATTTTGATGATGAAGACATTTCGACCGAGTACTCTGCTTTGATGTCAAAAGTCATGATGAATGGAACAGGACGCATTAAGTTCCCAATTAATGAGCCTGCGGAAGGAAAGCGCAAGTCTCAAATTCAAGAATACCTAGATTACTATAATGGACCAGGTGTTCAGCATCTTGCCCTTTTGACAAACGATATCATCGGCACGGTGGCTGCCCTCAAAGAAAATGGTGTGGAATTTTTAAATACCCCTGAGACTTATTATAAAGAACTTGCCGATCGTGTAGGAGATATTGATGAAGATGTAAAACGACTTCAAGAACTTAATATTTTGGTTGATCGTGATGATGAAGGCTACTTGCTACAAATCTTCACTAAACCACTTGTTGATCGTCCAACGCTGTTTATCGAAGTCATTCAGCGTAAAGGTGCACTTGGATTCGGAGACGGGAACTTTAAAGCATTGTTTGAATCGATTGAACGTGAGCAAGAACTTCGCGGAAATATTTGATTTGGAACGGTCATACCGTTGTCTCTCACGGTATGGCCTCCTTTAATAGGAGGTGTGAGGTAGTTGTTAACTAAAGTAAATGTTAAGTGGAGGGAAGAAGCGGTCAGTCATTTTATGACCGAACTTATTGATTATGCAGGTCTATTTCCACCGGCCGCGCTTCCGCTTCCAAAAGCTATTTCAAATTTCCATGCATACATCCATGAATCGGACAGCTGGATGCTCGGCACGTTTGTTATTCCTGCTTCACGATTGGGTGAACTTATACCATTTAAAGCCCAGTTTAATGATCAATATCCACTTAGGTTATCTGTAATTTTAACGAAATCCGAAGAAATCGAAACCGAAATGGAAGCTATCCGACTTTTTTTAGAAACATATAAAACCGCGGGAACCATAGAAGCAATCGAGTTTCCGCTTCCACCACAGATTAATTCTTCCTTCTTAGAGAATCTTGAAAAACGAACAGGGAGTTATCCCATTTATTGTGAAATGACAGGAACGAATGATCAACTTCTATATACATTGGAAACCATCCATTCGATTAATCAAAAATCTCTGAAACGTATAGGTATCAAAATGCGCATGGGTGGAATCACGGCTAATTTGTTTCCTTCTGTCAAACAAGCCGCATTCGTTATTCACGAATGCCAGAAACGAGAACTGGCACTTAAATTCACAGCAGGACTGCACCATCCGATTCGCCAGTACCGAACGGAAGTGGAAACACGCATGCATGGTTTTGTTAACGTATTTACCGCTTCTATTATGGCATATAGCCGTTCTGTCAATACAGCAACCATTCAAGCCATTTTGCTTGATGAAGACCCAACAAATTTTTCATTTACAACAGACTCGCTTTCCTGGCGCGATTTTACTGTCAGTTCGACCGATATCTTCAAAGCGCGCAGTTTCTTTGCAGCTTCATATGGAAGCTGCAGCTTTAATGAGCCTCGGGAAGAACTAGGAGAGCTTACTATTTTTCATGGGGAGGCAGTACGATGAAACATTCCTTTATTGAGACAACACCAGAATCACATTTTCCAATTCAAAACTTGCCATACGGCATTTTCCAAAAAAAAGGGCAAAGCCCCCGTGCCGGTACAGCCATCGGTGATTATGTTCTTGATTTATCTGTAATCGATGAAGTTGGATTGCTAAGTGGGACCGGTGCAGAAGAAAAAAAAGTTTTTTCCTCTTCCTCTCTTAATCAATTTATGTCACTTGGCCGTCCGGTCTGGACTGCTGTACGTAACAAACTTCAATACCTTTTGGATTCGAAAACGCCTGATTTACGAGATAATGAAGAGCTTCGTTTGAAAGCGTTTCACCCATTGACAGATGTAGAGATGCTTCTTCCTGCAGATATTGGAGACTATACAGATTTCTATGCCTCAAGAGAGCATGCGACCAATGTGGGTACAATTTTCAGAGGGAAAGACAATGCCCTCATGTCAAACTGGACACACTTGCCGATTGGTTACCATGGACGTGCCAGTTCCATCGTACCAAGTGGTACCCATGTGCGTCGCCCTTCGGGACAACGCAAACCAACGGGTGCAGATTATCCAGTATTTGGTCCATCTATACAGCTTGATTTCGAACTTGAAATGGGCTGGTTTATTGGACCTGGCAACCCTCTTGGAGAACCAATTCCAGTTAATCAGGCAGAAGATCATGTTTTCGGGCTCGTTCTCGTAAATGACTGGAGTGCACGTGATATCCAAGCATGGGAGTACCAGCCTCTTGGCCCCTTTCTTTCTAAAAGCTTTGCCACATCCATTTCGCCATGGGTTGTGCCGCTAGAAGCACTGGAACCTTTTCGTACTGGTGGACCACAACAAGATCCAGAGCCGTTTCCCTACTTGAAGCAAACAAAGGATGGGGCATTTAATATTAAACTTGAAGTTCATTTGACACCAGAAAATACAGAACAAGCAACCAGAATTACGAATACCAACTTTAGCTATATGTATTGGTCAATCGCTCAGCAAGTCGCTCACCACACCATTACAGGCTGTAATATCCGTCCTGGTGACATGCATGGATCTGGGACTATCAGCGGTCCAAGCCGTGAAGAACGAGGCAGCCTCCTTGAACTTTCATGGCGCGGCACAGAACCGCTTCAACTTAAGGGCGGGGGCGAACGAAGCTGGATTGAGGATGGGGACAAGTTGACTATCAGTGGGTGGTGTCAAGGAGATGGGTATCGAATTGGATTTGGTGAAGTAAGCGGTCAAGTTTTGCCAGCCCTTTCGGAGGCAAAGATTTTGGGTACCCAAAAAGTGAAGATGTAGCAACTAATCTACTAAATGAAAAAGATAGTTACATGGAAGGAGTTTTGGCAATGACACATTATGTTAAAATGGGTAGCATTCCCCATAAACGTCATACTCAGTTTCGCCAGGAGGACGGAAGCCTATATTATGAGCAATTGATGGGTACGAAAGGTTTCTCGAGTATTCAGTCACTCATTTATCATATCAATCAACCAACACAAGTAAAAAAAGCACAAAAAATTCGTGATGTTCGTTATGAATATGAAGAAAAAGATGCATTAAAACATCGTCATTTCCGGACATGGAATACGGAAGTTGGCGGCGATTTTCTTGAAGCTCGCAAAATTTTCATGGCAAACGATGACGTTGCACTTGGCGTTGCTCGCCCTAACCAGCAAATGGATTACTTTTATCGAAACGGTGAGGGTGATGAAATGTTGTTTGTCCATGAAGGAAGAGGCAAAATCGAAAGTATTTTCGGTGAACTAAGCTTTTGGCCAGGTGACTATCTCATCATTCCGATTGGCACCACGTATCGCGTAGCCCTGGAATCAGAAGAAGCTCGCTTTTTCATCCTTGAATCGAATTCATCAATTGTACCACCAAAACGCTATCGTAATGAGTTTGGCCAACTTCTTGAGCACTCACCATATTGTGAGCGTGATTTCCGGACACCAGAAAAATTGGAGCCTAAAGATGAAAAAGGAGAATATGAAATCAGAGTGCGTGCACAAGGCATGATCACATCCTATACGTATGATTTTCATCCGCTTGATGCGGTTGGATGGGATGGTTACCTCTTCCCTTATGCGTTCAGCATTTATGATTTTGAACCAATAACCGGACGTGTTCATCAGCCACCGCCAGTTCATCAGACGTTTGAAGCACATAATTATGTTGTATGTTCATTTGTACCACGTATGTATGACTATCACCCAGAAGCCATCCCTGCTCCTTATGTCCACAGCAATGTGGAAAGTGATGAAGTACTATATTATGTGGATGGAGACTTCATGAGCCGCCGCGGCATCGAAACCGGATCGATTACCCTTCATCCAAGCGGCTTACCTCATGGTCCGCATCCAGGTAAAATTGAAGCAAGTATCGGTAAAAAAGAAACGCGTGAATTAGCAATCATGGTCGATACATTCCGTCCGCTGTATATCGTAAAAGAAGCACACGCTATAGAAGATGATGAGTATATGAGCAGCTGGCTGCCAAAATAATAACTGTGTTTTCGATCAGTTCATCACTATATCATTCATGAAATAAAGCCGGAGCCAGAATCCCACAAGCTCCGGCGCCTTTGTTGTCATAATAGGTCTTCGCAATAAGCGATTTTTCCTTTAAAAAACCGATGACTGTAAATATAGATCCCTAAGCAAAAAACAAATTTGTAAACTGGTTTTCTTTTATATCTTTATTCTTATCAATAGCTATATTTAAATACGGTTTGATAGTGATTTCACCACAAACTATATTCATTCCAAATTTACCCAAACACTCTTCACCTCGGTATAACTTTCTAAAGCATAGGCACTTAAATCTCTACCAAATCCCGACTGTTTATATCCCCCGAAAGGAGAGGCAGGGTCTATTACATCATAGCAGTTAATCCAAATATTTCCTGATTTTAATTGATTAGCAACTTTATGTGCCATTTTCACGTTCTCTGTCCAGATACCCGCACCTAAACCGTAAGGAGAGTTGTTTGCGCGTTCAATGACTTCTTCCACCGTATCGTAAGGCATGACAACGACGACTGGTCCGAAGATTTCCTCTTTTGCAATCGTCATATATTCTTCTACATCAATAAAAATAGTCGGCTCGACAAAGAAACCTTTATCCGATTTTCTTCCGCCTGTTACTGCTTTTGCTCCTTCTTCTTTACCAATGTTAATAAATTCAAACACGCGGTCTTGCTGTTTTTTTGAAACAAGAGGCCCCATGGTCGTATCTGTATCCAATCCATTTCCAAGCTTAACGTTTTCAGCTAGGGAAACCATACCGGAAACGACTTCATCGAATTGATCCTTCTGAACGTATACTCTCGACCCCGCACTGCAAACTTCTCCTTGGTTGAACATAATGCCGTTGAACACTCCGGGAATCGCTTTTGAAAGGTCAGCATCAGGGAGTATGATATTAGGGGACTTTCCCCCAAGCTCCAGCGTCAACCGTTTCATTGAATCTGCGGCTTGTTTCATTATTTGCTTCCCGATAGGCGTCGAGCCAGTAAACGAAACTTTATTTACATCTGGGTGATCCACTATTGCATGACCGGCTTTCGCACCGAATCCAGGAACAATGTTAACAACTCCTGCAGGAAATCCTGCTTTTTCAACAAGTTCTGCAAAATAAAGTGCCGATAACGGAGTTTGTTCAGCGGGCTTCAAAACAACCGTACAGCCTGCAGCTAAAGCCGGAGCCACTTTCCATGAAACCATATTAATAGGGTAGTTCCAAGGTATAATTTGTCCTACTACTCCGACTGGTTCGTGACGAGTATAGTTTAAGAATGGACCGGAAACAGGAATTGTTTGCCCCATATTCTTTGTCGCCCAACCAGCAAAATACCGGAACGTTTCAACCGTACCTGGTACATCGACGGACCGTGTTTCATTTATTGGCTTTCCATTGTCCAAAGTATCTAATTGTGCCAGCTCTTCTTGATGTTTTTCAATAAGGTCAGCTAATTTCAAGATGAACTTTGCTCTTTCAGCGGCACTCATCTTTGACCATGGCCCCTCATCAAATGCTTTCCTTGCTGCCTTAACTGCCAAATCTATATCTTTTTCTCCCGCTTCATAGACTGTCGCCAATATTTCTTCAGTAACTGGATTAATTGTTTCAAATGTTTTTGAAGAACACGATTCCACAAATTTTCCATCGATGTACAACTTTTTCTTACCTTTTAAAAACTCACTCACCTTATTGCTGATTTCAAGTGTTTGGTTCGCCATTCTTGGTTCCTCCAGTCTAAAAATAAACATGCCAGAGATCGAGCGGCTAAGCCTTCTAGCTCTCTAGCATGTTGTATGAATCCAATCATTTAATTAATGGTTTTATTAAATTCAGTCACTGCTGTATCGATAATATTGATCATTTCCGATATTTCTTGTTTATTAATGATAAGCGGCGGAGCAATGGCAACAATATCCTTGCCCTTTTCAAAGTCTGCAGCTCTTAAAATCAATTTGTGTTTGAAGCACTGATTAACGACAAACGAAGCTGGTTTGACTGATTCTGCAAATGGTACATCCAAGTCACGGTCCTGCTGAAGCTCAAATCCGGCAAGCAAGCCGACCGCTCTTGATTTCGTGAAATACCGGTGTTTATCCGTTAAGTAGTCAAACCCTTTCTTCAGCTCTTTCTCCATTTTGTTAACGTTATCAAGAATGTTGTCGCGTTCGAGAATTTCAATCGTTTTCAATCCAACGGCACAAGCTGTTGGATGTCCGCTATAAGTAAATCCATGACCTAAAATTTGATCATATTGAACGATAGTATCTCTGATTTCTTTATTAACCAAAACGCCCCCAAGCTGGGCATAACCGCTCGTAATCCCTTTTGCTACACTCATGATATCAGGCACAACGTCCCAGTTATCGACACCGAACATTTTTCCGGTACGGCCAAATCCACAAATGACTTCGTCAGAAATCATCAGGATATCATTTTCTTCACACAGGGCTTTAACTGCTTTTAAATAACCATCAGGAGAAACGTGAACTCCTCCTGCACCTTGAATTGGTTCAAGGATTAGGGCAGCGATGGTTTCCGCTCCTTCTTTTTCGATGACATCACGAATGCATCCTTCATAGTTCGGATCATTCTTATCGCCAAGCTCACAATTAGTCAAATGTGATTTTGCCCTCACCATATCGGCATCTCTTGAACCTGCAAAACTATGGAAAGCATCTATGCCAGTTGCTGTTCCAGCAGAAACCGTTGCACCATGGTAGCTACGGCTTATCGATAAGATTTTTTTCTTTGTTGGACGACCTTTTAAATTCCAATAAAAACGTGCTAGTTTAAAAGCCGTATCGTTTGATTCCGACCCACCGGATGTGAAAAAGATAGCACTTAAATCACCAGGTGCAACGGAAACTACTTTTTCGGCCAAGCGAACAGCTTTTTCATTTGAGTAGCCATAGAATGAAGAACTGTAAGCAAGAGTAGACATCTGATCATATGAAGCCTGCGCAAGTTCCTTGTTTCCATGTCCTAAATTCACATTCCAAAGCATGGAAGCGCCATCAATATATGTATCACCTTTAATGTCTGTTACACGGATCCCATTTCCTTCTTGAAAAATTATTTTTGGGCCATTTTCAATAAACAATTTAGGTACAGTCGTTGGATGAAGATAATGTTTTTTGTCTGATTCAATTAATTTTTCGATTCTCGACTCGGTTTTAGAAATTACCATGTTCCATACCTCCCAATGTAATAACTATTTAAAATCCCTAAAATGAAACACTTTTGCTATTAACCTAGTAAAATTTATATTGAGAACAAATAAGGAATTATTCCTTAAATAAAAATATATATTATAATTAGACTATTGTCAATAATCTGAATAATTAACCCGGTTGTTTTATATGATTTTTATTCCATTGGAAAAGAAGATTCGAGATCTTTATCTTTATTATCACTTCTTATTCCAGCTAGTTCTTCTACTTCTAAACGGTTGATTTTTATATTTAAATATCCAAAAGCGATAGCTACAAAAGTACTGATATAGCAAAAGAATGCATACGGCGCATATTCAATCGGAGAAACACCTAGAACAGAAAACATAAAAATACCACAAGTAGTCCATGGAATAAGACTTGCTGTCACTGTCCCGCAATCTTCCAATGTACGTCCGAGCAATTTCGGATGCAGCCCCCGTTTTTTATATTCATTCAAATACATGCGTCCAGGGATAATAACGGACATGAATTGGTCACATCCTACGATGTTTGAAGCGATACACGTACCAGCAGTCGCTGTAATTAAGCTGCCTGTCCGTTTTACTTTCCGAAGCAGCGAACCAAGAAGAGTTTCCAATATTTTCGCTTTTTCGAGAATAGCGCCGAATGATAGAGCGATAAGGATTAAAGAAACCGTATACATCATATCTTGAATCCCACCTTGGTTTAACAATTCATCCGTAACTTTGTAACCCGTTTTGGCAGTATAACCATTATTCATGATGTTAATCATATTACCTAACGAAGTCTTTTGGACAAATAGGGAACAAGCCCCACCAATAAGGACCCCGACAGTCAAGCCAGGAATGGCCGGTATCTTCAAAATGAAAATTAGCGCAATAAATAGTAACGGAATTAATAAAAACGGCGAGATAACGAATTGATCTGAAAGAATTCCTTGAATCTTTTCAGCCTGTGACAAATCTGCACCTTCTCCACGAAATTTAAACCCGAGAAATGCATACAGCATTAGCGAAATAATGAGTGTGGGGAATGTAGTGTTCATTAGGTTCCTAATATGTTCAAAAAGGTCTACACCCACAACCGCCGAGGTGAAGTTCGTCACATCCGATAAAGGGCTCATCTTATCACCGAAATAAACACCCGATACGACTGCACCAGCAACCATCGGTAATGGAACACCCAAGCCATGCCCAATTCCCATTAACGCTACTCCAATCGTACCAGCAGCAAACCAGGCATTTCCAGCGATGCTGACAAGAACAGAAATGATGCAGGCTGTAACAAGAAAATACGTTGGAGATACGACCCCTAATCCATAATAAACCATCGATGGCACAATTCCAGATGCCATCCAAGCTCCAATGAAGGCCCCGATTATCACTAGTATCAGTAAGGCTTTAATTGATACACTAATTGTTTTTACTAAATGTTCTTCAATTGAATGCCAATTATGACCAAGCTTCAAAGCGACGATCACTGCAACGACCGTACTTATTAAAAGGGGTACATGTGTATCAGCACCATAAACACCAATTCCAATTGCCAGTGCACATGCCATAAACACGATTGGTATTAAAGCAAGCCATTTAGAAGGGGTTTTCACCACATTCACATTGTTTTCCTGTTTCACTCATTCTCACTCCCCGTTTACTTTTTAACTTCAAGTTTCGATTACTATCTAAGAATTTTTTAAAAATTTGATAGCGCTTACAATCTCAAACGGTTAAAATGAGCGTTTGTCAGTTACAAATGCCATTAATCAATCCCCCTGACTTTTTTAAATTGGCATCATGTAATTAAAAAGCTACCATAATAGAATTTAACTCTATTTAATCTCTAAAGCCATACTTATTTATTAATAGAGGGTATTACTCTATCATTTTTTGTAAAAAGTAACGAACGGAGCAATATTTCTAATAGAAAAAAACAGCAAGGAGCTTATTTGTTTGAAAATGCAAATATCCTTCATGAAAATTCGGAGCCATCATGTAAAGCTGACTATACTATTTAAAAACTTGAACTCATAAACCGAGGAATTTTACGTCAATTCCCGATCAATGTTCATAATTCCCTGCAAAATTAAGTTACCGGCTTTTTCAATATCCTTAGGCAGACTGTATTCTTCCGGACAATGACTCTTCCCATCAACGCTTTTCACGAAGACCATGGCTGATTTTGTAATCATTGCCATATGAGCTGCATCATGTATCGCCATACTGGAGAACGTCATAAAAGGTTCTTCCATCTCATGAGCTGTGCTTTGTAATATATGAACAATATCCTCATCCAAAACAACTGGTTTTTGATCAAGAAAAACTCGGTGCTGAATGTCCACCTTTCTTTTCCTGGCGATTTCTTCCCAAGCGCTCTGTATTAAGTTGACCTTATGTTGAATTCCCTCTTCTGTTTCTCCTCTGACTTCATAGATAAAATCAACTTGTCCTGGAATAATATTTGCTGCATTCGGTAAAACATTCAATTTACCGACTGTTCCAACTACACTGCTGCTACTTTCTTGGCATTGACGTTCCACTTCAAGGATCATTTCAGCTACAGCAGTCAATGCATCCTTCCGATGTTCCATCATTGTCGTACCGGAGTGGTTAGACTGCCCGATAACCCTTACTTTACTTCGATAAGTTCCGACAACTCTGTTGATGACCGCCATGGATATATTTTTACTTTCCAACCGCTGTCCCTGCTCAATGTGCAGTTCAATAAAACCCTTTTTGTTCTTTCCCATTTCCTTCATCATTGGGAATTTATCAAGGCCTCCCCCAGCTTTAATCAGTTCTTCACTAAGCCGGGCACCTGTTGAATCAAAGACATCTTTCAGCATCTCGATTTTCAATCGGCCGACGAAAGAACGGCTTCCGAACGTTGATAAGTTAAAATCATTCGATTCTTCTGCCGTAAATGAAACGATTTCCAAGTCATGGTCAAGAATCACGTTATTTTCAATTAATGTTTTAATAATTTCTTTCGCCATAAGAACACCTAACGGGCCATCATACTTACCTCCATTCGGAACGGAATCAAGGTGTGATCCAATGACAATACTGCCTTGTTTTTTTCCACTCCCCTTGTGCCTACCCCAAATATTGGCGGCCCCGTCAATAGTGACCTTTAAATCCATGTCCTCTAATTCCTTTATAAACCGTGCACGCACTTCATGATCGGCTTGTGAAAAACTGGGCCTTGTCACCCCTCCTTGATCATTTTTTCCGTATTCAGCATACTCCTTGATGTCCGACAATAAACGGTCAATATCGATTTTCATAGCTGCTCACTGCCACCCTTCTCCCAGGAACTCCAAACTGGTTAGCGTTACCTTTTATTCGTCACCTTTTACCCCATAGGAAGGTGCAAGCTCCGGCTCAATTGCCCTAGATTTATAATTTTCCGCTTGCGGACTATAAATCTCCCATAGTTTTTTCAAATCATTTAGTGGATCATCGCTATAATCAACACGCAGATCTACATAAGCAAACGGAGTATCCGGATGATAGACCAAGAGTGCAATAGAATGTTCTTGATCAAGCTCCCCTCCCATGTTAAAACCGAGTTCAAGAGCTGAAATTAAGCGCTCAGGTAAAGAAAGGTCCTTCCGTTCAAGAAAATGTTGGCCCATCGCTTTTGGGATTTCTGGATTGCTTAACAGGTTACCTATGCTGGCAACATTATCAGCATAATAGTCCCCGTGTACTCCAAGCGCTTTTTCACCTGTAAACACGCTTGATTCCCCGTTCGTATCGACAACAGCCAGCTGTCTAAAATCAGGAAAGTCCGAGGCAGCCACCATTGTCCGAATTGACGCCAGGGCGCCGTAACCTTTTTCCAAAGCTGAAAGTCCTATGTCTGCTAGTCTGGGATCTGTGACATTTTGCGTCAGGATGACACCTATATTTGATTTGACCCAGGGACATCTTGCCCCAACAGCTGGGCTGCTGGAAGTGACAATAGCTCCTAAAGCTCCTGTTCTAGAGCAACGTCCTGCCACGGAAAACGTACTTGTTATGTTCATTTTTAATCCTCCCTTGAGAAAATAAGGAGCAACAAGCATGATTCTTTTCAATAGTTGCTGCTCCATTCATTTATTTTATATTCGACATATCCCCTTATTCCTTACCGCTAATAATTGCTTCGACGTCTATTTCCACCAGCATTTCAGGAAGAGCCAGCCCATTGACGACAAGTCCTGTACTAACTGGATATACGCCTTTAAAATGCTTAGCAATAACAGCGTAGGCTTCTTTTCGATAGGAACGATCAGTGACATAAGTTGTGAGTTTGCAAACGTCTTCCATTCGCCCCCCTGCTTCTTCAAGCAACTGCTTGATGCAGCGACAAGCATTCTCTGTCTGTTCAGTAACATCATTCTCCCCGTGAAAATTACCTTCCAGATCAAATGCAGTTTGCCCTCTCATGAAGATACGGTTTCCAGCACGGACAACCATAGAAAACTCATTTGCTACGTGATGAGATTCCTCCCCCATATCAGCTGGATAAAATTTATTCGTTTCAAATTTACGGTATCTTTTAATTTCCATTTTCTTAATTCTCCCTTGCTTCTTATTATATTATTGAATTTCCAACCTATTTTTTCTGGCATATGGGTTCTCACACATTGAAATCATCGTAAAACACTCGGCCCCTAGCAGCTTTTTTGCCTGAGGGTAGTTTCCTTGTTGCAAAAGCTTGCGAATGCGTGAAGAAGAGATCATTTCACCTCGTTCACATGTCAGGGGCTGTAACACTTCTACTTTAAAATAGCGGCGTAATACATCGATGGTGCCCTTTCTATTTTTTCCGAATAAGAAGTTAGGGCCTTCCCAGATTTCAATGGGATTTATTTCTTTTAATTCTTCAATGAATACCGGAACTTCCTTTTGAGTAAACGCTTCATCAAATGGACCGACTATAACATGGTCAACTCCTAGCATTTCGAGGCGCTGAAGCTTCTCTTCCACTGACATTAACAGTTGGCATCCTTTAAAAAAGACTTTTGGAGGAGGATCAAAAGTATATACAACAAAAGGAACTCCAAGCTTCATGGCCCGTTCTTTTGCCTTTAATAGCAATGCTTGATGCCCCCTGTGGATGCCGTCGAGTGCACCAATCGATAGAACCGATTCAGAAAGCTGTAAGGTGCCTTGTGTATGTATTTCCAATGAAAACTTCCCCTTTCTATATTCAAGATTACTGATTAGTAACAGTAATAGCCGCTTTTAAATCCGCTGCTTTACGAACCATTTCGCGCTGTGCTTCCATATCGAAGCTATTGAAAACTGACATCTGTTGAGCAAATGGAGGACTTTGAGCAAACAATTCAAAAGTAGTTCTATGGCCTGCGTAAGAAGAATTCAAGAGGTCTCTCGCAAAGTATAGTAATTTTCCTCTTTCTTTCGCGCTCCACTCACCAACGGAATAGTACTTATCAACATATTCTTGAATCACTGGATCTGCAAACGTTTCGGAATCTGGTGTAACGGCTAGTTGCCCTCCTACGAGTTCCCTTGTTAAATGCGCCATCGCCGGGAAATTAGATAGTGCAAATACACGGCCAGTGTACAGAAGAGATTGGTTTGGCATCATTAAACCTCCGGGGCTGACTTCCGCATTTGCAACAGCTGC
Source organism: Peribacillus simplex (assembly GCF_030123325.1). Classification (NCBI taxonomy): domain Bacteria; kingdom Bacillati; phylum Bacillota; class Bacilli; order Caryophanales; family Bacillaceae; genus Peribacillus; species Peribacillus simplex. The sequence goes on along the minus strand of NZ_CP126106.1, from coordinate 1,965,903 downwards.
TGTTAAATGAGCATTAATTCCTTCACGATAATTAATAAGCTGAGATATTTTTTCCCTTACTGCCTGCAGCTTTGTCAGACCTGTTTGTTCAACGTTCAATAAAGCCGTTCCTAGCAAATAATCTGCTCTGCGCAATACTCTTAGGACGTAGTTAAAGGCAGAATACCGATGCAGTGTGGAACGAATGTACGCTGCAGAGGCTAATGAACGATGGAACAAGACATTTTCCCATGGAATTAGTACGTTATCGAATATTAGCAATGTATCAATTTCTTCAAATTTTGTAGAGATCGGATAATCTGTATCATTTTTTCCTGTCCCGAGAGACGTACGGCAAATGTGCTTTAATCCGGGAGCTCCCATATCAGCGATGAATCCACAAGCGAATGGCGCCATAGTTTCTTCTCCGGCTTCCCAATTCAAGATAGTCGGTTTAACGAATGCCTGGTGAGCATAGGCGGCAGCCGTTTCAAACTTCGCACCTTTTACGACAATTCCTTTATCGTTTTCTTCAACAACATGCAGCAGGGTTCCGCCATCTTTTCCGCTAAAAAGTTTGCTTCGGTCACCTTTTGGATCCGTATTAGCGGAAACATGGAACAAATCTTCTCTTGCCACTCTATCGATATGATTCGCAATATTTTTCGCATAAGTAGGGTTAATTTCATTTAATTTATCCTGCGCGTCATATAAGGACCACATTTCACCTATCGTTTCATCCCCAACACGGTATACCACTCCGCCAAGATCATCAAGCACGGTTTCCACGTGATTGCGGATTCCAGTTAAATCCTCTTTAGTCTTTGGAGCTTTATACGCTCGTGAAACGACTTCGCCATCTTCCAATCTAGTTGTTAACTTCTCCTTATTTTCAGGTTCAAAGGGCATGTCATACATTCTTGCTTTCACATCAACTATCGGTTTAAATGATGGGTGTTCAGCTACATTTTTGACCCTTTCCCCATCGATGAATACTTCCCTGCCGTCATTCAATGATTCACGATATTGCTTACCAGTCATTAAAGCCATACTATTTCCTCCTTTTAGATGATTTGTTATCCAATTTTCATTTTGAATGGGCTTAGACAAACAGCTTGTTTTCCTTCAGTTTTAAGCTTTCTTGAACGAGCCAAATTCTCCTTTGAAATACACGAGCGGATCCCCTATGAGTGCATGGGCTTTTTGAACCTCCGCCAGAAAGACGGAATGAGTACCTCCTGTTACTTCTTCGACCACCCGGCATTCAATCTGGGCAAGTGTGTTATTTAAAACGGGGTTACCCAGTTCGCCATAGGACATTTCCACACCTTTGAACTTCTCAGTGTTCGACCTGGCAAACTGCATCGCAAGCTCCCCCTGGTTTTCAGCAAGAATGTTTACAGTAAATGAACCCGCTTTCGAAATAGCATGGCATGTACCTGTATTTTTATTGGCACATACAAGTAGCATTGGAGGCTCAAGAGACACAGAACTAACTGCGCTGGCAGTAATCCCATAATCTATTTCACCTTCCCTTACTGTAATTATCGATACTCCGCTTGTGAAATGACTGATTACATTTCTAAACGATTCAGGACTCACTAACTGCAACGATTGATTATCCCGAGAAGAGTTATTACTCATATAAAATGCATCCCCCTTTTTTATTTAAGGAATTATTCTCAATGTGTTCCTTAAATAAATCATAAAAAAAATCCAGCGGAATGTCAACTGAATTTTCTAACAATTCTTATAATTTTATTTTTCTTGATTATCCATTAAAGGTCCGTTTCTTTTAAAGGAAGAAATGCTGCTTGTTGCAATAGAGCAATTCATTCAACATATATACTAATGTTTACTATAATTGTTATAATCAATTAAAGAAAACCCTAACAAATTAGTAAGCAAAATGCTGGAATTAATCGATTAATTAATATATTTCCCTATATAATACATAACATTTTTGAAAAATTTGCAAGTTATTCTATTAGGTGGTGTTCGACTATGAAAATAAAAGCCGGAATTGTTGGTCCAAGTGACTATGTACAGATTATATGCGATATTGCAAAAGAATACTCCGACAGACTGTACCCGATTCCATTTGGATATCAAAATGCTGAAGAGGCGACAAATATCGTGAAACAAAATCAACTGTTGGTCGACCTTTGGATTTTTGCGGGTCCAGCCCTCTATCCTTTTGTTGAAAAAAGCGGTTCCAAACAACCTTTTTTTTATCTTAACTTAGATGGGGCAAGCTTAACAAAAACGTTGGTGGAAGTAGGTTATAAAGATTCTAAAAGCCTCAATCGGATGAGTATAGATTTGCTTAAAGAAAGTGATGTATATGAGACATATCATGATCTGGGCATTTCATATGAAGATATTCATGTTCATGAATATCTTCATGATACTACTCTCCAGGATCTTCTTGCATTTCATCAAAAACTATTTAAAGAGGGACAAGTTGATATTTGCATTACCTGTCTGTACTTTGTATACGAAAAATTGAAGTTACAAGGAATTCCTGTTTATCGAGTTACCCCTACACGTAGCAACATACGTGAAACGCTAAAAACAGCGATCCAAAAATGGGAAACCCTTCATTTTAAACAATCACAAATTGCTGCTATATTTATCAAGGTAGAGAATATGGATACAAACATGAATCACCACACCATATCCTACGATTTACATCGCTTGAACTTAAAGGTACAAGATGCCGTATTAAACTTTTCCGAATCGATTTTCGGCACTTTTGTACCTCTTGGGGTTGGAACATTTGTAATTTTCTCCACGAGAGGTTCCATAAAAGAAACAGGGCAACAAATTGGGGATCTATTGGAAAAATTAGCTTTAATATCGGAATTACCATCGAATGTTGGGATCGGCTATGGGGAAACTGCATTGGCTGCGGAGGAAAATGCACGACTTGCTTTAAATCATGCACAAAATTACGATTCTTTTTGTGCATTCCTTGTAGATGATAGAGGGATTATTGAAGGTCCTCTTAAAGAACAAGAAAGCATTTCTTTTGGCTATCGGACGGAGAATAAGGAAATCAGTGAAAAACTTAAACAGTGTGGAGTCACGATTACAACACTTAACAAGATTTTGTCTGTACAAAAAAGAACGGGGAACCACTCTATAACAGCATCAATTCTTGCAGAATGGTTAAAAATGACCCCCCGGAACGCACGGCGAATTCTTAATGGTTTAGTCGAGCAGGAGATTGCCGAAATAATTGGTGAAGAAGCACCTACAGCTAAAGGAAGACCTAGAAAGATATATCGGGTTAATAGTGAATTGGAGACTACAACGGAATAGACCGGGGAAAAATAGAGGGCACCATATTCCTAAGGGTGGAATTCCCACATCTTACATTTCAAATTAGATTAGGAGCTAAATGCTCCTTTCAAAGGGTAAATCGGAAGTTTTGTGTGTTGTATTTTTAAAGATTCAAGAAATCTTGTAGATAAACCCTACCATTAACAAAACGCCATTTAGAGCGTTTCAGCCTGTAGGCGAACTCGATAATCGAGTTTGTCTACAGCTTTTTAAAGGTTTACAATTTGAACGTTTCCTCTAGGGACTCGCTTTCCGCGGGCGATCCAATCAACATTATTGTTTTAACTTTTATATAGACCGACTTTAGTCTACGGTTTTAAATGCCATTTAGGGCGTTTAAAATTACCTACTGGGTTTGGTAGGTAAAAACAACTTAGTTCCCCCACCTATCTAATTCCGATTATCTTTTAAAGTTGATAGTTTAGGGTAGCAAATATGTCATGTTCGCAAAGTTTGGCCAAAGTAAGAAAAAGAGCAATGTATTTGCTCTTTTCAGACTCAAAGATATTATAATAACTCGCTAGCTATTGGCTGCTTCCTATTATGCTTACTTCCATAAAAGATTCACATGTTCAAAGAGCCTCAATGATTACTGAGATTCCTTGTCCTCCTCCAATACAGAGGGAGGCTAGTCCATACTTCTTTCCTTGATTCCTTAACTCTAGTGCCAATGAATATATAATTCTAGCTCCACTAGCCCCAACTGGATGACCTAATGCGATTGCTCCACCATTTACGTTAACTTTTTCCCGGTTCAACCCAAGCTCCCTCTCTACTGCAAGATACTGGGCAGAGAATGCTTCATTGATTTCGAACAAATCGATATCTTTAATATTGAGTCCTGCTTTCCGTAAAGCTAATTGACTAGCAGGAACTGGTCCAATGCCCATAATATTTGGGTCTACCCCCGCAATTCCCCAGGATATGATTCTTGCCAATGGCTTCACATTGTGATTGGTTTGAAGGAAGGATTCACTTCCAAGTATTAAGGCAGCTGCCCCATCATTAATACCACTGGCATTACCTGCCGTTACGGTCCCATCCTTTTTAAAAGTTGGTTTCAGTTTCGCTAATCCTTCAATTGAAGTATTATGGCGAATATGTTCGTCTTCTAAAATGGTTATTTCCTTTCCTTTTTTGGTGAATATCGTGACAGGGGAAATCTCTTGTTGAAATCGCCCCGACAGTTGGGCCTTTGCTGATTTTTGGTGTGATTGAACAGCCAAACTATCTTGATCGTCTCGGGTTAGTTCATATTTTTCAGCAAGCGTTTCCGCTGTTACTCCCATCCCACACCCTATATATTCATCGCTCAAAGTCGCCCAAAGCATGTCGTCCATCTCTGGAGACTTTAAACCCGTACCAAAGCGGACATCTCGTAATACGTGAGGAGATTGGCTCATATTTTCGGTTCCCAAGGCTAGAGCGACTTCAGCATCCTTTAAAAGGATCGACTGAGCTGCCGATACGACCGCTTGCAATCCAGAACCGCATAAACGATTGAGAGTTAAAGCGGGGCTCTCTACTGGAATCCCAGTTTTCAAAGCAATATGCCTGGATAGGTAGGAGGCATTTTTCGAAGTATGTATCACATTCCCTGCAAAAACATGCTCAACCTCTTCAACTGAAATATTACTTTTTTCAATGGCTCCTTTAGTTGCGATCACTCCAAGATCGATAGCAGAAACATCCTTTAATACCCCTCCAAAACTCCCGAACGGCGTCCTGGATCCGCCTAAAATATAAACATGACTCATAATTCATTCTCCTTTATTGAAGATTGTTTGATTCGATTTGATGGATGGAAAACATCTTTTCCATTTCTTTATTTTACCTTCTAATTTTATACCGAATCGCTTCTACAGAAATTCCATTTTGGAATTTCCGATAGATTGATTGGGATATAATCGCAGTTCCTTTTTCCATTACATTTTTAACATTGAAGTGGATAAAAATGTCTTAACTTGAAAATAAGGGAAATATCCTTCTCGTGCATACAATAAAGGGCTTCCTGCTATATTTATGTGTAAAGCAGAACCTTTTAAACGTTCTTTCTGATTGACCATTTCTTCCACAAAAGTTTGTGGTTCGTTATAGTATCTGGAAATAAAAACATTTTGATTAACTGAATGCTTACGAGAACGATATAATATCTCCCAATGGTTCATTATTTTCACATTGCTTTTTTTAGTACCCTTTAACAAACATTTGAATTGCTTGATTTGGAAACTTATTTTTATTATCCGATAAATTACTAATCTATTGATAACTATAAAAGCCTATCCCACTCTTTTTCCCTAGATGTCCTGCCCTTACTAATTTCTTAAGTAACGGGCATGGCCGATACTTGGAATCTGCCGTTTCGGAATATAAAGTTTCAATAACGTATAACAACGTATCAAGTCCGATTAAATCTGCTAATGCTAAAGGACCGATTGGATGATTTGCTCCTAACATCATTGCTTGATCAATGTCCTCAGCACTAGCAGTTCCTTCGTACCGAAGAAAGATTGCCTCATTAAGCATAGATGCTAATATTCGGTTCACTACAAACAGAGGGGCATCATTAACCAAAATACTCTTTTTTCCTAAACGATCAACCAAATTACTGATCAACTGAATAGATTCCTCCGATGTACGCGATCCTTTAATAATTTCTACTAACTCCATCACAAGGACTGGATTGAAAAAGTGCATTCCTAGAACCTTATCGGGTCTGTTCGTAGAGCCTGCAATTTCCGTAATACTTAAACCAGAAGTATTGGATGCTAAAACTGTAATTTCTTTACATATCGAATCAAGGCGTTTGTATATTTCCTTTTTCACTTCCATTTTTTCAATAATTGCCTCAATAACAACGTCAACTTCTGACAAGTCATGCAAGTTCACTGTGCCATGAATTCGCGATAATATCTCCTGTGCCTCTTTCCCTTCCATTTTTCCTTTAGTGACCTTACTGTGGAGATTTTTTTCTATTGCATCTAGTCCTACTTGTACATATTTTTCATCGATATCCTGAAGTATGACTTGATAACCGGCCTCAGCAACTACCTGAGCAATCCCATTTCCCATTGTTCCAGCTCCCACTATTCCTATCGTTCTTACCAAGAACATTTCCACCTTTCTATACTTTCTAATGGCTTATAAGGCTATACCCGGTATCCTTTTCTTTTCTTAATGAAAAACCTTCCTTACCCTATCCATTTTCATCATAAATTTTGAATAATTGTTGGACTGCGAGTGTGGGGGAAGCATGGCCGTTAAGAAGTAATCCTTCCATTTTAGTAATGTTTTTTTTCATCGATGGATTACCATAAAATCTCGCCTTTAATTGGTCCTCTATCATAGAATGAACCCAGTCAATCATTTGTTCTTTTCTTCTTTTTCCAAAGCATCCATTCCTACTGGTAACTTGTTTATATTTCTGAATGACTCTCCAAATGTTGGATACACCTTCACCCGTTATGGCAGACACAGTAAATGCTTTTGTTTCCCAACCCTCGGTGATTGGTTGTAAGAAATGAAGGAAGCGATTGTATTCCGCCTTTGCATTCATGGCAGCTTGTTTGTTTTCGCCATCCGCTTTATTAATGGAAATAGCATCAGCTAATTCCATCACCCCTTTTTTCATTCCTTGTAGCTCATCCCCTGCACCAGTCAGCATAATAACTAGGAAAAAATCCACCATGGAACGGACGGTTATTTCACTTTGGCCGACTCCGACGGTTTCCACGATTATTACGTCATACCCTGCTGCCTCACAAATAAGAAGGGTTTCACGGCTTTTTCTGGTGACCCCTCCTAACGTCCCACTTGACGGGGACGGTCGAACATATGCATGTGGGTGGCGAGAAAGATGTTCCATTCTTGTTTTGTCACCTAGAATACTTCCTCTAGATACACTGCTAGTTGGGTCAACGGCTAAAACCGCTACACGGTGATTTTGCTCACAGAGCATCATACCAAAGGATTCAATTAACGTGCTCTTACCAGCCCCAGGAACGCCTGTAAAGCCGATTCGAATTGATTTTCCTGTATATGGAATCAGTTCTTTCAGCACTTTTTGTGCCATTTCCATGTGTTTGGGTAAATTGCTTTCAACTAAGGTGATCGCTTGAGCAATAATTGCACGATTTCCATTCATCACACCCTGTACATAATCATCAACCGTAAGGTGTCTTCGTCTTGGCGATAAGAGTTGCTTGGATTGAATGCTTTCTTTTTCTGTCATTTAAGTGACCAATCCGAGACGACGATTTAATTCTTCTATCACCTGTTGTGCGGCAATCGGGATAACCGTTCCTGGTCCAAATATGGCAGCCGCTCCTTTTTCTATTAAGTAACTGTAATCTTGAGCAGGAATAACACCGCCAATCACGACGGCAATATCTTCACGGCCTAAACGCTTCAGCTCTTCCACGACTTGAGGAAGTAATGTTTTATGACCAGCAGCAAGAGAGCTCATCCCTAAAACATGTACATCATTTTCCACGGCCTGTAAGGCTGCTTCCTCTGGTGTTTGGAATAAGGGACCAATATCAACATCAAAACCAAGGTCTGCAAATGCAGTCGAAATCACTTTAGCTCCACGGTCATGCCCGTCCTGTCCCATCTTTGCAATCATGATCCGAGGGCGTCGGCCTTCATTCTCTTCAAATTGATCGGACATTTCACGGACAATTTTCACTTGTTCCTCTTCCCCAAACTCTGCACTGTACACTCCGCTAATAGAACGAATAATTGCTTTATGTCTCCCTACTACTTGTTCGTATGCATTCGAAATTTCTCCTAGGCTCGCTCTAGAGCGAGCTGCATTTACCGCTAGCTCTAGAAGGTTTCCTTCTCCAGTTTCAGCCGCTTTTGTAATCGCTTGAAGTGCTGCTTCCACCTTTGCTTTATCTCTTTCTGCCCGAAGCTGCTCTAAGCGGCGAATTTGCGCTTCACGGACAGCAGTATTATCAATATCTAATATCTCAAGAGGGTCCTCTTTTTCTAAACGGTATTTATTCACTCCAATGATCGATTCTTTACCAGAATCAATATGCGCTTGTCTTCTAGCAGCCGCTTCTTCAATTCTCATCTTTGGCAGTCCTGTTTCAATGGCTTTTGCCATTCCGCCAAGTGCTTCGATTTCTTCAATATGTTCCCAGGCTTTTTCAAGTAATTCAGCCGTAAGCGACTCCACGTAATAGGAGCCGCCCCATGGGTCTAATACGTTGGTTATCCCCGTTTCATCCTGAAGGTATAATTGGGTATTTCGAGCTATTCGGGCAGAAAAATCGGTCGGTAAGGCAATCGCCTCATCCAGTGCGTTCGTATGTAGGGATTGTGTATGACCAAGAGCAGCAGCCATCGCTTCAATACAGGTACGTGAAACATTATTGAATGGGTCTTGCTCTGTTAAGCTCCATCCAGATGTTTGCGAATGGGTTCGAAGTGCTAACGACTTTTCATTTTTCGGGTAAAACCTTTTCATTAGCTTCGCCCAAATTAAACGGGCTGCACGCATTTTAGCCACTTCCATATAGTAATTCATTCCGATTGCCCAGAAGAAGGAAAGACGTGGAGCAAATCGATCAATATCAATCCCTGCTTTTAAACCCGTTTTGACATACTCTAATCCATCTGCAAGGGTATAACCCAACTCTATATCGGCGGTAGCCCCCGCTTCTTGCATATGATAACCGGAGATGCTAATGGAATTAAATTTCGGCATATGCTGGGACGTGTATTCGAAGATATCTGCTATGATTTTCATTGACGGTTCTGGAGGATAAATGTACGTATTACGAACCATATATTCTTTTAAAATATCATTTTGAATGGTTCCAGAAAGCTTCTCTTGGGGAACTCCTTGTTCTTCAGCTGCCACGATATAAAAAGCCATGATCGGCAGGACAGCTCCGTTCATCGTCATGGAAACAGACATTTTATCTAATGGGATTCCATCAAATAAAATCTTCATGTCTAGAATGGAATCAACGGCAACGCCGGCTTTTCCCACATCGCCTACGACTCTAGGATGATCCGAATCATACCCACGATGTGTAGCTAAATCAAAGGCGATCGAAAGCCCTTTTTGTCCTGCAGCTAAGTTTCTGCGGTAAAACGCATTACTTTCTTCCGCCGTAGAAAAGCCAGCATATTGACGAACCGTCCAAGGTTGTGATTTATACATAGCTGGGTACGGACCTCGAAAGAATGGTGCTATTCCCGCCACATAATCTAAATGATTCATTCCTATTGTGTCCATATTTGTGTATAGAGGCTTTACATCAATTTTTTCATAAGTCGGAACGGCTAAATTATCAAAAGACATTCCAGAAAGTTTCTCAGCATGTTTACTCCATTCACTAAATGCACCTTCTATTTCATCTGTATATGCTACTTTAGTAAAATCTGGTTTTGTCATGAAACAGCCACTCCTTTCTTCTGTAGAAGTTGACTTAATACGTCATAGCAGTTTGAGCCACCGTGAACAAATTCAGCTACTCCAGCCTCTTTAAATCTTACTTCATCTACTTCACTAGGCTTTCCTGCTAATAATATGGTTATTTGTGCATCCATTTTTTTAATAGACATTGCAAGTGGAATAGCAGCTTGTTGATAGTCTTCATCTTTCCCGCAAATGATGACAATATCTGCCATGGACACAACGATTGCCTCGACTGCTTCTTTTATAGAACCAAAGCCATTGTTTTGAATAACATCGTAACCGCCTACTTCAAAAAATCCTGCAGCAAAATCCGCTCGCACTTTATGATTTGAAATATGTCCTAAGTTTGCTAGAAATACAATCGGTCGATTTCCAGTTTTCTCTGCCATCTCATCAATGGATTGACGAAGTTCTTCAAACTGAAGTGCACCTCTGGTTGGCTTGATTGTTTTAACACAGACCACAGCTTCTGACTTCATACCTGTTGCATTGGCTATTTCACCTAACGATGCACCTTGTTTTGCTGCTTGGATCGCGGTCTCTGTTTTATTTGAGATTACGGCTAAACTTCCTACCGATATATGTGCTCGGCCTGCTACTTGAATGATATGATCATTGATTTGAGGCGTTTCATTTAACGCTATCCAATCTACCCCTTTTTCTGCCAAATTCACATACATATTGGTACCAACGAATATATCTTTTCGGTGAGCGATGCTCCTCATTCGCTTTGAAGCTGTTTGTTGAACCACATTTTGTGGGAATTCTTTTATTAACGAATGGAAAATCCCACCTTTTCTCTCTATTTCCTGGAAAAGTCCCCATGCCTTTTTGGCAACCTCATTTGTAAGTACTTCTACGTACCAAGAGCCACCGGCTGGATCGATTGTCCTCGCAATATGAGCCTCTTCTTTTAAAATAATGGAGGCATTCCTTGCAATTCGTCGTGAAAAAGCGGTAGACTTTTGAATCGCTTCATCAAAGCAACTAACATGAATGCTGTCAGCCCCACCGACTGCTGCAGAAAATGCTTCTGTTGTAGCGCGCAGCATATTCACATAGGGATCAAAAACTGTTTTTGTCCATGCGGATGTTCGTGCATGCATCGTCATCTTCTGGGCTTCTTCATTCCCACCAAACATTTCTACAATTCTGGCCCAAAGAGTTCTTGCGGCCCGAAGTTTGGCAATTTCCATAAAATAACCGGAACCGATTGAGAACGAAAAACGGATACTGCTGGCGGCTTTATTTATATCAATTCCTTGGGAAGTTAGTGCTTGTAAATATTCGACACCTGTTGATAAGGAAAAAGCCAATTCTTCAACCGCACTACTTCCACCGTCATGATAGACATTTCCTTGGATTAGAACCGTTTGTAAATGGGGGGTATTCTCGTTTGCCCATTTTGTTATGTCGGCCATCAATGTATAACAATCTTCCAACTCGTAAGCTAATGTTCCATTTTCTACTAGTTCCGCGAGTGGATCCATCCCTATACACCCATGTAATTCCTCCACTTCTCGTCCGGACTGTTCTAGGTGAGCGATAATCAAAGCAAGTAGTGGCAATGAATTTGCCCCAGCACCTATGTGAATAGGAACATTACCAAAGTCAATATCTTTTAGTGCATCGGCTACATCGGTTACCCCTGAAATCGATAGTCCTGCTTTCCCTACTTCTGAAGTAGCTTCACTCGCATTTATTCCACGTTTCGTTGGTGTATCAAGGACAATATTTAATGAGGTTTGCCCCTTGCTAAGGTCATGCCGTGCTACTTTATTAAAAGAAGCGGGTATTCCAACATTGATTTCCTGATTGATTTCCCATCCATTTATAAGCGTTTTAGTGCCGCGAGTAAAAGGGGCCATACCTGGCAAGGACTGCAGAAAAGGAAGATTGGCAGCATCCTCCTTTCGATACATCGGCTGAAGTAAAATTCCTTCATATGTTTCTGTAATAAGTCTTTTTTCAAAAGAAGCTCCTTTTAAAGATTTTTCTGTTAGGTCACGCCACTGTTCATTACTTGGGATCTCAAATTCCGAAAATTGGTCCACTATTTTTTTATCCATTTTAAGTTGCGGTAAGCATCAATCCCCATGCTATCGCTCTCTCCCTTCTATATCATTTTACGGTAGGCGTTTTTTCTTTTGTCGTCTTCACACGTTTTTCTTCTATTAATATAGGTAGTTCAAAAACCATTAAAGAAAAGGTTTATAAAGGGATATTTCCATGCCTTTTCTTAGGTAATGCTTTCTTCTTGTTTTTTAGCATTTCCAATGCACTAGCGATACTTTTTCTTGTATCCCTCGGGTCAATTACATCATCAACAATGCCATTAGCTGATGCGACGTAAGGATTGGCAAACCGTTCGCGATATTCGTTGATTTTTTCTTGCCTAAAGGCCTCCGGATCTGTACTTTCATTAATCTCTTTTGCAAAAATGATATTGGCCGCCCCGGCTGGTCCCATAACCGCAATTTCTGCGTTAGGCCAAGCAAATACTAAATCTGCCCCGGTTGCTTTACTGTTTAGGGCAACGTAAGCCCCACCATATGCTTTTCGAAGAATCACTGTAATTTTGGGAACCAAAGCTTCCGAATAGGCATATAAAATTTTCGCTCCATGCCGGATAATCCCGCCATGCTCTTGTTGAATTCCTGGGATAAAGCCACTCACGTCTTCAAATGTAATTAATGGAATCTTAAAGCAGTCACAGAATCGGATGAAGCGAGCACATTTGTCAGATGAATCAATATCAAGACCACCAGCCATCATCTTCGGATTATTTGCGATTATACCGACTGTATCGCCGTTTATACGGCCAAAGCCAACGACAATATTTTTAGCGAATTTCGGCTGAACTTCCATGAAATCTTGATCATCGACAATTAAATGAATCACCTTACGCACGTCATAAACCTTCGTTCCATCAATCGGGACAACATCAAGAAGTTCATCGATTCTTTCATCTAACGGAATTTTATTTACCGGCTCTTTGTAGGGTGGCTTTTCTTCATAGTTTGATGGCAAGTAGCCAATTAATCTCCTGACTTCGTTTAAAACGTCTTCTTCTGTTGGTCCGGTAAAATGGGCATTTCCACTTATTGTGGAATGAACGGACGCACCACCTAAATCCTCACTGTTAATCTTTGCCCCCGTTACCGACTCAATTACCTTTGGGCCTGTAATAAACATTTGACTTGTTTTTTCTACCATGAAAACGAAATCTGTAATCGCAGGGGAATAAACAGCCCCCCCGGCACAAGGTCCCATTATCACTGAAATTTGTGGAATTACGCCTGAATAAATGGAGTTTCGATAGAAAATGTGTCCATATCCGTCTAGTGATAAAACACCTTCTTGAATTCGTGCTCCACCTGAGTCATTTAATCCGATTATAGGTGCTCCATTTTCTGCTGCTAAATCCATGATTTTGGTAATCTTCGTCGCATGCATTTCGCCTAGGGCTCCGCCGAAAACAGTAAAATCTTGAGCAAAAAGGAAAATAAGGCACCCACCAACCTTACCGTACCCTGTAACAACCCCTTCTCCCGGAGCCTCCCCGGATCCATACTCAAGGCCGCGATTTTCTATGAATGGGTTTATTTCAACGAATGTCCCTTCATCCACTAATATTTCGATACGCTCTCTTGCAGTTAGCTTCCCACGATCATGCTGGGCATCAATCCGTGCATAACCGCCCCCCAGCTTCACTTTTTCCCGTCGCTCTTCCATGGTCTCGATTTTATCGAACATATCCATGCTGTGAGTCCTCTCCTATCCGTGTTAAATTTTATTGCTTATGCTGTTTTTACGAGGAACAAGGGCTGGCCGTATTCAACAAGCTGACCATTTTTTACAAAGATTTCAACAATTTCACCACTAACTTCCGCTTCAAGCTCATTCATAAGCTTCATGGCTTCAACAATACAAAGCACCGTGTCTTCTTTTATTTGATCTCCCACTTTTACATAGGCATCAGAATCAGGTGATGGAGCCCCATAAAATGTACCCACCATTGGGGAAGTAATTTTATGAACCGATGTGTCCTCAGTATCTGTCGCTGGTGCTTGTATTTCTTCCTGCTTTTGAACGGGGGCGGCTTCCACTTTCACAGGTGCGGCAGCAATAGTCGCTGGGACTTGTGTTTCTTCGATAAGCGCTACTTGTCCGACATTCATTTGTTTACTAATTGTTATTTGCTGATCATTTTCACCTTTAATCGTTAATTCTCCAATTGTAGAACGGTCCACTGCTCGAATTAATTCTTTAATGTCATTCATTTTAAACATGAGGAAACACTCCTTCTATAATTTAATTTCTGTTATTTTTTCTTTACTCATTTCAGATTTCTTAGGAACTATGAAATCTCCCCCATAGGTTCAGTCCCGATTATCCGGTCATTCTCATCACCAATTACAAAAAATTGTTTTTCCACCATTACCTCTTCTCTTTACTAAATAATCCAGTGCCACTGCATACTTCAAATCATCACAAGTTACTTAGTGGAAACCGTTAAATCATTCATCTCTAAAAATTTCGTGTTAAAATTACCAGCTTTAAAATCCGGATGTTCTAATAAGCGAAGGTGGAAAGCGATTGTAGTATCAATTCCTTCAATGACGAACTCGCTTAAGGCTCGCTTCATTCTTGCAATTGCTTCTTCACGATTTTTTCCATGTACGATTAATTTGGCAATCATCGAATCATAAAATGGTGAGATCGTATATTCTGGATAAACTGCGCTATCGACTCGGATTCCAAATCCACCTGGAGGTAGGTATAATCCAATTTTCCCAGGGGATGGCATAAATTTTTTATCAGGATTTTCTGCATTAATCCGGCATTCGATCGCCCAACCATTGATATGAATATCTTCTTGTTTGACAGATAGCCTATGACCTGAGGCAACAAGTAATTGTTCTTTGATTAAGTCTACTCCTGTTATAAGTTCTGTAACTGGGTGTTCAACTTGAATACGTGTGTTCATTTCCATAAAGTAAAAATTTTTATGTTTATCTAGTAAAAATTCAATCGTGCCTGCCCCTGAATATTGTACGGCCTTCGCTGCTTTCAATGCCGCCTCTCCCATTTTCGTTCTTAGTTCTTCATCAAGTGCAGGGGATGGCGCTTCTTCAATTAGCTTTTGATGGCGTCTCTGGATTGAGCAATCACGTTCCCCTAAGTGCACGACATTGCCAAAGGAATCACCCATAATTTGGATTTCGATGTGTCGAGGCTCTTCAATGTACTTTTCTAAATAAACACCTGCATTACCAAAAGCTGTAGCTGCTTCTTGCTGCGCCATTGAAATCGCATTTTTTAACTCTTCCTCGCATTCAGCAACCCGCATCCCTTTTCCACCACCACCAGCAGTGGCTTTAACAATAACGGGATACCCGATACTTCTTGCTGTGACCACAGCGTCGTCAATATCATCAATAATTCCATCCGTACCTGGAACAATTGGTACACCCGCAGCTTCCATCGTTTCTCTGGCTACCGCTTTCGCCCCCATCTTACTGATTGCCTCAGGTGATGGTCCAATAAAAATGATATCGTTCTCAATACACATATTGGCAAATTCTGCACTTTCCGCTAAAAATCCGTAGCCAGGATGGATAGCATCTGCATAAGATAGTTGAGCCACAATTAATAGATTTTTCATATTCAAGTAGCTCTTAGATGATAGGTGTGGTCCAATGCAATAGGCTTCATCTGCTAGACGTACATGCAGAGCTTCACGATCTGCTTCAGAATATACAGCGACCGTAGATATCCCCATTTCCTTACAAGCCCTAATCACACGGACAGCAATTTCTCCTCGATTAGCAATAAGAACCTTTTTAAACATATACATTTCCTTTCCAAAATTTATTTTTGTCTATCACTCACTTCATTTAGAGCAGATTTTTATTAAGAAGAGATGCACTCATGAATCAGGAGTAAAACATGTTCTATCCCGATATTTTTTAAGAATTTACTAGAACTTTTTTAATTTCTTTCGTCAGAAGCGGATCACCTCAAACAAATCCCCACAATCCCTTATCCGCTACTTGAAAGATAGGGGCTTCGGGATCTTAATAGATTACATTCCTGTTTTCGTTAATTTTGAGTTTTTTCTATGCTTTAAGCAGATTTCCGGCAATAACAAGACGCTGAATCTCTTGCGTCCCTTCATAGATTTGGGTGATTTTAGCATCTCTCATATAACGTTCTACCGGGTATTCCCTTGTGTATCCATATCCGCCGAATACTTGAACGGCCTCCACCGCTACTTCCATGGCGGTGTCTCCAGCAAATAGTTTGGACATTGCAGATTGAAGTCCGTAAGGAATTCCTTGATCCTCACGCCATGCCGCCTGATACGTCAATAAACGGGCAGCTTCGATTTTTGTGGCCATATCGGCTAATTTGAATTGAATAGCTTGAAGTGAGCTAATCGGTTTGCCAAATTGGACGCGATCCTTTGCAAATGCTACAGCATTATCAAATGCTCCTTGAGCGATTCCAACAGCTTGGGAAGCGATTCCGTTCCGACCGCCGTCAAGAGTCATCATGGCAATCTGGAACCCTTCCCCCACTTGGCCCAAGAGATTGTCCTTTGGAACGCGGCAGTCCCCAAAAATGACCTCAGTCGTGGCGGAAGAGCGAATGCCCAGCTTTTTTTCCTTCTTTCCTACAGAGAAACCTGGAAAGCCCTTTTCCACAATAAACGCCGAAATGCCTTTATGCTTTAGTGCCGAGTTGGTCTGTGCGAAAACGATATAAGTGTCGGCATAGCCTCCGTTGGTGATA
This sequence comes from Peribacillus simplex, assembly GCF_030123325.1. NCBI lineage: Bacteria > Bacillati > Bacillota > Bacilli > Caryophanales > Bacillaceae > Peribacillus > Peribacillus simplex. The sequence goes on along the minus strand of NZ_CP126106.1, from coordinate 1,949,345 downwards.
AAAACCTTCGATCCGTTCAAGACCCATTCATCTCCTTCTAGAACGGCTGTTGTTCGCATTCCACTGGCATCAGATCCAGATCCAGATTCCGTCAAGCAATACGCACCCATGTTTTTTCCTTCCGCCATGGCCCGCAAATATTTTTGCTTTTGATGTTCCGTTCCAAACTTGTAAACCGGCCATCCGGCTAACGATGTATGTGCGGAAAGCGTGGTCCCAATTGAAGCGTCCACCCGTGACAATTCCTCCACCGCAATCACATAACTCAAGTAATCGGCACCTGCACCTCCGTACTCTTCTGGCCAAGGAATGCCGCATAAACCAAGTTCCGCCATCTTTTGCCAAATCTTGATATCAAAGTATTCCTCTTCATCACGTTGAGCAGCAGTAGGTTCACATTCGTTGAGAGCAAACTCTCGCACCATTTTTTGCATCATTTGATGTTCCTTAGATAATAAAAAATTCATCATTAGTCCCCTTTTTTGATTTTGTTATTCCTAACAAGATATCCTCTGAAAAACTATGTAAGCTATTTCCATCTTAAATCTATAAAGATAATACTTTTAAAAACTCCAACCCTTTCAAGGACAGGACTATAATGCTATTTACACTTTTTGTTCGATAAGCTTTCGGGTATAGATGGTTACCCATTTCCTCGGCAGCAATCCCACAGATTTAGCCATGAGTTTATTTTTAAAGCCTGGAATGATAACAGTTTTATTTTTCATTAACCCTTCAAATCCGCACTTGGCAACAGCTTCCGGTTCAATTAAGTTCTTAATGAAAATTTTTGTTCTTGTTGAAGCCAACCCTTGCGTGAGCGGCGTTTTGGTAGAAGGGGGACATAATACAGAAGCTTGAACTCCGGTTCCTTTAAGTTCTTCCGCAATTGCTTCCGTAAAGAATAAGACGTAAGATTTGCTGGCCCCATACATCGACATCCGTGGAGTTGGCTGAAAAGCTGCTGTTGAAGCCACGTTTAAAATTTTACCTTGCTTTCGTTTCACCATGTCATCCGCAATAAGTCTAGTTAAATACGTGAGCGAGATCATGTTGAGCTGTAGGTATTCCATTTCTTTTTGAATATCCAATTCCGTCATCAACCCTAATCCGCCAGCTCCAGCATTATTAATCAAAATATTGATTTCGATTCCCTCACTTTTCAAGTATCGATGCAAGCTCTCTACCGTTGTATGGTTACTCAAATCGCCGGCAAAAGTATTCACTTGCACGCCATATTCCTTTTTTAGACTCTCGGCTTGTTGTTCCAACAACGCCGAATCTCTGGCAACTAATACCAAGTTATAACAATGCTCTGCAAATACTTTTGTGAATTCATATCCGATCCCTTTTGTAGCACCAGTAATCAAAACCGTCTCTACTGTCATTTAACATTATTCCTCCCAACATTATTATTTGTTAAATTTGAATATTGGAAATTGTAAAAATATTATTATATTAATGATTATACTTATAAGTTTTAATAAAATAAAATTAAAAAAAATAATGTATAAATTATTATTACTAATATTAGAAAATGAAAAAGCTCAGAAAAAAGAGAAGCCTCTTCGTCATGTGGACGCCGACTTCTCCTTTTTTTATAAATTTAAGTATCAAAATTTAGTCACATCAATAGGTTCAATTCCTTCAGCCGCGCAATGTTCATAGTATCTTTTCAGGAATGTTTCCCAATTGTCTCTGGCAAGAATTTCTCCTTCTTCACCCAAATAGTCTAATGTTCCTTCTACAATATTGAAGGTGATAACATCTTCATCCCCTACCGCTATCGGCGTATGTTTGGAGCCTGCAGGCTCATAAACCATGTCACCAGGTTTGGAGATCCAAGGCTCCTCGAGATATCTCCAAGACCCTTGGACGGTATATACAATGACTGTTCCAGGATGGAAATGGGCCGGAAGCTGCATTTTCGCAGGAACACTTAATAAAGTAACCGTCTGTCCTGTCACAGGGTTGGCTTTAAGCAATTTAAATTTAGAATCCCCAAAATATGGAATCCAAGGCAATTCATCTACACTAACATTCCCTGCATGAAATACTTCTACTTCTTTTACATCTTTTAAATTACTCACTTAAAATCCCCTCTTCCAATAATATTTAATAAATCCGCATATTGTTATCGCTTTCATCAGTAAGCAAAATAACTAGTTTGAATTTATTAATTTCAGTATATTTGTAATTATCAGTTAAGTAAAATTGGTATTTTTTAATTGCAATTAAGTATGATTAATTTACGTAATCACGTTATTTGAATGAAATTTACTTAGCCCCAAGTCCACCATCAAGCGTCAAAATATGTCCAGTACAATAATCAGATGCAGCTGAAGCAAGGTAAAGGAGTGCACCTACCACATCATTGTCACTGCCTAATCTTCTAACTGGAACTTGTGAGGCAATGAAAGGGCCTGCTTTGTGTACAAGTGTTCCCGGTATTTCTGGGTTATTCATTCCTGTAGTGAAAACTCCAGGGGCAATGGAATTTACGTACACTCCATGTCGGCCCCACTTAACAGCAAGATCCTTCGTTAAAGTCATTACTGCACCCTTACTAGTTGTATATCCGACAGAATCTACAGCTTCCGGGTCAACACCTTTAAAGCCGATACTAGAAGAAATATTAATGATTTTACCGTATTCGTTATCAATCATATGTTTTCCAACTTCCTGACACATTAAGAATGTTCCTGTCACATTCGTATCCAGCATAGCTTGCCATTGTTCTAAAGGCATATCCGTAGCAGGAGACTCAAAAACTGTTCCGCTGCTATTCACTAAAATTTCGATTTCCCCAAAATGAGAAACCGCTTTCTCCACACCTCGAACGACAGATTCCCGATCTGTGACATCCACCGATAGAACGAGTGCCTGTCTTCCTAACGCCTCGATTTCTTTTACAACTGCTTCGCAAACCTCTAAACGCCGTGAACATACTACAACGTTTGCTCCGGCTTCTGCCAACGCCAATGCCATTACACGCCCTAACCCGCTGCCTCCTCCGGTAACGATTGCTGTCTTACCATTTAAATCAAACAATTGGTTTATTGACATTCTAGTTCTCCTCCTATTTTTAGAATATTCAAAGATTTTTAAATATTATTGATATTGATTATACTAATAAATTATAATTAAATAAAATTAAAGATTTTAATATGGTAAGTAAGTATTACTAATGTAAAAAGGAGAATGGTCATGAATATTGAACAATTAATATATATCGTAGAAGTCGCAAAATACAGTTCCCTGTCCATCGCAGCACAGAATCTCCATGTGACTCAATCCAACATCAGCCAGTCCATAACCAACTTGGAAAAGGAGCTGGGGATAAAAGTTCTTAAGCGGTCACGGGGACATGGCGCTGTCCCAACCGATGAAGGAAGAATCATTTTGAAACTCGCCTATGAAGTACAAAAAAAACTTGAGGAAATAAAAGTGACTGCTAACTTATTGAATTCCACGGAAGTGGGGGAACTAAAAATATCGTCATTACCCGGATTGATGACGTTCCTGGTAAAAGCGATTGCATCGTTTAGACATGATTATCCACACGTGAATTTGGAGGTTTCCGATAAAAGTGGATCTGCTGTAATTGAAGATGTTCGACAGCATAAGACTGACATTGGACTTATTACGTATTCAAGTGATTTGAACATAAACATGGAAGGAATAGCTTTTGAAGCATTAATCGAAGGAAAGCAGAAAGTATATGTTTCTAAGCATTCTCCCTTAGCCATTCTTGGCACTATAACTCCCCAAGATATTCTTGATCAAACTCTCGTTACATATAAGGGTGAATTCATGCAGTATTTTGTACAAGATTTCTTTCATAAATATAAGCCCTTGAAAATCCTATTTACTTCAAATAATATGGATGGAGTTCTCCAAGCGATCAATGAAAACTTGGCAATTACATTTGCTCCTGATTTCGTAATGAAAAACTATCCCCTTATCATTAATGGCGATATCGTTCCAATTGATTTGGTCTATCATCCGACTGTAAATATTTCTTTAGGGTTAGTTCGATCAGAGAATAAACATTTGTCCACTTTTGCCAACAAATATATTCATTATTTAAAATCAGAAATAATGAAGAATTAAAAAAGAAAAAAAGAGAAGGTTCTTCGTTCCAAGGTGGGCGAAAAAGCTTCTCTTTTTAAATATCTATATCTCTCCCCTTACAGGAATGAGCAGTGTTATCCCTTTACCTTGTAATAGATGTCTTTTGGCGATCCCCATTACCACATGTCAAATTGGCGCTGATCGTAAAAGAAGCCTCCGTCTTTTCTATACTTCATCAAGTGAAACACCTTCTTGAGTTTCCGCGAGAATCAATCCCTCTGGAGTAAAATCAAATACAGCCAAGTCAGTAATCAGCCGATTTATAACCTTTTGACCTGTCAAAGGAAGGGAACAGCATTATTAACTTAATTATTAGAATCTTTTAAAGTATAAATTACACTCATAAGTATTAATTAATTAAAATTAAACTTTAATTTACTTAATCCTCCACTTCAATATGATCATCAGCGTAAGTCTCGGATATCTTATCCTGACAACTCCAGCACTTACTGCGATTTTGCTCCATAATAGCTAATTCTTCATGACACAATACACAACAGTCCATCTCAGAAACGGCCTTTTCATTTTTACACATAGTTTATTTCCCTCCTTGTTTCACCTATAATGATTTTTATACAATAACTTGTTCCTCAGGTTTTACCGTTGTCTGACTTCGGTTCGCGGGACGGACAATGCTCCAAAACAATAATCCGATTACGAACATGACCAAAGAAGTTACTTGGAAGCCATAACCATATCCAATTGCCTCAGTTGCTGCATACTGGATAAAATACCCGAATATGAGCGGAGCAATGATGCTTGCTGAACTTGATAGAGCAACATAGGCCCCTTGAGCCTTTCCAATGTTTTTGGGAGAAAAGAATTCCATTAATATGGCGGGTGCGAGTGAAAGAATAACAACCGCAAGACCCGGAGCAAGGATGAAGAATAGAATGGAGATAGCACTAGAATTAAAGGCATTTGCAAGAAATAAACAAATAGCGGATAGCACCATCGTAATCCCTGCAACATTTATTCGTGCTTTACGAATATCTCCTGTTTTGCGATAAAGCCTATCCGATAACAAGGCAAATACAATTTGGCAAATGGCAGCAAAAAGAAAAGGTAAAGACACTGCAAGTTTTAACATTTTCCCATCAAAATGTTGAATTTCGGTAAAATATGCAGGAAACCATATCGCTTGAACGGACAATAACCAATAGGCACAACCTGCACACAAAACGGTAAAAATAAAATTTTTAGATAAAAGATACGGAAGAAACTGACGCCAAGAAACATTAGAAGAAATTACTGAGTGCTCATCTTCTTGATCAAAAGCATACGAACCGATTTCTTTTGGGCTTTCTTTACCAAGAATCAACCATAAAACTAGCACCATTAGTCCAACAATCCCCATTGCTATAAAAGCAGATCTCCACCCATATCCATTGATCAAGGAGATTAATAATGGCGAAGCAATCGCGGGCCCGATTGTTGCACCAAAGAGGACAGCGCCAAAGCCTATACCATGTCTATGTTTAGGGAACCATTTTCCTATTATTGAAGTTGATATAGCAACGGCAGGACCTTCTCCTGCTCCCAAGACCATTCTTGTCATTACTAGCAAAGACAGACTGGAAACAAAAGGTGTGGTAAATTGAACAATCAACCATACAAACGAGATCCAAGTAAACATTTTTTTCGTATTTCTTGAATCGGCCATTCCCCCTAGAATGAAAGAGGAAAAGGTAAAGAACCAAAAGAACGAACTTCCGACAATTCCCCATTGTGAAGGACTTAAATGTAACTCTTCCATTAGAGGAACAGAAACCAAACCAATGATAATTTTATCAACCTGGTTGATCATGCCGGAAGCTACAAGAATTAATAATATGATCCAAGAATATTTAGGTGTTTTCAAATTAATAATCGCCCCTTCTATTCCGTTAACATGAATCAATTGGTGCTTTAATAGTTTTTAAATGTAAAACCTTCCATTCTTAACCTCGTCTGAACTCTTTATATTTATAAAACACATTACCTCTTTTTTTCTGCAATACCCCCAGCTGTTTTTTCACGTTCCGGAATACCGCCGCGACCCGCTTTCCCTGTTTTCTCATCAATGAACATCGCGAAGTTTGGCGCTATTTCTCTCCCATTTGGCATCGTGAGCCACAATCTTAATAAATGACGTTTGCGCTCGGGTTCTTCATAGTCTTCATATACAGTACGTGAATGAAGAACAGTATAATTATTAACAAATTGCATATCACCCGGTTCCATCATCATATCAAAATGCATTTTTTCATCATGTAGGAGGGAATCCATTAAGTCATATGCTTCAGTTTCAACTTTTGACAAATATCTACCTGTTTTCGCTTGTGCCGATTCGACATATCCGCGGTTATATCTGCAGCTTAATTTACCTTCGTAATAACTAAATACTGGTGATGAATAAACAGGCGATTCACCAGGTGTTTCCTCACCACGACGATCCAAGAAATATGGAAGATAGAGAATTCCAAGATACTCTGGGTACCTATCCAGAATTTCATTGTAAACCGCTATGGAACTTACGATACTACTGTAACCGCCAGATTTAGCTTTTCGAAGACTTAATAATCCGACTACGTCAGATCCATCTGGGTGAAAGGGAAGATGAGCATTCGTTTGGTAACCACGTACATTTGAATCATTAATGTCGAGACCTTGGTCAACAACATGTCCTAATAGATCACCTTTTGCATTTTGCGTTACCGGGATGCCCAGGTGGACTCCGAGACCCCAGTAAATGATGCTTGCTTCTTCATCGGTATACTTTTCAATTGGTAAGCCACGAATAAATAGAAATCCTCTCCCATTTTCCAGCTCGTCTATAAAGTAGGCTATTTCGTCAGAAAGATCCGGAATTGGAAAGTCCTCCTTGTTAAAATCAGGTGCCTTTAACCCTTTTTGTTTCACATAGAATAAAGCGCTTTCAAGAACTGCGATCGTTTTCTCTGACAAATAATAAATCCATGAATCATCTTTAGCTAAATCAATACCTTGCCAAGCTACTGGTCCTTGAATTTTTCCCTTTAAAATAGACGGCACCGAGAATCCTCCTTCGTTTTCTATTTCAATTTTAACTATAGTACCTAATGAAAAAGTCTGGGCTGTTATCCTACTTAAAAGCGACTTCCACTATCTTCAAACCCTTATACAAACAATTATTCCTTAATAAATGATGTTCCTTGTTCCCCCCTCTCTTTTCATGGAAGCGCTTTAAATAGCTTCTGACTGTAATAAATGTTATTCCGTTAATTATATTCATAATTTTCAGTTAAATAAAATTAAAATTTTTAATTTGCAAATTAACTCTACTAATAAATGGAAAATATAACTCCGTTGTACATGCAATTTTACAACAAATATCATTATATTAATAAAACTTAAGTGCAATTTAATATCTTTAATTTTATATAATTAACATTTATAGATAAAATCAAAGATAGAAATGATTAAATATTCCAATAAATCACTTTCAATCAGAATCTAATACAAGTTAATTCGAAACAGGAGGTTGAACAATGGAATTGAAATTATCTGGAAAAAAAGCACTTATCGTTGGAGGAAGCAGGGGGATTGGCAAAGCCATTGCCCGTCAGTTGGCTTTGGAAGGTGTGGATTGTACGATTTGTTCAAGAAACGAACCTTCACTAAGGAATGCAGCAGACGAGTTGTCCAAAGAAACCAACGGAAATATTTATCCAATCGTGGCAGATACTAATGATCCTGACTCCATCCTGAATTTAGTTGAAAAATCAGCAGCAGAAATGGGAAGCATTGATATTTTAATCAACAGTGGAGCCCGTGTCGGGGGCCATGAACCAGAGGACTTTAACAGCATTAAAGATGAACTTATCTTGAAAGATTTTGAAGAAAAGTATATGGGCTATTTTCGTTGTGTCCGGGCTGTTGCTCCTTATATGATCCAAAATAATTGGGGACGTATTATCAATATTAGTGGTCTGGCAGCTAGAATTGGCGGCAATTATTTTAGTTCCGGTCCTCGTAATGCATCTGTTGTCCATATGACAAAATCCGCATCAATAGAATTAGGAAAGCACGGAATTACTGTCAATGCTGTTTATCCAGGGATTGTCGATACGGAAACATTTAGAGACCGTGTCACTAATGAGGAAACTATACACCAGGCAGCATCAATGAATGCCCTCGGCCGCTTGATTACACCAGAGGAAATTGCTTATGTCGTTACCTTCCTAGCCTCACCTTTGGCGGCATCGATAACTGGAGATGTCATTTCGGTAACCGGTGGAATCGGAAATACCGTTTATTACTAAATGCCTAGGGTTGCTTTTGTTACTGTTTCAATGATTATCAATAATCTCCATTTAAAAATTAAATAGGTTATTTTAAAAAGCGAGCCTCACTAAAATCTGAGGCTCGCTTCATTTAGAACATTTACTTTCAATCTATCCCTATTGTATATTTTAAAGAACTCAAGAACTTCTCGATCTTAGAAACAGTCAATTCTATGTTCTTTGAGAAAATGGCCATTTGTGCAAAAAAACCGTGGACCATCCCCGGTTCACATTCATATTCAACTTGAACGCCAAAATCTTTCAGTCGTTCAGCATAGGCCATTCCTTCATCCCGAAGTACATCATTTTCCGCTGTAATAACAAGTGCCGGCGGGAGACCACTTAAATCTTGAGCCACCAAGGGGGAAGCATACTCATTACACCTGTCCTCATTATTCCTTAAATAATGATTTCGGAACCAAATCAACTGCTCGCGATCAAGACCAAATCCTTTTGCAAAGGTTCGATGGGATTCCGTATTGAACTCAAGATTTGTCGCAGGATAGATTAAGACCTGTGCATTGATGTTTGGACCTTTTTTGTTTCTCGCCATCATCGTAACTACAGTCGCAAGATTTCCACCCACGCTATCCCCTCCAACGGCCAATCGAGAAACTTCTCCGTTAAATGAAGTCCCTTTTTCAAAAACCCATTGCAATGCAGAATAGGCGTCTTCTACTGGAGTCGGAAACTTATATTCTGGAGAAAGACGATAGTTTACGGATACAACAATACTACCCGTTCGATTCGCTATCATTCGGCAGCTTGCATCCGTTGATTCAATGTCTCCTAGAACCCATCCACCACCATGGTAGTAAATAAATAGAGGGAAAGGACCTTGCCCTTCCGGTATATATACCCTACATTTGATTGTTTCATCCTGGCTTACCGGAATCATGAAATCTTCAACTTTTGAAAGCGGTTCCAATTTTACAGCAGGACGCGGTGCTTTAGAAAGCATCTCTCTTACTGACTTATGATCCATAGTATGAATAGGTGGCAGATGATTATATGCTTGTAAATATTTTTCTGCTTGCGGATCTAAATTTGCCAAAAAACATCATCCTCACTTCAGGTTATTTTTAAATTACCCAGTCTATATGTGAAGCCATTAGTCCTGTCACGAAACTCTCACTTCAAAATAAAAACATAAAATGGTGATTTTATTCATCATTTTCGTTGAATAAAATCACCATACAAGAAATATTGGTGATTTTCTTTACCACCGGTTTTTATCTAATTACAGGTGCTCCTCCTATATAAAACTCGAAGCCTGGAGCAATTTTTCGGCCATTTGGCATCATGAGCCACAATCTTAATAAATGACGTTTGCGGTCATCTTCTTCATAATCTACAAATAGTGTACGTGAATGAAAAACGGTATAATTATTAACGAATTGCATATCACCCGGTTCCATCATCATATCAATATGAAAGTTTTTATCAGAAGTAAGGGAATCTATAAAATTAAATGCTTCGATTTCCTCTTTAGACAAAGAGATACCTGTTTTCGTTTGTGCTGATTCGACATATTGACGCATATATCTGCAGCTTAATTTACCATCATAATAGCTAAAGATTGGTGATGGAACTACTGGAGATTGGCCTGGTGCTTCTTCCCCACGAAGATCATGGGCGAATGGACGATAGAGAATTTCAAGGTACTCTGGGTGATTATCCAGGATTTCATTATAGATAGACATCGCACTAGCGATGCTGCTTAAACCGCCAGATTTCGCTTTACGAAGGCATAGTAAGCCGACAACATCAGCGAGATCTGTGTGATAGTCAAGTCTTACATTCGTTTGGTAACCTCTTACTGTTGTATTATCATTAAAGTCTTTACCCATGTTTTTGATATGCCCTAAGAGTTCACCCTTTTTTCCTTGGATGATCGGTAGGCCCAAGTGAAGTCCAAGACCCCAGTAAATAGTACTAGCTTCATCGTCAGTATATTGATCCATTGGTAATCCACGAATCAATAGAAAGCCTCTCCCATTCTCCAGCTCGTCAACAAAATACGCAATTTCATCAGCGAGATCAGGAATTGGGAAATCCTCCTTGTTAAAATTTGGCGCCTTTAACCCTTTTTGTTGAACATGTAATACAGCCTTGTCAAGAGCTGCAAGGGTTTTCTCTGACAAATAATAAATCCATGAATCATCTTTTGCTAGTTCGATACCTTTCCACGCTGAACGCCCTTGAATTTTTTCCTTTAAAATAACTGACATACATAGTCCTCCTTTATATTTGTTAAATCACTATAATTGACTGAATATTTCGAATTTATTATTCATGGTGCACTTATTATTATTAATTAAATGAAATTATCTTTTGTAACTTATAATTAAGTTAGATTAATGTAATCTTACTAAGAATCTTTCAATCTACGTTTATATCCCTTAAATACTCACTTGCTCATCTGTTTCAATTATTGTGTGGCTTTCCTTTGCGGGACGTACACCGATCCAAAACAATAATCCGATAATGAGCATCCCTAAAGAAGAGGCTTTAAATGCGTATCCGTATCCGATAGCCTCAGTCGCTGCATTTTGAATAAGATAGCCAAATGCGAGTGGCGCAATAATACTTGTAGAACTTGCAAGTGCAATGAACGTCCCTTGTGCCTTTCCAATATTCTTGGGAGAAAAAAACTCCATCAATATTGCGGGTGCGAGTGAAAGAATGACATACGCAAATCCCGGGGCAAGGGTGAAGAACAATATGGACATCTCCGTGGAATTCGCGGCATTTGCTAAGTATAAGCATAGAGCGGATAACATCATCGTTATACCGGCAAGATTTATTCGCGCTTTACGAATATCTCTTGTTTTACGATAGAGCCTATCTGATAGAATGGCAAATCCTAATTGGAAAAAGGCTGCAAAAAGAAAAGGTAAAGACACGGCTAATTTTAGTGTTTGACCATTAAAATGTTGAATATTGGTGAAATAGGCTGGAAGCCATACCGCTTGTACGGACAATAACCAATAGGCACACCCCCCGCACAAAACGATTAGAATAAAATTTTTAGATAATAGATGCGGAAGAAACTGACTCCAAGAAACTCTAGAGAGGCTCGATGATTGCTGCTCCTTTTGCTGTATCGACGGCCAGCCGATTTCCTGAGGACTTTCTTTACCGAAAATCATCCATAAAACCAGCACGATCAGTCCCAGAATACCCATCGCTATAAATGCAGATCTCCATCCATAATGATCAATCAAGGAGATTAATAATGGTGAAGCGATCGCAGATCCCCCTGTCGTTCCTAATAGAACCGCACCAAAGCCGATGCCGTGCCTATGTTTCGGGAACCACTTTCCCATGATTGCCGTGGATAGTGCGGGTGCAGGGCCTTCACCAGCTCCCAAAATCATTCTGGTTAACAAAAGCATGGACAAACTGCTAACGAAAGGGGTGAGAAATTGGACTATCAACCAAATCAACGACATCCAAGTTAACATTTTTTTCGTGTTTTTCGAATCGGCCATGCCGCCAAGAATAATAGAGGAGAAGGTAAAGAACCAAAAGAAAGAACTTCCTACGACTCCCCATTGCGAAGGACTTAAATGTAACTCTTTCATTAAAGGAACGGAAACCAAACCAATGATTATTTTATCCACTTGGTTGATCATCCCGCTAAGAACTAGAAATAATAAGATAATCCAAGAATATTTTGGAGTGCTTGTCATGTAAATCCCCCACGTTTTCCTATATAAGGAACACCTTTTTCTGACCTCTGAAAAGGTGTTCCCACTCGTTCTCACTAAACGTTTTATAAAAAATCACTTCAGGGTTTCTACAATACCGCCAGATGTTGTTTTACGTTGCGGTACGCCGCCGCGACCTGGTTTACCCGTATTTTCATCAATAAACATCGCGAATTCCGGGGAAATTTCCCGGCCATTTGGCATCGTTAACCACAATCTTAAAAGATGCCGTTTGCGTTCCGGCTCTTCATAGTCTTCGTATTGAGTACGTGAGTGAAGAATCGTATAATTATTGACGAACTGCATATCACCTGGCTCCAACATCATGTTATAGTGTAAATTCTCATCATGAAGGAGTGAATCCAGTAAGTCTAATGCTTCAATTTCCACTTTTGACAATTGGATGCCTGTTTTTGCTTGGGCTGATTCGATAAATAAACGGACATATCTACAGCTCAGTTTTCCTTGATAATAATTAAAGATTGATGATGAAAATACTGGAGGTTCTCCCGGCGCTTCCTCCCCACGACGATCAAAGTAAAATGGACGACAGAGAACTCCTAGATATTCCGGGTTCTTCTCCAGAATTTCATTGTAAACAGTCATCGAACTGATGATACTGCTGTGACCTCCAGATTTCCCTTTTCGCAGGCTTAATAATCCAACAACATCAGATCCATCAGCATGAAACGGAAGATGCAGTTTCGTTTGGTAACCACGCACATTAGAATTTTCTAAGCTAAAACCTTGATCTTTGACGTGCCCTAAGAGGTCACCATTTGCGTTTTGCGAAACCGGAATGCCCATGTGAAGTCCGAGACCCCAGTAAATGATGCTGACTTCTTCATCTGTATACCTTTCAATGGGTAATCCACGAATTAATAGAAACCCTCTCCCATTCTCCAGCTCTTCAACAAAGTAAACGATTTCATCATAAATATCAGGAATCGGAAAATCCTCTTTGTTAAAATCAGGTGCTTTTAAACCCTTTTGTTTAACTTGAACTAAAGCGTTCTCAAGCGAGGCAATCGTTTTTTCAGACAAATGATAAACCCATGAATCATCTTTAGCCAGGTCAGTGCCTTTCCACGCTACTTGCCCTTTAACTTTTTCCTTTAAAATGGTTGACATAGTTAATCCCCCTTTAATAAGTTGGTTCATTTCTTACTTCACTTCAGTCAATTCTCTTAACTCTCTGCGCAAAATTTTCCCTGTTGAGTTCTTAGGCAGCTCTTTAAAGAATTCCACTCGTTTAGGAAGCTTGTATTTCACCAGCTTATCCTGACAGAATTGAATAATGTCATTCATGGTGATCTGCTCATCCTCGACTGCCACAAAAGCTTTCACACTTTCTCCGTATTCCCGATCTGGGACTCCGATTACGGCCGCCTCTACCACAGCAGGATGTTGATACAGGACTTCCTCCACTTCACGAGGATATACATTGTAACCTCCAACAATAATAATGTCCTTCTTGCGGTCAACAATATAGATGTATCCTTCTTCATCCATTGTTGCGAGATCACCAGTGTAAAACCACCCGTCATTAAAAGCAGCTGAAGTAGCTTCCGGCATCCCCAAATAGCCTTTCATTACATTGGGCCCTTGAACAACTAATTCCCCAACTTCTCCTCTCGGCAATTCTTTTCCGAACTCATCTACAACTTTGCTTTGGACAGCTGGAATATTCAAGCCGATAGAACCTGGTTTGCGAGTCCCTTTTAAAGGATTAATAGCGACGAGAGGAGCAGTTTCCGAAAGCCCATATCCTTCCAAGATAGAAACATTAAACTTGTTTTCAAATTTATGCAGCAGCTCTGCCGGAATCGAGGCACCTCCGGAGATACACATGCGGATAGATTGGCAATCCTCCGCAATCGCTTCAGGCAATTGGTTGATAAAACTGTACATCGTAGGTACTCCAGCAAACACGGTTGCTTTTTTTTCTCGGATGGTGCTGACCACGTCATGAGGGCTGAATTTAGGCTGAATCAGGACTGTTGCCCCACAAGCAATTGGTGCATTCAGACAAACTGTCATACAGAATACATGGAACATTGGCAGAACAGCTACGATACGATCATTAACATCGAGTTCCAGTAATTTTGAAATGGAATCCGCATTTGAACCCAGGTTCCGATGCGTTAACATTGCACCCTTTGGTTTCCCGGTTGTTCCTGATGTGTATAGAATGACTGCAAGGTCTTCCTCATCAATGTAAGGGCTTTCGTAAACATTAATGCTTGTTTCCATGAGATGCTCCCATGTCGATTCCTGATCATTGGCTTCGGTATAGATCACAAGCTTCAGATTTTCCAATTGCTTTTTTACTTCTGATAACTTCGGTTCTACAGATACATGAGCAATGACCGCTTTGGCTTGACTATTGTCTAAAAAGTAGTTGATTTCCCCTTGGGTATACAAAGGATTAATCGGAACAACGAATGCACCAAGCCGTAAAATGCCGTAGAACGCAATGAGAAATTCAGGGCTATTCCCTAAAATAAGAGCCACTCCATCTCCCTTCCTAATTCCTTGTACAAACAGACCAGCAGCCAATCGATCCACCTTCTGATTTAGTTCTTGATAAGTAGCACTTTTATCTCTAAAGATATAAGCGATACTTTCTGGGAAATTACTTGCGCTTCTTTTTAGATTTTCGTTTAAGTTATAGCCCATTAAATGAATTCCACCCCTTTTCTCACATAGGAGGCTTTGAATACCTACTATTTTGAATTTTTTAAATATTATTACATTTTAAGTATACTCATAAATTATAATTAAATAAAATTAAAGATTTTAATTTGTATGTAAGTATTAATAATATCAAGAAGGAAATTCAAGATTACACGAGGGCTACTTTATGATCTCTGCATCAACTTCTAAATAAAAGGCTGTTTTCGCATACTTTGTTGCTATTTACCAAGTAAAGCGGTGTGGTTGATTTCCCCTCCAGATGCTCGCTTTCCGCGGGGCGGGCGGTGAGCCTCCTCGGCGTAAACGCCTGTGGGGTCTCACCTGTCCCGCTGCTCCCGCAGGAGTCTCGCACTTACGCTCCAATCAACCTTAAATAGTTTCGTTTTAAAAACAACAATCTTTACGAAAAGAGCCAAATAAAAAGACAAAGCCCCAGTAAAGAGCTTTGTCTTTTTTTATTAATTTATAAAATAGGGCTATTGCAATAATTGGTTCTTTAGATATTTTTCTATTAACTCAATAAATAAGTTCATAGATTTCGTATGCAATTCCACAGATTCTGTAATAACTGAAAAATTTCTTTTTATCGGTGTCCCTTTGACATTTAATACTTGAATGGTACCAAGCATTCTTTCTTTTTTAACAGTAAGTTCAGATAAGTAACTAATGCCAAGCCCGGCTTCAACTGCTTCTTTTATAAGTTGTGTACTGCCGAACTCCATTAACTTGGAAGGACGGATTTGTAAAGATTGAAATAATGTTTCTGTTGCCTCTCTTGTACCAGAACCTTCTTCACGGACAATCCAATTCTCTTGTTCTACCTGTCTTAGTGTAACTTCCTTATTGAAATAAATTGGATATTTACCCCCTGCCACGATATACATTTGGTCGGTGGAAACGGATTTTATATATATATTTCTAAGAGAAATTTCCCCCTCTACAATTCCTACATCGATCTCATGACTTGTGACTGCTTTGGCAATATCCCTTGTGTTGCCAATCTGTACCGAAGGGAAGATATTAGGAAATAGGTTTTTCATTCTTGCAAGTATATGTGGTAATACATACTCTCCAAAGGTATAGCTGGCACCAATTTTTAATGGTCCTGTTGGCTCGTTATTTAATTCATTCACTAACATTGACATTCGTTTATACAAACCTGTTATTTCTTTAGCATGTAAATAGACTATTTCCCCTGCTTTAGTTAGCTGGACAGATTTGTTTGTTCGCAGAAGCAGCTTCGAACCTATATATTTTTCCAATTGTTGAATTTGCTGGCTGACTGCCGGCTGAGTCATATGAAGCTCTTCCGCTGCCCTGGAAAAGTTTCTTTTATCAGCTACAGATATAAATACAGATAATAGTTGATCCATATGTTCCCCTTCTAACTATCGTATTTACTTATTATAACTATAATAATCATTTATTTTCCTTATTGTAAATCATTAGTTACGATAAATTACAAATAATCCAAATAAGGGGTTGAAAAACATTGGAACAAAAAGCGTTAATAACTCCCAGTCCAAATGAGCAGAAAAAAGCGGCAAAAAAGCTAAATGTTTCTTTGATTTCTGGAATTGGTTTTACATTGATCATAGCCGTGTTAGGTTTTATTTTGGCAGCGTTGCCAGGTCTAAATCATATTGGACCTCTTGCGTGTGCCATTTTACTAGCTGTGGTTTATAGACAGGTCTTTGGATATCCGGAAAAATTACGTACTGGTATTCAATTTTCATCAAAAAAACTATTGAGATTTGCCATCATACTTTATGGATTAAAGCTTAACATGATTGTGATATTTCATCAGGGTTTCCCTCTATTGCTAAGAGGGACAATAACGATCATTTTTTCAATTGTTATTCTTATGATCATTGCAAAATGGCTGAAGGCAGATTTTAATCTCTCTTTATTATTAAGTGTCGGCACAGGCATTTGTGGTGCGGCTGCCATCGCGGCCGTATCGCCAATAATAAAAGCAAAAGATGAAGATACGGCTATGGGAGTAGGCATCATCGCATTAGTCGGCACAGTGTTTTCAATAATCTATACGTTAATATATCCTTTTTTATCTATTGGTCCTATGAACTACGGAAATTGGGTTGGAATCAGCCTACACGAGATAGGCCATGTTGCTTTAGCTGCTGCCCCGGCAGGCCAGGATGCTCTTGCTCACGCATTACTTGCCAAACTTACACGAGTTTTCCTATTAATTCCGGTTTGCTTTATCCTCATGCTTTGGATGAAAAAGAAAGGAAAAAAAGAAGGGGAGGCAAGATTCGAGTTTCCATGGTTTTTAATTGGCTTTATCATTATGAGTTTTGTGGGAAGCTATATCATTGGTAATAAGGTAATGGTATCACAAAAAGTGTTGTCTGATATTGCAGACTTCACATCATTTATGTTAACAATGTCAATGACCGGATTAGGATTAAATATTAGCTTGAAAGAATTACGTACCAAAGCAATACGGCCACTTATTGCCATTATTATTACATCATTACTTTTATCATCACTAACGTATATTAGTCTTTAACAAAGAGTAAAAAGGTGGATTTTTACCCACTGCAATACATATATGACGTCATGAATATGTTCTAACCGAATATTTTTTCAACTCATTATAGATGCATGGATCAAAGCAAAAACGTATTTTTCTTGTTGAAATTCTGAATAATTCCTGTAGGGTTTTGCTCAACTAATTCTTAGTTCTTTAATGGTGTTTAGTAAAGTTATTGCTTTCGAAATAACTATTTTACCTTCCAAAGTGGGAGTAACTCTTAGAGTTTGGAACGGATTACCGCACGACACGATTGCTTACAAGGTCTTAACAGGATCAACGCATTCCTGTCATCACCATATTTTCAGCATAAAATTAAAATATCTAGGGAATTTATAATTACGTTAATCTAATGAAAAAGGAGATGATTATAAGTATGCTTGATAACCCATTGAATAAAGATAATCACGAAACCTCTGTAGAGTCAGTTGAAGGTGAAGCTGCTGTCAGCTCACCTAATGAACAATCCGAAGCCCCTCCAATAACTCAGTCAAGAAATCCTGAATTCGATCTTTTCGGCACAGGATTAAATGAGTATCCGTTTTAATTTAGATTCCTTATCACATGATACCTTTCGAATATTGTTGACGATACCAAGGCATTTCATCGCTGGATTCGTTTTAAAGGACTCATCCGCTCATTGGGATGGTTTGTTTAGGATGGGTCAGGTTACACAATGTCAATTTTCATTACGGAGGTTACGGTAATGCATTGTATATAAATAACAAAAAGCATTGGAAGTCCGCATTGATAGGCCATTATGGTTCAAAAAATCTGTAGAAAAGGTGAATAGGGTTCACCTTGACCTGTAGGTGAATTAGGATGTAGAAGAACAGCTGCCAGTCCATAACTTGATTAAATGATTCTACTACGAACATTCTCTAGTGTAGTTTCAGGATACTGGTCAGTGGTAGGTAATGTTCTAAGGAAAAGGAGTACCTTTTTTATTTATATGAACATACGAAAAATAAATTGTTGTTGTGGTGTAAATGAGGGTTGTGGGGGAAACGGTCAAAAATTCGAAAATGGTGAATTTAGCCTAACGCGTTGTTAGAATGACATAGTATTCTTATGGAACTATATTGCCCTTTAGTTCATTCAGGATATTTTACGTTCCTTTTAATTTTTCTTTTCATGGATTAACTCAATCGATTTAATCCATGAGAAGATAATCACGGCTGATTTTTCCTCCTATCCCTGAACTCGATTGGGTAACTTATATTTCTTCTTGATTCTACTACCAGGGTAACAAAAGTTTCTTCAGCCGTTTTCTTTCCTTAAATTAAAATTAAAGTTATTCTGCCTTAACCTTAATTTTATCAATGGCATTATACCCATAACCTTTTTTATTCCAATAAGGTATATTAGGTTGAACTTGACCAAATGAATCTGTTGCCCTGGATTTAATCGTGTACTCACCTTTTTTCAATATGTTCCATTCGAATGACCAGCTAACCCATCCATAACCAATATTCTTACGAGGTAATATATCAGCTTTTCTCCATGTATAGCCATCATCCATACTAATTTCCACCTTTGTAATAACTCCTTTTCCTGTCCATGCAATCCCTTTTATTACATGATTGCCAGTATTTATAATGTCCATATCCAGCGGTTTTTGGATGGTCGAATTGATATTTATTGTAGTGACTGGAAATGCATTTTGATCATTGTCATCATTTGGATAATACACGTAATCAATTGTTTGAAAGGGCCCATTGAATTTTGAATTAATAACAATTATCTGCTTTATCCACTTAACAGATGCCATTGCATACCACTGCGGAACTATTAACCTCAGTGGATAACCATGTTTAAAAGGAATGGGCCGATTATTATACTCATATGCAATAATGGTATCCGGATGCAGTGCTTTCTCGATAGGCAAACTCCTGGTGTAGGTGTAAACCTCATCTAGATCGGTCCTATTTCCATAATCATAACCCTCCACGACAACTTCTTTAGCCCCATCACCTAGTCCAGAAAGTTCAAGTAAAGTCCTTAATGGTACACCTTTCCACCTCCCTTGGCTAATGGCTCCCTTCCCCCATTGTTCCCCAGATATTTTAGGTTCGAATAGATTACGCTTGTCTCCCGAGCATTCAAGGACAACTTCCAGCGTTATTGATGGGTATTGAAGAATGTCTTGCATGGACAGAAGTAAAGGAACGGATACTAACCCATTTATAGGGAGCCAATAGTTTGAATTAGTAAGAGTCGGATAAGAAAAGTGGTTCCTTCTATAAAATAATTGGTTTTCCATACTATCATTATTGATGAATTGAATCGGTGTTTCCTGATTTTCAGGCAGCAAACTACGTGTAGTTAAATAAGGTTTCACTTTTTGAGGTTTTCTCATGATTCCCTCCTAATTAATATGAATCATTATAGATGTATACGTTCGTCACTGCCCATTTTATCCTACACACAATCTGTTTAAATCCAGTTTGACTAATCTTAAGGTCGATCATATTGAACTATATTTAAATGGCAATTTGCTGTGAATTTTCTTGGCAGCTTCGATAAATTCAAAATCAAACATGAAATCCAGTTCCTTCTTTATGATTCAAACCCCATTAACTTACATCCTTATTATTTCGAATATGCAACTAGTAAGGTCAGGAGTCAATCCCATTTTCCAGCTCTTAGGTTATTAATCCAATTGCATTTTTTAGAACTTTCGGTGCCTTTTTAATTCCTTCTGTTCCAATAAAACTGCTCGCACTCGCTATTAATACGCTTGAAGAAATGAATTTAACCACATAAAAAATTCCTGATCCAATAATTAGATCTAGGATTAAAAACCTTTTAATTGTTGAGCCTTTTATTATATAAATAACGATTTGGTCGTTTTTCTTCCTACTCAGCATTGTCACACCCTTATCTTTTTCCTAAATGTTATGTCAAAGAGGGGTTGTCATATTCTTCTGCTTCAACTGGCACCTATTTAATAAAGCTGCTTTCTGTGAAATGGAACTGAATGAGTTTTCCATATGTAACCCTCTTTTTCAACACCATATAAATTCACTTAAAATTGTTCGGAATTAAGGGTTTAGCTGAATACCTATGTGATTTCTAACAACCTTGGATACCCTCAATTCCCCTTCTTACCCTAAAAGAAAGAGCACCCAATGAACGGATGCTCTGAAACTATTTAAAATAGGGTTTAACCCATAATGGGGTTAACGGTTGTTTCTTTTTTTATCCGCTTTTATCTTGCTGCAATTTTTCTCTTTACTCTTACAAACTATTGATTGACTAAAAATCGCCAAAACTGTGACTGAATACTTATTACTTTTTCAACCGCCTCTTTTTGGTGCTTTGCCAACACATTCGTAGGAAGTCCTTTAATGGACTCATAAAATGGATCTTCTGTAACCTTACTTTTTAATCCACTTAAAGATTCAATTATTCTCAATGTACAAAATGGTACATATGCAGCACTATAACCACCTTCATGGCAAACGACTAAGCGCCCTTCGCAAATACGTTCAGCTAGATTCTTCACAATTGAAGTTATCATGCCATATCCATCTGCGGTGACCATCATATGGGAAAGTGGATCAAATACACTTGCATCTTGACCAGCTGCTACGATAATAAGCTCAGGCTCAAATTGCTCTGCTAAAGGCAGCACAACTTTTTCTAATGCATAAATGTACCCCGCATTGCCAGTTCCAGCAAGTAAAGGGATGTTTACATTGAACCCTTTTCCTTGACCTTCACCTATATGTTCGGCAAATCCTCTATCAGGTGGGAAATTAAGTTCTTGATGAATGGAAACAGTTAGTACCTCAGGGTCATCATAAAATGAACTTTCTGTTCCATTGCCGTGATGTACATCCCAATCTAAAATCATGATACGTTTTAAACCATATTTTTCACGAGCATGCCGTGCAGCCACTGCAACGTTGTTAAACAAACAAAAGCCTATACCTTTCTCCTTTTCAGCATGGTGTCCAGGAGGTCTTGTAAGAGCATATACATTTTGAACATGCCCTGCCATTACTGCATCAACTCCGGTTATTGTACCACCTGCAGATAAAAGTGCTATCTCATAAGAACCTTTTCCAACAAGAGCTAAATCACCTGCATCTCCACCATTTGCATCACTTAATTGTTTAACTTTTTCTACATACGAAGATCTATGGTTCCTCTCAATCTCTTCTCTTGTGGCTGCACGTGGTTTAATAACCTGTAACTCGTTCATAAAGCCGCTTCGTTCCAAAAGGTTTTTTACTCGTCTTTTACTTTTTGGACTCTCACCGTGTTCGTCAGCTTCAATCCATTCTCCGGGTCGCAGAAATAATGCACCATTTCCAGTGTCATGCCAAAAGTAACTTTCATCATATATAAATCCCGTCATTAATCCCATTGTAACTCCTCCCTTAACTGCACTACATATATATAAATAACAAGCAAGAACTTGGCATCCCGCTATTTAATTACATTCGAATCATACTATTGATATACTTGCAAGCGCTGTCATGATAATAGAAGTTATTCCGGATGAAACTGCCAATGTACCTGCTCCACCAAAAAATAAAAGAACCATTAATTTCACCTATCCACGGACTTACTTTCGACTACACTTGTTTTTCAAATATTTTAAGGGCATTTGACATTCTGTTGATAATCTCTTCAATCTGATTACTTCTAATGATAAGTGGCGGTGCAAGAGCAATGGTGTTTGAACCCTTCCAATCAAAATAACGTAATTGTAATCCTAACTCCATACACAAGTCTGTATAAAGCCCTGCTGCACGTTCTGATGGATCAAAAGATAATCCACTTTCGGGATCTTTTAACAGCTCAATTCCCGCTAGAAGACCCAGACCTCTTACATTTGTTACATGTTTATGGTTACTTTCCAGATACTTAAGACCTTTTAATAACTCTTCGCCACGTTGCCTGCTGTTTTCAACGATATTATCTCTTTCCAAAATTTCAATTGTTTTTAACCCAACAGCACAGGCCATCGGATGGCCGCTATACGTAAATCCATGGAACATCATTTCATCTGATTGTACAAATGCTTCCCTAACATGTTCTCTCATAATAACTGCTCCAAGATGTGCATATCCACTTGAAATACCTTTTGCAACACATAAAAAGTCAGGCACCATATCCCAATTATCAACACCAAACATCTTACCTGTCCGACCAAATCCACAAATAACCTCATCTGCAATCAATAATATACCATGTTCGTCACAAAGCTTTCGTACTGCTTGGAGATATCCATCTGGAGGGAATCGAACTCCACCAGCCCCTTGAATCGGCTCCAAAATGACAGCAGCTATGGTATCTGCTCCCTCTGATTCGATCAGTCCGCGAATGGAACGTGCATAATTTGGATCGTTTTTATCACCAAGTTCAGCCTTTAAAGCATGTGCTGCAGCTGTAAGGAAGTTTGGAGCATTGGAAGTCGTGAATTTTTGGAAGCCTTCAATACCTGTTGCACTTGTGGCTCCTAGAGTAACACCGTGGAATGATTGTTCAAGTGAAATAATTTTTGTACGGTGTGGCTGCCCTTTTACTTTCCAATAAAAGCGAGCCAATTTAAAGGCAGTATCATTAGATTCTGATCCTCCAGATGTAAAGAAGCAAACATTCAAGTCACCAGGTGCCAACGAAGCTACTTTTTGAGACAAAAGGATTGCTGGTTCGTTTGACTGTCCACTAAATGAAGAACTGTATGAAAGCTGGAGCATCTGTTGTTTTGCGGCTTCAGCAAGCTCTTCGTTGCCATAACCAAGGTTGACATTCCAAAGCATGGATACACCATCGATGCGCTCCTTGCCTTCTAGGTCTTTAAGATAAATTCCTTTTCCTTCCGAAAAAATGGTCGATGGCCCAGATAAATGATGAGCTTTTGGTGGTGTAGTCGGATGTAGGTAGTGTTTTCTATCAATTTCGGATAATTGTTTATGGGTCAAGTTATGTTGTTTATAAACTTGTGACATAATTATTTCCTCCTATAGTATCTTAATTTTATATTCTAAAAAAATAATTAATATTTTTCATCTTTAACCAATTTGTTGATCAGCCTTTGTTTGATGCCTCTTAATTCTTTTGAATACGCAGATCTTGCTATAAGATATATAAAACCAATCCCCATCCATGTAAATCCCACCACTTTTCCAGTTATTGAAAGGCCCCATAATATATATAAACAGACCGATATACCGATTAGCGGAACAATTAAAAACTTAAAGATATTTCTTTGTCTATTTTTAAAATAATAGTGATTAATCACACTTATATTTACAAAAGTAAATCCCAGTAACCCGCCAAATGATACCAGATCTGATACTAGTTTCATGTTCATTAATACAGCACCGATAATTCCCAAGATAGACACTAATAGAATATTATTAACCGGAGTTTTGTATTTTGGATGTATGTACCCAAAAAACTTAATAGGGATTACATTGTCTCGTCCCATACCCAAAAGCAACCGGCTTGTTGCTGACTGGCTTACCAATGCACTTGCCACTCCAGAAACTATGATCATAAGTGTAATGAAGGTCTGAAGGAATAAACCGCCAATAATATCAAGAACATTAAAAAATGCTGTATCTGGATTTTGAATAGACAAATAGTTTCCTAGCAGGATCACAGCCAAATACGTGACTGAAACATAAAAAATGGTTTGAATGATACAGGTAAACATAATAGCCGAGCCAATTTTTTTTCCCTCTATATTTGTTTCTTCTGCCAACGTAGTAATGGCATCGAACCCTAAGTAGGCAACAATAACAATAGCAGCCCCACTAATGACCGCACCACTAGAAAATGTACCTGGGTTATAAAGGGCATTAAATTGAATAAGTGAAAGATTGCCCTTCACAATATATTGGCTGGCACTGATAATGAATGTAAATACAGCTATGACCATGAGGAGGACTAAGATTGAATTTACTTTTGCTGCAATCTCTATACCGATTATATTTACAATTGTAATAGGTAAGGCAAAGATGAGAATCCAGGCCCAAATTGGGATACTCGGTACAAGGGCGTTCGCAAAATTAGCACTGATTAAAAAAGTCAGCATTGGAATTAAAAGATAATCGAGTATCATTCCCCATCCAGCTATGAACCCTAACTTTGGATGAAGCGCACGCTGTGCATAAGTATAAGTAGATCCGGCAACAGGATAAGCTTCCACCATTTTCCCGAAGCTGTACGCTGTAAATAACATGGCAACAAATCCAATAATATAGGAAAGTACAGAGTGTCCTTGTGAAGCTAATGTTATAATTCCAAATAGTGACATCGCAGCAACTGGCGCCATAAATCCGAACCCGAAAATAACTAGATCCCACATCTTTAAAGTTCGCTTTAAATCTGTTGTACCAGGTGCGATTGGTACACTCTCATTTGATTTTTGCGTTTCTATAATATACACCTCCAAAGATAAATACGTGGCGGATCATGAGAGATATTAAACCTTCTGCAAGCGAATGGGGATTAATTAAGCGTAATTTAACTGGGTGTTATAACAAGTTGGCTTATAAAAGGTGAATTTTATCCTCCATACCAGTTCAAGGCTTTTTCATTCAGGTCAACCCACACATGCTTCGTTTGAGTATACATATCCATAGCCTGTGTTCCCAATTCACGTCCAAAGCCACTCTGTTTTGTACCGCCAAAAGGTGCTACGCTATCTAAGTAACTGTATGAATTTACCCATACTGTTCCGGCTTTGATTCCGCGGGCCATTCGATGAGCACGCTTCAAATCATTCGTCCAAACCCCTGAAGCCAGTCCGTAAACGGTATCATTTGCTTTTTCAAGAGCATCGGCTTCATCTTTAAATCGAATGATAGAAGCAACAGGTCCGAAGATTTCTTCGCGGGCAATCGTCATATCGTTTGTAACATTTTCAAAGACTGTCGGCGTAAAATAATAACCATCCCCTGCCTCTGTAAAGCGTTCTCCACCAGTCACAAGTTTTGCTCCTTCTTTCAAACCAATCGATACGTACTTTTCAATTTGCTGTAACTGTTTATCTGAAACCTGTGGACCCATCTGAGTAGTGGTTTCAAGAGGGTTGCCGACACGTATTGATTGAGCTTTATTAACAAACAAGTCCATGAATTGGTCATAGATAGAATCTTGAACAAATATGCGGGATCCCGCTGCACATACCTGTCCTTGCGCAAAATAAATACCAAAGGCAGACATGTTCACTGCATCTTCCAAACTCGCATCATCAAAAATTATGTTTGGCGACTTCCCACCCAATTCCAAGGTAACGGGCTTTAAATTTTTACTGGCTGATTGCATGATTAGCTGTCCTGTCCGAGTGGATCCCGTGAAGGCAATCTTATCAATCCCCGGGTGAGAAACTAAGGCATCCCCCGCTGTATGTCCAAAACCAGGAACAACATTAATAACACCGTCAGGCAGTCCTACTTCCTTGAATATTTTAACTAACTCCAATATACTGACCGGTGTTTGTTCAGCTGGCTTAATGACCAAAGTATTTCCTGCTGCAAGCGCTGGAGCCAGCTTCCACATTGTTAGCATTAAAGGGAAATTCCACGGAACAATTGCGCCAATAACGCCGAGTGGTTCTCTTAACGTATAATTAAGTCGGTTTCCCGGAGATGCCAAGGTTTCTCCATGTACTTTGTTTGTTAATCCAGCGTAGAACTCCAAAACATCGATCGTCGCTGGCATGGCGATAAATTTTGTTTCTTTAATAGGCAGTCCATTATCCAACGATTCTACTTCAGCAAGAAAATCAGATTTTTCCCGCATTTTTAATGCAGCCTTATACAGCAAGCGCCCGCGCTCGCTTGGATCCATCTCTGCCCAGTGACCTTTTTCAAACGCTTGTCGCGCTGTCTTTACTGCAAGATCTACGTCTTCCACTCCGGCTTCTGCCACAATAGCATTTACTTTTCCCGTACCTGGATTAATTGACTCGAATGTTTTACCCGAGAGGGCATCAACCCACTTTCCATTAATAAACAGTTGATATACTTTTGTCATTGTTATAGTAACTCTCCCCTTGTGAAAAAATTTTTAACAAGATACTTTTAAATTTCACCAATTCTTATTAACTCTCGTTAAAAAGAATTGATAAATACTTTATAATCGTTTTGTTTCAAGTGTTATAAAAAGATCCAAAACTCAATAAAGTATTTCAATTTGCTAATTAAACAATATCAAAAACAAAAATATTTTTATTGGAGAAAGCGGAACATTTAGATAATTTTTATTTTTTAGATAATTTAACCTGAATGAAACTGTTTGAATGTAAATATTTATAGACTTTTCAACGAATGACTACGAAAAAAAAGCCTTTTTATGGCCGAAGAGATTCGGTAGTATTTAGGATTTTTATGCATAGGAGCCATGCCAAAAGCTTTTGATAACCCTGAAATCTCTCGTTATAATAGTAATTAATGTATTGACCGATAGCCTGACATGCTGCTTCCATGGTTTTTGGCAGAGGCCGATACAATTTTTCTGTCATTTATGAGAGAAGAAGCTTTCATACCAGCATGTAGCGATACTTTACTGAATTACTTTCATTGCACAGGGCTCTACTTTTCCTATTTATCAGCAGTCTTAGATATACTTTGAAATTGATTCAACTAACGGAAAACTTTTGCAAGAATGCCTTGATTCACTCAGATTAAGGTCTCCAATCCACAACCAAAGCCTGATAACAAGATCAAGAAATTCGGAGAAAAATTTACGGCCTTTCCCCGATTTAATACCGAGAAAAGGCCATTTCTAAATATACTCATTTTTCATCGTCTGTTTAAACAGGTTTTTATGTGCACGTATTTGCTCTCTTTTGTATGAGCTACTTATATCATCTTCATTCGCCCACGTTGTTTACAAACTAGAATATGTATACCCTGCTGAGAATTTTTCAGTGAATTTATTGGGTGTCATATAACCAAAATTTTTAAAATCATTTATTATATGTGCTTGATCATAATAGCCATTTTCCATAATAACATCTTTGAGCGTACAGTGATTGATTTTGAGGAGCATGCTTATGGAAGATTGGAACCTCACAATTTGACTGAATAATTTTGGTGAAATCCCTACATGTTCTTCAAATTGTTTACGCAAATATCTAGTTGAATACCCCATCTCTTTTGCCAATTGGATCATTGTGATATTTCCTCTATTCATGTAAATATTATGTAGTGCATATTCTATTGCTTTAGAGGATGAATCGACATTAAAAATAAACTTTCTAATTGTTTCGTTAAATAGATTAATTTTACCTAAAAAGTTCCGCTCAGAGATTAGTCTTTCAACAATCTGGGAATCCAATGAAACCATGTCAAGTAACGGCACTTCTTTATCGATTATTTCTTTCATGGAGTAATTCATTTTATGTGTTTCTTGATTTGGCATGAACCTTACCCCAAAGTATTCATTGTCGGCATGAAGATTAATCGATTTGGTCTGTAATACGCTTCCACATACATTAGCGAATGGTGCTTTCTCATTACAGCAAAATAGGATATCAATACAACCATCAGGTATAACTGTGATGACATTGAACATATCTTTTTTCATTTTGAATTGATAAAAAAGGATAGTAGATTGATTTTGTTTATTTCTCTCTTTATGCTCTAAATAATAATCCGTAAGAATTTCAAATTCCGGCTGCAATGGGAGGTAACTATTAGTTTTTGTATGCTGAAGATTAATCACAGTTCATATCTCTCCTTTTAATGCTTTTCAACATTTTAATAATCATGATTACCCATAAATTTTCTTACTGTAAGGGGTCTAAATAATAGTATTTACAGCATGGAGAAAATTAAAAAGCTAAGGATTATAAAGGAACCAGCGCTAAAAAATCTTTTAATGGCATGGGAACCACACAGAAAATCCGAGTCATTTCCGAATAGTAAATATGGTTAAGAAATAAGAGAGTGTTTGCATTTTTGGCTATCATTTTAGTTAAGATACCATATGTGCAAAACGAACAATCGTCGATATTCTTATTTATCTGAATCATAACTAAATGATTACATATTTTCAATTTATTTATCAGAGCAGCTTATAAATAAGGAAAATTACAAAATCCATAGATTCATGTATAATCCTTCTATCAATGTAAGTACTTTTTCAACTTCCCATTATCAAATCATACAACGAGTAACAAATTGAAAGGTATTTTCAAAACCATGGAAAGGACAAAGGTTTAAACATAATTCATCGCAGCAAACCATGTCCCACATCTAATTATTTTCTCATAATGGGTCCTTTGGATTCACAAAGCCTATCTAGTATTGTCGGGGATTGTCCCTTGCTTCTGAAAAATGTAGTTTCCCCAACAAGTTGATACTTGGTAACAGGAGTGAATTAATTTTGCAGGAGTTTAAATATTAATATCATATTGATTCTGCTTACTTTTTTCTTTTCTTTCTTCTTTCAAGAAAGACAAATATCCGGTTAACAAATAACAAGCACTGATTCCAATAAATAATAAAATTTTTATATAAACCATCCTGCATCCTCTTCCCTATTGTCTAAGTTTAGATGTAAAAACATTTAAAAATCCATTCCTAAAAACAAAAAACTCAGATTATAATAGCCGTCCAAATAAGAGGTATGTGTACAATATAGTTATAAAGCTAATAGAATAAAAGTCTAGATCTAGTAATTTTAAAATAACTCACTTTTTAAGGGCAGGCTTCCTTCATGAGATAACCTGCCCTTTAATAGTCAATACACGAAAATATACGAGTAATTTTCGTATTTGCACCTAACTATTTCTGAAACGCTTATGGATATTGTTGTGCTTATAAGTGCCAGCCTCAATAAATTCAATCAGCTCCATGGACAAAGCCAGGTAACGTCGGGCAAACAGGTCGGTAAAGTGCCCCTTGATTACCTCGAATAGTTCGTCACAGACCCCTTTCTTATCCAAATCCGACCGACCCGATCCGATTTTCAAAATCGTATGAACAAATGCATCGTTTTCTGCACCGTCTGCTATTCGATAATCCTTAAGTTCAAAAGCTCTTGAACGGATCCCTCCAGTCGGAAAAATATCGCTACGGCTAATCAAAACACTATTTAATTCTTTGAGTAAATTGGGAATGTCTGCTTCTTTTCTTAAGTTATCGGTATATTCAACAATAATATGTGGCATGTTTTCATCCCTTTCACCGATCAATAACGGCTTTCTCATTTTCCTTTCCTAAAAAAATGTTATCGCCAGCAATCGTATTAACAAGCCGTCCGATTCCTTCAATTTCCGTCACAACTTCATCGCCAACAGCTGTATCAACAAGCCCTTCCGGTGTGCCGGTTAAAATAATGTCTTCTTCATTTAACGTCATAAAGCTGCTTAAATATTCAATAAGTGCTTGGATATCAAAAATCATGTCGCGAGTCGTACCTTCCTGTGCCAGCTTGCCGTTTACAAACGTACGTAGCTTCAGGTTCATTGGATCTGCAATATCCTCTTTATCGACAAGCCATGGTCCAATTGGTGTACATGTATCTCGATTTTTCACTTTCAAATTAGGGCGATAATAATTCTCCAAATAGTCACGAATGGCATAATCATTCGCGATCGTATAGCGAAACCGAGATAGAAGTAAAAGAAGTGGATGACGGACTCATAGGGTCACTATCAATCGGCACTGTAAAAACATGCTTTTCTTATATCCCTGAAAGGCTTCGATTCTTTCGTAAAGAGTATCCTCTTGTGACATTCAATATAAAGTCAGGAGATTCTTTTCTTTTAGCTCAATATCTACGGAACAGAGAAATTGATTTTGCTTTAGTACGCCTTCCTATCGATATGAGCGATTTTTCTTTTCTTCCTTTGCCCACAGATAAGTTTGTATTAGTCATGCCGAGTGAATGGGAATTGCCAAAAACAATGAAAATGAAGGATACTTTAGAGATTCCCCTTATGCTGCTGCAGCAGACAAGCGGCGCAGGATTATATGAACTAGTTGTGGATGAATATAAAAAACGCGGGTTTGAGCTCAATATTATTTGTGAGTGTCCAGATGCAGCCATACTTTTATTTCTTGTAAGGGAAGGAGTAGGAGCAACTTTACTGCCAGAATCAGCTTTGCTGTCTTATCCGCTCAACGGGTTAAAAATAATAGAAATAGAAGACTTCATCCTTGAATCAAAATCTGCTGTGGTTTGGCTGAAAGACCGTTACCTATCGAAAAGTGCTAAACGGTTTATTGAGACATTCAATCCTACCATTAACCAGTAAAGGTAAATAGACATATTGTTTTGTACAGACAAGGAAGAGACTATCATCCACTTGAAAGATATTAATATTCTTTTAAACCCAAAAAGGGCCAATTCATCAAATCTACATGTAAGACTTAATGAATTGGCCTTCTTACTAATTATTTGCAGTCTAATTCCTGACCATTACTTGCGATAACTTTTTTATACCAAGCAAACTGGCCATATTGATTCCTCTATACCCAAATATCTTTTTGTTTACTAAGGGATATTATTTATTTTCTGTTTTACTGTATACAATTAAACTGCTAACTTTAAACCGACTGCTGAAATTAGAATGACCGCAACACAGGACCGCTTATGAGTTTGAAAGCGACTACGCACTTAGCAGTGTGGCAACAAGGAAAACTTTAATAAATCTTGCTTTTTTGTTTTTCGAATCTGTCACCTCCATATATGCTTTGCTTTTTATACAAGTAAAAAAGCCCCCCGCCAGGAGCTTTGGCTTATGACAACGAGAGAAGTAGAATGGGTCTAGATTTCTTCTTGCCCTTATCATTCATTTGAGGAAACTAATTTTATCTCTGTAAATATTACTGCTATAGTTGAAATTATCATGAAAATTACAGCCCCATTCACACCCTTCTAGACATCATGATCATTCCTATTAATTCCATAACGAAAATTAAAAATGAAAAAACTTTGCCTCATATCAGATTCTTAGTACTAATCTCTTTTTCTCCTAATAAACTTAATAAACTAACTATTTAGGAGGGGTGCAATGTTTAATCAAAAAATGGATAGTGATAGTCCACTAATTTATAAAATTAATGACGTCACTTACCAAAAGTACCATCTATATAAGAAATCATATGAGCGGGAAGTATTCGTCATAAAAGATTACGGCGAAGACCGCGGTATTACCAATAAAAGTATTGCATTATTCGAAGCAGTTAAAGATCATTTTGATCGTTTTAAAATTGCTAAAATTACTAAAGAAATGAATAAAGATAATATTTTGCTCGATAGCGATCTCATCCTTATAGACAAAAAAGGAAATGAGCTACACCTATCTGGTTGTAGTTGCGGGTATGCTGGGACTGGTTCACATGGGACAGTTGAAATTTTGAATAAGGCTGGATTCGAGATAGATAGAAGGTTTGTGTATTGTTCAAAAGGATTCACTCTTTTTCATCCAAATGAAGAAAAAGAGCTTTATGGCGAACGTTTATAAATTATCTAGACAACTGTTTATATCTTTTTTGGCGCCCTATTTATATCAATACCTAATCTCCTATGCAAGATATAATATGGAAATGTATGAAATGCGGCCAGTTAGTTAGCTCCCTTTCATTAAATAATGATAAAAAAGCCTTGGGAACTGAGGAATCAGTAATACCAAGGCTTTAAAGCTATTAATACATTGACTTTAATTGAAAATCATCAACGAAACTCGGGATATATCCCAGAAGAACAGCGATATCTCGACGAAATTCAAGATATATCTCCGAAAAACACAATATATCGACGCGATTCAGGATATATCTCCGAAAACAGCAATATATTGACGAAAATCGAGGTGTTTGTATAATTGCTCACTACACTGAGAAAGTATCCGCATGAAGTCTCTTAAGGATTCCTCTGGTTCCAAACAGCTATGAACTATTATCTTGACCTTATGCCCTTTCATACAATTCACTATTCCTCAAGCATGCCATTCACTCGCTTTACTTTGTCTTCCATCCTGCGTTCTTTATCACGACGGTCATCGATTCGGATATTCGTACAAACTCTAGCAAGACCTTTTTCAAACGGCACTTCGTGCATCGCTTGGATCACTTCAAACAATTTAGGCAGCTCGCCTTCAATGATTGTATTCATGGGAGTCAGTTGAAAACGGATTTCTCCCTTATTTTCATATTGCTTTAATACTCTTTGAATATCTGCCACATAACTGCTAACACTTGGAGTTTGTGTACCGACAGGAATAACCGTTACATCAACTATTGCCATTCTTATTCACCAATCCTTTATATGTATTTCAATCAAGAAGCTTACATCATCCATCTTATATAGACGGATGTTTTTTACTATTATAACTTAAACTTCGCACCTGGGAAATTTGATATGAGCTTCGAAGCTTGAGATTCGTAAATGAAAGCACCTCTACTGGCAAGAAAATTACTGTAAAACCGGTCAAATAAAAAAGGAATCGTTGATTTTTAACACTTGTCCTGCTGACTAGGTCATTAGCTGCTTTTTTTATACATCCCTTATAGGAGTACGAGTAGAACTAGATATATTCCAGTTATAGCCGTATTGGTATTATAATTCCAGCAAACAAATCCACCTCTATTAAAATAGAGGTGGATTTGTTTTAGATCGATTTATTCATGCCATACTTTTCATTTATATAATCCTTATAGACTAAAACCGCAACAACAATAAAACTTAGACTAACAAACCTGAAGATCATCGCTAAACTGATCCATTCAGCTAAAATTCCTAATACAAATGCGCTAACTCCAACACCAACGTCAAAACTGGAAAAAAAGGTTGCGTTGGCTGCTCCTCTTTTTTCTTCACTTACCTTTTGAACAGTCCATGTTTGTAAACATGGCATAACAGTTCCATAACCTGCCCCAAATAAAATCGCCGCAATGATAAGTTGAGAATCATTTGTCATATAAGACAGGATAACAAGTGAAAAAAATCCTAACACAGCTGACATAATGATAATAGACCAAGGCCCTTTTTTGTCATACCATTTCCCTGTGAACGGACGTAGTAAAGTTGAGACAGTTGCATTGATAAGGAAGAATAGAAAAATATGATCTACTCCCTTTTGTTTTCCAAAAAGAACCAAAAATGTAATGATGGCCCCAAAACCCAGTGTTGTAATAACCGTCAGTAATGCTGGGAACCATACTTCTTTTTCATAAATCATATCCAAAAAGCGAAAGGGTTTCTTCTTACGCTTTACATTAATAGGTGAAGATACAAATTGAAGCGCAATTACTGCCAATAAGCTCAGTACTGCTGATGACCATATCAAAATATCGAAGGAAAAAGAGTCATAGATAAGAATACCTATACTCGGTGCAATGATAGCTCCGACCGTTGTGGATATAGAAAAATACCCTATTCCTTCTCCTAAGCGTTTCTTAGGAATCAAATCCACTACTATTGTACTATAAGCTGTGGTTGATACACCCCACGCAGCACCATGGAAAAGCCGTAACAATAGCAGAAGCCATATAATATTAAGAAACGGATATAGTATCGTAATGATCATTAAAGCTGCACTTGCACAAATGGCCAGACTTTTCCTCTGGTTATCAATTAAATAGTAACCTACAAAAGGCCTGATTAAAACAGCACCTATCGTAAATAATGATGTGACTAGACCTACCTGAATGGAAGATGCATTCATGCTTAACAAATAGGCAGGCAAAATAGGCAGCAACATTTCAAACCCAATAAAAACTAAAAAGTTGCTTATAAATAAAAAAAGAAATGATTTATTAAAGATTCTTTGATTTTCCATATAGCTATTCCTCGCTTCTAAATTATTTTTCTAAGTTAGAAGCGTTTGGAACACCGAAACATTTTTCAATTGTCTAAGGTTTTTAGTCAATTGACTCACCCTCTCTAAACCCCTTAAAAAATTTATCAAACAATCATATCAGAACCCCTCCTTATAAACAAGCTAATTTTTAAACAGCTTTATTTAAAATTAAATGACTTTATTGTAAATGTAGCAACTTTATTGTCAATCTACAGGAATTAACATCAAAGTTTTTATCATTGTGTATTTATTCCAATAAAAAAACATCCTCGACAGGATGCTTTAAAATTACTAAAACTCATTGAAAGCAAAGATAACAACCTAATAATCGCTATTCCTCCTTAAATAACCAATTATCTGAATAATCAAAATACTGTAACTATATCATCATTTGGATTTACACTTATGTTCACTGTTATATCTAGCGAATTTGCACACCGATAATGACAGTCGCCCCCCATTTGTCCCCTGTGTAGTTTTGCGTCTCAGTCACCCATGCTGCTACCTTCGGGGTAGGCGCTATAGAATCAGTTCAAAAACAATAATCAGAATAAAATTAAGCAGCTAAGTATACACGGTTATAATATGACTCCCGCAAAGCTTCCTCTTAATACTTGTTCCTCATTCTGGTTTGTGCATAGGAAAGTTGCCAAAATAGATATTCTACCATTATCTTTCTTTTCAAATTTTTCGATCGTTACTTCACATATTATTGTATCTCCTGTAAAAACTGGTTTAATAAACTCAAAATTCATGGTACGAGCCAGTACATTGTTTTCTCCACCAACTTTTGTTGGTAAACAAGCAGTCAACAACCCTTGAATAACAAGTCTCCCCTGTTCATCGGGAGTAATATGGTGATTCCCCTCATCCCATGATACTTTTGTGAACAATTCAACATCCTCTTTAGTGAATGTCCGTTCAAATGTAATAACATCCCCTACGTTTAAAGACAACTTTATTCCCCCTTTTATTTTTATCCAAATTTAATCGTGTAGACATACACGATTTCCGTCATTATATTTCTTGAAGTTTTTCAGTTTAGATAGCCGTGGTAACGTCTAGTGTGGAATCATTAATTTAAAATGCTGTAATTTTTGGTACCTTGTTAATTAGTCTGAATTTACCCCTCCTCATTTTAAATGTGACATATATTCAAATGCCGTTATTCCATATACGCTTTTAAAATGTTTATTTAAATGGGGTAAATCAACAAAACCACAATCAGCAACTGCTGAATAAATATCTCCGTTTTTTTCTATTAGCTGCTTTGCACGTTCTATCTTGCAGTTAAGAAAGTATTGGTATGGTGAAATTCCAGTATGCGCCTTGAATAATCTGATAAACTGGAATTTAGATAAATTAAGCTCTTTACATATCTCGTCAAGTTTAAGTACATTGTCTAAATTGGTATGAAACATATCCTTTGCTTTTCTAATTGAAGCGTTATCTTTCTTAAAGTCTGTAGAAAGATTAGTTTGAATAAGGCTATCTGCGAGGGATAAGAGTAATTCACTGCACAAAGCCTCATCTTTTTCACTTAAAATAGCATTAGAAAGATTTAATATTCTTTTTTCAATTCTATAATCATATACAATGGGAGTTGAAAATCGAACTAAATCCTTTTTCTCAATAACCTCTAAAAGCAATTGTGGCTCAATATATAGCATAACATAATCTAGACCTGCCTTATCATGTGCCATTCCGTCATGTGCCTGTTCTGGATTAAAAAGCATAACACCATTTTGATATGACAATTGTAAACTTCCATCCAAGTTATAATGTTGAATACCACGCAATGTTACACCTATCGCATATTCCTTGTGAGAGTGCTTTTTATACGTAAAATCAGTAATACTGGCTGACAACGCCGTAATACCTGCAGATTTTTTATAGATAAATTTGTCCAATCCATTCACCCCTTATCTATAACCAAATCATTATAGCAGAATAAGCTAAAGATAATGCCATCACGGCATTAACAAACTTTTCATGCTTCTGTAAAAATTCCTTGAAGAACGTACCGAAAAGAACCCATGTAATAAATGCTAAAAATCCAACTATGGTTATAGAAACAACACTTATTGTCACTGCAGGCATTGCGGTATAGTGTGGCATAATGAAGCTGGGAATTACAGTCATTGTAAATAGAACCACCTTAGGATTTAAAAACTGCATAAGGAAGCCTGATATAAAAGTGGCAGTTTGGTTTACAGTTGGTTTTGATGTATCCATTTTGTAAATTTGATAAGCGAGGTAGAACATATAAAAGCTTCCGATTATCTGCATAACGATCAAAATTTTGGGTATTATCGTTACTAGCATAGTATTTAGCATTGCGGAAATAACAAGTAATAATCCAAAAGCAATAGTTGCTCCATACGTATATTCCATCGCCTTCTTTGTCCCCATATTATGCACTGTGGATAATATCACGATATTAGTAGGCCCTGGTGTAAAAGTTACAATAAAACAGTAAATTAAAAAAGATGTAATATTCATGAGGAAAACTCCTTTCAAGTAACCCATATATTACATCTTAAAATCAATTGGTAT
Organism: Peribacillus simplex; assembly: GCF_030123325.1. Lineage (NCBI taxonomy): Bacteria > Bacillati > Bacillota > Bacilli > Caryophanales > Bacillaceae > Peribacillus > Peribacillus simplex. The sequence goes on along the minus strand of NZ_CP126106.1, from coordinate 1,912,604 downwards.
ATAGTATATTATTGCAGGATCATTAGAGTAACTTCATAGAAAACATACTGAATATTTCAATCATTCTACAGGCTTTACCCCTTCATCTTGCCTTATATGAAATGGGAGCACATAAAGGTTCATTATCATTATGAACTCAAAAAGAACAGTGCTAAATTTCTAAGGGAAAACTCACCAATACTATATGAGTAAAAAGTTATTTGGCGTATTATGTTTTTTTCTACTGTCAAGTAAAGCAATACACTGAGCCAATCGCTCTACCCCTAGTTTAATTTGACTCTCGTTCACTTGTGAGATGCATAATCGAACGAGATTTTCCTTTTTATATTCTGCTAAAAACATCCTTGAGGCATCATCAACATATATACGCTGCTCATTTAACATATGGACCACCTGTTTTGCTTTCACATTTTCGGGCAAACTGATGGATAGATAGAATCCGGAAGTCGGTTTTGAAAAAGAAGTATTGGCCGGCAGCAATAATTGACATGCTTCTTGAAGAATTTGCATTTTAGTCCTATATACCTCTTTAACTTTTTTCAGATGGCTATTAAACATACCGCTTTTTAAATAGATTTCTAGCGCGCCTTGAGAAAGTGCTGAACTAGTAAAATCCGAACTGAATTTATATCGTATGAAATTGTTAATCATTAAAGCAGGAAGAACGACAGTACCAACCCTTAACCCTGGGAGAAAAATTTTTGAAAGGCTTTTAATATAGATCACTCTCCCAGAGGGATCAAAAGAAAATAAAGGATCTGATTTTGGATTTGGATCAAGGTCTCCTAATATATCATCCTCCACAATATATACATCGTATTTTTCAGCTAACTCAACGATTTTTTTCTTTTCATTATTCGTATAACAATGTCCAAGTGGATTGTGAAATCTCGGGATAATATAGAAAAATTTTATATCATTATTTCGAAAAATGTATTCCAGACGATCAAGATCAATCCCTTCCATTGATAATTCAATTCCAAAAGTAGTAGTTTGATGCAGATTGATCGACTCAATGAATCCGAAATAAGTGGGCTGTTCAATTAGAATATTGTTTTTTCCATTTGGAAATGGCATGGACACTAATAAATTAAGGGCTTGCTGCGAGCCAGATACAACGACTAACCTTTCTGGTTTAGTGAAAACCTGTAAATTTTGCAAATATTTCACCAACTGTACTCTTAGTGAGTAAAGTCCTTGTTGATCAGAGTATGTAAAAAGCTCTTCTTTATAATGGTCAATTGCTTGATTCATACAATGTTGAAATTCCACATAGGGCATAACATTTTTATCTGGACCGGCAGACAAAAAATCAATCACCTCATTTTCTTCCGTCGCTTTTTGGTATTCATTCACAACATAGTAGCCGCTTTTAGGAACAGAATAAATTAAATGCTCTTTTTCAAGTTCTACATATGCTTTAATGACCGTATTTTTGCTACATGAAAAATACTCAGATAACTGACGAACAGAAGGCAGTTTACTGCCTGAAATTAGCGAACCATCTTCTAGTCGAAGCTTAATGTCTTCCATGATCTTTATATATTTTGAATTCATTTAATGATCCCCCTCCAACTGTACCAGGACAGATAGGTAAAAAAATGGTTTATTTTTATTGAATGTACTCATAGTATGTTAATTATATCAAAACTGTTTTTAAGATAAGTAAAAAAACGGTACAGGTGTGGTACAAAGTATAAATGGGGGTCAGAAAAGATGCAGGGAGAAACAAGAGAAAAATTCGGATTATTATTGGGATTAGTGGGGGTCATTTGTTTTAGCTTAACACTCCCTTCTACAAGTATTGCAGTAGAATATTTTGGGACGACGATCGTTGGTTTAGGAAGAACAGTCGTAGCAGCTATTTTAGTAGCCGTTGTACTGATTGTTCGAAAGGAAAAACCACCTACTCTTCGACAATTCAAACGTTTACTCATTGTTGCCTTTGGTGCAGTTTTAGGATTTCCTCTCCTCACTTCTTGGGCAATGGAATCCTTGCCTGTTTCTCATGGAGCTGTGGAATTGGCTCTGTTACCGTTAGCGACAGCCGGATTTGCTATATTTAGGGCAGGTGAAATCCCATCTCTCAAATTCTGGATTTCAAGTATGATCAGCTCTTTAGCGGTAATTATGTATGCACTTCATCTTGGATTCGGCCAATTGCAATTGGCCGATTTAGCCTTACTGGCAGCAGTGATCATTCTGGGACTTAGTTACGCAGAAGGGGGAGAATTAGCGAAAGAATTAGGTAGCTGGCAAGTGATTGCATGGGCAATTATGATCGGTGCTCCATTTTTCATTATTCCAGTTGGGCTGAATCTGACAACTGAAATGCTTCATGCCCCAATACATGCTTGGATTAGTTTTATTTATCTCGCAGTGGTTAGTCAATTTCTAGCATATGTTGCTTGGTATAGCGGAATGGCTTTGGGCGGGATAGCAAGAGTTAGTCAGGTTCAATATTTACAACCATTTTTGATGATTCTATTTGCAACTGTATTTCTAGATGAATCCATCACAATTTTCACTCTTGTAATAGCAGTGATTGTTGTCTTTTCTGTTATATTAGGCAAGAATGCTCCCGTATCAAAAAACGGAGCTGTAACAGAGAAAAGGTAACTGAATGAAAGTTAGCTTATAGAAGACTAAAAATTGTATAGATTTCATAGCCTGCATTGTTATATCTCTCCATCTTGGTATGACACGGATAAAGCAGCACCAACATGGAATTAAGTGACCGTTCATTTTTACGGAGAAAGAAAGGCGAACTGCAAGAGGATGAACATGAGTTAATAAGCGTCCTACATGATTTGGTATCGAAGTACGAAGCTCCTGACAGCGGTTTGCAAGATGTAGATGCTGAGTTTCTCGCTGGAATGAACAAAGTAGTCCAAGGATGCAAAATAAAAATCAACAAAATAGAAGGGAAAGCTAAGTTAAAGCCAAAATCATCCATTGCAAAAACAAAAGTTAATTGTTAATCAACTGGAACAAATTTCAAATGCGAATGAGCAACAGATTTCATTAATAATGAAATCAAATCTAAAAAAATAACATGAATGGTACTGCACTAACGGGAGTGTTGATCACATAAGGATTAACGCTCTTTTCCTTTTTGCACATTAGGAATCTTCTAGCTTAAATTTCATATTGTAAAATACTTATTTGTAAAAGCATTCATATTCATTGGTCTTCCAGATCTCCACTTCTTGGCTTCACTGGCTTCTTAACCGGTTTCTTTTTTTCATCATGCTTCATGGTTCATCGTTCTCCGCAATAAAAAAAGCACCCAAATTAGTGGATGCCTTCTCCTTTTATTCATCAATTTTGACTTCTTTCAATAGATCATTTCTATACGAAATTGCATCTCGTTCAAAAACCTTTTTAAACCTATCTTCGTATTCTTCGCGGGTTATTAGTCCTTTTTCACCCAGTAATTCTACTATAGCTCTAACCCTTACTCTACTCGACACTACTTCGTTTGTCATATTGGATAATAAAATACCGATTTTCTCATAATCATCATTCATTTTTTCATCCCCTTTGTTTAACTAATTTGACAAAAGGGACAAATTCCCTGCAAAGAAAAGCACCCCAAGTAATAGATGTATTTCAAAAGGTAAAATATATAATAATGGTGGGCTGTTTAGTTCCTCTTTTACACCCTCATTTAACTATGAGCCATATTATCATAGCACCCGAACACAATCACAGCCGATTATGGAAAACTTTATAGGTTCACTTCATTTTTTATGGTCTCTTACACCCTATTGATGCCTGTAACTTTAAGTACACTACTTAACATCTTTCCTACATTAAATAATGAATTCATGTTAGGAGCTAAGAGATTATGCTATTCTATTGGCTTAACCTTATATCTCAAAACGGTTTTTAATTTTGCAGGTTCAACTTTTCTAAAATCTGAAAGATATATTTCTCTATGTTGTAATGCGGTTCTTTCAAGATTATTATTTTTTATGAATTCATTCATTAATTTAAAACTTTGAGGTTCATCATCATAAGGACCTACATGAAGCATTTGGACTGATAAACCATCTTGAAAGGTACCGAACTTTACATCATTTAGAAATGGATGTGGTTTCTTTTTTTCTACATTTTCAAATGCTCTCTCTACTATTTCTTTTGTTATGAAATCTGGTTGTCTAATCATGATAGTATATAATAATTCATCTTTATTCAATGTATCTAATTTCTTTCCCTCTTCTGTTAAATCCCAAATTCCTTCTAATGGATATACAGTATATTCAAAATATCCATCTGGAGTGTATCCTTGCTTCGGCATCATTCTGACCGCATAAGCCAATGAATAAAGAACACCTATCTTTTCAGCGAATACATGCTCATTTGGATTTCCTTTTCCCTTTATCAAAAAAAATTTCTGTTCTGGAATTGTTACTAGTTCAGGTTTTTGTTTTGGAATATATAAATTCTTTTCTTGTTTTCTCCATTCGTATTTCATTAGTTTTGTTCCCTTCTTTATACTTTTTCATGATGTTTGAAAGTTACATATATTGTGAAGCTGTTGATGACCTTCTCACCAAGATAACGTAGGAGATAACAGCCAGAATACTTGTCATAAAAATAGTTATTCCGAAGGGTACGGCGGAATTTTCTCCGGCGATACCTACTAAAGGGGAAGTAACAGCCCCTAACGCAAATTGAAGCGAGCCTAATATGGCGGCCGCACTCCCGGCAATATGCCCTTGTGATTCCATAGCCAGTGTAAATGAAACCGGTCCAATCATTCCAATAGCTGCTGCGAATAAGAAGATTGCAATGAACAAAGCAGCAAAAGGTCCGTGAACTAGCACGACAAACAAGATCACAGTGGTAGTGATGAAAGCTAACAGCAGTCCAATCCGAAAGATACGGTGTTCGTCCATCCTCCCTGCCAGTCGTTTGACAAGCTGTGATCCCAGAATAATCCCAAGCCCATTTAAGGCAAAAAGAACCGAAAACAGTTGAGGCGATTTGCCATACATATTTTGATAAATAAATGGAGTGCCGGCAACATAGGCGAATACACCAGAGAACAATATGCCATTGACAAGCGCATACCCCATAAAGCTCCGATCTCGAAGCAAGGAACCATAGTTTCTTAATACTTGCCTAAAATTGCTGGGAACACGCTGCTCAACAGGCAAGCTTTCTTTTATTCCCCATATGGATATGCCTGTTAAAAAAAGCCCTAAAAAACCTAGAAAAATAAACACACCGATCCATGAAGTGAACGTAGTCACCGCGCTTCCAGCAGTAGGGGAAATCAATGGAGCGACATTACTAATCATCGTCAACAATGCCATGAATTTGACCATTTCTACTCCACTGTAGCGATCACGAACAATCGCGCGAGAAATAACAAGCCCTGCGGAAGCAACAAATCCTTGAATGAAGCGTAAAACAATAAATATACCGATGCTTGGCGAAAATGCACATACTATAGAAATAATAAAATAGAGCAGCATCGAAATTAGCAAAGGCTTACGCCTGCCATGAACATCGCTTAAAGTACCTGCAACGAGCTGCCCCAGACCTAACCCTAACAAACTGGCAGTTAGGCTCGCTTGAATGAAAGATGCCGCTGTATTAAAATCATTCATCATTTGGGGCAGCGATGAGAGATACATATCAACGGTAAATGGCCCCAGTGCAGAAAATATTGCTAACAACAAGGCAGTTCTAAAAGAATTGTTAGAAGTCTTAAAATCCATATATACACAGCTCCTTTGGCATTCTATTTTGTTTGACACGGGGTATACTGCTAAATGAGGAAGCTGCAATAATAACAGTAATTTAACCGTTTATTGCTCATTAATATTACTTATCTTAAGAAATCCGGAACTATTTGCTAGTATGAAATTGTGCAATTACAATGTTCCAATAAGAAGATCCGTTCTCTTCTTTAACCTTGAGAAGCAATATACGTATATTAAACTGATTTTAGTGCCAGGAAAAACCAAACAGGGGCATAATCCTTCTGGTTCAATGCCCCCGTTAGTTTATGTTCATTACTTCAAATTCTCGGAAAAGAATGATTCCAACATGTCGAAAGGAATGAAATCTGTCTTGTCGTACAAATCAACATGTCCTGCATTTGGAACGATGTACAGCTCTTTTGGTTCTTCAGCTAATACGTAAGCATCCTCACTAAAGTAACGTGAGTGAGCGTGCTCGCCTATGATAAACAAAATCGGGCGCGGCGAAATCGATTTGATGTGTGTAAGCAGAGGGAAGTTCATAAATGACATGCTGCTTGTTACGGTAAATTGAGTAATGGAGTTCGGGTGATACCCACGAGGCGTAGAATAGAACTCGCCAAACTCGCGACCAATAGGGTCTGTATTTTCATCAAATCCAATAGGTGCTCCTCGCTGGGCGAGCGTTGGCTGGCCTGCCTCAAAATCCACGTAACGTTGCTCGGCAATTGCTTCCAGTATACTGTTGCGATCTTCTTCAGTAAATGAATCCTTCCAGCCGTTGGCTGCTACACGGGATATATCATACTTACTGACAGTGGCTATAGCCTTGATGCGCCTATCTACCTGCGCTGCACTGATCGCAAAACCACCGCTACCACACATACCTATTGCACCAATTTGATTCTTATCTACAAATGGACGTGTACCTAAATAATCAATGGCTGCACTGAAATCTTCTACGAATAGATCTGGAGAAGAAATATGCCGTGGCTCTCCACTACTGTATCCGTTGTACGATGGGTCAAATGTAAGAGCTACAAAACCACGCTCTGCCATGTTTTGAGCATAAATACCAGACCCCTGCTCTTTTACACCACCATAAGGCGCACCTATAATAAGACCTGCGTGTTTCTTTGTCTCATCAAAATCCTTTGGTGTGTAAAGATCTGCTGCAATTTTGATTCCAAACCTGTTTTTGTATGAAACGGATTTTCTGGTTACTTTATTACTTAACTCAAAAATATAGTTATCTGTCTGTGACACTTTTTCATCGCCTTCTTCTTCAATTTTTTTAAGAGATACCACAAACAGCTAGTAATATGGATATTAACCACATGTTAACTATAAAGTTCGGCTGATAAGGAGTATTTTTTATATAATCCACCTATAGATTGTTCTAACGCTGTCTTACAGGCAGTTTAGACCGTAATTTAGCAACTTAGATTGTACTAGTGTCAATAACAAATCGATACTTTACATCCGATGCTAAAACACGCTCATATGCTTCATCAATTTGATCAGCAGAGATTACTTCAATCTTTGGAACAATATGATGTTTTGCACAGAAATCCAACATTTCCTGAGTTTCACGTATGCCACCAATCGCGGAACCTGCAAATGAACGACGATGACCGATGAGGGATATCACGTTTAGGGATAAAGGCTCTCCAGGAGCACCGACATTCACCATAGTGCCATCAAGGGTGAGTAAGGAGAAATACGCATCAAGATCAATCTTTGCACTTACTGTGTTGATGATTAAATCAAAAGATCCTGCAAGCTTCTCAAATGTATCTCGGTCGCTAGTAGCATAGTAGTTATCTGCGCCAAACTGCAAGCCGTCCTCTTTTTTATTCAATGTTTGTGATAGAACGGTCACATCTGCACCCATAGCATGTGCAATCTTGACTGCCATATGGCCAAGACCTCCCAAGCCAACAACCGCTACTTTCTTGCCTGGACCAGCTCCCCAATGGTTTAATGGTGAGTAGGTTGTAATGCCTGCACAAAGTAATGGTGCTGCGACGTCAAGTTCAATGTTATCGGGAATTCTTACAACAAAGTCCCCGGTTACGACGATATGTGTTGAATAACCACCTTGTGTAGGCTCACCATATTTGTCGACACCAGCGTAAGTTGGAACATGTCCTTTAAGGCAGTATTGTTCTTCCCCTTTAAGGCAGTTCTCACATTTTCCACAGGAGTCAACCATACATCCGACCCCTACTCTGTCACCGACTTTATACTTTGTTACCTCAGCTCCTACATCGGTAACGATTCCCGCAATCTCGTGCCCCGGGACAAGTGGATAGTTAACGGGACCCCATTCGCCGTGCGCAGAATGGATGTCTGAGTGACATATGCCTGCAAATTTAATCTCAATTAAAACATCATGTAAATCTAGGTCACGTCTTTTAATTTCTGCTGTTCGAAACGGTTTGTCAGGACCGTCGACAGCTCTTGCTTTAGCAGTTACCATTTAAAACTCTCCAATTAAATGTATTTTTCAAGAGAATGCTTTGTGACTAAAGAAGAAATGAAAAATTAGGTTTGAAAGCTTTCATTCCCTCATTTCTAGCCCCCCTCTTTTCTCTTGCAAATCAATGTTAATCCTTATAGTTAACTCTAAGTCAAGTCATTTTTTATATTTTTTTCCCATTCGTTCAGGTGACAATTCAGCTAGCAATAGAGGGCTTTAACACATTTATGTAGTTAAAAGGTGATTTTGACACTCAGCAATACCCATGATAAAATCGCTTCACACCTTAGAGTTAACTCGAAATTTATGCTCGAGGAGAATAGGAGTGAAAACAATGAACAAATATTCAATTAGTGAAGTTGCAAAAGAATTGAACCTTACAACATATACCTTACGTTACTACGACAAGGAGGGACTTTTGCCTTTTGTAGAACGAACACCTAACGGAACACGACTATTTAAGGAATCCGACATTAACGCTTTAAAAATCATTGAATGTCTTAAATCCACCGGGATGCCTATTAAAGAAATTAAAAATTTCATCGATTGGTGTACTGATGGGGATTCCACCTTACAGCAAAGATATGACATGTTCTTAGAACGTAAAGCTGCTGTAGAAGCACAGTTGGAAGAAATGAACAAAACTATGGAACTAATAAACCTTAAATGTAACTATTATAAAACTGCCTTGGAGGCTGGAACGGAAGATATTCATAAAAACGATAAAATTGGGAATTTTAATTAACATAGAGCAACCGATCCTTCAAACCTAATTTGTAGGATCGGTTGCTCTATTTATGATATTTACTGTGCCAATAAAGCAATGCTTTTCCAAAACCACCGCATGTGCTCTACTCCCACTTCATTTAACGATACAAAGTGACCAAATCTAAAGTTAAGGCTGTTTTCGCATACTTTGTTGCTATTTACCAAGTAAAGCGGTGTGGTTGATTTCCCCTCCAGATGCTCGCTTTCCGCGGGGCGGGCGGTGAGCCTCCTCGGCGAAAACGCCTGTGGGGTCTCACCTGTCCCGCTGCTCCCGCAGGAGTCTCGCACTTGCGCTCCAATCAACCTTAAATCGTTTCGTTTTAAAAACAACAATCTTTACGAAAAGAGCCAAAGTTAACAATAAGCCAATAGAAAAATTATTTATTATTTATAAATTCCCCCCTTGAATTAGAGTCCACTCTAACCCTTATACTTAGTCATGTAACTAATAATAATTACTACGAAGCGTGATAAATGATATTTTTAAAGATTCTTCGGGGAATAGGGTTGATTCCTTCATTTTTCTAGATTGTGCAATAACCTACGCTAGCCTATGATTAGCAGGCAAAAAAGGGAGGATATTGGAAAATGTTAAAGGATACAAAAGTTGCACTTGTCACTGGCGGTAATCGAGGAATTGGATATGAGCTGGTCAAACAATTGGCTTTGGAAGGTTTTATGGTCATCTTGACAAGTCGAGATCCAATAATGGGTCATAAAATTGCCAATAAACTTAAGAAGTCTGATTTAGACGTATCTTTTCTGGTAATGGATGTAGACAATCAAGAAAGCATTCTTCAGGCCGCGATCACTGTAAATGAGCGATATGGAAGATTAGATGTATTGATTAATAATGCAGGCGTGTATTTGGATGAGGATAAAAAGTTAGTGGCTATGGACCCTTCCATTCTGGAGAAAACAATGGAAACCAATTTTTTTGGAGTTTACCATGTAATCCGTTCCTTTATTCCCATCATGGAAAAACACGGCTATGGCAGAATTATTAATGTTTCCTCAGAATATGGCGTAATGAGCCAATTGTCATATCCAGGAGTGGGAGCATATAAGTTATCTAAGCTTGCCTTAAACGGATTGACACAATTGCTTGCTGGAGAAGTCAAAGGTGATATTAAAATAAACGCTGTCGATCCAGGATGGGTAAGCTCAGAGATGGGTGGACCATCTGCCCCGACGACACCTAAGCAAGCAGCTGAGTCTTTCTTATGGTTAGCAACAATCGGATCTGAAGGACCAAACGGAAAATTTTTCAGAGGTGGAAAACTAATGGATTGGTAACAATACAGTTTAAGAAATATTAAGTGTTTAGCTGTGTTGGATGAAACCATCCGCAATTGATGCTGACCGCATTGCTGGTGCAATTGCCTTTCCTATTGAGCAACTATCTGATGTAGCCATTAAGGAAAGGATAATTTTCCTGTTCAAGATGGTTAATAATAAAAAATGAAGTTATTGGAGGTAGTAAAATGGCAAAGCATGAAGAAGTAAAAAATGGCGTTATTTTCCCGGTGGGTGAAAAAAATGAAGCATTTGCTCAATTTTTTGTCGGACAAAGTTATCTTAAGACATTAATTGCAGATCCCAAAGTAAATGTTGGTGTTGGGAACGTAACCTTTGAACCAGGTTGTAGAAATAACTGGCATATTCATCGTAATGGGTTTCAACTTTTATTAGTGACTGGTGGCGAAGGTTGGTACCAAGAAGAAGGAAAACCTGCTCAATTCTTAAAAGCCGGAGATGTTATTGTTACCCATGATGGTGTAAAACACTGGCATGGTGCTACAAAAGACAGCTGGTTTGAACACATTGCAGTTACTGCAGGTACGCCGGAATGGTTGGAACCAGTAACAGATGAGGAATATCACAGATTAAAATAATTGGCCGGATACTTCTTGGACTCTTTCACAGGGTCCTTGCCGGACATTTTACCTTTCACAGGTTGATGATGATGGCATTGGCTGTTTGCATCATATCCTTTTTTCTGTTCATGGGTATTTGTGGAATCATGCCAATTTCAAGGTTCTTCATTTTTCTAAGCATAGGTTTGAATGTTTCATTTAGTGGGGGGCAGAAACCAAGTAGGATTTATTATTATTCTATCTTTGGTCGCTACTTTAACTAAATTAATCGGGGTAGCATAAGGGGCTAAGCTAACTGGCTTCACAGGTAACTCCTCATTAATGAATGGCTCAGGCATGGTTTCTAGAGATGAAGTAGCTTTAATATTAACTGCGACTGGTCTTCAAGAGACTTTACTATTACCGGACTATTTCACATCGATTTTTATAGTTATTATTGTTACAACTTTAGTTACTCCTCCACTTCTTATGTATTTTATTGTATTAGAATCTAAGTCTTCTTCAAGAAATATATAGATAATTTTAAAATCCCCTCTCGATTGAGAAGGGGTTTTTTGTATTCGAAAGACTATTTGGTTTAAATGATCGTTTAAAGGGGAGAGAGAAAGAAAAGAAAGAAAATGAGGTGATATAATATAATGATTTATCTGGAAATAGCAATGAAGCTGATAATTGGGCTGGTTGGTCTCCTTGCAGTGACAAGACTTCTTGGAAAAAAGGAAATGTCTCAGGTAACCCCTTTTGACTTTATTTACGCTTTAGTATTAGGCGGCATTCTAGAAGAAGGTATTTACGACCAAAAAGTGTCCATTTGGCAGATTGTATTTGCAATTTGCCTTTGGGGAATTTCCATATATATCATGGAGGTTTGCGCTCTAAAAAGAGATGGCATGAAGAAACTGCTCAAAGGACGCCCTTCTTTAATCATTCGCAATGGCAAATTTGATATAAAGCAAATGGAAAAAAACCACCTGGATCTTGAACAGATTCGTACCATGCTGCGGAAACAGGGTGTGTTTACTCTCCGGGAAGTGCGTGATTTATATCTTGAGCCTGCTGGGGAAATTAGTGTAAATCTTTATACTAAGGCAGGAAGCGTCACACCAGATATTCTTGGTCTCAATCCTGATGATGAAGCCCCTTCTATATTAGTAATTGAGAAAGGCCAAATAAAAGAGGAAGAACTTCAATCCATGAAAAAATCAAAAGAGTGGCTTATGGAAGAGCTTCAGAAAAGAAATTATAAAACATTTGAGAATATCCTATATGGAGAATGGTCAGAAACAGCTGGATTCTATATACAGCCATATCCCCAAAAAAATTCTTAATATACAAATAAAAAATTTGAAGATTTTTTGTTTTTTGCAATCAAAAATTCAACTACACCCTTTAACGGAAGTTAACAATAGCCCCTACTCAAGTGAGTAAGGGCTTTTATTATTCCTCAACGATTACACTAATAATGATTTCACCAAACTGAATATACTCAAAGGAACTATCTTTCTTTTGAATACATAATTTGTGACACGATGAATATACACACAGTATCCATGCAAATCTTTTGAATTTCCCTCAACCTCACCTATTTTTTTATTTATGGCTTTATGTCCTGGCATAATCAATGCTGCTTGCCATCTCTGACACGAATTGTCCCCATCAGAAAAATCCATCCTTTACATCCATTACATACGAACGAACGTCCCCATTAAAATCAGAAAAAAATCCCTTCCAAGTTAAAGGGAAGGGATTTTTTTAAGGGTTAATCTATTGCCATATCCGATGACCTTCTTCTTCAGCCAATGCATCTGCTTTGGTAACATGAACAGTGCCAAATGGATGGTTAGGAGGAGCATATATCGAATAAAGTTTTAGCGGAATATTATCTGTATTGGTTACATTATGCCATGTACCAGCAGGTATCATTATTGCAAAATCATCATAGACGTTTTTTACGAAGTTTAAATTATCCTGTCTATTACCCATTTGAATCAACCCTTGACCTTGTTCAATACGTAAAAATTGGTCAACGTCAGGGTGAATTTCTAAACCAATATCTTCACCAACTTTAAGACTCATTAATGTAACTTGCAAGTGTTTTCCTGTCCATAAAGCCGTACGGTAGGTATTGTTTTGTTTCGTAGCGTCATTGATATTCACCACAAATGGTTTTGGTCCATAATCTTTTACCTCAATATTATTTCTTCCGTTTGATGATTGTAAATAACCCAATTGGTTAGCATTATTAACACTCCAATAATCAGGATTTCTTACATAGTTATACATTGGTACGTTAACGTAATATGGATTTTGATATTGATAGGGATGGATATAAGGAACATAATACATCTTTCTCAACCCTTCACAGTTTTTGAAATTATCATATGCACTTGTTAAGTGAATGTACTTTAAACAGAGCTATAAATAAAACGCCCCTACTCAAAGCGAGTAAGGGCTCTCGATTATGCAGCAAAAAATTCAGTAAAGGGCCTTTACCAGCTTTCCGTATCTGCAGAAATTCTACGTGCCTTCTGAAATTTTTATAAAGCCGACTCAGTACCTTTTCCAAAGATAGAATCGGATGAGGCAGGGTTAAATCCTTCCAAATAAAGTGCAGCATGGCAGACTTAGTTTTAGCTTCCCATTTAACATCCATAACATTTTTTTATAGAGCTGCTTATTAAGTACTGTTTTATGAGCTTTAATTAGCACTGATTTGGTTTTAGGGCCTTTATAAACGTCCACAACAAGACCGGCATCATAACGGCTGTTTTTTGGCTTAGCATTTGTCACCTTTGGGCTGCCCGTTCTTCCATGGAGCGATAACCTGCGCTGATTTGATCATAAATACCTTCTTTGTAGGTACGTTTAATCATTTCTAATGCTGAGCTTTCACAACTGAATTAATACCTGAACTCATGTTTTTAATTGAACGATCCAATAACGTTTGCAATGCTAACGTCATTTTCCATCGTCTCCTTTTAATTTTTTCAATTTGGGTAACAGAAAAACGCCCTAAAGCGTTTCATCATTTCCCTAAATCATTAGGGTGTTTTTAATGCAAAATACTTCTGTACTATTTTGTAATAACCATAAACTATTAAATAGGCCAGTAAATAACTGACTGCAGACCAATATATATTCCACCCATTCCGATATTCTAATTTGCCAAGTAGGACTATTACTAATTCAAAGAAATTTGTACCTAATGTAAAAACTAAAAAGTTTGTTATAACAAACATTTTTTCAAAATGTATGCTGGCAATAAATAAGCAACACGCTATAGGATAAAAGCCTAAATCATATAAAATTGCACCAGTTTCTTTATCCATCTTCCAAAAGTAAGCAAATCCAATTTCATTTATTAGAAAACTTGTCGCTGAACCAATCGGATAAAAAATAATGAAAAGCCTTGTTTGATATCTAAACAAATATAACCCTAATACCCAAGGAAGTATAAAACCAACAAAAATATGAAAAAGCATACTTCACTCCTTCTTCACTTTTTAACCATATTAAATATCTTGCCCAGTTAATTGTACAAAGTATACAATATACGTTTTACATTGCATTAAAATAAAATGCCACCCATGGGCAGCTTTTTTTGAAGTTCCTTCTCTTTTGCAATTAACTCATAAAAACCAGTTCAACCTAGTCCAGCGAAAGCCCAGGCCCATAACTTTAATACAATATCCATATCTGTGAATGGAAAGGCAACTGAACCTACTCAAATTAACCGTCTGTTTAACCACCTGAACCATCACTGCTACGATTGGCACCAAAATAGATGTAAAAATTAATACTTGTTGCATGATTTTCTGCAAATAGGCACCTCGAAAGAAGGTATTAAAAAGCGCCTACCCAACGGGGTAGACGCTTAGGATATATATTTCAACAAAAGACGGAATGCGGAGCAAACCATACTTAGTATAATTTCTGAATTTCACTCTACATTTAATTTTTAATAGGGAGAATCTCATTCATTTTTTGAAAATGTTCATATAATAGGAATACAGGGATACTTGTCCAAAAGAATGCGACCTTGAAAAGTAACTTAAAGTATAGCAAAAAAAGGAGTGATAATTTTATGTCTTATCACGATGATTGTTGTAAGAAGAAAAAACACTGCGATCATGACCATCACGATGATAGTAACTGTAAATTAGAAAATATTCAATTCCAGCTTCAACAACAGCAACAAAAACAAGAGCAACTTCAAGCTCAACTTTAAATAACTCCATCGCTTTTAAGTAGATTAGTTCTTTTAATTCTTTTTTAAATTTTTAATCTACTTTATTATTCGTGAACACCTCAATAAGTAAAACAAAAACCCGAAATACAGGCGCTCATGTTTGAGTGTCTGTATTTCGGGTAGTCATCCCATTGAATGGGTGCTTTTTAATTCCATTTATTTTTCTCTTTGTTCCGTTTTCCACCATAGGGAATCTTTTGGATTTTCAACAGCTTCTTGATAATCAGATTTAGAAGCAACTGTTGGGTAAGAACCTTTTAGGGATTTTCCTGAAGTACTATTGAACAAGAATAATATCACTAAAAATCCGATAATATTCACGGCTGTTAGATAGAAACCAGGTGCTAAGTTATTCCCCGTTTGGTGAACTAACCATGTGGAAACTAAAGGGGTAGTTCCACCAAATATTGAAACCGAGACATTAAAAGTCACTGATAAAGTTCGATATCGAATATCAGTATAGAACATGGTTGGTAACGATCCAGGCATTGTGCCTTCATAAATTGAAAGCAGAACACCTAGAATTAGAATACCTAACGAAATAAATACTAAAGCATTCAAGTTTATTAAATAAAAAGCAAGGGCAGATAATAGACTTAATCCGCCTAAACCGATTAAGAAAACAGTCTTATTTCCAATTTTATCACTGAGCTTTCCAAACATTAAAGTAAGTGGCACCATAATAATCATTAGAATCGTAATTAATAGGGTTCCTACTGTACTGGATAATCCAATAATCTCATCTAAATAAGAAGGCATGTATGATAATAGCATATAGCTTGTAATATTAAAGAATGCAACAGCTACAAAACATACAAGAATATCTTTTTTGTGATTTTTAAAAATAGATAGGAAGCTTTCCTCTTGGGCTTCAACATCAGAAAGTTCATTTTCAAAAATCGGTGATTCTTCTAAACTTTTTCTTAAGTACAACCCAATAAGCCCTAAAGGTAAGCCGAGTAGAAACGGTATTCTCCAACCCCATGAGGCCATCTGTTGATCAGATAGAATGATAAAGAGTGTACTGGCAAGTAGTGAAGCGAGTATATAACCAATGAGCGTACCAATTTCTAATCCACTTCCAAGCATATTACGTTTATTGTCTGGAGAAGATTCTGCAATATAGACCATTGCACCAGCATATTCGCCACCAGTTGAAAAACCCTGAATAATTCTAGCTATTAATAAGAGTATAGGTGCCCATATACCGATTTGATCATATGTAGGTAATAAACCAATAAGTAATGTTGAAAAAGCCATTAAAATAATCGTGGTTGTTAAAACGACCTTTCTTCCTAATTTATCTCCGATTTTACCAAATATAATACCGCCTACTGGGCGCATTAAAAAGGCAATCGCAAATGTTGCAAAGGTGAACACTAATTTTAGCTCATCATTCTCAACAGCACTAAAAAAGTTTTGACTAATGATAACAGCTAAATAGGAATATAAACCAAAATCAAACCACTCCATAGCGTTTCCTACCCCTGTAGCAAACACACTTTTCTTCGCTTTTTGAATATCTACAACGTTGATTTTTTTCTTGTTAAATTTCATTTAATCCTATCATCTCCATGGGATACAAATATGCAAGAATGAGAAATAAAGTCAGACTGGAGCAGAAGCATATTTTGGGTGTTTTTCCGATTATATCCCAAATAAAATTTTGTCTTCTTATGAAAACAGTTCCGACAACATTAGACTAAATTCACCAGAAATCGAAAAGCCTTTGAATTATTTTGATACAAAAAACAGAAAAATATTCATTTTTTTGCTTACAATAGTTCTTTTGGTTGAAAGATCCCCTGCTTCGAGAAGAAAGCAGGGGAATAAAGAAATCACTGATCCCGTAAGGGATGTCTTTCAGATGAGGTTCAATTAATCGAATCAAAATGTGTAACCTTCACATTTTTAAAGATCGCTTTGCCGCCCTCGGAGAAGAGAGTAATTCCTTTATCTTCAGGATGAGGGAATATTAAGTTTGAATAAGCAGCCTTTCCATCATCCACAAAAACTTCAATACTCGTTTTATCGACGAGAATCTTTAAATGAACCTTCTTCTTACTGGCATCAAATGGTGCAGTACTTTCAACGAACTGATTCGTTTCGTCAGGTTGATCTGTGAATGCTCGATTGACATAAGAGTAATTTTCTTCTGCAGAAATGCCTACGTCAACGTGGCGTTTTTGATCATCTGACTCCCTGAGCCTGAATCCTGCATTCTTAAAATCCGACCATGATAGATCTGCCTCTATTTGATAGGCATCTCCTTTAACATCAAGTGTTTCCGAGCCATCCACTTCGATTTTATCAAAAGAATTCGTTGAGCTTGTCAATTCTTTTAATGCTTCTGAAGGCTGTGAAGAAAGATAATACTTGTTCTCGCCTTCACGCTTTAGTTCAATTTGACGGACGATCGAATCCATTCCGTTAAACCCTTCTTTTAATGTCGGCGTATTATCGGCGTAGGCCCAGTTATTCATCCAAGCGAGGGCATAGCGTTTGTCTAATTTGTCACTTGCCTTGACACCTTCAAACGTTACTCCGCCATACCAATCGAAACCGTAGTCTAGCCATTGCGGTTCATTGTTATCTGGAAGAAATTCTGTTCCATTAAACGTTCCTGTCCAGTATGCATAGGTGTTTGGCTTCCCTGCTGCTTTTCCGTTTGCACTGACTCCCAGCACCCACTTTACTGTCCCGTCATCAGCGCGGATCTGGTAAAGGTCAGGGCACTCTAAAACTCCATTGTTCTCAGTGGAAAAGCTGCTCGTATAGCGCCAATTTTTCAGGTTATCCGACTCATAAAAACCTATTTTCGATCCTTCGGCCATGGTCATGATCCATTTTTGATTCGTGTTATCCCAGATGATTTTTGGGTCTCTAAAATCCTTCGTTCCTGGATTTTTCATAATAGGCTCGTCACTGTAAGAGGTAAACGTATTTCCTTTGTCCGTACTGTACCATAGAAATTGTTCTTGTTTCTGGCCATTCTTTGAGGGTTGTGTTGCGATCGCCACAAAAGCGTCTTTCCCAAACCCAGCTGTATTTTCCTTGTCTACAACGACTGACCCTGTCCATGGATCCCCATTTTGATTCGTATATTTTGGAATGGCAATTCCTTCATCCTTCCAGTGAACCAAATCTTTAGAGGTGGCATGTCGCCATTCTGTGCCGTTGCCATTCGGGTAATCTCCATTATAAAGGTAAAAATAATGATAATTTCCTTCATAGAAAACTGGCTTCTGTGGATCGTTTTTCCAATGATCAGGAGAAGTAAAATGGTAGGCAGCCCGGTATGAGTGCTTTTCTACCTTATCTGGCGGATTAGCTTCTTTTGTTTTATAAAATGAATGAATCAAAATTCCTGTGCTAATAACCATCCATAATCCAAGAATGAATAATCCAACCATCTTATATTTCTTTTTGTTCACTTAAACTCACCACTTCTCTCTTTTAAAATAGAAAAAAGAAAATGCCAAGTTTCCTGACATTTTCTTTTTCTTTTCACTGGTAACTACTTAACCGTAATCTGGCCTTGTTCAAGAATACTGTCTTTTACTACCGATGTTTTTTTCCCTTTAATGTTAAGCTGGAAGCTTGGGGCAAAGGTGGATTTATTGTCTTCAAAATAACCTCTGTTTGTCATGTAGCTAGTCACTACAACATTATCACTGCCAGCCTGCGGGATCGCATAGTGAGCATAGTTCCAAGTGATGTCATATGGATCTAGATCCTGATGCAGGACGATGCCCGTTTTATTTAATGGTTTATATGGACCAGTTAAGGAATTAGACGTGTAGCCTAACATGTAAATATCTTGATTATCGATTCCATCAATGGTCATTTTTGATCCTCTTGAACTTGTGAATAAATACCACTGGCCGTCCTTTTTAAAGATGTTTGGACGTTCGATTTCATCTGTGACCGTATTTGAAACAATCAATGGCTTCATTTCTTTTTTCAATGTATAATCGTCGTTTATTTCAATAATTCCAATTGCACCGTTTGCAAGTTCAGCTAACTCTTTTTTAGGGCTTTGCATAAGTTTGCTTTTTTCATCCTGGAAGAATTTATTGCTGTTGCCATAGTAAGCTCTATTGTATAGCGATTCTTCGCCTTGGTAGCCATATTCTGTACCCGTATTTGCTTCAAATACAAGGTATTTGCGGCCGTTGTCTTCTACATAGTGAGGGTCTCTGAAGGTATGATTATCAGCGGAATTTCCGTCCTCTACAAATTTATCTACAGTTTGATAGTACTTGCTGTCTTTGCCTTCATAGATGGATTTGTAATCCTCAACACCATCCACTTTTAATGTTTTTGAATCTGGCTCTGAAAGGTTTACTTGAGCGGTCGTTAAGGTTTGTTTCCCATAATTTCCTGACTCAGGTATATACGGTTCACGGTTTGTATAGAATAAGCGAACTTCCCCGTCCTCAGTGAAGGTTGCAGAACCTGACCACTCTTCGGCTTGCTCTTTTAGGTAAGGATCATTTGGAACGTTTTTATCATTGTCATCAAATACTCTTCCAGCATTCTTCCAAGCATCAAGGGAATTGTCGCCCACTTTTTTGTAGAACATGTAGATGAACGTATCACTCGCGTTTTTAGGATCGCCTGCTAATCCAAAAACGATATGATATCCTTTGTATTCTGCAACAGTTCCATCAGCGTTTTGCAATGGCCATGTATCCCACACATCTAAATCAATGGTTTCTCCTGATTCCGTTACTTTTTTGGCAGAAGGGATGTTTTTAATTGTGGATTCGTCAAACTTAGGAATGGTATATCTAGTATCACCGTGCTGATTAATCATATCTTTCATAGCTGAACGAGTGATTTGTGAAGTATCGTACGTTTCTTTGTAATCTGACGGATCCTTTGTAGCTGCAAATGATTGGGTAACAGTACCGCTTAATAGAATGCCAGTACTGAGTATTACTGCTGTTGCCTGTGTGGCAATCCTGCTAAAGTTCATAAGTCTTCCTCCTGGTTTTATGTATTTGCTAGTACAATAGAATTATAGGTGATTCCTGAAAAGAGAGGTATGCCACATATTGATTGGAATTTAGTCGTATATTGATATCGCAATTGTGGAAGGCAAAAAAAGCCCCGGCAAGAGGCTATTCCTTCGAAAACCTCTCCCAGGACTTCTGATATTCATTGAGCAGCTGATTGCGGCTCAGCTGTTTCCCGACATAGAGCTGAGTCGCGGCTCCGAATTCTTCTCTAATTCCAACAGGGAAGTGAAACCAGTTAGATGGGACGGTGTTCCCATCTTTGTAATTTCGAAGAGTTTCTTCTGCGAGCGGTCCTATATCATCAGTTTTAATGTTCTTAAACGCAGGAATGAATTTGAATTCTTCTGTCATGAACCGTTTGCCTTGTTCTGACGACACCATCCAATTTAAAAACTTCTTGGCTTCTTTTTTCTTTTCAGGAATGGACTGTTTATTTACAGCCCAATAATTTGGAACGCTGACGACAAGGGCTTCCTCTATAGGTCGGTCATTAATCGGAATCGGCATAAAACCGATGTTCATGTCAGGCGCAGCTTGATCGATCATCGGCTGAATCCAGTTGCCTTGCTGAATGATGGCTGCTTTTTCGGAGGTAAACAGATTCACTTCCATTGTATAGTCCGTTGTCAGAGGATTATCGTTTCCGTACTTTATGGTGAGATCCAGCAGGGCAAGGAGATCCTTAAATGTTTGATTGGTACTGATTTTTTCCGTTCCGTTATTTAAATTTCTTATAAAAGCATCAGTATCCTTCTGCTGGGCAAAAGCAACATTCAACAGATGGTCGCCCAATTTCCAGTCTTCATAGTAGCCTGTAGCAAAGGGAGTAATGCCTGCATTCTGCAGCTTTTCGGTAGCTGCTGTCAGTTCAGAAAGAGTGGCAGGCTGTTCAGTAATGCCAGCTTGTTTAAATAGATCCTTATTATAGATAAAGCCATACCCTTCAAGGTTAACCGGCATTCCGTAAATTTTCCCGTCCAATGTGACCGGCGTCAGGGCTTCTTTGTATGCTTGATTAATCCAGGGCTCCCCTGAGAGATCCTCCAGATAGTTCCGCCACAGCTTGGCATTTTCATAGCCGCTGTTTGTAAAGATATCCGGACCAGTGCCGGTCGCCATTTCGGCTTTTAGGTCGGCGAGGTCATCCATTGCGCCTCCAACAGTATACACCCTGATATTGACGTGGGGATTTTCCCGTTCATAAGCACGCGTCATTTCTTCAAATTGAGTGGAGATTTCCACTTTCGGATTCCTTAAATCCAGCGTGATTTTCCGCTCAGTCTTTTCCGTTTTTTTTGGTGGGGCTACGTCCTGACATGCAGAAAGAGGCAGGCTGACGGCTCCGATTAACAAAAGGGATAAAAACCTGTTTTTCATCATGTCACCCCTTTAGATTCATGTTGATCGTTCCTGTTCCTGAACTCAAAAGGCGTCATGCCGACGACCTTTTTAAATAGCTTTGAAAAGTAGATTTCATCTTGATAGCCAAGCATGGTCGAGATGGAGTAAATGCTTTTGTCTGTTTCTTTCAGCCACGATTTTGCCTGACTGATTCTAAGCTCCGTGATGTATTTGGACAGGGTCATTCCGGTTTCTTGCTTATATTTTCTTGAGATATGCTCACGGCTTAAAAAGAAGACATTCGACAGCTTTTCCAGACTCAAATCCTCCATATAATACATGTCAACATAGGAAACCATGTCTTCCATCCGGCGGGCGGCATCTATTTCATCCAGACGGTGGATGGTTCGGAAGTTTTGTTCCTCGAACTTTTTCTGCAGAGCCTGAAACGAGGTCCTGATATCCGATAAAGTTTCGACCTGCTCTTCAGTTACAAGCCTTACAGGGATATCGAACTCCTTGCTGATCCATTCCTCAACGGAGAGCCATTGATTGCGAATGGTGATAACAAGGCAGAGGTTAAGATCCGTCTGAAGGGAAAACGCATTTCCTAATTTGCGGTCCGTAAGCTCATCTGAAAGCTTTTGGATATAGAGATCCGGATTGTGCATCTGGTAAAAGGAGAGCAGTGTCAGCTGATAGCCCTCCGATTCAGGAAGAAACTCGGCAAGGCTGATTGCGTCTGAACGGTCCCCCAGACATATCGCAGTGGCTAACTGGTTTCTCCGCAGTTTTTTCACATCTTCCAGCACTTCAGCATGTTCAAAGTCATCCTTCCAGGCTTGTACCGATTTTTCCAGTGTATGATTGAACGCTTCATACTCAATAGGCTTCAGCAGGTAATCAAAGCTGCTGTGCTGAATGGCTTTGCGCATATAGGAATAATCGTTATATCCAGTAATGAAAATAACTTTCCCCGGATAGGAAATGGAATCCAGCCACTCAATCAGTTCGATTCCGCCCATACCGGGCATTTTCACGTCTGTAAAGATAATCTCCGGGCGTTCTTTCTCAATCAGTGATTTTGCCTCATGGCCATTTTTAGCTTCAAATAGCTTGGTGATGCCGTATGTTTCCCACTGGCCTAAATGGCGTATGACGTCCCGCACATTGAATTCATCATCGACTATCAGTGCTTTCACCGTGTTCATCTCCTTTCCTGAAGTAAGTCTTTATCATTCCCAAGGACGGTCTTTATCGGGATCCTCATGCTGACAGAAAACCCCTGTCCGTCATTCGAATCTACTTTCATTTCTGCACTTGGTCCATACCCCAGAAGCAGCCTGTCACGAATATTCTTCAGGCCTATATGTTCAAGCGAATAAGTCCCTTCGTAAGGGGGTGTATAGATATGTTCCCGCAGAGTCTGAAGCTCTACTTCCGTCAGACCCGGACCATCATTCTCTACAGTAAAGCACAGATCGTTTCCTTGTTTTTCCCCGTTAATGGACAAATGAGCGTTGCTGTAACCTTCCTCATACGTGTGTTTAAAGAAATTCTCTGCTAGGGGCTGGAGAATCATACTTGGAATAGTCATGTCCAAAATGGACTCATCGATATTGACCGAGTAACTTACATTTTCACCAAAACGCTCTGTTTGAAGGGAGAGGTACGCTTTTGCATACTCAGCTTCATCCCGAACCCGTACCCTTTGATCTGCCTGCATTGAGTAGCGCATCATTTTGGACAGCGAAGTCAGCAATTGATAGACCTTTGGTGCATTCGACCTGAGGGCAACAGCGCCGATGGATTGTAAAGCGTTAAACAGAAAATGAGGATTGATCTGTGATTTTAACGCCCTGAACTGGTTCTTCCTGTTTTCAATTTCAAGCTTATATTCACGATCAATGTGGGAATTGATCCGGTTCATCATATCCTTCATATGTGACTCCAAATGGCCAATTTCATCGCTTTTGGTATCATCAAAAGGAACATTCATATTTCCGCCTTCAATGGAGCGGACTTTGCTGCTCAGCCTCGTAATGGGACGTGTAATCCTATTTGAGATAATGCCTATCATCAACAAACCCAGTATTCCTACACCGATGCCGACAAGGATATTGGTATAGGCGGTTTTCCTGACATCTTCATATAAAGCCTGACTCGACATGATCTTAATCAATTTCCAGCCTTTCAGTGAACCTGATAACTCCTTTGATAAGAGAATATCGTCATCATGCCGGCTCCTATTCCCGTTAAGACGCTGCTTTTCATCTGCAGGAAGAGGTTTTCCAATCAGGGCACGATCATTTGCATACATGACGCGATCAAAGGAATCAATAAGCAAGACAGAAGATGCGTCTCCCTGGACAAGGTTATTACAAATGCGGGCATACTCGCCCAAATCAATGTCGATTGTAATCATCCCAAGAAACTTTTTAGAAAGAACGTCTGTAATTTTGTGGTGAAAAGTCATCACCATCGTTTTGTCCGATTTTGGAACAATGGCTGCATTATTGTAATTCTCAAGAGGGTGGGGCGGCTCAATCAAATATTGTGAGTCAGATGTATACAGCTGTTTGATCGGGTCCTGGTTCAGAAAATTCGGCTGATACCTGTGTGTGCTGACCACTGCATTATAGACTGTAAATGACTCATTGTTTTTAGCAATATAGAAACGGATTTGCCGGAATTCGTTTCTCATTAGATAAAAGGTTTCGAGACTCTTTTCCATGGTCTTGGGGCTGAAATAAATGGAGTCTTCAAAGCCGTTATTAAAAATCCGAAACAGATCAGGGTTGCGATACAGAATATATGGAAAATCAATCATGTCGTCAAAATACTGCTCCAGTTCATCCGCATTTTTCTGTAGCTGCTCCCGGCTGTTTTCAAGTTCATACTGCTCCACACTGTTTTTTGTATAAGTGTAGATGAAAAAAACGGACAGGAAATAGGGAAAAACGATGAAAATCAGCAGCATGATCAATAAGCGGCTTTGTATGCTTTTCACAGGAGGCACCCCCTTTCGCAGAAGGCTCTTTTTTAGTCTGATCTTATTTGCTCACTTTAGCATCCTAAAACTATATCAAATCAAAAAACCAAGTCAATCATGCTTAAGTAGGATTCATGTAAGGGCATGTATCCTTATATTTCGCAGTTCGGGCTTATATTATGTTCCAATCTGCGCTGCGCCAGAGATTTGAAGATGATAAGTCAAACAAAAAAGCTGAAGACATCTTCAGCTTTTACAATAATATGTGCTTTTTCTCCTACTGCTTCATCAACAAATACATAAAATAAGGAGCCCCTATTAAAGCGATCATAATCCCCACAGGTATGCCTTCGGGTTCAATGTTTCTCCCGATGGTATCTGC
This sequence comes from Peribacillus simplex, assembly GCF_030123325.1. Lineage (NCBI taxonomy): Bacteria > Bacillati > Bacillota > Bacilli > Caryophanales > Bacillaceae > Peribacillus > Peribacillus simplex. The sequence continues at coordinate 1,887,772 of NZ_CP126106.1, read as the reverse complement.
TAGAAGCAGCAGCCAGGCGCCGATCAGAATCGCTACCGGCAGGAAGAGCTGATTTCGAGGTCAAACCGTGCGGAGCCATGAGCCCGACGAAGGCGATGCCTCCTGTGACAGAGACAGCTGCTGCTGCAAGTGCAACCGAGTCAGCAGCAGGACCGCCCTTTCTTTTTTAACTGAGACACCTATGCCTATCGGCACATGTCCACTCATCCCAAGAAGATTCAGCCGATTCGCTTTGTACAGTGTAAATATAAACTAAAAATCGCGATGCACCTAGACCTCCTAAGCCAGGTGTACCGCGATTCTTTCACAATCCGAAACAATACGATGAAGACTAAATCTTATATATATCCTCTTCGTTTGGTAGAGAAGAAATCGCTCCTACCTTCGTACACACGACGGCACCTACTTTATTTGCAAAAAGAATGATCTCTTTAAGTTTACTAAAATCACTAAGAATTGTGTCATAGGACTCAAGATTTGCAAATTGAAATAAAGCAGCACCGACAAATGCATCACCAGCACCAGTTGAGTCAATTGAATTTACTTCGACGCTGTTTATTACACTCATTCCACTTCCATTTGAAAGAAGAGTGCCTTCCCATCCAAGGGTAACAGCCACTATTTTTACCCCTAAATGATGGAGCATTGCTATTCCATCATATTTATCCATTTTTCCCGTGATTAGTTCAAGCTCTACTTCGCTTACTTTTACAAAGTCAGCCATTGATATACCCTTTCTAGCTAAACTAATAAATTCTGCCACTCTATTTTTCCATAAATCATGTCGAAAGTTAGGGTCAAACGATAGAAATATCCCCCTATTTTTTGCAAATTCCATTGCCTTTAAATAAGTTGTTTTAAAAGGGTTTTCCAGAAATGCAGTTGCAGATCCAAAGTGAATGATCTTTGCACCACTTAATCTATCTAGGTATAAGTTATCCTCTGTTAAATTTCGATCCGCTCCTCTATTGAATACAAAATCCCTTTCACCATTTGCTTGTAAAGAAACAAATGCTAAAGTAGTTGGTGCTAAATCGTCAGTAACAATCATCGATGTATCAACCCCCACCTCTTTTATCGTTTCTATTAAAAATAATCCAAATGGGTCATTTCCTACTTTTCCAATAAGACTCGCTTCCCCACCTAGCTTTGAAATAGTAGCTGCGACATTCGCTGGTGCACCCCCGGCTTTCTTTAGAAAATGATTACCTTCTATTAAATTAACATCAATATCTGTACAATAAAAATCGATCAAAAGCTCCCCAACGCATATGACTGCGCGGTTTGTTTTATTCATTTACATTACACTCTCCATTCTTGTGATTTAGGTAAATTGAAAGGCTATCGATCATTTTCGACAGCCTTCATAAACTCTTACTATCAACCCCTCTTTAATAGGATTGAAATTTAGTCATTATCTTTTCCATATACTCTTTAAAGGGTATATTTTCAAAGACTTTAATGTAACTTCTCCACCCTTACTATAAATTTGTAATCGTTTACTTGATGGATCCGGGAAAATTTGATCAGAAATAACCGTTTCACCTTTGTTTCCAAACACTTCTACAGCAGATCGGTCAATGAAAATATGCATTTTCACAGTCCCATTTAATGCATTTAACGGTCCGTCATGCTTACCGACCACATTGTTCCCATAATCAAAGCTTCCTGAACTTGAACGGTCTACGAATAACTGTTTGGTGGTAACATCATAGCCAATAGTCGTATATTCAGTTGCTCCTTTACGAACTTGAAAGCCGAATTCAGTTGCTTTTATATCATCTACATCAAACTCAGCTATCATTTCAAATGTATCTTCTGATAGTTTAGATAGGAGATTACTTTCACCAGATATGACTTTATTTTTATATGAAATTTTTTCACTCTTATCTCGAATGGATTTTAAAGAAACAGGTGTTTGTTTTAAACGTAAACCTTCATTTGTCTGAGTTAGCTCCATCTTTCTTGGCAATGTCGTTGAACTCCTCCAAGTCGAAGTTGGTGTGTTATTTGCATATTGCCAATTACTCATCCAGCCAATCCAATATTTTTCGCCATTCTTACCTTCAATTCCGCTCCAATCTACTGCGGCATAATAATCTGCCCCGTAGTCAGTCCATAACACTTGATCGGAAGGATTTTCATTTTTAAACGTTTTCCCGTCAAAGGTACCTACAAAATATTGCATACCTGACCCGCCTGCAGGAGCGCCATCATTAATGCTTACCTGTAGCACCCATTTTGTTTTTGAAGGGTCACCATCAATTGGTAATTCGATTAGAGTAGGACATTCCCAAATCCCTCCGTTACTACCATGAGTAGAAGGTACCCACTCTCCAGAAACAGCAGACCAGTCCGTAAGGATGCCGCTTTCTTTCGAATCGTCTTTCTCAGGCTCTTTGGCAACTTGGTCTACTTCATTTGGCATGGCCCCTTCATTATAAACATTAACATCATCCATGTTTAAATGACCCCAACCACCTGTAGCTTGGTCTACAGCTTTAATATATAACACTTCTCCAATATATTTAGAAGCATCCCAGACGTATTTTTGATATTTTTCTTCTTTAAATTTGGTATTGGCTTGTCGAATTAATTCTTGATCATCAGAGGCTCTCACTAACGAAACATAGCGGTTGTTGATATCATTACCACCGCCCAACAGAAAGTTGATTTCTCCAGAGCCATCTAGTTTAAAATATGAGGAGTGCAGTTCACCTGTTGCGTCATCTCCCTTTTGAAGATCAGTAAACCCCCATAAGTGGTAGTTTCCTTGGTGGCCGAAATCCCCTCCCCAGTATGATGGTACATTTGTCACATGATCTTTTGTGAAAGCATTACCTTCGATTGTACTCCACCCAGTTAGATCACCTGTCTCAAAATCATGATTAGTAATTTCCTTCTCATTTGTCATGATGTTCTTACCAACTTGAACATCTTGGAATAACGTGGATGAATTCCAAACATTTAAGCCAAAAAGCCCTGATGAAAAAGTTGAATCATTTACATCATGAATGAGATTACCATCTAAAGAAATTTTAATATTTTTTCCATGAGTGCTTGCTTTTAAATGGTACCTTTTATCTGTATCTAGATTTATTGTTTTTTCAGCTAGAATGGATATGTCTCCATTTTCAATTTTCATGATTTTTATTGTATCGTTTAAAGCATCGATATTCGCCATATAACCGTTTGTTGCATTAGGATTTGCACGAAAAACGAGCGAGCCAGCTCCATTGCCACCTTTTTCCCCAGATATCTCAATGTTTGCTTCATAAAAAAAGTTATCCCCTGTTTGACCACTCATTACAAAAGCATCCTCCGTAGAGGTTCCAGTTTTTCCATCCATCGTGTTCTCCCAGCTTCCGTTTACATCTGTCCATTTTGATAAATTGGTTTCAAAGTTAGATGTATTCTTGAACTCCACATTTCGAAAGGCAGCCGTTGAATTCCACGCTGACAATCCATAGTATCCATAATCGAATTCCATATCTGTTTTTTTTATAACAGATTGATCGTTTACAGAGACTTGAATTTGATCCCCATCTGTTTCCACCTTCACATGGTAGGTAGTCGAAGTTTTGAGGGTAAAAGGTTTTCTCGCAATTTCCTCGTTTGTTCCATCTACATTCTTACTTAATGTTATGACATCGTTTTTGGCATCTAAGCTCGCAACATAGCCGTTCTTTGCACTCCTATCTGACCGAAAAACTAAACCGCCTGTCCCTTCTCTCCCATTCTTCTCATTAAGGGTAATATCTCCCTCATAGCTAAATGATTCACCTGTCTGGGATGACATGGTATAAGAAGTTCTGTCTAAGCTATTTGCTTGTATTCCACCATCTTCGCCGAATTCACTTGCATACTCCCACTCTTTTAAATTAGGTGAGGTATAAAACATGATCTTATCCTTAGCCGCCAACGACATAACCCATTGGTTTGATTCTTCATGCCAAAATACTTTAGGATCGCGCCAATCTTGTATAGGAGGGTCTGGCATTACGGGATTCCCTTTATATTTTTCCCAAGTTCTTCCTTTATCTAGGCTATACGCTATACTTTGGACTTGCTTATCCCCTGCATGCGTAAAGATGGCAACCATTGCTTCTTTTCCAAAGCCAGCTGTATTGTTCCAATCAATAACAGCACTCCCCGAGAAAATCTGACCGTTTTCATCCGGCGATAAAGCAATCGGCAAATGCTCCCAATTTACAAGATTTTTACTGACAGCATGCCCCCAATGCATCGGTCCCCATGTCGTTCCATACGGATGATATTGATAAAACAAATGATATTCACCTTTATAAAAAACCATACCATTCGGATCATTCATCCAGTTAGCTTCAGGAGAAAAATGAAATTGATTACGGTATGGTTCATTATAATACCCAGGGTCTTCTGCATATGCACTATTAAATGGTAAACAAGTGACAGTTGAACATATTAGTAGAATACTAATAATCCTCTTCACTTTTATTTCACATCCCTTTTTTAAAATCTAAAATGACATGTGATCGTTATGCTGGACCATTTCCGCGCAATCGATCTAATAAAACGGCTGCTACAATAACTCCACCTTTTACAACTAACTGCCAATAATAGTTGACATCCATTAGAGTTAACCCATTACTGATTACCCCCATAATTAAAACCCCAATAATTGTTCCTATTATTTTCCCTTTTCCACCTGTTAAACTTGTTCCTCCTAGTATAACAGCAGCAATTGCGTCTAATTCATACATTTGACCAGCAGTTGGCTGTCCAGAAAACAACCTTCCCGCCAAAACGACTCCTCCTAAACCAGCTAGTAAACCACTAATCGAATACACATTGATTAAAGACTTTTCAACCTTAATTCCAGTTAACCGAGCTGCCTCTTCATTGCCACCAATCGCATATATATGACGACCAAACATCGTATATTTAAGAACAAAAAACATCACAACATATACTAAAGACATGATATAAATAGGAGTGGGGATTCCAAAAATACTTCCACCACCGATGAATTTAAATGTTTCGTTTTGTAAAACAATTGGATAACCACCACTAATGACATAAGCGAGTCCACGAACATATGTGAAGCTGCCTAGTGTAACAATAAATGCTGGTAACTTTGCTTTGGCTGTGAGAAATCCATTAATCAGTCCTACTGCATACCCTACTAGTACGCCTGATAACATCGCAATAATAGGATTAACTCCTGCAGAAGAGACCATGACTGAGATAACGCCAGATAGAGCAACTGTTGCACCAACTGATAAATCAATACCACCAGTTAAAATAACAATTGTCATCCCAGCAGCTAAAATAGCAATAATAGAAACTTGTTTTAATACATTCAATAAATTGGCTGTATCTAAAAAATTTGGTGCTGTAAATGAAAGTACTACACACAATAATAATAAAATCATGATCATGCCAAGCCTATTCCATAAAGAATAAAGGACATTTCCTATATTTTGGCGTTGTGAATGTGTAATAGTTTGCGTATTCCCTCTCATTTCTCTCTCCCCCCTTTGGTAGCTAAACGCATAATTGTTTCCTGTGTAGCTTCTTCCTTCGAAAGCTCGCCTGTTAACCTTCCTTCACTCATGACAAGTATTCGATCACTTACCCCCAATACTTCAGGAAGTTCAGATGATATCATTAAAACGGCCAACCCTTCATCTGCAAGCTTTGAAACTATCTTGTGGATTTCAGTCTTGGCACCTATATCAACCCCTCGTGTTGGCTCATCAAGTAGTAATACCTTTGGTGCAATTGATAGCCACCTAGCGATCACTACCTTTTGTTGATTCCCACCACTTAAGTTTGATACTTGCTGTTCTGGGGAAGCTATTTTTATATTTAAGTCTTCAATATATTGGTTAGCGCTTTCATTTGCTTGCTTCCAACTTACAATTCCTGCTTTAGCGTGTTTTTTCAATTCAGCCATTATGATGTTCTCTTTTACGGACATTGATAAAAATAACCCTTGTTCTTTCCTGCTTTCAGGCACATGTGCAATCCTATTAGCAATAGCATCTATTGAGGATTTGATTCTAACAGATTGACCATCAACCAATATTTCGCCACTTTTCACCTCGGACAAACCGAAAATAGCCCTAACCAATTCTGTTCTACCAGCTCCAACAAGCCCCGCTAAACCAACAATTTCACCTGGGTAAATTTTTAAAGATACATTCTTTACAATCGTGTTATCAGAAACATTTTTCAATTCAAGTACAGGTGAAACTTCCTTTGGATTTTTTGTACCAAAAGCTTTTGACCGATTAAACAAGTCCTTTAAATCCCGTCCTACCATTAGCTTTACGAGATGATCAGGATTTGTCTCTTCAATCGGCCCACTTGCAATCCATTCGCCGTCACGTAATACAGTGAACCTATTAGAAATTTTAAAGATCTCTTCCATTCTGTGAGAGATATATACAATGGCAACTCCCTGCTTTTTCAAATCATCAATAATTTCAAACAGCTTTTTTATTTCTTTATCTGTTAAAGAGGCGGTTGGTTCATCCATTATGAGTACCTCTGCATTAAAGGATAATGCTCGAGCGATCTCGACCATTTGTTGTTGAGCAACACTTAAGGTCGAAACCAATTGGCGAGGATTTAGATTCGACCCCATTGAATCTAACACCTCTTGGGCACGTTCATGGACCTCATCCCATTTCACCATTCCTAAACCATTTCTAGGAAAGGTCGAACCCATTAAGATATTTTCACTTATTGTTAAATTAGGAGAAAGATTTAACTCCTGATGAATAACACTAATTCCTTTGTTCCTTGCATCTGTAGGGTCCTTCCATAAAATTGGTTGACCTTTTAAGTAGATTTTCCCACCATTGTCATCAGGTGTATGAATGCCTGCGAGGATTTTCATGAAAGTTGACTTTCCAGCGCCATTCTCTCCCATTAATGCATGTACTTCACCTGGATAAAGTTCAATTCTCACATTATTCAATACGGTTACATTTGAGAACGTTTTACTAATCCCTTCCATATTCAACACTGGCTTTTTTAGACTTTGTTGGCCTTTAAGGGACATTTCATTGACAGCCATACCTTTATCTCACCCCTTATATGGATTTGAATAGGCTGATTAAAGGAGGAATCCTTATCAGCCTATTTATTGAAAGATTCTTACCAACCTTTGTAAGAATCTAATGTATCTTGAGTTACAATCTCAACTGGAACTTTAATAAGCTCCTCAACTTCTTCACCATTTTTCACTTTCATTCCGATTTCAACAGCTTTTTTGATCATGTTACTAGGTGACTGAGCTGAAGTTGCAGCAATTGTACTTCCTTCCTTTGCCATTGCTTCTGTGGCTTCAGGAGCACCGTCTACTCCGACAATGAAAAATTCATCTTTACGATTCGCTTGCTCTTGAGCAATTTCAACACCAATTGCTTCTGGATCATTAATCGCAAATACAGCGTCAATAGAGCCTGATGAATTAGCTTGTAAAATACTTTCCATCACCGTTAATGCCTTTTCGCGATTCCCTTCTCCATTTTGCTTTGCAATTACTTTAATTTCGGTATCCTTTATTGCATCTTCAAATCCTTGAATACGATCAGATACAGCCGAAACAGGAGGTCCATCAATAATAGCTATTTTTCCTTTTCCACCTAATTGTTCAATCACATATTCTCCGGCTAGTTTACCAGCTTGATAGTTGTCTGAAGTAACAGTGGCATCGACACCACCTTCAGCATTAGTATCTACAGCAACTACTGGAATATCAGCAGCTTTGGCCTGTTGAACAGCTGCCGCAATTCCTTTTGTATCAACAGCATTTAAAAGAATAATATCTACCTTTTTCGTAATAAAGTTTTCAATTTGAGCTGCTTGTTTTGCTAAATCATAGTCAGCGCTTTCAACTAGAACTTCAGCACCTAATTCTTTTCCTGCTTCTTCAGCACCTTTACCCATGGAGACGAAGAAAGGGTTTGCTAAACTACCCACCGCTACACCGATCTTTAATTGTTTGTTACCTTCTTGTCCTTCGTTACCGTCTGTTGATCCATTTGATGATTCACTAGCCCCACTACATGCCGTCATCGCGGCAATTACAAACGCCAAAACTAGTACCCCTAGTATTTTTACATATTTAACCATATTAATCCCCCTAGTTTTTGAAGATGAAAATAATTATCTACAGACGAGAAATTGTTACCGCTCTCAATCTCTTAAACTAGATCACCTCCTTAAATGAATATTTTTGGTTGAAATAATGGAAATATGGTTGATTTTGATAGTTTTTTCAAATGACATCTTAATTAATTGATAACGCTTTCATCTTTTGTATAACAATATAATTACCCTTTACATATTAGAATTATAATTGAATGAATATGATTGTTTTTGATTGATTTTGATTATATTAAAGCTGTTTATAATTGTCAATAGCGCCAATTATTCCAAAAAATATATTAATAACATAAAATATTAAACTTTCAAATGGAATGTTTATTACATGGAGCAGATTTTCCCTCTTTGTTATTTGGCCACATTACAATAAATCAAGCATTCTTTATTATATTGATACAACAAAGGGGGAAATTCCCAAAAAAATAATTTCAGAATCTCCTTCAAAAAAAAGCTGGTATTCTAAATGTCTGAATCAGACAGTTTGAATACCAGCTTTCCTTCAACGATAGCAAATTTAGTTTTAGTCCCTCACAATAATTATTTCTGTTTTCTCCTTATATTTTCCTAACGTTATTGTACCTTCTTCATTCGTAATAACTTTTGTCTGGTTTAAATCTGCAAACTTAGAAAATGATACTTCTCCAAATTTTGTATGATCTGCTAATACAAAGGCCTCACGTGACAAAAAAATGGCTCTTTCTTTCATTTGCGCCTCTTCTGGATCTGGGGTAGTCAATCCAAAATTATAATGAATAGCGTTCGCACCCATGAAACACTTATCAAATCTGTATTTTTTTATACTTTCGTATGCATAACGTCCAACTGTTGCTTTGGTAATCTTTTTAACAAATCCACCAATAAAGTATGTACATATATCATTTTCAAGTAATGCATCTAAATGATCAATTCCGTTTGTAATGACAACGATATCTTTTTGTCTTAAATGTTTGATCATCTGATACGTTGTTGTTCCAGCATCAAGATATACACAGTCGCCGTCCAAAATTAGTTCTGCCGCATATTTTGCTATCTTATCTTTTTCCTCAAGGTTCTGCGTTATTTTCTCAAACACACTTGGTTCGTCTCGTTTACTATGTAAAAGTGAAGCTCCACCATGTACACGTTTTAAGTAGTTCTGCTTTTCTAATTGGTCTAGATCACGACGCAAAGTAGATTCTGAAGTATTCGTTAATTCTACTAGCTCATGAATCTTAACATTCTCCTTTTCTTTTAATAGCTTTAAAATTAATTGATGCCGTTCCGTAATAAGCATGATATCTCCTCCTCGTATTACACTTCTATTTATAGCTGCTTCGTGTATTCTAGTTTAATTAATTTAAGTATATAGAATTTGCAGTGACATGTGAGAACTATTAGGGGTACCCCCCCATAAGAAAAAAGGAGCTGTTGATCAACTCCTGGTAATGAAGTAACGCACCTGTTTGTTCAATAAACATTTAAAATCCATTACCCTGGAATATTATTCTCATTAATTCAACAGCCATAAAGTAAACTAAACCAACAAATATACTAAGACCTAAAGCTAATTTTCTCCAAAGTCCTTTCTCACTGAGAAAAGAGAAAGAGAAGGATATAATGATTCCACAAATCATCAATACACGAAAAGTCGTTACTCCAGGGTTAATTACTTGTGTTATAGTTCCAGCAAAGACACAAATAACCAAGATAATTAAAGCAAACGAAATAACCCCTAAATATTTTTTCATGATTAACCACCCTTCTCCTCTAATTAATTTTACCAAATCTCGATAAATATGTATTTTTTTTATTATCAGATTATCTTCCCCCTTTAATAAAAAAAGAGCTGTTCATCTGAAGTGAACCCAAAAAGTTAGACACTTTATTTAATTAGGCAGCCTTGAGGGCATGAACCCGCCACCCGCTCCATCCTTATGTGCAATGCTCCATAAAGTGTCTCCTTCTTGGATTGTATAAACGTCAGGTGCCGGTGCTGTTTTGGATGGATTTTTTGATCCCTTCCAATCAAATGCATCCCTGTAGTTATACTCACAACACGCTTTCCAGCTATAACCTGGCATTTCATTATGGGCATTATCAAACTTTCCTATCCCATCTTTTACAAGCGCAGCGTGAAGTTCTGCAATACTGGCAAGTGTGGCATCATCCATAGTGTCAAATCGATAATCACCAGCAACACAGATACCAAGGGAGAACTGATTGCTACTCCCTACATGGTAAGTCCGGCTGTCAATATCATGAACATACACAATCCTAACCCTTTTACCGTTTGGAGTATTAATTACATTCTTAGGCTCGATAATAAATGTATATCCTACTCCAGGTCACCCCAGCGTGTTTACATGGTAACCCGCGAAGCTTGCAGCATCAGACCCAGCCAAATTCTTCTTTGTTAATGAATGATGCCTTACCCGGTGAGTAATTGTTTTCGTGCGCTTTGAATAAGTGCCTTTTAACTTTAATTTGCCTCTTTTATCGACTAATTGTGGAAGATTATTAAAGATCATTTCACATCGACTCCTTTTATTATGAATGTTTTTTTGTTCGGCATAAAAAAAACGCCTCGTTTTAAGGCGTTTTTTCCTTATTTCATTAATGCACCCGTGTGTTAAATGAAAAATACTTTCGTACTAATTACATGCCTAAATCAAGTTTATTTAACGCTTTTTCAAGGATATTAAAAAAAGCTGAACATCCGCCGATTCCTATTCACTGTTTAAGGCACACCCACGCAGTTTTATTATTAGAGTCCGGCTCTAATATGAAATACATCCAGGAACGTCTAGGACACGGCAACATGCAAATAACTGCCGATGTTTATGCCCACAATTTCGAAGAAGATTGAAACAGATACAATTAATAAATTTGAGGAATACACAAAGAATATTTTAAAATAATTCGTTTGATTGTGGGTAAATTGTGGGTGGACAAGTTTCCACCCTTTTTATTTTCCCTTTTCACCCACAAATAAAAAGCCCCTGACACCAAAGGTGCCAAGGGTTTGAGATATTAATACATTGACATATATTGTTCGCGTTCCCATGGGTGAACTTGTGTTCTAAACATATCCCACTCGATTTCTTTTGCTTCGACGAAGTGTTCAAGTAAATGTTCACCTAATGCTTCTTTGATTACTTCATCAGATTTTAATGTTTCCAATGCAGCATATAAAGTAGCTGGTAGATCAACGATACCTACTTCTTCACGTTCTTCTTTATTCATAACATAGATGTTGCGGTCAACTGGAGCTGGAGGAGTCAAGTCGTTCTTGATACCGTCAAGACCAGCTTTTAGCAGAACTGCAAGTGCCAAGTATGGGTTTGCTGCTGGATCGACACTACGTACCTCTACGCGAGTACTTACTCCGCGTGAAGCTGGGATACGGATTAGTGGGCTACGGTTTTTAGCGGACCATGCAACATAACAAGGAGCTTCGTAACCAGGAACTAGACGTTTGTATGAGTTAACAGTTGGGTTTGTTACCGCAGTGAAGCTTGGAGCATGCTTAATGATACCTGCGATAAATTGCTCAGCTGTTTTACTTAATTCCAATTTACCTTCTTTATCATAAAATGCGTTTTCGTTGCCTTTGAATAGAGAAACGTTACAGTGCATACCAGATCCGTTAACACCGAACAATGGTTTTGGCATGAATGTTGCGTGTAAACCATGTTTACGGGCAATCGTTTTAACAACCAATTTAAATGTTTGGATGTTATCGCAAGCTGAAACTGCATCTGCATATTTAAAGTCAATTTCATGTTGTCCTGGAGCTACTTCGTGGTGGGATGCTTCGATTTCAAATCCCATTTCTTCAAGCTCAAGAACGATATCACGACGGCAGTTTTCTCCTAGGTCAGTAGGTGCAAGGTCAAAGTATCCGCCTTTATCGTTCAATTCTAGAGTCGGCTCGCCTGCTGCATCCAGTTTGAATAGGAAGAATTCAGGTTCAGGTCCAAGATTGAAATCTGTGAAGCCCATTTCTCTTGCTTCTGCAAGAACACGTTTTAGGTTTGCACGTGGATCTCCATCAAAAGGAGTTCCATCCGTATTGTAAATATCACAGATTAAACGTGCGACTTTACCTTTTTCGGAAGTCCAAGGGAAGATAACCCATGTATTTAAATCAGGATATAGGTACATATCAGACTCTTCGATACGTACGAATCCTTCAATGGAAGATCCGTCAAACATCATTTTATTATCAAGTGCTTTTTCTAATTGACTGACTGGGATTTCAACGTTTTTAATTGTCCCTAAAATGTCAGTGAATTGTAAACGAATGTACTTAACATTTTCTTCTTTCGCTAAACGAGTGATGTCTTCACGTGTGAACTTTGCCAATTTCTATTCCCCCTAATAATCATTCATAAATCATATTTTTATTGGAAAAAACGTGACATATCCCCTTGTCGAAGAGATGTTCGATGCTTGCTTCCTTGTAAAAGCTCGGCACGCAGAAGCTTGCGAAGCTCCTCGTCACTTAGGTCCTGTCTTATCTTTTCCGCTTGTTCTAATTCTTGAGTTTTAGGTAAATTCTGTTCCTTTACAGTGAAAATCTTTTTGATGCCGGCCAGATTGACCCCTTGTTCGATTAAGTCTTTAATCTCAAGCAGTCGATCGATATCGTTTAATGAAAAAACCCGACGATTTCCATCTGTTCTCATAGGAGTAATAAGTTGATGCTCTTCGTAATACCGAATTTGGCGTGCAGACAACTCAGTTAGCTGCATGACGATTCCGATGGAAAAAAGAGGCATCGAACGCCGAATGTTGTTGCCGCTCATTCTTAGCATCCTCCTTTTGTTTATCTAAAATTATCTTATATCATGTTATTAAACTTGTCAATATGATGTTACATTTTATGACGTGTTTTTTTCAGAAAAATTAAATGATTTGTTACTACTCAAATATTATGACTATTGCTTTTTCAGGAATCCAATTGTATTTGGATCCCCTAAACCTATTTTCATTTACAATTGAATCAGCTTTTTGTCCATTAGCGCATTCACTGCAGTCAATACGGCTACTTTGACATGGGCGTACGTCAAGCCGCCTTGAACGTATGCAACATATGGAGCCCTTGTCGGACCATCTGCCGTAAGTTCAATGCTCGCCCCCTGTATAAAGGTGCCCGCAGCCATGATTACATCGTCTTCATATCCTGGCATATAGGCAGGATATGGAGTCACATGTGAATTGATTGGTGATGCATATTGGATGGCCTGACAGAAGGCAACCATCTTATCCCGGTCATTAAATTGGACGGATTGAATCAAGTCAGTTCGCTTCGCATCCCATTTAGGAGATGTATTCATACCGAGTTTTTCTAAAAAGGCAGCTGTGAACATGGCTCCTTTAACAGCTTGACCCACGACATGTGGTGCAAGGAAGAATCCTTGGTACATTTCCTGCAGACTATAAAGCGACGCACCTGCTTCAGCCCCTATTCCTGGTGATGTTAGCCGATAGGAGCAAGCTTCAACCAGGTCCTTTTTACCAACAATGTATCCTCCGGTCTTCACTATCCCGCCACCGGGGTTTTTAATGAGTGAACCTGCCATTAAATCTGCTCCGACGTGACATGGCTCTTGTGTCTCAACAAACTCTCCATAACAGTTGTCCACGAACACGACGATTTCAGGGTTAATGTCTTTTACAAAAGAAATCATTTCCCTTATTTCATCAATCGTAAAGGAAGGACGTGTTGCATACCCTTTTGACCGTTGTATACCGATCATCTTCGTATTTGGTTGAATGGCTTGTTTGACGGCTTCGAAATCAACGGTACCAGTTTCCTCTAACGGAACGGCATTATAGCTGATCTGAAAATCACGTAAAGATCCGATACCCGAACCCCGGATGCCTACAATTTCTTCCAAAGTGTCATATGGCTTTCCAGTTATGTATAACAATTCATCCCCTGGGCGCAATATGCCGAAAAGAGCGGTGGAGATGGCGTGTGTGCCTGAAATAATTTGGGGGCGCACCAATCCAGCTTCCGCTCCGAATACATCTGCATATATCAATTCAAGCGTATCGCGACCCATATCGTCGTATCCATACCCTGTAGTCGGGATGAAATGGGAATCACTCACTCTATGTGCTTGATAACTTTGTAATACGCGGAATTGATTTTCTTCAATTCGTTCTTCCACTTGCTTATGTAACGGAGAAATCATTGCTTCCACTTCCTGGGCAATGTTTTTCAACACTTCTCCATTAGTTAACTGCTGATACATCAAAATTCCCCTTTATAATGAATATTTCTCCAGCTGCCCGGTTATTGGATGATCAGCTAGACAAAAACCTTTGCATTCATACCTTTCCGATTCTTCATTAAAGGAGAGAGTGCGCAATATGGTTTCATTTTTCAGCTGTGATAATAATTTACCCTCACTCGACGGCAGGAAAACATGATACGGGACCATTTCTTCAATCACGTACTTTTCAATTTCTTCCATGATTTGATTCAGGTCCGATTGTTCATAGGCACTGATCATTAATGAAGCACGACTTGCCGACCTGACAAAATCAGCGTGAATCTTATCTTTCTTATTATACAACGTTAGCTGTGGAATGGAAGGGACATCTAAGTCATTTAGCAAATCCTGCACCGTTTTCTGATGATTAAAGTAATCCGTACTTGAGGAATCGACCACATGGAGCAACAAATCCGCTTCTTTCACTTCTTCCAGGGTAGAACGGAATGCGGCAATTAAAGATGTGGGCAAATCTTGTATGAATCCAACCGTATCCGTCAGCAGCACGGTAAATCCACTAGGAAGAATCGCCTTTCGTGTCATGGGATCCAATGTAGCGAACAATTGGTTCTCTTCGTATGAATCCGCCTCTGTCAAACGGTTGAACAGCGTTGATTTACCTGCATTCGTGTATCCCACAAGTGCTATTTGAAAGGTCTTATTACGTTTCCTTCTATCACGATAGCGTTCACGATGCTTCACTATTCCACTTAATTGTTGCTTGATTTCATCTATTTTCCCACGGATGTGGCGTCGGTCGCTTTCCAGCTTCGTTTCCCCTGGCCCCCTTGTGCCGATTCCGCCTCCTAGCCTGGACATCGCCGTCCCCTGTCCGACCAAACGCGGCAATAAATATTGGAGCTGGGCAAGTTCAACTTGCAACTTCCCTTCTCTGGATCTCGCCCGCTGAGCAAAAATATCCAAAATCAGCTGTGTCCGGTCAATGATCCTTGCTTCCAATTGTTTCGAAAGGTTCCGGATCTGGCTCGGGGATAGTTCATCATTAAAGATAAATAAATCCGGCTCCAGCTCCTCTTCCAGATTCCGAAGTTCCTCCACTTTTCCTTTTCCTATATATGTAGCCGGATCGACACTTTCCCTTTTCTGGGAGATGGTCATTAAAACCTCACCATTCGCCGTCTTCGCCAAAGAAGCCAGTTCATCGAGTGAATATTCAAAACGTTCATTAGCCTCATTTGTTTGACACCCAATCAATACGGCCGTTTCCTTTTTTGCTTCTTCCAAATCACATGCACCACCTTCTGGTAGATTTCAGTTAATCATAACAAAAAAATTGAATATATAAAAATTTCCTCAAAACGAAGCTTTTAACCGTTTTAAAAATTCCGATAACATGCTAAAATCAAATTTGGCTTTACCATCAAAATCGAAAAGACATAGAGGGACATTCATATGACATGGGAAGTTTTAAGCTTCATAGGTACGATTGCATTCGCTATTAGCGGAACCATCATCGCCATGGAAGAAGAATATGATATTTTAGGAGTTTATATTTTAGGAATCATAACCGCCTTTGGCGGAGGGGCAATCCGCAATCTGTTGATTGGTGTCCCCGTTTCAGCGTTATGGGATCAAAGTTTCTATTTTGTCATCGCTTTAGTATCCATTACCATCGTTTTTGTTTTTCCTACAAACCTTTCAAAGCACTGGGACAGATGGGGAAACCTCAGTGATGCCATTGGCCTTTCAGCCTTTGCCATCCAAGGGGCGATGTATGCTGTGGAACTTAATCATCCAATAAGCGCCATCATTGTATCAGCTGCATTAACCGGATGCGGCGGCGGGATACTCCGTGACGTGCTAGCTGGAAGAAAGCCATTGGTCTTCAGAAAAGAAATCTACGTAGTATGGGCCATCATTGCAGGCTTGGCTTTAGGCAGTGGTGTATTATCCCAGTCATGGCAGCTTTATACGCTCTTTGCCGTCATCACGATATTGCGAGTCCTTTCTTACACCAATAATTGGCATCTTCCTAATAAGAAATGGGTGCCTAAAACATAAATTTAAAAAGCCCGCCATATTGGTGGGCTTTTCCATGTCATTCTTTCTCATCATCCTCGAAAATCAAATCTTGGCTGGTTAGCGTCAGTAAATCGGATTTTTCAAATGAATCTTCCAGTAAAAGCCGCATTGCCTGCGCCCTAATAGACTTTTCAAGTACATTGCGGATATACCGTCCGTTGGAAAATGAAATAGGTCCCCGGAATGAACGCAATATGATCAAATGTTCTTTTAATTTCCTTTCGGCATCCCGATTCATTAGATACTCCTTTTCCTGCAGCATCCGATCGGCTATTTCCATTAACTGTTCAATCGTATAATCCGGAAAATCAATAACAAGCGGGAACCTGGAATGAAGGCCAGGATTAAGGCTGAGGAAATAATCCATTTCCCTCGAATAACCAGCAAGGATTAAAATGAATTCGTGCTGCCGATCCTCCATATGTTTGACAAGTGTATCTATGGCTTCTTTTCCAAAATCCTTTTCGCCGCCTCTTCCCAAGGAATAGGCTTCATCAATAAATAGGATCCCGCCAATGGCCTTTTTAATTAAATCCCTTGTTTTTTGGGCAGTATGACCAATGTATTCCCCGACCAAATCTGCCCTCTCCGCCTCAATTAAATGCCCTTTCGAAAGAACATTCATTTTTTGAAACAACTTACCGATTAAACGTGCAACCGTTGTTTTCCCTGTTCCGGGATTCCCTTTAAACATCATATGCAGTGCTTGCCTGCCAGTTTTCAGCCCCTTTGCCTCACGTTGTTTATTGATGTAAATCCAGGCATATATCTCTTTTATCATCCGTTTCATTTCTTCCATTCCGACCAGCGATTTCAGTTCATCTTCAATCTCTTTCAATGCCACATGCTGGTGGGGGATTTCCTGCACCAAAATTTCTTTTATCGGCAGATCCTTTTGTAGCGCTTTTCTGTTTTCCGCATTAAACACAATATTGATTTGCCCGTTATTTTTCATACGGATCGGTTGTTCCAATGCATTCACCTCTCCATCTTGGACCCTAACTCTAACAACACAATTTTCGATTTATGATGGTCATAGGCATATGCTGCATAGCCAAAACTGCACCATCGGAAAATTCATTTATTTCTTTTCGGGATTAAGCCCCATTCCTACCTGGTAAGCGACTTATTCTGACAGGATTTTTTCCTTGGAGGATTTGTTTCAACAAACTCCATTCCCGTTTACCAATTTATTAGGGTTAATGTCATTTCCTGCGGTTTCCCGGAAAATAATCCGTTCCTTAATATATATTCAAATCGGGTACGTAAAATTATCGATTCTTTGAAAAAGAACAGAGAAGTGCATGCAAAAAAAACAGGTCGCTAAAAGCTAAACCTGTTTTTCACATTCATATATATGATTATTCCTTCACTTCGTAATCAATCTGAACATTACGTTGTGGAGCAAATGTAGAAATCGCATGTTTATAGACTAATTGTTGTTTGCCCTCTGATTCAAATAAAACGGTAAAATTATCGAACCCTTTCACTTGTCCTCTAATCTGGAAACCGTTTAACAAAAATACCGTCACATACGTACCATCTTTACGTAATTGATTAAGAAACTGATCTTGAATATTTACTGATTGTTTCATGAATTAGTCCTCCTCTTTTCTCTCTAAATTTATGTATTCGCCTTCACTGAAAAGCTTTCCTGCTATAAATCCAGATATTTCATGTATTTTTTTTGGAAACCCCTCGAGATCGGTCATATCAAACCAAATTACATCCATTTTATTCCGAAACCAGGTCAATTGCCTTTTTGCATATCGACGGGAGTTTTGCTTCAATGTCTCCAATGCTTCATCCAATGAAGCCCTGCCATCAAAAAAATCATAGATTTCTTTATAGCCTATTGCCTGGATTGATTGGCAATCCCTCAAACCTTTTTCATAAAATGACTCCACCTCTTGAATCAGCCCTTCTTCCACCATGCCATCAACACGTTGATCGATGCGTTGATATAACTTTTCGCGTTCCATTGTCAATCCAATGATGCACGTATCATATTTCAATTCTGTAGGCTGTTCATTCAGCTGCTCACTCATTGTTTTACCAGTACAATGAAAAATCTCAAGTGCCCTGATCACCCTTCTTACATTATTAGGATGAATCCGATTCGCGCTTTCCGGGTCAACGCTGCGTAATTGTTCAAAAATGGGATCAATTCCTAACTCCCTAACCTGTTTTTCGAGTCCCTCCCTATAAACAGGGTCGGATGGTGCCTCAGAAAATTGATAATCATAAATGACCGATTGTATGTATAATCCTGTTCCTCCGACGATAATGGGAAGTTTACCCCTGCTTTGGATCTCCTCGATACAAGCATTAGCCCGCTCCTGGAACTCTGCCGCACTAAATGGTTCATCAGGGTCTTTAATATCAAGTAAATAATGAGGAATTCCCTCTGTTTCTTCCCTCTTGATTTTTGCAGTGCCAATATCCATCCCCTTATAAACCTGCATGGAGTCTCCGCTAATAATTTCACCATTAAATAACTTTGCCATCTCAATGCTCATTTTTGTCTTCCCAACAGCAGTCGGTCCAATGATAACGAGAAGTTTTCCTTTTTGTAGTTTCACAATCTCACTGCCTTAAATGATTTTTTCCCTATCTTACCATAATCTCGATGAAAGCAGCTAAACATCTACCCATTATGTCCAATTCAGGTACTTTTATTCAACTTTCCCCCATAATAATCGACATCTTAATATCGCTTAGATTGTCAGAGTTTAAAATTGCCTAAAATACATTTGAAGCTCACTGCCCCATTCCTCCTTCCCCTGGCAGAAGGGAGTATAACCCAGTTAATAGAATCGTAAAAAAGGTATGATTCCTTCTACACTTGAGGAACCATACCTTTATAGATCAATTTAGCCCATTTTTCCATTTACCGGAATGATCATCGTAACGGTCGTTTCTTTTTCTGAGGATTGTACATGAATCTCTCCATCATATCTGTTCACCAAGTCTTTAACGATGAACAATCCTTGTCCGCGAACTTTGCCCTTTTGTGCCTTTTTGGTTGAAAATCCGCTGGCGAATATATTCCCCAGATCTAAATCCGAAATCATTGGTCCCGTGTTCGTTACCATAAACGTATACTTTTCATCATCAGCTTTGCAGGCAATATTCATTCGGCGTTCTTGCTCCGGCAATTCAATTGTTGCCTCAATAGCATTGTCGATAACATTTGATAATAATTTAATCAAATCGATTGTTTTAATTCGATTGAAGGATTCGGGTGAAACATCAACCTCAATATCGATGTTATAATTCTGGGCCGAGAGCCTTTTTGTCTCTAACAGGACAGATAAGCCCGGGTGAGTCACATCCAATTTCATCGATTCAATTGAATGCACTTCTTTTGAAAGACCGGTTAAGTATTCGAGTGCTTTTGCGTTCTCCTCTAATTTAAGCAGTCCATGTATCACCTGAATATGATTGGAAAAATCATGCCTTAATGAGCGAACTGAAGCAAAGAGCGATTGAAATTCCGATTGATACGTATCTTCCGTATCCCCCACTTCACGTGTCAGTTCCTTTTGATACCATTTTTGAATGACAAAAAAGGTAACCAGCAGCATGATAACAAACCCACCATTATAAACAAGAATGGCAATGCTGCTTTTCAATACCTTGCCGTTAATGGCATTTATATTTTCTGCGCTCACATCAATGCCCAAAAAACCAATTATGTCGCCATCTTTATTTTTCATTGGCACTCCCACAGTCAAATACTCACCATACTCCGGATCTTCTAGAATCCCGGTAATGAAGCTTTTGCCTTCATACCCCTGTTTGACCTGCTCCGGCGGAACAGTACATGCACCACCGATAGGAAAATCCCCTTTATGATCTTTAGAAAACCCAGTAATCATAGCCTTAGATACTTCCGGATTATCAATCATGATGGTATAAACATATAATGCTCCTATTTTTTCACGGGCATCCTCTAAGTAAGCTTTTATATCCTTATAATCCCGGTTCTTTACTTGGTTATTGAGAAATCGCTGATAGGCCTCTATATCCATCGAGTCGGCAATGGATCTAGCAGCTACCAAGTTTTGATTAGCAACGGATTTTTGCACAGAATTTTTAATGCTTAAATATGTTGAAAACATATTTAGAAGAATGAAAACAATCAATAAAAGAATGGTCAAATAAAGAAGTGCCCTTAACTTTTTATTTTTCATAGGATTAAACTTACCTCATCTCTAGCAGCTAAAAGTTAACGAACCTATTCTGAGTTTACTATATAAAGGGACAAAGAAATAGAAAAAAATCTAATAATCTCTATAATTCCAGGCATATAATACTATAATTAATCAAGTAATTAACAGATTACCCACTAACTTTCGATCATATAACTTGTTCATATTTTATCTGCACTGAATCAACTAATATTTTTTTCAAATAAATCATTATATTCCCAATAATTAATTATACTAATATAATTTTATGTAAGAAAAACGAAAAAAATGACGATGTTGGGTTTGGTACTTTCTCTTCAAATGAATAATTTTACCCTTTATATGAAAATATTACAAGAATATAAAGGTTCCCATCTGTAAAATTACACCACAATTAACACTTTGTATACTTATTTGCGCAAAATTAGTGAATCACTTCTCTTTCAATAGTACATATTAACTAATTTATCATAAGGTAAAACAAAAATGGAATCAGGGCCTGTCCCCCTGATTCCATTTACATATGATCGACCTTGCCTCTTTAACTGCTTTAAAGTAAATAGATAAATAACATTTCTATATTATTTCCTGATAAATCATCTATATTTGATAGTTGTTTAATCTCACATTGAGATATATAATAAAAATAAGAAAAAGAAAGCGTTTTCAATATTTAAATACTTCGTTACTTCTCATACTATAAGGAGGATTTAAGATGAGCCTAGTAGAAAGAAATTCCAAATTGCAGAAATTAATTGAGCAACAAAAATTCAATGAGAAAGAAGTTTCCAGGATGACAGATTCACAGATTGAATATTATCACTGGCTCTATTTTGATGACTCTGTTTATGATTATATGTAACTCAAATATTAAATGATAAAAAGCGGGAAAAACATTGATAATTCAGGGTTTCCCGCTTTTACTTTTATCACTTTCAGAAATAATCCAACAACATTAATGGATCATATAAATCCAGAATTTATCATCTAGCTGGATAACTCAGCCTATATAGATAAATTTCCGATATGCTCTTGCTAAGAATTTAGTCAAATCCTGTAGAGTTTCACTAACAGAATTCCCGTATTTTCCTTCATTCATTAATCAATCAATTTTAAACCATATAAATTACCTGATTCAAAAGGCGCATCGTCTTCCCACCCCATGCGCTCTTAAAAACCCATTTCGAAAATGGTTTAAAGATTGAAGAAATGAAAAATAGTCTAGATTTAATAAAAGATACTTCCACACATACATTTAATTCATGTATGTTTACTTCTTTTTATAAAGAAAGAAAAACATAAAAGAGGGAGAACAAATCATCTGGATGACTTGTTCTCCCTCTTTTTAGAATCCCTTAGGTAGGCATGACGAAGGGATGATAGGCCTGGGAGAGTAATACTGATTGGGCATGTTATAAGAAAATGTAATAATCCCTGGTAGGGTAGGTTGATACTAGTTCATGGTAAAAAAAGAGAATATACGGTAATCTAATAGAGTTCAATAGATTATCATACATTCTCATGTAATAGACTATATTCTGTTTTTATATAACAGTTTCCGCTTCTGTGCGGGTGTTACTCGCTTGTTGTAGCGCTTTTACCATAGTAATAGCTTCCATTTCCATGGTTTCATTTTTACGTTCAATTGCTTTACCGATAGCAAATACGTCAAATAGAGACCAAATTCCAAGACCGCCAAAAGTCAGCAACATTCCAATTCCCATACCGGTATTACCAGCATAAAATCTATGACCGCCCCAAACTCCTGTGAACCACCAAAGAGCATAAGCAATTCCTTTTGATTTTGCCTTGCTATTTACTTCGGATTGTACCATTGCCAATTGTTCTGCAGTCATTCCTTGTTTAGCTAATAATGTTGTATGCATAATATAATTCCTCCAAGTTGTTTGTTAGTTTGTAAGTCATTCGAAAACATAAGCCTTAGTTCTTAATTAATCAATAGGCAAATTAGCGTTCTACTTTTTCAATAGACATACCAGGAATGGATATATCTCCGCCCATAGTAGATTCATAAGTTATCAAACCGGTTGATAATCCCATGATCGTAATTTTGTCATCTTCTAGAATCCTAGATTCAACGATAGAAGAGTCAAACTCTGCATAAAGGATAGTGTCGTAATCATCACCAACAGCAAATCTTATTTGAGTGGTACCGTCACCTTCCATTACTTGAACAACAGTCCCATGGAATTTTACTTTTTCACCGATATAGTCATCAGGAGTTCTAGCTAATTGGTCATAGGTGATTCCTGTGTCATAACCTTTCTTTTCTTCCTCTTCTGCTAATCGATCAGCTTCTTCTTGAGCCTTTTCTTCAGCTTCACGCGCTGCTTTTTCCTCAGCTTCTTTCTTAGCCTTTGCAGCTTCTTCTTTTTTCTTTAGTTCCGCTTCTTTTTCTTTACGTTCTTCCTCTTTTAACTTGAAGAAAGGTTCCGCTTCTTTCACTTTAGCTTCAAGCTGTTTGTTTTCTTCCTTCCATTCGCTATTTTCTAATGTCAATTCTTCATTCCTGTTGTCCAGTTCTGCATTCTTACGAACAGCAGCATCATATTCTTCACCAGAAGGGCCAAACAATGAACCAATAAACAAAGCGATGATGGCAGGAAGAATGTATCTCCAATTTTTTTGGGTAAACCTAATAAATTTTTCAAACATCGTAACAATTTTCCTTCCTTAGTTAAAAATTATTTTTTTATCATTTATTACCGATAATTAAGGCCCCCGATGTGGAACTGTATCTTTCTCAACGGTTTGATCACAACCCGGTATAATACTCGAGGCTAATGCTGGATTACCTAAATTTTTTCTATATTTTCACTCCGTACCCTCCATATTGACTATGTTATATATTTTTACCCTTACTATAGTAACGCATTAAAGTTGTATTTTATATACTTTTTTTAAATTTGATTAATTATTTTACATTTTTGTTTCATATTTTACTCCTTCGCTTACTTTTGTAATCTTTATCTGTTGTTTTAGTAATCATTCTGTTTTAACCTATCTAAAGGAGACTCACATAACATAAAAAATTACCAAATTTTAACGTTATGAGAATATACTATCAAAATGTTATTATCTAACTATTGGCAAGTAATAAACAACATATAGAAAGTTCAGGATGGAAAATCAACGGATTTACGGCATTGCCAGGATGTGGGATTACCCTCCTCAGGAGGAATAATTTAATGTTAATTCAGACAAATGACACAGTAGTAAAACTTGATAAAGAATGGGTTGAGCTCATTCGGATTGCCATAAAAATGGACATACCCTTAGAGGAAATCAGGGATTTTTTATCAGGAAGATCAGTATTTATATTTGATGAAGATGAGTAACCACGCGGAATTAAGACAAAATGTGAAACAAAAAAACCCCTATTAATTAGAGGTTTTTTAAGAATTATTTTCCATAACTTATCAATAGCTGAGATTGTAGTTTTTATATCATCAAACGTTTCGATAATTTGTGTATCCAAATGTGTTAGTTCATAACCATTATTGTCATAGCATTCAGACAATAACGGTATACCATTGTTGTTTTGAAAGTTAATGATTATCATAGCCGTCATGTTTACGGATATAGGGACGGAAGCAACTACTGAAGAGATGGAGCCTGAACCATTCGAGCTGACTGCAACAGTAGAAACTGCAACTTTTAACAAGAAAAAAATACGGTCTCTGCAATTATCAACACGAACCTTCCGGAAGGAACATTGGCGAGGCTAAACCTTCAGTCTGAAAAACTTGTTAACTGCAAATACCCTTGTATCCGTCATGATATGAGGGTATTCTTATTTGTCCTGGCCTTTTATCTCCCCCTTAAATAATGAACTGTACGGAAGCTTCAACAGGTTACTTTTAACAGCAGGTTTGCATCTTTCACAATACCAATTTACATAATCCTTGCCCTGTTCATGCAGTGGTTTCAATAGTGCCAAACTGTACCACTTACCGCAGTACGCACACATCTTCCACTCTGTCATAGCAATTCTCCCCTACATTTCTAACCAGTTAACCAATGGTATGTCCTTGATTAGTGCCCTTCTCCTATACATGCTGCTACTTTCTTAGAACACTTGGAGCATGTCAGTAACTCCACCTTATCTTCCATAACAGAAAAATGAGAAACTACTCCAAACAGTGTTGGACAATTAAATATGTAATGGTGGCTTATTATTGAGAATTATTAATTACTGGTTGAAAAAACGTCTAAAGGAAGCTCCGATTATGTCCGATCCATGAGTCTCTTAAAAGTACCTGTGAAATAACGAACCAGATTGGTTTTTACTTTTCCTCGTTTAAAGCCTCTAATCGATTGTTTTAAGACGTTTATCGCCGTATATGTAATGTTTTCTTGTTTGACTATGTGTGAAATGGCTTTCGTATCAAGGAAAACACTTTTCGAACATAAGAAGCCGTAAAAGTAGAATCTAAATCAACATCGTTACGTGTATTTAAATTCTTTTTCTTGCTAGTTTCTAAAAGATTACTAGTTTCCCTTTCAAAGTTGGAGGATTCGTCCTTACTGCAGCAAGGATTCTCTTGATTCTCGCAATACGTCAATTTTCTCTTTTTTAATACATCAATTGTGTTGAAAATATTGCTCCCTTGTACGGAATAAGTTTAAATTATCCATCCATTGAAAACCATACCCAAGTTGATAACAATGTGAAAAACTATGGATGGATATATACTATTGGTCTTTAAAACCACAATTGCATAGAATAGCCCTCCGAAAGAAAAAAGTAAGCTAATTATTACAGGAATACCAATTGATATATGTAGTAGCCCGAATCCGATACTGGTTATTACGACAGCATAAAAGGTGGAAACATTTCTTTTTAAACTTGATAACATAATACCTCTCCAAATTACCTCTTCAAGTGTAGCGTTTATGATGGCAAACAAAATACCGAAAAGTAATATTGTTTTTAAATCGCTCATTTCTTGACTAAATAATGGTATAAGTATTGTGCTCGATACTATTAACCCAATAAGTAAAAAATACGATAATTTAATTGTATGAAATGGCATTGTGATATGTCTGTGCCAATCTGGTAATAGTGCGAAGAAAAATATCTTCTGCTTAGATAACATTAGTGAAATCACTGTTCCAGCCATAATAACCATAAGCAAACTTCTGTTGATTATGGTTTTCATTTCTATGGATATGCTCCATTCATTGATAAAGTTGCTTCCAAGTTGATACACCAATAGACCTAATAAGAAGAACATAAACAAGGAAACTGATGAGCGGTATTTATTAGTTGAGATGTAGAGAATGAGCAAGAACATTAGTGGTAAAAATCCCCAAACAAACAGCTTATATGAAAAAAGAATAATACCTGCGAAAAATAAGATTGCCAAAAATAAGAGAAACATATTTGTCCGTGAGCGATTTATGCTAATCCCCCCTTTAATAAAGCACAATTTAATCGTTTTCATCTAAACGTTCGAGATAACGGCTTTTTAGCTGATAGGACCCTGTATATACAATACCATAAAAGGTAAATTACTCCTCAACTTACTTAAATTCATCATTCGTTACGAATAGTGCCTTGAACAAAGATCAAATAGCACTCTTGAACCGCCCCGATACTTGCATAAAGAAAAAGCTGCCTTAAAGACGGCTCCTATATTCAGCTAAAGCACCCGTTAGCCATCCTTGAATCACCAAAATCGGCGATTCACCACAAAGAATGAAAATGGTTAGGAAGTATCAATACTGATACTGATCTTAATCCAGTCAACCCTAATCCATAGACTAATTAATTAACGCTCTCCTCTTTTTTTAAACGATTGAGCAGGGTCTTCTTAAGGCATCCCCATTATGAAAGCTTTTGTCCTATTGATAATTCGTTGATCCCATGCCCTTAATTTTTGTTTTTACATGTATGTTTATTTTTGATTTTGCCAGAGTGTTCCCCCATTCATCTTGTACTTTTTTCCACTCTTGATAAGTGTAGGCTCTTGCATATAGACCAAGCCCTAATGGATCAATTTGAGACTTTTGTATTTTTTGAATTAATTGATTGGTTTCATACTCAAGCTCATTTGTAATGCTTTTTTCAAGCTTTGCATAATCTTTTCGGACATCGAATGGAAAGAGTTGTTCGGATAGCGAGATTTGTAAATCTACATTTATATCAAATATAAAGCGTCCATTGAACTTTACTTTCTTCTTTACTTTCAAATCTGAAATGGAGAAGCTGATGTATGGTTTGCCCTTTCTGGCGGATTCCATAGAAACCGGAATGGTTATGGAATAATCACCTTTTTGTTTACCTTCTAAAACATTTAATAATTGATTTTCTTCAGGTGTTATTGTTATTTTATACTGGCCGGACTGAGCTAGCAGTGCGGAGCCTGTTAGCTCGATTCTTTTTTTCTTTTTGATTTGGGTGATCCACGCCGTTCTCCCTTTGTCCTTCATTTGTCTGTGAAAATCCTGGAGGGTCGTGTCTTTCACAATATTCCTCTTGGCGGCAGCATCAATTAAACTTGTTAAATATAGAGATAGTCGCGGTTTATCTGCTGGTTTATTGAAAATAACATCTGCAACAGATCCATCTACAGCCACAACACGCGCGGATACTGTATTTTTAGGATCTCTGAAGAAAGGATCGAGATAGTCAAACCAATCCTTCTTTTTAAGCAGTCGTTTTCCCACCAAAAACACTTGCGTTTTACTTCCTGATGTTAATCCTATTACCCTCGCATCAAATTTTTCTCTTGAATGTCGGAGGGTGTATGATTTAACTTCATACACTTCTTCCTTATCTTTTGCCTCTTTACTAAATATCGGGCTTGACATATACACTAATAAATTATCCTCTTCATCTAAATCGAGGCCTAAAATAAGTGAGACGCTAACTTCCTCTATTGGTGTAGCATCCATACACCCAGAGAGTATCATTACAAGGATTAAAAGACACAATCCTATTTTTCGGCTCATGAAAATCTCCTCCGTGAAAATCTCTCATATCCCCAACTGTAAATCCATAAAAAAACGGGAAACACATATGCTACCGCAATCCCGGCATTCGAAAGCCATTTTTGCCAGATTGTTACTTGCATCCA
This sequence comes from Peribacillus simplex, assembly GCF_030123325.1. Taxonomy (NCBI): domain Bacteria; kingdom Bacillati; phylum Bacillota; class Bacilli; order Caryophanales; family Bacillaceae; genus Peribacillus; species Peribacillus simplex. The sequence continues at coordinate 1,860,010 of NZ_CP126106.1, read as the reverse complement.
TGTTGGTTGAAAAAAAAATGTGCCCACGACAAGTAAACCTAACAAAACGGGCACATATAAACTATGATCCTGCTTATTCATTAATTGACTGAAACTAAAGACCGTACAGTACATGTACAAGATCCAGGCCCTTGAGGAAAAAAGGATCAAAATATTCAATATAACCACGTCAAGACGTTCAATAAACCGGAATTCAATCACTTTGAGCATACTTAGGACAGGCTGATTAAAACCGGTAATGCTATCCGGACTAAAGAACACAAAACAGCTAATGGTTACAAAGAGATAAAAGAACATCGATAGGGTGTTGGCAATAATAATTCCATGAATGGCATATTGCTTTTTCTTTAAGAAAGGATAAAAGAAAAAGACAAGTTCAAACCCTAGGAACGAATAAATGACCGGCGGCACGGTAGCTGAAATTGACTTCCAACCAACTTTAAACAATGGAAGTAAATTCAAGAAACTTCCATCTTTTAATGGAAACAAAAAAATTACCGGGAGCCATATCGTCATATAGAAAATCAATTCATTATATCTTCCAATAACACGGAGACCATTCCTGACTATAAATAATACCGGGATTGAAAATAACAAAACAATTAAGTAGTCAGGTGTATTGGGAAGAAACCATGCTTTTATATAAAGAAAAGTGTTAATAAATATGATCAAAGAAAAGCATAAAGTGTATCCAAGAATAATGAAAATAGCCACTTTACCCAGTGTTTTTCCAAAAAATCGGATAAGAAGATCGTAAAGCGTGTCATTTGGGTACTTCTCAGCCGTTTTCACCATAATAATACTGGCAGCAACGCTTAATATCCAACCAATGATGATGCCCATCCAGCCGTCTGTTCCAGCCTTTTCGGCAACAACTTTAGGAAGCGACAAAAAACCGACCCCCATCTGGGTCCCAACAATTAAAAAAATATATTGCAGGATGGTGATTTCATTATGAGTGTATTTTTTCATTTTCCTCACCTTATCTTTTAGGCTTTCCCTGACGATTGGATTGAATGGTCCTTACACTTTTTGGCCGTGTAATCATTTTCCATAAAGGAAAACGAATAAATGAGTCCTTCATATCAGCAAACCGGAAAGGAGCTAATGGGCTTGCATACGGAGTTCCCAGCGATTCAAGACTAATTAAATGGGCAATCAACGTCATGGCACCAATCATGATTCCGGTACTTCCAAACATGACTGCTAATAACATCATGGGGAATCGCAGCATTCGGATAGCTGTCCCCATGTCATAACTTGGAATGATAAATGAGCCGATTGCCGTTGCAGAAACGACAATCACCATAATATTGCTTACTATACCTGCCTGAACAGCTGCCTGTCCGATCACAATTCCTCCCACAATTCCAACCGTTTGGCCTATTGGAGCCGGAAGACGAACGCCTGCTTCTCTCATCATTTCAATGGTAACCTCCATCAGGAGTGCTTCTATGATTGGCGGAAAGGGCACAACCATCCGTGATTCGGCTATGGATAAAAAAAGCTTTAAAGGAATCACTTCGTAATTATAGGATATAATGGCTACATATGTTGCAGGTAGAAATAATGTGATCATAAAAGCGAAAAATCGCAGCAACCGTATCAATGATGCAGCTAACCAGCGTGTGCTGTAATCATCAACACTCTGAAGAAAAGACATTAATGTTACCGGAGCAATTAAAACAGATGGCGAACGATCGACGATAACGGCAAATCGACCTTGAAGGATTTGTGAAGCTACTGAGTCCGGCCTCTCGGTTAATAAAAACTGAGGAAACGGGGAATATGGGTTATCTTCAATGAGTTCAGATAGTTCACCAGTATTGATTACCACGTCCATTTGAATCTGTTTGATTCTGTCTTCAAGTTCCTGCAGTACTTCTTCACTAGCAACATCTCCCAAATAAACGATAAAGACCTTTGACTTTCCGCGAACACCGACTGTAAGTTCCTTTATGATCAATTCTCGGTTAGGAATATACCTTCGCAACATTGCTACATTCTGACTTCCGGTCTCTACAAATCCCTGGTGGGCACCTTTCAGTGATGTTTCTAACTTCGGATCTTCAATCGCTCTTTGAGGCCATCCTTTTGTATCCAAAAGAAACGCCTTAGTTTCCCCTTGGATGAATAAGGCGCTGTCACCTGCAAAAAGTGCATTTTCAACGGATTTCCATGAATGGACTTCTTCAACATCCCCTACAGTTGTAGGCAATCCCTTCTTTGGGTCGAAAGAGGATTGCATCACGGCACTTAGAACGTTATTGCTTATTGAATTTTTATCTGTTAAACCATCTACGTATACTAAAGCTGCCTTTGTTCCCTTTCCGCCGAATTCGAAGTGGCGAATCACCAAATCCGGAGCATGGTGAAACATCTGCTGAAGTACTTGTATATTCATCGATAAATCAGGATACAGCGGATAATGATCTATCGAACTAAGTTTTTCTGAACAAACATTTTGGTTTGTTTGCTGGTATTTTGAATAACGTTTCCTTTTAAATAAACCGGAGAAAAAAATATGAAACGCCCCCCTTTCTCTCAGATTTATCATTTCTCGCATAAGAAGAAATATACTCTATGCTGTAAAAAAATTAGACTAAGATGCTGCAGAAGGAGACGACCCGCTCTTTACGACCAATACCGCCGCGCCTACTCTCCCTCTTATTTGTCTCAATACATCACAAAAGCCATTAAAGAGAGTGGATTGCCTTTTTTGATGTTTCGTTCTTCTTCTATTGGTCCTCATATACTCAGGCATGCTTTTTCCATAATTTCTCACTTAAATGGAGTGGATGTCTATCAGATTATGAAGAGTCTGGGCCATGTGCAGCTATCCACTACAGAAATTTATTTGGAGAAGGTTTTTGAAAAAGTACGACATGCGATTCATTTGTGGAAATCAGATGTGTTTGGAGAGTATATATAATGGAAAAAAGTCGTCGGATTCAGAGAAGTTTTTGATGAATTTTGGACACCAATTAAGTGGCGTGCCCAAAAATGGTTTAATGATTTAAGATATGAAAAAAGGTGGAGATTTAATAAAGGATCTTCCATGCCTTGCAAGCTGACTTTCATCCTCCTATTTTTGCTTACTTTTCTTATTTGTTTTCAAGGAGGAAGATGCTAACTGATTGATATAGTAGACTTCTTCAGGATAAAAAAATCCTCTTTCATTTTCTAATTGAAAGAGGATTTTTTGTTAGGAAAAAGCAGAAACCTTTTTTCTGTATTGATTGGTTTTGAAGATTGCCAATCCCTTGAATTTCACATTCAATTGCTTTTCAAATTCAGCCCCTATAGGGCTTTCTGTCAAATTAGTCTTTATCCGTTTATACTACTATATTCTGAAATCTGTTATTTTTAATTACATAAAAACAACCTCCATTTTTTCCAAAGGTTGTTATGTTAAACTATTGACTAAAATGAAGTAAACCCCAAATGCAGGTATGTCTGATCCAATGTATCACACAGCATTAGTGATTTTGCATTATCAGGTTAAGTCGAAGCCCGATCGATTTTCTATCCATATTTGATGCTCTTCCCCATTGGCAGTTTATTCCACATAAAATCTTTGATGATTTCTTATCTGGTCGTTGCGCCAGCTAAGCCTTCATTATTCACGAAGAAAGGTATTTGTTCTAAACTGATCTACCTAACTATTATGACCGCTCAACTCAGAAGGCTATCTTTCATTTCCAATGAAAAAAACACCACCTTAAAGCCGTTTGACATACTTGCGACTTTTAAATGGTGTTTTTCTTATTTTTATCAACTCATATTGACTCTAAATAAAGATATTTGCTTTGCAATCTTACTTAAGGAATCATCCAGGATAACACCCCATTCTGTAAATATGTCATGATTCCAACAATAATCACCAGTATAATACTATGCTTTATAGTGAAGCGAAACAAATCAGATTCTTTCCCTGCTAGGCCTACTGCGGCGCAAGCTACTGCAATTGATTGAGGCGAAATCATCTTTCCGGTTACTCCGCCTGAAGAGTTCGCTGCCACTGCGAGCACTGGATCCATGCCTATTGAAGTAGCTGTAACTTTTTGCATGTTACCGAATAGTAAGTTGGCCGATGTATCAGAACCAGTAATGAACACTCCTAGCCAGCCTAGTATAGGAGAGAAGAAAGGGAATAAAAGTCCTGTTTTCGCCAATACCATACCCATAGATGTGCTCATTCCTGAAGAGTTTGTTACATATGCGTATCCTACAACAGAGGCTATTGTGATAATGGGAAATTTAAGTTCGTTTAGTGTTTCACCGAATGTAACTAACCAACCCTTCCAGGAAATTTTTACAATATATTTCGTAATGATTGCTGCAATCAGAACCGCTGTACCAGCAGCACCTAGCAATTCCAGCTTGTAAAAGGCAGGTATGGTTTCTCCCGCAGCGTTTATAATCTTATTATTTAATAAAGGAACGTTGGGTATAAACGATAATGCATGCCCTATAGAATTAATCGTTGATAAAACAACATTTGTTCCTTCATAGTGTCCTGTTAGTGCCTGCTTTATGGTTGGAATACCCCAAAGGGAGATTACTCCCGTTAAAACTAGGAATGGTGACCACGCTTTAAAAATTTGTCCGCCAGTATAAGTTGGCTTGTGGCTAGAAGGTTCATTTACAGCAAGTGTTGCAGCCATTTCTTGTTCGGCTGAAAAACGGAAGATGGTTTTCGGTTTCCAAAATTTCAGGAAAACTGCTAAAGCAAGTAATGAAACAAGAGCCGATAAAATATCCGGAAGTTCTGGTCCAAGGAAGTTAGAGCTTAAGAATTGTGTTACTGCAAAAGTAATACCAGTCACTAAAATTGCAGGCATGACTTCGAAGGCTTTTTTAAAGCCTGCCATAATCACGATTAAATAAAAAGGTATGACTACAGATAAAAACGGTAATTGGCGTCCAACCATTTTTGAAATCTCCATCGCGGAAATTCCGGTAGGTCCCTCAAGCGCGATAATTGGTGCTCCTATTGCCCCAAATGCAACCGGTGCTGTATTGGCAATTAAACACAAGCCAGCTGCATATAAAGGATTGAATCCAAGACCAACAAGAAGTGCAGCAGAAATGGCAACAGGTGCACCAAAACCAGCGGCTCCTTCAAGAAATGCCCCAAATGAGAACGCTACCAATAGTGCCTGAAGACGACGGTCTTCCGTAAGTGAAACAACTGAATTACGAATAATATCAAATTGTCCTGTTTTTACGGTTAATTTATAAAGGAAAACTGAACTGATAATGATCCAACCAATAGGCAAAACCCCGTATACCGCCCCGTGTGTAGCAGACATAATCGCCATTTGTGTTGGCATTCCAAATGCAATAACCGCCAATATCAAAGCAATTAATAGCGTCGTGAGCCCTGCCCGATACCCTTTCATTCTCTTCACTGCCAATGCCCAGAAGAAATAAAGTATTGGAATTACTGCCACGATAGCGGATAAAGCGAGGCTATCTCCTACCACTGTAAAGTTTTGTGTATATGTCATATTGTACCCTCCAATTTATAGTCCCTAAAAGTAACCGCTTACATATTTTTATTAAAATATGCTACCATTTCTTCTGCTATAATTTACAAGAAAGTGAAAAAAACTTGAATTCACTGAAAATATTCAAAATTTTCGTGTTGTAAAGTCCGGATGTTTGTGATTTTATCTTGGTTGTGTAATGATAAAATCATAAGAGTGCTTGTCCGGTAAAGGGGCTATAAATTACTTTAAACCCTTAGTTACTAAAGGACTATTGCGACTAAGGTGAGATATACAAAAAGAATTACGATAGAAATCTGCTGTCTTTTCTACATAATATTTCACTTAACACTTTCTATCGGCATGATAACATTCTATAAGATAATGCTTTGTATTAAGAAACAACGTTTCTATAAGTTTGCGATAAAACAATATTGTTATGTAACTATAAGTAATTGTTCTATAACAAACACTAATCCCATTTTATTATACAAATTATTGGTAAAATTTTAAAACCAATTTCAAAATTTGCCCGATTATTTTGAAAAAAAGATATATCGGGCAAATTTTCTTTGTAAAAAAATTCTAAAAAATATTGGAAAATAATTACACTTCAGAATCCAAGCCTTGTCGAAATTCTCTTTCCAATTTGAATCATTTGTAACTGTAGTAGATTGATTCGCTGTTCAGTCATACGCATTGTTGGATCAGATATGATGACAGCAGCAATGGCTTTCCCCGAATGATCGAAAATAGGAACGGGAATACAAGTAATTCGTATTCATTTTCTTCTAGATCCAATGCATAGCCTTTAATTCTAACCTGAATGAGTTCTTGAAGGAAATCATCTTTATTCGTAATCGTTTTGTCAGTATGCGTTGGCATTTCCTTTTGCTCAAGAATTTTAAGCACGACATTAGATGGAAATAAGCAAGTATTGCCTTGCTTCCGATCTCAAACCAATTGACTCCAGCAATTTGGAACTAAAAATTTTTAACCGTACCTAATACGCTCTTGCACCTTCTTTAGCCGCAACAAATGTATTTCGAAGATTTCCAATTTCCCTTATTTCACATTCTATAACATCGCCTGCGCCGACCAACTCTGCTCCAACAGGACTACCAGTTAAAATTACATCTCCCGGTTTAAGCGTCATAACTTTTGTCAGATAGGAAACCATTCTGCGAATTGGAATAATCATCAGTTCAGTTGCACTGTTTTGTTTTTCAACATCGTTCAGTTTTGCTTTGACCTTTACATTAAAAGGATTAAGTACAGTTTCAATAACAGGACCTAATGGAGTGAACGTGTCAAATGATTTACCAATTGTCCAGTGGCCATCCTGATGGAAAAACTGAGGTGCTGTTACGTCATTTCCAACTGTGTATCCAAAAACATAATCCAGTACTTCGGATTCAGGCACATTTTTTGCCTCTTTCCCAATGACAATCGCTAATTCGGATTCAAACTTTACTTCCTTAATACCCTCTGGAATGATAATTTCATCTTCAGGTCCAATCACTGATGATGTTGGCTTAAAGAAGAATACTGGAATTTCCGGGAGCTGTTCCGGAAGATCCTCCACATTTGAAACGAAGTTTGCACCGATTCCAATGATTTGATTTGGTTCTAAGGGTGCAATAGACTTAACTTCACCCTGAGAAAATGTTTGGCCTGTATACTCCCAAGCACCAAAAATATCGCCCTTAATTACTCTTATTATACCTTTTTCTTTAACACCTGTATGAATGGAAGAATTAGCTATAAACCTAGTAAACTTCATTGTTTTATTGCTCCTCTCAGACTTCTGTTTCGGTTTTTTTCTCGCAACACCAGACTGTATTGCCTCTGCTACAGCATTGGCGACAGATTCTACTACTCGGTTGTCGAAAGCATTTGGTATTACATAATCATGTGTCAGTTCTTGCGGCTGAATTAAGTTTGCAATTGCATAAACCGCTGCCACTATCATTTCTTCATTAATTTCAGAAGCGGACACCTGAAGTGCCCCTTTAAAAATTCCTGGAAACGCTAGTACATTATTTACTTGGTTAGGTAAATCTGAACGCCCTGTACAAAAACAGCTGCACCAGGTTTGCCATTGCAAAAATAATACTGTCTTTGTTCATAGACTGTACCATGGCAGTATTAACTGCATCAGCAGCTGACACGCCAAACAAAAACGTCAGTACCTTTTATAACATCCCCCAATGCACCGGCCAGCCTGTTTTTATTAGTGATTTGAGCTATTTCTTCCTTCATCGAATTCATTCCATTTTCGCGACCTTTATAAATCGCTCCATTTGTATCGCACAAAATGATATCCTGAACACCCATGTTGAGCAACAATTTTGCAATTGCGATTCCTGCAGCACCTGAACCATTTACAACCACCTTAATTTCTTCAATCCGTTTATTCACGACTTTTAATGCGTTAATTAACCCTGATGCTGTAACAATCGCAATTCCATGCTGATCATCGTGAAAAACAGGAATATTCATCTCCTTTTTCAGTCTTTCCTCAATGATGAAACAATTCGGAACTGAAATGTCTTCTAAATTTATTCCTCCAAAAGTAGGTTCCAAGGCTTTGATAATTGAAATAATTTCTTCTGCGTCGTTTGTATTTAGACAAATAGGAAATGCATCAATATCTGCAAATGTTTTAAATAATGCTGCCTTTCCTTCCATTACTGGCATCGATGCTGCTGCTCCGATATTGCCTAGCCCTAAAACAGCCGATCCATCTGAAACAACTCCTACAAGGTTCCCTTTAAGTGCGTAATTATAAATCTTTTCGGATTTTGGAAGATTTCTTTACAAGGCTCAGCTACTCCTGTTGAATACACTAAACTTAAATCATTTGCGTTTTCAACAGCTACTTTTACATTTACATTTATTTTCCCTTGATACCTCGTATGAAGGTCTAGTGCTTTTTCCCGAAGATCTTACATAGCTTCAACTCCCCAATCTGTTTTCACTATTTAATAATGAAAGTTAGTTGTTGAAACTGCAGTACTTTCAGGAATTCTGTAATCTCTCTATTTCAACAAAAAATAAGTTCAATTAAATTAGTAATATACTCTTTTCATTGTAAATCGTGACGTTGTAAAAATTAGAATGTCCCTAGTTTATTTATTGTTTTATAGCAAACTTTGCTTTTGCTTCAATGCGACGACGATGCAATATTGGCTCAGTGTAGCCACTTGGCTGATTATAACCTTCAAAAATCAGGTCACATGCAGCTTGAAATGCCACCGAATCGTCAAAATTCGCAGACATTGAGCGATATGCAGCGTCTCCAGCATTTTGTTCGTCTACTACTTTAGCCATACGCTGAAGCGTCTCTAGCACTTGTTCCTTTGTTATGATACCGTGGTGTAGCCAGTTCGCCATGTGTTGGCTGGATATACGTAAGGTTGCACGATCTTCCATTAGTCCCACGTCGTTGATATCAGGTACTTTCGAGCAACCAACTCCCTGGTCCACCCAGCGAACCACATAACCTAGCATAGTTTGAGCATTGTTATCAATCTCTTCCTGTATTTCCTCCGGGCTCCAATTAGAATGTTTCGCAACTGGGAATTGTAAAATGTCATCCCTCAAGTCTCTAGATTCACTGATCCTTTCATTTTGGACCTTCGTTACATCAACTTGATGGTAGTGCAGTGCATGCAATGTAGCTGCAGTAGGTGATGGAACCCACGCCGTAGTTGCACCTGTTTTTACATGAGCAATCTTTTGTTTTAACATTTCATCCATCAAGTCCGGCATAGCCCACATACCTTTTCCAATCTGGGCACGCCCCTGGAAGCCGCTTACAAGGCCTGCATTAACATTCGATTGTTCATAGGCATGCAACCAAGTCGATGATTTCATTTCACTCTTTCGAATCATTGCTCCTGCTTCCATAGAGGTATGGATTTCATCACCAGTGCGGTCTAAAAATCCGGTATTTATGAATACAACCCTTTCCTTAACTTCGCTTATGCAGGCTTTTAAGTTTAATGATGTGCGGCGCTCCTCATCCATAACACCAATTTTTAGAGTATTCCGTTTTAGACCGAGCAATTCCTCTACCTGATCAAATAGATGGTTGGCAAAAGCGACCTCTTCTGATCCATGCATTTTAGGTTTAACGATATAAATGGATTCTTCGGATGTGTTTGGGTAAGGGCCGTTTCCTAAAAGAGTATGTTTTCCAAGAAGACTAGTGACGATTGTATCTAAAATTCCCTCTTGGATTTCCTCTCCATTTTGATCCAAGATTGCATTATTCGTCATTAAATGCCCTACATTACGGACAAATAAAAGTGAACGACCTGACAAAGACAATTCTTCTCCCGTTGGGGACAAATAAATGCGATTAGGATTAAGAGTTCTTGTCGTTGGTTTATTGCCTTTTAGGAAGGTAGCAGATAAATCTCCTTTCATTAATCCTAACCAGTTACGGTAAACCAGAACTTTATCCTCGGCATCTACCGCAGTTACTGAATCTTCACAGTCCATAATCGTCGTTACTGCTGCTTCTAAAAGAACATCTTTAACACCAGCCTCGTCAGTTTTTCCGATTGGATGACTGAAATTGATTTGAATTTCAAAGTGAAGGCCATTATTTCTCAAAAGTACAGCTCCTGGATCTTGTGGTTGTCCTTGATAGCCAGTTAATTTCGATTCGTCCTCAAGTCCTGTCGTTTCTCCATTTCGGAGTGCAACATTCAGCTTTCCAGACTCAATTGTGTATTTCACAGCATCTTTATGAGAAGCTCCCCTTAATGGAGCTGCTTGGTCAAGAAACTCTCTTCCAAACTCAATAACCTTAGCACCACGAACTGGGTTGTAGCCACCTTCTCGATGTGCACCATCTTCTTCACTGATTGCATCTGTACCATAAAGTGCGTCATAAAGGCTTCCCCAGCGGGCGTTGGCGGCATTGATTGCATAACGAGCATTATTGACTGGAACAACCAGTTGCGGTCCAGCTTGGATAGCGACTTCGGCATCCACACCTTCAGTGGTGATCTTGAAGTCTTCAACCTCTGGTTCAAGATATCCAATTTCTTTTAAAAATGATTTATACTCATCAAAATCAAAATCATTTTTATTTTTTCGATACCAAGCATTTATTTGATTTTGAATCTCTTCACGATGTGCCAATAATTCCTTATTTTTAGGAGTTAAATCATTGATCAAATTTTCTAAACCAGACCAAAACTGATCACGATCCACTTCACTACCTGGTAGAGCTTCTGAATTTATAAATTCATATAATTCTGTTTCAACTTGAAGATTCCCTGATTTAATATATTTTGTCATTATGAGCTCCTCCGTGAAAATCAAAATTTTATTTTAATTAATTCTTCTCTGGAATAATTTTTCTCTCTAGGATGTAATTCTGTTAATTATTCTGTTTTGTTTGTTATTACGAAACATTGTTTCTTTATCTGTGTATAAAAAAGATAGCATGATACCTGATGTAGGCTCTGTTATTTTCATAATATTTTATAATTATTGTTTATCTCAAAACTTTAGCAAAAGGGCTACGCCACGAAATGAATTGGCTTCATCCGTTGTATAAACTGCGCCTTACCAGACAAACATATTTAAGATATAGCAGCCGCTTCTTTTTCTTTTAAATCTCTTTTTATCTCAACACAGCGTCCCGGCATTGGGAATAATTTCCCTGCATTTAAAAGGTTATGAGGATTGAATACTTCTCGAATATCTGTTTGTGCAATAATCTCTTCATCAGAAAAGACGAAACGCATTTCCTCTATTTTTTCAATTCCCACTCCGTGTTCACCTGTAATCGTCCCCCCAACATCAGCACATGCTTTTAGGCAGGCACTACCAGCTGCCAGGGCCTTTTCGCTTTCCCCAGGGATTCTGGCATCGAAAAGAACAAGTGGATGTAAATTCCCATCACCCGCATGGAAAATATTAGCGATTCGCAAACCATATTCTTCGCTGATTCGATTGATTTTGTTTAATACCTCGGGCAATTTGCTTCGTGGAATGACACCGTCCTGTACTAAATAGTCCGGTGAAATGGCTCCCATGGCACCAAATCCCGTTTTACGATTGGCCCACCATCTACCTCTTTCGAGTTCATCCTGTGCTACCTTCACTTCAAATACATTTCTGTACTTACACACTTCCAAAATTTGTTTGATTTGCTCTTCAATACCTGCTGAGATTCCATCCACTTCAATGAGTAGGACAGCCTCAATATCCCTTGGATGACCTACTGGAAAAGCAGCCGCCTCCACTCCCTCAATCGCTGTTTTATCCATCATTTCAAGGGCTGCCGGTACGATTCCTGCTGAAATAATATCAGACACGGCCTGACTTCCGTCCTCCACTTTATCAAAGTAAGCAAGAACAGTTTGTTTCGCTTCCGGATTTTTCAATATACGAACAGTGATTTTCGTTACAATGCCTAATGTTCCTTCAGAACCTATCAACAGGCCGAGCAAATCATATCCAGGAGAATCAGGAATTCCATTTTTGCCCATTTCTATAATCTCACCGTTAGGCAGTACTACTTCCAGCCCTAGGATGTGATTCGTGGTTACTCCATATTTAAGACAGTGAGCACCTCCAGCATTCTCTGCGACATTTCCGCCAATTGTACAACAATATTGGCTAGAAGGATCCGGAGCATAGTAATATCCTTTATCAGAGATAGAGTTCGTGAGTTTAAGGTTGATAAAACCAGGCTGTACAACAGCACGCCTATTTTCGAGATCAACGCTTAATAGCTTCTTCATCCTGACCAGACTGATAATGACTTCTTCATTTAAAGGTATAGCACCGCCGCTTAATCCGGTTCCAGCGCCGCGTGCTAGGAACGGCAGTTTATTTTCGGAACAGTATTTAACTAGTTTGGCTACTTCCTGAGTATCTTTTGGAAACACAACCGCTTTAGGTAAGTGTCTATGAAGCGTGAATCCATCGCTATCATAGGCAAGCAGATCCTCTTTGTGAAATAGAATTGAATTGGCGTCGCCAACAATAGCCTCTAAATTATTTATATGCCGATCATTCGATTTTATTTTTTTCGTTGCCATTTACTGTCCCCCCCTTTAGATCATCCTCTTTTTGATAAGCCCAATCCAGAAGCTGAATTGTATGGACGACTTTTTGATTTCTACCATACTTCTGTACCCCCATTGCCATCTGAAGCATACATCCTGGGTTACCCATTGAAATCATCTCAACATCGCCTGGCACATTCTGCATTTTGCTTTCTAGCACGGCACCGGCCATTTCTGGATTAGTGATGTTATATATACCTGCACTTCCACAGCAGCGATCAGCGTTTGGCATATGTACCATTTCAACTCCTGGAATACTAACAAGGAGGTCTCTCGGTTCCTGGCGAATTCCTTGACCATGTGCTAAATGGCATGCGTCATGATATGTGATACGAGTGTTCAATTCAGCTTTTGGTATTTCATAGCCTGTTTCATGAATATATTTAGAGATGTCCTCGACCTTCGCGGAAAATTCTTCAGCTTTATCATGCCATTCAGGCTCTTCACGAAACAATTCAGCATATTCCTGAAGCATACAGCCGCATCCTGCTGCGTTAACGATGACTTTATCAGCATCCTTAAACGCCTCGATATTCTGTTTCGCCAGCTTTCTTCCAGTTTCACGGTCACCGGCATGAACATGTAAGGCTCCACAGCAAGTTTGGTTTTGTGGAATTGTCACATCATTTCCGTTTCGTGTTAAAACATTAATCGTGGACTGATTAATATCACTGAACATAACGTCCATCACGCAACCTGTCATAAACGCCACTTCTGCTTTCGTTTCTCCTATTGCTTTGATCACTTTTTCATTTTTGTATTTTTTGCGTACAGGCTCTTTAATTTCAGGCATAATTGCTTCCATCTCAATTAAATGCTGTGGCATGATATTCATTAACCCTGTTTTGCGAACAACTTTCTGCAATCCGCTCTTTTGATAGAATTTTAATAAACTCCCCACTGTATTCATTCGGTTTTGATATGGGAACATTCCTTCAAGTACTATTCTACTTACTTTTCCTTTCACTCCTGTCAATGGAATCGCCTGTCGAATTTGTCCGCGAGCCTCTTCAATTAATCCTCCGACATCTACATTCGCTGGACAAGCAGTGGTACATGCACGACAGTCAAGACAAGCAAAAACAGGATCCATGAATTGCTCGTTCACTTCAAGCTTTCCTTCTGCTACCGATTTGATAAGATGAACACGCCCACGGGGAGAATGCTGTTCCTGGCCTGTTATCTCATATGTTGGGCAGGATTCCAAACACATACCACAATGTACGCAATCTGCCCATTTGTTTTCATCAGGCTTATCACTCCATAGATAGTTGCTTAAGCTATTAGATGTACATGATGGATCTTGCTTTATATCAACTTCTCTCAGACTCACTATTAAATCCCTCCCACGAATCTTTTATTATTAAGTACTCTATTCGGATCAATCTTTGTTTTAATTCCATCTAACAAGAAGAAATATGATGGTTTTTCACCCCATACATCAATTTGCTGACGGAGCGTTAAAGGCAGATGCTTCACAATCACATAACCACCCAATGCTTCAACGAATTTTCTGAGCTTTAATATTACCTGTGTTAGGTCTTCCTCGTCAGTTCCCTTTAGGTTAACCTGGCATATTCCATGACCTAGTCCTCCATGTGCTTCTACTGTAAGAGTACTAGAGTGATGTAAAATGTGGCATTCTTTAATGACCTTCAAAACATCTAGGTTAACAACGCCTATTTTCAATGCGGCTTCTATTTGTTTTCCACTAGCAAGTGTTGCCCCATTTGGAGAAATCGAATAAAATTTTTCCCAAAAAGCTTGTGCCTGATTTTGTGAAAGCACTGTCATTTTTGCGTTAGAAGGTTGGATGTTCTTTACAAAATCCTCCTGGTAATGAACAGAGCTCTCCACATCTTCAAATGAAATTGCTAATGTATAAACGTTTTGCCCCGTTAACCTTTCCGATAAAGCTGGATTTAGCAGTTCCAAAGCGATTGGTTCCATCACTGAATCCAACAGTTTAACTGCTAGTGACCGAACTTCTTCGAGATTTCCATCGGGAAACACTAACAGTCCAAGGCTTTCGTACTTTGGTATTGGTCTAAGCTTCAAAGTCACTTCAGATAAAATACCAAGTGTACCCATCGATCCTATAAAAAGTTTGTTCATATCGTACCCAGCAACATTCTTTACTACATTTCCCCCAGCTCTTATGATATTGCCATCCGGGTAAACCAAGCGAAGTCCTATTACCACATCTCTGGAAGAACCATAACCCAATCTTTTGGGGCCGCTTTCATTTGAAGCGATGATTCCGCCAATTGTGGCATCTTCAGGCCATACAGGGTCCAATGAAACCTTCTGATTATGTTGTGCCAAATATTCTTGCAATTCTTTAAATGAAGTACCTGCTTTAACCGTTAATGTCATATCTCCTACAGTATGTTTGACAATTCCTTTATATTTCGATAATGAGAGTAAGATATCAGCTGTTTCAATCAATCCTCCAAAACCTCTCTTGGTTCCGCCTCCTACCACCGTTATTTTTTTCCCTTTATCGTTTGCATACTTTAAAATACTTGCTATTTCTCCCTCTGTTTTCGGGTAAACCGATACCTGACCACCATTCCCAAGTGGATGTCTTTGATTTTTCCCATCAACTATTTGCACATCAGGTAAAAATGACTTTAAATCTGATAGAAGATCCGCTACGATCAAAACCCACGCCTCCTTTTTGTTTCGTAATAACCAACATCGTTTCTATATTGTTGCAAAAAAACATTTTAAACTTCATACCTTTTGTAAAATATTGTTTTGCAAAATTTCTTCAACATAATGTAAGTGGTTAATCATCGACTGATTAGCTTTTATAGGGTTCCCCATCTTTATTGATTCATAGATTTTATCATGTTGTTCATCCATCGTTTTTACGATGTTCTCATTCTCTTGAATATACCTGTGAAAATCAATCATTGCCTTCTTCATGGTGGTTGAAATGGTTTGCACTAATTGGATCAGGCTTTTGTTTCCTGTCGCATTAGCAATCGCCATATGAAAGTGGTAGTCCCCTTCCCAGCCATTGATACAGAGGTTTGAAAGGATTTCTTCCATACGTACCAAATCTTGTACCGACCGATTGGAAGCAGCCATTTCCGCAATACCTGTCTCCAATATTTTCCTGACTTGAAATAAGTCTTTTATGTCTTCACAGCTGGGGATTAACATATGGTTGGTAAACAATTTTGTGGAATCAAATTCGCAAATGTATGTACCTTCCCCTTGTTTCACGTAAACAGTACCTTTTCCTTTAAGTGTTGTGATTGCATCTCGGACAGCGGAACGTCCAACACCGAATAAATCACATAATTCCCTAACGGATGGAAGCTTTTCACCTGACTGAAATTTACCAGACTCTATCATCTTCTCTATTTCTTGTTCGACTGTTTCCGACACTTTCTTGATGAATATTTTCCCCACATTTACACACCCACCCTCTATCCTTTCAGACATCACATATCCGATAAGTTATATTCTTACATTTATTAAAACACTTTCCAATATATATTTCAATGAATAATTCAGAATTTAACAAATAATCAGAAAATATTTGTTGTAGAATATCGTACATATACCTTTTTTAAGTTTATTTCTAATTCTTCTTTTCATAGGTTTTCCTCTTAAATTAATTAATTTTTAACAATCATTAATGTAGCCTCTAGGGTGTTTACAGTTATTCAATAACCCTGCCCCTATAGTTTCCATAAAAAAAGGCTGCCTCTGCCCCCCCTTATTGCAGTAAAGCACCCGTTATGAATACACTACGTTTCTTAAACTAATCCACCCTTTTCAATATGAAAGGAGCTGCGGAGCACCTCATGTCCATTAGTTTATACTACACGCCCCAAAAGGAAAACGTTGCGAGAATGGACATATTTTCGAAGAAAAAATGTCCATTCTTTTGGTAATATAAAGGTAGCTGTTTATCATGAGGCATTTATAACATACGGAGATGATGAAAAAATGACAGGACCCGTTTTGATTTTGACCATTATTATGACGATATTTAAACTAGTTGTTACCTGCCTTCCAACCGATGTCGTCAATTGGCTTTTGAATAAATTTAAGATGCATCCAACACTTAGTGACGGGAATACCGTGATCACGATGGACGGAAAACGATTGGAAGGGGAAGCGAAGAAACAGGTGATTCAGGATGTTAACCACGCGATGGTTTTGAAGAAAAATCATATATTTCCTGGAAACGAATCCTTGTTTTTACAGCCAACGAGTGGTGTAGAGCCATTGGTCATCGATACGAAAAAAGACAAAAAGGATATTCGGTTACTGGTGTTCGTGTACGGCGACCATCTCGATGTCGTAAAACAGTACAAGAAGAAGCTAGTGGCATATAGCATGCGTTCCGAGAGCCTCCAAGACCGTTCGATGATGAAGGGAATGGATGTAAAAGAAGCATAAAAGGAAGAAAAGTGAAAAACCACACTATGATGTGTGGTTTTTTAATAGGGAGTTATTTATTTTCTGACACAACTTCTTCGTCTCTTATAAGGATGCCTTCAAGGGAATTCTTACTTGATTTGAATGTATGATAATTGTAAGAATCGCACATTATAAAGGCCCCCAAATTGGGGGCCTTTTCATTTAATTTATTTTCTTTTTATAAATATAATTCAATATTAGGAACATTAATTCCTTTTAGAACTGCGTATTGCTCTCCGGCGGTCGTGCAGTACCATCAGGATAATTATTCCCATCATCACTCCCAAGATGCTACTTAACTCGGTGGTTAGTACATATGCAAGTGGGTACTCTAGAGCAGGTTGTGCATCGGGGCGAGTGGCGGACAATCGGTTAAAAAGGTTATAAGAGAACAGCATTCCCGACGAGATCCATGCTGCTGCCATAGGAGGGAAGAACCTCTTCAACCCGCGGCGGGTGGTCAGTACCAACAAACCCCACGCCCCCGCGAAGGCCCATACACCGGTACTCAACGACAATAGGTGCCACCATAGATCGCGGTTATCCAACATAGATGGGTTGATGCCAATAGTTCCACCAACCGCCCAGAATAGCTTAATAAATCCAAGCAGGATACAGCCAGCTGCGACAAGCCTAGCCAAGGTGATATGCAATTTCTGGCTGTTGCCCGGGAGTAATTCAATGTCGATTGGATCAGCAAATGCCTCTGGCCAACGCGCTTTAGCGTATCCAGCTAAGGCGAAAGGCAGGCAGATGCCGACTCCAACCAGTGAGACCATTACGAAAATCTGCTCATATACCCAAACGTTGGCAGCTCCTGCCTGCTGATCGCGTATCATAGCAGCAGGACCAAGCACAGGTGCCAGCAACAGCATAGGAATTAGTAAACCAGTACCTACCCAGACGGGCAGGGCAACCAACCAGGCGGGCAGTCGCTCACCCCATGTCATGCTAAACGCCAATGCTAACAGGATACCAACTGCAGCTAGAACCATTGTTACTGCGTTTGCAGTGCGCCAACTTGGGCCGCCCATTTGTTCGGTCGGCATGAAGACACCGAACGTCCAGGCGATTTTGATTAACAGATAAGGCATTACCGCTATAGCTGCACCATAACCCCAAAATCTACGCTTCTTCATCAAATGTGAAATTGGCTGCTTTTTCATTCCTGTCATGAGGTCACCTCGGCCGCCAGACCAGTCAGTTCGTAAATCTCTACCTCTACAATGAACAGAGCGCTTCCAATTAAACTCTCATTTTTTTTTCTATTTATAACTATAAATAAACACCCCTTAAGAATTATAATTTAAACTGTTTTAGTTTTAATGAATCATAGGACTTTTCACGAAGATAATCATTTCCCCCAATACTCTCACCATCAATACCCTAAAAACTGCTCTGCTCGCTTTGGTTTTAACATAATATTCCAATTATTAATCACTTATTCTAAAAACTTGACACAAGAAGATCGCCTTCATTGACGACCTTCTTGTGTCAATTCTTCTTGAACTATCCTGCCCCGTTAGTATTATAAGGTCAGCCAGTTATTTCTGGTTGAACATTTTTTATATCGATATATGATAACGGTAGCCGGGGTAGAACGTACCTGCCCGTGGGGCTTAAGATCCCGTCAACTAAACAGTTCGCCCCCTACTTGCTTAAACATGATTTGGCTGGTTGGGACCAAGATCTCGTATAACAAGCGAAGCTATGATACTGCAAGAAGGATTAGGGGTTACCGGCAATATTATGTTTTTGGAGGAGATAAAAATGAATCCAGTAGTAGGTCTGGATGTAGCTAAAGGTGAAAGTCAGGTTCAAGCATTCTTGGATAAGAAGAAGCCTTATAAAAGAAGTTTTAAAGTAGCACATACCGTTGAAGGGCTAGAGAGCTTACACCGATATCTTAGAGAGATAGAAAACTTAACAGGAATTCGACCTCCGGTCGTTTTAGAGTCTACTGGGCATTATCATACTCCATTTGTTCAGTATTTCGAGGAAAGAGGTTATTTACTAATTATCATTAACCCACTTGTCTCCTATCGAGCAAAGAGCTCATCTCTACGAAAAGTAAAGACAGATGTGATTGATGCTTACCATCTCTGCGAGCTGTATTATAAAGAAGATCTGGAACCAAATAAAAAACGAGGAATTCAACTCTTAAACCTTCGTAACCTTACAAGACAACACGAAAATGTAACGGGTATATATGTACAAACGAAACTCCAATTTCAAGCAGTACTTGATCAGGTTTTCCCTGAGTATCATGGGGTTTTTGGGGATTTATATTCAGTTGTCTCTTTACTAACCTTATTAGAATATCCTACATCTGGAGATGTTTTGGTAGTCGATGAAGAAGCTTTAGGTAATAAAATCGATGAATTTTGTACAAGTCGTTCAAGAAAGTGGGCAAATACAAAGGCAAAGAAACTTATAGCTGCAGCAGCTAAAAATCCCTTTCAGACAACACTGTATCAAAGTCATATAATGAGCTTAGAAATGTATATCAAAATGCTTATAGAATACCAAAAGCACCTATCAAAGTTGGAAGAAGAGATAGGTGCTTTGGCTAAAGAAATTGAAGAATATAAGATAATCCAATCAATCCCTGGTATCGGTGAAAAAATCGCGGCAACGATTATTTCTGAAATTGGTGAGATTGATCGGTTTAATCACCCTAAAAAACTCGTAGCATTTGCAGGAATTGATCCTAGTATCTTTGAATCTGGTATATTCAAGGGATCCGTAAACAAAATAACCAAAAGAGGTTCGAGTAGATTACGGCATGCCTTATATATGGCTGTTCGATGTGCCATTCGTGATTGTCGCAAAAAGAAAACGACTGATGAAGTTATCCCTCGTAACAAGAGATTGCGTGAGTTCTATGATAAGAAACGGAAAGAAGGAAAGCCCTATAAAGTAGCTGTTATAGCATGTGCTAATAAGCTTCTACAATGGATATATGCACTATTACAAAACAACTCGACTTTCCAAGACCTGGCCTAGTTTAAAAGTATAACTAAATATCACAAAACTTTCCAAAGGCAGTTCGTTGAAAGGTAATTTGGCATGCATATTTTTAGTATAGCATGAAATATTTTTAGTTTTTATTGATAAATGTTGACAAACTATTAGCTGGTTTAGTTGCATAAAGAAAAAGCTGCCTTAAAGACAACTCCGTTCTTCAGCTAACGCACCCGATAGTTTAAGTACATTTATTCACAATCTTATTTCACTCTGTTGATAAATAATCAGTAAAAGCAACTTTCACAAAAATGGAAAGTTGCTTTTTTTTAGGGTATCTTGGTTATGATAACAGAATAATAACAGGAGGGCTGTGGACATGCTGAAAAAAAAGATGAAAATCGAGGTTATTCAAAAAGTATTAGACAATTGGAGGGGGTTCTTTTTACCTTACCAAATGGCATTGCATGAATTAGAAAGTGATTTCAAGGTTATTGATTTAGAATGGAAAACACAACATGGCTATTCTCCTATTGAACATATGAAAACACGTATGAAAAAATTAAGTTCTTTGGTGGAGAAAATACAAAGAAAAGAAATCCCTTTAACACAAGAAGCGGTGAGGAATGAAATAAGAGATATTTTGGGAGTAAGAATTGTCACAAGTTTTATTGATGACGTATATATGTTGAAGGAGCATATCGAGCAACGTGAAGACATTCGAATGATACACGTAAAGGATTATATTCAGGACCCGAAAATGAGCGGATATAAAAGTTTGCACCTGATTGTAGAAACCCAGGTCATCCTATCCAACGAAATAATATGGGTTCCTGCAGAAATACAAATTCGTACTTCCGCTATGGATTTTTGGGCATCCACCGAGCATAAACTAAACTATAAATATCAAGGCGAGACTATACCAGAGGATGCTCAAAAGCAGCTAATTGAGCTTGCCAAAGCTTCTTCCTTAATGGATAAAGAAATGTCAAGATTAAGAACAAAATTACTAGCCAATTAAGCAAACAATCGTGACACCTTTCTCATTTACACCCTAAGTCAATCTGACAAATAAAAACACTTAGTCTTAGAATCTAAGGGTTTCATCCTTGTTCCGTCCAAAACGATCCAGTGAATGAATGTAAAGAACATCCCCTTATGGATCATTCGTTTTAACAATTGATATTGTTCTCGTTCAAAATTTTTCCCACTTTGTTTATCCATACTTTAACGGATGTTAAAAGTAGGTGATTTTATAAAAAAATGCCCCGTTCGCAAAAATGTACTTTTACGAACGGGTGTAACAATGCTATACCGCCCATTTCGGAAATTTTTTAGCTTTAAACGGCGCTCAACCATTTTTGTGAAATACAACATTTTCTTTTTTTGGATATTATTAAAATAATAGATCTGCTTATTTTGTTAATTTTAGTCCCTTCATCCTATCAGCCTGGGATTTTTATCATACCAAGGGTCACATCTGTGGAGGAACTGCAAAATGCTCCTTTACGGTCACAGTAAACGATGTCGAACGGCCAACCATCATCTGTCCAGGTAACATCACTCAGGGTAATGACCCTGGTGTTTGTGGGGCGATAGTGAACTATCCACCGCCAACTGTAAATGATAACTGTCCTGGAGCAGCATCTGTTTGTTCCCCACCTTCTGGATCGTTCTTTCCTGTTGGAACAACTATGGTGACATGTAGAGCCACGGATACTGCGGGGAAAACAAGCGCTCCTTGTTCGTTTAGAGTAACAGTATTTGATGTCGAACGGCCAACCATCATCTGTTCAGGTAACATCACTCAGGATAATGACCCTGGTGTTTGTGGGGCGATAGTGAACTATCCACCGCCAACTGTAAATGATAACTGTCCTGGAGCAACATCTTTTTGTTTCCCACCTTCTGGATCGTTCTTTCCTGTTGGAACAACTATGGTGGCATGTAGAGCCGTGGATGCTGCTGGGAATATAAGCGCTCGTTGTTCGTTTGCAGTAACAGTAAAAGATACTGAACCGCCAGTGTTTAAAGGTCCTGCCGACTTCACGGTTTGTAGTGATCGATGTTCAAATGGGGCAATCGTTCACTTTGATCCTATAGTGAGCGATAACTGTCCTGGGGTTACGGTTGTGTGTACACCAGCTTCGGGGTTCTTTCTTTCCTCCTTGTACGACAAAGGTCATTTGTAAAGCTACCGATGCTTCTGGAAATACCAGCATTTGTTCGTTCGACGTGTCGGTAATTGTATAGATCCTTGCCGATTTTGTAGTAACAGATGCCGTTGCCGAAGATGATGATTAAAACATATCTCCTTTATATAAATTGCTAAATCAATATACAATCTTCTTCATGAATAATTTATAAAGCCAAACCCGTGTGAATCAGGGGTTTGGTTCTTAGTCGTTTTTTATCGTTTATTGGATTTTATACAACCTTGATGTAGCAAGGGCTTGCTAGATGATCAATAAAAAGCCCTAGATTAACCACTAGAGCTTTTTCTATTTCATCTTTATTTATCTAATTATGAAAGCTGTAGGTTCGTAAAAGTAGACATTTACGAATGTGTCTAAAAGTTTTAACTTTTAGAAAGCAACAGTAAACAAAAATGCAATTTTAAAAAATTGTTTACTTTTCTATTTTTTAAAATCATTCCTGCAACAAGGTAAAGAGCCAAACCTTTGGTATACATAGATTTAGCTCTTGGATCTATTTGTTAACTTAGGATTCAGTCGAGATACGTGTAGTTCCTGCTATAACGTGTATTGTAATCATTTTTCCTTTTTCTTTGATTGTTTAGTTAATTCCACAAGTGTTGTAACGCAACCTGATTGTAAATTATCAGTAAATGTAACTTCACCTCCAATAGTTAGAGGTACTTTAATCGTTAGATTTCTATTATTAGGATCTAAACTAGCTCCTAGTTCACAGTTTCCACAGTCAATGAAAGAATCTACAAGTAAGCGAGAACTTAAATTGTAAATAAGAGTTAAACAAATTGGTTGAGTTAAACCTTTTATAGTACAAGTCATTTTATCTGCACCTCCTTTTCTCTTTACTAAAATGTCTAACATGCGAAATTTGAGCTTTGTCAAATGTCCCTCGTAAAGAGCATTTTCATTCCATATTCTATGAATATATTGGACAAGCTGTTTGTGCTTATAAGGAAAATAGTGTAGAGAACTAAGCCTTTTCTGAATCGGAATATACTTGTGCCTTAGAACGCTCTATTTTGCGTTTTAAGGCATTTTTACTTTTCTAAAAAGTTAAAACTTTTAGATGGAAGGAAAACGTGGATTAAGAAAGATTGGATTTTGTTTTGGTATTAGAAAGCTACCTTCGGGGGGTTTTTTATCAGTATTCATTTCCATTATTTTCTTTGCATGCGATAATAAAGAAGAAAAAAAGCTAATTTCGGGGGATAGATATGTTCTTAATCGGAGCAGCAGTTCAAAGTTCAGGGTTGCCACCCAGTTTTTATGGTTCATTAATCGGTTCATTTTTTTCAGGTTCGGTAGCAGTAGGAATATTGATTTACAACAACTGGCAAAAAAACAAGGAATTTAATTTTCGTTGCTATGGCACAATGAAAGTTATTAATTTTCGAATGACTAATCTATCTGAGTTGGAAAATTTAACAGTGGATACCTTAAGAAGAATGACCGAAGATCCTGAAAAAAAAGAAATATTTTTAGATATTCTTACAACTTTTGGTAAACGTATTTTTGTAGAACATGATCTATTTTTAGAAAAAGAAAGAGCAAATATTCCTTATGACTTTACAAACAAGTTGCCTAGTGGCGAGCGGAAAAGGGGCGTGGGAAATCTCCCCACATATTAAAAGTTTTGGCTAGGCTTTTTCAAAAGCCGGAGGGGGTTTAATGACTTCTACATGATCCACCTTCCAGCCTTCACCTTTAAGAGCCATTTCCTATTAACTAATATTTCTTTGTAAATATAATATATTCTACCGAGGTTCATACTTTAATACATAGTAAGTAATATGTTTATCAAACTAGTTACTTAAAGTAAAACATTTACTATAATCAACACTTACTACGTTCATTGTCATCCTTTCCTTGATTTTAACTTTTGCAGTGCCATTAACCTTATTCTTAAACGAAACTATTAGGTACGTTCACATCATTCAGACCTTATTTAATACACTCATCAACCTACCATAATATAGACTTCCACGAATTATTTAAGTTCAAAGTCATTACTTCCATTGTCATCCGATCATCCCAACGAAATGAATCATCTACGGTAAACCCCGTTAAACGGATATATCAAAATCCCTCTATCTCTTTTGGTTAATGCATCAAGTTTTTTTATAAAACTTCGCATCGATGATAATTTTCTTGAGTCCATTTTTATACCCAGTGACTAATTCTATGTACATTTATGCGTAAAACTAAAATTTTACGCATAAATAAAGATCTACGATCTCGAATACAGTCTTTAGATTGAACCACCTCCATCCCGTTGCATTGCTTTTGTCCATTGATAGGTTTTCTGGCAGACTATGAAAGCCCATACCTATTTCAATTAAGCTATACTCAATTTGAATCAAAACTTGCATGTTATGGCCTAGTTGATCCAATCTCCAAACGACGATTGTATCGCCTTCACATGCATACTGATGTGTTTCCTCTAAATCAGGACGTTGTTTTTTTGTCTCTCTCATTTTGTTGTGAAGGATTATCGTACAATCATGTTGCGTTAACGCATCTGTTTGTAAATCCAAATTTTGCAATCCGGTTGACACACTTGGATATCCAATTAACACCAACTATCACTCACTCTTTATTGCTCTGATATTTTTTAACATAATATAAAAATAAGTAATTTTTGAACATAGAGTAATGAACAGGAATTTATTACATTTAAGTCAATAAAAAATGCCCCTTTCAAATTAAAAAGAAGCGTGTTCAGAAAAGAACGAGTTTTGGAACAAATAATAACTTATTTATAACATCGTGCATAATCGATAAAAATCATAAACGCCAATCCCTTATAGATTTGGGTTGGCGTTTTGGCGTACTTCTTAAAGTTACAAATATATTTAAGTTCATTTTTTAAACAACATATTAAGAAATGTTTTTCAATTCCTCTGTTAATCGTAGGAATTCTTCTTTGTTTTGATCCTGTAATGACTGGTCAATCTCTTTTCGGATTTGCTCTTTTCGGAAATTAAGAAGGGCTTTGTTTAACACCATTTCAGCAAATTCAGAATCCTTAACGTTTATGTAAGGTTGTGGTGGTGTATTAGCCAAATTCTTTTCCATAGGAAACCAACTCCTTGACCTTTTTTCTATTATACCACCAGTTTTCAGAATATTCGAATTTTTATCTAAGTAGTTCCAATAATATATCCATTAGTCAGATAATTGTTTTATATGTTTCAATAACAAAACTAATTATATATTACATAAGTACTTCCTTAAATAAGCTTATGTCTCTAATTTGAATCGAATAGGTAATTAAAAATCTAAAGTTAGTTAATTTATTTGTAGAGCGTTTCTCAGCATTAAATTTTTATAAAAAGTAGTGTTTTTGACTTTAAAAGTTATGTTTTTACTTTCAGGTAGGTTTACGTTTAGCTGTTCAGTGATTGCTGGATGGTTCTGGTTTACACTAAACGAACTTATAGGAAGAAAACCCCCGAAAATTTTGATTGCAGGGGTTTTCTTCCTTTTTTCTATTTTTGATTATGTAAAAGCCTATTTTTCATAAATAATAGGGACTAGTTCCATCCCTACCTTTTGGGCTGCAATATAGCGTCTGTAACCGTCCCTAAGGATCTTTGTATCCCTATTTATCATAATGGGTTCATCTAAGCAGCCTGTCCGTTTAACATGATTTAAAACTTGTTGTGTTTTTTCAACACTCGGATTGGAATTTAAAAACTCTTCCGTTACAACAATCTGATTTAGTAAAATAAACTCTTCTGTTTCATCTGGTTTCATTTTTATTTTCGCCCCTATCTGAAGTCTAATTATATTCTTTATTCACCTATTATAAGACCGATTTAATCAGCTATTCTCACTTTTCTCATCCTAAGGCCACCATTTGGCAACCTTCTTATGGCGCTAACGTACCCTTTAGTGTAAGTACATTTGTTCACATGTTAGTTCAAATAGAAGATAAATTAAAAAAGAGCAGATAATTTTTAGTTTTCTGCCCTTCCTTTTTAACCGTAGGAATGACTATTGATTGCCTAGACTAGAACATTATCATTACGACCAAACGTCCAACATTATATCCCGCTAATACTATTGAAAATCCACCAAATATATAACATGCTTTATTAAAATTATTTTGTTCATTAATTTAATAAAGTTTTTAAATTGATTTTCAAGTTATATCGCCTCTTACATAGTCGTGCTAATTAAATTATTTTTAAGGGGACAGTCCCCATTAAAAATGGTAAAGGAACCCGGTATGACTGCATACCTATAGGGGCTGTTCCTATTTCTCGAATTAAAAAACCGGGCGGCATCAGCCGTCCGGCCCATTCTGTATTCCATTATTGTTTGCGAGGTTCAAAGGTTTTACAAGCCGTTTCCTCAACATTGTCAGCATCATTGTTATCAAGGCCCACGACATAAATGGAGTCGGCAACACATTGATTCCCCTCGGCCCAGTACGTACAATTCTCTACGTTACACAAAACTTCGAGTTTCATAAAATGTCTCCTCCTCTTTATTGTTTAGTAACATATCCCCGTTTTTGGATATGGATAAACTCACATAAGCTTCTTCCTTCTTCTATGGAACTACTTAAATGTCTGTAAAACCAAGCTACCACTAGCCTTCTTTGCTGACCATAAGAGCATATAAAATGGAATTCGCCATGCCTTCCGCTGCTTCTGGAGGCAATTATCAAAAGGCTGGCTAAGCAGCCATACCTACTTAAACTAACGCACCCATTTGTTCATTAAATAAGCTACCGAATCACCTTAGTTTTTGAAGTAAAGCACCGTTAGCTGACGAAGAAACTAAACTGCATAATTTATTTAAGTAACCTTATTAAAGTAAATTCGGTTGAATATACACAGCTTAATCTTTTTTGTGAGAGTGGCAGATGGATGCAAAAATATTTTGCTATCTCCACACTAAAATTATTCATGCAAAAAAATTTGGCAGTCTAAAGTCGATAATACTCTTTTAATTCTGCGAGTTACAAGTTGGCGCGATACTTGCATAGTAGATTGATATAGATTTAAAAACTTAGGAGGTACACAAAATATGTTCTTAACCCTAAAATAATGAACCATTTATAGACTAAGTCATAAAGTCGATATGCGTATAGCAGCTTATTGTTTGGAAAAAGAAAGACCGCTGAATCTTCTCGTTTTCAGTGGTTATAAAATCATCTAATGGAAAAAAGATTTAAAAAACTTTTTATTGGAGGCCTTTTATGTGGGTAATCACTGTTTATTCAAAGAACAACATTAAAATATATGAGTTTGACTCTGAGAAAGAAGCTAAAGATGCTTTCAGGAGGATGCAAGGTTGTAAAATCCTAACAGAAGTAATTTATTTTAATGATTTTGATTTAGTTAAGTCGTAAAAATTCAGAATTTTTCGCTAATTTTAACTTTTTACATTCCTTCTTTGAACTAGTCAGGATTATAAAAAGAAAGATAGACGTACTAGAACCTTGTTCAAAATCGAATCGATATGAACGAGACAGTTTCACTATTTTAGGAATGGTTATAAAGAGGTTTATAAATTAAAGGGAGATATGTAAATGGAAACTAAATACTGTAAAGAATCAAGAGTTATAAGAACAAGTCGTGTTTTTCCAAATGATGTAAATAATCATAATACTTTGTTCGGTGGTCGTTTGATGAGTCACTTGGATCAGGTATCCTCAACTTCTGCAGCGCGTCATAGCCGTAGGGAATGTGTAACTGCCTCAACAGATTCAGTTGATTTTTTACATCCAGTTCGAACAACAGATTCAGTCTCCTTTGAATCTTATGTAACATGGACAGGTACCTCGTCAATGGAAGTCTTTGTGAAAATTATTGCAGAAGACTTAAAAAGCGGTAATCGTAAAATCGCAGCAACTGCACTATTAACTTTTGTAGCACTTGATCAACATAACCGGCCAACACGTGTTCCACAAGTCATTCCAGAAACAGAAGAAGAGCGAAAATTACATGAAACCGCACCTGATCGAGCAAGAATTCGTAAGGAAAGGAAACAAAAAAGTAAGGAATTGGCTGCATTTTTAACTGCAAATTATCCCTGGGAACAATATAGTTCATGCTAAGCTTTAAGTAGTAGAATGGGATAGATTAGTGAAATTTTCGCTGATGTTCTTAACGGAAAAACTTATCTACGAAAAATAAAATGATAAATTCTTGCCTTTACTCCGTGGAGCAAAGGCTTTTTTTGACGAGCTTCTTCTACTGATAACGATTATATTCTTTTTAATTGAATTCACAGAGGTATACAAGAAGATATAGGGAAACAAATCGTTAATTTTGGAGCGGTAACTCTAGTATCCCTCAAAAAACATCAATTTTTTTGAGGGATAGTTCGAAAGTCACATATGCTTACTTTTTTTGCGTTCCTGGGCTTTTAATGCTATTTTTTCAAGTCCATTGTTCGCAAATTCTACATCTGTTTTAGGTAAAGCATCATTATTCTTAAATTGCTTATTTTTATTTTTAGACATTTTTTCACCACCCCTGTAGTTTGATTTAGTTATACGATTTGGATGCCAACAATAATAAATACACTATTTAATGATACTGTGTAATTTTTATCCTTTTTCGTTATCGGCAACCAGTATTTTTAGTTTGCGTTCATTTTTGCAGGCTATGCTATTTGAGATTCTTCTTCAACCTCTTAATTTTAACTTACCAATAATTCTAATTTAGATTTAACAAGTAATCCCTATGAAGATTACACTTCCTTTCGTTTAGAATCGTAAACATTGGAGAAAACGATGATGAAATTCAAGATATTGTGGAAAAAATAAAAACTGCGGAAGATAGGATTTTAAAGGATGAACCATACTTATACCTACAAAACTATCCTACCTAGTTTTTTTAGTTTTAAATTTCCTCTGTTGGCATTTCTAAACACGCAAGATTGAAAAAGTCTTTGGGGAAACAAAAAACCGTGAACCTATACACTTTAACCAGCTTTCCTTTTAAAGAGTACTCAAAAACTGCATGTGATTTTTCGTCTATATATTTAGTCAAAAAAACTGCACCTCCAATTGTTAAATTGGAGGTGCACTTCAAAGTCAGTCTTTTATTATGGGGATTTTTAAAAACTAGTATCATTTAACACTTTTGCCGTACTGTTCATGGATCCAGAAGCGTTTTTCTGCCATATTGTAAGTGTTCTTCAATATTTCGAACTACTTCCTCCATGTTGCCTTTTTCCAGGGCCTCTACAATTAATACGTGTTCATCGTATGTTTGCTTTAGGCGATCTATTTTTTTCTTTAATACTTCTTTTCCGTAAAATTTCAGTTTTTCTCTAATGCTTTTAAATATATCTAACATTTGTTCATTTTTATTAAACTCCATTATTCTAAGATGGAACCTCATATCGTATTCAAGTGCTGAATAGGAATCTTCATTTTTTATATACTCGTATTGCTTATTTAAGATGTCATAAAGTTCTTCGAGTTGGTGTTTTTCAATACTATGTGAAAGCTTTCGTAACGCAAATGTTTCAAGTGCAATTCGTATTTCATACACTTCA
The DNA here is from genome assembly GCF_030123325.1 of Peribacillus simplex. Classification (NCBI taxonomy): domain Bacteria; kingdom Bacillati; phylum Bacillota; class Bacilli; order Caryophanales; family Bacillaceae; genus Peribacillus; species Peribacillus simplex. The sequence goes on along the minus strand of NZ_CP126106.1, from coordinate 1,830,280 downwards.
TTAACTTGTTTTACAGAAATATCACATATATAGATACCTTGCTTTGGATGAATACGAACCAATCCATCATGTTCTAAACGCTGAAGGGCTGACCGAATAGGAGTCCTGCTCATTTCTAACTGTTCACTTAGATCCCCCTCTTTAACAAATTCTCCTGGCGATAATTCTCCGTTCATAAGTAGTTTCTTAATCATCTCATAAGCTCGATCTTTTAAAAATTGTCGTTTGGGTTGGTGTATGCTCATTTTATCTATCCTTTTAAAAAGTATTAATACTACATAATGGTATATAAAAAATAAACAGCAAGGAATTTCTTTAACTTACTATATTCTATCATATAAATCGCGTATTTAAATTTCAGAATAGATTGACTAATGGATTCACCTGTTGTATACATATAATATACAACATGAATACAACAAGTCACAAGAGGTATAAGTTAGTGATTGATAGCGTTTACAAAGAAAGGATGAATGTAATGATAACGGTAAATTCTAAAACTCTAAGACCAAAACCTGAAGAAGTAAAGCAATTGGGAACTATTTCACCAAGTGATTATGGGCATCATTTGAATTTCCAATTAATCAATACTAAGAAAATCAAGCCTTTATTCCCGGTTGAAAACACATTTGCTGGTCCGGCAGTGACGGTCCGAATCCCTCCAAATGACGGTCTATTAGTTTATAAGGCACTGGATTTAGTACAGCCTGGTGATGTAGTTGTGATCGATATGAACGAAGAAGAGCGTTTTGCATGTTGGGGAGAAATTACGACAAGAGTTGCGATGGAAAAAGGAGCCATTGCTGCCATCATTAACGGGCCTGTTACCGACACTAAAATACTTAATAATTTGCAATTCACCGTGTTTTCTTACGCGATTTCACCTTTAACTACCAAAGTCTATAGTATTGGTGGCGATGTAAATGTACCTGTATCCATTTCAGGATGCATCATTAACCCTGGGGATATTATTGTTGGAAGTAATGATGGCCTGTTAGTTGTTCCACAAGAAGAAACATTAAGTTTTATTGAAATCGGCAAAAAGGAAGAAGAATCAGATGAAAAACGACGTCAAGAGTTACAAGCGTTAGGTGTTGAAAAATACCTTCGCCGGTGCGATCCTCTTTGGGAAAAAATGTTAGGTAATGATCAGAATTAATCGATTTGCAAAATACTTATTTCACCCCTAGGCTCCCAACATAATCCTGTCTTATACTTTATCAATTATCAATTCTTATAAAGGAAGTGGATAAAAAGATGAAACAAGTAAAGATAGAAAAGCAGGTAGAATTAATCGCCGAATCTCAAGGCAAGGAAAGAAAGATTGGATTACGTTGGGGAATGGGTTTGATCTTTTTTATTATAGGTTTGATAGCGTACATGGACCGAGCCAATCTATCTGTGGTCGCTAAACCAATGATGGATGCTCTAAATATGAACAAAGTTGAATTTGGACTTTTGTCTTCCCTCTTCTACGCAGGATATTGTATTGCTCAAATTCCAGGGGGAATGCTTGCAGAAAGGTTCGGGTCAAGGAAGATCATTATAATAGCGATTACCTGGTGGTCTGCATTTACAGCACTTACAGCGGCCTCTACGTCTTACGTTGTATTATGCATTGTAAGGTTTTTATTTGGTGTTGGAGAGGGTCCAATGTATCCAGCCAACTCTGTCTTCAATTCATACTGGTTCCAAAAACATGAAAAGGGACGAGCAGCAAGTGCATTATTAGCTGGTTCTTTCTTCGGGCCTGTTATAGCACCAGGAGTTTCAGTGGCTATCATGCTGCTTTTTGGATGGCAAGGCGTTTTCTATAGTTTCGCTATTCTCGGCATTGGGATTGGCTTAATTTGGTATATTGTAGGTCGTGATAAACCAGAAAATCATCCTTGGATTTCCGAAAAAGAAAAAGTTCTTATATGTGAAAATCGAAGCATCACCGGAACAGAAAAAAAGACCGCCCCGTGGAAGATGTATCTTAGAAACATCCGATTTTGGGCAGTTGGGATACAATACTTTGTCGTCATCTATATGAACACCTTCTTTTTAACATGGTTACCTACTTATTTAATGGAAGCACGAAATTTCTCATTAAAAGAAATGGGGGTAGCAGCAAGTTTCCCTTGGCTTGCTATTTGTTTCACTGTTCTAGCTGGAGGCGCCGTATCGGATATCATCTTACAAAGAACAAACTCACGAATGAAGGCTCGAGGTAGTCTAGCCTTGATCGGATTCATTTTTTTCGTTATCGGTTTGTATTTCGCTGCCTACTCCACAAGTCCTTGGATGAACGTTGTCTGGTTGACACTAGCACTTGGCGCTCTTGGGCTGCCAATCGTTACTTCTTGGGCAACCGCAAACGATTTAGGTCAAGAATTCGCAGGATCTGTCAGTGGTTGGATGAACCTTTGGGGAAGCATTGGAGGAATAACGTCTCCGATTATCTGCGGATGGTTTGCGCAGGAAATGGGTTGGAATACAACCCTTTTAATCAACATCATCCCTATCGGACTTGCTATTTTCTTATGGTTTCTCATCAAACCTGATCATCCATTAATTCCGGCTGAAAATTAAAAACATTTTGTAAAATCAAAATTCTAAAAAAGGTGATAGTACAAATGGAAAATTCGATAAATAAAAGCGTCTCAACCATCAAGATTCCCGGCATACGGACATTTTCCAATATGGTGATCCATTATACCGATTCGATCAATCTTACCCTAGGTCAGCCAGATTTCTCAACACCTGAACATATAAAAGAAGCTGCTATAACAGCGATTAGACAAGATCATACAGCCTATACACATAACGCCGGCCTATTGAGCCTACGGAAGGCTGCCGCAGATTATGTATTCCAAAAGTACAATCTCACCTACAATCCTAAGGATGAAATCATTGTAACAAACGGTGCAACTGAAGCCATTGACAGTGCGTTCCGAACCATTTTACAAGCAGGGGATGAAGTCATTCTTCCCTCTCCTATTTATCCTGGATACGAACCGTTAATTACATTATGTGGAGCAGTTCCAGTTTACGTTGATACGTCAAAAAATTCTTTCAAAATGAATGCTGAAATGATTAAGAATAAACTAACGAAACGAACACGCTGCATTGTTCTTTGCTCACCTTCAAATCCCACCGGAAGGATGTTAAGTGAAGAAGATATCGTTGAAATTGCTAATGTACTTAGAAATAAAAACATCTTTGTTGTTTCAGATGAAATCTACAGTGAACTGACTTATGATAAAAAGCATTATTCAATCGCCTCTATTCCAAGTATGAGGGAAAAAACTATCGTCATTAACGGTCTTGCAAAATCCCATTCTATGACAGGTTGGAGAATTGGTTTTACTTTTTCACCTTCCTATTTATCTAGTCAAATGTTAAAAGTCCATCTTTATAATTCAGTATGTGCCAGCACAATTAGTCAATATGCGGCAATCGAAGCTTTAACCCAAGGGAAGGATGATCCAGGCCAGATGGTTGAAGAGTATCGAAAAAGAAGAGAGTACATCTGCAAACGGCTCACCGACATGGGTTTAGATGTGGTCATACCAGATGGTGCTTTTTACGTTTTCCCTTCTATAAAATGTACAAAGATGAAATCGTTTGATTTTGCGCTGAAGCTGCTCCAAGAGACAAGTGTTGCAGTTGTTCCTGGCGATGCGTTTTCAGAGTTTGGAGAAGGATACGTAAGGATTTCTTATGCGGCTTCTATCGAATCGCTTGAAGAAGGATTAAAACGAATGGAGCAATTTGTCCATTCAATAAAGCGTAAGTCGTTAGCAACTAATAAATAAAAATTTTTTTAAGGAGATAACAATCATGTACAACAAAATTCACAACATGACAATGCCTGAAAAAGTAGAAACACTTACACGTGCTCTTGTAAATATTAGCAGCATTAACGGAACAATTGGTGAGGTGGAAGTGGCTAACTTTGTAAAAGAAACTCTTCTAGGCTTTCCGTATTTCCAACAAAACCCATCTCAAGTATGGGAACAGCCGGTTCCAAACGATCTACTGGGCCGGAAAAATATATTTGCATTAGTCAAAGGGAAATCAGAGACAAAAGATACAATTATTTACCATTCGCATTTGGATACGGTTGGTATTGAAGATTATAGCAACATGAAAAAAGATGCGATGAATCCGGATGCTTTAGAAGATTTTTTCAAAATGTATGCATTTGACAAAGATGTACAAAAAGATGCTCAATCAGGAGAGTGGCTGTTTGGAAGAGGGTCCGTTGATATGCAAAGCGGAATCGCAGTGCACCTTGCCAATGTTCTCCACTTTTCCGAACATCCCGAAGAATTAACGGGTAATATTCTGTTAATGGTGAACCCTGATGAAGAGAGCCAGCATAAGGGAGTGATATCTGCCATTGCTGAGTTGAATCGATTGAAAGAGGAGCAAGGATTGTCTTATACGGTAGCCATAAATGATGACTTTATTACTCCTTTATATAATAATGACCCTCACCGCTATATTTTTACGGGAGCTGCAGGTAAGCTTCTACCGAGTTTCTATATTTATGGTCGCGAGGCCCACGTAGGTGAAACGTTATCCGGTATTGATCCAAACTTTATTGCGGCTGAGATAACGCGGCGTGTCCATAATAACCTGGATCTAGCCGAAAATATTGACGGTGAATTGGTTCTCCCACCTTCTTGTTTGTATCAACGCGATACAAAAGAATTTTACAATGTACAAACCGCTACTAGTAGCTACCTCTATTTTAACTACTTTGTTTATAAAGCGACAACGAAAGAAGTCATGGATAAGTTAACTGCTGTTGCTTTTGAGGCCTGCAGGGAAACAGAACATGTTTTATTCAAGCATTACAACGATTTTCTCATGCGCACAGGGTTGCCTTCGAAAACACTATCCTGGAAGATTGAAGTAACGAGTTTGGCCGATTATGTGGATGAGTTGGAAAAGATGGGTATTAATACAGCGGAAAGAATGAAAAAAGCGTTTAATGAGAATGAACATTTAGAGCCAAGAATGCTTTGCTTCAAAATTGTCGAAGCCTTACAAGAACTTGATCCGAATAAAAAGCCGCGGGTTATCATCTTTTTCGCGCCACCTTATCTTCCACACAACTATTTAAATCAAGATAATGAGAGGGACGCTAATCTGGAAAATGCACTAAAAGAAGTATTAGATGAAGTAGCAAAAGAAACCGACGAAAAGTTTGCACTGAAAAAGTTCTTCCCTTATCTAGCAGATGGCAGCTTTTTATCCTTGCACGAAACCGACGAGGACATCCTGTCGTTATTAAATAATTTCCCGGAATGGGAGTCCATTTATCCTTTGCCTATAAAGGACATTCGTAATCTTAATATCCCATCTATCAATATCGGTGTATATGGAAAAGACGCTCATAAATGGACAGAACGGGTTTATAAACCTTATACTTTTGGCGTTTTACCCGGACTTTTAAGAAATGTAACGCTTAAGTTATTAAAAAAAAATGAAGCAATTTTAAGCAAGTAGACCCGGTAATGTAATAGCTTCAGAGATTGGAGGGAGAAAGAAGTTTTTATTCTTTCCAATCTTTCCTATAAATTTGATGTTATTAAGCCTGTATGTTTATAAACAAATATCGAATTATTTTAATAGGTGATGCTAAATAGACTGTGTAGTTTAACTATTATCCTAGAAATACGCACGAAATAATTATCATAATATTCATATTTTTTCGTTTCATTAATGATATAAGAAAGAGTGGTAAAAAATGGGAATGATACCTAAGGAAAACAATGAATTAAGACGCACGATGAAAAGCAGACATTTGTTCATGATTGCACTTGGTGGTGTCATTGGAACTGGATTATTTCTCGGTTCAGGATTTACTATTAGTCAGGCGGGACCTGGAGGAGCCGTTCTTGCTTATGTACTTGGTGGGTTTCTTATGTATCTTGTTATGCTTTGTCTCGGTGAATTAACAGTAGCTATGCCAAATTCGGGCTCCTTTCAAGCATATGCTACGAAATATATTAGTCCTTCAACTGGATTTACGATTGGCTGGCTTTACTGGTTAAGTTGGGCGAATACGATTGGATTAGAATTTACATCTGCAGGTATTCTTATGCAGCGTTGGTTTCCGGAAGTTCCTGTTTGGATTTGGTGTATGGTATTCGGAATTATCATATTCTCGATAAACGCATTGTCCACACGTAGCTTTGCAGAAACAGAATTTTGGTTTTCTAGCATTAAGGTGACAGCTATTGTTCTCTTTATTATCCTTGGGGGGGCAGCTATGCTTGGTTTGATTGACTTAAAAGGTGATGAATCTGCCCCGTTTTTTTCGAATTTCACAGGTGACGGTGGCCTCTTCCCAAATGGTATTCTCGCCATATTTTTAACAATGGTTACGGTGAACTATTCTTTCCAGGGAACTGAACTCATTGGTATAGCTGCTGGAGAAAGTGAAAATCCAGACAAGACGCTTCCGCGTTCCATTCGAAATATCATTTGGCGTACCATGTTTTTCTTTGTTTTGGCGATGTTTGTACTTGTTGCACTAATACCGTGGAAAACTGCCGGATTAGTTGAAAGTCCGTTTGTTTCCGTATTTGACATGATTGGAATTCCATATGCTTCAGATATTATGAATTTTGTTATCCTTACCGCTGTTCTATCTGTAGCCAATTCAGGACTGTATGCAGCATCAAGAATGCTCTGGTCACTTTCTAAAACTGAAATGGCCCCATCTGTGGTCGGTAAATTATCTTCAAAAGGTATTCCGTTGAATGCACTGATTATCACAATATCCATATCGGCACTCTCACTTCTTACTAGTGTCGTGGCTGCAGAAACAGTCTATGTCTGGCTTATTTCTATTTCAGGTGTGATTACAATTGTCGTATGGATGTCTATTTGTGCATCACAGTTCTTTTTTCGAAAACGGTTTAAAGCAGAAGGTGGAAATGTAAAAGATTTAAAATTCAGAACACCTCTGTATCCACTTGTTCCGATCTTGGGATTCGTGTCATACGGAATTGTGTTAATTAGCCTTATTTTTATTCCTAATCAAAGACTAGGGCTATACTGTGGTATACCTTTTATGGTAGCCTGTTATATTTATTACCACGTAATAATAAAGAAGAGAAAAAAGCACAAAAGCGGTGAAGACAATGAACTTGGAAAAGCACAATGAGTTTATTGTGGAGTACCTGTTGTGCCTTAGAACCATTTTATCTATAGTATCGAAACACACTTCACAATATGATTAAGGGGCCATACTACGGCTACAATAGTGTCAAATAGATTTAGTTGAATGTAGTCATTACTTGTTAATTCCATAAAATCTACTTCGTTAACTTTTATAAGAATAAAATATGTTAATGTTATAAATTAAAAAGCAGAACAAGAGTAAATCATTTGTTCTGCTTTCTGATTCTAAAAACTCCTAGCGTCGATAAATATTGACTGTCGTTATTAGTGCTTGGTAATGGCAATACTCTATTTGTACTTTTCAACTAAATCGAGGATCGCAATTTCAATTAAATCGGATTTTATGAATTTCTGTTGGTCTGCGGACCTATCAAACAAAGCCCCAACTTCCTCATTTATGACAATCGTTTTCCGTACATTTTACCCTATTCTAAAGCGATAATCCTCTGATAAAGATTTTCTCTACTAATAGGGTTATCTTGTTTTTCATCCAGGGCATATGCCTTATGAGTTCCTTTAATATCGCTTTTTCTTCCGATGTGAAATCTATTTCATTACCATTTATCCCTCTGTTCACATCAAATAAAATAGGTTGTGAATGTGTTCTAAAGTGATTCTTCACCTTCACCTTCACCTACATAGTACAGCCCTTTTGGCCAGAGTTTTGATATTCATATCCAGCATTGTGTAATGCTTCTTTAACTTCTTTTCACCAATACCCACTTTCTCTTTAGCAATCTTAGCTATGGTGTTGCCGGTTATCATTAAGCCGTCCAATATCTCTTTTACCTTCTTGCTTCACATTCCTTTCACGTTAATATCCCACTTGATTCACCTATTCTACATTCTGTGTGACTTCCCTACGATATTTCAAACGTAATTACCAAATACCCTCACTTTTCCTTTTATGGCGGGTGAAAAAAATCATATGGGGTTCAAAAAAATTGTTGCCAATCGAAGTGAAATTTTCCAATGGCTGAGGACATTTATATTATTAGGGATAAAAAGAAGAGTGTTACTGTAAGTAACAGTAACACTACTTTCGATAACATTATCTTTTAGATTCTCTATAACCAGCTGACTTTGCTTCTCCTTTATTGTAGGGTTTGGGTTTGTCTAATCAAGTTTACTTCCATTTGACTACAATATAATTATATTCTAGTTTATTAGGTTTTTTATACTAGACACTCACTACTTGATATTCTCAAAAAATTGATCTGATTCACCATGAGAATCGATTTGATTCTTAATTCCTCGATTTTTTATATAGTAGAGGAGATAGCAAAAGGCAATGAATGGTATTCCACAATATAGGGCAATTCGTTGGCTTGGATCGAAAGCAAGACCCAAAATAGAAGCGAAACATAAAACAAAAGCGGTAATGGGCACATAAGGGTAAAGTGGTGTACGAAATTTTAAATCTCTAATATCACCACCCGCTTTAAGAAAGTGTTTACGGAACACATACTGTGATAAAGCAATTCCCATCCATACTGCAACAACCGCAAATCCAGATATAGCCACAAGCACCATATAAACCGTATCCGGAGCCACTACACTAGAGAATAATGACAAGCAGGCTACTGCCATACTTACAACCAAAGCATTAAACGGAACTCCTTTTGACGTTACCTTTCCTAAGAGAGGACTTATCATCTGCTCATTTGAAAGAGACCATAACATACGGGTAGATGCATAGAGACCGGAATTTGCTACTGACAGTAAAGCTGTAATAATAACAAAGTTCATGATATCAGCTGCAAAAGGTATCCCTATGCTATCAAAAACCATAACGAACGGACTTTCAATGACTCCCGCTTCTTTCCAGGAGATTAATCCAGATAATACAAATATGGCACCAACAAAGAAAAACATAGTTCTCCAAATTACATTTCTAATGGTTAGTGGAATGTCTTTTTCCGGGTTTTCACTTTCTCCAGCAGTAATACCGATGAGCTCTGTTCCTGAAAAGGCAAAATTCACAGAAATCATGGTTATAAGTATCGGAAGGAATCCATTTGGAAAAAGGCCTCCTTCCCCGGTAAAATTAGAAAGCATCGGAGCAGCTGCACTACCGTTCATAGGAATGAAGCCAAACATCGCTGCTCCACCTAATATGATAAATAAAATAATAGTAATTACTTTAATGCCGGCAAACCAAAATTCAGTTTCCGCGAAAAATTTTACAGAAAAGGCGTTCAGCAGAAAAAGTAAAATCGCAAAGAGTGCGCTCCACATCCAGACGGAAGTATCCGGGAACCATCTCTTCATCAATAGGCCGGATGCAGTAAATTCCGACCCTACCGTAACTACCCAGGTTAGCCAGTACAGCCAACCAATGGTAAATCCGGTGGCAGGACCCACAAATCTCGTAGCATATGTTTGAAATGAACCGGTTACCGGCATAGCTACAGTTAATTCGCCAAGGCATAGCATGACCAGATACATGATCAGCCCACCAACCAAATAAGCGAGAATCGTTCCTCCCGGTCCAGCCTGATTAATTGTATAGCCTGTACTTAGAAATAGACCCGTTCCAATTACCCCACCTAGCGAAATCATGAACAAGTGCCTGCTTTTCATTGAACGCTTCAACTGATTTTGATTGGTACACTTGGCGTCTAGCATTCAGTCTCCTCCTTTATATTATGATGCAGTACCTTACTTGTAGCGCGAAGATTGACCTCGGGTCGATTCCTATAATGCTATCATTATCAAATTAACCTTTTTCTCTCATCTGTTGCTCGAAACTTTAAAACAAACCACTTTTGTTTCAGTCATTTCTTGAAGTGCAAACTTAATTCCTTCACGACCTAAACCAGAACCCTTCACTCCCCCGAAAGGCATGGCATCTATACGATAATCAGAGCTATCATTTACCATAACCCCGCCTACATCCAATTTACGTATAGCTCCAAACGCCCTATCTAAGTCACGAGTGAATATACCTGCTTGCAAGCCGAACTCCACATTGTTAGATTGGAAAATAGCGGTATCCAGATCGGGCACACTGTGAATGGTAACAACTGGTCCGAAAACTTCTTCAGTTGCCAGCTTACAATGTGCTGGGACATTCTCTAAAACAGTTGGATAATAAAAAGAACCTTGACGTTTACCGCCACACAGCAATCTTGCGCCTTTCGCAACAGCTTCATTAACCCAACTCTCAACTCGCTTTGCTTCTGTCTCCGAAATCATAGGCCCCATGTCGGTTTCCTCTGAGAGTTTATTGCCCACTCGATACTGTTGAGTACGGTTAACAAACTTTCCAATAAAGTCCCTATAAATATCTTCTTGAACATATACTCTTTGCACTCCCAAGCAATTTTGACCTGCGGCCCAAAAGGCGCCGGATACAGTCGATTCAACCGCCTTTTTTAAGTCAGCATCTTCCAGCACGATAACGGGTGAGTTTGATCCTAGCTCCATATTCATCTTTTTCAAGCCTGCCTTTTGCATAATCGCTTTGCCAGTGGCGAGTCCTCCTGTGAAAGAAATCATTCGTATGGCTGAATGAGTAATCAGACTCTCGCCCATATCACTCGGATACCCCGTAATGACGGACAATATTGTAGGTGGTAAACCTGCTTTTTCAAAGGCTTCTGCCAATAAAAGAGCACTTAAAGGTGTAGCAGGTGCTGGTTTTACGATGATGGCATTTCCAGAAGCAATAGCAGGTCCCACTTTATGGGCAACAAGATTTAATGGATCGTTGAAAGGTGTTATAGCTACAATAATCCCAACAGGAAAACGATAATAATATCCCATGCGATCTTCGCTTCCCGGCATTTGGTCAAACGAAATCGTTTCGCCATTAATTCGCCTTGCTTCTTCTGCGCTAATTCGAAGTGTTTCGATACAACGCACTACTTCTTTTCTCGCCTCTTTAATGGTCTTGCTTCCCTCACGGGCAATGGTCATTGCATATTTTTCCTTATGCTCATAGATCCAATCGGCGGCACGATTTAGAATGGCAATTCTTTCATGTGTTGGCATGTCCGCGGCTATTTTCGCTCCCTTTTTTGCCTCTTCAATGGAATGAAGTACATCCTTCTCATTAGCAGCAGGGACGGTTGCAACTAAACTATTATCTTGTGGATCGAGAACTTCAATTATTTTATCGCCGGATACCCATTTTCCAGCAAGAAACATCTTATTTTTCTTTGTAAGCGCTTCAATAAATGTCATCGATATTCACCCCGTATAAGTAATTTTCCAGCTTATAACTTGAATGGTATACAAGATCATAATTGCCCACGGCTAATATTGATTAAATCAATCAGAATAGAGAATCCTGTTTCTTTGCGACCAGCTCCGGCACCAATCAAGGTAATCGGACCGGCTAAGTCACAGTTATACGTAATAGCGTTTTGTGCTCCCAAAACTCCAGCTAGAGGATCTGTAAGAGGTATAGCTTCAGGACCTACCTTTGCGATTACTTTATCACCATCCTTTTTACATTTAGCAATGAGCTTCCACCTTTTCCCTTCAGATTTTGCCCATTGAATGTCTTGTTGTGTAAGATGGCTAATTCCTTCACATTCTACTTCCTCTCGTTTCATCGGAATATTCATTACAACATTAGCAAGAATAGTAGCTTTATACTGCGAATCATATCCCTCTACATCGCTGGTAGGATCTGCCTCTGCATAGCCAAGAGCTTGTGCCTCAATTAATGCATCCTTATAGCTCAATCCTTCTTCCATTTTGGTCAGAATATAATTAGTCGTTCCATTTAAAATCCCCCGCACTTCAAAAATGTTATTTCCCGCCAATGAAACGAGAGGCATTTTCAATGCTGGTGTTCCACTCATAACAGTTCCTTCAAAGCCCCATCGCACATTATTCTTTTTGGCTAACTCAGCTAGTTCTTGATAAGCTAAAGAAACGGGACCTTTATTGCTCATTACTACGTTCTTTTTACTTTCAAATGCCGTCTTACAATGATCGATAGCGGGTTGACCAGTTTTTACATCAGTGAAAGTAATCTCCACAATGGTATCCGCATTACTCTCAAGGATTGTCTTAAAGCTGTCCCATCCCCTTATCAACCCAGGGGTTTCAGGGTAACTCTCCAGTTTTCCCGTTTCCTTTACAACTTGTAATACTTGAGAGATATCCAACCCTTCAGGGTGATAAAGAGAGCCCTTCATGACATCGGAAATGGCAACAATTTTTGCATCAAAGCCAAGTTCACTGTGTAAAGACTCACCTTTATCTTGTAAAATTTCTGCCAACCCTTGGCCGACTACACCAAATCCAAGTAATGCAATTTTTTGTGTCATATCTCCATACCTCTTCCATTATCAGTATCTTTATTTGCAGCTACCGTTACTGGTAGTTGTGACTCCAAATGAGCAAAAGCTTGTTCTAAATCAGAAATAAGATCTTCCGTATCCTCAATTCCTACGGAGATACGAACCAAACCTTCCGGAATACCAAGAGCTTTGCGTTCTTCAAGAGTACATTCCACATGACTAGTCGTTCTTGCGGGTCCATATATAGTTTCTACAGCTCCAAGATTTCCGGCTTTATTTGCATATTGTAATTTTGGCAATAAAATTTTTATTGCATCCATCTCCCCTTTCAATACAAAACTTAATATTCCGCCGAAACCTCTCATCTGTTTCTTTGCAATATGGTGATGCGGATGCGTTTCTAACCCAGGATAATTGACCGCTTCTACAAGCTTTTGCTTTTGCAGATACTTTGCGATTTCCATTGCACTCTTTTCTTGCTGACGTACTCGAAGTTTTAACGTTTTCATCCCTCTTAAAATAAGATAGGCTGACCAAGGATCCATCGTCGCTCCATTGATTTCTCGATAATGATAGACTTTTTTCATCAGTTCTTTGGAGCCGCATACCACACCGCCTAATGCATCAGCATGTCCGCTTAAGAATTTAGTGGCACTATGAATTACAATGTCAACTCCTAATTGAATCGGATTTTGATTAATGGGAGTAGCAAAAGTATTGTCTATGATGACCAACGCCCCTACCGATTTTCCGGCTCTTACCATTCTCTCAATATCAGTAATCTTCATCGTAGGATTGGTAGGAGACTCCAAATATAAAACCTTGCATCCTTTGTCCACTTCAGCTTCAATTTCTTCATGATTTCCAGTGTTGCATAACTGCACATCTACATCGAGATTCGGTAAGAATTCGGTAAAGATTTTATTGGTTCCCCCATATGTGTCTTTAACCGATATGACCCGGTCTCCCGGTCTTAAAAATGTATATAGAGTGCTGCTAATAGCCGCCATTCCTGATGAGAAACCAATTGCTGCTTCAGCTCCCTCGAGGATTCTTACTTTTTCCTCCAGAGCTTGAACAGTAGGATTTGCCATGCGATTGTATATATACCCTTGCTTATTTCCAATAGCCACTTCATGCCACTCTTCTATGTCATCGTAATTGTAGGCTACACTTAGCACCACGGGAACTTGAGTTGCATTGTAAGCAAGAGATTCTTTTTCTCCTGCCCATACAGCCTTGGTACCTTCTCGTATATCGTTTTGCTTACTCATGTTTTCTCACCTCTAATTTTCATAGCTTTTTCAACTACATCTCTTTGTTGTTCGAATTTATATAATATATTGTATATTGTATATTGTATATTGTATATTTAATAGTTACTTTCTTTTCCGTACTTGTTATTTCTCTTTTTTACTGCTTAAATTTATCTTTGCCACTTTTAAAATGATGCTTTATTAGCAACTTATTATATAATTTATATTATATTGTATATTGTATATTTAATGGTCCCTCCTTTTCTTTATACTAGTCACCACTACCTTTTTTTACTTACTTAAAATTACTTTTTACTATTTTTAATATGAAGGTATTTAGTTAAAAAAGCTAATAACTCAGCATAATTTTCAGTTATATTGTATATTGTATAATTTGCTGAATAATCAGAAATATCATTCATATTATGGATTATAATACACTGGACTCTTTGCCATTTCAATGTTTTATTTATTTAATTTCAAAAATACTTTCAAATTAAAACAGCTAGGTTTTAATAATGCTCCATATTCTATTTCCATGTAGCAGTCTTAAATGTTCGCCTTCACTCTCATTCCTTACATTCATTTAAAATGAGAAATTCTTATGATCGGTTCCATTCGCTTCATGATCAACTTAGAGCCTGATAGTAATGCAAGTAATAGTGAGTTACTATATTACAAAACAGTAGAGCTATTGAAGGATTTAGAAGCCGATGCCAATATAAAAATCAAGAATTTTCAATTTTATATTGTATATTGTATAATAGATGATATCAACTTTTAACATAGGGGAGAAGGACTATCAAAAAGAGATACCAATCACTTAAAGACCATGTATATAATCATATAGCTGAAGAAATTCAGAATGGAACACTGCTTCCTAAGCATAAAATAAATGAAGTAGCACTAAGCGAGAAATTAGAAGTGAGCAGAACTCCTGTAAGGGAAGCTTTGATACAATTAGCCTCAGAAAATTTACTTGAGTATTTTCCACGAAAAGGATTTATCGTTAAAGAACTTGATACAAATAAGAAGCTTGATGTTTTTCAAGTTGTTGGTGTGCTGGACGCCTTAGCAGCCTCATTATCTATAGCCCATATTACAGAAAGTGATATTGAACTAATGAAAGAGTTGGTTAAAAAAATTGATCTGTCAATTTCACAAAAAAATTATGCGGATTATCAACAATACCAAAATCAATTCCATAAAGTATATATAGATAAATGTAAAAACGATACATTAATAGACCTTCTTAATTCTTTACAAAACAGTTTTGTTAGACAAATTTATTTGAGTAAAGACGAAGAAAAACTATTTGCCGTATTAGAACAAATGAATGAACATCATAAACAAATTATCCATTACTTTAATAAAAGAGACAAAGAAAAATTAGAGCAGCTTATTAAGAATGAGCATTGGAAAATAACTCATATTGATATGATATAGAGTATATGGTTCTGGTGCAAAAATGAGTTACTTGAAGGAAAAGTCGTAACATTCCTATCAACTTACAGATAATAATTAAACTCTGAACAATTTGCAAATAAATTTCTTTTGATTTTGGGCAGATTCAACCCTTCTTCTGTGAATCTGTCCTATTTTGATTATGTGCATAGCTTTAAGGTGACTTAATATATCAGTGGCTGTTTGAAATGATTTTAATCCAACATCGGACGAATCCTTTTCTTTATTAAAGCCCTTGTCTTGACCCGTAGATATCGCTAAGCACAATCATGTCGCGAGAGCTTGGTTATAATTCATTGTGAGACCTCCAAATAGATGTTTTTGTCCTTTTTTAGCTGGCCAGCTTATGACACTCACCTTATCAAGAGGTCTTTTTTCGTTCAAACCTCATTTTCAGTTATTACAGGAATGCTGCCCCGATAGTTAGCCATCCATGAATCGCAAAAATCGGCGATTCACCACAAAGAATGAAAATGGTTAGGAAGTGTCAATACTGATACTGACCTTAAACCAGTCAACCCTAATCCATAGACTAATTAATTACCGCTCTCCTCTTTTTTTTAAACGATTGAGCAAGGTCTCCTTAAGTATAGTCATTTTTCATTTTTAAAGA
This sequence comes from Peribacillus simplex, assembly GCF_030123325.1. NCBI lineage: Bacteria > Bacillati > Bacillota > Bacilli > Caryophanales > Bacillaceae > Peribacillus > Peribacillus simplex. The sequence continues at coordinate 1,814,504 of NZ_CP126106.1, read as the reverse complement.
AACTTATTTTCATGGTAGTTTCGTAATAAAAGGTTGCCGCAGCAACCCCTTATTGAAGTAAATCCCCTTTAGTTGCATAGATAAGCTACGATCTTCAAAAATAAACCACTTAATTGAAATCCCAGAACCGTCTATATATATCAAATTAAATTATTACTTTAATCGGTGATTTTTAACTGTTATGTTAATAATCACTATTATGTAAACTAGGAAAGCTAAATATATTGTGTTTAACGATGTCGGTTTATGTTGTTTTATGTAGATTAAAATATAGAATAAATATGAAACCTTGTTATTGCAAAAAAGTTCACTCTATATTTTAAGTTAGAGACTTAAACGTGGTTTTAAAGAAATAGAAGAGGGAATATATGAAAAAATTAAATGATCAACTATTGATAGACTCATACCATAAAGCAATTAAATTAGACTTAGAAAAAAAACTTATCCTCGTTCTAGAAGAAGAATTGAAGAGAAGAGGTTTACCCCTTAACGTTCAAATAGATAAGCGTAACTAATTAGTATAACTGTAAATCTTTGCTCTTATTTTTTAACTTTTTTAACCCAAACTAATAATTCTTGTTCCTTAGTAGTCAATTCTCAGTATAAGACTTGTTTAAATTTTAAAACTAACTAACTCTCTAAGATTTAACTTTTTAGTGTCCTAAATATTGACTCAAATCCACTTTTAGGGGTCCTACCAACAAAAATCGAAAAACGCTATTATTCCTGTAATATCATGAAAAGGCTGGTGTTTTTTTTATGTATCGCGAGATTTCAGACGAACTTACCCTCTTTTCACAGGAACTACAACGATTTTTATCTCCAAAAGCTCTCCAAGAGCTAGCCAAAAAGTAGTGAGTACTTCCCTAACAGAGTTATGTAGTTGTCTAGTATCTACAACGGAGTCTTTATAAGCCCTAAAGGACTCAATCAACTATTTAATCCTTCGGCTGTCAAGCTCTTACGACAGAGTATTTACTTCCTTATTTACTCAAAACCTATATACATTTCAGGTTCTTCCTTATCGTTACGCTTCTCAAATTAACGTATTAAAAAATAGATTGATTTCAACAAAGAGTAAAGATATAATCATCGTGATAATGATTATCAATTTCATTTAGTGAAAAGTAAAGGATGAATTAAATGTTACATAATCCCTCTCTAAAGGGACTCAAAAATCGTTCAAGTGTTTTTCTGCTAATGTGTTTATTCATTCTGGTGATTCTTGGATTAGTGATGTGCCTGTTTTTGGCTGTAACATTTGGGGCAAAAGAGGTTACCTTCAATACAGTGTGTTCAGCGATTTTTAATTATGATCCTACACTGACACAGCAACAGATTATTCACGAACTACGGCTTCCACGGGTGATTGGCGCTGCATTAGTCGGAGCAGCATTTGCAGTTGCAGGGGCTTTAATGCAAGGAGTCACCCACAACCCCTTAGCTGACGCAGGAATACTTGGTATTAACGCAGGGTCAATGTTTGTGGTAGCCCTTAGTTTTGCTTTCTTTCCAAACATTCCGTATTCTATCTTGATGGTTTTTTCATTTATAGGAGCTGTATTGAGTACAATATTCATTTTTATAATTGGCTCATCTGTGCCGGGAGGATTAACACCTATACGGCTGACAATCTCAGGTGCAGTGATAGCAGCACTCTTACATTCACTTAGTTCAGGAGTGGCTATTTATTATGATTTGAGTCAAGATTTAGCCTTTTGGTATGCCGGAGGTGTTGCAGGGATAAAGTGGAATCATTTGAAAGTGTTAGCTCCTATTATTCTTATGGCAATTATTTGGGCAATATCGTTAGGGCGATCTGTGTCGCTCATTTCAATGGGCAATGATATTGCCACCAATCTTGGTGTGAATACGACTCGTATTAGAATACTTGGAATAATAATAGCCGTTATTCTGGCAGGGGTTTCTGTTTCGGCCGTTGGTTCAATAGGGTTTGTTGGACTTGTAATCCCACATATTTCACGAAAATTGGTTGGAGGATATTATCAACTCATCATTCCAATGTCAGCATTATTGGGTTCGATACTGTTAATACTGGCTGATCTGGGAGCTCGAACTTTGAACCCACCTAGAGAACTGGCTATTGGTATAATGGTTGCCCTTGTCGGTGTTCCTTTTTTTCTCTATATTGCTCGTAAAGTAGGGAGGGACTTATAGGTGAAATATCATATGAATGGAGACAACAAGAGGGCATATACAGTTACTATGGTATTTATTTTAATTAGTATAGTTGCAGTATTAATAAGCTTGAATACAGGTACACTGCGACTTTCACCTTTTAAAGTAATCCAAACGCTTTTAGGCTACGGTGATTTTAAAAGTTCTACTGTGCTGTTTGATTACCGTATGCCACGAATCTTGATTACTATGTTGGCGGGAGTTGGATTAGGAATTTCAGGTGCAATCTTACAAGGATTATCACGTAACCCTTTGGCAGATCCAGGAATTTTAGGCTTACATGCAGGTGCGTCCTTTGGTCTCATTATCTTTGTTACATATTTTCATTCATTAGATGAAAAAGCGTCCATTCTTATACCGTTATTTACCTTTTTAGGCGGAGTCATAACTGCTTTTCTTATTGTTTTACTTGCCTATGATCGTTACAAAGGCATACTGCCCATTCGACTTATTCTGATTGGAATTGCAATTTCTGCTGGTTTTAGTGCAATTACACTTTTTCTGTCTCTTCGTCTTGATGAAGAAACCTACTCATTTGCTTCAAGATGGTTAGTTGGAAATGTATGGGGAAGAGATTGGATTCATGTTATTGCCCTTTTTCCGTGGATCCTTATTTTGGCACCTTATGCTTGGTTCCAATCTAACACATTAAATGCCTTATCACTTGGTGATGACGTAGCAGCTGGCCTTGGTGCTTCTGTTCAAAAACAACGTTTGCTGATGCTGGCAACTGCTGTTGGTTTGTCATGTGCGAGTGTAGCAATGGCCGGCGGTATTGGATTTATTGGTCTAGTCGCTCCTCATCTTGCCCGCCGGCTTGTTGGCCCAATGTACCAACATTTCCTTCCTGTTTCAGGACTTATAGGCCTCATTATTTTGGTGCTTGCGGATACCATTGGTCGATCCATATTTCAGCCAAATGCTATTCCAGCTGGTATAGTAGTCGCTGCTATAGGAGCTCCCTATTTTCTTTATTTGCTCACAAAAACAAAATAACTTTTCAATAAGGAGAAAAAAATGAACAAGAAACTTACTATTTTATTTAGCATTATGTTAATTCTTATTTTGTCCGCTTGCGGACAAACTTCTTCAAATGATAGTAAATCGGAACAAAAAAATAAACCTAGGAGTGAAGAACCTAGAATCGCTTCACTTTCCATCCATCTAACAAATGATTTGCTTGCATTAGGTATAACTCCAGTTGGTTCTGTTATTGGTGGGGAATTAAAAGATTTTCTGCCTCATGTTAAGGATCAATTAAAAGATACGCAAAAGCTTGGACCTGTAAAAGATCCGGATATGGAAGCATTGATTGAACTAAACCCTTCTGTGATTTATCTTGATAAGGAATTTTCAGGAAAAGATGTATCAAAATACGAAAAAATCGCACCGACTCATGTATTTAATCTTGATGAAGGAACATGGAGAGATCATTTAAAGTCAGTAGGTAATCTTGTCGATCGTCAACAGCAAGCAGAAAAATTCATTTCAGATTATGAAAAACAAACAAAAGAAGTGAAAAGTTTAATTGAAAATAAACTTGGTGAAGGCAGTAAAGTAATGGCAATACGTGTTACGGCAAAGGAGTTACGAGTATTTAGTACAAAACGACCAATGGGACCCATCTTATTTCAGGATTTAGGTTTTAAACCTGCCAATGGTGTTGAAGACATTGATAAAAATCTACCTTACGAAGTCATATCTCAAGAAGTTCTTCCAGATTTCGATGCAGATGCTATATTTGTCATCGTCAACAGTGACGATGAGTCTCAGACAGCTTTTAAACAGTTAGAAGATACACCCATTTGGAAAGGGTTGAAAGCAGTTAAAGGAAAACATGTTTACGTAGTTCCGGATCAGCCATGGCTTGACTATTCAGCACTAGGAAATAAAATGGCCTTGGACAACGCAAAAGAAATCTTTTCACAATAATAGGCCAGAGATATTTTTTTGGTATATATCATAATAACTATTAGGTATTTCAGTTACCAGAATAAATATTATTAAGGTAAAACCTATCGAATTACCTTACCCCCGTCTCGTAGACTATTTAAGAAAGCCTGCACAGCCTTTCTTAAATAGTCAATAGAGGAAGTAAGCATGCAAAAAAGCTCTTATTATTTAAGAGCTTTCTTGTTGTGTAAAAGTATATTGATTTTAGTCTTCCTTAACAACAATTTGATAAGATTACATAAATCGGATACTAAGTATGTGGAAAACAATAACGTGGATTAACATGCCGCACCTATTATTATTCATACAGGAAGACTTATCTTTAACTCTTGAGTTCCTTTGCAAAGTTTGAGCGTGACATGATCGTGGAGAGAACCCAGAAAGACAAAGCCATAGTAAGACAGCTTGAAGTTTCAACGAGGGTCGTCCTAACAAGTACACCAAGAAACAGATCTCACACGCTCTAAAGCTTCTTGGAAGCCATTCATATAAACAAGTAGAGGAATTGACTGTAATTAGCAAAAGCACTCTTTCATGCTGATGAAAGCAATATGCAACTTATTACTCAAAATGCGTATAACAAGTAATGGTTGGGAGTTCTTATTGAACTCCCGTTAATTTAATAAGAATAAAGTAATTTTACGACTGAGACCATATTTTAGTTATTCAAGAAACGGCGCAATTCTGGAGTAAAGATTGCATAGTTTACTTCTGCTTAAATTGATTTGTTCGGTACAGAATCCAATCAATTATTAATGATATGAATTGGGGTTCCAAGTGCCACTTCGGCAGCTTCCATTGTCATTTCTCCAAGTGTTGGATGCGCATGGATTGTCATAGCGATGTCTTCTGCAGTCAGTCCTGTTTCAACAGCCAAACCTAACTCCGAAATGAGATCTGATGCATTTGCTCCGACAACTTGCCCTCCGATAACAAGTCCATCTTCTTTACGAGTTACAAGCTTAACGAACCCCTCTGTGCTGTCAAGTGACAAGGCACGTCCATTTCCCGCATATGGGAATTTCGCAGCTACTACTTCAATACCTTCATCTTTTGCTTGTTGTTCAGTATAACCTACAGTTGCAAGTTCAGGGTCTGAAAATACGACAGCTGGAATGCCTATATAATCAATTTCAGATGGATGTCCGGCAATCGCTTCAGCAGCAATTTTTGCTTCATAGAATGCCTTATGTGCTAATTGTGGACCTGGAACAACATCACCGATTGCATAAATATTAGGAACATTCGTGCGGCATTGCTTATCGATTTCAATAAGTCCACGGTCTGTCAATTTTACGCCGGCTTGTTCAAGACCTATTTCATCCGTATTCGGGCGTCGTCCGACCATCACAAACACATAATCAGCGTCTATTTTCTTTTCTTCACCTTTTACTTCAAAGGTTACAGTGACGCCATTTTCTGTTTCTTCTACACCTTTTGCCATTGCTTTGGTATAGAATTCTACACCTTTTTTCTTCATACTCTTTTTAACAACGGCTGACATTTGTTTCTCAAAACCTACGCCCAAAATTTCATCTGCACCCTCTAAAATCGTTACTTGGGTACCAAAGTTTGCATAGGTACCGCCAAGCTCGATTCCGATAACACCGCCGCCAATAACAACGATTTTTTCAGGAATTTCATTTAAGCTGAGGGCACCAGTCGAATTTAGAACGCGTTTTGAATATTTAAATGTAGGCAACTCGATTGAACGCGATCCTGTTGCAATAATTGCATTTTTAAAGGTGTATGTTTGAGCATTTTTTTCGCCTATTACGCGTAATGAATTACTGTCTACAAAGAATGCTTCACCACGTACAATCTCAACTTTATTTCCTTTTAATAGTCCTTCGACACCGCCAGTTAACTTTTTCACTACACTATCTTTCCACTCTTGTACCTTTGAAAAATCAACCTTTACATTCTCTGCTGTAATTCCATATGCATCGGAATGCTTAGCTGTTTCATAGCGGTGACCAGCGGCTATTAATGCCTTTGAAGGAATACAGCCGACATTACAACATACACCCCCAAAAAATTCCTTTTCAACAATTGTTACTTTTTGTCCCAGCTGGGCAGCACGAATTGCTGCTACATAACCCCCAGGACCTGCACCGATGATTATAGTATCTGTTTCAATTGGGAAATCTCCGACAACCATTTACTTACGCCTCCATTAACAATTGTTTTGGGTCGTTTAATAATCGATTAATATGATTCATTGCATTCTGTGCTGTAGCTCCGTCGATCATTCTGGGGTCGAAGCTTACAATTTTTTCACCCTCTCGAACAATTGGTTTTTCAGCAATACGGCCAACCCCAAGAATAGCTACTTCAGGATGGTTAATAACAGGTGTAAACCATTGTCCGCCAACTGAACCAATGTTTGAAATCGTACTTGATGCATCCTCCATTTCATTTGGTGCAAGTTTGCAAAGCATATCCCATCACAGCATCAGCTATATCACAAAGTAACCCATCATGTAGCGTGCCCATTGGATTATGCAATCTTCCAGAAGCTTCCGTTTCAATAACAACTTACCTTCTTCAACATCTACCACCTTAAAACCAAGTACTTGTGCAGCTGGAGATTCAGGTATTTAACCGTCATCATTTTCTTAATTGCTAATAACCCAGCTAAGGGGATATTGCAAGAAGGCCAAGCGAGATCGTTGTTGCTAATAATCCTGCCTGTGTGTAGTTCATATTTAAGTCGGCTTGCATAAAAGGCATTAACACACCATAAGCCAATCTTGCAAAGCCAGTAGTCGAAATAACCAACAAGAAACCCGCAATAAGTTGTGACCACATAGACCATTTTTTATGTGCTAGAATATAAATCCCCCCTGAATAAAAAACCAATCGGTCTCTTTTTTGTTCAAAAAAAAGAATAAAAAATAAAATTAGAAAAGAATAGCATTTATCTGCATGATGACCATGTAAATATCGCTTATCCTTATACAATCTGCTGAGGGCCAATGCACTGTAAGAGAGAATAAATAAAGTCATCTGTTCAGAATCAACATTCATGTTTAATGTACCACTGTTCCGTATAGTTAACTCTTGGTTTGAGTCAGCACATTGTCAACAGTTTTGCTTATCTGATTTAACATAAACTGAGGTGCAACACGACTCATGAACTTCAGCGCACTGCTCTGCCCCGGCAGGATCTCAAAGCGATCCTTTTTCAAACCCTTGATTGCGTACCTAACCATATTACCGGCATCCATAGGTTTTACGGCTTTAATCTCGTCGGCATCAAAAACTTCAACTAAAGGGGTCTGAATAGCTGGAGGCGCCAATTCAAACACTTTAATATTAGTATTTTTTAGCTGTATTCGCAGTGATTGTGTAAATGAATGAATACCGGCTTTCGTCGCACTATATACGGGCAATGCCGGATAAGGAACAAATGCAAGTGCGGATGAGACATTCATAATCGCAGCGGATTTCTTCGCCTTTAAATGCGATAAGAATTGGTTCACCATGCGGATCGAACCACTGAGGTTAATTTCAATCTCGCTACTGAAATCCACTAAATCAACTTCTTTGGTATGAAAGTTCAATTTATGCATAACCCCAGCATTATTGATCAGAACATTCAGTTCAGGAAATTGACTGATTACTTTTTCATAAAGGTCAGATATGGCCTTTGGATCGCTTACATCACTCTGAAATGTGTGAACGTTTGGCAGTTTCTTTTTAGCTAAGTCCAGTTTGGACTTAGACCGCCCGGTAATAATTACGGTGTTCCCAAGCTGAAGGAGCTGAGCAGCAAGCTCGAATCCAATCCCGGATGTTCCGCCCGTTATGAGAATTGTGTTGGAATCCATTTTCATAAAAATCAATCCTTTCTCTAAATGATTTATATAGTGGCTTTACTTGATTTATTGTGCAACAAGATTCTCAAAGAGCATAAGCATGTTTTTAAGAACATTCATTCTAATTTATAAAAAGCTTCATTTGTTCAGTATTGCTAAGGAAAAATCCGCTATACGATGTAACTTTTCTTTAAAACCACAATACTGTATATTGTGATTAATTAAAGACGAATTTGTCCGTCTCCATTGACATAATATTTTGTCGTCGTTAAAGCTGGTAACCCCATTGGTCCTCTTACATGTAGCTTTTGTGTTGAAATGCCAATTTCGGCGCCATATCCAAATTCAAAGCCATCTGTAAAGCGTGTTGAGGCATTATGATAGACAACTGCTGCATCAATATCATTTAAGAATTGTTCAACATTCTTTGGCGTTTCCGACACAATACTCTCGGAATGTTTTGTACCATATTGATTAATATGAGCAATGGCTTCTTCAACACTATTTACAGTTTTCACACTGATGATTAAATCTGAAAATTCTTTTGCATAATGTTCCTCTGTTGCTTTGAGGGCTGTTGGAAATTCTTTACAAACTTTTTCATCTCCATAAATTTTAACCCCAGCAATTGATACCGTTTCAAGTAGTTCTTTCCCATAATTATTAAAGAATTCATCATGGATTAATAAACTTTCAATCGCATTACATACTGATGGACGCTGAGTTTTAGCATTTAGTACGATTGGTCTTACAATATCGTATTTTGCGGTTGCATCAACAAAAACATGGCAGTTACCAGCCCCTGTTTCAATAACAGGCACACTTGCTTCACGTACCACTAAATCAATTAAATCTTTGCCTCCACGAGGAATTAAAAGGTCCAAATACTCTGTTAAGTTAAATAATGTTTTAGCTGTTTCTCTTGACGTATCCTCGATTAAAAGTACCGCACTTTGTGGGAATTGCACACGTTTCAATGCTTGATGTATAGACGTAACTAAAGCCATATTGGTGTGTTTTGCTGAACTAGAGCCACGGAGTAGAACTGTATTTCCTGTTTTTAAAGAAAGCGTAGCTGCATCAATGGTTACATTCGGTCGGGCTTCATAAATCATACCGAGGACACCGAGTGGCACACGTCGCTTACTAATAATCAGTCCATTATCCTTATTTATGCGTTCCAATTCTTCTCCTATTGGATCGGGCAAATCAATTAGTAAATGAATTGCATCACTTATGGCTTTAACCCGTTCTGGATTCAGCATAAGACGATCGATTATGGACTCAGATAACCCTAATTTATGACCATATTCAATGTCTTTTGCATTTTCTTTTAGTATTAACGCTTGATCTATTAGTAATTGCTCTGCAATTGCTAATAGTGCTGTATTTTTTTCTTCAGTTGTTTTATTTTGCATTTCTAAACTTGCTTCTTTTGCAAGCTTTGCTTTATAAATGACTTCATTCTCAATAGCTGTACTCATTGATTTTACCTCCTAAACATTTAAGTTAATTTACTAATGATGAAGAAAATTAAAAAGCATATTTCTTTAAAATCTTCTCATTTTTTATGACGGAAAGCACTTGCTGAAAGCCTTGAACAGCTTTAACTGGCCTTTTGTGCGAATTTTACCTGACATGACGGCTGATAATACCCCTGTTTCTTTGGCCATCAGCCGAATCCATGTTTGACTGTCTGCAATAAGTTGGAAATCTGCATCCCCGATATGTCCCTTTTCCACAGTAAGGGTCTTGTTCTTAATGATAACCGTTGCTTGAGCATCTTCTTCTCCAGTAAATGTAAAATGATAGGTAGCAGCTAAATCTTTTGCTTGATTTCTTTGAAACATATGAGGAAGCACTTGCAAAAACGCCCGGATTGATTTCGATTGTAGTCCGTTGCTCACCGGCCGAACTTGTTTATGGGGAAAACGCTTTTTGACATGATCCTCAGCGTCGGAATTCGGCACTACATACACCATTTCGCTTTTATCTTGCAGTGGTTTGACAACGTCCTTCAAAAATTTCTTCCGATCGTCAAGAAACTCACCAATTACATCTTCTCCAGCAGGACAAACGGACAAACAGTAGGCCGCTTTATAGTTAGCTCCAAAAGAAAGACTCTGCCACATAGATGCTGTTTCTGCATCATTTACTTTTTCCCTGTATGCTTTAGAATTTTTGCTGTCGGTAATATTCTTCACCCAATCAGTGAAGCCGCCGGAAAATTCTCTATAGTTGTGGGTATAACAGGCGGAGAAATTAAAATGACCATCAGCGCCAATGGCTCCTACCGGGCAGGCAGCTACGCACAATTTGCACTCCAAACACGGATTATAATCAATGGGCTGACTTTCCGAAGTCATATCTGCATTTGTAAGGATCGTACCTAACAAAATAAAGTTGCCGAACTTGGGATGAATGACATTTCTATGGATTCCGATTTGTCCGAGTCCAGCCGCAACCGCAATTGGTTTATGTGAGATGACCCATGCTTTTCCGGTACTTTCCTGCTCCATCGGGAATCCTGCTGGCGGATTCAATGCTTTGATCCCTTGCTCTTCAAGCTCTTTCACGATTTCATGTCCGATATGCGTTACGTTATCGACAACATGATGAAATTCCGTATTTGCAATGGATCGAGCTGTCGAACGCAAGGGCTCGCGGTTCATTTTACAGACGAAACTAATAAGCGTCCTGGCTTCAGGAAACAGATTAAAAATTTCTTTTCGTTGGTCCTCAAGTTCGTTTCGGTCAATAGAGACGAATCCAACATCGTCGGCTCCTGCATGTAGACATAAATTCCGCAACCATTGTGTATCTATGCGCCTGCCTTCGGTTCCCTGCACAATTTCCTTTTTCTTGTAATATTGTTTTACGGTAGGATGATCATTTATTGTCATCTTTTTCATGGCGCTCAACTCCTTAGTCGTTCAATTTAACGCCCATCCGTCAGTACTACCCTGTTTGATGGCCTGCCCAATCATTCGAAGTCGGCATTCCATACAGACTTCGTAAAATTGATTTTTAGTTCTAGCGTTGTGAATGTCTACCCTTCGCTGAGGGTAGATGTGTAGGCTATTCTCATCGCTGTATCAGTAGCATCTCAAAGTACGCCGTCGTGAAGCTTTCTACCAAGGCTCACAGAACTTGTACGGAAAGCCCATCGGAACGGTCAAGACTTATAGTTTCTTTTGCCCATCGATGAACAGACGAGATCCACTATGACAGCATCCTTGTCAGATTTCGTAGTATCGCCTTCTAAGTATTATAGATAGTTAAAGAGACCGTTCGGTCTTTTTTAGTCTAAAAAAAAGCCATCTCCGGCTTCTTTTTAGACTGCTAGGCACAGTTCTGAGCAAGAAACGATCTAAGATGATGCACAGCTCTTTTCATGTACTCTTGGTTCTTGTAAAGTTTGCTAAGTGCTAGCGCCCCCTCCAGCGTGGAGATAAACACTGTCGCCACAAACTCGGGATCCACTCCTTGTTTAACCTCACCCTTCTTTATGCCTTCCTGAACAAGATTACGAACCATTCCGAGCAAACCATCCATTGCTTCACGGACTTTTTCTTGAAGCAATAGGTCTGCGTCATCTGCCTCAATGGCAGCATTCATAATCGGGCAACCTCCCGGAAACAATTCTCTTTCAGCTATCCCCTCGAATACGGAAATAATGGAAAGAAGACGTTCCATGCATCCTTGTTTGCCTGCCATTGCTTCAGAGAAAAAATGACTCATCGTGTCAATGGAAAAGGAAAAAGCGCTCAACATTATTTCCTCTTTATTTTCGAAATGGTTATAAATCCCTCCTTTTCGAAGACCAGTCTCGTGCATGATGTCGGATATAGAAGATGCCCTATATCCTTGGCTATTAAAAAGTTTCGATGCTTTTTCTAAGATCAGGGCTTTAGTCTGTTCTCCCTTGCGATTAACCATGAATCTATTTGCCTCCGTTTGAAAAAAGTCTACGAAATTCATAAGACCATTCGGTCTTTTTTTATTGTACAATTAGGTAGTATATTTGTAAAGTACAAAAAATAATAGGCATATAAAAAGGCAGCAAGTTTGTTCAAAAATAACGAACTTCAGGAATGCTAACCTGCCCCGTTAGCCATCCATGAAGCGCAAAAATCAGCGCTTCACCACAGAGAATGAAAATTGGTCTCTATGTCGATAATGTTTTAATGGCTGGTGAAGAAGGTCCTTGAACTTTGGTGCCTTTGAGCCCATCCGTTAGTCTGACTCCGGCGACCACGGTGTACCACCGACTGTCGCGCCCTTTATGGATAGCACTCATGGGAGATTAATCCTTTTTTGGTCGTCGCGCTTGCCTCTACTTAATATGCTATGATTGGAGGTTTTTGTTTAACGATTGACCAAACTCAATCAGATTACTCATAAGGCTTAGCCTTTTTTTAAAAAAGCGTTTTTACTGGGTCTATTTTGTTATGGTTTTTTCTAGATTTTGAGCTTTTTTAAAATTTTCATGGGAGTTCTATAAGCAACCTCGATAAGTAAAAAAAACAAACACTTTCTACCTAGGAAAGGTTTGTTAGATAAGACTAATTATTTTAATTTAAGTGATATTTTTCCTTTTGCTCTTCCCGCCTCTGCATACTCCAATGCTTTTTGGGCATCTTCGAAAATAAAAACTTTATCAAGTGTAGGCTTAATCACTTCTGACTCTAACATTTCTGTTAAAATTTTCAACTGTTCTCCACTATGCTTCATAAAAAGAAACGTGTATTGGACATTATGTTTTTTTTCTAGCTTCGTAAGTCTATAACTTGCAATTGAAAATAAGGTTTTTTTAAATGAGCTAAATCCGTTTTCTTTAGCAAAGCGACCATTCGGGATTCCAGATATAGAAACAATCTTTCTTCCTTTTTTTAATGTTACAAATGATCTCTCTAACGTCGCCCCCCCAATGGTATCAAGAACTGCGTCGTAGTCACGAATCGAATGTTCGAACTTTTCTGTCTTGTAATTAATAACTTCGTCAGCGCCAAGAGATTTTACTAAATCACTACCATCACTAGCTGTAGTTGCGACAAAAGCACCCATATGTTTTGCAAGTTGGATAGCAAATGTTCCTACTCCCCCTGATCCTGCATGTATTAATATTTTATGTCCTTTTTCAATTCGCAGAATATCATGTAAAGCTTGGTAGGATGTCAATCCGACTAGAGGGATGGAGGCGGCTTCTTCAAAACTTAAATTTTTAGGTTTTAATGCAATATCTTCTTGGTTAACAGAGAGATATTCAGTAAAAGTTCCCATTTTATTTGCTCTAGGTCGACCATATACCTCATCACCGACTTTAAACTTCGTGACACTAGTACCTACTTCAACAATTTTCCCAGAAAAATCGTTTCCTAAAATTAACGGCATCTTGTATTTCAATAATAATTTTAATTCACCTTTTCGAATTTTTGTATCAAGAGGATTTATACTTGCCGCATATATCTCAACTAAGACCTCGTCATTATTAATTTTGGGCATAGGGAAGTCTAAAAAATTTGGTTTTTTACCGTAGTTTTCAATTGCTAAAGCTTTCATTACAATCCTCCACATTTTTATTTAACGTACATGTATCTTTTCATAACGAACCTAAGAAAAAAGATTATGAATATCCCTAGATGGGATATTCATATTAAATAAATTATTTTAAGAAAGGATAATCTGTATAACCTTCTTTTCCTCCTGCATAGAGCGTGTTTTTATCAGGTTCGTTTAGGGGGGCACCTGATTGAATCCGTTCTACAAAGTCTGGATTAGCTAGTACCCAAGTGCCTACTGTGACAACATCTGCAAGATTATTATCTACATCAGACGAAAGTTGATCTAGCGGACGACCTGGACGGTTAACAAGAAGTGATTGATCCCAAAGTTGACGCACATCTTTTAGGAATTGCTCGTTTCCAAAGTGCATTAAATGCAGATATGCAAGGTTAAGCTTATTTAATTCACTTATTAAATAACGATACATCTCAAGGCTATTTTCCCCCTCATCAATGCCTTGCAGTGTTCCTTGAGGAGAAAAACGGATGCCTGTTCTTTCTGCTCCTATTTCATCAACAACTGCTTTAGCTACTTCAATAGCGAATCGAGAACGCCCCTCAATCGTACCACCGTATGGATCTTGACGATGATTGGAGTTTTCACTTAGGAATTGTTGGATCAGGTAACCATTCGCTCCGTGAATTTCAACTCCGTCTGCACCAGCTTCAATTGCTGAACGTGCTGCTAAACGAAACTCATTGATAACATCTTTTATCTCAAGCTCACTCAATTCTCTTGGTGTTGGAATTTCTTTCATTCCTTCTGCCGTGAAAATTTCTACACCAGGTGCAATAGCTGACGGTGCAACTGCTTGGCGGTGGTGAGGTGTGTTATCAGGGTGTGATACACGTCCCACATGCATAAGCTGAACAAAAATATGACCGCCTTCACTATGAACTTTAGAAGTTACTTTTTTCCACCCTTTAATATGATTTTCTGTATAAATTCCAGGTGTATTAGTGTAACCTTGCCCATCATCTGAAGGTTGGGTTCCTTCGCTTATAATTAAACCGACTGAAGCACGCTGACCATAGTACTCTGCTACTAAATCGCTCGGCGTACCATCTGGTAAAGCTCTACTTCTAGTCATCGGAGCCATACCTATACGATTTTTCATTTCAATGTTTCCGATACGAACTTTTTCAAATAATCTGCTCATATGAATACTCCTTTTTAATAAGAATTAGAATCAAGAAATGAATTTACGTGTTCTGCAAATAGTTCTGGAAATTGAAACAGGTGCCCGTGACCAGAATCGGGATATATAATCAGCTGTGCTTTGGGTAATTTCTCTGTTAAGATATAACTGTTTTTAGTCGGTACCATCACATCATTAATACCATTAGTAACAAGTACAGGGTGTTTGATGGTTTGTAACCATTCATAATCATGATTAGATTTTTGTTTAGCCCATTTTGCAATGGCTTGTAATTGTGCCTCTTTTACTTGTTCTGAACTGTTTACTTTTTTCTGATTAAAAATTCTTTGTAGTGAAGCCATTCCTGCAGATTTACTTGTTTCGGTTTGTCCGTAGAAAAAGAACATAAAATCATTTATTCCATCTTCTTCCGTTCCGCCGTGACGATTCATTCTTTCAAAAATCTCTGGATTTGGATTAATACCAGATTCAGGCGAAGTACCTGCCATAATAATTTTTCTTACTAAATCTCCCTCTTGTAAAGCTAGCTCCTGTGCTACCATGCCACCAATGGAAAAACCAAGAATGTCAACTTGTTCTAATCCAAGAGCTTTTATAAATGTTGCTGTATCTTTTGCCATATCAGCAATTGTAGTAGGCGTTAGTCCATCGGTCTCACCAACCCCTTTATTGTCAAATAAGATTACTGGGCGTGTATTTGCAATAGGTTCAAGCATGTTTGGATCCCAGTTTTCCATCGTTCCTCTAAAGTGAACAAGAAATACTACTGGTATACCATCTTGTGTACCAAATTTTCTATATGCGTAACGAGTTCCATCTGCTTCAATAAATTCCGATTCTGTTGGTATTTTAAAGTTTGTCATTTTTGTGTTCCTCCTTAGAAATTAAAAAACGATTTTATAAGTATTTCATTATGGTGGTTTGTTTCATATTAATTTTAGAATGAACGTTCTAAAAAGGGTAAAAAAAGAAAGCTAGTCCAACACTGAAAGTGCTAGAGTGATGATGCCTTCTAATTCTTTTTTATTGTAATTAGTTTTTATTAGTACTCTTATCCCTACCAAATTGTTGTGTAAGAAACGAGATGTGTTATCAGAATCGATTTCTTTTGATAGCTCTCCACTAGTTTGGCCCCGTTTTATAAGGTTATTAAACATATCTTCAGTACGGTTAAACATTTTTGTAACTATGCGTCCAATTTCTTTGTCCAGCAAAGATAATTCAATGGCTGCATTTACTGATAGACAACCTTTTGGGTATTGTTCAATGGAATTCAGTACGAAAATAAAAACATCACGTATCGTCTGTTTAATGGATGAAGTGCTACTAATTATGCTTTCCATCTCATTGACGATGAGCTCTTCATAGTGATTAAGGGAAGCTAAAAACAATGAACGCTTGTCACCAAAAGTATCATATATACTCCTCCGGTGTATCCCCATATGATCCACCAAATCTTGCATGGATGTTTTTTCATAACCCTGTTCCCAGAAAAGCTCCATTGCCTTTCTTAATACTGCTTTTTCGTCAAACTCTTTACTTCTAGCCATTTTATTTCTCCTTTAAAAAATACATGAACCAATACTAACAAAAACAAACGTCATAATCCATTATAGAATGAACGTTCTAAAATAAACACATGAATTTCAAACCATGATTAAATCATACCCTTTCTAGAACGATTAGTAAAGAATTATAACTAACCAATAATCCCCAATATATTTGCTACATATCACAATGTTATCCATTAACTTTCACTTAGGGGTACCGTCAAACATTTCTTCTATTCGTTTAGTTTTTCAGGATTGTCTTCTTCCACTGTTTCAATTAATGGATCAAACTCTTCTCATACCAAATAAACAAGAAACAGCAATTAGAAAAAACCATCTGAGCCCTTACTCAACCAAACTGCCCCAAATCTGAATACGTCCCCTTGGCTGTTGTGATACGCTTGCTTACCCATGAATTATCAAGATCATAATATAGAACCTAGACCTCCCCAACTATCTTAATAAAGGTGGCTTTTCAGTGTACCCTAACCTATAATTAATCTGATATCTAGCACTTAAGGAGACAACAATGTATATCTGGAATATTAACAACCTCGTCATGGCATTACAGGAAGGAACGATTTCTGACAAACAAAAGAAAAGTTACCGTATTATTTTTTGGGTATTAGTTGCACTTACGGTGCTTCCACTACCTGTAGTTTATAACCCTGCAATTATGAATAGATATGATGTTATTGATTTAATTTTATATATTTTTATCAATGCGATTGCAATTTATCTATTAATCAGTATTTATAAAAAGAGGAGTAGAAAAGATTTAGGTTTCTTCTTGCCCTTTGTTGGCTTAATGATTCCACTGTTTTTACGGAACATCTTATGGTCTATACTTTTAACTATAATTGGTTATACTTATATTGGATTATTTGCCCCTTATCATTCATTTGAAGAAACTAATATAATCGATGTAATTATCACGGCTATAGTCGAAATTGCCATGAACATTATGTTTGTTCATTACTTTAAAAAGATATATAACTAGAAAGCACCTTTCAGGTGCTTTTTTTATCTTTGACTTAAAATCTTACTTCCCTTACAGCACCACCAACAAGTATCACGATTCATTCCCATTAATTCCTCTTTAAAACAAATTCCTCTAGGCTAAGATTTTCTCTGCTTGCTGCCCTTTCTAAATTTATTGGATTTCTGAACATCTGGTTTAAATAAATGGTCAGCAAACTTCTTGTCCCTGAACGACCTGTAAGTCAACGTTGAGAAGATCGCGAAGGTTTTTGTCCACTCGGAGTTCTGCATAAATTCCTTGAGGAATTGTTGGTTCGGCATATCTTCCGTCTTTGACTAATTGTGCGATGACTTTCGCATCTTTCACGTCATTCTTTGTAGGTGAATTATCGTCTAATTCTTTACTTGCTTAACATGTAGTGAATTGACAGATACGAACTTAATATTATTCTCTTTTAGAAGATGAGCTATATTTAACAAGTAGTGACCGGTTGGCTGCATGCCTACAATCACTTTAATTAACTTACACTCTTTAACAAGTTGGTTAATCCAATCTAGAAATGAACAAAATCCTGCTTTCGTATTTTCAAAAAAACACGTTTTACCCAGTTCCAATCCTCTAAAACCCTGTGCTCTCGCGACATGATTGTGCTTGGCTATATCTACTCCGACAATTAAGGTTTCAGAAGTAATTTGAGTGATTTTATGATTTTGGTTATGATTCATTGCGAGACCTCCAAATAGGTGTTTTTGTCCTTTTTTAGCTGGCCAGCTTAGGACTCATTAATCTTATCAAGAGGTCTTTTTTCGTTCAAACCTCATTTTCAGTTAATACAGGAATGCTGCCCCGTTACTTGAATAAGAAAAAGGCTTCACTCCATAATGAAGTAAAGCACCCGTTCGTTGTATAAGACTTGTAGCTTTAGGTTAATGTTTGATCAAATTGATAATAATAACCTTGATAAACAACCAAAAGAAAGAGCGTGTTTTGAAAAAAGATTGATTAAAACACGCTCTTTATATATTCAATTCAATCATTCTTTTATAAAAAAGTTTGATCACTACTGTGATCCTTACTCCATAAAAAAAGCCCGATTGAGGAAGATCGATATATAGTAAATGATAACTAAAAATTGTAAAATACTCTGAATTACTTACTTCAGATAAAGAGTCCATCTCTTCCCAACTATAATCTTGAAGTTTTACACCAAAACCATAAAAACATTATCACGGTTATGTTGAGGATGAACTTCCAATCATTTAGGTTAATTTCTTCAAAGAGAATTCCGATTCCTATTCTTAGTCATTAAACTCGGTCATGAAACATTATGCGACTTTATTCTCTCTTCATTAAATTGACCTTCCCATTTAGAGATGACGATTGCTGCAAGTGAATTACCAATAACGTTTACTACTGTACGCCCCATATCAAGAATACGGTCGATACCGGCAATAAATGCTAAACCTTCAATAGGGATACCAACTGTTCCCAATGTCGCTAAAAGAACTACGAAAGATACACCTGGTACACCCGCAATCCCCTTGGACGTGATCATTAACACTAGCATTAGCGTAATTTGCTCATACACGCTTAAATCAATTCCATACATTTGAGCGATGAAGATAGCTGCTAACGCTTGATATAATGTAGAGCCATCAAGGTTAAAAGAGTATCCAGTCGGAATAACAAATGTAGCAATATGTTTCGGACATCCCGCTTTCTCCATTTTTTCCATGATTTTCGGAAGAACCGCTTCTGAACTTGCTGTAGAGAACGCAAGGATCAATTCTTCTTTTAGAAGTTTAATCAACGTAAAGATATTGAAACCGACAAATTTCGCTATAAGACCCAGAATGACAATTACAAAGAAAATCATTGATCCGTATACAGAAAGCGCTAACTTTCCTAACGGAATTAAAGATTCCAAACCGAACTTGGAGATGGTCACACCGATTAGTGCAAATACACCGATAGGAGCGAATTTCATGACCATGTTAGTTAGGTAGAACATTCCTTCAGCTGTACCTTGGAAGAAACGGAATACTGGTTTACCCTTTTCACCGATGGCCGCAATACTAAGTCCAAACAACACGGAGAAGAAAATGATCGCTAGCATATCGCCTTGTACCATAGCTTGAACTGGATTGGATGGTACAATGTGAACGAGTGTATCTACAAACGATTCATGCTGCTTAGTTTCTGCTGTATCAACATACGTGGAAATATCAGTTTGTGCCAGCTTATCCATATTCACACCAGCACCAGGCTGGATGATATTCGCTGAAATTAAACCAACAGCAATCGCTATCATAGTTACCACTACAAAGTATGATAATGATTTAGCACCTAGTTTACCTACCGCTTTCAAATCACCTACACCTGCAACTGCAACGATAAGGCTTGAAACGATGATTGGCACTACAATCATTTTAATCATTCGTAGGAAAATGTCTCCGAATGGCTGTAAAAAGTTTTGGGCCGTTTCATTACCATAAAAAATGGCACCAACGATAATCCCTAGTATTAAACCAATGAAAATTTGGCTAGCTAAACTTAATTTGAAATTCTTCATTTACTTTCCTCACCTTTCCTTTTTCATTATGCTTAAGCTTTTTTACTTTTTGACCTTTGCTACCTGACTCTGTATCCCCTAACGATTACAATTGTTAATAAAAACTTAACTTTTCATTTACTTTATCATCGAAATTACATCATCCTACATAAAACTACAAAAACTCACATTTATTATTTTAGAATATTCTGAAATGTAAACGCACCCATTTTTTTTTTGCGCATGCAAACATGCGAAAGAACAAGTATAAGAGTACTTGTTCTTTCGCTGTATAATTAATGATTCCTACTTCTATCGCTTCGTTTCAAAATAAAGAACTTGAAAGAATTTTTTCACGTTACTTCGACTATAAACGCTGCTTGCTCCTGAGCCTTTTTGAAGTGCTTTAATCTTTGGCCGGACCATGGCAAATCAAAAAACTTTGTAGCTTAATTTTTCATTTTCGAGCTTAATATTAGTGAACGAACAAAGTCGGATCTTCAAGCAGCAAGATCAAGAGGTAAGAAAGGCGGGAGACCGGTATAGGTTATTTAGACAAGGCACACTAGAGTTATCTATTCAATATAGTTGACGTTATTATCTTGACACCATTCTTTAGCAATTTGTTTAAAACGCTCATCACGATATAAATACCATTGATCTTCGATTTCAAAAACTATTATTTTGTCCTTAAATCTTCTAAAGGCACCCTTTCCCTTGATTTCTAATAATAAAGTATTTTGCTTTCGTAGATCACTAACAGTTAGGCAAAAGTCTTCCATCATTTCATATTCATTGACATCATATTTAGTTGGTAACTCTATATAATTCTCAAAGTTTTCAACAACATCATTAGCCCCCCTTAAATTTTCTTGTTGCCAATCAGGTAAATGATCGAATGGTTCATCATCTTCAGCAGCTCTCAAATCATTAGAAGTTACAAAAATAATCTCACCAGTTTTAATATTTAGAAATGATTGAGACTCTTCAAACTGAATTTCCAATTCTTCAATAATATCTTTAAGCTTTACTTGTACATTCATGATATGGGATCACCTTCTATATTTTTTTACAATCGCACCTGTTAGTTGAAGAAAAAGCTGCCTCAAAGACAGCTCCGAACTTCAGCTAAAGCACCCGTTAGTTTAAGTATATTTGTTCACAAACTCTCCGTATAACACTATTTATTAATAACAATTGATAATTTATAATTTGCATGCTCGTTTAAGTCTTCCAAAAATTGATTTAAAAGTTCATTTGATGGAAATTTGCATTCAAGAAGATAACAGCCATCTCCACTGATTTTATAGTTATTTATGATGTATTGTTCTTGTGTTTTTATGAACGATAGATAAGGTTGGTGATAAGTGCTTTGTGTAATGATAGTAATAAAAGCATGGATAAAGCAACCTAATTTAACTTGATTAACTTTAATAGCATATCCCTCAATCACTCCATTATCTTCTAATTTGGCAACTCTAGATGCAGCTGCTTGACCAGTCAAATGGACTTTCTCACCCAATTCTTTCATCGTGATTCGACTGTTTTTGGATAGTTCATGCAAGATACCCATATCCGTATTATCTAACATTTATTCAAATCCTTTCATTTATCAAGTCAAATGGGCAAAAGACTTGATTTCATCTATGTATTTGCTAATTGGCCATAGTATAAACTATACGTAGATCAAAGAAAAGGAGCGATAAAGATGAATATTAAACAAATTCGAAATGCCACACTTGTTGTCGAATATGCAGGCAAAAAGTTTTTAATAGATCCGATGTTAGCTGAGAAAAGTACGTACCCACCGTTCCCAAATTCATTAAGACAAGATCAATTTAATCCTTTAGTTAGTTTACCAACATCGATTGAAAATATTATTCATGATATAGATGCTGTCATTGTCACTCACCTACATCTAGACCACTTTGATGATGTTGCCAAAGAGGTATTGCCAAAAGGTATCAAAATGTTTGTTCAAAATGAAGAAGATGCTACAGAAGTTAGAAACGCCGGTTTCCAAAATGTAGAGGCTTTACAAGAAGATACAGTCTTTGAGGGTATCCAATTAATCAAAACAAAAGGCGAGCACGGAAGAGGAGAAATATTAAAACTTGCTGGTTTAGTATGTGGCGTTGTCTTCAAACATTCAAAAGAAAAAACGTTATATGTAGCTGGAGATACAGTATGGTATGACGCAGTCCAAGAAGTGATCGATACAAATAAACCAGAAATCATTGCTGTAAATGGTGGAAATAACCAATTCCTTGAAGGCGGTTCTCTCATCATGGGGAAAGAGGATATCTATGAAGTGTACAAGTCTGCCCCTAACGCTCAGATTATTGTGAGCCACATGGAAGCTGTCAATCACTGGACACTATCAAAAAACGAATTAAAAAGCTTTCTTGATGAAAAGGGGATCTCTTCTACTGTTTTAGTCCCAGATGATGGCGAATCATATACATTTTAAAACAGACAAAACATTTTCGTTTTCATGTTGAACGAGAGGAGAGATCACATGTCAGTTGAAACAAATAAAGAATTTGTTCGTCGTTTTTATGAAGCAATTGAACAAGAGAACTATGAGGCACTTAAAGATTTCTGCCATCAAGACTTTGTATTTTATCCACAAGTTGATACGCCTTTTTTTGGCGTAGAAGGTCTTATCGAATCAGAAAAGAAAAACTTTGATGCTTTTCCAGGCTTCAAAATGCCGATTAAATCTATGGTAGCTGAAGGAGATCAAGTAGCCGTTTATTTCATATTTGAAGGTACGCATAAAGGTACTCCATTTCATGGTGTCTCCGCAACTGGAAAAAACGTTAAATTTTCTCTTCTGATGCTTTTACGAATTGCGGACGGCAAAATCATTGAGAAAAGATCTCATGTTGATAAGCATGATATTCTCCGGCAACTTGGCGTTAACTCCTAACTCTTTAAATGATAACTATGTGATAATTTCTTAAGTAGTCAATTTACTTATCATGAGACCCTTTAAGGGTCTTTTTTATTATTCTAAAAGCTATCGATGTGATGATTAAATAGATTAAATAATAACTACCGTGTTAGTTCGTACTCTGTGTGTCCAGCCAGCTCTAATGTCGTTTTCTTTTTTGAATTATTAAACGTCCGTTTGTTTAATTTACTTGCAATAAAAAAGTGTACAATTCCTCCTTGAATTAGTGCACTTATATATATACCTTATTCAACTATTCTGCCCCTTTAGTTCTATAATGACTTATTGTAGAGTTGACACAAACTGTGCGGTAATTTATTTAATTGAATCTGCTGTTTATTTTAGCATGGCTTTTTTACTAATGTATTTTCATACAAACCAACTCCTTAACCTTTTTTTATTATACTGAGTACCTTGAAGATTATTATTATTTATTAAGTGCATGCCTTGTTCCTTTTTCTATTTTGCTCCGAATTACCCACACCGGTGGCGTGTAACTTTAAGGGAGCCGTATCTAACTTTCAAGAAGGAATTAATGCAAGCATCCTGGGCGTTGCTTGCGACCAGGAAACCCGCATTGAATGTGGGTTTGGAGGTGTAGGAATGTCCCAAATTTTCACACCGACCTATAATGATTGAGGATTCTCTCCTATAATGTGAAGGAAACTCTGATAAGGTAATTCCGCAATTTCATCATCACTTATCAAAAGTAATCCTCAAAGTTCAATAAAATGGCCTTCATGGCATGGCTTGAGTTTTCCTTTTTTACTCAGGGAGTTCCAACCTAGAGATAAACCTGCTTTCCACTAATTAGGGAAGAGAAGAAGGAAGGACACAGTTCGGAATAGTAGATTTCCATGTTTAAAACAAGTGAAGGACTCCATAAAAACAGTGAAAAAGTCAATTTTTTCAAAATAACAATATAACCTCAAAAAAAACGAGCATTTAGAATTGCTTCTAAGGCTCGTTTCATGAAAAAGTCCAGCTCTTCAGCAAGCATTGCGAAAACTGAAGAGCCGGGCTTATCATAAGGTAAATTATTTCACTTCTACCCAGCTTTTTTTAATAGCTAGAACAACAGCCTGTGTACGGTCGTTTACATTCATTTTTTGAAGAATGCTACTCACATGGTTTTTTACTGTTTTTTCACTAATGTATAAAGTTTCGCCGATGGCACGGTTGCTTTTTCCGTCTGCTAAAAGTTGAAGAACTTCACACTCGCGTCGAGTCAATAGGTGACGCGGTCTTCTGATCTCTACAGCATGCACTGAATCACGATCAGCCCCCTCTTCAGCAGCTAAACGGCGATATTCTTTGACTAGATTATGGGTCACCTTTGGATGAAGGTATGAGCCACCTTCTACGACTACACGAACAGCATCAATTAACTCATCTGCATCCATTTCTTTCAAGAGATAACCTTGTGCTCCTGTTTTCAATGCATGCTGTACATAGTTTTCATCATCATGAATCGATAAAATGATGACTTTCGTTTCAGGGTAACGGTTTACAAGCATTTTAGTCGCTTCGACACCGTTCATATTCGGCATGTTGATATCCATGATAACAACATCTGGTTTGTGTGTTTTAACAAGATCCATAGCCTCGCTTCCGTCATTGCCTTCGGCAACAACATCAAAGGAGGATTCAAAATCTAATATACGCTTAACGCCTTCACGGAAAAGCTGATGGTCATCGATAATGGTGATACTAGTATTCAACGGCTTCTTCCTCCTAATTTATTTAAATGCCTATTCTTATTCTCTAAAATTTGTAAATGATAGGGAACTTTTATAAACACCAAAGTACCTGCCCCTGGTTGTGTGAATCAATTTTCATTTCGAATTCGTGCAGCTCGACTGTTTCCCTCATGCCTACCAAGCCAAAAGAACCCTCTTTCAAGAGGCAGATGTCCTTTTTGGTAACGATTTTCATTTTTTTATATTAACTATTTATTGTCAGACTGTATTTTCAAGGTCCGATTCAAGGCTAAAGTTCATCAAACTACATTAATAAAAACATAGATTTAATTTATATTATGAACTACATAATAATACGTAAATATACACATCAATTAAAATTTTTCATGAAAATAAACTTATGCATCGGTCCTTATACTGCATGAAATCAGATTTAGCGTAAATACGCATTGAATAAAACTAATGAGAATTCACCTCTGAACTTCATATAATAGGAAAATATAATGATTTTGAAGTGTTCCTGACAAAGGCATGGGAACATCTTTCACCATATTAGCGGATGACCAGGGCATCTTTCTATTCGACTGAGTATCATCACGGTTTTCTCAATTCCTTTTTACTAAGTGAGGGTTTACCGTTACAACCCCAATTTGTTTAAATTTGAAAGATTAATCATGTAATGGCCTGTAGGTTCCATTCCCACATTGAGGATAAACCCTATTCTCCCTTTCTTCAATTTATTTCAACGGAACGACCCGATGCAGTCGCATCTCATATTTTTCAGGGTAGAATCGTGTTATGGTAGCTAGCTCTCCCAGGTAGAAGCCATACTTGAATAAAAAGGATACTTTTCTGAATAGTAGTAATCGAAACAATAGCTAAATAAATGATTAGAAGGACAGAGCAGGAGACTAAACATACCTTTTGTCGTTAAACTGCGCACGAGATAAAAGATGAAATAAAAAAAGACCTTAATTGAACTGCACCCCAATTGTTAGACACCATCTAACAATTGGAGGTGCTTTTTTTATGACAAAATATTCATTAGAGTTGAAATTAAAAGCTGTCCTTGTTTATTTAGAAGGAATGGACTCATTTAGAACTGTAGCCAATCAATTTAATATCAGTTTGACTCCTTTAAAGCAATGGGTGGCGCATTATAAAGAACATGGGATAGATGGGCTAATGTCTACCTATACAAATTATGATATTAGCTTTAAGATGGATGTACTAAACTATATGAACGATTTTGGAGTGTCTAGTACCCATGCAGCTGCTGTGTATAACATTGCTTCTCCTTCTACCATTACTAATTGGCTAAAGCAATTGGAGGAGTACGGAGTTGACGCTCTTGAAACGAAGAAAAAGGGGCGTCCATCCATGAAAAAAGAAACGAAGAAAAAACCAGTAGAAGGGTCATTAGAGGCGTTACAGGCTGAAAATGAAAGATTACGTGCAGAGAATGCATATTTAAAAAAGTTGAGAGCCTTAGTTCAAGAAAGCGAAGCGTCCGAACGCAAAAAGCGAAAGTAGTACATGAGCTAAGGGGAGATTTTAATTTAAAGCTACTTCTGTCCGTCGCAAATCTGGCAAGGAGTACCTATTATTATTGGATAAACGCCTTCGGGCGTCAGGATAAATACGAAGAAATAAAGCCAGTTATTCAGGAGATATTTCATACGAATAAAGGGAGATATGGGTATCGACGCATTACATTGGAATTACGTAATAGAGGGATTTCAATGAACCATAAAACGGTCCTTCGATTGATGAAGGAGTTGGGACTAAAGTGTCTGGTCCGTATGAAGAAATACCGTTCATACAAAGGCAAGATTGGAAAGGTTGCGCCTAATATCCTCAATCGTAATTTTAAGGCAACAAAGCCAAATCAAAAATGGGTTACGGACGTAACTGAATTTCATTTACACGGTGAGAAGTTGTATTTATCGCCCATTCTAGATTTATTTAATGGAGAGATCATTGCTTACAATATCGAATCACGTCCTGTTTATCCCTTAGTCTCCAAGATGCTAGACCAAGCCTTTATGCGATTGGAATCGAAAGATTCCCCCGTTCTCCATTCAGATCAGGGCTGGCATTACCAGATGAAACAATACTCACATGATTTGAAAAGACATAACATTATACAAAGCATGTCCCGCAAAGGAAATTGTTTAGACAATGCCGTCATAGAAAACTTCTTTGGCTTACTGAAATCGGAATTACTTTATTTACAGAAGTTCGACAGCATGGAGCATTTCAAAAAGGAACTGGAAGATTATATCCATTATTACAATCACCGACGAATCAAAGTAAAACTAAAAGGCATGAGCCCAGTAGATTACCGGGTTCATGCCCTCAAGGTTGCCTAATTAAATAAAGTGTCTAACTTTTTGGGTTCACTTCAAATCAGGTCTAGAAGATTGATTTAAGAATTCTCTTATTTCATCAATAGATATACCTAACTCTCGAGCACATACTATCAATTCTGCCCATTCCCTATCTAAATCTTTGGAATTTAAATAATGCAACGTATTTGACCTCCTACCTGGTTGTAGTCCCTTCCCTTGAGAAGTTTTCTTTTGCCGCATTTTATACTCATCCACTTGGATAATGTTTTTACTTCCTCTTCATTTACATCTGGATGAAAACGTCCCTCCCCTTCCGTAGGGCCAACTGCATCGTTATGTTGAGAACGATATCCGGTAAATATTTTTACAGAATTATCATCCACCGAATGGGGATGCGTAATGTAAGGATTTTAAGCGGTACTTTTAACAACTCATACATATCATTGTTATACCCTAACAATGGAACGGCTTCTTGGATAATTGATTGAGCAGAGCTTAATCAATCTAATGTTTCACTTTGCTTATTGTCTTGCTTCCGATCTTGATTAAAATTAACAGGGGCTGCCAATTTCATTCTTTACAACACGTATTCTATAAGTTGTTTGATTTTTTAACATATTATTTTTTTACAACCGACCAATGCAATATTAAGAATGAACTACCAATAGGGATTTTAACTACTCTATTTAGTAACGAATTATTAATCGCTCTTAGTTCGTTATTAATCAGTTCGGTTTTTCGTACTAATTTAAGGAAGTGCTAGTTTAATCATCGGTGGAAAGTTCTTTCCTTCTTAGACTCCTGGAAAGAAAAAAATCAGCAGAATAATGAAAAAGATAGTATAAATTTAGACTCTTTTACTTCGGTTTAACCATAATCTGAATAGTGGTAATTTAAATATTAGATAAATAAATAAAACAATAAACAACATATCAACGTTATTATGCGCTTTCAAGATTACTCTAATAAAAACATAGATTTAATTTATATTATGGACTACATAATCATACGTAAATATACACATAATTTATAAATTTTCATATTTAACATTTAAATTCGCCCTCTTACTTAATGAAGTGGAGTATATTCTATTAAATTAAACTCCCCTTACTTATTCAGGTGGAATTTATTCTATTAAACTAAAACGTTTCTAGGGTCTAGCCTATAAAATTTTTAATTATGAACAAAAAAAGAACCTCTAAAGAGATCCCTAAATTATATTTTTAGTTGATTAATTTTAAAAAGGTAAATTTATCAAAGGCATTAATATATACCAACCCATTTTTAATCAACCCATTTTTCACCTTTTCGATAATAATTTTAATATCCTTATCAGGAAAAAAATTAAGTACATTAGAAAGTATAATTAAAGAATATTTATTTGGTTCAATCTCAAAAGAAGTTATATCTTGAACTTTAGCGTTAATATTCAAATCGTGCTCTTTCGAAAGTTCCAAACAACGTTCTACTTCTGTTTCCGAAATATCGATACCCTCAACAGCAAATCCCTGTTTAGCAAAAAAAGGGCATTTCTTCCCTCTCCAATACCTATGTTTAAAACCTTTCCGTTTTCAGGAAGCATTTCAACATATTGAGATAAGATACTATTAGGGGTAGTACCAGCGAAGCTGTCACCACCAGCAATATGGAAATGTCAAGATTACAATAAGTTATTTAAATTTAATACTTCAAACAGGCATACCCCCGTCCTGTTTTAGATGGGGGTAAATTAAAGTTGTTAAATTTTTTATAAAGTATGCTTTAGCATCAAAGTCTTTTAAAAAACTAAGTTTTACTCCGCAATCGCGCCCGATTCTTGAATAAGTAGTTACCAACTATTAGCTGGGTTTGTGGAACAACCAAAAAGAGCCGTAGAAGGAAAATAATCCTAGAGTTCACGAAAAAATATTCATACATTATATATTATTTCTGCATTTCTAATTGGTTTCTCTATATTCAAGTAATGTTTTTCTCCTAACCAGTATCTTCTTTTATATTTATTTAGTCTAGCTTGACACCGAATTCATGCCAAGGAAGTTGCTTAAATTTCGTGCCTAACTTTTTGGGTTCAGATCAAACGAAGATCCTTTTGTGATGCTTTTTCAACTAAAGTGCATGTGACTAAGGAGTTATTTTACTGCTTTAACATTTTATCTTTTGTTATTATGGTCACTTCCAGCAAACCCTCCACACCGTCTCATACGATATAATTAAGAGTTTTTCTACAACCTTATAAAAAAGAAAGAAGAATGCTCCTCCATCTTATTAATCTTTTAAAAATGTTAGTAACGCTTCATTAAATTCTTTTGCATGAGTTGCGTTTAATCCATGCGGACCACCCTTTATTAGAGCGAGCTTACTATTAGGAATGGAATCATATGTACGTTTTCCACTTAACTCAAAAGGTACGGTTGCATCAGAGTCACCGTGAATAATAAGCGTAGGTATATCGAACTTTTCCAAGTCCTTTCTAAAATCTGTCTTACTAAAGGCAGTAATACAATCGAGCGTTCCCTTAGGTGATGCACTAGCTGCAATATCCCGATTATATAAACGGAATGGCTCACTAACTAAATCTGTTCGATTGCCAGCCGCGAAAAATCCCTTCGTAAATTTGTCAAGAAATGCAAGGCGGTCATTTATCACGCCACTTTTGAATTCTTCAATTGTTGCATCATCTAATGCTCCTTCAGGATGATCCTCTGATTTGTATAAATAAGGAGGAACTGCTCCAGCAAAAACAGCCTTTTCAATACGATCTGTTCCATACGTACTAATGTATCGAGCTACCTCACCTCCACCCATAGAAAAACCAACAAGTGTGACATTTTGAAGATCTAAATGTTCTAACAGTTTATGTAAATCAGAAGCAAATGTCTCATATTCATATCCTTCCCACGGCTGAGATGATTTTCCAAATCCTCGACGATCATATGTTATGACTCTGTAACCTGCTTCAATAAGAGCAGGCACCTGATATTCCCAAGAGCGTCCACTTAAAGGCCAACCATGTATTAAAACAACGGGTTTCCCTGAACCATGGTCCTCATAATAAAGTTCAATTGGAGCATGATTTTCATTACCTACAGTAAATTTCGCCATATAATTTCCTCCCAGAATTTTCATTATTAAATCTATATTCTTGCTTCTCTAATCAAAAAAACTCTTTACATCAAAACATTTAAAATATTTTTTTGCAAAATGTTTATAGGATTATTATATTCCCTGTATCGGAATTATAAAATTATTCAAAAAATATTAAATCAATTAATATTATTAGATTACAATTTATTTGTTTAATCCAAGGTGTGGAAATTATTGAAAATATTGAAGAACTTAAACTGAAAAATCGAATTTAGAAATTTCTAAGCAACTCCAATTGGGGTATCTTCAATTAAGTTAGAATTAGGAATCACAGCCCTTCCTAAAACATCAAGGCTTAGTTATCGATTTCACTTTGCAAGTTTTAAATTATTTACAAAAAATTTAATTTGTATTACTAAAGTTTAAAAGACCCTACGATACCAATGAGCCGCAGCTTCAACTTCATCAACAGTCAATTGATGCCCCCTATTTTCCCAATGAATTTCAACTTTTGCATTAGCCTTTTCAAATAAGGATTGAAGTTCAGTAGATTCCATCGGCGAACATATGGGATCATTTTTACCAGCAGCAATAAATACTGACTTTCCCAACAAATCAGGAAGAACAATTCCTTTTCTCGGTACCATGGGGTGATGGAGAATGGCTCCCTTTAATGCATTTTGATAGTGAAATAATAAACTAGCAGCTATATTAGCTCCATTTGAGTAGCCAATAGCAATGATGTTTTCTCGATCAAAATTATACTTTGCAGCAGAATCATCAAGAAACTGATTTAATTCTTCCGTACGGAAAATCAGATCTTCTTCATCGAATACACCTTCAGCTAATCTCCGAAAGAATCGAGGCATTCCATTTTCCAATACATTTCCGCGGACACTTAGCACTGAAGCTTCGTCATCAATCCTTCCCGCTATAGGTAATAAATCTAATTCATTTCCGCCAGTACCATGTAGTAATAATAAGGTCGGTTTTGTTATATCTTTACCCTCATTAAATATATGTTTCATGATTGATCTTCCTCCAGAACGCGAACTTCCACAGTAGGTAAGGCTTCTTCTAATTCTTCTCGTTTTGGCTCCAGCCAAGATGGTAACATCAGTTTATTTCCAAGCTCAGCGACAGCTTCATCAACGGAAAAGCCTGGCGGATCGGTCGCTATTTCAAAAAGGATACCGCCTTGTTCATGGAAATACACAGCTTTGAAGTAGTTTCGATCACGAATCTCAGTCGGATAATACTCCTTATCTTGAAGAAGTGTTCTCCATCTCAAAAGCTCTTGTTCATCCTTTGCCCTCCATGCGATATGGTGAACAGTTCCAGCCCCTTTTAACCCGCGAACCGAAGGAGTTAGTTTAATATCAATTGTATTTCCAAACTGACCCTCAGATTTAAACCTAAGGAAGCTCGCTTCTTGCCCAAGACATTCGAGCCCTAATACCTTTTCAAGCACATTCGCAGTTTTATTAGGCTGAGTTGAAATTAAAATAGCACCACCAAGCCCTTTAATTGCAACCTCTGAATCGACTTCTCCAAAACTCCAATTATTTTTTGGCCCTTCATTTCGTTCCACTAATTCAATTTCGAGACCATCTGGATCTTGAAATTGTAAATATTTTTCTCCAAAACGTACTGATTGAATAAACCTAATTCTAAATTTTTTCAAACGATTTTCCCAAAATTTAATCGATTGATTCGGGATGATAAAACTGGTTACTCCAACCTGTCCTGTACCAATTCGACCTTTTAACTGCTTTGGCCACGGAAAAAAGGTTATAACAGATCCAGGTTGACCAGTTTCATTTCCAAAATAAAGATGATAGACTTCTGGACGATCAAAGTTTATCGTCTTTTTTACAAGTCTTAACCCCAGTATGCCAGCATAAAAATCAATACTTTTCTGGGCATCGTTCACCATTGCTGTTATATGATGGATCCCTGTTGTTTTTTGCAACCTCACCATTCCTATTCTTTTCATTACTTTGATCAAGAAATTAATTAGGTCTCTCTAAAGAATAAACCTCACCTAATTTTGCATAATTTGTACCGGCTAACCAACTCACAACTCTAATTCTCTTACCTCAAATGGTAATAAACTTTGTTTAATCTGCCCTCTAAACTCTTCATACTGCTCTGGCAACATTAATTTTTCTCCCATCGTCGCTTGGGATTCATCGTGGGCAAATCCTGGAGGATCTGTTGCAATCTCAAAGAGAATTTCCCCGTGTTCTTTAAAGTAAATCGCATTAAAATAGTTTCGATCTCGTACAGGAGTTACCCCATATCCATTTTCCTCAACATATTTTTGCCATTCCAATTGGTCTTGATCATCCTTTGCCCGCCATGCAATGTGGTGTACGGTTCCAGCACCCATTGTCCCGCGTCCTATTGGCATTAATTTTAAGTCAATGACATTGCCAATTTCTGCTGAAGAACGGTAACGTGCAAAGTCGCCTTCCTTGCCTATTAATTCTAGTCCCAATATGTTTTCTAACAATACAGCCGTTTTGTCAGGATAGGCCGATAATAAAGTAGCACCGCCAAAGCCTTTAATAGCTACCTCAGGTGTTACCCCGCCAAAGGTCCATGTATTTACCTCCCCTTCTTCCCTTTCAACAATTTCCAAGTGTAGCCCATGAGGGTCATCAAATTCCAAGTATTCCTCGCTAAAGCGCTCCCTTACAGTAAAAGGAATATCGAAGGATTCCAGTCTTTTTTTCCAGAACTTCATAGCTCCTTTTGGAACAACATAAGATGTAACGCCTACTTGACCATCACCAATTTTTCCTTGACTAGCTCCTGCCCATGGAAAAAAAGTCATGATTGTTCCTGGTTTTCCACCCTCATTACCAAAATAAAGATGGTAGGTACCTGGATCATCAAAATTGACAGTTTTTTTCACTAAACGTAAACCTAATACACCTGAATAGAAATCAACATTCTCTTGAGGATGACCAACAATTGCAGTAATGTGGTGAATACCCATCGTTTTTTTACTCATATTATTTTCACTCCCATTTTTATTTCTGGTTAGACACTAACCTTAAAAAAGCATCGCCAATTTGTCGATAATTGTATATACGACTTTATGGGTGTTTTTTCCTTTGTCCGAAGTTTTTTATTGTCTATAAATATTGGATCTTTAATTTTATTAAAAAAAGAAGCATGGAAATTATTCACAATACCCATTATTAAGTTGGTTAAATAAAGGGGTATCGCCCAACATTTTCGATATCAAAGTGATATTGATGATATATGATTTCCAATGATTCATATGAAATAGGTCAGAAGGAGAAAAAAGTTATAGTTGTGGTTGACATTATTGAAGTTTTTACAAGAAAACTAATGAGAAATCCTTACATCCTAGATTTTTTGTACTAAACACTTCATTAAATTAAACAGTTTGATGATTAGGCATAAAGCCACTTTTTTATGTTGGTATATCATGGTACGATGAGGTGATTTTAACAAAGGAGGAAATATATGACAAAGACCATAGGCCTTATTTGTGGTAGTTTACGAAAAAACTCTTATAATCGGATCATTGCTCAATCATTAACAGAGATGGATGATTCCCATCAATTTCGTTGGATTGAGATTAATAATCTACCTTTTTTTAATGAAGACTTAGAAATAAGTGTTCCAGAAGCAGTGACATCATTTAAATCTGCTATCCAGGACGTTGACGGTATCATTATTGTAAGTCCAGAGTACAATTCCGGAATTCCAGGCGTATTAAAGAATGCATTGGACTGGGCATCAAGACCTAGGGAATCTGCAGTTCTTAGTAGAAAACCGGTTGGTTTAATTGGTGCAACTCCTGGGGGATTAGGTACTGTTTATGCTCAAATACAAATCAGAGAAATACTAGAAGCTATGCAAGCTCATGTTCTTCCATTTCAAAAAGTGCTGATTTCCCAAGTACATGAAAAGATTGATTCCGATCAGAAAGTGCTTACTGACGAAAAGACAATACGTTATCTTCAGCTTTATTTACAACAATTTATAAATTGGATAGATAAAACTCCTGCTTTAGATTAATAGAAGCATTTTTTTAAAATAGTTTAATTGTTTTTTCTAACTTTGAGGAAATTATTGACGTGTCTTAAGTTTATAGCTAAACTAATATCATTAGTCAGTTTAGTTATAAATCGATTGTAACAAACGAAGGAATTTATAATAATATTTAAACTTTCTTCGATTACTTAATTTTTAGGAGGAATACATAATGTCTGATCTCTATTCTCGTATTAATAAAGATGATGCTGTCGTTCTTTTAGTGGATCATCAAACTGGTCTTATGGCTGGACTAGTGCGTGACTATGGTGTTGATGAATTCAAGAACAATGTTTTGGCTCTTGCTCACACTGCTAAGTTTTTTGATTTACCTGTTATTTTAACAACAAGCTTTGAAAACGGACCTAATGGACCACTAATGCAAGAATTGGTTGATCTTTTTCCTGACGCGCCAAAAATAGCTCGTCCTGGACAAATTAACGCATGGGATAATGATGATTTTGTAAAAGCAATCGAAGAAACTGGAAAAAAACAACTTATTATCGCGGGCGTAGTTACGGATGTTTGCGTTGCATTCCCGGCACTTTCCGCTATAAAAGCTGGGTATGAAGTATTTGCTGTTACAGATGCTTCAGGAACTTTCAGTAAACAAGTTGCAGAAGCTGCCAATACGCGTATGGCACATAGTGGCGTGCAACTTATGAACTGGTTTAGCGTAGCGTGCGAATTACAACGCGATTGGCGCAACGATGTCGAAGGTTTTGGCAATTTACTTGCTAGTAATCTTCCAGGTTATCAAAATATAATTGGAAGCTATATGGGAGCTCAGCGAGATCTTAGTAAACAAAAT
The DNA here is from genome assembly GCF_030123325.1 of Peribacillus simplex. NCBI lineage: Bacteria > Bacillati > Bacillota > Bacilli > Caryophanales > Bacillaceae > Peribacillus > Peribacillus simplex. The sequence continues at coordinate 1,779,748 of NZ_CP126106.1, read as the reverse complement.
GCATAAATTTAGCGCTGATTTAATCAGCGCTCCTTTTTATATAAGAAGTATGGCAAGGCTTTTATTTTTTCGATTACAGCTGAAACTAATAATTGCCTTTAAGATGAAACAATTTAAAAAAAGGAGTGTTTTAATATGAGTAATTTAGAATTGTTAACCCCGGAGAACAGTGCATTAATTTTGATCGATTTTCAGCCTCAAATGACTTTTGGAGTTGCAAGCATTGACAGACAAACATTAATGAATAACGTTATGCTGCTTGCTAAATCAGCAAAAGCTTTTAACGTACCTACTATTCTAACTACAGTTGAAACACAAAGCTTTTCTGGTTATTTTTGGCCACAAATTCTTGACATATTCCCAAACCATGAAATTATAGAACGTAGTTCAATGAACTCTTGGGAAGATACAAAATTTGTTGAGGCAGTTAAAGCAACAGGTAGAAAGAAATTGATATTTGCAGCACTTTGGACTGAAGTTTGCCTTGCATTCCCTGTGCTTGAAGCAATTAAAGCTGGCTATGAAGTTTATGCAGTTGATGATGCTTCAGGTGGTACTAGTTTGACAGCACATAACGCTGCTATGCGTCGTGTAGAACAAGCTGGAGCAATTCCAGTGACAGCAATTCAAGTTTTACTTGAATACCAACGTGACTGGGCACGCAAAGACACTTATGATGCTGTTATGGAAATTGTAAAAGAACACACTGGTGCTTATGGTCAAGGCGTGGAATACGCATATACTATGGTACATGGCGCGCCTCCAAGCAGGAAAATATGAATCAAGAAAGAGTAACTTTCGGAGAAACTCATACAGGGAACACTATGGATGCTGGTGGTCCAGTAACAACGATTGTTACATGGGAAATTCAAGAAGGTAGAGAAAAACAGTTTGAAACGTGGAGACATGAAATTGAAGTTGCGGCTACTAAATTTCCAGGGCATTTAGGCGTAAATCTAATAGTCCCCAATAACGGATCCAGAGAGTATACTGTTGTTTTTCGCTTTGATACGTATGAGCATCTACGTGCTTGGCAAGAATCAGATATTCGTCGAGATTTGTTAAAAAAGGCAGAACCATTTCAAGCTACTAATCCAACTTACAAAACTGAAAGCAGTTTGGCTTATTGGTTTGTTACTCCGAAAACGCCAGTTCCACCGCCAAAATGGAAAATGTCCATTGTTACCGTTCTTGGTGTATGGCCTCTTAGCAAGTTGGTTCCTATAGTGATAGGACCTATTATAAAAAATATGAATCCTATTATGTCAACTTTTTTTGTTTCAGTATGTATAGTGTCTTTGCTATCATGGGTAGTAATGCCGATTCTCGGTAAAATATTTCATCCATGGTTACAGAATAATAGGAAGTAGACGAGGTGTGAACATGAATTTACCGGATATGATCTTATATAACGGAAAAATCACTACCCTTGACCCATCTCAACCTGAGGTATCAGCTATCGCCATAACTGATGGTTTAATCACTGCAGTAGGTGGAGATGAGCTTCTTGATAGTGCCACTGAAAAAACCAAAAAAATAGACCTTAAAAGAAAGAGAGCTATTCCGGGCTTGAATGACTCTCATATACACGTTATTCGTGGCGGTCTTCATTATAATATGGAATTGCGCTGGGAAGGTGTGCCATCACTTGCTATTGCTCTGGAAATGCTTAGAGAGCAGGCAAGGCGTACACCTGCTCCCCAGTGGGTAAGAGTAGTTGGAGGTTGGTCTGAATTTCAATTTAAAGAAAGACGGATGCCAACTTTGGAAGAGATTAATGCTGTTTCTGAAGACACACCTGTCTTTGTGCTACATCTTTACGATAGAGCACTTGTAAATCGTGCAGGGTTGCGTGCACTGGGATACACAAAAGATACCCCAGACCCTCCGGGCTGTTTAATTCAGCGAGATAAACGAGGTAATCCAACGGGTCTTTTAATTGCCAATCCTAACGCTTCTATTCTATATTCAAGTTTGGGTAGAGCTCCAGTACTTAATATTGACGACCAGATTAACTCTACTCGCCATTTTATGCGCGAATTAAATAGATTAGGTATCACAAGTGCCATTGACGCAGGTGGTGGATTCCAAAATTATCCTGATGATTACAAAGTTGTTGAACATTTAGCCGAGAAGGATCAATTAACTTTGCGTATTGCTTATAATCTTTTTACGCAAAATCCAGATCATGAATATGAAGACTTTGCTTCATGGGCAAAAATTGTTTCTCCGGGTCAAGGAAATGATAAGTATAAAATGAATGGTGCCGGAGAAATGTTAGTATTCTCGGCAGCCGATTTTGAAAAATTTCAAATGCCGCGTCCCGACCTTGCTACGGTGATGGAAGCTGACTTAAAGAAAGTAATTTCTCTATTGGTGGAAAACCGTTGGCCATTCCGTTTACATGCAACTTATGACGAGTCAATAACACGTTTCTTAAATGTTTTTGAGGAAGTCAACAGGGAAATTCCTTTTAATGGTCTACGCTGGTGGTTTGACCATGCAGAAACAATCTCAGATCGTAGTATGGAACGTGTTAAGGCATTAAATGGCGGTATTGCCATCCAAGACCGCATGGCTTTCCAAGGTGAATACTTTGTTGATTTATACGGAAAGGAAGCTGCAAAGCATACTCCTCCGATTTATCGTATGCTAGACCTGGGTATACCTGTTGGTGCCGGTAGTGATGCAACGAGGGTTTCCAGCTATAACCCTTGGGTTGCTCTTTACTGGATGGTTGCAGGAAAAACTATTGGTGGTCTTTCGATATACGATGAAAAGAATAAACTTGACAGAAAAGTAGCCCTGGAACTATATTCCAAAGGAAGTGCATGGTTCTCCGGTGATGAAGATAAAAAGGGTACCCTTGCAGTAGGTCAGTTTGCTGATATTGCTGTATTGTCTGCTGACTACTTTACTGTGCCAGAAGAAGAAATCAAAGACCTTGAATCATTACTCACCATTATGGGTGGGCAGGTTGTTTATGGAAATGATGAATTTAAAAATTTATCACCTGAATTGCCGCCAGCATCACCTGATTGGTCACCGACGGGAGTTTATGGTTATGGTGGTGCTAACCTAGCCCACAATATACTTTCTCACGATACCCATGATCACAAACATAGTTGCAGTAACCCTCTCCATCAACACACTCATACCGTAATAGGAAAAGATGGAACTAAATGGGGTATTGGTTGTACTTGCTTTGCTTTCTAATAAGGGTTTGGGCCGAGGTCGGACCCAAACATAAAAAATGAAAAAAGCCTAACTTTCTCTTTAAAGAGAAAGTTAGGCTTTTTATATTATTTAAATAAAGCAAAAAACGAAACCAATTACAAATAAGCAGTATAATCTATACTCCTACTGAGTAAATAATTCCAAAATACACAGATCTTCAAATCGATTTTCTTTCCTCACATGGTCAATTAATATCCGTTCTTTTTTCAATCCTAATTTTCGCATCACTCTTCCTGAAGCTGGATTTGAATTAAAGTAACGAGCAAATACTTTATGGTATTGCTTTTCTTCAAATGCAAAATTAAATATAGCTTGAGCTGCCTCTGTAGCATATCCATTTCCCCAAAATTTTTCACCAATCCAATAGGCTAATTCACCATGATTAAACTTTTGGCTGTTAGATAGCGCTATAGCTCCATATAATTCTCCACTTTCCTTATCTGTTATAGCAAATTCATATGATTTATTAGCATTAAAATTATCAAGATGATGCTCAATCCATGATAAAGCATCATCTATAGAGTATGGATAAGGTTGGTACAAAGTATTTTTAAGGGGTCCTACCACATGACCATCGTTTCGTCTTATCAGCTAAAACGTTAGGCAGGTCTAACAAAGAATAAACAAATAGGGTCCCTGATAGGAGAAATAAAGAGGCGACTCCAAGAATGTCCTTCATCGGTATCTTATACGTATCTCCGTTTTTCTTTTTCAATTTATATTCCCACAAGCATTACAAATGATAAGATTAGTAAAAAGAAATACTGTGCCAAAATTCTTCAATTCCTTTTTTAGAGTTTCCTCTTATACGTTTTACGAATCAATGATGGTTTCAATTCATTTCTTGCCAAAATAACCCATAGAAAGGAATGAAACCTTATTGAACTATACTGCCCCTTTAGTGCTATAAAGGATGCCTTAGCAACCTTCCTTATGGAAATAAAGCACCCGTTAGTTTAAGTACAAACCTTCACAATCTTGCTAACCTGCCACGAAAATAAGCGACCTTGTTCATCCTAATCGAATGACATGGTCGCTTATACTATTTCCTCACTCATTGTTTTTTACTAATCCTTTCATTATAAAAAACTTATTTTAAGGTGCTTTATAATAAACTCATACTAGATTTTAAACCAAATTAATATCTAGCGTATGCATAAGTATGCACCTTTCGTTAGTCCAGTGGTATCACCCTCTTTTCTATATAAATTGCTATAGATTGGTTTCTCTTAGGGAAGGGATGGTTTCGCTTAGAGAAAATAAGATCACGTTAATTGAAAAGAAGGGAAGATACGATCATGTTAATACCCAGCGTAATGTATATCACGCTTTCGCCTAACTCAATTCATTGGAATCACCTTCTTTCTTATTAAAAATTTTTTGTGTATATCGAGGTTTACTTGTCCTTATTATAATAAATAATCTTTTTATTGTAAATATTCAGAATTTTTAGATTTTATGTGTTTTCCTCTCCTTTCTTCTCTTTTTCTCTCTTTTTCTACAAGTTTCGCATGTTTTGAAAAATTTATTTTACATTGTTGAACTAACCTGCCCCTTTAGTGCCATAAGAAAAAGGCTGCCTCAGCAACCTTCCTTATTGAAGTAAAGCACCCGTTGTTGCATAAGACCTATTGTAGAGTTGACACAACTCTCCTTGGTTTTAGACATTCGCAGTGCCATTATCTTAAGGTTAATGTTAGTGTTAAGTTATTAATAACTGTAGCTTTGAAACAAAGTTTGATCAAAATTACTATAAGAAACCTTGAAAAATCAGAAGTTGGATTCCCTTGGGAAACCTCGTCATTCCTACATTCCGTGCAGTCCGTGAAATTTCACGGATTTGCACGGTTTTATACATCATAGAAATACCAAGGCTTCTAAGCGCCTTGGTATTAATTTCCCACTCTGAAATTGCATAAAGTCTTGTATAAGATATACTAATCAATCAATATTTGTAAGTAGTCATATCCAGTCGTACAGCAACGTCTGGAATCACTGAAAAGCCTTTCCCATGAAAGAAATTAAAAGAATCCTTTGATAAGAAAGATAATAGATGGGAAGAATAACATTAACTGTTGTTCCTTTATTCATTTCACTTTCAATAACTATCTTTCCTTGATGTGCTTCCACAATTTCATAGCAGATCATTAACCCTAAACCAACCCCTTTTTCTTTGATACTATAAAAAGGTTCTCCAAGATATGGGATACGTTCTATTGGGATCCCACATCCTTGATCGATAAAACAAATACTTACTTGATGACTATCAAGTGTATCGATTTGAACCAAAATTTCTCCTCCCGTTGACATCGCTTCAATTGCATTTTCTAAGATATTGATAAACACTTGTTTTAATTGGTTTCCTTCACAAGGTATGTAGGGAATTTCTGATTTAAGCACTGTTCTGATTTGTATATTATTCATCATTGCTTTAGGTTGAAGTAGCGTTATAACTTGTTCTGCTAACATGCTCAAATTATTGAGTTGAATCTTTACTGCTTGTGGTTTAGCTACTATCATAAATCTATTTGTAATTACTTCTATTTGTTCAATTTCTGATGATATTACATCTATGTACCACTGATTTTCTTTATTTTTCATTGATTGTATTAGTTGTATAAATCCTTTAATAGTTGTTAGTGGATTTCGAATTTCATGAGCAATTGCTGTAGCTAATTGTCCTACCACATCAATCTTCCCTGATTTTCGTAGTAACTCTTCCGTTTTTAAACGTTCAGTGATATCTCGAGTAATAACCATTGCAACTTCTTTTTCACCTAATCTAAAGATATCGATAATAAACTCAGTATCTATTTTCTCTTCTATTTTAAAAACATATTCGTCTCGGAAAGTGAAGTAATGTTTTCCCTTTTCGAAATCTTTTATAATGTTTATAGTTTTAATGTTTTCAGGAAGAAAATCCATAACAGATATGGAAAGAATTTTTTCCTTACTATAACCTAATCTTTTACATGCAACTGGATTTACGTCGAGAAATCGAATTGGAAATCGATCCTCATTCAATTCTAATAGGTAAATTGCATCAGTTGCATGTTCAAATAGAGCACAGTATTTCATCTCATTTTCTCGTAATTGTAGTATAGACATATAACTTTCTTGTAATTGTTGAATAGATATATAATTTCACTCCTTTCAATATAACCTCTAATTTTCAAAATATTCTAGATATTATATATTGTATATTGTATATTGGAAAGGGATTTGATTCAAGAATCCTTGTTTATATTTTATTCATATTTTTCATGAAGCATAAAAGTGGTTCTATATAAATCCTGTTAAACATATCGACATGTATGAGGTCCCATCTTTTCTGTCTACACTCAACTATTTGGAATTGCTGTATAAGATCCGATTCTCTTAAAAAACTAGAGTAGAAAAAAGTATATAAAACTACTTTTTTTGATATTTTTCAGAAAATTCCGACTTTTATATTTACAACATAAAATTTTTATTGTATGATAATCTTACTAAATTAAAAGAAGGTGATACCAATGAAATAGCGAAAGGCGAAGACGTATAATATATACGTTGGGTATCAAGAGAGCTCTGTTTTTTCTAAAGAATACTTCTTAGCCATCCCCCTTTTTCAAAAATACGAATCTTCTCTTAGAAAAATACTGAAACTGGTATTAAAAAATAAATAAAACAATGAAAGGATTAGATTACAAAGTAATGGTAACTCAAGAAGAAATAATTTAAGCGACCTTGTGTATCCTAATAGGAATGACAAGGTCGCTTACAAATTTTTATTTTACTCTAGTTCATACAACATCTTATTATCAAAAATCAATTGTATCTTAAAATCTATAAAAACCCCCTTCAGCTTTATAAATTCCATAATAGATAATTCCGGATTCTTAGGTACTTGGATTGGAAAACCGTATCACGGAAAAGGATATAATAGACCTGCTAAAGATGCTTTTTTTTAAAGAACTCTTTAATGAGCTAGGTATTGAGACGGTTTTTATGCGGATTCGAGAAGAAAATATCCGTTCCATAAAAGCTGCCGAAAAACTTCCTAAACGGAAAGTATTACCTAGTATTTAACTGACCTTTTAATTCTCATATAATGCAAACAAAATCCCAACAATGAATCCATTTTAATCAATCTTTTTTTAAAATTTATGGTAATTAGCTAACCGTTTTTCTATTTGTATAATTGATAAATTTGGTGCATCGTAAAATGCAGTTATTTTTAGTTGTGGTCTTACATTATTTTATTGATAGTCTCATGATAATTTCTTCGCCGATACGTCCTATTTGTCTCTCATTTGTATCTTCAAATCCTACTTTTAAATATAGTTTTTGTGCTGGAATATTATCTTTATCTACAACTAATACAATTTCATCACATTTAGGGAATTCTGATTTAACAAACTCATGCAGTAATGACATCCCTTGTTTAGCGTAGCCTTTTCCTTGCTCTGTAATATTAATTGATAGTGCAGTTAATAACAAAGCGTTCAGATTAGTGGAGTATTTCTTTACTCGGTCGTTTGAATTTAGTAGAAAGAAACCAACAGGTGTATTATCACTTAAAATAACTATACGATGCTGTCCATCAGTAGCTTCCCCAAATTTGTTTGGCAATGCAGAAAATTGTTTTTGTTCGTCTGTAAGTACAAAAGAGTTCAATCCTGTCAAATACTCACTTGAAAAATGCTTTAGTTCAACACTATTAATATTTTCCATAATATAATTCCCCATTCATATTAAATCTAGAGTTAATATATATCTTAAAAAGGGTTTTTATGTCTCCTCCTGCAAATTAATCGACATATATATTATTTTTCCAGCCCAGTAGTAATACGCACTGCGTGGGATGCCAGCTACATTCACTAATTCGATGATCGTATATTTACTCCCTAATTCATAGATTACTTGCACTTTTTGACGCTCTGAGATTTTCTCTCCTCTTGAATTAAGGCTTTCAACTTTTTTACATTATTTTATTTCTTTTATAAATTCCCTAAAGTTTTCAACGATCTCTTTTGAATTCGTATGGTGTAAATAATGTTCTCCTTCATGTGTCATCACTTTTCCATGAACAGCATCTTTGACTTGCTCTTTATGCAGTGGTATCCATCCTTCAACGTCTGTGTTATTCGCTTGTATAAAGAAAATAGTAGGAAGATTTTCTGGGAATGTTAAATTTTGAGCACCTATAAAATTAGAAGAAATATTTTCCATTTCATTCAAGGTAGTGGCATTATTCAAGTTTTTATTCGTAATCATTTTCATTTGTTCTTTTGTTTTATCATCAAATGATCGTGAAGCATATGGGTCACCATCTAGTTTCATGATCAATCTTAAGAGACCTGATTTTTTGAGTAATTTAAAAGTTTCTAATGGAAAGTCATCATCCATACCACCTTGTGTTGGAACACTACTATCGATTCCGACAAATGCACTCACTTCGTTTGGATATTTGTTCACATAATCCAGTCCGTAAATGCCTGCAATGGAATGGCCCATTAGAGTGTAACGGTCAATATTAAGCTGCTGTAAAGCTTCATGAATTTCGCTTACAATATTCTCCGTGCTTCTCTCTTTTTCGGTTTCATCACTTAATCCATAACCGAAAGGCTCAATCACAACAACTTTGTAAAATGGAGATAGTTCATCTACTAGCAGCTTAAAATCAAGTGCTGGTGCCGCTGTTCCAAAACCTGGTAGTAACACTACTATTTCTTCGCCTTTTCCTTGAATTGTAACATTCATATTTTTCCCGTCTACTCGTACAGATTGACCATAAGATTCTATTTTCCCTTGCTCCGATTTATTACTAATCATATTAACTATAAAAACAATAGCTAGAAAAAGCACTATTGCTATAGCTATTACTCCTAGTGATTTAAGTGAAATGAAAGCGTTTTTTTCATAATTTATGCACCCATTTTCTAAAAATGTCCTCATTCGAAAATAAAAGAGCAAAAAGAATGATAACCATACCAATCTTATGTTGTAAAAATAATGGTTCTTTTAAAACGACAAAGCCTAGAATGACACCAATGACCGGTACAATATAGTTGCTGAAAGATGCAAACAGAGCTCCTTCCCTTTGAATCAATAGATTATACAGCATATAGACGATTCCAGCGTGGAACATTCCTAAAATAATAATAGAAAATATTTGTGTATGATTAATGTCCATTTGCAATGGCTTTTCAAAAAGGAGTGCGAGTGGGATTAAGACGATACTTGCAATCCATAAAACATTTCTCATATGGACCACAGGAAAACCATCTTCTAATTTTTCCATTAGAATTAAAGACAATGCAAAACTTATAGCAGCAAGAATGAGCAACACATTACCCAATATATTACCTGAAACGTTCATAATTCCTTGCGTAGGACAAGACAAGATCACAATTCCTAAAAATCCTAATACTATGCTGACTATTTCAAATTTTTTTGCTTTCTTTTTGAAGAGCAATACGAAAAATACTAATGTGAAGACTGGAACCATTGCGATTAGCATAGATGCAATACTGCTTGATACGTACTTTTGGCCTTGTGCAATAAGAATAAACGGCAAGACTACTTCAAAAAGTGCAATCCAATAATATTTTTTAGTATTGGTTGTGTAGTTTTTCTTTGATTGGAACAGACCAATCACTGATAAACAAATTGCTCCGATCAGTGCTTTCAAAGCAGACAACGAAATGGAACCTACATCATTCGTTACTAATTCCATGAAGAAAAATTGAGATCCCCAAATGAAGCTTATGATTAGCAAGAGACTATATTTTTTCATTTGATTTGCCCCTTGCACCAAAATAGTTTGTACCAACAACACCGATGATAATGATAATGGATCCTGCTATGTGGTATAAATGAAATTCCTCTTTTAAAAAAATGACCCCTGCTAAAATGGTAATGAGCGTAGCAAAATTACTGAAAACACTCATTTTCGATGCATCTATTTTTGATAATGCATAGTTGGAAAGATAGGACGTTCCTAAAGACGATAGGATACCTAAATATAAAATGGCAAGAACAAAATCCCAGTGTCCAAAAGGTTGCATAAATTGATCCACTGTCCTATTCATTATATGGTTTGTAAGTGACAGTCCATTAAAAGCTATAAACCCAAACAAGGTCATGATATATGAGATAGTGAATAACGAATAGCGTTGTGTTAACTTTCTGGCAAATACGTTGTATAGTGAGGAGGTAAGTGCTGAAAGTAAAATTAAACCGGCCCCGAAGAGACTTGTATTTGTGTCCCCTGCCCCGTTCATGTACATAATATACATCACACCGATTACAGATAAACCAATAGCTATTTTTTGACTGCGTGTAGATGTTTCCTTTAATATGATACTTGCAAAAATCAACGTAAAAATTGGTATTGTTGCTTGAATAATACCAGCTTCCGATGAAGATGTATGCACTAACCCAAATACTTGAAAAGCAAAAAAGAGTGTCGGATATAAGATGGCTAACAAGGCAATCTGCTGTACATCCTTTTTTGTTACCTTGATCGATTCTTTTTTTAACACGAACAACACTGTGGCAGCGATCCATGCAATGGTAAACCGATGAGCCAATGTATCTAACGGTGTTGCAACCGTTAATGTCACTTTAACAAACATAAATGACAATCCGATAATGATTGCATAGATGGTTGCTGCGATATATGCATTTCTATTTTCAATCATTCGATTACCCCCTTATATTGATCCGGCCGGTACCATTATCGTAAGAGATAATAATAAATTTTACGATATAAAAAATACACATCTGTACCGATACAGATGTGCAAGGAGGCTTATGATGCTTAAATATGAAACAATCTATCAATCACTCCTGATGCAAATTCAGTCTGGTAAATTTTCGACCGGAGCAAAATTACCATCCATTCGAAATTTATCACAACAATATTCTTGCAGTAAAAGCACGGTATTGACCACTTTAAAAAAATTGGAGGAGCAACATATTATTTATGCCCTACCGAAAAGTGGTTATTATGTTGTGGATAATCACGTCTTCAAAACCCCATTGTCCACTGACATAATTGACTTTGCAAGCGCATCTCCTACTTGGCATGCCTTTCCTTATAAAGAATTTCAACACTGCATAAATAAAGCAATTGATACCTATCAAGAAGAATTATTTCGCTACGGTACGCCAAAAGGTTGGCCGCCACTCATAGCAGAAGCTAAAAAACTGTTAGAATCTTACCAAGTATTCACGCATAGCGAACAGATTTTCATCACTACAGGTGTTCAACAGGCTCTTTCTTTAGTAAGTATGATGCCCTTTCCGAATAATCGTTCCACCATTCTAGTTGAACAACCTAGCTATCATTTATATATGGACCTGCTGAAAACCTTACAGCTTCCTGCAATAGGAATTCAACGTACCGAGAAAGGTATTGATTTAGGTCGACTTAAACAAATATTTCATGAAGAAGATATTAAATTCTTTTATACAATGCCCCGCTTCCATAATCCTTTAGGATCTTCATACGGTAAAAAAGAAAAAGAGGCTATTTTACAATTAGCCGACCAATATAATGTATACATTTTAGAAGATGATCATTTAGCAGATTTTGAATACAATCCGAAGAACGACCCTCTTTTTGCTGATGATCACCACGATAAAGTCATCTATTTAAAAAGTTTTTCAAAAATTATGTTTCCTGGTTTAAGAGTTGGATTGGCGGTTCTTCCTCCTTCAATTATTGATATTTTTCAAAAATACAAAATGACAACGGATATTGACAGCTCTATGATTTCACAAGCCGCATTATATCTCTATTTGAAAAATGGTATGTTTGAACATAATAAAACCAAAGTCAGTAATATCTATCATACACGTGCGAAAATTCTGCATCAATCAATACAAGATCATTTATCTACGTACGAATCATCATCAGAAATTGTAATGCATAGTCATATTGTGCTGCCCAAGCGTGTGAATTTGAAATCATTTGTTTATCATTTGCATGAAGAAGGCATATATCTGGATACAGTTGAAAGAAATTATTTAGATGACTTTTACCACGAACGGATTTTGAAGTTGAATGTTTCAAATGTTGGCGCCCATCGAATTGAAGAAGGAATTAGGAAAATTGCAAGTGCCTTAGAAAATCCTCAAAACTACTTTTTATAAATTCTTTCAGCAAGGTAAAAACTATCCTTATTCGAAAGCATAAAGTGTGAGGGATATTAAACATGACTAATATCCCTCACCCTTTTACTATTGTCCAATTCATTCATCTTTATATTTTGTCTCAAGATTCCTATAGTATTCCTTCTTCGAAATCAGATTTACTTTATCATCGTCTGATCGATTTTCATATTAAAAAAATCCACTTATATTCGTATATTATTCTAAATTCCCATTCCATTAAATGGTCATTTTGTTGAACAAAGGTCAAACTGCACTCTTCAACTATACTGCCCCGATAGTGTCATAAGAAAAAGGCTGCCTCGGCAACCTGCATTATTGAAGTAAAGCACCCGATCGTTCTATCTGAAAAGCGAAGCTTATTCAAGAATCGCGCCCTTTTGTTGAAGTAGCAAAAGTAGTATTTCCTCTTAATCGAGGGTTACAATCACATGATTTAATTCATTTAAAGCTTGTGGTTCAATTTTTAAAGTAGATGTTGATTGTCCAGAACCTCCATAAATAAAATCATAATGGAAAAGTCGTTTGTCTATTACACAAGGTAAATCAATACCTACCATAGGAACGCTTCCTACCTGAAATCCTGAAACTTTCTGAACTTCCTCTGGAGATGCTAATTTTACTTTACTACAACCTAAAATATCAGCTATTTTCTCAAAATTAACTTTGCTACGACTTCCAGATAAAATTAAAACAAAGAACCCTTTATCGGAATTCAGTATCAATGTCGGAGCTGTTTGCCCGACTTCAATCCCAAAATACTTTGTACCATCTTGTTTTGAAAGTATTGGTTTTTCATGTTGAATTATTTCATATGTATATTTGCTTTTCTCTAAAATTTCTTGCAGTTCCCCCATTAGAAACACCTCCAACATTGATTTTAACATGGAAAATTGTTGAAATGTTTAAAAGGCGAATTATTAAAGTAAATGGCCCAATTGTTGAACAAATCAATATGTACTCTTGAACTATCCTGCCCCGTTATTTGCATAAAAAAAGCTCCCTTAAAGGCAGCTCCGATCTTCAGCCCACGCAAAAGTGAATTGTATAATTGACGGCGAAAAAACATTGGAAAGAAAATAAACCCATGAATCTTATATCATGGGTAATAAATAAAAGTTTTGGTCTACTTTAAATATTGTGTATATATTTTATTTTAAATCAATCAAAATAAAACACTGATCATCATTTTTAAATTTCTCTTCTCCTTCATTTTGAAGAGATTGCAAAATTTTTTCTTTTAACCCAATCAAAGAATCAGATGAATGCTCCTTTAACAAGGAACCCAACCGGTGGAAGCCAAGAGGCTCCGAGACACCATCTGTGTATAGAAGGATCTTGCTACCTTTATCATAATTAAAAGTTTCTATTTTAAACTGTATTCCCTCAAATGTTCCTATTGGGGGCGAGGTTGCGCGAAGTTCTAGCTGATTCCCTGCAGAATTCTGAAAAATAGCTGGTGGATGACCAGAATTCGTATATTCAATAGTTTGTTTGTCGGTATCAATAATAAGATAAATAGCCGTGCAATAATGCCAGGAATCTTGATTGTTATGGAACAAAGTATGTAAATGATCATCTAATTCCTTTATAACGACATTAGTAGCAGCTCCAGCTCCTTTTGTAATCAACCTTTGGAATAAAGATTGAAGAGACATGGTTATAAGTGCGGAAGAAATACCATGTCCCATTACATCTAATAAAATAATTCCATACCGATGTTTATTTATTTGATAGCAACCATAAATATCACCTGACAATTCCCTGGATGCAAAATAATATGATTCAATTTCAATGTGATCATCAGAAATAGTTTCAGGTAGTGACCTTTCTTGTATTTTCTTCGCTAGTTTCAATTCATTATGTGTATCTCTTTTGAATTTTTCATTCTGCTTATTAACTTCCAAAAGTTTCTGCTGATTTTCCTTCAAGTCCTTAAGGGCTTTCTCCAATTTAGAATTAGCTTTACTTGTTTCCTTTAAAGCATCCTCAGCGAGTTTTTTTGATATAATTAACTGGTTTTCGTATTCGTTTCTTCTCTGCATAGGTATAACGACACATGTTATAACTTGGATATCCGTATCTTGGCTGAGGGTGGCGTTAATCAGAACTGGTATTTCCTCTCCATTTACATTTGCAAATGAGAGATACATTTCCTCTATTCGATGTTGAACGGTTACTAATGGAAAGAAATAAAGTTGAGTAAATAACCGGGCAGATTTAGTAAGAATTACATTGATGTGATGTCCAACCAGTTGATCTGGACTATATCCAAGCAATTGAACTAATGTCTGATTAATAGATAAAAGAATGCCCTCCTTTGAAAGTGTAACAAAACCACAAGGAGCATGGTTTAATTGCTCATTCATAAGCCAGGCTCAAAACAACTTCACTAGGAAATTCCCCCAAATAATCACGGATTAATTGAATCGTCTCATCAGGATGACTCATATGCGGGCAGTGTCCTGTTGCTTTCATATATGTAATCGTACTTTTGGGTACATGTTGACTCAGATACTCACCTACTACGGTAGGAGCAATTACATCTTCAGAACATTGCATGATCAGAGAAGGTACGGTAACGTTTGGCAAGTCCTCACGGTTATCTGCAAAGAAACAAGCCTCTGCAAATTTACGAGCAATGACGGGGTCAGTAGAACAAAAGCGATTTTCCAGCTCGTTTGCAACATCTGGCCGACCGGGATTATTTGTAACGGTTGAAGCAAAAAAAGTTGCCCAGCCGATATAATTTTTATCCATCATATCAATTAAGCCTATCAGATCTTCTTTCTCAAAACCTCCAAAATATTCAGGGAGGTCATTAAGGTAACAAGGAGATGGACCGATCAAAATAAGACGGGAAAAATACTCTGGATGTTGTAGTGATGCTAGTAAACCAATCATTCCTGAAACGGAATGACCAACAAATATTGCATTTTTAAGATTTAAGGCTGAACAAACATCTATCACATCTTGGACATAACCGGAAAGTTTGCTGTATTTATTTGGATCAAATGCCTTTACATCTGAATTACCCATCCCAACATAATCAAATAAAATAATTTGATTATCACTTTCAAATGATTCGGATACAGATTTCCATACCGTTTGGTCACATCCAAAACCTGGTGCGAATATCATAGTTTGTTCTCCATTACCTTTGATATTTACATTATTTCGGTTTAGGATATTTGGGTTCATAATAAAGCCCCTTTCTTATCACATCTGTAAAAAATATAACATTTTTCAAACTATCTAATCCTACTTCTTATATTATACTCTTCCTCACTTATCACACATTTATCAAGATTACTTATATTACTTATATTACTTAAAACCTCATTATCTCGACTATCAAGCAACTTCACCTATACAGTAAATCGCCCAACTGAATGATTCGCTTGTTCATCACTACTGTTAACACATCTGACAGCATAGCATATCCATTCAATGGACTCAAAAAAGTTCAATCACTTCGGCATAATAAGTTTCAACAAATCATTCGCTGCATCTCTTATTCTTTAAATAATTTACTACATTTTTATTTTATCACTAATTCAAAATAAAAAGTATACAAGTATAGTTAACTAAGTAGGCAAAAGAACATGAAAAAGGAGAATCCCCTTAGTACCATAGGGGGTTCACCTTTTTATCAAGTACCATTCTTATTTTATCGTTTATACAAGTCGTACAGTAAGACTACACTATGTTTGTAGAACTATCCTGCCCTAAGGGTACTTTCTTCTCTATATTTGAATGTATGATTTGTATAAGAATCTTACATTCAAAAGACCACCAATTTGGTGGCCTTCTAAATGAACTAACACACTCGTTAGTTAATAATGTGTTTATATTTTAATTGGCTTCAAATGGTATCTTCTAATGTCGGAAACATCCGTGTGTTCGTAGTTAACCACTTCGAAACCATTCGGTGCAGCCGTCCTTCATAAGGATTATGTTTTATTTGTTTTTCTTTTTTCAATTTCTTTTTTCACCAAAGGAATTACCTTTTCTTTTACTGCCTTTTGTACTTTTGGATCATTTATTAATTTTTTAAATTTGTCTTTCAACATTCATACCTCCGATTTATTAAATTTGGGATTTAACTAATATGGAGTTGTGTCCTAAAAGGAATAAGATTCTGCTATCATATGACAATTGTACCCTAAAGAATACATTGTGTCTTGCAGGAGCCAGACATCCAAATGTGAAAGAAACAGATTAATTGGTATACTTTAATTTTATTATTTCAGATATATAACCTTTAATTCATCATGATAAAAATTAAAATAGATAAATACTAATATCGTAACCCATTACAATGCAAATAAATCGAGGAACATTTCATGCTGAATCTAAATAAAAGGTAATTATAGTAAAAAGAAAAACCTCACTTAAAAATAGCTTTCATTTTCAGCTAACACACCTGTTTGTTGTAGAAGGATTTTAAAGCCATGGACTTACGCTCCACTATAAGCTTAAAGGGGCTTCTTCACGAGTACAGGTCAGGTATTTTCGGGATACAGCATTAAAATATCCTACATCAATAATTGCTTTTTCTCCTTTATCAGGGCATTGAATATGTGTCAGCTGAAGTGATTCATTGATGATGACCAAGTCTATTGCGTCCAATTCCTTTTTGCAGCACGAACATTTTACAGCTAGTAAGTTTTCTTTTTCCATTAAAGCTGCCCCCTTTTGATAAATAGGTATTCTTTATTTCTAGTCGCTAATCCTACCAGTTCACATAACTGTCAAAAATTTCTTTTTCCATAAGTATTCAGCTGGATTTTCATAGCTTGTTCAAGTAACTTGCCCCGTTGCATAAAGAAAGAGCTGCCTTAAAGGTAGCTCCGATCTTCAGCTACAGCACCTGTTAGCATTCCTGTAGAGCATTAAATATCGGCTTTGAAAAAAACAGAGCCCCTCAGTATGATGAGAGTACACACAAACCAAAACTCATCTTAAGGAGGAAGCTCTACTATGAATTTTAAAATGCAAAACAAACAAAATCAACTAATTGAGAGAATTACGGATCAACATCTGGTTGTTGGTGTGGATATTGCCCAACATGTACACGTGGCCCGTGCTGTAAACTATCGTGGCATTGTGGTCGGGAAACCTTTGTCTTTTGAAAATAATGAAGAGGGTTTTACTAGATTACTAAACTGGATCAAGGAACTAAAACACATGAAAAACCTAGACACAACGATAGTCGGAATGGAACCTACCGGTCATTATTGGATGAACCTTTCAAAGTGGCTAGTCAAACAAAACATGGATGTCGTCACGGTCAATCCTCACCATGTCAAAAGAAACAAAGAAAATCGTGATAATACGCAATCCAAAAGTGATAAAAAAGATGCCCTTGTTATCGCTGATATGGTGAAGAATGGCTACTATGCCTTCGTTCGTTCCACTTCAGAATCATTTGAAAAACTTCGTGTCCTTATGGCTAACCGAGATGTGATCGTTAAGCGTCTTGTTAGCTCCATCAACCAAATTAATCGCTGGGTGGATGTTGTCTTTCCCGAGCTCCGGCAAGTGTTTAAAGACGTATCATGTAAAGGGGCAATCGCAACCCTACGTCTCTTTCCTACCCCAGCTGAATTATGTTCCTTACAGCCTCAAGATATCATAACTGGGTGGAAATCATGTATGAAGCGACATTCCGGGCATAAAAAATCCCGTTCCCTGCTTGCATTGGCCAAGTGTTCAATTGGTACGAAACAAGCCCTTGATGCGTATAAACTTCACTTGAGACAGTTATTAGAGGAATATGATCTCGCTTCATTTCAACTCGAAAGAGTGACGCAAGAAGTCACAAACGTCTTGGAACAGATTCCATTCGTTAAGCAAATACTTGCCATTAAAGGAATCAGTGAGATTTCCCTGGCGGGCATCTTAGGAGAAGCTGGAGATCTGAGTGGGTTCGCTCACGGGAATGCGCTCCTTCGTCATGCAGGATTGCATCTCGCTGAGGCAAGCTCTGGGAAGTGGAAAGGCCAAATTGTTCTTTCCAAACGTGGAAGATCACGCCTGCGGCGTTACCTCTTCCTTGCGACCATGAGTCTGGTGATGAATAACCCTGAGTTTAAAGCCCTACACTCGAACAATGTTAAGGTGAAGAAGATAAAGAAAATGAAATCCATCATGAAACTATGTGGAAAACTCGCCCGTGTCCTAGTAGGGATTACTCGTAATGGCTCTACCTATAAACCGGAAATGGTATTCCCTCTTGAACAACTAGCAGCGTAAATTTACATTCTCATTTTTTTGAAAGTTGGCTTATTCGTAGGATTTCAAAGAAAGCACGATGTACTGGATATATAGAACAAAAGGGCAATGACCCGTTCCGTTAGCAAAACCGGCCTCCACCCCTTGGATAGGCATGACGAAGGAATGAAAGGGCATATAATTATGACCCGTTGAGACATGGGAGGGAAAGCCTCCAGGGGTAGCGTGGAAATGCGTGCAGTATATGTAATAATATGGGATTTTTAACAGATCCCCTATTCCAACCTGCCCTCATCTTATCAAAACGGTTCTATCTCTTTCGTTCATCTGAAGCAACCTATACCATGTGGTTTGAAATCCTGCGAATAAGCGAGTATTCGTGAGCATTATCTATTAAACTGAGGGAGTTCTATAAGGCTAATGTAGAGTTGACACAAACTGCGCAATAAAAAGTACAAACCTTATGGTCTGTACCCGTATGCAAACACAAACATAAAAGTAAAAAATAAAAAAATGAAAGTTGATGGAATGAAACTTACCACAACCCACCCTTTAGCTATTCTGCTTTGTCTGCTTGTATACCATTTAAAATAAATAAAAAGAAGAATTACCACCAAAGGCCAGAAATAATAACTAGCCATAGTATCAACCCAACCGGAATTTTTATCCCAGTAAGCGTCCGGTACAGGAGTGATATTCTCGTATTGCCTATCAATTTTATTTTTAGTTGTGATAAAGATATAAGAAATCACAGAATAATAAGCTACTATTGTGGCTTTTATCCACCAAAATATAAACTTATTTGAAATTACTACTAAAAAGATAATTGCCAGTGTGTAATATACACCAGTGTATTGTCCCATGTTAACCTCCACTTTATGCATTTAGTTTATTAATCTAAATTAGATGGGTTTTCCAAATTAGAGCTAAGTATATAGCCGCAATTTGAACAATAGTAAGAGGTAATCTTGGAAGATTTATTCTTTGGATTGTCATAGGAAAACATTAGAACAAATTTAATTCCGGTTCCGAGAGATCCTTTCTTAATATTGTTTGAGTTACATTTAGGGCATTGGTCGTCGTTCATTCTCGTTTATACACTCCTTTCCAGTTCGAATACACTGCGCTTGTTGAATTAACCTGCCCCGTTAGTGCCATAAGAAAAAGGCTGCCTCAGCAACCTTCCTTATTGAAGTAAAGCATCCGTTAGTTCAAGTAGGCACTAGTGCAACTTTTATTTATTTATCTACTCCTGCATCTATTTTCCAGCTATTTTGCAACTTCCGGATATAAATGATCTGACCAATGTGATATGCGTTATGAGTTGACACATTTCCGAGTATTGCCCACCATTTCACGTGTCCAGGATAACCATTAACTTCTCTCTCAACTTTTTCTTCAGATAATAACTCTTGCCAACGTAAAAGCACCTCTAATAGTTGTTTTTTTAAGTAAGCAAAAGTATGATTTTCAGTAATAATAAAGCTGTTATTATTATTTCCTATTGAAGGCACAGCATCAACGTGAGATTTTTGGTACCTTGTTTGCCATGTTTGATTCCAATATAGTAGATGCTGCACAATTTCAGCAATACTATTACTTTCTTCGTTTGGCTTCCAAAATGCATGTTCCTCAGACAATCTTTCTACTGAATCTGAAAATGGTAGGTACCAACTTGGGTCATTAGCATTTGCCAACAACTGATCCGATAAAACATCTTTTGCATGAACCATAACAAACACTCCTAATTTTTATATACTGTTTTTTCTAAATCTTTAAACAATGTCATCTTAATTATATTCTACATAGTATATTGATTGTCCTGTTCTTATTAAGCTAACCTGCCCCGTTAGTGCCATAAGAAAAAGCCGCCTTAAAGACAGCTCCGATCTTCAGCTAGTGCTCCCGTTAGCCTTCCGGAAGTAATTTTCGCACCTGTCGGCTAAGTTGGTGCCTCCCCAATCCCAAGGAAGATCCTAGCAATAATAAACATAACTAACGTATTCGCCATTCCTGTTAAAGCTGTGGCAACACTCCATAAAATGATTGAAACAAAATATACTCTTTTTGCTCCACACTTATCAATAAACCACCCGGCAGGAAGTTGCATGGACGCATACACCCAGGAAAAGATGGCTCCTAACAGACCTATTTCTGTCTTCGAGAAACCTAAATCTTTGATAATTTCTGGTGTCGCAATTGATGGCTTTTATTTAATAGAATTGATGACTGCCCGCTCATACATCTTTTTTGTTACTTGATAATATAGCAGTTGAAAAAGAAAATACGTTGCGATAACCATAGCAGAATAGACGAACAAGTTGGATCCCAATAAATTGCTTAATGCCACGTAGGCGATTATGGCATGAATCACCCCTATCAGAAAAGGAGCGAAAAAGAGGATGCGTATTTCCGCACTTAAAATTTGCCTTATTTCTTTTTTTGTCAGTCCCAATCGATGAAGGGCATGAATTTGGATTTTTTTATCTTCTAAATTCGTAAAAACTCGCAGATACATCATGCTTCCCTGGACGATAAAGAATAATAAACTGACAAACAAGCCGATAAAAAGTATCAAAATGCTTCCCTGTTTCATTTCTTGATAAATCGGAGCTCTTGTTTGCAATTGATTATGGTCTGGATTATTTGACATTTTTTCGATTTTACTGGATGTTTCCATTGATTCTTCCCAATCTCTAATTTCATACCCGCGTACTCTTACCTTTTCTTTTAAAGGCACATCAGCAGTTATTTCATGAAACAGCCGATCATCTACCACCATCAGGGTCGTTGCTGACTTTATGGGGGCGACTACGGATTGATTGCGCTGACCGATCATTGTTACCTGTATGGTTTGTTTACCATAGTGAAGTTCCTTTTGTTCTCCCTTTTGGACGAATTGATAATCCAGTCCTCCATAAGGAAAAACGTATAACGCTTCCTTTCCAGATAACTTTGCCGGATCAATTTTTCGCAATGCAGCCACATTGTTATAATCACTTTCCGAGATTAATAATGACCTATTTTCATTGGATTCTCCCGTTCTCATATGGGGTAACATGTGAGTAATGGGTACTCCTGTCATATTCACTTTGTAAAGGATCTTGAATCCATCTTCCTTTAATGCTTTCTCTACTGCGGATGGTTCAATAATGGAATATATAGAAGCATCATTCTCCACCCAGCCAATTGATTGCGGAATGTTATTCATCCCTTGCTTTTTTAAGTCTGCACTGAACATGAAGAGTGTGCCTGCAGCTGTCAAAATGACGGCTGTAATGATCGAGGTCAAAAAGAATAGTCTCGAATAGTCTTTAATATTAAATATCAGGTTTGTTTGAGTGATTAAATTCGTTCCACCATATAAGCTTTTCTTCTTCCGGTAAAGCCTGCTGCAAAAAGCGACAATACTTTGGCTGAATAAAAAATAAGTGCCGATCAGTACGAAGAATAAAATGGGCATTACTCGAATATAAGAATTGTTCAACGACATAGTTCCTGCCAAATAATAAGAAACGCTTAAGCAAACGGCTGATAAAGCAATTAACCATTTTGAAACGAAGGGCGTCTTTTTTGGTTTTTGTTTATCTTTTAGTAAATCGACCACCTCTGCATTTCCAATGTTGAACAATGAAAGGAGCGATAATAGCTGAAATAGCAAAACGAAACCACCAATCGTATAAACAAAGGCCTCAGGGACAAAGACAAACGATATTGGTTGCTCTACAGCCAATAACCAAGAAACTGCCATCAAGAATAGCTTTGAGAACAAAAATCCCAAGCCTACCCCTATCAGGATTGATATGAGGGAAACCATCGTTTGCTCCAGGTAAATCAGTTTTCTTAGTTGGGATTTGGACATACCAAGCAGTGTCAGCAGCCCAAACTCTTTTTTTCGCGGCTGTATAAATGCGGCATTCGAATAAGCGATAAAGAAAACCGAAAATATGATGATCACTATTTCTGCTGCAATGAGTCCCCTACTAATTAGCTGTCCCCCAGGGATATTCGCATGGACCACATCAGGATGAAAGATAAATGATGCGTAAATAAAAAAGATTGAGACGGAAACGACAATACTGAAAAAATAAGCTAGATAACGTTGTGCATTTCCTTGGATATTTCTCTTAGCGAGAAGTCGGATGTTCATGATAGACTCCTCCCAAAACGCTTAACGTATCTAAAATCCTTTGATGGAAACTCTGTCTTTCCCCTCCGCTGTGCACCTCCGAAAAGAACTTGCCATCCTTAATGAATAGAATCCGGTCACAGAAGCTGGCGGCAGTCGGGTCATGAGTGACCATGAGGATGGTTGCCCCCTTTTTCTCCTGAAGTGTCGTGAGGGCATCCATTACCTGCTTGGCGGATTTGGAATCCAAATTACCAGTAGGTTCATCCGCTAAAATAATGGAAGGCTCATGAATCATCGCTCTTGCACAAGCAGTTCGTTGCTGCTGACCTCCGGAAATTTCATAAGTCCGCTTTTCTAAAATCTCTTCTATTCCAAGAAGGTTCGCCAACTGATTTACCCTATTTTCCATTTCCTGCAATTTATAATGATCTAACGCTAAAGGAAGGAGGATATTTTCGCGAACGGTAAGTGTATCAAGAAGGTTGAAGTCTTGAAAAACAAATCCAATCTCCCTCCTGCGAAACAAAGCCAGGTCCTGATTGTTTAATTCATTAGGATTTTGATCATTTAGAATGACTTTACCTGTGGTGGGCTTATCAATCGTGGCCATTAAGTTAAGCAGAGTGGTTTTCCCGCTGCCAGATGGACCCATCACCCCGACAAATTCCCCTTTCTGTACATTCATGGTGAAATTATGTAACGCTTTATGAAATAAATTCCCTTGCTTTTGAAAATAAGTTTTGGATAATTGCTCCGCTTTTAAAATCGACATCCGAAAATACCTCCCTTTCTTACCGTAAGTATAATGAATAAAGCGGGAGGCTCCCATCGAAGTTTATTACATAATCGTTTAACACCCTTACAATTCTGTCACCTTTCATGTAAGGTATTTGTCTTAAAGAGAAATTCCACAGTAGTCCCTTCCGATACAGTCGATTTTATGGTAACACCATGCCCAAGCTTCTTAACGATTTCCTTCACTAGATATAGTCCCATCCCGGTTGACTCTTGCTGGACTCGCCCGTTCTCTCCAGTAAAAAATGGATCAAACACCCGTTTTACATCATGTGGGACAATTCCGATTCCCTGATCTGTTATCCTAAGGAAAATCTCCGACTCTTTTTCAACAATGCTGAACGTTATGCTGTCATGCTCTTCCTGCCTTGAATACTTCAGTGCATTAAAGACCACCTGACTAATGGCGAAGTGGAGCCACTTACGATCCGAATGCACATATAAATTCTCAAACTCCGTGTCAAGCCTGGGATATATGAACCGTTTGATGAACTGTTTCTTTTCCTCGTTAATCACTTGCTTGACTAGATTAATTAGGTCAACCCGCTCCGATTTTACATCCTCCGAAAAACGCTGCAGCCTTGCTCCATGCAATATAATTTCAAGTCCTCTGCGAAATCGATCATTTTCTTCTTCTATCTCTTTTAGATAATCCTTCATCGACTCATTCGAAAATGTCCTTTTGCCTTCTTGAACCAGTAAGGAAATGACCGAAACGGGTGTCTTCATTTGATGAACCCATTGATGAATCAACAGTTCATATTGCTCCTTCTGTTTGATTTGTTCTTGTAATTGTCCAATTGTTACCTGGTTCATTTGTTGAAAAAGTTCCATCCACAACTTTTGTTCATTTGACAGGGGTTCCCTAAAAGCTTCGACATATTCAAACGACAAGCTCGGTTCTTGCTTCATCCTTGCTAATTGATTAAGAAAACGGTAATGCCTTATGTAATCAGCCCCTAAAAATAGAAGCATCATAAACAACGCGAGAATAATTAAATAGATGATATTCGAAATCGATATGTGATTCCCAGCTTCCAGAACGGCTAATGTATAAGCAATGATAAGCAGGCTTACCAATAGAACGGTATAAAAAATAAAATAAAGACGGTCATTTAAAAAGGATTTCAGCTTCACTTTTCTTCACCTTGCACTAGTTTTAGTCGATATCCTTTTCCCCTGCTAGTCGTTATGGCGTGA
This sequence comes from Peribacillus simplex, assembly GCF_030123325.1. Taxonomy (NCBI): domain Bacteria; kingdom Bacillati; phylum Bacillota; class Bacilli; order Caryophanales; family Bacillaceae; genus Peribacillus; species Peribacillus simplex. The sequence continues at coordinate 1,754,988 of NZ_CP126106.1, read as the reverse complement.
TTGACGCCAATATCCTCAAGTTTTCTCCGTACCCTTGTGACATTGACGGTCAATGTATTGTCATCAACAAATGAATCATCATTCCATAATGCTTCAAGTAAGTCTTCACGCGAGACAATGGTGTCATACTGTCGTAGTAAACAACTCAATAATTTCAACTCATTTTGAGTTAACGTTACCCGATTGTCCTGATATTCGATCATCGCTTTTTCCATATAAAGCGTCAATCCATCCATTTCCTTTATTTTTTTGTGGAATGAAGATATTTCCGCATATTCACCATAACCCCTGCGTAGGACACTCTTTATTTTCGCTTGTACCACTTCCAAATGAAACGGTTTTGTTAAATAATCATCTCCCCCATATTCAATGGCCATGACTTGGTTCATTTCATCTGTCCTTGCAGAGATGAATATGATGGGAACCTTTGAAACCGTCCTTATTAGCCGACACCAATGAAAACCATCATAATGGGGCAGGTTAATATCCAATAAAACCAAATCTGGCTTTACCTCTTGGAACTCCGCAAAGACTTGGTCCAGTTGCTTCACTTCAAATACCTCATACCCGTACCTTTTTAAATAATTGACCAAGATTCCCGCTATTTTGAAATCGTCTTCAACCAATAATATTTTATACATCTTTTTCTCCTCATTATCATGACAATCCTTCATATCAATCCAGCTATTAAAATGAAAATAAAAAACCTTGAATGGTATGAGCCAATCAAGGGGATTCAAATAAAATTAGATTTCTTCCGGGATTTTCAATCCCTCAATGAAGGATTTAAAACTCGATGCAACTTTATAAATATTTTCATCCTGGCTTGATGGATCCGAATACCAACCCTGATCCCAGAAGTAAACTCCCTTTTCCTCTTCGTTATCTATCAGCAAGATTTTACCAGCAAACGTATCATTACCTATTATAATGCAATTCTTATGTAAGTCGTCCCTATTTTCTTCATGCCATTTCTGTAAATCCAGTTCTTTATCTTGAAGCCCTAATCCATAAAGTACGTTTAAGCAAACGAGCGTGTCTAATGCATCTACATAAAACTTACTGTTTTGAACCGCAGTTGTGCCGCCATTATGCGTAAGGAGAAATTGTTTATAATCTGCAGGAATCTCAAAACCCACAAATTCCTGAAAATTACTCACTGCTTCTTGTGTCGCTTTTCCATATCCGGTAATATTAACCATTCTATCACTCCATTTCAGTTTATAGTAGTAAAATCAATTGATAAACTTATTCTGTAAGCCTGCTAATTGCTGTTTATAAAAAGGTCAGGCCCTACACTCCATTTATGGAGATCGTTGAAAAATAAATTATTATTACTTAGAAAATAATACTTTTTTTAAATATATTAACATAATTTTACTATCCTTATCAGTATTTTCTGATATTTTTTTTGACAATTTCGTTGCATTTCATAAGAAGATAGCTTTTTTATATAGAGTTTTTGTAGATAAATCGGGAGTTTTCGAAGATATATAGGGAGACGATGATGAAACTTATCATTATTCCTTCTTCTTTATACAATGAAAAAGGCGCCCAACCATCATCTTCTAGGTTATGCGCCTTTTTCCTATTTATGAATTATCCCATTACATCTCAAACAACTTTATAGTCATCATAAGTAATTAATAACCTGCTCATAGAAACTGTCTCAGCACGAAGCCTATTCTTATCACGACAATAAGCAATGATGGAACTATCGGGAATTTTGGCTGTACAATTCCATTTACTATATTTTTCATTATACCTGGAGGATATTTCGATATTCTCACCACGGATCTTTAATATCCTGCGTTCTACCAAGGGCATCATCTCCAATTCCGATAATATTCTTTACCCTAAATCAGATAAAATATTCCTGGGTCACATTCAGCCATGGCATATTCAAAGATTATGGACATTATAGCAAACCAAACATATATTCAAAACAAAAGATGCCTACATATTCTGCCGATAGCCGGGGATCATGCCCCCTATTATTATAGGAAATGCGGTGAATCCCAACGTAATCTTACAGAAGGTCTCTTTATTTAAGGTATTATAACCAGAATAATCTTAATGTTTTTTTGGAATATTAAGAGAAATCACAAAACCCACCTAATAATTGTTAATAATAACTATAAAAATTATATTCGTATCACAAAAGAAATATTTGAAATTAAGAGGTTAGAGTCGTATGATTAGTAGTATCGGCGGAAAACACATAAATTAAAATAATTAAGTTTAAAGGGGAATTAGATATGGTAGATGTAGTCTCAAAACCTGAACATGAAACACTTAATATTTCTGCAAACCAAGAACAATTGGATATCCTTGATCAGCTTTTAAAGCCCGAGGTACAGGAATCATTGAACACTTTAGTCGAGCAGTTACCAAAACTGACTGAGTTAGTGAATATTTTAACAAAGTCTTATGATTTCGCTCAATCGGTTGCGACTGATGATGTGTTGAAAAATGATACGGTCAGCGCCATTTCGGAAATCGCGACACCTGTAGTACATTCGGTGAAAGGGCTTGCGGCTAATGCCATCGAAGCTAAGGATCGTGCTGAAGTGAATCATGACGTGATCGGTCTTTTTGGTCTGTTAAAAATGATGAAAGACCCTCAAGCACAAAAACTTTTCCGTTTCGCCCAAGCTTTTCTTGAAGTCTCTGCAGAACGTAAAAACCAATAATCATTTGATAAACTTTCAATCAGTAAGGACGGGGGATTAACTATGTCAAAACAAATCGTCATCTTAGGTGCAGGATACGCAGGATTGCTATCTGCCTTATCCGTACGTGAATATTACAATAAAGATGAAGTGCAAGTTACAGTGGTGAACCAATTTCCAACGCACCAAATCATCACCGAATTGCACCGTCTTGCAGGCGGATCCATTTCTGAACAAGCCGTTTCCATTCCGTTGGAAAAACTTTTCAAAGGAAAAGATATCGACCTTATCATTTCCAAAGTGGAGTCTTTCTCAGTCGATAATAAGGTAGTGAAACTTGCCAATGGTTCCACTTTATCTTATGATGCCCTGGTTGTTGCTTTAGGTAGCCAAACAGGATTCTTCGGCATTCCGGGACTTGAGGAAAACAGCATGGTCTTGAAATCCGTAAACGATGCAAACAAGATTTACAAACATATCGAAGATCGCATCCGCGCCTATGCACAAACGAATAATGAAGCGGACGCAACCATCGTGATCGGCGGAGGCGGATTGACGGGCGTCGAGTTAATCGGTGAAATCGTCGACCATTTCCCTAAAATCGCCAAAAAATTCGGAGTGGACTTCAAGGACTTGAAAATCAAGCTTGTGGAAGCTGGTCCAAAAATCCTTCCGGTCCTGCCTGATCACTTGATCGAACGTGCGATGACAAGCTTGGAAGCACGCGGCGTTGAATTCTTGACAGGTCTGCCTGTAACGGGTGTTAAAGGAAATCAAATCGAATTGAAAGATGGACAAACGATAACGGCCAACACGCTTGTTTGGACAGGCGGAGTTGCGGCTCTTCCTATCGTAGGCGAATCAGGCCTTGAAGTGGATCGCGGCAAAGCGACCGTTAATGAGTATTTGCAATCAAAATCCCATAATGACGTATTCGTTGTCGGGGACAGTGCCGTTGCGTTCCCTCCAGAAGGCGGACGTCCATACGCTCCTACTGCACAAAATGCTTGGCAAATGGGTGAGCTTGTTGGATACAACCTATATGCAGCATTTGAAGGCAAGAAACTTGAAGAATTTGCACCTGTAAACTCAGGTACACTTGCGAGCCTTGGCCGTAAGGATGCAGTGGCCACCGTCGGCGCCAATAACACTTCCCTTAAAGGCCTGCCGGCTACATTGATGAAAGAAGCAAGTAATGTTCGCTATCTATCACACATCAAGGCCTTATTCAGCCTGGCTTATTAATTTTTAGATATAGCACTCATTGAATTTAAAAGGACCATTCATCATTGATGAATGGTCCTCTTTTGTAATTAAAGAAATCAAATCTTAACTTGGTTAATGCTGAATCTAAGGGAAAATCCCTCAGGTAATTTTGCATTAGTCAAAATCCGGGCTTCTTTCAAGCGTTTATCATTATAAGAGGAGACTTCCATTAATTCTTCATCCATATAAGCAGGATGGGTCATGATTTCCACGCTTGCCCCATCCGTTACCCTCCCCTTCAAGTTTTGAAAATAATCTTCAACCACCATATCTCCATAAAAATCATCCAGGAATACATCTGTAACGGTTTGAATCCCATCCAGGTGCCTTCCGGCATTACGCACTGGCAATCCGTATTTATCAGACAGCTTTTTTATTACAGGTAGAAATGCTGTGATCCCGTGTACATGATGATGGCTGTCAAAATGAGTCGGAAATAGACCAAATTCCAAGAATCTTTCGATTTGTGCGGACCACTCCCTCTCCAATTCCCTCAAGGAAATACCAGCAGGGTCTCCATATATCAACCCTTGCTTTTTAAAGAAACCAGATTCGTCAACTAAACTCGGAACATCACTCAATAAAGGTTTACCCCATGTCAGCACTAAGTGTATACCTACCTTCAATGAAGGTGTCTTCTTTGCGATTTCAATTGCATGCTCCGTTGCTTTCGCATTCATCATGATCGTTGCCGAATTGACAATTCCATATTTGTGGCTATCCAAAATCCCATAATTCACCGCTTTAGTTAACCCGAAATCATCTGCATTTACAAGGACATCAATCATGATAAATTATCCTGCAACTCCTTTTTTTCAAAAAACTGCGGCAAATAATCTTTATGCGCCTCCAACATTTCGTCTAAGATAAGTTTTGCAACCCGATCACTTGGAACGAGTGGATTGATCGTCATGGCAAGCAGCGCAGTATCATAGTCCCCTGTAATTGCAGCTTCGATGGCTACCCTTTCAAAGGATTTGATTTGCTGAATTAAACCGCGGACTGCGACAGGAAGCTCACCTACATTGATTGGCTTAGGACCATCCTTAGTTATCACACAACTGGTTTCAATCGCCGAGCCATAGGGGATGCCTTCAATCGCACCGTGGTTTACGGTATTTACCGCTTGAATATCTCGCTTATCTGTATGCATCGAGCAAATCAACCGCACTGCAGCATCACTGTAGTACGCACCTCCGCGCTCTTCAAGCTGCGGCGGCTTTATAGCCAGATCCTTGTCTTTGTATAGCTCGAATAAACCTGTTTCAAGTCTTTGAACGACCTCTGCACGTGTTTCCCCTTTTTCTGCATCCTTCAATTCTTGGGCTAGCACATCTCCCGTTTTATAATAGTAGTTGTGGTATGGACAAGGAAACAGGTTTAACGCTCTTAGGAATTCCGGTTCCCAGCCCATTGCATGGATATTCTTCATCGTGACAGCATTAGATGGATCTGTAATCAAATGGATGATTTGATCTTTGACACTCTCGCCATCAACGAATACATCCAAGCCGTAAACCATATGGTTCAAGCCAGCAAAGTCGATCCGGACTCTTGATGGCTCTACATCCATTAAATCCGCAACACCTCGTTCCATACCAATCGGCACATTGCAAAGGCCGATGATTTTGGAAATATTACTGTGACGCAGAACTGCTTCCGTTACCATTCCTGCAGGGTTCGTGAAGTTAATCAGCCATGCTTCCGGACATAATTCCTCCATTTCATGAGCAATATCCAGAATGACGGGGATCGTTCTAAAAGCCTTGAAAAGCCCGCCTGGTCCGTTCGTCTCCTGTCCGATCACTCCGTGTTTCAATGGAATCTTTTCATCAAGAGCCCTTGCTGCGAGCTGGCCAACCCGCAGCTGGGTTGTTACATAATCAGCGCCTTTAAGCGCTTTCTTTCTGTCTAGCGTGAGGTGGACTTCAATATTCACACCGGCCTTTTCAATCATCCTTTTTGCCAAATTCCCGACAATTTCAAGTTTTTCCTTTCCCGCTTCAATGTCCACGAGCCAAATTTCACTCACAGGAAGTTTTTCATGATATTTGATGAAACCTTCGATCAGTTCAGGCGTATAGCTCGAACCTCCGCCAATCGTGACAATCTTCAACCCCTTGCTCATTCAGCAGTCCTCTCCTTCACAGCATCTGCATGTAAGAATTCTTCGCGTAGATCAATCATTTCAATTGCAAGATCCTTTATAGTCATCGCTGTCATTAAATGATCTTGTGCATGCACCAGGATAATGGGAAGATCAAATTGGTCCCCGCCCGCCTCAGCATGGATTAATTGGGTTTGGTATTTATGGGCTTGCAGTAATTCCGTTTCAGCCTCGGCTATTTTCACGCGGGCAGAATCAAAATTCCTTTTCTTTGCTTCCTGCATCGCTTCCATTGCAAAGCTTCTCGCATTCCCGCTATATAAAATCAATTGAAAGGATAGTTGGTATAATTCTTCTTTTTCCATTTTCATCACTACTTTCTTAAACGCTTAGCGTTTCTGAATCTTTTGTAAGCTCTGTTTTATTTTTGGTGTCTATCTTCACTTGAGCATAAACGAATGGTAAATAAATCGCTGTTGAAATGACTAAGTTGATTGCAGCCAGGACCGCTCCGGACATATGCCCGCCTGTGGCCAGGAATCCACCCACGATCGGAGGGGTAACCCATGGAATCTTAGCGACGATCGGGAAAACCATTCCGCTGCTTACCGCGATATAAGAGATCACCGTTGTAATGACCGGGCCGAGAACAAATGGGATGAACCACATTGGATTCAGAACGATAGGCAATCCGAAAAGAATCGGTTCGTTAATCTGGAACACTCCTGGTGCCCCTCCGAGTGCAATCATCTGTTTATACCGTTTCCGACCGGCAATGATCATTGCAATGATCAGGCCCAATGTTGCACCAGATCCGCCTAAATAAACAAATGCATCCAGGAAAGAACCCGCCAATACCCCGTATTGATCCATGTCTTTGACGCCTTTTGCATATAAATCGATATTTTTCACTCCTGAACTTTCAAAAAGCGGTGTCGTTATCCCGCCGAGGATATTCGGTCCATGCAAACCGATCATCCATAATAAATGAACAAGAAATACTAGTAAAATAGCGAATGGCAATGAATCTACTGCACTTTGCAATGGAGATACAATCACTTTACTAAGCCAGTCATTCAGTACCTGCCCATCCGTAACTTTACGGAATAGCAGTCCGAATACACCAGCGATAAAGATCGTAGCCATACCCGGCACTAACTTTGCAAATGAACGTGCTACCGCTGGGGGTACTCCGTCAGGCAGCTTGATGACTAAATATTTCACTCGTGAAAGTCTCACAAAGATTTCAGTGGCAATTAAAGCAACGACAATTCCTGTAAATAAGGCTGTAGCATTAAAATAGTTAACGCTTACAAAACCCCATGCCCCTCCTGTTACATCCTTATCATCGATGGTTAAAGTGACATTTCCGATTTGAGGCAATAATAAGAAGAAACAGGCTGCGGAAACCAGCATCGCTTCAAAACCATCGTCACCGTATGATCGTGCCAATTTATAAGAGATGCCGAATACAGCGAATACCGTCATGAATGCAAAGGTTCCAAACCAAATATCACCGCCCAGCGTATTCCATGCAGGACCGAAGATGGCCTCCATCATTCTTCCGTAAGGCTTGATGACTTGCCCGAGATTATTAAACAGGACGGCGAATGATCCAATCATTGTAATCGCTATCATTCCAATCAATGCGTCACGAATTGCAAGCAAATGCCGGTTATTTCCTACCTTTACCGCCCCAGGCATAATATACTTATCAATAAAAGTCATCATATCCTTATTCTCCTTTTATTAAAGTAGTGGCTTGTTTCAGTACTTCTTCACCATTACATAGTCCATAGAACATTGGATTGATGGTTGCGACTGGAATACCCTTTTCTTTCACCGCTTCCTGTAACTTGGAAAGAAGATATCTAACCTGCGGACCTAATAAAATCACATCGGCCTTATCAATTTCATTGTTCACTTCTGTAGAACCCACAGCCCATATACGACATTCCATTCCTTGTTTTTTAGCGCTTTCCTCCATCTTGGTAACTAATAAACTAGTAGACATTCCCGCAGAACAACATAATAAGATATTCATTGAAATTACCCCCCTTTTAATGATTGATTATTCAGTATTTTTAAGTAAGACTAAACCGCATTTTTGTAATAATCGATGTTGCTTTGTCTTATCACTTCCCTTTGAAAGGCTATATGAAATGGGCATTATTACCCTATACATACATTGTAGTTACAAATCAAGAAAATATCAACACAATTTTTAATTTGTTACTACAAATTTTCGATTTAAAGTTGATTATTGAACTTATCCGAGATAATCTATATGTATAGATTGGGAATGAACATAGGAGGAATCACTGTGGAGACCATGAATAAAGAAGCGGCATTGCATTCCATAGTCAAGGAATCGATTATCGATCTCATAAAAAATGGCGAATATCAACCAAATACAAAATTACCGACTGAGGCTGAATTTTGTAAAATATACGGAGTAAGCAGGACAACAGTTCGTACGGCCTTACAGCAATTGAACGTCGAAGGCTACATCTACCGTGTCCAAGGCAAAGGGACTTTCGTTGCGGAGAATAAAGTGAAGCAATTTCTTTCAAGCACGGTTGAAAAATTCTCTGAGCAAGTCACGATGCAAGGTAAAAATCCTTCTACAAAGGTCATTAGCTTAAAGGTGATTGAAGCAAACGCTACCCTTGCCAAGCTTTTCAAACAAAATATTGGAGACCCCGTAAACAAACTGGAACGGATACGTTACGTAAACGACATCCCCCTTCAATATGAAATTGCCTTTCTCCCTTGGTATAAAACACCCGGGCTTAATATCGAAGCCTGCGAAAAATCACTTTTTAAAGTACTTGAAACACAATTCAATTTAAAAGTAAAAAAAACCGTCGAACACTTGGAGTTTTCACTTGCCGACGATTCCATTTCTGACAAATTGGATGTACCGAACGGCTCACCTTGTTTTTCATTAGAAACTTACACATATGAGAATGATGGATCGGTCATTGAATTCTCTAAAACTCTCTTTAGAGGCGATCGTGCACACTTTGTCATCGAGCGGAACTATTGATTATATAAAAGAAGACGGATGGATGCCTTATTAATTAAGGCATCCATCCGTCTTCTTTTATACTTTTTATACGGCAAGTTGATTCTAATTCGGAACTCTCGACCGAATCATGATTTTTAAAAGGAGCCATTTTTCACTGAAGAAACCCTCACAAGATTGAAGAAATCTGCGACACTGCTGCCCAATAACTGGCTAGCCAAGACTCCGCTGGATGCTTGCTTTGATGAGGCTCTGCAGACAGTCGGCGGAAAGGGGGAGAATTTCTGAAACCAAATGGAACTTTTATTAAAAAAACTCTGTACGCAAATCGACTATATTATGAGAGGAAATCATAGCCTAATCTAATATACTAGGGATATACGGACAACAGCCGGAAGCTCTGGACCATTTTAACTTATATGATTAGGCATCAAATTTATATAGGAAGACAATATGAACCACAGTCTCAAAAGATTTTACAATATGCTGTAAATTAAGCACCTTTGATGGCTTCACTCATTGCAACCAAGCACCAATGATTGCTTGGGTGTTTTTTTATATTTACTTGATCATCACAAAAAAACGAGTATCCATTCAATTCAACAATTCGTATATGACGAATTTCTCAAAAGGATTAGATTCAGTCAAGCCAGGTAACATCACTTCGTTTTTCAGCTCGAATGCGGTTTGATTTTCGAGGAAAAAAATATAATCCTGTGAAGCATAAAATAATATAAGTTCGATTTGGCGCGGTTCTTTTTCAAAGGAAAGCAAAATGTTATTGATGATTTTCATGAAAATATGTACCGAGAACGGATTAAAAAAATAAAAACGATTGTCTTTCGTATCAATATCATATTCTTCTGCCAAACAACAGCGGAATTCTATATTGCCATTGATGTTTTTCCTTTTCTTCATGTAGCCATTCAGATTCTCGATCGCTTCTTTATAGAAATTTTCATTCATCTCCACGCCAACCACGGCTGATTGATATAAGTGATGGATAAAAAAATTCAAGCGTCCTTTACCGCATCCAAAATCCACAATGCGATCATCTCTTTTCAGAGCATATTTTTTGAATAAATGTTCTAATGCACTGTATGGCGTAGGTTCGTAGCGGTGATAATGCAAAGAATCATTGAAATTTTTTTGTTCGCCTACCGTCCTGATGTTCAGCATTTCATCATAATTCGTTTCTTCCATTGTTATATGCACCTGCTTCATGTTTTTTAAAAATATAGGGCCTACTAATTAAAAACCCCGGATAAGCTTGATCTTATCCAGGGTAAGGTTTTGATATAAGAATGTCCAGACAATTAATTGGATTTTGCTTTAGTTACATAATCATTAAAATCAGAGATGCTTGGGTTGGCTATGTAATGACCGCCTTCCACTTGGATCGTCTGACCTGTAATGAATATGGACTCGTCAGATGCAAGGAATAGAACGGTATAACCGATATCATCCGCTTCACCATGATATGGCAATGCATTAAATTTGGCAAAAATATCGAGTACGGCAGGAGGCATATTATTTTTCGCTGCAGGAGTTAAAATAAGGCCCGGTGCCACTCCATTACAACGAATATGATCTTTACCATACTGTGCAGCGATATAACGGGTCAAATTCACTACCCCCGCTTTGGACGCACCATATGCAGATCGTACGGAGTCACCTGTAAATCCAGCCATGGAGGCCGTATTGATTATCGAATCCCCTCCTGCTTTACTCATATGAGGAATCGCAAACCTGCTTCCCAAGAGGACACTTTTAAATTCACATCCATTCACGACATCCAGATCTTTATGCAGATTAGTTAAACCCACATTATTAACTAGTACCGTAACCGTTCCATATTGTTCAATTGTAAAGTCGACTGCTGCCTGGATAGAATCCGCTTGTCCAGCATCCAAGTTTTCGGCCGCTTCCTTTGCTCCTGCTTCATTAAAATCAGCAATCACGACTTTTGCGCCTTCTTTAGCCATTAGTGTGGATATGTATAATCCTATACTGAAGCTCCACCTGTCACTAATGCTACTTTACCTTGTACTCTTCCCATAATAACCCACCTGCTCTTCAAAATTGAATATTACTGTTATTACTCATGACTAACGGTACAAGAATACAATATATAAAGTTATTAAAAATAATTATACCCGCATTCCATTTTTGTAAAATGGAGATGATTTAAATGTCATGAACCTAATGAAAATCTTGTTTTCAAATCCAAAACAGAAAAAAGCTGAAGCATCAAAAAGAGCTTCAGCTTTTTTTCATTTTTCTTCTTCATTATCCCATATGATCCAATCATGAGCCTCAAGAATTTCCAGAAATTTCATCAACCGCGGTAAGGCTGGCTCTGCTTCCTCACCAAAATGTTCACTCATCGCTTCAGAAATCTGATTTACATTCCTTTGGGACTGCATCTGTTTAATGGCATATGCACCAAACTTATCAAGCTTGATTTTACGGACTGATGGCTGTTTAAAGAAACGAATTGTAATTCGTTCCACAAAATTAATCCTTTGAATGACCAGAAAAGTTGCTTCCGAAGATTCATGTACCATAGTGACGCGTCTTTCCAAAAGGGGAACCATAGTTAACAGGTTCCTCTTTTTTGATTGGCGTTTACGAAGCATCTTCTTTTTTCCCTTTGCTGGATACGAACCAAAGCAATCCAGCCAGAGCAAGGAATAGTAAGAATGGCAGCAAATTGCTGGCTAATTTAGCCGCAGCCGGAACTTGGACACCTGCTGCGATCAATATGGCAATAAGAACACCAATCAATGATTCACCTGCTATTAAACCAGAAGCAAATAATACACCTCTATCAACCCTTGCTTTAAGCGCTTCTTTTGTTTTCGAGAAGAACTCAACGAAGAAACGAATAAATCCACCGACCATGATTGGGGCACTAGTATGAACCGGCAAGTAAATGCCGACTGCAACAACAAGTGAATTCAGACCGAAAAACTCTAATGTGATGGAAATAGCTGCACCGATAAAGATGAGGGTCCAAGGTAAATCCCCCCCTAGAACACCTTCAGCAAGTATTTTCATTAGTGCCGCTTTAGGTGCAGGCAGTTCTGCAGATCCCATCGTATATGCATTATCCATCAGAACCAGGATAAAACCAATTACGGACGCGGAAGCAACAACACCGATCATCATGGCAACTTGTTGTTTCCATGGTGTCCCGCCGACGATATAACCTGTTTTTAGATCTTGTGAAACATCACCTGAAACCGCAAGTGCTGTACAAATGATCGCAGCGACGGTTAATGCGGCTACCATTCCAGTCGTACCAGTAAAACCAGTAGCTTTATAGACAATGGCCACAATCAAAAGTGTAGCTATCGTCATTCCAGAAACAGGGGAAGAAGAACTTCCGACGATTCCAACAACCCTTGAAGCCACTGTCACGAATAAAAATCCAAAAATCGCAATTGCAATCGCACCGATGATTCCTACATCTGTTATAGGTGTGAAAGCAATGATTAAAATGACGATGATCGTTCCCAGCCAAACGTATTTAGCCGGCATGTCTTGTTCTGTACGGATCGAACCTGATTTTAGTTGTCCTTTATTGGCTTTTACGCCTTTAATAGTATCAAAAACCGAACTGAAAAGTATTGGTAATGTTTTGATCAATGTGATCAATCCGCCAGTTGCAACGGCACCAGCACCAATATAGCGTATATAATTATCCCAAATTCCCCATGCATCCAATTCACCTATCGGTACATCAGAAGGAAAAATGGCTGTTTCATTGCTTCCGCCAAAAAAGCTGATGGCCGGTATTAGAACAACCCAGGCTAATAAACCCCCACCTAACATTTGTCCTGCAACACGCGGTCCAATAATATAACCTACACCCAAAAGGGAAGGAAAGGCATCAAGACCAACCACTGCATTTTTAAAATTCGTGATTCCTGTTTCAACCTCTGTCTTGAAAAGCTTAAACCCATCACCAAGCCCTTTAACGACACCGCCGATAACCAAACCGGCTCCGATTAGTTTCGCGCTTGTACCACCCTTTTCTCCTGACTTCAGGACCTCGGCACATGCCGTACCTTCAGGATATGGTAATGTTTCATGTTCCCTTACAATCAAAAGCTGGCGAAGGGGAACCATCATGAAGACCCCTAAAAATCCCCCAGTTAATACAACGAAAATGATGAACGCTTGACTCACGTCCATGTCCCACATGAATAATGCCGGTATGGTAAATACAGCACCGGCACCAATAGCCTCACCTGCCGTGGTCATCGTTTGCACAATATTGTTTTCTAATATTGAATCCCTGCGAAAAACCCCTCTTAAGATAGCCATTGAAATTACCGCTGCGGGTATTGAAGCAGAGACAGTTAAACCAATAAGTAGGCCTAAGTATGCATTTGCCGCCCCGAATACGATTGCAAGAATGATCCCTAGAATGATTGCAGTTGCAGTCAATTCCGGTAGAGATTTAGATGCAGAGACGTACGGGACGAATTTACTCTCTTTTGAATTGTTCGACAATTTAGCCACTTCCTATGTTAAACTTTAAAATCACAGAGAACATTATATCACTGTAATTTAAAGTCACGCAATGGAAAAATTCTGCTTATTAAAAGCCTGATTATATCAAATAATCAGATTAGTAGTTTCGGTTTTGAATTTTTTTAAAAAACATTAATCTCATAACCATCTGTAATGGGCCTAATCGTTACATGAAACTCACTGCATTTCATTCATTCGATGACTGACCATCAGCACTCCTTATTAGCTCCATGAGCAAATAACCCACTGGGTTATTGCACATTAAAATGAGATCTAACATATCCTGAAAAATCAAGTCTTAAAAAAAGGAATGATAAATCCATGGTCTCTTATATGGACTATACTTCACCATCCACACAATACTTTTTTGATATTAATAAAAGCAATTTAATGAAAAAAGACAATCAAAACTATATTAATATATTAGGTATCAAACAATTGAACACTCTCGAAAATGTTTCTTTATTAGATATTTACCTTAGTTCAAATAATGTCGTAGAACCGCATTATCATCAAAATGCTGCAGAGCTAGTGTACTGCATTTCTGGAGCCGCAACCGTTTCATTACTGAATCCTTTTACTAAGCAAATACAAAATTATCCCATTAAACCTGGCCAAGTAGCCAACGTTCCCCAAGGTTGGTGGCATTATGAAGTGGCTAATACGGATAATACTCACCTGCTGGCCATTTTTAATGCACCGACACCTGAGGTGATCCTGGGTTCGGATATCTTGAAATTGACACCTGCAAATATTATGGCACATACGTATTGCCTGGATGAAAACCAATGGAAAAAAGCGATTGCACCGGTTCAACCCTCAACATTCATCGGTCCGCCAGCCAATTGCCAACGAGCGACCGAAGAAGACATGCAGCAATATCCGCAATATAATAATCACTATGATAACCAAATGTATACTGCCCCGGCATATAACTATCCATTCCAGCCCACCCCTCCATATTATTATTATTGAAAAAGTTGGGAACTTGAATAACCCTGTTCAAGTCCTTTCCCCGCTTCATGGATGGCGTCTAATAAATCGGAATCAAAAAAAGCAATGGAGAATCCCATTACATCAGGATTCTCCATTGTTTTTCATTACATGACCCGTTTAAAAAGCCGATCTCATATACTTTCGCCACATCTTTCATTATGGTGGTCACTCAATGCGGTGTATGGGTATTAAACATAGACTTGGCAACTGAGATTTTCTTTTCTTATATATATTCTACCGAGTTTCTTCTTATAATATAAGAAATTTCAAATTGATTGATTCCCCTATATAACAACAGATCATTCACTTCAATTTTGCGATTGGCCAGAACTTATCTTTAAAGGAACCTACACTTTTCAAGATGTTGTTGAAACCAGTTCTATAAAATTTAACTGCCTGACTCTTTGTAACACTCTGGAATTTTGTTTTTACATTTTAACGTGTTCTTCAGATACGATATACCTAAAATTAACTTTAGTTTTTCTTTTTTAAACAAACTTCTTAGGGGGTATTCCCTTCCAACTCTAGGAATAAATATTATGTAAAATATCAAACTTATTAGCTGTCCCGACAGCACTTGGAGTTGTTGAAATATCCCCAGTGCGTCTTGTTCTTCTGATACAGGTGATATTCTATTTGACCATCAAAAAAGCAATGGAGGACCCTATTACATTAGGGTCCTCCATTGCTTTTCATTACATGATCCTCTTGAACATTTTCTCCATTTCATAAATGGAATAAGAGATGATGATAGGTCTTCCATGTGGGCATGTGAAGGGATCGGTTGTCCGCCTTAGTTCGTCCAATAGTGCTTGGATTTCATCATTGCGCAGATGACGGTTTGCCTTTATTGACGCTTTACAGCTCATCATGATGGCTGCTTCTTCACGCAATTTTTTGAGGTCGACCTTTTTCATCGATAGCAATTGCTCTATCATTTCTTCAAGGATTTCCTGTTCAATTCCTTTAGGGAACCATTGTGGATGCGATCGGACAATATAGGCGTTATAGCCAAACTCTTCTAAATAGACGCCGACTTTTTCCAATTCATGACGATATTCATTTATCCTGATGCATTGGTCTGTTGAAAATTCAAGGGTGATGGGAACCAGCATATCCTGTAGCTCGTTTTCAACGCGTCCGACCTTTTCTTTAAAATATTCGTATTTGATCCGTTCCTGGGCAGCATGTTGGTCTATGATGTACAAACCTTTTTCGTTTTGGGCGAAAATATAGGTACCATGCATTTGCCCAATTGGGTACATGGGAGGGATGCGGGTATCCGGTTCATTCACCTCAATTTCTTCCTCTTGTTCGACAGTGTAGGTTGTATACTTTTCAGCTGACTCGTAATTCGGTTTGCTTTCATCAACTTGTAAGACCGGAATATGGGCATCTTCCATTTGCTGCTGTTCATTGCTATAGATTATTTCCTTTATTGGTTCAAGATTGAAATCTTCATTATGATCCACGTGTCTCTTTTGTTCCTGCTTTTCCCGAATCAAGGTGTCCTTCAAGAGTGAAGCTTCTTTCTTGGCTTCTTCAAGGACCCGCTTGCCGCTTTCGACAACATGGTCCAATGCCAGCGTAGTTTGCTCACTTTTCACCTGTTCCGGCTTTGGTGCATATCCACTTGGTATTAGAGTCATCTTTTTAAACGAAGATTTAATCGTTTCCGATACAAGACTATACAATTCCTGTTCCTTGCTGAGCCTTACCTCCATTTTGGATGGATGTACATTGACATCGACAAGAATCGGATCCATTTCAATATTCAACAAAGCAATTGGAAAACGCCCAATTGGAAGAAGTGTATGGTACCCATCCAGGATTGCTTTCACGAGCGCATAGTTTTTAATGAAGCGGCCGTTAATCATTGTTGAAATATAATTCCTAGAAGCCCGGGTGACCTCAGGCATAACGATATATCCGGATAATTTGAAGTCCAAGGAGCTTGCCTGAACCGGAATCATTTTTTTGGCAATATTCGTACCATAGATTGCGGCTAGCACCTGCCTGACATCACCGTTACCATTCGTATGCAGGATTCGCTTCTCGTTGTGTGATAACCGTATGGAAACATCCGGATGCGAAAGTGCGAGCCTGTTAGCGACATCCGTAATATTTCCTAGCTCGGTATGAATGGTTTTCATATATTTCAACCTTGCAGGAGTATTGTAAAACAAATCGGAAACCAGGATATCCGTTCCTTTCCGGCTGGATGAAGCCTCGAGTTCCTTAACCATGCCGCCTTCAAGAAGTATGCGCGTTCCCACATCTTCGCCTGTGCTGCTTTTCATTTCAAAACGGGAAACTGAAGCAATACTGGGCATTGCTTCACCGCGGAAGCCAAGTGTTCGAATTCGGAAAAGATCATTTTCATCTTTTATTTTACTTGTAGCGTGGCGTTTAAATGCCGCTTCTATGTCGTCAGCCAAAATCCCATCGCCATTATCCACGATCCGAATGGAGCCAAGTCCAGCCTCCACCAATTCAATCTCTATAATAGTACTGTTTGCATCTATTGCGTTTTCCACAAGTTCCTTAACGACTGAGGCTGGGCGTTCAACAACTTCGCCAGCTGCGATTTTATTAGATAAAGCCTCATCAAGCTGTATGATTTTTCCCATTTTTATCGCCTCGCTTTAATTCTCATTTAAGTTTCTTTTGTAATTTATAAAGGGTATTCATTGCTTCAAGCGGCGTCATTTCAAGGATATCCAGTGATTTTATGTCATCCAGCACCTTTTTTTCCTTAGGTGAAGAATTCACTCTTCCTTTAGGAGCCTCTTCCCCAAAGAAGGAAAGCTGTGCTTCATTGACGGATGTTACCGGGTCAGCTTCGGCAATAGGTGCTTCTACAGCAACAGCAGGCTGTTCAGGCATCGCCTTTTCATGTCCATTTTCATTCTCTAGCTGCGCTAAAATAGCGGCCGCCCGATCTATTAACTGCTCCGGTAAATCAGCTAGCTTAGCCACATGGATTCCATAGCTTTTATCTGCTGGCCCTTCTTTAATTTTATGAAGGAAAACGACATTTCCATTTTGCTCAATGGCACTGACATGGATATTTTTCAATTTTGGCAGTTCCGCTGCCAATACAGTCAATTCGTGATAATGAGTCGAAAAGAGAGTCTTTGCCCCAATTTCCTCATGAATATATTCAATGATGGCCTGAGCAAGCGCCATCCCATCATAAGTCGATGTTCCCCGCCCTATTTCATCAAATAATATCAAACTGTTTTCTGACGCATTCATGATGGCATTTCTTGCTTCAAGCATCTCGACCATGAATGTACTTTGACCGGAAATCAAATCATCTGCCGCGCCAATCCTAGTAAACACCTTATCAAAAATAGGCAATTCAGCTATATTTGCGGATACGAAGCATCCAATTTGCGCTAGAATCGATGTTAGCGCAATTTGACGCATATACGTACTTTTACCCGACATATTGGGCCCTGTGATCAAAAGTAACTCCCGGTCTCCATCCATAAAGCAGTCATTGGGGACATACTCCTGTGATTGAAGGACTTTCTCGACCACTGGATGCCGGCCTTCCTTCAGTACGATTCTTCGATCATCAGAAAAGACTGGCTTCACATAATGACGTTCTTCGCTAATCGTTGCAAAGCACTGCAGGACATCCAGTTCACTGACGCCTTTCGCTAAATCCTGTAAGCGCGGGATATAGCTTTTGACCTCTTCACGAAGATTGAGGAATAAGTCATACTCCAAACTGATGCTTTTTTCTTCTGCTTGTAAAATCAAAGCTTCCTTTTCTTTCAATTCAGGTGTGATATAACGTTCGGCATTCGTCAAGGTCTGCTTCCGTTCATACCGGCCTTCTTCAAGCAGATGCAAATTGGCTCGTGTGACTTCAATGTAATAGCCAAATACACGATTATATCCGATTTTCAATGATTTGATCCCGGTACGTTCCCGCTCTTCGCGTTCAAGCTGCGCAATCCAAGTTTTCCCATTTCTGCTGGCATCCCTGTATGTATCCAGCTCCTTATGGAAACCTTCCTGAATGATATTCCCTTCCTTCACGGACAATGGCGGGTTTTCTACAAGCGCCGTTTCAAGCAAATCCGTCACTTCTTCGCAAGGATCCAATTTATCGGCGAGAATTGAAATATCCTGATTGGAAGCCATTGACTTCACGATTTCACGAATGATCGGCACTTGCTGCAATGAACGTTTCAGTTGAATCAAGTCACGAGCGTTTACATTCCCGAAGGCCACCCTTCCGGCAAGCCGCTCCAAGTCGTACACTTCCTTAAGGCGTTCACGTAAGTCCTGCCGTTCGAAGTATTGACTTTTCAGGGTTTCAACAAGGTTTTGTCTCCGCTCGATCTGTTTTTTATTAATGAGCGGTCTATCAATCCATTGTTTCAACATCCTTCCGCCCATCGCTGTTTTCGTTTCATCAAGCAGCCATAATAATGAGCCTTTTTTACCTTTGGAACGAATGGTTTCAGTTAATTCCAAATTACGTTTGCTATAATAATCAATTTTCATATATTGTGACGTTTCATATGCAAGCACTGGCTGTAAATGATCCAGGCTGCGTTTTTGGGTACGGTAAAGATAATTCAATAAACGTGAGATCGTTGTCGCCAGTTTCTGGTCTTTTAATAGATGAAGCAATGCAACGAATGACTCGCTTTGAAGTAAATTACTCTCTAGTGAAAGAGCGGCAGCGCCCCGTTCTTGCAGCCTTTTTTTCCATTCTTCATTGAAATCCTCGGCAATGACCACTTCACTCGCACCAAGGATGGCAAATTCATTCAGGACTTCCTCGAAACTCTCAATTAAAGTGACCTTATTTTCCCCTGTCGATAAATCATTGTATCCAAAGCCAAACTGTCCATCCGTGAAATAAGTGATGGTGGCAATATAATTATTTTCCTTTTCACGTAGACCCTTACTATCCATTTTCGTTCCCGGAGTAATCAGCTGGACAACTTCCCTGCGTACCACACCTTTGGCTTGCTTCGGATCTTCGGTTTGTTCACAAATAGCTACTTTAAAACCTTTTTCTATCAATATATCAATATAATTAGCAGCCGAGTGATACGGAATGCCGCACATCGGAATTCGCTCTTCACTACCGCCTTCTCGGCTCGTTAATGTGATTTCGAGCTCTTGTGATGCATTCAGTGCATCGTCAAAAAACATTTCATAAAAATCGCCTAAACGAAAAAATAAAAAGGCATCCTGATACTCTGCCTTAATTTTTAAATATTGCTGTATCATCGGAGTATATCCAGCCATTCCTTCAAAACCTTTCCAAACTAAAATCTATTACACATTTATGTCCTTCATTATAACATACGGGAAAGCAACATTGCCTGTATTCGAAATTGCATGGAAAATCAATTATACTTTGAATTCAAACTTTTTTTGGGCTGCCTTTGAAAGCATACGCACGGATATAGTTACACTCCATCCCTATTTTTATCATGCCCAGGCCTGCACTGGACTTGTCCCGCTTCAAATTAAATAAAACCGGATGAAGGGAATGTCATCCGGTATTAATTTCTAAATTCTATTCGTCTTCGAATTCATCAAGGAAATCCGGATCTAAATCTTCGAAATCCTCATCATCGAAATCAGAGCCCCAGTCATCCTCACAGCGGCCATCTGGACTAACAGCGACACAAATTTTCGTTTCGCCGACGACTTCCACAAAGAATTCCCTTTCCACATGGACAATGATTTTTTGTCCACATGGGGAGATGCAAGCTTCTAAACAATTCGGCTGTTGGACAGCTTTTGCAACTATTTCATGGTCATCAAGACAATCGGGATCACGGTATTTCAGCGAAATAACGTCGGTATATTGCACTTTTTCAGTTACAACTTCCGTCTTCGAATTTTGGTTATAAGAATACCAGACGTTGATTTCGTAGCTGCCGTGAATTTCTACCTTTTTGCCGACTTTCTTTGCATCGTATTTATGGTTGATGATCCAACAACCTAGAATGCTAGAAGGATGATGAGCCGGGCAAATGGTGTGAGAGGACTTTGTGAATTTACGTCCTTTTGCCACCACCGCTTTAGTAATTATCTCTCTATATTGTGACATGCTAGCGAACCCTCCTCATACAGTTTCCATTCATCCTATGCGTGGTAAAAGTCTAGTGTGCGTAGAATTTTAATTGTTTGAAAACTGCTGTAATGTTTTAAACCTAGGTTATTTTATGCGCAAGTTTTGGGATATGTGTCACGAATGGGCACTGTATAAGGATTTCCGCATATTAAAAAGCCCTTCTAGAAATCAGAAGGGCTTTTTTGATATTCATGAACAGCTTCCGCCGCCTGCTTGTACCTGTGAACCTGTCTCACCGCGAAGGACGTCTCCTTCGGTCGATTCAATGATCAGGTCCGTCACCTTGTTCGATACTTGTGAAGAGACCATTTGCAAAAGATCATTTACATCCACTTGGGATTGTTTGAATTCCTGCACGATCGGAAGTTCATCCAATTGTTTTTCAAGTGCATCAATTTTGGCCTGAACTTGGCTGTATGCTTTCTCTTTGCCGTAATGCTGGAAGTTTACAGCCTGTTTTTGCAAGCTCTTGATGCTGGCGATCATTTCACGGATTTTTTGGTTTTCATTGATGTGAGCTTCTGCCCGTTTAAAGAAATCGACTTCTTCCGTGCTGGCGATCATTTCAGCAAGCTCGGCCGCTTTGTTCAGAATGTCATCTTTAGTATATTTAGTCATATTACTCCACCTCAATCGCCGTTGCTTCTTCAACCATATCCCCATTTAATGACCATGTTTTCGTTCCGGTGATTTTCACTTTTACGATATGGCCGATAGCGGATTTTGGTCCTTTGAAGTTCACGAGCTTATTTTTCGTTGTATAACCTGCTAATACTTCAGCATTCTTCTTACTTTCGCCTTCAACGAGCACTTCAACAATCTGTCCATCATACTCCTTCATTTTCAATGCGCACGTTTCATTGACAAGGGCATTCAAGCGTTGCAGACGTTCCTTTTTCACTTCCATCGGTACATTATCCTGCATTTTAGCAGCCGGTGTTCCCTCACGTGGTGAATAGATGTAAGTATATGCTGCATCGAAACCGACTTCACGGTATAAAGACATCGTTTCTTCAAAGTGCTCTTCCGTTTCATTCGGATATCCTACAATGATGTCAGTGGTTAGCGATGCACTTGGGATAGCTTTCTTGATCTTTTTTACTAGCTCTAAATATTGTTCGCGTGTATATTTACGGGCCATGATTTTAAGTGTGTCCGTACTTCCCGATTGAACTGGAAGATGGATATGGTCAACGAGATTGCCGCCTTTAGCCAGTACTTCAATCAAGTGATCATCAAAATCACGGGGATGGCTTGTCGTAAAACGAATACGTGGAATATCGATTTTACGGATTTCATCCATCAAATCGCCGAAACGATATTCGATATCCGTAAAATCTTTACCGTAAGCATTCACATTCTGTCCAAGCAGGGTTATTTCCTTGTAACCCTGTGCCGCTAAATGACGGACCTCTTGGATGATATCTCCAGGCCTGCGGCTTCTTTCTTTCCCCCTTGTGTAAGGTACGATGCAGTAAGTGCAAAACTTATCGCAGCCATACATGATATTGACCCATGCCTTCGTTTTTCCTTTACGCACTTTCGGAAGGTTCTCGATTACATCACCTTCTTTGGACCAAACCTCAATGACCATTTCCTTGGAAAGATAAGCTTCATTAAGAATTTGCGGCAGCCGGTGGATATTATGGGTTCCGAAAATCATATCAACAAAATGGTGCTTCTCTAGAATCCGCTTTACAACTGACTCCTCTTGTGACATACAACCGCAAACCCCAAGCAGTAGATCCGGCTTTTCCAATTTCAATGATTTTAAATGCCCCAATTCACCGAACACTTTATTCTCTGCGCCTTCCCGAATCGCACAAGTGTTAAGTAAAATGACGTTAGCATCATCCACCGTGTCTGTCGCCTGATAACCAAGTGCCATAAAGATGCCCGCCATGACTTCTGTATCATGTTCGTTCATTTGACAGCCATAAGTGCGGATGTAAAACTTTTTACCTTCTCCCATTCCACGGAAACCTTCAGGAATTGCAAAGTCATCATGATATTCTACTTCTTCTTTTCCTCGCTTTTTCGCATCTTTTAAGGATGGTGGAATATAAACGGCTTGAAAGTACTTACTGAAGTCCTTTTCGGATTTTTTGTCCGCTGGGTTCTCAGCCTGTACTTGTTGTGATTCTAATCGTTGTTTCTCGTTCATAGTTAATCTCCTTTCAAAATAGTTAGTTTATTTCTTTCACCAACTATTTCAAGACCTATCTTCAAATGGTTTTATACGGATTCCTTTATAAGAATTACCAATAAATATTAGCTATTAAGTGTGATATATCCACATTATTATAGTATAAAGCTTTTAACTGCAAGAAACAATCATTCTGTCATTGCTTCTTCAATTGTAAGAATTTTTTCACAAATGAGGAAAATAAGAACATGAAAAAAAAGAGGCTATTACAAAATTAGCCTCTTCTCATTTTTGGATGACGATTTCTCCTTTCAAGATTTTTCAAATGTAGACAATGCAAGTTCCACCTTTTAGATGATTAAGGAATAAGGAGAACCTTACCGCACTGACCTTTGATCATCAGTTCAAATCCCTTTTCAAAATCGCTTAGTGAAAAACGGTGGGTAATCATTGGTTTTACATCAACCTTGCCACTTTCAAGCAGACTTGAAACCTGTTGCCAGGTTGCAAACATCTTCCTCCCGGTTATCCCTTGGACAGTAAGGCCCTTGAATACAATATCCTCCGTTATATTAAGCGTGACGGGCTTAGAAGGCAGACTTAGTATTGATATTCTTCCACCATTCGTCGCCATCTTAAACCCTTGTTGGATAGCTGCAGGATTACCGCTCATTTCGCAAACAACATCCACCCCATCCTCACTTGTGAGTCCTCTCGTGATTTCCAATGGATCCTGTTTAATTGAATGAATGAGGTCTGTAGCACCCATCTTTTTTGCAAGCTGAAGTCGATAATCATTAATATCCAGAGCGAATACTTTATCAGCTCCTGCGGCCTTTGCAACAGCAATTGCCATAAGCCCAATTGGACCACAGCCGATTATTGCCACCCTTTTACCCAGCACCTCCCCAGCCAGCACGGAATGGACTGCATTACCCATCGGTTCTTGGATGGTAGCTATATCGAGTGGCATATCACTTGGATTTTTCCATAAATTTTTGGCTGGCAGAGCTATATACTCTGCAAAGCACCCTTGTTTATCAACACCGATAATGTTCGTTTTTTGACAAATATGGAATTTACCAGTTAAACACTGCCTGCATGTACCGCAAACGATATGTGTTTCGGCAGATACACAATCACCAACTGAAACATTGCTGACCCTTGCCCCTATCTCGATTACTTCCCCAGCAAATTCGTGCCCAAATACGTATGGCGGACTCACTCTTCCCTGTGACCATTCATCCCACGTGAAAATATGAATATCCGTTCCGCAGATTGAGGTCATCCTCACTCTAATCAAGACCTCGTCATCACGAATATCCGGTATATCGACCACTTGTAATTGGGCCCCATAACCTCGGTGGTGTTTGACGATGGCTTTCATTTTACCTCTCAACATGTACATTCCCCCTGAAATAGGGCTGCTCTCTTCATCTACCTTAATATGTAAAGATATGAAAAATGAATCACAAAAATACCATAATCGCTTTTGTACCGGCCTTTTCACATTAATAATGATGATTTTTAGGGCGTTCGTACATTTTTGTTAAATGGGGCATGTTTCTATAGCATCTCGTCCGCTCTCGAATAAGATATCTTGTACAACAAAATTATGAAGGAGTGACTTATATGTCATGTGGATGCAATAATCACGATCATCATGATCGGGACCGCGACCGGGACAGAGATAACGATAGAATCGCAGACGATTTTTGTCGTGCTGTAAGGGGCTGCAATCGGCGCGACCGCGATCGGCACCACGATCGGGACCGCGATCGGGACCGCGATCGGGACCGCGATCGGGACCGGGATAACGATAGAATCGCAGACGATTTTTGTCGTGCTGTGAGAGGCTGTAATAGGCGCGACCGCGACCGCGATCGGGACCGGGACCGTGATCGCGATCGCGACCGGGATCGCAACCGCCATTGTCGCAGAAGGAATCGTTGCAATCTCTTCTCATTCGGCTGTGGATGCAATAACGGTTTTTGATAAGTTAATATTGAGAGGATAGTGATTCTCTCTACTTGAGCTTTCCAATTAATCACAAAAAAGGTTCACCCCTCTTAAGGGGTGAACCTTTTAATTTTTACATAAATTCCGCAACAAGCTTATCAAAGTGCGCTTGATCCAGTGTCAGATCTGATTTATTTAACGATTTTTCAGCATACCCTGGCACTAATTCCTGGTACGAAGGGCGTGAAGAGTCTTGATAAATAATCCCTGTCACTAGGCTGTCATGTTGCATCAAAGTCTGCATGGCCTGTTCTTTATTTGATGAATCATAGCCTTCGATCGTGTTCAATTTAGTTAAGTTTTGTTTAAACCAATCATACGTATTGATCTTATTATATGTTACGCAAGGAGAGAAAACATTGATAAAGGAGAACCCTTTATGGTTTATCCCTGCTTCAATGATCGCCGTCAGGTCTTTCAAGTCAGTGGAAAAGCTTTGGGCGACAAACGTAGCACCAGCTGACAATGCTAATTCCATAGGTGAAACTGCTTGTTCTATTGATCCTTCTGGAGTGGATTTGGTTTTAAATCCAGCAGCGGATCTAGGAGAAGTCTGGCCTTTTGTCAATCCATAAATCTGGTTATCCATG
Source organism: Peribacillus simplex (assembly GCF_030123325.1). Lineage (NCBI taxonomy): Bacteria > Bacillati > Bacillota > Bacilli > Caryophanales > Bacillaceae > Peribacillus > Peribacillus simplex. The sequence continues at coordinate 1,729,504 of NZ_CP126106.1, read as the reverse complement.
ACGATATACGTAATATCGATATTACGGCGGATCGCATGGATTGTGTGTCCCATCCCGATCGCAAAACCATCTCCGTCACCGCCTGAAGCTATAACGGTCAATTCACGGTTGGCCATTTTTACTCCTTGGGCAATTGGCAGTGAGCGGCCATGGATGCCATGGAAACCATAGGACTTGATGTAACCCGATATACGACCTGAACAGCCGATACCGGAAACTACGGCCAAATTCTCCGGCTCCAATCCTACATTCGCTGCCGCACGCTGCATGGCAGCCTGAACGGAGAAATCTCCGCAGCCAGGACACCAGTTAGGTTTTACATCATTCCGAAACTCTTTAAACGTTGCCATATTCGAACATCTCCTTGCATTGTGTGTGAATTTCATGCGGGAGGAATGGGTTGCCATCATATTTTAGGATGCTTTTAATTTTATTAACATGTCCAACATTCATCTTGATAATATTAGCCAATTGTCCAGTCGCATTATTTTCAATAACTACTACTTTCTTAGCACTTTGCACCAATGATAGGACTTCATCTGCTGGGAAAGGATGAATCAAACGGATATGCGCATGATTCACTTTCATTCCATCCGTTTCTAACCGGCCGATCGCTTCATCAATCGTCCCGCGTGTTGAGTTAAAGCCAAGAATTAATAAATCCGCTTCTTCATGCGGTGTGTTTTTGTATACTGGTGTTTGGAATGTGTTAGTTAAATTATTCAACTTACGCATCCGTTTATCCATTTGCAATTTACGATTCAATGCCGTCTCGGAAGGTCTGCCCGTTTCATCATGTTCAACACCTGTAACATGGTGAATTCCATTTTTCATACCAGGCACTACACGTGGTGAGACTCCGTCTTCCGTTACTTCATAACGTTTGAAGTAAGATTTTTTTTCAGACTCTTCGATTTCAAAGTCAACCAATTTTCCGCGTCTTATCTCCACTTTGCCGTAATCAAGCGGCTGAACCGTTTGTTTACCTAATGATAGCTGTAGGTCGGATAAAACGATAACTGGACATTGATATTCCTCTGCAAGGTTGAATGCTTCTGCCGTATCATAAAAAGCTTCCTCAACAGTACTCGGAGCCATGACGATTTTAGGTATTTCACCATGTGTACCATAAATCATCGCCATTAAATCGGATTGCTCCTGTTTTGTAGGAAGTCCCGTAGATGGACCGCCACGTTGAGTATCGACGATGACAATTGGCGTTTCAGTAATGCCCGCTAAACCAATCGCTTCCATTTTCAAGGAAAGTCCAGGTCCAGCTGAAGCTGTGATGGCACGTACACCACCGTAGTTTGCACCGATTGCCATTGTAGCCGCCGCGATTTCATCTTCAGTCTGTATGACCGTCCCACCAAATTGAGGAAGTTTTTTAATTAAGTATTCCATAATTTCAGAGGCCGGAGTTATCGGGTAAGCTGCCATGAAGCGGCAACCGCCTGCAACTGCGCCTAAAGCGATGGCATCGTTACCGATCATGAACATTCGTTTTTGGCCGTCTGCCTTTTCCAGTTCCATTGCTCCCAGTTTTTCTCCAAGCAACACTTCCATTGCCTTATAGCCAGCAGTAATGGCATCCATATTCTTCTTAACGATTTCTTCACCTTTACGGCCGAATATTTCATCAACCACATCGTTGAATACGGAAATTTCCATTCCTAGCACAGCACATGTCGCGCCGATCGCCACCATATTTTTCATTAATGATGTTCCTAATTCGGCTGCTATTTCCGTAAATGGAACAATATATAATTCTGCCTTTGTATCTTCTGGGCAGACAGGTTTGAATTTTGCATCCGCGATTATGATGCCACCCTCACGTAATTCTTTATAATTGACGTCAATTGTTTCTTGGTCAAAAGCAACTAAGATGTCTAAATCATCAGAGATAGCACGAGTTTCCGTAGTACTTACACGAATTTTATTATTCGTGTGTCCACCCTTGATTCGGGATGAGAAATGACGGTAGCCATACAAGTAATAACCTAAGCGATTGAGGGCAATACAGAATATTTCTCCTGTACTTTCAATACCTTCACCTTGTTGTCCGCCAACTTTCCATGAAAGTTGATTGATCATGTCTTACACTCCTTTAGGACGTTCGTATATAAATGCATTTAACCGCACCTCTCTTCAGAACATTCAACTATGTATAATTAATCGTTCTAATTTAGGAAAGGTGTACTAAACGCTTTCAATTCTATCGGTTAAATCATGAAATTGCAACCTTTTTGCTTTTATTTTTTATATTTTCAGAATATTTATTCATATCTATATAGTATGAATTGAAAATCACTTAAGATATTACCTTTTCAAGCGGAAAATTACGAGTGAAATTATCAAAAAGGAGACCTTTTACAAACTCACTGGAATAAAGCCTGTTCAGTTCATTGATTAAGTTATGATAATCATTATAAGACATTAAATTTTCTACCATATGTTCGATTCCATCGAAGTCAGACCCTAATCCAATTTGTCTTTCCCCTCCCAAACTGCATATATGCTCTATATGTTTCAAGATATCCTTAATCGTAGCCGAACCGCCATTTGAAAGAAATTGCGGGACAAAGGTTACGCCAATCACCCCATTTTTCTGCAAAAGGGCCTTTATCTGCCCGTCCTTTAAATTTCGTGGATGCGGACAAAGATGATAAGCATTCGAATGGGAGGCAATTGGGAATTCCGCCAACTTTAGGGTGTCCCAAAATCCAGCTTCAGATAAATGGGATAAATCACACCAAATTGATTTCTCATTCAATAGGGCCACTACCTCTGTTCCAAACCCTGTCAAGCCGCCTCCTCTTGTTTCTAATGCCCCATCCGCTACCAAGTTAGCATAATTCCAAGTTAGACCTACGGAGGACACGCCAAGATGAATAAGTGTTTTCAGTTTTAACAAATCATTCCCAATGCAATCGCACCCTTCCAAAGTTAGCATTGCACCTATTTCCTGTTCTTTTAAAGATTCGATGTCTGCCCTGGTCTTGATAAATCTCATATCCGGCTCTGATAAAATCTTTTCATGAAAAATATCCACCATTGCCAAAGCCGCTTGAAACCTCATATCAGGGTGGACTTTTTCAGGAATATATATTGCAAAACATTGGACTTTTCCCCCTTCATCCAATAATCCCCGCTTTGTTATATGTAATTCATCACTATTCGTAAAAGAAATATCCGGATCGATGAACATTTTCATCAGCACATCACAATGTGCATCAAAAATCGCCAATGTAATTCCCCTTCCTGTATCTTTTTTAAGATTATATATTCCATTATAAAGGGACATTGATTTTCCGTCATTGGATTTCAGGACAAAAAAGAGCCTGCTCGCCTTTCCGACAAACAGGGCATCCAAACATGAAATTATCTTGGTTCAATGATTAGTTTTATTGCCGTTCTCTCTTCGCCATCAATAAGTATATCTGTAAAGGCAGGAATACAAATCAAGTCGACTCCACTAGGTGCGACAAACCCTCTCGCGATTGCTACTGCCTTGACGGCTTGATTTAACGCACCTGCACCGATTGCTTGAATTTCGGCTGCTCCTCTTTCCCTGAGCACTCCCGCTAGTGCGCCTGCTACAGAATTAGGATTAGATTTTGCTGAAACTTTTAATATTTCCATTCCTAGTCCTCCTTGTTTTCCCTGCCGATTCTAACTTGGCTCAATGGTAATAACACTTTCCACTGCTACTATATTCATCAAGTAAAACTTGTATGACAAAGAAAACCGGGATTGTCCACCATTTATTAATGAATGGAAAAACGGATGGACAGTTTGACTGTCCATCCGTTTGAATCATTGATAAAAAGGATGATCTTCGTTAATCAGTATCCTTTCTATTTTTATTGCCTTGCCGGTTTTATCATCAATTTCAAGGAGAACCCCACTTAATAGGGTCCGACCCTCTTTTGGCACTTCAAAACGAACAGGAAGGCTAGTTAGGAACCGATGGATGACTGCCCCTCTTTCCATACCAAGGATGCCATCATATGGTCCTGTCATGCCTACATCTGATATGTAAGCGGTGCCTGCAGGTAATATACGGTTATCGGCAGTCTGGACGTGTGTGTGTGTACCGACAACGGCTGTAACCTTCCCATCCAGGAACCACCCCATAGCTTGCTTTTCACTCGTAGCTTCTCCATGAAAATCGACAAAGATGATCGGTGTCTTTTTTCGGGCCTCCGCCACGAGTTCTTCCGCCTTTTTGAAAGGGCAGTCCAAATCAGGCATGAACGTTCTCGCTTGCAAATTGATGATCGCTATTTCATGATGGTTCAATTTTAAAAATTTCATTCCTTCTCCAGGTGCCCCGTCTGGAAAGTTAGCTGGACGGACGAGATATTTCGCTTCATCGATAAAGTTGAAAATATCACGATTATCCCATGTATGATTTCCCATGGTCACCGCCTGCGCTCCCCACTCTAAAAAACTGCGGTATATCTTTTCTGTAATTCCCCGGCCGCTTGCTGCATTCTCGCCATTGATGACCGTGATATGCGGACGATACTTTTCTTTTAACTTAGGAAGGTATTCTTGGATCATGTCACGACCGGGAGACCCTACTACATCTCCAATAAATAGCAATTTCATTGTAAAATCCTTTCTAGATTCACCTAATTATATGAATTATTCAAGTATGTATTGTAACATAATTTGGGGTAATTATCGGAATTACGCTTAATGACTAATATCGGAAATAGAAAAAACGAAGTGGTTTGCACCACTTCGTCTTTCATTTACATTATTTGGCGTATTCGACTGCTCTTGTTTCACGGATGACCGTGACTTTTATATGACCCGGGTAATCGAGCTCTTCTTCAATCCTTTTCCGGATATCACGTGCGAGTCGATGGGCCGAAAGATCATCGATTTGTTCTGGTTTCACTAGAATCCGCACTTCTCGTCCGGCTTGAATCGCAAAAGATTTTTCCACTCCATCATAGGATTCGGAAATTTCCTCAAGTTTTTCAAGTCTTCTAATGTAATTTTCAAGCGTTTCACTTCTAGCTCCCGGTCTTGCAGCTGATAATGCATCAGCGGCAGCCACAAGCACTGATATGATGGAAGTTGGTTCCGTATCGCCATGATGTGAAGCGATGCTGTTAATGACAGTTGGATGCTCCTTATATTTGGTTGCTAATTCAACGCCAATTTCAACATGACTGCCTTCCACTTCATGATCAATCGCTTTCCCAATATCATGCAATAAACCTGCACGGCGGGCAAGAACTTCATCCTCACCAAGCTCAGCTGCCAGTAAACCTGAAAGCTGGGCCACTTCAATTGAATGTTTAAGTACGTTTTGCCCATAACTGGTACGGAACTTCAAACGTCCTAGTATTTTGATGAGATCTGGATGGAGACCGTGAACTCCAACTTCAAAAGTTGTTTGTTCACCAATTTCACGAATATGTTCGTCTACCTCACGTCTTGCTTTGTCAACCATTTCTTCAATGCGAGCCGGATGGATCCGTCCGTCCTGAACAAGTTTCTCAAGAGCCAAGCGTGCCGTTTCCCGTCTAATTGGATCGAATCCGGATAAAATGACAGCTTCAGGAGTATCATCAATAATAAGGTCAATACCTGTTAGCGTTTCTAACGTCCGGATATTTCGTCCTTCACGTCCGATTATCCGTCCTTTCATTTCATCGTTTGGAAGATTTACTACAGAAACGGTGGTTTCTGCAACATGATCAGCCGCACAACGCTGAATGGCAAGAGAAAGGACTTCTTTTGCTTTTTTATCAGCTTCTTCTTTGGCACGGGTATCACTTTCTTTAATCATAAGCGCTACATCGTGAGCCAGCTCGTTTTCCATTCGGTCGATAATGATTGCTTTAGCTTCTTCACGAGTTAAACCGGAAACACGTTCAAGCTCTGTTTGCTGCTTACGAACCGTCTCGTCCACTTTGCTTTCCATCTCTTCAATATGCTGTTGTCTTTGGTTTAGAGAATCTTCTTTTTTCTCCAAAAGGCTCTCACGTTTGTCTAACGTTTCATCCTTGCGGTCCAGATTCTCTTCTCTTTGCAATAACCGATTTTCTTGTTTTTGTAATTCGTTCCTTCTTTCACGGGCTTCCCGATCCGAATCGGCACGAACTTTATGAATTTCATCTTTTGCTTCCAACAAGGCTTCTTTCTTAAGTGCTTCCGCTTCACGTTTCGCATCCTCAAGGATGTGTTCTGCAGAGCCCTTTGCCCCTGCTATTTTACTCTCAAATTTTGATTTGTGAATAAAATAACCAACAACTGCACCGACGATTAGGCCAAGCAAAGTGAAGATGATTGTCATGGGTTCCATCGTTTCACCTCCCCTTGCTATGAACTTTTTACATAAAATGTTGAACTGTCGGCAAGTACATTGCACATAAATTCAATATACAGCACTTAATTTTCAAAATTTTAGTTTGAAAAATTGTAAAATATACATATTAATTGTATAGTTGAGAATTTTTATTGTCAAGCGTTTGTCCCTTATGTATCAATGATTATTCAAGTTTTCTTTATATCAACCATCATAATCTACAGCATTCATTATGGAAGAAGTCTGTAAATCTGATTTCAATGCCCTTTAATCCGCTGAAAATTTCGCACTTTTCTCAAAATATACATAAAAGGCCTAAGCGAACAAGCTTAGGCCTTTCCCAAATATCATTAATCAAGCAATTCAAAATGCTCTTCTGGTTCATTTTCTTCTGGCGGTAGTTCATGCTCTCCATCGAGATTATAGTGATCTCTGATTTTCTGAGAAATTTCCTGAGCGATATCCTGGTTTTCTTTCAAGAACAGCTTAGCATTTTCGCGACCTTGTCCGACACGCTCTTCATTGTATGAATACCACGAGCCGCTTTTAAGGACGATATCAAGATCTGCACCCATATCAATGATTTCACCTTCTTGTGAAATCCCTTGACCATACATGATGTCAACCTCTGCTTGACGGAATGGTGGAGCAACCTTGTTTTTTACAACCTTGATTTTCGTTTTATTACCGACGATTTCATTACCTTGTTTTAATTGTTCCGCACGGCGCACTTCCAGACGAACAGTTGAATAGAACTTCAATGCCCGGCCTCCCGGAGTCGTTTCCGGATTCCCAAACATAACACCGATTTTTTCACGGACTTGGTTGATGAAAATGGCAATGGTATTTGATTTATTAATGGAACCAGACAGTTTTCTAAGTGCCTGAGACATCATCCGGGCTTGAAGACCCATATGGGAATCTCCCATTTCGCCTTCGATTTCAGCTTTAGGAACAAGTGCTGCCACCGAGTCAATGACAATGATATCCACCGCTCCACTTCGAACTAACGCTTCAGCAATCTCTAAGGCTTGTTCACCCGTATCAGGCTGTGAAAGCAGTAACTCATCGATATTCACACCAAGTTTTTCTGAATATGCTGGATCTAAAGCATGCTCGGCATCAATGAATGCAGCCGTGCCGCCAGTCTTTTGTACCTCTGCAATAGCATGTAATGCAACAGTCGTTTTACCGGAGCTTTCAGGTCCATATATCTCAATGACCCGGCCTCTTGGATATCCGCCCACTCCCAATGCTACGTCCAATGCTAAAGAACCGCTTGAAATCGTTGAAATCCTACGATCAGACTGTTCCCCAAGTTTCATAATGGAACCTTTACCAAATTGTTTTTCAATTTGTTTTAACGCCATATCTAAAGCCGCTTGACGATCACTCACTCAATTTCCTCCTCTATATTCAAATAATCGGCTGCCCGATTAAAGGTGTACTTACGTTAGCAATTATTTGAGATCAAGGTTTGTACCCTGTCTCAAAACCTATCTTTACTATATACTCTTTTTACTATTTTGCCAAGCAAAAAGTCGAACATTCATTCGTTTTTTTCTTTCGGGATATTCTTTGTAAAAAAGCGTTTTATCTAATGGAAATTTCCATTTCGTTTCACGTTCTCCCTAAAAAAAACATTTTCATTGAATTAACTTTTTTCTTTTTTTCCCTATTTTTCAAGAAACAAACTTCTAAAACCAAATAAAAAGCAGAGCTGTAAAAAGCTCTGCTTTTAACGTTTATAAATCCCTTAATAGGTAATGGCAGCCGTACTTCACACTCCGAATACGGTTTTGCGCCCTGCTTCCTGAAAGATTCAACTCCTTGAAATGAGTGTTTCCATCCCGATAGGAAATGCCAATAAATACAGTACCTACAGGCTTGCCTTCTTGTTCATCCGGCCCTGCAACGCCCGTAAAGCTTATGCCTACATCCGCATCGAGCTTGTTCCGGACATTAGAGGCCATTTCCATAGCACACTCACCGCTGACCACCCCATACTTTGATATGGTATCATCACTGACGCCGAGGACATTTGACTTCGCATCATTCGTATAGCAGACAATTCCGCCTTTGAAGACTTTACCGGCGCCCGGGATGGTTGTCAGCTGTTCTTGGAACATCCCTCCGGTCAAGCTTTCAGCTGCCGCAATCGAAAGCTTGCGGACCGTTAATTCTTTTACAAGTTCCTTTATTAGCGAAGTATTATCACTTCCATAATGGAACTTGCCGACCCTGCCAAGAATTTCTTTTTCAGCTTCCAAAATAAGCTCTTCGCATTTTTCTTTAGATGCGCCCTTAGCGGTGATCCTTAACGTCACTTCCCCTTCGGCTGCCAGCGGAGCAATTGTCGGATTCGTTTGATTGACAAGGAGATCTTCAATCACCGTTTCCAGCTCGGCTTCACCTATACCGTAGAACCGAAGAACCTTGGAATCGATCCGTTCATGCTTTTCCAATTTATTCATGATCTTTTCATAACCATAACTTAAAAACATCGGCTCCATTTCACTTGGCGGACCAGGTAGAAGCATATATGTAATCCCAGATTTGGACAAGACCATTCCCGGTGCCATCCCATGATCGTTTGCCAACACTTCACTGCCTTCTAAGACAAGGGCCTGCTTTTTGTTGTTTTCCGTCATCGGACGTTCCCGTTTTTGGAAGTAAGCTTCAATGGATTGCAAAGCTTCATCATTAAAAACGAGCTTTTTCCCTATATGGCGGGCAATCGTTTCTTTCGTCAAATCATCTTTGGTAGGACCAAGTCCACCGGTAAAGACAATCAAGTTCGCCCTTGATTCAGCGATTTCTATGGCTTGTTGTAAACGGCGGTCGTTATCCCCGACCACAGTATGGTAAAAAACGTTGATCCCCATTTCCGCAAACTGCTGCGATAAGAATCTTCCATTAGTGTTATTGATTTGCCCTAAAAGAAGCTCTGAGCCCACTGCAATGATTTCTGCATCCATCTTTTCAAAACCACCATTCGTTTTACTTTGAATTAACAAATACTTCTTTGTTTTTTATAAAATAATCCAAACCTGACCAGATTGTAAAGATTAATGCAATCCATAATGCGATATTTGCAAAAGGAAGTGAAATGAGGGCAAATGGAAGGTTATGCAGCAATAAAGCCGAAATAGAAACAATTTGTGCCCATGTTTTAATTTTTCCAAGCTGGTTAGCTGCTACCACTTCCCCAGTACCCGCTAACACCAAACGCAATCCGGTGACTGCAAACTCGCGACTTATGATCACGATGGCAATCCAAGATTGACCGTACATTAAATCTAGATCAACCAAAACGATCAAGGCAGCCGAAACCAGAAGTTTATCAGCCAATGGATCTAAAAATTTCCCTAAATCAGTAATCATATTATATTTTCTGGCAAAATGGCCATCGATCCAATCCGTAGTGGAAGCGATAATAAAGAGGATGGCTCCAGCCAGGTGCGCCACTGGCAAACTGTATTCTCCCCAAGTTAGCGTTCCCCATGAAAAAGGAACGAGCATGATGATTAAAAATACAGGTATTAAACAGATTCTTGCTACTGTAATCTTATTAGGCAGATTCAAAACTTTTACCTCCAAAATTTACGCCTGCCATTCGGGCAATGCGTCTTAGACTAAAATAATGCTTATATGTATAATTTAACTCAAAATCCAATCTTATATGCCGGGTAAACCATTTCACGCCGCCTTACTATTAAATAGAGCAAAAATAGTCATCTATAAGATGACTATTCGGCTTTCGTAAATTGTATCGTAACCAATTGCGTATTCACTTCAGTCGGTGAAATGGAATACTCCAGCTTCTCATCATTCACATAAATCTCAGTTTCATATGCTCTGCCTATGTTGATGACAGCTTCTTTCTCATTGGTGAAATCAATTTCCTGGCTTTTGTCCTTGTCGATAGTGCCCTGGAAAAGTAATTTACCTTCACCATTTTTTATGCCTACCCATGGTGAGCCTTTGGAGGTCACCTTCAATTTAAAGGTATCGGTATTTTTTAATTCATACGTACTATTTTTACCGCTGGAACTGGTGACGGCAAGTTTTTGCTCTTTCTTTTCATCTTTGACAACTGCATCATCTTCATTCTTCTCATCAGATGAATCCGATTTTTCTTCATTCTGTTTTTGGTCTGCATTCTCTTTTTCTTCGTTAAACCCATCACTTTTATTGTAGCCCACGGCTTCATTCTCTTTAGCGTTCTTTTTGTCATCATTATCCGGGTTACTCATATAGTTCGATACCAGCACCCAAATCAATACGGCCGCACCAATTACTAAAACGACAGCCAAGATCTTCGGTAACATTTCTACAACCTTCGAATCCCCTGCCGGTATCGTTTTTCTGGATTGGACCCTTGAAAGCTGTTCTGGCAATTCCTCGCTATAGACCGATGGTATTTCACTCTTATATTGTTCGAAAATCTCATCCGAATCCAGTCCGACCGCTTCACAATATTGCTTTATGAATGCCCGTACATAGAACTTTCCAGGCATCATGCTGTAATTTCCCTCTTCAATGCCAATGAGGTAACGCTTTTGAATCTTAGTTAATTCCTGCAAATCATCCAAGCTAAGACCTTTGGCTTCCCTAGCTTCCTTTAATCGATTACCTAACTCAGTCAAATAAAACACCTGCCATTTTAAAAGTCAAAGGAACCAAAATCGGACCCTGAAAACTGGTCTTTTTGGTCGACAACTTCATATGTTATTTCTTCTTCAGGATTGTTTCGCAATTCAATAATATAATCAAAGTCTTCAAGGGTATACTCCGTATTTTGGACAAAGACATCCGGATGTTCGATTACTTTGACAGCATCAAGCCTCATGATTTCGCGAATCAATTGCCAATGACGCTCATTTGCACGGCGAGTGGAAACAATTCCATCTAAAATGAACAAATTATCATTATTATATTCATCCTCAATTAGCTGACTGCGGATAGTCTGCTTTAAAAGGGTCGATGACACAAACAACCATCTCTTATTAGCACATACACTCGAGGCTACGATAGATTCAGTTTTCCCGACACGAGGCATCCCTCGTATCCCAATTAATTTATGACCTTCCTGTTTAAATAGCTCGGCCAGGAAATCGACAAGCAAGCCTAGTTCATCACGAACAAACCTAAAGGTGTTTTTCTCATCGGCATCGCGTTGAATATAACGTCCATGCCTGACTGCGAGGCGATCACGCAATTTAGGTTCCCTAAGCTTAATGACCTTAATCGTATCCATCGTACGGAGGATTGACTCGAATCTTTCTATATTACGGCTGTCTTTCGCCAACAAAAGTAAACCACGCCTGCCTTCATCGACCCCGTTGATGGTGATGATATTAATGGAAAGCATACCCAGAAGGGAAGAAATATCCCCTAATAAACCAGGACGGTTGACTTGAATTTCATATTCAAAATACCATTCTTTATTATCCACGATAACACTCCTTAAGCCTAAAAGTCTTTACCCTCTCAGGGGCAAAAAACTTATCCATCGTAAATTTTCAAGGTCTGAACACTTTAATATTAATTGTCTAGCTTCTATAATATAGCATTTCGTGATAAGTTAAAAGGAAAAACCCTAGAAAAATATTCATTTTTATATAAGGGGATAAATAGTCATCCACTTCAATCCAAAAGGCCCTGTTATTAATAACAGGGCCTTTTGGATTGATATTTTACTTCGTTCCATTGTTCTCGACTAACTTGACCATGACGCTTGCCATGGCATGCTTTTCTTCATCGCTTGCGACCGACCAAAGATCAGCAAGCACTTTCTCTTGATCATTCTGGGGCTCAACCTGATTAGCCAGGTAATCACCGATTTCGAAAGCCAAGTTGTTAACAGCACCTTCTGACAAACCTTGTTGTTCACCTTGATTTAATCTGTCTCCTAAGAAATTTTTCCATTGATCCCAATTGTCCAGTACAGACATGAATGGTCACCCTTTCCTTCAAAATAGTACATAGATATTTTGTGAAGGAACCGAGAAAATTATACATGTCTAAAAAAAATCATGTGTACCATCCGCCATTTACACCTAAGATTTGCCCGGTTATATAAGACGACTTGTCGGAAAGCAAATAATATACGGCCTCGGCGACTTCTTTGGAATGCCCCATCCTGCCCATCGGGATATCGCCTTTGATGATCTCCAGATCTTCCGCACTGAATGATTCGAGCATGGAAGTGGAAATCGCACCGGGGGCAACGGCATTCACCCGGATCCCATTGAGCGATACCTCTTTGCTAAGTGCCTTGATAAAAGCATTTTGACTGCCCTTGACCATGGAATATAATACTTCACAAGATGCACCTGTCTGCCCCCAAATCGATGTGACCGCAACGATGGCAGCCTGTTCTTGGTACATAAGCTTTGGAAGCAGTTCCTTTGTTAATTGGAAAGGGCTCGTTACATGCAGCTGGACCATTTCATTAACGATTGTCTCATCCATGTCCGATATAAGCCCATAATAGCTATTGCCACTATTAAGGACGATTGCATGGAGGGCAAAAATATTTTCCGCCAATTTCTTGTATCCATCGGCTGCAGCCAAATCCGCTTGAACCGGAATAAGTTCGACTTGATGAGGCTTCAATTCTTCAATCAGTTCAAGTATCGCTTCTTCATTGCTATTATAATGTAAATAAAGTGAGTAATTCTCCTCGGCGAGCTTTATTGCGATTTCCCTGCCGATTCCTCCGCTGGCTCCAGTAATAAGGGCAAAACGTTTCCCCACATTGCCGCCCCCTTTATATTATTTAGGAAGTACCTGGCAGACAGTCATCCGTTGATCGGATATTAAGTCCTTGGCGACCTCCCTGATATCTTCGATCGTTAGTTTTTCCAATACCGATACAACATCGAACAAGTTCATATCATTGAATGCATATCTGGTGAATTGATTCGCTATATATTCCGGCGAATTCAGGGAACGAAGGAAAGAACCGATTTTTTTCTTGATTGTCCTTTGCAGGCTTTCTTCATTCAGTCCGGTTCCTGCTTTTGATTTTTGCAGGATAGCAAATAAAGACTCCGTCAACTCATCAGGTTTGGCACTGTCCCCGCCAATTAACGCAAACCCAAAGCCTTGTTCCTGTGTATAATCATAAGAGAAGCTTTGATCGATCAACCCTTCCTCATATAGCTCCTCATGTAAAGGTGAACTCTTGCCAAACAGCATTTCCAAATAAATATTGGTCGCCAATTCCCTTTTCAAAAGCTCTAAACCAGATTGGTGCACATTGATGGCCTTGATGCCCAGCATCACTTTTGGTGTCTGGACATTCATCCTTAAGACTTCTTTATCCTTGGCAACGACTTCCGGCTCTTCGTCAAATTTACGTTCCACTGCAGGTTGTTCGTTGTACCCTTTATTATTTTGATTATCCCGAATCAGTTTCATGGTGCTTTCGACATCTACCGGTCCTACAACGAATAGGAGCATGTTGCTAGGATGGTAAAACGTATTATAACATTCGTAAAGCATATCCTTCGTAATATCCGCAATCGATTCCACAGTTCCGGCAATATCGATTTTCACTGGGTGTTGATGATACATATTGGCTATCGTACCGAAATATAATCGCCAGTCTGAATTATCATCATACATATTGATTTCCTGCCCAATGATTCCTTTTTCCTTCTCTACCGTCTTTTCCGAAAAGTAAGGATCCTGGACAAAGTCGATTAAGGTAGTTAGATTCCTATCGAAATCGGACGTGCTGGAAAATAAATATGCTGTACGGGTGAAAGAAGTAAAGGCATTTGCAGATGCTCCCTGCTTTGAAAATTGCTGAAAAACATCACCATCTTCCTTTTCAAATAGCTTATGTTCAAGAAAATGGGCGATCCCATCAGGTACTTTAGAAAATTCCGTTCCATTCAATGGTTTGAAATGGTTGTCGATTGAACCATAATTCGTCGTGAAAGTCGCAAATGATTTATTGAACCCACTTTTCGGAAGAATATATACTTCGAGACCATTATCCATTTTTTCATGGAAAAGTTCTTCTTTCAATTGAGTGAATGTTATTTTTTCCATCACCCTTGCACCTCCGCTTCCGTTAGGAAATAAATCGTATCAAGCTGAATCTTTTGACCGACTGCAATGATTTCTTCCTTTGTCGTCCGCTCTGTTTTTGCAAACCAATCGTCGAGTGATATATCCTGCCCGGAAACCACATTATGATATAAAATTTCCACAAGCCCTCTCGAAACGTCAATGGTTTCAAGGAGTTGGTTCTTAACGACCGCCTTTGTCTGTGCCAGTTCTTCTTCGGAAAAGTTACCTTGCTTCATTTCCTTCATTTGCGCATGGATGATATCCAATGCCTGCTTGTAGTTGGCATTTTCAATGCCGGCCATGACCATTAAAAGTCCTTTATGACTTTCGAGCCTTGAAGCTGCATAATAAGCAAGGCTAGCTTTCTCCCTGACATTAATGAAAAGTTTCGAATGTGAAAAGCCACCAAAAATCCCATTGAATAGCTGAAGAGCATAATAATCCGGATCACCGTATGCAACTTGGGTTCGATAACCGATATTCAATTTTCCTTGTTTCACATCCGAATTTTCAATGATTTCTTTTTCCTTCTCCACTTCCTTGCCCGGCTTCCTTGACAGTCTCACAGGCACTCGTTCTTGCAACGACACATACTTGTCAGCTAGAGCCCCCACTTCCGATTCATCGATGTCACCGATTACATATAAATCGATTTCATCCTCGGTCAGCACTTTTTTATAATAGGCGTAAAGGGATTCTGGAGTCATCGTTTCCAAGTCTTGAAGATTGCCGCTCGCTTCTAAAGCATATGGTTCGTTTTTGCACATTTCCTCTACGAGGCGTGTAGCTGAATATCGCATCTTGTCATCCGAAATGGATTGAATCCGCTGTTTTAAAGAACGGATTTCATTGGAAACCGTTTTAGCGTCAAAGGCTTCGCCGTTCTTCTTCGGATTGAAGATCACCTCTGATAATAACCCAAAAGCCTTTTCGAGAAGCGGGGTTGAATCACTAAGGAATTTTTCATTGACGATATCGATCGTAAAACTTATGATTTGATATTCTCCTTTTTTAGCTACATCGACATAAAACCCTGCTCCATATAAATCATCAAGATAAGATCGAAGCTCGGGTGTTGTAGGGTATTTACTTGTATTGCTTTGTAACACATATGGCAGCAATGCACGATATGTAACGTCCTCTTTTGTCAACGGGGCTTTCATCTTCAGCACGAGAGTATTCGTTTTATATTTATCCGTCTGGACCACATGAAGCTTGTAGCCGCTTTTTTCCGTAATTGTATCGGAAGCAATAGACATGAATAATCCTCCTCATTATATAAATCACCTTTATTAGCTTATTGTTTGTAGATTGGAACCCTTTTAAACATCTACTTAAAATATACATGTGAAAGGAAAAATCATGCAAGTTACAGCTACTTTTTTTGGTATTTAACCAGCTCACCATCACTTATGGCTCGATCTCAATAGAAAAAACCGGCCAGCAATGTTTTCTGACCGGTTAAATACTTATCTTTTCCCTTTGATGTATGGCTGTCCGGATGCTTTCGGAGCATCTGCACGTCCAATGAAACCAGTTAGTGCAATGATCGTCAGAACATAAGGAGCGATCAAGAGGTAAACCGATGGAATATCCTTGAAGAAGGGAAGGCTCGATCCAACGATACTTAAACTTTGAGCCAAACCAAAGAATAA
This sequence comes from Peribacillus simplex, assembly GCF_030123325.1. Lineage (NCBI taxonomy): Bacteria > Bacillati > Bacillota > Bacilli > Caryophanales > Bacillaceae > Peribacillus > Peribacillus simplex. The sequence continues at coordinate 1,713,433 of NZ_CP126106.1, read as the reverse complement.
GGCAGCACCCATTGCCCCGATCGGGTGCCACTTACCAAAAATCATGGCTGCAATGGCCATGAAACCTTGACCATTAATTGTCGCATGATTGAATTCATTCGAAAAAATGGTAGCATAAATCGCTCCGCCGATACCGCCAAAAGCACCTGATAATAAAACGGCAGCATAGCGGATTTTCGTAACATTGACACCCATCGTGTCAGCAGCCATCGGATGCTCACCCACTGCACGGATCCTTAACCCGAATGGTGTTTTATAAAGTACATACCAAACGACAAAGGATATTAGGATTGCTATATATACGATATAATAACCATTTGCGAAAAAGATGGGTCCTATAAATGGAATATCACTTAGTAACGGAACATCAATCCTTGGGAATGTTTCTGTGATTCTATCAGTTTGACCCTTGTCAAAAATCAGCTTCACCAAAAACATGGTCAGACCTACTGCCAACAAGTTGATGGCGACCCCACTGACCGTTTGGTCCGCCCTGAACGTAATGCATGCAACAGCATGCAGAATGGAAAACAGCAAGCCGGCAATCATTGCCGCCAAGACTGCGAGCCAAGGAGTCCATTCCCCAAATACATCAGCAAACATTAAGTTAAAAACAATTCCTGTAAAGGCACCAATGACCATCAAGCCTTCTAAACCGATGTTTATGACACCTGCCCGTTCAGAAAACACTCCCCCGAGTGAAGTAAAAATAAGTGGAGCAGCTAGAGCAATCATAGATGGAATAATAATTTGTAATACTTGGTAAAAATCCACTTATTTCACCCCTTTCTTAAATCGAGCGGCAATCCAACGAATAAAATAACTGGATGCGACGAAGAAAATGATCAATGCTATGACAATATCTACGATTTCACTTGGTATGCCGGTTTCTAGCGGCATATTTAAGGCACCTGCTTTCAGTCCCCCAAATAGTAAAGCTGCCAGCACAACACCAATAGCCGTATTCGCTCCTAGTAAGGCTACTGCAATCCCGTCAAAGCCCATGCCTGTGAACCCGCCTTTGACTGCGGCATAACCGAAAGTTCCAAGGCCTTCCATCGCACCTGCAAGCCCTGCAAACGCACCTGAAATAACCATGGAAAGTATGATGTTCTTATTTACACTCATCCCTGCATATTCGGACGCGTGCTGATTGAAACCTACCGCTTTCAGTTCAAAACCAGTTTTTGTTCTTTCAAGAAGGAACCACATGATGATCACGCAAATAATTGCTACCACTATTCCCCAATGCATCCGGGAAAAATCCGTAATGCTTTCAAAAAAAGGAGACCGGAGTGATGCTGTTTCAGCAATTCTTTCTGTTTTATCCAGTTTGTCAGTCATTACATTCCTAATTAAATAATTCGTCACATATAAAGCTGTATAATTCAACATGATAGAAACGATTACTTCATGTACGCGAAACTTAGCTTTTAAATAACCAGGGATAAATGCCCACAACGCGCCAGCAGCTGCACCAGCTAAGATGGCAAATGGCAAATGGATGATCCTTGGAAGATCAAAAGCAATACCGACCCAAACTGCCGCCAGCCAGCCTACAATTAATTGCCCTTCCACACCGATATTGAATAGGCCCGTACGGAAAGCAAAAGCCACTGCCAAACCAGCAAGGATATAAGGGATGATTGTCCTGACGGATTCCCCTACATAATAAGAATCCCCAATAATTCCATTTATCATGGAGCCATAGCCCGCAACTGGGTCATAGCCGCTTACTAACATGATTATTGCTCCAACGACTAATCCGAGGATAACTGCTATTAACGGACTCGTTAATTTAGATAAATACTTAGACATTTTGTTTTCCACCTGCTTCCGTCCGTTTACTGCCGGCCATAAGAAGGCCAAGCTCCTGTTCAGTCGTTTCTTTCGGATCGACAATTGCGACGATTTCCCCTTCGTATATAACGGCAATTCTATCGCTCACATTCATGATTTCTTCCAATTCAAATGATATGAGAAGTACCGCTTTTCCTGCATCACGCTGTTCAATCAGACGTTTATGGATAAACTCGATCGCTCCGACATCAAGCCCGCGTGTTGGCTGTGCGGCAATCAATAAATCCGGGTTCCTATCAACTTCCCGGCCGATGATCGCTTTTTGCTGATTCCCTCCAGAAAGCGCCCTTGCCGGGGTATATTCACTCGGGGTGCGAACATCGTAACTTTTGATCAATGAACGGGCTTTTTCGAATATTTTCTTTGAGTTCAAGATACCGGCTTTTGAAAAAGGCTTTTGATAGTAAGTTTGCAAGACAATATTTTCACCAATGCTGTAATCCAAAACCAAACCATGCTTATGTCTGTCTTCTGGAATATGGCCGACACCTGCTTCAGTGATTTTACGCGGCTTAAGATTCCCGATCTCTTTTCCGTTTAGCTTTATCGAACCTGCTGTTGTCTTCCTTAGGCCAGCCAATGCTTCAATTAGTTCGGATTGACCATTCCCATCTACACCAGCGATACCGACAATTTCTCCTGCCCGGACAGTTAAATCCAAATTCCGAACTGCTGAAACGCCTCGGGAATCCTTGACTTCCAGTTCCTGAACCTCGAGAACTACATCCGAAGGAGTAGCTGCCGTTTTTTCCGTCTTGAATAGAACTTCCCTACCGACCATTAAGCTGGCCAATTCGTCAGGGTTCGTTTCGTTGACATTCACTGTACCGATTCCTTGCCCTTTGCGTATAACCGTTACCCGGTCACAAACCTCCATGATTTCCTTAAGTTTGTGTGTAATTAAAATGATAGATTTCCCCTCTTTGATAAGGGCTTTCATAATATATATCAATTCCTTGATTTCTTGAGGGGTCAATACAGCGGTCGGTTCATCAAAAATCAATATTTCCGCACCGCGGTAAAGCGTTTTAAGAATCTCGACACGCTGCTGCATCCCTATTGATATATCGGCAATTTTTGCATAGGGGTCAACACGAAGCTGATATTGTTCTGATAGTTTCCTAACTTCCTCGCTCGCTTCTTTCAAATCGATCTTACCCGCTTTTGATGGTTCTTTCCCTAAAATGATATTTTCCGTTACTGTAAAAGGGTCAACGAGCATAAAATGCTGATGGACCATCCCAATCCCTAAATCATTGGCAATGTTAGGACTGGTAATCTTGACTGGTTTGCCATTCACACGGATTTCTCCCTGCTCAGGCTGATATAAGCCGAATAAAACGTTCATCAAAGTGGATTTACCCGCGCCATTTTCACCTAATAATGCGTGAATCTCCCCTTTTTTAACCTGAAGGGTAACGTTATCATTTGCGACGATTCCGGGGAACTCCTTACGGATATTGAGCATCTCAATTACATATTCCACGTATTATCAACTCCTAAAATGAGTGTAAATATTCTTAAATCATTTAATTGCTTCTACTAGCTTATTGATTTTAAAAAAAACCAAATGAAAAACTACGATTCTATCATAGTTTTTCATTCGATATTTTTCAGTTGGGAAAAGAAAGAATAGAGGGCACTTCTGCCTCCCTATTCTTTCTGGCATTACAGCTTATAAACCAAGTTTTTCGAATTCTTCATCCGTGCCCGGAACTACGAATTCACCTGATTTAATTTTTTCTGTCCACTCTTCGACCGCTTTTAAAGATTCTTCTGTTACGTTATCTTTTGTATCGGAAATGCCTACACCATTTTCTTCGATACCGTACTCAATTACTTTTCCGCCTGGGAAGTTTCCTTCTTTCGCTTTCTCGGAAAGGTCTTTAACTGCTACGTCAACACGTTTTAACATGGAAGTCAGCGTGATGTTGTCATCAGTTCCAGGAACTGCCCCTAATTTAGCTTGGTCGCTATCTACACCGATAACATAGATTTCCCTCTTTGGATCTTTTTGCTTTTGCTCGACAGCTTCAGTGAATACACCTTTTCCAGTTCCGCCAGCAGCATGATAAATGATATCGATACCAGAAGAATACATGGAGCCTGCAGTTGATTTACCGATATCAGCTTTATTGAAATCTCCGGCATATTTAACTTCAACTTTCGCATCCGGATTTACAGATAAAACCCCAGCCTTAAAGCCAACTTCGAATTTCTTGATTAATTCAGATTCAACTCCGCCGATAAAACCGACCTTGTTTGTTTTCGTTTGTAATCCCGCAATAACACCTACAAGGAATGAACCTTGCTGCTCTTTAAAATTAATGCTGGCTACGTTCTTTTTATCAACAACAGTATCCACGATAGCAAAGTGTGAATCCGGACGTTGGTCAGCCACTTCACCAACAGATTCGGCTAAAAGAAAACCGATCCCATAAATAAGTTGGTAATCTTCACGTACTAGCGTATTCAGGTTTTTAGCGTAATCGGCATCTGATTTAGATTGCAGGTAGTTATAGCCATCTTTACCTTTTTCCAGACCATTATCCTTACCGAATTCCTGAATGCCCTTCCATGCGGATTGGTTGAACGACTCGTCATCCACGCCGCCAGTATCAGTTACCATCGCAACCGTGAAGTTATCTTTGTTTTTCCCATTTGAAGATTCTTTATCATCATTCTCTGAATTACCACATGCCCCTAGTAGCGTACCGGCTGCAAGAACAAGTGAAAGAGCTAGTCCTAATTTGCGCTTTTTCAATTTTTATCCCCCTAATTTACATAGTTTTTTGAGCAGGAATGTTCTGAAAAGTCATTTATGTTTGCGTTTTCACTTCTCGTTAATTTTTTTTGCATACGTTTGATTTGACTTTTACGGAATCTAAAACAAACGCTTGCATTCACCCGTGTGCAGAGCAAGGCCTACACACGTTTACGAAGAACATGAAAGCTGAACATATTGGCTTTAAAGTAGTTAACAGAATACAGGATAGGCTGGTCCCAATCATCCAGATGCATCTGCTTTAGAACGAGCAGTGCGGCTTCTGGAGAGCATTTAAGGATAGGAGAAACTTTCTCATGATATCCAATAGGCTCAATTTCCGCTACGGCATGCGTAATTTTCCGATGCGCATCTCTTTCCAAAATATCAAAAAGAGACTCATCATTACGGTCAAAATTTTCTGATAGTATAGATTCAGGAATTTTGTCAATACAGTAGACAACCGGCTCCCCATTCGCTGTCCTTACTCGCTCGATGATGACGATGCGTTCATCTGTTGAACATGAAAACCTGCGAATATCCTCTTCTGTAGGTTCTAGGGCCGTCGAGCTTAAGAAAATCGTACCCGGTTTCATTCCTGCCTCTTCAATCATGTTCGTGACACTTTTTAATTGCTCGATACCTGAAGTGAACCGAGGTTTCGGATTGACGAAAGTCCCAACTCCATGGCGGCGGATGATGATGTTTTCTTCTTCTAAAATTCGCAGCGCTTCTCGAAGTGTCGCCCTACTCACTCCCAATTTTTTTGCAAGATCGAATTCTGAAGGGAATTTTTCATTTTCCTGATAGACTCCTGCTTCAATATCCTGCTTCAGGTAATCAATGACCTGCAAATATAAATGTCGACTATCTGATTTTATTGACATACAGTTTCCCCCAGCTAATTTCTTAAGACATCAGACCTCTGATGTTGAATCATTCCTACTAATCGAAAATAATATAACATTTTTTTTGACATAAATAAATAGTGTTTTACTATTTACTTTAAAAGAATTTAGGAAAAATTACCCTTCCCTGTGTCTTTCAATCTAGATACGGCTGCGGAATATGTACGATTATTCTCCTAAATCAGATAAATTCATTTTGAAAATGCAAAATGAATGCAGCTCTGTTCAAGATGATGTTTTCCTGTATAATAGGATTTATCTTCTTTGAAGGGATGTACACAAGATGTTAAAGATTACAGAATACACTATTGAAAAATTGAATGATCCATTTGGTATTTTGTCCGGGGAACGTTACGAGTTGTTCTTGGATATTGAAGTGCCTGAAGAGGATGAGCTCTTTTCAGAAAATGGTTTATATATCCGGGTGCTTTTTGCCGTGGAAGAACAAATAGGCAAATTGATTAAATATGATATTTTTGAAAAAGGGAACGAAGTCGCACTCGAATTCGATTTAGAAGAAGATGAAGAAGCGATGATTACCGACTTCTGCCTTAAACATTTAGACGAAGCGATGAATAATTAAAAAACCGGGCTGCAGCCCGGTTTTTTTCAACTATGATGAATGAGCTTCATCCTGTTCATCTTTAGTAACCAATACATTTCGGGGTTTACTGCCTTCATATGGACCGACAATTCCCCTCGCTTCCATTTCATCAATCAATCTTGCTGCCCGGGTATAGCCAATCCTGAAACGGCGCTGCAGCATGGAAACAGATGCAGTCTGCATTTCTACGATCAAGGATACCGCATCCCCGTATAAATTATCTTCGACTTCACCATTTGAAGTTTCTGCAATTTCATCCGGTATCATCTCTTCGTTATATTGTGCTTTTTGCTGTGAAATGACATATGTGACAACTTCCTCGACTTCATTGTCGGATAAAAAGGCCCCTTGAACGCGAACCGGTTTTGAAGCTCCTGCAGGCAGGAAGAGCATGTCACCCCGTCCTAACAGTTTTTCGGCTCCGCCCATGTCGAGGATCGTTCTCGAATCGGTCATTGATGAGACACTAAAAGCAATCCGAGATGGGATGTTCGCTTTAATGACCCCTGTAATTACATCTACGGATGGCCGCTGAGTGGCAATTATCAAGTGGATGCCAGCGGCACGTGCCATTTGTGCAAGCCGTGTGATGGCATCCTCTACATCATTTGAGGCGACCATCATCAAATCTGCCAGCTCATCGACAATGACTACGATATAAGGCAAGAGCGGTTGTTTGGCATCTTCTTCAATATTATACCGGTTAATATAATCATTGTAGCCTTCAATATTACGGGTACCGGAATGAGAAAATAGCTCGTAGCGCCTTTCCATTTCACTGACCACTTTTTGCAAAGCCTGTGCAGCTTTCTTTGGATTTGTCACTACAGGTGCGAGTAAGTGGGGAATCCCATTATAGACATTCAACTCCACCATTTTTGGATCGATCATCATCATTTTCACTTCATGCGGTTTTGCCCGCATCAGAATACTCGTGATAATCCCGTTGATACAAACGGATTTCCCGCTGCCGGTAGCACCAGCCACTAGTAAATGCGGCATTTTATTAAGCTCCGCCTTAACTGCTTCACCAGAAATATTCCGCCCTAAGCCTATTTGCAGTTTTGCGTCAGGCTTGTCAACTTCTTTGGCCTCTAATACTTCCCTTAATGACACCATTGCCACTTCGGAGTTAGGCACTTCTATTCCGATAGCCGACTTTCCGGGAATCGGCGCTTCGATCCTAATATCCTTTGCGGCAAGGGCAAGGGCCAAGTCATCGGATAGGCTGACAATTTTACTTACCTTCACCCCTACATCCGGATGGACCTCATATTTGGTTACGGCTGGGCCTAAATGAACTTGAGTGACCCTCGCTTTCACTCCAAAGCTATGAAAGGTGCGCTCAAGCTTTGCCGCATTTTCATGGATCAATTGGTACTCTCCGCTTTGGTCCGTTTTTTTGGGCTGCAGTAACAAGGAAAGAGGCGGTAAAAGGTATTCTTTATTCTCCACTTCCGTAAAATTCATTGGCGGAACGGCATCATCCTGGTCCTCTGCACTTTCAGCTGCTGGTTCCGTAACTACGGGAATTATTTCGTTTTCGTCGCTATAGGCTTTATCTGCAAAGCTGGAAATGATTCGTTCGGTCGCCATTTGCTGTGTTTCCTCTTCTTGATGAAGGGGCTGATCCGTTTCCTCCACCGGATCGTTTTCCCGTTTCTTCTTTTTCACGGGATTCTTTTTCTTTTCTTTTTTGTCGTCATTCCACGTTTTCATATCATCTCTGAATGCGGACCATTGCTGTTTGAAAAAGCCGCCAAGACCCCTGAAAAACTTCCCGAGGGTTTCACCTAACGTCTTCCCGGTCAATAGGACGGCGCCTACAATGATAAAAAGGAATGAAACGATTTTCGATCCAGCTTCATCGAATAAAAAGTATGAGGCTGCAAATAATATCGCTCCAATCATACCGCCCCCAAGGTCCTTTGTGCTGGCCTTGCCGGTCACTTCCATCCAGAATAGTTCCCAAGTATTCGAAATGACGCTTGGCTTCGTAAACGGTCCTCCATCTGCTAGCATGTTAAACAGTGTCACATGACTTAGCAGGAGCATGCTCGCGACAAGAAAGTACATCCCGACGAATTGCCGTTTTAACAGGTAAGGGACCTCCCTCTTTATCATCAAATAGAAGCCAGCTGCAATTGCTCCCAACAAAAACAGGATATACCATTCCCCCATGAAGAAGCGGATTAAAAAGACCGTCCCGTTTCCCACTGCTCCAAGCTTGGCAATGGCAATGATGGCCAAACCTATTAAAGTGAGGCCGATCAATTCATATTTAAGCGTTAGTTTTAACTTCTCTGTACTATTCTTTTTTCTGCGTTTCTTCTTTGCCATAATATCACCTGATTCTTCATGAAACTATTCTAACTTTCCTATTCAACATCACTACATGTTTTCCCTTCTCGAAACAAACGTTCGCTCACTGATTATATCAAATATATATAAACATGTCCTTGTTATATATACCATTTATTATTTAGACGAACATTTTGCCCATATAATGAATAAAGCAGCCAAGCGGCTGCTGATTTTCATTCCAGTATATCATAATTTACCTCAGTTAGTCGTTTTTACTAAATGATTCATCTGTTCGAACACATTTATGACAGCCCCCGGCTGAATGTGTACATTCATATAATCTTCAGGATCCGTGCTTACAATCCGATCGATGCGCAACGTGCGGCCACCGTCATGTTCAACCATTACATGTACGCCATTATAGATCATTTCTATTAAATTTGCCGTCTTCTCATGGTGATGAGGGAAAATTATTTCTTCAGGAACGATCGTATAAAGCGTCATTGCAGAAGCCCCTCCTCTTCCCCGGCAATTTTTGGCCTTCTTTCTTCCATGAAGCTATTTAGTTTTCTCATGGCCTGGCCTACTCCTCCTACATCATCGATCATACCGATTTCAACTGCCTCGGCCCCGATTACATTCGTGCCGATATCACGGGTTAAATTTCCTTTAGCAAACATTAAGTCCTTAAAACTTTCTTCCGAAACGTTCGAGTGCCGTGTAACGAATTTAATGACTCTTTCCTGCATTTTATCCAAGTATTCAAAGGTTTGAGGCACGCCGATGACTAGCCCTGTCAAACGAATGGGATGAATCGTCATCGTTGCTGTTTCTGCTATATAGCTATGGTCACACGAAACCGCAATCGGCACACCGATCGAGTGACCTCCCCCAAGTACAATCGAGACGGATGGCTTTGAAAGGGAAGCCAGCATTTCTGCGATGGCCAGTCCCGCTTCGACATCTCCTCCGACTGTATTTAAAATGACAAGCAGCCCCTCTATATTGGGATTTTGTTCAATTGCCACAATTTGCGGAATAACATGTTCATATTTGGTCGTTTTATTTTGAGGAGGCAGCTGCATATGTCCTTCAATTTGACCAATGATCGTCAAACAATGGATTTTTGAGTCCTGAGATAGTTGCGGAACATTAGTAGCCCCCAGCTGCTGGATCTTTTCGATTAAAGTTGAATTCTTACCTTCCTGCTTGCCTACATTTTCATTTGGTAATGGTGCATTATCCACTATGCCAACCCCTTTCTCTTAAGCCTATAGCTTTATTATGTCTCGAGTCTCGGACTTCATTCTTCAAGATATAAGAGGTTCGACACAGAAAAAAGAACCCCTGACTGTTTAAACCAGGGGTTCCTTACTTAATATTCCATGATTATTGGTAAAATCATTGGGCGGCGTTTCGTTTTTTCATAAAAGAATTGGTTTAACGCATCACGCATTTCCTGCTTCAGCGTGGACCAATCAAAAGGTTGGCGCGACCCATTTTTCTTTACGATTTCACTTACTATTTCAGTTGCTTCCCCAATCATTTTTTCTGATTCGCGAACATATACAAAGCCCCGTGAAATGATTTCAGGTCCTGCTGCAATGCTTTTATCCTGACGGTTCAACGTGACCACCACAATCAAAATGCCATCCTGGGATAACAAGCGCCGATCACGAAGAACGATATTGCCCACATCTCCAACACCGCTGCCATCTATCAAGATATTCCCTGCAGAGACTTTGCCGGAAAGACCCATTTTATTGCCCTTTAGTTCGATGACATCACCTTTTTCGGCAATTATGATGTTTTCACGTTTAATTCCCGCAGCAACCCCAACTTTTTGATGGGCATATAAATGGCGGTATTCCCCATGTACAGGGATCAAGAATTTAGGATTCATCAAATTGATCATCATTTTAAGTTCTTCCTGGCTGCCATGCCCTGTTACGTGCACTTTATATTTATTTGCGGATACCACTTCAGCACCTACCCTATATAGCAAATCGACGGTTTTGGATAGAATAAGTTCGCCGCCCTGTAGGGGTGATGCACTGATCAAAACTGTGTCTCCCTTTTTGATCGTTACCTGCTTGTGGGTCTGTTTTGCCATTTTTTGAAGTGCCGCAATGGGCTCCCCCTGATGACCTGTCGATAACACGACGATTTCACGGTCGTCATACTGGCTAATTTCATTAATCGGGATTATCAGCTCTTCTTCGACCTTTAAGTAGCCAAGGTTCAAGGCTGTTTCATAAACGCGCTGCAGGCTTTTTCCTACAACTGCCACTTTCCTGCGACTTGCTGCCGCTGCATTGAAAACATGTTGAATCCGGTTGATGTTCGAAGCGAAGCACGCTACGATGATCCTTCCGGAGGCTGCATGAAAAACCTCTCTAATATCTTTGGCCACAACTGCTTCTGATGTCGTATAACCTGGCCTCTCGGCACCCGTACTATCCGAAAGCAAGCATAGGACACCTTCTTCACCGATACCAGCCATTTTACCGATTTCAGGTTTATATAGATCTGTTGCTGCTTGATCGAATTTAAAATCCCCAGTATAAACGATTGCACCTTCACGAGTGTGGATCACGACTCCGACGGAATCGGGAATACTATGGTTTGTCCGGAAAAAAGACACGGCCGCTTGAGGGAAACTTAAAAGAGAATCCGAATCGATTTCAGTGAATGTTGCCCTGCCGTTAAAGCCATCTTCCTTTAATTTCGTTTTGATTAAAGCTAGTGTAAGCTTTGTTCCATAAACAGGTGCCGGTAAATATTTCAAGACATAAGCAAGCGCTCCCATATGGTCTTCATGACCATGGGTAATGAATATCCCCTGCACCCGTTCCTTATTATCCATCAAATAAGAAATATCAGGGATAACCGCATCGATTCCGAGCATTTCATCTTCTGGCAGCATTAACCCTGCATCAAGAAGGTAGATGTCCTCGTTCACCTCAACGACGTACATATTTTTACCAAGTTCCCCTTGTCCTCCAAGAGAAATGACTTTTATACCATTATTTTTATCTTTACCCAATCGAATATCCTCCTTAAAAATTCCCGTTCATAATTTCCCAATGAATTCATTATAACCGATGTTCAAAAAACATGACAACACTTACCATTTTCAGAGGGACTTTTTCATTTAATTTAATAAAACAACCTTTTATGTAAGAAATATTCGGTACTTTCATCCTATTTCGGTTGATAATTAAAAAATTCAATATTTTCATCCCGAAATCGGAAAGGATATCCCATTCATATACATCATTATGTAAAAACAAGCCAATCTTCAACGATCAGCTTGTTCCGTGTCTTTTTATTTATTTAATACCTTGGTTAATGCAAGGCGCTCCTGTTCAGTCAATGGCACGATTGGAAGTCTTACCGAGCCAACGTCAATTCCATTTAACTGAAGCGCTGTTTTGACAGGTGCAGGGCTTGGCGCTGCAAATAAACCTTTTATAAGCGGTAACAGTTCCTGATGCAGCCTGGCTGCCTCTTTCAAATTCCCACTGATGAAGGCCTCAACTATTTTCTGCAACTCATTACCAGCAATATGTGAAGCAACCGAAACTACACCCACACCACCAATCGCCAATACTGGGAGTGTTAAAGCGTCGTCCCCACTATATAACGCAAAATCTTCATCCGTGCCAGCTATGATTTGGGTCATAGCGTTTAAATCCCCGCTCGCTTCCTTAACGGCTACAATATTAGGAATTTTTGAAAGGCGGATGATCGTTTCCGGTTCAATGTTAATCGAAGCGCGCCCAGGGATATTATATATCATAACAGGAAGAGTCGTACTAGCTGCAATAGCCTTAAAATGCTGGTACAGACCTTCTTGATTCGTTTTACTATAATACGGGGCCACCAGCATTATCGCATCGGCGCCATTTTGTTCCGCTTTTTTTGTCAACTCGATGGAAGCATACGTATTGTTGCTTCCTGTACCCATGATGATGGGCACACGCTTTTCTACAACCTTAGCAACATGACGCAATAACGCAATTTTCTCCTCCGAAGATAAAGTTGGAGATTCCCCTGTCGTTCCCGAAATCACAAGCGAATCGGTTCCATTCGTTAATAAGTAATTAACCAATGAAGTCGTTTTTTGAAAATCGACATTTCCCTTGCCATCGAAAGGGGTGACCATTGCGGTTGATACTCTACCAAATATCATCATCTAACACCTCTTTAATTTTTAAAACCTTTATTCATTAAAAAACCCTGATCATTGGACTTCCATTTCATGCAATTGAAATGCATAGTGCAGGGAATTAACAGCTTCTATTAAATCTTCCTCTTTTACGAGTACCCAAATTGTCGTATGGCTATCCGCTGACTGGAGAATGGCAATTTCCTTTTCGGAAAGCGCTGTGACAATCTTCGCTGCAACGCCTGGCACCCCATTTATACCTGCACCGACTACTGAAACCTTGGCACAATTTCTTTCAATGACCGGTTCATGACCAAGCTCGGCCAAGATCGAGAGGGCTAGTTCTGTCATCTCTTCCGAAACGGTATACACTACGCCGCTTGGATATATATTTATAAAGTCCACTGAAATAGAGGCATTGGCCATTGCTTTGAAAACCTCTGCCTGCAGATTATATTGATCTTTTTTCGCACGGACCTTGATTTGAGTGATCTTTGGTACATGGGCAATCCCGGTCACGAGCCTTTCACGTATGTCACTGCCCTGGCTTCCCTTGTTCATGCTTGTAACAAGGGTCCCCAAACCTTCGCTGTATGTTGACCTTATCCGAATCGGGACTTTCGCCTGCATCGCAATTTCAACAGCTCTCGGATGAATGACCTTCGCCCCTTGATATGCCATATTGCAAACTTCCGTATATGAAACGATTGATAATGGACGAGCTTGATCGGCAATACGTGGATCTGCCGTCATGATTCCTTCCACATCCGTAAAAATATCGACCCGTTCAGCTTGCAATGCCGCACCTAATGCAGCGGCTGAAGTATCACTTCCACCACGGCCGATGGTCGTGATGTCCCCGTTTTTAGCCGCTCCCTGGAAACCTGCTACAACGACTACATCCTTCACTTCAAGTTCTTTCATGAGACGGTCGCATTTCATTTCGATAATTTTCGCACTTGAATAGTCGGTATTCGTCAAGAATCCCGCTTGAGCTCCAGTATAAGCCACCGCATCAATACCATGTTCCAAGAGCATGTTCGTAAATACGACTGAAGATATCGTTTCTCCAACTGACATAAGTAAATCCTGTTCCCGTTTTGAAAGGCTGGCTTTCGCTCCATTTACAAGGGAAAGTAAAGTATCCGTTGCATAAGGATCGCCTTTTCTTCCCATTGCTGAAACCACAACCACCACTTTATAGCCTTCTTTAATCGCATTTTCTATATGCCCCTTGGCAAATGAACGGCTTTCCTCATCGCGAACGGATGTCCCACCGTACTTCTGGACGATAATTTTCATAATAAGCACCCCAAATATAAGCCAGCCTCCCAATCAGGGAAGCTGACAAAAACTCTCTATCCTATTGGAATATAATTTTTTATCTAGTTCATTAAAAATAAGTTATTACTTAACGGTAACCAAACCTAATTTTAAAAGGCTCTCAGCAATTTGAACGGAATTCCAAGCTGCTCCTTTTAATAGATTATCGGAAACAACCCATAAATGGAAGCCTTTATCTTCATCCAAATCTTTGCGAATCCGACCGACGAATACATCATTCTTGCCGACGGATGAAGCAGGCGTAGGGTAAACTTGTTGTTCCGGTTCATCTTCTAACACAATTCCAGGTGCCGTTTTCATTAAATCTTTGATTTGAGAAGCCGCAATGCCTTCTTTTTCAACTTCAATGTATACAGATTCCGAATGACCTGTTACGACAGGAAGCCTCACGCAAGTTGCAGCCACTGGAAGGTCTTGCATGTGCATGATTTTCTTTGTTTCATTAATCATTTTCATCTCTTCGAATGTGTACCCGTTATCTTGGAATTTATCGATTTGGGGAATGACGTTAAATGCGATTTGATAATGCTTTTCGTCCCCTTTTACCGGTAAAATCTTCGGATCTATTTCTTTTTCATCAAGCAAGTCGCGAGCCTGTTGATTTAATTCATTTATCGCTGCTGCACCTGCACCGGAGACAGCCTGATACGTGGAAACAACAATTTTTGATAAGCCGTATGTCTTACGGATAGGTTCTAATGCCACAACCATTTGGATAGTTGAACAATTCGGGTTTGCAATGATCCCATTATGCTGTTTCAAGTCTTCTTCATTTACTTCAGGAACGACTAGCGGCACATTTTCATCCATGCGGAATGCGCTCGTATTATCCACCACTATCGCACCGCGTTTCACTGCTTCTGGAGCCAATTCCTTAGACACGCTTCCTCCAGCACTGAATAAAGCGATATCGATGCCTTCAAAGCTTTCAGGTTTTGCTTCCTGCACTTCGATTTCTTCGCCCTTAAACGTAAGTTTGATTCCAGCGGAACGAGCCGATGATAAAAAGATGATTTTCTTAATCGGTAAGTCCCTTTGTTCGAGTGTTGAAATCATTTGTTGTCCTACCGCCCCAGTTGCTCCCACAACTGCAATACGCAATCCCTGTGTCTCAGTCATTTATCCATACTCCTTTTCTATCTCTTAAATTAGTTATTTATTGGATTTACTGCTTCTTGTTCAGAATATCATTTATTTTATCACATTAACATTCCAAAGGGTCGCACTTTAACAAAATATTCTGGTAGTGGAGTGGTTTTTCATAACTTCAACCTACAAATTTATGCATATATGTCAGTCGTTAGAAGGAGGGATGAAAGCAGAAATACTAGTTCAGGCTAAATCATCCTTGAATCTTTCGACGATGACAGGTTGAATCTGTTCCCTTTCCAGTGCAGCTATGATCGTATCCCTTATCATGCTCATCCTTGCAACCATTGAACTTGGTTTGCCTGTGGGATTATCTTGGCCATATGGAACGAAATAAATATCTTTTGCAGCCATCAGCCTCATTAGATTGACACCATTTAACCCAAGTGCATCATTTGTTGATATTGCGACCACGACTGGACGGTGATTTCTCATCGTCGCTTTTGCAGCCATAAGTACTGGCGAATCGGTAAGAGCATTTGCCATCTTACTCATTGAGTTACCCGTTAAAGGAGCGATCACCATGCAATCAAGTGGCAATTTAGGTCCTAAAGGCTCTGCTTTGACGATTGTATCAACGACATGATTCCCCGTCAATTTTTCTATTCTTTCGACCCAATCCTCGCCCTTTCCAAAACGGGTCTCCGTGTTTTGAACTGTCGATGTTACGATTGGAATGACTTCCGCCCCTTCATCTACAAGTTTTTCTATTTCCGGGAACACTTCGTCATATGTGCAATGAGATCCTGTTAATCCGAAACCAATCCGTTTACCTTTGAGACTCATATCATTTTCCCCTTCCTTTTCGTGAACTCGCCTTGTATCAATAGTCCCAGTGCATTCGCTAATATCTGACCAGCTGTTTTCGGGGCAACTATACCCGGCAGGCTCGGTGCCAACAGCGCCTTAATTCCCCTTTTTTCAGCGTAACGAAAATCCGTCCCCCCCGGTTTTGAAGCAAGGTCGATGATTAATGTATGAACGGGCATTTTAGCTATAACTTGTGCGGTAATTATCGGAAAAGGAATCGTATTGATACATATATCAACATTTTTCATTTCAGCAGCAAGATCATTTAAATGAAAAGGGTCTAATGCCATTTCACTGATCCTCGCAATATCTTCGCTTTTTCTTGCTCCCACCTTCACTTTTGCACCCAGTGCATGGAATGACCGGGCTACACTCATACCGACCCTTCCCAGTCCGAGAACGGCTACATTCGATCCATGGATCGTAAAATCCGTATGTTGGATGGCCATCATGATCGCACCCTCAACAGTGGGAATCGAATTATAAATAGCCACATCATCACGTTCGAACAATAGTACGAGTTTGCGATCCACTTTCTTGAATATCTCATCTAGGTAATCGTTACTGATTCCTGCATAAAATGTGCAATGCGCCGGGGTCTTTTTTATCATTTCTTCAGTTAAGACAACCTCTTCACTGGAAAAAATCGTTTCTACTTTCCCATCTGAATCCGTGCCCCGGACAGGTAAAATAACTGAATCTAATTCATTGAAATTTATATCCTCCATTTTTTCCTTAACCGCTCCGGTAAAAGCATGGTCGAGCTGTTCAAAACCTACCAATAATAGCTTTGCATCAAGCTCCGTCAGTTTACGGACAACTTCAAGCTGACGCGCATCTCCACCAATTACAGCGATTTGCATGCCTGTGAGCATTAAAACCGTCACCTTCTTTATATAAAAGATCCTAAACATTCCTTGCCCCGTGATACAATCCCTTCAGGAAGCAATTCGGTTTTTGCTACATTCTCTAGTTACCCTGCCATCTTATGTTTTTAGTTAAAAAACGGTGATAAGAAATCATAAAACGCCTTAGCTATTGCCAGCTAAGGCGTTTTCGGGATTGCATTTCGAGAAATTCCACGGAGTGGGCGCGAACGTCATTATCCGTCCATTTGCTCTCCGTCTTTTAGTGAAAGTCCTTCTTGAAAATCAATGATGACCATATCCGCACCGATTTTTTTTATGTGATCCCATGGCACTCTTATTTCACTGCCATTCCTTAAAAGGCCGAACCATTTGACGGATGGGATGATCAACGAGGTAATTTGTCCAGTTTCATCTATTTCCAAATCCGTCTGACCAAGGATTCCTAATCTTTCCGCCCTATTCACATCGACTATTTCCTTACCGCTCAGTTCGCTTAACCTCAAAATTGGTTCCCCCTTTTTCGCCTTCTATTCAATCTATATCCGAAAAAGGTAAACTTAGAAGGCATTTATCCAAATATTGTCCAAAACACTGGACCCTCCCACATTCAAAGAAAAAAAGCCTGACCTCCCTTTAATAAAAGGAAGGTTCAGGCTTAGTCGTTATTATTTGTCCCAGTTTTCCAGCGGGCTCACTAATGACAAGGAATGCTCCGTAAAGATCTGATTTGCCAATTCATTGACGGTATCCTCTGTCACTTCGTCAATCTTGATGATGATATCATCAAGGGAACGGTGCTCACCCAACATTAGCTCATTTTTTCCGTTCCGGCTCATGCGGCTATTCGTGCTTTCAAGGCTGAGCATCAAACTTCCTTTAAGTTGCTCTTTACTATTCCGTAATTCCTTTTCCGTAATGCCATCCCTTTTTAAAGTATCCAATGTTTCCTGAATGGTTTCATAAAGGCTGTCAAGCTGGTTTGTGCCTGTCCCCCCATATACTGTCACCATACCGCTATCTTGATAGCTGGAATGATAGGAGTAAACGGAATAGGCAAGGCCGCGTTGCTCCCTGACGTCCTGGAATAGGCGGCTACTCATGCTCCCTCCAAGAATATTATTTAAGGTGATCAGGCTGTATGTTTTATCATTGCCGATTTCCAAGCCTTTGTAACCAAGGCATAAGTGGGCTTGTTCGGTATCTTTCTTACGGGTGATCCTATTTTCATGGAAGGAAGGTTTGACCAATTCAAGACGGTCTTCCCCTCCTTGATATGAGCCAAAATAGTTTTCGACTTCCTGGATCAATTTTTCATCCACGTTCCCAGCAATCGACACTACTACTTTATCGGGTGTATACATATCATGGACGTATTTTTTTAATGTATCACTATTGAAGGTTTCAAGCGTATTTTCCGTCCCAAGTATAGGATAGCCAAGGGGGTGGTTTTCATATACCGCCTTGCTTAAGAGGTCATGGACAATGTCATCGGGTGTGTCTTCGTACATTTTGATTTCTTCGTAGACGACATTTTTTTCTTTTTTCAATTCTTCCCCATCAAATGTTGAGTTGAAGAACATATCAGCAAGGATTTCAAGCGCATAGCTTGCATGGTTATCCATCACTTTGGCATAGTAGCATGTATATTCTTTTGAAGTGAATGCATTCACCTGTCCACCAATACTATCGAACGACTCGGCAATTTCCCGCGCATTTCTCGTAGTTGTCCCTTTGAAGAACATATGCTCCAGGAAATGTGAAACCCCATTCAATTCTGGTGTTTCATTTCTTGAACCTGTTTTGATCCATACTCCAATTGCTGCTGAGCGTACAGTTGGAATATTCTCCAATACAATTCTAACTCCATTTTGACACGTGTATTTCTTAATCAACTAACATTCCTCCCAATCATTCTATGCTGCTATCGTTACCAATGTTTTATGGATTCGATCGCTCTTCATCTACTGCTTCCGAAACGGTAACAACATCTAAATCTTTCTTTTTTATTTCAATTATTAACGTCTCCAATGATTTTGCGGTAGATTCCGTCGGATGCATCAATATAAATGCTCCAGGGTGTATCTTAGAAAGCACTCTTTGTTGAAGGACTTCAGGGCTTGGCTTTTGCCAGTCGATCGTATCCACACTCCACATGGCGGTCTCCATACCGAAAGAATCCGCGATTTTCACCGTTTCATCCCGGTAGCTTCCACTTGGTGGTGCGAACCATTTCATTTTCAAACCTGTAACCGCTTCAATGACTTCATTCGTTTTTCGAATTTCCTCACGTGTAGCTTGTGCGGATATGTTTTTCATATCGGGATGTGAATAAGAATGATTTCCAATTTCATGCCCGCCGCCCTTAATCATCTTGGCCAAATCAGGATTTTTCTTGGTCCAATTCCCTTCAAGGAAAAAAGTGGCCTTGACATTATTCTTTTTTAACACGGCAAGCATATCTTGTAAGTATTCATTCCCCCAGGCCACATTGATTAAAAATGAAACCACTGGCTTTTCGGGGTGGGCCCGGTAAATCGGAGCCGGATCCAGATCCTCCATATGAATCTTTGCAGGGACCTGCTGAAATACCAGCTTATCCTTATCGAACACGCCCTCCTTCTTCATGGCTTTATACGATTCATCAATATTTACCTTCAGGCCGTTATATGCAGGAACGGTTTTCCAAACAGAATCTATTCGTGCATCCTGTGGTGCAATCTCATATTTTTTTGTTGATTCTTTTATTTGTAAAAGAAGCTCGTCTTCTTGCTTCATTGAAGCAACTGAATCATTGGTTAATTGGGTCAAATAAACTTGTGTATATGGATTTTGCACTAATAACCATGATATACCTGCAATGGCACTTATCGCAACTATCTGCTTCCACTTATTATTCATTTTTTACGCCCCCTTCATACCAAAATGTATGAAGAAAACGGACAAGGTAGAACATGACATGCTTATAACGCCATTCGCAAAATGGATATTCCAATACTTTCAAACAAAAAAAGCATGCAGATTCACAAGGAATCGCATGCCGGATTTTCATTTTCCATTACGATTGAGAAGGGTTGGCTGCCTCTTTTTGCTCTTTCAAGACCGCTTTACGGGAAAGGTTCACCCTTCCTTGCTTATCGATCTCAGTAACTTTGACCAATAATTCATCGCCAAGTGAAACGACATCTTCCACTTTTCCGACTCTTTCTTCAGCCAGTTCAGAAATATGTACCAAACCGTCTTTACCATTGAAGATTTCAACGAAGGCACCGAACTTTTCGATACGTTTAACTTTACCTAAGTATAGTTCGCCCACTACGACTTCACGTACGATATCCTCAATGATTTTCTTCGCTTTTTGGATCATTGGTTCATCAGTAGAAGAAATGAATACCGTTCCATCCTGTTCGATGTCGATTTTCACGCCAGTTTCTTCAATGATTTTGTTGATATGTTTTCCGCTCGGTCCAATTACATCACGGATCTTATCCGGATTTATGGACATTGTAACGATTTTTGGAGCATATTTGGATAACTGCTCACGCGGTTGATTGATTGTTGACATCATTGATTCCAAAATATGCATCCGGCCATGTTTGGCTTGTAGTAAAGCTTCTTCAAGAATCTCTCTTGAAAGACCCTCAATCTTAATATCCATTTGTAGGGCAGTAACACCTTTTGAAGTCCCTGCGACTTTAAAGTCCATGTCTCCCAGATGATCTTCCATACCTTGAATATCCGTTAAGATTGTATAGTGCTCACCTGTTTTGACAAGACCCATAGCAATACCGGCAACTGGAGCTTTCAATGGAACACCGGCATCCATCATTGCCAAAGTGCTTGCACAGATACTTGCTTGTGATGTTGAACCATTTGATTCAAGGACTTCAGAAACAAGTCTGATTGTATATGGGAAGTCTTTATCGTTTGGAATGACAGGCTCCAATGCTCTTTCACCAAGTGCACCATGACCGATTTCACGGCGTCCTGCCCCACGGATAGGGCCAGTTTCACCAACACTGAAATGCGGGAAATTATAGTGGTGCATAAAACGTTTTGACTCTTCGGTTCCAAGTCCGTCCAGAATCTGCACATCACCGAGAGCACCTAATGTACAGATGGATAGCGCTTGAGTTTGTCCGCGCGTGAACAATCCGGAACCATGTGTACGGGGCAGAATGGTAACTTCCGATGATAATGGTCTGATTTCGTCAGGATTACGGCCATCCGGACGCACTTTTTCTTCCGTGATTAAACGGCGGACTTCGGATTTGACCAATTTATTCAGGATTTCCTTGATTTGCTTTAATTTTTCTTCATCAGTTTCTTCTTCATAATGAACCAACACACGATCTTTTACTGCTTTGATCGCGTCTTCACGAGCATGTTTTTCCTGAACTTGTACAGCTTTGTTCAAGTCTGCTTCACATAGGCCTTTCACTTCTGCTTCCAGTTCAGCATCCACTTGATATAAAGTGACCTGCATTTTTTCCTTGCCGATTTCAGCAACGATTTTCTCTTGGAATGCAATGATCTTCTTGATTTCATCATGTCCAAACATGATTGCTTCAAGCATGGTTTCCTCTGGTACTTCATTTGCTCCGGCTTCAACCATGTTGATAGCATCTTTAGTGCCGGCAACCGTCAGATTGATGTCACTTTTGGCCAGTTGGTCAACAGTAGGGTTAATAATGAATTCATTATTGATTCTCCCCACCACAACTCCAGCAATTGGACCTTCGAACGGAATATCGGAAACTGAAAGTGCAAGGGAAGAACCTAGCATAGCTGCCATTTCCGTAGAGCAATCTTGATCGACACTCATGACCATGCTGATGATCTGAACATCGTTCCTGAAACCATCGGCGAAAAGCGGACGGATTGGACGATCGATTAAACGGCTTGCAAGAATTGCCCTTTCACTTGGTCGTCCTTCACGTTTGATGAAACCTCCCGGAATTTTACCGACTGCATAAAGTCTTTCTTCATAGTTTACTGTCAAAGGGAAGAAGTCGACATTTCTAGGTTCCTTTGACGCTGTCGCAGTACTTAATACAGCAGTTTCTCCATAACGGACTAAAACTGCCCCGTTCGCTTGTTTGGCTAATTGCCCTATCTCTACCGTTACATTACGGCCGGCCCAGTCAAATGAATACGTATGTTTTTCCTGTCCCATTTATTAAACCCCTCTCTGGATCTTCATTTAGAGGCTTAGTTTACCTAAACCTGTATTGGATTAAATCATTTATATGTGAAAGTAACTGAACTCGAGTTAAAACCAAACTATTCCTATTATGCACGAAAAAAACAAGCATTAACAGTAAAATGAATAAAAATTTCATTCATTTGATTATGTATATCCTGATCATTTATAAATGGAAAAGGACCCGGCTCCTGCCGAGTCCCAAGGACGAAGGCCCAGCCTTAAGTAGAACACGTCCAAATCATTTGATTAACATCAAAAAAGCGGGAAATTTCCCGCCTTCCTGAAAAAATTATCTACGTAGACCTAATTTGTTAATTAGTGTACGGTAACGAGTAACGTCTTTGTTACGTAGGTAAGTTAAAAGATTACGACGTTTACCTACCATTTTTAGAAGACCGCGACGTGAATGGTGGTCTTTTTTGTGTGTGCGTAAGTGACCGTTCAAGTTGTTGATTTCTTCTGTTAATACTGCGATTTGAACTTCTGGAGATCCAGTGTCAGTATCGTGAGTTCTGAACTCAGCGATAAGTTCGTTTTTGCGTACTTGTGTAATTGCCATGTTATTATTCCTCCTAAAATTCTGTAAAATCACCTATTACCGAGCCAGCGTCGGAGTCTCGACTAGCCAAGCAATGGTTATTTTCATACATACAATAGAATACATGTTTTTCATTAAAATTGCAAGTCTTGTCTTTTATGCTCCAAGCTTTGCAAAATAGGCTATTGCATTTTGCTTATCCGTTTCGATCTGTGCGACCAATGCTTCAAGTCCGGAAAATTTTTGTTCACTCCGAAGTCTTGTATGCCATTCCACCGATACCTGGTTGCCATAAATATCTCCCGAGAACTCCAATGCATGAACCTCTACAGTGGGATACTTCGGCTTTTCTTCGTGGAACGTAGGTTTGTACCCGACATTGCAAACACCATTATACCATTTACCGCTTATTTTGATCCTGACGGCATATACGCCTGCAGCAGGGAAGATATAATCGTCACTTACTTCAATATTAGCGGTGGGGAAACCCAACTTCCTGCCCCGCTTTTCACCGTGTACGACATTACCTTTCGTTAAATAGCGGCGGCCAGCCAAATGATAAAAGTCGGAAAAGTTGCCATTACCGAGCGTTTCCCTGATTCTAGTCGAGCTAACCTTTTCATCCTCAAGTGTCTGTTTTTCAACGACTGTCTGCGAGAACCTTCCCTGTGCGTAAACAGGCAAATCTTCCATCGTTCCTTGTCCATAGCGACCGTATGAATAATCAAAGCCAGCAACTACGTGACGGACATTCAGCCCGACAATGTATTCGTCAACGAACCGTTCCGGCAGTACCGAAGCAAATTCCTTGCTGAAATGGACAATGAATAAATAATCGATCTCCATCGACTCTATGATATCCACCTTATCTTCAAGTGGAGTGATATAGCGGATATTTTCCGTTTTCCTACCCAGTACTGCAGAAGGATGCGGGTCAAATGTCATGACTGCTGACTTAAGATTCATTTCATCGGCTTTTTTCTTGGCGGTTTGAATGACAATCTGATGACCTTTATGTATACCATCAAAAAATCCAAGCGCCATTACAAGCTCGGGAAAATCATCCGAATTAAATTGATGAGGATGCTCTATTGCGATCACTTTCACCTTTCAATCTCCTCTTTCCGGCGGTAAAACGGTCTATAATTCTTGTGCCAATACTTTTACAGGTTTAATTAATCCCACTTTTGTCGGATGTATTTGATAAATGGCAATGGCCTTATCTGCTGGATCGACCATCACAAAAGGCTTCCCTTTTTCAACAACAACATCCTTTGTTTGTTCCAATACCGCACCGTTAAGTACTTTCTTTGCTACTTTATCACTAATCTTAAATTTGGGCAAATGAAATAATCCCCGCTCCAAAGGCAACAGAAATTCATCCGTTTGTCCACTCTCCATGAACTCTTCCACTTCAGCAAATGTGAAACAGTCCTCCTGCTTAAAACCTGCTGATTCAATACGTGTCAAGTCTGACATGTGGGCAGGAAAACCCAGTTCTTCACCCATCATGACTGCAAGCGTCCGAATATACGTTCCTTTGCTGCATTTGACCCGAAAACGAAAAGAAATGGTTTCCCCTTTAAATTCAGAACGATCATCGAGAAGGGTGATTTCATAGATGGTCACCTCCCTTGTCGGCCTCTCCACTTCTATCCCTGCACGGGCATATTCATATAACTTCTTCCCGTTTACTTTTACCGCTGAAAACATCGGCGGCGTCTGTTCAATTTTCCCAGTCAATGTTTCCAGTACTTCAAGAATCCGTTTACGCTGAATCACTTGATCAATCTTCTTCTCTTCCACTTTTTCACCGCTAGCGTCTTCAGTTGTCGTTGAAAAACCAAGGGTCACTTCCCCTTCATACGCTTTACCGGCTTCTGTCAAATATTCGGCTATCTTAGTTGCCCTGCCAATGCAAATAGGCAATACCCCTGTTACCTCAGGATCTAAAGTACCTGTATGCCCAACCTTTTTTGTCTTTAAAATCTTTCTTAATCTAAAAACACAATCATGGGATGTCAATCCCTTGGGTTTCCATAATGGAAGAATACCGTTCACACTTTCACCTCATCATTTATAAAACACCCTAAACGACTATCATAAAGCAAAATGAATTCCAATTCCGAAAGGTGTTTTTCCTTTTTCAAAAAAAAGAGACCGACTTCAAGAAGTGCAAAGCACTTATTGAGTCGGCCTCCTTTTACTGCTTGCTTATTCCTCGTCTTTTTCAGCCGGTTTATCCTCTGAATTGATTTGGGAAATCAACGACTCGATACGATTACCATAATCGACCGATTCATCAAATTCAAAAAACAGCTCAGGGGTTTTGCGCAGGCGGATTCTCTGCCCAATTTCTGAACGCATGAATCCTTTCGCCTTAGCAAGACCTTGCAGGGTTTTCTCCCTTTGTTCCTGGTCACCCAAAACGGAAATATAAACTGTTGCCTGTTGTAAATCGCCTGTAACCGCGACATCCGTCACTGTTACAAATCCGATTCTTGGATCTTTAATTTTTCGGCCGATAATTTCACTCAGCTCTTTTTTCATTTGTTCGCCAACACGATTTGAACGAAGGCTCATAATATCACCTCGATAGCCTAAAGCCAGTCTATATCTGTTATTGTTCGCTCTAGTTCCGGAAAAGAATCTAGAAATTTAAGGGCATTCTGAAGTTCCCGTTCAGTAGCCTTCCTTGAGGATGTTACGGTTACGATAGTAATCTTTGTCCGCTGCCATAAATCCTGAAAATCGGTCTCTGCTACAGAAATATTGAACTTCTGCTTAAGCCGTGTCATGACACGCTGAAGCACGGCCCTTTTTTCTTTCAAAGAATGGGTGTCATGGATGATGCATTCACATTGGACAGAGCCAACGATCATTTACGTTCGATCTCTTCCATTACAAACGCTTCAATTACATCGCCTTCTTTAAGGTCGTTGTAATTTTTAATCGTAATACCGCACTCATAGTTCGTTGCCACTTCTTTTACATCATCTTTAAAACGTTTCAATGCATCAATTTCCCCTTCGTAAATGACGACACCTTGACGAATTAAGCGAATTCCGCTATCACGTGTAATTTTTCCTTCTGTAACGTAAGAACCGGCAATCGTACCTACTTTGGATACTTTGAAAGTCGTACGGACTTCAGCCTGACCGATGATTTTTTCTTCGAATTCAGGGTCAAGCATCCCTTTCATAGCCGACTCGATCTCTTCGATCGCTTTATAGATGATGCGGTGAAGACGGACATCAACATTTTCTGATTCAGCTGCACGTTTCGCATTCACGTCAGGACGGACATTAAATCCGATGACGATTGCATTCGAAGCTGTAGCTAAGATGATGTCAGACTCTGTAATTGCACCGACGCCAATGTGTATGATTTTCACTTTAGCGCCTTCCACTTCTATTTTATTCAGGGAAGCGGCTACTGCTTCCGCAGAACCTTGAACATCAGCTTTTAGAATGATGTTCAATTCTTTAATTTCCCCTTCTTTCATTTGCTCGAATAATGTATCCAGGGTTACACGGGATTTCTCATTACGTTGTGAAGCAAGTTGTCTCTGTGCACGCACTTCCCCAACTTGACGGGCCGTTTTCTCATCTTCAAAGACGATGAAACGATCGCCGGCCTGTGGCACTTCGTTCAATCCAGTGATTTCAACCGGTGTTGAAGGACCTGCATCCTTAACACGGCGTCCAAGATCGTTGACCATAGCACGAACACGTCCGAATGTATTACCGATAACAATCGGATCACCGATTTTCAACGTTCCGTTTTGAACAAGCAATGTGGCAACCGATCCGCGCCCTTTATCCAAACGTGCTTCGATAACCGTTCCATTTGCTTTACGAGATGGATTCGCTTTATACTCCTCCACTTCACTGACAAGAAGAATCATTTCAAGCAAACTATCGATACCCTCACCGTTTTTAGCTGAAATTGGTACGAAAATCGTGTCTCCGCCCCATGCTTCAGAAACTAAACCATGTTCTGTCAATTCTTGCATGACACGGTCCGGATTGGCAGCCTCTTTATCCATCTTATTGACAGCGACGATAATTGGAACTTCTGCCGCTTTGGCATGGTTGATCGCTTCAATCGTTTGAGGCATGACGCCATCATCCGCAGCGACGACAAGAATGGTGATATCGGTAACTTGTGCACCGCGGGCACGCATTGTTGTAAACGCGGCATGACCTGGTGTATCCAAGAAAGTTATTTTCTTATCGTTAACTTTAACTTGATATGCACCGATATGCTGAGTGATTCCGCCAGCTTCGCCTTCAGTAACTTTTGTATGTCGGATAGAATCAAGCAATGTCGTTTTACCATGGTCAACGTGTCCCATGATCGTCACGACAGCCGGACGTTCAATCAAATCTTCAGAAGCGTCCTCAGTGACAAGTGATTCAAGGTCTGTTAGGTCGACACGAATCTCTTCTTCTGCCACTACACCGTATTCCGCACAAATCAATTCAATTGCATCTTTATCCAAAGTTTGGTTGATTGTTGCCATAACACCAAGCATAAAGAGCTTTTTAATGATTTCAGAAGGTTCACGGTGAAGTTTTTTTCCAAGTTCCATAACCGTCAAAGACTCATAAAACGTAATTTTCTCTGGAAGTTCTCTTTCTTTACGTTTAGTAACAGGTGCCTGAGGCGCTTGTTGTCTTTGTTTATTATTTTTATTCTTGTTATTGCGACCCTTGTTGAACTGACCACCTGTTGGTTTTTTCGTACCTACAGGTTTAACTGGTGGTTTCTTCTTCAGTTTTTCTTTATTGACTGTGCTCTTTTCATCCGCTTCAGCTTCGTACTTCGCGACGGTAGCGTTAGCTTTTGGTTCAGCAGCTTGGTTTTTTTCTTCATTTTTAGGTTTGATTGAATCGTTTAATTTATTTACAGTTGAATCGTCTAATGCTGTCATATGGTTTGTTACCTCTATATTCATTTCTTTAAGTTTATTTATTACATCCTTGCTTGAAACGTTCTTTTGTTTTGCATATTCATATACACGCAATTTTGTCATACGTTCACCCCCGTAAAATTTAATCGAGCAGCGTTCGGAGTTTTTGTGCAAAACCTTCATCCAGAACTGCGACGGCAACTCTAGCATCCTTACCTATCGCATGGCCGAGCATTGACCTGCTTTCGACTCTTTTTAAAGGAACCTGATAAAATGCGCACTTATCAGATATTTTTTTTTCAGTGTTTTTTGAAGCGTCCGCGGATAAAATAACAACTTTGGCATTACCGCTTCTAATCTCTTTAACCACTAATTCTTCACCCGAAATTAGCTTGCGTGCTCGATTGGCCAAACCTAATAGAGACATCCATTGTTGTTGTTGGGTCATGTTGTTAGTTGTTCTCCTTATTCACTAATTCAAGCAATTGTTCATAAAGGGAAGAATCGATTTGGGTACTAAGGTGATTAGCCAGCACATTTTTCTTTTTGGCCAGCTCGATAACATCCCGATCAAGAGTCAAATAAGCTCCCCTTCCCGATTTTTTTCCGGTCGGATCAAGGCTGACTTCCCCTTCTTTAGATCGAACGATGCGAATGAGTTCTTTCTTCGGCTTCATTTCGCCTGTTGCCACACATTTACGCATCGGGATTTTTTTTCGGCTATTCATCTTTTTCACCTCGAATTACTCGTTATCCTCTTCGAAATCTGTTTCCTCTTCAGTAACATAACTATCTCTGCTCAAAAGGAATTCCTGTTCTTCCACAGGATAAATACCAGCTTCGCGGGCTTCCGTTTCACTCTTGATATCAATTTTCCAGCCTGTAAGCTTGGCAGCTAAACGGGCATTTTGTCCACGCTTACCAATTGCCAGGGAAAGTTGATAATCCGGAACGATTACAGTCGTCGCCTTTTCCTCTTCTTTAACAATAACTTCAAGTACTTTTGAAGGGCTTAAAGCATTCGCAACGAAAATGACCGGATTCTCCGACCATTTAACGATATCGATTTTTTCACCTTTCAATTCATTGACGATGGCCTGAACACGCTGTCCTTTTTGGCCTACACAAGAACCGACAGGATCGACTTCTTCGTTATCGGAGTGCACGGAGATTTTTGAACGGTCGCCTGCTTCGCGGGCAACTGACTTAATTTCTACTGTTCCATCAAAAATTTCAGGCACTTCGATTTCGAATAAACGTTTTAAAAGGCCAGGGTGTGAACGGGATACAAAAATTTGCGGACCCTTGGAAGTTTTTTCAACTTTAGTGATGAAAACTTTAATGCGGTCATGAGGTTTATACTGTTCATTCGGCATTTGCTCATTCACCGGGAGCAAAGCTTCGATTTTACCTAGGCTCACATAAATGAATCGGGAATCCTGGCGTTGAACGATGCCAGTCATGATATCCTCTTCGCGATCGATGAATTCGGCATAAATGATGCCCCGTTCAGCTTCACGCACTCTTTGAGTGACGACCTGTTTTGCTGTTTGTGCAGCAATACGGCCGAAATCCTTAGGTGTTACTTCCATTTCGACAATATCCTCTAACTGATAGTTGGGATCAATTGCTCTTGCTTCTTCAACAGAAATTTCCAGACGTGAATCGAACACTTCGTCAACAACGTCTTTTCTGGCAAATACACGCATAGTTCCTTTACCAAGATTCAAGTCGATACGTACATTTTGTGCTTGGTTAAAGTTACGGCGATATGCCGATATAAGGGCAGATTCAATCGCGTCGATCAAAACCTCCCTGGAAATTCCTTTTTCGTTTTCTAAAATATAGAGAGCATCCAATAACTCATTGCCCATGGTGATCCCCCTTACGGATATTTAAATTAATGATTTGCTTGACTTAAGAGAAGGTAATCGCCAATCTCGCTTTGGCTACCTTTTCGAATGGTATGATGATCGTTTTCTTTCTTGTCTTGATTCTGACTTCGAGTGTCACTTCTGTACCATCGAAACTGGTTAAGATTCCTTCGAATTCTTTTTCATCTAAAATGGGCTCGTATGTTTTTATGTAAACATTTTTACCGATAGCATTAAGGAAATCCTTCTCTTTTTTCAGAGGCCTTTCAGCTCCGGGTGATGAAACTTCGAGAAAATAATTTTGTGGAATCGGATCAACCTCATCAAGCTTTTCACTGAGTTTTTCACTCACATTTCCGCAATCATCAATATCTACGCCTGTTTCTTTATCAATGTACACTCGAAGGAACCAGCTTTTACCTTCCTTCACATACTCCACTTCGACTAATTCAAGCTGCAATTCTTCAAGAATTGGTAATGCTAATTCCTCTACGACTTCCGTTACCTTTTTACTCATTTGTTTCCTCCATACGTGCGTTGTATGCGCTTGGTTTCGGATTCAAAATTAAATGGTCAATACAACACGAAAGAGTGGGTTTCCCCACTCTTGCCATTGGTTCCTCTTAGTATTTCCAATAAAAATATACCATAATCAAGATATTTATGCAAATATGATGTCTGTTTCTTCCTTTTTGGAATCAGTTTCCTCTTTAAAATAAAGATAACTGATTTTGTTCAGGCAATGATTCCAGACAGCCTTGTTTATCAAGGTATTCAAGGATGGTCTTCGAAACCTTCCCCCGTTGTTGAAGGTCTTCTTTGGAAAGGAATTCACCATTTTTCCGCGCATTTACGATATTGATCGCCGCATTCGTTCCAAGACCAGGTATCGAATTGAAAGGCGGTATCAAAGTATTTCCTTCAATTAAGAATTGATCTGCACTGGATTTGTACAAATCCACTTTAGCGAATGAATAACCGCGTTCACACATTTCCAAAGCAAGTTCAAGAACCGTCAATGTATTCTTTTCCTTTGTGGATGCATCCAATCCCTTTACCATGATTTCTTCCATTTTTGATTTGATTGCTTGCGATCCCCGTGTCATGGCGTCGATTTCAAAATCATCGGCACGTACTGTGAAATAGGCTGCATAATACAATAAAGGCAGATGTACTTTAAAATAGGCAATCCGGACAGCCATTAAGACGTAAGCTGCGGCATGGGCTTTCGGGAACATGTATTTAATCTTCTTACATGAATCGATATACCATTCCGGCACCTCATTTTTCCTCATTTCCTCTTCGAATTCCTCCGAGAGCCCTTTCCCTTTACGTACAGATTCCATGATTTTAAACGCTAGGGAAGGATCTAGACCTTGGTATATCAGATAAACCATAATATCATCCCGGCAGCCTATAACCTCACTTAGTGTACATATGCGGTTGTGGATCAGTTCCTGTGCATTGCTCAGCCATACATCCGTACCGTGGGAAAGCCCTGAAATCTGAACAAGCTCGGAAAATGTCGTAGGTTTCGTATCTTCAAGCATCTGCCGGACAAAACGCGTACCAAATTCCGGGATGCCAAGCGTACCCGTTTTACACATGATCTGTTCTTCGGTAACTCCTAATGATTCAGTACTGCTGAATATTTTCATTACTTCTGGATCATCGGTAGGAACGGTCTTTGGGTCGATGCCACTTAAATCTTGAAGCATCCGGATTACAGTCGGATCATCGTGACCAAGTATATCAAGTTTCAAAATATTATCGTGAATGGAATGGAAATCAAAGTGAGTTGTTTTCCACTCGGAATTCCTGTCGTCTGCCGGGAACTGAATTGGTGTGAAATCATAGATATCCATATAATCCGGAACAACGATAATTCCGCCCGGGTGCTGTCCAGTCGTCCTTTTCACACCAGTACAACCGGCAACAAGGCGATCGGTCTCTGCTCCACGCATATGGATGTTATTATCAGAGGAATACCCTTTTACATATCCATACGCCGTTTTTTCAGCGACCGTACCAATCGTTCCGGCACGATATACATATTCTTCACCGAATAAGACCTTCGTATAGTTATGGGCCTTCGGCTGATATTCACCGGAGAAGTTCAAGTCAATATCGGGAACCTTATCCCCTTTAAATCCAAGGAAAGTTTCAAACGGGATATCATGCCCGTCTTTTGTATAAGCAATGCCACAATCTGGACAGTCTTTATCTGGCAGGTCAAACCCGGAACCTACAGAACCATCATTGAAGAATTCGGATTTCTTGCACTCCGGACATACATAATGCGGCGGAAGCGGATTCACCTCTGTAATTTCAGTCATGGTGGCAACGAAAGATGACCCAACCGATCCCCTTGAGCCAACTAGATAACCATCATTCAAGGATTTTTTAACAAGCTTGTGAGAAATTAAATAAATTACGGCAAAACCGTGGCCAATGATGCTTTTCAATTCTTTCTCAAGACGGGCTTCCACGATTTCCGGCAGGTTCTCTCCATAAATCTTCCTTGCCATGCCATAACTCATCTGACGCATCTCTTCATCTGCACCTTCAATTTTAGGTGTGTATAACTCATCCTTGATTGGCTTGATTTCTTCAATCATATCAGCGATTTTATTCGTGTTGGTTACCACGACCTCTTTGGCTTTCTCAGAACCGAGGAAGGAGAATTCCCGTAGCATTTCATCCGTTGTCCGAAAATGGACGTCAGGAAGCTTATGACGATTCAGCGGATTTGCGCCACCTTGTGAATTCACAAGGATTTTACGGTAAATTTTATCATTCGGATCCAAATAATGCACATTTCCCGTGGCTACTACTGGCTTATCCAATTTTTCACCAAGCTTGGCGATATTGGAGATGATCGTTTCCAATGATTTATCATCCCGTACATATTCAAGCTCAATCAGATGCTGATACACTTCCTTCGGATGGATTTCAAGATAATCGTAGAATTCGGCAATATCGACGACTTCCTCAAAACCCTTCTGCATCATCCCTTCAAAAACTTCCCCTTTATCGCATCCCGATCCGACCAAGATTCCTTCACGATACTTTTTAAGTTGTGAACGTGGTAGTCGGGGCACACGATAGAAATAATCGATGTGTGATATTGAAATTAATTTGAAAAGGTTTTTTAAGCCAGCCTGTGTTTGCGCAATCAGCGTACAATGGGACGGCCGGGAACGCTGATAAGCATTTCCTTTACCCATATTGTCATTAAGTTGATCATGATGGGTAATCTCCTTTTCCATTGCATCCTTTAGCATCTTCAGCATAAGGTAACCTGTAGCTTCGGCGTCATAAATGGCCCTATGATGCTGGGTCAAATCAATATCGAACTTTTTACATAATGTATTTAACCGGTGATTTTTAAACTCCGGATATAAGAAACGGGCAAGTTCCAATGTATCAAGTACAGGATTGGAAGCTTTGGGATAACCCAAGTTTTTATAGCCTATATTCAAAAACCCCATATCGAAGGCTGCGTTGTGGGCAACCAGAATCGCATCCCCCGCCCATTCCTTGAACTTTTCAAGTACTTCCGAGACTTCCGGAGCATTTTCTACAAGATCATCAGTAATTCCTGTCAATTCTATCGTCGTATTGGATAGTGGGTGATGCGGATTAGCAAATGACTCGAATCGATCAATGATGTCACCGTCACGAATTTTCACTGCAGCAAATTCGATGATCGTATCATACACGGCTGACAGGCCTGTCGTCTCTACGTCAAACACAACATAGGTGGCATCTGCCAAAGCGATATGCGCCTCATTATAAACAATGGGTACACCATCATTTACAAGATTCACTTCGACACCATAAAGGATTTTGATACCATTCTTTTTCCCGGCACTATATGCTTCAGGGAATGATTGTGCTCCCGCATGATCTGTAATGGCCACAGCCTTATGCCCCCACTTTGCAGCCTGGGCAACAAGCGCAGAAGTAGGTGTCACTGCATCCATCTGGCTCATTGGGGTATGCATATGCAGTTCTACACGCTTTTCCCCTTCTGGAGCCTTATCCTGCCGTCCTTGTTTGGAAATTTCGTTTATATCATTTGCGATCATTACAAGGTCACGTACGAATGTATCATTTTGGATGCTGCCTTGGGCACGTACCCACATCCCTTTTTTCACTCGGGCAAGTATGGCAGCATCTTCTTTATCACGCGAAAACATTTTGACCAATATCGAGCTCGTATAATCAGTGACTTTAAAAGTCAACAGGCTTCGTCCGCTGCGTAACTCACGCACTTCTGCATCAAATACGAAGCCTTCGATAGCAATCCTGCGCTCTTCATCGATAATTTGTTCGATTCTGCGGAAATCCGCATCTTCTTTAATCGTATAGCCAATTTTAACCGGTCCGTCGTAGACGGCATCGTCGCCGCCTTTTTCCGATTCTTTTTTCTGCATTTCCACTAGGGCGGCAAGTCCCTTTTCTGCGTCTTCCTTTTGTTTCTCTTCTAAGAACTTCTGGTAATCAGGATTCGAAACAGTTTCCTTCACTTCCGCTTCAAGTGTCAATGGAGGAAAACCGAATGTTTGGTAGATATTCGAAATGATGCCGGAGTATTTTCGTTTCAACTGACCAGCCTCCGCATCATTCCGGGCGCTAACGATAAGCTTATATCCATTCACCGTCGGCACTTGTTCATTTAGAAGTGATAACAGTGCAGGAGACATGCCTTCAAGCTCGCCAATGCAGTTTTTCCAATACTCCTTCACCAATTGTTCCGTCACTTGCGGATTGGCCACATTCAAATTGAATGTGACCTTCGCAATATGGGAAAACGTACTTGCTAGATGAGTAGCAAGTCTTGTATGAACACTGCAGGGAATTAATGCAGGTATATTAAAGGCAAAATGCCATGTTTTGGACTCCCTCTCGATTGAGAGTTTATCAATTTCGGCACCTATGAAATAATTCACAAAGGCATCCTCAGTCAAGCCCATTTGCTGGAGCAAGAGTTGAAATCTCTCTCTACCGCTATTTGGATTTTGATCCATTCCCTCTCTCCCCTATCTACTATCTCTTATTTTTCACTATCATTTTCTTTTGATACCAGAGGCTATTATAACATATCATGAATGTTTCACTAGTATCCAAATCCATGAAAAGGAAAGGCATCATCCAATTGAATGATGCCTAATTCCCTATTTTTAAAT
Source organism: Peribacillus simplex (assembly GCF_030123325.1). Taxonomy (NCBI): domain Bacteria; kingdom Bacillati; phylum Bacillota; class Bacilli; order Caryophanales; family Bacillaceae; genus Peribacillus; species Peribacillus simplex. Next base: position 1,678,928 of record NZ_CP126106.1, on the reverse strand, counting down.
TATGCCATTATTTCGTGAAGCTTTTGAGTCAGTTCAGCTTTTTCAATTTCAAGAACCTCACCCGTTTTACGGATTTTCACTTCGACGATTCCCTCGGATGCCTTTTTGCCAACAGTCACCCTTACAGGAAGACCCATCAAGTCAGAGTCTGCGAATTTTACGCCCGCACGTTCTTGACGATCATCCATAAGAACTTCCATGCCTTGTGCCTTTAGATCATTATATAAATCTTCTGCCAGGGCAGCCTGAGCCTCATCCTTCATATTGATTGGAATCAAGTGGACTTGGTATGGCGCTAAATTCGCTGGCCAAACCAATCCTTTTTCATCGTTGAATTGTTCAGCAACAGCGGCAAGTGTACGGGAAACACCAATGCCATAACAGCCCATTATCATAGGCTGCGTCCGTCCATTCTCATCCAGGAATGTCGCATTCATAGCTTCAGAATATTTAGTTCCCAGTTTGAATACGTGGCCTACTTCAATCCCTTTGGCAAATTTAATATTTCCGTTTCCGTCCGGTGATGGGTCTCCCTCTTGGATGAAACGAAGATCTATATAATTGGCCACGTTAAAGTCACGAGCGGGATTTACGTTCACATAATGGTAGTCTTCCTCATTTGCACCACAAATTCCATTAACCATGACCTCGACGGCAACATCCGCAATCACTTCGACTTCAGAAGTGACATTGATTGGTCCAAGAGATCCAATTGTACATCCTAAGACTTCTTTCGTCTCATTTGGATCGACCAATTCAACGATTGAAGCGTTATAGAAATTCTTCAGCTTGATATCATTGACTTCATGATCTCCCCGTACCAAAACAAGCACATACTTTTCATCCACTTTAAACAATAACGATTTTATTAGTTTCTCTGCACCCGTTTTCAAGAATGAAGCAACTTCTTCAATCGTTTTTTGACCTGGTGTATGAATTTTTTCAAGTGCAATTTGTTCTTCGGAGCTTTTTTCGTATTTTACGCTCACAGGTGCCATTTCAATATTAGCTGCATAATCGGAAGTATCAGAATATGCGATGGTATCCTCCCCAATATCAGACAGGACCATGAATTCATGTGTATCTTTACCACCCATTGCCCCGGAATCGGCAATGACGGCACGGAAGTTCAACCCACAACGGCTGAATATATTCGAATATGCCGCATATAAATTTTTATAAACAGCATCCAGGCTTTCTTGATTGGCATGGAAAGAATACGCATCCTTCATGATGAACTCACGTCCACGCAACAATCCGAAACGCGGTCTTTTTTCATCACGGAATTTGGTTTGGATCTGGTAAACCGTTAATGGAAGACGCTTATAGGATTTCACTTCATCACGAACTAAGCTGGTTATCACTTCTTCATGTGTAGCACCAAGCGCAAATTCACGGTTGTTGCGATCCTTCAGCCGCATCAACTCTGGACCATAGGTATACCAGCGTCCAGATTCCTGCCAGAATTCGGCTTGCTGTAGAGCCGGCATCAACAGTTCCACTGCACCAGCATTTTCCATCTCTTCCCGAACGATCGCCTCAACCTTTTGAAGCACCTTCTTTCCAAGCGGCATAAAGCTATAAACCCCGCTGGAGTTTTGTCTCATAAATCCTGCACGTAATAGCAGCTGATGACTTTTGATTTCAGCATCTGCAGGCACTTCCCTCAATGTAGGGATCAACGTCATACTTTGTTTCATATCTGCACCTCTTCAATATTTCCTATAAATTACTTGCGGCTACGGTAAAATTCATACCGCAACTTGAATACGGTCATTTCATACAAAAAAGACTTTCCGCGTTATTCAGAAAAGCTAATTTAATATACTCATTCTCGATTATACTTACGATTTCCCTAGAAAACAAACAATTTTCCTAAAACGGTTAAAAAACTAGGAAATCCTTCAGATAAGAAAACGGCCAACAGATAAATCTGCTGGCCTGTTTTGCATTATCCAACATGTCTTACAGGAAGAATCGCTGGATATCATTCCATGTAACGACAATCATCAATAACATCAGCAAAGCAAAGCCGATGAAGTGGACCATTCCTTCTTTTTGACGGTCAATTGGTTTCCCTCTTAAGAATTCGACCACAAAGAATAACAGTCTTCCCCCATCCAATGCCGGTAGCGGAAGCAGGTTCATGATACCCAGGTTAATGCTGAGCAGCCCTGCCCATTTCATTAACGTGAATATACCTTGTTTCGCTACTTCCTCAGTTGATTTATATATTCCTACAGGACCGGATAAACTGTCGATCGTAAATCCACCAGTTACGAGGTCACCAAGAATGATGAAGATTTGTTTTGTCCAAAAATACGTTTCTGTAAAACCATATTGTATAGCTTTAATCGGTGCTTTTTCAACCGGAGGGTAAACACCGATAATGCCGATTTTCTTCCCTTCCCTCTCCACTTCTTGTGGAACAACCGGAACTTCTAATGTTTTCCCGTCCCTGTCAACGACGAACTCGATCTCTTGCCCGGGATTCTTTTGAATGCTTTCCTGAACATCTCCCCAAGTGGAGACTTCCGTACCTTCTATGGATTGAATGACATCTCCCGATTTTAAACCGGCATTTACAGCCGAACCATCTGGAGTCAACTCACCAAGTTTCGCTTCATCCACCACGACTCCTTGAAACAGGCCGATCAACACAAAAATGACAAAAGCCAAAACGAAATTCATTGCCGGTCCAGCTACAATCGTCAGGAAACGATGACCAAGCGACTTTGAGGCAAATTGCCGGTCAAAAGGAGCAATCTGGTTCTCTACACCATTTTCAACGATCACCGCTTCTTTATGAATGGCAAACGTTTTAAGTGTATCTTCCTCGCCCTCCTCATAACCAGTAAGGATCAGTTTATGATCAAGATCGATCACTTCAACTTCCACAAGACGAATATCAGGATATTTATCTTTATTGTTCAAAATGATTTTGGTAACATTCTCTTCATTATCAAACATCAATCCCACCCGATAGCCGGGCTTCAATTCTATATTCTCAGCGTCTTCACCAGCCATACGCACGTACCCGCCAAGAGGGAGCAATCGAATGGTATATACGGTTTCCTTCTTTTTATATGTGAATACTTTTGGCCCGAAACCGATTGCGAACTCACGGCATAAAATTCCTGCTCGCTTTGCAAACACTAAGTGCCCAAGCTCATGGAAAAATACTAAAGCTCCAAAAATGATGATGAACGCTATAATCGTTTCTAAAGTCTGCATGTTCCGGTCACCTATCTTTCACTAAAGATTCTATATACTGCCTTGTCATATTATCTACTTCCTGAATCATTTCTAAATCTGGAAGGGCTATGACGGAATGCTGATTCAGCGCTTTTTCAATTAACGTTTCAATCTCAAGGAAGGTTACCTTTCCAGATAAGAATGCAGAGACTGCGGCTTCATTGGCGGCATTCAACACAGTAGTCATCGTTCCGCCCATTTTACCTGCTTTATATGCGAATTGCAAACAAGGATATCTGGTGAAATCCATATCGCTAAAATGCAGTTTGCCTGCTTCAGCAAGATTAAGTCGTTTGCGACCTGCAAGCGGAATACGGTCTGGATATGTAAGTGCATATTGTATCGGCACCCGCATATCCGGCGTACCCAGTTGTGCTATCACGCTGGAGTCATGAAACTCAACCATGGAATGGATGATACTCTCCTTATGTAGCAATACATCAATTTTATCGTAGGGAAGATCGAATAGCCAGTGGGCCTCAATAACTTCCAATCCTTTATTCATCATTGATGCTGAATCGATCGTGATTTTAGCTCCCATTGACCAGTTCGGATGGTTCAGTGCCTCTTCCACCGTTACATCCTTCAGTTCTTCCCTGGACCGATCTCGAAAACTGCCTCCCGAAGCGGTAATGACCAGACGTTCTATATTTTTTTCCTTTTCACCTTGCAATGCCTGAAAAATAGCGGAATGCTCACTGTCAACCGGCAGCAATCTGATCCCCGCTTTTTTTGCTTCACTTAAGACCAAATGACCTGCTGTCACCAATGTCTCCTTGTTGGCGATAGCAATATCTTTTTTAGCCTTTATTGCTTGAAGGGTCGGATAAAGACCCACGCTTCCGATGACAGCATTGACCAATATCGTCGCCTGACCATAAACAGCAACAGCAGTCAATCCCTCATCTCCATACATGAACTCGATATCTTTGCGGCTGGAGAATTCACTTTTCAAAACATGATAATCTTCTTCCGTCTGGACTGAAACCAGTTTCGGTTCAAACTCTTGTATATAAGTCCTGACCAATTCTATATTCTTTCCAGCAGAAAGCGCCACGATCTTGAATTGATCTGGATGGGACCTAACTACATCCGCTGTTTGTTGACCAATCGATCCTGTCGCGCCCATAAGGCTGATACTTTTCAAATTGTTCATCTCCTAATTCAATAACGCTTGCCTATATTTATATTATAAAACATGCAATAAATGCAAAATCGGTAAAATGAATATCACGCTATCAAGCCTGTCCAAAATTCCTCCATGTCCCGGAAGAAGCTTCCCTGAATCTTTTACGCCATAATGACGTTTATACGCCGATTGGACAAGATCACCCAATTGCCCGAATACACCAATGATTAATGAAATCAATAATAATTGGAATAACGTGTAGTCAAGGTTGGAGAATGCGTAAAATAGAACACCCACTACCATAGCGGAACATAACCCGCCGATAAATCCTTCCACCGTCTTGTTTGGACTTATTTCTGGCCAAAGCTTTCTTTTACCAAGTGATTTACCAATGAAGTAGGCTCCGGAATCGGTTGCCCAGATCGTAAATAGGGTAAGCAGGATATAGATCAGCCCCAACCCCAAAGAGTCACGTGTTTCAAATAGGTAGTAGAAACCTATCCCCAAGTATAGGATTGAAATCACCAGAAAGCCTGCGTCATCAAATGTGAAACGGTTTTTTGAAACGACTGTATAAAGTAACAGCAGCAAAACCCCGATTAAGAAGACTTGAACTTTATCGTAATTTATTTCCGCTAAAAAAGCGGTATGCTCATTAGGCAATAAAAGCACCCACAATAATATGTGTGAAAGAAATGCTTCAAAAGACAGTACACGTAACTTTTTCATTTTCATCAGTTCATACAAACCAATTGACCCTAACAGATAAACCGTCAGTAAAAAGGGAGTGCCCCCTAAAATGACTAGTGGAATGAAGATAGCGGCAACTACGACCGCCGTAATAATTCGTTGTTTCATTATTCCATTTTCCTCGCCTTCTACATTAAACGCCACCGAATCTTCGTGAACGCTTTTGATACTCCTCAACTGCCTGCAATAAATGCTCTTCACTAAAATCCGGCCATAGCACCTCAGTAAACCACATTTCAGTATAAGCCGCCTGCCAAAGCATGAAATTACTTAAACGGATTTCACCGCTTGTACGGATCAGTAAATCAGGATCCGATAAATGTTTGGTCATCAGGTAACTGGATAGCATTTCCTCAGTTACATTTTCCATTATTATACCATTCTTAGCATCTTGAATGATGTTATTCACTGCAGATACAATCTCCCCGCGGCTTCCATAATTCAGGGCAAAATTCAGAATCATCCCATCATTGCCTTTCGTGTCTTCCATTGCCCGTTTAACGGCACTTTGAGTATGTGACGGAATGAGAGACAAGTCCCCTATCATTTCAACTCTTACATTTTCAGAAATGAGCTCGGGTAAAAATGTCCCAAGAAATTCCTGTGGAAGCTTCATCAAAAAATCGACTTCACTTTTCGGACGTTTCCAATTTTCAGTGGAAAACGCATAGACTGTCAAAGTTTTGACCCCTAATTTATTGGCAACTTTCGTAATTCTACGAACGGTTTTCATACCTTCATGATGACCCGCCACACGTGGCAATGCACGCTTTTTGGCCCAACGGCCGTTCCCATCCATGATAATGGCGATATGCTGAGGAACATCAAACTGTTTAATATGCTGAATCCTATTTGTTACATCGGAAGAAGCATCTTTTTTAACGAAACGCTTCCAAAGTGAATACATATGTTAGTCCCCCATCAGGTTGTACTTATCTCTCTACAAAGGCAAAGTTTTCGTGCACTATGTATAGCAAGCTTTCTGCCGCTTAAAAAGAATCTATATTATAATATCAAAAAAAAACTGGTTCTCATATTATTATTATGAAAATTATTTCTTCATTAGAAGCTAGAAAGGGAGAAATCATTACTTCTTTTTTTGTAAATCCGGTTATGATCACCATGAAAAATGCAAAAAAAGGACCACCTCCAACGTTTGCATGCAACATACTAACTCAAGGAGTAATCATTATCGGAGAAACCTTATTATAACAGTTTTCTCCTTTAAGCACACCTATATGTTAGAACCAAGACATGACCCGGTTTGGATTCGGCCCTCTTTATTTAATCAATTCTTCAACGGAAATTATACTTCCAAAATTTCTTTTTCTTTATCTTTTGTAATTTCATCGATTTTCGTGATATTGCCATCTGTCATCTTTTGGATGTCCTCGGCATAGCCACGTAAATCATCTTCAGTGATTTCACCGCTTTTTTCAAGCTTTTTCAAATCATCATTAGCATCTCGACGCACATTACGGACAGCTATTTTCGCTTCCTCCGCTTCTTTTTTCACAACTTTCACAAGCTCTTTTCTGCGCTCTTCAGTTAACGCCGGAATGGCTATCCTTATGACCGATCCATCATTAGAAGGATTTAAGCCTAAGTCTGACTTTAAAATAGCCTTTTCGATTTCACCCAATACCGTTTTATCATATGGTTGAATGACTAATAATCTAGCTTCCGGGACAGAAATGCCAGCCACTTGATTAACTGGTGTCGGCGAACCATAATAATCAATCGAGATTCTATCAAGCAATGAGGCATTTGCCCTTCCGGCACGGATGCTTGCTAATTCACGTGTGTACGCTCCAATGGCTTTTTCCATTTTCGTTTTCGCATTCGAAATAACTTGTTTCGGCATCTTTTATTTCCCCCTTACGATAGTTCCAAGCGTTTCGCCTAAAACGGCCCGTTTAATATTGCCTTTTTCCATGATCGAGAAGACGATCAATGGAATATCATTGTCCATGCATAGTGAGGACGCAGTTGAATCCATTACTTCTAACCCTTCTTTAATCACATCAAGATAGGAAAGTTTATCATACTTCACTGCATTTTTGTCCTTAACCGGATCTGCATTGTATACGCCATCCACATTATTCTTCGCCATCAAGATGACATCAGCTTCAATTTCAGCAGCACGCAGGGCGGCAGTGGTATCCGTTGAGAAGTATGGATTACCTGTACCAGCTGCAAAAATCACCACTCTCTTTTTCTCTAGGTGCCTGATTGCACGGCGTCTAATGTATGGTTCTGCGACTTGTCTCATCTCAATGGAAGTTTGCACGCGCGTTTCAATTCCAAGCTGATCAAGGCTGTCTTGTAATGCCAATGAGTTCATGACTGTAGCCAGCATCCCCATATAATCGGCATTAGCACGATCCATGCCCATTTCACTGCCTATTTTTCCGCGCCAAATGTTTCCGCCGCCGACAACAACAGCCACTTCCACATCAAGCTCAGCCACTTCCTTGACTTGTTCAGCAATGGATTTAATTACTGCAGGGTTAATTCCAAATCCTTCTTCACCGGCTAATGCTTCACCACTTAGTTTTAGAACGACACGTTTATATTTAGCGTTACTCATGAGAACCTCCAACTATGTAATCTTTTCATTCGTTCATCATGCTTTCTTGCAATACTACCAAAAATTCATGACATTTCAAAAAATAGGGAACACAAGAGTGTTCCCTATTATTAATTATCTGACAATTAGTCTTTTTTAACTTGATTCATTACTTCCTCAGCAAAGTTTTCTTGACGTTTTTCAAGACCTTCCCCTACTTCATAACGAACGAATGATTGGATTTTTCCGCCTTTTGATTCAACGAATTGTCCCACTTTTTGATCAGGGTTCTTAACGAAAGCTTGTTCGTTAACACAGATTTCTTCGTAGAATTTATTGATACGTCCTTCAACCATTTTCGCAACGATTTTTTCAGGTTTTCCTTCGTTAAGTGCTTGCTGAGTAAGAACTTCGCGTTCGCGTTCTAGTTCGCTGGCATCTACTTGGTCACGAGAGATATATTTAGGGTTAATTGCAGCGATATGCATTGAAACGCCTTTAGCTGCCTCTTCGTCAGTTGTACCTTCAAGAACTGATAGTACGCTGATGCGTCCACCCATGTGAAGGTATGCACCAAATGCGTCGTTATCTGTTTTAGAAACGACTTGGAAACGGCGAAGAGTTAATTTTTCCCCGATTTTTGCAACAGCAGCATTGATATGATCTGCAACTTTTGCTCCATTTTCCATTGTTTGCTCAAGAGCTGCTTCAACACTTTCAGGTTTGTTAGCAAGAAGGAATGCAGCCAATTCTTTAACAAGAATTTGGAAGCCTTCATTTTTAGCAACGAAATCAGTTTCTGAGTTCACTTCAAGAATAACCGCTTGGTTTCCTTCCACAACGATTGAAGTTAAACCTTCAGCAGCAATACGGTCGCCTTTGTTAGCAGCTTTTGCAATCCCTTTTTCACGTAGGAAATCGATTGCCTTTTCCATATCGCCTTCTGTTTGTACAAGTGCCTTTTTACAGTCCATCATACCGGCACCAGTTTTTTCACGCAATTCTTTAACTAATTGTGCAGTGATTGCCATAATATATATCCTCCTCAAATTAAATGCAGTTTATTCAATCTTTACCCATTATTGCCAAAAATACTTGTTATCATCAAAGAAAATAACGAGTCTTGACAATTTTCCTAAAAAAACATCAACTTTTTCAGTCAATTTGACGGAACTAAACCAGTTGATGATTTTCATCCCTCAAAAATCGCCCATACCTTTAAAAAAAAACATTCCGTACAGTGATTTTATGTATGTTTATTTAGTGCAAAAAAAAGGGATAAAAGGCATTATCCTCTTATCACCTTTTTTCTTACTGAATAAGCAACCTTTTTTACTTATTAAGCAGTAGTTGTTTCAGTTGCTGTTTCTTCGCCTTGTTTAGCTTCTAAGATAGCATCTGCCATTTTACCTGTTAATAATTTAACAGCACGGATTGCATCGTCATTCGCAGGAATAACTACATCGATTTCATCCGGATCACAGTTTGTATCAACGATACCAACAAGTGGAATGTGTAGTTTGTGTGCTTCCGCAACAGCAATACGCTCTTTGCGAGGGTCGATAACGAAGATCGCATCTGGAAGAGTCTTCATATCTTTAATGCCGCCTAAGAATTTTTCTAAGCGATCCCATTCTTTTTTAAGTTGGATAACTTCTTTTTTAGGAAGGACTTCGAAAGTTCCGTTTTCTTCCATTTTCTCGATATCTTTAAGACGAGCGATACGTTTTTGGATTGTTTCAAAGTTTGTTAAAGTTCCACCTAACCAACGTTGGTTTACATAGTACATACCAGAACGGATAGCTTCTTCTTTAACAGATTCTTGAGCTTGTTTTTTAGTTCCGACGAAAAGAACAGTACCACCGTTAGCAGCTAGTTCTTTCACGAAGTTATAAGCTTCTTCAACCTTTTTAACTGTTTTTTGAAGGTCGATGATGTAGATGCCGTTACGCTCAGTGAAGATATATTTCTTCATTTTCGGGTTCCAGCGACGTGTTTGGTGTCCGAAATGCACACCAGCTTCAAGCAATTGTTTCATAGAAATGACTGACATTTTAGTTCCTCCTAAATGGTTTTGTTTTTCCTCCGCACCGATCATTTTCATACAGAAACTGTCGTAACAGCACCATCTGCAAGAATCACGGGGCGTGTGTATTAACACCATTTCATAATATACCATAATGGCTCTGTACAATCAAGAGATAACTTTATCTATTCTTGCGAAACTTTAATAATAGCTCTATCTCCGTTTGACCGCGACCTAACTTTTTGGCGATTTCCTCTATTGAATTCCCTTGATCCGCTAACATATCCACTTTTTCATTTAATGACCGTTCATTTAACGAAGCCTGCAGCACGTCCGAAAATTCCATGCCAGCCGGCTTCCCCTCGTTTTGAGGGAAAGCAGCAGCCGATGAAAGTTCCAATTCGTCCTCGACTTTTACGGGTAAAGCATTGGCCTCATTTTCTTCAGGCATTATTTTATAAGCGTTAATCGCCTGCATTTTAGCTGCGGCACGACTTCCCTCTTCATACCCAATCAGCATGTTTTGTTCTTGTTTATCTTCCTTTGTTTCTTTGATTGAACCATGTTCTTGTCCTTTTTGTCCATGATCGTGATTTTTTGCCAGCGAATTGGTGAATGCCGTTACCAATGTCTCGTTGTCCTCTATCATTTCCATTAAATAACCAGACAAAAGTTGTTCCATTTCCCCAATGATGGCTTTTTGGTCTTTTTCCAACTTACTTAAACGATTTTGGCGAAGATATAAAACGATGATGGCGAAGATATAAAACGATGATGGCGAAGATGGTGAATATGTTTAATACAAACAACAGAAATATAAAAAACGCTGACATGTTGCCTCCTAATTAACCGGAATAGTCAATCCTGTTACCTTAATAAGGATGGGGATCTTTTTTCACTGTTGTTTTGCCTTGATTACTTTTCCCTTGCTTTCATGACAAAGCACAGTTCGAACATTCTGTGATTTCGAAACATTTATTGATGCGGGTACCCGTAAGAATAATTCCAAGTTGACATATAGGGGCTTTCTTCGTTCAATTGGAAATTCCACAGACCCCAAAGCCCTCTTCTATCAAAATATCATGATTAAATATTTAGACCTTGCATCGTGTTTCTTAATTTATATATCGCTTTCGAGTGTATTTGGGATATCCGGGACGTAGATAGGCTCATCACATGTCCGATTTCGGTTAATGTTAGTTCTTCCTTATAAAAAAGCTGTAAAACCAGCTGTTCTTTTTCATTAAGCGTTTCTATGACTTTGGCTAATTCCACATACAGTTCTTCCCTTAATACATGTTCCTCAGGTAAATCCGCCTTTTCATCTTTAATATGAAAATTCGTGCTTTCTTTATCGTCCTCTTGGGGATTTTCATCAATTGATAGTACATTGGCAAAGAAATTCTCATTTAATGCAGCATATACTTCATCTTCCGGAATATTCAATTCACCGGCAACCTCATTTGGCGAAAGGTTCCTCAGGTATTGCTGCTCCAGCTTTTCTATTGCAGATTCAATTTTCTTGGCTTTATCTCTTGCACTCCGTGGAAGCCAATCCTCTTTCCTTAATCCATCTAAAATAGCACCACGAATTCTAAACGACGCATATGTATCAAACTTCAGGTCACGCTTCGTATCAAATCGTTCCAGGGCATCGAATAACCCCATCATCCCTAAACTCCTTATATCATCCCGGCTCACATTTTTAGGAAGACTTACTGAAATACGTTGAACATGATACGATACGAGAGGTATGTATTTCTTTACCAAAATGTCCCCGGCTAGCGGATCTCTGCAATCCACCCAATTTTTCCAACATAACTGCTCTTCTTCGATGGTCAGATTAGACATTGGACATCCCCCTAACATTGTTATACGATTTGTGATCAAAATGGCCCTTAAAGCCATAAATGCAATAATAATTCAGTAGCAAGTGTACCTGTCATATTTTTGGCTTTTCAAAAACCAATTCCGATTCTATATGTTTTTAGTCCCTTTAGTTACGGACCGGATATTTAGCAAACAATCATTTAAATTGAATTCGATCGTTCTTCCGCTATTCCCGCCAACATCTTCGGCAACGACTCTAATCCGTAAATCAGATAACTCTTTCCGGACAGCTTCCACATTCCGGGGCCCTATTCTCATTAAATCCACTCCGGAGGCAAATTGAAACATTTGCGCCCCGCCAGCTAACTTCGCTTTTAGAAATGACATTCTTGCGCCTTCTTTTACTAAGATCTGTACCAATTCCTTTATCGCCGTATCTGCAAATTTGGCAATGTTGATCTGTCCAGATTTAGCGAGTGAAGAGTCAGGCAGCATGATATGGGCCAAACCTGCAATTTCTTTTTTTTCATCATAAATCACGACACCAACACACGACCCCAACCCGGAAGTACGAATCGTATTGGGAGGTTTTATTATATTCATATCCGCTATTCCAACCTTAACAACCTGGGCCTTTAACAATTCAGTCATTAGGAGACACTCCTAAAGCGGAAAAATGATATCAAAAAAATCGGGATCAGGTAATAGAAAGAAATGACCATTAATGGAGTCAGCAAAAAGCTGGTCTTTATCAAATACTGTATCAATGACGATGGCTGCGTCACTTACTTGAGGTAATTCCAATAATCCATAACTGATCGTTGCACCTACCATATCGATGCTCAAGGATGGAACGGATGGATGAATATTCAATCGGGTGAAATCAGAAAGGGAAGAGAGATAGGATCTAGATAAAATGTTCCCTAATTCCTAAAGGCAAGAGAGTGCCAATTCAGTATAAGGTGCTGAATCTATCAAAAAGGTCACATCACCAGTCATTTAACGAATCAAGTATTCAGCTACAGGTAGCGAAAGGATTAAAAACATACTCCCTGAAGCATCACCTTCCATTCTAAGGAAAACACTGGCAACGACGTGATCGGCCCCCCAGCCATTTCCATCATTTCATCAAAGGAAACGATTCGGACATTAGGAACATTCATTTTAATTTTCCTATTCAGGATGGCAGAAAGCGCGGTTGCTGCGTTCCCTGCACCTACATTACCGATTTCCTTCAAAATATCGAGTTGAAGAGGGTTGATTTTCTCAATGAATGACATATGATTATCCTTCTCTTAACATATTTTCAGTCATTTCCAGACTAAAGGCCTTCTCCAAATTAATTAGGACGAGCAGTCGCTTCTCAATTTTAGCCACTCCGCTAATGTATTCTGAAGTCAAATGTCCCACAACTTCAGGCTGGGGTTCGATACTCTCCACTGGAATATCCAAAACATCATTGGCAGAGTCCACTATTAGCCCCACTTCGATATCATCCAGGATGACGACGATAATCCTCGTTGATACATCGTATTCAACCTCTTCGAAACCAAAACGAATCCGTAAATCAATAATTAGAGTGATTACACCCCTTAAATTTATGACTCCCTTTACAAATTTTACTGCCTTTGGAACTCTGGTAATATGCATAAGTTTTTCGATACCACTGACCTTATCCACTGGAATTGCATATTCTTTATCCTTAATTTGAAATACGATTACTTTCATATCCTCCGACATCTATTCCCCTCATGAAAAGTATTTGAAAATAATTCCACATCGATCACCTCTTTCCATAACCAACATTTAATTACATTATCAATAAATTAACCCAGTGCATTTACGTTTTAATTTTAAAGAAACATTATAACTATGTCCATAAACAATACACAGACTTCAGACCTATTATCGTCGAAAATTGTCACAAACTGCTTAAATTTGTCGTTTTTCTTAGTATGATTATAGGATTAATATTACGTAATATTACATTTTAATATGATTTTATACATATTAACCAAATTTTCCTTCCATTATCTTTTATATCATATCGAAAAACAAATCTATATACCTGATACTTTAGAACTAATTTTTACATTTGCTTTCAATTAATTATTTCAATTTAGTTGATTTAACCCTTTAAAATAAAGGTTTCATAAGAAAACAAAGGATTACTGTCATCAATACGCTGATTCATTCGACAAAATTCCCTAATGGCTAAAACCTGTTATCCATAGGGTTTTAAAAATCAAAAAGTTACAGCAACGTTCATTTTCACTATTACAACAGTTATAATAATATAATTACCCTTTTAAAGAATTTAACTATTTTTTCAATTCTAATAGAAAACATGCCTATATTTACGTTTCCATTTAATTCGAACTACCTCTTTTTCCTTTCTCACCCCTGACGTTGACCTGCTTTTGCTTATTAGTCCCAGAAAGCAACAGATCCAAATACCACAAAAAAAAGCAGCCCTTTTTAAAGGACTGCCTTTTTTTGTATGTTAATTATTTTTTAGCTTTTCTAATTCAAGAAGGAATTTATCGTTCAATACTTTGATATAAGTACCTTTCATTCCTAATGAGCGGGATTCAATGACTCCGGCACTTTCCAGTTTCCTTAGTGCATTTACGATAACGGAACGGGTGATGCCAACACGGTCTGCAATTTTGGATGCTACAAGCAGACCTTCATTACCTTTAAGCTCCTCAAAAATGTGTTCAATTGCTTCCAATTCGCTGTAAGATAACGAGGAAATTGCCATTTGAACGACAGCTTTACTACGAGCTTCTTCTTCTATCTCTTCTGATTTTTCACGTAGAATTTCCATACCGACTACAGTCGCACCATATTCAGCCAAAATTAAATCATCATCGTGAAATTTTTCTTGTAGTCGCGCAAGAACCAATGTTCCTAAACGTTCTCCTCCACCCATAATTGGTACGATCGTTGTTAATCCAGTTGCGAAAAGCTCTTTGTTTTCGACTGGGAAAGCAGTATATTCGCTTTCAATATCAAGATTCGAAGAGGTTTCAGGAATATTGAACAGGTTTTTTGTGTACTCTTCAGGGAATTGTTTATCTTCCAGCATTTTGTACATGCGTTCGTTTTCAATTTGCTGACTTACCGCTATGCCAAGTAATTTCCCGCGGCGGCTGACGACGAATACATTCGCTTCGATAACTTCACTTAAACTTTCAGCCATTTCCTTGAAGTTAACTGCTTTACCTGCTGCTTTTTGGAGCATTGCATTGATTTTTCTTGTTTTTGCTAATAAGTTCATTTGATTTGTTCCTCCTAAAAATACCATGGTTCACAATAACTATGAAGTTGTATTTCCGTAATTTTATGTTCATTGCTTAGGCAAATCATTGCCAAAATTGTTTCTTAATTAAAGGATAAACTGGCTTAAATCTTTGTTCCGTGCGATAGAACCAAGCTTACCTTCGACATATTGGGGCGTAATTGTAATCTTCTCCATCGTTATTTCCGGAGCTTCAAAAGATAAGTCTTCAAGCAACCGTTCCAAAATGGTATGAAGTCTTCTTGCACCAATATTGTCTGTGTTTTGATTTACTTCGAAGGCCACTTCAGCTATCTTACGAACAGCATCGTCAGAAAATTCAATTTCTATACCTTCAGTTTCTAATAAAGCAACATATTGTTTTAACAAGGCATTATCCGGTTCATGAAGAATCCGTACAAAGTCATCTACAGTCAGTTTGTTCAATTCTACACGGATTGGGAATCTACCTTGTAATTCAGGGATAAGATCGGATGGCTTAGCCATATGAAAGGCCCCTGCAGCAATGAATAAGACATGATCCGTTTTAACTGAACCATATTTGGTCACTACTGTTGAACCTTCAACAATTGGCAGGATATCCCTTTGGACACCCTCCCTTGATACATCCGCTGATGAACTTCCAGATTGCTTACTGGCAATTTTATCTATTTCATCGATGAAGATAATCCCATTTTGCTCAGCCCCGTATACTGCATCGGAAGTGACTTCATCCATATCAATCAATTTTGCCGCTTCCTCATTTGCTAAAACGGTTCTTGCTTCACTTACTTTCAATTTGCGCTTCTTGCTTTTTTTCGGCATCAAGCTTCCTAAAGCGTCCTGCATGTTCATCCCCATTTGTTCCATTCCCGAACCTTGGAGCATATCAAACATCGAAGCGGCCTGCTCTTCCACTTCGACCGTTATCATTTCACTTTCTAACTCACCATTAGCCAGCTTTTCAGCGACGATTTTTCTTTTTTCCTGCAAACTTAAATCTTCGGAATTTTCTTCCGAATCCTGTTCGTCTTGATTGTTATTGCCTCCAAAAAAGACTTCAAGAGGATTCTTGAAATTACTCTGTTTTTTTGTTGATGGCACTAAAAGTTCTATTAAGCGGCGATTTGCATTTTCTTCTGCCCGCTCTTTAACGCTTGCCATCTTTTCTTCCTTCACGAGGCGGACGGAAGTCTCCACCAAATCACGAACCATCGACTCTACATCCCGGCCGACATACCCGACTTCCGTAAATTTCGTTGCTTCAACTTTTACAAAAGGAGCACCTACCAATTTAGCCATTCTCCGAGCAATTTCTGTTTTCCCAACGCCTGTCGGTCCAATCATTAATATATTCTTCGGAACGACTTCATCACGAAGTTGATCCGAGAGAAGGGAACGTCGGTAGCGATTCCGAAGAGCCACTGCCACTGCCCGTTTTGCCTCACGCTGCCCTACGATATACTGATCCAGTTTTTCAACGATTTGCCTCGGTGTTAAATTAGCTTTTTTTGACATTTGCGCTCCTCCTTACAACTCTTCCACGATTATATTCGTATTCGTAAATACACAAATTTCCGCTGCAATTTGTAAAGATGATTGAGCGATTTCCTTTGCCGATAAATGGTCACTGGAAAACCGCATTAATGCCCTGCCGGCAGCCAGTGCATAATTTCCGCCCGATCCTATGGCGAGAATCCCATCATCCGGTTCAATTACTTCCCCGGTGCCAGAAACGAGCAGCAAATGGTTCTTATCCATCACTACTAACATGGCTTCCAGCTTTCTCAATACATTGTCACTTCTCCATTGCTTTGCCATTTCGACGGCAGCGCGCTGAAGATTGCCATTATACTCTTCAAGTTTAGCTTCGAACATCTCAAATAAAGTGAATGCATCTGCAACGGAACCTGCAAAACCTGCAAGGACATTACCATTAAAGATTTTTCTCACTTTCCTCGCCGTATGCTTCATCACTACTGAATTTCCTAAAGTAACCTGCCCATCACCGGACATGGCACATTCACCTTTATGATGCACTGCAAATATCGTTGTCATAAAGTGTCCCCTTTCAACATTTAAGGCCGCGGATGTGATGCATTGTAGACTTTTTTCAATTGGTCTTTTGTAACATGCGTATACACTTGCGTTGATGAAATTTTAGAATGACCAAGCAATTCCTGAACCGTGCGAATGTCCGCCCCATTATTCAATAGGTGTGTAGCAAAAGAATGCCTTAGCATATGGGGATGAAGACTTCCATCTGCGGCTGACTTTTTAATCAATTCATTCAATATATAGCGAACTCCCCTAGGTGTCAGAGGGTCTCCACGAAAATTAACAAATAAATAAACATGCGCCTTGGCGTCAGACGAAGTCAATTCCATCCTGGCTGTACGTATGTATAAATCTATCGCTTCCTGTGCATAACTACCAACCGGAACGTAGCGATCCTTTTTTCCTTTTCCATGGATCAGTACCGTCCCTAAGGAAAGATCGATATCCTGCAGTTTAATCTCACAACATTCACTTACACGAATTCCTGTTGCATATAATAATTCCAGTAAGGCATTGTTCCTTATTCCTATCGGTGAATCTTTCTTTAAAGTAGAAAACAACTGATTCATTTCCTTCTCATAAAGAAAACGTGGCAATCTTTGATCCTTTTTAGGTAAAGAAGCCAAAGAAAAAGGGTTATCCTTCACATCGCCTTCACGCAGTAAAAATCTATAAAGGCTCCGCAAGCAAGAAGTTTTTCTTGCCACAGTGCGCTTAGAAAGGTTTTTCTCATATAAATTCGTTAAATATAACCGGACATCAAAATATTCAACGGACGTGATATCCTCAATGCCCTGTTCATTAAGGAACAGAAAAAATTCGTGAATATCACGTTTGTAATTTTCAATGGTGTATTGTGAACTGTTTTTTTCAATTTGTAAATATTCGATGTAGGATGATAATGCCTTTTTTTGATTAATCATGGAAACACCTCGCAAAGGCTAATAAATAGTATCATACTTTAAAACAGCAGGCAAATATTTTACAAATTTTTCACAAAGTTCTGAATTGTGTCCAAAGCGCGTTTAGCATGCGTTTCGTTCCGCTCTTTTTTGGATTTGATTCTCACTTCCAGGTCTGGAAGCAATCCAAAATTGGCATTCATCGGTTGGAAGCTTTTACCATTCGTCGACGTTATGTACCTTGCCATGCTGCCCATCGTCGTCTCCGCAGGGAATATGATTGGCTCCAATCCTTGGACGATCCTTGCAGCATTGATACCTGCAACAAGTCCTGATGCAGCAGACTCTACATACCCTTCGACACCAGTCATCTGACCAGCAAAGAATAAATCATCCCGATTCTTGAATTGGTACGTAGGCTTCAATACATTAGGTGAGTTTATGAAAGTGTTTCGATGCATGACTCCATAACGCACAATTTCCGCATTTTCCAATCCAGGTATGAGCTGCAATACTTCTTTTTGTGGCCCCCACTTCAAATGTGTCTGAAAACCAACAATATTGTAAAGTGTTCCTGCCGCATCATCTTGACGCAATTGAACTACAGCAAAAGGACGTTTTCCCGTTTTTGGATCTTCTAAGCCAACTGGCTTCAATGGACCAAATAACATCGTTTTCTTCCCACGTGATGCCATCACTTCAATGGGCATGCAGCCTTCAAAAAAGATTTCCTTTTCGAATTCTTTAAGTGGTACTGTTTCAGCAGCGATCAATGCTTCATAAAAGCGGTCAAACTCTTCTTCCGTCATCGGACAGTTTAAATAAGCTGCTTCCCCTTTATCATAACGGGATTTCAAATATACTTTATCCATGTTGATGCTGTCTTTTTCAAGAATTGGCGCTGCGGCATCATAGAAGTACAAGTATTCTTCATCCATGATTTGCTTTAAGCTGTCTGATAGTGACTGACTTGTAAGCGGACCGGTTGCAATGACGGTAGGACCTTCCGGAATTTCCGTCACTTCTTCATTAATGACCGTCACATTTGGATGATTTTTGACCCTTTCCGTAACAAGACCGGCAAATTCATGACGATCAACAGCTAATGCACCGCCAGCCGGTACAGCACAAGCATCTGCTGCGGACATGATGACCGAATCCAGTATACGCATTTCTTCTTTTAATACACCAACTGCATTTGTTAAAGTATTTGCCCGAAGTGAATTGGAACAAACAAGTTCAGCGAATTTATCGGTATGATGGGCTGGCGTTTGTTTTACGGGGCGCATTTCATATAGATCGACTTTAATTCCTCTTTTAGCTAACTGCCACGCCGCTTCACTTCCAGCAAGCCCAGCACCGATTACACTTACTTTTGTTTCTTTCATTTTTCGAACCTCCATGTATAGATATGATAAGACAGGATCATTTATCATTAAAACTGCTTTCATAAAAGTTTCATTTTTAACGATATCTATGTATTTATACCCGAAATACTCATTCCTGCTAACGAAAATTTTAAAGCATATGCCTCAAAGCCGGCATTCTTCCTGCAATCCGTCTTTTCTAAAAGGGTAACGGACACAAATAGGAATTATATCTTTAAAAGAATGTACTTGTCCACTGAATTTTACATCACATGGCCTAAATAAAAAAGTTTCAAGCTTTATCCATTTTCTTCTTGGAAGCGAATCCACATATTATCATGATATCATACTTTCCTGAACATAAAGAAACCCGGCAGACGCCGAGTCAATTTATATTTAGGGTTTTTCGATAATTCACAGGGAAAGTAAACGATTTCATCGTTTTTTCTATGCCTGGGGCATTTCTTTGAAATCACATTCCATGCACTGGACCTGGACGCCTTTTTTGAGTTTTTTCTCAACAAGTGTACCTTCACATTTTGGACAGCTCCGCGGCAGCGGTTTATCCCAGGATATAAAGTCACATCCAGGGTAAGTATCGCATCCGTAAAATAGGCGGCGTTTTTTACTTTTCCTTTCAATGATGTTTCCTTCTTTACATTTTGGGCATTTGACACCGATCTCTTTAACGATTGGCTTTGTGTTACGGCAATCCGGGAAATTACTGCATGCCATGAATTTTCCATAACGCCCCATCTTAAAGACCATCCCATGTCCGCATTCCACACAATCTTCACCAGCAGGTTCATCTTTGATTTCAATTTTTTCCATCTCGACTTCGGCTTTGGCCAGATGAACTGCAAATTCTTTATAAAATTCATCAATGACCTTTATCCATTCGATACTGCCTTCCTCGACGCTGTCGAATTCCTGTTCCATCTTGGCAGTGAACTCTGCATCAAGAATATCCGGGAAGAATTCGCGTATCAATTCAAGAACGATCTCACCAAGCTCTGTCGGGATGAACCGTTTATTATCCAAGGTAACATAGCCCCGTTTTTGAATCGTATCCAAGGTAGGCGCATATGTAGAAGGACGGCCTATTCCCAGTTCCTCTAGGGTTTTGACAAGACGGGCTTCAGTATATCGGGGCGGAGGCTGTGTGAAATGCTGCTTCGGCTCGATATCTTTTGAAAAGAATTGATCTCCTTCTTTTACATCCGGAAGTGCATTTTCCTTTTCTTCCACCGAGTCATCGGACCCTTCAACATATACCTTCATGAAACCCGGAAATTTAATTTTTGAACCATTTGCCCTGAAGATGACATCCCCGTTATGCAGGTCGATGCTCATCGTATCCATGACCGCCGAAGACATTTGACTAGAAACGAATCGTTCCCATATCAATTTATAAAGACGGAATTGATCTCTGGATAAGAACTCCTTGACTACACCCGGTTCACGTAATGTGCTTGTTGGCCTGACTGCTTCATGGGCATCCTGGGCATTAGTTTGTTTTTTCTCCTTGCGCTGTTCAGCCTGTACATAATCTTTACCATAATTATTTTGAATGAAGGTATGGACTTCCTCTTTCGCAACATCGGAAATCCGGGTTGAATCGGTTCTCATATAAGTGATTAACCCGACTGTACCTTCCTTGCCGAGCTCGATTCCTTCATAAAGCTGCTGAGCAAGCATCATGGTTTTCTTTGCACGGAAATTCAATTTACGTGCCGCTTCCTGTTGCAGGGAAGAAGTTGTAAAAGGGGCAGCTGGATTGCGTCTTCTTTCCTTTTTAGCCACGGCTCCTATCGTAAATTCGCCGCCATTTAAAGAAGCGAGGACTTTTTTGACGTCCTCTTCGGTATTTAATTCCTTCTTCTCGCCGCCTAGACTGAAGAAGGAACCTTCAAACTGTTCTTTTCCTTTTACAAAATCAGCCTTGATTGTCCAATACTCTTCCGGGATAAAATCTTTGATCTCCTTCTCCCGGTCAATGATCATCCGTACAGCAACCGATTGGACCCGTCCCGCGCTTAAGCCTTTTTTCACCTTTTTCCACAAAAGCGGGCTTATATTGTATCCGACTAAACGATCCAAGACCCTTCTTGCCTGCTGGGCATCAACCAATTTCATATTTATTGGCCTCGGTGATTTAAATGATTCTTTGATAGCCTCTTTCGTGATCTCGTTGAATACCACTCGGCAATCCGAGTTAACGTCAACATCAAGACTGTGGGCCAAATGCCAGGCAATGGCTTCCCCTTCCCTGTCGGGGTCAGCCGCGAGATAGATTTTTTTCGCTTTTTTCGCAGCGGTTTTCAATTCTTTTAAAACCGGGCCTTTGCCGCGGATAGTTATATATTTAGGTTCATATTCACGTTCAACATCGACACCCATTTGACTTTTAGGCAAATCTCGAACATGCCCCATGGAAGCCTTTACTTTATATTTTTTTCCCAAGTAACGTTCTATTGTTTTCGCCTTTGCGGGCGATTCCACAATCACTAAGTATTCTGACATCCAATAAATCCTCCTCAAAGAGGTAATATAAATCTTCACTATTATTAATCATTCAAAAATCATTTGTCAACACCTCTTTACTTTTCAAAGCATGCTGATTCATTTATTAATAGGTATTTTGACAAGAGGTGCCATTTGCAAAACTTATAACAGTTTTACAATATTTTCAACCTTTTTGTCTAATAATTCAACCCATCCTTCCAAAAAAGCACCTTTTTTTCTATTTTCCCGTTTGATTCTCCGTCTATCTTCTATATTATATTGTTTAAAACTCTTCCTCGATCTGCCTGGAACTCAAAACAAGTTTGGCACCATCGGAAATCAATTGATTGGTACCCAATGATTCAGGGCTCGTAACATTGCCAGGAAGCGCAAATACCTCCCTGCCGTGTTCCAAAGCTGCTTGTGCCGTAATAAGGGAACCGCTTCTTTCTTTTGCCTCGACCACGAATACTCCCTGTGATAATCCACTGATGATTCGATTCCTAAGCGGAAACATCCAAGGTTCCGCCTTCATTTCCGGTGGAGTCTCAGATATTAGCAGGCCGTTATTGGTGATTTCTTCAGCAAGGGTAACATTGGATTTCGGATATATTTGCATGATCCCCCCTCCTAAAACCCCAATCGTATCTCCGCCTTCGCTTAATGTGATCTTATGTGACTCTGCATCGATTCCAGCCGCCACTCCGCTTATGATCACGAACTTTTTCTTTACAAGCGGTAATAGAATCGATTTTAAGGCCTCCAGACCATACGAGGTTGGCTTACGCGTTCCAACAACACCTAGCGTATTCTTCCTTGTTAAAAGCTTCTTATCACCTTTATAATAAAGAACCCACGGAGGATCGAATATTTGCTTCAGCAAAAAAGGATATCCATCATCGAAGATCGTCAAACAATGGATTTGGCTATCTTCGTAATTTTTAAGTTTATCGATGGTATTGAGTGAATGTAAATCTTTGAAAAAGAGGTTAAGCTTATTTGAAGGGATAGGAAGCATTTTTGCCCACTCAACGTAATCCGTCGTGAACAGGGAAGATAATGATGGGTCTATGGACATGATTGTTTGGATTGATTTCCATCCTGCCCCTCGGCAATGATGGAGATGGATTAACTTTTCTTTTTTATTCAATTTGAAACGCCCCTAAACGGAAATTTTTAAAGGTAGGTTGATAGTGATGTACTCGGTGTCTCCCGAGGAAATTGGAGGGAAAAGAAGACCGACCCAAAGAAAGGTCGGCCCAGCTTAAATTAATGAGTTTTACAAGGTTCGTAAATCTCTTTTTCTTTCAAAACGGAAATCAATGTTTCACCCATTACGGATGGAGTTTCGGCAACTTTAATTCCACATTCGTTCATGACGCGGATTTTCTCGTCAGCAGTCCCTTTTCCTCCTGAGATAATGGCACCAGCATGTCCCATGCGTTTACCGGCAGGAGCCGTACGGCCACCAATGAACCCAACAACTGGCTTAGTCATATTTTCCTTCACCCAGATTGCTGCTTCTTCTTCTGCCGTTCCGCCGATTTCCCCGATCATGATCACAGCATGTGTTTCAGGATCATCATTGAATGCCTTCAATACGTCAATGAAATCCGTTCCGTTAACTGGATCCCCACCGATACCGACAGCCGACGATTGCCCGATGCCTGCTTGCGATAATTGGTGAACGGCCTCGTACGTTAAAGTTCCAGAACGTGAAACTACACCTACATGGCCTTTTTTGTGGATATACCCTGGCATGATACCAATCTTACACTCTTCAGGAGTAATGACACCTGGGCAGTTCGGTCCGATCAAGCGAGTTTTTTTGCCCTCCATGTACCGCTTAACCTTGACCATATCCAGGACAGGAATATGTTCCGTGATACAAATGACAAGATCAAGTTCTGCGTCTACGGCTTCCAGAATTGCATCGGCAGCAAATGGAGCCGGTACATAGATAACGGAAGCATTCGCTCCGGTTTCAGTGACAGCTTCGGAAACTGTATTGAATACAGGTACCCCTTCCGCTTCTGTCCCACCTTTACCCGGAGTGACTCCTCCAACGATTTTCGTGCCGTATTCCAACATTTGTTTTGTATGAAATAATGCTGTTGCACCAGTGATTCCCTGAACGATCACTTTCGTATCTTTATTAATATAAACGCTCATTATGTTCCCCCCTGCCTATTATCCTACAAGTGATACTATTTTTTGCGCTCCATCAGCCATTGATTCAGCAGCCGTAATATTTAAACCTGACTCTTTTAGAATCTTTTTGCCAAGGTCCACATTCGTTCCTTCAAGACGAACAACAAGAGGGACATCAAGACCAAGCTCTTTAGCAGCAGCCACGACGCCTGTTGCGATGATGTCACATTTCATGATTCCTCCGAAGATATTAACGAAGATGCCTTTAACATTTTTATCGGAAAGGATGATTTTGAAAGCTTCTTTCACTTTTTCCTCAGTGGCGCCGCCACCAACGTCAAGGAAGTTAGCCGGATCTCCCATATAATGTTTAATGATGTCCATCGTTGCCATAGCAAGCCCGGCACCATTTACCATGCATCCGATATTTCCGTCAAGCGATATGTAACTAAGGCCATGTTTCGATGCTTCAATCTCTTTTGCATCCTCTTCATCCAAATCACGGAATTCCGCGATGTCTTTTTGGCGGTAAATCGCATTATCATCAAAATTCAACTTAGCATCAAGTGCCATTACATTGCCGTCGCCCGTAACCACTAATGGGTTGATTTCTGCGATAGAGCAATCTTTTTCAACGAAAGCAGTATATAAGTTAACCATCAGCTTGGAAGCTTTATTTATTAGTGAAGCCGGAATATTTATATTGAAAGCAATTCTCCGTGCTTGGAAGCCAGTCAGGCCGACAACCGGATCGATTACTTCTTTGAAAATTTTCTCTGGCGTCTTTTCTGCCACTTCCTCAATTTCCGTTCCGCCTTCTTCGGAAGCCATCAACACGACACTGTTCGTAGCACGGTCAAGGACCAGCCCGATATAATACTCTTTCGTAATGTCGCAGCCCTCTTCAATAAGTAAACGCTTAACTTCCTTGCCTGCAGGTCCTGTTTGATGGGTCACCAACGTCTTGCCAAGAATCTCTTCTGCATATGTACGTGCTTCATCAAGATTCTTCGCTACCTTGACTCCGCCGGCTTTCCCGCGGCCGCCCGCATGAATTTGAGCTTTTACGACAACAACTTCCGTACCTAACTCCTTCGCTGCTTCCACTGCTTCATCAACAGTAAAGGCAACCCGGCCATTTGGAACGGATACCCCGTATTGTCGCAATATCTCTTTCCCCTGATACTCATGGATATTCATTTCCCATCCTCCTTATCTACTAAAAAACAACTTCGAAATTTAATGCGTGTTTTCTCTACCATATTACAACAAAATTCTCCTTCGTGCATAATTTTCTTTCACGAAATTTTTAAAATATTATTATAATATACTTCCATACCCCTGTGTAAAATGGAAAAATCCTTCTTTGCCGTTGTTTTTTTCTTATTAAAATCATTTATTTTTGCTTTGAAATTCTATTACAAAAAAAGGGGCATTACAGTTATAAATCTAGTTAAAACACTACCGTGAAAGCCTTTTCATTATATTGACTCAGAGACCTTTTCATGAGAAATTACGGATATCCTTTGTCTGGCCCTAAATAAAAGCAAAAGGACAAAGCCATTGCCTTGTCCTTTTGTAAATAGTTTAGTATTTTTTTAATATAATGAAAATACGCTAGTGATTTCCCTAATATTCTACATAAACCAACAGAACTCCATTTGGTGAAATCACATGGATAACTAGGATCCTACCGATTCATGTCCTTATCAACTTTATAAATGAATGCAAACACCTCTGCAACTGCTCCATATAATTCTTCCGGAATCGTTTGATTTATATCCAATTGACCTAAAAGTGCAGCAAGCGATTCGTCCCTCTGGACCGGTATATCCAGTTTCATGGCCTTTTCCAGAATATTTTCAGCCGTTTTACCTTTCCCCTTCGCCAATATGACGGGCGCTTTGGATGTTCTTTGATCATACTTTAAGGCAATCGCTTCTTTTCGATGATCATTTATCATATTCGAATATCCACTCCGCTATATGAACCGGCTTCTGAGTAAGGAATCGGTTTCACCCTTAGGTCCCGCTCTTTTTCATTCACGGGTTTTACAAATGAAACCCCTGATAATCTGTAATCCATTTTTCCAAGATTTTCTCTTAGGATGTCAAGATATCGACCGGCTGCCTCTTCAAGGACCGCACCATGCCCATTGATGACCGTCACTTTTATGATTCGGTTTTGAACATGCATGTCGATGAACGTTTCTTTAAGACGTTCCAATTCTAAATAAAATAGTACTCGGCAGTAATCCGGGTCTATTTTGCCATCTATTGTTTTCCTTCCGCTCCATTGTAAAGTTAGGTCCGTTTGAATCGATCCCAAATTAAGTGGAAGTGCCAGGAGCAAATTCTGAATCGGCCCATTTTCCTGCGAAAGGATCTGTTGCGCAGTAATCCGATTCAGGATTTGTTCTGCCATCTCCTTGATAGATGCCGGAATTTGCTCATTCAGCAATTTAAGCAGCAGCGGCTTAAGTGTTTCTAAGTCATTGGGGATCTCATTCATATCATCACCAGAAAGATTAATGAGTGCATGCTCCAGCTGAAGGCCAAGGACCTTGGTCATTTCTTTTAGTTGGTGTGCAACGGAAGGCCCCTTGGTGAAATCGATTGTTTGAAACTCAGTTTCCAGTACATGTGAAAGGACAAGCTTCTCATTAATCCCAACGTATCGGGCCTCAGGAAGCTTAATAAGCGATTGGAACAGTAATTCAGCTACCTTACCCTTCGACTCCACTATTTGCTCTGTATCCATATTCAAGTAGCCTATAAGATCATTCACTTCTTTTTTTCGCCTATTGCCTTTTTAGCTGTCGCTTCGGTAAAAGCACTCTGGAGTAAATGAAAGGCAAGAGGGCAGAAATGTTTTTTCTCTGTATCGAGTGGATACCAGATGGCAGGTTTGCACCCTCATGATCATGACCGTTAAATAAGCGATAAATGGCCGTTTCGATCTCTTCAACTTTTGCAAATGCACCGCTTTTTGCCCCGGAAAGTAACTGCAATCCTTGATGTAATTTATCAATCACTGAATTCTTGGCCATACCGGACCTTGCCTCAGCTCCATCCATTAAGTTTTCCAGAAAGACAGGTTCTGCAATTCCCTTTGGAATTAAACCCGTCTTTTGAAGCAGGGAATATGCACCGGATTTCATTTCTGGCGTTGAATCGGGATCCAGCCAAGTGGTCACTAGGTTTTGCAAACCATTTTGTTGAAGCTGGTTCCGTTTAACAACATGTAAAGAGTCCAATACCTCCATAAGCTTGACGGACGTCCTCGTTACTGCCCCGACATCTTGCAGCTGTTGCTTGAAGGCACTGAGTAGTTTGTGGAAAGGTTCACCTTTGGACTGTGTGAATCATGCATCAAATACATCTTTTACAAATGGCAGTTGCTGATTGAACATCGATTTTATTATAGGCAGACCAGTTTCTGCAGCATCCGCAGCTTTTAACCATTGCAAGGCGGACTGAAAGGTTTCCTTTGTTATCGGAAGCCGATTTGTCAGAAGGTATTCGGCAAGCTTCATTGCGGCCGGTTCAGGCGTCATGCCGAGATGAGCGATCAATTGCGCAGCCGTTCCCTTTAAGCCGGAAAGGTTCAAATCGGGGGATTTTAAAGCTTTTAACACCACACCCCCTTCTATAGGGTGCTTCACTTGAAACCAGTACCTTTCTCCTGTCCGTAGCGGGATTTCGAGATTGGCAATCATTTTTTGATGGACAATCTGTACCTCGGCCGTTTGATCAGGATAAACCTTATTCACCTTTCCGATAAGGATTTGCCCGGTTTTTCAAACTCAAAGATCCTTTTACTTCAATGGGTGAAGAAACGGGTTGCCCGCTTGTTATAGATTGCACCACTCATCCCCCCTAGCCCTTCGTTCGTGCAGCGATTTCCTTAACTGGTGCAAAACTTCTTCTATGCCAAGGTGTAAGCCCATGTGTGCGGAGTGCTTCTAAATGTTGGCTAGTCCCGTAGCCCATGTGCTTTTCGAAACCATATTCCGGATATTTTTCACCATATTCCTTCATCATCCTATCACGGGTCACTTTTGCTATTATGGAGGCCGCAGAGATGCTAATGCTTCTTGCGTCCCCCTTTATGAGTGAAAGCTGCGGAATCGGCACATCCAGTTCCATCGCATCGATCAACAAATGATCAGGAAGTTCTGACAAATCGTTCACTGCGGCCACCATTGCCTTTTTCGTGGCTTGATATATATTGATTTCATCAATAACTTCGCTATGTACAACACCCACACCTATGGATAGTGCTTCCTTAAAAATCATCTCATAAAACCGTTCCCTTTTTGACTCTGGAATTTTTTTAGAATCATTAAGACCTGGTAAGTAAAAAGATTCAGGCAAGATGACTGCACTCGTCACAACTGGTCCTGCGAGCGGTCCTCTTCCAACTTCATCGATACCGGCCAGAATGGAAAACCCCTGTTTTCGCAATTGCCGTTCAAACTCCGTCATTTCCGTGAATGCATCCCTTACCTGTTGTTCTTTTTCATAAGCTCTTTGCCATTTGCTTACTAAGTCGGTTACACCCTTTCTTCCGTCCTCCCGGCATTCTTGTAAAAATGAATCTTCGGGCTCTCTTATAGTCATTAACTTTAAGGAGATTTCCTTAATGCTCATTGCAGTTATCATCTTTTATCACCCATCATATTAATTATCGGCAGTACTGCTTCCTTTCTTCAGTTCAGACAAAAATACGGAGCGGAAAAGAGACATCAAAAAGAAATACCTTTTCGACATCCAACTCCAGCTCCGTATCACTTCATGTTAATCGGGGATATCAACCTCTTCATAATCCAACGGGACCTCAAACGTAAGCGGGCCCATCTTTTCAGAACGGATTTCACGTACGACCAACTCTGCGGTTTTATCATAATCGATGAAGCCCCCAGAAGCCAAACAGCCCCTGAACTTTCCGACCGCATCGAACAATTCGAGCGTTTCCTGCGGAATTACATCCAGGTTATAACGGGATTTCATTCTATCCGGATATTCTTTTTCCAAAAAGCGGAGACCGTATAAAGAGACTTCGTGCAAGTTTAAAATCGTATCCTTGATCGCACCTGTCAATGCAAGCTTCAAACCAACTTCTTGATCCTCGAATTTCGGCCAGAGAATCCCCGGCGTATCCAGCAATTCCAATTCCTTACCAACTTTTATCCATTGCTGCGCTTTCGTGACGCCAGGAGTATTCCCTGTCTTGGCAATGTTCTTTTTGGCAAGTCGATTGATCAGTGTCGATTTCCCCACGTTCGGAATGCCTACTATCATGGCACGGATCGCTCTCGGCTTTATTCCTCTTGATTCCATCCGCTCATACTTCTCTTTTAAAAGTTTTTTGGCAGCGGCCGTAATCTGGTTTAAACCGTTTCCTGCCTGCGAATTAATGGCAATCGCCGTTTTCCCCTGCGATTTATAATGCTCAAGCCACATATTGGTTTTAACCGGATCGGCCATATCAGCTTTATTCAAAAGGATAACCCTCGGTTTATGCTGTATGATTTCATCGATCATCGGATTTCGTGAAGACGCCGGAATCCGGGCATCCACAAGTTCAAAGATGATGTCGATCAGTTTTAATTTCTCTGTTACTTCCCGTCTTGCTTTGGCCATATGGCCAGGGAACCACTGTATTGTCAATGGAATCCACCTTCCTACTATTCCGCCAACCGAAAGTCTTCAATTGGCCAATAAACTAATTTAGTTTTTCCTAACACTTTATCGTAAGGAACGACACCCACGCCAATATGGCGGCTATCCTTACTAAAACGGCGATTATCCCCTAGGACGAATAGGGTGTCTTCAGGTACCGTTCCTTGTTCTATGACATCGCTCAATGTAAAAGGCTCCGTCAAATCCCCGCCATCAATCAATTGTTCTTTATATTCATCCAAGTATGGCTCATCATAAGCTTTTCCATTCACGTAAAGAGTATCATCTCTATATTCCACTTTTTCCCCTGGCAATCCGATGACCCGCTTTATGTAATCTTTGCCTTCTGGAGCTTCGAAAACGATAATGTCAAATCTTTTCGGTTCGCCGATCGAATAGGAGATTTTATTAACGATCATGCGGTCCGTATCCTTTAATGTCGGCATCATGGAATTACCGTCCACAACAATAGGAGCCAGGAGGAAATAACGAATCAGCGTCGCCGCTATAACCGCGATTATGACCGCCTTCGTCCATTCCCACAATTCATTTTTCTTTTTCGCCATCCTTACCCACCCTTTTTGAAGCATATCAACAATTATTTTAACATGATACGGACGCTATAGCGAGCAGGATTCTATATAGTTCTCACCGTATGTGTATTCATCGTTTCTTAAAGTGCAAAAAGGGAGCCTGATAAACAAGCTCCCTTTTTTTGCATGATACTGTTTGGTTATTCACCTTATGTGGATCATGGTAAACCCGCATGAAGATATTCGAAGAATTAACGACGAATTTCTTTAATACGTGCTTTTTTACCACGAAGTTCGCGTAGGTAATAAAGTTTCGCACGACGTACTTTACCGTGACGGATAACTTCTAGTTTCGCAATTTTTGGTGTGTGAACAGGGAAAGCACGTTCTACTCCAACGCCGTAAGAGATCTTACGCACTGTGAAAGTTTCACTAACTCCGCCGCCACGACGTTTGATTACAACGCCTTCAAACAACTGGATACGTTCGCGAGTTCCTTCAATAACCTTTACGTGTACACGTACTGTGTCACCAGGTCTGAATGATGGAAGATCTGAGCGAAGTTGTTCTTTTGTGATTTCGTTAATAAGATTTTGCATCGATTTCAACTCCTCCTGGACGCTCTTGCAAATACTCATTGTTTGCAGCGGAACATCGTTATAAGACTGAGCATTTTGCCCAAGTCACAAGTTATATCCTATCATACTATAAACGACGATGCAATAGCCATCAGTCTTCTTTTTTAATCTCGGATAATAATTTTTTTTCAACTTCCGATAGTTCATAACTATCGAGCAAATCCGGACGTCGAATCCAAGTTCTGCGCAGAGATTCCTTCATCCGCCATTCATCGATTTTTTTATGATTCCCGGATATTAGCGGATCGGGAACTTTCATCCCCCGGAAATCTGCAGGCCTAGTATAATGGGGATGCTCTAACAAACCAGAAGAATAGGAATCAAGAATCGGGGAGTCAACATTTCCCAGAACGCCAGGAAGCAAGCGCACAACGCTGTCAATAATGACCATTGCACCCAATTCCCCTCCTGTAAGCACAAAGTCACCAATCGATATTTCATCAGTGACGACATGCTCCCGGATGCGCTCATCATACCCTTCATAATGCCCGCAAATGAAAATGAGATGTTCCTCTCCAGCAAGCTCTTCGGCTTTTTTCTGCGTGTAACGCTCTCCCTGGGGACAAAGCAGGACTACCCTTGGGGTTAGCTCACCTTGCCCTTTTAGAGCCTCCACAGCATCAAAGATCGGTTGTGCCTTCAATACCATTCCGGCACCGCCGCCGTACGGATAATCGTCTACCGTCGAATGTTTATTATCTGCATAATCTCGAAAGTTGGTCACCTTGTAGCTGACAGCCTGCTTTTCCGCAGCCTTTTTTAAGATTGACGAACCAAATACCCCTTCGAACATTTCTGGAAAAAGCGAAAGCACATCGATTTTCATCAGTCCAAAAGTCCTTCCATCGGTGTAATGATGACCTTTTTAGCGGAAATATCCACTTCTTTTACAATTTGTTCAATATACGGGATCAGGATGTCCTTACTGCCAGCTTTCTTAATGACCCAAACATCATTGGCACCAGGAGTAAGAACCTCAATGATTTCCCCAACTTCCATGCCTTCATCCGTAAATACCGAACAGCCGATGATTTCATGGAAGTAGAACTCACCTTCGTCCAATTTACCAAGCTGTGCTTCCTTGACTTTCAGGACCCCGTTTTTAAAAGCCTCGACCTGTCCGACGTTATAATAGTTCTCGAACGTCAACAGGTTAAAATTTTTATGGGTGCGATGCGACCTGACGATAAGCGGCAAAGGTTTTTTCTCCGTGTCCCTAAACAAATACAGAGTATTTCCCACTTTGTATCGTTTTTCTGGAAAGTCTGTTGAAGAAATAACACGGACCTCTCCTAAAAGACCATGTGTGTTGACAATTTTACCTACATTAAACCATTTTTCCATTCTTTCACCTCTAACGAATTTCCGAGACGATTCCATCTTTAATGACAATGGTCTTCGTTGCCATAATTTCGTCCCAATCTGCCCCAATTTCCACATCAATGATACTTTGAACTTCCCGTTCCTTCAATTCACTACCTGCGGGAAGGATCTCCAACTGCTCCATTTGAAATTCAAGCAGTTTAATTTTTTCTTGCCTCTGGTTTATTTCTTTTTCAAAATGAGCACGGAGACTAGCAGGTTGGAGAGTTCTTGTTTTTTCAAGTTTTTTCAGTTCAAAGCGAAGCTGTTCACTCTCTTTTTGAAGCTGAAGGCGTTTTGACTTGTATTTCTCGAGGAGCTGATTCTTGCTGGATTCCGTTAATACTTGGTTAACGATTACATTTTGGAGAATTTTCATTCCAGCACCTCCTATTATCTATGATTTCTTATTTCCTTCAAAAAATATGTATGATGGGGTAATCTTTTTGAAATGGGGGTCATTCTCTTAAGTATAACGTAAATCGCTAAAAGATGCGTCTTAAAAAGGCGTAAAGTTTAAAGTCCTGGTCTATTCAATAAGGATCCAAGTCGGAATTTCACTTTCTTGAAGTACAAAAAAAGGAGGGGTATTAACCCTCCTTATTCGGAAATCTCCAAATAGATTTTCTTCTGCTGTGAAGATCCTGCTGCATATACCACAGTCCGAATCGCCTTAGCAACACGCCCTTGTTTACCGATCACCTTGCCCATGTCCTCTTTATGAACGGAGAGGGTATAAACAATCCGGTCGGACTCTTCCTTGGAGCTCACGATGACCTCTTCCGGATAATCCACAAGTGCTGAAACAATCGTTTCAATCAGTGCTTTCATCAACTACCGTCGATTACTTGCTGTTTTTTGCAACATGGAATTTTTCCATGATGCCTTGTGTAGAGAATAAGTTACGAACTGTATCAGATGGTTTAGCTCCATCTTGTAACCATTTAAGAGCAAGCTCTTCGTTGATTTCAACTTTAGCTGGTTGAGACACCGGGTTATAAGTTCCTACCACTTCAATGTAACGTCCGTCACGTGGTGAACGAGAATCTGCAACTACAATACGATAGAAAGGAGATTTTTTAGCTCCCATACGTTTTAAGCGAATTTTTACTGCCATTTTAAATAAGCACCTCCGAATAGTTTCACACAAGATAGTATAATATCAAATGTCTTGCATGTTTGTAAAGGTTTTTTTCTTAACAGGTAAAAAAAGTGTTGAAATACATGGATTTGACCTGTATTTCACTTCAGTTTCGACCTAAAATAAACCTTACATGAACGGGAATTTGAATCCCTTTTTCTTTCCTTTTTGCATGTTCGTAACCTGTTTCATCATCTTTTTCATTTCTTCGAATTGCTTCAGTAGACGGTTCACTTCTTGAATCGATCTGCCGCTTCCCTTGGCAATCCGTTTCTTGCGGGATGCATTCATGGTTTCCGGATGTTCCTTTTCATGCGTAGTCATTGAACGGATGATAGCTTCCACATGACCGATCTGTTTCTCATCGATCTGAAGGTTGTCCATCCCTTTCATTTTATTCGCACCGGGAATCATTTTCAGAATATCATCAAGCGGTCCCATATTCCGCACCTGACCAAGCTGATCAAGGAAATCATCAAAGGTAAAAGTGGCTGTACGCATCTTTTTCTCTAATTCTTTCGCTTTTTCTTCATCTACATTGGCCTGTGCTTTTTCGATTAGGGTCAATACATCACCCATGCCGAGAATCCTTGACGCCATCCGTTCTGGATGGAACGCTTCAAGTGCATCCAATTTTTCCCCCATACCGACGAATTTAATCGGCGTGTCGGTGACTGAACGGATTGAAAGTGCCGCACCACCACGTGTATCCCCATCAAGTTTCGTTAAGACGACTCCAGTCAGGCCTAGCTGTTCATTGAAGCTTTGGGCTACATTGACCGCATCCTGACCTGTCATCGCATCGACAACCAGGAAGATTTCATCAGGTTTTGTCAACTCTTTGATATCCTTCAGTTCGCCCATCAAGTTTTCATCAACATGAAGGCGGCCTGCGGTATCAATCAACACATAATCATGATGTTCTTCCTTAGCTTTTTCAATTGCCTGTTTGGCAATTTCAACAGGGCTGACCTGGTCCCCAAGGGAGAAAACAGGCATGCTTAATTGTTTGCCAAGTGTTTCAAGCTGCTTAATCGCCGCCGGACGGTAAATATCAGCCGCAACGAGCAATGGCTTGCGGTTGTATTTTTTCCTAAGAAGATTGGCAAGCTTTCCGGTGGTCGTCGTTTTACCAGCACCCTGAAGCCCAACCATCATAATGACAGTCGGCGGTTTCGAGGCAACGGCAATCTTGCTTTGTTCGCCGCCCATCAGCTCCGTCAATTCTTCCTTAACTACTTTAATTACCTGTTGACCGGGGGTTAAGCTTTTCAGCACTTCCTGACCTACCGAACGTTCACTGACACGCTTTACAAAATCCTTCACGACTTTAAAGTTAACATCCGCTTCAAGCAGGGCCAATCGGACTTCACGCATCATTTCTTTTACGTCCGCTTCGTTGACCTTCCCTTTTCCGCGAATTTTTTGCATCGTGCTTTGCAGTCGGTCGGCCAATCCTTCAAATGCCATATTGCCGCCTCCTAATCCAACTTCTCAAGCGTTGTGATTGCGTCAAGCAGCTCCTCTTTTGAAAAGGAATCCTTTTCTATGAGTCCCTTCATATTCGCAATCCACTGGTTACGCTCTTGAAATTTTTGAAATAACAAAAGCTTTGCTTCATATTCCTCAAGCATCGCTTCCGTTCTTTTTATATTATCATAGACTGCCTGCCTACTGACTTCGTATTCTTCGGCAATCTCGCCAAGAGAGTAATCATCCAGATAGTAGAGGGACATGTAGCTCTGCTGCTTCTCCGTTAACAACGATTGGTAAAAGTCATACAAATAATTAATCCGCGTTGTCTTTTCAAGCATCTTAGCAAGCCTCCCTGCTGTTAAGTGAAAACCCTTTACAAGTTTATATTGTAAAGCCTTGTTTATTTGATGTCAAGTTAAACTCCTTACCACTTGATTGCAAAGCATTATTTTTTTCTTTTTTCCGCCGCTTTTTTAGACCTTTCTGCAATTGTTCCTCCAAATAAACACTGTGAACAAAAAACCAGAAGAGAATTATCTCTTCCGGCTTACAATTTTTCTAAACCTCTTCTTTATCGATGATATCAGCGAAAAGGCCATAAACATATTTCTCAGCATCGAATTCCTGTAGATCGTCCATTTTTTCACCTAGCCCGACAAATTTAACGGGAATGGCCAATTCATTACGAATTGCCAAAACAATCCCACCTTTTGCGGTGCCATCAAGCTTTGTTAAAACAATCCCGGAAACATTGGTCGCTTCCTTGAATGTCTTGGCCTGAATAAGGGCATTTTGCCCGGTTGTAGCATCAAGGGCAAGCAACACCTCGTGTGGTGCACCTGGTACTTCACGTTCAATTACACGTTTCACCTTTTCCAATTCCTTCATTAAATTAACTTTATTCTGTAAGCGGCCGGCCGTGTCGCAGATCAGTATATCCGCTTTTCGTGCCTTGGCGGCCTGAATGGCGTCGAACATGACCGCTGCAGGGTCAGAGCCTTCACCCTGTTTGATTACACTGACACCGACACGCTCTCCCCAAACCTCAAGCTGTTCGATCGCACCGGCACGGAAGGTATCCCCGGCAGCCAATACGACAGATTTACCTTCTGTTTTGAATTTATGGGCGAGTTTACCAATGGTCGTCGTTTTACCTACCCCATTAACCCCTACAAACAAAATGACCGTCAAACCTTCTTCTTGTATATTGAGGCTTGAAGTCGCTTCATCATCACCTTGGTAGATTTCAACAAGCTTTTCGGAGATAACGGACTGCACTTCCCTCGTATCAGAGATATTGCGAAGCTTGACTTCCATTTTTAATTGATCAATCAGTTCCATCACAGTATCAAAGCCTACATCTGCCTGTATCAGGATTTCTTCAAGTTCTTCAAAAAAGTCCTCATCCACTTTCCGATAACGGGCAACAAGTTCATTAACCCTTCCCGTAAAGGAATTCCTCGTCTTTGTCAAACCTTGTTTGAATTTTTCTCCTATGGATATTTCTGCTTCAACTGATTTTTCTTTTTCTTCCTGGGTCGTAAATTTCTCTTTTAGCTTTTTGAAAAAACTCATTGTCCCACTTCCTCTAATTCATGAATTTTAAACTTCCATAAAGTTTTCTGATTCTTCCATCCGGACGGAAACAAGTTTGGAGACACCTGACTCCTGCATCGTAATTCCATATAGGACATCCGCCTCTTCCATCGTGCCTTTGCGGTGAGTGATCACGATGAACTGCGTTTCCCTGCTGAACTTCCTTAAAAATTGACTGAACCGGACGACATTCGCCTCATCAAGCGCTGCCTCGACCTCATCAAGGATACAGAAAGGCACCGGACGCACTTTTAGAATGGAGAATAAAAGGGCTATGGCTGTCAATGCTCGTTCTCCCCCGGATAAGAGGCTCAAATTTTGCAGTTTTTTCCCGGGAGGCTGTGCAATGATATCTACTCCTGTATTTAGTAAATCATCCGGATTTGTCAGCTTCAGCTCCGCTCTGCCTCCGCCGAATAAAGCTTTGAAGACTTGTTCGAATTCTTCACGGATCGAATAGAAGGTTTCGGCAAAGCGCCGCTTCATTTCATCATCCATTTCATCGATGACTTGGAATAATGTATCTTTCGCCTGTTGAAGATCTTCCTTTTGACTAAGAAGGAATTCATAGCGTTCAGCTACACGTGCGTATTCATCAATTGCACCTAGATTCACCGTCCCCAGTTCCTCGATTGCAAGCTTGATTAACTTCACCCTTTTTTGAGCCTCTTCTGCAGGCATCATCAATGGATACTGTTCTTTAGCACCTTCAAAGGAAAGGGTATATTCTTCTCTCAAGTGGTCGAGGCGATTTTCCAGTTCGACATCCAGACGAGTTAATTTCACTTCTTCATCCTTTATCACTTCGACAATGCCTCTATAAAGTCGATTTTCTTCTTTCAAGGACAGTTCAAGCGTTTCAACTTCCGTGAGAAGCTCGTTTTTTTCCTGTTTTTTCATGGCGATTCCTTCAATTGCTCCATTTTTATCGAGCAATTTCTGCTGAGCCATATCTTCCAGGGACTCTTCCCCGCTTGAACTGTCTGTCATTTCATTGGTCAGGAGCCCTAAATCATCTTTGTTTTCGGCAAGCCTGCTTGTTTCCTTTGAAAGATCCGATTCAATGCGTTCCATCTTCTCTTTTTGGTTTTGCAGCTGGCCGCGCTTAGAGGCAAGCATTACCCTCAGTTCATTCGTTTCTTCAGAAAGGCTCTCTTTTGAGGATTGCTGAGATTGCTTTTGTTCGGTCATTTCGGAAATCAACCGGTCCAGCCCTTCAATCTCAGTTTTACATGATTCCAAAAGTTCTTCCAGCTCTTCAAGTCTTGCTGTTTTTTGCTGTTGTTCTTCTAAATATGAATTTTTATCCAAATCATAAAGATGCAGCCGTTCATTCACATTTCTTTCCTGCAGCTCCACTTCACGGAGCTCGCCCTTAAGGGTTTGTTCTTGTAATCGAAGTCTCTCTCCTGTTTTTCTGGTTTGTTCAAGCGTTTGCTCTTGAACACCCAAATCCACTTTGAGCTGTTTGACTTGCTTTTCTAGCTGATTCGTTTTAGCTTCCATTGCAGCAAGTTTTTGATGGAGCTCTTCCAATTCCGTTTTCCTTGAAAGCAGGGAGGTCGTTTTTTGCTTTAAGGCTCCACCAGTCATTGAGCCACCTGGATTGACGATATCCCCTTCAAGTGTTACGAAGCGGAAACGGTGCTGCATCATTTTCGCCAGGTCATTTGCACCTTTTAAATCAGTGGTGATCATCACCGTTCCTAATAGATTTTCAGCAATCGCTGCATGCCTATCATCATATTGTATCAATGAGGAACCTGTCCCCACAAAAGCTGGATGACTCTTCAGCATCGATAGTTGGTTAGCTGATACCTCTCTTGCCTTTATGACTGATAAAGGCAAGAACGTCGCACGCCCATACCTATTTTTCTTCAAGAAGGAAATGGCTTCCCGTGCATGCTCCTCGCGTTCCACGACAACATGCTGCATCGCTCCGCCCAGAGCCGTTTCGATGGCCGTTTCATATTCCTTTGGAACCTTTATCAATTCCGCAACTGCCCCTTCAATGCCTCGAAGGGTTTCTTTCGCTTTCAAAACCTCTTTTACACCCTGGAAAAAGCCTGCATAATCATCTTCCATTTCTTCAAGAAGTTCTTTACGAGATTTTGCCTGTTGAAGGAATTGATAGGCCTTATAAAGGGTGGTTTCTTGTTTTTGATACGTATCTTTTGCAGCATTCAATTTATTCTGCTGATTTCGGAAATAAGTGACATGCTCTTCAAGCTGCTTAGTCATATTTTCCATCAGCTGTGAATATTCCATTTTTTTAGCAGTGATATCCATTCTTTCGGTTAAGAACTTTTCATTTTCCATATCAAGTTTAGCATTTTTATGTTCCTGCTGCGTTAATTGCTGGAGCAGGTATTGTTTTTCGTTTTTTGCCGATGCCTGCTTGTTCAGCCACTCGATATAGTCACTCTTTTTCGCTTCGATCA
The DNA here is from genome assembly GCF_030123325.1 of Peribacillus simplex. NCBI lineage: Bacteria > Bacillati > Bacillota > Bacilli > Caryophanales > Bacillaceae > Peribacillus > Peribacillus simplex. The sequence continues at coordinate 1,640,232 of NZ_CP126106.1, read as the reverse complement.
TCGCTTCAATATCACTATTGAAAAGGCCCAGGCTTTTTTGTTTTTCATGTAAGGTTTCAGAAATCCCCTTCACTTCCAAGTTCAGTGCATGCAGGATTTCCGTTTCTCTTTTCTTTTGCAAAGACAAACGCTCGACGGCAGCCTCACCTTCCACAATCGCTTTTTCTAGCTGTGACTTGTTTTGGGCAGCATTTTTTTTCCGTTCTTTCAAAACCTCTTTACGGCCTTCAAGCTTTTCAAGTTCTTCACTGGCATTCAGGAGAATTTCCTGAAGTCCATTGATCGATGTCTCAAGCGTCGCAAGACTATCCCTTAGTTTTTTGAGATGCGCTTCCCTGTCATGAAGCTGTCCTGCCATTTGCTGTTCCATTTCATTATGTTTTTCAAGTTCTTGTGACAGTTTTTCCCATTTTTCATATAACTCTTCTATTTCAAAAACGGTTAAAGCCACTTCTATTTGCTCAAGCTCTTCTTTCTTCGCCAAAAATTCCTTGGCGAGGGAAGACTGAATTTTTAATGGCTCCACCTGCCCCTCCAATTCATGGAGGATATCATGGACCCGGTTTAAGTTATCCTGTGTTTCCGTCAGCTTCGATTCCGCTTTTCGTTTTCTAGTTTTATACTTCAGGACACCCGCTGCCTCTTCAAAGATCACTCGTCTTTCTTCAGCCTTACTGCTTAGGATTTCTTCCACTTTCCCTTGGCTGATGATGGAAAATGCTTCTCTCCCAAGACCAGAATCCATGAAAAGGTCTATGATGTCTTTCAGACGGCAACCTTGATTATTAATGAAAAATTCACTTTCTCCCGATCGATATACACGTCTTGTCACACTGACTTCATGAAAGTCGATCGGTAGGGAATTGGTCTCGTTATCAAGGGTCAATGATACTTCCGCAAAATTCAACGCTTTCCTCGTGTCACTTCCCGAAAAGATGATATCTTCCATTTTCGCTCCACGCAGTGATTTCGCGGACTGCTCTCCAAGTACCCATCGGACTGCATCGGTCACATTACTTTTACCGCTTCCGTTTGGTCCAACCACTGCCGTGACACCAGGTACAAAATCAATCGAAATTTTCTCTGCGAAAGATTTAAATCCTACAACGTCCAAACGTTTGAGGAACATGACCTTTCCCCCTCTACTGTTCAACTATCTTGTTGATTTTTTATCTTTTAAAACGATCAATGCATGCTCGGCAGCATGCTGCTCCGCTTCTTTTTTGGACTTTCCTATTCCAGAGCCCAGCTCTTCCCCATTAAGGGAGACGGTCGAAACAAACTCCCGATTATGAGCCGGTCCTTTTTCCTGCAAGATCTTATATTGCAGGACACCGATGGCATCCCGCTGGATCAGCTCCTGAAGCTGGCTCTTATAATCCATCACATGAGAAAAAGCACCCTCGTCTATCTTCGGAAACACGACATTCGTCAAAAACTGCACAACCGGCTCTAATCCTTGATCAAGGTACAAAGCACCAATGTAGGCTTCGAATACATCCGCAAGCATGGCAGGGCGTTCTCTTCCACCTGTCATTTCTTCCCCTTTTCCGAGTAATACATATTCCCCGTAAGAAAGGCTATTGGCAAAAGCAACTAGTGAAGGCTCACACACAATGGCTGCCCTTAGTTTGGTAAGTTCACCTTCGCTCATCATCGGATATTTTTGATATAAGTATTTAGAGATGGTCAATTCTAGTACAGCGTCTCCTAAGAATTCAAGCCTTTCATTATCTTCATAAGGCTTACGGCGATGCTCATTCACATAAGATGAATGCGTAAAAGCTTGTTTTAATAGATTTTCATCTTTAAAATGAAAACCCAGATTTTCTTGCAACTGTTTAAATTTATTATCCTTGATTGATGGTTTACGATTATTTCCGTTCCTACGCATCACACAAAACCCTCCACAACGGTTCAAAAAGCATATTTTTCCAATATATAAAAAGAAACCTGGCAGGAATCCCTGTCAAGCTTTCCTATGTACCATCATACATTATTATCCCCTTAAAGAAAACTAATGGCAAAAGACCACTGCCACGCAGGCGGAACTTACCTTGTACATGCTCATTTCCTTATCTGCCGCTGCATCAAACTTCTTTAAGCAATAAGAGAAAGCCCCGTTAAAAAACGGAGCTTTTAGTCAAATGACAATTCATTACATAGTGCTTTGTATGTAATTCACAGCATCACCTACTGTGGCGATTTTTTCAGCGTCATCGTCCGAAATTTCCATATCAAACTCGTCTTCGAATTCCATGACTAGTTCGACTACATCAAGGGAATCGGCACCAAGATCCTCTTTGAAAGAAGCTTCAAGTTTTACCTCTGATTCTTCTACGTTCAAACGATCTACAACGATTTTAGTTACTCTTTCTAATACATCTGCCAATGTGTTCACCTCCCCTCAAAACATTATAAATTAATTTCGAAAAAAATCAAAGAAAACTTACATGACCATGCCGCCATCTACATGAAGAGTTTGCCCAGTCATATATTTGCTGGCCTCAGAAGCGAGGAAAGACGCCACTGCAGCAATATCTTTAGGGTCACCGAACCGTGCAAGCGGAATTTGGTCCAGCATGGCTTTTTGTACGTCTTCAGGCAATTCACCAGTCATATCCGTTGAGATGAAACCTGGGGCAATCGCATTGACCGTAATGCCTCTTGATGCAAGTTCCTTTGCCGTGGTTTTAGTCAGGCCGATCACACCAGCTTTAGCCGCTACATAATTAGCCTGCCCTGCATTTCCGCTGACGCCGACGATCGATGCCATATTGATGATCCTGCCGCTACGCTGTTTCATCATTTGCCTTGTAACCGCTTTGGTGCATAGGAACACGCCTTTAAGATTCGTATTGATCACTGAATCCCATTCATCTTCTTTCATACGCATCAATAGGTTATCACGTGTGATGCCAGCATTATTGACCAGGATATCCACTCTGCCAAATTGTTCGACGACCTCTTTGATCATGCTTGTCACCGATTCACTATTTGCAACATCGCATTGTATGGCGAATGCTTTACGGCCCAATGCCTTGATTTCGTCAACCACTTCATTCGCTTTAGCTTCACTGCCGGAATAGTTGATGGCAACATCAGCTCCCTGACGGGCAAGTTCTAATGCAACTTCCCTGCCAATACCTCGTGAAGCTCCCGTTACAAGTGCTTTTTTTCCTTCGAGGATCATGCTTGTGCCCCCTTCAATGTTTCAATTGTTTTAGTTAGAGTATCTATATCGGATACCGAGTAGATTTGAACGGAACGATCAATTTTCTTTATCAATCCGCCCAATACTTTCCCAGGGCCCACCTCGATGAACGTATCCACGCCCAATTCAAGCAGGTTTTTCACACTGTCCTCCCAAAGGACCGGTGAATACAGCTGTTCGATTAACTTTTCTTTTATTTCTGCAGGTGCTGTAATGGGCTTAGCCGTTACGTTTGAAATAACAGGAATTTCTGCCTGTTTGAAGCTTACTTCATCAAGGACACCCTGTAACTTTTCTGCTGCCGGTTTCATCAATTCCGAATGGAACGGTCCGCTAACTTCAAGAGGAAGAGCCCGTTTAGCGCCATTTTCCTTGGCTTTTGCACTCGCAAGTTTAACCCCTTCCGAGGTGCCTGAAATGACGATTTGCCCTGGACAATTAATATTGGCCAATTGAACGGATTCCCCTGTGGCCGTAATTTCAGAAGTGACTTCAGATAGAGCTTCCCGGTCCATTCCCAAAATCGCAGCCATTGATCCTTGACCATTCGGTACCGCAGCTTCCATGAATTCACCACGCTTACGCACTGTATATACGGCATCCTCAAAAGAAATTGCACCAGATGCCACTAATGCCGTATATTCACCTAAACTGTGCCCGGCTGTATAATCGGGTTTGATCCCCGCTTCTTCCAACTCCTTGACAAAAGCATAACTCGTGGTCAATAAAGCGGGCTGTGCATTATAAGTCACCGTTAATTCTTGTTGTGTGCCATTAAAGATCAATTCGGAAAGTGGAAAATCAAGTTTTTCATCAGCTGAACGAAAAATTTGCTGAGCACGCTCGTTTTCCTGATATAAGCCATGCCCCATTCCTATTGATTGTGAACCTTGTCCTGGAAAGACAAAAGCAATTTTACCCATTTGTTACTCCCCTGCCTCTATGATTTATTATTGTTTTTCTATTGTCTCCGCAATTGTCGATATGACGTCATTTCCAACCATATCGCGAGTCTGGCGTATTGCATTATAGACCGCATTCGCATCTGAAGAACCATGAGCCTTAATGACAGGGGCCTTCAAACCGAATAGGCCGGCACCGCCATACTCCGAGTAATCCATTTTATTTTTTATGCCTTTTAGTTCAGGCTTTACCATTGCTGCGGCCAACTTACTCTTGAGATTGCTCATCAATGCCGTTTTCACCATTTTGAATACGCTCATAGCAGTACCTTCAAGCGTCTTTAATACCATATTTCCCGTGAAGCCATCCGTTACGACAACATCTGCCGGCCCGCTCAGGAGGTCCCTTGCCTCTACGTTACCTATAAAGGATATCTCCGATGATTGCTGCAGTAATGTAAAGGCATGCTTTGTCAGTTCATTCCCTTTTTTTTCTTCCGTGCCAATATTAAGTAATCCGACACGGGGCTTTTCGATTCCCCGCACTTTTTGGGCATAAACAGACCCCATTATGGCAAATTGAAGGAGATGCTCCGGTTTCGCATCGGAGTTCGCACCTACATCCAGTAGCACAAAACCTTTACCATCGATTGTCGGAAGGGTGGGAGCCAATGCCGGACGTTCAATTCCTTCTATCCTTCCGACCACAAACAAGCCCGCAGCCATTAGAGCCCCCGTATTGCCTGAGGAAATGCATGCATCGGCTTCTCCGTCAGCCACTTGCTGTGCAGCCAACACCATCGAGGCGCTTTTCTTGCGCCGGACCGCACGAACCGGTTCATCGGTACTCAATATTTTTTCATCAGTATGTATAACCCTTATACGGTCATGTTTCGCTAAGTATTGGTTAATTTCAGCTTGATTGCCTATCAGGGTGATTTCCACATCGGAAAAATTCTCGACAGCTTTCATCGCTCCCAAAACCTGTGCCTCGGGAGCATTATCGCCACCCATGGCATCTATCGTAATCTTCATTTTCTTTCATCCTTTACTAGAAAGTTAAGAGCGATACATTTCGAACTCGCCTTTAAAAACCAGTTCATTACCCACGTAGCTTCTGACTTCCACCACAGAACGATCGTTGGTGTGGTCCACGCTTTTAACCCTCGCTTTAGCTACCACTCTTTCATTTTCCTTTACAGAACGAGTAAATAAAATGGATGCTTTTGCAGTTAATGCCAGTTCATCATTTATGACTGCTACAGCCAATGAATTCGCTTGGGCAAACAGGTGATGTCCCCTTGCAATTCCATTCCGCTTAAAGACATGCTCTTTATTTATATCCAAAATCGAAATTGCATTATCATCTAAATTAAGGTCAATTACTTCCCCGATGATTTCATCCAAAGGCAATGCCCTGATTTCGTCACTGAATTTTTTCTCGGCCACGCTTTTAATGCGCTCACGCAGTTCCGGTATCGATAATTCAAGACGGTCAAGCCTAATGGTCTGGACACTCACCGAATATTTTTCAGCCAGCTCCTCATCCGTTACAAAAGGATTCTGTTTAATCGTTTCGATTAATAATTGCTGGCGTTCCTTCTTATTTCTTCGCATTTGAAGGTCACCATCCGTAGTATTATGACTAGGTACTAATAGTAGTATATATATTTTAAAAACAGATTGCAAGATATTGCGTAAAATCTCACAATCTGCTATTGGTTTTTCATTCAGTTCAGTCCAGCTTTTCTCCCGTGAATACGCCCGTCCCCTCTAAATAGTTCCGAAGCGGAGCATACTCCGGGGAATGCCAAAAGCTTTGGGAGGCAATCAATTTTGCTGCATCCATCCTTGCCACTTCCAGGGTCCTGTAATCATGGACCATGTCGGCTACCTTGAACTCGGGAAGGCCGCTTTGTTTTTTACCGAAGAAGTCCCCGGGGCCACGAAGTTCCAAATCTTTTTCAGAAAGGGCAAAACCATCGTTTGTCTCGGTCATGATTTTCATCCGTTCTTTGCCTACTTCCGTTTTCGGATCGGCCAGCAGTATGCAAAAGGACTGATCACTTCCCCGCCCAACCCTTCCGCGTAACTGATGCAACTGTGAAAGCCCAAACCGCTCCGCATCATAAATGACCATTACCGTTGCATTTGGAACATTCACCCCAACTTCGACAACCGTCGTGGAAACAAGGATTTGTGCTTCATTGGCACTAAACTGCTGCATCACTTCGTCTTTTTCATCAGCGGGCAGCCTTCCATGCATAAGACCCACTTTGTACCTGTTCGCAAAGTATTGTGTCAGCATTGCATGAACATCGAGAACATTCTGTAAAGAATCGAGTTTCTCAGACTCCTCAATCAATGGACAAATTACGTAAGCCTGTCTACCTTTCTTTAGTTCCTTTTCGACAAAGGTTAAGATCCGGTCAAGCATTTGGTGTTTCGCCCAATAGGTTTCTATCGCTTTTCGCCCGGCAGGCATTTCATCGATCGTGGAGACGTCCATTTCCCCAAACACTGTAATTGCAAGCGTTCGCGGAATCGGTGTAGCCGTCATGAAAAGGACATCTGGATTGGTACCTTTTTCACGTAGGATGCGGCGCTGTTCCACTCCGAAACGATGTTGTTCATCCGTTATGACAAGACCTAGGTTCCGAAAATTCACTTCATCCTGTATCAATGCATGAGTTCCTATCAAAAGATCTAGTTCCCCGGATTCCAGCATTTGCAATAGTTCCTTGCGTTTTTTTCCTTTTACCGAACTTGTCAACAATGCGACCTTTACTCCGCTCGGTTCCAACATTGCCTTAAGGGATTGAGCATGCTGCTCAGCCAAAATTTCCGTCGGGACCATAAGTGCACCTTGGAAACCTGCTGTAATCGTCGCCTTCAGGCATATGGCGGCAACCACCGTTTTTCCAGACCCGACATCCCCTTGAAGTAGACGATTCATCCGGTAAGGAGATTTCATGTCATTCATTATTTCCTCGACGACCCTATTTTGAGCGTTCGTCAAAGGAAAAGGGAGAGTTGCAATGAAGGCTTCCAGCTGCTCCATGTCAAACTCCTGTCCTATCCCTTTTGACTGCTCCCTCTGCACTTTACGAAGTGCCTGCATTTTAAGTTGAAACAGTAAAAACTCTTCATACACAAAACGGCGTCGAGCCTTTTTCACCTCATTGGCCGATAGAGGGAAATGCATTGTACGAAGAGCATCGTTACGTGGCATCAGTTTGTAGGCCGCCAGTAATTGCGGGGGCAGATTCTCTTCTATCATTGCCCCATATTCAGAAAATGCATTGGAAATAAAGCGGCGGAGACCCTTGACAGTGATGCTGCCTTTCACTGAGTACACCGGTTCGAACTCTTTCTCCCGGCTACGATCACCAACGTGGCATTCCGACCCTGTAATGGTTTGGCGATGACGGTCCCACTTTCCTGTAACGGTTACGGTTTCACCTATAGCAAGCTTGGGCTTCAGGTATGGCTGGTTAAAAAAAATGACATTTATTAAATATCTCCCAGTCAATACTTTAATCGTGAGCCTGGATTTTTTCTTTCCGAAGTATCCTAACGTGGGCACCGTATGAACCTTGCCTTCCACGGTAACTCGCTCATCATGCTCGACCGTTTCCAAATCCCTCAATCGGTAATCTTCATAGCGATATGGGAGATGTTCAAGGAGATCCGCGACGGTATGGATCCCCATTTCCCCCAACGCTGCAGCCGTTTCGGCCCCAATTCCTTTTACTGCTGTTATGGATCCCTGTAAAGTTGGTTTCACTTCTTATTCAGCGGTAAGCCAAAGATTTTCGCTTCCAACTCCCGTCCAGTCGGTGTAGCCGCTAAACCTCCTTGTGCAGTTTCCCTAAGTGCCGATGGCATCGTTTGCCCGATTTTATACATCGCATCTATCACTTCATCACACGGTATGCGGCTTGTGATCCCCGCTAACGCCATATCTGCGGCAACCATAGCATTGGCTGCACCCATGGCATTCCGCTTCACACAAGGCACTTCCACAAGCCCAGCAACAGGGTCACATACAAGACCAAGCATGTTCTTTAATGTGATTGCCATCGCTTCTGCACTTTGTGCCGGTGTCCCACCTGCCATTTCAACGATGGCTGCCGCTGCCATGCCCGAGGCAGAACCGACCTCCGCCTGACAGCCCCCTGCGGCTCCAGAGATTGAAGCATTATTCGCAACACCAAAACCAAAAGCCCCTGCTGTAAAAAGGAACTCAATTTTTTGTTCCCGAGTCGGTTTTAATTTATTTTGCAAAGCAAAAAGTGTTCCAGGAACAACACCAGCAGATCCGGCAGTCGGTGTCGCACAAATCGTTCCCATTGCTGCGTTCACTTCGTTTGTTGCCACGGCTTTGCTTACCGCATCCAAAAGCAGTTCACCGGATAAGGAATTTCCGGATTTAATGTAATTCTGAAGAAGAACTGCATCCCCTCCCGTCAAGCCGGAAACGGACCGTACACCTTGAAGTCCTTTTTCCACTGCCTGTTCCATTACATCCAGGTTGACTCCCATCTGGCGGATGATTTCTTCACGGTTTTTTCCCGTTACTTCCATTTCCTGCTCTATCATCAGCGTTGAAATTCTTTTCTGCTTTGATTCAGCTAATTCTACTAATTCCGCTACATTTCGAAACATGATTTCTTCTCCTTCCTAAGTGGAAACGATTGCCCTGTCAATCCACAATCCTTGCTACTTGAGTGATGTTGGGGAGTGCCGTAATTTCTGCGATGACGTGATCCTCCAGGTTATGGTCCACTTCAATCGTCATCAGGGCCATCTTCCCTTTCTCTTTTCGGGAGACTTCCATCTGGCCAATATTGATTTGATGCTTGGCTAATATGTTTGACACATTGGCGATGGCACCAAATCGATCATCATGAACGACAAGTATGGCAGGGTTGTGCCCGGAGAGCCTCAATTTAAACCCATTCAGTTCGACGATTTCGATCTTTCCCCCGCCAATCGATATTCCGACAAGTTCCAGTTCACCATCATCATCTCCAACTGTTACTTTTGCAGTATTGGGATGTTCGGGTACTGCTTCTTCTTCCCGAAAAGTAACTTTCATTTTCTTTTTACGGGCTAGTTCCAGCGATTCTTTAATTCTCTCATCAAATGTATCAAAATCAAGTAAGCCCCCTACAATGGCTACATCCGTTCCATGGCCTTTATAGGTTTTGGCAAACGATCCGTAAAAAGAAATATGGGCCCATTTTGGTTCCCGATCGAATAAATTCCTGGCAACCCTCCCGATCCTTGCAGCTCCTGCTGTATGGGAACTAGAGGGGCCGATCATTACAGGACCAATTATATCGAATACACTTCTGAATTTCATGATTTGCTCCTCCTTCTTTACACTGGGAGTAGTAAAATAATAAAGCTTGATATATTGTAATTACAATCACGCTGTCCGTAATCCTTCTTTTTAAAAAAATAAAACTGCATAGCCTAATGACATATGCAGTTTATTGCCTTTTATTTTTTTCAGGATCCGCCAAAAACTATGACGAATAAGTCTCCCTTATCTTCATGATCCTCTACTTATTCAATTGAAAAAATAAAAGAATATAAAGGTTGTTTCCCATTATGGACTTCAACTTCAACGTCTTCGAAATTCTCATTACAAAACGCGACAAGACTTTCGACCTCTTCGGCAGTGGCATCTTCCCCATATAAAACGGTAAGGATTTCCGAATCTTCGTCAATCATATCGGAAAGTAGATCTTTTGCCGCCTGAATCATGTCTTTATCCTTCACTTTGATGGTGCCTTCAGCAATTCCCATGAAGTCCCCGGTCTCGATTGCCAGACCGTCAATGTTTGTATCCCGGACAGCATAAGTAATCTGGCCCGTTTTCACATGCGAAAGGGCTTCGATCATCGCTTTTTTATTCTCTTCAGCATCAAGTGTAGGGTTGAATGCCAACAATGCAGCCATTCCCTGTGGTACTGTTTTCGTCGGGATGACAGTCACATGATCCCCAAGCACATCTGCAGCCTGATTGGCCGCCATGATGATATTTTTATTATTAGGCAAGATGATTACATGATCTGCATTTGCCTCTTCGACAGCTTTAACTATATCTTCCGTGCTAGGATTCATCGTTTGTCCGCCTTCGATGATGGACTTAGCGCCGATGCTTTTGAATAATTCGCTGATGCCAGCACCCATCGCCACTGACACTACAGCGTACTTCTCTTTGGTGGACGATTTAGTTTGAAGCGGTGTATTCGTCTCACCGACAATCGCAGTATGCTGTTCACGCATATTATCGATTTTCATTTTTATTAAACTACCATATTGCTGTCCATAATTCAGGCACGTTCCAGGCTGTTCAGAGTGAATATGTACTTTGACGACTTCATCATCTGAGATGACTAATAAAGAATCTCCGTATTCACTTAAATCATTTCTGAATTTTTCTTCATCAAATGGTTTATTGGCAAGTTTTTCACTTTCCAATCGGACCATGAATTCCGTGCAGTAGCCATACACGATATCTTCCGTATTCATATGACCTTGTACATTCATGTGATGTTCGGCACTGATCATGTCATCCATGCTTGGACCATTTGAAGATCGGACTGGAAGGGCTTCACCTTTCAGCTCAGCAAGGAAACCTTCATAAACGAACACCAATCCTTGCCCACCGCTATCAACGACTCCCACTTCTTTTAAGACTGGAAGAAGATCCGGTGTGCGTTTTAATGAGGCATTGGCCTCCGTAACGATTTCTTCCATTACTTGAATAAGGTCTTGGTGCCTTGCTGCTGATGAAACCGCTTGCTTGGCCGCATCTTTTGCAACCGTTAAAATCGTTCCTTCGACAGGTTTCATTACAGCTTTATAAGCTGTCTGAACTCCTGCTTCAAAAGCTTGGGCAAATTCTTCACTATTGATTTCCGATTTATGTTCAATCGCTTTAGCAAAACCGCGGAACAGTTGCGAAAGGATTACTCCTGAGTTGCCGCGTGCGCCCATCAGCAGTCCTCTTGAAAGGGACGTACCCACTTTCCCGATGTGTTCCTGGACGTTATTTTGCACTTCCTTCGCTCCCGAAGTCATCGATAAATTCATATTCGTTCCTGTATCTCCATCTGGAACAGGGAAAACATTCAACGCATCAACCATTTGGGCATTTGCCGCTAAATGGTTGGCACCTTGAATGATCATTTCTGCAAAGCGCTTTCCGTTTAAACTTGTAATTGACACAAAACTTTCCTCCTATACTTAAGGGTTCGTCACACGAACTCCCTGTACAAAAATGTTGACGGAATCAACAGCTAATCCTACAGTTTTGTCCAGAGTATACTTTACCTTTGATTGCACATTATGTGCAACTTCCGAGATTTTCGTTCCATAACTTACGATGATATACATATCGATATGAACTTCTTCCTCTTCTTGACGGACTATTACACCCTTAGTAAAGTTTTCTTTTCTTAAAATTTCGGCAATGCCGTCTTTAAATTGTTTTTTGGAAGCCATTCCTATAATTCCGTAGCAATCCACGGCTGCTCCGCCTGCTACAGTTGCGATAACATCATTAGAGATGTCAATTTGTCCATACTTCGTTTGTAATTCGATAGACATTTTCTTTTCCCTCCCAAAAAATCAAATCAACTAAAGACATTTTACTATAATGTCTATGGTTTTAAAAGTAAATGTCATACGGTACTATATATAATTCAATTTTGAAGTATGTATGTCAAGGTATTTTTCTTGAAAGTAATTAACTGAAGTATTGCATTCTAACGGTAGGTATGATAAATTATTAAAGTATTTTACAAAGACTTAAGACGACTGCGAAAAACTTAAGCTTGTTGTAGTTAGGAGGGAATTTAACATGGCACGTAAATGTGTAATCACTGGAAGAAGAACTCGTTCTGGTAACAGCCGCTCTCACGCAATGAACGCTAGCAAGCGTACATGGGGCGCTAACCTTCAAAAAGTACGTATTTTAGTTGACGGTAAACCTAAACGTGTATACGTTTCTGCAAGAGCTCTTAAATCGGGCAAAGTAGAACGCGTATAATGTTACGGCATCCTCTTAGGATGCCTTTTTACTTATAATGGCCGGTATTAATGGGGATGGTTTAAATCGTTGATCAAGGCTGGTCTGCATCAAAGAAGAAAGCCTTCCCCCCTTTTTTACCGAAAAATAACACCCCCCAGAATTTGAGAGGTGTCATGGAGATAAGTATCAGCCTTTTTTAAACGCTCCGAGCATAGCCCTTACCAAACTGCCCAGAACTTTTGGCAATTTAATCGTATAAAATTTCATTATGCCCCTCCTCTTTGCATCCCACAATTAAAGATGAAGTGGAATTTTTCTATTACAACATAAGCTTTTAAGCGGATATAGGATGATCGTAATTATATCCGAATCTGCTCTAAGCATGAATTTTAATCACTGCTTCTTATCACCATTAATATGCCTTTCTCAAATGAAACATTCCCAGATTCGGAAATTAGTTCATTGCTGATGCAAAGGGTCGAACCTATTTCCACGCTTGCATCATTCAGTGGGTATTTGAAACCCGAAAGTGTAATGCCGGTGACTTCCGCCGTTACAGGGAGCAATGACAAGTATTTCTTATCTTTCAAAGCAGTGACCTCATATGAACCCGCTGTCTTAACTGTGAATATATTTTGCCGATCGACTATGTATATTTCTATATCCCCATGATAAGGGAGGACACTTTCTTTTTGGAGCAGCTGGATATTTCCAAGAAAATGGTCCATTCTTCCCCCTGTAGCGCCCAGGATATGAATTTCACTTGGCTTTTGCCCTATTGCCCATTTAAATGCAATCTCTAAATCCGTTTCATCCTTTTCCGATGAATATAGATTGATTTGTTCCAGCCTTTGCTCAATCTTCTTGTATTCGCCTTCCGAAACTGAATCAAAATCCCCGAAACCGTACTTAGGTTCGATACCTTTTTCAAGCAAGGACCATACTCCCCTGTCAACCCCGACCCAAAGATCAGTCTTCTCCTCATACCATGTCAGATCCGGCCAAAAACATTCCGGACCTCCAGCCATTATACTAATAATCATTGAAATCATCCTTTTCTTTATCTAATCATATCCCAGGTGCCTTTGTTTAATTGATAAAAAAAGCCGACCACCATCATACGAATATGATAGTGTCGGCTTATATCACTTTCCCCGAATCTTTTGAATCGCTGCTTGTCGATCTTCTTGATTATATATTGCCGACCCGGCCACCAGGACTGTCGCCCCTTGTTCAATACATAGTTTAGCCGTTTCTTCATTCACTCCACCATCAATCTCTATTTCGAGATTATGATTATACATTTCTGCCATCGCCTTCACTTCAGCAATTTTGGGCAGAACGGATTTAATGAACTTTTGCCCGCCAAAACCCGGATTGACCGTCATCAATAATACCATGTCAATATCCTCGATTATAGGTTTGATCAAGGACGCCGGAGTGGCTGGATTAAGTACAACGCCTGCCTTTACACCAAAAGATTTAATCAATTGTATCGTCCGATGCAAATGAGTGCATGCCTCTACATGTACAGTTATATAATCGGCTCCCGCTTTCGCAAATGCCTCGATATAACGATCAGGTTGTTCGATCATTAAATGAACATCAAGCGGAAGTTTTGTCACCGGGCGGATAGCATCAACAATTAGTGAGCCTATCGTTATATTCGGCACGAAATGCCCATCCATGACATCCACATGGATTAAATCCGCTCCGCCCCTTTCCACATCTAGAATTTCTTCTCCCAATTTTGCAAAGTCAGCTGATAAAATGGATGGTGCGATTTTAACCATTTTAATACCTCGGCTTTCTATCTCTGATTTCTTCTAAGAATTGCATATAATGTTCATATCGATAACGTGGAATTTCCCCGGCATCAACCGCTTCCTTCACTGCACACTTCGGTTCTTTATCGTGCAGGCAGGCACGGAATTTACAGTCTTCCCCATGCTTATGCATTTCCGGGAAGCAATAGGATAACCGTTCAGCTTCCATTTCCATGAATTCAAGTGAACTGAATCCAGGAGTATCTGCGACAAGCCCAGAGCCGATATGAATCAATTCAACGTGGCGGGTGGTATGCTTCCCGCGTCCCAGGTGTGATGAGATATCATCCGTCTTTAAGGCCAAGTCAGGATTGATCGCATTCAGCAAAGACGATTTCCCAACGCCGGATTGACCGGCAAATACACTGGTTTTTCCTTCTAAATACGGCACAAGTCCTTCAATTCCGCCAGCAGTAACTGAAGATGTTTCCAGTACAGTATAACCAAGTTTCTGATAGTCCTTGATATACTGTGACAATTTCTTTTGGTTTTCTGTTGTGACCAAGTCAAGTTTCGTCACGACGATAATCGGTTCGATCTCGTTATCTTCGATCAGTACGAGGAATCGATCAAGCAATGCCGGACTGAAATCGGGCTCTACTGCTGAAAAGACAAGGATTGCCTGATCTACATTCGAGATTTGCGGACGAATCAATTCATTCTTTCGCGGTTTTATTTCGGTCACGGTCCCGTCCGTTTTATTTTCCGCTTCAAAAACTACATAATCACCCACAAGCGGCGTTACCTTATTCTTCCTGAACACGCCCCGTCCGCGGCATTGATAGACCTCTTCACCATCAAGGACATAATAAAATCCACTTAATGCTTTGATAATTTTTCCTTCGGGCATAACCACACTCCTAATTATTAAATTTATTCTGGATATGAGACGGATTCGTCAATGATGACCTGGTTGTCACGCATGACTTTATATCCTGCTTTCTTATCCGGGGAAACCATTAATTCGATCGTTCTTTTGGCATCTTCCAAAATAAAGAATGTTTCTTGGGGCTCCGTCATGCTATTGTCGATATCCTCGATGAAAATTTGTATTTTTTGCGTTTTGCCTGGCTCAACCGGATCATACTCGATTTTGATTTCCTCCGTTACACTCTTGGGAGGAATCTCTTCTTTCCCTTTTGATATGACCACTTTCACAGTACTGCCCTTTTCCACCTTCGTAGCAGGTTCGGGTGACTGGGAAATGACAAGCCCCTCCGCTACTGTATCATCATAGATTTCTTCTTCGACATCGATCTTTATTCCACTCTCATTGGAATAATCATCAAGGCCAGCTTGATTGAACCCCGTTAAGTTCTTCAAGCTCAGCAGATCTGCCCCTTTACTGACCGTTAGCTCAAGCTCCGTTTCGGATGGTACGACATCAGTGGCACCCGAGGGCGTTTGATCTATGATCGTGCCGGCAGCACTGTCATCATATTTTTCGGTCACGCTTATGTTTTTGAATCCCATTTTTTCAAGCAGGGATTTAACATCAGAATAGTCTCGACCTTCATAACTGGACAATGAAATCGTCTCTTTACCAATGCTTTGATAAATATCGATCACTGCACCTTCCTTGACCGTCTTGCCTTCCTTTGGGTTGGTTTTGATCACAAGACCAGCTTCGACCTCTTCATCCTCAATCTCGATCGTGTCCCCAATTTCCAAATCCATTTCAAGCAATTCAGTAATGGCATCATCCAATTCTTCCCCTTTAAGGTCCGGGATCGTCACTTCCTTCGAAACAAGGAGGGGAGGTACAACAGTGACAGATAAAACAGCAAGCAGGGCGAGAACTAAAAAGGTGGTCACCAAGATCGCAGGCATGTTCTTTCGTTTTTTACCTTTATGTTCAGACTTGATTTTTTGTTTTTTCTGTTTCTTTTGTTTTTTCGGTTTCTTCTTCGCTTTACTCTCTGCTTCTGATTCACTTTCTTCATCGTCCGCATAGACCAATGTATTTTTTTCCGGACCCCTTATGATTGTCTCATCGACGCTTGAAATCTGATCATCCGTTATGACGGGGATGGCTTTTGTTGCATCATGATCTTCAGGAATGGCAAAAGGCAGTTCATTTGAACGCTCAGGATTAAGCGAAGTCCGCATGTCATCTTCCATTGAGTCCACGCTATCATAGCGGTAATATGAATCTTTGGCTGTCGCTTTCAGGATAATATTTTCCACACTCTGAGGTATTTCAGAGTTCCAGCGTTTTGGCGAAGGAGTTTCCGATTGTAAATGTTTAAGAGCTATCGAAACGGCTGATTCACCCGAAAAAGGCAATCTCCCCGTCAACAATTCAAACATGACGATACCAAGTGAATAAATGTCCGATTTCTTATTGGCCATACCGCCTCTGGCCTGTTCAGGAGATAAGTAATGAACCGAGCCCAAGACTGCGTTGGTCTGTGTTATGTTTGTTGCGCTTAGGGCCAATGCAATGCCGAAATCCGTAATCTTGACGGTTCCTTCTTTATCAATCAATATGTTCTGTGGCTTGATGTCACGATGGATGATCCCATTATGATGGGCATGGGAAATCGCTGCCGTGATTTGCTTCATGATATCCAGGGCTTCATCGACTGGAATCGGATAATATTTTTGTATGTATTGCTTTAGTGTAAAACCGTCCACGTATTCCATTACAATATAATAGATTGAATCTTCTTCACCAACATCATAAATGCTTACGATATTGGGATGGGCTAAACTGGTTGCCGATTGGGCTTCCCGATTGAAGCGCTTGATGAACTCTTCGTCATTATTAAAATCCATGCGAAGGATTTTCAATGCAACATCCCTATCTAAGATCATATCCCTTGCAAGGTAAACATTCGCCATACCGCCGCCGCCGACCATCTCGATCAGTTTATAACGGCCGTTGATTCTTCTACCAATCAACATTCAATTCACCTGCTTTCACTTTCTTCAGTAAATTGAACAAGCACAAGGGTGATATTATCTTCCCCACCGTAGTGATTGGCCTTATCTATTAAAGAATTCGCCTTTTCTTCAAGTGACTGTCCATTGGTTATGGTTTCTTCCAGTTCCTGTTCACTCACTTTATTCGTCAATCCATCCGAACAAAGCAATAGTAAATCATTTTCTTCGAAGATGACAGTCATAATATCCATTTCCACTTGCATTTCTGTCCCCAAGGCTCGTAATAAAACATTTTTCCGTGGGTGGTTTTCGGCATCTTCCTTTGAAATCTGCCCGGAACGGACCAATTCATTAACAAGTGAATGATCTTCCGTGACCTGCTTAAAACCGCTCTCATTATACAAATAACATCGGCTGTCCCCGATGTTGGCAATGGTAGCAAACTTGTCGGTGCAAATGGCTGCCACAATGGTGGTCCCCATGCCCTTACATTCCGTATTCGCTTCTGCATGTTCAAAAAGCAACTGATTGACCAAGACGATTTGCTGCTTCAGCCAACCCTCGGCATCTTTTGCCGTTTCGATACCTGTAGATGATTCCCAGCCCTTTTTCAGAAGGTCTATCGTCATTGCACTGGCTACATCCCCGGCACGGTGGCCGCCCATGCCATCTGCAACGATGGCAAGGCGAACGCCTTCCGAGTTCTTAAAGATTCCGCCATTATCTTCATTATGCTGGCGGACTTTTCCACGGTCTGTCTTAAATATTGCCCTCATAGGGTCACCTCGTCTCTTCTTTGCGCTCCTTGGCCCGAAGCTGGCCGCAGGCTGCGTCAATATCACTGCCTTGTTCCCTTCGGATCGTTACATTAATGCCGCGCTTCTTCAATGTTTTTTCAAACTCAAAAATTTGGTCACGAGGTGTACGTACATAGTTGCGTTCAGGTACATAGTTAACCGGTATTAAGTTAACATGGCATTTTATCCCTTTTATTAAACTTGCTAATTCTTCTGCGTGCTCCACTGTATCATTTTCGCCACCGAATAGACCATATTCAAAACTTACACGGCGACCTGTTTTTTCTGTATAGTATTTGATGGCTTCAATCAAGTCTGGAAGTTTGTAGGCCTTATTGATCGGCATCAATTTACTTCTCAATTCCGTATTCGGTGCATGAAGGGAAACAGCAAAGTTTATTTGCATGCTTTCTTCAGCAAACTTATAGATTTTAGGAATGATTCCACTTGTGGAAACGGTAATATGACGCGCGCCGATGTTCAAGCCCTTTTCATGGTTTATATTCTTCAAGAATGACATCATATTATCGTAGTTATCAAACGGTTCACCGATTCCCATGATAACGACGGAACTAACACGTTCCTCCGATTCGTCAAGTGCTTGCTGAACTTTAACGACCTGGGCAACAATTTCCCCTGATTCAAGATTACGCTTTAAACCGCCTAATGTCGATGCACAGAATGTACAGCCAATTCTACATCCTACCTGCGTTGTCACGCAAATGGAGTTTCCGTATTCATGGCGCATCAACACCGTTTCAATCGAATATCCATCATGGAGTTCAAATAAAAACTTCATCGTTCCGTCATTTGACGTTTGCTGAATCAAAGTTTTCAAGGTCGTGAAGGTGAATTGTGATTCCAGCTTATCCCGTAATGTTTTCGAAAGGTTGGACATATCTTCAAAACTGGAGACACGCTTTTTATAAAGCCAGTCATAAACTTGATCGGCCCGGAATGCCTTCTCTCCATTTTGAACAAGCCATTCTTTAATTTGGTGAAGCTCTAATGAATAGATCGATGGTTTTTCTGGTGTCGTGTCTTTTCTTACTCTAGATGATTTAGTGATTTCTGCCATTACAGCACCTTCTTTCTAAAACTCGCAATAAAGAATCCGTCACTGCTAAAATATTGCGGAAAAACTTGCAGCGTATGACCCTCGATAAATGGCTGAACGCTTTCAGGCATTCTTGTGGACAAGGTTGCATCGCTTTCAAAATCCGGATGGCTTTCCAAAAATGCTGCAGCGACTTTGTCATTTTCTTCTTTATCCACCGTACAGGTACTATATACTAACCGTCCGCCTTGCTTGACAAGCGGGGCAGCCGATTCCAATAATTGTTTTTGTATACTTGAGAGTTTCATTATATCATCTTTTGTTTTAGTGTACTTTACATCAGGCTTCCGGCGCATGACTCCCAACCCGGAACATGGTGCATCGATCAGCACCCTGTCAAACCCTTCCTTATTAAAGTGTTCTTGCACTTTCCTGCTATCAAGGGCCATTGTCTTAATATTGTTTCTGAGTTTTAGGCGCTCAGCCTGCTCTTTTATGAGCTTGACCTTATGCTCATGAAGGTCGAGCGCATATACTTGTCCAGTGGTCAAGCCTTCTGCGATATGTGTCGTTTTCCCTCCAGGTGCAGCACAGCAATCGAGTACAGCATCATTTTCATTCGCGCCTAATGCATGGGCTACAAGCATTGAGCTCTCGTCCTGAATCGATAAATACCCTAATTTGTAGCTTTCTGAATGAGCAAGATTCCCTTTATAGCTGACGATTGCTTCGGGAACGACTTCACTTGCTTCAACATCATATCCTTCTTCCGTTAATATGCTGATCAGTTCACGGCGTGAAATCTTCTTTAAATTAACACGTCCCGTCTGTAAAGGCGCAGTTAAGTTGATTTCACACATTTCCTTGGTCTTTTCATAACCAAATTGCTCCACCCAACGCTTGACCAACCAAATTGGATGACTTACTTCTATGGAAAGCCGTTCCAGATCATCTTTAATATCACCTAAAGAAGGAACACCATTTCTTTGAATATTACGAAGTACACCATTTACCATCGAAGATGTACCTTTATGCCCGCGCTTTTTGGAAATTTCGACGGCCTCGAAAATGATTGCATGATCAGGCACTTTATCTAAATAGACCATTTGGTAAACGGAAAGTCTAAGTAAATTGATGACCCAGCTTTGCGTTTTTTTCGGTTGTTTAATATATGGGCTCAAATAATAATCCAAAGTCATCTTCCGCTGTATGGTACCGTAGCTTATTTCTGTAAGCAGTCCGCTGTCCACGGCGGATAACTGGTGCTTTTTAATCAAATTGTTCAATAATAGGTTACTGTAGGATTGGTTTTTCTCTACAGATTCCAAGATATCGAGAGCGATTTCACGTACTCCCTTTTTAGTTTGCTTCATTCTGTTCTCCTAACTTCATGCCTGCTTTAATGAACGATCCGGCTCCGCGCAAATAATCTTTCGCCGGCATTTTTTTCTTCCCTGAAGGCTGCAGTTCTGTAACTAGTATTGCCGTCTCATTGCCTGTCGAAACGATGAAACCATCACTTTGTACATCAATGACCGTGCCCGGCACTGCCTGATTGCCATCTTCAAGTTTCTTTACCTGCCAAATTTTCAAAATGGCCCCGTCTAAGGTTGTATAAGCAACAGGCCAGGGATTCATGCCACGTACATGGTTATAGATGTCTTCCCCTGATTTCGACCAGTCAATTTTTTCCTCAGACCGTTTTATGTTTGGCGCAAAAGACGCTTTTGCCTCATCCTGCTTGATCGCCTGTAACTCCTGATTTATAAGTTTCGGAAGCGTCTCTGCAAGTAAATCCGACCCTATCTTGCTTAATTTATCATGCAGTGTACCTACATTGTCTTCTTCTTCTATAATAACTTCCGCCTGAGTCAATATATCACCGGCATCCAATTTTTCCGCCATATACATGATGGTTATTCCCGTCTTTTCTTTCCCTTGTAAAATGGAATAATGAATTGGCGCCCCTCCACGCAGTTCAGGGAGCAGGGAGGCATGTACATTAATACATCCGTACCTAGGGGCATCCAGCAATTCATTCGGAAGGATTTGACCGAAAGCAGCCGTCACCACTAAGTCAGGATTCAATGCTATGATTTTTTCAAGTTCTTCTTTTTCACGGATCTTTTCGGGCTGATAAACGGGAATCCCCTGCTTTTCGGCTTCGACCTTAACTGGCGGCGGTGTCAGCACCTTTTTGCGGCCTACTGGACGATCGGGCTGTGTGACCACAGCGATCACATCATACCCTTCATCAATGATTCTTCTCAATACCGGCACTGAAAAGTCCGGCGTACCCATAAATATAATTTTTGTCATTCTTCCCCAAACCTTTCTAACTCTTCTTCCGTAATATACCGGGAAACCTTACTTGTAAATAAAACTCCTTGCAGATGATCAATTTCGTGCTGAAGGGCCCTCGCGAGGAAATCCTCAGCTTCTATCTCGAAAAAAGATCCTTTTCGGTCTTGTGCCCGGACTTTGACACGGTATGGACGCGATACTTCGCCATATAAACTCGGGAAGCTCAAGCATCCTTCAACACCTGTCTGTTCGCCTTCCATTTCCAGCACTTCCGGATTAATCAGTTCGATTGCTCCTGATCCTTCCTCTATTTCAACGACGGCCACTTGCTTTTTCACGCCAACCTGAGGTGCTGCAAGTCCAACGCCATCCGCCTCCACCATCGTTTCATACATATTATTTAACAGCTTTGCCAACTTTTTATCAAAACTTGTTACTTTATCGCATTTTTGTTGTAAAATTTTTTCAGGAAACAAGACAATCGGTAAAATAGCCAAAATTAAAGGTACCCTCCTAGATATGAAAAACAACACTTCATTATATAAAAACGCAAGCTTTAACAGCTCGCGGTAATCATCCATCTCTCAAACAATTACATCATGATCTGTGGATTTAAATCTATTGAAATCTGCAGATGATTTTGAGCGGTTTCTTTTTGGTAATGCTCCAAAAGTGTGCGCAGATGCTGATTAAGGTCCGGCTCTCGTTTGTATTTTATCAGACATTGATAGCGATATCTATTGTTGATTCGACTAATGGGCGAAGCAACCGGACCTAGTACGATAGAATCCCGATTCAATCGTGAGCCTAAATAATTGGTGATTTTTTCAGTAACACTGACCGTCTTCATTAAGTCTTCATGTGAAACGGTTATAAGGACAACATAATAATAGGGAGGGTAATGACTTTGCCTCCTTAGATGCATCTCCCGTTCATAAAAAGCATCAAAATCCTGTAAGGCAGAAAGCTCGATGCTGTAGTGCTCAGGCGTATAGGTTTGGATGACCACTTCTCCCGGAAGCTGATGACGTCCCGCCCTTCCGCTTACCTGTGTCAGCAGCTGGAATGTCTTTTCAGAAGAACGGAAATCAGGCAGATGTAGCATCGTATCGGCTGATAGGACTCCAACAAGAGTGATATTAGGAAAATCAAGGCCCTTGGCTATCATTTGGGTCCCTAGCAATATATCTGCCTTCCCTTCACCAAAGGCATTCAGCAACCGCTCATGTGAACCTTTCTTGCTCGTCGTGTCAACATCCATTCGTATGACCCGTGCTTCAGGGAGGATTTTTGCTAGCTCTTCTTCAACCTTTTGAGTGCCTGTACCGAAGAACCTTATATGCTCACTTTCACATTCGGGGCAAACGGAAGGCATTCCCTCTTCAAACCCACAATAATGGCATTTCATTATATCATTAAAGCGATGATAAGTGAGTGAAATGTCACAATTAGGGCAGTTGATGACCAATCCGCAGCTTCGGCACATCACAAAGGAAGAATGTCCCCTTTTATTTAGCATCAGGACTGTTTGCTCCCCCTTCTCAAGCCGGTCTTTCAGCTTGGTAAAGAGCAGCTCCGAAAACATGGAACGATTTCCCGTTCTTAGTTCTTCCCTCATATCTACAATATCCACTGCTGGCAACGCATTTTCATTCATCCTCTGGCTAAGGGTCAATAATTTATAGACGTTTTTCTTGGCACGCGCAAAAGATTCAAGTGTAGGTGTGGCGCTGCCAAGAATTACCGGGCACCTATATGATTTTGCTCTTTCAATGGCAACATCCCTGGCGTGGTACCTTGGTGTTTCTTCTTGCTTATAACTGGATTCATGTTCTTCATCAATGATGACCAGCCCCAGGTTTTCAAAAGGAGCAAACACGGCTGAACGCGCCCCCACCACCACTTTAACTTCCTTACGATGAATTTTCCGCCATTCATCATATTTTTCACCTACGGATAAACCGCTATGCATGACAGCTACCTGCTCACCAAATCGTTCCTTAAACCGCTTCACCGTCTGTGGCGTTAAGGAGATTTCAGGTACAAGCATGATGGCTTCCTTTCCTTTTTCAATGACAGAGGCAATTGCCTGTAGATACACTTCCGTCTTCCCGCTGCCGGTTACACCATATAAAAGAAAGACATCATGTTCATCATGATGTATCTTCTCGTTGATGGGCTTCAAGGCAGCTGTTTGTTCAGCTGTTAGTGTAAAGGGTGTGGATTTTTCGAACACACGGTTTTCATACGGATTACGGTATATTTCTTGATCCATTTCGGCCAAAGCCCCTTTTGACACTAGGGATTTGACAGTACCGCTTGATGTGTTTATCAATTCAAGCAATTCCTTTAACGGAATGGGTTCTTGATGTTCAATAAAGTATTGAAGGAGTTCCTGCTGTTTTTTTGCATGGCTGGACATGGCTGATGCCATTTCTTTCAGTTCCTTAGGGGATAGCAAAGATTTAATGACACGGACCGTCTTCTTATTTAGTCGGTTTTTCACATTATATACAAGCTCAAGATTGCCATTTTGCATTTCCTTTTGGAAGAGGGAGGCGTTCTCCCCTTCAATCACGTCTTTCCAAGATATTGAATCATTTTTCCCAAAAAAGTTTTGAATGAAGAGAGGAAGCTGATCCTTTTTATCTTCAACGACTTTAATAACTTTTTCATACTTTGCTTTCATCGCTGCCGGAAGCATGGCCTGCAGCGCTGAAATTTTAAAACACATCGCCTCTTTGGTCAACCAGTCACCAAGCTGCAGCAATTCATCATTAAGGACGGGCTCCAAATCCATCGGTTCCTTTATATTGCGTAATTTCGCAAATTCGCTTTTAACTTTTAAGCCTGTGACGAATCCCTGCACCATTCTTGGACCGAATGGGACGATGACTCGCATTCC
Source organism: Peribacillus simplex (assembly GCF_030123325.1). NCBI lineage: Bacteria > Bacillati > Bacillota > Bacilli > Caryophanales > Bacillaceae > Peribacillus > Peribacillus simplex. The sequence goes on along the minus strand of NZ_CP126106.1, from coordinate 1,616,291 downwards.
GGGCTTGATGACTTGGTTCCACTTTTCAGGTATGCGATAGTCGAATTCTCGATCCGTTTGTTTAGCAGGTACATCCACGATGACGGATGCTATATCCATAAGACATCATTCCTTTTGCATGCGGGATACTTCTGCCAGGATGCTTTTAGCTATATCCGCTTTACTCATTTTTGGAAGTTCGGTCGCACTTCCATCTTTATCGTAAATGGTCACGATGTTCGTATCCGTTCCAAATCCTGCCCCCGCGACGGTAACATTATTGGCAACGATCATATCTGCATTCTTTTTGACTAATTTTCCTCTTGCGTATTCTTCAACGTTGTTCGTTTCAGCCGCAAAACCTACCAAGATCTGATGAGTTTTATTTTCACCGAGTTCCTTAAGGATATCCTTTGTCCGTTCAAATTCAATCACATTTTCCCCTGGCTGCTTTTTCATCTTTTGAGCATGATAAATCTTTGGTTTATAGTCCGCAACTGCAGCCGTCATGATTACGACGTCACTGGAACCGAACTGTTCGAATACCGCATCATACATATCCGCTGCAGATTCCACTGGTATTACCCTAGCCTTGAAAGGTGGCGTCAAGTTCACGGGGCCAGTAATCAATGTCACTTCAGCACCCATTTCAATTGCCTCTTCGGCTAGGGCATAGCCCATTTTGCCGCTGGAATGATTCGTCACGTAACGCACCGGATCAATCGCTTCACGAGTCGGTCCTGCCGTTATCAAATATTTCTTTCCTTTAAGAGGCTGTTTCTGTGATTTGCGTTCACCGAAATATCGATTAAGGTGTTCTACGATTGTTTCCGGTTCCTCCAATCGCCCTTTTCCGACATAACCGCAGGCCAAATACCCTTCACCCGGTTCAATGAATTGATATCCAAACGACCGAAGTGTCTCCATATTTTTCTGAACCGCTGGATGGGCGTACATGTGCACGTTCATTGCCGGTGCAACCCAAACAGGGGCTTCCGTTGCCAGTAGCGTGGTCGTGATCATATCATCCGCGATTCCATTGGCTACCTTGCCAATGACATTGGCTGTAGCTGGGGCCAACAGGATGATATCAGCCCAATCAGCCAAGTCGATATGGGCAATGACTGAAGAATCCTTCTCATCAAAAGTATCTGTAAAAACATCATTTCTCGAAAGTGCCTGAAAGGTGAGCGGCGTCACGAACTTACGGGCCGATTCACTCATGATCACTTTTACATGCGCACCTTCCTGAGTTAATTTACTTGTCAGGGCAGCAGCCTTATATACAGCAATCCCGCCGGTGACACAAAGAAGTACTTTTTTATCGATAAGCATGCAAATTTCCCCTAACTAAACATTCTATTTTTTAATTATGACGGAAAACCGTAGAAATTTCATTTGAAATGCGCAATAACATATGGATTCCCCAGACTTCCATCTTTCCTGATTTACTCATTGACTTTGGTTACCCTTAAAAAAATCAAAACAAACAGGCCTGACACCTTGGCCGCAGGAAGGAAGCACTTTCCAAATGTAACGCTCCTGTTTGCTTTAGGGTGTCAGGCCCGATAGGTCAAGCTATGTGTTCTCTTAGTTTTCCTCGTAAGAATTATCATAAGTCAATTTACCGGAATGAATTTCTTCAAGGGCACGACCTACCGCTTTATGGGAAACTGGTTTTACGAGGCAATTATCTTTAATTTGCATTTCCCTGGCGCGCTTAGCCGCCACTGATACAAGTGAGTATTTAGAATCGATTTTAAGTAATAGAGAATCAATTGATGGATATAACATAATTTATTCCGCCTCCAACATTTTTTTATATAAAACAGCAACTCTTTCCCGACGGCAATGCTCGGCAATTACAATTGCATTAATTCGCGCACATGCGGCATCCACATGATCATTTTCTACAACATAATCGTATAGATCCATAAGTTCTATTTCTTCCTTAGCCACCTTCATCCGTCCTTTTATCGCTTCCTCCGTCTCGGTTCCGCGAGTAACGATGCGGCTTTCGAGTTCAGTCAAACTCGGAGGAGCAAGGAAAATGAAAAGTCCTTCAGGGAATTTCTCCCGGACCTGTTTAGCTCCTTGAACTTCTATTTCCAGAAATACATCTTTTCCGGAATCGATTGTTTCACGGACATAATCCACGGGTGTTCCATAATAATTACCGACGAACTCAGCATATTCCAGCAATTTTCCTTCTTTGATAAGTGCTTCGAATTCCTCGCGTTTTTTGAAGAAATAGTCCACTCCGTCCACTTCACCATGGCGAGGCAGCCGTGTCGTCATCGAAATTGAATATTCGAATGCCGTTCCTGGCTGAGAAAAAATCGCCTTCCTTACAGTTCCTTTACCAACACCGGATGGACCGGACAAAACGATTAATAAACCTTTTTCTCTCATATTGTTTCAGTTACCCCTCTTCTACGCTGTCATCTCTGTCTTGGAGCCGTGCAGCAACCGTTTCCGGTTGAACGGCAGATAAGATAACATGGTCGCTGTCTGTAATTATTACGGCCCTGGTTCTTCTACCATATGTAGCATCTATTAAGGATCCGCGGTCACGGGCGTCTTGGATGATCCTTTTGATCGGAGCCGATTCAGGGCTCACGATGGATACGATCCGGTTTGCGGAAACGATATTTCCAAAACCAATATTAATGAGCTTAATTGACATTTTTGTCCCCCATTCATATCTATTGTCACCTTGTTAGGTTCATCATAAACCGACTACTCGATATTTTGAACCTGTTCCTTTAATTTTTCAAGAAGACTTTTCATTTCCACCACTTCTTTGGTAATGGACGAATCATTTGCCTTTGAGCCAATCGTATTGACTTCCCTGTTCATTTCCTGGACAAGGAAGTCAAGTTTTCTTCCAATTGGTTCACTGTGGGTAAGCGTCCTTGAAAATTGCTGTACATGGCTATCGAGTCTGGTCAGTTCTTCATTTATATCACATTTATCGGCAAAAATGGCCGCTTCTGTCACAATACGGCTATCTTCAATCAATCCTTCAGTCAACTCGGCAAGTTTGGTTTCCAACCGGGCTTTATATTTCTCGACGACTGAAGGTGCATGCATTTTGACCCCTGCTACAATCTCCCCAAACTTTTTCAGCTGGCGACTCATGTCCAAGGCCAGTTCCTGACCTTCCAGATTCCGCATTTTTTTCAGATTTTCCAATGCCCCAGTGACGGCATTCAATAACAGGGATTCCAAATCGGCAGGAACCGCAGGTACTTCTTCCGTTATGAAAACCGATTCAAGTTGCAGCATATCCTGTAATGTAATGGAACTTTCCAGGTTGTATTTTCCCTTGACTTCGTCCATCAATCCAACATACTGATCCGCAAGATCCCAATCGATCTTCACCTTTTTGGAAACCAGGCTCTCACCTTCCACTGTAATGAAGATTTCCACCCGTCCCCTTCTTATGTATTGATTCGCCTTCTTCTTCACCTTTTCTTCCAAAACCAAAAGCTGGCGCGGCATCCGAATCGTATATTCACAAAAACGATGGTTCACGGTCTTAATTTCGGCAAAGACCTTGACCTGTTCGTTTTCCGCTTCTTCTCTTCCATAGCCCGTCATACTGGTAACCATGGTTCCACATCCTATCAAACATAATGTAGTAATTTGGCCTTTAACTTTCATTATATATTAGCTACAGCACGAAAACTTTAGCTCACAAATAAAATACTACAAAAATAAAAAGGCAATAGAGCATGACTCTACCACCTTAAAGATTATATCATATATTATTGTGCTTTTCTTGCTAAAAAGGTTCCAGCCAGTAAAAAAGTTGGAATGGATGACATCCCTATAACCAATAGCCAATCCCTTCCCGAAATCGGTACAGTATGAAAGATCGTTTGTAAAGGCTGCACATACATGACGGCTACCATCAATAATAGGGAGGACAGTACCGCCCCCACTAGATAAAGGTTACCGAATGGATTTCTCGTGAAGATCGAACGTTCGCTTCGGCAATCGAATACATGTATTAGCTGAGCTAGTACCAAGGTAGCGAACGCAATCGTTTGTGCATAGGCAAGATTATCCGGATTTGCACGATATACCACATAAAATGCGATCAAGGTAGAAATCCCGATCAGAAAACCACGAGAGATGATCTTCCAGCCAAGCCCTCTTCCAAAAACACCTTCATTAGCATTTCTTGGATTTCTCTTCATTACATCTTCTTCTGCGGAATCCAGTCCCAAGGCCATCGCAGGCAGTCCGTCGGTAACAAGGTTCACGAATAAGATCTGGATTGGTATCAAAGGTAACGGCAAGGCACATAGCATCGCAAAAAACATGACCAAAATCTCCCCAACATTGGAAGCAAGCAGATAACGGATGAACTTCCTGATGTTCTCGTAAATATTCCTGCCTTCATTGATGGCCGATTTAATAGTGGCGAAATTGTCGTCAACCAATATCAAGGAAGAAGCTTCCTTAGCGACATCAGTACCTGTGATACCCATGGATATACCAATATCCGCTGATTTTATCGCAGGGGCATCATTGACACCATCCCCTGTCATTGCAACGACATGTCCTTTATTTTGCAAGGCTTTAACGATTTTCAACTTATGTTCCGGGGAAACGCGGGCAAATACCGAAACAGTTTCAACAACTTCCTCAAGTTCCCCGACTTCCATGTCGGCCAATTGCCGTCCTTCCAGTACACGGTCTTTTCCTTTTAAAATACCAAGTTCTTTAGCTATTGCCTTTGCAGTTATTACATGGTCGCCAGTAATCATGACAGTTTTGATCCCGGCATCCCTGCATTCCTTAACTGCCTGCTTCACTTCCGGACGTGGGGGATCGATCATGCCCTGCAGTCCCATGAAGGTCAAATTGCGCTCTGCTTCGGTTTCATGAAGTAAAATCGTTCCCTTTGAAAGGGGTTTATAACCAACAGCAATCATTCGAAGTGCCTGAGAGGCAAGCTCATTCATGTCCTGTTGCACCCTTTCCATACTCCTCTGATTCAGTATTTCCGACTTTCCTTCCCAAAGGATCGTGTCGGACTGGGCGATCAATACATCAGGGGCCCCTTTAACGATGACGAAATGATTATCTTTATCATCCTTCACGATGACACTCATCATTTTGCGACTCGAGTCAAATGGAAACTCCTTGACTATCGTAAATCTCTTAGACAAGTGTTCCCTCGTCAAACCCGCTTTCATTGCCGCGACCAACATCGCCCCTTCTGTCGGATCACCGTCTAAAATATATCGTTTATCATTCTCCTTTAACTCGGCTTTATTACAGAGCATGCCGAATGTAATTATTTGAAGCAAGGCATTATGGTTTTTCGGGGCAACTGAAACTCCCTCTATAGAAAACTCTCCGACAGGATTATAACCAGTACCGCCGACATCCCAAGTTTTCCCTCCACTCCAGACCTTCGTCACCGTCATTTTGTTTTGTGTCAGCGTTCCTGTCTTATCTGAGCAAATCACCGTTGCGCAGCCAAGCGTTTCTACGGCAGGAAGCTTGCGGACAATCGCTTTTTGTTTGATCATACGCTGAACGCCCAAGGACAATGCTACAGTCACAATGGCTGGCAGGCCTTCGGGAATCGCCGCAACAGCCAAAGAAACCCCGGCCAAGAACATCGTATAGAGGTCATGCCCTTGAATGACGCCAGTCAGGACCACGATTACAGTTAATATTAAAGCCGTGATGATCAAAATTTTGCCTAGCTGCTCCAACCGCCGTTGAAGCGGTGTTTCTTTTGTTTCTGCAGTCTGCAGGAGGTCCGCAATTTTGCCCATCGCCGTATTCATTCCTGTAGCGATTACGATTCCGGCTCCATTTCCTCTTGTTACCATCGTCCCCATAAATGCCATATTTTCCTGGTCACCGATACCTTCAACCTCATTCATCAATGGATCAGAACATTTAACGGCCGGGAGTGACTCGCCGGTAAGAGCAGACTCTTCTATTTCAAGGCTTGAATGCTCGATGATCCGTAAATCGGCACCAATTCGGTCACCACTCGAAAACTTCAGGATATCCCCTACCACGACTTCTCGCGATGGGATTTTCAGCCACTGACCATCCCGAAGTACGTTAACTTGCGGCGCAGCCATTTCCTTAAGGGCATCCAAGGATTTCTCAGCCTTCCGTTCTTGGAAAAATCCAAGTAATCCATTCAAAAAAACAATCGCCATGATGGCAATCGCATCGATATATTCACCCAAAATCCCGGAGACTAAGGTTGCGGCAAGTAAAACTATGACCATGAAATCTTTGAATTGGGCGAAAAATAAAAGAATGGCTGACTGTTTTTCTCCTTCCTTCAATTCGTTAAAGCCATGCTTTCGCAGCCTGTCCTTTACTTCATCATCTTCCAAACCGTGTGTAACGTTTGTTTGAAGCGCTTTCTCCATTTCTTGATTATTCATTTCCTTGAACTCCATCAAGTATCACACATCCCTTTGAATAGAATGAAATAGGCTCCTGTATACATCTCAACAGGCGCTTTTTGCTTAACTCATCCAACACCTGCCTGCTTACCGATACATAAAACAACCTGCTCTTCTTCCATGATTATTCAGACTCGTCCAAAATAATGCTATAATTAAACAGAATTGCGGAAAGAAGAACGATCGGGATAATTTATTGAATGAACGACCGCTAATCATGATGAATGGACCAAATTTGCTATTAATCTCATGAACCAAAAAAGCGATATCTCCCTGGCAAAAATGAGTTCTTAGAAAATCTTATGTAAAGGAAGTAAAAATAGAATGTCATTTGATGGATTATTCACGAAAGCGATGACGGAAGAAATCGCTTCTTTATTAAAAGGTGGACGAATCAATAAGGTACATCAGCCTTATAAAAATGAAGTAATACTGGTTGTTCGTGCTGGAGGTAAGAACCATAAGCTCTTATTATCAGCCCACCCAAGTTATTCGAGGGTGCAAATGACCGAAGAAAGTTATGAAAATCCCAAAGAGGCACCCATGTTCTGTATGCTTCTTAGGAAGCACCTCGAAGGCTATACGATAGAAAATATTTATCAATATGAACTTGATAGGATGATCATTTTTGAAGTGAAGGGCCGCAATGAGCTTGGTGATGTCTCTCAAAAACAGTTAATCATCGAAATCATGGGACGTCACAGCAACATTGTTTTAGTCGATAAAGAACGAAATATGATTTTGGACAGCATTAAGCATGTTTCACATGCCGTTAACAGTTATCGTGCGATATTGCCCGGCCAGGAATATTTGGCCCCGCCCGCACAAGAAAAAAAGAATCCCTTCGAGGCTACCGAGGACGATATAAGGAAGAATATTGACTTCAATGCAGGAAAGCTGGATCGACAGCTTGTTGCCCATTTTTCTGGAGTTTCACCATTGGTTGCAAAGGAAGCCGTTTACCGGGCTGGACTTGCCAACAGCACGACCCTTCCATCAGCTTTTTTAAAGATGATCCAAGAAATCTCGGAGCAAAACTACACAGCGATGATCAAACAAGATGGTAATAAAGAAGTTTTTTATATGCTTTCACTAGAGCATCTGACTGGGAATCAACGTACGTTTTCTTCATTGAGCGAGATGCTCGACCGCTATTACTTCGGAAAGGCAGAAAGAGATCGAGTTAAGCAAAAGAGCCAGGATGTAGAACGTTTCATTACTAATGAAATAGAAAAGAATTCAAAAAAAATCGGGAAGCTCGAACGTACATTAAAAGATACGGAACGCGGAGAACAGTATCAGTTGTTCGGTGAGCTGCTTACTGCTAATCTATATCAAATGAAAAAAGGCATGAAGGAAATAGAAGTCGTCAATTATTATGATGAAGAACAAACTATGGTCACCATCCCGCTTGACCCATTAAAAAATCCATCAGATAATGCCCAAAAGTACTTCTCCAGATACCAAAAGTCCAAAAATGCAGTCGGAGTAGTCCAAGAACAAATCGAAAAAACAAAATTGGAATTGGCCTACTTTGAAGCCTTGCATCAGCAGCTCCAATCAGCTTCACCCAGAGATATAGAGGAGATTCGCGAAGAACTTCAGGAAGAAGGATACATTAGGCAAAAAAAGAAAAAAGGCATGAAAAAGCCTGCAAATGCAAAACCGCAGCTTGAAACATATTATGCTACGGATGGAGATCTCATTTTTGTCGGGAAGAATAATAAACAAAATGATTATCTAACGAATAAATTTGCACGCCGTGATGAAATCTGGCTTCATACCAAAGATATACCTGGCTCGCATGTTGTGATTCGAAATGAATCGCCAAGTGAAAAAACGATAAAAGAGGCAGCCGTATTAGCAGCTTTTTTCAGTAAAGCACAGCAATCGAGCTCAGTGCCCGTTGACTTCACACAAGTTCGCCATGTTAAGAAACCGAATGGCTCCAAACCCGGGTTCGTGATCTACGACCAGCAGCAGACCGTATATATTACACCTGATGCCGATACTGTCATACGCTTAAAGGAAGCGGTAAAGGATTGAAAGGTAAAAAAATAGAGGTGGCCCAATCCTTCGCGATTGGGCCACCTCTATTTTCATGCAGTAATCCAAGCCGTATCTGCCGGATTCTCACGCCATTTTTTTAGCTTTTCCAATTCTTCTGCTGTGATGTACCCTTTTTCATTAGCGACTTTTATCAAAGTCGAGTAGTCACTCAATGAATGGTTAATAATGCCCTCAGCATCGAATTTTTCTTTTCCTTTTTCCAATTCATAAGTGAAGATCGAAACGACTCCTAGAACATCGCAGCCAGCTTCTTTCAGCGCGTTAACAGCAGTAATCACACTTCCGCCGGTTGAAATCAAGTCTTCGACAACCACCACTTTTTGTCCTGGAACAGCACGGCCTTCGATTTGATTGCCCTTTCCGTGCTCCTTGGCTTTTGATCGTACATAGCACATCGGTGCATTTAATTTTTCACTCACCCAAGCTGCATGCGGAATGCCTGCAGTTGCTGTGCCTGCAATCAGTTCAGCCTCAGGGAAATTCTGTTCAATCAATCCTTTCAACCCTTCCGCTATTTCATTGCGAACCTCTGGGTATGAAAGGGTTAAGCGGTTGTCACAATAAATGGGTGATTGAATTCCAGATGCCCAAGTAAAAGGGTCATTCGGCTGTAGGTACACTGCTTTTATTTCCAATAGATGTTCAGCTATCTTATTATTTAACATGATATTCCCTCCCAAGCTGCTTTCATATCCAAATACGCCCTTAATGGATCTGCCGCCCCCGTTATGGCTCTCCCTACAACGATGGCATCCGCTCCAAAATCCCTAGCCTGTTCAGGCGTGGCAATTCTCTTTTGATCATGCACCTGGCCACCTGCACTTCGGATTCCAGGTGTGACCGTTAAGAATTCATGACCGATGCGTTCATGTATGTTCTTTACTTCATGGGTGGAACAAACGACGCCATCCAATCCTGCCTGTCTAGTAAGTTTTGCATAATGAAGGACCGAATCCTCCAAAGATCCGGCAATGTTTTGCTCAACATTCATCTGTTCTTGTGATGTGCTCGTCAGTTGCGTAACCCCTATGCATAATGGACGTTTTTTACCAGCGGACGTTCCCTTATCCAAACCTTCCAAGGCTGCTTCCATCATCTTTTGTCCACCCGCCGCATGTACATTGACCATGTCAGCCCCTAAAGTTGCCAATCCTGTCATGGCCATTTTGACCGTATTCGGAATATCATGAAGCTTCAAGTCCAAAAACACATCGTGGCCTTGCTCTTTTACGAAAGAAATTATTGATGGTCCATTCTGATAAAATAATTCCATCCCCACTTTTACAGCCAGTTTTTCCGAACGGAACTGTTTTAGGAATTCTTCCGTTTGAATGAGGTCAGGGAAATCAAGAGCGATAATTAGCGACTGTTTCATTCTTCTTCCAGCTCCTTCCGGTACATTCTGAAATATGGTCAAATCCTAACTCATCCAACAATTTCGGTAATTCTTCAATGATGGTCGGGCATACAAAAGGATCCACGAAGTTAGCGGTTCCCACCGCAACAGCACTCGCACCCGCATAGAAAAATTCAATGACGTCTTCCGCTGTAGCGATGCCGCCCATTCCGATGATCGGAATAGACACTTGCTGGCTTACCTCATAAATCATCCGGAGCGCAACAGGTTTAATTGCAGGACCAGATAACCCACCCGTCCTGTTAGAAAGGATCGGTCTGCCAGTTTTTAAATCCAATCGCATGCCGACTAATGTATTTATCATTGTCAAACCGTCGGCCCCGCCTTCTTCTACGGCTTTGGCCATTTCCACAATATTACTGACATTCGGTGAAAGCTTCACATATACAGGCACGGTAGACACTTCCTTGACCGCCTTGGTCACCTCTTTGGCAACTTCCGGCACCGTACCGAAAGCAATGCCACCTTCTTTTACATTCGGACAGGAGATATTCAATTCAAGTGCCTTTACATTCCCCACCTTACTTATATCACTGGCAACCTTTACATAGTCATCTATTTGCGAACCAGCAACGTTGGCGATGATGGGAACATCATACCCACCTAACCAGGCCAATTCTTCACTGATGACCTTTTCTAAACCTGGATTCTGCAGACCGATGGCGTTCAGCATTCCCGAAGAGGTTTCCGCAACACGCGGAGTCGGGTTACCGAACCTCGGCTCAGGAGTGGTCGCTTTGATCATGATCGCGCCAAGAATATCCAAGTCGAAAAATTGACTGTATTCACGGCCGAATCCAAAGCATCCAGATGCTGGCATGACCGGGTTTTTCAAGTTTAATCCTGGTAATTCAACTGAAAGCCTGCTCATAATACCACCTCTCCTGCCCGGAATACGGGTCCGTCACTGCATACCTTTTTATAACTGAAACCAGTTGGATCATCCCCTGTATGACACACGCAAGCAAAGCATGCACCGATGCCGCATCCCATCCTTTCCTCAAGGGACAGGTAAAGCTTTTTCTCACGATAGCCCGCCTCCAACGCTCTTAACATCGGTGTAGGCCCGCATGAAAAGATCGTTGTAAACTCTTGATGCAAGTTGTCTATTACAGTCGTAACAAAACCTTTTGTCCCATATGAACCATCCACCGTAGCAATATGGGTATCACCTAATTCACTGAATTCTTTTTCGTAAAAGATGGCTGACTTGGTCTGGAAGCCCAATACATGGATTACCTTAACACCTTTCGCAACCAACATCCGTGATAATTGATACAGGGGCGGGACCCCAATCCCGCCACCAACCAATAATGCCGTTTCGCCCTTTTTGGCCTCATGAACGGGAAATCCGTTGCCAAGGGGTCCAAGGATATCGACCGCTTCCGCCTCTTTACGCTGTGATAACAGCGTCGTACCTTTACCTTCAGCCCGGTATATCATCGTGAACTGTTTTTCACTGTTGTTGTAAGAAGAAATTGAAATCGGGCGTCTTAACAATGGCTCAGTGCCATCTGTTGTCTTGACTTGGACAAACTGGCCAGGCTGATTCATCTCTGAAACCAATTCACCTTGCAGTGTAAGTTCAAAAATGGATGGGGCCAGTTCCTTATGATTTAACACCTTCATTCTTTCCTTCTTGATCATATATAGCTCACCTCACGACTTTTTTCCGTTTTTCCCATTGCTTCTGCCGAGAAAGTCATGGATTCTATCACTCTTAAAATTGCTTCTGCCGTATCAAGTGATGTTAGGCATGTCACTCCATTTTCAACCGATTCACGTCGGATTCTGAAACCATCTCGAGCCGGCTGCTTACCTTTTGTCAAAGTATTTATGACAAATTGTGCTTCCCCGTTCCGGATAACATCCAGCAGGTTCGTACCTTCTTCGCCAATTTTACCGACAATCGCAGCAGGGATGCCGGATTGTTTCAATAAGGCAGCGGTTCCGCTGGTGGCTATCAGCTTGAAACCGATATTATGGAAACGTCTTGCTAAAAGTAGCGCTTCTTGCTTATCTTTATCAGATATCGTCAATAACACCGAACCATGCCCCTTAATTTTGAAACCGGAAGCGACCAGCCCTTTGTATAAAGCCTTTTCAAGGGTGCTATCTTTCCCCATTACTTCACCAGTCGATTTCATTTCAGGTCCGAGTGAGATGTCCACACCTCTTAATTTTGCAAAAGAGAAGACCGGCACTTTCACATAGACCCCAGTTTGTTCTGGCACTAACCCCGATTTGTAACCTTGGCTTTCAAGTGTGTGGCCCAAGATGACCTTCGTGGCTAAGTTAGCCATCGGCACGTTCGTAATTTTACTTAAGAATGGAACGGTTCGGCTTGAACGTGGATTTACTTCAATCACATAAACTTCTTCATTGCTGATGACATATTGAATGTTCAAGAGACCAATTATATTCAAACCTTTTGCCAATCGGGTCGTATAATCGATGATTACTTCTTTTTGTTTTTCCGTTAAGTTTTGAGGCGGATAGACTGCAATCGAATCACCTGAATGGACGCCGGCACGTTCGATATGCTCCATGATTCCAGGGATAACGACCGTTTCCCCATCGGAAATTCCATCGACTTCGATTTCCTTACCCGTTAAGTAGCGGTCTATCAGGACAGGATGATCCGGATTTATTTTCACGGCGTTTTTCATGTAATGCAGCAATTCTTCTTGTTTATAGACGATTTCCATCGCTCTTCCGCCGAGAACATACGATGGCCTTACTAAAACCGGATATCCAATATCTTCAGCGATGACGATCGCTTCATCAACCGATGTTGCGGTTTTACCCTTTGGCTGCGGAATGCCTAAATCCTTAAGTGCTCTTTCGAATTTATTGCGATTTTCCGCTCTATCCAGATCTTCAAGTGAAGTACCAAGGATCTTCACTCCTCTTTCAACAAGACCATCTGCAAGGTTGATTGCCGTCTGTCCACCAAACTGGACGATGACCCCTTCCGGTTTTTCCAAATCGATGACATGCATGACATCTTCAATAGTCAATGGTTCGAAATAAAGTTTGTCGGAGATACTGAAATCCGTCGAAACTGTTTCAGGATTGTTGTTAATGATGATCGCTTCATATCCCGCTTCTTTAATGGCCCATACCGAATGTACGGTCGCATAATCAAACTCTACTCCTTGCCCTATCCTAATTGGGCCTGATCCCAGAACAATGACACTTTTCTTGTCAGTAACGATGGATTCATTCTCATCTTCGTATGTCCCATAAAAGTACGGTGTTTCCGATTCGAATTCCGCAGCACATGTATCGACCATTTTGTAAACAGGGATGATTCCTTGCTGTTTCCGGTACTCATAGACGTCAATTTCGGGAACTCCCCATATTTCTGCAATCGTTTTGTCAGAAAACCCTAGTTCTTTAGCCTTTTGCAATACTTCACAATCAAAAGAATGTTCTTTAAGCTGCTTTTCAAAGTCGATTATCTTTTCCAACTTATGCAAGAAGAATAAATCGATCTGGCTCCATTCGTGTATTGTTTCGATCGTTATTCCCCTTCTTAACGCTTCACCGATATAGAATAACCGTTCATCTCCCGCTTTTCGGATCCGTTTCTCTATTTTTCCATCTTCAAACTCATCATTCAAATTAAGATGGTATATGCCCGCCTCAAGGGAACGGACAGCCTTTAAGATCGATTCCTCGAATGTACGGCCGATTGCCATGACTTCTCCGGTCGCCTTCATTTGGGTCCCAAGCCTACGGTTGGCGCTTTCGAACTTATCGAATGGCCAGCGCGGAATTTTCGTAACGACATAGTCCAGTGCCGGTTCAAAGCTGGCATAGGTTTTGCCAGTGACAGGGTTCATCATTTCATCGAGCGTCAAACCAACGGCTATCTTTGCTGCAAGCTTTGCAATTGGATATCCTGTTGCTTTTGAAGCAAGTGCCGACGAACGGCTGACCCTTGGGTTCACTTCAATGACATAATATTGATAGCTGTTTGGATCTAGCGCCAGCTGAACATTACACCCGCCCTCAATCTTCAAGGCACGGATAATCTTCAATGACGTATTTCGAAGCATTTGGTACTCTCTGTCACTTAATGTTTGGCTTGGTGCGGCAACAATTGAATCGCCTGTATGGACACCGACAGGATCGAAGTTTTCCATATTACAAACGACTATCGCATTATCATTTGAATCACGCATCACTTCATATTCCACTTCTTTGAAACCGGCAATGCTCTTCTCAAGCAGACATTGGTGTACCGGGCTGCTTTTCAGGCCACCCTCAACAATCTCGATAAGCTGCTCTTCGTTATCACAAATCCCACCGCCTGTTCCGCCAAGCGTGAAGGCAGGACGAACAATGACTGGGTAGCCGACTCGTTCAACAAATGTATAAGCCTCTTCCAAGTTATGAATGATGTCGCTATCAGGTACAGGTTCCCCTAGATCGTTCATTAGCGTACGGAAAAGGTCACGGTCTTCCGCTTGTTGGATAGCTGAAAGTTTGGTCCCAAGAATCTGTACATTGCATTCTTCCAGGATTCCTGATTCGGCAAGCTCGACTGCCATGTTCAAGCCAGTCTGTCCGCCCAAGGTAGGTAACAGTGCATCCGGGCGCTCTTTACGAATGATTTTGCTGACAAATTCCAATGTGATCGGTTCGATATAAACGGCGTCAGCCATTTCACTGTCTGTCATGATTGTAGCAGGGTTAGAGTTAATCAGGATCACTCGATAACCTTCTTCTTTTAAGGCTATACACGCTTGGGTTCCTGCATAATCGAACTCGGCGGCCTGTCCGATGACGATCGGACCGGAACCAATTACTAGGATGCTTTTTATATCAGTGCGTTTTGGCATGTTTTTTCCCCCTTGTTGGTTGCAGCTTCAATCATTTGTAAGAATTCATTGAATAAGTAGTTGGCATCTTCCGGCCCTGGTGATGCTTCCGGGTGATATTGTACGGTGAAAGCCGGATACTTTTTATGGCGCAGACCTTCAATCGTATCATCATTCAATGCTGTATGTGTCACAATAAGATCTGTATTTTCAATGGAAAGCTCTTCTACTGTATATCCGTGATTTTGAGATGTGATGGATACCTTTCCGGTACGAAGGTCCCTAACCGGATGATTAGAACCTCGATGGCCGAATTTTAATTTTTCCGTATCCGCCCCGTTTGCAAGTGCGAATAATTGATGTCCTAAACAGATTCCGAATAATGGCACTTGAGTTTGGATTGTACGGATCATTTCAAGCGTCTCAAGAACACTTTTCGGATCTCCAGGACCATTTGAAAGCATCACGCCATCCGGATGATATTGCATCACTTCTTCGGCCGTGACGTTATAAGGCACAACCACGACATCACAGCCGCGCTTCGTCAGCTCACGCAAAATCCCATGCTTCATGCCATAGTCCACAAGAACTACCCGCGGGCCTCTGCCCGGGCTGGAATAAGGTGCTTTTGTTGAAACCTGTTTCACTTGATTGGAAGGAATCACAGTTGCTTTCAACTGGGAAACCACTTCTTTTGCATCTTTATTGATATTGCAGAGCGCCCCTTTAAGTGCACCTGATTTCCTGATGATTCTTGTCAGCTTTCTCGTATCGATTCCGCTTATTCCAGGTATGTTCTTCATTTTCAGATATTCATCAAGTGATAATTGGTTTCGCCAGTTGGAAGGAAATTCTGCGGTTTCCTTAACGACGAATCCTGCTATCGCTGGATTGATGGATTCAAAGTCATCCCGGTTTATCCCGTAGTTCCCGATTAATGGATACGTAAGTGTAACGATTTGACCGCAATATGATGGATCGGATAGAATCTCCTGGTACCCCGTCATTCCTGTGTTAAAAACGACTTCACCTATTTTTTCTACGTCCCCTCCGAATGCTTCCCCAAGGAATACTGTCCCGTCTTCTAAAATTAGCTGTCTTTTCATCCTTGAACACGTCCTTTTTCCCAAGCTATTTTTCCTTCTGCAATCGTCATGACTGGCCAGCCATAACATTTCTTTTCATTAAAAGGTGTATTTTTTCCTTTTGAAGCAAACTCTTCAGCATTAATTTCTTTTTCTGTTTCCAAATCGATGAGCACGATATCCGCAATGGCACCTTCCTTTAGCTCTCCATAAGGAAGGGAGAAACTTTCAGATGGTTTGATAGTCATGAAATCGATCAATTGCTTTAATGTAATGACGCCCTTTTTAACCAATTCGGTGTAAAGCAGCGGGAAGGCAGTTTCCAATCCCACTATTCCGAAAGGAGCCAGCTGCATTCCCTGCGCTTTTTCCTCTGCCGCATGCGGGGCATGGTCTGTTGCTATAAAATCGATGGTTCCGTCATGCAATCCTTCTATCAATGCATCCCGATCTTCACGGCCCCTTAATGGTGGGTTCATTTTATAATTCGTATCAAGTCCCGGTATATCATCTTCACACAATAATAAGTGATGTGGTGTAACTTCGGCTGTGACGCGGATACCGGCGCGTTTGGCATCCCTTACCGTCCTTACCGATTCCTTCGTCGATATATGGCAAACGTGATAATGGCAATCCGCCGCTTCAGCAAGGAGGATATCCCGGGCAATATGTACAGCTTCACATACGGACGGAATTCCATTGATTCCCTGTTCTTTTGAGAATCTACCTTCATGGACGGAGCCTTTATTGATTAAGCTATTGTCTTCACAATGAGCAACTATGGCCATATCTTGAGCGGCTGCCCGTTTCATCGCTTCCAGCATCATCCCGGCTTCTTGAATTCCCACGCCATCGTCCGTAAAGGCGAAAGCACCCGTTTGTTTTAATGAAGAAAAGTCGGTCAACTCCTTGCCTGCTTCCCTAATCGTAATGGATGCATATGGAAGTACCCTGACATGAGCCGTTTCTTCAATTTTCCGGTTAAGCGCTTCAAGGTTTTCCACTGTATCGGGAACTGGCCTTGTATTGGGCATCGCCGCTACCGTAGTGAAACCGCCTCTTGCCGCTGCAAGCGTTCCACTTGCGATTGTTTCTTTATGTTCACCGCCCGGTTCGCGTAAATGGACATGCAGGTCAACGAAGCCTGAAGTAATAAGTAACCCTTCAGCGTCAACTACTTTACAATTTTCCGTTGCCAAGTTCTCGCCGATTTTTGTGATGACCTTGCCTTCCATTTCAATGTCCGCTTTTTTGAATGAGTTTTGATTATCTAGCAATACTCCATTTTTGATTACTGTTTTCATGAATGTTTCCCCCTTCGGATTGTTCAAGCACATTTTTTAATACAGCCATTCTGATGAACACGCCATTCTCCATTTGTTTAAAAATTCTTGAGCGGCTGCATTCGACTAAATCACTGTCTATTTCAACACCGCGGTTTATTGGTGCAGGATGCATGATGATCGCATCCGGTTTCATATTTTTTTCACGTTGTTTGGTCAGGCCGAAACTTTCCAGATAATCTCCATTTGCCTGATCGTATTTTTCAATATGCCTTTCATGCTGTATTCTGAGCAGCATGACCACATCCGAGGTAGCTACCGCATGGTCGATGTCTTCATACCTTCCTAAACTGTTTGATCTGTCGAACCATTCAGGAGGACCCGAAAATACGACATTCGCCCCTAAACGTGTTAATGCTTCTGCATTCGATTTCGCAACCCGGCTATGCCTCACATCACCGATTATGGCAATCTTCAGACCTTTGAAACTTTTAAACTCTTGTTTTATCGTCAATAAGTCCAGTAATGATTGGGTTGGATGATTTCCGCAGCCATCCCCTGCATTGATTATTGGAATCCCGATCTTCTCATTCAATTCGTCGAAATAATTATCCTGTTCATGGCGGATGATCAAGGCATTTACACCTATTGCTTCTAACGTTTTAACAGTGTCATATAAGGTTTCACCTTTCAATACGGATGATGTACCCGCATCAAAAGGAATGACCTCAAGTCCCAATTTTCTTTCAGCCATTTCAAAGCTTGATTTTGTACGTGTACTTGGTTCAAAGAAGAGATTGGCAACTGTGGTCTGCTGCTTTGGATTCCAGCTAGATCCGTTTGCAAAACACTCTGCCTCATGTAAAATTCTTTCAATATCAGATAAAGTCAATTCATTCATGGTCAATAATTTTTTCATCGATCCTGCTCCTTTCACATTTGTGATGCGGGGCATAAAAAATACCCCGCCATTAAGGACAGGGTGTAGGTCATAAAGAGTGTGAGGATACGGAATGGTTAACACTTTACCCCGTTCACATTCTTTACAGCAACACCCTTTTAAGCCTCTCTGGACTTCTTTTAAAAGGTGATTTATTGTTTTGATGCAGTATCTTATTTTTCAAATATATCTCCGGATATTTTTTCACGGTCCGGAAGAATCAAGTTAAGAAGGATTCCGACGATGGCTGAAAGTGCCATTCCGGAAAGCGATACCGTTTCCGATAGTTGTACGAACGCTCCTCCGATTCCTAACACCAGGATGACTGAAGCTATCATCAGGTTCCTTTTCTTGTCAAAATCGACCTTATTATCAATCAGCATCCTCAATCCACTTGATGCGATGATACCGAAGAGCAAGATGGAAATGCCGCCCATCACAGCTGTAGGTATCGAGCTGATGACTGCTGAAATCTTCCCGTTAAAGCCAAAGATGATTGCTGTCAATGCGGCCCCACCGATGATATACACACTGTACGCCTTTGTCATAGTCAGGACCCCAATATTCTCGCCATATGATGTCAGCGGCGGCCCACCGATTAAGGAACCAATCATGATTCCTGCTCCATCTCCTAAAATCGAGCGATGCAAACCGGGATTTTCCAAAAAATTTCTGCCGACTACTTTGCTCAGTACCATCTGGTGTCCGATATGTTCTGATAAAGTTACGATGGCGACCGGTACCATGATGGCAATGACTTCCCATGAGAAGGACGGTGTATAGGTTACATATGGAAACATGAATTCAGGCATTTCCCACCATTGTGCTGACTTGATCGGTTCATAATCGATTATTCCTGCAACAGCCGAACAGCCGTAGCCGACTATGATTCCGATTAAAATGGGGATCAAGTTAATGAATCCCTTAAAGAACACGTTACAGATGATGGTTACCGCTAAAGTGATCAGCGCTATCACTATATATGTGACGCTGTATTTATCTTGTGGATCATACATTGCCATGTCCACGGCCGTACCGGCAAGGCTTAACCCGATTACGATAATCACCGGACCCACCACAACCGGAGGAAGTATGTTCATCAACCAGCTCAATCCGACTTTTTGGATAATCAAAGCTACTATCCCATATATGAACCCTGCTGCAAAACAGCCGATCATGGCCGCTTCCGGACCTCCTAGAGCCTTAGCCGCGATGATTGGCGTAATGAAGGCGAAAGATGAACCGAGATATGCTGGTATCTTACCTTTGGTTATCAATAAGTATGAAAGTGTGCCCAATCCGCTTGAAACCAGTGCTACCGCCGGGCTTAATCCTACCAAGAATGGCACCAGTACCGTTGCACCGAACATGGCGAACAAATGCTGGATGCTTAACGTAATCCACTGCCCAGCCTTTGGCACGTCCTCGACATCCAGTACGATGTCCCTTTTAGTTTCTTCCATTTCCGTATCCCCCTCATGAAAATTCCATCAAAACTGCAAAAACCCTCTTTGCAATATACAAAGAGGGTTTCTCAGAAGGCGAATGCCTATGCGTAGGCAGAGCTCTCCCGATTGACTCCCCTTTGCCAGCCTCTCTGGACTGTCTTTAAAAGGGTAATATGAAATTTTCATGTTGTTTAGTTTTCTAATATAGTAACTTGATCTACTAGATCTACTTCTGTTAAAGTAACTGTAATTTTTTCAGATTGGGAAGTCGGTACATTTTTCCCGACAAAATCCGCGCGAATCGGCAATTCCCTATGTCCCCTATCTACTAATACGGCGAGCTGGATCTGCGAAGGTCTTCCCAAATCCACCAGAGCATCCATTGCCGCTCTAACGGTTCTGCCTGTGAAAAGAACATCATCCACTAAAATCACTTTCTTGTCAGTGATGTTGACCGGAATGTCTGAGCCTTTTACGATGGGTTCCCCATCATTGGTCTTTTTCGAAAGGTCATCGCGATAAAGTGTAATATCCAGTTCACCAAGTTCTATTTCCTTGCCTTCTATTTGATTGATGCGCTTTGCAAGTCGGTCTGCGAGGAAAATCCCGCGAGTGCGTATCCCGATTAAGACGCAATCCTCAATACCCTTATTTTTCTCAATAATTTCATGGGCAATTCTCGTCAAGGCTCTGCTAATGGCCTTCTCATCAAGTACTATGGCTTTCTCATTCAACACGTCGGCCACCCCGATTCCTTTTTTCTGATAGGTCAATTTCAACAAAAAATCCTCATGCCAAGAAGGCATGAGGATTTTATCGCCATGGGCATGGTTATCCCACTTTGCGTATCCGTTTCCTTCTCAGTCTCTCTGTACTGTGTTAAAGGTTCTTGTTAAGTTGTTATTATAATATATCAGAAAAACGAATTTGTCAATCCTTACTTCTACGCAATTGATTAATTAGATTTTCAAACTCTTCCGGGATCGGAGCTTCGAACTCCATATACTCATTTGTACGTGGATGAATGAAACCTAGAAGACCCGCGTGCAACGCTTGTCCATCTAATTTCAGCGTCTTTTTCGGACCATATTTAGGATCTCCAGCCAGTGGGAAGCCAATGTATTTCATGTGAACACGGATTTGATGTGTTCTTCCTGTTTCAAGCTGGCATTCCACCAAAGTGAAAGCTTTGAAGCGTTCGATGACACGAAAATGCGTGACAGCATTTTTGGAATTCGAATCTGTGACAGTCATGCTTTGGCGATCTTTTTTATCGCGGCCGATCGGTGCATCGATCGTTCCGAAGTCATGGGGGATCACACCATGAACTACAGCTTGATACTTACGGGTAACCGTTTTGTCAACAAGCTGCTGTACCAGTTTCTCATGTGCCATATCATTTTTGGCAACCATCAATAAACCTGATGTATCCTTATCGATCCGATGGACGATTCCAGGCCGCATGACTCCGTTAATTCCAGAAAGATCCTTGCAGTGAGCCATCAATCCATTTACAAGCGTGCCAGATACATGTCCCGGTGCCGGATGGACGACCATGCCGCTTGGTTTATTAACAACTAGTACATCTTTATCTTCATAATAGATATCCAAATCCATTTCCTCTGCTACCGCATCCAATTCCTCAAGATCAGGAATCGTCACTTCGATTGTATCGCCAGGAATAGCTTTGTAATTCGTCTTTATCGCCGTGCCATTTACCAAAACATGATCATCCTTAATCCATTGCTGGACCTGAGTGCGTGACCATTCCTCATTCAAAGTGGAAAGAGCCTTATCAATCCTAACTCCTTTTAGTGTTTCATCGATGCTGTATAACCTTTTATCCATTATCTTTCTCCTTAGCGTTTTTTTCTTCTAAAAACATATGAATCACGAGCAGTCCGACACCAATTGAAAGCGCAGCATCAGCAACATTAAATACCGGGAAACTGTAGCTGAAAATATAGGTATGAACGAAATCCACTACTTCCTGACGAGCAACACGATCGATGAAATTACCAATCGCACCGCCTAGCATGAGAGCAAGTGCAACTCCAAGCAAAATGCTTTCCTTCGCCATTTTCTGAATATAATAGACAAGTCCAATAATGACAGCGATGGTGATGATGTAGAAAAACCACATTTGACCTTGTAGAATTCCCCATGCTGCCCCACGATTACGATGCGAGGTGATATATAGAAGGTTTTCAATAATTTCAATGCTTTCTCCGTACTCCATTTTTTTCACAATCATCCATTTTGTCAGCTGATCGAGAGCTATGACCAAAAGGGCAATCAAATAATAAAACACATTTTTTCCCCCAAACTAATCAAATCTTCACTTTTGAATTGTAGCATAAACTAGAAATAATGACTAATCCGAAAAGCAGAAGTCTGCTAACTGTATTTAAAGAATATCGGGAAGATTGGATAAAGGTAAAATTCCCTATTGGCGTTTTAGCTTTCATTCCCGCAAAAAAGCCGGCCCTTTTTAAAGGGACCGGCTTTTCTTGTGGGAATTATTGATTCACGTAATGCTCTTTCACAACAGTAGCACAACGCGGGCAAAGTGTTGGATGTTCTTCCACTTGACCTACTTCCTTCGAAACATTCCAGCAACGTTCACACGTTTCACCTTCTGCTTTTGTAACAAGGATCGCTATATCCTCAAGTTTAACAGCATCTGCTGGGGCACTTGCCACATCGCCAGCGATTTCGAATTCGGAAACGATGAATAGCTGTTCAAAGCTTTCCTTGATGCCATCAAGCAGGTTCTTCGTTTCTTCATTAACATATACCATCACTTTAGCGTTCAGTGATTTTCCGATGATCTTCTGGTTACGGGCTTCTTCTAATGCTTTCAGAACATTATCACGGACATCCATGAACGCCGTCCATTTTTCTTCAATGACTTCAGCATCATCAATGGAAATTTCTTCAGGCATCAATGTCAACTGTACACTTTCTTCCGTTACACCCGGAATGAACGCCCATACTTCATCAGCTGTATGAGAGAGGATCGGTGACACCAATTGGGTTAAGCTGACCAATGATTCGTAAAGGACCGTTTGAATCGCCAAACGCTCTTTACCATTAGGAGCTTCACAATAAAGAATGTCTTTTGCATAATCAAGGTAGAACGAACTTAAATCCTGTGTACAGAAATTATTGACCATATTATAAATTGTAGCAAACTCATAATTTTCATAACTTAGCTTCGACTGTTTGATCAGTTTATTCAATTTAACGAGCATGTACCGATCGACTTCAGGCAATTCTTGGACTGCCACTTTATCGGTTTTTGGATTGAATCCATCCAAGTTCCCTAATAGGAAGCGGAATGTATTACGGATTTTACGGTAAACTTCCGAAACTTGTTTTAAAATAGGATCGGAAACCCTGACATCCGATTGGTAATCCACCGAAGCTACCCAAAGGCGTAAGATATCTGCACCAAGTTGGTTCATGACCTTGGATGGCAGTACAACGTTCCCGATCGACTTACTCATTTTACGGCCTTCGCCATCCAATGCGAAACCGTGGCTAAGTACACCTTTATATGGTGCTTTGCCTGTTACTGCAACACTTGTTGAAAGCGATGAGTTAAACCAGCCGCGATATTGATCTGACCCTTCTAAATAAAGGTCTGCAGGCCGTTGCAAGTCGTCTCTTTCTTCAAGTACCGCTTGATGAGAAGAACCGGAATCGAACCAAACGTCCATGATATCCGTTTCTTTCGTGAAGATACCGTTCGGGCTGCCTTCATGTGTATAGCCATCAGGCAGAAGATCTTTCGCTTCACGCTCAAACCAGATGTTTGAACCGTGTTCACGGAATAGATTTGAAATATGGTTGATTGTTTCATCCGTAATGATCGGCTCGCCATTTTCTGCATAAAACACTGGAATTGGCACTCCCCATGCACGTTGGCGGGAAATGCACCAATCCCCGCGGTCACGGACCATATTGAATAGGCGCGTTTCGCCCCAAGCCGGTACCCATTTCGTTTCTTCAATCGCTTCCAGAAGTTCACTGCGGAAGTCTTTGATTGACGCGAACCATTGTGCTGTTGCACGGAAGATCGTTGGCTTCTTCGTCCGCCAGTCATGAGGGTAAGAGTGCGTAATGAACGACAAGTTCAATAACGCGCCTGCTTCAGTTAATTTTTCGGTAATAGGTTTATTCGCTTGATCATAAAATAATCCGGCAAATTCCCCTGCCTCTTCCGTCATGACACCTTTTTCATCCACTGGACAAAGTACGTCCAAGCCGTATTTTTGCCCAACGATAAAGTCATCTTCACCATGGCCAGGCGCAGTATGAACGCAACCCGTTCCAGCTTCAGTCGTTACGTGCTCACCTAACATCACTAAAGATTCGCGGTCATAAAGAGGGTGTTTGGCAAC
Source organism: Peribacillus simplex (assembly GCF_030123325.1). Lineage (NCBI taxonomy): Bacteria > Bacillati > Bacillota > Bacilli > Caryophanales > Bacillaceae > Peribacillus > Peribacillus simplex. The sequence continues at coordinate 1,592,379 of NZ_CP126106.1, read as the reverse complement.
GGCACGGTCCAACTCGCTTCCTTTTACTGTTTTCAGGATAGACGGGTTTTCCCAGCCTAATGTTTCCGTAACCGACTCAAGCAGTGCCTCAGCAAGTAAGAATTTTTCATTTTCGACAGCCACTACTACGTAATTTAATTGCGGATGCAATGAAATACCAAGATTAGCCGGAATCGTCCATGGAGTTGTCGTCCAGATGATGATTTTGACGCCTTCTTCGATTACACCTTTGCCATCTGTGACTTCAAAAGCAACATAAATGGACGCAGAACGTTTGTCTTGATATTCAATTTCTGCTTCGGCAAGAGCTGATTCACTTGACGGGGACCAGTAAACAGGTTTTTTCCCTTTATAAATATAGCCTTTTTTCGCCATTTCACCGAACACCTTGATTTGCTGGGCTTCATATTCAGGCTTTAATGTGATATAAGGATTATCCCAATCACCACGGACCCCTATTCTCTTAAACTGCTCACGTTGATTGTTAATCTGACCATAAGCATACTCTTCACAAAGCTTTCTGAATTCGGCAACGCTCATTTCTTTCCGTTTCACGCCTTTTTTTGTCAATGCCGTTTCGATTGGAAGCCCATGCGTATCCCAGCCAGGTACATACGGTGCTTGAAAACCGCTCATTGATTTAAATCGGACAATGAAATCCTTTAAAACCTTATTCATTGCATGGCCCATATGGATATCGCCGTTGGCATACGGAGGTCCATCATGCAAAATGAATAAAGGACGCCCTTCCGTTTGTTCTTGCACTTTCTTATAAATGTTCATTTCATTCCATTTTTCTTGGATTTCCGGTTCACGTTTCGGCAAATTCCCTCGCATTGGAAATTCAGTTTTAGGCATCAATAAGGTATCTTTGTATTCCATCATAAAATCCTCCATCCGTCTTTACATAAATTCATTCGAACCGATGACTTGATATCCGGCCAAAATAAAAAGCCTTCTCATCCCTAAAAAAGGGACGAGAAAGCTTAGCTTCCCGCGGTACCACCCTGGCTAGAAAGATCCACAAAGTGAATCCAACCTCTCGAGCATTCGTAACGTGAATGAAACGCTTCATTTACTTACTGCAAAAGCAGGTTCAACTCAGAACTCAAGGGTGATCTTCAATATCTTCGCTTATTCCGGGCTTTCACCATCCCCGGTTCGCTAAAAATAAGTGTGTGAAGAATTTACTTTCCCTGTCATCGTCTAATTTCATAATGAATAGTATTGTTAAAAAATTATATGCGAAAAAAGTGTTCAAAGTCAAGGAATCGTTTAAATTTCCTCTTCCACTCTCTCATTTAATTCTATTTCAGTCGCATCCACTTCATAATCCAGAAGATGATCCCAATCGTCATTGTCCAGCAAATCGAGCTGTGCACCTACAAGCATTTTGAAACGCGTCCGGAATACTTTGGATTGCTTTTTCAAATCCTCAATATCCATCGCTATTTTCCTTGCTTTCACGAGTGACTCATTGACGATCCTGTCCGCGTTTTTCTCTGCTTCCTTTATGATCAGTTTCGCTTCTTTTTGGGCATTGCGCCTTAATTCTTCGGCGGCTTCCTGAGCGACAATAATCGACTTGTTAAGTGTACCCTCAATTGTCGTAAAATGTCCCAAACGATCAAAAGTCTCGTTCAGTTTATCTTCAAGTTCTTTCTTCTCCCTCAAAATCAGTTCATAATCTTTAATGACCTGGTCGAGAAATTCATTTACTTCATCTTCATCATACCCACGAAATACTTTGTTAAATTCCTTGTTATGTATATCTATCGGGGTTAAGGGCATTACGGCACCTCCAGAACGGTTTCTACTCTAGTATGTTAAAACTCTATATTCGACAATAAATTTATAAATCCTGCTTTTTATCGAATTATTTTTGTCTGCCTAACGAGATTCTCCACTTATCCTTCTTGGTTTTCCCATCGATTGAAGCTATTTTACATCTGCCAAAACCTCTGATGGAAAGTGTATCACCTTCACGGCATTCTTCCGAGACGTTTTCCGTTTGCTTGAAATTCACCTTTACTTTTCCTGATGTTATCAAGGTCTGCGTTTTTTGACGGGACATGTTCAGGACGGACGATAGCACACTGTCTAGCCTAAGAGAACTGACGGTGGTTACTTGCTCTTCCCATTTTTCTTTAACTTGGACGATATCTTCGATCGGAAGCCGTCTGATGGAAACAGAAGCATTACCTATTTTCTCCAGATTCCCTGTGAGATATGAATCCATCTCCTCGGCAGCTATAAATTGAGTATGCTCCTCCGTCACTATTATATCACCAAATTTTTCACGTTTTACCCCTAGTGACATCAAGGTTCCAAGTATTTGCCTATGTTCAAGCGTAACAAACTTTTTTGGATAGGAGATATCGTATAAGGAGATATTGAAATCCGATGGTTCAGGAGAGTAATAATCAGGGTAAATGAGCACACGTTTTCGCTCTACGAAATCGCCCCCGCCATTGAATTGCAGTTTCGCATCAGGATCATTGCCCAATAAGGAAATTAGGATTTCCTGCTGACGCGGATCAAGAAAATCAGATAGTTTCGGAGCGTAGGAATTCTTAACCTGATCGATCCAATTCATAGCCTGGTCAATAAAATCTTTTTCCTCCGGCCTGAAATGCTGATAAATACTCATGATTGAATAAATGCTCCTTAGTTATCAAATTAATGGACGATCATAAGTAAGTAATTAGACGGCTCTGCGTTGCTACTACACAGCGGAGAATCTTCCGACTGTGTAGTAAGATCATGTCAGGTTAGTTGTTGATCATCCTATTAAGGTCTGTAAGTAATAGATTCCATAACCGCTGGCAAAATTAAGTACCAGCAAAGCCACAAGAGGTGAAAGATCGATCATGCCAAGCGGCGGGATGAACTTTCTGAACGGTTCTAAATACGGTTCGCAAATCTTTTCAAGAAATTGACCAATCGATGTCTCCCTTGCATTGGGGAACCATGACATCAATATGTAACCGATTAATGCCATTGAATAAATTTCAATTAAATAATATAAACCCTGAAGCACTAAACCCATTAACCATTACCACCTCGCTTCTTCGTACTCCTCTTCGGCGGCGAAGCCGGTAATATTACCGGAAACATCGACATTGTCCGGGGTACATAAGAATATATCTGTTCCGATTTTTTGGATATCCCCGCTGATTGCATAAACAGTCCCACTTAGGAAATCAATGATTCGCTTTCCTTGGTCATGCTGGATGCGTTGAAGGTTCACGACTACAGCGCGCCTGTTTTTTAAATGGTCAGCTACCTCCTGGGCTTCTGCATAAGCACGAGGCTCCAATAATACTACTTTAGAAGATTTCTGTACGCTTTGCAAACTTACGATATTCTGATTGGCATGATTCCCTGCAGAAGCGGACTGATGCTGTTTAGCTGACTTCACGACTTTTGGTTCAGCCTCCTCTTCTTCCATCACTTCATCCTTGTACTCATACTCATCATCCAGCGCGAAATAAGATTTAAATTTTGATACGAACGACATCTATAGGGTACCTCCTTAAAATTATTCGCCTACAAGTGCTGTACCAATCCTGATCATTGTAGCGCCTTCCTCAATGGCAATCATGAAATCATTGGACATCCCCATGGACAACTCCGTACAGGGGGCATGCTCCAACCCTAGATTTTGTACTTCAACCTGGATGCCTTTCAGTTTTCGGAAGCATTCCCGCAAAACCTGTTCATCATCGGTAAGTGGAGCCATCGTCATCAATCCTGCAACATTCACCTTATCAAACTTGGATAACCCTTTGATGAAATCCATCGTCTCCTCAGGACCCAGGCCATGTTTTGATTCCTCACCAGAAACATTCACCTGCACTAAACAGTTTATCGGCTCATTTGCACGTTTTTGAATTTCTTCTGCCAAAGAAATGCGATCCAATGAGTGGATATACGAAATTTTATCGATGACATTCTTTACTTTGCGTGTTTGCATGGAACCGATATAATGCCAGTTGGGCTTGTCCTTCAGCACTTCATATTTAGTCAAAAGCCCTTCGTCACGGTTTTCACCCAAATCAAGTATTCCCGCTTCCAATGCTTCATTCGCTCTCTCGACCGAAACATATTTCGTCACTGCGATCAACTTTATCCCTTCACGGTCCCTTCCACTATTCTCACATGCTCTATTTATTTTTTCTTCGATGTTTTTTAAATTGTCCACTACTTTCACTGTTACTCTAAATCCTCCTTCCAACCGATAAAACTCATCAACCTGCCTGTCTTCCCGTTATCACGGCGATGTGAAAAAAACAATTCATGATCACAGCTTGTACAGTATGATGTAACTTCGATCTGACTTTTTGGAATTCCTGATTTTTGAAGAATCAATGCATTAAGTTGCTTAAGGTCTAACTGATATTGTCCTTCACTGATTAAATTATAGGGCTTTTCGTCAATATCTACCAGCAAATTATGCACTAAATCCATGACATAATCATCAACTACATAGCATTTCGAACAAATCGACGGTCCAATAACAGCAAATATCTCACTTGCTTTTATACCCTCACTCCGCCATGCCTCAACCATTTTTCGTGCAATTCCATTAACCGTACCCTTCCAGCCGGCATGTGCCACACCAATCATACCATGTGCCGGAGCAAGAAAGTATAAGGGCACGCAGTCTGCGTAGCAAAGGGTCAATAGAACATCTGGGTCCTTCGTATAGAATCCATCAGTCGCTTTAAAGGCTGAATCATAATCCGTGGCACCTCTTCCGCCATCGCGGCTGGTAACTTTATGGATCTTCGTTTCATGTGTCTGCTCGGCACCTATCCATTCATTAAGCGGAAACATCAGCTTATCAGCTATGATCCTGCGGTTTCCCTGGACATCTTCAAGTTTATCTCCGACATGAAAACCGGTATTCAATGTTTGAAAATCACCTGTACTGACTCCCCCATTTTTTGTGGTGAAGCCCGCTACGAGCTGGAGATTTTTTTGTCTCCAGCTGTCAATGAGCATATATTGGTCTTTTATTAAAACAAATGGCTCTTTCATGCTATAAACCTCTTTATTTTTAGTCTAGTGTATCATATATTTGCGCCACGCACCCTTAAAACCGTTCATCTTTCACTTCTGCTTGAAAAACAGTCTGATGCTCAACAAGTATGACATCCGTACCGATTTTTTTTATTTTACGCCATGGGATCACAATATCCTGTTCCCTGCCAAAAAAACCCATCAATCTAGTTCCATTTGAAACGATGATGGCCTCTATTTTCCCCGTGGCCGTATTTATTTCAAGATCTGACATATTACCTAATTTCTTACCATCCGCTATATTGACGATATCCTTAATTTGAAATTCGGAAATCCTGGTCACATCACTCAGCTCCTCAAAATTTCATCATAGATGAAGGTCCTATTCCTATGTATATGACATAATGCGCTCAAGGATGAAGAATACGATAAATAAACGTCCATTCGATCACGATCCCTTCCGGAAGGGATTTTCAACAAAATAAAAAAGCCGCTATGGATAAGTAGCCGTTAAGCGGGTATTGACATTTTTGCCCTACCCGCTTCAGCTACCTTTTCTCATGCTCAGCTTCTACTGTTGGATATTTTTATTCATTTGTTTGATTGCCGCTTTTTCCAATCGGGAGACCTGTGCTTGTGAAATGCCGATTTCCTCGGCTACCTCCATTTGCGTCTTCCCTTGGAAAAACCGTTTGCGAAGGATCATTTTTTCCCGGTCATTCAACCGTCTCATGCCTTCATTTATAGCTATTTCATCAATCCAGGTACTATCTTTATTTTTTTCATCACTCAGTTGGTCGAGTACATAAATCGGATCCCCGCCATCATTATAAATCGGTTCAAAAAGTGAAACTGGATCTTGAATAGCATCTAGTGCAAAAACAATTTCTTCATGAGGTACTTCCAACACCTTGGCGATTTCTTCAGCTGTCGGCTCACGAAGGGTTTGGCTTATGAGCTTTTCTTTTACCTGCAAAGCTTTATAAGCGATGTCTCTTAAAGAACGGGATACCCGAATCGGATTATTGTCACGAAGATATCTTCTGATTTCTCCAATAATCATCGGAACAGCATACGTTGAAAACTTAACATTTTGACCTAGGTCAAAGTTATCTATCGACTTCATCAACCCTATACAGCCTACCTGAAATAGATCATCTACATACTCTCCCCGATTGTTGAAGCGTTGAATGACGCTTAGAACGAGTCGAAGATTCCCGTTTACCAGTTTCTCTCTTGCTGAAATATCGCCATCTTGCAGTTCTTTAAAGAGTTTTCTCATTTCTTCATTCTTTAAAACCGGTAATTTTGATGTATCCACACCGCAGATTTCAACCTTATTACGAGACAAAATTATTCCCTCCTCACAGGAGCGCTGTACAAAAAACAGTATTTCCGCGGGAGGAAAAAATATGCACATGGCTAGAAGGGAAAATCCCCATTATTTTTCAATATAGCAACAAAAGTATTGATTTGATTGACATTTAAGCACTTTATTTTTTTACACCATTTTATTAAATTCTTTACGAAGCCTCTTAATAATCCTTTTTTCCAAACGTGAAATGTAAGATTGGGAAATCCCCAGCATGTCGGCAACATCCTTTTGGGTTTTTTCTTCTCCGCCTGCAAGCCCAAAACGGAGTTCCATTATCTGTTTTTCACGTTCGGATAACTGTGTAAGTGCTTTTGTCAGCAGCTTACGGTCAACGTTTGCCTCAAGGTCTTTCGTGATAATGTCATCGTCCGTTCCAAGTACATCGGATAACAGAAGTTCATTTCCATCCCAATCAATATTCAGAGGTTCATCAAAAGAAACTTCAGAACGGATTTTGTTATTTCTTCGTAAATACATTAATATTTCATTCTCGATGCATCTCGAAGCATATGTAGCCAGTTTTATTTTCTTCTCAGGATTGAATGTATTCACAGCTTTGATCAAACCTATGGTACCAATGCTGATTAAATCCTCAATATTGATGCCAGTATTTTCGAATTTCCTGGCAATATATACCACCAGCCTTAAATTACGTTCAATCAAGATCGAGCGTGCAGCTTCATCACCATTGGGTAATTTATTGATCAGTATTGCCTCTTCTTCCTTCGAAAGGGGTGGCGGCAGTGCCTCACTCCCTCCTATATAAAATATTTCGTCCGTTTTCAATCCGAGCTTGAACAATAGTTTGTACCAAAAATAAGTGAGCCGAAGAATGAATTTCTTCAAAATAATTCTCCCTTCTAATAAACGGATTATGGGTCAAATTAAAGAGTGAATTGATGGTTCAGGAGGCATTTTGCACCGGTATCCCGGTTAACATTTTCGGGTGAACGATAGATTGATAGCTATTGTCGGGAGAGAGTTGCTGAAAGGTAAACGAAACGAGACCCTGCTTGACATGAAATTCTTTTTCTCCTTGAACGATTTTAATGTAATCCGGTTTGATTGCGGTTAAAAGCTGATGTTCATGACCCACGACTTTATAAGGGATGACACGCATTCTTCCTGTCCATGAATATTCGGGCTGCATTTCGTGACTAATCAGGTTATCAGGGTTTTTAAAGAGCTCTAGCATATCGTCCGGTATTCCTGCTTCCCCTCCTGAAAGAGAGATGATCATTACTGGGGAACGTGTAATCGGATCATATAATTGATTGCCGCTATCCACCAATCCATTAAATTTTCCTTCAAAGTCAGAAATTTTAACCGAGACCGAAACCATTTGTTCATGTGTAAGCTTGGTCATCTCCATCCCTTCAAGTGTTCGCTTGGAAAATTGCCATGCGAGCGGGAACCCGATCATTACGAATATCCAGCTGACAGGGTCGCCAAAACGGTTGATTCCTGCATATTGACCAGGGTCCTTGGACACGATTTGGAATTCAAATAAGTAGTGAAGTCCCAGAAGGATTCCTCCCGATAAAAACGTCACGAAATATAAAGTGGCCACCGATTTCATGAAAAGTTTGAACCTATTAAACCCAAAGGTTGCCAGCACCATGACAAGGGATACTAAAATTTTCATGTACACCCGGTCGGCAATTGCATAAAAAGGAGTGAATGCCAATACGATAATGAAGGAACCAATCAACCCGCCGATGCATACCCGCCAAAGAGCTACCCTTCGTTTGAGAATGATTGCGGTCCAATATAAAAGGAGGCAGTCAAATAACCAATTCAACAACCAGATCACATCTAAATATAAAGTCAAACACCCTCCCCTCCTTTTTTTAACAAACCTTCCACTAGCAAAAAGTATAGCGTACCTGCCCTTAGAAAGTGTGTCACTTTTTGTACTGAAAACTTAAGAGTTTTTCAGTCATTTTTACACTTTTTGTAGAAAAACAGCCATTGATATTTTAAATACTGTCTTAGAGACCATCCTGCTCCCTTTTACTTCTGTCGATTTATGTTATAAAAGTTTAATAATTAATTGCTCTCTCTTCTTTTACATCAATGAATGAAAGTGAACAAATAATGGACTCCCTTCTGACAAGACACTCCATCCAGCACAATTCCGTCTTCTTAGCTCACAGGGCATTCAGACAATCCTGGATCCAATAATGCAGATTTCATTTATCACTTAGAATCGAGTGATAAAGCTCGAGAAACAACCATTATTATAAGGTCAATTGACACCATTTGCTTTTAAGTATTCATTTTATTAACGACAAAAAACCGTCCCCAAATGGGAACGGCATTTCACGTCGGTATTAACGGCGTCTATTACGGTTACGGAGGAAGGTTGGAATATCCAGGGCCTCATCACCTTGATTGGCATTACGTGCAGGCTGTTCATTGACTTCTTCTCTCTTCACTTCACGCTTCACGCTTGGCTGTGGCGTTTGTTGTGTCTGAGGTCTTGATTGCTGCTGTTGTCCGAGTGTTGGACGTCCAGTAGGACGTATTGAAGCTTCAACCTCGTTAAAGCCTGTTGCAATTACCGTAACGACGATTTCATCTTTAAGGTTTTCATTGATGACCGAACCAAAAATCATGTTGACGTCTTGATCGGATGCAGTAGCCACGATATCGGCCGCTTCCTGGACTTCAAAAAGACTTAGGTTCGTGCCACCTGTAATATTCATCAGTACGCCTTGGGCACCATCAATCGATGTTTCAAGCAACGGACTGGAAATGGCTTTTTTCGCCGCTTCCGCCGCACGGTTCTCCCCTGAGGAAATCCCGATTCCCATAAGTGCGGAACCTTTGTTGGACATGATCGTCTTCACATCGGCAAAGTCCAAGTTAATAAGACCTGGAACAGCAATCAAATCTGAAATCCCTTGTACACCTTGGCGAAGTACATTATCGGCTTCACGGAATGCTTCAAGCATCGGCGTGCTTTTATCGACGATTTCAAGGAGGCGGTCGTTCGGAATGACGATCAGTGTGTCAACCGATTCCTTCATGGATGAAATGCCGCCTTGAGCCTGTGTTGCACGTTTTCGGCCTTCGAAAGTAAATGGACGTGTAACTACACCCACTGTAAGAGCCCCTAGATCTTTAGCAATGCCCGCTATGACAGGAGCAGCCCCTGTTCCCGTACCGCCGCCCATTCCAGCCGTTACGAAAACCATATCGGCACCTTTAAGCGCCTCTTCAATCTGCTCTTTGCTTTCTTCAGCAGCTTTTTTTCCTACCTCGGGATTGGCACCTGCTCCCAAACCGCGTGTAAGCTTCCCACCGATTTGCATTTTGATTTCTGCTTTTGATAGATTAAGAGCCTGTGCGTCAGTATTGACAGAAATAAACTCAACACCCTGTACACCATGCTCGATCATTCTGTTTACCGCATTGTTTCCGCCGCCGCCAACACCTATTACTTTTATCGTTGCTAATTGTTCTAGATTAGAATCAAACTCCAACATGACAATCCTCCTATTTTGACGAAATTCCCGATTCTTAATGATTGTTATTCAAAAAAGTAACCCAGGATTTTTTTGAATTTAGATTCACCTTTTTCACCTTGTTTTTTAGCCGTGTTCTCTTTGTTTTTCTGAGAAACCTTCTGGCTGCGCTGGTCGTTATCTTCTTGAGCTGGTCCAGCTGCTACAGGAGTTTTATTAGCGGTGTTTTTTTGCATTCTCTCTTTCTTGCATGCGTGTTTAATCAAACCAACAGCTGTCGTGTATTGGGGTTCCCTGACACCGATGTAATTCGGTTCAGCTGTCCTTACTCGGTTTTGGAACACATATTGAGCTAGCTCAAGGACTCCCGGCATCTTGACGACGCCCCCGGTCAACACGAAACCACCTGGTATATCCTGGAATCCAAGTCTCTTCAAATCATCTTGAATCAACTCGAATATTTCGGTCACCCGCGCCTCAATGATATCCGAAAGCATTAACTGGTTGCAGGTCTGCTGCTGATCGCTGCCGATGATCGGTATTTGGAATACTTCATCTTCAGACGCGTCATCATAAAAGGCATGTCCATGCTTTACTTTTATTTTCTCAGCTTCCTCCATCGTTGTCCTTAGAACGATGGAAAGGTCCTTCGTAAGTGTTTCCCCGCCTATAGGTATCACAGACGTATATTGTAAATAGCCTTGTTCGAAAATTGCCAGAGTCGTGGAACCACCGCCAATATCGACAAGTGCCACACCAAGTTCTTTTTCATCCTTGGATAAAACAAGGGAACCTGCGGCTAACGGCTGAAGGGCGATATCGGTTATTTCCAACCCTGCCCTTTCCACACAGCGCAGTGTGTTATGTAAAATTGTCCGAAGACCTGTGATTAAAATCCCTCTCATTTCCAACCGGACACCTATCATGCCCCTTGGATCACTGATTTCATCAAGTTCATCAACTTTGTAGTGAATCGGCACCACGTCGATGATTTCCCTGTCGGATGGTATCGTTATTAACTCCGCTGCTTCCCTAACACGGAAAACGTCATGCTCGGTAATCTCTTTATTGTCACTGGATACCGCTACTACCCCATGACATGGCTGAAGCGTCACGTGATTTCCGCTTATGCCGACGATTACCTTTTTTATCTCCATCCCTATCATCCGTTCTGCTTGCTCTATAGCCTTTTGAATGGATTGGACGGTTTCATCAATACCGACGATCGAACCCTTTTTGAGCCCTTCTGATTTAACATTTCCTACGCCGATTATATTTAATGTGTCATTGACCATTTCCCCAATGATAACTTTTACACTGGATGTACCGATGTCAAGACTTACGTATATTTCGTTGCTGTTCATTCCATGGCACCTCCTTCAGTTTTATACATGTATTAGTAGAATAACATTTTTTATATCGAAGTCTTATACATTATAGAATAACAGAACTGATTACAACAACTCGTGAATTTCATAGATAAGCGGTTCATTTTGTATTTCCCGAACAAAACTCGTAGATTTCACACTTTATTGTGCTTATTGTTCGCTTCTAAACGAGACTGATCTACTCAATAAACTAGATACTGCCATAAACTATTCGTCATTTATAACTTAATTCCCTTTAAAATTATAGATTTTTTTTCTGCTTTTTCCGGGAAATGGACCATTTTTCAATTAGGATCCTTCTAATCAGGGCGATATTTTGAAAGAGCCTTACACCGAACACAAAGATTGCGGCTAAATATAAGTCTACACCAAGATGTACACCTAGAAAAGCCAAACCTGCGGCTAAAATAATATTAAAGAAGAATCCTGTTACAAATACAACTTCATCATAAAGATTTTGCAAATGAGCCCGTATGCCCCCAAATAAGGTATCAAAAGCAGCAAGCACGGCAATGGAAAGATAATTTGAATATTCATGGGGAATATCAAAATCCACCAAAAAACCAAGGGTGACCCCAATCAACAGTCCAAAAACTGGAAGCCACATTACGATTCCCCCCCATCCATAACGGGTTCCATATGTTCCACATTAATAGCATTTTGGTAGGCCGGCAATGTCAACTCACCGGAAGGCACATTGATCTGCACTTCAAAATTATCTATAAAGAAATCATCCATAAGTTCGGAACCTTCAATGCGTTGCTTCAGTTTCTTTGGATTAACGGTTATTGCCTGTATTTCGACCGGGTAATGAACAAGAGGATACCCGTCCATTTTCGGCTGCCCATTAATATCACGGATAACCGATGTTGATATATACCTTTGTCCTGAAATGGAGATTTCGTCAGCTCCATACCTATACATTTCATTAATGAGCCGAATGATCAAAACAGGTGAAATATACTCGACCCTCTCACCAAGAAGGATATCTGCTTTGATAGGCTGTATAGATACGATGACCCCATTACCTTTAATTTCGGTCAAACCTGCGTCTGTCTTTAATTCGGTCAGGGTGTCACGCAATACTTCTTCTTTACTCTCATTTTTCTTTGTTTCATAGGATGCTATTTTTCCCTCAAGCTTTCTGATACCCTCTATTAAATCCGCCTGGGTCTGCTGTTCTTTCAATAAATCATTTTTCAGCTCCCACATATCCCTTGTATCGGAAACGACAGGCTGATTCACCAAATTGAATTGAATAGCGAGCATGAAGCCAGCAATCAACGTAACCAAACTAAAAGAAAGCTTTTTTTTCATTTCCAGTTTCTCACCAATCTTTCATCGAATACGGCGGTCTGATCACCCTCCAATAATTGGATCAAAAATGATATTCTTTTGCTTTTCCACTGTAAAGATAATATTCTCATTAACCAGTTGTTCCTTGATGCCGCCGGGTAAGTCCAGTGAAGCACCCAGGACATCCGGGTCCCCAATCGCAGATATGATGAAGGGAGCAGGATGCTGATGGCCATCGATGGTAATCACAGGCCCATTACAGATTATGTATGAATCATGATTTAACCTTTGACCGTTAATCGCAACAGCCTCTGCACCTGATATGTATAGTTCATTGACGACTTTGAAGACATGCTGTTCATGGACGAGGTAATTATTAACATTGGCTTCTGAATCCATATCCGTACCATCTTCAAGAGTCACCTGCAGGCCAGAGCCTTTTACTTTCACTTTCCCGAGAAACATACGGTATTTTTCCGTATCCTTTGCCAAATTGAAAAAAAGCTGCTTTTCCTGCGCTAGGTCTTTTTCAATTTTGGATACATTTTCTTGCTTCTGAAGGAGTTCCTTCTGAAGTTCCCGGTTCTGCTTCTCCTGTTCGATCAGCTGCTGCCTGAGCTCATATTCCTGATCCCAGGCTTTGTCCTTCCCTGCACCTTCACGTTTTTTGGTCAGATTGTAAGAGAAGGCAATCATGAATCCGAGCACCACGCAAACCAGGGGCAAAACCACCCGCTTGCCATTAATTTTCCTCATTAGTGTCTTCCTTTTGTTCAGCGTCTTCATATGCCTTAAAATAAGAACCCACTTCCAGATCGATGACTCCCTTTACATTCGGATCCAACTGGCTGACAATTGATGGATAGTGAATCATTTTCTCGTATAAAGTCCGGCTTGTCGCACTTACTTCAAACCCATCGTTCATAAACATGACGATATGGTAGACATCAGTTTTGGTTGGAGCGTAATGTATTTCTGAAATGGCATTCTGAATCTCGACAGGAAGCTTGTCCAGCTCTTCTAAAAGCAACTTTAATGCTTTACCCTCTTTGAAACCAATTAAAACAGGGGCAAATACTGGAATTTCGCCTGTTGCCAACTCCTCTAAAACGGACCCGTTTTCCAAAATGGGTGCAAACTTCCCATTATTGGACAGATATGCCATCCTATTATGTTCCGAAACCGTAATTTTTATCGAATTAGGAAATATCGGTGTCACCTTAACGCTTTTTATTTCTTGATTTTTTTTGATATTGGCTGCAGCTTCCCCTGTATCAACCTTCCAGATGCTTCGATCCTTCTTCACCTTACTCAATTTAATGATCTGTTTGGAAGTAATATAACGATTCCCCTCTACCTGCACGGATTTCACATAGCTTAACGGGGATAAGAAATAAAGCACACAAGCAACCAGAATGAAGAAAAGGGAAAGCAAAAGAACAAGCCGCCTGTTTGCTTTGCTTTTTCTTAATTGTTTTAATTTCGGGATGCGGTCCTCAATGGAAACGATTTTCCCCTTTTCCATCCCCTTCACCTCTTCCTGAAAAAAATGGATGGTTCTTGACAGTGCGAATCAAGACAAACTCTATATTTGGTTATTAGCAAACTTTAAAAGGTAACACATTATATCACAATATTTGGATATAATGAATCCCATTATTTTCTGCCGATAATTTCCACTTCTGTTTCCATTTCAACTTCAAATTTATCATACACAGTATCCTTAACATGCAGTATCAAAGCTTGAACATCCGCTGCACTTCCATTACCAGTGTTAACGATAAAGTTTCCGTGCATCGGTGAAATCTGAGCTCCGCCAATAGAATGTCCCTTCAGGCCTGCATTCTCGACCAATTTACCAGCATGGTGTGGAAGTGGATTCCTGAATATGCTCCCGGCACATGGAAGATTATACGGCTGGGTTTCTTTACGATAATTCTTGTTATTCTGCATTCTTTCAACGATTTCGGTTCTATCACCCTCTGTCAATTGAAAAATTGCTTCGAGTACGATACCTGGTCTTTTCTTCTGAAGCAGGGAAGTTCGATAAGAAAACTCCATTTCTTCTTTTGAAAGCCAAGCTAGGGTTCCATCTTCAAAAAGAACATGTGCCTCTTTGAGAATTTCACTCATATCGGAACCGTGTGCACCAGCGTTCATATAGACTGCTCCGCCGATGGAACCAGGAATCCCACTGGCAAATTCCAATCCTGCATATCCTTTTTTACTGATTTGTACGGACAGGCTGACAAGTGATACCCCAGCTCCTGCTTTTATCTCCGGCCCATTTATCTCGAGATGATCAAGTCCTTTACCCAATTTAAGCACGGCACCTTCAATTCCGCCATCACTGACAAGTAGGTTCGAGCCCCTGCCGATCACCGTCCACGGAATCCCATTTTCTTTGATGACCTTCATTGTTTTTTCTATATTTTCAATGGATGACGGCACGATGAATAAATCAGCCGGCCCCCCAATTTTCATAGTTGTATGATTTGCAAGCGGTTCCTGTTCAAGAACTTTGCCGATTTTCATTTCAGTTAATTGCTTTATCACATTATCCATGATAAACCTCCTTGTTGTTCCAAAAATTCCAAGTTATAATTTTCATTTCCTCTTCCATGAGGTCACTTATATTACAAGATTAATAACGCCTTTTTAGCAGAAAAATGAACAGAAGCAAGCCCCAGTACGGCCTAACCCTCTTATACTATAGTCTAAACAAAGACGTATTGCCAATATTTATTGTGGATTCCTCAACATTCATACATGGTAATATTTAAGCGACATTTCATTTATTTCTAAATTCCGGCATGGCGCCATCCAAAATCGTATTCCTGCAAGGGTTTTCAACGTAAAAAAGGAAGCCCTGCATTTAACAGAACTTCCCTTTTGCCAAACCATATATTTCACTTATTTTCAGAACCTTGAATAACGGCTAATATTCAGGAGCACCCCAATCGCCATCAACATGAGCGTCAGTGATGAACCGCCATAACTTAAGAGGGGCAAGGTGATACCCGTAACTGGCATTAAACCCGTTACCACACCTATATTGATCATCACTTGAATGGCGACCATTGCAATGATTCCCACCGCTACAAGGCTCCCATATAAATCAGGGGCACCAAGTGCGATCCGAATGCCCCGCCAAAGCATGAGCGCAAATAATAAAATGACCAGGGAACCCCCGATGAACCCAAGTTCCTCGGAAAGTATGGCAAAGATGAAATCAGTCTGCGGTTCTGGTAAATAGAAAAACTTTTGGCGGCTTTGCCCGAGTCCCAATCCGAACAATCCCCCGGGTCCGATTGCATAAAACGATTGAATCATTTGAAATCCACTGCCCAAAGGGTCTTCCCAAGGATCCAGAAAAGACGTGATCCTTTTTATCCGGTAGGGCGCTGACAAAATCAGACCGATAAAACCCGCTACCCCGATTAGCCCCAAGCCTACAAAATGACTGATTTTTGCCCCGGATATAAAAATCATAACGATGCACGTTCCAACCATCACCGTTCCCGTTCCAAGGTCCGGCTGTAACATGATCAATCCAAATGCCAAAAACACTAAACCCAAGGATGGAAGCATCCCTTTTTTAAAGGAGGTGATCAGCTTTTGCCGTTCTGATAAAAACTTAGCTAAAAAAGCGATCATCGCCAACTTCATGAACTCAGAGGGTTGCACCGAAAAGGCACCTACACCAATCCAGCTCCTCGAACCATTTCTCGCCATCCCTATACCTGGTACAAGCACAGCCAGTAACATAATGAAACAAATGATGATAAGGATTTTGGCCCATGTCCGCCATGTCCAGTAATCCACATTCATGATGAAAAACATGGCTATGACACCAACGCAGGCAAACAGCAACTGCCTTTTAGCAAAATAAAACGAATCATCAAATTTATATGTTGCCCAAATGGCACTCGCGCTGTAAACCATGATTAATCCGACAGTCAAAAGACTTAAGGTGACGATAATGAGAATGAGATCGGGATTCGATTTTTTTAATGGCACGGACATCCACCTCTAGGAAGTTTTTCGAGCCTGCGAATATAAACATCAGTGCTGATTGCTTGTCAGCACTTTAGTCAAAAAAAAAGCGATAACGGCTCATTATCGCTTTTTTCCATGGTGTCAACGTAGAAGCATGTTCACTTCTCTCTGCGAAAGCTCTTACTTAAGTTTATGCACGGCCTCCATAAACATGTCTCCTCTTTGCTCAAAAGTTTTATATTGATCCCAGCTTGCACAAGCCGGGGAGAGAAGAATGCAGTCGCCTTCATCTGATAATTCAAATGCAGTCGGCACGGCCTTTTCTACATTATCGACACGTTTTATATTCGCTATTCCTAATTCTTTGGCTACCCGTTCAATTTTTTCTGCCGTTTCACCAAAAGTTATCACGGCTTTGACATTTTTCATCGCCGGTTTCAACTCATCAAATTCATTTCCGCGATCCAAACCGCCCGCCAATAAGATGACAGGTTCCGTAAAGGAAGTTAGCGCTTTGGATGCTGCAAGAATGTTCGTCGCTTTCGAATCATTATAAAATTTACGGTTATCGATCGTTGCCACAAACTGGAGACGGTGCTCAACACCATAAAAAGTTTTGAGAACAGTCTGAATGGCTTCATTAGCTACACCCTTCAGTTTGGCCGCTGAGATGGCCGCGAGCACATTTTCCAAATTATGCTTCCCAGGAAGGGCTATCTCTGAAACTGCAATGATTTTTTCTCCTCGGAAACTGACGGCACCATCTTCCACATAGGCTCCATTCTCATGTTTCACTTCAGCTGAAAAAGGAACAAGTTCAGCCTTGGTCTTTTTCGCCATGGACAAAACAAGATCTTGATCTGCATTATAGATCATGAAATCTGAGGCTATTTGATTTTTCGTAATGGCTGCCTTCGCTTCGACATATTCCTGTTTGGAACTGTGATAATCCAAATGTGCATCATACAAATTCGTCACGATTGAGATTTCAGGTCGAAATTCGTCTATTCCCATTAGCTGAAATGATGATAATTCAATGACGATCGAGTCATCGGGTTTTGCATTTTCAGCAACTCCAGAGGCCACTGTCCCGATATTACCGGCAATCAGCGGGGATTTTTCACCGGCCTTCAACATTTCGTATATCAATGTTGTCGTGGTCGTTTTCCCATTTGTACCAGTGATCCCTATGAAAGGTGCTTCACTTATCTGATAGGCCAGTTCAACTTCCGTGATAACAGGGATCCCTTTTTCCAATGCCCCTTTTACGATTGGATTCCGATAGGGGATTCCCGGGTTTTTCACGATCAGCTCGAAACCCTCATCAAGAAGCTCGATCGGATGACTGCCGCAGATGACTTTGATTCCCTGTTCAAGAAGTCCTTGAGCCTCAGGATTTTCCGATAATGGCTTCATGTCATTAACCGTCACGAAAGCACCTAATTTATGTAGAAGCGAAGCTGCGATCACTCCGCTTTTTGCCAAACCCAATACTAATATCTTTTTCTCTGAATACTTTGCAGTCTCTTTCAATTATATCCACACCTCTAAATAGATTCCGAGTACCGCACACAGCAGCCCCACTGTCCAGAAAGTCACGACGACGCGCCATTCCGACCAGCCGGAAAGCTCATAATGGTGGTGAAGCGGACTCATTTTAAAAATACGTTTACCAGTCGTTTTAAAAGATCCTACCTGCAGGATGACCGAGAGCGTCTCAATCACGAAGACTCCGCCGATGATCACCAGGAGGATTTCAAGCTTCGTTAACAAGGCGATGGTTGCGATCGCTCCCCCAAGGGCCAAGGAACCCGTATCCCCCATGAAAACCTTTGCCGGATGTGCATTGAATACCAAAAACCCGAGTACCGCACCGACAACCGCCACAGAAAAAATAGCGACATCATATTGTGACTGACTCCAGGCCAAAATGGCAAAAGCACCAAAAGCAATGGCTGATGTTCCTGAGACAAGTCCATCAAGCCCATCCGTCAAATTGACGGCATTCGAAAAACCTACGAGCCAGAAAATAACGATAAACAGATAAAACCAGCCAAAATCAAAAGCAAAATCAGTACCTGGAATCGTCAATTCAGGATTAAAACGGTCTGTCTGCTTAAAGACGAAGTAAAAGATGACAGAAATCACAATTTGTCCAAGCAGTTTTTGCTTGGAAGTCAATCCTAGGTTTCGCTTCATGACCACTTTGATGAAATCATCCAGGAAACCTAATAAACCAAAACCTAAGGTAACGAATAATAATAAATACGTTTCGGTTGAAGGTGCCGAAAATTTCAAAGTCATGACTAGTGTAGCGATGGTGACGGATAATAATATGACCAAACCGCCCATGGTGGGTGTTCCCGTTTTCTTCAGATGCGATTGTGGGCCTTCTTCCCTAATACTTTGCCCGAATTTCAATCTTCTTAAAAACGGGATGAAAATCGGCGAAAGAAGAACGGTTACTAAAAACGCCACCAAAATCGTATAAAAAATCACTTGTTCCAACATTCCTTACTCCCTCATTCCTAACACAATTCAAATATAAAATCTGCTTGATGTCTTTTCTTAATTGTTCCATGGCAATTTCAGCTTTGGTTCAAACTGAACCCAAACGACTTTGAATCGCCTTTTCCGCTTCTTCACGGTCATCGAAGTGAAGCACTTCGTCACCGACCAATTGATAGGTTTCATGACCTTTTCCGGCTATTAATATAACGTCGCCCTCTTCCGCCTTGGAAACAGCGTAAACTATCGCCTGCCTGCGGTCTTCAATAACCGTATATTCCTTGCCCACTACACCAGCTTCCATATCCCGGAGGATCTGGGCAGCATCTTCACTGCGCGGATTATCCGAAGTGAAGATCGGGTCAGTCGCCAAGCTGCATGCAATTTCGGCCATGATGGGACGCTTTGTCTTGTCTCGGTCCCCGCCGCAGCCCACTATCACGAAAATTTTCTTTCTGGCAAACTCACCAACAGTCTTTAGAACATTTTCTAAACTGTCCGGAGTATGGGCATAGTCAACAATGACAGGGAAGTCCTGATTCGCTGTAATGAGCTCAAAACGGCCTGCGACACCTTTTATATCCTCGATGGATCTTATTGTCTCATCTAGATCGTTACCGGCGCACAAAGCAGCAGAGATGGCAGAGAGAACATTATAAACACTGAATTTACCAATTAGCTTCAGCTGAATGTAACGCTCTTCTTTACCTGTTGTCAAGGTGAACGATGTGCCATTTGCATCAATTTGTATATCCTTGGCCCTGATATCTGCTTCTTTGTCTATGCCGTATGTCACGACTGTAGCAGCAGTCGCTTTAATGAAATCAGCTGTTGCCTCATCATCAGCATTAAGTACAGCATATTTTGGACGATTTTCTATGTAAGCATTGCCGAGCTGTGAGAAAAACAAGGATTTTGCTTGCCTGTATCTGTCCATGGTTTTATGAAAATCCAAATGATCTTGTGTGAGATTCGTAAAGACGGCAATATCATAATCACAGCCATGGACGCGTCCAAGCTCAAGTGCATGCGATGAAACTTCCATAATGGCAGTGGTAACGGATGCTTCGACCATTTCATGAAATGCCTTCTGCAGCGTAACGCTATCTGGCGTCGTATTCTTAGTTTCATACACCGTATCGGCAATTTTTGTATACATCGTGCCAATCAAGCCTGTTTTTTCTTGTCGATCCTCGAAAATCTTTTCCAATAAGTGACTGGTCGTCGTCTTTCCATTCGTACCTGTAATTCCGATCAAGCGCATCTTTTGAGTCGGATGGCCATAGAATGCATCGGCAAGCACCGCCATCGCCCTGCTCGAATCCCTGACTACGATCACGGGAACATCGAGGTCAAGCGGCCTTTCGGCAATGACTGCTGCAGCTCCATGTTCTACAGCAAGTTGGGCAAAATCATGACCATCGACTGTATAACCTTTTATACAAACAAATAAACTTCCGTCTATGACTTTACGGTTATCATTTTCAATGGAGGTGATTTCAGGATTTTCTCCTTCATACGTAAATAAGGAGTGTAAATAAGATAGTAATTTGTGAAGCTTCATTTTTCCATCCCTCTCAACTTAATTTGAGGATTCATTATATGTGATTAGCCTTGGCTTGTCGAGAAACCAATTTCAATTATACGGGGTTATCCCGACTCCGTAAACAAAGCGGCTGATGATTCTTCAGCCGCTTTAACTATTCATATATTATATTATACTTATTCTGTATTTTCGCCAAGATAAATTCTTATGGTGGAGCCTTGTTTTAATTTAACACCTGGATCCGGGGCTTGATTTATGACTTTATCCCCATTGCCGGCAATATCCACCTTAAGGTCGATGAGCTGGGTTTGCAACTCTTTTTTGCTGAGACCAACAACGTCAGGTACCTCGACCATGACTGGATCAGTCCAGACCGTTTCCTTCTCGATCTGGTTTTTCCTTGGCTTGACGCCCATGGCCCTAAGCGAATCCTCCATGATATTCCCAACGATCGGTGCGGCAACGACCCCGCCGAACTGTACCGTTCCTTTAGGGTTATCCACAGCTATATAAACGACGATTTGCGGATCATCCGCTGGAGCGACCCCAATGAATGAGAGAATATAATTATTTTCAAGGTATCTGCCATTTTCAGCTTTTTGGGCTGTACCCGTTTTACCGCCGACTCGGTACGACTCCACGAATGCTCCTTTACCGCTACCTTGTGCGACAACGGATTCAAGTGCTTCACGGACTTTCTTCGAGGTTGCTTCCGAAATCACTTTTTTCTTCGCCTGCGGGGTCTTTCGCATCAGCACTTCACCATTTTTTGGATTCACAAGTTCCTTCGCGATATAAGGTGTATACAAAGTTCCGCCATTCACAGCCGCCGATACCGCTGTCACCTGCTGAATGGGAGTTACGGCTACACCTTGTCCAAACGCTGTCGTTGCCTGCTCAACCGGACCCACTTGATCCATGTTGAACATGATTCCTTTTCCTTCGCCAGTTAAATCAATCCCCGTCTTTTGCCCAAACCCGAAATCATTTATATATTTAAACAGCTTGTCTTTACCAAGCCGGTTCCCTAATTCTACAAAACCAGGGTTACATGAGTTCTCTACAACTTCAAGGAAAGTTTGGTCCCCATGTCCTCCTCTTTTCCAGCAATGCAGTGTAGACCCTGACACTTCCACATGTCCGGAATCATAAAAATGTTCCTTTTGTAAGTCGACCTTCCCTTCCTCAAGTGCCGCAGCAAGCGTGATGATTTTAAAAGTCGAACCTGGTTCATATACACTCCAAACTGGTAAATTACGATTATACACTTCTGAAGGTACATTTTGAAAATTAGCCGGGTCGAAGGTTGGCCTGCTTGACATTGCCAATATTTCCCCTGTATTCGGGTCCATCGCAATGGCAATTATACCATCGGGATCATATGTCGCCTCCGCATTATCGAGCTCCCTCTCCACAATTGTCTGGATTTTGCTATCGATGGTTAGCTTCAAGTTATCACCATCAACAGGGGGCTTATAGTCATCGGCCATATTTTCAAGTCTTTTCCCTTTAGCATCGGAGTAAAATTTAACGAATCCTTTTTCCCCGCTTAGTTCCTTATCATATGACAATTCAATACCCATCAACCCTTGATTGTCAGAGCCTGTAAAGCCAAGAACATGCGAAAGGTATTCACCAAATGGGTAATGGCGCTTAGAATCTTCAGCGATATAAACGCCCTTTATCCCTAATGCTTTAATTTCCTTCGCTTTTTCATGAGATATCTTTCTGCCTTCCGGAATTCTGACGCTCATCGCCTGTTTCGTTAACCATTGATAAGCCTTTTCCTTTGTCATATCCAATATTGAAGCAAGCTGTTCCGCCGTCTCCCCAGGATTCTCAATCTGTCTTGGGATGACATAGACTGTTGGCGCAGATATATTCGTTGCCAGCTCAACACCATTCCGATCCAGAATTTCTCCTCGTTTGGCTTCAAAAGGAATATTCCTGCTCCAGGAATCTTTAGCCAGCCCCGTCAACTTATCCCCTAGATAAAACTGTACAATTCCCAATCGGATATCAATGATAAAAAATACAACGATACCGATCGCCAATGCGATTGCCAGCCGTTTTCGGACAGTAACATTCGAAACACGCAAAAACAGGCACCTCCATTTCATACATGCTTCAATATATGCTTGTCTACTCGATGCTAGACTACAAACTTTGAAAGAAATAAAGAGGGGATCCATTTGGATCCCCTCTTTATCTTCACTCTGTTTTCCCTTTTGTCGGAATATCTTCAGCAGCCCCTTCAGGCTGGGATAATTCAATATTGAATGTCTCTCCTTCCTTTACTTTTTTCCCGGCCTCAAGACTTTGTTTACTCACATATCCAGTACCTTCAGTTTTTAGATCCAGTTTTGCAACCTTAGCCAATTTCATAACATCGCGCAGGGACCATCCCTTCATGTCAGGAACTTTCATTTCGCCTTCCGTCCTCAGGATTATCTTTTCACCCTGTAAGAGTATGCTCCCCGCTTTTGGGGATTGATCGAGCACCTTACGCCCACTTCCGATCGTACTTACATCATAGCCAAGTTCCTTCAGTTCTTTGACAGCTGAACTCTCGGTTTGATTTGCATAGTCAACGATTTTATTTGCCTTTTGTTTTTTAACTTCAGAAGGCTTTATGTTTAAATATTGCAGGCTATTTTGCATGACAGGATTAAATATCTCTGACAATGGATCAGCCCCAACATAAGATACACCTAACTTCGGCTGCTTGACCGCCACATACATGACCAACTGCGGATCATCCTTTGGAGCCATGCCTAAAAAGGAGAATACATAGTTATTTTTTCCTTCTAAATACCTACCTGTCGGACCAGGGATTTGTGCAGTACCGGTTTTCCCCGCTACTTCATATCCATCAATGGCATATTTTTTCCCTGTTCCTTTTTTCGCGGAAATTACCGTTTCCAAATAATCACGTACTTGTTTTGCAGTTTCTGCCGAAATCGGTTGCCCTGCCACTTTCGGCTTTGTCGTTTTCAAAGTTTTTCCGGTATCTTGATCCGAAATGCTTTTTATCACGTACGGCCGCATCATTTTTCCGTCATTGGCTATTGCGGAGGCGGCTTGGATTTGTTGAATCGGTGTAACGGTCGAACCCTGTCCAAAGGAAGTAGTAACTTTTTCAAGCTTATACTTGTATTGAATTTTTCCTGTTATCTCGTTCGGCAGGTCAATTCCCGTTTTTTTATCAAATCCGAACTTAGTCAAATACTCACGGAAAGTATCCTCGCCTATCTTATCCATTGCAAGAGTGGCAAAAGCGACGTTGGAGGAACGTTGAACCCCTTCAAGAAAGGTCATGCTCTTCCCTCTTTCGATCCCGCTATGATCTCCGATTTTCCCCGATCCGGCTTTGTAGGTTCCAGCGACAAAGCTTTCATTCGGATTAAAGACCCCTTCCTCAACAGCCGCGGCAAGGGTGAATGTTTTCATGGTTGATCCCGGTTCGAAGCTTTCTTCAATAGCCAGGTTACGCCAAGTATCCGTAAGACCGACTTTCGTTGTCGGATGGAAGGTAGGCCTTTGCCCCATCGCCACAATCTCCCCCGTTTTCGGATTGGAGACAATCGCTATGATTTGTTCAGGATCGTATTTTTCCTGCACTTTGCTCATCGAATCTTCCAGAAACGTTTGTATTTTCTTGTCGATGGTTAGCATGACATCATTGCCATTATCCGGGGCAACCACCTTTTCCTCTGTATCCGGTAAAAGAAAGCCCCATGAGTCACTGTCATATGTCAGCTCCCCGTTCGTTTCCTGTAATTCTTTATTGAGGTACTTTTCAATGCCGAACTTACCAGCCATTTCTCCCGTTTCTTCATCCTTTTCTACATAGCCAATCAGGTGGGAGGCGAAAATTCCATTAGGATAAAAACGTTTATTCGTACTTCCGAATGTAATTCCCGGCAGTTCCATTTTTTCTATTTTCTGCTTGACGACCTGAGTCAAATCCTTGCCGGCACTGCCGAACTCCACCTGGTATGCCTTTTTTTTCGTAAGTCTTTCATAGATGTCCTGTTCATCCATGTCGATATATTTAGCAAGCTTATTCGCGGTCATCTCCGGATCCTTGACATGCTCCGGCTCCTTTTCACTGAGTACAGCCCTTAAGATATAGGAGGGAGTATCCTCGGCGATGACTTCCCCCTTTGTATCGAGTATGCTTCCCCTTTTGGCTTCTAGGACCTGTTTTTTTTCATATTTCTTGTCGATTTTCGAAGCCAGTACCTCTCCGCCTGCTGTACCTGTCACCTGAATATACAAAAAGCGGCAGACTAATACAAAAAAGAGCAGGCCGAATAAGAAGAATAATCCGGCTGCCCCATGCTTCATATTTTTTTGTTTCTGCATTATCACTGCACACCCTTCACATTATTCTCATTTAGCTTGAACCCTAGCGCTGCAGCTTTTTTCCAAATTCTTTCGTATGTACTAAGTTCAGCAACCTGCACTTTCAAATCTTCATTCACTTTACCCTGTTTTTCAATCGACGTTTCCACTAGCTGGATCTCTTTATTCGTTTCATAAATGGCCGCTTGATTGGAGACTATCTTCACTCCCATAAAGGTAACCATGATAGCAAGGGCACATAGTAAGAAAACTTCACCAATGGATATCTTCGCTTTACGGATGACCACTGTTTGGTGCGTCTGTTGCTGCTGTTGGTCCTCATATTGCTGTTCTTGTATTTTTTTGGCTATGGAACTCATTCATGTTCCCCCTCTACTGTTTTTTTCTGTGATTATTGCTTTTCGGCGATTCTTAGCTTAGCCGACCGGGAACGATTATTCCCTTCCAATTCTTCTTCTGATGGCAAAATCGGTTTTCTCGTAATTATTTTCATGGTTGGTTTGAATTCATCCGGGATAACTGGAAGTCCAGGCGGAAGGTCCGGCATGCTACTGGCTTTTTTAAATACCGTTTTACAAATTCTATCTTCTAGTGAATGGAATGTAATGACAGATATTCTTCCTTCTTTATCCAAAAGCGATATGGCTTGCTCCAAGGAATCTTCAAAGACACCAAGTTCGTCATTCACAGCGATTCTTATCGCTTGGAACACTCGTTTCGCAGGGTGTCCGCCTTTACGTCTTGCCGGGGCCGGTATCCCATCCTTAATTAACTCCACAAGCTCGAACGTCGTTTCAATCGGTTTTATTTCACGAGCCGCTTCAATTTTCCTCGCAATTTGTTTCGAAAACTTTTCTTCACCATATTGGAAGAAAATTCTCAGCAAATCATGGAATGACCAAGTATTCACGACATCATAGGCAGAAATGGCAGCACTTTGGTCCATCCTCATATCCAAAGGTGCATCATGGTTATAGCTGAAACCACGCTCTGGTGTATCCAATTGTGGGGATGACACACCTAAATCATAAAGGATCCCGTCCACTTTCTCGATTCCCCGGGCATTCAACTCTTCTTTTAAGTATTTAAAATTATTGGGAACAAGAACAATACGTTCGCCATAGCTTTCCAATTTTTCCTTAGCATTCCGAATCGCCGTTTCGTCCTGATCAAAAGCATAAAGCCTACCCTTGTCAGAGAGCTGTGAAAGTAAGTATTCGCTGTGACCGGCTCCTCCTAAAGTACAATCCACATAAATTCCATCAGGTTTGATGTTCAATCCATCAACCGTCTCTTTTAATAACACTGTTGTATGTTGAAACATGCTAGACATCCTTCCAATCGGTTATTGAGTGACCCTATTTCTGGGGGCAGCCTTAAATATCAAAGCCAATCATATTTTCTGCTATCTCAGCGAAAGAATCCTCAGAAGCTGAAAAATAGTTTTCCCAAAGGGATTTGCTCCAAATCTCAATACGATTGGTAACACCAAGAATTACACATTCTTTTTCCAATTGGCCATATGAAGTAAGCGGCGTGGGGATATTAATTCGCCCTTGTTTATCAATTTCGCATTCTGTAGCTGCAGAAAAGAAAAAACGGGTAAAGGCTCGGGCATCTTTTTTTGTTAAAGGCAGGGCTTTCAGCTTTTCTTCAAGCAGCTTCCACTCTTCCATAGGGTAACCAAATAAACATTGATCGAGTCCGCGGGTAAGGACAAATTGCTCCCCGAGATTTTCCCTGAATTTCACTGGGACTATCAAACGGCCCTTTATATCGATGTTATGATGGTACTCTCCCATGAACATACCCAATACCCCCACATTCTAATCTCAATGTACCACATTCCCCCACCTTTCTCCACTTGTTTTTACTTTCTCCTTCCAAGTAAAAATTCCCTTCTTTTCTACTTAAGTTTATTTAGCCAAATTATTCACAGAAACATGCAATTTCCTCGAATGGACTCAGACTAAGACGCAGTCCCACCATTACTGTCGAAGCACTGCCTGACAAGAGCCGAGGAAACAGAAAAAAAGACAGGCGTCAGCACCTGTCTTTTTATCCTATTCAAAATGATGTGTCCGCCACTTTTCCCCAAAACGGATGTTTTTTCTAAATGAAAATCAATTTATGCTGATTATTGAACCGGTATTCCAGTTTCATCATATCCCGTACGAACTCTGGCCCGTATTGATTCAAGTAATAAAACACATTCCAAATCCTCTCCTGGGGCGACCCAAGAGGGTACAGTGAATTTGCGATCCGTTCATATTTTTTCAATATGACCGAATGCCGTTCCTTTGTACGGTCACCGATTTTGCCATACATGAAATTCAATTGCTTTTGAATGAATTCAATGTTTTTGTTCAACATCGGCTCAAGTCCTCTATCTAAAGAAACAGCGTGGGCAAATAGCTTTTCATGGTTCTCTTCAAGCTGTGATTTCAGTGTCCCGAACAGGGTTTCAATCGTCTCATCTTTCACCGAATCAAGGTAACTTTTCACAGCATTAGCGGTTCCTTCAGTCAGAACAGTTTCCAAACTGAGTTCCATTTCTTCAAGGTCGCTATGGATACTGCGCTCTACCAGCGTGATGTTCAACCTAGGAATGATAGGCGGCATCTTCATGGAAAATAACTCAAATGCCTTTTTCAATTCTGCCCAATAAGCAATTTCCCCAGGTCCAGATACGAAAGCCAATACAGGGAAAAGCATTTCCTGCATGAGCGGGCGTGTAATGACATTGTTGCTTAATCGTTCAGGATGATTTTTGGCAATCTGCAAGAGTTCCTCCCCGGTAAATGATACCTCACCGTTTTTCCCGCTGAAACCGCCTTCTACACGTTCGAGTAAACATCGATCTTTTTTTTCTGGATCATAATAAAATAAATTAGCTGCCCGTTTATCCATTTCAATCATTTTTGCATACCCTTTCGCATGCATGAATGATTGCTGTTCTTCGACCATTTCAGCAATCCGTCCACTTTCATTGACCATCGATTCAAAGTATGCCTTCTCAATTCGCCTTAATTCCGGATCTCCGGCATCGACCAGTAAAAGGCCATATTCTTTGAACCATTCATGAATCAGTCTGGCGAAGAAATCGACGAATGTATTCGATTGCTTTATGGTTTCCTTCATATCAATCAGGAGTTTATTCGTAAAGGCCGTTTCGCCATAAGTTTCAATGATTTCCTCAAGCCACTTCTCAGCCTTATCCGTGTCCAGCTCTACATCAGAAACCATTGTTTTATACGGCTGATAGGAAGGATAGTTTTTTTTATCGGGTTTACCGTTTTTCATAACATAAACATGATTGACTTCAGCCAAATCATGATCTTCTCCAGCTATCCAAAAAACTGGAATGACTGGCTGCCCCAGTTCTTTTTCCTGTTCTTCCGCAAGCTTAATGATCGAAATCACTTTATGAATGGTATACAGCGGCCCTGATAATAACCCAGCCTGCTGTCCTCCAATCACAACCACGGAATCATCCCTGCGCAACCTTTCAATATTCCCCTTAACTGCCTCACTGATTGAAAAACGAGACATGTATTGTTGTATGTAGTCCGACAATTCATCACGTAAAAAAGAGCGGTTCATCAATTCATTATATCTATTGAGATAAATGCCAGGCTTAGACAAGTCATAGTGAAAATAATCCTCCGTTTCAAGACGGTTTAGTAAATAGTCCGATGCAAAACGGTTTAAAGATGGTAACGCGAGATCTTTCATCTCCATTTCTGTTCTCCCTTTCTCTGCAACTACAATTCTTTTTAGAGTATAACATTCCGGTTTAAGAAAACAAAAGAAGTTGCCCAGCAGCAGAAAATTGATGCGATGTTCTATGTTATGTAGTCAATATCTTCGTAATACTTGTAATTATTCCAAAGAAAAATAATAGAAGGTAAGCCGCAAAAAAGAAGGCGAAGTTCACTCTCCAAAAACCCTTTAATACCTTATGGAAAATGATTTCTTCTTTTACCTTGTAATGGACAAGGACCACCACGAATGCGTTGATGATCATGATCAGCATGATCACCCAAAGAATTTGCTTATCCCAAATCGTAATGATCAAATAATGGACGGATAATATGAACAGCAGCGTACTCATGTCCATTGCAAATTGAACGGAGCGCCTATGGTTTCCAGTGAATTGTTTTGCACTGATAAAAAAAAGTAAATACCCTACAAAAGGCAAGGTAATAAATATCGCGGCAAGGTTTGAAACTACGTACGTCACATTCTCATCCCCCCTGAGACTCTTTTCCTTTGACCATCTTATATAGAGAAGATGTCAGGCAATCACTTTTCCCTTTACTCTTTGCCTCCGAGAGGATATGACCCAAAATAGCATCAATTTCCGTTTTACGGCCATTTTCTATATCTTTTAGCATTGACGATCGATTTCCTGCAGTTGCCATACAAACGGATTTCACATGTTCAAATGACTCATCCTTATTTTGAACTTCCAAGATACCGGAGATTTCTTCAAAAAGGTCTTGAAATAATTGGTAGTAAAAGGAGTTGGTGATTAAGCCGCCATTTTCTACATCAAGTATCGCCGTTAATGGGTTTATCACTGCATTAACGATAAGCTTTTCGATCAGCATCGAGTGAAAATCCTCACTCTTCGCAAAAGGAAAATGATCGATCCTTTCATTCACTAACGATAGTGGCTCAAGTTCCCCTTTAAAGGAAGCGACCCTTGTAATGCCGTGCCCTGTATGCTCCACGGTATTCCCGTCATGTTTCAATGCCCCATGCTCCACTACCCCCACATATATGGTCGGGGATTGAAGCTGCTTTAAATAAGAAATATGTCCATAGCCATTCTGCAAGAAAAGCAATGGAACCTGAATATTTTTGATCCTAGGCAATATCTGCGGCAAGTGATATTGCTTGACGGCCAATATTAGAAGATCCACATCCGATATCCCATCATCGAGGCCCTTGGAAATGATGCCTGTCAGCAGCCTGCTTTCACCATCAGCAATAAGACGGATTCCATTGCGTTGGATGATGGACGCCTGATCCGCAGTATGAGTATAGAGTGTCACACCATGTTTTTCACTTAAATGAGACGCAAACAGCAGCCCTATGGCCCCTCCCCCAATGATTCCAATTCTCATAATACCCTTCCTTACTTTTTGAAATATATTCACTATTTTATCACATTATCTTTTTTAGCCTGCATCAATTTTCCCATGGTTGGAAATTGTATGAAATTGAACTGCCATTAACAATGGCTCGTTAAAAAAACCGATGGAAAGTATTATTAATACGCCATTGAAGATATATTTTCTTCTTTAAGCGTTAATTTAATGGTATATTAGATACGAAAAGCTTAGCCATTTTGAATACTTTTAGGAACAAAAGATAACTCCAAACTTAACCCACGAGAAATCGAAGGGAAAAGTGCGGGGGATAAAAGGCTTTAAGCATTTAGACAGCTAGGATAAGTCGATGATGTCATAATAGATTTGACCTAAGCTGGAATTCCACATGGTGAAGATCAGTGGATGACTTTCAAAGGGTACTATCGGAAGAGGTTTATCAGAATTAAGGGGGAGCTTTTTTATGGAATACAAGGTGGAACGATTACTTGTAAATTTTAAAACGCTTGAGGAATTCAAAAAATTCAAAGAATACGGAATACAGGAATTGTCAATGCTAGATGATTTAGAGGGTAACATCATCGAAAATGACAGCCAATCACCTTTTTACGGAATCTTTTATGGCGACAAACTTGTAGCCCGCATGAGCCTGTATAAAAGAAGCGCTAAATTTGACCAGTATTTTGACAAGTCTAGGGACTTCCTTGTTCTTTGGAAACTTGAAGTCCTGCCTAACTATCAGAAAAAAGGTTATGGAAGAGCTTTGGTCGAATTCGCCAAAAGCCTGAACATGCCTATCAAAACCAATCCAAGAGTTCATTCACAAGACTTTTGGAAAAAGATGGGTTTTTCTGCTGTTTCCTATGATTTGGACAGGGACCTCGGAGAAAACCCGCTGATTTGGAGCCCATTTGACATACAAGATAATAAAGAAATAGATACACAAGAATAAGGAAGCATCAAGAAAATGCGGGCGGATTTTCCCACCCGCATTTTTTATTTATTGACCCTCTCTAAATTACCATTCTTATCCATTTGGAAGCTCACCTTCGGATTAGTCTTTTCGTCCTCTTGTACACTAAGTTTTCTTGCGCGCTCCATTATCTGCATTAACGCACGGTAATCTTCCTCAACAGCTTTCAGGTTTTCTTTAAGCAATACATTCTCTTCCAATAATCGGACATTTTCCCGTTCAAGAAATAGGGACCGTTCAGAAATCCGTTCTTTTTCCTTATTATCAAGCTGAAAGAATTCATCCATTTTGGTTAAATATAATATAACTTCCTGAAGGGTAATAGATTCTTTATCTTCATGCTCGGGCGTTTTTTCTTCAATCGCGACATGCTCCGCCGCTGCAACCGAATCCCTTTCCATTTCAGGATTATTGACTACCTGTTCCTTCCTTTGTTTTTTCGCCAGCTCTATCCCTGACTTATATTGCTTCCTTACAAATGAATTCCAACGGAACCCACAAGCAGCAGATGTCCTCGATAACTGTTTCCCCACTTCTTCAAACGCCTTTAATTGTGTACTGCCTTCTCGTATATGCCTCAGTACCACTTCAGCCAACAGCAAATCCTCATCATGAGTCCATGCATCTTGTCTCGCAATCGTCATCTCTCTACCTCCCAGCAAGTTTTAATTCATAATATGCACATGCTAGGAAAGATAGAAGATATATAGAGCGTGTAATATTTATTTTTTCTTATTTAAAAAACGATCGACCGCAGCATGATGCTCATCACTCGCCCACAGTTTGGAACATTCCCGGATTTCCGCATCCATTCTTCCTTTAAGCCCGCTACCCTGCCATTTATGGACCAGCAATCGTTTATAGGCCATCAATACCCCTGTCTCATGGCGGAGAAAATCTTCTGCGAACCTTTCCCATCCATCCGTACCTTCTCCGACTATCTCATCTACGAAACCAAATTCCTTTGCTTCCTCAGCTTTATGTATTTTTGCATCCAATAATAGCTTTAGCGCTTTTTGTTCTGGTATTTTTTCAAGTAAAAGTGAAGCTCCGCCCCAGCCTGTCGTTATTCCCAGTGTACCTTGCACAAAACCTAGCTTGACTTCGCTCTTTGCTATTCTGAAATCACAAGCTGTCGCTATTTCGCATCCACCGCCGAAAGCACTTCCATTGATGAGCGCTATTGTTGGTTTTGGGAAAACTGCTAGTTTATACAGAATTTCACCCATTTTCGATAACATAGCAAAGGCCTCTTCTTCTGTGTGCAAATCCTGAAATTCCCTTAAATCCCCGCCTGAACAGAATGCCTCGGAGCCCGCCCCTGTCAGGACTAGCAACTTAACTTCATCATCGTATGCAGCCTCTGACAATATCGACTCAAGTTCGTCCATCAATTGATAATTCACGGCATTCCTTTTCTCCGGTCTATTAAATAGGAGCTTCACGAAACCGCGTTTATCCTTTTCAATTTCAATCACCTGATCCATGTAAACACCTTCTCCAAAATCATCGGTAAACATAGATGATTCAAAATATTCTGCCAAATATATTTGTAAAAAAAGCACAGAGAAAAATCCCTGCGCTTTGATTAGCGTGTTGCATCAAGAAAGCAAAGCTTTCAAGTAGGTCAAGAAATTATTTTGCGACAACTTCTTTTCCTTTATATGTTCCACATTCTTTACAAACGTGATGTGAAAGAGTCATTCCACCACAGCTCGGGCATTCTACCATACCAGGTACTTGAAGCTTGAAGTGCGTACGACGTTTTCTTTTTACAGTTTTCGACGTTCTTCTAAAAGGTACAGCCATTATTCCCACCTCCTTAAAAAATATAAAAAAGCTGGAAAAATCGGATTAACGATTTTTCGTTCCAATCAAGATTCTTTATTGTTGTCAAAAAAGTCGGCAAGCTTTGCAAATCTCGGATCAACCTTATGCTCATTTTCCTCTTCAGAAATAACGGCCCAGTCTTTCCCGGATTGAGGAGCAGCTTCGTTCGAATCGACATCCTCACAAAAAACCTGCATCGGAATTTCTAGCAATAAATTTTCTTTAATTACCGGTATTAGGTCTACAACTTCACCTTCCACAACAGTGACATCATCTCCGTAGAAATCAGTGCCATCTGCCTTTAAAAGAAAGGTTTCCTTTGTATCAATATCAATCGGATATTTAACGTCTACCAGTGTACGGGAGCAAGGTAATGTTAATTCACCTGAAAGATGCAAGTGAAAAGTAATCTCGGTCGAGCTGATATCAGCCCTTCCTGCTACTCTGATCGGAGAAACATCGCGAATTTGCGGGTCTCTTTCTCTAATGTCCAAGACATCCACCAGTTCATCAAACCGTAAATCTTTGTCCCGAATTTTTTGAAGTTGACTAATCGTCCATTTCAATTGAAATCACCTCAAGGCAACAAAAATAATTATAGCTTTCAATTATAAGTTTGTCAATATTTTTTCTTTACACTATAATGTAGTCATCCTAACTGATTGTCTAAGTTTAGGAATCATTTCAAACAAAGAATCCGGACGATTACTTATAGTAATTTTACTTGAAATACTATTTTAGCACTAAGTTGATAAAATACAAAGTTTTTCTCTGAGGTGAACGAATGAAAGCTTGCGGTTTAGTAGTCGAATATAACCCTTTTCACAATGGACATGTTTTACATGCAAGAGAAAGTAGAGAAAAAACAGGTGCGGATGTTGTGGTCGCTGTTATGAGCGGACCCTTCTTGCAGCGTGGCGAGCCCGCTATCGTCAGCAAGTGGACACGTGCCGAAATGGCCTTGAACGGCGGCATAGATCTTGTCATTGAGCTGCCCTACGCTTTCGCGACACAGAAGGCGGAAATATTTGCCAAAGGATCTATTTCCCTTTTGGAATCCCTTGGCTGTGACTCCTTTTGTTTTGGAAGCGAGGATGGCAGAATTGAACCATTCATCACCGCCCACAGAATTCTTTCGGATAATTCCGCTGCATTCGATGCCGCAATCAAATCGGCCATGGATGACGGTAATAGTTATCCGGCCAGCGCTGCCCAGGCTTATCGATCTATCATCAATGGTGATGCCGGATTGGATTTGACAAAGCCAAATAATATTCTTGGAAAGGAATACGTAAGTGCTGCACTTTCAAACGGCTACTCCATTCGCCCTTATACGATTCAAAGGGTCGCTGCCGGATACCATGAAACAAAGTTGTCCAAAGACCCTATTGCCAGTGCAACGGGGATACGTAAAGCCATCCATGAACACAAGGGGTTAAATGCTGTTTCCAATTATATTCCTCAACCGACGATGAATGGTCTTGAGCAATATTTAACCCACTACCATGCCTTGCATGAGTGGGAAATGTATTGGCCCATGTTGAAATACCGAATCCTTTCTTCCTCTTTAGCCGAATTGGCAGGAATATACGAAATTGAGGAAGGCATTGAACACCGGATAAAGGAGATGGCCAAACAATCTTCGAGCTTTTCTGGATTCATGGCAGCCCTGAAGACAAAACGCTACACATGGACACGACTACAACGGATGTGTGTCCATATAATGACTCATACATTAAAGGAACAGGTGATTCACAATGACCAACCAGCCTATATCAGACTTCTTGGCATGAATGGCCGGGGACAAGAA
Source organism: Peribacillus simplex (assembly GCF_030123325.1). NCBI lineage: Bacteria > Bacillati > Bacillota > Bacilli > Caryophanales > Bacillaceae > Peribacillus > Peribacillus simplex. The sequence continues at coordinate 1,557,674 of NZ_CP126106.1, read as the reverse complement.
TATCTTCGCACTGTAAAAAAAGGCTTACCGCTCCCGCTCATCTCTAAACTTTCGTCCTATCACAAACAGGACATCGATACGGACTTGCGAGCGGCACAGGTATATGCATTGGGTTTGTCCGAACCATATCAAACTGCATTGATGAAACGGGAATATGAATCTCCCATCATTTTCAAATGAAGAATGGTTCAAGCTTGGCCCAACCATCCTTAAGATAAGATTAAAAATCAATAAACAAAAAAAGCGCAAACAGTAGATGACTGCCTGCGCTTTTTTTTCATTTTTCCTTTCCTTTTAGCTTCGTTAAATAGTCTATTGCATCATCAAAGTTGTCCACCGGCACGATCTTCATGTCCGTGTCGATATCCTTTGCTGCAATAAGTGCATCTTCATAATTCGAACCTGCTGCTCCGTTTTCATTAGGGGCAAAGAATATTTCGGCTCCAGACTTATCGGCTGCAACTATTTTCTGTTGAATTCCTCCAATTGGACCGACTGTCCCATCGTCTGACATCGTTCCTGTACCCGCTATGTCATATCCATTTGTTAGATCGCCCTTTGTTAATTGATTATAAATTTCCAATGAAAACATTAAACCAGCCGAAGGACCGCCTATTTGTTCTGAATCTATGGAAATCGCCGGTGTTGTGGTCACTTTTCGATTATCATCAAGCGAAATGCCTATTCCTACCCTATTTGGGTCATTTTTAAAAGGCTGCAAAGAAAGAATGGCCGTTTTCTCCGTCTCTTCCCGCTTATACACTATTTTAACTTCGTCACCAGCCTTCTTTCCGTTAATATAGTTCATGAACTCCTGTGCAGACTTGAATTTAACATCATCGACCTGGATGATTTGATCGCCCGCTTTCAGCTCTTTAGCTGCCGGCATTCCTTTTAGCACGTCCAAAACATATACACCCAGGTACACGTAATCGACTTCTTTTCCTGCTTTTTCATATGCGATCTGAATGGCATTATTTTTAGAACCATCCATTAAGTGCAGCTGCCTGATATTATATTCTTCATCTGTTTCATCTTCGCTTCGAATGGAGGTTTCCGGATAGAGTTCCTGATATTTGCTCCACTTCGCCAGCATGTAGGAATATACATTCGCCCGGCCCATCCTTACAGTGGTTAACATAAAGCTTCCTTTTGCTTCATCTCCTCCGGATACCTCAATGATCGGCTCCAATTCTTTAGCCATTCCTGGTTTTGATACATAAAAAGGTAGGGAATAAAGGGCTGATGCTATGAGAAGTATAGCCACCACCAGGAAAGTGCGTACATACATTTTACGGCTCATCTTCAAAGGACTCCTTCCAAGTAACAATACTCTGCTTAATTTGATCTATCTTTCCTCTTGCCGCTTCTTCTCCAATACTAATTATTTCCTGTACGTTTGTAAATGATTTCGAGCTGTATTTCTCCACCCTGGGGCGTATCATGACGTCTGAAGCAAACTCCCTGCTCTTAACCAGCTCCATTTGCAGGATATCGAGGCTTTGCATGATGACGTCATAGATGGAGTTTATCTCCATATCCTGTTTCACGTGGGCTACATCCACACCAATTATGATGTCTGCTCCCATATCCTTCACGACTGAAACAGGAACCCTGTCAACAACGCCTCCATCAACAAGCAGTCTGTTTCCGATTTTTTCGGGAGTGAAAATGCCGGGAATGGAGATGCTTGCCCTTACAGCTGGTGCTATGGGACCTTCCTGAAAAATGACTTTTTCCCCCGTTTTTATATCAGTGGCGACCACCGCCACAGGAATATCAAGTTCTTCAAATTTCTTGCCATATGTAAATACCCTGATTAAATCCTTTGTCCGTTTACCCGAAATGAAGCCCATTTTAGGTATGGTGAAGTCTAAATAATACTTTCTCTTAAATGCACGGGACAACTTATACAGCCTCTCGATATCCGAACCCGCTCCATAAAAGGCAGCAACCATAGCCCCCATGCTGCTTCCTGCAATCATATCTATCGGAATGCCTTCTTGCTGTAATACCTTTATCACGCCAATATGTGCAAACCCCCTAGCTCCTCCTGACCCAAGTGCAAGCCCGACCTTTGGTTTCGACAAAGATATCCCTCCCGCTGTAACTAGTTCAAAATATTGAAATAACACTCATTCAAAGTTATGGTCTTAAACGGATTTATAGAAGCATATTATTTATATTGACAGTGAAACAAGCATGGCGGATATAACCTATGTAGCCAATAAAGTGAGGTCTTCATTGAAAATTCCATTGAGCGGATCATCCTCATTTATACATGTCGGTACCATCCAAATTCCATCATGCGCTTACTTCTCGAGAAAAGGAAGTTCATATTTTATTATATACGAAACGAACTGCCCTTATTTAGAAACCTTCAAGAGGAGGCTGAATTTTGCTAAAATCAAAATCTAAAACAGTACTGTTAGCTACCTCCGTCACGATGATGGCAGTTGGCTTGATCATCTTCCCCCAAGAATCCTTTGAAGCTTCCAAAGGCGGACTGAATATTTGGTGGACAATTGTTTTCCCTTCGCTTCTACCTTTCCTGATTCTCTCGGAGTTATTAATCAGTTTTGGTGTTGTCAGGTTCATTGGCGTCATGCTCGAACCATTCATGCGTCCCTTATTCCGTGTACCCGGAGTGGGCGGTTTCGTTTGGGCGATGGGACTTGCATCAGGTTTTCCAGCTGGGGCGAAATTCACTGTAAGGCTTCGTCAGGAAGAACAATTGACCCGCATCGAAGCTGAAAGACTCGTTTGTTTTACTAATTCATCCAATCCATTGTTCCTGTTCGTTGCCGTTGCCGTTGGGTTTTTCCACAATCCTCATTTAGGTATCATCCTTGCACTTTCCCACTACCTAGGAAATTTTTGTGTAGGCATCATCATGCGTTTTTACCGTTGGAAGGAAGAAAAATCCCATACAAATGTAATGGCCAAGCTCCCCTCCATAAGACAAGCCTTTAGCCAAATGCATCGAACCAGAATAAAAGAAACAAGACCATTCGGCAGTTTACTTGGAGATGCGGTACTCTCATCCATTCAAACCCTATTAATGATCGGGGGGTTCATCATTCTCTTTTCGGTGGTGAACAAACTTTTATTTCATATGAACATTACCGGATTGCTGGCATCGGGGGTAGGAGGGATATTACATATTTTCAAATTCCCCGATTCCTTAAGCCTCCCCTTCATATCAGGAATGTTTGAAATGACTCTTGGTTCAAAATTAACCAGTACTGTCGAAGATGCGACACTTTTTCAGCAAACTGTGATGACAAGTTTCATCTTAGCTTTCAACGGTTTCAGCATTCAAGCGCAAGTTGCCAGCATCATTGCCGCAACAGACATTCGTTTCACTCCCTTTTTCCTGGCAAGGATAGCACATGGCCTACTGGCATCCATGATTACCATCTTACTTTGGGAACCATTATATAAAGGCAATATGTACAGCGGCAGCCCGATAAATGCATTCCCAGTCAGCGGTTCCGGTGAACATGCGAATTCCCTATATCAGAACATGCTTGATTTCGGCCCCATTCTAACACTCGTATTTTTGATCCTATACATCATCATATTTACCAAAAGGCTATTTAAAGGCCTTTCGTAAACCCGAAAAAAGAGCATTGCGCGTTTGCAATGCTCTCAGACTGTAGACAAACTCGATACTATTAATGATTGGCTACATTTTTTTTGAGGAAATGTAATATGAAAGTAGATTTCCACTCCAGGCACTCGCCTTCCACGGGCGGTCCGGAAGCCTCCTCGGCGCTCTTGGCGCCTGTGGGGTCTCCCATGGACGCCATTTTCTAGTCAGGAGTCTCGTACCCTTGTTCCAATCAACTTTATTTAAAATTGCAATTCCTTTTGTCTACAAACTCAGAGCGTTGCGCGTTTGCTATCTCTTTTTTCTATCCTTTCAGTTCCTCGTATTTTTTGGCCAGAGCTTTCTCGACGACAGTTGGCACTAGTTCGGAGATATCCCCGCCATACTTCGCAACCTCCTTCACGATACTTGAACTCAAGAAAGAATATTGATTTTTCGTCATGATAAAGAATGACTCTATTTTATTGTTAAGGAATCGGTTCATCGAAGTTCCCTGCATTTCATATTCAAAGTCGGAAGTGGCCCTCAATCCCCTGATGATGGCATTCGCGGAAACGCTTTCAGCATAGTCGACCGTCAATCCCTGATAGAAATCCACTTTAACATTGGGCATATGGGCAGTCGCTTCAGTAATCAATTCCAGTCTCTCCTCCACAGTAAAAAGTGAATTTTTCGCTGAATTGTTCACGATGACCACATATACCTCATCAAAAACATTCGCTCCCCTTTGAATGATATCAAGATGACCAAATGTTATTGGATCAAAACTCCCCGGACAAATTGCTATTTTGGACATTCATAGTTCCCCCTGTTCGTGTACGTTTCCCCATTGATAAATCGTAACGGCAATGACGCCATAAACTTCTTTTCTCTTAACGGTAAAGTCACCAACTTTTTCTGGCAATGTAACATCATGGCCATGCTCACAAACAATGTATCCCATATCGTTCAGCAAGCGGTATTTATGTATTTCTTCAAGAATTTCGACAAGCTTTTGTTTCTTATAAGGTGGATCAAGAAAAATCAATTCAAAAGTCATTTCCCTTTTCACCAAAGCCTTCAGTGCACGCTCTGAATCATTTTTATAAACTTCTGCACGGTCTGAAAACTTGCATAGTTCCAAATTGGCCTTAACTGTTTGATTTGCTTTAAAATCCCGGTCGACAAATATGGCTTTATCCATGCCTCTGCTTAACGCTTCAATTCCCAGTCCACCGCTACCTGCAAACAAGTCGAGGACCAGCCCTCCTTCGAAATAAGGACCAATCATGTTGAAAATGGATTCCTTGACTTTATCAGTAGTCGGCCGGGTTCCTGTACCCGGTACAGCCTTAAGTGGTCTTCCTTTGCAAATTCCGGAAACGACCCTCATAATCCTCACCACATTTTATGACAAATTTCTGTTACTTTCCTATCCTAACATATTAGAAAAAGCTAGCCAATATTTAAAGCGATTTGGCTTCACTTCCAAGATGAAAATCGACTTATCATTTCGGACCATGAAAGGAAGATAACTATTCTTTTTATAAATCTTTTACATTTTGAATAATAAAGTGGGTTTTGGCAATAATGTGAATAACAACATTCCTTTTTAGGTGTTGTTGCCAACCGCGGAGAAGGCTTACGTTTCCCCATAAGTTCTTCCTCCGGTTTCTCCTCTCCCTTTGCCTTCTGGTCCTTAGTTAGACATAGAAGGACCCTGCATATTTTTGCAGGGCTTTTTTTTTTTGATAAACCTCTGATATCTAATTTTCTTTGTCATGATTCGTCAATGAACTTGTCCTTCTCTTTTATGAGGGATAATGATAAAGTAATGAATAATAAGTTAGTTAGGAGAGGTTTAATTGATTCAACGTTTTATTGAAATTGGACAAGGATATTCCGATATATATGAGTTGCTGGAAGTGGGCCGCAATCAGAAACATCGAGTTGCGAGGCTTTTGGCCATGCATACTACCATAGATGATAAAAAGGTAACTTCATTGGTTATCGTCATGCAGCCCACGGATCCTGGGAAATTCCAGCCACTTTACATTTGCCGTGAAGGCATACCGAACCCTCATGCCACCAAAAACAAACGCTATGAGCTTTTTGAGAACTTGGCGGAGGAACTGGATAGGCCAATTATTGAAATCGACGTGAAACCTTCGGTGCTATTTGCAGAAGTCGAGTTGTACTACCAACACTTAATCGGCATTTTGCGAATGAATAGATATCTGCCCCCATTAGGTTGAAAGATGCCGATGCCAGACATTGAAAAAGGCTGACTCCGCATGAGTCAGCTTTTTTCAAATTCCCATTTTATAATCATATTCTTTCGCTTTATCCGGTTTGGAGTTTTCGAACTCCACCTTCAAAAAAGGCTTGTAAGAAAGGTCCACTTTTTTAACGAACGAATAATTATTCAGCTTTTCCACTAGTGGTTCCACTTCATCCATATTCGTATAAAGCACTACATATTTCAGCTTTTTTGAAACATAATGGATATTTCCAAATTTCCTAAGCATTTTGGCTTGTTTTAATGTATGTAAATAGACGATGATTCCCTGTCTCGCTCCAAGCATATCAATAACTCCCTTTTATAAAGGTTTTAACTAAGTGTAGCATAGCAGAATCTTTACTTTCAACCAAGAAAAAAGATTATAAACAAAATTCTCTCACTATTGTGAATATATATACTGTGAAGGGAGCCAAACAACGATGGATTTAAACCAAATTTGGCATCAATTTATTGATCATCTATTAGATAATGATGAAATTACCCAAGCTTCGATAAAAAAGTTCACAGGTATACCATTTATATATATCCATTATCACCCGGCACAAAATGGTAATAGTAAGCTTTCTTTCTTAATAAAAAAGGCCGCAAGCCTTTCAATGCGTGGCAAGCAGCTTCATTGTGAAACCATTTTCGTACGGCAGGAAGAACATTTATATGTTTTCCGGCATCGTTTTTATGTACCGCAGCAAAAGATGTTTTGCTGTGGCAACCTTTGTCCGGATTGTATCTTATATCGCAGTTAATCGCTTTGTAACGTATCCGGTTGACCCACTGTCTAGACGAAGGTTCCTTACATGACACAGCCACCGAACTCCGTAACAACCCGAATTTCGATGGCTGCATGTTCTTATATACCGGCCTGAATGACCATTCTTGCCATTACCTTAAGCAGAGCATCCACAACTTCCCCCGGTTCCGCAGCTTCCCGTTGAACATCCACCTGATGAAACAAAAAATGGATTCCCCGCTGGGGTTTTGACCTGTTCAGAAACGGCTAGGCCAATTTTTCCGCTTATTTCATCAAGAACGGATTGCAATTCGGTCTCAGCCCGCTTAAACCTTGCTACGGCAGGATGCATATCCATGTCTCGTTTAGCTTGCCTGGTTTCTAAATTGATGCGTTTATAATCCGGATGATATTTACCGAACCTTTGAACATCTTCAAATAGATCCTTTAGCGAAGTAAACTTGGAAATTTTCCGCTGTGCCTCTTTGTCGCCTTGTAATTTATATAAACTAATGAGGTATTCTTCCCCTATTTCAGAATGAAGGATCATTTCAGCTAATCCATCAGCCTGTTGTAAAATGTCGATGATTTCCATAGTAGCAAGCATTAACAAGCTCACCTCCACAACCATTTTACCATTTCTCCCTTTTAGATGCTAATGGTTTGATTAAATCGAGGAAGTGATATGTACCTCAATCTCTTTTTGTAACCCTGTTTTTTCACCTGAACCTTTCAAGACTTCCAGCTTAATTTTATGCATGCCATTTGGGACATCCTTTAAGATAAATGCTGCCGTTTTCATATCGACTTTCTTTTGATTATCAATAAATACGGACACAGTTGCCAATTGTTCAGGATTTGATTCTGAAAATCCATAGTTTTTCAAGTAGCATTCGACATAGACAGAGTTGCCTTTTACAAAAGTTTTTACCCGAAAGTCCTCATCTGAGTTTGGGATGCTCGATACAGTGGTGGCAGCTTTAAGTGTAGTAACACCTTGCATGGCTACTCCTGAATTTTCAGGTTCCGGTATTTTCTTTCCACAACCCGACGCTGCCATCAACACTGTGAGAACCAAAATCAACTTTCTCATTCCATCGCCCCCCTTTTGCCTTTATTGTTCGCCAAAAGGAGTAATTTACTCTTATTTTCTTCATTCACCTGAAGCATTCATCGCTTGAAACATATGAAGCATCATTGAGGCAACCTGAACGCTCTCCGAAAATTTAGAGACCCGATGTGGAATCGATTTCTCAAAGTAATATTTCGCTTCGGTTTCAAACACATCCACTTCATGGGGATTGCGCATTAACCTTTTGTACCATGCAGGCTGAATCCTCAAGTAATTACGCATATCTTCGTTTGTTTGAATGAATTCATATATATTCTGACGCATGAAAAACCCTCCTTAATCTTTGGTGAATAAAAAAGGGTTAGCTCTCTGCTCTTTTTCTTTTGGGGGAGGACTGGTATCACCTGATTTATTCCCTTGGAAAGCAGATAGCACTCCTTGGATTGCACCGATGGCCTGATTGGCATTCGTAATATATTGTTGAATCTGCCCCATATCCATATTTTTAACTGCACTCATTAACGAACCGATCAACTCAGTGCTTTGGTCTCCCTTTTCAACCGGCTGTGATGGGGATCCTGTATTCACTTTGGACTCGCCCACACTGCCGTCAGCCTGCCAGCGTGGATGATCTTCTCCGAGTAAATACCACTCTTCAAAAAGTTCCTGCCATGTTGCTTGTTTGCTTCTCACTTCATTCACTAAATGAGGATGTTCCTTTACAAACTCCCGAAATTTATCCACGGAGGGCCGCTTTCTTTTTGCCATTACTCTCACCTCACACTTAGACATCGCCTATTGCACCATATGCTGAAGGTAAATAAAAAGTGCATAACATTCCTTTTAAATGCAAATGGATGATTTGGGGATGAGTGCCCTTATAGTTCCAAAAGTGTATGCTGCCGTGACTGCGGATATCCAGGTCCGTTATGAAAAACTCTGCATTGGCGCTCGATTCCATGCAAATTAATACATAGTCATATGATAAAATCATCGAGGGAAAGGTCAACGTGATGATGGGGAACTTGCGCTATATCGATAGGGACCTTTTTCATTTTCAAAATATAATCCAGAACAAGAAAACGGACCCAAATCGGATCCGTTCTTTTATCTCTTTATGAAATTCTGGGTGTAGTACCTTTTATATACCCCGACACCCAGACCTGTAAATTCCTCATTCAGCATCGCATCCCGATGCCCTTTGCTATTTAGCCAACCTTCCATGACTGCAGCTGCGTCAACATAATTAGCCGCTATATTTTCACCTGCCGCCCTGTATTTTACATGGCCTGCATCGAGACGCTTTTCCAAATCCCCCTTTGTTTCAGAAACATGGGTTCCTTCAGGTGCGTCCGTCATTTCCCGGCTATGAAGGTAAGCAACCTCTGCAGTTGGCGCATCCCATTCTAAAGGCTTCAAATCAAACCTGCTGCGCATTATATTCGTAATATCGAATATTTGCTGCTCATTGCCCTCGTCCACTTTCGCCAAGTCTTCATCAGAAAGGTCCTTAACTGTCACAAGTTCACCATGATAGGTCAGCTCATACGGCTGTTGTTTCAATAAAGCGGAATCATTCAAAAATCGGATGCTTGAAACAGTCCCGGTGAATTTATCCAAATATAGCTGAACATTAATATTCCCTAAATCAATCAAAGGCCTCATGTTCATATCTTCCTCCGACAATTCAAAACGATAGGAACTGTGACCAACTTCAATATCAACAGTGGGTTCCACATATAAGCTGGAATAGATGGCATCAATCGATTGTCCAATTTTAAAAGGAGCGACATTGACCTTATCACCAATTCCATAAGCAGATACCACTTTTTCATTTTCAACGGCTAATTGGAAATAATTATCATAGTCCTTTTTATAAACCCACCATTCATATCCATAGGCGGACATATCAATTCGATCTGGCTTACCATATTCCTTTTCTATCTCTTTTGCATTTTTCCCGATTGTTACCGCCAGACCTTCTGTCAATTCAGTAACCCCTTCTTTTTCAGAGGAAGTGCTTTTTTCATTTATATGTTCATTGGGGTTAACACCTTTGTTACCATCAATAAGAGGGTTTCCTTCATCTTCATCGCCGATATTAAGATAAATACCGATTACGAAAAAAATAATAATTAACACCAACACCTTACCTAAACCGCGCAGAGGAACACTCCCTCTCTCTATCTAATTTATGTATCCAATGCAAAAACCTTTCTTTCCTGATTATATCACTGTTCAATCATAATTTTCTAATTTACGATAGACTGTCCCTTCAATAAATTTTATTTAAAAAATGGAACTTTTGCGAATGATTAAAATACCATGGTTGAGTTCATTGCAACTTCCACCATTTCGTACTATTATAAAATATAGGATAAAATGGTATATTATAAACATACTTGGAGATTTTTAATATATTCATGTACATAATATTTTCCCGGTATGTCATTTTAATTCTCAATAGTAAACATAGGAGGTACTACTCGTGAAATTTGAAAGCTTTGGAATCGAAAACATTACAGCCGACTTAAACCGATTAGATGACCTAATGCCGCAATATGGTTTAATACGGGCAGAACAATGGGATTACGAAAGAGTAAGTTACGATCGTAAGTTCGACTTAAAAGAAGGCACGTTTTACCTGAGAATACTTGGCTATGCTACAGAGGGCGATGTAGGCGCTCACAGGGCCGTCATCAAACTAATGGTTCCTCTATTAGGAAAACACTATTATCCGCACGGAGTTGAATATGGTGAAGGAGAGGATTTCCCTGCATCACTAGTTAAACAAAGTGAAAAAATCCTCGCTCAAATCAAAGAAGAACTTACCCAATTCAACGGTCTGTAAAAACCGTTAGTGAAAAGTAAGCACAAAGAGAGAGGATCATGTGTGATGCTCTCTTTTTTATATCCATTACAAAAGCCTGATGCTTTTTTGCACCAGGCTTTTTCGTTATTTTAAAATCCTAGAATCGCCTTTATTAAAGATGTTGTTTCGCCGCCATGATAAATGACATAAAGCAGGATGTAAACAGCTACTCCAGTAATTCCAGTGAAAAACCAAATGATGCTTGTCGCAGGCCCAATTTTTTTATGAATGGCAAATTTACCTTTAAACCCAGTGGTAAGCATGACAATCCCCAAAACAGCTCCAGTTGTTGCAAGTGTTATATGGAAAATCAAAAAAATCGTATAATAAATTTTAATGTCAGCGGGTCCGCCAAATGACGTACTACCAATGAAGACCGTCCTGGAAAGATATATAGCGAAAAAGATTACCGCAAAAACCGCAGCTGCCATCATGGTTTTTTTATGGGTCTCGATTTTGCGTTGTTTAATTTGATACCAGCCTATTGCAACAGTGATGGCACTTAATACAATGAAGGCTGTACTTATCGTTGGAAGGATTGGTAAAGACATATGAATTGTAGTCCTCTCTATATTTATTAATCAACTACCATTTTATAAGAGGCACTCATAAAATTCAATAAAATCAAGGATTATTAACAGAATGCTCACTTTTATAGAATAGGCAAGTCAAATCGCTGGCTATTTGGTTTAAATCGAAAATCAGGTAAAGGCGGATAAAAGACTTGTCCGCCCAAGACAAGTCTTTTATCGTACATTTATTCTACAGTCTGAAAATCCGAAGGTATCGGATCTATATCATTTTGGCCGCCATTCTCCTTTTTGAACCAAGCAAAGAAAATGACACCCAATACATAACCTAAAACGATTTCTTGAATCACCTTCATCAAAACCCCACCAAGCTGTTGGTCCTCAAGCAATGGCAGTCCATTGAACATTTCTGGGCCACTGAGCGTTAAACCGGAAAGTGCTGAAGCCGGAACGCAAAGTTCCATGGCACTGGCCCAAGACTCCGCATTAGTGAATGTATCATACATCGGATCATTAGCAAAAATGATTAAAGCGCAGGCAGGGGTCATTAGAATTCCACTGCCGAATATATAAGCTACTTTTTTCACACCTGATAGACTTTCACGTTCGGGCACCTGATTGACAAGCGGGAACCACATCAAAACAGCTGTCGTAAATAAAAGTATCGTGTAGCCTGCATGAATCCACATCCCCGTTTTGATATAATCGAACACTAACGGGATATGGTACAGCGAGAAAAGAACATTAAATAGTAAAAGGGCGACAAGTGGTCTCGTAAAAAATTGAAATAACGTCTTTACTCCCCTTGAATTTATGAAAGTTCTCATAAGCCAATCTGGAATCGCAATGATAAATAAAGGCGGAATCACGAGATAGAGCAGTGCCATTTGAAACATGTGTGCACTGAACATGATATGGCTCAATAAATCAAGTGGGGATCCTTTTACCACATAAAGGAGGAACATGGCTATCAAAAAATAAGTTGCCTGTTTAACGGAAAGCGATGAACTGCCCGGAAACTTCTCCCTTTTTTTTGTCACCAGCCAAAAATATCCTACGGTTATAAGTACGAGGGCGGCAAAATAATAAGGACTCCACAAAGCGCGAAATCCGAAAATATCAATAGACAAAAAAATCACCTCGTTCATAAACTTTTTCTTACTTTCATTATACCTAAAATGAAACATTGTAACAAATATAGATAAACTTGGATTATTTTCCTGGAAATCACCACATAAAGAAAAACCGGCTATCATTCAATAGCCGATTTTCTTTATGGTTTATAACCAAACAATCGTTGTGAACACAAGGACAGTTATCAAGCCGACTGCAAGGCCGGAAAATAAGAACAACGCAATGGTGCCATGCCCTTTATGCTTCATATGCATGAAATAATACAATTGGAAAATCACTTGTACAACTGCCAGCAGTAAAATGACTGGTTTAATGAACCAATGTGAAAAACCCTCAATTCCTACTGCAGCAAAAGCAAGTAATGTAAAGAAAATCATAAGTGTAAATGATATCACTTGGTGTTTCATCTCTTCAGCATTTTTCTTACGGCGATATTTTAAATCGACATTCGGGTTCGCTGAATTTGATTGTTCATTCGCCATCAGTTATCCCACCATTCCCATTAAGTATACGACAGTAAAGATAAACACCCAGACTACGTCAATGAAATGCCAATAAAGACTCGCAACAAAAAATTTAGGAGCGTTATACAAATTCAAGCCCCTTCCTGCATTACGCACCATAAGACAAATGATCCAAACCAAACCGAATGCAACGTGTCCTCCGTGAAAACCAACTAACGTATAAAACGCGGATCCGAAGGCACTGCTCGTAAATGTATGATGGAATTCATGAACATAGTGATTAAATTCATAAATCTCGAGTCCAAGAAAACCTAAACCGAGTGCAACCGTAATCACAAGCCAAGCCTGCATTTGTTTAAAGTGATTATTTTTCATATGGTACATCGCATACACACTAGTCAATGAACTGGTCAATAACAGCATGGTTGCCACAAAAGTAAGTGGTAATTCGAATAAATCTTTAGCTAGGGCTGCATCACCATTTGGAACTTTATCCTTCAATGCTAGGTAAGTTGCAAATAATGAGGCGAATAATACCGTCTCTCCACCAAGAAACAACCAGAATCCCAAATACTTATTTTTACCTTCTAAAGTCGCTTTCTCGGGAGAAGCAGGCCAGGTAGCATCCGTGAATCTTTCATCTGTCTGCATTATGCCTTACCTCCCTTGTCTTTATCGTCCATAAGGTCTTCTTTATGAATATGGTACCCATGATCGTCTTTAACGGAACGGATAAACATTGAACCAAATGTTACCAAAAGTCCTACTACCATAATAGGCAGGGTCCATGTCTTATCATCCATATGGTATAAAGCACCGAATGCGGCGATAAATAAACCGGAAGCAGTCGTTAAAGGAAGAATGGATGAATTCGGCATATGGATATCCCCAAGTGGTTCTGCAGGAGTCATTTCCTTTTTCCCTTCCATTTTTTCAACCCAGTAAGGATCTAATCCCCGGACTAGCGGCAGTTGTTTAAAATTATAAAAAGGCGGTGGTGATGGAATGGCCCATTCCAGCGTGCGGCCATCTCCCCAAGGATCATTGCCGACTTTTTCATTCTTCACAGATGTAATGATGATATTGATGACCATAACCAAGACACCAAACGCCATCAAAAAGGCTCCAACAGTACTAATCATATTACCTGTATTGAAACCTTGATCGTCCAAGAATGTAAATACGCGACGAGGCATCCCCATCAAACCTAAGAAATGTTGAATGAAGAATGTTAAATGGAAACCAATCAAGAAAGTCCAAAATGTGATTTGCCCCAATTTTTCGCTTAACATCGTTCCAAACATCTTCGGCCAATAGAAATTGATTCCAGCCAGTAAACCTAATACGACCCCACCAACGATTACATAGTGGAAATGAGCAACAACGAAATAACTATCATGGTATTGATAATCAGCAGGTGCAGATGCGAGCATGATACCTGTCACGCCACCCATTGTAAATGTAGGGATAAAGGCAACTGCATAAAGCATCGGAACCGTGAACTTGACGCTTCCTCCCCACATCGTAAAAATCCAGTTGAATATCTTAATACCTGTCGGTACAGCGATAGCCATGGTCGCCACGGCAAAGATTGCATTTGCGATCGGACCTAGGCCAGTGGTAAACATATGATGCGCCCAAACCATGAAACCTAAGAAACCGATTAAAACGGTTGCAAATACCATCGATGAATAACCAAACAATCTTTTTCTGGAGAATGTAGCGAAAATTTCGGAAAAAATACCGAACGCCGGAAGAATCAGGATATAAACTTCCGGGTGACCGAATATCCAGAACAAATGCTCCCAAATAATCGTATTTCCCCCTGCCGCTACATCAAAGAAATTCGCGCCAAACATCCGATCGAACATCATTAACACCAATCCCACGGTAAGCGGAGGAAAAGCGAATAATATCAATGCAGAAACGACGAAAGTTGACCAGGTAAACAGCGGCATACGCATATATGTCATACCAGGTGTACGCATATTAATAATGGTTACAAGGAAATTGATCCCTGCAATTAGTGTTCCAAAACCTGATATTTGTAATCCGAGGACGTAAAAATCAATGCCATGACCTTCGGAGTGGAGGGAAAGTGATGCATACGATGTCCAGCCTGCATCTGGAGCCCCCCCTAAAAACCATGAAAGATTCAGAAAGATTCCGCCAAAGAAAAACAACCAAAAACCTAACGAGTTCAAAAATGGGAACGCAACATCACGTGCCCCTATCTGTAATGGGACAACCGCATTCATTACAGCAAACACTAACGGCATGGCCGCCAGAAATATCATAGTCGTACCGTGCATGGTCAAAATTTCATTATAAAATCCGGCACTTACGAAATCATTGTTTGGGATTGCCAGCTGGATTCGGATAAACATCGCTTCCAAACCACCGATTACAAAGAATAACCCGCCAGAGATAAGATATAAAATGGCGATCTTCTTATGGTCTACCGTCGTCAGATAATCCCAAACCGTAGCGCCAAATCCTTTTTTATTAGCGTACGTACTCACGATTTAACCTCCTTAATCAATGTTCTATTTGTCTTCCACTTTAAGCTCCAATAGATAAGCTGCCAGTGCATTAATATCTGAATCTGAAAGTTCGCCGTAAGTACCGGTCATCGTGTTGCCCGGTTTATACTTCTCAGGATCCTTGATCCATTTTTTTACATTTTCTTCCGTATGATCCAATACGCCAGCTACTTTTTGACGCTCACCGAATGTAGCCAGATTCGGAGCCTGACGAGCTGCCTCAGGCCTGCTGTCATTTGGTGTAACCGCATGGCAGCCTATACAGCTTTGATTAAAGACATCTTCACCCTGTTTGGCTAGATCACCTTCAACGACAGGTTCCTTCGCGGCTTTCATATCTTTAGTCCACTCTTCAAAATCGCTTTTAGACTTCGGTACGACCTTAAAATCCATCAAAGCATGTGAAGGACCGCAAAGTTCAGCACATTTTCCGTAGAATAAGTTGTTCGAATCTTCTGCCTTTTTACTATCGAATTCTAAGAAAAACTGATTGACCCCTTCTGTATTTGTATCCATTTTCCCTCCAACAGAAGGTACCCAAAATGAATGCTTAACATCTGAAGCAGTTAAATTGAAGTACACTTTTTGATCTGTTGGCACAACCAAATCCTGACTTGTTACAACGCCGAGGTCTGGATATTCAAACTCCCACCAATAAAGGTTTGCCCTAACATTCACGACAAGTGCATCCTTCGTTTTTCCATCCTTATCTTTCTTATCCATTGCCTTTGTGTCGGCTAAGTCAAAAGTCGTGACGACGGTCGGAACAGCCAGAACAATTAAAAGAAGGATAGGAATAACAGTCCAGATAATTTCGAGTTTATGACTTCCTTCAATTTGTTTTGGTATTGTTTCGTCGCCTTTCTTTCGACGGAAGCGTAGTAAAACTACAACGAACAAAATAATCACAACAATAATAACCAGTACCATGATTAGTGTACTCAATATCAGTAAGTCATACTGAGATTGCGCAACATCGCCAGCTGGCTTCAGCGCGGATAGAAATGGTTCGCCGCAGCCCGAAAGGACAAGTCCTACAATACCCAGCAGAGCAATCAGGCGCCATTTGTGCAGCCTTTTTTTCATAGCTTCAGAAACCCCTCTTTCGTCAAAATTTTCTCACAAAATTAAAAATGGGCGCAATTGCGAATATTCTCTCTATGTCAATTTCTAAAAAAGAAAGAATCCCTAATCTAAGGAATTATTAAGATGATTCATGTAACCGCTCTTATGTATGGCCCCGTTGGTTCCTTTAATATGTATGAATGGCGGTCAGTGCTTTATTTATCAGTAAGCTGGAGCCTGCAAAAGAACAGGCCGCCAGCTTATTTAAACCACAACTAGATGAGAGTGACAATAACCATCGCTACAAATAAAATGGTCATATAATTTAAAGAATATACAAACATGGATGTTGCCCATTTAACATCATCTTTCTTTTTATACCCCTTAATCCCCAAAATAAGCCAACCCGTGCTCAATAATGCAGCAAGAATAACTAGCGGAGTTCCTAATGGAGTTAAAAAGAAAGGAACGAACATTAAACCGACGATCCATAGCATAATCGATCTTTTTGCAGCCTTGAACCCTTTCACTACCGGAAGCATGGGTACCCCAGCTGCACGATATTCTTCGACACGCCTCATTGCAAGTGCATAAAAATGAGGAGGCTGCCACAAGAACATGATCGCGAACAGGACCCAGGCGATCTTATCAAGGTCCGGATCGACTGCAGCCCACCCGATAAGTGGAGGCACCGCTCCGGATATACTGCCTATAATCGTATTCGAGACAAATCTACGTTTGAAAACCATGGTATATAAAACAACATAGGCGAAGACGCCGAATGCTCCTAGTATGGCAGTTGTCATATTAGTCAATGCAAGTAAAATCAGCCCTGCAGCAATTAAACCGAAACTTAATGCCAATACCCTTGAAGGCTGTACTTTCCCAGTTACCGTTGGACGGTTTTTCGTTCTTTCCATTAAATGATCGATATCACGGTCATAATAATTATTGAAACTGCAAGATCCCGCCATTATGAGCGCCGAACCTGCAAGTGTATAAAACACTACATCTAGATTGTTTAAGAAGCTAAGCCCCGAAAAATGAAGAGCTAACCACACGCCGGTAAAAGCTGTAATTATATTTGAATTGACAATCCCCACTTTTATAAGTGCGAGAAAATCCTTCCAAGCTGTTGTTTCAGGTATATCCGATTGAAGGGCGGCTTTACTGTCCTCCATGACAGCTTCTGACAAACCCCTTGTTTCTGACATTTGTTTTCCTCCTTTAAATCATTCAAAACAGACGCAAATGCAAAAAAAACTTACATATGCTATAGAACATTATTTCATACTTTTTGATATTTGTAACCAAGGAAGCGTAAACAAAAAGTAAATTATTTACCAATGACCGTTGTCAATGGAATCCATCGAGAGCTTTCATTCTTAATATCATGCTTAAAAACAGTAAAATTTAGTAAAATCATTTCTTCAATATATTAAAACACATTTTTGGAAGCTTTTGTGAAAATTTTTCGGGTATTTTTTGACCAAATTGTGTCTCAATAATTTACTTATCTCTTGTATGATGTTCATCAAGAACATGAATAATATGCCATCATCATCATCCCCTAGGCTTATTCCCTATTTTGCTCCTACTTGAAGGTTTACACTCCCTTTATTTCTATCAAAGTCTTTAGTAACTTTCAACTATTTCAGGCATTTTAATTAATAGTTTTAATATTAACTGAACTTGTAAAATCATTCTATTTTGTGTAATATCGAGGAAGTTCGACAAATATTATGAAAACCTTATGCTATTATTAATTTTATGGAACAACCCTAATTTGCTACAGAGAAAAAGGTGGGGCTACTAGTGAAATCGTCTCTTAAATGGTTTGCTGTTTTAACTACGGTTGTAATGCTTTTCATCTTACTTGGTGGAGCTTTAGTCACGAAGACGGATTCCGGCATGGGATGCGGCAGGTCCTGGCCATTGTGCAATGGCCAATTGATCCCGGACAAAATCACGATTGAATTGGTCATTGAGCTTTCCCATCGGCTCGTTTCAGGTGCTGGAGGTTTCCTTGTTTTATTATTATCGTATATGTCTTGGAAAAAAATCGGCCATATCCGTGAAGCGCGTTTCTTATCCATCCTTTCTTTTGGTTTTCTGTTACTGCAAGGGTTGATCGGAGCCGCTGCCGTCATTTGGTCACAATCCGATTTCGTCCTTGCCCTTCATTTTGGCATATCGCTCATTTCCTTTGCTGCCGTCTTTTTACTGACACTGTTGATTTTTGAAGTGGACAAGAAGTTCGAAGCAGAAAAACTTATCGTTGACAAACGAATGAAATTCCATATTATTGGCGTATTGATTTTTTGTCTCATGGTCGTCTATACAGGTGCTCTTGTAAGGCATACAGAATCAAGTCTTATCTGTAAGGATTGGCCTTTATGCGTAAATGACAGTCTTGCACTCCCCTCCAACCTTTATGAATGGATTCAGATGGGGCACCGTGCAATGGCAGGCGCTATTTTCATTTGGGTATCCTATGTCGCTTATATCGCAAAAAAACATTATAGAAATCAAAAAGTGCTATATGGCGGCTGGATTGCTGCATTCATTCTCGTATTTTTACAAGTTACCGCTGGTGCCTTTATCATTTTCTCAAGGCAAAACCTATATATCGCACTAACTCACGCACTATTCATTGCCTGCTTTTTTGGTGTAATGAGCTATTTGATGCTATTGACATCAAGAAGCAAAAAAAATGCCCTTGCCAAGCAAAAAAAGAACTCCGCGCACTCTGTCAAAGGACAGGATGAACAGGATATAACGCCAACGGTACCCGCCCGTTAATGTCTGATTGTTCAATCAATAATGAAATTAAGATAAACAAAACCACCATTCCCGGGAATGGTGGTTTTGTTTTATCTAATGGGAGTTCAATGACCGTACATTGCCTAAAAAGAGGGTATAGGGCAGCTTAAAACCTCAAGCCTGCCACATATACCCCAAATCATTCACAAGGTCACAGTCAGCGATATTACTTAGTTATTTCAATCAATAAGTCCCCAGTACTGATCGCTTCTCCATCTTTTACATAAATATCCTTAATGGTCCCGGAGAATGGTGCTTGCACGGTAGTTTCCATTTTCATCGCTTCCGTAATGATCAGGTGATCACCCTGCTTGACCTGATCGCCTTTCTCGACCACTACACGAATAACCGTACCTGGCATTGTCGCACCCAGTTGTTCTTTATTTTTAGGGTCAGCTTTCATTTTTGATACAACGGAAGATTTAATGTTTTCATCCTTGATGATCACTTCACGTGATTGACCATTCAACTCAAAATACACAACCCTTGTTCCATCAGCCAATGGCTGACCGATTGAAACCAATTTTACGATGAGCGTTTTACCCTTTTCAATTTCAACTTCGATCTCTTCCCCTAGCCTCATGCCATATAAGAAAGTTGCGGTATCAAGGTTGGAAACATCACCAAACAGCTCAATCGTTTTATTGTAGTCCAGGAATACTTTTGGATATAAAGCATATGCAAGCACATCGAAATCAGTGACTGCCCGTCCCAATTCCTTGAATAATTCTTCTTTAAGAGCTGCAAAATCCACTTCTTCCAATAATTCACCCGGTCTTACTGTTATAGGTTTCTTCCCTTTCAGGATAACTTCCTGAAGCTCTTTAGGGAATCCCCCAACCGGCTGACCTAGATAGCCTTCGAATAACTCTATGACTGAATCAGGGAAATCGATGGATTTGCCTTTTGTCAGAACATCTTCTTCAGACAGGTTATTTTGCACCATGAATAAAGCCATATCCCCAACAACTTTGGATGAAGGAGTTACTTTAACGATATCGCCGAACATTACATTGACACGCTGGTACATTTCTTTCACTTCATGCCAGCGGTCACCCAGCCCCACTGCTTTGGCTTGCTGCTGCAGATTGCTATATTGACCGCCCGGCATTTCGTGTTTGTACACTTCAGTATGAGGTGCATTCATGCCGCTTTCGAAGTCATGATAGAATTTCCTGACCTCTCCCCAGTATTCTCCTAAACGCTCTAGTGAATCGACTTCCAACTTAGGCTGTCTGCTTGACCCCTCCAACGCATAATGAAGTGTTTGTACACTTGGCTGCGAAGTCAGTCCAGCTAAAGAACCAATCGCCGTATCAACGATATCCACACCAGCTTCGATCGCTTTCGAATACATGTAAATGCCATTTCCGCTTGTATCATGAGTATGCAGATGGATCGGAAGTGAAGTCGTTTCTTTCAGTTCCGATACTAGGCGGTAAGCAGCATCAGGTTTCAAGAGGCCGGCCATGTCCTTGATCGCTAAAATATGGGCACCGGCACGCTCTAGTTCCACGGCCATGTTTTTATAGTAGTCGATATTATACTTGCTGCGTGATGGATCATTCAAATCCCCGGTATAACAAATGGCCGCTTCCGCAATTTTGCCGGATTGGCGGACTGCATCAATAGCCAATTCCATCCCTTTAACCCAGTTTAAACTGTCGAAGATACGGAAAACATCAATGCCTGCATCCGCTGATTTCTCTACGAATTCACGAATGACATTATCAGGGTAATTTTTATAACCAACTGCATTTGAAGCCCTTAAAAGCATTTGTAATAAGACATTCGGTGCTTTTTTCCTGAAACTTATCAGCCTGTCCCATGGATCTTCTTTCAAGAATCGATATGCGACATCGAAAGTTGCCCCGCCCCACATTTCCATTGAAAATAAATCAGGAAGTAGTTTTGCTGTAGGCTCAGCGATATCAAGGATATCTTTCGACCTAATTCTCGTCGCCAGTAAAGATTGATGTGCATCGCGGAAAGTCGTATCGGTGATCAATACCTCTTTCTGTTCTTTGATCCAATTGACCAGTCCCTCTGCACCTTGCTCTTCAAGTATATTTTTTGTACCCGAGATAAGCGGCAGGCCACCAACATTCGGAATTGGGGCAGGATCAAAAACAGGTTTTTTCTTTTTCTCGACTCCTGGGAATCCATTCACGGTCACATTTCCGATATATGAAAGCATTTTTGTTCCACGGTCTTTTCTAATTGGGAAGCTGAATAATTCCGGTGTTGAATCAATGAATGATGTATCATATTCCCCATTTATGAATTTTTCATGTTTTACAACATTTTCAAGGAAGGGAATATTTGTTTTAATTCCACGAATCCTGAACTCCTTAAGGTTACGAACCATTTTGGAAGCTGCCTGTTCAAATGAAAGCGCATGAGTGGAAAGTTTAACGAGAAGGGAATCATAATATGGTGTGATGACCGCACCTTGGAATCCATTCCCAGCGTCCAGACGAACACCGAATCCCCCACCGGAACGGTAAACCATCATTTTCCCGGTATCAGGCATGAAATTATTCAATGGGTCCTCAGTCGTCACCCGTGATTGAATCGCATATCCATGTGTTTTGATTCCTGACTGTTCGGGAATACCAATCTTTTTGCCATGGAGTTCATGCCCTTCCGCTACCATGATTTGGGATTGGACGATATCAATGCCCGTAATCATTTCAGTAATGGTATGCTCAACCTGAACCCGTGGATTGACTTCAATAAAGTAAAATTCGCCATTTGCGACAAGGAATTCGACCGTACCGGCGTTTACATAATCAATATTTTTTGCCAACTTGACGGCTGCCTCACAAATCCTTTCCCTTAAATCCTCGGAAAGGGAAACGGAAGGTGCCACTTCCACAACTTTTTGATGCCGTCTCTGAACGGAACAGTCACGCTCATATAAATGGACGATATTCCCATGAGTATCAGCCAAAATCTGAACTTCGATATGCTTCGGATTTTGAATGAATCTCTCTACATAGACTTCATCATTACCAAAAGCCGCTTTAGCTTCTGATTTTGCGCGATCATAAGCCTCTTCAACTTCTTCAATTTTTTCGACAATCCGCATTCCGCGTCCGCCGCCGCCTAAAGAGGCTTTTATGATAATTGGAAAACCGTATTGTTCACCAAATTTCTTTACTTCTTCAACACTGGTCACCGGTCCATCGCTACCAGGGATAACCGGAATATCAGCCAGTTCAGCTTGTGTTCTGGCCTTTACTTTGTCACCAAACATATCTAGGTGTCTTGATTCTGGTCCGATGAAGATTATGCCCTCTTCCTCACAACGTTTCGCAAATTCAATATTTTCTGAAAGGAAACCATAACCAGGATGAATCGCATCGACTCCGCTCATTTTGGCGATCGCAATTATGCCTTCAATATCCAGGTATGCATCAATCGGCTTTTTGCCTTCCCCAACCAAATATGCCTCATCCGCTTTATATCGGTGATAAGAACCATAATCTTCCTTTGAATAGATTGCAACTGTGTGAATGTCTAATTCCGTACATGCCCGAAAAATCCGTATCGCTATTTCTCCACGATTTGCCGCAAGTACTTTTTCTATACGTTTCCCCATTGCTACCACCCTAATCAATATGTATTTTTATTGAATATATAGAAAAAAAGCGTGAAAGACTTTCACCACTTTTTATTCAAGAATTTAAATCCCAACCAAGGAGACCATTCTGATCAAGCTCATTTTATTGCAGATGTAATTATTTCGATATATTTTATATTCTCGTTTTTTACATCCGTTAAAGACTAAAAAGTGCCTTACACCAATAGCAAATGAAAATTTAGCTATAATAATATATTATCAAATTGATTTAACATTCAATTAATATAACCATAATACTAAAATTAACTGAATACAATAAAAAAATAAAAAATTACATATATTCGTATATAAAAACAAGGAATTAGCTCCGGCTTTCCGACTAACGTCCCATTGTTAATCAAAGGGATTCGATTGAAAAATCCCACATATTTCATGATTGATAGAGAAATTTGAAATGTGAAGATAACCATTAAACATTACATCGAAAATTCAAAAAAATAAAAAAACAAAAAATAAATAAACACAATTGAGCTTGTCCGGATTAATTAGTATGTCATTATTGAATATAGTATAACACTATTAATTAATTATGTATATAAATAAAAAACTCAAACAATCATCGAGATTTGTTTGAGTTAGTATGTTTTATCTATTATTTTTTTAATGATGCTTCATGCAAAACTGACAATTCCTGTTCAAGGGTCTCCAAAAGGGATTTACCCTCGGTTTCCTCTACCAAACCTAAGCGTACGGCAAAATCAATTTCTCGTGATAGGCCGAACATTTGTGTATCAAGTACCTCTTCATACAAAGGACATTGAGGCATAGTGAGATTTTCCATTTGAACTTTTATCAGTTTTAGAATCTTGTCAGCATCTGCTTTTAATAAAGCATAAGCTTTTTCTCGATGATTGACAAGCATATCAGATGCCATGTTAAATCCCCCCGCTCAGAGCGATTAAATCTTATCTCTAAATTCTACCTTTAGTTTTGTGAAAAAGCAAGGACATTGACAAACAATTTGCCATTGGGATATCACTGCCACCTCTCAAATGAATATATCCAGCAATGAAAATAGTTCACCATCTTGTAGATGTGACATTTCAATTATAATTGATTATAATCATTAAAGAGCAACAGAAAGGAATGAGATATTTGGAACCTATCGTATTTATAAATGGGAAAGTGAAATATCCAATTACGCTAGATCCTGGAGTATGGATTTTTGATGACCGTAAAGTTGAAATCGATACATATTTCCACGCTGAAAGAGTCCAAGTCAATGAATTAGAAGAATATACGATTGCCGCTTCCAAACATTGGCAAAAAGAAATACAGGAAGGCGCAATAATGCCGCCCACAATAAAAACGGAAAGAAAGTTCGAGAAGCAAAGATTGCTGGAAGGGACTTTCGGCATCCCTTTTGAACCTTTTTTAAAAAATGCCGAACCTGAAAATGGGGTAACTGAAGTCATCGTTACAACCGATGATGAGGAGCTTACATTCCCGTTGGAAACGGCACTTGAATTTTTCCTGGGCTTTTCCAAGGATGGAAAGCCTCTTAAAATATCTGAAGGCGGCCCTATGGAAATTTATTTCGGAGACGCTTCCAACATCAATGATCCGATAAAAAATGTACGGTCTTTCACTGTTAAATAAGACATAGTCCATTCTTTCCAAAATCTTTAGAGCAATCGGCAAGGGACATCCCTTGCCGATTGGATTATAAAAGCGTAGCTGCGAGTTGGGCCAATCCAGATCTTTCCCCTTTTATCAATTTAACATGGCCGGCAATGCGCTCTGTCTTGAATTTTTCCACCACATAGGTCAAACCATTATTATATTCATCTAAATAAGGATGATCTATTTGCTCTGGATCCCCCATTAATACAATTTTGCTCCGCTCCCCGACTCTCGTCAAGATGGTCTTGACCTCATGTTTTGTTAAGTTCTGCGCTTCATCGATGATGATGAACTGATCCGGGATGCTCCTTCCCCTGATATAGGTCAAGGCTTCCACTTCAATCGAACTCATGCCAGCTAGAATGGCATCCAATTCCCCAGGTTTTTTCGTATTGAACAAAAATTGGAGATTATCGAAAATAGGCTGCATCCAAGGTCTTAATTTTTCTTCTTTTTCCCCTGGCAGGTAACCAATATCTTTACCAACAGGAACAATCGGCCTGGCAACGAGAAGTTTCTTATATTGTGACAAATCTTCAGTTTGCATTAATCCTGTAGCCAATGCCAATAAAGTCTTGCCTGTCCCTGCTTTACCGATGAGCGTCACAAGCTGGATATCCGAACGAAGCAATAAATCAAGGGCCATAGTCTGCTGGACATTTCTCGGTTTAATTCCCCAAATATGTTCCCCTTCATACATCAATTTCTTAACTAGCCTGCAGTTCTCATCCACTATCCCAATCGCAGATGCTGAGCTGCCCAGCGTGTCCTTCATCAACAGGAATTGATTTGGATAATATGAATCTTTTGTCAGTTCCTCCAGTGACAGAAAACTTTTTTCATAAAACTTATTCAGATTATCAATCGATACAAACACTTCTTTGTGCCCCGGGTATATATGGTCCAGTTCTACGACACGATCATTTAAAAAGTCCTCTGCCTCAAGTCCGATGGCATCGGCTTTAACCCTGACGAGAGTATCTTTGCTTACCAAAATGACCGTTTTTCCATCTTCCCTCGTCTCTTCTTCCAAAGATAAATTTTTCGCAACTGCCAATATCCTGTTATCATTCGTTTTCTCCACAAAAATTTCCTGAAGCTTATGAAATGAACGGTGGTTGAGTTCAATCCTTATGCTGCCTCCATTATGAAGCGGAACGCTCTGATGAAGCTTCCCTTTTTCACGGAAGCTATCAATCAATTTCGATACTTGCCTGGCATTCCTTCCGATTTCATCCATATACCGTTTTTTCGAATCCAATTCTTCTAATACGACTGCCGGAATGACAACTTCATTATCTTCGAATGAATAAATCGAGTACGGATCCTGCAACAGGACATTCGTATCTAAAACATAGATTTTTTTCCCCAATATGACGCCTCCTGCCTGCTCTTTAGGATATGCCTTACCATTTACTACACTCAGAAGTTATGTAGCGGACGAGACTGTTGATAAAATATATGTTCATTTGCATAAAGATAGAAGAACATTTACAGACTATAAAGAAAACTTCCAGCAAAAATGCTATCCTCAGCATTGATGACAACATGTTTGGCCGCATTTTTACTTACATGAATCAGACTTGGTCATTGGTGGACAGGCTGGAACCAACAAAAAACATTAAGGAGGCTGCACATTGAAAAAATACATTTTGTCGCTCGCTGCTGTTCTGTTGATGACAGGTTGCTCAATGGATAATAAAAATGAAGTGTCTGAAAATAATGCGAAAAACAATTTAACGAAAGTCAATAACTCGACCATTAAGGAAGCAGACAGAAATACAGGTCAGCAAACAGCGGAAAGACTTACCGGTTTGGCTAAATCCATTCCTGAGGTGAACGATGCCACCGCAGTCGTACTTGGCAAATATGCCATCGTCGGAATAGATATTGACCAGGATATTGAGCGTTCACAGGTCGGAACGATAAAGTATTCAGTTGGAGAAACTTTAAAACATGATCCTGAAGGCGCAAATGCCATCATCGTCGCTGACCCGGATATAAATGAGCGGATCAGGGAGGTGGCCAGAGACATTAAAGACGGTAAACCGGTAACCGGGATACTAAATGAATTGGCTGACATCACAAGTCGTGTCATTCCTGAGGTTCCTGGCGATATTTTAACCCCAACGCCGTCCAAGAACATTGAAAATGAAAAAAATAAACTTGATGATGAATCGGAAAGAAAAGAACTCGATAAAGAGCAAAATGATCAATCCAATCACTTTAAAGAATGAATATGCCTAACCCGGAGTCAATCTTCGGGTTTTTTTCTTTAACCGTCATGAACCCAGTAACGTAAACGTTCATATGTTAGTTTCACTTTATCCTCGTTTTACCATAAAAATATTGGTATACTTAAAACCATATTCAAATTGAAGTGAGGTTCAACTAATATGAAGGTTAAATGTGTAATATGCGATCAAATTGAATCTATACCTGATGATAGCCCAGAAGCTAAGAAACTTCGTAACCGCCCTATACATACCTATATGTGCAATACATGCAACCAACGCATAGAAGAGCGTACGAACGAACGGATTGCAACCGGAAACTTCCGTCTTTACCGGACAATCAAAAATGAAGATGAATGGTAGAATAAATTATAAAGTTTACCTGATCGGTCTCATCAATGGAATTCTGCTTGGATTGATAATGAAGTTGATTGAAATCTTTTCCGGTAAAAAAGTTTATAAGCTCCTATTGAATGTGGATTTCCTTCCTGTAATCGGAGCTGTTTCCTGGAGTGAGGCAACATTGTTCTTTTTCCATCTCCTTTTCTCACTGGCAATTACGTTTAGTTACGTTTATATTCTTCGTCCTTTGAAGATTTTCAGGAATTGGAACAACTACACACTTGCTTTTTTCACGATCATTCCAGCAATCATGCTTTACTTCCCATTATCGGCGCTGTCGAAAACAGAAGCTGTCCTTCCTTCTGATTTGACAGCTTTCTTTTTGTGGACAATCTTACATCTTTTTTACGGACTTTTCCTCCCCAGAGCAATATAAAAAGAACCGTGCGTATATCGCACGGTTCTTTTTATCATTACTCGATATTTTTATACTTATCTGGCTCCAACTGTATTTGGTCTAACATGATATCAATCAATTCAATCGGATAACGTTGCTTTTTCATTTCGTCCCCCAAAAGATACTCGACGAAATAAAAAGGTTCTGTTTTTGAAACCGAATCGATTATCACCTGATGATCATCTTTCAGCATCTGCATGAAAAACATTTCTGTATCACGTGCTGCTGTATCATCAGGCCTTGCATCACAGACAACTTTGATCGTCAACCAATTGTATAAGGCATCCTGTAATGATTTCATCATCTTAAGCCTGTTCTTCTTTTCTCGAATTATGAAGACGGATTCGATAAATCCCAAGAACAAGCGAAGCGATGACTAATGCTTCCCCCATAGGAAGAAACACCGCAAAGAAAGAGAGAAGGGTACATCCAAGTGCCATTACCACATAAATGACCACATTTTTTAGCAAAGGTAACTTTTTGGCAAAACCTAACTGATAGACTAGGATGCATAATCCAAAGACCGTCAAATATAAATACCACATTCCCGCTTCAGGATTTTCATCCACTCTGTACAATGCTGCAAAAAATGATAATCGCTCTTGGATATCCAATCTTTTCTCCTCCTCTTGCTATTTATTTTTCTTCAAGGGCAACTTTCTTTCTTTTAGCTGCTCTTTCACGTTCGTTTTTATCAAGAATTTTTTTACGAAGACGGATTGAATCCGGAGTTACTTCACAGTACTCGTCATCGTTCAAATATTCTAGAGCTTCTTCAAGGGACATGATTCTTGGTTTTTTCATGGAAGAAGTTTGGTCTTTATTTGCTGAACGCATATTTGTCATTTGTTTCGCTTTAACGATATTGACGGTCAAATCGCTATCACGGTTATGCTCCCCGACGATCATGCCTTCATAAATATCCGTACCTGGCTCAACGAAAATAACCCCGCGGTCTTCTACTTGCATAATACCATATTGTGTAGTTTTTCCTGATTCCATGGAAACAAGTACACCTTGACGTCTTCCGCCGACTTGACCTTGTGCCATTGGTTGGTAGCTGTCAAATGAGTGGTTCATGATACCATATCCACGTGTAATCGTTAAGAACTCAGTGGAATATCCAATAAGTCCGCGAGCTGGAACCGTGAACAGTAAACGAACTTGACCGCTTCCGCTATTGATCATGTCCAATAGTTCACCTTTACGGGCTCCCATTGATTCCATGATAGAACCAGTGTGCTCCTCAGGTACGTCGATTTGTACACGTTCAACAGGCTCACAACGGACACCATCTATCAAACGAACGATAACTTCCGGTTTAGAAACCTGCAGTTCATAGCCTTCACGTCTCATGTTTTCGATCAGGATGGAAAGGTGAAGCTCCCCACGGCCTGAAACAACCCAGACATCCGGAGAATCGGTATTTTCGACTCTTAAGCTGACATCCGTCTGTAATTGGTTTCTCAAACGCTCTTCAATTTTACGAGCTGTAACGAATTTTCCTTCACGGCCTGCGAATGGGCTGTTATTTACAAGGAAAGTCATCTGTAATGTTGGCTCGTCAATACGCAGGATAGGTAGTGCATCAGGGTGTTCAGTCGGACAAACCGTTTCACCTACGTTAATATCCTCCATACCGGAAACGGCAATTAAATCACCGGCAACGGCTTCTTGGATTTCAACTTTCTTCAAGCCAATATAACCAAAGATTTTCGTTACACGGAATTGTTTAACCGTCCCATCAAGTTTCATTAATGAAACTTGTTGACCAACATGCATTTTACCGCGGAATACACGGCCAACACCAATACGTCCTACATAATCATTATAGTCAAGTAAAGCCACTTGGAATTGAAGCGGTTCATCTGAGTTATCAATTGGTGCTGGGATCGTTTCGACGATTGTTTCGAAAAGTGGGGTCATGTCTTTTTCTTGTTTAGCAGGATCTGAATCCAAGCTTGCCGTACCGGCAATACCTGAAGTGAAGACAACTGGGAAGTCTAACTGTTCTTCTTCAGCTCCTAGTTCGATGAATAAGTCAATTACTTCATCGACCACTTCATTTGGACGTGCAGAATCTTTATCGATTTTGTTCACGACAACGATTGGTGTAATCTTTTGTTCCAATGCTTTTTTCAACACAAAGCGAGTTTGCGGCATACAGCCTTCATATGCATCAACAACAAGAAGAACGCCATCAACCATTTTCATGATCCGTTCCACTTCACCGCCAAAGTCGGCATGACCAGGTGTATCCAAAATATTGATTCTTGTATCTTGGTATTGAACTGCTGTATTTTTCGCAAGAATCGTGATTCCGCGTTCTTTTTCAATCGCATTAGAATCCATCGCACGTTCTTCCACATGTTCATTTTCACGGAAAGTACCAGATTGCTTAAGCAACTGATCCACTAACGTCGTTTTACCATGGTCAACGTGGGCAATGATGGCTATATTACGAATATTTTCTCTTAATTTCAAAAAATTCACTCCTAAAAAAGTTTGTGTATAACGTATCACTAGTATTAGCTTACATATTATATCACAAACATACTAGAAACAAATACAGAAATTATGTACAATAGATATATTAGGGGTGATATTAATGAACATTAAATGGAATTTCTTAATATTAGCGGTATTGGCAACAGCCAGCATTGGCTCCATTGGCATCTTCATTGCTGAAAAGAGCTTGATTGGAATATTAGCTGCAATCGTCATTCTTTGCGGAATCATGGGGTTCGGTTTCACTCAGAAAAAGAAATTACGCGAAGCCGGAAAGTTATAATATAAAAACTCGCTGACAGACAGCGAGTTTTTTTTGTTAATTATTTCAAAATTAGCATTTTATAATTAGACCTTAATACTAATTATTGGAATTTCCTGTTAAGTATTTATCGAATACTTCCTTATGGAGCCCTGGTTTAGATACGAAAAGTGAGTCACCTTTTAAAAAGTCCAATTCGTCACCTTTAATATTACTAACTTCCCCGCCCACTTCCTCAACCAGTAAAACTCCTCCGGCAAAGTCCCAGGGCATGAGTCTCATGGTTATGTATGCATCAATCCTTCCAGCTGCGACGAAAGCAAGTTCCAATGCTGCCGAGCCATAAGAACGTGTCCCTCTTGCATCGCGAACTAGCGGTGCCAAAAGTCTCGGATCGATCCTACGGTTTTCCGTTACCCAGCTTGCATTAATTGAAATTATCGCTTTGCTTACTGATGTCTCTTCAAGAGATGGGAGCCTTTGATCATTCAGAAATGCTCCTTGCCCCTTAATCGCATGATATAATTCATCACTAAAGACATCGTAAACCATGCCGATCTTTCCGATGCCATCCACATAAACCCCAAGGGATATTGCAAAATTCCTCTGTTGATGAATGAAATTCAACGTTCCATCAATTGGATCGATGATCCACACAGTACCTTTTAGGTCTTTAATATCATTGCCCATTCCCTCTTCCCCGAATATGCGGTGTTCAGGAAAAACTTCGCCGATTTTTTCGCAAAAAAACTTTTCTATCCCCTTATCCATATTAGTAACCAAATCATTCGGATTCGTTTTCATTTCAATATTCAACTTGGTTTTAAAGGACGCTCTTAGCCTAGTACCCGCTTCTTTCATCCATAACTTCGCATATGTATCCATTTCCTTGACCGATGCCATTATAATATCCCCGTCCTTTATGATCAGAAACTACATTAAAATGATCCTCTTCTAAAGATTAAAGCAAATATAGCTTGCCTTCAAGTTTTTAACATCTTAATTTTTCCATTTTTTTTAACATTATCACTTTGACTTAACGTTTCCCTTCCTTATTAAAAAGACCCGAGCCAAAATAAAATACTACTTATATATTGGGCATTTAATGAAAAACGGACACATTATTTTTTAATAAAATAAAGTGTCCGTTCATCTATAATGAAATTCCTTGTATTGAAATTGATTCATTTCCTTTATTCATTCTCCTTCAAGATCTCTGCAGCCAATCATATTACAAGGCTTTCAGTTTCAACAATTCCAAGCGGATGCGTTCTAGCCTTTGCTTGCATTGTGACCTCTTTTGGTCATTCTCTTCACCGATTGCTTCAAAAAGGGTTGCTAATTCATAGTCCATTTCCATCCTTAACACTGCAGCTCTATGTCTTTCAACTTCTTTAGCTTTTAATGCTTGGTTCATGACTTGTTTCATAATTAACATTCTCCCTTCATCAATTAACGTAATTTTCTGAATTTATATTATCATATGACTTCCTACCTCAAATAGCAACTAATTTGTGTTATAACCTATACGGAAAATTTACATTGCCAACCCAAATCGTATTTTTTAAATTTTACTTTTACTTATGCTACAATATGTGCAGATATTACGGTAGGAGAGATGAAAATGAATATAGCAAGTTTTACAGCAGATGATTTTGATGTTTTCAAAATTGATGGATTGGAACCGCGCATGGATGCTTTAAAAGAACGGATCCAGCCCAAATTACAAGCACTTGGAGAACACTTTTCTCAAAAACTGTCAGTTATGACCGGCGATGAAATGCACCCTCACGTTGCAAAGCATGCCAGACGGTCAGTGAATCCTCCTAAAGATACTTGGGTTGCTTTCGCTGCCAATAGCAGAGGTTATAAAATGATGCCGCATTTCCAAATCGGGTTATGGGAAACGCATATGTTCATCTGGTATGCCGTGATTTATGAAGCCCCTAATAAAACGGAAATCGGAAAGCGACTGGAGCAGCAGGCAGCCCAATTAGTGAATAGCATTCCCTCCCATTATGTTTGGTCAACGGACCATACAAAACCTGATGTCATCACCCATGGTAATCTTGGGGTAGATGATTTGAATTTAATGTTCACCCGTTTGCAAACTGTAAAAAAAGCCGAAATCCTTTGCGGTATCAAAATTTCCCGTGATGACGCCATTAAGTTAAAAGATGATGATTTCATTCAAACCATTCAAGATGCGTTTGAACATCTTTTACCCTTATATCAATTGAATTAAACACAGTTGCTTCGTATTCGGATTGAATATCGGAAGCTTTCAATTAAACCGGTTTAGAAAAAAGGAGAGCCTTGACGGCTCTCCTTTCCTATTTTTGCACGACTCCTTTGCTTGCTTGTATCAAATCACCAATTTGATCTTCCTTACCTGTCTCGAAGCATTCGATGATCTTGCTGCCGACAATGACACCATCGCAGTATTGTATTGCATCACGGACATGATTTGGCGTCGATATGCCGAAACCAGCAAGAACGGGAACCGGACTTATCTCTTTTACCTTCTTTAAATAGCCTCCAAGTTCTTCCCCAAAGGCGTCACGGGCACCCGTAATGCCTTTGACTGTAACTGCGTAGATGAATCCCTCCGCCCCTGCAGTAATCTCAGTGATACGCTCTTTCGAAGACGTGAGTGTCACAAGTCGGATAAGAACGATCCCTGCAGTTTTGATTGATGAAAAGATGGCTTCTTCCTCAATCGGTAAATCGGGGATGATGCACCCGGAAATCCCTGCATTGAGACAATCATTCGTAAACTCTTTAAGTCCATATGCCAGGATTGAATTCGTATATCCCATTAAAATGATTGGGATGGTCACTTCATTTTTGATTTCCATTACTTTTTTCAGGACATCTTTTAAAGTTGTTCCATTTTCCAAAGATCTGATGCCGGCTTGTTGGATAACCGGTCCATCAGCAACAGGGTCAGAGAATGGTATGCCTAGTTCAACGGCAGTCGCACCGCTTTTTTCAAGGAAAAGAAGCTGGCTCTTTAACCGTTCAAGCCCTCCATCCCCTGCCATAATATAAGGGATGAATGCTTTTTCCTTCTTTGTTTGACATTCTTCAAGCGCATTTGTTAATTTATTCATGTTCACTACCCCCCATCAATGATTGGACCGTTTCAACATCCTTATCACCACGGCCGGACAGGCAAATGACCAGCCCTGTTCCTTTCTCCATTTCTTTAGCAAGCTTTAAACCGTAGGAAATGGCGTGTGAACTTTCTAACGCAGGTATGATCCCTTCCTCCCTTGAAAGCATCGCTAGA
The DNA here is from genome assembly GCF_030123325.1 of Peribacillus simplex. Lineage (NCBI taxonomy): Bacteria > Bacillati > Bacillota > Bacilli > Caryophanales > Bacillaceae > Peribacillus > Peribacillus simplex. The sequence goes on along the minus strand of NZ_CP126106.1, from coordinate 1,524,186 downwards.
GCTTCCAGGGCTTCATCATCGGTTACAGAAGTATATTCCACCCGATTTGTATCTTTTAAGTAACTATGTTCAGGCCCTACCCCTGGATAATCCAACCCTGCTGAAATTGAATGTGCCTCCTGGATCTGACCGTCCTCGTTCTGCAATACATACATGAATGCCCCGTGGAGCACCCCTGGTTTCCCCTTCGTCAAACTTGAAGCATGTAATGGTGTTTCAAGTCCATGCCCTGCCGCTTCCACTCCGTATAATTTTACCGTTTCATCCTCAATGAAGGGATAAAACATTCCCATTGCATTACTTCCTCCGCCTATGCAAGCGACCACTGCATCCGGTAGGGAATGAACCGCCTCCGAATATTGACGCTTTGTTTCATTCCCTATCACGCTTTGAAAATCACGTACAATGACGGGGAATGGATGCGGACCAAGAACTGATCCCATTATATAATGGGTGTCATCCACATTCGCCACCCAATATCGTAACGCCTCATTCACTGCATCCTTCAGTGTTCCGCTTCCTTGTGATACAGATATGACCTTGGCTCCCAGAAGCTCCATCCTGAATACATTCAATTTCTGTCTCCTGATATCTTCTTCTCCCATAAAGATGATGCATTCCAACTTCAGCAAAGCACACACAGTCGCCGTTGCAACCCCATGCTGGCCTGCACCCGTTTCGGCAATCACCTTTTTCTTGCCCATTTTCAGAGTCAACAATGCCTGACCGATCGTATTATTTATTTTGTGTGCTCCGGTATGATTCAGGTCTTCCCGCTTCAGATAAATATCTGCACCACCAGCAAGTCTCGTCAAGTTCTCCGCAAAATAAAGTGGTGTTTCCCGACCGATATATTGTTTCAGGTAATAATTTAGCTGCCTTTGGAATTCAGGGTCATTTTTAGATTGATCATATACTTCTTCAAGCTCCGTAATCGCCGCCATTAAAGTTTCCGGAACGAAACGGCCTCCATACGCTCCAAAATGTCCAGTTTTATCAGGCTGGGTATAAGTGTTCATCAATTCATTCCTCTTTTCCGGCTGTATATTTTGCCTCATTAATAAATGCCTTTATTTTTACAGCATCTTTTAATCCGTTTGTTTCAACGCCGCTGGCTACGTCAACTGCGAATGGTGAAACGGCATCAATCGCTTTTCCGACATTTTCCGGAGTCAGCCCACCAGCTAGAATCAATTTCCCTGGTGGCAGATCCGCTTTTCCAATCATATCCCAATCCAAAGTCAATCCCTTTCCGGATGAACTCTTAGGAAGATCTACTAATAGATAATCTGCTGGGTATTCATGAAGGCTTTCAAGGTCTTTCTCTGAACTGACGGCAACGGCTTTGATCACCGGTAGGGGCATTCTGCGGGCAAAGCCGGCAGACTCGTTACCATGAAGCTGGATATAATCCAACCCTGCAATTTCAGCACTTTTTATCACTTCTTGTTCAGTTTGATTGGCAAACACTCCGACTTTTTTAACCTGTCCAGCCAGATTCGCACCGATTTCTCCTACTATCTCTGGCTCAACCTTCCTGCTACTCTCGGCAAAAATGAAACCAATGAAGTCTGCCCCGGAACTAACAGCAGTCTGAGCGGCTGCCAATGTCTTTATCCCACAGATTTTCACTAACATATTAATCTCCTTATATACTCATTTGCAGTTCGGCCATCTTGTGCGAAAGATTTGATGCAGTCATCAGTGTCTCACCGACTAAAATCGCTTTTGCACCAGCTTCCTTCACACGCATCACGTCGTCTTTTGTTTTGATTCCACTTTCACTGATAATGATATGGCGTTTTGGATCAAGTAACTTCGCCAGTCGTTCCGTTACAGCCAAATCCACTTTGAAGGTCCTTAAATTCCGATTGTTAATCCCTATTAGCTCTGCATTCAGCTCTAGAGCCCGTTCCAATTCGGCTTCATCATGGACTTCCGTCAATACTTCAAGCCCTTTTCTTTTTGCATATTGATATAATTCATGGAGGCGTTCTTTAGAAAGTGCTGCCACAATCAATAGAATGATAGTGGCACCAGCTTGATGGGCGCGATCGATTTGGACCTCATCGATGATGAAATCTTTGCACAACCTGGGAATCCTTATGGCCTCGCTTACGATTCTCAAATCTGCAATTGATCCTTTAAAGAAAACCTCATCCGTCAATACGGATATCGCTGCCGCTCCGCCACTTTCGTATGAAAGGGCCTGCTCGATCGGATCTACATTGATTTTAATGTCCCCTTTTGAAGGGGAAGCCCGTTTTATTTCCGCGATAACCGCCATTGATTTCGCCGTTTTCAAATTATCCACCAAAGATGGTCTGACTATGTTGATCATTACCGAATCATCTAAGCCCATTTCTTTTAATTTTGTGACTTCCACCTTTTTCTGTTCGATGATTTTCGTTAAGATATTTTCCATTACATGACCACCTTATTTCTATTGCCATAAGCAATCAGATTTTCTAACTTTGCAAGTGCCGATCCGCTATCAATGCTTTCTTGGGCCATGGAGATTCCTTTTTTGATCGTTGCTGCCGTACCATGTGCGTATAATCCCAATCCAGCATTCAATAAAACGGTATCACGATAAGCCCCTTTTTCCCCTTTGAGAAGCCTAAGCATGATATCGGCATTTTGTTTTGCGTCACCGCCGCGGATGGCATCATTTCCGTAAACCGGAAGATCCACTTCTTCAGGGTGCAGCGTAAATGGGATAATATCCCCCTGCTCCAAAAGCACGAGTGAATTTTCACCCTGTAGGCTCGCTTCATCCATAAACCCGGCACCATTTATCACGACCGCGCGTTTCCTGCCTAATTTATGTAGGACTTCCGCAAAAAGCTCGAGCATATCACGTCGATTAATTCCCATTAATTGCGTGTCGAGTTGGACTGGATTTGTCAGAGGACCGATTAGATTAAATATCGTCGGGATTTTCAGTTCTTTTCTCACTTTCATTATCCGTGCAATATTGGGGTGGACCGATGGGGCAAATAAGAATGTGATCCCATTTTCCTCCAATAGTTCTTTTAACATGTCAGGCTCCAAATATAAATTAACACCTAATTCTTCCAATACATCCGCACTGCCCGTTTTGCTTGAGATGCTGCGGTTTCCATGTTTGGCAACCTTGACACCAGCCCCGGCAAGCACGAAGGCTGATGCTGTACTTATATTGAAGCTTTGCGACCCATCTCCCCCCGTTCCGCAATTATCCATAACATTAAGCGAACTTGTTCGTACACTTCTTGCTTCTTTTCTCATGACCCTGACAAGGCTTGCTATTTCACCTGCCGTTTCCCCTTTGGATTTAAGGGCAATGATGAAAGCTGCCATCTCGCTTTCGGTGATATCTTTAGAAAATAACGCTTGGGCTGCTCTGCTCATCTCTTCTTCCGTCAATGTTTGACGCTCTGCTAACTTCGCTAAATACTCCTTCACCGCTAACTCCCCCAGTCGTTTTTTGTTTTATAAGATGGATTGTTCCTTCTCAGATTGGAATGTTCCCGCAATCTCATAAAATTGATGTAATAATTCCTTGCCGATTTTCGTCCCTATTGATTCAGGGTGGAACTGTAAACCGTAAAGCGGGAAGTCTTGATGTTTCAGGGCCATGATTTCCCCATCATCCAGTGCTACTGCCGTCACATTCAGTTCATTTGGCAAGCTCGCCCTTTCAACTACAAGGGAATGGTAACGCATTACCGGGAATTGTAAGTCCTGTTTGGCAAATACACCTGTTCCATCATGTTCGATAATCGATGTTTTCCCATGCATGATTTGTTTCGCCCCAACCACATTCGCACCAAAAACTGCCCCAATGGCCTGATGCCCCAAACAAATGCCTAATAGCGGAACTTTTTCATAATAATTACGGATGATTTCCATACTGATACCAGCATCTTCCGGCCTGCCTGGTCCCGGGGAAATGACGATTGCCATGGGATTCAGTTCCTCAATTTCCGCAAGGGTGATTTCGTCATTCCTTTTTACTATGATTTCTTTTTCCACTTCTCCTAAATATTGATAAAGGTTATAAGTGAACGAGTCATAGTTATCAATTAATAGAATCATTTTGTGTGAACCTCCATTAAAGCGCGTGCTTTATTTTGTGTTTCTTCAAATTCCGTTTTTGGATCTGAATCATATACTATTCCTGCCCCTGCCTGGACATAGGCCTTGCCCTCTTTAATGATCATCGTCCTAATGGCTAAAGCCATATCAAGATCCCCGCCAAAACCTATGAACCCTATCGAGCCCGAATACATCCCCCGTTTACAATTTTCAAGTTGATTGATCAGCTCCATTGCCCTGATTTTAGGAGCACCTGAGACTGTTCCGGCAGGGAGGCAGACCGTCAACGCATCTAAACTCGTGAACCCTTCCCTAAGCTTTCCGCTAACCTTAGAAGCAATATGCATGACATGCTGATATCTTTGAATTTCCATTTCCTCGGTAAGGTGGATTGAACCGATTTCGCAAACCCTGCCAAGATCATTCCTGCCCAAATCAACAAGCATCTTATGCTCGGCAAGTTCCTTTTCATCCATCAGCAGGCTTTTTTCGAAGCCTTTATCTTCTTCATCCGTTTTCCCTCTCGGTCTTGTACCGGCAATGGGATTAACATGAACCAATCCTGATGAAACACTGATCAAACTTTCTGGAGACGACCCAATAATTGTATAGTCACCAAATTCTATATAGAACATATAAGGAGAGGGGTTGGCTAAACGCAAACGACGGTAGGCATCGAAAGGCTCCCCATCGAAGTCCGCTTTGAACCTTTGTGATAAAACAACTTGGAACACTTCACCAGCTATAATCGCTGATTTAACTTCAAGGACCATTTTCTCAAATTCATCCTGACTGAAATTCGATTTGAATTCCAAATATTCCGACGATATTTCCTTTGACGGTTTACTTGCCTGATTGATTTTTTCCTTCATCCCCAATAAACTTTTTTCACTATCTTCTTCCGCAGTCAAAAGATGGATCTTCTGCAGAACATGATCGAATATATACAGTTCTTTATAAAAGAGAAAATGAGCATCAGGCATTTGCAGAGAATCAGGAGGCACAGGACCTATATTTTCATACAAACGAATGATGTCATAGCCCATATATCCGATTGCACCACCGTTAAATGGCGGAAGATGAATGGGAGCCTCTCCTATCTCCACTAATAACTCATTTTTTAGAAACTCGATGATATTGATGTTCTTTACAATTTGATCACCTGTTTCAGTATCTTTCACATTTACTTGACCAGCAAGTGATGTCACCTCCAGATAAGGTTTAGAACCTAGATAGGAGTAGCGGCCGTTGTCATGATGCGAATTCGAGCTTTCTAATAAAAACTTCTTGTCACCATCTAATTTCTGAAATATGGCAATGGGGGTGTGGATATCCCCTTCAATTGTGTCCATTTTGAAACGGAGTATTTTTTTTTCATCCAAATTATTCATCTCTCAATTCCCTCCCGATTCTTATTCGCTCTTATTAACCCCTAGAAGGGAAAACCCTTTTGGCCAAGTGCCGGAGTTTTCATTTCCTCTGGTTTTTGATTTTTTCTCAAAGGTAAATATATTCACCAATAAAAAAATCCCCCGCAAACACAAATATGTGTCTGCAGAGGACGGTAAACCGCGGTGCCACCTCAAGTTGGAAAAATGCATCATTTTTCCCTCTCAAGCAAGAAATGAAGAATTCTTGCGATTACCCTTTAACGGTGGCGGCCGAGTTTCCCTACTTATTTCAAGAAACCACTCATAAGTCCATTCATCTTTTTATATCGTACCGGTTTCCACCTATCCCGGCTCTCTGTTACGCATCTAAAAAGATTACTACTCTCATTCATAGATTTAATTATCATTTCCATAAAAACGCAAAAAGGCCCCTCATCCAAAGGACGAGGAACCCGTGGTACCACCTTAATTAGCTAAATTAGCTCACTTTACGGCATTAACATGCCTATCTCCACTAACGATGAGATAATCGCCAAAGCCTACTCCGTTCATTCGTTTCGGTTTGGGGCTCGGAAGTCCATTCGCTTAAATTCGTTCACCAGTTTTCAGCTACCACTGGCTCTCTGCAGAACATCATTAAGGTACTCTTCTTCGTCACTGCCTTTATCATTTTCTTGCTTATTATGTTAAAACAATCTTTTCAGTAAGTCAATGGAGTTTTCTAAAAATATTTTTAATTTTTCATTTTTATCCATTCCCCGTCATCGATTCCTTTTGCCTTCTTAATAGCAAGATAGGCTGAATAAGTGCTGACTGACTCAAACTCATCGGTATACTTTTTTTCATCCGCCTTACCGGGGACTATTTCCTTGAATCTTCGGTAAGCCTTCATAAATTCTTCCTTTTGTATTTTATTTTCATAAGCCTTTTCTACAGCTTCAAAGAATTTGATCACATCTACGATTTCTTCAGTAGACCAATCAAGATCCATTGGATATTGATAATCCATACCCTAAACACGCTCCTTCTAGATAGTTTTTCATGCTGTCCGGCAGACCATGCATCATCAGTCTGCCCATTTTGAACGAATTGCTTCCGCCTGGTCGATGATCCGACTGAATAGTTCAGCAGTCGATGGTACATCATGAATCAGCCCCATCACTTGTCCGGCCCAAGCAAAGCCTTCACCTTCGACACCGTCATGGATATAACGCTGATTCGCTTTTCCGCTTATGTAATCCTTCAATTGTTCATATCCGCCGTTTTCTTTTTCTATTTCAAGGATCTTATCGGTCCAGCCATTTGCAATTACCCTGGCTGGTGCACCAATGGAACGCTTGATGACAACGGTATCATTTTCTGTGCCGGAAACCAAGGCATTTTTATATAATTCATGTGCATGAACACATTCCTTGACTGCTATGAATCGTGTTCCCATCTCGATTCCTTCGGCACCAAGTGCCAATGCTGCCATCAAACCGCGCCCATCGCCAAAACCACCCGAGGCGATGACCGGAATATTGACGGAGTCCACAACTTGAGGAATTAACACGGAAGTTCCAATATCATCACGGCCTAAATGTCCTCCACCCTCCTGACCAACTACCATCACCGCATCTGCCCCAAGCTGTTCAGCCTTCATTGCCTGCCTTCTTGCTGCAACGAGCACTAGTTTTTTCACTTGGGTGCCTTTGAGGTAATCAAGAAATGGTGCAGGGTTGCCGCCGGTTACGGAAACAGCTGCTATATCCTCTTTCAAGGCTGCTTCCAGCATGTGTTCATAAGGTCTTCCATGCTGACCGATTGCAAAGTTCACACCAAACGGTTTATCCGTCAATGATTTGGTTTTTCTAATTTCATCTGTCAGTTGCTCCGGGTTGTCCAAGGACATGGCCGTTACTTGCCCCAGCCCTCCTGCATTCGAAACTGCCGCAGCCAGGTCTGCATATGCTAAATGGGCCAATCCCCCTTGTACGATTGGGTATTGAATACCTAACATATCGGTCACACGCGTTTTCCACTTCAAACTCCTCAGCTCCCTTTTCATTTTATGTGGTTTGTTTATGTAGCAGAATTCAAAAATCATTAGCTTCATTATGGCAAATATTGTTTAACCGTTCAATTTTTAAACTCACCTACAATATTAATAAAAGAAGAATTCTTGAGTAAATCCAGTAAATACTAGGAAAATGGACATTTATAATCTGCTGATAATTTTATTGAGCCCCTTAACAACAAAGACATATATAAATTGTTTAAGTCAGGACATTAAAGTCACTCTAGGCATTTATTATAAGACGTGCTATAATTCATATGTTTTATGTCTATCCACAAGCTTACTAACCATACGATGGAATCGGAGAAACATACGATCATTAATAGAAAGGGAGTATATACTCCCAAATATTACGTACCTATTTTATTGAAAAGGGGCCACAAAGAATTGTCACAGAATGAAACACCCTTATACACTGCCTTATTGCAGCATGCAAAAAAAAATCCCGTTCAGTTTCATATTCCAGGTCATAAAAAAGGAAAAGGAATGGACGCTGATTTCCGTAATTTCATTGGAGAAAATGCATTATCCATAGATTTAATCAATATCGCTCCGCTCGATGATCTACATCAGCCAAAGGGGATCATTAAACAAGCCCAGGATCTTGCCGCTGAAGCTTTTGGGGCAGATCACACATTCTTTTCCGTTCAAGGAACAAGTGGAGCGATCATGACGATGGTCATGACAGTCTGCGGACCTGGGGACAAAATCATCGTCCCAAGGAATGTACATAAATCCGTAATGTCTGCCATTGTATTTTCCGGAGCTGTTCCCATTTTCATCAATCCTGAAATTGACAAAGATTTGGGCATCTCACACGGAATCACCGTCGATGCCGTCGAAAAAACTTTAAGGGAACATAGCGATGCAAAAGGATTGCTTGTCATCAATCCAACCTATTTTGGCATTTCGGCTGATTTGCAAAAAATAGTGGAGGTTGCTCATTCCCACCGAATCCCAGTACTGGTAGATGAAGCACATGGTGTCCATATACACTTCCATGAAGACTTGCCGATGTCAGCCATGCAAGCTGGAGCGGATATGGCTGCAACGAGTGTTCATAAACTGGGCGGTTCACTAACGGGAAGCTCCATATTAAATGTTAAGAATGGATTGGTTTCCGCAAATCGTGTTCAAGCCATATTGAGCATGCTCACAACCACCTCAACCTCCTATATCCTTCTGGCTTCCCTGGATACGGCCAGAAGACAACTTGCGACGGTAGGCAGGGAAATGATTGATGAAGCGATCAATCTCGCAGGGTATATCCGTGAGGCCGTTAATGAGATTCCTTTTCTTTACTGTGTCGGCAGCGAAATTCTCGAGAGTGAGGCAGCCTTTAGTTATGACCCGACTAAATTGATCATATCCATCAAGGAATTGAATATTACCGGATACGACGTTGAGAAATGGCTTCGTGAAAAGCATAATATCGAAGTGGAGCTTTCTGACTTGTACAATATCCTTTGCCTGATAACACCTGGAGACTCAAAAACGGAAGCGGACCTTCTGATTGCTGCCCTTAGAGACTTGGCGGATGAGTTTAAGGAAATGGCTGCTGAACATGAAAAGATCGAAGTCCTGCTTCCTGATACACCACCACTGGCTTTATCACCCAGGGAGGCATTTTATGCGGAAACCGAAGTGGTTCCCATTGAGGAATCTGTCGGCAAAATTAGCGCTGAGTTCATCATGGTTTACCCTCCTGGAATCCCGATCTTCATACCAGGTGAATTGATTACTGAAGATAATATCAATTACATCCGGAAAAACATCGAGGCCGGCCTTCCTGTTCAAGGCCCTGAGGACCCAGAAATAAAATATTTACGTATCATTAAAAATTGATTGATCCCATCAAACCAGAGCAAACTGCTGCTCTGGTTTTTTTGCCCCTTTTATACAAGTAGCTCCCGATAAACTGACGAATTTCGCTTCATTAACTTCTATAAAAAGGGTGCTCCAGGTTACAATCCTGAAACACCCTTAAATTCTATTAATCTTATAATCCTATTTCGATTTATTTATCAGAGGCAGCTGTATCACAGCTTTGGCAGTTGTGATTGTGTGTATATAGTACACTTACTTTTTCATCTTCAAAATGTTCAATCGTGCTATTGCAAGTTTGACATACGATAGTTCCCATTTTTACAACCCCTTCCTCTATATTGTATGCATCAATTACGTAATGTAACCGCTTTATATGAATTATAATATAACACATTTATAATTTCAAGCCAAAAAGTATAACATATATACTTTTTTCCCATTTAATGAACCCTCATGTTAAAAGAAATTGATTCCAACGTTCGTTAGACTGATTCATTTTTGGGCCCTGGAGCTCATTTCATCACACCCCTTGCTTTTGCATTGCAAGGTGAAAAAGGAATTTCGTCTTTTAATTTACATATAGATATGTATATAATACATCCATAAAATGTTAATATATTCTTACATCCTATCGATTTAAGGGGGATCCACATGACTGAAAATGCCTATATCAAACTTGTTCCTGAGTCCGTGAAAGGGACTGTAACCATCGAAGACGTGAAGGAACTGCTGAACTATTATCAAATGATCACAGCGAAAACTGGAAAGCAGCTGGATTGGGACTATGATAAGAAAGCCTTTCCTTATGAAATGAAAGAACCAGAAAAGATGAAAGATAAGGCCATATTTCTCCAATCCAAGGAAGATCGATATCACATGATATTGATAGGCGTTGACCAAGAAGTCGTTAAGGATGAAGATGGATCAGAGCGGATTCAATCCTATATCCAATTCACCCTCCCTGAAACAGCAACTTTCGGTGATAAGGGAAAAGCTAATGAACTGTGCAAGTTCCTTGCAAAGAAATTACGTGCGCAGCTACATCTCTTCAATAAACGGGTGATGTATTATTATCCAAGGAAATAAAAAAACCTGCCGAAGCCGGAATTGGCTCATGCAGGCGTTTCAATTAACTTTGGATCAAGGATCTCATAACCTTTCTTTTGAAAACCTTTCACGACATCCTCAATGGCTTCACTCGTCCATTTCCGGTCATGCAACAGTAAGTTCGCACCATTTCCTAAATAAGGGCTTTTCAACATGATCTCCGTTAAAGCTTTTTTATCCTGATACTCTTTTTCCCAGTCATATCCATATGTCCAATTCATGACCAACATTTTTTCTTTCTCAGCGACTTTTTTTGAATGCTCGGTATTCGATCCAAATGGCGCCCTGAAGTACTTAGGGCGTACCCCTGTAATGCCTTCTACCGAATTGTTCAATTTTACGATTTCCCGCTCTTGTTCCTTTTCGGTCAACTGCTTTAAATTCACATGGGAATAAGTATGATTACCGATAGAAAAACCCATTTCATGAATTTCTTTTAGCATCGTTTTATTTTCATCATTTTCAAGAAAGTGACCGTTCACGAAAAAAATAGCAGGTACTTCAAGGCGCTTCAGTGTCTGGGCGATTTTCAGAGAATATTTATCAGGTGCATCATCAAATGTTAACAACACAACTTTCGGATTTGAATCCCCGATTGGTTTAAATGACCAATTCTCTTCGTCCACCCTATATTCTGCCTTTACATTCCCATCTACATTCTTTTTTGACGTTTCGTTTTTCAGCTCTTTCTCTTGCTGGCTTTCATCTTGGGCCGTTGTTGTCGTTTCCACACTTTTTTGATTATCAGTTTCTGTTGGACCGGCACTCGGACCATTACATGCCATCAACAAAAATGATACTAATGTAAATAATGCTACTCCTTTGTTAATCATGGTTCCTCCGTGGTTTCTTGTGTCATTGCGGCTTGCTTAAAATTCAATAAACGGGTACTAGCGTTTCCAAAAGGATTTGCAAAATACCGTAGCATAATAGACTTATCACGGTAACAAGCATTGTTCGCCTATTGGATTTTAAAATCATTTTACCAATGTATATGGCTAGATAGGAAAAGACCAGAAACATGAATACTTTGAAAACGAGTCGATCGTTAACAGAAAGCCATTCAACTAATGTATACCCACTCCAAACGATTAGTTGAAAGAGGATTACCAGATAATTTTTCAAGTGATCCACCCCATTTTAATATGAATATATCAGCCAAGATCTTTTATTGGCAAAAAATATTCCTTTAACATCACTCATCTTATTTTTTATCCTTAATTACCTTTCTCAAACCCTTTCAAGGAAAAAAGTAAGAAGTCCTTTTTATAGCTTATGCCCTTTTTGCCCTTTTCATTTAACTAGCGTGAAGAAAATGATGACTGGGGGTCATCCTTCATATTTGTATATCTGGCCAAACAAAAAAAGCGTACTGCAGTAGCAGTACGCTTTTTTATAAAAATCAATTACTTGATGATGTGAATAGGGGTTCCAAGGGCAACTTCAGCTGCTTCCATTGTGATTTCCCCTAAAGTTGGATGTGCATGGATTGTCATTGCGATATCTTCGGCAGTCATTCCTGCTTCGATAGCCAAACCAAGTTCTGCAATCATATCAGAAGCGTTTGGTCCTGCAATTTGTGCTCCTATAACCAATCCGTCTTCTTTGCGAGTGATAAGCTTCACAAATCCGTCCGTATTATTTAAAGAAAGAGCACGTCCATTTGCGGCGAATGGGAATTTAGAAGCAAGCGCTTCGATTCCAGCTTCCTTCGCTTCTTTTTCATTATAACCGACAGAAGCAAGTTCCGGTTCAGAGAATACAACAGCCGGAATAGCAAGATAGTCGATTTCAGATGAATGCCCTGCGATGGCTTCAGCTGCAATTTTTCCTTCATAAGAAGCTTTATGAGCCAACTGAGGTCCAGAAACGATATCACCGATTGCGTAAATGTTTTTCACGCTTGTACGGCATTGTTTATCCGTTTCGATCAAACCACGGTCAGTCATCTTGATGCCGACTTGCTCCAGGCCGATCTCTGCCGTATTTGGACGACGTCCAACTGTTACTAAAACATAATCGGCTTCAACTTTTTTCTCTTCGCCTTTTACTTCATAAGTAACGGTTACACCTGTTTCAGTTTCTTCCACGCCTTTAGCATTTGCTTTAGTAACAATTTCAGCACCCTTGTTTTTAAGGTTACGCTTAACAAGTGCTGCCATTTGTTTTTCAAAGCCTGCAGAAAGGATTTCTTCCGTGCCTTCAAGGATGGTCACTTTAGTGCCGAAGCTTGCGAATGCTCCGCCAAGCTCAGTTCCAATGTAACCTCCGCCGATTACCACGATCGAACCTGGAACCTCTTCCAAAGCAAGAGCACCAGTGGAATTAAGTACACGTTTCGTATATTTAAATGACGGAATCTCGATTGGCGATGAACCAGTGGCGATGATTGCGTTTTTAAATGTATATGTTTGGGCTGAGTCTTCATTCATAACACGGATGCTGTTTTCATCAACGAAATAAGCTTCTCCAGTTACAACATCAACATTATTACCTTTTAATAGGCTGCTTACACCGCCTGTTAATTTTTTAACAACAGAACCTTTCCAAGCTTGTACTTTAGAAAAATCAACAGAAACTTTTTCTGCAAAGATACCCATATCTTCTGAATGCTGAGCTTCATGGAAACGGTGTCCAGCCGAAATTAAAGCTTTTGATGGGATACAGCCTACATTCAAACAAACTCCGCCGATTGTTCCTTTTTCAACGACCGTTACTTTCTGTCCAAGCTGTGCTGCGCGAATTGCGGCAACATATCCCCCTGGGCCTGAACCGATCACTAAAGTATCTGTTTCGATTGGAAAATCTCCTACTACCATTGTTTACGCCTCCATTAACAATAATTCTGGGTCGTTCAATAACTTTTTGATATGATTCAATGCATGTTGAGCTGTTGCTCCATCAATCATGCGGTGATCAAAGCTCAGTGATAATGCCAGAACTGGAGCGGCGATAATTTCCCCGTCGCGTACAATTGCTTTTTCGGCAATGCGTCCAATCCCTAGAATGGCAACTTCTGGATGATTGATTACAGGTGTGAACCATTGACCGCCTGCGGAACCGATATTCGTAATGGAGCAAGAAGCACCTTTCATTTCGTTAGGAGCCAATTTGCCGTCACGGGCTTTCGTCGCTAATTCATTAATTTCTTGTGAAATAGCAAAAGTTGATTTACGATCTGCATCTTTTACAACTGGAACGAGCAATCCTTTGTCTGTGTCTGCCGCAATTCCGATATTGTAATAGTGTTTATGGATAATCTCACTAGCCTCATCATCAAATGATGTGTTAAGCATAGGGAATTCACGCAATGCACTTGTTAACGCTTTAACAACATAAGGTAGGAATGTAAGCTTGATTCCTTTTTGTGCAGCAATTTCCTTGAATTTCTTACGATGAGCAACCAATAGCGTCACATCGACTTCATCCATTAATGTAACATGCGGAGCTGTCTGTTTGGATTTTACCATAGCTTTGGCGATCGCTTTTCTCATGCCGCTCATTTTTTCGCGAGTTTCAGGATATTGCCCTTCTGGAATTGAAACTTTTTGTTTTTCGGTTGTTTCCGTATCATTTTGTTGTGAAGCTTCACTTTGAGCTGCCGGTTGCTGTGGAGCAGTTTTGCCGTTTTTGAAAGCATCTATGTCATCTTTCATGATGCGGCCGTTATCCCCAGAACCAGAAATCTCACGAATATTTACCCCTTGTTCGCGTGCATATTTCCTAACAGAAGGCATGGCGATGATACGTCGTGAAGGATCTGCCTCAACTTGTGGTTGTGATCCCGCGCCCGTTACACCATTATTTTCTTGAACCGGAGCAGCCTCTTTCTTGACTTCCTGTCCAGCTTCAGCAGTCGCTTGAACCTGGGCCTCCGTATTCTTCTCACCTTCTGCCTTCGCTTCTTCTCCATGATCCCCTTTAAACTGAAGATTTTCATAACCTGGAGCATCGAATGTTACAAGTACATCGCCAACAACGGCAACCGTTCCTTCTTGAACAAGGATTTCTTCAACGGTACCTTCCACCGGTGATGGGATTTCAACAACGGCCTTATCGTTCTGAACCTCGCAAAGCACGTCATCTTCTTGAATCTTATCTCCTGGTTTTACAAACCATTTCACTATTTCACCTTCGTGTATACCTTCTCCGATATCAGGGAGTCTAAATTGGAATGCCACTGAGTTCAACCTCCTATATTAAATCATACTTAGTGCTTTGAATAAAGTCCTTTATCTTGCATTACCGTTAATGCGATATTACTTTCCCAAGGAGGACATTCATTCCCATTACTTAAGATTGTTAAAACTTCAAGACTTTAGTCGCCGTTTCAATAATGTCTTTATAATTAGGGAGCCATACTGTTTCAGCTTGTGAAAACGGGAATACCGTATCAGCCGCCGCCACTCGCAGTACTGGAGCATCCAAGCTCAAAATGGCACGTTCGTTAATTTCCGCTACGACATTCGCTGCAATACCAGCTTGCTTTTGTGCTTCTTGAACAACGATAGCGCGTCCAGTTTTTTCTACAGAAGCAATGATTGTATCGATATCCAATGGAGATACAGTCCGTAAGTCGACCACTTCGACGGAATGACCTTCCTTAGCCAATTCCTCAGCTGCCTTGATGGATTCCTGTACCATCGCACCATACGTAATGATGGATAAATCCGTTCCTTCTCTTTTCACATCGGCTTTTCCTAATGGAATTGTATATTCTTCTTCAGGAACTTCCTGACGGAAAGAGCGGTACAATTTCATGTGCTCAAGGAAAATGACAGGGTCATTATCACGAATAGCTGAAATCAATAAGCCTTTTGCATCGTAAGGAGTGGAAGGGATAACCACCTTTAACCCTGGTTGCTGAGCCATTAAACCTTCCAAGCTATCAGCGTGCATTTCCGGAGTATGCACTCCGCCCCCAAAAGGTGAGCGAATTGTAACCGGTGCACTGTAACGTCCGCCTGAACGGTAGCGCATACGAGCAAGCTGACCGCTTACGGAATCCATTACTTCATATACAAACCCGAAGAATTGAATTTCAGGAACAGGACGGAAACCTTGTAAAGAAAGACCGACCGCTAATCCACCGATTCCAGATTCAGCAAGAGGTGTATCGAATACACGATCTTCACCGAATTCTTTTTGAAGATTTTCCGTTGCACGGAAAACTCCTCCATTAACACCAACATCTTCCCCAAAAACGAGTACATTCTCGTCATTCTTAAGTTCTGTACGTAATGCTTCTGTAATTGCTTGAATCATCGTCAATTGAGCCATGGCTTACTTCGACTCCTTCTCTTTATAAATTTCATATTGTTCTTTTAAGTTATAAGGCATTTCTTCATACATGTTTTCAATAAGGTCTGTAACCTTTTGCTTAGGTTCTGCATCTGCCAATTTGATTGCTTCTTTAATATCGTCTTTTGCTTTTTCTATCGTTTCGTTCTCTAATTCTTCATTCCAAAGTTTTTTGTTTTCCAAGAACTTGCGGAAACGAACCAATGGATCTTTCAGTTCCCACTCGTTATCCATTTCGGAAGTACGGTAACGTGTCGGGTCATCCCCAGCCATCGTATGCGGACCATAACGGTAAGTTAATGTTTCAATCAATGTAGGGCCTTCACCATTAATTGCACGTTCACGCGCTTCTTTAACGGCTGTATAAACGGCTAACGCATCCATACCATCAACTTGGATGCCAGGGATACCTGCAGCCACACCCTTCTGGGCTAATGTTTTCGCTGCTGATTGCAAATCAACCGGCGTCGAGATTGCGAAACGGTTATTTTGCACGATGAAGATAGCCGGCGCTTTATATGCACCTGCAAAGTTAATTCCCTCATAGAAGTCACCTTGTGAGGTTCCGCCGTCACCTGTATATGTGATGGCTACAGCTTTTTTCCCGCGTTTCTTCAACCCAAGAGCAACTCCTGCAGCTTGGACATATTGAGCACCGATAATGATTTGAGGGGAAATTACATTGACGTCTTCAGGAATTTGATTTCCCTTAAAATGTCCCCGGGAGAATAAGAATGCTTGCCAAAGCGGAAGGCCATGCCAAACGATTTGCGGAACATCACGGTAGCCAGGCAGAATGAAATCTTCTTTTTCCAAAGCATACTGTGAAGCGATCTGAGATGCTTCTTGACCGGCAGTCGGTGCATAGAAACCTAATCTTCCTTGGCGGTTCAGTGATATGGAACGTTGATCCAAGATGCGTGTATAAACCATACGACGCATTAATTCTTGCAATTGTTCGTCACTTAAATCAGGCATTGCCGCTTCATTAACGACTTCTCCCTCTTCATTTAAAATTTGAAAAGTTTCAAATTGTTCTTCTACTTTCTTAAGCTGATCCTGAACATTAATTTTAGCTTGTTTAGTTTTTTGAGCCATTTGGCACCTCATCCTTTCATTAAAAAGGTTTGCTATTATTATTCTATAAAGCAAAAATAGTTTGCTTTTTAGTTTCTTCAACAATTCATTCTTTTATTTTTCCCTTAAGACCAATCCTCAAACGTGGATATGCTTAATATGTCTCAATCTTATTCTGTACCATAAAAAAAATCAAGGAAAATGATACAAGAATTTTTATAGATTAAGTTTACAAGATGAATTAACATCAAGTCAATCACTTGGAGTTCCTTATAATTTTGATTTAATAGAATTTCTAATACTCATTCTTCTTCTCTGTATTAGTTTTCACTTTACAACTGTACTATTAAATTTCCCCTAAATTTCAATTTAAGGATGGCGAAGGATAACATTTAAATCCCCCAGCATATCTGAACGATTCCAAAACCGCTTTAACTATAGGCATTTGAGCCTTCGGAATAATATTCCAAAAAAATATTCAAACGCTTTCATATAAGTCTGCTGTTAGAATTTTGATTATCGTTTTTTTTTAGTACAGGTATGAAAATTCCGCATCAAGCTTTTTGCACAAAAAAAGACCATTCTAGATTTTTTCAGTCCATAAATGAACTGGATTGAACAAAATATGGGCTGTGAGTGAGAATCACAGCCCATCATTATTTATATTATTTTGTTGAATCAGCCATTTCTATGCCGGAACTATCATAAAAACTTTCTTTTTTTTGATTTGATTTTTCCGTTAATGCATTAAATTCCTCATTCGCTTTCAATACTTTTGTATACGAGGTATTTATTTTCTCGATTTGCACTTGTAATTCATCCATTTTCAAATCCTCTTTTTTAAATAGTTCATATAATTCACGATCATAAGCAAGACTTTGTTGATATGCATCATATAAATCATCGTAGGTGCTATAGCGCTCACTCATGACTTTTTTCATTTCAGTCGCTTCTTTTTTTATTTTTTTATCCTCTATTTTCCCGATTTGTTCATCTATCTGATTGAATTGTTCTTTTGAGGATTGCATACTGCTTTGTTCCTTTTCAATTATTTTTTCCCTTTGGTCGATATTCTTGGCGGCTTCATCTGAAAGCTCGACGATCTGTTCATAATCATCCAAACCAAGTTTAATGATTTTCTCATATTTTTCTTTTTCTTTTTTCTCCAAATCATTAAGAGGCTCTTGATGCTCGGTGAAATCACTTTCCTTTTCTGCAGTTTTCTCTAGGATTTTGTGGATTCTTTCTTCCGGTGAACCATTAAAACAACCAGTCAAGATCACTAAAGAAAGAAGTAAAATAACATATGGACCAAAACGATTCAACATAGACAGCTCCTTCTGATAGTACTTCGAAGATTCATATTCTCTAAATTAACTTATTAGCCGCAGACACTTGTTACAATCATATTCCGAACAGGTTTTTTTCATTACTGGGCTCTAGCCTACACCCTTTAAACCTTACTGCATAGGCTGTAGGGACCGTTTCAAATCAGAATGGTCAGCATTTTAATAATACAAAAACGGAGGTATGAAATTATGTATGGAGGTTACAACCAGGAATGTTGTTATCCGGTTTCCGTTGCACCCAGCTATGGTTATGGTGATGGTGGAGGCTGCGGCTTTGGAAGCGGCTTCGCTCTAATCATTGTCCTGTTCATTCTGTTGATCATTGTCGGCGCGTGCTTGTGCTAACCAGATAATTACTATTACCTTTACCCGAAAATGTTAACTATCTACCCTGATTCACAAAAAATGATTTATTTTTTTAAAATAGACCTCAACACGCAAATAATATAATGGCCGGGATAGGAATGAATGACTTGATTCCATCCCTTCCATTTTTCTTTCATTAGTTCATCCATTAACTTTCAGTATTTTTTTTGTTAAAATAATCCTATACATATTATAAGAATTTTTGTGGGGTGAAAGATTATGCTTACCATGGATGATTTTGTTAATGAAGACGATCCAATCTTAAGGCAAGTCGCGGCAGAGGTTCCGCTTCCGGCATCAAATGAAGATAAGCAACTTTTAGTCAGCTTGATGGAATATGTCCAAAACAGCCAGAAGCCCGATATTGCTGCACTATACGGGTTAAGGGCAGGAATTGGCTTGGCTGCACCACAGGTGAATGTTTCAAAAAGGATGATCGCGGTTCATTTGAAAGAAAACGATGGTCAACTGTATAGCTATGCACTTTTCAACCCTAAACTGATCAGCCATTCAGTGGAAAAAGCATATTTGACATCCGGAGAAGGCTGCCTTTCCGTAAATCGTCCCGTTTCCGGTTATGTGCCCCGTTATGCTCGAATAACGGTTGTGGGTACGGACCTGGAAGGAAAATCGGTTCAACTCCGCCTGAAAGGCATCGCAGCCATTTGCTTTCAACATGAAATCGATCACCTTAATGGAATCATGTTTTATGATCATATCAATCCGGAAGACCCCTATGCCATTCCGGAAAATTCAATTGCGGTGGAAAGGTAACATAATAAGCAAATCCCCCGTCTGTTGGCTGACGGGGGTTTTGTTTTTTATATCAGTTCAAGTTCCTTCAAACCAAAAAGTATGCCATCATCATCGACATCCTTCGTTACAAAGTCGGCCTCTTGCTTCACAAGTTGACCGGCATTCCCCATTGCCACGCCATATCCCGCTACTTTTAACATCTCTATATCATTTAGGCCATCTCCAAAGGCGTAAACATCCTCCAGAGCAAAACCGACTTTTTCCATTAATATTTTAATGCCTTCAGCTTTTGAACCCCCGAATGGAAGTACATCCGTTGAATACTCATGCCATCTGATGAAATGAAAGTCATCATATTGCCCAACAAAGTTCCCTTCTTCATCTTCCGAACAGAATAATAAGGCTTGGTATATATCATGGTCCTCATAAAAATCTGCCACATGTTCAGGGTGGGGAAACTTCAGGCTGCTTAATGCTTCTTCAATTCTGCTATGATGTGGAACACTCGATTTCATCGTCTCCTCATTCATGAAAACGATCGGTATTTCATTTTTTTCAGCATGTTCGTGGAGCCTCTTTATCTCAGGTATGCTCAAAGGGTTTTTATAAACGACTTTCCCTTCAAAAACAACGTATTGTCCATTGAAACTTACGAATGTATCGATGCCAAGCTCTTCCCTTAAAGATTCGAACATAAACGGAGCCCTTCCTGTGGCAATCGCTACAAAAACCCCGCTATCCTGCAGTTGCTTAATGGCTTTTTTTGTTGAAGCAGGTAACTTTTTTTCGTGATCAAGCAATGTTCCGTCAATATCAAAGAATACGATTTTCACTAACGATTCACTTCCAATTCATTCATTTTTTCCTTTTTTAATATGTACCCATTTAATAATTGTCATCAAGATAAGTCAAGTAACAAGATAAGTCAAGTAACACAACCGGATTCCACTCAATTCACGTTTTTTATTCATGAATGGGCATATACTATGCTTAATAGAACAACTCAGGCTTCCTTAGAATACTTTCCCCATCCTTCTTGCCTCCTAAATCCCAACTGCTTGTTTGAATGAGCCTTTTTTTTCAAAAATGGGCCAAGTACCTGTAAAGACGTATTTACATTATTGAATAATCCTATACAATAATAATTAAGGGAGCGTGATCGCCATGTTAAAAAAGCTTCGTAAAAAGCTTGCTAAACAGTGGAATGATCTTTTAAGAAAAAAATCTATCGCATGATTTGCCACTCATTCCTGTCTTGGCCGTCATCCATATGCGAATTTTTTTCGGATAGCCCTTCAAAAACTTGCGGAGGGCTTCTTCCTTGTTGTAAAGTTCTTGTTAAGCATTCTTTCTATCTTGGCTTTTATGGTCAGGTGAATACATATTTCAATTAAGATATGAGTCGTGGTGTTTTCATGAAACGCTGTACACAGTCGTACGGCATTAATTAGAAAGAAATCGTTTACGAAAAAAAGATCCCATGATTTAAGTTTTACACATGGCAAAAACGGATAGGATATAAGATAGAGGAAGACACAATTGGATTGATACCAGAATTGGCCATCTATTTTCTATTTTTTTATATACTTTTATACATTGGTATATTTAATTCATCAAACCCCTTCCGTTTTTATGGCGGAGCTGGGTTTATTTTTACATGATGTTGAAAAACATGAAAAAATTGTTGTTTTTATATATAATGAAAAAAGCAATGCAAACAAGTGAGGAGAGATTAAAATGGTTTTTAAGGTATACTATCAAGTAACCATATCAGAGGTTCCCATCAGGGAGAATACTAAAACAATGTTTGTCGAAGGTGAATCCGTTCGTGACGTTCGTTTAAAATTAAAAAAGGAACCTTATAACGTAGAAATCGTATTACCCGTAACCGGAGCATATTTAGAATACGAAAAACAAAATGAAGATTACAAAGTATTGGAGCTATAATTTATGAAATTCGTAAAAAACGATCAAACAGCTGTATTCGCCCTGGGCGGTTTAGGCGAAATCGGTAAGAACACATATGCTGTTCAGTTTCAAGATGAAATCATCATCATCGATGCTGGAATTAAATTTCCTGAAGATGAGCTTCTCGGTATTGACTATGTGATTCCAGATTACAGCTATTTAGAGAAAAATGTAGATAAAATTAAAGGTGTTTTCATTACCCATGGCCATGAAGACCATATTGGCGGGATTCCTTATTTACTTAGAAAAGTGAATGTCCCTGTGTACGGCGGGAAACTGGCACTTGGACTGCTTCGTAATAAATTGGAAGAACACGGCCTTTTACGTCAGACAACCATGATAGAAATCAGTGAAGATGAAGTGATCAAGTTCCGGAAAACGTCCGTCTCATTCTTCCGCACAACTCACAGTATCCCTGATTCTTATGGAATCGTTGTAAAAACACCACCTGGACAAATTGTCCATACTGGTGATTTTAAATTCGACTTCACACCAGTGGGCGAACCTGCAAACCTGACCAAGATGGCTGAAATCGGTAAAGAAGGTGTATTGTGCTTACTCTCGGATAGCACAAATAGTGAAGTGCAGAACTTTACTATGTCCGAAAGCCGTGTCGGCGATACCATTCAAGACATTTTCCGTAAGGTTGACGGCCGGATTATTTTTGCAACGTTTGCATCGAACATCCATCGCCTTCAGCAAGTTGTTGAAGCAGCCGTAGCTAACGGTCGTAAAATAGCCGTTTTTGGCCGAAGCATGGATTCAGCCATATCAATCGGACAAGATCTTGGTTATATCGTAGCGCCTAAAGATACATTTATCGATGTACAGCAATTGAATCGTATGCCGGCGAATAAAGTAACCATCCTTTGTACAGGCAGTCAAGGTGAACCGATGGCAGCTCTATCGCGCATAGCGAATGGCACTCACCGTCAGATTCAAATCATTCCTGGTGATACTGTAGTATTTTCATCTTCACCTATCCCAGGTAACACAATCAGTGTTTCCAGAACGATCAATCAATTATATCGTGCAGGAGCAGACGTCATTTCCGGTCCTTTGAATGACATTCATACATCAGGACATGGCGGACAGCAGGAACAAAAGCTGATGCTTCGTTTGATAAAACCAAAATTCTTCATGCCCATCCATGGTGAATACCGTATGCAAAAACTACATGCCCGCCATGCAGTCGATTGCGGAGTTCCGGAAGAAAATTGCTTTATCATGGATAATGGTGAAGTGCTTTCCTTAAGTGAAAACACAGCACAAATCGCTGGTAAAATCCCTTCAGGTTCGGTTTATATCGATGGAAGCGGCATCGGGGATATCGGTAATATCGTTCTCCGTGATCGTCGGATCCTTTCCGAGGAAGGCCTTGTCGTTGTCGTTGTCAGCATCAATATGAAGGAATTCAAAATTGCATCCGGACCTGACATCATCTCACGCGGATTTGTTTATATGAGAGAATCAGGAGACCTTATCAGCGATGCTCAATCCCTGATAACTAAGCATTTAAATAAGGTGATGGACCGCAAAACTACACAATGGTCTGAAATTAAAAATGAAATTACAGACACTTTATCTCCATTCCTATATGAAAAAACTAAACGCCGTCCAATGATCCTGCCGATCATCATGGAAGTCCAATAATATTAAAAGCCCAGCCATTGATGGCTGGGCTTTTTTGTGGATAAAAAGTGCGCGCTGCCCGAAATTGAGCAAGCCTTGCTTATTCCACAATTTTTTTTTCAAAGCGATTGATGTCCGAATCCGCGCCGATGACGATCAATATATCACCTTTATGAATTAAATCGCTCGCTTGTGGGGAGACATTTATATCGTTCCCTCTTTTGATCGCGACTATATTCAGCCCATAATGAGCACGGATATCAAGGTCAAATATCGAGTTTCCATTCATCTTTTGGCTTGCAACAATTTCGACGATGGAGTGTTCATCAGAAAGCTCCAAATAATCGAGAATATTATTGGAGACGATATTATGGGCAATCCTTCTCCCCATATCTCGTTCGGGGTGAACGACATAGTCAGCCCCGATTTTACGAAGAACCTTCTCATGATAATCATTTTGCGCTTTAACCGTAACATTCCCGACACCCAATTCCTTAAGCATGAGAGTCGTCAATATACTAGCTTGAATATTCTCGCCAATCGCTACAATGACGTGATCAAAATTCCGAATCCCTATGTTTCTCAGTACATTTTCATCTGTCGTATCCCCTACTATGGCATGTGAAGCTATTCTGGCAAATTCATTCACTCGATCTTCGTCAGCATCGATAGCCAGAACCCCTAATCCTTCTTCAGCTAATGTCTTGACTATGCTGCCGCCAAAACGGCCAAGTCCAATCACCGCAAATTCTTTTTTCACAATAAGCCCTCCAACGTCATTCGTTCTCTCTTTAGAGCATGTTCACGCTTCGCTTCCTTTAAACGTTATATAGTCCGTTAAGTGATTGATCGCGAGTTCTATCGCAGTTTCATCCGGACTTAACTTAGCGTGGTGCAATCCGTAATCCGATGAAACCCCCAGCCAGAACATGAATCCTGGAATTTCCTTTAACATATAACCAAAATCTTCACCAGTCATCGCTTCCGTACAGCGATGCAAATGAACATCAGTTGACTTCTCTGTAAATTCCATGAATTCCCGGGTCAACCGTTCTTCATTATACACCTGGTGATACATCGCGCCATAGTCGATTTCAGCCAAGCACTCATATCCCACTTGCAGGCCATCCACAAGCGCTTTTATTCTTGACTTGACCTTTACCATCGATTCGGGGTTAAGGGTGCGTATTGTGCCTTCTAACCGCGCTGTTTCCGCAATAATATTTTGAACTGTGCCTCCAGTGATCTTTCCAACTGTAATGACTGCCGAATCAAGTGGATTGACATTCCTGGAAACGATTGTTTGCAGCTGCCCTACGAGCGAACATGCCGCAATGACCATGTCATTTGTTTCATGCGGATAGGCTGCATGTCCTCCTTTCCCCCTCAAATCGATGAATAATTCAGATGTATTGGCAAATAGAAGCCCTTCTTTAACGGCAATCGTCCCAACTGGGTACTCTGGGGCAATATGTAAAGCAAGAATCATATCCGGCTTCCATTTTTTCATCGTTTCCGATTTAAGCATTGGCTCAGCTCCGCCAGGACCCTCTTCCGCAGGCTGGAAGATGAATAGCAAGTCATCATCAATCGGATTTTCGGTGAAATATGTCAATAATCCCAAACCTATGCTCATATGAAAATCATGACCGCAGGCATGCATATATTCCTCGTGGTTGGATGCGAACGGCAATCCGGTTTCCTCTTTTATCGGCAATCCGTCAATATCAGCCCGGTAGCCAATTGTTTTTCGCGGATTCATTCCCTTCACTTTCACGAATATCCCAGTCCGCCAAGTTTCTATTTCCATTCGCTCCTGGGCCAGTTTCGTTATGTAATTCAGTAGGTATTGCTGCGTCTTGAATTCTTTGAATCCTATCTCCGGTATTTGATGCAAATCACGCCGGATCTCGGCAAAAGGATTTATTTTCACATTATTTCCTCCTATACAGAAAGCGTGGATATATTTATCCACGCTTCAGGCAATATTCACTAAAGAAATTAAAGTTGACGAAGTTCTTGCATGATTTCTGTTTTTGATTTTGTTTTTTCGTCAATTTGTTTAATGACCCTCGCCGGTATACCAGCAGCCACGGAGTAAGGAGGAACGTCTTTCGTTACAACTGCACCAGCCGCCACAACTGAACCCTGACCGATTTTCACACCTTCTAATACGACCGCATTGGCTCCGATTAAAACATCATCTTCCAAAATGACCGGTTGTGCGGAAGGCGGCTCGATGACACCCGCTAAAACGGCACCTGCACCTACGTGACAGTTTTTACCCACTGTTGCACGACCGCCCAGTATTGCGTTCATGTCGATCATTGTGCCTTCACCGATGACAGAACCAATATTGATTGATGCACCCATCATGATGACTGCGTTGTCTCCAATGGATACTTGGTCACGGATTATTGCGCCAGGCTCGATACGGGCTTTGATGCCTTTTAGGTCCAATAAAGGAATGGCAGAGTTACGGCGATCATTTTCAACTACATAATCCTCGATTTTTGTTCCTGCTGCCTTGATTGCTTCCTCGACTTCAGACCACTCACCGAATACGACACCTGTATTTCCTGTTATGAAAGTTTTAGAAGCTGGACCAAAATCCATGCCTTCTAAATCGCCTTTGACATATACCTTTACAGGTGTAGCTTTTTTACTATTTGAGATAAAAGAAATAATTTCGTTTGCATCCATTTTATTCATTCCTGGTAAACCTCCTAATTATGTATCATTACTCGTTTTAAATTTACCAGACAACTGCCGGCAAGACAAGTTGAATGTCACTCTTATATATTATTCTCCGCTATTGACATTTTTTCAGCGGACCTATAACATTCCTTGGTCACGAATATGCTCTTTCACCACTTCCGTGAATGCTTGCACTTGCTTTAACTGGAAGGCAGATTCATAGCCGCAAAGCCATGTATCTCGTTCGATTGAGTGGTTATGCCCATCCAGTAGAGGTATTTTAAAAACATTCGTATCTTTATCATGTAAAGTGATGGCTGGCAGGATTGCATATCCTATGCCATTGAACACCATTTGTTTGCATGTTTCGATTTGATCCACGACAATGGTGTTTTTTGGTGTCGTTTTAAATTGCCGATGCCACCAGTCCTGGATTTCCTGATAATAATTCGAATCGCTTTTAAACTGAATGAATGGCCGGTCCGTTTCGAACACTTGATTCAGTTCCTTCATTTCAGTATCCACCAAATAAAGCATATCCGTAAATAAATGCTGTTTTACCCCTTTCCAATCCGGAGCTCCCCTTATGATGCCAATATGCACCTGTCCTTCATACAAAGACTTTAAAATTTCACTGCTCCAGCCAGTGATTAAGGAAATTTTGGCATACGGATATTTTTGAACGAACTTTTTCAATACTTGCGGCAGCCAATTTTGACCGACAATTGAAGCACAGGCTATTTTCAAAGTCCCATATACTTCATGGTCCATAGCTTGAATACTTTCCCTGACCTTTTCTTCTTTTTCGATAACCTCATTGGCCAGTCGGATTACCGCTTCACCTGCAGGCGTCAGTGACAGCCCTTTTTGTGAACGCACAAACAGTCTCGATCCCCAATCCTTTTCTATGGATTGTAAACGCTGTGATAAAGCCGGCTGGGAAACGAACAACCGCTCAGCTGCTTTTCTCATATTCATTTCCTGAGCAAGCACGGATAATAAATGAAATTCTGAAAATGACATACACACCAACCTCTTGATAATTAATTCTTATCATGATGATTTAATTTATTTAAATTTTATTATCAACAAAGTCGGCTTATAATACAAGAGAAAAGAAACGGGGTGAATATGCTTTGACGATCATTTTACTGCTTGTCATCGGTTTTGCGGCATCCTTTGTCGGCACATTGGCAGGGAGCGGCGGCCTTATCGGAATGCCATCCCTTCTTTTGATAGGTTTACCCATACACCAGGTTATTGGTTCAGTCAAATTTTCCAATATGTTTTCTTCTTTTTCTTGCTTTTATATTTTATTCAAGAAAAAACAGCTAAAGTTGAAAGATGCCCTCCAGTTAATCCCATTCGCCCTTTTTGGTGGCTTATGTGGTGGCCTGCTTGCTAATTCATTCTCTGAGAAGGCAATGAATTTGTTAGCCATCTGTCTCTTGACTGTCGCTTTGATCATGAATTTCATAAAAAAACCGAAACCTTCCGATAATCGGATTGGCATCTCCCAAAAAAAGTTTATCCATCCCTATTCGGAATCAGTGTCTATGATGGAATGTTCGGACCCGGACAGGCAACCATGCTCATGTATACCTTTTTAAGAAATGGTGCCACCTACCTTCAATCCCTGGCCTTTACTAGATTCCAAACTTTCATTAGCTGTACAGCTGCATCCATTACCTATTTCATTGCCGGTAACATTGCATGGGGGATTGCCATTTATTACACGATCGGTTCCCTTATCGGATCACAGCTGGCCTTGCGTGTGGCGCAA
The DNA here is from genome assembly GCF_030123325.1 of Peribacillus simplex. Taxonomy (NCBI): domain Bacteria; kingdom Bacillati; phylum Bacillota; class Bacilli; order Caryophanales; family Bacillaceae; genus Peribacillus; species Peribacillus simplex. The sequence continues at coordinate 1,496,796 of NZ_CP126106.1, read as the reverse complement.
AAAATCTCGACTCGACAATTGAAATTCATTTTACATTCGGTTACGGTCGCATTGTTGATTCAATTGGTCATCAGGGTCGCGTTCCCTTAAATACAAAGGCAAACTCCAATTAAAGAGTCTGCCTTTTTTCCCTATGCCTTCTTATTCTTTCTTAGTCTCGTAAGTAACAGGAAGCTGATTACAGAGAAGACTAGAACAATGAGATAAATCGTCTGTAATGACAATGTAAGTCCTTCCTGTAATGCATGCACCACATTTTCAGGAAGCGACATGCGTTCTTCACTGTTCAACAGTTTATTTGCCGTATCTATCGTCACTCCCGAGCCAGCCGGCGCATGCTCGTTCAAGTAGGCTTGAAGCCTCATATTCATGATTCCTCCAAGTAATGCAGCACCTACAGTATTTCCTAAATTACGCATGAACATATTGGAAGCTGTCGCAATGCCCCTTCGTTCCCAGCTGACGGTTTTTTGAATGACGACAATGAATGAGGTAGAAGTCAAGCCCATGCCTACACCGACAAAGAAGGATCCCATGGCAGCAATGAGGGGCCCAGCTTCCGGCTTCATCCACACTAGGATCAAGCTCCCAACAATCAATGAACACCCTCCAAGGAGGGAGGTTGATTTGAATCCTATTTTCATCAATAACCTGCCAGAGACCATTGATGCGATCGGCCAGCCAATAGACATGGCTGTCAATGTAAAACCAGCTACCGTAGGCGAACGCTCCATCACGCCCTGAACGAATGTAGGGAGGAAACTTGATAATCCGATCATCATCACCCCTGTCGTCAGGGATACGAGATTGGCAATCAGAATGGAACGCTCCTGCCAAATTTCAAATGGCATCATCGGTTCGGCCGCTTTCTTTTCCTGAAGAATGAATAAGATAAAGGTGATGATGGCCACTGATGCCAAGGAAATGACCGGAGCTGAAGCCCATGACCATTTCACTCCTCCTTCTACGAGTATCACCATTAGAGTAGATATGGATAACGTCAATAGCGTTGCACCTAGGTAATCGATATCACGTTTTTTCTTTTCGATATTTTCATGAAGGAAAAACCAAATCCCAATAAAAGATAATAAGCCCAAAGGGATATTTACCCAGAAGACAAGCTTCCAAGTCAGGGATTCAACAAGCAAGCCGCCCAAAGCTGGCCCCATGACAGCCGAAATGCCCCACACGCTCGATAGATACCCTTGAACGCGTGCCCTCTCTTCATTTTTATAAATATCACCAACAATTGTCGAAGCTACAGGAGCTACAGCCCCCGCCCCAAAACCTTGTATAAAGCGATATATGATGAGTTCCGTCATGGAATCTGCAAAGCCGCAAAGAAGGGAGCCAATTAAAAAAACAATGATTCCAAATAATAAAACAGGTTTTCTCCCGAGAATATCCGATAGCTTTCCATATATCAAGACTGTTACCGCGTTCATTAGCAAATAACCTGAAAACACCCAGCTGTAAAGTGAAAAACCGCCTAAATCACTTACAATGGCTGGCATTGCCGTCGAAACGATCGTTCCTTCTATAGCGTTCATAAACATAGCCAACATGATGGCAGCTAATATGAAGGGACGTCTCAATTTTTTATTCTGCACCTTTGCACTATTCACTTCTTGGCCCAATTTCGGCATCCTCCCCTAATAGACCCTTACTGTTTATAGACTTTACCACTAGCTGGATCAAATATGTAAAAACAAGAAAACTCGCCAACTGGCGAGTCTTGAGGTTAACCATCATTTTATGCCTTACTTATTTATCGGGTGTATTTTGTTTAAATACCTTTTTTAGGATTGCTCTTCTCGTTAAGATACCTTCAAATACATGTTCGTCATTCTCCACACAGACAAAAGGATGATCAATCAACAATTCAACTCCCTTGGTCAATGTATCTTCAATATGCAGGCGAGGTATTTCTATATTCATTATTTCGGAAACTTTTTTATTCTCAAGATTATCAAATTCAATTCGTTCCAGTCCCAAGATTGAATCAAGAATGACTGGTGTGCTAATTAAACCATGCAGTTTATACATCGGATCTAACACAGGAATGGCCGTATAACCGCTCTTTGTTAATACCAATAGTGCATGTTCTAAATTATTGGTTACCTGCACGTGGGCCACGCGTTCAGAAGAAATCATTAAGTCTTTAACGCTGGATTCCAATAAATCCCCATCATGAGTACCGATCATGTTAAAACCCCTTACCATATGTTTTTATATACAGCTCTTTCTATAGTTTAACATATGTAAGCAGAAAAGGCTCATTCCTAGACCAATAAAATCCCAAACGGCGGGATTTCCACAAGAGATCTTTAGCCTTTACTAGTTTTGATGTTAACCTGTTTAAAACCGCATTCCGGGCATTGATAAATCACATTTTGGTTGGATTGTGCCGTTAATACATTATCCATTTCCCTTTCCTCACCGCATGCTGGGCATATTACCATTGGATTTTTCATTTTTACATCCCTCCAATTAATAAGATGTGTAAATTTCACTGCTTCATTCACAATAAAAAAGCCGCTTCCAAAGGAGGGCGGCTTTTCGTGATTTTTTTAAGATTGAAGAAGATCAAAGATTTCAATGGTAATCATATCAATATTATCGAATTGATATTTGGATGATTTCCCTTTATCACTGTATACTTCAAGCTCGAACATTTCTGTTTTGCTGAAATATGTAACCTGGCACTTTTTCACACCATCTATTTCAAAAAAACGTTGAGCAGATTCAGATTCCTTCGCTTGCTCTTGAAGACTTTTCAATCTGGTAAGGATGCCCTGTAATTGAGACATACTCCCTCTCCTTTCTGAATAAAACCTTTTCGATAGGTTTCACTATACCATACTTTTCTATCCAGTAGCCACGCTGAAATAAATTCAGAATAATTTAAAACTTCATTCTTTACATGGCACTATTAACAGAATAAAATAAGGAATGGATTTTGTACATGAAAAATTTTTTGGGGGTAGATTCTGTTGCAAAACATTAGTGAACTTGGTTATCGCATTTCATTGATTGATGGTTTTGATTTGGATAGAAGAAATCGTACAGGTACATATGTAATTGCCGATGAAGACATCACATTAGTCGAAACTTCCGCCAGCCCTTCCATCCCCCACTTAATGAAGGGGCTCGAACATTTGGGAATCGCCCTCGAAGATATTACATACATCATTCTTACCCATATTCATTTGGACCATGCAGGTGGAGCTGGACTTTTTTTACAGCATTGCCCGAACGCCAAAGTGATCGTCCATCCAAAAGGTGCACGTCATCTAGAAGATCCAACACGTTTGATTGCTGGGGCCAAAGCAGTCTATGGTGAAGAATTCAACAAGCTTTTCGATCCGATTTTACCTATTCCGTTTGAAAGAATGCAGATTAAACATGATCGGGAATCCCTGCAAACAAGTGATAATTCAAAGTTGACCTTTTATGACACTCCCGGACACGCAAACCATCATTTAAGCATATTCGATTCGGTATCAAAAGGGATGTTTTCAGGTGACACCGTAGGCATCTATTATCGTGAACTCGATGAAGAAGGTCTGGAATTTTACTTACCTTCCACATCGCCAAACCAATTTAACCCCGAAGCGATGCTTGCAGCAGCGGATTTGTATGAGAGCATCGGCGTCGAACGTATATATTTTGGCCATTATGGGGTTTCCGAAAACCCTAACGAGGTATTTAAACAACTTCATTACTGGCTGCCTAAATTTGTTGCGACTGCCAAATCGGCATACAGGGAATATAAAAGCTTTGAGGAACGAGTGGCAGCGACCAGTAAAAATATTTTCACGGAAGTCGCCTTTCATTTAGGCGAAAAAGGAATCACCACAGATCATCCTGTTTTTGAAATCATCGCCATGGACCTGAACGTTTGTTCCATGGGATTGATTGACTATCTGGTAAAACAGGAAAAAGGGAAGTAGAACGGGTACTTGGGGTGTTTTCCTATTCAAATGTCCTGGCATCCTCTATAATGAAAAATAAACCTTACCAAAAGCATATGGAGGATTGAAATGAAAGACGTTACGCTATATACCCAACCTGATTGCCCTCCCTGCAAAATCATGAAAATGTTCTTTGACGATAATAATGTCGTTTACAAAGAAAAGGATATTAAAGCAGATGGACAAGCCCGAAAAGAATTAACGAATAAATACGGCGCCTATTCCACACCAACGGTCGTCATCGATGGGAAAGCCATTGTTGGTTTTGAATTGGACGAAATAAAAAAAGAACTGGATATATAAAAAAAGTCTAGAGAAGGCAGTGACCTCCTCTAGACTTCTTCATTCAGCTCCATATTTTTCAACTTTGAAAAACTTGCCTTATTTCATTTTATCACTTTCATACTTTACATCCGTTACCTTCCAAACGTCATTTTCCTTTTTCAAAGTAACTGATTCAACATGTTTTTCCATCGATACCGGTCCGTCCCCAGTGTCCCCGAGTTCCTCCTGAACATAAATGACATCACCGTTTTTCCCATATATAATTTCCGTATTTTTGTCGTAACTGAAAAAAGGGATATAATACGGAGCGAAATCCGATCCAAAAGCGGTATAACCGCCATCGACTTTCACTACATTCGCTTGGACAAACTTCTTGATGAAATCACCCGTGAAATGTTTATCCAACTTCCCTTCAATCGCTTCCTTAGTACGTACTTCCTCACTGATCGAACCCTGGTTCTCCATGGCATCCTTCACTAAAGATAGCACTTCATCTCTATGTAAACCCTCCGCTGAAGCAGTGAACCCTCCACTTAAAAATAAAAGGATACTGGCAAGACATGCAACTAGATATTTCTTCATTACAATCATCTCCTTGTTATAGAATTTCTCCTAATGGTTCTGATTTTTGCCTATGCCTTTCAATACCCGTAAAAATCAAAGCCAAACTACAAAATCAAATTCTCCGGGATATCTTGATACCATTACCCATTCTTCACAATAAAAAAGGAGATTTCATGATATTGAAATCTCCTTCTCGGAATTATCGAAAAGCATAGTAAAAAATAAAACCGGCAACCAAAATCGTCCCGACGAAAAGGGAAACGAATACCGGGTTCTTTAAATAAGGATGTTCTTTAACTGAATCATCGATAGTCGAATCATATCTGGCCTTCACTTTCTGTGCCCTTGCTACAGAATAAGTATAAAAGAGCAGATATAATGCCATGATTGTAATGATTATGATTAGAATCCAGATGTACGTGCTCAAAATATGTCTCCTCCAAGCGCATCATTTCTGCTTATCGTTACACATTTAAAGCGATTATATTCATGAATCGGTTTTTATAATAGTGCCTCATTTTCATATAAATAACTATAAGAAAGATCACAGAAAATGTATTCCTTATTATTCAGGGGATATGAAAAGGTCCGTATCGTTTCCCCCGTTTCGATATCACTGTATAAATCGGATAGTCTTCCTTTTTTCTCATTGCGCATCTTTACGATATTTTCGAGAAAATAAGGTCTCCAACTCCAATTTTTATTCATATAACTGGGCTGGACTAACCATTGCCCATCCTTATGTAGGATATTGGGGGATTTTTGGTACCCCTCTTCATCACAAATATAAAGCCGAAAACATACGGAATCCATCTTTTTCGCCAAAATACCGAGAAACTCTTCATGGGAGCCGTTCCGCTTTTGCTGTTTTAAGAAATTTTGCATATTCTCGTTGAATTGCAAAGTCTTTTGATAAACGGCTTCAAGCTTCTTGGTCTCTAAAGAAATGAAGGACTGACATTCTTGATGGAATTTTTCACGAAGTAAATCTTTATTAATGAATTCGCCTTCCGGTTTCGCCAAAAAATACCCTTGATAATATCGTCCCCCATTCTTCCATGCAAAACGAAGCTGGTATTCGGATTCAATGTTCTCAAATAGTAAATTGGCGCCGATTTTTCGTGCAAGCATGCTTAGAGAAAACAGGATGACCTGATAGGCATCTCCACCTGAAATGCGAAGCTGGTCCAGGTTAACTTTTAAAATATTCGGAGAAATCTGTGCGATTCGGTCCAATTGTGTATCTTGTCCTAAATGATCTAAAGCTATCTTAATCCCATATGTTCTGAAGTAAGCAAGCACATGCTGCAAAGGATCCAAGTTTTCCGGACTGATCGTGTCTGATAATTCCAGCACGATCCGGTGCATTTCCTCCGGTTGAAAATGACGATGTAAAATCTCCATGAATTCTTCGCCATGATCCAGCATAAGCAAATTAGGATCTCTGTTGATAAAGATAAGAAAATCTTCACCATAGTCTTTTATTCTCTCCAAAGCAATTTCAAGTACGTAATTATCCACTTCCACCCTATACTCTTCCGGCACTGCAGAATCGTGAAAAAAAGGGCCAAGGCTTTTATATTCCGATTGTTCCTCATAGCGCCCCAGAATTTCATACCCGATTACCTGATGTTGATCTGCACTGAAAATCGGTTGAAAGAATGGTGTCACCCTGTCTAAATTCTTTAATATCTTTTCTGTATCCATGATGCATCTTCCCCCTAATTACGAAAACACCAATATGCCAAAATTATACCATTAGTTTCTTGCATTGATAATAAATAATTTTAATTCCTACTGCATAACTCTTTTTTCAGAACCCATTCATCCAATCCATTTGAAAAGAAACACATTGAAAAAGCATTGTCCATGAATGGAACAATGCCTTATGTCTTATCAAAAAGGGAAGAACCATGGGATTGTGATCACCATGATAACGCCAATGAAGATCTGTATGGATATCCCAATCATGATAAAATCTTTATGCTTGTAATCACCCGCCGTCATGACAAGCGCGTTGGTAGTGGCAACCCTCGGGGTCGATAACGCCAAACTGCCGGCAACGGCAAGGCATATAAACACAGGAAGGGGATCGATGCCTTGATTCACCGCAGATGTCAGTGCAATGGGGGCCATGATTACCGCCGCGGCTCCATACGGGATGAATTGGCTCAGGATCAGTGTCAGGAGGTAAAAGACCGCTAATATGCCGTGTGCCCCGATATTACTGAATAAAACCGCCAGCCAATCACTTATCATCCTCACTCCGCCCGTATTATCCAATGCAGCCGTTATTCCGAACATGGCGGCAATCAAAAGAACAGGTTCCCAGTTAATCTTTTGGTAAGCATCCTCCATCGAACGGACACAGCCAGTGATCACCATCAACAATGCGGCCGTCAATACCGATAGTACGGCAGGGACGGACTCCATCGATAATAGAATGATCATCAATGCAGTGATTCCCAAGGCAATCCATGCTTTGCCCTTGGAGTTGACCGGAGAGCCATCTTCCGAGGTACTTCCAATAACGATGACATCCTGTAAATCCGAGGAAATCCTCTCAATGTTCTCCCATTCTCCATGTATCAGGATTGCATCCCCCGGTTTAAGGCGTTCCGTTCCGACATCTGCTTGAATATATTCGCCATTCCGATTGATTGCAAGCACATTACATTGGTATTTCTCACGAAAATGCACATCTATCAAGGTTTGATTTTCATAATCCGAGTTCGGGACGATCAATATTTCTGTCAATCCAAATCTACTGCTGAGAAAATGTTTCTTTATTTGTTCGGTATTGAAATGTTTAAACTCCAGTTCATAGTTAAGTGCCAATCTCTCAACTGCTTCTTCTTCTCCAAACACCAAAATGATATCTTCAGGATGAAGAACCTCATCCGCCCTTGCTGAAATCGTCAGCTGTCTTTGCAACAGCGGTAATTGCTTATCCTTTGGCTTCCGCTGTATTTCAATCAAAGTCAATTCATACTGAATAGGAAGCTGGAGGTCAGACAGCCTTTCTCCAACAATATCGGAAGTTGCGGGTATATGCAGATAATGCAATCTGTCATATACTTTGTACATGCCTGCAAGCTCCCCTGCCGACAGTCCCTTGACACTATTGTTCGCGGCAATCGTCTTCTCGGGAAGCAACAGGCGTCCGAGTGTCAACATGAAGAATAACCCTGCTGCAAAGGCGATCAATCCCACGGGTGTAAAGTCAAAAAACTCTAATGTCCCTATTCCGTTTTGTCGTAATACATCAGCAACGATCATATTTGAGGGAGAACCTGTCAGTGTTAATAGCCCTCCAATACTGCTTGCATAGGCAAGTGGCAATAAATACCTTGTCGGACTTGTTTTTTGTTTCAAGGCCATGCTCATAACGAGCGGAAGCAGTATGGAAACAATCCCTGTTCCGCTTAAAAAGGCACTTAATATTCCTGCTGTCAGCATGACGATAAGCAGCGATTTCCATTCACTGCCCCCACATAAACCCAACAACTTATTTCCTGCCTTTTCCACGATTCCTGTATTTAGCAGGCCGGCACCGACTATGAATAGCCCAGCCAGCATGATGACCACTTGATTCGCAAAACCGGCCACTAGCTCATCCAATGTAAGAATCCCCAGTAAACCCAGAATGGATAGTGCACTAAGTGCAATTAAATCTGCTCGAAATTTCCCTTGTATAAAAAGCGCAATCGCGCATAGAAGTATAATCAGTGTAATAAACATTGGTTCGGTCATCATGTTACCTCCGTATAGATGTTCAATTTCAAACCGGATACGGTTTCATCAAACCCCAGTTTACATGTTTTTCATATGCTCATAGAAGATATTATCTTCATTTTATGTATATTGTTTGTTAGTATGAGGAAGTAACATTTATATATAGATAGGTTGATTAATTTGAATAAAACCATAACCAGAAGAACATTCTTAAAGAAAAGTCTTGGTACATTGGCTACCTTAACCGGTTTAGGTATTGGCGGAAACTATTATGCCCATAATTTGGAACCAAAATGGTTAGAAATCAAGCATAAAATCATCAGCCATCCGCTTATCCCAAAAGGTTTTCATGGCATGAAGATGGTCCAATTCAGTGATACGCATTTAGGCTTTCAATTTCAGCTTAAAGATTTACAAGCAATTGTCAATAAGATAAACCAACTGGACCCTGATGTTATTTTATTTACCGGAGATTTGATGGACCAGCCTAATAAATACAAGGATTACCAGAAAATACCTCTCGTTTTAAATCAGCTCAAAGCGCCACTTGGAAAATTCAGCATCTACGGTAACCATGATCATGGGGGATATGGCTCAGAAATTTACAGCGATATCATGGAAAAATCACAATTTACCATGTTGCAAAATACCTCAACTAAGATTACCTTATTAACCGCTGAAAAAATAGTCATTGCCGGGGTTGATGATGCAATGCTAGGAAAACCTGATTTTGAAAAAGCACTAGCTGGCATCCCTGAAGAAGTGTTCACCATTATGCTTTCGCATGCCCCTGACCTTGCCGACACATCAAGGAATTATGACATCCAGTATCAAATAAGCGGTCACAGTCACGGAGGACAAGTACAAATCCCCTTTGCCGGTGCCCTTGTAACTCCCCCATACGCTGAAAAGTACCGTGAAGGCACATATGAAATCGATTCTTTAACGTTACATGTCAATAGAGGGCTTGGCACAACCCGTCTCCCATATCGTTTCCTTTCACGTCCGGAGTTGACTGTTTACGAATTCCAATCCGAAAAATGATTGGAAAAGAATACAGGGGAAAACCGCCAGACTTTTTAACAAAATCTGTGCGAATAAAACGACTTGTTGCCATAAGTCATGTGCAATGGACTCCTATGAATTATAGCATTAGAAGTATATCTGAGAAAACCAGGTTTTTTTTACCAGTACCAAATGGTAGTTGCCATAAAGGTTATATCATGCTTAAATAGCCGCACAGGAAAGTTCCGATACACCCTAAAACAGACACCGTTATATAGATAAGGCTATCTATATAACGGTGTTTCCTAATAAGTTCAAGTGTTTCCATACTGAATGTTGAAAAGGTCGTAAAAGCACCCAGGAAACCTATTGTCAGAAAAACCTGCAAAGATAAAGACCAGCTTTCTTTCTGTGGCAACGCCATTCCGAGCCCAAAGGAACCTATAAGGTTGATCAGTAAAATGCTAATGGGTATTGAGACGGCTGGCAATAGCCTATTAAAAATAATCTGCAAGACATATCTAGAGGCCGCTCCAAAAAAGCCCCCTATAAAAACTGAAAAAACCTCAATCAAAGGGACTCACCTCTCCGTCTATCAAAAAGGCCCAGTCCGAAGAAACCAGCAACCAAACCAAAAAAAAGCGTGGCACCAATATACAGTCCCGCCAATGCCAGAGAAGCCTGCAGTAGATTCACCACTTCTTGGGAAAATGTGGACATCGTGGTGAAACCGCCGCAAAACCCGCTGCCCAGCGCTAAAAAAACAACCGATTTCTTTTTCGAGGCGAAATAGCCATTGATCATTCCAAGTAAAAAGCTGCCTACTATATTTATTAAGAGGGTTCCAAACGGGAAGAAGGAATGGCCAGCAGTCAAGATTACGCAATATCGCAATATCGCTCCAGCCGCTCCTCCAAAACCGACTGCAAAAATGCTTTTAAACCGATCCATTAAGGTCCCCCCAAATTTTTCTCATAAGTAGATTCATTATAACAGATTAAGATGAAACAGGCTCTTTTCTTAAAAAAATCCATACTATGTAAAGAATTTGAGAAAAGGAGGCAAATTATGCAAACACAGTATTTTCCTTACTACCACTATCCACAGACCATTATGCTACAGAATGATTACAGGAATGCATATGGGAATGAATATTGGAATGACGAGCGCTTCTTTCCTTTCTTTCCGCTTTTGGCGCCTGTAGCTTTCGTTGCGGGATTGGCAATTGGACCATTGCTATTCAATAACCGTCCACCTGTCTATCCTCCATACCCTCCTCCATACCCGCCCGCTTACCCTCCTTACCCTGCTTATCCAGCGTACCCTCCCTATCAAGGCTTTCAGGGTTATCAGCAACAACAATTCGGCGCACAGGCTGGGGTATCTGAAAATATCAATATATACACACAATAAGAGTTGGACAGAAGGCGACATAAACGCCTTCTTTTTCTTGGTCCAAAAGGGAGCCCGATTGAATTTTACTTCCCTATATATTTTGAAGTGGTATAATATGAAAATGAATAGATGGTAAAGTGTTGGGAAATGATGGTCATACCCTTAGAGATGTACATGCCTTATTTTTTCACTATTATCTGCCTGGTTGCAAACACGTCTCTATTTCAACCAATATATAAAACAGGTTTTTACTGAAGGAAGTCTGTTTGTAACGTCCTTCTAACCTTATTAAGAAAAGGAGTTTCCACTAATGAACCAAACGAAAGGACATTCTGAAAGGGATGAGTTTTCGATAAACTCCCTTGCCCAAGCCGTGTTTATTGTCAATAAACATGCAAAGACTGCATTGGAGCCAAAGAATTTATATAATTTAAAACGGCTCGCATTAAGCAAGCTTATGCAAGAAGGAAAAGCGAAGAAGATTGGACTTCATTTCTCTGATAACCCTCGCTTTGCAGCACAACAATCCGACGTCATTGTCGAATGCGGATCATATGTTTTTCATTTACCTCCCACTAAGGAAGATTTGAAAAAACTACCCCACCTCGGCAGCCGGGCAGCCTCCATACGGAACCCTAAAGCCGCGTTGTCATTATCCAAGGCAAAACAGATCCTGCAATCTTACGTTGGACAAGCAGGAGAAAAACAACCGAACACAAACAACACCGAGAAAAGGGCTCACGGGCGCGGGTCGGTCAAGCAACCTTTTCACAATCCTTTCCCATCCTCCTTTTTAGGAAAAGGTTCCAAGTATTAATCATTGATAAACCAAACGGGCCGTGAGGTAACGCCTCATCGGCCCGTTTTCACATTCATAATACCAATCAATCTGTCTATCAACTTTATAAGCTCTGCAATTTCAGGCTTGCTGATTTGTGCGTCGGCCCCTACGACATGCCCTTTATGACGCAGGCTGTCAGTATTCAAAGAAGAGAAAATAATCACCGGCAATCCAGCGAGTTCCCCGTTTTCCTTTATTCTTCTAGTCAAATGATGTCCATCCATCTGAGGCATCTCAATATCGGTAATCACCAGTTGCACTTCATCTTCAACCACTTTTCCCGATTCGATTAAATTCTCCAGATAATTAAATGCATCAAGTCCATTTTCATAAAACTCCAAGTACTTGAATCCAGCTTCTGACAATGTATCAAACAGCAGCTTTCTCAGTAATGGAGAATCTTCTGCAATCAGGATCCTCTTGTCTGAATTTTGCCGGGTACCAAGCTTTTTAACCTGTTGGATGTTTATTCCTGATTCTGGATTGATTTCGACCACTATCTTTTCAAAATCGAGTAACAGTAACATTTCACTATTTAATTTTATTACTCCGATAATCTGACTTTCAAGGCCTTGATACATATCCGAAGGCTTTTCGATTTGGGACCAGGAAATACGGTGAATCTGTATTACGGTATGGACATGGAAAACCACTTTTTGCTGATTGAATTCAGCCACTATGTATTTATCCTGCTCAGGAGTTTCAGATGGCGGAAACCCTAAAGCATCCGCGACATTCACAACTGGCAGGACTTCTCCGCGAAGCTCGATGATCCCCTCCACATTTGGATGGGAATGAGGGACAAGCGTGATGCGGACAGGATTAATGATTTCCTTCACCTTGATTACGTTAATGCCGAATTTATTCTTTCCGAGACCGAATTCAACTATCTCAAGCTCATTCGTGCCACTCTCCAGTAATATTCCTTTATTTGCTTCCAATGTGTCATCTCGCCCTTCTCTTACTTTTTCATTTCATAATTCCCACGAATAATTTCATGGTTTTATCAATGAAATCATACCTAATAATTCGGTTAAATATTTCTTTTGTTTAGAGCACAGACAAAAAAAGGAACAAGAAGTGATTATCTAATGAAGCCAAACTAAAAAGGGACCCATCAGAGTCCCCCTTTTTCCAAGTTCATATTTAACCACTGCCATTCCGCCCATCATATCGATCGTAAAGGGCCTGTCTCTTCGACATCCCCCTCCATGATATAACCGATATGGGTATTAAGCAGACCTGATAGGCTGGTCGCAAAATAACGTCCTGCAGCCCTTCCAAACCCTATTCGCATTTAGAGAAAAGCAACAACGAATAAACCATTCGTTTTTCCCGCAATTTCCAGCGCCGCTCCTATCAAAAAATACTCATAAAAATCACCCCAGAGATGATATTTCCGCCGCGCAACAAAATCCAGCCTACTCGACAATATCTCAACTGAAACTTGGAATAGCAGCAGGCCAGTTGGTTCATGTCATCTCTTTCGCGACCTATTCTTTGGATTGAGCCAACCTTTTTTAACAAAGAATAAAAACATCATCAAGGCAATTCCGCCCATCATTCCAAGAATGAGGAAATAGCCATAATGCCAATTTAATTCCGGCATATATTCAAAATTCATCCCATATACGCCAACTATGAAGGTCAGCGGCATGAAAATGGTAGTGATGACAGTCAATGTCATCATCGTTGAATTCATATTATTAGAGTTCACAGACAAATAACTATCACGGATATCTGACGAAAAATCTCGATAGGATTCAAGCATTTCAGTCAATTTAAGAAGATGATCGTACACATCATTAAAATAAAGGTGCTGATCTTTCAAGTAATTCAGTCGCTCCGATGAAATCATTCTGTACAATAAATCACGCATCGGCAATATGGTCCGACGGAGCCTGGACATATCTGTACGTAAATCGAAAAGCTGATCCATCAATTCGTTAATCGTGTCATTTTCAGTATTTTCCTCAATGCTACCCAATTCGCTTTCAATTTTATAAACAGGTGGGAAGAATTCATCGACGATCCTGTCAATTATCCTATGCATCAAGAAAAAGGGACTTTGCTTCAACATTTTATTACCAGCAATTTCTTCCCGTACCTTTTCCAGTTCAAGCATCTCTTCCTTATGAAAACTGACTATCCATTTTTCACCAACAAACATATCCAATTCCACTGCTTTAAATACCTTCTCCCTTAGAGCATGTATCACCAGAAATTGGTAGCCGTCATAAAAATCCATTTTGGGACGTTGATTAAAATCATCCAGGCAGTCTTCAATTGCCAGCGGGTGAAAGTGAAAATGATTGGATAAAAGTTCGATTTCCTTGTTTGTGGGGTTGGAAAAATCCACCCAGAACCACTCGATATCCGGATTATTCAATTCCGTAAGCGGTAAATCAAAACTGATTTCTTGATTAGAAGTAATTGCACAAGTCCTTATCAAATATATCAACCCTCAAAATTTTCTTATCATACATTATACCTTTAATTCATCAATCTCAAAAAGTTTTCTCCCCCATCCAAACTAAATGATAAAATAGAATGAATGAGTCAAACATAGTACATAATTCATGTAGTTAGAAAAGGGAGGATATTCATAGTGGAACATTTAATAAACCCTCTAGTAAAAGACGTTCAAATATCAGGAATCCGTAAATTCTACAATATGGTGGCTGATATCGAAGGCACCATTTCCTTAACGATAGGACAGCCTGACTTTCCAACTCCAATGCATATTAAAGAAGCGGCAAAACAAGCCATCGATAATGACTATACCGTTTATACTCACAATGCCGGCTATCTGGAATTAAGGGAAGCCGCTTCAAAATATGTCAAGGATAAATACAAGCTTAGCTATGATCCGGCGAATGAAGTCCTAGTGACTTCTGGTGCCAGCGAAGGCATAGACATTACCTTTCGGACGATTCTCATCCCAGGGAACGAAGTCATATTACCGGGTCCCGTATATCCGGGATATGAACCCATCATTAAGATGTGCGGTGCAACTCCTGTTTATGCCGATACAACAAAAAATGGATTTCGTTTGACTGCAGATATAATTGAAAAGTACATAACTGATCAAACACGGTGCATCGTTCTGCCCTATCCATCGAATCCGACCGGGGTTACATTATCTGCCGAAGAATTATTGGATATTGCCGAACTTGTAAGGGGCAAGGACATATTCATATTGGCTGATGAGATTTACAGTGAACTGGTATTCGATCAGGAGCATGTTTCGATTGCCACTTTCTTAAAAGAACAAACCATCGTCCTGAACGGATTGTCCAAGTCCCATTCCATGACCGGATGGAGGATTGGCCTTCTGTTTGCGCCTGTAGCCATCTCTCAGCATATCCTGAAGGTTCATCAATACAATGTAACTTGTGCCGCCTCCATATCGCAGAGGGCTGCCTTGGCAGCATTGACGGCAGGCAGGGATGATGCCATTCCCATGAAGACTGAGTATGCACGGAGACGGGAATACGTATACAGTCGCTTACAAGCGATGGAACTGGAAATAGTCAAACCGAATGGCGCCTTTTACTTCTTTATAAAGCTGCCTGAAGGCTATGACTCTTCCCTTGATTTTTGCCTCAAGCTTGTTCAACAGGAAAAAGTGGCAGTGGTCCCTGGAGATGCCTTCTCTCCCCTTGGCGAAGGGTACTTCAGGATATCTTATGCCTATTCCATGGAAACCCTTGAAAAGGCTTTGGACCGTATTGAAGCTTTTTTAGCTAAAAAGTAACCGAAAAAAAAGTGGCCTTCAATTGAAGGCCACTTTCCTATTTTTCAAAGATGTCAGGCTACCGGAGGTTTTTCACCAAGCCAGTCAACTAATACAATCTCCGTAAAAAACGAATTTCCCGATATCCTTCTTCCTTATTTGTCGTGGTAAGGCTCACTTCAACGATGGACCCAAGCAAATCAGCCATTACTTCTTCAAATTCCTTTGCGGAGCGAGGCTTTGAAAAACCTAAACTCTTCAATTCGCGCATCAGGATCTGAAAACCGGCATTCGTTTCGATATGACTGAATTTCACCGGCAAGATTAGCGGACTTTCATTCATTAATTTCAGATCCCAACGAATGGGCTTTGTTTGATGAATGGTTTTTTCTCGTTTAAAGCCTTCAATCCTTACAATATATCGCCCATCTTCTAATTCCTGAAACTTCATATCGATATCATCGAATTCGCCCATAGCTTTCACTCCTTTTTGTAAAGGCTGTCGCTATCAGCTTATTCATGGTAAAGAAATGCTAGCACTTAATTATAATGTTTATATAACGCCTGTGTACCGCTATTTTCCTCGCCAGCTTCTGCCAGCCCCTCATATAGGGATTTGCTTAGGCTTAATCCAGGAGCGTCCATTCCCATTCTTTCCGCTTCATTAAGTGCAATCTTCATATCCTTGATAAAATGCTTGATATAAAAACCAGGTTCAAAATCCCCTTCAACCATCCGCGGCACAAGATTGGACAGTGACCAGCTTCCGGCAGAACCCGATGATATGCTTCTTAATACCCGTTCCGGATCCAACCCCGCCTTTTGGGCATAGGAAATCGCTTCAGTCACTCCGATCATATTAGATGCAATGGCGATTTGATTGCACATTTTCGTATGCTGTCCCGAACCAGCCGGGCCTTGATGGACAACATTGCTGCCAATGATATCAAAAATGGGCCTGACCGCTTCAAATGCCTCACTAGACCCGCCGACCATGATCGTAAGCTTTGCATCACGGGCACCGATATCTCCTCCGGAAACCGGTGCATCCAATGATTCCATGCCTCTTTTCTTGGCTTCCTCCGCTATTTTCACTGCCAAAGTCGGAGTGGAGGTCGTCATATCGATTAAATGGGTACCTTGTTTCCCGTTCTCGATAAGCCCATTTTCCCCAAGATAGATTTCTTCCACATCACTAGGGTATCCTACCATGGAAATGATCACATTAGCTTTCTGAGCAATTTCCTTTGGTGAAGATGCCCACTTCGCGCCCTGTGAGAGCAGTTCACTTGCCTTATCTTTCGTCCTTGTATAAACAAATACCTCATATCCCGCCTTAAGGAGATTTGCGGCCATACTTTTTCCCATAACTCCTAAACCTATGAAGCCGATCACTTTGTTCGATTGCATCACTTCAGATTCCTCCCAATCATTTTGTTTCAAAAATCCTTAAATGGACTTTATCATTCCTCCGTCAACTAAGTAGGACTGCCCCGTTAAATATGTATTGGCACCTGAAACAAGGAAAGTAACGAACTTTGCAAATTCCTCGGGTTCCCCATAACGGCCAAGAGGGATTTTGTTAATGGATTGTTCAGTCATCTCCTCAGTAGTGACGCCTTGTTTCTCTGCATTTAATTTATCAAGGTGCTGAACACGGTCCGTAGCGATTCTTCCTGGTCCAACTGTATTGATCAATATCCGGTCTGGTGCTAATTCTGAAGCTAACGTCTTTGACAATCCAACGATTGCAGTCCGGAATGTATTCGATAGGATCAATCCCGGAATCGGTTCCTTAATGGATGAAGAAGCGATATTAACGATTTTCCCGCCCTGTTTTTTTAAATGTGGCAAGCTCTCGCGGATCGTCCTTATGAAGCTTAGTAAATTAAGTTCGAAAGATTGTTGCCATTCTTCGTCATTGAAATCTGTAAATGAACCCCCTGGAGGACCTCCGGCGTTATTAATAAGAATATCGATACCTCCGAACTCTTCAGCAGTTTGCCTAACCAAGCTTTTAATATCTTCAGCTTTTGTTATATCCGTTACCATAAAAGCAACTTTACCCGCCCCAAGCTGTGATATTTCCCTTTGCACGGCGGCAAGTTTTTCTCCATCACGGCTGGCTAGCATGACATTTGCGCCTTCTTTAACCAATTCAGCTGCCATGGCCTTCCCCAAACCTTGACTTGAGGCTAAGATCAATGCATTTTTCTTTTCCAAATGTAATTCCATATTTTATCATGACCTCCATATTCTCTAATCTATAATTCCATTATATCGCCATATTCGAAAAGTGAAAAATCTGAATAATCATTCTTGTGATTTTTTATATCCAGCGGTCACAAAAAAAATTGCCGGTTGGATAACCCAACCGGCGTCAAAGGGGGAAATGAGAATGTCAACTGCCCTAATAGAGCTAAACAACTGTGCTTGCTTTTTATTTACCCCCATTTTGGTGCAATAAACATTTTTTCTTGAATGTCCAAGCAAAAATTACATGAAAGCACCCCATCCGGGGATTCTGTGGATGGGGTGCCATTTTTTCTCATTTTTTCTATTTCTTCAAAGCGTTAATTACCGCTTCTTTCACATTATCATTCGTATCCAACCCTAAAACTTCCTGAGATAGTTTTTTCATCTCTTCAAGCGAAAGTTGGCTAATTAAAGAACGTGCTTTTAAAATCGAGGTGGCACTCATTGAGAATTCATCAAGACCCAATCCGATCAAAATCGGTATGGCAATTTCATCTCCAGCCATTTCCCCACACATCCCGGCCCATTTCCCTTCTTTATGAGCGGCATCTATGACCATTTTAACCAGGCGTAAAATCGCTGGGTTATACGGTTGATATAAATAAGATACTCTCTCATTCATTCGGTCAGCGGCCATCGTATACTGAATCAAGTCGTTAGTGCCTATGCTGAAGAAATCGACTTCCTTAGCAAATATATCAGCCATCACTGCAGTTGAAGGGATTTCAACCATAATTCCGACTTCAATTTTTTCGGCAACTTGAATGCCATTATCAAGCAATTCCTGCCTAACTTCAGCCAAGACGGCTTTAGCCTCGCGGAATTCAGCTAGTGTGGCAATCATCGGGAACATGATTTTCAAATCCCCATAAATGCTTGCGCGAAGCAGGGCACGGAGCTGAGTCCGGAAAATCCCCTGCTCATTTAAGCAAAGGCGAATCGCACGGTATCCAAGAAAAGGATTCATTTCCTTAGGAAGCTCTAAATAAGGCAACTCCTTATCTCCGCCAATGTCAAGCGTTCTGACGACTACAGGCTTACCTGACATACCTTCCAGCACCGCTTTGTATGCCTCGAACTGCTCTTCTTCACTTGGAAAGTCATTTCTGCCCATATAAAGAAATTCCGTACGATATAACCCGATGCCTTCTCCGCCATTTTGATGAACGCCATCCAGATCTTTTGGAGTACCAATATTTGCAGCCAATTCCACATGATGGCCATCATTTGTAACAGTTTGTTCATGAACCAGTTTAGCCCACTCAGCCTTTTGCATGGCATAGGCTTCCTGCTCCTCTTCGTAGCGTTTCACGAGTTCAGGAGTAGGATTTATGTGCACTTCACCTTTTAGCCCGTCAATAATGACCAAGTCACCATTTTCAATGGATGAGGTCACTGATTTTGCTCCAACGACTGCTGGAATTTCCAATGAACGTGCCATTATGGCTGAATGGGATGTCCGTCCACCGATATCGGTCGTAAATCCTTTGACGTATGCCGGATTCAACTGTGCTGTATCGGATGGAGTCAAATCCTCCGCAATGATGATCACTTCTTCAGCAATCATGCTTGGATTTGGAATATGAACACCTAAAAGATGCGACAGCACCCGTTTCGTCACGTCACGGATATCCGCTGCCCGTTCCTTCATGTATTCATTATCCATTTGTTCAAACATCGTAATGAACATGCTTGCGGTTTCATTTAAGGAAAACTCAGCGTTGACGCTTTCTGATTGAATTTTATCCTGAATGGGAGTTATAAGTTCCGGATCAGCCAAAACAAGAAGGTGTGCGTCAAAGATAGCGGCTTTATCGGCCCCTAAATCCTTTTCGGCTTTATCCCTGATTATCTCCAATTCATTTGTTGACTTTTGAATAGCTTCCTTAAAACGGGATATTTCCGCCCCGACATCTTCTATGCTTCTTTTTTCAATCGATAAATCTGGCTCTGTCAGTCGATAGGCTTTAGCGATGGCTATTCCGTTTGAAGCTGCTATTCCACTAATCAAAGTGGACATTATTCTGCTAATCCTTCTCTGTTCAACGTTTCAGCAAGTGTATTTAGTGCATCATTTTCATCGCTTCCTTCAGCAGAAATCGTAATTTCCGCACCTTGGCCAATACCCAGTGACATTACACCCATAATGGACTTAAGGTTCACTTTTTTTTCTTTATAAGAAAGGTTTATTTCTGAATCAAATTTTCCTGCAGCTTGTACAAGCAATGTAGCCGGACGAGCGTGAATTCCTGTTTCTGCAGTTACTGTAAATGTTTTTTCTACCATATAAATCAATCTCCTTTAAGATAAATTAACAAAAATAGGTTATGTAAGGGGGGTTCTCCATCCACTCAGAAAAGAAATGAAAAAAGAAATGCCCTTTTCCTTATCAGGATAGCATTATCATTCCCAACAAACAAACCAAAACTATTGGTACCTACAAAATAGTACAAAAATATGGATGGAACTGCAACTATTACTTTTCAGATTCTTCAATGATTAAATGGATAACTGTGCATTTTTGGTAAAAAATGCCCTGAAACTCAGCATAATGAAAAGGACCACCGTTAATGAAACACTTCCGAGAATCCCGATTATTATCGCAATCTGGTATTCAATAGCGATGAGCGGGCTTATCCCCGACAGGATTTGCCCTGTCATCATTCCTGGAAGGAAGATAATCCCCATCCCGAGCATATTGTTCAAAGTCGGGAGCACTGCGGAGTCGAATGCAGCATCCACATATTTCTTCACAGCCCTCGCTGGAGTCGCTCCAAGCATCAACATCGCTTCCACCTTTTCACGATTACTGCTAATCCCATCATGAAGGTTTTTAAGCGCCAATGTCACTCCAGTCATGGCATTCCCAACGATCATCCCTGCAATTGGAATGAAATACCTCGGCTCATACCACGGCGTGAAATGGATGACAACCACATTAAAATAAAACAAGGCCGCCATGGGTCCTGACAACATACTTAGGATAACCATCCTTTTGATTTTCTTATTAATTGTATAAGGCACTTGCTTAAAAATATTATGGATGGAAAACAGGGCCATCGCACATAAAAATCCTAAAGAAAGTAAAGGGTGGGGATTTTCAAAGATATATGTCAGAACATATCCGGCGAGAATGAGCTGCACAGTCATCCGTACCGTAGCGAGCATGATTTGCTTTTCCCGTGAAATCCCCCGCCATTTCACGATTATGAGCAGAATTACTACAAAGACGTAGGCTGCACAGAGACGCCAGAACTCAATATCTATTATCCCATTCGCTTCCATTAATAGTCACCCTCCTTCGCCTTTTTCAGAACGATCCTCTTTTCAGCACATATTTCCGCAAGCTGTTTTGAATGGGTTATCATGATGACTGTTCCTTTTTCCCGCTTCACTTCTTCTAAAAAACGGCTCATGACCGTCAGTTCGGCTTCTTCATCAAGAGCTGAAGTCGGCTCATCCAGTAAATACACCTCAGGTTTCAATAAAAGTAACCTCGCCAGTGCCAGCCTCTGTTTCTCCCCGCCCGAAAGATTCTCCGCCCCTTCGTCTAAAGGCTTCTGCAACTGGACGGTTTCAAGTGCTTTAACCAATTCGGCTTTATCCTTTTTTTTCCGTTCTGTCAATTCCAGGCCAAGCTGTAGGTTTTCTTCAATCGTACCCGGTAAAGTGAACGGTGACTGAGAAAGCATTGTGACTTTACGCCGGAGCTCTATCGGGTTGAATTCATCCAGCAACTGATCCTGATAATAGATCGAACCGCTATCCGGGTCATCCATCCTGTTCAATAATCGGAGCAGTGAGGTTTTCCCTGCACCGCTTTCCCCGGTCAAGCAAGTAACCATACAAGCGGATATTCTCAAATCATCAATTTTCAAAATCCCTTTATACCTAATATTTTCAAGCCTAAATATCATTTTACACGCCTGCCTCCCTTGCTCCACCATATCATTATAAGAAACTATCACGATATGAGGTAGCGATGCATGAAAAAATTTCAATGATTTTCATTTTCTTTCCCTTTTTTATAGGTTAGTATTATTCCTGCCGAATATATCCATGACGGACGTGGAAAACACCTAAATAAATGGAGGGACTTATCATGAGCGGAAATTCCTTAATACAATCTTATCTGAATGTTTTTCTCCTGACTGCACTTTGCCTGATCACGTTGTCTGGCTGCCAAGCTGCATCAGATAACCTAATTAATCAATCCAAACAGGAAGAGTCAATTTCCAACGAAGGCATCCGATCCAGTGCGGGTTCTTCAAATGAAGAAAAAGGCAAGACATTCACAGCCGAGATCATTAAAGTTGTTGACGGAGATACAGTAAAAATCAAAATGGCTAATGGAAATGAAGAAACGGTCAGGCTCCTTTTGGTAGATACTCCAGAAACCGTGCACCCATCCAAGCCCGTTCAGCCTTTTGGACCTGAAGCAAGCAAATTCACCAAGGAACTAATGCCAGCGGGTTCTGAAGTGGAAGTAGAAACCGGCATAGGTGAAAGAGATAAATATGGCAGGCTGCTGGCCTATTTTTATGTTGACGGTAAAATGGTGAATAAACTCCTGCTTGAAAAAGGACTGGCCAGGGTAGCCTATGTTTATGCACCGAACACGAAATATCTAGATGAATTGGAGAGTATTCAGAAACAAGCCCAAAAAGACGAAATCGGTATTTGGTCAATTGAAAACTATGCAACTTCAAAGGGGTTTGATGATTCGAAGTCCATGGAAGCTTCAGTGGAAATGCCAACTGCATCTTGCAGTAACCCGCAAATTAAAGGGAATATTAACTCTAAAGGCAACAAAATATATCACATTCCTTCGGACCAATATTATGAAATAACCAAACCGGAAGAAATGTTTTGTACCGAACAAGACGCACAGGATGCTGGATTCCGAAAATCGCAAAGTTAACAAATACAATGGTTAATAGTATGCCCGCTTCGGAAATCGCAATTAAGAACGTTTAAGGGAACTTAAAAGAGATCCGTTTGCCTGCAGTTTTTTTATTTAAAAAAGCTCCGGCTTGATTTCAGAAACCCGCTCCCTGTCTGCCGAGCCTCATCAAAGCAAGCATTTAGAGGGTCTCGGCTAGCCAGTTTTTCGGCAAAAGTGTCGCAAATTTCTTCAATCAAATGAGGATCACAGAAAAACCATTGAAGATAAGCTGGTCTCAAACTTGGTTTGGGATGAGTCCAGTTGATTGGAACGGATGGTACGAGACTCCTGCTTAGAAAAGCGCGTCCAAGGGAGACCCCACAGGCGAAAAAGCGCCGAGGAGGCTCCCGGACCGCCCGCGGAAAGCGAGTGCTTGGAGTGGAAATCAACGTTCCTTTTACAAACCCTCAAATAATCGTTTAAGTGATTTCATAAATCCCTTTTGTCGACAAACTGAATACCTCCCCATGATATATGGATTTACATTAAATGAAAAACACATCCAATCTAAGGATGTGTTTTTCATTTGGGCCTCCCCTCTTTTAAGTTCAATTGAATCTTCCTTTTCCTTTTAATAAGTTCGTCGTTAATCCCGTTAAAACCCACTTTTTATTCCTTTCATTTACCCGTTATGCCAGTTGGCTTTAGCCGAACGATTTATTTATGTTAGAAGCACCCGGGAATACAGGAAAGTGCACTTTCTAAAGGTGGCTTGCTTAATGGAAGATTTCTCAGCACTAACGTCTGAATTCACGCCGATGATCCATCATATCATCCGCTCACTTTCCATCTATAAAAATAAGGAAGAATATTTTCAAATAGGATTGATTGCTTTATGGGAGTCATATGGGAAATTCAATGAGGAATACGGTCAGTTCTCCAACTATGCCTTTACGGTAATCAAAGGCAAAATTCTGAACGAATTAAAGCACCACCATAAATATGAAGCCCACACCGAACCATTTGATTCCTTCATACTAGACATTAAAGATCCACTTTCAATACACGATGAGGCCTTTGCCATCGATAATATCTTAACCTACACGGATGGATTGACACTGAATCAGCAACGCTGGCTTTTACAGACGTACTTGGAGAATAAAACGGTCACTGAAATTGCTGAGGTATATCAAGTTACTACCGCAGCCGTCAAATCATGGAGAAGGTCCGCTTTAAATAAATTAAGGAAACAATTGATTTTTCGATAATGAATAAGGGTGGCTCAATCATGAGCCACCCCAAAAATATACATTAACTTCTCGCTTCTTCTAAATACGTATAAATTATCACACCGTTATGTTGAGCATTCCCCCGAAAATGTTTAAAGTCTTCCCTTTTAACAAGAACCTCACGAAAAGGTAAAAATTCTTCTTTGGTTATCCTGAATTCATCCATTTCCCGATTTGCCAGTTTATCGAGTACATCTTTTGCTTCTTCTGCATTCATAAGATTATCCTCCTTAATTATCAAATGTTCCTTCATTTCTACAGGAGAAATTCCGTTTTAATTTTAACATAAGCTTGCCACTTAATATAATTCCAGAACTTTTTGATGTCCACTGCTACATATTTCTTTACGAATGCTTTAAAATAGTGCAAACTGTATAGTAAAATATCATACTGTAAAATGATTGGCATTTATTGTACATAGATTTACATACTGGTACGTATAACTGCGTTCGCAACATTTACCAAATTATGCCACATCATTACAGCTGCTCCATTACAAGAAATCGTACCTTCCTTTAAAAGTTTAGCTTACTGTACCGACATAAGAGATAACTTTTTCTCTTACTAGCACTTCCCACGTCAAAATCTAAACCGCAAGATGTTCGAATAATCCAATTACTCCATAGTTACTTTTTGATCATTGGAAACAAAATGGGAAAGGATGATTACCATGAAGAAAGCGGAAGTTGGAAATATCATTGAATTTAGAGAAGGCTTAAAAGGAATCGTCGAGAAAGTGAACGAGAACTCAGTAATCGTGGACGTCACGTATATGGAAAATTATCGTGATTTGGAACTTGAACAGAAAACCGTCGTCAACCATAAAAATTATAAAATCATAGGATAATTCAATGTACTCAAACGGGATGGTTACTAGATGACCATCCCGTTTTTCACTTTATCGCAAACTTGCGAATTGATTCTCCCGCTTTTTGTAACCATTTCCATTTCATTCCGTCTAATTCATTAAAGGGCAAAGCACCTGTATGTGATGCAGGTATAACCAAATTGAGATTGGAATTTCTATCAGAAAGATGAGGGAAAACATGACTAGTTGGACACGTTATATTGGCTGTGCCACATTCGCCGCTTTTCTTCTGACTGGCTGCGGTACGACCACAGACAAAAATGCAGATGAGCCACAGGAAGACTCAGTAAAAGAGGGGAACGAAGGCAATATTTCTCAAGAAGATAATTACAATAACCGAAGTGATAACAAAGTAAGACTGATGGAGCAAAACCTGCGGTATACAATTAACGGGGAAGCAAAAGAAAAAACAGCTTTCCTAAAAAAAAGTGATAATCAACCGTTCAGCCTTTATGTTTTGCAACAATTCAGGTTAAGTGCCGAAGAACCAGGAAAGGATATTGTGTTCCTGACTGAAGATGACTCCATTTATATGAGAATCGAATTGTTGAAGGCGGATGTCAATTGGGATGAGGTGGAAAAAAATGTTCAAGCCCAGCTGAAAAGCATTTCAGAAACAATTAGCGATCCTTCACTTGATGTCGAGGGCGGAACGGGCTTTGAAGTGGAAAGCGGCGATGATGTGATCACTTCCATATTGCTCAAGGATGAAAAATCACCCGTCCGCTTAACTATATTCACGAAAAAAGATAGAGATTACCGGGATGCTTTTCTAGAGATGGCAAAGACGCTGATGAAAAGGTGAACATTCATTATACCCGGATACGGAGGGCTAAGGGCAGGCCCTCCGTTCTTCATTACTCCTTCCCCGCCTTGCTTTTCCAGACCAATATTAAAAAAAGGAGGCTTATGTATCCAAAAACCGGATAAATATATCCTAGTAACCTTCCATATCCGAATTCACTGATGATCAAAGCTATTAAAAAAATCACCGCTATGATCAACATGCTTGGCAATTTAATATAATTGCTGATTTGCCTCTGTAATCCATATATGTTTCCGATGACCGAAGTGAATATCTCCCCGTAAATCACCAAAATGAACATCCAATATAACTGACTGGCTGCCGTTCTCATAATAACCGCTGAAGGAATTTCATATCTATTCACGTCAGGAAGTGTCATAAGTGAAAAATGCCCCGTCAATAAAATGATTGTCAGGAATATCCCACCAAGAATTGCACCATGTTTAATGACCTTCTCCTCTCGAACTTCATACGCAACCGGAACCAGCACAGCCTGTGCCAAAGCAAGGTTAAAGGCTGTATAGGCAAATGGTGACAAAATCATTTTCACGGTGATCACTTCATCAGGAACTTTTGTAAGTGTCTTAAAGAAATCCCCATTATCCAAAGTCGAGAAAAAAAGGATCAAACTAAAGCAGATCATGATTGGTACAACAAAAGAGTTCACAGTGAAAACACCCCGCATGCCCATCATCAGGACCAAGGATGCCAGTATGATCGTAGACCAGCTTCCTATACTTTTGGGCACGCCAAGTTGTTCTTCAAAAACGGCTCCTGAACCCGAAATCATGACAGCCGTCACCCCTAACAGCATGATAAGGAAAAAGAAGTTGATGATTCCCGCTACTTTCCTCCCAAAAAGAAATTGATTGAACTCCTCATAAGAAGATGCTCTTATCCTTGTGGAAATGAGCATGATTTTCGTCCCAGTGAAAATGAAAATATAACCTGCTATTAAAATCCCGATAAAGCCATAAAAGCCATAACGGGTAAAAAACTCGACAATCTCTTTTCCAGTTGCAAATCCTGCACCGACGACTGTGCCTACATAAACTGCTGCAATCTGAAAACTCCCTGACCACCTTGACAGCATGCTCTCCCCTCCTCCCTACATTTATATGTAAGGAAGAGAGATTTAAGACAAGCCGAGCAATATTCCTTTCGTCGGCTGTTTTTTCCTGTGCTAACATTCTCATAATTTGTGAAGTCTGAAACTCCCTATGCATTTCTCTGTGGAGCTAACAGCACTTTTCATGCCAAAATTCCTAGCGTATGAAAGGTTTAAAAAAACGCTTGGAATAATCTCCAAGCGTTCGTTTCATACAGCCTAATATTTCATAATGCCTTATCATCTACAGTGGAGAGCCATTCGTCTATCACCTTTACAACGGACTGTACTGTACCGTCATCAAATGGGGATTTCAGATTCGCAGATTCAACGAGACCAAGGAAGGACTTGCTGCCTCCAAGTTGGCACAGATTCAAATAATCCTTCCAAGCCGTTTCATCTTTTTCATTCGACCTTTTCCAGAATTGGAAAGCACAAATCTGGGCCAATGTATAGTCGATATAATAGAAAGGTGATTGATAAATGTGGCTTTGCCGCTGCCAATACCCGCCATTCTCCAAGAATTCATTTCCTTCATAATCGCGATGTGGCAAATATTCCATCTCGATTCTACGCCAAGCCTGCTTTCTTTCAGCGGGGGAGGCATCGGGATTTTCATAGACAAAATGCTGAAATTCATCAACAGCTACCCCATACGGGAGGAAAATGAGGGCCCCGCTTAAATGGGAAAACTTATACTTTTCCGTATCTTCCTTGAAAAACAGCTCCATCCATGGCCAAGTTAAAAATTCCATGCTCATCGAATGGATTTCACACGCTTCATATGTAGGCCAATAATACTCAGGAATGTCAAGTTCACGGCTGCGATACACTTGGAATGCATGACCTGCCTCATGCGTCAAAACATCAATATCCCCGGAAGTACCGTTGAAATTAGAAAAGATGAATGGAGCTTTATAGTCTTCTATAAAAGTACAATAGCCACCGCTTTCTTTTCCTTTCTTCGCCACAAGGTCCATTAGGTTATTATCAATCATATAGTTAAAAAACTGATTAGTTTCAGGCGAAAGCTCCTGGTACATCTTTTTCCCATTTTCGATGATCCACTCAGCATCGCCTTTTGGAATGGCATTACCCGTTCTGAAATGAAAATTCTCATCATAATAGTTCAGTTTCTCCAATCCAAGACGTTTGCGCTGACGTCCCTTCAGCCGGGTGACAAGCGGTACCACTTCCTCTTTCACCTGCTTGCGGAATGCAGCAACCATTTCAGCATCATAATCAGTCCGGGTCATTCGATAATACCCAAGTTCCACGAAATTCCCATAACCCAGCGCTGTCGAAATCCCATGCCTCACCTTGACAAGATCATCGAATATACGATCCAATTCCTCCTGTTTTTCTTCAAAGAAACCGTAATAAGCCTCACTTGCATTTTTCCTTAACTCACGGTCCGGAGACTCCATAAAAGGCTGAAGTTGCGCAAGTGTTAATTCTTTTCCATCAAAGTGAATTTTTGCAGAGGCAATCAATTGTGAATATTCACTTGATAACTTATTTTCTTTTTGCAGCTGTGGTATGATTTCGGGCGAAAAAGTTTTGAGTTGGGCCTCTGCAAGGTCAAATAGTTGAGTTCCCCATTTATTCTCAAGCTCTTTACGATATTTCGAGCGAACGAGTTCATTGTAAAATTTTGTGGTTAACTCTTCCATTTCAGGGGAGAAGTCATCTAAATAATCATTCTCAGCTTTATAAAAATCATCATTGGTATCAATGGAATGCCTTATATAGACCAAATTAATCATCGTACCTACATAATTTCGGATCTCATTTATTTCTTCCATGGCTTTTATTTGCGCATCAGCATTAGCAGCGTCAATAAACTTTTCCAAAGCTTTCATGAATCGAGTTTTAATTTCATCCATTTCAGGACGTTTATATTCATACTCATTAAATTTCATATGTACGCTCCTTTTCATGATATAAAAACATTTTTTCAACCTGAGTAACATTTTGCGGTTATCGTAATATAATTTAATTCGCCACAGCATTATTAAAAACCTTTATGCCCTCAAAACAAATTCAAATTTTATCAGACATAAAAAACCAGCACCTGTAGTCAAATCCGGGTGCTGGTTCTTTAACTAATTTTGAGCGGAATACCCAATCTTTTTAAGCAATTCGATAACGGTGGCCTTTTCATCGTGCGTAAGTACACTCATGATATCATCGATTCTTTTTTCATGCTCAGGAAATACTCCTTCAATAAAGGCCTTTCCTTTATCCGTTATTTTTGCAAAGGTTACACGGCGATCCTCTTTACATGCTATTCGCTGTAGATATTCCTTCTGTTCAAGTTTATCCACGACATAGGTTATGCTGCCGCTAGCTAGCAGGATTTTTCCGCCTATTTGCTGAAGGGGCTGATCCCCTTTATGGTAAAGTAATTCCAGTACTGCAAACTCAGTTGGATTCAAACCCTCTTCAGCTATATGTTTATTTACCACATCATTAATTGATCGATGGGCTCTAGACATCACAATGAACAGTTTCAAAGACTGTTGGATGTTATTATTCTCCATAACTTCACAACCTTAAAAATTTTTAATTAAAATATCTTGAATTAAAAGTTATTATATGGCATAAAGACTTTTTTGTCAATCTACCCTGTTAGTATGCACTATTGTTTAATCATTCATTTTGATATACTTGAAAAAAAAGCTAAAGTAGTGACATTCATGAAAACAAGGCATAAATTCACCACATATCTACTTATTGTTATTTTACCATTAATTATTCTCTCAATCATTTATTGGATGCATTTAGAACGTTCCATTCAAAAAGAAAGGCAGGAACAAGCTGAATGGGCGGGAACGGTTTATCAAGAATACATAGATCAAGTTATCAGAGAAACGAAGGAAAACCTTGAGCTGCTTAGCCTTAGCAGTTCCGTGCTTTATATGGATAACAAAAAAACCGAACTTCTTATGAAATGGATCAAAGATACAGATTCCAAGTATGCCGGAATATATTGGCTAAATCGCGACGGTGTCTCCATTTCAGGGACGAATAAGAATTTCAATCATTACTATTTAATTGAACAGAATGATATAGAACTTGCAGTAAAAACCCAAAAAGCCGTTGTTGTAGGAACAAAGGAACTATACAATCCTGATTACAATTATTTTTCCATTTTTGCTCCCATTCTGGATCATGATAAAAAAGTGCAAGGGTTTTTATTGGCACATATCAGGCTGGATCATATGGAAAATATATTAAAGATTCTCAGCCCTGGTCATACCTTTATATTGGAAACAAAGGACAAAACCCGAATTTTGGATATAAATGCCGACGGGTTCACTGGACGTTCTAAATGGGTGGATGTTCCTTTGACCGAAGTCGATTGGAAATTGTCCGTCAAAGTGCCAGACAAGATTAACACAAATAGCATGAATGCATTTTTGATGCTTGTCTTTTTCACCTTCTTTTTTACTCACATGATTTATACCATCGTGGAGGAGCTGATCGTTCGCAGGAATACCAGAAACCAAAGGTTACTAAACGAAAGGAAAAAAATAGATTTTGTCGGTACATTGGCTGCCAGTACTGCACATGAAATAAAAAACCCACTTACCGGCATTAAGGGGCTAGTGCAGTTATTGGTTGAAAAACACCCGGAAGAACAAGATCAGTTCTATTACTCTGTCATCATGAAGGAAATTGAACGGATCAATAGTATCGTCAGCGAATTTTTGATTTTAGGGAAGCCGATGGCCCAAACTTTATCCTTATATGATATTCGCAGTATCATTGCAGAATTGAGACCAATAATAGAATCAGAAGCACGTCACTTCAATATTGAAGTGGAATGGAATATCATAAAGGAGCCGATCCTGGTTCATTGTACAAATGACCAACTCAAACAAGTCATACTCAACATTGCCAAAAACGGTTTCGAGGCCATGGAAGTTGGGAAAAAGTTAAGGATCCGAATTCACCATGAAAATGAATGGGCTAAAATCATGATCATCGACACCGGGCAAGGACTGAATGAAAAGGAAATAGGTAAAGTGTTCAATCCCTTCTATACAACAAAAAAGGAAGGAACGGGATTAGGGCTATTTGTGTGTAAACGAATAATTGAATCTTTTAACGGCACCATCGAGTTTTCAAGTAAACCTCTGAACGGTACAACCGTAACAATCAGCTTACCGCTGATAAAAGACTACCATTAGCAATACTTTGAGAGTTTCATTTTTTTTATGAAGACCAGTAACGATTCCGATTTATTTAAAGGTGTCATGCATACGGTGCATGCTTCTTGAATCTATTTATGGAATAGGTAAAAAACTTAATCAGGAAGAAGGAAATATACAGATGGGAAGTATCGCTGCCATTAAAACAAAACCGCAAAAACAAGATATGACTCTGAAAATCATGATCATCATTGGCATATGCCATTTAATGAATGATTCTCTTCAGGCCGTCGTACCGGCCATGTTCCCAATCCTCGAAAAATCAATGTCGCTAACATATACACAGCTGGGAATGATTGCATTCTGCCTGAATATCGTCTCATCGCTCCTGCAACCGGCAGTTGGATTCTATACGGATAAAAAGCCAATTCCTTATGCATTGCCCATTGGGTTGACCAGTACTTTAATCGGGGTCATCATTCTGGCAATTGCCCCAAACTATACCATTATCCTTGGTGCAGTCCTCTTGATGGGCTTAGGGTCGGCCATATTCCATCCGGAAGGCTCCAGGGTTGCCTATATGGCAGGCGGACCAAAGAGAGGCCTGGCACAATCAATTTATCAGGTCGGCGGGAATAGCGGGCAGGCACTTGCCCCACTCATCACAGCCATCGTGCTTGTTCCTTTTGGTCAAAAAGGCGCACTCTGGTTTGCCCTGGTGGCCTTAATGGCCGTTATCCTATTGCTGTATATTGCCAAGTGGTATTCCCAAAAATTAGTTCACTTCCAGCCTAAAAAGCTTGCTGCAAAAATAATCAATAAAGAGCGGTCCCATAAAGTGGCCAAGGCCCTGGTATTGATATTATTCATAATCTTTGCCCGTTCCTGGTATGTATCGTGCATGACGAACTTTTACAGTTTTTATTTGATCGAGCAGTATTCGTTCACGATAAAATCCGCACAATTTTTCCTATTTGCCTTTTTGGCAGCCGGTGCTGTAGGTACATTTTTCGGAGGTCCGCTTGCTGATAGATTCGGGCGTAAAAATGTCATTCTCTTTTCTTTCGCTGCCAGCATGCCAATAACCGCACTTTTACCATTCGTACCCCCTACAGCCGCTTTTGTTTTATTATTGATGGCGGGATTCATTATAATGAGCAGTTTTTCCGTCACTGTAATATACGCACAGGAATTGGTCCCGGGAAAAGTCGGAACGATGGCAGGCTTGACAGTGGGGTTAGCCTTTGGAATGGGTGCCATTGGATCCGTTTCATTGGGAGCCATTGCAGATATAATTGGAATCGAATCCATGATTAAGCTAGTGGGATTCCTGCCATTACTGGGAATCATCAGCATATTGCTGCCGACTGATCTGACATTGAAAAAATGGTATACAGAAGAATGACTGCAAACAAAATGGTATTTTTCCTGGAACATTTTCTTTATGTCTAAATACAATAAATTATTGTTCCACCCAAAAATTCACTGATGAGTAACGATACGTTCCATACAAAAAGGAGAAATTTATGAGTGGAGTTTTATTAGGCAGCATCCTATCTGCTATGTCTACAGGGTTTGGTGCGTTACCAATCTTGTTCATTCAAGGTTCAATCACACATCGATTCAGAGACACGCTTCTGGCATTTACTGCTGGAATTATGATGGCTGCTTCGTTATTGAGCCTGATCCCGGAGTCTCTGGCCACCGGAGGGTATATGCAGCTAGTCATTGGGGTTTTTCTCGGGGTAATGACATTAACGATCATGGAAAAAAACATTCCTCATATTGATCTCAGCCATACGAAAAGTGGCATTCAGTTCGATGAAAAGGCTTTGCTCATCATCACTGCCATCACACTCCATAATATTCCTGAGGGTCTTTCTGTTGGGGTCAGTTACGCCTCTGATTCAGCTGATACTGGTAACTTGATCGCTTTTGCCATCGGCTTGCAAAATGCTCCGGAAGGCTTACTAGTCGCCTTGTTTTTAATTAATCAAAAAATCGGTAAACTCACAGCGTTCCTGATAGCAACCCTAACCGGTACCATCGAAATAATTACAGGCTTACTGGGTTATTATTTAACTTCTTACATTGGGTTCCTGGTTCCATACGGCCTAGCTTTCGCCGCCGGGGCCATGCTTTTCATCGTTTATAAGGAATTGATTCCTGAAAGCCATGGTGATGGTAATGAACGCACATCCACCTATTCCTTCATTGTCGGCCTTTTGTTCATGGTCATATTATTGGAAGTTTTGTAATTCCCGAACTTCCATGGCTGGCTCCATCAAGTGAGTCAGCTCTTACTTTTTATTTATCAGAGTAATCCATTCAGAAGAATCAAGACTTCTAAACCAATCCCGATGCATGAAGGACACCTTCTGGTGGCCTCCCCTCGATATATACCCCAAATCCCTAGGAAAATCAAAAGATATATTGTCTTGTTTATATAAGTCTTTCTTTAATTGTTTTCATGAAATGTTTTAATGGTTCATTTCACCAAAAGTCACACAAAGGCGCTTTTCTCCTTGCCTGCTAATTCAAAAAGTCATGCATGCATTCAGTTCCCTCTAAAAGGTAATGTCGTCATTAAACGGCTGCTGCACAATAACAACCATCTCTTCCCGCTTATTTCTCACTTCCACTGATGAATGATGTTGAAGGATCAAATACTCATTTATAAGTTTGTCAAGCTGCTCACTTTGGCGAAGGGTATATTCATGACCTAGTCCATACATTTTGGCCAGCTCCATCATTTCCCAACGCTTCATTCGAATCTCAGAACAAATCTCCATTGCACACCTAGAATTCATAACTACATTCACTACTCCTGCCTTTTTAAAGTTACATTATAATAAAGAAGTATTACAAAATATGCCTTATATGTAAATAGATTCGCAAAAAAAGACAAAACTTCTTAAATTGCGATAATGCTTTACCCACCAGCAGACAGGATATGACGGAAATTTCTAAGCATAAAACACTTATATCGATTAGGAAGATTGCAAATGAATCCAGCTCCGAAAATCGATTCGAAAGTTCCCCAATTTGGATGCCATCATTATTTCCGCTTACACCCTTTGGTAACTTTTTTCATGGTTACAACCCTCGATTGTGATTCCAAGATAATGAATGATGGAACAAAAAAAAGGAATCCAATAAAGGATTCCCCATTAACTAATGAAAATTTCATATAATTTCCGTTAACTTAAAAGGTTTAGAACATTCCCTTCTACATTACTCGAATGGCAAATAAATATGAAAGCTCGTCCCTATTCCCACTTCGCTCTCCACTTCTATATAGCCATTGTGCTCTTCAATGATTTTATAGCTGACCATGAGCCCAAGCCCGGTTCCCCTATCCTTCGTCGTATAAAAAGGTTCACCCAATTTTTTTAGCATTTCCGTTGAAATCCCCATGCCTTTGTCGGTAATTGAAATGCAAACGTATTTCTCTGAAAATCGGCTAGTTCTAATGTGAACAGATCCGCCATCCGGCATGACTTCCAATGCATTCTTGATGATGTTAATGAACACTTGCTTTAACTGGTTCGCTTCGCATAATACCTTACATTCATCTTCTTCAAATTCTGTCACGAATTGAATATTTTCCAACAGTGCCTGAGCGGCCATTAATTCCAGTGTCTCTCTCAATATGGTATGAACATCCTGCTTGAAAATTTTCAGCGCCTGCGGCTTTGCCAATACCAAAAATTCCGTGATAATGGTTTCGATTCGCTTAATTTCGGATGTAATCACATGAAAATATGTGGAAAACTCCCCTTTCACACCATCCTCAAGCAACTGGATAAAACCTTTTAAGGCTGTCATTGGATTCCTGATTTCGTGAGCAATTCCGGCCGCCAGTTCACCAACGACATTCAAAGTATCCGATTTTCGGATTTGTTCCTGCATTTCGAGATTTTTACTCACATCACGGAAAATGCTTAAATTCAGGTTCGAATATAAATTTTTCCTCGTCAAAAATTCAATATGCTTAACCCTTCCATCTTCGAATGTTATCGGAATGATGGAAGAGTAGACCTCATGCTTATACACATTTTCAATGTGAGCGTTCAAGACAGGAGCATTTTCAGGAATTTTTTCGATGAATCCCTTTACAGATAATGAAAGCAGTTTGCGCTTCGAAATCTCCAATATTTTCTGACCCGCTTCATTAATGTCGGTGAACCCTTCATGATTCCATAAAATCAAGCCGTCTAATGTTCCCTCAAAAATCTTCCTGAACTTCTTTTCACTATCCCTTAATTCCTTCTCAATCAGCCAGCGCTCACTGACATTTCGAAAGATCGTTACGTTATATCCGTCACCTTCATGTTTTTTGGCAGTCAATTCAAGCAATTTAATTTGGTTATTAGGCATTTTATAAATCAGCTCACCCCGCACCTGGGTGTCTCTTTCAAACGTTTCCATCATCTGATCAAAATGGTGGTTATTGCTGTATACGTATTTCCAGATATGACTGCCTATCAAATCCTCCCTGCTGGATTCGAATATTTTACATGCTGAATGATTGACCCGAAAAATGATCCCGTCATCATTCCAGAATATGATCGCGTCCATGGACTGGTCGAATAATTCCGCAAAAATCCGTTCGCTAGTCTCTAACTTTTTTTCTATTATATTTGATTCTGTAATTTTTCGAAGCACCGACATATATAATTCATTTCCTACCGTTGAACTCATCGAGAAAGTGAAATGATGCAGTTCTTCCCCAACCTTTATCTCTACCTCTCCTTTGAAGTTCGACTCATCAAAGGCTCTTTGTATGCTCTCATCCCAATACTCCCTATAATCTGGGGATATGAGGTCACTTATATTCTTACCGACAATCTCTTTTTTCGGGATGCCCAAGACATAAATAAAGGCATGGTTCACTTCCATTATTATTCCTGAACTGTCGAATAGAACGATGCTTTCTATGGCTGTATCGAAAATGTCCAAAAACATCTGCCTTGACATCCCTGTTTCCCTTGACGAAGAAACATCCAATGTCACATCCCCCAAACGGTAGAACTGCTGTCCTTCTGAAAGTAAGCCTATACGTATAAACTCTATTTGCTTAAGGGCTCCGGTATGTAGCTGGATAATTTGCCTTTCACTTTCATTCGAGGTTTTTAGGGAACTTGACACTTCCTGGTTATTTAAAGGGATGACATCGAGAAAATCAGTTATCTTCATTGACTCCAGCTGCTCTTTCCCGGTTTCAAGCAGGGCACAAGCGGCATCATTGGCATAAGTGAGACGCAGTTCCTCATCAACCCTAATATAAGGCTCTGACATCGAATTGAAAATGTTCAAAAACCCTTCGATCCGTTTATTCAATTTTAAAATTTCCTGTTTATATTCCGTTTCATTCCCATAACCGATTTTCATATTAACCCCCCTCATCAAAACCCATACTTACCAACTTTATTCGACATCCATCTTGATTTTCCTCGGTATTTTTCGAAAATCGGCGCAATCACACAATTCCAAAATTATCCTATATATCAAATTATAGTATATTGAATACAATAAAACTTAGCGTTAAGCTTAATTTAAGGTTTTTATAATAAATTTAATAAATATCGATTTAGTACAAGGTATTTAGGGTATAAGAAATAACAATGCTTTCTAGCTACCTTAAAAATTTATTAAATGGAGGCCACGATGAAACAACGTGATTTTTTCTTCGATAACGCCAAGTTCATTCTCATGGCTTTTGTCGTCTTTGGACATTTGCTGAATACGTATATACATGACAGTGAAACGATAAACGCTTTATATAAAACCATTTATTCCTTTCACATGCCTGCCTTTATCCTTGTTTCAGGGTTCTTTGCGAAAGGTTTTTATCAAAAAGGGTATTTAGGTAAAATTACTAAAAAACTGATTTTGCCCTATATCATTTTCCAATTGATATATACCGTTTACTACTATTTCTTATATGAACGTTCTGCCATCACTATAGACCTGCTTGACCCCCAATGGTCGCTATGGTTCCTGATCAGTTTATTCTGTTGGAACATCATGCTCCTTGGTTTCTCAAAGCTAAAGCCATCAGCAGGCATAGGTTTATCTTTTATAATCGCATTATTGATTGGATATATTGATATTATCTCCAATTACCTTAGTCTCTCCAGGACATTCGTTTTTTTCCCGATGTTTTTGATCGGATACCATTTAAGCAAGGAACATTTAAAAATACTATTCACTCCCAAAGTTCGTTTGGCTTCACTTAGTGTAATGTTAGTGATTTTTATCGGTTTTTATTTAAATGCCGATATCAATTATAAATGGCTGCTCGGTTCGAAACCTTATGCCGAACTTGAAGATGCGACGATCGTGTCCATGTTTAAACGCCTAGGATTTTATGGATTGAGCATAATTTCAGTGTTCAGCTTCCTTTCGTTCATTCCACGCGGACAATATTTCTTTACGAACTGGGGGAAACAAACCCTTTATGTCTATCTGCTGCATGGTTTCTTCATTCGGTTTTTCCGTGAAAGCTCCATACAGGAATACTTCAGCAATACAGAGAGCTTTATCATGCTCGCTGGCCTCGCTTTCTTGATTACCGTGTTATTATCAAGTCAAATGATCGCTACGATGGCGCAGCCGATCATCGAATTGAAAGCGACCAAAACAAAACGACTCATGACTAAAACGAAAAAGTATATTAAACAAGCTTTTTAAATAAAACGGATGAAGCATTTTATGCTTTATCCGTTTTTTCAAAGTCCATTTCATTTCGACTTTCAAGCTGAAAGATTCCCCATCCAATACCATAACCCATTTTTCAAATGGAGCACGCTATGGTAAAATTACTCGTTAGTGCTTGTTGGCTTAAAAAGACATGTACACGAAAGGAGCCAGGCGTTTCTTTGACGCCCTTTAACATGAATATAATAATCAGTACTCTTAACGCAAAATATATCCATACATCGCTATCCATTCGATATTTAAAAGCTTATGCCCAGCCCGATTATGATGTACAGCTGGCAGAATATACGATAAAAGATCCAATTATGAACATAGTTGGTGACCTTCATTCCAAAAAACCTGATGTCATAGGGTTCAGCTGCTATATTTGGAACATCGAGGAAACGATGAAAGTCGTAGCCATGCTGAAGAAGATCAATCCAGAATTGGTTATCATTCTCGGCGGACCTGAAGTCACCTATGATGTTGGGGAATGGCTTGATCAGATTCCCGGGGCTGATTTCATCGTAATTGGCGAAGGTGAAGTCACCTTCAAGGCCCTTTTATCTGAAATTGAAGGTTCGAATGACTATAAGAAGGTCGGCGGCATTGCGTATCGACAGGATGGAAAAAAAATCATCCAGCCTCAGAACGGCAAGGTTGATTTGAAATCCCTTCCTTCTCCATATCGTTTGGAGGAAGACCGCGGCGACCTATCTAAACGTGTCACCTATATCGAAACTAGCCGAGGGTGCCCGTTCAGCTGCCAATTTTGCCTTTCATCGATTGAAGTGGGTGTCAGGTATTTTGATCGTGAAAAGATTAAAGAAGATATCAGATACCTTATGGCTAATGGTGCCAAGACCATTAAGTTCGTTGACCGAACCTTCAACATTAGCCGAAGCTATGCAATGGAGATGTTTCAATTCTTAATCGATGAACATCTTCCCGGTGTGGTTTTCCAGTTCGAGATCACGGCTGACATCATGCGTCCGGAGGTTATCCAGTTCTTGAACGATAATGCCCCTGCAGGACTGTTTCGCTTTGAAATAGGGGTGCAATCGACGAATGATCATACGAATGATTTAGTCATGAGAAGGCAGAACTTCGAAAAATTGACCAGGACCGTAACCATGGTCAAAGAAGGGCAGAAAATTGATCAACATTTAGACCTTATTGCCGGTTTACCAGAAGAAGATTATCATTCTTTCAGAAAAACTTTCAATGATGTTTTCGAGCTCAGACCCGAAGAGATGCAACTTGGTTTCTTAAAGATGCTTCGTGGCACTGGCTTACGGATACGTGCCGCTGAACACCAATATATATACAGCGAACATGCTCCCTATGAAATCCTGGGAAATAATGTTTTATCCTTTGATGACATTGTCCGCATTAAACAGGTTGAAGATGTCCTTGAAAAGTACTGGAATGACCATAGAATGGATCATACCACGGAATATCTTGTCAAAACGGTATTTCAATCACCATTCGACTTCTTTCAAGATTTCGGTACCTATTGGGATGAACAAGGATGGTCACGAATCGGACATCAGCTTGAAGACTTGTTCAGACGTTTACAGCAGTTTCTGGCTTCCCGGGAATCTGCTGAACTGAAAAACATTATCGGACTCATGAAGTTGGATTATTTCATGAATCAAAAATATAAACCACGTAAACCTTGGTGGGAAGCTTCATTAGATAAAAATGGTCGGAAAGAGATATATGAAGAGATTCTGAATAAGCCTGAACAGCTTGGTTCCTCTTTCACAGCTTTGTCACTTAATGAAAAAGAAATACACAAACACACATTGCTCGAGGCACTTCCCTTTGATTTGGAAACATATTTAGCTGAGGGAATAATCGTCGAGAAACCATCGTTCATGCTTGCCTATTTTGATCCGAGTGGTAAGGGCTCAACAATATTCCCTCTCACAAAATCTGGAAGCATCATTTTTTAAGAATAAGGACGGACCCAAGAATTGGGTCCGTCCTTATTTACTTATCACTATCACGTTTTTTATTTTCTTTTGCCAAAATTTCATAAATTTTAGTTGCGTTCATATCGCCGCTGAATTCGATTCCAAATTCAGTTCGTACATGCTTTCCCAACTTTTCCTGGCTGTTCTGTCTTTCTTTATCCATTAACTTCTGCCTTTTCTGCCCTGCTTAGAATTACGGTTGGCACCTTTCATTGCGTTTTCCTCCAATGCGAACTCATTGGAAAATTCATTTTCAGCTTGGTTTCTTTTTGGCGTTTTACTTGCTTTGACAGCTCCATCCACATTAGCTTTCCGTTTCATTTTCATCCACCCTTTTCATATAGTTTACATTTTAGAATGGGGTAAAAATGCCGGAAATTATTCAGGGATAATATAGGGACAGACGAGAAAAATAACCGTAAAACGGGAAGGGAGACACCATATGAAAAAGAAATTGGATTCACCAATCATCGACGGTACACAGCCTCACCAAATTAACGCACCAAGCTTTAAGGGAACCGGCATAAAACCACAAGCTCCATTCGTCAATGATTATGGAGTCGTCATCGGCGACAGTAAATATGCATCCGAAAACTCACCACTCGAAAATTGGAGTGAAGAGACAGACCCGGAAATCATGGCTGGAGACGAATGGATACACCCTACCAATGATATA
Source organism: Peribacillus simplex (assembly GCF_030123325.1). Lineage (NCBI taxonomy): Bacteria > Bacillati > Bacillota > Bacilli > Caryophanales > Bacillaceae > Peribacillus > Peribacillus simplex. The sequence goes on along the minus strand of NZ_CP126106.1, from coordinate 1,456,536 downwards.
GGCTGGAATTCAACTGAAAACCGTGAACTGTTAGAGTCCAAAAAAGCGCCGCAGCCACCTTTCATGCATCCCGATAAGGATGTGAGCACTGATGCGGATTGAGTCTCTCTAGAAGGTCAAAAATCCCATTATCATAAAAGGGGTGCATCACACCCCTTCTTCTCATTTAACCTGCAAAATCAACTTCCCTTTCGTTTGACGGGCGTTCATTACCTCATGGACGGCTGCGGCCTTTTCAATTGGATAGATGCCGCCGATGGTTAGCTTAAGTTCCCCGGACGCGACGTATACAAAAAGTTCTTGAATGCTAGGCAACAGTAAATCTGGGTGCTTCATGATCTGTGGCAGGAAAAAACCTACGACGGATTGATTGCGCCTCATTAATTGCTGCGGGTTCATCGTATAAGGCTTACGACTGGCATTACCAAACACAACAAGACGTCCAAATGGTGCCAAACATTTCAATGTTTTATTGAAAATATCCCCTCCAGCCATCTCCAACGCCACGTCGACTCCCTTGCCGGACGTGACCTCACGGACTTCCATTTCCCATCCTTCTTTCGTGTAATCGATGAGTTCATCTGCCCCCATCTCTTTAGCCAGTTCCAACTTTTCCACTGTACTGGCGGTTGCAATCACTTTTCCAGCCCCGAAGATTTTGGCTAGCTGGACCGCAATCGTTCCCACACCGCCTGCAGCAGCATGGACCAAAACCGTATCCCCCTGTTGCATGCGTCCCATTGTCTTTAAAATATGATAGGCGCTAAGGCCTTGAAGTGGCAGGGCAACAGCTTCATGGAACTGAATGGCATCAGGAAGCGGAATGGCGGAGAATTCATCAGATAGGGCATATTCTGAATATCCACCTGATTCAATTAAACTCACGACCCTTGTACCAGGTTTGATTTTAGTCACCTTTCCGCCAACTTCCACCACAACGCCAGCCACTTCCGCACCTGGAATGAATGGAAGCGGCGTAGGCACTACATATTGCCCTTCCCTTCTGGCTGTATCTGCATAATTGACGCCGACACAATCGATTTCAATCAGAACTTCATGTCCAGTTGGCACGGGTCTTTCCATTTCAGTCAATTTCAGTACTTCCGGTCCGCCGTATTCTTCAAAATGAATGGCTCTCATCTTTATCCCTCCCTTATTAATTTCCTGTGAATTCCGGTTTTCTCTTCTCTTTGAATGCTGCAACTCCCTCCAGATGATCTTCTGTGGAAGCCATCAAGGTTTGCGTGATGCGCTCCTGTTCGAGTATTTCATCAAGTGTAGCCGTAAATGAATGGCTAACGAGCTTTTTCATCATTCCAAAAGCTTTAGTCGGTCCATTTGCCAGCTTTTCCGCAAGTTTCAATGATTCTTCTTCCAGTTGATTGAGTGGATAAATATAATTAATGACACCTAACTGGTTTAAGCGCTCCGCAGAAATCGGTTCTGCAGAAAAGAAGAGCTGCTTTGCAAGGTGGGGCCCCACTAATTTAGGTAAGAAATAAGAACCCCCTCCATCAGAAATTAGGCCTACCTGTGAAAAACTCATGGCAAATTGACTATCATCGGAAGCTACGATCAAATCACAAGCGAGTGCCAAATTGAATCCTGCCCCTGCCGCAAATCCATGGACGGCTGCGATTACGGGAACCTCAGAAGCATCCAGAGCCAAAATGCATTCGTTCATTCTGCCGACATGATCATACAATTGACCTGCAGAGGCCTTCCCCATCGACTTTACGTCTCCTCCTGCAGTGAACGACCTTCCCGCCCCTTTGATGATGACGGCCCTTATATGTGGTGTATGTTTTACATCCTTAATCGCTTTCGTCAAGCTTGCGATCATATCCGGACTAAACGCATTTAGGCTTTCAGGACGATTCAAAGTCAGGATCATTACATTATCGATTACTTCTGTCAATAAGTGTTCTTTTAACATTTACCCATCCCCTTTTCTATTTGATCAACCAGCCGCCATCCACCAATAAATCCGTCCCAGTCATATAGGAAGCCTCAGGGGAAGCGGCAAAGGTAATGACATTACTTATTTCCTCCGCCTTCCCCACTCTTTCCAGTGCTGTGTTCCGTCGGATCGACTTAACGAATTTTTCATTCTGCAATTTATCCTCCGTTAATGGCGTTTCAATGAATCCCGGTGATACGGAATTGACCCGGATGCCGGCTGCGGCGAGTTCCAATGCCAATGATTTCGTTAAACTGATGACCCCTGCTTTAGCAGAGCTGTAATGCGGGATGAATGCCCCTGCCTGATGTCCTGACAGTGAAGCCACATTCACGATTGCCCGATTGGTGGCTTCATTTCCGCTGCCCGCTTTTTCTTCCATCACTTTCCCCAAGTACTTGGAAACAAGAAAGACACTTTTCAAATTGACTTGTTGAATCATGTCCCAATCAGCTGCAGATGTATCCAAAAGCTTCGAGGACTTTGACCCACCTGCGTTATTGATCAAAATGTGAAGGTCACGATATTGTTCCTTCACATACATGGCCAGCTTCTTTACCTCTTCCTCGATGGTAACATCTGCAGCGAAAATGTCAGCCATGGGAATCGTGTGCCTGGCATTGATTTCTGCAGCTGCTTCCTCCAGCTTCCCTTTCGTCCTCCCTACCAACAACACTTTTGCCCCTTCGTCCGACAGGCGCATCGCTGTAGCCTTCCCAATACCGGAACCTGCACCCGTCACCACCGCTATTGATTGTGAAAACCTCATGCCATTCACTCCTTATCCAGGTTTTGAACTACGTTTCCTGCCTTTTCAATTCAGCTTCGATATTTCCATCCACCAACTCTGGGACAATATCCAGCGAACCTTTTTGCGCCGCCAATTCCAAATCTGCGATCAAGCTGTGTTTGTCAAATAACTGTCCGACATATGATGATTTCAGGATATCAAAGGCATTTTCGCTATTCGTTCGATAAAACGCTTTTGCAGCCTTTGCGGCATCGTTGAGTATGAACGTACCTTGTGATCCAGCAATCAGGCAATCTATCAAATGACCTGCACCATAAAAGTCTTCCAGACTGAATTCACCTGAGTTTCCCGAACAAACGATGATGATCGTTTCTGTTTTATGATGTTTTTTTATTTTCTCAGCAACAGACGGATTATTTAATAAAGATGCGATATAAACCTTTTTGGCAGCTGCTGAATTCCTCAGCGCAACCGTTCCATTAGTCGTGGACAATATTAAAGTTTTGCCAGGTACCAACTTACTCAATAGCGTCGGACTTGGATACATCAAATCCTCAACAGGCTTAGCTTTTAGTTCCCCTGCCACTACAAAATCCCCATGGTCCAATTCCTGGCTTTTCACCAAGGCATCCACTGGATCCATGACGGGTATAACCTGGCACGCTCCCTCATTCAGTGCTGAAATAATCGTAGTGGTCGCTAATAACACATCAAGTACGACCGCAACTTTCTCCCCCTCTTTGAGCTTTTCCCCATCTATCTCTTCTTTTTTTAGTAGTAAATGAATGTTTTGTATATATTCCATTTACTTAAACTTCCTTCGCAGCTACATATGCAGCATGAGTGAGTAAGCTTTTAACCGTTTTTCCGAGATTGGAAAAACGGGGATCATTAGTCTGGCCTTTTTTATATCGATAATAGATTTGCTGAAGAATGACGGCCAACTTAAAGTAACCAAATGTTAAATAAAAATCGACGTTGGAAACATCCCTTCCGCTTCTTGCTGCATACATCTCGATGAATTCCCTTCGTGTCAGGAAACCGTTTAAAGTCGTGATGGACGCTTGACCCACACCGATTTTGATAAGTTCCGGATCACCGCTTTCCGTCCAGTAGCTTAAAGCCACTCCTAGATCGGCTAACGGATCACCAACGGTGGACATTTCCCAATCGAATAAACCAACCATCTCTGTAAGATCCATGTTAAACATGGCATTATTGATCTTATAATCATAATGGATAATGGAAGTCTGGCTATGTTTCGGGACATTCAGTTGAAAATAATCGATAAGCGGTCGAATTTCCTTGATTTCATCAGTTTTTGCTCTCTCATAGCGGGAAATCCATCCTTGCACTTGTCTTTCAATGAACCCTTCAGGTTTGGAAATTTCCACCAACCGGGTTTTCTCATAAGGAATCGAGTGAAGATCAGCAAGCCGATTGACCATGACATATGAAAGCTGTCGGCACTTTTCCACCGTTGGCTCGATATCCTTTGGAAATTCGGTATCTATTACAATTCCATGTTTCCTTTCCATTAGGAAAAAAGGGGCCCCCGCAATCGATTCGTCATCCGAGAACAGAATAGGCTCGGGAGCCGCTTGGAAATATGGGTGGATAGAGGAAAGGATATGATGTTCGCGCTTCATATCATGTGCCTTTGGAGCAACAGGACCAAGCGGGGGCCTTCTGAGAACAGCCTCCCATTCGCCCATTTTCAGCTGATAGGTCAAATTGGAATAGCCCGTTGAAAACTGTTGCAATTCTAACGGTTCATTTGGAAGGTCCAATATATTTTTTCTTAGGAAACCTTCTAATGCACCAACATTCAGTTCCTCGCCGGGCCGAACAGGAATCGTATCGCTAACCAATTTCTTCCACTCCTTTAGACTTTTGTCATTCTAATTTTGAACAAGATGTGAAATGAGCTTTTCTTTAATCATTTCAGGGATAGGCTCACTTTTTTGATTCAAAAAATTAAAACAGACTAAAACAGCACTACCCTTGGCAATGACTTCCCCAGTTTGTGAGCAGAGGATATCATGGACCATTTCACAACTTTTCGTACCTACCTTTTTTATAGATGAACGAATGGTCAAGAGTTGATTGAAATATCCCTGAGCAATAAAGTCGCATTTCGTGGAAGCTAACAAAAAGTTCCATGATTCAACATTCGTCGCTAGGCCCAAAGCTTCAAAAAATTTCATGCGTGCTTCTTCGAGGTAAATGAAATAGCTTGTGTTATTGATGTGCCCCAAAGCATCCGTTTCGGAAAAACGAACGTTGACTTCGAATTCATGCATAAAATCCCTCCTTGATTAACGATGTACAAAAGCAGGTTTACGTTTATCCAAGAAAGCGGAAACCCCTTCTTTAACATCCTCAGTTTGGAAGATTTCTCCAAAAAGATCCGTTTCAATCTCTAGACCTTGTTCAAGCGTGGCTTCACTTCCTTCATTAATGGCCTTCTTGATTCTCGAAAGTGCCTGAAGTGAGTGCCTTGTCATTCGTGAGGCCAAGATTTTCGCTTCCGTCAAGCCGCAGCCTTGCTCGACGACTTTATTGACAAGCCCGATTTTTTCCGCTTCTATGGCACCAAGCGGATCACCGGTGAATATAATCTCTTTTGCTTTTGCGTTTCCGACAAGTCTGGACAAACGCTGTGTACCGCCAGCTCCAGGAAATAAACCTAATTTCACTTCCGGCAGACCAATTTGAACCTGTGTTTCTGCCACTCGCAAATCACAGGCCAGAGCCAGTTCGCATCCGCCGCCCAAAGTCAGGCCGTTTAATACAGCTATCGTAGGTTTAGGGAACTGGCCAATTTTGGTTAGGACGGCATGACCTTCCTTTACGATTTCCTTCATTTTCGGGTTCCCCATCATTTTAGGGAATTCTTTTATATCAGCACCAGCCGCAAATGCGATATTGCCTGCACCGGTTATGAGTACCGCAACAGTATCAATATCTTTTGAAAGTTCATCGAATGTTTCTCCCAATTCCCTGAATACTTGTTTACTGATTACGTTTAATGGGGGATTATCGATGGTGATGACCGCAAGCTTATTTTCCTTAACCACTTTAAGTAATTTTGTCATCAATTCTTCACTCCTTGGTTTGGATAATCATACCAGCCTTTTCCTGTTTTCCTGCCTAATTGTCCTTTATTCACCTTTTCTTCTATACAAGCATTTGGCTTGTCTTCTGGATTTCCCGTTTCATTGTAACGCTGCTGCATGACAAAATACCCCACATCAATACCTGATAGATCCATCAGTTCAAAAGGACCAATGGGATGGCCGAGAGCTTTCCTGCAAATCAAATCGATTTCCTTATAGTCAACAATTCCTTCTTCATACAAATATAAGGCCTCACGCTGCAACGCTCCCAAAATTCGGTTGGCTACGAATCCCGATATCTCTTTCCTCAACAAAACTCCTGTCCTATTCATATTCTCTGTTACTTCCATCGCAAGCTTCGCTGTTTCCTCAGATGTTTGGTCACTCATCACAACCTCAACACAATCCATTACTAGAGGCGGGAAAAAGAAATGCATATTAATGAACTTATCCGGACGATTCGTCACACTCGCAATCAGGCTATTGACAATCGTTGAACTATTCGTTGCAAAGATGGTTTCTGCTGGGGCCAATTCCTCAAGTTTAGCGAAGACTTCCTGTTTCACATCAAGCTTTTCAATGACCGCTTCAATGATCAAATCAGCTCCACTGGCCGCTTTCTCAAGATCGGTGGTATATTGAAGACGGCTAAAAGCAGCCAACTTACGATCTTCAGACAATTTTCCTTTTTGAACCCATTTAGTCAAAATGACGTCCAATTTTTCTTGGGCTGTATTCAACGCGTTTTCTTGAACATCCTGAAGAATCGTTTCGTAACCTCCAAGTGCAGCAAGCATCGCAATTTGATGCCCCATCTGCCCAGCCCCAATTACGGTTATTGATTGAATTTGCTTGTTGGTCATGCCTTCTATCTCCCTTCTACTAACTGGTTAGTATGTAACCTGGTCACGCTTCGATTCCCTGCAGAATCATCCCCATAAAAATGGCTGCAACTTCCTTTTCGGTTTTTTCACCTTCCGGGTCGAACCAATGATAGCTCCAATTGGCCACACCCAAAATAGCAAAAGAGATGATGGATGCATCGAGATTGGAACGTAGTTCTCCGCTCTCGATGCCGCTAATCAGCACTTGCTCGATTTTATTTCGGAACTCATCACGCTTAGGAAGGATTTGTGCAAGTTTTTCGTCACTTAGATTTTTCATTTCACGGAAAAAGACCGTTGCGCTGGATTTTTTGGTTTTGATGCTTTTTAAAAGCATCAATACCATATCGAAAAGCTTATCCTTACAGCTTTTCCCAGGCTCCAACATGATTATTTCCTGCTCACTAAGCAACTCGTCTATATAAGCTAGATGAATATCCATAAGCAACTGCTCTTTACTCGTAAAGTAATAATAAAACGTTCCCTTCGTAACCCCGACCGATTCGACGATATCGGAAATCGACGTTTCACTAAAGCCCTTCTTTTCAAATAAGCGTATGCTATGTTCTGTCATTTTTTCTTTCATGTTTGCATCCTCTCAATCTGTTAAAATTTCAGCTGAATTGATATCATACGCGTTCGTACTATCAAAGCCCTCTTATTTCCTGGAAAGTTCTTCTCTTAAAGCCCGCCTTAAAATCTTTCCGACATTTGTTTTCGGTAACTCATCACGAAATTCAACGAAATGCGGAACTTTATAAGCCGATAGGTTAGCTCGGCAGTAATCGATGATTTCCCGTTCATTTGCCGTTTTATTTTGTTTAAGTACGAGCACAGCTTTTACCGACTCCCCTCGGTAAGCATCTGGAACTCCGATGACAACCGCTTCCTGAACAGCAGGATGTTCATAGAGAACTTCCTCCACATCTCGCGGATATATATTATAGCCACTTGCGATGATCAAATCTTTTTTCCTGTCGACAATATAGAGATACCCGTCTTCATCAACTTTGGCGATATCACCCGTATAAAGCCAACCATCCCTAAGGGTCACCGCCGTTTCCTCCGGCATATTCCAGTAACCTTTCATCACTTGAGGTCCTTTGACGACCAATTCCCCCAATTCGCCATGGGACATTTCTTTTGTCCCGTCCCCCAGGTCCATCACTTTATATTCAGTCGAAGGGAAACCAATCCCGACGCTCCCAGGCTTCCTTTTTGCAAATGCCGGGTTACAATGCGTTGTTGGCGAAGCTTCCGTTAGACCGTAGCCTTCCAATATCTTCGCACCTGATTTTCGTTCGAACTCACGCAGCAGTTCCACGGGCATCGGTGCACTTCCGCTGTTACAGACCCGAATTGAGCCCATTCCATATTCTTCTGCCTTTGGATGATTCGTCAACGCTACATACATGGTCGGTACACCCGGAAAAGTGGTCGGCTGTTCACGCTTAATCGTTTCCAGCACTTCTTCTATTTCAAATCGCGGCAGCATGATGGAATCACCCGCGATATACACGGATAAATTCATTGCGGACGTCATTCCAAAAACATGAAAAAGCGGGATAACCGACAGCGTTCTTTCAGAGCCCATTTTTAATTCATGCTTGAAGAACTCATACGATTGAACGACATTGGCCAGGATATTGCTGTGAGTCAGCATCGCCCCTTTTGAACGGCCGGTCGTTCCTCCTGTATACTGAAGAACGGCTATATCATTTTCCGGATCGATTGATACGTGATTGATTTTGCCGTCCCCTGTCTTCATGAATTGGTCAAAAGAAGCATCAGGCTGGAAATCTGCATCCGAAGACTGAAGGCTTACGGCGATGATATTTTTCAGATTTGCATGTTGCTGCACACTTTTCACTTTCGGGTATAATCCATCCAATACAACGATCGTTTCAGCACCGGAGTCCTGTAAAATATGCTGCAGCTCCCTTTCAACCAGCATTGGGTTGATTTGGGTGATAATGGCTCCTGTTGCCAACGATCCATAATAAGCGATAACGTATTGCGGACAGTTAGGTAGCATGATGGCGACACGATCGCCTTTTTGAACACCTTTTTTTTGCAGGGCTGAAGCAAAGGCTTGCGACGCATGAAAAAGTTCCTGATAGGATATCTTTTGGTCATAAAAGGTAATAGCTGTATTGTTTGGATAGGACTGACATGCATTTTGAAGGATCTCTTGCATCGGAAACTCAGGGACTTTTATTTCCTTTGAAATTGAATCAGGATAAACGGAAAGCCATTTTTTTTCATTTATCATTTCATACCCTCCAGCCAAATTTACTTACCTTTCATTACTTTGCATGTGAACCCCCATCGACAATCAGGATATTCCCAGTCACAAAATCGGATGCCTTTGAAGCCAGGAAAACCGCTGCCCCTTTCAAATCATCATCACTCCCTAATCTTTTTAGCGGAGTCGAATCCAAGATAGGATTCTTTCCTTGCTCAAGAACCCCTTTCGTCATTTTTGTCGGAAAGAACCCGGGTGCAATTGCATTAACATTGATATTATGCTGACCCCATTTAACAGCTAAATCCTTCGTTAAAGTAATGACCGCCCCTTTACTCGTATTATATCCGACAGTATCGAGCACCCTCGGGTCGGTCCCCCCTAATCCGGCAACGGAAGCGATGTTTATGATTTTCCCATGTCCCTGCTCAATCATGACCCTGCCTGTTATCTGGCTCATGATAAAGGTTCCGGTTACATTGACATTCATCACCTTCTGCCATGCTTCAAGGGGCATGTCGACGGCCGGTGCCCCCCAGGATGCCCCGCTATTGTTTACTAAAATGTCGATGGCACCGAATTCACGGTAAGTTTCGTTAACAACTTCCTGTACATCTGACGGATTGGTGATATCACACTTCAGGGAAAGCGCCTTGACTCCAAGCTTTTCGATTTGTGAAGCAACTTCATCGCATGCCTCCTTCTTCCTTGAACAAAGAACGACATTTGCACCAGCTTCGGCAAAGCCGGTCGCAATTTGTGCTCCCAATCCTCTCCCTCCACCGGTTATGATCGCCGTCTTTCCAGTTAAATCGAATAAGTCGGTAACTTTCATATTTTCACCTCATGCTTTTGTTGGTATTTTCGAAGTTCTATCTTAGCAACTTGTGAGCGGTGAACTTCATCGGGACCATCAGCAAGCCTTAAAGTCCTTGCATTGGCCCAATGTGCAGCAAAAGGGAAATCATCGGAAATCCCAGCAGCTCCAAAGCCTTGGATGGCCCTGTCCAGCACATTCAATGCCATATTTGGTGCCACCACTTTTATCATGGCAATCTCCGCTTTCGCTTCCTTGTTCCCGACAGTATCCATCATATAAGCAGCTTTTAAGGTCAGAAGTCTTGCTTGTTCGATTTCAATGCGTGAATCAGCAACCCACTCCATGATCACACCTTGTCTCGCCAATGTTTTACCAAAAGCGACACGTTTTTGTATGCGCTTACATAATTCTTCAAGAGCTCTTTCAGCAGCGCCGATCAGCCTCATGCAATGATGTATCCTCCCGGGTCCGAGCCTTCCTTGGGCAATCGCAAATCCTTTGCCTTCACCCCATAGAATGTTCGTTGCCGGGACCCTCACATTTTCAAAAGTGATTTCGGCATGGCCATGCGGGGCATGATCATAACCAAACACAGGGAGCATTCTCTCGATTTTGACACCCGGTGTATCCAGCGGTACAAGAATCATTGACTGTTGTTCATGCTTGGACGCCTCAGGATCTGTCTTACCCATGACGATGGCAATCTTGCATCGGGGATCGCCTGCTCCTGAAGACCACCATTTTCGGCCGTTTATGACATACTCATTACCCGTCTTTTCAATCCTGCATTCGATATTGGTCGCATCGGAAGACGCCACTTCCGGTTCTGTCATCGAGAAGCATGAGCGGATTTCCCCAGCAAGCAAGGGCTTCAGCCAGCGTTCTTTATGTTCATCTGAACCGTATCTCACCAACACTTCCATATTACCAGTATCCGGCGCATTACAGTTGAAGATTTCAGGCCCTATCGTCGATCTACCCATGATTTCACAAAGCGGGGCATACTCTAGATTTGTTAAACCCGCGCCATAACCGCTATCAGGTAAAAATAAATTCCATAATCCTTCTTCTTTTGCTTTTGCCGTCAATTCAGATATTATCGGGGGTATTTCACTCCAGCGGCTCTTCTGTGCTTCGAGCTGCTTTTTGTATATTGATTCATTTGGGTAAACATGCTTTTCCATGAATTCCGTTAACTTCTTTTCCAGATCTTTCACCTTTTGAGTATGTTCAAAGTTCAAATTGAATTCCTCCTTTTAAACTTACTAACCGGTTAGTATGTTATTGCTCTTAAATTATATACATAATATTCAGATTTTTACAACGATTAAATCATTATTTTCTAGTCATTCGCGGCCTTGCATCCGGACCTTTTCGTTCTCACTACATTCCCTTTGTTGGACGGTTGGAAATATACAAACGATTTTCGTACCTTTTTTCAGTTCACTTGTGATGAAAACTTTTCCGCCGTGCTTTTCGATGATTCTAAAACAAACGGAAAGACCCAATCCCGTTCCTGATGTTTTTGTGGTGAAAAATGGTTCTCCTACCTTTTGAAGGGAGTTTTCCGGGATACCTTCACCTTCATCCAAAATGCTCAAAAAAACTTCCCCATTTTTTTCATTTATGCTCACAAAAATATTTCCGCCATTCGGCATCGATTCTATGGAATTTTTTATCATGTTTATTAATACTTGCTTGATTTGGTTTTCATCAAAGTACATAAAAATAGGTTCTGAATCATAATTTTTATGAATTTGGATATTGTTCAGTACGGCGTTGGTCTCCAACAGCGTTACGACATGGTTGCAGCTTTCCTTTAAATCCTTCTCGAGAAAAACCGCCTCAGCAGGTTTCGATAGCAGCAAGAGTTCATTCAGCACCTGCTCGATTCGATTTATTTCTGAAAAAATAATATCATAGTATTCCTGCTTTTCAGAACCGCCATCTTTAATCAATTTCACGAATCCCATTATCGCTGTCATCGGATTCCTGACCTCATGTGCAATCCCTGCCGCAAGTTGGGCAGCCGTTGATAATTTGCTTGATGTTATTGCCAGGTGTTCGTTTAGGCTAACAAGCTTTTCCTCCGCATGTTTCCGTTCATTGATTTCCGATAATATGCCCACCGTCCCGATGAATTTCCCAGCGTCATCGTAAATTAGTTTAACGAATGCTTCAACCCAACTTGTTCCCTTTTTTGCATTTAGTTTAATGTCCGCACGAAAATATTTATCCCCTCGATGAAAGGAGTCCTCAAAGGTCTTCAATACCTCTTGATAAGAAGCGTTATCCATATGTTTAGAAAAGTGAAGCCCCAGGGATTCATTCACGGTTGCACCGCTCATCGATTTCCATGCCGGGTTTAAATACAACCATTTCCCTTTTTCATCCGTTTGGAAAACGACTTCATTGAAGCTATTGATCAATTCTTTAGAGTAATTGGAGATAATGCGATAACGCCCTTCGCTATCCTGCAACAAAGCAATCGTTTTTCGGTTATGATCGAAGATGGCACCCAAACACCAGGCAATGGTTAAAATTACGATTAAATATATTACTGCAAAGGCGGAAAACCTTCGTTCTTCATGCCCCAGCCACCCTAAATAGGGTAATATCAATATGAAGAAAAGGGCAGGGACAATAATCCTTCCAGTATATTTCTTCACTTCTTCCACCTCCTTACCAAAATGATTTATACTTCATTTGATTGAATTCGAAGTAAGGGGTCAAATCAAGCAATTTTTGTATATAAAAGTGGTGGAATACTCACTTATAGGTAAATTTCAACATTTTGTTCATGATTCCTGCAAACAAAACAAAAAACCTTTCCTCGATGGAAAGGTCACTGTTCTACTTAATTCATTTACCCAATGATGACGCGTTCTTTAGGATAATGGAAATTTTCCGTAACTTCTTTATGGCCTATGATATACAAGAGGGAAGTTATCCCGACACGGCCGATGAACATAATGATCATAATGACAATTTTACCGGTATTGCTGAGTTCAGGCGTAATTCCCATCGAAAGACCGACTGAACCGAAAGCCGAACATACTTCAAAAATGATTTGCATCAAAGTAAAATTCTCAGTAATCGATAAAATGAAAACAGCGATTATGCAAAGGAGCGATCCCATGATCATAACTGCCGTCGCCTTTCGAATATCATCGGGATGAATCTCCCGCTTGAACACTTTAATGGAACGCCTTCCCCTCATGAAATTCCATAAAAATAGAATCATGATGGCCAGGGTCGTTGTCCGTATCCCTCCCCCGACTGAACTTGGGGATGCTCCAATGAACATCAAAATGCTCATCAATAAAAGGGTCGGTTCCGAGAAATCGCTCACATTCATCGTCGTAAGGCCACCACTTCTCGTATTCGATGACATAAATAGTGAGTAAAAAAAAGATTCATGCCAGCTCTTATCTTTAAAAAAACCGTTCATTTCCAGCAAGTAAATCAGGATCGTTCCCCCAATGATAAGGGAAAAGAAAGTGACTGATGTCAGCTTCGTGAACAAAGAAAAATGAAACTTATAAGTACGGGCTTTATTGGATAAAAACTCTTTCAACTCAATCAAGACAGGAAACCCGATAGCTCCAAGGGTAAGCAGGATAATCGTGATGAACTGTACAAAATAATCGTTTTTAAATGGAATCATTGAAATGCCGGTAATATCAAAACCAGCATTCGTGGTGGCACTTATGGCCAAAAACAAGCCATTTAAAAAGGCTTCTTGCCAGCTTGGAAAATAATTCAGAAAGTAAATGCCTAAAACTAGAGCTCCAATCATTTCAATTACGACAAATATCTGAATGATTTGAATCAATAATTTAACAAGCCCCGAAAGATTCGATTGGTTCTGATCCGTCATGATCAATTGTCTTTCCTTCAAACCGATTTTCTTACCCAAAATCAACCAGAAAAACGTTCCAAGTGTCATAATGCCAATACCGCCAAATTGGAGAACAAACATTAGAATGAAATAGCCTACCTCATTATACACTTCAGGTAAACTAACAACAGTTAGACCAGTCACACTAACTGCACTTACGGCTGTGAATAATGCATCCATGAATTTAAATTCCACGCCTGGTTTAAGAGCAACCGGCAGACTCAACAGTATGGTCGAGATACTTACGGCCAAAAAGTAATAACCGACGATAAGCTGAGCGGGTGTTAACTTTGATAATATTTTTTTGATAGCAACCATAAAGAGTTTCCTTTCTTACTCCTTTATGGTTATGCGAATCACATAACCATTAAAAATCTAGTTTACCCTTTTTTCATTCTTTTTTCCATTCTCTTTTAAAACTGACTTACTTACAACAAAAAGGCAGGTTTACCAATAACTTTGATGCCGCTCATATAAGTAAAACTCCACATTCTACTTATACTATCATTACAGCGGCAAAAGCCGTTGAAAAAGTAAAGGGGAGATTCAAATGGCTAACAGCAGTAACAATCTTCTTGTTCCTGGAATCGAACAAGCATTAGAACAAATCAAATATGAAATTGCATCCGAATTCGGTGTACAATTAGGTTCCGATACTTCAGCACGTGCCAATGGTTCAGTTGGCGGAGAAATCACGAAACGTCTTGTACAACAAGCACAATCTCAACTTAAAGGTCAATAATCTTTTTACAATTAAATATCCATGGCTAAGAGTCCAGCTGCATGCTGGACTCTTTTTAATCATTATGTCCATTTCCTTTTCCACTATTGCCTTTACCCCATTTCGACTTATCCCAATCTTTCCTATTTTGCTTATCTTGTTTATTTTGCTTATTCTGTTTAACTTGCTTCACTTGTTTAGCTTGCTTATTCTGTCTAGCTTGTTTATTTTTTTTTTCGTGCTTTATAGAATCATCATTTTTATTTTCATTGGCTGATGAAACTTTTTTCACATTGAACTCTTTCTGTTCATTTTTCTGCATGTTCTTTGATTGGTTGGTATGATAGCTATCCGATTTCCCTTTTGACTCGTTGTGTTTATCCTTATATCCATTTATCGCATTCCGTTTTCCAATTGTATCTTCCCGTTCAGTTTGTTCCTTAATTTTGGTAACTTCAATTCCCGGGCTTTTCCGTTCAGTCGTTTTTGCTTCATTGTCCGCCTTTTGCTTTATTTCAATTTCATCATTCTCTTTTTTCTTTTCCCCATCCGGATTATCCGTTCTCAGCGTTACGCCCTTCTCTTTCGGAATAATAACCTTTTCCTCGACCTTTTTATCTGGCGCTGGAGCAGGCTCCCTTTTATTGACTTTTACCTTTCCTTTATCTTCATTCAACTTCTTATCAAGATACCTACCCGTGGATATGCCTTGTTTCCTTGCTTGCTTCCGATCGCTTTTTGTTGCCTGGAGCACTTTCATTCTTGTATCAGAAACATTATCCTGCTCTGATATTTCTTTTATCTCTTCTTTTAAATTCTTATCCAGTTCTTTATTTTTTTCCAATAACGTTGTGGAAACGACTATTTGTTTATTTCCTTTCAAATAACCAAGTTGCTTCGTCGTTTCAACGATTCGGTTTGTAACAGTCCTTATATTCTTGCCTTTCCAGTCCTTCAGATGATCAATCACAAGCTTGCCGTCTTCATTTAAACCGGTAAGTTTGAGAACTTCTAAATCATCGTCAAGCTCCAATTCAATGCTTGGATTCACATCTATCGTCATATATGCCGACACGGGACCAGAGAAATAAGAAGGAAGAATCGAAAAGAGTATCAAGAAAGTGGAGGCAATGCTTAGCACGGCCGTTTTTTTGAAAGATGAATGAAAATTGGAAAAAGCTAAAGTGAACTTTTGTTCAGCAGGTGAAAAAGTGATTTCCTCACCCACTTCATATACCCGTTCCTGCCTTTTGGTTTTCAGAAATTCACCCTCGGGGGTCAATAGGGTTACATATCGCTTATTAACTGAAAGAATAACTCCTTTTTTCATCCATCGATAGCCCCTTTTATATAATCATTCAAATACAAAAAATCTCCGTTTATTATGATTGCCACAGCAATGATGTATTTTCTGTTCCGTTCAATCGTTTTTCTGCTTACTTCCACTTTTCCCTCAAGCTGTTTTACGGGCAGCCGCTTTTTTGCAAACAGGGTTTCTTTCAGTTCGTCATCTTCCATTAACAATTTAGCGATCATGATAGCTCCCTTCCTGGCATCTGCATGTTTGGGAGAGTTTTCAACTAAATCCTCAAATGACAGACCAAAATCCTGTAGATGGCTTATATAAAGTTGAATTTCTTCTTTTCTTCTTTCCGATTCCTTTTGCTTCTCGTATTCATTGATGGAATTTTCATTATCGATATATATATGGTTTTGATCATTAACATCATTCAGTGATAAATCCAATAGTACTTCTTTTTGTTTGGACTGGCTTCTTAAATAATCTATAACCCTTCGTTTAACGAGAGTTTCGGCAAATGCCAATAAAGAACGGCCTTTTTCCGGGGAATATTTATCGATTGCCTCGTTAAAAGCAATCATACCAATACTGAATTCATCATCCGATTCGTATATGTAACGTTTGCAAACCGATGAGACGGTTTTCGCAATAAAAGGTTTGAATGACTCTATAGTATCATTACGAAGGCTAATATCGCCTTGTTGAATTTTCAATACGGTTTCTTCTAAAGAACGCTTTTTTTTGAATGCTGTAAACAACAATCCAAGCATTTGCTCACCTCGCTCCTGTTGAACATAAAATACGCATCAACATACTTATCTTAAGCGGAGGGAGTCTAAAAGACAGTACCAAAAGAACTATTTTTGCGATTTAAATGAAATCACATAATATATCAACATGATAAAATACTTAGTTTTTTCTCGTTTATTACAGTGCAATTACAGTAAAATAACTTTTTCCGGATTTTCGTCCAATTCAATGGGACAATTGTCATTTTTATAACCGGAATTTAATATTCACATCTTTTAACATATCATACGTAAACATCCCTGCGCTTTTGAGGGTCATCCCCATAAATACATTAAAAAGCAAAAAAAAGGCGCGACCAGCACGCCTTTTTTTTTAAGCTTCCTGTATTTTTTTCTCTTCTTTTTCTTTTTTTTCTTTCTTGCTTGAAAGGATCCATGCACCTGCCGCAATTCCAATCAAAACGGTCCAGAAAATCGATTTCCAAAGAGTTGATTCAGGGAAATGATGATCGATGACAGCCAATGAAGGGTGTGCGAGTGTGTGTACCGCCAATTTCACTCCAACCCATCCCACAATCAAAAATGCTGCCATTTCAAGTGAAGGACGCTGATGAAGCAACTTCACGAATCCATTTGCTGCAAATCGCATAATGACCAATCCAATCAAACCTCCGAGGAACATGACAGCGAATTGCCCTCCGTCAATACCGCCGACTTTCATCCAGCCTGTTGCAGGAAGTGTAACAGCCAGTGCGACGGCAGCCAACATGGAATCGATTGCGAAGGCTATATCAGCCGCTTCAACCTTTACCACGGTCATCCAGAAGCCAGATTGCTTTTTGGGTTTCGTGATTTCCTTCTCACTTTTACCAGCGTATTTTTTGTAAATGTTCTGAAAAGCAATGAAAAGTAAATAAATCGCACCGATTGCTTGAACTTGCCACACGTCGACAAGAAAGGAAATAAGGAATAAACTTGCAAAGCGGAAAACAAAAGCTCCCATCAGACCATAAAACAAGGCTTTTCGCTGTTGTTCTTTTGGCAAATGCTTAACCATGACAGCCATGACAACTGCATTATCCGCAGCAAGTATCCCTTCCAATCCAACCAAGATGAGAAGGACCCAGCCATATTCCAATAATATTGATGCTTCCATCCATTCAACCTCCAATAGTTAGTATTTCCTTCCTATTGGCATTGGCAAAATAAAAAGACCTCTGCCATATAGGCAAAGGTCTTGCTGAACATGAAATCATGTCAACAAAGCCGATGAATGTTTAACATCCACGTAATGACGACTTTGTTTTAGGGCGAACCCTAACGCTACTCCCCTTTGAAAAGGAAAATCAGTTATTAAGTATATTAATAGTATACGCGCGAGTTATGAAAATAACAATCTTTTTTATAAATGGATCTCATTTTCGATTTCCTTTGGATAATTTAATCAATCGCAAATATTCTTTGCCGAAACGAATCCAGTTCGGTTTGGCAGAAAAGTAGTTCTGAAACAACGATAAAAAACTCGTGTATTTCCCCTCATATGGATACCATTGTATTTCTGTATTGTTTTTACCATTATCGATCATGATCGCTTTTTCATGGCAGAAAATCTTCAATCCATGTTCGCCATGATAGCGGCCAACCCCACTTTGTTTGGCACCGCCAAATGGTAAATGATGATTAGCAACCGTTATTAGCACATCATTGATCGTCACCGCACCGGTTACTAACCGTGACGCAATCCTGCTTGCTTTTTCCCTATCCATGGTCCAAACGCTGGAATTGAGTCCATATTCACTTTCATTTGCCAGGGCGATCACTTCTTCCTCCGTATCGAAAGGTATAACAGGCAAAACGGGTCCGAACGTTTCTTCTTTCATGATTTTCATGGAATGATCGACATTGGACAGAATTGTCGGCGGAATGAAATGGGTCTGTCCCATTTTCCACTCTTTCGGAGGTGTTCCGGCCTCAAGTACGGCCCCCTTATCCAGTGCATCCTCCAGGTGTCCAGCCACAATATCAACTTGTGCCGGGAAAGTCATTGAACCGATATCATCGTTCGATTGCACTCCCTGCCTCATGGACTTCGTTTTTTCTTTAAGAAGCATCAGGAACTCCTTATAAACAGGACGTTCCACATAAACCCTTTCAACACTCATGCACACCTGACCACTATTTGTGAAAGCCCCCCATAGAGCCCCATTCACAGCCCGCTCCAAGTTAGCATCACGCAGGACGATCATCGGATCCTTACCGCCAAGCTCCAGAGTCGTTGGGATCAGGTGTCTTGCTGCGACCTCGCCAATCACTTTTCCAGTCCTTACAGATCCAGTAAAAAATATATAATCTGGTTTTTGCTCAGTTAATGCCGCACCCAATTCTTTCCCTCCATGGGCAAACTGTATAGTCCCCTCTGGGAAACCAGCTTCAATAAACAGATTTTCGATGCACACCCCAACTAAAGGAGTTACCTCAGATGGCTTGGCGATGACTGTATTTCCCGCTGCTAAAGCATTAAGAATCGGAACCATGGAAAGCTGCAGCGGATAATTCCATGGTGAAATGACGAGAATCGTTCCTCGGGGCATATAATGGATATAAGATTTTTTACCAATTAACATGAGTGGAGTGGTGACCTTCCGTCCGGAAAGAGCCTTCACTGCATGTTTCTCGATATGCTTGATTGCATCAATCGTTGGCATGATGTCAGCAACCAGCGCTTCAATTTTCACTTTTCCCGTATCTTTTGAAACGACTTCAGCTATTTCATCCATTTTTTCAACCATCAATAAACGAAGCCGTTTTAAATAGTGCAGCCGTTCCTTGATGGGAAGATTCGACCATGATTGGAACGCATGTCTTGATTTCTTATATATATGAGGAATCGACTTCAATGGCGTTGGGACGATTTCCGCAATCTTCTCACCTGTTGCCGGAGAAAACACTTCCAACTTGTCATGTATTTCTTCCATAACTACTCCCCTTCCTTGAAATGCAGCAAAACTTCTCGGCTGCAGTGCTGTCAAAACGCCCTTTCCAAGTGACATTATAGGAGCGACTCTATTCCACTTCTTAATATGCCAGGACGGATTGATAAGAGCGCCTGACCGCTTTTCTTGAACACTCTTATATAATGACAGAGACGCAGCAGCCTGTATAATATAATCGATTGAAATCAAGTTCACAACCGTTACCCTCTCTCCATAAAATTCCTGTCCGATTCCCTGCAACATAATTGGAGCTAAAATAAGTATACCTCTTAAGATGAGTCATTTTATTTAAAAATTCGATTACAGTATCCGCGACATCACATCACGTGTTACAACTCATTTGGTGAAACACATGAACTACAGCCCATTCAACGATAACCTTGAATAGTAATCTCTATAGCACTGCATAAATGGAATATATAGTAAAAAATTTTCGATTTTAAAAGGAGTATTCACGTTTGCTATCGAAGGTAATGTATAGGCATCCAAACTATAAGCAAAAAGGAAATCCGGGAGACTAGTTTATCGGTTTTAGTGTTTAATATTTGGTAATAGAGGATAAATTCATATTATCGAATAAAAATTATTTTCTATATAACCGATTTTCCGTTACTATATAAGAAGGCGATTTTTTCGCGCATACATATTTGAGGTGAGCGCACAAGTGAAAAGAATAATTAAAGCATACGACTTCCCTATTTTCATCGCTGTCGTATTACTCTGTTTGTTTGGTTTAGTCATGATTTACAGTTCGAGCATGATTACTGCTGTTGCTCGATACGACAAGCCCATGGATTTCTTCTTTGAGAAACAAAAAACGGCCTTTCTCATTTCATTCCTGGCAATGATCGTCACGATGATTCTTCCTTATAAGATGTACAAAAACAAAATGTTTCTGATGTCCATGATGTTTGGAATGGCCGGTATTCTTTTGTTGCTATTTATCTTCGGCCATACAGCAGGAAATGCCACAAGCTGGTTCAAGTTAGGGACAGCATCGATTCAACCCGCCGAATTTTCCAAATTGGCGATGATCATTTATCTGGCAGCCATTTACGGAAAAAGGCAGGATCGTATCAATAGTATTGATAAAGCCGTCATTCCCCCTATTTTCTTTCTGGTATTCATCTGTTTTTTAATCGGAATACAGCCTGACTATGGAACGGCAGCAGTCATTTTCCTGATTTCAAGTACCATGATCATTTCATCCGGGATGTCTTTTAAGAGTATATTCAAACTCTCTTTGATTACTGCGATATTCGTTGCGATATTCGCATTAGGTGTACTCGTGACAGGTAATTTCTCATCCGTCCTCTCTGAAAATAAGGTGTCTCGTTTTACCGGGTTTGCAGACCCTTTCGGAAAGGCAGGAGAAAGCGGGTATCAACTCGTGAATTCCTTATTCGCAATAGGATCCGGCGGCCTTACTGGAGTGGGACTTGGTGACAGTGTACAAAAATACGGGTACCTGCCTGAATCACATACTGATTTCATCATGGCCGTCATTGCAGAAGAGCTCGGGATATTCGGAGTGGGATTCGTTCTATTGACACTAGGTTTTATCGTCCTGAGGGGATTTGTACTTTCAGCAAAATGCAAAGATCCATTTGGAAGTCTTTTATTGATCGGCATCTCATCCATGATCGGCATTCAAGTAGGAATTAACGTCGGCGGAGTGACTGGTCTTATCCCAATTACAGGAATCACCCTTCCATTCATCAGTTATGGAGGATCTTCCTTACTGCTGCTCATGCTATCAATGGGCATATTCCAAAATGTCGTCATGCGAATGAATTTACTTGAACAGAAAGAAAAGGTCGTGTCCATCCCAAAAGATGAGATTGCGTCTTCAAAATAAACATAAAATCCTATACCCCCTGACATTTCTGTTCATGTCAGGGGGTTTTCCCTATTGAAATTCATATAAAAAACAGGCAGTCGAAACCGACCGCCTGTTTTTTCATTTATAATGGATACCGATTTTCGTAAAGCCAGAAATCAGACTGAGTAAAGGACAAAGTAAACAGAAGAATGCAAATGGGGCATATTCAAGGGTTGAAACACCCAATACCTGTGTCAGGAAAACACCGCAGACACCCCAAGGAACCAGAGGATTCACAACTGTTCCCGCATCTTCTAGTACCCTCGCAAGCGTTTTTGGCTGCAAGCCTAAATCTTCATATTTCTGCTGAAAGGCTTTCCCAGGCAATATAACTGACAAATACTGTTCACCCACCAGGAAATTTACACTGATTCCCGCAAATACAGTAGCGGAAATCACTTTCGCTACACTCGTCAATGAATCCTGGACCGCTTTTAAAATAGAAGGGATGACTCCCAATTCGAACAATAGTCCGCCCATGGCCAATGCCAACAACACCATCGAAACGGAGAACATCATACTTTCAATGCCGCCCCGCGATAGGATTGAGTCAAGTTGATCCATTCCACTCTTCAGTACAAAACCTCCATATAAGATATCCGCTAGTTTTGCAACGGTCAAATTTGGCGTTTGTATGAAAGCAATCACAGCCGCCGAAATGATTCCTGCTGACAATGTCGGAATCGCCGACACCTTTTTCAAAGCCATGACTAGAACGATGACAAACGGAATCATACTCCATATGCTTATATTCGTTTCCATTTCCAGGGCTTTGGTCATGGCTTCGATTTCCTCAACACGAGCAACTTTGACATTCGGTGAAAGGAAGTAAAAGCTGATAAGCGATATTAAAAAACCTGGAATCGTAGTCCAAAGCATATTATTAATATGTTCAAATAATGGTGCTCCAACCGTTCCCGATGCAAGATTGGTCGAGTCGGATAATGGAGACATTTTATCCCCAAGAAATGCACCGGAAATGATTGCACCGGCTGTAATCGCCAACGATAAATCCATCGCCGCCGCCATACCTATTAAAGCAACGCCGATTGTGGCTGATGTTGTAAGTGAACTCCCGATACAAAGCCCAATTAGCGAACACACCAGAAATGTGATCGCATAGAAATATTCACCAGAAATCCAGTCAAACCCATAGTACATGATGGTAGGGATCGTCCCGCTTGCCATCCAGATGGAAATCAGCATTCCAATGAAAAAGAATATATAAATGGCTCCCATACCAGTAACTGCACCTTTGACGATAGCCGCCTCCATAATTGAAAATGGCAGCTTCTTGATCTTTCCATAAACAAATAGAAATAGGATTGCCGCTATTATTGGAATATGGGGGGCAAGTCCATAATGTATGATACCAGTTGCAATAATTAAGAATAGAACGGCCAAAACCCCAATTGCTTCAGGTAAGGAAAGTTTTAGCTTTGCATCTTCAAGACGCATGATGTATTTCCCCGCTTTCATGTTGTATATTCTCTGAGGTAAGGATCGGACCTTTTCACTCCTCATAAATACTGAAACGCTTTTAAGCACTAAAGTACTAGATAAATATAAAGGAGTTTCAGGATATTGTCAAAGGAATAATAATCTATTTTAGTAGAATTCGATTCTTCATTCCTTTTTATCACAAAACAAAAACCCATACTTCGCCTCGTATAGGTTCAGCCTAATATACCCTAAGATATAAGTCCTCTTCTTAGCTTAGCCCCCAAATAAGGCCCTATCTTAATCCAATACCGATGTCCCTACAATTCTTTCAGTTATGCCGCAGGCCCACCTAAATGAACTGCAAACCGTTCCTGATCATCTTTTAAACTTACCAATTAAAAAAATTATTATTGTGTACAAACCACGTTTTGTAAGTAAAAAAATGATTCCTGTACACCAAAGACTTATATTTTAGATTTCATCAACTGCTGCATTCGAATATGTAATTACACAAATCCTTTTAGTACAATCTTATTTTGATTAATGGTATTTTTTTACAATCTGTACTTTTGCGACACATTTTCCTGGGCTTACACCTTTAATCAAACGCCATCCCCTTAAATAAAAATAGCCAACATCTCCTCTTTTCAAAAAAAGGTTAATGTTATACAATAAGTTTGTTAAGTATTTCACAAACTTCCGTTGAAAAGTATCCACCCAAGAAGGGTGGATACTTAGATGGCTACATTAACAAGGATATATAAATAGGTAATGTAATTAAAGATAGAATGGTACTAATTACAAATGAAGATGCTGTTTCAGTTGATAACGAATCAAATCTAGTTGAAATCATTGCCGCTACAGCAGATCCCGGAAATGAGACTAGCAAAATAGCTTTAATTGTATCTGCATGATCAAGGCCAATTAGATGAGCAACCAGAATCATATATAATGGAATAGCCACAACTTTTAAAATGGAAATACCAAAAGCAATTGGTCGTAAGCTAATCTTCCGGATACCCACGGTTACACCAACAGCAAATAATGCAACCCCAGATGTCACTGACCCAATTTGATCGAGCGCATTTTTTATGATATCCGGTGCCTGGAACCCTGAAAGTGTTAATACAACAGCAAGTAAGGGAATACATGCAAGCGGTTCGCTAAGACCATGCAAAACGATACCCAGAATGTTTGTTTTTTCATCTTTTGATTTACCCAATCTGGATTGTCCGACCGTACCAACTATTGTTGCTAATGGATCCAGAAGGGCATTCACCACAATACCGGTAATCGCAATAGGTATAGCTATCTCTTGCGCCCCGAACAAACTGCCTAATACAGATATCCCCATAAAAGCAAAGGCTGGCTGTGTTGCGTTTAATGAAAACATAGATGCTGCAGTTAAATCGTATTTAAACACCAAACGAGCCACTATTAAAAGGATAATGTAAAAGCCAATAACACCTATGGTCATAGTTAAGAAAAATGACCATTGATTAATTAAGGTTTGTTTTGAGGTTGTTGTGATCCCAATGAATAAGTGTGCAGGTAAAGCAAATTTTGTAACTAACGTATTAAGCCCTTTAGATGATTCTGCATTAAAAACTTTAAAATAGCCACCCAAATAACCAATAATAATTGTAAAAAAGATTGGTATTAATGTTAAAAATATATTCCCAATATTCACTCGTGATGCACTTCTCTTTCCAAAAAATTGTCCTATTTAAAAGGTTCTACTTTGACTGACTTATACGGAGAGTCCCCTAAAACGGATCCCCTTTCTTTTGAGACAACAAAGTAATCTGGATTTATTTCCCATGAATAGTTTTGTACTCTGGCTTCCACATGGATTCTGCAATTGCTTTTTCAATATCTGTTATAACCGCTTTCGCAACCCCTTCTTCAATGGCTGTCTTTGCCACTTCAATGGCTACAGATTTAGAAACCTCTTGCAATTGTTTGATTGAAGGGAGTAAAGAAGCACCATGCTTACTGCTATCCGATAAACTTGAAACAGCAGATGAGGCTGCTGCAAGCATGCCCTTAGAGATTTTTGTTGCTTCTGCGACAATCGCACCAAGTCCAAGTCCTGGGAAAATATATGCATTATTAGATTGTCCGATTGTATAAATCACACCATTATAGTCAACATCATCAAACGGGCTTCCTGTCGCTATTAAGGCTTTACCTTGAGTCCACTTTATAAGGTCTTCAGGAACAGCTTCCGCTAAGGGAGTCGGATTTGACATCGGCATAATAATTGGATGTTCCACGTGCTTTGCCATTTCTTTTACAACTTCTTCTGAGAAAGCCCCTGTTTGACCAGAAGTGCCGATTAAGATGGTTGGTTTAACCCTTTTTATTACCTCTAATAATGGGATAATTCCGACTTCATTCCGAGCCCATTCCTCGACTTCTTCAGCTTTCCGGCAATACGGCTTTTGGAATTTCAAAACATCCGGAATGTCCTCTATCAACAATCCACGATAATCGACGGCCCAAAAGTTCCCATATGCCTCTTCTCTGGAAATGCCATCAAGGATCATGGCTTCAACCATTTGATCAGCATTACCGATTCCTGCTGCACCTGGACCAAAAACAACAACTCTTTGTTCCTTTAAAGGAACACCAGTTACTTGTAATGCAGACTTTACGGCGGCTAGTGTTACCGCACCCGTACCTTGTATATCATCATTAAAAGTGAGAATCTTTTCGCCATAATTATCGATTATATTTCGAGCATTTATATTTCCAAAGTCTTCCCAGTGAAGTAATGCCCTTGGGAAGAAGGCTTGAGAATTTTTAACAAATAAATCAATGAATTCGGTGTATTCATCACCGCGAACACGCCCAAACCTGTTACCAATATACAGTGGATCACTAATCAGGCTTTCATTGTCAGTCCCAACATCCAGGACAATAGGCAGCACCCTGCTTGGATCAATTCCCGCAGCTGCAGTGTAGACTGCCAATTTGCCAATGGCTATGTTAATTCCACCAACTCCCTGATCTCCGATTCCAAGAATACTTTCAGAATCTGTAACAACTATTAAATCGATATCATCAGATGAAAGGTCCAGGTTTTTAAATGCATCTTCCATTCCCTCCATATTATCAATTGATAGGTATAGGCCTCCTGGACGGTGATATTCTTGGGAGTACTGTTGAATGGCCTCTCCTACAGTAGGTGTGTAAATGATCGGCAGTATTTCACTTAGATGGTCTTTAAGCAGGCGGTAAAACAGTACCACATTCCTATTAAATAAATCATATAACATTCCATTCTTCCGAATATTGCTAGGTTGAGTGGAGAATTGTTCATAAGCTCTTTTTACTTGTTCCTCAAGAGTAAGCACCTGGGATGGTAGCAATCCTACCAATCCTAGTTCATTTCTTTCTTCCTTAGTGAAAGCAACCCCTTTATTAATAAAAGGGTTTGACAGGATACCTTTTCCTCTTAAAGTTGTTTCCAAGCCCTTTTTTGTCTTTTCATAAGCTGTCATAGACGTTCCCTCTTCCTAAAAATGTATATTTAAAAATGATCATTACCAGACAATAGAGTATATTCTTCCCTGGGGAAGTGTATTTACTAAAAGAAAACTGTAAAAAGGAAAATAAATATACAGCAAATAAAAACTTAAATATTTCCTCATACTGCTTATCTGTTCAATCTTGTGAAAAATTTATAAATAACTCAATCGCCAGTCTATATCTTAGTAGTCATTTACGGGGGACACTAGCTTATTTAACTAATTTTAGTATTATGTAATTAAAAAAAGTAAGCAGCCATTGGCTACTTACAGATAACGTTGAATAATATGGCCCTTGTCATCATTAAATTTGTGTTGGGAGACTGGTCGGCCTACCGTTCCATAGATTACCTTAACATCAAGGACACCGATATCCTTCATGAATTTTAAATATTTCCTTACTGATACCCTGGATATACCCGCCACATTTACGACTTCCTCTGTTGAAAAGGGAGCATTTTTAAATACCAGTATCACATTCCATATAATCTTTAAGGTATCTTGAGACAATCCTTTCGGTAATTCCTCTGGTAAATGAATTTCTTCTTGATGCAATATTCGATAATCTAATTCTTCTTGATTTAGCATATTTTTATCTTGAATAAAATCTGATTTGTTCCGATATGCTGATAAGGCCGCGTTAAAACGTTCAAATTCAAACGGCTTAATTAAATAATCAACAGCACCTAGTCTTAATGCTTTCTGAATCCTCTCAATGTCTGACGCCGCAGAAATGACAATAACATCTATCTCTTTTTCACTTTCTCGAATTTGTGAGAGTAAATCGAGTCCATTTTTCCCAGGCATGAAAATGTCTAATAGAACTAACCCTATTCTTTGATTTTCCAATACATTCAGAGCTTGATCCACCGAGGAACAGACAGCAGCTAATTCGTAGCCATCGACTTGATTCAAATAGCGCTTATTGAACTCTGCAACCATCGGGTCATCTTCTACGATCATTACCTTAATCATCCTACATCATCCTTGCTTTGTATGGTATATAAACCACAAACGTTGTTTCTTGACCTTCTTTTGAACTAATATTGAGATCTCCACCTAGCTTATCCAGGCTTGCCTTAACCAAATATAAACCAATCCCCCTGTCCTCTCCTTTTGTTGTAAATCCTTTTAGAAGGATATGATGAAGATTGGCATCAGATATTCCCTGTCCAGTATCATGAACTTCAATAGTTAAAATATCATCTGCATAATCAAACTTTAATTCAATTCGTTTAACGGGACTTTTTTCCACTGCTTCTATAGCATTGTCAATCAAATTTCCTATTATCGTAATTAGCTCATGAGTAATAGATGCATTTTCTGGTTCTGGCAATTGAAAGTCAGAGGATAATGCCAGCTTAGCACCTGCTTCCCTTGCATAACTTAGTTTTCCAATTAAAAAACCGGCTAGTACTGGATCTTTAACGGTTTTGGTAATAAATCCAATCTCGTTTTCTCTGTGGTCAACAAGATCACTAATATATGCTGCAAGCTGATCATAATAATGCATATGCACCATACCAAGTATTACATGGAGTTTGTTCATGAATTCGTGCGACTGGGCCCTTAACGATTCAGCATATAAACGGACTCCAGTCAGCTGTTCCGCCAGCAGATGTATTTCTGTTTTATCACGAAATGTTGCCACGGCACCTACGATTTCATCCTTCACAAATACTGGTACCCTATTCACTAGCAAGACACTATCTTTTAAATCCTGCTCTTTATCTAATTCGACCTCGCCGGTCTCCAGGATTCTATCCAGGTTTGAGTCAGGCATGTAACTAGTTAGCTTTTTACCCGTTGGATTTTCATTAATACCCGCTTTTTTAAATATCTTTAAAGCTGCTTTGTTTACGAGAGTAATGGTTGAACTCTGATCTACCGCAATAATTCCCTCCCGAACTGATTGTAAAATGGCACTTCGCTCTTTTAAAACCTTCGCAATAGCAAAAGGTTCCAGCCCAAATAATATTTTCTTAATATACCTTGCCAAAAGTATTGCGCCCGCAATTCCGGTTAATATTCCAAAAACGGTTCCTACATAAATATTAAAACGGCTTTTTAAAACAGCATCATTAACTCTTTGAAGAGAAATACCGACCACCACGGCGCCAATTTGATTATCCTCTGAATCATAAACAGGGGTGAAAGAACGCAAAGACCTGCCTAAAGTTCCTTTGGAAATCGATATGTGCTCTCTACCTCGTAATACATCTTTCTCATCCCCTCCAACAAATTTTTTTCCTATTTTACTTGGATCGGGGTGAGTTTTCCGGATTCCATTATTATCGATTATTACTACAAATTCTACATCTGTCGATTTTTTTATCTTATTGGTAAATTGCTGAACTTCCTGATTGTTCTCACTTCCACTTAACGCTTCGATTACAAGCGGTGTTTGTGCTGCCATGCGTGCTACGTTTACTGCCTTTTCAGTCTGGCTCTTCTCTATTGTATCCGCAACCGTTTGGCTAATAAGAATATCTGTAATAAATAATGATAGGGCTACTACCCCACACACCAGTATCATAATAGTAAACTGTAGACTCCATTTCCCTTTTTTCACTGCTACACACCTCTTTGGTCTAAAACCTCTATTTACTTTAAGGAAGATACTTTTTATGTTAAGTATGTTCATTTTGCTTACACTCACACAATCATTCGGTACTTTATCAAGTTCCAAAAAGGTGGCCAAGTGATTTAAATCAATTGTGATAAGATATAACCTAACCATTTGCCAATGGTATCCTTAAAAATACGGATTCATCTGCAATATTTTTCAATGATAAAACCGAAGTTATTTTTGCTATACTCCTCCTGCACCAGGGTTAAAGCCATCACTTTTCTATTAGTATTATGCAGTTCATTAAGAAGTTTCGCGGAATATCCCAGCAATTCTTACCATGCTAAAAGTTACTACGATTTTCTTATTTAACCTTTCCAATTAGTTACTATTTAATTTTCAAAAATACAGCTGTCTAACATCTTCTATCTCCCTGTTTCCGTTTATCTAAAGTCGACATGTTTAAAACAGGGGATAATGATTAAAATACCCGCATTCTCAACAGATTTCAAATCAACAATGTATTTAGACAGTACTCAAGGTTTAGACTTAGTCATCAATTGTGTAAAATGGCCTAGACATAGAAAAGATCATTTAATTACTAGATTTATGTTAATGATTTTGAAAAAAGATTAGTAATTGTAGACATTAGTGCGGATGTAAAAGGGGCAATTGAAACCTATAAATCGAAAATGCATGCAAATCCTACTTAGTGTATTTATAACATCAGTCTTTATTGTTTA
Source organism: Peribacillus simplex (assembly GCF_030123325.1). Taxonomy (NCBI): domain Bacteria; kingdom Bacillati; phylum Bacillota; class Bacilli; order Caryophanales; family Bacillaceae; genus Peribacillus; species Peribacillus simplex. The sequence continues at coordinate 1,426,923 of NZ_CP126106.1, read as the reverse complement.
CATTACTTTTATCTGGAATCTGTTTTTTGGGGATTCCACAAAAAAAGCTTGCAGATTTAGACCTTAAAAGGGACCTTATTCTACAAGCTGAACAACCTCCTATCCGAAGTTTTCCAGTTAAACTATTGATTAGAATGATATATGGTACCTTCACCAACCATTTCCATTCAATATAGGCTCACCTGATACCAAGAACCTTTCGATATTTAAACAATGCTCCCAGATCATGAAAAAAGCCCGTGTATATTACACGGGCTTCTCCATTACTTCAAATCCATTGGATTATATAATTCCACGTCAGGATTTTTATCTTGGAACCAACGAAGTGCAAACTCATTTTCAAATAAGAATGCATATTTATCAAACCGGTCTTTAACAAGGATGCTTCTTGAGCTATGAAGGTTTTCATCAAGCTTTTCATCTTCAGCCCAACGTGTAATCTTACTGCCCATGCGCTCCATCACGACTTCAACATTGTACTCGTTCCTCATTCGATGCTCGAATACTTCGAATTGAAGTTGACCAACCGCACCAAGCAGATATTCTTCCATCCGAACTGTTTTGAAGAGCTGAATTGCCCCTTCTTGTACAAGTTGGTTAATTCCTTTATGGAAATGTTTCTGTTTCATGACGTTTTTAGCTGTTACCCTCATGAATAGTTCCGGTGTAAACTGAGGCAGCCTTTCAAACTGGAACATGTCTTTGCTGGTTGTGATCGTATCTCCAATCTGGTAGTTACCGGTATCATATAAACCGATGATATCTCCGCTTACCGCTTCATTTACGGTGTTCCGATCATCAGCCATGAATTGGGTAGAAGAAGACAGGTTAATCGGTTTTCCTGTCCTGCTCAAGTTTACGCTCATTCCGCGCTCGAATTTACCGGAGCAGATACGAAGGAAAGCGATCCGGTCACGGTGTTTCGGGTTCATATTCGCTTGGATCTTGAAAATGAAGCCAGAAAAATCATTACTGACAGGGTCCATTTCACCAGACGTTGTCATCCGTGCTTGTGGAGCTGGTGCAAATTTCAAATAAGCATCCAAAAACGTCTGAACACCGAATGTCGTTAAAGCACTTCCGAAAAATACGGGACTAAGTTTTCCATTCGCAATGTTTTCTTCAGAGAATTGGTTACCCGCTTCCGTCAACAGCATGATTTCTTCCAAAGTTTGCTCATATAACTGGGAATCCTTAAGTTTATGATCCACTTCGAGTTCACCTTCGTCATTCAACGGAAGGAAACGCTCTTCCCCTTCAGTTTTGAACTGTTCAATCCGGTTATTGAACCTGTCGTAAATGCCCACGAAGTCTTTTCCCATTCCAATCGGCCAGTTCATTGGATATGTTTCTATGCCTAATACCTCTTCGAGTTCGGCAAGCAATTCAAGCGGCGTTTTACCTTGTCGGTCCATTTTATTGATAAAAGTGAAAATCGGGATGCCCCTCATCCGGCATACTTTGAATAATTTAACTGTCTGATCCTCGATACCCTTTGCCGAATCGATGATCATCACGGCGCTATCAACAGCCATCAGTGTACGATATGTGTCTTCACTGAAATCTTGGTGGCCTGGTGTATCGAGAATATTGACTCGGAAATCATCATAATCGAATTGCATGACTGAAGATGTAACGGAAATTCCCCGTTGCTTTTCAATCTCCATCCAGTCACTTGTTGCATACTTCCCTGTTTTTCTAGCTTTAACTGTTCCGGCATCACGGATCGCGCCGCCAAACAGCAATAATTTTTCTGTCAAAGTCGTTTTCCCGGCATCCGGGTGAGAGATGATTGCGAAGGTCCGTCGGGATTGAACCTCGTCTTTTAATGTAGTCATAAAATGTTCCTTTCATAATTGGAGTCATCAAAAAAAAATTTATAGGAGGTTTACTGTATTTTTCACATTGGTATGGCAACCTTTCTTTGTATGCAAAAATCCTGATCCTACACAATATATGTAAGAAAAAATATATCATAAGGCATAAGCCTTGGCTACTCTGCATTCATGTCAATCAACCTTTCTATTTTAACACGATATGAAGGAAAGATGTAGAGGTGAATGAAACACCATTAGAGGATTTGTTCAGATGGCAAAACAAAAGACGCTAAATTAGCGCCCCTTATCTTAATCCATATGGTTATCGTTCATTTATTCATGATTTAACATTTACCGTGCAGTTTTAATCGCTTTTTGATTCCGCTTGTTCTTCCAGCGTTTTTTTACTTCCTTGAATATGATGGGAGCAGCAAAAATGAGGGCCCTTTTTAATAATTTCTTCATTTTCCATCAGTCCTTTCTTTCTTAACCTATACCCGATTATTCTCGTAAAAAACTTATTGACAAATAGTTTTCCTAATTTCATCCATAAAGGCTTTTGCTGTTGGTCATGGCACCCCAGTCTAATTTCAATCGAGGAAAATCCTGCGCGACAATACCGTTATGCTTGCCATTATTAAACCTTCCTAAAATTATTTTCCCCAAAAGGGAATGTATAATTTGCTTCCATTTGTTTTATCCTTTATAAAGGTGGGTATATACTAAAAAACTGGAAATTACTCCAGAGGTTAGTGGATTAATTTTTCCTTTAGGCTTTCACATATTATCAATCATCTTCGTATGATAACTTTAACTTGATTGAGGGTGCTGGATAATGTGTGAAATTGATTTTTCCATCCAGGTAAAATCATCACCATTAATATTTTTAACTTTTTAGGAGGATTCATCGAATGACAGTAACAGGTAAAGTGAAATGGTTCAATAGTGACAAAGGATTTGGATTCATTGAAGTACCAAACGAAGATGATGTTTTCGTTCATTTTTCCGCCATTCAAGGAGAAGGTTTCAAGAGCCTTGATGAAGGTCAAGAGGTTGAATTTGAGATCGAAGAAGGTAACCGTGGACCTCAAGCTAAAAACGTCGTAAAACTCTAAAGCATAGATACACAAACATATTTTATAGGCATTGCAGAAGGAGGCCGCCATATTGGGCGGCCTCCTTCTATGTACAAGCGAAATATTCACATTATCTTTCATTAAAATGATCCAAAATGAAGCCAGGAACATGTTCGCCAGAAAAACTCTTGATATCCACATCTCTGCTTTCTTTATAATAAAAGGCAGCTGAATACTCTCCGCCCCAATCGATTTGAGCATTATCAATGGCCGTCTCGATTTCCAAAGCCGTCTTGAGTTTCATGCGATTTGGCTGTTGTTCAATCTGCTGTGCAAGTTCACTTTCAGAATTCGAATGATAAAATTCCGAATCGGTCTTCGCAACCAGGATATAAGATATATCATCAGCCATTAACCGCGCTTTTGCAGATTGTCCGGTACTTTCCATCCATTTTGAAAACTGAGTATATGAAGAGTCCCAATTCATATAAATGGTTTTGTTATTGTTCAAAAGAATTTCGATGGAGGCATAATCACCAAAAGAAGATGTCATTTGGGCGAACGATTGATTTTTCAGATCCTCCGACAATGACTTTACAGCAGCTTCCAGCTCTTGACCGTCCGTGATCGTTATTGATTTGTCCACTTGTCCGCTCGCCGTTATCTTGATTTTAGAAACGTCTACAGCGGATACATTCAATAACTCATTAACCATTTTTTTATATTCATTCGACTCATAAATTTTCGCCAACAGTGGTATGTAAGAGTCGTAATTTTGCAAATGATACTCTCTTGCTAGCCGTTTTCCATTCTTGAGTTCATACATCAGAAATACGGTTTGTCCATCATTCACTTCACCAATGGAAACCTTTTTACCCTTATCGATAATTTCCTGATGCAATAACCTGATCGCTTCTATATTCTCCTTCTCTTTAAGATAATTGAAAGCTTTATTCGACGCGTCATCATCTTCAAAAAATAAAGGAGAATCGCCAATATAAATTTGGCTAATCATCTTTTCACCTGGAATCTTGACCCTATACTGAAGGGGATCTATTTTTATTATGAGTGCCAGCACAATGATAGCCACCATAAATGCTACATAACCTTTAAGGTTGACCCGTATACGCCAAGTCTTTTGCAGGAAGATTTCCCCTAAATAATATCCAAGCAACGAACCGACGGCATATCCGAAGAAAATCCACCCAGGTTCACCTGTCGTTTCGCTAAAATAAAGCCCTGTAAACAGCATCATGCATAATGTCAGTCCGAATTTAAATAATGGCTTAATCATCGGGTAAACAAATGCCTGCGACACATGCTCCAGCTTTCTCCTCTCATAGAGAAAAAGAGAACTGATCAGAAATAGAAAGGTTAATATACTATAAATAAATGTATTAATAGAGAAAAAAGTGATTTTTTCCATCTCTGTTGCTGCTAATAAGGGGGTGATGCCATTCATATCTTCACCTAGATAATAATCTGCTGAGAATCCTGCTATCAAAAACTTCACATTGGCCGCAAACAAAACAAACAGCCCCACCGGCAAAGCAAGAAAAATATAGGTCAGCAATCCTTGAAATGCTGATAATCCCGTCACCATTCCAATTAAAACGGCAACAGAAAAGATCAAGGCTTCCAAAATAAATGTAATCCCCATCCAAGACCAAATATCCGTCATGGTATATAGCCTTTCTATATCAATTGCCGAGTGAAATAATATCAATATTGAACCTGTAAGTAAAATCGGCAAACCTATGAAGCCAATTCCCGTCCCAATCATATGAATGTAGATGCTGCGTCTAGTAATCGGTAAACTATGAATGAAGTCTGAAGCTTGTTTCATTTGCAAGAATCGAAAAAGGAAGATGGCAAGCAATACTGGAATAACGATGACCAAGACAAACTGTATCATCTGCTGACAGGAAAAAAGGTTTTCGAATTCCACATATTCATTGTTCTCATTCAAGATAATCGCTAACAATTTCAGAGGCAGTGCAAATATGAGGCCTACGAGATACAGGAAACCAATCCAGCCAGTGCTTCTGAAAATATAGATAATCAGTTCTCTATTAAACCAGGTTATTCTGGATGACATAACCGATATCCCCCATTTCGTAAATGAATATCTCCTCTAGAGTAAGTGGAAGAATATCTAATATTTCTGGCTGGAACTGATTAAAGTGCGATTTAATCATGGATTCTTTACCTTTAACGATGCAAACGATCACGCTGCCGCGTCTTTCCTTGTTTAGAATTTGAATTCCGCGGTATAAACCGTGGGGAATTTTATGTTTAAAGGCAATTTGCACTTTGTGTACATCCGCTTTCAAGTCATTCAAATCCTTTTGGATAACAAGTTCACCCTTGTGCAAAATCCCTACATGATCGGCTAAATCTTCAATTTCCCGCAGATTATGGGACGATAGTAAAATCGTCATATCCCTTTCCGATACATCCTGAAACAACAACTGTCTCACATTTTTACGCATGACTGGATCTAATCCATCAAACGGTTCATCCAGGATGAGAACTTCCGGCATCGTCGAGAGTGCGAGCCAAAAAGCAACCTGTCTCTGCATCCCCTTCGATAGTTTATGTATTTTAGATTGGATGGGGATCTGGAAAACTTCCTGTAATTGATAGAAACGTTCTTGATTCCACTCACTATAAATATGACTATAAAAACCTGCCATTTGCATGATCGTATAGTTAGCCAGGAAATAAGGCATATCAGGAAGGAAGAAACAACGATTTTTCACTTCTCGGTTTTCAAACACATATGATCGATCAATCAGAACTTCACCTGCGTCCTGTACCAGATTGCCTGATAGCATTTTTAATAAAGTCGTTTTCCCTGCCCCATTTGAACCTAATAACCCGAATATGGAGCCTTTTTGTATGACAAAGGTGACGTTTTTGACCGCTTCTTTTCCTTCATATAATTTACTCACCTGTTTCATTTCAATCATGATTCTCCCCCCTTTGCCAATGGACTGATTTCCTTTATTAGTCTATAAATTTCATGTTTATCGATTCCGATATACAGGGCTTCAGCGAGTACCTTTGAAAGCTGGTTTCTGATTTTTTCTTCTTTTAAGGAGTTTTTTAAAGATTTAGGAGGTGCCACGAAATTCCCTTTGCCTGGCAATGTATATATAAACCCTTCAGATTCAAGCTGCTTGTACGCTTTCTGGATCGTATTTGGATTGATGGTCAATTCCTGAGCCAATATTCGTATCGAGGGGAGTTGATTATGTTCCTGTAAAACTTCATTGATCATTAGTTCCTTAAACTTATCAATCAATTGCTCATATATTGGCTTTCCACTCGCGACATCCAACTCAAACATCATCAACCCCTCCTAGCAAATGGGTGTATTACATCTCCTAATACAGTACATTATAAAACAATATCTTCCAATTTAAAACCGATTTCAAACATTACTATCCATACATTTGCTTTCATTTTGTTTAACAAGGCCTACAGTAGGGAACTAAAGATGGTAAGAATAAACAAAGGAGTTGTTTTCATTGAAACCATTATATACAGCTATAGTTACCGTACACGGTGGTCGTGAGGGACATGTTAAATCAGAGGACGGGATTCTGGATTTCGATGTAAGGTCACCGAAGGAATTAGGTGGTTCCGGTGAGCGCGCTACAAATCCTGAACAGTTATTTGCAGCCGGCTATGCAGCTTGTTTTGACAGTGCCTTGAATCTTGTTCTGCAAAAAGAAAAGAAAAAAGTCGATACTTCCGTGTCGGCAAATGTCACGATCGGTAAAGATGAGGAAGACGGCGGTTTTAAATTGGCTGTAAGGTTGGATGTTTCAATCCCCGACCTAAGCAGGGAAGAAGCCGAAGACTTTGCCAAAAAAGCTCACATGACCTGCCCTTATTCAAAAGCGACTCGCGGGAACGTCGATGTCACCTTGATTTTAGTATAAGAATATGCAAGGGAATGGATACGGCATTAAGGCCGGTTCCATTCCCTATTTACTATTTCACTTCTTCCAAACCCTTCAGCTTCAAAAGAAAGCCCAGACCTATTACTGCCATGATGATCAGTGACCCTAATGCCATCCGGCTCGCCAATGTACCGAGGTCATGGAATACCAACGTTATCGTTCCATATAAAAACGGACCGATTATGGAAGAAACTTTTCCGGAAAATGCAAATAGTCCAAAAAATTGCCCCCTCTTCTCTACCGGGGTCAATTCAATGATATATGTCCGGGATGTCACCCACATCGAACCCAGAGAAATGCCGAACATACTCCCTGCAATCCAGAACCAAAGAGCCGTTTGTGCGAAGACCGCTATAAATAAAGCGACCAAAAGCAGAACTCCCACATATGTCACAGCCAGCCGCGGTCCCTTCGACTGCGTGATATATCCAAACAGAAACGATCCGGCAATACTCGATACTGTCGATACCAAGTAAAGCAAAATGAATCCGCTTGAGGAAAATCCAACTACAGTCTTGGCATATACGGCCATCATTCCGATAGTGGTCGCAATTGCATCATTTAAAAAGAAATAAGCAATCATGAAAGTAAAAACCGATCGATAGGATTGCATCTCTTTAAATGTTGATTTAATATCCTTATAACCGGATAAAAAAGGTTGTTTCGCTTTTTGCTGTTTTGGAGTCTCTTTTAAAAAAAAGAATAAAGGAAGGGAAAAAAACAGAAATAAAATGGCCGTGGGAATAAAAGCTTCATGTGAACTCCCTTTACTGATGAATGGATAGATCGTCAGTCCCACTAACGTTCCAAGATAGCCTACCGCCACTCCAAATCCTGATATAAGCGGCAATTGCTGTTTCGTGCCTAAATCACTCATCATCGTATCATAGAAAACAAGACTCGAATGATAGAAAAACTTTGCTATCACAAATAAAAGAATGACGATCGCTAAGGAAATTGGAATGCCCAGAAGCTTTCCATCGAACGAAGCCCCTCCAAATACACCCATTAAAAATGTACATACAACAGAAATGAGTGTAAAAATTATAATGTATTTTTTCATTTTTCCCGTTCGATCGATCATGACACCGAACAGCGGGGAAAACAAAACAAGAAACAAACTGGCAATCGCATTAGCGTATGAGATGAAGGTACTTGCAATCTGATCAAGAACGGCATTTTCCCCAATCTGTTCCTGGAGGAAGAATGGAAAGAAAATCGTATTGATATTAGAAGAAAAAATCGTATTGGCAAAATCGTAAAACGCCCAAGAGAGAATGGGCAGGGAAAAATATAAACCAAAATTCCCCTTCCATTTTTTAGACTTCGGTTTCACCTGCAATTCCATCCGCTTTCCCTCCTTTATAGATGCTTAAATTATATGTATTCCATACCTTTCCAATAAATCCTTTAAGTCTGGATTATAACATTGTGTAAAACATGATTTTTTCCTGCCTAACATGTAAAATTATGAAATGAGCTGTCCTGGGTAATTTAAAATAATGTGCCTAATAGGAGTGTGAAAGATGATTGCAATTATTCTTATTATCTTGTTAACCATACTTGTCCTGTTCGCTATCTACGCTAAAAGATCAAAGAGTGATTTCCCTGAAAGCTTCATAATGCAGCATTCCCCCCTTAAAATTGGACATCGCGGTGCATCTGGATATTGCCCCGAGAATACAATGGCATCTTATATTAAAGCAATTGAATTGGGAGCTGATTTCCTGGAAGTGGATATCCATCTTAGTAAAGATGATGTACTTGTGGTTCATCATGATCCCACACTGGATCGAACCACAAACGGCAAAGGGAACATCCGTGATTACACGGCAGCCGAATTGAAGGAACTTGATGCAGGAAGCTGGTATCATTCTCGATATAAAAACGAAAGGATTCCTTTACTGAGTGAGGTATTGGAGAATTTCGGGCCAGAAGTTGGTATCTTAATCGAAATAAAACATCCATCTGCTTATCCTGGCATTGAACAGAAACTTGCAGAAGAATTAGAGAAATTCCAAGAATATTCAACAAGTAAAAATAGGATAATGGTACATTCGTTCGATATGGAATCCATGAAAAGGTTCCATCAATTAATGCCGGACATACAAGTGGGCGTTTTGATAAAACGGCGAATTAATGACCAAAAATTAAAAGAGATTGCCGAGTTTGCATCATTTTTGAATCCAAAGCAAACGATTTTAAGTACGAAGCTGCAAATGCGAATCCAAAAGCACGGGATGAAAGTATATACATGGACCGTCAACAATAAAAAACAAATGCGCATGTTCAAAAAGATGCAATTAGATGGTATCATTTCTGATTTTCCTGATTATTTCTTGGATTGAAACTTTATATGTGTTTGCTTTACTAACGTTCCAGTTGATTTCACAGCATATAGCGGGATCTTGGCTAGCCAGTTATTCGGTAGGGGTGTCGCAAATTCCTTAAATCCAGTCAAGGTTTCATTTCAAGTCTTCTTTTATAATCATGGTTCGGGGTGAGACCATTTCGAACTCCCCCTTTGTCGACAAACCGAACAATCCGCAAATGCGGATTGTTTTTTTAATAACATGAAATGGTTGTTTCTCATGCGTCCTTAACAGATTAGGCCCATCGCTGTCGGCCTCGTCGCCATCGATAACCTGCCAGCGGAATTTAACCGACAAGTGGGATAAAACCAAAATGAGAGGCCATTCTTAAGCCATACATAAGTACGTTGGTATAAGCACCATTACATTAAACAAGCGTCCATTGCCTTATACATTCCCTCGTGAAGTCGTGGAATGAATAAAGGCGGAGTACTTACAGCCATTATTTGATTTTTTAATGGATTATCCATGTTTCGGGGATGTGCATCTTGATATAAATTATTTTCAGTACAGTTATGGTGGTTCTGTTTATCGAAAGAATTGAACTTCCTTTTATCCGTATATTCGAATCTAGGTTCCACATGACCTTTAACCAGAAATTGGATAACAAGAAAATATTCCCTGTTTATTTTTTGAAAAAATCCCTATATTTTTTGGCTTACTTGCACTAAAATTTGATATAGTGTTCTTAATGATTTAAACTTATGCCAGTCCCTAAATCGTTTTTGGGGACCAACCGAACTAAATTTTCTTATCTTAGAAAAAACGAGGGATTCCTATGTGGGAATTATTATTAGAATTCGATTATCAAACGGTTCGCCATGCGGTATGGGCAGGTTACTTATTTACCTTTGTCTTTCCACTGGCTGCGTTTTACTTCTTAAATAAAAAGCAATCGCTCTTGAACGACAAATATCAAGCTTCCGTTCATACAGATAAAAGTAAATCCCCTGTTCAGAAAGGCAGCACTTTTGACTGGCGCGGCGCACAGCGCTTTTTCACATTTATCCGGCAAAAGGATTCACCAGATGATTCCGATGAGCCAAGCCTCCTTCTCATTGTTTAAAACATTAACAATTCGAGGAGGAAATTATATTGAAGAAGAAAAACATGTTTTTAATTGCCGTCCTATTTTTGGCAACGACCCTTTTGACAGGTTGCTCAGCAGCAACGAGCGGTCCATTTCATACTGCATTGGTTAACCCCATGACAAAAATGCTAGAATTTAATGCTGATTTATTTAATGGCAACTATGGTTTAAGCATCATCATGATGACATTTTTGATTCGACTTGTCTTGCTTCCACTGACTGCCAAGCAATATAAAACGCAGCTTAGCATGAAAACGAAGATGAATGGGCTTAAACCGGAAATGACAGCAATCCAGCAGAAAATAAAAGAGACGAAAGATCCAGCTAAACAAAAGGCCCTTCAACAGGAAATGATGCAGCTTTACCAAAAACATGGAGTCAATCCTTTAAACATGGGCTGTCTGCCGCTCTTAATTCAAATGCCGATCCTAATGGGCTTTTATTATGCGATTCAAGGTTCCCATGAAATTGCTACCCATAGTTTCCTTTGGTACAGCCTAGGCCAGCCGAATATTGCCATGGCGATTATTGCTGGTGTCATTTATTACTTCCAATCGGTCATTTCCATGAGACAAATGCCGGAAGAACAGCAGAAACAAATGAAGATGATGAGCTTGCTCTCGCCAGCAATGATTTTATTCATTTCTTTCTCTGCTCCTGCTGCATTGCCGCTGTATTGGTCGATCGGAGGTATATTCATGATTGTTCAGTCAATCGTGCTTCAGCGAATATATAAAAAAGACCATGCCGCTGTCCCGGCTGCAAATGAAACGGTTATTAAAAAAAGCTAATCCACTTGGATTAGCTCAGACTGTAGACAAACTAATCTGCCCCAATAAAGTTAGAAATAAAGTTTAAACAGCCTCTAAGACCTGAGTTCGATCTTCTATCGGACTCAGGTCTTTTAATTTTTCCTTCATACGTTTGTGGTTATAATAATAAAAATATGATCTAATTCCTTTTCAAAGTCCTCTTTTAAATACTATTCTCAGCATCACATAGTCCTACTGTGTGAATAACAACTTCATTCATTTATAATATCATGAGTTTTATGTCAATATCTTCTCTTAGATCTAAACTAGAAAGAAGGATTATTTTAACGCTTGCTCATCTGAGTGAAAAAAAAGGAAATTTAAATGAATGTATCCGATTTATTAACCTAATTTCAAATATTAAAGGTTTTGTAATAGTTCTATCGAATTATTTCATATAAGTTTAGAAAGGAGAATCTAATATGGATAATAATAAGGAACTAATTACTTCTGAAATAAATCAACTTTTAATAAGTAATAATCAACACGATTCGTTAAAAGGTTTACAAACAATTGGCTCCATGGGAGAACAAGCAATTCCAATCTTAAGAGAAGCACTCAGAAATAATGAAAACAGTGACTTAAAAACAATGGCTATTGTTGTTTTAGGAGAAATAGGAGAAAAAGCCTCAATAGCAGTTCCTGAGTTAATTAATGAACTTGAACATTCGACAAATGATCAAATAAGAATGGCTGCCAGTCTCAGCTTGGTACGTATAGGTACTAAAAGTATTCATAGTTTAAAAGAAGAGATCTCAAAAAGTATGAATGAAGAAGTACGTTTTTGGGCTAGTTGGGCTTTAGCCATGATTGATTCGAGTGAAATCGATAAAGATTCAATAGCAATCCTAGTCGAAAGAGGAGAAAACACTCAAAATATAATTGAGAAATCAGCTTCTCAAGAAGCATTAGCAAAGTTAATGGGAAATATAATAAAAAAAGATTAAAATTTAAATTTTACAATCTGGCTAAAGATTAATCAGCCAGAAGGAAATTAAAAGAACGTGCACTCCGCAAGGCGGAATGCACGTTCTTTTATTTCTTCGGCAATGGATTTGTTGAAACCTTTTCGAAAAACCTCTCTACATATTCGAAATCCGTGTAAAAGAACAATAATAGATCACCCGGTTGTGATGTTTCCCAGGCTTTTACGAATGCGTCCAATTCATTAGGTTCGATGAATGTCCGATCTTTATGTAACCCCGCTTCTATGGCAGCTTCCTGAAGCAGCCCGGCTACTTCGAACGGCTCCCTTCCCCGCAAATCATCGTCTTCTTTAATGATGAACAGATCAGTATTCATGGCCGCCACCTTGGAGAGCCTGATAAGCTCTTCATCAATACGGTCCCCCGGTCCTGCCAAAACAGTGATAAGACGATTTTTGCTATAGGCACTGACCGTTTCGAATATGGCCTTCAATCCTGCTTCATTATGGGCATAGTCGATGATGATCGTGCGCTCTTTCAACTTTTTTAAATTGAAGCGCCCTTTGGACAAATTCGTATCAGGCATAAATGTGGCAGCCTTCCTTCTTAGTTCTTCCATTGAAACGCCTTGTGTTTCGGCTGCGGCTAACGCCTGGAGTAAATTGGCGATATTATGACGTGCCATGCCGGAAATCGTTACTGGAACCCTGGTGCAATCCATAAATTGATGGATGACACCATCAGCTGAATGACAAATCACGCCTTGTTCATTGACGTACCAAACTTTACCTCCCTTATTTATCGCAGCCTTCACGTGAGGCTGGGTGGCATCAGTAGAGGTGTAAATGACCTCCCCATCTGTATAGGCGTTCATGGCAGCTACATTCGGATCATCTGCATTCAGTACACAATAGCCTGTTTTCATTACGACTTCGGCTACCAGCCTCTTTAATTTAATGAGATCCTCCAATGTATCGATTCCATCATGGCCGAGGTGATCCTCACTTACATTGGTGATGATCCCCACATCACATTTACGAAAAGCCAGACCTTCACGCAGAATCCCGCCCCGGGCCGTTTCCAATACGGCAATATCAACTTCAGGATGGGACAATACCATTCTTGCACTGACAGGGCCACTGCAGTCACCGTGATCCAATACCTCATCACCGATATATACTCCATCAGAATTTGTCATGCCCACCTTTGTTTTTTCATTAGTAAGAAAATAATGAATCAATCGGGTTGTTGTCGTCTTTCCATTTGTTCCGGTCACTGCGATGATCGGTATAGCCGCCTCTTCCCTAGTCGGAAATAAGTAATCGACAATGGCTTTGCCTACATCCCTTTTTTTCCCTTCACTCGGATAATGATGCATTCGAATTCCCGGTGCAGCATTCACTTCAATAATTGCAGTCCTTGAATGTTCGATTGGTTTTGATATATCCTCACAAATAAAATCTATTCCGGCGATATCCAAGCCGATCGCTTTCGCGGCAGCAACAGTTATATTTTTAATGGTGGGATGAACCTGGTCCGTTACATCGATTGCCTTTCCACCGGTCGAAAGATTTGCATTGCCGACAACTTGTACCAATTCCCCTTGATTCGGAATGGTATCGAGCGTCCGATTCGATTTTTCCAAGTAACACGTCACGGTATGTGTAAGCGGGATTTTTGACATCGGCTTTTCATGACCCTCTCCCCGCAACTCATTGCAATTTTCCTTTTCTATCAAACTGCGTATCGTTTCCTTACCGTTGCCAATAACATAGGGAGGAAGCCTCAAACTAGCGGCGATAAGTTCTCCGTTGACTATCAATAACCGATAATCATGTCCTTCAATATGCCGTTCGACAATGTACTTCTCCACATGCAACTCCAAACAATTAATTACATTGAATAGTTCATCCTTATTTTTGATATGAGTGATGACACCCTGCCCCTGTCTCCCATTATACGGTTTTATGACCAGTGGAAAACCCAGCCTGTCCGCCGAGGCAAAGATATCTTCAATGGAATGGGCAACTTCCCCTTCAGGTACAGGGAGTCCACACCCTCTTAAAATTGATTTAGTCAATGATTTGTCACATGAATTCTCAACGGCAATATTCGAAGTTTGGCTAGATATTGTCGCCTGGACATACTTCTGCCTTGTACCGGTTCCTAAACGTAGTAAGCTTTCATCACCCATTCGCTCGACAGGGATATCTTTTGCCTGCGCTGCTTTAAAAATGGCTTCAGTACTTGGCCCCAGCTTATTTTTATAATATAACTCCTCTATTTGTTTTACATAAGATTGTACATTTATAAGTTTTTCACCATTCAGGATGGCTTCCACGATATCTTTTGCTGCTAAAAAAGCTTGAAGTCCTGAGTGAGGCTCCTGATAGTCAAAGGTAACATAATAAACACCCTTCTTTTCCATCATTATCGTTTTTCCACGAATGGCTTCGATTCCTGCCAAGTTTTGAAGCTCAATCGTCATATGCTCCAATATATGTCCCATCCATGTTCCTTTTCTCAGCCTTTCGGCAAAGCCGCCTCGATACCCTTTTGAACATGTATGGCTTCCCAAGTTCGGGAGCGCCTTTAACAATTTTTCATTGAATCCAGGTATTGAATCAGATGGTTTCTGTTCAAGTTCCCCTATATCCAATTCAATGCAAATCGTAGGTGTATAAGCAAAATAATTAGGTCCTTTTAAATAACGGACTCGATTGATCATCATTGTTGGATCCCCTTTTTCATCAACAATTTCCTGGTAAGCAGGTCAAAACGGTATCCCCTTGTTAGGGTATGAAGGTTAAATCCCGAAAGAGTCAACTCTTCACTGCCATTTTCAGAAGATGTGATATTGATATAATCACTGGTGCTGCCATCAAGAATCAATACTTGATGTTGGCCAACTACTTCAAAATGACCGTCTTTCACTAAAATTGCTGTATTTTCATCAATGCCAATACCCATAATTTCCTTATTCCCCGCTATCGCACTTAACAGACGGTCAAAGCGGCCACGCTGGGAAAAATGTTGATCGATTATCAGGCCGTCAAGGAAGCCGAAGCCTACCCCAATTTCAACCTTTAACTTATTGTCATTCAACATCGTGTCAGCAGCGACAATCATGTACTTACCTAAAATCGAAGCGCCAGCACTTGTCCCTGCTATCACCATTCCTTTATGCCAGGCTTTAGAAAGGGCATCGTGGAACTTGGTCTTTCCAATCAGTTCAGACAATCGGCTTTGGTTGCCCCCTGAAATGAAGATGGCAGAAAAGGAAGTCAGCTGTTCACAAATTTCAGGATCGTCTGCATCCTGCCTTGAATCCAGCTTGATCACTTCCACCCTGTTCACGCCTAAATCCCTGAAGATCTTGGTATACTCTGCACTCACTTCCTCAGGAATTTCACTTGCTGTAGGCAATATTCCTATTCCGCCCTCGCTATGGGTTGCAAGCTCGACAAATTTATTTAATACTTCACCTTCAAGGCACTTATCCTCTGCCCCGCCAATGATAAGTAATTCACCACAATTCATTCATCATACTCACCTTTACAAATGGATTAACATCATGAAACAGAACACATAATGACTAGTATGGCAACTTCTTTCAGTCTTCATTCATAAAAATGGCAAACTGCATAATTTTGTTTAACTTAATGGAAAAAGAGGAAAAGTAATAGAGTAAAAAAATAAAAGGAGTGTGCAAAAATGAGCCAAAACCAATTAAAAGAAATAGTATTGAACATCATTCGTGATCATAAAATAGGAGTTTTATCTTCAGTTGAAAACAACAAACCACATTCACGCTATATGACATTTTTTAACGATGAATTAACTTTATACACACCAACGAGTGGAAAGACGGAAAAAATTGATGAAATTGAAAAGAATCCCAATGTTCATATTCTGATCGGCTATGATAATGAAGGATTAGGCGATTCCTACCTGGAAATCTCAGGTACCTCGAAAATAAACGATTCACAGGAACTGAAGGATAAATTATGGAATGAATCATTTGAAGATTGGTTCGAAGGTCCGAAAGATCCCAATTATTTAATCCTTCAAATTAAGCCGGAAAGCATTCGGTTGATGAACAACAATGGTGAACCTCCACAAGAAATATCATTATAATTTGTCATTCACGAGCATTTGAACGTAATTCACGAGTAAAACAACGAAACTCACGAGTATTTCGCCCAAACTCACGAGTAAAACAACGAAATTCACGAGTATTACGCAGAAACTCACGAGTATAATGAAAATTTCGCTAAAAAACAGTAAAAGCCCGTACTTATTTGATATAAGTGCGGGCTATTTTCACGATTAAGCCAACTCTGATTGGATATAATGCAAAATCAGATTGGCTGTATGCTTTAATGAAGAAACATGCGTCCGCTCGAAGGCATGTGAAGCATCTATCCCCGGTCCGATCAGACCATGTACGACATCATATCCTGCCCGGATCGCAGCGGAAGCGTCCGAACCATAATATGGATAAATATCGACGCGGTAGTCGACAGCATTTGCTTTAGCAAGGGCGACTAGATGCTGACGTAATATATAATGATAAGGACCCGAGGAGTCTTTTGCGCAAATGGAAACGCTGAATTCATCCGTCGATTGTCCATCACCGATCGCTCCCATATCGACAGCCAGATATTCCACTGTTTTCTCAGGGATATTGGAATTACCGCCATAGCCGATTTCTTCATTGTTTGAAATCAGGAAATGGGTCGTATAAGCCAATTTTATCTTTCCTGCAGAAATGAGGTCAATGATATGAAGCAGGATGCCGACGCTTGCTTTATCATCCAAATGCCTTGATTTCAAAAAGCCTGTATCCGTAACTTCCACTCTCGGTTCAAAGGAGACAAAATCTCCAACAGAAATGCCAATGGCTTCGGTTTCCGCTTTAGTTTTCACGGCAGCATCTATCCGGACCTCAATTGTCTCATCATCACGCTTGGCATCCCCGGCATTTTTATATACGTGGACAGAAGTCTGATTGATTAAAATGGTCCCGGTGATAATTGCTCCGTCAGCTGTATGGATTTTACAATACTCCCCTTCCACTGAGTTCCAGCGAAAACCGCCGATCATCGTCAATTTAAGGCGGCCATTTGCCTTGATTTCCTTTATCATGGCTCCCAGAGTATCGACATGGGCAGTCAGCAATCGGTGTTTGCCATCATCTTCGCCTTTTAATGAAGCAAGCAATGCCCCTTTATTCGTGATCTTGTAAGGAACGTTCCTTTGCTCCATGAAATTGGACGCGTATTTAATGGCTTGCTCTGTATAACCGGAGGGGCTGGGTATGGACACCAATTCTTTTATGTAAGATACGATTTCTTTTTCTTCGATCACACTCATGCAAATCTCTCCTTTCCTCTTGTTCATTATATCTTTTCATGGCAACTTTTAACATATTAAAAGACCGCCAAAAAGACGGTCCTTTAATCGATTTAACCCATATGGGCCAGAACTGGCAAGATGGCCATAACTAATGATGAAATGCCATATAACGCTAAATTCTCCATATTTACTTTTCTTTTCCACTTATCACGCCATACTTTGTACCTGCTCATATCTTCGTTCCTCATAAAAAGACCTCCTTCATGATGAAAGTTCAACTTACTTCAACTGTCTTTGTTTGTTGGACATTTCCTTCATATATTCCAAGAAGGCAATTCTCTTTTCGTCTGGATAGGCTACAATGTCTGCAATGATTTCCTCTTCAAGAGGTTTCAGTAACCGGCCAACCGATTCAGTAAACAATATTTCTAACTCTCTCTTTGTTTCATTAGGATTTCTCACTTCCATCAATATCACCCTTCCAATTACTTACTATTATCTATATAGCCTTTATCCACTTCATTGAAACGCAAAAAAATCGACCGCCCATAAAGGCAGCCGATAGTCATCAATTAAATTATTTCGTTACCCCCACATTATGCCATTGATATTGGCGGCCTGCGAGATAATCATAACCTGTAACTCGTTCATTCACTCCTGCCAATTGATAACGGAATAATGTCGGAATGACCGGAACCTCTTCATGGATCAATTCTTGCCACTCATTATACGTATCGATCCGATATTGATCATCAAAGGCTTCCTCTGAGATCCCTTTAGCAAGAAGCTCATCATTTTTTTCATTCACCCAGCGGGTATAGTTAAATTCCGCAGACCTTGACCATATTCCTGATGGATCCGGATCGGAAGCGACACCCCATGCAGCTTGATAAATATCCACTTTGTCATTATCCTTTTTCAGCAGGTCGTAGAATGAATTGAACTCATGTAGCCTACCATCCTGCAATTCGACGTCCAAACCAACTTGTTCCCATTGTTGGATATAATATCTTGCTAGTGGCTCGGAAACATCGGAACCGCTCATGGAAGCAAAGTTGATCTTGAACTCTTTTCCATCTGCATCTTCACGAATGCCATCCTTATTCGTATCTACAAATCCTGCTTCATCCAAGAGTTTTTTAGCTTTTTCAGGATCATACTCATATGGTTTTACATCTTTATTATTATATTTAAAGTTCGGTGTAATGACAGAGTTGGCAGGGAAGCGAAGACCCTTGAACATCTTTTCGCCAACTTCTTCATTATTGATGGCATACGCCATCGCCTGACGAAGGCGTTTGTCACCGAATTTTGGATTTTCATCCATAACACTTTCTTCTTTTTCCTTATCATAATGGCCGAAATTGAAACCAATATAGGTATAAGCCAATTCAACTTTCCCCAATAATTCGACATTATCCAATTCTTTGGCTTGATCATATTGCTCTGCCAGGACCTCCGCTACATCGAGGTCACCATTTTCAAGTGACTTAACGACGACGGACGGATTCACGACTTTCAATGTGACACTGTCCAATTTAGGTTCACCGCGGTAATAATCTTTATTCGCTTCAAATTCGACCGCTTCCCCTTGAACGATTTTCTTCACTTTGAATGGTCCAAAACCAATCGGGTTTTTGCGAATTTTATCCGAAGATTCCAACTCTGCAATCGGAACATCTTTTAAGTATTCTTTATGAAGCGGGTATGTCCATAATCCAGTCGTGACGGAAGGATTCGCTTTTTTGAATGTGATAGTGATTTTCTTGCCGTCGACTTTAATGCCTGAAATCTTATCCGCTTTCCCTTCATGATACTCTTCCATACCCTCGATTAAAGCCATTTGTTCATCATAGCGTACACCTTTGTAATCTTTGCTTCCCATGACAAGATATGCATATTCTAAATCGGCACCTAGCACAGGTTTTCCATCTTGCCAATTTACATTATCCTTAATCGTCAGCGTAACCGTTTTATGATCGTCTGAAATCTCATAGGAAGCGGCACCTTCATTCGTATATACATAGTTTTCATCTGTATCCAGCAAATCTTCATCAAAGAATGTGATAACTTGATTATCTGGTTCGCCTTGATAGAAAACTTTGTTTAATATCCCTTCAAACGGAGTATCGGATACCAAACCATATGTCAAATGGCCGCCTTTAATCGGCTCTCCTTGATTTGTCGTCTTTGTCGGGAATTTAGAGGTATCGACCTGTTCGACATCTTTCCCTTTTTTCTCTTTCGTTGACGATTTCTCCGTATCATTCGAACATGCAGCAAGCAGTAGAGACGAAATGGCCAATGCACTTAATACCTTACTGTAGCTTTTGATTTTCATATCCTACACTCCCCTTTTTTATCCTCTTCTTTGTCTTGCATCGGCGGCGCGTTTTAACGCTTGACCAACGAAATTTATACTCAGCATCAACACTAGAATCATGAGTGATGCGGGTACCCATATCCACCACTTGTTTTCCAGAACATCTGGATTTCGAGCATAACTGATGAGCGTACCGAGACTCGGTGTGCTCTCCGGAAGACCGAACCCTAAGAAAGTCAAACTGGATTCTAAGCCAATATTGCCTGCAAGGTTCAAAATGAAGTTGACGATGATCAATGAACTGACATTGGGCAGAAGCTGAAACAGGATGATTTTCCAATGTGGTGTCCCCAGTGTCTGTGAGGCGTGGATATAATCCAGCTCACGCTCGGACAAAGCCTTTGAACGAATCAGCCGTGCCTTTCCTGTCCATAAAAACATCGTCATGATTAAAATGAAAACATATACATTGAAGATCGGCACAATCGTGACTACAACGATGATGAACATCATTTGCGGCAGGGCAATCACGAAATCGATAATACGCATGATGACATTATCGGTTGCCCCGCCGAAGTAGCCCGCCAGAAGCCCTAATGATAAACCGATGATAGCCGTGAATAATGTAATGAATAAACTGATCGTGAATGAATTTCTGGTACCTATTATCAGTTGGCCGAATACATCCCGGCCACCATAATCGGTTCCAAGCCAATAGTCTGAAGATGGTTCCAAATAAATGGAGAGAAAATCGACCTTGGCTATTTCCTTGGCGTCCATGAAAAACGACGCACCGTAAACAAAAAGCAATATGGCTGCTAATAAAATCAATGAGCCCATGGCAAGTTTATCCTTTTTGATTTCCTGCCAGATGATCTTGATTCCTGAAGGGCTCACATCGTTAACTTGTATGTTCTTTCCTGTTTCCACTTTCATTTCCATACGACTCACCCCGCTCCTATTCTATCCGTATGCGCGGATCGACCGCACTAAGTATGATGTCCGAAAGAAGAGTGCCAAGCAGAGTGGCAAATCCCGTCATCATGACGATGGCCGTGACAACGCTGAAATCCCGCAGACTGACTGAACTAAGGAATAGCTGCCCAAGTCCCGGATAACTGAAAATGGTCTCGATTATGACCGCGCCGCCGATCAATCCAGTAATTTCATAACCTAAGAATGCTGCTATCGGTAAAAAGGAATTTCTCAGGATATGCCGTGAATATACTTTTGATTCAGGCACTCCCTTCGAACGCGCTGTCCTTACGAAATCCTTGATTTTATTATCGATGATTTCATTTCGCAAATATTGGATCGTACTTGTTGTTGCAATTAAAGCTGTACTTAAAGCTGGTAAAATCAAATGATTGATCTTGCTTACAACATAGGCGAATGTTCCTTCATCCACTTTTGAATCGACACTTCCCCCAGACGGGAACCAATCCAGGGCAAATCCGAAAACGAATAACATGATTAAAGCAAAAATGAAAATCGGCGTGCCAAACCCTACATAGCTATAACCCGTAACGGTTTTATCCACCCAGGTATCGTTATACCTTCCGCTAAGTATGCCTAATGGAATAGCAAGCATATATGTAAAGATCAGCGTGACCAACGCCAGGAACACCGTGTTCCAAAGCCTGTCTTCGATCACATCCATAACGGGCGTCTTATGTGTATAGGAAATACCGAAATCCCCCTGTACTGCATTGGATGCCCACCTTAAATATTGTTGGTACCAAGGGTCATTCAAACCCAGTTCTTCCCTGATCCTATCAAGCTCGGCAGGATTGGCCCTAGGGTTGATTTCCTGGCCTGACAGTGCATCTCCCGGCATTGCTTTTGCCATCATGAAAACGATGATGCTCAATAAAAAGAGCTGCGGGATCATTACTAATAATCGTCTTAGGATAAACTTCCACATATTCCTTCCACCTCCTTATTGTAATGCGACTCTATGTGTCGATGAGATTGGCTTCAAATCGTATGCACGTCCATTCTCATCGAAATATTTTGAGTAGGTAGACTCATATTCTGAGGTGAGTTTTTTTCTAAGCTGCACTTTATCTTCGCGAACTTCCGGCTCTAAATCCGGAATGGCGGCAATCAGGCGCTTCGTGTATATATGTTGGGGATTTTCATAGATTTCCTCGCTTTTGCCTTCCTCTACCAATCTACCGCGATACATGACACCCATCCGGTCACACATATGCCGGATTACGCCTAAATCATGCCCGACAAATAAATAAGTCAAATTGAACTCTTGTTGGAGATCCTGAAGAAAATTCAATACCTGCGCCTGAACGGAAACATCCAATGCTGACACCGGTTCATCCGCAATGATCAGTTTAGGTTTCAATGTCAATGATCGAGCGATCCCAATCCGCTGCCGCTGTCCCCCTGAAAATTCATGAGGATACTTGTGAATCGATTCGGGACTCAGTCCGACTTTGTCCAAGAAGTCCTGTACGATTTTCTTTTCCTCTGAAGGGGATAACCGTTCGAAGTTCCTCAGCGGTTCGGCAATGATGTCCAGTACCCTCTTCTTCGGATTCAATGATGAATACGGATCTTGGAAAATCATTTGGATATCTTTTCTGAATGGTTTAATTTCTCTTCTACTTAAAGATGCTAAATCCCTGCCTTCAAACAGGATTTGTCCGGATGTCACCTCATTCAGTTTGACCACTGCCTTGCCTGTCGTGGACTTGCCGCTTCCGGATTCACCGACCAAACCATATGTTTCCCCTTGCTGCAACTCAAAGGAAACACCGTCCACGGCCTTTACGTGATCGACCACCCTTCGAAAAAAACCGCCCCTTATCGGAAAATGCACTTTGAGATTATCTAATTTGAGTAATGTCATGAGCCGATGCATCTCCTTCAGCTTTAAAATAAAATTCTTTATAGCAGGTACAGCGCACAAGATGATCGTTGCCCACATCGTGAAGCCGGGGTGTCTCTTCATGCGCATGTTTAGGTATCCAAGGAATCCTATCTTGGAAGCGACATCCTATCCGATCCATTTTCGCTATCGATGGAACGATTCCTTCGATAACGTGCAAACGATTTTTCTCGTTTGCAACAGAAGGAATCGAATTTAATAAAGACCTCGTATATGGATGCAGCGGATTGTTGAATATCTCTTTAACACTTCCCGTTTCCACTACCTGGCCTGCATACATGACAACGATCCTGTCGGCGACCTCTGCTACGACGCTCAGGTCATGTGTAATTAAGATGATCCCCATTTTTGTCCTGCTCTGGATATCTTTCAGCAGATCAAGTATTTGCGCTTGAATCGTAACATCCAGTGCCGTCGTGGGTTCATCGGCGATGACCAGTGCAGGGTTGCAAGCAATGGCAATCGAGATCATTGCCCTTTGACGCATTCCGCCCGAGAGCTCATGCGGATATTGCTTGTACGTCCGTTCTGGGTATGGAATTCCCACTTGTGTCAAAAGTTCGATCGTTCTGTTCTTTTTTTCAGCACTGGAGAGTTCAGTATGGTAATCAAGATTCTCCTCGATCTGTTTTCCGATGGTCATGAGCGGGTTCAAAGCCGTTAAAGGTTCCTGGAATATCATACCCAATTCCTTCCCCCGGACTTTATTCATTTGTACATCATTCAACTTTAGTAGATTTTGACCTTTATAATTGATGTTTCCTTCGGATTTCGTTCTCTGCTTATTATGTAATTGAATGATGGATAAGGCCAATGCACTCTTTCCACAACCTGATTCTCCAACAACTGCTACAATTTCATTTTCATACACCGTAAACGAAACATCATCCACCGCTGCATGATATTTGTTGCCGATTCGAAATGAGGTAGTTAGGTTCTCTATTTGCAAAATAGCTTTCTTCATCCTTGCTCCCCCTAAACTATTTTATCGGGAAAATAATTAATCTTCTGATAATTATTTAAAATTTTAATCATTTTTTTACAATTATACAATAGTTTTTATAGAAAATAATCACATTTTTTTCATATTTTATAACTTTAGGAATAATTTTCTGCAATAAAAAATCGTTTCCTTTATAACGGTTATACAGTAAAGTTTTGAAGTCCGATTAAATGTAAAGAACCAATCATTTTAAATTTATTATTCTAAGATAACTATTTTAACGTTCATACCTATTTATTTACCTTGTCGTTTTACATACCGGAGAATGCTTCCGTTTTGATTTTTTTGATATTTCAGAAAAGTTAGTATATTTGTAAGAATATCATAAAATAGGTAATTATTTCATATATATTTCAATACTTCAAAAAAAACACTTTATTTTCATTAAATGCCATGAAACCTTTTTAAAACAGATTCGTAGAAAACGGTAGAAAATAAATGATGAGGTGATTGAATGTATTCACAAACTGTACAAACATATATGCCGTCCGTCATGCGGACGTTCGCTTTATCACTTGCCGTTTCCGTCTTAGGGATGGCTCTCGGCACTTTTGTTCCGCCATCCTTGTTTCTTCCCTTAGCGATACTTGAGATCGCGATGTTGATTGGAGCATTCATAATGCGGAGGAAAAAAGCCATCGGTTACACATTTTTGTATAGTTTCACATTGATTTCAGGAATTACGACATATCCGATCATTGCACACTACCTAGCCGCTGCAGGGGCAAATGTGGTGATCCTGGCAGGTGTTACGACGACAGTCGTATTTGGTGGACTGGCGGTTTATGCCACAACCACCAAAAGGGACCTTTCTTTCTTGGGAGGAATGTTATTCGCGGCCTTGCTAGCTTTAGTGGTCATTAGCATTTTCAACATTTTCTCTCCATTAAGCTCTACGGCCATGCTGGTCTTTTCCTTTATTGGGATTTTAGTTTTCAGTGGTTATATTTTATATGATTTCAATCGAATGAAGCATTACGGGGTAACAGCCGAAGAAGTACCGCTCATGGCCTTGAATCTATATCTTGATTTCATAAACCTATTCATTAACATCTTGCGCTTCTTTGGTATTTTAGCAAGCGATGACTGAAAAGCGGATATGATCAAACTAACAAGGTAACATAAAAAAGACGCTTTGGACATATCCAAGCGTCTTTTCACGTTACTTTCCCATACGGATAATAACATGCTGAAAATGAGCGTACTGATTTTCACAAAACCAATGGCGATTAATAAAAGACCAAATCACAATGAATTCGGTCTCAATCATCAATAAGAAGACTAAAGAGATGCGTATCTTATTTATATAATCCTGGCTTCGATTGATCGGTCCATGGCAGTTTCACACCGAAAGTACTTGCAATGAACTGTGTATCTTCCCTTCTTTTTTTCCTTATTTGGGCCCGTTGTTTTGCTGATTCATTTAAATTCATTTCCATCTCTGTTTCAGGAACCAAACGCGGGACTGGAATTGGTTTACCTTCTTCATTAATGGCAACAAATGTCAAGAAAGAAATGACGCATAAATTCCGATCTCCTGTAACTAAATCCTCTGCAATCACCTTTACGATGATTTCCATTGATGTTCTGCCCGTATAAGTCACGAAGCTTTCAAGGCAAACGGCATTCCCTTCATGAATAGGGTGCAGGAAATCGACAGAATCAGTTGATGCCGTAACGACGTTGCTTCGCGCATGACGCATGGCTGATATAGCCGCTACATCATCAATGTATGCCATTAATTTGCCTCCGAACATCGTACCAATATTATTTGTATCCGGCGGGAGGACAAGGCTAGTTTTTATGACCAAAGAGTCCCGGCAATGTTTTGTTTCTTCCATGGTGACTGCACTCCTTTATGTCTGATTTCTCACTATTCCACTTTATCGAATTCTTACCTGTAAAGCAATTCACATGCTTATTTTCCTGCTTTTAATCAAAATTTATGCGGCATAATGAAGCCACCCATATCACTGCCCTTTTGGCCGCTTGGCTAGTTGCAGCTCACGCAGGCTCAAGCCAAATGTCATTTGTAAATGCGGATAATCCTTGAACCCTGCCCAATCCCCTCCCCAATCAAAACCTAACCCTTTAGCGATGGTTACAACTTCCATCCAATCCGACTTTCCATTATCGTTGCCGTCATAACTCATATCCCAAATGGCCTCGCCTTGTTTGTTAAGTAGGGCAAAATCTATCGCCAAACCGAAATTATGCAGCGACTCGCCGCCTCTTGCATTCGTTACGATGTTGCCCGGGCCTGATCTGCCTTTTTCATAGAGTTCATTTTGCTCGGCTAAAGACCGGAACCCCGCCGTAATGATAACCGGGATGCCTTTGTCATTAGCCTGTTGAATGAGCTCGTCTTTTTTTTCGGCGACGATCGGATTCAGCTCGTCAGTCAGTTCGATTTCATCTAGATCAGGCGGAAGCATATACTTGAACAAGAGCCCCAGCATCAATCCGAAAAAGCCCATTACCAAACATGTCCTTACCCAAGTGGCTTTCACTGAAAAATCCTTCCTTTACGAATATCTGTCTGAAAGTGAAAAACTCAGCCAAAGACGGATGAGTTTTTCTTCTATTATAACTTTGCTTTCAATTCTTCAATTTGCAATAAATGCCGTTTTTCATGCAGTCCCACGAATGGGATCCATTGCTTCAAGCTTAAATCTTTAAACAAAGGATGTGGAAAAGACTTTTGTTCGAGGTCAGTTTCCCTTGCATGGTCAACGACCTGTACAAAAGCTTTTCGGGATTCGGACAACTTTTCCTTAATCTCACTCAAAGTTTGGTATGATCCTGACGGAATGACAAATGGCGGGGCCTGGACCTTCATTTCACGATTTAAAGTAAGCTCGATCGGTTTGTCCACAGCAGGAATGCTATCATCGCTTTTCAATTTATCGGAAATGCCCTTTGTTATGGCCCTCTCCATTAAATATAAATGATCCAAAACCTGCATGATGCTCCATCGTCCTGGTTCAGGAAGGGTGTTCAGCTGTTCATCCGTTAGTCCGATGACCGCATTTAAAAGTTCTTCCCTGACTTTTTCATTTTCATTCACTTATAGCATCCCCTCTTATCAGCCTCGCTAATCTCCTTTAATTATTCCATGTCCTATAGGAAAGTGTAAAATAATAATACTTTTTGACTGAAACGAACCGCTTAAATGTTGTCTAATTTTTGAAAAGCTCTATGATAGTCAAAAAGGCAAAAATCATCTAATTCAAATGACTTTCAAAACATCAAGGATAGTCTAAATAGGAGTGATCGCTATGAGTGGAGGACATATTCCATTCAGCCACAAAGGCCGCAGTACCATGCATGCAATACCCTCAAAAGGAAGCATTTGGTTGATGCTCCAGCAAATGTTCAATCGGGTACCATCGAAGTGGAAGTTTTGCTCTTTGGTTTTATGTATCATGCTTTTCATTTCATTGCTTGAGTTCTCCATCCCCCAGTTGACGCAATTTACGATTGATACAATCATTCCCGAAAAAAGATATGACTCGTTAATCTGGATTGGCGCAGGAATTCTATGTGCTGCCATTTTATTGGCTTTACTGAACTACTTTAACAGCTATATCGTTTCCAAGGTCGGTCAAAAGGCTATTATGGATATACGGAATAGCATGTATGACCATATTCAAACACTGGATATGAAATTCTTTGATAAAAACCGTACTGGTGACTTAATGTCGCGGTTGACCAATGATGTCAATTTACTGCAGCAGCTCATCTCTTCGAGCATGCTCCAGGTCTTGACTGACACGGTGACTTTCATTGCCGTGGCGGTATATATGCTTTTCATTAACTGGAAGCTGACCATTGTCCTTCTTTTTACATTCCCTTTCATGTTCTATATCACAAGGGCATTCGGGAAACGCATCAGGATGTCATTTAGGTCTGTGCAAAGTTCCGCAGGAGATGTCAGCAACCAGTTACAGGATTCCATTTCAGGAATGCGGCTCATTCAATCTTTTACAAATGAAGAATTCGAATCAAGGAGGTTTGGGGAGCGTAACCAGGAAAATATGGCTGCAAACCTTAAGTCCGTTCGGCTACGTTCCATGTTCGGTCCGATTATTGATTTATTGAACAATATCGGTCTTGTAGCAGTCATTGTGTTCGGTGCTTGGCAAGTGATGGAAGGTGAATTCACAATTGGGTTAATCGTGGCCTTTCTCGCCTATTTGAGGTTACTGCAGAGTCCGGTTCGCAATTTCAGCCGGGTCATCAGCATTGTCCAGCAATCAGCAGCCGCCTTTGAGCGGATAACTGAAATATTGGAAACCCAACCTGAAATAAGTGACAAGGGAAATGCCATTGAACTCCCTGCCCTAAAAAAGCAAATTGAATTCCAATGTGTCGATTTTGCTTATGACGGGATTGTACCTGTGCTCAGCAATTTAAAGCTGACCATGAAAGCTGGTCAAGTAACTGCTCTGGTCGGCTCCTCTGGCGCTGGAAAATCGACCATCACGAGCCTTTTGATCCGATTTTATGATCCGCAAGATGGCACGATTAAAATGGATGGTCATGATATCAAAGAAGTGTCACTGAAATCATTACGGGGACAAATGGGTATTGTTTCCCAGGATATCATTTTATTCAATGGTTCCATCCGTGATAACATCGTGTATGGCAAACTTGATGCTACTGATGATGAAATCATAGAATCCGCCAAAGCGGCAAATGCGCATGACTTTATAAGTGCCTTTCCTGATGGTTATGGTTCTCAGATTGGAGAGCGCGGAGTCAAGCTTTCAGGAGGACAAAAACAGCGAATTGCCATTGCCAGGGCACTTTTGAAAAATCCGCAAATCATCATTCTCGATGAAGCAACGGCCGCCTTGGATACAGAATCCGAACATTTGATCCAGCAAGCATTATCACGTTTAATGAAGAACCGGACTTCAATAGTAATAGCACATCGTTTATCAACCATTCATGATGCCGATCAAATTTTCGTTCTGGAAAAAGGGCAGGTTCATGAACAAGGAACACATGAACAGTTACTGCAAAACAACGGCAGATACAAGCAACTCCATGACTTGCAGTTCCCTCAACTAAAAGCTTTATCATGCTCCTAACTACTTAGCGGGCAAAAATGCACAGAAAGACTTCCTGTGCATTTTTTCTCATTTGAAATCATAACTTTCCAAAACCCGATTCGCAATGAGCTGATACCCTTTTTCATTCGGATGTAACTTATCACTGAAATACTCTGTTTTCTTTTTACCTTCAAAAAGATCATTAGTAGGAATGAATAACATCCTTTTATCTTTATCCGCTATTCCCTTTATTGACAGGTTATAATCTCGAATGTGCTTTTCAAGTTTTTGATTGTCTTTAATTGGGTTATATAGTCCTACTACCAGGATATCCGCTTTATCGTTTGCCTCTATCAATGTTGATGTAATCTTTTTCAGATGGCTGATATACTCCCGTTTACCTTCAATGATTTTTCGGTCACTTATTTTCTCCAAGTTCCCTCCATTACTATTGATCAAGTCATTCGTTCCAATATAAACGATGAAAGTATCGGCTTCATCAAGTTTCGTTTTAATGCGGTAATCATCAAGCTGTTTCATCACACCATCCGTTTCCTGGCCTTTTATACCGTAATTCCAAAAACTCACTTTTTGTTTCGATTGCGGATTATTCAATTCATCCTCAAGGCCTTCTATATATCCTTCCCCGTCCTTATCCCCTTTTCCATAGGTTAATGAATCTCCAAAAGCCATCACCCTTTGCACATCTTCCGACTCCGAGGCCTGAAATTCATATGCAGCAAAACATATAACCAATACAATAATCAATAAACCTGCCAATTTTTTCATTTCGTTCTCCTTTTGTCTCTTTACTAGAAGTATTTAATCTTTTACATACCCAAAAAATCTGCAGTCTTAACATAAAAAAATTGTCAGATAAAGAGTAAAGAGTGTATGATAATAAAAAACTTTCAATGGATTGGGTGTCATTCACCGTCCCTTAAACAAAAAACGGGATTACCCTTCATTCTGGAGATTGAATAAAATGATAGTTAGGAGTTTACATCATGGAAGAGCACATAGAGTTTAGAGAGGCAGAACTATCTGATCTACCCAGAATTGTTGAAATATATAATTCGACAATTGCTTCAAGAATGGTCACGGCAGATACGGAACCTGTATCCGTCCAATCTAGGGTGAAATGGTTTGAGGAACATCATTCAGAAAGTAGACCGCTATTTATCATTACTATAGAAGGGAAAACTGCTGGATGGATGAGCTTTCAATCCTTCTATGGCCGACCGGCATATAATTCCACTGCCGAAATCAGCATTTATATTGATGATTATTTCCGGGGAAAAGGAATCGGACAAATTTCGATTCAAAAGGCAATTGAATTGAGTCCAAAATTAGGTGTTAAGACTCTATTGGGTTTCATTTTTGCCCACAATACACCTAGCCTTAAGCTTTTTTCCAAATTCGGGTTTGAAGAATGGGCACATTTACCTCAAGTTGCCGAGCTTGATGGCATTGAGCGGGATTTGGTCATACTTGGTAAACGTGTCGATATGTAATATCATTCTTTAGAGCTATTGCCTTGAGCAGTAGCTTTTTCATATTAATCGGGGCCGAATTGGCTAATTTAAAAATACCTATATGCTTTACGGAGGGGATAACGTTCAGAATCTCTTTTACTTGTTAACGCATTTAATAGCGTATCCAATTCTTGACTGGCTTGAACAGTTAACAGACTTGATAAGCCGTAAATTGCTGCCAAGTTGATCATTTCTTTTCTCTTTTCTTCTACTTTTTCTATAGTTATCTTACGGCAGGGCATTATATAGCCACCTCCCATTTATTCAATTTTTTTACACCTTCATCATAATGAAACTACTAGTTAAAATCAACTATTTCTCAGAAATTAAATGTGTTATTTTACAGGTCAAATGTGACAAAATGACTATTAATTCTATAATTATGTATATTTTGTGTCATTTTCTAGCAAACGCAAAAAAAGCATCCACTAGTGTAGACTGCGAATGCTTACATCATATCCCTTATCCAAAATCCCCAACTATAGCCCATCGTTTATCGTTTACTATGTCATCCATTCAGAAGGTGACTCGGTATTGGGTCTATTTATAACAATCTTATATTCATCTTCAAGAACTTTTAATGGGGCATCATAAAGGTGCCTTTCATCAGAGGTTTTGTATACTCCATTGGCCAATAACTCTTCAATAAGCTCTGCCTTCCTCTGTTCAATCCTCTTAAATAATTCTGCCATGGAAATGGCTCCTTTCCTAGTCATCCTAGAGCCTGCTTCTAGTTAGCTAAACTTTAACAACTTGTTTGATTTTCACCAAATTATATATACCTTTTCTATTATGTCACTAAACGTTATTTCCAAAAAATAAAAGCCCCTTCTAATTCAAGAAGAGGCTGACAGTGTCCGTACGGCTCTTCTTATCTTCCAAGCATATGCTTGTTGGATTTAGCACAGTTCCCAAAACGGGTCCGCTGCCGAGGTTTCTTTGGGCCAAGTCCCTCCACCTCTCTGGATAAGAAATCGATATATAAATGATGTAGACATGATTTTATCCTAATAAACATCAAAAGTCAATTACCTGGTTCTCCCTTTTTCCCTGGGCATAAAATGGTCCCTCTTTCAAATACGGGTTGCATTTTCTTGTCTTTCTGATATGATGTCAGTAATTACATACAATTCACACCACTAGGGGAGTCTTTTTTAAGACTGAGATGGAATTAGTTCCGGACCCTTTGAACCTGAACCGGCTCATACCGGCGGAGGGAAGTGGATGATATCGTCCATTTACAGACTATATCCATCTACCCCGTTCCGAATTCAGGAACGGGTTTTTTCATTAACAAGGGGATCCATTCTAAAGGAGGATGAACAATGGAGAATGTTAAATTAGAAACATTCAGTGATAGACTACATGCACGGTCAAAGGAGATTTGGAAAAAGAACCATTCACATCCCTTTGTCCAGGCAATTGGAAATGGTACGCTTCCTGAAAAGAAATTTGCCTATTACCTGAAGCAGGATTATATCTACCTCATGGATTATTCCAAGCTCTTTGCTTTAGGTGTCATCAAAGCTCATAACATCGAAACGATGGCAAAGTTTGCGAGTATTTTAAATGAAACCCTTCAAGTGGAAATGGATATTCATCGGCATTATGCTTCCGAATTCGGTATCAGTTCCAAGGAATTGGAAGATACAGAACCTACTCCAACCACTCTAGCCTATACAGGATACATGCTAAATGCTGCTCAGCATGGGACTTTGGCAGACTTGATCGCCTGTCTCCTGCCCTGCGCCTGGGATTATTATGAAATCGGTTTGCTTTTAAAAGAACAAAATGGAGCGGCATTGGAAAACAATCGCTACGCAGATTGGATAAGGTCCTATTCATCTCCTGAATTCGGGGAAGCACACAAATGGCTGATCGCTTTGTTGGAAGAATTGACGGAAGGCATGCCAGAAACGGAACTTCTTAGATTGGAAAAGCACTTTTTGGTTACTTCCCGATATGAATATTTATTCTGGGATATGGTTCATAATGAGCAGGATTGGCCGCTGTAGGGCGTTGACATGACGATGAATCCCATCAAGAAACTGACGTTGACTGCCATGATCACGGCTATTACGACGCTGACCAGTTCATTTATTTTCATACCTGCAGGATTTGCAAAGGTCTTTCCTATTCAGCATCTGGCAAATGTCCTGACGGCCGTTCTTTTGGGGCCGGCTTATGCTGTGACACAAGCTTTTTTAGTTTCCATCATTAGAAACATGTCTGGTACCGGTTCAATTTTCGCCTTTCCCGGGAGCATGATCGGTGCACTTTTGGCCGCAATCCTTTATCAAAAAACACTAAGCTTAAAATTCGCTTGTTTAGGGGAAGTGATCGGGACCGGCATTATCGGTTCCCTAGCCTGTTATCCACTTGCCATCCTCCTATTGGGAGAAAAAGCTGCTCTTTTCGGTTTTTTACCGGCCTTTATGCTCAGTTCATTCGCTGGTGCGATTTTAGCTTTCATATTACTTAAAATACTTCTAAAAAATACTTATATGAAGGGGTTTTTTTATGAAAACAGCATTAACCATCGCAGGCTCTGATTCAGGGGGCGGGGCTGGAATCCAAGCGGATTTAAAAACATTTTCTGCACATGGTGTCTTTGGCATGTCTGCCATCACAGCCGTAACCGCACAAAATACAATGGAAGTCCGTTCAGTACAGCCAATTGAAACAGCTATCATATCAGATCAAATTGCAGCTATCTTTGAAGATATTACTGTCGATGCAGTAAAAATAGGCATGCTTGGATCAAAAGAAATCGTGGAAACAGTTTCTGCGTCCCTTAAAACCTTCATGCCTGCCATCGTTATCCTTGACCCTGTCATGATATCCAAAAGCGGCCACCATTTGCTCGACGAAAAGGCTGTCTCTGCCTTAAAAATGGATTTGCTTCCGCTTGCAACACTTGTAACCCCAAATGTACCGGAAGCGGAAGTACTTACTGGCTTGTCGATTCGAACGGAACAAGATTTCTACAAGGCATGCATTTCAATAAAAGAAATGGGTCCCAAAGCCGTTTTACTTAAAGGAGGCCATGCAGCAGGAAATCCAAATGATCTTTTTTATGATGGGACTGACTTCCATTGGATCGAGGGTGAGCGGATTCATACAAAAAACACACATGGCACGGGCTGTACCCTATCATCCGCCATTACATCAAACATGGCAAATGGGCTGTCATTGCAAGCGTCGATCGAACAGGCCAAGACCTATATTTCTGAAGCGATACGCAATAGCTTTTCCATCGGTAAAGGTCATGGGCCTGTCCATCATTTTCATTCATTTTCAAAAAAAGAACGGAGTGAATTAATATGAAGGTTTCTGCAGCCGATTTATTCGTGAAGGTAAAAGAAAGAAAACCACTCATTCACCAAATCACAAACTTCGTTACGGTCAACGACTGTGCAAATGCCACCCTTGCCATCGGGGGTTCACCAGTAATGACATCGAGCCCAAGTGAAGTGGCGGATATGGTCAAATTAGCAGATGCATTGGTACTGAATTTCGGTACGATCGATGATAAAGCCTTGGAAGCGATGGAGATAGCAGGTAAGACGGCAAATACCATGGATATCCCGGTCATTTTAGACCCGGTGGGAGTTGGTGCCACCCCCTATCGTACAGAGCAGGCCAAAGAGCTCCTAAGTAAGGTTACTTTCCAAATCATTCGCGGGAATGCGAGTGAGGTCCTTTCATTGATGGGTGGGGATACCGTTACACGCGGGGTGGATTCGGGGGAACTAGCGATTAGCAATGCAGAGCTGGCTGCACGAGCAGCCAATAAATTGAATAGTATCGTCGTGGTCAGCGGAGCCAAGGATGCAATCAGCGATGGAAAACATACGTCCATCATCAACAATGGGAACATCCTTTTAACTGATGTTACAGGTACCGGTTGCATGTCCACCGCTCTTATCGGCACTTTTTCCGGAGTCACCGACGATTTCTATTCTGCGGCAATTGCCGGTATCTCAACCATGAGCATTTCAGGGGAACTAGCTGCCGCAAACCTTCAAAATGATGAAGGAACAGGAACGTTTCGTATGCGATTAATCGATGCAATATCAAGAATGGATAAGGAAATCTGGATGCATGAGGTGAAAATAAATGAAGAAGTCCCAAATTGATTTAAGCCTTTATTTAGTTACGGAAGAGTCCATAGCATTAGATGAATTGACCAAAATCATTGCAGAATCAGTTTCAGGAGGAGTCTCGATCGTACAACTTAGAGAGAAAAACAATTCCTCCCTTTCCTTTTATAAAAAAGCTTCTGCATTAAAACAGTTATTGAATGAGCTATCCATTCCCCTTATCATCAACGACCGGGTGGATATAGCACTTGCGGTTGCCGCGGACGGAATTCATATTGGGCAAGATGACCTTCCACTGACTGTCGTCAAACAAATGGTTCCTGAAGACATGATTGTCGGTGTATCTGTCTCCACACTTGAAGAAGCTCTCGAAGCCGAACGAAATGGAGCAGACTATATCGGAGTCGGTTCCATTTTCCCTACAAAGACCAAACAAGATGCAACCCTGATGGCCATTGGGGATTTGGAGGAAATCTGCCGCAGCGTATCCATTCCCGCCGTAGCCATCGGGGGTATCACTGCAGATAACATTTCCGCTCTTTCTGATAGAGGGCTATCCGGTACCGCTGTCGTATCGGCGATCATGAATGCAGAAAGTCCGAAGAGCGCCTCTGAATCCCTTTTAAAAATCATAAAAGACTTTACTTAATGAAAAGAGGGGACTGATTACAGTCCCCTTCCTTTTGTTTATCTCAAAACGGTATTCTTTGTTTCCTTCCCAAAAGCTACGGCAATCGCACCCACTAGAATAGCGATTGTAAAAATGGTGAAAATCGATGAAATCGGGGTGTCTGCCGCAACTAGATACCCTACAAGCAACGGTCCCAGGACACCGCCAATCCTCCCGATCCCTGCAGCTAACCCAGCACCTGTACCACGAACTGCTGTTGGATACTGCTCAGGTGTATATGCATATAGTGCCCCCCACGCCCCTAGGTTGAAGAAAGATAGGAACATCCCGGAAACTATCAGCAGTGCCAGCCCCTCTGATGATCCAAAGAAAAAGGCACTGACGGCCGTTCCAATTAAGTATGTGATCAAAACGAATTTACGTCCCATCTTCTCTATCAGCCATGCAGCTGAAAAATAGCCCGGAAGCTGTGCAAGCGTCATGATCAAAACATATTCAAAGCTTTGAATCATGCTGAAGCCTTTTAGGACCATCACACTTGGCAGCCATAAAAACATCCCATAATAAGAAAAGACCACGCAAAACCATAGAATCCACAATACAAGGGTCTGACGGGAGTATTCCTTTTTCCAGACACTTTTCATATTGCTTAATACAGATGGCCTCTGCTTTTTTTCTAGTTCCGTATACTTCGGTGAATCCGGCAGTTTCAAGCGCAGATACAGCGCATATAAAGCAGGAACTGCGCTCAATAACAATGCAACGCGCCAACCATAAGCCGGAATGATGAAATAGGAGATGAGTGCTGCCAAAATCCAGCCAACCGCCCAAAAACTTTCAAGAAGGACGACAACCCTTCCCCTTTTACTTGCTTCAACACTTTCAGAGACCAATGTCGAGGCAACCGGAAGTTCTCCTCCAAGTCCCATTCCAATCAAAAATCGCAATATCAAGAACAAGCTGAGTGTACTGACTGCTGCAGACAGGCCACTTGCGATTGAAAACAATAATAATGTAATGATAAAGACATTCTTCCGTCCGACCCTGTCAGCCATCGCACCAAAGAATACGGCCCCAACAGCCATTCCTATTGAGTTTATGCTCCCAATCCAGCCAACCTGCTCACTGGTTAAGTTCCAGTCCTGTTTCAAAGCAACAATAATGAAAGAAAGCATACCGACATCAAGTGCATCGAACATCCATCCAAGACCCGCAACACCTAGTATCTTACGTTGCGATATCATTTTTGCATCATTTCCCATATATTCCTCCTGAAGAACTTTAGACCTTCTTGTTATTTTATCCTTATTCATTTTAACTATTAACTTTCATTTTTGCTATAGTATTTACACATGTCATGACAAAATAATCCTTCATTTTTTTTATGATGAAGAAATCTTGAATATTCTGTCGAATGATATAGATTGAATATTCCCTTTTTTTCATTTATCATAAAAATTGGCATAAATCATAGCGTTAACAATAAGTCATCATGTTTTGCCCAAGATAAACATTTTATTCAGGAGGGTAATTATGACAAATCTAACGTTAGAAGTAAGTGGAAAGCTGCAAAAATTTTTAACAGGACCAAAAAAGCTCTATATTAATGGTCAGTTTGTAGAAAGTGCTTCAAAAAAAACCTTCTCCACACCTAATCCTGCTACAGGACAAAAACTTGCCGATGTTTATGAAGCTGATAAAGAAGATATCGACTTAGCCGTCAAAGCTGCACGCAAAGCATTCGATGAGGGGCCTTGGTCAAGAATGAGCGCAGCTTCACGCAGTAGGCTAATGTATAAACTTGCCGATTTAATGGAAGAAAATAAAACTGAACTTGCTCAATTGGAAACGTTGGATAATGGTAAACCAATCAGTGAAACTACCAATGCCGACATTCCTTTAGCTATAGAACATATGAGATATTTTGCCGGCTGGTCCACCAAGATTGTCGGACAGACCATTCCAGTAAGCGGAAATTACTTTAACTACACAAAACACGAGGCTGTTGGTGTTGTCGGCCAAATCATCCCATGGAACTTTCCGCTTCTTATGGCGATGTGGAAACTGGGAGCGGCACTTGCTACAGGCTGTACGGTTGTATTAAAGCCTGCTGAGCAAACACCGCTTTCCGCTCTTTACCTGGCTGAATTATTGGCTGAAGCCGGTTTCCCGGATGGGGTCGTCAATATCGTTCCCGGTTTTGGTGAAACCGCTGGACAAGCACTTGTCGACCATCCGCAAGTAAATAAAATTGCATTTACCGGTTCGACCGAAGTTGGAAAACTGATCATGCGCTCCGCTTCATATTCATTGAAACGGGTCACATTGGAACTTGGAGGGAAATCGCCAAACATCATCCTACCTGATGCGGATTTCTCAAAAGCCATCCCTGGAGCTTTGAATGGGGTCATGTTTAACCAA
Source organism: Peribacillus simplex (assembly GCF_030123325.1). Lineage (NCBI taxonomy): Bacteria > Bacillati > Bacillota > Bacilli > Caryophanales > Bacillaceae > Peribacillus > Peribacillus simplex. Next base: position 1,389,523 of record NZ_CP126106.1, on the reverse strand, counting down.
GGTCAGGTATGCTGTGCCGGTTCCAGGGTTTATATCCAAAAGAAACATTATGATAATGTTGTTGCCGATATGGCAAGCCATGCAAAAAACATCAAACAAGGGGTAGGTTTAGATCCAAGTACACAAATTGGACCGCTTGTTTCCGAGGAGCAGCAAAATCGGGTAATGGGCTATATTGAAAAAGGGAAAAATGAGGGTGCGGAAGTTCTTGTCGGCGGAAATAAACCGGGTGAACAAGGCTACTTTGTTTCCCCTACTATATTTGCTGGTGTCGAAGAGGATATGACGATAGCCAAAGAAGAGATTTTCGGGCCGGTCATAGCGGCAATGCCATTCGAGGATTTAGATGATGTCATTAACCGTGCAAATGCCAGTGAATATGGATTGGCTGCCGGCTTATGGACTAGCGATATAGCCAATGCCCATTATGTTGCAGGGAAACTCCGTGCCGGTACTGTATGGGTGAACTGTTATAACGCGTTCGACGCAGCTTCCCCTTTCGGCGGTTACAAACAATCCGGAATCGGACGTGAAATGGGATCTTATGCACTCGACAACTATTCTGAAGTGAAAAGTGTCTGGATCAATTTGGGTAAGTGATTTTTTGACTATTAAGAAAGAGGGTCTCAAAGAGGCCCTCTTTCTTTCAGTCCATTGTCCACTGTCCCAAATAATTAAATTATTCAACTATTCAAACCTTTTCAATAGTCTTTCCTTCTATTATTTTGGTAGAATGCAGAAGATAGACTGCTCGAGCTGGGTTCATACGATAATGATGCCGGGGTTTGTGCTAAAGTGAATGAACCTTAACTGATTTCATCTCCTTGCCGGTTATAATGACCTCCTTCTCCTCTTAACGATAAGTTTTCTCAGACGATGTAAAAAGTTTCTTTTTTATATGACAATTAAGTACAATTATATATGTAGAAAATGGAAAAGGAGTTTTGAAATGATGAGTGATTTTCAAACGAATTTAGAAAAATATGCAGAACTTGCCGTAAAAGTCGGCGTAAACATCCAACAAGATCAAACCCTCGTCGTAAACACGACATTAGAGGGTGCTGACCTTGTGCGTCTCATTGTAAAAAAGGCTTATGAGAACGGTGCGCGTAATGTCATCGTTAATTGGAATGACGATATCGTTTCACGTACCAAATATGAACTGGCTCCGGATGAGGTCTTCCACGAGTATCCAAAGTGGCGAGCGGAAGAAACGATCGAACTTGCAGAAAATGGAGCTGCCTATCTATCCGTCATCTCCTCCAGCCCTGACTTATTAAAAGGTGTAAAGCCAGAAAGGATTGCCAACTTCCAAAAAGCATCCGGGACTGCACTGAAGAAGTGGCGCCAGTATATGCAATCCGATAAAGTAAGCTGGTCCATCGTTGCCGTCCCTTCAAAGGCTTGGGCTGATAAAGTATTCCCTGAAGAGACAGAAGGAAAACGTATTGATCTGCTATGGGAAGCCATTTTCAAAGCAGTTCGTGTTGATGTGAAGGATCCTGTGGAGGCCTGGAAAAAACACGATGATACCCTGCATGAAAAGGTTGATTATTTAAATGACAAGCATTACCAAAAATTGCATTACACGGCTCCTGGAACCGACCTGACTATCGAGTTACCCGACAAACACCTATGGGTCGGAGCAGGAAGCGTCAACGTACAGGGTCATGAATTCATGGCTAACATGCCTACCGAAGAAGTGTTTACGGTTCCATTGAAAACGGGTGTTAACGGTACGGTTTCCAGCACGAAACCCCTTAGTTACGGCGGCAACATCATTAATAATTTTTCCGTGACCTTTAAGGAAGGACGGATCATTGAAGTAAAAGCGGAAGAAGGGGAAGAAATCCTAAAACAATTGGTTGAAACGGATGAAGGTTCACACTATCTTGGAGAAGTGGCACTTGTTCCATTCAACTCACCGATTTCCCAATCGAATGTTTTATTCTTCAACACATTATTCGATGAAAATGCATCAAACCATCTCGCTATCGGCAGCTCCTATGCTTTCTGTATTGAAGGCGGAAAAAACATGAGCCCAGAAGAGCTTGCAGAAAACGGACTGAATGAAAGCCTTACACATGTCGATTTCATGATTGGATCAGAGAAAATGAACATCGACGGCATCAAACAGGACGGCACTTCGGAACCTGTCTTCCGTAATGGGGACTGGGCGTTTTAAATAAAGCGTTGATATAGAGGGGTTTTGAACGTCTAAAACCTTGAGTGGTCACAAAATTGGTCACATATCTTTAACCTTAAACAAATTATCAAGTTCATCAGCCACGTGTTTCTACATACTGGGAAGCACGTGGCTATACTTGTCTAGCGTAATTTGAATGGATGTATGTCCCAACCTTTCCGAAATGACCTTTACATTCACATTTTGTTTGATAACATCGTTACATGTGTATGTCTTAAATCATGAAAGCGGATTGTGGGTAACCCTAGCTTTACCGCTTGGGCTTTAAGTTGTGACAACAACAGAAGTGAACGTTCCATTAAGCCGTTTGTGATTGGGAGAAAAAATTGGATGTTTTCTAATACACCGCGAGGTGCTAGAGGGAGTGCCATCATGTATAGTGTGGTTGAAACGGCAAAAGAGAAAGATTTGAGTCCCTATCATTATCTTCGCTATTTGTTTGAGACGCTGCCAAATATGGATCTAAGGAATAAAATAGAAATAGATAAAGTCTTGCCGTGGTCATCTAGTTTACCCTCGGCATGCAGAGTACCGATAAAAAGTGAAGCAAACAAAACATAGTCCCGAAATACACCACCCATGTAGCATTTGGGGGCTACTTGACGTTCACTTTCTTATGGGGTCAGCTGTTGACAGCTGATTAATAACAATACATCGAATTTGAGTTTACTGAACCCGGTTATGTTTGTATTTTTCATTTTTATCTTTAGTTCATTCACAGTTAGAACATGGCTATATTACTTGCGACTTAGAAAGCGCTATGAATTTAGTTTGTAACCTAAAATTTCAAAAAACAGCTCATCCTTTAAAGTTTGAGCTGTTTTTTGATTTCTATCTATTGATTGTTGAAATTATTTCTGTGAAGTAGTATTGGAGAGGTACACTGATAATATTGAGTATTTAAGTGGGAATGATATTGGAGTTGGATAAGCATGTATGTTTTATTACATATTTCATATAGGATTTTCACTAGACTTAGACTTAGTAATAGTGAAAAAATTAAGCACGAGGCACTGGCCGATAAAAAGAAGAGAGCATCTGTAAACTACACAGCTGCCCTCCTGATTATCTCCAAGATCCATTATTAATCTCGTAATTCTGTACAATGAAGTATTTAATCTACCGGACGGTCATCAAAATCATAGTCTACCGTGCCAGGAGCTACACGTGCATTTGTTAATGCCGGCGTTTCCGGACGGGCAATTTGATACACACTGGCACCGACAATTTCAGCTGCTTGCTGCAATTTTTCTTTCGATATCTTATCCAGTGTATCTGTAGGCTGGTGATACCAAGGCTCTACAGGGGAATGGATAAACAAGGCGGATGGAATGCCAAGCTCATGGAATGGTTGGTGGTCACTCCTGCCCAGCTGTCCATAAGGAATCGGAACATCCATCGTTCTGGCCCCTGCTGAGGAACCCAGGTCCGTCACAAGGTTTTTCATTCCATCAATGGTATACATAATCAAACCACCTGCAGGATTATCCTCGCCAGCATCACGTCCGCCTATCATATCCATTTGGAAGTGAGCCACCATGCGGTCTACATCCTCTTTGGGAAGGGAATCTGCATAGAAAGATGATCCAACGAGCCCTCTTTCCTCAGAGCCGAACGTGAGGAAGCGAATTTCAGTGTCAATTGGCGTTTTGGCCAGGATCCTTGCCAGTTCCAGCACAGCTGATACACCCGAAGCATCATCGTTTGCACCAGGGCCGCCCGGGACAGAATCATGATGGGCTCCAACAGTCACGATTTGACCATTATCCTTATTAGCTTTTGGTTTTAGGGAAGCGATGACATTGTAGGATGTCTTTTCGATTCTTTCAGCTTTTCCCACTTCCAGAGTGGACGTAATTTGTTTAGTTTTAAGCTGTTCGACCAACTCTAACCCTTGGGCTTGGGTAATGGCTACAGCAGGTATGTTTTGCCCCGCTGATACTTGTCCAAAATTATTTCCTGATGGTGAGTTGTTGTACATTAAAACGCCAACCGCTCCTTTATTCAGGACATTCTGAACCTTTTCAACAAAGGTAATGTCACCACGTTCAACTAGTGCAATTTTCCCAGATACATTTTCTCCAACTTCCTCTGGCTTTGCTTTTCCAACATTAACAAGTTCGGCCGTTACCTTCCCGCTGATGCTGCCGCTAATGGCACGCGGTGTTCCTCCTAAATCACTGTCACCAATTTTCACTTTTACATTTTGCACCGTATCATAGATGGGAAAAGGCTGTACCTTTGTTTCAAAACCAAGACTCTTAAACTGACTTTCTATGTATTTGACTGCACGGAGCTCCCCTTCTGTACCAGCAGCCCTCGGTTGCTCTGATAGATAGGCAATCGTATTATACATATTGTCCGCACTAATTTTTTTGATAACTTTGTTATCAAAAGCTGTGTCAGACTGGGCACTTGTTGCCCCGTTTGTTTGTGCAAATACTGTACCAGTTGATAGAACCATACCCGCAGCTAATAGTACTGTTAGTGATTTTCTATACATGTAATCCCACCTTATCCATAATATACCTAATTATGTATTTAACTGAATAGTTTGTAAATGAGTCATAAGTCTTTAAATCCTAACTATCAATCGGTGTCTGACACCCCCGCTCTCACACGTCTTATGAGACATTAAGAAATCCTAATTTCACAGTATACTTGATAGGGAATCTAAACCGTAAATCTACAATTGATTAAAAAGGATATTAGACATATAAAATCAATACATTATAAACATATTGCTTCAACATTTCTTTTCTATAATTATAGCTGTATACATATTTTAGATTGGAGATGGAGAAAATGAACAAAAAATTACTAGCAGGTGCCGGGGTAGCGTTTACGTTGTTATTCAGTCCACTAAGTCAAGCTTTTGCATCAGAAACAATAACAATGGGAGACTTAAGAAAGGTTGATAATGTTGCCCATCGTGGTGCATCGGCATATGCACCTGAAAATACGATTGCTGCTTATGATAAAGCAGTAAAAATGAAGGCAGATTATATTGAAATTGATGTTCAAAGAAGCAAGGATGGAGAATTAGTACTTATCCATGATACGACAGTTGATCGAACAACGGATGGATCTGGAAAGGTTGGTGATTTCACGTTTGAAGAACTAAGAAGCCTTGATGCAGGCAGCTGGAAAGGTGAGCAATTTGCTGGTGAACAAATCCCAACATTTGATGAGATTCTTGATCGTTACCACGGGAAAATTGGAATATTAATAGAATTAAAGGCTCCAGAGCTATATCCTGGGATGGAAGAAAGTGTAGCTGAAGAATTAAAAGAACGAAATCTTGATAAACCACAAAATGAAAAAATCATTCTCCAATCATTTAACCATGAATCAATGGAAAAAATGAATGATCTCGTTCCTAAAGTTCCAATCGGTGTGTTAACATCTTCAAGAGCTGACACAACAGAACAAGCCTTACAGGAATTTTCAACATATGCTGACTATTTTAATCCAAGCTATGGAATTGTTACTAAAGAATTAGTGAATCAAGTTCACTCTCTTGATATGAAAATTGGATCATGGACAGTACGTAGTCAAGAGGCAGCAGATTTCCTATTAGATATGGGAGTTGACGCAATTATTACGGATTATCCAGATTATGTAGATCCAAGAAACTAATATTTTTGTATAGTTATTAGAAAAAAGGTCGATTTCTACAGGAGATTGATCTTTTTTTGGGTTGAAACCTTCTTAACGTTTGAAATCCCCATTTTCCGGACGTTATGGAATGTATGACCCTATTTATTTGAATCGAATAGGTAATTATAAGTCTAAAGGTAGTTAATTTCGTTGTAGAGCGTTTCTCAGTTTAAATTATTTAAAAAACAGGTGTTTTTGACTGGTAAAAGGTATGTTTTCACTTTCAGTTAGGTTTGCGTTTAGCTTTTATATAATCGTTTAGGGATAAAAAATAATTTGGGCGGCAGCACTACAGACTGATCAGAAAGGCAGAACATCTTTCTGTCATTCTGTACTTGTCGCTTCGGCATTAAATGGCCCGATAACCACAGTCTGTACGGCTAACGCCTACATTCCGTAGGTTCCTGTTCCCTTTACGTATCAAAAACCTTTCTTAAATGCAAAAGGATTTTGATGTTCCATTTTTGAATGTAAGGAGCGGGCAACGGAGTTTCAACCACAAGAGAACAAAACTATAATACCATTATCATTACAAATAGCAGTTCGAGTGTGGGAGTGGAAGTGCTAATCATTGAATATAAAAATGAGACCATGGTTTTGGTGAAAAGCACCGCCCGATCAAGAAGCACAATTATTCATTACTATTTATTTGTATTCCAAATTAATAAGGAATACGAATAAGCCTCTCTCTAAGTTTGGGAGAGGCTTATTGTAAGGGAACAATATTTACTGTTTAGGCTGATTATAACTGGACTATTTCTGGTCACGCAGTGGTCACAGAAAATTAGTTTTTCTTACACTTATCCATTTTTATCCTTTCATTTAAAAATTACAAAACCCTTATATATCAACGTTTCCAGACAACATCGACGGCATCAAACAGGACGGCACTTCAGAACCTGTTTTCCGTAATGGGATTGGACGTTTTAATTAGGGCGTAGGGGTTTTGAAGGTCTAAAACCTTGAGTGGTCACAGAATTGGTCACATTTCCTTATAAAACAAATTATCAAGTTTCGGTGCTTCTTTGACTCTTGTATGAAATATTCAACCTGTTCAGTATCCCAAGCGGTCATTTCAAGATTGTTTCGCTTTGGCAACGTCACATTTAAAACTGGATTTTCATTTACTAACTTTAAACTAACAGCCTTTCTAAAAACAACCTTCAACATATCAATAATTTTCTTAATCGTATTAGAACTTAAAGCAGTTTCCTCTACCAAATCATAAATAAATCTTTGGATTATTAAAGGTTCAATTTTTTGTACTCTAAAATGCCCCATTCTAGGATTGGTATGGAGCCATTGTTCATCAAGTAATTTCTCTATAAGCAATATTATGTTTATTCCGCTTCTTCTACTAATTTAGTTACCTCAGTATTAATACTTTCTTCTATTTGTTCCTCTTCTTCAATAATACTTCTTTCCTTTTTTGTTTCTGCACCTTCTATCAATTCTTCGAAATCCTCAGATGGTCTTACATATTCTTCACTATTTTCATTGTATTCAAATTTTGATTGGTATACTCCAATAAATGTATAGAAATCAAATCCAGTTTCAAATCCCTCTGTCTCACTAGTTAAAAAGGCAACCATTTCATCACCTTTTATAGATGGCTTATGTCCATCAGGTATTACAAAAAAGGTTTCATTTAATTCCTCTTCTGTTAAATCTGGAAATTTATCTCCCATTCCACTTTGTTCAGCAGTAATATATCCGCCCATCTCTAATACTGTTATCTCTTTTCCTTCTAATCTTGAATCCCCATTTAAAACTTTATTAATTTTAAAGGATAGTTTTGTAAATGGTTCACCTTGTCCAGTATCTTTATCGATATACACATAGTTTTCAGTAGACACGACTATTCCTTCAACAGCTAACTCTGAATCTTCTATTAACCGTTCAACTTCCTCATAATTAAAAGCAAAGGCAAGTTCAGATTCTACGACTGTTACATTATCCCTAGAAATATTTTCATTATCTGTAACAACACCTTCTTTGGTAGAATCACTTGACTTAACGTCTTCAGTCATTATTGCCAAATTGTCTTGTTCCTTATTTTGAGATTCATCATTAGTACTACTACACGCTGTTAAAGCGAAAAATGATAACAAACAAAAAAATAGAAATTTGATCTTATTCATTTTTCTTCTCCTCCACTATTTAATAAAGGTAATTGATACCATTGTATTCATCTTTTCTAGGATATTGAATTCCTAGCCTATAAGCATCATCTACATTTGAATCCATTAATTGATTATCCGTATGAGCCAAACCAAAAGCATGTCCGATTTCATGACTAATCGTTACTTGTTGAAGTTTAGGTATAGAAGTCATTAGGCTTTTTGATAATTTAATTTCTGACCAATACCAGTTTTGATTTTGAGGAAGAACTTTTTTTTGGTTAACAAAAAATGTAGTTCGCCCAATAACATTTGTTCCAGAAAGAGAGTTGACACGATAAAAATCAATAGTACTAGCACTCTTAGTTGTTGTCTTTCTATAAGATATTGGGGTTAATATTCCTGCATATTTGGAAGAATATATCCACCTGTCAAATGAATTTGCTATTTTTGTAGAGTAAGTACTTGCAGATGAATCCACCCAATAAAACTTTGTACTTTTACCATAGTTTCCAATTCCTGAAGACATTTTATGCCCTTTAAATGTATTATAGGCATTTGCACTAACTGGAATCAGAAAAACAAGAATGGTGCTTAATAATACGCTATTCCTCATAAGTCTTCTCATAAAATTCACTCCTCTTTTTTTAAAAATGGTTACATATACATTTTATAACTATCTTTAAGTGTATAAGTAATCTATTTTTACCAAAAATTGAGAAAAATATGAAAATAACGATTATCTATATTATTAAAATCATCTTTTATCTTTGACATAAAAAATTACAGTGTAATAAATGAATAAGTTTATCTTAGACATTTATTACACTGTAACCAACTGAATAAGCCTATTAAGGCGATATGAAGACGGTAGACATAATCACCTAATTTTCTTGGAAAGTTCTTTTGTTTCCTTATCACAAAGAAAATGGTATATATCAATAAGTTCATCAAGTGTTTTCTCTTCAAAGTTGATAAGTTCCAATACATAATTTTTTGCCTGTTGACGAGAGGTAACCATTTTTGAAAGTTATGTCCATAAAATTATTGAAGTTCCTTGATTCGTCTGGCATATAACCTGTCAAAATACAAAGCATAATAATCTTCATCATAAACGTAATCGCTTCTAGTTGGTTCTGTATTTTTGGTTTGACCGCCAAATTTAGATTTCAATTTATTCACTCTTGGTTTAAGGAGATTTTCTTCTTCCTTCTCTGCATTTTCTACTACAACCATTTTCTTTATTAACCTCATTCTCATGTAAAAACACAAATTCATCATTCTTAAACCGTTCGACGAACCTGTCTTCCGTAATGGGAACTGGGCGTTTTAAATAACTGACATTCTTGATAACTTACTGATTATAGCCACGTGATTCCTTAGCAACATGTGGCTGTTTTTTATGCACTGTTAAAATCACCATCAGGCTTTTAGCTTGGTCCAGCCAAAATAATTGGGCTAGTTCCGTATACATAGCCTGATTTTTTAACCCCAATATATCATTGGAATATCTTGAACACATCTTTCATTCGCAAATATGTTATACTATTAATAAAGAGGGTGGCTAAATTGAGAAGCAATAAGTATAATACTGGTGAAACAGTAACCATTCAGGATACTAATGAATCAGTAACCATTAATAAATGGGCATATGTAAAGAATATGAAGAGATATTCTTATACTGTCAAAGAACATCCAACTACTTTTTTCTTTGAAGAAGAATTAAAAAAAGCTTAATGACAAGTCACTAAAACCCTACTCATTTCAGAGTGGGATTTTTTTCGCTTTGATTTTTTAGCACAATAAAATACAGACTCCCATCGAGGAAGTCTGTTCATATCGGTTACGATTTAATTTGAAAATTAAGCTTTTTGAACGTTAGCAGCTTGAGCTCCACGAGCACCTTGCTCAACGTCGAAAGTTACTTTTTGACCTTCGTCTAAAGATTTGAAGCCTTCGCTTTGGATAGCTGAGAAATGTACGAATACGTCGTCTCCGTTTTCACGTTCGATAAATCCAAAACCTTTTTCTGCATTAAACCATTTAACTGTACCTTGTTCCATTGTTGTTGCCTCCTAGTGCATAACACACATTGTATTACTATTTTTAATCATTTGGAAAATAATCACTATCCTCTTCCACAATCAAAAACAATTCTTTATTAGATTAACATGAATTGATGAAGATAGCAAATTATGCAGTGATATTTTAAAGACAGGGTTCACATTCTTTTTGCCTTCCCATTTTCTTTACTTATCCAATTTAATGATTCAGATATCAATTAATGGGTATATCAGAGTAATAAGAAACAGTACCAAGTATGATCAACAAGGAGGTCAATCAATGAAATATTACAAGGTATCCAATAGCGGTTTTGACAGTAAGGTTATTGTAGCCTATAGCGGGTATGAGGCACTCGGATTTTATTTAATGGAAAGCAATGATCAACTTGGTTTTGTTGATGATATAGATGTAGTAGAAGTGGATGCTGATGAACAAGTCGAGATTTCCTATACGGGTTTTCCCGTTTTTAAGACACTTAAGGAACTATATCAAGAGAAAGATTTTTGGGAAGTTCCTAATGTTGTCGTGGAAGTTGAATAAAGAAAGCAACCTCCCCATCTATAGCCACTGGATGTTATCTCCCAATCAACTCTGTCAAATAGTATTTGGTAATGGCAAGATATTCACGGGAATATGATTTCACCAGTGACACTTTGGGTGTTTTTGCCGGCATTCCCTTCATGTCCAAGCCTTCTTTTCTTGCTATTTCAACTGCCCGGTAGATATGAAAGTCATTGCTTACGATCAATCCTGAAGCTGCTGTATCAGGAATGAGTTCTTTTGAGAATACAATATTTTCGTGAGTTGTTGTAGATTTGTCTTCCATCATGATGCGCGCTTCTTCAATTCCCTGGGCGATCAGCCCCTGCTGCATTGCTTTCGCTTCCGAAATGTCTTCCCCCGGTCCTTTGCCGCCAGATACAATGACAACTGTATGTTTATTGGCCGTTAAATATTCTGCAGCTTTATCAATCCGGTATTGTAAGGATAATGATGGAACCGAACCTTTGACCCTTGCTCCAAGAATAATGAGGTAATCGGCATTTTCCGGAACTTGCTGGTGAATGCTTTCTTGAATTTTCATGTGTAAAAAACCAAAATACCCCAGTAATATAACAACACTCATTACCACTAACTTCATCGCCCTTTTCAAGGTTTTCCCCCGCTTCATTTTCCTTTCATTTAACATTATTCCCCACCGGCTCCTCTATGGCCAAGATCGAAGAGCGCGAAATCATAAAAGACTTCCCGCTCTTCCAAAAATATTCAAACGACATTTTTATTCTGCGACCATATCATCATATATCAATTTTCCAATTTTACTGATTACTTGACGGCTTTCTTCCTCTGATTTCATACCTTCAGTAAGAACTGCAGCATAAACAGTTTGTGTTTCTGAACGAATGATTGCACAATCATGGGAAACTCCACGAATTCCGCCCGTTTTGCTGGCGACCTTGACCCCTTTGCCCATCAGTGATGGAAGTTTATCCCTTAGTTGCTGATTGTCAAATACACGCAATATTTTTTCCTGGCTTTCTTTCGTTAAAAAGTTTCCTGTATGTATCGCTTTCAAGCAGGTAATCGTATCTTCCGCCGATATGGTATTGTCGCGCCCTTCTTTTAATGCCTTAAAATCCTGCATTTTTCGTTCAAGGACAGTATTTTTCAACCCGAGTTCCTTGATGCATTGATTAATTTCCTCAAATCCCAGCAGGTTCATCATCATATTCGTGGATGTATTGTCAGAAACAGTTATCATCAATGTCAATAAATCCTCTACAGTTAAAAATACCTTATTCGATAGGACATGCAGGACTCCAGATCCTCCTGTCACTTCATTAGGCGGGATGGTCACTGGTTGATTCAAATAGATTTTCTTTTGTTCACTTTGACGATAACCTTCGATGATCATCGGTATTTTGATAAGACTCGCTGATTGAAAAGATTCATTCTCGTGGTATCCAATCATGTCCCCATGACCATTTTCAATTTTATATGCGATTTTCCCTTTAAATGATTCAATTAATGCCAAGATATCATGTTCTATAGTTTGTAAGGTCATCTATTCCCCGTTCCTCCTTAGATATCATTTAAACCTCTATAAAAAACACCCTTATTCCCTAACTTATTCTACCATGTTAAAAGCAGTACAATCTTCTTCTAAATTCCAATTGAATAATTTTTTGCATAAAAAAGAGCCTTCATATCGAAAGCTCCGTTAATAACTATTATTCATCTAGATTTAATTGCCCTTCCCTTCACTAATGGGAATCGTTTCTTCTCGGTTGTATCCACCTGTGTGATTTCACCATCATGTATGGTTATTATCACGGATCCATATTGCAAATCTTCCAAGCTTGAAATGATATGCCTGATTTTCAATTCTTCTTTCTTTTCCATAATATCTCCCCTTTACTACTGGTAATAAAGCTTCGTTGCATGCCAAATGTTTAAAGCGTTCGCACGAAAAGCAAACGTATGCTTCCCGCTTTCCATGTTTTCTTGAGGAACTTGGTTTACCTATCATATCCTCATCATTACTTTCCATATAAGAATAACCAGTTAATAGGAACTCCACATTCCCCTCCCCTCACTATAAAAAATAAAAGGCACCCGCCATCTAACAGAATTAGATGTAAGGGTGCCTTTAGTTGACTAATCGGCAATATTCGGGAGTTGCATACATTATAGAAAAATACGATTCAAAACAAAAACCGCATTATTCTTACCAACTAACTTGGTATTTACTAATATAATCCAATTCCTTCGTTTTGTCAATATAAATTATAATTTTCTGATTAGTCTGCGTTTTATATTTTACTTATTTACCACTTTACCAAACTAAACTATTTGAGATATACTATTTTAGTATAAGTTGTCGGTATAAACACACACTGTATTTAAGAAAGGTTCGATATAAATGGTAAATAAAAAATGGGGTTTATTGATTTTGACCACATTCGTAATTGGGAATATGGTCGGCGGCGGAATTTTCATGCTCCCTGCTCAATTAGCACAGGTATCCAGTCCATTAGGGGCCACATTGGCATGGATCGTTACTGGACTGGGAGTTTTTCTAATAGCTTTGGTGTTTGGGAACCTGGCAGTCCGGAAACCGGATTTGAAGGCTGGACCGCAAAGTTATGCTCAATCATTATTTAAATCCCCTTCTAAAGGAAGGGTTTCTGGGTATAGCATGGCTTGGGGCTATTGGGCTGCGAATTGGGCAGCGACAGCTTCTGTCATCATTTCATTTGCTGGTTACCTATCAACGTTTTTCCCGGTGATGCATAGTGCGAAAGTGATTTATACAGCGGGTTCTTTTCAGCTTGAACTGGGTAAAGCATTAACGTTTGCGGTATGTTCCGTTGCCCTGTGGGGGATTCAGGCAATCTTGGTAAGAAGTTTTAACAGTGCTGGGAAAATGAATCTTTTTGCTACGGTGACCAAAGTGCTTGGATTCTTATTTTTCATCATTATCACAATATTCATCTTCGATACTTCCAATCTAGGGAACGGAGCTGAATTTTATGATAAGGCGGGATCTGCTATCTCTTTAGGTGATCAAGTGAATGCTGCTGCAATATCAACATTATGGGCCTTCATCGGTATTGAAGCTGCCGTCATGCTTTCAAACCGGGCCAAGTCACAAAATGATGTAAAGAAAGCGACGATTCTTGGTTTACTTATCGCTGTTGCCATTTATATCGGCATTACTTTATTGACGATGGGTGCCATATCACAAGACGATTTGAAAATATCACAAAAACCGCTTGTTGACGCACTTCAAGCAGTAGTTGGTTCAAGCGGCACGTATTTAATGGCTGCTCTTGCCGTCATTTCCTTATTGGGATCTACAATCGGATGGATTGTCGTTGCATCAGAGGTTCCATACCAGGCAGCAAAATCGGATCTGTTTCCTGCCTATTTTGCAAAAGCGAACAAAAATGGCACACCCGTCCGTTCTATGACAATAACAAATATCATGACACAGATATTCTTATTCTCCACTATTTCGGGTACGATCTTGGAAGCTTATAAATTCTCGATGATCGTCGCTACACTCGCTTACTTGATCCCGTATCTTGCTTCGGTTCTGTATCAATTGAAATTAGTCATGACGGGGGAAACCTATGACATCATGAAAGGCTCAAGGGTACGCGATGGCATCATCACCATCTTGGCGTTAATTTACTCGATCTGGGTCATCAAGACCGGTACGGCTGATATGAATACATTCATACTTGGCATAGCCTTATATGTATTCGGAATCGTCCTATACCCACTATGGATGAGAAAAAAAGCATAACCTTAAACACCTTGGCATCCATAAGTGCCAAGGTGTTTTTTTATATATCTTTCATAATCAATCTAGTTTTCAGCTGAACCGTTTCCCCTGAGCATAACTCCCTCAATCCAGTCATTTTTGCAGACAAATCCAAATTAGGGGCATTCGTTACCCATGTATATGGTTCAGGACAGACGAAACCTTCCTGGTTGAACAATACCCAAAACTTAAAATGTTGATCGCCATGATAGATGACCTGTACGCCAGCTTCTTGGTCAGTGAGTATGCACTCGTTTTCCAGCGCTCTTTCCTCATCATAGCCAAATAGGTCATCAAATAGCCTGCCATCCAAGCTAATACCGTTTTGGATTTCCAATGTATTGGCCGTTTCATGAATTGCACCAGTGGGCAATGACCTTTCATTCAATTCCCAATGTTTATTGACAGGAAGAGATATTCTGCAATCCTCCAAGTTACTCCCTGGTCCAAATGGAAAATTGAATACAGTGTGATAACCTGCTCCCCACGGAAAGGGTTCAATGCCCTTGTTGGTGATTTCCAATTGTATTTCCAATATTTCTGCCTTTAAAGAGAAAGACATATTCACAGTGATATCTTGCGGAAAGCTACCTTTTAGATCAAAATCGCTGCTTGAAAATTCAGTATGAATGACGATCGCTTTCCCGTTCACTTCCTTTTTGCAGACCTGCCACGGCTTGTCATGCAAAAAACCATGAATATGATTGGATTTTTTCATTTCATTGATTGGAAACTTATACTCAGTCCCCTTATATGTAAATTGACCATCTTCAATTCGATTAGGAGGAAACAGGATTGGCATTCCATACAAAACGGGGGCTTTATTATACTCTTCCACACTTTCCGGAGTGCGCAGCAACTCAATATCCTTATGCTTGTACTTCAACGAAAGCAGATTGCTTCCTAAAGATGGCGCAAGTATCGCTTCAACTTTTTCATTGCCGAACTTTATGGCCTTTTCATTTAAAAAAGTGATATCTTCAATATAACCTTTCACTTTTTCTCCTCCTTTGACTTGAACATATATCCATCCTACTTCCACGGACCATTTTTTGCAACAAATGGAAAATATATATTTCAGAGTCTGAAATAAGTGTTGGTAATCTGGATTTTGCTTAGTTCGCTTCACTACTTTTCTATCTCTTTTATCCTTTTCCTCCCAAAGAATCGACTTGTGCCATATTAAAAATAAAAAGGATGCCGTTTACGGCATCCTTTTTTACTTATCTATTACTTTCACTTACTAAAGCCACTATGCCTTCTTCATCATCCAAAACAAGTTCAATACCCGAGTATGGATCTTTATTCATATATTCATCCAGCCATAAGCGAAGCGCTTCTATCAAGTTGATGGTAATTAACACTTGTTTCCGGCCATCGACGAACGCTTCCGCCGAAAAGCCATAATCATCATCATACATTAACTCCACTTCTACCTCATTAGGTTGTACCTGCTTTTTACGGGCAATGTAAACACAAACCGCATTGATGATATCTTGTTCGGAAATCTTTAGCCTCTCCATGGGTTTGTATCCTCTTTCTTCTTCTTATCTTTGAAATAGGTGAATATTTTACGGATTACAACGATCAATACAACGACCGCTAACACGTTGATTAATAGACCAAGTATAGAACCGAGGGCTCCCATATTAGCGAATAGGCTACCAAAAAGCAAACCTGCCAGTCCACCTAGCATAAGTCCTTTCATTAAGCCGCCTTTTGCGAATGTGTTTCCAGTCTTGGCTTTATTGGCAGTAGTAGCATCGGATTTCTTCGTTTGTTTATTTTGGAAATTCGAATTATTATTGTTGTTGCTGTTAAAGCTTCTTTTTCCAGACTTGTAACCCCTTGCATCGACTGACTCCGTATGGTCTTGGAATACATAAGTGCCGACTGGCGAGAATGCTAGTGTAATCGTAAGTAATGCAGCCATAAATTTTTTCATCATGTTTTTTGCCTCCGTTTAATAGTATGGAATGTTGTTTCATTATATCTATACCCAGATTACTGAAAGTCCACATCACCTATCCTTGTTTAATCTTATAGTATTTACGTTTAATTTCAAAATAAGTTTCATTTTTTTTTCGATTTTTTTCAAAAAAAAAATAAGCAGGGGCATTTTTCCCCCTGCTTACTTAAAGAACGATTAGTTTACACGAACGACACGGCCGTTGAATTTATCTGCCCAATATCCGCTTGCCATATTGGCGATCGCAACACCTGTTGAACTTTGGGAACCGATAAATTTGCCGCCGCCGACATAAATACCGACATGCCCATCAGTTTTGTAGGTATTGAAGAACACTAAATCTCCAGGTTGTTTTTGACTACTAGATACTTGACGTCCTGCACTTTTCAATGCATCCGTACTGGCTGGAAGGTTCACACCAGCTTGTTTATAAGCCCATGCAACGAATCCTGAACAATCGAAAAGACCATTAGCGATATCGGATGCCGTTCTTCCGCCACCAAATTTATATGTGGAGTTACCGATATATTTATAACCTGCTGTAATTGCAGAGCCTGTATTTGCACTGCTAGGCTTGCTTGATGTTTCAGTTTTACTGGCTGCAGGCTTACTAGCTGCTGCAGGTTTATCAGAAGAACTGTTTTCAGATGAATTTGATGATGATTCACCTTTAGACGAACTAGATGCTGACGATTCAGCTTTAGAAGAACTTGATGATTCTTTACTAGAAGAACTTGATGATCCTTCACTAGAAGCATTTGAAGAATTAACTTCATCAGCAGCACGGTCAAGATCTGCTTTTTCTGATGCTTTACGCTCTTCCTCTTTTTTGATATTTTCACGAATGGAGGCAATTTGTGCTTCTAAACCGGCATCTTTATTCTCTAAAGCTTGTTTTACGGCCTCTGTTTCCGATTCTTTCTCTTCAATCTTAGCCTTCATATTGACAGTTTCAGCTTTTTGATCTTTAATTTGAGATTGCATGCCTTTAAGCTCTACTTCCATATCCTTTAGGCTTTGCAATTTTTTCTCAACAGTCGCTTGTTTTTTTTCTAAGTCAGCTTTATCCGCTTCCTGTTCGCTAAGAATCTGTTGGTCAGCTTCCACGATAGTGGCTACCGCTCCAACACGATTAACGAATTCACCAAAGCTTTTAGAACCTAAAACAACTTCTAGGTACTCAACATCCCCGCCGCTCTCTTGGAAAGAACGCGCGCGCTCTTTCAAGACTTCCTCGCGTTTTGCGATTCTTTCTTCCAAAGCTTTAATTTCTTTCTTTAAAGAATCTATGTCTTTTTCGGTGTCTTTAATTTCTTGTTTAGTATCTTTGATTTTTTGGTCATTTTCTTTCATTGCCGATTCTATCTGGGCAATTTGGGCATTCATCTTCGTTTGTTCTTTTTTCAATTCCTGAATAACTTGTTCTGCCTCTGAAATATCTGATTGTATTCCTGTGCGTTGTGATTGAATATCCGAGATGGATTCAGCTTTTACAGATGGTATGGCAAAAGCGCTTCCTAAGCCAAGCATAATTGTCGTGTTCAATACGATAAGTTTTTTCTTCAAACTCATTTCCCCTGCTTTCCTCCCCTTGCATTTCCATCGACCCACTTCTTTTTCTCTATGAAAAATGATTAGTCAAAATAAATTGCTGGGAACTCTTCTCTATTTTTTTTACTCTTTATGTAATCTTCAAGGTTGTGATTATATTAAATACATTTATTAAACTCTACTATGTTTTCATCTAAGTCGTAGTATATCATCAGATTTTGTCAAATGCGTAATAACAATATTACAATTATATTTCAATTTTAACATTAACCATAAAAATTCGACTTTTTCTCGTGATAAAACATCCAATATCTTACATAACATTCTTCTTATTTTGATGCAAGACTTTTTATCTAGTGTTTAGCTCCATGTGACCATAGACTATTGACGGGTAAAAACTCACCATTCCCTAATGCACGGAAGCCCTTTTGCAACAATTTGAAGAATATTTACCTTTCGTACAGGAAAATCCTGCTGTCAGCACCATTAAAAAAACAAAAAAACCGCTCTAAGCGGTTTTTCCGTCAATATTCGACCCATTCTTAAATCCCAGCCATAAAGTCGACAAAAACTCTCAATTCTTTCGGGCGGACATATACCCTTTCCCCTTTGCTTATTCCTAGATTCAAATATTGATCTTTCGTCAGTTCGATTTCCAGCGGTTCGTTTGTATCCTGACGAATGACTTCAATCCGGACGATGGGGCCAATTGTATGGATATGGTCAATGATGGATGCAATCGAGTCCCTTTCCGATGGTTCTCTTTCTATGATGAAGTTATGATTCCTTACATAACCAGTGCCCATTCCATCTTCAATGTCCGGTGCATTCATTTCCACATTCCCAGTTACCAATTTCCCTTTATGGACGTTGCCCTTCAATAGATTGACACTGCCGAGAAAATCATAAACAAAGGGATTTTCAGGGTGATCATATACTTCTTCCGGAGTTCCAATCTGTTCAATTTTCCCTTCATTCATGATTACGACCCGATCGGCAACATCCATCGCCTCTTCTTGATCATGCGTCACGAACACACTTGTAACATTGAATTCATCGTGAAGTCTTCTTAGCCAACGCCGAAGTTCTTTGCGAACCTTGGCATCCAATGCCCCGAATGGTTCATCAAGCAAAAGGATATTCGGTTCAACCGCAAGTGCCCTTGCCAATGCGACACGCTGGCGCTGGCCGCCTGATAATTGGGATGGATAACGATCTTTATATCCTTCCAACTTGACAAGCTGAAGCAATTCGGTGACCTTTTGTCCAATAACGTTTTTACTGGGCCTTATTTTTCTAGGGCGGACCTTTAATCCATAGGCGATATTATCAAAAATCGTCATATTACGAAAAAGGGCATAATGCTGAAAGACGAAACCCACATTTCGATCTTTTACATGTTTATGCGTATAATTCTCTTCATTGAAGAGGATCTTCCCGTTTTCTGCTTGTTCAAGACCGGCGATGATACGCAGTAATGACGTTTTTCCCGATCCGGAAGGGCCGAGGAGGGCTACGAGTTCACCGCTCTTTATCTCCAAATTGATGTTTTGAAGTGCTTGATAGGACCCGTAATATTTTGTAACATTTTCAATGATGATACTCATTTCATTCCTCCTAACTCGCTTTGGTCGATTTAAAGTCCGTTTTCCATTCAATGAAACTTTTAATGATCAAGGTCATGATTGCAAAGATGGACATCAGGGATGCAACGGCAAAAGCAGCCGAAAATTGATATTCATTGTATAAGATTTCAATATGAAGCGGCATCGTGTTTGTCATGCCACGTATATGGCCCGATACGACCGATACAGCTCCAAACTCCCCGATTGTCCTTGCATTGCAAAGGATGACTCCATATAGTAGTCCCCATTTTATATTGGGAAGCGTCACATACCAAAATGTCTTAAACCCTCCAGCACCCAGCGTGAGTGAGGCCTCTTCTTCAGACGTCCCCTGACTTTGCATGAGCGGGATCAATTCGCGTGCAATGAATGGGAAGGTGATGAAAATGGAGGCGATGACAATCCCTGGTATTGAAAAAATCACTTTAATGTCAAAGGATTGCAGCAGTGGACCAAATGTTCCATGTAAGCCAAACAGAAGGACGAATATCAGCCCGGCAATGACGGGTGATACGGAAAAAGGCAAATCTATCAGTGTTATTAAGAAGTTTTTTCCCTTGAAATCATATTTTGTTATGGTCCACGCAGCCACAACCCCGAATATGGCATTAAGTGGCAAGGTGATGAGGACAACAATCAATGTTAACTTAATCGCAGCCAAGGAATCAGGATGGGCAATGGCCGCAAAATAAGCTTCTGCACCTTTTTCAAAAGCTTTTACAAAGATTGCGATTAATGGGACAACTAAAAATAAAGTCAAAAATAGCAAAACAATGGAGATAAGGACCCATTGTATCGATTTAGGCTCTTTTGTTGCGTTTCTCGTAATGCTGACTGGGTGCTTCGTTTTAGCAACAACTGAATTACCATGTTCCATCCTATCCCCTCCTACTTCCCTGAATATCTTTTGCCGGTCCACCATTGCAAGATATTGATGGTGAACAAAATTATAAATGTAATCATGAGCATGACGGCAGCAACAGCTGTTGCCCCTTCATAATCATATTGTTCAAGCTTTGTCATGATGATCAGCGGGGAAATCTCCGTTTTGAACGGCATATTTCCGGCAATGAAGACAACGGAACCATACTCTCCAAGTGCCCTCGCAAACGAAAGTGCAAAACCCGTCAATATCGCTGGAATCAATTCAGGGAAAATAATTTTAATGAATGTCTGCATTCGGTTCGCCCCTAAAGAAGCAGAAGCTTCTTCCATCCCTTTTTCGATATTTTCAAGCACCGGTTGGACCATCCGCACCACGAATGGAAGACCGATGAATATTAGGGCGATGATGATCCCGGCAGGAGTGAAAGCGATTTTAAACCCGAAAAATTGCCCGATCCATCCGTTCGGTGAGTACAAGGTGGTCAAAGTAATTCCTGCCACGGCAGTCGGGAGGGCAAAAGGCAAATCCACCAGTCCATCGATGATCCGTTTGCCGGGAAACTCATAACGAGTGAGCACCCAGGCAATTAACACACCAAAAACTGCGTTCACAAAGGCCGCAGTTAACGCTGTCATGAAACTCAATTTATACGAAGCAACAACCCTCGGCTCAGTGATGGTCGCCCAAAAGTCGTGAAGCCCCATTGAAAATGTGTTTAGAAAAACCATGGATAACGGGATCAAAACGATGATGGAGAGATACAGCAACGTAAAACCCATCGTCAAGCCAAAACCGGGTATGGTCCTCTTTTTCGTCTGTTTACCTTCTGTCACTATATTCATAGCTTCGCCTCAGCTCTTTTTCCGATTTATGAAGGAGAAGGTGATAAAGCCCTCTCCCTCTTCATGCTTATTACTGTTGATAAATCTCGTCAAATGTACCGCCATCATTAAAATGTGTTTCCTGGGCCTTTTTCCAACCGCCAAACGTATCTTCAACAGTCACCATATCGATTTTTGCAAATTGGTCTTCGTATTCAGCTAGAACCTTCTCATCCCTTGGACGATAGAAGTTTTTCGCGGCAATTTCCTGACCGGTAACCGTATATAGGTATTTCAGGTAAGCTTCAGCCACTTCCTTTGTTCCTTTTTTGTCAACGACTTCATCAACAACAGCTACTGGTGGCTCTGCTAATATACTGATTGAAGGATTAACGATTTCATATTTGTCATCACCGAATTCTTCCAGTGTTAAATAGGCTTCGTTCTCCCAAGCGATAAGTACGTCACCAATTCCCCTTTCTACAAAAGTGGTGGTTGCACCGCGGGCCCCTGAATCCAGGACTTCAACATTCTGATAAAGTTTTTTCATGAAATCCTTCACTTTTGTTTCGTCATTATCGAAATTCTTCTCCGCATAAGCCCAGGCAGCCAGATAATTCCACCTTGCCCCTCCGCTTGTCTTCGGATTTGGTGTTATGACGGATACATCCTTTTTAATAAGATCATCCCAATCTTTAATGCCTTTAGGGTTATCTTTTTTCACCAAAAACACAATCGTTGATGTGTATGGTGTCGAGTTTTCCGGTAAACGTTTTTGCCAATCCTTCGCTAATAGGTTACTAGCTTCATAAATGGCATCAATATCATAAGCCAATGCCAATGTAACGACATCCGCTTCCAATCCATCAATAACGGCCCTGCCCTGTTTACCCGATCCGCCATGTGATTGTTGAATCGTTACATCTTGACCGGATTCTTCTTTCCAATGCTTCACGAACGCTTCATTGAATTCCTGGTACAATTCCCGTGTCGGATCATATGAAACATTCAAAAGCTCGACTGACTTTGATGTCCCTTCCCCTTCCGTTTTTTCCGAGTTGCATCCAGCAAGTACACCGAAGGATAAAATCAAACTTGTCAATAACATCAACTTTTTCATGAGCTTCCCCCTTTTTATACAACAAAAAAGGCATGCTATTTCCATTCATTCATTAATTCAGGAGATAGTATGCCTTCAGTTCTCTGATCAGCAAATATTCTGATTTTTGTATATCCTTACCATAAAACAAAGTTTACATAGTTGTCAACTAGGTATTACATGTCCTTTTATTTAAATTTATAGAAAGTTAAAGAACTTCCCAAACGAAAAGGGCTCGTTCCTGAGAACGAGCCCTTTAATACCTGGCGAGCACTTATGGATTAGATGCTTTATGATACAGCTTATTATCCACGATATACTGATAACACTGATCAGGCAGTAAATATCTTGGTTCCCCGCCCATCGCGAATTCATCCCTTATATATGTAGAACTGATTTCCATGGAAAGACCTTTATCTATAAGGTGAAATGTATTGCCATCATCATAATTTCTTAGCAATGGACTTTTGGATATGATTTTCAGCATATCGATCCCATCCCTTGCCATGACGATGAATTTATGATTGGCAATCAATTTCTCCCTGAATTTCCATCGTAAGTGTACCGGTAAATCTTGATTATCAATATCTTCAAGTAAATCTGCACCCATTATGAAATAAACTTCGTCCTTTGGAAATCGGGATTTAAAATATTCCATCGTATACCAAGTATATTGTTTACTCGTTCCGGCGCGTTCATTGATTTCATAATCACTAACTTCGAATAGCGGGTTGCCTCCTATTGCCAAATTTAGCATTTCCCAACGATGTTCATTGCTCGTTTTCATCTGTTTATCGATACGGCCATTTGCACAAGGCAAAAAAATCACCTTGTCTAGCTTAGCACGATGCGCAATGGTCGATGCTGTCCATAAATGCACATTCGTGACCGGATCGAAGGAAGATCCATAAACTCCAATTTTGCCCATCCTTATCTCCCCCCATCTGCCTTTCTTTTTCACACGGCCTGACCGGACATCCGTCCCCTGCTTCTAATGCAAGCGGCAATGCAGACAAATCGTACAGTCCAGGCTCCAGACCGTCAAGGACCAGCCCTTCGAGGATATGAATCCCACATCCTTACAATTTATTGCGGGCAGGCAACTTTTTGCTGACGAGACAGTCAACGGAAGGCAAATCGAGCCCAACCCTTCCTTTATTTGCAAGGAAGGGGGCTAAATATGGTTCAACCGGTGAAATCCATTCAGGCAAACGGCTGAAGTCCTTCCATTGACCTGTTGCCAGCAACAACCGCCAGTCCCCTGTCAATTCGATACCTTCAAAATCTTTAATGCCAATACTTTCAGCTGCATCCACCTTTACTACAGTAGCAGTGCCAATATATAAATATGATTTCTTCCCATTTCCATCAAAATGAAAGGGGGCATCAATTTGAGTTCCTAATGTCCACTCATCCGGATTTCCCTACATTGACAGTTGCCCCTTCAGCCATTAATGATTTCAGCCGATATGATTATTGCGTATCTCCTGGCCAATATGCTGTATTTTCATTCGGCACTGATAATATCTAACCGTTGATTCATGTATTTCTCCCGCAAGTCCAAGCTTACAGTTTGGTCCTTAATGTCCAAAGCTCAGGAAAAAATGGCTGTTCGACCACTTTCTTCAGATAACTTACACCGGACGATCCGCCAGTTCCCTTTTTATTACCGATGATCCGTTCAACGGTGCTCATATGATTGAATCTCCAGAATTGTTGTTGACTTCCAATATCAACGAGCTTTTCGGCCAACTCATACAAATCCCAGTATTTATGCACATCATGGTAAACTGTCAGCCACGCGTTTTCAACACTTGCATTTTCCTGATAAATTACAGACCAATCCCTGTTTCGGACAGATTGATCAATGGGAAGCCCTCTTGCAGCCAAAGCCCCTATGGCCGCATCATAAATACTAGGTTTATTCAAGGCTGCCATCATCGACTCATAAAGCTCTGTTTTATGACGGAAAACGGCCAATATTTGTGAATTCTTTTGACCCATTGCAAATTCTATCAACCTGTTCTGAAATGATTGAAACCCTGAAGAGTTTCCTAGTTTCTCCCGGAATTCCATATAATCGGATGGCGTCAAGGTCGAAAGCACATTCCAGGATTGAACAAGTTGCTGCTGGATCCTGGCCACTCGGGATAGCATCTTAAAGGAAGGCTCCAATCGTCCTGCCTCAATAAGGGCTGTTGCTGCAGTCAATTCATGGAGGACCAATTTCATCCATAATTCACTTGTTTGGTGAATGATGATGAACAACATTTCATCGTGATGACCGGAAAGCCGATGCTGACTTGATAATATTTGGTTTAAATGAAGGTAGTCCCCATAGGACATATCTTTTTCAAAATCAATTACCATACTTTCTTCCAAACGGTGTTCATCTCTTGGACCCTTATCCATACTATCCCTCTTTCCCTTTACATTCTTTTGATTTTCGACATCAATACGTATACGATGCAAAGAAAGATCAGCCATGGTACACCGAACTGGAGTACAATTTTAAACGGGCCAGTGAACCAGGTGGATACCGTCAAAGCAAACAAAAGAAATGCACCAAGAATCGTTAGATATGGAAATCCATACATTTTAACCGGTAATTTGCGCCCTGATTTCTCCCACCTTTTTCTGAAAAACAAGTGGGAAATGAACACCATGAACCAGGTAAAAATGGCTCCAAACATCGATATGCCCATCATGAATGCATATGAAGTATCAGGAAGCAGGACCTTTACTCCTGCAGCAAGAAATATGCCCAAAGTGGATATGAGAAGGGCTCTTACCGGGACTCCTTTATTGCTCACTTTTTGAAATAGGGCTGGAGCCTGCTTCTGCTCGGATAATGAAAATATCATTCTGGTGGAGGCATATAATTGACTGTTCATTGCAGATATTGCAGCGGTTAAAATAATGAAATTCATGATCCCCGATGCCCCGGGAACATTCAGGATTTCCATTACCCTAACAAATGGGCTTTTATCAATACCGGCCGATTGCCAGGGAACAATCATTAACATGATCCCGATTGTCAGTACATAAAAAGTGGCAAGCCTGAAGACAGTCGCCTTCAATGCTTTAGGGACGGCAATATCCGGATCCTTTGCTTCCCCCGCCGTCACGGCAATCAACTCAGTTCCTAAAAAGCTGAAGAGAGAAATGAATATGGCGACCCAGAGCCCCCAAAAACCGAAAGGCATAAAACCGCCATCTTTGGCAAAGTTCTCTACACCAATCCCGCTTGAAGGTTCGGCGCCAATCACCACGTAGGCGCCCAGTAGTATGAAAATGACAATGGCACTGATTTTGATCATGGAAAATACATATTCAAAATTCCCGAATGTATTGACACTCGTCGCATTTACATAGATTAGCAGTGCAGCAAAAAGGAAGATCCAAACGCTCCCAGGTACATCCGGGAACCAATATTTCATATAAACAGCGATGGCACTCACTTCGACACCTATGGCAAGGACATTCGCTATCCAATATGAATATCTCACAACAAAACCCGCAAATGGACTTATATATTTTTCAGCAATGGTTCCAAAAGATCCCGAAGTTGGATGGGCTACAGTCATTTCCGCCAAACAGCCCATCAGCAGAAGGACAATGAATGCACCAATTGCATAGCTGATGAGTACACTTGGACCTGCCGTAGAAATTGCAAGGCCGCTCCCCAAAAATAATCCGGTGCCAATCGCACACCCCATGGCAATCATTGTGATTTGACTCGATGATAATTCACGATGCAGCTTATTTTTCTCCATATGTTGCTCCCATTCTAGGCAATGATTCCCCTTTTATTTTCATAGTTTTCATATAATCTGCCGTCCATGATCTTTTTAAGTACCTGTACCGTTTCATAGACTTCCTGGAAAGAGGTGTAAAGGGCAACTGGTGCTAAGCGAATCATATTCGGTTCACGATAATCGGGGATGATGGCCTCTTGTTTCAATGCTTTACATATTCTTGCAGCTTCTGGATGTTCAAGGATGATATGTCCGCCCCTTTTTGCTTCATGAATTGGGCTCCCGATTTCAAATCCATATCCCGTTAACTCCGATTGTATTACATCCATAAGATATTGGGTCAGCCTCAAGGATTTCTTCCGGACTTGTTCTATCCCCGCTTCCGCAAACATTTCAAGCGAGCCTAAAAGGGGGGCCATGCTTAATATATGGGGAGTTCCAATCTGGAAGGCACCAACCGTATTTGCCTGGGTAAAGGTATGTTCCATATCGAACTGCTTATCTTTCCTAGAGCCGAACCATCCAGCCAACCCGGGCTGCCTTGCAAAATGTTTACGGTTCACATATAACCCCGCTACACAACCTGGCCCGCCATTCAAATGCTTATAATTACACCAAAACGCGAAATCCACTTCCCAGTTGTCAAACCAATGCGGAACAGCACCCACGGAATGACAGGCATCGAAACCTATCATGATTCCACGCGCATGCGCTTCCATCGTTAACCTCTCCATATCAAGGATCTGACCGCTGCGATATAAAACCGTCGGAAGGACAATCAACGCGATTTCCCCGGTCATCATTGCAATGATGTCATCTTCTTCGAGGAATCTGCCATCTCGGCTTTTTACCTGAACTAAATGTTCCGAGGGATCAAGCCCATGCAATTGGAGTTGGCTTTGAAGTGCATAGATATCACTCGGAAATGTTAGTTCATCCGCAAGGATCTTATTCCTGCCAGCTCTCGGTTCAAAAAAAGTGGCCGCAAGCTGGTGCAGATTAGCTGTAGTAGATCCTCCCATTATCACTTCATCCTCTAAAGCCCCCACCAATGGGGCACTCAATTCACCCAATCTCTCAGAAAAGTAAAACCAGGGCTCGGCCCCTTCCGTCCAGCCGTCTATTCCATACCTTTTCCAATCTTCCAATGACTTCATTAAACTTTTCTCAGCCCGCTTCGATAAAAGTCCCAATGAGTTGCCATCCATATAAATCATCCCTTGGTTCAAATAGAACTCCTCTCTGTAAGAAACTAATGGATCTTCCTTATCCAAAGCTTTCGCATAATCTTTCGTCGACATGAAATTATTAATATCCATGCTCTCCCCGCTTTCTTCCCATCCACTTTTTTTCACTTGTAAATCCCTACCCCTTCCCATGCCAACCTTATCATTCTGTCAGGATCTTTTTCAATATAATCCTTTTTATCAAAAATCATGGTGTAGTGGTTGGTTTCATCATATTTCGGCCAAATTTCACCTTCCGGGGGATTGGGGTTTCCATATTTCGCAAAGTTGACCCAATGTTCCTGCATTCTATGGGAAACCTTTAGTGCAGCTGACCTTGAACCATATGAAGTAATCCGTTTTCCAAATGCCGAGTCGAAAGTCTGGAAGGCAAAAGGGATTTCCATACCATGCGTTGCCCCTAATTTACTTATGCGCATTGCCGCCGTTTTATAATCAAAACGGTACATCCAAGTTTTTTCAAAGCGGCTGTATGCCTCCGCATACCAAACGGAGGGAATATGGAAAGTCGCATCACGGCCAATGCCAAGCACAGCTTTCTTTTCTGGGTAGTTTATATAAGCATTCGTAATTCGGGCTTTCGCCTCTGGATCTGTATTTTCGAACATTTTATGAATCATTGCCGCATTAGTTGGAATTAATGGGGGATCCATCTGGTCGAATAATGTCGCTTCGTCCTTATTTGTTCCTATAAGCAAGGATATTCCCTTTGCTTTTCCGGATCGAACCGAATCTAGTGGATAATCGGGCAGGAAGTCACCATCTACGACAGGTCCAAATGATAGTGAGCCTGGCATGGCTTGTGAGTTTTCCCGTAAGAGTTGGTAGGAGGCCGCGACAATCTCTTGAACTGGATGTGTTTTTAAGCGATGGATTTCATTCTTTCCAATGCCCAATATCTCAAGAAACCTTTCACTGAATTGGCGCGCAAATCCTTTTCCATAAACAGATGTCGGAGCGGGACTTTCGGCAATGGCCTGTTTAAAAAGAACTCTCGCTGATGGAACAGTAAGTAAAGTCGTAACCGCATTGCCTCCCGCTGATTCACCAAATATCGTAACATTATCAGGGTCGCCTCCAAACGCTTCTATATTCTCTTTAACCCATTTAAGAGACGCAACTTGATCACGTAAACCTAAATTGGTTTCAAATATTTCCCCATACTCGGTAAAATCCAGATATCCCAGTGCCCCCAGCCTATAGTTGATGCTCACTACGACTACATCCCCATTTTTAGCCAGTAAATGTCCATTGTACATATCAATGGATCCAGCTCCCGTTATATATGCTCCTCCAGGAATCCAGACCATGACCGGGCGTTTTTTATCATCAGCTCTAGGTGACCAAATATTCAGGAACAAACAATCCTCATCCATTTTTTCATTTCCAGCCATTCCTGTTCTTACCGCCCGATCCATCGGCTGCGGGGGAATGGGACCAAAATCCACTGCATCCATGACGCCGCTCCACTTATCAACTGGTTCCGGTGAGCGGAAACGCAGACCATCAATCGGAGCTTTCGCATACCTGACTCCACGCCATACGCATATATCGTTTTCCATAGTGCCTTGAAGATGTCCTTTTACCGTCGTAACTATTGATCCAATCATTCCCTTTCACCTCTTCATATAGTAGTAGATATTTAAGTTCTTCTTTTTCCATTCCCTTATATCCTCCATCTTTATCGAAAAAAGATCTATAGAGTCAATTCAGCCAAAAATAAGTACTGCTATCGTATAAAGCTCAGGTTATGAGTTTGGATATAGATTTTCAAATGACCAGTTCAACAAAAAAAGACCCAATCAGGTCCTTTTTGTTGAACTCGGCAATTAGCTTAGGTGAGCATGGCAATGATGCTCAATAAAGAGCTCCCCCGAACGGAAAGCTGTTGTGCAGCATATGTTAATTGCTGCTCATCGAGCTGTTCCAGTAACGGCTTTAATTCAAGCAATTCATTCTCCAGTCCTTTAAGATCTGTAGATATCTTGTCCACCATCAAGAGTACTTGCTCGGACTCAACTGTGGTTTCAGACAAGACTTGTAACCGTTCCTTGATTTCAGTCAATGGCATATTCTGTTCCTTATACCGATTAATCATTTGAAGACGATTTAAAGCAT
Organism: Peribacillus simplex; assembly: GCF_030123325.1. NCBI lineage: Bacteria > Bacillati > Bacillota > Bacilli > Caryophanales > Bacillaceae > Peribacillus > Peribacillus simplex. The sequence goes on along the minus strand of NZ_CP126106.1, from coordinate 1,360,069 downwards.
CTTCTGTGTAATATCGATATCTTGACCCAGTTTGTTCATAGTTCAGCATTCCTAATTGTGTGTAATAGTCAATGGTTCTTCGCGAAACATTCGCAAGTTCAGCAAGCTGGCCAATCCGATATACATTCACCCAGATAGTCACCTTCTTTTAAAATCTACTGTTAACGATACTATAACATAACTAGCCTAAAAGGTGACTTCGAGGATGAATCTATTAGACTACTTTATCCGAATTGCCCTTCAACTGCTTCTTGGCAAAATACAGGGCATCTTCCTTCGATTTAAAAAAGTGCTGTTTTTCTATCTTATGATACAAACCTGTGCTGAGTAACAATTCCTTTGGTTGCTGCTGGATTCCGGAAATGATTAATTTCCCCTTATATTTACCGATGCGATTAACAATCGCCAATAGTGCAGCCTCTGCTGAAGTGTCCATATATGTTACCCGGCGCATGCTTAATACCAACACTTTCGTCTTATTATCCAAGTTCTCCAATATCGATGACTCCAGGACGTCTATCGAACCAAAGAAGAGGGGACCTTCCAAGTTATATACATTGATCTTTGAATCCGAATTATCAATTGGAACAATCTCAGTAATCTCATTACTTCTTTCCCTAACCTTTAACGTGTGGCTCATTTTTGCAATGAAGGTGATGAATGCAATCAATAAGCCGATTCCTACTCCCATGATTAAATCAGTGAAGACAGTGACGAGGAAGGTGACCAGCAAAACCGCAGAATCTGACGTCTTCGTTTTCAATACATGAGCGAATTCCTTTCTTTCACTCATATTCCAGGCAACAAACATCAATATGGGCGCCATGCTAGCCAAAGGTATATGTGCTGCATATGGAGAAAACACCAGCAACACTAGTAAAACGACGATACCATGAATGACTCCGGACATCGGGGAGACTGCCCCGCTTTTTATATTGGTAGCTGTCCTGGCAATAGCACCTGTTGCAGGTATCCCGCCGAAGAATGGGGTTGCGATGTTCGCGATTCCTTGTCCAACCAATTCCTTATTGCTATCATGCTTGGTTCCCCCCATGTTATCGGCCACGGTAGCGGATAACAATGACTCGACACCGCCTAACAAGGCAATTGTAAATGCAACGGGAAGGAGTGTGATAATGACTTCCACTGATAGCTCCGGCACTTGGAATTCCGGAAATCCTTTCGGAATCGCTCCATACGTGGAACCAATCGTAGCCACCTTATCGGGAAATAAAAAGTAGGCTGCCATTGTTGATATTAGCAGACCCAGAAGCGGTCCCGGCACTCGGGGCAGAAGTCTAGGTGCCAGCAGTATGACGACAAAACATATAATTGCAACAATCACACTATATATATTGATCGTGTCTGCTTTAATCACCAGTTCCTTCATGTTATCCATGAACGCTTCATTTTTTTCCACTTTCATGCCAAAGAAGTTGGCAATTTGCCCTGAAAAGATTATTATCGCAATTCCTGTTGTAAATCCAATGATGACTGGACGGGGAATGAACTTCATCAAATTGCCCAACTTAAGAAGACCCATCAAGACCAATATCATCCCCGCTAAAAACCCGGCAATAAGCAGACTTTCATACCCGTATTGCATAACGATTCCAAATAATAAAGGAACAAACGCCCCGGTTGGTCCTCCAATTTGATACTTGGAGCCACCCAAAATCGATATGAGGATTCCAGCGATGATGGTCGTATATAACCCATATATCGGTTCGACGCCTGAAGCAATTGCAAAAGCCAATCCTAAAGGAATGGCTACAACACCTACAACCAATCCTGCCGTTACGTCCTTTTGAAAACCCTTCATATTATATCCTTGAAATCTAGAATCTTTTATCATCCTTTTCAAACTCACATCCTTAGTCGTTTTTTAAAATTGGAATCTACCATCATCAGGAAAAATGACGTTCTTTCATTTTTGAGGGAGTTGCTTGATCGAAATTAATCTAATTATTGTAGTTCTTTCAACGGGACAAACCATGCGGGGGACTTTTCAAAAGTAAGAATTAATCGTCATATGTAATCTCCTTTGTTAAGTTATTTGACATGGTCTCGACCACGCTTCAACATTATACAGTAAAACGTAGAACTGTACATTGTTAGTAACGTTAACATTTGTTTACAACTTTTTGCATTTTTTTACATTCACATTACAATTTGGGACCATACTTCCAGTCTGGTTAATATGAAGCCGGAGATTCAGACTACGAATCAGGAGGTTTGAACTTTAGACTAATTCCCCATACCGGAAACCTTGATTACAATAGAAAAAGCATGGTTTGAGAAAGGTTTCTCAAACCATGCTCTATAAACCTAATTTCGTATTTCGGCTCAGGCTCTACATATACACAAAAACCTCTTGATTAAAATCAAGAGGTTTTCTTTTTAGTTTACAGCTCTTCTCCTCTCGTCTCGATAATATGCTTATACCAATGAAACGACAGCTTCTTTTTCCGGTTTAACTGATCATGATGATCGACGTAAATAAATCCGTATTGCTTCTTATACCCGTTTAACCAACTTAATAGATCAATGACAGACCATGCGTAATATCCTTTTAAATGGATGCCTTCATTAATTGCACGTTTAATCACTTTTAAGTGTTCCTCAATATATTTAATACGGGGAACATCGACTATTTCACCATCGATAATCGGATCCTCATCACCAAGTCCGTTCTCTGTAACATACATTTTAATATCACCATAACGTTCTTTTAACATATGCAGCCCATCTAAAAATCCTTGAGGTGAAATTTCCCAGCCCCATTTTGTATATGTTTTATCATCCATTTTTACGGTCCGATAAAAGCCATCAAAAGACGGGTTCCCTGGAGCTAGAGTAGATGTTTCTCTTGAATGCTCCATGTTTGAAACGGCTTCCCGATTTTTTTCCACGCGAATGGGCTGGTAATAATTGAGTCCAATAAAATCATTTTTCTCCGCATTTCTTTTTAGCGTATCCAGTTCTTCTTCGGTCCAACTTGGCGTCCAGCCTTTTTCCTTTAATTGCTCAACCACATAAACCGGATATTCACCTTTTAAAATAGGGTCATAATACCAAAAAGTTTCATATTCATTGGCATGCCGGGCAGCCAATACATTCTCATGTTTGTCATTTATACTGTAAGCAGGCAGGAAAACATGGGTAATCCCAATTTCACCGTAATGCTTCAATGACTTGTATACCTCTACCGCTTTTGCATGTGCATAAAAAACATAATGTGTCGCTTGAAAGTATTTATTTTCATCGTTTTGGATTCCAGGCGGGTGCGCTCCTTTTAAATAGCCCAGACCGCAAAACATAACCGTTTCATTAAACGTGATCCAATGTTTGATGCGGTCTCCGAATGCGCGAAAGCAAATTTCCGCATACTTGACGAATGCTTCAGCTGTTCGCTTATTCATCCATCCCCCATCTTGTTCAAGCGTCAAAGGCAAATCCCAATGATACAGCGTAACAAATGGAACAATCCCATATTTTAAGCATTCATCAATAACATTATTATAAAATTCCACGCCTTTTTCGTTTACTTCCCCGTCACCTGTCGGCAAAATGCGTGCCCATGAAATGGAAAACCGGTACGATTCAAGTCCCATCTCCGCCATTAATTTTATATCTTCTTTGTAACGATGATAATGGTCTATCGCTACATCTCCGTTTGTACCTTCATATGTTTTCCCTGGAATCTTTGAAAAGACATCCCAATTCGTTATACCTTTTCCATCTTCATCCCATGCTCCTTCTATTTGAAAAGAAGCAGAAGCTGCTCCGAATAAAAAATCGTGTGGAAATTTCATTGCAAACCCTCCATTTTCATGCCTACTTATAGAATTGATAATAATATATTTTATTCATTGGTACAAATAATAATATGATTATATTACTTTCATTCATATTTGACTACATTAACTTTGCATTAAAGATAGTATTTACTATGAAGAATGAATAAATCCAGAATCAATAACATACGAAAATAAATGAAATCGATTCTGCAGAACCAATCTCACTTTTTTAGCAAAAGATGAATGGCTTACATCCAGTTGTTAGTTTCATATGAACACATACAAAACCCGTCCTCCTTTGGAGGACGGGTAACATATTATTAAAGACATTAACAATCACTCACAACCGGGAGCCAACCTTTTATCCCGATCAACTTTTCCCAAAGCGGATCTGGAATGACCAGTTCATCCTGATCTTTTTTTGAGAGGGTAGTCCGTATTTCCGCTTCTTTTCCAGACCTGATTTTTTCAATCCAATGCGGTTCCATAAGAAGCTCACGGCCAAGGGCGATAAAAGGGACACCCGTTTCCATTGCCTCTGCAACTTCATCAGGTGTATGCAGTGACCCTACACCGACCACAGGGATACGATTACCTACTTTATCGTAAATTTTAACGATGCGCGACTTTGTCCTATTACTCTCACGGAATGAGCCATTCCAGAAGTGACCTACAGATATATGTAGATAATCCAGGTTTTGATTAGCTAGTCTGTCAACGAATTGGATTGTATCATCTAAAGTGATTCCAGGATTGCTGCCTTCTTCAGGAGAAAGGCGGTAGCCGATGATAAACGGCTTTTTCGCATGCTCGGCAACCGTTTTCTCGACTTCATTCACAATGGTAAGCGGGAAAATCAATCGTTGTCCCAGTGTTCCACCCCAGTTATCCGTACGACGGTTCGAGTGTGGCGAGAAGAATTGTTGAAGCAAGTACGTATTGGCACCATGGATTTCCACACCATCAAATCCTGCTTCGATGGCCCTTCTTGTTGCTTCGCCAAATGCCTTAATGACGTATTGTATCTCGTCTTCACTCATTTCCCGCGGTACAGGTGCTTCCTCGTTGGATGCAATGGCACTTGCAGAAACAGGTTGGTTATCAGGCAATAATTCCGGCGGACTTTGACGGCCTCCATGATATATTTGCAGAATCGCTTTGGACCCATTGGATTGGATCGTTTCGGCTAGTTTTCTCAAGGATGGGATAAAGGAATCGTCATCTGCACTAAGCTGGCCCGGGAATCCCTTCCCTCCAGCAGATACATAGGCACATGCCGTGACCACCGCACCTACACCAGCCGAGCGCTCAGCGTAATAGGCCAGTTCATCATCGGTTACAACGCCTTGATCATCCGAAGAATAAGTGGTCATAGGAGCCATCATGATACGATTTTTCACTTCTACCCCAGATGGAAATTTATATGGTTGAAAGATCTTTTCGTATTTTTGATTCATGCCAATCCTCCCCCTTTACTCTTAGTGGTGATGATGTCCGTGCGGTTCTTTAGAAGGGTTCGTGATTTCAAAGCCTTCTTCAGGTACATAAAAATATTTAATCCAGACACCATCCAGAAATTCTTCACGTGAATCAAGTAAAATATCGATATCTTTATCTGTTTTGACGATTTCATCATGTTCTGCCGGTGTATCTAGTTTCATGTCATAATGGGCATGATCGCCATGCATATGGGTGATATATACACGAATCATTTTCCCTTCAGCTTCTTCAGTGCTCAGCATTTTTTGTAAGACCTTTGCTGCATTACGATTAATTTTGCATTTCATGTCCATTCCTCCAACAATAAAATTATCCCTGTACTGAATTCTACCCAATTACGGGTTATCAGTAACATCCATTTTTACCCTTCCTTATTGGCCATGTCCACTCAAATGCTTATAAGCGGTCTGAAGGAAAGACGATGCCGATTTGCTTTCTTGCTTCATCCATGATTTCCATAGTTAATAGTGAATTCGAATATGAATTTATATCGGACTCCGTTTTCCCCTGCTGTATCAATTCAACAAACTCTTTCGCTTCATAATACATGGTAGGCATATCCTGTTTAACCGAAATATTTTCAGTGGTTCCATCCCGATACTGAATATCAACCGCTTGCGGTCCTGAAATTTTCTGAATGATGATGCTTCCATGTTCACCTTGAATTTCCGAAGGCAGATTGGATTCAGTAATCTTGGAGAACATGACGACTGCCTCCATTTCATCATAGGAAAGCAGAATCGTACCCTGCCCATCGACTCCTGATTCAAGCATCGTTCCTGATGCCTGTACCTTATTTGGTTTACCGAACAGAACAACAAGCGGATAAAGTACGTAAATACCAAGATCCATTAAAGAGCCACTGGAGAATTCAGGATTGAATGCATTCAGCACAGTGCCTTGTTTATACGAATCATATCGAGATGAATATTGACAAAAGCTTCCCGAGAAACGCCTTACCTTCCCGATTTTATCCAGATTTCCCTTTATACTTTCGAAATTCGGCATGATGGTCGATTTCATCGCTTCCATCAATAGAACATCGTTTTGTTTTGCAACCTCAATCATTTCCCTTACTTCTTCCGCATTTGAAGCCATTGGTTTTTCACATAATACATGTTTTTTATTTTGTAAAAACAACACGGCTTGCCTGCAATGATGAGAATTAGGGCTTGCTATGTATACTGCGTCGATTTCATCACTAGCGGCCATGGCTTCTAAATTCGTAAAAGTCGTATGTACTTCGTATTTATTGGCAAATTCCTTGGCTTTCTCTTCTGTACGTGAGTACACGGCAGTTAACGATAAATCCTCTACATGCTTTGCAGCCTCCAAAAATCGTTCCGTGATCCAATTTGTACCTATTATCCCTAATCTTATCAACATTCTATCCCCTTTCAAACTAACCTAATCATGTCCTCAATATACAGACATTTCACTGAAAAACAAAGTATAATGAACACTCCAACTGTTTAAATTGGATTTTTTAGGCAATGTTCGTTTATAATTTTTCTATAATACCACTGCCATGATGTTTCTACATACTCCCTAACGGGAATGCAAACTTAAAAGGAGCGTGTGAAGTGTATGACAGAATTAATGAAAAACAAAGTTGCCATCATTACTGGTGGAGGATCGGGAATTGGCCGGGGTGCCGCACTGAAACTAGCTGAAAACGGCGCGAACATCATCTTTTTTGACCGTACAGTCGAAAATGCCGAAAAAGTGAAGGAAGAAGTGGAAAACCTTGGTCGAGAGGCTTTAATCATTAAAACGGATGTTTCCAAGGCTGAGCAAGTTGAACATGCCTACAAGACGGCCCATGAACATTTTGGGAAAATTGATTTTGTATTTGCAAACGCAGGCATTAACGGAGTAATTGCCCCTATAGAAGATATAAAGCCGGAAGATTGGGATCAGACACATACCATAAACCTCAAAGGCACCTTTCTCACCATCAAATACGCCATTCCCTACATGAAGGAAACGGGAGGCAGCATCGTAATCAACAGCTCCATCAATGGAAACCGATTTTTCAAGAATTTTGGTTTTTCCGCTTATAGTTCATCCAAAGCCGGTCAAGTCGCTTTCGGTAAAATGGCTGCACTCGAATTGGCAAGATATAAAATCCGGGTAAATACCATTTGTCCCGGCTCCATCGATACGAATATTCACGATAATACATTCCCGGAAGATGAAAACTTAAAAAAAATCACGATTCCCATTGAATATCCGGAAGGCTCTCAGCCCCTGGCGAGGAAAGCGGGGACTACCGAACAAGCTGGTGATCTCGTATTGTTTCTAGCATCAGACATGTCTTCCCATATTACGGGCACGGAAGTTTATATCGATGGAGCAGAATCACTATTATGATTCAAAAAGGAAAAGCTGAAATCCACATCAGGATCTCAGCTTTTCCTTTTTAAGCAACTCGCCTTAACCCGCGGCGGGCAAGGAGTAAATAAGCGCACATGGCGATGACATGACAACTTACCATCACAATTCCCATCGGCAAGGGTGACTCACCTGAACCTAGTCCCACCAAGGGAGCCATTAGTGATCCTAATATGAAGGGAAGCAGGCCAATTAAAGCCGAAGCACTGCCTGCTGTTTTTTTCTGATTTTGCATCGCTAAAGAAAAACTCGTTGTACCGACAATACCGACGCTGGAGACGGAGAGGAATAATGCGACCAGGATTCCTGCCAACCCAATTTCGAGAAGGACTGAGGCAAGAAGCAATATTCCCCCAAACAAAGCTAGACATAATCCCATTTGTAGCAGTTTTTCTTCTTTAACCTTCCCTGCCAGCTTTCCGGCAACTTGTGAAGCGATGATGATCCCAATTCCGTTTATTGCAAAAATCAGGCTGAAGATCTGTGGGGAAACCCCATAAATGTTCTGGAGAACAAAAGGCGATCCGGAAATATAAGCGAACATAGCGGCACTTATGAATCCTTGTGAAAAAGCATAGCCCATAAAAACACGATCTCTCAATAAGTTCCCAAATGTCCTGATAGTATCATTTACCCCACCTGCACTTCTGAGATTAGACGTTAAAGTTTCCTTTATCCCAAAAAATGCGGCCGCAACCATAATGATACTTAATACTGAAATGACAACGAAGACTCCCCGCCAAGACGTGAACTGCAAAAGTTGACCGCCAAAAACCGGAGCCAATATCGGCGCCGCCCCATTCACCAGCATTAACATGGAGAAGAACTTGGTCAAATCCGATCCTGAAAAAAGGTCACGAACTATGGCCCTTGAAATGACAATGCCTCCCGCTCCCGCAATACCTTGGATAAAACGTAATAATAAAAGCAATTCAATGGTGGGAGCAAAAGCGCATAACAGAGAGGAAATGCAATAAATGGATAAAGATATGATTAACGGTGTCCGCCTTCCTTTTGCATCACTTAGCGGCCCTAAATAAATTTGCCCTAACGCCAACCCTAACAAGCAGGCCGTCAAACTCAGCTGCGCTAAAGACGTACTGCTTTCCAGATCCTCCGCCAGTGTAGGGAGACCCGGTAAATACATATCAAGTGACAGTGGTCCAATTGCTGCAAAAGACCCCAGCATAAGAGCCATCAACAGCCTTTTGGATTTAGTCATTTCGTTGCCTGATGATATCGTTTCCTTCACTTCAAACATTGTAAACCCTATCCCTTTCAACTATTTGTTTTTCCTGAATAAAACTCGATTCTCTTTATTTTACAAAAGATCCGGACAATTTACGATAAGTTTGCTTCCCTTGAATTGGATTCTTCCCTCCAGCACTCAATTAAGCACATGCATCAAAACCCTGAATCCTTCTTAAAAGGACAAATCATATATCAGGAAATATATTTGAGGATACTGCGAACCAAAGTAAGGCTATAAAAGTTCCAAACAATTCCCCATAAAAAATGACCCCATTTTGGAGTCATTTCAGACTGTAGACAAACTAGAAGAAAAGCCCGTTTACCTACAGTTTTTTTCTTTAAAAAATGTGCCAGTTGTTTTCAGAAATCCGCTCCCTTTCCGCCGACCGTTTGCCAAGCCTCATCAAAGCAAGCGCCTGGGGGGTATCGGCTAGCCAGTTATTTGGCAGGAGTGTCGTAAATTTCTACAATTTAGTAAGGCAGTCCTGTTTTAAAATCGTGTAAGGGATTCGGGATGAGGACATTCCGAACCCCATTTCAGGGTCATTTTGTTTTATTCAACAAAACTAAATTACGCGGAGTATCACCAGATAATCCATCCATCAAGTTTTGTACCGCAAGAGCTGCCATCTTCAATCTTGTGGCAATGCTGGCACTCCCGATATGCGGCAGCGTAACGACATTGGGCAATGTTAGCAGCGGGTGATCCACAGGGACGGGCTCTTCTTCGAATACATCCAATCCAGCCGCCCAAATCTCTCCGTTTTCCAGCGCCTGGTACAACGCCTTTTCATCGATAATCCCGCCTCTTGCGGTATTTATGAGCACAGCCGTCCCTTTCATTGATTCCAGTTGCTCCTTGCCAATCATATAAGTGGTTTCCGGTGTGAGCGGCAGCATGACACAAACGAAATCGGATATTTGGAGCAATTTTTCAAGGGGCTGATATTCAATTCCTAATTCTTTTTCCTGTTCATATTTACGGCTTCGATTAAAATAAACCAAGTTCATATCAAATCCCTTAGCTCTTTTTGCAAGGGCTTCCCCAATCCTGCCTAATCCGATTATACCAAGCGTTGCGCCGTGTACATCTTGTCCGGTCAGCTGCATCGGCGACCATGTTTCCCACCTTCCGCTCCTTAAATAATCTTCTGCCTCCATCATCCTTCTTGCCGTTGCAAGCAGTAAGCCAAAGGTTAAATCAGCTGTCGTTTCCGTTAAAACCCCCGGTGTGTTCGTGACCATGATGCCCCGTTTTGTTGCACTTTGAAGATCAATATTATTATGGCCCACTGCCATATTCGCGATGATTTTCAGGTTAGGCGCCCGTTCAATCAGTGACTCATCGATTTGTTCCGTCAATAAGCAAAGCAGCCCCTCGACTTCTTTTATTTCTTTTTCAAGGACTTCTCTAGGGACCGGTATATCCTCTTGATCCCACATCCTGACATCATAATTCCGACTAAGACCTTCGATGATTTGTTCCGGTAATTTCCTTGTAATATAAATTTTTGGCTTCAAACTATAACCCTCCTATAACATTTCATTCCATGTAACGCATTCTTGCACCATTTTTCACCTTCAGTTTTCATTACCCAACAATTAATTATAAGAATATTGGCTAAATTACTAGCTTGTTTATTCAATTTTAAAATAAACTAGATAAATAGACCATCCATTTCCAATCATTCTACTATTAATTTTCTCTATTATAAGGAGGCTTCAGCTTGACAGTTTCAATTCATTCAACTAATCATAGAATAATTACCCTTTAAATCTATTCGGTCATTAGTAATGCAACAATTTTCCAGATGAAGTTTATCTCGATTTAGGAGGATATGGGACGTTCATGAAAACGAATACAACATTTAATATTTATCCAATCATAGCTCCAAGCGCTTTATCTTTAAAAAGTATAAACTTTTATTTAGTTAAACAGGATGAATCTTTAACATTAGTCGATGCAGGCATGAATGATGACGTCTGCTGGAATGCCCTTCAGCAAACATTACACGAAAATGGATTTACCGTTGGAGATATCACGGAAATTTTATTAACCCATCACCATGGAGACCATGTTGGTTTGGTCAACCGGATTACCGAACTCCATCCGATTCCCGTTTATGCCCATTCTAAATCCATTCCCCGTTTAAAAAGGGACCCTTACTTCTTAAGTATGAGAATTGAATTCTATAAGCAGCTTTACATTGAGATGGGCTGTGGTGAACTGGGAGATAAACAAGTGGCTTACCTATTCAACGCGGTCGATAATAATAAAGATCAAAAATTGAATGGTGACATCATCGCAATCACGGAAAAACAATGGATGAATTTTGAAGTGATCGAATTTCCCGGGCATGCCCCGGATCAAATTGCTTTCCTTGACCAGGAAGGGAAACGGCTTCTTGCCGGTGATTTATTGATAGAACATATATCAAGCAATGCCTTGATCGAACCTGATGAAAACGGTAATAGAATGCTGACTCTTGTAGATCATATCGATTCATTAAAACGATGTTTAGCATTACAGGTGAATCTCCTCTTTCCTGGTCATGGTAACATCATTGAACAACCTGGTCATCTGATTGAAAAAAGACTCAACAGCATAGAGAGAAAATCACAAAAAATCCTGAACTTGATAGAATCCGGAATTTCTACCGGCAATGAACTGGCAAAGGAGTTTTACAAACAAAAGTATATAGTGGAATTCCCGCTCGTCATGTCAGAAATCATTGGCCATTTGGATTATTTAGAATATCAGGGGAAGGTCACGAAACAACTCGTTGAAAATGTAGTACATTATCAAGCTAAATGACATCAAAAAAGGCTGAAATCATTAAAGATTTCAGCCTTTCTTGTAGACGGAGTCTAGACGCACACTACAACCTCTCTGGAAAAAATGCCTTTCCTCGCTACACAGCGATCGGCAATTTCAAATCCTGCTTCTTCAATCATATGATCCATCGTGTCGATCGTTACGACGACGACCTTGTCAGCAAAGCCTCTGGCATGTTTAAGGATAGCTAGCTGATCTTCCGGCGTCGCATGTGTATATAAATTGTACGGCATATCGATAATCGCTACATCATATTTACTGGTGACCTCCGAAATCGGACCTGTAGTTACATCACCTTCTAGTCCGAAATAGGCAATGTTCTCCCTGGAACCGTCGGTAACAAGCGGGTTTATATCCCGGCCATCAATATTGATCCCCATCGACAGGGCTTCTACCAATACCGTTCCAATTCCGCAGCATGGATCAATTGCCTTCACTCCATCCGGATGCGGAACGGCTATGTTGGCAATGGCCCTCGCCACTCTTGTGCTAAGCGCTGTTGAATATTCACGGGGCTTCTTCATATGTTTTAACCAAACCGCTTCAGGTTTGACATATTCCCCAAAATACCAACGTCCGCCAAGGGTCACGATTCCAAAGACCTGATCAGGATTACGCACATCTGCATCCCCCTGAATATGCCAGCCAATCTCCCGTTCAATTTCTCGCTGTCCATCATAATCTATTTTTGCTTCTTTATTCAAATCATTAATTTTTACGAATAATACTTTGAACGTCGAATCAGGCAAATGAATACCTTTCACTTGCTCAACGATTTCGGATATGCTTTCCCCTTCAAACATGACGTCGACCCTCCCTTTTATAAAAGGGCTTCTGCTCGGTTCAATTGCTATATCACTTTTCAAAATATTTCCCGAAGTCTCAAAGCCAAAGAACGAGCGCATCTCCATTTTAGATAATGAGCGTTCGTCAGGGCTGCATGTAAACGTATATATATATGCCGGTTTGCGGCTATGATTAGTCAATCCATTCCCATCCTTCATTACTTTAGATTATATCTTTCTATCAAACATAGCTGTAATAGTATAGAAAAGCAAATGGAATCGGATAGAAAAAAGCAGGAATGCTTTTCTTTCAACACTCCTGCTGTCATATTTTTCATTGTTCCATCACTAAAGGAAAGGAATTATCAATCCAATTTATGCAGACGGCTATTTATATACTTTGCACGGGCCTCAATGAATTTCAGGATGAATGCGGGCTCATTATCAAATTCCACAATATTATCCTTGATATATGGATCTTTTGAAACATAAGGTCTTATTTGATCATGCATTTCGTGAATGATAGGTTCCATATAGCCCACGGTAAAATGATTGATCAAAATCTCCTTTAGAAGTTCTTGGTACCGGACACGAAATCCCCTTACATCAAGGATTCTAGCAGTCAATGTATTGAATCCCTCGATTCCCACATAATCCTCTTCCATCACTTTCCCGTTAACATCCCTGCCCCATGTCGCATCATAATCCCATGGAATCATTTCAAAGAGTCCAGTATCTCCATTTCGATACAAGGCATAGTTATGAACGAACCCATCAAAGTTTTGCGTGAATATGACACCGGCCAGCCAGCGCAGGTACTTTTCCACATCGACATATTTTACGATTTCCTTTTCAAAATCCACTCTTGAAATTGTATTGATTTGGAGGATCAACTCTTGTAAATATAATTCATCCTTTTCTGTCCCGCATTTTTTTTGATAGCCCATCTCCAATGATTTTTTGATTCCTTTATCCAAATCGCTCATCAATGAGAAATTGGCATCACCATCCACTGCATAGAAAATGGCACCCTTGGGCAGCCCCCTTGTCTTCAAATAATATTCATCCACCGATTCCAATTCTAGGTAGATCCCTTCGTCCTTTCCGTTCAGATTCAGGAAAACGAACTGGGAGTTCGGTGATAAGGTGCCTATATCCGCAAAAAAGTCTAAAGATAATTTATTTCTTAGTAAAGATTTATCTTTATATTCGGCATTTAAATGAACTTCCTTGGCATTCCTAAAAGTATTAGGTTTATAAAAGACTACATTATAGGATTTTTTGCGAAAACCGCGGATATGTGAGCCACGGTAAACAATATCAATATCAAGTTTTTTTCTGTTAAGTGTTAACTTTGCCGGTAAAGGATCATTGCACCATATATCTCTGCGAAGTTCCATTAAATTAACTGGTGGAATAAAAAGCTGGTACACAGGCAGCTTCTTGTCAGAATTCATATAACCCTTCCCTTTCACGTTCACTTTCATATTAAATTATGTAAAGAAGCGAGGAGTGTCACCAAAAAAATTTTTTATTAAAAATTGTGCTATTATCTCTGGCATATTACGTACAAGCGCATAGTTTAACGTATAGAAAGGGGGATAAATAAATATGTCTGACATCATTCGAAATATACAAGTTGCGGTGGATAGAGCCAATTCCTTCGGGTTAGGCGATTTCATGCATAATGACCCATGTTCAAAAGGCCGTTCTTCACGTAAAAACAACAATAATAGGCGAACTTCCCGCCGCAGAAGCACTAAACGTCGCACTAGCAGGAGGAGGTCCACTCGCAACACGCAAAGACGCACTAGCAGGAGGAGGTCCACTTTCTGTACGCATAGACGCACTAGCAGGAGGAGGTCCACTTGCCGTACGCAAAGGCGTACCAGCAGGAGGAGGTCCACTTGCAGCAGACAAAGGCGCACCAGCAGGAGGAGGTCCACTTGCAGCAGACAAAGGCGCACCAGCAGGAGGAGGTCCACTTGCAGCAGACAAAGGCGCACCAGCAGGAGGAGGTCCACTTGCAGCAGACGAAGGCGCTCCAACAGAAACCACTGCAGTTGGCTTTGCGGCAATAACTTTCGCAATAGACGGAGACGGTGCTTCTAGTTTCATGGTTCCGTTTTAATGTACAACTAATATTTTTTTACTGGATAGTAAGCTTCACTTTAAAGTCCAATTTCTATAAAAAAACACAAACTCGTCGTAAATTGGGCGAGTTTTGTGTTTTTAAAAGGCTGTTTTCGCATACTTTGTTGCTATTTACCAAGTAAAGCGGTGTGGTTGATTTCCCCTCCAGATGCTCGCTTTCCGCGGGGCGGGCGGTGAGCCTCCTCGGCGTAAACGCCTGTGGGGTCTCACCTGTCCCGCTGCTCCCGCAGGAGTCTCGCACTTCCGCTCCAATCAACCTTAAATCGTTTCGTTTTAAAAACAACGATCGATATATCCATTCAAATGTCCAGTTCCTTAAACAATAAAAAACACTGCCATTTATACTGATAGTGGACTTATTTGCCATGTACCTGAACCTATAAAAAAAGGATCCTACCCTTTTTACATACGGTAGGATCCTTCCAGTTTCTCTTATTTAACGGAGACCAATTCGAACTGTGCATACACATCCTTCAGCCCTGCTTGAATGGCTTGACCAGCCTTCCCACGATAATGCATCTGCACACGATCAATCAATTCTTCGATACCATCTTTCAGACAATAACCGCGCAGCAGTTGACGAATGAATTCCCTGCCATGTTCTGTAGCAAGTGTACAGGAAGCCTCGACTATTACACCATATTTAAAGTCAAGCTCTACCGTGATCGTGATGGAATCATATATATTTCTCGCTGCCATCCCTTGTGGAAGTTTTGCATGCCCTGCAATAAAGTATGTGTTCATCATCTGATCTCCTCTATCTATAGTTAATGGACGGAAACTTGCTCGAAGGGCCATGCAGGCAATTGCTTACGAAGCTCTTTATCTTGTCTGTAGCCAAGTGCGTATTCGCCCTGCATTACAGTATGAATCTCACGGGTTCCTTCGTAAATGACCGGGGCTTTTGAATTCCGCAGAAAGCGTTCCACTGGATATTCATCCGAGTAGCCGTAGGCACCATGAATTTGAACCGCATCATTGGCCGCTTCGTTAGCAGCATTGCATGATATCCACTTTGCAAGTGATGTTTCCTTCGTATTCCTTTTACCTTGATTTTTTAAGGTACCCGCTTTAAAGACCAGCAATCTGGAAATCTCTAAATTTGCGGTCATCTTGGCAATCATCTGTTGAACGAGCTGATGCCTGCCAATCTCTTTTCCGAATGTACTTCGTTCATGGCAATACTTCAAGCTTGCTTCCAGGCTTGCTTCTATTAACCCTACAGCACCGGCGGCCACTGTAAACCGGCCGCTATCCAATGCCGACATGGAAATTTTAAAGCCCTCACCTTCTTCACCAAGCCTATTCTCCACCGGAACTTTTACATCCGTTAAAAAGATTTCGCCTGTATTCCCGGCACGAATTCCTAATTTCCCTTTAATGGCTTTCGACTCCACTCCCTCGAAAGTTCGTTCCACAATAAAAGCAGTGATTCCCCTTGAACCGGCATCATGATCCGTCTTGGCGAAAATGAGGAAATGATCTGCATAATCACAGAGCGAAATCCATGTTTTTGACCCGTTCAAGATATAATGGTCCCCAACACGTTTTGCCGTTGATTTCATTGCCGCAACATCAGACCCTGCATTCGGTTCAGTCAGCCCAAAAGCGCCAATCTTGATCCCTTTTGCCTGCGGTACTAAATATTTCTGTTTTTGTTCTTCCGTCCCCCATTGCAGCAAGGTCATGCTATTTAACCCAGTATGTACAGAAACTGCAGTTCGGTAAGCCGTATCGCCTCGCTCCAGCTCTTCACAAACGATGGCAAGGGTATTGTAATCCATTCCGACTCCACCATACTCTTCGGGTATACAAACGCCCATCAATTGCAATTCCGCTAACCTTTTTAAAATATGCGGCTGGAATTGACCTTGCCTATCCCACTCTTGAATGTATGGGATAATTTCCTTATCCACAAATTTCCTTACCACTTTCTTCACACTTTGCTGCTCTTCTGTTAATTCGAAATTCATCATTTAAATTCCTCCTAAATAATTTTATTTTCCTTGAATTCGCTTATTTGGTCTGGACTATATCCAATTTCAGCCAAAATGGAACCGGTATGCTCACCATACAGTGGCGGATGCTTTCTCATCGTAACCGGCGTTTTTGAAAGGTTCAGAGGCGATCCCGTCACTCTAAGATCTTCGATTGTGGGATGTTCCATGTTCACCAACATGCCTCTTGCGATGATTTGCGGGTCCTCGAACATCTCAGCGATATCATTAATCGGACCATTGGGTATCCCTGCATCATCAAATAGCCTTTTCCATTCTTTCTTTGTCTTTCCTTTCAACAAATCCTCTATTATCGGTATTAATCCTTCCTTGTTCAGCAAACGTTTTTCATTATGCTTAAACTGTTCCTGCTCTGCTAAATCAGGTCTGCCTATAACGGCTGAAAACCTCCTGAACTGATCATCATTTCCTACAGCCACAACAAGCTCCCCATCACTTGTCCGGAACGTTTGGTATGGTACGATATTGGGATGTTGGTTTCCCATTCGTTCAGGGGTCTGGCCACTGAATAAATAGTTGCTGGCGACATTCACCAATGAAGAAACCTGGCAATCCATTAACGAAATATCAATTTCCTGTCCTTCCCCCGCTTTATCCCTATGATGCAATGCGGATAAAATGCCAATGCATGTATACAACCCAGTCAATATGTCAGCTATGGCCACCCCGACCTTCACGGGGCTTCCATCTTTTTCCCCTGTGATGCTCATCAAACCACTCATCGCTTGAATGATATAATCATAGCCAGGCAAATCTTTATAAGGTCCGGTTAAACCAAATCCCGTAATCGAGGCCATGATCAGTTTGGGGTTGCATTCCTTTAAATCCTCAAAACCTAACCCCATTTTTTCCAACGTGCCCGTCTTGAAATTTTGAATCACTATATCCCCTGAAGACACCAACTTCCGGAAGATCTCTTTCCCTTGTTCCGACTTTAAATTCAAGGTCATGCTTTGCTTATTTCGATTTGCACATAAATAGTAAGCGCTTTCTCCTTGGGCGAATGGCGGACCCCATCCTCTCGTCTCATCCCCTGCCTCATGATGCTCGATTTTAATAACATCGGCACCCATATCACCGAGAATCATTGAACAATACGGCCCCGCCAAAACACGGGATACATCGATAATCCTGACTCCTTCCAAAGCTCCATTCATATCATCACCCCTTTCAAACTGTCGGGATACACAAAAAAGAGCCAGTAAAACCAACAATGTCATTACATTGAATGTTTCACTGACCCTTATCCACGAACTGTCTTCCTGCAAAGGAAGATCAAGTGAACCAAGTCAATTTTTATGGATTCCAGTTTTATGACAAGCCGGCCATGCAGCAAGGTAACTTGCTGTCATCGGTTTGGTAAATTAAGTATAGTATCATTTTTTGAATTTTGCAATAATTTTGTTCAGGTGTTTTCATTACTTCCATTGAAATACGCTTTAGCATACTTCCCGATAAATATAAAAATACATCCCTCAATCCAGAGTAATCGGAAATTGCCTTTATTCGTGAGTCATGGGATGATTGAATATGCATAATTGTCAATATATGAATAATTCATACTATCGATTACCTCTCGACGGACAAGGGAAGATTAAAAGGAGATGGCGATATGGACAATAAAAAAGCGGAAATAATCGAAGCGATTAAGAAATACCACACAATTATCATTCATCGCCATGTTCATCCGGACCCGGATGCATTGGGATCACAAATCGGTTTAAAGAAGCTATTGAAGCATTCCTATCCTTCTAAAGAAGTCTATGCGGTAGGCGAGGAAGTGAATAAGCTACTATTCATTGGTGATATGGATGTCATTTCCGATAAGAAATACAAAGGTGCCTTAGTGATTGTTTGTGATACTGCCAACATTTCACGGATCAGTGATACCCGATATGATCACGGGGACATGCTAATCAAAATTGACCACCATCCCGATTATGAGCAATTTGGTGATCTTTCCTGGGTCGACCCTTCTTATAGCTCTGCCAGTGAAATGCTTGTTGATTTATTCTTGGAATTTCCAGAAGGCTTTATCATGAATAAAGAAGCGGCTAAATCATTTTATGCAGGAATACTTAGTGATACAGGTAATTTCATGAATGGGAATACAACTTCCAGGACATTAAAAATGGTTTCGCACTTAAGAACTTATAATATTCATCCAGAAAGAATCCATAACAGCCTTAATATAAAGACGAAAAACGCGTCAAGACTTCAAACGGACATCCTCATGAGCTTCAATGTGACCGATAAAGGGGTAGCTTACTTCATTATTACGGAGGATCTGTTAAATATGTATGGCGTGGATCGAATTGAAGCTTCGAATTTAGTTAATACACTATCGAATGTCAGGAGCAATAAAATCTGGGCTTTCTTCATCGAATATCCTTCTGAAATCCGTGTCAGGATACGTTCACGGAATATTCCCATCGCTTCAGTCGCACGTCAATTCAATGGTGGAGGACATTCACTGGCTTCAGGCGCTACCATCCATTCCTGGGATGAGGTTGATCATGTTATCCAAGCATTGGATCAAGTCTGCCCATAGCGAGGAATTCATGACCTGCCGTGGTTATATATGTATGATTATATTCCCCGGCGCAATACGATGGATTTTCAGCCTTGACCTGATTACAAAAAAGCGCCAAAGCCAGGATGGCTGAGGCGCTTGCTTGTTTCAACTTATTTGGACACTTCTTCAAGAATTGATAAATCGATCATGCCTTTTATATCATTGCTAGGGATATAACCAGCTTCTTTGCTTATGTCTGCCATTTCCTGAATGACTTGCTCATTAACTTCAGTTGTCACTTCAAGGCGTGAAAATGCTGAAGCCACTTCTTCTTTACTTAATTCTTTTCCAGTCAGTTCCTTCAGATGCTTAATAACCAGCTCTTGGCTTTCTTCAGGGTTGTCTTGTATAAACTTCACCGCTTTTTCATGCGCCTTCAAATAAGAAGCAGCGAGCCCCTTTTTATCCAAGAACTTCTGGCTTGCAGCCACTACCGTGTTAGGTGAATCTTTCCCCCATGCAAATTGATCCCAGTCAAGCAATAACTTTCCTTTTGCCTGGTTTTCCAATACATAACCCCATGGTTCCTGGGTTGCTGCTGCATCGACAGATTTTTGGACAAAAAGTGCGGTTGTGTCAGCAGGTGCTGCCGCATACAGCTCGACTGTCCCCCCATTCGTAGTCGGTTTTAAGTCAACATCTTGAAGGGCCTTCCTAAGCATGACATCCTGTGTACTTCCAATGACGGGAATCGCTACCTTTTTACCGCCCAAATCTTTTAAATCCGTAACTTTGCTGCCCTCGCTAGCCACAAGTACGGCACCTCCATTAACAGCCCCGGAGATCAAGTGGTATTCAGGGTTTTTTACGTAAAAGTTAAGCAATGGACCAGGCCCGACCGTTCCGACATCAATGGCGTTTGTAGCCATTGCTTCCATGAATAATCCGCCATTGGCCACTGTCTTGGTTTCAATCTTAACATCTTTACCGAACTCTTCTTCGAAAAAGCCCTTTTCGAGTGCAATGATCGTTGCACTGTGGGTTAAGTTAGGAAAATATCCAATTTTCACGGATTTCCCCCCCGAACCTTCTCCTTCTTCATCATTGCTGCTGGATTGAGTGCATCCGCTTACTATTCCGATTAACAACACAGACAAAATAAGGGCAAAAAATGATTTTTTCAGCATATTTTTCTCTCCTTTTGGACTATTATTTTATTAAACTATCGTTACTTCACTCCCCATTTCAGTTGAACATTACGTTCAAGGCGGGAAAAGACGACATTATCCACGATTGTTCCGATGATGGCGATGATGATCATCACGGAGATGACCAAATCCATTTGTCCCAGTGATCTGCCCATTTCCAGCAATTGTCCAAGACCGCCTCCCCCGCCAAGTAATTCACCTGCCATCAGTGCACGCCAGGAAAAGGCCCATGCAATTCGGAGACCGGAAATTATTTGCGGGACGGATGCTGGTAAAATCACGGTGCGAAGAAAATGAAACCCGGTCGATCCATATGTCTTGGCAACCCGCTGATACAACTGGGGGACATTCCGGAAACCACTTGTTGCATTAACCGTCATCGTCCAAGTTGCGCCGATGGTGACAATAAAGAGAATCGAAAAATCATTCAATCCAAACCAAATGATCGCTAAAGGGAACCACACGATACTCGGGATGGACTGTAATGCCGTCACGACGAATCCTAAAGTGTCTTCAACCAATTTAAAGCGCCAAATGAAATATCCTAATATTAGACCTACTATAATGGCAATCGTAAAGCCGATCAGGATACGGCCAAGGCTTTTTCCGATGGCTTCAGTTATTTGTCCGCTCATCAGTCCATTAAACAGAGTTTCCAAAACCTGGGTCAGGCTTGGGAACATGAATTCCGGAAGACTGGAAAGTCTAGATGTGACTTCCCATATCCCCGCTATCATCGCGATGAATATGATTCGTCTTAAAGCTGTAATCATTCCCCATTTCCTCCTTCAGCACTTTTTCAATTTCCTCCTGTAAAATCGATAGAACCTTTTGTTCTGTATGCAAAGTTACACTATCCGGCATAACTCCATCTTTCATGGAAGGGACGGAAATCGTCTCTTTAATTTTCCCGGGACGGGTTGCAAAGACGATAATTTTTTCGGAAAGCTGAACAGCTTCACGAATGTTATGGGTAACGAAAAAGATTGTCACTTTAGTTTTTCTCCAGATTTCGAGCAGTTCTTTATGCAAGACCATCCTCGTTTGCTCATCCAGCGCAGAGAATGGCTCATCCATCAACAGGATATCCGGTTCCATCACCAACGCCCTTGCGATGGCTACCCTCTGTTTCATGCCCCCTGACAGTTGATGTGGATAGGAGTCAACATATCGGCTGAGGTGAACCATTTTTAAAATGTCCAATGCCTTGGCTTTAGCCTCTTCATTGGGAATTTTCTTTAACTTCAATCCGTATGTAACATTTTCAAGTACCGTCAACCAAGGAAATAACCCCGCCTCTTGAAATACTACGACCCGTTCCGGCCCTGGCTTCATCACTTTTTTCCCAGCTACACGTATTTCACCCGCATCTGCCTTATCAAGGCCGGCAATCAGATAAAGGAGTGTGGATTTACCACATCCAGAAGGGCCGACGATCGAAACGAAGCTTCCTTTCTCGACCTCTATGTTTATCTTATCGAGCACCTTTATGCTTTCTTTCTTTTCATTCTTAAAACTTTTTTCAATGCCATCTATTGTTAAATACATAAAGTCACCCCACTTTTATATCGCATCGATTTACTAAACATTATTTCTTAATAATGATTAATCCAATGGTTTTTGTCAACTATAAAAATGCAAAAATTCTAATTTATCGGCATCTTTCTATTCAACTGTCATTGTATTGATAAATATTCCAAACTTACACAAAAATGCATACGGGCAAATTCCGTTCAGCAAATAAAAAACCTGAGCCCTTGTAAGGGTTCAGGCTAATTTTAATATCCATTTTTATACTCTTAAAAAATCCTGCTTCCATACAATTTATCCTTCATTTTTTGTGTCCTTGCATGCAGTGGCTTTTTCAAAATGATACCTAATATGAGTGTGATTATTAAAAAGAGAATCAAGATAAAAATGTCCCTGCCAGCTACGCTCCATGTTATTCCCCCAACAGATTCACGAAGTAATCCCACAGCATAGGTGAATGGCAAGAAAGGGTTAATATGTTGAAAAAAGGGCGGTGTGACTTGAATGGGGAAAGTGCCGCCTGAACTTGATATTTGAAGGACCATCAAGACGACGCTTATCCCTTTTCCAACATTTCCAAGAACGGAAACGAAGGTGTAGACAATGAGTGTAAATACTGTACTTATCAGAACGGAAAACAGGATGTACTCAAATTTATCCGCTACATAAACACCGATAAGGATGATATTCCCAATGGAAACACTAAGAGCCTGCATTACCCCAATGATGAAAAATATAAGATACCTCCCGATATAAATTTGATACGGGCTGTAGACTTTTTGAGAAACGCCCACGCTAAGCATGGAAATCAATATTGTACCGCCGACCCAAAGGGAAAGTGCCGTAAAGAAAGGGGACATGGCGGATCCATAGTTCGGAATCGGAAAGAGACTGTGTTTATTGAGCAGCACTGGCTCTGAAAAAAATTCACTTTCTTGTTCAATATCATTCCTTAGGAAATCGATCACTTCTTCCAAATCATAAGACTTATCGATTTCCCTCATTTTAGAAGCTAGTGCCTTTATTTTCGTTTCGATTTCCGGAAACTTATTCATTAACTTATCGATATCCCCTGTACGTGTTTCCAATGTTCGATTGGTCTCATTCAACAGCATCCTCACCTCAGGAAGAACCTTGGTTCCCTCCGCCATCGTGAGCTGGACATTATTCAATATTGATTCCGTTTCGTTCCAGATTTCATTAAATTTTGGCCCTGTTTCCTTTGAATAACTTTCCTGAAAGCTTGCCAAAACTTGATCATTGTTCCCGCCAAGTTCGATAAGATTGCCGAAGGCTCGGTTATTCAGCGCTTGAAGTTGGTTCGAAGTATTATCCCTTAATTCATCAACCAGCTGTATTTCTGGCTGAAGCAAGTTTTTCTCATTAAATTGATTGACTCTCACCAATAAATTATACATACTGTCCAAAAGGTACAACTCTTTATTTAGCCTCGTTACCCCTTGTTCCACTAGCTGATTCGACTCATTGTCTGGCAAATCCTGACCCGTTAACCGGTTCGCCAGGACTAAAACGGATTCATTATCGCTCCTGATGTTCGCGATATCATTTTTCAAGAGGGAATTGATTCCTTCGAATGCCTGCCTTGTTGAATCTACATAACTAGAAACGTCCGATACCAATTTGTCCTTCTGCGACGTTATCCCTTCTATTGAATCCAATCCATCATTGACCTTCTTAATGATATCTTCAGCCTTTTTAACATGTGTTTGAACGGTTTTGATATTTTGTTCAAGCTCAGGTAGTTGACCCTCTAATAAATACACCATATTCTTCATTTTTTGAATTGTCGGCAACTCGTTTTGCAATGTGATTCCCATTTCATTAAAGATTGCAAGGATACTCCCACTGGCCGATTTGATAAAGGTTTTGCTCACATTGTCCACTATGCTGTTTGCACCCGCTGCCGTAATTTTAGGAGCAATGGAATTGATTTTTTCATTCACATAGTAATCAATCTCCGCCTTTTTAGGGTCATCGGTCATGATTGTCGCAATATGTTTAGAAAAGTTCTCCGGAATGATTATGGATGCATAATAATCCCCCTTTTCCACCTTAGCTTTTGCCTCTTTTTCCGAAGTGAATCTCCAGCCTAAATCCTTATTCTCCTTTAACCCCTCTATGACTTCCTTGCCTATGTTCACGGCTTCGCCATTTAACTCCGCACCTTTATCATTATTGGCAACACCGACAAGAATTCCTTCCGTATTTGCATACGGGTCCCAAGATGCGACAATATTAAACCACGCATAAATGGAAGGGATGAACATGAGAAAAACTACTACGATACAAACAAAGAAATTTTTATAAATGCTTTTTAAATCGTCGATGAAAATTTCCCGAATATTTCTCAAAACATACCCCCGTGCAAATGTATTTTGATACTATTATTCGAAGAAATTTCTTAATCGATACTAAGTAAACATATCCATGGATTTATTGAAACAACTATTCATGATCTATCGCACCCATTGAATCAATCTATCGATTCATGCAAGATGGGATTCAAATTCAAAGACGGATTTTTAGTTACAGAATAAACGGCAAAGTGCAAGAACATACTATCACAAACTAACTGCAGGGAGTTTTGTAAGGGAGATATAGTCATGTCAGAAGCTGTTGAAATCATCTTTCGAACCATTACCTCTTTTATTTCATTATGGATATTTGTCCATCTCCTCGGTAAACAGACGATTGCCCAGAGGACTTACCACCTTTATATCGCTTCAATTACGTTGGGGACAATTGCAGGAAATCTAGCATTCAATATTAAAATTAAATTCCTGTATTTTATCATAGCAATCATTATTATGGGTACCGTCGTTTTTATGCTGAATCTTCTAGCGGTGCGAAATCCGCGCTTCGGGAAATGGATCGCCGGAGAACCTGCTACCGTAATTCAAAAAGGGAAAATTCTCGAAGAGTCAATGGAACGAATGGGGTATTCACTGGATTCTCTTGAACAGGCTTTGCGTGGAAAAGATATCTTCAACATAGATGAAGTGGAATGTGCCATTTTAGAGATCAATGGTTCCCTTTCTGTATTAAAAAAAGAACAATACCAAAATGCCACCAAGCAGGATTTACCTTTACTGCCCTCAGCAGGAACTGTACCGATTGAACTGGTCTATGACGGGAAGATCTTATATGAAAACTTATCCAAACACACCTACGATGACGAGTGGTTAATGGCTGAACTCAAAAAAAGAAATCTTGCTGTTTTTGATATCTCGTATGCTGTCGTAGGGACAAAAGGAAATTTGTATATTGATTTGATTAAGGATCACTCAAGGGAATAATCCTTAGCATTTCAGCGAGAATCATAAACAAGATTTAAAAATATCTTATCAATTTTGTTAATATCGCATTGAATAATTGGATGGCAACAAAAAATAAAAGTGGTTTTTCCAGAAGAAAAACCACTTTTTCAGCCTATTATGAATTAACTCTTTTCAATCACGTTTATCAATTCCCTTAAATAATCCGGCAGATCAGGCGGACGCCTGCTTGATACAAGGTTACCATCAACGACGACGGGCTTATCTATCCAAGTCGCCCCTGCATTTTCCATATCATCTTTAATGCCCGGTGTACTTGTAACATTCTTCCCTTTTAAAATTTTAGCGGAGATCAACACCCAACCAGCATGACAAATTTGCCCGATGGGTTTTTTATTTTCTTCCATGCTTTGGATAAGTGATATCACTTCGGGAAACCGGCGAATTTTGTCAGGTGCCCATCCCCCCGGTACAAGAATGGCATCATATTCCTCAGCTTTAATACTGCCATACTCATAATCAGATATAGCTGGTACACCATATTTTCCAATGTATGATTCATTCGCCTTTTCTCCCGCAAGGTGAACAATCGCTCCTTCTTCTTTTAATCGTAAAATCGGATACCAGAGCTCTAAATCTTCAAAATCATGGTGCACTAGACTGATTATTTTCTTTCCTGCTAATCTCATGAAAATCTCTCCTTTTTCGTTCTATTCCCCTTTACCATTCTTCCCTATTACTTCCCTTTATCTACTGCCTGTACACTTTACATGCGTTAACCGATGCATCAATATTCTAAAAATCAACCTTCACCAAGTACAACCCAGCTGCCTCCGCCATACGGCCCGTTTGGATTCTTTCTTTTGACTCTAAAATGCTTGGTATATTTTCAGCATCTATTTCCCCCAACCCCACTTCTATCAACGTCCCGACAATCTTTCTAACCATATTATAAAGAAATCCATCGCCACGCACTGTAATTTGGATGAATCCGGCATTTTCCTCAATATCAATGGAATATATTTCACGCACCATGGATTTTTTCTTGGACTTTGCATTTGAATATGCCGTGAAATCATGTTCACCTATAAAATGTTGACATGCTTTTTTCATTCTTGTGATATCCAGCTTTTTCTCTACATGCATACTATATTTCCGCATGAAAGGATTTGTATATGGCTCGTTCCAGATCTTATACAAATAGGTTTTATCCTTAGCATTATAACGGGCATGGAAACGCTCAGGAACTAGCCTAACCTCGACAATGCTGATATCTCTTGGTAAATACCTATTCAAATAATTCATGATTTCAGCTTCAGTCAGATTTTCACCAATCTTAAAGTTGGCGATTTGAGCAAGGGCATGTACACCGGCATCCGTTCTGCTGCATCCGATGATCTCGATTTTTTCCCCCACCATTTCCGTTAATACATTTTCTATTTTTCCTTGAATCGTATCATCACTATTACCGAGTCGTTGCCAGCCTTTATAGCGCCCGCCATCATATTGAATGGTCAATTTATAATTGTTCATTGCTTCCTCCTTATTTTATTACTGTATAGTCATCTAAACAGAAAATTCTTGATAAAATACAAGCCCCCATACAACTCCTGCTGTATGAGGGAACAGATGGCCTTTTCTTAGAAACACATTTAAATTGTTAAGTCGTTAAGGTTTTGTATGATAATGTAATGAGGTTTTATCCCTTTATCCCCTTACTTCCACAAGTCTGCAGTGAATGCAGTAAAGATGCTCCCACCGCTTACAAGGACCATGATTTATGTAATAATCATGCATCTTATCTATGCCACTCGAAGTAAACCCTAGCTATCAAAGTGAAATGCACTTCTGCATAGTGTACCAAAGCGGGGATTGTCATGCAACGAACGATTCACCGTCACGCGCAGTTTCTATGCAACTTTGTGCAATGCATAAACACACAGGAACAATAAATAGAAATGAAAAATAAAAAAGACCCAAACCCTTATTATATCAAGGATTTGAGCCTTTGGCAGTGGATGACCTGTGAGGGATTCGACCCATTACCCCTTCCCTGACCATTTTGCTTCATATAATAGACTGGTAATTTGCTTTAAATAAGTGTAAATAAATTTGATTTCTCAAGGTTTTGTAAGGTCTTGATATCAACTCAGTAAAATAAATAAGGCTCAATGAAATAATTATGTTAGCACATGTGTGAGCAGATGGTCTGCTGCAATTATCATTGTGACTAATCGTTTCACTTCCACTGTCCAGTTAGGGAACAGGAGCTTCGATTTTAATAATTGCTCAAATGACAACCACTATAACGTAAATTACCTTTTCAAAAACTAAAAGCATCTGTATTTCTCAGGTGAAATCAACTGCTTTCATTGCTGTATTTTATTTTCTATATCGAAACCTCTAAACAAAAAGGCTTGCCTTAAAGGTTAAGGCTTTTGTGGAATCATTACTTGATAAATCCATTGAGAAATTGATATAACTCTTCTAATTCGCTTTCTTTTGCCACAATACAGTTAGGGTACTGTTTTATCTCTGCCACGCTGGATAATTTAAAATCATTGGGAGTAGGGAGTCCAGAAGCACAAATCATTAAATAGTCAGCAAAGTGAATTAAACCAGTCACGGCTGACGTTTTTATGGTCATTTGCCCCATTGCTCGCCCCGCAAACAAACCCTTCATTGCACTTTTTCCACCTGTTCTTTCTATTACTATTCTACTTTCATCTATTATTACTTTTGTTCCTGATTTTAATTCAAAAGTTTTCATCTTCTCAACCTCCTACTTGTCCTTTAATATTACAACATCTTTGTATGGAAATGGCTTATATATGTCATTTGCTTGAAAATCATCTTCAACTAACCTGCCCAGTTTTCTGAATAAGAAAAAGGTTACCGCAGCAACCCTTTGTTAAAGTGTTATTATAAAGATTCATCAACAAGTTTTTTTCGCAATTTGGGATATATTTTGGTTTCATCATAAACTTACTCCAATTTCACACAGTATACAGCTAATGTATAGAAGATAGAGTTATGAGTTTAGCCTTGTTAATGAAGGCTTTTTTCGTAAAGATAAGATTGTTGCAATAGTGGTTTTTCAACTACGGAGGAAAGTTTGTACAAGCAAGAGCCGGCAGATCAAATAATAATTAAACAATTATGAGGTGAATTTTTTGGTAAAAAGTATATGGGAAGCAAGTAATGACGAGTATATGTTACAACCATTAACAGACGAAATTGTAAAAAAGGCAGAAGAATTATTTAATGTAACGTTACCAAACTCGTACATTGCTATTCTTAAGCAACAAAATGGAGGACAACCAATCTGTAATGCTCATCCGTCTCCTGTTCCTACCGTCTGGGGTGAATCTTTTGTTATAGTGGAACACATTAAAGGGATTGGTTCCGGAAACGGAATTCTTGAAAATGATTATTACATAAAAGAGTGGGAACTGCCGGAAGGACTTATTTTATTCAATGGAGACGGTCATACTTGGCTCGCATTTGATTACCGCGATGCCACGTCTGCTCCCCCCATTGTTTATGTAGACGTTGATTTGGAACAAACCATACAAATCGCGGATAGCTTTGATGAATTTCTCAAAAACCTATACTTTGAAAATGAGGAATTTGATTTTGAGGGAATGGAGGTAAAGGTATACAGTCAACAGGACTTTGAAACGTTTATACAAGAAGATAATGTAGAGGAATTAACTTATGCTATACCGGACCTAGCACAAGGCGATGTGGATTTGAAGTGGTTTGGTAATCAACTTTTAACTTTAAGTAATTATCACGACAGATATATTAGATGTTGTGTTGCTAACAGTGTTTGGAATTCTCTTACACATAGATTAGATGAGGATATTCTACATTCATTGATAGAAAATTTTAAGAAGGATGTCGATAGTGAAGTTCAAATGTATGCCGAACTTATTCTTGAAAAAATGAACTATTCCTTCGAACAACTTAAAGAGGATGTCTATAACGGCGAAAGGATCAGTCTTGCTTTTCAAGATAAACTTTATCACGTTATTGAAGAGTCCAATCAATGGCATCTAGCTGACTACGAAACAGATACGCAACAGTCGTTTGATTCAGCAGATGAATTATTAGAACAATCCAGGATCGACGGGAAGTCTTTACAAGAAGGGTGGAGCCATATTAAAAAGGCTTATTAGTCTATTCGTTATCTGTTGGCTAAGTCACTCTATCGAATTAGTCTTAAGTCACTGTGGTATATGTTGATACTTGATAAAACAAAAAAGCTGTCCGGTTCCGGAGAGCTTTTTCCTTTGGTTTAAAATAAGGACATAATCATGAACAGTGCCTAAGAACGGATCGAAATAAACGGCCATAGCTTGTAGGCTTACTGAACTAACACACCCATTAATTCAACAACAAAATTTATTATTATCCTATTACTTCTCCCAAAGCTCTATACGTCTTCCCTCTGGATCTTCAATCCAAATAAACTTTCCAAATTCATTAATCGTCTTTTCCATAACAAGGGGAACACCCATTTTTTCCAGATGTTTGATACTGTCATCCAAATTTTCAACTTGAAAGTTTAACATCACTTGTTGTTCTGTTGGAAAATAGCGGTCATTTTCAGAAAAGAAGGAAAAGATAGTTTCATTGCCTGGTTGTGGTGTAATAATGGTACCATTCCAATTTTCTATTTCAATTTTCAGGACTTGACTGTACCATTTTTTTATTTCCTCTAGATTTTTAGTCCTCCAAAAGATTCCTCCAAAACCCTTTATTATCATAAGAATCCCCTTCCTAACCCATTAGTTATTAATATAAAATTCTAGTTTTGAAAGCGAATTCCTTCTTTCACTATCCTGCCCCGTTAGTTCAATAACAAAGTCTCAAACAATATTTCATGTCACACAAACAACATTTCCTGTATCTTGTAGTATTGTGGCTCGTATCCTTTGTAGCGTTGGTGAAACATGCTAGTTATGCCAGTAATCTTCCCTTCTTCCCTGGAAGGGCAGTTGTAAAAATCAATGATAGTAAATTATACAAATATATTTATATTTTTATTTTCGAAACTTTTCAAATAAAATGCTACCCATTGAGAATGAGTAGCAAGTAATACGACTTATTTGAAAATAATTTGTAGTTTTCCATATACTTTGCCAGAGGAATATCCATCTTTCACATCAACATAAAATTTACCTATTTTCATACCTGTGAATAATGTATTTCCACCTGCTAAGCTATGATAGCCTGTGCACTTTCCAGTACTTGCATTGCAGAGACGAGCCCATAAGTTACTATAATTAGTCAATAAAATACTTTTAGAAGAGGTCTTTAAATAGATCGGGGAAACCAGTTCTACCTCTAAGTCACTACCTTTGTTAGGATTTCCAATTTCACCATCCCATTTTCCATCTTCTGTTTGAAAAGAATACTGAGGAACACTTGCTTGAGCAGAAGAAGTACTTAATACCATTCCACCTACCAGAACTAACACAAAGGTACTTAAGATTAAAAATAAGCTTTTTATGTTATTTCCTCCTCCAATCTTTATCTATTTTATATTATCAGAATAAACTAATAATTAAAATAGTTAAAAATAACCAAAGCTTCTTAAGTTCAAACATCTTTTGGCCGCGTCATCTTCATCAACCTTTTTTAAATAAAGTTCAAGAACCGAAAACATCTGTAATTTCGGTTTTCTCTTATTTAAGCCAACAGGCGGTCCCTCCAAAATTCATCTTATGAACAGAAAACAAAGTTATTAACATGATTTATAAGGTTGGAGTGTTGTGGTTTTTACTGAGGTAAAGCACACGCTAGTTTAAGTGGAAATCTTCACAATATTACTTAACAAAAATACAACCATTTCCCCTTTAAATTAGATGCTTATAGTGTAAATTGGTTTAGTCATTATTATATCAGGGTAATAGTAGTCTTGGCATATAAAAAATAGGGGGATTAAATTATGAAGGGATTACTAGATACTTATAAATTACTGGAATTCATCCAAGAAAATAAAGCGGATTTTGAAGATTCATTATTAAACGAAGCATTTAATGTGAAAGACAAAATTGAAGAAATTTTAACGGTCGGTAATATTGACCTGATAAATAATGCCCATAAGCTGGTTCAATACATTATTGAGGTTAAAGAACAAGAACTTCAATCATTCGCTAAGCAAGAAGGTATAGCTTGGGCGACACACGCAATACCATTATCTTTCAAATTAGAGTGGGTGCAAGCCATTCGAAGAACCTTGTGGAGGTTCCTACAAGAATTTAATGAGGTAAAGAATAAGGTTATTACTGAAGAATTTTTTTCGGTAGAAAAACAAGTTAATAATCAAGTAGACAGATTTTTAAATGTTTTTTTTATCACAT
Organism: Peribacillus simplex; assembly: GCF_030123325.1. Classification (NCBI taxonomy): domain Bacteria; kingdom Bacillati; phylum Bacillota; class Bacilli; order Caryophanales; family Bacillaceae; genus Peribacillus; species Peribacillus simplex. Next base: position 1,328,411 of record NZ_CP126106.1, on the reverse strand, counting down.
ATTCTCAATACAAAGATTCGTTGATAATGGCTCAAAAAGAATTGGTTGAAAATCTTTCGGTGCCTATAATACCAATAACCCCCACTATATGCATTTTGCCTCTAATTGGTGCGGTTGATCTTTACCGAACGAATATTCTCGAGGAAAAAGTTTTAATAGAGATTGGAAAATTACGTATTCAAACATTGATTATGGACTTATCTGGAATTATGGAAATGGAGCCTGAAGTAATTGATCATTTAATGAAGATTATTGACGGCACTTCATTAATGGGATGTACTACTGTGATTACCGGGTTAAGAGCTGAAGTGGTTAGAAAAATGATAAACATAGGAATGAGAGTAAATGAAAAAGCACAAACATTGGGAACTTTACAACAAGCATTGAATAAATACTTATTAAGTTAAACACGGAATCGTAGAGGAGGGTCGCTTTGCCGACTCTTTTTTCTTATTCAATATATTCTGACCACTATCTAAATATTTGTTCCTGCACGGCAGTTACATTATAAAAACTAAAGTTAGGTATTTAATTCATTCGTTTTCTTCTTCAACTACACTGCCTTATAGTAGCATAAAGAAAGAGCTGCCTTAAACACCTCCAATTTTCAGCTACGGCACCCATAGATGAATAAGAGAGTTGACAAAACAAACTGTGAAACCCCTGATTAAAGCTATCTGCTAAAATGGAGACGCAATTATTTATTGTAGGGGGTAAAATCAATTTCTTCGGCGACTCGTTTATAGAATACCGAATTCCGAGGATTTACCACACTACTTTCCTCTTATTCATTAAAAAGGTACGTTGTTAGCGAGTATACAAAAAGGCCTTTTATACGTTGCTTCCAATTTTCGTCCATTCAAATACCTTATTAAATTAGTGTTGGTTCATTACCAATTTAACCAAACGATAATTCCTAATATGATGATGGGAATGAGAGCCATAAAGATCCCATAAAAAGAAAGTTTAAATTCCTCAGGATTCCCCATAAACGCTCTTTGACCGGCTCTATCCAGGGAAGGTTTTTGTATTTTACTTTGTTCTTCAGTTTTTTTACTCATCACTTACCCCTTTTATAAATTTGTCAACATCCTTGAATTTAAGAACCTTATTACTACTATGTTTCGATCGTTCAGAATACTCAAGTTAATATTAACATAATTATCCAATTGAGTTAAAGCGCGATTAAATTATTTTTCAGTTTATCATAGTTTATATGATTATTTGGTCCTTGTTGTACTGAGTATTTGATTTTTACATAAGCCTTTTACATAAGTCCTCACTTCCTTCAAAAGAATACACAAAAGCCCGGTAGGATACCCACCAGGCTTTACTTGTATAGATATTTTGTTTATTCATCAAGCTTTCTAAGACAACTCATCTTTCTCTAGGTCTTGTCTTATTGGATATCAGTTTAATTCCTCACTCAAAAGTCAACTCCAGAGAGATTCTCCAAGAAGGCTTCTTTTTCTTGTTTTAGATTGGCTCTTTCGTAAAGATTGTTGTTTTTAAAACGAAACGATTTAAGGTTGATTGGAGCGGAAGTGCGAGACTCCTGCGGGAGCAGCGGGACAGGTGAGACCCCACAGGCGTTTACGCCGAGGAGGCTCACCGCCCGCCCCGCGGAAAGCGAGCATCTGGAGGGGAAATCAACCACACCGCACTACTTGGTAAATAGCAACAAAGTATGCGAAAACAGCCTTTAGATTAAAGCCGGGTCTCCATTTTCTTAGAGTACTTAATTTATTAGCATTTTATCTAATTCACGAACTTTATCATATGACTCCAATAATTGTTCAGGTATTAATGTTCTCCCATAATCCCAAGCATTAGTTTCTATTTCAGATTTTAGCTTTTCTTTTTCTTCTTCGTGACCATACATTAAAATCCTTAAATCATGTTTATTTTTCTTAAAATCTAAATAATAACCAATCATACGATAAAGAATAATTTTAACAAAGTCTTCCTCTGTCTCTTTAATTCTAATTTTCCCTTTATAACCGTTAACTTGAAGGTAATTGAATTTTATAGTATTGGTCGATACGTTATAACTCATAGGTGCACTTAGATTATTGTCAAATTCATGAATGATATCCAAATTATGCTCATCTAATGTGTTATTAATTATCTTTTCGATATCGCTTATATAAAGCATTTAACTATCACTTCCCTTTTAAAGACTTACTTCATTATAGTAGTAGATTAATTCTTCTTCCTCAAATAATTGACCTATAGTACGTTTAAATCCTTCTCAATCCGCCACCAATTAAGTTAATAATACATAATGAACTATATCTTTAAAAACAAAAAAGACCCAAATCCTTGTTATATCAAGAATTGGAGCCTTTGTTGGTTAATGACCTGTGAGGGATTCGAAACCACGATCCCTTCCCTGTCAATTTTGTTTCATATAATCAAACTGGTTTAACTGAATTAAATAAGTGTAAAGAAGGTTGATTTCTCAAGGTTTTGTAAGGTCTTGATATCAGCTCAGTAAAATAAATAAAGCTCAATGAAATAATTATGTTAGCAAATGTGTCCTTCCATACGTGTTTGTTGTATTTTTAATTTCACTATGAAATACTATTAAAGTTTTTCAAACACATAAAGCCAAAGGGTTATAAAACCCTTTGGCCAAAAGAGCTACTTACTAGTAAATGGCTCTTTTATCTATTGAATGTGACCTTCTATTGCTTGTCTATTTCTAAGTTCCAATAAACTCTCCAATTTTCTCTTCACTCTCTGCAACGCATTATCTATAGACTTGGCGTGAGTATTTAATTTATTAGACATTTCTATATAAGTAAGGTCCTCTAAGTAATAAGCCAAAACCTTCTTTTCTAACGGACTTAGAACCTCAGATAATTTTAATTCCAAGTCATCAGCAGATTCTTTATCTATCAATATCGCAATGGGATCAGAAATAACGGTGTCTGTCATTACTTCCATAAGAGTATGATCCGGATTTTCTTCATAAATAGGCATATCAAGCGAAATAGAAGAATTTAACGGAGTATGTTTTTGACGAGTAGCTGCCTTGATGGCTGTAATAATCTGCCTCGTGATACATAGTTCTGCAAACGCTTTAAAATAAGATTGTTTCTCGCCATTAAAATCCCTGATGGCTTTGAACAATCCTATCATCCCCTCTTGGATAATATCTTCTCTATCTGCCCCAATTAAAAAGTATCTGTTAGCCTTAATCTTTACAAAAGATTGATATTTCTTCATCAGAACTTCTAGTGCGTCCATATTTCCCTGCCGGACCTTTTCTATTAATACTCCATCTTCAAAATTAGCACATAGGAATGACGGTTTTTCTTCGATAGCTATATTCACAAAAATCCCTCCACCGGCTGCATTCAGTTGAGCCTTGTTGTTTAAACAGACGACCATTTTATATGCGATATGTTACCAGTTTATTTAATAATAACCTTTAGCAATCTCCGAAGATATTAGATTCTTTCGACAATTAACTACATTCCTATACACCTTCGTTTAGTTTGAAGGAACCGTTTACCCCCTCTTTTTAGGCTGCTTTATTGCATATCTCTTTTAATTAGGAGAAGATTGGTATATGAAAAAATACTACATAGTTGCGTTATCAATGTTGTTATTGCTTGGAGTTTTTTACTGGTTTTATTCTTCATCTTCACCTAAAGAATTAAGCACTTCTGATATGGTTGAAATTGAACAAGAAAGTGAAGTAACGAATGCGGCTGATTATGGTTCGATTGGATATGGGTTGGAAAATTTGAAAGGTAAAGTTATCGATGAAGGAAGTACACTTAATAGTACAGACAATGAAGTGTCAGTTGTTGCCTCAGTAGACAACGACATTGATGAGGACAGAAAGTATGCTTTACTTGTTTTTGAAGATTATAAACAAGTAAAATTTAAAGTTAAAAATAAGGAGCAGGACGTAAATAAATTTTTCTTTGATATGAAACCTAACAGCTCCATAAACATCATTGTTTCCGTTCCTATTCGTTCCGACTCCAGTGAATTGACTTTTGTAATCGTGCAAAAGCCAGAGTATAAATTGAAGGAGCTCGATCTAATTAAGGCAGGAATTTTGGAACAAGTTTTAAGTATGCGGTTTTCCATCAACAAAGCTGACAGCGGGAAAAATGTTAAAAATGTAAAGAAAGTAAAGCCTGATGCTATTGTGAAGGATGGTTTAAATGAAAATATATCTATCACAAATAGTCAGGAAAAGTTGCAATCAATCATGACTGAAAAAGAAGACAAGAAGCTTAAGTTCTCTGCCGGAAATGAGACGAATGCTGAGATGGGATATGCAATCATAGCTTTAAAAGATTGGGAACAAGTTGCAGTTAAAGATAACAAAGACGTCTTATATACCACTATTCCCCCAGAAACTAGACATCTTTTTGATTTTAAACTACCTGAAGTTGAAAGCGAAGAAAATTTCCAACTCATCGCCTTTCCATCTCCTTATGAAGTAAGTCCTGATAATTATGAGAGTCAACAAACTTTCGGATCCTTTAGGGTTGTGATTCAAGATAAAGAATAAGATTATCAACAGAAAGGAAGATTCGGTTTGTTTACGTCTACTATAATTAATATATTAGGTTTCGGGTATAGTTGGATTTATAGTTTTTTTAGCCATAGTAAAAACTAAAAACTATAAATCCAAAAGGTAGTTGATTGAATAAAGCTCGTTTAGGACATTCGAAACCTAGCATCACGTTAGAGCATTACGCCCATATGATGCCCAACCAAGATGATGAAGTGGCTGATATTTTCCACAACGCCCTTCAGAAGTCCCGTTAGCAAAATGTGAGCAAATCACTATCGATGATCTAAACGCATCCAGTAAGACAAAACAAAAAAAGGCCCAAATCCTTGTTATATCAAGGATTTGAACCTTTGGTAGTTGATGACCTGTGAGGGATTCGAACCCACGACCCCTTCCCTGTCAAGGAAGTGCTCTCCCACTGAGCTAACAAGTCGTATGTAAATCAAGCTCTTTAGAGCTTGGTTTTAAACCTTGCTTAGTTACTGACTTCTTTACTGGACAAGATTTATTATATAGTGGTATTCAAAATAAAACAAGTAGTTTTGTTAAAAAAGTTTTTATCGTAAAGTGGCCTGGGAAATTAATCCTTGAAAGTTGCAAGCTTGTAAGAATCATTCAAATTTAAGCTATTACATCTAAAAGAGTTCCCTATATCCGTTATCTCTAGATCTTCGTAAAGCAGCCCAATTGAGAAGGTATCTTTTCTTTGTAGTCCGATACTGTTGTCGTCTTTATTTTAGTCATACCACTGGGAGCTGACACTGAGTATGGTCATTGCTTTTAAGAACTTGTTCAATAGAGTTTACTCTTTTTTCCCGACCATTTATGAGGAGAAACCCAGGCTCCTACACATAAGATTTTCTCAACTTTAATTAACAAATGATGTCTATGTGCTCAATCTAGGTCTTAAGCTAAGCAAAAAGATCTTTACATTGGAGAGGGGAATCTAGCAGCTTGAAAGTTAGTTAAAGGTGCATCTGCTAAAATCTCTCCATTTACACCTGCGCTAAATATTACTTGTACCCGATCTCCTGCTTGTAACTGAAGGATTGTAGTTACCGATAGTCCAATAGGTCTTGATTTTCCAAAGAAGTCATTAACAATATCTAAATCATCTCCGTTTACGTTAATTGAAATGGATGCGGCAAATCCTTCTTTTGAAGAATGCCTTTTTTTCTCTTTTGAAGAATGACTTTTTTTGCAATAATCACAATTGCAACTATTTCTTTTGCAATAATCACATTTGCAATTATCTTTTTGGGTTTTTGGGGAATTATCTCTTTTTCTTTTTGACGGACAAAATGAGACTTTTGCTGTTATCTCATAAATTCCATTCTCAGTTGGAATAAATGTTGATATATGCGGATTATATTCATTCGCTAAATCAAATTGTTCAGTTTGGTATAAAACTTTTACAGAGGGCGTAACCGCTGCTTTGTAAAGTTGTGGTGTGTTCTTATTAGCCCTAAACGCAGATGCTCTCACTAGATTATGTTTCTTATTATCACAGTGACAGTCATTATGTTTCTTCTGGCACAAATGACAAACATCGGTTTTCTTTTGATCACATATACAGTCATTGTGCTTCTTATGGCAGCAATGACATGGATCGCATATACAGTCATTGTGTGTCTTATGACAACAATGACAATCATCCGGTTTCTTTTGATCACATATACAGTCACTGTGCTTCTTAAGACAACAATGGCAATCATCCGGTTTCTTTTGAATACAAATACAATCATTGTGCTTTTTATGACAACAGTGGCAATCATCCTGTTTCTTTTGAATACAAATACAGTCATCATGTTTCTTATGACAACAATGGCAATCATCCGGTTTCTTTTGGATACAAATACAGTCATTGTGTTTCTTGTGACAAGAATGACAATCATCCGGTTTCCTTTGAATGCAAATACAGTCATTGTGCCTCTTATGACAAGAATGACAATCATCCGGTTTCCTTTGAATGCAAATACAGTCATTGTGCTTCTTATGACAAGAATGACAATCATCCGGTTTCTTTTGGATACAAATACAGTCATTGTGTTTCTTGTGACAAGAATGACAGTCATCCGGAATCTTTTGAATACATTTCTTATTAAGATATGTGGTGTCTACAAAGGAATTACAATGTGAAATAGGAAAATGATATTTAATTATAATCACCTTTTTCTTTTTTATTTTCTGGTTATTTTATTCATTAAAAGAAAAGGTGTTTGTACAATATGGTACAAAAGTAAAAATAAATCTAACTCAAACAGCAAAAATCCACTGGTTTATATACCGTTTTTATGAAGGTGGGTTGTTAACAAACAGGGGTGAAGTTATATTAGAAAATTAACTTCTTAACTTGTTTCAAACATCAACTATCAGGTAAGCTAGTTCATTAAGAAGAACACAAAAAGTGTTCTCTTTTATTTTTCAAAAATCCGCTCAATGTATTTATAAAAATGGATACACTAAACTTCCTTTCGTTACCTGATGGGCAGAAATTTATTCTACGAAACTAATAATAGGGAAGGAATTTTTGTGGATGTTAATCGTGGAAACAGATTCTCTCATCTCCATCTGACAATGAAATGAGGTATCATGCACTTCAGTTATGATTGATGAAGAAGCGGCTATTGTACTTCTGCGAGGATCGTTAGAAGAAAGGTCAGAAAGTGAAGTTGAAGAACTTAAAGAAGATGTTACAAAACATTAGTACATATTTTTTTGTTAAAAATTCAACGCATTATATTAAAAAAGGATTATCTCTCCACAATAAACGAACAAACATTCCCTTTACACTTGCATATAAAACGTACGTTCGCATATAATGATAGTAAGCAAGTCAGCAAAGGAGTGACAGAGAATGAAATATATACTTCGTAAACATATGGAAGAAAATGCTCCATTGGAGATAATTTATCTCTCCGAACAAGGTAAGATTACGCAGCGGAAAATTCAGGTGCTTGAGATTTATCCAGGCCATATTCACGCATTCTGTTTTCTAAGGCAGACAAAACGGACATTTAAAGTGGCGAATATCCTTTCTGCCCGCCTCATTAAGGCCAGGTTTGACAGGTCTGGATGACGATTGTTAATCAAGGTTCAACCTATTAACTCTTCTTCTTCCTGGATGTCCTTTTCCTGTTCAGTTAATGATTCTTCTTCATCCCTCAGACGATGAGCTAACCTTGAGGCGGCACTCGCGGCAATGCTTGCAACGATATCATCCAGGAAGGTATGCACGATTCCTTCTTGCTTCTTATCAAGTTCGTGTATGACGCCTATTTTATTTTTATCCAAATGGCCAAAGGTCGTTACAGCAATGCTACCGTAACCGAGTACTGCACCAAAGGCAATCGTTTCATCCACTCCGAATAGCCCTTCATCAGACTCAACAATCGATTGCAGGGGTTCTGATAGCTTTTTTTGCTCTGCCAGCTTATCCAGCTCCACACCGACTAAAATGGCATGTTGAATTTCCCTTTTCAACAATACACGCTCAACGCTGTGGATGCATTCCTCCAGCTTAAGATCAGCTTTGTACGGGAACTGCAATTCATAAACGATTTTTGCAATAGCCTCCACACTGACACCACGCTCTAATAATGTTCGTTTAGCCGCCTTTGTTACTTCCCTGCTGTGTACGTGTACATCTGCCATTTTATTCGCCACCTTTTTTGTATTATTTTTCTATATCCATGTATTATAGCATCTTATAATTTAAATTTTTAGAAAATATAACGAAAATTTTATATTCCAAATTCTTGTCACGGGAAAAAGTCGCAAGGCTATGCTAAAATAATCAAGTAAGATGTTTTTCATTATTTTTTATCATTGAGGTGCGGGAGAATGAGTTTACGCAAAGGCACAATTAAAGAGTACATGTTTAAAAGCGAAGCTTTAGCAGAAGAATTGGAACTACTTGTTTACTTGCCTGCTAATTTTTCGCCATTGTATAAATATTCGCTTGTGATTGCTCAGGATGGCCGTGATTATTTTCAAATGGGACGAATTGGTCGGGTAGCAGATGAACTGTTAGGGAACGATGAGATCGAGAATATCATCATTGTCGGCATTCCCTATAAAGACCGCTTTGACCGCAGGCGCAAATATCATCCTGACGGGGAACAGCACAAAGCATACATACGTTTTCTTGCCCATGAACTTGTCCCGTTTTTAGATGATGAATTCCCAACCTATCAAATGGGACATGGTCGAACTTTGATCGGTGATTCTCTTGGCGGTACAGTTTCTTTATTGGCCGCTTTGCAGTACCCGCATACATTCGGGAAATGCATCATGCAGTCGCCACTTGCCAATGAAGCAGTAATGGATGCTGTACGTAATTTTGAGGATCCGCATCTCCTCGAACTTTATCATGTGATCGGGACTGGAGAAACAGATGTTCCGACGACGGATGGCAACAAGGCAAACTTCATAGAACCAAATAGGGAATTGCATAAATTAATAAACCAAAAAGGATTTCCTTGCTTCTATGAAGAATTTGAAGGTAATCATACCTGGAAATATTGGCAGGCAGATTTAAAACGAGCACTATTGGAAATGTTTTAATTTACTCTAAATCATTTCTTTGAGATGGTTTCAAGTAAAAACATGTCCAACTATAATACAACAATAAAAAATTATCAGGAGGTTTTATTCATGAAATATGGTGTTGCAATTTTCCCTTCAAAAAAACTTCAAGATTTAGCTAACTCCTATCGCAAACGGTATGATACGAAATATGCTTTCATACCACCGCATCTGACGCTGAAACCAACGTTCGAAGCGACGGATATGGAAATTTCAACAATCGCGGAGCAATTAAAAGGCATTGCTCAAAAGTGCAACCCTTTTACGATGAGCGTAACGAAAACGAAGTCTTTCCAACCCGTAAGCAATACCATTTATTTCAAAGTGGAATTATCCGAAGGGCTTCAAGAGCTTCATGATGCACTTAACAATGAGGACTTCATGAAAAGTGAAAGTGAACATGCATTTGTCCCGCATATTACCATCGCTCAAGATTTATCCGATAATGAGCATTCTGATGTTTTAGGCCAATTAAGCATGCTTGACATCAGCCATGAAGAAGAAGTTAAACGAGTTCACTTGCTGTATCAACTTGAAGACGGGGCATGGACCGTTTATGAAACATTTAGATTAGGAGCTGAATGATTTCGTGTTTGTAAAAATCGCAGAGAACAGCCAAGAGCTTGAAAATGCATATATGATTCGAAAAAAAGTGTTCGTCCAAGAACAAAACGTCCCTCTTGAAGAAGAGATCGATGAATATGAAAACGAGTCCACACATTTCGTTTTATATGATGAGCAGCATCAGCCAATCGGTGCCGGCCGCTTCAGGGTCATTGACAACATCGGTAAAGTCCAGCGCATTTGTGTACTTACATCGGGCCGTAAGAAAGGTGCCGGCGCCATGATCATGAATGCTATCGAGGAATTCGCAATCCAGCAGGAAGTGCCTCAATTGAAGCTTGATTCCCAGGTGCATGCTATCCCTTTTTATTCAAAATTAGGGTATGAGATCGTTTCCGACGAATTCATGGATGCTGGCATTCCTCATAAGACGATGAAGAAAACCATTTTATGATATAAAAAAGCTGTCCTTTCAGTCTTCTGATTGGACAGCTTTTTTGTTCGTTCATGGACTTAAATAACGTTTTATAAAAAAAACCATTTGCGTTCAATGGCAAACTCCCCAAAAATACATAGTCTATATATAGAAAGCAAGAAGGAGGGAAAATTTTATGGGTAACAATGAATTTAACCTGGAGGAGTCTCAAAAAAGACTGATGGAACTGCTGGTTTCGAGGACTATGAGAAAACATGGTTTCAAGAAGGAAAAAGTCGATCTAACTGAAAGAGAGAAAAACAACCTTAAAGAAACCATTCGTTATTTACAAGAGCAATCACTAAAAATCATAAACCAAGAAAAGAACATCACGGAACATGATGTTAATCCAGTTACAAATTCCATCCACAACAAATTCACGGATTCCAAAGATAAATGACGCACCATATCACCTAATCACCCTACTTGCTGGCGAGAAATAAGTAAACCGAGACATAGCAGCACATACATTTCATTCCTAAAGCTCCAGCTTCTTTATTATTCATCCCCACACACCAATACTTTCTCTAAGTATAAAAAAATAGACGAATTAACTGATTTATTCGTCCAACCCGATTAATCAACAAAGCATATTTTAATAGGGAATAAAACCTAAGGAGGAAAAAACAACATGAACCAAAATGTATATCGTAGCAATTGTAACACACATGACGATTCTGAAAGATCATGGTCGGCTCTAGATTCCGCTTCCAGACATCCCCTGTCTGGATTCTGTAACGACGATGACACAAAGATTAGCCAAGAGGCAAGACAGGATAATAATCAAGTACAGCTTTCTGAAGAACTTATTTACATTAAAGATTCTTGTAATGTAAATATCACTTCAACGGATGTTAAAGCGGCCCTTTCTCTGCAAGCTGCCCTGCAAGCTGCTATTGCGGTCATCGTAAGCATTTCCATTGCGGATGCTGATAATGCTGAAAAGATCACTCAAGAATTAATCCAATCTTCTAATGTTAAACAAATCACGCGCCAAAAAACAATTGTTGAAAACAGCCGTGATATCGACATTACAACAACTGATGCACAAATCGCCCTAAACATCCAACTATTATTGCAACTATTGTTAGCTCTAATCGTGGAAATTGACATTCTTTAATAAAATCAACACAAAAAGGACACTTCACGTGTCCTCTTTTGTCTTTCATGGAGAAACTAGACAATTTTGTTGATAAACCTTCCTTTTCCTGTCATTCCAGCCGCTAAACCTTCACTGACCCTCATGCCCATTTGATATGTGCCTGCTCCATATGTACTTACCCGATCATTATCTCGTATTTGAAGTAATCCTCCCATGCTTTCCCTTTCCAACACCTGATCAAAACGGATAGGTTGAATGGGTGTCGTTCCTTTAACAATTCTTACTTTCTCTGCAGCTTCGACCGTCCTGTTGGCATATTGAATATAATCAAATTGTCTGACAGGTGCTATGTATCCCATAGTAACCCCTCCTTTTATTTAAATAGTTATGCTGTCATTTAATTACACATCCGGAACCATAATTTAAACATGATTTCTGCATTCTTTTTTCCTAATCTTCTGGTATGATGAGTATTGCCGATATTTTTATAGATTAGAGGTATCCATTTATATGAATCAAGCAAAATCTGGCAATGAAATTGTACATTTACATACCGTTTCAGCTGGTGAGCTGCAGACACTTTTTGAAAAAGGAAAACGTGATCAGCTTTCTTGTATCATTTGTCATAAACCAGTGAAATTATTTATTGGCATCCATGAGACACCTTATTTTTATCATAGTGACCCATCGCAGGGACCCTGTGAAATGCCAATTTCAGAACCGGTGAACGAGGACAAGCCATTGGAATATATGGAACAGAATGGATTTAGGATTCCAACATCACGAACCATTACGGAAACAAAGACCATTACAGAACCTTTCCTTAAAAGCAGGCCCATAACCGGCAATCCGAAATATTCAGATAAATCATATGGTCTGGCACAATCAGAGGAACCATACTTTCAAGAATTATCCTCATCAGGGGTTGTACTCGATGCAGAGCAACTCAAGGCGGTAATGACGATCGATGGTCCAATTCTCGTCCTATCAGGAGCAGGAAGCGGGAAAACCCGCGTATTGACGGTACGCACTGCCTATATGCTTACAGTGAAAAAAATTGATCCAAAAAGTATCATGCTTGTAACATTTACGGCTAAATCCGCAAAGGAAATGCAGCAGCGTCTGCTCGGCTATCCTTATATGAAGCCTTCCCTTGTTTCTCAAATCGTTAGCGGGACCTTCCATAGCATCTTTTATAAAATCCTGATTTTCCATGAACCAGCCAAATGGCAGCGCGATTTCCTATTGAAGTGGGAGTGGGAAAAAGAAAAGATATTGATACAGGCTGGCAGGGAATTGGAACTTGATGATAAGGAATTTGCATATGATCAAGCCCTTCAACAAATCGGGCTTTGGAAAAACTCTTTGGCCTTTCCAGAAGATATTCACCCTAAGGACGATTGGGAGAAATCGTGTTTATTTTTATATAAGAAATATGAGGAATATAAACAGCTAACAGGGAAGTATGATTTTGATGATATGCTTGTAGGCTGTTATGTATTTTTAAAAAATCACCCGGATTTTTTAAAGAAATACCAACAAAGGTTTAACTATTTTTTGGTAGATGAGTTTCAGGATATCAATAAAGTTCAATATGAATTGATAAAACTCCTCTCTGCTGAATCAAAAAATGTATGTGCAGTTGGAGATGATGATCAATCCATCTATTCATTCCGGGGAAGCGATCCGAAGTATATTTTGAATTTCAATCATGATTTCCCTCGATCCCAAGTTGTGAAGCTGACGGAGAATTACCGCTCTTCCCATGAAATTGTCGCTACAGCGAACCGATTGATCAAGCGCAACCAGAACCGGATGGAGAAAAAGATGAGGGCACAGCATGATTCAGGAAATCCCCCTGTTTTATTTTATCCTTATGATGAGGAATTGGAAGCAACGATGATCGTATCCGATATCCAAGAGAAAATATCCAAGGGAGCAAACCCTGGGGACTTTGCAGTTTTGTACAGGACACACACGATGTCCAGGGCCATTTTTGAACGGCTAGCCGCTTCCAACCTGCCATTCGTCATTGAAAAGGATGCGGACTCGTTTTATCAACGCAAGGTCATCCGCGGCATGCTTGCCTTTATGCGCTTGAGTTTGTTTCCTCATGACAGCAAGGCAGCATCTGATGTCCTTTCCTCCTTATTCTTAAAGCAAAGTATATTACAGGAGTTAAAAGCAATGACAATATTGCAGGATTGTGATTTTATCGATGCATTTGCTTTTGTTAAGACAGGACATGCTTTTCAAGAACGAAAATTAAAAACGATTCCAGGACAGATCCGCTCTTTAAAAATTATGTCGCCACTCGTAGCTTTAGAAATTATCGAGAAAGATTTAGGATACCAGGAATATGTAAAAAAACGCGGAAATGATGCGAACCTGGAAAAAGGGTCCGATGACATCCGTGACTTAAAGGTGGCAGCAAATCGATTTCCCACCGTCGCCGCTTTCCTTGAACATGTCGATCATATGACAGCGATGGTCCAGGAGATTAAACAGCTATCGAAACATTTTAAGGATGCCATACAGCTTACCACCATACACCGTTCCAAAGGGCTTGAATATAACACCGTATATGTTCTTGCTGCTGTCGATGGCAGCATTCCTCATGATTTCGCACTTGAATCTTACCGGAAAGGGGAACTTTCCCCTCTTGAAGAGGAAAGACGATTGCTCTATGTAGCGGCAACCAGGGCTAAAAAGGACCTTTACCTTTCCATCCTGCAAACTAGACGCGGACGTACCGCCCATCCATCACGTTTTCTGAAGCTTTGACCAAAAGCATGCTATCCATTTTAGGAAATGGAAGAAAAAAAAGATGGGGTTCGGACTGGTCTATCCCGAACCATGTTAAAGACTAATTTATATTTGAAATTTCGACACTCCTGCCGAAAAACTGGCTTGCCGGGACACGTTAGATGCTTTCGGCGAGGAGGCTTGGCAAGCAGTCGGCATATCTATGGAATCAACTACAACTTTTTTTAAAAAAACTGCAGGCAAACTCGATTTTCTTAGAGTTTTCTACAGTCTGAAGGCCTGCATGATAGCAGGCCTTTTTTCATTTTTTATTTATCATATTAGAAATAGTACCGAAATCCAGTTTATTCCCTTCTGCTACGATGGAATGGACGATTTTATCTTCCGTCTCTTTATTGACTGGTTTGTTCGCTATTTTTGAAACACGCTTAATGACATTTCTAACAGTTGTTTCATCTTTGAAATTGGCTCCTTGCAGCGAGTTTGCCAATTCTAATACATCTTTCATATTTACGCCCGTTTTACCTTCTATGTTTTTAAAAAAGTTATTATCCATACCTAAGCCCCTCCCTTTTCTGTACCTATCCTATGGCATTATCAGAAAAATGGTGCTTGGCCCAAACAAAAAAAAATGGAATAGGCTTCTTCTGCCCATTCCATTTACCTTAGCAGAAAGAAGCCCCCACAATGATCAATAGGATAAACAATACAACGATTATCGCAAAAGTGGAACCGCCACCGCATCCTCCGCCATAACCGCCGCCATATCCATAACCGCTGCCGTTACAACAACCGTAGCCACCAAAACCAAACATACATATCACCTCGCTCTCGCTAAAGCTTACTGATAACATATGTAGGTCTGGACAAATATGTATAGGCCATGTCCTAGTCCAGGCTGCCTATTTCCGCTTATTTCATCCTTTTGGTCTGAAAACCAAGGCTCCTATGAATCCAAAGACGATTGCTGCAGAGATACCGGAACTCGTAATTTCAAACATACCTGTCAGTACGCCAACGAGCCCATGTTTTTCCGATTCCATCATTGCACCGTTCACCAGCGAGTTCCCAAACGAAACGATCGGTACGGTTGCTCCAGCACCGGCAAAGTCAACAAGCGGCTCATATAAATCAAATCCGCCAAGAACAGCTCCTATTACAACGAACAAGCTTAACGTATGTGCTGGTGTCAGCTTAGCAACATCGAAAAGAAGCTGGCCGACAACACAGATCAAGCCACCGATGACAAAGGCCCAAAAAAACATTGCTAACATCGAAATCTCTCCTTTCTCATGAATTCATCCCATATTCAATGGCCACAGCATGTGCAATGCATGGAATTGTATCTTTTTGCTGGACGGAAAGTGGCGATAGTAATGCTCCTGTTGCGACAAGCAGGATTTTTTTATATTTACCGGAAATCATCTCATTTAATATATGACCGTATAAAACCACTGCCGAACATCCCGCACCGCTCCCGCCAGCCAAAACAGGCTGATCCTTTTTAAAAATCATCAATCCGCAATCCTTGAATTTTTCCTGATTGATGTCACAGCCCTTTTGCTTTAATAAGTCAATGGCTGTCTCCCTCCCTATTTGACCTAAATCACCAGTAATGATGAAATCATAATCATCCGGGGTCAAACCAGTATCTTTGAAATGGGCAAGTATCGTATCGACGGCCGCCGGTGCCATCGCTCCCCCCATATTGAAAGGATCCTTCAATCCCATATCAATGACCTTTCCGATAGTGGCCGAGACAATATGGGGAAATTCCCCTTGCTTGCTTCCATCGGGAGCAACCAGAGCCACCCCCGCTCCTGTTATCGTCCATTGAGCTGTAGGTGGTTTTTGCCCTCCATATTCAGTTGGATAGCGAAATTGTTTTTCAACAGCTGCATTGTGGCTCGAGGCGCCTGTCAACACATAGTTAGCCCCGCCATAATTAGTGATGAAGGCAGCTAGGGCAAGCCCTTCCATTGAAGTGGAACAGGCTCCAAACAAGCCGAAATATGGAATCCCATTAGTTCTGGCTGCAAAGCTTGTAGGTGTAACCTGATTGATTAAATCACCCGCCAAAAAAAATTGCACCTGTTCCTTGTTGATCTTACCTTTTTCCAATGCAAGCTCAACCGCTTTTTCCATCAAATGTCGATGTGCCTTCTCATATGAATCCTTCTCCATCCACAAATCGTCGTATAGGATATCGAAATCACCCGCGATTTCTCCATTTGCTTCAAATGGCCCGCCTGTTACCCCTGTTTCCAAGATGACCGGTTTATTGGTAAACAGCCATGTTTGTTCTCCCTTTAACACCGCTTAGCCCCCAAACATTTGATAAATTGTTTTTATCAACGCCACGACAAACGCTGAGAATACTCCAAATAAAATGACCGATCCGGCCAATTTAAACATATTGGATCCAACACCAAGTACAAAACCTTCCGTCCGATGTTCGATTGCTGCCGAAATGACTGCGTTACCGAATCCTGTAACAGGGACGGCACTTCCTGCCCCAGCAAACTGGCCAATGCGGTCGTAAAACCCGAAACCGGTCATCAAAAGAGCCAGGAACACCATGGTGGCAGTTGTAGGACCTCCGGCTGTCTGTTCCGTAAAGTTGAAATAGTAAATATAGAAGTAGGAAATGGCTTGTCCCACCATGCAGAAAATGCCACCTACTAAAAAGGCTTTCAAACAATTCTTCACTATTGGTCTTTTAATTTCATGCTTCCCTTGTAGCTCTTGATACGCATTCTGCTGTGGGGTCGTTTTCTCCTTGCCGCTCATAGCTGAACCTCTCTTCTAAATTAATTCTTTTTGAAGTTCTTCAATTTCCTTGAACTTCTTCCTTGCCTTTTTCTCGGGTACATCTTTTTCTTTGAGTAACTCATTCAATCTTACAGATTCCAAAAAGATTTTATAATCGCTTGATACGATAAAATCATTATCGGGAAACTTCTCTTCCAGATTTTCAGTCACAGTCTTTTCAATTTTCTTCATATGAAAACGTTGCATGTGCTTAACTTTATAAGCGACGATAATCTTTTTTTCGTTTTTCACGACGATCACGTCATAGATGGTGTCTTCATTAGCAACTGTTTCCTTGACCTTTGAGATCAATCCCTTTTCATCCTTCCCATCCATTCCATTAATGATATCCATCGGTTCAGGATTCGTACGTTTAATCATTGCTAAATTCTCCGTTTTTCCATCATTCTTATTGCTGCACCCAGTAAGCACACAAAAAATAACCATAAAAACCAGCAAGCTGCCCTTAAAATATCTTCCTTGTCTGAACATAGATTCACATCCTAATTTATTGTTCTATTGTTATTTTCTTGTTTAACTGTTTTTTTATGAATGGTAGGATTAGGAAATAAAAAAACCCTTCCGAAATGGAAAGGTTTTTTCACTCAATAGCCTTTATTTTTATTGTTATTATTACAGCCACAGTCTTTCTTGATTTTGATCGGTTGATCTTTTTTAATCGGTTTTGCATAAGCCCATGGATTCTGTTTCTGATTCAATTTATGACTCCTCCTTTAAGATCTATACCATACTATATGAACGAAGAGACAAGTTGTTTCCAATCAAATGTCCATAATTTTGCTGATTATGACCTCAATCATTGCGCCTACTGCTGCTACGGCAAGGATTAATATCAATACATCGCCAATAAACCAATGTTGGATATAAAGGAAAACCAGAAAAAGGCTTACCCAGACACCCACGCACCAGTAACAGCTTAGCAATTGTCCAATCCAGCCAAGCAGGCCCTTCTCCTTGGGCATTAAAAATATTTCCACATCCCCCTCTTCATTTTTTTCCTCTATCTCTTTAAAAAAGGGGCGGCGGAGCGGCTCCATGATTTTATCGAAAACGATCAAACGTGTCAGCCTGAAGGAAGCCAAGCCTAATATTATAAATAAGGTAAATTCACTTTGTGGGGGAAACATTTAATATTGCTCCTTCACTTAGATTCTTCAATTATTTTGGCATCGATGATATCCGGCATGCCCACGAAACGAATATGGTTCCCTCTTTTAATCTTCACAGATTCCCCCTTCATTCCCAACACATGAAACCGAATCGTTTTTCCGTTAACAATAGCCTCACATAATGGCTTTGGAAAACCTTGATGATTGGATAGGCGGGAAATGATGTCGCGGGAAGATTCTTTCTTCTCCACCTTTTTCCTTTTTCTCTTAACTGGTTTTTCCTTTTCTTGTTCTATTTGTTCAGGATGTTCCATTTGTTCAACCGGAGTTTGCTCAGGGACATATTGTTCAGTGATTTTCCTTAATCCCGTAATCTCTTTTTCAATTTCCTTCATGGCATCATAAACACCGAATTCACGTTTGACTTTTTCGATTTTTTCTTCTTTTTGTCCGGCTTCCTGTAGTTCGGGTTCAGGCTCAACGCTGTCTTTAGGTGTAGCTTTTTTCGTTCGAAAATCACTTTGCATATTCCCACGCTGATCTGATATTTTTGCTTGATCGACATATAATAGTGGTTTGGATTCCTTATCGCCATTTTTCTCTGACATGAAAACCCTCCTTAATATTTCAGGATATCCACAGACTGCAGCTGCTCCATATGGTATTGGACAACTTTTTTCCCGAATTTATGCCTTATGAACAAACTGGACTCTTTTTTTTGCTCCAATTTTCCAAACAGTGTACGGTCATTGATGATGAACTTACAAACAGGTTTAGGTGCAAAGGCTGGAAGCCGGGACAATAGCTCCACCAATTCCTCGGCAGTATATGAAGTGCTGATATTTTTTTCATTCAAATTAATATGTCTCTTCAGCGGATTGTGTATGGTTTGTTTTCCAGCAGCACAAGGCAGACCAACTTTCTTCACGTCCATGATTCCCCTCCTTCTTTTTCACGAATAGGGTTGAAAGCAGGTTTTTGCCGATTCTCGCAAACAATGAATATCAGCTCTATGTATCATTTATATGAGATTCACCCTTCTTTATGCTGGAGATGTGCCACTCCCCCAAAAAAGGAATCAACCAATCTTGGATATGTTGGGGATTGGTGGAGAAAACTAATAAATAATGGCTGTTAAAGGAGCTCCGAAGATGAAAAAAGGTGGAAAGGTATCAATTGAGGATGTATCAGTTCATACATGCATAGTTGACAACCAATAAAAAAGGGGACCGATTTCGGCCCCCCTTGTTTTATTGTCATCCGATTATATGGTAACCGGAATCCACATGGATATTTTCCCCGGTAATTCCGCGGGACATGTCACTTAATAAAAATACTGCCGTATCCCCTACTTCTTCAGGAGTCGTTGTACGACGAAGCGGTGCTTCTTCTTCAATCTTCTTTAAAATTGTATTGAAGTCACGAACACCTTTAGCGGATAAGGTCCGGATAGGTCCTGCTGAAATTGCATTCACTCGAATGTTATCTTTGCCAAGATCACTTGACAGGTAACGGACATTGGCTTCAAGTGAGGCCTTGGCCACTCCCATTACATTATAATTTGGCATGACCCGTTCACCGCCAAGATACGTCATTGTGACGATGCTGCCACCTTCCGGCATGATTTCCTTCGCCGCTTTAGCTACAGCCGTTAAAGAAAATGAACTGATATTATGGGCAAGCAAGAACCCTTCACGGCTCGTGTTGACGAACTCACCGTCCAGCTCTTCCTTGTTAGCGAATGCGACACTGTGTACCACGCCATGAATGATACCTGTTTCTTCCTTAATCGTCGCAAAGCATTTATCAATGCTTTCATCCTTCGTTACATCACATTGTAAAATAATGGAAGAATCCCCTTCCAATGTAGAAGATAGTTCCTTAACGCTTTTTTCCGTACGGTCTTTTCCGTAAGTGAAGATCAGCTTTGCACCTGCTTTATGTAAGGAACGGGCAACTCCCCATGCAATACTTCTTTTATTCGCAACACCCATTATGACAAACGTTTTTCCTTCTAATGAAAAAGTCATCGTATGTGACCTCCTATTTTTAATACAAGTTATTAGTACCTGCTACTAATGACAGTATATCAAATTTCCTTTGATAAAAACACCGTTTTCTAAAGTCCTGTGGGAATAGCCCTTCAAGAGGGCCTCCTTTGGCTTATAGTAAATAGCCCATTAATAATGTTGCTAATCCGAAATAAATAAGAATACTGATAAGGTCATTTATAGTTGTAATGAAAGGGCCTGAAGCTACTGCTGGATCGATTTTCATTTTATGCATGAGAAGCGGGACGATTGAACCGGCAAGTGTGGCAACGATCAGAGTTATGAAAATCGAAATACCGACTAATAATCCCAGCATTAAATCATTTTGCCAAAAATAGACAATAAAAGTGATGGCAATTCCGCATGTCAGGCCAATAATAAGCCCAGTTCCAGCCTCTCTTAGGACTAGTTTCCACTTGCTATCCTGTTCTAATTCACCTGTTGCGATTCCTCTGACCGCTACTGCCAATGCTTGGGTTCCTGTATTCCCAGCCATGCCGCCAATCAATGGAATAAATACAGCCAGAATCGCTTTTTGGCTTAGTGTCTCTTCGAATCGGCCGATCAAACTTGCAGTCAGCAATCCTAAGAACAAGAGGATGACCAACCAAGGCAGCCGTTTTTTTGCAGCGGAAAATGGACTCTTATCAACATGATCAAGGTCAGATATACCTGCCAATTTAGAATAATCATCTGATGCCTCTTCATCCATGACATCAATGATATCATCAACGGTAATAATCCCTAACAAATGGTTTTGGAAATCGACGACGGGCACGGCAAGGAAGTTATAGTCCCTGATTTTTCGTGCCACCTCTTCCTGGTCTTCAGATACAGGTACGGAAACTACCCTGTCATCCATTAAATCACCGATTAAAGCATCTTCATCAGCAATGATCAATGTCCTGAGCGACAAAACACCAAGCAGCTTCTTATCCTGATCGGTAACGAACACATAATAAATCGTTTCCGCTTCCGGAGCTTCCCTTTTTAAGATCTGCATGGCTGATCGAGCGGTTTCATTTGCTTCAATGGCAATGAATTCTGTCGTCATGATACTTCCTGCCGTAGATTCCTCATAGTTCAGAAGCTCCTGGATTTCACTTGCCGCATCATCATCCATGATGGTCAAATAGCTAACGGCCTGCTCATCATTGATTTCATTCAAGACGTCAGCCGCATCGTCCGCATACATATGGGAAAGCATATCGGCTGCGTAAGAAGGATTCATTTCAGCCAAAAGGCTTTCGTAATTTTCTTCATCTATTTCTATATTTTCAAACAGGCCCGCCATTTCTTCCGGTGACAAATATGTGTAAACGACGGATCTGAATTCATCTGACAAGCTTGTATAAAATTGAGCCTGATCATATGGATGCATTTCAAGGAACTCCGTACGAAACTGATCTAGACTTTCCGTTTTAAGCGCTTCAAGCAAAAGCTCGTTATTCATTTGACTGCTCTCCCGCCCCCGGTCCTTCATCTCCTCCATAACCATACACCTCCTAAAACATATTTTTTCATTTCCTCGTTTATATTTTATTTTTTTAAATAATACTATACTAATACCATAAACATATACAAAACAAACAAAGGGTGTGTCAAATGAACATCGATATCATAGGGGACATTCATGGATGTTTCGCTGAATTCAGGCAGCTGACCGAAAAAATGGGCTATACATGGGAGACTGGGTTTCCTGTACATCCCTCTGGAAGGATTCTCGGCTTTGTAGGGGATTTAACCGATCGGGGCCCAAATTCCCTTAAAGTAATAGAGGTTGTCCATGAATTAGTCATTAACCAAAATATAGCGAGGTATGCGCCAGGTAACCACTGCAATAAATTGTATCGTTATTTTTCAGGCAATAAAGTTCAAATTTCACACGGTTTAGAAACTACTGTAGCAGAATATGAATCACTGAACATTCGGGAGCAGAAGAAGATCCGAAAAAAATTCATGGATCTGTATGAACGTTCCCCGCTTTATCAACTCATTGATGAAGGGCGATTGATCATTGCCCATGCAGGAATTCGCAGTGACTATATTGGTCAATATAGCAATAAGGTAAAAACCTTTGTCCTCTATGGTGATATCAATGGCTCCAAACATCCCGATGGGTCTCCGGTCAGGAAAGACTGGGCAAAATCTTACAAGGGGAAAACATGGATCGTATATGGACATACACCAGTCCCTAAAGCTAGACGAGTCAATCATACATATAATATTGATACAGGCTGCGTCTTCGGTGGAAAATTGACGGCTGTACGTTATCCCGAAATGGATCTTCAAGAGGTGCCTTCTTCCATGCCTTATATAGCGGAAAAGTTCAGGACATCTTTTGATTAACCAAAAAAACTCGCCATCTTGGTGAGTTTTTTTGCGTCTATCGATTTTTTCATAATCTTGAATTCGTTTCAATGCAGACCGGATATAAAGTCAGGAATCCCATCCTTTACTTTCCTCGAGCAAACGGGTCATATCCTCCGGCAACTCTTCTTGAAACAACATCATCTTCTTGGTGAAAGGATGTAAAAATTTCAATTCGAAACAATGAAGGGCTTGGCGAGGGATACCTCTCCTGTTCCCTCCATATAAATCATCACCAGCCAGCGGGTGACCAATATGCGCCATATGGACCCTGATTTGATGTGTACGACCTGTCCGGAGTTCCAAATTAAGGAATGTGCGGGACTCTGTGTGTGCCAATACCTTAAATAGGGTACAGGCATACCGGCCATCCTCCCTGACTTCCCGTTCAATGATGCTGGTCGACTTTCGTCCGATTGGCGCCACTATCTCTCCTTCAGGTCCTTCAACGATTCCTTCAGCTACGGCTTGGTATCTCCGTTTAACCTGTCCTGATTTTTGCTGTTCACTTAAAAGGTGATGGATATGCCGGTGCTTGGCAATTAAAACCAAACCTGATGTGTCACGGTCAAGACGTGTAACTATATGGATCGTCGCCTGTATTCCCGTCTTCCTATAATAACCCGCCAAGCCATTCGCCAGACTGCCGTTGGGATGCTCGCGGGACGGAATGGTATTCATGGAAGGGGGCTTGGCCACCACCAATACAAACTCATCTTCATATCTGACGTTCAGGGGGATGGGTTCCGGCAAAAGGCCTTCGCTTGCCTGTTCCTGCGGAAATATGACGGTGACGATGTCACCCGTTTCAATCCGCTCCCTTACTGTTACTTCTTCGCCGTTCAACTGGATATATCCACCTTTAAACTTAATATCCGTTAATGCTCGTTTTGAAATATCGCATTTGCTGAGAAACTCTCGCAATAAAGAGCCAGAATCCTCTTCGAAAACCGACCAGGTCAAAGAAAAGTTTTGATTTGACATGAGGTGAATCTATCTCCTTAATTAGCAATAAATGAATCATGTACTCTTTTCCAGAAAGGAAAAGGGCGGAACCTGGCAAATCGGATCTTTTCATCTGCCACTCGGCACTGTATCGACTTTACATTCTCCTGAAGCAAGGACAAATGGTCGACCGTAATTTGAAAATTGACCGCATTGACCGGTCTGAACATACACGTATGATGTGCCGGCAGCAGAAGTGGAGATCCTACCGTCCTAAACACCCGGTTATTAATGGATGCCAATTCGGTGATCTGGATGGCATCGATTGATGGATGGACGATGGCCCCGCCAAGCGCCTTATTATACGCCGTGCTTCCAGATGGCGTCGCAATGCATAAACCATCTCCACGGAATGTCTCGAAATGCTGGCCGCGTATTTCAACGTCCATGACGAGCGTCCCTTCCACACTTTTGACCGTCGATTCATTCAAAGCCAAAAATCTGGCTTCCCGTCCTCCATGCTGATAACGGACAATCGTTTCGAGCAGTGGATATTCCACTATTTGAAATGGGGTTTTCGCTAAAGCTATCACCAATTTTTCAATTTCATCAGGGGTCCAATCTGCATAAAAACCAAGATGTCCTGTATGTACACCGACAAAGGCGGTTTTATCCAATCGATTCTTATAACGGTGAAAAGCATATAACAAAGTGCCATCACCACCGACAGAAATGACAATATCCGGCTTATCTTCGTCATATTCCAAGTGAAAGTCCTGAAGATATGTTCGCATCCTTTGCATTAAAGTATTCGATTTCGCATCTCCTTTTGACGTAATCGCAAATTTCATGTAATCCCACCTCACAAATTAGATTTCTTTTCGTTTGCCCATTTATGCGTTCAAGAATCTTTCTTCCTGGAAAAAAGACGCTGTGCTTCCTGGATTTCCGTACGGATTTGCGACATCTCTGCATCAAGCAGGAAGGCCGCTTCCGCTGCACGTTTGAGTCGCAGTTGGATATCTTCCGGGAAAATGCCTTTATATTTATAATTTAAAGAATGTTCAATCGTCGCCCAAAAATTCATCGCAAGAGTCCTGATTTGTATTTCGGCCAGAATATTCTTTTCGCCATGGATCGTCTGGACCGGATAGCGGATTACAACATGATAAGAACGATAGCCGCTTGCTTTTTTATGGGAAATATAATTCCTCTCCTCGACTATCTCGAAGTCATTGCGACCTCGTAATAGTTCAACTACCTGTTCGATATCATCCACGAACTGGCACATCATGCGAAGCCCTGCAATATCCTGAATTTCAGTTCCCAATTTATCAATGGGGATATCCTTCAGGCTCGCCTTATCCAAAATGCTGACAATCGGCTTTACCCTGCCTGTTACAAATTCGATCGGCGAGTGAATATTCTCTCTCTCAAACTGTTTCCTTAATCCCTTTAGCTTAACCTTTAATTCTTCGACAGCCTGAGTATAAGGCGCCAAGAAATCGTCCCAACTCTCCATTGCCACACCACCTATATCTATCTAAAAAGCGCCTGTTCAACTCTGGTATGGGCAGAGCGCTCTCCTAAATCCAGCAGTCACATGACTTTAAGCCATTTCACCACTGGATCCTATTAAATCTTTTTCTAGCATAAGTATGTATTAAATTTCTATATATACGATAATCCATTTTCGTGCTCAACGTTTATATTTTATCATATCCTGCAATTGATTCCTAAATATTCAAGTACAATAGCAAAAAATTATTGAATTCAATTTGACAGCTGGAATGGTTCTTATATGATTAACCTAAGAATCAGCCAGAAAGGATGGAACACATGAACCAGCATATTGAAATTGAATTTAAAAACCTTTTAAGCGAAAAAGAATTTCGTCAACTGATCGAATACTTTCATCTCGGGGCATCGAACTTTAAAACACAGAAAAATCATTATTTCGATACACTCGGATTCACTTTGAAAAATCAAGATTCTGCGCTTAGGATCCGGGAGAAAAACGGGCGTTTCGAGCTGACTTTAAAACAGCCCGCGACAGAAGGATTATTGGAAACGAATCAAGCTATTCCTGAAGAAACCGCATATGCATTTCTGAATCATAACACATTCCCTGATGGCGAGATCCAACATCTTATCCTCGAATGCGGCATTGATCCAAAAGATTTTACCTGCTTTGGGACACTAAAGACAGACCGTCTTGAATTTCCTTACAAAGAGGGGTTACTTGTTTTAGATCATAGTTCGTATTTGAATCAGGAAGACTTTGAGCTTGAATATGAAGTGACGGATGCAATGGCCGGGAAAAAAAACTTCCTGACCCTCCTTGAAACCCTTCAAATTCCGGTAAGGGAAACCGAAAATAAGGTTAAGAGGTTTTATCGCGCCAAATTCCAGGAATAACCCTGTTTGAATCCATTCGGAGGTGGAGAGTTTGAAAATCCAAGATTTCAAAACGTTTATGGAATTGCGGGCAATCCAGCAATTCACAAATGGCAGCATCACAAGTACAAATTCATCTCGATCCGTTTTCCAGGACATGCTCTCGGAACTGGTTTCGGATGATGCTCTTGAAAGCACTTCGCAGACATTGGGTTCCTTATTATCCAATGTGGAAGCGGAAACGAAATCCTTTCTTCAACCCGGCGGCCTAACATCCATGAACATCAACCCGATATCCACTGCCCATGCTAACAATCAGAGCAGCAGCGAAACCGCCAAAAACTATGATCACATCATCAGCCAGGCGGCCAGTTTATAATCTCCTGGAAAAACTGATTAAGTCTGTCATTAAACAAGAATCGAACTTCAACCCTGAAGCCACCAGTTATGCGGGTGCTACTGGCCTTATGCTGTTAATGCCAGCAACTGCAAAAAGCCTTGGGGTGGATGATGCAACCGATCCAGAACTAAACATCATGGGCGGGAGTAAATATTTAAGTCAAATGATGGCACGATATGACAGGGACATCCAGGTTGCCCTTGCTGCTTATAATGCAGGGCCAGGAAACGTCAATAAATATAACGGCATTCCGCCCTTTAAAGAAACTCAGAATTATGTCCAAAAAGTTTATGGCACATTTTCAAGTTAATGCAAGCTGACCCTGTTTATTTGTGACGGGTCAGTTTTTTTTGCATGTATACATATGCTTCTTCCACGAACCCAAGAAACAAATCGGAAAGCCCCCCCAAAGGTGTAATTTCCGCTCATTCCCCTGTGTCATACTACAGATGTAAAATTTTCTTTAAGCTATATATTTGTTATATCAGTACGTCATTGATAAAATATGAATAAATATCAACCATCTTTCTTTAAAAGGAGTAATCAACATGATGCAAGGGAACCCTACACCATATGAATTGATTGGAGAAGGGCAATTACACAAATTAATTGATGTGTTTTACTCCAACGTTAGTCAGCACCCGGATCTGAAGCCAATATTCCCTGACGATTTAACTGAAACGGTCCGTAAGCAAAAACAATTTATGACTCAATATTTAGGCGGTCCCTCTTTATATACCGAAGAGCACGGCCATCCTATGTTGCGGGCTCGACATATACCTTTTGAAATTACACCAGAACGTGCGAAAGCATGGCTCTCATGCATGTATCTAGCTATGGACGAAGTTGGCCTTGAGGGTGAGATTAGGGAGTTTTTCTATCACCGCCTCTATTTGACGGCACAGCATATGATCAATACATCCGGAACTGACGGGAAAGGAGAAGACAGTTGAGCGCACAAAAACCAGTTTTCAATATTTCCGATTGGATCAAGACGCAGCATTGCTATGATATAGGAAAAAAGCCAATTGAAATTTATGTTTTTGTTGATCCGCTTTGTCCCGAATGCTGGGGCTTAGAACCAATTATTAGGAAATTACAGATAGAATATGGCCAATTGTTCAGTTTACGCCATGTTTTAAGCGGTAAGATCGATTCTCTTAATATGGGGAAAAATAAAAATTATGAAAACATTGCTCAAGTTTGGGAAAAGACAGCCAGCCGCTCGGGAATGTCCTGCGACGGGAGCCTTTGGTCTGAAAACCCAATCTCTTCTCCATATACAGCTTCCATCGCAATAAAAGCAGCTGAATTGCAGGGGCGTAAATTGGCCATTCGCTTTTTAAGGCAGCTTCAAGAATATGTATTTATAGGAAAAAAGGATATATCCAATATCGATGTCTTGACCGAATGTGCCAAAATGGTTGGACTGGATGTGGAGGAATTCCTTTATGACATCAATTCTTCCAGTGCAGCCAAAGGCTTTCAATGTGACATGAAAATCACAAGCGAAATGGAAGTGACTGAAATACCTTCCCTTGTCTTTTTCAATCAAAATATTGAAGAAGAGGGAATAAAAGTTTCAGGTGTCTATTCTTACGAGGTATATGTTCAAATTTTAGAAGATATGCTCAATGGTCTTCCTGCCCCTGCAACCCCCCCCTCTCTCGAAGAATTTTTACGCTGTTTCAAACTAGTGGCCACAAAGGAAATTGAAACGGTTTATAATATGAATAAGAATAACGTCGAGTTGGAAATGAAAAAGCTTGTTTTAAAACAGTTGGCAGAGAAAATTCCTGCTAAATACGGAACGTTTTGGAGATATACAAAGAAGCAGTCATGAATTTGACTGCTTTTTTGTTATATATGAAAAGGAAAAACCATGCAAATCAAAAGATTGCATGGTTTTTTTTATAAGAAAATAAGGGGATGGGAGAAATTTTTCACGATCAAACAAAGGGGTATAAGTTTGTTTGTGATTCACTTCACAATAAACAATATAACAGATAACCTAATTATGTTTCAACTATATGTGCAATATTTCACAAATTGTTCACAATATATATTTTTCATTTTTCACTTACGTTTCTGGTATATATAGCTAAATGAGAGCACCTTTTTATTTAAATCCATAAGTGTTTTTGAAATCTGATAAGCTTGGGAATGAATCTAATTGTGAAATGTATCACAAAAAATATTAAATCATTTATTTTTATTTCCTAATCTTTCGTAAAACTTTTGTTACAACCGGCATCATTTTGTTCCTTTTACTTTTCATGCAAATGAAAAACCCCGTCAAATCACGAAATTTGCTGGGGTTTTCATCTATTTATACGAATAAGGGGATAGGAGAAATTTCACGACGAACAAACAAAGGGGTATATGTTTGGGATGTGATAACTTCTATATCTGTACTATAGCAGATTATATACCTTAATTGCAAGAACTTTGTGCGCAACTTCACATTATTGTCATATTCTTAGAATACTGCTTATTTTAAAACATACTATCTAATAAAGCGCAGAAGAGCTTTTACTGCTGCCAGGTTGGAGGTGACCAAATTGAAAGGCTTTATTCTACTCATACTCTTGATAGGGTCGCTATTTGTCCAGCTGCTCGGTATCATGAACCTCATTCCTCTGTATTTTACCTCCCCTATTTTATTTTTTGTTTTCTTCATAATTCTCCATAGCTTAAATCAGAGAAATCGTTTTAAAGGATTATGACGGACATTCATATAAGTTGAAAAGGACCCGAAGTGCTCGGGTCCTTTCCACATCCTATTTATTCAAAAGCTCTTCCAACTCATTTAATTTTTCTTCGAATACATTCATGGCTTCTTGTACAGGTTCGGCTTTTGTCATATCGACACCCGCCTTTTTGAGCACTTCAATCGGATAATCGGAACTTCCTGACTTCAAGAACTCCACATACCTTTTGACAGCAGGCTCTCCTTCTTCAAGGATTTGCTTGCTCAATGCAGTTGCTGCACTGATTCCTGTTGCATATTGATAAACATAGTAATTATAGTAGAAGTGTGGAATACGCGCCCATTCCAAACCGATTTCTTCATCGATGGTCACGTTCTCTCCAAAGTATTTCTTGTTCAGCTCATAATATTCCTTAGTAAGCATATCCGCTGTCAAAGCTTCCCCATTTTGAGCTTTTAAATGAATCGTATGTTCGAACTCTGCAAACATCGTTTGCCGGAACAATGTGCCTCGGAAACCTTCCAGGTAATGATTCAATAAATAGATGCGTTTCTTTTCATCTTCGATTGAATTCAGTAAATAATCGTTCAACAGGTTTTCATTACAAGTCGATGCAACTTCCGCTACAAATATGGAATAATTTCCGTATGGATATGGCTGATATTTACGTGTATAGTAGCTATGGACCGAATGCCCAAACTCATGAACGAGCGTGAATAAGTTATTGACGTTATTTTGCCAGTTCATTAAAATATAAGGATTCGTCCCATATGTACCAGAAGAATAGGCACCGCTTCGTTTCCCTTTGTTTTCATGCACATCGACCCAACGGTTTTCAAATCCCTCTTTCAAAACGTTCAAATAGTCCTCCCCAAGCGGAGCAAGACCTTTAAGGACATAATCCTTGGCCTCGTCATATGTCACTTCCATCTTCACTTCTTTAACAAGAGGAGTGAATAGATCATACATATGAAGTTCATCTAATTGCAGTACTTTTTTACGTAAATCAAGATAACGGTGCAGTAATGGCAAGTTGTCATTGACCGTTTTAACGAGATTATCATATACGGTCTCCGGAATGTTATTATTACTTAACGCCGCTTGGCGTGCTGAATCATATTTTCTAACCGTGGCATTGAAGTTGTGGTTTTTCACCTCACCTGACAGGGTTGAAGCAAATGTATTACGGAACTCTCCATACTTGCTGTATACCCCTTTAAATGCCTCCTCACGTACACGGCGATCTTCACTCTCAAGAAAGCTGATATACCTTCCGTGAGTAATTTCAACTTCATTTCCCTCTTCATCCTTGATGGTCGGGAATTTCAAATCGGCATTGTTAAGCATACCGAAAGTATTGCCCGATGCATCAAGTACTTCTGATGCTTGCGCCAATAATTCTTCCTGCTCTGCAGATAAGATATGGGGTCTCTGAAGATTAATTTCCTCTAAAGAATGTTTGTATAATTTCAGATCTTCTTTTTCTTCCAAAAACCCTTCCACTTTGTTTTCATCAATACTCAATAGTTCAGGAACCATATATGAAAACGCAGCCGCTGCTTGGGCGTATAAAGCTTTTGCCCGATCCTCCATCCCTTGATAAAAAGGATTGGTTGTATCTTGATCATTGCGCATATGTGAATAAGAATAAACTTTCCCTAGCTTCTCGAATACCTCATCTTGGAGTTGAAGGGCCACAAATAATCTTTCTGCGCTTTCTCCCAACGTCCCTTTATGTGCCTCCGCTTTCTTGAGGTCTTCTTTTACCGCTTTGAAGGCAGCTTCCCAATCTTCCTCGGTTGCGAAGATATCTTCCAGTCTCCAGGTATCTTCAGGAGCTATTTCACTTCTTGAAGGTAATGTATTCGCTTTTGTTTCCTGTGCCATAAAAATTCCTCCCCATTCTATAGAAACGTGCCATCGGGCTGACTCGTTAAACCGGATCGAACGCTGCAATACTTCATTCGGCGTTCATTCTTTCTTAAAGTTTTCTTAATTCCCAGTTCTTATTACTATTTCTCCATTAACAAAAATAATCCTGCCCTTTCATCTGAATTCAAGATAAATAGAGATGTTATCACTGATTATACTGGATATTCCTCTTTTCCATCATCAATTTATGCTTATCATAGAAACTTTTTTCCAAAATTTGAGCTTGATCACTGGTGAAGGGAAGGGTAAATTCCCTTTCAACTATAAAAACCCCTTCTTTCAGCTTTGATAGATAACCAAATTGCTCCAAAAGCATGATATATTGACCTACAGGATACTCGATGGGTTTTTCATGAAGCAATGGCAACGGTCTGAACTTTATTTCCCCTTTTTTTGAACGCTTTCTAAAAATATGGACAATATCAGCCATAGAAATCTTTTCCCCTGTTCTTTTCTCATGAAACACATCCATGTATAACCATGCCTGCCATTCGATCGGGGCAGTTTCGATCAACAGCATCCCCCTGACGGGAACACCCACTTCAATTGGAAGTGTCGCAGGTGAAATATGATGTAAATATAGCCCTTCGAAAAAAGGGTCGCATCTCCATGCTGTTTTGACTCGATGGAGGGACCAGCCATTTCGTTTATATCTCCATACAGGCAGAAAAGGGAATCGAAAGCAGTTTTGGGGCAATGCCCGACTAGGGGGAAGGAGCTTTAAAGAAGCTGTTGTCAATTCAGCAAAGACGGTTCTGGGGGTAAAAGGAGTGAGGTTCTTCAATACTGATAAATGATCGGTTTCCGGGCAATACATCCAAAGGAAAGGATGATGGAAGCTGCCGGTGACGAAGAGCCAGTGGAAGCGGGATAAACTGAATTCATACAAACTTTTCCTTTTCAAGCTTTTTGCAGCGAGTATCCAAATTGGCTTGATGCCTATGCTTTGATAGGCTTTTGTCCTTTCCATGAATTCAACCTCGGTGATAACTGAGCATTGAAATTCTATTGCATAGCGATTACCTCCTATCACAGCTAAAATATCAGCCCTTTTCTTAATTTCGGGAAGGTAGGCTTCTAGATCCACTTGAAAACCATGTGATAAAAACCACTGAAACAATTTTCTTTTTCCCATTAAATGATAGGCGGATTCCGGTTCTGAAGAAGCGCGGCATGACGAACTATTTTTATGGGCGAAATGCGGGATCCTGACTTTTCCCGCTTTGATGGTCATTTCCATCTTGCAGCATGGACAGTAATATTCTGCTGACTTTCTCCATTCATCAATCACGTTTGCCGGCATCTTATCAGGGAGCGTAATCCATGTCCCATCCTTCTTTATCGCAGTTAGCATACATCTCCTCCTCATCCACTACATTCGCCTGCTTCGCTTAGGATTCCTTTTAATCCGTAAAAAAAAAATGCCTGATCGGCATAAGAGAAGTATCTAAAGAAGGGGCGAAAGCAATCGGCAAGTGGACTCCAAAACTTTCAAACCGAAATTCCGTTTGGAAAACGCATCAATCTCCACTTCTTGGGATACCTTTATATCTTCCAAAAAATCATTCACCAGCTGCTGAGTACTTTCCGTCCGGTAGAGAAAAGCATTGACTTCGAAATTCAGGTGAAAGCTTCTCATATCCATATTGGTTGTCCCAATTGATGCCAGTTGGTCATCCACGATGATGATTTTACTATGCATGAAGCCTTCATTATATTGGAATATACGAGCTCCGGAAGCAAGCAATTCGGGAAAATAAGTTCTCGAAGCATGAAATACGATACGTTTATCGGGGTTCTTCGGGACGAGCAGCCTGACATCCAAACCACTTAAAGCGGCCACCTTCAATGCTTGTAAGATATCGTCATCAGGAATGAAATACGGGGAAGCTATCCAGACGGACTTTTCTGCTGAAGTGATCATCTTAAAAAAAATGCTTTTAATGATCGCCCACTCACTATCAGGCCCGCCGCCAATCAATTGAATTCCGCCATGCCCGTGATGATTCGGCAGTCCGGCCATGAGATATTCATCACTTAAGAAACTATTATTGGTGCTATAATACCAATCCTGCAAAAATATGAGCTGTAAAGTCCTGACCGCTTCCCCCTTTATGATTAGGTGCGTATCCCGCCAAGAACCGAACTTCCGATCTTGTCCCAAATATTCATCCCCAATATTGAGACCGCCGATGAAACCGACAGAGCCATCTATCACAATTATTTTACGATGGTTACGAAAGTTGAATTTATTATTTAATAAAGGGAGATGCAACGGACCAAAGGCAACCATTTCGGCTCCCGCATCCTTAAGTTCATCGATATAAGAGCGCGCTAATTTCCAAGAACCAACCGCATCATAGAGAAATCGGACCTCTACCCCTTCTTTTACTTTTTGTATCAAGATGTCTTTTAACAGTCCGCCAATGCGGTCATCCCTAACAATATAATATTCTAAATGAATATGATGTCTGGCTTTTTTTAATTCTTCGATGATATTGGAAAATGTCTCCTCACCATTCCTTAAAACCCGCGTTTCAGTCTGAAATGAAATAGGGCTATTCCCTAGCCTATTTGCAAGAGTGATTAACTGCTGAGGGTTCTCGCCCATTTCCTTAATTCGTTCATTATAATCCGCTTCGTCGCTTATTTTCACGAACCTCTGTTTGTCCAAAAAGTACTTCTTGCGAAATATTCTCTCTTTCCGAAAATTACGGCCAAACAAAAAGTAAAAAATGAAACCGATGAATGGGAAAGCGCCAAAAATAACAAGCCATGTTATGGTCTGGATGGGATCTCGGTTTTCCATGAAAATGTTGAATCCAACTATCACCAAGAAAAGGGTCAATATAAGGCTGGAATAAAAAAACAGCCCGCTATCGACGCCATTTATTAGAAAATGCCAAGTACTGACCAACAAGAGAATAAGCAGACCGACGCCAACTATATTCTTCACCTAGACTACCTCCAATTAACAAACACAGGCATATTTATAAAACCTCCATGCTAAGGCAAAAAACATTTATTCTTGGACGAAAAGGCCGATTTCTACTGAAATCGGCCTCAACAGTCTATGCGAAATATTTATCGACCGTTGTGAATACATCATTTTCGATGACTATCTTCCCGTACTCTTCAAGCATGTGCACCGTTATAGGTGACTCTTGACTATATTCCAATAAAAGACTTAAAACATTATCGATTTCTTCCTCATCAATCTCCGCCTCGGAAAATTCGATATAAAGATAATATTTATTCTGATAAACATAAAGTTTTGTCGTCCAGTCATCCAAGCCATGACGCTTGCTTAATGAAATGACATCTTCAAAATCCTCGAAAGTCGTGATGAATTCAATCATACCATCTTCAAATGTCATGCCGCTTTCTTCATCTTTACCATGAAAATGTTGATCAAGAAGCGTATCCATCTTGTCTGATACATTCAAATCCCTTAACTTTTCATCTGAAAGAGGCAGCTCGAGTTTCTGACCATCTTTGGCAAGCTGGGCTTTTGTGACCAAAACTTCCAAGCCTTTTTCAAGAGCTTGAACTTGAATCCATAAGGGTCCTTCAATCATGAATTCTTCTTCTTGATGCA
The DNA here is from genome assembly GCF_030123325.1 of Peribacillus simplex. Classification (NCBI taxonomy): domain Bacteria; kingdom Bacillati; phylum Bacillota; class Bacilli; order Caryophanales; family Bacillaceae; genus Peribacillus; species Peribacillus simplex. The sequence continues at coordinate 1,294,029 of NZ_CP126106.1, read as the reverse complement.
CTTCATCCATCATTTCCCAAAAAAGTTCCTCACTTCGCTCGCGGCTGTACCAAATTTCTTCGCGATCAAAGCCTCTTTCCTCAATATCTATATAGGAAATATAAAATTTAACTGTATCGTCATTAATGCGTTCGATTTCCATGATTCCCCTCTCCCTTCCTTTCTCATTTTGAAGGGATAATAACCCCCAAGCGAAAATTGCTCTTAAAAGCTCTTTACCCGTAAGTGAATACTGTAAATCATGATAGTCAATAAAACAGACTATTTTACATCATTTTATGACAAAACCTTGAAGAAGGGAAATAAAAAACATTACTTATCTAAAAAACAATTGTTTGCCTAATATTCCATTCATTCTATAAAATAATTCATCCTGATGCAACTATCATAATGCTTGATTCAATTTTAATCTTACTGCCATTAATGCCTTATTATATACACAGCATGCTAAGCTGCATCCTTTATTTATTCTCTAAATGATACTGATTCAAGGGACCTGCTGCCAACCGGAAACGTCCGCGGTCGCCTAAGGATTCTTTTATGTTTCCCTTCATCAAGATAAAAAAATCAGTGAAAAATCGTTATGTATAAAGAAAAAGCCCTGCACATTTCCTGGCAGAGCTTGAAAGACCTTATTAGTTGACCATACGTTGTGCTTCCCGTAACTGGAAGGTACGGACTTTACGTGGTAAAAAGCGTCTTATCTCATCTTCATTATAACCAACTTGAAGCCGTTTCTCGTCAAGAATAATTGGACGTCTCAACAGACCTGGATTCTCCTTGATCAATTTATATAATTCTTGAAGAGGCAGGCTCTCTAAATTTACGTTTAACTTTTGGAAAGTTTTTGACCGTGTTGAAATGATTTCATCGGTTCCGTCTTCTGTCATTCGAAGAATTTCTTTAATCTCATCAATCGTTAACGGTTCTGAAAAAATGTTTCTTTCTTTATATCCAATCTCATGTTCCTCTAACCATGCTTTTGCTTTTCTGCATGAAGTACAACTAGGTGATGTATATAATGTTACCATGTTTACTCACACTCCCTAAATATAGAATCGGTGATCTATGAGGGGAAATCTACTATTAGTATTCATAAGTACCACTCTAATTTGAAATAATTTTAAATAAGTATTTCATTTTCTTTATTATACACTAATTTATTTAAAATGAATACCCTTTTTGATATTTGGAAAAATCCTTTTAAACTTCTAGTTTAGCCTGTACTATAGCTTTTTCTGTTTTTTATGTAATACATTAAAACCGCTTTTTCTAATTGAAAATACCTACCTACCATTCTCATTTATCTCTCAATACGGCTTTCATGATTTTTAAATAACCCGTTACTTTTATTTACCCCCTATCTTTGTCAATAAACAAGATCATGTTAATATATTTTCTTTAATCAAATGCAAATTCCTCCTTTTACATTAAAAACCATTCTTTTAGCACATATATTTCCAAAAGTAAAAAGATAATTCTAAAGAATCTGCGATAAGGGAGCAATCTACCACCCAAGAAGTTATAGATATTCATCTTACCGCAAAATATGCACAATAATAAAAGACAGATTGACTACAGTGTAAAAAACAATCCAGTTGCTTTCAGAAATCCGCTCTATTTCCGCCGACTGTCTGCCAAGCCTCATCAAAGCAAGCGTCTGTGGGGCAACCAAGAGTGTCGCAAATTTCTTCAACTTATTGTGGGTTTCATCCTATATTAAACATGAGGGGTAACCAAATCTTCTTTTAAAATCATGGTTCGGGGTTCAGAGACTCCTTTTATCGACAAACTCCAAGAAAAGACAGGTTTCCTCAATTTTCAAAAAATGTTCCGGTTGTTTTCTTGGAACACGTCAAATTAAAAAGGGCCGGTGAAACAACCGGCCCTTTCTCTCAAATTTGCACCTCTTTAAAAATATCCGTTTCCTGACCTGCATTCAAGCTTAGCACATCCTCAACATCTTGATAGGATTTCCCATAAAGATCATCATCTTTGTAAGTATGGATTTCAGAATAAATCTCTTTCATGAAGTCAAAAACGTCTTCTTCATCAACAGATGGATTTGCCGGCCAATACAGGATTTCCATAGGTGTATCCTCCTTGGTGGCAAGCGATTTTCTGCTGTAGGAAATTGAAGAGGCATGCTGGAATCCTTCCCTTTTATAAAATTTCAGCCTTTTAAATGTATCATCATCATTTTCTTGTACCGGTTCCACTTCCAGCAAGATCGTTTTCTGCTTTTTTTGCAATTTTTGAATCAATTTCCTTCCTAGTCCCTGCCCTCTTGATTTCTTTGATACAAAAAGGTAATCAACGAATATAAACTCTTCCCCTTCCACATACAATAAAACATGGTCAGGACCTTCATCCTTTTTATATATTTCCTGCTTATCTTCTAAAAGAACTTCTATATGTTCTTTGGATTTCATCTCTTCTATAGGGAAATACTGGTTTAGCTTTTCATACCAATTCATAATTTAATCTCCTCTTTTGCTAGTTTATACTTTCCAGATTTTTTCTTATCCACTACAATGGAACTTGAATAGTTTGAAAATAATAGGAGGGTTTTGATGATCAGTTACTTTTTGGACTTTTTTTTAGTCGCTGCTTGCGTTATTGGCATTACAGCTGTGAATGGCGTTGTGACGAATGGCATCGGCGAAAAATGGTTTGGCGGGAAACGTCACTCTCATATTTTCGATCAATCGAAACGAATTCAGTCAGGGTGGAGTCAAGTTGGCGGGAATAAGAAGCGGTAATTCAAGAAGAATATGGATGACCGGAAGAATATTCCAAGGTCATCCTTTTTTTCATGGGGTATAGTCTACTCCTTTTGTATATCGATTTGCCGCATTCCATAATAAGTATTCATCAATACCATTATCATTCAATGCTTTTATTTGGGCTTCCACTTCTTCCTTGCCATACCTTTGGTAATTCCCCTCACCTAAATATGAGGCAGTAAAATCTTGTAGCCAAGGTCTTGAAGTAGGTGGTGTTTTTAATTCCTTCAGCTTCCCGTTCTCCAATTTCGCATATTCCTTAACGAGATTATAAGGCTCCAAATCAGGCTTATCGATACCAAAATAAGATGTCCAGTGACTCGGATAGATCATCGAGGAGATTACATCAACATTCTCAGAGATTTTTGTGAAGTTTTGCCCAATTCCGGGAGCTTCAGGCAATGTAGCCGCATATCCAAAAATGTCCACTGACACTTCCACTCCATATGGCTCCAGTTGTTTCCTCGCATAACTTACGAAATCTGTCACTGCCTGAACCCTTTTGGCTGTATGACTAACTTTCGCTTCATCATATTCACCGACATCATATTTCAAATCATCTTCTTTATTTTCGAATCCTTCGGGAAAACGGACATAGTCAAATTGAATTTCTTTAAAACCCATTTTTGCCGCTTCAATCGCAATACCGACATTATAATCCCATACCTCTTTTAAGAATGGGTTAACGAAGGCTTCCCCTCGACCATTCTTCCATACCTTTTCGCCATCTAAAAAAGACCATTCAGGCTTCTCTTTAGCCAAAAGGGAGTCTTTAAAGACGACTACCCTTGCAATCGGATAAATCTGTTTATCCTCAAATTTTTTCAACATTGCCCTAGGGTTTTTTATGTAGTCTTTACCAATCCCAGCATATGGAGAATCGGGATCTTCAGTTTTATACGTGACGTTCCCCCTGTCATCCTTAATGTCAATGACCATAGCATTCAAATCGGTTTCATCTACATATTTAATAAGTTCATTCAATTTATTGCCACCCGCTGCAGGTGCTGTCACATATATTCCGCGCACAGCATCCGGATAGTCAAATTTCAACCCCGAATCAAAAACAAAACGCGGTACGCTCGCAGGCAATTCTTTATTTTCTAATGCTACCTGCCTGGTTTCGTTCATGCCTTGCGCATGAACTGGCTGTTGAATCAGGAATATGCACATACCTGTCATCAACCACTTACACATTGTTTTCATTTTCTCCACCCCATTCGCCATCAATCATCAATATTCAACAAATATAATAAACCCCTTTCTTTAATACCACAAACAATTAACTTTACTCCTATATCTTATAAATAATTTTAAAAAATGCCTTACAAATTTTCAACCTTGAGAATACGTTCATAATCCTGTATTCCCTTGTGAGTATCCTTCCCTAAAATGGTCTGCTCATTGTGATATATGTTAAACGGTTTGATTTTCCTTGAACCCATCATTTCTTCCATGTCAAAAAAAGAAACGGAAAATCCGTTCTATCGGCTTGATTGCCGTTTCGATTATACATTTAATATGAATAAATGCTAAAATACAGTATAGTGGACATTTCGTATTCTCAGAATGGCATCGATACAGGACAAAACGGCCCTCCACAAGATTTAAATGAGCGTTTTTCCCCATCACAGGAGCACGCACATTTCTTTCAAAGAAAGTGGATTCATTTTATATTTATCCTTACAATAATGAAGAGCGAATATCCATTTATCAATAAACGCATTTAGAGGAGTGACTAGAAGTTGAAAAGGATTTTCTCCGGCATTCAGCCATCCGGTTCCGTTACTTTAGGAAATTACATCGGAGCCATGAAACAATTCGTTAACTTACAAAATGAATATGAATGTTTCTTTTGTATTGTTGACCAGCATGCAATTACTGTTCCACAAGATCGCATTAAGTTAAGGAAAAACATTAAAACATTGGCCGCTTTATATTTGGCCATTGGTCTGGATCCTGAAAAGAATACCATCTTCATTCAATCAGAAGTACCTGCGCATGCTCAGGCAGGCTGGATTTTACAAAGTATATCCTATATTGGGGAACTTGAGAGAATGACGCAATTTAAAGACAAATCCGCTGGCAAAGAAGGGGTATCCGCAGCACTGCTTACATACCCGCCGCTGATGGCTGCCGATATTCTCCTTTATAGTACAGATGTGGTTCCTGTCGGGGAAGATCAAAGACAGCATCTTGAATTGACACGCGATTTGGCTGAACGGTTCAATAAAAGGCATAATGACATTTTTAAAATTCCGGAAATCAGCCTCCCTACAGAAGGGGCCCGTATCATGTCCCTTCAGGAACCAACCAAGAAAATGAGCAAATCTGACCCTAATAAAAAGGCGACGATTGCCTTATTGGATGATCCGAAGCAAATCGAAAAAAATATAAAAAGCGCAGTTACCGATTCGGAAGGAATTGTCCGTTATGATAAGGAAAACAAAGCGGGTGTTTCCAACCTGATGTCCATATACTCCATCTTCAGTGGAAAATCCTATTCAGAAATTGAAGAGATGTATGAAGGTAAAGGTTATGGTGACTTTAAGAGTGATTTGGCTGAGGTGGTTCTTGGAGAAATCCTACCAATCCAGGAACGCTTTAATGAATTGATCGATTCACCTGAATTGGATGAGATACTGGACCGCGGTGCAGAAAAGGCGAATATTGAAGCCAATAAAATGATCAGAAAAATGTATAATGGCATGGGACTTGGCAGAAAGAGATAAAAAAAAGACGATCCTCATTGGATCGTCTTTTTTTCATAATATCGATGGGCTATCGCCAGCCTCCACTTGCCAAAGCTTTTCAAAAAAGGGCTGCCCCTTCACAAGGTTTTCACAAAGTTGAAGGTGCTTCTCTGACCAGCCTTCCTTCATTTCTTCATATAACTCAAGCCAAGCTATCTGAAAATCCATTTCTTGAATGCTTTCATATTTCTCAGGGGCCCATTCTGTATACCAATAGCGGATTTCAGCAGTGTTTTTTGCAGTGAATAATTGGTCCATGGCCATGAATAGCAATTGCTTAAGTTGTCTTTCTTTTCTTGTCAAACCGTTCATGAATAAGGGAGACGGCGACAAAATATGATATTCTTTCTCAGATGTAGGTTTTTCAGTAAAGGTGTAATCCATCTCATCATGGTTTTCTATCATGTCATAAACAATTTGTTCCTGCCGGGGAATTATTCTGCTTTTCCTAATCGGAATATGATAACCTATCGTATCAACAGCTAAAATCCCATTTCCGTCAGTCACGATAAAACAATAGTCAAGCTGAATTCTTTCATGATTTTTCCTTGCATATGCTTTTTGATAAACATCATTGAGCAATGGCTTAGGTAATTCTGACAAGTCGTTCTCTATGTAGTGGAACAATGTTGATGACACTTTCAACAAAGGAACTTGATCTAGTAGTTCGATCCCGTCATCCTTCCTCCATTCATGAAAATGACAAATATTATAGCCGTTTTCTTCTCCTTCAAACCAGTTAACCCATACATCATGAAGATATAGCATCATTCATCCCTCACTTAAACAAATTTCTGTTTGTCAATCAGTATAGGCAGGAACCATACAATTTATTCCTATTCTAGAAAACAGATTAAGAAAAAAAGAACGTATATCTTAACTCTTTTTTGATAAGAATTCTTCAGATTGGATAGTGAATGATTTTTTCACAGAGAGTTTTTCAAAATTTTTCACCAGGTAATAGCCACTACAGTATCCAAGCATATATGGATATCCTTTCGCCCCAAGAAGGAGCACATCATGAAGAGGATCTGTTCGTTTTATCATGTGCTTATCCTCTAAATGCTTATTCCAAAATTCCCGTAGTTTATCTTCCTGATATAACTTAGTCCATTTCGCTAATAATTTTGTTCCTAAATATTTTCCCACCGTTCGTTCCGCCAGTCCTTCCATGATCATCGTATCCAGGAGAGTGTATTCTTTTTGGTCCTTTTTCAAATGATGCAGGCGGCAAACATGATGATATTCATGAATCAACAGGGCCTCCATCTCCTTTTCGGCCATCCCCTTGCCGTAAAAAAGGAATAGTTTATCTTTAAATGCCAACCCTGACTTCGTTTCAACTTTTTTATTCCATATCCCTGAAGACATGAGCGGAAAAATATATATGGGAACATCAGGCCCTCCCCAAAGCTTCTTATAAGCCGTAAACAAGCTTTGTGTTTTTTCCCATGCATTATTATCCTTTAAGTCTTCCCATGTGAGTTTTGTTTTTTGATTCGGCGAATACATGCCATGCTTTAATAATTGATGATAAATCATGTCCGCATCAATGTTATTGTTGAATGTACTTTTAAGTCTTTCCATCATCTGCACCGGGCGGTTAAAATCCTTCACCAGCCATTCATCGGTTGAAATGACTCCCATCTCCCATACACCTCCGCTTCTATTGACTATCGTATGATTTCAAGAAGGCGGTTGACACATTTTATCTCCCTTGCATTTGCATTTTTTCCTTCAAAAAAAAGAGCAGATCCCAAAAGATCTGCCCTTCCTTTTTATAACTTATTGATATTTCTTGAAAAGAATGGTTGCGTTATGTCCACCGAATCCAAGTGAATTGCTGATGGCTGCATTGATTTCGCCCTTCCTTGCTTGATTCGGAACATAGTCCAAATCACACTCAGGGTCTGGTGTTTCAATATTGATGGTTGGAGGCAAAATGCTGTCCCTAATTGCCTGAATCGTGAATATCGCTTCCACACCGCCTGCTGCCCCTAACATATGGCCTGTCATCGATTTAGTGGAACTTATTGCAAGTTTATTAGCATGGTCGCCAAAGACTTCTTTGACTGCCATCGTTTCGTATTTATCATTGTAAGGCGTACTCGTTCCGTGGGCATTCACATATTGGATGTCTTCCGGATTCAAACCTGCATCCTCGATTGCAATTTTCATCGCTCTTGCCCCGCCTTCTCCACCTGGTGCCGGAGCGGTAATATGGAAGGCATCTCCAGTTGAGCCATAACCAGCGATTTCAGCATAAATCTTGGCTCCCCTATTCAATGCATGTTCAAGATCTTCCAGAACGATGATTCCAGCTCCTTCTCCAATAACGAAACCATCACGATTAAGATCAAAAGGACGGCTAGCCGTTTGTGGATCAGGGTTGGTTGATAAAGCCGTATTTGCACAGAAGCCTGCAACCGACATTTTTGTGATTGGCGCTTCGGCCCCGCCTGTGATCATCACATCGGCATCGCCCCGTTGAATGGCTTTAAACGCATCACCAATTGAATTAGTTCCTGTTGCACAGGCTGTTACCGTACATGAATTGATTCCTTTTGCACCAAGTAAGATAGAAACCTGGCCAGCTGCCATGTCCGGAATCATCATTGGTACGAAAAATGGGCTCACCCGTTTATACCCTCTGTTTAAAAAGTTTTCATGCTGTGTCTCAAGTGTCTCCAGCCCGCCGATACCCGAACCGATCCAGACCCCGACACGTGCAGCATTTTCATCGGTTATCTCCAGTTTGCTATCATTATAAGCCATAACGGAAGCTGCAATTGCATAATGGGTAAATCGGTCCATTTTACGTGCTTCTTTACGATTTATATATGTTTCTATATCAAAATCCTTGATTTCAGCAGCCACTTTAACGGGATATTCTTCAGCATTCAAACGAGTTAAAGGCCCTATCCCAGATTTCCCCTCGATTATATTCTTCCATCCAGTTTCTGCATCATTACCAACTGGAGAGATTGCTCCAATACCTGTTACAACTACACGGCGATTAGTCATTTAAAAATGGCTCCTTCCTATTTTTAAAGCTGTTACGTTTTACTTCTTCTTTTATTTACCCCACCTAAGAGCGATCGCTCCCCATGTAAGGCCACCACCAAAACCGACCATGACGATCAAGTCATTGTCCTTGATTCTTCCTGCTTCCATTTCTTCCACAAGAGCCATTGGAATGGACGCTGAAGAAGTATTTCCATATTTATGAATCGTTTTCGTCATTTTTTCAAGCGGGAGATTCAAGCGTTCCCTTGAGGCTTCCATAATTCGTATGTTTGCTTGATGCGGGACAAGCAGATCCACATCTTCTTTCGTCAAACCAGCTTTGTCCAATACACCCAGGCTGGATTCACCCATCTGACGGACAGCAAATTTAAATACTTCACGTCCATTCATATGAATGAAATCCCCTTCCTGTAATAAGTGCTTCCCACCGGTTCCATCTGCGCCTAATTCAAAGGAAAGGACTCCTTTGCCTTCAGATACAGGTCCAAGTACAACTGCACCCGCTCCGTCACCAAAAAGTACAGCAGTGTTACGGTCTTCCCAATTGGTTACTTTCGAAAGTTTTTCAACACCGACAATCAACACATGCTTATATGCACCTGTCTTAATAAATTGCTGTGCCGTGATCATTGCATACATAAAACCGGCACATGCAGCACTTACATCCATTGCAGCTGCCTTCATCGCTCCCAATTTCTCTTGAATCATGCAAGCGACAGAAGGAAACGACTGATCGGGTGTAACAGTAGCTACAAGAATTAAATCTATCTCTTCAGCAGAAATTTCCGCATTTTTCAATGCAGCTTTTGCGGCTTCATAAGCCATATCTGATGTATCAATATCATCATTTGCAATTCTTCTTTCCTCAATACCCGTCCTAGTCCGGATCCACTCGTCGGAAGTGTCCATAATTTTTTCTAAATCCGCATTTGTAACGATTTTGTCGGGTAAGTAGCGGCCAAGCCCTAATATCCCAGCATTCATCTTGCCATCCCCTTATATTTTAATGAGTTATTATAATCATCTATTATTACCTGGTACTAATTTTATATAAAAAAAGACTTCCTTGCAAGAGTTAACAGTTTGAAAGCTAAAGAAATCTCTTTCAGAAGTCGGACAAGCGCCCATGCCAGGGGAAATTGGGGACATACATTATTAATAAAAGGAGAATAGGAGGAATCCATTGTGGACATCTTCAATCGCAACAGGGAGAGAAACCCGGATGATCATTTTTCGAATTTGATGTTTGGCAGGAAAACTGAACCGGAGCAAGAGGAAGCGAAGGTGGATTACATCCAATTGATGGCGAGCGTTGAAACTTTGATGGGCTTATACAGTCAATACAAACCGACCATTGATAAAATCAACCTGAACCCATTGATCGCCAAGTTCTTGAAAAAAGAATAAAAAAATCAAGGCTGCCCTTTAACCGGACAGCCTGCCTTTAATTAACGCTGAGCATCTTGTTTACCAAGCTCATAAGCTTCTTGCATTACGCTTTTAAAGAGCTCCATGAACGGCTCTGCCATCTCCATTGTGAATGGAATCCCGCTTGCTTCAAGCTTCGCTTTAGCCTCTGGGAAGTACTTCATGGCGATTCCCATAAATTCAAGAGTTTTATCTGAACTCATTCGCGTTTCCCCCTATCTAATGAATATTCATCATTATTATCATAATTCCACAAGACCCTTTCGTAAAGGGCGCACATATAAAATCATGAATAGCTTTTGATGTTAATTCCTATCCTTGACCATTTTATAGTACAAGACATATAGATTAGAGGCAAATATCCAGTTTTGCCCTTCCCTAATATCGAAAGCTGTCAATTTCATATTTTCCCGATCATGCGCTTCGCCTTCATATTTGGTTACTCTCCCAAGTTAGTCTCGCTTTCTCCACTTTTTAAGTAAGTTTAATCGTTTATTATGTTTTCTTTGTAAAGCAATGCCTTCTTCTGGTTCCATTTTACATTGCACTTCAAATATTGTTCCTTTATTGATTTTAGTTGTTGTTTGGGAAGTGAATGAATCCATACTTTCACCAAATATTAACTTGGCACATTTATTCCAATGGTCTTCTATACTGCTGTACAATTGGATGTCCCTATCGGAAGAGGAGGTAAGCACTGCTTCCATAGCGTTAATAAAATCTGTGATATAGAGAGCATCTCCGGTATATTCGGCAGTAATTGCGGCATGGATATCAGACTGTCCAAGCTGGTTGATGCCAGCTTCAAAGCTCATGCCTTCCGATTGCCAAGGTCCATAAATCGTCGGTAAAAATATGATTTTCGCAGAATCTATTTCACGAATCGAGCTTAATATGGACTGAAATATACTGACATCTTTTTCAATGGGCATGAAAAGAACGAAATTTGGCGTTTCATCCTTGCCATTTTTGAATTTCTCAATGAAGGAAACGATTTCGCCTATCAGGAAATCGATTTTGTCCAATTTTCCGCTTTGAATATCGTAAAGAGATATGAACACCGTGTCCTGCTTTGAAATATCCAATAATTTAAGTTTATTTATCGGAAAGTATATATAATTTGAATTCCTGCCTATTTCAAGTTCCTTTTCTTCCATAATATATTGACTTGCTTCTGAATCGGCCCAATCGATTCCGATTACTTCTTTACCTTCGTTCAACAAATATTGGGTCACATAGAATCCTACAAATCGATAAGTGCCAATGACAATGTTCGTTTGCATAAATACAGCCTCCTCGTATGCCATCAAGCCCACTTCACCCGGCACGTCTGGTTTTTTTAGATGCTGTATCGTATGCAAACTATTGTAAAAATATATCACTTCTCATAAAATCTCTTCATTCTCATTGAAAAACTTTTGTATTTGATAGGGGATTTTATAACGTTTTTCGGGCAATATATACGTCAGTTGCAAATCTGTTTTTCTAGCCAGCTGGATTTGCCGATAAAGGGAGGCTTGTTCTTTCCGTAAGCTTCCAAAAACCTGAATCACTTTCATGGGAATATTCTCTGCGATAACTGAATCCTCAGCGTCCAGGATATGCTGTTCACATACTGCCGGATCGAGCTCATATGCAGCAGCAACCTCTGACAGCCACTTTTTATAGAAGAACTTGTTTTCCTTTTCCTTCTCCAGTTGTGCTTTCAATGAAAAAACCGGATCAATCAATACGACAGACCTAATTTTATTTCCAAGTTCATTCATTAGCTTTAGGGCAAGTAGTGCGCCTGTCCCTTCTGCCAATATATGAACCCTTTGATTGACTATTTCTTTTTTCATGAAAAGAATATATAGATTAAGGGAAAGGTCCAGTGCTTTAGGACTGCCCCAGTTGGCTCCGTGAAAATTGGATGAAAATAGCGTGTATCCGTATTCCTTTAAATATTCCAATATCTGCAGCCTGCCAGGATGCTGCAGCCAAAAGCTGCTGTCTTTTTCGACAAAATGACTACGGTCTCCAATTACCATTACGGAAAAACCACTGGGGCGCTCTGGATAATAGATGATATTCCATTGGTCATCAATTTGAAAAGTTCGCTGTTCCATCGTTCAAACTCCTTTAAGGAATATTACTACTACTATATTAATTTATGAAGAAATATAGAAAGGGTCAGTGGAAACGCCTAACTTCTTATCCTAAATTAACCAAGCATGGACGATTTTGTTTTTATTTTACCCTTTGAGTTCCCATTTGAAGTTTGGAACCAACTTGTCTGCCAGAAAAAGTTCTCTCATGATTTAATGTATTGGATTATTTAAAGGTTATTATTAAAAACACGTTTTAACTGTATATTAATTATGGTAAGATAAAAATGAATGTAGTGGAATGAGGTGAAATTCGATGCGTTATGCTTGGGCAATTTTTTGGACATTCTTATTAGTGCATATGACTGTATATGTTGTTTCTTCCATGATCGGAGTTTCATACGATGCTGCGCAGGGAACTATTTTAGGATTAGCTGCTGCTATCCTGATTCTTATCATCCCTGCTATCTTGCCTGCCGGGCCAGCTAAAGACTCTCATCAACATTAAGAAGCAAAAGAGGACATCCTTTTTAGGATGTCCTTTTTGTTATACCGTACTTTGCTTACGTGTAAACTACATTTCAACGTCTTTATATGAGGACCAATTCATCATGATCATGATCGATCGTTATTCCTTCTTTAAGCTCAACAGTCCCAGCTATGATTTTACGGGCGATTTTCGTTTCCAGATGCTTTTGGATGAATCGCTTCAGCGGTCTTGCTCCATATACCGGGTCATATCCCTGGTCCGCAATGAATTCCTTAGCCGCTTCTGTGACGTTCAAAACTATATTTTGTTCAGTTAACCTTACCTGTAATTGATGAACCATTTTATCCACGATTTCAACGATTTCTTGTTTCGTCAGAGGTTTGAATAAAACAATGTCATCAACGCGATTTAAAAATTCGGGACGGAAATGGCCTCTTAATTCCTTAAAGACCTGATCTTTTATTTCTTCTTCAATGCCACCATCCTCCCGGTTCGACTGCAATAAGAAATGGGAACCGATATTGGAGGTCATGATGATCACCGTATTTTTACAGTTGATTGTTCTGCCTTGGGAGTCCGTTATCCTCCCATCATCAAGCATTTGCAGCAAAATATTGAAGACTTCCGGATGTGCCTTTTCAATTTCGTCTAATAATATGACTGAGTATGGGTTTCTCCTAACAGCCTCCGTAAGTTGGCCTCCTTCCTCAAATCCAACATATCCAGGAGGTGCACCAACAAGGCGGGACACTGAATGTTTCTCCATATATTCCGACATATCGATTCGAATCATATGTTCCTCGCTATCGAATAACGTTTCTGCCAAAGCTTTTACCAATTCGGTTTTACCAACACCAGTCGGCCCAAGAAAAATGAATGAACCGATTGGTCTATTTGGATCTTTAATTCCCGCCCTTGCTCTTAAAACGGCATCGGATACGAGTTCCACCGCTTCTCCTTGACCTATTACGCGTTCATGCAGGATATCAGATAGTCGAAGCAGTTTCTCCCTTTCACTTTCCACCAGCTTGCTTATCGGTATTCCGGTCCACCTTGCAACAATCGAGGCAATTTCCTCCTCCGTCACTTCCTGGCGAAGCAATCGTGATTCCTGTTTTTCCTTTTCCAATTCGTCTTCCATTGTTTCCAATTCTTTTTGAAGCTGCGGAATCCTTCCATGCCGAAGTTCGGCTGCCCGGTTAAGGTCATAGTCATTCTCTGCCTGTTCCAGTTCATGACGCAGTTTCTCAAGCTCTTCACGTTTGTCCTGCACCTTTTGAAGTGCTGATTTCTCCATTTGCCACTTGGATTTCATGCTATTCGCTTGATCCTGAAGTTCTGATAGTTCTTTTTGAAGCACTTCCAGCCTTGCCTTGCTTTGTGGGTCCTCCTCATTTTTCAAGGCCGCTTCTTCAATTTCAAGTTGCATGACTTTTCTCGTGATTTCATCCAGCTCGGATGGCATTGAGTCGATTTCCATTCGGATCATCGCACATGCCTCATCCACAAGATCTATCGCTTTATCCGGTAAGAACCGCTCCGTTATATATCGGTTCGAAAGGACAGAGGCCGCAACGATCGCCCGATCATGTATCCTGACGCCATGATGAATTTCAAACCGTTCCTTTAATCCCCGCAGAATTGAAATCGTATCTTCCACATCCGGTTCGGGGACCAGAACCTGTTGGAAACGGCGTTCAAGAGCCGGATCCTTTTCAATATATTGCCGATATTCATCAAGGGTCGTTGCACCGATACAATGCAGCTCACCGCGCGCAAGCATCGGCTTTAACATATTTCCGGCATCAAGTGCGCCATCCGTTCTTCCTGCACCGACAATTGTGTGTAATTCATCAATGAATAAAAGAATTTTACCGTCACTCTTCTTGATCTCACTCAACACCGCTTTTAGGCGTTCCTCAAATTCACCGCGGAATTTGGCCCCTGCGACAAGTGCGCTCATATCTAGCGAAAAAACGGTCTTATCCTTTAAACCTTCCGGCACATCCTTCCTGACGATCCTTTGTGCCAACCCCTCGACAATCGCTGTTTTACCTACTCCAGGTTCTCCAATTAATACAGGATTATTTTTCGTTTTACGTGAAAGGATCCGGATGACGTTACGGATCTCCGTATCTCTGCCGATTACTGGATCGACCTTCCCCGACTTAACCTCAGCAACGAGATCTCTGCCGTATTTTTTCAGTACTTCATAAGTGCTTTCAGGATTCTGACTAGTCACTCGCTGATTCCCCCTTATATCGTTTATAACCCGTTTTGCTTTATCATAATCAATTCCATATGTTGAAAAAAGCCTATTTACATTTGTTTTATTGACCTGCAACGACGCAAGCAGTATATGTTCGACAGATAAATATTCATCCTCCCACATTTGCATTTCCTTTTCGGCAGCCGACAAAATTTGCTGTAGGGAGGTTGACATGTAAACCTGGGAAACACTCCCGCTCATTTCCGGTAATCGATCCAGTTCCTTATTTAGCTCTATATCAAATAGATTCATCGGTTTACCAGATTCCGATAAAATCCTGATTAATAAACTTTCATCCTGTTCCATTAAGGCCTTTAATAAATGCAGCTCCGTCAACTCGGGATTCCCTCTATCTTTTGCTAGTTCCTGGCCGCCAATGAACGCCTGTTGGGTTCTCTCCGTCATTTTATTAATATCCACCTTATAACCTCCCATTCATCTACATCATGAACGAATTACCACTCGGTTTGACCAACTTTGACCTTTATATTTTCATTATACTTCTAATTTTCCCCATGTAAAGGAAAGTTATAAAAAATGCAGGAGGTATGGCGGATAAACAAAAAAACCTTTCTTCAACAAGAAGAAAGGCAGACCCATTTGTAAAATGCATAAAATCCCTGATTTGGATGAAACAAAACGGCTTATGCTTTTACGGCCGTTTTATTATAACCATGAAATTCATCGACGAATTGGAAATCTTTATCCGTGCGACCTGCAAGGATCGTATCCCTGAGCAGAATGCCTGCATCGGTCGTATTGTGGATGATTTCCCCCCACATTCTTGCACTCGTTTGAACATTAGCTGTACGCGGAATGCGTTCCTCTTGATATTCCAAAAATGCCTGTTCAATGTCATTTCCATGCTTATGAAGCATATCCGACAAATAAGCTGCATCTTCTAAGGCCTGGCAAGCCCCTTGTGCCAAGTATTGAAGCATCGGATGTGCCGCATCGCCCGTAAGCGTAACCCTTCCTTTAGTCCAATTATCAATTGGTAACCGGTCATACATCGGCCAGCGGCGTTGCCTTTGAATGAATGAAATCGCATTCTGAACAAGCTCACATGTTCCGGCAAATACACTGTCCATTTCTTCCGGGGTTCCCCATTGATCAGTTTTTTCGTTTTCTTCCGTGTATTGAGAACTTTTGAACACCACTACTTGGTTGTAAAGTTCCCCCCTTCTAACCGGGTATTGAACAAGATGAAGGTTTGGCCCAATCCACATATATACATCATCTAAATCTCCATGGCTCGTAACCTCTTCCATCGGAATCGCTCCCCTGTATGCAACATATTGAGAGCAGATCGGTTGATCTTCCACAAAAAGTTTCCGTGCCTTGGACCATAATCCATCGGCTCCAATGACAGCAGTTCCTGAATGTTTAGACCCGTTGGCAGCAGTAACCGTAACTTCACCTTCATTTTCTACTGTTTCAATAATGGTTTGGTTCGTAACCAGTTCAATATACGGGTTATTTTCACAGGCTTCAGCCAGTACTTTATGCAAATCGGAACGATGCAAGACAACATACGGCGCTCCATATCTTTCTTTATAAACATCACCTAAATCCAAAGCGGAAAGCTCTTTGCCGGAAAAGGCATCCATCAGCACCAACCTTTTTGGAAATACGGCAATTTCATTGATTTTATCCATGACACCTAAACGCTGCAATACATTGGTGGCATTTGCTGCAAGCTGAATCCCTGCACCAATTTCTCCAAATTCGGGAGCTTGTTCTAGGACCTTTACATACTGTTTAGTTTCTGCGATTCCTAAAGCAGTTGCCAAACCGCCAATTCCCCCACCGATAACTATGAATGGTTTTTTTTCTGTGCTCATCATCAATTCCCCCTAAAGTTAGTTGCTTTTAGCCAAAGATGCGGACCAATGCCACAGTAAGCGTTTTCATTCGGCTGGCATTCCATATATTCATCAGGATCAAGCTGAAAGTTCCAAAACAGATTACTTTTAAACCAAAACAGGCTTGAATTTACTTTCAATCTTTTGGTAACCATTGTTTGTGTCTAATGACTGTTGCTGTTCCAAATCGAATCTCTCCATTATTGGTAGGTCGTTTACCGAGAATAAGTAAGAATCCGCTTCTGCAACGTGCTCATGCCATGCCCAATTCGGAACGACGAAATAATCTCCCTTGGACCAGTCAAAACGCACTCCATTAATAACCGTATAGCCTGATCCTTGATGCACTTGATAAATTGTGGAATGGGTATGGCGATGCGCTTTCGTATGGAAACCTTTAGGAAGTTTCTGCATCCATGCCCCCATCGTCGGATTGGCAGTTTGGCCATTTGATGGATTGATATATTCCACGGCGAACCCTTCATATGGGTCCGGTTCGAAATTCATTAATCCTTCTATCGCTGCTTTTGTGCCTTTCCACTTGTAATTGGCAAGCGGAGCCACTTGTGAATAACGGTCGGATACTGGGCGAACCATTCCGCCTTGATAACGGAGCTCTGAAAAATTATCCGGACGTTTAGGCGTTTCAATCCGATCTGGATAAGGTTCAAAGAAAGTGCCACCTATGGAATAGATGGTCGGGATATCAAGGGCATCCATCCAAATCATCGGTTTTTCGCCAACATGTCCATGACCATGCCATAGGTTTTTAGGCGTGATCAAGAAATCTCCTTCTTCCATGAATATCCTTTCTCCCTGTACGATGGAGTAGGCACCTTCACCATTCGTAATGAAACGAAGTGCACTTTGGGAGTGACGGTGGGAAGGGGCCACTTCACCTGGCAACAATAGCTGAACTGCTGCATAAAGCGTTTGTGTCGTCGAAGCCCATCCCCAAGGCTGGCGATAAGTAAGGCCAGGGTTTTGAAAATAAATGGCTCTGCGCTCCCCGCCTCGGTCAGGTGTGAAGATTTCAGCTGCTTCCATCAATTTTTTTGTCAAAAGCTCTTCTTTCCATAAATAAGCATGTGCATGAGGTTTAGGTTCATGGTCCATCAAAGCGGGAATGGCTTCCCACAGTGGCCCAAGGTTATACTGCTGAATATCCTTTGTAAAATCTTTTACGATTGTACTGTTCATGTATTCCGATTTTTCAGCCATATTAATCCCTACTTTCTTTTTTATCTTTCCTCACTGGATTTTAGAAAGATTTCGCTTAATTTGATCATAGTGTCCTGAAACATGCTCATCGATGAAGTGATCGACAATATAAGAAACTGGTTTGTTTCCGAATTTAGCGAAATTCCGGTGTGGCGATTCTTTGGATAGTGTTTCTTCATCAAGATTCCCGAGACTGCTCTCCACTTTATATTTAAGCTCCTCCACTTGCTTCATGACATCATCAACAGCGATTTTGTCAGTATCGGTAACTGCTGCCAATCGGGCTGGATCTTGCAATCCACGCCCCCATTTGGCTCCAGGCATCGCTATTACAGTTTCCACTTCACCTAACCAATAAGGTATGGCCTCAGCTAAATGGGAAAGTATCTGCATGATCGACCATTCATCATCTGCCGGCTTAAATCTGATCGTTTCTTCCGATAGGTTTGTCACTGTCTCAAGAATGTGGTCGATTGATTGTTGAACCGATTGGATTGATGTCCCGATTTCCTGATAAGCCATTTTATTTTCCCTCCCCGACACGTCGCACACGGTTTTCAAGATAACCTATTTTGTCGATTTCGATTTTGACAACGTCACCATCTTTTAAGAACACTTGTGGGTCACGGGCTACTCCTACCCCGCCAGGTGTTCCTGTGAGTACGATGTCACCTGGTTCAAGAGTCATTAAATTCGATAAAAATTCAACTAAATACTTCACATCGAATACGAAGTTGGATGTATTCGTTTTTTGGCGTTCTTCACCATTTACCGTTAATCGGACATTTAAGCCAGATGGATCGGATAGTTCATCGGAAGTGACTAACCAAGGCCCCATCGGAGCACTTCCTTCAACCGTTTTCCCTTGAAGCCACTCAAGTGTACGCCGTTGGATATCACGGTACGTTACATCATTGGCAATTGTATATCCAGCCACATAGTCAAGAGCATCTTCTTTGGATACATTACGTGCCCTTTGTCCGACTACAAAAGCGAATTCCGCTTCATAATCTAGTTGTTCAGAGATTGGGAAAAACGGTATATCATCCTGGGGGCCGATTACTGTATTGGCGAACTTTGCGAATACCACAGGGAATGGCGGCAGTTCACGACCCATTTCAGCAATGTGCTCACGGTAGTTATGTCCTACACAAATAATTTTGCCTGGCTTTTGGACAGGTGCCTCAAGCTTGATATTTTCAATTTCATGCACCAATTTATGTCTGAAGGAATCACGATTGTTAATAGCGTAGTCCGCAGCCTTTTTCGCGATGGAAAGGCTTTCATTCCCTCCCTGTAAAAACGCCTCCATTGTTGCAGGGACATAAGCTTCAGCGATTTGTTCACTGCGAAGTTTCCCTTCGCTTTCAAGAAGCGCTTGATAGGCATAGTTCAAGTCAACGATTACATCATTCGGGTAAATTGCACCAATACGTTTAAATCCTTTACTGCTGAAAGTTACTAATTTCATATTTTCATTCTCCTTTATTAATCTCGATTTTTTAAAATCAATTTTTAATGCCACCATCCTAGTTCTGCTGGATTCATTTCACCAACCAGAATTTGAAAGGCAATACATCTTATCAATTTCACTTATAGTTAACATTGTTCACTATTTATATAAATAATAACTTAATTTTCGGAATATTGTCAAGAAAGTATTGCAAATTTTTGTGCAAATGTTATCATCTACACCATTATGAGTACTTCGGAATCAATTTTAAAATCCGCTAATTCATTTATTTAATAGGAAAGTATATTGATTGCTTCAAGCAGCCGGCGGTTTTTGCTAAATTTCATTTATATTTTACAGATTCTGATATACTAGACCTAAATTAAAACAGATTAGGGAGATTGACTTATGGAAATCGTAAAATCCGGTTCGACGATCCAATCATTACAAATAGGGATGAGCATCATAGATTTACTTGCTTCCCAAAGGACTCCTTTAAGATTCTCTGATATTCAGGAATTAACGGAAATAACGAAAAGTAACCTCTATAAGTATTTGAATACTTTGACTCAGCTTGAGTTGCTATATCGCGATAAGACAACAGGTATGTATCACCTTGGGAGCAAACTGATTCAATACGGCATGGCAGCGATAGGAAATGAGGATGTCACGAGCAGAATAACTCCTTATTTACAGGAAATCAGCCACCATACTTCTTGCACAGCCCTTTTTTCCGTTTGGACATACGATGGACCAATCACGGCGAAAATTTGGAATTCCAACCAAAACTTAAACATCGGGGCACAGTTAGGTACGCGGCTTCCGCCATCATCCTCGTCCGGTAAGGTGTTCACTGTTTTTCAGGATCCTTCCTTGACAGCTGAGTGGATTGAGAAAGATCGTAATGTTACAGGCTCGTTCCTTAAAGACACAGATGAATATCATGAAATTCGGAAATACAAAATAGCTTTTGCCAAAGAGCCTCTTGTACCTTCTGTTTCCTCCATGTCCATTCCGGTTTTTAATTATAATTCAGAATTGTTGGGAGCGATCACTGCCGTTGGGTTCACCGAAAGCATTCCAGATCATTATGCAGATCCCTTAAGCGGCTATTTAAGAAAGAGCTGTTTGGAAATCTCGAAAATATTCGGTTATTCCGCTGAATAGAAAAAAGCAGGAAAAAGGATGGCGATCATTCCTTTTTCCTGCTTTTAGATGTTTCATGGCTTCCGCTTATATGTCCAAATCCGGTTATGATTGGACGTTTCAGGAAAAGAATCCCCTGCATCAAGCTTTACCATTTTCGGATTCACTACCGTGCTGCCCGTTTCACCGATTTCTACGTAGGTCCCATTATTAGGTGCCTTCTGACCTGGCTTAAATTGGCGATTTTGCCCCATAGATTTCACTCCTTTTACATGCTTTCCCCGTTATTATTACCAGTATTCTTACATTCATGTCAGAAAAATTAAGAACATACAGGAAAGCGGCTTGAATCAAAAAGCGCCTGCTCAGGGAGCAGACGTTTTTTGTTATGACATTAAATCCACCAGAACCGCCTTTTGGGCATGCAGACGATTTCCGGCTTGATGGAAAACGACGGAATTAGGTCCATCGATGACTTCAGCCGTTACCTCTTCTTCCCTGTGGGCAGGGAGGCAATGCATGAATAAATAATCTTCTTTGGCAAATTTCACAAGTTCACCATTGATTTGATAATCTTTAAAAGCCTCTAAGCGGATACTATTCTCGATTTCCTGCCCCATGGAGGTCCATACATCGGAATAGACGATATCCGCATCTTTTATGGCTTCCGAAGCTGAGGTTGTCACCACAATTTCACTGCCAGTCTCTTCTGCCACTTTTTGGGCATAGGCGACGACCTTTTCATCAGGTTTATAGGCCTCAGGACACCCGATGGAAAAATCCATTCCCATTTTTGCACAGCCTACCATCAATGAATTGGCAACATTATTGCCATCACCGATATAACTCATCTTCAAGCCTTTTAGCTGCCCTTTTAATTCGATGATCGTCAAGAAGTCAGCAAGCACCTGACAAGGATGTGCAAGATCTGTCAACCCATTGATGACTGGGATAGAAGCATTTTCTGACAATTCCAGGATTTTTTCATGCTCGAAGGTACGAATCATGATGCCATCAATGTATTCAGAAAGGACTTTTGCAGTATCGGAAATAGTTTCACCACGTCCAATTTGCAAGTCATTGCCACTTAGGAACAAAGCATGTCCGCCAAGCTGCATCATGCCTACTTCAAAAGAAACACGGGTACGGGTAGACGATTTTTCAAAGATCATCCCCAGCGTTTTCCCTTTTAAAGGCGTATATTCTTCACCAGCTTGCAATTTGCCTTTAATGGTCTGTGCTAGCTTTAATAAATCTGCAATTGCAGTTGGTGCAGCCTCTTTCATGGTCAAAAAATCTTTTCCATTTAAAATCTTCGCTTGTGTCGGTGCCGTCATTGAACTCATACGTGTGACACTCCTTTCGAATATGGTACAAGCCATTCCTGAAGAGAGGTAACCCCTGGATCAACATTTTCTACAGATTGTAAATAGGCTTTGAAAGTCTCTTCTTCCGTAAATGCAAGCAGTCGGTATTTCGCTGCAAGTAACCTTAGCTTCTTATCTTCTTCCGTTGTTCCATATGCCAAAACGACTGCCGCATTTCCTTCATTTAACCATTTATCAAAATCCGAATTCCCCAATGTCAAACCCGCTTCTTTGATTTGCATTAACAAATCTTCACTTAATTGGACTGATTCTGATTGATAAACACCTGAAGTATGTTTAGCTTTTTGAGCATGGAATACTTTTGACAACGCTTCATTTACCGTTTTTCCGATGGCGATTCCTTCACCTGTTGATTTCATTTCCGGACCTACCTTCGAATCAAGTCCGCTTAGTGCAAATGTAGAGAATACCGGATATTTGACGACTGCATATGGAATTTCTTCCATTAAGCCAGTTTTTTCGAAAACATTCGACAATGAATATTTCCCGAGCAATATTTTTGTCGCTATTTGCACCAAGGATACATCGGTCACTTTACTGATGATTGGAATTGTCCGGCTGGCACGAGGATTCACTTCCAATACATATACACTATTTCCCTCAATCACGAATTGGATGTTCATGAGTCCTTTATAACCAAGTTCCCTAACTAGTTTTTTAGCATAAAGGGTCATTTTATCTTTAATATCATCCGTTAAGGATTGAGCTGGCAATAATGCCATGCTATCCCCGGAATGGACGCCTGCTTTCTCTATATGTTCTGCAATGATGGGAATGTACACATCGTTTCCATCCGCAATCAAATCGATTTCGGCTTCCTTCCCTGGAATATAGGAATCGATCAATACGGGATATACTAGTGCCGACCCATTTGCGATTCTATTCAATAAGCTTTCCTTGGAGCGGATGATTTCCATTCCCTGGCCGCCAATTACATAGGATGGGCGTAAGAGCACTGGAAAACCGATTGCCTCTGCACTGGCAATTAATTGTTCTTCACCATTAGCCATTGAACCCGGTACATGGGGGATATCCAGTTTTTGAAGAAGCTGATAAAAACGATCACGGTCTTCTAATTGATCAAGTGTATCGAATGAAGTACCCAACAAATTGACACCGTAATCTTCCAGGCCTTTTGCCAGGTTTATCGCAGTCTGCCCACCGAATTGGACGATAACATCTTCAATATCTTCCGCTTCTATTACATTCAGAACATATTCAAGAGTTAAAGGTTCGAAATATAGGCGGTCTGCCGTCGCAAAATCCGTGCTTACCGTTTCTGGGTTATTATTGATCATGATCGTTTCGACATTTTCATCCTGGAGTGCATAAACACCGTGAACCGAACAGTAATCAAATTCTATTCCCTGTCCGATGCGGATCGGACCGCTGCCAATCATCAACACTTTCTTTTTGGCCGTTTTTTTCTGTTCGTTCTCACCAAAATATGTTGAATAGTGGTAGTTCGTATGTGATTCGAACTCGGCTGCACATGTATCAACCGTTTTGTAGGCAGCAGTTACGCCCAGTGATTTCCTGTGTGCTCTCACTTCCATTTCATTTACTTTCCATACGGAAGCAAGATAGCGATCTGAAAAGCCCTTTTCCTTGTAAAATTGAAGATCTTCCCTTGTTACCTGATCGATTTCCTTAGCTTCAATTTCCAATTCGTTTTGGATCAATGAAGCAAAGGATTTAAGGAAGAAATAATCTATGGCTGTTGCTTCATGGATTTCTTCAATCGTCACACCTTTTCTAAGCATTTCAAAAATGACAAAGATGCGTTCATCAGATTTTTCGGCAAGCTTTCCCCAAAGTTCAGGAACTGTATTATTTTTCAGAGATGATAGCTGCAGCCCAATCGTTTTCAATTCCAAAGAATCGACGGCCTTTTGGACTCCCCCCTCAAAGCTGCGGTGTAAAGCCATCACTTCACCAGTCGCCTTCATCTGTGTTCCCAATTTGCGGTTGGCGGTCGTGAATTTATCGAATGGCCACCGCGGGAACTTTACAGCTACATAGTCAAGAGCAGGCTCGAAGCTTGAATATGTGCTTTTCGTTACTGGATTGATGAGCTCCGATAAATTGTAGCCGACAGCGAGCTTTGCAGCTATGCGGGCTATGGGATAACCTGTTGCTTTGGAAGCTAGTGCCGATGAACGGCTGACGCGCGGGTTTACTTCTATTAAATAATATTGCTTGCTGTTCGGATCAAGTGCAAATTGAATGTTACAGCCGCCAATGATACCTAAAGCGGAAATGATTTTAATGGAAGCGGCACGCAGCATCTGAAACTCATCGTCCGATAAAGTCTGTGATGGTGCCACGACGATCGAATCACCTGTATGAATCCCAACCGGATCGATATTTTCCATATTACAGATGGTGATGCACGTATTGTTGCCATCTCGCATAACTTCATATTCTACTTCCTTATAACCAGCTATGCTTCTTTCAATCAAGCATTGTGTTATCGGGCTTTCTTGCAGTCCGCCCCGTACAAGTTCCTTAAAGGTATCAAGTGAATCAGCAATCCCACCGCCAGTTCCGCCGAGTGTATAAGCGGGACGAACGATGATGGGGAAACCGATTTTGTCGGCAAATGCCAACGCTTCTTCAAGTGTATGGACAATTGTACTGTCGGGAACAGGTTCACCTATTTCAAACATCAATTCACGGAACAGTTCACGATCCTCCCCTTTTTTGATGGAGTCGATCGGAGTTCCCAATAATTTGACTTTATATTTTTCAAGTACCCCCGCATCATCCAATTGATAAGCAAGATTCAATCCTGTTTGACCGCCTAATGTAGCGAGCAGGCCATCCGGCTTTTCTTTGGAAATGATTTTTTCAAGTACATCAACTGTTAGAGGTTCGAAATAGACAGCATCCGCATTCATATCATCAGTCATGATCGTTGCAGGATTGTTGTTGACCAGTATGACTTTATATCCTTCTTCCTTTAAAGCAAGGCAGGCCTGTGTACCTGCATAATCGAATTCGGCGGCCTGCCCGATGACAATCGGCCCCGAACCAATCACTAAAATGGTCTGTATCGTGTCGTCCTTAGGCATAAGCTTTTTCTCTCCCGCTATAATCATTTATCATTTGTAAAAAGTCGTTGAATAGTAATGAACTCTCGATAGGTCCTGGATTTGCCTCTGGGTGGTACTGCGTAGTGAAGATTGGCAAGTCTTCATGCATGAGCCCCTCAACCGTGTTATCATTCACGTTTCTGAATCTCACTTGCAGCGATGTTCCTTGTAAGCTCGGTTCATCAACCTCATAACTATGGTTCTGTGAACTCATATACACCCTTTTCGTTTTCAAATCGACCACGGGCTGATTCGCACCGCGATGCCCAAACAGCATTTTTTTGGTATTTCCACCTAAGGCAAGGGCCGTTAATTGATGACCGAGGCAAATGCCCATCGTTGGAAAATTCGTAATGATCTTTTTAATGTTTCCTAAAAGGTATTCAAGCTGTTTTGGATCCCCAGGCCCATTTGAAAGCAAAATTCCATCTGGCTTCAAGTCCCTGATTTGTTCGAATTCAGTATCGAATGGTACGACAGAGACTCGGCAGCCTTGTTCGACCAATGAATCCAATATGGATTTTTTATAGCCGAAATCCATCATCACCACGTGCTTGTCGCCTTCCCCAAAACACTCGATAACCTTTGTGGATACCTCAGCAACGTGGGCTGATAAACCATTCAGGCCGGGTACGACATTGTATTTTTCTTCCGCTGTGATGACAGCCTGCATGGAACCTTCCTGTCTTATATTCTTAACGACCGCTCTTGTGTCAACATGGCTTAAAAGAGGAATGTTCCACTTGTCTAAATATTCACCAAGTGAATATTTAGCTTGATAATGGGAATGGCTCATATTTCCTTCATATACAATCACACCGGCAACATGCGGCTTCTTACTTTCAAAATCATATTCATTGATTCCATAATTTCCGATCAGCGGGTATGTGAAGATGACAATCTGGTCCTTATATGAAGGATCTGTCAACACTTCTTGATATCCGGTCATTCCTGTGAAAAAGACAATCTCTCCAGTGATTGTTTTTTCAGTCGATTTAGTCAGCAGTTCCCCTTCAAAGACGGAACCATTCTCTAAATATAGATAGCTTTTCATGATCTTCACCTCTTTAGATGATGTATATTTATATATACGATAGCATAATTATTCATTTCGTTCCATAAAAATTCAATAAATTTAGATAGTTTGTTTTATTGCCAATACTTTTTTAATTTTGTCTATCGCCATATCGATCTCCGATTCGGTGACCGTCAGGGATGGGAGTAAACGAAGCACTTTAGGACCGGCACTCAATACAAGTAAGCCCTCTTCTTGCAGTTCCATTAAAAACACCTGGACATCTTGTTTACATTCAATTCCGACCATCATTCCCAGACCGCGGATCTCTTTCACTTCTTCCATGTCCTTCAATGCTTTTGCCAATTCGCTCTCAAGGTATTCAGCCTTTTTAACGGTTTCTTGTAAAAACCCTGATTGGAAAATTTCCTTTAACACGGCTTCGGCCGCTGAGACACTAACGGGATTACCTCCAAAAGTGGATCCATGACTCCCAGGGTTAAAGAACTCAGACAGCGCTTCCTTCCCAATCATCGCCCCGATTGGCAAGCCATTTCCTAGCCCCTTTGCTGAAGTGATGATGTCCGGTTGGATATTGAAATGTTGGAATGAAAATGGTTTCCCTGTACGCCCTATTCCAGTCTGAATTTCATCTATGATAAGGAGAGCTCCTTGTTCTTGGCATTTAGTTTGAATCGTATCCAGATATGATTGCTGTACAACATGGATACCGCCTTCTCCTTGAACAATTTCAATCATTACAGCTGCCGTATTTTCATCGATGGCCGCTGTCATTGCATCATTATCATTAAAAGGAACATATTCGAACGAAGCTAGCATCGGTCCGAAACCAGTCTTGATTTTTTCTTGCCCCGTTGCAGCCATCGTTGCAAACGTGCGGCCGTGGAAAGACTGCTGACATGTGACAATTTTGCTTTTCCCGGTAGCTTTACGGGCTAGTTTGATAGCTGCCTCATTCGCCTCGGCACCGCTGTTGGCAAAGAACACCTGATTTAAACCAGAGGCATCAGCCAGCATTTTTGCCGCCCGTTCCTGTAGGGAACTTTGAAACATGTTCGATACATGCCAATATTTATTAAGCTGTTCCGTGATGGCCGCTTTTACCAACTCATGACAATGTCCAAGATTCAAAACCCCGATTCCGGATGTGAAATCAAGATACTCTTTACCTGCTGTACTCGTAATCTTCAATCCTGACGCTGTTTTTGGCTCAATGTTCCATCTTGCATATGTTGGAAATAAATTACTCATTGAAATACCCCTTCTTCCTGAAGAAATTTCGTACCGATGAATTGTCCGTCTTGATAAAAATGATCTTTCCCGCTAACGATCATCACTTCTTCAATCCCTTTATTCAGCACCGACAGCGCTGTAGTGACTTTCGGGATCATTCCCCCATGGATGCTTCCATCATTTATTAAGTTCTTCGTTTCCGTTTCATTCAATCTCTCAATGATCTGCCCATTTTTCAAGACCCCTTTAACATCGGTCACAAATAAACACATAGCAGCCGATAATGCCTTCGCTACAGACCCTGCAGCCATATCGGCATTCACATTTAATTTAGTGCCTTCTTCGGTAGTTGAAATGGGCGTCAATACCGGACAATAACCTTTTTCGAATAAAAGTCCGAATAATTCCGTATTGACTTGTTGTATCTCACCAACAGCTCCAAGTTTCTGTTCATCGATATAATCACCTGTGAGAATTCCGCCGTCAGAGCCATTTAAACCGATTGCCTTGATGCCATGTGATTCCAATTTATGAACGAGGCTGCGGTTCGATTTGCCTGCCAGCATAAGTTCCACAATTTCCAGCACTTCTGTGGTCGTTTTTCTTAAACCATCTTCAAATACTGGTTCAATTTCAAATTTTTCAAGCATTGAATTTATATCAGGTCCGCCTCCATGCACAAAGACAATATGGTACCCACGGTTTTGTAACTCTTTTACACTACTGAAAAACGACTCCGATAACTCATTAATGATGCTGCCGCCACACTTTACGACTAATATATCCATACTTTTCACCTCTTACGAACGATAGCTCCCGTTTATTTTCACATAATCATAGGTTAAATCGCAGCCCCAGGCCGTTCCTGATTCATTACCATCTTTCAAATAAACATTAATGATGATACTTTCATTTTCCAAGTATGCTTTGGCTTCTTCCTCAGAAAACATTACCGGCTCACCATCATTAAGTACGACGATATCTCCAAAAACGATCGTTGTTTGATCCGGATTGAATTCCACTCCGCTTCTTCCCATTGCAGCAATGATTCGTCCCCAGTTTGCATCCGCTCCAAAAGCTGCCGTTTTCACTAGATTTGACCCAACGATCGTCTTCGCCATCATCTGTGAATCTTGCTTCGCAGGCATGCCATGAACATTCACTTCTATCAGTTTTGTGGCACCTTCTCCGTCTTTCGCAATTTGTTTGGCTAGATTTTCGGAAGTTTGTTTTAATAATTCCAGGAAAATGGACCATTCAGGATGCTCAGGTGTCAAAGGTTCATTGTTCGCTTCTCCATTCGCGAGCACTAACACCATGTCGTTCGTTGAACAGTCACCATCAACCGTGATTTGATTGAATGTATCATTTGTAATGGAGGAAAGTGCTTGCTGTAAATCATCCGGTTCAATTACAGCATCCGTCGTAATGAAACCAAGCATTGTGGCCATGTTTGGATGAATCATTCCCGAACCTTTCGCAGCACCGCCCATTTTCACGGTTTTTCCGTCAATAATCGTTTCATAACCACAGCTCTTCGTTACAATATCCGTTGTTAAAATGGCTGTACCAAAAGCTTCAGCAGCTTCAGTTGTATTTTCTGGCTGCAATGACTCTATGCCTTTTTTTACTTTTTCCATTTCCATGAATTCCCCAATGACTCCCGTTGAAGCCACTGCAAATGAATGGTCCTCCAAACCGAACTTTTGAGCTGCAAGCTTCCTCATTTCATTTGCATCTTTTAAACCCTGTTCACCTGTACAAGCATTCGCACACGCACTATTCACTACAATGCCGTGAAGCTTTCCATTTACGGCTATGCTGTCTTTCGTTACATTGATTGGAGCGGCTTGAACAACATTTTGTGTATAAACCGCCGCGGCTGATGCTGGGACATCGGTAAAAATGATGCCAACGTCCTTTTTGGAATAACGTAATCCTGCATGTACACCTGCCGCTTTGAACCCTTGGGGCATTAAAATGTTTCCTTCTTGAATTTGTTTGATTTCTTCAACTGGCTGTAATGTTTTCATTTTTTTCCTCCAAAGTTTACGGATATAGCGGACTGTTCCATAGTCCTGCCGTTTCTTCTAGTTCCATTAATATATTTGCATTTTGAATGGCCTGCCCTGCAGCACCCTTCACTAAATTATCAATAACTGAAACCACCGTTACCTTACCTGTTCTTTCATCATAATCAACGCCTATGTCGCAAAAGTTCGATCCATATACTTGTTTTGTGGATGGAAAGCGATCAAGGGGCTGTACCCGGACAAATGGGTGGTTCTCGTATACGGTTTCGTATAAATCCTTTAATTCAACATTTGAGGTTTCCCGATTCACCTTTATATACATCGTTGCCATAATCCCTCGTGTCATTGGAACAAGATGGGTATTGAAGGTAATAGGCTCTAAACCTGATGACCATCTCCCAAGCTGTTGTTCGATTTCCGGTATGTGTTGATGTTGATTTACCTTATATATCTTAAAGTTCTCATTCATTTCACTATAATGGGTGACTGCCGAAAGTGATTTACCCGCCCCTGAAACCCCGGATTTTGCATCGATGATCACATCGGCAGCTGCTCCGGCCAATCCTTCAGTGAATAAAGGGGCAAGACCTAAGAGTGATGCGGTTGGGTAGCACCCTGGATTTGCAATAATCGTTGCTTTTTTTATTGCTTCGGCATTCCATTCAGTCAATCCGTATACGGCTTCCTCAATAATGTGCTGAGGCGCTGCTGGTTTTTTATACCATTGTTCATATTCACCTGGAGTTTGAAGCCTGAGGTCTCCTGATAGGTCGATTACTTTAATGTCAAGGTCGGAAAATTCCGAAATCAATTGCGAGGAAACACCAGAAGGAGTTGCAAGAAATACAATATCGGATTTTTTTGCAATCGCTTCCGGATCAATTTCTTCTAATTTGTCTTTCATATGCATGAAATGTGCATTTTCTTCAGATAAACTTCGGCCAAATTGGGAAGAAGTATGCAATGATTTTATTTTAAATTGCGGATGATTATTCAAAAATCTTATTAGTTCCATTCCTCCATAACCCGTTGCACCTACTATTGATACGTTCATAAAACCATCTCCTATAATTTCAGGTCCCTGTCATTCTTTGATTCTATTATTATAAGACTGAATAAAAATAAAATCAAATGTATTTTTATAAAATTCTAAACTAATATTTCAAATGAAAAATTATCCACCTAAACTCCTAGAATTATCCAAAGTTGTTGACTGCTAGTGTTTTTTCCGTTTAAATCAAAGGTAGTGATTGAGTTTTAACTGTATTTGGAAAGGTGGTCATTGCATGAGTGAATTATCGTTATCTAATCGGATGCATT
The DNA here is from genome assembly GCF_030123325.1 of Peribacillus simplex. Lineage (NCBI taxonomy): Bacteria > Bacillati > Bacillota > Bacilli > Caryophanales > Bacillaceae > Peribacillus > Peribacillus simplex. The sequence goes on along the minus strand of NZ_CP126106.1, from coordinate 1,263,399 downwards.
CAATTTTAGATAATAATCAGCAAGTTAAGCATATGGAAAAAGGGCGCTACCTTTTTCAGGAGAGCACCCCAGCAAGTGATTTGTATTACATTTTAAAAGGAAAAGTAGAAGTGAGTAAGGTTGTTCCTGACGGTCGGGAATTAACTATACGCATTAGTTCGGAGAATGATTTGGTTGGGGAAACAGTCTTATTTTCTCCAAATCCTAAATATATGATGAATGCAAAGATGATGGAAGATGGAACTGTTGCGATAATTTCCAAAGAAGCATTAGAAGAGAAAATCGCCTCCGATAGCCATCTTGCAGTCGAGATGATGACATGGTTATCGGCTCAAAACCGTAAAAATCAGGCTAAATTCCGCGATATGCTCCTGCACGGCAAGAAAGGTGCATTTTACTCCACCCTTATCCGTTTATCAAACAGTTATGGCACTGAAGCAGAAGACGGTAAAGTTATCAATCTTCCCTTTACAAACCAAGAACTCGCCAATTTTTGCGGCACATCCCGCGAGGTAGTCAATCGAATGCTCGCTCAATTAAGGAAAAACAATGTCATCACCATTAAAAAGGGACGCATTACGATTCTTGACTTTGACTTTTTGAAACAGGAAATCGACTGTGAAAACTGTCCGATAGAAATCTGTACCATCGATTAAATCCCACATAAAAAAATAGGTAAATACATAATGCCTTACGGACCTTAATATGATTGGCGTTTATTTTCAGGCTGAATTTTCCCTAGGACCATTTTATTATTTTCATTTCCATGGTTCCTATAAAAAAATATAAATATGCATAAAAAAAGTATAAAAATCGATTTCGTCCATTGACTGCATCAGAAGTTCCTAATAACTATATAAAAAATGAAGGGACGGCATAATCGCCATCCCTTCATTTTTTATTCATTCGGAAGGAGTATTTGAATATTACCCGCCAATGAATGACATTTCGATTTTTTCCTGTTTCTTGGCCGTTCCCGCTGCCCGCTCATCCGAATAGCGGTCGTCCCTACGATTCCAAAGCGAAATGATGAATCCTGTCAATTCTTCATCTGTCATGCCGGAACGGAGCAATGACTTCAAGTCATGTCCCTTTCCATTAAACAGGCATGTATATAAACTTCCATTAGCAGAAAGACGTGCACGTGTACAACTTGAACAAAAAGACTCGGATACGGAGGTTATGAAGCCCACTTCTGCAGTAGTGCCCTTATAACGGAAGCGTTTTGCCACCTCTCCAAAATAATCTTCTTCAACCGGTTCTAGATCGAATTCGGTTTGGAGCATCGCAAGCAGTTCTTTTTTCGTAATGACATTCTTCAACTGCCAGCCATTTGTATGTCCGACATCCATGAATTCTATATAGCGTAATTGAATGCCCTCAGCTTTACAAAATCGGGCCATCGGCAGGATTTGAGATTCATTGGTTTCTTTTTTCACTACCATATTCACTTTAACGCCAAGCCCTGCTTCTTTGGCAGCTGCGATGCCTTCCATAACAGGCTTTATGCCGATATCCCTGCCGTTCATCTTCTTGAAAAGTTCATCATCGAGGCTGTCTAAGCTGATATTCACCCTCTGCAAACCAGCTTCCCTCAAATTCACGGCATGTTTTTTCAAGAAGACTCCATTCGTAGTCAGTCCAATATCTTCAATACCTTCAATTTTAACTAGATATGAAATCAGAGTTGTGAGATCTCTCCGGAGTAATGGTTCCCCGCCTGTCAACCTTAGTTTTTTTACCCCTAAGCTTGCAAATATTTTAGAAAGCCTTACAATTTCCTCATAAGATAATAGCTCACTTTTAGGCAGGAACTGAAAATTCTCATGAAAAATTTCAGCAGGCATGCAATACTGGCAGCGAAAGTTACAGCGATCTATGACTGAAATCCTTAAATCCCTTAGTGGCCTGTCCAATGAATCTTTAATTTGACTGTTCAATTAACCACTCCTAGCCGAAAGTATTAGAAAAAACCAGACCATAAAAAGTGACTCAATTGAATGGATTCACTGTTTTTTGACTGGCTTTTCATTTCTATATAGAGTTATTATTTGATTCCTAATGCAATTTTAGCATATCTGGACATTTTATCTTTCGTCCATGGCGGACTCCAGACAATCTTCACATCCGTTTCCTTTACCTCGGGGATATCTTCCAGAACCAATTTAACTTGATCGACGATCGTCCCAGCTAGCGGACAGCCCATGGAAGTCAATGTCATCGTCACGGTAGTCAAACCTTCCTCATCCATATCCACATCATATACCAAGCCTAAATTAACGATATCTATGCCAAGCTCAGGGTCAATGACCTGCTCCAAAGCTCCCAATATAATGTCTTTTGTATCTTGATCCACTTCGATCACTCCTTTTATGGAAAATCTCTTCGTTTTAGATTGTCGGTTTCATCATTATGTCCATTTTTGACTATAATTTATGTCCGTATTAGAATCATAACAGATTTTGAGTGAGTACTTAAGCTTTTTGCACAGTTGACAGTAAATGTTTCGTGAACCAGTCTGCAGTCATAAGCACGCCTTCCCTACTTACTTTATGTCCAGACTTAGGATCAAGGATAAATTCAATTTTTTCATCTGCCTCATTATACCCTGCTTTGACAGCTTCATAAAAACGATATGCATGTTGATAAGGCACAACCGGATCTTTGGCACCATGCCAAAAAAGAAGCGGACGGTTGGTAAGCTTATCCTGATTCAGACTCAAATCAAATGGCTTGAGCTGTTCAATCATCTTGGCAACTTCCTCATCGGTAGCTGGGAAATTAACTTTCCTTTTCTTAATCTCCGCCATTTGGAGCTCTGCATACGCGACATATGATGGGTTTCCCATTAAACTGACTCCGGCGGATATCCATTCATAAGCAGCCAATGCCCCATTAGTCACTATTCCCCCCATTGAGGTACCAGCTACGCCAATTCTGTCAGGATCAATTAATTTTCGGGATAATAAATCATCCTTCAACAAAGATAAATCCTGGATTGTCTGCAAAACCATTTCCCAAAAACGGGGCATCATTTGAGATTCACTTAAACCAGCTTCCCTTTCCCCATGATGAATCACATCGGGAAGAAGTACACGAAAACCCTTTTCTGCCAATAAATAAGCATAATGAAGATTGTGTTCTTTTGCACTTTGAAAACCATGTATAAAAATAATAATCGGCAATTCCTGATTGAAGGTGGTTTCTTCACCTAGGTGCAATACAGGAATATGTCCAATTAGTTCTTTTTCAATTATTATCAAGTTAACCCCTCCGAATAATTTGTTCCGGTCAATACCATTAATGGCATTGGCATTCATCATTCCACTCTTTAAACCTGAGCTTCGCTTTAATCATCATAATCTTGGATATAGTAATATCATACAGGAATGCATAAAGAATGAAAAAGATTTACATTTACTTTAAAATAGGCTTAACAATATTTGCATATAATGAAATCAAAAAGAACAGAAGGTGTGTACATGGCTGAGAAACATTTAATCGTATTGGATCTTGATGGTACTTTACTTACAGATAACAAAACAATTTCTTCAAGGACTAAAAAAACACTCCTAAAACTAAAAGAAGATGGACACGAAGTTATGATTGCTACCGGGCGTCCCTTTCGCTCAAGTGAACTTTATTACCGGGAATTGGGGTTGACTACACCAATCGTTAATTTCAATGGCGCTTTCGTCCATCACCCATTACATACAAGCTGGGGGGTATACCACTCTCCACTGGATATAAGTGTAGCGAAAGATATTGTTGAAGCGTGTGATCAGTTTAAATATCATAACATCATCGCAGAAGTCCGGGATGAAGTGTATGTTCATTATCATGATGAAAAGCTGATGAACATGTTCAATGTAGGAAATCCGATCATGAAGACAGGTGACTTGCGCAATTACCTTCAGGATTCCCCAACTTCGATGCTAATTCACACAGATAGCGAATTCGTAGGACAGATTCGCCAGCATTTATCCGATGTCCATGCCGAATTGGTCGATCATCGCCGCTGGGCAGAGCCTTTTCATATCATCGAAATAATAAAAAGCGGGTTAAGTAAAGCCGTAGGTTTAAAACGCGTTTCCAACTATCTGGAAATTCCTCAAAACAGGATAATCGCTTTCGGTGATGAAGATAATGATTTAGAAATGCTCGATTACGCGGGAACCGGGGTGGCCATGGGAAATGCGATTTCGCCAGTGAAAACGGTAGCAAATACGACTACATTGACGAATGAAGAAGATGGTATAGCGGTCTTCCTCGAAGAAAAATTCAATATAAAAGCCTAATACGTCATTTTTTACCTTCATAATATCTCTCTTTAAAGCCAAACTAATATGGACAACAGATCCACTCCGTTGTCGACAACGCTCAGAATCGGAGGAGATAAGAATGGGTAAAAGCAGTAAATCTAAACGATTTGTACAGCAAGGCAAAGAAAGTGTTGCCAGGCATGCCGAAAAAATCCCTTATCACACTACGTTTGAAGAGGCTGAAAAAGACAGGTTAAGAATTATGTCAGAACAAAGCTATGGTGGCTTCTAATGGGAAACAATCTATTCCAGAAGGCAAGGGAATTTGTTGAAGAAGCTCTCCACTCTGAGCATGACGGTGACCAGCATAAGACAGAGGAAATCGCTAAAAATGCTCTTCACTCTGAGCATGGCGGTGACCAGCGCAAGACAGAGGAAATCGCTAGAAACGCTCTTTCATCAGCCTTTGCCAATACGACCGAGGCCGAAAAAGAACAACTGCGAGAACTTCAGGAAGAACTGGAAAACCACTCTAAATAACGTGAAAGCCTCCAGGATTCCTGGAGGCTTTCGCGTTGTTTTCATCCATTGTCATTTCGTGCCTTACCGCCTTTTTCACCGATTTCTTTATAAAAGTCTTTACCATGGGAATCAGCAGTGGCTTCTCCGCCCTTTTGCCCAATTTCCCGGTAAAAATCCTTGTCGTGATTTTTAGAAGTGGCTTCCCCGCCTTTACGACCTGCTTCCTGTCTGCTCATTTTTTCGTCGTTAGCCATTTTTATCACTCCTTCATAAAGTTTTAAATTGGCGTTTCATTTTAAGAATTTTCCGTTTCATACAGGCAATAAACTTAAAACGCCTAAATACTTCCTTTTGTAATAGAAGTGTAATGGCCTTAATCTTTTGTTAATATCATTCCCTGCGGAAAGTTCCAACTATGCCTGAAGTTTCTATGATGTTTGTGAAAGCATGTGGGTCCACTTCCTTGATGATCCGTTCAAGGTCATACAGTTCATACCTTGTAATGACAATCAATAACATTTCCTTAGTTTCGTTGGTGAACGCCCCTTTTGCAGGAACCCTTGTGATTCCGCGAACTAACTTAGCATGGATTGCCTGTTTAAGTTCTTCGCTTTTCTTTGTAATGATCATGGCCGTAAGCTTTTCATGACGTGTATGAATCGCGTCAACGACACGGGTCGATGTATAAAGGGTAACAAGTGTGTACAAAGCTTTTTCCGGTCCATAAACAGCACCTGCCGTTACAATGATCACGCCATTCAACAGAAATAAATAAGTACCTACGGGCTTGTCCTTCTTCCGTGACAGAAGCATGGCGATAATATCCATTCCGCCAGTAGATGCACCGTATTTCAAGGTGATTCCCACACCTACTGCAGCTATGACGCCGCCAAATACCGCATTTAATAATATGTCAGGCGACCAGCGTGTAATCGGAATGATTTCCATAAAGAAGGACATCAAGACAACACTAAGGAAACTATAAAAAGTGAAAGATTTTCCAACCTTTCGCCAAGCAATGATCGTTACTGGGATGTTCAATAAAAACAATAGAATACCTGTCGATACATTAAAAGGAGCAAAAGAACCAATCATCCTCGATAGAAGCTGGGCCACTCCTGTAAAGCCGCTTGCATATACGTTTGCCGGTATTAGAAAAAAGTTCATTGCGATGGCATTCAGTAATGCTCCGACCACAACTATGATAATTTTCTTCATTTCACCACTGTACATCCTAAAAACCTCCATTTCACCCTTATTCTATTATCTTTTTACCCTTAATTAATTATTCTATTTATGTAGAGATTGAATTTTTACCGTTACGTGCTACACTAAAATGTAGAGTGATCACTCATTTTCTAAAAATTGTAAAAAGAAAGCAGGTGTATTATGGCTATCACAATTCTTGCAGATAGTGCATGTGATTTGCCGTTGTCTTTCTATAAGGAAAACAATGTTTCATTAATTCCTTTACAAGTCCATCTTGACGGGAAAAATTATGAAGATTTACTTACCATTAATTCTCACGAAGTCTATCAGGCGATGATTGAGGGAAAAGCCCCGAAAACATCGCAAGCTTCCCCAGAATACTTTATAGAACTTTTCACACAATTTGCCAAAGAGAAAAAACAAGGGATTTATATAGCCTTTTCCTCTGAGTTATCAGGCACATATCAAACGGCAGTGATGATTCTTAATCAGGTGAAGGAAGAGTACCCTGACCTTGACATTGAAATCGTCAATACGAAATGCGCTTCGATGGGCGTCGGTTTAATTGTAAAGAAAGCAGCCGATCTAGCAGCAAACGGTGCCACTAAAGAAGAAATCCTAGCTGACATAGAATTCCAAACCCGGCATATGGAGCATCTATTCACTGTAGATGACCTTGAGTATTTGGCCCGTGGCGGCCGCATCTCCAAGACATCTGCCCTTGTTGGCGGTTTATTAAACATTAAACCGTTATTGCATGTAGAAGATGGGAAGCTTGTTCCGCTTGAAAAGTTACGCGGCAAAAAGAAATTGATTAAACGTGTAATCGAATTAATGCACGAAAGAGGAAAAAATTTAAAAAACCAAACGATTGCCATCAGTCATGGTGATGATGAAGCGACGGCCCTGGAATGGAAGGAAGCCATTCAGAATGAATTCGGGACAACCGATTTCATGATCCATACAATCGGCTCCGTCATCGGCGCACATGCCGGTCCTGGTACAATCGCCCTCTTCTTCTTAAACGATACCCCTGAGAAATCATAAACATACATACTCCCTTCCATAATTGTGAACAATATATATTGATCAGATAATGGAAGGGAGTTTTCTCTATGTCAAAAACAACCGATGACAATAAAAGGCCAAAAGATAACCAAGCGAGAAATGCTGAAAAAAATGTCGCCTATCAGGAAAACCTTGCTGCGGGTAAGCACTCCTATTCGAAGAAAACAGACCATAAATGACGCGAGGGGCTTGTCCCCTTGCTTTTTTAATATGGTCTAGATAGTTGTCTTCCTATCACACTTTCTCTATAATAAAGGAAATAAAACCTGCTGGAGGTAAGTGATGGCAAAGGAAAATTCATTTGATATTGTTTCGAAAGTAGACTTTTCAGAGGTAACGAATGCAGTTACCATGGCTATGAAGGAAATACAAACACGCTATGATTTTAAAGGGAGTATAAGCAGCATCACCATTGAAAAAGAAGACCTTGTTTTAGTGTCCGACGATGAATATAAGCTCGAACAGCTGAAGGATGTTCTCATTAGTAAACTCATTAAACGTGACGTACCAGTCAAGAACTTGGACTATGGCAAATTAGAAGGAGCTTCTGGCGGAACCGTTCGTCAACGGGCTAAGTTGATTCAAGGCATCGATAAGGAACAGGCAAAAAAAATCAATACCATCATTAAAAATAGCGGTCTTAAAGTGAAAAGCCAAATCCAAGATGATCAAATCCGTGTTACCGGTAAGAACCGTGACGATTTGCAAGGAATCATTTCCGCAATCCGGGGCGCTGATCTTTCCATTGATGTGCAATTCTTAAATTACCGCTAAATATGAAGGCCTCACCTTTGGGTGGGTCTTTTTTTATTTGCATCATTGCCTCAATAGCCGTGAACCCCTTTTTCTTCAAATGAATCTCCTTCATGTAACATGGAAAGACTAGTCATGTTCCCTTAGTATAATTACCCATGATTTATTTGGTTGTTTTTTCCACGTTTTCTTTTTACTAAAAAAAGGAATAGAAAAAGCATAGATAAATTAAACAGGAGGCGTTTTAATCTTGACTACCCAAAACCAAAATCAGAACAAACAAGGATTTCCACCTCAACATCAACAGCATCAACCTGGATTGGAAACAAAAATGGAACCGAACCCCGATTCAGTTAAAGCTGCCTACAAAGGAAGCGGCAAACTAAAAGGTAAAACGGCAATCATAACAGGAGGAGACAGCGGAATCGGTAAATCGGTTGCCATTTATTACGCCAAAGAAGGAGCGAATGTGACAGTTGCATACTTGGATGAACACGAGGATGCCAAAGCGACAAAAGAATTGATTGAAAAGGAAGGCCAGAAATGTTTACTCATTTCCGGAGATATCGGTGATGAAGCCTTCTGCCAGGATGTCGTCAAAAAAACGGTTGAAGAATTTGGCGGTTTGGACATTCTAGTCAACAACGCCGGTGAACAGCATGTGCAGACAAGTATCCTTGACATTTCAGCTGAACAATTGGAAAAAACGTTCCGCACGAATATTTTCTCGATGTTCCACTTAACTAAAGCTGCATTGAAGCACCTAAAAAAAGGTAGCAGCATCATTAATACAACCTCTATCACAGCCTATCAAGGCAACCCAAAACTAATCGATTACTCTTCAACAAAAGGTGCAATACTGGCATTTACAAGGGCCCTGTCGAACTCCATTTCAAAAGATGGCATCAGAGTGAACGGCGTTGCCCCAGGTCCGATCTGGACACCGCTGATTCCTGCCTCATTCGGAGAAGAGGATGTCGCCAAATTCGGACAGGATACTCCAATGGGCCGCGCAGGGCAGCCAGAGGAATTAGCACCAGCTTATGTATATTTGGCAAGTGATGATTCATCCTATGTCAGCGGACAAGTCATCCACGTAAACGGCGGCACCGTGGTAAACGGATAAGCCTTACCCTTTCAAAAGCAGTGGATTTCAAAAATCCACTGCTTTTACTCTTTCAAGCAGGATATTTCCGGTTAAAGCGGAATGTATGAATGGGAAGGAGTGGAGTCATTTTTGAAAAATATTGTAGATCCATGGTTCACCGTTCAGGAATTGGACTCAGAAACGTTTGCAATCAGTGAATATGGTCATTGGGAGAAAGTTCATTCCTTTTTATTACTTGGGGAGACCCGAGCTGCGTTAATCGATACAGGATTAGGTATCTGTTCGATTAAGCGGATTACAGACCAGCTTACCGATCTTCCGATTATCGTCCTGACGACACACGTTCATGCGGATCATATTGGCAGTCATGGGGATTATGATACAATTTATGTTCATGGTGATGATGCCTATTGGTTGATTAACGGCATTGAAGGTTTGTCCTTGGAACAAATAAGAAAGAACATGGCCCGGGATATCACTGTCCCCATACCCGAATCATTCGATCCTTATACATACAAGCCATACCAGGGGTCACCTGATAGGCTCTTAGCGGATGGGGACACGATTGATATTGGGAACCGCAGTTTAGGCATTTATCACACACCTGGGCATTCACCTGGCCACATCTCAATTTTGGATAATGAAAAAGGTTATTTATTTACTGGCGACCTGCTTTATTCAGATACTCCAGTTTATGCATTTTATCCCTCGACAAGCCCTGAAGACCTTGTGAATTCATTAGAAAAAATCGCAAAAATCAAGGCAGTATCCAAAATTTATGGCGGACACAACCAACTCGGCCTCGAACCAAGGATCTTTGAGGAAGTCCTTGAAGCCATTCAATACCTTAAAGAGAATAATTTGGTCAGACATGGAAGCGGTATACATGCATTCAAAAGTTTCAGTGTACATTTCTAGGAAAAAAAGCATTGCTTTTATGCAATGCCCTTTTCGTTCAATAAGTCATGGCCATTGCACCTTGCTTGATCGATCTGCAGGAATGCCTTTCCACGAAATGATGTGGAATGATGGTCCCAGCAGGAGCATCCCCAGTCTGCAGCATTTGAATGATGCCCTTAGCGGCCTGATATCCCAAATCAAAAATATTGATATCTACGGAAGTCAGGGCTGGTAATGACAGTTCAGAGAAAAGAACGTTATTGAAGCTGACGATTGAAATTTCTTCAGGAGTGCGCACGCCCATCTCGCGAAGTGAATGCACGATGCCAAGTGCCATAAGATCATCACTGACCAACAAAGCGGTTGGTGGCTCATCGATGGATAGTAACCTTTTGGCAGCTGCTTGTCCCCCTTCATGCAAAAAATCTTCATGCAGGGTATATTCCCCCCTTCGATCGATTCCAGCCCTCTTCAATGCCCGTTCGTATCCTGACAAGCGATCAAGGGTCATCACAAGGGTTACGTCTCCTCCGATGAATCCAATCCTTTCATGTCCTAGCTGTATGAGGTAATCCGTTGCCTGTTCGGCAGCCAAGACATTATCATTATCAACATATGTTATCTCCTCAATAAAATCATAGGGTTTCCCAATGATCACAAATGGAAAAGCCCTTGCTCTCAAATAGGTCAGAATGTGATCGTTCATCCTTGAATACATCAGGATTATTCCATCAACCATCCCCCCCTGCACCATATTCACTACTCCTTCGTAGATTTCATCTTCTGTTTTTCCCGTGCTTAGCAACAGGGAATAATGATTTTCCTGAGCTCCCTCACTTAGACCCTGAAGGATCGTCGGAAAAAACGGATTTTGATAATAATCATTTGACGAACTTGGCATTACCAAGCCTATGATCCTGGTCGATTGATTGGCAAGACTACGGGCAATGAAGTTTGGATGGTATCCTAATTTACTCATCGCCTTACGTACCCGTACCTTTGTTTTTTCACTTATCCGAGGATTGTTTGCAATCACTCGAGAAACTGTTGAAGGAGCAACATTCGCTAACTGTGCCACATCTTTTATTGTTATGGCCATGCATTTCCCCTCTCCCTTCTTAGCCTTTATTGACTTCATTTAATGCAAGGTGAATACCAATAAACACTTCTTTAATATTCGTTTTATATTTATACATTTTGTATGTATTCATAATACACTCAGTTCAATAGTTATATCCATACTTTTTTTTATGTTTGTTCAATTTTTCAGAAAATACTTACTTTTCCGTTTTTTTCATCTCTGTTTTAAAATTCAAAAAGAAGCTGATGTATGATCAGCTTCTAAAAAAATGGCATGTCTATTGGCGATCCAGAAGTCAGACGACTAACTACATAGGTTTTAAGCTAATTTCCAATCAAGTCCATAGAAGTGATTTTCAAATTAATAACGATAAACCCTCGTTTCATATGGACGTAAATCAATAAGGGACACCTCAGGGCAATCCTCATAATTAGCTAGCAAAAGTTCCATTCCCCCCCAGTAAGAGAGGTCGATTTGGTGGTGATTCATACTAAAATTACAAACTACCATGACTGAATTATCATTCATATTTCTTGTATAAATATAAAGTTCAGGATGATCTTCCCATAATAATTCATATTCCCCATAAACAAGCACCTGATGTTTTTTTCGAAGATCAATCATCTTTTTATAAAAATGATAAATGGATGACGGGTCATTTATCTGCTGTTCTACATTAATGGCGCGATAATTGGGATTAACCCTCATCCAGGGTGTTCCGTGCGTGAAACCGCCATTTTCGAAATCATTCCATTGCATCGGTGTTCGTGAATTATCACGGCCGCTATGCCAGATAATGTTCATGATTTCATCATGCGGGCGACCTTTGGAGGTCTCTATCCGATAAAAATTTTTCATTCCTACATCATCATAATCATCAATCGAATCAAATTGGACATTCGTCATGCCAATTTCCTGACCTTGATAAATAAAAGGTGTGCCTTGCATGAAAAAGTATAGAGCCCCAATCATTTTTGCGCTTTCCAACCAGTATTGATGATCATTTCCCCAGGTGGATACACTTCTTGGCTGGTCATGGTTTTCAAAAAACAAAGCATTCCATCCTTTGTTTTTCAGCCCCTTTTGCCATTTGGTCATTGTGCGCTTTAATCCCAGAACATCAACATCTTGATTCTGTCCCCTATTCCAAAGTCCAAGATGTTCAAATTGAAATATCATATTGAACTTACCATTCGATTCCCCGACCCATTCTTCCGCCTGCTCAATCCTGACACCATTGGCCTCACCGACCGTCATGATATCATACTTAGAGAAAGTCTCTTCTTTCAATTCCTGAAGGTAATCCAGAATCCCGTCCTGATTGGTGTGCATTTCAAACGCAGGTACGTACTGATGCCAATAAGGATTGGGCATATCCGGAAGGCCATCACGCTTATGAATATGCGTGATGGCATCAATCCGGAAGCCATCGATTCCTTTATCGAGCCACCAATTGACCATTTCATATAATGCCTTTCGTACATCAGTATTTTTCCAGTTTAAGTCTGGCTGCTTTTCGGCAAATAAATGTAAATAGTATTGATTGGTCCTTTCATCGAATTTCCAGGCACTTCCGGAAAAGATGCTTTCCCAATTATTAGGCTCACGACCGTCCTGCCCATCCCTCCATATATACCAATCCCGTTTCGGATTATTGCGGGACGAACGTGACTCTACGAACCAGGGGTGCTCGTCACTTGTATGATTCAAAACAAGATCGAGTATCACCTTCATCCCACGTCCGTGAACATCTTTCAATAACAGATCAATATCTTCGATTGAACCGAATTCATCGGAAACTGCTTGATAATCACTAATATCATAGCCATTATCCGCATTGGGCGATTTATAAAACGGACAAATCCAAATAACATCAATCCCTAATTCCTGCAGATAGTCAAGCTTTGAAATCAAACCTTTTATATCACCGACTCCATCACCATTACTATCCATGAAACTGCGCGGGTATATTTGATAGCAGACCGCTTCTTTCCACCAGGTCTTATTCATGCTGTAACCTCCCGATCCTGTTTTCCACAAAGCCTTAGGGACAATGTTTGGCGGCTACCGACAATCGAGAGGTATATGATTATTTTGGTTGGTTCCGTTTTGAACGCTTAATAACCAAAGCAATGAATATACCAAAAATAAGAAGAACCAATCCTATGACTAACAGGTAAGGAATATTAATAATCGATTTAGGTGACAGCGTGTAGACTTCTGTCGTCTCCCTGTCGATTACGATAGAGTAACTGTTGTCCTTACTGCGGACCAGATCCCCATTCAGCATACCTCTCAACTCTTTATTACTTTCAAGCTCCTTATCAGTAAGGTTTATCGTTTGAGTTTCAGTCGTATTGTTCATGGCGACGACAATCGTTTCATCACCATATACACGCTTGAATACCGAAGCTCCACCTTTTTCATATAGAAGCTCCATATCCCCCTTTACCAACGCTGGGTACATGTCTCTGAGATCAGAAAGCTTTGTTATATATTCCACCAATTCCTGTTCTGTCTTAAAATTCATCAACTTGTGATTATCCGGGGCAATATCCCCATTTAAGGCAATTTCCGATCCATAAAATACGATTGGCACCCCTGGCATCGTATATAGATACGACAGCGCCATTCTCCATCTGGAACCTGGATTTTCGTTATGGTCGGCTGCATCCTTTGTAAAACGGGGCATCCCCTGTGTATCCATGAATAATGCCTGCTGGGCATCGCCCCCTAATTCACCTTCGCTTTTCTCAAACGCATTAAAAACAGGTTTCAATTCTTTATCGGGTGCAGCAAATGCTTCCCTTAGCTCAGCATTTATTGGATAAGCCATAAAAGCATCGATACCCGTCTTCTTGTAGCTTGATATCAGATCGGCATCACCTTGTACATCGCCGATTGTGTAGAAATTTGATTTTTCAGATTTGACTGCATCCACAAATTCCTTCCAAAAATCTTTTGCTACGTATTGGACTTTATTTATACGGTAACCATCAATATCGGTTTCCGTTATCCACCATTTGGCAGCATCAAGTAAATATTCCCTTGTTTCCTCATTATCTTGATTCAAATCGGGAAGATCATCAACCCAGCCTGTTTCCAAATCCTTTTGGCTACTGTCCTGGGAAATCTTTTTTTCTTCATGGAACCAATCCTGTTTTTTTGGATCGGTCAGCCACGTGGAGTCAGGACCCACATTATTTGCTTGAAAATCAATGATCACCTTCATATCGCGTTTATGTGCCTCATTCACGAGTTTTTTAAACTCTTTCAATGTCCCATAATGTTTATCCGTTTTATAGAAATCTGCCACCCAATCGCCATGATAGCCATTTTCATCATTAGCGAAAATCGGTGAAAGGATGATAGCGGTATAACCCATATCTTTTAAATAATTCAGTTTCTTCGTGACACCTTCGAAATCCCCACCATTAAACGCGGAAGGGTCATTCACGTTCGCATCTCCATTATTTTGAATATTCCCATCGAAAAATCTGTCGACCAATAATGAATATACGATTTCATCCTTCCAAGTTCGTTGTTCTTTTTCAGCTGCTCCTACTGGAATGGCGTAAAAAAGAAGCAACGGAATTAAAGCGAGTGATAACACTCTTTTTCTCATATCCGCTCTCCTCCTAGCTATCTCTTTACGCCTTTAAGATTAGCCTTTTGGCCCTTTAACGTCAAATCCAATTTATAAAAAACTTTACACTAAAGGGACAAATTGGTGAAACTGGTTATAGTTACTGAATCGGAAAAGGAAGAACATTATTAACGTTCTTTTTTTATCGTCTTAACCGCTTTATCCAAGGCCCTTTTTGGATTTGCTTTTTGAGTGCTTATTTCATCCATGGCTGCATTCATCGGTCCCCATACTCTATTCATTTCCGGTATATTCGGCACTGGTTCAGCGTATTGTAATTGTATGCTTATGGCTTGTGCCCTTTCATTTTCATTGATTTCGGCATTGTGTTTGATTGATTTATTAGGAGGGATTTCCCCTGTTAAATCATAACGCTGCATTGCATTATCATCATTTGTCAAATATTCAACTAACTTGGTAGACCAATAAGGATGTTTAGTGAATGCTGTTACATGCCAGCCTTTGATTTCCATCAACGTTTTCATTGGCTGGCCATTGGGCAATTCGGGCATGGGGGCAATTCCTGTATCCTTTTCCTCTGTTAATGAGTCACCACTCATGATAGAAGCCAAATTCCCTTGTATGAACAACTTCTCGATCGCTGCTTTGTCGCCTTTAGGAATCAAACCCGCCTTATACCATTTTTGGATGTAAGCAGCCCCTTTTGTGGCACCCTTATTATTCAAACCAATGTGGGAAGGGTCCAGTTTTCCATTCTTATCTTTGAATATATAACCTCCCATTCCAGCGATCACTCCATACGAATCATGGAAATCATTCCATTTGGCATAGTAACCATGCACGTTACCCTTTCTTAATTCCTTCGCCATTTTATAAAGATCATCCATCGTCTCCGGAGCCTTAGCCATCAATTTTTTATTATAAATGAAAACGGATGTGTTTACGGATTTTGGCAATCCAAACACCTTATCTTGATACATCTCCCCACTAATTGAAGGCTCAATGAAGGCATTCAATACCTCATCTTTCACCTTCACTTCCTGAATTAAGCCTTCCTTCACGATTTGCCCGACTTTTTCATGTGAAAAAGTTACGACATCCGGGGCCTTTCCGTTTCCGATTGGCCCATCACTTCGAAGCCGCTCATACATCTCGGTAGCTATTTCAAGCTCTTTATGCTCAACTTTGATTCCATATTCTTTTTCAAAAGCTTCAATCACCGGCTTTAGGGCCTCCGCTTTACCTTTTTCCTCCCAAATGATCAATTTTTCCGGCTTCGCTTCATTGCTGGCTTCGTCTTCTTTTTTCTTCTTTTCTTTCACTACTTCATTTTCCAAATTTGAACTGGTACCACAAGCACTTACACTTAAGATTAAAAACATGGACATGAACAAATGAAAAATCAGCTTCTTCACTTTCATTCTCCTTTTTAAAATGTTTATTCTATCATGTCCAAAAGCACCAAATAATACTGATTTTTCAGTTCATTCATTCAAACAAAGCCACTTAATGAAAACGATACCAAAGCTATTGTTATCATTATATGAACGGCTTTGGTTTTTACAACATTTTTCCTTGGTGTATTTATTTACTTGTAGTGATGTACACTTTTTGTTATTTTTTAGATAATAAGTGCTTCTTTCAATTGAAATCGGGTATATAACCATATTGAAAAAACACTTTACCTGGCTTAGTGCAACTTCATGGTGCCCCCCTCATAAAACAGCCGGAAGTTTCCTTTTTCACCTCCCCAAATACCTATAGAATTGGAGTGGTTTTGTAATGGAATTTTCATCCATACACCATAGACCTAATGACAATTACGGCTATACCATCAACACTGAAACCCTACATATCCGCCTACGTACGAAAAAACAAGATATCTCCTCAGCTGGATTGATTTTTGGGGATCCATACATTTCCGATAAAGATGGTCAGTGGCAGTACGAAGAACTTCCCATGAGTTTATCAGGCAGCGATGACCGTTATGATTATTGGCATATCTATGTGAAGCCTCCCTACCGAAGAATTCGATATGGGTTCAAGGTATCCTCAGGAGATGAAAGTGCCATTTACACGGAAAAGGGCTTCTTTAATGAAGCCCCCCGAGATCCAGGAAGCTATTTCGCGATTCCCTATCTACATCAAAATGAAGTTTTCGGGGCACCGAAATGGGTCAAAGATACAGTTTGGTATCAAATTTTTCCTGAACGATTCGCGAACGGAAACCCCGACAATGATCCGGAAGACGTGATACCTTGGGGAAGTGAAGATCCGGCCGTGGATAATTTTTTTGGCGGGGACTTCGAAGGAATCATTGAACATTTGGATTACCTCGAGAATCTCGGCATCAACGGAATCTATTTCACGCCAATCTTCCATGCCTACTCCAATCATAAATACGATACGATTGATTATCGGAGTATCGATCCGCAATTCGGAACGAAGGAAACATTGAAAACACTAATAGCCGAATGCCATAAACGGAATATCCGGGTCATGCTGGACGCCGTTTTTAACCATAGCGGCTACTACTTCCCCCCTTTTCAGGATTTACTCGAAAAAGGGGAGAAATCGAAATATAAGGATTGGTTCCACCCACACAGCTTTCCGCTTAAGGGAGGGGAAAGGCCCAATTATGAAACATTCGGTTTTTTTGAATCGATGCCAAAATTGAATACTGCGAATCCGAAGGTGAAAGAATATCTGCTTGAGGTCTCGGCTTATTGGATCAAGGAGTTCGATATAGACGCCTGGAGGCTCGATGTGGCAAATGAAGTCGATCAGCCATTCTGGCGTGAATTTCGAACAACGGTGAAAAATATAAAGCCTGACCTTTATATTCTTGGGGAAATTTGGCATGACTCGATGCCCTGGCTTCGCGGCGATCAGTTCGATGCAGTCATGAATTACCCGTTTACCAACCAAGTTTTTCGCTTGGTCGCTTCACAAACCATCAATGCACGCGAGTTCACAGAACAAATGACAGCCATCTATCACAGTTATCCTACCAATGTTTTTGACGTGACATTCAATCTTCTTGGAAGCCATGATACACCGCGGATTTTCACGGATTGCGGGGAAGATCTAGCTCGGGCCAAGCTCATCCACGCAATCCTGCTGACATTCAGTGGCAGCCCTTGTATATACTATGGAGATGAAATCGGCTTAACCGGAGGCATGGATCCAGGGTGCCGAAAATGCATGGTCTGGGAAGAAGAAAAACAAAATACCGAGCTTTTCAATGAAATTAAGGCATTGATCCTCTTGCGAAAAGAAGAACGATTACTCGCCAATGACGGAAAGTTCAAATTCCTTGATACTGCCGGAAACGAAAATATCGTGGCCTACCAAAAGTATAATGGGGAACGTTCTGTCGTGATCCTCATCAATCCGACGGATGTCCAGCAATCCTTTACCCTCCCTTTTGATTTGAAAGGACGTACACTAACCGATTTAAGAACAAAAGAAACCACCCAGGAAAGTAAATTTGAATTGGGTGGTTATCAATATAAAATTCTCGCATTCAATCATTGAGGCAATGAAAACGGGGCAATGAAAATCATTCGCCCCGTTTTTTTCAATCGATTATTTGGATATCATATTCTTTGAACCATACATGGGTTTGTGCCAAGTGAGCGAGCAACTGTGGACCAGACATCAATTGCCCGAACCACGGCACTTTAAAAGCGGCACCCTTGGAATCTACTATATCGGTTAGCTTCTTTTTATCGAAAAACTCATGCAGGACCGAATTTTTATCCGTAAGTAAGTCTTTCAACCACGCCTGCACACGGTCTGTATATATAGGGTTATGGGTTTTTGGATATGGACTTTTTTTACGATACAATACCTCATCAGGTAACAGCCCCTCCAACGCTTTCCTTAGAATACCCTTTTCACGGTTGCCTTCCATTTTCATTTCCCAAGGAATGTTCCATGCATATTCAACAAGGCGATGGTCGGCAAATGGCACGCGCACCTCTAGACTTGCACCCATACTCATCCGGTCCTTCCGGTCAAGGAGCGTCGTCATGAACCATAATAAGTTCATATAGAAAAGCTCTCTCCGCTTTGCTGCCACACCGCTTTCCCCTTCCAATTTAGGCGTTTCGGCAAGGGTGGTCAAATAAGCTTCCTGCGCATACTCCTCCAGCTTCAATTTCTCGCGCCATTCCGTCTTTAATAAAGATACCCGCTCCCCGGTCGATCTCATCCATGGGAAACCAGCACGATTCAAATCATCCTCACGATGGAACCAAGGATAACCGCCAAAAATTTCGTCCGCACATTCGCCGGATAGGCCTACGACAAAATCCCGCTTGATTTCCTTACAAAACCAAAGTAAAGAAGAATCGACATCCGCCATGCCTGGGAGGTCCCTTACAAGGACAGCTTCCGTTAAATAATCCGTCAACTGCTCTTGAGTGATGATCGATGAATGGTGAACCGTGTTAAAGGTATCCGACATCTTTTTTATCCAATACCCATCAGAGTTAGGCTGAAAATCATTTGCCTTAAAATAGCGCTCATTATCTTCATAATCGATGGAATACGTATGAAGCTGGCCTTTTCCTTCTTTTTGATAGGCGTTTGCCGCAATGGCTGTTATCGCGCTTGAGTCAAGCCCTCCCGATAAGAAGGTACAAAGCGGAACATCTGATACAAGTTGCCGTGTGACTGCATCTTCGACAAGGAAGCGAACCTTCTCGGCCGTCTCATCAAGAGTATCCCGATGTTCTTCGCTTTTCACATTCCAATATCTCCAAATCCGGAGGCCTTTCCTTGATAAGGTAAGCGCATGGGCAGGCCTTAATTCCTGGATATTATGAAATACCCCTGAACCTGGCTTTCGGGATGGACCAACACCAAAAACTTCAGACAACCCTTCGCGGTCAATCTCCGTTTTAACATCCGGATGGGCCAGGATCGCCTTTAGTTCCGATCCGAAAATGAACCCGCCGTCCCTTTCCGCGTAAAAGAATGGTTTTACCCCCATGCGATCTCTTCCAACGAATAATTTCTGTTCCTTTTCATCCCAAATCGCAAATGCAAAAATCCCATTGAACAAGTCAATGCATTTTTCTTTCCATTCTATATAAGAAGTTAGTAAAACTTCTGTATCAGAATGACCGTTAAAGGAATATCCTTTTAATAATAGCTGTTTACGAATATCCTCGGTGTTATATAGCTCACCATTATAACAAAGTGTATATCTGCCGTTTTCGTGATTTTTCGTCATCGGCTGTTTTCCGCCTTCCGCATCGACAACCGTTAACCGTTTATGACCAAAGGCAACATGGGCTTCGCTCCAAACATTTTCTTCGTCTGGCCCCCGCTTTGCCAACGTTTTTGTCATGTTTTCCAATGTTTTCGTTTTCGTCCGTAAATCTTTTTGAAAATGCACCCAGCCTGTTATCCCACACATTTTACACTTCATCCTTTCTATCCGGACTATCAAAAATATATTGGCTCCCTATCTAAAAAAAGATTTACAGTCCCTAAGTATCGATCAGCAATTCCGTAGGACTACCCTGCCCACATCGCCCGGCGTCGTTAATGAATTGTTGAGCAAAGCATCCCGTGTTTAAACATAGCCTATGCAAAGACGGAAAGATGGTTATTTGTCCATAATATTTTAAAATATACAGTTATATTTTCATTGGATTTTGACTAAAAAGTAGGTGAGGATTCCACTATTGGAGGTATATGTATGAGTCAGCAACAACGAATCAAGTTAATGAACAGGCAAACAAGAGCTTTTACCGAAGGAACAGTGGAAAATATCAATCAACAATGGATTTTTTTCGATGATGAAACAGATGAGGCCTGCTCCATTGAAGACCACGTTGATAGCATCATTGAAGTGTACAGGGGTGGGCGCTGGCAGCAAGGAGTAGTTGAAGAAGAGGGAAAAATCCTGCTTCACCGGGAAATCACCTTCTTAAGGGAAAATGAGCCAATTCGGATACGCAAAAAGCTGCTCTACTCTTTTGAACGTTTATTGGAAGAATTGAACGATGATTCCTTTTTCCAATTTGTAACGACTTTGAATTCACTTGATTTTTCTATTTATGATTGTATATATAGTTATAACCAGCTCACCTTTTTAAGGGCCGTCCCTAACCAGTCAGGCGTTAATTTCTTCACCTTTGATAACGAGAGCCAAATATGTCTCGTTCAGCACCACTTTTCTTATGGGAAAAAGGATCACGATCGTTTTGAATTCACCCTGAACACTGGAAAAAGGATCGTCATTGAGAAAGTGAATTCACAATAATGGGCAAAAGAAGACGGGTAATGAGATTTCCTCATTTACCCGTCTTCAATTCTGTATTAAAAAAAGTCCATTCCTTGTGGCAGCGAAAGCCCTAAATAAAGGACGAATACAAGCGCTACGATGAACAATATCCACATGGCACTCGTGCTTTTCCCTTTTTTCGTACGGACCAGCACCATCTCCATCGCCGCAATCACGATGATTCCAACAATCATTTTTACTGCGTAAGCACCAAAATCAGTGATCAGCATACCGCCAGTCAGGAAAATCAATAGATAGAACAACCGTGTTATCATATGTAGCATTTTCGCTTTCGGATTTCCACCTTTAAGCATCGAATATGTGACAAAGAAAAGAATGATTCCGATAACCCAAGCCGTAATATGCATATGTGTAGTCATTGTTTTGCCCCCTCGTTCAGTTTCCATTTCATCATATCATAGGCTTTTACAAAAAAACAAAACTAAGGATCTACCTGAATGCATAAAACCAACAATTTAATGAACATCATTTACATTTATTCTTAATAGGTCCCTACCTGCGCATAACCGGCTTTTTACCATATGTAACCAAACGCCATATATATTCAACCGGTCCGTATTTAAACAGCCCCATCCACAATAAGGAAAGCAGAATTTGCAGGCAAAACAGGGCCATTAAGAAAACAAATCCTGTCGTATAAGAGACTGATCCATATAATCCAAGGCCATAGGAATAAAAAATGGCCGTACATACCATCGATTGGAACAAGTAATTGCTCATCGACATCCTTCCGATATACGAAAGCGGATGTAAGAGGCGGAAAGCCCCTGCCTGTTCCGCCAAGAGCGCGATTGCCGTGATATAAAAAGTCGTAAGTAACGGCCCTCCCAAATAATCCTGCACGAATATCGTACCAAAATGGTAAACCGTCACATACGGCAGAATCTTAATTGACATGCCCAATAGCAAGCTTACAATCGAAATCATTTTCAATTGCCGTTTATATTTGGTTGGATTTTGTAGAATGCCTTGTTTTGCAACGCCTGCTCCAATTAAAAAAAACGGAAAAATCGATAAAAAAAGGATAATGGCATTAAAAGGGTTGTTCACCATATACCAATCCTGTGCCCTTTGACTCATTATGTCCATAAATGTACCAGATTGATAGACTTCCAAAGACTGTTTCATCATCGCCGTATCAGTCGTTATTGCCATCCCTTCCCTATCAAAAATGCCCAATATAAGAAATAGCGAACCCAATATCGCAAAAGGCAGGACATAACAAACCGAGCCTAGCAGAATTAAATTCCTGCCCTTCATTTTATAAAAAAATAAAAATGCAAACCCAAATACAGCATAATTAATGAGGATGTCCCCATGCCAGATGAAAAAAGCATGAATGCACCCAAGTATCAGCAGGAAACTTAGCCTTTTCATATATAGTGAAGGAAATGAAATACCCTTTTCTTCAGTCCTTACAGCTAGTATGATTGCCCCAAAACCGAACAGAAAGGCGAATAACGGATAAAAGCTGGCCTGTGCGACAATATCACTGAATCTGTACAAAATCCTGTCCCATCCCTCGGACCACTGCCCGGCACCATCTATGTATAAGAGCGGAGAGTGGAAAGAAGGCATATTCACTAAAAAAATGCCTAAAATGGCCAATCCACGTAAAACATCGATGCTTACGATCCGTTTACTTTCCTGCAATGGTACCATTGTGCCCTTCATAGGGTACACCCTCTTTCATCCATACAGATTTAACATCCTTTCTATAACTCCATTGCATCAGCTTTAACTTTCGTGACCGCTTTTTGCTTTTTTATCAGTATGACAAACAAACTGCCCAATAAGCAAAAGATTCCTGCCAGGAAGAATGCCCATGTATAGGAATTGAATATTTTGAAGATAAGCCCTCCACCATACGCCGCCACTGCCGCACCCACCTGATGGGCCGCGAATATCCATCCGTATACAATCCCGCTTTTCTCCATGCCAAAGACTTGCCTTGAAATGCTTATGGTCGGAGGAACGGTGGCTATCCAATCCAGGCCATAAAAAACGGAGAAGATGATCAATAGACCGATTGAGCCTTCATTTAGCGCAAAAGGAAGTAATACGAGGGAAGCACCCCTTAGAGCGTAATACCAAAACAACAGCCAACGGTTATCAAAACGATCTGATAACCACCCGGATACAGTCGTACCAATCAAATCAAAGATTCCCATGAAAGATAGCAGTGATGCTGCCGTCACAACCGGTAAACCAAAACTAATGCAGTAAGAAATGAAATGTGTGCCGATCAACCCGCTCGTTGAAAGTCCGCATATAAAAAAGCTCCCTGCCAATAGCCAGAATTCCTTCACTTTCACTACTTGAATCAATGACTGAAAAGCCATGGCGATGGGGTTCTTCTTTTGGACTATAACGGCCTCCTGACTTTCCTCCTCCAATCCATATGGAAGAGTGCCGACATCCATCGGATTGTTTTTCATGAATAAAAGGATGATTGCCAGCATGATCAAGCTAAGGATCAAAATTAATCCAATCGCCCATCTCCATGAATAATTCTCAATGATGATGGCTAAAACCGGAAGTAAAATGAGTTGGCCCGTTGCTGTACTTGCCGTCAGTATCCCTACCGCCAGCCCCCGCCTCTTCTCAAACCAACGATTTGCCACATATGGGCTCAATACCGTTAAAAACACTCCGGAACCCAGTCCAATGATAATTCCCCAAATTAAAATAAGCTGCCACTCATGCTCCATGAAAAAAGTGAGGAAAATCCCTGCCAATAAAGTGGACATGGCCAATACCATCATTTTCTTCAATCCAAGCACTTCAATTAGAGCGGCCATGAATGGACCCGATAATCCATAAAGAAAAAGACTTATGGCGAAAGCTAAAGAAATGACGGACCGGTCCCAACCGAACTCACTTTCAAATGGTACGATGAATACTCCCGATGATGACCTAACGATTCCCGCTACAATAATCGAGAAGAAGGTTATGATTAAAATAACCCAGCTATAATGAATACGTTTCAATGCTCTCCCCCACAATCCAAAATTCCTAGAATCAACATGACGAATAAGAAAATTTATAATAATTCGAAATATTTTATAATAGTAACACTTTATCTTTAAACAGGAAGCTTTTTATCGAAACAAATTCCATCGCTCCTGAATGACCATCCTTATCCAACAATGGCATGAGTTACTATTCATAGCTTAATATGAAACCGAATTTAAAGGGAAACAGAAAAAACGCTGATCATTTCTGAACAGCGTTAGCGAGGCATCAATTAACGAATCTGCCTGTTTTCCCTTTAGATTCCCAGTAATCATTACGGAGATGGATTTTTTGTATTTTCCCTGATGCCGTTTTTGGAAGCTCATCGACGAACGACACACTGGTAACTGATTTGAAATGAGCTAGTTTTTCCCGTGTGAAGGCCTTTATATCATCCTCCGTTAATTCCACGCCCCCTTTTGGCACAATGAAGGCATGCGGTGTCTCTCCCCACTTTTCATGCGGAACGGCAATGACTGCCGCTTCAAGAATTTCCGGATGTTCGTAGAGTACTCCTTCCACTTCTATGGAAGAGATATTTTCTCCGCCACTAATGATGATATCCTTTTTGCGGTCAACGATATCAACATTGCCATTTTCATCGATTGTGGCCATATCCCCTGTATGCAGCCATCCATTTCTCAAAGCCTGGCTGGTCGCTTCTTCATTTTTCCAATAACCTAACATCACTCCATGACTGCGGACGATGAGTTCCCCGATATCCACGCCATCATGGGCCACTTCCTCACCATTGTCATGGATAACCTTTACCTCGCTGCCTATGATGGGATATCCGGCTTTCGCCTTCATTCTGTATTTTTCTTTTTCCGAAAGATCATCGAATTCAGAACGAATCAGCGATATCAGACTAACCGGTGTTGATTCAGTCATTCCGTAAATTTGAATGAATTCCCACCCTAACTCTTTTTCCACCCTTGTAACGAATGCAGGAGGCGGTGCGGAACCCGCAACGACGATCCGGATATCCTGCTCGATATTCGGAACATTCCGTTCATAATATTGAAACAGGGAATTCAGAACCGTTGGTGCCATATGCATTATGGAAACCTTATGTTTTTGGAGTGCATCAAATATCATTTCGGGGCTGGTTTTCCTCAAACAAACTTGAGTGGCACCATTTGCCGTATAATAAAATGGGGCACCCCACCCATTCACATGGAACATCGGCAGTACATGCAAATATGTATCGCGGTCATTGACCCTGAAATGATGCATCGCACCCAGGGCATGTAAATAGTTGTTGCGATGGGTCAGCATCACCCCTTTGGGATTTCCTGTGGTCCCGCTAGTATAAAGGAGGCTCGAAACATCATTTTCATCCACGGACTCCCTGTTGAAGCACTTGTTATCATAACGTTCCAGCCAATGGTTGTAATCGGTTTCATTTATCTCTTCATTTTTATAATGAACGATTATGTGCTCCACCGATTCAAGTTCATCCTTGACAGGGGAAATTAGATGATACAATTCCTGATCTACGAAAAGGACCTTTGACTCGCTATGGTTCAAAATGAATACATAATCGGCAGGCTTTAAACGGATATTCAATGGAACGATTACTGCCCCAAGCTGAAAGACCCCATAAAAGCCTTCAAGCATTTCAATTGAGTTAGGTGCCAAATATGCCACCTTATCACCCTTTTTGACTCCAAGGTCCCTTAAACCATTCGAAAGCTGGTTTACACGACCGTTCAGCTCTAAGTATGTTAAAACCTTGTCATCTCCAATGATGGCTTTCTTATCGCCATATAGTAAGGCTGCCCGATCCAAGAAATGCGATAATACTAATGGTACATTCATTTCCTCACCTCTAATTTTATTTGAAGATTCTGAATTAGTATTATATTACCATATCTGTTATCAAACTTTCAATAACATTCACCATTGTTATATAACAATATATTAATAGGCAGATGAATCACATCAAGCATGAGCCAACATACAATACATTGAAACTCCCTTCAGTGATAGGCTCATGGCCTGAGATTCAAGGGAAAAACCAGAATAAAAAAAGGGTGATTTTCTTGCCGGCCATCGTAGGAGTCGTTCAAGTCATCAACGTCGGTAGCAGTGGAATTGTCCATATTGGTGACGTCTTTAAAATAAGTCCATTTTCCACCTCAAAAACGTTTGCAGGTGCTGGCTCTTTTAATACAGGTGAATCCATATCCCTCTATAATGCCTACAGCACCACAAATACAAATGATACAGATGGTGTCGATCAGCCACTGGTCTTAAATCTCTAATGTTTTTAAGAAAGGAGTCAGCATGATCTTCAATATTCACCAGACCATACAAATCAATATGATAAAAATTGAAAGCATCTCCAATTCATCCGTTTTTCAAATAGGAAGTGCCGGGGTGATTAAATCATATTCCACATTAGCCAATACCGGTGGATTCACTGAGCCTGCTCCTGAAATCGAAGCTGATGTAGTCCCATTAACCAGTTTCGTCCCATTTACACCTTCTTAGGCATTCACCTATATCCAACTTTTTCATATACTGTCATATATGAATTTAACTTTTTATGAAGGTGAGGTGTTGAATCGTGAATCAGGATCTTTATTCGTATTCCATACAAATGCAGCGTTTCCTTGAAGCCCAGGATAAGCGGATCATGAAACTTGAACACGAACTCAAACGCCTGACAGATGAACTTGCCGAGCTGAAAAATAAACCGCCAATCCATGTAGATAAAATTGAATATAAATTCGATCAGTTAAAGGTCGAATCTTTAGATGGAACATTGAATATCGGTTTAAATCCCAATGACCTTAACAACATTGATGAATTTGCCGTCAACAACCAACCCGTTCAACCTGCACCTAACCTATTTCCGGGCAGGGAGATCGTCGTCCAGGAAATTCACAACGAGATACTTTCAGACTTGGAAAATATGATTCACGATGCGGAAAACCAGCTGAAAATATCATTGGAACCCTCTTATCATGACTTCATTAAACAGGACGTCGAACGCCAGCTGCATCAACGTATCAATATGTATTTCGATAATCTTTCATACGCGGAACGTGCTCCGCAGCAACGGGATAATGTCAAGGAGAAGATCAGGGAGAAGGTAAAATCCGATATTCAAACTGCATTATTCCAATTCATTACCCATTCACAAACCGAGACAGGAGGAGGAAATCCAAATGGAGTTTAATGTAATCAATCACCAGCTTTGTGTAGGTGATATTAAAATTACCGGTGTAGCAAGCTCTGCTTTATTTCTCATAGGGGATGTACAAACGGTCCAGCTATCCTCAGCATTCGATACCCCGCCGGAATCCCTTATTATCGGGCCACTCGTGCCGCTTACTCCAGAAGGATAAATAACATGTTTTCTAGAATATCAAAAGTAAAATCTTTATTATCCGACACCGTATCATTCAGCTCCGCCCTGCAAATCGGGGATACTTCATATATAGATGGAAATGCCCTGGCTTTAGCGGTCCAAAAGAGAAGTGAAACTTTCCAGTCAGTCGATATTCATTTCGAAGATTATGAAATTTTCAAGAGACCATTTTATATTCCAAGATTGAATGAACCAGTCATATCAAGTTTTTCAAATCCGAATCCCTTCATACGGGTCGGCAATATCAATATAATCGGGATATCATCCTCATCTGTGGTGGGTGTGGGGAACGTAGGCCATGCGCGTATGGAATCAAGAGTGAAACATATTCGGGAGGTTCCTAAAAAAAACGAAGAAACGCCAATCGAGGATTCAACCAACAACACTTAAACTTTTAAAGGAGGGGTTCATATGCCCGCCATTATCGGCCCAGTTCAAGTATTTAATGTCGAGCAAGGAAACCTGTTATTCGGTGATTGCGCCGTCATTTCCCCTAAGTCTTCCTCCAAATCCGTTTACGGATCCGGATCAGGGAACACAGCTGCAATCACCTTCACGGCTAATGGCCTGAACGGTAGCAATGTCCTTGATGTCAATGGGGTCGACCAGCCCATTACGGGGAATAATTAGTCAAAGAAAAAGCCTCCCATTTCCAGGGAGGCTTTTAAATTCGGCCTATTTTTCTAACATGTTAAATACTTGCTCGACATCTTTGTCTCCCCTGCCTGATAAATTAACGATCAGTATATCATCTCTTGTCAACTCTTTTGCTAGCTTCATGGCGTGAGCCAGAGCATGCGAGCTTTCGAGAGCTGGAATGATCCCCTCTGTTTTGGATAATACCTGAAAAGCCTCAAGTGCTTCTTCCCCTTTTACCGTCACATACTCCGCTCGTCCGCTTTCTTTCAAAAAACTATGCTCGGGTCCCACGCTCGGGTAATCCAAACCGGCGGCTATGGAGAATGTCGGTTTTGGTTCTCCTTGTTCGTCCACTAACGTCAAACTTTTGAATCCGTGTAATACTGCCGGGACACCTTGGGAAATACTTGGTGCCTCACTTGGCTCTACACCAATTAAACGGACATTGCCTTCATCTATATAATGAGCAAAAGCACCGATCGCATTACTTCCCCCTCCTGCACAAGCAATGATGGCAGTTGGCAGTTTTCCTTCCTTTTCAAGGATCTGGCGCTTTGATTCTTCACTAATGATTGATTGAAAATGCTTAACGATCGTTGGATATGGGTGTGGTCCCACTGCTGAACCAAGCAAGTAAAAAGTATTTTCATAGTTTTGCACCAAATCATTCAATGCCTCATCAACGGCATCCTTCAATCGACCCTGTCCCTTTTCGACCGCTACGACCTTTGCCCCCAGCAATTCCATCCGAAAGACATTCAAGGCCTGCCTCTCCGTATCCAGCTTACCCATATAGATCACACACTCCATGCCAAACAACGCACATGCAGTGGCAGTCGCCACACCATGCTGCCCAGCGCCCGTTTCTGCGATGATGCGTTTAGCACCCATCCGTTTAGCGAGCAGGATTTGTCCGATCGCATTATTAATTTTGTGAGCACCTGTATGATTCAGATCCTCACGCTTCAAGTATATTTTTGCCCCGCCAACCTTTTTCGTTAAATTCTTCGCATGTGTTAACGGATTTTCGCGTCCGACATATTCTCTCAGATAATATTGAAACTCCTCAATGAATTCCGGGTCATCCTTATATTTCAGGAATTCCGTTTCCAAAATATCCATAACTTCCTGAAGTTCACCAGGTACGAAGCTTCCACCGAACTCACCAAAGTATCCCTTGCTCTTGATCTCACTCGTCATACTCGTCTCTACTCCTTTAAAAAGGTATTTTTCTCCACTAGTATATAGTAAGCATTTATACCTTTTCAAACTATTCTGTTTATTTAACCAAAAAGAAGCGTCCCATATAAATGGGACACTCCTTCTCTCTTATACTTCCAATAAATGCGAGCCATCAAAGAAAAACAAGTAACGGCCGGTTACCTTCTTATTCATTATCCCTTCAACAGCCCTCGTATAAAGCTGGAGCTGCATCCGGTATCTATCGGCAAGAATCTCTTTGGCACCTTCATACCCGCTAGCAAAACGGCCGGTGATGGTATCCGTTTTATAATCGAGGAGCACAAGACCTTGTTCATCCTCAAAGATACAATCAATCACACCTTGAATAAGGATCTCTTCATCTCCAGCTGCCCAATCGCTGTAAGCTTCCTTTGCAGGCAACGACATCGTAAATGGCACTTCACGGCGAATGCTCCCGGCCCCCTGCATTCTTTGCCCGATTTCAGTGTCAAAGAAATCGACGATCGTCTCAGGGTCCACAGCTTCTTTCTGTTCCTCCGTCAACAACTCACGTTGAATCAAGTCAACGATCAGTTCCTGAATCGATTGAATGGTAATCTCTTTAGTTAGATCGATATGCTGCATGACTAAATGTGTAATCGTACCCCTTTCAGCAGGAGTCAGTGACTTTTCTTGCATGAAAGTCGGCCGCTTCGTGATAGGTCGCTTAAATTTACGCAACAACTCTGTGGAGCTTTGCTCGTCCTTGAGTTCATATTGACGTTTTAATTCAGAAACGGATTGCTTGGAACGATACACCGTCGCATCATGTCCGGGGTACTTCCATTCCAGCTGTTCCTTGATATCTTCATAAAACTCGGAAACGATACCGACCTTCTCCGATTTCTGGACATGGTCAAGCATTTGCTCTTGAACCAGTGCCTCTTCCTCGTCCAGAACAGCAAGCTCTTCACTTGGAATGACGGAAATGGACCAATTCGATGGATGCGACTCCATTTCCAATCCTTGACCTGCAGCACCAAGAGAATCCCGATGTCGGACAAGGGATGGTCCAATCCAATCAAGATAACTTTTTGCACCTGCCCGTACATAGTCCTTCAATAGCCACTCCCCATGTGCAGCATTACTTTCCCAGTTCTGCTGCGTTTTTTCAGCATCATTGATACTGGCAATCAAATAAAGCTTCTCCTTAGCCCTTGTAAGCGCCACGTAGAGGACACGCATTTCCTCGGCAATTAATTCAAGCTGCTTTTTTTTCTTGAAAGCCATTTGAGGGAGGGATGGATAAGTTATCCGTAATTCGGAATTCACATACTTTGCCGCAAAGCCATAATCCTTATCCAATAAATAGGACTTGCGTAAATCCATCATATTGAATTGCTTGGAAAGGCCGGCAATGAACACGATCGGGAACTCAAGCCCCTTTGAGGAGTGAATTGTCATCAGCCGGACTACATCTTCCTGCTCTCCTAAAGCCCGGGCTGCCCCTAAATCATCCCCACGTTCTTGCATTCTTTCTATAAAACGCAAGAAACGGAACAGTCCGCGGAAAGAACTTGCTTCATATTGCCTTGCCCTGTCATACAGCGCTCTTAAATTGGCCTGACGCTGTTTGCCACCAGGCATCCCACCTGCAAAATCATAAAACTGCGTTTCTCGGTATAGGAGCCAAATCAAATCTGATAATGCCTCCTGCCTGGCAAGCTTCCTCCACTTCACGAGTTTTTTATAAAAAGCAGAGGCTTTTTCATAAAGCCCCGGGTGTTCTTCCGGGTCACTCCTTCTGTAAAAATCAGCTAGCGCTTCGTAATAGCTTCCTTTATGGAACAAACGCACCTGTGACATCTCTTCTTCATCCAGACCGACGATAGGTGAACGGAGAACGGATGCCAATGGGATATCCTGTTGCGGGTTATCTATCACCTTCAATAAGGAAATCATGATGGCCACTTCGGTCGCTTCAAAATAACCAGTCGATAAATTAGCATATACTGGAATGCCCTGCTTTTTAAATTCCTCCATGATTTGCGGTGCCCATGGCATCGAACGAAGAAGAATGACCATGTCCCGATAAGTCGCAGATCGGTACTTTTGGGTTTTCGTATCATATATCCGATGCTTTTCGCTTATAGCCTTTTTAATGAGCTTGGCCATCTGCCTTGCTTCGAGCTGTGCTTTTTCAAGCTCCTCGGCTTCAAACCCGCCATCCGATCCTTCCGTTTCCGAATGTGCTTCCGGATCGGCTGTTCCATCGATTAAATGGAGTTCGATCGGATTTGGATCTTCTTCGGGATATGGGGCACCTTTTTTCAATTGGGCATCTTCATCATATACAATCTCACCGACTGTAACGCCCATCAACTGTTGAAACAAGAAATTGGTCCCATCGAGAACTTCCTTACGGCTCCGGAAATTGCGGTTTAAATCTATTTTCAGTCCGGAATCGACACCATCATGAGTAAAACGTGTGTATTTCCCAAGGAAGAGATTCGGTTCCGCAAGCCTGAACCGGTAAATGGACTGCTTGACATCGCCAACCATGAAAAGATTCCCATTATATTCGCCGTCAGCCGTCACAAGTTTTAAGATGGATTCCTGAACCAGGTTCGTATCCTGATACTCATCTACGAGTACCTCTTTGAACTGGTTCCTGTATTCTATGGCCGCGGCTGAAGGTTTTCGTTCACCGTCCACAGTTTCCCCCGTCAAAATTTGAAGACAATAATGTTCCAAATCGGCGAAATCCACCAAGTTCTTTTCTGCTTTTGCAGCAAAAAATCGATCGTCAAACTGCTTAACAAGCATTACAAGTGTATCGACAAAGCCCTTGAGCTCCCTTATATCCCGCAGATAACTTTCCGGTTTGCGGGAAAATAACTCTTCCTGTAACGATTTGATGATTTTCTTCGCCTTATCACGACACTTGGTAGCCTCATCCGAAACTTCTTTGATGAAATCTCCGCCAGTAAGGCGTTTTGCCGTACCAAATTTCACATTTTGGATTTCTTCATAAAGAGCATTCCAGGATTGATCCTTCACTTCCGAAAGTTTAGCAACCAGGGCAAGATCAGCTATATAGTTTTCAGCCCTTGGTGCCGGGCCTCCAGGGATTTTTGTCAATGCAAGCGAGCGTTCCAATAAGTCCCTGGCAGTGTCCAATTGCAAGCCAACATCGAACTTCAATGAATCGATAAACGAAAGATCATCAATCCCTTCATCATCTGCCAACTCATACATGCTAGCTGCACCATCGAGCCATCGGGCCGGCTCTGGATTCGATTGCGAAAAATCATGCAGCGATCGAACGATATTCTGAAGCGCATCATCGTTTCGATCGCTTGTGAAAGCATCAACCAAATTAAAGAACTCTTCATTATCACTTTGGCCATACTGCTCCTCGAAAAGCTCTTCCATCACTTCATCACGGAGCAGCTGGATTTCCGTTGAATCTGCAATCCGGAAGCCCGGGTCGATATCCGTCAGATAATAATACTTCCTGATCACCTCTAAACAAAAGGAATGAAGTGTGGAAATCGAGGCACGATTAATCAAGCTCAACTGCTTACGCAGATGCTGTGAATGCGGATTATCATTGATCGCTTTTTCCAATGCCTCACTTATCCGATGGCGCATCTCGGCAGCCGAGGCATTCGTGAATGTAACGACAAGCAGTTCATCAACATCGATTGGATCTTCTTCGGAAATGACTTTTTGAATGATCCGATTGACCAGCACCGCTGTTTTCCCTGAACCTGCGGCGGCCGCAACCAGAATGTCCTGATCTTTAGCCCATATCGCCTTCCATTGATCTTCCGTCCAAGTCACATCTCCCGGCAGAGCAGGAATTTTCGTTTTACTCATCTTTCTCTCCCTCCCCCCTTAATAGCTCAAGAACGTCATTTTGTTTCTTCTGTGCCAAATTCCTGAATTGGTTTTCCTCCAGTGATTGGTCGAATTGGCATACAGATTTAAAGGAACAGAAAGTACACGGCGTTTTTTCCTTTAATTTATATGGGGTTATATCCACATCACCATCGACCATTCGATCACCAGCCTCCTGATAAATACGGCGCACATGATGATTCAGAAGCGAAAACTCCTCCTTGCTGGCAACTTTGGAAGCCGCAAGGAGTGATCCGTCCTTTTTAAATCCAGCTGGAATGATATCCGACTTACCCGAATTTTCAATATCAAGCGAAGTATCCATCATCTGAATGACATTTGAATGATCCAGTACTAGTCCATTCATTTTAAAACTTTTATAAATTTCTTCCTCAATTTTATCCAAACTGAGCATTCCCTTTGATTTGACTACGGGATTATGCACATGAAAATACAAAACGCCGGCAGGAATCGCTTCTTTTCCTATAAGGGACTTGGAATGGGTGACGACGATATCTAGGTATGTCAACATTTGCAGCGCGAGTCCATAATACACTTCACTCATGTTCAGTTCCTTTTCACTCGACTTATAATCGAGCACACGCAAATAGACACCCTCATCTTCTTCCGCTTTATCCACGCGGTCGATCCGCCCGATCAATTCCATCTTCGTACCGTTTTTCAATGTGAAAGAAAGTGGAGGAAGCTCGCCATTTTTTCCGAATCCAAGTTCTAATCCGACTGGGGCAAAACCGCTCACCTTTGCATGTTCACTTAATACGATCGAGGCCCGGCCAATCACATTTTCCAATTTCCTGCGTAAATAGTGATGGCGGTTCGTACTTAACAAAATCTGATTTTGGAGTTTAGGAGCAAGTCTCTCGACAGCCATTCTGGCCAGCTCCAAGCATTGTTCCGGGGTCAATGCAGACCAAGGAATATCATGGTCCTTTAAATAATCGGAAATCATTTTCAATGCTCCATGGAACATCTCGCCTATATCCGGGGCATCCAAACGGAAAATTTGCCGTTCCCGCAATTTCAAGCCATGAGCGGCATAATGGGAAAACGGACAGCTATTGAACATTTCCATCCGGGATACACTCGTAAGAATGCTCTCACCGTATAATTGCTTACTTGTTTCCTCAGATAATTTCTTTGTCCTATTTTGATAAAAAAGGCTCGATAAAACCTTAGTTGCTGAAGGACCGGCCATTTCATCATCCAAAATGGCATTATATACATCCCACCATAGTGAATGGATTGGATAGTTCCTTTTTTTTAGCTGCAATTGGGCAGCCAGGTACGATAGGGCGACATCATGATTTGCAGCATATTTCACCTGTTCTTCAGCAGGCAGATCGGACGGATCGTTCATATAATACACATCGGACACGTTGGGCAATACGTCCCTTACCCGTTTCAAATAGGATGAGGGTAAAAGTGCCTTTCCTTCCTCATCGGCAAGAGGATATGATAAATAAAGGGCCTCGGCAGGCGTAGTAAATGCTTTGTACGCTGTAAATTCTTCATCTAGGAGTCGCACTTTTGAACTTGGGGCAACATCAAGTCCACCAGCCAGCAGCACCTCACGATCACTATCTGAAAATATCCCGTCAGATACAGCTTTTCCTGGCAGGACCCCTTCGTTCAGGCCGATAACAAAAGCTGTCTTCACATCATCCAGGCGGGATAAATCTAGATTGGCGACCAATACTTGGTCAATTGCCGGCGGTACCAAAGAAAATTCAAGAGACTCCAGACCAGCTTCAATGATAACTGCAAACTGTTTCATGGAAAGCTCTTCCCCGCTCAGCAGTTCGACGAATTGGTCCAATAGGTCGACAACTGCATTCCATGTTTGCTCATGCTCTCTTGCCGATA
Source organism: Peribacillus simplex (assembly GCF_030123325.1). Taxonomy (NCBI): domain Bacteria; kingdom Bacillati; phylum Bacillota; class Bacilli; order Caryophanales; family Bacillaceae; genus Peribacillus; species Peribacillus simplex. The sequence goes on along the minus strand of NZ_CP126106.1, from coordinate 1,228,565 downwards.
CCAGATCACCTGCTTCTTCTGCCTCTTGTTTCAGCTTTTCCAATTTTTCCGGTACATGCAATTCTTCAAGATATAGATAAAGGGCTTCACACAATTCCCTGCCATTAACAGCCTTTTTAACACGTTTTGAAAGCTTCAAGATGGGCTCGGTAAATAATTGCTTCAGCTCATTCAACTCTTGCTCAAGCTGCATTTCCTTATCCGTTTGATTCCGGTCCTCGAGTTCCAGTCCGCGGAAGCGCCGGTAGGTCCAACGATCTTTGGACGTCCACCTGCTTCCTTTAATGCCACGGGCCAGCACATAGTTTTCCAGCTTATCTACCTGTTCGCGCATTCTATCATGGTTTTTTTGCAGCGGAAATAGAAGCTCCGTCTTGATCGCACGAAATACCGGCTCATAACGCCAATAACCATTGATGATCTCCAAAGTGGAACGGATCAGTTCAATCAGAGGATGATTCAGCATCGTCCGTTTGGAATCGACGAACAAGGGGATTTGATAATCCCGAAAAACGGTTTGTAAAATATCTGCGTACGCTTCTCCATTCCGGACTAAAATCGCAATATCGCTGAAACGGTGCTGTTTCTGTCTGACCAGCGACAAGATGTCCCGGGCAACTCCTTCAATCTCGGCTCTGCGGTTAACTGCCTGGGCGATCGTCACATCAGGCGACTGCTCTAACGCTTTGGCAGGGCGAATGGCAAAATAAGTTTCCAGGTGATTCAGCCCCGGGCTCTTTCCAAACCTTTCCGTTCCTTTTAAGATTCGATCTTCTGAAATCGGTACGCCATTCCTCAATCCAGCCTGATAAAGGTGATGATATAAATTTCCCGTTTGCCTGAACAACTGCAAATCATCCGGAGCATATTGCCTGTAGGGCTGATCTAACGTCAGCGAGATCGTTACGCTCCTGCACAGCTTGATCATTTCTTCCACAATCAATAATTCCTGCGGAGTCAAACTATAAAAACCATCGATATATATATCCGCATCCCTTATATAGGAAGAATCCGCCATTTTCTCGATCAGTAAAGTGAAGTAGTCTTCGGAATCTAAATATTTGTTAACCATTTCATCCTCAAAAGCCTGATAGACCAATTCAAGATCATGCAGTTTATCCTGAATGCCGCTGCCGGCCTGTGAGGTTTCGGCCAAATAGTTTTGAATGTCATCAGGTTGGATGCAATACTGCTTGAACTCAGCCAGCATTAGCTCCATCTGTGCAATGAACCCCTGCTTATCGGCAGAACGACGAAACATCTTTAACTCTTCCTTTTTATCATCCATGATCTTCCGTATCAACATATTAACGCCAACGCTGTCCAAATGCAGCCGGCTCATCCCCCCGGTCTCCTGAAGGACGCGCCAAGCAAGCCTGCTAAAACTAAAAACCTGTGTCCGGATCATTCCGGCAAGGCCTGGTGTTTTAATTAATTTATATTCAGATAGAAACGTCATCTGATCAGGAACGAGGTAGATAATTGGATTTCCTTCGGGATCTTCTGCCAATTTGGAGCGAATTTCGTCCAATATATCCGAAGTTTTCCCTGCACCCGATCTTCCCAGTAAAAAACGGAGTGACATCTCTTTTTCCCCCTTACAACATAATATCTAGATCCATCATACCAGAAATACTTTAGTCACCATGACTAGGTTTCTGTTTCCAATTAGATTTACTTTCTATTATTTTACCGTTTCCCTTTAAAAAACACCAATCGTACGTTCGCGTTTTTCCTCAAAAGAAAAAGCCCACATAATTTTGGGCTTCCACGATCATTCACCTGTAAATTTATAATTGAATTCTTTGACCGGCCAATATCGAACATCCACTTTACCGACAACATTTTCAACCGGTATATAACCAAAGTGACGGCTGTCGGCACTTTCAAGACGATTATCACCCATGACAAAAAGCTTGCCCTCCGGAACTTTGGTCACATCCGTCAATTCTTTTAATGTAAAATCACCTGTAAAGTCCTGTCCTGGGAAACCTTCCTTGAATTTCTCAAGATAGGGCTCATCCACTTTCTCACCATTTACGTAAAGCCAATCATCTTTATATCGAATTTGGTCACCTGCAACTCCTATAACTCGCTTAACATAATCTTCTTGTGAATTTGCATGAAAAACAATAATGTCAAAACGGTTAATATCATGAATCTGGTAATTGATTTTATTCACGACAAGTTTATTTCCATCTTCTAGGGTCGGCTGCATCGACTTCCCTTCAACATCATAGCTTGAAAAGAAAAATGTACGGATTAAGATGTAAATAACAAAAGCTATCATCGCTGGTTTTATCCAATCGGATAAAGAATTCTTGTTTGTTTTTTCCATCTAGTTCAACCCCTACTGCATTTATATACTAATTTATTTTCCTTCTTCCCTCTTCATGCTTTTATTTAACCGGACTTCAAGTCTTTTCCCCACATACCATAGGATAAAGATGACGATCCCGATAATGATCGTACGCACAGGTTTATGAATTAAGGATACTAAATCGTAACCTACGAAGCTAATCGTAAAGATCATCACCGCTTTCCCCCCCACCACTGCAAGTCCATATTGCAAGGGACTGACTTTTGAAAGTCCTGCCACGATATTAACGATGGCCGAAGGTGTAAAAGGGAAGCAGAGCAATATGAACAAAGGACCGAATCCATGGCTTTCCACCCAAACCATCAACCTCTGCACCTGTTTATGCTTTTGCAAAAATCGGAAAAACCTCATTTGACCATATCTTCTAATAATCCAAAAGATCAAAAAAGAACCCGCTACCGCACCAATCCAAGAAAATAAAAAGCCCCACCAGAGACCAAAAGCCGTTGCGTTGGCAAGCACGAACACCACTAAAGGCAAAAAGGGCAAAAAAGCTTCCAGCATCGGCAGTAAGATCCCAGGAATTGGACCGAATGAGCGATATTGCTGAATAAGTGCAGATATATGATCAAGTGTAAACCACTCACGTATAGTATCCAAATCCATAATTATCTCCCTCGACATGCTGCTATCAGAGCAGCATAAACTTATTAAAAACTGTTTATTTTAGATATATCACTTTCCCCTGAAATTGCAAGAATTATTATCCATATACCTTCATACTTTCCCTAACTCCGGAAAACATAATCTTGTTAACGAATATTTCTGGATTTATCAAAACCGCTTGCATATACACTGAAAATACATTAGGATAAAAAACGGAACAAACGTTCTATTTTTACGTGGTATGCATACTAATATTAAAAACCGTGCTATTAGAAAGGAGCGGTCAAGATGACCCGCATTCCAGAAGATGACCGAAATATGATTGAAAAAGCCATCTACCTCCCTATGGTTATTACAGTCTTAAACCGGGATCTCAAGGTCATCGAAATTAGTCCGTTCAAATTAAAAAGGCCCTATTCGGAGCTAGTCGAACATATTTTAAAAGTGGTTCAAGACGAACTTGCCGAGGTAAGGCGATATTTGCGCAAGGAGAATATTAAGGTTAGTGAAATCAAACGCGATGAATCCTTCACGATGTATTGTTTTTTATATAAAGGATACGAGGAACATCATAATTATTTCAATCCCCGCCTTCGCAACAAAACCGAAGACTTGTTATGTTATTACTTTTTCGAAAAAAACCACTATTCAAGGAATTAGAGACAGGCATCCTCCATATATGTTTGTGAAATATGGGTGTTTGGAGCCTTTCGGGAAGGATACAGATGCCTTCGTTGTAAGTATGCATGACCATTAACAACGCATCCCACCTTTCCTGCTTCCTAAAGTTACGGGAGGTCAATTTTTGATGATCAAGATCGATAGGACTTACTTACCTCCATTCACCTGTATGAATATTCCATAATCCATAATATAAGTGGCTATCTCAAATATGGATCTAGCACCATGAAATATCACTTTCGATCAAGTCATAACCTATGTAATCAAGTGCATTTTGAATATCCTTAAAACATTTTATTTTTGAGATTCTTCAAATCAAAAATTTTTACATATTCCTTGGCAAAGGTTGGAGTGACACCCGTTGTGATCATTCCCCCCATCAAACCAAGAGCACTCACCTTATTAAATAGAAAGTTAGGAAAACAATTATTTTGGACGAACAGCTTCGACAAATCAATGAAAAAGTAATCAATATCATTATCCGCCGTAGAATGTAACACATCACTCATGATTTGCACTGAACGATTTCTAAGGACACAGCCCTTAAAGAATAATAGGCCGGGCGGGCTCGTCTGTTCATAATTAGTCATTTTAATCACCTATACGCCTATTATAACCATTCGCCAACACTATCATTTTAGAGTCCGTAAAAGTTTTTTTCCAAAAGATTGTTAATTGCATATCCATTACCTATATCTACTAGTAACGATCTCTTGATATAAAACGTATAAAGTAAAAAGGAACATTCAGAAAAAAATAAGAGCCTTCCGCGAATAGTTTGTGAAAAATTGAACAAATTTGTTGTTGCATCGTGGGTGTCTATTATATTATGTATTAAGAAATGATCATCAACATTCTTATACCCCCATTGTTTAATTTTCCCAATCCCTTATTTCTTATAAAAACCATGCAATGTTTTGTTTGCATGGTTTAATTTGTAGCCGTTTCTATCTAAATTTTAAAACAAAGTTGATTGAACGGAAGGTCGAGACTCCTGAGGGAAATGCGTGTCCGAGGGAGACCGCAAACGCGCCGAGGTGGCTCCCGGACCGCCCGCGGAAAGCGGGTGCCTGGAGGGGAAATCAACGTTTAAATTGGACAAACCTAAAAAAACAGTAGACAAACTCATCAACATTCTCTGTAATAAGATATTTTGTTGGTAAGCCTAACTTTCCATATCACTTTCAACATTCTTCTTATAAAAAATTCTGAGAGAAATAGATTTTCTATTGGTTTTCACCTGTAAATTAACCGCTTTATCACTTAGATATAAATACCTAGGATTATTTTACCTAACCATAGATTTAGACGTTTTTTCCTTTTTTACCACAAATAAAAACCATGTCCAAATCCCCGTTTTTCCGGTTAAACATGGTAAATTATTAATTGGAGGGGAAAAATGAAGAAAATAAATATTCTACTGGTTGCCGTTCTTGTTTTGTCTTTATTCACTGGACTTAAAACAACTGAGGCAGCCTCAAATATGAAGGTACATTTCATCAACGTTGGACAAGGAGATTCAATCCTTATACAAACCGATAATGAAAACGTTTTAATCGATGGCGGCGGTAAAGGAAAGGGCGACGAAGTGGTAGCCTACCTTAAAAAACAAAAGATAAAAACACTTAATGCATTAGTATCCACTCACCCAGATGCGGATCATGTAGGCGGTCTGGCTTATGTGATTAAATCGCTTAATGTAAAATCTGTGTATGCCCCTAAAGTTTCTCATACCACCCAGGCATACAAAGACTTTTTAACGGCTGTTAAGAAGAAGCAGCTTACAATAAAAAAAGCGAAGACTGGCGTGGAAATCAACACTAAAGCAAAGGATAATTCCCTTAAATTCATTGCACCTGTTAAAGACTATGCCAAGTCTGACTTAAATAATTGGAGTGCTGTCCTTTTACTTAAACACGGCAAAAAAACATTCTTGTTTACAGGTGATGCCGAAGAAAAAGCAGAGAAAGATATGCTGGCTAAAAAACTGGTACCAAGTGTGGATGTACTTAAAGTCGGCCATCATGGTGCAAAAACATCGACAAGTTCAGCTTTCATTAACAAAACAAAACCGAAATATGCTGTAATCAGTGTAGGGAAAAATGGCTATGGGCACCCTACCTCCACTGTTGTAAAACGGTTGAATTCAGTGAAAGCCAAAACTTATCGCACAGATAAATCAGGTAACATTATTTTTACTTCTACAGGTCAGAAAATTACTGTAAAGACGGTGAAATAAATGGTACAAGGAATTATTGATCGCTTCGAAGGAAAGGTCGCTGTCGTTGAAATCGAAGGTGGTGACATGAAGGATTTTCCTAAAAGCGCTCTCCCCAAGGGAGCAAAAGTAGGAGATATGCTGATTATCGATGGTAATACGATCACCATTTCCAAAGAAGGCACTAAGCAGTTAAGAAAAGAGATTGACGATTTAATGGATGAATTATTTGAGGATTAATTCCCGGGCCCTTCTTTAATAAGAAGGGCTTGCTTCAATTTTGAATGAATCCCGTTTGCATTCTTCTATGATTGTCCCTGCCCTCCCTAACGCGGTATATACTTTGACATTACTTCTGAAGCCTTTGCCCCATTTATATCGGAAAACAGATAGAAGGATTTCCTCTTTGTCTCCTCAATCCTCTGGATCAATTTCGTTTTTAAAAAAGATGTCCGGTGAAGCTGGTTTTCGAAAGAACTGCATGATACTGCTATATCGATGGTTTGTCTATTCCTGAATGTGATGGTTGTATGTTTGGGATCCAGGCGATCATAGGATGCCACATGCTCATGTGATAGCCAGATGCATTGAGGACGCAACGGAGAAGTAGTCGGAAAGAAGAAAATCGAACTGGTCGGATCGATCGCGATCGGTGCTTTATGTGTGATGTTTATGAGCTGTTTCGTGCCTTGCTTGCGTCCTTCATAACTTGATCCGAAGAACTCACAACTTTTCTTTATTATTTCCATAGGTTTAAAAGGGGAGATGAACTCGTCCTCCATTTCAACGATTCGGGAATATATTTTACTGCCGTAATTGATTGGCGAAACCATTAGTGTATGTGGCGTGATTTCATATTCCTCGATGATTCCCTGATTGTTTTCCTTCATTTTTAATCCACCTCTTCCTCATTGCTAAACACCGCTTACCGAAACTTATACTCTTGATTGCTTGTACCCTTCCATTCCCCATTATCCAAGAAGAGTGAAGGGGGCTAGTAAATGTATGTTAAATTCCTCACTATAATAGCACAATCTTTATATATAAAAAGGGAGTTCACAAAAAATTAAGAATTCTTTTATATAGTGGCTTTTTCGTCATCTAAACGACACATTCTCTATTAGTGTTTAAATTTTTTAAATTTTCAGTTGATTTTATCCGCTTAAATCCATATAATAATAAAAAGGGTCAGGGGTGGTAACTTTGAAAAATGAAAAATCTTATTCAGAGTCAGTGAAGTCCTTATCAATGAGCGAAATGAAAAACGATGCCGTGGTTCAGGAAATGTTAATTGATATGATTATTCAGGAAGCCGTCCTTACTACCAAAAAGAATATCCTTGCAATACAGATCGATGAAGCCTTGGATATGAAAAACAAACCTTTATTCTTAAAACTAAGTTCTGAAATGAACGTTTTACTAAAACAGTTTGGTAATTAAATGAATGAATAAAAAAAGCCTAATGATCAAAAAAGCCTCCCATATTGTTGGGAGGCTTTTCTAATTATCATTACTCTTTATGAAACATACCCATGACCTCGGAGGTTTCGGTTATATTGACAAAAGCATTCGGATCCACTTCTTTTATCATCGTTTTTACATCGGTTAACTGATAACGAGTAATGACTGTCATCATTACTTTACTCTTTTCTCCTGAATATGCACCTTCACCATCCATGACTGTAATTCCACGATAAAGGTTGGTGAGGAGCTTGGTTTTCATTTCGTCACTCTTTTTGGTAACGATCATCAATGTTAATTTAATGTGATTGGAATGGATCGTATCGATCACCTTTCCTGCTGCATAAATGGAAATCAGCGTATATAATGCGGCATCCCAACCAAAGATGAAGCCTGAGATAACCACCACAACTGCATTCATCACCGAAAGCAATGTACCAAGTGGAAAATCGCTCTTCTTAGCCAATAGCATGGCAATGATATCAAAACCGCCAGAAGAACCTGAAGCACGAAAGATGATGCCTATACCGAATCCCGATATGATTCCGCCAAATAAAGAAGACAAAATCGGATCAGTGGATATTCCGTGAACTGGAATGAGGTATAAACTGACGGATATCACGACAACTGATAATATCGTATAGGTGATAAAGCGTCTCCCTAATTTCAAGTAACCAAGAATCAGCAATGGGAGGTTCAACAGAAAATTCAATATCCCTGTGTTGACCGGGGTGATGATTCCGAACATAATCGCAAGTCCACTAAGTCCGCTGCTTAAAATTAAATGAGGTATCAAAAATAAGTTATAGGCTACTGCTACAAGCACTGAGCCCATAGTGATCAAAAGTACATTATACATATCCGATCTCCTTAAAACGAACTGGGAATTTAATTTATTATAGTAGAGAACCTAAGGTTTTTAAAAATAATAGTTTTTTCTGAAAACAACTTACAAACTTACATTTTTCCGATATAGAAGAAAAAAGCCAGCTGGTTTTCAGCTGGCTTTCAATCACCCTTTGTATCTGTATTTTCAACCGTTGAAATCCGCTCGAGCATGGTTGGATGGGAATACCGCAGCCACTTAACCAGGAATGGTGGATTGACTTGACTCAAACCCGATCTCGTGAGTTCCTGGAACGTCGTGATTGCTGATTCTTTATCCTTGGTCATTTCAATGGCATAACGGTCAGCCCTTGTCTCTTGATATCTGGAAACATAGTTGGACAGCGGACTCGAAGCAAAGAGCAGCACAGACGTTATCAAGAGAAATAAAGGAAGAGAAGAAATGCTGTCAATAGAACGAACCTTTAACAGATGGCCCCAGCGTCTAATGATAAAATTCATGATTTTCGAGGTCAGCCACAAACCGATTAAAGTCAGTCCTAAATAACCTGCAATCCCTATATAAATATGCTTTTCCACATAATGAGCCATTTCATGTGCCATGATAAAAAGGATCTCATCTTCCTTCAGTTTGTTCAGGGTCGTATCCCAAAGGACTATTCTTGAGTTGGAGCCTATGCCGGTCACGTATGCATTCAAGGCATTTGTCTTTTCCGCCATATTTACTTCATACACGTGTTCAGCAGGAATTTCAGCCTGTGAGGCAAGTGCCAATATTTCCGTTTCCAGCTCTTTATTTTTGAGCGGATAGAACTCATTATATAGCGGATCAATCAATACAGGCTGTACAAACATCAGGAACAAGGAAAATGGAATGGACAACATCCAAGCATAGAGCCACCACTTCTTCACACTTTTATTCATTAACCAATACAAAACGGACACGATGATGAACATCATCCCGAAATTCACCCAGAATTCGATGACTCCATCCTTCATCCACGAGGTGAAACTTTGTGTACTTATATGGTAATTCCTACTCATCCGATATCCAATGAAACTGATCGGAAACAGGGCCAGGTAAGAAATAACGGAAAGCCAGAATAAGTAGATGCTCGTTCTGATCGCTTTCCATTTCGAGACTGCCATTGACGACTTTTCAAATGCTTTTGAAAAACCAAATAATAAAATGAAGAAATACAACAGCCATTCATATGGCGTGGATACGAAAAAAATAAAATTTCGCAGTCCTGAATACTCTTCGCTAAGCTTTAGTTCCCTTGCATTCAGGAATGTTGCAGGATCTGCTGCAGTTCCACGCAAAGCTTCGGGAATCGAGGTATCAGCTCCATAAAAAATATACCAATACATCGCCGCTGCATAAAGGATATATAACAGAATCGCTCTTCCAGCCCATTTTCTAACCATGATGCCCCTCCTTAAACGAATCTCCCTCTTAATAGTTTAATCCAAAATGGACAGGTTAGAACCGCATTTCCCTTCTATATTATTTATTCCTTTCCATCATTTTTTTATTTTTACGCAGAGATATAAAAAAACGGAGGGCTGGGAGGTTTAAGGCAACGACGAATTTTATCCCTTTGCCGCCACCTAATTGCTTTGATGTAATTCGTTCATCAATTTTTTTGGATTGTGAACTCGATACAAAAGCCGACTAACGGAACGGCGGGCAAGAGTAGTCATCTCTTCATCCCGCTTTTTTGAAATCTATACAAAAGTGCCATAAGCTCCGGTCGATTATTAACATTCAGTTTTCTGTAAATACGGCTTATATAGTTTTTTACCGTGCCGATGGATAAAAAAAGTTTTTTTGAGATTTGCTGATTTGTTTCACCTTGGGTCAGCAGGATAAGCAGTTCATACTCGCGTTTAGAAAAGGCTCCCAATTTTTCGATTGCCTTATCCAAAGTTACTGGTGATCTTTCAACATCCTGCTGCAGCTTCTTCATTAAAAATGATTTAAATGAGGCAGGATAAACTATCTGACCGTTGGCACATTGACGGATTGCCGACAGCACATGTTTCGTTCCGCCATCCTGTAACACATAACCTGCTGCACCATGGCATATCGCTTCGATAAGATAATGATCTTCTGAATAGGCAGTAAAAATGAGGAAAGGAGTGGATGGATATATTACCTTTAGGATTGGCATGACTTCCTGTCCATACTTTCCTGATGACCGGGCATCAATAAGAATGACATCTGGCATGACTGAAGGTGTGTGATTAAAATCAAGAGGGTCCATTTCATTTCCAGTCACCCCTATGACCTTAATGTCTTCTTCTTTTTCGATGAATTCCTCATAGCCTCCCTGATCACCATATATCAATAGCCTAATCGATTTCATAACATCACCTGTTACTTTCATTATTTGTTATTAATCCGATAATTTTTTATAATTGCCCGCCGCGAATAGTTCTATTGGTCTATACTTTACATCATTAATTCACCTGATAACAAATTTAAACTGTAAAATGTTTAAAAAGTGTCCCTCCTGACAGTAAAAAGGCTATCACCCGTTTACCTTCAGGATGATAGCCTTTTTCTTTGTTCCTCATCTATGAGCGTATCAAGTTTCATGATGCTCTCCTTTGCCCGGGGAAAATCAATTTTGCGATAATGGTGTTTTCCACCTTCTTCTTCATCTTTTTCGTCAGCCCATTTGACGACTTGCTGAAGCGGTGTACGAATAATATCATTTGAAGGTAAGAACGAATCGGTGTGAAATAAAATGGCGAGGGAAATGGTCTTTGCCTTTATCGGGTTTTCTCCCAAGCGGATTAACAGTTTATGTGCTCGTTCTGCACCTTTGATGGGGTGAATATCATTTTGTTTATACAGATCATAATCCCATTTACCATTGCGATACCAGGTGAAATGACCCATATCATGCAAAAGTCCAGCTTTAGCAGCAATATCAGGGTCGACATTATATTCGTTTGCTAAGTGAAACGCATGGTATGCTACCGCAATCGCATGTGCCAGACCTGAACGGTTCAAGTATTTTTGAGCAATGGGATGTGTAAAAATATCCAAAAGCTTTACATCTCTCATCTAACCCCTCCTTACAATTATGTGGAAATTTTTAATGACAATCATAACTCTTTTCGAAACAAGAATCAAGGTTTTAAGATGCTCCAATATATTTTATGCAGCCTGATACACTTTGGTTGTACAAAAAAAGGACCACGCCGGTTATAGGCAATGATCCCTGGTGATCAATGAATATTCAGTTTTGCAGTACATGGTTTTTCAAGGAGCGACGTAATATTTTACCAGTCGCGTTTTTAGGAAGTTCATCCAAAAACTCGATTTTTGCCGGTACCTTATATTTGGCCAAGTGTTCCATGCAATAAGCAAGCAGTTCTTCCTCCGTCAATGCATTGTTTTTCTTTACCACAAAGCATTTAACCACTTCCCCTTGATTGGGATCGGGAACGCCTATGGCTGCTGCCTCAACTACTTCAGGATGGGCATACAGAATCTCCTCCACTTCACGTGGATAGACATTATAACCACCAACGATGATAAGCTCCTTTTTACGATCTACAATGAAAAAATAGCCTTCATCATCCATCCTCGCTAAATCGCCTGTATATAACCAGCCATTTTTCAAGGCAGCGGCTGATTCTTCAGGCATTTTATAATAACCCTTCATTACATTCGGACCTCTGACAACCAACTCTCCTACCTCATTGATCGGCACTTCTTCTCCAAGCTCATTGACCACTTTGTTTTCCACCCTAAGGATGGAGGTTCCGATGGATCCCGACTTTCTTGGACGATCCAAAGGATTGAAGCAGGTAACAGGGGATGCCTCGGATAAGCCATATCCTTCTGAAACCCTGACATTAAATTTTTGCTCGAATGATTCAAGCAGGGACACTGGCATGGCGGATCCGCCCGATATGCATATCCGCAACGACTTCAAAGCATCTTCTTTCGCCTCTGGGTATTGGAAAAGAAAGTTATACATCGTAGGCACTCCAGCAAAAACGGTTGCTTCATATTTTTTGATTTGCCTGAATATTTCCTTTGGACTGAATTGCGGGACAATTAAAAGCGTGCCTCCGCTTATCAATGGGGCATTCACAACGACCGTTAAACTGAAAACATGGAACATTGGCAATGTTGTAATGACACGGTCACTTTCCGAGATTTTTAAATATTCACCAATATCATGTGCATTGGAGTAGATATTGGTATGTGTGAGCATGGCCCCCTTTGGTTTCCCCGTTGTTCCGGAAGTATAGAGTATGATTGCCGTATCCTCAGGATCCAGTTTTGGACCTTTAAAGCAGTCATCCCCCGATTCGATCATTTTTGTAAACGATTTCATTTTTGGGTAGATGTTAAATTCGCTAATATCCCCATTATCCTGCTGCGATTCACAAATAACATATTTTTCTACGCTTGAGAGAATCGGGTTCATTTTCTCTAGTAGGGGTAGAAGCTTATCTAATGCCACAACAACCTTTACATCGCCATTATTCAGGATATAACCAATCTCGTCAGGTGTGTAAATTGGATTGATAGGAATTACGGTTGCCCCTGCTCGCATAGCCCCATACAACGAAATGATGAAATGTGGAGAGTTGCCTAATAACAGCGCAATGTTATCACCTTTTGAAACACCAAGCCTATGTAATTCGTCTGCGAACTTCGTAACGGCTTTATCCAATTCCCCATATGAAGTGGATTGATCCATAAAGTAATATGCTGGCTTATCCGCCTTTTTTAAAGCCATTTGATGAAGCTGTTCAGATAAATTCATCTTTCTCCCTCCCCTGCAAATAGCATGAATGAATAGTCATTCATTTTTATGGTGAACTAAATACATTTTTATTATATTAAAAGAAAGCTATTACAGCAACAATTTTATCCATATTCAAGCAATTACTGTCATTATTAGGAACAAAAGCCGTCCTATTAAGTCGGGACGGCTTTTGGGGCTTAATATATTAGTGCCAATATTTCTTCTTTCGTTACATTGCCAAAATAATGACGAACATCGATCTCATCTAGTACCCTGCTGATTGCTTCCTTTTCATAACGTATTCCAGTAAGCTTTTGTTCAATATCCGCAACCTCTCCGACCCCGAAGAAATCACCATAGATTTTACAATTTTCAATGATTCCCCTGTTCACTTCAAGGCGGATATCAACAGACCCCACAGGGAATCTATGTGAGTTTTGCAAGTTGAATTTAGGCGATTTTCCGTAATTCCATTCCCAGTTTTGATACCTTTCTTCAGAGATTTTGTGAATTTTCTCCCAATCCGTCTCCGTTAGAACGTACTCTGTAACCTTTCCGCTATCTTTGAAAATATTTTGCAGAAGGAATGAACGGAACTCTTCAACAGACATCGGTTCTTTTAAGAAATCAGCGATATTACCGACACGGCTTCTTATTGATTTTATCCCTTTGGACTCGATTTTATCTTTTTTCACTTTTAAAGCGGATACAATGTGATCCATTTCTGATTGAAACAGCAATGTCCCATGACTGAACATTCTGCCCTTCGTTGAAAACATCGCGTTTCCCGAGATTTTCTTTCCTTCAGCCAGTATATCGTTACGACCGCTCAATTCAGCATGTATTCCAAGTTTCTCAAGCGTTTCCACGACAGGCTGGGTGAATTTTTTGAAATTGTGGAAACTATCCCCATCGTCCCTCGTAATGAAACTGAAATTGAGATTCCCCAGGTCATGATAAACCGCTCCCCCCCCGGAAAGGCGGCGAACAACTGTAATGCCATTTCCATCTACATAATCGGCATTGATTTCTTCAATCGTATTTTGATTTCTTCCTATGATGATTGAAGGACGATTAATGTAAAATAGAAGGTAGGTTTCATCTATATTTAAATGTTTAAGCGCATATTCTTCTATGGCCAGGTTAATTCTTGGATCTGTAATTCCCTTATTATCAATAAAAAGCACAGTTGTTCCTCCTTGTAGATTTCATATCACTGTTGTTTCATTTATAGTTGGAATTCGAGATTGGTTTTAGCTACAGCTATTTCCCTTTTGAATACCTCGGATGCTTCTTCTTTCAGTTGTTCTAGATTCCCATAATGAGGGAGATGAGTTAACAGCAAAAGCTGGACGTCAGCCTTTTCCGCTAGCATGCCCGCTTCTCTTGCCGTCATATGCCCCGCCTTTGAGCCATCCATATCACTGTAAAAGTTACTTTCACATAGTAAAACATTTGCGTCTTTAGCGAAATCTGCAAGCTCATCCATATATGAACTATCCCCTGTGTAAACTATCGAATGATTTTCAGCTTCAATCCTCATTGCAAAACAAGGGACTGGATGGTTTGTTTTCATGAACGTAAATTTACACGGTCCAATGGTTAACGGTTGATCAGCAGTGTAGGCTATCCCCTCTGTCACGTCTTTATAAGTTAACTTACCAAACTCGACTTCGTCCAAATCATGACCATAGATAGGAATCGTCCTTTTTTCGCTGCCCAATATCTGCTGTATGAACGCAGCGTGCTGCAGGACACCAATATCCGCTACATGATCCGGATGATAGTGGGATAATACAACTGCACCAAGATCCTCCGGCTTCATATGGTTTTGCAGCTGTGATAGAACACCGCTGCCACAATCAAGCAGAATGCGAAAATCTTCATATTCAAGCAAATAGCCGGAACTTGCCTCATTTTTAGCTGGATAACCGCCCCAGCAGCCAATTACGGTGATTTTCATGCTTAGGCACTCCTTTTTTCTCTCAATGACTTCCCCATTAATATAAACTATTCTTGCCCTTATTTCACCTTTTTTACTTATGTTATAAAACATTCATTGACATCACAAATCTGTTATAATACAATAAAGCCATAGATAAGAGAATAATAAAATAAATTCAGGAGATGATGTTCATGATTCAAAGTAGCGTTGAGTTCTTTAAAAACCTGCCTCCGAAACAATGCATGGAATGCGGAAAAAAAATCGAAGAACAGCACGAATGTTATGGAAACCACTGTGATCATTGCCTTTCTGGAGAGTAGTATTCTTGTGTTCCACCATCCGCTTCCCAAATAGCAGGATGAATTTATATAAGATTCAGTTTCGCAGCTGAAAAACGTCCCCAATAAAAAGAAGAGATACCGCTCATCGGTATCTCTTCTTTTTATTGTTATTGGAATTCATTGCTTTTCAGCAAAAAAATAGAATTATCACTTTACGGATAATCCTTTGAACAGATATATTTTAAATAGTTCAGCAATTTCCTCTTTCTCTAATGGGGCATGGTTCCTTTCCCAATCAAAAATCAGGGCAAGGTACATCTTTAGCATCAGGAAAGCTGTTATCTCTGGATCGCAAGGCTGTATATAGCCCTTATCAATCGCTATTTTTAGTTTTTCCTTAATGTAGGATACAATGGCTTCTTCCATTTCATTAACCATTTCCTGAACGGCCGGCGTACCAATTTCCCGCTCTTCCTGAAGAAGTTTTAAAGATAATTGATGTTCCTGCCTGAACTCCAGAATTCGATAAACGGCCCGATGCAGATTTTCAAAAAAGGAGAGTTGATCATCCAAAGATTGTTCCGCCTCATATTTCATTTCCTCTATCATCCGCTGAACGATTTCTTTAAACAGCTCTTCTTTATTTTTATAAAAGGTATAAATGGTCCCTTTTCCCACATTGGCAATTTTAGCGACTTGATCCATCGTCGTTGCCTTATATCCAAATAGTGAAAACGACTTGGTCGCGGCTTCCAAAATCAATTTTTTACGATCAACAGACATTTCCCACCTCAATCCTGACCAAACGGACAAAATAGTCATTATGTTCAACGATATCATACCAAAAATATTCAGTCTTTTCAATTAAATTTTCAATTTTTTAGAGAAACAATGGCCATCCTCATTAATGGACAGCCACTTTTTCAAAAGGATATTTATTTAAATCACTCATGTAAAGTAAAAAACGCATCGCTTTTCCAGGTGTATGGCATCTATCAACTTCATACGAAAATATGTAGAGCACATTGTAAGCATGGTTAAACCAATTTCCTCTATTGAATGATCACTTTTCCTGTAATTTGTTTAAAATGATTGTGGCCAAAGCATCGATGAATTCAGGTTTAACATTCGGCATATCCGGTCTATAGTAACCTGCACCAATTTCTTCCGTCACAACCTTACATTCATAATCGTTATCATAAAGGACTTCAAGGTGCTCGGCAACAAAGCCAACAGGAATATAAATGAAAGCTTTATAACCTTTTGTTTGATGAAGATCTCTGGTTAAATCCTGTACATCAGGTCCCAACCATGGTTCAGGTGTTTGTCCAGCGCTTTGCCAGCCTACTGCATAATTGGTAACACCTGCTCCTTCAGCAATCATGTCTGCCGTTTCTTTCAGTTGATTTGGATACGGATCTCCTGATTGCAGGATTTTTTCAGGGAGGCTATGTGCAGACACAATCAAAGCGAAGTTATCGCGTTCTTCCGAGGTCATTTTCCCGATTACTTCTTTTACTTGGTCTACCCAATATTGAATGAATTTCGGCTCATCATACCAGCTTTCAACGGAAGTGATGGTCAGGTCCCCCAATTTAGCGGCTTCATCCTGGGCGCGTCCATTATAAGACTTCACGCTGAATGTTGAAAAATGCGGTGCCAATACTATACTGACCGCTTCTTTGATTCCATCTTCATGCATTTGTTTCACTGCGTCTTCAACAAAAGGTTCAATATGTTTCAGTCCAAGATATGCCTTGAATTCAACTTCTTCCTGAACGGAATTCAATTTCTTTTCCAGGGCTTCAGCTTGTCCTTCCGTTATTTTTGCAAGCGGGGATAATCCACCGATCGCTTCATATCTGCCTTTTAGGTCGGCAATCAATTCATCGCTTGGCCGTCTCCCATGACGAATATGTGTATAATATCTTTCAATATCCTCTTCCGTGTATGGAGTACCATAAGCCATGACTAAAAGGCCCATTTTTTTTCTTGACATGAAATTACACCTCATTTAAAGATTTCGTTCTTTTATTGTGCATCCAAATAAGTAGTTTTAGCAAATGGTTCGCTCACCTTACTTCATTTTTGATGAATATTCATGAATGAAAGCGGTCAGCCTCTTCAGTGTTTCCGGATTTACGGAAGGGAAAACCCCATGTCCCAGATTAAAGATGTATCCATCCCGATCCATGCCCTGATCCAGGATTCTTCTCGTCCGTTCTTCTATAACATCCCATGATGATAATAGAAGGGCAGGATCAAGATTACCTTGTACCGTTTTCTGTATTCCCATTTGTCTTGCTTCTGTAATTGGCAATCTCCAATCGAGCCCGACTACATCAATCGGAAGATCATTCCACTCAAGTGCCAAGTGACTTGCGCCGACCCCGAACATGATTAGCGGTACATTTTCTTCACGCAATGAAGAAAAGATACGGGTCATGATCGGCTTGATGAACACACGGTAATCTTCAACGTTCAAAGCACCTACCCATGAATCAAAGATTTGGATGGCACTGACGCCGGCTTTAATTTGTGACTTGACATATACGATGATCATATCCGCCAGCTTATCCATTAATGCAAACCATGCCTTTGGCTCGGAATACATGAAAGCTTTCGTTTTATTGTAGTTTTTGGATGGGCCGCCTTCAATCATGTATGACGCAATGGTGAAAGGTGCACCGGAGAAACCGATCAAAGGAACGGACAATTGCTCCGTGGTCAATAATTTAATCGTGTCCAACACATATGGGATATCTTTCTCTGGATTCAATTCACCTAATTTTTCAACATCTGTCACCGATTGGATCGGATTGGATATGACTGGACCGATTCCGGACTTAATCTCGACATCCACACCAATGGCTGGCAGCGGTGTCATTATATCTTTATATAAAATCGCAGCGTCTACGTCATATTGCTCAACTGGCAATCTAGTCACATAAGCGCATAATTCCGGCTGATGAGTGATCTCAAAAAGGGAGTACTTCTCTTTCAATTTACGGTATTCCGGCTGTGAACGGCCTGCCTGACGCATATACCAAACAGGCACATGATCCGTTTTCTCTCCTCTTGCAGCTTTTAAAAATGTATCATTCGTAATTTCCTTAGACATTAATATCCACCTTTCAAGCAATCACGTTTCTATTTTTATTCATTACCTACATAGAATATCAGAAGGATGTTGAATTTCAAATCGATTCTCCTTAAACTATAGCTTTTTCTATAATAGAAGTATAGCCAACCTATTTATTTGTCAGAAAATCGACTTTTTTATTAAGTATCTTACCCGGTATCAAAGACTATTGGCTAGATTGGAAATGGTAAAAGCACTATTCATTGGGTAAAATGGGTATACAGGTACTATATAGATATTGGAGGGGAAATTATGAATGTATTCATCACATCAGGCAGTTTCAATTTTTTGAAAAGCAAAAAAGATAAGCATCCGAATGAAAATATATTACTTATGCAAAATCCTGACACTACAGTACTTTTACATGAAACAGCAGGAAAAACGCTCTTCAGCTCTCCTCGTAAGTATGAAGTAGTTGATGGGAAAGGAAACCTTCAGGATCATGGGTATGTAGTCATGAACAATATACCCGTCAGTGAAGAAGGAAGGCCGGTATTCGAACATCGTTTTAAAAACAGGGCAGGATTCATTGAGAATGAACCAGGTTTCGTCGCACTTCGTGTACTGCGGCCAATCAACTCTGACACTTATGTAATCTTGACGATTTGGGAGAAACAAACCGATTTCCTGAACTGGAAGAAATCCAGTTCCTTTCAGAAGGCGCATAACAGCGACTCCAAAGCTCCCATTACGAATTCTAGCCAGAAGATGTTTTCAGGTGAAGCCTATGTAACGCAGTATACTTTGGTGAAGGATTCAGAAGAATAATCCATTCTTGCTCAATAAGAGGCCCATTCCTCAAGGATGGGCCTCTTTGAATTCATAGTAATACAGAGTGTTATTTGGGACGGCCCAAAAATGGTATAAACCTATAACAATCCGACAAATTCCTTCTTTATTTCCGGGGAAATGCAACGGGTATTTACAATTATTTTATCTGAATCTTTTTTCAAAGCACTTTAGGTCCGAGGAATTTATACAATTTAAACAAGGTTAAAATATATGCCGCTCCTAATGCAAAACCTGCCAAGATATCAGTTGGAAAATGGACTTTCATAGCGATCCTGCTGACCCCGATTAGCAGAACCAGACAAACGAAACCGATTCCCACTCCCCATTTCAAAGAGTTTCCTTTAATTTCTTTCATGATTAAATAAGCAACCATACTGAAGAAAATAAGGCCCACCATTGCGTGGCCACTTGGAAAACTGAAGCCAGCGGCCTCCATCAAATGATTTTCAGGGCGCACTCTTTTAATATGATTTTTTATCCACCCATTTAATACATCCCCCCCGGCCATACCGATAGAGAAGATGGCCATGGTCCAATAATCCTTCTTTATTATCCACAAATATAGAACACATAATAAGCTTCCAAAACCAATGAACTTGGATTTTCCTAGATAGGTAATGGACTTGAAGAAAGTGAACGAAAAGGTATTCTCACCTACGGAAAAAAGTTTCGCAATATATGAATCGAACGCTAAAGGCCTCCCACTCTGGACTTCTTGCATCAAAAAAAAGAATAGCAACAAGCAAATGAAACCCATAGCAACCCAGGAATATTTAATCATAATATAGATCTCCTCAAGGTATTTATTCACTTTGGATTATTCAGAATATGATATACTATTTACAATTAACCCAATCATTAGGAGGCGCAAAATGATACAGCGATTACACGATCTTCTAGAAGGTTCATATGAAGAAATGGTTTCCATCAGACGTTATCTTCATCAACATCCCGAGCTTTCTTTT
Source organism: Peribacillus simplex (assembly GCF_030123325.1). NCBI lineage: Bacteria > Bacillati > Bacillota > Bacilli > Caryophanales > Bacillaceae > Peribacillus > Peribacillus simplex. The sequence goes on along the minus strand of NZ_CP126106.1, from coordinate 1,208,470 downwards.
CAAGAAACCCAAACGGCGGCATTCATCGCTGGGTATTATGAAAAACTTGGAATCGAACATCGGACGAATGTAGGCGGTAATGGTGTTATTGCCAAGATCACAGGCAATAAGCCTGGTAAAACCGTAGCTTTGCGCGCTGATTTCGACGCCTTACCCATTCAGGATGAAAAAGAAGTTCCCTATAAATCTTCCGTACCCGGGGTTATGCATGCGTGTGGACACGATGGCCATACAGCGACACTCCTTGTCCTTGCAAAAAATCTGAATGATCTGAAGGATGAGCTCGAAGGTGAATATGTATTTATCCATCAGCATGCTGAAGAATATGCTCCAGGAGGTGCCAAACCGATGATTGAGGCTGGCTGCCTTGATGGGGTGGATGTAATTTTCGGTACCCATTTATGGGCTACGGTCCCTACCGGAACAGTCCAATACGCTTATGGACCCCTGATGGCCGCTGCTGACCGTTTTGAAATCACCATTCAAGGGCAGGGCGGACATGGAGCCCAGCCGCATAAGACCCGTGATGCAATCGTTGTCGGCTCCCAGCTAGTCATGGCCCTACAGCAAATCGTAAGCCGCCGCCTTAACCCAATAGATTCTGCAGTCATTACCGTCGGTTCCTTTGTAGCGGATAATGCCTTTAACGTCATTGCAGATAAGGCTAGAATAATCGGGACCGTCCGCACTTTCAAGGATGATGTCCGTTCATTCATAAGCGAGGAAATGGAGCGGGTTGTTAAAGGAACCTGCATAGCTGCGGACTGCACTTATGAATATCAATACTTTCAGGGTTATCCAGCTGTTATTCCACATGTTGAAGAAACCAAATTCCTCATCGAAAGCACTGAATCCGTCAAGGAAGTTTTGAATACAGAGGAAATTGACCCGGATATGACAGGTGAAGATTTTTCTTATTATTTACAAAATGTGAAAGGTACATTCTTCTTTACAGGGGCCAAGCCAAAAAATGAACATACATATCCTCATCATCATCCTTTGTTTGACATCGATGAAAAAGCGATGCTCATTGCAGCCAAAATATTAGGCACTGCAGCTATAACCTATCACAATAAGAAACAATCATCGCAAAAGGTGAATGAATCTTTATTACGGTAATGATAAAGGGACGGGTTTTCCCCGTCCCTTACTCTTTTAGAAGTCTGATTCGGTAACAATTGACAGCCGTCTCCCCAAGTTGTTCCAACAAATGATGGTTGGCATATGCACCGACAGCTGCCCCAAGCCCTGGAACTAGCTGGAACATTTTGATGATATCGATGTGATCGCGATATTCCTGCTGAAATTCTTGCCAGTCTATTTCCGGCCATGTCCCTGAATCCCATTCTTCTATTACCCGTAATGTTTCCAGTTTTTTTTCCTCGCTTGAAAATGCCATCTGAAAGATATGGAGTATGAACAGGCGTTCCTCATATTTATTTGGATCAAAACCATATATACGGGATATTTCGAATAATAGCTTCATCTTGATGCTAAGCAGTAAAGGGAAATCAGCCAATCCAATTAATAGCCCTGCCGCTCCGGTTCCTACACCTTCTATAACGGCCGTTTTCCGATGGGCCGTTACAGTTTCCGCAACCCATTCTTCTTTTTGCTGCAAGGATAAAAGCACTACATTTTTTTCTTTTGACATATATTTCGAACCTGATAATACGGCCTCTATCATCCCTTTAATACTATCAGTAATCATTTTGTGCACTCGGTCAGGAATATAACTATTCATTTTGATTTGCGCCTTTTTGGACATCCGCTCAAGCCTGCCGGATTTCTTGGCTACTTTCTTTTTCCATGATACCAGTTCCGATAATGCCTTTTGTCCATATTCATCCATCATTTAACACCTCCGTTAAATATGTATATACCCCCTATAAGGCTTTTAGTTTCAATTTTCATTTCTTAAAAGAAAAAGCTGATTTTATGAAAAATCAGCTTCTGATTAAAAGTTTTTAATTTTCTTTGCTGCATAAATTTTAAAACCGAGCAAGAAAACAAGCCCCATTGCCAAGACGGCTAAAGCGGACATCCATTCCCCTTTCACTAGCAGGACCAAACCGAAAATAAGGTCCTCAAACAATAAGAAATAGGAAATTAGCCTTATGACTGCAGATTCTCTCATTTTTGCTGGCAATGGATACAATGAGACCCATACCTTCCATTCATGAGCCTTCCAAACCGGCAGCAGTTGCAGGGCTGTCATGAATAGGAACATGAAGGTTACAATCAAATGTGCCCATATGTTAGTGAATACACTTAAAATCACTGACCCAATGATAGTCAAGCGAAAACAAAGTCCCACATAATCATTCGATCTCAACAGGGTACGGGCGTAAAGATAGGTATACGTTGATTTTTCACCATAAGGTATGAATGATAATAGCCAGTCCATCCATTTCCTTCTTGCTACCTTCCCTTTCAAATGGGGAACATCAGTAAACATGTTCGCTATTCTATAAAAAGAATTCATCCTCTTGTTTTCCAGTTCCACCAGCCGTTCCCACTTAAGAACAAACCCTTTAGTTGCGCTTCGGTAATACATGTAAAGTCCTAACAATAATAAAAATGTTATAAGTGCAAACAGTATATTTGCCCTTGAACAGATGAAATAAAGAATCACTCCATTAAGTAAAAAGCGGATGAGAGAGTCCCAATGGCTCACTGATGTATCCTGATATTTCAACACCTGCCAGCGCATGGTCAAATTCAAGAATTTCAAAATAAGCAAAACGACCAGGATCATTCCAAGGTCCGTACCTCCTGCACCCGTAACCTTCGAATACATCGGTATAGATGCAACGAGGACAACCAGAAGAATAAATCCCTGCATGACCCAACTTAATATCAGTGAATTCTTGAAATAGCTTCTCAACTTCGTTTCAAGGGGAAGCAGGAATACCGTATCAGGTTCTTTCAAAAAAGTATTTATCGGGCTTCTGGTCACAATGATCGATAAAACAAAGGCCATGATCAATTCAGCAGGGAAATCACTGTCTAAGGTCTTCACCCAATCACTGTAATAATAGGCCAAACCACCAAGAACCAATACCATGACAAAAACAAGATGGCCATTAAAAATATAGCGCAGATATCTTTGCGTTTCATTTATATAGCCTAAATATCTTTCCTTCCAGAGATTTTGACTATTCATGACCGATTTCTTCTTTCGTCAATTGAATATATAAATCGTCAAGAGTTGCCCCCGGCATGGAAAATTGTTCCCTAAGCTGCTCAAGGTCGCCTTTTGCCCGGATCTCTCCATTATGCAGTATGATGAAAGAATCACAATACCTCTCGGCTGTCGCCAGTATGTGTGTAGACATTAAAATTCCCGCTCCGCTTTCTTTCATTTTCCTCATCAAATCGAGCAGGGATTGAATGCCTAATGGATCAAGACCTACGAAGGGTTCGTCGACGATATATAAAGACGGCTGTACTAAAAAGGCGCACATTATCATGACCTTTTGCTTCATTCCTTTTGAGAAATGGGCCGGAAACCATTTAAGCCTTTTTTCCATATGGAATTCCTTTAATAGAACGTCCATCCTTTCTTTATATGTGGCTTCCGCCAAACCATGTGCCATGGCCGTAAGCTTTAAATGCTCCTCAAGTGTAAGCTCGTCATACAAGATGGGCGTTTCTGGAACATAAGTGAATTGTTTACGATATGTATCCGGGTCCTGGGCAAGAGTTTTACCATGAATCGAGACGCTTCCGCCTTTCGGCTCCATGAGTCCGATGATATGTTTAATCGTCGTACTTTTCCCAGCCCCATTGAGCCCAATTAACCCCACTAGCTCATTTGGTTGAATGTCAAAACTTATTCCCTTTAAAACGGGCATTTTCGTATATCCGCCCACTAATTGCTTTATTTCCAATAAGGACATATAAACGATCCTTTCTATATAGAGGTTCTTATTTCCATTTTATCAAATTCTCCTGCTTTTATATAGTCGAGTGTCCCTTGAACTAAATTTCCATAAATAACTAATTATATTTTCCCTGCTTAGTGGTCATCATAAATAAGGAAGAAGGGGTTAGTCATTACGTGTGATTCACATCATATAGTAAATGAGGTGTCAGTTAAAGACGTATTACACTGAAATACCCAAATGTTTTATTACAAATGATTCACATCATATTGTAAATGAGGTGTCAGTTAAAGACGTATAACTGAATTAAACCAGAAGCTTCATTAAAAAAATCGTTTCGAGCAAGGAGATGGTTCTCTTGCACGTAAAAGCAGAAAAATCATTCAATAATTATCAATTATGCTTTGAAAGTTGATGAAACTTTAAAGATATAGGAGATGGTTGCTTTGAATGGAAAATCTCTAATCAGATAATAACCATACTTTACTAAAATGTAGATGAGGTGTTTGTCGCAGAGAATTTATGCTAATGCGAATTTTGAAGCAAAACCCCCTTTTTCAACAGGCAGGGTGCAACTTATGTTGCATCCTGTTTTTATGATTTTTCCTTTTCTCAAGGATTCAAGCTATGGTACGATTAACCAAATACATTAACATCTAAAGGGGCGTTTTTAATGAGTGATTGCATTTTTTGCAAAATAATCAATGGGGAAATCCCAAGTTCCAAAGTTTTCGAAAATGAACATGTATTGGCCTTTCTCGATATCAGTCAAGTAACAAAAGGGCATACGCTGGTAATACCTAAAGTACATAAGGAAAATCTTTATGAGTTGACACCCGAGATTGCCAAGAACCTTTTTGAAGTGGTGCCGGAAATTGCCCGCGCCATGAAACAGGAATTCCAACCTGTAGGCCTGAACCTTTTAAATAATAACGGTGAAGCCGCAGGACAGTCCGTTTTCCATTTTCATATGCATTTAATTCCTCGGCATGGTGAAGGGGACGGCTTTGGGGCTGTTTGGAAAACGAATACCAGCGACTATACACCGGATAACCTGAAACAAATCGCAGACTCCATTGCACAGCATTTAAAATGAGAACGTGATGGCCTATGAAGGTTTCTTTTTCCTCTCGTTATATCTTTTTAAAAGAATCGGCAATTGAACGTTAGCTCACGATGGTTGCATGAAAAAACAATGATTCCGATTTGGTCCTCACTCAAAGTGAAGGACCTTTTTGCATTGGCCCATCATTAATACGAATTGTCACCTAAAATTCTAAATTTTCCTCCTATTGAATTTAGTTTTCTGGTAGGATATATGAATAGTCTCAAATACTTTATCACATAGTCGCATAGGAGGAAAAAAATTGAAACGTGCACGCAATTTTAACGCTGGGCCAGCCGCCCTTCCCTTAGAAGTTTTACAAAGAGCCCAAAACGAATGGTTGAATATTGAGGATTCCGGTATGTCGGTCATGGAATTAAGCCATAGAAGTTCGGAATTCGAAAAGATTCATAACCATGCCATTCAATCATTAAAAGACCTCTTGGAAATTCCTGAAAATTATGAAGTTCTCCTGCTTCAAGGAGGAGCAAGCCTACAATTTTCCATGATTCCCATGAACATTTTGAATGATGGGAAAAGGGCAGATTATGTCCTAACTGGTTCTTGGTCGGAAAAGGCTTTAAAAGAGGCCAAAAAGGTTGGTGAAACCGCTGTTGTCGCTTCATCCAAAGATGAAAAATATACGTTCATCCCTAAAGTCGAAGACATCCAATTGAATGATGATGCTGCATATCTTCATATCACAAGCAATAATACGATTTACGGAACGCAATGGAAGGAATTCCCAGAAACAGGTGGCATTCCTTTAGTAGCTGATATGTCAAGTGATATTCTCAGTAAAAAGATTGATGTTAGTAAATTCGGCATCATCTATGCAGGTGCACAAAAGAATCTGGGTCCATCGGGAATCACGGTCGTTATCATCCGTAAAGATTTAATTACGGATAATGACAAAATCCCATCCATGATGAACTATTCTATCTTTTCTAAAAATAACTCTTTATACAACACTCCTCCGACATTGGCCATTTACTTATTGTCCCTTGTGTTGGATTGGGCAAAAGATCAGGGCGGCGTGGAAAAGATTGCTGAAGCCAATGAAGAAAAGGCAAAAGTCATTTATGATGCCATCGACGGCAGCGATGGTTTTTATAAAGGCCATGCCCTGCCGGACAGCCGTTCATTAATGAATGTGACGTTCACGCTCCCATCCGAAGAAGCTGAAGTACAATTCCTTAAAGAGGCAAAGCAAGCCGGATTCGTAGGACTGAACGGTCACCGTTCCATCGGTGGCTGCAGAGCATCCATCTATAATGCTGTCCCTCTATCCCATTGCCAGGACCTTGCGGATTTCATGAAGAAATTTCAGGAATCGTATAAAGCGAAGGAAGCTCAAATCCTTTAATTCAAACAAATATAACTTCTAAAAAAATAGGTCTTATGATATACTATTTTAAACTTCTTGCAACAGGCAATAGTGCATTGTTGAAGAAAAGATGTTAGTTGAGATGAGAATAGGAGAGATGAGTAAATGAAAACGAAAACCCTTGTGTCACTGTCCCTATTAATCGGGATTGGGGCTGCCCTGCATTTTATCGTACCTGGATTCTTCCTTGGAATGAAACCGGATATGATGCTGTTGATGATGTTTTTGGCGATTACCCTGTTTCCTGCGAAGAAGAATGTTTTCATTGTCGCCCTGGCTGCTGGAGCCATCTCTGCCATGACAACTACATTTCCTGGTGGACAGATTCCAAATATCATAGACAAATTGGCAACAGCCTTTCTGTTTTACCTTTTATTCATCAGTCTTAAGAAGTTTTCAACATCCGTTGTCACCGTTAGTATCTTGACTGCCGTAGGAACAATGATTTCCGGCGCTGTCTTCCTTGGTTCGGCTTATTATATCGTTTCCCTTCCAGGGCCTTTCGTTGCACTTTTCGGCGCTGTTGTACTTCCTGCCGTACTGTTAAATACAGTTGCGATGGTCATCATTTATCCAATTGTGAACGGCATCGTAAGAAAATCAAATATACCCATTAATGCTTAAGCAGCAGGATCATCATACCTAAAAAAGCACCGGAATATCCGGTGCTTTTTTTCCAATCTTATGAATCTGGAAATCTAGTCAGAATCATCCTTCGTCAGTCATTGAATCAATATCCACATAAACCAAATGAAAAGCAGTAAAACCCCGGGGAGGCCCATAGCGAAGGCTCTGGCCTGGAGCACCCTCTTAGGTGGATAGATGCCAGGAGTTTTCGCTTGCCTTAGAAAATACCCCATTCCGCACACGCATACCAGACCTAATAAAAAAATGATTTTCATTCTTTACCCACCAGTGCCATCCATGTTCCGACAGCTCGTTTTTATTATCTATATGCTGCTCTTCCCTTTATATGAAGCATTATTAATAAAGCTTCAAGTTATTTTTAAATATTATATATTTACTCTCTAAGTTTAAAAAAATATTTTTGTGATATAAAGATAAAATGGTCGATTCTCTTCCATAAGGATGAAAATTATGGTATTTTGATATCAATAGTATTTCTCTCCCTATTTATCATAATTTCCAATTGATGCTTTTTTCAGCAGGGATTCAGACCATGTAAAGCGAAAACATATTATAAAATGAGGTGATCCTAATGAAAGCAAAATCATTACTAATTGGCTTTTTGACCGGAACAGTAGTAGCTGGTGCGGCAACCTTACTTTCAACACCAAGTTCAGGTAAAGACCTACGGAACCGCATCAAAACGAATACCGAAGAAATTAAGAATACAATTGATGAGTTAAAGGTAAAAATGCTAAATATTAAAGATGACACGATGGAAGCTTCACAAATCAGCAAAGAAACGGTAAAAACGTTCATTTCGGATGTTCAGGTCGTCATCGAGAGCTGGAAGCGGGAAATCGAACCCAATAAAAATGAATTATTGAAGAACGTTCAAGAAATTGAAAATTCATTGAAAGAATTGGAAGCGGCCACCCCTTCTTCTAAAAATTAATAGCTGACATCGTCACACAAACTTGATTCTCCATTTTTCCCAATAAATTACATGGTTTATTGGAGAAGAATGGAGAATTCATTAAAAAACTAAAATTTTCTAAAAATTTTGCAAATATTTTTCTTTATTAATTTTTATTTTATTGTCATAATAAATATATAGAATCTTATAAGTAGGTGAGCCCATAATATGCAGAATAAAAATTATTCTATGAAAGAAGCAATGATTTTTAGTCAACGAATTGCACAATTAAGCAAAGCATTATGGAAATCGATTGAAAAAGATTGGCAGCAATGGATCAAGCCCTATGATTTAAATATCAATGAGCATCATATTCTTTGGATTGCCTACCATCTTAATGGCTCTTCCATTTCTGATGTTGCAAAATTTGGGGTCATGCATGTTTCTACGGCATTTAACTTTTCAAAAAAATTAGAGGAACGCGGATACTTAACATTTTCCAAAAAAGAAAATGACAAAAGGAATACGTATATAGAGATCACAGTGGAAGGTGAAAAAATTCTTCTTGATTTAATGGAGACATACGACCCAAGCAAGAACTCTGCTTTCTCAGGTGCACTTCCACTGCGTGAGCTATATGGCAAGTTTCCGGATATGATAGAAATGATGGCCATCATCCGTAATATCTACGGTGAAGATTTCATGCAAATCTTTGAACGATCCTTCGATAACATTGATCAGGAGTTTACTGACGTGGAGGGTAAAATCACAAAAAAAAAGATAGAGAAAGAAACTGAGCCAGTTTAATCTCATACTCTATCCATTTCCTTCATGAATGATACATATAAACCTTGTGAGAGGCATGCATCAATGCATTCCTTTATGGTTATTTTTGGATTGATTTTTCTTTCAAATTGATTAAAAAGCGGTCGAAAGTTCATATACCCTTCCGCTTTTTCTATTTCATAGCGTTTGCTCAAGATATCACATGTAGCCAATAACTCTTCCGCTTCCTTCTTCGTGAAATTTTTTTCCACAAATAGATAGTCCAACTTGGCCTCCGGATTGCGTATCAGGTTTAATAAAAGCCGTTGATGAAAACGGAGTATTTCTATTTCTTCATTTATATTTTTCATACATCAATTATCCCCAATCGATCATTCAATTTATCATAAAAGGCATATAACCAATTTTTGATTTTTCACGCTAAGTAATCCGTCAGATCCCTGGTTCAAAACCTGGCCTTAAACGCCCTTAGCTCGCCTACACACCATCGTGATTTTATCTTAAAGTTAATCCAAGAATTTCATTGCTTTTTCCACCCATTCATCGTAATGTATGTAAGTATATTAAAACAGCTTTGGAGGGCTGATTTCGAAATGAATTCGTGGAAAACAATTGACGTGGCAAAACAATATGGCAGTTGCCGTCTGATCTTTTTTTCAGTTTTTACTATATTGTTGTCTTTTGTTCTGATCTATACATTATTAAGTGTCCTTTTAACGCATGTTATTTTGTATGGCGATCAAACAATGGTATTTTTTAGCCTATTGCTCTTATTATATCCTGTTCACAAACTATTACACTATTTACCTTTACGATTATTATGTAAAAAAGTAAAAACTTCTTGGTCCTTGAAGTGGAACCTTGTGCTTACATGCAGAGTCAATGTACATGTTCCGATTCGAAAGCATCTTTATCTTTTGACCCTTGTGTTGCCTTTCGTCATTATGTCTATCATATTGATTGGTTGTGCCCTTAGTTTTCCACATTACATTCATTATTTCACTATTTTATTATCCCTGCACACCGGATTATGCGTATCGGATTTTATTTATATAAAAAACCTGATTGGTTCCCCAAGGCATTCTTTTATCGAGGAACATCTCGAAGGATACGATATACTTATTCAAAAGTGATTTCTTATTCATTCATAATGATGTCCAATAAGATTTTTAGGTATCTTTTTTCATTATAATTTGGTATCGTATTTATACATGATGTTTTGCAAGGAGGGATTTTAGGTTTTGATCTCGTTCTGGTTTATTATTGTTGCTATTTTGATCCTTTATAATATTAATAGAATGACTAACTCTTTATGCATTCAAAAGGAAATTGCTGAAGACCGGCAGCCTAAAGTATTCAGGACCATTAATGTATTAATTACTATTATGTTATTATCCTCCTATATTGAAATTTTGTATACGTAGAGATGAGCAACAAATGATGGCCATCATTTGTTACATACATTGATGATACCCGGGGCATTATCCACATAAAGAAAAAGGGCGAAGCAGCAGCTTCGCCTTTTGTTTATGAGCTTAGCACCAAGAAGCTCCAATGATGATTAACAGGATGAAAAGAACGACAATTAGAGCAAAGCCTCCACCTATTCCTCCAGACATTGATCTTCCTCCTTTCCATTCTTAAGTAATTGTAATTTCATGCACACCCTTAAATCCGCCAAAAGGAATCCATTCTTTCTAGGCTTGATATTCACTTCGTCTTTTTGTTGAGCGGCTACCCTATCCTATTCAACTCCATGACAAAAGGAGTGGGCTCTTTCCATTATTAATTTTGCAGCCGATTAGAAACAGGCTGATCCTACAATTATTAATAATATGAATAACACCACTAACAAGGCGAAACCTCCGTTAAATCCATTACTCATTTTCCTACCCCCTTTTGTTGTCCTCGATTTATCATATGTAATGTTTTATTATCTGGGTAGGCGTACACCCATTTTTCAAAAAAATCTTATTCATGCACCAATATATTATTTTTTGTAAAGCAACCAGAATATGTTATAGTTAATTTTGTGGAAATACGAAAAATAGCAAACCAGAAACTTAAAACTAGGAGTTGTTTTTATGAAGAAGTGGGCATTATCGATTGCTGTTACTGCAGGGCTGATCGGACTTACAGCATGCAACAGTGATAAGGAAGCAGTCGTGGAAACTAAAGCGGGGGATATAACTAAAGAAGAATTTTACAATGTAATGAAAGACCGTTATGGTGAAACCGTTCTTCAGGAACTTGTTTATGAAAAAGTTCTTTCTGAAAAATACACAGTAACCGATAAAGAAGTTAAAGCTAAAACGGACGAACTTAAAGAGCAAATGGGCGAAAATTTCGAAACGGCCCTGGCCTCTTCCGGATATAAGAGCGAAGATGATCTTAAACGTGCACTTAAAATCGGCATGCTTCAAGAAAAAGCAGCCGTTGCCGATATAAAGGTTAAAGAAGCTGATGTGAAAAAAGCTTATGAAGACTATAAACCACAAATCAAAGCGAGACATATTCTAGTGAAAGACCAAAAAACAGCCAACGAAGTTAAAGCTAAATTGGACAAAGGCGAAGATTTCGCTAAACTTGCAAAAGAATATTCAACAGACACAGGCACAGCTGAAAAAGGCGGCGAGCTAGGCTGGTTCGGACAAGGTGAAATGGTTCCTGCATTTGAAGAACAAGCTTACAAAATGAAGAAAGATGAAATCAGCAAGCCGATTAAATCCGATTATGGCTACCACATCATCCAACTTCTTGATACAAAAGAAAAGAAATCATACAAAGATATGAAAAAAGATCTTGAATATGATTTGAAAGTCGCTCAAATTGACCAAACTAAAGTTCAGGATATTTTGAATTCAGAAGTCAAAAAAGCTGACGTGAAGATTAAAGATAAAGATCTAAAAGATGCCATCACTTCTGGTGACACAACCAATGCTGAAAAATAATTGAATAGAAAAAAGCGTCAGGGTTTGCCTGTCGCTTTTTTTTCATCATTCGAGTCATGCCCCCGGATTTATATCCTTTTTACGCCTCTCGCGCTCTTCTTCCATGCGTTCAATGTACTTCTGACCTTCCTTCTCAATCCAAGCATCATCTATGAGGCGTTCCTGCCTAGCTGTCCAAATTGACATGACTGCACTGACAATTATCCCAATAAACACGAACCAGATCCAAATTGGCATGTCCATTCCCTCCCAAAAAATCTACTATTCATTTACTAGAGAATATGCGTGAACAAAAAAAATATGCTTCTTTCTCCTTCGAGAAAGAAACATATTTCATTAAAATGTTGGTTTATAGAATGAACGATTATCGAGCGCGAAGACTCTTTCCGTAAATTCACCCGGTTTCACTTTTTCCAATGCCCGGTCCATCATATTTATCTTGGCATCCATATTATCAATATAATGCAGCACTTCCGCTTCCCTAACCATTGGCGGTTTTGGACTGCCCCACTCAGCTTTACCATGGTGGCTTAATATCAAGTGCTTGAGAATCATGATTTCTTCCGCTTCAATGCCCAATTCCTCTGCAGCTTTGCCGACTTCATTTACCATGATGGTGATATGCCCCAACAAGTTCCCTTCAACTGTATAAACAGTCGAAACAGGTCCAGATAGCTCATGTACCTTTCCAAGGTCATGGAGAATGACGCCTGCATACAAAAGATCCTTATTGAGGGAAGGATATAGTGTTGATATGGCCTTAGCCAGCCCTAGCATCGAAACAACGTGATAAGCCAGACCCGACATATACTCATGATGGTTCTTGGTGGCAGCAGGAAACGTCAGGAATTCATTCTGATATTTTTTTATGAGATGCCTAGTCACCCTTTGGATATTCGGATTCCTCATTTCAAAAATGAATTGAGTGATGGTTTCCATCATTTCTTCCTGACTTATAGGGGCCGTTTGGATTAAATCGGCTTTCGTTACCCCATCAGTGTCTGAAGTAATTCTGATATTACGGATTTTCAATTGGCTGCGTCCTCGATAATTCTGGACTTCCCCTTGAACTTTCACCGTAGCTTCCGCACTGTATGTTTTTTCATCAGCCTCGGAAACATCCCATAGCTTTGCCTCGATCTCCCCGGTTTTATCGCATAAAATCAATGTTAAAAATGGCTTTCCATTACTTGCTACCGCTTTTGTACTCGTTTTAATGTACATATATATATCTACTACTTCACCAATTCCGTAGTGTATGATCCCATTTCCCATGCGACTGCCTCCGTTCAATTAAATATCAACATTATAACATACCAATCTCGTTAGTGCGTTTAGTTTTCGTTAATAAGTGATGGACAATGGACCAGAAAAGGCCTAAGCTGACCGTCCCTTATCACTCCACAAGAAAACCAGGCTTGACCCCAAGCCTGGCTCCCCAATCAAATCTATTTCAATAGTTTTTGTTCGGACAATACGCACATTTTTCCTGACCCTCAATTCGGTAATATAAACAGCATGTCACCCGTTTATAAGGATTCATGGAAGCCGGAACACTTTTTTCCCCAATGAATCGTTTAAAAGGCGAATGCTTTTCAATATTAAGCCATACCTCATCTTCAAGCAGCATTTCAATGTCCTTTTCAACTCGCGTCTTTATATCTGCCTGCTTCAATAACTCACTATACATCCATACCGTATAACTCCAAATATTTTCCCAGAGCACTAGTTTGGATATTTTAACAGTTCCGGAAAAGAAGCGAATGGCATCAGCGCCAAAGCTGCTTAATATGGAATGGAGGGCAGATGTGCTTTCCTTTTCCGTGACATTGCTCCACCGGTTAGTTTTCAGCAAAAAGTTCGGGAGCCAATGTTCACCTTCTGGATCATCCAAAACGCCAATTTCCTGAAGTGTGCCTTCCCAGATAAGCCGATGTTTGCTGAACATGTAGAATTGTGCCGTGACAAAAAAAGCATAGCGTCTGAACCACATTGAAATTGCTATCCTTGACGTTTCAGCACCGGTCCGGGCCTGTGCATACTGAATAAGCTCATCAGCATGATTGAAGGTCTTGGAAACTTTGGCTTCATCTCGAAAGGAAATGCGATATCCCTGCAGCTCTTTTTCAATAGCAGGTGTTAGGTTATGCATTGGCCAGCGCTTTTAACTGACCTTGGGCGTAGCGGCCTTTACCAAACGGGACACACATGGGACTGCCGAAAATTGGATCAAAAGAAATTTGACATTCCATGCTGAATACATGCCGTACCAATTCAGGAGTGATGATATCCTCTGGCCGGCCTTGAGCATGTATCGCCCCATCTTTAAGTGCCACCAGATTATCCGCATAACGGCAAGCTAAATTCAAATCATGAAGCACCATCACGATCGTTCGGTTCTCAAACTCATTCAAGTCGAACAATAAGTCCAGAATCTCGATTTGGTGGGTCATATCAAGATATGTAGTCGGTTCATCCAACAAAATGACGTCCGTATCCTGAGCCAGCGTCATTGCTATCCATGCCCTTTGCTTCTGGCCTCCCGATAATTCATCGACTGCCTGATCCTTTAAACCGGTCAGGTTCGTTGCTTCAATCGCCTTTTGAACTTTTTCTTCATCCACGGAACTCCACTGTTTCAACCAACTTTGATAAGGATATCTTCCTTGTTTAACAAGTTGATAGACTGTAAGTCCTTCAGGAGCAACCGGGGATTGTGGAAGAATCGCCATCTTTCTTGCTACATCCTTCGATGACATGGTCGAAATCGCTTTGCCTTCGAGTAAAACTGAGCCGGATTGAGGTTTTAACAATCGGGCAACCGACCTTAGCAGTGTTGATTTTCCACATCCATTAGCACCGATGAATACGGTGATCTCCCCTTTGGGTATTTCTATATTCATATCATTTATAATTAATTTTTCACCATAACCGAGCGATAAAGACTGTGTGTTAATAGCTGGTCGCATTAAAATACTCCCCTTTTAGTCTAATAATACTAGTTTAATGAAAATGATTCTCACTGTCAATCTTTTAAAAAAATATAAACCAAAAAATCCATGTCCCATTCCTCTTAAACGATTCATTAAAGTGAATACCCCTTTAAAGATATGAAGCTTCCTTTGGAAACATTAATGTAAAAAATCGGTACATTATATTAACATGCCATACCATTTACCACTTCCTGTATCTTCCGAACGATTCATTAGTCCATTCTCCCCCTCGGCACAAACCGTATCGGAATTTCCAAGCTCCATTTAGCGGAAAATAAAAAAGGCCCTCCATATGGAGAGCCTTTTAACCGACCAGCAGGCGATTTGTACAATGTTCCAAGGATTCATCCCTAATGAAGGTAAATAAATCCTGAAAGGTGAAAGGAATTAATCCTTCTGCAATACTCCATGCATTGACCTCTATTTGATAAAGGATTTCTGATTTTCCTGTAGTGTATAGCTCCTCACTAAGCACAGCAAGTTCGGGATCCAATGCGTGGCCCAACTCATGTGTGAGGATCACCCATGAATATTCCTCAAGCCTTTCAAGCGAGCCTAGGTAGCGTTCACACTGAATTTCGATATCTCTCTCATATAAAGTGATGCTATGTCCTTTGGCAGAATATTTTCCCCCAACACATCGTTCGCCAGGAAACTCCTTTTCGATTATTAGCTCCAAAGAAGAATCATGGTGACTTACAAACTCATTCATTTTCAATGACTTCACTCTCTTTATTTATAGTTTATAACCCATTATATTTCGGGATGATCAAATCATTCATATCTTGGCGCAATACGGGGCTGGATAGACGAATCACTTGGTTTTCTCTAAAGTACTCCATTATATATCGGTGACAAGTAAAAAATAAAATTTGCCGTTTTTCCGAAACTTTTTCCAATAACTTGAGCATCCGTTTTGTCCTTTCCGCATCAAAATTGACGAAACTATCATCAATGATGAGAGGAAATGAATCATTTTCAAAAGTATGATCAGCAAGTGCGAGCCTTAGGGAAACATAAATTTGCTCTGCTGTCCCGCGGCTGACCTCTTCAACCCTGAAACTCAAACCATCACTGCGCTGTACCCATATGCCTTCTCCCGACTGATCAAGGATGATTTTATGATAGCTTCCATTCGTTAAAAAGGAAAAATGCCGCTCTGCATCAGCGATGACCTTCGGTAGGCGTTCCCTTTTATATCGGTCCAAGGTTTTATTCAATAAGCTTTTGGCTATTGCCAATTTCGCCCATTCCTTCGCCTCTTCGTTAAATGCAGCTTTTTCCTCATAAAAACGATGAAGTAAGTCATCATAAATCCCTGAAACTTCAAGCTGTTTTATCTTATGCTTCGCATCCGCCTGTTTCTCTAATAAAAGTGATTTCACCTTTACTGAATCCTTACGTTTCCGTTCTAAATTTTCAAAAGTATACGTGTTGATCCCCTGTTTTAAGTAAGTTTGGATTTGTTCAGGCAGCATTCTGGATTGCCCAATTTGTATGGTGATCAAATCGAGCTGTTTTTGTAAAGCAATTTTCTTTTCGGACAATGCAGCGTCTTGCCTGAACTCTTCCTCGTCCTTGACCTTCGCTAACTTAAAAAGCATTTCCATTTCTGAATCAAGATAGCCTTTTTCCAACGTCAACTTCTCGATTTCGTTCGTCAAATGACTACGTTCCTGCATCCATTGTATTAGTTGAACGGAGTATTCAACCGCTTTATTCATTTCCCGTTTCAATAGGCCAATCGCTTCCCGCCATGTGGATGGTTCAAAATCAAGGCTGTGTGCAAAATGAAATAAAGCCTTCGATTTACCCTCAAACTCTGCATGCAGAAAATTGTGCATCTTGATTGCTTCATATTTCCTATCAACGGCTTCCTTCCACTTCTCAAGAAGTTCAAATACAGATTCAAGATTGATTTCCATTCCGGGATAAGACAGGCCCCAACCGCTTAAGAGGCTTCTCACTTCTTTATCCAATCGGTCCCTGCTAGCTTCCCAAGTAGCATATTCCTGAATGGTCGATTCAAACGCTTCCTCCCTTTCTTCATATTTAAACATTTCACTTTCAAACCGCCTTTGAAGACGTTGGTCCATTTCAAGCAACCTACCCATCGACTCTCCATCACTCACTCGATTAGTTTCACTGCCAATTGCTGCCCTTTTCCTTTTCATCTCATCCATTTGCCTGATATATCCGGACAATATATCATCACCTTTAAAGAGATGCCTGGAAACGGCAAACAGAACAGCCATGGCTAGAAGTATAATCCCCAACAAAATCTGTTCACTGAAATAACTTCCGATCGCACCTAAACAAAGAAGTACTATCAAACTGCCATTCATGATAAGTGAACGCTTGCGATTATGCGCTTCCTTCTTCCTCTGTAAAGCCAGTTGCTTTTCAAGCTCGAGTATTTGTTCATCAAGAATAAGGGATTGTGCCGCTTCAAATTCGATGTTATTCTGCTTGTTGTATAAAGACTCCAGCTCGATTCTTTTTTCATCTGGGAGTAACTGGGCCTTTATCTCCTTCAAGCGGGATTCTGTAGTTTCCAGACTATCCTTTTGCAGTCCATATTTCTCATCAAGCTGTTTTTTATCATTTTGGAGTTGATGCTTTTCCCTCTCGGCCCTTTTCACCTTTTCCTTCATGAATGTACTGATATCCAGTTTTCTTATTTCATCATCAGAAACATCCAAGAATAATTCCTGCTTCACCTTTTCAATATTCTTTTCTTCCAACAGCCTTTCGTGTTCCGCTTTTCTTATATCCAGCTCAAGCTTCTCCAGCAATGTTCCTTGATCGATTGCATGTTCAATCTGCTCTTTATGCTCCTTGATGAACGGATTGATTTCGATTTCCGTGAGTTTTACCTCAAGTTTGTCCATCTTCTCAGTCAATGCCGCAAGCTGGGCTTTCATGGGCATTCCAACTGCCTGAAACTGTTCAAGTCTTTTTAAGCCATCAACAGGAAAACTCACCTCCGGAATTTCACTTAATTCTGTTTCAAGTTCCCGCTGTTCTTCAACCAAGGGTTTAATTCGCAAAAAAGTGCTCACGTTTACAAGGTCCTCTTCAATCTCTTGAATATCCATCGTGACTTTAGAGAGCTCCTCCTTAAGTTTTGCTTCTTCCTGAAGTAATGCCGTATATGACTGCTGTTCTTCTTCCGATGCTTTCACCTTTTTCTGCAATTCCTTAAGTTCTTTCAATCTCACATTCAGTAAAGGTTTTTGGCCTGAAGGCTTGAACCTTAAATCGAGCTCCTTTTGCAATTTCGTTTCGGCTTCAAGAAGTTTATCATTCCCAATCAGCCCAGCTGAAAGCAGATATTTGCTCATGGTCCCTTCACTTAATGTATGTAATCCCTGCAGACCTTGAAGGTCGAAAGAAAAAATGGCTTGGTAATAGTTTTTATCAACGCCGTGGAGAATCTCATTCAATTCTTCCTCGCCGCCGACCCTTCCATCCTCGAAGGTCAATTTTACATCACCAGTAGCCTTTCCCTTCACACGCTCAATGACGATTTCCCCTTCATTTTTTGTTATGAGACTGAGCCTTCCCCCATATTTGGCATGCATTTTGGGCTCGTAACGCGGTTCGTTTTGAACCTTTGTCGGAAAACCAAACAGCATACTATGAATGAAGGACATGATGGTTGACTTGCCCGATTCATTTTCCCCAAAGAAAACCTGCAGCTGTCCCAATTCAGGAAAACGCTGATTTTCGAGTTTGCCGTAACCATAAACATGGAGGTCTTTAATAATCAAATCCGTTCCTCCTCCCTACATTCATTTATTCGCTTCAAAAACTTGCAAAAGCCATCTTTCCGCTTCATCCAAAAGTTCCCTCTGCTCTTCCGGACCTATTGAATCAAGAAACCGTCTTGCACCCGGATGAATATAAAGCGGGGCCAGGGCAGCATCCGTATCATCAAATTCAGATGCAAGCATCGATACCTCAGCCATAAAGGGCGATATTCTTTCATTTGACCTAATCATCGGCATGGACTGGATGACTTTGATTTTATACACCCAGATAAATGGTTCCCCTTGGTCCTCTTCCTGCAAGATCCGGGTCAATTCTTCAAGATAATCCCCGGAAGGACCTGCTGCGTCACCTGCATCCAGCTTCAATTCCAAAAGAAAGTTTCTCCCATCGAAACCCTTCTGTTCGATTACTTCCTTGCATTGCTTGAACAGGGCATCAAATCCACCTTCCGCGGATATTTCAATTGTTTCGCTTTCCCATATCACCTCAGAGGTTTCAATAAAAGAATGACGCTTCATGTCCCCGTCGAATTCAACAAGCAAGCACCCTTTAATGCCGGACTCCTTTCTGTTCCTGCCTTGAATATTCCCTGGGTATATCACTAGTGGATCTTCTGAAACTACCTGATGTTTATGAATATGGCCTAATGCCCAATAATCGAAATCTTTAGCAGCTAGTTCCTTCAATGAAAAAGGGGCGTATGGGCTATGTTCGGAATTGCCTTCCAAGTTCCCATGAAGCAGACCTATATGATAATCGGCCCCTTCAGCTTTTATGTAGGTTTCGATCATTCTCTCCCTTACGTGACGGCGTGGATAACTGAATCCATAAAGGTGGACAGTCGTCCCATCGATTTTTTCAAACCTTTTCACTTCGGTTTTCCCTGAAAATACGTGGACATTATCCGGCAGCCCCACAGAGATCCATGAGCCGCCGAGATGATCATGGTTACCATGAATGATATAAGCAGGGATCTGATGCTGCTGGAGTTTTTCCATTTCGGCTCGAAAGCGGACCTGTGTCCGGAGACTCCGATTTTCCCCATCAAATAGATCCCCCGATAACACGATAAAGTCAACCTGATGGGAAATTGCTTCATTAATGATAGTTTTAAAAGCTTTAAACGGACTGTCCCTTAATTCCTTTAATATAGATGACGGCATATCCTTCAACCCTGAAAAGGGACTATCCAAATGGAGATCCGCCGCATGAATGAACTTCAAACCGCTCAAAAGTATCACCTCGATTTCTTTCAACATTTAATTCTAACACAAACAGAACATACTTTCCCATACATTATTATTTTAATACGGCATCATGTACCTGGTTATTCCAGTATTGTCAATTTCAACAGGAAAAAGACCGAATGGCGTGAACATTGTTTCATGCACGGCATTCGGTCTTTTTCTTCATTTAAAAATATCCATACTTAAATATCGTTCACCATTATCCGGTGCAATGCATAATACTCGTTTGCCACTTCCAAGACGACGGGCTTCCTGCAGGGCGGTCCAGACAGAGGCACCTCCTGAAGGTCCAATCAATATACCTTCCTTCGAGGCCAAATCCTTCATGGTGGAAATCGCATCTTCATCTGCCGCTTGAACGATCTCATCAAATACCTCTGTATTTAAAATGTTGGGGATAAAACCAGGGCTCGTACCCACTAATTTATGGGGACCAGGCTTTCCGCCGGAAAGAACTGGGGAACCCTTAGGCTCGACAACGACAACCTTTAACTCCGGCAGATGTTCTTTTAAGGCTTCACCTGTACCGGTTATCGTTCCTCCCGTTCCAGCAGTAGCGACAAACACATCCAGGTTTCCATCCATCTGATCCAGAATCTCGACTGCTGTCGTCACTCTGTGAATATCAGGATTGGCTTGGTTCTCGAATTGCTGCGGAATAAAGCTATTAGGAATCTCCGCTGCAAGTTCCTCAGCTTTACGAATGGCTCCAGGCATCCGCTCTGATGCAGGGGTTAGGACAACTTCCGCTCCGTATGCCTTTAAGATATTGATTCTTTCTTTCGACATATTATCCGGCATGACCATAATGGCCCGATACCCCTTTGCCGCGGCATTCATAGCAAGCCCAATTCCTGTATTCCCTGATGTTGGTTCTATGATCGTGGCCCCGGATTGAATGATACCATCCAATTCTGCCTGCCTAATTAAGTTGAAGGCAGCCCGATCTTTTACGCTGCGGCTCGGATTGAAATATTCAAGTTTCACAAATACATCAGCGTCACCCTCCGCCGTTAAATGATTAATCCTTACAACAGGTGTATCCCCTATCAATTCAGTGATATTATTAACGATTTTTACCGTCATTCAAAAAATCCCCCTTCGATCCATACACTTCCTACCTTTTACTCAGGTTTATTATATCATTTATGATTTTTCCTTTTAAAGAGAGAATTCCTCTAGTATAAATAGGTTTTGTTTTCATTGTTTCCAAACTTAAAAGAAGAAACCATAAAATTAGTTCGATTTAGATATTTTCCATCATTTTTCTAGATATTCAGCTACTTATCAATATTCCCTGTCTTAATACATTCCCTTACATAACAATAGTCAAAATTGACAGATAATGATAAAATTTGTATAACAGTACCTATCTTCAGATAAAAGACAGCATCATTATTGACAAGGGAGTTTTTGAAAATGAGCAGAATATACAAATTAACCGTTTTTGAACCGTCAGGGGAAAAACTATTGGATGAATCATTTACAGCCGAGAATGATGAACAAGCAAAAGAATTGGGACAAAATCTATTAAAGGAAAAAAACTATCAAGATCGAACACATCGCTGTACATCACCTTCAGGCGCTTTATTGCTTTTTCATCGCTGATTGGAAATGGAAGCGCAATCACCGAAAAATATGATCAAGTTTTCCACACATTCCTTATATAAAAAAGGCGGTTACATATCATGACCGCCCCCCAGACTGTAGATAAACTCAATGAAACTCAAGTTTGCCTGCGTTTTTTTATGCTTATACAATTTGGACGTTGATTTCTGCTACAGGGCACCCGCTCCATTCAACTTTGTTACAATCTTTATATAGAAACCATACTCGAGGAGTTGAAGGTTTTACTTTGGTTCAGTTGGTTCAGGAACATCGTTGATGAAAGAAAAGTTTTCCGAATCCCATTTGTCTACAAACAGAGGCCGTCACTAGAAAGTGACGGCCTTTCTCATTCATTTTCCGATGAAGTTCGGTTTTCTTTTTTCCACGAAAGCTTTTATTCCCTCTTGGTGGTCCGCTGTTTGGCGCATTTTCATCTGAGCAGCTTTTTCAATCTCAAGGATCTTAATTAATAGTGGGCGATTTTTTTCACTAAGGATCTTTTTCGTTTTAATCATGGCCTGAACCGGGCTTTGCAGCCATGATTGCACTTTCTTCTCTACCGCATTTTCCAAGGTTCCTTCTGCCACTTCATGAATGAGACCCTTTTCTTTTGCTTCAAGTGCTGTAAGCACTTTACCTTCCCAGATCAATTCTTTCGCACCCACTTCACCAAGACGGCGTTCAAGGAAAAAGTGTCCGCCGCCATCAGGGATTAATCCAATCCCGATAAAATTCATCGCAACCTTACTGTCCGAATCGGCAATAAGGTGATCGGTTGCAAGAGCTATACTCAACCCAAGCCCTGCAGCCGCACCATGAATGGCACTGATTGTCAATTTAGGCATGAAGTATAGAGTGGTCACCAATTCACTGATTCCATCCATCAGTTCATCGAAAGCGTTTTCTTTTCCAGACGAGAGCATCATCTTAATGTCACCACCTGCGGAAAATGCTTTCCCATTCCCTTTTAAAATGACGACGTCCACTTCATCATTCTCACTCACTTCCTTAAGGGCATTAACGAAATCATGCAGCATCTTCGGATTTAAGGCATTCATGGCCTCTGGACGGTTCATTGCAACAGTAGCCGTCCTGTCCGAATATGTGATTAAAACAGTTCCAGCAGGTGATGTCGATTCTATACTCAATTTATTTCCTCCTCTTTCGTTCTATTAATCTATTATATATTTTTCTTCCATTAACTGAATAGGTAGAAATGTTATAATTAAACAAATATAGCATTATTTATTGAGATATTTATCTTGAAGCTGATCACGCAATGCCCTTTTCAAGAACTTCCCAACACCCGTTTTCGGGATTTCATCCAAAAAGACCACTTCATCCGGAAGCCACCATTTTGCAAACTGCGGCTTTAAAAATTCGATGATGCCCTCCTGGGACACTTGACCCTTGTATGCGTCCTTCAAAACAACACAGGCAATCGGCCGTTCTTGCCATTTTTCATGAGGCACTGCAATTACCGCCGCCTCAAAAATTCCTTCATGGGCCATTAATGCATTCTCTATATCTACGGAAGATATCCACTCACCGCCGCTTTTTATCAAGTCCTTGGTCCGGTCGACGATTTTCACGAATCCTTCTTCATCAATCGTGACAACATCCCCCGTATACAGCCAGCCTTCTTTAAACGTATCCTCTGACCGCTCATCCTTAAAATACTTATTGGCTATCCAAGGACCCCTGATCAGCAATTCGCCCATTTCCTTTCCATCAGGCTTCACTTCGCCACCCTGACCGATCACTTTAATTTCTATCATTGGTGAAACAAGGCCCTGCTTGGCCTTCAACTCATAAAGTTCTTCTTCTGGGAGATCTTCCTGATAACTTTTTGGTTTGGATACAAATACTAGCGGACTTGTTTCAGTCATTCCATAGGCATGCAGGAATGGTATCCCATACTTTTGTTCAAAGGTTTTAATCATGCTTTTCGGAGCAGCCGACCCTCCGCATAAAACAGCACGAATGCTGCTCGTATCATGGCTGCCTTCTTCTAGCTCCTTCAATAAGCCCAGCCATATCGTCGGAACCCCTGCTGCGATTGTAACCTTCTCCGTTTCTATAAGCTCAGCCAAAATCTTTGGGGTGAAATAAGGTCCCGGCAAAACCATCTTCGTTCCAAACCAAACACTGGCAAAAGGCATGCCCCAGGCATTCACATGAAACATCGGCACGACAGGAAGCGCCACATCACGTTCGCTTAATGCTGTAGAATCGGCAAGCCCCAGTGCAATCGCATGCAACAAAATTCCGCGATGTGAATAAACCACACCTTTTGGATTCCCGGTCGTGGCGGAAGTATAACATATGCCGGCAGGTGCATTTTCATCCAAGGTTTGAATGAATGGCTGTTTCGGATTCCCTTCGGCTAATAATTTTTCATAATGATAAATAGGTGAAAGGGTCGTTTCAGGCAGCTCATCTTTATCCGTCATTATGATATAACCTTCCACTGTCGTTAACTCATCTTTAATTGCTTCCAAAAGGGGGATGACATCCGGGTCTATCAATAATAATCGATCCTCCGCACTATTGACGATATAAGAAACATGTTGAGGAGACAGACGCATATTGATTGTATGTAGGACAGCACCATGACAAGGAATCGCAAAATAAGCTTCTAAATGCCGATGATGGTTCCAGGCAAGTGTTCCAATACGGTCACCTGTTTGAATACCGAATTTTTCAAGGTTACTGGTCAGCCTTCTTGTACGCTCAGCAATCTCAGCATATGTAAATGTGTGAATTCCACCATCCGTACGCGAAACTACCTCTTTCTTCGGAAAATATTTTTCAGCTCTTTCAATGATTTGAGTCATGATCAATGGAGTATCCATCATTACAATCTCCCCCTTATATTAAAAGCATCCTCATTATATATTCGACCAGAAAAAAAATAATCCTTTTTCCCTAGGTACCGTTTACGATTATTTTGAAGCCGGCTTAATCTAGATGAAATTTTAAAATCAGTTTGACGACAGAGAGGGATTCGGAAAGGGAGCGGATTTCTGAAAACAACTGGAATGTTTTTTTTAGCAAGGCTCTTTTCGTAAAGATTGTTGTTTTTAAAACGAAACGATTTAAGGTTGATTGGAGCGGATTGCGAGACTCCTGCGGGAGCAGCGGGACAGGTGAGACCCCACAGGCGTTCACGCCGAGGAGGCTCACCGCCCGCCCCTCGGAAAGCGAGCATCTGGAGGGGAAATCAACCACACCGCTTTACTTGGTAAATAGCAACAAAGTATGCGAAAACAGCCTTTAGCAAAAACTTTCTTCGAATTGGAAGGATATAACCCGCTTATACCGGGATCATTTATTAGGAGCGTAATCTGAGAAGTTTTTTTAAACCATCCAAATTTAGCGGTGCAGTTCCATGGCATATTTTTTATGTTTCTTTCTAGAAAAAGGAGGAAATAGTAAAGATACAATTATATTTAGAAGGAGCTCATTTATGGTAAACAAAATAAACGAAGAACTGGAAGCTTATTGCTCGAGTGAATATTCAAAGCTATCACGGGTGATCGTCTGTGAACCACGTTATATGGAAATCCGGGAGATCATTAACGAAACTCAAAAAGAGTTTCAAGAAGAAAATATCGATCAAACACTTGCATTGGAGCAGCATGCCCAATTTACAAAGGCTCTTGAACATGAAGGGATTGAAGTCATAAAACTTACGCCTCAATTTACATATCCAGAACAAGTTTTCACGAGGGATATCGGTTTCACTCTCGGCAATACCGTTTACGTAGCTGAGCTGGCAACAGGTATCAGGCAGGGTGAAGAACAAATATTGAAATCCTGGCTCGAAACGAATGGTATCTCATATTTCAACCTCCTCAAAAATCATATTGAGGGCGGGGATGTCCTTATTGACGGAAAGACCATCTATATTGGAATAAGTGAAAGAACGGATGAATCATCCGTCAAGCATCTTCAAACCATATTACCGGAATACGATGTCATCGCGGTTCCATTCATTGAAACATTCCTTCATTTAGATTGTGTTTTCAATATCATATCACCGACAGAGGCACTTATTTTTCCGGAGTCCTTTACAAAAAAAGAGATGGATTTATTAGCTTCACGTTATGACTTGATTGAAGTGACTAAAGAAGAACAATTCACATTAGGTACCAACGTGCTTTCAATTGGGAATAAAAAATTATTCAGTCTACCATGTAATAAACACGTGAATAGTCAGCTTCGTGAACGCGGGTACGAAATCATTGAAGTCGATATAAGCGAAATCATCAAGTCCGGTGGCTCTTTCCGTTGTTGCACAATGCCACTATTGAGGACAACGAATAAGAAGACTGATTCAGCCTGAGCAGATGAAAGAAACCGGGCTTCTATGGAATTCCGGTTTCTTTCACCTTTTTTAAACAGGGTGTTATCAAACATTATTATAGATTTTTGTATAGGAAATCACTCATCTGTTTCTTTGGAACTGGAAGGGCTAACGGTTTAATTCTTTTTTTATGCCTCGATTCCATCCGTTACACTTTTTAAATTTCCACCATCATTCAAGCTGTTTTTTCCATGCAGCAAAACCGGTCTAACTGATTCTACCGAACGTCCAAACTCGTACATCCATTCATATCGAGGAACCATCCAAGCATGAAAATGGTGAGTAGTATCCTCATTGTAGAAATAATAAACGTGTTTGACCCCAATACTTCCCTTTGAGCTTTTCTAATCTTGGTCAATAAGTTTATGTAATCAACCTTTTCTCGTTCATTTAAATCATCAAAGCACTTAATATGTCGTTTAGATGCTAATATCACTAAACCTTCAATGCGACTATTACGCCACCCTCGGCTTCTACTTCCCCACTTATCAGAGCACAGCTTAAACATTCAACTTCCACCATTTTTCCATTAGATAAAGAAATTTTCCCCATAAAAATCCATGTGAATTCTAAATGCTTGTCTGGAGGTTTTTGAAAGTACAGGAGTTGCCTTTCTCCTCCTTTTCATTAATGCAGAAGCCTTAAAATAGTTTCAGAATCCTTTCTATTTAACTGTACATACTGGCTATGTTCATCCTTCGTCAATTCTACAATATTTTCTTCAGGATTAACCCAAACATAATATACAGCTATTTTACCTTCGCTTTTTTCATCATTAAAATAAAAGATGAAGTCCGCCTTAGGATGATCCTTCTCCAATGTGATTTCTTCCCAATCAGCATTCTTTACTATTTCTTTTGTTTTTTCTGTTTTCCCCATTTCTATCTTTTGTTTATATGCTTCGAATTTGTAGTTTGTACCTTCATATTTTTGGAGGGAAATATGTTCTTGCTTTGCTGTACAACCTGAAGCTAACGTTATTGATGATAAGCAAAGTGCAACCAGGAGCGGTTTCCTTTTCATTATTTGTCATCTCCTCATACCCTAATGGATTAATTATCCAATATTTCTCATTATACTAGTGCATGCAAAAGAGTAATAGGATTGTTTGTCGATTTATTAAAAGTAAAAAAACCCTCAAATTTATGACTTGAGGGTTCTTAAACCTTATCCCTTGGGTATATGTCCTGCTTTCAACCAAACCATACAGAAAATAGTTCCTCGTTGATGCCCAGATTGTACATATAATAGATTCCTAAAAGCGTGCTTAGCACACCTGTCAATCGGATGAGTAACCGATTGACTTTTTTGGAGGAAGAGCTTGTGACAAAGGGAATGCTTAAAATCGTCGTGAACAAAAGCATGCCTATGCAAGTACCTATACCAAATATGATAATTGTAGATCTCACCCTGCCACGCAGCATCTATCGTACTTAAAGTGAGAAGGAGCATTGCAGCACAGCCTGCAAGTCCGTGGACAATTCCCACTAACATCGATTTCAGTTATGTAGCCCGTCCTGTATGGTCATGCCGCTTCGTTTGACATTGCCCAAGCTTCTGGAATTTCGTTTTTCAAAAGGATCAGGATGACACCGAACACCAAAAGAATAAGGAGATGCCCGCTTCCCCAAAATACGCCTGCAAGTGAAGATTTCCATATTTTCTTGCTTTAGCTCGCAATCGCAGAAAGGGCAATGATATGATTCGGTTCCAGAGCAGGCTTGATGCCTAATGCAAACCCAATCGCTAAACAAGCAATAAACTCATTTCCATAAAACACCGCCTTTCCCTTTACTAACATTTACGATAAAAAATTGGATCCCCCTAGAGGTCCTCACAAATTGAAAATACCTTCCCTTCAAATTATCTGACAATTACAAGCCTTAAAATTGTAACTTGATAGGCCATCCCCTTTTGAAAAGGCTTATCTAAAATTTGATAATATTGAAATACCCTTGCTATAATTTTCATGAGTGCGGTAAGAAAAACAAGTTTGAAAGGGGAATGTAAAATGAATTATGTTAAAAATCAACTGACAGCCATGCGCGGCAATCTTTTAAAAGAAATCGAGGGAATCAATCCAGAGTTAATGGATGTGCAGCCTGCAGGTTTTAATAATACAATCCATTGGCACATTGGACATGTCCTAACTGCAGCGGAAAAATTTTTATTGAACTCCAGCAGCAATTTGCCAGCGAATTACAGCCAGCTATTCGGATATGGTTCAAAACCAGCGGACTGGACCGGGGACGTACCTACCGTTGAAGTATTAAAGCAACAGTTGCATGAGCAACTTGATCGACTTCTTGAAATTCCGGAAGAACGATTGACAGAAAAAACAGCACAGCCTTTCAACGGAATGGAAACAGCGGGTGAATTCATTAATTTTGTAGTCTTGCACGAAACCAATCATATAGGCCAAATTCACGCAATGAAACTATTCATACAATCCAATAACTGAGATTTAAGTAACTGTCACTCTGTTTTTCTTGAAATAGGAGTGGCAGTTTTTTTATATAAGACGGAAATTTACAGTATGGGTACGTTTGCAGCAAATACTCGTGAATTCCGAGCTTTTACTCGTGAGTTTGGAGCAAATACTCGTGAATTTCAAGCATTTACTCATGAATTCTGAGCTTTTACTCGTGAATTCGAGCGTTACTCGTGAAATCCGAGCTTTTACTCGCAAATATAATCTAAAGGAGCCCCCGCTTTATAAGCGAGGGCTTTCATCTGTTCATTCTCTTTCCGTAAAGCAAAGTAAACGCCTCTTCAAGTCATCTGGTCCTGGTTACCCATATAATCACTGTATGCTTTTTCCGCTGCGGCTTCCGAAGTGAACAAAGCATCATCATCCTCAATCGTATGAAATGTTTCGTTCAGGAACAAGGCGACTGCATTGGGATCTTTGGGATGCGGGACAATTTCCGCTGCCCTTATATTCGAAACGGTGGGAACATGGGGATTATTATAAATCACAAACACCTCATCACCGACTTGCACTTCTTTTGCATTGATTACACCCATTGAATTCTTCCTTTCCATTACTGATTATCCTTTAGTTTATGGAAAGAAGCTTATAATTATTTATGAAATAAAACAGGCCTCGCAAGCGGCACTATCTGAATGGGGCCCCTTCTATATGAAGGGGCCCCGTCAATCACTTAAGCATATTCATCTTTTGTAAAAATTCGATTGGATGCTGTTTCCGGAAAAATTCCCTCAGCATATAGGCAACTCCATCTTGGTCATTGGAGCGCGTCACCCATTTTGCCACTTTCCTTACTTCCTCATCAGCATTGCCCATGGCAACTCCCAGACCAGAACCGGCAATCATCTCTATATCATCCAATCCATCACCAATCGAGACGATTTCCGTTCTTCTCACCTCTAAATGGTCGGCTAAATACAATACACCACTCCATTTAGAAACCCCCTTCGGAACGATTGTCATTTTATGTCCTGGATGTAATATCGCATCCACCTCAGGGAACATTTTCTTTATCAATTTCAATATATCATTTCGATCAGTTTTTTCTGAAAATATTATGTCCATCTTCGTCGGGGCCATCGGCTGGTCAATAAGCTCTTCGCTGATATCGTCGACATAATTTTGAGCATAAATATTTTGATCATTCAAATACATAACCGATTTACCTAGCAAATTCTCCGGAAGGTTCACCCGATTGCCCAGCGAGTACTTTTCATGAATGAGCAATATTTGGCATGTGGTCTTTTCAAGCATTTGCACGAGCTCTACAGTCAGTTCTTCCGATATTCGTTTTACCATTATCGGCTTTTCCATGGAAGCTCCGACAAAGGCTCCTTGCTGAGCAACGATCATCGGATTTATTTTTAGGGCTTTGGCCACTTTTTTTGCTGAGTGATAGTTTCTTGACGTCACAAGTGCAACATGGACACCTTTTTGGTGAACATAATCTATTGCTTCTTTAGTCGATTTATTTAAACGGCCATTCGACTGGAGCAATGTCCCGTCGATATTTACCGCAAGTAGTCGATATACCATGCTGATCTCCCCCATCTGTAATATCCTCTTTCAAATTTATGACTAAAATTTCGGGAATAGAACAAATAGTGGTTCATGACCCTTGCACCGGTGCATTCAGGGAACAAAAAAACCCCCAACCATTATAGAAGGGAGTCTCCAACTGCTTATTGCTGTTGATCAGGCAAGCCATATAAATCTTCAAGCGGCTTCATGATAATTTTATTGAGGTCTGCAATGACCATGCTCATCCGTTGTTCAGCTTCCATCAATTGTGAAATGGTTGGGTTTTGTTGGACAAGCTGTACCGTCTTTTGTGCTTGCTCAACCTCTTCCGGTGCAATCTCCTGTCCCATCATTTGCTTTTGCTGCAATGACATCTGCAGATTTCGGAAGTTTTCAAACATTCCTTTTGTTGCTTCATCAGAATTGACAAGATCATATAAGCGTTGCAAATCGGCATATTCATTACTAGCCCTAATCGCCTTCTCCATTTCATACGCTGCATCATATACGTTACTCATTTATTTCCCCTCCCGGTAATCATTGTATTCATACACCTTTTCCACTATAACAAATCCGATTGAGAATTACACGTCATCCTATTAAAACAATTACGAATCCTTGAAATAAACCGTTGATTCCACCAAGCAAAGCCCCAAGATATGTGATCACCGACAATTTCGCATTAGTGATGTAATCGACCATTTCCTCAAGTCTGGACACCGAAAATGAAGAAACCTGTTCTTCCACGTTATCTCCAAATGCAGTTTTTGGAATAGCGGTTGAAAATAAGTGATTAAGTAATCGGCACCTTACTCCACGAAGACCGGGACGCCCTTTTCGACAATGGTGTCCCGGAAATTGGCTTCAATTCTCGAACCAGCTCTCTTCATTCCCAATTGGAACAAGCAATTGTACAGCACTTTTTTCTGTATGCAATGCTTTCTTTACTTCTGCCTTCACGAAAATTTTCATATTCTGTAAAGAGGCATCATTAACATATTGCCTAATTGTTTGCCTAATTCATCCAGCAGCTTCGGAATCAACCCTGCCGTCAACGGCAGCTGTTTCGCGAAAGAATAGATTGGTTTATAAGGTCTGAACAGCATTCTGATAGCTAAATTAGTGAAGAACCTTTACAGCGCCTACGACGGCCATAAACAGTATCTTCACCCAAACTCACCCTTTAAATTTCTCCTTTAATTGCTTGAAATAAAGGCTTGATGACACCTTCTAATAATAAAAACATAGAATGTGTTATCCACATTTGCCCATCATTTACTTATAAAAGGATATCAAACTTAGTGCAAACGGGGAATTATTATGAACCTTAACCATCAGAAAGTTTTCATTACGGTAAATTCCGCAGAAACTAGAAAGAAGGCGTTACTGTTTATCGAAGAAAAACTATTTGAGGAATGGGGCCTTCAATTTGGAGAACCCTTAACGATAATGGCTGGATGCCGTTCCGTCCCGGTACTTGTCCAGCCATTCCCGTCATCCCAGCCTACTCTGAAACTTTCATATGATATGAACCAAATTTTATCCTTACCCGTTTTTTTAGATCCAATCTCCGTCTCATACCATGCGGAAGGAAGGTCAATTAAAATAGGCCCATTCTTCGCTTCACTCATGAACCAGACCCCGTTGCAAGACGGGACATTCGGCGAGATGGAAAAATTTTATCAGGAAATGAAATCATATTGTAATCAGCAGGGCATCCCCTTCTATTTAGTAAAACTGCAGTCTCTTCAAGATGGGGTTGTGGAAGGCTACCTGCCAGGGCAAGATGGCTGGCAAACCTTGCCCCTCCCCATTCCTGATGTAATTTATAACCGGATACATTCACGCAAACTTGAGGAATCGCATTCTTTCAAGCTGTTTAAAACTGAACTGGAAGAACGGACGATACCAATGTTCAATGGAAGGTTCCTCTCCAAACATCATGTACATGAGCTGCTAATCTTAGAAGATGAACTGTTGGCAAATTTGCCAGAGACGATCCTTTTTAACGAAAAGGAATCTTTCTTGACATTTATAGAAAAGCATTCGGTAATCTACTTTAAACCTTCAGCAGGCAGCCAAGGCAGGAATATTTGCAGATTAACGCAAGTAGCTGGAATATGGAAAATCGAGCAATCCGGACATCTTCAGAATGTACATTTTGCAGATACGGATGAAAAGTTGTACGAAACGTTAAAAAGATTTTCCAGAAAACGATCTTTCATTCTTCAAAAAGGGATTTCCCTATTCGAAATCGATCAGAGAAAAGTTGATTTCCGTATACTTCTTCACCGGAACGATCAGCTTGAATGGAAAGTTTCATCAATGGTTGCCCGGATTGGGGACCCTGGTACTATTGTTTCCAATCTTGCACAAGGCGGATTGATGAAAAATGGGCCGGATTTTCTAAAGGAAGCTTTTGACCTTCAGGAAGCCAGCCGCATATATCAAAAGCTCGTACGGCTGGCTAAAAATACTGCCCAGGCCTTGGTCGAAAACCATGACGATTTCGGCGAGTTAGGGATCGATTTAGCACTGGATACCG
This sequence comes from Peribacillus simplex, assembly GCF_030123325.1. Lineage (NCBI taxonomy): Bacteria > Bacillati > Bacillota > Bacilli > Caryophanales > Bacillaceae > Peribacillus > Peribacillus simplex. The sequence continues at coordinate 1,176,263 of NZ_CP126106.1, read as the reverse complement.
ATACACATCCATGGATCATCGAAGTGAATTCAAAACCTTCGAAAAAATTTCAAGGCAACTATGAAACCTTTCGTCCATCAGTAAAATCCATCATAGATTTCATGCTTGCCCTTAACCGCGAAAAACATCCATAAAAGGAGTTGCTAGCTCGTGTTAATAGGATTAATGGCCGCGTCGGATACACATGAAAACAACTACTTCACCGAAATAGCCAAAACCGCTAAATCATTTAATATGAAAGTTTGTAAATTCTCACCTGAAAATATTGATATGGATCTGAAAAAAGTGCGCGGCGAGCGTTTTGATGCCGAGAATGAAAATTGGATTGCCACATTTTTTGATTTACCTGATTTTGTATATGATCGCTGTTTTCACGGATTAGTCCGTGAGTCAACGGAAACGCGGCACAAAATCGATTGGTTAAAAGATAACTCGAATTTCTTAGGGCTGGGCCTTCCTGGTAAGTGGGAAGTGTACCAAATCCTAAAAAACCATCCACACCTGCAGGCATTTTTTCCAGAGACCGTACAAGTGACGACACCTGAAGATATTACCGCTCAGTTGGAACGCCTGGATAAAATCATCATCAAACCTGAATTCGGTGCAGGCGGTACAGGAATCTATCTTCTTTCAAAAACCGAAGATGGCACTTTGGTATCGATGACGAAAAAGGGCACCAAATATGACCGCCCATTCTCCTCCAAATCTCAGCTTAACAAATGGCTGCAGCATTTATTAAATCGATATCGTTACCTTTGCCAGCCATATTTGGAACTTTGTAACCAAAATAACGAGCCATTCGATTTACGGATTTTCCTTCAAAAAAACGAGAAGAATCAATGGATGGAACGGGGCCGCGGAATTCGTACAGGACAAAAAGACGCAATTACTTCAAATCTTGCCACAGGCGGGGAAGCCATTTCATTGGAGACTTTCAACAAAAGAAACCCGGAAACGATTTCGATTGCCGTCGAACAAAAGATTCAGCATATCCTTCGCACCCTGCCCGTAGAAACCGAAGCTGTCTTTGAAAGATTATTCGAATTGGGGATTGATTTAGGCATCGATAAAAAAGGCCAATTATGGATCATGGACATTAACTCGAAGCCCGGAAGGAAAATCATCCAGGCACTACAGCCGGAGACCATGAAGGATATTCATCGCGCACCGTTTCAATATTGCCAGTATTTAGCCGAACATCTTCAGAAAGCAGGTGAATAGAAAGTGAGAAAGACTTATCCTGCCGAAATTGCCGCTATCCCTGGCAATGTTCTCTACTACCCTTCAGAGCTTGGAGATTTGGCAGAGATTGAATTAATTTATTTCGGACGGCATTCATGTCCTGCCATCGCCAAACAAAACCCAGACGTCAATCAGTCAATCGTCCTATCGGAAAGTCTTGCGGAATCACTAATATTCAATCATACCGATATTCCCCTTCATTTATTCATTTACGGCAAGAGCATCCATATCGGACCGCTTGTCGGAATATTTTCCTCAGGCTTCACTGGCGTTTCAAACAAACCATTAGGGGAGAGATCGGAATTTTTCGCAAAACTCCTTTCGCTTAGCAGGACCACTGGCTGTATCCCCTTTGTTTTTGGAGAGAATGTAATCAATTGGGATGAGGAGACAATCAAAGGCTATGTGTTTGATAACGATTACTGGCACATTAATGAATTTCCTTTTCCTAATGTCATCTATGACCGTCTCCCGAATCGGTTGACGGAAAACCGCGATGGACCTAAAGAAGTGAAGCAGAAATTTCAAAAAAAATATACCATACCATGGTATAATCCTGGATTTTTCAATAAATGGGATGTAAATGAAAGGCTATGCGCAGATGAGCGGGCACTGCCTTATTTGCCGGAAACGTATCCATTTCAATCCATGTCCGTGGTGGAAACCCTTCTTTCCCATTACCGGCAAGTTTATATAAAGCCCATTCACGGCAGCCTCGGTCTAGGGATTCACCAAATTCTTTATGATAAGCATAAGGATGTTTACTATTGTCGCTATACAAATGAAGCAAAAGAAAATAAACTGCAAAAATTTCCTACATTGGAATCCATCGTTAAACATATTTTTCACGACCGACCGCTTGAGAATCTTATCGTGCAGCAGGGCATCCCATTAATTCGATTTGAAAAACGTCCAGTGGATTTCCGGGTCCACACGAACAAGGACAGTAATGGAAAATGGCAGGTAACCGCGATTGCCGCAAAAATCGCCGGCGCCGGCAGTGTCACGACCCATATTAAAAGCGGGGGTGTCATCAAAACGGTTGCCGAACTGTATGGAGATGACGATGAGGCGAAAGAAGTCGAACGAAAGCTATCGGAAGCCGCTCTGATTTTAAGTGACAGTATTGAAAAGAACTTGGACGGCATCATTGCAGAAATAGGATTTGATTTTGGATTGGATAAAAAAGGGCAGGTTTGGATGTTCGAAGCCAATTCCAAACCTGGACGTTCCATATTCGCCCATCCAAAACTCAAGGATTTCGAATTGCTGACCAGAAAGCTAAGCCTTGATTATGCCATTTATCTTACGGAACAGACGATCACGAAATCAATCAGTGTGCCGCGATGAACATTTTTTACGATAGCCCCACTGAAAATTGGTACCACAATCATGAGAATGCTGAACTTTTCGCCGGCTCTGCCGAAGAGGAAATCAACTATAAAAAGGAACATTCGAATCAACCCCTAATTCCAGTCACGATATATCCGGGTAACCGGATGCTCACCGTCGGAATTCTAACTGTATCCAATCCCAAAAAGGAATCAGGTTTGGGTGGAAACCTGACCCTTTTTCGGGACCTATCATTATATTTATTAAAACATGGAATATTGGCATATGTATTCACAGGAAATGCCCTTCATCCCGATTCGTTGAAAGGGTATGTTTTTTCCTCCATTTCAAACAAGTGGATCGAATGTAAAGTACCCTTCCCTGACATCGTCTATAACCGTATCCCCTCTAGGAGCTATGAGGCGTCAGAGGAATTCCAACATCTTATCACACACTTTAAAGGTTACCGAATGAATCTATTCAACCCCTGTTTTATTGATAAATATGTAATGTTCGAAGCATTAAATGAAGATGGATTCCTCACAAAACACCTTCCGCCCACAGCGGTCTTACGAAACAGCGATTGCCTTTATGCATTCCTGGAGACCTACAGGCACATATACCTTAAACCCTGCAAAGGAAGCCAAGGGAAGGGCATTTATACCATAATCAAAAATGATGATGATACACTATTGTTCAATAGCTTGAAGCATAGTGAGTCTTTCCAGGATTTCGCATCATTCTGGGAAACAAAAAAAAGGGATTTATTAAAAAGGAGCTATCTTGCTCAACAGGCGATCAGACCAAAAAAACTTTTTGGACATCGTTATGATTACCGGATTCTCGTCCATTATGAAAAAGGTTTTTATAAAGTGACCGGCAAAGCGGTAAGGATGTCACAAACACAGGAAATCACCACCCACACTCCCCGAGGGGGTAAGCTTTTTCCTTATCAAGACCTGCAATCAAGAAGCCTGAATCAAAAATTAGCGAATATCGCCCAAAAATGCGGAGAGATACTATCGAAAAAAATCGGGTTTCTCGGAGAGTTTTCCATTGATATAGGTGAAGACGAATCGGGCTCGCTCTTCATATATGAAGTGAACTCAAAGCCCATGCAATTCGATGAGGTGGAAATTGAAACAAACAGGCTTTTACATTTAAAAAATCTTTTCATTGAATTAACTTTTCCCAACCTGACAATAAAATAACACCTCCAGCTGCCGTTTTCCATTATACTTAAATGAGAAACTGTATATATGGAGGTAATACATATGATCACTCATTTTCAATGGGCACCATTGCATAAAAATCTGCCAGGATGGAGAATTTCCTTTTATTTCAACAAGCAGGCAGTCCAAGCCTTATATCATAAAGATGGATCCATCGAGTGGACAGCCAACCCGCCTTCCGAAACAGATGAAACCAAACTCAAAAGCATGATACATGATTTAATGATCTTCCATGTATATGAATGAACCCTCTTTACATTCATGAAATCCCTAAACAGAATAAAAAAAACTCCTTTGCCCAAACTAAAGAAAAGGCTAGGAGGGATTAATTTTGGATAAAGAAAAAATGACATTTTTGAAGGATACCGAATATGATGGCAAGGACTCCGTTTACCTGGATATCGACCGTATCATCAATGAAGGAATGGCGGGCGGAAATGTGTATGAAGTAGCTAACCTTCAGAACATCGAAGAAGCACATGATTTTTATGATGAAACAGATCCCAACGAAAATAAATAAATTATGTGGGCTCTCTTATGGAGAGCTCTCCTTTATTACTTATCCCGTTCATCTCCCGCTTGCACTGCATTCCCCCCTAACCGATAACATTCAAGTAGTTCCATTCTCCCTCGCACTTAAAATATTTTCATTTAATATCGATGTAATGATATGCTCTGAATCCCATTCATGCCCAGATATCTCGATAAGAGGATATTGATTCGGTAAAACGACCTGCTGGATTTCATGAACGGTCAGCCCTTGAGAATGTAAGCGTAAAATTTCACCTTGAAGGTTTTCCAAATAATCCAGCTTTTTCCGAAACATGTCCTTCCCATCAGGGACATGCCCAGCATGGCAGCAAAACACTTCACCGAAGTCATATTGAAGTAATCTTTTTATGGAATCGATGATGACCGGGACGGACTCTTCCCGTAAGACAAGCTTTGTTTTTGGTGTTACGAAAAGGTCTCCTGAAAAGAGCATGCCATTATTGTGATTCAAATACACCATATGGTCCTTTGCATGACCAGGGGTAAAAATCGGCTCCCACGTCTGGGTGCGTGAATGAATGGCCTTTCCTACCGGCTCAGCTTTAAAGGCGTCCCTCTTTCCCCAGAAAATTTTACGATATTCAGGATATACAGCATCCTTTGCACAAACCTCAACCGACATCGGGTGAATGAAAAGCGGGACCTTTTTATGTTCCTGTATCCATGCAGCGCCCCCGGTATGGTCTTCATGATAGTGAGTCAGGGCCACTGAGTCGAAGTTTGCGGACTCATAGAATGGAATAAGCTCTTCCAATAAAATCTGTGCGCCAGTATCTATCAATAGGCCATCCGTTAAAAAGACATAAACACTCATCCCCGATTTATTCCCGCCAGGAGTCCCGTTCACACAAACCACATCATTAATCGTGTTAATCTCTATCATTCATTTGCCTCCCCATCATTACACAGAAATAGTTTCATCTTCCTTTTTTTAACTTTACTATAATAAATGTATTACCACTTCACCTTTTTGACAAGGAAATTTTGGAATAATTAACCTGGACGTAAATGCTGGATTATTGCATAATAGCCCTTTTTTCAAGAATCATTTTAACGAACCGTACTAAATTTTATTAACAAAAAATCATCCCAAAATCACGGAAACGATTGACATTGGCGAATATTACAAATAATATAGATTATATTAGAAAAACTTGAAATATTCTAAAATAATAATTTACTTATCAAGAGTGACGGAGGGATCAGGCCCTGCGATGTCCGGCAACCTCCCTTAGGGAACGGTGCCACTTCCTGCAGAATGATTGCATTCTGAAAGATAAGACGAGATATAATTTCGCTGCCTCTTTCTGAATGATAGAGGCAGATTTTTTATGTTTAAGGGGGAAAGCTCATGATTGAAATCCGTTCAGTCCGAAAGGAATACGTCTCGAAGAAAAACCGAGTTATCGGAGTGGATAACATATCTTTAACCATTCAAACTGGCGAAGTGTATGGAATTGTCGGCTACAGTGGAGCTGGAAAAAGCTCATTACTCCGCTGCTTGAATTTGCTTGAACGTCCGACAAGTGGAAATATCATCATCGACGGCATTGATTTAACCTCTTTATCAAGTAAAGAGCTTCGTAAACAACGCCAAAAAATCGGAATGATATTCCAACACTTTTCACTGGTCAGTTCAAAAACCGTTTATGAAAATGTAGCTTTCGCCTTAAAGGCCGCGCATCGATCGAAGGATGACATCAGGTTACGTGTATTGGAATTGTTGGAAATCGTAGGGCTCAGTGATAAGAAAGATGTCTATCCGGCGCAGCTTAGCGGTGGACAGAAGCAACGGGTAGGCATAGCCCGTGCCTTGGCAAATGACCCCACTGTACTATTATGTGATGAAGCGACTTCAGCCCTTGATCCAACAACTACAAAAGCGATTTTACAATTATTGAAAAAGATAAGCAGTAAGCTTGGCATCACCATCGTGTTGATTACACATGAAATGGAAGTGGTCAAAGAACTATGCCACCGTGTCGCCGTCATGCAGGATGGCCGTGTAATTGAAGAAGGTCCCGTTTATGAAATATTTTCACGGCCTAAGCAGGAGTTAACGAGGCAATTCATTAGCAGTGTGCTGGATTTCGAACTTCCTCCGCACTTGATTGAAGAAAGTAAAGGTACGATCATTAAAATTCAATTCGAAGGGCAAACCGCCGGTGAGTCGATCCTTTCGGATGCTCTCCAATCCCATTCAGTAAAGGGTAATATTTTGCACGGTAAAATCGAGTATATCCAGGATGTCCCTTTAGGCATTTTAATCATCGAGTTGATAGGCGATGCCGCTCAAACTCATTCGGCAATGCAATATATTAAAAATCGTTCCAGTTCTGTGGAGGTGTTAAAACATGTCACTGCTTGATTCCATCGTCAATATTTTACCTGATCTTAATAAAGCCTTTCTTGAAACGATTTATATGGTCGGCGTTTCCCTTGCAGTAGCGCTGCTGATTGGTTTACCGCTTGGGGTATTGCTGTTCACGACAACAAGGAATTTATTTTTTGAAAATGGTATCGTGAATCGATCTCTAGGATTCGCAGTCAATATTGTACGTTCAATCCCGTTCATCATTCTCTTGGTCGCCCTCCTTCCTTTAACGGATTTTCTAACTGGATCGACGATTGGGCCGAGAGCGGCTTCTGTATCCCTGTCGGTGTCAGCAATACCTTTTTTTGCAAGGATCGTTGAAACGGCATTACGTGAAATAGACAGAGGTGTGATTGAAGCTGCAATTGCCGTAGGTGCCACTCCTTGGATGATCATTAAGGATGTACTTCTTCCAGAGGCAAAACCGGGTATCATTCAAGGACTGACATTAACGACCATTTCGCTTATCGGTTACTCAGCAATGGCAGGGACAATCGGCGGAGGCGGAATTGGCGACCTGGCCATCCGGTACGGTTATTACCGTTATGACAACACAGTCATGATCACGACGATCGTCGTGCTGATCTGCCTTGTGCAAATCATTCAAATGGTTGGTGACAAAGCCTCATACATAGTTAACAAACGATAGAATCAGTCATTTTTCAATGATTCAATACATTTCATTACTCAGGAGGAATTTCAAATGAAGAAAATAGCTTCGCTATTATCAATCTGTGCACTTGCCCTTGGCTTGGCTGCATGCGGGAGCGATGATGCATCCCAAAAAATTGAAGACAAAAAAGAATTGAAGATCGGGGCGACTACCGGGCCCTACGCCGATATGGTTAAAGAGGCCATCAAACCAGGTCTGGAAGATCTCGGTTACAAAATAGAGATCGTCGAATTCACCGACTATATCCAGCCAAATAAGTCCCTTGGCAATCATTCGATCGACGCCAACCTCTTCCAGCATAAAGTGTACATGGATAACTTCGCTAAAGAAAATGATTTAAAGCTTTCCGACCTTATCATAGTTCCAACAGCACCAATGGGCATATATTCGAACAAGTATAAATCATTGAAAGAAATTGAAGACGGTACATCCCTTGCAGTGCCCAATGATCCGGTTAACCTCGCACGTGCACTTAAAGTGCTGGTGGATGAAGGGTTGATTGAAGTCGATCCAGATGTCGACCCTTTAAAAATATCTGAAAAGGATGTAACGAAAAATCCAAAAAACATCCAACTCAAACCATTGGAATCCGCTCAATTGCCCCGTGCAACGGACAGCGTTGACCTATCAGCGGTCCCTGGCAATTTCGCTCTTGCAGCAAAAATGGACCTCCAGGATGCCCTTGTTTTAGAAAAAATGCCTGATATGTATCGAAACGTTGTTACAGTGAATACAAAAGATGTAGACTCCCAATTTGCCAAGGATATAAAATCAGTAGTGGAATCCGACCAGTTTGAAAAAGTCATCGATGACAAATTTGCCGGATTCGGGAAACCGGACTGGATGAATTGATCAAATAATCGAGGCCTGCTTCCCTTTTATTGGGAACAGGCCTTTCATTAAGGAAAAAGTGGCAGCCGCCATGGAAAACCTTGAAATCCTCACAAACCTTGCAAGCCCATCCATGGACTAAAAAACGATGGGTTTTTTACCCCATCGTTTCCTTCACGTTGTTTGTTTAAAAGTATTTAAAGAAAGGTTCAACCTACTGTCTGTTTCCATAATCCAAGAAGATCACTTTCATGTTGTCTGTGGATGCCTGCTTTTCTATCGGCAGATTCCGGACGGCTCTTTTCCCAACTCCATATATCTTCGAGAGTTTCTGATAGGGGCCGGAATGTTAGTCCATTATTGATGGCTTTATCGTTGTCGACAGCCAAAAACCCATTCAAAGGTTCCTTACCTCCTGGCAAAGGGAATTTTTCTGGTATCCATAAAGGCATTTCTCCCCACGGCTCTACTTTATTGTCATTTAAAAATTTTTCAGAGACCCATGTAAAGGCAGCATTACTTCTTGTTACCTTTTTGCAGCCTTCAAGTAATTGCCCCATAGTCAGTGTGTAATCCGGACCAACGGCATTATACGTACCTGTCATGCTTTTTTCTATCATTTGGATGATCCATTGAGCCAAGTCCCTTGCATCGATAATTTGGATTGGACGTCCAGGGCGTCCAGGAGCTAAAATTTCTCCCCCTTCCGCTATTCTTTTAAGCCAGTACGGCAATCGGTCAGTGTAATCATATGGACCTACTATTTGCCCGGCACGGATTGCCAAGATTTTCCCGGGCAGTTCTTTTTCAGCTGCTTTTTCGCTTAATGATTTTAACGGCCCATAATATTCACCGTATATCGGTCCAGCAGTTCCGCGGGTGATCTCTTCTGCTTTATCATCATTTAGTGTTTGAACCTCTCCATTTTCATCAATTCCTGGCTCGGTTGGATCACTATAAACTGAGATACTTGAAATATATGTATAATATTTAACTTGATTAAGCAATCTGCACGATTTCGATACAGTTCGAGGGATAAATCCTGATGTGTCAATGACTGCATCCCACTGTCTCCCTTTCAACATTTCCAGATCCCCGTCGCGGTCCCCTTTTAACTGTTCTATTTCGGGAAAAACATAAGGATTGCTTCCACGGTTAAAAAGTGTGACATCATGCCCTATCTCTATCGCGGCTTTTGCTAAATACCGGCCTAAAAACCGTGTACCACCTAATATTAAAATGTTCATAAGATCTCCTCCTCTTTAACGATATTCCATAAAGCATACGCAATACCCTTTCCTGAAATTAATAATACTTGCAACTTTTCTTTGGTTTTTCCTTCTCGGAAAAACTAGCAATATCCTAATCTTTTGAACTTTATTCTTTTTCGCTATAATGATATGGAAAAGGAGAAAGAAGGTGGAAATGATGCTTGAAAATCTTAAACAAAAATTCCCGAATGCTCTTACCAATAAAATGGATACTGATGAAATTTCTGCCTATGTTTGGTTCGAAGACTCCAGAAGTATGCTTGGCATTCACCGTTCAGAAATCACAGCCGAAGAAATCCTTTTATTGGAACTGCTTTTTGCTCCTTCCATAGACACAAATAACCTCAATGCACATCCAGACTCATCATGGAAAACTTTTTTATCCAAACCGAATGCACCATTGCCTTTAACGAGCTGGGAGAATGTTCGATTTCTTCATTTCAAGCTGACTCATGCTGATTTTTCAAACTCCGATTTTGAAGAAGCCTTCCTCGCTTTCGTTCCATCCGACGCAGCTATTGTCTGGGAAAATGAAACGGCAGGAGTCTTAATTGAAACGGACGAGGATGAATCTTTATCAAATAAAGAACTAATCGCCATTTCTTCCACGCTTGAAAGTGACTTTTATGTAAAGACCCGTATGTTCGCCGGGCGCTTTCACCCTATAAATCAAGACCTTCATCAGCACTGGACTCAGGAGAAAAAGTGTTTTGATTTGGCACAGGTGCATCTGCCAGATCTAAAGGTGGCTGATTTGGCAGACGTCATCCCTCACTCATTAATAAATGAACCATCCGATAAGGATGCAAAGTGGTATATCAATGAGATTCTTGGCAAGACCAAGCAGGATACTGAACTAATCAAGACGATTAAAACGTATATCGAATGTAATTCAAATGCCACCTATGCCGCCAAACAGCTTTATATACATCGGAACAGCTTACAATACCGAATCGATAAATTCTCTGAAAGGACTGGTCTCGATATTAGAAACTTCCATCATGCCTTCACTGCATACTTGTTACTTTTACTGAATGATTAATTCTCAACGCAAACAGGTAATTCCATCCTTTTTTGTGCAATGTGCCCATACTTTTTTCAAATCCGATAGCTTAGACTATAGCTAATTGGTACAAGTAATCAGGAGTTTAAAAGGGGGATTTTTCATGGCAGAGTTAGTGTTGGATCATATATTCAAGATTTATGATAAAAAGGTGACCGCTGTTAAAGACTTCAACCTTCGTGTTGCCGATAAGGAATTCATAGTTTTTGTGGGACCATCGGGTTGCGGCAAATCGACGACATTAAGGATGATTGCCGGACTGGAAGACATTTCCCAAGGGGATTTATATATAGACGGCAAGCGGGTCAATGATGTCCCCCCTAAAGATCGTGATATTGCGATGGTTTTCCAGAACTATGCCTTATATCCTCATATGTCCGTATATGACAATATGGCATTCGGATTAAAGCTCAGGAAAACGCCAAAAGCGGAAATCAAGCAAAGAGTCCATGAAGCGGCAAGGATTCTCGGACTTGAAGAGCTGCTAAACAGGAAACCTAAAGCCCTTTCAGGTGGTCAGCGCCAGCGTGTGGCACTTGGCCGGGCAATTGTAAGGGACGCAAAAGTTTTCTTGATGGATGAGCCATTATCCAATCTCGACGCAAAGCTACGGGTTCAAATGCGTGCGGAAATCGCTAAACTACATAAACGGCTCGACACCACAACGATATATGTCACGCATGACCAAACAGAGGCAATGACCATGGCGACACGTCTTGTTGTAATGAAGGATGGTATCATCCAACAGGTCGGTGCACCAAAGGACGTTTATGAGAAACCGATAAACGTTTTCGTCGGCGGCTTTATCGGATCGCCTGCCATGAACTTCTTTACTGGAACATTAAAAGAAGGCATAATTAAAATAGGCGAACAAACACTTGAAATACCTGAATTGAAGATGAAAATGCTGCGTGATCAAGGATATGTCGGAAAAGATGTAATCCTGGGCATCCGTCCGGAGGATTTCCATAATGAAGGAGCTTATTTCACGGAGTCCCCTAACACTGCATTCACAACCCAAATTGATGTAGCCGAACTCATGGGCGCGGAGATCATGCTCTACTCCACATTAGAGGGACAAGACTTCGTTGCAAGGGTCGATGCCAAGAACATCATCCAGGCAGGCGAAAACATCGAACTTGCCCTCGACATGAATAAAGCACACTTTTTTGATAAAGGGACCGAACATCGCATTTTAGTTGAAGAAGATGAACAGATGCAGGAAAGCATGAAGTTATCTGCCAATTAAACGTAAAAAAGACCCATTCATTTGAAGTGAACCCAAAAAGTTAGACACTTTATTTAATTAGGCAGCCTTGAGGGCATGAACCCGGTAATCTACCGGGCTCATGCCTTTTAATTTTACCTTGATTCGCTGATGATTGTAGTAATGGATATATTCTTCTAGTTCTTGTTTGAAATGCTCCATGCTTTCAAATTCTTGAAGATAGAGTAATTCGGATTTTAATAAGCCAAAGAAGTTTTCAATGACCGCATTATCGAGACAATTTCCTTTGCGGGACATGCTTTGTGTAATGTTATGTCTTTTCAAATCATGCGAGTATTGTTTCATCTGATAATGCCAGCCCTGATCTGAATGGAGAATGGGTGAATCTTTCGATTCCAAGCGATCAAAGGCTTTATCCAGCATTTTGGAAACGAGCGGATAAACAGGCCGAGATTCGATATTATAGGCGATGATTTCACCATTAAACAAATCAAGAATGGCCGATAAGTATAGTTTCTCCCCAGCTAGATGGAATTCGGTGACGTCTGTCACCCATTTTTCATTGGACTTTGCCGCCTTGAAATCACGTGCTAGAATGTTGGGCGCAATCTTGCCGATGTTCCCTTTGTACGAACGATATTTCTTCATGCGAACCAATGACTTCAATCCTAGTTCATTCATCAATCGGAGAACTGTTTTATGATTGATGCGAGCACCTCGGTTACGTAATTCTAGGGTGATACGCCGATACCCATAACGCCCTTTATGCGTATGGAAAATCTCTTTGATAAGTGATTTAATTTCTGTGTATTTATCCTCACGCCCGAAGGCGTTTACCCAATAATAGTACGTACTCCGTGCCATTTTAGAAATGGATAGAAGCAGATTTAAATCAAATTGTTTCCTTAGTTCATGGACTACTTTCGCTTTTTCTTTCTTTGTAAGGCTTCCTTTTCTTGAACTAAGGCATTCAACTTTTTTAGATAGGCATTCTCTGCACGTAAGTATTCTAATTCGGCAAGAAGTGCTTCTTGAGAGCCATTAGCTGGCGATGTTTTCTTGGTTTCTTTTTTCATGGATAGACGCCCCTTTTTCTTTGGTTTAAGGGCGTCTATACCGCCTTCCTTAAACTGATTTGCCCAATTCAAAAGTGTAGAATCGGAAGGAAGGTTATAGTGTACAGCGGTCTCGTTGATCGATGCCCCATATTCGTTCATATATTTAAGTACCTCTAGTTTAAAGGGCAGAGTGTAATTTGTATAGGATGAAGCAAGTCCTTCCATCCCATGTTTTAGATAGCGAGCGACCCATCTTTTCAGAGGGGATAAACCTACATTTCTTTCTTGTGCAATGGATTTATAGGATTTTTTTCCTTCTAAGTACTCTAAAACTGCATGTAATTTTTCGTCTATCGTATATTTAGTCAAAAAAACTGCACCTCCAATTGTTAGATGTTGTCTAACAATTGGGGTGCAGTTCAATTATGGGTCCTTTTCGTTTTTTTCAAATTTCATTCCTGGACCAATACCACTTCATCATGTCCGCATTCCGGGCATTTCATGAGATGCGGGCATTGACCTTTTTGAAGGGATTGAGGGTATCCGTCGTTTTCTTTAAGTATGTCGATATCCATATAAGCACTGTAATCATCAGCATAATCCATGAATTTCCCTTTATCCTCAAGGTCACTGCCGCATTCCGGGCATTTCACATGAATTTTTCTTAGACCATTGCAAAGCGGGCATATAGACATTGTTTTTCCTCCTGTTCCCGATACTTATGCTCTCAGTATTTGTCGATTCCATTATTTTAACACATGAAACACCCTCCCTAATAACAGAGGGAGGGTATTTCCATTCAATTATTTATTAACCATGTTAGCAGGATCGACCCATGCATTGAATTCATCTTCCGTCAGGAAATCCAATTTCAACGCAGCTTCTTTCAATGTTGAGTTGTCCTTGAATGCAGTTTTGGCGATTTTGGCTGCTTTTTCATAACCGATATGCGGGTTCAATGCTGTTACCAACATTAGGGAACGTTCCACATTTTCTTTGATTTTATCTTCATTTGCAGTGATGCCCACCGCACAATTATTGTTGAATGAATGAATGCCTTCCGTCAATAATTTTACCGTTTGCAGGAAGTTATAGATGATGACAGGCTTGAATACATTCAATTCAAAATTACCCTGGCTTGCTGCAAAGCCAATTGTAGCATCGTTACCCACGATTTGTGTTGCAATCATGGTAAGCGCTTCACTTTGTGTTGGATTGACTTTACCTGGCATGATGGAGCTGCCTGGCTCGTTTTCTGGAATGGCTATTTCGCCGATTCCGCTTCTTGGACCACTAGCCAGCCATCTGACGTCGTTCGCAATTTTCATTAAATCCGCTGACAATGCTTTTAAAGCACCGTGTGCGTAGACGATTTCGTTATGGCTAGTCAAAGCATGGAACTTGTTATCAGATGTGACAAAAGGATATCCTGTATCCGCTGCAATTTGTTTGGCGGAAAGTCCCGGGAATTCTTTCTTTGTATTGATTCCGGTTCCTACAGCCGTTCCGCCTAGAGCAAGGTTCAATAATTTTTGGCTGCTTTCCTCAATCATCGCCAAATCTTTATCGAGCATCGCTTTCCAACCGGAAATTTCTTGTCCCAATGTTAATGGTGTAGCATCTTGAAGATGTGTCCGGCCGATTTTCACGACATCCCAAAATTCTTTTTCTTTTGTATCGAATGTATCACGAAGTGCTTTGATGGCAGGAACCAATTTTTCAGCGACTTCCATAAAGGCTGCAATATGCATGGCTGTCGGGAAAGTATCATTTGAGCTTTGTGCCTTGTTAACATCATCATTCGGGTGAAGGGTTTCCGATTCACCATTTTCTTTTAACCATTCATTTCCTTTGTTAGCGACCACTTCATTCACGTTCATATTACTTTGCGTGCCGCTTCCCGTTTGCCAAACTACAAGCGGGAAATGTTCATCAAGCGTACCTTCAAGGATTTCTCCGCAAATCTTGACGATGGCATTCTTTTTAACTTCGGAAAGATCACCAAGATCATAGTTCACCTTTGCAGCAGCTTGTTTAACGTATGCAAATGCACGAACTAATTCAATCGGCATTTTTTCGTTGCCGATTTTGAAATTGTTACGGCTTCTCTCGGTTTGTGCTCCCCAATATTTATCAGCAGGAACTTTCACTTCACCCATCGTATCTCGTTCGATTCTGTATTCCATGTGTTCTCCTCCTATGTTTGCACTATTCATTGAGACTTTTTGCATATGAAATGAATAATGTCGAATTATTCTTTCTCTCCATACATTGTACAAACTTTATTATTTTTAAGCAAAAATATCCGGCTGACCCTTTCCATATTCCTGAAAAATCCTTGGCCATTCATGTTTATATGAAAATTCGGATATTCTTTTTTGATACATAAAGTGTAGACACCGCTAGGCTCCAATTGACATGTCCATGAACATCTAAACATCATCCTCCCAAAATGCCCTTGACAGTATTTTGTATATATAGTAAATTCAAAAGAAATTGAATAATCTAAACTCTTATCGAGAGAGGTAGAGGGAATGGCCCGATGACACCTCAGCAACCTTCATTTGTTTCAAACCAATGAAAAGGTGCTAATTCCACAAGTTTATGAACTTGGAAGATAAGAAGAATGACTCGTCCCTACTTAATCAAAGTCTTCTTCTTAAAGAAGACTTTTTTTATTTTATATAACTCAAAGGAGCAGTGAAAACCATGTATAAAACTGAAACATATCTTGCTCAATTAGGAAACCGCAGCGAAACGGCGACAGGAACAGTCAATCCGCCGGTATACTTTTCAACAGCATTTCGCCATGAAGGAATTGGCCAATCGACGGGATTCGACTACACAAGGACAGGTAATCCTACACGCCAATTATTGGAGCGTTCCATCGCCGATCTGGAAAAAGGCGACCAAGGTTATGCCTGCAGTTCAGGAATGGCCGCCATTTCCACTATCCTCGCCCTTTTTAAATCAGGTGATGCATGGATTGTCAGCGAAGATCTTTATGGCGGTACATATCGTCTGTTAGAACAAGGTTTTAAAAAATGGGGGTTGCAGTGTGACTATGTAAACACTTGTTGTTTGGAGGATATCGAAAAAGCCATCACTCCTCACACGAAAGCCATCTTCATCGAAACTCCCACTAACCCTCTTATGCAGGAAACGGATATTAGCGCCGTTGCCGCATTGGCTAAACAACATAATTTATTGTTAATCGTTGATAACACTTTTTACACGCCTCTTATTCAACAACCCATCCTGCTTGGAGCGGATATCGTTATTCACAGCGCAACCAAGTATCTCGGTGGTCATAATGATGTGCTCGCCGGACTGATCGTTGCTAGCGGCGCTGAATTATGTGATGCTCTCGCCTTCCATCATAACGGTACTGGAGCTGTCTTGAGCCCATTCGATTCTTGGCTGTTGATGCGCGGAATGAAAACATTGGCATTGCGGATGGAGCGTCATGAAAAGAATGCCAAGATACTTGTAGATTACTTGTCGGAACATGATTGTGTCACGGACGTATTGTATCCCGGCAGAGGCGGCATGATTTCATTCCGTATCATTGATGAATCGGCGGTCAACCCATTTTTACAATCGCTCTCATTAATTTCGTTTGCAGAAAGCCTTGGAGGAGTCGAAAGCTTCATCACCTATCCTGCTACACAAACGCACGCCGATATACCGCTTGAAGTCAGAACCGCAAATGGAGTTTGTAATCGCCTGCTCCGCTTCTCAGTCGGTATCGAGGACAGCGATGATTTGATCCAGGACTTACAGCAAGCATTCGCACATGTAAAAAGGGAGGCACTACGATGACAGATCATGATTTTAGCTTTGAAACCAGATTACTTCATAATCAACATAAATTCGATCCGGCAACGGGCGGTGTGAGTGTCCCCATTCAGCACGCATCGACTTTCCATCAATCCGATATCGATCAATTCGGCAAATATGATTACAGCAGAAGCGGGAACCCAACTCGCGAGGCGCTGGAAGACATCATTGCCGAACTTGAGGAAGGCACTCACGGCTTTGCCTTTTCATCAGGTATGGCTGCCATTTCAACAGCTTTCCTGCTGTTGTCTGCCGGAGACCATATCGTCATTTCCGAAGATGTGTATGGCGGAACGTTCAGGATGGTCACTAGTGTATTGACGCGTTTCAATATTGAGCATACCTTCGTTGACATGACGGACCTTGAAAGCGTCAAAGCGGCCGTTCAGCCTAATACCAGGGCCATATACATCGAGACGCCTTCAAATCCGTTACTTAAAGTGACCGATATTCAAGCCGTATGTGATATCGCAAAAAAAGCAGGTGCCTTAAGTTTTGTTGATAACACATTCCTGACGCCGGCATTGCAAAAACCGCTGAATCTGGGCGCTGATGTTGTCCTTCATAGCGCGACGAAGTTTTTATCCGGACATAGTGATGTGGTAGCTGGGCTTGCAGTAGTGAAAGATCCGGAATTGGCAGCAAGACTCGGTTCCCTCCAAAACTCCTTTGGAGCGGTCCTTGGTGTCCAGGATGCCTGGCTTGTAATGAGAGGCCTGAAAACCTTGTCAGTTAGAATGGAGCACTCCCAAAAAGGTGCAGAAAAGATTGCAGCCTACTTAAAGGAGCAGCCCTTGGTGAAAAAAGTGTATTATCCCGGCCTTTCCGATCATCCACAGCACGCCATCCAGAAAGGCCAGTCACTTGGAGCGGGGGCGGTCCTATCATTTGAATTGGAAAGTGAGGAAGTCTTCCGTTCCTTCGTGAACACTGTCGAGCTCCCTGTTTTTGCCGTAAGCCTAGGAGCGGTCGAATCCATATTATCCTACCCGGCCAAAATGTCCCATGCTGCCATGCCTGCTGATGAAAGGGAAAAGCGAGGCATCACGGACAGCTTGCTCCGCCTCTCTGTCGGACTTGAAAATCCGGACGATATAATCAAGGACTTCGATGCGGCCCTCGTAAATATTGCTAAAGGGGAAGCAATTGCTGCAAAATAATTAAAGTAGTGGGTGCCTCATATTTGGCACCCTTTTTATTTCATCATTTATAAAAAAGGACCATCGATTTCCCGATGGCCTGACTCTCATTTCTTCATATTATATTTATCCAGGAAGCGATCCACCCGTCCGCCTTTTTCAGCAAACTTTTGCTTTCCGGTATAAAAGGGGTGCGTATCTGAACTGACTTCCACTTTTAATAATGGATACGTTTGGCCGTCTTCCCACTCGATCGTTTCATTTGACGTTTTCGTGGAGCCTGTCAAAAATTTATACCCACTGTTGGTATCCATGAATACCACTTGCCGATAATCGGGATGAATTTCTTGTTTCACTATTATCACCTCATCTTCAGTATAGGTATATCGTAATGATTACTATTATCAACAATTTCGCTTGAAGGTGCCGATTACGGCACCCTCATTATAGTTTGATCTTGATTATCCATCCTTATTCTTTGTTCAGCCAGCCATGCCTTTATGCGGTCCAGCCTGCAGTTCATACATTTGATAATACTTCCCTTTTAACTCCATTAATTCTTCATGTGTACCTTGCTCAGCAATCCTCCCTTTATCCAGTACAAGAATTAGGTCGGCATTTTTTATCGTGGAAAGTCTATGGGCAATGATGAATGTCGTTCTCCCTTTTTTCAGCACTTCCATTCCCTCCTGGATAATTGCCTCGGTTTCAGTGTCGATGCTTGCTGTCGCTTCATCCAGAATCAAAATGGCAGGATTGAATGCAAGAGCACGAGCAAAAGAGATTAGCTGCCGCTGTCCGGAAGACAACGTTCCCCCTTTTTCGATCACGGGTTCATCCAACCCTAAAGGAAGATGCTTCAACACTTTGTCCCCCCCTACATCCCTTAATGATTTTTCAACCATTTCCCTTGTGATGCCTTTATGATTCAGACTGATATTGGAAGCGATGGTGCCAGTAAATAAATAGGGATCTTGAAGGACGATTCCCATATGCTCCCTAAGCGTCTGATGGGGGATATCCAATATATTCGTGCCATCGATTTTAATTTGCCCTTCACTGCTGTCATAAAAACGGAACAATAAATTCATTATGGAACTTTTTCCTGACCCAGTATGGCCAACTAAAGCAATCGTTTCCCCTTGTTTAGCGGAGAAGGAAATGTCCCTTAACACATATTCATTCTCTTTATAACCAAAAGAAACATTTTCGAATTGCACATTTCCTTTGTATCTGGACATATTTTCATCACTGACTGCCAGTCCCTGCTCATCCAATAAACTGAATGCCCGCTCCCCTGCAACAAGTGCCTGTTCAAGGTTAGCGAACTGATTGACGATCCCGTGAAGCGGATGAAGCAGGCGGCTGATCAAATCAACAATTGCATACATCATCCCTAAAGAAATGGCTGAACTCGCTGTAAGGGATATCCCGCCGAAATACCAGACGAATGCCATTAGCGCCAAAACCTTAATGACACCAATCAAGTTTCCGCCCGTCAACGAATTCAAATGAAGCATTTTATTTTGATAGGAATAATGCTCCCTGTTCAGATTTTCAAAAGATTGCTTCGTCTCCCTTTCACGCCCAAATGCCTGGATGATGCTCATTCCAGAGATGGATTCATTGATCATCCCATTAATATCGCTGACCCGTTCCCGAATGATGTGATTATATTTCGAGGCGAATTTACGGTATACCATCGTCCAGATAACGATGATCGGAATAAGTAAAAGACCAATGGTACCGACTAGTGGATCCAAAATATACAAAGCAATCAGAACCCCGAAAATATTAATCGTACTCGAGAAGAAGTTGGCGAGCACGGTTACGTATAATTCCCGGATCGCTTCCGTATCATTAGTGACCCTGGCTACAACTTTCCCTGCTGGCATATTATCGAAATAACGTATCGGCAGACGGGAAATATGCGTAAAAATATCATTTCGCATTTTCTGTATGATACGGTTCGCCGCTTTCTGTAAATAATAACTCTGCCCATATTGAAAAATGGAGGAAAGGATGACAAGACTAAAATAAAAGGCCACAAGCTTAATGATCCGCGGGATTTCCGGTTGGTAAAACCGCATCACTTCCTTATTCGTCAATTTCACTGCTTGCGTACGCTGTTCTTCCCCGTCTTTCTTGATGATCAACGATTGGTTCTCCAAGGTTCTGCGCCCATCGATAGGGACAGCTTCATTAACGAAGACAAATTGATTGCCTACCTGCAGAACATGGACTTCCCTGCCTTTCTTCTCCCCTTTTGCAAAGTAATCAGCCCGTTTATACCAATTTCCATCATACTCAACAGCATCTTTTCCTTTACCCGCTTCATACCAGGTGGATTCGATGCCAAGTATATGTGAATCGATGATTTTCTTGGCAACGAAAGGACCCGTTAAATCGGCCGCTACCGAAAGTGCCAACATGATCAGGGCGCCAATGATCAATTTTTTATAAAAGGCAGCATAGTTAAAAAGTTTCTTTACGACCTTCATGCCTTCACCTCCGTCCCTTCGTCAACCTGCTGTCGTTCAAATTGCTCTCTATACCAGCCATCCTTTTGCAGTAAATCCGCATGAGTCCCCTCTTCGATGATCTCTCCATTGTCCAACACGATAATTCTGTCCGCGTGCTGAACGGCTGATAAGCGATGGGTTGTGATGATCGTCGTTTTTCCTGCACGTTCATTTTGGATATTTTCGATGATTGTCGTTTCCGTTTTTGCATCTACAGCGGATAAGGAATCATCCAATATAAGGATTTCCGGATCTTTGATCAGTGCCCTGGCAATCGAGATCCTCTGCTTTTGCCCTCCAGATAGGGCGACACCCTTCTCACCGACAAGTGTCTCAAGACGGTTGGGCAGCATCATTAAGTCCTTCTCAAAATCCGCAAGCCGGATAGCTTCAGACAGTTCCTCTTCCGTTGCATCCATTTTACCGAATAAGATATTTTCCCTAACAGACTTCGAGAATAAGAAATGGTCCTGTGGAACGTAGCCGATCCATTTACGAATATCTTCAAGGTTCAGTTCCTCCAGCGGCATGTCTGCAAAAGCGATTTCACCTGTTCCTTTAGGATATTCCCGCAGCAATTGCTTCACGAATGTCGTTTTTCCACTCCCTGTTTTCCCCACTATCCCCAATGTTTGACCGCACTCAAGCTGAACGGAAATATTGGATAGATTCACAACCGTTGAGGACGGGTATGTAAAATACACTGAATTGAATTGGATATTTCCCGGTTTTTGAATACTCTTCAAACCCAATGAATTTTTCACATCCGCTTCATATGAAAGGGTATTTTGAACACGATCTAGCGAGGCATTTCCCCTTTGCATGACATTGATCAGTTCACCCACCGCTATCATCGGCCAAATTAACATGCCTAGGTACACATTGAACGAAACAAGTCCGCCAAGCGTTATGGCCTGTTGAAACACAAGATAAGCCCCGTAACCCAACCCGATTAAATAACTGATGCCGATGATAATGCTGATTGTCGGATCAAAGAGTGCGTCGATTCTTGCCACGGCCAGATTTTTGCGATATACATCCTCTGTCATTTCATCAAATCGCTTTTCGTCTTCCCGCTCCTGGACATAGGCCCGGATAACACGGACGCCTGAAATGGATTCCAGGACCTTGTCATTTAAAGTACCAAAAGCTGCTTGTGCATCCGTAAATCGTTTGTAAATTTTCTTCACGTAAATTTGCATCATCACTGCCATGATCGGCAGCGGCAGCACCGCCGCAATCGTCAACTCCCAGCTGATCGTGGCTCCCATCATGACCACAACCGTAATGGTGAACAGCACCGAGTCAACGAGCGTCAATATCCCAAAACCAGCAGTGAGGGATATTGCTTTTAAATCATTGGTTGCCCTTGCCATTAAATCCCCTGTACGGTTTTTTTCATAAAACGTCGGCGTCATTTTCAGCAAATGGCCCATAAATCCAGACCTTAGCTTTCGTTCGACCAGGTTACCGCCGCCGAATAACAGATAACTCCATAAATAACCAAATAGGTAACTGCCGCTCAGTACCATGAGCAAATAAATAACGTATTTCATGACCCCTTCCTGTGTCATGCTGCCATTGTTCATATCATCGATGGCATTCCCGACGAGTTTTGGCGGGATAACCTCCAGGATATTCACCAGGCACAGAAATAAAATCGCCAAGGTATAACGCCGCCACTGTTCTTTAAAGAACCAGGACAGCTTTTTAAAAATCGCAAACATGAATTCCCCTCCCTTTTGTTCAAACCTTTCACTCGCTAACCGCTTTCTGGATCTCCGGGTTGCCATAAGTTTTCCATTGTCTTTCGTCTCATTTAAAATTCCTCCTATCATTTATATGGAAAGGATGCTTATGCACCTGTACCCCAAATGCCAAAAAGCCCCCGCCAATTAGCGGAAGCTTTTTAGATGCGTAATGAACACATATAAAAGCGCAGGCCGCGAAAACTCCACACCTGCGCTTTAAAAATGATCAATGAACACGTTACGTTGAATCCTTTGTCTAGAAAGACAAGGTCCCAGGGCAGGCGGACGTATGATATTCAATTGTGACATCACTGTGCTTAACTGATTTAGTCATGACGTTCGCCTCCTTTTTCAATAATTATTGGTAATATTTAACTTATATTTAAAGATTACTACGTTTTACATAGCTTTGTCAATTGCGACTTTTCTAGATTATTGCTGGATAATCCTTTATTCTTATAAGGATGACGTAACCTAAGGAGGTTCAGCATATGCAATGGAGAAAATATATACTCCTAGCAGTTCCCTTTTTATTTTCATCCATATTCATCTTATTTGCCGTACCGGTCCAATATAGATTTTTATCCTTCATTCCTGTGTTTCTTTTCTGGATCGTTTATTATATTTTATTGTACTGGGAAAAGAAGAAGAAAAATAACCGATGATATCACCTTTAGGGCGTTGCAAATGCAACGCCCCTTTCTTGACGGCTCTGCATATAATGATCGAAAAACATTCGTGGTGATTGTATGCTTTCCCAATATTTGCAGAAGCTGATGGGCAAACACCCTGTCAAAACAAAACCCATCATCGATGCCGAAAGATATGACACGCTAAAATCCAGTTTACAAAAAGAGCTCTTTCAGCCTTTTGATGAGTCGAAAGCATTTTTTCCTGAGGAAACCGCCCTTATAAAAAGCATTCGAACCGAGACGGCTGCCTTGAACCGGAACAATATTACAAGAACACAAGCATATCTTGCCTTTTACAATCGTAATCCAGAGGTCCATTGGGCCTTTTTAGCACATATGGTTTCGAGGAATGGAGGATACCATATGACTGACTTGAAAAGTTCAACCATGACCCATCTCCTTGACAGAGCCGAACGGCAGAAATTTTTCCTGTTCCTTGAGCGCGCCAATTCGGCCATATTTGCAGATGCCTTCCCCCAGCTTCTTTTATATGAACATTCTAAACAAAAAGAACTTCCGCTAAGAAGGTATTTTCCAGTATTCCGCATTTCAAGATTCATGGCCCCGATTTGGGAATCTTTCATCGAAGGTCCCCATTCACCCCTTTTGACAACGGCCCTTATCATTAATGAACAAAGAATGCTTCAGGAAAGGATCTTAAAGCGCACCCGTCATGGTGAAATCCTCCGCAGGCTTGATTTTCAGCTTCAGGAGTACTTAGGCTTCATGAAAGTGATCTTTCCTTATGCAAACAAGCAAAAAGGGCTTCATAACTTGACAGGCCTTACCATCGAACGCTTTGCCGACCCGAAACAGCGGATTGAAACGGGGAAATTATTATATGGGCTCCTATTTCAGCATCCGGCGGTTTTTCGCGGTGTTGGCCAATTTACAAAAGAGATACCCCACACTGGTTCCAGAAAGGATTACTGGGGAAGCATATATACCTCTGATGCATCCACGTCAAAAGATGATAAAGTCTACAGCCCCACTCTACATGATGCATGGGATGATCAACTTTTCTTTCCTCCCCATTCCTTTGATTGGTTCACGAATGAAAGCTTCATAGAAGATTTACGAAGCACACCGATCATTAAAAAGGCGGACCTGACCAACGAGGTGCTCGAAAATGTCAAGCAGCTGAAAACCCTCAACGGAATGAAAGCCATTTTCTAGCATCAAGCCTCTTACTTTGAATATCCCATCCCCCATTTGGCAAGAATGGTTAGCAAAAAGAATGGGTGAAACAAATGAGAGGCATTGTACTATTGAATCCACATTACAAAATCGGGGATTTACATACGGATGAAAGCTTTGCAATCCAAAAGATTATGACGGACAAGCATTTAGAGGAAAAGAATATTTCCCCGGTCATACTGAATCCGTATCAAATCCATCCTTATTACACCATCCCGCATGAGCTTCTACTCAATTTACAAAATAAAAAAACGGGTCAAATCGATTGCCTGGTGCTTCACTCTCTGGAAACGATCGAACGCTTCATCTATATATACCCTGAAAAATGGCTTCAGCTTTGCGGATATTTCAAAGAGATTATCAGCGTCGCGGCTCAAACTCCGGTTAAGAAATATGAAGCAAATTAATGCTTAAAATCAAAGTTCATGGTACTAAAGTCATTGTGAATGGATTCCAAAGGTTGTTCATTCATTTACTTTGTGAGCTCCCCTTTTTCACAGAAGCGACTCATATATTTCTCTCCCCATGATGGTCGCTATGCCGCTCCGCCCCTCTCTTTATCTATTAAACCCCTTCGGACTCATTGGCCTTTATATCAATTTTCCCAATTATAAGATTACGAGGAATTATATAACTTCAAAACATTCTTTTGGAAATATAGATAAATTTACGGATAAAGCATAGAAAAATAAGTTAATTTTATATATCATTGGAGATAGGAATTTTCTTATTTTTTACTTTTACTAGAAAGGAATGTTACTGATGGCCAAAGAAAAAAAGAAAAAAACCCCAATTCCTTTCCGACTGAACTTTTTGTTCTTTTTAATATTCATTTTATTTTCAAGCCTAATCATCCGGCTTGGCATCGTCCAAATCGTGTATGGGGATGATTACCTTCGAGAAGTGGACCGAACGGAAAACGATGTCGCCAATACCCCCGTTCCCCGTGGCAAGATGTATGACCGCAACTTGAATCCGGTCGTTGATAATGAGCCACGTAATGCCATTACCTATACGAAATACCCGAATACGAAAACCGCAGATATGGTGAAGACGGCAGAAATCCTTGCCACCTTGATAGAAAAAGATACCAAAAAGGTGACCCTGCCGGATAAAAAGGATTTTTGGATTTTAAAACATCCGAAAGAAGCCGAAGCCTTGATTACCAAGGCCGAGAGGAAGAAAGTAGTCGAAAAGAAACTGGAGCAAAAAGATTTATACAAACTTCAAATGGAGCGGGTGACCGATGAGAATATCAAGGAATTCTCCAAAGATGAATTGGAAGTGATCGCCATCTTCCGGGAATTCAATAGCGGCTATGCCCTCGCACCGTCAATCGTGAAAAATAAAGATGTCACCACTGAGGAATTCGCCAGGGTCAGCGAACATTTGGATGAAATGCCAGGTGTGGACGTAACGACGGATTGGGAAAGGACCTATAAGTATGACGAGACCCTCCGCTCGGTTCTTGGCAAGGTCTCTTCTTCCGAAGAAGGCATTCCCAGTGAAAATATCGACTATTACCTGGCACGCGACTATACCAGGAATGACCGGGTCGGAAAAAGTTATATCGAAAAGCAATATGAAGATGTCCTGCGCGGTCAAAAGACGCGGATTGAAAATGTACTGAGCAAAGGGGAAGTCATCAAAACGAATACCCTCACTGAAGGGCAAAGCGGAAAAGACTTGGTCCTTACAATTGATATGGAGCTGCAGCAGCAGGTTGAAAAAATCATCGAGAGAGAATTGTCGAAATCGAAAGCTAAAGGAAATACCTACTTATTGGATCGTGCCTTTGTCGTTTTAATGGACCCGAATACAGGCGAGGTGCTTACAATGGCCGGCAGGCAATACGGCCGCAACAGTAAGACCGGATTGACCGAAATGAACGATTTCGCTCTTGGAAACATTACGACCTCCTATACGATGGGGTCATCTGTCAAAGGGGCTACGGTCTACACGGGCTTTCAGACAGGAGCCATCGCACCAGGGTCAGCTTTTTTTGACAGAAAACTCCTTTTAGCAGGGGCCCCTAAGAAAGGATCTTATAGTGATTTGGGTTATGTAACCGATGTCTCCGCGTTAAAGAAATCGTCGAATGTCTATATGTTCATGACGGCAATCAAAATTGCCGGCGGTCATTATATCCCTCACCGGCCGTTAGGAATCAACCGGGAAGCTTATTCAATCATGCGGAATCATTATGCCCAATTTGGATTGGGTGTCCGCACAGGCATCGACCTGCCAAATGAATCCGTAGGGTTTAAAGGAGTCGATATGTCAACAGACGGATTGCTGCTGGATTTATCGATTGGCCAGTATGATACATATACTCCTATGCAATTGGCACAGTATGTTTCGACGATTGCAAATGGCGGAAAAAGGCTTGAGCCCCATATGGTCAGGGAAATCAGGAATCCATCCAACGAACACAATGAATTGGGCAGCGTCTTTAAAACAATGAGTCCCAAAGTGTTAAACGATTTAGGCGGGAAAGACGTTTGGATGCAGCGTGTCCAGGAAGGATTCAGGCAGGTTGCCCAGGAGCCAGGCGGGACAGCGTATAAATATTTCGGGGGGAAATCCTACCATGCGGCAGCAAAAACGGGTACTGCCGAGGCCTTTTACGATGGACCGCGGAGGAATCAATATAGCGCGCCAGTCCCGACTATCAATCTAACACTTGTAGGTTATGCACCTCACAATAATCCGGAAGTGGCATTCTCTGTCGTCGTGCCATGGGTGTATCAAGGCAAGCCCTCTGATGATATTAACAAACGGATCGGGCGGGACGTAATGGACGCCTACTTTAAATTGAAGGAAAAAAGAGCAAAAGGTGAATCTGATGCAGATAAAGCAGAAGAAAGCACTCAATGGTAATTACAAAAAAAGGGCCTGCTCGATTACTGAACTGCACCCCAATTGTTAGACAACATCTAACAATTGGAGGTGCAGTTTTTTTGACTAAATATACGATAGACGAAAAATTACATGCAGTTTTAGAGTACTTAGAAGGAAAAAAATCCTATAAATCCATTGCACAAGAAAGAAATGTAGGTTTATCCCCTCTGAAAAGATGGGTCGCTCGCTATCTAAAACATGGGATGGAAGGACTTGCTTCATCCTATACAAATTACACTCTGCCCTTTAAACTAGAGGTACTTAAATATATGAACGAATATGGGGCATCGATCAACGAGACCGCTGTACACTATAACCTTCCTTCCGATTCTACACTTTTGAATTGGGCAAATCAGTTTAAGGAAGGCGGTATAGACGCCCTTAAACCAAAGAAAAAGGGGCGTCTATCCATGAAAAAAGAAACCAAGAAAACATCGCCAGCTAATGGCTCTCAAGAAGCACTTCTTGCCGAATTAGAATACTTACGTGCAGAGAATGCCTATCTAAAAAAGTTGAATGCCTTAGTTCAAGAAAAGGAAGCCTTACAAAGAAAGAAAAAGCGAAAGTAGTCCATGAACTAAGGAAACAATTTGATTTAAATCTGCTTCTATCCATTTCTAAAATGGCACGGAGTACGTACTATTATTGGGTAAACGCCTTCGGGCGTGAGGATAAATACACAGAAATTAAATCACTTATCAAAGAGATTTTCCATACGCATAAAGGGCGTTATGGGTATCGGCGTATCACCCTAGAATTACGTAACCGAGGTGCTCGCATCAATCATAAAACAGTTCTCCGATTGATGAATGAACTAGGATTGAAGTCATTGGTTCGCATGAAGAAATATCGTTCGTACAAAGGGAACATCGGCAAGATTGCGCCCAACATTCTAGCACGTGATTTCAAGGCGGCAAAGTCCAATGAAAAATGGGTGACAGACGTCACCGAATTCCATCTAGCTGGGGAGAAACTATACTTATCGGCCATTCTTGATTTGTTTAATGGTGAAATCATCGCCTATAATATCGAATCTCGGCCTGTTTATCCGCTCGTTTCCAAAATGCTGGATAAAGCCTTTGATCGCTTGGAATCGAAAGATTCACCCATTCTCCATTCAGATCAGGGCTGGCATTATCAGATGAAACAATACTCGCATGATTTGAAAAGACATAACATTACACAAAGCATGTCCCGCAAAGGAAATTGTCTCGATAATGCGGTCATTGAAAACTTCTTTGGCTTATTAAAATCCGAATTACTCTATCTTCAAGAATTTGAAAGCATGGAGCATTTCAAACAAGAACTAGAAGAATATATCCATTACTACAATCATCAGCGAATCAAGGTAAAATTAAAAGGCATGAGCCCGGTAGATTACCGGGTTCATGCCCTCAAGGCTGCCTAATTAAATAAAGTGTCTAACTTTTTGGGTTCACTTCATTACGAGCAGGCCTTTTTTGATTTTCATTTATTCCAGCTTTTGAACGAATTCCTTATATAGAGCCCTAAGTGCATCTCCCCTGCTGATGATGCCGACGACTTTATTATTTTTGTCCACGACCGGGATTTTCTTGAAATGATGCTTGGAAAGGACCTTTATCAATTCATCTAACGGATCTTCGGGGGATAGCTTTGTAATCCTTTTATTTTTAATGATTTGTGAGACTTTATCACTCATTTTGGAGGTAACCTTTTCATCCAATTCTTCACCGGGAAGAACCGTAATGTAGGTGAAATATCCCATGATGGCTTCTTCTGCAGGTGCCAAATAACGAAGGATATCCCCGTCCGTGACCATTCCTAATAGCTTATCATGCTCATCGACGACCGGTACCCCGCCAACTTTATTTTCAATTAAGATTCGCAGAATTTCCTTTAATGTAAAATCAGGACGGGCTACATAGACTTCTCTTATCATGAAATCCTTAACTAACATCTTACCACCCCTTATTTTATGTTTGGACGTTCTGTATTCATCTCTCTCCTCTATTAATAATACCCTTACTTACTCTATTTAAAAACCCTTGCCGCCTGAACTGCCTTTTTCCAGCCAGTATATAAATCTTTCCTTTCCTGTTCTTCCATCCCGGGTTCGAATTTCTTATCGACTGCCCATAGCTTTGAAATCTCTTCCTGATCTTCCCAATACCCGACAGCGAGTCCAGCCAAATACGCTACGCCTAACGCTGTCGTTTCAGTAATAACCGGTCTTTCTACGGGGACGTTCAGGAGACCGCTTTGAAATTCCATCAAGAAGTTGTTTTTGACAACCCCGCCATCGACCCTCAATGCCTTTAGGTTAATCCCTGAATCGGCTTCCATGGCGCTAAGGACATCTTTTGTCTGGTAAGCCAACGCTTCCAATGTTGCCCGGACGAAATGCTCCTTCGATGTCCCCCTTGTCAGTCCGAATACAGCTCCCTTGACATCACTATCCCAATAAGGGGTACCTAATCCAACAAATGCGGGGACTACATAGACTCCATCCGCTGAAGTGACCCGCAAAGCATACTTTTCACTGTCTTTCGGATCATGCAAGAGTTTCAGCCCATCCCTTAACCATTGTATGGCCGAACCTGCGACAAAAATACTGCCTTCCAAGGCATATTCGACTTTTCCATTCAGCCCCCATGCAATCGTGGTCAATAGGCCATGTTCTGATTTCACTGCCTTTTCTCCTGTATTCATCAGCATAAAGCATCCGGTGCCATACGTATTCTTGGCCATTCCTTTTTCAAAGCATTCTTGGCCGAACAAAGCTGCCTGTTGATCTCCAGCTGCTCCGGCAATCGGGATTTCGTGTCCAAAGAAATGGTGTGGTGCTGTTTTCCCGTATATCTCCGATGAAGAGCGAACATCCGGGAGCATCGATTGCGGCACTTGCAGGATTCCCAGCAGCTCTTCATCCCACTTCAGGTCATGAATGTTATACATCAGCGTCCTTGAAGCATTTGAATAATCGGTTACATGTGCTTTACCACCCGAAAGTTTCCATATCAGCCACGTATCGATCGTACCAAACAATAAGTCTCCGTTTTCAGCCTTTTCCCGTGCCCCATCTACATGGTCGAGAATCCATTTCACCTTTGTACCGGAAAAATAAGCATCAATCAACAAACCGGTTTTCTGCAAAAATAAGTCATCGAGACCCTCATCCTTCATTTGAGTGCAAATTTCGCTTGTCTGCCGGGATTGCCAGACGATGGCATGATGGATCGGCTGACCTGTTTTCTTATCCCATACCACGGTCGTCTCCCGTTGATTCGTTATGCCAATTCCAGCGATCTGTTCCGGTTTTACATTCATTTCCGATAGACAGGAAGCGATTACCGATAGGATGGAACCCCAAATTTCATTGGCGTTATGCTCCACCCATCCAGGATTCGGGAAATATTGGGTGAATTCCTTTTGCGCAATATGCAAGACTTCCCCGCTTTTATTAAATAGGATGGCCCGCGAACTTGTCGTTCCTTGGTCCAATGATAATATGTAAGTTTCCATGGTTGTCTCCCCCTACACTTAAGATAAGGTTCATTTCAGCTTAAGTGTCATGCTGTATTTTCTTTCTTCATTTTACTAGATATACCCTTGAAAATAAAAAATATATAAATTACGGTGCAAAACTGAAAAATATTGGCAGGTTAAGAGTTTATCTTTTACAATGAAAATAAGGCGGATAGGAGGAATGGAAAATGAATAACCATGAAATAGATTTTAAAATATATGGAGATGACATGCAGTTTGTTGAAGTGGAATTGGACCCTCAGGAAACGGTGATTGCCGAAGCGGGAAGTTTAATGATGATGGAAGATCGAATCAAGATGGAAACCATCTTTGGCGATGGGTCTTCGAATGGTGACAGCGGAATGATGGGTAAGTTATTCGGTGCCGGGAAACGGCTCCTGACTGGTGAGAGTCTTTTCATGACGGCTTTTACGAATGAAGGACGTGATAAAAAACACGTTTCATTCGCCTCGCCTTATCCAGGTAAAATCATCCCGATGGATTTAAGCGAGCTCGGCGGGAAAATCATATGTCAAAAAGACGCTTTCCTGGCGGCAGCAAAAGGCGTTTCGGTCGGAATAGAGTTTCAGAGAAAAATAGGGGCAGGCTTCTTTGGCGGTGAAGGCTTCATCATGCAAAAACTTGAAGGAGATGGAATGACCTTCGTTCATGCCGGCGGTACGATCCATAAAAAGGAATTGGCAGCCGGAGAGATTTTACGCGTAGATACAGGATGTTTAGTGGCAATGACTAGCGGGGTAGATTATAATATTGAAACGGTAAAAGGCGTGAAAACCGCTTTATTCGGAGGCGAAGGTTTATTCTTTGCAACATTAAAAGGGCCCGGAACCGTATGGGTGCAATCTTTGCCATTCAGCCGGCTTGCCAGCCGTGTATTTGCTGCAGCGCCGCAAAATGGAGGATCATCCGAAGAAGGCAGCGTAGCTAGAGGCTTATTCAATTTATTCAACGATAAATAAGAACCGACCAATGGCTGCCATCCTGGCAGTCATTGATCTCTTTTGAAAAGGATGGGTAGCTACATGCAGCTTGTTAAGTAGTCCTACATGAGACGCTATAATATCAGGGCAATTTTTGATCAATTCCCGAATTCGCCTGTTATTTTCCGAAAAATAAGAGATTACTATTTTGTTTATACCGTTCACTGGACATCTGTCGATGCCCCTATCGGCATAAAAGAGCTTGAAGAAATGGAACAGCTGCTCAACCGTGAGCTCGGAACTGAACTGCAATATCTCTATCGGAAAAAATGAGTTACTCCTCGTACATCATTTTTCTTGTCATGCCTCCATCGACGATAAGATCCGCACCCGTAACGAAATCATTTTCCGTTGCCGTCAAATAAAGACAGGCCCTTGCAATGTCTCCCGGTTTGCCAACCCGATTGGAAAAATGCTGCTGATGATCTTTTTCCCTCAGCAAGTCATAATCTCCCGTTTCAATCCAGCCCGGAGAAATCGAATTGACCGTAATTTTCTCTTTGGCTAAAGAAGCGGCAAGTGCATGTGTCAGTGCTTTGATCCCTCCTTTTGTCGCGGCATAGGATTCCGAATCCGGCTCAGACATTATTGCTCTGGTTGATGCTATATTGATGATTGCACCTCCCTTTTCATTTTTTCGCATCGATTCTGCCGCTGCCCGGGAACAAAGGAAAACACTGCGCAAATTCGTGTTCAACATATCGTCCCATTCCTCAATCGTCAGATCATAAAGCGATTTGAACAATGCCTTTCCTGCATTATTGATTAATATATCAATGGTCTTATATGTTTTTAAAGTTACATCCATCAAATGTTGTATGTCAGCCTCCTTGCGTACATCCGTTTTAACGAACATGGCTTCATGACCGTTACTTTTGAGCTCTTCCGCATACAGAACACCTTCCCGCTCGTCCAAATCTGCGAGAACGACAGAAGCGCCGCTTTCTGCATATCCCTTTGCCACGCCTCTCCCTATACCATTCGAAGCGCCTGTTACAATCACCGTTTTATTTGCGAATCCCATTATTCCATCCTCACTTTCACAGATTTGTCCCTATCATAATATCCAATTTGCTTCACTTCAAACATTTCCTTGACCGATCAACTAATCCTCTTCATTATCATCAAAAATCTGCAGGACCCTTATATTTTTGTACGGACCTAAAGTGATGTATGATAGATAGTAACAACAAGAATGAACCACGGTTAAAGGCATCCGCCATTATCTTTCTTACAGTGTGAAAATTTATATTGGAGGAATGTAAAAATGGACTTATTAAAAAATGCGTTTTCTTTAGGATTAGGTGCTGCCGCTGCTACAAAAGAACAAATTGAAAAAGCAGTGGACTCTCTTGTGAAAAAAGGCGATATCTCAAAAGAAGACTCCAAGGCCCTTATTAAGCAATGGGTCGAAAAAGGGGAACAAGCCCAAAGGCAGCTGGATGATTCCGTCAAGTCCAAAGTCAACCAAGCGCTCAATGGCCTAAACTTGGCAACTAAAGAAGAAGTACAGGAATTGGAGCGCCGTATCGCAATTTTGGAAAAACAGAACCAAAACATACAATCCTGATCAGGAGGTACTTGAATGTTTCGCAAGCGACTGAAACACGCACATCGTTACCAAGAAATCATTAATGCCTTCTTGAAAAATGGTTTTGGTTACTTCATCTATCGTCTGGGATTATCCGAGAGCAAAGCTGCATCGAAACTCCAACCTGATGAAAACCTGAACCTCCGCTCAATTGGAGAGCGGCTGCATACGATATTACAAAGCTTGGGACCTACATTCATTAAACTTGGTCAGATTGCAAGTACGAGGCGTGATTTCGTTCCTGACGAAATCGTCCGCGAACTTGAAAAGCTACAGGACCAGGTAACCCCCTTTCCATTTGAGAGGGTTCGCAAAATTGTCGAAGCCGAATTGGGTGATTCTTTGGAAAACATTTTTCTTGAATTTCATGAAACCCCACTGGCAACCGCTTCGATTGGGCAGGTCCATATGGCACGGCTTCCATCGCAGGAAGTCGTAGCAATCAAAGTACAGCGGCCCGATATCCTGCCGACTGTGGAAACGGATTTGGAAATTCTCGATGATTTGGCAAGACTGATGGAAGCACGCATATCTTGGGCAAGACGCTACCAGATCAGAAAAATGATTGATGAATTCGCTAAATCACTCCGTGCAGAACTCGATTATAACTCCGAGGGCCGAAACGGGGAAAGAATAGCCAAGCAATTCATCGATGATCAAGGGTTTAAGGTACCAAGGATCCATTGGGAGTTTTCCACAAAAAGGGTCCTGACGATGGATTTCATTCAAGGAATTAAGATCAATCATTATAAACAGCTTGATGATGAAGGTTATGATCGCCGGAAAATCGCGGAAAGATTAGCGAATTCCATGCTTCAGCAAATATTGATCGATGGCTTTTACCACGGCGATCCCCACCCTGGCAATATCATCATTTTGCCAGGGAATGTCGTCGCACTCATGGATTTCGGAATGGTGGGACGGCTGGAGGAAGAAACTAAGTTTCAGTTCGCCTCGCTTGTCATCAATCTGAAACGCGGCAGCACCAATGGATTGATCAAGACGCTTTCAGAGATGGGCCTCCTGACGGACGAAATCGACATGGCCCCATTAAGAGGGGATATCGATGAACTGCGAAATAAATATTATGATATCCCATTGAGCCAAATCAGCTTAGGCGGAGCCGTCAATGACCTGTTCACGGTTGCCAATCGGCATCAAGTCCAAATCCCTCCCGAATTCACGATGCTCGGCAAGGCTTTGCTTACCATGGAGGCCATAGTCGAAGGATTAGATCCGAATTTCAGCATTATGAAGGCAGCTGAACCTTTTGGGGAAAGGCTTTTTAAGGAACGCTACAACCCCAAAAACATTGCGAAGAACGCCTGGAATCAATTCATCGAGTCTGCCGAAGCCATTGCCGAATTGCCCAAGGATATCAAGGAAGTGACAGGTATCATTAAAAAAGGGAAATTGCGGCTCGATATCAACATTCCCGAACTCCAAGTTTTTTTACATAAGCTTGATCAAATCTCGAACCGGCTGTCTTTCAGTATTATCCTGCTGGCATTCAGCATAATCATGGTCGGTCTCATTATCGGCTCTGCAATAGGCGGGGAAACCTTGATCCTATGGAAGATACCGGTCATCGAGATAGGATTTGTCGTTGCAACCCTGATGTTCTTACTTATGCTCTACACCATTTTCAGATCCGGAAAAATGTAAACATACGAAAAAGGTTCGGATTGACCTCCGAACCATGATTTTAAAACATGACTATTGTCTTTTACTGTTATATATATGAGACCCTCGTTAAATTGAAGAAAATTTGCGACACTCCTGCCGAATAACAGGCTTGCCAAGAACCCACGGGCGGATGCTTTGAAGAGGCTTGGCTCAGTCCGAGGAAAGTAAAGCAGTTTGCCGACAGTCTGAAGGGGACCCTTATAGTAAGGGAATTCCCCTTTTTCTTGATTTCATTCGTTATTTATCCGACGTTCATAAGAGACGGCATACGCACTATGGCGAAAATGCAAGATTCGGTCTTCCGGGCATTCGATTCCTTCAGGAATATTGGTTGGATCAAACATTAAAGTATCTTTAAACACTGCCGATTTTCCGGAAATCATTAAATGCCCTATCGTGATTACCTGTTTATCTTCCGACCAAGCCGTGGTTGGATCGTCAGTCGGGTCATTTTCCCCTCCTATTTGGATGTTCAAATTAAAGCCCACCGGACCTTGCTTGAGCCTCTCTTCCATTTCTTCAACCAGATACTCCGGCGAATGCTTGGCCACCTCCTTTTTTTCTAGCATACTAAGGCCGGCATCAGGTATCCACTCGTACTTGATGGCCTGCCGCCTTCCTTCCGCGTTAATGAAATAGAATGCATGAATGGAGTAATATTGACAAGTTGAGAAACTGGCTGGAGAACGCATTTCTTTAAGCATTTGCAGGCTTGCCTTGCTTTCAGGGTATTTCCACAGGATTTTTGCAAGCTCTTTCAGATTGGGGAAACCTTCTTTGGCAGACTTGAAAAAGTCTGCAATATCAATAAACGCTTCCGGTGTTTTCGCAAAGAATAACGGAATGGTCACAGTAATGAGATCTGATTCCTCTCCATTCGGCAATTGAAACTTGACGGCCATGCCCTTTACAGGGGAAATGGCATCAGGATGGCTTGGAATCGGTGAGCTATTTGAAAACCGAATGATCACCGGCACAGCTTCATCCTGAAGATGTGGGGCCACCGTTATTGGGGACGCTTTTCCGTTTGGGGTAAAAACCCCCTCATAAACATATCCCCTTGCATGCGCACGCCGATAACCAGGATATGTTCCAGCTACATTTTCAATCACATTAACTGCTTCTCTGGCTAGTTCAGGTTTAAAGTCGTCCGTTCCCTCCATGATACCTCACCCCACCTTTTCAGATTCGAATCCATTATTACATGTACCCCTTATTCCGATAGCTTATTCTTATTGAATCACCGAAAGCATTGATCGCAAAAAAAACACCTGGAAATATCCAGGCGCTGCACACATCATGTTAGAAAAAAATACTCATTCCGGTTCCCTCTCCACCTGTGAAAGGATCACATGGGTGACGGTTGCCGCAAACGGAATGGTCCGATTGATGAATTCCTCCACTTCTTCAAGGCTCTCACTGTGGATTTTTAGCATAAAGCAAGCCTGCCCGGCAATTCGATAACAAAAGTCAACATTCGGCACCTTGGAGATATACTTTTTAAATTTCTCATATTCTCCATTTTTTATCGTTGCTTCCACGATACACTCAATTGGAAAACCGATCTTTTTATGATCAATCTCGGCCACATACCCTTTAATGACCCCGAACGACTCCATTTGCCTTACCCGTTCGGCAACGGTGGGAGCGGAGAGCTTTACTTTCTTTGCCAATTCCCTCATGGAAATTCGGCTATTCAACGTTAATTCAGCAAGGATGCTCTGGTCTTTTTCATCAATTTTCATTATACAAAAATTCCCCTTCTTTTCTTTACATTCATTCATTATTAAACCTTAATACTTTACGAACGGAATTAAAATTCCTGGATTTTTATATTAGGATTATCTCAAAGGAGAGATGTTCATGACAAGAATAAAAAAATCATCGCAGGGATCCAGTCCATTTCAAAGATTATTTCATGCTGAAGAGATTTCGCATAAATGGTCGGACCTCTCAGATTGCATATCTGCAGATGGGAAACTTTCAAAGAAGTTAAAGGAAAACGTCAGAAGGGTCCTGGCATACGGTAATGGCTGCTCCTATTGTCAGGCAAAAGGGATTCCACTAAAGCCTGAAGATATGAAAGAAAGTTATGCAATAGCCTTTGCGGAAGTGTTCCTCTTACAACGTGAAAAAACGGAGGAAAAGTTTTTCCAAGTATTGAAGGAGGCATTCAGTGACGAAGAGATTTCTGAACTATTGGCATTCATTTGTTTTACAACAGCCCAGCAATATTTCGGGGCTTTGATGGATTTATAATAACACCAAAAAAGGAACAGGCACCGTGCCTCGTTCCTTTCTGTTAAACCTTCATGTGCAAACCCATTTACAAGGATCGGTTGAAATTCCACCTAGGATTTCGCACCATGATCCTCCATTTCATTGATCCTAGGAAGGATGGAGCGGGAAGGTACCGGGGATGTCAAAACCACGGATGTATTCAGATGTCCATAGGGTATTAATCGATCTATCAGTAATCTCATGCTGTCCATATCAGCCAAAGCCGCTTTCAAAAAATATCCAACGGTTCCTGTTACACGATGGCACTCGATAATGTCTAAATCATTTTTCACCAATTGCTCAAAATCGGATACTGGAACCTTAAGTTCACTCACCTGAATGAACACAAGTACACCTCTTCCTATTGCCAGAGGTGATACCCTTGCACTGAATCCCTCAATGATCCCCTTTTCTTGCAGGCGATACATACGTTCAGAGATGCTAGGTCGACTGAGAGCCAATTTCTTCGATAGTTCACTAATCGTAATGCGTCCATCCTTTTGTAAAAGTTCCAGTAAACTGACATCTATTTCATCCATGAAGCAACCGCCTTTCATAATGAAGGAATATAAGCTTATATTTCTTTAAAATGTTGTATGGATAGTGAAAAATACATTCTTTTTTGTATGTAATTTTATCAGTTAATATTCTATCATTAAAATAATCCAATAGAAAAAGAAAATTCAGAATTTACAAAAGGGAGGAACCTGCATTGACCTTTACGAAAATCCCGGTTCGACAAAACATCGAAAGCATCAGCCCATATGTTTCCGGCAAGCCAATTGAAGAGGTGCAACGTGAACTCGGTCTTGAAACGATCGTTAAATTGGCATCCAATGAGAATCCATTCGGTTGCTCAGCTCTAGCAAAAGAAGCCATGATTACCGAAATGGAGCAAACCTCCTTTTATCCTGAAGGTATGGCACCTGCATTAGCTGAAAAGTTGGCAAGGAAATTGAATATCAATAAAGATCATATCATTTTAGGCAATGGATCTGATGAAGTGATTCGTTTGTTAACACGAACCTATATCCAACAAAATGATGAAGTCATCATGGCTGATGTGACATTTCCACGATATGAAACGAATGTATTGATTGACGGCGGCACACCAGTAAAGATACCTCTTATTAATGGTGTACATGACCTGGAGGGGATCTATGATGCCATAACAGAAAAAACAAGAATGATATTTGTCTGTAATCCCAATAATCCGACAGGAACGATCGTTCAAAAAGAAAAGTTACGCTCTTTTATCGAGAAGGTGCCGAAACATATTTTACTGATCATTGATGAAGC
The DNA here is from genome assembly GCF_030123325.1 of Peribacillus simplex. Lineage (NCBI taxonomy): Bacteria > Bacillati > Bacillota > Bacilli > Caryophanales > Bacillaceae > Peribacillus > Peribacillus simplex. The sequence goes on along the minus strand of NZ_CP126106.1, from coordinate 1,138,001 downwards.
ATACTATGAATATGTCGATGATGCAGAATATTTAGAAACCTTGCCACTTTTAAATATGCATTCAAATCTGGTCATCTTACGCACTTTTTCAAAGATTTATGGACTGGCTGCATTAAGGATTGGATACGGTTTAATGGATGCTTCCATCATACAAGAGCTAGTTAAAGTGAAGGAACCCTTCAATACCAATCGTTTAGCACAGGCTGCGGCATTCGCTTCCCTCGACGACCATCCATTTGTCGAGAAATGTGTTCGTAAGAATGAGGAAGGAAGAAGATATTTAGAAAACGAACTAAGCAAGATGGGATTAACATTCTTCCCTTCACATGCCAACTTCTTGATGGTTAAACTGAACCAGCCTGGCAGGAACATTTTTGAGAAGTTATTAATTCAAGGTGTCATCATCCGTTCCGGTCATTTGCTAGGCTATGAAAATACTATCCGCGTGACCATCGGCACTCCACTTGAAAACGAGAGGTTCATAGCCTCCTTACAACATATAATCAATGAAACGTCAGGTACATGAACGATCGAAATGAAGTTGCAGTATATCGATGATTATTAATGAAAGATACGACATGGACGCCTTTGCCCATGTCGTATCTTTTTTGTGAATTTATTTAGCAATATCCTTTTCTATCATCGTTGTTTCCTGCAAATCCCCACTTTTAAATTTAAAAATGGAAATCGAGATTAATGAAGCCAAGACAATCAGGCAAGCAATGATGCTGATCCGATTCTGTTCATTGAACACGAACGTTACACAAATGATGCTTAAGGTGATTACGGCAAACAAGGTTACATATGGAAATCCCCACAATTTAAAACTCGGGGCTTTGGGATATGAATTGCGAAGTTTTAGCTGCGCTAAACAGATGCTGATCCATACAAGGGATACTACAAAACCTGGAAACGCCATTAATAAAGTAAATGCCTTGTCCTGTGCAACGAAAGTAACCATGGAGCCGACGATCAATACAAATGCACTTAATATCAAACTATACAAAGGAACACCATTTTTTGATACATAAGAGAACGACTTGGGAGCTTCCCCTTCTGCAGCCAAAGAATGCAGCATGCGGGTACACCCATATATTCCAGAGTTAGCGGCAGATAAGACGGCCGTAATTAAAATGAAATTCATGATATGTGCAGATCCCTGAAAACCGGACATTGACAAAACTTGTACAAACGGACTTGCCTGGTCGCTAATTTCGTTCCAAGGAATCAAACCGCAGATTACAAGTATCGGTAAGGTGAAAAATAATACGACTCTCCAAATATAGTTTTTAATGACCTTCGGTAAAATGCGTTCCGCATCCTTTGCTTCGGTTACCGTCACCCCTATTAACTCTGAACCACCATAGGAGAACATGACGATCAGTAATGCCGAAAAGATGGACATCCACCCATTTGGGAAAAATCCTCCATGCCCGGTGAAGTTTTGTAGATAATTAGATCCGCCGCTTGGGATGACTCCAAATAAAATACAGGCTCCCAATATGATGAATACGATGATCATTGTAATTTTAATGCCAGCAAACCAAAATTCGAATTCACCATAATTTTTGACATTCATCATGTTAATCCCAATGATGAAAGCAGCACACCCTAAACTTAATATCCAAAGCGGGATTGCTGGGAGCCAATACTGCAAAAAGCTTCCTGCCACCACTACCTCAATGACACATACGGATAGCCACATGAAACAATACATCCAGCCTATGATGAATGAAAAGCGGTTACCGAATGCTTTCCGAACGAAACCTTTCATATTCGTATTTGGATAGACAATTGCCATTTCCGCTATAGCACCCATGACTACAAGCAGTAATAATCCTGCAAAAATATAAGTGAATATGACTCCTGGCCCTGCTAATGATATGGTTTCGGCACTTCCTTTAAAAATCCCGGTACCTATTGCCCCTCCCATTGCCATCATGCTAATATGCCGCGGCAATAATTTCTTTTGCAGTGACCCACCATTTGACTCCATTACATTTGCCTCCTTCATTCCATAAATTTCATATAAAAAATTAAACCCAATCGTTGAATGGCGAATGGATAAGTTAGCCCATCAACCGTTATGGTTTAGGAGTGGAAGGATGCAAAGCCTTCTTGAAAACTTTTTTTCATACTTCCCCAAAGTAAAAATGATATCAATATGCCGTTCGTTTTACAAGTGGAATAAAATCGCAGGCCATACGGCTCCTGTTTGGTCAAACGCCGGGACAGATTTTCGAAGTGGAGTGAATTTGCTGATTGCCTTGCCTTTCGGACCAATTACCAGGTTTTTGACTCCATCAAATAAAACACTTTAATCGGGGACTACATTGGCAATCCCCATGACTTTACCTTTTCCTACTTATTTACGATGTGGATTGCATGTCCCAAAACTGCCTCAGCCGCTTCCATCCACCCCTCAGTCAAAGTTGGATGTGGATGCATGATCAGGGCTATATCTTCGACCCTAGCCGCCAGCTCAAGGGCAAGCACCCCTTCACCTATAAGGTTGGAAGCATCAGCACCTACCATATGCATTCCGAGCAATATGTGGTTATCGGCATCCACGATCACTTCAGCAAATCCTTCCGTTTCATTCGTTGCAAGCGCCCTTCCATTGGCACTGAACGGAAATTTGCCGACTTTGACGCTGTAGCCCTGTTGTTCAGCTTCTTCACGGCTTAAACCAACACCAGCAATTTGTGGGTCCGAGAAGATTACATAGGGAACATTAGGTGAGTCAACTGCACTTGGCAGCCCCCCTATCACTTCAGCTGCCACTATTCCCTGTTTGGACGCTCGATGGGCAAGAGCTGGACCAGGTGTAGTATCACCGATGGCAAAGATGTGCGGCACATTTGTACGACATTCCATATCCACTGCTATATGGCCTTTTTCACCAACTGTAACTCCAGCCCGATTCAGGCCAATTTCTTCAGTGTTAGGTATCCTGCCAATTGTAACCAGGGTCTTTTCACTCACGACCACTTCCGCCCCCTGTTCTTCCGAGGATACATGAAGGTGTACATGACCATCCACTACACTCGCCTTTTCTACCCTCGTGGATGTTTTGATATTCACCCCAAGCTTCTTGGCATTCCGGGTGACTTCCTTTACCAGGTTTTCAGCAATTTGGGGGAGTATGCGATTGGCCATTTCAATGATGGTCACTTTAGTACCTAGCTTTGCAAATGCCATTCCCAATTCGATTCCGATATATCCACCGCCAATGATCGACAAGCTTGATGGAACTTCCTGCAGCTGCAAAGATGATGTTGAATCCAATATATATTCCCCATCCACTTTAATGAAGGATGGAATGAAAGGTCTGGACCCCGTGGCAATAATTGCCTGTTCAAACTTGTAGGTTTCAAAATCGCCATCGGTTTCAACTCCAATACGGTCATCGGATAAAAAGGCTGCTTGACCTTTAACCACCGTCACTCCATTCTCCTTACACAAATGGGCAATTCCTTGCCTCAACTGAGATGTGATGCCCGCTTTCCAATCCTGCCAGACTCCCAAGTCCATAGTGGTTCTTTCCTGGGATAGCCGGATTCCCATTTTCCCTAAATCGTTAAGCCTTTGGTATTGATCAGCTGTGTGAATTAATGCCTTTGAAGGTATACAGCCCCGATTAAGGCAAACCCCGCCCAGCTTATCCTTTTCAACCAGCACGACCGATTTTCCTAACTGGCCGAGACGGATAGCCGCAGCATATCCTCCCGGACCTCCTCCAATGATGATGACATCCGTCTCTACAGCAACTTCCCCTACTACCATTTATCTCATCTCCACAACTAAACGAATTGGATTTTCCAGCAATTCCTTGATTCTATTGGTAAAATGCACCGCTGTTACCCCATCAATCAAACGATGATCGAATGAAAGAGACATATTCATCATTAAACGGATAACACCTTCCAAATCGCGAACGACCATGCGATGTTCCATTTTATGCAAAGCTAGTATGGCCGCTTCCGGATAGTTAATGATCGGGGTCGCGTGCATCCCTCCGATCGGTCCTACATTGCTGATGGTAAATGTACTGCCTGTGATTTGATCTATGCTCAACTTCCCTTCTCGGGCTTGGGCTGCCAATTGCCTGATTTCATCAGCCAGTTGGAAAATGGTCTTTTGATCGGCATGTTTTATGACTGGAACTATGAGACCCTCTTCTGTATTGGTCGCAATCCCAATATGATAATAATTCTTCAGGATGATTTCATTGGTCTTTTCATCAATTGAAGCGTTTAATGTTTTGAACTCCTTTAAGGCGATGACAATGGCTTTAACGAAAAATGGCAAAAAAGTCAACTTAATATCCTTATCATCGGAGTACTCCTTTAACTGATTTTTAAATTCCTTCAATTGGTCCATTTCCAATTCATCTACATGGGTTACATGAGGAATGGTCGAAACCGACTTTACCATATGTTCAGCGATTTTTTTTCGAATGCCTTTAAGCGGAATCCTCTCTTCCCACTCATTTCCCATTCCTTTTGCCTGGATGGCACCCTTCATCAGGGCCATCTCTTGAGCCATCTTGTTGTCATGATGTTTGGCATTTAGTGTAATCGAGTTATTTTCTTTAAACTGCTTCAGGTCACTTTCGGTAATTCGCCCAGCCGGACCGGAGCCTTTAACCTTCTCGATATCAACCTTCATTTCCCTCGCCAATTGACGAACGAATGGTGTTGCCAACGCACGCACTACATGCTGTTTAGTCGTAATATGCTCTGCATTTACTTTTACATCAACAGATTGAACGCCTTGGATTTCTTCGTCAATCATCTTTTTATCCGGAACTGACACATCGTTCTCTTCCTGAATTGTGAATATAGTGGTTCCCACTTCCACGATATCCCCTTCGGAAAAAAATATTTTCTTCACCACTCCCGCTGCAGGAGCCGTCAATTCCGCATTGACTTTATCCGTTTGCACCTCAACAATGGGTTGGTCCTGTTTTACCGCCTCCCCTTCTTTGATGAGCCATTGGATAATTTCCCCTTCATGCATCCCTTCCCCTACATCAGGAAGTTTAAATTCCATCATGCGTCATCCTCCTTCTCCCTTTATCACAATTAAAATGATAACGTTTCGACAATTCCTTGTTTTACACGGTCAACAGTCGGTAAATAATGATCTTCTATTGTAAACGGCGGAACCGGTACATCAAATCCTGTTACACGCTTAATCGGCGCTTTCAGGTAAATAAGAGCTTCATCATTAATGATGGAGATAATCTCCGCACCTAATCCGGCAGTCTTATGGGCTTCATGGACGATCAATGCACGACCTGTCTTTTTGATGGATTGCACGATCGTATCCCTATCTAAAGGGTATAATGTTCGCAGATCGACCACTTCACACTTCCAGCCTTTTTCTGCTTCAATCTTCTTCGCGGCATTCAATGCCTCCCTTAACATGGCCCCCCATGCATATATGGTCAGGTCACTTCCCTCCTGGACCACTTTTGCTTGACCGATTGGTATCCTGTACATCTCGTCGGGAACTTCTTCCTTGAAAGCCCGATACAATTTAGTCGGTTCCAAAAAAATCACCGGATCTGGATCTTCAAGGGCTGAAATGAGCAGCCCTTTTGCATCATATGGATTACTTGGTGCAACCACCTTTAAACCCGGGGTATGGGCAAAAAAGGTTTCGACACTTTCGGAATGCAGTTCGGGGCCCCTGATTCCTGCACCATATGGAGTACGGATTAAAAGGGGAACCCCAAATTGCCCACGGGTGCGATACCTCATACGGGCAGCATGGGAAACGAGTTGTTCGAATCCCGGATAAATAAAGGCGAGAAACTGTATCTCTACTATGGGCAGCATTCCGTTAAGGGCTAAACCAATGGCAGAGCCGATGATTCCCGATTCAGCTAATGGCGTATCAACGACTCGATCTTTTCCATACTTCTCATAAAGTCCTTCCGTCGATCGAAAAACCCCGCCATTCACTCCAATATCCTCACCCATGATCATCACGCGATCATCATGACCCAGCATTTGGTCCATCGCTTCCGTAATGGCCTGGAGCATCGTTAAATTTTTGCCCATTATTTCTTCCCGCCTTTCCTTAAGATTTGGTTCAATTCCTGCTTCTGTTCCTTTAAATGCCATGACTCCTCGGCATATACATGGTTAAACATTTCGAGCGGGTCGGATTTTGGATACCCTTCGGCTTTTTGAAGGTGAGCATCAATCAATTCGTTGAATTGTTTTAACGCCAATTCCTCCTGCTCTTCATTCCAGTGACCCTCTTTAATCAAATACTTTCTAAGACGTGTAATGGGATCCCGGTTTTCCCTCCAGAACGTTGAAACTTCGTCCTGATCGCGATATATGTTCGGATTGTCTGCAGTAGTATGGGCGCCATAACGAAAGGTAATGGCTTCGATTAATGTAGGTCCTTCCCCTTTAAGCGCTCTTTCGACAGCCTGCTTTACAGTCAGCCATACTGCAAAAATATCATTTCCATCCACACGCACCCCATGGATGTCATAAGCTGCAGCCCGCTGGGATATTGTTTTGGATGCAGATTGCTTTTCAAAAGGGACACTGATCGCGTAGCCATTATTTTGGCAGAAAAAGATTGTTGGGGTTTTATAAACGCCAGCAAAATTCAGTGCCTCATGAAAGTCCCCTTCAGAAGTTGCTCCATCACCAAAATAAGCAATGCTAACATTCTTTTCTCCTCTAATCTTACTTGCCCAAGCCGTTCCAACGGCATGAACCATTTGAGTGGCAATTGGAACACTTGGAGGCAATATCCTTTTTCCTTCTGGACAAATCGAGCCATCAAAATGCGCCATCCAGTATAGGAAAACACGGTATAATTCCTGCCCATGAATGATTGCCGCTCCATGATCACGGTATGTGGGAAACATCCAATCCCCCGCCGACAACGCTAAAGCGCTTCCTACCTGGGATGCCTCCTGTCCTTCAAATGGTGCATAAGTTCCAATCCTGCCTTGGCGCTGGAGATTAATTGATTTTCGGTCAAATGTTCTGAGCAGGAGCATACCCTCATACATCTTTAACATAAGTGATTTATCGATTTTTCCATCAATCGTTTCAATGATTTCCCCATCAGGAGTCAATACACGAAATATTTCCGGCTCAACCTCATTTGAATACGCTTTCATTATTGGGTTTCCCGTCTTTTCCATTTCATTTCTCCCCTTAAGATAGATTTGTTTCGCAAACTTACCAAGGTTTTGAACAGTCATGAAATAACAGCCCAAAATATATTTATTGGTCTTTATGTCTGTGATTAAATGCTGTTTCATAAACTACATTTCCTTATATAAAAGGATAATACATCCATCTTTTTAATAATATGTTAAATAGAATGAATTTTTCACAGTTTACCTTTATTTAGAATATGTTTTCTGATAACTTACCTTCATTTTGAAAATAAGAACCATTAATGGGGAAATTTCAAATTGCTTACTTACAAATTGTTGATATACTCGATCGATTCAAGACCTATCCAAAAAATATCCCGCACAAAAAAGACCCATTATATAATAAATGGGTCTTAGACTAGTTGCCTGCCGTTTTTTCTTTAAAAATGTTACAGTTGATTTCAGAAATCCGCTCCCTTTCCGCCGACTGTCTGCCAAGCCTCCTCGACGCAAGCGTCTGTGGGGTCTCGGCTAGCCAGTTATTCGGCAGGAGTGTCGCAAATTTCTTCCATCCATTGAGGGTTTCATATAACAAAAAAACATAAAGAGCGAGTTTGCCTGCCGTTTTTTTCTTAAAAATGTTACATTGATTTCGGAAATCCGCTCCCTTTCCGCAGATTGTCTGCCAAGTCCTCGACGCAAGCGTCTGTGGGGCCTCGGCTAGCCAGTTATTCGGCAGGAGTGTCGCAAATTTCTTCCATCCATTGAGGGTTTCATATAACAAAAAAACATAAAGAGCGAGTTTGCCTGCCGTTTTTTTCTTTAAAAATGTTACAGTTGATTTCGGAAATCCGCTCCCTTTCCGCCGACTGTCTGCCAAGCCTCCTCGACGCAAGCGTCTGTGGGGTCTCGGCTAGCCAGTTATTCGGCAGGAGTGTCGCAAATTTCTTCCATCCATTGAGGGTTATATAACAAAAAAACATAAAGAGCGAGTTTGCCTGCCGTTTTTTTCTTTAAAAATGTTACAGTTGATTTCGGAAATCCGCTCCCTTTCCGCCGACTGTCTGCCAAGCCTCCTCGACGCAAGCGCCTGTGGGGTCTCGGGTAGCCAGTTATTCGGCAGGAGTGTCGCAAATTTCTTCCATCCATTGAGGGTTTCATTCAAATCCAAGTTTACTTATTAATTAAGGGTTTGGGATTACATCAATCAATTCCCTTTTGTAGACAAACTAAAATGGGGGCACGCACCGGAAATCGCTCCTGCCATAACCGCAATCCATCCATTGCGGAATACCTTACCAACGAATATTTGAAAGATCTATCTTTCAAATGTTCCTTTCACGACTGCTTGACCATCTTTGACCATGACCTGCCCCATCGCGATAACACTATTCATTTCTAAAGTTTTTTTCTTCATCATGATGATATCGGCGTCCTTACCTACCGCAAGCTGCCCCTTTGTAAAAAGTTTTAAAATGTTTGCCGGATTTTCCGTCACAACTCGTATGGCATCGGCAATTGTCACTCCATCCTCGAGGATCGCATCGACAACACAATCATATAAGGACATGCATGTACCAATGTTCAAACCGCGCAGGTTACCGCCCCCATCGAAGTCAGGCAGGCTGGCTTGTCCATCTGAAGTTATGGTGATCTGCCCGATATCAACGCCTTCTTCCAGTGCCATTTTTATTGCTGTACTTGCTTTGACCTCGCCTTCTTCAAGGAACTTCTGGATCGTACTTGTCGTAAAATCGATATACCCCCCTTTTTTTGCATATTCCACACCTGCATAGAATAAATGCGGATTTCGGTTTATATGTGTAGGGTAGAATTGAGTGATCGGTATTTCCGTTGTCTCGACAACTTCTTCAATTACATGCAAATGATCCAGACTGTCGCCTACATGAATGTTGACGATACCGCTTTTCCCGGACAACAGACCTCCATTACGTGCCTGAGAGGCCAGTTTAGCAAGTTCAGCTGCAGTCGGCTGTGAAGAACGATGATCGGCAATGGCTATTTCGCCAACACCGATAATTTTATCAACAAGAATCAAATCATCTTCAATCTTACCGGTTAACGTCTTGACTGGAACTTGATAGGAACCAGTTTGAACGAAGCAGCTAATTCCTTCTTCTTCAAGTGCTCTCGCTTTAGCAAGCAGTGCTGGCATGGTCCTTGTCGTTCCATCTGTTCCGATGACCCCTACCAATGTCGTTATACCCGCTAAAGTCGCATCTGTTAATTGGATTTCTGGTGTCCTCGTTTTAAAGCCCCCTTCCCCACCTCCGCCGATAATATGTACGTGAGCATCTATAAAACCCGGAACCACAATTTGACCACTCGCATCAATTACTTTCATTTCAACGAAATTGGCAGGTACATCAATCTTGTCCTCAATGAAGCCAATTTGCTTTCCAACCAAGAGGATATCTTTTTGGCCCATATATTCCGGACCATAAAGCTCCCCATTTTTAATAAGTGTGAGCATTGTTCGTTTCCCCTCCCAAAATTGAAATTTTCAAATAGGTTTCAAAATCTTTCACTCGGGTAAATATACAACATGACCCGCTAACAATTACATAAAAAAGACCAAACATACTTGTTCATTTTAAAAAGTTGTAGCTGAATTGACATCTTGATTATGCTTTTCAAAAAGTATAAAAACAAAAGGAGTAAACGACATGAATAAAGTGATTTCTTCTGATATTAAAACAAATAAAAGATTATCCATGCGACAAATCATGAACCTATATCAAGTTACAAAAGAATTTAAAGGGAATATATATTTTATCTGCAACCATAAATTGGTCGATGCCAAGAAACTTTCGACTTTCGTATCCTTTGTGCTCATTCTTCAAGAGTGTGCAACCATGAAAGTCATACTTGAAGGCGAGAATGTACATGCCATGCTAGAAAAAGTACAGGATATTTGTAAAGAAAACGATGAACGTGCATTTGGTTTCCAATCGAACCAAACCGTTAATATTTAATAATGATTCCAACTACGTCATGAAGAGGGTGTATAGAAATGAGAACCATTTTAATGGTGATCGGCGCAATCGTCGTAATCGGCATAATAGCAAATCTCATTTTTTAAGAACGATGAAAGACTGTCAATTATTGACAGTCTTTTTTTGTTGATTGAATTAAGGAAATGCTTGTTCATGCCCCCTTTCCTGAGAATCACCACGGCAACTCCCAGTCCCTCCATTTATTCAAACCTTCCCGAATTTCATTTCCTTTATCAATCCAATATTGTCTCCTTTGTTCATCTTCTTCTTTTGCCTTTTGCTCAGCTACTTGTGCCTTTTGCTCAGCTATTAGTGCCTGTTGTTCAGCTATAAGCGGACCGATATCTTGAGCTTTAAAGGATTGAGCGGCTTGATTCTGTAAAGCTTGCGACATTATTTTTTGAAAGATGAGTGCACTTCCCTGACTGCTGTGTGTCGTTAGGTAATGCTTTTCGTCCGTCTTATCATATCCAGCCCATACAGCACCGACCAGCGAAGGTGAATAACCGATGAACCATTGATCTTTAACCCCTGATATTCCTTCGATGGGAACTTGTGTGGAACCTGTTTTACCTGCTATTTCATAACCGGAAACAGCCGCGTTTTTCCCTGTGCCATATTCCACTGTTCCTAGCAGCATGGCATTCATTTTGTCGACGGCGCCTTCAGAGGTCACTTTGGTGCTTTTCTCTTTCCAGGCTGCCACCTCTTTCCCATCGGCATTTTCTATTCTTACAATGGCATGGGTTTCCATCCTTTCCCCATCGTTGGCGAAAGCTGAAAAGGCTCCCGCCATCTGCAGCGGGGACACACCTTTTTTCATCCCCCCCAAAGCTATCGATAGGTTTCGATCATCCTTTTCATATGGAATCCCAAACCGATCAAGTGAATCAAGCCCCTTATCGATGCCAATCTCATTTAATAGCCAAACCGTTGGTACATTCAAGGAATTCATCACCGCTTCATACATGGGCACTTCTCCTTTATATACACCACTAAGGTTTGTTGGCTCGTATTCACCGAAGCTCATTTTTTCATCCTTTAAAGGGTCAGTGATATCGTATCCCTCTTCAACCGCCGGCAAGTATACGACAAGCGGTTTAATCGATGAACCAGGAGATCTTGTCAGCTGGGTTGCCCGGTTATATCCCATGAATTGATGCTTACCTCTCCCACCGACAAGCGCCTTTATGCCCCCCGTTTCAGGATCAAGGAGGACAGATCCGCTTTGAACCAGTTCATCTGCACTTGTTCCCACTGGAAAATTGGCATCATTCGCATACACGTTTTCTGTGGCCTGCTGCATGGATTGGTCCAGTGTCGTGTAAATCTTGTAGCCCTTTGAAAGCAGCTCCTCAAGCTTAATTCCATATTTACTCGATGCTTCCGATAAAACATGATCGACATAATAAGGATATTTACCTCTTAATGGATCGGTTTCCTTCTCCCCCATAAGAAGTGTCACCGAATCTTTTTTTGCAGCTGCTTCTTCATCTTTCGTCAAATAACCATGTTCCGCCATTCTCGAAAGAACCAAATCACGCCTCTTGACTGCCCCGTCTAAATTCTTGTATGGATCAAGTTTGGATGGCAAGTTAATAACACCCGCCAGCAAAGCTCCCTCGGCAACGGTCAATTCAGAGACCTCTTTGGAAAAATAAATATTTGCAGCCTTTTTGATGCCCCATGCCCCATGGCCAAAATAAACTTGATTCAAGTACATTTCCAGAATTTCATCTTTTGTATATTGATTTTCAACTTCCTGGGCTAGAAAAAACTCTTCTATCTTCCTCTTCAATGTTCGATTCGATTCCAGCATCGTGATTTTCACAAGCTGCTGTGTGAGAGTGCTCCCGCCTTCAACAACACTTCCAGCCTTCGCATTTTTAACCAAAGCCCGCATAATCCCTTGATAATCTATGCCGTGATGTTCATAAAAACGGTGATCCTCAATGGAAACCACCGCTTGTTTCATATGTTCCGGTATTTCATCTATCGCAACCCCTTCGGATTTATTTGCAGTGATCGTACTGGCAAGGTTCCCATCCAGATCATAGATTCCTGTCGGTTGCTGAAGACTATTTTCAAGATGACTTATATCCGCACCCTGCCTGAAATACAATAGTGAACCTGCGCCTAAAACCACAATCGCCAATATTATAATTAGACCTAATTTCACTAACCCTTTCATTTGTACCCCCATTTTTTCATCTGAGACATGCTTCATTAAAAATATTTTACCCTTTTTATTAAAGAAAACTCGCCGGTTGAATAAAAGGCATCCTTTTCTTGTAGAACTTACTCGCGAATTGGCATCCCTGCCTGATACCCCTTCATCGCCTGAGCCTGCCAGCTAATGAAGGACCAGATTTCATCCTACCATTTTAACTATGCTCGTATCTATCCTTTACCCTTAAAAGGCAATCTATATACCGATTAAGGCGTGATGCCATTTAAAAGTGGGTATAGCACTTATAAGGTCTTATAAAGGGGAGAGATGATATTAATGAAAGACTTAAAACATATTGTCGTCGCTTTTGATGGAAATGAAGAGAGTAAACGGGCCGTGGAATATGGAGCAATATTGAAAAAGGCCTTTCCAAAAGCCAAGTTGACAGTAGTACATGTCCTGAATGATAAGGTTGAACAACGTATCATGGGAGACGCATCGGCTCCGGGGTTCGTACCTGCTGCCGGATTTTATGTGGATCCAGTCCAGACACATCCCGTTATTGAAGTCGATCAGCCAGGACCTCAAAAGGTAAATGACACCCCTTCTCCCGTGGAGAATAGCATTCAGAACGCAGAAAGTAATACGTTGAGATTGTTAAGTGAATGTCAAGTCGAGGGAAAATTCGAAATATTGGAAGGGCATGCGCCAGATAGCGTATGTGACTTTGCAGCAAGAACGTCAGCCGATCTTATCGTTGTCGGCAATAGCGCTAAAAGCGGTTTGGAAAAATTCTTCCTTGGAAGTACAAGTAGTTCCATTGCGAAAAACGCGCCCTGTTCGGTATTCATTGCAAAATGAAGATTGAGCGGGTACGCCCTGTATGGCTCAAGTAGAGCATTCTCCGAAAAAGGCCGGATCCTTATAGAATCCGGCCTTTTTGTTAAAAGGTTTTTTTCAATAATACTTTTGGAGCAGCCGAAAAACACCGGGGCACTAATTGCTGCCCAAAACCACATCCTACACCAGTGCTAACTATCAGGTTCAAAGTGTCACTCTCAGCCATTTGGCTCCACTTGCGGAAGTATTGAATGTTCGATCATCGGTTAGAATATACTATTAGTTTCTACAAATGATAATTGAAGAAAAATTACCTATCATCTTAATTGGCCATTCCCATTTTATGGCGATATTCTTTTGTTTAACCAACTTCTTTACAGACCTTCATTACACCGGCCATTAACCAAGTTAGATGGCTAAATACGACAATTTTCTATCAACTCACTAAGGTTTGATTCAATTAGCCTAATTTACATTGGGGAGGGAATGGACATGGATAAACATTCGATTTCAGCTGAAAAAGGCGCCTACATAAGCATTGCCGCTTACATATTCTTGTCTGCTCTTAAATTGTCATTTGGTCATTTCGGTGATTCTAAAGGGCTTTGGGCTGATGGTTTAAATAATACGACCGATATCATCGCTTCCTTAGCCGTATTGATCGGTTTGAAAATATCAAAGAGACCTCCTGATGATAATCATTCATATGGTCATTTACGGGCGGAAACCGTAGCCTCGTTGGTAGCTGCCTTCATCATGATCACCGTGGGCCTCCAGGTAGTATTCAGTGCCATTGAATCCTTCTTTCACCAAGATTCAACAACCGTTCCCAGTATGCTGACCGGTTATGTCGCTTTTTTCTCTGCAATTTTCATGTACGGAATCTACCGTTATAACTTATCATTAAGTAAAAAAATCAACAGCTCTTCCATCTATGCAGTTGCACAGGATAATCGTTCCGATGCCCTTGTCAGTGTTGGTGCTTTCATTGGAATAATCGGGTCTAAGATGGGAATTCCTTGGCTGGATGCGATAGCTGCTGCAGTCGTGGGGGTCATCATATGCAAAACGGCCTGGGACATCTTTCGTGATGCCTCCATCTCTTTAACTGATGGTTTCGACGAGCAGCTCCTGCAAAAGATCGGACAAACCATTATATTGACAGAAGGTGTTAAAGACATGAGTGAAATTAAAGCCCGGATGCATGGAAGTGAAATCCTGCTCGAAACTACCGTTCATGTTAACCCTCTTTTGACCGTCATTCAAGGTCATGATATTACGGTTAAAATCGAAGAAAACCTTATGAAGGAATATAATATCCAGCATGCGATCGTTCACATCGAACCATATGCATTCAAAAAAAAAGGTAACCGTCATTAACTTTACGGATACCTTTTTTTGTGATTAATTCCTGTAATTACTGTAATAAAACTGTGTCAAAAAAAGGGATTTATTGATTGATTGCCGAATATTATCCAATTGACACATGTTAAAAGGACATTAATCTGTTATCATGAAATCAAGATGTAATTATTTTGATATTTTGTAATTTTATTCAAATAAAGCAATTTCTGGGTCAAAAGTAAATTCATTTTCCTACAGTATGGAGGGCAAAATGGTATCTAATCGAGAAATGACCATTCACTTTTTATCTTCTCAAAAAAGCAGTATCATTTCCAAATGGAAAGATGAGTTGCTGCATTTACCGGACGGATATCTTGGGTATTTTAAAGGAGAAGTGGAAAATATTTTCAATCTGCTAATGGATCAGCTTGGAAAATCGGATACTGAAATAGACGATGTACTGAAGGTCGTAGGGGGAAAAATTGCGTCTGATCGAGTTAATAAGCAATTGGATATGGAAAATTTCTTTTCCACTGCAACCATCGGGAGATCCATCATCATAGAGCATGTTTTGAATTCCGAATCACCCAAAGAAGAAATATCGGATCTAATTAAGCAAGTAAACGTTTACTTCGATAAACTCATTCATTTTGCATTATCCCATTATACCGAATTGAAAACGATGGAACTTGAAGAACGCTATCAATTCATAAGCCCAAACCATAAAGACCGTTTGACACTCCTTGGCCAAATGACCTCAAGCTTTGTCCATGAATTCAGAAATCCACTGACTTCCATCATGGGATTCATACAATTGTTACAGGCAGAACAACCTGAGATAAAATACCTTGATATCATTTCGAAGGAATTGGATCAGCTCAATTACCGGATCACACAATTTCTTAATATTTCCAAAAAAGAAACTTCAGCATCACCACCTGATCTATTTTCCATTGCTCAGCTTGTGAATGAGGTGATCGAATTTTTATATCCAAGCATTTTGGAAGTTAATGCTTCCATTACTTGTAATATTGCCGAGGATGCCGTAATTTCCGGTTCTAAAGAAGAATTCCGTCAAGTTTTACTTAATATTATATTAAATGCTCTTGATGTGGTTGCAGGGATGCCATCCCCATCCATTTACATTTCAGGCTCTGAATCACCACCCGGCATTCTTACTTTAAATATATCGAACAATGGGCCGAAGATACCTGATGACGTCCTGCCGAATATATTTGAACCATTCATCACCACAAAAAAAAGAGGAACTGGATTGGGATTATTCGTTTGTAAAGAAATCGTTTTAAAGCATCAAGGAACCTTATCCTGTCACTCTACCGATTTCCTTACGACCTTTTCCATACAATTAAAAACTAAATAATGGATAAATATCCTTTTTTCCTTAGGTTTTTAGTGTGAAATTTTTGACTGATTGACGTCCAGTTACTTATACTAATAGGTAGGTTCCACTACTAATCGAGGTGAATGATCCTATAGATTGAAAATTAAAACCAGAGAAATTTTCATACGAGATAGACGAGACTTATTTTTCATCTAACATTTTATATACTAATATCATTTCATTCATTATTGGTTTTGGGAGGTGACTGGGATAATTAAATCGTTCTCAACATATGGCGATTCAATTAAGTCCCACACTAATTGGACATATTAAGTTTTTTATTTGTCATTATTTTAATTGCTTTAACGGCCTTTTTTGTAGCTTCGGAATTTTCGATCATAAGGGTTCGCAGCTCTCGGATCGATCAATTGATTGAAGAGGGAAACAAAAAAGCCATAGCGGCAAAGAAGGTTACATCCGATCTTGATGAGTACCTATCCGCGACACAGCTTGGAATTACCGTAACTGCCCTTGGATTGGGGTGGCTAGGACAACCGACCGTCCTCAAATTGGTTGGGCCTTTATTCAATGCATTGAACATCCCTCAAGAAGTCACAAGCATTCTGACATTCGTTATTTCATTTTCCCTGATTACGTTCCTGAATGTGGTTGTAGGTGAATTGGCTCCAAAGACGGTTGCCATCCAAAAGGCTGAGCAAGTGGCCTTGGCAATTGCCAGCCCGCTGATTTTTTTCCATAAAATAGCCTTTCCCTTCATTTGGGCATTGAATCATTCTTCCCGATTCGTTGTCGGATTATTTGGCTTTAAACCAGCATCCGAAAGCGAAATAGCCCATACGGAAGAAGAATTACGTTTCATCCTATCAGATAGCTATAAAAGCGGAGAAATTAACCAGTCGGAATTTAAATATGTAAATAACATCTTTGAGTTCGATGATCGGGTTGCCAAAGAAATCATGGTTCCAAGGACAGAAATCATGACCATATCCAAAGATGAAACGGTACAGGAATTCGTCGATGTGGCCAAATTGGAAAAATACACTCGATATCCTGTTGTCGAAGGTGATAAAGACCATGTCATCGGCTTAGTGAACTTAAAGGAAGTTTTCTCGGATCTTATTAAGAACCGGGAAATCCATATCAAAGCGATTGAAAATTACGCTCGTCCGATCATTCGGGTGATGGAAAATATACCAATTCACGATTTGCTGTTAAAAATGCAAAAAGAACGCATTCATATGGCCATTTTGATGGATGAATACGGCGGAACTTCCGGACTTGTCACAGTCGAGGATATCCTCGAGGAAATCGTTGGGGAAATTCGTGATGAATTCGATATCGATGAAGTTGCCTCGATCAGGAAAATTAAAGAGGGACATTATATTTTAGACTCTAAACTTCTTGTAAAGGAAGTGAATGATCTACTTGGCATTCACTTAGAAGAAGATGATGTCGATACTATAGGTGGATGGGTCCTTACTGAAAATTATGATGTGAAGGTAGGGGACATCATGGAAAAAGACGGATTCTGCTTTAAAGTGATTGAAATGGAAGATCACGCCATTCGTTCTATTGAGGTCACAAAAAAGGTCGTACAGCTTCCTCTGGAAGAAGACCTTCCTCAAGGATAATGATTAAAAAACAGCCACGTAAATAGTGTTTTTACGTGGCTGTTTTTTCGATTTGTTCATTTATCGGGAAACCGTCCCATTTTTTTGACCGTTACGATTGGGGGAGTGCTCTTTTTTTTCCAAAAAATATACAACATGATAAAGATAAAGGAAAAACCCGTAGCCGGAATTAGATAAGGTTCAGTTATTTCCCGGATTTGCTGCCAATTCTCGCCGAGAACCCTTCCTAAGGTCAGGAACAATATGGTCCAAGGAATGACAGCCCCAACCGTATAAAATATAAACTTCCATACGGACATCCTCGCAATTCCGGCAGGGATGGAAATGGCATGGCGAACCACTGGAATGAATCGAGCCGTAAAAATCACGCCTACGCCATACCTTTGAAACCACTCTTCAGCATTTACAATATGGGTTTCTTTTATTAAAATATATTTTCCATACTTCAAGAGAAAGGGCCGTCCTCCATAATAACCTGCCCAATAGAGAAATAGTTGAGCCATCGTCCCGCCCGCCACACCTGCAAGGACAGCTCCCCAAAAATTCATTTTCCCCAGGCCGACCACATAACCACCGTACCCTAGAACAAGCTCACTCGGGATGATTTCAACCATAAGCCCCAATAAAATCCCCATATATCCCATTTCCGCAAACCAATTCAATATCGTCATAATAAGCTGTGATATCATGCTATCGGACTCCCCTTACCGCTAATTTCAAATTGTTTGTCCTTCTATCCTATTTCAGCTCATAACGTTCTATTCGTTTTTCATATTCAGTTTCAATCTGTATCCCATTTAGGAATGCACAAAAAAAGACCAGCTGATATGTACTCCGGTCTCATTGCATCAATATTCTTTTAGCTCCCGTTTTTGGGAAAATTGAGAAAAAACAGCTGTGGTGAGTAAGGATGAATCATTTTGCGAAACATTAGTGAAAATCTCCTGGCGTGATTTCGTTTTTTCAATATGAATCCCGAGATCTTTATACTTGTTGATTATTTGATTGTTCATGCTTACCCTCCCTTTCTGCTGTACCGTTATCCTTTAACTTCCCATTTAACGAATGGATAAAACCTGTTTAAACAATTCGCTCCAAAAAACCATCAATTGACTTGAATGGTTTGCAGTTGGTGTTCATGCACTTCGTCTTTTTCAACATGCACCTGAACCTTATAGGTTCCGGATTCTTCGAAAGATACCTTATTTAGATATGTTCCATTTCCATCTTCTTCAGCTTTGGTGAAATGGCTCTCTTCGCTGCCTTCCTTCCACACCTCGAAATTCACATCTGCATTTGTCAGTGGCTTCCCATTCAATTCAACGGTCGCTTCAAAGTTCGAACTGTCTCCTGCCTTTACAGGGTTACTTTGAAACTCGATGGATACATCCGTACTAGGATGAACCGAAGCGCCTTCACTTTCATGTTCTGGAACGACAACTTCTTTTTCAGGCATTGCATGAAGGCCTTTGGCCGTTACATGGGAGACTACAATATATTTGCCTTGTTCTTCAAAAGTATGCATCACCTGATACATGCCACTTCCAGTATTCTTTGCTTCAAGCATTTCCCGTTTATCCTGCCCTGACTTTCTCACTTCAAACAGTACCTCATCTGCTTCATTCACCAATTGGCTTCCCTGTTTCACAGTCGTTTCAAGAATGACTTCTTTTCCAGGCTCCAATTTCCCTTTAATGACAATTGATGCATCCATCGATTCCGGAACAGCACTGTTCACTTCCTTATCCTCTGGCATTTCAGACTCTTGACACCCTGCCAGCATAACTAACAACGCAGTAAACATATAGAGTTTTTTCATATGAACTTTCCTTTACTATTTATTAGACTAAAAATCTGTCCTTTTCATATTGCCCATCCTTTCCTTTTTTCAGATTTTCATACATGATTCACATCAAATAGTTCGCATCACGGTGACTGAAGTCAGCATGGCTACCGCGATGATCGTTAAAAATGAATATAAAAAGATTGAAGTCCCCACAACGCTCAATCCGCAAAGAAGTACGCATCCATCAATGATAAAAATCAGCAAACCTACATTTAATCCGCTCTTCCTGGATAGGATCTGTGCCAGCATATCCGTTCCGCCTGTTGATGTCCCATACCGAAGCATCAAGCCGATTCCTAATCCAATCAAACCTCCCCCGATCATCGCACTTACATATATGGGAAGGTTCCATCCGGTGACAGCGTCGGAAAAAATATCGATGCATAAAGAGGAAAAAAGCAGGCCATGCAAGCTGTTCAGGAATAATTTCTTTTCAAAGTACCAAGCATATATATATAATGGAATGCTGCTCAAAATCACACCCAGGCCTGTCGGAAGTCCTATATAGTAATGAAAAATCAGCCCAATCCCTATCATGCCACCATCCAATAAATGATAAGGTATCAGGAAAAAATTGATTCCCACGCCTACAAGCATGCTGCCGGCAATGATCGCTGCCATCCTTTCCATGATCTTCATGGCTGCCACCCCCTTTAATCTGCATTTAAAACTTGTCTTGGACTCTATAGAATATGTATGTACCAGCGAAAAAATAATGAAACTGACCAATTTTTTATGAAACCGCCATTAGTTTTCTGAATATTCTATAATATTATACAATAAAGTAGAGAAAACAGTCAAAAACAGCTAATTATTAGCTCAAACTGATACTTTACAAGCAATTTACCGGATTTAAGGTGCCTGAAGCTATTTGACTGAATGATTAACTCTTTCTATAATGAAAGTATTTAAATTAATTAGATTGAGGTGATTTGATGGGGCATTAAAGAATGTTCGTTTTGACAGGCGGTCGCTGATTTGCGTAATGGATATGTGCATCCTATTGAAAAATGGCTGCACTCCTTCAGACAGAAATTCTTCTATTTCCCGTCTACGCATCGGCAATCGGCATATACTATTATTCTCTTCATCACTTAAAGAAATGGGAGTTCAAACGGCTGGACATCAATTACCACAGCCATTTTGAATGACTCCCGATAATATTCAGCACGGCAAAAAAAATATACTTGTATATTTTAAAAATGTAGGAGGTGTACTCCTTATTCGTCTCGAAGGCGAGTTAAGGGAGACTATTTGGACATAATAAACTTGGTTCTTATTGCCATTTTAATTGCTTTAACAGCATTTTTTGTAGCTACGGAGTTTGCGATTGTTAAAGTGAGAAGCACGAGGGTCGATCAATTAATTGAAGAGGGAAAGCCGAATGCTCTTTCAGCAAAGAAAGTCATCTCCAACCTGGATGAATACCTTTCGACATGTCAGCTCGGAATTACCATTACTGCTTTAGGGCTTGGATTCCTTGGGGAACCGACAGTTGAAAACATTTTGCGACCACTTTTAAATCAATTAAATCTTCCGGAGTCGGCTTCACATGTACTCTCGGTTGCAATTGCCTTTTCTTTCATTACGTTCATACATGTCGTTGTCGGGGAATTGGCACCGAAAACATTGGCGATTCAAAAAGCGGAGCAAGTAACTTTATTGGTTTCGAAACCTTTAATTGCCTTTAACAAAATCATGTATCCATTCATCTGGGTACTGAATGGCTCTGCAAGGACGCTTACAAGAATGCTAGGATTAAAAGCAGTTTCCGAACATGATTTGGCTCATACAGAAGAAGAGCTTCGTATCATTGTTTCCGAAAGCTACAAAAGTGGCGAAATTAACCAATCAGAGTTTAAATATGTGAATAAAATTTTTGAATTCGATGATCGGATTGCAAAAGAAATCATGGTACCACGTACAGAAATTGCAACGGTATCCAAAGATGATACGATCCAACAGTTTTTCACCGTCATGGCGGAAGAGAACTTTACACGATATCCTGTCATTGACGGAGATAAAGACCATGTTATCGGAATGGTCAATATAAAAGAGCTATTCACTGAAATGATAGACAGGAACAATCAGGCAGCATCAACGATCCAACGATATGTTCGTCCGATCATCCGTGTCATTGACAGTATTCCAATTCACGATTTACTTTTAAAAATGCAAAAGGAGCGCATCCACATGGCTATCCTCATGGATGAATACGGCGGTACGTCAGGTTTGGTGACCGTTGAAGATATCCTTGAAGAAATCGTGGGCGATATCCGCGATGAGTTCGACCTGGATGAAGTTCCGGATGTCCGCAAATTAAAAGAGGATCACTACATCATCGATGCCAAGGTATTAGTCAGTGAAGTGAATGATTTACTTGGATTGGATATCAATGATGAGGATATTGATACGATGGGCGGATGGATCCTTACCGAGAATTACGAGGCCAAACAAGGTGATATCCTGACTTATGGTCCCTATAACTTTAGGATAAAGGAAATGGAAGATCACCATATTCGTTATATTGAAATATACAAACAAGCAAAAGTCGTAAGCGAAGTAAAAGAATTCCCGATAATATCACAAACTGAAATCGTTTCATGATAATAACCCCCGTTCCTAATTGGAGCGGGGGTTATTTTTTTCCAACTGGTACATGAAGTGAAATAAAAACATATTATATAAAACCTGCTTCATTTAACATTGAATGATTACATGAAGTATAGTTCTACCTTAATTGTTTCATACTGTTAGAAAAGCGATACTTTTTGAAGGAGTGAGGAATCATGAAACTCATAACCATTTGCCAACACTGCAAAGGGAAAGGGAAAACCCGCTATCTGCAATTCTTTTCCCGGGACTGCAATCATTGCAACGGTCAAGGGAAAGCTGTAAAAGATATGTCAAATTTAAGAAATCAGGCAAAAAACATCTAATAATCTTTCATATTTTGAAGTTGGGTTTGATGACACCTGCCCTCTTTAACGTATCATAAACAATCAGTATCGAAGGTCCAAGGAAAAGCCCGATGAAACCAAGCATTTTAAACCCTAAATAAAGGCTGACCAGCGATGCCAATGGGCTCAATCCCATATTTGCTGAATAGATTTTCGGTTCGATGGTCCTTCTTATGATGGTAATGACCAGGAATAGGATGATGAGGCCAACACCTAGATGATGGTTTCCTTGAGCCCAAACAATTACTGCCCAAGGAACCAGTACAGATCCCGTCCCCAAGATAGGAAGAATGTCCACGACTACTATTAACAGTGCCAATGGAATCGTATACTTCACATTTAATAACCATAGTCCTCCATAAGCCATGATGAACGTTATTAAACTCAAAAGGATTTGTGCCTTGATGAAGCCTACGGCTGCCATACTTAAATCTTGATAAACTAGCGAAATCTTTTGATAGGTGGATGTCTTTAAATAAAGGACCGCCTTTTTTCTTAACTTAGGCAATTCAAGACTAAATAAGAATAAAGCGATTAAATAAATTAAAAAATCAATGAAAAATCCGGGAATGAGTGTAACGAACTGAACCATATCCTGAACAAAGCCCTCTGTGAACCCCTCTAATGCCCTGACTCCCTTTTCCATCGTTTGTTCTATGGACTGTATGAGATTTGGCGGCAACGTTTGGGAATACCGTTCCCATTGCCTAATGACTGGCAATATAGCCGTCAAATATACTTCACGTACGAAACCAGGAAATTCTTCCGAATAGATAATGACCTTCTTGATTAATACCGAAAAGGAAAAATAAGTGATGCTCATAAGCCCGCCTACATATAGAGCAAATGAAATCAATACTGCCCAAAACCGATGCAGCTTTGCCGTTCCACCAATCATGCGTACCAATCCATCCAAAAGAATGGCGGTGAGCAACGCTAAAATCAAAGCCCATGAATAGGGAATGACGATTAATATGCATAAAAGGAGAATACCTCTCCAAAACCAACGGAAAAAGACGGTGACATTCACTGAACAAACCCTCCTTGCACTTTCCTGTTCTCCTTATATTTATGAAATGGGGTCACATATATTTCGCTTATACGTTTTATTTTCGCAATAAGGGGAAAAAGAGATATAAAGAGACGGAGGGATTGACATTGGATAATAAAGATAAAGAAAAGTATATTGAGGAGCGTAATGATAAATCCAAGGCATTCAAGAAAGATCAGGAAAAACAGCTGGAGCGTGATCAAGTGGTCATGCCCATTGATGATTTACCAATTGATGAAATTAAATATGAACGACAAGAAGAACGAAATAAAAAAGAAACAAAACACCGCTCCACCAGCGAGAGGGCTTAACCAAAAACCAGCCACTTTAGGGGCTGGTTTTTGGGTTGCAGGATATGATTGCATTCAGCTTCAAAGTGATGTGTCGTATTGATTTTACCAATTCTCGGCGGCACTTTGATACTTGCTCATGGAACTTTTAAAGGAAAAAATATATTTTTGCCATCATATTATGGTCCCTCTTGTTCGCTTTTTTTGAAAATTCAGTACAACCCAATTCTCCCATAATTCATTCGCATCGCCGGATTCCCCCCTATACTGCTTCACTTCCAAAAATAAACATTGACTGAAAAAAATGATTCTTTACAATAGACTTTTAAGAATTAAAGAATATAATGGACTGGTCGACCATTATAAAGGAGAATCATATGACGAACCCTACTCAATTATTTCATCAATATTTACAAGTATCGAGATCATTAGTCAGCAAAATGAATGAACAAATTACAGCCCTTGAAATTTACCATAATCAGTGGACGATCCTGAATTATTTAAAGAACTGTGGATATTCCACAATCCCCGATATTTGCAGTTACTTGGATGTTGATAGTGTTATCATCACACGTTCGGTCAACAGCATGGAACAGAATAATATGATTAAACAAGTTCCTGGAAAAGATGAACAGGAAAAACGAATCGAACTGACGCCCCGGGGAAAAGAGGTACATACAAAATGTCTTAAGATTGCAGAAAAAATCGAAGGAAAAGCCCTGGAAGGCATTACTGAGGAAGAACAGGAAATATTTTTCCAGACGGTCCTTAAAATCCTCAATAATATAAGAAACTAATATGGGTACCTTATATCATTGTTGAATAAGTGTGAATCAAGGCCTTTTCCTTATTTTTTCGCATCAAGCTATAGCCATGCCATTTTTAAAAGTCGGATTCCTGCTTTGATTTCCTTTTCGGTTAAACCACCGTACCCAATCAAAACAGTCGGATCTTTCACATTCTTAGAATGATAAACCGAAGTTGGGTGGACTTTAACCCCAACACTGGCAGCCTTATGTATGAGCTCTGCCTCACTGCTGCCGTTTTTTACTTTTAAAAGAACGTGCAATCCTGACTTTTCACCGATTACGGCTACACGATCATGAAAGCTCTCTTCGATAGCATTAAGCAGCACCTTATTTTTTTTACGATAAATCGTTCGCATTTTATTCAGATGGCGTTCCCAATGTCCATTTTTCATAAAAAGACAGAGCGTTTCCTGAATCAGTCTGGAAACGGTCTGTTTATATCCAATTAACTTCTCTTGATGGCGGCAAGCCAGCTCCATAGGTAACACCATGAATCCTACCCTGATTGATGGGATGAGCGACTTTGAAAACGTGCCTAGGTAGATGACCTTTCCCTTTGTGTCCAACCCCTGCAGGGACGGAATCGGTTTGCCTGAATGTCGGAATTCCCCGTCATAATCATCTTCGATGATATAACCTTTTTTTTCCTCTGCCCAATTCAGCAATTCCACCCTTCTGGTTATCGGCATGATCATACCGGAAGGAAATTGATGGGAAGGAGTGACATAGGCAACATTCGCGGCACTCTCTTTCAGGGAGTCCACACTCATTCCACTTTCATCCAAGGGTATGTATGCCATATCCGCTCCCTCCAACCTCAGTACCTCCCTTACTCGATGAAAGCCAGGGTCTTCCAACCCGAATACTCGCTCATTTCCAAGAAGTAACCGCAATAGATGGATGAAATACTGGGTACCTGCCCCAATGATGATTTGATCAGCCCCGCAGCGAACTCCTCTCGATTGGAATAGATAGGATGAGATTTCAAACCGGAGCCCCCATTCCCCTTGAGGATCACCGCTCATGAACATTTCCCTTTCCTGTAGATACAATGTATTGTTCAAGCATTTTTTCCACACGGCATGCGGGAAAGAATCCACGTCCACGCGCCCATGATTGAAATCTATCTCATTTCTTTCATTCGGAGGGCACATCATCCCTTCTGTTACAGGCATAGGCTCATTCAAAGGTGAGATCGGTTCTAAATCGGCTACGTAATACCCTTTCCTTAATTGACTTTCCACATATCCTTCTGCCATCAACTGCTGATAAGCCGTATCCACTGTATTCAGGCCTATCCCTAAATGCACAGCTAGTTTTCGTTTAGAAGGCAGTTTCATTCCGGCCTTTATTTGTCCATTCTGGATTTCCTTTATAAAGAATTTATACAATTGGACATATAAAGCTTCTTTATTCGTTTTATCTAAGTTTAGAGTGATTTCAAACATTTGGTCCTCCTTCAAACTGGTTCCATAAATTATATCAGCTTTGGTCCTTATTGCAGGACCAGAATATTTTTATAATGAAGATATCAATCAAGAGGAGGATACTATGGAACATATCGAATTATTCGGGAAACACGTGATACTCACCCCGATGATGGATCATCATATCGAACCGCTTTACGCCGCTTCCCTGCCAGCTGAAATATGGGAATGGAGCGCAACAAAAATTTTGTCATATGAAGAGGCGATTTCCTATGTAAAGGATGGCATTCGAGCAAGGGAACAGGAACTTCATCATCCATTTGTCGTTATCGATCAGACTGATGATTCGATAGTTGGCAGCACGAGCTTAAGAAACATTCAATTTCATAATCAATCCCTGGAAATCGGTGCAACTTGGTATCATCCCGACAAATGGCGGACAGCCATTAACACAGAATGTAAGTACCTGCTATTGCAGCATGCTTTTGAAAAGTGGAAAATGAAGCGGGTTGAATTCAGGACGGACGAATGCAACAAAAGATCGCGGGCAGCAATAACCAGGCTCGGCGCCCTGGAAGAAGGCATTTTGAGAATGGAGAAAAAACTGCAAGATGGAAGGATAAGGAACACGGTGGTCTACAGTATTCTCGAGCATGAATGGCCCAATGTGAAAAGGAATTTGGAAGCCTTTTTGAAAAGGTGAAGATATGAAAAAGAGTGCCGTTGTTTTGCACTCTTTTTCTCTTGCTGCTATCTTTCCTGTGAGTCTTTATTAATATCCGATAAAAAATCCTTTTGCCTTTTCGTTGATCGAATGAATATGAAAACGCCAATCGCAAATAAAAACGGCATTAAAAAAGCAAAAAGAAGATAAATCTTATCTCCAATGAACAAGTCATTCCCCCTAAACCATGCGACGCGCACTTTTGCCTGTAAACTTTTCCCCCAAACTGGTTGATCATTGCTTAGTCTAAACTTTGTGACAAGCGAATCATATCCTGGCATTGAATCCCATTTTCATAAATGGCCTCGGAATAGTTTCTATTAAAAAAATCCCGATCGACCCCAGTGATTCTAAAACCGCATTTTTGGTAAAGGGCCAGCTGCCCTATCCCCGAATTTCCCGTGCCGATTTCAATCGTGTTATATCCCTGTTCCCTTGCATGGCCTATGGCGTGTTCAATCAATTGCCTGCCAATTCCTCTTCCATGGTGCCGTTCATCCACAGCGATGTTCATTATCTCTATCAATTTTGGAGCTTTTTGCAGTAAAACATACACACCGATCATCCGCTCATCAGACACGGCAACAAAGCATGTTCCGCTTCCCAAGTATTCCTCGACCAATTCCCTTGAAGGATCCGCCAAAAGCAATAAATGCATCGGCGGTGGCTCATCCATGAATAATTCTCTTATCTCCATCTCCATCCACCCCCTTCTCATTTTAGTTCTTCTGCAAGAAGTTCAACCAATTCCGATGCGGGAAGTTCCCTGCTCAACCTATACCCTTGTCCTGCCCATAAAGCCATCAATTCAGGATTGTTTTTTTGTCCAGCCGCTTTTCGCATTTGCTTTGTCATGTGATGGACATGAGGATAGGCGACTGGTGCAACGGCATCATATTCGGTTATAAAGTGATTCACCAACCCTCGTGCCCTCCTGCCGCTGAAGGCTCGGGTAATAGATGTCCGGGTAAACCGGGGATTTCCCAGAGCTTCCTTATGGGCGGGGCTTGCCCCGCTTTCGGGACAGCGAAAGAAAGCTGTGCCCAATTGTGCCGCTGTTGCTCCCGCTTCGAGCACGGCCGCGATATCCTTTCCATGCATCAATCCCCCCGCCGCAATGATCGGCAAGTTCAGCTCACCTTGTATCAAGCGTATCAAAACTAAAAGGCCGTAATCATCTTCTGTTCGGTTTTCAAAGCGGCCCCGGTGACCACCTGCTTCAAACCCCTGTACACATAGTACATCCGCACCTGCTCCCGCCGCCTTTTTTGCTTCGTGAAGGTTGGTTACCGTCACGGCTATAAGGGAACCGACATCTTGGAGCTCCCTCATTACATCATCCGATGGGCATCCAAACGTAAAACTGACGACGGCGACCCCAGCCTCCTTCAATACCGTTATTTTCTTTTCCCAATCATCGTCATCACTATCGGCTTTTCCAATCCCAGCCCCAACGCTCTCGGCCTCTTTTTCGATCTTTTCACGATAGGCAGATAATATATTTTCATCCACCGCCTCGTTGCCTGGCACAAAGACATTCACGCCAAAAGGTTGCTCAGTCAACCGACGGATCTGCCCTATCTCGTCCTTCATCTCTTCTGCAGTCTTATAGCCAGCTGCGAGAAAGCCCAATCCTCCTGCATTCGATACTGAAGCCGCAAGCTTCGGGGTGGAAGCTCCTCCTGCCATCGGTGCTTGGATGATTGGATATCTTATTAACTCTTTCAGCATTCCATACACCACCTTTTGATTTTTCTTCATGCCCTTATCATTTTTACGTTTTCTTGGTATAATGATTACCTGTAAGAGAAAAGTGTCTAAATGATCACCCTTTATATCTTGCAAATATAAAACATAGGTGGTAAATAAAAAATGGAAACAAAACCTTATAGAGTATTACTTTATTATTTGTATGTACCCATCGAGAATCACGAAGAATTCGCAGCCGAGCATCTTGCGGCATGTAACGCACTTGAATTGAAAGGCCGTATCTTGGTGGCAGCAGAAGGTATCAACGGAACAGTTTCTGGTACGATCGAACAAACCAACAAATATATGGACATGATGAAAAGCGATCCCCGCTTTGCCGATATCGTGTTTAAAATAGATGAAGCTGACGGCCACGCTTTCAAAAAAATGCATGTTCGTCCGCGAAATGAACTTGTAACGCTTCGTTTGGAAGAAGACATCAACCCGAACCGGACGACAGGTAAATACTTGAGCCCGAAGGAGTTCTTCGAGCAAATGCAAGATGAAAATACCATCGTCCTTGATGCCAGAAATGACTATGAATTTGATTTGGGGCATTTCAGGGGTGCAATCAAGCCAGAGATCACGAATTTCCGTGAACTTCCGGATTGGGTCCGCGAAAATAAAGAAATGTTCGAAGGCAAAAAAATCCTGACGTATTGCACCGGCGGTATCCGCTGTGAGAAATTCTCCGGCTGGCTTGTCGAAGAAGGCTTTGAAGATGTAAGCCAACTGCATGGCGGCATCGCAACATACGGAAAGGATCCCGAAGTCCAAGGTGAGCTTTGGGATGGCCAAATGTATGTATTCGATGAAAGGATTGCCGTGCCTATCAATCAAAAGGAACATGTCATTGTCGGTCGCGATATTTATTCCGGCGAACCTTGTGAACGCTATGTTAATTGTGCTAACCCTGAATGCAACAAGAAAATCCTTTGCAGTGAAGAGAACGAGCACAAACATATGCGAAGCTGTACTCATGAATGCCGAGTGCATCCCCGTAACCGCTATGTAGTCGAGCATAACCTTTCTGAAGAAGAAGTGGCTGAGAGATTACAGCTAATCGAAGAAACCAGTACCGCAAAATGATAAAGCAAACCCGAATCAGTGGACATGATCCCTATTCGGGTTTTTTTATCCATTTAAACCAAATCTTATTTTCCTATATTAAACCTATGCCTTGGACTTTATCCCACTGCAAGAATTACTGATGAACCTTTTAATACCATCTGCTTCTAATCCAATATTACTTACTCTCTTACTTCTATATCACAATAGAAAAAACCTTCTTAATACGTAAAAAGAATTCAGCCTTAAGATTTTAGCGGTCAGCGGTTTTACCTTCCATGAAAAGAGCGATTCCCCTTTAGGGGAATCGCTCTTTTCATTAATGTTATTTTTCCTCTGCACTTACAACAACCCCGCAGGCTTGCCTATCGCCTGCATCACCGGTTTTCAAGGTATCTACATCCGGTCCTTTTTCTCCATTGGCTTCATAACGGTCAGAAATATTGGCAAAGTTGTCTGGATTCGCATGAACGATTACAGCCAACTCTTCTTTCTTCAGCTGGTCTATCGTCATGTTATCCAATGTCGCCGTATATTTGGCTGTCCCATCCTCTTTTACATATAAAGGGGGCATATCCCCTGCATGTTTAGAGTGCGTTTCATCAGTTGGGTTAAAGTGTCCTCCCGCTGTAGTGAAAGGTCCTTCCTTAGCATCCGGCTCACATACTGCGTTTTCGTGGACATGGAATCCATGATAGCCTGGCTCAAGGCCTTCCAAAGCGGTCTCGATCACTACAGTATTCTCTTCGGCGGTAAAGTTAACCGTCCCAAGTGTTTTACCTTCTACATCTTTAACTTCCGCTTTCACCTGCGGATCAGCCCCTGTTTCTGTTCCTTGTCCCACTGTAGTCATGTCCTTGGCATCATTGTCGGACTGATTTGAATCATCCGCTGAATTACATCCATACAGTAAAAGGGCAGCACACATAGGCAGCACAAGTTTTTGTTTATAGTTCATATAAACTCCCTCACTCTCTTATATGTATCTTCCTCTTATTACTTTCCACCATTATGGAAGAATAAACGGAAAGCGGAATAAATAGGAAAAAAGATTAAACCGTGAGGGTGAACACCTTACTAAATTCACAGACAAGAATTTTGCATTATAGCTTAATGGGCTCACATTTTACAAAGTGATGACCCCAAAAGTAATGGCTGCAATCGTCATGATAATGGTTGTCCCAAATGCCCATTTAAACAGGAATTTTTGGTGATCCCCAAAATCCACGCCCACAAGGCCAATCAATATGAATGTTGCAGGCACCAATGGCGATAATGGGAACCCTGCGGTCGAATGGCCTAATAAAGCCGCCCTTCCGATTTCTACAGGAGCAATACCGAAGTTCGATGCCGTTTCACTTATTATTGGCAGAATGCCAAAGTAATAAGCATCAGGTGAAAAAATGAACCCCATCGGAATGCTCGTCAGCGCTACCACCAGTGGCAAATGTGCCCCGAGCCACTCTGGAATGACAGTTACGATCGAAGCAGCCATCGAATCCATCATCTTTGTTTCTGTGAATACACCCGTAAAAATCCCTGCTGCAAAAATGAGTGTACAGATCATAACGAAACTATTGGCATGACTTAAAATCCTTTCCTGCTGTTCTTTTGGGTTCGGGAAGTTAACGAATAGTGCAATCGCAAAAGCAGTGGCAAATAAAATTTGGATCGGCAGCACTTCCATCACCAGCAAAACCATCAGTAAAATCGTCAAGAACCAATTAAACCAAAAAAGCTTGGATGTTCCTTTAGGTGCGGTTTCAACAGCTGCAGCCTGTTCTCCCATACCAGGTTGCACGTTCGTCTCCATCGAGCTGACACCCAATCTTTCCCTTTCCTTTTTGCCAAGTACATATGCCGAAAAAAGCGTCCATAAAAGACCGCAAATCATGACCGGAATGAGAGGAATGAATAACTCCGATACTTCAACTTGAAGGCTCGCGGCCGCCCTGACCAAAGGACCTCCCCAAGGAATCATATTCATGACGCCAGCGGCTAAACCAACAACACAGGCCAATACGAGCCTGTTCATCCCTAATTTGATATAAAGCGGCAGCAGGGCTGAAACGGTGATCATGAATGTGGAAGAACCGTCTCCGTCCAAACCTACCAACATGGTTATAATGGCGGTTGCCATTACAACCTTTAGCGGATCTCCTTTTACAAAACTGAGTATTTTAGCGATCATGGGCTCGAATAAACCAACGTCAATCATTAAACCAAAGTATAGAATAGCAAAAACGATCATGACTGCTGTTGGAGTCACCTTTAAAATACCCGCCACCATCATATCTCCCATTTCCGAAGCAAAGCCACCAATCACACCAAAAGCTATTGCCGTGAAGATAAAAGCGACAACCACTGATAAGCGTTTTGTGATGACTAAGACCAGAAACGTTAAAATCATGCAAAATCCTAAAATCGTCAACATGTTAAAAACCCCTTTAAATGGAAAAGTGAATACCTTTGTTTAAATTTGATTTTTCTGAAAAATCAATATTTTCACATTATACCATTTGCCTATTCATTAAAAAACCTGTAAAACAAATTCGTTTAATAAATTAGTTAAATTATGTATACTATTATTTAGGAACCCGAAGTTTTTTTCGGAGGAAAGAAGTGTTGAATCAAAAATGAATGCTCATAAAATAGCTAAACGGAATCTTTTCATCATGTGGTTCGCCAATTTCTTCATAGGCGGGAGCATGACGATGGTTCTCCCATTCATATCCTTATACATTGGTACATTCGGAGATTATTCGACTCAATATATCCAGCATTGGTCCGGATGGACATTTGGAATCACTTTTGTGACTGCCTTTTTATTTTCTCCCATTTGGGGACGAATTGGTGATCGGTACGGCAGAAAGAAAATCTTGATTGCCTGTGCCTTTGGGATGGGGCTGTCCATTTTCCTGATGGGATTCGTTGAAAATGTTTGGCAGTTATTCGTCTTAAGGATGTTCACCGGAATATTCACTGGCTTCATTTCCATGTCACAGGCCTTCATATCAACGCAGACCCCTAAAGAAATTGCCGGACGCGTACTGGGAACCTTGCAAACGGGAAATATAACCGGTTCCCTTTTCGGACCATTGCTTGGCGGCCTGCTTGCTGACACACTCGGATATTCAACCGCCTTTAAATTCACCTCCATCACCATTTTCATCTCTGGACTTCTTGTTTTTGCAACAAAGGAATACCGAATGGAACGGCAGAAGGGAACAAAGTCGAGCTATACAAGCAGGGAGATTCTATCGCATATCTTGAGGAATCCCATCCTAGTCAATGTCATGCTCATTTCGACACTTGTTCAAGTTGCCCACTTCAGCATCCAGCCCATTCTTTCTTTATACGTTGGCGAGCTGCATGGAACTTCCAATCTTGGATTTTATTCAGGTATCGCCTTTTCTGCAGCAGGCCTGGGGAATTTATTGATGGCGCGTCACTGGGGCAAGATAGGTGATCGTCATGGACATGTGAAGATTCTTGTGCTGCTTCTTTTTCTGACTGCTACAGTCTACTTGCCAGGTGCCTTCATCAATCATTTTTGGCAGCTTGTTTTGGTACGTTTCATACTTGGCATGGCAATAGGCGGCATCATCCCTGTAAGGATTGCCTACATTCGCCAGGAAGCTCCTGTAGCAATGCAGGGGGAAGTACTTGGGTACAATACGAGCCTGCGCTTTTTAGGCAATATCATTGGACCAGCGATGGGCGGAATGGTTGCTGGTTTCTACGGATTCTCCGCCGTTTTCATCACGACCAGCACGTTACTCCTCATAGCGGGACTTGTCCTCTATTTCGCGATGCACCGCAATCCAGAATTGGCCAGATTGCATTAATCGCACTTTTGCAAGAAAACCTGCTTCCAGATGGAAGCAGGCTTTCTCATGTTTAATGCTCATACAGCTGTGGTGCTGGATACTTCTGGAACTGGATTTCTTTTCGGTCGTATTCCGATACAGGCAGTTAGGCCAAAAACGAACAAGAGTCCTGCAGTGAAAAAGGAATATGGGAAACCAGCTGCTACACATGGTTTCCCAAGTTCATTGGTATATAGCGTACCAAAATGGTCTCTTTCATTCATGCTTTTTGTAAGAATCGAAGAGACTCTTTTGGCCTAATTCCCTATTAAAATGATTCTCGAAAATTAAAGCTCAATAATTAATATACCTAGCAACTAAAAAAGTACCCGTTTCAAATCTTTCTGCTCTATATTCCTTCTATATTGGGACAATCCCGCTGATTGATGTAGATACTTTATAAAAGGGGAAGGTTGGCCGTAGCCATAAACACTTCATAGCGCATCATATTTTATGTTAAGATTAATTTAGGCAAATTTTATGAAAGTAAAAGACGCAAAGCCACGGGCCTAACACAACATCTTAGTTGTCATGGCAGCCGGGCTGCCAAGATTTTTCTTGAATGGATCACTTTATTATCAATTGCCCCTTTTTAATTTGCCTAAAATTAAAAATAGGAGGGTTATATATGTTTTTTCCAACCATTTATTCAGCTACTACGGATGAGAGACACATAGTTAAAGATAAAAATACTTGTGCATGCGGCAAAAGGTATAATGTATTCGCAATGTTGACCAGAAGCGACCTTCGAAAGATCAGGTTCAAGCATTATAAAGAAGTGACATGTCCTAAATGTAAATCCAGTATCATTGATAAAGAATAGCCTTTTAATACCGTGAGGGTTCCTACTCCAAAAACTTTGATAGTGCTGGCCTTTTCACCCTCACCACTTCCATGTATGTTGAAAAGGGAAGTTATTGTTTCGGTAACAATAGCCATCTTCCTCATGCCTCCTTAACGAGATTACACTCAAAATCGAATAAAAAAAGACCCTTTCAAGATCTTTTATCATTGCTATGTAAAGTGAATGTGCGGCGGAATATAACTGGCTCGATTCATATAAATCATCAGTTTAGGGTATAAGCTCTACTTCGCTTCCCTTTTGATATTCCATCTACTAGGAAAAATACTTCTTAAGTAATAACTTGGCAAGTCCAGGGTCTTTGAAGTTATTCAATAGTGTGTAGGAGCCCAATTCGGCAAAAATGGCCAAGACATTTTTCGAAAATCCATTTCGGCTGACATTATAGGCATGCATGGCCTGTTTGTGGGCATAATAATAACCCTACCCCCATACTATCGTCAACGAAAGCTTCTTTAATATCGGATGTTCACTAAGATCTTGATTTATCCCTTCCCAATATGAGAATGCGAGCTTATTTTCCCTTTCCACCGGTATCATCAAAATCAACATATCATCCCGCATTCCGTGGCTTTTTCCGCTTCTCTGCCGAGCAGATTCGAATGGTCGGTAAGTCACTCCTCTTGCAGTTCCAAAACGGCAATCCGGTGTGGCAAGTATAGATCATTTTTCATTAATGTCGCATATTCGGCTATTTCTTTATCTTCTATTTTCTCTTCAAACATTTTAGTTATGTAACTGTCCTTTACCCCTTCTTCAAGAGTTCCCGGGAACATTCTCCTAGATGAATGGGAAAAGAATCAGCAAAATGCAGCGAACCGCCTTTCCATACTTTTGGATATAAACGATCATCCTCTCTCAATACGATCGCCACAAAGTCCCACGAAAATTCAATGTTTCTTGGATTGTATCGAATTTCACTAAATTTCTTGCAGTCAGTCTTAAATGATTCTCAATCTTTTCTACTAGTTTCGTTCTTTTCTCGCCCTTATTCATAGGAGTAACCCCCATTTTCATTCATAATTAAAGTAACACATTTACATACAGAAAAATCTGAATCATGGAAGCGAAATCGATTCAGAAGGCTTTGGAAATTTTTTCCCCTTCATTATTGGATGTTGCCCATAGGCAATTCTTGAAATTTCTCCCTTTAGGCCTTTTACCTTCATTCGCCTATAATACGAAATGAATAGCCCCCGATTTGTCGTTTATATTATCCATATAGATAGAAAGAAAGGACTCATGCTATAATTTAGTGCGTTAAAAGAAATGAACACACATATATAAAAGAAAGAAGGAGTGTTTCTTTGAATACATCTGGATACAAACAGGAATGGTTTGGCAACGTTAGAGGAGATGTTCTATCCGGTATAGTCGTTGCCTTGGCATTGATTCCGGAGGCGATTGCCTTTTCGATCATTGCCGGCGTTGACCCGATGGTTGGTCTTTATGCCTCATTCTGCATTGCCATCGTCATCTCTTTTGTCGGCGGAAGGCCGGGAATGATATCGGCGGCCACTGGCGCAATGGCACTCGTCATGGTCGATCTTGTAAAAGATCATGGCTTGAACAATTTACTTGCTGCAACAATATTGACCGGTTTGCTGCAAATTTTACTAGGGGTTTTAAAAATTAGGAATTTAATGAAGTTCATACCGAAGCCGGTCATGACTGGTTTTGTGAATTCTTTAGCCATCTTGATTTTCACGGCACAGCTCACCCATTTCGTGGGCGAAACATGGATCATGTATGTCATGACAGCCGTTTCTTTAGCTATCATTTATCTTTTTCCGCTGATCACGAAAGTCATTCCTTCACCGCTTGTCGCCATCATATTCATGACGATCGTTGCAGTTGCCACTGGGGCTACGGTGCGGACGGTTGGGGATATGGGGCAATTGACCGAAGCGCTTCCGATGTTCATGCTTCCAGATATCCCTTTCACCTTCAAAACTTTGGCGATCATTTTCCCTTATTCCATAGCCCTTGCATTTGTTGGGCTGCTTGAATCATTATTGACAGCTCAAATAGTCGATGAGATGACTGACACGGACAGTAATAAAAATAAGGAAGCCAAAGGCCAGGGGATTTCGAACATCATTGCCGGATGCTTTGGCGGCATGGCGGGATGTGCGATGATCGGCCAATCCGGTATCAATATTAAATCGGGAGGAAGGGGCCGGCTCTCCACTTTTGTAGCTGGCGCATTCCTTATGGTATTAATCGTGGTATTGAATGATGTCCTTATAAAAATCCCGATGGCTGCACTTGTCGCAGTCATGATCATGGTTTCAATCGGGACCTTTGACTGGTCTTCCCTAAAGAGGCTCACAAAAGCTCCAAAGTCGGATGCAGCCGTGATGATCGTGACGGTCCTCATTGTCCTTTATACACATGATTTATCAAAAGGTGTATTTGCCGGAGTGCTCTTGAGCATGATTTTCTTCTCGGCTAAAATTTCTAAAGTGGCTGTGGAGAAAACGGAAGATATCCAGGCTAAGAAAATCATTTATCATATCAGCGGGCAAGTATTTTTCGCTTCTGTCCAGGACTTTGTTTCGAAGTTCGACTTCAAGGAAAAAGCCGATTCGATCGTCATCGACTTTTCCCATTCTAAAATCTGGGATGCTTCAGCAGTCGGTGCTGTTGATACGGTTGTCCTTAAATATCAGCTTCTGGGAATACCTGTCCAAGTGCAAGGACTCGATGAAGAAAGTTCGTTATTGCTTGAAAGACTCGCCACCTCAGAAAGTAAAATATCTTGAAGAAGTAAAATTTTGCTGAATAGAAACCTTTCAAACCGACAAAATAGATAACATGAATTATTTCCTTTTGAAAGGAGCGAAAAGCATGACACCCGAGCAGGATTATACGGCAGCAAATCTGTCACCGGATTTATTGAATGAACTGAAAAGCTTTGAAAGCAGACTTGGCGAGGAAGCCAACAAAGAACTGATTGTCATTGCCTATGAAAAAGAAAAGGAATTGAATTAAGAAAAAAGACTCAAACACACTTAATGGTGGTTGAGTCTTTTTTTGCATGTAAAGAAAAAGGATGCCCATGTTTTTAATGAACACCCCCTTTTTCTGTATTATTTGCTGAATACGTCCGTTAAGACCGGCACGATTTGTTTTTTACGCGATACAACGCCTTCTAAGACGGCGATGTTATTGTTTAATGAAACGTCGTATGCTTTTTCCACTGCATAAGCTGCTTTACCAAGAGCCAAAGCAGCAGAATCATTAGTCAAGATATCCGTTACGACAAATAGGAATAAGTCCAATTCCTTCTCAGCGATGACCGCTTCAATCGCCGCTTCCAATTCTGCTTGCTTAGCAAGGACCTCGTTCGGATCTACCGCATTGACCTGTGCTATCTCCACTTTAGCCATTCCCATGGAGAATTCTTTTGCATCAAGAGTGATAAGCTGGGCAATCGTTTTGTCGCTCAAGTCAGCTCCGGCTTTCAACATTTCCAAGCCGTATGTTTCAGCGTCGACTCCCGCAATGGCAGCCAGTTCCATTGCTGCTGCAACGTCTTGCTCCGTGCATGTAGGCGATTTGAACAATAACGAATCGGAAATGATGGCAGACAGCATAAGACCTGCGATTGCCTTAGGGACTTCAATGCCGTTTTCTTTATAAATTTTATTTAAAATGGTTGCCGTGCAGCCAACTGGTTCCGCACGGTAATATAAAGGATCGCTTGTTTCAAAGTTAGCGATACGGTGATGGTCGATAACTTCCAACACACGGACTTGGTCAATATCTTCAGCACTTTGCTGGCGTTCGTTATGATCGACCAGGATTACGCCTTCAGCTTCCCCTGCAACTTTTTCCACAAGGCGGGGAGCTTCGAATTTGAATTGGTCCAATGCAAATTGAGTTTCACCATTCACTTCACCCAGACGAACTGGTTCAGCGTTGATACCTAACTGCTTTTTCAGGTCTGCATAAGCGATTGCTGAACAGATTGTGTCTGTATCCGGGTTTTTATGTCCAAAAACTAATACTTTTTCCAAGATTTTATCCCCTTTTTCTTAAATATTTTCCGCGAATCCCCTCACCGCAATAAGGGAGAGCCACCTTTACTAGACACTTTATTTTAACACAAAATCGCGTAAAATCAGCGCTTGAATTACCCATTCCCCAATAAAATCTTTCATTCCATCACACTCTGCCATCACTTTGTCAATAGATAAGGGTTGGTTTTTTTCAAATATATTAGTTGAATTATCATCGTATATGGCTTACGATAATATAAGCAGAAATACTAGATATTGATTATACAAACATTAACAATAACTATATATAGAATTTTTTATAATCCAAGGTGCCAGTGATGGCTGAAAAGGGAATCCGGTGTAAACCCGGAACTGTCCCCGCAACTGTAAATGTGACGAAATGAGAAACCCACTGTATAGCTCTCTATACGGGAAGGACTCAAAGTAGGATGATCATGAGTCAGGAGACCTGCCTTGAATTTTTCACGTTTCTTATTCTTCGGGGATTGAGATGATGAAACGATAGTTTAACGGCTATTTTTTCATGGCTCTTTTATTCTATCGTTTGATCCGCTCAATTCATTGGGCGGCTTTTTTATTTTAGCGGAAGTTAACAAGGAGGATCATTAATGACTCAAACATATAACTCTACCATAAGTGAAAATGTCACAGAAACGAAATCCATCCAGCTCGAGATGTTATCAAAGGAATTCGAAGGCCATCTCGATATGGAAAAGTTCAAAAAGCGTTTTACAAAATGGCTAGATCGCAAAAGTGACTCAACCGAAGAACAGGCATCAAGAAAACTGATTCAGCTCGCTCTTGAAAGTGTGGATATCGATGCTCCGGATTGGACGTTCGTTGCTGCAGCAGAACTGTTGAATACAATGTATAGGGATGCACAAGCCAATCGAGGTTATGAAGGCAAGAGTTATGGCCCATTCTATGAGCTGATCACGGAACTCTCCCAGCTTTCGGAAGGTCAGCGTTATCCCATTTATAAATCAGAACTGCTATCTTCATATACGAAAGCGGAAATTGAGGAATTGGGTTCGGTGATCGACCCGGAAAAAGATAAATTATTCTCTTACATAGGCATCTACTTATTGAACGACCGCTATCTGGCCCGCCCACAAAAGGACAAGGTCTACGAACTGCCACAAGAACGATTCATGATCATCGCGATGGAAATCATGAGATTGGAAAAAACGGAGCACCGCCTGCAACTTATAAAAGAAGCATACTGGGCCATGTCCAATCTTTATATGACCGTTGCGACTCCTACACTATCCAATGCAGGTAAAACACATGGACAATTAAGCTCTTGCTTTATCGACGCAATTGAAGATTCCATTGACGGAATCTACCTATCAAACTACGATGCAGCAAAA
The DNA here is from genome assembly GCF_030123325.1 of Peribacillus simplex. NCBI lineage: Bacteria > Bacillati > Bacillota > Bacilli > Caryophanales > Bacillaceae > Peribacillus > Peribacillus simplex. The sequence goes on along the minus strand of NZ_CP126106.1, from coordinate 1,098,445 downwards.
GTATCCAAATTTGGCGGCGGTGTCGGTCTTTACGTCGGTAAGGTTCGCTCGCTTGGTTCCGATATCCGGGGTTTCTCTGGAAACAGTTCCGGCACGACTCCCTGGATTCGACTATTTAACCAGACAGCCGTAAGTGTCGATCAACTGGGTCAACGTAAAGGTGCCATCGCGATTTACTTGGATGCCTGGCATAAAGATATCATGAGCTTCCTCGATTTGAAGACTCAAAACGGGGATGACAGATTAAAAGCCCATGATATTTTTACAGGTGTATGCATACCCGATTTATTCATGGAAGCTGTACGCGACAGAAAAGAATGGTATCTTTTCGATCCGCATACCGTTAAGCAAACCCTTGGATTTTCGCTTGAAGATCTTTATGACGAGAAGAAAGGCGAAGGAAGCTTCAGGAATCATTATGCACTTGCTGTCGAGGCCGCAGAAAATGGCAAGCTTCCAAACTATAGCTTTGAAAAAATCAAGGCGATGGACATCATGAAAAGCATCATGATTTCTCAATTAGAAGAAGGCGTACCGTATATGTTCTACCGCGATGAAGTGAATCGGAAGAATCCCAATAAACATAAAGGTATGATTTATTGTTCCAACCTTTGCACGGAGATTGCCCAAAACCTAAGCCCTTCGACGATCACGGATGAATACGAAACAGAAGATGGAGATGTTGTTGTGGTTCGTAAAAGCGGCGATTTCGTAGTCTGCAACCTTTCATCCATTAACTTGCCCCGGGCAGTTGGCAGCGATGTTCTGGAAAGATTGATTCCCATTCAGATCCGCATGCTGGATAATGTCATTGATGTGAATAATCTTCCTGTCAAACAAGCATCCATCTCGAACAAACGTTACCGGGCAATTGGTTTAGGAACGTTTGGATGGCATCATTTACTTGCCACACAGAATATTTATTGGGAATCCGATGAGGCTGTTCACTATGCAGATGCTTTATACGAAAAGATCGCTTACTTAACAATCAAGGCATCCAACGAATTGGCCAAGGAAAAAGGATCATACCCATATTTTGAAGGATCTGACTGGCATACAGGGGACTATTTCGAACTGCGTGACTATACAGATCAAAAATGGATGGATTTAAAAGCAGACGTTCAGGAACACGGGACCCGCAATGGATATTTAATGGCCATCGCCCCCAATTCTTCGACAGCTAAAATCGGTAATTCCACGGATGGAATCGATCCTTTGTATGAAATTGAATTTTACGAAGAAAAGAAAAACTTCAAATTCAAAGTGACCGCGCCTGGCTTGACGCCAAATACGTATGAATATTATAAAAAGACGCGATTTAATTTGGACCAACTGGAAAGCATCAGGCAAAATGCAGCCCGCCAACGCCATATTGACCAAGCAATCAGCTTTAATCTGTATGTACACAATACAATCAAAGCGAAGGTCCTATTGGATATCCATTTAACGGCATGGGAAAGCGGATTGAAATCAACGTATTATGTTCGTTCGACTTCTTCCGAATATGATAATGCCTGCGAAAGCTGTTCAAGTTAACGACAATCATAAACCAGTAATCTATTCTTAAAGGAGTTTTCACGAATGACCAATCATATCAAAAAGATTCGGATGCTCGAACCTACGCATCCAACCAAGGCAACCGGTGTTTTCAAAGGAGAAGCTTCAGGCTTCCTCCTTTGGAACGATATTCAGTATGAAAAGTTCTATGATACGTATACACAGCTCATCAATAACTTTTGGAAGCCTTCGAGCGTGAACATGATTCAGGATAAAAAACAGTGGGGCGAATTGGACGAAGATATCCAGGACGCTTTTCTCGATATCCTTACGATGATTGCCGGAATGGACAGTCTTCAAACACCCACTTTAGTAGAAATCCTTCGGTACATCAAAGATCCGGCGGCAAAAGCTATCCTGGCCAACATGGCCCAGCAGGAATCGATCCATAATGAATCTTATTCCTATATCCTTGCTTCCTTGATTCCTGTAGGCAAACAAAAACAGCTTTTCGACCGCATTAAAGAACATCCTGAAGTGATTAAGCGCAACCAACCGATCGTTGATGCTTATCAAACGTTCGTGGACGATCCCAGCCCTCAGCATTTATTCGAGGCACTGATCCATTCAACGAACCTTGAAGGGATATATTTCTATCTGGCTTTCGCCTTTTATTATAATTTAGGACGACAAAATTTAATGACCGGTTCCGCTACGATGATATCCTATATTCATCGCGATGAAATGGTCCATTTCGATTTCATTGGAATGCTCGTTCAAATCTTGATGTATGAATACCCTGAGTTAAATAATGAAGAAAACACGAAGTTCATCTATACAACGATTGAAAAAGCAGTCGAACTCGAAAAAGAATGGTCTGAATATATGCTCGAAGATATCCAAACCAAAGCCGATCTCGATTTGGAAGAATTCAATGAGTACATCGAATATATCGCCAACAAACGGTTACGTATGCTAGGCCTTGAAAATTTGTATAAAGAGTATGGCGAGAATCCGATGCCATGGATCAAAACGTTCGATGATGAATCCATCGGACTTACCAAAACCGATTTCTTCGAACAAAAGTCAAGGACATACAGTCAAGTAAATGCAAGCAATGGGTTCGATGAGCTGTAAAGTTGCCATTGTCTATCATTCTGCCGGAGGCAATACAAAAGCGCTTGCTGAAGCCCTCGCTTCCCTTTTACCTGTAGCTGGGCTATATCGAATGAATGAATTCGACTTACATACATTGCCGGATTACGATGCATTGATCGTCGGCACCTATACATGGGGCAATGGGGAACTTCCCGCTAAGTCAGCAGCCTTTTATAAAGAACTGGAACAGTTGCCTATCGCTCATCTGAAAACGGGAGTCTTCGGAACTGGCGAAACCAACTATCATCATTTTTGTGGTGCGGTCGATCATTTCCGGGACATGTTATTTGCCAAGAGCCAGTTATTGGTGACATTGAAGATAGAACAGATGTATCAAGAATCGGACTTGCCCAGACTTCAAAAGTTCGCCTGGCTATTCCAGGACTGACTGAAAGGGGATATGCGTTTACGCATATCCCCTTTCAGTGTTTTTTATAAAACTTGGCTCCCTATATCATAGCAGCGGTAAATATGAAGTATAATGGAAGAAAAAAGGAGATAATATCCAATGACTGAAAATATAACCCAGTTCCTGCCCATCCTTTTTATGCTAGTGCTTGTCGCATTCGTTATATTCATCGTGTTTTCCCTGGCAGGGCATTTTAATCGTTCTAAACGGATCGAAGAAAAATTGGATAAAGCTTTAAAGGAAATGGCCGAAAAAAAGGAAAAATAAAAAGACTCCACAATCGGAGTCTTTTTTTTATATGCGTTCAATTATTTTTGAACGTTAGCTGCTTGTGGTCCACGAGCGCCTTGCTCGATTTCGAAAGAAACTTCTTGGCCTTCTTCAAGCGTTTTGAAGCCTTCGCCTTGGATAGCTGAGAAATGTACGAATACATCGTCTTGGCCTTCAACTTCGATGAAACCGAAACCTTTTTCTGCGTTAAACCATTTTACTTTACCTTGTACCATGATAGTTCCTCCTGTGTTTGGAAAAATCCATTTTATTACTATTTTTGGTTCTGGATAATGTTTCAAGAGGAATCCTATTACAGTAAATCCTTCTATCAAACTTATTCCGAACAAAAATAATTACTTATATTATATCATGGGAATTCCTAAAAAAACAAGATAATCGCAGTAAATCACCCGACAAATTATCCTAAAATTCTACATATTCCTCTTCTTGCTTTGTCGGAAGCCCTCGTCCAATAAGTAGCGCTCCGCCTCTACTGGACTTTCGAAACACTCCTCAAGGTTCGAGCCTGAATACACATTCCAAAGCAGGTCTTCCCTTTCAAGTGTAAGCTCTTGCTTTTCAGGGCCAATCCATGTCCCTTCCAACCTAGCGAACTCGTTCTCCTCTTCTTCGAATTCAACCGGGGGTTCAGATAGGTAATCGACGCTTTTTTGGATCAATTCTTTTAATTCCGCTTCATTATAGTCACGAATATTGATAAAACCTTTACGGTCAGTGTCTTTTTTTCTCATATGCCCTGCGTAAACGAATCCATTTCCATTGGGATGCAAGTGCTGAACGACGATCTTTTTCTCCTGGACACTATCTGGATAATGAAAGTTCACACGTCCCAATGAAACATCTTTTCGCTGTAATTCCGGAAAAGTTTCAATGATGCTCAATTTTTCTTCAAATGTTAACAAATTTCTTCCTCATTTCATTAGTTCATATTGTTTGTCGATTATAACACAGACTGATTAGAAACAATAATCTCCTTCTTCCATTATTATGTACGGAAATGGAGAAACAGCATTCATTTTATGTAGGTCACGATAAAGAGCATAATGAATGAAATGACAATGATTACGGCAACCCACAGCCAGGCTAATGTCATATTCCCGGAGTCCATCGCGATATAAATCGCAGTCGGTATGGTTTGTGTCTGTCCGGGAATGTTTCCGGCAAACATGAGAGTGGCTCCGAATTCCCCCAGCGCACGAGCAGAACTCAAGATGGCACCTGTGACGATGGATTTGACCGCCAATGGAAGGGATACATTCAGGAACAATCTCCACTCGCCGGCACCATCAACCCTTGCTGCATTTTCGATTTCTTCATCTATACCTTCAAAGCCCGTTTTAGCGGATTGGTACATAAGCGGAAACGCTACCACGGTAGATGCAATGACCGCGGCCCACCATGTGAACATCAGGGGCTGATCAAAAACCCTTTCAATGAATTGTCCCGGCACCCCACTCTTGCCAAAAATCACAATCAATAAAAACCCAACGACGGAAGGCGGCAATACAAGCGGCAATAAAAACGCTGTTTCCAACAGGACCCTTCCCCTGAATTGCTTTTTAGCCATCATTCGCGCCATGATAATTCCTAAAATGAAAACAAGGATACCCGATAGTCCCGCTACTTGTATCGATAGCCTGACTGGTGACCAAAAATCTCCTGTCATGATACTATCCGCACATCACTGTTAAATATCGGCCTATGCAGGTCCTTGTTCGTCATCATCACCCAAACGGCTTCTTTTTCATTAAAGGCAGATTTCATTTCATTTTCTCCCTTTCTTTTTAAAATTACATTTAAGTTTATTTTTCTTGACATCTTGCTGACACAAAGAAACGTTAAAGTAAGAGTATCACAAATATAAAAATAATTTCATTCCAATAAACTTGAAAACTTTGAAGGAGTCGATTTTAATGGTAACAATTTATACTACTCCAAGCAGTCTAGCATGTCGTAAAGCAAAAGCTTGGCTTAAGAAGAACGAAATTTCCTTTAATGAACGCAACCTATATTCCCAACCTCTTTCTATAGAAGAAATAAAAGAGATTTTACGTAAAACGGAAGGCGGGACAGATGAAATCATCTCAACCCGTTCCAAAAAATTCAAAAGCCTGAATATCGATATAAATAATACACCACTTAATGATCTTTGCAAGCTTATCCAAGATAACCCGGATTTACTTCGCCGGCCAATCATTTTCGACCATAAGAACTTGCATGCAGGATATAATGAAGAAGAAATGGGACGCTTCCTTCCAAGGAAGGTCCGTCATGTACAATTATGGCGTGCAATCAGCCAATTGGCTTAATAGTTAGCTTCACGCATAATAAGAGGGTTGTCCATTACATCGGACAACCCTTTTTTATACCTGATCCGCTTTCTCTATGACAATCGTGAAGGTGGTGCCTTGTTCATCGCTATCCTTAAGCACTAAATCACCCTTTTGCGCTTTTGCGAGCATCTTACTGAATGGCAGTCCCAAACCTAAACCACGTACCTTCAACTTTTTGTTTTCACCTCGATAAAATGGTTCGAACACGAATTGTTGTTCATGTTTTGGAATCCCCCGGCCACTGTCCAGTACATCAATGCAGATTCGTTCTTCATCCTTTTCATAAAGGTGAATCGCTATTTTCCCTTTGCCATCAAGTGCATGTCTGGCATTATTCAAAAGGTTAATGACGATTTGCTGCATCCGCAATGAATCAATTTGACCAAAGACCGGTTCATCAGGAACTTTTATCTCAAAAGCGAACGCTTGATCATCATCTTGGGTCACCTGCCAGCGATAGGCGATTTCCTTGATGAATATATTGATATTCTCTTTTTGCAGCCGAATTTTAAAAGCGCCTGCCGATATGGCATTATAATTGAGTAAATCCTCTATCATACCTTGTAAACGTTGCGTTTCCTTTAAGGAAATATCGAGGAATTCCTTACTTTGCTCTCCCTTGACGACATCATCCTTAACCGCTTGTATCAGTCCGCTAATGGAAGTGACTGGCGTTTTCAAATCATGGGTTACGCCTGCAAGCAATTCCGCCCGCAACTTCTCCATGACCTTCAATCGATTGGTCATTTCCTTAAATGATTCTATCAGTTCATAAATTTCTTCTTCCTTGATTTCCTCTTCCTCTTTGAAATGAATGTCATAGTTGCCTTCACGAACCTGGACAGCGGCGTTAGCCACATCTTGGATGGGACGTGAAATCTGCCTGGAAAGAAAATAAATGACTCCCGTTCCCAGAATCAGGAGGCCTCCAATCATGATCGCCAACAAGCCATGATCTTGGTTGATTTCCTTCAATGCCCCTTCTTCCTGTGCAATGACCACCCAGCCTCTTGTCTCATCATTAAACGTAATGGGGGATTTGACGACATATACTTTGTTGTCGGAAATCTTGACCTTCTGGATTAACTCCGTATTTTTCATGATGACGTCCGGGAGTTTATTTTCATCCGGATCTATATACAATTGTGGCATCGTATATATGATGGTGGCATCGGGATCGACGATATAGATGATTGGCTGCTGGTTGAGATGAAGGATTTTCTCCCTTTCTTCTACAATTTCCGAAAGGATCGGGCCAACGACAATCTGACCATTTTCCTTAATCGCCCGATCGGATGTTTCATCAGCTAAGTATTTAAGAAGGCTAAGCCGATATTCCAAAGCCGTTTTTTCCATCCACCATAAGGAAAAAACAGACAATAAGATCAAACCGGAAATCAAGGTCAATACGTATCTCTTAGTCCAATAGCGTTGTAAAGTGGTTCTTTTTTTAGTTTTCATAGACACTCAATTGATACCCCAATCCACGCAATGTTTTTATTTCCCCCTCAGTTACAGGCCATGCATCTATCGCCTTCCTGATTCGTTTGATGGCCAGGTCGACCGCACGGTCACTGCCGTCATAATCCATGCCCCACACTTGGTCGAGCAGCTGTTCTCTCGTGAAAATTTGATTAGGGTGCTTAGCGAAAAAAACGAGCAGCGACAAATCACGCGGCGTCAAGTTTATCTCCTCCCCATTCAAATGCACCATATAAGACAGATCATCGATGGTTAAACTCCCAAACTCATGTACATGACCATCTTCCGTAACTACCGATGAGGATCTTCTTAAAACGGCATGCACCCGGGCCACGACTTCTTCTGCAACGAAGGGTTTGGAGATGTAATCATCCGCACCTGACTTAAATCCCGATAATCTGTAATCGACATCTGTCAGTGCAGTCAGCATGATAACCGGACATGCATCGTCCTCCCGAATTTCCTTCAATATATCCCAGCCTTCCTTACCCGGCAGCATGACATCAAGCAGGACAAGGTCTGGCTTGGTTTCTTCAAACACCGGAATGGCCTTTAGCCCATCGTAAACTTGGACAACATCAAAACCTTCACGCTCCAAATATGCTTTCAATACCATCGAGATGGCGATTTCATCTTCTACTACAAGAATTTTCTTCATATATGGATTCCTCCTTCCTGAATTATAGTGGAATCATTTTGTATATGCTAACCATTAAAAATACCAAGCATTTTCCCTCAATCTTACCCTTTTTATGTGTCAGGATTATGTTCGCAGTAAAATTAACCGATAATTTCACTTAGTAATTATGTGCAAGTGATCTCGATTCATTTTAACAGGAATGCTGCTAAATGGTCGTAAAAATCAACCAAGAAAAGCCATGTTCTTCATAAACTTTTAAGAGGCTGGCTCTATAATGAGCCAGCCCTTTTCAATTACATGTCTCGTGTGGATTGGGACAGCCCGCTTCCAGTCTTTCCACTTGGATCGTGCTATGCTCGATCCCAAACCGATCGTGAAGTAGTTTTTGCGCTTCTGCCAAAACTGAATCGTGATTACCGCTCTCATCTATGACAACATGGCAGCTCATTGTCAAAAAACCAGAAGTGATCGTCCAGATATGGAGATCATGGACATCGGATACTCCGACCAATCCCATCAAGGATGCTTTCACTTCATCCATATCGACTTGGTCCGGCGTTCCCTCCATCAAGATATGGAAAGAATCCCTCACTACCCTAAAACCGCTTATAATAATTAAAATCGCGACTATGACACTCGCAATCGGATCTGCAATTCCCCAATCGAAAAAATAAATCAAGAGTGCTGCCGCAATGGCACCCACAGATCCAAGCATATCACCAATAACATGTAAAAAAGCACTCCGTACATTCAGATTGTCTTCCTTATCTCCGCTCATTAAAATCCAGGCCGCAATGATATTAACAAGTAAGCCGATGATTGAAATCATCAGCATTCCCAAGCTTTGCACCTCAGGTGGATCCAGGAACCTCTTAATTGCCTCGACGAAAATGAATACGGATATGACGATCAATGTCAATCCATTCAAACAAGCTGCAATGATTTCAAACCGTTTATATCCAAATGATTTGGAAGATGTCGCTTTCCTCTCCCCTAACCTTATCGCTGTATAACTAAGTCCTAAAGCTGCCGCATCGCTTAGCATGTGACCTGCATCCGACAGTAAAGCCAAACTATTTGTCAAGAATCCACCAATGACCTCGACTATCATAAATGTGGAGATTAATAAGAAAGATGCCAACAATGCTTTTTTATTGTTAGAATGGTGGTGGTGTCCGTGCCCATGATCATGGGCGTGACCATGATGATGTCCCATGCCATCCCTCCTCTCGGATTTGAAACTTATATATAGTATGGGATAAATCCAGAATGGTTTCAAATGATTCATTTCCGGGATTCCCTGGCAGAAAAAGGGTTATGGAAACAAGCAGGACGAGACCTTTTGCGAAAAACCAAAATTCTGCATTCAACCCATTCCAAAGTAAAAATAAACGCTACAGACATTTCCTGCAGCGTTTTCCCCGTTTATCTATCCTCTTGCATCGTATCATCGACAATTGCGTGCAGATCCTTATTAAACAATTCATCATTACAGACAAGACTATGACGTTCCATCTCTTCCTGCTCTTGACTTAACTGTTCCAGTTCCTTTTCCTTCATAACCTACCTCCAGCATCATGATGTTTTGCCTATTATCGTATCCACAGGCATGTACCTTTATGCTCAACATTTTCCCATACTTCATCAATTATAAACGTATTAGGCCTGCTGCCCGCCATGGAAGGCACGTATAATGAATTCATGCTCTGGAACTTGTAAACTTTGATACGATAACAGGAACGACGTATTATCATAGGCGACTTTTTCAAGCTTTACCTGTATACCGGAATTTTCAATCGTAACAATGGCATAAGGAGCAATTGGTTCACCATTGCAGCCAAGAGAACCAGGGTTCAGGAATATCGTCCGGTCATTTTTAAAGAGGTGGATAGGATGATGATGTCCAAATCCTATTAAATCGTGATGCTGATCTTTGAAAAGCATTTCTAAGTTATTTAAATTCGGTTCAACTATTTTACTAAATGGATTTTGGCTTATGTGCTCATCCAATTTCTTCGATTCCAAGTGATAATGGGTGAAGTAAACGGAGTGATCATTAATGATATGATGTATGGTTCGAGGCAATTTTTCCAATTCATTTATGAATTTCCGCTGCATCCTTTCAGCTATCCATTCATGATGCTCCTTAACATGAATATGACCGTCCGGATGCGGCTCCCCGTTAATGATGGCCAGGACAGCTTCATCATGATTTCCAGTTATCATCGATACATCATTTCTTGAAAATAAAAGTTCAAGGACTTCATTTGTATCAGGGCCAATCCCGACCATATCTCCCAGACAATAAAGTCGATCTATATCTTCCCTTTGATCAATATCCCTAAGAACGGCTTTTAACGCTGAAGCATTTCCATGCACATCCGTTATAATGGCAACTTTCATGACTTAGTTCAGCTCCCTTCCCCCACAATCCACATGGTATATTATAACATTCAAAACGAAATCAAAAAAATATTCGGGCTTATTTCCCCCTATTGCCCACGCCCATTTTTTATGAATAAGCAAACACTTCGGCCTAGAATACATAGTATGAAGTATTCCCGGTAAAGATGTTTTGCTAGGTATGTAATTCATTATATGTATTGAGGAGGAAATCAAATGGGTGGAAATTGTAACGATTGTTGCGACAGCGGCTTCGGCGGTTTCGATAACGGATTTGCACTGCTGATCGTATTATTCATCTTGTTGATCATCATCGGATGCAGTTGGGGATTCGGCGGCGGTTTCGGTGGATGCTGCTAATAATGACATAAATCAAAAAGGCGCCCGATCAAGGCGCCTTCTTTGTTATGAATTGACTTTTAGTTTTTGTCTTTGCTTTTGTTTTTGAGTCTTCATAATGAACCAAATGATTATAAGTGCGATGGGGATAAGCAAGAAATTCGCATATTGTGAAAAGATGGCTCCTGCCTGCTCCCATCTCGGTCCTAACTTGTACCCTAGATAAACATAAACGCTTGTAACAGGAAGCATCGCCATATAGGTATATAAAATGAATTTCCAAATACTCATTTTCAATATTCCGCATGGCAGCGAAACGGCGGTACGAATGCCTGGTACAAATCGACCAAAGAATGCAATTCCCCCACCAAACCTTTCAAAGAATCGGTCAGCCTTATTCAACTGCTCATTTTTGATCAAAAAGTATTTCCCGAACTTTAATACAAGCGGTCTCCCTCCATACTTGCCTAAAGCATAAAGCGTCAATGGGCCCGTTACCCCACCAAACGAACCGGCAAGGATCGTCAAGTATAAATTCATATCACCTTGATAAACCCAGTATCCAGCCAGTGGCAAAACGATTTCAGCAGGAATGAATTCAAAAGTCAATGCTAGCAACACACCGAAATAGGATAAAGATTTAAACGCTTCAATCATATCCATTATTAAAGTTTCCATAGAGGTTTCCCCTTTTCTAACTTTTATTACATATAAAAGGGGTGCTCCCAGATTGATTCTGGGCACCCCTTGATTTCAAATAGGACATTTTCCATTGTATCACAAGTTCAATCACATTTTCCCAAAATGTTATCCTAAAACAATGTACCTCATGGAGTCCATTTTATGTTTTCGGGCTATTCACATAAGGTTTGAAAAATGATCATATAATTTCAGAAGGTCCAGAAAGGAAAAAAGCTTGAGGACGATTGACCTCAAGCTTTAAGTAGTTTACCAAGGAATAAACCCATGAACTAATGACAAGATTGGCTCCCTCCGCTCTCAAATCATAAAAGGGGCAGAGAGCCTGCTCAATCCATCCTCCATTTGTTTTTTCGCATCTTTCATCATGCCATCAAGTAATTCCTTTACCGTGGGTATATCGTCAATCAATCCAGCGACCTGGCCGCTGTTCATGAATCCATTGTTAACATCGCCGTTCATCGCCCCATTAATATGATGGACTTCAGAGGTCATTTCACGATAATTTACAGGGGACAGTCCCTGTTTTTCCAAATCCAGGACCTTCTCGGAATATGGGTCCTTCAATACTCTTCTTACCTGGCCAAATGTTCTGCCCAGAATTACCGTATCATTGCCCATCGCTTCGATTAGTTTCTGTTTATATGACGGATGGAACGGTGCTTCTTGTGTAGCGATCAGCCTGGTCCCTAATTGGACTCCTGAAGCCCCCAACATCAATGCCGCTGCCAAACCCTGTCCATTTCCTATCCCGCCAGCGGCCAAAACTGGAAGCGTCACATGCTTGCTGATTTGCGGAATGAGTGTAAAGGTCGTCATTTCCAGGTTCGAATTGATGCCGGCAGCTTCAAACCCTTCTGCGACCAACACATCAGCCCCTGCGGCTTGCGCTTTTTGCGCATGCTTGACCGACGCAACGATGGCGATCACTTTCACATTCTTTTTTTGTAATAGTGGAATGAAAGGCGCAGGATTTCCTGCAGATAAGGAAACTACAGGTATATCATGCTTCAGGACAAGATTCACTAACTCATCAGTATATGGATTAACGTTTATTGGAATGTTCAACGCAAAATTGTTATTGGTTTTATCTTTAGTTTCGAGAATGATGGCTTCTACCTGTTCAGGATTCATGGTACCGCACCCTATTGTTCCTAGTCCCCCTGCATTGGATACTGCAGCTGCAAGACTTGCATTGCTTATATTCCCCATGCCGCCTTGTATAATGGGATATTTTATCGCAAAAAGTTCACAAATATATTTCACTTTTATCCCCCCCTGTCAATTTAATGTTATACTATATTCATTAGAAAAACAATTCTGACTTTTCAAAAAGGAGCGAGACTATGATTATTCCGTATAATAATAAAAAACCATCCATTGATGATACTGCTTTCGTGGCACCTGGCGCTCATTTAATCGGTGATATTTCGATTGGGAAAGACTCTACCATTTGGTTTAATGCAGTACTGCGCGGTGATGAAGATTCAATTACAATAGGAGAAAAATGCAGTATACAAGATAACTCCACCATTCATTTATTTGAAGGATGCCCAGTTGTAATTGAAGACGAAGTGACGGTTGGTCACAATGTTATCCTGCATGGTTGTAAAATAGGCAAACGGTCCATTATTGGAATGGGTTCAACGATATTGGATAATGTAGAGATCGGCGAAGAATGCATCATCGGAGCGAACACATTGATTTCCTCTGGCAAAATCATACCTCCACGTTCACTGGTTATTGGTTCCCCTGGGAAAGTGGTTCGCAGATTGAACAATAAAGACCTTGAATTGATCCAACTTTCCATCGATACATATGTTCAAAAAGGGAAAGACTTCAAAGGGATACTTGATTAATTATTGCAGAAGTCGAAAATGATAATGTGAAAAGAGCTTCTGCAAGTCGTCTTAGCGACTGGCTGAAGCTCTTTTTCACTTAATGATAAGTGGATGGTCCTTGGCATCATAGGTTTCGTCTTTCCGGCATAAATCATTGTTTTCCTGAAATACGCTTTCAAAGAAACGGCTTGCTGGTTCAGCCAAGACTTGATAATACTGGCTAAATAAAAGAGCGGCATGATTCCCATTCCACTTTGAAGGGAGAAGTTCCTTTGGCAGGCCCGGATCGATAAATAAAAATTTACGGTATTCATGCACCAAGTTCGTTCGTTCCACAAAACAATCGGCATCGGACATTTCGCCCCTGTTAATGATGCTTTGATGAACGATGAATTGTTTGCTGTATTTCTCGATGAATTCTTCATATTTATTTTCAATCTCTTCTAAATGCCAGCTTTTCTCTACAAGCGATTGGTTTTCTTTTGGACCTTTGTACTCCGAAATGAAAAAATCAACATATTTTTTGATGTCATATTTCTCGATTAAGCGATTGATTTGTTTCTCCAAATCATTAGGTGAAATCCAGCAACCACTTGAAAAACTGCCAAACCCGCTCCATAATAATTCTTTACGGAGATCATCCCGTAATTGCCGCTTATCTTCAGGGATCGTGTACATTAAGATACGCCATTTACCATCCCACTCATTCGGTTTCATCTTATATATGCGATTGGCCGCTTCATCCATTCTCTGTACACCGCGATCAGTCAAAAAATAATAGCTTTTATTTCCCTGCTTCTCTGACTGAATCCATCCTTGCTTGACCATTCGTGAAACGGCAACACGTACGCCCTGCTCATTATGGCCGAATTCCTTTAATAAACGAATTAAACTGCCTATCCAGATTTTATTACCATAGTTACGGATATAATCGCCGTATATCGTAAAAATCATGGATTGAGTGTTAGTACCTATCTTTCTCACCTCGCCCTTACATTGTTACTATTTTCACACGGAAGACATAATAATTATTATATCTTTTTTAAAAGAAAGCGCAATATTATTCACCAGTAAATCGTGCTTTTCTCCGTTCACTGAATGCCAGGAGCGCTTCCAATCTGTCTTGAGTCGGGATGGTCAATTCATAGGCTTTTCCCTCTATGGCCATTCCGGTTTGCAAATCCGTATTCAGTCCTTGGTCAATCGCATATTTGGCTTGTTTGACTGCAATCGGCCCATTTTTCATGATATTGGCTGCCAATTCCTCACAGGCTGACATCAGTTGATCCCTTGGCACGACCTTCAAAAGGATCCCTAATTGACATGCCTCTTCTGCAGTCAATTTTTTAGCGGTGAAGATCAATTCCTTCGCTTTCATTTCCCCAATCAATCTCGGCAGCCGCTGAGTACCGCCTGCCCCAGGAATAATGGCCCAGCTAGTTTCAGTGAGCCCCAAAGAAACACCTTCGGCAGCAGCAATTGCAAAGTCACATGAAAGCAGCCATTCAAATCCTCCCCCCAATGCATATCCATTGACGGCAGCTATCGTTGGCTGCGGAAGCCCTGCGATACTATTAAAAACATCGCGAATCGCTTTAACGTTCCTTCTTACTTCCGCATCATTCAAAGACTTCCTTTCTTTCAAATCCGCACCCGCGCTGAAGGCCTTTTCCCCTGCACCGGTGAAAATGACGACACGGATATCGCCGTCATAATAAACCGCATCGATGACTTCCTGAAGTTCACAAAGAGTCTCATAGTCGAAGCAGTTCAATACGTCGGGCCGATTCACTGTTACATAACCGATTTGATTTATCACTTTATAAATAATCTTGGACATGAGTCTTCTCCCCCTAAAAAAAATGACCCTTATGCAGATAAATCTAATAAGGGCCGGCCCCATCATCATTCTTTTTCAATATTTTCTATAATGGCTGAAATGCCTTGGCCAACGCCTACACACATCGTAGCAAGACCATAGCGGACATTCCGCTTTTTCATCTCGTGGACGAGCGTTGTTAAAATGCGCGCCCCGCTTGCACCTAGCGGATGGCCAAACGCTATTGCCCCGCCGTTGACATTCACTTTCTCCTGATCCAATTTCAATTGGCGGATGCACTCCAAGGATTGGGAAGCGAATGCTTCATTCAATTCCACTAGCCCGATGTCTTCAATCGTCAAGTTTGCCCTTTCCAATGCTTTTTTAGTGGCATGAATCGGGCCAAGGCCCATAATGGACGGTTCTAAGCCCGCTACCGCCCCTACAACATATTTGGCGAGGGGTTTCAATCCAAGCTCCCGTGCTTTTTCTGCACTCATCAAAAGTAATGCCGAGGCTCCATCATTTACGCCTGAAGCATTACCGGCCGTTATAGTGCCATCTTTAAAGATCGGTTTGAGTTTTTCCAACTTATCGATCGTCGTATCAGGACGAGGGTGTTCATCCTTCTCGATAATGACTTCATTCCCTTTACGATCCGTATATCGAACAGGTACGATTTCATTAATGAAACGCTCATTTTCCACTGCTTTTTTTGCTTTTTGCTGGCTTTGATACGCGAATTGGTCTTGATCCTCCCTTGAAACCGAAAAACGCCGTGCGACGTTTTCAGCCGTTTGAGGCATCGAATCCGTGCCATACATGTCTTTAAGTTTCTCATTCGTGAAGCGCCATCCGATCGTTGTATCCTGAAGCTCCATTGAACCCCGCGGAAATTCACTCTCAGGTTTGGCCATGACGTACGGCGCCCTTGTCATGCTTTCGGTACCGCCTGCGATATAAATATCGCCTTCACCTACAGCAATGGAGCGTGCAGCATACATGACGGCATCCAATCCTGATCCACACAAACGATTTATTGTCGTTCCAGCCACATTTACCGGAAGACCAGCTAAAAGGGCGGACATCCTGGCCACATCGCGATTATCCTCTCCTGCCTGATTTGCATTCCCGAAGATGACATCTTCAATTTGATCTGGCGGCAGCTCTGGATTGCGATCGGTCAGCGCCTTGATTACAATTGCACCGAGGTCATCCGGGCGAACGCTTTTCAAAGCTCCTTTATATCTTCCGATTGGTGTTCTCACAGCATCAATAATCACAACATCCTTCATTTCTTCACCAACTCGCCATCTTTTGTATAATCGTACACACCTTTACCTGTCTTGCGGCCGAGCCTGCCAGCTTTAACATACTGTTCAAGAAGAGGGGCCGGGCGGTATTTCTCACCAAGTTTACTATGTAAATATTTTAAATTATTCAAACGGGCATCCAATCCCACCAAATCACCTAGCTCAAATGGTCCCATTGGGTAATTCAGCCCTAACTTTATTGCCTTATCGATTTCTTCTGGTGTACCTAAACCTTCTTGAAGCATAAAGAACGCTTCATTACCAACCAAACAGCTGATCCTGCTGGTTACAAACCCAGGGAATTCATTAATGACCACGGTTTCTTTCCCCATTTTTCCGGCTACCTCTTTTATTATGGCTGCCGTTTCATCACTGGTTTCGAGACCACGTACAATTTCGACGAGCGGCATCTTTTGTACAGGATTGAAAAAATGCATGGCAATCGTTTTTTCAGGACGCTTTCCATAAGAACCAATTTCAGTAGGGCTCATCGTGGAAGTATTGGTTGCAAAGTAACAGTCTTTTTTTGCATGGACTTCAATCGTTTCGAAGACTGCCCTCTTAATTTCCGCCTTTTCCGGAACTGCCTCTATGATCAAGTCCGCAAATGCTGCTGATTCTTTCAAATTGGAAGAATAGGAGAATCTGCTTTTTGCAGCTGCCGCTTCTTCCTGGGTGATTTTTTGGTAGCGTACACCCTTCTCAAAAATTTCATCGATCTCTTTTCTTGCACTTTCCAAAGCATCCTGATTCACATCCACCAGTACTACATTAAAGCCTCCAGTTGCTCCTACATAAGCTATTCCCCTGCCCATGACACCAGATCCGACAATCACCAGATTTCTAATCATTCGTTCATTCCTCCTTCAAAAATAAATAGGGCTGGCCACGATGAATCAGATCAGCATTCATCCATTCCTGAATTACTTTTCCGACATACCGATTCAGCCAGCCGCCTATTTTATGTTTTATTGAATTCCAAAGGGATTTAAGGGACGGCTTCCATGATAGGAAATGATGCTTTTCGTTTCTGTATAAAGATCAAGTGTCTCAATACAAAGTTCCCGGCCGAATCCTGATTGTTTATACCCTCCGAAAGGTGTTCCAGGAAATGCGGAGAATGGGCAATTCACCATGACGATTCCCGCTTCTATTTGATTGGCCACTCTAGTCGCACGCCCGCCATCTTTTGTCCATAGGGCTGAACCCAAACCGAACTCCGTATCATTTGCGAGTCTCACGGCTTCTTTTTCATCTTTGAATTTCATTATGACAACGACCGGTCCGAATATTTCCTCTTTCACTACATCCATTTCATGATTGACATTCGCTATGACCGTCGGCTCATACCAAAAACCGTTTTCGAAACCTTCAATGACAGCTGGCTTACCCCCTGTCAGGATTTTCGCTCCATCAGTAATGGCAGATTGCACATAATTGTCGATGACATCCAATTGCCCTTGATCGATGACTGCACCGACGTGTGTTTCTTTGTCGAGTGGATTGCCCAATTTCAATTTTTTCGTTTTTTCCACGAATCTGGCAACGAATTCGTCGTATATGTCTTCATGTACGTATAAACGGGATCTAGCTTCGCAGGATTGTCCAGTATTGTAGAATATGCCATATAATGATCCATCGATGGCTGCTTCAAGGTCCGCATCTTCAAAGACAATATTAGGGGACTTCCCGCCAAGCTCCAATGTCACCCTTTTTAATGTCTGTGAAGCTTTCCCCATGAGATCCCTGCCGATTGGCGTAGAACCCGTGAAGGCAACCTTATTCACTTTCGGATGCTCGACAAGGTAATTCCCTACGTCCGATCCTGGACCTGGAATGATATTGACCACGCCGGAAGGAACACCAGCTTCTAAACAGATTTCCCCTAATACAATTGCCGTCAATGGCGTTAACGAAGCTGGCTTAACAATGACAGAACAGCCAACTGCAATTGCAGGTGCAATTTTCCACGCCGCCATCATCATAGGGTAATTCCAAGGGATGATTTGAGCACAAACACCTACTGGCTCTTTTTCCGTATAGTTATGGAATTGACCAGGTACATTATTGACAGATCCGCGGTGTGCAACTAAAGCGCCTGCATAAAATTCGAAATCTTCAATTGCCTGCATGACTTGACCTTGTGCTGCAGAAATGGATTTGCCGCTGTTCAGAACTTCCAATTCAACCAATTCATTAAAGCGTGAACGCATGATTGCTGCAATTTTGTTCAATACACGAGAACGTTTATTAATCGGAGTCCTTTTCCATTTCCCATTATCAAATGCTTCACGTGCAGCTTGAACGGCTTTTTCTGCATCTTCCTTTGTTGCCTTTGCAACCTTGGCAATGATTTCACCAGTCGCAGGATTGTACGCATCAATCGTGGAACCATCAGAGCTTTCCACTCTTTCTCCATTTATGATCAGATGATAATAATCACGCTTCATTTCCGCTTTTTCAAATGCCGCCTCTTGAACTCTTACCATGTAATCCCACTCCCTTTTCTATATTACTTGCCTATGAATTGAGCCTTCCTTTTTTCAATGAATGCTGCCACACCTTCTGCATAATCCTTCGTTAAGCCAGCAATTCGCTGACCCTCCGCTTCTTCTTTTAAGTATTCTTCCAATGAAAGGTGATAGGACGCCTCTAAGTATCTTTTAATTAACCCGATTGCTTTAGTTGGCTTGTTCGCGATATTCTCTGCAAAGGCTTTCAATTGCTCGTTCCATTCTTCCACACCGATCACTTTTGTAGCGAGCCCGATATTTTTCGCCTCGCTAGCCGGAACCTTTTCCCCCAATAAAGATAATTCCAAGGCTTTCGCATGACCAACGATTCGCGAAAGGTAATACAGATTCCCCGAATCAGGTATCAAACCGATATTGACAAAAGCATTTACAAAACTGGCTTTTTCAGAAACAAGCCGGAAATCGCATGCCAGTGCCAGGCTGAAGCCAGCCCCTGCAGCCACTCCATTGACTGCTGCAATGATCGGTTTTTCACAGCTTGCTAATTGCTCCATCATCGGACCGTAGTCTTCGCGCAGCATCCGGCCTAAATTCATGTCCTCATCAACTGCCGATAAATCTTGCCCCGAACAAAAGGCCCTGCCTTCCCCCGTAATGATAATGGCCCGTACTTCATCTGACCCCGCAGATATTTTGATCGCTTTCCGTATTTCCTTATTCATTTGGGACGTAAAGGCATTAAGTTTATCAGGACGGTTCAAAGTAAGCCAAGCCACTCCATTTTCAACCCTATATTTAATCGTTTCGTACATAGAGCACCCCTTATCCGCCTGTAAATTTCGGCTCCCTTTTTTCAACAAATGCTTTCATTCCTTCTTTTTGGTCCTCTGATGCAAAAAGAATATAGAAGTTCTTCCGTTCAAATTGCATGCCCTCATTTAAGGGATAATCAACTGCCTTATTAACGGATTCTTTGATCAGCCTCACCGCTAACGGGGGTTGCTTTGCTATCTTTCTAGCAAAATCAACCGTTTCTTCCATTAACAATTCAGGTGCCACGATCTTATTAATGAAACCATATTGCAGGGCTGTCTTTGCCTTTATCCTTTCTGCCGTCAATATCCATTCAAGTGCCTTCGGCTTGCCTACCAATTTGGTCAACCTTTGGGTTCCTCCTGCACCAGGCATGACCCCTAGTGTCACTTCCGGAAAGGAAAACTGGGTATCGCTGGCGGCAATCAGGAAATCGCAGGATAAAGCAAGTTCAAAACCACCACCGAATACAAAACTTTTCACTGCACCAATCACAGGCTTCTTGACTAGGCTTATTCGGTCCCAATCAGCAAATTGGTTCGTTAACTCCATACTGATTGGATTGTCGTTCACCATCTCGTCAATATCAGCTCCAGCGGAGAATGCTTTTCCATTACCCGATAGCAAGATCACCTTCACTTGTGGGTCCAGGTCGAATTCTTCCATGGTTGAAACTATTTCCCTAACCATTTTCCTGTTAAGGGCATTCAGTTGCTTCGGCCGATTTAAGAAGATATATCCAATGCCTTCCGCGATTGACGTTTCAATGAATTGAAGGGCATTCATTTTATTTCTTCGCCGATCATCATCGTTACAAGTTTCCCGGCAAAGCCCATAAGGTCCTTCCCTGATGCTTTTCCTTCCGGCGAACGCATTCCTTGCTGCAATGCTTCGTGGTCTTCATAATACATTTCACAAAGAATGTAATATTCGGAGTCTTTGCCCATTGGGGTCCCTACAATTTTAGTGACCTCCATTTTTTGAAGACCTGGAATTTTTTCCGTTATCGGACCATGTACATTGAAATAGTGCTCATCGAATTCTTCCTTGTTTTCAGGTTGTTTGTATAGGGCGATTAACTTTACCATTTTATAGAACCTCCATTGTATTAGATTATTTTTATCATCGGTTTCATCGCTTCGAACGGATTTTTGCATGCTTTACAATATAAAATGCTGCGGCAGGCCGTTGGACCGAAGATATTTTCCATCGTGACATATGTCGATTCACAATACGGGCAATCCACATGCCATGATCCATCACTTTTCATTTGTCGAGGTGGAGGGGAGATTCCGAAAACCTTCAATCCAGCTTTCCCTTTTTCCGTGATTCGATCGGATGTCCACGAAGGGGAACGTAAAAATTCCACATTTACATTTTTTACGGCAGGCAGCTGACGAAGGGCTGTTTCCACATTTTTTTGGATGATCGACAATGCCGGGCACCCAAGAAAAGTTGGCAGCATTTTTACCGAAACGTCCTTGCCCGAAATCGTCACGTCTTCAACCATCCCCAAATCCAGGATACTTACTGTATCGATTTCGGGATCTTTAACGTCTTCCAGGAGCTTATAAATTTCTTCTGTGTTTAACTGTATGGTCGACATGGTACCCCTCCCCTTTCCATTGATTCACCATGAAGCCGCTTTATCGGTTGCGTACACTTCACTTAACGTTTCTAGCGCCTTTTCCAAATCTTCCGTATGCTGGCCATTACGACCATCACCTCTTGCCATGCCAATTTCAATAGTTGTTGCTAAACCTACACTTTCAAAAATCGGGGTGATAGCCTCGATCCATTTTTTCTGTAAATCAGCTTCGCCTTCTATCAAGCCAAGCTCCACCATTTCCTCTCCATATTGTCCAAGTGAAAATACGCCGGCAAAATCCGGCATTGTTTTCCCAATCGCCGCTTTCATTCTCGAAACCGCTTCCAAGTGGCCAGATCCCAGCAATTGAACGAACCATGTTTTCCAGTGCATCAAATGATAGTAAAGTTCCATCTGTACCTTTTGTGCCACTTCAGCAAGCGGTGCATATGAACATGAATGAAGGGATTGAACCTTAATCGCTTTGGCTTGGGTATAAAAATAATTCCGCACTACCGCAAACGCCCAATCATATTCCGGATCTTTCATATAGTAACCAGGACCATTGACCAATTCGAGAATGATTGCATTGCGCCGTTCCTTGGCGGGACGGTCGTGAGCCAGTTTATCAGCATCCCCTTCACCGAGTTCATCCAGTAATTTATAATATATGGCTGCATGACCCATCGTGTCTTGTGATATCGAAGCGGATGCAACATCTTCTTCGATATGCGGTGCGAGTCCAAGCCATTCTGCACCACGGTAAGAATGGATGAAGTCATCGTCCGCCAGTTGAAGCAGCAATTCCTTGATAGCGATGTCCTTCAATGATTCATTCCTCATTTTTCACACCTCCAGCCCAAGACATTATCTCTTTTTCATCGAGCATTCCCTGCTCATACTTCCGCCATTTTTTCTTTAAATACCCGTACCCTTTTGTGGTCCTGTAATCTTTATTATCAATACGTTGAAGCGTTTTCTTTTCCTCGGCCGTCATTTTCCGTATATTCTGTCTTTTCACGACCCAGATATCATCAACCGCTTCACGTCTCATGAAGTTTTCTTGTGCCATCATGATGGCGATATCCTCATTTGGGGCCAGCAGGCTGAAGTGGTATTGAACGGGCGATGATTGCGTTTTACGGCTGAATACTTCAAATTCTTCAAAGTAATTTCCTTGTCTAGTTTCCATATCGTCCTTCCCCCTCCATTAGATGACCTTTGGCGCCAACGCCTCACGTACCCATTTATTATTTTCATAAGAGATTCTTCGAAGGCTTAGGCGATCCTGCGAACGGGGGCCTTCATTCCTTGCGAGCACCTTCAATTTCCCCCAATCGGGTTGTTTGTAAATCCAAGTTTCAGATGTTTTATCGAACCTAAGCGTTTCATCGGGAATGCTAAAACCGAGTGAAAGGATCCGCTTCACATATTTAGAAAAAAAGGCTTGTCGAAGCTCTTCATTCGTACTGGTTCTGATTCTGTACTTAATCGTTATATCCTGTTTGGATGTGCCCACTTCATTCTTGCTGGGAGGTCCAAAGAAAAGTAATAAAGATTCCCACCAATAATCGATGGAGTCTTGAACCAATTTCCTTTGTTCTTCCGTCCCTTCAGCCAAAGCCATGATTATCGCTTCACCATGTTGGGCGTGAAAAACTTCTTCCGCGCAAATCCTTTGTAATGCCCGGGCATATGGTCCGTATGAGGCACCAAGCATGTTCGTCTGGGAAATGATGGCTGCTCCATCAACCAGCCAGCCAATCAATCCAGCATCGCCCCAAGTTTTGGCTTCCATATGGAAAACATTATGAAACTTTAAATCTCCTTTAAACAAATCTTGCATTAGGTCATCCCGTTTTTTTCCGTACGGCTTTAGCAAATCCTCGGCGACCCGAAGCAATAATTGCCCATGCCCCATTTC
Organism: Peribacillus simplex; assembly: GCF_030123325.1. Classification (NCBI taxonomy): domain Bacteria; kingdom Bacillati; phylum Bacillota; class Bacilli; order Caryophanales; family Bacillaceae; genus Peribacillus; species Peribacillus simplex. Next base: position 1,075,419 of record NZ_CP126106.1, on the reverse strand, counting down.
ATCCTGCACCTTTGCCATGATTCCAAGTTTTCTATTTAAGGTCGGTGCTTTAGGCACCCACTCCTTTTCTGGAAGCGCCCCCATGATTTCACTGATTCCATGCATCGATATTAACTTGATTAAAGTGCCCCGGTATTCTTCCGGCATCCAATCATCCGCTTCTATCTTTTCTCCTGCTTCGATTCTGGCAATGAATTGATTTAGCTTTTCTTCTCCTGCCATATCATTTAAAAGAACGTTCATCCAAATCACCTCTTTTTTTATAATATAACGTTTATATAACGTTATTATATTTTATTGTTATATTTAATGCAAGACTATTCTGTCTTTTTTCATAATAAAAGGAAATTATCAGGGGATTTCACTAATCTTTTAATCTACCAATACCTTAAAGGGCGAAGTTTCCACTTTAATTGAATCTGTTGGGCAGCCTTCCATTGCATCATCCAGATCATCAAATAAATCTTCCGCGACCTCTGCAGTTCCTTCATTTTCATCCAGGATGACAAATGCCACCCCCTCGTCATTGTAATCAAAGATTTCCGGGGCAGCAGCACCGCATGCACCGCAAGCAATGCAAGTTTCTTGATCAACAACTGTATATTTAGCCAAGATGCCCTCCTCCTTCACTATTTCATGTTTGGTTCTTATCTCCGCTTTCATTAAGAAAAAAATCCATGGTTAACCACGAATGCATCCGCTTTATGTATCGCGTTTTCACACCACTTGTTCGAGTTCTTGAGCTTCACGTATTTCAATCGGTACTAAAGCAGTCATATACTGAACGTCAGAATTATGTTCATGAGCACTGAATTTATAAACTAATGACTTCATCCTTCCGCTTATCAACGACACGAATGGCTTTTCCTTCTGAACGGGGTATGCTTTTTGGAATGTTGACAACAACATCCATCGTTACAAGACATGCAGATTTTAAATGATGCTGAATCGTTTTCCTTAATATAGCAACATTTCCATGCGTTAAGTCTTCTTCAATCTCCCTGTAGAAACCGCTTTCAATTTCAATATGCAGTTCAACACCATCCATTTTCCCCTTCTTAACGAGATGAATCTGATAATGAGGCACAATTCCCTCCATTTGGAATAATACACGCTCAATTTCAGATGGAAATACATTCACTCCCCTTACTATGATCATATCATCCGTCCTGCCTTTAACACGGGACATTCTTGTTGTGGTACGCCCGCATTTACACGGTTCATGGGTAATTGAGGCGATATCACCCGTCCGATAACGAATGATTGGCAGCGCTTCCTTTGTAAGGCTGGTAAAGACAAGTTCCCCATCTTCGCCGTCCTTCACTGGTTCAAGCGTGTCCGGGTTAATGACCTCGACAAGAAAATGGTCTTCTGCGATATGCAGTCCATCCTGTGCTTCATGGCATTCAATCGCAACTCCAGGCCCCATGATTTCACTTAGTCCGTAAATATCGATGGCTTTCAAATTCAGTTTTCTCTCAAGTGTTGCCCTCATTTCCTCTGACCATGGCTCAGCTCCGAAAATCCCATACTCAAGCCCATTATCTGCAGGATCAATCCCCATCTCTTCCATCTTTTCGGCGATATTCAAAATATAAGTGGGGGTTCCACAAATGCCGCGTGGTTTAAAATCATTGATGATCGTAATCTGCCGATCGGTATTCCCCCCTGAAATGGGCACTGTCGCAACTCCTAGTTTTTCTGCACCGCAATGCAAACCGAGGCCCCCGGTAAAAAGACCATATCCATATGCGTTATGGAAAATATCTGACTTGCGACCTCCTGCAGCTACAATTCCACGTGCGACGATTGTTGCCCAGTTTTCCAAATCATTTTTCGTATACCCGACAATTGTAGGCTTTCCGCTTGTTCCGGATGAACCATGAATGCGTGTGACATCCTCCATCGGAACGGCGAATAAACCGAATGGATACTGATCGCGAAGAGTCTGTTTTTTTGTAAAAGGAAGCTTCATCACATCGTTTAGAGTTTGAATATCTTCTGGTTCCAGGCCCATCTCCCTAAATTTTTCTCTGTAATAAGGTACATTTTCATATACATGGCTTATCGTTTTTTTTAGGCGAGCCAATTGTAAACTTTCCATTTCAGGACGCGAAGCCGTTTCAATTTCCGGATTGTACATTGTTTTTGTCCCCCTCAATTTTACTATTGTCCCATCTGACATACATAACGGTAATAAAACGGATATTAAATTATTGTTATGATTTATTTCAAGATTAATACGTCATTTCTACGTTGTCAATAATGTTTTTTTAATTCAGAAAAATGACCGAACAAACAAAAAAGTAATTTACTAAATTTTCAGACTATGTTAATTTTAACAATGATATATCATTTTATCAAACACTCGTTTTAAAAACGTTCTATATCAAAAAGGGGGCTTTCTATGGAATCAACAGCTAAAACTGGGCATCCACCATCAGGTCATGACAGCGGAAATAAGTATCGTCAATTAATTGAAACGGAAGAATTCAAGTTTTTGCTTCAAAAGAAAAAAGCTTTCATCGTACCTGTCACTCTCTTCTTTCTTGCTTTTTATTTTGTTCTGCCTATTTTAGCTGCTTATAGCGAAGTATTGAAAGGTGAAGCTTTTTTCAATATTACTTGGGCGTGGGTATATGCACTTCTCCAATTTGCCGTAGTATGGTTAGGAGGAATTGTCTATATCAAAAAGGCAGCGAAGTATGACAAGCTGGCTAAAAATATCTTGAAAAAATATGAGAAGGAGCTTGGTGAATGAGCATTTTATCCCTCACACTTTTTTTGGGCATCATTTTGTTAACGCTTACAATAACCTATTACTCTTCTAAGAAGACGAAAAATGCCAGTGATTTTTATACTGCCGGCGGCGGATTGACAGCATGGCAAAATGGATTGGCCGTGGCAGGTGACTTTATGTCAGCCGCTTCTTTCCTGGGAATTACAGGTGCAATCGCACTTATTGGTTTCGATGGCTTTTACATGAGCATCGGGAACCTTGTTGCCTTTCTTGTCTTATTGTACCTTGTGTCGGAACCACTTCGCAATCTAGGTAAGTTTACGCTGGCAGACATGATTTCAGCACGCTTCAAATCAAAAAAAGTGCGAGGGATAGCTGCCGCCAATACACTTGTCATTTCAATCTTTTACATGATTGCACAACTTGTTGGTGCAGGGGGATTAATTAAACTGCTGCTCGGCATCGATTATTGGCTATCCGTCCTACTTGTCGGTGTATTGATGACGATTTATGTAATTTTCGGCGGGATGAGAGCGACAAGCTGGGTGCAGATCACCAAAGCGGTTCTCTTACTAGGCGGTTCCGCTGTGCTGACGTTCATCGTATTTTCCCGTTTTAATTTCAACATTTCAGAGATGTTCCATCATGTCCAAACTGCAACCCCACTCGGAAAGGAATTTTTGAATCCTGGAAATAAATACACCGATGGACTCGACATGATTTCATTTAATATGTCGCTTGTCCTTGGAGCAGCAGGCCTTCCGCATTTACTCGTCCGCTTCTTTACAGTAAAGGACGCAGCTACCGCAAGGAAATCCGTCGTTTATTCTACATGGTTTATAGGGATATTTTTCATCATGACGATTTTCCTTGGTTTCGGTGCTGCATCTTTCGTCGGTTTTGAGCGGATCGTCGAAGCAAACTCGGCTGGAAACATGGCCGCGCCCCTTCTTGCTTTAACCATGGGCGGTGAATTTTTATTCGCATTCGTTTCTGCTGTGGCATTTGCCACGATTTTAGCGGTTGTATCCGGTCTTGTTTTAACGTCAGCATCCGCTTTTGCACATGATATATACGGTGAAATCATCAAGGAAGGAAAGATTACGGAAAAACAGCAAATACTCGTCGCCCGAATGGCTTCTGTCGGCGTAGCTGTCATTTCGATTTTACTTGCATTATTTGCACAATCAATGAATGTCGCTTTTCTTTCAGTCCTCGCGCTTGGAATTGCTGCAAGTGCCAATTTACCGATCATCCTTTGCACAATATATTGGAAACGCTTCAACGCAACCGGAGCGATCACAGGAATGTTATTCGGGTTACTCAGTTCCATCATACTGGTCATGCTCAGTCCCAATGTATGGAATCCGGAACCAGGAATGGGTATATTCACAGGCAATCCCCTCTTCACGATGAGCAACCCGACCATTTTCACCGTACCGCTTGGCTTTATTGGAGCCTACTTAGGTACAATCTTGTCAAAGGCAAAAGATGAGGAAAACACTTTTCCTGAAGTACTGTTCAAATCTAACACAGGATATGGGATAAGTTCAGCAAAAGACCATTAATAAAAAGGGGGATTTTCATGACCACACATTTAGATCAGGATGTTCATGAATTGCATTACGACCAAATTAAACAAGTACTGCTCGACGAACCATATGCTTCTTTTCTCGGGATGAGATTGACGAAACTCGGTCCCGGCACAGCTGAAGCAGAATTGATTCCAAGTGACCACATGCTAAATAGCCATGGAACGGTTCACGGTGCCATTATCTTTTCACTTGCTGATTATGTATTCGCAGCAGCCAGCAATTCATATGGCAAAATAGCGGTTGGCGTTTCAAATAATATCAACTTCTTATCAGCTGGCAAACGGGGGGAGACTTTAACCGCTAAAGCGAAAGAGATAAAGAAAAACCATAAACTGGCATGGTATAAAATAGACGTGTTAAATGAAAGGGAATTGATCGCAACCATGGAGGCGATGGTATTCAGGAAAAATCAATATTTCGTCGACCATGTTGAATAAGGAACGTTTGAAACCGGACAAGTAATCCACTTGTCCGGTTTCTTTTCCCTTGATTTGCCCATGATGCATGCGCAGAGCTGAAAAAAAGGGGGGGGATTCCCGATTCGGAATCCCCCCTTATTATGAATTCAATTGCCCCGAACCTTATTTGCCAAGCCTTCTCCCTAGTTTTTGACCCGCAAGCCGGAATCTATCACTTTTAGCCACTCCCTACGCTCCCCTTCACTTATTACATCAATCTGATAAACTATTTTCCCTTTATTAATGGTAACCGTGATTTGGCAAGGAAAGGTAGGGCCCATATAAACGCTTTGCTTATGTTTTGCGAACACTCTTCAAAAATATTATGTATGGCAGGATCTTTCAGTTCATAAGGGCATGGTGAGTGGTCGGAAGAAATCATATCGAATTTCCCTTCTATATAAATAGGTAATCAATCTTTCTTGTTCTTCTCTTCCCCTAAGTGGGGAAGCGCATTTTGCAACCGCACTTTTTCTATTAAATCCTCCTGATTGAATAATAAATAATGCGGATACGTCTCAACGTAAAAGGGTGAAATCATGCGCTCGTTCAAACTCCTCATTTCCCGTCGCTGAGAGAAAAGCTTTAAACCCAATGACTCCGGCGAGATCCACTAAATCATCGATATTACCCGGGACCATTCCTCTCAATAATCCAAAGTCTATAACCGACTTCATCTCACCGAGCTTGCCCTTTTCAAGGAGAGACTTTCGAACGACTGTTGAAGGGATTCCATACAATGGCATATCGAAATATGTGGTGCAGCCTCCCGCCGCCATCATTTGCGATCCAGTTTCAAAGCCTTCCCAATGAGCGCAGCCAGGTTCGCTGAAGATGCACATGGACATCAATTACTCAAAGAGATCCTCGTGATGCTGCCACTTTCTCCGTTTTTCCTACATACACATCAAGCGCAGCCTGCAAAGCCTCTCCCCGATTAACTTGGAACCCCTGGCGCAAAAGGACAGCTTCCAAGGAGGCCAATACAAACAGGATGTTTTCTTTCCTGCAACTGAACCCCATGGTTCCGATCCTCCAAATTTTCCCGTGAAGCGGACCAAACGAGGAAGCGATTTCGATACCAAATTCATTCAACAGCATGGCTCTAACAGCTTCACCATCGATTCCTTTTGGAATTTCGATGGAAGTTACACATGGAAGTTTATTTTTCCCATCCCCGAATAAAGTAAGTCCCATTGCCTTGATCCCTTCAACGAGAGCAGATTCGTGGAGTTCATGACGGGCAAAGCGCGTTTCCAGACCTTCTTCGAGTACAAGGCGCAACCCTTCACGTAACGCATAAATCATGGAAGTAGCTTCTGTATGGTGATTCAAACGGCGAGGCCCCCAATAATCCTGCAGCATGCTTAAATCGAAATAATTACTGGCGATTGGCCGGCGGACCGAAACCTTTTGGTTGTCTTCATCCGTCGCAATACCACGTTCCACCTTTTTGCGGGACTGGATGATTTCTTCTATTCGCTCATTATACGTAATCGGTGCCATACCCGAAGGAACGGATAAGCATTTTTGTGTCCCGCCTATCAATCCATCAATACACCATTCATCCACCTTTACATCGGTGCCCCCGATGGAGGCAACCGCATCCACCACAAGCAGGACTCCCAATTCACGGCAAGCCAACCCGATTTCCTTCAAAGGCTGCATACAACCAGTGGAAGTTTCCCCATGGACGATTGCTGTTATTTTAGGGGAGACCTTCTTGATTTCCGCGATGACGGCTTCCGGTTCGAACACCTCTCCCCAAGGACATTCCATCGTATGGACTTCAGCTCCGTATCGCTCACAAATTTCCACCAACAAATGACCGAACCTGCCGAATATAGGAACCAGAACCTTATCTCCTGGCTCAATGATGCTACATAGGATCGCTTCATTTCCCGATCTTGAGGTGCCATCTATCGGAAACGCCCATTTATTTTTTGTTTGAAAAACCAAACGCAGCATTTCCATCACTTCATTCATGATAGTAGTGAATGCAGGATCGAATTGCCCTAATATCGGTGTGCTCATCGCCCTTAAGACACGCGGGTCCACTTCGACCGGCCCTGGTGTCATGATCGTTCTCATCGGTGCATTCAATTCTGAATATGCCATTTTAACCAACTCCTTTAATAGGCTAATTTATATAGTATTTCACTTAAAACGTCGATTCCCTTTTCCATATCCGCAACACTAGTAAATTCCTTAGGCGAATGGCTAAGCCCCCCTTACTTGGAACGAACAGCAGCAAGTCGGACAAGGCGATTCATTTCCCGATCCATCGCAACAGGTTTGACATCCATCCATCGTGAAACCTCCAGCTTCATTTCACCTTCTTTTGCCAAGGGTTCGAAAGTTGAAAGGATTTCCTTACAAAACCTTTCAAGAACCTCTTCCTCATGATGCCTGATATCGAGACTGATCTCCACTTCACCAGCAATGACATTCGGACATTAGGTTTAACATCCATTCTGCCAAGTGTCGCCCCCATCCTTGACCGTGTCTATATGAGAACCGGCCAGAATGATTCCACCGGAGGAATCCGTTCCCTCAAGCCTGCCAAACAAGTAGCCTACACTATCAAAATATGTAATAAGGTTTTCTTTTTCCATCTCAGCTTTCATTGCTTGCTGAGCGCTCATCCATTCTTGGAATATAATAACCGGGTCATCCCATTACTCTCTGTTGCCCCCGAAAGATGCTAACCAATTTATCATCGAATGCAACATCATCCTTTTCATCTATGAATCTTTCGTTTTGATTGCCCATCACATCACATCGCTTCCCTTCTCAATATCCATTCACGTGATGAATATTCACGAAATTTATATCATCTATTATTTTACTTGCTTTCGCATTTAACTTCATTGACAATTCTGTTAGTATTTTGGTGTTTTTTTGTGCAAAATAACCAATGGAAGCAAACCAATAATGTGTAAAATATACAGATTTCTATGATCAAAGGAAGTGGTACTTATTGTTATAGTTAGCACCTTATCATATTTCACTGGTATTTTTTGATAAATAAGATACTTGTTCTACTTGTGCCGTCCAAATTAACTTCTGATGTTCTGCGAACCTAAAAAGGTGAAGACTATTCTTATTATTTTTAATTCACATATGTTTACTTAGCTTCTTCTTTTATAAGGCTCTTTTCATAAAGATTGTTGTTTTTAAAACGAAACGATTTAAGGTTGATTGGAGCGCAAGTGCGAGACTCCTGCGGGAGCAGCGGGACAGGTGAGACCCCACAGGCGTTTACGTCGAGGAGGCTCACCTCCCGCCCCGCGGAAAGCGAGCATCTGGAGGGGAAATCAACCACACCGCTTTACTTGGTAAATAGCAACAAAGTATGCGAAAACAGCCTTTTATAAAGAATTAAACCAAAATGGGGAACAAGTAAATTTGATCACTTGTTCCCCATTTTATCGAATAATACGGGATACCCCAACACTTTAACCTAAAGCCCTAAATAATGAATAGAAAAAGACAATTAGTTTTTCCTTTGCTAAGCTTTATGAATTTAATAACATTGCATCCTGGTTCGTTGGAATGCCCCAGTACCGGAGCCACTTGAAGATTACCTATTTTCACATATTCTCCCATGGTGTATTCCTCCTTTAAAAATTAGTTTGCCTCCCGGCATATGCTGAGAAGAAATTTCGTAAACCAGGTGAGCTCTTTTACCTTTGAACTGGTTCAATACTTAATTAGTTATCGAATAATCAAGTTCTCAATTTATTGTTTTGTTCTCTTATAATCAATTTCAAGTTTATCGATAGAAAGTTGACCATTGCCTTCAACAGATGTCCAAAGTAGTCAATATTATGTGAACTCCTTTTTTCTTCAATCGTAATATCAAATCCCATTTTTTAACTTTTAGAATAATCACCTATTGTTGTTGCTCATTTATCCATTTTCAGGTGATATATCGGTTACTGCCTGACTTCCAACTTATTCGTTAACTTATTCCAATCAATAAGTTTTTCCAAAAAGATCGATATAATGACACCCATAATGAGACCATTTGTAATGAAAGGCTGCAAGAGGACAGGAATACTGCCGAATGATGCTGGCGGGATATTCATAATGCTGACTCCAACTAGGACTGGTCCCGCTAAACGGAGTATCGTTTCAGAGTTGAATAACGTTCCTTTTAGGCTGTTTAATGCGGTCCCAAACAATTGAAGGTATGCGACAAATAAAACAGCGTTACCTATTGTTAGTGGTATGGTTCCTAAGAACCTCCCTAATGGCGGAATAACTCCAAGGAGAATAAACAAGAATCCGCTTATAATAAATGGCTCTCGTTTAAATAACTTGGTACTTTGTAAAAACCCTATTGTAGATGTAAATGGTGTAAAAGGGACCAAGCCAAAAATCGAAGAGATAAACGCAAATATACCTGTTACAAAAATAGATCTCCTGTATTGACTATGTTCCACCTCTTCCTTGTAAACCTCTGCAACAGCTTGAATAGAAGCGAAAGAATTCGTTAAATTCAGAAGGACCGCAAAAAAGGAGACAAGAATAATACCAATATCCAAGTTTGGAGTTCCAAGGGGAAAGAAAGTGAATGCCATACCTGAAGAGCTAGCCGCCGGAAGATCTGAAGGGAAAATAATTCGATATAATGACCATCCTACGATAATTCCGATTAGGATTGAGAAATTGCCTAGTATTTTCCCTCCTTTAATCCTTAAAAAGCCAACAAAGATGACAATCAAGATTGAAAACAAACTGACAGGGAGATCGATTGTTCCACTTTCGGTTATTTTAAACATACCTTTGAAGAAAATAAAGATGAGCTGAAAGGTTAGCAAAAATATATAAACACTTATCACCATCGGCTTAATTACTTTCTGTATGATATAAATCAGGTTAAATGCCGCAAGCAGTACGGTTACAGCTCCAGCCAGCAGAATACCTGTTGCAATTCCCCCTCCTACGGTTGCAAAATCCAATCCGAGTGCAGATGCAGAGATGCCCATATTTATCATCAGACCCCACATTAGCCCCGAATGGCTGTCCAATAATGGATAACGATGCCCAATCCAGGCCTGCAGAATAGAGGCTATTCCTGTAAAGATAAAGGAGCATCTTATCGTCATTTCAATTGTTTCTGAAGGAAGCTGGAATGCTGCTCCTACAGAAATTGGTACGACAACCGTATTGGCAAAAATAAAAAAAAGCCACTGTAAAGAGGACAATAATGTTACAGTAACTCCTTGCTGTTTCATCTTAATCATCACCATTTCCTTTAAAAATCTTTTTGCGAGTTTTTAAGGAAGCCAATTCTTAAAAGTATTGATTTCCTTTGGAAGCCATAGTTTCTTCGTAAAAATTGCAAATCATCTCTTTTACATAAATAAAAATATAAGCGAAGCGCTGTCTTCATTACAATCGCTTCGCCTTAATCACTTTTTTTGTTTTTTGAAAGAAGAAACTTAAATTATATTGTAATTGTTTAATAATCTTAGAATTTTTCTAATATCTTGTTATATCCATTGGCAATGCCCCTGCAGCAAAGCCTACAAACATGAATCGACTGTTTCCTGTATTACGCATTCCATGAATTTGATTAGGCTTGGCCAATACTACCATTCCTTTTCTGATCGCAATCTCATTCTCTAAATCAGGAAAGTATGTTCCTTCCCCCTCAATGCAAACCCAAATATCATCAACATTCGAATGAGAATGTAAATATACTTCCTGCTCAGGTTCAAGACACCAAACTGCCCCAACAGTTTTATCCGTTTCATAGAAATAATTTTTTTGTGGTGCATTAGAATCGAATTTTGCTATTTTATCGATTTCAAAAACTCTTTCCTCTATTATCGACTCTTTGTTCAAAATTATATTCTGGTCCATATCTCAGCACCTCTTTTATATTTAATGGGTTTGAATTACACTTACCAGATCTCCCTATAATACAGATTCTGCCCGCATTAAATCTCTTGAAGTTGGCATCTACGCATTCCTACTAAGTGATGTGACCTTTTACAAGGATGCATCACGATTACAATCTTTAGAGTAAACATATGTTAAATTTTCTCTACCTACCGCATAGGCTGCTTGATGTACATATGGACCCATAAAAATGTAATCTCCTTTCTTTACGGGTACCCACTGATTATCCAGATTATACATCCCTTCTCCCGAGAGTAAGTAAGCGCCATGTTCTTGCACATGTGTTTCGATGAACGGATGAGATGCAGCGGGATCAAAGGAAAGAATATGAAAATTCATATCAAAATCTATATCAGCAGGCAAAAGATCTTTAAGATGGACATTATGCATATCATCATAAATCCTAAATTCAATATTGTTCGCGTGGTTCGAATAAACCCATGGCCTCCGTCCTTCAAGCGGACGATACTTTTGCTTATATAGGAATAGTTTAGAATCTCCATCCAATTGGTTTTCTAAATACATCTTTGTTCCTGGCGGACAGTATAAATAACCGCTTTCATCGAGGACAAACTCTTGTTCACCTGCAGCAGCTTTTATTTTCCCTTCAATAACATAGACAAATGTCTCTACATCTTCTTGTCCACCAAACCCCTCGCTGTTCTTACCTTCCTTTTGCATTGTCACAATATAATCGACAAAGCTTGCTCCAAGCTTTGGAGAACCCAAAATGGAAATGATACAATTCTCAAATCCTGGAACAACATTATTGACCAATCCTTCAGGTGCAATTAAAGCATATTTACCGTGCTCAATTATTGATCTGCTTGCTAATAAATCTTTAGGATAACCCATCTTTTAAACTCCCCTTTTAATCGTATTTTGTTAGCTAATTCATATGACACCAATCAACGTTTTAATCGTGAGTCAATATAAGCATATGAATCATGGTGTTCCCTGTTACCGATATCGATTAACTTATAATTGAAGCTTCTTTTTCATATATTAATAGCTTGTGTAAGAAACCATTAAGTCTCTTAATATAAATGTTAAACGCTTTCATTTAAATAGTCATTATGCCTATTCGATAAAAACGAATTATATTTTTGTCTATTATAGATAAAACATCTTCTTATTTCTTCATCCATGATTTTCTCATTTAGGTAATCAGGTCCTAGTCCCTTACAGGCTTCTTTTACTTTTAAGATTGGTAAGCCTAAAACAAATGTCTGCAAGCGAATAAAATGATTAAGATTTTCTAAGTCCTTTATTGCTTAACAATTCTAGATTTTAATTTTTTCCACAGTGGTAATGCTTCCATTTTCAAAAATAATAGCCCCATTGACGATCGTCGTCGTTACTTGCCCTTTGAATGTCCTGCCAACATAAGGCGACTGCTGATGGCGGTAGAACAAATCTTCCTTTTTCAGCTCGAAGCTTCTGTTCAGATCAACTATCGCCAGATCAGCGTCGCTATCAACGGCTATTATCCCTTTATGGGGATAAAGGCCAAATAACTTAGCTGGATTCGTTGATGTTAATTCAACAATTTTCCCCAGAGGAAGATTACGGTTAAAATGCCCCTCTGTCAACATGATATTGAGCGTAGTTTGGGCACCAGAAATCCCTCCCCAGGCACTGAAAAAGTCATCATTTATTACCTCTTTCATAGATGGAGGTGCTGGTGAATGGTCGGATGCTATAACGTCAATTTCACCGTTTGCTACAGCTTCCCATAATTGTTCTACTTCTTCATCATCACGCAGTGGAGGGCAGCATTTTGCCAATCCGCCTTTTTCCTCTAAGTCTTTTAATGTCAAAGATAAATAATGAGGGCATGTTTCTACCGTAATATCCAGGCCTCTTTGCTTTGCCTGATTAATGACGTCCACTACTTTCCGGCTGCTCGCATGAACAATATGCAGTTTACAACCTGTAGCTTCAGCATATGAAATTATTCTTCTAACCGCTTCAATTTCGGAAATTATCGGTCTTGATTCGACGAAGTCCTTTGCAGTCGTTTTATTTTGTCTTTGTTTTTCTTGTGCAAGCTGATCACAAATGACTGTACTTTCAGCATGAACGGCTAAAAGTGAACCTACAGAGGCAATTTCTCTCATCCCTTTAAAAATCGTAATATCATCGACATGATTGAAATCGACAATTCCGCTCGGTGACATAAAAGCTTTAAATCCAATTACTCCATTTTCATCGAGTTCCTTAATATTCCCAATATTTTCTGGTATAAGCCCACCCCAAAAGCGGCAATTGACTACCGACTTTTCTTCGGAGCAAGCTCTCTTTAATGCCAAATATTCTTTATTGATCGTTGGTGGTGTACTGTTCAATGGCATATCAAAATAGGTTGTCACCCCACCTGCCGCTAAACTTCTGCTACCAGTTTGAACACCTTCCCACTCAGTTCTGCCTGGCTCGTTGAAATGAACATGAGTGTCAATTAATCCTGGGAGGATGTGCTGCCCCTCAGCATTAATTTCTCTTGTTGCAATGGCATCAATATTTTTTCCGATGGACACTTCTTTAATTTTCCCTTCCTTAATTGCAATATCTCCTTGAACAATCGAATCAAACATTACAAGATTTCCATTTCTAATGAGTAAATCATATGTAGCCATAGGTTCATTCCTTTCTATGGGAAATCAAAGCCAATCCTCTTTTACAGTTGCATAATGAAGAAACCCGCCAAAGCGGTCAATAATGAGTGTACTTTCCCCTTCAACGTTTATTCCTGCCTAAAAGTATTTTTTAATATTCGGACTATTATACTGACTGTTTCACATTCCCATCAATTAAGCCCCTTTAACCACATCCTCTCGTTCCTGTACTTTTCTTGAAGAAAATATCTAAAAAAACAATTTTAACCATTGAAAAAAATTATGATTGTATGTGCTTCTAAATATAAATATAGTTGCTGAATATAATAAAAACTTGAGATTTATGGAATGCAAAAAAATCTTGAAAACAGTTTCATTAACCTTCAATCCTCTATACAATTGATTATAAACAGATTAATTCACAAAATCATTATGCAATGTAAACAATTACCATTTAAATTTTTGTCCACATTTAACAACATTCGTTTGCTTCCCTTTCTAGAAATAAAAACTGACAAAATGTAGAATTAGAAGGTGTATGATGAAAAAGGTAGAAGATTTATTTATCGTTGATGTGTTTCGAGAAGCCAAAATTATTGCTGGACATGCCGGACTTAAAAGGAAAGTAGAATCAATTGAGATTTCAGAAACACCAGATGCCATCAATTTTTTAGCTGAAAACTCCCTATTATTGACAACAGGATATGCTTTTAAAGACGACCCTCATGCATTATGCAATCTCATTTCCCAAATTAATGAACTTCCATGTGCAGGGATCGCCATTAAACTTAAAAGATTCATTGATAAGATACCGCCGGAAGTAATCGAATTAGCTGACTCATTAGAATTTCCCATTATTCAAATTCCAGAGACATTAACATTAGGTGCGGTTGCTCATCAATTATTAAGCTTTATATGGGATAACCAAATCGAAGAGTTATTTTATGCGATGCATATTCACAAGGAATTTACCAATATGATGATAAAAGGCTACAGCCTGAATTCTTTAATTGAAAATCTTGGCTCCCTATTAAAATGTCCTGTTCTCCTACTTGATCCTATTGGTGATGTAACATCCTTTTCTCATCATTTTCGTACAGGAAATATGAAAATCATTATGAAAAATGTTCAGGAACACATTAAAAGTGATATAGAAATATACCTAGAAAAAAACCAGCTCACAATTAACATCCAAAATACCGACATTTCTATAAAATTGTTTCGGGTGAAAACAATGCGTCCCTATCCATATTTACTAATAATTCTTCACCCTGAGAAGCTTTCATACCCATCTTCCCAATTAGCTATAGAGCAAGCATCAACAGTCATTTCATTCACGTTGCTTAAAAACGAGGCTATTAGAGAAAACAGTCGTTTGTTAGAAAATAACTTTTTTGCTTCCCTTGTTGATGGAAAGATTTCCAACAAACAAGAAATTATTCATAGGGGAAAACAGCATGGCTTAATCGACAATATGAAATACGTATGCATTGTATGTAAGATTGATTATGATAAACAAAACGCTTTACAAAAAAGTGCAGAAATAATGAATAGATTATACGACTATTTATATAAATTTTTACATAAATCATTTTTAAAAATAGATACTAACAACATCGTTTTTATGAAAGATGGTTATTTTGTTATTTTGATGCAATCTCCTCTGAATATTAATGATTCGATTAAAAGCATAATAGAAGAAAGGCTGAAGGAATTCCAGAATGAGGCTTATTCGAATCTAAAAATTTCGTTGTCGTTTGGAGTTGGTAACTTTTCTAATGACCTTACCTTTATCCACCTTACATACGAAGAGGCAGTGGAAGCATGGACACATGGGTCTGAACTGTTTCAAAATAAATTTATAAACTTTTACGAGACCAAGCAATTAATCGAACTGATTCGGTTAATTCCCGAAAAAGATTTAAAAAAATTTTATGAAAATACTTTACGTTCTCTATCCTATCCGAAAAATAAAGATGAAAAAGACTTAGTTAATACCTTATTGGTATATTTGGATAATAATTGTGAACTTGCGATTACATCCAGGAAACTGTTTGTTCACCGTAATACCGTTAAATACCGAATTGCCAAATGTGAGGACATTTTGAATTATTCCGTCCATGATTCAAAAAACTCACTTCATTTACGCATAGCTTTACTCATGGGTTCAATTTTCAGAGATAACAGTGATTAATAAGTAATTGTAATTACTACTAAATACTAAAGAAGGCATTGACTGAAGGTAAACTGCCCACGCAGACAGAGATCAAGATGAAGAGTAAATCTCGACTTCTTTTCTGGAAGTTACGCTACAGAATCCATTATGGAGGAATCCAGGAATTTCAGTGGCTTTTTTATGAACATGATAAAGAGTCCATACGGAACTCCTTTTGTAACCATTGGATCTGAGTTGATACGTATGACTGTTTTCATCGCTAGAAGGATCTCTGTCTTTAAATATATTTCTTATCGAATGAGCTTTTCGAAGCATTCAATCTTATAGGAAAATGCTTCTGATGACGGTTGACTGATTTGTTCAAGAGGTACTGATTGAAATGTATTCATTTTGAAAAAACTCGGGATCCGATACAGTCGGATCACGAGTTTTTTTGTAAGTTGGTCTTATATTTATATAAAACCTTTATATGTCCCTCAATATTGTTTTGTGGCTATTTTAATTACTGTAGAGTAAAGAACTCTTGCTCCTGCACCCATATCTTCTACAGTAACGAATTCATCAGGGTGATGACTAAGACCATCTTTACAACGAACGAAAATCATCGCAACATTCGTTACATCCGCCATAGCCATTGCATCGTGACCAGCACCACTTACAAGACTGATGACGCTTCCATCCAGTTCGTGAATCGATTCTTCGATTACTGTAATCAATTGTTCATCACAGTATACAGGATCGGCTTCCATGACTTGTTCAAAATGAATTTGGAGTCCTCTAGCCTTTGCTACTTTTTCACTTTCAGTTAAAATGGCATCAATAGCTTTTTTCTTACGATCAACATTTAAATCACGGATATCCAGCGTCCCTGTTACAAGGCCAGGTATTACATTACTAGCACCCGGACTTACAGTAAGTTTACCAACGGTCGCTACCAATGGTTCATTTTGGATAGCTATGTTCTCAATGTAGGAAATGAGATCACTCGCTCCTAAAAGTGCATCTTGTCTAAGGGCAACAGGAACTGTCCCTGCATGTCCAGGTTTCCCGATAATTTCAAAATAAAATCTTGTAGCACCAGCAATCCCACGAACTATTCCGACAGGTTCATTCTCCTTCTCAAGCACAGGACCCTGTTCGATATGAAGTTCCAAATAAGCGAGGAGTTCTTCTGGAGTACGACTGGCTTTTTTATAAGCATATGGGTCAGCAATACCAATTCCTTTTAACGCTTCCGCAATTGTTATTCCTTGTTCATCTGCCCTTTCTAAATCTTCAGCGGTAAAAGTTCCTGCAATCGCTTTACTACCGAGGAAAGTTGAGTGAAACCTTACTCCTTCCTCATCACAAAAACCTACCACTTCGATTGGATTGTATAATATAATGCCATTATCCTTAAGAGTTTGAACAACTTCTATTCCAGTTATAACTCCTAAAATACCGTCATATTTACCTGCTTCAATCACGCTATCTAAATGTGAACCAATCATTAAAACTGGAGCTGTAGGATCTTTCCCTTCATAACGTCCGATTATATTGTTAAGAGCATCTTTTCTTACCGTCATCCCAGCTGCTTTCATCCACTCTTCAACTAGGCTTTCTGCTTTTAAACTTTCCACTGTGAAAGGTAGTCTAGTGACACCAACGGATGTAGATGAACAAGCAGCAAGTTCTTCGGTTCTTTTGTTGATTCTTATAGCATCAACATCCTTCTGAAGTTTAACCAATCGATCACTTCCTTGCCAATTAATCTCTAAAAAATTTTTGTTATTTATTACAAATCCAGTTTTTTTAATGCAAAGTCATATTAACACCTTATTTAGTTGTTGCTCAATAGGAATTCTGCATGATAAGCTAATTGAATTTTAGATTAAACGGTGACAGGCAAAAGTGCTTGTCACCGTTTAAACATACAGTAAATATATAGTAGGCTAACCAACTAAACGCCCTTTTTTTGAATGTAATAATGACCATGCATCAATGAGAGTACGTTTTGACTGTGCAATTACAATATCTGATGATTCTGTACCTACAGGTTTTACTTCAAAAGCGACTATATTCTTTATACCTTCACCGATGTAACCAATTT
Organism: Peribacillus simplex; assembly: GCF_030123325.1. NCBI lineage: Bacteria > Bacillati > Bacillota > Bacilli > Caryophanales > Bacillaceae > Peribacillus > Peribacillus simplex. The sequence goes on along the minus strand of NZ_CP126106.1, from coordinate 1,057,833 downwards.
CTAATAGAGATCGTAAATACTCCGCCAATTCAGAAACATCAACTTCACTTCCTGGATATCCGAAACGCGGATGCTGATCTCCGTAAGCAGGATCAGAAGTATCTTTAATGTAGCAATTTCCGATATGGGCATGGTTAATATAATCACGAGCAACCGTTAATGCATCAGAAGAAGTTTCACGTTGCATTGGTAAATGACTTAAATCAAGCATTAAACCGAAAGTAGGATCTACTTTACGAACTTCTTTTGCAACTTCAACAGCAAGTTTATTCGAACCGATTAGACATTTCTTATCAGTCTCATCATCAAATGTTTCAAGTGACAGTACTAAATCACCTTTAGATTTTGCATAATCGCATAGTTCTTTGATGGAGTTCGTTAGTAATTGTAATGCAACATCTTGTTGAGTATCTGGTTTAGCCCCACTTAAGAAACCAAGTTTAGCAGCATTTACTTCGTAAGCTTGGTCAATTCCGACTTTTACTAAATCGATAGCCCTTCTGCGCTCGGCTTCATCAAAAGAATTAAGGTTTCCTTTGTTTCTTAATAGAATAGGTTGTGCACCAAATCCTACAGTCATTCCACCGGATTGTAAAATTTGAGTAGCCTCTTTACGTTCTTCAGGATTGTTAATAGATGTAATTTCAATTCCAGAGAAAAAATCATCTTGTACAATTTTCTTAATTGTTTCAACAGTTGGACCATCTCCACCCATCGTTTCCGGATAAGCCATAAAGTGAACAATTCCGACTTTCATGGAATTATGAAGATTTTCTGACATTGTTTCGCCGATTTTTCGGCTTCCCTCCTTTAATAAACCCATTATTTAGAATAATCGATATCTTTAGAATATTTGAATCCATTAAGTGCACCGTTGTTAGAGAATTCGCATGCGTTCTTAGGATCTGGATCAACTATAACTTCGATTAAATATGGTTTACCAGAGTCAACTGCACGTTGTAGAGCTGGCTTGATATCATCATAATGTGTAACAAGCTCACCACGAACACCCATACCTTCAGCAGTTTTAACAAAGTCGATTCCTCGCTCTTCATTATCACATAATTCATTTTTGTAAATTAAGTCCGTGGAAATTTGGCGTTCATTATAGAACCAGTTTTGTTGTTGGCGAATTAATCCCATTAATGAGTTATTCATACAGAAAATAATTACCGGAATATCATGTTTTGCAGCTGTAGCAATATCTTGTAATGACATACCTAAGCTTCCATCACCAAGGATGTTTACACTTTGTCTTTCAGGGAATGCAAGTTTCGCTGCCATTGCTGCACCAAGCCCCCACCCCATTGTACCTGCACCGCCAGTTAATAAGTATGTTCTTGGTTCATACGTTTCAAATAATTGACTAGACCAGATCTGACTGATACCGCAATCATGTGATACGAATGCATCGCGATCTAAGAATTCACGAAGTTCTCGCAATGCACGCTCTTGTCTGATTGGAAGTGTAGTGTAATCAGTTTTACGTGCCCATTTCTTACGCTCTTCAGTTAAGTTAACTTTAGTGCCTACTTCGGCAGTTGCAGCGACATGAGCGCCAAGTGCTTTATGGGCTTCTGTAAGTTTAATCATGAATGCTTTAACATCAGAAACGATACCTAAATTAGTTGGTACAACTTTACCAATTTCTTTATTATCAAGGTTTACGTGGACAATTTTCTTACCGTTTTGTGTGAATACCGAAACGTTTCCAGTAGAACGATCAGCGAAACGTCCGGCAAGGTTGATTACTAAGTCAGCTTCAACAATTGTTTTGTTACCGAATGGAGTATCAAGCATCGTTCCCATACGTCCCGCGAATAAAGGGTGATCGTTGGGGAATGTATCCATCCCCATGCCAGAAGTTACTACAGGGATTTGCAGTTCTTCAGCTAACGCTTTTAATTCAGCAGTAGCGTTTGCAATGTTAACCCCTCCACCAGAAAGTAAGACTGGTCTTTTAGCGTCTTTTAATAATTCTAATGCTTTCTCTATATCAGCGTCGGAAGCTTGTGGTAAGTTATCGACTGGAGTAGAAGCGATAAGCTCATCTAGGTCTACTTCTATTTCTACTTTTTGTTGATCAATCGGTAAATCAAGAAGGACTGGACCTTTTCTACCAGTAGTTGCTGTTATCCATGCTTCATGAATAAATTCAGCCGTTTTCGAGCCGTCAGTTAAACGGTAAGCAGCTTTCGTTACAGGTTTTGCCATTTCAACGATAGGCGCTTCTTGGAATTGCATGGTCCCAATTAGACTATTTTTTTGTTGACCAGTAATTGCTATCATTGGTATGGAATCCATCCATGCACCATAAAGGCCAGTTAAGAAGTTAGTTCCACCAGGACCTGATGTGGCAGCACATACACCTACTTCACCAGTTGCTCTTGAATAACCGTCAGCCATGAAAGCACCAGTTTGCTCGTGACGAACAATATATGATTCAATTTTAGTTAATTCTTTTATTGCATCATAGAATGGTAAAATTGCAGCTCCCGGTATACCATAAACGTGCTTCACTCCTCTTTTTTCTAAATACAAGGCAATTAACTCAGCAGCTGTCATTTTTTGTTTAGCCATTTATATCTCTCCCTTTTGATCCTTTTTTATATTTTCAAAGATTTGAGCAATCGAATCTTTATCTCCGACGTTGCCTGGAAATACGATATAAGGTGTATCCTTGAACTTAGCTTCACTTCCGGTTAACCATACTGGAACACCGGCGATCGCTTGCCCCAAAATTTTTGCATATTTTATTTCCAAGCCTTCAGTTGCCACATCACTCGAAGTTATACCACCTTTTGCAATGATAAATTTCGGTTTTACTTTTAGTGAGCGAATAACTTTAACTAAAGAACTTGAAACAGTTTGACTAATTTTTAAGTTTTCTTCCTTATCTTTTGCACTAATTAAATCCCTACTTGTATAAACAAGCGTATCGCGATTAGAAGAAATATTATGATCTACTAATTGACATACTCGTGTTAGCTCTTCAGTTCTTGTTTCTTTATTCAGAACTTTCACGACATTAATTTCGATTTGTTCAATCGGGTATTTATTCATTAGTTCCTTTATTTGTTCCGTAGTTTTATTCGTGTGAGAACCTACTATAATAAATCCACCATTGTTTTGGTTTTCATCATTTGAAACAATTTCATTAGCTGATAAATATGGACGATCCTGAATTCCCGCAATCGATTTTACAATAGATGCTGCAGTTCTAAACAAGAATTGCTTGCCAGAATCAATTGCTTTAAGGACAGCTAATGATACGATGTCTAAATCATAGTAAGATTTTGCATTTACTATAATAGGAGCATTATTGTTGGCAGATAGTAAAATCTCATGAACTTTATCAATGCCACCATCATGAATATCTTCAAGTGAAATGATCAAAGCTGACTCTGAAGCTACGCTTCCATTTGTCTTCTCTTCAATCCATTTCGGCAAATTAGCAGTATTGAAACCGAAAACGGAATCATTCGCAAATTCTGTTTCATTTACTGGGACAAGCTGACCATCCATACCTAAATAATGAATATTATCTATGGTGTAACGATGTGCTTCAAAAAAAGCCGGTATGATTAAATGACCTGAAATTTGTACATCAGCAGTTTTTAATAATTCATCTTGGAGCACATTAATTTCAAGTGGATAATGCCCTCTTAAAGTTGAGTCACTTCTACTGATGATTGAATAATTAATGCCCATTTCCTTAGTAACGTCAACAATGTTTTGGACAATCTCTCTATTGATGTTTTCCGTTTTTTCTGCATTATAACTTCTTGTGTTTGTTAAAATATAAAGTACACTTCTCTCATCAGATAAGCCTTTTTTAATCCAGGCTTTTCCCCAGTCCGTAATGACAAAAATATCATGTACCGTTTGGACACCAGTTGGATCATCATCTAAAACGATAAACTTATGTTTTGTTTGTTTTAAATGAGCTTTGATTTTAGCACGAAGGCTATCATCCGATTTAGAGAAGAGAGGATTTTCTAAAGTATCCTTTAAACTTAGATATTGGGTTGCGTTTGACAAAAACCCTCCCCCTTTCATTATCTAAAAATGTGATTAGCTAGTTACTCTATGCCCTAATAATTCATTTGCGGTAGAAACAATACGGTGTGCTCTTAATTCAAAGAAATCAAGTAATTCATCCATTTTTCCAGATACTCCAAAACGGTCATTTGTACCGATCCTTCTTAATTTAGCCGGTTGGCTTTCTGATAATACTTCAGCAACAGCGCTACCTAATCCACCTATAATTGAATGCTCTTCAACTGTGATAACATGTTTTGTTTTCGCAGCAGATGCAATAATGGCTTCTTTATCAATAGGTTTAATTGTATGGATGTGTAAAAGTTCGGCGCTTACACCTTGCTTTTCTAATTCACCTACAGCTTTTAGTGATTCATCAAGCATAATCCCAGTACTGATGATTGTAATATCAGATCCTTCACGGTATTTAATTGCTTTACCTATTTTGAATGGTTCTTCTTTTTTTGTAACGATCGGTACTGGTAATTTGCCAACGCGCAGGTAAATAGGTCCGTCATGGTAATAAGCAGCTTCTACTGCTTTTTCCATTTCAATCGCATCTGCTGGAACAATTACAGTCATACGTGGCAGTGAGCGCATTAAAGAAATATCTTCAAGCGGTAAATGTGTTGCACCTTCTTGAGCAGCTGATGTACCAGCGTTATGACCGACAATTTTCACATTGTTATTTGAATAACATACAGAAATTCTCATTTGATCAAATGCGCGCCCAGTAAGGAAGTTTGCATAAGCATTCGCAAATGGTACTTTACCTGCTACTGCCATACCAGCTGCAGTACCCACTAAATCACATTCAGAAATACCGATGTTGAAAAAGCGTTCTGGAAATCTATTTTTATATAGATTTGTCATATTTGATTTCGCGCAGTCCGCGTCAAGTACAACTAAATTGTCATGTTTTTCTCCAAGTCTAATCAGTGCATCAGCAAAACCTTTACGTGGTGCTTCTTGATTTGCCATCTTAAGCCAACTCCTTTAAAGCGATTTCTAATTGCTCATCATTCGGAGCCATTCCATGCCAATCATGTGTATCTTCCATAAATGAAACGCCCTTACCTTTAACCGTATGAGCTAGAATTGCAGTAGGTTTACCTTTAGTGCGTTTAGCTTCTTTATACGCTTCATTGACTGCATTAATATCATGACCATCAATTTCAACAACGTGCCAACCGAATGCTCTAAATTTATCACCAAGATTTTTTACACCTTTTACATTTTCAACAAAATCATCAAGTTGAATTTTGTTCCAGTCGATAATCGCACAAACGTTATCAAGATTGTAATGTGCAGTTGTCATTGCTGCTTCCCATACTTGACCTTCTTGTAATTCCCCATCACCAATCATGCAATATGATCTTCTATTGCTACCATCTAGTTTTGCAATTAATCCAACACCATTAGCTACTGATAAACCTTGACCAAGTGATCCTGAAGATATGTCTACACCTGGAATATGCTCTCCACATGGATGTCCATGTAACCTACCGTCAACATCCCTGAATGTCATTAACTCTTCAACTGGGAAGAAACCTTTTTCAGCTAATACTGAATAAAATACAGGTGTACAATGACCCTTAGATAGGAAGAAACAATCTCGTTCTTGCCAATCTGGGTTGTTAGGATCAACATTCATGTGTTCAAAAAATAGTACGGACATTAGTTCAGTTGCTGATAAAGAACCACCGGGATGACCACTTCCAGCATGGTTCGTCATCTTAACTATGTGCCGGCGAATTGTTTTCGTTAGATTATTATAAAATTTGCTTTTCTCTTTAGAAAAATCCACTATTACTCCTCCTTTTAGTCGCGTAATAAGCAACACAGTTTCATTAAATAATTAAAAAAATAAGCATCTTGTTGCTTATTAACTAACCATGTTTCTTATTTTGATATTATCACCGTTTTTTGAATATTTCAAGTATTTTTGTCAATAAATTTTTTATAAAAATTCTTCAAAGGGATAAACTTGAATCAATAAATTTCCACAAAAAAAGAATTGGTATTATACCAATTCTAATGTCATTACTTAATTGTCCGTGTAACCAAGCCTTTTGGAAATCTTTTTACCAATATCCATAATTATCGGTTTAATTTCAGTTAATCTTTCTTCAGTCATTCGGATGCTTGGTCCTGAAATACTAACGGCAGCTGTAATTTTCTTCCGATTATCAAAAATTGGCGCTGCAATACAGGTGATTCCTTGTTCATTTTCTTCAACTTCTCTACCAATACCTTCGTTCCTGATTTTTCCCAATTCTTTAAAAAAAGATTCTTTATCTGTAATCGTTTGTTCAGTATGTTTTGGTAAACCATGCTTGTCAATTATATCTACGATCTCATTTAATGGCAGATGGGCTAAGATTACCTTCCCGACTGCCGTACAATGCATTGGGGCCCGTCTTCCTACTTGTGAATGTGTTCTTAGTGTTTCACTTCCCTCAAGTTTTTCAATATAGATTACCTCTCCTTGATCATATACGGTCAAGTGGATCACTTCATTAATATGTGATTCTAACTCTTCCAGAAAAGGTTTAGCTTGAGTTCTCAAGTCAATAGATTCAAGCAGCATCGAACTTAATTCTAAATATTTATAGCCTAATCTATATTTTTTAGTTTCAGGATTTTGTTCGATGAATCCATGATCTACAAGAGTACTTAATAATCTGAATATAGAGCTTTTATTTAAATCTAGATTGGAGGCAAGCTCAGTAACCCCAATCCCTTCTTTACGCTTGCTTACTAATGAAATAATCGTTAACGCCCTATCCACTGACTTAACCATTTGCATTACCCTCCGATTAAATCCTATATTACTGATCCTGTTTCTTTATCTTACCACAATAGCAATCCCCAGACACAATACCATTCAAAAAATAAAACAAAAAGAAGGTATGACGCCGTCAAGAGCAACTTAAGTGCCCTTTTAGGCCAACCTTCTTTAGAGAATTTTATGCTTTTACGAAACTACTTTTTGCCGAAATAAACTTCCCGATTGGCTGACCTACAATCCCTTTCTCAAAATCAAATACTAGTTGTCCCCTTACAAACGTTTTCGTCACTCGACAGTTAATCTTTCTTCCAACATAAGGGCTTTGTTGATGACGGTAATACAAATCTTCTGGCTTAACGGTGTACGATTTATTTGGATCAAGGAGAATGATATCAGCGTCATAGGAAACTTTAATGCTTCCTTTATTTCTTAAGTTAAATATTTCTGCAGGCTTTGTCGCAATCATCTTTGAAAATTCACTTACAGAAACCCCACGATTCTTAACAGCCTCGTCAAACATTAAATCAACATTATTTTGGCAGCCACTAATCCCTCCCCACACATCAAACATATTATTTGTGTTGCTCTGCTTCATATCTGGAGGACATGGGGAATGGTCTGATGTCAGGATATCAATTTTCCCCTCCTTAAGAGCTTCCCATAATTTATCTTGTTCTGCTTTAGAACGAAGCGGGGGAGCGCATTTCGCAACAGGTCCTATTTTTTCAAAGGTTTCCGTATCTAACATGAAATAGTGAGGACACGATTCTATCGTAACCTCTTGGCCTTGTTTACGTGCTTTAAGGATTTCTTCAACAGCCTCCCCACTACTGATATGAACAAAATGTAATTTACATCCAGTCTCTTTACCTAATAACAAAGCACGTTTTACAGCATCAACCTCAGTAAAAATTGGACGGGACTCCACATAATCTCTTGCTGTTGTCTTCCCTTGTTTTTTCTTTTCAATTGCCAGTTTATCAGTAAGCTCTGCATTCTCAGCATGTATAGATAAAATATGCCCCAATTCCGATAGTTTTTTCATACCTTGATATAGAGTAAAATCATCAACATTTTTAAAATCTCCAATTTCCTCACTACCACATGTTGCCATAAAACATTTGAAGGCCACAACACCTTCTTTAGAAAGGTCCTCTAAATCTTCGAGATTATCAGGAACTAATCCACCATACAAAGCATAATCAACATACGCCTTATTTTCAGCAGATTTTAATTTTAGATGCAGTGAACTCTTTGTAGTCGTTGCCGGCAAAGCGTTTAATGGCATATCAACAAATGATGTTGTCCCCCCTGCAGCTAGTGCTTGAGTTCCTGTTACAAAACCTTCCCACTCCGTTCTTCCTGGCTCGCAAATATGGACATGGGCATCTATCATCCCAGGCATGACATATTGATGAGAAGCATCTATAATTTCAGCAGATTCTCCGACTATTTCTTTCGAAATTTCTGCAATTTTACCATTAAGTATACCGATATCTAGTTGTTCTACTGTATGTTCAATTACTACATTTCCGTTCTTTATGATTAAATCAAACTTCATTCTCCCAACCCCTTTTTCCGAATTTTCCGTATATTCACATTACTCAACCACCTAGTTTATTTCATCCTCAGATTGCATCAATCCAATATAAATAGACAGAGTGAATAACCCGTAGAAACCTAGAAATACAGGTTTACTTTTCAAAAATAGTACCCTTTTTGAATTTTGAACCTTTAAATGCAAATTTCATCAAAAGCAAATATGCAATACCTGCCACAAAAACACCGATAATCCATGCCAGCTCCACTTTCATGAAGGCTGCTCCGGCTCCGATAAGCAATGCAAGCACCGCTGCTGGATTATACCCGGCAAATGGACCGTCTTCCTTATACAAATCTGCAACATTTACTTTTTGCTTTCTTAATATATAATATTCGACTAATAATATAGAAACAATAGGACCTAAAAATGCGGAATATATAAGAATGAAAATACCAAGACCCTTTGCCGAAGAATCCTGTACAAGTACCCAAGGGAATGAGCAAAATGCAAGCAGTCCGGTTATGGTAACTGCAGGTTTATATTTCATTTTTGTAAGCAGGGTAATAACATAGGTTGGCGGAATAATATTGGCAACCATGTTTACTGCAACCGCACCCAAAACAATAAATGCGGATACAAAGAGTGTAATATAAGAGTTATCCACCACGACCGCAAACGCTTTCACAGGATTGTTGATGCCGGTTGCGGAAGCAAGCATTCCACCGATTGCAAGTGTCAAGCCGTACGCTATTAATATAGGAAGAAAGTACAAAAACCCGCGTTTTGCGTCGCTAATACCAGATTTTAGCTCTCTTGAATAGTCCGCTGCACTTAAAAAGATAGCCGCATAATTTCCCATAAACATCATTATCAATGCAAAGAAAGGTAAGCCCCATGATCCTTCTGCATGAACCCATTTTTCTGCAATAACCTCGCTATGGGAAGTTATTAGAACGCCAAATACATAGAGAAGCGCTAGTACAATAACAATAGACGCAAGCGTTTCCACCCATTTAATGGCATGGAATCCGTACAGCGAAAGCGCAATTTGCACCAACTGTAGCACTACAAAGCAAATGGCAACATTGTCAAAGGCGCCGCCCGTAATAATTTTCGCAATTTCATTTAAGGCAGTACCGCCAATCCAACTTTGAAAACCGTACCAAACGATGGCGGGAATACCGCGCATTAGTGATGATATTACGGAACCTTTCAGCCCAAAGGACATTCTAAGCTGTACAACATATGGTATTCCCGTTCTGTATCCAAGCCTGTCATTTAAAGCAAAAACAGTTGAAATGATACCAATTGCCATGATAGCTGCGGCAAATGTCTGAAAGATGTTTAACGTAGCGATTCCCGCTACAATCATACTAGCTCCAAGCGTCATATTACCTAGATTGACACCGTCTCCAACCCACATAAAAATATAGTTTAACGGACTTACCGTCCTACCTTCCTCGGTTTTCGGATTAAGTGATTCATCCACACCCGTACCATGTTGGATCTGCGTTTCTTGTGGAACGTAATTTTTTAAATTTGTAGACATGATACATCCAACCCCTTTTTTATTGTTTTCCGCATTTCTGACATATGCATTGGTTAACAAGTTAGGTCTTAGATGTTTGCCAAGGCTATGATATGATGTAACCTTTCTTCTAAGTGTTCTTTTCTGTTCTTCATTCACAGGAATTAAAATACGAATTTGTTTTGTTAAAAGTACTATTTCCCATCGATCCTCCACCATCTTATTGCGTTTGACTCGAGGTATCGTCGCATATTAAGCAACAGCGTTTCTTTAAAATCAAAAAAAAATAACATGACAACTACATTACGTTTGAAAATCATTTCGATGGGCTGTATCACCTCCTTAAAAACTTTAATAGTAAGCGCTTTCAATGAATCGTATATCTAATTACAATTAAAGAAATATATCTGACAAGGAAGACGAGATCTGTAATTCCTCATTAAAATGAAGATTCGACTCAATTTCACTAAGATGAATGAGAGATAAGCGTTCTGCAAGAGCACCATCCCTTTGCTTAATAGCATTAAAAATTTGCAAATGATCGTGAGAACCACATGCTTCCATTTTGCCTCTTCCATAGATTGCTATAATCACATAAGTTAGGGATATTAAGTCTTCGAGATATTGATAAAAATACGAATTCCCTGCGATTTCAGCTATTTTCAAATGAAAATCCCCAGATATTTTTAAAGATTCGTAAAAATCCAGACTACCATATATATGTCGTTCTTCTTCAACTAGAGTCTCTAGCTCTTGTAATTGTTCCTCGTTAATGAGTGTGCATGCTCTTCGCACTGCCTCCCCTTCTAAAATTCTCCTCATTTCAAATACTTCTTTTGCTTCTTCAATTGTTGAACAAGAGACAAAGGTACCTTTATGCTCCTTAATTTTCACTAATTTTTCATATTCCAATCTGCGCAGAACATTTCGAACAGGGGTACGGCTTACCCCAAACGATTCAGCAAGATCCTTTTCTATTAGCTGCATATTTGGCCGAAGCTTTTGCAGGATAATGGCCTGCTTGATTTTTTTATAGATATCGATTTCTAAACTATTCAACATTTATACCTCCCCTCAATGAAGAATTCAAAATTGAATGCAGTATTGTATACAATACTGGGTAAAAAAATATTTAAAATTGGATAATTATAGAATTCTAAATTTTTTTACAACCTGGTCATTTAAATTAAGTTGTTTAATATACTTCAATCGATTTGTTTTCAAATACCATTGCCAAAATTTAAAAGTCTAGCTGCCCCTTTTTGCCCCTTAATAAGCAACGACGTTCCAATAAATGAGTGAAATATAACATTTTATTCTATATTTAATAAATTCTTGACACTTTTATACTATCACCACTACTTTAGTTTTTCAACAAAAAAAGTTATAAAATTCAGAATATTATCGACTCCTCATTAACAAAAATTAATTTAAACTTTACCCTTATTCCTTTTAAGGTAATAACAACTTTTTTGTCTCTATGTTTGCACCTCACCACCCCATTATTAAAACCATCAGTAGAAGAGGCTGACCTTTTGTGAGGCAGCCTTTCTATTTTGAGATTAGAATAAAATAAACTGAGAAAAAAAGATTGTAATGCAATAAAAATTTTACTTCTTAGAATTAATGAAAAATAATATACGTCCTTTAAACATAGTGTATATTGCTTACTTATATCACTTTTTAACTTTTATTAATGACTTAATTGCTTCTATAGCTTCTTCATAGTTCGGATGTTCCGTAATATCCGGAACGTATTCAACATACTGTACGACATCTTTTTCATCTACAACGAATACTGCACGGCATTCTAAACGATGTTCCTTTATATATGTGCCATAAGCTGTTCCAAATGACATCTTAAAATGATCTGAAAGGGTTTGAGCTTGTTCTATTCCTGCTGCTCCACACCATCTTTTTTGTGCAAATGGAAGATCTACACTAATTGTTAACACTTCTACATCATTTCCTAGATTGCTAGCTAATTGGTTAAATTTCCGTGTTTGTGCGTCACATACTCCTGTATCAAGAGAGGGAACACATGAAATAAGGCGGACTTTCCCTTTTGAATCTTCAAGTGTAACCTTTGATAGATCGTTTGCTAATACTTCAAAATTTGGCGATTTATCACCAACACGAATTTCTCTCCCAATCAACGTAACTGGATTACCAGCAAAGGTTACTATACTAGATCTTTCTAAAGACATATTATTTTTCCTCCTATTACCTTAGCAATTCTTCTAAAAAAGTTATCTTAACGATAATTAGTATAGCCATCTATTATGTGGTTAAAGGGTTTATCTTATGTGACTAAAATAAGGGGGTATAGTTCAAAGTTAGTATAATCTTACTTCTTAAACATAGTAAGAAGCGCTATCGCTACTTATTAAAAAGTTTTCAATTTTTTCTTTTACTACGTTCTGAACTGCGTTTTGGACTAAAGTTAATGTTTCAGTTGGTAGTTCCGACCACTCTTTTTCTGTAACATAATTTTCCCGATTAAGAGTTTTTATCATCATATGTTCTAGATCTGTTGCAATATTCACTTTACTAATTCCGCCATTAGGAATTTGAATTGCATTCCTAATCATCTCTGAAGGAGTGCCTGAACCGCCATGTAACACTAAAGGTACAGATGTTAATGCACGAATTGCTATTAAACGTTCCATATCAATTTTTGGATTTTTAACAAGATAAACTCCATGTGAAGTTCCGACAGAAACCGCCAATGCATCAATACCTGTCTCTTCAACAAACTGTTTTGCTTCTTTAGGCTCTGTAAATAGCTCTTCATCAACGTCGGTTTCAATAAAGTCAGTTGTCCCTATCTTGCCTAATTCAGCTTCAACAGTTACGCCTCTTGAATGTGCATACTCAACAACCTTTTTTGTTATCTCAATATTTTTCTTGAATGGTTGCTCTGATGCATCAATCATAACAGATGTAAAGCCAACTTCGATGGCTTCAGCAATTACATTGAAATCCTTCGTATGATCTAAATGTAACACGGCAGGGATCGTAATATTCTCCTCTTGGATCACACGATAAAACTCTCGGCTAAATTCCGCTAAATTAATTCCGTATCGTTCCTGCTCTCTCTCAGAAGTTTGAACAATAACCGCAGATTTCTTTTCTTGGGCCGCTCTAAGTATAGGAGTTACCATCTTTGTAGCTCTAGGAGTAAACGAACCGACAGCAAATTGATTTTGCGTAGCTACTGCAAGTACCTTTGTTAATGAACTAACATTGCTTGGTTTTAAATTTACTTTCATTCATTCAAACTCCCTTTTAAATGATTTAATTTATTTCGTTTATTCACACCCTTCCTGTTACCTAATAAGCAACGGTGTTCCTTTTTAATTTTAATTACTTTTCTGAAAATTACAACACCTTTTTCCCTCTTTCTTACCCAATATCTGAAAAAAAAGCGTCTGCATTGTGTAGATTATTCAATTTTCAGTCATGATTTCACTGAAATTAAAAAGCGCCTGCCATCTGACAGCCGCTTATCAAGGGTTTTGTAAATATACTGCTATTACCATGTTAAAAAACATCATTTTTATTATATTGCTCTTCTCAGCATAGATGAATGAATCCATTTACTTACTGATGGATTTGCAATTCAAATTAAGCTTCTACTATTGTTTCTGAATTCAATGAACTTTCTTTTTCGGTATTATTGCCAATCGTAAGGGCAATAATTGCTGCTACAATAATTGCTGCAATCATTAATATGAAAGATGAATTGTAAGAACCACCGCTGCTTTCAATCATATATCCCATTAAAAACGGGGCGATGAATCCTGCAATTGATCCGAAACAGTTAACAGTAGATGAGCCTGCAGCCATTATTTTCGCAGGAAGTGTGTCAACAACCAGACCCCAGAATGCTCCTTGAGCTAAGAACATGAAGAATGCTGCAACACATTGATACGTAATGACCATTGCAGTGGAAGAAGCTTGAAGCATCAATAATAATGCTAAACCACCAATTACAGCATTAGGGATAAACACCCATTTTCTTTTTCCTTTTACTTTATCTGACAAGTACCCACCAAGAACAATTGAAACTGTACCAACTAGATACGGTAAGGCACTGAAAATACCAGTATCCATTAAAGAAAGTCCTCTAACATTTATCAGATAAGATGGAAGCCAAGAAGTAAAGCCCCAGAAAGTAATATCAAAGAAGAACCAAATAAGCGCCATTTGCCATAAAATAGGTTTTCTTAAAAGTTCCTTAAAGGAAACTCCAGATTTCTTTTCTTCTTTCGAATTTTCTGTCTCACTGTCTTCTTCTAATTCTGCAAGCTCTTCTTTCGTCATTTTAGGATGATCTTTCGGATTATCTTTGAATTTAAACCAGATATACAGACCGATTATAGTGCCCGGAATACCCATTACGATAAACACTGTACGCCATCCAAATGCCGCAATGATTGCTGCCGCAGCAATAGCAGCAAGAGCCGGTCCTAACGTATTAACTGTTGACTGAATTCCTGTGGCCGTCCCGCGTTGCTTACTAGGAAAGTAATTAGCTATTCCTTTGTATGCAGCACCTGGTAAACATGCCTCACCTAAACCGAATACGAATCGAATAATTAACATAAGTGGATAAGAAAAAATTAAGCCAGTCAATGATGTGAAAATTGACCACCATACAATCGCAATGCTCATCACACGACGAAAGCCAAATTTATCTGATAACATCCCGCCCGGTATTTGGAACAGTGCATAACCTGCAAAGAAAATACTTAACAGTAACCCTTGAGCTGTCGCCGTTAGATTTAGATCTTCACCAATAAAAGGCAATGCAATAGTGATAACCATTCGATCAAGGAAAGAAAACAGCCAACATAACCATAATACAAATAAGACAGTATAACGAACTTTCCATTTAAATTTCTTATTCATCTGAAGTTGTTTGTTCATTAATCAAAAACCTCCTGAATGATTTCATTTATGTGCTAAATACGCTGGCCATTACCCACTGATCACTTTCATACAAGCGCTTACAATTCCACCATCCAAAAAAATAAATCATTAGCATATTTACATCGACATAACTTTTATTTTGCTGTTAAGCTGATTTCATAGATATTATTTTCCGTCAAATTTTTCTATAGTTCGATTTCGATGAAGCGCTTTCAAATTATCTCTCACCCCTTCATAAATAGATTTGAATAATATTAAAACTGAAGATGTAATCCACGGACATCGTTTCTCAATAAGCAACATCGTTTCTTTTTATTTCCGAAAAATCTTATATAAAAAGATTTATTGGCTATGTCGTTATACATAGCAATCATTGTGCTGATTTTTGATGTTTTAAGGTAGATAGGCAAGAATGCGTCGTTTTAAAAAACACTATAGTAACTGGTTCTCATTTGACTATGACTGGATGCTTGGATGATATAAATAGAGGAGATATTTTTTGCTTTTTAATAAGGAATCGTTTAATTTTACCAATCCCCGTAACTTTATTTCCTATATAGATTCTCTTCAATCCTTCCTTATTATTTTTGTTGCTTATTAAGAAACGAAGTTTCACCATAATTCCAATATTATCTTATTTATAATATTCTTACCTGAAATGAATTCTAACATGTGCACGGATTCATTTCAAGAAAATTCTGAATTTTATATTCTTATCCACTAAAGTTTAATACACAGCTTTTTTCCTTCACTAGTCATGTAATAGTAATTGATATTTTATTGTTTTGATTTACATGAAAATTGCCGGTTATCCAAAAACTCTTACTACCTATCATTTTCGTCAGTCAAGTTATCCTACTAATTAAAAATAGCCTCTTAAAACACATGACAAAACCCCACCTGTTCCCAATGGCAACTGGTGGGGTTTCTAACTGGCTTCTACATCTACATCAACCGGGAGGTCCATCTTGTGCAATCACGTCCTTTCATTTAAACGGCTAATTTACTGTATTCATCCAACTGATCTTTGGTTAAACTTTTGATGAAGTGGTCGAAGTTTATCGACTCGATTTCATACCTTTCACAAATCTTTACATAACTTTCATAGGCTTTATCCTGAATGTTCATCATCTTGACTCCTCCTTCTGTTATATAACAATAAATTTAACTTATTAATAATATATAACAACTGTAATTTCCCGTCAATGTATTTTTCTGAAAATTCGGTAAGATTTTCATTCTCTTAGTATTTCCCACATTGTTCTTCGCTAACCGTCATATAAAGAAAAGGCCGCCTTAGCGACAGCTCCGATCAAAAGCTGTTTCACCCGTTATTTCCATAAAGCAGGATATAGAATGCCTGTTACATTAACAACCAATTGAATAACGTAAAAAACCAACTCTCCATTTAGGAAAATTGGTTTTTACCATTTCATTTAACACTCCCAAGGAAGACTCCACAGGCGCGGCGCCTAGAAGGCTCCCGGACCGCCCTCGGAAAGCGAGTGCCAAGAGTGAAAAATAATGATTTCGGCAAACTCGATCATTATCAGGTTTGGATACAGTCTGAGCAGGTACTCTGGCCTGCTATTCCTTTTAAATTAACTGAACAGCGCTTTATTCGCTCCCTTTTTTGAAGGAGATGGGGTTGGAAGTATTTCTTTTTGTAATATAGGGCCGTATGTATCGACACGTCGGTCTCTAAAGAATTGCAGAATTTTTCTAGTCTTTTCTATCTCTTTTAAATCAATTTCCTGCACAATAATTCCTTCTTCATCGTCAAGTGAAGCTAAGATATTCCCTAATGTATCGCTAATGAATGAACCACCGTAAAAATTCATGTCCTTTTCCTGGCCCACTCGATTTGTCGCAGCAACAAATACACCATTAGAAATGCCATGAGCGGAAATTGCCTTTTCCCAGGATGATCTTGTTGATATCTCGGGATGATCTGGCTCTGAACCAATAGCGGAAGGATAGAATAATATCTCTGCACCTTGTAAGCTCAAAATTCGGGCAACTTCTGGAAACCACTCGTCCCAACAAATCCCGACTCCTATTTTTCCATAAGCCGTTTCATAGACAGGATACCCAGTATTGCCTGGAACGAAATAATATTTTTCATGATACTGGGGACCATCCGGAATATGATTTTTTCTTGTAATCCCTAAACATTCTCCATCAGCATCAAATACAGCTGCACTATTGAAATAAATGCCAGCACCCGCTCTTTCGTAAAAAGGGACAATCAAGACAATGGCCAATTCCTTTGCTAATTCACCCATTTCGGCTAATGTACCGCTATCTACATCTTCAGCTAAATCATAATTTTCCACATTGACCGTTTGCGGAAAATATTGCGAAGAAAATAGTTCCTGTAAGCAAACGATTTGTGCACCTTTATTTACTGTTTCTTTTATTTTCTCTATCGTTTTTTGAATATTTTGCTCAATGGATTCTCCGCAATGAATTTGAATAAGACCGACTTTTACTTTTGACATTTTTCACTACCTGCCTTTTTATATTTTTTTATTTATACAGTTTGGACACCTGGTTTTCATATACGATCTTTCCATCCATGATCGTCATCTTCACTTCTGTTTCAAGAATTTCCTCTGTTGATATGCTAAATAAATTTTTATTTAATACTGCGATATCCGCTATCTTCCCGGCTTCCAATGTGCCTAATTCCTTTTCCCTAAAGGACCCGAATGCCGGTGTAGCCGTGTAGTATTTTAACGCTTGTGCCAATGTTACTCCTTCCGACACTTGCCACGCTTTCCCGGTTAAATCTTTTCTGGTGATTGCCTGATAAATACCCATCATGGGATTTAAGGGCACTACAGGAAAATCTGTACCAAAGGCAATTTTAGCACCAGTATCCACTAGTGTTTTGATAGCATAATAAAGAGGTTGTTGTTTCTCACTGATTCTGGCTGTATATGCCTCACTTTCCATTAATTCAATGTGTTTAGGTTGGAAGGAGGCGATTACATCCAATTCCTTAAAGCGATGAACATCATCCGGATGCAATACCTCCACATGCTCAATGACATGTCTAGCATCTCTTTCTCCATTTACGTTTCTCGCCTCTTCAAATGCATCCAATGCTAAACGGACTGCACCGTTACCAATAGCATGGAAACGAATTTGGAAATTTTCCTTATCTGCCTTTTTTACTAATTGTTTAATTGTTTCAGCTGGATAAGTGGTTCCGCCTTTTGTATCTGGACGGTCTTTGTAATGATCCAATAAAAAAGCAGTATGACTTGTAACAACACCATCAATAAATTGTTTTAATCCAGAAAAGGTGAGCTTGTCTGACTGATAATTTGTTTGTAAATCCTTTGCGTCAGCTAAATCCATTTTTAACTCCGGCGAAAAGTGGATCCTGGTTGTAAGTAACCCTTCTCTCTCAAATTCCTTAAAAATTTCAAGATCGTCTAATGTATTTGGCGCAATTTTAGCTCCGTATAAATCATTAACGGATGTGATTCCCAATCTTTTTGTTTCATTAAGGAAACCTTGGAATAGGCTTACCCGTTTATCTTTCGGTAATTTGTATGCATGTTCTGATGCATACCCAATTGCCTGTTCAAATAGAAGGCCTGTCAGTTCCCCATTTTCATCTTTTCCAATTTCTCCATATTCCGGATCTGGGGTATCCTTCGTTAAGTGAATCATTTCCATCGCTTTACTATTGATCCATGCGTAATGCACTTCTGCATTGAATAATAAAACAGGGCGATCACTAATGTATTTATCTAGTGTTGTTCTATGTGGCAGCACTTTGTTCTTCCAAATGGTATGATCCCAACCGACACCGAATATCCAGTCATCATTTGGTCTCGTTTCTGCAAATTCACCTACTATTTTGGCTGCATCCTCTTCTGAAACTGCATCAAATAATTTGGCACTGTCCTTCTGTAAAATGCTTCCCATCATAATGTGCATATGAAAATCATGAAATCCCGGAATGATTAGTCCGTCTTCCATGTCATACACTTTTGTTTGATTTCCAAGGAATGACATTATATCTTCTTTAGAACCGATTTTAATAATTTTATTATCTTTAATGGCTATAGCTGCTTTTATTGGCTCTTCTTGTAACCCAGTGAAAACATGTTGACCAGAAAGAATGATGTCTGCCTTTACCATATTTATCCTCCTTAATGAATATAACTTTTATACTTGAATTTCTTTTTCGATCGCACTATCAATAGAAAGCTCTGGTGGCCGCTTACTGAACATTTTCGTATTAGAAAGGAGCATGATGAAACCAATTCCAAACCATCCTAGTCCGAGTAAAAGTGCCTTTGAATCAAGACTGGTCCATAACCAAATTGTGAAACCAGTACCAATCAGCGGCAATATTAGGTACTTTAGTGTATTAATTCCGTTTCGCTGTTTTTCTTTAATGAAATAATGGGAAATAACCGAAAGATTAACAAATGTAAAGGCAACGAGCGCTCCAAAGTTAATAAAGGATGATGCTGTCACTAAATCAATAAATAACGCAGATAAAGCAAAAATGCCCACTAAGATGATGTTGTGTGTTGGAGTTTGAAATTTTGGATGAATATGACCGAAAATTCTCTTTGGAAGAACTCCATCCCTCCCCATCGCATACAAAAGTCGCGAAACACTTGCATGGGCTGATAAACCAGACGCCAGCCCCCCGGTAATAAAACCTGCCAGAAAAATGGATTGAAATAAATTACCCCCGATGTACATAGCAATTTCCAAGGAAGCGGAATCTGGATCTTTAAAGGCTTGGAAATTTGGGTATACAAGGTGACTGATGTATGAGATGGTGACAAACAGACCTCCCCCTATTAATGCAACGAGGAAAATAGCCTTTGGTATTATTTTTTTCGGATTGATGGTTTCCTCTGAAAATGTAGTAACAGCATCAAATCCTAAAAAAGATAAACATAAAATGGAAGATCCCGCTAATACTAAAGATAGTGGTATATCTCCATTCACGAATGGAGAACTCAAGAATAATGTTCCTGAACCCATTCCGTTAAGTAACCCTTTAATTGAGAGGAATGTAAATATAACTATTATCAAGAATTGACAGGCAACTAATAAAAGATTTATTTTTGTTGCTATTTTCACCCCAATTATATTTACAATGGTGATTAAAATGACAAAGGCGATTAACCAGACGGAAAAAGGAACGGAAGGAAAATATGCGTTTAAGTAAATGGAGATCAGTAATCCATTGATCATTGGCAAAAATAAATAGTCCAATAGGATAACCCAGCCCACTAGGAATCCAAGGTGCGGATTAAAGGCCTTTTGTGTGAATGTATATGCAGAACCGGCAACAGGGTAGGCCTTAACCATTTGACCATAACTATAGGCTGTAAATAACATACCAACCAAAGCCATGATATAAGCAGCAGGCACCATCCCTTTCGTTATTTCCGCAACAACCCCATAAGTAGAAAAAACTGTTGTGGGTGCCATATAAGCCAATCCAAATAGCACTAAAGGAAACACTGTTAACGAACGTCTTAATTTTGCATTCTCCATGTATCACTCCACCCTTATTCGTGATTAATTAACTAATATGCAAATACCATACCAAGTGGGGATTAATGGCATTTTCCCAACATTTTAAATATACAGACAATTTAATAAATAAATAGTTTATGCAATCTTACATTAATTATTCAAGATTGCATAATGAGTCCTTAACCGAAGAGTTGTCTCACCGCGTATTCCGGTTGATCCGAATAAGGTTCGAAATAAGCTATGAGCCGTAATCGCGACAGAGTTCCATTTCAATTCATGCCCCAAAGACAAGGCGGTTCAATCTATTGAATTGTAATTTCCCTAATTCCCTTTTCAATTTCCTTTGAAGGTATATTACATAGCACCCTGCGCTCTTTCAGATAGTGATATTGTTGTCTACTCTCCTGAACAAGCGACAAGTCTATCGATGCTGATAATACTTCTTCTTCACGTCCAGCTTCAGCAATTACCCTTCCATATGGATCAACAACAACGCTCTCTCCACAAAACGCGGTTTCCTCTAGCTGTCCAACTCGATTTGCCATCGCGACAAACATTTGATTCTCTTGTGCCCTGGCTTTAATGGCAAGGCGGTGTACCGGACCATCCCAATTTCCATCTGTCAACACCAATAGCTCTGTTCCCATACTGGCAACTGCACGTGCTGTTTCTGGAAATTCTATATCGTAGCAAATGAGCAGTCCGATGTTTGTTCCTTGCCAGCTGCAGCTCCGATAATAATTTCCGGCTTTAACGGCTGAAGATTCGCCAGCCCACAAATGGGTTTTACGATAAGAGAGCAATAATCCTGTCGGTCCAACCAGAACAGTTGTGTTATATAGGTTTTCTCCCTCCTTTTCGTATAAACCAACAACAATTGAGGCATTAGATTTCTTCGCTTGACGTTCTATATGTTTAACAATTGGTCCATTTAATGGCTCGGCTAATGTACGGCAAACCTCCGGTGAAAGAAATCCCGTGATAAATGTCTCAGGAAACACAATGAGGTCATGAGAATGACCATATTTATCAACGACATCATCTAAACGAGAAAGATTTTTCTCGATTCTCCCTTCTTCACAACTGAGTTGTGCCAAAGCGATATTTACCTTTTCCATAATAAAAGCCTCCGTATATTCGATGATTAAAAAACTCACCTGAAATAATACAATTATTGTGCCAATATTGAAAAATCAAATTAGATAAAAGGTTTTCCGCCATAATATACGCTTGGGCATGGCTGTTAAATGCCTTTTTCCTTTCAAATCTATCACTTTGGTGTCAGTCCCTTTGTAAGCTGCAGCATCCTCGCCACTACCAACGTAAAGAAACTCGTCTTCCCTAACCCAAACGGTTCAGCCAACTTCGACAACTGTGTAAACGCCGCCATTTTTAAAGATAAATCGGCCATTTGAATCGAGTCCCTCTTAGAAAGGCAATCCATTACCCGATTATTTGATTTTCTTTATCCTTTTCGTCAATCGTCCTATTTTCAGAGAAAGGAATACTTTTACTTTGACTATTGCGGACAAATAATACTGAGATAAGGGATGCGATACCAAGAAATACTAAAAAGAATGCTAGTGGAATCCAAGAATTATTGTAAGCGCCGACTAATATAGTCGCAATCATTGGAGCAGTTCCACCAAATAATGCAGAGCCTGTTTGATAACCAAGTGTTATTCCTGTATAGCCAACATTCGTACTAAACATTTCAGTAAACATTGTACCAATAGTCGCAGCAATTGGGGGCCATAGAATTCCTAAGCCTACTATTGAAATAACGTATAACCAAGGGGTAGATTGTAAGGAAAATAAATAAAAGTATGGAAAGGCAAAAAGAGTTATCCCGATTGTACCAATCAGAAAAACAAGTTTACGGCCAATTTTATCAGATAACATTCCCATGAACGGCATGCAAATCGCTGTAACAATTGTTGCGACAGTAACTACATTTAAAGCTGTAGTCCTTGAAAAACCTTGTGTTTCCGTAGCATACGATATGAAAAATGTGGAAAATAAGTAGAATGGGCCCACTTCAACACATTTTGCACCTAAAGAAATTAATACCGCTTTCCAATGATATCGCAATGTCTCAAAGAGTGGGATCTTTACGACATTTCCTTTTTCTTTCTCTTCCTTGAATGCCGTAGTTTCCTCAATCCCTTTTCGTATCCAAATACCGATAACAACCAAAATTGCACTTAGGATAAATGGAACTCTCCATCCCCATGAAAGGAATTGGGATTCAGGAAGTAAACTCATTAATGAAATAGAGAATGTTCCAAGTAACATCCCAAGAGGGATCCCCATTGCGGGAAAACTTCCAAAAAAGCCACGTCTTTCTTTAGGTGCAGATTCAACCGCTAAGAGGATTGCCCCTCCCCATTCTCCACCAAGTCCGATACCTTGAACGAGACGAAAAAAAACAAGAAGGATTGGTGCCCAAAGCCCTATCATGTTATATGTTGGTAGGAGTCCAATACATACTGTAGAAACTCCCATTAATAAAAGTGAAAGCACGAGAGTATTTTTCCTGCCAAACTTGTCTCCCAAATGACTAAAAACGAGCCCTCCAAGGGGTCGTATAAAAAATGTAATTCCAAATGATGCATAAGCAAGCAATAAACTTATAAACGGATCGTCATTAGGAAAATACAATTTATTAAATACAAGTGCAGCAACGGTTCCATAAAGAAAGAAATCATAAAATTCAATAGTACTGCCAAGTAAACTCGCAAATAATATCTTTTTTGATTTCTTGTCCAGTTTCTTTTTTCCACTCAATTCAACACACCTCCGAATTAGTTACATTTCTGGATGTGGTTTCTTAGATGTTGGAGAATTATCAAGATGGCCTGCTGATAATTCTTCCCATTTTCCTTAATAGACGGTAAAAGGTGCAACATCATTAAAAACGAACTGGCTTACTACCCCGATAAAGAGCGTCTGATCATTACCTCTAGTATTGCTTCTCATCCGTAATCATCTTGAACATGCAGTTAATGAGCTTTAAATTCCACGGGTATTATGTATAATGTATTGTGTATACACAATACATTATAGAAATACCTTCAAAAGGACAAAAATCGTTCTGGTGAAAAAGCTTAAAGACAATCGTACTTTGTTCTCAACCGGGGACATATTAATATATCAGCCTAAGCAAAGATGTTTATCGGTATATCCAACATTCCTTGAAATCTCGAGTGCTGCACTCTTAACCTTTTCAACCAATGGAGGCAACAAATCCTTTTGGTAATTCACCTCAAGACCTGCAACACTAATGCCCGCTATGATATAACCTTTGTAATCAAAAATAGGGGCTGCTACCGCAGATATATAATTTTCAAGTTCCGAGTGACTGACCGTAAATCCCGTTTTTTGAGACTCTTCTAAAAGAATACGAAGTCTCTCTTTATCTGTAATCGTTCCAGATGCGACTGACTTCAGTTCGGTTTGCTCTAAATATTGTTCCTGCTCATACTGTGGCTGAAAAGCGAGAATGACACGTGAACACGCTCCGGCATAAAGCGGCATTCTCCGGCCGATTGCCGTATAATGCCTTACATGCTGTTTTTTATCCAGCTTTTCGATGCAGATTGCCTCTTTGCCGTCTTGAACGATGAGATTAACAGCTTCCCCTACCTTATCATGAAGTTTTTGCATAGTCGGCAAAGCTACTTTTCGAATATCGAACCGTTCAGCTACTAAATGGCCAAACTGAAGAAATAAAAGTCCAAGCGAATACTTTCCATCTCTATCTTTATCAAGAAGACCCATCTCTTCAAGTGACATTACCATTCGAAAAACAGATGTTTTCGGTATCCCTGAAAAATGTACGATTTCATTCAGACTTAGCTTTGAATGAGTCAAGAAAAGAGTAAGGATATCCATTGATCTGACGACTGTCTTATTTTGCATGAGTTTCCCCTCCTTAACCACAACAAAAGCGCTTTTTAGAAAGCTCACACAACTTTAACCATCAAACTTAAACAATCATCCTGCCATAAGTTTAGCTGAGTATTTTGCCGTATTTCCCTTCATAGAAGGCTAGTGGTGCCCCTTCGTTAATGACGAGTTCAGTTACTTCTCCAATAAAGAGTATATGGTCCCCAGCTATTTGTTTACTATGGACCTTACATACGATGTTTGCTAAAGCATTTTTTATTACTGGCAGTTCATTTATCCAGCCAAATTCAATCTGACGGTTTTCTTTAATCTGTCCCGCAAAATGCATGGATAACTCTTTTTGATCATCAGACAATATATTTACAGCAAATTTTCCAGACTCATTAATTTTATCCAGCATTTTAGCTTTTTCGCCTATGGATATTAAGACCAATCTTGGATTAAGGGAAACTGACATAAATGCATTCGCCGTCATACCATGTGCTTCATCTTCTAAAAGTGTTGTGATCACTGTTACTCCTGTAGCAAATTTCCCCATTGCATTTCTAAAGTTTCTATCATCCATCATTTTATAACCTCCTCAAAATTTGAACTCCACTGAGACTTTGACTCAAAAGGTATCTGTTTTAAAAATTTAACTGTCACTTCTTCGACAACACCTCCCTTCAGCATTTCTATAATTTGACCGCTTATTTCATCATTTTTCCTGCTGGACCCATATCTTATAAATAACCCATGACAAGTTCTGTTCCAGGTTTTGATTTCTACACTGTATACACCTGGTGCTGGCAGGATATACTTATTTTCGGTATAGAACTCCATATTTTTCTTTTTCTCGTGTTTATGTCTATTTGAACTATAAACGACCCCTTTAATTTCAAAATGATGTCCCATATAGTAAGGAACAAGGTGGACATCCCCGTCCCTTACTATTTTCCTAATTATGGTTGAACTTATTTTTTCGCCATTATGTACCTGTTTTGAAATGACGGTCACATCAAAAGGGTTGTTTTTGCTCATTTTCAGCAAATAATCAGCAGTCCCCTGAGCTTTATTACCAAAGGTAAAGTCAAATCCTACCACTATGTGTTTAGCTTGAAGACCTAAAACATATTGTTTAATAAAATCAGATGGCAAAAGGGAAGCAAATGATAAATTAAACTTTATGACAAAGAGTTTATCCACTCCAATGGCAGCCATTCTTTCAATCTTTAAAGCTAGGGGAGTTAAATATCTCAAATCTTTCTCCAATTTGATTACTTCATTTGGATGTGGATCGAAGGTCATCGCCGTGAATTTAAGATTGTTCTTTTCGGCTATTTTCTTGGTTTGCATTAACAGTGATTGATGACCTAAATGAACACCGTCAAAAAAACCTAATGCCATTACGTGGGGTTCCCTTGGATACAGGGATCCTTTTAGCGGATGCGCTAAATGGAAAACTTCCAACTTGCTTCACCTCCTCCGTCATCAAGATAATTCATGTAATACCGGAACTCAAAAACCTTGCATCCGTTTGGTAACCAAGGACCAAGTTTCGTTTCTGGTGGACGAGTATCACCCATTCAAGTGATAAATTTACCAAGTCAATAATTTAACTTTCCAATAATCCCGGATGTGCACTCATTGTTTAACGATTAAAGGTTTCTGTGTAATGAATGGTGTATACATGATTCGATACACAGAAAATTCAGACACTTACTCCCCGAGCTAATCCAATTATCAATTTGAGCAATCAGCACTTGGTTCTGAGTAAGGATGTATCGGAGATAAAAGGCTCCTCGTTGTTTGATGTCACGAGAAGCCATTTGATAGATTACCATATTCGTATAGGAATGCAGAAGCTAATTCGTTTCAAAACATACCTGTTTATTGTTCCTTGGAGTAGTAACGGACCTCGAAAATCTTACAGCCATCTGGTGATTTCCATGGTCCATGCTCCATCCCAGGAGGTCGACAAGCAACCATTCCTGCCGTAAATTCCTCATTTAGACGTAAATCGATTAAAGATCCTTCAATAATATATAATTCTTCCCAAAAATCATGGACTTGCACTCCATTAGGAGAAGTATCTGTCCCTGGACCGTTCTGAAGAATTCTTGTAGCGACTCCTGTAGTAGGGTCAGAAGCAATGATTCTTTCAGAAAGGCTCTTAACCTTACTAAAAGGCTGCGCTTCAAAAGTGTTATGATCGACAAATTCATGTTCTTCTTTTTTCTGATCTGCATAATAGCGAACTTCGAAAATCCTGCAACCATTAGGTGATTTCCATGGTCCATGCTCCATCCCGGGAGGACGGCAAGCAACCATTCCTGCCGTAAATTCCTCATTTAGACGTAAATCAATTAAGGATCCTTCAATAATATATAATTCTTCCCAAAAATCATGGACTTGCACTCCATCTGGGGATGTATCAGTACCTGCCTCTAGTTCAAGAATGCGAGTTGCTACATTAGTATCTGGAATCTGCGCAATAATTCGTTGAGATGCACCTTCTACAGTTTTTGAAGGAACAGCCTCAAAGGTTTTATACTCAACAAATTCAATTTCTGGTTTTCTATCAATCTCTATTTTTGATTTTTCCATGTCAAACTACCTCCGCATCCGTTAAAATATGAACCTGATAATTCAATTGAATTTTGTTACCTGTTAAACGATCATATAATTCTGCCGAAAATGCTTCCCCATAAATAAATTCACCATTTTTAATCGGTAATGTTCCGCAAAACACAATCATATCATCACTATCATATCCACGTTCCTCGATAATTTCGAGCAATTCTTCAGGATGCAGGAATTCTCCTAGCTTGCCTGTCTGGTACTCTTTTTTCACTCCATCAACAATCATCCAGCTTCTCATTTCAATGTCATCCCATCGATCTTTTACGTCATCCAAGGACCAAAATTGTGTTGAAATGGGCTTGCTGCATACTTGTTTGGATTTCTGAATAGACACTTTTTCAAGCCCCCGGTCAGTGTGATCACTACCTAGCCCTAAATACCATTTCCCTCCAATTTTCATGATGACCACTTCCGCTTCTCCGCTGCTGCTTTCTTGAATAACTGAAATTGACTTATTTGTCGTAATAAGATTTGTTGAAAGATCGTAAATCATCGGAACTTGTGGAGGAGCTGGAACGCCGATCTCCTTCAATTCATCAATATGTTTTTTTACAGATTCCTGGTCTTTTCCCGTATAGCCGGCAATAAGTAATCGTTTAGGATCTGCGACAATATTTCTTCCACAAACATTAATATTTATCAACTGAATTCCTCCTGTCCATCTAAAACTCGGTGCTTCAAATTAGGGAATACATCACGAATTTTAGTAACCTGAGATGGATCAATCTCTGTTTTTACAATCGTTTCTTCATCTCCTCCAGCAGCCACAACAATCCCCCATGGATCAACCACTTGACTATGACCAGCTAAAAGGACGTCATTAGTATGACCAACACAATTACTAGAAATCAAGAAACACTGGTTTTCCAATGCTCGGACTGAATTGAATAACTTCCAATGCTCCAGCCTTCTATGTGGCCAAGCAGATGTAACAAGAAGTAATTCTGCTCCTAAATTCACTTCTGCACGATACAATTCAGGAAATCGCAAATCATAGCAAGTTGATAAGCCCACTTTCCCGAATTCTGTATCCACTACAGTTGTTTCATTTCCTCTCGTCAATATTTGACCTTCTTTTGAACCATAACGAAATAAATGCATTTTTCGATAGGTTCCTATAAGTGTCCCATCAGGAGAAAATAGAACACTAGTGTTGTAGTATTTTCCATTATTTTTTTCTATAAAACTGCCTGCAAATATATATGAATGAACTTCTTTTGCCTTTGAGGAGAAACGTTGTACAAAATTCCCATTCAATTCTTCCGATTCGTCCATATAACGATCAAAAGAAAAGTACCCCGTTGCCCACGTTTCTGGCAAAACTATTAAATCTTGTCCTTTTAATCCGTCAATCATAGACTCCACGCGATCTATGCGGGCATTTTTGGATTCACTATCTTTAATCTCCAATTGTATTGATGCAATTTTCATTTCTTCAACCATCCTTTTATTTATATTTCTTATATTAGTTCTTTCACCTGAGTGGGAAGAGAATAGCTTTCTAAAAATTTATCCACCATTTGAACCGGCTCATCATAGCCGTAATTCCTAAATGAAAAGCCTTTCGTGACGAAAGGTGCACCATTATAGAACAATTCATACTGTTGATGCCTGCCTCCGAATTCTGAACCAATGATATCCCACACTAACTTAAATAATTTAACTTTCTCCTCAGCCCCAACTCCCGTAGAACGTATATATTGATACATATCATCTTTCGTTTCAGGATTGATGAGTTCTTTATATGAAGATGGTAATTGTAAAACACCTCCACCGCATAACTCCCTTAAAATTTTAATGGTGGAAGCATAAATGGTTTCCTGTTGACCCACTACTCCATAAAGAAAACGTGGATTCGGTCGTGCCACACCGTTTTTGTCGATGATACAATTGTATTCAGAAGCTAAAAGGTTACCTTCTACAGAAGCCGCAATAGATGCAAGTTCCCCTAATTTCTCTTGGACTGAAGGGATTTTATCAATTCCATTCATCGCAGAAACTTTTCGGGCGGCACCAATCAAAAATTTCAATTTATTGCTAAATCTTATTTGCGCTTGATTATTGCCTAATATATGAGCTGGTGTTTCATGGAACTGAGCTCTCACGATGTCAATATTTTTGTAAACGAAAATATCTTTCCAAGGAATAAATACATCGTCAAAAACAACTAATGAATCACTTTCATCAAAACGAGAAGATAATGGGTAATCAAATGTGCTTGGTGATTTTTCAGCATAACCAGGCCTTGCATAAAATTTTAATCCTTTTGCATGAATCGGTAGTACAAAAGACAAGGCATAATCTTCATCACCAGGTCTGAGTGGTGTAAGGCAGCTTACAAATAAGTAATCTGATACTGCTGATGCAGTACCGAGCATTTGAGAACCCCGAACAATAATTCCATCCTCTCTTTCTTCGTACACTCCAACCGGGAGAAATTTATCTTCCTGCTCATGAGCTGCTTTACTTCGATCAATTTGTGGTGGAATAATAACGTATGTTACATATAGATCCCCATCTCGAACATGTTTATAGAAATTCAAAACATTATTCCCATAACCTTCTCCACCACGATCAAACACTTCGGGTGAACTGGCAAAGGCAGCCAAAAAGCTGGCGACATGATCAGGGCTTCTTCCGACAAATCCACATGTTGCTTCAGACCATTTAGAAATCGCCAATCTTCTCTCTTTAAGTTCTTCCCGACTCCTTGGAATCATATAAATTTTATTTGCCAGTGTACCGTCCTCAGTTTTGTATGTCATATTCTGAGATTCATCTGATGCTAAATCGTATAAGCCTGCAATGGTATCTATAATTCCTGTAAAAGCTGGATGGGCCGCCACATCCTGTACTCGTTCCCCATTTATGTAGATCGCTCTATCATCTTTCAATGTCTGTAAATATTCTTTACCTGTTCTAACCATACCTGATTCCTCCTATATGTTTGAATAAGTACATGTTTTAAAAGCAAGAAACAATTTAACAGCGAACCTTAATTATATTATGTGTTGTGTATTATGTATTGTGTATACATTAAAGGTTTGCATTTCCGATCAGATAATTAAGGTATGCACATACTATTGAATTTCATGTTCATATCCTTTACTCTTCTACCTATGAACATTAACAGCTTGTTCTTTTACTTCTTGATGGGTGCTAACTTAAGCGTTTTAATGAATTGTGATTTGCGCACCATAAAACAAAATGTGACAGGTAAACGCTTTCAATTCCAATAAACTATAGACTTACCTCTGACTGATCTCTCATTGTTTCAACAATAAGACTATTTATAGCAAAAACTCAGGAAAAGGCATTCGAAAGAATTTTCCCAAGGCTTTTGCTATAAACGTGACAAAAGACTTGGTTTGACCTTGCAGTATATCTTCTATTTCATAGGCTGAAGTTGATTCTAAACCCTTATCTTTTGTCCCTAGAGATGTAGTAACCTACCTTTTACCAGGAGCAATCCCCTCCTTCAAGCATTTGATGGAAAATCAGGAATTATCAACAATAATTAATGTTTCTTTTGTTTTTTCTAAATGATTTAAAATCGCCTGTGAAGCTAGTTCGGGATTTTTTTCTTCTAAAGCCTGGATAATCTGATTATGTTCCATCAAAACTTTCTTCATTCTCCCATGTTTACTGACTGCTTTTAAACCCATAAGCTGAGTAAGGTTATGCAGATTGTTCAAGACTTGCTCTATTATGGTGAAATTTGCTAGTCTTGTCAGCGAGAGATGAAACTCATGGTCTAGC
This sequence comes from Peribacillus simplex, assembly GCF_030123325.1. Taxonomy (NCBI): domain Bacteria; kingdom Bacillati; phylum Bacillota; class Bacilli; order Caryophanales; family Bacillaceae; genus Peribacillus; species Peribacillus simplex. Next base: position 1,027,182 of record NZ_CP126106.1, on the reverse strand, counting down.
CTTATGAAACTAATGGCATCATCATTTTGCAATGCTTCTTCTTGTTGCTTCAGAATTAATTTAAGTAACCTCAGTTGTTCAGGTGATGTAATTTCTTTTGTTAGTTTTTTCACCGATTCAACTTCAATAGCACTTCTTAGTAAAAAGATTTCATCCTGTTCCTCTGGTGTAATCTTTCTTACCGTTAATCCCTTCCTCGGAATAGAGACTAGTAATCCTTCCTTCACCAAATCTTGAATAGCTGCCCTTACCGGCGTTCTTGAAGTATTTAACCTTTCCGCTAATTGAACTTCTGTAAATATTTCATCACCGGTAATACCACCAAATAAAATCGCTTGTTTAATTTGCTTATATACTTTATCTTGCGTTGTTCTTTCCTTTTCGATTGGTTTTAAATGGATTCCTGCCATGTTAATCCGTCCTTTTTGATGAGTCTTTTCAATATGAATAATGGGAATCTATATGATTGGTAAAACTTAGTGTTATGTATACATAATACATAGCACTCAAAACATAAGTCAATCATTTTTTATATTTTTCTGAATTTTTCAATCCAACCTATATCAAGAATCATACTTTAAAAAGCCGCCAATTGACGGCCATCAATGGCACTGACTCACGGTTCTAAAGTTTGATTAATTAATACAAATAACCTTGATAAATAAATAGAAAGAGCATGCTTTGAAAAAGATTGATCAAAACATGCTCTTAACATATTCAATTGAATGATACTTTTATATAAAAGAAGTTGGATCATTTTCCATACTTCTTATAAACTTGCGCACCCGTTACTTTAATTAGAAATTTAATTAGCTTTTCTTGGTCTCCTTAAAAAATAAAAGCTCTTTTCGTAAAGATTGTTGTTTTTAAAACGAAACGATTTAAGGTTGATTGGAGCGCAAGTGCGAGACTCCTGCGGGAGCAGCGGGACAGGTGAGACCCCACAGGCGTTCACGCCGAGGAGGCTCACCTCCCGCCCCGCGGAAAGCGAGCATCTGGAGGGGAAATCAACCACACCGCTTTACTTGGTAAATAGCAACAAAGTATGCGAAAACAGCCAAAATAAAAAACCTACAACACCTAAAATACATCTATACCACCGGAAACAATAACTGATATTTCTATCCCCCTAACATGACCTGTATCCCCTATTCAAAAATACATTTCCCTATCTATATACAAGATGAAGGTCTCAGCCGATAGTTTGATTCTAAAAGTCTTAATGAACTACTCTGACCCGATAGTACAATAAGAAAAAGAGCTGCCAATTTCAATAATATGAGATTTATTAGGAAAACTTGGAATTTAAGTTGTTGTAGATTAAGATAGTATATGATGAACATTTTCCATATATAGGAGGAGACTTATGAAAAAGAAAATTCTACATACGGTACTTTCGATTGCAGTAGGAGCAGGGATATTGTCCGTTGGTGGTGTTCCTACCCAAGCTAAGAGTCAAAATCAGGAGATGAATAACACATACGCAATAGCATTTAAAAGTGGATTACCAGAGAATTATCAAGAGGTAATACGGAAGGCTGGTGGTAAAGTAACCAAAGTTCTTCCTGAAGTTGGAGGAATAGAAGCACAATCTGACGAGCCTGCTTTTCTTAAAAACCTAAAAGGTAATTCTTCAATAGAAGCTGCTAACAGAGAAATCCCCCTAACCTTAGACAAAACAGCAGTCAGCCCTTACAACTATGAGTCTAGTATCATCAGCCAGCAAAATTCAGAGAGTTATTGGGACTCCCAATGGGATATTCAAAGGGTGACCAACGGCGGGAAATCATATGATTTAGAAACAGGCGGATATGAAAATAAAGATGGTAGTATTACTCATAAAGCAGTGGTGGGAGTTATTGATACTGGAATTGATGAGTCTCATCCTGACTTAAAAAATAATATAATAGGTGGACGTAATCTTGTTCCTGCTGGAATGGATGAATCTGAAACAGGTGATCCTACTGATATAAAAGATCGCAATGGGCACGGTACTCACGTTGCTGGGATCATTGGCGCAAATGGTAAAGTAAACGGTGTAGGACCAGATCTAGGAATCCGATCCTATCGAGTATTATACTCAGAGCAAGCCCTTGGATTACCAGCTTGGATTATAGATGGAATTATTGCAGCAACAAATGACAAGGTAGATGTTATTAATATGTCTCTTCGTTTCTATAATAATACCAAAATGACAATTGAGGGAGAAAGTTATAAATCAGTAGCTGAAACGTTACTTTGGAAGAGAGCTATTCAATATGCAGTAAAGAATGGAGTAACTGTAGTAGCCGGTAGTGGTAATGAAAGTTTAAATTTAGATGACAAGAAGGAAGTAAACGAATTTTTAAATAAACTGTACGAACCATATGGAATGAGCGTGAAAGGGCCTGCAACTGTAGTACCAGCACAAATGCCAGGAGTCATTAATGTGTCTGCCTCCACAAAATGGTCAACTCAACAGCTTGCTTTCTACTCCAATTATGGAAACAGTGCCATTGACGTGGCAGCTCCCGGAGGGGATTATGGGCCTAAATATGCAGAAACCAATGACCCTGCGGCGGCTGATCCAAGTAACTTAATCCTAAGTACTTGGCCTACCTATTTAGGTACTTCATATGAGTTTAATGCTGGTACTTCCATGGCCACTCCTCAAGTAGCTGGAATTGCAGGAGTTATTAAGGCGGCTCATCCGGAGTATAATCCTGCCCAGGTAACAGCACGTATTAAGCAAACAGCTCTTGACCATGGAAAGAAAGGACAAGATGCTTTGTTTGGTTCAGGAGAAGCAAATGCTTATAGAGCATTAGAAAATATAAAGAAGTAGCTTATGCTTCTAAATAAGATGAAATATTAAAAGTACATGATAAGGAAAACATCTTTTCAAAATGAAATATGGAGACTGCTGATTAGGTGAGTGGCCTCCATATTTAACTCTTGCACCCGTTAGTTCCATAAATTTAACAGACGATTGCTCTGCCGATACGCTTCCCTCACCCTCTCAATCTGGGCAAGGTTTCCTCGAACATGTTCAACACGAAATTCCAGCAATTGCTTAAATGTGAACCGCCCTGCATCGTCATATACTCCCACCCGCCCGCTTTGTTCATTTGTCAGATGTTCCAGAATAGGCTGCATACTGGAACGCAGCAATTGGAAAGGAGCAAATGCTGTTCACGGTCCAACAGATCATGACCCAAACCATTCAGCCATTCAAAACGAAAGCAGAAGTGGCTTCTGCTCCGCCAAGACTTTTTTCAGCCGATGTAGACAATACCTCAACATCCGTCACATGGATGAGAATGTGATGGATGCTCCACTTGTCTTGTGCGGGCTTGAAACGAAGCCCCTCTTCCGCTAATCCTTCGATAGCTTTCCGAATCATTGCGTATCCACGACCATACTCTTCAATCAACACTTCCGTTTTGTCCCACCTTTTCTTCTTCAATTTTGAAAAAAAAATTGACGAAATGGATTCTTTTCTTGCGATTCAGTATACAGTTTTTATAAAATAGTTTGATTTTTTTTGGTACCCCTTTAAGAACAAACGCACAGCTTAAGCATTACATTGTATAAGATGTTTATAGATTGAAGAACTAATATAAAAATGATACCGGTAATAGCAATAATTTCCCCAGCAAAAGCAATTATTAATATAAACAGAATATCCCCCATCTATCATCTAATTTCATATTGAGGGTAGACTCTTAATGAAGATAATTAAGTTATTTTACCACAAAAAACCATATTCATTCTCCAACTATCCTGCCCTTTCATAAATCGAGTAGGAGGAGGCGCCTAGCCTCCGACCTCTCACACCACCGTACGTACCGTTCGGTATACGGCGGTTCAGTTTAAGTCTGACGTAGTTTTGTATATCGTTCATATAGATTTACTAACCCTTGGTGGAGCCAATAAACATTATTAAGGATTTTGTCTAGAATAGGACTATGCGCTATGCGCCAATAACCCTTTCTGCTATTTCCCCATTCATATGCTTTTCCAAGTGGGACGCCTAATCCTTTGAGTTTCCTCACCCTCGTTCTTGGTAATTTCCATTGTTTCCATAGGCACATCCTGAGTCTTCTTCGAATCCATGAATCTAAATTCTTCAATACGTTCGGAGTATCAATGAGGGCGAAATACCCCATCCAACCTCTAAGGTATTGCTTTAACTTATTTATTCGGAGTTTCATGGGTATCGGTGATTTCCTCGAGGTCATTTCCCTGATTCGTTTCTTTACTCTCTTCACCGTTTGTTTAGCCAGTAGAACCTTCGGGTTCTTTGACTTCGTGAAACTAAAACCGAGAAACGTTCTGTTCCAAGGGCGATCATACTTCGACTTCTCGTAGTTGACCTTTAGCTTCAGATTATTTTCAATGAAGTTTGAGATATTTCCCATTGCACGTTTAGCGGCTTTTCGTGTCTTCACAAAGATAGTACTGTCATCCGCATACCTTACGAATCGAAGATTACGTTTCTCTAGTTCTTTATCTAAATCGTCTAACATGATATTAGATAATATAGGACTTAACGGACCTCCTTGCGGAGTTCCCTCCTCACTTTTATGAAAAAGTCCGCCTATCATAATGCCTGCTTGAAGGAATTTACGAATCAGTTTGAGAACTCGTTTATCTTCAATTTTCCGCTCTAACATTCCCATGAGCTTGTCATGATTCACTTTATCGAAGAACTTCTCCAAGTCCATATCCACTACCCATGTATAACCTTCGGTTATATAGGACTTTGCCTTTCGAACCGCCTGGTGCCCTTGTTTGTTAGGGCGAAACCCATAGCTATTCTCCGAAAAGGTTGAGTCATATATCTTGGTCAATATTTGGGCAATGGCTTGTTGAATGAAACGGTCTAGAACGGTTGGAATACCCAATAGCCGAACTCCGCCGTTTGGTTTCGGGATTTCGATACGACGGACGGGCTGCGGTTGATAGGTACCCTGTAAAAGGGCAGTTTTCATGTTGTACCATTCGGTTACGAGGTGCGGTCTCAGGTTTTGAACCGGCATTCCATCTACACCATGGCTTCCCTTATTTCTTTCTACACGCTTCAATGCCTGTATTAAGTTTTCCCTCTCTAGTATCTGTTCCATTAACATCGTTGATATCCTTTCTACGTGGATAAATGGTCTATTTGTGCCTTTATCTGCTCCGCCCTTTTGAAGTTCCCCGTGTATTCACCACTTCTTCCCTCAAATAAGTTCCGTTAGGAATTGTTTGCTTCTTCGCAGATAACGAACGCCCAGTATTCATCCTCCTTAATCTGTTCGGTCCTTCCTTATCTTCTCGAGTAGACAAGTACTATGACCTCTGCTGACTTCTGATGATTCAGCTGTCCATCACTGGACAGGTTACCAAGTGTACTTGGCTGTCATCAGACCTCCCCGGGTAAGAGTGCAATCTTTCCCTCCATCTATCTGCTTCATTTACTCTTTACCACCTTCGGCAGTAAGGACTTTGTTTTGTTTCGCAAACTCATCCAATGATACCTAGCCTTATATGAAGTTCGTGTTCCTCAGACCGGAGGTTTGCCGCTTGCTTCCTTCAGATTCCACGTCGCCATGGACACCCTTGCATTAAGCTAACCATTACTACTGCCTTCATGGTTCGGGACTCACACCCTATAGATTGCACCCATGCCGGGCGCACGAAAAGAGCTGCCTTAAATACAGCTCTGATCTTCTATGTATCTTTAGTGCCTGCTATATTACCTCAAATTGAATTAAAAGAAGATTATTTATAAAACATTTACATAACTGATAATGAAAATCGTTTTCAATTGTGTTATTATATCTCCTAGTCATTATTTTTTAATTATAGGGAGGAAAAGTATGTTTATTGATCTTTTAAAGCTTAACAAAAATGTCTCCATTCTTTTGGCTGTGTTACGTGTGTATCTCGGATATACATGGGTTATGGCTGGCTGGGGGAAGTTAACAGGCGGACAATTTGATGCTTCTGGTTTCTTACAGGATGCGTTGGCAAATTCGACTGGAGATCATCCGGCTGTTCAGGGATGGTGGGTTGCATTCCTCGAGAATGTAGCCATTCCTAATGTCGAGATATTCAATACGTTAGTACCTTGGGGAGAATTCCTCGTCGGGATAGGTTTATTGCTGGGTTGTTTCACTAAAACAGCTGTCTTTTTTGGTCTGGTTATGAACTTCTCTTATTTGTTTAGTGGCACGACAAGTACCAATCCACAACTTGTTCTATTATCAATGTTTATCCTTGTTTCTGCTATGAATGCAGGAAGATATGGGGTAGATGGTATGATTATACCTACTCTTAAAGAAAAACTATTTGCTAACAGAACAATAGAGGAAAAAAATGTAGCCTAACAAAAAAATGAGTATTAAAAAAAGAGGTCGGGATCAATATTCCGACCTCTTTTTTGTCGATAATTGTGTTTTTTACTTTTAAGTCCCTTGAATGTTCCCAATGTAAATAAAAGTTCCAGGAATTTTACCATCAAGCCAACAAATAGCAAGGGCGTTTTCAAAATAAAAACGATTTTGCAGAAGTGTCTTACTTAAAACATTATTTTCAACCATCGGGATGGTCTCCCCTATATATGGGGTAGTAGCAACAAGATAAGAGTTTCGGTCGCAGTTCACAATTCTTAATGCTCCATATCTCCCATCAGGGAGTTTTACCGCCTATACATCCCCAATTGATATTTGTTGCTTTTTTATCCTTTTTTGATTTTCCAATTGCTCTTCCTCCTGATTTACAAGATAGTTATGAATTATATGACATTACAAATGTTTCTAAGGAATCCTGATAGGTGCATAACCATAGGTGTATATTTCTTCAATTAATTAAGAAATCCTTGTTGAACTAAATTGCCCCATTGGCTCCATAAGAAAAAAGAGCTGCCTAAGCAACTCCCATATTGATGTAAAGCTCCCGTTAGTTTAAGTAGAAACCTTCACAATCTCAATAGAGTAGAACCTTTTGAGAAGCATTCAAAGTACCTCTAATTTTAGGCTTTTTAATGTCTCATGAGTCTTGTTTCAAAAATGCTTATCGTTGTAAATGCGCATTTTCCTGCCTCTCCCCCTATAAGCACTATTTAGCACTTTTCCCTTGGTTCTAAAAAGAAAAAGCGATTACCTGGTAAAGGTACCGCCTTCATTCTTTGTCAACTATCTTTGCAAAGTCATCAAGAGTAGTTGAATACTTGATATAAATTCGTGGTAAAAGATAAAGTTCGTCTTTAATGCCCTTCTCAGAAAATAGTTCAGGAGTTGTCGTAAGTCCAAACAAATAATATTTCTTCGTTTCTGCTACGACTTTATCATTGAAATTTCCGTATGGATACGCAAGAGCATTAACTGGTTTGCCTGTTATTTTTTGAATGTTATCTTTTGACCCTTTCAGTTCATATTCATAATTTTCTATTTTCGTCAAATCAGGATGTGTAGCAGTATGGGACTGGATTGAGATCATACCCGAATCAGCCATCATTTTTAAATCCGATTTCGATAATCGGTTTGAGCGGCCGATAAAGTCAGAAATAACAAAAATGGTGCCACTTGGTTTAAAATGTTCGTTTTTAAGTCTTTGAAAGATAGCAAATGCATTCAGATTGTTTTTATATCCGTCATCAAAGGTAATGAAAATGGGTTTGTTTACTTTTTTAATGTCATGCCACCGATCAAAAGTTAATAATGTGTAGCCATGGTCTCTTAAATAAATCATTTGTTCCTCGAAATTCTTCGGGGTTACATATAGCTCCTTAGAACCCTGCCCAGTAAACTCGTCAATCGAATGGTAAACTAAAATAGGCACTTTTCGTTGAGCAAAAACTTGTGATGAAAGATTTAAGAGAAGAAGACATAGGAAAAACATTGCAACCTTTTTCATAAAACTCCTCGCTTTTTATTCTTTTCAATTTATTGTGCCACAAAAGCATAGTTCTATTATGATTTCTCCCATACGGTTCATTTTCTGTATAACCTATACTTTTTTTAAATAATGCACCATTGTTTAATGTTGCCTTGAAAACAGCTCCGATCTTAAGCGAACGCATCCGTTATTTTAACAAATACCACATATTTTACGGCTTAATTTGTTTAGTTTTTTATATTATTCAAACTTCTAATCAACAGTTTTTCGTTTATGCTTTTCATTAATTATTTTTTTGTTGAGTATCCTCACTTCCCCAACCATTAGCAACCTCATATCGTCTACGATATACTTCGCTAACTCTTCATCAGTTATGTCATCTCCATCAATATCAAGACGAAAATCCTGTCCCTGTAATCCACCGCCATTAGTAAACTCGATTTCAAAGTCGAATTGAACTCTTTTGTCCATTTTAAATCCACCTTATAGTTGTTTTGAGTTATATATATTCCAGTTGAATGAAACAATAACCTTCTTGAGCAACCCTGCCCGAAAGTTGCATAAAGATCAATCTCAAAGCCATTGATTCTAAGCGTTAGCTCACCTTCTCTCTTCTCAGTTTCTTCACCCACCCAATAGCTAGACAATTTAAAAAATCATCTTAATCAAGATAACAAACTGTTCATTATTTTTAAAAAAGCCGCCCATCATTTGAGCAGCTCTTTAACAGTATTTTAGTTTTGTTGTTCTGTGAACATTTGAAAGGCTGGCTTCTGGACTTCCCCCCGTCAAGTAGGGAGTTCTTTCTCTCAACTAAAAAACGACGGGCAGGGATGTTAACCCCTGTGAACTCAGCATGAAGTGCCATTTGACGTTCTCCCGAGGGACGCTGAGCTGCAGGTTGGGCATGCGTCTCAACAGGGTGGAAAACGCAATCATTGTGATGTTGCGTTACCATTGGGAGCATATGAGTTATTTAGAAGAAACCATAGAAGAATTTTAAAAAAAAATTGGTCAACTCCTGTCCCCTTATCGTAAGGAAGTAGAATTAATGGATGGTATACATGGTGTGAACAAAGCTGCGGCAGCTACTTTTATTGCGGAGATGGGTGTTGATATGTCCGTATTTAAGTCAGCAAAACATCTTGCCTCTTGAGCTGGTGTAAGTCCTGGAAATTACGAAAGTGCTGGTAAAAAAAACGAGTAAAACCTCACAAGGAAATAAAGCTTTAAAAACGATGGCCGTAGAATGTGTATTAGCGACATCAAGGCAAAATAATCGAATTGCTTCACATCGAAAAAGGATTACCAAACGGCAAGGAAAAATGAAGGGACGAATCGCTTCTGCTCATTTACTATTAACGATTGCTTACAACATCTTAAAAACAGGAGAACCCTATCATGAACTAGGTTCAAATTACCTTGAAGAAAAAGAAAAAACAAAGAATTAAAAATGATCGAATACCTAAAAAAGAAAGGCTATACAATCGCTCCATCTGAACAACAAACTGCATAACCAGTTAAAATAACGACATAGTACATTTACGCCCATCAAAAAAAAATGAGAATATGGAGGGTTTATTTTAGCATGGCTTTTTTACTAATGTATTTTCATACAAAAAAGCTGCCATAAAGACAGCTCCGATCTTCAGCTAACGCACCTGTTAGTTCATCCAGGTTTTTGACTGGGAGAACACTACTCCCACTCATAATCATCTGTTACCAGCTCGACCTTTTCTGGTATTATTTTTTGAAGAGAGTCTATTGTTGAAAAGTGTTCATCATTTGAGAACGCGGTAATATAATCACCATCATACCCTACCCAAAACATAGTGGAACTTTCAGCTAAAGTTGCTATCGGGGTATTGGCTAACCACTTTAAATTAACTAGTCTGGTTCGGTTATGTTTAGTCTTTTTTACAGGAAAAGGTGACTCATGTTCCCTTTCCTCTAGTCTGAATACATCCTGTTTTAAGGACCATAATGATAAGTTCAACATACTTCCATTCCCGTACAAATAAGGATAATATTCTTTAAATTGCTGCGGGCTGCGTATAATTGCCTTTACAAAGAACTTGTCTTTACGACTCCCCTTCATATAATTAAACTCGATATTTTGCATCTTAAACAGCTCTTCGTACTCTGCTTGTTGAAAATCATAGATTTCTGCAAGTGAATAAATAGGGTAATAATCTGGGCTATCCATCCAATTACAAAAGAATTCTTCATGGGTAACTGTATAATCACCATCAATATAACAAGAAAACTCTACGATATATTGGAACTCACCGTTAATCTCAAAAGGATAAGTGGCTTCTTCCCCCGGCACAGTTATTATTTTTTCGGGAGGGAAGTAGCTTATATCTACCTTCATTTTACTCGCCTCTCTTAAAAGGTCGAATAGTTTATTTTTATTATAGGCTCTTTTCGTAAAGATTGTTGTTTTTAAAACGAAACGATTTAAGGTTGATTGGAGCGCAAGTGCGAGACTCCTGCGGGAGCAGCGGGACAGGTGAGACCCCACAGGCGTTCACGCCGAGGAGGCTCACCGCCCGCCCCGCGGAAAGCGAGCATCTGGAGGGGAAATCAACCACACCGCACTACTTGGAAATAGCAACAAAGTATTCGAAAACACCTTATTATAATACCACGTGAATCCTTTGTTTTCCCTGGCCTGTTAGTATTATCAGCTTCTTAAACTAACCTGCCCCGGTTGTATAAGAAAAGGAGCTGCTGTTAGCTCCTGGTAATGAAATAAAGCACCTGTTAGTTCTTTAAGATATTTTAAGTATTGCTCTTTAACCAGAAATAAATTTTTTACTTTCTTCAAAATAACCAGCCTTTGAAGGAATAAATACTGTAATGAAAAGTACGGTTGCAAAAATTGCTCCGACAATAGAAAAAATTATACAAACAACTTGTAATGAAAACCATTCTATTGTTAACCCTAAGAGCAGTGTCAATCCAATTTGAATCATACCTTGCACCATATCTGCAATACTACCGAACCTTCCCATAATTGCTACTGGTACATTACTTTGAAAAAAGGTAGCATATCCTGCATTCGCAAATGCCATAAAGAAGCCTAAAAATATAAAAGACAATGTTGCGGTTAAAAAGTTAAAAGATGCATAAAACAAAACATATCCTATTGATGTCAGTAACATTCCGGCACCTATAAATAACCTTAGTTGCAACTTCTTAGATACAACGGCGGCGACAGTAGCTCCTCCCAACGCCCCAATACCAGTAATACTTACAATTAAGCCATAATCACTATCAGACAACTCCAAGTGCTGTTTAATAAAAGTAACCTCTTGTGAATCTAGTGCAAAGCCAATTAGCATTGCACATTGAAACAATAAGTAAACGGATACAAAGAACTTTGCAACCTTAGTAAATTCCCTAACTTCTTTCCAGTCGTTTATGAGAATTTTCCACTGAACTGGTTCTCTTATATTATCTAAATCTTCATCAACGTCAGGAAGAAGATAGATGAAAAATGCACAAATTATAAAAGTAATCGCATTAATAACAATGCATAATTCTGTCCCTGCATACATAATAAGGATCCCTGAAATAGCTGGGCCTAATAAAAATGCACCGGAGCTGGCCAAACTCATAATCGAATTAAATCTTTTTCGATTTACAGGAGGTACCAGCTTTGTTATGTAAACGGATGAGCTTGGACCAAAGAATGAACCGGCAATATTAATTAATAAAAGGACTGTATATATAGTCCATAATGATGATATAAAAGGAATCACAAATACTAAGACACCTCTTATAATATCAATAGATATCATTAATCTTCGTTTATTAACACGATCAATCACACTCCCAGACCACGTATTAGTAATTAATACGGCAATAGGCCTTATAATATAGAGCCCCGCAACTGCTGTTGCAGAGCCAGTTAAGTTTAATATCGAAATATTAAGTGCAATTAAGTAAATCCAATTCCCTAAATATGAAACCCCTATTCCTGATATTAAAAGAATAGGATTCTTCCAACTGGTCATTCACTCACCTTATTTCTTATATAATTACCTTCAATTTGCATCTGAACACACTCGTTATTGGTAAAATATTACATATTATCTATAACTAAATAATATTCTTTGATAACAGTAAAGATGCAATGAAATTTCTTTATACAATTCTATAAATTCAACCAATAACATCCTCACTATTATCATTTCTTCTTCAACTAACCTGCCCCTTTATTTGCATAAAGAAAAAGGCTGTCTAAACAACAGCCACACTATTACATCCTAAGTTAGTCTTTTTGTATATATTTATGTTCCATAAAAAATCATTAATAGCATTAGAAATATATTTAACACTAACAATATCTTTCCAAAGAGATTTTTTATAGCCAAAACAGAGAATACAATAGAAATCATGAATGAAAAAATCGCTAGTTTAGGTGGAAAATACACAACGTCTAAAATGCTTGACATAGAAAAATACAAAAGAAAAATGCTAATAAATATAAATATCATTGAAAAAATTAATGCTATAGTGATATAAATAAAAGTCCTGAGTTTTTTCAGATGTTGTTTCTCATGACTATAATCAACCATTTTTCCCTCCTGATATTAAGTTTGTTTAATCCTTAAAAATCAGCCCATACCGAATGCTATTCTCTATCTGAACAATAAATACCTTTTTCAACTATCCTTCCCCTTTATTTGCATAAAGCTGCTGATCAGCTCCTGATAATGAGGTAAAGAACCTGTTAGCTTAATAAGAATTATTTACTAGTTGTTCATCATAAATACTAATTGATGTACCTTCTCTTTGAATAAATTATCTATTATTTGCTTTAGTACCCTTGGTTCACGTAGTTCTTCATTTTATGATAATAATCCCCCTATGGAACTCCCTTTTCTTCCATAAGAAAAGGAGCTGCCAGTCAGCTCCTGAAGGAAAGTACCTTTTAGCTAAATATCGTTTATTTATACAAGATATCATCTCTTAATGAAGCAACTTTAGTTAAAGCTGTATCTATGTCGGCTTCATTCACTCCAAAGTGAGCAAGTGCATCGTTTAGATGTTTTACAATGGCATCAAAATGGGCTGGTTGCAGATTCAATCCATGGTGAGCTTTTTCCATGGATTGTCCAGAATATTGTTTTGGACCACCTAATGCAAAACTAATAAATTTCGTCTGATGACGGCGTTGTTTTTCCATATCCGTCTTTTCAAAAAAATGATTGACTGTATCATCCTTAAGAACCAACTCGGAGTAAAAATAGTCCACAACTTTTGCTATCGCTTCTTCTCCGCCAACTTTTTCATAAAGTGTTTGTTCCATATATACACTCCTATTTTGTAGTTAATAGAAGTATTTTCTGTAGATTATTTCGTTTTTATTCCTTATCTTTCATCAAATTCCTTTAATTGATCATTAGCCGCTCCAGCACCTTTTGATCTTATGCAACCACTCTGGCCCTTTCCCTGAAGAAGAATTCGGTTATATTCAACTTGTTGCCACTAAGTTGCTGAAAATGCATAATTGATTTAGTGAATTCCATTATTACCTTCACTATTCACTTTTATTTTACCTATTTAAATTGTAATGTGACAAAATTGTAATCTTACTTCCTGTTACATCTATGGTGGGGAAAGGGATGAATTTTATAGTATGTAACATGAGGAGGAGATTTACGTTGAAAAAAGTATTACAAACTAAAAACTTATCTAAATCCTATGGAAAGACACAGGTTTTAAAGAATATTGATTTGACCATAACCTCGGGTGAATTTACGGCAATTATGGGGCCTTCCGGTTCAGGAAAAACAACACTGATGAATGTGCTATCGACGATTGATAAATTTTCCGGCGGTGAAGTCTGGCTTGAAGAACAGGCTCTGTTGGATTTAAACAAAAAAGCATTGCGCACATTCCGCCAAGAACGAATGGGTTTCATCTTTCAAGATTACAACTTGCTTGATACTTTAACGATTAAAGAGAATATTCTTCTGCCCCTTTCATTAAGGAAATTTTCTGCGGATGAGATGGAAAGACGTTTAAGACCAGTCATCCAGGCATTGAATATTGAAGAAATTCAGGATAAATACCCCACAGAAGTTTCTGGTGGTCAGAAACAACGGGCATCATCTGCGCGTGCCATTATTACAAATCCTGCGATTGTCTTTGCAGATGAACCTACAGGCGCTCTTGATTCCAGATCAGCAACGCAATTATTGGAACAGTTAGCGAGCTTAAATGAAACATTTCAAACGACCATTCTCATGATTACACACGACTCCTATGCAGCAAGCTTTTGTAAAAGGGTTATCTTCTTGCGTGATGGGGGAATCGTAAACGAGCTTTATAAAGGTGACCAAAGTCAAAGCGACTTTTTTGATCGAATCCTTCACATCCAGAGTGCCATGGGAGGTAATCAAAGGTGAACTTACTGAATATAACGTTGCGGAACGTTCAGCGTAATTTCCGTGTTTATACGATTTATCTGTTCGCCATGATTACTGGTGTCATGATCCATTTCACCTTCTCATCACTGATGTATAACCGGGATATATTGGATGTACTCAAAAATAAGGAGAGTTTTCAAACGGGGGTGTCGATTGCCTCAGTGGTCATCTTCCTCTTTATCATTTTCTTTATTCTTTATGCCAACTCTTTCTTCATGAAGCAAAGAAAAAAGGAATTTGGTCTCTATTTGCTTCTAGGTATGAAAGAAAGCCAGATTACACGAATGGTTTTCGTGGAAAATTTGATCATTGGTTCATTCTCGCTTGTAATTGGAATACTTCTTGGCGGTCTACTGTCCAAGTTTTTCGGTATGGCATTAATGAACTTAATGCAATACGATAATGTCATTACGCTAAATTTTCCTTATCAAGCGATCGGCTCGACAATCATCCTGTTTCTCTTGTTAGCGATCATTGCAAGTATCCAAAGTTTCTTCATGATCAGTCGCGTACAACTCGTGGAGTTGTTTCATGCCAAAGAAAAAATGGAAAAACCCATACCTTCTTCGTTCATTATGGCAGCTTTGTCGTTAGTGTTATTAGCAACGGAATTCTTTCTGATCAGCCGGGGCAAAGAATCAAGCATATGGAAAGACTACACAACTTTTTCCATGATTGCTGTCACAGTCGGCATGATCGGTGGAACGTATTTGTTCTTCCGACAGTTCTCCGGCTGGCTGCTGCAACAGATCAGCCATAAGCATAATTTCCATGAAGGCAATCGGGTATTGTGGATCTCGTCATTGCGCTTCCAAATAAGGTCGAATACGTTAAACCTTACCTTCATCTCTTTGTTCAGTGCGACCATTATTTTCTTGATAGGATTCGTTTCGATCAATTACGCTGTCCAGTTTGAAGCTGTCGGCAGGAATTTACCGAATGATATTGCGTTCCAGTCATTGGATAAGGAAACAAACGATAAAATTGATGCCAAGATAAAAAATTCCGATCATCCAATAGAGTATCACAAAACTTTGGAAGCCTTAATAGGTAAGCCAAATACAAACATGGACCTTGCTTTTGAGAACCCTGAGTATTTTTCAAAGGACGTTTTTCTTTTCCCAGAAAAAGCATATAACGAAATCATCTCACTGCGTGGAAATCAGGAGGAAATCCATTTAGAAGATATGGAAGCTGTATCTCTGTCACAAGGAACAGATTCCCCAAAATCATTCCCCTCCGATCAGCTGCCACGTTTTAAAGTGAATGTAAATGAAGATATCACTCTAAAACTAGTAGAGAAGAAAGATTACGCATTAATAGGCTGGGCCAGCGACCCTGTTCAATCCATGTTATTAAAGCCCGCAGTCCTGATTATTTCAGATGAAGCTTATCAAAACTTAAAAAGCACAGCCAAATCGATCCCTTTTGAAATTTATGAAATCGAAAATGAGAAGCAGGCCGAATCCTTATCAAGTGAAATACATGCCATTGTTACGAAGGAACCCGACACATATTATTCTTCGTTTGCTGATGTGTATTCAAAGCAAATAGAAGGTTCATCTTTAATGTTATTTGCAGCTGCTTTCCTGGCTGTCATTGCACTGTTTGCATTGGCAAGCGTTATTTACTTTAAACAATTGCGAGAAGCAACGGAAGAACAGAGACAGTATTCCATTCTGAGAAAGATTGGTACCGCAGACCGTGAATTGAAAAGCGTGATTCGTAAACAACTTCTTTTTGTTTTCTTCCCTCCACTAGTTTTAGGCATTTTGCACAGCTGGCTCATCTTAAAATACTATATCCTTGATTCAGTACAAGATTTTCCGCAGCTTACTTCGATGCTCTGGTTCATCTATGCTATATACTTTGTGATTTATGTATTGTTTTATCTGTCTTCTGCGAATCTCTACTACAAAATCGTAAATCAGAAATATTAATTAAAAAACGCAATGGCCTTCATCAAGGTCTCATTGCGTTTTTTTGCATAATGAAATAGGGATCGACATTTTTGGGAAAGTGCATGATAAATTCGGTATACAAACCTGTTTCAGAGTTGCACGTGATATAGTGACCAAGTTTATTGGATAACTGCTGTGCTAAATATAACCCCATCCCTGTGGATTTTGTGAAGGTACGCCCGTTTGATCCTGTAAAACCCCTATTGAATATCCGTGGTAAATCGGTCTTTTCTATACCAATTCCATTATCTCTAATAATCAGCTGCTTTTCTTTTAAATCAGAACCTGTCTCAATCTTTATTTCCCCTTCTTCTTCCGTATACTTCAAGCAATTTGAAATTAATTGATTCAGGATAAATTGTAGCCATTTGGGGTCACTTTGGATTGTGGTAGTTTCTACCTGTAACGACAGGCGGATTTTCTTGGAAATAAATGTTTTGGAATGAGTTTTTATGACCTCTTTCACCAATTGGCCCAAATCGCAATTCTTGATGTCATAGTCTTGGTTGAAGTTATCCAACTTTGCATAATAAAGTGCTTGATCCACATAATGCTCTATCCTTGATACCTCATCATGAAGGCTCTTGGCATCGATCTCAGTCTGCTGCATCAATCGCAGCACTGAGATGGGTGTTTTAATTTCATGAAACCACGATACAATAAAATCGTAATACTCGTTTTGTTTCTCATGAATCAGATTGAGAGACCTTATTTGTTCCCTTTCCTTCTCTTCAATCAACTGCTGTAACGAGGCTGCCTCTAAAGAAAGGTTCTCATGATCTTCGTCACCCCTGGCCCGGATCGCGCGTAAATTTTGCTGATACCGGTACAAAAAGAAAATAATCAATACGAAAAGAGTCAATACCCCAGCATATAGAAAAGTGTTCTTGTTCCATGTCATATTGGGATCAGTGTAAAAAACGGCAGAAACCATACAAAAGACAAAAATGACTAAAAAAATATAAGGCTTCTCATGTTTTAAAAATTGCATGAACCTCATTCGATCAGATACCCCATTCCTTTACGCGTCACAATAAAGTCTTCTAATCCAATTCCAGAGATCTTACGCCTTAAACGATTTACATTAACAGTCAGTGTATTATCATCGACAAACTGTTCATCATTCCAAAGAGCTTGCATCAAGTCATCCCTGGATACGATTTTCCCTATTTTGCGCATCATCAATTGCAAAATGATAAACTCATTACGTGAAAGTTCAATGGATTGTTCCTCAAATTGGATAGTTGAGTTTGTTACATTCAAAGACAAGTTCCGGTGGGTTAATTTTAGGTTTTGTCCATTTTGATAAGTATAATTCCGGCGTAACAATGCACTGATTTTTGCTATAAGAACATCTAAATCAAATGGCTTCTGGATAAAATCATCCCCTCCCATATTAATGGCCATGATGATGTCCATGTTTTGATTTCGAGAGGAAAGGAACAGTATGGGGACACTTGAGATTGCACGAATTTGCTGACACCAATAAAAGCCATCAAAGGTTGGCAAGTTTATATCCAATAGTACTAAATCAGGCTGGGATTTATCAAAATCATCTAAAATGTGGTCAAACTCCATAACCTCCACAACTTCATATCTCCACTTCGTTAGGGTATCAGCCACTATTTTCCTAATTTTTTCATCATCTTCAATTATCATAATTTTAAACATAACAATCTCCTATTCATGGACTGCATCGATAAAGGTTTAAATTTTCTTTAATATTTATGCTAATTATTCCAAACTCCTGTCATTTGTACAATACATCACTCCAGAATTTGGTCCAATTAAAGAAATTTTAGAGAAGAGATGCGATACATCTCCCTTGGGGTATCCTGCTGTTTGAGAACAAACTCGAAAAATAAGGAGAAGTCATCATCCATTGGAGGATATTCATTTCTACAAAAAAGTAATTGTGGACTAACCCTATTGTCGCATCTCTCTCCTTATCTACGGAAACAGTAGATATTAATTTTGATAAAAAAGTTACCAGCTTGTCCAAAAAATAAGTATAAGAATGTAATAGATTGGATAAACTAATAAAAAAGGAGTGGGAGATTATGGAGACTAAAATTAAAGAAGGAACAAAAGAAATGTGGAGCGAAATTAATGAATGTATAACTCGGAAAATTAATGAAAAACATGATTTATCCTTTCAAAAGAAGAGCAATGATAATTATATGAATCTATATATTCAAACCGCAGTATTACACACCTTATTTGAATTATCAGATGAGTTCAGGAAAATCGAACGAAAATATAACCGATTGTGATGCTTCCGGAAAGGTCATGCACTAAAAATTTTAACTTAATGGTGGATTAGGATTAAACTCTTCAAGGGAGCCTTTTAATCCTAATCCACGTTTTTCTTTCTTACATCATTACCGCTGCCGCAATTTGACTAACACCATTACTGCACCATTTGCTTCCCTACCCTATAAATTCCTCTTTTCATTCCAACTAGAATCCATTTTTCAATCTTATCTAAAATAAAGGCAAAGATCATTCGTCAATCAAGACAGTATCTAAAGCTTTAAACACCTGACAAAACCCCTCCTTTTCCTACTAGCGACTGGTGGGGTTTCTAGTTATAGTTTCTACATCCTTTTGCAATCACGAAGGATAAATTGGCTTCAATGTGTAAAGAAGATTTTCTAGGGAGTTGTTTTCCAACGGTACGTTGTGTCTAAAACTATTATTTGTTGGTTTTATAAATACCTACTAAACGTATACCTGGGCAATATTCACAAATTGTTATAACGACCTATGCAGTGCTTGTGGCAATTGTCTGTTTAACACCTATTATGATTAGTCGATTAGATGAGCTTGATTTTCAAGCAATCATGCATCCATCCAAATGGGGCGGCCTTTTATACTTGGGCATCATTTCCACAGCATGTGCCTTTTTATTGTGGAATCTCCGACTGCAATGCTTACCGCATCAAGTGGGGGATTATTTTTCTTTTTACAACCTATAGTGGGTACTTTTTTAGGTTGGTTAATACTAGGTGAACAAATCGGCTGTCTTTTTGGATAGGTACAATATTAATTTTTATTGGTGTGTTATTAGTCATTCGGGAAGAATAACACACATTAAAAAGTTTATTAAAGTTATATTTTAAAAAGTACCCTATAAAGCAGTCACTTTAAAAAGGTCTGCCTATAGGGTACTTTTTGTGTTTTTACTTCTTTGTTTTTGGCTATTTTCGCATACTTTGTTGCCATTTACCAAGTAATGCGGTGTGGTTGATTTCCCCTCCAGATGCTCGCTTTCCGCGGGGCGGGCGGTGAGCCTCCTCGGCGTAAACGCCTGTGGGGTCTCACCTGTCCCGCTGCTCCCGCAAGAGTCTCGCACTTGCGCTCCAATCAACCTTAAATCGTTTCGTTTTAAAAAACAACAATCTTTACGCAAAGAGCCTTGTTTTTCTAAAGCAATCCAATTTTTATTTGATTAGACAAAAAGATGTATATTTTCATTTCCTTCAACCTATTTCATTGAAAAATACCTTTTATACATTCATTACGTAATTATCATTATAATTTCATGTACATTTCGAAAGTATTTTTGTTATCATTAATTCATAATCATGGAAAAGAATTCTAAATTTTAAAACCAAGGAGGAATCGTTCTTGAAAAATCCATATTCGGAATTGACGATTGGGATGATGAGAACGGGGATTTTAGGTTTCGGCGGCGGGCCATCTGTCATCCCGCTCATCCGCCACGAAGCAGTTTCCCGTTATCACTGGCTCGACGATGATGAATTCGGTGACACTTTGGCGATTGCCAATACACTCCCAGGACCTATTGCCACTAAGATGGCAGCATATCTTGGTTATAAATTAAAAGGCTGGCCTGGAGCCATCGTCAGCGTGGCCGCTCACGTTTTACCTTCATGCATTGCGATGGTTTTCTTGATTGCATTCATTAATGTTTTAAGTAATTCGGCAATGATCAGTAATATGATCGCTGCTGTAATGCCGGTTGTTGCTGTCATGCTTGGTCAAATGGCTTATGAGTTTGGCGAAAAGGCGGTAAAAGGGTTAGGAAAGGTGCTCGGAATCACCTTTTTTGGGATTTCCTTTTTGCTTCTGCAGGTCATTTCCCTGCATCCGGGTATCGTCATTATGATTTTCCTTTTATATGGGGCGTTCCATTTTAAATTAAAGGAAAGATTGAAAAATAAAAAGGTTAGCAGGAAGGAGGAATCCGCTTAATGGGTTTTATTATCCCAATAGGAGTTGCTGTTTTTCTAGCGTTTTTCATCGCGAATATTCTTGGTTACGGCGGAGGTCCAGCCTCTATTCCGCTTATGTATGATCAAATCGTCACCCGTTATGGCTGGCTTGATAATACCGAGTTCTCACAAATGCTTGCGTTAGGAAATTCACTCCCAGGACCGATCGCCACGAAAATAGCTGCATATGTCGGATATGATGTATATGGCTGGCCAGGATTTCTAGCCGCATTGGCAGGCACGGTCATCCCTTCAGCCGTGGCATTGATATATTTATTAAAAATCCTGCGAAAATACAAGCAATCGCCTATCGTAAAAGGCATGTCCCTGCTAGTACAGCCCGTGATTGCGATCATGATGTTATTGCTCACCTGGAATATGGCCAAGGATGCCGTCGGTTCCATCGGCTACATCCATTCAATCGTCATCGCTGGATTGGCCTTTTTGGCCCTAGGTAAATTCAAGATCCACCCCGCCTTCGTAATCATTCTTGCCTTTGCGTACGGCGGCTTTATCATCCCGCTCACATAATAATAAAAAATCCACCTTTATAGGGGGATTTTTTCATTTAAAGCTTCATGCCCATCCGGCTTTTATAACGTTTAATGAGAATTTGGCAATCAACGCTGACAACACCGACGACCGCATACAGCTTCTCATTGAGAAAACGTTCCATCTCCTGGTTATCAGTAAAGATTCCATGCATATGGAGTTTACTCGGGCCGGTCATATGATATAAACTCGTTACAGCCGGTTCACTTTCCAATTGCTGCGCAACCGATTCCAGATATTTAGGCTCAACCTCAACGTTAAAGAATGCCGAAACATGGATGCCGACCTTAGCTGGATTTATGACCGCAGTGAACCTCTCGATCACACCGTTTTCAACAAGATGATTGATTCTCATCTGAACCGCAACCCGGGAGAGCTCCACTTTCTTCGCTAAGTCGGTATACGAAATTCGCGCATCTTCATGTAAAACCGATATGATTTTCTTATCGATCTCATCAACTTTCAAGCTGGGAATCTTAAAGTCCTCTGCCATCCTACGTAACTCCTTTTCTATTTCTTTATTCCATTATCGCAGAGAACACCATCGGATCACAACAATCTTCCTTTTCACCTTTTAACCTCCATTATAACGGCAGAAATTAAGCGATAGCCAAAATACCCTGCCCATTTTGCACATGAAGGTCCATCATATATGTAGTTTTTAACTTAGGATACATCATTTCGCCAGTTGTATGGTCAAAAGTGAAGCCTTTAAACAGATGAAATCCGATAGGAATCAGAGCGGGACAAATTGACGGCATCAGCGACACCCCTTAGGAGAGACAGTAAGGGAATCATCATCATCCGTAAATATGGGAGCAAATGAGTTCCTGCCAGACTGCATTCCCCCTCCGCATTCGATTTAAATTGTTAGGAGGGGGTTTTACAGACCGTTTAATGCAGGATGAAAGTTTATGAATAGATCCAATGGACACTTCCTCAATCCTTTGTTTGAAAAGTCTTTGCGATGTTTTTGTATTCCTCATCATTTAGAATGCCCATTTTTTTGAATAATGCGGAATAAGCGATTATTTTTTTCTGCGTACGGTTTGTACAATTCATATGGTTCAACTCCTTTTTTACATAGTATTCGCTTATGACAAAATGTTTCCTTAATACAAAATATTTCGAATGAACTAAATTAAAAAAACTGCCCAATTTCCTGGTAATTTCATATTGTTATAGGTGATTAAAATAAGACCAGTATATTTAAATTCAAGTAACGAATAAGCATCTATTTTTTAAATAACAACGCGATGCAATCCGAAACATCTTGAAGTCGTTAACACGTAACCCCTCCCTCCAGCATGAAACTGATGACCTCGCCAATTTATTGGCTTGTTCCGTTTGAAAACCGTATTATTGTTTAAGAAGATGCGCAGAAATTGAAAAAACTGCATACTTTCTTCATATTTTTTCGCTAAACTGACTTTATTCTATAAGAAGGTGATGCTCCTGAAAATCTCATTTAAACTCGGACTATCTATATTTGTATGCATTTTTTTGATGGAAACCGTTTCCATGGTTTACTTACATAATAAAGTGATACATTCCCGTGTCAATCAGGAATTGGAGTCACTGAAGGCCCGTGGCAATAGTCATCGTGATGTGTTGGAAATTACATATTCCGGCTCAACCCTTCAGCATATCGGCCTGATGGAATCGCATACCGATACAGATGTCGTGATTACGGATACAAGAGGAGATATTCTGATATCTTCCGAAAAGGCAAATGGGGGAATGAAAAAAATCTTAGCTAAAAACCTCCCGCAGGTACCCCGAAAAGGTCTGATCATCCAATCGGGTTGGAAGGATGAAAGATATATAGCCACCGTTACGCCATTTATCAGCGGTGAAGAAAACAAAGGCTATGTTTATATGTTCAAAGATACAAGAGAAGTAAAGGATTTAATCGCACAATTGAATAGGCATTTCCTTCTTGCGACTGCTTTGCTCCTTTTCTTCATGCTTGTCATCATTTATTTTCTATCAAAGGCTTTAACCAGGCCACTGATATCGATGAAGGAAGCGACAACCAAGCTCAGCAAAGGTAATTTTTCAGTGGCTGTGCCAGTACGATCTCATGATGAACTTGGGGAGCTTGCCCAATCCATTCAAAGCTTGGCTGATGAATTGAACTATTTAAAGAAGGAACGCAATGAATTTTTGGCAAGTATTTCTCATGAACTGCGCACGCCGCTAACTTATATAAAGGGATATGCTGATGTTGCCCGACGAAAAGATTTGGATGAATCAGAACGATCACGATACTTAGAGATCATCCATGATGAATCCGAACGAGTAAACAGATTATTGGACGAACTATTCAATATGGCTAGAATGGATCTAAATACATTCACCATATCAAAAGAAACCGTCCAGCTCTCTTCATTCCTGCGAAACATTCACGAAAAAGTTTTACCGGCTTTTACAAATGAAAGAATTCAATTGAATCTGGAATGTAAGGATGATTTATTTATAGATATAGATCCCTCACGGTTTGAGCAAGTCATTCTTAACCTGCTGGATAATGCGCTGAAGTACTCGAACGAATATACAGTCACCACCATCAAAGCCACTGAATGCCTTGGCAGGATTTCCATCTCCATAATCGATCAAGGGATTGGCATTCCCCCTGAAGATTTCCCCCATATCTTTGATCGTTTATATCGTGTCGAGAAATCACGCGCCAGAGATACCGGTGGATTCGGATTGGGGCTCTCCATCGTCAAGCAATTAGTGGAGATACAAGGTGGAACCATTTCGGTTAAAAGCAACTTGAAGCAAGGAACGTGCTTCGCTATCACATTTAAGGAGATAACAAATGAAGACAGTAGTTCTGGTTGATGATGAACAGAGAATGCTTGATCTATTAGAGCTATACATGAAACCTCACGGATATACATGCATGAAGATTAAATCTGGATATGAAGCCATACAGTTCTTAAGGCATAAACATGCGGACATAGTACTTCTTGATATAATGATGCCTGAGATGGATGGGTGGGAAACGTGCGAAAGGATCCGTGCCTTTTCCAATATTCCCATAATCATGCTCACAGCCCGGGATGCTGCACAAGAAATGGTGAAAGGGTTGAAAAAGGGCGCAGACGATTATATTACGAAACCCTTTAATGAAGATGTTTTACTTGCCAGAATCGAAGCGGTCACGCGGCGAGTGCATAAACAGGATGATCATGTGATCTTTAGGGGGCTACAATTAAATGAATCCGCTTATGAAGCACATTATGATACCAAAACGATTCCATTAACACCAAAAGAGTTCTCACTGTTGTGCTTGTTTTTGAAATCCCCAGATCAAGTGTATTCCAGAGACCACCTCCTTTCGACCATATGGGGATTTAAAACGGATACGGAAGATCGGACAATCGATTCCCATATTCGAAATATTAGAGAGAAATTGCGTCATGCCGGTTTTCCAGCAGATCAACATTTGAAAACGGTCTGGGGCCTCGGATATAAATGGAGTTCTGTGGATTGATATGAATTTCATTTCTGAAGCATTACTATCCAGCGGGCCTTTTTCCATTGCTGTAAGTTTAGCATTCAATATATTGATTAGCGTGCTTGGTTTTATTCCAAGCGTATTCATCACGGCTGCCAATATCACCGTATTTGGATTTGAAAAGGGATTGATCCTTTCTTACATGGGGGAAATTGCCGGAGCAGTGGTCAGCTTTTGGTTATACCGAAAGGGCTTTCAAACATTCAAACCCAAGTTCATGAAGAACCGGTGGGTCATGAAGCTGCAAAAGTCACAAGGAATTCATGCATTTTGGATGATCCTGATGCTTAGGCTCCTTCCTTTTATTCCATCCGGCGCGATCAACCTTACAGCAGCATTAAGCAAGACGGGGATGATGATTTTCTTTCTCGCGACATCCATTGGAAAACTGCCTGCCCTCCTTGTCGAAGCGTATTCGGTAACACAAGTATTGAAGGCATCGGACGATGTAAGGATTGTTTTGGTACTGCTGATTCTGGTAATCGCAGTCGTTTATTACTTTAATAGAAATAAGAAAAAAGGAATGTAGTAAAAAGGCTTCTCTACTTTTAGGATAAATTGGTAGGGATTTTCTTCTTAACCCTACAATTGATAAGGAGCCGTTCCTCTTTGGTCTCCAAGGGGGAACGACCAGATCCAGATGACTGATGCTACCTTTTCTTTCCACGAAGGATTGCCCCATTATATCGGGATAAGATATTCGATGAGTTCGCTGTTTAATATATTCCTGTGCTGCGAACGGTTTCGAAACCTTTTTTCTGCGCCGCCTTTTCATTAAATAACAAAAGTAAAGACACCACGATGGATGGGTCGAAATGCTTTCCTTTTTGTTCGTTTATGAAAGATAGTGCCCGCTCCACTGACCAGGAATCTTTATACGGCCTTCTGCTGGTCAATGCATCGAACACATCCACAATGGCAACTATTCTAGCTTCCAATGGGATTTCCTCACCTTTCAAACGATGTGGATATCCAGTTCCATCCCATTTTTCATGATGATGGAGAATGATGTTTTCTGCCACTTTCAGGCTGCTGATCACATCATTGTTTATTTCCCTTGAAATCTTATTCAAAATATCGGATCCCATCAACGGATGCATCTCGATGATTTTTCGTTCATATGGAGATAATGGGCCAGGTTTGTATAATATCCCCTCAGGAATCTCCGCTTTCCCGATATCATGTAGAATACTAGAATGAACGATATGATTCATATAGCTTTTAGATAGTTCCAGCTGGCATCTTCGATTATGAACCATAACTAGCTGCTCGGTTAGGTTTTGAACTCTCAATAAATGCTCTTCAATGCCTGGGTCACGGATTTCGCATGAAATGGCGAGGACCTTTAACAATTCCCTTTGAGTCTCTGCCCTTTTCTTTTCCGAAAGGTAAATCCCTTCTTTCAATTGTTCCAGTTCACGGAAAATCCCGACAAAATACCACTGATCCCCTAGATTAATAGGGGTAATCGTAATAGACGAGTGCCAAATGTCACCCGATTTCTTTCGATTGGTGAAGACCCCTGACCATGGATTTCCCTTCCTTAACTCGTTTTTCAGGGATGTGTATGTACGCAAAGGTGTTAACCCTGACTTTAGGAATCCAGCTTTAAACCCAATGATACTGTTCCTTGAATACCCTGTCGTCCTTTCATAATATGCATTAATATCAAGTATGCGATGATCTTGATCCGTAATGATGACGGCATCCCCCAGCTTTAAATACCCTGCCAATTCAGATGGCACCCTTGATTTTCCTTTCAAAATCTATACCTCCAATAAACTGCTGGATTTCCAATCCTGTCTCTTTGTTTCACTTTTCTCATTTTCACTGCATGATTAAAATTATCAATATATAGGCTAAATGAACTACATTCGGATGATAAGGTTTATAATACCATACAAGTTTTATATACAATAGTTACTAGACAATGTTTTGTGTGTAATTGATAGACTACAGCTTCTGTCTGCACCACGTATCAGCCTTCCATTCCTTTTAAAGCTTATTTCATGACGAAGGGTAAATCGGTTCATATCCGCGAATGTTACACTTATATAATGAGATAATGCCTATACTATCTTCCTGTTTTCTGGAAAAAAGAATGAAAATATTGTGTTTTAATGGGAAATTCCTTTATAATGCGCATTAGATGATTTTTTAGCATTGAATACGAGAGGAGAATGAAATATGAAGAAACTATTGTACCCAATCATCATTGGATTATTGGCAGTTGTTCTAACGGCTTGTGGTTCGAACGATGAAGCTGATAAGAAAAATGACGAGAAAGAGACTAAAACAACTGAGAAAGAAACGGCGAAAGCAACTGAGGAACAGCAAAAACAGATGGAAGAAATGCAGAAGAAACTAGACAAGCAAAAGGTGGATGAAAAGAAAACGGTGGCCATCGTCAATGACGAAAAAATTTCAGGTGCGGAATATAATACCGTGTTGTCCACCACACAAATGCAAATGCAGCAATTCGGACAAGACCCAACAACCAAGGAGGGAGCCAAACAAATTAAAGAGCAAACGCTCAACTCTTTAGTGGGGCAAACATTGCTGCTTCAAGCTGCGGATAAAAAGGGCTACACAGCTTCCAAGGCTGAAATTGAAAAGCAACTTGCCGAAATCAAAAAGCAATATGAGAGTGAAGAGAAATTCAAGGAAGCGATGAAGCAAGCAGGTCTGAATTCGGAAACGCTGAATGCTCAGATTGCAGAGAACATCCCGTATACGAAGTACGTTGATAAAGAGATTAAAGTGGAAGAAGCAACTGATGAAGAAATCCAAAAGTATTACGACCAGGTTGCTGAGCAAGCTAAAACAAGCGGGCAGAAGGTACAGAAACTCGAAGAAATGAAGCCGCAAATCAAGGAACAATTAGAGCAGCAAAAGAAACAAGAAAAGCTAGTGAAGCATGTGGAAGAACTTCAGAAAAATGCTAAGGTCGATATTAAGATTTAATGTAGAAATGAGCTGCCAAAATTGGCAGCTCTTTCTTTATGGTCTTTGGTCCGCCTACTAACACTAACCGCTTTTCAAGTTCATTTATTTACCCGTTTTAGAGAAACGTGAAATTCTTTCTCCTATTTCATCACGAACACGTTGAAAGGTAGCCCATCTTTCTTCATCTGTTCCTTCTGCTTTTGCCGGGTCATCAAAGCCCCAATGTTCACGTTCAACATGCGCTGGCGTCATTGGACATTTGTCTGCCGCATCACCACATAATGTAACGACAAAATCAGCATTATTCAATATGTCAGGGTCGATGATATCCGATGTTTGATTGGAGATGTCCAATCCAACTTCATTCATAGCTTTTACAGCTTTTGGATTTAACCCATGGGCCTCGATTCCTGCACTAAGCACTTGCCATTCGTTACCTAAATATTTCTTCCCCCACGCCTCTGCCATTTGACTTCTGCAAGAGTTACCGGTACATAAGAAGTATAGTGTTTTTTTAGCCATGCTGTTTCTCTCCTTAGTAAGTAAAGTAATCGTTTAATGCATGATTTGTAACCATATATATAGGCCGACTAATGTGATGAACAATGTTGGGATCGTTAAGATGATTCCCGTTTTAAAGTAGGTTCCCCATGAGATCTTCACGCCTTTTAATGAAAGAACATGCAGCCACAATAAGGTAGCCAAAGAACCAATCGGTGTGATTTTTGGTCCCAAGTCCGAACCAATGACATTTGCATAAATAAGTGCTTCCCTGATCGCGCCCGTTGTATTCGTATCGGAAATGGCAAGAGCGTCTATCATGACCGTCGGCATGTTATTCATAAGCGATGAAAGAATAGCTGCGATGAATCCCATCCCGACAGTAGCAGCGAATAATCCTTGATCAGCCGTCACTTGAATAAGGTCAGCTAAAATGTTCGTCAATCCAACGTTTCTTAATCCATACACCACGACATACATACCAATGGAGAAGAACACAATCGCCCATGGTGCGCCTTTTACAACGATCTTGGTATTAACAGCTGGACTTCGTCTTGCCATAAACAAGAAGAAAATGGCGACAACACCTGCAATGATGGATACAGGAATGTTGAAAAATTCACTGATAAAATAGCCAACCAACAGAACACCTAAAACAATCCCAGACAGGCGAAACATTTTTATATCACGAATGGCATCGACTGGCTTCTTCAATTGAGCCATATTATAATTCTTCGGAATGCTCTTTCTGAAGTACAAATATAAAACCAAGATGCTAGCCGCTAATGAAAACAGGTTGGGAACGATCATTCTAGATGCGAACTCAATAAACCCGATATCAAAAAAGTCAGCAGAAACAATGTTGACCAAATTACTTACGACAAGCGGTAAGGATGTAGTGTCCGCAATAAACCCACTCGCAATGATAAATGGGAAGATCATTCTCTCTTCCAACTTCAAGTTTCGAACCATCGCCAAAACAATCGGAGTTAAGATGAGCGCAGCTCCATCATTTGCGAAGAATGCAGCGACTAGAGCTCCGAGAATGCTCACATAGACAAACATCCTTACTCCATTTCCCTTGGCCGCTCTCGCCATATGCAGTGCTGCCCATTCAAAAAATCCGATCTCATCCAAAATAAGCGAGATGATGATGATGGCGATGAAGGTAAGTGTCGCGTTCCATACCATCGATGTCACGTCCATGACATCAGAAAAATCCACGACGCCAACAAGCAAGGCCAAAACCGCACCGCCACAAGCTGACCATCCAATCGACAATCCCTTTGGCTGCCAGATGACGAGAATGAGTGTTAATAAAAAGATGATAACTGCCAAAATAACCGATTCCACTGAAGTTGTACCTCCTAGTTAGTCACAACAAATCCGTTTTCCTTGTGCTGTTAATTCTTCTAATTTAAAGTTTTGACTTGGTAAGTCCTTGATGACCGTCTGAATAAATGAGTAATGGGAAGAAGACGGGTTTAACGAGTAAAAAATCCATTGTCCCCTCCTTGCTTCATTCACGATTCCGCTATCTTTCAACTTTCGTAAATGTTGGCTGATGGCCGGCTGGCTCATCTCGAATAGGTCCACAAATTCACAGACACAGCATTCATGTTCAGACATAATTTTCACCATCGTCAAACGTGTTTTATCACCTAAAAGTTTAAGAACATTTGCCGTAGCTTCTATATCCAACGCTTCATTCGTTTGCATGTTATCCCTCCTAGTTTAATCGAATATATAATCAAATGCTTATGTGGTTATTCAATATCATTGTATAAGCATATTCTTATTTAATCAAGGATTAAATATTCAACAAAATAAATTATAGTATGCTAAAAAGATGTTTCATAAAGGGTGTTGTTGATTTTCTTGATGAACTAACGGAGCAGGATAGTTGTAGGCATACGTTAGAGTACTGCATAGCTAATCTTAAAAAAACTGTGTCATTTACCTATGTAGAACATAACTTAATGTAAGTAACCCCTTAAAACTTATAAGGAGTAATTGTATGTCTCGTGTTACTGGCGATTGTTGGGGGATTTGATGAAGGTTCTTCCTAATATCACTTATGCAGGTGCTAATTAGTTATAGCGCTGGACTTGCCACACCCTATGGATATAGTGCATTCTAAAAAATAACGACCTCATGTTGTAGCTGTTTTTTAAAGGAGTAGTTAGAGTGTTGCCTTTTGAGACACACCAAGAGGGTCTTGGTGCAGTGAATCTGTCAACTCCTTATCCTCCCTTCGGTTCGGTACCGTTGACAGAGGCCATATATAGCTCATTCTGAAATAAGAAGAGAACGAATAGAGTTCGATTGCAAGAAATTGTATTAACACAAACCCTTGAACATAAGTTTTAATTTGAACTTTTCTAACATTGTCGAATGAGGGGAGCAAATGTATGAATAACACCTATTCAAAGTCAGAACAAAATGAAAAACCTCCAATAAGTCCTAGTCTCAGACTTGGGCTAACAGCTGCTATTCTTACCACTATTGCAGACGGTATTGCAGCCATAGCAGTTTTAACTGCTATGGATGAGGCAATCATTGATTCAGAAAAAGAAAAACAAGACCAAAAAGAATTAGATGAGAAGCTTGAAAAAATGCAACAGCAAATTGACAAATTAACAAATGTATTAACAAAAAGAGGCATGAAAACAAAGTAAATTATCATTCATTCTGTATATTCTTCTTCAAATGTAAAAATTACGACAGTTCAACACCGCCAAAATTCCCCTTAAGGAAGTAGGTTCAACTAAAGGGAAAGTTTATAGTTGAATTATAATGTTTGGTCTTTGTTCAACAATCGGGCTATTTAATAAAACAAGTGAATTTTAGTTACCTGAATGATAAATACATTCCCTTACCAAGTGCATAGGGATTTTTTAAACTGTGAAGGGATTGAGAAAATGTACTATGTTCCCTATATGTATCCGTATCAATATCTTGATTATGTTAATGTACCAATGTATAACTATGGAAGACCGTCTGTTAACCAGAATTTCCTAATGAGTTAGAGTATGCAAACAGATATGATTCTTTTCGCTCTTCCAACAGTGATGGAAGTGTTTTTTTAACAGATTATGGACCAAATCCATTTGTCATTAATATCAATGAAGCAACGAAGCAAAACAATACCTATCGTACTGCTTTATGGACAGGAACACATTCACAAGTTACTTTGATGAGTCTGAACGTTGGCGAAGATATCGGTTTGGAAATACATCCTAATGTTGACCAATTCTTACGCATTGAACAAGGCCAGGGCATTGTTCAAATGGGCACGGGTAAAGAAAATTTAAACTTTGAAAGAAATGTCTATGATGATTCTGCAATAATGATACCTGCTGGTACATGGCATAATCTAATCAATACAGGTAATATTCCTCTTAAACTTTACGCATTATATGCTCCTCCTAACCATCCATTCGGTACTGTTCACGTTACCAAAGCAGATGCATTTGCTACGGAAGACGGTAATGGCAATGGAAAAACAGTTGGTATGACTCCAGATGAATGGATACAGTACACGGAATTTTTGGTAAAGGAAGGATTAGAGGATGTTAAAAGAGGAAAAAACCTACACACATTCTTCAAGAATTTATTCTAATGGGAGTTCTTGTAGGGAAAGGATATTCTCCTGAAAGAGCATATGAAACAGTAAAAGAATGGGAACGTACAGGAGAATCCAAACTTCTTCAGCAAAGCAAAAATATGTAGAAATAGAGTGAAGACTATCGTGATGCAAGCTGAGGACAGTTCCCTTAGCCCTTTTAAAGACCACGGGTAGAATCAGAATTATCATAGTTAACCGATCACAAATAGAAATTGTTATTAATAATGAATATATCGAAAAGTTAATATGAAATATACTAATATTGAGGACAGGGAAACCTGTCTTTTTCTTATTTATCAAGAAAGCGGTTAATGCAAGGTGAAATAAATAAAAAAAATCAAGGATATAATATAACTAACAATAGATAAAATCGGGGTGGGAAAATGCCTGAACATATCGAAGTAATTTTGAGGTCAATTACTTCTTTCAGTTTATTACTAGTTGGAACAAAAATATTAGGTAAACAAACGATATCACAAATGACAATGTTTGATTTTGTTGCAACAATTTCGCTTGGAGCTATTGCAGCGAATTTAGCCTTCAATACTTCTATTAAGGTACATCATACAATTATTGCATTTACTATATATATAGCAATTATTTTCCTGATAGCACTTATTTCATTAAAAAATAGTAAAGGAAGAAAATTTCTGGCTGGAGATCCCACAATTGTGATGCAAAATGGAAAAATATTAGAAGGAAACATGAATAAAATGCGATATACATTGGATTATTTAAATCAACAACTAAGGGAAAGGGATATTTTTAACATTGAAGAGGTTCTATTTGCCATAGTTGAAACAAACGGAACGTTAACAGTACTAAAAAAGCCGCAATTTAGGAACGTTACAAAACAGGATTTGATGATTGCTGTAATGCCTGAACAGAAGTTACCTATTGAACTTATTATGGATGGAGAAATAATTAAAGAGAATTTAGAACAAAATAATATAACGTTTTCATGGTTAGAATCAGAGTTAATAAAACGTAATTTATTAAAACATGATGTTGTTTATGCAGTACTGGCTGCCAATGGTAATTTGTATGTTGATACATTTAGGGATCATATTCATTCCCCTATTGATAAAGAATAGTTATTGATTGGAACACCAGAGTTTCGTTCACAAACATTCTTCATTTTGTAACTAAAAGTAAAAACAATACATAAAGAAATCCCCTTTAGTGGTTTGTTTTATTAACTCTTTTCAGGAAATCCTAACATCCATAGGGCACGAAAAAAGCCCACAATAAGTTTTCTCTTCTATTTGTTCAAAAAAAATGTTTAACAAGGCCTATAAAAAGACCAGCCTGATTCATCAGACTGGTTTTTTGGTTTACTCACAACATGAATTCTTTTTAATTTCTAACCTTGCTAGAACGGGGCTGCCACAGCAAGAATTATCCTTAGTTTCAGTTACAGGAGTATCAGAATCGCAGCAACTAGAAGCAAGATTTACACTGCACACTCCTGTTTCAGGGAGTTCCAAGTGTACTTCTTTTGCCCCCTCTACATCGCCTGTAAGGTAGGCCACCACCGAACGGACTTGTTCGTAGCCTGTCGCCAGTAAGAATGTAGGTGCTCTTCCATAACTCTTCATACCAACAATGTAGAAGTTCTTTTCTGGATGCCGTAACTCTTGTTCACCGTGCGGCCGCACGGTTCCACAACAATGAATATTGGGATCAATTAACGGAGCAAGCGCTTCTATACTTTCCACAGCTGAATCAAGATTTATCCTTACTTCATTTAAAAAGGATGTATCAGGTCTGAAGCCCGTACTCACAACGATTTCATCGATATCACCGAGTGTGAATTCTTCTCCTTTTAGTTCTCCAATCAAAATGATTTTACCGTTTGTTGGAGTAACTCCGTTAATATGAAAAGGAGTAAGAATATGGATTCGTCCAGATTCCACTAATTTTTGAATTCTGATGCCAAGCTCTCCACGAGCAGCCAAACCATCGTTTTCTTGCCCACCGTATACTTCATGGATCTGTTTTTTACGAAGAACCCAATAGATCTTTGTATCCCTAAACTTTTGCTGTAAGGTGGCCAGATCCAATAAGGCATTGATGGCTGAATGGCCGCTTCCGATAACCACGGTGGATGTATTTTGATATCTGTTTTCTAGTTGTTCGACGTTAGGAATGCCATAGTGGATCTGATTGTGTAATTTTCTCTCCGCATTCGTCCAGATACCATTGGAAAGGATGGGGTTTGGATTGGTCCAAGTACCTGATGAATCAATCACTGCTTTCGCTTCAATTACTTTTGTGTCACCATTCACTTCTACATACAGTTGAAAGGGAACCGTGTCCCGTTTTCCTGTTTTTAACTTATCGTGAGCCTTTTTGGCAACACCGACTACTTTTGCCTGTAACATAATCCGTTCTTTTATTTCTGGAAGGTTACTTAAAGGCAGAAGGTACTCTTCAACCAATTCGCGACCTGTCGGCAAACCTTCTTTGTTGGGTGACGTCCATCCAGCGCTCTCCAGTAATTCCTTTGCTGCTTGATCGATGTTATACTGCCACGGAGAAAACATTCGAACGTGCCCCCACTCCAGCATGCTTGAACCCACAAAGTCCCCCGCTTCCAATACGATAAACTTCTCCCCTTTTTTTAGTAAATGAGCGGCCGCTGCCAGCCCCACAGGACCTCCTCCTATAATTGCTACTGGTAATGCACTATTATCAAATTGACCCATCATTATTCCCTCCTATATTTTTTCCTTAAAAAAAGTTGCAATTTGCAAGTATTGTCGAAAAATTATACTACCCCCAAGGAGTAGTACAACATACCGAAGACTTCAACATTCGATCATTAAGCAATGTCAGAGAACGCACGACGGATTCCTTTTCAAACTCATTCATCGTCTTGAAAATCTCATTTAAGTAATCATTCATTTGCTGATCGATGGTTTGATTGATTTTCACGCCTTCATCGGTCAGAGAAAGGATAGAAATTCTCCGATCTTCCGCATCAGGCGTTTTAGTGACTAAATTCAATTTTATAAGGGATTGGATTTGTCGGCTGAACGTCGTAATATCCGTTCCCAGGGATTCTGCAATTTGCTGGATGGAAGCGCCTTTTTGTCGGTTTATTTCATACAGGATATGGCTTTGAACAAGGGATATCTCAATTCCATCTGCGCTGCAACAATTTTTATTCAATAATCCAAAACGTCTAGTTAAGAGTTGGAAGAGACCTCTAAGGTTTTCATTTTCCATTACTTTCACCTCACTTTATTTATACGCTAATTATTTGCAACTTGCAACTATTTGATTCAACTTTTTTATTTATCCTTCAGCTTATTAAAAGCTGTCATGAAATTTCGGTAAGTTTGCTCGCCATAATAACTCGCTTCGCCTTTAAAAAAGTTTGTTTCAATAAATTCTTTGCCTTTTCCACCACAGGTTCACGAGAAGTTAAAACCAGCTTGAAATAGGCATCAAAATAACCAACTGACAATACACTTGGATGGTTCACTGTCATAATCCTCCTCCCCCTAAATGTTTAAAGTAATTTCTCCATAGCCATCACATCGACAAATTCCCCGTCTAACATTCCCTGGTTCTTAAACACTCCTACTTCGCGATACCCCCGTTTATTGTACAATCCTTGACCAATCTGGTTAAAGGGCAAAGTGAATAACACAATTTTATTGAAGTCATTTTCTTTTGCGAGCTTTTCGATGGATTGCAGCAATAAACCGCCAATCCGTTTTCCTCGATGATCTCTTGAGATATAGACGGATAAATCCGCAACCCCTCTATAAGCATCGCGCCTATTATATGGGTTTAAAGAAGCCCATCCAACAATCTCCCCTTCTTGCTCAGCGACAATGACCTTATAGCGTCCGATGTGTTTGGCAAACCATTCCTCAATGTAAGTTTGGTCCTTTACTTCCGTTTCTAACGTGGCAATTCGATCCTCAATCCCTTGATTGTAAATTTCTTTGATGGAAACTATGTCCGTTTCCATCGCTTCACGAATGATCATACTTTTCTCCTCCGTTTGCCAAATGAGTTTTTTCAAAATTCTATAATCGTTTTATAACATTAATTACAAGTATCATTGATTCTTTATGCTAAGTAGCTCTTAACGAGTAATAGAGCTTGAAACAAAAAAACTGCCGAGTGACCGGCAGTTTTTCCAGCTTTATAAATATTTCCGGTGAATGCCTTTTCCATCATAGGAAAACAGGACTTCTTTTCCTTCTATGACTGATTCCATATGAACGGAGCGGCCCCAGAGCTGATGGATATATGGCATGACTTTTTCGAGATATTTCAGATCCAGTTCAATATCTTCATACCAATGTTTTAGATAAAGTTCCCCATTTCGCATGAAGTCCCCATCGTTCACCGTGATATAGGGGAAACCGCCGTTAACCCTCATACTCACGAGTTGATCACGAACATTTTCCCATGCCTTATCGACGATTTTATAATCCTTGCCCTGCTTTTGAAATAAATACATATCCTCCCGCATGACCAGATCTTTCGTCAAATAATTACGGAGAAAGGAAATATCCGATTCTATTTCCCTTACTTCGAACATCTTTTCCCGGCCAGATCCGGGCTTGACGCCCATCTTGATCATTTCTTCGGTTGGATTATCATAGCGTTCTTCAATATCTTCAAGCACTTTCAATCCAAGATAATATGGATTGATGCTGGTGCGTGATGGCTGAACGACACCTGCGTTCAGTTTTGCGAATTCAATGGCTTCCCCTGAGGATAGATCCAATTCACGGATTATGCGCTGATGCCAGTAGGATGCCCAGCCTTCGTTCATGATTTTCGTTTCCAGCTGCGGCCAGAAATACAGCATCTCTTCCCTGATCATCGTCATGATATCCCGTTGCCAATCGGTTAAATCCCTGCTGTACTGTTCTATGAAAAGCATAATATCCTTTTCAGGCCTTGGCGGGAATTTTTTTCTTTTTTTAATGTTGGATTTCTTCGGTTTATCCTTATTATCAAGGTTCCATAAATCATCGTATTGTGTGGCTGCCGGTTTTATTTCCTCTTCTTCTTCCTCATCTTCCATCGTCCAGGCAAGTTTCGGTCTCATCAGCGACGGATCGATATGTTCTTCAATGGCTAAAAGTGCATCAAGGAAGGTTTCCACTTCCTTTTTGCCGTGCAGGATTTCATATTCACGGATTCTTTCTGCCGTTGCCGACATACTTTCTACCATATCTCTCTTCGTATTATTGAAGCGGATATTATTTTTAAAGAAATCACAATGCGCCAAAACGTGGGCAACAATCAATTTATTTTGCACAAGTGAATTGGAGTCCAGCAAAAAAGCGTAACAAGGATCAGAGTTAATGACCAGTTCATAGATCTTACTTAAACCAAAGTCGTACTGCAGCTTCATTTTATGAAATTGCTTCCCAAAGCTCCAATGAGAAAAACGTGTCGGCATCCCATAGGCACCAAATGTATAAATGATTTCTGAAGGGCAAATTTCATAACGCATCGGGTAAAAATCCAACCCGAACCCAGTTGCTATTTCTGTAATTTCACTAATGGCATATTCCAGAGCCTTTTGCTCCGCTTCATTCATCGGATATCCCCCTTGTCTTCCGCCTTTAAACTAATGTATGAAAAAAAGGAGGAAAAATGCCGTGATCATGAGTAAAGGTCCTCGATAACAGAAAAAAACACCTTCACGAAGAAGATGTCATACCAAAGGTTCATGGAGTTCACACACAATCCTATTGATATTAAAATTTCACTAATTCCGTATTCACAGCCTCTTTTTTCGTTTTTGAACGGATCCAGGAAATGATGAGCGCTCCAATGATAACAAAACCTAAGTATCCTGTGACTGGGTATACCGTACCAACCAATTTAATAAAGCCAACGAAACTTGCAAGGAAAGCGAGGATCCCGACCATGATCACGGATATTTTAAACCGTTT
The DNA here is from genome assembly GCF_030123325.1 of Peribacillus simplex. Lineage (NCBI taxonomy): Bacteria > Bacillati > Bacillota > Bacilli > Caryophanales > Bacillaceae > Peribacillus > Peribacillus simplex. Next base: position 989,588 of record NZ_CP126106.1, on the reverse strand, counting down.
CGTTTCGGCAGGAACCAACCTGGCTGTGAATGCATACAGCATCCCGACAGCGGTATTATAAATCATTCCTAAAAGGATGATTGACAGGATATATCCCAACCATGGAGAAATCTGATTCGCTAATTGAAGGGTAGGCATACCTGAGCCTTCAATGCCCTTCAAGTCGGACATCATCCCCAAATTGATCAAGAATAGCAAGATCCCCAATCCGATACCGCCTAGAATTCCTCCCATACCAGCCTCTTTCTTATTCTTGAAGGTCCCTCCCATTACGGCTAGCATGGCAATTCCGGCAGTCATATTATATGAAACATAAAGTAATGATCCCATCATCCAATTTCCGGTTGCAGCCGTTCCTTTACTTGAAGATGAAATGATTTGATTGAAACTTAGATCGGATGTGAAAAATGAATAACCTGAAATGATGATCATGATAACAAATAAAAACGGTGTTACGGCACTGATGATGGACATTATTTTGTTAACATTAAGTAAAAGCGTGCCAATCGTAAGCACCGTCATGACGATTGCACCAACCATACTTGGAATCCCGAATTGTTCTTCAAAAATCGTCCCGGAGCCGGCAATCATGATGACTGTAACACCAAACAAGAAAAATGTGATAATAATATCGACCACCCTGCCTATATAGCGGCCACAAATATGATCGATGATGCTTTTATGGGAGCGTGTTTGGAGAGTGCTCCCCAATTGAGTAACTTGCATGCCTAAAAACGCGAATAAGGCAGTTGCCACCAAAATTCCCAATACACTGTAGATTCCAAAACTCGTGAAGAACTGCAATACTTCTTGTCCTGAAGCGAAACCTGCTCCAATGATTATTCCGATATATGCACCTGCAAGATTTACACTGTTTTTCATATCACATACCACCTTAATTATATGATTATTCTGACAATTTAAGTTAAAGAAATATCTTCCCTTTCATCATTATTCTGTTCTTTCATAGCCCCCCGGCTTCAAGTTAAAGGGCCGAAGCCCAAGAAGCCGGGAGGTTCTTTTATTTACAACTCCTGGACATTTATCATTTGGTATATCTTTTGCTATAGGAAGTGAATTCATCGACCGCAGCGTAATCGACTTCATAACCAATGCCTGCCGCCTTTGGAACGGTTATGACCCCATCTTCCACTGTAACCTCCGGTTGGATGATGTCTTTATGCCAATAATTCGCAGATGCTGCCGTATCACCAGGCATCGTGAAGTTATCAAGTGTTGTCAATGCGATATTATGGGCACGCCCCACACCAGATTCCAACATGCCCCCGCACCAAACCGGTACATTCCTTTCTTTACATAATTCATGTATTTTCATTGCTTCCGTTAAGCCGCCAACCCTGCCGATCTTAATATTAATGATTTTGCAGCTTCCCAAATCAAGGGCTTTTCTTGCGTCCTCGACGGAATGTATGCTTTCATCCAAGCAAATCGGTGTTTTGATTTCCGCTTGTAGTGTGGCATGATCGACAATATCATCTGATGACAAAGGCTGCTCGATCATCATTAAATCAAATTGATCAAGTTGTTTCAGTAATTCGATGTCTTTCAGACGGTAAGCGGAGTTTGCATCTGCCATGATCGGGACATCGGGATATCGATTGCGTACTTCCCTGATCACATCTACATCCCAACCTGGTTGGATTTTCATTTTGATTCGTTTATACCCGTCCTTCAATCCCGCTTCTATTTTCGCCAGTAATTCAGGTACCGTTTTTTGGATGCCGATACTGATCCCAACATCGATTTTTTCCAGTCTCCCTCCTAAAGCCATACTTAATGGGATATTATTTTCTTTTGCGTATAAATCCCAGATGGCTCCCTCGATTGCCGATTTTGCCATATTATTCTTACGAATATGCGAGAACATATCCGATACATCACGAGGATGCTCAATTTCTTTATCCAATACAAGCGGGATCAGGAAATCCTCCAGCATGGTCCAATTGGTTTTTATGGTTTCTTCGTTATACCAAGGTGCTGAAAACGCCACAGATTCAGCCCAACCTGAAAGCCCCTCTCCATTTTTCACTTCCACAAGAATGAACTCCTTATCCACAAACGTTCCAAAGCTTGTTGTAAAGGGAGCTACCAAATCCATATTTAAATGACGTAAACGCACTTCTGTTATTTTCATCCCGATTCCCCTCTTATTCTTGTTTTTTTAATAAATAGTTTTGAATATTTTCACCTTGTTCCCGTTCAATCCCGGCTGCAACATATCCTTTGGCAAAAAGCGTTTTGAATAATTCTCCGGTTTTTAACCGCCAATCAATCGCAAGGCGGAGATCAGCTTTTTTGATTTGTTGAATATCCGTCGGAATGGGTATGGCGATCACCTCTGCATTGGTTTCAAAGTGATAATCCTTGATGTAAGGAAAGCCTTGGTCATTCATTCCTGTCGTTACGATGTGTATGGCTTTATCTGGAAGCGGAGTCTCTTCCTTTGCTTCCTGCCGTATATTCCATTCCACCATGAATCGATCAGTGGACAATCCTTCATTGAGGGTATCCTTCATATTTCCATAACAATCATCCATATATGTAGAGCAAACAGCTTTTAGCTTACCGATATTCAAGTTTGCATTCACGCTTTCCAATGGATCATACGTCCATGTGATCAAGTCGTAACCTTTTTTGAGTGCTTCTTCTTTTTGTGCAAGTTTAAGTAATCTGCCGTAGCCCTTCTTTTGATGGGCAGGATGGATTGCTAACATATGTGAACAAAGATATGCCCTTCCATCCTTGAATCCCGGGAAACTGTATTGAAACCCGACTAACTGACCATTGATGTATCCGCCTAAAACAAGCCCGCCGTTTTTGACAGCCGTAATCGTCTGATGGATGGGAACGCAATCCATGCCCCATACAAGAACTTCCAGTCGCTGTACTTCTTGTAAATCCTCAAGTGTTGATAGGGATTTAATGATTAATTCATCAGTCATGTAAATGTCCCCCCTCCCCATATTTCTCGAAAGTCAGTATGATGGCTTTGGTCAGGATTTCAATCCCCGATAACAAAGCATCTTTGTTGAACGTCATGTCCGGATGATGGAGCCCTGGTGCCAAATCACAGCCCAATCCAAGCATTGTCGCTTTGAGTTCAGGTTTTTTCAACGTATAAAAATGAAAATCCTCTCCTCCTGTAGTAATGACGGGCGCCACCAGATTTCCTTCCCCGAGTGTATCTACTATCGCTTCAGACATTATTTGCTGGGCTTGATCGTTCACGGTTGCTGCAGCAACATTGGTTCCCGGTTCGAGCTTCACTTCGACTCCATGGACAATGGCCAAAGATTCTGCAACCTTTTCCACCTTTTTGGTGAGCTCTTCCATCATTGCATTATCCTGTGCCCGTAAATCCAATGTGAAAGTGGCTCTCCCAGGGATGATATTGGAGCTTTCGCCGCCAGCAAAAAACTGCGTCATTTTTGCCGAATAAGGGATGGATGGATTGAGATGGATACCATTTAACAAAGTGATGAATGCCGCTCCTATCTCGATGGCATTTTGCCCTTGATGCGGTCTGGCTCCATGTGCATCTGTCCCCGCTATTTCTCCTTTAATGAACTGGGCGGCACCATGGACAATGGCTGGTGCCGCTTGCCCATCCTTCACTTCCTCAACCGGCCTTAAGTGAACCCCATAAAGGAAATCGACATCATCCAATACTTTTTCTTCAATCATCTTCAAGGCGCCCGTACCTTTTTCTTCAGCAGGCTGAAAAATGAATTTAAGTTTGCCTCTTGGGCGGAAGTCCATTTCTTTCAATACCAGGAATACTCCAAGTGCCAAGGTCATATGCCCATCGTGTCCACAGGAATGGTTGGCTTGAAACGTCCCATGCACCTCCTGCCAAAGTGCATCGATATCCGATCGTAACCCTACCGTGAAATTCCCATCCCCGATTTCCCCAATCACTCCTGTACAGTCCTTGAATGTTTTCACCGTACACTGATTTTCCGTTAAAATATTCGAAATGAAAGCTGTCGTATTCACTTCATTCCAACTCGTTTCAGGATGTGCGTGTAAATGGTCAAAGATATCGAGTATACGAGGCCTTAATTTTTCGATAGTCTGTGTGATATCCATTTCTGTCTCCCCCTTGTATCCCGGTTAATCGGCTTGTTCACCGAACTGTTGGAAATTTAATCTCAAAAGAAAAATTCATCTTGATTGAATGCATCATATATAGCTTTTCTTTCTTTGAAACCCTGTTCGTCCTTAATCGATACACCAGCTACTAAACTATTCAATAATGAGAATAACACCGGTGCCGTATCGATAGTGGAAGTCCTTGGTGTTGAAATGGGCAATAATATGTCAGCGTATTCAGCAATTGGAGCCAGTTCAGAATCCGTAACACCAATTACAAATGCACCCGCTTTTTTGGCCATTTCCGTGATTTTCACTGTCTCTTTAACATAACGGTGAAAAGAAATGGCCACAAAAACTGAATTTTCAGTCATTTTATTCAGCAGTAAGAAAATATCATCTGTATCAGGCCTATATAAATGGATCTCTTCCCTAACAAGCCTTAGCGTAAAGGTTAACCAATGTGCTGCCGAAAATGATAACCGGTGTCCGGATATCAAAACATTGTCAGCTGCCGCCAATTTATCAACTGTTCTGGAGAAATCTTCATTTGATAAATTATTCATTGTCTTTTCGATGCTGATGATATCTTGCCCCATCACCTGAGCCATGAAGTTTGGCTGATTCGCTGCTTCAAGTTTTGAAGAATGATATTCATTCAAACTGCTGCTCTCGTATATCAACTGATTGCGAATAAGTTTTTGAAGTTCCGCATATCCACTTAACCCCAATGAATAGCAAAAGCGGATGATGGTCGTTTCACTCACTCCTATTTCTTTTCCGAGCTTTTGAGCTGAAGTGACTGCAAATGTATGTGAATGCACTAACAAGTATTTTGCTACCTTTTTTTGACCAGTGGATAAACCAGGGAATACTTCTTTAACTTTTTGCTGTAAATCCATAAAACATCCCCTCTGAAGCAAGATATGAATCCAATACTTTTTATATGACAATATGAAGTTTTAACTTCATCAATAATAGAGAGTATTTTATCACGGTACTTTCAATAAAACAATAATATTCTGAATTTTTAATAAAAAAGAAGAGGCAAAATCATTCATCACGCAAAAAAACCACGAAGAGCCGTGGTTTCGGTTTGGCGACAAAATGGTGTTCAGAGTCCGAATAATGAGGTGTAGGTCAAAAAAATTCGTGAACGGTCGAATATAGTGCTCCGGTCTTTATGGTTTTTACTCTAATCCTCATTGGATTGAAGAAATTTGCGACACTTCCGCCGAATTACTGGCTAGCCGAGACACCACAGGAGCTTGCTTTGATGCGGCTTGGCAGACAGTCGGCGGAAAGGGAGCGGATTTCTGAAATCAACTGAACTTTTTAAATAAAAAACTGCAGGCAAACTGAGTCTTCATGGAGGTTTGCCTACAGTCTGAAACCACGAAGATGGACTCCGCGGTTTTTCTTCATCTTATTTTTTATGACGCTTTGCATAGCCACAGCGTTTACATAATTCTTCAACTGCACATCTTCTTGAAAAACCATCGTACATATTTTTCGCCCGTTCACCATTTAAAATGTCTTCAAGTGATGTTTCGAATATATTTCCAAGCGGTATTTTCCCTTCACTATCCAAGCAACAAGGGACTACTGTACCATCCACCAAGATGCCTAACTGATCTCTAAGTGCATAGCAGAAAATATTTTCATCGATAATGTCACGGTCCAATTCCGGCCACTCGAATTTTTCGGCCATGTTTATATAAACCCGGTCCTTCAGCTTAATATTATTCTTTTGCTGAAGAGCTTCACTTAAGCGGATGTCCAATGAAAGCTTCTCCTCCAGCATGCTAAGAATATCGTCGTTCAGGCCATTACTCGCTTTTAATTCAGCCGTATCCATATTCCATAAACGGATGGCACAAATCACTTCACTTTTTTCATTTGCTTCATTTATGAAATCGGCAATATTACTGACATAAGAATCAAGACTATTGCTCGTATCGTTTGCCTCAAAGCTATGAAGTGAAATATTCACCTGCCGAAGGGCTTTTTTGGAGAGCAGCTTGTCTTTGACCTTTTGAATCAAAGTACCGTTCGTTGTAATATTAACCTTCAGGTCATTTTCAGCACTGATATCCAGGAATGTACCCAAATTTTTATTTAAAAATGGTTCACCCATCAGATGAAAATAAATATGATCGGTGTGTGGTTTGATTTTCTTGATTACATCCGTAAATCCTTCAGGATCCATGAATTTCAGGGTCCTTTGCAAGCTGGAACTTGGACAAAAATTACACTTCAAATTACATATATTCGTAATTTCCACATAAACTTTCTTAAACTTTCTCATTTTCTAATACCCCTACAATCAAGCTTATTGTTTCAATCTGATACTAACTATACTGGTTAGCTGCTCATAAATGCAATGAAAACTTCATGGCAACTGAACGGATGTGAATCACTTTCCATTGGCAACCAATCCGGTATCCACCATTTTCCGGACAACCTAAAAGAAATCAGAAAAAAACATCTTCTCGATGTGAAGATGTCCGGTAAGATGCATACCTTGAATTTTCCGCTTGTTCTGAGCTCACTTTCCTTTTTGCTCCGTGACCTTCAAACTAAGTAATTTTTCATTTTTCAAATCATGTTGTACGGTCACGATGACATTGAACTGCTGACCTTTATCATCGACCAAAAATCTGAAATCATCTTCGACGAGATTTTTCGATACAGTTTTTCTTCCCTTATATTCGTAATCGTTAATCTTAACTTCAGGATAATCTGCCTGTACAACTGATATCGCAATCTTTCCGTATTTTTCGTAATCGGATTTTTGTGCCTGTGCTGAAATGGCCCCTGCTTGTATGATCAAAAAAATCCCCATTAGCATCACGATGACTTTTTTCAAAATCTTTTCCTCCTCATACTTTCCGCTTAGTATTATTATGTAATATTGTTCAGTTGTTATGCAGCTGGTTCGCTTCTTTTACAAGCATGATTCCAACCAATCGATTCCTCTCCCATTCCTCAGGAAACACAGTCAACGGCGGATTTGTTTCATCCACTAAATAACTAAGTTCGATCGTCATTCCCGGGCGGCGGAATTCAGTTATGAACCAATCCGTAAATCCGCTTCCTACCGCTTCTCTTTCCGGAAAGGTAATTTCATAACCAGTCAATTCGGCAGTCTTTTTGGCAATCCCATAATCCCTCGCCATATTTTTCGGTTTATTTTTGTAATGCCAAAAGATTTCCCTTCCTGACGTATGGTAGGAAACAGCAATAAGGGGATCGATATCCTTCGTGAAATCCGTAAGAGCCTTTACTTCAGCTGCTTCTAATGGTTTTCGGCCTTTATAAAATTGATACGTTGGTTTTGTTTCATCACTCATGACTTCTTTCCATCCAGCCGGATACTGCCTATTCAAATCAATGCCTTTGGCGTTGGCTTTCCACCGGGACCAATCCCTGCTAAATCGGTTCATTTTCCAAACTACAGCCTTTTCAAAAACATTTAAGTTGGAGAGATCTCCTTGCTGAATGCTTACTCCATCTGGATTCAACATCGGGATGAACCAGATGCTCACTTCATCCAATGATTCCGTCCGGTATTCTCCAACAGGTTTGCCCGCTCGATAGGAAGCGGCATACTCTTCAAGCATGCGCATTAAGAGTATGGAACTGAGCCATTCCCGTCCATGATGTGATCCCACCAGCAAAATCGATCTTTTTCCTTTTCCTAATTTGACTGCCTTTATATTTTTCCCTTTTTCAGTTTGCCCAATTATTTTAACGTCCAATTCATACTGTTTTTGGATTCCTTGCAGATCCATTTCCATCTGTTCAGGGGAATACACGTCTGCCGCCAGAGATGGTTCAGGGAAAAAAAGCAGCACCAATATTCCAATTACCATTATTTTTCTCATGTACTCACCTTTTATTTTTATTCAGGAAAAAAGCAACAACCGCGGTCCAAATACATCGCCACTTATTGTAAGGAAATGTTCTGTCATATCTGAACAAAATACAAATAGCTCCTTATTAAGGGGGAGAAGAACATGAGGATTGCGGATTATGATCAGGCATTGTTTCACACACACCGTTCTGATTGGGACAGCTTGTTAGTATTGATGGTTCGAACGAAAGATCACTTTCTTTCGAAAAAAATAGAACATTTTTTGCACGCTTATAGGTTTGAGCATGATTATCAAATCGTTCAATCCCAACTGTATGCATTGCTTCGCTATCTGGATCATGCGGCAGAACAAACAAGTGATTATTTAAGTGAACTTCCAAGCTAAAATCAACTATAGTTTTTGCAAAACGGGAAAATTTATACAAGAGGATTAGTTGGGGATATAACTTTGGCTGGTGAAACCCTATAAAAACAAGGTAGGGTCAGGTATTTAAATACCTGACCCCCATTTCATTATTTTTTCATTGCAGTATATGCAGTTGCATACATTTTAAGCTCTTCAATCATACCCTCTACAAGTACGGCAGACTCTTCAAATAAACCATCATTTTCGTAATCAAAGCAATGTGGATCCAGAACCAATTGTTTTGCGATCACATTTGCATAAAGGCTTCGGCCCACTGTCCTCATGGAATTCAAGGCATTGATTCCGCCTTTACCTCCGCCGGAAACAGCCAATAGTGCAACTGGTTTATGCGTGAATTGCTCACTGCTTAGAAAATCCAAGGCATTTTTCAAGGCTCCGCTCATGGAACCATGATATTCCGGAGTGGTCAGAATTACGCCATCAGCTTCCTCGATGCTTTTCCGAAGACCTTGAATCACATCCAATTGATATTGCTCACCTTCACCTGAATATAAAGGGATTTCACTATTGCTTAAGTCGATAAGTTCCGCTCCGTATTTCTTGGATATGTAGCGTGAGGCTATCCCCGTACGTCCTTGTTTACGTGGTGAACCATTAATGATTACTAATTTCATGAATTTATACCTCCATTATTCCCGATGTTTTCCGAGATCAGTCGCCAATACAGTATACCAAAACGGAAACGGAATTTCCTAGAATTTTGATTATTCATGCTGCTAAAAATTTGCAATCATAAAAAAACGAAAGACCGAAGAAGGTCTTTCGTTTAGCTTTCATGCATTTAAACTAACGCCTCAATCTTGCTCATGAAATCTTCCATGACTTCCGATAACTTGGACTCAGCTTCTGGCATTGATTTACCTTGGACACCGAAATAAAATTTAATTTTCGGTTCAGTACCAGAAGGACGGAGGCAAACCCATGTACCATCTTCAAGGAAATACTTCAATACATTTGACTTCGGAAGCTCAATCAATTCTTCATTATTTGAAAGTAATGTACGCTTTTTGCTGCGTTGATAATCTTCTTCGGCAACTACCGGAATGCCAGCTATTCGGGAAGGAGGATTTTGACGGAATTGATTCAATATTCCAGATATCTGTTTCGCTCCCTCAATGCCCTTTAAAGTCAACGAACGCAATCCTTCCAAGTAAAAACCGTATTTTTCAAACACATTCAGTAACCCTTCATATAGTGTCAATCCCTGCTTTTTATAATGAGCACAGACTTCAACAGCCAGCACTGCTGCTTGAATGGCATCCTTATCACGTGCAAAGTCTTTAATCAGGTAACCATAGCTTTCTTCATATCCGAACAAAAAGCTATTTTCCCCGCTTTGATGATACTGATTTATTTTCTCGGCGATGAACTTAAACCCGGTAAGTACATCAACCGTCTTCAAGCTATATGACTCGGCAATCGCCCGCCCGATTTCCGAAGTGACGATGGTTTTTAAGACGACTCCATTTTGAGGAATCTTCCCTTTTTCTTTTTTCTGGGACAGTAAATAGTCCAGGAAAAGTGCACCTGTTTGATTTCCTGTCAGGACAACATATTGACCTACCTCGTTTTTCACGGCAATTCCAAGCCGATCGGCATCTGGGTCCGTTGCAATCAATAAGTCCGCTTCTACTTTGTTTCCAAGTTCAATGGCCATTTCAAATGCAGCTGGTTCCTCCGGATTTGGTGACTTGACTGTCGAAAAATCCGGATCTGGCAATTCCTGTTCCTTAACGATATGCAAATTTTGATACCCTAAGCTTTGCAGTGCCCGCCTGACGGATTTATTGGCCGTTCCATGAAGCGGTGTAAAAACGATTGACACATCTATTTCCTCGGCAAGCTGCGGATTCTCGGGAACTGTGAGCAACTCACGATTATATGCCGCATCCAATTTCTCCCCGACCATTTCGATGAGGCCCTTCGCTTTAAGGACTTCAGCTTCTTCAATCTGAATTTCAAGCTCATTTTCAATGGCATTCACGTAGCTGATCACTTGATTGGCCGCTTCAGGTGGCAATTGTGCCCCATCCGGTCCATAAACCTTGTATCCATTATATTCAGGCGGATTGTGGCTTGCCGTGATGACGATTCCAGCAAAAGCATTCAGCTCGCGAACCGCAAATGACAATTCCGGAGTCGGACGCAGTTCATCGAATAAATAAGCCTTCACCCCAAATGTAGCCAAGGTCTTAGCTGCTTCGAGTGCAAATTCCGGGGACTTATGTCTCGAATCATAAGCGATCACAGCGCCTCTTCCTTTAGCTTCTTCCCCAAACGAAGAGATATATTGAGCCAACCCAACCGTAGCCTTCCTTACAGTGTAAAGATTCATCCGGTTCGTTCCCGCTCCGATTTCCCCACGCATTCCGCCTGTTCCAAATTCTAAATTTTTATAAAAGGCATCTTCGAGTTTTGCTTCATCCCGCTGCATTTCCTCAAGGAGGACACGTAATTCCCCATTTAAATTCTGGTACCCTGCCCAAGTGGTGTATAAAGATTTCCAGTGCATCTCCAACATCTCCTCCCAAACGCCTTATTTGTAATTATTATGTATCTGCCTTACATATACAAAATTATCATATTTATTCCAATAAATGAAGTAAAGGCTCGTAATGAAAAGAACCAAATCTATCGTTCTTCACATCACGAGCTCTTTTACCTCTTTATTTTTCGCCATCTTTGTAATGTAGATTGTAAACATCATGGCGACGATCTTTCAATTGCCTTACAGTACCAGACTGACGCTCCCGCCTTAAGATCTCCAAATCAACATCGCCAATCAGGACCATCTCAAGGTTCGGGCTGGTTTCCCCGACTATGCCGTCACGCGCAAATTCGAAATCCGATGGAGCGAAGATCCCCGATTGGGCATACTGAATATCCATATTTTCTGTTTGCGGAAGATTACCGACCGTTCCGGAAATGACGGTATAAATTTGGTTTTCCACGGCACGGGCCTGGGCACAATAACGAACGCGCAGGTACCCTTGCCTGTCTTCCGTACAAAATGGAGTGAATATGATTTTGGCTCCCATGTCGGTAGCGATCCGGGCGAGTTCCGGAAACTCAATATCATAACAAATTTGTATGGCGATTTTTCCACAGTCCGTATCAAAGACTCGAACACGGTCACCTGCGTTAATGCCCCACCATTTTCTTTCATTTGGTGTGATATGAATTTTATATTGCTTTTCAATCGTCCCATCGCGACGGAATAAATAAGCGATATTATAGATATTGTCATCATCTTCTTTTACGAAATGGGAACCGCCGATGATATTGATGTTATACCTTACAGCTAAAGTGGTAAACAATTCAATGTACTGCTCCGTGAAATCCGACAGTTTCCGTACAGCCAAGCTTGGTGATCTTTCATTCAAGAAAGACATCAGCTGGGTGGTGAATAATTCCGGGAACACGGCGAAATCCGCATTAGCATCCGAAGCAACGTCTGTGAAATACTCGACTTGGTTAGCGAAATCTTCGAATGAATCTATTTTACGCAGCATGTATTGCACGACGCAGATCCTTACCGGTTCTGATGTTTTATAATAACGTTTTGTTTTCGGTTGATAATCGACGTTATTCCACTCCATGAGCGTAGCATACTTATTCGATTGCAGATCATCCGGCAAATAATTCGGATTGATCCTCATAAGCGTGAACCCATTTAAAAGCTGGAACGAAAGAACCGGATCATATATTTTATGCAATTGCACTTCTTTCACATATTCCCTTGGTAACAGTTCATCCGCATGTTTATGGTAATTGGGGATCCTGCCGCCGATAATGATGCTTTTTAAATTCAAATGGGCAACAAGTTCTTTCCTTGAATCATATAGTCTTTGACCAATTTTCATCCTGCGGAATTTAGGATGGACCATGACCTCGATCCCATATAAGTTATAACCGTCCGGATTATGATTCGTGATGTATCCATTATCTGTTACATCATCCCATGTATGTCGGTCATCATATTCGTCAAAATTAATAATGAGGCTGGAACATGAGCCAATCACTTTTCCATCATATTCAGCCACAAACTGTCCTTCCGGAAAAATTGCCAGATGGCTCTCAAGCTGATCTCGCTTCCAGGGAACCATTCCAGGAAAGCAACTCGACTGCAAAGCAATTATTTCATCTATGTCTCCTAGCCTCATATTACGTATTTCCATTATTTTTTCATATTTATGCAGGTCCAAATTAGGCATTTTCCTCAGACTCCTTTAATCTCTTCCATAAGAATTATACCCCTTATTCAAAAATTAAAACAACTGAACCTACCCATGGATTTCAAAAATTGCATTGATAAATACATTCTTTATGACCGTTAAAAAGAATATATATTTTACAGACCCCGTCCATACATACTATACTTTTCATGAGAGCAAAAAGTGATGGGGAAGAGGAACCATGAACAAGACTATTTGCAATTGGGAAAACTAATTTACTGTGGCCTTGGCTGCTCCACCATTGCAATGTTTGGAAGCTTTCATTTCTCTGGAATTAAGCAAAATGAACCGTTTGCGCTCTGTTGGTATCAGCGGATCACCACGTATCCTTTTACAATCATTTTAGGAATTGCAATCATTCGAAAAGATCATTGGATTTGCTTTTATACCATGATAGTAACAGCCATCGGTGCATACATTTCCATATCATTATTTAGCAAAGGTTTCATTCTTTCCCGACCACACCCTTGCATGAGGAAGGGTTCCATGTACAGGACAATATATAAACGTATTGGTTTCATCACCATCACGTTCTAGCCTTGACTGCATTCGTCATTATTTTTTACATCGTATGGACAAGATCCAAGGAGGTTGCAGCTTAATGAAAAAAATGGCTATATTTTTAGTGATAATCGTCGCCCTTTTTGTCCTGATGGGCGTTTTTACAAACATGAAAAAAGAAGAAAAATCAAAAGGAAATCCATACGGCAAGGATAAGCTTAAACCTGCCACTGTCGATCAGCTGGATGACCCCAATTATCAAAATTTGATCCTTCCTGTAGAGTTGGAGCAGGACCTCCAAGATAGTAAAGACGTGACCGTTTATTTCTATAGTCCTACGAATTCAATCAGTAAAAAAACCACACCAGTCGTGGCACCTTTGGCAGAGAAATTGGGTATTGATCTCGTTCAATTCAATCTTTTGGAGTTTGAACAAGGATGGAGCGACTATGGCATCAAAAAGACCCCGACCATCGTCCACTATAAAAATGGTGAAGAACAAGAACGAATTGTCGGCTTTAATGATGAAGTAACGTTCGAGAAATGGTTCGAGGACCACGATATTAATTAAGGATCGAAAAAATGAGCCGGCCCTAACGGAAATGCTTCTCCCGTTATAGCCGGCTCATTTTTTTTGCCTTATACTAAATATTGATTCGCCACCTGAATATCCATCATCTGCATATCATTATTCGCTTCATGGTTAATACTTGAAAAATGGTCATAATAAAAGGGGAAGAATATTCCGCATTCATTCAATAGAGTGATGTTATGTTGGAACAGTTCTTCAGATTTAGATTCCATCATTATAAAATCTTCTCTCTTCTGTTTGTCTAATATCGACAAAAGGACTTGAAGACATGTCATTACTTGAAATGCGTCTCTTAATGTTGCCAAGTAAGTAACAGAACTTTGATTGGGCTTTAAAACGCCAATCTCGCGAAAATGAAGGATTTCACTTTCCGTAAAGTATTTTGGAAATACAGATTCGTAGAAACGAGAAACGAGACTCGCTATTTCTTGCTCTTGTTCTTCAGTAGAAGAAAAGACCGTCTTCACTAAAAAAACCACCTTTTTTCAGATCCGTTAGACCTATCTATTATATGTATATTCTAGGACAAGCGATTTCTTTCCCAATAGAATAACATAAATTTTGTAAAAAATATGTGGTAATTTCCACCACGAAAATTTCAGCAATAGGTCTAAGGTTACTTTTTTCACGAATCATCTTTAATTATTATATATTTTTTTCTTTTATTTAAAACCAAAGTAGTCGAAAGTAGGAGTTTAATTGGAAAATTTTAAATTAACCAACCAACATTTAATAATAAATGTTCTCCAAAGTTGGAATGGATTAACATTGGAAAAGCTTTTTAGGGAGCGGTGGAAGGCCCCAAAGAAATTAGTCCATGAATGGAGGATGAGTAAAGAAGTGACATTGAACGGAAATACAGTCACATGGTCAGCTATTCTTAATGAAGGAGATACGATCGGCATCCCCTTATTAGATCACGCTGAAAATGAAACAGATCAAGCGGCAGATTTAGGTATTTCCATCATATATGAAGATGATGTGTTGTTGATAGCCAATAAACCGGCTGGAATGGATACTCACCCTTCTCAACCGGGTGAAGCACACTCCCTCATCAACGGAGTGGCGCACCATCTTCAAAAAACCGGCCAGTCCTGTATGATCAAGCATATTCATAGACTTGATAAAGATACCACCGGTGCGGTCCTTTTTGCCAAAAACCGCCTCATTGGGTCCATGCTGGATAGAATGTTGGAAGAAAGGGAAATCAAACGGACATATCTAGCTTTAGTCGAAGGAAACATTATAAAGAATGAAGGCGAAATCAAAGAAAAAATTGGCCGCGACCGACACCATGCCACGAGACGAAGGGTTTCCCCTACAGGCCAGACGGCAGTCACCCATTATCAGGTAATCAATCGCGATACCAAAAAAAACCTGACGCTCGTCAGCTGTACACTGGAAAGCGGCCGAACCCACCAAATCAGGGTGCATTTCAGTCATTTGAATCACCCCTTGGCCGGAGATACCTTGTATGGCGGAAAAAAAACATTTCCACGGCAAGCCCTGCATGCAAGGAAAATCGAATTCGTCCACCCCATTTCAGAAAAAAAAATGAGCATTGAAGCTCCTTTCATTGATAAACCTGAAATATTCGATGTCACCAATTAAACTGAATAAACACCGTCCCATTTCGGGATCGGTGTTCTCATTTCTTCCATTAATATGAAATTGTTGACCAGCGGCAGGATTTTCTGTATTTGGATTGAATTGGTTTAAAGTCATGTTGGAACGAAATCCGTTCATATTGGCATAAAAAATAGCTGGCCACTAGGGCCAGCTTAATTTTTGCATTTATGAAGCTTTTCTCATGCCTTTTAAGATAAGGCTTAAGACGAAGACAAATACGATAGCACCAATCAATGCTGGAATAATAGCGAAATCTGCTACTGAAGGTCCCCAGTTCCCAAGAATCAATGAACCTAACCATGCACCAACAAAACCAGCGATAATGTTACCGATAATTCCAAATGGTACGTCACGTCCAACGATCATACCTGCTAACCAACCAATGATACCTCCGATAATTAATGACCATAAAAATCCCATAATATATTTCCTCCTTAAAATTAGTTATTTTTTCAATCCTGCAGCAGACTCCAAGAAATCAAATCACTTCCATATTGTCATGCCTTTTTTCAGTTATTTTAACCTTTTACATTCAAATGGTATGATGCCGATTACGCACAATAACTAATGAATGTGAATGTTTTAGTTATTGGGTAGAGTTAGCTAGCTATAGCCCCTGAGTAACTGATTGGACAATCTCATGTTAGTGAATTTTTTCTTTTTGTTTGCCGCTGTACTCATTATTTTCCCCGTTTAATAAATCTAAAACCTAAATTTTTTTAAAAATATTTGGCAACGAAAACAGGATTATTAGACATATTAAACGGGTATACCATAGGCTTAACTTTGTCACATAGTTAGTATAAGCAATAACTGCCTCAATTATGTTCATGAAGAAAAAGAAAAAGGATGCCCCATTCGGGACACCCTCCTATCATTTGCATTATTGTTTTTAGAACAAAAGTTCATCGGGATTGCTGCCGAACCGTTCATTTTTGTTCAAGGCATCTATTTGATTCATTTCATTCAGGCTTAATGAAAAGTCAAATACGTCAGCATTTTCTTCGATACGGGACGGCGTAATCGATTTAGGTATTACAACTAGATCATGTTGTAGATGCCATCTAATCAACACTTGTGCTGAACTTTTCCCGTGCTTCTTCGCTATATGATTGATTGTCGGTTCTTCCAATAGGTTCCCTCTGCCTAGCGGGCTCCAAGATTCTACCTTTATTTCATGTTTTGCACAGTAATCACGAATTTCGACTTGAGTCAAAAGTGGATGCAATTCAATTTGATTGACGACCGGTTTCACTTCACTGTTTGCAAGCAGCTTCTCCAAATGATGAACATGGAAATTACTTACACCGATTGATTTCACCTTTCCATCCTTATAAAGCTTTTCCAATGCCCTCCAGGTTTCCAGATATTTATCTTTTCCCGGCCAATGGATCAGGTATAAATCCAAGTATTCCAAACCAAGGCGATTTAAACTATCATCAAATGCTTGGAGCGTCGTTTCGTATCCTTGCTCTGTATTCCACACTTTAGATGTAATGAACAATTCTTCACGAGACACACCGCATTCCCGAATCGCCTGACCAACACCTTCTTCATTTTCATAAATGGCCGCCGTATCAATCGCACGATAACCAACTTCGATCGCTTTCTTGACTGACTCAACCGTTTCATTGCCGTTTTTCACTTTAAATACACCGAAACCCAACTGTGGCATTTTAACTCCATTATGTAAGGTGATCGTTTCCCCAATATTTGAAATCATTCCCTCATTCCCCCTTACTTTTATTTACCAATTATACATCTCTCCACCTTCTATTTCTAACCATAAGCCTCGGGATTTATAGAGCCCCTTAGGCGAAAACACCCTCAAATACCATCTATACATATTAAAGGGAACATTTAATCTTTTTAATCATTCACTAAGATAAATATTTTGTAAAAAAATGACGAAACATCTATCCTTATAGGTATGAAATTCGTTACAATTGAATAGTCCGACTTAAAACCAAGTAAAAAAGAAGGTGCCAAATTTTAAGAATAATCAAAAGCAAAACTCCCATTCTAAATATTGAGGAGTTGCAAACTGTCCTGCCCATTCATTGGCGACAATCCATATACACTTTACATACTTGAAATTAAGGGAGTCCTCCATGTATGAATAGCATACTCATCTTAACCGCACTAATTATTATTTTTGCTTTGGTCTTTGACTTTATCAACGGTTTCCATGATACGGCTAACGCCATCGCTACAGCAGTATCAACCAAGGCGCTTAAACCACGTCATGCAATCATCATGGCTGCGGTCATGAATTTATTAGGAGCACTGACCTTTACCGGTGTAGCGCATACCATTACGAAGGATATCGTTGATCCTTTCACATTGAACAATGGTTCTTATGTAATCCTTGCCGCCCTGCTTTCGGCAATTATATGGAATTTAATCACTTGGTATTTTGGCATTCCAAGCAGTTCCTCCCATGCGATCATTGGTTCAATAGCGGGAGCTGCCGTCGTGGCTAGTGGATTCGATGCGATTAAATGGAATGGATTCACTAAAATTGTACAAGCATTGATTCTATCCCCTATCCTTGCCTTCACGCTTGGATTCATTGTATACAGTATCTTCAAGGTGGTATTCAAAAATAATAATTTAGGAAAAACCAATAAGCGATTCAGGAGAATACAAATTCTCACGGCGGCCATCCAATCTTATACACATGGAACGAATGATGCTCAAAAATCCATGGGTATCATCACGATGGCTTTGATTGCTAACGGATATGCCTCTACCTCTGAAGTTCCTTTCTGGGTACAACTATCCTGCGCAATAGCCATGGCGCTTGGTACATCAATCGGGGGTTGGAAGATCATCAAAACTGTTGGCGGTAAAATCATGAAAATCCGCCCGGTTAACGGTGTGGCTGCCGATATGACTGGGGCAGCCATCATTTTCGGTGCAACCTTCCTGCATATGCCGGTCAGCACGACACATGTCATTTCTTCTTCAATACTTGGGGTCGGTTCTGCACACCGCATCAAAGGGGTAAAGTGGGGAACCGCAAAAAACATGTTGATCACTTGGTTCATTACATTGCCAATTTCCGCTTCCTTAGCTGGAATCATTTACTATTTAATTGCTTTATTTTTATAGAACCTTTTGCCTTTCCATATTGGAAAGGCTTTTTTTTTACAGATTCCCCCTTATGATTGCAGGGTTTTTCCCATTTTTTAATTTTGCTTGTGATTTTATATAAAGTTTTATTAAGATTTTGTAAATTTTCGTCGAAAAACCTTCCCGGATACTACGTGAATTCGTTACAATCAATTTGTTAATACTAAGCGTACGACTAAAGTGCGTAAATTTGCATGACTAATTGGGAGGCTTTAACATGGCTTTTAAATCAAAAAAAGACAAATTCGCGGTAATGCTTTTTAACATCGCTCAAAACCTTAAAGAAGGTGCTGACTATTTCGCGGATTATAAACTCAAAAACATCTCCGATCTAAAAGTATTTTCAGATACGATGAAAGACTATGAGCATAAAGGCGATTCAATGGTCCATAATGTGATCAAAGAGCTGAACAATGCCTTCATCACTCCTATCGAACGGGAGGATATCCTTGAATTGACCATGAGGATGGATGATGTCATTGACGGTTTGGAACACTGTGCGGCATTATTCGAAATGTACTCAATTGTCAATGCGGATGAGTATATGCTTAAGTTTGTGGATGCAATCAAACAGTGTACGTATGAGATCGAAAATGCTGTCGATACACTATCCACTAAAAAATTGCCAATGATCCGTGAAAATGCAATCAAAATTAAAGATCTTGAATCCGTTTGTGACGGAATCCAACGTCAATCAATCAAAAACTTGTTTACAGTTGAAAAAGATCCAATCAGGATCATTCAATATAAAGAAATTTACGAAAGCCTTGAAGATATCGCAGATCACTGTCAAGCGGTGGCCAACACACTTGAAACAATCATAATGAAAAACGCCTAAGGAGTACCCCAATAAATGGATACTTTATTAATTTTAACAATATTAATCGTTTTCTTTGCTTTAGCATTTGACTTCATCAATGGTTTTCATGATACAGCCAATGCAATAGCGACTGCTGTTTCAACTAAGGCCATGAAGCCTAGGCATGCCATCATCATGGCAGCCGTCATGAATTTCGTCGGAGCCATGACGTTTACTGGAGTTGCGAAGACCATAACGAAGGATATCGTGGATCCATTCACGCTTCCGAATGGTTCATATGTAATTCTGGCTGCTCTTCTTGCCGCTA
Source organism: Peribacillus simplex (assembly GCF_030123325.1). Lineage (NCBI taxonomy): Bacteria > Bacillati > Bacillota > Bacilli > Caryophanales > Bacillaceae > Peribacillus > Peribacillus simplex. Next base: position 969,952 of record NZ_CP126106.1, on the reverse strand, counting down.
TCATATGGAACCTTCTTACCTGGTATTACGGGATACCAAGCAGTTCCTCCCATGCATTGATTGGTTCGATTGCAGGGGCCGCCATTGCTGCAGCAGGCTTCGCTGGCATTAAATGGGAAGGGTTCATGAAAATCCTTCAAGCTTTGATCTTCTCCCCGCTAATTGCTTTTGCAATCGGGTTTATCGTATACAGCATTTTTAAAGTGGTCTTTAAAAACAATAACCTGACAAAAACAAACCAAAAATTCCGTACTATACAGATTGCTACTGCAGCACTTCAATCTTATACCCACGGAACGAACGACGCTCAAAAAGCGATGGGTATCATCACGATGGCCCTTATTGCAAATGGTTATGCATCAAGTGCCGATATCCCCTTCTGGGTTCAATTCTCCTGTGCGTTAGCAATGGGACTTGGAACTTCCGTCGGCGGATGGAAAATCATTAAAACCGTTGGCGGCAAAATCATGAAAATACGTCCGGTCAATGGTGTTGCAGCGGATTTAACCGGGGCTTTCATCATTTTTGGCGCAACAGTAATACACATGCCAGTCAGTACAACCCATGTTATTTCGTCTTCAATCCTTGGTGTTGGATCTGCGCATCGTGTCAAGGGCGTAAAATGGGGAACGGCAAAAAGAATGATCATCACTTGGTTCATTACCATTCCCATCTCGGCAACATTAGCTGGTTTACTTTATCTTTTAATTAACTTCTTATTCTAAAATAAAATCCCTTCCGGTTTCCATCGGTAGGGATTTTCTGTTTTAACAAAGGATTTATCTATGCTAATTAATAGGAAATCGTTTAAAATTCAAGGAGAAGGAATTTTTTTAGCGAGGGGCAAAATAAAAAATGAAGGAATTCGAAAAAAATAGAGATATTTTTAAAGACCTTTATGGAGATATGATGGAGTTTGCCGATAGAATCAGTTCTGTTTTGGGTTGTCCCATTACGATCGAGGACGGTAACCATCGCTTACTTGCTTATAGCACGCACGATGATACTACGGATCAGGCCCGTATCATGACCATAATCGGAAGGCGTGTCCCTGAAAAGGTCATCAACAGTTTATGGAAAGATGGCTTCATCCCTGCGTTATTGAAAGGAGATGCCCCCATCAAAATCGGGGCCATCAATGATGTCGGTCTCGGTAACAGGGTTGCGGTTTCCATCCGGAAAAATAATGAAGTACTTGGATTCATTTGGGCTTTGGAAGTAAATGAACCTTTCTCCGAAGAAGATATGAAATTTCTGCAATTCGCTGCCAAGGAGGCGAAGAACCAGTTACAGCAATTGCAATTGAAAAAGAAAAGGAAAGAAGCAGGTCATCAAGAGTTCCTTTGGCGCATGTTGACCGGGCATTACCAAGAAGAATCGGAAATAATTGAAAATTACAAGAAATTTTCCATCCACGTCCCAGTGGTTTTTTCCATATTGGTATTCGAATTTCCTAAAGAGATCAATCGCGAAGTGGAGCGCTACATTTCATACATGTTAACGACCACTCAAAAGATAAACAGTTCCTTATTTGCCATTGACCATAACAAGCTCATTCTTTTCGCGGGAGGCAATCAGGAAAACAGCCCTTCTTTCACTGCATCGATTTATGAGTTCATTCCTTTTTTCATTCTGGAGATGAAACGGCGTTTCGGAGTTGAGCACATCCTTGGAACGGCTGGCAATATGTATAAAAACTTAATGGATGTTAAATCAAGTTATGAAGAAGCTCAATACACCCTTAAGATGAAGAATATTTTCCCGGATGACATGAAACTCATTTTACATTATGAAGAACTTGGCATGTTTCAAATGATTGAAACACTCGCAAGCAACACACAGCGTCGTGTTCATCCTTCCATCCTTAAGCTAAAAGCATACGACATGAAAAACCAGACGGAATTGCTGCAAACACTCACTGTCTATCTAGAAAAAGACTGCAACCCAAATGAAGCTTCAAGTAATCTTCATATCCATGTGAATACATTGAATTACCGATTAAAAAGAATTTCTGAAGTGGGAAATATTCGGCTAAAAGACCCGATTCAAAAAATGTCCCTCTTTCTTAACATTAAACTTAATCAATATGATGAATTTCACAAGAAAAATTAATGATATATTCCCTGATATGGGATACTAGATGTGTGGAAAGGTTGATCATATGAAACTTGAAACAAAAGAAGAGCTTGAAAAAGAATTAACAATCATTGAAAAATGGGAGAAAGATCAGAAAGGACTATGGTTTTGGGAACGGATCGGGCGGATTCCCTTCAAGCTATTGGATAAATTGACACCGGATTTCATTCAGAAAAAATTGGGTGTCATGCTTGATGAAATCGGCAGCTACATTCAGAATGGCGGAAAATATTTGACGAAAGAAGCTCATATTCTAAGTCAGCTGCAAGCCCAAGTTCCCGAGTTGGATATTACAGCCCTGGAAGACGTTTCAAGCATCCCTCTCCATATCATGGATAACGTGAGTCAGGATATTAAAAATTCAGGCAGCAAATTGGCAACGGTTCAAGGCGCCACTACAGGGATTGGCGGAATCTTCACCTTGGCCATCGACATCCCCCTTCTTCTCGGCATGTCGATCAAAACCCTTCAGGATATCGCCATCACATATGGCTTCAACCCTAGAGACCGCCAAGAACGTATTTTCATCGTCAAATGCCTGCAATTCACAACATCGGATGTTGTCGGCAAAAAGGCTCTATTAAATGAATTGTCGAAAATGAACCAGACCGATTCCCAATCAAAAAGGGAAATAGCCTCCGAACTGCAAGGTTGGCGGGAAGTCGTTTATACATACCGTGATCAGTTTGGCTGGAAAAAGCTTTTGCAAATGGTTCCTGTTGCCGGAATAATCTTTGGCGCCCTTACAAATCGTTCAATGATTGCCGATATAGCCGATACGGGAATCATGCTATATAAGAAAAGAAGGATTTTAGAGCGCATTCAAGAACCTATTGCATAGAATTGAATTCAGATTTAAAAAGGTCTTGTTCCTTTCGAGCCCAAATTTTTTGACACTGCGTTTGTGGAATTCCACAAATACACCTTTTTCAATTTTCTGATTTCCACATACTAACTATTTCTTTTTCCAATTATACTTGTGATACAAATAGTAAAACATATTATTGGAGGGATTAAGATGAGAATAGGAATTCCAAAAGAGATTAAAAACAATGAAAACCGTGTAGCTATCACTCCAGCTGGGGTTGTAGCATTAGTCAATGCAGGTCACGAAGTATTAATCGAAATGAACGCAGGTCTAGGAAGCAGTTTTACAAATGAATCATATCAAGAAGCTGGTGCTGTTATAGTCGAGGACGCTGCTAGCGTTTGGTCAAGCACAGAAATGATCATGAAGGTAAAAGAACCTATCTCATCTGAATATAAATATTTCCGAAAGGATTTAATCCTTTTCACATATTTACATCTTGCGGCTGAACCGGCACTAGCTCAGGCCCTAAAAGAAAGCGGTGTCTTGGCCATTGCTTATGAAACGGTTGCAGTAAACCGCACACTTCCTTTATTGACACCAATGAGTGAAGTTGCAGGACGCATGGCTGCACAAATCGGTGCTCAGTTCCTTGAAAAAAATAACGGCGGCAAAGGAATACTCTTAAGCGGAGTTCCTGGAGTTAAACGTGGTAAAGTGGCTGTTATCGGCGGAGGTATGGTTGGAACGAATGCTGCTAAAATCGCTATTGGATTAGGCGCAGATGTTACCATTCTTGACTTAAGCCCTGACCGCCTTCGTCAACTTGATGATATTTTCGGAAATGAACTGACTACACTTATCTCCAACCCTTATAATATTGCGGAAGCAGTCAAAGATGCCGATTTAGTGATCGGTGCTGTATTGATTCCAGGTGCTAAAGCTCCTAAGCTCGTTACTGAAGAAATGGTTAAATCGATGTCTCCTGGTTCAGTCATTGTCGATGTCGCAATCGACCAAGGCGGTATCTTTGAAACGGTCGACCACATAACGACACATGATAACCCTACTTATGTTAAACATGGAGTAGTGCATTATGCAGTGGCGAATATGCCAGGAGCAGTGCCTCAAACTTCTACAGTTGCATTAACTAACGTAACAGTACCTTTTGCACTTCAAATTGCAAACAAAGGTGCCATCAAAGCGATCCTTGAAAATGATGCACTAGCAAAAGGCGTCAACGTAGCGAACGGTGAAATCACGTTCGAAGCAGTTGCCACAGACCTTGGCTACAACTATGTAAGTGTTGAAAATGCCTTAAACTCAAATAACATTAACGCTTAATAAAAATAAGACTCCAGACATAATCTTGTCTGGAGTCTTATTTTTTGGACGAGAATCTCATTGAAGCTGTATATGGGGTCAAGTCTGTTTGATGTTATTACTACTCTACAAAATAGAATATTCCTATTAATCTATGAAGATCTTCCCAGGATTCATTATCCCTTTCGGATCCAATGCCTGTTTGATCGTTTTCATCACTTCGTAAGCTCCTCCATGCTCCCTCCGCTGATACTTCGATTTTCCAAGTCCTACCCCATGTTCACCCGTACATGTACCGCCTTTTGTTAATGCATATTCGACGATTTCTTCATTTAACCTCTTTGCTTCTTTAACTTCTTCAGGATTTTTCAGATCAATCATGAACAATACGTGATAATTCCCATCACCTACATGTCCTACAATCGCACCCTCCACTTTGGATTGTTCGACTTTCTTCCTTGTATCCAGTATGGCATTCGATAATTCATGAAGGGGCACACTTACGTCGGTCACCATCAGCTTCTTTCCAGGTGCGCTGTGAATGAATGCGTATGCGAGGTTATGGCGTGCTTCCCATAAGGCATTCCGTGCTTTTGAATCGGTTTCAAACTGAATATCGCAACAGCCAAAATCACTTACGATTTCCTTGGCAAATTTGACGTCCTGTTCCAGTCCGGCAAAATTCCCATGAAATTCGAGGAATAAAGTTGGCTGGACATCATAGGATTTGTCCATGAAATGATTAACTTTTTTTATGGACTCGGCATCGACCAATTCGATTCGTGCAATCGGGATTCCAGCAAGCATGATCCCATTAACCGCAGATACTGCCTGTTCGACAGTCGGAAATGAAGCTCTCCCAGCCATGGTGACTTCAGGAATGCCATATACCTTTAAAGTCAGTTCAGTAAATACACCTAGCGTACCTTCAGAGCCAACAAACAAGCCATTCAAGTGAATGCCTGAAGATGATTTTGTCGCTAAACTTCCGGAATGAATCACTTCACCGTTTGCTAAAACCACTTCCAAATCCCTGACTTGATCGCGCATTATCCCATATTTGACCGAGGTCGTCCCACTTGCATTCGTAGCTGCCATCCCTCCCAATGTAGCATCGGCGCCAGGATCGACGGAAAAGAACAAACCGTATTTTTTTAATTCCTTATTGAGTTGCGTCCTTGTCACACCTGGTTGGACCTTCACAAGGAAATCATTTTCCCTGATGTCCAATATTTGATTCATCAAGGACAAATCCAGCGAAATGCCCCCTTTGACTGGAACGACATGCCCCTCCAAACTTGATCCTAATCCAAAAGGAATGATTGGTATTTCATGCTCATTCGCATACCGCATGACTGCGCTGACTTCCGCAGTATCCCTTGGATAAATGACCATATCCGGTAAATGCGGAGTATGATATGATTCATCATGGCTGTGCTGTTCCAATAATGTTCCATTCACCGTTACTTGTTCTTCCGTCAGAATCTTCCTTAATTCTTCTATATAACCATTCATTATGCTGCCCCCTCGTTTTTTACCAAACATTCTGAAAATATCACACATAATGAGATTGCCCGCTAATAGGCAATCCATCTTGCTTCACTTACTGAAACCTTTCGTTTTACCCGTGCAGGCCTTCATTGCTTGCAGAATGCTGGATCTTAGCTGATTCTCTTCTAAAGACGCTACCGCAGCTATCGTTGAACCGCCAGGCGTGCAGACATCATCCTTTAAAGCAGCAGGATGTCTTTCCGTTTCGAGCACCATTTTAGCAGCACCCATTACAGCTTGTGCTGCCATTCGGTATGCTTGTTTTCTTGGAATGCCATCACGGACCCCTCCATCGGCCAAAGCCTCGATGAACATGTATACATAAGCAGGCGACGAGCCGCTGATGGCCGGTACTGCGTCCATCAAATCTTCATGCAGGATTTCCGTTTTACCGAAACTATCCAGCAGTGCAGTCACATCCTCTAAATCAGCATCGGTAATTTGATCATTGATGCTCATGGCCGTCATGCCTTCACCGACAAGCGAAGGAGTGTTTGGCATCGTCCGGACAACCTTCACCTTTTTTCCGAAGCTGCTCTCAACTAAAGATATAGTGATCCCCGCTGCCATAGTGATAAGCACAGCGTCTTCTTTCACATGATTCTTCACTTCCTCAAGCACGTGCTTATGCATGGCAGGTTGGATCCCTAGAAAGAGAAAGTCGGCAAAACCGGCAACCTCTACATTATCCAAAGTGCCTTTAACGTTATATTTCGTGGTGATTTTAGTTTTGGTCTCAATACTTGCTGTACTGACCATGATACTTTCAGGCGAAATGACCTCTGCAAGCAACATGCCCTCAAGCATTGCCTCACCCATTTTGCCGCATCCAATAAACCCGATTTTTTTATTCATATCTTACACTTCCAATCATAAGTTCATCTATATTCCTTCTGATTTTATTATATCGGATTTGATAAATGGAAACACGTTGGAGATATTAATCAGGAAGGATTTGGTGGTTTCTGGTCGAATTACATAAGTGTTATGGATGAACCTTTATATCCACCGTTATGCAATTGAAATTTTAAGCGAAAAAAACGTTGACTAAATGGTCATTTCAGATTTATAATTTTGACCTATTAGTCACAAACGAATAAGGAATACAGTTCCAGGAATGGAGAAATCGTATGCAAATGGAAAAAAAAGCGGTCAATACCAAGCTAGTATTAACAGGATTGATCATTGGAATGTTTTTCAGTTCATTGGAACAGACGATCGTCGGTACGGCCATGCCGACAATTATCGGGGAATTGAATGGTTTTACCATCTTTGCATGGGTGACGACTGCCTATTTAATAGCCTCAACGACTGTTGTACCCATTGTTGGAAAGCTATCTGATTTATATGGCAGACGTTCCCTTTATCTGCTCGGTACGATCATTTTTACGATTGGTTCGTTTTTATGTGCCACAGCCACTTCGATGGAGCAATTGATCATTTATAGAGGGCTGCAGGGAATCGGCGGCGGAATGATCATGCCTTTATCCCAAACGATAATCGGCGATATATTCTCTGCCGAACAAAGAGCCAAATGGCAGGGTGTGTTTGGAGCCCTTTTTGGTTTAAGTTCCGTGATTGGTCCTTTTCTTGGCGGCCTGATCGTTGACCATATCAGCTGGCATTGGATCTTTTTGATCAATGTACCGACGGGCTTACTATCTGCCATTTTGATTTATGTAGGATTGAAACATGAAGCCATAAGGAAAGCAGAGAAAGTGAATATCGATTACCTGGGGATTTTCACCTTGATTCCTGGTATTGTGCTGTTACTGCTGGGCTTGACCTTCGGTGGTGATAAATTCGAATGGTTATCACTGGAATCTCTCTTGATTTTCGGCAGCACCCTTGGCTTCATTGCCCTATTCATCATTTTTGAAAGAAGAGCAGTCGAACCGATCCTTGATTTATCCCTTTTTAAAAATAGAGTTTTTTCCACCACGAATATTTTGGGATTCTTGCTTGGCCTTGGCATGTTCGGGGCAATCATGTTCGTCCCGCTGTTCATGCAAGGCGTACTGGGAGTTTCACCAACAAAAGCGGGGTCGACCATGACTCCAATGATGATCGGTATGATTCTTTCAAGCATCATTGGCGGGCGGCTACTTTTGAAATTCCGTTTTCGTACCGTGCTTACCTTTGGAATGGCCATTGCAACGCTTGGCTTCTTCCTAATGAGCATGATGGACGGCAGTACGACTATATTCACTGCGTATTCATTCATGGCCATCCTTGGAATAGGTATGGGGCTTGTCATGCCGACATTGATGATTGCCGTTCAAAACGAGTTTCCAAAATCCCAGCTAGGGTCTGTTACAGCGGCTTCCACATTCTTCCGATCTATAGGAGGAACGATGGGCATCACGATTTTGAACGCTGTCATGAATCACAATCTCCAGCAAAATATGGATGATGCGGTCGTAAGCCAAAAGGACCCTATATTGCATGAGGCACTGAAAGCATTAGCCGATAAAACGGATGCGTTATTCAACATCATGCTTTATCCGGAAAACCTTAAAATGCCGGCAGAAGTCAGCAATGTCCTTGTAAAAACGATTGAAAATGCTTGGATCGATGCATTCTCCAGTGTTTTCATCACCGGTATCTTTTTTGTTTCCGCGGGGATATTAGTGGCACTTTCAGTGGGTTCAGGCCGAATCAAAAGAGATCAAGAAACGGAAAAAGAATTAGGCTAAAAATATGCTCGGGACCGGCTGAAATATTCAGCCGGCCCTTTTTTTAATCCCTTCATGTTTCTTTTTCATTGATAAGGGAAATTTACCTGTATGAGACTAAATGGAGTGATACTATGATAAACCATTCAATTTTACCTGGGGATTTTTATCAGAGGCCCACGCTTGAACTGGCAAAATCCCTTCTTGGCTGCCTCATTGTAAAAGAAACAGCGGATGGAACCGCTTCTGGTTTCATTGTTGAAACAGAGGCATATATTGGACCTGGGGACATGGCCGCACATAGTTTTGGAAATAGAAGGACAAAACGGACGGAAGTGATGTTCGGAAATTCCGGTTTGATATATACATACGTCATGCACACACATACACTGGTCAATGTCGTAAGCGGCGGTCCTGAAAATCCGGAAGCCATTTTAATCCGGGCGGTTGAACCCTATTCCGGGCTCGAGCTAATGCATGAAAGACGCGGAATTGCCGATATTCGTAAATGGACCGATGGACCTGGGAAGCTAACAAAGGCACTGGGCATCACCATGGATGATTATGGACGATCATTTACGGATCCCCCTCTATATCTTGCTGCCGGAAAACAGCCTGAACACATATCCAGCGGCCCCCGCGTCGGAATCGACAACTCCGGGGCAGCAAAAGATTATCCTTGGCGTTTCTGGGTTACCGATAATCCGTTTATATCCCGTAAAAACCTAATTAATAAAGCTGTGCCGAAAAATAAACCATGATTTTATCCCCTCTAAGTGAAATGTGTAAATTCTGTGGATGTTACACAGTTCACTTAGAGGGGATTTTACTTTGTCCGTAATCATCCCGAAATCCATTATCAACAAGTCGTGAATGAAAGATTATGAATATAGTTAATGACAGCCATGGCCTTAAAAGGGACAAGGCTTAAATTGAAGTAATACTAAATTCTGCCAAACTTATACATTAAATTATTCAAGTACCCTCAAGATCCCATAATGCCATTTCCATAATTTCCTTACCCATTCAACTTCAATCCTATTAACCCAGTAATAATAAATTGACTTCCTTCTATTACGAACCTAATATAGTTAAGTCAGCAATATGGAAGGTGGTTTATGATGAACGTTCAGGCCCTTTTGCAAATGAATACAATTTTTATTAGTATCCTAATTGAATCCCTTCCCTTCATTTTACTGGGAGTCCTTATATCTGGAATCATCCAAATGTTTGTGTCAGAAGAGATGATTGCAAAAATCATTCCGAAAAATCCGATCTTAGCTGTTCTATCCGCAATAGGTGCAGGCGTCTTTTTTCTTGCCTGCGAGTGCGGGATCGTCCCGATTACCCGCCGTTTGATCGCCAAAGGGGTTCCTCTTTCAGCGGCCATTGCCTTTATGCTTTCTGCACCCATTCTGAATCCGATCGTCCTGTTTTCCACCTATATAGCGTTTGGTAATAGCTGGAGCATGGTTTTCTATCGTGCCGGAATTGCATTCGTGGTCGTCCTGATCATTGCATGCATCCTGTCTTTTCAATTCAAGACAAATCAGCTTAAACAGGAACATAGCGAACATATTCATCACCATAAACTTACATTTAAAGACAAAATAACGGGGATGTTTAAACACTCGATTGAAGAGTTCTTTTCTGTTGGAAAATACTTAATCATTGGTGCACTGCTGGCAGCTGCCATTCAAACGTTTTTGAAAACATCCCTATTGCTTGAAATTGGGCAAGGAAAACTATCCGGGAATGCGGTCATGATGGCTTTGTCCTATGTCATGTCCTTGTGTTCCCAAGCGGACGCCTTTGTTGCAAGTTCTTTTAGAAGTACCTTCTCGCCCTCTTCACTTGTTGCTTTTCTTGTATTTGGGGCCATGTTTGATATTAAAAATACGATCATGCTTTTAGGTACCTTCAAAACAAAATTCGTTTTATGTTTGATGGCCTATATATTCATTTCCGTCTTAGGCCTAACTTTATTGTTTATTTCTTAAAGAGGGTGTTTTATATGGGAAGATTATTCATATTACTTGGACTTACTTTTTTATTCATGCACTTACACGCCTCGGGGAATATATCGAAATACATTAATATGGAATATTCATATGTTTCACAGATTGCCATCTATATACTGGCAATATTCACGTTAATGGGATCTTACTTATATTTTAAGGAAGATAATCAAGAAGAATGTATTGATTGTCAGTGCGGACATGATCACTCCCAGGAAAATAAGAAATGGAAAAGGAACCTTACTTACTTCCTATACCTCATTCCTATTTTAACTGGTCTCTTTTTGCCTGTTGCCACTATGGACTCCAATATTGTAGAAAAAAAAGGATTTCATTTTCCAGTATATGAAGACTCAGATGAATATAGCCAGCATCAATTCCTGCAGCCGGATACGAGTCTTTATTATGGCAAGGATGACTATTTAACTTTAATGGATAACTCTCTCAAAGGCTTGGTTGATCGTGAGAGTCTTCAATTGACAGATGAAAACTACCTAAACGATTTAGAAGCCATCTATTACTCTCCTGGAAAGTTCACTGGCAAGCAAATAACGTTAACCGGATTTTCGTACAATTCAAATGAGCTAGCCAAAAACCAGGTATTCCTTTTCCGGTTTGGGGTCATTCACTGTGTCGCGGACTCTGGGGTATTCGGTATGCTAATCGAATTTCCTGAAGGAATGCATCCTAAAAATGATGAGTGGTATTCCGTGACAGGTGAATTGGAATCCATTTATTATCAGCCATTCAAGAAAACCATTCCCCTGCTCAAAGTATCATCACATAATAAAATCGCTGAACCGGATGATCCCTATGTTTATAGACAATATTAAAAAATGAATCATGGAAAGGTAAGGATATGCTATCCTTACCTTTCTTTTTAATTTCCTTAAACTTCTATTTTATGAAATGCTCTTTTAATCTATTTATGCGAAATTCCAGTATGGCCCTCTTAAACTCCATCTTAATCCCACAAACCCCCAATTCCCTGAGAAAGATTACATGAAAAATGACGAAAAAGCTGAATTTTATTTATATGGGTCATGTTTTTTATATTCCATACCCTTATAATATAAATGCTACATATTTTTTTACCACATCAGGAGGAACTTTCCTAAATGAACAATTCTAAAAACTCTTTCATTCTTGCAGGAACCATTATAGGTACCCTAGTGGCAGGCACTTCTGCTTATGCTGGTTCTTATCAAGTTAAATCAGGGGACACCCTTGATGGAATCTCTAAAGCTAATCATACAACTGTCCAAGCATTAAAGTCACAAAACCATTTGACTAGTAACCTCATTTTTCCCGGCCAAGTCTTGAAGGTTAATAACCTTAACAACCATACAGATAAAAATATAGATAAAACCGAAAAACATGTGGTTAAACTGGGGGATTCTTTATCAAAAATTGCTAAAAAGTATAACCTTTCCCTTAGTGCCCTGCTTAAATTAAACACTGATATTTCTAATTCGGATCGCATTTATATTGGCCAATCCATCCGAGTTTCCGGAAAAACCCCTGCATCCAGCTCTACGGCTAAAAACAGTCCTTCTAATGCTACATATAGGGTCAAATCCGGGGACACCCTGGACAAAATTGCTAGAGTCAATAATATGACTGTCAAACAATTAAAGTCTAAAAACAATTTGACTAGTAACCTTATTTTTCCCGGCCAGGTCTTGAAGGTTAATACACTTAACAACAATACGAATAATAGTAAAAATACAACAGAAGTTTATGTGGTTAAATTAGGGGATTCTTTATCAACAATCGCTAAAAGATATAACCTTTCCCTTAGTGCCTTACTTAAAATTAACCCTAATATTTCCAATTCAAATCGTATTCGTATCGGCCAATCCATCCGGGTTTCAGGACAAGCCTCAGCATCTTCAATTAAAAAACCGTCCAAATCGACCAAGGCGGATCAAGTTTTGGCTGCTGGCGCTAAGTATATGGGAGCCAGGTATGTTTACGGTGCGAGCACTTCACGCACTGATGTATTTGATTGCTCTTCATTCACATTAAGGGCCTTCCAAAGTGCAGGTGTTTCATTGCCTCGAACTTCAGTGGCACAATCACAAGTTGGTACAACTGTATCTTCAAAATCCCTCCAAAAAGGGGATTTAGTATTTTTCGATACCAACAATGATGGTGTAATCAATCATGTGGGAATTTATGCCGGTAATGGTCAAATGCTGAATGCTTCCACATCTAAAGGTGTTTCCTACGCTAACATCAACAGTTCTTACTGGGGACCTAGCTTTGTAAAGGCAGTCCGAGTTCTTAACTAAATGATGATATGGCATTAAATGCCTTGATAAAAGAGCAAAAAGCGTGTTTTGATAAACTATCATACACGCTTTTTTGCGTATAATAATGTCAAATGGGCTCTGATTATTGTTGAGATTTTCTTTATTTGATTCTATTAATCGCGCTAATGATAAATTTTCACGCATTTTTTATGCCCACTTATCTACAGAAAAGCGACTGTAAAAGAATGGTTTTCTCCACTTAGAAAAAAATGGATATTTTCCGTATTACTCTTATTTTAAAAATTCTCGGTTTCAATTTTGAAATGACAGTGACCAATATTGATATATCCTGATTACTTTTCGAACTTGTATTCTTGTCCTTGTTCGGGCCGTATGGATATAGTAATCTCCAATACCTCCCGAATTCTTATACGCTATACAGTATCTGCATTCCCAACAAAAAAAGGCCTTCATAACAGAAGACCTTTCTTTCTTTAAAAATCGTTCCACCTTGATTTCAAAAATCCGCTCCCTTTCCGCCGACTGTCTGCCAAGCCTCCTCAGCGCAAGCGCCTGTGGGGTCCCGGCTAGCCAGTTATTCGGCAGGAGTGTCGCATGGTTCGGCGTGAGAGCATTTCGAACATGGCATTACTTTAGTTTCTCTTGTTTTTCAAGATACTGCCTCATTTTTTGCAAATATTCCGGGGCATCCATTTGATCTTTCACGACCAGCTCTATAAGGCAAAGTTTATCGGCGTTCTGAGCATTTGTAATGGCATCATCCAGTTCACCATTCGTCTCGACTCTTGCTGTAAATGCCTCCCGACCAAACGCTTCAGCCAGTTTTGTATAATCCCACTCTGGTATCTCGTTGTATTTCTGTTTTTCTATATCGACTTTTACGTTCAAGAATTTTTCGATCGTGTACCCGTTATTGTTGAGAATAAACACGATGGGCTTGCAGCCGTTCTCCAGCATCGAGCTTATTTCCTGTGCTGTCAGCTGTATCGAACCGTCCCCGGTAAACAAAAGAACACGCCGATTTCTATCCGCTATACAAGCACCGAAAGCTGCGGGCGTCGCATATCCGATGCTTTGCCAGCCTCCCTGGGCTATGTAGGTCGCCCCTTTCGGCAACCTGACCTGTGACATCCCATAAGAGAATGTTCCTGTTTCCGTGACCACAATATCATTTTCTTTCAACATTTGCTGAATTCGAGGATAATAGGAAGCCGCTTTCAGTGGTGCTGATGGGTCTTCCACCATTGTGTCATACGGAAACGAGATGTTTCCAGCAGATTCGTTCTGCCGGTAACCAATGTCCTGAAGCGCAGTTAAAATTTCTTCCGCACCGACATTCATATAACTGGCTTCCCCCACTTTTAAAGTGTCAGGTTGAATTTCCACCATTTTCAACGGGTTAAGCTTTGCTGTACCTTTGGAAGTATTGACGTCTGACCAAACAGTACCAACAGCTATGATGAAATCCGCTTCTTCAACAGTCTGAGTTACATCCTTACTTCCGAAAGCTCCGCCGTAAACACCAATATACTGGGGATGGCTCTCATCAAACCCGCTTTTCCCCTGCATTAACGAAGCAACTGGAACATTTAACCTCTCAGCGAGCTGCAGTACGGGTTTCTGAAGGTTATAACGAAGTGTTTTCATGTCGACAAGGAGAACCGCTTTGTTTACATGTTCTAGCATCCCTTTTATATGCTTCACTGCTGACTGCAGCGCATTGACATTCGACTTGGCCACATTTTCAGAAGTCTCACCGTGAGAAACCAACGGTTTTTCAACAAGATCGATAGCCACTACCAAATAAACGGGCTTTTTCTTTTCTTTCGCGATTCTGATTGCAGCGGGTATCTCCCTAGCTGCATTTTCTGGTGTAAGAATTGCCGTATAACTGGTGATATGCTCATAAACCTTACGGAAAACATCAAAATCTCCATTCATTAACGTATGATGGGCAAGCTCCTTCTCCTGTTGCATCATGGACTTTGGCGAGCCGACAATATGTATGAGCGGCACATTTTCACTGTACGCGCCAGCGATTGCATTACATGCGCTCATTTCACCGACACCAAAGGTGGTGATTAGTGCCGAAATTCCCTTCACACGGGCATAAGCGTCCGCAGCGTATCCAGCATTGAGTTCATTTCGTCCATTAATAAACTCGATCCCATCGTAATCTTCCAAAGTATCTAGCAATGAGAAATTATAGTCTCCAGGCACACCAAAAATCTCCGTAATGCCTTCTGCTTTTAAGCAGTTGTATAAATATTGTCCCAAGGTTCTTTTTTCAGCCAAGTCAATCACTCCTTCAATCGATTACTCTCTACTTTATTTATACCCAAACATAAGTAGGTTAACCGGAAATATCCATATCCTTAAGGTAGGTTTGCTACTCTATTACTCTAGTTTTAGCTTTGATGAATGAAGTGATTGAGACTATTTCAGGCATGGCTCGTATAAAAAACGATTCAATTCCAAATCAAAATATCTGAAAATTCTTGATTTCACCTCTATTTTTGATTTATATTTGAATCATCGGAACAGTGGATAAGGGGGAAAATGATGAGTGATAACAATATCAAAAGAGTTTTGGAATGCATCATCAACACATCCAATAATAATATTACCGTGACCGATGAAAAAGGATTCATTTTATTCACGAATCCTAACCATTGGTGGATATATGGAATCGAACCGGAACATTATCTGGGAAAATCCGTCTACCAGCTCGAAACGGAAGGAATCCTTTCACCGTCGATTTCCGCGATGGTATTGAAAAAGAAAACTCCTGTCCAGATCATGCAGCATACGAAGACGGGAAAAATCGTCATGTCGACTGCCTACCCCATCTTTGATGATGATGGTGAATTGATTCGTGTCGTCAGCTACGCCCAGGATCAAACTGAAATCAGGAACCTCCAGGATCAGTACGGTCAATTGGAGAAAAAGATACAAGAATACCAATCGGAGGTCGAGGAACTAAGGGAACAGGAGGAGCTGATTTATCGCAGCAAGGAAATGCGGCAAATCGCCAAAATGATACACCGTGTTTCCAAAACGGATGCGACAGTCATGCTTCTTGGTGAATCCGGTGTGGGAAAGAGCGTATTCGCCCGCCGTCTGCATAATCAGAGTTACCGCAGCAAAGAGCCATTCATCGAAGTCAACTGCAGTACCATCCCAGAGAGTCTCTTTGAATCTGAAATGTTTGGATATGAAGCGGGATCCTTCACCGGAGCGCAGAAGCAGGGGAAGCAAGGGCTAGTAGAACAAGCAGATAATGGTACCCTATTTCTGGATGAAATCGGTGAGCTTCCGCTGGATATGCAAGTGAAATTATTAAATGTCCTGCAAGAGAAGACTTTTAAAAGGGTGGGCGGAAAAAAAGAGCATAAGATAGATTTTCGGCTTGTAACGGCAACCAATCAAAACCTTGAGGAAATGGTGGAAAAGGGAACATTCAGGCTCGATTTGTATTATCGCTTAAATGTGATTCCCATCCAAATACCGCCATTACGAGAAAGAAAAGAAGATATTGCCATCTTAATCAATCATAATCTCGAAATCATCAACAAGAAATACAAGTCAGATAAGAAATTGCACCCTTCCACTTACGAAATACTGATTCAGCATAAATGGTCAGGAAACGTGCGTGAATTGGAAAACCTGATTGAACGGCTCATTTTGACCTCGGAGGACTCCATCATTTTCCCTGGCTTTCTCCCCTCCCATTTCCATGGACAAGAATCTTTTGAGAAAATAGATGATACCCTAATGATTGACGATATGATGGTTGATGATAGTGATCTCAATACCGCCCTCGAACAAGTGGAAAAATGGATGATGATGAAAGCGAGTAAACAATGTAAGTCCACATATGAAATGGCAAAATTCTTAGGGATCAGCCAACCTTCCGTCGTCAGGAAAATGAAGAAATATAAAGGTCATCTGCCCATTAAGTAAAAGTGAACTGAAAGAAACCATATAAATAGGAGACCATCGCAATGAAGGTCTCCTATTTCTTACTTATTTGACACGCCTGCAGATTCAAATGTTGCCATTTCTTTAATGACCAATGTCGCTGCCTTAAGGATGGGGTATGACAGGGCAGCCCCTGTTCCTTCCCCGATTCTCATTCCCACATCGAGGATCGGCTCCTTGCCAATCAGTTCTATTGCCGTTCCATGACCAGGTTCTGCAGATTGATGTCCAACAAACATATAATCGGCTGCACGTCCGGAAATCAGGTTTGCCAATACAGCAGCCGTGGTTGTAATGAAACCATCAACAAGAATGGGGATACGGTTATTCGCTGCAGCTAGCATGGCCCCTGCCATACCTGCAATTTCGAACCCGCCGATTTTCATCAAAATATTGATTGGATCATCAGGATTTGGATTTCTTAATGAAATCGCTTCTTCAATTATTCTTCGCTTATGTATAATGCCCTCTGACTTCAATCCTGTTCCCTGCCCCACTAGTGATTCTACGCTTTTCCCGCTTACGACGGAGATGATGGCGGTACTGGAAGTCGTATTTCCGATTCCCATTTCACCAAGAATCAGGCAGTTCGCACCACGGGCAATCATTTTCTGTGCACGGTCATATCCAATTTCAAGCGCTTGAATTACCTCTTCCTTGGTCATCGCCTCTTCCTTATAAAAGTTTCTAGTTCCATTGCGGACTTTTCTCGAAGTTAACCCCGGTGCTTCGATATCTGCATCGATCCCTATATCGACAATGTCCAAGTAAGCACCTATCGCGCGGCTTAATACATTGATGGCAGCACCGTCATTCAGGAAATTAAGTGCCATTTGTTCCGTCACTTCTTTTGGATAAGCCGAAATCCCTTCTTCCGTTATTCCATGGTCGGCCGCAAACACGATCACCCCCGGTTTCGAAATGTCCGGAAATGCCTCTCCTGTCATCTTGGCCAGTTCGATTATCCATTCTTCAAGCCTTCCTAAGCTTCCCTGAGGAACCGTCAGCGAATCGACATGTCCTTTAACCTGCCTTCCCATTTCTTCATCCAGCATCGGGATGGAGATGGCAGCTAACCCATTCGTCATATGTATACCCCCACAATCCAAAATGAAAAACCTTAACCACAGGAAAAGGTTCTTATCCATCATCTGCTATAAATACAACTTAGTCCATTAATTATCCTCTTGGCTTTCCATTTACTTCGGCACTCCCATTTCATTTAATGGGTAGATACGAAATTTAACTTTACCCAATAGTGATTTTTCAGAAATAAAACCAAATCTTCTTCCATCCCAACTATTCCGTCGATTATCCCCCATGACAAATAAATGACCGGCAGGTACCCTGGATTTCCCAAGTAACTCACTCAGGGTGAAATTCTCCGTCAGATTTTCTTCAGGTGGAATTTCCCCTTTTTTTGTTTTCAAATATGGTTCCGTATACTTTTTCCCATTGATATATAAGACATCATCTTTCATTTCGACGCTGTCACCTGGTAAACCGATCACCCTTTTTATATAATTCTCTTTCGCATCCGGAGCATAAAATACGACCATATCGAAGCGCTCCGGCTTTCCGATTTTAGCTACCACTATCCGGTCATCATTTTCATAAGTCGGCTCCATTGATTCACCTTTTACTGTAACTGGTGTAAATAAAAACTGTTGGCAAATGAACACGATCATTAAAGCGAATAAGATAGATTTCAACCATGAGAGCACTTCGCTTTTCATATTCTTCATAAGGACTCCCTCCCATCCATTGTGAACGGCTTTGGCTTGCAGCTCCAAAAATAATTCTTTAGTTCTGTTTATCCCTTATGCTTGTTTTTACCGTCTTTGTTTTTAGAAGAGATACTCCAAAAGAAATATCTGGAAAAATTGTAACATATCCTTATATCGCTTGCGAGAATAATCATTTTTAATAAGAGGAGTAAAGAGCAAAACTCAAATCATGAAAAAAAGGATAGCGAGTTTTAGCTATCCTTTTAACAAAGTACAAATATTGGTCCAAAATCTTAGTATTTATTCCAAGTCAATACATCATCAAGTGGCAAACGGACTTTTTCAAAGCCTGCTTTAGTTCCTTTTCCAATGGAAATTAACATGACGGGTTTGAAGTTTTCCGGTACATTGAATGCATCCACAAATTTTGCTTCATCGAACCCACCCATTGGCACTGTATCGTATCCTTTTGCTTTTGCTGCCAACATGATCTGCATGGAAACCAAACCACCGTCAATCATGGCTACACTTAAAGCCTTATCAGCGGAAAAGTTTCCGTAATTATGCAGAATAGAGGCTACATATGGCTCTTTGATTTCATTCTTCATGATTCCTTTATTGACTAATTCACCATAAATCCGCTCTGCATTTTTGTAACCTTCTATATCAGCTAAAACGGCAATGACAGCAGATGCATCGACGATTTGTTGTTGGTTATTGGCGATGGGGAGCAATTCTTGTTGGGTTTGCTTATCTTGGATCACAAGGAATCTCCACGGCTGTAAGTTGGAAGAAGACGGTGCTTGAATCGCAATATCCAGGATTTCGCGAATTTCTTCTTCAGTCATCACGTATTCAGCATCGTACTGGCGAACAGATCTCCGCTCTTTTGCTACCGTAATGAAGTCCGTATCATTAAGGACTTTGGGTTTTTCTAGCGGTATATTCAATTCTTTCGATTTATTTAGGTACTCTTCTTTACTCATTATATTTTTTGTCATTTATAATGACCTCCATTTAACTGTAATTAATACAGGAACAGTATATAACGCATACTGTTCTTTTGTCAAATACAGTTTAAGAAAAACGAAACCATGTCAGTTTCGTTTTTCACTTTAAGATTTTGAAAGTAAATCAGCAATCGTCTTCTGCTCCAAGCCTTGTATAATCCAGCTCTCCATCTCATTTTTTAAACCGCATAAAGCTTCGCGTGAAGATGGTTGAAAGCATTTCTTATCATTCACATCAAGAAAGCCCTTTGAAAAAGGTTCGGATTTAATTGCAGCGTATATATCTGCAAGAATGATTTGTTCGGGATTTTTGGCAAGTGAATATCCCCCATCCCTGCCTTCCTTTGCTTGAATCAGCCCTGCCTTCACTAAATTACTTAATATTTTTCTAAGAAAACCTGACTCCGAATCAAGCTTATCAGCCAATTTATTACTATTGCATAATCCATCATGATCAGCAAGAACAAGCAGGGCTTGTACTGCAAGACTAAACCACATTATACTGGAAACCTTCTCTGACATTCCTTTCACCTCTCCCCTCTACTTTAAACTATTTTTCGATGAATATACAATGCTGCATCGAACAAACCTGCCAAAATCTCTTTTTAATGAACATAATCGGGAAAACCCTTTTTGAAACGATGAAACCCTTCCAATATTTAAAATTTTTAAAAACACAAAAAATAAATTGACAAATTACTTGTCTTACAAATTATTTCTTTGGGAATATGTTAAACTTATTTAATAGAATAGTTCAGGAAGTGGATGAATGATGCTGAAAACAATAAATGAACAAATGGATAAAATCATGCCTCTCATCACTCCGTTAAGCGTGGTTATTGGGGTATTATTGGCCGAACATCTAATGGATTACACCTTTCTTGTTCCATGGATATTTGCCTTCATAACATTTTCCGGAAGTTTAGGCTCCAACTTTAAATCTTTGCAGCAGGCTGTCACCCACCCTTTACCTGTTTTCATCGTATTGCTCATCCTTCATATGCTCATGCCTATTTGGGCCTTTGGTCTCGGCCACTTAGTGTTTCATGGTGATGCTTTTACGATTACCGGACTAGTCCTGGCTGTAGTGATTCCAACCGGTGTCACCAGTATGATCTGGGTATCCATTTATAATGGGAATGCCGTACTTGCCCTAACCATCATCTTGATCGACACCCTACTCTCGCCATTCATCGTTCCTTACAGTGTTTCCCTTCTTGGAGGCGGTTCGATCGAAATGGATTTGGGGTCGATTGTGAAAGGATTAATCGGAATGGTCGTTCTTCCCTCCATGCTTGCCATGTTCTTGAATCAGGCTACAAAAGGGAAAATACAATATACATTATCCCCCCGCTTAGCTCCATTTTCCAAGATAAGCGTTGGAATCGTAGTCATATTGAACAGTTCAAAAATCGCTCCTTACTTAACCCATTTCGATAAGAAATTAATGGTCATGGCCTTCCTGGTTTTGTTCATAGCAGCTTCAGGGTATGCCCTTTCTTGGATGGTCGGTGCATATTTAAGATGGGAAAAGGGGGATATCATCACCTTGACATTTACAGGTGGTATGCGAAACATCAGTGCTGGGGCCGTCCTTGCAACCACCTATTTCCCTGCTGCCGTCGCTGTTCCCGTTGTACTTGGCATGCTGTTTCAACAAATCCTTGCCTCCTTTTTTGGCTATGTCATGGAAAAGCATTTTCATCGTGGGGTGAATGAAGGGTGATCCGCAGAATGATAATTTCTCAAGCATCCTTTTTCCCTTTCATTTATATTCCAATTATAATAGGTAAGTGGAACACATTTACATGATTATCCATTACAAATCCTTGGAGGTATTGAAGATGAAAGTTGTTGCAATAGTGGGAAGTATTCGTAAAGAGTCTTACAACCTTAAACTAGCAAAATATATTCAAACTAGATATCAAGATCGGTTTGATCTCGAAATCTTGAACATTCGGGATTTACCTTTTTATGATCAAGATATTGAAAATGACCCTCCATCAGTTGTAAAAGAATTTAAAGGCAAAGTGGCCGAAGCAGATGCGGTCTTGTGGGTAACACCTGAATACAATGGTACGATTCCAGGCGTATTGGGCAATGCAATCGATTGGTTATCACGTGTCGATAAAGTCTTGATCGGCAAACCTTCATGGATCATGGGTGCGTCAATGGGGCAATTAGGCACGGTTAAAGCTCAATTGCATTTGCGTGAGATCCTATTCGCATTAGGCATCTCCTCCCCGCTCCTTCCTGGAAATGAAGTATATGTTGGTGCAGTGCATGACAAAATCGATAACGAAGGCAGGCTTACACATGAGTCGACTGTCCAGTTTATCGATACGGTCGTCGATAACTTCATTAGCTGGTATAATCATCATACTCGTTAATGCTTTTTTAACAAGAATCCCAGCAGGAATGATCCTGCTGGGATTCTTGTTGCATCAAATTAAACTAAATTCATCCTCTTCCCGCTTGGAATGCAGGGTATTTTGTCATTCCTCCGTCAGCGAATAGAGTGATGCCCGTTACATAACTGGACTCTGAAGATGCCAGCCATGCAGCAACCGCAGCAATTTCTTCAGGCTTTCCGATATACCCCATCGGAATCATGCTTTCAAGATCTTTTTTCTTTTCGGGGTCTTCAAGCTTGTCGGCATTTATTGGCGTCGCGATGGCTCCAGGACCTATGCCGTTCACTCGGATCCCTTTTGGTGCATACTCAAGAGCCAGGGTTTCCGTAAGCAGCTTCACCCCGCCCTTGCTTGCCGCATAGTGAACGAATAAAGGCCAGGGAATCATCTCATGTACACTGGACATGTTTATAACATTCCCTTTCATATCGTTTTCGACAAAATACTTGATAGCTTCACGGCAGCCCAGGAAATTTCCGGTTAAGTTGGTGTTGATCACCCTATTCCAGTCGCTTAACGGCATCTCGTGAGATGGAACCGGATTTTCAATTCCTGCATTATTGATGAATATATCGAGTTTTCCGAAATTCTTTACCGCTGATTCAACAAGGTTAATGACATCTTCTTCAATGGTGACATCGCCTTTTACTGCAATGGCTTCCCCACCATTTGTTTTGATTTCTTCCATTACACTATCTGCTTCCTCTAATTTAGTACGGTAATTAACCACGACCTTTGCCTTTTCCTTAGCAAAGCGAATGGCCATCGCTTTTCCTAAACCAGTGGATGAACCCGTTATAACAACGACCTTACCTTCTAAATCTGTATACATTAAATCACCCTCCAATTAACTTTTTGCCAACCCGAGCATAATCCCAGCTATGATGATCAAGATGATTCCAATTACAATTCCAATTAGTTGGCGCTTCGTTTTCTTTTCACGTAAAATGATGATCCCGCCAATAGTTGAGATGACTATGCCCATTTGCGAAAGGGAAAAACTAGTAGCCACTCCCACACGGGGCTGGGATATGAATAAAAACATGTTCCCTGCAGCCCATATCAATCCCGGAATGATATTGCGAATCGTATATTTGTTAAACGGTTTATGTTTAAAAGTCAATAACAGACCGCCTATCACCATCCCTATCGCTTGAGGGAACAACGCTGACCACCCGTCAACATCAAAAAGACGGGCCACGACCACATAAACCAAATAACCGAATGTCGAGATGAGGAGAATAACGATTCCTTTCTTCAAGTTTCCCGACTTGCCCTCTTTCGATTCTTTATCTTCCAAGGAGGTCAAGACGATTCCTATAATAATGAAGACCAAAGCCAAAACGCCTAAAATAATCGCTTTCATTGTAGACCATTCGTTAAAAACTATGACCCCGAATAAAGTGGTTGAAATGAGCTGCAATCCTGTTGATATTGGCATGGTTTTGGAAACTCCCATTAAATCAATGCTCTTAAGCTGATTAGCTTGTCCAACGGCCCAAAACAATCCAGATACGACTCCGACTCCAAACACCAGGAGTGACAACTTAATATCTGCGAAAATATAAACACCAATTGAAAAAATCAAGGCTCCAATCGTTGTACCTAGTGTTTGACTATAGGGTCCACCCCCGAGTTTCACATTAAATAAAACGATGCTTCCCCAGAATAATGCCGGCAAGAGAGCTAATAATATATCCATTTTCAACCCCCATATATGTAAGTTCAAAACTAAGCAGTGTCTTCTTTTTAATATGTTCGCTTTATTTGAAATGACCCTTGGTAATTTTATGAAGTGTTTTTGCAAAAATAGTGTTCAACACAAAAAGGGCTTCCGATGCTGATAAATATCGGGAGCGTTAGTTGGAGATAAGAAACCTGTACTGCTGTCTTTTTTATAAAATTATAAAAAAAAGCAAACCTTATGTAGGTTTGCTTGCAGTATAGATAATGGAACTTACTTCTTCAAATGATATGGCACAGTCGTAATAATCACATTTCTTCTATAAAGTAAGTAGGCACGAATGAGTAAACTTGATTGGTTATGAAGAATATTGTGCCAGCCCTTCTTCGGAATGAATTGGGGGATGATCACCGTAACTCTATAATTGGCTTCACTCGCCTTATGTTCAACAGTATCCACAAATTTCGTTAATGGCTGAATGATACTTCTGTAATAAGAATTCAAAGTGACGAGTCTGACATCCGGCTGCCATTTTTTCCATTTTTCTTCGAATTTCTTTTCATCTTCTCTTTCAAAAGCTACATATACGGCAATGACCTGATCCGCTGAAAGAGATTTAGCATAATTTAAAGAGTTCTCAACCACATGAGTAATACCGGCCACAGGTACGATAATGATATTTCCTTCAATTGGCAAGATCGGCTCACATGTTGTAATCCTTAGTTGGTCACCAACTGCTTCATAATGCTTTCTGATTCGATGGAAAATTAACAGGATAATAGGTAAAAAAATCAAAACAGGCCAAACCTGAGTAAACTTGGTCAAGAAGAATATCATCGTGACGATAAAGCTAATAATGGCACCAATTGAATTAATGGTTAATTTCAACATCCAGCCTTTTGGCTTTTCGCGAATCCATTTAACAATCATCCCGGTCTGGGACAGAGTAAATGGAATGAATACCCCAACGGCATAAAGCGGAATGAGATTTTCTGTATGTCCTCCAAATGAGACTATTAAGATGATCGATGCAAGTCCCAGTATGATTATTCCATTGGAATACC
Source organism: Peribacillus simplex (assembly GCF_030123325.1). Taxonomy (NCBI): domain Bacteria; kingdom Bacillati; phylum Bacillota; class Bacilli; order Caryophanales; family Bacillaceae; genus Peribacillus; species Peribacillus simplex. The sequence goes on along the minus strand of NZ_CP126106.1, from coordinate 945,285 downwards.
CTAATCGGTCCCCTCTGATCGTAAACGCCCTTGGTATGAATTTATCCTTCGCTAGATTTACCGCAAGCAGAGGGAAGGCCGAATAGCCAGTATTGGCCGCAAGTATCAAGATCAATGCAGTCGTACCTTGAATGAAGAAATACATGAAATTCCGTCCAAAGATCTCTTCAGCAATCTGGGAGACGACCGTTACCTCTGCGCTAGGAACAATGCTTAAATAATAGGCTAAGAATACGATTCCCGAAAATAATACAGCTAGTAAGGAACCCATCGCTATTAAAGTTTTCGCCGCATTATTCGGGGCTGGATCTTTAAAGTTCGGGATTGCATTGGAAATAGCTTCGACTCCTGTCAATGCGGAGCTTCCTGATGCAAATGCTCTTAGCAGTATGAATAAACTGATGCCCGCTACCGGAGTCCCGATGGGCGTGTGCAATTCCGGTGAAATTCCCCCTGTCAAAATCCTGTAAATCCCGACACCAATCAAGATGAACAATGCTAAAACGAATAGGTATACCGGATAGGCCAAAACAGAGGCCGACTCCGTAACCCCCCGCAGGTTCAGAATTGTAAGCAGAATGACGAAAATGATGGCTATGATGACATTATATGAATGCAGGCCGGGAAAAGCGGACGTTATTGCATCCGTACCTGCTGAAACACTAACAGCCACAGTTAATATATAATCCACCAATAAGGATCCTCCAGCTATCAGCCCTGGATTGACTCCTAAATTGTTTTTTGAAACCACATAGGCCCCCCCGCCATGCGGATAAGCGAAAATGATTTGTCTATAGGACAAAATTAAGGCGGTTAACAGGATCAATACTCCGATTGCGATAGGGATGGAATACCAGAATGCTGCAGCACCGATTGTGATCAGAACGATCAATATTTGCTCAGGTCCATAAGCAACCGAAGACAAAGCATCAGAAGATAATATCGCCAAAGCCTTTGTTTTGTTAAGCTTTTGTTCACCAAGTGCATTTGATTTTAAAGGTCTCCCAATCAAGAACCTTTTTATAGAAGATAACACTAAGTAGTCACCACCATATTTAATTTATAAGTTTATGTTACCCAGCTGTAGCAAAAAACAAGACGAAATAGAAAAATGCCTACAAGTCATAGCTAAATAGACCTGTAGACATCAATTTTTTTGTCTAACAAGCTCCACCTTCCTTCTCCTATAACGCTTACGAGGTTAGCTGTCGGATTCGGACCTAAGAGTAGCCCTACCTTGAAAGGATTCACCCCTTGGATTGTAGTAACAATCCCAATACCGGGTCCCCCGCACCATAAGGTTTAAGCGATTTAGAAATATGAAACTGTTGATTATCATACTCCCGTGAAATGGAAAAGTAAATGAAAATTTTGCACAGAAATATATTTTTTTTTGTATGCGAGGTTTTATTCTTGACGTATATTACATAAGTCATGCAAACACATGGTTCGAAGGGAGGAAAGGAGGTAAGTAAACGTCTAAAAAGAAAAAAATCAAGGAGTCAATCAACAAAAGATGGTCAGAAAAGGAAAAAATGATCGCCACATGGAGAACGTGAAGGACGAAGAGAAACAATCTGCCCCCAGCTTGAGTCATTAAACTTGCATTGATTTTCTCTTCCCGATTCCACTTTCATTCCCGTACAACCGGGGGCATTATCCCACTGATCCACCCTAATTAGTTCCTTCCTTCTTGAATTGGTCTCAAATTGCTTTTTTTAAAGACAAAGTATTTCTGGCCAATATAGTTAAGGACTGTGTAAAAAATTGCTCCTATCAGCACAGCCACATTTTGTTGTATCGGTAAATGAACGGATCCTTCCATTGATTCTGCAATAGCTTGGCCTAAAGAATAAGCGGCGGAATAACAAATCAGGATGACGCAAAAGAAACGTGCAACTCCTCTCCGCCATTCTATATCGCTTTTAAAGGTAAAAGTCCTGTTCAAAAGAAAACTCGTTACAGCTCCCGTACCATTACCGATAAAGGTGGAGACCCAGTAAGAGAATTCAAGAACATTCATGAGAAAAAGCATGATGGAAAGTCCAACCGCTGTATTGACTATCCCAACCAATAAAAAGCGGATAAAGGAGTTAGTGTGTTTTAGATAGTTTTTCAATACTGTTCCGTTCATTGTCTAGTTGCTCCCGTTTTTTTAAATCGAGCGGATTAAATAGATCCATATCAACTATATATTTAGGTCGGCGTTTGGATTCATTGTAGATTTTACCGATATATTCCCCGATCAAGCCGACAGCAATCAACTGCAGTCCACCGATCAACCATATGGAGGTGATCAATGAGGTCCAGCCAGTTTCGGTCTGCCCATAAAATTTTAACCATAAAAAGTAAGACCCAAACAGTAAGCTAATGAAAAAGGAAAGACATCCTAGCCATAATACAAGCCGAATCGGTGTAACTGAAAAGGAAGTAATGCCATCAAGCGCAAAAGCAACCATCTTCTTGAATGGATATTTCGTTTCCCCAGCCAATCTTTCTTTTCGGTCATAATAAACAGTGTCCGTCTTAAACCCAATGAGCGGTACGATCCCCCGTAAAAAAAGATTCGTTTCATCAAATCGTTCCAACTCCGCGATCGCCCTTTTACTCATTAGCCGGAAATCGGCATGATTATAGACAAGGTTAACCCCCATCTTGTTCATCATTTTATAAAAACCAGTTGCAGTTGTTCGTTTGAAAAATGAATCAAGGTCCCTTTTCTGGCGGACACCGTATACGATTTCACACCCTTCATTGAATTTCCGAATGAATTCTGGGATGACTTGAATATCATCCTGCAAATCTGCATCAATGGAAATCACACAATCTGAGGCTTCCTTGGCTGTAAACAATCCTGCCAAGAGTGCATTCTGATGTCCTGCATTCCGGGAAAGCTTTAGCCCACGAACAAATTCATTATTAATCGTTTCCTTATAAATGATCTTCCATGTTTGATCTTTACTTCCATCATCAACCAATAGAATTTTACTTTGACCAGAAACAACGTTTTCTTCGACTAAGCCCCTCACCAATCCACAAAGCTGGGAAATGGTATCCTGCAATACGCTTTCTTCGTTATAACAAGGTACAACAATCGTTAGTATCGGTGAATTCACTCTATTCCCCTCTTTTCACATGACTCTGTATAAATAAATTTTCCATACGCTTCCTTTTGTCGTGAAAATCCTATCTAGTACCAATCCGTTTTCCTTCGCGTTGTTGATTGGTATGGCAGAAAATATATACTTGCCACCTAATCCTTTAAACGCATCCAAATTAAGGTCTAAATTTTTCAGCTCTTTCTTCGAGCTTTTCTTGAACATATAATGCTTCCCAAGTTCATCGGTAAATAGGTAACAACGTCCTCCCCATTCATCAAAGTAGATTCTGATGTTTTTATTCTTAGCCAATTCGTTTTCAATTATTTGACGAAATTGATGTTTGTAAGTAAGCGGATAGAAATTGTTATAGCTATCTAGTGTGTAAAATCCATTAAATTGTGAAATTGCGGGATGCAGCCCAATGCTGGCAACACGATATTCTTCCTGTGGAAGATCAATATGATCTTTTATTTCCCGAAAAAGGCTTTCTGAATAGAACTCTTTAAAAGAAGGTTTTTTATTGTGAGTGATTTCTTCATTGAAACCCATTAAAACCATAATTTGAACGGCGATGAAAATAGAAAGGGTTTTCTTAGCGTAATCGCTGTGTTCCCAAATGATTTTTATCGCGAGGGCAAACCCCACGTAAATGACCATCGGCCTTAAAAAGTGAAATCTGGCAAAATTAAAGGTATCCAGGGTGTGAAACCTTTCCGTTAAAGGAAGCCAGCCTTTATAAAACCAAAATGCGTACCACGCTGAGAGCATAAAATTCAAGCAAAATAAAAAAACATATACCTTTTCCTGTCTCCACAGTTTTTTGGTCAGAATAATATAAAGGGCAAAGACGGTAATCGGCAGGATGATAAGCGCATGTACAGTCATGACATGCGTATGGCCAAGCACGAAATTTTTGAATGTAAGCTTAATGACCCACTCGAGGGGCAGCCTTGCGTGAAAATATTCATCTCTGCTGTTTGGCTCCGAATCGAAAATGAATGAAGAAACCAAACGATACTCCACCATTCCAAAAATGACGGTCATATACACGATTGAAAGCAGAAACGTTATATTCCACCCTTTTCTCCTGATCACATCAGTTAGCCAAAGAAACCCCATTGCAACAAGGAAAAAGAAAAAGCCAAGCACGATGCTTGAATAAAGCGGTAAAAGTGTAAGGACCAAATAATTCTTCCAAGAATGGTCCTTGCTGCGAATATTCAAAAAAGCCCAAAGTGCAAGCGGCATCCCAAGTGTACTGAGCATTCCCGAAGGCCAAAATGGGGTAAGGGCAAAGGCTAAGGATGTTCCTACCCTAATCCAGCCTGATCGGCTTCCTGTAACCAAGTGTTTCTTTAATAAGATATACATACCAAAGAATGCAATAAACCTTGTTAATGCCTGGCTTATTGCATATGCAACCATTGTTGGAAAAAGTGAATGCAGCCACACGATAATACTGAACTCACTGCCAAAAGCATTTCGGGGCAGTCCGTTCATTATCTGGGGGATTTTGGCGTCTATTGGACCGAATAACTCACCGCTTTCCGAAAGGACTTTATACCAGGCAAGATTGGAATCCAAATTATCATGTACGCGAATATGCGCATTTTCCCCAAGGATGAATAAAGGAGAAAGATATAAAACAATGACGAGTAAGGCAAAAAGGATCTGTACTCTCTCTTGATTTTCAATTGGCAAAATATACACCTCTTGACCAAATTCATATATCCTTAATATTTGCTTCAAAAGTAAATCTATTCTATTTCAGGGATTTATTTTAACCTATTTTGAAATAGGTCAACCAATGACCACATAAAATGAAGGGTAGAACAAAAAGCATATTAAAGAACCTTAAAAAGGGGCTGGGCTATGATAAAGAAAGCGGTGATTCCAGCAGCCGGTTTAGGAACACGATTTTTACCTGCCACGAAAGCCCAACCAAAGGAAATGCTGCCGATTGTCGATAAGCCGACCATTCAATATATTATCGAGGAAGCGGTACAATCGGGGATTACAGATATTATCATCGTTACGGGTAAAAACAAACGTGCCATCGAAGATCATTTCGATAAATCCATTGAACTTGAAATGCTTCTGCAAATGAAAGGTCAAAATGATCTGCTTAAGATCGTGGAGAACATTTCCAACATGGTGGATATCCACTATGTAAGACAAAAAGAACCTTTGGGTCTGGGGCATGCAGTTTTATGTGCCAAAACTTTTATCGGAGACGAACCTTTTGCCGTCCTGTTAGGGGATGATATTGTGGATAGCCAGGTTCCAGCCTTGAAGCAGTTGATGGAACGGTATAACAAGGTTCGTACGAGCATTATCGGATGTAAGGAAGTGTCACCTGCCGATGTCTCCAAGTATGGGATCGTAAATTTCCAAGAACGATATGAAGATTTATTTCTAGTAAGAAACTTGGTGGAAAAGCCAAAAGTGAAGGATGCACAATCAACACAGGCGATTATTGGCCGATATATTTTATCACCTGCGATTTTTGAAATCCTTGAAACCGTACAGCCCGATCGGAAGGGGGAGATCCAGCTTACCGAAGCTTTAGACCTTTTGTTAGAAAAGGAACCATTATATTCTTATATCATCGAAGGAAATCGATATGACGTCGGCGATAAATTCGGCTTCCTCCAGGCTTCATTAGATTTCGCCATGAAACGACCTGAACTTCGTGATCAGCTAATAACATATTTAAGGCAGCTTTTCCCTTCATGAAATGAATATGGCCCACGCCCAATTACCTAGAGGTGATTGGGCTATTTCCACATCGGATTCACCCCTTTGGTTGTAAAATGATCCACTAACATATCCCCTTACCAAAATCTCTAAGCAAAATATAACTGTTTATTACTTCCGTGAAATGTAAAAGCAGGTGAAAATGTTCGACATAGAAAGAATAATTTATTATCAGTGAGGTTATGTTGATAACGTATCCTTCATTATTGATCCTAACGACGATATCCAGAAAGGGTTGTTGAAAAACATATGCACAAAAAAACTAATAATCCAATAATATCCGATGATTTTTTAGATCAAGTGGCTAAGGAAATCAATGCACAATTTGGCGGGCCAATTAATGAAAAAAATGATCGTTTCCTGCATGGGGACGATGAAGAAAGAACTTGAATCCCACATCATTAATCCAACGCTTTCATGAAAAACTCTGGCTCTATTCATCCAGGGTTTTTTTTTGCTAAAATGAAACTTTATTTTCCCCATTGAATTATCCGCCCTTTCTTTAACGACTTGTCCAAACCGATTTAGCTTATCCTCATAGAATGATTACATATAATTATTTTAAAGAAAGGGGAAAAACTGCATTGAGCCACGCTGATGATGTCTTCCGCACTTCTCCAAAGGTTCCAAAAGGAAGGCTGATTTCCGGACATACAAAGGAGTTTCAAACTGATCCCATTGGCTTTCTGACCAGATTGGCCAAGGAATATGGGGAAGTCGCTAAATTCCGTTTAGGACCATTCCAAAATGTTTATCACATTATGAATCCTGATTTAATAAAACAAATACTCGTAACAAAACAAAAATCCTTCATCAAATCCAAGGACTTCAATGTTTTAAAACCGCTTATCGGTGAAGGTCTACTTACAAGCGAAAAAGACTTTCATATGCGACAGAGAAGGCTTATCCAACCCTCTTTCAAAAAGACTCATATTAGCCAATACGCCAAGGATATGGTTGATACCACAATGGATTTTATATCAACTTGGCAACATGATGATGAACGGATTATAACGAAGGATATGTTGAACATCACTCTCGGGATAATCAGCAAGACCATGTTCAGCATGGAATTCAAGGATGGGTATGAAATTGTTGGGAAACCGCTGGAAACTGCATTAAGAATAGCAGTCAAAAGGATGAGAAAGATTGTCCGTATGCCATTATGGGTACCGACTAAAATCAACCGTGAATATAAAAAGGCGATACAAAGGCTTGATAAAGTGATTTACGGCATTATTGAAAAACGGAAGAACGACACAGTCAAAAATGAAGACATGCTTGGGATCCTGATGGACGCCCGTGATGCCGAAGACGGATTGGGTATGGCAAGACATCAGATTCGTGATGAATTAATGACTATTTTTCTTGCCGGTTATGAAACGACAGCAACTGCTCTTTCCTGGGCACCGTATGAAATTTCGAAACATCAAGAAATTCAATCCAAGCTTTTCAGTGAAGTGAATAGCATAATCGGTCAGCGGACACCCAAGCCTGAAGATTTCATGAAATTACCATACACTCAAAATATCATTCATGAAACACTTCGCGTTTACCCGCCACTGTATATTTTATCCCGTGATGTGGCGGAGGATGTCGTAATAGGAGGGTATCGCTTCAAAAAAGGCGATATGATTCTAATAAGTTCTTATGTGATGCAGCATAATCCAGAGTATTTTGATCAACCTGAATCATTTATTCCAGAGCGATTTGAAAATAACTTTTTGAAAAGCCTGCCCGCGTTCGCTTACTTTCCATTTGGCGGAGGGCCTCGGGTTTGTATCGGCAATCATTTTGCCATGATGGAAGCGGTGCTTGTCCTGGCCTGCATTGCCCAACGATATAGGATAAAACTTGCTCCTGACCATCATGAAGTACCCCCCCTTCCGTCCCTTACACTCAGACCAAAGAATGGACTGCGCATGGTGATAAAAGAAAGGGATGCAGAAGCCTTCGAACCTGGAGCATCCAATTTTTGAAGGATTTAAGAATGATCTCAAATAAAAATAACGTTCATATGGTTCGAATAACTCCTATAACAGGCTGGCCTATTCTTTTTAGAAAGGAGGGATGAATAAATGTATATGCTCCATTCACCACGAAAGGGAATCATCCACACTGAATTGCATTATATAGGGATGGCCTCACAGGTATATACCGGTTATTTGGAATTTATAAGCGAAATTGAACCGATACAAGAAACTGAAAGCCTACAGCCGGCCCCTCTCCTCTTTTTATATGAGAACGGATAGCCTCGTTAACTTTTCCTATATTATAGAAAACCGACCTTGAAAGTAACGGGTTCTGATACCTGTCCTAAACTATTTATTTGTTCTAAAAAATGTATGTTATTATGTACAACTATTTACTCCGAGTTTTTGCGGTGATTTTAATATATTTCAATAAAAAAAGCACAGTTTTTTAAACTGTGCTCTTCCTTACATTTATCTAAAGCTCACCATTAGTTATATAAACATCAAACGGTTTTCAGTAATAAATGATAGTTGAAAAGGTAAAGATGAGGATAATTATTTTTTTATATAATGAAGCATAGCAAGTTGACCTAATTTTTCTACTTTGGTCAATGTGTATTTTAAAGTAATATCATCTCCCATATAAAGGGAGATTCCTTTCCCTAAAATAATAGGTGCAATGGATAGTTGGAATTCATCAATTAAATTTTCTTTAAAAAATTCACGAGCTAAGTTTCCTCCACCAATTAACCATATATCTTTACCAGGCTTTTGTTTTATATTTTTAATGAAAGTTTTGACATCTTCATCAATAAATGAAGCATACTCATCTGATCCACTAACAGATTTAGAAAATACATAATTTTCATACTCACTATAAGGATAATTTATATCAAATCCACGAATGACATCATAAGTTCCTTTTCCCATAACAACAGTATCAATTCTTTCCAGCAGTGAATTGTAGCCGGAATCTCCTTCTACTTCTGTTGATTCTAACCACTCCAATGTACCATCATCATTTGCAATATAGCCATCAATTGAAGTACCAATGTAAAAAATAATGTTACGCTTTTTTTTCATCAACCAACTGATCCCCCTCGGAACATAAACTTGATTTTTCTTCAAATAAACCATCCTGTAATTCCATTGATACTTCCTCTAGGTAAGATACCATTCTTAACAAGATTAATTCTCCACTAAATTTAATTCCACCTTCTTTTACTAACAACCTGCGCCGTTAGTTGAAGAAGAAAAAAGTATTCCAATGATTAAATTGAGCTTCTTTTAAGGAAATTCCATTATATAAATGGCGACCATCATTAATAAATTATATCTTCCCAATAATACACCTTATCGGCAATTCCTAAACGCTGAGCAGGTGTTTCCTTTGTTTCACCTGACTTAACTTAAATGGATTGCAGCAGTTATAATATGTTCTAAGGATTTTAATAGCCATTGAGTTGGACTAAAATTCTAATATATATATTATTTTCCATCTCCTCTGGATATTACTAAAGGCCTTTCTAATAATGATGAACTTCATCGGATTTCCTGTAGGAAGGCATTTAGATTGATCGCTAGCGTTAACGATTAATCTGGATAAATGTTCATCGTCAAATTTCGAGGTACCAGCAATAACGTCATATTGCGGCTACCACGGACGTCCATTGCGATCGGATGCTCGGTCTTGTTAGATTTATTAATACTATAAGGCGTCCCATCAGGTGCAATTTTTGTTTCAATAAAATTTGTAAGTAGATCATTTGCTTTCCATATACTCAACAGCTAAATCATACACCTAGAGTTCCTCTAACCCACTATCTTCCGCCCATTCCTTTAAATTCACTATAAGCATCTTCTCTAAAGAGCGTTTTGTCAAAATCATTTACGCGTTTCTTCTTGAATTTCATTTGAAAAAGCCTTCTGAATTGCCGCTTTCAAAGCCATATCATCATCGCTGAAATTAAGCCACTTGTCCGTTTTTATCATCTGCTTAATTAAAAACAACTGTGCCATCGTCATACATGTATGGAAACCTTTAACCCATCTACATACAAAAAAAATCACCTATCAGTTTGCTTTTCGTTTGATTCATTTCATAAAATCCTAATATTTTTAGATAATAAAGACTACTCCTTCTTTTCTGATTAGGAATCTATTCCAATTCACCTGCCTAAATTGACATTCTTCCGATTCATGATATATTAATATAGTTACTTTAGTGCGTAAAAGCGTTCAATAATAGAAGGACTTTTTAGTTTTACTTTTAGACTATTTTATTAAAATAATGAATGAAAGGCATGGATAAAATGGAGAAGACTCATCAAGATTTAAAAAAGGGCCTATTGCCGAGGCATGTCCAGTTCATTGCTTTAGCAGGTATGATAGGAACAGGGATTTTTAAGGGGAGCTCCGATACATTAAATATGGCAGGTCCAAGTGTTGTAATAGCCTATATAATAGGGGGGCTATTATTATTTATTGTAATGTCCGCATTAGGAGAGATGGCAACCGCTTTTCCTAATTTGAACGTACAACATCTCATTAATAAAGCTTTTGGGTTTCAACTATCCTTCATAGTCGGATGGCTCTATTGGTTTAATTGGATTATCGTAATCATTGTAGAAATAGTCGCTGCCGGCAGTTTTCTACAATTTTGGTTTCCTACTGTGCCATTATGGTTGTTAAGCATACTTTGCGCTTCAGTAATTATTGGAATTAATTTGTTTCAAGTAAAATACTATGGAGAACTCGAATTTTGGTTCGCAGGAATTAAAATAATAACCTTAATTGCCTTTATTATTTTAGGAGCTTTGATCCTGCTAGGACTTTTTCCTAGTTCGGCTTCATTTTCTAATTACACGGAACATGGTGGTTTTTTCCCAAAAGGAATTGACGGAATGTTAAGTGCACTTTTAGTGGTAATGTTTTCATATGGGGGCGCAGAATTAATTGGTGTAGCCGTCACGGAAACAAAAGATAGTCAGCGGGTCATACCAAAAATAATTAAAGGAACAGTATGGCGGGTGATCCTATTCTATGTCTTGCCGATACTAATTATTTGTGGGGTAATACCTTGGAACCAAGTAAGTACTGAAGTAAGTCCTTTCGTTCAGGTTTTCAGCTTATCGGGTCTTCCCGGAGCAGCCGATATTATGAATTTCGTTCTTTTAACCGCTGTCTTATCAGCTGCAAATTCAGGTATATACGCTACCTCAAGGACATTGTTCACTCTCTCCCAGAATGGGGAAGCGCCTAAGGCATTTTTACATGCAACCAAAAAGGGTATCCCGCTTAATGGTATATTTTTAACTACATTATGTATATTGGCTGGTGTATTTTTATCCTATTTGACTCCCGACCTGATTCTAAGCTACCTTATGGCGATTCCTGGATTCACGGTTTTATTATTATGGATCAGCATTTGTTCCGCGCAATTGAAGCTGCGTAATCAATACACTGGTAAACCAGGTTTCCGGGTAAAATGGTACCCATATACAACTATATTAGCCATCACTGCTTTAAGCATTATCTTTTTGGCATTTATCTTTAATAAGCAAAACATCATTGGGACCACAGTGTGTCTTGTCACGTTAGCAATATTTATCCTTCTCTCTTTTATTGTCAAACAAAAAAAATAGATGTATTATACCCCCCCTTAATCTTTATAGAGGGATTTCAGACTATAGGCAAACTCGATGAAAGTCGAGTTTGCCCATAGTCTTTTTAGTGCTAGAAAAATTTGAACGACGATTGGAACATTTATTTCAAAACTATAGCCAAACTGGCGTTTCTTTACATTTGTCTAAGTCTGGCGGTCCCATCAATAGAAATGGTCTCACCCCTAACCAGATTTTAAAACAAGCTTGGGTTACCCCTTTTGGGATGAAACCCTCTTTGGATTGAAGAAATTTGGCCGCTTGCTTTGATGAGGCTTGGGCAGACAGTCTGGCGGAAAGGGAGCGGATTTCTTAAATCAACTGCAACTTTTTTCTGAAGAATAAAAGGGAAAAAAATTTGGATTTTTTTACCCCGTTTTCTCCATTTTCAATATACATATGTTAAAATAACCAATGAACCAATCATCCTACAAATTTTCGAGGTGTGTATATTGACCATATCTAAAACAAATCGCTTATCACTTGTAGAGCAAGTCGTTTCCCAAATCGAATCGTTAATCGAATCAGGTGAATGGAAAATTGGAAATCAAATCCCCCCTGAAATGGATTTGATCCAACAGTTCGATGTAAGCAGAAATACATTAAGAGAAGCTGTACGATCACTTGTTTATGCAGGTCTTTTAGTAACGAAACAAGGGAAAGGAACATTCGTCAAGTCATCAAGTGCCTTGGGGGCTGCATTTGAAAGAAGGATCCAGCAGTCAAGTATATTGGAAACGTTAGAGGTCCGTCATGCCCTTGAAAGAGAGGGAGCTCAGTTAGCGGCATTAAGACGTAATCAAGAAGATATAGAACGATTGCGGTTTCATATATCAGCATGCAGTAAAGCTGCCGGGGCAAAGGATATCAAGGCTTACGAAGAAGCCGATATACAGTTACATAAATCGATTATGGCTTCATCACATAATGATTTATTGATTGATTTGTACGAACATATGGAACACTCCCTGCATGAATCCATCCATCAGATAGTGGAGATGAGTTCTGATGTGAACTTTCATTTGAACATTCATTGCAATCTTGTAGATGCCATCATCGAACAAGATGCGAACCGGGCAATCGAAACAGTGAATGAATACATTGCACAATTCAAAAAATCTTTAGAGTGAGTAAGGAGAAGATTATGGGCATTAATCAAGCGGCAAATCAACTAGAACAAACAAAAATGGATATTAAACCCAAGGTTGGACTACTCATCATCGGAATCATTCTTCTTGGGGCAAACCTGAGGGCTCCCTTAACATCTGTTGGCCCCCTTGTCACTTCAATCCGTGATAACCTGGGGATATCCAATACATTATCAGGTTCATTAACGACATTGCCTTTGCTTTCTTTCGCTTTATTATCACCATTTGCACCTAGGATAGCACGGCGTTTTGGAATGGAGCTTACACTTTTCCTTTCCTTGATATTATTAACAATCGGGATTGGGGTACGCTCAGTTGGCGGAGTGCCGACATTGTTCATGGGGACCATTTTAATTGGGTTAGCCATTGCAATCGGCAATGTATTGTTACCCAGTCTGATTAAGCATAACTTTGCCAGGAATATCGGTTTGATGACGGGGACCTATGCTGTTTCCATGAATTTATGTGGCGCAATAGGTTCCGGGATCAGCATTCCCCTTGCTTCTTCATCAGGATTGGGATGGGCTGGTGCCCTTGGATGCTGGGGGACCTTATCACTTATTACAGTTTTTTTATGGATGCCGCAATTAAGACGGCCATTCAAGTCAGGTAAGGATGTACAAACGGTACAAAAGGATAAAAAGATTAACTTATGGCGTTCTGGTTTAGCCTGGCAGATAACATTCTTCATGGGATTGCAATCGTTTATTTTCTATACAGTAATTACCTGGATGCCGGAAATCCTGGAGCAAAAAGGCCTGAACGCTGATGAGGCTGGCTGGATGCTATCCATCATGCAGCTTGCCGTCATTCCCATTACATTCCTTGTGCCAATAATAGCTGGACGCCTGCAAAGTCAGCGTCTGTTAGTGGTCCCGCCTGTCGTCTTCCTTATCGCAGGGATATTCGGCATATTATATGGAAACACCCTGTTCATACCAGTATGCGTGATATTGATCGGAATTGGAGTAGGAACCATATTCAGTTTATCCATGATGTTCTTTAGTCTTCGAACACAAAGCACCCATGAGGCGACGGAATTATCAGGTATGGCTCAATCATTCGGCTACCTCTTAGCTGCCATTGGACCAGTATTATTCGGATTGCTTCATGACATTACACACAGCTGGACAGTTCCCTTATTGATGTTGGCCGCAATATCGGCACTTATTTTCATTGTTGGAATGCGTGCAGGAAATAATGAATATGTGACCACTCAATAAAGCCAGTCATGAAATTTTGTAAAACAACCATACTTCTATAAGATGGTTGTTTTTTTGTCTTTCTTTGATTCTGTTCAACTTTATGAATATTGTGAATTTTAAATTTCAAACGAATGATATAAATATAGGAGCCGCTGCTTCTGTTGAGCAACGGCCTTTTCATCTGGTCTTATCCGTCACCCTGACACTGCAAAAAAGAAGATTAGAAAAAAGACGTACAATGTGAATCGCACGCCTTTTTAACCTACAATTATTTTGTTCTGAAAGTTTCTCTTACCACGTTTCCCTTTTTATGCATACTTCTTACTTTCCTCATCTTTAAAAAAGCTCTTCATTGCGTGGAAAACGTCAGCCTTTTGCTTAAGAATATAGTACCTGAATTTTTCATTATCGATATTCTTATAAGCTGTCATCAATGTCGAATGACGGTTGTATTGATTGACTTCCCCATACCCGAACATATTGGATACCTTCATGAGTTCTTCAACAAGCTTAACGCATCGGACGTTATCTGATGTTAGGTTATCACCATCGGAAAAGTGAAACGGATAGATATTAAACTTCGCGGGGTCATATTTATGATCAATAAGTTCTAATGCTTTTCGGTATACGGACGAACAAATCGTACCGCCGCTTTCCCCTTTTGAAAAGAAATCCTCTTCCGGAACAACTTTCGCTTCAGTATGATGGGCAATGAACTCGATTTCCACCGTCTCATATTTTGTCCGCAAGAAACGGTTCATCCAAAAGAAGAAGCTTCGTGCCATATATTTTTCCCATAACCCCATACTTCCGGAAGTATCCATCATTGCCAGTACAACTGCTTTGGAATCAGGTTTCTGAATCTCATTCCAGGTTTTGAATTTAAAGTCTTCCTTATAAATAGGATGAAAACCTGGGTTCCCCGTTAAGGCGTTCCGTTTGAAAGCCGATATCATCGTTTTCTTTTTATCGATATTTCCCATTAGGCCTGTCTTGCGGATATCGTTGAATTCGATGTGTTCAAGCGTGTGCTCCGCATGTTCTTTCTTCTGAAGATTAGGAAGTTCCAATTGACTGAACAGGGCTTCCTCCAATTCCATCATCGACACTTCAGCTTCATAATAATCCTCGCCGGCCTTGTCACCTGCACCTTGGCCCTTACCGGCTCCGGCATCGGACGGTGAGCCATCCCTTGCGACCACATCCCCCACTTTACTGTCTCCATCGCCTTGCCCTACATGTTTGTTTTTATCATAGTTATATCGAATTTTGTATTCATCCAAGGAGCGAATGGGAATCTTGATAACATCCCGGCCATTTGACATTACGATGCTTTCTTCTGAAATTAGATCAGGCAAATTATTCTTGATCGCTTCCTGCACCTTTTCCTGATGACGTTGTTGATCATCATAACCTTTACGATGGAGGGACCAATTTTCCTGTGAGATAACATACTGTTGATTACTCTCTTCCGACATTCTCTTCCCCCCTTAAAAATGTTTGCACGCTTTTCATCATTCCTTCATATAATAAGTTAGTGTGGGAATACCCACATCATTCCGGTTTTCCAATGAAAAATACAGTGCGAAAAAACGGATTAAAAGAAAAGTATTACTCTATCTTATGCAGCGATGCAGGATAATTTACAACAAAATTCAATAATGGATGTTTGCCTACGAATTAGACAAGTCCTGACAAGGGCGTTATGGGCACTTTAAGGTTTTTATTCTAAATGTTACTGCAATATAAGTATTTCAAGAAAAAGAACAGACTTGATGATTATCAGGTCTGTTCTTTTTTAAAGCAGGTTTTATTTGTCGGATTAAAGGATAACTTAAAATATCTTTTTGAACTTAGCCATGTAATTGATTTGCAAAACAGAGACTTCCAAGGACATCATTAAAAAGAAATGATACAACAAAAAGGGTGTCCCAGTAGTTTTCCTGGACACCCCTTTTAAACAGATAGAATGATTCTGGTTGTGATTTCCGTCAATCTTTATCTTCCTCTATTTCATGTTGAACTGTACCTGGGCGTTTATCCCACTCTTTCAATTCTTCATTCGTCCTTTGATTTTCCATCTGCTTTCCAAGCTCTTTCATCTCTTCATAGTCCTTAGCCATGGAGCTATTTTCCGGAACATGTTCTTTTTTCAATTCCTCTTTACTCATTTGCCATCACCTCTACTTATTGATACCCAATATTTCCAAATCCAAAACGTAACATATCTAATGGAAATATGGGGTATAGATAAAACATTATGAGCAAATGTAAGGAGGTGCAAGAAGTTTGCAAACAACTACCCTTTATGTAAAGGAAGCAACGTCAGAAGGCCCGATTTTAAATCTGGAGTCCATACTTTTGAAAACGGAAGGTGTGGAACGTGCGATCATCGATGTTGATGATGGGGAAATTAAAATCGATCATAGCGAAGACAAGCTATCACCGAATCAGCTAATTACACTTATTGAGCAGTATGGCTTGAATGTAACTAAATAAAAAATCAAAAGCACTGGGCACCCTTCCATTCTGTAGGGCCCGGTGCTTTGTTTGGTTCATTATTTCCATTCCTTGTCAAAGAACCCTTTAACACCTTCAAAAGATGCATGATTTCAATATGAATTCAGAATTTGAAAGGAATTGATTGGATTTCCGCTAATCCACTTTTCAAGCAACCCACCTTCCGCAAAAGGGGATAAACCCCTGCCCGATATGGGGCAGGGGCAAAAAATTATGGATTACCGATTTAACAAGCTGCCCACATAGCGCAGCAAATCATTGGCTGAAGTCGAATTATATCCGTGCTCGTCGATAAGTCTCGTGATGACCTCGTTCACTTTCTTCAGTTGCCTTTCGTCTGGTGTCTTCGTTGAAGTAGTGATCTTAACGACATCCTTCAAATCCGCGAATAGTTTTTTCTGGATTGCTTCCCGTAAACGATCATGGGAATTATAATCGAATCGCTTCCCTTTACGCGCATATGCAGAAATGCGAATCAATATTTCTTCGCGGAATGCTTTTTTTGCATTCTCGGATATTCCAATTTGCTCTTCTATCGAGCGCATCAATTTTTCATCAGGGTTGATTTCCTCCCCGGTCAATGGATCGCGCAGCCTGGATTTATTGCAGTATGCTTCGACATTATCAAGATAGTTATCCATGAGGATCTTCGCCGACTCTTCATACGAATAAACAAATGCCTTTTGCACTTCATTTTTTGCAATGGCATCGTATTCTTTACGTGCCAGTGAGATGAAATTCAAATACCTCTCCCGAAGTTCGTTCGTAATGGACGGATGCTGATCAAGACCTGCCTTTAATGACATAAGTACATCCAAAGCATTAATGGACGGATTTTCCTTACGAATGATCGTAGAGGAAATTCGGTTAATCACGTAACGCGGATCGATTCCGCTCATGCCTTCGTCCTGGTATTCTTTTTTCAATTCAGTGATGTCTGCGGAATTAAATCCTTCGACATTTTCCCCATCATAAAGCCTCATCTTTTTCACTAAATCAATATCGCCCTTTTTTGGATCCTTCAGGCGGGTCATGATGCTGAAGATTGCCGCCACCCTTAATGTATGCGGAGCTATATGAACATCCGAGACATCACTTTCACGGATCATTTTTTCATAAATCTTTTCTTCCTCGGTAACCTTAAGATTATATGGAATAGGCATGACAATGATACGGGAATGCAATGCTTCATTTTTCTTGTTGGAAATGAACGCTTTATACTCCGTTTCATTCGTATGAGCCACGATGAGTTCATCTGCACTGATCAATGCAAAACGGCCTGCTTTAAAATTCCCCTCTTGTGTCAATGATAACAAATGCCATAAGAACTTCTCATCACACTTCAGCATCTCCTGGAACTCCATCATCCCGCGGTTCGCCTTATTCAGCTCGCCATCAAAGCGATAGGCACGCGGATCTGATTCCGATCCGTATTCGGCAATGGTCGAAAAATCGATGCTGCCCGTCAAATCAGCAATATCCTGTGACTTAGGGTCTGAAGGACTGAATGTTCCAATTCCAACACGCTTATCCTCTGAAAGGAAAATACGCTCGACCATCACATCTTCAATCCTGCTTCCATACTCCTGTTCTAACCTCATTACATTCAGCGGCGATAGGTTTCCTTCAATCCGGATGCCATATTCTTCATAAAAATCATCCCGTAAATACTGCGGAATAAGATGCAGGGGATCTTCATGCATCGGGCATCCTTTTATTGCATAAATCGCACCAGTGTCTTTTAACGAATAATTTTCAAGTCCACGCTTCAGTAAAGAAACGAGTGTGGATTTCCCACCTGACACTGGACCCATGAGAAGCAATATCCGCTTACGGACATCGAGCCGTTTTGCCGCCGGATGGAAATATTCCTCGATGAGCCTTTCCAGTGAATCCTCCAGGCCAAACAACTGACCGCTGAAAAAATTGTATTTCTTTGTTCCATTTACTTCCTCTATCCCTGCATCTCTGATCATGTTGTATACACGTGAATGAGCAGATTGAGCAACTAAAGGCGTTTCTTTCAATATTTCTAAGTACTCTGCGAAGGTGCCTTCCCACTTCAGCTTCTGTTCATCTTCTCTAAATTTTTCGATTTTCTTTAAAATATCCATTAAGGAACCTCCCCCTGTCACTTTCAGAGAATACTTAAATCTATGCTCCAAGTCTGACAAACATGTCAGACTTTAAAAAGTGGCCGGGCATTGTTTCGAATCCCCTTTGTATCTCCATGTATCGAAAAAGGCTTAATCATTGAGAAATGATGATAAATATGCCGGCAAGAAAATTTGTGTGCACTCCTGCTAAAAATTAGGGTATACTAAGCCTATACTTAAGTGGGACAATATGGGTAAAAGGAGGTCACAACATGGGCACAGTTATTATCGTTGGAGTTGCTATTACATTTTTAGCCGCTATCTTCACTGCCGGGTATGAAGATAAACCAGGTGTGAAATAAAAAAATAACAGCCTTTTCTTAAATTCCAAAAAGGGGGACAGCAAATTAAATTTGCCGTCCCCCTTTTTGGTGTCCTCATAAATATAAATAGAAAGAAGCACTTTCGAAGTCATTCAACGAATGTAATAGCTTATTGGAGCATGACTTTCAATGAAGTGGCTTCATCATTCATCCAGCGTTCTTTTTATCCGTTTGAGATGCAATGTTATTCTCCATCGATCTTAAGTCTTCATTTACTTTTTGTCCTTGTTCCAAATATTCCGTTTGGAAACCACTCTTTATTGCCCAACTATAAAACCCTAGAGATAAACATGTAATGATGACCATATCCAAACCAAATGGGATTATGTTTAGTCCACCAAACTTTTCACTGCCTAAGTATGAAATGGTCATCATACAAAGTAAGTAAACAACCATCCAAAGCCCTGCTGAAAAGTTTTGGCGGAATCCCTTCCATTTTATTTTTGATTGATAATAGAAATAAACGGGAAGACCAGCCATAATGATAAATAATACTTGACCTGTCAGCGGCCATCTTGCCCAATATAGAACCAAAGAAGCAAAAACAAAGCCCAGTGGTGCAATGATGCTTAATCCTTTTAAACGTAATGGTCTGTACAAGTTCTGACCTGTGCGTCTTAATGTCATAACAGTAACTGGACCTGTAATATAAGAGACTAAAGTCGCAACTGAAATAACCTCTGCCAATACGCCCCAGCCTCTAAACATGAATAAAAATAAGAAAGATACGCCTAGATTAAAAAACATGGCTTGACGCGGGATACCATAAAGAGGATGCAGTTTTCCAAACACGCTTGGCAAATATTTATTCTTTTCCATTCCATAAAGCATTCGTGACGTTGTCGCCGTGTATGTTATTCCTGTCCCCGAAGGAGAAATAAAAGCATCCACATATAGTAAAATAACCAACCAGTTTATGCCTAAAACAATTGCTAAGTCAGCAAACGGTGAATTGAAATTCAAATGTTGCCATCCATTCACAATCATGGACGGGTCAACGGCTCCAATAAACGCAACCTGTAATAAAACGTAGATGACCGTTGCAATTAAAATGGAGCCAATTACTGCAATTGGAATCGAACGTCCAGGATTCTTTGCCTCACCTGCCATATTAATCGGACTTTGAAAACCGTTAAATGCAAAGATGATACCAGAAGTTGCTACAGCTGTAAGTACACTTGCCCAACCATTAGGAGCGATACTTCCTGCAGATGTAAAATTGGATGCATGAAACCCGGCAAATAAAAGTGATCCAATCGTAAGTCCAGGAATAATGACCTTAAAGACTGTAATAAATGAGTTAGCTTTCGAAAACAAACTGACTGTCCAGTAATTTAATAAAAAGTAGACGATCAGCAATACAGAGGCAATTGCCAAGCCTCCCCCAGTAAGACTTCCATTTTCTACTAAACCATGTGTCCACTGTGCCCATTCCCATGGCCATGAGCTCATATATTGAACAGAAGCAATCGCTTCAACTGGAATTACGGAAACGATTGCAATCCAGTTTGCCCAGCCTGCAATAAACCCTAAAAAAGAACCATGAGAGTACTGTGTGTATTTTACCATTCCCCCAGCTTCAGGAAACATAGACCCTAATTCACTGTAAGATAGTGCGATAAATAAAATAACAACCATCCCGATAATCCAAGAGATAATGGCGGCGGGTCCTGCAATCTGTGCCGCTCTCCAAGCTCCGAATAACCAACCTGAGCCAATTATGGACCCGAGTCCTACCATCATTAACGAAAATGTTCCCATCTTTCGCTGCATATTATTCATATATTTTTCACCATGCTTTCCAAAAATTATTCCTTACGTTTAAAAGTAACTGGATTAATGATTTGTGCTAGTGCGTGCTAGTGCGTCCAATTACATCTTAAAGTAATTGCTGCATTTACATCACCTCTTGTAAAAGTTTGGAAATTGATGAGGAAATCTTAAGGATGTCCCCTTATTGCTTCTATTAATTACACCGGAACCAAACTTTTCCGCATTTCAGAAAATGCTTAAATCCCATTCTTGTGCCATTTGTTTCAATAACAAACTACCTGCTACGCTATTCCCATATTCATCGATGGCTGGTCCATAAATACCAATGCCACATCCATCTTGAAAAGGCATTCCGCTTCTGGCACTTGGAGGAACTAGTGCCATAATCCCGCCAGATACTCCACTTTTGGCCGGCACCCCAATAAAAGCCGCAAATTTCCCCGAAGCATTGTACATACCGCAAGTAAGCATTAATGCTTTGGCCAGCTTAGCCACTTTTTTAGGGATTACTTGTTCTTTACGAACGGGATGGTAACCATCTTGAGCAAGAATCAGTCCAAGCAAGGCTATGTCTTCTGTGGTTACTTCTATGGAACATTGCATGAGGTAAACCTCTAAAGCTTCCTCTACTTCCGATTCCAAATAATTCGTCTCTTTTAAATAGTGAGCTAAAGCTCTATTTCTATGAGAGGTTTGCCACTCGGATTGATACACTTCCTCATTGATGGTCGGGCGCTTCCCTAACAAATTTTCAAATAATGCATAGAGAAATTCCAATTTCTTTTGTGAAGAATCCCCTGGGAGAAGCGAAGCTACGGTAATCGCCCCGGCATTTATCATAGGATTAAACGGCTTTCCCGGCTTATGCATTTCTAAACGAATAATTGAATTGAAAGCATCCCCAGTCGGTTCCACATCGACCCTATCTAACACATAAGAAATGCCGCGACCCAAACATGCAGCTATAAAGCTAAGCACTTTTGAAATACTTTGCAGCGTGAAAGGAACTTCCCAATCCCCTGACTTGATCATTGTTCCACCCGGCTCCAGTATGGTAATGCCCAATTGCGATAAATGTGCATTTCTCAATGCCGGTATATAATTAGCGGTTTGTCCTTCAATAGCAAAGGATCTGTAATGTGCCACCCATTCATCTAAGTCGGATTTTCTTTGACTATTAACATGAATGTCATACTCTTTTGACAATTCTTCAATCACATTCTTCCACCTCTTCAGTTGTTGTATCATTATATTTTCTATATGAACGTTTTACCGAATGCCATCAAGCTTACATGTAATAGATTCGATGAAAACATAATGAATATTCTAAAAATTGTTAAGCGCTTTCATAAATTTCTACCTACCATTAATTTTAAATCGGGAACTACATAATCATACGAAAACCTACAAAATCTAAAAAATAAAAATCCACTAAAAAACGTGATCATCTCACATGTCCCGTTACCATTTTTTGTGGATAGAAAAACAGATTGGTTTTGCCATAATTGATTATAAGCCGTTCTATTCAGGAACAAAGTAAGCGTTGTATTGAAGCCGATGAAACTGTATACTGATTTTTTAAACAAATTAGGAGGTGACGACTTGTATCTCAGTTCGTTAATGAAAAAAGAGGTCTATGTCCTTGCTTTGATGTTGTTAACAGTGCCATTAGCAGGCGAATTGAGTTTTTATCCTTTCAATGAAACGTTTCGGGTAAGTTTTGGTGTGCCTGCATTTTTCTTCTTTTTACTATTATTACAAAAAACGCCTGCCATATTTTCGGGCATCTTGACAGGAACAATGGTTGTGATATTTCGTGTTCTAATCGACTTTTTCATGCAGGATAATTTCTCCTGGATTTCCGCTTTTCACGCTCATTATCCTAGTTTTTTCTTTTATTTTACCTATTCCGTTCTATTCTATTTTGCGAAAATCAACCGCTTTCAAAATCGAACTTTGATTATTGGATTTATTGGTCTCATTATCGAAATATTGTCCGACTCCGTAGAATTAATCTTTCAATATATTGTGTTGGAAACAACGATTACGTTTGGTTCACTAAATGAGATGATCGTGATCGCATTCGGCCACAGTTTTATCGTTTTGAGCTTTTTTAATATGATGAAACTTTATGAAGCACAATCAAGGGAGAGGCAAATCAGAAAACAAAATGAACATATGCTGATGCTCATTTCCAATTTATACGAGGAAACGATTCATTTAAAAAAAACATTAAAAAATGCTGAGAATATTACAAAGAAATCATATGATTTGTATCGCGAATTAAAAGCATTGGAAAAGCGGGAAAAGCGGGAAAAGCAACTTCATGATCTTACAGAGCCATATAGTCAAAAAGCATTACGCATCGCGGGTGAAATGCATGAAGTCAAGAAAGATAATCAACGGATTTTTGCTGGTCTCTCAAAATTGATCTCCAATGAGAGTTTTAAAGATTATATGAATGCTGCTGAACTTTTTCATTTAATTATCCGAATTAATGAAAAATATGCCTTATCATTAGGAAAGGACATTCAATTTGAATACTCATTGGAAGGAAAAAACGATTCGCCTTATCATGTATATACCGTGTTATCTCTTTTCAATAATTTAGTCGCCAATGCAGTGGAAGCAATTAAAGAAAAGGGAATCGTCCGTTTAAGTTTGTGTGAAATTAGCGACAATGTAGAATTCAAGGTTGCTGATACCGGACCTGGAATTCCTCAAAAATATCAGACTGTCATATTCAAACCTGGTTTCACATCAAAGTATGATCAGTTCGGGACACCTTCAACAGGGATTGGACTCTCATATGTTAAAGAAGTCGTGAAAGAACTGGGGGGGGATATCCTATTTGAGAATAGTTTTAATGGCGCTGTTTTTTCAATAAAGTTACCAATCCGTAAATTGATTCAGAAAGGGTGATTCCATGCGTTTTTTTATAACAGATGATGATTGTGCCATACGTTCAAACTTAAGCCAGATTATAGAGAACGAAGATTTAGGTGAAGTGGTGGAGGAAGCGGAAGATGGCAGTCTATTAGAAGGGCATATTTTGAATTTAAAACAAATTGATATATTATTTATTGATTTATTAATGCCTATCCGGGATGGCATTGAGACACTTCGTCATATAAAAAGTACATTTAACGGGAAAATAATAATGATTTCGCAGGTTGAATCCAAGGAGTTGATTGGCGAGGCATACTCGCTCGGAATCGATTATTATATTACTAAACCAATCAATCGGATTGAAATATTAACAGTCATTCGAAAAGTTATGGAACGCATTCATTTAGAAAGATCGATCACTAATATCCAAGCCTCTTTAAATGGTGTATTGAATTTTGAGCAGCCAAAAGTTGTTGATAAATCAAATAGTTTTCATGAAAAAAGTATAAGGGAGGTGGGCGAATTCCTTTTATCGGAATTAGGGATCGT
This sequence comes from Peribacillus simplex, assembly GCF_030123325.1. NCBI lineage: Bacteria > Bacillati > Bacillota > Bacilli > Caryophanales > Bacillaceae > Peribacillus > Peribacillus simplex. The sequence goes on along the minus strand of NZ_CP126106.1, from coordinate 921,229 downwards.
CGGAGAAAATGGGGCAAAAGATTTAATCGAAATGCTTCAATATTTATTTATGTATGAACGGACTTTTACTTTTGGACAGCATTTCCCCACCCTTAAAGAGATCTTTGTAGAAATCACCAAAAAAAAGCTCGGAACAGCAGCTTTGCCGGTTGATATCAATCGGGAAATAAAGGCTGCCGAACAACGAATACGCAGAACGATTAACCATTCGTTAAATCATTTCGCTTCGCTTGGTTTAACGGATTTTTCGAATCCGAAGTTTGAAAATTACGCTTCCAAATTTTTTGATTTCACAGTCGTTCGCCAAAAGATGAAAGAACTGCAAAATGATTCAAAAATAGTTCTTACACCTACCCGGGTAAATACAAAAAAGTTCATTCAAGTATTTTATTTCGAAGCGAAACGCTTGAATCCTGATGAAATAAATAGATATAGATAATACATGATTAAAAACGGAAAATTACAGAAGAACCAAAAAACATAAAATCCCCTGAATGATTTCAAGGGATTTTAACAATAACTTATTTTTTCAACAATAAATACATGAAATAAGGAGCACCGATCAATGCAACCATGATACCTGCAGGAATCCCCTCGGGTTCAATCATATTACGGCCTATTGTATCGGCAAGCAACAATAGCCATCCACCAATTAAAATGGCAACCGGAATGAATAGTTGATTTCGAGGCCCTACCAAGGATTTTGCTATATGCGGGGCCATGAGACCAATGAATGCAATTCCGCCTGTAACAGAAACGGCAGCCGCTGCCAATGCCACAGCCGTGATCAGCAGTACGATCCGCTCCTTTTCGATCGATACACCGACCCCAATTGCGACCGGTTCACTTAAACCAAGCAGATTCAAACGATTTGCTTTATATAAAGTGAATGGAATGAGAATGATTAACCATGGAAGAATTGCCCAAATGAAAGGCCAATCCGTGCCCCATATATTTCCTGCCAACCATTTTGCGATGAAATCGACCTTCGCTCGTTCCGCTGACGAAATGAGGACAATCATCAGGCCTGAAAGCGCCATTGAAAAACCTACGCCGATCAACACTAACCGGACGGGTTCAAGTCCACTCTTCCTCTTGTATGAGAGGATATATATTAAACAGGCCGTCAGTAACGCTCCGATAAAACCAACAAGCGGAACCATATAAACAAAAGAACCAGCGTCAAGCGGGAAAAACAGAAAGAAAGCGGCAATGGCCACACCTGCTCCTGAGTTGATTCCGATGATTCCGGGATCGGCTAAATCATTACGTGTGATCCCTTGTAGAATGGCACCCGACAGTGCAAGGGCCATGCCTGCTAAAAGGGTGATGATGATTCGGGGTAATCGGACGGAAAATAATATGAATTCCTCTTTAAATGTCCCTTGCCCGATAAGTGTTGGAATCAGTCGCCCTAAAGAAAGATTCGAATATCCCGAACACGTCCCTATAATGATCGTAATGATAATGAGTGCGGATAACGCACCTACTATCCATCGCTGTTTTTTGACTAAAGCTGACTGGATCATGAAAATGCTTTACCTCCTTTACGCACGATTAGGAGGAAGAAAGGTAAACCTATCATCGCAACAATCGCTACCACAGGTGTTTCATATGGAGAATTGATTGTACGGCCGATCGTATCGGCAAGTAGCATGAAAGTGGCTCCTAAAATCGCGGACATAGGCAGGATGAATCGATAATCCGTACCCACGAAAGCCCGGACCATATGGGGGACCATTAACCCGATGAATACCATATTTCCAACAAGTGCAACGGCAGCGCCTGCCAGGAGAATGATGACTACGAAGAGAACCGCCTTTATTTGTGTTGTCTTTTGACCTAATCCTACCGCCACTTCTTCACTTAAGCTTAGTATGGTGAGCTGTCTGGAAAAGAAAAGGGAGATCAGGATGCCTATTAAAATGAAAGGGACGATTACACGAAGCTGGTCCCATGATGTTCCGATATTCCCGCCTGCAGTCCACATCGATACATCTTTTGATACTTTGAAATATATGCCGACGCCTTGCGAAACGGCAAAAAGGAATGCAGAGACTGCAGCACCAGCCAATACGATCCGTAAAGGAGAAAATCCTCCCTTTTTCATCGCACCGATCCCGAAAACCATGGTTGCCCCCACAGCGGAACCTATAAAACACGCAATCATGATCCCTAAATTATTGGCATTTGGAATGAATGCCAAAGTAATGGCGAGACCTGCATTGGCTCCTGCCGTCAATCCAAGCAGCCCCGGATCAGCAAGTGGATTCCTAGTCATTCCCTGCATGATGGCACCGGAAACGGCAAGTGCTGCACCCACAAAGATTGCCCCCACTTCACGAGGGAAACGGATTTCCCGGATGATTGAAAGCTTTTCACCAGCAGCATTTGATGTCAGTGCTTGCCAGACATCTTTTACGGTAACATCCGCCGCACCAAATGCCATTGAAACAATGAACATGCCTATGAATAGAGCGATCCCTATGATCAGTTTATATATAAATGGGATGAAACGTTGATTTTCATTAGTCATCTGTCTCTCTCATCTCTTTTTTATAGAATAAAAGGAGAGGAATTGGAATCCCTCTCCCTCGCTGTATTATTTTCCAAGAAAACTTTTGGAAAAGAAGTCTAATTGGTATTCTAATGTTATTGGATCATTGAAGTAGAATTTTTTTGCATCAGCTTCATATAGTTGATTGTTTTTAACGGCAGGTATGTTTTTAAACGTATCTGTTTGTTGGAATGAATTGTCCTGATCTTTGTTATTGCTCAAAATCACATAATCTCCGGCATAGTCTTTCAGGACTTCTAATGATAAAGCAAAGTAACCATCTTTCAATGCCGTTTCTTTTACCTTTTCAGGCATGCCCAATTTCATTTCTTGATAAAGGATTTCCGTTCCACGGCCCCAATTATCGCCGTATACATAGAACTGCTTGTCAAACTTTTCAAAAACGGAAACGGTAGCATCTTCACCAATTTTAGCCTTAATTTCATCACCAGTGGTTTTTGCCCGTTTTTTGAAATCATCCACCCATGCTTGGGCTTCTTTTTCTTTATTCAAAAGTTTACCGATTTCTACATGTTGTGTTAAATAGTCCACTTTTCCGTATGTATACGTTACAGTTGGAGCAATTTCCTTTAATTTATCAACATTTTTAATCGTTGATAAACCAATGATTAAATCCGGATTCAACTCGATGATTTTTTCCAGGTTTTCGTCCGTCACTTCTTCGACATCTTTTAACTCTTTAAAGTTCGGGTTCATTTTAGACCACGAATCAACCCCTACAAGGTTAACATCCAATGCCATTACGTTACCTGCGAAAGAAGATAGTACTAAAACACGCTGAGGATCTGCAGGCACTTCAACAGGACCATTTTCAGATTGGTACGTGATTGTACGTGATTTTTCCTTTTTTGAAGCAGTGCTTTTCTCTTTTTCGGTTGACTCGTTACCGCAAGCACTAATAATTAACACTAACAGCAGAATAAACGGGATCATTATCTTTTTCATTTGTTGTCAAATCTCCTTTTAATAAATTGTATGTGCTGCACATTGGTTTGTTCGTTCGTTGATCTCGTCCGATTACCGCATCAATATGGAAGACTTCCTTAAGCACTTCATGAGTGATGACTTCTTCACAATCTCCCGCTTTGACTATTTCCCCATCCTTTAAGGCAATGATATAGTCGGCAAAGCGAGCAGCTTGGTTTAAATCATGAAGAACCATGACGATTGTACGTCCCTGTTCCACATTCAGCCTCTGTAATAATTCTAGAACCTCCAGTTGATGCGCCATGTCCAAATAGGTGGTCGGCTCATCAAGGAAGATTATTTCCGTTTCCTGGGCAAGGGCCATCGCAATCCAAACACGCTGGCGCTGACCTCCTGAAAGAGCATCAACCGGACGGAACTTGAAGTCTTTCGTGCCGGTCACTTCAAGTGCCCAATCAATCACATCATAGTCTTTTTGGGTGAGACGCCCAAAACCTTTTTGATAGGGAAAGCGCCCATATGATACAAGCTCCCCAACCGTCAAACCGCTTGCACTCTCGGGAGTCTGAGGAAGAATGGCCATTTTTCTTGCAAGGATCTTAGTGCTTTCTTTTGAAATATTCACCCCATCCAAAACAACCGAACCTGATTGATTTGGAATGATTCTGGTGATCGCTTTCAAAAGTGTCGATTTCCCACAACCATTTGAACCGATGATCGTTGTGATCTTTTTATCCGGAATTTCCACACTGAGATCTTTTACAATTAAACGTTCACCATAACCAATTTCTAAATTCTCTGTATATAGGCGAACCATTTTTCAACCTCCATTTACTGAAAAATAGGTAAGTAAAAAGTCAAATGAAAATGATTATCATTATCTATTACTTAATTACTATAATTCTATATATATATATTGTCAATGGTAATTTCATGGGTATATAAGAAGGACTTCTGACAGGATTTCTTGAGACGAACCGTATATACCTACTGACAAATGAAAGCAGTAGAGGTCCCGGAAACATTTCCGGGACCTCTACTGCTTGGCTCATTGAAAGATGCCCCTTATGGGGAAGGCAAGAATATTCCTAATAGGCCATTTACAACAATCAATGCTTCTTAAATCCTTGTTTCTCAACGTAATCTTTCATGTACAACCTGCTTTTCTTACCAAGCATTCCAGCCATTTGCTCGGTCCAGGTGTCTTTTCGTTTACCATTAGTGCGAAGATCATAATAATTGGAAATCGTTTCATTATACGCTTCAAGTTGTCCGGTGAACTCTTGCTTATCCTCCTGATATCCATTTTCATGATAGATATTGGCCAGCGGCAAACGCGGCTTTTTATCCGAACGGTTTTTCGGATATCCGACCACTAGACCGAATAATGGTATAACGCGATGCGGTATATTCAAAATCGCTGACACTTCCGGGAGATTATTGCGGATCCCGCCTATATAGCAAATGCCAAGATCCATTGATTCTGCTGCCAATGCTGCATTTTGAGCCGCAAGAGCAGCATCGATACAGGCAACCATGAATTTCTCCGTACTTTCAATCGATTCGGACAGGTCCTTGTTTTCCATTTCGGAAACCATATCCTGACGATATAAATCGGCGCAAAAGACGAATAGATGTCCATTCTTCTCTACATATGATTGTGGTCCGGCAAGTTCAGCAAGCTTGGCTTTCTTTTCGGGATCGGTTACCCCTATGATTGAATACGCTTGAATATAGCTTGAAGTCGATGCCGCTTGGGCACATTCCACAATCGTATTGATTTGCTCCTCAGACAATAACTTGTCCTCAAAAGAACGAATGGAACGGTGATCTAAAATCTTCTCAATAATGTTATTCAATGCTCCCACCCCTTAAGAATATGTAAAGTAAAGCTCCATCATCGGGGCCCAAACGCCCCCGATGACAGTTAGATATTGATGAAACTCAACCTTTTGTTTTCAAATCCAATTCACGGTAATTTTGCTGTCTCAGTGCTTCATAAATCAAGATGGCAGCCGTGTTCGACAGATTAAGGGAACGTACTTTATCCGTCATCGGAATCCGCAGGCACCGGTCCATATTTTCTTGGATCAGCTCTTTCGGAAGACCCGTCGTTTCACGGCCAAAAATGAAGTATATTTCACTGTCTTGATCACTGTAATCGAAGCTGGAATGCGGCTGTTCCCCGAATTTGGTCAAGTAATAAAATTCACCGCCGGCATTTCTTTCATAAAACTCATCTAACGAATCATAATAATGGATCTTTACATTCTCCCAATAATCGAGTCCGGCCCGTTTAAGCTGTTTGTCATCCGTCGAGAAACCGAGCGGGCGGATGAGATGTAAAGACGTATCCGTCCCTGCACATGTTCTTGCGATATTTCCTGTATTTGCTGGAATCTGTGGTTGATATAAAACTACATGTATTGACACTTCATTTTCACCTCTAGTTTGAACTTCACCTTAATTATAGCATTAAACAAAAAAGACTAAAAACCAATCACCTTCCATCCAAAATCACAAAGAATTTATAAACGATGTTCGGTGTATATCTGGTTGAATCCTCATATGTCCAATACCGGTGACGGCTGTTCATCGTATGTGCATTCACAAGCGGCATCCCGTCCTGGTCCTTTGCCGTTACGATCAAGTTATGATCAAACCGTCCGTCCCCTTCGAAATCTATGCAGAGGATATCACCCAAATTCAATTCCCTGGCCGACTCCACCTGCTTTGTCCTGATGGCATTCCCGGCTTTAAGCAGATGATATAAAGAATGGGCCGTCGTCCATGTGTAACTCCAGCTTTTCCCCCTTATCCACCAGCCCTTATTTTTGTTTGGCGCCCCCCACGTCGGTATTCCTCCCGCATGTAAACATTGTGAAATGTAATTTGTACAATCATCAGTGAATTTATGATAAGCCGGATTGAATTCGTTCCACCAACGCTCGGCATATTGGACGGCCTTCATTCGATCATACTTATATGCGAGACGATCTGCGCCTGGATCACATTTTTGCGGTGCCTCTTCGGTTTCAAAGCTGGGAAACAGCTCACGTTCATCCACTATATACCCATTTCGAAACCGGGCCTCCCTTTCTTCCATTTCTTCTTCTATATAAAATGAATCCTCCTGTTTCAATAAATATTGCAGATGCACATGATATGTCAGGACTGTATCATTGTCTTCCTTTTTCTTCGAATGCACCTTTCCTGCCGCATTCACCCGAACAATTTCCGCAGCACGGTTCCTCATCATTTCCTTCTTCAAATGCAACTTCCTTTCACTCCGTTCCAGATTATCGGAAGTATAAAACTCCACTCTTTCTTGTAACAGGCGTTGCAATTGTTCCCTCAAGTTCATGCCCTCCTTCTTACCATCTATGCTAATGTGTATGTATGAAGGCATGGACAAAAACACAACTTCATATTAATGCGGGCATTTCAATCCTTTAAATATAATGAAACTTATTAAAAAGGTTTCCTTGATGGCACCGGAATATTTCAAGCAAAAAAGCCGCCCCGTTAATATGTACGGGGCGACTGCATTTTAGATATCATTTTGTTTCCAAGGTAAACTGCAGTCCTTTCTCAATTTCCGCGAGTACCTCTTCATCCGTTTCCTTCATTCGTGCTTCTTCCAGAATGGAAATGGCCTGCTCCCTTCCAATTTTCCCAACTGCCCAGGCCGCTGTCCCCCGGATTACGGGCCGCGGATCATCCTTCATGACCTGTATCAATTGGGGCAATGCGGTTTCATCTTTGAAGTGGGCCAATGCTAAAATGGCATTCCGTTGGATTGGTTTCTTACCACGCCAAGATCCAGAAACATGGCCGTATGTTTCTTTAAAGTCCCGATTTGGAATCGTAAGCAGTGGTTTCAACAGCGGTTTCGCCAGCTCGGGGTCAGGTTCCATCTCTTCATGAAAATGAAAATCCATTCCTTTGTTTTTCGGACAAACTGTCTGGCATGTATCACACCCATACAAACGATTGCCTATTTTCGTCCTGAACTCATCCGGAAGGAAACCTTTTGTCTGCGTTAAGAATGCAATGCAACGCTTGGAATTTAGCTGCCCGCCCTGAACGAGCGCACCAGTCGGGCAAACATCGACACATTTATTGCATGTCCCGCATTGATCTTCCATCGGCTGATCAGGTTCAAATGGCAGGTTGGTAATCATGTCCCCCAAATATACATAAGACCCGAATTCCGGAGTGATGATCATACTGTTTTTTCCACTCCAGCCAATTCCTGCACGTTCAGCCACTGCCCTATCTGATAATTCGCCCGTATCAACCATGGATTTCGTCAATGCCCCTGGCACTTTATCTTTAATGAAATCCTCAAGTAACTGCAATCTATTACGAAGAACGGTATGATAATCCGTTCCCCAAGAAGCACGGCAAAAGATCCCGCGCCGCTCACTTTTTGTACTTTGCGGAGCATCCTTCAATTTCGAAGGATAAGCAAGCGCAATCGAAATGATGGATTGCGGTTTATCGAATATCAATTCGGGCCTTACCCTTTTTTCTATATCGGCTTCTTCAAACCCTGACTGATAATCCAGTTCCTGTTGACGTATCAGCCGACCTTTCAATTCAGTAAAAGCCGTGGCCGATGTAAAGCCGATTTTATCGATGCCGATTTCCTTACTATATAAAATCACTTCTTGCTTGAATGAGTTCATATCCATATAAATCACCTACTTCATTCAGTATTCCCATTGAAGCTTGAATCCATTTCAAACCATTGCTATCTATGATAAACTAATTGCAATCATTTTTGGAGGTGAAACGGTTGGAAATTACCGTATCAGCTAATCTTAGCAGTAAAATCCCTGAATTCAAAGTTGGGATCATTACATATGAAAACATCGAAGTGGGTCCCTCCCCGCAAATGGTGAAAGGAAGACTTCAGCTATTTCAGGAAGCTCTTTTCTTCGACCTTGAAGAAAAGGAATTGACCGACTTTTCCGGCATTAAAGCGTGGCGGGAGATTTTCAAGGCTACAGGAACAAACCCGTCACGGTATCGCCCCTCCGTGGAAGCCCTTTACCGCCGCGTAAAAAACCAGAATTACTTGACACCCATCCATTCAGCCATCGATTTGAATAACTTCTTCTCGCTGTTATATGAAGTTCCGATCGGCATTTATGATGCGGAAAAATTATCAGGAGACATCTCGATAAAGATTGGCGAAGGGGCAGATGGTTACGACGGTTTGAACGGCCGCTTGAATTCCATGGAAAATATGATCACTTCAGCCGATCATGATGGCGCATTCGGAAGTCCTTACGTTGATTCAGAACGCACGAAAGTCACCGAAGGAACGAAAAAAGCCATCCAAATCGTATATTTACAACCCAATACTCCAATCACGGAAGCAGATCAGCTAACGAAATCCTTGATGGACATGTTCCTTGAAATCCATGGTGGTGAAGGGACTTACTCGATTGTAGAAGGATAATTAACATTGAGCGGAACTGAGCCCTTCCACAATCGGAAGGGGTCTTTTCATGATTTTTAGCCGTGCACTACTATCCTTTTATTCAACCGTTCGGCCATACCTAATTACACAACTTTTTCAGTTTGGACGATAAAAGCACAAACTTATTCAAACTGATTCTACTAACGTAGTTAATCTCTTTGAACAAGTATGTGCTGCATCGAAATCCCCACTCTCCCTGATGAAGGATCATCCATAAATAGAAAACTCCGGTTTTCGTTACGGTATGACATCCGGTATTACCGCTTCCATAGAATGCAGTTAATTTGGACAATAAAAAAATCCCACTGTAAACAGTAGAATTCTTGTAATAATATTTAAACGCAAAGCTTCGTTCTCCAGGTAACGAAACCCTACGTTATGAGTATGTATTGGAGCGGGTGAAGGGAATCGAACCCTCATCATCAGCTTGGAAGGCTGAGGTTTTACCACTAAACTACACCCGCATATCTTTGTAGAAGTTTGTCGAATCACTAACAAAATTAATTATATAGTTTAATGTGAAAAAATGCAACAGTTCTTTTAAAAAAAATTAATAATTAATGTATTGTAACGTTAATATATTCATTCACTCTAGTAAAGATGTTAAAAGTCCCCTGATTCAGAGAACTTTTTCATCCTATTTGATTTAAGACCAAATGACTTCCATTAAACGCGGATAAACCTGCTGTGCTGTTTCAAGCAGCATGATTAACTTCCTGAACGCCAGATCCGGTACGATGTCCCCCTCAATGGAGTATGAATGCCGAATGGAAATGGTCCCATTTTCTTCATACAGCTTGGAATACCTAAAATTAGCATTAAATTCATTCAACAGTGTATGTACATCCTGTTTCTTTTCAGGATTCTTCAACTCGGCGACATTAAAGCAAAATAAGTCCGCCACATTTTCATCTTGATTGAAAGCAAATACTAAGAGGACCTTCCACCCGTCCTTTAACTTTTGCTCAGCTCTAAAAAAGGTGGTCCCATCTTCTTTCAACTCATTCATATAGATTTTCTCACTAGTTAAAAAATCACGAAATTTAGCAACGTTTGACATGGTTCATCACCTTTCTGTTTGTAAGTACATTTTATAATGAAAACCGGCGTTTTTACAGACTTTTCTATAATCCCGCCAATTTCATCCTATTGACAGAGGCGAAGAAATCATTCATACATTTTTTTGAAAGGGAGTCAAATATGAACTCCCTTATTAAAATCAATAGACTGATTAGCCAGTTGCTTCACCGCTAAACCGTAGCGCTTTTTGAAGATCCAAAATTTCGTGGCGGATTTTTGAGTACCCTTCAATTTCGGGAACCTCTTTATTAGTAAGTGGCCGCCCCTTATCTGCAGCGATTGCCATTGTTTCAAAAACATACAGTAATTGAGCAAGTTCACGCTCTGAAAGTACCGACCGATCAGAGAATTTCAAGCTTGCATTTAAATAATATCCCAACTGTTCTATTGAAAATATTACGGGCCAAAGAGATTCCAGTCTAGCCTTGTTTTTGAATATCTCACCAAGAGCCGCATTGTAGACCGTTAATAGATTCACCATATTGGTTTGCATTTTGTTCCTTTCACTGCTTTCATCGATTGCAAGTTCATTATCATGTCCAGAGAACGCCACCAACAGAAATTGCCCCTGGCTGCGAATCGTTTTGGCCATCAAATGGTTGAGAAGGCTTGAGGCCGATCGACTGCCGATTAACAGCGATCCAAGAAGACCTATCATGCTCCCAACGACGATATCGGTTATTCTTACGGTCGCAAAAAAACTGAAATCATAGCTTTGAGTTGAATATTCCGCCATGATCAATGCTGAAGGGGTAAAAAACATCGCCGCCAATCCATAATTCCGTACGATGAAAAGCTCTGTAATGATTGTCAAACACAAAATGATCAGAACGATAATGAACTCGTTATGAACGGATGCAAGAATTGAGCTTGCTAACAGGAGTCCGATGATTGTCCCGAAGGTCCTTTGTACCGCACGATGAAATGTGGCAACGATGGTCGCACCTGACATAACGGCTGCACAGGATAAGGGAATCCAGTATGAACGGTTAAAATCGGCGGAATAGGCTATGATTGCTGCAATGGTAAGGATTGCTCCATATCGGATGGAAGAGAGAAAGACAATCGAGTTCTTATCGAACGCCCCAAGAAAAATCGTTTTTAAAGAAGGCTTTGAGATTGATGCTTCTTGGTGGATTTTACTAACCGGTTCATTCATGATGGCATCTGCATTGTAAATTTCAACGAATAGCTTTTCCACCTCTAGTTGCATTTGGTCCGGCTGAAGAATCTTTGATTCATTTTTAGTTTTAGATGCAAGGGAGTCGGCCAAGGCACGTACCGATTGTCCTAATTCTGGCGGTAGCACAACCTTTTTGTGCAAGGATAGTTCCAATGCTTCCAAGAAAATGACATTCGCATGGTCATTCAATAGAAACAACCGCTTTAACATATCTGAGCTTCGCCTGTTTGAAAACCCTGCTAACAATGTATCTTCCGCTTGTTTCATCGCCAATACCGTTCTTTGTCTTGCTGCATTGAATCTCCCGGTGCCTAGCGAATCAAAGAATGCCCCCAATTCTCTGTACACCTTTTCCACAGCAAGCTTTTCTGGTCCATGAGGATTGAAAAACCAACCTAACATACAGATTATCCAAGATAGTGCCCCACCCAATAAAACAAGGTTTCCACGCAACGGCGCAAGCGTCTGATCAATGGGCATACCTGTCGCTAGCGCAAAACTCAAGACAAAGAAAACCGCCGAAGGACCGGTAATCTTTAATGCACCAAAAATAAAAAAAACACTTGCCCCGATGATCCCCATCATTATGGCTGTTCCCAATTGGTATGGAGCCACAAGCGTTCCTAATACAACAGATAAAGCAAGACCCACCATCACAAAGAAAATCTTTTTAGCTCTTTGATGATACGGTTGGTTAAATACGTATAAATAAGTGAACCCGCCTATTCCTGCCAGTAAACCGTACGCTAAATTGCCGAATAATAAGCCAATGAAAACAGGTGAGGCAGCCGCTATCCCTGCACTTAACGCTTTTATCCAAGGAAATGGATTCTTTTTTAATTCAAAAGCCTGTTTAAATGTCGTATGTATTACATCCAACTTCAGAGGTTTTGAAGAGGGCCCCTGCTTATTTTTACTCATTTCAATTTTCCCTTTCATTAAATGATTACCTAGGTAACTATTTTTTCGCTTTATCATAACATTATGCTGAGGGCTATGTTTATAGAGACCCTTTTTTAATATCCTTCATATGGAACAAAAGATACGGTAAAGGGTAAGTAATTCTTGAATGCCTTTGTTTTTCACCTACTTTTCGTATGATTTCCACTCATATCGAAGTCCTGGCTTTCAAGAAGGAACTCCCTGTCATGACTTCAACAAACACGGTCTTTCATATGTTAGTGACTAGTATCGAAATTATTGATGATATATATAACGATCTTATCTCGGATGTTATTCACCGCGACAAATTGTCCGAAAACGACATTGATCCCAACATATGTAAATCCAGAGAACCCTTTGCCTATTCCTTCCCAAGGTTGATTATCTTTCATGAAGGACATGCTTTGTAAATGATCAGGAATGGACACCCCTATATCCAAACAAAAAAGGTCGAAGCACATCAATTTTAGCTAAGAAGATGTGCTTCGACCTCTATTATTGTTTTGACGGGATTTTTTAGAAATAACAGCTCTTTTAATACACCCTCATTTTCAGGAGGTCTAACAAGATCCCGCCTCCACTGTGTTCCCATAATCTTATAGTTGAGCGAATTCAGGTTCCGCAACTTTTACAAGCTGTTTACCGAGGTTCGTTCCTTTAAACAAACCTAAAAATGCATCAGGTGTGTTTTCGAACCCTTCAACAATCGTTTCTTCATACTTCAGCTTTCCCTCTTGAAGCCACTTGCCTAAATCAGTAGCCCCCTCTTGGAATCTGGCGGCATAATTTCCAACTGTGAAACCTTTCATAAGGGCACTCGTTTTGATCATCGCCGATTGCAGACGCGGCCCTAGATCTTTCCCTTCTTCATTATACGAGGAAATCGCTCCACATAATGGAATTCGGGCATTCGCATTCAAAAGTGTGAAAACAGCATCGGACACCTCGCCGCCCACATTATCGAAATAAACATCGACTCCATCGGGAACAGCATTAGCTAAATCTGTCTTGAAACTATCTCTTTTATAATTTACGGCCCCATCAAATCCGAGCTCTTTCGTTAAGTACTCGAGTTTTTCGTCTGAACCAGCGATGCCAACGACTTTAGCACCTTTTATCTTAGCAATTTGTCCGACTACTGAACCAACTGCTCCAGCCGCTCCTGAAACCACTACAGTTTCACCTTCTTGAGGTTTACCAATATCAAGCAAGCCAAAGTAAGCAGTTAAACCGGTCATTCCAAGAATCCCTAAATGAGTTGTGACCGGAGCCACCTTGGGATCGATCACGCGGATTTCCTTCTCGGTGACAACTGTGTATTCCGCCCAGTCGATATTCCCAACAACGACATCCCCTTGTTTGAAGGAATTCGAGTTGGACTCAACAACTTCTGCAACAACTCCACCCGTAATAACCTTATTCAATTCAAATGGAGCAATATATGACTTGGTATCTTGCATTCTGCCACGCATGTATGGATCGACAGATAAATATAGTGTACGTACTAAAATTTCATTATCCTTTGGTGTGGGAACTTCACTCTCAACAAAGTTAAAATCTCCTTTTGAAGGCATACCTTTTGGACGATTTGCCAGGGTGATCATTTGTTGTTTGGTCTGTGTCATCATTGTTCCTCCTTGGTTTTGAATACGTAATTTCGAAAAGAAGCGTATCACTGATGAAGTTCATAGGTCAAAGAATATGATTGGCTATTGCTTCCATAACATTCTTAATGTAGCCTTTCCTGAAAATCCTAAACTTGCTACGACCTATTATGTCCCATGTTTTTCATTCATATAAAGGCCATCTGGAAATGGCTTTATTACCTTCAATTTTCATTTTAAGAATAAATAATGTACGTGGACTTCCACCATATACGGTTCGCTTCCCAAGAAAATTTAACGGCCTTTCCCCGTTTGGATACCGAGGAAAGGCCGCAGCTTGAAACACCCTATTTTTTTGTCTGCTTGGCAAATGTTTAAGCTTGCAGCTTTGTTTCTTCTTATCTATATTCCCGATTAGAACGTCAACCTGGACAGTTTGTACTGAAATCTTTGAGACTATGTTCGCCCTTGAAAAATCTTTGCAAGCATATGTGAACTTGGTTTAATGGATATTCTACATCAATTTTGAAATAAACATCGTTGCAATTCCAAAGTAAATGAGTAACGAAAGTATATCATTCAGTGTTGTAATTAGCGGACCAGAAGCAACGGCGGGATCGATGTTGAATTTATATAATATCAAGGGAATAATGGTCCCAGCTAATGTCCCGATAATTAGGGTCATCACTAACGAACTTCCAACCACTAATCCCAGAACGGGATTTCCCTGCCAAACATAAGCAATGATTGAAATTAATATGCCACAGGTAAAACCTATTATCATTCCAACTTTCAGTTCCCGTACTATAAGTCTGGTTACGACACCTTTATCCGTATCACTAATGATCAGGCCTCTTACAACAACAGCTAAAGATTGAGTACCTGTATTTCCAGTCATCCCTGCGATCATCGGCATAAAGAAAGCAAGTGCCACAACTTTGGACAATGTTTCTTCAAAACCGCTTATTATAGTTCCGGACACTAATCCGATAAATAAAAGTAAAATGAGCCAGGGTAGCCGACGATATGCGGCCACGTGCGCCTTCGTGTCAAAGTCTATAGCTTTACCGGAGGCCGATAATTTTTCAATATCTTCATTCGCTTCCTTAATGACAACATCAATAATATCATCGACGGTCACAATTCCTAATAATTCATTATTCTTTTCAACTACAGGAATTGCTAAAAAATCATATCGCTCAATAACACGAGCTACCTCTTCCTGGTCTTCATAAGCAGATACGGAGATGACCCGGCTATACATAATATCTTGAATTTTTTCAGATTCATCATTTATTATTAAATCCCGATATGACACAACACCTACTAATTTTTTATCATTATCTATTACATAAAGATAATTGATCGTTTCCGAAAACTCCGCAAAGATCTTCAGCTTTTCAACTGATTCCCGAACCGTATAGTGTTGGGGTATCCATACAAAACGGTTTGTCATTATTCGCCCGGCCGTTTCAGGTGGATAATTCATGATATTTTGAACGATTTTTGATTCTTCTTGTTTCATACCTGAAAGAAGTTCTTCAATTTTTTCAGGGGATAGGTCCTCTAACAATGAAGCTAGGTCATCATTATCCATTAGATCCATTACATGGCCGGATTTCTCTATTCCTAATTTACTAAGGATTTTCAATTGATGTATTTTTTCAACTTCTTGAATCAGTTCAGCGATTTGTTCTGAATCAAGTAATAACAAGAAGCGTGTATGGTGTTTTTCAGGCAGCCCCTCAAAAATTCGCGCAATGTCATATGGTTGGAGTTCTTCTAATATTGCTTGAAATTCTTTCTTTTTTCCTTCCTTTAAAACTTTTATGATTTGTAAAGTTAGCTGATCTTCCGTCAGGATTTCTATCATTTCGTCACTCACTCCTTTTTAGGGGAGCCAAAAAATATTTCCCTTAAATATTAAGAGTAAAAAAATATTATTATTCCCCTTCCAAAATCTTTGTGTTCATTCAATTTTCATTAAGCTTCGAATATATCGTCGTGAATAGTTCCCCACTATCCTCACCTCCAGGAAAAAATAAAAACACCTCCATTACAAATGAAGGTGTTCAATACGGTTTTATATGCGTACATTGTCTGAATGACAAATACAAACAGTCGTATATGACTGAATGACAAATACAAGCATAAATCCAGTTCCTCCATTCGTAGAGCTTTAGCACTGTGTGGCATAGGACAAAGCCAGCTACATTAAAAACCACCTTATGTCGATGGTTTCTGTTGACCCATTGGCGTCTTTCGACATTTTTGGGCAGTAGCGTATCTCCTACACAGGAGCCTCACCTAACGAGGATATTTAATTTACAAATCCACTCTAAAAGAGTTTCTTTTAGATGTCAATGTTTGATTCAAATAATTCTAATTTTGCCCTAATATCCTATCTTTAATAGAGTACCATGAGAACGACACCGACTTAAGCGCTCTGGATTAAGACGGTCCGATTGAATGTCTCATCGATATTTTTTAAAATTTCCCTCTTCACAGCCGCAATTGCCACCATATTTAAAAGGATAAACCGGGAAAATAAACACTACATTAAGGGAAAATATTGGAATTATATACTAATGCTTACTTATAATGAAGAAGGATATGAATGACTGAAACAAAGAAACACGTTACTAATGAAAAATATCTTTTTATCTCTAATTAAAGAAAGGAAATGGCTATAATGAAAAGACTTTTGGCGATTATATGTATTATCATGTGTGCTTTTGTATTAATGGTAGGCTGCAGAACCAAGGACGCGGTGCAGGTGGAAGAGGAATCGAAGGAAGTGAGATCATTGAAAGCTATTGAAGGCAGGTGGGCGGGAGATATTAAGATTCCAAATCAACCGCTTCCAATCATTGTTCATTTTACAAAAAAAGATGGAACGATAAGCATTCCTGTCCAAGGGTTGAACGAATTCCCCTTAACAAGTGTAAAGTTAAGTAAGTCAGACTTGTTTTTTGATATGGACATCCAAAATCAGAAAATAACATTTGATGGGAAAGTAGATCAGGAAAGGATTTCAGGAACATTTGTTCAAAATGGGCAAGCGTTCCCCTTTGAATTGCTTAAGAAATCGGATCAGGCAGTTCTAGAGAAAGAAACAGGTGAAATCGTGCAGGCCGACTTAAAGAACGGAACCATTAAAGGCCTTTTGGTAACACCAAAAAATGAAGGGCCTTTTCCTGTGATGATTATAATTGCGGGTTCTGGTCCGACCGATAAAGATGGTAACACCATTGCAAATCCCGGAAAAAATAATAGTTTAAAAATGTTAGCCGAGAGTCTTGCAGAAAAAGGTATCGCAAGCATTAGGTATGATAAGCGCGGAATTGGTGATAATATGCAATTGGCTGGAAAAGAAAAGGACCTAAGATTTGAACAATATATTGATGATGCAGCTGCTTGGGCTCAATTTGCCAAAAAGGACGGCCGTTTTTCCAAAGTCGGCATCATCGGCCATAGTGAAGGCTCTTTAATTGGAATGGCAGCCGCAAAGAAAACGGAAACAGACATATTCATTTCATTAGCGGGTGCAGGCGAACCCATTGACCAAGTACTCATTAAACAGCTTGAAGAGCAACTGACACCGACGTTATTAACGGAATCCAAAGATATACTGGCAAAGCTAAAACAAGGAAGACAAGTCGGGACTGTCAGTGCTGATTTGCAAAGTGTATTCCGACCTTCTGTTCAACCTTACTTGATTTCTTGGATTCAATATAACCCGATAGAAACAGTAAAGGAACTGAATGTCCCTGTTCTGATCGTAAACGGTAATAGAGATATTCAAGTTCCGGCAACTAACGCAAAAGCGTTACATAAGGAAAAAAGCGATTCTGAATTACTTATCCTCGAAAAGATGAATCATGTATTGAAAGAGGCCCCTGAAGATCGAAAGGGAAATTTAGCAACCTATACAAATCCAGAACTACCATTATCCCCAGGATTGGTGAATGGAATCATTGAATTTTTAAACAAAAATGATATCACAAGTAATGAAGATCATAAAAATAACAATTGAGAATTGTGTCTCCCCCGGGTTCAGTTGATTTGGTTGTTGTTGGCATTCATAATGATCCCATAGGCGTTGATATAGAAGAAGTCAAAAATCTTAACATCTATGAAATTACCAAAAGCACATATAGGAGTAATCAATATATATTAGAAAGACCAACAGGGAATTTTTAAAGCTAAAAAACAAAAGGCAGAATCAATCTGCCTTTTGTTTTTTATTATTTTCTCCGAGATACTCTGACCCACTTTTAAATTATATGCTAATAATCTTTTTTGAAAGAGAATGAAAAATAAAATAGCAGCAACCAGAAAAGCACATTCATGTCGAATTAATGGTACAAGTGCTAGTAACTGTGGAGCAAACATTCGACTGGTCCTTCATTTAATACATACCAAAATCAGTTTTTCTCATTACAAAAATAGTACGTAAAATATATTCTATCGAGGTAATGGTCAGAAAGATTGTCCACTTAAAATGTCCCTCCTTCATTTACATGACGATATTCACAAGTTTGGAATTGGTGAATGACTCTTTTTCAACTAAATCCTACTTTCAGAAAAACAATGGTAGGTAATCTAACAAGAAGGAAGATTTTGTATAACATCATTAGTATAATTGATGAAATTACAATAAGAAGGGAAAGATCACTATGAAGATGTTTATACATGCTTTTAAAAAGAATACTATATGTATCCTTGAAATCATTTATCTGTATATACTATTCTTTTTTTCAGAGCTACAAGCCACTACTGCAAGTATATTAAAAATAAAGCAGCGATCTATGTAATTTAAACCTCTTGATTGAACTTATGATAAAATATCCTCTATTTCCAAGATTCCCTAACAATTATTTTGTTTTATCTCCATAATCAGAACTTTCAATAGTCAACACAGCCCTTTTGAACGCTTTGTCTGTATAAAACCCCTAAACGAAATGAAAATTCGCTTTGCTGGTTCCTGATCGATAAGCTTGGAGGTCTGACAGCGTTTTAAGAATTTGACTCAGCCCTCTGTGTCTCTATTCTAACCAACCTGACTTGAAATGCAGCTGAGTCCCTTTTTTTATCATCCTTACTGAGCTATCGCTTACTGCCCTAGAGTTGCAGTGTGTAAGAAGTGCGTTTCCACACTGCATCTTACGGGTCATGTTTTGTTCTTGTTGTACGTCAAAAATATTTTTTCACCTATCTATTTAAAGAAAGGCCATTTTCGGTTTTTATCTTTGAAATAATGGTTGAATATCACTTGAATTAGATGTTCTTTTCAAGTGATAACATAAGTTCACCAAAAAGGGACAAACTGTATTTGAAAAAAGAAAGGAGATGTGAGACATGACAAAAAAATTCAATAAAGGCAGCCGTAATCAAAATTCACCGCAATTACACGGGCAAGCTCCTGTTAGTGGGGACAACAGTAAAGGAAATAAAAGAAATAAAGATCAAAGTTCCAAAACAGAGTAATTAAAAGAAACAAACCGGCCATATTCAGACCGGTTTGTTTCTTTTGTTTCCAAAAAGTCCAATTCATTATCGGCGTTATCCGAACTGTAAATAGCGTCATTCGTTTTTTCATTATCATATCGGAAGTGAAATTATTAATCATGTTAAGTTATCTATTTGATTCTTTTGGTATTGGAACCTTATGCCCTTCCGTTGTCGTCTCCAAATTATTGACACCTTGATGAGTATAATGAATGTTTTTTGTCATAAGGCTTACCACCACCAAGACTACGATATTAACAAATAGGGCAATAATCCCTACATTCATGTCTTTAATTGCTTGAGGAAGATAAGGAAATAGTTGACTGATTTTTATGTTCCCCAGTTCCATAATAGAGACTAGAACTCCTCCTGTTATTATCCCGGCAAATGCTCCATGTTTGGTTACAAAATTCTTTCTCATCAAACTTGCGAAAAAGGCAGGAGCAAGTTGTGTAATGAAATTATAAGCGATTAAGGCGAGACTAAAGAGGGAATTTCCACCTTTAAAGGTCAAGTAAATCCCTACGAGAGAAATTAGGGGAACCAAGTATTTTACCAATTTTGCAATCTGATTTTCCGTTGCTGATGGAGTGAATACGCTATATATATTTTTTGCAAGCAATGTTGATATTGACATCAACAGCATGGAACTTGGCACTAAAGCTGCTAACACGCCAGTTCCACCAATTAAGCCCACAAACCATGGATCAAAATCCTGTTTAGAAAGCTGCAGCAAGATTTGATCGGCTTCGCCGCCTTTTAATCCAGGCATCTGTAAGATCGCTGCAAATCCAACAAAAAAGGCAAACAATAAAATCAATTGGTATAGTGGCATTAGGATTGCGTTTTTCCGTAAAGCTTTTTCGCTAGAGGCAGCATATATGGGAGAAAAGCCGTGCGGCCACATATAAAATCCAATAGAGCTTAATATAACCGTGGATATATACCACGAAACGCTCATTCCCTGATCTGGAAGTATGGTATAGTTCGGCTTTGCATTTTCAATTGCCTCATACATAGGTTGAAGACCGCCATAATAATGAAGAGGGAAATAAACTCCTAAAAATACGACAATGCCAAGAATCAGAATATCCTTCAAAATAGCTGTCCTGGCAGAGCCATGAATACCGGAAACCATTACAAAAATGGTCACACCAATTGCTCCGACCCAAATGGCAGCTGTAGAAGAAATAGCCCCATAGGATGTTGCTGAAACGATATATCCTAACCCCTTCAATTGCAGCACTAAGTAGCAAGTACAAGCTACAACACCAATAACCGCAACAAGCACACCAAGATAAGGACTTTGATATTTTTTTACAAAAAAGTCAGATTGGGAAACTAATTGGTGTTTCTTTGCATACCTCCAGATAGCAGGAAATGTCCAATAGGAGATGACTGTAGCCAGGCAGCCATATGATACGATACTAAAGATGGAACCCCCTTCCCCATAAGCAGATCCACTCGCACCCAAAAAGGTAAAGGTAGTATACATTTCACCAGCGGACAAGAGGAAAATCAATAGGGCTCCCATCCCGCGTCCTCCAACCGACCATTGTTCCAAGTTCATTTCTTTCCCTTTTTTAGCCTGAATACCTATCAAAACAGAAATGACGAAAAAAAACAGGATAAAAAAAACGGCAATATTCATCTTGAATCTCCCTTCTGATTAGCAGGATCCAGTAGATAGATAATCCCCATAATACCTGTGGTCAGCAAAGACCAGAGTACAATCCAAAAGTGAAAAAATGGCATTCCCAGAACATAGGGAGTCACTTTATTTGTAAACAAAGCGCCTACTATAAAGCCAAGAAAAGGGATAACTCCGAGCCAATATATTTTTTTCATCCTCTTAACCCCCTAGTATGTTAGATTTAACATTTTCAAAGTCCCATGAACAAATAACTTCACCCCATTTTGTAAAGCCTGTTCATCGAAAGTGAATTTTGGATGATGGTGAGGATAAATAATCCCTTTTTCTTCATTACGGGCTCCTATTACTATATAAGATCCCGGAACCACTTTTTGAAAAGCAGAGAAGTCTTCACTTCCCATAATTGGTTTTAAAATCTCTCGACTTTCTTCACCAAATGCTTCACAGATCGATTCGTCCATCAATCTGGTAACTTCTTTATCATTAATGGTAGGAGCATAACCAAACAGATAATCGAATTCATAAGTGGCTCCATGCGCTTCGGTAATTCCTTTTACTATGCGCTCGATAAAATTCGGGATTTCTTCCCGTAGTTCTGGATTGAAGCTTCGAACCGATCCACCAATGCTTACACTACTTGGAATGACATTAATCGCACTTCCCGCATGGAACTGGGTCACTGAAATCACAAGGGCTTCCTGGGCATCCCGATACCTCGAAACAATATGCTGGAGATTCGATACAACCTGTGTTCCAATTGCTATGGGATCGACGGTAAGTTCAGGCTGTGAGGCGTGCCCCCCTTTCCCCACAACGGTAATGTTAAAAGTATCAGCTCCAGCCATCACCGGACCGTAGCCCAAACCAATTTTCCCTAAAGGAAGAGTCGACAAGAGATGGGATCCAATGATCATATCCACTCCATCTAGCACACCGGCTTTCACCATTTCTTGAGCTCCACCGGGCGGCAGTTCCTCAGCATGTTGAAATAAAAAGCGCACCTCCCCTTTAACTTGATCCTTTAACTGTGCAAGAATTTTTGCTGTGCCAAGCAGCATCGCCGTATGCCCATCATGTCCGCAAGCATGCATAACTCCTGAATTCTGTGACACAAAGTCAAAATCATTCTCTTCTTCAATTGGAAGCGCATCCATATCTGCCCGCAATGCAATAACCTTCCCAGGCTGCTGACCAATCAAACGAGCCATAACACTCGTCTTTGTCGGACGTGAAATTTCCAATTCACCAAAAGTTTGCAGCTTTTCATAAACAAATTGTGCTGTTTTTTCCTCCTGAAAAGAAAGCTCCGGATACTTATGTAAATATCTTCTCCAAGCAACCACTTCATCTTTAACAGCCTCGATTAAATCATGAATCATTATCGTTTGAGACATCCACTACAACCCCTTTTTCATTCAATTTACATAACAGCCCTTAATTTAGGATAGTTTAAGGAAAAAATTCCTTAAATAGAGTATAATCTCCCTCGGTTTTTATTTCAATATTTTTCGAAAATTCCAAACTGTTTTAAAACCTTAACAAATTCCCATGTTTTACAATAAAATGAAACACAGCATTAAGCAGAAATAAAAAGGCACCCCAATTATGGGTGCCTTTTATAATAATCGATAAATTTTACTCGGCCTTCCACGAGTGGCGTTAGCCTCTTCCCCAATGCATTGTGCCAAATCAACTTCGCACATATCTGCAACAATTCGCCGTACATTGCGCTCTGTCATTTCAAGATGTGTCGCTAAATCCTTTGTAGTAAAATCACTCCAGCCCATTCTTTGAACGAGAGCCGATATTTTCTTATACGTTTTAACACTGATATTTCCGTTTTTCAACTTTTCTATAAGGAGTTTATCGTGGGAACGGGTATCATATTGCAGTT
Organism: Peribacillus simplex; assembly: GCF_030123325.1. Classification (NCBI taxonomy): domain Bacteria; kingdom Bacillati; phylum Bacillota; class Bacilli; order Caryophanales; family Bacillaceae; genus Peribacillus; species Peribacillus simplex. Next base: position 898,365 of record NZ_CP126106.1, on the reverse strand, counting down.
CTTTCTTTTTTCCTGGTGATTCGATAATTTTTCCATCATCTTGAATAATCACGATTTCACGCTTTTTCATCCCCTTCGAATGTTGAATAGCACGAAAAGCATTGATTTCCGCTGAATAGGCAGTCTCGCCGAAGCCAATTCCGACGGTAACGGGTGTATCTGCTTCAAAGGCCAATTTTTGAATGGTATCTTCGAGAGTGATGATTTCTCGTTCAATTGCGCCGCGAGAACTAAAGATCATGTACCTTCCATTCCCTTTCTCTGAAAAGGAGCCATTTATTTTTTCTCCAAGTTGAATCAACATTTCTTTTAACCGAAGCTCCAAGTACTGTAAATGATAAGGAGTTTTCATTTCCTCTGCCACTTTGTTAAAGTATTCGACTTCAATGATTTCAACTCCGATTTGTGTATCCTTAAAGTAGGATGTCTTTACTTTTTCAGAAAGAATTCGAAGCGTTTGCCGCACTTCCATCTTACTAATCGACATACGGTAGGCTGGAATTCCCTTTTCCCTTAAAGCTTCACACACTGATGGAAAACAAGAAAAAGCTCCTTCTGTCTTTCCCTTATTCCATAAGTTTAAGTGAAAATGCAACAATTCATCCGTATCAACATCCAATTCATCAAACACTTTCGTATAAATCCTTTGGGTTTTTATATTCAACTGGGACAAAGCTTCTTCGCTAATATTATTTGAGGACATAGTATCAATACTTAGATGCTCGATGATTTTCCCTTGATCGTAAATCATTTCTAATAAGGATTTATAAAAACCTGATTCCGTGGCTGGAACATGGACCATTATTTTATCTGTACCTAGTGTCTTTTTGGCGATTTCATAGGGAAGTGGACCAGAAAAAAGCCATGCATGCACGTTAGAATCATGTTCCTTTACAATATTCTCTACCTCTTCTGTCTTCGCATAGGGCAAAGAGATGAATTCCAACTCATGTTTATAATCTTCTGCCAAGATTAAAATTTGTTCTATAGAAGTTTTTAGACCGACCAGTCCGATTTTATACATCCAGTAATCGACTTCCTTTTATAATCTGTAATAGATTCATTGTTCTTTGTAGAATAACCTAGTTTAATCTAAGTCATGATATCGTAATCCTAATTCTTCTGCTGTCTAACTATTGCTTAATTTGCATTGAGTCATGATTATCAGTTGTTTAGTTACTCTTATCGTATCAGTTGCAAAAAGAAAAGAGTCATAGCAATGGTATATATAGTTGTATTCATACCCTCGCCAAACTTTTCTCTTTTGAATCATTTTATCATGCAACACTTTTATTCGTGAACATCTGCTCTTAGGAATTATTATACTATCCTGACCATTACAATAAAAAAGCTGCCTCAATGACAGCTTCCCTCGAATTTCATTTACGTGTATACCAAGAACGTCGGGGTGTTACTTCTTTAACATATAAATTTTACGAGGTCTTCCCCGTGGTGATTGAAGTTCTTCCCCTTTGTACTCCACTAAACCGCTATCACTCAAACTACTCATAATTCTCTGGGCATTTCGAACGGTCATGGATAAATGAGAAGCTAAGTCTGAGGAAGTGAAGCCGTCCCAGCCCATACGATCAACCAATGCTTCTATCTTTTTATACGTTTTTACACTAATGTTAGCCTGATTCAATTTATCTAGCAGTTCTTTATCATTAGAACGGAAGGTATATGCCAATTGTTCTTCTTGACCTACGGATTCAATCATTACACCATCTTCTTGGATAACGACAATTCCGGAACTGTCTTGCTTCTTCGAATGACGGATCGCCTTGCGGGCATTGATTTCTGCAGATGCAGCCGTCTCACCAAAACCGATACCCACTGCAACTGGGACATCCATTTCAAGGGCCAGTTGTTGAACAGTACTTTGCAAGCTGCCAATTTCCCGTTCAATTGCCTTTCGTGAACTAAATATTTGATAGCGGCCGTTTCCATTTTCGATGAGGGATCCATCTAATTTTTCGCAAAATGCAAGTAATGTTTGTTTAATCTTAAGCTCCACATGCTGCAGATGGTAACGAATATTAACCTCGTCAACAAATTGGTCGAACTGATCAATTTCAATGATTTCTACACCAATTTGGCTATCCTTGAAATAAGTACTTTTTGCTTTTTCAATCAAAATCTTGACCGCTTGCCGAATTTCCATCTTTGTCATATTTATTTTGTAGACAGCAACATTCTCTTTCTTCAAGGCCTCATATACAGATTGTAAAACGGTTAGGACAGCATGTATTTCCCCTTCCCTCCACAATTGAAGATGAAATTGAACAATTTCTTGATAATCATATTGTTCATCAAATGTTTTTACATAAATATGTTCGGTGGAAATCCCCAGCTCTTGTAGCGACTCATGCAAAAAAAAGTCTTCCAATCGAATCATATCGATGGATAACTTATCGAAAAAATGTTTTTGATCTGCAGACATTTGTAATAAACATCTATATAAACTAGATCCTACAGGAGGACAATATGTAAAATTGGCCTCTGAATCCAACATTCCTTTTGCTATTCTATAAGGAACTGGTCCAGAGAAAAACCAACCATTCACTGTACTTTCGTGATTTTTTATAATGTCCGTTACCTCACGTGCATCTTCATATGGAAAATCAATAAAATCTATTTCATGTTCAAATTCATTAGTAACATCCCGAATTTTCTTTATAGATGAAAGTGGACCTACAACCCCAATTTTATACAAGTTTATTTCACCCCTACATCATACTATTAGTTTTATTATATCAAAATAACCAACCCTAACAGGGAATAAAAAAATGAGCTCCAACTATAAAAGCATGTAAAGCACCTTTTGATAAATAAATGGTGCTACTTAATATGGTTTCTTATCTATCGTGAGTTCAAGAGTGGCAGGAGTTATTGAATCAAAGGTTTCGAATCCCATTGTTCATTTCACAAGAATTACCAGAAAATAATTTCCCTTTTTTCTGAAAATTTTATTGAAATAGATTATTCTTAATTATATAATACATTTAACGAAAATAGCGTTAAATATTCGTTAAATAAAAAGTATATTGGAAGGAACTAATGAAGTTCACAAAGGATGAAAGACGGTAATTTGAGTTTAAGGCATGTTTAGAGAAAAAGTTTATAAATGGAATGGTGCAAAACGCACAAACTACAAATGGAAGAAGGTTTAGGAGGAGAATGTAATGGAACAAAAAGTTATGAAAGATACAACTAATCTTCAAAATCATAAAACGGGTGGTTTTTTCAATCGAGTAGAGCGAATAGGAAACAAGATCCCCCACCCCTTTATCTTATTTATTTATATGATTGCCTTTTTATTTGTTGTAACCGCTCTCTTATCAGTCTTCCATGTTTCGGCATCGGACCCCATAAGTGGAGAGAAAGTGGAAGTTCAAAACCTCTTAAGCCGTGAAGGCATCCAATGGATTTTGCCGAATATGATTAAAAACTTTTCCGGCTTTTTACCACTGGGATCGATTTTAGCTCTTATGCTAGGAGTAGGATTAGCGGAAAAAGTTGGATTGTTGGAAGTTTTGATTCGGAAAATGTCGTTAAAAGTCTCAGGGAAATACGCTAGTTATTTAGTTGTATTTGTTGCCTTCTTTAGTCATGTTTCTTCTGATGCTGCGCTTGTTATCATGCCTCCCCTTGGTGCTTTGATTTTCCTTGCTGTGGGACGTCACCCTGTTGCTGGGTTGCTCGCTGCCATCGCTGGGGTTGGTTCGGGTTTCACTGCCAACTTATTAATCGTCACAACAGATGTCTTGCTTTCAGGAATTAGTTCGGAAGTGGCGAAAGGCATGAATGCAAATTTGACCGTTAATGTTACGGATAACTGGTTCTTCATGGCGACTTCCGTTCTCGTACTCACGGTAGTCATCTCCTTGATTACAGATAAATTTGTCGAGCCTCGCCTAGGAAAGTATGAAGGTGGCGGTCAGCATAAAAAACTGGAGCAATTAACTAAGCAACAAAACAAAGCACTCCTGGCTACAGGTATTTCAGCATTGATTTTTATAGCTGTTATGGCCGTTCTAGTCGTTCCAGAAGGAGCTCTATTGCGAAATCCAGAAACTGGAGCCATTCTCCCCTCTCCATTCATGTCTGGAATTGTCGCAATCATCTTACTCTTCTTTTTTACAGTTTCTATTACTTATGGAGTTAAGGTGGGAGCAATCAAGAAACAAAATGACATTCCGGAATTATTGGTGGACCCAATTAAAGGAATGGCTGGATTCATCATTATGGTTTTCCCGCTTTCCCAGTTTGTCGCTTGCTTTAACTGGAGTAATATGGGTAAATTTTTGGCTTTATCCATCACAGATCTCTTGGAACAGCTAAACATAGAAGGTGCACCTGTCCTAATTGGGCTAATGTTCTTATCTGGACTTCTTTCCATGTTCATTGCCAGCGGATCTGCAATATGGTCTATATTGGCACCCGTTTTTGTCCCAATGTTCATGGTATTAGGCTATCATCCTGCCTTCGCCCAAATGTTGTTCAGAGTAGCAGATTCATCTGTACTGCCATTGGCACCTGTATCTCCATTTGTCCCACTATTCTTAAGTTTCTTACAAGAGTATCGAAAAGATGCAAAACTAGGAACTTATTATTCTCTAATTTTGCCTTATCCGATTATCATCTTCATCATTTGGACGCTATTGGTAGTCGTTTGGTATTTCCTTGGCCTCCCAATTGGTCCCGGAGTATATCCGAAATTACCATAATTTAAAAATTCTCAAGCGCCTCACATGCCCCTTATCCGACTTGAGGGGCTGGGCTGCTTGGTCTGGACACCAAATCGTATTATTTGAATGATCATCAAATGAATTAGGAGTGAAACGAATTGGATATTATTTCTTTAAGACGTGATCTTCATCAACATCCAGAAGTTGGCTTTACGGAATTTCGTACTGCTTCAAAGGTAGTAGAAGCACTAACTTCTCTGAAATATAACGTGATATTTGGAAAAGATGCTTTAGATGGTGATTCTCGCCGTGGAGTCCCCCCGATAGAAGTATTGGAGGAAACATTTAATAGAGCATTACAAGATGGCGCCAACCCAAAAATCCTCCAAGAAATGGAAGGTGGATATACTGCTGTCATTGGTATTTTAAAAGGAAAAACTGATGGTCCGACCGTAGCTTTCCGCTTTGATATGGATGCATTGCCTGTTACGGAAAGTACTGATTCCGACCACTTCCCGCAAATGAACGGTTTTCGTTCCAAATATGAAGGGAATATGCATGCCTGTGCACACGATGGCCATACAGCAATTGGCTTGGGACTTGCTGAAAAATTAGCGGATGGGAATTTTTCAGGAACGGTAAAGCTTATTTTTCAACCTGCTGAAGAGGGAGTACGCGGTGCCTATTCAATTGTTCAAAAAGGGATATTGGATGATGTGGATTATTTATATTGTCTGCACCTTGGCACAGATGTCCCCCTAGGAGAATTTCATGGTGGTTCTTCCGGCTTTTTAGCAAGTACGAAAATGGCTGCCCATTTTCATGGGGTATCTTCTCATGCAGGTGCTTCTCCGGAAAAAGGGAAAAATGCTTTGTTAGGAGCAGCCACCGCATTATTAAATATACATGCCATTCCAAGATTCAGTTCAGGCTCTACCCGCATAAATGTAGGTATTCTTAACGGAGGAACAGCCGCTAATATTATTCCAGCGCATGCAAAGATGGTCATTGAAACCCGTTCTGTATCCGAAGAAACAAATGCTGAAGTGGAGCAACGTGTTCGAAATATCGTGGCTCATAGTGCAGGTATGCATGAGCTCGAACATGAAATTGAAATCATAGGTCAAGCCATTACGATTCGTTGTGATCAAGAACTTGTCGAACTGGCCATGGAAGAAGCCATGAATGTAGATGGTTTTTCAACAATCAAAGCATACAGGGAATCCGGTTCTGCCGGTAGCGAAGATGCAAGTTTTATGATTCGAAGGGTACAGGATAATGGCGGGAAAGGGACATATATGATTATTGGGACTGATATTCCTGCACCACATCACCACCCTAAATTTGATATTCAAGAAGAAGTTTTACCAAGGAGTGCAGAACTTTTGAATCTAATTGCAAGACGCCTATTAAAATAATTCTTCAGAATATATATAGGAAGGAAAGAGTGTAAAATGACACATGTAAATAGATTATCGGAAATCATTGAACAAAAAAAAGAAAAATTCATTGAAGTCAGTGACAGTATCTGGAATTTTGCAGAAACACGCTTTGAAGAATATCAATCTGCTGAATTGCTATGCAGCACGTTAGAAAATGAAGGATTTTCTGTTGAAAAAGGTGTTGGAAACATAGAAACGGCATTTATCGGTAGCTTTGGGAGCGGTAAACCTATTGTGGCAATCATGGGAGAATTTGATGCTCTGTCAGGTATGAGTCAAAAAAAAGCTACGGCTAAACAAGAGCCAATAGTACAAGGTGAAAATGGCCATGGATGTGGTCATAATTTACTTGGTACGGGATCCTTAGCTGCAGCTGTTGCAGTGAAGGATTATATGGAAGAGAATCATATAAATGGGACAGTTCGTTATTATGGATGTCCAGGAGAAGAAGGCGGATCAGGCAAAACCTTCATGGTCAGAGAAGGTTTGTTCGATGACGTTGATTTTGCTTTTTGTTGGCACCCATTGGATGTTAACGGCGTTATGTCGATGGATTCGCTTTCCAATTTCCAAGTGTATTATAAGTTTAAAGGCAAGAGCTCTCATGCAGCAGCATCACCACATTTAGGACGGAGCGCTTTAGATGCCGTAGAACTTATGAATGTTGGCGTGAACTATTTAAGAGAGCATATTATTCAAGAAGCAAGAGTCCATTATGCAATAACGAATTCAGGTGGATTATCGCCTAATGTTGTCCAGCAAGATGCAGAAGTTCTTTATTTATTACGAGCTCCGGAAGTTTCGCAAGTTCAAGATATTTACTTGAGAGTTTGTAATATTGCTAAAGGAGCTGCCCTTATGACAGGAACTGAAGTGGAAATCGTTTTCGATAAGGCCTGTTCCAATGTTATCCAAAACAATGTGCTGGAATCCGTCATGTACAAGAATTTTGAAGAATTAGGCATCCCACAACACGATGATAAGGAAAAACAGCTTGCCAAAGAAGTCCGCGCCACCTTAACCGAACAAGAAAGGAACAGTACAGTCAATCCTTTTAAAGATAATCAAGATGATGCTTTGGCAAATTGGTTAGAACCCATTGAGGGCTTCCAAGCGCCATTAACAGGGTCCTCGGATGTGGGGGATGTTAGTTGGATCGTTCCTACTGCCCAATGCACGACAGCTTGTTTTGTTCTTGGGTCACCTTTGCATAGCTGGCAGTGGGTTACACTGGGATCAACATCCATTGCCCATAAAGGAATGCTTCATGCTGGAAAGGTTATTGCGGCAACTGCAGTAGAAGTACTTCAAAATCCTGAATTAATTGAAAAGGCAAAAACGGAGCTAAAAGAACGATTAAAAGGGAAAAGCTATACCTCACCTATTCCTCAAGATGTAAAGCCTTTAGTTAAAAGATAGACTAGATTGGTGTGTTGCTGTAATCGTCAATTGTCCGTAGCTATATGGTAATTTAGTTCATGGAAACTTATGATGTATAAAAAGGGCTCGGGAAACTTATCTTTCAGCAAATGACGTTCCCAAACCAGCACCTTCAACTCCTCAGGCATGGTTTCTATCTATATGTTAGAACAAAGTTGATTGGAGAGAAAGGTGCGAGCGCGTCTAGGGGAGACCCCACAGGCACATGCCGAGGAGGCTCCCCGACCGCCCGCGGAAAGCGAGTTTCTTGAGTGGAAATCAACTTCCAAATTGTACAAGCCATAAAAAAACTGTGGCAAACTCGGCTTCTTCGAATTTGTCTACAATCTCAGGGATCTTCGATTGAAAGGTCCCTTTTCCATTTTGGCTTTATATTAACTCTCGGAAATATCTAAGTGTCATAAAAATTAATGGGGAAAAAGCTTATCCCTTCATATTCAACAGATATCCTTCAATATCGTGCTTGCTTTTTAATATAACTATTAGCTTTTCAGGGTGGCTCTTTTGAAGATCTGCAAATCTCATTTTCATTTCTTTCTTGCGAGGAAAGTAGGTGGTCATGATAAATTTAACAAACTGCCAGTCTAATTTTTCATTGCAGCCTTTACCCATATCAGGTCTTGTTTTACCTAGATAAGATAACCAACGTTTTATAACACGGTAAAGGCAAACACGGAGAGGAAGTTCTAAATAAATGATCGTATCGGCTAGCTCCGAACGTAAATTAAAAGAATTACTATAATTGCCTTCCATTATCCACCTGTCATGACTCAATACTTCCTTCTGAGCAGAAATAAAATCCTCTAAAGGAGCTTCCACCCAGCCTGGCCTCCAGTAGAATGTATCCAAATGATGTACTTCGATATCCAAATTATCTCCAAGTCTTCTTGCAAAAGTAGATTTTCCGACACCCGCGGACACTCCGATAACCATGATACGTTCCATTTATATACCAGCTTCCTCACTTTATTAATTGAAATAACCAGTAAGTCTACCAAATATATATAACCTTTTTAACTACCTCCTTCCTTTGCACTTCCCTTTAGTTCCATAGAAAAGGCGACCCTTCTTGAATGAAGAATCGCATCAGTTATGGAAAAGGTAGTATGGTTAATGCTAGGTCCTGTCAATGAACAAGCCTGACTTATATTTTATCTATTAAATCAGTTGCCCTAAATGTTGCTTCGCCTCGTAATCAACAAGTTTTTCATCCTGCTTAATTCGTGCCAGATAATCCGGGTTGGCTATAAGCGGACGTCCAATCGCCGCAACGTCAATAATGCCTTTTTCCAGTGCGGCTTCTGCGGTTTCAGGATCTAGCCCCCCTACACCAATTATGATTCCACCCCAGTGGCTGCGTACCAATTCATGCATCGTCAATCCTCTTGCAATCGGTTTGGTAAATTCCATCGTGGATGGGTGAATCATTTTGACTCCTGTTTCATTGAACGCTTCAATAAATGTTTGGATCGCTTTTTCAGGGTCTTCCCACATATAAGAAGGCTGGTCAATTTTCAAAGCCGAGAAACGAATGAGGGTGCGCTCCACTCCAACAGCATCAATAACTGCTTTTAGCACTTCCTTCATAAAAGTTAGACGCTGTTTTAAATCACCACCGTACCGATCGCTCCTTTTATTGGAGGTGTCAGAATTGAACTGGTCTATTAAGTAGCCGTGTGCACCATGGATTTCAACACCGTCAAAGCCAGCATCCATTGCATTCTTTGCAGCTTGTTTATATTGGTTCACAACTTCTGCAATATCCGTCTCTGTCATTTCTTCAGGAATGTCAAAAGGTTTACCGAATCGTGAAACCTTACCTTCTGCACCGATAGGTGACGGGGCCTGCGGAGGAAGTCCTCCTGCAATTTCACGGTGGCTTGCACGGCCCACATGCCAGATTTGCGCAATAATCGTTCCACCTTCTGCGTGCACTGCTTCGGTTACTTTTTTCCACCCATTGATTTGCTCTTGAGTATATATTCCGGGAACCCCAGGATTGCCCTTTGCTCTTGGTGAAATCACTACACCTTCAGTAATGATAAGCCCGATTCCATCTTGTGCCCGTTTTCGGTAATATTCTACGGTCAGGTCATTCACAACACCCGTTTCGTTATCGGCAAACGCCCGTGTCATAGGAGCCATTGCCGTTCTTGTTTTTAAATTCCAAGCACCTATTGTTACGGGTTCAAACATTTTGGTTTTCTTTGCATTCATTTGAATTCCTCCTGTTAACCGCTTTACCTGAGCTAAATTTTAGTAACTATTACTGTGTAAGATTATCCGATAAGTGGTTGGTTTTCAAATATTTCACTCTGTCTTTAAAGCTTTTGATAAAATATGGGAATAAAGTCCAATAAGAACGTTATTGCTTTTTTCCAAACAAAAAGCCAGACAGAGAAAATCTTTCCCCTGCTGGCTATTTAACTTTTTTCATTAATATCTTATTAGTCTCGTGCTGTCCTGATAAAAAGTGACACGATCAAACCAATGATTGCAAGGACAAGACCGAATATAAAGGCATCTTGAACACCTGCAGTCAATGAACCGCTGATGGCCGATGGATCGAACGGATCTTCTGCATTTGCCATATAATTTTTTTGGGATGCTGACATGATTGTAATGGCAACGGTTGTACCGATGGCCCCCGATACTTGCTGCAATGTATTCATTAAAGCCGTTCCATCCGGATAAAGATTTTTCGGCAGTTGATTCAGACCATTTGTCTGGGCCGGCATCATGACCATCGAAACACCAATCATAAGGAGAGTATGCATGACGATTACCATAATGATCGTCGTTTCAGTCGTTACGTTCGTCAAAGTCCATAACATGGCAATCATGATAATGAAGCCTGGGATCACTAACCCTTTTGGCCCGAACTTATCAAAAATGCGCCCAGTAACCGGAGACATGATACCATTAAGCACTCCACCCGGTAATAGTACAAGCCCAGCAGAAAACGCAGCTAATGCAAGACCGGTTTGCAGGTATAACGGTAAGAGAATCATGGATGACATGATGATCATGAATGTGATGAAGACGGTTATTAACCCTAACGTGAACATCGGGTATTTAAAAACGCGCAAATCAATCATCGGTTTATCCATGTTGAATTGCCTCACAGCAAACAGGAATAGCGCTATAAGTCCAACAATGATCGAAGATAGAACTATCGCATTGCTCCATCCTTGCTCCCCGACAATACTAAAGCCATAAACAATTCCCCCAAAACCGATGGTCGATAAAAGAATGGATGGTACATCGATTTTAGGTTTGGTGATCGTTGAAACGTTTTGCATATACTTAAGACCGAATAGTAAAGCGATCACAAAGAACGGCAAAGACACCCAGAAAATGTAATTCCACTTTAGGTTTTCGATAATCAAACCTGAAGCTGTCGGTCCGATAGCTGGGGCAAACATGATCACCAGCCCCATCAATCCCATCGTTGCTCCCCTTTTATGAATAGGGAAAATCAATAAAATGGTATTGAACATGAGAGGTAATAAGAGACCCGTTCCGATAGCCTGGATGACACGGGCTAGCATCAAGATGCCAAACCCAGGTGCAATTGCTGCAATGAGTGTCCCAATGATGGAGAACACCATTGAGGCAATGAATAATTGACGAGTATTGAACCACTGAATCAAGAGTCCCGAAACGGGAACCAATATCCCCAATGTTAATAGGTAACCCGTTGTCAGCCATTGCACAGTGGCAGGACTGGCATTGAATTCTTGTATTAAATCCCCCAGCGCCATGTTTAATGCCGTCTCGCTGAATAACCCAATGAACCCAGCAATTAAAAATGCAATTAATATAGGGGTCGTTCTAATGACTGGGTTTTGTTGCTGTGTTGCATTTGCAGACATAAAATAATTCCTCCAATTACTAACTGTTCGACCTAAGCTTAAGATAATTTTTCCGCATGACTTATTTATTTATTTATTTATTTATTAGCAATAATGGTATCTGTTCCGCAATGGCTTGGAGAGGTTCCCCGTTTTTCGCCGTTAAGGATAAAAGGATACCGCCTTCGATTAAAGCATTGATTACGATACTCAATTCTTTTGCCCGTTTCTCACTGAATTCCGCCTCGAGTAATTTTTTCACATATATGGATTGCCAATCTTCTATCGCTTCTTGACAGGCCGTTCTTATCTGCTCACTCGTCGTATATGTTTCCGCTGCAATCGTCCCGATTGGCAGTCCTAATAGATTATCACTATCACCAAATACCTCGGATAAATGAAAAATATGAGACTGAATGGCTTTTATAGGGTCTTCAATTTCATCAAATCCCCGTTTAATTTCATCTATCACGAATTCTTTTGTATGGATAATCGCCTCGATCGCCAATTCTTCCTTGCCTTTCGGAAAATAATGATACAGCGAACCTTTTGGGATACCACTTTCCTCAATAATGTCCTTGAGCCCTACACCGTAATATCCACGTATCCGAAAAAGTCGGGAAGCAGCTTCAATAAGAATGTCTTTCGAGTTTCGTTTTTCTGCCATAGCTGGATCACTCCTTGAAATTATATCAACCGGTCTATTAGAGACTATACTTGTATATCATTGTTTTGTCAAAAATGACAAAGCCTATGAATGGAATATGCTATTGAATTTGATTGTAAACAAAAAGAACACCTCATAATGGTGTTCTCTGCAAGTTTAAAAAATCAAGGAATCAATACTTCTAATCCGCTATTTTTTTAAAACGCTTCCATTAATGATCCAAATAATCGGCCGGCCATCATAATCTTCAAGGATTCTTGTCATGATTTTTGAAATCAAGAATAGCAATTACAAACATGCCAAAGCTTAGCATTAGGGAAATAACTTCGAAAGTACCCATTCATACATCGCCTCCTTATATCCAGCTTTTCCTGATCAGAGATTGTCCTATACAAGAAAAAGATGAAGCGGTGGCTTTTAAACAAAAAAAGCAAACCCAATCTGGGTCTGCCCTCGTACTTCATTTTTATGATTGATCGTTGAACTTTCTTTCAAAAGACCGATTCCTGTTAATAACCAAGTTTTTTTTCCACAACGTTCATTAGGGGTTTACCGTCAGAAAAAAGCTTTAAATTTTTCAGGAATAATTCCATCACACGATCTAGGTGTCTGGAAGAGTTGTAAGCATTATGCGGGGAAATCATGACATTTCCCAGCTGCCAGAAAGGGTGATCCTTAGGTAAAGGTTCTACTTCAAACACATCTAGAGCCGCTCCTGCTATGTGCCCATTGCTTAAGTAATCGATTAAATCTTCATCCACAATCGTATTACCTCGGCCGACATTAATTACATAGCTGCCTTTTTTCATTTTATTTAAACGTTCCTTATTAAAAAAATATGAGGTATCTTTTGTATATGGAAGTGCCAAGACGACAAAATCGGACCTGGAAAGGACATCATCCACTTGATCCATACCCATTATCAAATCAGCAGGTTCATATTCTTTGTTCCTTTTTGAGGGATTCCGGCGGCACCCGATAACGGTCATACCTAGTGCTTTACATCTCTTTGCTATCTCATAGCCAATATCCCCATACCCTATTATCCCCACTGTCGCATTTTCAAGGTCTTTCACAGGAATTTCAACCCAGGTTTTGTTCATTTGATTTCGGATCATTGTCGGTATGCCTCTTGCTAACGAAGATAGCATCGCAATTGTATGCTCGGCTATCGGGACAGATGTGCAGCCTTTGACATTCGTGATGATAACATCGCTGTTTTGTATATCTTCATTCAGCATGGCCTCCACTCCAGCACTGTCTGAATGGACCCATTTAATCCTTGGAGCTTTTTTTATAATGTTAAGATTATCATGAAGCCCCAGCGTATAAAGGACATCAAACTTTGATAAATCAACTGTTGGCTGTGGTTCAGGTTGGCCGAATTCCCATGGCTCGACAACAACTTCTGAACAAATCTCCTTAAACTCATTGATGTATTTTTCCGGTATATCGACCCTGATATAAAGTGAAGGTGCCATTTTCTTAGAACCAGACATCATAAAACCTCCTCAAGAACCTCCGATTCCCTTTTCCCTCTTTTATGGGAAGGCAATCCGTTGCGATTATACCATGCCGCGCTTTATGATTACTTCAAGAAATCTGGTTGCTCTTTTCTGATTCTGTCCCAAAGAGGCTGAAAACTCAGCCATCCCTCATATTCCGTTCCCGTTTGTTCTGCCGTTAACTTTGCATACTCTTCTTCTATAAAAATCGGCTTACCTACAGATTCAGCCATTATCTGTGCTTGACATGAACGTTCCATCGTTATGAACCACCAAGCAGCTGAATCTACAGATTGGCCGACCGTTAACAATCCATGATTGCGGAGGATGACAGCTTTGTTTTGACCTAAAGCCTTAGCAATGCTTTTTCCCTCTTCGGATGCATAAACCACACCAGTAAAATCATCAAATAATGCATGGTCATTGTAAAATTGGCAGGCATCTTGCGTAATCGGATCTAACAGTCTCCCTAAGGAAGACCATGTCTTTCCATAGACCGAATGAGCATGTGCCGCTGCAATCGCATCCGGTCGCGCTTTATGAATTTCAGAATGAATGGCAAATGCAGCACCATTCACGGAATGTTCCCCCTCTACAATATCACCTTTATGATTAACCAATATAAGATCAGAAACGGAAATCTGACTAAAATGCATCCCAAACGGATTGACCCAGAAATGGTCTGTATATTTTGGATCACGGACCGTAATATGGCCAGCTATCCCTTCATCGAAACCGAACTTTGAAAAAAGGCGGAATGAAGCTGCCAAACGTTCCTTCCGGTGATTGCGTTCCTCTTCCATTGTATTGAATGTTGCGGGTTGCAGGGAAATTGTCTTTGTCATTTTTACTTTCCTCCTCTATTTTTCCGTTTTTTGCCGAGCCTTCAATTAACCATAGTGTCCATGTCAGCTTTACCATTTACATCTTGCTTTACTTTACTTTCGTTCTTGTGATCATTATTGGAACTTAGGAAAGTAATCGTAGTGATGACGACAAAACTAGTAGCGAGCCCGTACAGAATTGGTTGAGTGGAGGAAGGTCCATTAATCACCAATCCCACAATAATAACGATCATGCTGGCCAGAATGGAGTAAAATGCTGCAGTGGCCGTGACCCTCTTCCAAAAGAAACCAAGGATGATCGGAAAGAACACAGCACCGGATAAAATTGCGTAAGCTACATCTAATGCAACTAAAATATCTTGAATCCATATCGAAACGATTATGGTCAATACACCGATCGTTAAAGTTGTAATTCGGGATGTTTTTAAAAATTGTCGTTCACTCATTTTTGGACCAATATATTTTTTAATGATGTCATTAACAACTAAAGTGGACGAAGCAAGCAAAGTTCCTGACGCTGTGGACATTAGCGCAGATACCACACTCGCAATGACAACCCCCAATAGACCGGCAGGTAAAGTTACCATCGCTATGCTGGTAAATGCATTTTGTGGATCTCCTAAATCGGGAAGGATAATAAAAGCGCACATTCCAATGATACTGATTGCAATCGCATAAAAAACACTATATAGTCCCGCTCCAACCGTTCCGCCACGAGAAACAGCTTTGGTTCGTGCGGTAAAAAGACGCTGCCAAATATCTTGGCCAACAACTACCCCTAGGGTAAATAGTAGGAAATATTGAAAAATTGTCTCTCCGCCAATGTTTCCTAGCTCGAAATGTGATGCAGGGAGATTTTCTTTAAGCGAGCCCCACCCTCCTGCCTTTGAGATGCTCATCGGAAGCATGATAAAGAAAATACCGATCGTCATGATGACGAATTGCACGACATCAGTCATGGTGACTGACCACATACCTCCTAATATCGTATAAAATAAAACGATCCCACCCCCGACTATCATGGAAACCGTTAAATTCCAGCCAGCCAAAACATGTAAAATCGTCCCCATCCCAATCACTTGCGTTACAGTCAGCATGAATGTATAGATAACAGAGACAAGGGCACTGATCAATCTTGTCTGAGAGTTGTAGCGCTTCTCAAGCATTTCACTGATCGTCAATACTTTTAAATTAAATATCTTATTTGTTAAAAACAACCCGATAGCGATAATGCCGAGCCCGATCATCACCACTAGCCAAATACCGGATATCCCAAACTGATAACCTAACTTTGCTGTTCCTAGAGTAGAAGCACCCCCTAATATCACAGCAGCTAAACAGGATAAATACATAAAATGACCAAGATTACGTCCTGCCACAATGAAATCATCTGCCGTTTTTGCCCGTTTGGATCCGATTACTCCCACAATGATTAAAACAGAAAAATATAGAATCATGATCGATATATCCAAAATATGCATTTATACATCTCCTTTTGGGCTTGTTATGTTCTATCGCTTAGTAAAGAAGAAAGGAAGGGATTTCACCGATACCTTCCTTCTTTCCAGTAAAAATGAGGAATTAATTGTTAAGCTGTGTTTCCAAATCTCCGGCACTCTCTTTTTTCTCCAGTTTCCCTTTTTTTGCGAGAGCGATGAGTGTGATGAATTCATAGACGATATTAGCGGCTGCGGCTGCGGTGATTTGTCCGTGATCATATGATGGTAAAACCTCAACAAGGTCGAATCCAACAAAATCTATATTCGTCAATCCTCTCACCAAGGCTAAAGCATCATCAATGCTGGCTCCGGAAACTTCAGGGGTACCCGTTCCTGGAGCATAGACCGGATCTAAAAAATCAATGTCAAAAGATAAAAACACCGGACCATCCCCAACACGCTCATGAATGACCCTTAGCATCTTTTCGACCCCGATACGTTTATAATCGTTTGTCGTATAAACGCCCAAACCTAAATCCCGGGCATCCTGAAGATCTTCCGGTCCATATAGACCACCCCTCATACCAATTTGAAGAGATCGGGATACATCAATGAGACCCTCTTCTATCGCGCGGCGAAAAACGGTTCCGTGATTATACTTTTGATCAAAATAACTATCCCAAGTATCAGAGTGAGCATCGAATTGAAGCAGGGCAACTGGACCATGTTTTTTTACGATTGCACGTAACTCCCCTAGCGTAATGGAATGATCGCCTCCCAATGAAATGGGAATGATCCCTTTTTCAATGACGGGGGTAAGCTCTTCTTCGATCTTGTTATATGTTTCAGAAATATACCCCGGAATGATCGGAATATCCCCATAATCAATTCCTGATATATAGTCAAAAATATTAATATCTTGTTCTGGATTATAAGGACGTAAAAGGATTGAAAAATCGCGAATGGCTTCTGGTCCGAATCTAGCACCCGTTCTAAATGATTGCCCGGAATCAAAAGGAATTCCCGTAATGACAAAATCCATATGTTCATCTACCTGTTCAACAAATGGTAGTCTCATAAACGTACGCACTCCACAAAAACGGGGTGATTTGAATGAGTCTTTCGGTTGATACTTCATCATGTAACATCCTCCTAAATTCTAATTCTGCTATTATTATTTTTCACTCCACTGCAATGGCAGATGTCATACAAACTTCCATCTATTCAAATGGCTGTTTTCGAATACTTTGTTGCTATTCACCAAGTAATGCGGTGTGGTTGATTTCCCCTCCAATGCTCGCTTTCCGCGGGGCGGGGGGTGAGCCTCCTCGGCGTGAACGCCTGTGGGGTCTCACCTGTCCCGCTGCTCCCGCAGGAGTCTCGCACTTCCGCTCCAATCAATCTTAAATCGTTTCGTTTTAAAAAGAACAATCTTTACGAAAAGAGCCTTTCAAATAGAATGGACATATATAACACCTTGTTTGGAAATTCACTTCTTACCTTTTACATAAGCAAGATTCAGGCCAACTATTTCGCTGCGGTATATAAGGCTTTTCATTATTTTGTTTCATCAAATGATTAAAAACTTAATCATTTTCTTGTTTTTTAATTTAATTTTTGATTATTTAGACTTTTTGATTTATATTTTAATTAAACAGCATCCCAGAACCGAAAGGAGCGGAATGTATGTACGACGATATGCTGGAGGAAGAACTAAATAAGATTATTGAAACATCGAATAATAACATTCTCATTACCGATCAAGATGGAATCATTTTATATTCCAACCCAAAGCTTTGGGAGATTTATGGTATGGAAAGTGACTCTTATATCGGTACCTCCGTCTATCAATTAGAAAGCGAGGGCCTTCTCACACCTTCCATCAATGCAATTGTTTTAAAAGAAAAGAAAGCGAAGCGCATAATGCAGGAAACGAAAACGGGTCATGTTGTCATGTCGACTGGCTATCCCATTTTTAATAAGAAAGGACTTCTCGTCAGGGTAATCAGCTATGGGCAGGATCAAACCGAGATCCTGCAATTGCAGGATCAATTTGAACAATTACAACGAAAAGTAAAAGGCTATCAAACGGAAGTCGAGGATTTAAGAGAAAAGGAACTGGATTATCATTATTTGATTGCTAGAAGTAATGAAACGAAGCATATTTTAAAAACGATCCATAATGTTGCAAAAACCGATGCCACGATTCTTTTATTAGGTCCTTCCGGGGTAGGGAAAAGCACTTTTGCCCGTGCTGTTCATGACCAAAGTAACCGAAAGAAAGAACCTTTTATCGAAGTGAATTGCAGTACGATACCTGATAGCTTGTTTGAATCGGAAATATTCGGCTATGAGCCGGGATCATTTACAGGGGCAAATAAACAAGGGAGGCAAGGCCTGATTGAGCAGGCTGACAGCGGAACCCTTTTCTTGGATGAAATCGGGGAACTCCCACTTGCCATGCAAGCTAAATTACTGAAAGTATTACAGGAAAAAAAGATAAAGCGCATAGGTGGAAAAAAGGAAAACCATATTAACTTCCGCCTGGTTGCAGCAACTAATCAAGATTTGAAGGAGATGGTAAGTGAAGGTAAGTTTAGATTGGACTTATTTTATCGTTTGAATGTGATTCCCATCCAAATTCCGGCATTACATGAACGTAAAGAAGATATCCCTCTCTTAATTCAGCATTACTTACAGAAAACCAGTGATAAATACCAGAAATTCAAAAAAATCCATCCATCAACTTATGAAGTTTTGACCCATTATCATTGGCCAGGAAATATTCGGGAATTAGAAAACTTAATTGAACGGTTAATCCTGACCATCGAAGAACCAATTATATTTCCCGAACACCTTCCGCAATCCATCACAGGGCAAATTGAACAGCCTGAAGACTCCACCTTCCTCGCAATCGAACAGGATTGTGAAGAGAATTTCGATTTAAAGAAGACGCTGGAAAAGGTTGAAAGGCAACTGATTGCAAAAGCATGGAAAAAATGTAAAACCACATACGAAATGGCAGAACATTTGGGCATCAGCCAGCCAACAGTCATCTATAAATTAAAGAAATACAAAAAGTATTTGTAAATTCATCAGGACTGGAATCCACTAAAAGTGAAATTTTTGAATCAAAAATAAGGCCAATTAAAAGCCCTAACATTCAATCTAATGGTTACTTTCAAACGAATAAGGCTTCCATAAAAGGAAGCCATTCAATTACTAACATAGCAATTTTGCCAAACATTTTTTATGCATTCAAGCTTTTTTCCAATTTAGAACCGCAGGATTCGCGGATGATCAACTCATCTTCCAGAACGAATTTTTTCTGTTCAATGGTTCCGCCTTTCATTAAGGTCAGCAATAAGTTCGTTGCCTTTTTCCCTATTTCGTACTTAGGTTGGTCAATGGTCGTTATATGAGGATTAAAAATCGATGCTATTTTCAAATTATCAAAACCTACGACAGCAATATCCTCGGGAACACTCAAGCCTTGATCCTGGATCGCCTTTACAGCTCCCAGCGCCATTTCATCATTAAAAACAAAGACTGCTTCAGGCTTGTTTTCCAGCGATAATAATTTCACCATCTGGTCATAACCCGAGTCAATGCCATAATCCCCTTCCTGGATGAATTCCGGGTTGACCTTCAAGTGATGGCTATTCATCGCCTGCTGGAACCCCCCTAGGCGATCCCGGCTGAGAATGATATTCATAGGCCCTGTTATATGGGCAATCCGTCTATGTCCAAGCTTGATTAAGTGTTCCGTAACTTTTCTGGCACTGCTTACATTGTCGATCGATACAGTTGGAATGTCCAGTCCGTCCACGTATTCACATGCCAGTACAATCGGAAATTGATTTGATAGTTTTTCCAGGCTTTCCCTGTTCATTCTAGCGGTAAGGAGTAACGCTCCATCTGCCTGCTTTTTGTATAGCAAATCGATATATTCCTTTTCCCGTTCAATGTCGTTCTCCGTATCTCCCAATATAACCTGATAGCCATTTTCTACAGCTGTATGCTCAATGCCCCGAAGCACTTCGGAAAAAAAGGGCCTTGTTATATCCGGAACGACGACCAGAATGATCTTTGTCTCTTTCGTCCTGAACTGACTGGCAATCATGTGAGGCTTGTAATTCATCTCTTCAATCACCTGCAGCACCTTTTGTTTAGTATCCTCGCTGACTAAATCCGGCTGTCTGAGCACTCTTGAAACGGTTGCAGGAGATACGTTTGCCAATTTCGCCACATCGCTCATTTTCATACTATTATCTCCACCTGCCAATTTCTTTTTTCATTTTCATTAAGTCCATTATAAAGTAATTTAGACTTCATGTTAAAACATCGAATTCTCTAGGCAACGTTTCTTTCAAAATATTCATGGATTTTTTCACGCCCGTTATTGGTTCCATTGTCAAATCTTCCATTTCGAGAACGATGGGCCCTTCATAACCTATCATTTTAACGATAGTAAAAAACTCCTTCCACCAGCCACTGTCGTGTCCATAACCGAGTGCAACATAATTCCATGATCTATCTGAATATTGGTTCATCGGTTTCACATCAATCAATCCCTGGACATCATATATCCCTCTTTCTAAGCGAACATCTTTTGCATGTATATGATAAACTGCGCTTCCTAAATTCCTTAAAGCTGCGATGGGGTCACCGCCCATCCAAAATAAATGACTCGGATCAAAATTCATGCCGACCGTATCACCGACTTCATCCCTCAATTTAAAGAGTGTCTCGGAATTGTAAACTAAATTGCAGCCTAGATTTTCGATGGCAACCTTTCTAACTCCATTTTCTTTAGCCGTTGTCACAGCTTTTTCCCAATAAGGGAACGCCACCTCATTCCACTGCCAATCAAGCATCTCAAAATGTGAGGGCAAAATGGGATGTGTCAGCCAATTGGGCGTCCTGTCACTTGGTCCGCCGCCAGGACACCCCGACATCATGACAACCGTTTCGACTCCTAAAAGCCCAGCTAGCTGAAAGGTCTTATTAACAACGGCTTTATGCATGGTTCCTTCATCTGATGGATCAAGCTGATTGCCAGAACAATTCAACGCTGCAATGCTTATCCCCCTTACATTTAATTCATTTAAAAATTGCTTTCGTTTTGCGGTGCTGCCAAGAAGCCCATCGAGATCGAGATGTGGAGCATCCGACCAATTACCGCATCCAAGCTCCAGTGTCTCTATCCCCTGATCCACACACGTATCCAGCATCTCTTCAAATGGCATGTAACCTAAAATGTCCGTAACTAATCCAACCTTCATAAGTTCTCCTCCTCTATTTAAACTAGCATCCATTTCATCGCTTAGTTCAATTTCAAATTATGTTTTGTTGCTTTCATTTCAAGGCGACTCCATACAATCATAAAGAACACAGCGGTTGCACCTAATGATCCAGCGAAATAAAATCCTGCAGAAATACCTAAATGTGAAATCAATACTCCTGCAATGAAAGGTCCCGCAAACATACCAATCGCATAGATTGCTTGATATGCCCCCATTGCCGTTGCCCTTTTTTCTAGGGGAATCGACTCCACTGCCATTCCTAAAAACAAGGGAAAAAGAGTGCCTAATGAGAATCCATTCAATCCTTGGATCATAAAAAGCATCCCTTTTGTATCTATTAATGGCGTACATAGTGTAAAAATGGCCGTTAGTCCGAATGCTAGTTTCAGTAACCTCCATTGTCCGAATAATGGTACGAATATTTTTCCGCTAAACATGGTGGCAATGGCATGAGGAATCATGAATGAAAAGATGACCATGCTGATCTCTTCAGTCTGGAGACCAAGCTTTAAAGCAAATGTCGGGGTGAAGCCGAACATTGTCGTGAAGATGATGCCATGTGCGAGAATGGATAGAAATGATACTTTTAAAAGTGCCGGTTCAAGCATGACTGATACGAGTTCTTTCAATTGAATAGGCTCTTGCGGAAAATCTTCGTTCGATTCGTAAATAAAAAGTGAAAGGACGATACCAACGAAACCAATAAATCCTCCCATCCAAAAAGGTGCTTGCCATCCCCATTGATCGACAATGTATCCGCTGACCACCATTCCAAGCAGCTGTGCCAGAACCACAGCTAACGAGATACTGCCCATCGCTCGGTGAAGATCACGTTCTGAAAAATAGCTGGAAAATAAAATGGTGAAGGCTACCCAAGTTGCAGCGGCAATTCCAGCTAACGAGCGGGCCAAAAGGATCCAGCCTAAACTATCGGCCCATGCAAATGTCACGCAACTCAACGTACTCACGACCATTCCAAATATAATAAAAGGTTTTCTTGCTTTTATGAGGTCGGAAAAAATCCCGATCGGAAGCCTGAAGAGAAATTGCATCAGCCCATAACTGCCTAGTACCATGCCGATAAATGCATAATCCCCTCCAATCGTCTCAAGGTAAGGAGACAAAATGGGAATATAAATGAAATTTGAAAACCAAAAAATAAATGAGAGCACTAAAAATAAAAATCTATTGCGTGCGTTATGTAACAAAGTCATTGCAACACTTCCCCTGACCAGCGAACTATTTTTCAGCTATGGCATCTCATGCAAAAATTGGATGTACAAAAAGGTGCCCGCAGCGTAATCGGGAACACCTTTTCATTCTTAAGCCTTTCCACTTGTATTGAACTCTGCCATTTTTCTCTTCACGACGGAGATGATAGCTTCTTTCGCTGGTGTGATGATGGCTCGCGGCTCATATACTTTTCCTTCAACGGCGAATACTTCCCGAATCGTTTTTGCCCACACTTGTATGCTTTCGGTATTGACATTTATTTTAGCGTGTCCAAGTTCAATTGCTTTTTTAATTTGGTGCAGCGGAATACCTGAGCCTCCATGTAAGACGAGAGGTATATTCGTCATGTTCGAAATTGATTCCATCTCCTCAAAACCGAGTTTAGGTTCTCCTTGATACGGGCCATGAACCGAACCCAAAGCAGCCGCTAGAGCATCAATTTCCGTTTCTTTTACAATCCTCCTGCATTCATGGGGATCTGCATATTGAATACCTCCAACGAGGCCATCTTCCGTCCCACCGACTGTCCCCACTTCCGCCTCAACGGAAACACCGTTCTTTTGGGCATAGTCGACAACCATTTTGGTGATTTCAATATTTACATCTATTGGATGACGGGAGCCATCGATCATGACCGATGTAAAACCCGCATCGATCGCTTTCTTGCATCGTTCCACATCCATTCCATGATCAAGATGAAGGGCAACCGGAACCGTAATGTCCATTTCTTCCATAAGGCTTTTTACCATGGCCGCAATCGTTTTAAATCCGCCAAGATAATCAACAAGCCTGTCCGATGCCGCAAGTATGATCGGCGCTTGTTCCTCATTGGCAGCTTGTAAAAACGACTGGGCGAATGCCAAACCATTAATATTATATTGACCCACAGCATACCTTTCTGCTTTTGCTTTTAAAAGCATCTCTCTCATTGATACTAAAGGCATTATTCCTTCACCCCCTTATTCCCGAGATTGCATGATCCACTTTATGAGTTCTGCAGTGCAAAATGTTTCGAAATAACTTGAATTGCCGTTTCTTTTGCTGTCATAATGGCTTCTTCAGCATCGAGTTCATAATATTCCGGACGGAACAATTCCACAGAGGCAACGCCAGAATAACCAATTCCCTTCAAGATGGATAATATGCTGTCTAAATCTATGGCACCATGCCCAGGCCATACCCGGTCTTCATCCGTCAAAAAGCCGATCGGAAAATCCTCTGTATCATCAATGTGTAAAATGAAGATTTTCGCCCCATCCGCTTTCTTCAAGTCATCCAAACTGGAACCCATGGCATGGAAGTGAAAACAGTCCAGCACCAACCCAACATTATCACGGTTGACCGTTTCAACGATATCGTATGCCTGACCGAATGTATTCACAGTACATTGCGGATGCCCGACAAATTCCACTGCAATTTTGACGGCAAACGGTTCAGCGATATCGGAAAGCTCAGTCAATACTTCCACACAGCTGTTTTTAATATCTTCTTTCAATATTTTCGCTTCCGTTACAAGCGGAACCGCCACCACATATTTCACACCCAATTTCTCAGCCATGATCATCATGTTTTTAAATTCGTCTATTATCGCCTTATGGCCGTCTTCATCTCGGTTATTAAAGAATACGAGCGCGTTGAAGGCAAGCGGTTTAATATGATTTGCGTTAAAAAATTCAGCTAGGTCTTCAATAGAGTGCTCTTCCAAATACTCAGGCAATTTATCCATGGTACGGATTTCGATATAATCGTAACCATGTTTTTCACAGTGTTTGAGATCTTTGACCAAGTTGGAATTTTCAAGTGTTGTCGCTTGGTTGAAACAAAGTTTCATTCTGTCATCCTCCAATTCTTTCTGCTAAACCCAATCCGTCTCTCATTTTTTCAAGCATAAGCTTACTTGACCAGTCTGCTTTGTCGATCCAAGCAAATACTGCATTTGTCGCGATGCCGTCAAAATTCATTTCTTTCAGTTTTTTGAAGATCGTATCAAAGTCAACTTCCGCTTCGCCGATGTTCAAATGCTGGTGGACGGTTGCCTCGACACCTGGAGGATTGACGATATAACGGAGTCCGTTGGATGCTTTATGATTGAATGTATCAGCAAACAAGACATGTTGCAGGCGATCCCCGGCAGAATCGAACATAGGGGCGATATCGCCTTTGCCATCATCATAGAAAAATGTATGTGCGGTTGAATACACAAGGTTGATCCACGGACGGTCAAGGGCACGGATCATATCCATCGCTCTCTCATGCGTTTCGATGAAATCGAATGGGTGTGCCTGCAAATTCAATTTAACGCCTTCCCTTTCAAATACCGGAAGGAGCTCATCCATCGATTTAATGAATTTCTCTTCACAGATAACTTCATTGAATTTAGATCCGTTAAATTCACTATTCATCAGGTCAACATCCAATTCCACTGCAACTTCAATGGCACGTTTCCAATTTCGGACTGCGGCCTGGCGTCGTTCCTCATCAGGACCGGCCCAGTAGTAAAGCGGAAGCAAGGATGATATCTTCACACCTGCGTCGCTACACCAGCGTTTCAAGTTCTTAATCTGTTCCTTATCCACTTTAGGATATTTATAGAATGGACAAAAATCTTCCCTCGGTGACAGTTCGATATATTCATAGCCTAGTTCGGCTGTTTTATCGACCATTTCTTTTAATGATAAATTGGCATACATCGTAGGATCCAAAGCTAGTTTCATTGGTCTTTCCCCCTATAAATTATTTTTCGTTTCAATGCATGGCTACGTTCACTGTACAGTGATTTTTCCCGTATAAAAGGCCGGCTTCTCTTCAAGGTCAACAGATTCTTTCTGTCCGGATTCTTGTGCTTTTACACAAGCATCAGCTGTTACGGCAGCAATGTATCCGTCCCATGAAGTCGGACCATTCGGCTGACCTGTCTTTATAATGGAATCTATGAAATCCTGTATTTCTATGTCATATGCTTCCACAAAACGATCTTTCCAATCTACCAAGATATTCGTGCTCCGTTTTGCGCCTTTCCTTGTCACGATGCTCGCTGGTTCAGGAAGATATGCAACACCTTCCTCACCAATGACTTCACATTGGATATCATATCCATATTTACAATTCACGAATACTTCGGCTTGAATGACAATCCCGCTCTTCGTTTCCATTATGATGAGTTGGGGATCTTTTAAGTTAGCATGCGCGCGGCTTGCTTTTTTCGGGTAAATGACTTGAACTGATTTGTAATCATCGCTGATTAACCAATGCAATACATCAATCTCATGAATCAATGTATCAACGACCGCCATTTCCGTCGTATATTTTTCATCCACTTCTGGGTTGCGATGTACACAGCGAACCATGAGCGGCTCGCCAATTTCATTTCTATCAATGGCTTCTTTCAGTTGTACGTAACCGCTATCATAACGTCGCATAAAGCCAACTTGCACCAAACGCTTACCGTGTTTCATTTCCGCTTCGGCAATTCTCCTGCAGCCTTCCGCGGTTGTTGCCAGTGGCTTTTCACAGAATACATATTTGCCTGCTTCAATCGCATTCAATACGTTTTGCTCATGTGCAGGGCCCCAACTCGTAACAAGCACAGCATCAACATTTTCCGAGTTTACCAGTGATTTGTCATCCGGATATACAAGTGCCTCAAGTCCATATTGTTTCACGACCTGCTTTGCCGCCTCTTCATTCACATCGGTTACAGCCACAATTTTCCCTCCGGATAATTTGTCTGTAATTCTTTTAATATGCTCCCGGCCGATGGCACCCGTTCCTATTACACCAAAATTTAATGTCATGATCATTTTCCTCCTTTTATACATATCTGGTTCATTACTCTAAAACTCTTAAATTATTTTTGTCATTTCCTTTGCAGGTTCTTTTCCATGATTGCGGAAGTTTTGTTCAAGCTGTTCAAGTGTAAGTCCTCTCGTTTCCGGTAAACATTTTTTCACGAAGGTGATAGCCATGATGCCTAAAGCGAAAAAGATATAGAATGTGATAGACAATCCGACTTTATCTAGTAAAACCGGGAATGTTAAGCCGATTAGAAAGTTCACGACCCAAAGGAAAAATACGGTGACACCCATACCGAGCCCACGTACTTGAAGCGGGAAAATCTCTGAAAGCATCAACCAGGTAACCGGTGAAATGGCCCCCTGCTGAAAGGCAAGGAAAGTGAC
Source organism: Peribacillus simplex (assembly GCF_030123325.1). Classification (NCBI taxonomy): domain Bacteria; kingdom Bacillati; phylum Bacillota; class Bacilli; order Caryophanales; family Bacillaceae; genus Peribacillus; species Peribacillus simplex. The sequence continues at coordinate 871,765 of NZ_CP126106.1, read as the reverse complement.
AGTCAAGGACAAAATGATATAGGGAAGGGCAGCCGTCCCTTCAAGAAGGGAAGATAAGACGCCAATCAATAGCAATGTGGTCGTAGTCCCGATCAAACCGGTTAAGAGCATTGGACGGCGCCCGATTTTACCAAGCAGCCAAATACCTAAAAACGTTGCCAAAACAGAAATGATACCGTTTGCAATATTCCCGATCAAAGCAGCTTTTGTCTCAAACCCTGCATCTTTTAAAATTTGGGTACCATAGTACATGATGGAATTTACACCCGTTATTTGCTGAACGATGGCAATCCCTATTCCAATAAAGACAATTCTCCGTATCCATGGGACTGTCAAATCTTTATATGTTGCTTTTTTAACATGGTTCTCCTCATCGAATGTCGCTTTGATTCCCTGATATTCCGATTCTGCCTCATCCATTTTACGTATTCTTTTCAAAACTTTCAGGGCCTCTTCATTTTTGTTCTTGGACACAAGCCACCTTGGACTTTCAGGCAACCTGATCATGCCAAAGAAAAGAAGTATGGCTGGAAGTGATGCTATTGCCAGCATGTAACGCCAAACATGTGAACTGTCACCCATCGTTGTCCCAAGAATGGCGTTGAAGATGAATGCAAGCAGCTGTCCGCTAACAATCATTAATTCATTTTGGGTGACGATCCTGCCTCGTCGTTCAGCAGGAGACATTTCCGCCAAATAAGTAGGAACGGTTACTGACGCCCCGCCTACCGCAAGGCCGAGTAGAAAACGGCAGACAATCATGACCGTAACATTCGGTGCAAACGTGCATCCAATGGTGGAAAGGAAAAAAAGTACCGAAAGAAAAAGAATGTTTTTTCGGCGGCCCGCATAATCGGAAAGCCTGCCTCCCAGAAACGCTCCAAGTGCCGCGCCTAAAAGAAGTGAACTGGCAACAAGTCCTTGCGTAAGTGAATTGAGATTAAGTTGATCCGCTTCGGACATGAACGGCAAGGCACCGTTAATGACACCTGTATCATATCCGAACAAAAGACCGCCTAACGTCGAGATAATAATAATCTTGCGTAAGAATGCCATTTGATTTCCATCATTACTCAAATTAATCACTTCTTTCTAGTTTTTAATCTTGAACTAGGAGCAGCCTGTCATTTATATACTTACGAGCGATTAATGCGTATTCCAATGGATGGGCAACGGACGGATCTTGTTCCGCCTCAACTACAATCCAGCCTTTATAATGATTTTCCAGTAATATATGGTAAGCTTCCACAAAGTCAATGCAGCCGTCACCAGGCACCGTGAACATGCCATTTAAAAAAGATTCTTGAAATGATTTCCCCTTTTTCCGGCACTGCTCCAGCACGTTATTCCTCACATCCTTGAAATGAACGTGCCTAATGCGGTCAATATGCTTTTGCAGAAGGGACATGCAATCTCCATCCGATACATAAATATGTCCAGTATCATATAACAGATGCACCTTCTTTTCGGTATTTTCCATAAGGCGGTCAATTTCACTCAGTGTCTGGACCCCTGTCCCCATGTGGTGGTGATACACCAGTTTTAAGTTGTAAAGTCCAGCAATAGCCCCGAGCCGATTCAGGCCCGTACACAACATTCCCCATTCTTCTTCAGTAAAGTGCGGCTTTTCCTTAAATACATCGTACCTTCCGCCTTGGATACTGTAGGTCTGTTCGGATACTACCGCTACATCTCCATCGACAGCCTGTAAATATTTGCAATGTTCATGGAAATCCCTTTCTGCTATTTCGATGCCATCACGGATGATGAAACTGCTGAACCACTGACCGGCTATTTTTAAGTTCCGAAGCTGCAGCTCTTTATTCAGGACCGCCGGTTCCGGAAAGAAACCTCCTACTTCGGTCCCCTGAAATCCTGCCACGACAATATCGCTTAAAAGGTGGGATAAAGTGTTTTCAGCTCCGATTTCCGGTATGTCATCATTACGCCAGCCAATTGGGGCAATCCCCCACGAAATCTCCTGCATTTTCTGACTTCCCCCTTTTAATATTGTTTGGCCATTTTTAATTTCTCTTGTCTCGCTTCATATGCCCTTTGTATACTTTCTCGTTCAGATACCTCTGCCACGCCAACGTTCCACCAGGAGTCATAACCATCCGTCATCGTTTTCGGCAGAACCTTCATTTCTATTAATGTAGATACCGACTGTTTCTTTGCATCCTCCAATGCAGCTTTCAGCTCATCGACTGTATTGGCCCGATAAGTTTTGGCTCCGTACCCTTCCGCCACTTTTGCGTAATCAATATTCATGATTTGATTATCATGTGTTCTGAACTCACAGCAATATGTTCCGCTGCCATTCTCCATTTGCAGATTGTTGATGCAGCCAAAGCCAGAATTATCAAACAATAAAATATTGATTTTATGATTATATTGGATGGCTGTGATCAATTCCGAATGCAGCATCAGAAAACTTCCGTCCCCTACCATTGCATAGACTTCCCGGTCTGGATGGGCAAGCTTAGCTCCTAAAGTTCCTGCAATTTCGTAACCCATGCAGGAGAATCCATATTCAAGATGGTACGTGTTTGGCACGCTTGAATGCCAGAGGCGCTGCAAGTCACCCGGAAGTGATCCGGCTGAACCGACCACCACACTTTCCTGATCGACCGTATCGTTTATTGCAATCATCGCAGTGGATTGGGCCAATTCAGTTTTTAATGCATCCGAGTATTCATTCAAGACTTGCTGTGAAAACTGGCTTTTGATTTCAGGCTTGAAATTTTCACGGCTGAAAGTGACTTGACCTAAACGGGTCCGTTCGGAAAGCCACTCCTCCTTCCAATTTCCAACCATTTCCCCATATTCGGTTTCATAGCCTACTAGTAACGCTTCAAGGTTCTCGAGCGCCACTTTTGCATCAGCGACGACCTGAAATCCATCTAATTTATAGGTTTGAAGGCGGCTGACGTTAATGTTCAAAAACTTTGTCCTTTCAAAATCAAATGCAGTTTTGGAAGACGTCGTAAAGTCCGTATAGCGGGTCCCGACACCAATTACGAGATCTGCCTGGCGTGCAGCCTTATTGGCAGCCATCGTACCGAGAATGCCGACACCGCCCAAATTCTTAGGAAAAGATGATTCCACCGTCGATTTACCTGCCTGTGTTTCCACAAGTGGAATGTTATGCTTTTCTGCCAGCTTCATCAAAATATCCCGAGCTCCGGAATATCTTGCTCCGCCACCGACGATGATGATCGGCTTCTTACTTGCTCTAATTCTCTCGGCAGCTCCTTGCAGTTCCCGTTCTACCGGAATTTTCCGATCTAAATAATGGACTCGTTTTCCAAAAAAATGTTCATCGAAATCGAATGCTTCCCCTTCTACGTCCTGTGAGATGCATATCGTCGCTGGCCCGGCTTTCCCGGGATCGGTCATCACCTCGAAGGCCCGGATCAGACTGGACATGAGCTGCTCAGGGCGAGTGACGCGATCCCAATATCTTGATACTGCCAGAAAAGCGTCATTAGTTGTGATGGCCGTACTATGCTCATGCTCAAGTTGCTGAAGAACCGGATCCGGCTGGCGTGTCGCAAATGTATCAGCAGGAAGTAAGAGGACAGGAATATTGTTGGCAAGTGCCGTCCCCGCCGCAGCTATCAAGTTTGCAGAGCCTGGCCCGGCAGATGTAGTGACGGCATAAATTTTCCTTCGTAGCATTTCCCGGCTGTAGGCGATTGCTGCGTGTGCCATCCCTTGCTCATTCTTTCCTTGAATCACTTTCAAGTGGCCAGCGTCCTGTTCGAGTGCCTGACCAATTCCAACGACATTCCCATGGCCGAATACATTAAATATCCCTTCTACAAACGGAGACTCTTCACCATCAACATGAATGTACTGCTGATTTAAAAACTTGATCAGAGCCTGGGCTGTAGTCAACCTCACTGTTCCCATCTTCTGTTCACCCCTCTATGTAGATAAATTCCTTACACGCGTTCGGCAATTAAATCCTCGATTTCTTCTGCAACAGGCATCGCCTCAGATGAACTGTGCTTGCTTACAACTATGGAAGCGGAAGCACTGCCAAACTTCAAAGCGCTTTCAATCCCTTTGCCGCGCACTAACGCATATAAGAAAGCTGAAGCATATGAATCCCCTGCGCCGAATGTTTTCAATACTTTCGTTTTATAGGATTTCGCTTTAAATACTTCTCCTGATTTGGCATAGGCATATGAACCCTCGACGCCATGTTTGATGACGACCAGGTCTGCGGAATGTTCAAACAAGTAACGGACGGTCCTTTCATTCGTACCTTTTTCGATATTTTCCATTACATCATATTCATCACGAGTGCCAATCAAAATGTCTGATTGTTCTGCGACTAACGAATAGTAAACGGAGGTTTCTTCAATGGAATTCCATGTATATGGACGGTAATCCAATTCAAATATGACTTTTACATCATTTCTTTTTGCAAGGCTGACGGCTTTTAAAACCGCCTCACGTGATGGGCTTTTTGCTAAAGCAGTTCCTGAAACCAATAAAATCTTTGATTTTTTGATATATTCTTCATGCACTTCCGAAGGTGCTAAATGAAGGTCGGCTACATCATCCCGATACATCAGGATACTGCATTCTTCAGGACTTTTAATTTCCGTGAAGGCCAGTCCCGTTTTATGCCCTTCTTGATCGATTACCATATTCGATGTATCAACACCTGCCTCACGCATATAACTCTCGATGAAACGGCCGTGCTGATCATCTGCAAGCTTACCGATGAATCCGACTTTCAAGCCTAATTTTGCACTTCCGATGGCAACATTGGCAGGTGAACCGCCCACGTATTTTGTGAATGTCATGGTATCTTCCATCGGACGGTTATATTCATTGGCATTCAAGTCGATGCAGGCACGGCCTATGGCAATCAAGTCAATTTCCCTATCGATATTAAAAGTATAGTTCATCCGGTTAACAGCTCCTTTTCCTTTAACGATTCAGGATCCACTCGTGATCGGGATCATTGAAAAATTTCCATGTCCTTGTCGGACCGGCCATAACATTCAAATAATAGGATTCATAACCATCAGGTACGCCTACCGGATGATAACCGGCGGGTACAAGTACGACATCGCCGTTTTCAACCGACATGGTCTCATCAATCGAACGGTCATCTGTATATACTCGCTGAAAAACGAATCCTTGAGGCGGGTTCATTTCATGATAATAGGACTCTTCCAATAACGACTCATTTGGTAAGTTATCCTGATCATGTTTATGCGGAGGATAGCTCGACCAGTTTCCGCTTTCTGTGTATACTTCAACCACCAGAAGGCTATTCGCATACGGAGCTGAATCCGGTAATATATTATGCACCATCCGCTTATTGCTCAAAATGCCCCTATGTTCCACGTCAATATCCCCCGCTTTAATCCATTTAGTCGGAAGTTGCTTATCAGAAGGCGAATAACACAGCGCCACTCTGGCCTTGGTTATCGCTTCCATTTTAAAGCCTCTATCATTTGACACGTAAATGCTATCAGTTGGCACTTTATCAAATACACTATCGCGTGTGCCTAAATCACGGTATACATTTTCGCCTACAGCCACATTGATTTTTCCCGTAAGAGCAACAATGCAGCATTCTGTTTTATTTAACGATTCCGAATATTCAGCATCAGGAACCAACTCCACTATTTTGAATTCAACAAATTCTAAAGGAGAATTTCCTTTCGTTACTGCTTGAACGACTGTAACACCTTCAGCGACCTCTTTTTTTACCGGTTTTTGAAGCAGTTTACTCATATGTACCTCCTTGGTTTTCAAAAAATCCGGCCCGTATCCAAACGGGCCATCTTGCAAAGTCTTTTTCGTTTCACTTATTTCACGTAGCGTGCAGTCACCATTTTTTTACGTGTATAGAACTCCACACCGTCGGTTCCATTTGCATGAAGATCACCATAGAATGAATCTTTATATCCAGAGAATGGGAAGAATGCCATAGGCGCAGGAACCCCCACGTTAATGCCCAACATCCCGGCATGTATCGTTTCACGGAACTGGCGTACATCAGCAGCACTGTCCGTATAAAGGCAAGCCCCGTTAGCCAGTGGTGAAGCATTGGCAATCTCAACGGCTTCCGTTAAATCTTTGGCACGGACAACGGAGAGCACTGGTGCAAAAATTTCATCTTGCCAGATTTTCATTTCCTGTGTAACATGATCAAAAATCGTAGCCCCTAGGTAATATCCATTGCCGCTTGCTGCCTCATCTTTACGGCCATCACGTACAAGTGTCGCACCTTGAGCTATACCTGATTCGATGTAATCGATGGTCCTCTTTTTAGCTCCTTCCCGGATCACCGGACCAAGAAAAACACCGTCATCCAGACCATTACCGATCGTAATGGCATCTGCTGCCTGTTTCAATTTTCCAACTAGCTCGTCCGCTACACTTTCTTCTACGACAACAACCGCAGCGGCCATGCAACGCTCACCGGCAGACCCAAAAGCCGCACTTGTTATTTCCTTGGCTGTCATATCAAGATTTGCATCTTTCAAGACAATCGAGTGATTCTTCGCTCCCGCAAGAGCCTGGACGCGCTTCAAGTTAGCCGTGCCTGTTTTATACACATATTCTGCAACTGGCTGTGAACCGACGAAGGAGATAGCTTTCACATCTTTATGGTCCAGAAGCCCATTAACCACATCATGTGCTCCATTAACAATGTTCAGTACTCCTTTAGGAAGACCTGCTTCCTCAAATAGTTCAACAATGCGTGCTGCAAGCAATGGTGTACGTTCAGATGGCTTTAACACGAATGTATTGCCACATGCGATCGCAAGCGGGAACATCCAGCAAGGGACCATCATCGGAAAGTTAAATGGGGTGATGCCGCCGATTACACCGATTGGGTAACGGTACATGCCCGATTCAATGTTTGTCGCGATATCCGGAAGCTGCTTGCCCATCATCAGTGTAGGTGCACCCGCCGCAAACTCGACACACTCGATGCCCCGCTGTACTTCACCAATAGATTCCGATAGGCTTTTACCATTTTCGATAGTGACCAGTTTAGCAAGTTCTTCCCAATTTTCCACAAGGAGCTGCTGATATTTGAACAATATTCGAGCCCGTTTCGGGACAGCAACCTGCGACCACTTTTTAAATGCCTCATCCGCCACTTGAACCGCACGATCCACATCTTCCCTAGTTGAAAGTGGCACCTCGGCAATCGCCTCACCAGTTGCAGGGTTGAACACAATTTCCGTTTCCTTTGAAGTGGACTCAATCCACTTACCATTTATATAGTTTTTTAATTTTTTCACCTCATGTGTTACTGAAGACATGTTTTTTCCTCCCTAAAATAAAGTGTTTTGTTGATCTCAAGCCAGTATAAGTATCGTCGTCAAATGAAATCGATTTCATTTGACTATAGAAAAAATCCATCCATGTTTCTTTCTAGGATCAATCAATTGGATTTCTAGCTCAATCCAAATATCAAAGCCTGTTAATCTGGTAATGAAATCGATTTCATTTCTTTTAAGAGTTCCCCCTGAAGAAAAATTTGAACACCTATCCCGGCGCAATAATATCTAATCATCCTTAAACTTGAACTAGTTCATGCCTATCCCACTTCCAGTTCTGATTAAAGCTTGACCATAATCGCGACCATGGATGAAATCGATTTCATTTACTTTATAAGGAAATACTACAATGAAATTTTTTCCCTGTAAACACTTTTTTTGGATTTTTTTTAATATTCTATCTTCTCCACATTTCAAAACATTGATGGATATGGAAATGTGCTTGAATATTTAATTAAAAGCATTTCCAGGGAGTTTGCTTCTTCGTCGTAATCTAAATCCCATCTGGGACCAGTCTTAGTTTCAGATAAACTAACCACTACTTTAAAGACATCTTAATGGTATTTTTAAATATTAATATTTCTAAACTTAATTGATTTTATCTTAGGAATCCTAGCCACCCTAAGAACTAAACCCCTTATTAGTTCATAAATATTAACATACTAAACGACCTCCTCTCTCCCACTCTTCACTTTTCCATCAAAGACACCAGACACCATTCTAAAAAAATATTTTACTATATCAACAGAATAGGAATATCATAAACCTATTTTGAGATGATCCCATCAACAAAAAGAGGCACCCATAATGGGAGCCTGAATTTTAGTGAAGGTAAACTATTGTATGTGAACGGCACCCATTCCGCATCCCTATGCGACGCGATAGTTGGAAATGGGATATTCCGCCCAGTAACTTAACTTTTCTGATGTACAGAGTGTAAAAAAAGGCCAGTCCGTTATTTCTCTGCCTTTTTAATAGCCTTCACTTCATATAATGATCCTTCCGAACTGACGATATATTCAGGCTTTGGTTTCCCAAGGTTTGCTTTATGTCCTGCGATATGGGCTTCACTCTTTTCCCACTGCTTCCAATGCGCCTCCGACTCCCAATTGATCATAATGATGACCTCTTTATCGCCGCGTCGCACTTTTTTCACCATCACACTTAAATCGATGAACCCCTCCTGCTTTTCAATGATCCCTTCCCCGCTGAACCGTTTTACTACTTGTTCTGCATTTCCTTCTTTTACAACCATTTTTCTCATCTGAACGAACAATATGAACAACTCCAATCGATATACTAATAATGAATCATTTTAGTCGATAACGATTCTCATTGTCAATTATTACACCTTTGACTTGAGTGCCTCAGAACTCTAAATCCCAAAAACAAAATAAAAAATGAATCAGGAAGTCATGCAGATCTTCCTGACCCATTTTTTATTGTCATTCACCTTTTATCTTTAAGACTTTTGGGAACATAGTCATTTAGTTTGTTAAATAAAGAAGTAATGTAGGAGCTTAGTTCAAATCGATCCTCCTGAACAAATTCAATCAACGACACTCCATCCTTTTTCATATTCTTTTCCCCCTTTTAGTCATTATCCCGGTGCATGAACATTTCAGTCACTAATACCTGTGTATCCCGCATTAGACCACTTACATCTACTCTCCATAGTTTTCTTTATTTAATTATACAAGAAAGCGCTTACAATGTAAAATATTATAATCCTATAGATTGCTATTTAATTAGAATGTTCCAGTTATATAAAGCTTCATCTTCATCTTATTTAAATTATCAAGCCATGCTGGCTTTTAGGTGCACTTTCAATATCATTACTACTTGTCTTTTTCACAGTGTATGAAATTTCATGAAATGCCCTTCAATATTTCAGTTAAACGAAGGAACTCTTCCTTATCTCGATTTCTTAATGAGTCATCGATTTCTTTTTCGATTTGTGCTTTCCGATAATCACTAAGGGCCTTTTTTAAAACCATTTCAGCCATCTCTTCAGGTTCAAGCGATGTTCCTGGCAATTGCTTCTCCATACGAAACCAACTCCTTAACCTTTTTTCTATTATACTAAATAACTTGGATATTATTATTATTTCTTGAAATCTTATCCTTTCTTCTTTTTCATTTCCTTATCCACATGATTTCCAATTTGCCACTCTTCTATACACAAAAAATTCTAAATGTTTCGAGTTTACTTCTCCCCCTTAGTTAAAACTTTTTCATTTTACCCGGTAAGATCAAATCCTTATTCCCATTACTTTAGAATGAATTATATGCCAATACAGGTGATGAAAGCTAAGTTATTCGCTTCATTTTTTCAGAAAAATCAGAAATATATTGACCAGTATGGATAAGCCCTCTAAAATAATCTAAATAATCCAGTTTTTTACTTATATTCCTAAAGCATCATTTTTGTTCATTTCAGCTTTATTTATTGCTGTAAACAATTTTGATGAAATACTACGCATTAAAGGAGCATTTCCATGAAAAAAAGTCGAGTTCTTTTCGCTAGTTTAGCTGGTTCCGTTATTGAGTGGTATGATTTCTATTTATACGGGACAGCAACAGGCCTAGTTTTTACAACTCTATTCTTTCCCAATCATGATCCTGCGATTTCACTTCTTCTCGCCTTTGTCACTTTCGGGGCTGGTTACGCTGCCCGTCCAATCGGAAGTATCCTATTCGGCCATATGGGTGATCGCATCGGACGGAAGGCAGCACTCATGTTCACCCTTATTGGGATGGGAGGGAGTTCAATGCTTATCGGTGTTCTGCCCACATATGCCCAGGTTGGATTGGCCGCCCCCGCCATCTTGGTGGTGCTGAGGTTGATTCAAGGAATTTCCTTGGGAGGTGAATGGGGCGGAGCCATCCTATTGGCAACGGAGTCTGCTCCAAAGGGTGTCCGTGGTTTATATGGATCCATTCCCCAACTAGGGGTACCCATTGGTTTGGTTGCCGGTTCGTTCAGCCTAACTCTTATCAGTTCCTTGACAACCGATGCCCAATTTTTAGCTTGGGGTTGGCGGATACCATTCCTTTTAAGCGGTGTACTGATCGCATTGGCAATCTGGGTAAGGAGTGGCATTGAAGAAACGCCGGAATTCAAGCAGCAGAAAGATAGCGGTGATCTTGCGAAAGTTCCCATTATCGAAACGTTAAAACACGATTGGAGAAGTGTGCTGCAAGTGATCGGACTGAAAATTGGGGACGGGTTCTTCAATGTATTCATCATGTCCTATGTTCTGGTCTTCACTACACTGTATTTTGGTTATTCCCAAGATTCAGCCCTTACCGGTTTAACGATTGGCTGCGCTACAATGCTAATTACCATTCCTGTCATTGGTTACATTTCAGATTTCATCGATCGAAAAATCATTTATTTTGGAGGCCTGATTCTCCTTTTCATCTTAGCCATCCCATATTTCACAATGATTGGGCGTGGGGTCGGCTGGTTCTACATTATGCAGGCAGTTGTACTCGGCGTCATCTGGGGTGCCATTTTTTCTACACAAGGGACATTATTCTCGGAGCTCTTTCCAGCCAAGGTCCGTTATACTGGATTATCTGTCGGTTATCAGGTCGCGGCAGCCATAGCAGGTTTCGGTCCGCTCATCTGGACTGGCATGGCGGAATCATATGGCCCATCCCCTTTGGTATTTGGCGGATTCATGATGGCAGGTCTTGCAATTTCCCTGGTGCTTTGTATATTATCACCGCATTTCAGCAGAAAGATTGAAAAGGATCAAACAATCAAGCCACATGAGCTGGATTTGAACTGAATAAAATCTCTGGCATGATTAATAACAGAGGCTGCACGTCCTATCACTCGGACGAGCTGCTTCTGTTTTTTTATATACCTCACTATACTTCCTTGCTTCCTACAATCTCCAAAAGATCAGTGAGCGCCCGGATTTCATAGGTGGGCTTGATTCCCAGATTATTATCCTTTTGATGGGGATTGTACCAGCATGTATCCATTCCATAATTCAAACCACCCTGTATATCTGATGTCAAGGAGTCACCCACCATCAACGCTTTCGATTTATCCGTGACCTTTAACTTGGAACATGCATAATCAAAAATCCCTTTATCAGGCTTCTGAAACCCAGCCTCTTGGGAAATTATCAAAGTCTCAAAGGTATTGCAAAGTGGTGATCCCCCGATTCTTGCTGTCTGCACTGTCGTGAAGCCATTTGTTATAATAGCCAGCCGGCATCCTCCAAGCTTCTCGCAAACCTCTAAAGCCCCGGGCAGAAGATGTATTTCCTTTCCCAAATGTCCAAGGTACGCACGGCTGAACGATTCCGCATCGATATCAAGCCCATGCTTCAGGAACAATCGCTTGAACCTTTCCACTCCCAGATTTGTTAAATCAATAAGTCCCTGTTCCAAATCCCTCCATAATACCTGACTGATTTCTTGGTAGCATCCCGCATAATCCTCCGCCCCTGTGGGCAAACCGAACTCCAAGAAGACTTCATGCAGTGCTTTTTTTTCCGATATTCCAAAGTCTAGCAATGTATCATCAACATCAAATAAGATAATCTCGTATTTCATCACTGCCTCCAAATCATTTTAGTTCAACTTAACACATTTCTTTTAGTTACGTATCAATTATGCAAATTCATGGTTGAAAACTACAAAAAGGATAGCTTTAAAGGCTATCCTTTTTTGAATGGTTCTTTATCGATAGTCATAGAAGATAAGGCGAATAGGACTGTTTCTAATAGACCGCTCTTCCTATGATCAAGAAGTGATGATTCGTTTAACCGGCTCTTCTTCCTGAATCGCTTGTTGGTCTTTTCTTGTAAAAGCACTGACAGCCAGCATGACGATAAGGTTAAAGGTAATGGCGACGATTCCTATATCAAGATCCTGGATGAAATGTGGTGCCTTCGGTAATATAGTGGCCATTGTTGCCTCTGCCAAAGTAAAGTAAGCGACCAACGCCAGCTCGAAAACTTGATTGAAAGCTGGTCTTAATAAGTGACTCCGTTATCCTAATGTCCGACTTGCCTGAAATGATAACCGAGAACGTTGAACAGGTCACACAGATTGATCTCCCCACTTCTCTCGATAAAGCACTTGATGAAACGAAACGGATATTGATCAGGAAATCTTACCAAACTTATAAATCATCAAGGAAAGTCGCGAAGGACCTCTCCATCAGCCAAACGAAAGCCTCAGCGTTGATCCGGGAGTACTGTGGGGACTTAATGAATAAATAGGCACCATGAAAATGACAACGTTTGTCCATCAACATGTCCATTTGCCCCCAAGCGACATGCTTGTTATTCGTTGCTAGTGTAATGGTAAACACTTATATTCCAATTCATATGGGCTTCCATTTTAAATCAATCACTTAACTATTAAATGCAGGTAAGAACAGTAAATAAGAAACTTCCCCTTTGCGGGCAAGTCTCTTAATTTTTAAGAAGATCCAACTATTTTTTCACCTCTCGGCTTTGTACTTTTTGAATCTGGTTCCCTTGTGATGCCAATTTGATTGAATTTATCATTAATGGACAGTTTGTATGTCAATGATCCTGTGCCGGCTTCATCAGGCTTGAAAGTTCCTGCATTTGTCCGTTTTCCATCTTTCAGCAACCACACCTGATATACCTCGGACTTTTGAAGGCTAGGCAAATTCTGAATCTGAACGATCAGCCTTCTTTCTTCACCTTGCTGCAAAATGTAAGCAGCACCGTCCGTATTCATATTTACAGCGGTCTTATCGGCAGGCTGCAAAGATAGCGACGTTTTAACCTCCATTGGCAGATCGACAGCTGCAAGTTCTTTTTTCAGTTGGATATTGGAATATAACAGCACAAACGCCAAAACCAGGGTGGCCAGCAAGAGACCTGAAGTTACTGGTGTAAACTGCTTAAAGAAAAAACTACTCCAATTCTTTTCCCTTCTCACCGGAACTTCATCATCAGTCTCAAAGACAAAATTCATAACCTCTGATTTCAGGGAAGAAGAAGGTTCTATTTCTTCGAAATCCCATTTCAATGAATTCCAGGCTTCCGTCATTTGTTCATACTCCCTAGTGCATTCAGTGCATTGAAGTAAGTGTTCCGCGAATGCTTTTTTTTCTTTTTCTCCCAGTTCTCCCGATAAAAATGAAAGCAGGTTAGTGCACTCTTTATCCATTTACAAACCACCTACTTCCAAATACTTTTTCAATAATTTAAGCGACTGGTGAAGTCTGCTCTTGATGGTACCAATCGGCTCATTTTCAATTTTGGCAATTTCCGTTAACGAGTACCCTTTCCAATACAATAAATCAATCAGCCTTTTTTGCGGCTTGCTTAACTTACTTTTTGCATTGGCAATTTCACTGTGTAATAGTCCATTTTCTATATCATTATTAGGATCTTCTATGTCAATTGGATGGCTCATGTCCATGTGTTTGTTATTCCGGATATGAACGCTGTCTTTACGGACATAATCCACACACACATTTCGTGTAACGGTCAAAAGCCAGCTTACAAAGTGCCCCTTTTCTGGATTGTAACTGCTTTTTGTGGTCCAGAGCTTTAGAAAGACCAACTGCACGATCTCTTTAGTTTTTTCAGCATTTCCATTTGTGAACTTAAAAATAAAACCATAGATTAATTTAATATGCCGGTCATAAAGTTCTTCCAGAGCAGGACGATGCTTTTTCATTACTAATGCCATCAATTCCTTATCAAGTTTTTCTTTCAATCGCACCTGCAACTCCTCACAAGTAAATTTGGAAAAAACGAATAACAGGAACGACCATCAGTGATCGTCCCCTTTTTCTTATTTTGGAAAAACCGTCTTGTTATTTACAATATACCAAACATTTTTCACACCTTCGCCATTGACATCTCCCGCTGCCTTATCATTCACAAAATAGTAGAGTGGAAATCCTTTGTAGGTTACCTGTTCCTCCCTTGTATCTTCCCTTTTAATGGTTCCAAAGTCTTTTTCGTCAAATCCTTTAGGGACAGCAAAATCCCTTTCCATGAACGGCGGCCATTTTTTCAGGCAATCCCCCATGCAATTGCTTTTTCCTGATTTATCATTCTTGAAAAAGTAAAGTGTCATTCCCTTGGAATCAGCCAGGTATTCGCCTGTTGTTTCACTTTCCAATAATTTTAGGCTTACTGCTTTTTCATCGGCAGTACCACTAACCACTTTATCCTTTTGAGCTGAATCATTAGCTTCATTTCCACATGCCGCCAAAACTAGGACCATCATAAAAACTGAAAATACCATCCACTTTTTCATATACTCCCACTCCTCTTCAATTTACTTCCATCCCCATTTTTGAAATACTTGATGGGATTCTTCCGTTTTAAGATAATCAATGAATTGTTTTGCCTTTTTCTTGTTTTCACTCTTATTTGTTATGCTTACCGGGGTTCCTCTATAAAGTTTGTCTTCCTCAGGGAGTTGAACCAGGTCCGTCACATCCGACAGACGGTAATGCCAGGATTCATATGTAATCCAGGCGTCCAATTTAGAATTTGCCTTCCATAAATCGATAGCTTCTGCACTGGACTTCACTGAAATGTCAATATTACTGCTAATTCCAGGAATCAATCCTTTTCTTCCGGCCAAATCTTCCCATAGTCCCAGTTGCCCGGCTCCATTAACATCCACAATCTTTACGCCCTTCTTCGTTAAATCCTCCAATGACTGTATATTCTTTGGGTTTCCTTTTCTAACCAGAATTCCAGCTGATCGTGCATACAGTTCTGTACGGTTTTTTTCATCAAGGACATCCGGATGATTATGCATAAATTCAGTTAGCATATACTCGGACCCTCCGTAAATGATATCCGCATCCTGTTTGGCTTGATCAATCCATTTTTCTTCGGGTCCCGCTGTTACTTCAACTTTTATCCCCGTTTCTTTGGTGAATTGTTCCGCCACTTCCTTGATAGGTCCAAGAGGGCCACCTGGTCCATATACTTTTACGACATCGTTGACAGCTTGCCCCTGTTTCGAACCCATTTCTGGTGAAAATCCTAACAAGACTGCCATCAATGATATCCACCCGACAAAAATAACCTTTTTCAAGTCTTCCTTCTCTCCTTTCTAAAAAAACCTTTGTACTATAGATAACGTGCCAAACTTCCAAACGGTTTGAAAAAATTTGTTAATTATTTTAACTTGCTGCAAAGTACATCTGACAATCTCCAGTTTTTCACTTTTCCTCACAACAAAAAAACCATTCGAAAATGGAATGGTTGCAGACTATAACATTAAGATAGAGCTCCTTTTGCCTACTTTCATGCCCATACTTTTTCAAGCCTCTTAAACAAAAGATCAAAAAGTTCGCAGAAAAGGTTAGCTTGATTTCTTTCCCTTTCTTTGTCTATTTCTTTTACTAACCATAGCAATTCCCAACAATATCAGAGGAATGATCGTTTGCATCAAAACTCCATGAAAAGGGAAGGCGATGATATCATATCGACTGACATCCATAGAGCTAGAATACGACCAAAAGCCGAATTCTACAATCAAAATTCCTATCGGCCATACAACAGGACGATAGTCGGAGAGATTTAGCCACTGCGCCGTACCCAAAGCAGCCGCATAATAAAACACAGAAATTTTGACAAACGCTCCTACTATCCATACGGCCATGATGGCGGACTCCAAATGTTCAAAAAAGTCGGCCAAACTGATGTACCGGGATACATTCATCATGGGATAATTCTTTGTGGCTGTTGTTGACCCGAGTACAAAAAGAACCAGAAGATTCACCACAATTAACGTCATCATCACGGCAAAAACAGACATCATCCCGGATTTCATCCCTTTTTTCATATCGGTTAAAAAAGGGAGGAGAAAAATCATCAGAAAAAACTCGCTGAACCATCCACCAGGTACAATCGCACCCTTGATTGGAGGCATAATTCCATTCCCCAATATTGGGAATATATTCTTAAATTCAAGATCTGGGCCCAGTAGGACGATTAAAAGGAGGAGTGGAAAGATAAAAACAGGAACCAACAATTGGGCAGCTCTCCCCAACACCTCTATTCCTCCGCGTACGATAAAGGCACAGAGGAGTACCATCGATCCCATGATCACGCTAAGCGGGGTTTTGACCAGAAAAGAGTCGACAATAAATTCTCCGTAACTTCTTAGGATTTGCCCTGTGATCGGGATATAAAAAAACAAGAATAAAAAACCGAGAATTTTCCCCGGAATCCGACCGATGATCTGTTCACTGAATTGGATAACGGTTTGTTTCGGATAAAGTTTGTGCAGTTTATAAGCGATATACACCGTCGCATATCCGATGAGAGACGCCAAAATGGGGGACAGCCATAAATCAGTTTTGGCATATTTCGCTGTGATGCTTGGAACACCGAGAACAGCCGTTGCCACAATCGTTGGATACATCATGAATGCCATCTGTAAAGATGAAATTTTACCTTTCTCCATCATCTTCCTCCTTTCTGTGATAGTATGTAAATTTGAAATCACGTACCCCACTGATAGATTTACTTTTTTATAAACTCTTCAAACGGCAAAAAGAGATGCAATCCATTCAGTTGGTGCTGAACTCTGCGCGAGTACGAACATAGATAGCACCTTTTGATAGGATATTCAGCATTAAAAAATGCCCAGTCAGCTGGTTTCGGTTCCTTTACGATTTCTTTTCCTTACAACAGCAATCACCAACAATAACAGGGGAATAATCGTTTGCATCAAAATTCCTTGTAGTGGGAAGACGTTGATATCATTACGACTGACATCCACAGAGCTTGGCAACGACCAAAAACTGAATATGACAATCAAAATCCCTATCGGCCATACAATAGGTCGGTAGTCGGAGAGATTCAGCCACTGCGCTGTACCTAAAGCAGATACATAATAAAAAACGGAAATTTTCACAAACGCCCCCACTATCCATACCGCCATGGCGGCGGATTCTACATGTTCAAAAAAGTCGGCCAAACTGATGTATCGAGATACATTCATCAAGGGGTAAAGCTTTGTGGATGTTGTTGACCCAAGTACAAAAAGAACCGTCAGATTCACCACAATTAACGTCATCATCACGACAGACACAGACATCATACTGGATTTCATCCCTTTTTTCATATTTGTCAAAAAAGGAAGAAGAAAAATGATCAGGAAATACTCGCTGAACCATCCCCCCGGTACAATCGCACCCTTAATTGGAGGCATCATTCCATCCGCCAATACCGGGAATATATTCTTGAATTCAAGATCAGGACTCACCAAAATGATTAAGATAAAGATTGGAAAAATGAAAACAGGTACAAACAATTCAGCAGCTCGCCCCAAAACTTCTATTCCCCCGCGTACGATGAACGCACACAGAAGCACCATCGATGCCATGATCACACTAATTGGGGTACGTACCAGAAAAGAGCCGACAATAAATTCTGCGTAACCTCTAACGATTAGCCCTGTATTCTGGATATAAAAAAACAAGAGTAAAAAACCGAAGATTTTCCCCGGAGTCCGCCCAATGATCTTTTCAGTGAATTGGATCACCGTTTGTTTTGGATAAAGTTGGTGCAGTTTATAAGCGATATACACCGTCAAATACCCTATGAGCGCAGCAAAAATGGGGGACAGCCATAAATCAGTTTTGGCATATTTCGCTGTGATGCCGGGAACCCCGATAATAGCCGTTGCCACAATCGTCGGATACATCATGAATGCCATCTGCAGAGATGAAATTTTCCCTTTCTCCATCTGCTTCCTCCTTTCTTTGATAGTATGAATTTAATCCCGCAGCACCCACTAATAGACTCACTTTTCCATAAACTCTCCAAATGGCCTGAAAAGAGTTTCCACCCATTGAGTGGGTCCTGACATCTGTGGGAGATTGAACATGGACAGGACCAAGCAAGTGAGGAGCAGTGTAAGAAATGCCACTTTATCTTTTTTAGGATTTTGTTTCATTTTCGGCCATTCAAACAAAATGATTAAAGCTACGATCACGGTAGTACAAATAAAAGCCCACCATCTCACTTGTCCTTCACCTCTTTCTCAGACAAACCCGCCGGTTTGTTTATATAGCCCTGTCTTCGAATATGGGCCGCAACATCAACTTCCACTTCCATTTCCGCGAATATCTTATCCCAATGGTTATCTACCTTATTAAACTGTTTAGGATATTTCCTATAGAAATCTTTACCCAACCCTAAAATGTCCGCTTTCTTATGCTGAGTATGCAGAAAAGCCATCTCGATGCGTTTTTCTATATCTTTTTGATATGCTCGTTCTGCAGCTTTTAGAGACTTAGGATTTGAAAGGTTTAAATTCGTTCCATTTTGTATAACAGCTCCGTCTGTATTTATCTTCACCAACATTTTCCATTCACCGTTGATGATTTGCGGAATGATCTTGACTTTGGCTGACACTGGACTTAAAGATATCTCCCCTTTCTCTCCTTTGGGTTTTATGGTCACGGTATATGATTCCACTTCATCCCTTAACCACAATAGCCCTCTAGTTTCCTTTTCAGTCATCGTTCCAGTCATTTTATCTTTTTTGAACACGGCTGTTCCGAAAATGTAAGGAATTCCCTGCAATTTCTCTTGCCCTTTCCCCGGAGGCAATATTTTAACGAATGGAAGTGCGGCAGCTTGAGGCATACCTGTTAACATTTCATCTAAATCCTGTAGTGTGACCTGCATCCCAATATGTAAATCAGATAGTTCTCTAAGCACTTCCCCTGAATAGTTTTCCAACGGTGGCAAAGATTCAAGGATAGGCTTTGCTTCCCCTTTGCTGACATACACATTTGCTTTCTCTCTTGGCTGCGGATGGCGCAGCAAAAAATCCAGCTGCTCTTGAATTCCTTCCTTCGCTAACTTTTCACCGAATACAAATACTTTACAATGTCCCCAAAATACTTTTCGCGGAAGCTTGCTTTGAAGCTTAGACAATGCATCTGAAATATTGGAGCCTTTTGCATGTCTCACCATTGTCGTAACCCCACTCCCCCCTTGACTGCTCCCTCCTTGACCTCCTCCACTGCTTATTGAACTTGGAATAAAGACTTGGACGGATAGTTCGATTTGATCATTACCCTTCTTATCGATGGCGGCTGCTGTGACAATCGCCAAGTCAGTGATTTCTATTCGATCCCAACAACCGCTTAGAAAAGGGGTCGTTCCACAAATAACGAGTAAAAGAAGGACGCTTTTCATGAAATGACGCCTCTTTCCTTTCTCCAATATCCTTTTTCGCCTCCAGCTATTATTCACTCCGTTTCACTCCCCCTTTTTGGATTTGGTCTCTGTTCCGGGGCTTGACGGTATACATTAGAATCCCCTGTGAGACGCGGACGTGAATCCATCTTCCACCAAGGAGCCCTCCACAGCACATCTTTCAGCTCTTGACCTTTTAACGGTGCCAGTGGCGTTAAGTAAGGAACGCCAAAGGAACGCAAGCTGCATAAGTGAATGACTATGGCAATGATCCCCATCATGATGCCTAGCAGTCCTAATGTACCGGCAAGCAGCATCATTGGAAAACGCAGCATCCGGAAAGCAATTCCGGCAATATAACGAGGCATCATAAAAGAAGCGATTCCCGTAATTGCAACCACAATGACCATTGGCGCTGAAACCAAGCCCGCTTGTACGGAAGCTTGACCAATCACTAGCGCTCCAACAATGCTGACGGCAGAACCTACCTGCTTCGGCAAGCGAACCCCTGCCTCTCTTAGTGCTTCAAACGTAATTTCCATAGCCAATGCTTCTACTATTGCAGGAAAAGGGACCGATTCCCGGGATGCTGCTACGCTTAGCAGGAGTGCGGTTGGGACCGCCTCATGATGGAACGTTAAAATAGCAACATAAAGGGAAGGAAGCAAAAGGGATAATCCCATAAAAAAATATCGTAACCAACGGATAAAAGTGCCTGCCATAAAACGTTGAGCATAATCCTCTTGTGATTGAATCAAAGAAAAGAAGGATATTGGTGCAATTAAAGTAAAAGGGGTTCCTTCTACAAGAATGACAGCTCGTCCCTCCAGCAAGCTGGCACAGGCTACATCCGGCCGTTCTGTCGACATGATCTGAGGGAACGGTGAATACGGATTGTCCTCGATCATTTCCTCGATGTACTCGCTTTCTAAAATACCGTCTATTTTAATTCGTTCCAACCGAGTTGTAATCTCTTCAATCAGTGTTTTATCCGCAAGTCCATCAATATAAGCAATTGAAACATTCGTCCTGGTAAGAGTTCCAATCTTCATCGATTGTATTTTAAGGGCAGGGCTTTTGATAATACGTCGCAATTGTGACGTATTTACTTCTAGAGATTCAATAAATCCCTCTCGTGACCCCCTAACTCCCCCCTCTGCCACAGGTTCTTCAATCGCCCGCTTTTCCCACTTGGACAATCCTAGAGAAAATCCATAGCTTTCCCCTTCATATAGGAGGATCGGGTTTCCAGAGGAAATCGATTCAATGCAATCCGCCAACATATTCACTTTTACCACTTTAGGAACGGGCATTTTATGTTCAATAAACTCATTTAATGGTTGTGGTTCTTTTGATGACTCTTGCATGAGTGGAGATAGCACATATTGCTCTATCGCCTCGATGTCTGAGAGTCCCGCAATGTAAATGAGCACCGCCCGCGTCTTTCCGAAAAGTAAGAACGAGCGGAACATGACATCCGAGCAATTATCATAAACAGAACGAAGTGTTTCTACATTTTGACTGAAATTCGCATCAAGTGAATCTGCAGGCTTGGAATCTAGGTAATCATTTTGTACCAGGGATTTTTTTTCTTTCTTTTTTCTTAACAATTTGCCAACATTACGAATCAAGCTGGTTACCCCCATTTTTTTGCAGGTCGCTCTAACTCCATTTTTCTATGTTTCTTCATTAAGGGTATTTTATACAGAAAATCCTGATTCCAGCATGAACTTAATTTTCATTTAAGCAGTTGATTAAAACATAAACATTTGTGATATCCTGTTTGTATTTAATAGCTATGGGGTATATCAAAAAACGAGGCCACATATTAGTGAAAAATACTGTATCTGTTTAAGTATGGATTTTGACCAAGATATGCAAGGCCATAAAGTAGGGGATACTTTTTAAAGGATGATTCGCTTTAAAATACCTCTGCTTTTTTATCTTTTTATAGAAGTTTCATGGGCAAACAGACTAAAACATTAGAAGATAAGGGAGATTCTATGTCATTTTTAATCACATTGCTCGGATTATTGGTTTCCACGATAATCGCTACAATATTAAATGCCATATGGACTCGTATTCCACTACCGATATATCAGATATCCATGGGAGCAGTGCTTTCATTATTGCCATTTCAATTATCGTTGGATTTTCATTCAGAACTATTCATGATCTGTGTCATTGCTCCGCTGCTCTTTACAGAAGGAAAAAATACGTCCCGTAAAGAAATGCTTGAATTGCGTAAGCCTATTCTGTTATTGGCCTTTGGGTTAGTATTCGTGACCGTTTTTGCAGGAGGGTTTTTCATCCACTGGTTAATACCCGATATGCCGATGGCTGTCGCTTTTGCTTTAGCAGCCACGATTACCCCTACGGATGCCGTAGCAGTACAATCGATTACAAAAGGGTTGAAATTGCCCGGAAATATGATGCCCATCCTTGAAGGTGAATCACTTTTCAATGATGCTGCTGGAATCGTTGCTTTTAAAGTGGCCCTGGCAGCTGCCTTAACTGGAGTGTTTTCTATAAAAGATGCTTCGCTTAATTTTATATTTGTAGCTTTGGGCGGTATTTTTATAGGTATCCTATTGGGCTATTTAATCGTTAAATTACGATTATTTTTACGGGTTCATGGACTTGAAGAAATCTCCATGTCCACTGTCATTGAACTGATTACGCCTTTTGCCATATATATGGTAGCTGAAGAATTCCATGTATCCGGAATCTTGGCAGTGGTTGCTGCAGGTGTAATTCATGGCATCGAGCGGGACCGCCTTCAGAGTTCCACAACTAAATTGCAAATTGTATCAACTAATACATGGTCTGTATTAGGTTATGTTTTGAATGGACTTGTATTTGCTTTATTAGGATTCATGTTGCCGAGTGTTTATCAGGAGATTGAGTCCGACTTAAATAGGGGTAATCTTTTTGGGATAAGTGTTTTGATCGTTCTTTTATTATTGGTGATCCGTTTTATTTGGGTATACATCTTGCATGATACTTTTACGAAAAACAGAGTGAATCCATTAGAGCAATTCATCATGTCAAGGGTTCATCCAGAAGATGGCGAAGACAACGATGATGGGAATGTTTCAAGATCACGATTTGCATTTTTGACATCCGTTAGCGGCATTCATGGCACCATTACATTGGCTACAGCTTTATCCATACCATATTTCATGCCGGATGACTCTTTATTCCCGATGCGTAATACAGTCTTGTTTATCGCAGCTTGCGTCATATTGTTAAGCGTCATATTGGCTACGGTACTCTTGCCATTACTGGTAAAGACACCGATTGAATTCAAAGATGAACGCCTAACCCCTGATGAGGCTTATAAAATTGTTTTAAATAAAACGATCGATCAGTTGAGCAAAGAAGCAACCATCGATAATCAGAAAGCAGTCCATCAAGTGATGGAAGATTTAAATGAACAACTGATAGATTTGGAGCGGGGAATAACGAATAGACCGGATAATCGGACAATACGTGATTTAGTGGAGCTAGGTGCCAACAAGGAATTGGAGGTCGTTTCTGGATTAGTCGAAAAAGGGACTATATCGGAAACAGCCTTTGAACTTTATAAAGTATATATTTCAAGAACCTTGAATTATATGCAAAAATCTTCGCTGAAAAGGGCTTGGGTCAATCTGCAGGCGATTCTTTTCAAGAAAAAGATCAATGTCAAATGGGATAAGAAATGGGAAGCGAAATTAGAGGACTCCATCGTTAAAAATGCTGACCTGATCCGGGATTTCCGTAAAGCACAAAAAGAAGCTTCAAAGGAAGCTATTTCATTGATCAAACAACAAACTGCACCTGAAAACCGTCATGAAGTCATGCTTGTCATTCAAAGATATAATCGTTATTTGAATCCATTCGGAACATTAAGTGAAAAAGAAGCAAATCGCTTTAAAGAGATGGTGAGTCATTTTCAGTTGAATGCGATGCAAATCGAACGTGATATCATTCAGCAAATGGTTGAAGATGAGCAAATATCCATGCAAACAGCCACTGAGCTTAGACAACACTTAATCTATGATGAAATGTTAATGATAGAAAGCCGATAAAATACAAACAGACACCGATACAACAGCGAGCGGTGTCTCTTTATTTATATCCTAAGGGGGTCAAACAAAAGGAGTAATACCACAGGAAAGATGAAATGAATAGACCTGCTATAGGTCGAGCAGGTCTAAGGGATTTTAGTTTAAGTTGGTACGGTATCTTCCTGGCACCTGATCCCATAATCCTTTTGGAATTCATGTTCAGTTAAATGCAAAGTTAATCGTTTTGCAGCTTTAACTTTTGTTTCCATTGTTCATACCGCAGTTAATGCATGCATCACGAAACCGGCGTGTTATATGAAAATGCCTTTCCTGACTGTTTAGTATTTTATCGCGGTTCACTTTACACCGCTCTAACTGATCAATCCACACTCAATTCCTTCTCTTATCAAGTCCATCATTCAATATTTTCATTTGGAAGCGAAAGTAGAGATAGAATATGGTCCAAATGATTATATAGAATGGTATGAAAATCCCAATTCCTATAGCAAATCCTTTTAAGCTGAATGGAATCCAACCAACAAAGAAGGATAATAGGAAGTAAAGAATGCTGACAGTCAGGAAGTGCAGAATGGTTTGAGATAACAAACTCCATCTTTCATTTTCAAAGAAGAGTGTTGCCGTGCTGAAGAACCAGCCGCATAATATGCAGCCCATCGCGTTTTTTAAAAATATTCCACTGTCCAATGAAGCAGCCTCCCCAAAAGCGATCACCCCAAAACATGTCAGCACCATCACGAGTGCCCCAAAGCAAATCCCAACAAAGCTGCAGAATAATAGTGTTTTCATCATAATCCCTTCCTTTTTCATTGAAATGCTTTCTTGATTCCTTGAACATAGTGGCGGGAAACATATTCTTTTTCCCCTGATCGGAAGTACACACATAAGGTCCCGTTGAAAGACGCCTCGAATCTGCTTAACTCATCCAAATTGGCAATCACTGACTTGGACAATCGCACGAATTGATTACCGGGAAGGTCCATTTCCAGTTCATATAACCTTTCTTTCATTTCGAAAGTACCCTGTTTTGTCCGCACCATTATGGAATCTTGCTCTGTGAACAAACAGATAATTTCTTCTGCCCGGAATACATGCTGCATTTCTCCTTTCCTGCCGACAAAATACGGTCTTTTCCTCTCCTTCAAGCGCTCCATCAGTTCCTGCACTTCCTCATTCCATTCATGATTGCGGATAAGCACCTCTATCGCTTGGACCTCCTCATCTATCTCTACGTTTATTTTCATCTATGCGACCTCCCTTTGCTTATAATGTAAGTATATTGATATTTTTGACAATTCGCTTGTGATTTCCAGCTACATGCCGCTTTATAGCGATAACATGCTTGAAATGGATACTCAGATACATTAAAGAACCGTCCAAATAATTGGACGGTCCTTTGATAAAAAAATCTAATTCTTTAGTTGATTTCGTTTACATTGATTAAGATCACTCTTTGCTTGTAAAAGTACTTGGCATCACAACAGCGATTACCTCTCCACGGGCGCAAAGTTTATCGATGGCAAAAACCTCTGTTTCGATTTTCCACTTCTTAGGATGTATTTCATGAACCGTCCCAACGGCAATTAATGGCACATCATTTGGGGTTGGCTTTACGAAATCCACTTTCAGTGAAGCTGTCACGAACCTTGGAGGCTCCACTCCCTCTCCAACTTCATGACCATTTTTACGATGCAATGCAATAGCAGCGGAACCTGTTCCATGACAATCAATTAAAGATGCAATCAAGCCGCCATAAACAAATCCTGGAATTGCGATATGCTCTGGTCGTGGTGTATAAATTGTCCTTGTTTGCTCGCCTTGCCAACCCGTTCGAAAATGATGACCATCATTGTTTAAGCGGCCACATCCATAACACCATGCAAATTCATCTGGATAATCATCTTGAATCGCTTTTAGAACATTCTCCTCCATCATCTCTCCCCCTTTTTCAGAATATTATAACACCATTAACGGCTATTCGGTCTATTTGGGTAATTGGTGAAAGATTAGTTTTTTTGTAATTCCGTGAATCTTTATTAGTCCAAGTTTTAATAAAGTAAACTGACGCAGCTTTATACATACTGCGGAAATTGACAACATAAATAAAAGGTTTGCAAGAATCCCCCTGCCCCTTTACTCGATATAAATGACAAAGGCCCCTGTTAGCGTGCAGCATTCAGGAGCTTTCCTTTGACTAATATATAGTTAAGAAGGTCTGACTAATTGCAGGCTTACCTTCTTATTAAAAGTTAAGCCTTTTTCTTAAATCCCAATACTTGAATGTCATTTTACCCATTTTCGACTTCGAAAGTGAATGATATTTACGTCCAAGTGCTAGGTTTTGTTTCTCCAGCTTAGTAATTTGTTTAAGTTGAACTGTGTTCAGTTTTTTTAATTGCTTTACTTCTTTAACCAATTCTTTATTTTTCACTTTAATTTCATTGTTTTTATTATCGACCATTGCCTGTTCTTTCATTGAAACTCCCACATCTTTTGGTTTTAATTTAGGGTTGCCATAGGTTTCAAATCCTATGGTTTTTAAATATGGCATGTTATTTTGAAAATTTTGTTCAAAGTTTCCATTACTTTTATGGATGTGGAGAAATGTATAACATCCAGATCTTTCTACTGAAGTGATTTGACCATACCCAGACAGTTTAAACAGTTTTTCAACTCGTTTTATTTCTTCAGGTATGTTTTTGACAATATAGGTGAAAACTTCGTCAACATTAAACTCCACAGGCAATTTTTTCACTTTTTTTGATGGTGCATGCTTATTCAGTTCATCAAAATCATCTTCATCAATATAAAACATATCCGTACTTTCATTTACATAATCTGTAATACGTTTGCTCCATAAAAGACCTTGCAGTTTTTTTATTGCTTCCGAAAATAAAAACTGCCTGCTAACTTGATACATTCGTTTTGCAGCAAACTCATATACATCCTTATTACATAGCGCTAATTTGACAGCGTCACGGAAATCCTTCTCTGTAACAGCATATAACGGGTAATCTTCGCCAAAAAGCTTTATATGCATTTCGGTTGGATTCATTATTACAGCCTTCCTTAAGATGCCATACTCCAATAGCTTTGTAGACAGTTCCAGACTGCTGTCCATTTCCTCACTTCTCCAGGTTATCCCAATATCACTGTTCACGATTAATTGTTGGGCATTCTCCCTTGTCAATGCCCCGTACCATGTAAGCCCATCTGTATTTTTAAGGAGGTATGCCGCTTCTTCCTTAAACTGAGAATCATCTTTAACCCATTTGAATTTATCCCCCGCTACATCAAGTGATAAATTCGGAATCTCGCGCTTTAATTCTTTAAAGGCAGTAATGATGGGAATGGTCTTCCAATCAGGGTCGAATTTCCCTGTATATACAAGTTTGTTTTTTAACCGGGGCTGCCCTTCTGCTGATTCAACGTTCGGTATCATCGGGGTAAGCAAGGAAACTTTGTTTTTTTCTTTATTCAAATTAAGAATCTCAATGACAAATTCGCACATCTCTTCTGTTTGACATAAGAAATACGCACACTGATCATATATATTTTTAATGCTCTCAAATTTTTCTTCATTAACATCCTGACCTATGTGAGTCAGGCCTGTAGCATAAACTAATGTATTCTTTATGATATGCTCATGCTTTGCTATTTTTTCAACAGTCTCAATGCTTCTTACAAATAGCCAATCATATTCCTTTTGACTCCAATAATTTGAAATGAGCATTTCAGCTATATCAAAATCAATGACACCTTTTTTTACCCACTCATCATCTGTGGCTCTAAAAAAAGGATCAATAAAAGGATTGAGAATGGTTATATTATCAAATTTCTCAAGAGGCTGAATTAAGATATCACGTTTGACCGGGCTAGCTAAAAGTAAGTCAACTTCGATGTTGGAATCTAACGCAATGGTCGATGCTAAGGAAGATAAAAATACTGCAGATCCATCCATTGAATTCATGTCAATAAAGCCAAATAGAAGCACCTTCATTTTTCTGTTTTCAACTAGTTCATGTGAATTCAAAGTTTTCACTCCAATGACTGAAATCTGATATGAATGTTTATTTTTTTATTTGTTCTTTAATAGATGATTTAAGCGCAAGATATTTTAACGTGAATTTCCCTGCATATGTAACGTTGAATTTGTGTTCTAATAACTTAAGTCTTCGTATTTCTTTGTTAAGCTGAATATTTTCTTTTTGGGCCATCTTATTTTTTTCTAATTCTTCCCGCAGCCTACTATTTTCTTTTGTAATATTCTCGATTATTTTTTGTTTTTCAGTGCCACTTCCCTCTATGAGCTCCAATGTCATGGACATCATGTCTTTCATTTGTAATTCAAGTTCCTCATACATAGTTTTCCAATATTCATTTCGTTCGTCCATATTGAAAAAACTCCCCTCATTTAACCTTGGATAATCTCCAATTCTCTTTTAATAACAACATCTACCGCGCATTTTTCTCGAATCGACTGAGAAGCTTGTTTTGACACTCTTGAAAATACGTCCGGGTTGTAATATAAGCGCTCTATTGCATCGGCAATTTCGATAGGGGACTCAGGTTTTGTTAGAAGGCCAGAAACGTCGTGTTTTACGAATTCCGGGATTGCCGTGATATCTGTTGAAATCGGCACTAGCCCACTCGACATAGCCTCACACATAGAAACCCCTTGAGAATCCAAACGGGTCGGGCAAAGGAAAATTCCATACTCCTTATGTAATGCAGCGATTTGCTCCTGTGATAGGAAACCTTTATGAATCGTTACATTCTCAAAATCCCGGATTGGCTCAACGGTTTGATCGAACAATTTTCCATCACCATAAAATGCAAATTCCAACTTATCGAAGTATGGTCTCTTCGATAGTTCCAGCACTGCTTTCACCGATAAATCATTGGCGTATTTTCGTGAAGCGTATGGCCTGATTGAAAGGACTTTTGTCCGCTTTTCAACTGGCTTTTCCTTAAAGGTAAACAGATTGTCATCTATTACATTAGGAATGATTACTGAATTTTTCGATTCCGCTCTTGCGTCACATTCCGCAATATGTTCTTTGAACCATTTGGAAATATGAACAAAGGTCGTATCCAATTCATTCGTTTGATAAAACCAATTCATAAAAGAAAGCTGTTCTACATAATAGTCGTCCGACATTTCAAGTATCTTCCTCAAGCTTTCAGGACTTTCAAGAAAATTAAACCATCTCCTATGCCATGCCTCCGTTTCAAATCCATGTATCCAGGTGATGATCGGTAAATCTGTGTTCGTTTCTTTTATCGCTTGTACCATTTTTGGATTAACAAAATGAATGAGCGCTTTTTTATGTACTTTATGATTTAAGAAAATGCGCAGATGCTGTTCAGTTCCTCGATAAACAGGCACATCTTCATACGTATACTTTTCTGCATTTTTATAGGCAGGATGCAAAACAAAGACATCAACCTTCAAACCCTCATCCAGATAAGCCTTGACTCTTCGGTGGATAAACCCATTCCGATATAACTGATCTTCATGTGGATAAGCATTCGTAATGATTACATATCTATCTTTTTCACTAAATGTAAGCTCATATAGATTTATAGATTCCTTCATTTTGTTCACTCCTACTATTCAGTCATCTTCAATCAGCCTGCTACTTATCTGTAAATGAAGGATTTTTAAAAGACCCTTTTCCAATCACATTTAAAACCGTCAATCGATTATAACAAACATGTATTACTGAATATTGACATCAATATGAGAATTCTGTAAATAAAAGTAAAGTTTTCATGAACTTTTATATGTTTTTGTTAAGTTTCATTAATGACATAACCGGGAGGATCAGCAAAAAAAGAAGGGCGATCCATTTACCGGAATCACCCTCTTACATATAAACTATTGTATTTTTTATCCGTTAATAAGACTTGGGAGTGTAGAGCATAAACCCAAAGCATAGACTTGATTATTTTTTATACCCTTAATGGAATTTATTGGTTCAGCCACCGGTCAGTTAACTTTTTCTACTTCAAGAATTATTCAAGCATGTTTTTGTAAGAATAGAATAGAATCGAAAAAAGACCAATTTGCCGAAGAGAGTGATATAGATGGGACCGATTACCTTTAAAGCATGTGCAATCACTAATGAAATTGATTTGAACAAAATAGCCATTCATTGCGGCATCCCTAAAAAATTCACCTGGGAAGAGCCTTTAATCCTTAAAGGAGATATTCTAAGTTCCATCCTTAATAAAAATGTGGATGAATCGCAACAGGTGCTGGTTTTTTCCTTTGGCAGCATTGTCTTCATTAACTACTCACACGCGGATGAGATTAAGGAATTTTCATCCTTTATCCATTCTTTCGAGCCGGACATTGATCTCGTTAATGTAGATAGATATACAGACGATTACAGCCTTCACTTAAGTGAAACTGAAAACATCAATTTGACAGACGAATATGTAGTTGTGCCTAAATTTGAATTTTTCTACCCTGAATTAATTTCCACTATTCTCGCAAAATCGGTGGCACTCGAAAAAACCGAGGAACAACTGGGAAAAATCCACGACAAGCTCGAAGCCATGATAGACCGACTGGAAAAAGGCAAGCTGAGAATCGGCAATAAGGAACTAGCGAGGACGACGGCAAAAATCGTACGTCACGAGTACAATACCCTAGCGTATATCATGATTCTGGATAAACCTGATATTACATGGACAAGCAGTATTGCCGGCGAATTTTATGACAGAATGCTTGATTTTTTTGAATTGAATGATCGGTATAAAATCTTGAAAAGTAAAACCGAAATTTTATATAACATTATGGATGGGTTTTCTAACATCAGCCATTCGATCAGGGGACTATTCGTCGAATGGATCATTGTGATTCTCATTGTCTTTGAAATCGTTCTCACGATTTTAGAAATTGTAGGATGGATACCATGAATTCTGAATATATCGTATCCATATTAGAATTATGGTGAAAATTCCTGAATGGTAGGTTGGATGGAATGCCTTCCAATCGAGTAGGAGGAGGCGCCTAGCCTCCGACCTCTCACACCACCGTACGTACCGTTCGGTATACGGCGGTTCAGTTTAAGTCTGACGTAGTTTTGTATATCGTTCATATAGATTTACTAACCCTTGGTGGAGCCAATAAACATTATTAAGGATTTTGTCTAGAATAGGACTATGCGCTATGCGCCAATAACCCTTTCTGCTATTTCCCCATTCATATGCTTTTCCAAGTGGGACGCCTAATCCTTTGAGTTTCCTCACCCTCGTTCTTGGTAATTTCCATTGTTTCCATAGGCACATCCTGAGTCTTCTTCGAATCCATGAATCTAAATTCTTCAATACGTTCGGAGTATCAATGAGGGCGAAATACCCCATCCAACCTCTAAGGTATTGCTTTAACTTATTTATTCGGAGTTTCATGGGTATCGGTGATTTCCTCGAGGTCATTTCCCTGATTCGTTTCTTTACTCTCTTCACCGTTTGTTTAGCCAGTAGAACCTTCGGGTTCTTTGACTTCGTGAAACTAAAACCGAGAAACGTTCTGTTCCAAGGGCGATCATACTTCGACTTCTCGTAGTTGACCTTTAGCTTCAGATTATTTTCAATGAAGTTTGAGATATTTCCCATTGCACGTTTAGCGGCTTTTCGTGTCTTCACAAAGATAGTACTGTCATCCGCATACCTTACGAATCGAAGATTACGTTTCTCTAGTTCTTTATCTAAATCGTCTAACATGATATTAGATAATATAGGACTTAACGGACCTCCTTGCGGAGTTCCCTCCTCACTTTTATGAAAAAGTCCGCCTATCATAATGCCTGCTTGAAGGAATTTACGAATCAGTTTGAGAACTCGTTTATCTTCAATTTTCCGCTCTAACATTCCCATGAGCTTGTCATGATTCACTTTATCGAAGAACTTCTCCAAGTCCATATCCACTACCCATGTATAACCTTCGGTTATATAGGACTTTGCCTTTCGAACCGCCTGGTGCCCTTGTTTGTTAGGGCGAAACCCATAGCTATTCTCCGAAAAGGTTGAGTCATATATCTTGGTCAATATTTGGGCAATGGCTTGTTGAATGAAACGGTCTAGAACGGTTGGAATACCCAATAGCCGAACTCCGCCGTTTGGTTTCGGGATTTCGATACGACGGACGGGCTGCGGTTGATAGGTACCCTGTAAAAGGGCAGTTTTCATGTTGTACCATTCGGTTGCGAGGTGCGGTCTCAGGTTTTGAACCGGCATTCCATCTACACCATGGCTTCCCTTATTTCTTTCTACACGCTTCAATGCCTGTATTAAGTTTTCCCTCTCTAGTATCTGTTCCATTAACATCGTTGATATCCTTTCTACGTGGATAAATGGTCTATTTGTGCCTTTATCTGCTCCGCCCTTTTGAAGTTCCCCGTGTATTCACCACTTCTTCCCTCAAATAAGTTCCGTTAGGAATTGTTTGCTTCTTCGCAGATAACGAACGCCCAGTATTCATCCTCCTTAATCTGTTCGGTCCTTCCTTATCTTCTCGAGTAGACAAGTACTATGACCTCTGCTGACTTCTGATGATTCAGCTGTCCATCACTGGACAGGTTACCAAGTGTACTTGGCTGTCATCAGACCTCCCCGGGTAAGAGTGCAATCTTTCCCTCCATCTATCTGCTTCATTTACTCTGTACCACCTTCGGCAGTAAGGACTTTGTTTTGTTTCGCAAACTCATCCAATGATACCTAGCCTAATATGAAGTTCGTGTTCCTCAGACCGGAGGTTTGCCGCTTGCTTCCTTCAGATTCCACGTCACCGTGGACACCCTTGCATTAAGCTAACCACTACTACTGCCTTCATGGTTCGGGACTTTCACCCTATAGATTGCACCCATGCCGGGCGCACAAAAATAAGCATCTTTTAGATGCTTGAGTTTGAAGACAAATTATCTAAATTTCAAAACAAAGTTGATTGTAACGGAAGGTGCGAGACTCCTGCGGGAAAAGCGCGTCAAGGGGAGACCCCGCAGGCGCAGGCGCCGAGGAGGCTCCCGGACCGCCCTCGGAAAGCGAGTGCCTGGAGTGGAAATCGACGTTCGAGGTTTTACAAACCCTCATAAAAACTGTAGACAAACTTGATTTTCATCGAGTTTGTCTTAGTCTTAAGCATCGTTTAGATGCTTATTTTGCGTTTAACCACTCTTTCATATTTAAGCTGACTGTATACTGACGATTAATTAAATTCTTTTCCTATCGGGTCAAAGCATTCCGGAAGTGATCTAAGGCTCCTTTAATCCAGAGGTAAATGGAAAATAAATTCCTCCCCTTCTTCCCCGTTAAATCTGTATCCTTTGTAAACGAATCCAGCTTTTTTATATAAGTTTATCGCTGGAACGTTTGAATGATGCACTGTTAGTATAATCTCATTTTTATCTGGATGACTTAGTTTGATCATCTTAGGCAAAACTTTTAAAGTCTTAAAAGCCAGCCCCTTTTTTTGATGGCGCAAATCCAAGGAGAATGATTTAAGAAGAATCGCATTCTCATTACTTGTATATTGATTTCCCGCTTTATCCGTATATAAGGCAAAACAACCAATCAAATCCTCATCTAAATAAATGACCATGGGGAGGTTATATTTATCCTTCCTGAAGTCTTCGATAACTTTCAAAGGTAAAGAAGTATAGATTGCTTGTTCTATCGGTAAACAATAGTTGCTCAGCGCCTCATAGTCATTTTCGATAAAAGGTCTAATAGTTAATCCCAGTCACCATACTTGCACCCCATTTTTTGCATTTTGATAAATCCACATTAGCAGATACTAAAGTTTTACAATCCACTACAAACAATAATCTTCAAGAAAGTTTATTCACAAAAAAAGGAATGGCTTTGTTACCATTCCTTCAGACTGTAGACAAACTCAAAGAAAAGCGAGTTGTTTAAATTTTTTCAATGTCCCTGTCGCTTTCAGAAATCCTCTCCCTTTCCGCCTACTGTCTGCCAAGCCTACTCAAGGCAAGCTCCTTTGGCTAGCCGGTTATTCGGCAGGAGTGTCGCAAATTTCTTCAAACTAGTGAGAGTTTCATCTAAAAAAACAACCAGGAAGGATAACCAAGACTTATTTTCTTCTTCTGTTTTGCAAATCATGATTTTAAATCATTCAGACGCTGATAATTCACTTTCCGTTACCCATTTATGGTTCTTCACTTTTTCTCCCCCCGTAGTCGGTGTGAAATCGACCATATAAACAGTCGTTTTTTCAGCAGATTCAACTTCAGCGACTGTCCCGTTCATCCCTTCCATATGAGAAGCATTCACTGTGACTTCCGCTCCTGGTTCATACGTCTTCTCACCTGCATCTTTGATCTCTTCGTGAATGATCCATTTATGATTTTCCACTTTTTCTCCGCCAGCTGCAGGCGTATACGAAATTGCATAAGCAGTCGTATCAAATGCACCCACTATTGTTGCTTCCGCCCCCTTCATGCCTTCCATATGGCCCGATTCGATAATCGCTTGACTTCCAACTTCATATGTTGGATTTTCTGCAGCTTTTAATCCTTCAGGAACATCGCCCGAGCTAGAATGGCCCATTTCACTATGTTCCATTTCTTCTTTACCTTCTTTGTTTTTATCACCGCTATTGGAACATGCGCCAAGGCCTAAAAACAGCGCTGCTAATAATGATAGGATGATAGGCAATTTTGTTCTTTTTTTCATATTGAATAAAACCTCCTTTATGATTTCATCCATCTTACCAATTAAATATGCAGAAAATATGGAGTGACTCTTCGAAAAAATAATGATGCCTCATACTTTTTTTATGCAACAGTCCTTCCTGAATTTAACCTGATAGCGTTAATATTAACGGCCTGAAAAAAGAAGAACCTTTCTCCGCAGATGGAAAAATCACCTTTCTTTGGCTGAACAGGATTCCATTTAGCCACCACAATCGCTACTTTTCTTGCTATTCGACTTTTCTTGCAGAAACTTTTTGAATTGCTCTTTTGTAACATCCGATTTCATTGCCAATGTTACTAAGTCCAGCCATTCGGCAGGAAGGTTTCCTTCAAAATCCTTCATATCATCATCTCTTCCTTTTTATTTTCAGTTAAAATTCCCAGTCTATTTTTCCAATAATGTGTAAAACTATATTCGGAATATCATTATAAATTATCTCAATCATCCATAGCTGCATTTTAGTGTAATTTTAATAAGTCTTTACATTTACATATAAGGCCCCCATGTTTGTTTGTAATCCGGGAATTCCCCATTCTTCTATATTAATAACCTTAATTTTTTAATAATAAAAGTGAACAGCGTGGTTTAACCGAGGTAAAAGAGATGGTTTATTGAAAGAGGTTATTTGAGGTGATTAATCCTGCCGGATATTGCCTGGAAATCAAGCAAGAAGGACTTGGTCAAAAGTCCTTCTTAATGTCTAGTCTCCCAAAGTTGATTGTTCGATTTTTTGCATGATATGTGAAAGGTTCATGGAGGCATGTTTTTTATAATCCCTGCCTATGGATTTGAATAACCCTTTCGCTATGCCTATTAACATGATTTTGGTATGTCCATCCGAAATAATGGACTTATTAGGGAAACTTGATTCAGCTTGCGCACCGCCAATCTTATTTGCTGTTTCCTTAATAAAATCAATGATTTTTATTTCCTGGATTTTCCCTTCGATATCTGTTTTATAGATAATTTGATTTCTCCAAAGCTTAAGCTCAATCCTCTGTTTTGTATAATCGAAGAGGTCTTCCGTAATATGAACATTACTCATTTGAATGGAGTCTTTAATGGGATACAATTTCGGGTTAGGATTGATTTTCTTAATTAATGAGTGGTCAATCGTGACCTTTTCCCGCTTTATGCGCGTATTTTTCGTTTCACATAGAATCAGCCTTAACTGTCCGGCAATTATATTGTTGAACTCTTCTAATCCAAAGAGTTCAACGAGCATTACGCTATATTCCAAAATGGTGATCGCATCATCGAATTTTCGTTTAGCAGCTGCATTCGATCTAGTAAAAACCAATCGATTCTTCCTCTCCATATCCTTCTCCCCCCACTGAATTCGAATCTATTGAAAGTTTTTTAGAAATTCGCTTTCTGTCCGCCAGCATCCTCGCAGACTATTCATAAAAAGACTGTCGGGAATGGACAGTCTTTCGGTATGGACGCCTTTGATATTCAGGACTTTTTTCCACTATCTATCGAAGTGCTGTTTCATTAGCTCTTTAAATCGTGTTCCATCTATTTCTTCTTTCGTCACTTTCCCATCTTCCCACTGTGTAATGGATGTATCAGTTAAAGTGATGTTCCCGCTGTCTGTCAAACGGGTGATTAATGGGTGCTTATTAAATGGCGATTGGGGATTTTCCCTGATGATCGTTTGGACCTCATTAAGTTCCGCTACATTTCCTACCGGTTTTGAAGAATCGAAAGCATACCCCATTCTCCAATCACGATCTTTATGTTTCAGTTTTAATTCAAGGATATGATCTCCATGGTCGGTACTTTCTTTTTTTATCCTGAATTCACCATTTTGGGAAACGACCGTTTCTCCGTTCAACGGAACTGGTTTTAAAGGCAGATTCCCGCCAAAACCCGTATCGATCAAATAGGTTCGGCCCTCTTGGTTCAATAGAATGGTGACATGGGTCCTTCCTATGGTCATCCACCCCTGATTATAGATGACACCCCGTACCAAGAATACATCAAAGTCATTTTCCTTCAGGAAGAAATAAAGGGCTGCATTCAATTCATAGCATAATCCACCCTCATTCCTCACCAGGACTTTGTTCATGATATTTGTTTTATTGATATCACTCAGATGGGATGCCATGATCGATAAGTTTTCAAAAGGAATGGTTTTCGCTGTCTTATCCAGAATTTCATCTAATTTCTCAAATGTCAGTTTCACATCTTCCTGGAGCCCTATTCTTTTCCTGAATAATGAATTCAGTTCATTCATTAAGATTCCCCCTTTAGACAGATACCGTCGAAGAGTATCTTGACTTTGTATATATTCAT
The DNA here is from genome assembly GCF_030123325.1 of Peribacillus simplex. NCBI lineage: Bacteria > Bacillati > Bacillota > Bacilli > Caryophanales > Bacillaceae > Peribacillus > Peribacillus simplex. The sequence goes on along the minus strand of NZ_CP126106.1, from coordinate 835,153 downwards.
TATACTTTGTCCATATTTCATTCTTCAATCAATCTGCCATTAGCTCCACCTTTTCCCTTTCCACCACTTCCACAGAAACTTCAACCCCCTATATTGGATTGGCCATATAACCGGATTTCCCTTCTCGTGAAATAATATCCGTTCTATTTATCGTAAGGCTGTTTTCGCATACTTTGTTGCTATTTACCAAGTAAAGCGGTGTGGTTAATTTCCCCTCCAGATGCTCGCTTTCCGCGGGGCGGGCGGTGAGCCTCCTCGGCGTAAACGCCTGGGTCTCACCTGTCCCGCTGCTCCCGCAGGAGTCTCGCACTTGCGCTCCAATCAACCTTAAATCGTTTCGTTTTAAAAACAACGATCTTTACGAAAAGAGCCTATCGTAAAAACTTTCACCTTAATTAATATTCGCCCTTTTCCGGCATGGGCTTGGAAAAATCTTTAAATAGCAATTGTTCTGCACCTACTGTTTTCATTTATCCCACTTCTTACTTTTAAAATAGTGACCATTCTTTAAAATGGAGTCTTGAAGATGGAAACTATGCTACCCCAAAACATTTCCACACGCAAATAATCAGATTTTGTAAACATAAAAAAACCGATGTCCCTTTAGGGGCCATCGAGCTTTTTGTTGAAAAGTTTCTATTACCTTTTATTAAGCGATTGACTTCTATCCAGGTCATGATGCAATTGTGCTGCCGGAACCTTAGGGTTAGGAATCTGCCCTTTTGCAACTGGTTCAGCTACATAAACAAAATCTCCTGTACCATCTGGGGCGCTTCCTGTTGCCCAAAGTCCGTCTCCTGATTCATTACCTTCTGACAAGTTCCAGAATTCGTACGCTTCCGGTTGAGATTCCATTTCCGCTTCCGGTGGGAATGACGCGGGAACGACAACGCCATTTTTTTCTTCAAGTTCTGCAATGGCCGCCATCCATTGATATTGGTGGTATCGATCACGGGCTAACATTTTACGGAATGTAGCACGGACCCCTTCATCTTTGGTCATATGATATAAACGGGCCACTTGGAGGCGTCCTTGGCTTTCAGCATGCAAATTCGATCGCATGTCCGCTAATAGATTTCCGCTCGCTACAATATAAGATCCGTTCCAAGGCACCCCATTCGAGTTGGTTGGCAGTCCGCCAAGTCCGCTTACGAGCAAATGCTGAGGATTAATTCCACCCATGATCGCTGCTGTAGCAGGATCTTTTGCGGCTTCTGCCTGATCCTCCGGAGAAGCGCCATCAAGCAATTGACTAATGAGCGAACAAAGCATCTCTACATGTCCAATTTCCTCTGTACCAATATCCATCAGCATATCTTTGTATTTTTCTTCTCCACGGCAGTTAAAACCCTGAAAAAGATATTGCATCATGACAGTCATTTCCCCAAACTGTCCGCCTAACACTTCCTGGATTTGACGTGCAAGCATCGGATCTGGTCGCTCTACCTTAACTTCAAATTGCAACTCTTTTTGATGACGAAACATATTAACTCCTCCTTTTATTAATAGTTGACTTTCTAGATTTTTATTACCCGCCTGTCCACGCTTGAAACATGAATCCAGTTATAATGAACCAATATTCAGGAAAAATTTACATGCAATTAACAATGACCACTGAAAAATCCAAGGATATCTTAGGACTATGAATGGATCACTAATAAGATTTATAAAAGATCCATTTACCTGTCTATAACTTTGCAATACAGGGTAAAGTAAAAATAACCATATATAGGGAAATCATCCATATATAAAGAAACTTATAAGGAGGATGGAAAATGGATTTCAGGCCCCGAAATCAAAAAAATCAATCCATTTCAGAATTGCGATATACGTATTCCGCTCGTAATCTATGGTCCGGTTTTCTATTCGGGATCGGATTGGTGGCATTCATCGATGAGGCCATCTTTCATCAACTATTACATTGGCACCATTTCTATGACAAGTCCACATCCGGTATCGGACTTGTCTCGGATGGTTTATTTCATGCCCTAAGCTGGTTCGCAACGGTCGCGTCTCTTTTCATGTTCGCTGACCTTCGCCGCCGAAAGGGATTATGGCTGAAAAGGTGGATAGGGGGAGTTTTGCTCGGGGCAGGTTCTTTTCAGTTATATGATGGGATTATCCAGCACAAGCTCATGCGTCTTCATCAAATCCGTTACAATGTCGATATTCTCCCATACGACTTGATTTGGAACATTGCAGCCACAATCATGATACTGATCGGCATTACCATCGTCATTCAAACAAGGCGCAGCTTACTTAATATGAAAGAAGACGGCCGCAATGCACAGTAATGGGCATATTCATGATAATGGAACTGGTTTTGAACCGATTTTATTGATTCTTTTCTCGCTCGTTATAGTTATTTATATCGCAGCTGTGGTAATTTCGAACCGCCGCTATAAAAAATGGCCCTTATACCGTACGTTCTTTTGGATTCTTGGCACCATCTGTGCAGCTTCTGCAATTATAGGCCCCATGGCCAATCGCGCACATATGGACTTCTCAGCGCACATGGTTGGTCATTTACTGCTTGGAATGATCGCACCCATCCTACTCGTGCTTGCTGCACCTATTACTCTTGCACTGCGGACACTTGATGTACAATCAGCAAGAAGACTTTCAAAGTTTTTGAAAAGTTGGCCGCTGCGCATTTTAAGTCATCCAATCACTGCTTCCGCGCTTAATATCGGGGGACTCTGGATACTTTATACGACTGGGTTATATGGGTTAATGCATCAAAATGCCCTTCTACATGCATTGGTGCATTTTCACGTGTTCATAGCAGGCTATCTATTCACTGCGTCCATGATTTATATGGACCCTGCACCCCACAGGTTCAGCTATATGTTTCGAGCTATCGTATTTACAATTTCATTGGCCGGCCATGATATTCTTTCTAAATATATTTTTGCCCATCCTCCAAGCGGAGTCACCAAGGAACAAGCGGAAAATGGAGGAATGTTAATGTACTATGCCGGTGATGCCATTGACGTTGCACTTATTTGCATCCTTTGTTATCAATGGTTCAAAGCCACCCGGCCTAAGGGTTCACTTGCCTTGTAGGAAGGACGGTTCCATGGTTACTTTGGTAAACTACTATGTTTCTGTTTAATCGTCCAACATTTAGCTCATACTAATTTTTGATAAAAAAAATTTAGGATGGAGCTGAATGGAAAATGGAATTTGAAGCTAACAATTCTACTGAAAATGCTCTTCGTGATTATAAAGCTGGAATCGGTGTCTTTACGCATAAAATGCCTGATCTCGCAGAGAAATTCAATTCGTTTACGGAAGAGTGCTTTAAAGAAGGTCAATTATCCCAGAAAGAAAAACAGCTTATCGCACTAGGAATAAGCTTATATTCACAAGATGAATACTGTATTATCTATCATACAAAAGGATGTCTTGATCAAGGCTGTTCCGAACAAGAAATTCTTGAAGCCATTGGTGTGACCGCAGCATTCGGCGGAGGAGCCACGATGAGTCAGGCTGTAACCCTCGTCCAGGAATGCATCCAGGAAATAAATCAGATGAAACAATGATAAAAAAGGGATAGGAGAATTAGTCCTATCCCTTCTTTATGTTCTTAACAAACGATTTTAATGACTCATGTTATTGTTATTGCCTTGTGCGGGTGCATACGAATTCATCATTTGTTGCATATCCTGCTGTGCAAGCTGTGGAACTTGGTAGTAATGATGTTTGTTTTGATATATCGAAATCTCATATGCCATTTCAATACAGTTCGGAACGGAATCTGCAAATACGCGGCGAACCACCGGATTCGTTATTTCAAGCGCTGCCATCGCTTTCATGGATGCTGCAGACTTAACAGCTCCAAGCATCAAGCCTGATATGCATTCATCCGTAATTTCCGATACGGATTGCAAAGGTTTCTTTGGCTGAGTTGGTGTCAAGCCATATATAAAATCGTTACCTTGATTCATTTTGTAACTCTGAGTCCGTTTAGAAGGATCCTGGCCCGTTTGGAAGCACTCCAATGAAATATTATATTCATCTTGGATGAACTGATATTGACGATCCAGAATGTCAAGTAATTCCTGATCCTTGATATGCTGACGTAAAAGAGTATACGTGTTTAAAGTACCAATCGTTCCCGACAACACTTCATGTACATCAAATACTTCGTGACCACCGTGATTCATTTGTGGGGGAATGGCACCCGTTTGCATGTTCTGGTGTACTTGACCTTGTTGATATTGGTTTTGCATTGTATTTCCCTCCTCGTTTTATCAATGATGCGAACAAGTTTAGTATGTTAAACCCCAACTGGATTATTCAATCTAAACTCTTCCAAGAGGACCAATTAAGCTGCAGACAAGTTTTCTGTATAAAAAAAACGTGACGTTTAAAACTATAAACACTTTTATTTGAACGGGAGGATTTCTATTGACACATAAATGCTTCTATTGTACTGATGAAACGGAAGAAAAAAAAATCCATGTCGTAACGTTTCAAGTTACTGACACGGATAGAAATGAAATGCTATGTGATGAATGTTATCAAGAATGGCTACAAGGAATAAAATGTTAAGTATCAAACGGCATTTATATTTTCCAACTTTGCTTTAATGAATGAGCATAAAAAATATCCCCTTAATCATGTTGACTTCGTTTGAATGCCCCAACATGATTAAGGGATTAATTCCGATAATGAAAGGACAATTAAGGCAACATTACCATTGCAGACTTTCGATTAAGTAGCACTTTGTACATTGTTGACTATAATCATTCATTACAAATTCATGATTGCAATTTTCCCGAAAAATGTTCAGCTCTCTTTTCAGCTGTTCCAATTGAGTTTCCAACTGTTTCATTTCAACTTTTATCTGGATTACCCGATTCATCGAATTCTCCCTTTCGTCGGAATCATTGATAGATTTCCCCGTCCGTTTTCCTAAATTCATTCGCTTTTTCTTTAAGCCCTTCATCGATTACCGATTCAAAACCCAGACCCTTTTCCTTAGCCAAATCACGAATGTCCTGAGAGATTCTCATACTGCAGAATTTTGGTCCGCACATTGAACAGAAATGAGCTGTTTTGGCACCTTCAGCCGGAAGAGTCTCATCGTGATATTCGACCGCCCTTTCAGGATCCAGGGAAAGATTGAATTGATCTCTCCAACGAAATTCGAATCTGGCCTTCGAGAGGGCATCATCCCGTTTTCTTGCATGCGGATGACCTTTAGCTAGGTCAGCTGCGTGGGCAGCAATTTTATAGGTTATGACCCCTACCCGAACATCCTCTTTATTCGGAAGTCCCAAATGCTCTTTCGGTGTTACATAACAAAGCATGGCAGTGCCAAACCATCCAATCATGGCAGCACCAATGGCAGAAGTGATATGGTCGTATCCAGGAGCTATATCCGTTGTCAATGGTCCCAGGGTATAGAATGGTGCTTCTTGACAGACTTCCAGCTGCTTATCCATATTTTCTTTAATCAAATGCATCGGTACGTGACCGGGTCCCTCCACCATGACTTGAACATCGTGCTTCCAAGCAATCTTCGTCAGTTCCCCAAGTGTTTCCAATTCAGCAAATTGTGCCTCATCGTTTGCATCTGCAATGGATCCCGGACGGAGGCCGTCACCTAATGAGAAAGAGACATCATACGCCTTCATGATTTCACAAATCTCTTCAAAGTGAGTATAGAGAAAACTTTCTTGGTGGTGGGCCAAGCACCATTGCGCCATGATGGAGCCTCCTCGGGAAACGATTCCCGTAACTCGCTTTGCTGTCATGGGGATGTATCGCAAAAGCACACCAGCGTGAATGGTGAAGTAATCGACACCTTGTTCAGCCTGCTCGATTAATGTATCCCGGAAAACTTCCCAATTTAAATCCTCCGCTACTCCATTCACTTTTTCCAATGCTTGATATATCGGAACCGTCCCAACTGGCACAGGTGAATTTCTGATAATCCATTCCCGGGTCGTGTGAATATTCTTTCCGGTGGAAAGATCCATTATATTGTCTGCACCCCATCGTGTAGCCCAAGTCATCTTCTCCACTTCAGCTTCGATCGATGAGCTAACAGCGGAATTTCCAATATTCGCATTTATTTTCACATGAAAATTACGTCCGATGATCATTGGCTCACTTTCAGGATGGTTAATATTTGCCGGAATGATAGCCCGCCCGCTAGCTACCTCTTCCCTTACAAACTCAGGGGCTACATTTTCCCTGATCGAAATGAACTCCATTTCTGGAGTAATGATACCTTTACGGGCATAATGGAGCTGGGTTACGTTTTGCCCTTTCACTGCACGCAATGGTTTTCTTTTCAATCCCGGAAAAACTTCGGCGTTGGATTGTGACTCAACTTTTTTATACCCGTTATCTTCGGGCTTTATTTCACGGCCATCATACTCTTCAACATCTTCCCGTTCCAGAACCCAGCTTCGTCTAATCGGGGCAAGACCTTTACGAATATCAATGGGATAATCTGAATCCGTATAAAAACCGCTTGTGTCATAAACTCGTAAAGGCGGATTCTCTTCTTCGCCGAATGTCCCTGTAGTCGGACTTAGCTTAATTTCACGCATAGGTACTTTAATATCAGGTCTAGATCCCTCAACATACACTTTTTTACTCCCGGCAAAACTGGACATAATTGAAACGTTCATGTCATTTACAGAATTACTCATCATGATTTCATTTCTCCTTTTTAAGTTCATTTAAAAAGGACAAAATCCAATTCATTTCGCACGAAAAAGCCAGATCTCATATTTAAGACCTGGCTAACGTTAGTATGACTACAGAATGACCAATTGAAAAGTCATTGTTCAGTAGATTCTAACTTCCCCACGCTGGTATGAACCAGATCAGGTCCTGAGGGTTAAGAAGCTTAAGCGCTTCTCTCTCAGCCCAACTTTTATTGGACACCCCTAGTCTAAATAATATAATTGATTACAGGGTAACTATATATCACCCTTTTCATTCTGTAAATAATTTGAAAGACCTAATATTGTCATTGCACCCCTCCAAAATTTGTCATTTGGAGAGGACCGTTAATTAATTCCCCAGACTCTCAAGGATTGGGTAAAGCTCCTCTAAATGCTTGATTTCATAGGTCGGAATCACTTCATTCCGTTCCTTATCATGGCGATTTATCCAGACCGACTTTATACCTACCCGTGATGCTCCAAGGATATCGGTCATTAAATTATCGCCGACCATCAACACTTCATCCTTATCAAGCTCCATGAGTTCCAAAGCATGCTCAAATATGGAGACATCCGGTTTACCTCGTCCAAATGCGCCAGAAATCACGATTTGGTCGAAATAAGGAACCAGTTCAGGCGTAATTTCAAGTTTGGTATTTTGCAGTTCAGGAGATCCATTCGTAAGCAATAGCAATTTGTACTTCCCTTTTAATTCATCCAATACACGGAATGATTCTTCATAGATAAATGGCTTCTTGCGTCTCTCGGCCGGGAAACGTTCTGCCAGTTCAAGCCCAAATTCCGGATCATCGATCCCTAATGCCTTCAAACCTCTCGTCCATGCTTCTTTCCGATAAGCCGGTGCAATCCCGGCCATCTTCCGGAATTCATCATGATCATCCTGAAAATTCCCCCATAATCCCTCAAATGGGTTGATTCCGATCATTTGAGTGAATGCGTATGTATCGTAAGAAGAATAAAGCTCACGTGCTTCCTTTCGCACCGCTTCTTCAAACTCGTCGACATTCAGGTCATATTTCTCCTTAGCCACTTCGCATGTGGCCACAAAAGCCTCTTTTACACTTTTCTGATCCCAAAGTAATGTATCATCTAAATCAAAAAAAACTGCCTTCAGCAAAATGTCCACCCCTCTTTCCCTATTATTGAATTCGTAAAAATTACACTATTACAATAATAAACCACAACCAATAAAAAAAGAATAACTATTCGGAAAATGCCTTCCTCTTTCTTAAAATCAGCAAAAATGACTTACCCTTCCTGGTGGTAAACCCAATATTTTCCCATTATCATCTTTCAAATACATAAAGCTTTCCATTACTGGCAATCTTGAATTTTGGACCGGTGAAACCCCGTCGTATCAGCTCTTTCCTCATATATACCATGAGGGCGGCATGACTCACGATCAGAACATCCCTTTCCCCCTTTGCCAAGACTTCATCCAATACTTTATTGATCCTTCGCTCTGCGATCTTAATCTCCGCCCTTGTCTGCTTGTTGATTACCGAGCAACAGCGAATCCAGATGGCCCAAAGGATGAACGGCAGCTTAACTTTTCCTTTAAGTGGGGGGGAAGGTATTTCCCGCAGCTCCTCCATCCGATGAACCGTACCTGGATAGATATGTTCCGCTGTCTTGACAGCTCTCGACATATCACTGCAATAACATTCCTTCCATTCCTCCACACCAAATAAAGTCGTTCCATAAATGATATCCGCGGCATCATAGTCCTCGAACCATTGCTTCATATCATCCGCCGTCACAGGTCTCCCAGTGGGAAATTCATGTGCCACCTTAAAATGCCGTACCAAACCAATTTTCATATATTCTCCTTTTTATCTTTTAAAAGATACATTTCGTTTTCTTGTAAAAGCCCTTATCAATATATTACCCTATGTAAAACCATAAAAAAATGTATGTTGAAACCATAAAAAACCTTACTGATTCCTCCTTGATGTATGTTTTTAAAAAAACCTTATGGATTGTGTCACTATAAGCATTTAATTATGATGGCATCGAAAAAAGAGAAAGCATTTCGCCTTCTCCAGTTTTGGTTTATTCTATGAATTGAAGTTCCGTTATCGTACATCTTTTCCTGAATTTATATTTTCCGCTCAAATCACTGAATTGATAATCATTGAGGGATTTCTCCAGTTGTTCCTTTAGCTTATCCATAGTGACTGATTCCTCAATTGTCTCTATCCAATTTTCCTTTCCTATTAACTCTTCGAACGGAATTGTAGTCAGGACTTCATCATATATCTGGATGCTTTGATCGATACCGAAACTGCCATAGATACTGCCATTTTCATCAGCAAAAATATGCTCCGATTCCAATTCTTCCACCAATACTTCTAGATATTCCTTTGACTTTACAGGCTTTACGGCAATCTCCGCTTCCGCCGTTACAGGTCCCAATCTCTTATCGACGATCTCTATCGTCAATTTAACGTGAACGGGCGGATACCCAAACCCTTCGCAAAGTTCTGCTGCCGAATTATATACCATCTATGCATCCTCCTTTTGACACTATCATTATATAATATAAATACTCGTTTTCATTACCAAAAACCTTATTCAGGTTCACTTTGCACTGCCTCTTCTTTTTAAATCATATGCTCATTCATATCTGAAGGGTCAGTCGCCTCATTTCCGGATTCCCCTGAAACGAAAGCCACCCATTATAGAAAAAAATCAATGTAATCCTGATTTCTTCAGCTCAAAGGCATAATTATCATTCATATTTCACACCTCTTTTATACGTTTATCCATAATACACCCTTAACTATTTGTGAACCTAACCAAAAAGTCCAATGCAGCTCCATGCATTGGACTTTTTATAAGCTTCAGATTATGGCTTTAACACCACTTTAATGCATTCATCCTCATGATCGTTAAAGATTTGATAAGCTTCACTCGCTTTTTCGAGAGGGACTTTATGGGATATGATTTCCGTGGGGTCGAACTCTCCGGCCATGATTTCATCAAAAAGCTTTGGCATGTAGTGAATGACTGGTGCTTGCCCCATTTTCAGGTTAATGTTCCTTTCAAATAAATTGCCTAATGGGAACATATTATATTTGGATCCATATACGCCAGTCAGTTGGATCGTACCGAATTTACGTACGGCTTTAAGTGCAATCTCGATCGCACTTAACGTTCCGCCCTGGAGTTTCAGCTTTTGCTCAATCGCCTCGATCGTTGATTTCTTGCCGTCCATCCCCACACAATCTATGACCACATCAGCCCCGCCTGAAGTGATTTCCTTAATGTAGCTGCCCATATCGTTATACTCATCGAAGTTATACGCCTCAACCTTATTCATCTGTTTTGCCCTATTGAGCCTATAAGGAAGATTGTCTATTGCAATGACCCTTTTTGCGCCTTTCATCCAAGCGAACTTCTGAGCCATCAAGCCAATCGGCCCACAACCAAGTACCGCTACCGTATCACCTTTTTTGACGCCAGCGTTCTCTACACTCCAATACGCGGTTGGCAGCACATCGGACATGAACAATAGTGCCTCATCTTCAAGTTCACAGGACTCTGGAATGACAAACGGCATGAAGTTTCCATATGGGACCCTTAAATATTCTGCCTGCCCGCCTGGATAGTTCCCATATCGTTCCGTAAAACCAAAGTATCCGCCTGTATCCACCGCTTCATTTGGGTTGGAATTATCACATTGACTCTCCATATCATGTTCACAATAATAACAGTGCCCACAAGAAATGTTGAAAGGCAGGACAACCCTGTCCCCTTTTTTCACCTTCGTAACTTCCGGGCCCACTTCTTCAACGATGCCCATCGGTTCATGGCCAATGACATAATCCTTATGCGTGGGCAAAGCACCCTGATATATATGGAGATCGGACCCGCAAATGGCCGTTGAAGTCACTCTGACGATGATATCATCCTTTTGCTGAAGTTTTGGATCTTCAACTTGTTTTACCTGTATCTCTTTTGCTCCTTGAAAAGTGACAGCCTTCATAATCAACCTCCTAAAATATTTTTAATACATTTGATATACCCGTCAAAAAAGCCTGCTAAGCCTAAGGCCACCTAATTTCCCCAATAATTAAATGCCCTTCATAACAAAAAAAGCCCCGGAAAACCGGGACTCACATAATTTAGTAACCTTATAAATTCCCATTTTCATTGTGATTATCATGCTTGTACTCTCTTAACACCTCGCTGAATACATCAGGATAATTAGTGAACAGCCCCGTTGCACCCCATTCAAGAGCCTTTTTCATATCCGCTCTATCATTTACTGTATATGGATGGAATTGAAGGTCATGGCTGCGGACCATCTTCACATATTGTCCGTCAACCCTATTGAAGTTCGGGCCAACGCCAATTGCATATTCCTTAATGGATTCCAATTCTTCATCGGAAATGGTTGCTGGGTTCTTATAAGAAAAAAGCTGCACAAGCGGTAACTTTGGATTCATGTCATGAACCTTCATAAGGCTTTCTTTACTGAACGATTGTATTAATACATTCTTGGTACGGCCTTTTGAATCCATCATTTTATATTCTTCCAGAACCTGTAGAAGTTCTTCCTCCATTCCTGGATATACTTCAGGGGACTTTGTTTCGATATAGTAATTGGCCTGCTTTCCGAACTTCTTAAAGACTTCTTCAAGAGTGGGAACCTTCAACCCTTCATATACCTCTTTTGCCAATTGCGGATATTGTTCATTGAACCATGAACCGGCATCCAGTTTCTTGATCTCTGCCAACGTTAAATCCTTCACCAGACCTGTACCATTCGTTGTACGATCCACCTTTTCATCATGCATTGCTATCAATCTTCCATCCTTGGTCATCTGAAGATCGATTTCTATGTAGTCACCTTTCATTTGTTCTCCCAATTGATAAGCGGGAATGGTATGTTCAGGTGCATGTCCAGAAGCTCCCCGATGTGCAATATTCACGATTTTCTTCTCATAAATAGATGAATTGGAATGATTTCCATTTGCAGCTGAGGCCCCCATGGAAGTAGCTTGCAATATAAAGGCCGCACTCATCATACAAAAACCGAATTTCTTTATATTCGTTTTCACTTTCCCTCTCCCCCTCCTATTATTACCATCATTTTAAAAGGGGAATGTGAATCTACAGCTAATATAATGTAAAGAAATAATATATTAGTAAAAATGAGTAAAATAACCTATCAAACAATTACCCACAGTGCATTCATAAACCCACTAAAAACCTCTTTTTCTAAAAAAATCATACATGAAAAATGTGCTAAACATGGATACTGGTAAGCCAATAAGAAAATATAAAAAGTTTCTTGGCATGCACATATTGAAATAGTAGAAAAAAACAGTCACCCCAAATAACAACAACTAAATATTTCAAAATTCCCCTCATTACTTAACTCCTTGATCTCCCATTCCGGTACTATATAGAGAGACTATCGATGGCAAAATCTATCTTTTTCCGATTTACAAAAAACTAGTATCATATTACTATTAAACAAACAAACAGAATATTAATATTAAGGGGAATTATGTTAAAAAATTATCAATATTATCAAAACAAACACCGATTTATACTGAAGGCATTCATGGCAATGATATCCTTTTTACTGCTAGTTGGGATTTCTGTATCACCTATAAGTTGGAAAGATAATCCCTACGAGATGACATTACAGGTCATTTTAATATCGGGGATGATAATTTCTCTGTTATTTTTCTTAAAAACAGAAGTCAATTTCTATAAAACCCTATTCATTTTCTTAATTACTGTTTATTTATATAGCAAATTCTGGATATTCCCGGATACTGCAATCATGCTGTCATTATTTGCTATAGCACCATTGATTCCCATTTTTCTCTTTGATAAAATCGGATTCTATATTGTCGCCACTTTAAATATCATATTAGGTCCGGCTTCCATCTTGATCATTTCAAAAACGGATCTTCAATACACTTATGAATATGTCGCTTTGGATAGTTTCGGCAACACGCTTAACTTCATCGCTATACAAATCATATTGGTATTCGTATTCATAGGAACCAATAATAGGGTAGAATCCACGAATGCATTTCATAAGGAAATACAGCAGGCCAAGCAACTGAACTCAGTCGGACAGCTCGCTGCCACCATTGCACATGAGATACGTAATCCGATTACAGTCGTGAAAGGGTTTGCCCAGTTATTAGATCAAGAGAAGGAACTGAATGAAACGGAAAAATTTTATGTACAGACGATGCTCACAGAACTTGAATATACACAAGTGATAATCAATGATTATTTGTCTTTGGCAAAGCCGCAAACGGATAATGCACAGGTCATTCCTTTAAATTTCGAAATCCAAAAGATTTCCGATCTATTAACGAGTTTCGCCAATAATCGCAACATAGGCTTTCTCTTGGATTTCCGTGACGACCTGCACATTAACATGAATCCCATCGAACTTAAACAGATACTGGTCAATATCATGAAAAATGGAATTGAGTCTATGAACAATCCCGGATTCATCAAAGTGGAAACAGAGCAGGAACGCACCATGGCAAAAATAAGAATAACAGATACAGGAATAGGCCTCTCCAAAAAACAGCTTGAAATACTCGGCACCCCATTTTATTCGCTTAAAGACAGGGGAACAGGTATCGGCCTGACCGTTTGTTATTCCATCGTTCAAAAATACAAAGGTAAAATCGTGGTCCAGAGCGAATTGAACAAAGGAACATCCTTCACCATTTATTTGCCCTTACATAGAGAAATAGATTAAACATACATTACCAAACAAGAAAAAGGATGACCGCCCAGTTTTGGAAGGTCATCCTTTTCAATTAAGCTTTAAAACTATCTTGCCATTTCAGAAAATGATTTTCTAAAAAGCGGACAAACGAATCGGAGATTTTGCCAGCGAGGGCAAAAATGATGATGCCTACGAATACGACGTCCGTTTGCATGAATGAACGGGCATCCTGGATCATGAATCCCACCCCTCTATCCGCACCCAACAATTCGGCTACGACCAGGCACATCCAAGCCGCACTTAAGGCTAAACGGATACCAAGCAATATGTTTGGCAAAGCTGCCGGAATCATGAGCTTCGTTATTTGTTCCAGACGGCTAAACTCCAAGATTCGGGCAACATCGTATAGTTTTTTATCCACATTCCGAAGGCCCAAAAAAGTTTGTAAATATAGAGGAAAGAAAGCGCCTAAAGCAATAAGCAGCACTTTGGATAGTTCACCAAACCCGAACCACATAATGAATAAAGGGGTAATCGCAAGTAAAGGAACTGTCCGTAACATTTGAATGCTCGGATTAAGATATTCTTCGGATTTTTTTTGCATGCCAACGATGATTCCTAGCAATAAGCCTAAAAAACCACCTAATGCAAAGCCAAGAAGAGCCCGCGTTAAACTGATTTGTAAATGCATGCCCATTTCCCCTGACCGAACGAGATCAATGAAAGTCGTGACGATCAATAAAGGAGATGAGAATAATTGGGCAGGCAGGATACCAGCCGAACCTAATGATTGCCATGCAATCAACACGACAACGGGAAGGAATGAACCCCGCAATGCTGATTTGGCAAGTTTGGATTGTTTTTTCGTTTTCCTTATGACAAGCGACTTGTTTTGAGCAACGGTCTGTGTAGACATATTTTTCATCCTTCCTTTTTTCAAAAATTAATTAAATGCTCCAATCTTCCCTTTCTTCCGGATGATGATCAAGTTGGGTTAAAATGACGGTCCTGAATTCCTGAAACGCTTTGCTTGTTCGAGTTCTTGGATATGGTAAATCAATTGGAACGATAGCTTTAATCCGACCAGGCTTTGCCTCCATGACTACCACTTTGCTCGATAAAAAGATGGATTCATCAATATCATGGGTGACAAGCACCATCGTTGTCATATTCCTCTCCCATATTTCTAGTAAAGCCTCTTGAAGATGCGTTCGCGTGAAAGCATCCAATGCACCGAATGGCTCATCCAGCAATAAAACTTCAGGATTACGTAATAAGGCCCTGGCAATGGCAACACGCTGCGACATTCCACCGGATAATTGGCGTGGATACGCCTTTTCAAATCCCTTTAGCTTAACAAGTGAAATTAAATCATCCACCCTTTTTCTAATGTCCGTTTTTTTTAATGGAAGGTTACCTGCAATATTTTTCTCCACATTCAGCCATGGAAATAAGCGGTGCTCCTGAAAAATGAAACCACGGTCTTTAGAAGGGGCGCTAACCGGATGATCCCCTGCTATGATCGTACCGTCAAAGTCTGAATCAAGTCCTGCGATCAGCTTTAATAATGTGCTTTTCCCGCAGCCGCTCGGACCAATGATGGTGACGAACTCACCATTTTTGACGTGCAGATTTAAATTATCCAAAACATGGACACTTTCATTATCATTCTTAAATGTTTTGCTTACATGATTAATTTCTAACGTCGCTACCAATAACCTCACCCTTTCTCAAATAAAAAACTAGAGATTCAGCAATAAGGCACATATTGTCCCTTTGCTGAATCTCTAGTTAACTAGTCGATTCAATATTTCATTTTATATTAACTTATCGATTATTTATAATCAACACTCAATACCAATTTATTTTATCGGATTAATCAAAAAAAAGAAATTGACAGATTATTCTAACACCTGTTAAGATGCATTCATACACAAATCCGCTTCACAAAAAACCAATTAAATAAAGGTCATGTGAATCAACTGGACTACCGGAGATTCAATGAAGAGTAACCCCTGCATACTCTTCGTTGAATCTCTTTTTGTCATTATTCTGACCATCCAGATGTGGTAAGTGTAATTAAAAAAAGGAGGGAATTCATGAAGGAATACCGTAACAAGTTAACCGCATTATTGCTTGCCATCTTTAGCATTGCTGTATTGGCAGGTTGCAATTCCGATGCCGGCAAGGCTTCCGGGAAAAGTGATCCACTTAAAGTTCATATTGCCTTAAATGGTAAGATGGGGCCATTGGTCATTGCAAAGGAAAAGGGATTGTTCGACGAAGAGTTTTCTAAACTGGATGCCCAAATCGAGTGGAGTGAATTCCCGAGTGGTCCCCCTCTTTTGGAATCCCTCGCTTCCAATCGGGTTGACCTATCTTTTTTAGGGGATGGTGCACTGATTGCCGGAATTGATAAGAATCTGCCATTTGAAGTGATTGCACAAACGGGACGAGGTGAGTCATCTGTCCGGATCCTGGCTCAGCCAGAAGGAGACATTAAGAAGATTGAAGACTTAAAGGGAAAAACGGTCGGTGTTGCCTCCGGGACAACAGGTCATGTGTATTTAATCAAAGCATTGAAAGCACATGGTTTAACGATCGATGATATTAAACTCATCAATTTACAACCGGATGATGCTCAATCCGCTTTTGAAACCAAACAATTGGACGCCTGGGCGATATGGAACCCTTATTACCTTAATAATATTGAAAAAGGGAATGCAGTCGCACTTAAAGTAAAGGAAAAAATATTAGCTCCTGGTGCAATCATTGCACGTAACGAATTTGCAAAAGCACATCCTGAAATTGTCGAGGCCTATTTAAAGGTTTATAAAAAAGCTGCCGATTGGCAAATTGAAAATCCAGATGAAGCCTCTGAAATTTATTCTAAAGAAACTAAATTGCCTGTGAGCACAGTCAAGAAAATAATAACGGCTGAAGAACCAAATATCTACTTTACCGATGATGCCATCAAGGCACAACAAGAATCAATCGATACATTAGCTGGTGTGGGTTATATCAAGAAATCATTTAATTTTAAAAACCAGATCCACAATGAATACATTGATGAAGCCTTTAAAAAATAAAAAAACATACCTTACAGGAGGAGATTGATTATGACGGAAACTAAAACACAACAATTAAAAGTGGTACCCGTAGCAGGAAGGATTGGAGCTGAAATTCAAGGGGTCCAATTAAGCGGAGACTTGGATTTAGCTATTTTCAGTGAAATCAAACAAGCGTTAAACGATCATAAAGTCGTATTCTTCAAAGGTCAAAACCATTTGGACGATGCCAGCCAAGAGGCATTTGCCAAACTATTGGGTGAACCTTATGCGCATCCTACAGTACCGGTCAAAGACAATACTAACTATATTTTCGAACTTGATTCCGAACGGGGTGCTAAAGCAAACCATTGGCATACTGATGTCACTTTTGTTCCAGAAGTTCCCAAATACTCTGTTTTAAGAGGTGTAACCATCCCTGATGTTGGCGGCGATACAGTCTGGGCAAATACGAATAAAGCATATGAGGACCTGCCGGATGGATTGAAGAAATTAGCGGATGGACTATGGGCGATCCATACAAATGAGTATGATTATGCACAATTCAAACCAGCCGAAAACATTGATGATGAGGTTAAAAAGAAATATCGTGATATATTCGAATCGACCATTTATAAAACAAGGCACCCAGTCGTTCACGTGCACGCAGAAACCGGAAAAAGGCATTTGTTATTAGGTGGTTTTGCTGGAAGAGTGGAAGGATATACAACAAGTGAATCTGAAAGATTATTAAGTATCTTCGATTCATACGTCACGCGCTTAGAAAATACCGTGCGTTGGCAATGGAGTGAAGGGGACGTGGTCATTTGGGATAACCTAGCCACGCAGCATTACGCTATTGCCGATTACGGGGACCAGCACCGCGTCGTTCGCAGGGTCACAGTAGGAAAAGACGTTCCGGTAAACAACGAGAACGAGTCAAGCAGACTAATCATAAAAAAATAAAACTCATGCATCAAGTGTAAGAATCCATTACTTGACTGCCCCATAAGCAAATGACTGTTGAATGGTAACACTCAAACCTCCTGAGGAACTGGCCTTTTTGCAGTAAATGTCAAAGGTAAAAAAAGAAACTGCCGATATAGATATCGACAGTTTCTTTTCGTTTTCATCCAGCATATTTTTGAGCTTACTGATGGCTTTTTTATCAGGATTAGTTATCCTGAACGATTATTTCATCGATTATACCGTAATCCTTCGCCTCAATTGCGCTTAGGAAGTAATCACGATCTGTGTCTTTCGCCACCTTTTCGATAGGCTGCCCAGTCCTTTCCGAGATGATTTGATTGATATGATCCTTTAGTTTCAAAATCCTTCGGGCAGAAATTTCAATTTCCGTGGCTTGCCCCCTCGCCCCACCAAGCGGTTGATGAAGCATGATTTCACTATTTGGCAAAGCGCACCGTTTCCCTTTCGTACCCGCCAATAAAAGCATGGCACCGAATGATGCAGCCATCCCCGTACATACAGTCCGGATATCAGGCTTAATATATTGCATCGTATCATAAATGGCGAAACCGGCACTGGTCGATCCCCCCGGACTGTTTATGAAGATGGTAATTTCCTTCTCAGGTGCATCTGCTGCCAAGAATAACAATTGGGCAACCACACTGTTGGCTAAATGATCGGTGATTTCTTCCCCAATCATGATGATACGGTCTTTTAGAAGTCTGGAATAAATATCGTACGAGCGCTCACCCTTGCCTGATTGCTCAATTACATATGGAATTGTTGTCATATCTCTTCTTCCTCCTAACATAATTTGGCTATGCGGCCATTGAGAGTGTGTTTGAAGGAGTGAAGCTTGATTTGGAAAGAATCGAACGATTCATCAGTTTAGGAATCATCGATTCACTATTCAGGGATTTGAAAGATGGGATGCTTCTAATGAGGATATCAGGATTCTGGGCTTTTAAAGCTTGAGTCATCAGGGTCATGAGCCGCTGTTCCTCCTCATCTTGCCAATCTTCCACGCAAGTCAACTTACGCTCTTCGACGTCATTGTCAAAACGCTTTTTCACACGATTCAGGATCGCCTTTACTGCGGTCTCCGTGGTGTTCAAATAATCTGAGATTTCTTTTGACCGATAGAGGAATCCTTCCTTTAATAGGAACACAACAGCTTGTTTCGGGGTAAGTGACTTTATTATATATTCAACCGTTTCAAAGGCATTTTCCCCAACTGATCCCTGTTGTTCGGTATCCAACAGATTGTCTAAGGATTCATTTTTTCTTTTTCGTATCGTATCAATCCAGGAATGTCGGGCTATCGTCTTCAATAAAGCCGTTGTTATTTCCGTTTTCTTCCCATAGCCCTGCATTGCCTTCAATATCGTTTCCTGTGCCAAATCATCCCCATCCCAATTATTTTGGGTCAGGAATCGGCAAAACCGAAGCAATTCAGGATAGACTTCACGCAAAATCGCACCGTTATCCTTTTCTTCAGAAATATCTTCCCTTAACTTATTTATCATTTTTCTCACTCCTTCAACACCCTCTATCCTATAAACGTTTCAGAAAGAGAAAAAGATATGGGGGTGGAAAATTTTCGTTCTTCATTATATTCTATTCCATTTTTTCCTTTGGATTTCCTTTCATACTAAAAACCTGTTTGGTTAAGATCCAAACAGGCTAGTGTCAACGTTCTATATGCAACAAATATGCCCCCCTCTGTGTACCCGATTCTCACCAATCATTTCAGCAAAGCCCTTATAAACACTTACTTCCCGGATGTATCTTTGTGAAACCTGAACTTCAATTTTCCGGGTGATTCATAGGAACTCTGCTGCTATTCCAAGTGTTCGATGCATTCAACCGTGTATTCGCTAGGTTCCATAACGTTTTCTTCAATACCAAACCAACTGGAGGAGAGACTCTCATTCGCGCTATCTTTACAATAGTTCACCAAAGAACCTGCCGGCTTCTCTTCTTGATCGCTCATCTCTTCAAAATTAACTGATCGCTCGTTATGACTCCCGCTGTCTCTCTTTTCATTCTCCAGGTCTGCGAACATGAACATACAGTAAAAAAACGCAACCATAATTGCCATAGTAAACAACCTTGAAACTAAAGGCAGTAACTTTTTCATATAACTAAACCTCTCTTCATGGTGGCTTCCCCAATCCTGTTAAAGCATAATAAATTCAGAATGAATTAATTCATCTATTAAATATCCATCAAAACATCAGTTTTGAAAAATATTCCTATAGATTCATTATATCAAGTTCCAGAAGTTTTTAATGCCATTATTCAACCTTAATACGAATAAACAACTAAAATACTCCGAACCCTTAAATGTGGACAGTCCAAAAAATATCAGTAAACACCTCACATTGACTTCCATCCTTTTCAAGTGTTACTCTTAAATTAATAAAAAAGTATACATTCAAAACACTGATTCCATTAGCGTGAAATAAGGGTGATCTCATTTGCCAAAAGCACATTTAATTGACGTTCAACCAATCAGATCATTGGAAAAATTAGATGATATGAAATGGTCACTGAAGAGACATTGCAGCGAGAGGGACTACATATTGTTCTTGTTAGGCATCAATACCGGCTTGCGTGTGTCTGATTTATTATCGCTGAAGATAAAGGACATTAAAGGTAAGATGGAGGTCATCATCAAGGAAGGCAAAACAAAAAAGCCAAGAATAATACAGCTTAATAATGTATGTAATGAATTGGCTGCCTATATAGCCACCATCGATGGTGAATGGCTATTCCCCTCACGCAAGGGCGATAAGCCAATTAGCAAAATACAAGCCTACAGACAGCTTAATAAAGCAGCGGACATGGTGGACATCGAGGGCGTCGGTACCCATACCATGCGGAAAACGTTCGGGTACTGGCACTATAAACGAAGTAAGGACCTTGCTGAGTTACAAATGATCCTTAATCATTCACAACCTGAAATTACACTAAAGTACATTGGGATTGCTGATGAAGGAACAGAGGACAGCTTAAATGATATTTTGGGAGGACGGAAGAAATGTCACTGACTGAATACAATGCAAAATATGAATATATCATTCGAAGCAATATTTCCGATAGGCAAAAGGCATTGAAATTAGCTGATTTAATGACCGACATGGAAGGCCACCTAAGAAATGACATCGGGGAACATCGGAATAAAGAAGTACATGCATTATATAAAAAAGTATCTCTCCTATCCAACTTGTTATGATCACCTTAAGACCCTTGCCATATGTGCAGAGGTCCTTTTTTTTGCCGTGAAAGTGAGTTGATTAATATCATCGACTCATCACTAAAGGTGTTAATGATTAAACATACTTAAGGAATACTTTTTCGCCATCATTTCCAAGATTTTCATCCCGGCAACGCTGTTCCCCTTCTCATCCAGAGCTGCACCATAAATTCCAATCCCGCATTTTCCGGGGACGGCCCCCATGATCCCCCCTGACACACCGCTTTTAGCCGGAATGCCAACATTGATGGCAAATTCACCTGATGCGTTATACATGCCGCAGGTAACCATGAATGTCTTGCAAATACGGGCAATGTCCCCGGGGATGATTTGCTTTCCCGTCAACAAATCTTTCCCGTTCATGGCCAGCACACAGCCTATCCTCGCCAAATCCTGACTGTCTATTTCAATGGCACACTGCTTCGAGTACAATTCGATTAAGTCCTCCACATCCTCATTTATTACATTATGCTGCTTTAAAAAATAGCTTAACGACCTATTTAAGTCTGCTGTATTGTATTCTGACCGGGCAACATCTTCATTAAAACCAATAGTGGGATTTTGAGTCAATTCCCGGATAAAATCTAAAATACGCTGAAATCGTTCATCCACACTGTCACCTGCAATCATGTGGGTCACAGTCAATGCTCCTGCATTGATCATCGGGTTTAACGGCTTGGATGGCTTGTTCGTCTCTAACTTGGCAATCGAATTAAAAGGGTCACCGGTAGGTTCTTTGCCTACATAGGAAAAGACATATTCCTCCCCTTTTTCCATTAATACAAGAGCAAGTGTCAAAACCTTTGATATGCTCTGCAGGGTCATTTTCCCACTTACATCCCCCGCACAATATCCTTTTCCGTCAGGATAGTAAATAGCAACAGATAAATCCCCAGGATTCGCCTTTTCAAGAGCTGGAATATAGTCTGCCACCGTTCCCATATTTGTATATTCTTTTGCCTGATCGACCAGTTGCTGTAACTCGTCATTGGACCTGCATTGACATCCCATATTGTTCACAATCTGCCGCCCCTTAGAAAATTTGTTATTTGAAGTGTTCTTAAATAGTGGTTTTTTATTTATTACCATCTTTCATTGATATTATTTAAAAAAAGTACGAAACGGAAAATAAATAGAAGTAAGATTACAGGAGGTACTTTCCTGTTTGATAACGGGACTAATGCATCATGTCTCAATATTTTTCTAAATCACAATGACACACTCCTACGCAGAACATGATTTGAATTACTTTAGTCGTGTTAAAGACAAACAACAACATATACGGAAACGGTCAAGCAGTAAGACAGCTAGGCTAACGCCTTGTAAAAAAATCAGGAGCATCTTCCCTGTTCTTTAAAGAAGATTTAATTGAAAAAAGAAGGAATTTGAAGCGCTCAGACGAAAATATAGACCATGGGAATATTATCGCAGAAGCATTCATATGTATTTCACACTTGATGGAAAGTAGGAAAAGCCATGGGAAAATCGAGGAGTTTACAAGAAATCTATAACGCCAACCGTCCAGAAAATAATGAACTTTTCCGGGCGATACAACAGCATCTGCAATTGAAGCATCCGGACAAACGAATGACAGCTACGAGAACATTGCAAATAATCGTGGCTGATAGTGTTTCATCTGGAGAGCTCCGTAATGTGGAAGCCCGCCTTCTTCACAGTCATTAAAGATCTGTTGTTTCATGAGCCCTTTGAAAATTCAAACACAGAAAGGATCTCATCAATGAAAGAATTTCTAAAAAAATTCTAAAACATTCGGCTTAATCGTGCCACTTGTGACACTGGCTTTTATTAAGCCACTAATTACTGGATGCCAACCAGACCTAGAAATCGAGCTTAAATCAACATGTCATATGTAAGTTGGTTCGTTTCGTAAACCCAGCAACATTCATTCTCAATCACTTTTGCCTATGTTCTTTTTACTCAATTTGAGTAAAGATTTACTTTCAAATGCTCAAAATATAAAGATTGACAACATTTTTATCGTGACTCATACTAGAAGTGACTTAATGACAGAATATTAAGAATAGTGGAGGGGTAAGTATGAATAAGATTTTCGTTCCTAACGCAATCGCCACTTTAACAAATCTTTTCTACAATTCGACTACAATGAATGAGTATTTAGCGATGAGAACCGCTCAATTCTACATTGAAGACCTGAAGCTACTGCAAGACGTGGAAGCTGTTGCCCTGGCAATCGAAAATCAAAATGCTTTCGCTTTAATGTCCAAATTTAAATTATTTGATTATAAGGCTACCGAAGAAATTGAAATCGCACTATCCTCTTCTGGCTATACGGAAGCGGAACTAAATGCTATTAATATTGAAATCTAAATTAATTGTTTTGAAACGAATGGCAGAGTTTATACTCTTTGACCCATTCGTTTTTATTTTAAACATAAGGACAATGTTCTTTAAACTATGTTCTTATATAGATTAACAACGCCCAATTGTTGTCGCTTTTTCTACTTTCACATACTAAAAAAGCCCCAACCGCGAAGGTTGGGGCGTTATCTTATTCAGCTATAGTTTTCAATACATTGCCGGAAGGATTCCAGTCTATTTCGCCAGTTTCCTGAAATTTATCTTTATCTTTCAAAACGCCGCCATGCTCTATTAATGTAATCGGCGTTCCTTTATCTACAAGGGCGGCTTTACCTGCGCCAACCATTGCCTGTATCCCCGCGGTGTTATTAACACCCGCGTACTTTGTGACTTCCTTAAGGTTGCTATCGTTTTCGCCCACTCCGAGAATAGAATCATTGTCACGCCTTCGTTAATCGTATCGACTGTAATTTCCGTAGTTGTAACCGGCATAAACACTAAATATTTGTTTTTAACATCATTCCTTATTCAACTAACTCTGCCCTACAGCAGTAATTTTACAAGTTGAAATTGCAAATCTATAGATTGTATCATTTATTAATAAAGTACCTAACACAATGCCAAGACCTGTTTGTTGCACGTTAAAATTTGCTCCAGTAGAACCATTACTTACTAAAAGATTCACTGTAGAATTGATAAGTGTATCCAGCAATTGTCTAATTGGTCGTTCACGACAATCACATTCGCACCCAATATCAACAGGTGGCAACAAGTTAATAGTACGCCCTGGTGGTAAAAACCCTACCCCTATTACATCAGAAATATTTACAACAAAGGTTGTCGATCCATTTGTAACAGTAACTAAAGAATCATTCACTGCAATAATAGTGAATTCAAAAAAGCGAGGAGCTTGATCTCGTTCGTCTGCAATAGTGGCAAGAATTACTCTTTGCCCTATCAGCTGTCGTAAGACGAACTGAAGTGGAGAAACACAACAGTCACAAAGACTGCCACAAGGTCTTGGAGGAAAAAAGTTACAACCCTGTGGCGGTGTTAGTTTTTCTAAAGAAGAGTTTAATAATTGATGTTTCCGTAATTTCGTAGTTTCTGGTTTATATTTTGATGAAAAAAATCGATTGTTTGGCATTACAATCACACCTTTCTAATTCAGTATATTTTCAACTTCACTAAACGTCTGTGAACTTACCTATATAATTTGGTGTTAGAGAAGAAATTCTTATTAAACTTACTGCCCCGTTAGTTCAACAAGAAAAATCAACAACATCCTTTAACAGAGCCTTTTATTTAACAACGATTCGGCCCCCCTTCATTCGACCTATTTACGGGCACTGGCTAGGTGATCGGGGAATATCGCAGGATGGCTCATAAAGACATCGAAGGTTAGTAGCACCACTATCTCGGAGCTTTTCGCCGACAAACTGGAACCTACTGTGCCGACGATAAAGAAGATAATGAAGGCTATCCGTCATGTTAATCCGGATGCACGCAGTGATGACTTTTTTGATTTATAACGCAAAAAACGCCACCCTAAGGTGACGCTTATTTACCGTTCTTAACGCTCATCTTGGCAAAGGTATGCCGGAAAGTATGCGGACTGACTGTGACGTATATCTTTTATGCCCGCCTGTTCACCGTAATCATGTATCCTTGACTTTACCTGGCGCTTAGTTAATGGCGTATCGTCTACGGTCACAAATAACTCATTACAATCGACAGATCCGCGGATAGAAAGGTAAAGACGGAGCGCATTCTTCATGGTTGGAGACAAGGGAACAACTCACTGCTCATACCCTTTCGTATTTCGGACGAGCATTGTAGACTCTTCCCATTTATATCGTTCACCTCTACGATTACAAGTTCATTAGCACGTACGCCAGTTCGAGAAGAAGCAGCATGTACGAATTATCTCGAACGACTGTAAACGTCTTTAAATCGGGTTTGTCGAGTAGTCGTTTAGCTTGCTTCGTAGTGACGTTGCGATAACGTCTTTCCTGTCGCGAACTAAGCTCAGCGCCTTTACGGGATCCTCCTGGATATAGTTGTTCTTATATAAGTAGTTAGAACGCACGGATCGTCCATAGCCTCGTATTTATAGATACCGTTTTAAGGCTTTTCTTAACGCGCAAATAAACAATGACGTTTTCTTTAATAATATCCTCGTAATCTCTCCAGGATTAGTCGTGACGTCTTGGTCTTCTAATATGCGTCGAAAAGCTCATTCCGGTAGTACCGTATCGTATGTTCGCTGATATTTCTTTTTCGCCGTCCTCCTAAAACAACGCCAGTGCTTCGTCGAAGTCGAAGCACTCTGACCGCATGCTCCCACACAGCTTCGAAATATCCTCCGTTGTTTATACATTATTCCTTCTTTTTCTCGTCAATTTTCGCCGTTCCAATGCGGGTAGTTACCCGATACAGCTCGTACGATTCACCGCGTACGACCTTTACCTACGAAATCACGTGTATACAACGAAAAAACGGCGACCTACCATTACGGTAGATTGCCGTTTTTTCGACGTTTATATTAACGTATATGATACGGTGGCCGGGGTCAAACAGGCACTCAGAGGAACATGATCTTGAGTCGTGCGGAAAGTATCCACTTTAAATATAGCCGTTAAAACGCCGTCACCATTGTCGTTAGATTGTTCGGCAAATCAGACGGATTCAACCGTCCGACCGCATCTATATCTATATCTATATCTATCTATATGGTTACTTAATAGTTTAAAGATTATTTGTTAATATTTTATGTTATTATCATACTGGTTAGCTTGTCCATAAAAGGATGTAACTGAAATGAGTGAATAATAGAACTATGACTCGGAGGAACTTATAATGAATAAATTTAAATGGTCAATGGTTGGACTTATAGTAGCTGCAGCAGCTATTTCAGTAATAATAACAATCAATCAGAACGCTAAAAATTATGAAGCAAAGCAAGAAGATACGGCTCCTGCTTTGGAGACCACGGAAGTGGAATACGAGACAACTGAAGAAGAAGATACGGAAGTAGAAACTATAAAAAATGAACAAATTCTATATGAACTAGGCCTTGGCCCAGCTTCAACTGCAGAAGACGTTATGAAAACTATGCATAGTATGACTCATCAAAAAGTAATTTCTGAAGAAAAATGGTACAACCTTGAGATGACTCCTGAAAACATCAATGCAGTTTATGATTTTATTAAAGAGAGTGACATCGGCTTCACACTTAAAAGAAATTTGCTGAAAATCTCAGGAAACTGGAAAGAAGGAAACTTCGACAATATAGTGGAAGATCACAACTACCTTTGGGGTGCTCAAAATGGAAATGTTGGTAAAGCTACCGGTGTTCTTACTCCTGAACAAGAAGCTGAATTTGTAAAAGAAAACTTTTAATTAGTCATTAAAAATCCAGCCCATCGAGTATTTTATTAATCAAAACAATAGGGACTACCAACCCCCGAAGCAAATTTGATTCGCGGATTTTTAATACAGCAGAAAAGAGGATTTAGGCGGTACGTTTGGGGTAATTCATAGTCACTGGTACAGAGGGATTTCACAACATTGTGTTTTTTATTGGCCTGTTGGGGTTTTTCAAAGGCGTTAGATATGACCTTGGAATCTAGGGGTGTTGGATATTGCCTCGGGACTCCCCAAATGTGAACTTTTTTCACATTTACAATGTGTCGTAATTGAACCGAATACTTACTAAAATGCACAAAGTGACGTTCCTAACACGTCATAACACATTCAATACAAAAACTCGCTTAGGTAAAATATAACAACGTCGTAGCGAGACGTTTAAATGCGACTTTGACATTGAGAATGTTGAAAATAGATATTCAAAACCAATCCCCCCCACCAATTTGGGCAGTTTTGACCTATCTTGGAATATAGATTGACAGCATTTTCCCTGTACTTCATACTATTGTATCAATAAAATTGACGGAATATCCAGTATATTGTAAGGGTTAAAAATATGAAACCAGAAATATCAACTGTCATTGAAACATTAGGAGACCTGTTTTTCCGTAAGAATACAACCACCGAATTTCTTGCCATGAGGACAATGGAGTATTACATCAGGGATTTAGATTTGCTTGGTGATAATACTATAGCTGTTGAAATTGAACCCCAACGGGCATATGCCCTGGTGCCAATGCTACGTTTATTTGATAACAAAAGCGCCGATGAAATTGAAGTTGCTCTAAGTGGAATGGGATTTACGGATGCTGAAATTATTGCGAGTGACATAGAATTTGAAAGGTGGAAAAAACCCCAAAATGACTGCCAATGATTTCATAGGGAGGAATAACGATGTGGGGCAAGTATTTGTGGAAACTCCGACTGCTATTGACCATTCCATATTTGCTATTTGCGATATTCATATTTTCGTCCATTGGTAACGACAGGGATTATCCAAATTATTACTGGTTGATATTGGCGATCTACGTGCTGATTTGTTCTATCATTCTTCATAAAATGGAAAAGAAAAAATGAATTTAAGGAGTTGCACTTTACCTCCTTTGCCAACTTCATAAATGGAAGTAATATCGTGGGACTCAAGAATATTCACAAAAAATCTTTGGCGATTGAGCTTACTAAACGAGGACATGACCTTAACAAGAAGTACCAAGTGTTCGTCTTTCCCCATTTAACGATTTTCAGTTCATCATCTGAAAGCATCTGAAAGCAATGTTATTCGTTTACTCACCGCACATGACCTCCGCACATTATTAGTGTCAAATCTGTAGTGTAAGGAAAAAAGAAAAAAGGCCTTACACAATTAAGTGTAAGACCTTGATTCAACAGCACTCTTGGCTGTTTCATGATACCGGTGGCCGGGGTCGAACCGGCACTCCAGAGGAACACGATTTTGAGTCGTGCGCGTCTGCCAATTCCGCCACACCGGCATGTATGTTGGAGGCGGCAACCGGAATCGAACCGGTGGTAAAGGTTTTGCAGACCTCTGCCTTACCGCTTGGCTATGCCGCCAACGTTTTTGGAGCGAAAGACGGGATTCGAACCCGCGACCCCAACCTTGGCAAGGTTGTATTCTACCACTGAACTACTTTCGCATATGGCTGGGCTAGAAGGGATCGAACCTTCGCATGACGGAATCAAAATCCGTTGCCTTACCGCTTGGCTATAGCCCATTAACGTTGTAATCATTATACCATGTTTTATTAAATGGGGCGACTGATGGGAATCGAACCCACGAATGCCTGAACCACAATCAGGTGCGTTAACCACTTCGCCACAATCGCCATTATAGGATTGAAAATTGGCAGGGGTAGTAGGAATCGAACCCACACTGGAGGTTTTGGAGACCTCTGTTCTACCTTTAAACTATACCCCTGTAATTAAGATGGTGGAGGGGGGCAGATTCGAACTGCCGAACCCGAAGGAGCGGATTTACAGTCCGCCGCGTTTAGCCACTTCGCTACCCCTCCGCATATGGATGAAACATGGTGCCGGCAAGAGGACTTGAACCCCCAACCTACTGATTACAAGTCAGTTGCTCTACCAGTTGAGCTACACCGGCACTACTATGGTGGCTCAGGACGGAATCGAACCGCCGACACAAGGATTTTCAGTCCTTTGCTCTACCGACTGAGCTACTGAGCCAAACAATAAAATGGCGGTCCCGACGGGAATCGAACCCGCGATCTCCTGCGTGACAGGCAGGCATGTTAACCGCTACACCACGGGACCATAGATTGCGGGGACAGGATTTGAACCTGCGACCTTCGGGTTATGAGCCCGACGAGCTACCGGACTGCTCCACCCCGCGACGGTAATAATGTTGCTATTATGAATCAAGTTTTCGTGTTGAGCGTTTCAACGGGCTGAATAATCAATCCTTTATACAGAAACAACCTGATCTTAATGAATAATGGTGGAGGATGACGGGATCGAACCGCCGACCCTCTGCTTGTAAGGCAGATGCTCTCCCAGCTGAGCTAATCCTCCAATGTGTTATCTAAATGGTGACCCGTACGGGATTCGAACCCGTGTTACCGCCGTGAAAGGGCGGTGTCTTAACCGCTTGACCAACGGGCCAGGTATAAATGGCGGAGAGCAAGGGATTTGAACCCTTGAGACAGGGTTACCCGTCTACACGATTTCCAATCGTGCTCCTTCGGCCACTCGGACAGCTCTCCAATAATGGCTCCGCAGGTAGGACTCGAACCTACGACCGTTCGGTTAACAGCCGAATGCTCTACCACTGAGCTACTGCGGAACAATATAAGCTTGGCGACGTCCTACTCTCACAGGGGGAAACCCCCAACTACCATCGGCGCTGAAGAGCTTAACTGCCGTGTTCGGAATGGGAACGGGTGTGACCTCTTCGCTATCGTCACCAAACAATGTTAACATTTTTTCAAGACATACATTATTATAACGTATTTTTGAGAAAATGCAAGAAGAAATTTTTATTTCTTCAAAACTAGATAATAAGAAGGTATTTCATTTTTTAAAAAGCGTTGGTTAAGTCCTCGATCTATTAGTATCAGTCAGCTCCACATGTCACCATGCTTCCACCTCTGACCTATCAACCTGATCATCTTTCAGGGATCTTACTAGCTTGCGCCATGGGAAATCTCATCTTGAGGGGGGCTTCATGCTTAGATGCTTTCAGCACTTATCCCGTCCGCACGTAGCTACCCAGCTATGCCTTTGGCAAGACAACTGGTACACCAGCGGTGCGTCCATCCCGGTCCTCTCGTACTAAGGACAGCTCCTCTCAAATTTCCTGCGCCCGCGACGGATAGGGACCGAACTGTCTCACGACGTTCTGAACCCAGCTCGCGTACCGCTTTAATGGGCGAACAGCCCAACCCTTGGGACCGACTACAGCCCCAGGATGCGATGAGCCGACATCGAGGTGCCAAACCTCCCCGTCGATGTGGACTCTTGGGGGAGATAAGCCTGTTATCCCCGGGGTAGCTTTTATCCGTTGAGCGATGGCCCTTCCATGCGGAACCACCGGATCACTAAGCCCGACTTTCGTCCCTGCTCGACTTGTAGGTCTCGCAGTCAAGCTCCCTTGTGCCTTTACACTCTACGAATGATTTCCAACCATTCTGAGGGAACCTTTGGGCGCCTCCGTTACTCTTTAGGAGGCGACCGCCCCAGTCAAACTGCCCACCTGACACTGTCTCCCACCCCGATGAGGGGCGCGGGTTAGAATTTCAATACAGCCAGGGTAGTATCCCACCAACGCCTCCACCGAAGCTGGCGCTCCGGCTTCTCAGGCTCCTACCTATCCTGTACAAGCTGTACCAAAATTCAATATCAGGCTGCAGTAAAGCTCCACGGGGTCTTTCCGTCCTGTCGCGGGTAACCTGCATCTTCACAGGTACTATAATTTCACCGAGTCTCTCGTTGAGACAGTGCCCAGATCGTTACACCTTTCGTGCGGGTCGGAACTTACCCGACAAGGAATTTCGCTACCTTAGGACCGTTATAGTTACGGCCGCCGTTTACTGGGGCTTCGGTTCAAAGCTTCGCTTGCGCTAACCTCTCCCCTTAACCTTCCAGCACCGGGCAGGTGTCAGCCCCTATACTTCGCCTTGCGGCTTCGCAGAGACCTGTGTTTTTGCTAAACAGTCGCCTGGGCCTATTCACTGCGGCTTTTCTGGGCTATTCACCCTAAAAAGCACCCCTTCTCCCGAAGTTACGGGGTCATTTTGCCGAGTTCCTTAACGAGAGTTCTCTCGCACACCTTAGGATTCTCTCCTCGCCTACCTGTGTCGGTTTGCGGTACGGGCACCTTACATCTCACTAGAGGCTTTTCTTGGCAGCGTGGAATCAGGAACTTCGGTACTATATTTCCCTCGCCATCACAGCTCCGCCTTAATGGAAACGGGATTTGCCTCGTTTCCGGCCTAACTGCTTGGACGCGCATATCCAACAGCGCGCTTACCCTATCCTTCTGCGTCCCCCCATCGTTCAAACGATGTATAGGTGGTACAGGAATATCAACCTGTTGTCCATCGCCTACGCCTTTCGGCCTCGGCTTAGGTCCCGACTAACCCTGAGCGGACGAGCCTTCCTCAGGAAACCTTAGGCATTCGGTGGAAGGGATTCTCACCCTTCTTTCGCTACTCATACCGGCATTCTCACTTCTAAGCGCTCCACCAGTCCTTCCGGTCTGACTTCAACGCCCTTAGAACGCTCTCCTACCATCGACACCAATGGTGTCAATCCACAGCTTCGGTGATACGTTTAGCCCCGGTACATTTTCGGCGCGGAGTCACTCGACCAGTGAGCTATTACGCACTCTTTAAATGGTGGCTGCTTCTAAGCCAACATCCTGGTTGTCTAAGCAACTCCACATCCTTTTCCACTTAACGTATACTTTGGGACCTTAGCTGGTGGTCTGGGCTGTTTCCCTTTCGACTACGGATCTTATCACTCGCAGTCTGACTCCCAAGAATAAGTATTTGGCATTCGGAGTTTGACTGAATTCGGTAACCCGTTGGGGGCCCCTAGTCCAATCAGTGCTCTACCTCCAATACTCTCATCTTGAGGCTAGCCCTAAAGCTATTTCGGAGAGAACCAGCTATCTCCAGGTTCGATTGGAATTTCTCCGCTACCCACACCTCATCCCCGCACTTTTCAACGTGCGTGGGTTCGGGCCTCCATTCAGTGTTACCTGAACTTCACCCTGGACATGGGTAGATCACCTGGTTTCGGGTCTACGACCTCATACTCATTCGCCCTATTCAGACTCGCTTTCGCTGCGGCTCCGTCTCATCAACTTAACCTCGCATGAAATCGTAACTCGCCGGTTCATTCTACAAAAGGCACGCCATTACCCATTAACGGGCTTTGACTACTTGTAGGCACACGGTTTCAGGATCTATTTCACTCCCCTTCCGGGGTGCTTTTCACCTTTCCCTCACGGTACTGGTTCACTATCGGTCACTAGGGAGTATTTAGCCTTGGGAGATGGTCCTCCCTGCTTCCGACGGGATTTCTCGTGTCCCGCCGTACTCAGGATCCACTCAGGAGGGAACGAAGTTTCAACTACAGGGTTTTTACCTTCTTCGACGGACCTTTCCAGATCACTTCGTTTACCCCGTTCCTTTGTAACTCCATGTTGAGTGTCCTACAACCCCAAGAGGCAAGCCTCTTGGTTTGGGCTAATTCCGTTTCGCTCGCCGCTACTCAGGAAATCGCGTTTGCTTTCTCTTCCTCCGGGTACTTAGATGTTTCAGTTCCCCGGGTCTGCCTTCAGTACCCTATGTATTCAGGTAAAGATACTGTTCCATTACGAACAGTGGGTTTCCCCATTCGGAAATCTCCGGATCAAAGCTTACTTACAGCTCCCCGAAGCATATCGGTGTTAGTCCCGTCCTTCATCGGCTCCTAGTGCCAAGGCATCCACCGTGCGCCCTTTCTAACTTAACCGTTAAAAAAGATCTTACAGATGCTTTGAAAAAAATTAATTGCCTTCTATCTATTATCTAGTTTTCAAGGAACAAAGCAGAAAGGATTTTCATCACATCGTGATGCATCTCTTTCCTATTTGAATGAATTACTCATTCAAAACTGAACAAAACAAAAGCGCTCTCGTAATTATCCTTAGAAAGGAGGTGATCCAGCCGCACCTTCCGATACGGCTACCTTGTTACGACTTCACCCCAATCATCTGTCCCACCTTAGGCGGCTGGCTCCATGAAGGTTACCTCACCGACTTCGGGTGTTACAAACTCTCGTGGTGTGACGGGCGGTGTGTACAAGGCCCGGGAACGTATTCACCGCGGCATGCTGATCCGCGATTACTAGCGATTCCGGCTTCATGCAGGCGAGTTGCAGCCTGCAATCCGAACTGAGAATGGCTTTATGGGATTCGCTTACCTTCGCAGGTTTGCAGCCCTTTGTACCATCCATTGTAGCACGTGTGTAGCCCAGGTCATAAGGGGCATGATGATTTGACGTCATCCCCACCTTCCTCCGGTTTGTCACCGGCAGTCACCTTAGAGTGCCCAACTGAATGCTGGCAACTAAGATCAAGGGTTGCGCTCGTTGCGGGACTTAACCCAACATCTCACGACACGAGCTGACGACAACCATGCACCACCTGTCACTCTGTCCCCCGAAGGGGAAAGCCCTATCTCTAGGGTTGTCAGAGGATGTCAAGACCTGGTAAGGTTCTTCGCGTTGCTTCGAATTAAACCACATGCTCCACCGCTTGTGCGGGCCCCCGTCAATTCCTTTGAGTTTCAGCCTTGCGGCCGTACTCCCCAGGCGGAGTGCTTAATGCGTTAGCTGCAGCACTAAAGGGCGGAAACCCTCTAACACTTAGCACTCATCGTTTACGGCGTGGACTACCAGGGTATCTAATCCTGTTTGCTCCCCACGCTTTCGCGCCTCAGTGTCAGTTACAGACCAGAAAGTCGCCTTCGCCACTGGTGTTCCTCCAAATCTCTACGCATTTCACCGCTACACTTGGAATTCCACTTTCCTCTTCTGCACTCAAGTTCCCCAGTTTCCAATGACCCTCCACGGTTGAGCCGTGGGCTTTCACATCAGACTTAAGGAACCACCTGCGCGCGCTTTACGCCCAATAATTCCGGACAACGCTTGCCACCTACGTATTACCGCGGCTGCTGGCACGTAGTTAGCCGTGGCTTTCTGGTTAGGTACCGTCAAGGTACCAGCAGTTACTCTGGTACTTGTTCTTCCCTAACAACAGAACTTTACGACCCGAAGGCCTTCTTCGTTCACGCGGCGTTGCTCCGT
Source organism: Peribacillus simplex (assembly GCF_030123325.1). Classification (NCBI taxonomy): domain Bacteria; kingdom Bacillati; phylum Bacillota; class Bacilli; order Caryophanales; family Bacillaceae; genus Peribacillus; species Peribacillus simplex. Next base: position 801,352 of record NZ_CP126106.1, on the reverse strand, counting down.
CAGACTTTCGTCCATTGCGGAAGATTCCCTACTGCTGCCTCCCGTAGGAGTCTGGGCCGTGTCTCAGTCCCAGTGTGGCCGATCACCCTCTCAGGTCGGCTACGCATCGTCGCCTTGGTGAGCCATTACCTCACCAACTAGCTAATGCGCCGCGGGCCCATCTATAAGTGACAGCGTAAACCGTCTTTCCATCTTCTCTCATGCGAGAAAAGAACGTATCCGGTATTAGCTCCGGTTTCCCGAAGTTATCCCAGTCTTATAGGCAGGTTGCCCACGTGTTACTCACCCGTCCGCCGCTAATCTCAGGGAGCAAGCTCCCGTCGATTCGCTCGACTTGCATGTATTAGGCACGCCGCCAGCGTTCGTCCTGAGCCAGGATCAAACTCTCCGAAGAAATGTTTGACTTACTCATTTGCTTTTTAATAGTGTGTGCTCACTTAAAATTTAACGTTGGCGCTTTGTTTTGTTCAGTTTTCAAAGAGCAATCTCGGTGTCGTTTACTTCGTAAGCGACTTTTACATCTTATCATGTTTGCAACCTTGTTGTCAACATGTTTTTTTAATTTTTTTAAGCTTTTTTCGTTTTGATGAAGCTGCGAAAGCTGATGTCCCGCAGCGACATGTATTAATATAACACCTATATTATTAATGGTCAACAATAAAATTGCATTTTTTTAAAAGTTTTTTGATACCCGGTAAAACCGATGATATATCTCGTGCCCTTTTGTCTCCGCTTTGATGACCTCGATGACCTTTTTCTCTATCAAATATTCCAATAAAACACCAAGGTCGACTGAATAAAACTTTACTTCCGCATGCTCCATTAGCTCCGCGATCGTCCACGGATCTTCCTTCGTCCCCATTATTTCAACCAAATGCTGCGAACCTGCATTCGTCCTAGAATAAATAAGAAACTCACTCGCAAGGAATAGAAGCTCCAATCTTTTTTCGAGAGTTTCCTCACTGCTGATCAATTCTTTATACAACTTGAATATTTCAGGTTCCATATGCTTCACTTGGTTCCAGACCGTAACCTCCGGATAAAAGCCTTGTTCAATTATTTCCAAACGGGCCAAGTGATGCAGGGAATGAACGATATGGTTGTATGCCTCAAGATGATGGCCTTTTTCAAAGAAGCTTTTCCCATCCATATACCTGCGAATTAACTTTGCGAATTCCATCCCCATCTTTAACTTCCTTCCATAAAAGGGGAACTCACGGATTTCGGTTTTCAAACGGTCCAAATAATCATTCCGGTCAAAAAGGACCTTCCCGTTATATATCCAGTCAACCACTTTGCGGTTCGTGCCTAATAGGAGCCATTCTTTTAACTGGTCTTCCTTTACGATATGCAATGCTGCCTTTTTATCCTGGTAAGTGTAATGTTTTAAAAACACGGCCTCTTCGGCTTCGTCTGCAATTACAAAAAGGATGTAGTCAAATGTATCGGTGATCGGGCTATTATCATCTCTTTTTTCTATTAACAAGATTCCAAGTGTAGATTTTAAACTTGCTCGCTCTTGATAAATCGGGCGAAGGATATCTTCCATCATAAATTCCTCCAAAACCTTTTTTTTTAGATTTTCGACAAAACTCTTCAAATTCCTGCTTATTCCCTTACCCCAAACTATTTCAATTCAAAAGTAATATGTATCCTTTATTTCTTTTTTGTTCCATCCATTGTTTATGTTATAGTTAAAGTTATATTTTAGGAGGGACAATCCATGGCTAAATATTCTAGCAAAATCAATAAAATACGTACTTTTGCTTTGAGTTTGATTTTCATTGGCTTTATCGTAATGTACCTTGGGCTTTTCTTCAAAACGAATCCTGTTGTCATGACGATTTTCATGGGGCTTGGCCTTTTATTCATCATCGCTAGCACAGGGGTTTATTTTTGGATTGGAATGCTTTCTACAAAATCGATCCAGGTTGTCTGCCCTAATTGCAGCAAACCTACAAAAATACTAGGGCGTGTAGATATTTGCATGCATTGTGAAGAACCATTGACACTTGACAAAAAGTTGGAAGGCGAAGAATTCAACGAAAAATATAACCGAAAAAGCTTGCATGACTAGAGGAATTCCGCTAGCTGAATTCCCTTTCAAGAAGTCTTTAACCATTGTATCATTTCTTGATAACATGAAAAAAAGTTCCAACCAAGTGGAGGAACTTTTTTTAATGCGATTCTTTTTTCGCACAATCCGTACAGTCTCCGTAGATTTCCATCCGATGGTGACTAACATTGAAACCGGTGACTTGTGCAGCGAAATGCTCGACTTCATCCAATGCAGGATAATCGAAATCCACAATCTTCCCGCAAGTTTGGCAAATTACATGATAATGATTCGTCGTCACAAAATCAAACCTTGCTGAAGAATCACCATAAGTAAGTTCTTTTACCAAACCTACCTCACGGAACACACGCAGGTTGTTATAGACTGTTGCCACACTCATATTCGGAAACTTGCCTTCCAGCGCTTTATATATATCATCAGCGGTAGGGTGGGACATGGAGCTTATCAAATACTCAAGTATCGCATGGCGTTGAGGAGTTATTCTTACACCGGTATCTTTTAAGGAATCCAATGCTTCTTTTAACTGAACTTCAGACACCGTCATCCACCTCTTTTTCTCATTAAGTATGAATTCTTAAATTATAATATTTATAAATAGTGTACCTTTTATGCGTTGAATTTGTCAATAATTCAATGGCTTAACCATTCTTTTTTAGTTTATTCCTGAACACATTGAATCTTTACCATTTTTGCATTGAGTTTTAGTATCCCCTAGTTAAGTCGATTACGTTGGTGAAGTCTTTTCCATCTTTTAGGTATTCACGCATGTTTTTTTCGAAAATGGCAAAGGTTCTTGGTAAATATTCTCCGCTTTTACTTGATAGATGCGGCGTGACTGTGACATTTTCCATACTCCAAAACGGATGACCTTTTCCCAAAGGTTCCGGATCAAAAACATCCAAGATGGCATGAGACAATTCCCCGGCATCCAGGGCATCGATCAACACTTCATCGTTAATCAGATCTCCGCGGCCAATATTTACGAATACTGCAGATTCTTTCATTGCTTTAAAGTGCTCTTTTTCCAGAAGGCCCTTCGTTTCATCCGTACTTGGCAGGACGGATACGATATAATCGGCTCCCCGTATGGCTTCCAATAAATTATCCAGAGTATAAAGGTGATCGATGGATTCCACTGGCTTTCCGTTTCGGTTCACTCCCATCGTCGTCATCCCAAAGGCTTTCCCAAGACGAGCCACCTCCCCTCCAATTGCACCGACACCAATCACGAGCATAGTCTTGCCATTCAATTCCCCTACTTCAATCTTTCTATCCCACAATTCTTCCTTTTCATTCTTCATAAGCAGTTTCAATTTCTTTTCATATTGCAAAAGCATCCCTATCGTATACTCGGCCATCGGGATTTTATGAATGCCTCTTGCGTTGGTCACCAGGATGCCACGTTCCTCAATGGCTTTAAATGGCATTAATTCCATCCCTGCACTCATGACCATGATCCATTTCAAGTTCGCCGCTTTCCCAATGATTTCTTCAGTTAAGTCTTCACCATATGTAATTAGGATTTCCGCTTCACGAAGTGGCCCATCCGGCCATCCTTTTTGATAACTGAAGTTCAAATCAGGAAACGCTTCCATCATCTTCGTTTGGATGCCTTCATTCGGAATGACAGTCGAAAGTATAAACATGTTTATCTCTCCCTTTTAATTAACATAAAAAAAACACGGGCTCTATGTGTCCCGCGCAACTTTCTCTGAGGAGGTATTCCCTTAATAAAGCATATTCAGGTGTCCCCTTTTTGAGTTGGACAAAAGCCTTACCCTTATTAAAAAAGGCTTTATTTTAAAGAATTTGGGTTTAATGCATGTAATTCCGGCAAAATGAAATCGCCATCCCTTCTGATCGGGACGTCGTCAAAATAGATGTCACCACCCCCATATTCAGGACGCTGGATCAAGACCATATCCCAATGTATCGATGAACGGTTTCCATTATCCGCTTCATCATATGCAAGCCCAATAGCCAAGTGCAGACTCCCGCTTATTTTCTCATCGAACAATATATCGTCCATGGGTTCCAATATGTATGGATTGATTCCAATTGCGAACTCCCCGATAAACCGGGACCCTTCATCAATATTCAGAATTTGGTTCATTTCAGAGTCACGATTGGATGTTGCTTTAATGATTTTTCCCTTTTCCAAGTTTAATTCTATGTCACTGAAGGTGATTCCTTCATAGGTTGTGGGTGTGTTGAAGGATATCCTTCCATTGAGACTATCTTTTATGGGCGCCGTAAATACTTCCCCATCCGGTAAGTTCTTTTTTCCGGCACATATGATGGCCGGCATACCTTTAATGGAAAAGGTCAAATCTGTCCCTGGTGAAACGATCCTGACTTTGTCAGTCCGTTCCATCAATTGTTTTAACGGTTTCAAGGCCGCCTCCATTTTCCCGTAATCCATGGCGCATACGTTCAACAGAAAGTCTTGGTACCTGTTGAAGGTCATGCCAGCTTTTTGCGCTGATGCTTTGGTAGGATAATTAAGCAAGACCCAACGTCGGTTGTTTACATAGAAAAGAGTGGGGGAATTCATGGCCTCCCCTTGAAGACGGTGCCTCTCGATGGGAACATCAGTCATTTCCACATCGTTTTCTTCCCCTGTGATGATGATGACTGCATCGATATCCGTATATTTCTTCAGAGCCCATTGCGAAGATGTGTCAAGTTGTTCCTTCACATTCCCTTGTAACAGGTGGCGGCTTATCTCATCGTCTTCGAGTTCTACATATGGATAAGCACCCACTCTGTATATTTCATCAATCAGCTCTTTCAATAATGGCTTCGTGTTGATATGCCCCCGTATGAGGATTCTCTCTTTTGGCTGTAATTGTATCGAATGATGAATCAGCCTGGCTGCAAGCTTCGTTATTCGCTCATCCTTCATCTGCCTGTCCCTTATTTTTCGAGGTCGCGAAGAGTTTCAAGCGCTTCTTCGACGTGGCCTTTGACTTTTACTTTACGCCATTCTTTGACTACCTTACCAGCCTTATCTATCAGGAAAGTTGAACGTTCAATGCCCATATACTCCTTGCCGAAGTTCTTTTTCAATTGCCACACTTCAAATGATTCAGCTGCTTCATGATTTTCGTCAGCAAGAAGCAGAAAAGGCAATCCATGCTTTTCGATGAATTTTTCATGACGTGCTGCTGGATCTGGGCTGATACCAATGATGACAGCGTTCAATTCCTCGAATTGCTCATTATGGTCCCGGAAATCACAGGCCTCCGTCGTGCAACCTGGCGTCATGTCTTTTGGATAAAAATATAAAACAATGTTTTTCCCCTTGAAATCCGATAGGGAAACCATTTCACCATTGTTTGCAGGGAGTTTGAAATCAGGTGCTTTTTCTCCAATTTTTACAGTCATATTGTACCCTCCATTTCTTTCATTATGGTAAGAGTACCCAATAATCGAAAGAAACACAACTTTCATTTATCCTTCCTATCTTTCTGCTCCAGATCGATCACCGTCCGAATCACGAACGCTGCCGGCAGTGTATACCCGATGAAAGCCTGAATGGTAGCTATCATCCTACCCATGCCAATCGGGGCTATATCTCCATACCCTACAGAAAACATCGTCATCGCACTGAAATAAAAAGACGTCTTCAACTGTTCATAGAAAGTGCCATCCAACCGATTGCCCATATCAAGAATCACCGAATGATTCTGAAGCTCGTATAATAAATAAATCAATGCAAATCCAACCAATATCGTCGCATATAAATTGCCAAGCCACAGCATATCCTCCAGAGAAAACTTCTTTCCTCCCGACTCAACAAGAAATAACGTACGAATGCTCATCACCATGCAAAAAATGATTCCTGCAATCAAGATGTAGAAAGTCATCCCCCACGCCCCATTTCAATACGCCACTCCTTCTATACATACTCCCTGTCCAAACAATATATTCTTTTTTAGGAACAGACCTCATCCTTATCACCCACACACTCAATGAACGGATACTTTTTCCCGAATCTTTTTTCCAAGTTGACCCTTTTGGTCGGATATGTTAAGATTGTCTAAATTTTTATAATAGTTTTTATTTTATAAATTTTTGGCCTGCAAACAGTTTATTAAGGCAGGTTTTTTGAAATTTCATATGTGGGAATAGGTTCCTAATTTTTAATTAGGATTAAAAGGGAAGTCCGGTGTAATTCCGGCACGGTCCCGCCACTGTAATGGGAGTGTTAGCGCCATCAAATATGCCACTGATCAACGGATCGGGAAGGCCTGCCGCTAATGATAATCCCTGAGTCAGGAGACCTGCCTATTTCGACAACACTGTTTTAACCTACGGGAGATAGGGAGGTGTTAGGGACCTTATAATTGTAAGGGGCATTCTGCATGCCTCTTATTTTAAGCATTTCTAACTTTCTCTTTTGACGGTTAGGGGTGCTTTTTTTATTGTTCACTAAAATGAATGTAGGAGGATGGGAATTTTGAAAAGCAGTAGTTTGGGTTACCCTCGAATCGGGGAAGATCGTGAATGGAAACGTACATTGGAAGCTTACTGGTCCGGTAAAATCGATGAAGCGGAATTTATGGCACAACTAAAAGCAATCCGTTTAGGCAACTTACAAAAACAGAAGCAACAGGGCATTGATATCATTCCTGTCAACGACTTCACTTTCTATGATCAAATGCTCGATATGTCCGTCATGTTCGGTCTTGTTCCTGAACGTTATTCAGACTATGAAGGCGGTTGCGTCCCCCTTTCCGTATATTATTCAATGGCTCGCGGAAACAATGATGAAGTCGCTTCCGAAATGACGAAATGGTTCAATACGAATTATCACTATATTGTCCCTGAATTAAAACTGCCACAGCTGACTTTAACAGAAAATAAACCACTTGCAGCATATCGAGAAGCAAAGGAAAAGCTAGGGATTGAAACGAAGCCAGTGTTGATCGGACCTTATACCTTCATCTCCCTTTCCAAAGGCTTCAATAAACAAGAGATCCCCGGCATCATCCTGAGCTTGCTTCCCCTGTACACGCAAATCCTGCGGGAGTTGGAGCAAGAAGGCGTGAAGTGGGTACAAATGGACGAACCTTCTCTTGTTTCATCCATTTCCAAGGATGATATGCAAACTGTTACTTACATCTATGAAAAGCTGAATGAAGCAGCACCAAACCTGAACATCATGCTGCAAACTTACTTTGATGCAGTGGAACACTACCAAGAAGTCATCGAATTAAAAGTCCAAGGTATCGGTCTTGATTTTGTTCATGATAAAGGGAGGAATCTAAGTAATCTTGAAGCATTCGGCTTCCCGAAGGACAAAGTGCTTGCTGCAGGTGTGATTGACGGAAAAAACATTTGGCTATCTGATTTAACGAAAAAAATTCAATTGATCGAGACTCTTAAGAAAAAGGTAGCCGAAGACCAAGTCTGGCTTCAGCCCTCTTGTTCCCTGCTTCATGTCCCAGTGACCGTTCGTAATGAATCCGCCCTTTCAAAAGAAGTGAAACAGGCCCTTGCCTTCGCTGATGAGAAACTTGAGGAAATCACACTCTTGGTCAAAGGGAATAATCATGGCTTTGAAGCAATCGCCGAAAAAGTCGATGCCAATAAATTTACGGTTCAAACGTTAGCAAGTTCATATGCACGGAATCATGGGAATGTACAATCGGAAGTCGAAAAGGTTAAAACCATGACCGCTGGCCGTCACACTCCATTTAAAGAGCGTTACCAAAAACAACAGGAATTTTTCAAATTGCCTTTCCTTCCTACGACTACGATCGGTAGCTTTCCGCAGACATTTGAAGTTAAACAAGCACGCGGGAAATTCACAAGACGCGAATGGTCCACTCAGCAATATGAAACATTCGTTAACGAAGAAATCGGCAGGTGGATCGAAATCCAAGAAGAAATCGGTTTGGATGTTCTCGTTCACGGGGAATTCGAACGGACGGATATGGTTGAATACTTCGGCCATAAGTTAGGCGGTTTTGCCTTTCTGGAAAAGGGTTGGGTTCAATCCTATGGATCCCGCTGCGTGAAACCGCCAGTCATCTACGGCGATATCCATTTCATTGAACCGATGACAGTCAGGGAAAGTGTATACGCACAATCACTGACGAAGAAGACGGTAAAGGGAATGCTTACAGGTCCTGTTACGATTTTGAACTGGTCATTTGTCCGTGATGATATTTCCAGGGAGAATGTTTGTTATCAGCTGTCGCTCGCATTGGAAAAAGAAGTCATTGCATTGGAATCCGCTGGAATTAAAATGATTCAGGTTGATGAACCCGCACTTAGAGAAGGTCTGCCATTGAAAAAAAGCGATCGCGACGAGTATTTGAACTGGGCTGTGAATGCATTCTTGATATCCACATCAAGCGTGGAGGATACAACCCAAATTCATACGCATATGTGCTATTGCGACTTCAACAGTTTTATGGATGTCATCTCCTCACTCGATGCCGATGTAATTTCCATCGAAACATCCCGTAGCCATGGGGAGCTTGCTTCCGCATTCGAGGAAAAAACATATGAAAAGGGCATTGGCCTGGGTGTGTATGATATTCACAGCCCGCGTGTGCCGGCAGTGGAAGAAATGGTCGATATGATTGAACGGGGCATCAAGGTATTGGATAAAGACCAGTTTTGGATCAACCCCGATTGCGGCCTGAAAACAAGGGGTATCCCGGAAACCGTCGCTTCCCTGAAAAACATGGTCCTAGCAGCAAAAATCGTCCGTGAAAACCTTTTAGCCAAACCAAAAGGCCAATGATTGAAAAGAACGTAGCCCATCCAACACAGCAGTCACGGACTTTTTTAACCGACCTTGTTTTTCCACCGGATACAAATCATCACAATACCATCTTTGGCGGAAAAGTAATGGCCTATGTTGATAAAATAGCCTGCATTTCAGCTATGCGCCATTGTCGAAAACCCGTTGTGACTGCTTCAAGCGACTCTTTTGATTTTTTGGCCCCCATCAAGACAGGGGATGCAATCAACCTTGAAGCTTATGTCACCTGTGCTCATCGCACATCAATGGAGGTATTCGTGAAAGTGGAGCGTGAGAACCTATTAACAGGTGAAAAACAGCTTACCGCACGGGCTTTTTTAACGATGCTCGCCATTGATGAAGACGGTAAGCCGACAAACGTACCTCAGGTCATTCCGGAAACGGAAGAGGAAAAGCAGCAATATGTTGAAGCACAAGCAAGATATATTGAAAGAAAGAAAAAACGGAACTAAACAAAAACCCCTTCAACATGAATGCTGTTGAAGGGTTTTTTTTAGTTCCCTGCCCCACGGTACCTCTTCACTCCCTGATTCCATATGAAAACGGATATCACGAAAAAGGCAACCCCGATTACAGGTGTGGCAAATGCATATGCATACCACTCTTCTTTTCTTAGGAAATAAGATGCCGGATAGACACCAACAAACGCGAATGGCAGCACCCATGTAAGGACAAAACGGATGACCTTATTATAAATATCAACTGGATAGCGCCCGTAGTTCCCGATATTGTACATCATTGGCATGATGGATGTTTTCGCATCCGACCAGAACCCAATGCTTGCTATCGCAACGAATATGGCTGCATAAGCAAGGGCCCCTCCCATTGCAAAAATGATGAAAAGAATCGGGTCATACCACGCAAGCTGAAGATCCAATGAAATCCCCGAATAGAATATAATGATCAAACCGGTCACAACACCAAATAACGCTTCTAGCTCGATTCTTTCTAAAATGACTTGAAACAGGCTATGTATCGGCCTTGTTAATATCCGATCCATTTCACCTTTGACGATATAACGGTCATTAAAATCCCAGATGTTGAAAAAGGCAGAAAAAAGGGCAAATGGGATAAGGAAGAATCCATAAATGAATATGATTTCTTCACGGCTCCAGCCGCTTAAAAATTTGGTATGCCCAAAAACGACTAAGATAAATACCAGATTCACGACCTGATTCAGCAGGTCAGATAGGATTTCCATGAAGAAATCGGCTCTATATTGCAATCTGGTTTTCATATATTGACTCACATATTGAAAAAACATCGATACATAAAACATCCCGTCAACCTCCTTGAATAATCAGCTGTTTTTTTGCGACTATCCATAAAAGCTGAATCGGCATTATGAGAATGATGCACCAAATTAATTGTTGTAAAAGCGCCATGCCAATTTCGCCTGAACTGTACCCGTTCGTAAAAATCATGCTTGGTACATAGCTGATCCCTTGAAAGGGTAAATATTTCATCACTTCCTGCGCCCATACCGGATAGAAACTGATGGGCAGCAGCAGACCGGAAAATAAATCAATGATAACCCTTTTAGCCCGGATCAATCCGGCATTATTATATAAGAAAAAGGTAGTGATACCCGTCAATAAGTTAATTTGTGTATTGATGATGAAGCTGAACAGCAGGGAAATGCCGAACATCCCCCACGTAGACGGCTCGTGCGGCAATTCTATAGGAAAAATGAAAGCTACCAGCAGCATTCCTGGAATCGAGAAGAAGAAGAAACGAAATATCCCTTCCCCCAGTCCTTGCATCGTTTTCATGCCTAAATAGTTATAAGGCCGGATCATTTCAATGGCGACCTTGCCGTCTTTAATTTCAGTGGCGATTTCACGGTCAATATTATTGAAATAAAAAGCGCGCGCCATCCATGCAACCGCGACGTAGGTTGTCATCTGCATCCCTGAAAGTCCTTCGATGGAGCTTTTTTCTCCATATATCGCATTCCATAAGAAATAATAGGCACCGATATTGATACTATAAATTAAAATGCCTGTGTAATAATCCGTTCGATACGCAAGCATCATCAAAAAACGCATGCGGATCATTGCAAGATACTTTCCCATGGCCCTCCCCCTTCTTGATAGACACGTTGTTTCTTAATGATAAGAGAGTCAGACTGTGCCTTCTTCGTAAATGTTGCGAACAATCTCTTCAATGGACGTTTCATGGATTTTGATGTCCTTTATTTTAAAATGAGCTACAACAGCCGAAACAAGCTGTGAAATATGATCACTTTCTTCTTTCAACAAGGCAATGTATGTTTGATTTTTCTCATCATAAACCCAGTTAGCAGTAAATGGGATCGCCAATGATTGCAATTCCTTCAATGCGATCGGCTCGATGAATTGAAAATGGATTTGTTTTTCCTCAGCCCAGTTATCTTTCAAACTCTGTAATTCCCCATCATAAATGATCTGTCCTTCATCAAGCATGATTACGCGCTCACATAATGCTTCAATGTCACCTAAATCATGGGTAGTCAAAAGGATGGTCGTATTATATTTCTCATTGATTTCTTTCAGGAACTCACGAATCTTCATTTTCACGAGTACATCAAGTCCAATCGTCGGCTCATCCAGGAACAGCAAAGGCGGATTGTGGATCAAAGCTGCCGCAAGCTCGCAGCGCATTCGCTGACCAAGTGAAAGTTTACGCACTGGCTTGTCCAGCAAAGGTCCGATATCGAGCGTCTTGATGACATGTTCCATATGATCGTCATATTGTTCATCCGTTACCTTATAGACCTTTTTCAGCAGCCTAAAGGATTCTTGAACTGCAATATCCCACCAAAGCTGTGAGCGCTGACCGAATACGACTCCGATTGTCTGAGTGAACTTTTCCCTTTCTTTATGTGGATTCATTCCATTGACCGTGATTTCACCTGCTGTCGGTTCCAAAATACCTGTCAGCATTTTGATCGTGGTCGATTTCCCTGCACCATTTTCCCCGATATAAGCTACCATCTCACCCTTTTTTACAGTAAAATTGATATCATTGACGGCAGGGACGATCTTATAATTTCTGGTAAGTAAATCCCGGAAGGCACCCTTTAGCCCTGTACGGCTTGATGCCGACTTAAATTCCTTCCGAAGCTGTTTCACTTGAATTGCATCACTCATCCTGTTACATCCTCCGTAATCTCTTGTCCTAATGAATTAGTTTATCCAACCTAACCTTTTTAGACAATAAAAATGCTTGGATGCCAAATACCATTTTCAGGGCGAAATGATCGTTGTATCAGATACATATATAAAGGAGACGAGTATGCTATGAATATCAAGAAATTATTACTATCCCAAATTGAAAAGGTCGTTTACGACCTTCGATATGACTTCCTTTATGAAGATGAGTACGGTGAATTATTATGCCAGGTCATCCAAAGGGATTCCAGCGGGTCGATCGAAAGCACACCCATCAGTTTCCATCTTTGCATTAACGAAGAGAAAGGAACCGGCCATCTAATCTATTACCAAGCCCAGGGCGAAATGAACCGCCAATCATTCGACATCGAAAACCCTGACACCATCTTGGACATTCTTACTTTCATAACCGGAGTTTTGGGAACCGGCCCCATTTCGCAAACAAAATGATGGACCTGAACCCTGATGTTCTAGGGTTGCAGCGCTTCCACCAGGGAACTAATCACATTTCCTAGCCTTCGACCCCAGATTTACGGACGGAAAAGTGCTATGATTAAGATGAAATATGTTTATATTTTTAGGAGGTTTTAAGATTGGATTTTAGTAATTCGGAGCTTTTACATAAAGAGGCATTGGAACATATCGTTGGCGGGGTTAACAGTCCCTCCCGTTCTTACAAAGCTGTAGGCGGCGGTTCACCGGTTGCGATGGATTATGCCAAAGGTGCTTATTTCTGGGATGTGGATGGCAATAAATATATCGATTATTTAGCTGCATACGGCCCGATCATCACAGGTCATGCGCATCCACATATTACGGAGGCTATCGTTAAAGCTGCAGAAACGGGCGTTTTATACGGCACACCGACAAAACATGAAGTCAAATTTGCCAAAATGTTGAAAGAGGCCATACCATCCATGGATAAAGTCCGCTTCACCAATTCAGGAACCGAGTCCGTCATGTCCACCATCCGCGTTGCCCGCGCTTACACAGGACGGGATAAGATCATCAAGTTTGCAGGCTGTTACCATGGACACTCCGACCTTGTTCTTGTTGCTGCAGGTTCCGGCCCGTCCACTTTAGGTACACCTGACTCTGCCGGCGTTCCAAAAAGCATTGCACAAGAAGTCATCACGGTACCTTTCAATGATATTGAGTCATTTAAAGAAGCACTGGATAAATGGGGCACTGAAATTGCAGGCGTGCTGGTAGAACCGATCGTCGGCAACTTTGGAATCGTGGAACCAAGCCCTGGCTTCTTGGAAGAAGTCATTTCGCTATCTCACGAAGCCGGATCACTCGTCATTTTCGACGAGGTCATCACAGCGTTCCGCTTCATGTATGGAGGGGCACAGGACTACTTGGGAATTCAACCCGATTTGACCGCGCTTGGAAAAATCATCGGTGGCGGGCTGCCTATTGGTGCCTATGGCGGTAAAAAAGAGATCATGGATTCTGTCGCGCCGCTGGGACCTGCCTATCAAGCAGGTACGATGGCTGGAAATCCTGCTTCCATGCTTTCCGGGATAGCTTGCTTAGAAGTACTTAAAGAAGAGGGTCTGTACGAAGAACTTGACCGGCTGGGAAAAATCCTTGAAGAAGGTATCCTGAAAGCGGCCCGCCAATATAATGTTCCGATCACCATCAACCGCCTTAAAGGGGCATTGACGATCTATTTCACCACTGAAAAGATTGAAAACTATGAGCAGGCGGAAAATACGGATGGCGAAATGTTCGCTAAGTTCTTCAAACTCATGCTCAACCAGGGAATCAATTTGGCACCGTCCAAATACGAAGCCTGGTTCTTGACAATCGCCCACACGGATGACGATATCGCTTATACTCTAAAAGCGGTTGAACATGCATTCAAAAACCTAATATAATAAATCAAATCAGCATAATTATGCATTTTTTATACACCCTCAGGATGTACATCAATCTTGGGGGTTTCTTTTTTTTCTGTAATAAATCTTTAATATTGGCATTTGTGGCCACTTCCCACATAAATCCCATCATTCACAGCATCCAGCCCATTGTATAAAAAATTGATTTCTGAATATTTAAATGATATGATATGGATACATTTATATACATTTATACACTTTCTTTCAATCTATCAAAACTTGGACTATTGTTCGGGTTTACTAATATTTCCCCATTAAACACATGCTACAGGAGGTGAAAGGCAGAGAATAAGGGTAACCTTATTCAAGCCACATTTATGGCCCAACAATGGACACCTGCTACATTTAAAGAGTTTCACAAGGAAGAACATGATGCCTGCGGTATCGTTTCCTGCATCGAAAAAAAGAAAATCCCTACTAACGAAAACATCTTTTCCTGTATCGACGCCCTGGTTAAAATGAACCATCGCTGCGGCTTCATCAATGGTGAGGGCGATGGCGCCGGCATCCATATCGATATTCCCCGGGCTCTTTGGAAAAAGAAGCTTGAAGCGGTAAATGTCGATTCAAGCATCGTCGATCAAGATTCCTTCATAGTCGGCCATTTATTTTTAAGCAAAAAAACGGAAGCTAACGACTTAAAAATCGAAGTCAAGGAGAAACTGCTCAAGCATGGTCTCTCGTTGATATTCGAAACGGATAAAGCCTACCGTTCCGAAGCATTGGGACCGATTGCCATTCAAGAAGACCCAATGTTCTGGCAATTCGCCTGTTCCTCCACCATCAATAATAACCAGGAGCTCTCAAATGTCCTTTTTGAACTGACTTCCGACATCGAAAAAAGTGATTTCATCCATGTTGCATCTTTAAGCCAGCATCATGCGGTATACAAAGTGATGGGTGCGGGGGATACGCTCCCTGCCTATTATCTTGATCTTGCAGACCCTTTGGCTGCCTCCACCATGACACTGGGACATAATCGTTTTTCAACTAATACTCTCTCAAGCTTCTTCCGGGTCCAGCCTTTCAGTGTACTTGGTCATAATGGCGAAATCAATACCATCGCCAAATTGCGTGATGAAGCGAAAATGATCGGAGTTCCCATCGCTAAAGATGGAAGCGACTCACAGGATTTAAACAAGACGATCGAGACTTTCATCTGCCGTCATGGCTACTCTTTATTTGAAGCTGTCGATCTTATGTTTCCGCCAATCATCAATGAAATCAAGGAATATCCCGAGCACTTACAAGACTTATATACGTATTTAAGGGAAGCATGGGGTCATTTTGCACAAGGTCCGGCAGGCATCATCTCCCGTTTCGGCGATGAAGCCGTGTTCTCTGTCGACTCTTTAGGCTTGCGCCCACTATGGAATATTGAAACGGAATCATCCTATATGTTCACTTCCGAACCAGGAATCATCCCTTCCAGTGAATATACCGGTGATCCGAAACCGATGGGTCCAGGGGAAAAAATCGGGTTGAAATGGAACGGCGACCGTATTGAATTGTACACATACAAGGATTACCAGGATAAAGTATTTGAACTCTTCAATGATCGTTTCGTCCTTTCCAAAGACCGAGTCCGCTTACAGCCCCAAGTTTTTGAAAAGGTTATCTCCATGACAAACACGCAAGCCATTCATAATGGTCAGTATAAAGCCTTTGGGTGGGAAAGGGAGCATGTACAATTAGTGGAACAGATGGCCGAAAAAGGCGCTGAGCCCATTCGTTCACTTGGTCACGATGCGCCACTGGCAGCACTTAATCCCCAACGGACCAACATCGCTGATTTCATCAAGGAAAGTGTGGCCGTTGTAACTAACCCAGCGATTGACCGTGACAGGGAAACCGAGCACTTCTCAACAAGAACCATCATCGGAAAACGCCCTTCCCTATTCGAAGCGAATAAGGCAGGAAATGTCACGGAGCTGCTGACTCCCTTATTGATTGAAGGATCAACGGGTTATGAGAGTTCGTCAATCGTATCGCAGCCAAGCTATGATCAGTTCATTAAATATTACCAAGATCAAAAACTCGTGCACTTCATTTCAAGCACGTTCAATGAGGCTGAAAACATCACGGATGCCTTGACCAGGATAACGGATGAAAGTGTCAATGCAGTGGATGAAGGAAAAACACTGCTCGTTCTGGATGATGCCCTTGCCCATCAAAACGGCAACCTTTGGCTTGATCCCCACCTTGTCACTTCAGCCGTCGACCAAGCGTTGGTCCGCACAGGCAAGCGCCGTGATTGTTCCATCCTTTTACGTTCAGCATCGCTAAGGTCACTGCATGATATCATCGTTTCTTATGGTCTTGGGGCCAACTTAATCAGCCCCTATTATATGTTCCTTTCCTTATCTTCAGATGACATCAAGGGGGTTACCAATCTATATAACTCCTTGACGAAAGGGCTTGAAAAAGTCATCTCGACCATTGGCATTCATGAGCTGCGCGGCTATGGAAGACTTTTCTCAAGCATCGGTTTACATGAGGAAATCGCGAAATATTTAAATGTGGCTAACTTCTTTGGATCCAATGATCTGGACTATAATTTTGATAAAATCAAGGCAGATGCCATCCAGCGGGCGGAAGATTACGGCAATGAAAAAGAACGGATGGGTAAGACCTTCCATCTTTTCCCTAGAATTTGGAAATCCATTGGAGAGGTTGCTTCAACCGGGGACTATGATGCTTATCGCGAAAAGATCACCGAACAGGAAGAATCCAATCCTACGACGATCCGCCACTTGACATCATTAAAAACTTCAGATGCTTCCATCCCTTCTGAAGAAGTCAGTCTTTCGGTCGGCGAACAGGAATTGCCGTTCGTCATAGCATCCATGTCCTTTGGATCACAAAATGAGATTGCTTTCCGGGCCTATGCGGAAGCTGCCGAGAGGTTAGGCATGATCAGCATGAATGGCGAAGGCGGGGAGATAAAGGATATGCTGGGCAAGTACCCGAAATCCCGCGGACAGCAAATCGCTTCCGGCCGTTTCGGTGTCAACGCAGAGCTCTTGAACTCTTCAAATCTATTGGAAATTAAAATTGGGCAAGGGGCAAAACCTGGTGAAGGCGGTCACCTTCCCGGTTCCAAGGTCACAGCGAAAATCGCAGAAGCCCGAAATGCAACAATCGGTTCCGATTTGATCTCCCCTTCCAATAACCATGATATATACTCAATTGAAGATTTGGCGCAAATGATCCATGAGCTAAAAACGGCAAATGACAAAGCAAAAGTTGCCGTCAAAGTACCAGTCGTTCCAAACATTGGTACGATTGCTGTCGGCGTCGCAAAAGCGGGGGCCGATATCATAACGCTGTCTGGTTTTGATGGCGGAACGGGTGCTGCCAGGATCCATGCACTTGCACATGTCGGTCTACCAGTTGAAATTGGTGTAAAAGCGGCCCATAATGCACTGCTTGAGTCAGGTATCCGACAGAATGTTGAAATTTGGGCTGACGGTGGGTTAAAAAGCTCGATGGATGTATTGAAGGTAATGCTGCTTGGTGCAAACCGTGTAGGTTTCGGGACCCTATCGATGATTGCCGTCGGCTGTACAACATGCCGCGGATGTCACCTTGATACTTGCCATGTGGGAATCGCCACCCAAATCGAATCGGAAGCGCAGGCGAAAGAACATGGGCTGCGCCGTTTTGTTCCACGAAAATTTGATTTAGCCGTTCAAGGATTAACGAACATGTTCAGTGCATTTGCAAAAGAACTCAAATCTTTGACCGGATCACTTGGGGTGAAGAATCTTCAGGATATCGTCGGACGTTCCGATTTGCTACAGCAAGTTAAAGGTCAACAATCATTGGATTTAACCTATTTATTGAAAAACCTGGATATAACACCGTTCTCCCATAAAGAAACGGCGGCATATTTGAATGAAGGCTCCATGCAGGTAGCCGTTGGCGCTGAATATCTTGATTCGCATGTAGATGATCTGCAGCAATCCCGAAGTTATAGCTCGATCACTTCCGAGCAGCGTGTACTCGGCAGCAGGGTGTCCTGTCACCGCGTTAGGGGCAGATTGGATGGATCATACAAAAAACTTCCTCCCGTTCACCTATCCTACCAGGATGGTTCCATCCCGGGTAATGGACTTGGGGCATACAATACGGAGGGAATTTCAATCAGCGTGAATGGCGGTGCCCAGGATGGCATTGGCAAAACATCGATTGGCGGTAATATTGCCATCTTTAAATCTCCAGGAAAAGATGGGAAGTTCTACAATGGCTCCGTCGGTAAAGGCTTTGGTTACGGTGCACAGCATGGTCTTCTCATTGCCCAAGGCGATGCCGATGCCAGGGCGGGAATCCGGCTTTCCGGAGCTGATATGATCATTGGGGGATTATTGAAACAGCCGCTTCCTGAAAAGGAAAACGGTAATATTGCAGTAACTTCCAATATTAAGGGATTCGCTTTTGAATACATGACAAATGGAAGAGGTTTAGTTCTGGGTGATCCCGGTCCATGGATTTGCGCAGGGATGACAGGCGGTGTCGTTTATTTACGGCAACAGCCCGAATCTGGATTAACCAAAGAGGTCATTAAGAAACGGGTTGCGAAAGGGGCAAAGATTTCCATTGAGCCCCTTTCCGCAAAAGGCCAGCAGGATGTGGCCGAACTTCTGGGCAAATACACGGCCCTCCTGAAAGATCATGGCCAACCCGAAGAAGCGGCCTCTTTAGAGACATTGCTTCAAAATCCTGAACAGCACTTCCTTCAGGTCGTTCCAGTTAAAGAACAGGCGGATCCTGCCGTATCCACTGAGTGATACCGAAAATATATATAAAAAGGCTGATGCTTTTCCATTCGAGCATCAGCCTTTTCCTATCATATACCTCGGGGAGAGCCTTCAAACGATGGAAAAACACAGTTGAAAGCAATCAAGAAATTGCCTATCGTTTCTTTATATATTAAACTTGATTTTAGCTATTGTAACTCTTAGGAAAATCCTGTATATTACTTTTTGTTTACATCTTCTTATTTTAGTGTAAAGTACTAACAAATAAGTTAGAATACAACTTTAAGCATAAGCCTATATATAAATAGAGCCTTTTCTTACCACGATCCATTACAACACAAAGAAAGGATTAACCCATATATGAAGTTTGGTGCCCGCATTCTCAAAACAGGAATAGCAATTGTTTTAGCGCTTTATCTATCGGAACTGCTTAATCTTCCTGCTCCTGTCCTTTCTGGGATTGCTGCAATTTTTGCAATACAGCCGACCATATACCGTTCATATCAAACGGTGCTGGAGCAAATTCAAGGAAATATCATCGGCGCATTGGTTGCTGTCTCCTTCGTTTTGTTGTTCGGAAATGATATTTTTATAATCGGTCTTGCCGTAATGGTTGTCATAACCATCAATTTAAAACTGAAAATGGATAAAACGATTGTCCTTTCCATCGTGACGGTCATTGCCATCATGGAAAGCCAGAACGGGGAATTCCTGAATTTTGCCTTTATTCGTCTCTCATCCGTTTTGCTTGGAATCGTCTCTTCGTTCATCGTGAATCTGGTTTTCATTCCTCCAAAATACGAAGCAAAGCTTTATACACGCATTACAGATGTAACGGAAGACATCTTGAAATGGATCAGAATCAGCACAAGGCATGCTACAGAACACACTTTATTGAAAAAAGACATCAGCCGATTGAAGGCGGAGTTACTCGATCTGGAACATATCTATTCCATGTACAAAGAGGAACGGGAATATTTCAAGAAGAACAGTGTAGCTAAAGCAAGAAAGCTTGTCGTTTATCGGCAGATGATCATAACGACAAAAAAAGCGTTTGAAACCTTGAAAAGAGTCCATAAATTCGAGAATGAAGTATATCAAATGCCTGAAGATTTCCAACGGAGCATCTTACAGCAGCTTGATTCATTGATCCGCAAGCATGAACAGTTAATATTACTTCATATCGAAAAAATCAAGTCCATCGAGGAGATTGAAGATTGGGATCAAGATTGTTTAAGTCGTAAAGAGCTGCTCGCCCACTTCTTCGAACAGCAAAATCAAGTGGACGAAATGCATGATAATCTGGGCCATCTCTCTGCTCGCCTTGTTCCATTGATTTCTGCAGTCATAGAATATGACGAACAATTGGAACATCTTGAAAAGCTGATCGTCAGCTTCCAGTCCTTCCATAAGGAAGATAACGAATTATCTGTCCAGTATGTAGAAGATTAAAAAAAGACGGTTCCCGGGAACCGTCTTTTTTCGTCTCTATTTCGAGCAGGCTCCTCATTCAATCATCCAAAAGGTTCTTATCAGCAGCCTTTTCAATCGTATCCAATTTCTGCAAAAGATCCTGCAGCTCATCTTCTGAGAATGAGTTGAAGTTCTTGCCCATCAATTGGTTATGATCCGCAAGGACTCTCCCCAAAATCGCTTCCCCTGCCTCTTTCAATTCAAGATTGATGACCCTGCGATCCTTTTCAGAGGGCTGCCGTTTCACATAATCCATTTCGACCAACTTATCTACAAATACGGTAATCGCACTTGGCTTTACTGTTAAGAAGTCAGCCAGCTTGGTCGATTTGATCGACCCCTCTTTTTTCAATATCAATAATATGAAAAATTGCGGCGATGTTAATCCATAAGGCTGAAGATTTTTTGCTACGATGGCCCTAAGCTTCTTCCTAATCCGAAAAATCTGCATTTCTATACTATTAGTTACTTCCCATTTAAATTCCAGCCTTCTCACTCCTTATATAGGACAATCCTACCTCTTAAATTTAATTAAATGACATTCCGTTGTCAAATTAACTTTCCATATATCCTTAAAAATAAAAAAAATTCAAATTTTCACCACTTTACTGTATTTATTTCCCACTATTTTTCCGAATAAATTACATGACAAAAAATAATTAAACTGGTAAACTCTTTACTTATAATATTAATACTTACAAAAATTAATATTTATTAAAATTAATAAATAACCTTTAGAATAGGAGGCGGTATCATTTCTAGCTAATGAACGTTAATCAAAGGGAATACATCATCAATATTTTTGGAGGCGAAACAAGTGAATAGAGGACGTTTAGTTTTAATCAATGTCATTGGTTTGGTTATTATAGTAGCGGTATTAGCCGGTGGGGCTTATTACTATTATGAAAGCACGAATTTCATTAAAACGGATGAAGCGAAAGTGTCGGGAGAGCTATATACCATCGTTGCCCCCGCTGCCGGTAAATTAGCAGATTGGGACTTACACGAAGGAGACAATGTAAGTAAGAATGACCAAGTTGCCAATGTAAACACCTTAGATGGAAAAGAAGCAGTAAAAACCGCAGCACAAGGTACAATCGTTAAAACACAAGTGCATGATGAGCAGCTTGTTCAAGCGGGTCAAACGCTAGCTCAGACCATCAATATGGATGATCTGTCCATAACGGCTAATATTGAGGAAAATAAATTGAAGGATATCGAAAAAGGTGACAGCGTCGATATTATCATCGATGGAGATCCCGATACTGTTTTCGAAGGTACATTGGAACAGATCGGTTATGCCACAACATCTGTCTTTTCAGTGATGGGCAATCAAAACAGCAGCGGAAACTATACGAAAGTCACTCAAAAAGTACCAGTTAAAATTTCCATCAAAGCACCATCCGATAAAGTTCTGCCTGGAATGAACGCAGAAGTGAAAATTTCAACTAAATAAACCGGCTACACAGTTATACAGAAAGGAGGCTTTTCAATAAATGGCTTCTCAAACCATCTCAGTAAATGAAAACAAGGGAATGAAACAGTTTGCCCCCATGTTAATTATCTTAATGCTAGGTTTGTTCATGGTCATTTTGAATCAAACTCTGCTTAGTGTCGCCATGCCGAGGATGATGGCAGAATTCAATGTAGCTGCGACTACGATTCAATGGTTATCAACTGGATTCATGCTCGTGAATGGAGCCTTGATCCCACTGTCCGCTTTTTTAATAGAACGGTTTGGCACGCGGGTTTTATTCCTTGCTGCCATGTTGCTATTCACTGTCGGGACATTCATCTGCGGCATTGCACCTAATTTCCCCGTCATCCTTACAGGCCGTCTGATCCAGGCGGCTGGAGGCGGGATCCTCCAGCCATTGGTCATGACGATCATCCTTTTCATCTTCCCTCCGGAAATGCGCGGGAAAGGAATGGGGATATTCGGACTGGCCATTATGTTTGCCCCTGCCATCGGCCCGACTTTATCAGGTTGGGTCATTCAGGAATATAGCTGGCGGGTCATGTTCTATGCAATGGTGCCATTAGGCATGATAGTCATAATACTTGCCCTTTTAAGCATGCATAATGTAGCAGAACCAAAGAAAATCAAATTGGATTTATTGGGCGCCTCTTTATCCTTGCTAGGTGTTGCATCATTACTATACGGTGTCAGTGAAGCAGGTTCCAAAGGCTGGACGGATTCAATCGTTCTGGGAACGATCATCATCGGGCTGATCCTATTGACCCTCTTTGTGGTTCAACAGCTAAAATCGGAAACACCTATGCTCGACTTCCGTGTATTCAAGTATGACATGTTCGTATTATCGAATATCATTTCCGCCATCGTCACAGTGGCCATGTTTACCGGGATATTCTTATTGCCAATATATTTGCAGACTTTAAGAGGCTTCACACCAGTTCAATCCGGTCTATTGATGTTACCCGGAGCCCTTGTGATGATGGTGATGTCACCCATTTCAGGAGCATTATTTGACAAAATCGGTCCTCGTCCATTAGCACTTCTTGGTTTAGCGATCACTGCTGTCACAACCTTCGAATTTGCTAATTTGACTACGGAAACTACTTATTCGACTTTGGTCATCATCTATGCCATCCGTGCACTTGGAATGTCTTTACTGATGATGCCGATCATGACGGCTGGGATGAACCAGCTTCCTAAACATTTGAATACACATGGTACGGCAATGAGCAATACGCTGAAACAAGTTACCGGAGCCATTGGTACGAGCTTCGTGACGACCATTTATACTACCCGTGCTTCTTTCCATGGAACTGCTTTAGGAACGGAAATGAGTACGAGTGATCCCGGTTTTGTTCAGAACTTCCAAACAATCGTCCAATCCATCATGAGTACGATGAATCAAACTAGTGAACAAGCACAGGAAACGGCCATGTCGCTGATTTCCTCACAAATTCAGGGTCAAGCGAATGTGATGGGAATCAATGATGCATTCTTTTGGGCAACAGGCTTCGCAATTGCCGGTATCGTTCTCTCACTGTTTTTGCGTGACGTTCGGAAGGACAAAGCAATGAAAAAAGCTAAACAGGAACATTTGGATGTACCTTTGCTTCCTTCACCAGTAAAAAAATCGGTTTAACTAAATGGGGGAATAAAAATGAAGATCTATGTTGTTTACGACAGTGAAGGTAACCATACGAAAGCACTTGCCGAATCAATAGCTCAAGGAGCCGCAGCAGTTCCTGGGGCTGAGGTTCTCATTGACCATGTAAACGAGGCCGATGTTTATAAGCTACAGGAAATGGATGCAATCATTTGGGGCTGTCCCGGTCATTTCGGCACCATCAGCTCGAGTTTGAAAACATGGATTGATAAACTTGGGTATCTATGGGCGGAAGGTGCGCTGATCAATAAAGTGGGGGCTGTATTCTGTACGACGGCCACCGTACATGGCGGACTCGAGGCTACCATGTTAAACTTAATCACCCCAATGCTTCATCAAGGCATGATCATTGTAGGCTTACCCGGTACTGTCCCGGAAAACGCCTTATATGGTTCCTACTATGGAGTGGGGATAAGCTGTCCGCCCGGTGTGGATGACAACATCACCAAAAATGATTTGCAGCTTGGAGAAGCATTAGGAAAACGGGTAGCCCATGTCACCCGTTCATTCATAAACGAGCTCTAGGAGGCTTGATTCAATGGGCATAATTCTAATTATCATCGTTGCCATAATAGCGGTTACGGGCTTGATCACCTTCAATATCAAAGCCTTATCACCTGAAGATAAGCCGCCGGGTGTCGAGGAAGAGAACTCATTGGAAGAGTTCTCTTCCTCTTCGGCAGATGATTCCGTTACCGAAATCATCTCCCCAACAGACAATGATGAATTGAAAATGAAAGATCAGGATTATCGTTTGGCTCTTTCCAAGCTTCACAATCAAAAGCCAAATGATGAGCCAACTGCAGAAAAAAAGCCTAATCTTCGCAAAATGAAAGACGCGGAATATCGTGGTACATTGGAAGACTTCCAGGAAAATCGTGACTGAAACACATCCCCCCATTCGGCTCTTTCGCCTCTTTTGGGGTTTTCAATTACTATGCATGATAG
The DNA here is from genome assembly GCF_030123325.1 of Peribacillus simplex. Lineage (NCBI taxonomy): Bacteria > Bacillati > Bacillota > Bacilli > Caryophanales > Bacillaceae > Peribacillus > Peribacillus simplex. The sequence goes on along the minus strand of NZ_CP126106.1, from coordinate 777,117 downwards.
AAACATTTTCGACCTCTGCCGCCGCCTTTAGCTTAAAGATCGACTGCAGGCTTAACTTATATTTCTGGTTGACAAATATTCACAAATACTTTAAGCTAAGGTAATGCAACACAAACATTTTTTTAAACTCAGCTTTTGTTGAGAGACGGAATTTTAAAAGGATTTCCTTTTTTCGTTCGTCACTTGCCTTTTTGGCAGGTGGCGATTTTTATTTTTACAGGGGTGAAAAACATGCAACTTTTGAAGTATTCCATAATGGTCTTAATCGGTTCGATCTCATATGGCACATTATCCACGATGATGAAGTTTGGATTCATGGATGGCCATTCTTCTGGAGAACTGGTCGGCAGCCAATACCTCGTCGGTTGGCTGATTGTCTCCGTGTTATTTCTTTTTTCGTTTAAATATAAAGTTTCATGGAAGAGTGCCGGATTACTTTTAATCACGGGCATGATGTCCACTTTCGTCGGAAAGGCATATGCCGTTTCCGTATCCGAGCTTCCCGCTTCGATTGCCGTTGTCTTTTTATTTCAATTTACCTGGATAGGCGTCCTCATTGAAAGTTTCATAAATAAAAGACGCCCGGATAAAAATAAACTCATTGCCATTTTCGTTCTCTTCATCGGAACATTATTGGCAGGCGCGATCTTTGGTCAGCCTCTATCCGGCCTAAGCCTAAAAGGCGTATTGTTCGGTCTATTGTCTGCGTTGCTTTTTGCACTGTATATGTACTGCAACTCTCAATTCGCAGCTGGGGAATCTTCAATGAAACGGCTGTTTTTCATTGCAACGGGTGGTATGCTGACTGCTGTATTCACGACTAACCCCGTCACACTTGTGACGAATCTTGTCCAAACGAACCTATGGTACTACGGTCTGCTGCTAGGCACTTTGGGTGTTTTAGTTCCTTTCTTTTTCTTTGCTGTCAGTTTGCCGAAAGTGGGTGTCGGGCTTGGAACGATTCTTTGTGCAGCGGAGCTGCCTTCAGCGATGGTCGTTTCCGTCATCTTCTTGAATGAGCAGGTTACGTCACTGCAATGGTTCGGGATGTGCTTGATCATCGTCGGTATCGCCTTGCCTGAGGGAATGAAGCATTTTCTGCAATTCCTTCCTGACAGAAAAAAAACGCTGCATGAAAAAAGGATTTCATAACGTTTATCCACCGGTTCGAATAAGAAAAAGAAAGACCATTCCCGTTAGCGGAATGGTCTTCTTTTTCTTATTGTTTTTCCTTTTCTACTTAAGCATCCAATTGTTGCACTTGAAATAGGTTGTAATAATGCCCTTGCTTTTTCATAAGTTCTTCGTGTGTTCCCATTTCCGTAATTTCCCCATTATCGATATGAACGATCCGATCGGCATGGGTGATGGTTGATAACCGATGGGCCACGATGATGGTGGTCCGGTTTTTCGCCAAAATATCCAGCGCCTCCTGGATATAGTGCTCACTTTCCAAATCCAATGCGGATGTGGCTTCGTCGAGAACAAGGATTGGCGGGTTTTTCAAAAATACCCTCGCAATGGCCACCCGCTGCTTTTGGCCTCCGGATAATTTGACGCCCCGCTCCCCGACTTTCGTTTCATATCCTTCTTTTAGACCCATGATGAAGTCATGGGCATTCGCCGCCTTTGCCGCTTCAACTACTTCTTCATCACTGGCATCGGGCCGTCCCATAAGGATGTTTGCCTTTACCGATTCACTAAATAAGATATTATCCTGTAGAACCATTCCTATTTTATCTCTTAGGCTGCGGACTTGATATTTACGGATATCCGTCCCATCCAATAATACCCTTCCCTCCGACACATCATAGAAACGGGAAATCAAACTGACGATCGAGGATTTCCCGCCTCCGCTCATCCCGACAAGTGCAATGGTTTCCCCTGGTTTAACATCCAAATTTATATGTTTCAAAACGGGTGCCTCTTTCTCGTCATAAGCAAACGATACATCCTGAAAGGTTATTCGGCCATCCACATGCTTCAGCTCTTTCGCCCCTGGTTCGTCATCGATATCATACTTCTCATCCACAAACTCAAAAACCCTGTCCATGGACGCCAATGTCTGGGTCATTGTCGTCGAAGAGTTAACTAAACGTCTGAGGGGATTATATAGCCGGTCTATGAAGCCGACGAAAGCAACCATGGTACCCAGTGACAATTGGTCATGAATGACCTGATAACCGGCAAATCCTATCACGAGCAGGGGGGCAATATCCGTGATCGTATTGACGACAGCAAATGACTTAGCATTCCAGCTCGTATGCTTTAGGGCCTTATCAAGGAAATTCTTGTTCTGCTTCGCAAACAATTCCTGTTCCCTGTCTTCTATTGCAAAGCTTTTGATGACTGACATCCCTGAAACCCGTTCATGAAGGTGACTCTGTACATCCGCCAACGCTTGGGACCGAATCCTTGTATAGGTTCTCAGCTTTCCGAAGAAATGCTTGATCGAAAATGCGTAAAATGGAAGCATGATGATGGATACAATGGTTAACTTCACGTCCATCGTAAACATGATGACTATCACTATGATAATCGTTGCGATATCGAGCCAAAGGTTCATCAGACCCGTGATGACAAAGTTCTTCGTTTGTTCCACATCCGTGATCATCCTTGAAATGACCTCGCCCACCCTTGTATTGGAATAATATTTAAAACTCAGTTTCTGTATATGAGTAAATAAATCATTACGAATATCATATAAGATTTTCGTTCCGGTCCATTGAGCGAAATATTGACGGTAATACTCAATCGGCGGTCTGACTGCAACGAAAATGAATATCATGATGGCCATTGCCCATAAAAGGCGTTCGGACTTCACGGCTTTGGACAGGTCGCCATTTCCGATGATGTCATCCACAATATACTTACTGAGCAATGGAAGCAAAAGCGGAATGGCGAACTTTAGCAATCCAATCAGTACCGTCCCGATTATCTGCCATTTATATGGTTTGACGAATTGCAAATATCTCTTAATGCTCCCCACGGATTTCCTCCTTTTCTGAATCATTAAATCCAAACTGTCAATTTGGAATCTTATATCTTATATGCACCATTCAATTATATTTTCCTTTTCGATGATTAACTATCAAAAGGTTTTCATCAATATCCTTCATAACCATTTATAGGAGGTGTAATGGTTCCTGCATTCTTGAAGGATTGAATCAGATGGTAGGCACGATACATAATGAAAAAGCCTGCCAATTATGCAGCAGGCCCTTTCTATCATCGATAGGTTAAAAAGCGTTCATACCAACTATCAATAAACTCTGCGGAGAATGGTCCTTTTCGCTGGCGTATCATATAAATCAAATAGTCTACGTTCTGTTTCAATATTGAATCGATGGCATCCGGGTAATTCATTTCTTTCCGATGCCTTTCATATTCATCCTCATCCAGCAAATTAAACGTCATATCTGGGAATACTTTAATGTCCAGGTCATAGTCAATGTATTTCAATGCTCCCGATTCGTATGTGAACGGCGAACTGATATTGCAATAATAATAAACCCCGTCCTCTCTCAACATACCAATAACATTAAACCAATACTTTGAATGAAAATAGCAAATCGCCGGCTCTCTCGTAATCCAGGTCCTTCCATCTGATTCCGTTACCATAGTACGGTCATTCGCTGCTATCACCAGATTTTGGGTCCCTTTTAAAACGGTCGTCTCTTCCCAGATACGATGGATATGTCCATTATGTTTATAGCTATGGATTTGGATTTTTCCTCCTTCGGCAGGAACAATCCCCATTTATCTCTCCCTACTTTCTATAGACACCCTGACAGCGTACTGTGCCCTATTCCGTTTGCAGTGTTGTGTGTATTTAAAAATATATACTTTTTTCCATTTACCCTATATTCCTATATTATAGCGATTTATTCATAAATTTAAAACAAAAGTGGCTAATCTCCCAGTGAAAATGTGTAAATAAGTCGAAAAAGTCTGACCATCCACCCATTTTAACTAAGAAATTAGCCGGTTCTTTATCGTATGGCAGCCTGTCCTTGCTGAAAATAACGGATGACTTCTTCCGTTTGCTTCTCGAACATATCATGGATACTTTTCAATTCCTGCTTTTTGAGTTGAATCTCTTCCTGAATCGTGACTGCTTCACTCTCCTCTTCCAGGGCAAGGAGTTGCTTCTCTATATCTTGGCATCTTTCGATTTCGGATTGTAAAAGTAAAAGCTTATCCATCGTTTTCAACTGGTTGTTTATAAGCCGGTTAAATTCCTCCATGAATGCACCTTCCTAATCTGTATTTTTTCTATAGTATGTATATTCTATTTTTATCCGTTTTTTCCTTTGACATAATATGTAAACACGACGAAACATTTGTCGAAACCAATGAAAGGCAAAAAAAAAGCACCCTTCAAAAGAAGGATGCTTTTAATCGGCAATTAGCCTTGGCTTTTATTGCTTTGAGATTTTTGGTTTTGTTGTTTCACTTCTTGAACGTTAGTTTCAGAAGCAAACTCTGTACCGAATTGGCCTTGTGCTTGACCTTGACCTTTTTTTTGTTGAGATTGCGCGTTTTGTTGTCTCACTTCTTGAACGTTAGTTTCAGAAGCAAATTCTGTACCGAATTGGCCTTGACCTTGTTGAGATTGCGCGTTTTGCTGTCTCACTTGTTGAACATTAGTACCTGCTTGTGATTTATTCATGTTTTTAGCCATTGATATCACCTCCACGATAATAAGATAACCATTATCCAGGAGTGTTATCCAACTAAAAACATTTAAATTTTTCCAATAACATTAAACAAGCAATGAAATGCCTCCATCAACTATTACAGTTTGTCCACGAATCATACTGGCTCCATCGGAAATTAAGAACAGGATGGTATTCACCATATCTTCCACCTCGACCATCCGTCCAGCCGGAGTCTGTTCTGCCGCCTCGGCAAGCATTTCATCCCGATTCGGGAAAGACTTCAGGGCATCTGTATCGATCACACCGCCTGAAACGGCATTGACACAAATATTTTTTGCAGCCAATTCGACCGCTAAATATCTTGTCAGGGCTTCAAGCGCAGCCTTGGAAACTCCAACAGCTGTATAATTTTTCAAATAGCGAATGGATCCTAGTGAACTGATGCTGACGATTTTCCCCCCGCCATTCCTCTCCATTAATTTCGCCGCTTCCTGTGCACAGAAAAGGAGGGCTTTCGTATTGATGTCCATGGTCCAGTTCCAATGGGATTCCTCCAGCTCCATTAACGGACGCTGCACACCTGAGGCCGCATTATTGATGAAAATATCCAAACGCCCATAATACGCATCGATTTCCTCGAACATGCTTTTCACTTTCGCAACGTCACCGACATTCGCCTTAACTACAAGGGCTTTACGCCCCAATGCTTCAATTTCGGCTGCCACTTCTAATGCTTTTGACTTGCTCCGGGCATAATTAATAACGAGGTCGTAACCTTCCTCTGCAAGCCTTATTGCCGTGCTTCTGCCTAAACCTTTACTGCTACCTGTAACGAGTGCCACTTTTTGTTCCATTTGTTTATTCATCCTTTCTGAGTAAACACCGAGTAATAAAAATCATTTTTTAAGGAGTGTTACTGTTATGTATGTTGGACGCGATATGACAGAGTTGTCGATGATGAAAAAATCGGATTGGGAAAATAGCGAACTTGCCTATTTTCATCACTCCCTTCAACAAATGGTACCTTATTTAAACCAAGAAGGACAGAGTATCCATAGCGAAATCGTCAAAGAAATTGAAAATAGAGGCGGACTTAACAGGCAGGAAGCCGATTATACTCATGGAACGAAAACCCTTTACGATTGATTTTATACGGATATGGCTTTGAAAATCAACAAAAGGAAGAGGATATCTAAGCGGATATCCTCTTTCATGCTCCTAAATCACTAGCGCCTTTTTTTAATCACAATTTTATTATAAGAGGTTATAGCCAGTGCGCAAATCAGGGCTGTCCCAAAGAATGTTAACGAATATAAAGAAGGTGAAATTACATTACCGAATACCATTTCATTCTGAAGTGCCCCTGCTTGTTCCCATGCATTTTCAATGTCCGGTTTATATCGGCTCGTTTTTATGGACCCAACCATTATCGCACTCCCAAAATATAAAGCATGAATGATGACTGAACCCATGAATGCTTGAATGACTATCCTCATTTCCGCGCCCCCTCAATACCCTTATATTACCATATAATATCAATTGAGAGCCTTTATTCAATTCGTTCTTTTTCTTTATACGCCTTCATCATTTTTTGGTGGGAAACCGGAAATGCCAACTCCTCCATCTCTGCTTCACTCACCCACTTAAGTTGCTGTTCTCTTAGTGTCTCTTCACTGATGGCCTTTTTGACCACTCCGATATATGTGTCCACTTTCCAAACGAGATGCGAGAAAACATGTTCAATCCTCACAAGTGATTCAGTGATTTCAGGTTTGACGCCATACATTTCCTGAAACCGACTCTCGAAGAATTCACGCTTATGCAAAAGGGATGAATGGTTTTCGAAGTTCGGATATTCCCAAAGATTTGCAAGCAATCCTGCTGATGCTCGCTTGTGAATCAAATATTCACCTTTTTCATTTGTTAAAACGGCAGCTACAATTGGTACATCCCGCGTTTTTTTCTTTTGAATTTTTATCGGCAATTCCGACTGAACTCCGGATTCAAATGCTAGACAATGACTTTGAATGGGACATAATAGGCAGGCAGGCTTACCCGGTGTGCAGATTAATGCACCAAGTTCCATCAAGGCTTGATTGAAGGCAGACGTATGTTCATGATCGATCAGCTTTCTTACGGCAGCTTCGAATGTTTTTCTTGTCTTTGGCTTTGCTATGTCTTCATATATCATCAATATCCTTGATAAAACACGCATGACGTTTCCATCAACGGCTGGCTCCGGCTTGCCGTATGCGATACTAAGAATCGCACCGGCTGTATATGGGCCGACACCCTTCAATTTTGAAATTTCCTCGGGATCATCCGGTACGATACCATTATAGGATGCCTTCACTTCCTGAACGGCACTATGCAGATTCCTTACACGTGAGTAATATCCCAGCCCTTCCCATGCTTTTAGGATTTTCTCTTCATCGGCATTGGCAAAATCCTCGAGTGTTGGAAACCATTCCACAAATCGGTTGAAATAAGGAATAACCGTATCCACCCTCGTTTGCTGCAGCATTATTTCAGAAACCCAAACACGGTATGGATCCTTATTTTCCCTCCATGGCAATTCTCTTTGTTCTTCGAGAAACCAGGAAACCAAATCTTTTTGAAATTCTTCGATTTTTATTTTTTCTATTGTCGGGATCGTTATTTCTTTCACATCAGTTCCTCCAAAGATGTTAAACTCTTATCAAAAATGGGAATACCTATAGTAGGTCATTCTTTTTTTAATATCATGTTCATATCCATTTATTTGTCACGGGCACGAAAAAAAGTAAAAATTTTATTCATTTGATGGTTAATATATAAATACGGTATGATGAGAGAAGACCATTTTTTTCAATTTGTGGCAGGGAGGTTAGTTTTTTGGATACAGGTACTCACTTTGTCATGGGAATTGCCCTTGGAGGTCTTGCCACATTAGATCCTGTCATTGCGCAGAGCCCAGTCACTGCAAGTGCAGTCATAGCAGGTACGATATTGGGATCACAAGCTCCGGACATTGACACTGTTTTAAAATTAAGGAATAATGCTGTATATATACGAAACCACCGTGGAATCACGCATTCCATTCCCGCTGTTTTACTTTGGCCCTTGATTATCAGCGGAGCACTTTTCGCCATCATACCTGAAGCAAATTACCTTCATCTTTGGCTTTGGACCTTTTTAGCCGTATTCCTTCATGTATTCGTGGATATATTCAATGCTTATGGGACCCAGGCTCTTAGGCCGATTTCGTCAAAATGGGTAGCTTTAGGAGTCATCAATACATTTGACCCGTTCATTTTTGGAATACATGTTGCCGGCCTGATCTTATGGGGCTTTGGATTTCCTCCAGGCTATTTATTTCTCTCCATTTACGGAATACTCGTCATTTATTACATTTCCAGATTCAGGGAACAGGCTTTTATAAAAAAAGTGGTCAAACGGCAAATTCCTGGAGCAAGGAAAATTCTTTTATCACCAACCATGCGTTTTCACCGCTGGAAAATTGCGGTGATTACCGAAAAGAATTATTATGTGGCACGGGCCGATAATGGATATGTGACGATTCTGGATACGTTCGATCGAGTGCCTTTGCCTGAAAGTGAAATTCTCGAAGCCGCCAAGAAGGATATCAACTTGGCAGCCTTTCTGTCCTTTTCCCCGGTTTACCGCTTTGAAATCGAACAGATAAAAGAATATTATGAAGTCCGTTTTATCGATTTAAGATATCGCAGCAATGGATATTACCCGTTTGTGGCAGTGGTCCATTTAGACAGCGAATTGAATATCTTGAATTCTTATACCGGCTGGATCTTTAGCGAAGCGAAACTGCAGAAGAAATTGAATATTATTTTGTAGTCACTGCATATTGAAAAGAGCTGATTCCAGGGAACCCCTCTGGAATCAGCTTTTTTAATGCACTCGATTCTGCTGATTTAATAATTGTTTATATTTAGGGTTTTTTGCAATGAATTCGTGGAATTGCTCTCCGTAGTTATCAATCCAGGTCATTACAACGCGCGATGTCATTTCTTCTCCGGCATATTCATGCCCGGCCTTTGCATAGGTCGCCTCGAAATCTTCCCATAATAATTCCACCCAAGTCAAAGCTTGCTCATACGTGATGTGTTCATTTTTCTCAAGCAGTATCTTGGTTAATCTTTCATGGTAATCATTCATTAGAACCACCTCATTGCCAATATTTTTACAGAATGAACTATACTGTCCCATACCCATACTAGTGGTAAGCGGAAACGCTTCTTTCTTTAATCTGATGCTTGGAGGAGAAAAATTTGCGAAATAAACAAAAAGGATTCCCCAACCAAAACAATAATAAATTCCAAGGCGAGCCTCGTGCAAAGGCAAGATATGCTTCAAAGCGTGCAGATGGGAGTATTAATACACACCCTCAAGAAAGAATGAAAGCATCAAACGAGCGATCGAATTAAAAGGTGCATCAGAAGGAATCGGGTACTTCCCCGGTTCCTTTTTATTTCAACATTGAAATTGGAAGTGCTTCTTCCTTACCGCTTCCACCTAAGCGGTAACCCCATGCGAATACGCCGTTCATATAATCAATTTTGAAATAGACTCCGGGATCTCCGTCAATTTGATAAATTTCACCTTTTTTGAAATCATCCGGATTTAACAAATAGGCCTTGGCCATCGTCACTTTTCGTTCCAATACGGAGTATTCATTAATCATTCCCAATTGCTCTGCTTTTCTCGCTTTTTCAGTCAACGCTGAAATTTCCTGTTGTAGTTCATAGGCGGTCAACTTGCTGTATCTTACGTCACTCATATATATGACTCCTTAAATGAAATATTAATTTACTTCTATATTAAACAAAATTTAGTGATTTGGCTATCGATGCACTTAATCCCCATCAGGATTGGAAAGATAACGCTCGATCAATTCTATTGGAAAACCTTTTCGGTATAATGCCTGCTTCATTTTTTGTTCATATTCGAAGCCTTCATGGTTTTTATATCGGCGTTGCATTTTTTCGGCATGGTGGCAAAGAGAATCCCATTGTTCATCTTCATCCTTTTCAACCGTCACATCTTCAAGTGCCTCATGGATGACATCTCTAGGGAAACCTTTCCGTAACAAGGTTTGTTCAACTTTCAGCCTTAAAGCTCGTTGGGAAATGTTTTTTTCCTTTTTGACCGCTTTTCCAGCAAGTTTCCTTGCATGTTCAATCTGAATATCATAGGGGTATTCCTTCAATGCCTCGACAACCAACTTTTCTTGCACCCCTTTTTCCTTAAGCTCGAGCTTAAGGGTAGTGGGCCCTTTATTGCCTCCATTCACATGGGTCCGTACGTAAGCCTTGGCAAATTCAAGGTCGTCTAAATAGTTAAAACTGTATAGTTTATGTATCGCTTCCTTAATGATCGGCTCTTCCGTCTCCTTCTTTTTTAAATAAAGGCGAATTTCCGATTCCGAGCGCATTCGGTATGATAAATAATTAAGTGCATCGGTAAATGCTTTTTGGATTTCGTCATGGAATTGTATTTCAGCCAAAAGCAGGTCATCAAGTTCCATTCCCTTTTTCAACTGAAATTTCAATAGCACTTCTTCATCTACACTGAAGGCATATTTTTCGTCAACGAAAATGTTATAACGATCTTTACGTTTCTTTTGGGTTGTTATTTTTGTTATGTTTGGCATAAATCCACCCCCACCCCTACTTTACCCCTTTACGTTTACCATTTCTATATATAGCATGTCTAAAAATGAAAAAAGAACATGGGCATGTTAAAGTGAAGGAAAGAAAGGGAAAGGAAGTGGTTTTCATGAAAATAGCCATTGCTGGTGGAAGCGGTTTTGTCGGCACAGCCCTTATTGATGAATTATTAAAAGAAAATCATGACATATATATTTTGACACGTCATCCCGATAAATTTAAAAAACAGACTAATTTGACATATATCGGCTGGTTGACCAAGGAGGCGAAGCCGGAAAAGCACTTGGCGGGGCTAGATGTTTTCATTAACCTTGCTGGTGCATCCCTGAACAGCGGGCGTTGGACACCTGAACGAAAACGCCGGATTGTCGAAAGCAGGGTCGAAGCTTCCAAAGAGATGAACCGGATCATATCCATATTGCCCGATAAAGTGTCCGTCATCATTAATGCAAGTGCAGTCGGATATTATGGTATTTCGGACGATGAGACCTTTACCGAAACCTCTGGATCCTTTGGTGATGATTTCTTGGCACGTACTGTTCAACTATGGGAAAAGGAAGCGGCTAAATCACGCTCTTACTGTAAAAGGTTGGTCCTAACAAGATTTGGGGTGATTCTTGGAGAAAAAGATGGCGCACTGCCAATGATGGTCCTCCCCTATAAACTATTCGGCGGAGGAAAGATGGGCAAAGGGAATCAGTGGCTTTCCTGGATTCATATCCATGACGTGGTCCGTGCAATCATCTTTTGCATGAACGATGAGCGGATAGAAGGCCCAGTCAATTTTACGGCACCGAATCCCGTGCAGATGGATACATTCGGGAAAACGATAGGAGCTGTCCTGCACCGGCCACATTGGTTACCCGTACCTCCCTTCTTTCTCAAAAAACTGCTGGGGGAAATGAGCATACTTGTGCTTGAAGGACAAAATGTCCTTCCCACTAAACTTAAAGAGGAAGAATTCACTTTCTCCTTCCCAACCCTTAAAGAAGCTTTACAAAATATCTTGAAAGAAGATTCTCACGTATGAAAGGGTCATTTTAGGAAAAAATAGGGATATTAAGTGAAATGGAGATGATCTAATTGCTCAAAAAACACGATAAAGAAAAAAGTAACTTAACTAGTACCCAAGCGATTCTTTATGCTCGCGAATTTAAAAAGGCAGATCGAGCTGGTGGATATACCGAGAAGAAATCCCGTCGTTAAGTTTGGCGTTTTTTCCCGTACATTTTGAACAGCCACTCAACACAAAATAAGCTGGAGATGATTAGTGAATTCATCTCCAGCTTATTTTTTATTCTAGGGGGCTTCTAACATGGGACGAAATAATATACACCATAATCGAGATAAGAACAAACAAAAACTTCCCCAGGTTCCTAAAAACCTGAAGAGTGACGGACTTGACGTTGAGTATTCTTCCGAACTGGCTGACCAGGAAGACATCGAGGCACAAGCCCGGGCAAATGCGGCTGACCGCCGTGCTCATAATCGCCGTTAATAAGCAGGATAAACCAAACCAAGGGGCTGTAAATCAGCCCCGTATATATTCTATATTTACATGGTTTATCCACACCCCTGTGTATATTGTGGATATATTCTGAAAATACTGACAAACTATAAGTGTAATAACTCACCTTATTAACATGAAAATAATGTTATTTCTGGATAACCCTGTGGATTATGTGGATAAAGGGGATGTTAGGCTAACCACGCAGCAATTTCGTTGTGGATAACTATTCTCTCTACTTGATTTGTTCCACAGGATTATTATTTATATAATAATTCATCTATATCGTTTACGGTCTTTATTAAATTTCTTCCTTGCAAGTTCGTATGCCAAGCAATTCTAAATGACTTTTCACTGGCCCCTGCATTAAAGCAGGTTCCCCAAACTTTTTCCATCAACATTTTCTTCCAACTGTTTACGAAGCAAGAATTTTTGAATCTTCCCGCTTGCGTTTCGAGGCAGCTCATTACAGAAGATATACCTTCTTGGACGTTTATAGTTCGCTAGTGTAACGCTGTTTCTACACCAGGTTTCTAAATCTGTTTCTGCAAGCGTTGGGTCTTTGGCTACGATGAAGGCCGTCACCATTTCCCCCCATTGATCATCCGGTTGACCAAGTACTGCACAGTCGAGAACTCCTTGATGCTCATATAGTGTATCCTCCACTTCACGTGGATAAATATTTTCCCCTCCAGAAATAATCATGTCGTCCACCCGGTCCTTGACCCACAGATATCCATCTTCATCCAGGAAACCGATGTCACCGGAATGGTACCAGCCTTTGTAAAGCGCCTTTTCGGTCTCTCTATCTTTTTGAAAATAACCCTGCATGATACACGGACCCTTCACAAGGATTTCCCCTGTTTCCCCAGGTTCCAGCATATCCTCGGGATCCGATGGCCCTTCGTCATTCGGACGGGCAATGATTATTTCATGATCGGAACATGCCTTGCCGGCAGAACCCGCTTTCCTGATTTGATCTTCCTCCATTAGGAGAGTGATGGCGGGACCCATTTCAGTCATTCCATAAGCTTGGATGAACTGGATGCCGAGTTTCTCCTGACAGGCGCGTACAAGTGTTGGAGCCATCGGGGCTGCTCCATAAAGCCCAAGCTTCAAACTCTGGAATTTGTACTCATCCAAGTTTTCCTGGATGAGCATGTTCCACATCGTGGGTGCAGCAAAAAACTTGGTGATTCCTTCGGTTTCAATCAATTCCATGACCTTCTTGGGATTAAACTGATGTAATATGACATTTGCGGCACCGACCTGTATGCGTGGTAAAAAGGAACAGTGCAATTCGGCACAATGAAACATCGGTGCAGTGATCAAACCGATATCAGAGCGTTCATACTTCATGGCCTCTATTAAAATCTCGGATTGTTTGACCATGTCTTTATGAAGGTGAATGACCCCTTTTGGACGTCCGGTTGTCCCGCTCGTATACATGATGGCATAGATATCATCTTCGTGAACGTCCACTTCATCAGGCTTTGACGAAATACTGGCCATTTTCTGGCGGTAACCTTTTGCATATCGAGGCACATCATCATCAATATACCAAAAAGCCGTTTCCGGAAATCGCTTTTCAACTGCGGCAACGTTCGTTTCCAGTTCGTGTTCGAATAAAACGACCTTTGGAGCAGCGTCGTTCAAGATGAAGGCCAACTCTTCCGGCATTAATCGGAAGTTGATTGGATTAAAGATTGCGCCGATTTTTGCACAGGCAAAGAATGCTGTTGCAAGCTCTTCATTATTGTAAAGGTACGTAGAGACCCTGTCCCCTTTTCGCACCCCTTCCCCTTGAAGGGCAGCCGCCAACCTATTCACCTGCTCATTCCATTGAATGTACGTATAGCGGATATTTCTTCTCACGTCGTAGATAGCTTCTTTAATGGGGAATTTCTGAACCGTCTGATCAAAGATATTTTTAATCGTTACTGACATATCATGTTCCTCCTCAAGTAACCACCATCAACTCCGAAGAGTTCAGGCAAAGCCTGCCGATGGTCGGCTTCATCCCTTTTTCAGCTTTTACTTTCGTGCGAATTACGAATGTTCCTAAATGGATAGTCCGGCTTCAGTCCAATCTTTCAATGATGGTTGCATTCGCCATGCCGTGGCCTTCACACATTGTTTGCAGCCCATAACGGCCGCCCGTCCTTTCTAACTCATGGATCATCGACACCATTAATCGGGCCCCGCTTCCGCCAAGAGGATGACCCAAGGCAATCGCCCCGCCATTTGGATTCAGCTTTTTGGGGTCTGCCCCCGTTTCTTTTAACCAGGCAATCGGTACAGGGGCGAAAGCTTCATTCACTTCAAAGATATCGATATCATCAATTGTAAGACCTGCTTTTTCCAAAGCTTTTTGGGTGGCGGGAATCGGTCCCGTAAGCATCAGGGTGGGATCTGACCCGACAACAACCCGTGTATGCACTTTAAAGCGCGGTTTCAATCCAAGTTCTTCGGCTTTACTGCGTTCCATCAATAATAAAGCGGCAGCACCGTCACTGATCTGACTTGAGTTCCCTGCATGGATTAAACCGCCTTCTTGAAAAACCGGTTTCAATCCAGCAAGAACTTCAAGCGTGGTTCCGCCCCTTGGGCCTTGATCTTCCGTAACTTCGATTTGATTTCCTTCTTTATCGGTACCCGTTACTGATATCATTTCACGGTTAAAATGCCCTTCATTTTGAGCACGTATTGCCTTGGCATGACTCTCAACGGAAAACTGATCACAATCTTTCCGTGTTATTCCCCACTTAGCGGCGATTCTCTCAGCTGACAAACCTTGGTTGATCACCTCATACGAGTCCATATACTTTTGGCTTGTTCCAGCACCTTGATAATTAGACCCCATGGGGACTCGTGACATGTTTTCCACACCACCGGCCACTACCACATCCATATCACCTGACAAGATGGCCTGGGAAGCGAAATGGACTGCCTGCTGACTTGATCCGCATTGACGGTCAATCGTCGCTCCCGGCACTTCAATCGGAAACCCGGCAATCAGTGCAGCAACCCTTGCTATATCACCGGCCTGTTCGCCCGACTGTGAAACACAGCCTAAAATGACATCATCGACAATGGCCGGATCGATGCCCGCCTTTTCAATCAGCTTCTTCAATACTTCCCCAGCCAGATCATCAGGGCGAACGTCTTTCAAGACACCGTTCCTTCTGCCTACTGGCGTGCGGATCCCTTCAACGATAACCACTTCCCGCATATACTCTCTCCCCTTCTCATCCTTTTTATTATAGACCCAGGTTCTTAGCGATGATTTTCTTCATGATTTCATTTGTCCCGGCATAGATGCTTGCTACCGGAACATCCCGATACCTTCTGGCAATCTTGTATTCCTCCATAAATCCATAGCCGCCATGGAGCTGCATGCATTCAATGGATATTTTTCTGGCAGTCTCCGTCAAACGCCATTTTGCCATCGAAACTTCCGTTACAACCTGTTCACCAGCCATATGTTTGGCGATCAATTGATCTAGGAAGGCACGCCCCATTGTGATTTCCGTTGCCATTTCCGCGATTTTGAATTGTGTATTTTGAAACTGACTTACGGATTTTCCGAACGCTTCCCTGCCCTTCACATACTCAATCGTATCGGCCAGCATATCCTCAGATGCGGTTTGAGCACAAATTGCCACTACAAGGCGTTCCTGCTGCAGTTTTTCCATTAAGTAAGTAAACCCCCTGCCTTCTTCACCAAGCAGGTTTTCCTTTGGAACACGGCAATCCTCGAAAATGAGCTCTGCTGTATCCTGACTGTGCAAGCCAAGTTTCTTCAGTTTTCGCCCCCTGGAAAATCCGGGTGTATCCCTTTCGACCACGACTAAGCTAACACCTTTATGTTTCGGAACGGCACTTGGATCCGTTTTACAGGCAACGATGACCAAATCCGCATGAATGCCATTTGTGATGAATGTCTTTTGGCCATTTAATATGTAATGATCTCCATCCAAAATGGCAGTCGTTTTAATATTGGCCAAATCCGAACCTGTTCCAGGCTCGGTCATGGCAATGGCCGTAATGATTTCCCCTGTCGTGCATTTAGGAAGCCAGCGCTGTTTCTGCGACTCATTTCCGTATGCGGAAATATACGGAACGGTGATGTCACTGTGAAGTCCGAAACCAATGAAACCAGAACCGACTCTTTCCAATTCTTCATTAATTATGACAGCAAAGCCCCAATCTACCCCGGAACCCCCATAATCTTCTCCAAGGTCCGGACATAAAAAACCCTGTTCCCCCATTTTCACCCAAAATGACCGGGGAATGATCCTCTCTTCTTCCCATCGTTCATAGTTGGGAACTGCTTCTTTCTCTAAAAACTTACGGAATGACTTACGGAAAATTTCATGATCTTCAATTAGGTATGGATGCTTCATCTGTTCTCTCTCCTCTCCATTTCTTTTTGTCGGAGGCCCTTTTTCCAGATATACAATGAATTGCCCTTAAGGAATTAACACTTACCTGGGTGACATTCTGATGGCCCCATCAAGTCTGATGGTTTCCCCATTCAGCATTGGATTCGTTATGATGCTTTCCGTTAGTTTAGCGTACTCTTCGGGATACCCGAGCCTTTGGGGGAATGGCACGGTTTTACCTAATGACGTCCTAGCTTCTGCAGGCAATGAATCGAACATCGGAGTATGGAATAGACCGGGTGCAATCGATACGACACGTATCCCTTTCGTGGCAAGCTCCCTTGCGATCGGGAGAGTCATAGCAACAATCCCCCCCTTAGAGGCACTATATGCGGCTTGTCCGATTTGTCCTTCAAAGGCAGCTACCGAAGCTGTATTGATAATGACCCCACGCTCCCCCTCTTGGTTCGGTTCATTTTCGACCATTTTTTCCGCCGCAAGCCGGATTACGTTAAACGTACCGATCAAATTGACCTGCACGACATTTGAGAACGCTTTCAATTCATGGATACCTTTTCTGCCTATGACCTTCTCTGCAATCGCAATGCCTGCACAGTTGATGACCGTATTGATGCTCCCGAATTTTTTCATTCCTTCATCCAATGCTACCGATACGCTTTCCTCACTAGTTACATCCGTTTTAATGAACAGCACTGAATCTCCCAATTCCTGAGCCATTTTAGCTCCGTTTACTTCCGAGAGGTCAAATATGACCGCTTTTCCTCCTTTTTTAATGATGTTTCTTACTGTCGCAGCTCCCAGACCAGAAGCCCCGCCTGTCACAACTGCAATGGTTTCTTGAATTTCCAAATTCCCACCCCATTTGTTTTCTAGAATATATATTCATCTCTCACTATCATCAAAACCTATTTTCAAGATTAATTTCACCGCTTGCCTGTTTTATCGTTCACTTTCAGGTCATGAAGGGTTTCGGTAAAGCCTTTGATTACCTGTTCAAAATCCTGTTTCAAACCATCCAGCTCTTTAATGCGTTCGTTGATTTCGTTTAATTTCTGTCCTGCAGTTTCAATCGTTTTTTCCAATTGCTTAATGCCTGTCCTATCCTTATCGAATAAAAGGACTATATCCTTTATTTCGACTAACGAAAAACCATACTTCTTACCGCGCATTATGATTTTGAGCTGTGCATATTCCTTCTTTCCATAAACTCTTTTTCCCGTTTCGGTACGCTTTGGCCTAAGCATACCCAGTTCCTCATAATAACGGAGGGTCCTTGTCGTCAATCCGAATTCTTTTGCTAACTCAGAAATGGTGTACATGTTAAAACCACACTTTGCAAAGGGATTATTTACCTTTATTTTAACATTGACGTTAACGTAAACTTCAATAAATATTCACAAAATTTCTAATATATGAAACTGCATGAAAGATTTAAATTGATATACTAGGGGTATATTCTTTAAAAGAGGGGAATGATCGATAAATGCTATGTTCAAAAATATTAGTTGCTTATGATGAATCTGAATTGGCACTTAAATCTTTAGAAAAAGCGATTGAAATAGCGAAGCTGGATCCCGCTATCGAAATCCAGGTGCTTCACGCTGTAACGCTGCCAATCAAATCAAATATATATGGCAATGCCTTTCAGGAAATCGAAGAATCCATGCTCAAGTATGGCAGGGAAGTGATTAAAAAAGCGGAAGCGCTTTTATCCGAAATCCCGAATGCATCCCAGACATTTGTCGTGGAGGGTTCAGCCATCACGACTTTATTGGAACATGCAAAATCCCAGAATTGTGACCTTATCATCATGGGCAGCCGTGGATTGAGTGGCTTCAAGGAATTCCTAGGCAGCGTGAGCCACTATATCGTTCAACATTCCCCAGTGCCCGTCTTGTTGGTCAAATAAAATATACGGCAGATACTCTTGCCAGCCCTTTCATAAGCTGGGTTCCCCTTTGGAGTCCAGCTTATTTATGCGTGCATGTACCCCAGCAAAGCTTATCATGTTTTACAAACACTTCCTTTTACGGGTAAAATGAAACTAATTTTAAACGAGGATAACAGGTGACGCAATGGATATTAAACATTTGCAATACTTTATAGAGGTAACCAATTTCAATAGCTTCACCCGTGCTGCCGACCATTTATTCATTACCCAGCCGACCATAAGCAAGATGATTAAAAACCTGGAAACCGAGCTAGGTGTTGAGCTTTTTGATCGTTCACGTAAGCAACTGATCTTGACCGATGCAGGCAGGGTTGTCTTAGAGCAGGCAAAATTGATTGATAAGGCCTTTCACAATTTAGAAACGGAAATGGACAATTTATTAGGTTTAAAAAAGGGACATATACGCATCGGGCTGCCGCCGATCATCGACGCTTCTTTCTTCCCCCGAATTCTTAGCCGTTTTCACGAAGACTATCCCAATATTACCTTTCAATTAATAGAGGATGGTTCAAAGAAAATAGAAGAATCCGTCCAAAATGACTTAATTGATATAGGAGTAATAGTCCTGCCAACCAACACCGCACATTTTCATCATTTTGCTTTTTTGGAAGAAGACATCAACTTGATTGTTCATCCCACCCATCCGCATGCTTGTAAGGAAGAAATCGATTTGGCCGACCTGGAAAACGAATCATTCATCTTATTCAATAAAGATTACGTCCTTCGTGATCTCATCATTTCATCCTGTAATGAAGCTGGTTTTTCTCCTTACATCGTCACGGAAAGCTCACGCTGGGATTTTATTGAGGAAATGGTCTACTGTAAACTTGGAATTGCTCTATTACCGGAAAGTTTATGCCGTCATGATGAGCGCGTAAAGACCATCAAGGTTAAAAACCCCTCCATCAGTTGGAATTTGGGATTTATATGGAGTAAGGACCATTACCTTTCATACGCTGCAAAAGAATGGCTGAAATATACGAGGGAAGCATTGTCTCATGAGTAGTGAATTATCTATCATGATTGATGTAAGCACTATCATAGATTTGGGTTATGCACATGATAACATCTAACCATTTTACATGGCGTTACGGCGGAGGTAGACTAGTATAAGTAAAAAGCACGGTAAATGCTGATGGATTCAATATATTCTAAAAAGGAGATATTCATGATCACTTTATCTAGTGTCGATGAGTTACAGGCAACTGAAGCAGCTTTAGAGAAAATTAAATATTCATACCCCGAACTATTTAATAAACTGCTCCATGTCGTTGCCTTAACACGGGCTCTTCAATTTAAATATCAATTTATGGGCACATTAATCATGGATGAAAACCCTAACGAAAACACCCCTGAATTCGTTATGCCCTCCGTTATCGGATTATATATAGAGGAAGTTCAAAAGTTAAAGGATGATCCGAATATCCAGGTATTACTTCAGACCTTCTCCCAAATTAAAAATATTGGATATGCCAAAATCAGTATGCTCGTGCTCGGTAAAAGCCCTGAATCGCTTTTAGGCGCTTCATATATCAAATGAAGCCCCCTGATGTGCTCCGAAAAAAAACCTCCCTTAAAGGAAGGTTTTTTCTTTACGTGTAATTAAAGTACTTTACTCAAAAAGGCTTTAGTTCTTTCCTGCTGGGGATTATTAAAAATCTCACTTGGAATATTTTCTTCAATAATATAACCTTCGTCCATGAAAATCACGCGATCTCCAACTTCTTTTGCAAACCCCATCTCATGGGTCACAACTACCATGGTCATGCCTTCTTTAGCCAGTTGCTTCATGACCTCAAGAACTTCACCGACCATTTCCGGATCTAGAGCGGAAGTCGGCTCGTCGAATAGCATGATTTTGGGCTCCATCGCCAACGCCCTGGCAATTGCGACACGTTGCTTTTGCCCACCCGATAATGAATCCGGATATGCGTTCGCTTTCTCGGCAAGTCCCACTTTCTTAAGCAGTTCCATCCCTCTTTGGGAAGCCTGTTCTTTGGATATTTTGCGGACCTTTATAGGCGCAAGCATTATATTCTCAAGTACAGTCTTATGTGGAAATAAGTTAAAATGCTGAAATACCATGCCAACTTCCGTCCGGACTTTATTGATATTGACCTTCTTGTCTGTCGTATCAAGCCCTTCAATGAAAATATGGCCTCCCGTTATCGTTTCAAGTTGATTGATACACCTGAGGAAAGTGGATTTCCCCGACCCAGAAGGACCAATCACCACGACTACTTCCCGAGGGGAAACGATTGCATTGATATTTTTCAATACATCATTATCGCCAAATGACTTCTTTAGATTCTCCACCTTGATCATTCTGTTTTCAACCTTCTTTCGAGTCTATTTAATACGAAACTTAAAATGAGGGTCAGGAATAAATAGATGAAGGCACACGCCAAGTATGGCTCCCACACTTTAAAGTACTGACTCCCCATCG
Organism: Peribacillus simplex; assembly: GCF_030123325.1. Taxonomy (NCBI): domain Bacteria; kingdom Bacillati; phylum Bacillota; class Bacilli; order Caryophanales; family Bacillaceae; genus Peribacillus; species Peribacillus simplex. The sequence goes on along the minus strand of NZ_CP126106.1, from coordinate 756,462 downwards.
CTTTCCCCCAATACATCAATTCCGGGGCAGCAATGACACAAAGCAGGGATGAATCCTTCAATAATACGATGAATTCATTTCCTAACGGAGGAATCATTCGTTTGAAAGCTTGGGGCAATACAACATGTATCATTGTTTGGATATGGGTCATTCCCAATGAACGCGCCCCTTCCATTTGCCCTTTATCGATGGATTGAATGCCCGCCCGGAAAATTTCGGCAATATATGCAGCTGCATTTAAAGATAAAGCAATGACACCGGCAGTCACTGCATTCGTTTCACCAGTAAAAAAGGGTACAATTCCAAAATGGATTAAAAAGATTTGAACTAAAAGCGGTGTTCCTCGAAAAACCGTGACATAGCAGTAAAATGGAAAGGCAAGCACTTTGTTTCTCATGAGTTTCCCTAAACCGATCATTAGCCCCAAAAAAGTTCCGATGAGGATGGAGGAAACCGACAGCCCAATTGTAAGCAACGTTCCTTTTAATAAGAAAGGAGCATATTCAAAAATAATATCCCAGCGAAAACTCATTTTGTTTCCCTCCTAAGACCAAAAAAACTGCGTAACTTCACACGTAAAGTTACGCAATCTTTTACTATCCATTTGTTTTTATTGTTGTGCTTTCAAGGTTTCAATATCTGGATCAGTACCAAACCACTTTTTATAGATTTCTGCATATTTCCCATTTTCATAAATGGCATTCACGGCTTTATCGAACTCCGATTTCAATTCACTTCCTTTTGGGAACATAAGACCATAAAACTCCTCATTGAAGCTTTTGCTATCTTCAACGACTTTCAGTTTTTGATCGGGGTTATTTTTCACATATTCTTCAACGACCGTATTATCAGCTACGACAGCCGAAGCTCCGCCTTTTAGTAATTCCTGAATGGCCAGGTTATTATTTTCGAATTTTTTGATATCCTTGTGATTCTTTCCAAGGAGTTTCTCTGTCGCTTCCTGTCCAGTAGTACCAGTCTGAACGGCAATGACGTTTCCTTTTAATTCATCCCCTGATTTTATATCACTATTCTCAGGAACGAGAATCTTGTTTGTGGATAAGAAATACGGAACAGAGAAGTCATAAGATTGTTTTCTTTCGTCATTCACTGTAATCGCAGATATGGCGACATCCGCTCTCTTACCTTCGATTTCAACAAAAATCGGATCCCAACCGACACTTTCCAATTTAACTTCATAACCCGCTTCTTTTGCCACGGCATTGATGAAATCAACATCGAATCCTACGATCTTATCTCCTTCAAGATATTCAAATGGAGCATAGTTGGCGTCCGTCACGATCCTGAGTGTTTTCCCATTGGACTCTTCTTCTTTACCAGTTGTCGAGACTTCCTTACCCTTCCCGCATCCTGTCAAGACTAGTAACAAAGAAGCAACCATGGCAAACACTAAAAAAGAAACCTTCTTCAAAATAATCCCCTCTTCTCTCTCGTAAACTCTCTTTTTTAAAAAAAACAGATAAATCTAACTTTAGAGAACTTTCAGTATATTCTTTTAAGAATATTATACGTTTATTTGTTTTTTTATGCAATAAAAAGTCGATAAATAACTTTAGTAAAATAAAATTTTAATCAATTAACTCGGTAAATCAAAAACGCAACTATGCTCTAATAGGGAAAGATGGACCATTTTCCCCTTTACTCAAATTGATGGATATTATATTGAAAACAGTTAGCGCCATTTTTCAAAAGGTTTAATAGAACAAAAATAAGCAGCAGCCATATTAGCGTGGCCGCTGCTCAAATGATAATTATGGAACTTCCATATTCCCCTCTTCAATATCCAACATATCCAACAGGAAGATGAAGATCGGTATTCCGATGATCAATCCCCATATCCCAAGGAAATGCTCGGAAAACAGTAGGATGATGAAGGTGAAAAATGTTGGAAGATTTGTTTTTGCCGACATGAATTTCGGATTTAAAATATAGCTTTCAATTGCATGGATCACAACAATCATGATTAATACAGCAATCACTTTGGGCATGCCGCCGATACTATAGGCAATCATGCTAAGTGGAATGAGGGAGATGATGACCCCTGCAACAGGAATCAAACCCAGGAAGAAAATCATGATCCCTAGACCGAGCAACTGCGGGAAGCCAAGAATCCATAAGAAAGTTACAGATAGGACGGCATTCGTGATGGCTATCAAGAACTGGACCTCAATCACCTTTCCGAATGAATTGATGAATTTGACGCCAAAGTGGCTTAAGTTTATAAAGAAAGATTTAAATTTGGCCCGCTTGAATTTAGAAGTGAAACGAATGATTTTATCCTTTTCCAATAAGAAAAATAGACTAAGCAACATGGAAATGAAAATTTGAAATGCCAGTTTACCGAAATCGGATATATAAAGATAGAGTGTATTCATCTGTGTTTGAAGATCGAGCGGAGATTTCAGCTCGTTCATTATATTAATGGCATATTGAATGACCCTGCTATCTGGTGGATGTTGAAAGAAGAAAACGATCTGTGTCACTAATTCCGTGAATTGTAGCGTAATGACCGGTAGATATTTATAAAGAACGATGGCTAAACAAGAAATGACGACTACATATAAAAAGCTTATAACAACCTTGGAATTGATATGCATCACTTTATTCAGCCGAATCATGATAATTTGCTCCAGCCTTCCCATCAGGAAAGTGAAAACAAATGTGAATAACACGATATTAACCATACTACCGATGCTAATTAAAAAGAGGACTAACACAATTAATGTAATTAACCTTGAAAAACCTTCGCTTTGCAAATACTCTTTTACCACTTACCTATCTCCTAACTACCGTTCTGCCGTAATAATTCCTTTACCTTTTATTTTACACGGAATTGAGGAATTCTACTACAATTACCTTCCATTGACAACAAAATTATTTGAATGATCAGTAAAACCCATGAAGGAGACGTCATTAATATTTTTCTGGAAAATTCGATCTTTTATCCTAAGCCATTTCTGCATGAAAAAACATCTGCCAAATTGGCAAATGCTAATCTTCATCCTTCACATCGATATCTTCGGGGATGGGTTCGTTATAATAATCCGCCAATTCCTTCTTATACTTCTCCATCTGTTCGAGATGCATTTTAAACTGATCTTTAAAAATCAAATGCTGTTCACCATCATGAACGGTACGGATTTTATTTTGAACGATCAAACTTTCTATATATGATTCCGGCATCGATAGATATTCCGCAGTCTCTTTTACTGTCAAGTACATGCCTTCACCCCTTTTCCTCTCTAACTATACTAGATATGAGGCATTATTAGAAGTGCTTGATTTTTGATTGAAATTCCCTTACATGACAAGCAAATGACGAAACCGTTTCAGAGTTTTTGCATGCAACCTCAACAGCTTAATCGATTTCCGTAAATGGAACATTACGTACAAAAAAACTTACAATCCCTTCCAATAACATGTAAGATAAAATTAAAGTAATATATCCATAGATTAAGAGGAGTGAACAAAAATGACCTTCTTTTATGTCATTCTTGCGGCAATTTTTGCTGTTTTCCTGATCAATTTCGTTAAAGGGCTAAGTGAACCGGCTAAATTAGAACGCTATCAAAATGAATTCCGTAAATACCATGCTGAAAATTTAAATCTGCATGTAACGGAAATCGTTTCAGAAGCATTGATAGAAAAGCTTAATAAAGCACTGGATTTTAATTATATGGAAAAGGTCAATGCTGAATTCCGCCTGAAGCATCCACGGGACTCACAGATAAAGGTCAATCAGGCATGGCGGGAATTGAAACGCTACTTGATTATGGCTGCAGTGTTTGGAAAAGTTGAAATGTTTAATTCAGTCATCGATGAGTTGTGGCATATCATGCTGAAATATAGACAAGAATATGATGAGTTTTGCCAGGCTTTCATCGGTAGGACCATTCAGCACCATCCTCATTCAGAACCTGTTTTCAAACCCGAAGAACGCACTCTTTTTGATTTTTACTATGTACAGCTATTTACGGTGGACTCCCATTCCATTCAAAAATGGGGCAAATTTTTCAAACATGATAAAGGGCAAACGCTTCTCCGCGATTTTGAAACGTTGGAGCTGGAGCAGTTAAAAGAGAAATATATGCGGAAACCGACAAGTATACAAGCGGAACAGACCTTTGAATCTTTCACTTCCCAATTTAAAGAAAATCGCCCCATGACAGATTTGAATTGGCGGAAAACGTACGACCAGACGGACTACGCGGCTCCTGCCTATTTCACTTATGCAAGCACCGATGATTTTGACAGTGAATTTAAAGATATTTTCGGGAATGAATCGAACACAGTTCCCTCGGGATCCGGCCATGCCGATCATGGGGGGCATAACGGTTCCCATGACAGCAGTTCTGATTCCAATTCAAGCTGTTCTTCATGCAGCTCTTGCTCGTCTTGAGCTCCACAAAAAACGCTTGGTATGCCCAAGCGTTTTTATTTTGCCCAATTTTCCTTTTTCATTAATTCCACCGATTGAACCAATTCTTTATCCTTTGTTTATTTTTCTCAAGAACCTCCTTCGATGTCCGGTTGTCTTTTTGTTTTTTCCATTCAAAGAAAGATGCAATTCCGATAAGCAGCCCTCCGCCGATGATTAAATACAGCCACCATGGCATCTCGCCCCACATCGAATTGGTATTCATATAGACATTGAATAAAATGGTCCCGGTTCCAGCGATGAAATAGGATTTGTATTTCATCATGAATCCAAAGAGCATTGCTGACAACGACACCGTGCCGATAATGAGCGCATCATATAAGGTGTTGCCTGCCATTGCATCAATGATCAAGGCTGAAAACAAGAGGAAAACAATACCACTCTCGATATATTGTGTGACTTTGCCTTTAACAAAGATTTTCCTCAGCAGAGTGGTGCTGACAATGAACAGCGGCAGAATATTCACCTCCGCCTCAAGTACAGGAGGTATCGTGAGCCGATCGACAATGACCCAATACGGATATAGACTGAAAAATATCGCTGCAGCCATCTGGGTTTTTCTTTCCAGCATTCCTATAGTCGTGTTTCTCATCAAAATGAAATAGGCCGGAATCAGAAGTGCCGCGAGGAATTCCAAAATGAAATGTGCTGGTCCCCCCGTCAAAACATCCATGTTCATGGCAAGAAGAAAGAGCAGACCATAGACTCTGTAAAAATCCAATTGAAGTCCTGCCTCGCCTTTATCAAGAAAGCCTTTAAAGAATTTCCTGCTTAGCAGTACCATCAAGGCCGTACACCAAAAAAGGACTGCCGCTCCAACGAAAGGCTGTAATGTGTCCGCGTACATGATGATGGTCCAATACGGATACAAACTGAAAATTCCCGTCAGCCAAACGTAGATCCCCTTTTCTTTTACATCCTTTGTGAAACTTCCAATCAAGATGAAGTAAACCGTGATCAAGAGCGATACGACAACCTGGAGTAACTGGCTTGATGTTTCAGTTACTGGAATTCCCCTATTCATGTCAAGTAAAAACAGCAGGCCATATATCCTGTATGAATCGATGGAAATGCCTGTTTCTTCCCTTTTGATCAAACCATCGAAATAACGCCGGCTTAAAAGCAGCATCCCTGACATACATCCGAAAAGGAACATCAATCCCATTTCAACCGATAGGCTGTCGGCATAGCCGACGATGTTAAGGAAGGGATACAGACTGACTAGTGCAGCAATATTGGAATAGATTTTCCTTTCTGGCTTTTCCGCTGTCAAGTTTCTCAGGAAAATGAAATAGGCGGTTAACAGAAGCGATACAAAGACTCGGAGTAACTGATGTTTAGTATCATTAAAAGCCTCCACATTCATATCGATCAAAAAGAATAAACCATAGATCCTGAAAGGGTCAAAGCTGATGATGCCTGATCCGTTTTTCTTGAGTAACCAGCTGGAATACAGCCTGCTTAACAACAGCATTCCTGCCATACAGCCAAATAGAACTGCCAAACTCGTGATGATTGGGAGTGCATGGGCAAAGTCCATGATATTGAGGAACGGAAAAAGTCCGGTGATGGCCGCTATTCCCGAATAAATGCCTTTTTCTTTCGTATGGATCGTGAATCTTCCCATAAGGATGAAGTAGCCAGGCAACAGCAGGGAGACAAAAATCCCCAAAACTGCAGAACCTGTATCGCTCATAAACACTTCCAGATTCAGAGTGCAAAGATATAACAAGCCAAAAATCCGATAATAATCAATGACTCTCTTCGTTTCCTCTTGGTTGACCAATCCTTTGAAATGGCGTCTGCTAGCCATCACCATCAAAGTCATGCATACAAGCAATACGATTATCGCCATAATCAAAGGTAATGTATTTACATACATATTATAAAAAATGAACGCCAGGCTTAGAGGAACAACAATATAGTTCCGCCAATTCCTTTTCATGAGCAGATACCAGGCAAACAAGAACTGTACAGTCATCACTCCTGCCCATACCAATTCCCTGTTAAGCGGAAAATCACGGATTGCCGTTTCCAATATGGATATGCTTATTCCTAAATGAATGAATGGAATAAAATAATACTCCATGATGCCTTTCCAATTCTGATTGGAAACCGACCACAGAATGGTTATAAGTCCTGCTGTAATCATCATGGATATTGATTTAATGAATGCCATTTGTCCCACGTTTGCAAAAAATAAATGGACCTGCATGAAAAGGGTCGAAAACCCTAGGTAAGTAAAGACGTATTTTTCCCATTTCACATGTGCTCTTAAAGCACTCAACATATAAATCAACAGTTGTGCAGCAAATAGGGATGGTGAACTTTCCGTATTAACAATGAGCAAATATCCAATGGGAATCGCCAGTAAGTTGGCAAGGTGACTAGTATATCGGAAGTACAATTTCCCTTTTCCCGAATATTTCCCAAGCCATTCTCCTAAAAGGAAAAAGATAATAGGACCTAGCAGCACAAACGCAATCTTCAATACCATTGAACTCAAATCAAAAACATCGTAGAGTGAAGCATATAGGCTGGCACTTGTAATCACGACAGGCACCCAGAATATGTGCTTCCGATGTATATGGACGGACCAACCGTTTATTGCCGTAGCTATGGCAATGACTCCGCTTTCCTCCAAAGGCTTCAGTGAATCGAATGGAATCGATACCAAGGAAAGGAAGGAAAGAATTTGTGAGCTATAAGCAAAAACAGGATAGAATTTATGATAACCCCTTCTAAATGTGTAAGCTGCACCGATGGAAATCAGTGAAACCCCCATTAAATAGACGCTGAGCGTTATATTTGACCGGACCCACTCTAAACTCTCCAACAAATATGGATAGAAAGCAACCAAAGCCAGTACTAATGTGATTGGAAATCCGTATATGGCGTTTTCCTTCATATGCTTTGATTCGTCTTTTATATATGTGATGAAGAAAAGCCCAGAGACCATGGCGAGGGAGGCACTAACTGCAAGCCAATCCATTTCGCTCAATTTACTGGTCATTATCACTAACATGATCATTGGGGAGATAAGTAAGATACTCTTTTTAAAAAGGCTGTACCTTGGGTGTCGGTTATATAAATATACTCCAACATATTGAATGACCTGAAGAACGAAAACAAGATTTAAAATGGTAGAAAAAGAGACTGGCAAGGCAAAGAAAAGATACAGGAACGCTAAGTCGAATACAACAACAGCCGGGTAAGTGAAGCTTGAATTTCTCGATTGAAGGGAAACATGTACAAGCTGAGCGGATACTATCATGAGCGCGATGAATATTTGCGCATAGTTCTCCTGGTACACCATCGCGTTACTATATAAGACAACGATCCCGCTCTCAATCAAACCGGTGAACATGAAGTTCTTGGAAAGCTTAATCATTTTGGATTTAGCCAGATATTTCGATAGCATAGTGAAAATGATTGGTACAAGCGCAAAAGCAATGACCATGTATTCACTTAAAAATGAGTTAAAAACAAAATGGATATATCCATACGTAAAAACGGCGCTAAAAGCCATTTCATAATATTTTTTTTGGAACTTGACCGAAAAAATTAATAACAAAATAGAAAAGACCATCAACGTTAGCGAGTACACCAAGTTACTTGAAAATAACGTCAGGATCACAAAGGCTTCCACGATGATCTTAAACTGGATGAATTGAAAAATGAATGGTTTGAATAACGTTAATGCTTTTTGATTTTTCAATTGCTCAATATTCCATAACAGAATTAAATTAAGAATGCCAATCGCTAAAAACATCCACTCGATAGTAGGAGTCACAAAGGCCAATCCGAAATAGCAGGTAATGCCAAACGTGAATATCGAAATGAAAATGAATATTTTCGACTTAAAATAGTCAGCAATCTTACAATAAATCGCTAAGCAGAGTAATCCCCCAAGAAACCCCAGTAGCCCCCTCCCCCCACCATTAAGTGAAAGGTACTCTCCAAAAATCCGATAATATGAAGCTGATAAAATCGTAATCGGAATGAATAAACCCGCTAGTGTCAGGAATGCAAAAGCCGTCTGTTCAATTTTCAGCTTCGAAGCGATGAAGGCCATTCCTGCAAAAATGACGGAAACCATCCCAATGAAGAAAACTTTCAGGACCGCATTCAGATCCCCCCATGAGGAAGTTGCTAAAATCAACCCGCCGAACAGAAGCAATATGACCCCGGTGAGCAGGATGACGGAGATATTCCGTTCCCTGATTTGCTCAGGTGTTTTCTTCGGCTTTGCCGGTTTTACCGATTTCTCCCGCTTGATGGCCTGCTTTTGAATAACAGGTTTCCTATCAGTGATCTCCTTGACAGGTTCAAGACTTTCCTCGAAAGCTGATTCATTAGTTTCATACAAGGTCTTCTCATCTTTCGTTATCGTTTCGTTCACTCCACTAAATTCACGTAATTTCAATGAAGATTCTTCAATCAGGCTATCTTGAGCCTTCATCTCGGCACTTTCACCGACAATCGTTTCATGTCCTTGGATGGATTTCTCCTTTCCATGCTCTAAGCGCTTTTGTTTATGGAGGGCTAATTGCAAATGCCGATTATATGCCCTGCTAATCCGGATATAATCTGATTTAGGGATAAGTCGCCTTTCCCATAAAACATCCAGCTCTTCTTGGAAAATGAGCTTCCTTCTTTCTAATGTCATTTCTTCGTTTGAAGAATCATTCATCCCAAGATTCCCCTTCCTTCAAATAGACCTTTATCATCTTATGTATATTCTCTTTTCGATAATAACAAAGTTTTTACATTTATTGAAAAATAAGGGTGTTATAAAAACAGTGGTGTTCCTCCTGACTCAAAAAAAGAATGACTTCTATTGAAGCCATTCAACGTCTTTCCATTGATTTTATTTTATCCTCGCTCCTGATGATGCATAAATAAACGATTATTGAAATGAAAATCGAGGCCGCTGCCGTGATATAGATGCTCCTATAGCCGAAGAGGAAGCCTATTTGCCCGAACACGATGGCACCTATGCCCACTCCAAGGTCGAAAAATGAAAAGTATGTTGCATTCGCCATCGCCTTCCGATTTGGTGGCGTCTTTTCAATCGACCATGCCTGCAGCGCCGGCTGGACAGAACCGAATCCAAATCCATAAAGCACTGCTGCCATGTAAAGGACCGCTTCACTCGGCATCCACGCAAGCAGCAGCATCCCGGCCATGATGAGTAATGTTGAAGGCACGAATATGGCTCGATGTCCCCTTCGGTCATATAATCGACCCGCGAATAACCTCGTGACCATGAGGGCCATTGCATATACTAAAAAGTACCACTGAATGCCATCTACACCTTTTTCCGCTGTGTATAGCGGAAGGAAGGTTGCAATTCCACCGAAGGTAACGGAGATGAAGAAAATGAGCAAAGATGGCTGTAGGGCACTTTTTTCATATATATCAAACCTTTTGGCTCTGACAGCCGCCGAAGGATCACTTTCCACTTTTTGATACCGAATAAGTGATGCTGCAATGATGGCAAACACTCCTAATAAAGAGCAAATCAAAAACAGCTCTTGAAACGGAATGACGGTAGCTAGAAAAAGACCCAATGATGGCCCGAATGCAAGTGCTAAGTTCCCCGATAATCCATAATACCCCATCCCCTCGCCACGCCGTTTCGCAGGAATTATATCGGAAGCAATCGTTCCTGATGCCGTTGAAGAAAATCCCCATCCGACGCCCTGTACAATCCGCATCATGAATAACAGGCCGATGCTCCCCATAAACCCGAAGGAACCCACGGACAATGCAAAAATGGCTAATCCGGCAGAAAAAACGATGCGTCTTCCCTTCGTCTCCAATAATCTGCCGGCAAATGGCCGAACAAGCAAGGCCGAAAAAGTGAAGATTCCAAGGACAGCCCCCACCAGGCGGTCGTCACCGCCAAGCTGCTCAACAAACAGCGGGAGGGTCGGCATCGTCATTTGAAACCCCATGAAGATGCACATATTTGCCAAACAGATCAGGATGAAATCACGTGTCCAGATTTTATCGGTGCCGCTTACCCGTTCATCCACTAAGGTTTCCCTCATATCCCTTCACCTTCTAAATAAAATAGTCATTGCCAGTTTACTAAAATTGGTTTAAATAAGCGAATGTTTTATTTCGTATACCTAAATATATATATAAATAAAAGCCCAGTATGACACTGGGCTCCCCCTTCATAACGAAATGCCTATATGTCCGTTTCCGTCCACTTACCTTCCTTATGTAAACTAACGATTTAGGTTCGCCAGGCAGTAATGCATCCATAACATTGATTCTATTAAACCGTCCAGGTATCATCCATTCTGCTATTGAGGAATGGTGGTATTGCCCTAGCTTATTGTATCCCATATCTTTCATCTACCAGCCCGAACGAGTTTCTGTTCTTTTCTTCGCCGTTTATCTTGAAACATTTTTTGATCCGCTTCCATGAATAGGCTATCCATATTCCCTTTGGAATGCGAACGGTAAGCATGCCCGAATGACATACTGATGTGAGGGCCTTTTTTTAGGGAGTTTTGCAGAAGGATTTCTTCCTTTAATAATTCACAAAGAGATTCTACTTCTCGCTTGCTTCTATCAATCAGCAGAATGGCAAACTCATCGCCTCCCACTCTTGCTACAACAGCGATGTCCAAGAAAATCCGTTTCAATAGATTGGCCGCTTCTTTAATCAATTCATCCCCTTTCTTATGACCATACGTATCATTCATAAATTTCAGATCATCTAGATCACACAATATCATGGCAACCGGAGTGTCAAAATCAAGATTGGATTTGGCAGATATTTTATCGAAAAACTGTCTATTATGGATATTCGTTAATGGGTCATGGGACATTTGATACTCAATATCCTGTATGAATCTCACTCTTTCATCAATATTCCGGATGATTCCTTGAACGGCTACCAATTTCTCTTCTTCATATATAGGTGTAGCATATTCCTCGAACCACCAATAATTCCCCTCGATATCTCTCCAGCGTTGAATGACAGGCTTAGTATAATCAATCCCAACGTATATCTTTTCATTTAGGATATCAAAGTCATCAGGATGTATCCTTTCAAAAGGCGAGAAAGGGTCATTGTATGCTTCTTCCAAGACTCCTTGACCTAAAAGCGTATTGATGGATGGACTTAGATATCTGAATTTGGAACTTGGGATTGATTCGTAGCAGTAGATAATATCCCTAGAACTTTCCACTATATTAAAAACCTTTTTTTGCTCTTCGAATCCTTTCTTCAGATAGTCCTTTTCCCTTTTCTTGCGAGTGAAGATCATATATTTAAATATATCCAATGACAACTTATTGAATTTCATACTACAGCCCCCATACTTTTGAAGTCATTTTCATTAAAATCTTTTCCTTAGATTTGATGGCGGACTTACACTCTTTACTTTTAACATAATTATCCTTTCCATAATTATAATTCTAAACATCTAAAAGGAAAAACTATAAATGTTTTTTCTTAGAAAGGGATCCGCTTCCAGAGAATCACCAAATCTGTGATAACATAAAAAACGGAAGAACCACTGCATCTTCTCTATTATCGGACGGTCTGTACTTTGTTCCAACAAATATTGGCTTCTGTTTATGGTTCATTTCTAAATTGACATTATTATAGACTGTTTTCGCATACTTTGTTGCTATTTACCAAGTAAAGCGGTGTGGTTGATTTCCCCTCCAGATGCTCGCTTTCCACGGGGCGGGCGGTGAGCCTCCTCGGCGTAAACGCCTGTGGGGTCTCACCTGTCCCGCTGCTCCCGCAGGAGTCTCGCACATCCGCTCCAATCAACCTTAAATCGTTTCGTTTTAAAAACAACAATCTTTACGAAAAGAGCCTTATTATAAAACACCTGCTGTTCATGAAGATGAAATGGCCGCATAAATGAAAAAAGCCGATTCCAGTTGGATCGGCTTTTTCATGCTTCACGACTATTTCGTTATCTCGATTTTCCCATTATTCGTTTCCAATTTCACTAAGTTCTCACCTTTGCCAATGACAGTATCGCCCTCATACTTACCAAGGATATCCACTCTTCCATTGTCAACATGAACATCGAAAGTTGTATTTGTCGGTTCATTCTCCGTTTTGATCATGATTTTACCATTATTACTTTCGAAGTCGATCTCCCTATCCAAGTCTTTCGTGACCAAAGTAATTTTACCGTTATTCGATGACCCAACCAGTTTTCCCTCCACATTATTAAGGTCTACTTTTCCATTAGCAGATTTCACTTCAACTTTTTCGGTAATTATATCCTTTAATTCCACCCGGCCATTTTGAGATTTCACATTCAGATTTTCACTTTTCAATCCTGATAATTGCAATTTTCCATTATCGGATTCGATGACAAAGGATTTATAAGATTCATCAGGCACATACACCTTTAGATGTATGGATTGAATATGAAAACCAAAGCTAAAGGTACGTCGATCCTTTAATTGTACCGAAAGCTTCTTTCCTTCCACATCGGCAGTGAAATCCAACTTGGAAACATCCATCCCTTTTGAAACCAATTCTATCCTGGTCTCCTTATCCTTCGTTGGAACGATTTCAACATTTGCATTGTCCGTGTCGATCTGAATGTCCGTCACGATCTCCGAAATCGTTTTTTCCTCTGTAGTCGTTTCCTTATTCGTCACTTGGGAAAAAGTAAACAGACTTCCTATTACTCCGACCAGTAACAATACAAGTGCAATGATCGATAATTTTTTTACATTAATCATTTTTCAAACCGCCTTTCACAAGGGAAGCGTTAAATTTTAAATAGCGAACGAATCCTTTAGTTAAGGCATTCGTAGCGACAAACATTCCCATGGCAATGAAAATGCCAATCCCGCATAGTCCCAATGCGAAGAAAAGATCGAATAATTGAAAATTGCCTATCGCAAGGTTAAAAAGGACGCCAAACGGAGCAAGAATGAACGCGATCGCCGAAGCCCATCCTGCAATGACAACTCCGATCAATGCTATAAATGGTCCCAAAACGATCACTAAATTAAAGAATCCCAAACCAATGACTGCCCAAACCGCCCGCATAACATTACCTGCAGAAGTCGTTTGTTCGACCTGGCCAAGATGATAGGATGCCATCAGGTCCTTGGAAATCTGTTTAGGATTCCCAAGGGATTTTGAGATTTCCTGCTCTGACTTTCCTTCTTCCATTCCAATTACGAAATACTCTTCGTAATCTTGAAGGATATCTTCCCGTTCCTCTAAGGAAAGTCTGGTTAATGAAGCATTCAATTGTTTTAAAAATTGTTCTTTATTCATTGGTTCACACCTTCCTTGATTAATTGATTGACCCCATTGGAAAATTCATGCCATTCCGTCAGCAGCTCTTGAAGGTATCTCCGGCCTTTTTCGGTTAATTTATAATACTTGCGAGGAGGCCCTTCTGTTGATTCTTGTAAATATGTCGTAAAATACTCCTCCTTCGTCAAGCGACGTAAAAGTGGATATACCGATCCTTCCGATATTTCAATTTGATCCGATATCTTCTGTACAAGTTCATATCCATAGCGATCCTGCTTATCCAGTAAGACCAGGACACACAGTTCCAGGACACCTTTCTTAAATTGTACATTCATAGCACCATCACTCCTTCCAAAAGTTTTTCAGTATAGTTCAATAAACAGTACTGAACAACGAACAATACATCTTATGTAAATAATTTACCACATGGTACTGTTCATTGCAAGGTACTATAACTTTTATTTGGTCTTACATGCATCCCAATAAGGGTAGAAGAAAATTAGCATTATATTCAAAGCTGCAAGAGAATACGATGTATAATAGTAAAATGTGGAAGGAGGAGTTACTTTGGCCAACAAAGAAATAACAAAAAAGCAATTCGATTTTCTTGAACATGAATTTAATTACCTTGAAAAGGAAGGAGTCATCTCCCAGCAAGAGAAAGTGAGGATGTTAGGTTCCTATAATGTAAAAGGCAATTTGAACTTCATCACTATTCTATTATCCATTGGGGCACTTCTTTTAGGTTTAGGCGTATTGACCTTCGTAGCCAGCAACTGGATCTATTTAAGTAAAGCGGTTAAATTCCTGCTTATCATTGCATGCCTCATCGGAGTGAACTTTGCTGGCGTTAAGGTGCAGGCACGCTTGCCCAAAACGTCACGAAGTCTGCATTATGCAGGTATCCTGATCTTTGGTGCAGGGATTTTTCTAGTCGAGCAGATGTTTAACATCAGCATCAATTTCAACAGTTCCTTTTTATTATGGGCGATCGGTACGGTATTCATTGGATACTATTTGAAGGATGTCTTTGTTCTCCTTTTTACATCTTTCCTGCTTTTCATTTATATTAACGGAAGTATATTCGTTGATGAAACGTCTTATCCGCTTGCCATTCTTATATTTCTACCGGCTTTATACATCCTGTTAAAGAAATTCGATTACCCTAAATATCTGACCTTTTTCATTAACGCTTTAGCCATCAATACAATTGCCTTATTTCTTATGGAATTCGTGCCGAAGCTGGGTTTTGAAAATTCGAATACGATTGTCCTATCCATTCTGTTTGTATTGGGAATCGTGCTTGCCTATATTCCGGTAAGAGCCAAATTACAAAACATCACACACATACAAGGGCATATCTTACACGGGATTACCGCACTCTTCCTTACCTTTGAGTTTTCTATCTGGTTTCCTTTAGCTTACTTCGTTTTTCTGCTTTATCTCATTCTAAAAGGCAGTTTGACCAGCATCGTGATAATATGTGCACTGATTTTCAGATATTACATCTACTCCTTTGACTTCCTGCCAAAATCGCTTACATTCATCATTGGTGGAATCATGCTTATCGGTTTTGGCTTCTTCTTTGAAAATCAACGAAAAAAAGGAGGGGAACTCAATGAGTAATCCATCATTCCGGCCACTCATCGTATTTTCCATTCCAGTCTTGATTCTGTTAGTCTTGGCGTTTCCTCCGGTCTGGACAACAATGACAGGAGACGTAATCAAGATCAAAACAGCACCGGTCGATCCGACTGACTTGTTTAGGGGCAGCTATATAGCTTTGAAATACGAAATTGAATCCGTTAAGCCATCACAAGTCGATGACTCGATTAAAACCGGGTTCAATGAAAGAAATATGGGCGATTATAAAAAGGTATATGTACGTTTAAAACAAAACACTGATGGACTTTACGTGGTTGATTACGTAACGAAAGAAAAACCCACCAAAGGCGTTTACCTAAAAGGCGAATTGGAAATCCCATATGAACTGCAAAATGCGGCAACCATTCAGATCAGATACGGTCTGGACAATTATTTCGCATCTGAAGAAAAGGCAAAGGAAATGGAGAAAGATGCATTGGCCAATCCTTCAGTGGCCGTCGTAAAAGTTCGCAATGGCAATGTTGTTTTAACCGATATCATCATTGAATGAAAACCCCCGGATATGACCAGCAAAAAGAGCATCGGTTTTTCGATGCTCTTTTTTTGCTGGACTTTTTTCATCTTGAACATCAGATTGTTATTTAATGACCCGTTTTGCCCCAATATATTTTTCTTTCCAATACTTATCACTCATTTTGACCACCTTGACCCCTTTGGTGGTGGTCCCGACAAATGTACCATTTCCATAATAGATTCCCACAAAAGAGACCTGCCCTTTCTTACCTGTCGCATAGAAGACCAAATCGCCCGCTTTTAAATCTTTTTGGTTCACGGCCTTTCCGGTTTTATACTGTTCCGCGCTCGTTCTTGGAATCTTCATTTCCGTCGCGGCATTTTTATATACATACTGGGTAAGACCGCTGGCATCAAACCCTTTTGGTGTCGTCCCCCCATATTTATACTTGCTTCCAACCTGCTTCTTTGCCAAAGCGGCAACTTCCTCACCATAATTGATAGAGGCTGAAGCATTAGCCGGACTGAAAATGAATGCCATCAATAATGCCCCGATTAAAACTATGGCCGCAAGCCATTTTGAAACTGGTAAACTATAACTCATTCTTTTTCCTCCCCAAACTGAAAATGAACCACAATTTTAAATGTATGTTTCATTTCAGTTTTTAGACCAAAATCATTTTCCGTAATTTTCATCTCTGCCCAAAAAACAAATAACCAGATAACGCCGTTGTGTAGCTGGTACGGTGTTATCTGGTATACTCTACTCTTCAATAGATGAAAGAATAGTGTCCATTATTTAGGCTCCTCGTATTGTCGGGCATTTTCACTGTCACTTAGACCTTTAGTGGTATGATCGACCACACCGCCGACCCCAAAGAATGTAAGCGCTATGAAGTTAATGATGCCTAAAGCCCCGTTCAATGCATCATCAGTGATGGTAAAGCCTATGGGTGTAATGAAATTGTTTATGAACGCGGCAACCATCTGCGCCAATATTAAAAGCCCAGGAAGGAGTACCGTGAATATAAACGTAGGATTCTTAAGACGCACTTTCCAGTTGATCATTGCTTTTCCCCCTCTCTATCATATTAAGCCCGCTTCATTTAAAAGAGTTGCGGACTTGCTATATATTATGCGGCTTGTCCATCTTACGTTCGGAAATTCCATTCATAATCTATCACGCTAGTTTCCCATAAACATAAAAAAGCCCATCCGAGGATGGACCTTCTCTTAAACTTCATAGTAGTGTTTTAAAAACACTAGAGAGCGCCTCACTTTAACAAGTAAGTAACAACTTCCTCAAGCTCTATATACTCCTCACCGTGCCAGTTGATTCCTTCCTTTTAAAAATAAGCTACTGCCTCTATAGGTAAAATGATAGTCACCGTCCGCAAACCATTTCTATCAATTTCCCCGGAATGGATAGCGGCGGCAATCAAGCGTTCTTAAAACCTGAATATACTAAATGCTAGATTTTTTACACTCCAATTTTTTTCTCCAAAAACAATTTGATTCGTTCAGCAGCTTCTTTCAATCTCTCGGCCGGCTGGACCAAGGCCATCCGGACATACCCTTCACCCTGCTTCCCAAAAGCATCGCCTGGTACGACCGTTACCCCTGCTTTTTCAATCAATGCATAGGAAAAATCCCGTGATTTCCAGCCTGCAGGAATTTGGGCCCAAATAAACATGGTAGCTGAGGTTTTCGGCACATGCCAACCACCTTCCGCAAGACCTGATATCAAGGCATCACGTCGGGCCTGGTATTCCTTAACCTGTTCTGATAGCAGCGAAAGATTGGAAGTTAGCGCCATCTCGGCAGCTTTTTGGATTGGATAAAAAACCCCATAATCGATGTGTGATTTCAACGTTCCAAGGATGTTCAGCGCCTCTCGATTGCCCACCGCATACCCAATGCGGCAGCCGGCCATATTAAAAGTTTTGGAAAGTGAGTTAAATTCAATCCCCACTTCCTTGGCACCAGGAATGGACATAAAACTAATTTGCGGATGATCATCAAAAATCAACTCTGAATAAGCAAAATCGTGAACCACCATGATCTCGTTCTTTTTCGCGAACGATATGACTTCCGAAAAGAAAGTTTCATCAGCAAGGGCGGTGACAGGATTTCCCGGATAACTGATAATCATCATTTTGGTCTTTTTCACTATTTCATCCGGAATACCGTTGAGCTGCGGCAGGAATCCATTTTCGGCAGTAAGCGGCATCGGATGAATGATTCCGCCGGCAAGCTCTACACTTGCTTCATAAATTGGATATCCCGGATCCGGCACCAGCACATAATCTCCGGGGTTTATCATCGCCGTTGCCAAGTGTGCAAGGCCATCCTGCGAACCCATCAGCTGGAGGACTTCCCTTTCTGCATCCAGCTCCACTCCATAACGCATCCGATAAAAATAACGGACTGCCTCATTGAATTCAGGCGTACCTTTTAACGTATACCCGTAAGAATTGGGGTCCTGCGCATATTTCACAAGCGTATCCACTACAAAATCAGGCGGTGGTAAATCCGGACTTCCTACACTCAAATCGATAACATCCACCCCTCGTTCCATTGCATCCTGCTTGCGAGTCGCCAACTCTGAAAATATTCCTGTTGTGAATCTTCCGACTTTTTCAGATGGAGTCATATTCATTTTACGATTCCCCTCTCTTAATGATTTTCTATCTATCATTATAGCAATCAATCTCGAGTATTTTAAGAATTCATCAGTATCTGTTCCAGAGCCTCATCAAGATGATGGAATTTAAATGCATACCCCGCCTTTTCCAACCTCTCTGGAATGACCCACCGGCTTTTTAATATCAATTCCGTTTCGGTCCCCATAAAGAAAGCTCCCATTTCAAGCATGGGTGTTGGACAGGGAAGTCCTATCCTAATATTCATGAGCTTTCTCAAATGAGCCATCAGTTCACGATTTGTAACTGGATGAGGCGATGAACAATTGAACACCCCGCTCAACTCCTGATTCTTTCTCAGAAAAAGGACAATGTTAAATAAATCTTCTATATGTATCCAACTGAATTTCTGATTTCCTGATCCTTGATGGCCTCCCAATCCGAATTTAACCAAATTCCTATATGGGGTCATCACTCCCCCATCGCCCAATACAATGGCGATCCGTAAAGCAATTTGTCTCGTCTTGGGTAATCGGAAATCGAAAAATGAGCGCTCCCACGCTTTCGCAACATCTACGGAAAAGCCTGAACCGATTACACCATCTTCCTCCGTCATTGGTTTAACTTCAGCATGCCTGTATATCGTTGCCGTACTTGAGTTTATCCATATTGAAGGAGGATTTTCACATTGTTCAATCGCCTTACCTAGCACTTCAGTCGTATCAGTTCGTGAATCCAATATTTCTTTCTTATTCTTGGCATTGTAGCGGCAATTGACCGTTTTTCCTGCTAGGTTGATTAACATATCCGAATGATCGATCGTTTCCCTTATTCCTTCTTTATCTTCCCAGCCAGTATGCGGGGTTTGCCTGGAGATGATCCTTACCTCATATCCCAAATTCCTGAAATGCTTTTCAAAGTATTGACCGACAAAACCAGTCCCGCCAGCTAAAACCACTTTCTTCAGCATATAACCAACCCGCTTTCTTTTAAGAGTGAATAGGTCGAATCATAACCACACCCACTTTTTTGTGAATTACTTCACAATTATACCATCCTATTACATTAATTGGTATTACGAATAGATAACATACGCGTGCAACAATTGGTGAACTTGTCCAAGCAAAAAGGAATATTACACATAAATTAGTAATGTGGAAATTTATATAACAAAGGGGATGATTTCAGTGTCAAACAAAAAGCTAAGAAGAACTGGCGGTTCCAGTAATGGCAATTCTGGAAGTGAAAATAACAGCCGTAGGTCAGCCTTGAGGAGAATCTTAAATAATTTATTAAACAATAATAGAGGTACATCCATCAAGGAACCTACTTCAATCAAGCAACCCACTTCTATCAAGAAATTTAAAAGGGATTAAGAGATTGCTTTTTTGAGATTAAGATGGAATTCCTTTGGAATTATTCTAAAGGAATTTCATCTTAATAAAACATTATGACTGATTTCAGAGTTTTTGTTATTTTTCCACATGTACAAGCTATGTATTTCTGGTGAATAACGGTTATATCTAATAGAGCAAAAGGAGAAATCATGATGTATTTTCGAGAATGGAAACCTAAAAAGGATATCAAGAAATTAACGGATATTACGGTAAGTAATTTTCGGGTTTCGCCTAATAAAGTGAATGAAATATTGCAAAAGTCACATAAGGTACTCGTAGTTTGTAATGATAAGGGTAAAGTAGTGGGGTTTCTTTGTTATAACCTTTACTTATATAAAGTGGCTCATATTAATTATGTAGTACTTGACAAGAAATATAGAGGAAAAGGAATTTTGCAATCCCTTTTACCCGAATTAGTAACTTATGTGAGAAAAAAAGGGATCCTTGTAGTGTCTGGTTTTGTGAACAAAAACAACCCAGAAGCATTACAAAAGTTTAAAGCCCTTGGATTTAAACCGGTTTTAATTTATCATGATGACATTCTAATTCAATCCTTAATTTAAAAAGGTCCTCCTGCCACCTATTAGCAAAGAAAGATTGATTAAAATCCCTTCTTTATCTTGTAATACAGTGCACAACTAATACGAATCATTCATCTGTTTTCCCCTTCATTAGCTGGACTTCTCTGTCTCATACTAATCCCGATAAGGGATACTGGGGTTATACGGATATATGAATCATGTATCCCCACGCAATGGAACAACTAGGGAATGAAATCGCCTGTAAATTCACACGGATTCATAGGCATTTCCCTGTAGTCTCTTAAAACCCTGATTTTTAATTTAATTCCTCTCCAGGCTGCTTCTATATTAGGACTCCCATATAAAAAGCAACCAGAAAAATAAACAGGTCCTGATTTAAACAGAGGCGATACTTTACATAATAGAAGGAATACAAAAAGCTGAACAGATTATTAAATTTTCTATATTTTCAAAATAACCCCATATCCTCAGCGTCCATTCGTGTATAGTTAAAATATACCTGCTAAAAAGGGGAGATAATTATGAAATCGATAGAACTAATCATCTTAAATCTGGAAGAGGTTAGAAGAAGAAACATTAAGCTTTGGACATCAATACCTAAAAGCACACTCCATTGGAAACCGGACGACAAGGCGATGAGCTGTTTGGAAATGGTTAGACATGTCCTTGATAGTGAGCATTACTATCATTTATCCATTAAAAATCAAGGTAGCCTACAAGTTTATGAATCACCATTTGAAAAACAGCCACTTACCTCTGTTGAAGCGGAATTGAACTTTGCCGAACCTTACAGGCGTGATTTTTTGGAAACGATCAGATCCTTCAGCGAGGACGACTTATCCAATATTAAAATTGATCGCTCTAATATCGGATATATCAGGGATTTAGGTGACATGTTGTTAAGAATCGCTTATCACGAGTCTGTACATACTGGTCAATTATTGGACTACTTAAGAACTGCTGGAGTTCCTAGAATTAACGTTTGGGATTAATCACATCATTTTCAAAAGGTGTTTCATCATGGTGAAGCACCTTTTTTATTTTGGCTGTTTTCGCATACTTTGTTGCTATTTACCAAGTAAAGCGGTGTGGTTGACTTCCCCTCCAGATGCTTGCTTTCCGCGGGGCGGGCGGTGAGCCTCCTCGGCGTAAACGCCTGTGGGGTCTCACCTGTCCCGCTGCTCCCGCAGGAGTCTCGCACTTGCGCTCCAATCAACCTTAAATCGTTTCGTTTTAAAAACAACAATCTTTACGAAAAGAGCCTTTATTTTTCGACTGCATGAAACATCCCTTATTGACCTATAAGGTCCAAACATTTTACAGAATGAAAGATTGTGAAATGTACCTGATGCCCCACCATTATCAAACATTCCAATTGCTCACCCAAAAATGTTTCATGCTAGGAAATTGTGGAAAAGTAATGATATAGGAGGGATAAGAAATGATGTTATCAAAAAACCAGCTGCCAGAATGGTTAGCGCGGTTATTCTAACCGGTTCTCTTTTAGGGGCAGGTACATCGTTTTCAACAGAACCGGTTGAGGCTGCATCCACAATGGATTCCGCTTCTGCCTTAGCTCAGGAACACGCTCTTACCACCTTACATGAGATCTACAATAAAGCCTTTTCAGGAGAAATGCCTTATACTGCCATGGGTTTAAAAATTAATGAAAAGACCCAAAAAGATGTATATGAGACATTCGGTTCCCCCCCTGAGCCAAGTAACACAGATGATACTTTTGACTATTATCATGCAGAAATGGGGCATCCAGGATTTGCATTTGCCTATAACGATGAAAAGACCATTTCACAAATCCGATATTTTGGGACAAATGTAGAACGGGACCATAATCTAGGAAGCATCACACCTAAAGTTTTAGTAAAACAACTCGGCAGTGCTGACGAAATACGCCATATTTCCAGTAAGAATGAAATCAACTACATTTACAAGACAGGAAATTATGAACTTCAATTCATTGTTGGTGAAGATCAAACTGTAGATCATATCAATCTACTCGAAGCTAAATAATATTTACGGCAAAATAGTCGTTAAAGGTTGTAGAGAAAAAATTTTTTCTCTACAACCTTTTTTGTTACAAGCCCTTCCCCCTCCTTTCAATTTCTAAACCACTAGTACCAGAATCGGTCTTTCCTTTTACAAAAACCATACTCACCCCAAACGGATTCTTAATACTTTTACAATAAAATTAGCTTGTTCAATATTATTTCAATATATGGAGGGTGTCGGTAAAATGATTAATAAGTTCAGGGCTTTCACAGTTTCGGTTCTAAGCATAGCCATCCTTTTCCAGGGTCTTCCGGTCGCGGTTGCTGCAAAAGATGCAGAAGACAATCAGACAAATCCGGGAGGCAGATGGATGAAAGGGGAATATCATGCCCATACCACTCAGTCCGATGATGCCGCGGAATCACAGAGCCTTGAGAGCTTGCTAAATAACGCATTTAATAAGTATGGCTTGGATTGGATGGGAATTTCCGACCACTTGAGGATGTCTTCAAGGGATGATGAGGGACATTTGATTCCAGGCGGGCCGATACCGCTGTCTCAGGGAATCATTCAATATCAAGCCCCGAAAATGGAACAACTGCAAAAAGAGGGCAAATTTAAAAATAAAGTCATCTTTTCAGGCTTCGAATGGGACATGCCTACATACGAGCATGTCGGCATAGGCATTTTGGGAGATCAACTGGGCTCACCTAAAAGCCTGAAAGCTGGCAATCAGTTCGAATATCTGTTCACCAACCAGGATGAAAAGTTGTTTGATTCTAAGGATGTAGCCGTCTGGAAAGCACAGGATCAAAGAGCCAATAAGACACCCGAGGATGCTCGAACAGCATTGGCATGGCTTGAGAAAAATTATAAGCATACAAGTTATGCCATATTGAACCACCCATCAAGAAAGAGGGTTTACAACATATCTGATTTTCGTGACTTCAACAATATCGCCCCGGATGTCATGTTCGGATTTGAAGGTATGCCAGGTAACCAGATGGAGCCAGATCGAGGCGGTTTAAACCTGGCAACACCGGAAAACCGGACCTATGGCGGATCCGATTACATGCTTGCTAAGGTAGGAGGTGCATGGGATGCGCTTCTTGGGGAAGGCCGTAAGTTTTGGAATTTTTCCAATTCGGACTCCCATTTCGAAATCAGTGAAAATCGCCTATACTCCAGCGGTTACTGGCCAGGAGAATATTCCAAGAATTATACATGGGTAAATGGCTCATCAGTAAAATCCGTCCTTGACGGCATGCGATCAGGGAAATCCTTCTCCGTTTTTGGTGACTTGATCGATGCCCTTGATTTCCAAGCTAAAAACGGAAACAACAAGGTTGAGATGGGCGGGGACCTTAAGGTGAAGGAAGGACAGATGGTCAAGATCACCATCCGATTTAAGAGCCCTAAAAAGAACAACAACGGGGACTCCGTCAAAGTGGACCACGTGGACCTAATTTCGGGGGAAGTAACAGGGAAAGCGGTTCCTGGAACACCTGCTTATAATAAAGCCACCAATGATACGACAAAAGTGGTTAAACGCTTTACAAGTAAAGACTGGAAAACCGATCGCGATGGTTTTCATACCATCACTTACAAAGTCAAAGCAAATAAGGATCAATATTTCCGTTTGCGAGGCACGAACCTAGGGGAAAATGTCTCTGGAGAAACGATGGACGGTGAACCGCTGATCGATACAAAAACTGAAATCGAGGATAACGAAACGCGTTTTTCAGAAATAAACAAACGTAACTATAAAGACCTTTGGTTCTATTCGAACCCTATTTTCGTCAGCGTGGAGGATAGGAATCATGATAAACACTAAGTTGAAAAGTATCCTGCAATAGTTCTGGACGCTCTAAAGAAGCCCCCTCTCCACTTAGCTAATAATCGACGTGGAGGAGGGCCTTTTTGTCCCCTTGGATTCTTAATGACCCTTCCCTTTCTTTAAAATCCTTCCTCGGATAACGATACATCTTTCTTTTAGTATTATTTCACTTCAATGCGTGAAAATCCGTATAATTCACCAAGTTTCATTAACACTAATGATGTAAGTTATTTTCATTGACTTTTTTCCTTTTCTTGTATAGTATCACAGAGTATCAATCCCTATCAGATTACTAGGAGGTTTACCCAAATGAAAAAAATGGTTGCACTTTTATCGCTATTGTTAGCTTTCACGGTTGTACTTACCGCTTGTGGTACCAATACCAAAAATGAGGCAAACGATACCGGCAATAAATCTTCTTCACAAGAAAGTCTATATGATAAAGTCAAAAAAGATGGCGTATTAACTGTTGGAACTGAAGGTACATACCCCCCTTTCACATTCCACGATGATTCAGATAAACTAACGGGGTTTGATGTTGAAATTGCTAAAGAAGTTGCTAAACGCCTTGGAGTGAAAGCAGAATTCAAGGAAACACAATGGGACGGCATGTTTGCAGGCTTGGATGCTAAACGATTTGATATGATCGCAAACCAAGTGGGCATCGATGAAGACCGTCAAAAGAAATATGATTTCTCTGACCCATATATTCAATCAGGAGCCGTATTGCTTGTACACAAAGATAATTCGGATATTAAATCCTTCGATGACTTGAAAGGCAAGACCTCTGCACAATCTTTAACGAGTAATTACAATGATCTAGCCAAATCACATGGTGCTGAAGTTACAGGCATTGAAGGATTTTCTCAATCCGTACAGCTTATTGCTTCTAAACGTGTGGATGCCACGATCAATGACAAATTATCGTACCTTGATTATAAAAAGCAACACCCGGATGCACCTATCAAAGTCGCTGATGAGGAAGAAAGCGGAGTCGCAAGTGGTTTAATGTTCAGGAAAGACAGCGGCAAATTAGTGGAAGAAGTAAACAAAGCCCTTAAAGCAATGAAAGACGACGGCACGTACGCGAAAATCTCGGATAAATGGTTTGGTGAAGATGTTTCTCCTAAGTAATATTTTCACCGACCCCGAGCGTATGGACCAGCTTGTTTCCATCGCTCAAACCTCCCTCTATCCGATGATAGAGGGAGCTATTCAATATACGATTCCACTAACATTGATCTCATTCGTTCTCGGCCTTATTCTCGCTGTACTCACAGCATTGGCTAGATTATCTTCCATTAGGATTCTTCAAATAATTGCGCGAGTATATGTGTCAATCATCCGCGGGACACCATTACTTGTGCAATTATTTATCATTTTCTATGGACTTCCAAATTTAGGTGTAACCATCGATCCTTTCATATCGGCTATTATCGGTTTCTCACTAAGTGTTGGAGCATACGCTTCGGAAATTATACGAGCAGCCATTTTATCCATACCAAAAGGGCAATGGGAAGCAGGTTATTCAATCGGGATGTCATATACCCAAGCTTTAAAGCGGATTGTCTTGCCGCAAGCAGCTCGGGTATCCGTTCCCCCATTATCCAATACGTTCATTAGCCTTTTAAAAGATACATCGCTTGCATCACTCATTCTTGTAATGGAATTATTCCGTAAAGCTCAAGAAATCGCTGCAAAAAACTATGAATTTCTACTACTTTACATGGAAGCAGCTGCTTTATATTGGATTTTGTGTACCATTCTATCTTTCATTCAAGGAAGTTTAGAGGACAGACTTAATCGTTATGTAGCAAAATAAGAACCGCAGTAGTTAAAGGAGATTTTAAAATGATCAACATTAAGAATCTTCATAAATCATTTGGTGACCTTGAAGTATTAAAGGGCATCGATTTGGAAGTGGAGCAAGGTAAAGTCATTGTATTGATCGGTCCTTCGGGTTCAGGTAAAACAACCTTTCTTCGGTGTTTGAATCTCCTTGAGGTGCCAACGGACGGGACGATTGAAATCGATGAAACAGTAATGGACTTCAAGAAGCCCGTTAGAAAAAAATCGATTACATCTTTTCGCAGTTTGACAGGGATGGTTTTCCAAAGCTATAACCTCTTCCCCCACAAAACGGCATTGGAAAATGTAATGGAAGGCCCCATCATTGTAAAAAACATAGCCAAACATCAAGCGAAAGAAACGGCTGCCGCCCTGCTTACAAAAGTGGGCTTAGGTGAAAAAATCGATTTTTATCCATTTCAATTGTCCGGCGGACAGCAGCAGCGAGTCGGAATTGCAAGGGCCCTTGCCATGGAGCCTAAGGTCATGCTATTCGATGAACCCACGTCCGCTTTAGATCCCGAACTAGTCGGGGACGTGTTACAGGTCATGAAAAACCTGGCGAAAGATGAAGGCATGACAATGATCGTGGTGACCCATGAAATGCGTTTCGCCCGTGAAGTCGCCGACGAAGTCATTTTCATGGATGAAGGAAAAATAATGGAGCGGGGAACACCCGAGCAAATTTTCACAAATCCTAAAGAAGCGCGTACACGTAAATTCCTCAATATGATCCAATAAAACACGGTGCTATTCAAGCATCGCTCGCGGCCACCCCCCATTTTTAGAAATGGGGGGTATTTGCATATCATTAAATTAATGAGATGCTTGGACCTGTTCACTCTGTGTCCGTGCATGGTATAACTGAAAAAGAATCAAAGCAAAAACGGAAAGGATTGCGCCCGATATAAATGGTAAATCAATCGAAATCGAAAATAACCAACCGCCTATCGGGGGACCCGCAATCCTGCCGAACGAGTCGAATGAAGATAGCAGGCCAGTGACACTGCCATGGCCCGTCATGGAACTTTTGGTCAGCAGTGCCGAAATGGCCGGCCGGATGAACCCATTACCCAATCCGAAGATAGTCAGGAAGATCGCCGATGTCCAAAAACCGGAAGAGAACAGGATGAGAATGAAGCCAACTGCCGACACGATGATTCCCATTCGGATAACCGCGCCTTCCCCATATTTCTTTGTCATCCTACCCACTAATCCACCTTGAACGATCGCACTGCCAAACCCCATGATCATAAAGATATAGCCTAATTGTACAAGATTTATATCAGCCTTTTTGGCTGCAAAATAGGCAAAAGTCGTTTCGAGTCCTGCCATTGAAAGGGTGACGATCATTTGCAGAAAGAACATGGTCTTAAGAGGCCCTTTGAAGGCTTTCCACATGGACTCTTTATTTTTTGACTGCTGGGCCCTCTTCTCTACTGTATGTGATTCCTTTAGTATCGCGATCACTAAGAATAAAGTAATCAAAGAGGATATTCCAGCAATGTAAAACGGTAAGTTCAAACTTGATTTGGAGAATACCCCGCCAATCGCAGGTCCGAAGATGAATCCAAGCCCTGTAGCGGCCCCGATGATTCCCATCCCTTTTCCCCGATCTTCCGGCGTCGTGATATCAGCCACATACGCCATTGCGGTTGGCATGTTTGCCGATGACAAAATCCCCCCAATGATCCTGGCTACAAATAATACCCATAAGGAATCCGCCGAAGCCATGATGAAAAACGAAATGGCCAGTCCAGCAATCCCGATAATCATGACAGGCTTACGTCCAATCCGGTCAGATATGCGTCCCCACATCGGGGCAAAAAATAATTGCATTAATGAATAAACAGCCATTAAAAGACCAAGCTCTGTAGGACTGCCACCAACCTTTTCGGCAAGGAACGGAATGACGGGAATGATGATCCCAAATCCGACCATGACTAAAAACATCACTAAAAAAAGAACGGGTAACACCTTTTTTGTTTCCATTATTTTTTTCTCCTTTTATTCTTCCACAATCGCTACGTACTTTGGAACGAATTTCTGAATCCTATATCACTTAGCATAATCTTCCTAACAATACTTTAAACAGTTTATCATACAACCTTTACCAAATCAGTATGAAGCATGATCTTCTTTCGGAAACTCCCTTAACAAAATAAGAACCAGGCTCAGAATCCTGATCTCTACAGTAACTTTTCATGTAATGGTATTTTCATTTTTTCGACTCTGTTTCGTGAAAATAATGGAATGAGTTCGTTAAATATCTTTCCTCCCCTTATTTTTTCTTAAGGGGTGCTCTATACTGGAGGGTATGATTGATGTTTGGGAGGTAGCAGAATGTCGAATGATCAGTGGATTTTAATTATTGACGATGAAGAAGATTTGGCACGTCTCATGGAGACAGTTTTACATAAAGAAGGTATCCCGAATATTGTTACGGCGGGGACGATTGCGGATGGGTGGGCAAGGTTTCAGGAGTTCGATCCATCACTGGTCTTGCTTGATATTATGCTGCCTGATGGTGAAGGCTATGATTTATGCAAGCAGATTCGTGAAGTGTCGAATGTGCCCATTTTATTTTTGTCGGCAAAGGATGAGGAAATTGATAAGCTTCTAGGGTTGGCGATTGGCGGGGATGATTATATTACCAAACCATTCAGTCCGAAAGAAGTGGCATATCGGGTAAAGGCGCAGCTGAGGCGTGCGGGCTTTTCAGAGGAAAAGGCGGCTCCGAAAAAATATCAAGTTGGTCCTTTTGAGCTTAGCGCAAATGAAAATGAAGTGAAAAAGGATGGCAAAACGCTTGAGCTCACAGCTAAAGAAATCGGACTGATGAGCTGCTTTATGCATCACCCGAATCAGATCTTGAGCAAGGAAACTTTATTTGAACATGTGTGGGGCGATGATTTCTTTGGCTCTGATAATACAGTAATGGTACATATTCGCCGTTTACGCGAAAAAATCGAAGCAGACCCTTCAAATCCCTCTTTTTTACTAACCGTTAAAGGGCTTGGTTATAAACTGCAAACCAAGGGTGAAACAAGATGAAGTGGAAATTGACACGGCGCTTTTTAGGATCCGTTGTGACAATTGTTGTAATCGTAGGGATCGTAAATACAATTTTACTTTTATCCCTACTCTTTTATCGAGCCATGCATAATTTCGAGGCAGAAGAAGTTTCTGCTGAAAATTTCAGCAGAACATTTTCACAATATGTGGAACTAATCGATAACAAACCGATCGTAAATGAAGAAGGGCTGGAAAAACTGCGGAACAATAACGCTTGGATACAATTTTTGAATGATGAGGGTGAGCAAGTTGCAGCCTTTTATACACCTCAAAAATTGCAAACCGTATATTCTCCTGTTGAAATCGTCCAAATGTATAAGTATAAGGAAATTGATGCAGAAACGACTGTTTTTGTCGGCGAAGCCCATAATTTCAGCTATTTTGTAGGAGTTAAGGAACAGAAAATTGGCCGCTATGTAATAACCTATGATTATGAAAAAGTTTTTAAGAACTTTAACATCTTACTAGTAATATTTTTAATCGTGGATATCCTCATTGCATTAGTCATTGGATTCTTATTTGGAAAGAAATTAACGAGTCCGCTGAACATATTAATAGAAGGAATTCAGCAGCTTCGGGAGCGGCGCTTTAAAAAAATGAGCATACCAAAAGGCGTTTATGAAGATGTATTTCGCAATATGAATGAACTATCGGTGAAGTTGGATCAGTATGAAAAAGAACGTGATCAACTCGACCAAATGCGTGAGGAATGGATTAGCAATATTTCCCACGACATGAAGACACCACTTGCTTCCATCCATGGTTATACAGAATTGATGAAAGATAACGCCACTGAATTAACACCACAGGAATTGTATGAGTTTACATCCGTTATCAATAGACAGTCCGTTTATATGAAAGATTTGTTGGATGACCTGAATTTAACGATGCGTTTGCGCAACCAACGACTTCCTTTGCAATTTGAAGATATTGATATCGTCGGGTTTATAAGAGAAATGACGATCGAGCTTTTAAATGATTCACAATTTGGTGATCAACAGGTTGAGTTTGTGGCAAATGTGGACAAAGCAACACATAAGGTGGATAAGAAATTACTGAAACGGGCGATATTTAACCTTATCTATAACGCACTCGTGCATAACGAGGAAAATGTCGTTGTGAAAATACAAATTGATGATCTTGGTCCACAATCAGAATTGCATACCCAAATTACCATTGCCGATAATGGCCGCGGTATTCCCGCCAAAGATTTAGAACAGGTTTTTGAACGCTATTATCGAGGTACGAATACTGCCAGTACACATGGGACCGGTTTAGGAATGGCCATTGCAAGGGACATCATTCTGGCTCATAAAGGTAAACTAGATTTGACTAGCATTGAAAATAAGGGAACCACGATCACGATACTTTTATAAGTTTTTTTCTTGCAGAGAAAAGGCTGTCCATAACTTACAGACAGCCCTTCTTTCCTATTTATTTTGTTTGTGCCTTTTTTGGAATATCCTCGAATTTCACTTCATCATATGACGAAACTTCATCACCATTTTTCACGTACATCTTTAAGTAAGCATCTTTTCGAAGGTTTTTTTGTGCCGTGAATTTAAGCGGTATCGTTTCACCATCTGCATTTTTGGCGTCAAGTTTATAAGAGTAATAAGTCATCACTGAACCATCGTCCAGTTTGGTTTCATGTTGTACCCCGTCCTCTGTAATTTGCAAATAATAATTATCGGCATTCATGCGGTTAAAGTCGATTTTAGTAAGCGCGATGACTCCTGCCGCTCCCAGTATAAACAAAATGCCGACTACCATAAGAAATTTCTTCATCTTGATCATCCTTCTGTTTTATTATTTTGTATGATAATACGATTATAGGAAGCTACCGTTAAGATATAATACAGACCGTAAATAACTGTATAAGCGGCCATCCAGATCAACACAGGTTTTGCTAGATTCATCATCAATAAGCCCGAGAAGGCTTTTAAAGCAACTGCACTGTGTAATAACCCCACTGCCAGTGGAACGAAAAAGATTACAAGCACTTGTGATGCAATGGATTTCCGCATTTCTTTTGCGTTAACGCCCATCTTATGAAGCATATTGTATTGTGATTTATCTTCCTCTGCTTCCGTTAGAACTTTAAAGTAAATGATGCTGCCTGTTGCCGCTAAAAAAACCAGGCCAAGAAAACTTCCGATAAAGAGTAATGATCCTACACTTTCGATGCTTGTTTGGAAATCTTGAGGGGCACTGGAAAATAGCGCTTCTTCAGGCACATGTTTTGCAATTTTTTCAGATAAATCCGTGGAAGCCTGATCAACACCGATGACACGATATTTTAGCGCTTCCCCTTCTTTTTGCAATGATTTAAATTGCTCATTCGATACGACCACTGCAATGCCTGCTGTTCCGGCATTTAGTACTGTTTGTGTTTTAAAGCTTTGAAATGTGATTGCCGTGTTGTTTTCTGTCCTGATGGTCTTGTCCTTGTATTCAGGTGAGAATCTTTTGTCATATCCAATATCTAAAATGACTGCTTTGTCATTATTCACATACAGTGCCACCTTGCCTTGCACTTCTGCTAATTTGTTATATGTTCTTTCATCGATTATCGTGTAAATCCGTTTATCCGAGCTATCGAATGCCGAACCCTTATTCAATTCTTTCGTATTAAATGTGACAGATAGTGCCTCGACATTTTCATCATACTTTGTATTTGGCAATACAGTGCTGACTTGATGATCGCTTTTTGCATCCGTTTGCTGATACATGAAGGTATTCGGATCAACGGTCATAACTTGGTCATTCGCGTTGTAATAAAGACCATAAACCGCACCGCCAGCCGTTACCGTTGTAGCACTTAACACAGCAATTACGGTCAATGTACGTGCATTTCCCCGAATGCGATATAGCAATTGCGAGATCGTCATCAGGTGCAGGCCTTTCCATAGCCATCTTTCATTTTTCTTAATCACGGCCAACACAAAGCCTGTCACGCTATGAAACAATAAAAACGTACCGGCGATGACCGTTGTCAAAATAATGAGTGCCGTCATTAAAAAGCCGACCTTTTCCCATACTTTAGAAGTAAAAAGATCTTGCATCGCCAACCAATAACCGATGATAATCAGGAAAATCCCCAGAAAGGCTACAATCATCGATGGCTTCGGTGCAGCTTCCCCCTTTTTCGATGCATGGAAAAGATCAATTAGTTTAAATTGATAGATCAAACGATAGCCCTGGAATGATGTCACCAAAAAAATCATAAGAAATACGATAGAGGTGTTCAAAGCTGCAGATCCCGAAAATGTAAATGGTGCCATGACATCATAGCCCATTAAATAGATCAAAATCGTCATGAATCCTTTTGAACAAAGAAATCCAAGTAAAATCCCGACAACCAATGAAACCAAACCTAGCAATAGATTTTCAAAGAAGAGCATAAAACCAATCTGACGATTACGTACGCCAAGCAATGCATATAATGCCACTTCTTTTTTACGTTTTTTCATAAAGAATGAATTGGAATAGGCAATAAAGATGGCAACGAAGAAAATCAGGATGACTGCCGCACCACTCATCAATGAATCTAATTTCTGTGATGAAGCCGTTTGTTCTGCAACTGTATCGCTATATTTTAATGTTACAAATGTGAAGTAGATGATAATGCTAAATACCATGGATGCGATATATAAAAAATATTGGGATAGGTTCCGAGCAATATTTTTCCTCGCCAGACTAAATAACGTCATCTACCTCACCTCCAATTGTTGCAAGGACATCCATAATTTCTTGGAAGAAAGCTTTACGTGATTGGCCACGACGATAAATTTCTGTTGAAAGCGTACCATCCTTGATGAAAATGATCCGCCTGCAGAAGCTTGCGGCATATGCATCATGTGTCACCAACATGATGGTCGAATTATTTTTTTCATTTAGCTCACTTAAGCTTTCCAGCAGACCTGTTGCTGATTTTGAATCAAGTGCACCTGTTGGCTCATCAGCAAGGATCAATGCAGGCTCTGTCACAAGCGCTCTGGCTGCAGCTGTTCTTTGCTTTTGCCCACCGGAGATTTGGTAAGGGTATTTAGCTAATAAATCTTCAATCCCAAATACTTTAGCAATACGATTCACCAAGTTAGTAATTTCTTTCGCTGGAACTTTCGCAATCGCCAGTGGTAATAATATATTTTCCTTCACAGTCAATGAGTCGAGCAAATTGTAATCCTGGAAGATGAAGCCAAGATTATCACGTCTGAAATCCGTTAAGTCTGCCCCTTTCATATCGTGAATGCTCGTATCATTCATGAAAATTTCCCCTTCAGTCGGCGAATCAATGGTTGCCAACATATTGAGCAACGTCGATTTCCCCGCTCCTGAAGGTCCCATGATTCCTACAAACTCACCTTCATGAATGTCAAAAGATATATTTTCCAACGCTGTGTAGGCAGCACTTGATTTACCATATGTTTTTTTTATATTTTCCACTTTTAATAATGGTTCCATTTGTTTCACCTCTTCAGTATTGTTGATACTTATACTTTACATGCTCATTCTTACAGCATCTTTGTGCCAACCTTATAGCAAGCTTAAATCCATAAAAAAACGCCTTTCATTTAAATGGAAAGGCGTTTTTTTATGGATTTTTCAAAAGTAAAAGTATTAGGGCATGATTCTTTATCATTTAACTTTGCTTCAATAGCCTGCGGTCGATTACAAAATTCCCAAATGGGATGAATGAAACGATGAAAATCATCGCCATTTTTAAAAAGGACCATTTTGATATGATGCTCACATAAAGTAATAAAAGCCCAAACACGACAAATAAGAAACCATGGATGCTGCCTAAAATGAGTGTTGCTTCCCCAATATCCAATATGTACTTAATGGGCATACCAATGCCAAGCAATAAAACATATGAGATTCCCTCGATTATTGTAATGAACCGAAACCATCCAATAGCTGTAGAAAACATTCGCACATCCCCTTATTCATTGTACAAGTACGGCAAATAAACAGACCTCAACTTCTTTTTTATAATCCAAAATCTGTTACTCTATCATATTATATTACTGTGATACCCCCTAATAAATAGTACCAGGTTTTCCTAAAAATAGAACAACAAAAGAAGCCCAATCCAAGGATTGGGCCATTAACAAAGTAAGGCTTAAATTTACTTCAGCGAAACCAATTTGCTCCCTCATCCATATGCACGAAGGGAATATCCGTATCAACCACACCTCTGATTCGTTCTAACTCAATATCTTCCCCTTCGAGCCATTTTGCAAAATCTATTGAAGTCGGCTCCTGGTTCCCTCCCAAAGCAATCCAAGCTTTCATCTCCTTAGGTAAATAAGCGGATGTATGAATCGTTCCTGCCCAGCTGCTATATAAATCCGAGAATACACCATGATTGGTATCATTAAACAATCGATAAGCATCGTAGGCAGATGAAAGTCTCCCTTCATGATCTTGGATGATCTCCAATCGGCGTTTCGAATCGATGAGATGGTTACGGTTCTCATTTTTCATGATTTCAAAGTGATTGGTACAGGCATTTGACGTGCGCACCTCTACATTTCTCGGAGAGGTTTCAACGATATAGGTACTTCCGCTTTTATCATAGACGACGTAAGTGAAGGAATGACGATGCGGGATTTCCTTCAACATCGCGACCGCTTCCTGTACGTTCGCACAAGATTCAACAATCAATCTGCCAATCATGCAGCAAATGAAACCATCACCAGGGTTCTTGCGATTCATGAAATTATAGCCTATCACCAAACCTTTTTCATTCATTCCATCCATCCGGCCAGTTCCTCGCTGACTCGGGCCGATGCTTGAATACCCTTGATCGGTTGGCTGGAATAAGACATAGCGTCCTTCATATGTCTTTGGGTGGTAATCATAATTTCGAATGAGATAATCATCGCCAGTCATGATGGAACAGCCCGACCGGACATAATCCAATCGATATCCACCGAACTCTTGCAGCACGCGGTCCATTGGCCATTTCAACGCTTCTTGCAACCCCAGTAATTCCTCCCAAACTCCAGGGGCGAATTGTGTAATTGCTTTCTTGACCTCTTCTTCCTCAACCGTAAACCGCGGCTGCCTGATCTTCCACTGATCTTCACGATTTTTTACCGTTAGTGAATCTTTTAATTCCTCCCCTTGCATGTATCCAAACTCATAATGTGTACCCCGAAATTGTATGACATCACTATATATTTGCTTCACGGCTTATCCCTCATTTACAGTAGTTGCTATTCATTAAGGATACTTGAAGTATTGTTGAAAATAAAGAAGATAAGCCTTAAATTTCATGAAACATCTCCTCCTAGATCCACTCATATTTAGTGCATGGTATATCTAAAAGACTAGAAATTTTATCAACTACGATGATAACAGCATTAATTAGCTCACGAATGAAAACTTGATATCCAGGGGGCAAAATGGGGATTAGTAGATATAAAATTAGTTATTTTTTCGATTCAGCTTCATAGCAAATGAATGCATATCCGATCGGAATAAACCTTTATAGTATTCGACCAAATTACCCTTGGAATCAAAAATCATTCGTTCTGTAATCAACACGCACATCCTTTCGTTCAAACCTAAATGTTCAGCATCTTCTTTAGATGGAAAGCCGCATGTAATAATTTGTTCCGCTTCATTGAAGTCAATGTTTAGATTCCCTTCGAGCGCATCATACAATACTGTTGTACTTAAATTGAATTTCGTCAATTTTTTTCCTAATTCCAAAGAATAATAATGCATTTCAATCGCTATGGGGACATCCTCCTGTAACCTCAGCCTTTTAATATGGTAAGATTCATCTTCAAAACCATTTGCATCTGCAATATTTTCAGGGGTCAATACACGGCCATGATCAAGTAATTTAATTCTCATGCTTTTAGTAGTTTCAGTGAAACTTATCATCTTAAGCCATTCCTGTACAGGTTTTTGGGATACGAACGTTCCCTTGCCATGCCTTTTTTCCAATATCCCTCCACGAACCAGGATGGAAACAGCTTCCCGTACAGTGCTCCTGCTGACAGAATACATGTCCATGAGTTCCCTTTCACTTGGGATTTTATCCTTATAATAACCTTCTAAAATCTGATCTTCCAAAATGGTTTTTAATTGAGCGTGTAATGGGATTGGATTTTCAAAGTCTAACTCCATAAAATTCCCTCCAAACAGACGATCTTTTAGTGAACAAAAAGCCCCCTTCATCGTTTGACAAAGGAAGCTTTATTCTATTTCCTGAATTAAATAATAGAAGTAACTGGATTGAA
The DNA here is from genome assembly GCF_030123325.1 of Peribacillus simplex. Taxonomy (NCBI): domain Bacteria; kingdom Bacillati; phylum Bacillota; class Bacilli; order Caryophanales; family Bacillaceae; genus Peribacillus; species Peribacillus simplex. The sequence continues at coordinate 720,007 of NZ_CP126106.1, read as the reverse complement.
ACATGACTTGACTACTTAATTTCAAAAGAATCAACTATGCCAATGATCGCTGCATCAATTGGAGAATTTTTTTCATTCGTCAACTTTTGTGCAGGTAAGCCTTGTGTGATTATAACCGTTTCACCGACACCTGCTCCAATTCGATCCATGACAATAACAATATTCCCCACTGATACTTTCAACGAATTTAACGGCTGAACAATCAATAATTTAACATGTTCCATTCCTTTTTCTTTTTGAGTTGTCCAAACACTTCCTATAACTTTTCCTAAAAGCATCTTATACACCCTTTTTAACAAACAGGACATTTAGTTTATTAGCTTTAATCAAATCCTTTGCCAAAGGAGAAATGATGGTCCCCTTCTGAAGGTAAATGGTATCATTCGGGCTATAGGACTTTGATTCAAACCAGTCAGTCGTAAGTAACTTTTTGGTGTAGGGCAAATGATCGCCTTTAGAATGATTTTCTTCCAATGGCTCTTGTTTATTTTGGCCATTCTCTTCCAGCTCTTTACAAAGTTTATTAATGATTACATCAGCTAAATCCTTTTGCGGTGAAAGCGTTATGCCAAGCTCAGTCATTTGCTTTATATACTCATCAAACTGTTTACGATATGGAGCTGGTAAAGAGAGTGCTTTCAAACAACTACGATCCGATCGTTTAATCCCTGGTACATCTTCGCCAACTAATATGAATTTTTGCAACAGGCTCGCTGAGAAAATGATTTCTGACTTAATTGATCCTTTTAATCCAGTAGCAACCCTTGCCGCATTATCCAAATCAATTTCAGGAATAATGATCCCATCATACCCTTTTGGGAGCTCCATTGCCGATGGAGCATATTCATCAGCGGCAATCACTTTCCTAGCCCCGCTCGATTCAACCTGTTGCATGCCTATCCAAGATGATGTTTCACCATCTAAAAATAAAGTATCAAAAGCTATATTTGCATTTTTCAATTTAATAAACTGATCTGTAAATGGTTCATGTGCTGAGCTATCACAAAAGACAAATAAAACTTTTCCGTTATTTTCTTTTTCCCTCTGCACTTTAATAGATTGTAAAACTTCACGTACAACCGATTCTACCATTGAACGAATTTCGATCCTCCTCACCTCCCTTTTTGTGATAGGAATTCCCCATTTTTCCCAACAACTTTTAAATAGTCACCTGTTTTCAAACCTGCTGCATTTCCTTCATCTAGATCAACGTGGAAATCCAGTTTATATCTCGGAGCTACTCGAACAATAACATCCAAGAAAATTATAGAGCGCTCGCCTATTGATTGAAGAAGTAAACCCTCGCCATGCTTAACGTCAAAATGTTGAGCATCCTTAGGTGACATATGCACATGACTCTTTGCTATAATCACCCCTTTATGGAGAGCTATACAGCCTTTTGGTCCAATTAGCGTCAAGCCTGGCGTATCATCGATTGAACCTGATAACCGTATGGGCGGATGGATTCCCAATTGAAATCCATCCGTTTTAGATATTTCCACTTGAGTATCTTCTCTTACCGGTCCAAGGATTCGGACATTTGGGATCATCCCTTTTGGCCCCAGTAAAGTGACTTGTTCCTTTGCAGCAAATTGTCCTGGTTGTGACAATTCTCGTATGGGAGTTAGTTCGTAATTATTTCCAAACAGTATTTCCACATCATGTGATGATAAGTGAATATGCCTATTTGAAACACCCACAGGAATCATTAAATGCATTTCCTTTTCATTTGACGCTGAGGAATGTTTAATATGGTGCTGATTTCCAATGACAATTTTTCTATCTCTTAAGAAATCAGCCGCCGCAGGAGTTAGTTTATCGTCCCTAATAGGATATGGATTTGGAATCCCGGTTTTCAACATCCGTCTTAATTTGGATTCCGTTATAATTGCCATAAGCTACTGTTTATCCTTCCAACTTCGGAAGAATAAGTTCAATATCAGAATGAGGACGTGGAATGACATGAACGGAAATCAGTTCTCCTATATTTTCAGCTGCTGCGGCTCCTGCGTCTACAGATGCTTTAACCGCTCCAACATCCCCCCGCACCATAACTGTTACTAGGCCTCCACCTGCATGTACTTTACCAATTAGCTTTACATTTGCAGCTTTTGACATGGCATCAGCGGCCTCTATTGCACCTACCAACCCTTTTGTTTCGATCATTCCTAATGCTCCCATTTCTATGCTCATTGTTTATGCCTCCCCATTTATAAGTTATATTTTCAGTTCTTGCAGGACGCTTTTTACGATATCCATAACTTCCGATCTTGAAATTGTTTTCTCACTACCTGTTTCCTCTTTTCGAGCATGAACATTGTCTGATTCCTGTTCATTAGACATTTCACGAACCCCAAAAGCAATTCGTTTGATATTCAATAGATGCTCTGGACCGATGTTGTCCGACGATACATTGTTTCCATATGTTCCACAACCAAGTGTCATTGATGGTGTAATCCCTGTCGTGGCACCTATTCCGCCAAATGTTGTTCCGGAATTGACTACAACTCGTGATACTTTTTGTTCCAACCCTATCTTTTCAATAATTTGTTTGTTTTCAGAATGAATCCCAAGCGTATGGCCAAGTCCGCCTACTTTAAGTAATTCATTACATACATGACTAGCTTCCTGCCAATCCTCAACAGTATAATAAGCTAAAATTGGTGATAACTTTTCTACTGAAAAAGGATAAGACTTTCCGATATTCGTTTCTTCTGCGATCAATACCTTAATCCCATCTGAAACGAAAATCCCTGCCATATTGGCTAATGTTTGTGGGGATTTGCCCACTATTCCAGGATTTAACCTCCCGTTGACCATGATGATTTCCCCTATTTTTTTCTTTTCATAATCATCCAGGAAATAAGCCCCTTCATTTTCCAACTCTTTTTTCACTTTTCTTTTTATACTTTTTTCTACAATGACTGCTTGTTCAGATGCACAGATGGTCCCATAATCAAATGTTTTACTTTGCACGATTTGTTTAACGGCTTTTTCTACATTTGCACTGGAATGAATAAAAACTGGAACATTTCCAGGTCCTACCCCATATGCAGGTTTACCTGAACTGTAAGCAACCTTAACCATATCTGTACCACCAGTAGCTAAAATAAGATCCGTTAACTTATGATTAATTAACTCATGTGCCGAAGAAAGGGTCGGATTAGTAATGCTTGAAATGATTCCTTTTGGTGCATTTGCTTCCTCTGCAGCTTCTTGCAGAATTCTCACCGTTTCATTTGTACATTTTGCAGCAGTTGGATGTGGACTAAATACGATGGCATTTCTGGACTTTAATGAGATAAGTGCTTTAAAGATTGTTGTTGAAGTAGGGTTAGTGGACGGGACTATCCCGGCTATTACGCCCACCGGTTCAGCTACTTCCCACACTTGTTTTTCTTCATTACGAGAAATGATCCCTACTGTCTTTTTATCTTTCATTGATTCAAATATATCTCTAGCGGAAAATAAATTTTTTGTCCGCTTATCCTCTATCTTTCCATATCCCGTTTCACTAACAGCCATCGCTGCAAGCCTTCCAGCTTCCTTTGTAGCAGCTTGAGCCATACTCTGAACAATTTGATCAACTTGGTCTTGAGACATTTTTTCAATTTTTTGCTGTGCTAACTTTGCTTGTTCAAGAAGCTGTCTTGCTTCTTGAATCGATTCAAGATCTTTATCCAACATCATCATTTATCCCCACCTTTCCCATTCTGAAGTGCATTTACATATTTTATTAATTCCTCTTTTTTCGCAGTTGTAATTTCTTGGGGAGATAGAGGGAAGCCACTTAAAGAATTGGCAAGCTTTCTTAACTCTTGGGTGCTTTTTTTATGAAGTTCTTTTACATTTTCATCGACTTTTTCATCACTAGCTATGGTATCTGGCTGTTCAACTCGCTGGATTGCTTTTTCACTTTTGACAGCTTTTTTTTCTTCTTCAAGCTTTGGAAAGAGCATTTTGATAACATGATCATCCGGTCGCGCTAAAACATGAGAATAACGAAATATTCCGACTTTTTTAGCCGCTTCTTCTCCTACAATGACAGCCGATTGTACGGAAGAAACATCACCCACTATATAAATAGTAACAATCCCTGCATCTGCCCCTTGATAGGTAGTGATTTTTACATCAGCTGCTTTCGAAGCGGCATCTGCAGCAGCAATCATTGCGGGAAAGCCAATAGTTTCAACCAGACCTAATGCGTAGGCATTTTCCACCAATCATTTTCACCTCTCCGCCTCTTTGATTCCCGATAATAGGAAAACTCCTCATATTGGTTGAAAGAATATTTCTTCTTTTGTAAAAGGATCGAATCTTATTTATAGAATTTAATCGCCATTAGCTAGGCGCAAATTAATTTTTGGAATTAACTGATCTAAGTCCCCGATACTATCAATAACATAATGAGCACCAGCTTTTTTAAATCTTTCTGCCACTACTTCCAGTTTTTCCGCTAAAATTTCTGGATCTAGAGCATTTACTTCTTCTTCCTTCAACCCTAATTCACTGCTGCCTCTTAATATGCCTACACTCCAAGAACCCGAGTTAATACCTTCTTTAATATCACTCACTGTATCTCCAACTTTAATAAAATGCTTCATAGGATAGACTCCTAAATTCATGGCATTTTGATAAATCATCCACGGAAACGGCCGTCCAGCAGGCACATCATCCGGCGTTACTAGCAAATCTGGAGCGTAACCCCTTTTTTTCGCTCCTGCCGCAACAATTTCCATCATTTCAGCTGTATATCCAGTGGTAGAACCAATCTTTATTCCTTTTCTTCTCAGACGTTCAACTAATTCAATAGCACCCGGTATTGGATTACAATAGTTAGGGAGTATCGAAAACAGCATAGGTTCAAAATCTGCATATAGAGCATCGACATCTTTATCTTCAGGCAAATTACCATACTTACTTTTCCATAATTCTGCGATTCGGTCCATATCGCACATTTTTCGAATATGATCCCACTTTAAGAGGCCCATTGGTGCTCGTGCTTCCTCATCTAACACTTCTATTCCTCTTTTTCTAAATACCTCTTTGAACACCTCTAGTGGTGCAAAGCAACCATAATCAACAGTTGTTCCTGCCCAGTCAAAAATAACCGCCTCAATTTGGGGAGAATGATTATTCAAAACGCCAACCTCCTTCTTCGACAACATCATTGGTATTTCTCCTATTTAAGTGAATGGGAGTTTTATTGTCAATATTATTAAAAGATGTGGTTCTATATTTCTATTTTTCTATCTTTTTAAATTGGCTCTATACGGTAGTTTCTTCTACACTTACATCAACAACCTCAATTTCTTCATGAACATGAATGCCTCTTTTCTTTAGTTCATCAAAAATCATTGTCGGTTCAAATGCTTCTTCCGGAATTAACACCCCTGTTTGCTTCACCAAACCTTTAGCGATAATCTCAGTAGCTATCGCCATTGGGATTCCTACATTTCGAGTATAAGCTCTTAGCTTTTCCCATCCCTTAACGGATCCATCACTAGAGGGGTGCGTATGGTATAAAATATGACGCTTTTTAACACCATCTTTTATCCCGACTACTTCAACATGGAGAGAATACCCGTATAATTCAGTTTCTTGCCCTGCTTTTGACTGAAGCAAGTAATCACCAATAATATCCATAAGGCCTATTTCTTTTTCATTCACCACCACTTTAGGATTTGCGATGATTCCGTAGTCATATAGCGAACGAACTAACTGCATATTTTGTTTAGGCCAAGTACCCCTGACTTCGATTAGTTGTACGCCCTTATTTGAAAGCGCTTTAGCTAGTGTGCGTGTTTCAGAATGGGGGATAATATATTGAACGGTTTCTCCATACGGCTCTGGCAGTTTGATGTTTCTGGGCCTTGCAAATGGAGCAACTTGCACAAACTCACCGTTTTCAAAAACGATTCTTCCTGGAAGGTCTGGATCGTACTCATAAGTAGTTGTTTCTGTAATTGATTTTGAGAAGGCGATCGGCCTAAAAGACCCGTGGCTTACTCTAATGGATTCAATTTCTTCCAATTGATTGGCAGCGTGCATGGCCATCATTTGAGTTACACCTGGCGTCATCCCAAAGCCTGGAACCGCAGTTCTGTTGTTGCTTTTGAAAATTTCAGAAAATTCATCTTCTGCACCAAATCCATTTAAATTGATTCCATGACATCCCGCTTCTGCAATACATGCCGTAGAAATACCATTTAATGTGATGGTAGTGCCATCCATTACTATATCGTAGCCCCTCATCTGCTCAACTGTTTCATCATGATTCGTTACATTTACTTTCACGAAGTTCACACGAGGGTCGTTTAGTTCGTTAACTAATTCTTTCCCTAATGCTTCATTGAAATCACCAATTGTAATTTCATCAAATTCAGAATACTCGACTAGATCAAGAACAGCTTCTCTACAGATTCTTCCAGCTCCACCTAAACAGAATACTTTCATTGGCAACACCTTCTTTTTTAAAATATTCACTCAATTATGAGTTAATTAAAGTTTACCACATCGATATTGTTTTGTCCTGTTTTTACTTGTTTTTTATTTGTTTTTATTTGTTTTTATTTTTTTATTTTGTTTTCACTTTGTTCTAATTCATCATTCCCCTTTATTTATTCTAATGATAAAGATATATTCAAGCAGCCATGTGGAACACCAAAATAAAAGGATAAATAAATAAAAAGCCAAGTTCTCTAATCTCAAGAACTGGCTTTCTATTTTATATAACTATTTTAATTTATTATTTTAACCTTCCTGCACATCCTTACGACTTGGTATTCTATGCTGCATTTTTTTCTTTTCCTGTGATTTTGCTTGTCGATGTTCAATATTGTTACTAATTTTTGTTAAAATAAAAGTAATGAAAACAGCCGCACATACAAGCCCATAAAAGCCAGCACCAATTCCAATACCTACACCTCCAGCAAAAAACACCATAGCGGCAGATGTTAACCCTTGTACCCTAAGTCCGTCTTTTAAAATAAGACCAGCCCCTAAAAAACCCAGGCCAGAAACAATTTGTGCAGAAAGCCTCATAGGATCCATTCTAATATTTATATTTGAATGACTGAAAACGTCAACGCTGTAAATTGAAACAAGAGTGATTAAAGTGCAAGATACAGAAACATAAGTAAATGTTTTTAATCCAGCTGGTTTGTTTTTAGCACTCCTATCCCAACCGATAAACATTCCTAGCAGTGCACTGATTAATAGCCTTAAATAAATTTCTATATTTTGCAAAAAATGTTCTTCGTAAAGTACAACTAAATACTCCATTTACTGATCCCCCTTCATAGGCAAAAAAATTCGCCTATATTACTGAGAGATTTTCTTGTTATTATTTTTCATCTATTGTAGTGTCTGCAACCAACCATTTTACATTGTTTTCTCTCAGTGGTGTTTCCCAATCACTTGGATGTTCTCTGTCGGATATCACCATACTTATCTCTTGAAGATCTGCCATTTTATAATGGGTGCGTTTTCCTACCTTGGAATGATCAATTAATAATATAGACTTTTCTGATTGCGCGATTAGTTTCTTTGCTACCATGCCTTTTGAAAAGTCATAGCTAGTTATGCCACTTTTTATAGAAAGACCATCTGCCGATATAAAAAACTTGTCAATGTAGAGTCCATCCAGCATCTGTAATGTGAAAGGCCCAGATACTCTATGATGAGAAGTATTAATCTCTCCACCTAACATGATAATTTTTCCTGAAAAAATATTTTGATGGTTTAAATCAATGAGAACAGAGAGGGAATTAATAGAAGTGGTATAAATAGTCAAGTTTTTCTTTTTCCGCAGATTTTTTGCCAATTGCAATGGTGTGCTTCCATCATCAATGGCTATTACATCGTTGTCATTAATAAGATTAACTGCTATTTCTCCGATTCTTCTTTTTTCATCAGAATGTATGACCTCTCTTTCATCAGTGGAAGGTTCCCCATTAAAAAATGAATTTTCAATAGCCCCACCATAGACTTTTTTTAACTTTTCTTCTTGATGTAATTCATCTAGGTATTTCCGAATGGTTTCAGTTGAAACCTTTAATATGCCCGATAGATCCTTAACCGTAACTTTTCCGCTAACCTCTAATAATTCTAGAATTTTTCTCTTTCTTTCTTCTCCAGCTAATGACAAGACTTTCACCCCAAAATTAGTATTTCCATCATTGTTTCATAAGTTTGATTAAATTACTATTCTAACCTAGATTTCCAATATCCGTTAAAAAGAAATCCAATCTATAAAAAAAAGTATAAGAAACAATGATGGAAGATACAAGCATTCTAAGGAAAGACTTAGTTTTTAAATGCAGGTTTCTGCCAATAGCTGCTTTGCTCAATCGCAAGTAATAATTCTTCCATATCACTTTGATGTACATTTCCGATGTTACCAATTCTAAACGTATTTAAATTGGTGACTTTTCCTGGATAAATTACGAATCCTTTTCCTTTTAATTTTTTGTAAAATTCAGTAAACTCAAATTCCTTATCTTGCGGATAATAGAAAGGCGTAATAAATGGTGACTGTAATTCATCGGGAAGCAACGGTTCGAAATTAAGCTTCTTCATTCCTTCTACAAGGATCCTTTGGTTATTTCTATATCTTTCTGCTCTTCTCTTTATTCCACCTTCTTCAGCTAATTCTTTTAATGCCTGTGCAAATGCTCGAACTACATGAGTAGGAGAAGTGAATCGCCACTTACCGTTATCATTTTCCATCGTTATCCATTGATCATAAAGATCCAGTGATAGAGACCTTGCGCTTGACTTGCATTTTGCAAACTCTTCAATTTTGACGATGGCAAAACCAAAACCAGGTACGCCCTCGATACACTTATTTGCACTACTAATGAGAAAATCAATGTTTAGTGTATCTATATCCATTTCAATACCACCGAAGCTGCTCATCGCGTCTACAATAAAAATCTTGTTATGTTTTTTGACAATTTCACTTACTTTTTCAATAGGGTTTAGCATACCGGTTGTCGTTTCACAATGAACAATAGCAACATGAGTTATATCTTGATCATTCTCCAATGTTCTATTTAACTCATTCAGGTCTGGATGATTAACCTCCCCACTATCCAATACAACCGTATTGATCCCAAGGATACCCGATATTTTTGCTATCCTATTCCCATATGCCCCGTTGGCTAGCACTAATAATTTTCCACTCTTCGGAATCACGGTTCCAATTACAGATTCCACACTAAAAGTCCCACTTCCCTGCATCAAAACAGCTGAGTACTTATCCTTTGTATTAGTTGCTAGTTGTACGATCGTCTTCCTGATATCTTGAACAATATTATTATAGTCATCATCCCATGTACACCAATCCTTCATCATTGCTAATTTAACCGTTTCAGTTGTAGTTAATGGACCAGGAGTTAGTAATAAATAAGGATTGTTTGTAATATCTTTAACATTCATTTTAATTCCACCTTTTTAAAGTTTTTTATTTTTGTAAATTTCCTATTTGTTTGGATCTATAAAGAATCAATTGAAATATACAAAAAACAGACATACTTCAATTCTTAACTATTTTGTCCGCTAAATAAGATTGACCTTTTGTAGATGCACTATTTTCACGTTCGCTCATCGTTTTCAGTAAAACTACACAAATTAGTGATAAAACACCAAGTAACATGAGGTAGATTGCAGCAGGAAGCCACGAACCATTAAACTTTGCAATAAGCCAAGTAGCAATTAATGGTGCTGTACCTCCGAAAAGTGCGGCACCTAGTTGATAGCCTACAGAAATTCCTGTATAACGAATTTCTGCTTTAAACATTTCAGAGAATAAAGTGCCCATAACAGAAGTAATGATAGACCAAAGACCATATCCGATCATTACCGCGACGGTTAGCAAAAGTACTGATTTCTTAGAGAGTAAAAGGAAGTATGGTATCGAGAAGATAATTACCCCTAACGTCCCACATATAAATATACTTTTCCTTCCAATTCGGTCAGATAATTTACCAATAAGGGGAATCATAAAGAGAGAAACTAGTGTTCCGATCGTCACGGCATTTAATACCGGACTTTCCGGCATCTTTAATGTATTAGTTGCGTATGAGACCCCAAAAGTCGCAAACATATAGAAAGGAGCGGTCTCAATGGCTTTTGCACCTGTAATCAAAAGTACTTCTTTCCAATGGTATTTTAGAGTATCAGCAATCGGAAGTTTAGACACTTTGCCTTCATCTTTTGCCTTTTGAAAATCTGGGGTTTCCTCTAAACCATTCCGTATCCATAAACCGATTAAGACTAACGCCAAGCTTCCAACGAATGGAATACGCCAACCCCACGAAAGAAAAGCGGCATCTGGCAACAAGCTCACGAGAGATATGGTAGCGGTGGCAAGGATCATTCCTACAGCTGCTCCCATCATCGGGATACTTCCTGCAAAACCACGTTTTTCTTTTTCTGTGTATTCTACTGCAAGAAGGACTGCTCCTCCCCATTCACCCCCAACAGCGATTCCTTGAATCAACCTTAAAGTGACAAGCAAAACTGGTGCCCAAACCCCAATAGATTGGTAACCAGGTAATAAACCAATGAGGGCCGTACTCACACCCATGATTCCAAGGGTATATACTAATGACTTTTTTCTCCCAATTTTGTCTCCAATGTGGCTAAAAATAATACCTCCAAGCGGACGAAAGAAGTAAGGTATCCCAAAAGATGCTAATGCGATCAGTAAACCTACCGCTGGACTAAAATTTGGGAAGAAAAGTTTGTTGAAAACTAATGAAGCCACAGTTCCATACAACAAATAATCATAATATTCTATTGAACTACCAATCAAACTTGCAACCAAGGCTTTCCTTTTGATCTTTTTCGAGTGAACTATTACCGACATAAAAACCCCCCTTTTTTTAAAACCCCAAAGATGAAAGCGTTTTCTAATGTGTAAAATAACATATCACATTTTCTGACAATTGGGAATATTTTTTCTATATTTTTTTTTATTTAATTGGCACTGAGGTTTTTTTATGTTGGTTTTTATTTGTTTTATGAAATATATGTTAAAAACTATAATTTATAACTTTTTACTTATGAGGAGATAAATGAACGTGTACAGCTCCAAAGCCAATGAATGTTCTTATATAACAGAAAACGAGATTTCATTTACTTTGTACTAAATTAAAAGGCATAATCTTACTTAAAAAGGCTATTTACGAACCTCAACCTCTTCATTCGCATATGGACGCATGTTAAAAGCGCTGAAGAGCATATCAGCGCTTTTTTTATAATGATGAAAACATAGGAAATCCAAACGATTTAAGATACACGGTGAACTAAAAAATAACTTTCAATTGTTCCAATTCTTTTTTCAATTCTCAAAGTATTATTTTAGTACTTTCTAACTTTATAAATAAATTCATTATAGCAACATAAAAGTAAATTATTCACAAATAATTATTTATCAGAAAAATAATGCGAATAAAACTTTTAATTTTTGAGAGATTATTTTGGGAAAATGATAGACATCAGATCATCAAGTTACTATTTCCCCTAAAAGTAGTGAAGGTTCTTGGAACAATTTTATACCAGTAAAAGCTGTGGAAGTTGGATGTGATAAAAATTTCATTTTAGCTAAAAAAGTTGATTTATTGGATAACCCCGAATAACTTAATGATACAGAGATTCCAGATACAAATACTTCCCTTATGGAAAACTATTATTATTGATAATGAGTAGTAACAGAACATTTAGATGGAAAAAAATTTTGCTGATAAAAAGTCCGTGTTGAGTATATCAATAGATATTAAGATGTAAATAAGATAAGCCTTTAAAATTTTTGAAACAACTCACCACCCCATACCTCCCTCATAATCTGTAACTAGGCACATTTATGAGGGGGACGGATCATGGAGATGGAATTAACGGCACTCCATTGGATTTATGTTGTATTTATTGCATTGATAATCGGGTTTATGGTAAAACGTCGTGATACTACCCTCATCTGCATAGTTGGAATATTGCTTTTGGCTTTAGTGGCTACAGGCAGTTTAGCCTCCTCCATAAGCGGGATATTCAACAGCTTCATTTTCGCAATCACGGAATTAATGTCCACGATTTTAATCATTTCAATCATCGTTGCCATGAGCACGGTTTTAACGAGGTCCGGCATTAATGATGTCATGATTGCACCGTTTGCGAAATTCATTAAGAATCCTACACTTGCCTTTTGGGTAATTGGAATCGTCATGATGATAATATCTTGGTTTTTCTGGCCATCACCTGCCGTTGCCTTACTTGGGGCAGTCCTGCTCCCCGTTGCCTTACGGGCTGGATTACCTGCACTCGGCGTGGCGATGGCGATGAACCTTTTTGGTCATGGAATCGCATTATCAGGGGATTTCATCATTCAGGCTGCACCTAAACTAACGGGGGATGCCGCTTCCATACCAGTCGGCGATGTCATCACTGCGAGCATTCCCCTTGTCATTACAATGGGCGTCGTCACCACCATCTCCGCCTTTATCCTTTTAAAGCGGGATATGAAGCTTGGAAGAATCAAGGCGGCGGATCATGAGGGAATCGTCCAAGATCAAACAATAAGTGAAGATTTGCTCACACTGGGACAAAAGAAGTTTTTTGCCGTTTTCATTCCGATTGCCTTTCTGTTGGATGTTGTGGCATTGTCGGTTTTGAAGTTGCAAGGCGGAGATGCCACGGCGTTGGTTGGCGGTACAGCCGTTTTCATTTTGCTGATTTTATCCCTTGTCGCACATAAACAGCAAGGACTGGAAAAATCAACGGCCTATTTGATTCAGGGTTTTCAATTTGGCTTCAAAGTATTCGGACCTGTAATTCCAATCGCCGCATTCTTCTATTTAGGTGATTCTGGATTCAATCAGATCATCGGTGACTACTTACCAAAAACATCACTTGGCATCGTCAATGACCTCGGTGCCGCCTTAGCGGCCTCCGTTCCTTTAACGAAAGAAATAGCCGCCGTCACATTAACGGGCATCGGTGCCATCACTGGCTTGGATGGATCGGGCTTCTCAGGCATTTCTTTAGCAGGATCTGTCGCCAAACTATTCGGAACGGCCATCGGAAGCGGAACCGCCATCTTGACTGCACTCGGGCAAATAACCGCGATTTGGGTTGGCGGAGGTACCCTGATTCCATGGGCATTGATACCTGCCGCTGCAATATGTAACGTCAGTCCCTTTGAACTTGCCCGCCGGAACCTGCTGCCGGTCACCATTGGTTTGGCAGTCACTACAATAGTTGCGATGTTTCTCATTTAATTGATCAGCATCGATGTTTATCGACTCTAAAACACGGAACGGCCTCTTAATTTCCATTCCCATATTTAAAAGGAGGTCCGGTTAGCCTTACCCCGAACCCTGAAAATGACTTGGGTTAGATGAAACCCTCATTGATTGAATAAATTTACGACACTCCTGCCGAATAACTGGCTAGCCGAGTCCCCACAGACGCTTACTTGGAGTGGATTTCTGAAATCAACTGGAACTTTTTAATTTGTCTACAATCTAAAAAGGACTGAATAAAAATGAACTGCACCCCAATTGTTAGACAACATCTAACAATTGGAGGTGCAGTTTTTTTGACTAAATATACGATAGACGAAAAATTACATGCAGTTTTAGAGTACTTAGAAGGAAAAAAATCCTATAAATCCATTGCACAAGAAAGAAATGTAGGTTTATCCCCTCTGAAAAGATGGGTCGCTCGCTATCTAAAACATGGGATGGAAGGACTTGCTTCATCCTATACAAATTACACTCTGCCCTTTAAACTAGAGGTACTTAAATATATGAACGAATATGGGGCATCGATCAACGAGACCGCTGTACACTATAACCTTCCTTCCGATTCTACACTTTTGAATTGGGCAAATCAGTTTAAGGAAGGCGGTATAGACGCCCTTAAACCAAAGAAAAAGGGGCGTCTATCCATGAAAAAAGAAACCAAGAAAACATCGCCAGCTAATGGCTCTCAAGAAGCACTTCTTGCCGAATTAGAATACTTACGTGCAGAGAATGCCTATCTAAAAAAGTTGAATGCCTTAGTTCAAGAAAAGGAAGCCTTACAAAGAAAGAAAAAGCGAAAGTAGTCCATGAACTAAGGAAACAATTTGATTTAAATCTGCTTCTATCCATTTCTAAAATGGCACGGAGTACGTACTATTATTGGGTAAACGCCTTCGGGCGTGAGGATAAATACACAGAAATTAAATCACTTATCAAAGAGATTTTCCATACGCATAAAGGGCGTTATGGGTATCGGCGTATCACCCTAGAATTACGTAACCGAGGTGCTCGCATCAATCATAAAACAGTTCTCCGATTGATGAATGAACTAGGATTGAAGTCATTGGTTCGCATGAAGAAATACCGTTCGTACAAAGGGAACATCGGCAAGATTGCGCCCAACATTCTAGCACGTGATTTCAAGGCGGCAAAGTCCAATGAAAAATGGGTGACAGACGTCACCGAATTCCATCTAGCTGGGGAGAAACTATACTTATCGGCCATTCTTGATTTGTTAATGGTGAAACATAACATTACACAAAGCATGTCCCGCAAAGGAAATTGTCTCGATAATGCGGTCATTGAAAACTTCTTTGGCTTATTAAAATCCGAATTACTCTATCTTCAAGAATTTGAAAGCATGGAGCATTTCAAACAAGAACTAGAAGAATATATCCATTACTACAATCATCAGCGAATCAAGGTAAAATTAAAAGGCATGAGCCCGGTAGATTACCGGGTTCATGCCCTCAAGGCTGCCTAATTAAATAAAGTGTCTAACTTTTTGGGTTCACTTCAAAAATCAGTCCTTTTTTAAAAATCAGGTTTCATGCTTATCCAAGCGGATAATGCCAAACTCACGTTATATTAAATTATTTTGACTTCTGAAACTAATTGACGGAACAAATTGCAGTTGTATTCAAGACAGTCCGCAACCTTAAATCAGAACTTCACAACGACTATAAAGTAAATACTCTTGAATGATTTTTAAAACGATAGCCTGGTTTTGCTTTATATAGAAATGATCACCCTTTAATATATGCAAACCTTCAATATGCTCAATATATTCATTCCAGTTTTCGATACTTTCCTTCGTCACGGTATCATCCGAGCCCAATAGTAAAACGGCTTTATTTCCCACCTTTTTATTGCGCTTCTTTTCATGGTGATAGTTGGCTAAAACATTCAAGTCCGACTGGATTATCGGCAGGAATATATACATGAAATCCTCGGTTTCCAGGAGTTCCTTGTTCGTTCCCCCGATTTTTTCAAGCGATTGCTTTAAATGTTTTGCATTAGAGCAATCGATTTGATCTACTTTATAATTTGGAGACGATTTACTTGAAATGAATAAATGCTCTACTTTATTACCATCTCTCTCTTCTAATTTTGCCGCAATTTCATAGGCTACGATCGCACCCATGCTATGTCCAAACAAAGAGATGCTTCCCAGTGCATCCATTTGATGCTTTGTTTCCATTTCTTTCATTAAAATATCCGTCAGATCCTCCATATTGTCACACAATGGTTCACTATATTTACTGCCATGTCCTGGGTATTCCAGCGGGACTACCTCTATTACATCATCTTCAAATTTCCATTCTCTATAAAAAGATGCACTTCCCCCGGCATAAGGGAAACAAAAAAGTGTCTTCTTCAGCCCTTCCACCCCCCTTCTCCATGATCGATTATTTCAGCATGAACTTCATAAAGCTTTCAACATACCCTGAATCGATTTCCGGCATTTTCATTGATAGCAATTCCATTTCCTTCTTGGTTTTGGATTGCAGGATTTCCGACTCTTTTAATTTTGTCGATTCATCAATTAACTGGGACAAAGCACTTAATGAATGAATCTCGTTAGATTGTGTCTTTTCTTTTAATGATTGTAACCATTCTTCCAAATCCATGTTGGAGTAAGGTATTTCATTTTTTTCGAAGAAGGAGGTCACGAATTCACTTGAAACCCTCTGATCATTGAACATATGATAGATCCCGAGCTTCTGATTCGCATTCAATTTTGATATTTTGTAAATGAACTCACTTACAAAGTCGACTGGCATCAATTCAAAATGAATTTCCTCTTTAAATGGCAATATCCTTTGTTCAATAAATGATTCAAAAACCTTGTACAACATATCCTTCTCGTTCCAAACCCCGTTTGAATTGGATGAAATCCTGCCTAATCGGAAAATATCGATTGTCAGTCCATGTTCCCTTGCTTGAAGAAGCAATTTCTCGGCAACCCATTTGGACTGGCTGTACCCGATCATTAAATCGGGGGAGTAAACCAACTCGTCCTCCTCGTCCCATTTCCTTTCACCGGTCAAGACAGAAAGCGTTGAGGCATAATGAATGTTTTTCCGAGTGTATGATGAAGCAAACTTAATGATCTCCACTACACCATCCACATTCGAAATCTTTGATTTGCTATATGGCTCGAAGAAATTCGTTTCGGCACCGACATGATACACATGAGAAACATCATTGCTTAATTTCTCATAGGTCGTATCATCCAGACCGAATTGATGTTTACTAAGATCCCCTTCAATTACAACGATTCTACTTACGAAATCATCTTGCCAAAGACCATATTTCATTAAGGTATCTTTCAATCTATTTCTTGAAGGAAATCTAACCAAACAATAGATTTTGACATCTTCCAATTCCAGTAACAATTTATTTAATAGATGTGCTCCTAAAAACCCTGTTCCACCTGTAATCATCATATTTTTTTCAATTTCAACTGGTTTAGTGGATATTCCCCTTATTTTCTCCATCAACGCTGGAGCGAGCATGGAATCCTTCTCCAGCACTGCTTCCATGCTGCCAGCTGAATCGACTTCAAGTGCCTCAACAATTTTATTGACTGTGTTATTTTCCAATAATATTTGTAAAGTGGCCTCAGGAAGTACGGTTTCCTTCATTACATAGACCAGTTTTGTAGCTAAAATGGAATGGCCTCCATTTTCAAAGAAGTTGTCGTCCAATCCTAGACTTGGATTTCCTAATACATTTCTCCAAATCTCCAATACTTCTTTTTTCTTTCCAGTTTCTTGATTGGCTAAGGAAGTTTTATTTTGCATGATATCCATTTCCAATAATTTGTCTTTATCCACTTTACCGTTGGCATTAAGAGGGAAATCATCCATTCTGACAAAAAAATGGGGAATCATATAATTCGGCAATTCATTGCTCAGATAATCTTTAATATCCTTTTCAGCGTTTTCTGCTTTATCATCTTTATGTTTGTAATAAGCGATAACATAATTCTCACCATTGATGTTTTTAACAGCAACTACTGAACTTTCAATCTTCATGTATTTATCAAGCTTTTCCTGAATTTCATTCAGTTCAATTCTAAAGCCGCGAATTTTCACTTGACTGTCTTTTCGGCCTTTGTACAGGATTTCCCCATTGTGTAACCGGACGCCATGATCACCTGTTTTGTACCACTTCGCCTGATTCAAAACATCCATGATCAAAGCTTGTTCCGTTAATTGCGGCTGATTTAAATAGCCTCTCATGACCCCTTGACCGCCAATGTAGATCTCGCCTATTTCCCCATCCGCTACCTCTACTTGTTCTTCAGATAGAATCTTGATTTCTACATTGCTCAACGGCTTTCCAATGGGAATAACATCTGCATCTTTGTCTTCGACCTCATGGCAAAGTGCAAAAGTCGTGCATTCAGTTGGTCCATACCCATTAATCAAGGAAAAATGTCCGATTGTTTGCTTCAATCTTCTCACATGGGAAACCGAGATTTTATCTCCGCCAACCACAATTTTCTTTAATCCTTCAAAAATTAATGGATCCTCATCAACCATTGCATTGAAAAGACCTGTCGTAAAAAAAGCTACATCCACCTTTCCAATGGATATCGCTGCTTTCCAATCATCAAAGGAAGTGAACTCATTCGACATCAAGAATAAAGTTGCGCCATTCAATAAAGCTCCCCATATCTCAAAAGTTGCGGCGTCAAAGCATGGGTTGGAAAATTGAGCCACTCTATTATTTTCGTTTATTTCAAGTATTTCAGAGTTCAATACTAAATTGACTACACTCTTTTGCTCAATCATCACACCTTTAGGCTTTCCAGTCGTTCCTGATGTATAGATAACATATGCGAGACCATTTTCCGAAGAACGGTTAACGGGAATGTGCCCTTCCCTGCTTAGTTCATTAATCTCAAATGGAATTGGTTCAATATCCAATTCACGAAGCTTCCCTTCTTGCCCATTAAACGATAAGAAGTACTTCATATCCGTATCTGCAAGCATATATTCCAATCTTTTTAATGGGTACTTTTCGTCTATTGGAACATAGCAACAGCCTGACTTTATTATGGCAAGCATCCCGATGATCAGTTCAATGGACCTTTTGCTTGGAATCCCGATCATTGTTTCTTCTTGAATCCCCAAATCAATGATCCTTTTGGCAAGATTATCTGAAAGTATATCCAATTCTTTATAAGTAATTTGCCGTTCATTTTCACAAAGTGCCGTTCTTGACTGTTTCTCTTCCACGATTTTTATAAAAGCTTCAGTTATTGACATCAATTTATTCGTCGTCATCGATTTACTTATCATCGGGCCCCAACTTTCAAGTGATTTATTAATTTACCAATAGATAGAAGTGCTTCTTCTTCTGTTAGTTTTACGAATATTTCCTGCATGGAATCCATAAAACGTAAAATTTCATTTTCATCGAATTTACTGTCTTTATAAATGATTTTATAATGCAGCTTGGATTGCACTACAGCCGCAGAGAACGTAAGATCAAAATTGGTCGATTCACTTCCGACTGAATTTTCGATCATGATTTGCGAATCCTCCGCCAGTTCTGTGCTCGGATAATTTTCGAATACAAATATATGTTGGAATAATTCCTTATCCCATGGAATTTCAGCGTATCGCTTTATATCCGTAAGTGAACTGAACTCATACTCTCTCATATGTAATTGCTTGTTTTGAATAGCAGTTAGATAGGAGTGTAAATCATCATCCCAATCGATTTTCAAAGAGAATGGCAGAGTATTGATCAATAAGCCTACAGCTGATTCAATATGCGGAATGCTGAGGTTCCTTCCTGAGCTTGTCACCCCATAGCATACTGAGTCGCTTTCACTGAGGTAGGATAGAACGATGCTCCAAACTCCTTGAACAACGGTATTAATTGTCTTTCTATGCCGCTTGGATAATTCTATTAATCTTTCGGTAAGCTCTTCAGGTAAGCTATATTCAATAACTTTATCCGATGTAAAAGCTACCTTATCCGTTTTATTACCCGCAAGTGCTTTTACTTGTTCGAAATCCCTCAATTCTTCATTCCAAAAAGCTGCTTCTTCCTGTTTATTAATATTCCTGACATGATCCATGACTTGTTTATAAGCATTCTTATGTTCATCACTGTCTCTTGTAGTATTGAAAGGGTTTCGGTAATTATCCAAAAAATGGTTAATGACAATTTGCAGGCTCCAGCCATCTATTAAAGCATGATGATGTGTCCATATGAATTTATAGCGATGATCCGATAGCTGGATCAAAGTGATGTTCATGAGCGGACCATTCTCTAAATCCGTTTGTCTATTTTTGCTATGCTCTAAAAGATTTTCTATCTTGGATTCTGACTCGTCTTCACTAAACATCGTTAGATCCACATGATTAAACACATAATAAATGTCATTAAGTATGATTTGATAACGGTCCCCCAATTGATTGCGCCTGAAAACGGATCTTAGAACTTCGTATTTTCTACAGGTTTCATTCCAGGCTTCTTCTAATTTATCCAAGTCCAGATCACCTACTAAATCAATGGATAGCTGTGAAATATATTCAGGACTTTGGGTTACTTCGCTATGGAATAACATCCCTTCTTGAAGTGATGTCACTGGGTATATCTCTTCAATGTTATTAAACTTATTAATGAAATGGGAGATCGTGCTTCCATCGACTATTTTCTCAGCTTCAAAATCCGTTTCGACAATGGAGTCATTCAAATCTGCACTTCCACTTAATATTTTGTTTAAATGTACTTCAACTTCTCTACATATCATTCGGAAGTTTTCATTGCTGCTATCGCCAATAATATTCAGCATGAGTTTATTGTTTACGATGCTGGCAACAAAATTGAGTTTATATGGAAATTTATAGTTCGAATCTATATTGCTGCTATTGGTTTGTTCCATATCACCAGTGTTATTAAACTGACCTAGATAGTTGTAACTCACGAGGCTATCTGGATAGTTATGATTTCGATTGGAAATATACTTTAGGATTCCAAAGTCAAACCCTTTGTTTGGCACATTTCTTAATATGCTTTTTGTATTTCTCAAGGTTGAGCCCAAAGTCGCCATTCCTTTAATCCTTACTGGATAAATCGAGGTGAACCACCCTACCGTCCTTGATAAATCCATATCATCCTCAATATCCTCTCTGCCATGTCCTTCTAAATCGAGCCAAAATTCATTGATTCCCATTCGATTGGAAAGTGCATGTGCGATAACGGATAATAAAACTTCATCAATCGTCGTTTTATGTTTTCTTAAAGTGTTTTTAATGAGGTTTTGTGTTTGGGCCTCATCCACTTGTATTTTATACATGTTTTCATAATCACATGTTTCTCCTAAGTCTTCCTTCAGCGGAGAAACTGGAACATTCATTTCCTTTTCCCAATATTGAACGGCCTCTTCCGGTAGGTCAACGTCCTGGTATTCGTTTAGTTTCTCGGACCATTGTTTATATGAAGTCGTTTTTAAAGGCAGTGATGGTTCTTGTTCATTCTTTATCTGTTGATAGCATCTTTCAAATTGTTCAAGAAGTATCCTCCACGAAACACCATCAACCACAAGGTGATGAATCACCCAAAAAACCCTTACCTCCCTTTGATCCCTGAATAGAAGGAACTTCATCAAAGGGCCATTGTGTATATTTAAACTTTGTTGGGCGTTTTCTTCTAGCTCATTAATTTCCTTCAAGCTTTTTTCATCTTTAAAACTTGAAACATGGTACTCATGAAAACCGCATGCCGTATCAGCATTTGAAATATTGCCGATATATGAATCACCATGTTTTTCAAATAATGTCCTTAAAACGTCGTGCTGATCTATTAATTTCATGATGATCTTTTTATATTGTTCAGTCGTCAACGTATTATCCTTCATCAAAACGACTGATTGATTCCAATGATGGATATTCTCATGATTTTCATTAAAAAACCAAGATTGAATAGGCGTCAACGGGACATAACCTGATACTGTTTCTTGAACCACTTGTTTTTGCTCCAGCTCATTTACAATATTCCCTAGCTCACGGACCGTTTGGCATTCAAATAAATCTTTAGGAGTTATAAATAAATCTTTTTCTTTTGCGGCAGAGCATATTTGAATACTGATGATTGAATCACCGCCACATTCAAAAAAGTTATCTTCCGGTCCTATAGTGGGATCGTTTAAAACATTTCTCCAAATTGTCAGAAGCTCTGTTTCAGTTTTGGACAATTCTTGCACATCCAGCTCTTTTTCCTTCCTCTCATCAAACTGTTCCGTCCATTTCGGCAGGGATTTCCGATCAACTTTTCCATTCGGCGTCAAAGGAAATTTATCCAATTGCAGAAAATGGGCAGGAATCATGAAAACAGGCAGTGTTTCTTTCAATCGTCTTCTGATTGAATCTATCGAAACCTCATCATTCACCGTATAATAAGCAATTAGCCTTTTATTCTCAAATCCAGCTTCCATTACCGTTACATAACTATCCTTGATTTCTGCCATTTTTCGTAATGAAGCATTAACCTCCGATAGTTCAACACGGTATCCCCTTATTTTCACTTGATCGTCCGCCCTGCCTATATAAACTAATTCCCCAGCTTTGTTATGCTTAACTAAATCCCCAGTTCTGTACACTTTTTCTGCAGGGTTGAATGGATTGGATATGAATCTTTCATTTGTCAGGTTCTCATTATTCAAATATCCCCTTGCTAACCCAATTCCTCCAACGTAAAGTTCACCAACTGACCCTGCCGGCACTAGTTTCCGGTTTTCATCCAACACAAGTACAACCGTGTTAGTCAAAGGCTTCCCGATCGAAACAACGAATTCATCTGTAACATCCTCATTCGGTGGAAACATTTTAAAGCTAGTACATACCGAATATTCCGTAGGCCCATAGCCATTGAAAAACGATATATGTTTAAACTTTGAAACGAGCTCAACTGGACATTCAGAACCTGCAGATCCCAACACTTTAATCGTACTCAATTCAATGATTGGCAGTTCTTTCAACACAGCAGGCGGTAAAATGATATGAGAAATTCCTTCCCGCTTAATTTGTTCAACAAGTTTACTCATGTCAAATTGATTTTCTTTATCTACACTTATATGCAGCTCGGCACCGAATAATAGTGTGCTGAAAATCTCTATGACGGATGAATCAAAATTAAACGTAGCGAATTGCAGCACTTTAGCTGATGTATCCAAACACATCATTTCATTTTGGTTATAAACTAAGTTAATGATTCCTCTATGCTCTAACATGACTCCTTTGGGCCTGCCTGTCGTTCCAGAGGTATAAATGACATATGCCAAGTCTCTCTGATCCGCAATGTGAAGATTCGTTTCCAATAACAAATCCGATTCTTTTTCAATATCTTCAAAATATATTATTTTGGATGAGTCAATCAAACCATTCTTTCCGAGTTCTTTGTGACTCAAGCAATAAGAAATGGACGAATCTTCAACCATATAGCTTAACCGTTCATCAGGATAATGAGGATCCAATGGAACATACGCAGCACCAGCTTTAATTACTGCCAACATCCCTGTCACCATATCAATTGATCGATTCACATAAATTCCGATTCTTTCTTCTTTAGAAATCCCTTTGCTTAGTAAATAGTGTGAAAGTCGATTGCTCTTATTATTCAGTTCGCGATATGTAATGGTTCTCGGACCATCAACAATGGCTACCTTATCAGGAAACCGCTCAACAATTTTATGGAAGGCTTCTGGGATTGTGTCATTGATCCCCTCAAAACGAATGGTTTCTCCCTGCCATTCTTCCAATAATACTTTTTCCTGCCTCTTACTCACGACGGATACCTTGTCAATCGATCGTTCAGGCTGATAAGTAATATTCCTAATCCACTCTAAGAAATTTTCAGCTAATATTTGAATCGTTTGTTCATTGAAGATCCCTGAATTATACTCAAAAGCGAATAAAAGCTTATCTTCATATTCTTCTGCAGCTAAACTCAAATCGAATTTTGCTGCCTTTGATTTTATTACTTCAGGCGTTATCTTTATGTATTCACTTTCAAAGGCAGCTTTGGCATTATTTTGTAAAATGAAGACAGTTTGAAATAATGAAGTGCTTGCTAAATCTCTTTCAGGGTTAATGACTTCAACGATTTTCTCCAATGTCATTTGCTGATGATCATAGATGTCGATGATATGGTTTGTATTTCTTTGCAGAATCTCTTCAAATGTTTCCTCATGTCCCAGCTTTAATCTAAAGGGCAGTGTATTGACAAAATAACCTATCGATTTTTCTGTTCCTTCAATCATTCTATTTGCCAAAGGACTTCCAACGATGATATCGTTTTGACCTGTATATTTTGCTAGAAAAGACTGGTACATCGTTAGCAGTGTCATGAATAATGTCGAGTTTTCTTCAAGGGACATCCGCTTTAAACCATGGAGCTCTTCCCTTGTTAGTTCCACTATAAAACTACTGCCATCTGTACGGTTTTCTTTTGTACGTATCGTATCTAAAGGAAGCTCCAATTTGGGCAATTCCCCAGATAAGTTTGTTTCCCAAAATAGCGATTCTTCTTTAAAGTTGTGTTCTAACCAGCTTTTCTGCTCAAAGGCAAAATCCTTATATTGTTTAAAGTCGTTTCCAAGGATAAGTTCCTTTTCATTCACTTCACTGTCATAAAAAGATAACCATTCATCTAAAAATATACTCACTGACCATCCGTCAAAAATGAAATGGTGGAGATTCACAAATAAAACAGACTCTTCTTCTCTCAATTTAACCAGTTTCACTGTCATGAGAGGACCTTTTTCAATTTCAAAGATTTCCGCTTGGACATCGTCTTCGATTTGCAGCATACGAGTCGCTTGCTGTTCGGGCTTTAACGCAGATAGGTCAATTTCATCTATTTTAATGTACAAATCTTCCCTGATTTCCTGGTAGCCTTTCCCGGCTTTTTCACGGACGGTGGTCCTTAAAATCTCATGTCTATTAACGACATGATTTATAGATTTTTCCAATATCAAAGTATCTACTTTACCAGTAATTTTATATTTCTGAGGGATATTATAATTGGTTGTCTTGCCATTGAGTTTTTCGTTGAACCACAAAGCCTCTTGGTTACTGGATAAAACATGATTTTTTTGTCGTGCTTCACTTTGCTCTATGTCATGATCTGAAATTTCATTAATGATGAAGGCCGTCAACGATTCGACTGTTGAATTTTGAAAAATATTTTTCAAAGTTAGAATTTGATTGTATTCTTTGTTTAGTTTTGTCAATAACTTCATGGCTAAAATCGAGTGTCCGCCCACTTCAAAAAAATCGGCATCTTTATCGATTTGACTTGTTGATAAGACTTCCAAAAATGTCTTTTCCACAAAAGATGAAACTGCTTGTGTGTCATCTTCCGGAGTCGTATTCACTTCCGGAAAGACCTTATGACTCAGCAATTTCAATGTAGGATTTTCAAACAAATCGGCTAATTTCATATTCGCATCAAGTCTTTTATTTATTTTAGACACCAATTTCATGGCTGTTATCGAATGCCCGCCCAATTGAAAGAAATCAGAATCCTCATTAATCTCACTGTTCAAGAAAAACTCTTGCCATATTTCTTTAAGTTCTTGATTAACGGATGTGGATATGATCTTATTGTTACTTTTTTCTTGATGGTTCTTAATCCCATTATTTTTTAGTTTTGAAAAATCAACATCGACATATATTTCGTCAATTTGTTGTACTTTTGTAATTTGATGGGCAATCTGCATGAAGGCTGATTGGATATCATTTACTAGTGAACGCTCTATGAAGCAGCGATTAAAATACAATTTGCATTTAATCATTTCTTTATTATCCTGGGCTTGTAATGATAATGGAAAGCTATGTGTCTCTTTTCCACCTTCAATTTCCCAGTTAATGCCAAACCTTTCATTTTTCGCTTCCGGATAATTTTCATAAACGAATAAAGTTTCGAAAATCGGATCTTCCTTCTTTAATTTCGTATGCCTTTTGATATCCACTAAAGAAATTTGAGAGTAATCCAGCATATTGTTTAATGTTTCCTGGAACCGTTTCAGTAAATCAGTAATGCTATCTGTATCGTTCATTTCAGCTATCATCGGAATCGTATTAATGAGCAGCCCAACAATTTCTTCGGATTTGAATAAGTTATTCGACCTTCCAGAGCTTACAATTCCAAAGACTATTCGATTTTGATTGGACATTTCCTTTAGGACGATCGACCAAATTAACTGCAATAATACATTAATCGTTACATGGTTTTTAGCGGCAAATTCTCTTAAAAGCTCACTCTGTTTTTTATCCATCTCCCAAAACAGATCATTTTCCTGCTGGTTTTCCTTCACATGTTTCAGAACGGGGAAAGTGATTGTCGGCTGATCAATATCCTTTGCTAGCTCTTTCCAAAAACGGTTTAAATCTTCCGCATCGATTTTATTCATATACCGGATAAAATCTCCATATTGCTTTGGCTTTTCAATAAGCCGCTTGGAGTCCCTTCCTACAATTCGGCTGTAAATAACAAAGAGTTCATCGATGACGATGCTGGTACTCCAGCCATCCAAAATTATATGGTGATGAGTCCAAATCAAGATATACTGATTTTCTTCGATTTTCACTAACTGGAGTTTCATCAAATTGGAGTTATTCACATCCATCTCCTGGGATTTGAATGTCACTCTCTGAATTTTATTTAATTGATCATGTTTATTCAACTCTGTCATATCGATTATTTCTGGTTCATAATCCATTGCATTGAATACAACCTGAACATTGTTTTCGATATTTTTAGAGATGATCTTCATTCTTAATGCTTCATGCCGTTCTACAACCTGACTCCACGCCTGGAATAATGCATGTACTTCAAGAGCGCCCGTTATCCTGATTCGCATTTGAGAAATGTAAAGGTTCTCTGCTGTATTGTTCATTTCCAGTTCATAAAGGATTCCTTCTTGAAGTGGAGTTAATGAGTAAATATTCTGAATAGTTTTCTCCAATTTTGCGCCTCCCTGTTCCATTATCTTCGTTTCATCCGCACATGCTGACTGCAATCATTCTATTAACCCTTAAAAAACCTTATTTATTGGAATTCAATATATGAAACAAATCTTCCTCAGTAAGCATCGCATCTGGAAAATCACTTTCTATTAAAGAAGCTTGGTCAAATTCAGTTCCCCTGATTTCCATGACGACATTACCAATAGCTTCTATTATTAAGTTCATCTTTTCTTCAGCCAATTTTGAAATTATTTTTATAAATAGTTTTCCATCCTGGATCAATGCCAGGAAATGGAGTTTCGGTTTATTTTCAAACTCACCAAAGTCCTTGCTATTGGATGATTCAAATTGGGAGTCCAATCTTCCTAAATAATTAAAAGTAACGTGGATATCCGGCTCCTTAATGACCCCAGGGCGTAAATATTTGATAACGCCATAATCAAAACCTTTATTTGGAATTTCCCTTATAGCATTCTTCGTATTTTTTAAAGTGTCATCAAACGTCTCTCCTGAATGCAGCAATATCGGATACATCGCAGTAAACCAGCCAACCGTCCGAGTAACATCCATTGTTTCATCCGCCATTTCCCTGCCATGCCCTTCTACTTCCATCCAGAAGTTCTTCACCTCAAAAGTTTTTTTCAAACTCTTTGCAATCAATGACAACAATACTTCTTCTACAGTCGCTTTTGATTGCCTTGATAATTCCTGGATCAACAATTCAGTTTCTTCTTCACTGAATGATTTCTCCAACATTCTTTCTTCTTTAGCTATAAAGTCTTCCGCTATCTTAAAATCCGTTACCTCACTTTTTGTTTTTTGTTCCCAATAACGGAGTGTTTCATGGTCCATCAACGATTCATTGTATTTTTTCAAGAAGTTTGACCAGTCTTTGAATGATGAAGTTCTATAAGCAAGCTTCCCTGTTTGATTGTTTAATGCTTGATCATGGAGAGTATTGAAATCCTCAAGTAAAATTCTCCAGGAAACTGCATCAATCAATAAATGATGGATTACCCAAAAGAAGCGATACTTGTTTGATTGTTCTTTTAAAACAAGCATTTTCATGATCGGTCCATTACTTATGTCCAATGAACGTTGAGCCTTGCTTTCCCATTCATCTCTCATTCTTATTCTCGTATCCTCATCTAAATGATGTATATCCTTATAGACTAACTCCCATGTTTTATGTTCTGAATCTATATTCCCGATATATTTATTTTCATGTTTTTTAAATAGGGTTAACAATCCATCATGATGTTCCACGATATGAGATAGAATTTTTTCAATATTCTCCATTTGAGCACAGGAATCTTTACTAAAAACAATGGACTGGTTCCAATGATTGATGGAAGTCGTGTGTTCTGCAAAGAACCATTCTTGGATGGGGGTCAGTTCCACATTCCCCCTAGTGGCTATAGGTTGAATCATGATCTTATTTTCGGTTTTCGCGATCGCTGCCAGCTCTGCTACCGTTTGATTTTCAAAAATGGATTTTGGACTGATGATTATATTTTCCTGCCTTGCTAGAGAACATATTTGAATGCTTTGGATGGAATCGCCGCCAAGTTCAAAAAAGTTATCCCGGATACTTATGTCATCCAAACCTAAGACAGTCTTAAAAATCTGTAGAAGCACTTTCTCATTGACCGTCTCAGGTTCTTCCAATGAATCGCTTCTAGTTAGGGGGACCGGAAGAAGCGCTGAATCAATTTTCCCATTTGCATTTAACGGAAATTTGTCCACTTGCATAAAGAATGAAGGAATCATGTAACTTGGTAATCTCTCTTTTAAAAATGCTTTTAAGTGGTCCTGATCAACTTGTTGATTGGATGTGAAATAAGCGATTATTTGTTTATTTAAGTTTGGCTGATCCTGAACCTTAATGAATGAGTCACTTACTTGCGGATACGCATTGAGATTGACCGAAATCTCATCAACTTCCACTCGGAAACCTCTTATTTTCACTTGATTATCTTTACGCCCCAGAAAAATCAACTCACCATCGCTCGTGAATTTCGCAAGGTCACCGCTGCGATATAAACGCTTTCCAGCTTTAAAAGGATGTTCAATGAACTTTTCTTTTGTTAAATCATCATTATTCACATAGCCAACAGCTAACCCTTCACCACCAATATATATTTCCCCTGCGGCACCTATCGGGACAAGCCTTTGCTCCGGACTTAATAAATAGACGTCAGTATTCAGGATAGGTTTGCCTATCGATACTTTATTATTAGCAGTCTCATTGTTTTCGAACGCTTTAAACATTTCAACCGTGGTCCATACTGAATATTCCGTTGGACCGTAGGCATTATAAAAGTTTATATTTCGATAGCGATCCAGCAAAGCTATTGGACATTCAGATCCGGCTGAACCAACGAATTTCACATTGGCCCCCTCAATATTGAGCTCTTGTAAAACTGCAGGCGGCAATACTAGGTGAGTTAACTTTTCACTTTTGATTTGATTTTCCAAAGCGAATATATCAAACATTTCCTCCTTATTATTCCCGATATGCAGCTCTGCACCATTTAATAAGCTTCCAAAAATCTCATAGATGGAAGCGTCAAAATTAAAAGTGGCAAATTGTAATACCCTGGAGGTCTCATCAAGTTGTAAGTACTTGTTTTGACTTATTATTAAATTCACTACTCCTCTATGGGATAACATGACACCTTTAGGTTTTCCTGTCGTTCCCGAAGTATAGATTATGTAAGCAAGATCGGAAGGTGCAATCGATTCGTTACAGGACTCGGTATCCACGTAATGTACCGATTCAAGATTAATCACTTTGGCTATTTTTTTTATGGCAGGAACCTCAACTTGATTCGTAATGCATATATCCATTTTCGAATCATTGATGATATACTCCAACCTTTCAGCTGGCAGCATAGGATCAAGCGGAACATATGCACATCCGGCTTTAATGATACCCAACATGCCGATTACCATATCAATCGATCTGTTTACATGCAGGCCCACCTTATTGGAGCCATTTTCGATATTATTTCTAAGCAATTTCGCAATCACATTTGATTTTTGATCTAATTCCGAATAGGTGATGTACTTACCATTATCAGCAACGGCTAATTTGTTTGAATGCTTCTTAACGATTCTTTTGAATATGGAGGTGATCGTCTCATTTTGATGTGCATCCGAAACCTCGCCTTGCCACCCAAATAATAATTGATTCATTTGATTGTCATCTAAATACTCCAAATGACAGATAGGTATATTTGCATTTCTGCAAATTTGGAATAACCATTTTTCGAAGCTCAACATGATTCTTTCAATCGTTTCCCGTCTGAAAAGTTCATCGGAATACTCGAATTCCAGGATTAGGTCATGAGAACCCTTTACCTTTATGGTCAGGTCATAATTTGAAAAAGGAATTTCGAATTTGTCTTGTTCAAGAGTGAAGAATGAATTGCTAAAGTTCCCACCAAAGCTTTCTTCCATTGCCAAAGCTGTTTGGAACAATGGGGAATGGCTGAGATCCCTGTCTGGATTAATGATTTCAACGATTTTCTCAAATGGAAAAGCCTGATGTTCCAATACATCCAAAATCACTTTACGATTTCGGTTCAATATTTCATGAAATGATTCTGTGGCATCCACGGTCAGCTTCAATGGCAGCGTATTGACAAAGCATCCAACTGTCCGGGCAAATTCTTCTTGGCCACGGTTTGCGACGGTACTTCCGACAATGATTTGATTCTTCCCGGTATACTGACTTAAAAACACTTGATAGGCGGTCATCATAAAAGCATATAAAGTCGTGCCATTCTCCTTTAAAATCCTGTCTATCAATACATGAAGTTCATCTGTTATGACCATTTCCAGCCTTCCACCTGAGTATGAAGGTGATTTTGGACGTTGAAAGTCAAATGGAAGTTCCAATGCTTCTTCCTCTTGGTCTAAATAACTTTCCCAAAACCTCCTTTGGCTTGGCGTACTTTCCTTGACCCACTCCTTATGCCAGATTGCATAATCTAAATATTGCATGTCCAAAGGAGGAATATCCCCAACCCTGCCCGTTTGAATTCTTTCATAAATCTCCATTAACTCTTCAAAAAAGGTGACAAACGATACTCCGTCAAAAATGATATGGTGAAAGTTGCATACTAAATAATGCTTTTCTTCGTCAATTCGAAATAGTTTCATATTAAATAAATGATCATTTTCCAGGTCGAAACATCTTTCCATTTCTTCAGTAAGATGGGAGGTGACCATTATATTACTGACTTCGCGATCTACTTCCCGACAGTCTTCATAGGCAATTATGTTTCTGCTTTTATTTGATAAGAATTGAAGGATTTGATGTTCTTCACCCTTGAAATTGGTTCGCAAAGTTTCATGGCGTTCAATCATGAAATCTAGTGCCTGTTGCAGATCATCAATGTCCACTACGCCATTTAAAATGAATTTAAATGGCATATTATAGAGCATTTTCCTTTCATTCAGGCTGTCAAACAGATACATTCGATCTTGGTTATGTGAAAGCATTCCTTCATTTTCGCCATGTTTATAAGGCTTATTTACCTCAACTTCCCTCATGCTGAGAAGCATGTCCAGAAAACTTGCCAGCTTTTCTATATTCCATTGACTTGAAATGATTTCCGGTGTTAATTGAATACCAAACTCTTGTTTTATCGAAGACAAAAACTCATCTTTTCTTTCATTTGTGCTTAGTGATTCATTCATGTCCTCCATTAGTGATATTTTAAAAGGTTCGATAACAATTGAAATCAAGTTTAATAGCCTGGCTTCCGTTTCACTGATTATCCTGTTCATAGAAAAACACCTCAATTCTTTTCCATTCAACCTAACTTATTAATATCATCCAATTGTTTGATGAGTACGGATAGTTCCTGGATGGTTGATTGTTCGAACATCACTTTGATTGGCAATCTCACTCCCATGTTATTCTTCACCATTTGAATAAATTGCATGGCTAAAAGGGAATTCCCTCCCAAGTCAAAGAAGTTGGAATCTGCACCTATTGTTTCTTGCTCTAGGATCTCTTTCCAAAATCCTATAAGCTGTTCCTCAATTAACCTTTCCTTCACCGCAATAGTTGTTTCCATATATATCCCCCTCATTTCACTTTCATTTTTTCTAGCATTTCGCTTAAGATTCGATTAAATAGAGAAAGTACTGATGACCTTAACTTTGGATTGACCTCTGCCTCATTAAACTTAATTTGAACACTTGAACCAGGGGTGATGATAATGACGATTGGATAATGTGTCGTTTCCCGTCCTTCTTTCAAACTCACAATGATTTCATCATTATCAGGCAAAGTCATGGGATAGTTTTCAAACGCATATAATGATTCAAACAAATCATTTTCCAAATGGGCCCACTCATAAATCTCTGATAATGGTGTATTCTCAAAGGCAGTTAATTCCAAAAATTCCTTTTGAACTTCATCGAGCAGTTCAATGTAAGTCTTTTCTTGGCTGATATGCTTTATAAATGGCACAGTATTGATAAATGGACCAACCATGGCCTCAATATTTTGGACTGGGATATTCCTGCCGGATGTCACTACGCCGCAGCATACATCTTCCATACCTTTTACCTCTTTTAAAGTGGCTAGCCATATAGTTAGAAAGAAAGTATTCATGGTAATCTTGTATTCCTGACAGAATCGTTGAATGGAATCACTCAATTCCTCATCCAATACTTTCAAGTAGCTATTTTCAATGTATCCCTCGCCTTCCCACACTCCCGTTAAACTAGATCCAGAATTTCGGGCGCCTTCCAATTTCCCTGCCCAATAGTCCCGCAGCTCCTTATTACTCGTATAATCTTTCATATATTCAACATACTTTTTAAATGAAGCACTACCGGATGATGATGGAGTTATTGAATGATAAGAATCAAAAATGTCATTAATAACCATCGAATAACTCCAGCCATCCATAATAATATGATGGAATGTCCATATTAATTGGTATTCATTGTCCGCAAGCTTAACGATCATGAACCGATTCAACCTATTGTTCTCGATATCTATGATCTTATATTGATCTGCTAACAACTTTTCCAGCTTTACTTGCTGATCCATTATTTCTTCATATTCAATCTCGGTATCCATGGAATGCATTAATAGTTGGTAGAATAACCCTTTTTTACTTGAATATAATTTCGTTTTTAAAATGTCATGTTTTCCTGCCGTTGTCACAATGGCATTCTTTAATTTTTCGACGTCCAGAAAACCTTTAATATCAAATATGAGTTGCACTTTATACTGGCTGCTCTCACTATCAAACAAGCTATGGTACAACATCCCTTTTTGCAAAGCAGTCAATTCATAAATATCTACTATTCCTGTTTCTTTGCGCAGTAGTTGGTTAAGTTCCTCTTCAGGCATATCCAACAATGGAAAGTCTTCCGGACGGTACATCTGTTTCACCAATTTTATTTCTTCTTCCAATGCCTGTAACAATTTCGGAAAATTGCGTTGAATATATTTCTCAAAATCTTCTCTGACGAAATGTCTGTTATAGTTTATTTTTATAGTTTGCTCTTCGTTCACTACAAGCAATTCAATATCGACTTCATGCTCGGTATAGGAATTATGTTGTATATCTTGATCACTAAAAAAGATGACCTCTTTTGCAGCCAATTCATTGCTTTGGTGAAATCTACCTAAATTATTAAAACTGATAATCGGCCGATTTTGTTTCATATGTGTCTCGCCACATAATTCTGTCAGGATTCCATACTCAATCCCTTTATTAGGCAGTGTCCTTAATTTTTTCTTTGTTCCTTGAATCGTGTTCGAAATGGTTTCTTTATTTTCTATATAAACCGGGCACATGGTCGTAAACCATCCTACTGTCCTGGACAAATCGACACCTGCAAATAATTCTTCGCGACCATGTCCCTCCAAAGTGAAATGAATATCCTTTTTATTAAAATACTTCCCGATTAGCGTTGCGAAAATTGATAAATATATTTCATCAATGGATGCTTTATACGCTTTTGTCATTTCATTATAGATTTTGTTTGTAATCTCTTTATTCAGCTTCAATTCAAATGATTTTCCATCGTAAACACTCCCTGTTTTGACTAGGGCGTTTTCGTTTACTGCCTCATGTTCATTCAGCCAGTACTCTTTAATGCCTAATGGGATGCTATTTTTGTATTGGTTTAGATTATTCGCCCATTCCTTGTATGATGTCGTTTTATTATCCAGTTTTAGTTCTTGATTGTTGACATCCTGAATATATAGCCGGTCAAAATCTTCGATCAAGATTCTCCAGGAAACCCCATCAACAAGTAAATGATGAATGATCCAAATGATTACATGCTCATTTTGGCCAGTATTGATGCATTCAATTTTCATCAGTGGTCCGTTTGAAATGTTCATGCCCTGCTGTGCACCGTTCTCGAGTCTAGCTATTTCCCGTTCCTGTTTGTCCTTATTCATGTTCGATAGATTTACGTAATTCATAGTCCAATTTTCAGTCGGGTCGACATGCTTTTCCACTTTTGAAAATGCTTCATCTTTATTGAATCTTGATCTCAGCCCATCATGATGTCGAACGATATGGGCCATGATCTTTTGCAGCCGCTTCTCATTCAATTGCGGGTATCCCTTTAACGTTACAGATTGATTCCAATGATTATAATTATTTATTTGTTGAGTGAAAAACCAACTTTGAATAGGTGTAAATGGCGCCTTTCCAAAAACATCAGACTGATTTATCGTTAAATCTCCAGTCAATTCCACAACCTTTGCCAGCTCTTCGATACTTTGTTTTTCAAATATGTTTCTTGAAGTAATGAAAAGATTTTCTTTCTTGGCAAGTGAACAAATTTGAATGCTTAGGATGGAGTCTCCTCCACATTCGAAAAAGTTATCAAAGATGGTTATTTCCTGATTATTCAGCACCTCTTTCCATATCTTTAACAATTTTTGTTCCGTTCCATTAACGACACTTTTATTGTTGGTTCCCTCCGTGACCGTTTTTGTATCCGGCAGGCTCTTCATGTCGACTTTGCCGTTAACGGTAAGCGGAAATGACTCCATTTTAATGAAATAAGAAGGAATCATATATTGCGGAAGATGATTCTTCATATAATCCCTGATATAGTTTTCTTCCAGGTCATTGTCGGAGATATAATAAGCAATGATGAATTTCTTTGCCTTGGATTCATCTTTTATCGCTATAAAGCAATCCTTTATACCTTTGCATTTATTTAGAACGGCACTGATCTCGCCAAGTTCGATACGATATCCCCTGATTTTCACTTGGTCATCCGCTCTGCCCGCAAATAGTAAATTTCCATCCTCGGTATACTTAACTAAATCTCCAGTTTTATATAGCTTCCTTGAAGGATTGAACGGATTTGGGATGAAGCTTTCAACGTTTTTCTCCGGATGATTTATATATCCTCTTGCAATGCCTTTCCCGCCGATATACAGCTCTCCTATTTGACCTTTAGGAGTCGGCTTCATCCTGGAATTGAACACATATGCTTCTGCATTTAAGATTGGCTTTCCGATTGGGATCACTGTATCATCACTTGGAAGTACCTTATATGCTGTCGAAACGACAGTTCCCTCAGTTGGCCCGTAATTATTATATAAATCAAAATTCAAATGATCGGGTATCGTTTTTAAACGATCTCCCCCTGTCAAAATGGCTTTGATTGATCGTGGAAATTTCATATCGTTGATAAACAATTGCTCGAGCAGTCCCGTTGAAAAAAACGCGAGTGTGACTTTCTCCTTTTCCATCTTCTCCGAAAGGATCTCTACATCCAATAAATCATAGTAATCCAATATCAGGAGTTTATTCCCATTTGTCAGGTAAGGGAATATCTCCCAAACGGAAGCATCAAAAGATGTATTCGAAACTAGTACTGCTGCATCTTTTCCATCGACAGAATAATAATTGATATGCCAATTACAGAGGTTAGCCAACCCTCCATGTTCAATCATGACCCCTTTAGGTTTTCCCGTTGTTCCTGAAGTGTAGATGATATAGGCCAGATCACCTTCCGATATCTTTCTTGAAACGAATTCTTCGCATTCAATTTCCCGTTCATTTAGTATGTCTTCGATACATATTAGTTTTCTTTCATCACCGGGATACTTTGAAAGTCCTTCTTCATTACTTAAACAATATGTGATTTGAGAATCCTCTATCATATGTTTCAGCCGTGACTCTGGTTGTGATGGGTCCAAAGGCACATATGCCGCCCCAACTTTCATGATGGCTAAAATGGCCGTAACCATATTGATCGATCGATCCATAAAAATCCCAATCCTATCTTCCACATCTACATGGTTCAGGAATAATCGTTGCGCCACCTGATTTGCCCGGTCATTTAACTCGCTATATGTCAGCTTATCATCACCATGAACAATGGCAACATCATTGAAATTTTCACTTACTTTATCCTCAAACCTAGTTATTACATCTTCAAAATGGCTTTCTTCCACTTCTTGATTTACATTACCTGTACCCATTTCGATTATTGATCGTAATTGTGCAGGCTCTAGGTAGGTAATGTCCTTTATCTTCTTGGTTTCCTCGGTTGTAATCTCTTGCAGCCAATACTGAAAATTACTAGCCATTCTTTGAATCGTCGCTTTATTAAATAATGATTTGCTGTATTCAAACGAAATGAATAGTTCACCCTCATCCACTTCTTCTGCCTGAACAACTAAATCAAATTTAGCTTTAAAGGTATTGATTTTTTTCGGTTTTAACGTGAAATTTCTATATGCCAGCTTTTCTTTTTGGTTATTTTGCAGGACAAATACTGTATCGAACAATGGCGTATTTTCCATGGTTCTTTCTGCTGATATATATTTCAAAATTTCCTTAGTAGGTAAATTTTGATGGTCAAAAACTCCTGCAATGTTTTTTATGTTTTTCCGTAAAATCCCTTCAAATGAATCTTCCTGGGATACATTTAATTTAAAGGGCAAGGTGTTGACGAAATATCCTATCAATTGTTCAGTATCCACATGGTTTCTCTTCGCCAAAGGACTTCCGACGACAACTTCCTCTTCATCAAAATAAACCGATAAAAAGGTTTGATAGGCCGTAAGTAAACTCATGAACAAAGTCGATTTCGTTTTTTTATGAAGAATTTCCAGGTTGTTTTGAATTTCTTTAGGTAACAAAAAGCTGATCATATCCGAAGTGCTTTTACCTTCTCCGGTTTTTTGATGATCATATTGTAAAAAGGACTTTTGCCTTAATGCAGTTATTTCATTACTCCAGAACTCATTATCCTTACTGCTTACATAATTTGGCGAGTTTTTTTGCCATAAAGCATAATCTCCATATTGGATTGATTGGTTTTCTCCATCATTTCGTCCGCCATTCTCGATTTCCTCATAAATGGCAAACCAATCATTGATCATTAATGGAATCGACCAACCATCAAAAATAATATGGTGGATGTTACATAGTAATTGATATTCACATTCATTTTTCCTTACTAGCGCAATCGATAAGAGGGGACCATTTCCTAAATCAAATTGCCGTTCCGTTTCTTCCTTCACCAAGTGATTTATTTTTTCTTCCTGCATGTCTAAGGGAATATCCGAAACATCGAAATAGGTAATATCATGATGAATCGACTCATCGAATGCCAAGATGCCCATTCCAGCTTCCTCTCTAATGACACTTTTTAAAATTTGATGTTTATCGCTTAGCTTATCTAATGATAGTTCCAGGTAACCTTCATTCACTTCACCTGATATTTCATATGAAAAAACGATGTTATATAACGATTTGTCGGCATTGGTTTGGTGAATGAACCACAAATTTTCTTGTTCATATGTTAAAGGATATGTATTTCTATCATTAATATTGATCGGTGCATGATCTTGCTTCACCTCTTCTTTTTGACGAGTTTCTATGACTTTGGATAATTTCATAATCGTATCGTTATCCAATAAAACTGAAGGAGCCATTTCAATATGAAATTGATTTTTTATATTGACAATCAATCTCATTATCGATAATGAGTTCATTCCCCATTCAAGTAAGGACTGATTATTTTTTATAACCCCATTACCTATGATGCTAACCACCAATTCCCTTACTTTTCCACTTATTGTTTCATCCACTGGACTCTTGATATTCGATGGCGTTTCACTGTCTTTATTGATGAATTTTGGTAATAGTGATTTATCCAGTTTTCCATTTACCGTTAGGGGGATGCTGTCCACCTTGATAAAAAAGCTTGGTATCATATAGGCTGGCAATGAGCTTTTTACACTTTCCCTCAAATAATCGGCAGCTAATTCTTCATCAGCAACATAGTATAAAAATAAATGCTTATCATCATTAAACGCTTTATCCATCGTAACGACTGCATTCTTGATGTTTTCCAAATCATTATACGAGCTCTCTATTTCCCCTAATTCAATCCTGAAACCTCTTAACTGCACTTGCTCATCATTCCTGGCGATATATTGCAGATCACCATCATCCAAAACTTTCACTACATCCCCTGACTTATAGTAGCGAACATTATCAATGTCTGTAAATTTCATCTTATTCATCATGGTATTTTTATAGTAGCCTAGCGAAACACCTTTTCCTGAAACGTATAACTCGCCCTCTTCATCTCCAGTTACTTCTTCTCCATGTTGATTCATCACCTTGAACCCAAGATGAGGCAAGACTTTTCCGATATTGGTAATTCCTTTTTCCACATCACTCTTGGCGATTTCTTTGTATGTTACATGAACGGTGGTTTCAGTTATTCCGTACATATTTATTAGCTTTGGCAGCCTGCCATTTTCGGGAGAAAACCACTGCGTCAATTTCTTGAAGTTTAATGCTTCCCCTCCAAAAATGATGTATTTTAAACTTAATTCATTTTGACGATATATGAGCTCACCAATCACCTCGAAGAAAGCGCTTGGCGTACAATTGAAAACGGTTGTTTGTGTACTGATCAATAAATCAACAAAGGATATTGGATTTCTGCTTTCCTCAAATGAAACCACTACAACTTCTCCGCCATATATCCAAGCCCCCCACATCTCCCATACGGAGAAATCAAATGCGTAGGAATGGAAAAATGTCCATTTATCTTTATTATTGAACTCGAACAAACCGTCGCAGCCTAAAAACAAGTTCATGACATTTTCATGTGAAACGCAAACTCCTTTAGGCTTTCCTGTAGAGCCCGATGTGAAAATGATATAGGCTGGATCCTCTGGATCAATTAAGGTATGGAAATTCTCACCTGTCATGTCTTTTGAATTCCCTATCACTTCATCGAGGGTTACATAATTGCAATCAATACCGCTAATCCGGCCTTTATCCCCAATCAATAACTTCAATTCTGAATTCTTTATTATATGCTTTACTCTTTCATCAGGACTTTTAGGGTCGATAGGTACATAGGTAGCCCCCAATTTAAGGAGTGCTATGATTAAAAATAAAACATGCTCTGACTTTTCAATATAGATTCCGACATTGTCTCCTTTATTTATCCCTTTGTCCTTTATGTACATCGCCATTTTATTTGCCAAGACATTCGTTTCTTTATATGTAAATTGCCTATCCTTATTTCTTACTGCAATATTGTCTCCATATTCCCTAACACTTTCTTCAAATAGATTCGCTAAAGAATTCATCTTCATCATTTTCCCCCATTATTTTAAATATGTGCCTGATGCAACTGTCAACATATGAAAAACTAAAGAAATTAAAGCTATTACAAACGTTATGATTATTGCATTTCTTCTCTTGGCGAGCGCCAACTTTTCCAGACTAAAACTGAATAGGATTAAACTTACAATGTAAAACAATTCAAACTCGGCCATGAAGGTGTGAAGGATGGTATTTTTATCATGCACAAGTAAGGATAAACTAGTAAACGTGGTTTCCTTGCTCTTGACCAATAATGCGATTATTGCATTAACACCGGATCCAATTACGATGCATATCCCAGCATTTATGACAGCTTGGCAAATTCCTTTAATATTTACCGGTCTTTCTTTTAAAACTAAAAATAATAGGCACACAATTAATATTTGAATGATGAAAGTGACCAATAATCCTAGAGCCCCCATTACAATTGTGTTAATGGCAAAACTCATGGCCCCGATCTCTGAAATGGACATGCCATTTAATACATTCATCCCTTTTTGATCCGCAGAATATAACAAAAGCGTCGTTTCGATACCAGCGATTAAACTGAGTAGTAATAACGAAATTATTAACTTATGAAATCTATCCTCTTTTTTAAAAAGATATTGTGCTAATTTATTATTGTTTTTAAATTCAGCATTTGCTTCCATTTTTAATTCCATTGGTATTCCCCCTCAATTATTTTCGTAGAGTTTATTGGAAAGGTAACGCTTCTTATTTCATCATTCACGAGTACGACCGCTGATTTGTACTGGGGAAAATTTCTATAGAAAAGTGAGATGTTATCATGATCCATTTCAGCCTTGGAAATCTCATAGATTTCAAGTGGAGAGGTCAATCCTGTTTTTAGTATTTTTGATAGACTTTCTTTTGCACTAAAGAAAATTTCATTACTTAAAAGACCATCACTATCCTTAATCATCTTTTTCTCGGATTCAGTTAAATAGGTCTCTAAAAATTCAGAATCAGTTTTCGTTTTAGTTTCAATATCGATTCCCATTGGATGCAGTTGATCAAAAATCAGTATCCCGAATGTTTTATCCGTATGAGTGATGGATATACCCATGTTCATGTTCATTAATAAGAACAAGTTATTAACAATAATCGGCTGTCCAAAGACTCCTTTCAACAGTGATACATTCTTTATTTCATCCAAACCTATATCTAAAAACTCCATAATTGCTTTTTTTCCAAAGTACAAACTTTTCTTTGCTTCGATGGTTCTTTTCCCATTTTGTAAATTAAGATAATTCCATTCCTTTTCGTTGAAAATATCATCAATATAGTCCAAATTGACTGAATCCGCTTCATAAAACTTGATGTAAGATTTATAAAATTTTTTCTTATTCATAAAATATTCAATCAATTATAATTTCCCTCCTCTCTTTCTCCTGAAATTCGACAATTTTTCTCCATTTTTTTCCTCAAAAATTTCTTTTTTTAAACAATTATTTCATTTTCTAGGTTAATTATTACCTATTATCATTATCGATAACACTTTATCACAACAATTTTGCCGAGTCCATTAAAAATTTGTAAATTATCTACATTACATAATAACTTTACCATTTTTTATTATTTTTCCTCTTTAGTAGTATTTTCATAGGGAATTTAGTATGAAATACTTTTAAAATGTGCATGAAGTGAATAAATTTCCCAATAAAAAAAAACCATATTTTATTTTTCACTATAATTTGTGAAAAATAAAATATGGCTTACATACTGTTCGATCATTTTGGCTGTTTCGTAAAAATGTGCATTGCCTTTTTTAATATCTCATTCTCTTCCTGTAAATCTTTAATTATTTTGTCCTTTTCCTCTTTCAGACTGAGACCTGAAAAACCAATACTGGAGTCCGCTGGGCCCTCTTCATTTGTTTCTTTATAAATATTGACCCAATTTCTTAATGTAGGTGTCGAGATATTAAGTTCTTCGGCCAATTCCCTAGGTTTTCTGCCTTCTTCCAATACTAATCGAGCAGCATAAATTTTAAAATCTCTATCATGGTGCTTCCCCATAATAAGACACTCCTTTTTTAAATTTATTTAGTGCCGATTTTCTGTACTTCCTTTATATACTTTTCTAATATAACGACTTTCATAAATTATATTTCAACCTATTAATCAAAACGGAATTGATCGCTATCACGATCATTAATATGATGAGAGCTCCCATCAGGGGTTGGACACTGAACCAAACCAAACCAAAATGAATGGCTGTAACCATGATTAATAATGGCAATCCATAAAGCAGGCTTATTAATACATTGGGGTTTGATTTAATGGCAGCAGATGGATTCTCCCATTCTATACTTGGATTTTTCATATCATATAATGGTGTTAGAAGATTATAGCAAACCACTAAACAAGAAATAATTAATAACATGACTGCATTTTCCATTTCCCAATAGCCAAAAAGTGCAAATATCATAAAGCTGATCAATACGGCTATAATTCCTATTATTGATGAAAATATCACTTTAGAAAAATAAACATATTTTTCATCAAAAGGGGCACTTTTCAGCAAATAATGATATTTCCCTTCTCTTGAATATGGGGTTCCGCTTATATTATTTATACAACACAAGAAAAGGATCGAATATGAAAAATATTTATCAAATACTCCCTCTTTCGTTATATTCAAATAATTCGGGAACACTTCATTCCGAATCAGCAATAACATGACAAGTGAAAAGACCGGCGGCAATAAAAGACCTAAAGCGATTTGCATCTTAAAATATGCTTCAGATTTAATGATCCACATCTCTCTTTGTAAATAGTTACTCCATTGATTTTTTGATATATTAACCTTTGAGTTTTTCATATTCGCTTTGTTATTTCCCAATAACCCGTTTTTGAAATAATGAACGGAAATGTTTTCTATAATAAATGAATACAATAGGAAACCCATTACTAGTATCGAAATATAAATGATAATAAATTGAACTGTTATTTCATTTGATACAAAGGCATCCAGTATCCACTTAACCACTGGAATCATATTTGCGGTTTCAAACATATGTCTCATTATGAATGCCCACGAGTTTTTTAGCCCTTCAATAGAATTCAAATCTATTTCCGAGATGACCTTTGATAGGGCAATCGATGATTTTCCAGCAAAATATACAATGGAAATAATCGCAAGCATGAGGATGACAGCAATGTTCACCAGTAAGTATGCTACTTTATTTTTGAATCTATAATAATACCTATTAATGCACGATAAGATAAAAAGCAGGAGCAAAGCCGTTAAACCATTGACAATCGGTAAAAATATGAATAATTTAAACGCTTCCATAAACTTTAGATCGACTATCAAGAAGCCGATTGTTGGCACCTGGATTGCCATTGATAAGATGATGGGTACCCATAAGCCACTTAATACCTTAGCCCTTGATATCTCCTTATAGGTGAGTGGAAGAGGCGCCAATACTTTAAATTCATAATAAGCAAATATTTGCGATGTGGACAAATAGCAAACCAATGCAAAGACGAGAATGCTAGAAATCGTTACATTATAAAACAGGAAGACCTCGGTATCTCCAAGAAAATAAACAAAGGCATTTACGACAGTCAGCTGCAAAAACATATAAAAAACGGCTATTATCAGTACAGCCTGCAACATTGTCTGCTTGGGCATTTTATAGAAGGAAGAAATGAAAAATCTAGTTAACTGAAGTTTTTCCTTCATATACCTGAGCCTCCATAAAGGTAGATTCCAATGAACTTTCACCTATTATATTTTGTATTTCATCATGCAGGATGATTTTTCCCTCTTTTAAAATAGCCACTGTATTACAAATCTTCTCTGCCACATCCAGCAGATGCGTCGAGAAAAACACTGTACCGCCCGTTTCAACATATTGTTTGATTAACCCCTTAAAAACTAAAACGGCGTTTGGGTCTAATCCATTTAACGGTTCATCCATAATGATGATCGGGGGATTAATGGTAAAAGCCGCTATCAAGGAAACCTTGTGCATCATTCCATAAGAATAACTTCCCATTGGCTTTTTAATGGACTCCTGCATCCCAAACCGATTGATATATTTCCCCAACCGTTCTTTGTCATCATTTCCATATAGGTTCATCAAGAAACGAATCCAATCAAATCCCGACACATTGTTAAAAACATTGATAGTATCAGGGATGAAGAAAAATTGTTTTTTATATTCTATGCCGTCTTCTTTGGTCAGGCCATTTATTTCAACCTTTCCATTTTCAGAATCTAAAATGCCCGTAATAATGTTCAGCGTCGTGGTTTTCCCTGCGCCATTTGCCCCTATAAAACCTAAGATTTCCCCTTTTTGGATTTCTAGATTTACACCATTCAAAATCTTCTTGGCCGAGTAGCTTTTCTCTAAATCTGTGATGCTTAACAATGTTATCATCCTCCCATCACTTCATGATTAACACATTTCCATCCCCAACTTACTCGCTATTGAATTTCTTTTTTGAAATCCATATGTTCGTTACCAATATCGTTACTGCCGTTAACACAAGTGCCGCTATTGCACCCCAAATCGCCTGTGAATTGACTGTGCCTAAAATCAGTACTTCCATGGCATGTTTACTCATGCTTGCCGGATTCAAGTTGTCTATAACCGGACTTAACCCAACTATGATCCTGCAGCCTAGGAGAAATACTATCGAAATTAATGCAATAATACCCTGACTATTAAAAATGGTACTGATCATCGTCGTGAATGAAACGA
The DNA here is from genome assembly GCF_030123325.1 of Peribacillus simplex. Taxonomy (NCBI): domain Bacteria; kingdom Bacillati; phylum Bacillota; class Bacilli; order Caryophanales; family Bacillaceae; genus Peribacillus; species Peribacillus simplex. The sequence goes on along the minus strand of NZ_CP126106.1, from coordinate 676,344 downwards.
TAAATAGGATCCACAGCAGATAGAACAGCAAAGCCACTACTAAATCCCCAAAATCAACACTCGTAAACAAAAAAACTACATACAGATATGAAACCAAATATCCCAATGCTACACTGCAGGCAACAAACAGATAATTGGAAATGATTTTCCCGCTTATATAAGATCCAACCGTCACTGGCCTTGTAAGAATGAAAGCCAGCATACCATTTGCTTTATCGGATTGCACGACTCCCATCATGGAAACGATGATGATCATGACCCCTAGCTGATCGAATTGGGACCCTAGGGTACTAGCAAGAACTTCGCCGCCTTTTTGGGCAGCCATGCTTGGATCAATGGTGATCCCTTGGCCCCCGCCAAGTGCTTCTAATATTGAAGGTAAATAATAGCTTACGACTGGTTGAGTTATTCCTAAAAATATAAAAACAAGCGGCAGCCAAATCACTTTATATTCACGTAACATCTGAACAAATTCCTTTTTAGCTAAAACGGCAAAATTATTCATTTTTCCACCACCAATTTTAAGAATATCTCTTCCAATGTATCGTTATCTATTTCGAACCTTACTAGATCAACATTATGCTCCAAAGCATTCGCCAGTAACATATTCTTGTTTGACTCAATATTTTCCACTTCTATCTTCAATTTATTTCCCATTACCTCTACACCTTTGACAAAGTTCAAGCTTTTAACATTTTCAATCCATTTTTGACTTTTTGAGGTTATGTCGACATTGATTTTATTTCCGCTATTCCTGTTTAATAATTCCGACATTGTTGTGTCCTCAATTTTTTCACCACTTTTTATAATGACAAACCTCTCACATATTTCTTCTGCATCGCTTAATATATGCGTCGATAATAAAATTGTCGTATCTTTCTTTATCTCTTTTATGATATTCAACACTTCTCTCCGGCCGATTGGATCCAATGCCGAAACCGGTTCATCCATGACAATCAATGCCGGTTTATGTAACAGCGCCTGTGCAATTCCAAGCCTTTGTTTCATTCCGCCTGAAAAAGTCCGCACCTTCGAATTCTCTTCCCCGCTCAACCCCACTTTGGACAATATCTCTGGAATGCCGCTTAATAATTCTTCCCTCTTGATACCCGAGAGCTGGCCCATAAAATTGAGGGTTTCCTTGGCAGTCATCCATTGAAAGAAGTTGGGGTATTGTGGTAAGTAGCCTATCTCCCTTTTCATTTTTGAAATTTTCTTACCATCAAGCAATACTTCTCCCATACTTGGATCTATAATATCTGAAATCACTTTTATTAGTGTCGATTTACCAGCCCCATTTGGCCCTATCAATCCAACACATTCCCCTGATTGCAGTTCCATTGAAAAATTATTGACCGCTGTTTTTTCTTTGAATTTTTTTGTAACATTTTTAATCTCTAATTTCATATTCTCTCACTGTCCTTTCTACCGATGACGAAGTACAGAATTGGACCGATAGTATTTGCAAAAATAATGATGAGTGTCCACAATAAAACATTTTTCCTCGTCTTTCGATTTCTGTATAAATCAATTAATGCTATAAGGACTAAAATCATTCCAATAGCAATTACCGGTAAAATAATCGGCAGAATAGACATGAAATCAATATCTTTCAATTCGTTCCAGCCGTAATGCAATTCCATATATACCACTCCTTTGAAAACGAAATATTATTATCATTATCGATAATGATAACATGCAAAATGGAATTTTGCACCTATTTTTTTTCTTTAATAAAATATTGTTTTAGTATTTATTGTTATTTATAATGATAATATTATCACAATGAATAATATTAAAAATATAGTGTTATTTATTAAATTTCATTTCATGAAGACGTTATTTTTTTACACTTATTTTAAAATGCTTATTATTTACTTCGAAAAAATATTTCTGTTATATTATTTTTCAAACCGTGTCATTTTTATTTAAATGAAAATGATTCAAACATTACAATATATGATGAAATAAACTTATTATTCATGACCAACATTAAAATTGATTAAAAAATTATCCAGTTATTATTTCCAATGTGAGGAGAATAAGATGATTAATAAAGCTGAAATTTTAATGCATCCTGTAAGAATAAAGATTACCCAAGCTTTAATGCGAAACAGGGAAAATGGTTTAACACCATTGGAAATGTTAAAAATCATTAAAGATGTACCCCAGGCAACATTATATAGACATATACAGGTCCTGTTGGATTCAGGGGTCATTCGCATTGTAAAAGAAAAAAAAGTGAGATCCGTTTCCGAAAAATACTATGTTTTAAATGAAGAAGAAGCGCGACTTAGCGGGGAAGAATGGAAAAAATCTTCTAATGAGAAAAAGGTGAACTATTTTTCTTATTATCAATTATCCCTTATGACTCAATATCAAAACTATCTTACGAAATTAGAAGAAAGAGACTGCGCGGAAGATGGTTCAACCTTTTCCCTTTTAGAACTAAAGCTTGATGATGAAAGCTTTATTAACTTCCAAAATGAATTGAACGATTTAATGTTAAAATACTACAAAGCTACGAATCAAAGTGCTAAACAAGATTCTCCTATTCGAACAATCGGCGTTACAATTATTCCAGAATCATAAAAAATGAAAAGGCTGTTCCAAAAACATGGACTAAAGAAAGGCAGTCTCCATTTTTTGAAACAGCCATTCATTATGGACCCACCCTTTTTTTGGACAGGTCAAAAAGTGCCATACCCGCTGTCAGCAGCTCCCCAATGCTTCCTTGATGCTGCTGTATACTTCGGCCCACAAATGTTTTTCTTCAGCAAAAGCCGCAGTTATCTTTTTAATGACTGCTTTTTGCTCTGCCTCGAAACGTTCATCATCCTTGGCCGGCAGGTCAGACCTTAACTCCATTACGTACTCTTGTACCTTTGGTGCACGAGGTCCCCAAACAGCTTTTTCTTCACCATTCTTATCAATGAATATAAAAATGGGAATCGAACGCGCTGTTCCATTCGTTAAGTATTGATCCATCAGTTCAAGATTTTGATCTCGTAAAACCATGCGAGTTTCAATATTTGCCGCTTCAGATATATTCAGCAATATAGGAATATTCATCATCGCGTCTCCGCACCAGTCTTCAGTAATGACAATGGCTCGAAGTTCCTTCGTCTTTAATTCATCAAAAAAACCTTGGTCCTCTTCAAAAATGGAAAAACCCTCCTGAATCGATTGTAAGTTTTCTTTATGGACTTTCATCGAAGATACAAATTCTTTAGCAGGAATCCCCTTGTCAAACCATTCATTCAGTGTCGTCATACTATTTCTCCTAACTATTTTTAAATTAAAAGTACCATAAACCACTTATTATTTCATTGTTTCCACACTGAAAAATAAAATGACAAATTGGTAAATTAAAACCATGTTTTTCTTTCCCGTGTAAAGGGAAAACTCTAAATACATTCAATAGCTTGCTAACTACCCATTTTTTTATATTCATTAAAACATTGTTTTCTAATTTAGGAGATGAAATTTTGTGGAAGGTTTTCTCTTTGCGCTACTCCCTGCATTGACATGGGGCAGCTTAGTGCTTGTTTCCGAAAAACTCGGGGGTAACTCATATAATCAAACACTTGGCATTACAATCGGTTCATTACTGTTCGCCATCATGATGTCATTCATCAATCCGCCGGAATGGAGCAATCTAGTATGGGTTGTCGGCATCATTTCAGGGATAGGCTGGGCATTCGGGCAATTATTTCAGTTCAATAGTGTCAAGGAAATCGGAGTATCGAAAACCGTTCCAATCTCAACAGGACTGCAAATTCTAGGAAATACATTTTTTGCGGTTATCATTTTCAGGGAATGGAATGACAGGATTACAGTCATCATCGGCATCGTTGCAATAATCTGTTTGGTTACAGGTGTCTTGCTGACGAGCTACGGAGATGGTGATGACAAAAAAGAAGGAAGCTTGAAAAAAGGCGTTTTTTACCTTGCCATTTCAACGGTGGGTTATGTTACATATGTCATTGTTGTCAGATGGAATGCAGTTGACGGATGGTCGGCGATCCTGCCGCAAGCAATCGGCATGTTCCTGGCTGCCCTGCTCCTTTCCATCAAACATAAACCGTTTAATAAGTATGCTAGGCGAAATATTCTTACTGGAGTGATGTGGGCAGTCGGTAATATCGGTCTCCTGCTCGCTAATCCAAAAGTGGGCGTTGCCATTGCATTCTCATTTTCCCAAATGGGAATCGTTATTTCAACTTTAGGCGGAATCTTTCTTTTAGGAGAGAAAAAATCCAAAAAGCAAATGGCCTTCGTCATCATTGGGTGTGCACTCGTAATTGCTGGCGGAGTCATGATCGGCTTTACAAAAGAATAGTTAAAGGAGCGATAAATGATGTATGAAGATTTAGAGAAAAAAGTGGTAGTCATTACTGGGGCGGCAAAAGGGTTAGGAAAAGCCATGGCCGAAAGGTTCGGTAAAGAAAAAGCACATGTCGTATTGAATTATCACACTGAAAATGACGACCATAAGGAAATCATCAAAACGATTGAAGCTGCAGGCGGGAAAGCCGCAGCGATTCAAGGTGACATTTCAAAGGAAGCGGATGTGAAGAAATTGCTTTCATTCGCTGTGGACACCTTTGGTACGATCGACATCATGATAAACAATGCAGGTATTGAAAATGAAGTGGCCAGCGAAAAATTGACTCTGGAAGATTGGCAGAAAGTCATCGATGTAAATCTAACGGGGATGTTCCTCGCAAGCAGGGAAGCAATCAGTTATATGCTCGATCATGGAATTAAGGGCAATATCATTAACATGTCATCCGTTCATGACCGGATACCTTGGCCTCATTTTGTCCACTATGCAGCAAGTAAGGGCGGAGTGAAGATGATGACTGAAACCCTTGCACTTGAATATGCTCCCAAAGGGATTCGCATTAATAATATTTCACCTGGTGCGATCGACACACCCATCAATGCCGAAAAATTCAATGACCCAAAAGCCAAACAAGAAGTCATCGACCTGATACCGATGGGATATATCGGAAAACCGGAACAAATTGCCGCTTGTGCCGCTTGGCTAGCATCCTCAGAGTCTAGCTACGTAACGGGAATGACCTTATATGCTGATGGCGGAATGACCAAATATCCAGGATTCCAAGCAGGAAAGGGCTGAACTTAACTTGTTAGTTTTAGTGGCTGTTGATATTTCCCTTCTATAAATAAGAAACATTTATGTATATGGATAGGAAAAAAGAATTTGAGGGACTAGGTCTCTTCTTTATGTCCCTTCCTATATATGTCTTTGTTTATGAATCTAAGAAATATATCACATATTTTTATATTAATTTGTAACAAAGGTACAGGCACGCAATCGTGTCTGGCACCTAAGTCAAATATGTTCACCACTTACCATGGTTATATAATAAATCCTTGGCACTTTCAGATAAAAAATGAGCAGCTTTAATAATGGATTTTTCATCAACAGTAAAAGCTGGATGATGCCAATCTTCGTTTCCGTTTGCACCAAAAAAAACAAAGGTACCGGGGATATGTTGAAGGTAATAAGCGAAATCTTCACCACCCATTGAAGGTTCTGGATTGATTACTCGTAATGATTGCTCCAAAGCAGACCTGCGTGCCATCTCTGTGACAGCTGGATGATTATGAAGCGCGGGTGGTCCAGGAAACCAACCAATCTCAGCTTCCTGTGAAAAAGCAGCGGCGATATGATTCACAATCGAATAAAACTTATTCTTTAATTCTTTCCGGATAGTGGATTCAAAGGTTCGTATCGTTCCTTCAAGTGTGACATCACCTGGAATCACATTCCAGGTGCTTCCCCCTGTTACTCTCGTAACGCTCACCACAGCACTATCTAATGGGGATACATTCCGGCTGACGATAGTTTGAAGAGCGGAAATAAGCTGGGCCGCTGCCGCTATTGGATCTTTTCCGTGTTGAGGGATGGCCGCGTGACTCCCCTTCCCTTGAAGGACAATATGAAAACGGTCCACTGCCGCCATTAACGGACCAGCTTTTATACCAATGGTGCCGACAGGCAAGTTGGGTTTATTGTGCAGTCCAATCACAGCTACCACATCGTCAATTTGACCATCTTTTATCACTTGCACCGCTCCTCCTCCAAATTCTTCTGCGGGTTGAAAAAGCAATCGCACTGTCCCGCACAACTCCGATTGACATTCTTTTAAAAGGTGGGCAGCACCTATTGCAGCTGCCGTATGAAAATCATGGCCGCAAGCATGCATCACCCCTTTTACTTTCGAAGCAAATGGCAGCCCGGTTCGTTCCTCAATCGGAAGGGCATCGATATCCGCCCTTATGGCTATTGTCGGTCCGGGTTTGCCACCTTTTATGTCTGCAAAAACACCTGTTTTCAATCCTGTATGACGGATCTCAATACCCTCTTCCTCGAGCCACGTTTGTATGGATTTTGTCGTTTCAAATTCTTCATTTGATAATTCCGGATATTGATGTAAATGGCGCCGTATCGATATTAAGCGCTTTTCCAACTCTCGACTCATACAGTCGCCTCCTTCTATAAATCCAAGCGATAGCATTTTACTAAAATATCATGATTTTGAAATTCCTTCGTTCGATCCCGTTTAAAGCCAAACCATTCATATAGTTTAATGGCTTTATGCATCTTATCAGTAGAATGTAGATACAAACTGGACGCACCTTGCGATTTTGCATAAGTTACACTAGCTTTTAATAATTCCTGTGCAATACCGCGTCCCCTTGATTCGGGATGAACGGCCAACAACCGAATGATTGGTGAAAAAATCCCAAGTTCCGGCTTTTCATATGCTTTTTCAGATGATTGAAAAAGCTGTAATGTGCCAAGGATATCCTGATTGCACTTTGCAACCAACACCTTATCAACATGTGGATTATCCACCGAGGATTCAATATTTTTTAAATATCCTTCCCAAGCTTCCGGGTTCGAATATTCATGTTCATATTGTTGATAACTTTCTACCAATAAACGGCGCACCGTCTCTTTATCTTCTTCAATCAATTCATCGACTACAATTGTATTAATCATACGTCCTCCTTGGCCCCTTCCTTTAATTGGCCTTTTCTTCTAATAACGGTACGGAAAAATCTCTTGATATCCGGTTAAAAAATTGTCGTGTTCGTTCTTCCTTTGGAGCATTGAAGATCTCCAATGGTGACCCTTCTTCAACAATGACCCCGCCATCCATGAAAAGAACGCGATCCGATATCTCTTTAGCAAAGCTCATTTCATGGGTCACTATCACCATCGTGATGCCTTCCAGGGCTATTGCTTTTATAACAGAAAGCACCTCCCCAACCAACTCAGGGTCGAGTGCCGACGTTGGCTCGTCAAATAGAATGACCTCCGGATTTAAAGCAAGTGCCCTGGCAATTCCAACACGCTGCTGTTGTCCTCCTGACAATTGCGAAGGGAAATAGTTATGCTTATCTCCCAAACCCACTTTTTCCAATAACAGCTCGCTTTCCCGTTCCGCTTCAGCTTTCTTATATTTTTTTGTAACAATTAACCCTTCCATTACATTCTCCAAAACAGTTTTATGAGCAAATAAGTTATAATGCTGAAAAACCATTGCCGATTGTCTTCTAAGGGATAAGATTTCCCTTTTGGTCGCCTTCTTGGACTTCACCTGTATATCTCCCACTTGAACAATTCCCTCATCAGGTTTCTCCAGAAAGTTCAGGCACCTAAGCAAGGTTGTTTTCCCAGATCCACTCGGTCCAAGAATGGTAACTACTTCCCCCTTGCCTATTTTTAAATTAATTCCTTTTAAAACGGGCTGCTGGTTAAATGATTTTTGTATATCTTTTAAATAAATCATTGTACTCCTCCTCGATTATAGGCAGTGGCCTTTTTCTCAATTAAAAACGAAAGCCCCTCTGCAATGATTGTAAGGCCCCAATAAATTAAACCAGCAGCGATAAAAGACTCCAAAAATTTCAAATTTGTGGATGCAACTATATTGGCTGCTCCTGTCATTTCTTTTTGCGATACAATGAAAGCAATGGATGACGTATGCAAGAATCCAATGAAAATATTCGTGAAATTCGGGATGGACTGAGCAATGGCCTGTGGCAAAACGATTCGCGTCATGGCTTGAAACGAATTCATCCCCACGGAATAGGCTGCTTCCATTTGGCCATTGGAGACACTGATAATTCCCGATCTGAATATTTCCGATAAATAAGCACCCGCACTCAACGATAAGGCGGTTAAGACAAATAAGATGATTGGAATGGAATTAGATTGAATACCCAAATCAAACTTTTTAGAAATTTGATCGATTAATAATGGAAAACCGAAATAAATGAGCATTATGTGCATGATAATCGGTGTTCCTCTAAAGAAGGAAACATAGCCATTTGCAATTCCACATAGAAATTTCACTTTATATATCCTAATCAATGCAACAGCGAGACCGATAATAAACCCTGCAAGAAGAGGAAGAATGGTTAAAATAAGTGTGATCGGAAGTGCTCTACTAATCTCCTTAAAAGCAGTCCAAATGAATAGAATATCAATCGTCAAGTCCTTCCCTCCTCCCTTTGTTATCCAGTAGCAGACACATCAGCAGATTGATGCCGATTTATGCGGTTTTCATAAAGTCTGAATATTTTCTCGAACAATAGCACGACTGCATAATAGATAACGGCTAATGAGAGATAGACTTCGAGAGCATGTGCAGTTGCGGCAATCAATGTCTCTCCCCTGCCCATCATATCCATCACGCCGATGGTAAAGGCAAGTGAGGTATCCTTCAAGGATCCGATAATAGAGTTTGCGATATTCGGAAAAGCAATCCTTATTGCCTGAGGAAGCACAATTCGAAAAAAACTTTGACTATTATTCATGCCAACAGAATAGGCTGCTTCCGTTTGCCCATAATCGACAGCCTTAATCGCTCCTCGGAATATTTCAGCGAAATGCGCCCCATTACTTAATCCATACGTAATGATGACAAAATAAAGAGCATCCATTCTTGAAATATCAATATTAATGAATAACAGGATTGCAGGCAGTCCATAAAAAACTAGAAATAATTGTATTAAAATAGGCGTTCCCCGAATGAATGAAATATACAATATGACAAATTGGCACAAGACAGGGATACGAAATAATCTAAGGATGGCTGCCGCTATCCCGATGACCATTCCTAATAATACGGATGCTGCCAGAATTTGCAATGTTACTCCAAGATAATATATTAACGTCGGAATGAAATCGACGATTAATGTGGGATCAAATGCTTTTCCCATGCTTTAGCACCTCCGCGCTTACTACTATCTAATTAAAATCCCACTGAATAGTCTGCGCCCAGCCACTTTTTACTTAGTTCGCTAACTACCCCTTCATTCTTCAGTTCCACAAGTGCTTCATCAATTCTCTTCTGTAAAGGCGTTTCGTCTTTTCTTAGCAAAAAGTATACTTTTGAATTAAGAAGCGGCTCACCCACAACCTTTTGCTGTGCATCTGCTTGTTTATTTAAGAAGTCGACTGCAAATGGTGTAGTAATGGTAGCATCCGCCCGACCAGTTTTGATTTGAGTCTTCGTATCATCTGCGCCTTGGCCAGAATAGACAATTTCAATACCGGCATTATTTTCTTTATTATATTTTTCAAGAAAAACAGCAGAATTGCTCGTTGCACTCACTATCGCTTTTTTTCCTTTTAGATCTTTAATGGAATGAATATCATTGTTGTCCTGATGAACTGTAACTTGAAGCGGAAAGACATTGTATGGTTCTTCATTAAATAGAAATTTTTCTTTCCGTTCATCATTAACTTCCATTTGATGAGCAACAAAATCTATTTTGTTCGTTTCTAAACTTAATAATAGATTAGAAAATTCCATCGTTTTAAATTCAAATTCATATTCAGGCAGCTTTTCATCGATTTGACGAACCAACTCGACATCATACCCTGTCAGATTACCAGCCTTATCCAAAAAGCAAATATTAGGGAATTGCGTCCCTGTTCCAACAATGATTTTCTGAACTTTTTTATCTTTTGAATCCCCAGATTTTGCTGTACTGGTTGTTTCTTCTGAAGAGCAAGCTCCTAAAAAAGTTAGTAGCAGTGCCATAACAATTAGTAATGTTTTTTTCATCTCAATTCCCCCCGAACATTTTTAATTACTAACAATTGGTTCTTTATTTTCAATAATGCGATACAGCGTTTCATCTAGAATTTTGCGAAGATACACAATTTTTTCTCCATCATGGTCTCGTTCAGCAAAAATCTCATAACCTCTTCTTTCATAAATGGAAACAAGCCAAGGATGACGTTCAGCAGTCGCCAAATAAACGGCCGGCGCCTTCACCTGTTTCCGAAGTGCATTTTCTTCCACCCAGGTTAACAAAGTCGAGCCAAAACCTTTTTGTTTGTATACGGGATCGACTGCAAACCACCAAATGAACGGGTACGGACTGAAATGATCAGGATCATTCCATGGAGGACGAACTGTCACGGTGGAAACAATTTGGCCCTCCTGTTCTACTAAAACATAAGTGAGATTCCGCCTAATATTATTCGTCACTAGCTGCAAATCAGCTGTCGCAGCAAGAAAATTAATATTCAATTCCCTGATTGGTTCATAAGCCCGAAGTGTGACATCTAGCACTTCTGGAGCATCCTTTACAGTGGCAAGACGGATTAATTGGGTCATGATTAACTCCCCGTTTCTATAACATATTATTTACACAAGAATAGTCGGATTTACTTATGCAATCTTTCCTTAATTCAATCACTCATGCATATAAACTCAGATTTAAACGCTTGATTTTTTGTTATTGTACACGTTTAAGTACTTTTTCAAGATGAGGAATTCCAATTTCCGTAACGCTCTCATATACGCTGCCTCGCCCAATTTCAATAATGGGCACATGCCGAACCCCATATTTGATTTCTAAAATATCTCGCCGATCATCATGATTGGTAACATCCACCGTTTGATAAGCGATCTCCTTTTCTTTTAAGTATTGTTTAACCTCCTCGCAATAGTGACATCCTTGTTTTGACCAAACGACGACAGATAGCGCTTCTCCCATTTCTTATTCCTCCTTCAATTTTTCAAATGATTCTTATATCATTGATTAATGCTTTCCTTCGCATAACGATTTTCCGGGAATGGAAGCCCCAAGTTGCCTCTTAAGGTTTCTGCTTCATATTCTGTACGATATATTCCCCTTTTTTGAAGGATAGGGACCACATCGTCTACAAAGTCACTTAAAGCATTTGGAACACTTGAAGAAAAGATAAATCCGTCCGCCCCCTTCTCTTCAAACCATTGCTGAATCAAATGCGCCACTTTCTCTGGGGTTCCAATGAAAGAAGTCCGGGGTGTAGCCTCTTTAAGTGCAACTTGACGGAGCGTTAGCTGTTTCTCCTTCGCTTCCTGTTTAATTCGATCAGTCGTACTTCTGAAACTGTTTTTTCCGATGTCTCCGAGATTTGGGAAAGGTGCATCCAGTTCATATTGGGAAAAATCATGATGATCGAAGTAACGCCCCAAATAGTCAAGCGCCTTATCTATAGAAACTAGGTTAGCTAGTTCTTGATATTTGTGCTCCGCCTCTTCCTCAGTTGCACCAATGATTGGCGCGATACCTGGCAGAATTACAATTTCATCAGGATTTCTCCCGAATGCAATAGCCCTGTTTTTTACATCTTGATAAAATATCTTTGCATCTTCCAATGTTGGTTGACCTGTAAAAATTGCATCCGCTTCTTTAGCCGCAAAATTTTTGCCAGCTTCTGATGAACCAGCTTGAAAAACGACAGGTCTCCCCTGTTTAGATCTGGCAATGTTGAGTGGTCCTTGCACGGAGAAAAATTCTCCTTTATGCTTTAATTGATGCATTTTAGAAGGATCAAAAAACTCACCGGATTCTTTATCCCGAGTAAACGCGTCATCCTCCCATGAATCCCAAAGTCCTTTGGTGACTTGTATATATTCTGATGCTATCCGATAGCGTTTGGCATGATCAGGGTGTTCTTCAATCGTTTTGTTATAGTTCAAGGCAGTACTCTCAAGAGGGGTAGTAACAAGGTTCCATCCTCCACGACCTTGACTAATGTGATCAAGTGAAGCAAATTGCCGAGCTACTGTAAATGGCTCACTGTATGAGGTGGAAACTGTTCCGACAAGCCCTATTCTTGATGTGAAAGCAGCGAGTGCGGATAAAATGGTAATTGGTTCAAATCGATTTAAAAAATGCGGAATTGACTTCTCATTGATAAACAATCCGTCAGCAATGAAAAGTAAATCGAACTTTCCCTCTTCAGCCTTCTGGGCCTGCTCCTTATAATATTCAAGACTAACACTGGCATCTGCTTGAATGTCTGGATGTCTCCAACCGGATATACTCCCTCCAACTCCATGAATAAGCGCTCCAAGCTTCAACTTTCTCTGCTCAGTCATCAATACTCCTCCTTTAATTAATCGGTTTATGACTTCATCTACCATCTTCCCTAATTACTGAAGACTTTTTAATTTTGGCTCGTAACGTGTTTCTCTTCAGATATGGCTAATTGAAGTGGACTCAACAATCGAAAAGATCTGAACCTTTCGGCTTCCTTTAAAATCGGCGAATGCAGGATAAACTCATCCACCCCGTACTTTTCATGTAAATTTGCTAAGACTTCTTTTACATAAGAAGGAGTTCCAGCAATAATATTGGAATCCTGTTCTTCTATTTCGTAAGGCTCCCCAGACTGCTTCCCGAATAACTCTGCTTGCGCTAGTGTTTGGACCGTGACAGAACGACCGCTTTTGAGATGAACTTTCACGATCTTCTGATCACCTGTTAACTGTTCCGCTTCTAGTTGTGAAGGAGCAGCAATCACTGAAACCGATACCTTAAAGCTCCCAGTCGGATAGATACTTTGGTAAATGCGTGCAGCATCTTCAAGTACAGTCTCATTACTGTTGATAAATCGAGCAAATACATAAGATATCCCAAGATCGGCTGCTAGCCTGGCACTGCCGGCACTAGCACCAAGCAAAAACATCTTAGGATTTTCCGAAGGGAGTGGTGTCGCTTGAATGCCTGCAAGCGGGTGAGTTTCATTAATTGAATTTTCAATTATTTTCTGCAGGAAAGATAACCGCTCTTCGAAATCTTTTCCATCATTCACAGTTCCAAACTGTAGCGCCTTCGTTGATAAGGGGAGACCACCTGGTGCCTTTCCGATGCCAAGGTCTACCCTGCCTGGCGAAAGATTCGATAACACGTGAAAGTTTTCCGCCACTTTATATGGACTATAATGCTGAAGCATAACACCTCCGGACCCTACCCGAATCGATTTTGTCTGGGCTAATAAATAAGAAATCAATACTTCCGGGGAGGACCCCGCCAGCTGTTCGGCATGATGATGTTCCGATACCCAGAAACGGGTATAACCCCACTCTTCTGCATGTCTAGCCAGATTAATGGTTTGCTGTAGTGCATCAAATGCTGAAGCTCCTGGAAATATCGGGCTTTGGTCTAAAATGCCAAGCTTATAACTCATATTCTCTCCTCCGCTTTAATTCAAAGTTTACTTATGCGAATAATTATATTTTGACATATCCTATCACCTAAAACATGCTAATGGCAATGGTTTAACTAATAGAAAAAAATATTGTATTGATAGAAAATATCTATCAATTCGATTGTATCTGTAATTTCTGATGGTTTTTCTCAAATTTCCGAATTGAAAAAAGAATGTCTTTCCATAATAAGGGGGCTTCCATCCCGTGATTTAAATGCGTCAGATAGATGTGCTGCTTTATCTTGATTAAATGTGACACATCCACTTCAACCAAAGTTCCCTGTTCTAACTCTTTTTTAATACATAAGTACGGTAAAAATCCGATACAGCTTCTGCTAAGAATTAGCGATTTCGCCACTTCCAGGTGATCAACCTGAAATTCAATGCGCGGCTCAACATTAGATACTTCAAAAATTTTATGAACGTGGTTCCAGTCAAACGCACCACACTCGAAAAATACCAACGGCTCCATTGCTAGTTCCTGAACTGTTAGCTCAGTTTGAAGTTGAAATGGATGTCCTGGATACACCACTAAACGAATCGAATTATCAAGGGTTTTGTAATTTTGCAGACCACTATGTGTAACATCCTTCATAAAGGCTATATCGACCTGTTTCTGAAGCAATTTTTCCATTAATGCATCATTTGTTGCTGAAATAAATTTAAAGCGTAAATTAGGGTTTTCCTTTTTCCATAGAGGAAGAGCATATGGAATAAAGTATTGCGATGTAATGATATTAGCCCCTATCGTTATTTCCTCCAGTTCGCTTCCTGTTTTCAACTGCTTTTTCCCCTGGTGAAAGGTACGAATAATTTGATCCGCAAATGGAATGAAGGCTTTCCCTTTTTCAGTTAAAATAATCCCTCTCCCTTGCCTCTCAAATAGTACTGAATCGAGTTCACTTTCAAGCGTCTTAATTCTTGCCGAAACCGTTGGCTGTGATAAAAACATTGCCTCTGCGGCCTTATGAAAACTATTAAGGTGAACAACATACATAAAAGCTTCAATATGATCAATATTCATCTTGCCAACTCCTTTTTCCAAAATGAACGCAAAAAGCCCCTGTTCGCTTATAGCGTTCAGGAGCTTTCGGTTGTCCAATCAGCTCATCCTCTTATAATAATTCTTTCTCCGATTTTAATCTGATAAAACCAATAAGTAAAGTATAATTTAATTAACTGAACAAGCAAAAAGTCACGATAAATTTTTTGCGTTTTCATACATTATGATATTCAAGGAACATAATACGAATTATGCCGATGAAAATTTAAGGATTCCAAGTAAATAAAACGAATAATCCCATTCTCTTTCTGCCTCTTTTCAATCCTAACTTTTTTACGAATTTGTTGTTTATTCCATTGGATTTTTTTCCTGTTACAGAAAATTTCCAAGCTGTCCATCCTGCCTAAATTATATATTTTTCTCCTTATAAAAAAGAAAAGAAAGGTCATCCTAATGGAGTAATTCCAATAATGACATAAGGAGAGAAACTTCATGCCTCAACAACAAATTGATATCAATCAATTAAATCAAGCAAAAGCAAATGTCACCCTTACGCAAACCTTACTTTCACAAGCAATTGAAAAATCTTCCTCTGATCCAACTTTGGCACAAGAAGCCATTAAACAAGCTGCTCAAGAAATCGCCCAAGCCCAATCTTCCGTAAATCAGGTTTACAATACAGTACAAGCTCAGCAAGCAGAATGATTTTGAGTATTATCTCGATTAAATGATTCAAAACAAGAAGAAAGAGGCCTATATCCAATTTAGGGATAGGCCTTTATAATGGATATTTTTGATGCATCCAAGCTTTTCAACCCCACTTATTTAATGGCGGTATGCTTTGAGGGAACTTAAACGCATTGTATGGATCATACCTCGTTTTCACTTCCCGAAGCCGTTTAAAATTTTCTCCATAGTACGCAGTTGGCCAATCTTTGATGAGAGTATCCGGCCAATTCACGTAGTCACCAGTAGTGAATGGCGACAAGGCGCGCTTCAGGTCCTTGATCCAACGAATGTTTAGCCGTTCTTCTTCTGGATTGGCCCATGTTGCCTGATACTCCTGGGCGATGATGGCATCGCGATAATAAAAAGCTGTCTCCTTTGGATCTTTAAGGCCCGCAACTCCTCCCAAGGATTGGTGCCAAATGGCTGCATTTTCATTTGGAGCATTCTCCAAAAAATGTTTCATGGTCATGATGGCTTGCTGTGAAAAAGTTTTTTCAATGAAAGATCCTGACCTCTTTCGATACGCCGGTTGATTCCCAGCCGGATAATCAAAGAACCTTACTGCTTCAATGTATGGGACTTCCTCTATCATGACATTTATTGGTGAACCAGTTTTTGTCATAGGCTTTAATAGCTGCTTCAATCTATGTGCCGTTCCAACAAATTCACCTTGAGCAATAATTTCGTTCGCTTCCTTTGCCTTGAATTCTATTTCAGAAGTTAAGCATTCATCAGCTTGAGGGGCCCAATCCTGCCAGGCTTCAAACACCGCTTCAAAATCTTCCCATTCCCATGTGACGGAGAAAATGGATACCCTTGATACGGGGTGTACCCTGAAAGTAAGAGAAGTGACTATGCCAAAGTTTCCCCCTCCTCCCCCGCAGCATGCCCAAAATAAATCACTATTGATTTCCCTATTTGCTTTAATGAGTTTGGCGCCCCTCTTTCCACACGCCCTTACCATTTCTAATTCAAGAAGATTATCACAAGTAAGTCCAAAGTGCCTCGTTAACATACCTATTCCACCGCCGAGCGTAAGACCTACAACACCAACACTGCTTTCGGTCCCTGCCGGAATCGTCGTGCCATAGTTCCATAACGTATTATATACCCGCCCTAAATCAGCTCCGGCTTCAATTTTTGCGATCATCTTCTCACGATTGACCTTGATATTGTACATTTCACTAATATCAATGATTTGACCGCCATTCACTAATGAAAAATTTTCATAACTATGCCTGCCGCTCCTAACCCGGAAAGGTACATGATTTTCCCGGGCCCATTTCAATGAATTCAACACATCATTCGAATTTTGACAAAACACAATAACCTTTGGGAATTTAGCAAAACTTAAATTATTATTTATCCTGGCATGCTCATACTCAGCATCATTAGGTGTAACGATACGCCCGGTAAGCTTTGTTCTTTCCAAAAAGATAACCCCTTCCTCGGGTAAATATGTTACATCCTATGAAAAAACCTGGCAGGACGGTACATTTCCCTTGCTGGCCCTTCCTTGTAATGGGGTCAAATTAGCTTTACTCGTGAATTCAACGCATTTACTCGTGAATTCTACGGTTTTACTCGTGAATTCAAACGTTTTACTCGTGAATTCCAGCTTTACTCGTGATTTCCACGCTTTTACTCGTGAATTCAACCGTTTTACTCGTGAATTCAACGCATTTACTCGTGAATTCAACGCATTTACTCGTGAATTCAACCGTTTTACTCGTGAATTCCACGCATTTACTCGTGAATTCCAAAAATTGATGCACAAAGACAAAAAAAGCCCTTCTCGAATTAAGAGAAGGGCTTTCTATTAGTATTTCTTATCAAGAAATCTCATCATCGGATTTAACATCCAATGGTGTTCGTTTATCCATTTTCAGGATGTAATAACTTGCTATGACCAAGGCTAGGAAAACGATCCCGACAACCAAGGAAATCCTTGTACTAGGATTGATCCACATACCGACCAGCACCATCAGTAAGAAGGCAATTGTCGCATAGTTACTGAAAGGGGCCAACGGCATTTTGAAAGGATGCTTCTCCATTTCAGCAGCATTCACCTTTCTGAATTTAAGCTCACTGATAAGTAAGACAAACCATGGAATCATCCCAGGCAATACACTCGCACTGTACACATAAAGGAATAATTGCGGCGGTGCAAGGTAATTCAGGATAACCCCGATGCCCAATCCTAAAAGTACAGCGATCGTGCAATATGCCGGCACTCCATTTTTAGATACTTTAGCGAAGGCTTTCGGAGCTTGGCCATTCAATGCCAGTGTGTAAAGCATACGTCCTGCACTGAAAATCCCACTGTTGCATCCAGACATTGCTGCAGTGATTACGACAAAATTAATGATGCCTGCCGCTGCAGTGATACCTATTTTGGCAAAGGTTGAAACAAATGGACTGCCTAAGTCATCCAGTTGATCCCAAGGGAAGACTGTCACGATGACGAATATGGCACCAATGTAGAAAATTAATATGCGCCATATGATTGATTGGATCGCCTTTGTTACGGTTTTCGTTGGATTCTTCGCTTCTCCGGCTGTTATGCCGATAAGCTCAACGCCTTGATAGGAAGCCACGACAAGGGAAAGCGCGAAGAAGAACCCTGTCCAGCCTCCCGTAAAGAAGCCGCCATTTGCCCAAAGATTCGATAATCCAATTGCATCCCCGCCATTTCCTATTCCAAAGAAGATAAGGCCAAGGCCGGCAATGATCATCAATATAATCGTTATGATTTTTATAAGCGCAAACCAAAATTCAAATTCCCCGAAGGATTTAACGGAAATGAGGTTTGCCGCCCCCAAGATGATCATGGCGACCACACCTGGTATCCAAGCAGGTAACTCCGGGAACCAATATTGCATATACAGCCCAACCGCGATGATTTCGGACATTCCGACGATTACCCATTGAAACCAATTGCTCCAAGCAGTCATATAACCCGCCAAGGGATGTATATAGCTGCTTGCAAAGGTTGCAAAAGAACCTGTAGTCGGTTCTAAATATAGCATCTCACCCATGGAACGCATGATGAAAAATATAAAAATACCTGCGATTGCATAAGCAAGCATAACAGAGGGCCCGGTCCATTTGATCGTGCTCGCAGAACCCATGAATAACCCGACCCCGATGGTTCCGCCCAAAGCTATCATTTGAATATGTCTAGATTCCAGCCCTCTCTTTAATTCCTTGTTCGACATGATTAACTCCCCCAGATGCAATATCGGTAATGCTTTTCTATCCTTGCCACGAACGACTCTCTTTTAATTATTGCGGTTAGAAATGCTTGATCGTAATCAATATTACATAACACTTCAATTATATTTTCTTATCTTATAATAGTAAATATTCTGTAAAAATACAATTGTATTTTTGAAAAAAACAGTTGCCAATAATATCTTGTCGATTTTTCTAATCTAAAAATATCATTTTAAAAAAATGATGTTCAGTATTTTATAATAGTGATTGTTCAAAAAAAGTAGAAAACGATCACTTTTGCTTAAACCTTAAGTTAAATACAGTCCACCATTAAACTGTAAATAATGCCTGTTTCATTTCAAAAAAATTTGTTGACCTACATAAAAATAGATGATAGAATTCCAATATTATTTTATAAGCATAATGAATGATCCAACAGTGGAAGATTATCACTGACAGACATTCCTTCACAACCGCATACAAGCAAGCGATGAATGCTATGGATGACACTATAGCAGGAGCAGCTTCTGGAGAGACTGTACAAGATGCAGCGCCGAAGGATTCACAATCTCAGGCAAAAGGACAGAAGAGTAACGAATGATAGAATTGTTATTCTGAACCCTTTAAGAGATTGGTATTATCCAATCTCTTTTTTTATTGTCCATTTGTGATTGGACTTAAAACTACACGCTTGAAAACCAATGGAATAGGCAAGCAGGGCAAAAAATCACGTCCCTCTCTCCAAGACCATGCAAGTTGAAATCATTCACTAACAAGACTATAAAAAAACGGGGGCGTAAGAATTGGCTAAACAGGAATTAAAAAGAGATTTAAAAAATCGTCATGTACAACTGATTGCAATAGGAGGAACCATTGGCACCGGTTTATTTTTAGGATCCGGAAAAGCCATACAATTGGCTGGACCTTCCATTATATTCTCCTATCTGATAATAGGGATTGCCTTGTTTTTTGTGATGAGGGCGCTGGGCGAATTGCTATTATCCAATGCAGGTTATGCATCATTCACTGAATTTGCAACCGAATATATCGGCCCATGGGCTGGATTCGTGACAGGTTGGACATATTGGTTCTGTTGGATCATGACCGCAATGGCCGATATCATAGCTGTCGGTGTCTATATACAATATTGGTTCGATATCCCTCAATGGATTCCGGCTCTAATATGCCTAGTCATTCTGTTAGGTTTGAACCTATTGACCGTTAAGTTATTTGGCGAATTGGAATTCTGGTTTGCCATCATTAAAGTGATCACGATCATTGCCTTGATCATCGCAGGAATCATTCTTTTGATCATCGGCTTCAATACCAATACCGGAACGGTTTCCGTAACGAACCTATGGAATCATGGGGGCATGTTCCCCAATGGCATTTCCGGATTCCTATTATCTTTACAGTTGGTCGTCTTCTCATTTGTCGGTGTCGAATTGGTCGGGGTTTCCGCAGCGGAAACGGCGAACCCGAGAAAGAACATTCCCTCTGCCATCAATAAAATCCCTGTCAGGATTTTACTTTTCTATGTTGGTGCCCTATTCGTCATTCTCTGTGTCAACCCATGGACACAACTTGACGCCACGAGCAGCCCATTTGTAGAGGTCTTTGCGTTAATCGGCATTCCCGTCGCTGCAGGAATCATCAACTTCGTCGTGTTGACATCAGCTGCTTCTGCATGCAACAGCGGTTTATTTTCAACAAGCCGGATACTCTATACGTTAAGCAGGAATGGCGAAGCCCCTGCTAAACTGGAAAAATTAAATAAACAGGCTGTTCCAAGCAATGCCTTATTAACATCCACAATCGTTGTATCAATTGGTGCATTATTAAGCAAGCTGATACCGGAACAGGCATTTACCGTAGTGACGACCATCAGTGCCATCTGTTTCATTTGGGTATGGAGCATAATCTTGATCTCCCATATCAAATATTCGAAAACAAGGCCTGATCTAAGAGCCGAATCAACTTTCAAGGCACCTTTTACACCCTTTGTCAATTACGCCATTTTAGGATTATTCCTCTTCATCCTTATTGTAATGCTATTCGCTGAAGCTACACGACTATCACTGCTCTTGACCCCGATCTGGTTCATACTCTTGGTGATACTTTATAACTATCGGAAAAAATATAGCTAAAGGAGATAAAGCCTTGAATTCAAATTCGAATTCAAGGCTTTATCCGTCCATGAAACACATCAAGATTAGGCAGTTGGCGCGTTTTTGCTAAAATATATCAGGCAACTGCATTAAATTTTATATCAAAATAGTGTAAGCTAATATATATCATCGGACCTTTTTAAAAGAAGGTAAATCCGTCCTGCATGAATTTTCCTTCCCGGTTTGGTTCACCCAGCCATCAGTGGCATTGAAGAATAAACCCCATTGATGGACGTTTCACTTATTTAAAACGGAGGGGTTTGTTTAATGAAGATAATATATATCCTTACTCTAGTTCCTTTTATAGGCATACTAGGATTTCTACCTTTTGTTAATAAAATAGAACCATACGTATTAGGGATGCCTTTCAATATGTTCTGGATGGCTATGTGGGTGGTCCTTACCTCTGCCATATTGGGCATCATGTATAAGCTGGATCCCAGGAATCGGGAAGGTGACCAGGAATGAATATTGCTCTCTTAATCATTTTAGCATTTTTACTTCTATCGATATTTTTAGGGATACGCTCTTCAAAAGGAAAAGATATGGACTTGGAACAATGGACGGTGGGCGGACGTGGTTTTGGTGCGATTTTCGTCTTTCTGCTGATGGCCGGGGAAATCTATACGACCTTCTCTTTCCTTGGCGGCAGCGGCTGGGCATATGGCAAGGGCGCACCCGCTCTATATGTTCTAATTTACATTACTTTGTCTTATGTATTATCCTATTGGCTCCTTCCGGAAATATGGAAATATGCCAAAGAAAATAAACTGATGTCTCAATCCGATTTCTTTGTGAGCAAATATAAGAGTCCCAGTTTAGGAATTTTGGCTGCACTTGTCGGTGTGGTGTCGATGATTCCAGTGATCGTCGTGCAGCTGAAAGGATTGGGAATCATTGTCTCTGAAGCATCTTATGGTGCCATCTCAATGTCCGAGGCAGTTTGGCTGGGGGCGGTCAGCCTGACCATTTATGTGATGATCTCCGGTATACACGGTTCAGTTTGGACAGCGGTCATTAAAGATATCATGATGGTCGCCATAATAGGATTTTTGGGGATTTATCTGCCGATCCATTACTTTGGCGGATTCCAGCCGATGTTTGAAGCGATTGATACGGCCAAGCCTGGTTTTCTAAAGTTCCCTGATCAGGGACTTAGCGTATCATGGTTTATCTCCACGGTAATATTGCTCGTATTCGGTTTCTATATGTGGCCACAAGTTTTCAGCGCTGTCTATTCAGCACGCAGCGGCAAGGTATTTCGAAAAAACGCCATCATCAGCCCTTTATATACACTCATGCTGTTATTCGTCTTTTTCGTTGGGTTTACAGCTATATTGAAAGTGCCCGGACTCGTTGGGGCAGATGCAGACCTCTCATTGCTGCGCCTTTCTATCGAGACCTTTGATCCATGGTTTATAGGTATAATCGGCGGAGCTGGATTGTTGACCGCATTGGTGCCGGGATCCATGCTTTTGATGAGCGTCGCTACACTGCTCGCGAAAAACGTCTATAAGGAATTTACACCTGCAGTATCCGATCGTCACGTTGTACGATTGGCAAAGTTCCTTGTTCCCGTCATTGCCCTTATTGCCGTCTACTTCACCTTAAACGGCGGCGAAACGATGTCGGCATTAATTCTTATGGGATACAGTCTCATCACACAGCTATTCCCGTCCCTGCTCTTTAGTCTGAAGAAGAATAATCCCATCAATAAATATGGCGCAATCGCCGGCATCATCACCGGATTATTCATTGTAATCTGCATTACACTCAGTTCTTCAACTATAGGAACCTTGTTTCCAACCTTGCCTCAAGCCGCGAAAGATTTGAATGTGGGAATCATCGCCTTGGCGGTCAATTTCATTGTGATGATCACGGTAAGTCTTGCTTTCAGAAAGCACGCGGTTCAGTTGGAACCAAAATCCGTTAACGATATATGAAGCAACTTTGAAACTCGTTTTTTGATAAATAAATAAGGAAGGCTCAGTCAAAAGACTGAGCCTTCCTTATTATCGACATCCATTGTCATAATGTCCTTTTTCTTGATAATTGGGAGTATGGAGCAAATACTCGTGAATTTCCCTGGCACCTTCAGTAATCCACTAAAGCCTTCCTGCCATCATTCAACGCTTTGACCATTTTCTTATATTCATGCAGCTGTTGTTCCAGTTTTCGTTTTCTATTTACGATCATCCTCGTAACCTCTTTCGGGCTGGGCCCGCCTTGGATGCTTCTAATCTCCACAAAGTATTCGGGAGAGATGATCTTTTTCCATTCGTCTTCAGTTAAATTCACTGCAACAAATTCATTGATGATCTTATTGATGTCTTGTGTGTCCCAATCATAAAGCTCCTTCCCTTCACCACTCGACCGTTTTGCAATATGACTGGCGATGGAATGAGCTTTTCTAAATGATATCTCGTAATCTCTTGATAGGGTATCCGCTAATTCAGTAACCGTTATACTGGATTTTGCGGCCATTTTCTTTGTATGTTCTTCATTTACTTTCAAAGTCGATATGACGGCATACATGAGTTTCATGACACGTCCTGCATTCGAAAATGCCCGATATAAATGCGGCTGTAAATCATCTTCCGTATCGACGATATCACCAAATGGCGTATTGTGGATCATATTCATTGCAGCGAGTGCATCACCATATGCACTGCTAGCAATCGAACGGGAGTGTTCAATGGAAACTGGATTTCTTTTTTGCGGCATGATGCTGCTCACTTGAACATAAGGATCGGCCACATGAAATGTACCAAACTCCCTTGTCACATGCTGCAGGAAATCCTGAATCCATCTCCCTGTATTGACCATGCACGTCATGATGGCCGTTGCGGTTTCCAATAAATAATCCGCCCCGCCTATCGAGTCATAGGAATTCTCGATCACCGAATCAAACCCAAGCAGTTCAGCAGTACGGTTCCGGCTGATCGGAAAACCGGTGGTCGTTAACGCGGCAGCTCCCAAAGGCGATTGGTTAACCGTTTCATAGGCTGCCCATAACCGGCCAATATCCCTTTGAAGCACATCATAAATGGCTAAAAAGTAATGTCCTATCGTAGTCGGCTGAGCCGGTTGGGTATGCGTGTAACCAGTTATATAGGTTTCTGTATGTTTTTCAGCCTGCACCAGGAATGCCTCACTCAAATGGTTTGCATAGCCAATCAATTGGAGCATATGGCCTCTCAAAACAAGCCGGTACATCGCGACTCCCATATCATTACGACTGCGGCCGATATGAATCTTTCCTGCAAGTTCATGACCAATTTCCTCACCTATCTTTGCCTCCATCATGAAAAATAAGTCTTCGAATTGGGGCTGATAGGTCAACTGCTTAAGATCTGTTTGGGCCACTTTCCGAATCCCATCAAGCATGGTTTTCGCCTCTTCTTCTTTAATGATCTTTTGTTCCGAAAGCATGATGACATGCGCCCGATGAATATCGAACATTGCATGAAATAAGTAATCTCTTTGATCATTAAAAACAGGCATCAGAAGCTCTCTAGCATATGTTTTTCCGGGAAAGACACTACCTTCATTTTTGATAAATTCTTCAAGCCTGCTCATCTTTGAACCTCCAAATTCATAAAGCTTTTTCCGCTTTGATTCCAAAAAACTTGTTCGAAATAAAGAGAACGATTACAATCAGCGTGATTTGAATCATCCCATAGGCAGCTGCCTGCCCCATATTGAACATTCGAAGCTGATTCATGATTTCAATGGATATGGGTCTGTTTGAAATCGTGTACAACAGGACCGAGGTCGGAAATTCCCCCACAGATTCGATAAATGCCAATAATGTCCCTGATAAAACGCCAGGCATTATAATCGGAAATATGACCTTTCTGAAGGTATAAAACCACTTTGCCCCCAAGTTTCTGGCCGCTTCTTCAATCGAATCATCGAGCTGCTCCAGAACGGCGTTAGTCGAGCGGACAACGAGTGGAATATGTCTGATGAAATAGGCAAGGGGCAAAATCCAAAATGTTCCTACCAATATTTGACCGAATGAAAAAATGCTAGGTTCATTGAATGCGAATATCAAGTTCATCCCTATGACCGTTGCAGGCAACGCCCAAGGAATCATGACTAGAATATCGACAAAGCTTTTCCCGACGAATTTCCGTTTGACAAGCACATAGGACGCTATGACCCCAAACACCAGATTTGCCAACGTTGCAATGACCGCCATCAGTAAACTATTTCGTAACGGTTTGAAGATATTAGGGTCTTCAAACAAAAGCCTGTAATTTTCCACATTAAATACTGTTGGATACGTTTGAAATGTCCAGGTTCCATCCGGCACAAGTGAAAGCAAAAGAATCGTAAAGTGCGGTAAAAGCAAAATAATCACGCCAATGATGCCCGTTACGGCCATCACCCATTTCATAATCGGGTTCTTCACTTCACTCCTGTGTGCCCCAATCCCTTTTGAAGCCATGCGATAATCTTTCCTATTCTGATACCAACGCATGAATAATAGAAATGAAATCGAAACGATGGATAGAATGACGGATTGAGTAGCGGCAATTTCCATATCACCATTTATTTTTGAAAAATAAATTTGCAGGCTCAACACCCTGTATCCGCCAGCCAATAAAAACGGGGCACTGAATGAAGCCATTGATATCATGAAAACAAGCAAAGAAGCGGCAACGATGGCAGGTGTCAATAATGGAAATGTCACCTTCCAAAAAACCTTGAATTTATTTGCACCTAAGTTATAAGCAGCTTCTTCAAGGGACGGATCGATTTTATTGATTGCAGCGGACACGGTCATATAAAAATAGACATACATCGTATAGGCATGCACGATAAGGATTCCCGATACCCCGCCAATTTTAAATGGAACTTTATCGAGACCAAACAGATCCTTGATGGCATTTGGAATCAATCCCGATTCTCCATATAAAAACATAAAAGCCATGACCCCTACCAATGATGGAAGGACAATCGGCAAAATCGCTGCTGATGAAAAGAAGCTTCTGCCGGGAAAATCATAACGGTTAAAAATAAATGCGAGCGGAATGCCAATCAAGGCACTGACCAATACACTCAATAAGGATATATAAACGGAATTCCATAGCGCCTCTAGGTTCGTTTTCGATTCCTGCACGAAGAAGTCCTGATAATTTCCAAGGGATATCGTTCCGTCTTTTTGCAGACTTTCGATAAAGGTCCTCAATGATGGGTAGAGAACATACGCTACGAGCACCATTACAACTGGTATAAGCAGCCAAATCGTCAACCTGGTATCACGATTTTTAATCATGGAGCATCACCGCTTATGACAGGGATAAGACGCAGCTGTTTCTCAGGAAGCTGGACATACACTTCCTTTCCTTGATAAAAGTATCCAAAATCCTGAGTGTTGAATACGTCAACCCTTAGTGACACTTCTTGAACATCCACCATGACATTCACAACAGACCCAAAGAATTGGACGGAATTTATTTTACCTCTAAATATATTCATTCCTTCTTCGGCTGCATCCAGAATTCTGATTGCTTCAGGACGAATCGAAACAGCAAGATCACCATCAGTCTGTATGATTGAAATTCCTTCTCTAGCTTGATATTCTACATTCAATTTAATCGGTTGTTCACTATTTTTAAGAGTAACCACTACATTCTCTTGTTGATCGTTTTCGACTTGAACGGGCAATAGATTAATCTCGCCTATAAATCTTGCCACAAAATCATTGGCCGGCTGATTATAAATTTCTGCCGGCGTCCCGACCTGGTGACATACACCATAATTGAAAACAGCGATCCGATCACTCATGGATAATGCCTCGGCCTGATCATGTGTAACATAAATGGTGGTAATCTTATAATCACGCTGCAACCTTAAGATTTCCGCTCTCATTTCATCACGAAGCTTGGCGTCCAGATTACTTAATGGTTCATCCAGCAGTAATATTTCAGGTTCAATGACCAGCGCTCTCGCAAGGGCCACCCGCTGCTGCTGTCCTCCGCTTAACTGACTCACTTGACGATTCGAGTAGCTCTCCAGCCTGACTTTTTGGAGGGCTTCCAGCACTCTCCTCTTTAAATCAGCAGAAGAAACTTTTCTTACTCGCAAGCCAAACGCTACATTTTCAAAAACAGTCATGTGGGGAAAGAGGGCATAGTTTTGAAAAACCATGCCTGTATTTCTTTTCTCCGGAGGTACACGCGTCATATCTTTGTCGCCAAATCGGACGACACCTTTTGTCGGATAATAAAAACCGGCAATCATTCGAAGCGTTGTCGTTTTACCGCAGCCACTTGGACCAAGAAAGGTAAAAAACTCACCTTCTTTGATTTCCAGATTTAAATGATCAACAGCTATCGTTTTCCCGAAGGCTTTTTGGACATTCTCTATTTTAATTGACGCCATCCCAACGACACTTCCTTATTCTTTAATTTCTTTATCTCCGCTTTTAATATTTTCGTCCCAATATTTCATCCACTCGTCACCTTTTTCTTCGAATGCATTCCAATCAATATCCATCCCTTTAATTTCTGTTTCCGTGATCCATTCAGGTAAATCCTTCACATCATTTCTGGTCGGAATCCTGTAAAACTCTTCTGCCAGAGTTTTTGCGGCTTTCGGTGAATTCACGAACTCATAAAAGGCTTCAGCCGCTTTTGGATGCTTGGCACCTTCAACGATGGCGATCCCCTCTGTCAATACTGGTGTTCCGCTTTCTGGAATGACGAACTCAAACGGATAATTTTTATTTTCCTTAAGCATGACAACATCCGGCATTGCCCAAACGGAAAGTGAGCCCTCTCCTTTGGCTACCTTGTTATACATCATTTCCGGGTTTGCTGAATATTCCTTTGTGTTTTGATCGAGCTTCTTTAACCAGTCATACCCTTCTTTCGGATCATTTGTATCCTTATACGTACGATAGATCATCGCAGAAAAAATTGTCCTCATCGTTCCGGAGGCTAACGGATAGCGAATGATGATTTCGTCTTTCCACTTCGGATCAAGCAGTTCATCCCAATCTTTCGGTACCTCGTCTTTTGATAGTTCTTTGCTGTTATACATGATGACTTCCGGTGTCTGGCTCGTTCCCGTCCAATACCATTCCGGATCGTGGAATCCTTTATCGAGACTATCGGAATAGCTAGGCTTATAAGCAGCCAGCAGCCCATCACTCTTTGCTTGATTGAAGTTCGTGGAAGGTGCCCCCCACCAAACGTCTGCCTGCGGATTACTTTTCTCTGATCGAACGCGGTCAAGGATTTCCTGAGACCCCATATCAAGCCACTCAACATCAATACCATACTCATCTTCGAACTGTTTTTCGAATTTTGATAAAATATCTTTGCCATGCGGTGAATAAACTACGATCTTATCTTCCAACTCACCCTTTTTTCCCTTGGCACCGCCAGCATCCGAATTCGTTTTCGTATCTGCACCGTTACATCCCGAAATCAATAGCGCTGCCGATAAGGCCATTACTGAAACAAGCGACTTTTTCTTATTTTTCATTAATACTCCCCCTCATCACGAAAATTCAAAATGCCATCATGTTCCCTTAAGAAAAGGGAAACCGCTCCAAGCACTCCTGCGTTTTCTCCCAGTTGTGAAGTTTTCATTTCTACTAAACTAGGAAGATATCGATCAACGATCTCCCGAATTCTAGGTAAAATGTATTCAGATGAATTTAAAACACCACCTCCTAAAATAATCACCTCTGGATTAAGCAAACTGGCCGCATTGACTATTCCGCAGGCCAAATGTTCGATGGCTTCATTTATGACGGCAATGGCTGTCGTGTCTCCTTTTTTTGCTGACAAAAAGGCATCCTCCCCCGATAGTTCGGAAGATTTGGCCCGTTCGAATAAAGAATGATCAGGATTCTTGAGAACCTCCCTGGTAAAATGACTGCCAATCGACTTTCCTCCTGCGACACTTTCCAAGTAGCCGTATCTATGGAAAATCGGCTTGAATTCACGCTTCATATCCTCTTTGTCCGTTACCATATATCCCATTTCCCCAGCTGCACTTGATGCTCCTCTGTATAACTGGTTATTCAAGATAATGCCGCTTCCTATCCCCGTGCCAACCGCAATGAACAGTAAATTCCGCTTATTTTGTGCATTACCCAACCACTGTTCACCTAGCGCAGCCGCGTTTACATCATTGTCTAGAAAAATGGGAAAATCAAAATACCGTTTCGCTTCGGCAATGAACGGATATTGTACCCAGCCTAAACTCGGTGCCTCTATTACTAATCCGCTTGCCGTTTGCGTTATACCAGGGATCCCGACTCCCATCCCCAATATCCTGCCTTTCGCAATCTGGTTCTTTGCAATTAACCGTTCCGTTTCAATCGCCATTTGTTTAAGAAGCCCTGATTGTAAATAGGTGTTAGTTGAAAAACTAGTGTCGGCGAGGATGTTGCCGCTTAAATCACTTAAAATGATTTTCACTTTCGTCCCGCCTATATCGACCCCAATGATATAGGCAGCCTTTTCATTAAAAAAGAGCTGGATAGGCCTTCTTCCGCCCTGAGAGGAGGATTCTCCTATTCCTTTCTCAAATACCCATTTCTCCTGTATAAGTTCATCCACAGCCAGAGAAACAGTTGGTTTACTTAGCTGAAGCTTAACAGCGATTTCGGCTCTTGAAATGGACGAACATTCCTGGATGCATTGAATGATTCTTTTTTTATTGACATATTTTTGATGACTGGGTGGTCTTTTAAAACTCATCACATCACGGCCTTACATCATTTAGTTAGTAAATCTTCCTAATTAAGTAAAAATATAACTTAAAAAAATCCAGCACACAAGTTATTTTTCTGAACTTTTAAAATGTTCAATTTTTAATAGTTAGTTCGAATCATTTACATTTATACCCATTAATGCTATTTATTAGATAAGTTTTTTCGTCTGGTTAGTTAGAAAATATTACTAACCTACATTTTTTTAGGAGTTTTATAAAAGTGAAGGGGGTTAAAAGAATAATGAAAAAAGCTTTGTTATCGTTGCTTTCCCTTTTGTTGGTTCTTGCATTATTGCCGCTTGGAGGTAGTGCTGCAAATCCTGAGGATACCAACGTTGAGTTATGGAATGCGGTTAAGCCGCTCGAGACGACCGTGACATTCTTGAACAGCGGTGCCCATCCGGATGATGAACGCAGTGACTTTCTCGCTTATCTATCGAGAGGATTAGGGGTTAAGACGTCCAGCCTGATTGCAAACCGTGGTGAAGGAGGACAAAATGAAATTGGGGATGAACTGGACAATGCTCTTGGAATCATCCGTTCAAGGGAAATGATAGAAGCTGCAAAAATCACCGGGGTTAAGGCCTATCATCTAAGTGAGACTACATCTGATCCCATTTATGATTTCGGCTTCTCTAAAACACCGGAGGAAACATTGGGAAAATGGGGAGAGGAACTCACCTATGAACGGCTAATCCGCTTTATTCGGACGTATCAGCCTGATATATTGATGCCATCCTTTCAAAATGATGATACCCAGCATGGACATCACAGAACAATGACAATCTTAAGTGAACGTGCCTTTAGGGATGCCGCCGACCCAACCGTGTTTCCACAACAATTGAAACAAGGTCTATCGGTATGGCAAGTGAAAAAGTTATATTTGCCCGTTTCCTCGGCAGATCAAGCAACCACTTCGATTGAAATCGGTAAATTTGACCCAATATACAATATGACTTACCCTCAGCTTGGAGAACAATCACGCTATCTGCATAAAAGCCAAGGCATGGGTTCTGATATCCCTGCAGCACCTCGCCAGATCCATCTGGATTTGAAGCAAAGCGCCGTTGATACAAAAAACCAGTCTGACCTTTTTGCAGGTGTACCTTACAATTTTACTGAATGGGCTGAAAAACTCCCTCGCCAAGCCTCAAAATTGAAAGGTGAATTTAAATACCTGCAACGGAATTTGGACGCCGTCATTGCGGCTTATCCTAATGAAAAACGTGTTTTTTCAGCATCCCAAAATGCGCTCTCCAATGTTCGTTCAATTACTGCGCAAGTCAAAAAGGCAAAGCTAAGCCCTTCCATTAAGAACGACTTGCTTCATAAGCTCTCATTAAAAGAAGAGCAATTGCAAAACGTCAGTTATGTCTCTTCAGGACTCGAAGTTCAAGCTAACACGGCTTCAAAGATCCTTACGAAAGGCCAAAGAACGAATGTAACCGTAACCGTGAAGAATAACGGGAAACAAACCTTGAAAAAAGTCACTGCTGCATTGAACGTGCCTAAAGGATGGAAGACCAAAACAAAATCCAAAGATGTCAATCTGGCACCAAATAAATCAGCGACAATGACCTACCTGGTTGAAGTCCCTGAAGATGCAGCCTATTACCATGCCTATGATCAATCAACCATTACAACGAGCATTTCTTATAGGTACGGCAGCACAAAAACGGCCATCAAGGAAGAATTGGATGGAACCATCGCTGTCCTTCCCGATGTTGGCCTTACCCTATCACCTGAAGATATCGTCGTA
This sequence comes from Peribacillus simplex, assembly GCF_030123325.1. Lineage (NCBI taxonomy): Bacteria > Bacillati > Bacillota > Bacilli > Caryophanales > Bacillaceae > Peribacillus > Peribacillus simplex. The sequence goes on along the minus strand of NZ_CP126106.1, from coordinate 645,187 downwards.
AATACAGCAGATGTAAAAGAACAAGTCCCAGTGACCGTAACCTTGAAAAACTACACAGAAGGAAAAACATCAGCTAGGGTCGCTTTAAAAGTCCCTGAAAATTGGGGAGTTCATCCGAAAAATGCCACTGTATCATTTAATGAAAAGTCAGAAGAAAAACAAGTAAAGTTCACCCTCAGACCACCAAAGGCAATTCAAAATGGTGAATATCAGATTAAGGCAGCTGCTACTGTCAATGGGAAAACCTTTGATTCTACCATTCAGGAAATTTCCTATGACCATATCGGAACATTCTATTACCAATACCCAGCAGCTATCAACACGGTTGCATTTGAGCTTTTAATGCCAGCTTCATTAAAAGTTGGGTACATTGAAAGTGGTTTCGATAAAGTGGCAGATTATTTGAGCAATGCAGGCCTGAACATTACGAAGTTAACGGCAGCTGATTTAGCTGAAGGTGATTTAAGTCAATATGATACGATCGTTACAGGCATCCGTGCTTATCTATCAAGGGAAGATTTAAAGGCAAATAACGCGCGCTTACTTGAATATGTGGAAAACGGCGGTCATCTCGTCGTTCAATACCATAAACCGGGTGATGGATGGGATGCCCTGAAGACAGCTCCATATCCCCTTACCCTCGGGAATCCTTCCATCCGCTGGCGGGTAACCGATGAAAAGGCCACGGTAAACGTCTCGAAACCAGAATCGGCTCTCTTTAACTATCCAAATAAAATAACAAGTGATGACTGGAGCAATTGGGTCCAAGAAAGAGGATTGTACTTCCCAATGGAATGGGATGAACGGTTTGAAACATTCATTTCCATGGCCGATCCAAATGAAGAACCATTTGATGGCGGAATCCTAATGGCTAAATACGGTAATGGCACCTACCTCTACACCAACCTTGTCCTATACAGGCAAATTCAAGGCCAGGTTCCAGGCGGATATCGAATCATGACGAACTTGATTAGTTACGGTGCCAAGTAAATAAGAAAAAACCTATGCATGTGGCGAATGCATAGGTTTTTTTGATGCTAGCCCGATGATATTAGTAAACAGGCCTGACTGATTCCCGCTCCTTACAGTCATCCCATTAAAGCACTTTGCTCAAGAATGCTTTCGTTCTTTCGTGCTGAGGGTTGCCGAATAATTCATTCGGCTCATTTTCTTCCACGATATACCCTCCATCCATGAATATGACCCGGTCCCCTACTTCCCGGGCAAAGCCCATTTCATGCGTAACGACAACCATTGTCATGCCTTCCTTGGCAAGTTGCTTCATTACCTCCAAAACATCGCCGACCATCTCAGGGTCAAGGGCCGAAGTCGGTTCATCAAATAGCATGATTTTCGGATTCATCGCTAATGCCCTTGCGATGGCGACCCGTTGTTTTTGTCCGCCGGAAAGTTCCCCTGGATAGCTATTTGCTTTTTCCTTAAGACCAACCTTATCCAATAACTCAAGCGCCAACCTTTCTGCTTCTGCTTTCTCGGTGGCACGAATTTTAATAGGGCCCAATGTTATGTTCTCAAGGACGGTTTTATGAGGGAATAGATTGAAATGTTGAAAGACCATTCCAACTTCTTGCCGGACTTTGTTAATATTGATTTTCCTTTTGGGATCGGTTATATCATGTCCATTAATGACCACCTCACCGCCCGTAATTTCCTCAAGGAGATTCAGGCAACGCAGGAATGTACTCTTTCCAGATCCAGAAGGGCCTATTACGCAAATTACTTCCTTTTCCTGCACTTCTGCATTAATATCTTTTAAAACCTCGACAGTTCCAAATGATTTTCTCAGTTTTTTTACAGTTATGATGCTCATCGAACTTGTACCCTCCTTTCTATGAAATTAGCAATTAGGGTTAACAAATAGATGATGATAAAGTAGATCACACCGACGGCCAGCCAAATCTTGAATGCTTCAAAGGTTGCCGAAGCTTGAATTTGACCTTGCTGGGTTAAATCGGCAATACCAATGACGGATAATAGCGAAGTGTCTTTCAAGCTGATGATCGATTGATTCGTAATGGTAGGGAGCATCCTTCTAAATGCTTGCGGCAGCACGACATACCTCATCGTTTGAGTACCCGTGAACCCGATGGATCTTGCCGCTTCCGTTTGTCCTTTATCGATGGATTGTATCCCCGCCCTTATTATTTCAGCAAAATATGCCCCCGCATTGATTGCAACGGTAATTATTCCAGCTGTTGTACTGTCCAAAGAAATCAAATTCAGTGAATTCACACCAAAATAGATAAAAAACAGCTGAACGATGAACGGTGTCCCTCGTATCGCATCCACATAAACCTTTGCAATCCAGTTCAAGATTTTGATGGGGGCAAGTCGCAGCAAAGCGACCAGTAAACCAATCAAAAAACCTAGGATAATGGCAATCACAAAGATATAAAGTGTCACCTGAAGTCCTTTTAATAAAATAGGCAATGCCGCAACAATTATATCCATATCTTTCACCCCTTGAAAAAGAAAGCGCGCCTTAAGCGCGCCTATTGAGCTTTAATCTATTGTTTATTCACCAAGATACGTTTTTATAATTTCATCATACGTGCCGTCTTTTTTAAGATTGGCAAGACCATCATTAATTTTCTTCAATAAATCCTTGTTTTGCCCTTTCAATACAGCAATTCCATATTGGTCACCATTCAAACGGTCACCTACGATTTTCAGCCCAAGATCTTTTTGGGCGATCGCATAGGAGATAACCGGGTAATCTTCTATAAGAGCATCTGCATTACCGTTGGCCACTTCCTGGAACATCGCTGGACTATCATTGAATTGGACAACTTTAATTCCTAGTTTCGTAGCATTATCCTGTGCATACTTAGCACCTGTTGTCCCTTTTTTGACTGCAATGGTTTTTCCTTTAAGATCTTTAACAGTTTTAGTGCTTGTATTATCTTTTTTAACAACTATTGTTAATCCAGCATCAAAATATGGTGTTGAGAAATCCACTACCTTTTTTCTTTCCTCTGTAATGCTCATGCCCGCAATGGCTACATCTAGCTGATTGGCTTGCATTGCCGGAATGATGCCGCCAAAATCCATCGGAGACAATTTGATTTTAAAATCCTGGTCTTTCGCAATTGCATTGATCAATTCTATATCAATACCTTTATATTCGTTCCCCTCTTTAAATTCAAAAGGAGGATAAGTCGTATCCACACCAACCTTATATACCTTTTCAGGTTCCTTTTCCTCACCTGCATTTTTTTCTTCATTGGTTCCACAAGCCGAGATAAAGATAGTTAGAATCAAAAACATACTCAGTAAACCAAGTTTCTTCATTCAAATCACTCCAATTCTTAGATTATACGTGATAATAAATAATTCTCCCTATAATATAGCATAAGAATAAAGTAATATAATATGAATTTTTAGAATATATATTATTTTCTTCAAATAATTTTTATGGATGTTTTTCCTAATATTGTTTCAGTGATGGAAAATAAAAAAGGATATGGAAACCTTCACTTTAAAAATAGCAGATCATGCCTTTAAAGTTGTTTTTATACCAGGTAAGTTTTGAAATCCTTAATAGGAGACACCCCTTTAAATCCATAAAGAAAAGCTGCCTTATAGACAGCTTCGATCTTAATTCATGCACCTATTGGATCAATAAGCCACCATTTTGCAACTTGTCTCTATGAAACATCGGATTATCTTTATATTTTAGGAAAGGCATTCACAATTCTTGTTTAACATGAAATATTTTCTTATTCAGTCTAGGGATATACATAACTAGAAAACAAGATCTACCCACACTAAAGACGATGAAGGCGAGCCATAAGCCATGATTGTCCCAGATGGGTGTTGCAGTGACTTGCACAATAATATACGCCATCAACGCGTAAATCATAGAGTTTCGAACCGGTACAATTTCAGTAGCTCCCGTGAAGACACCGTAAATGACGAGTCCGAAACAGGCTGTGAATGGGAAAATAATTAGCCAAGCTCCATATGTATTCGAAAGCTCGATTACTCTAGGTAAATTCGTGAAGAGTCCAATAATCTGTTCTTGAAATATTGCATAGGCACAAGCAATGAAGAAAGCGGATAGAATTGACCATTGCCAGGATAGGGTGAGCGTTTTTTTATATAATTTTTCATCATTTGAACCAATCGCTTTACCTACTAGTATGCTAGATGCATTCGCAAACCCATCAAAGAAATAAGCCATAATATAATGAATTTGAATCAATACCGCATTGGCAGCCAATAGTTCCGTGCCAAAAGTAGCTCCTTTTGCTGTAAACAAGTTAAAAACAGCTAATAAACAAATCGTTCGAATAAATAAATCCCGGTTAACGATAAACATCTTTTTCATGGAATGTGAATCTATAAGCGTTCCCACAGCTGGCATTTCCCATCGAATCGGTGATGCCTTCAATAAAAGGAGTAAGCCAATTAAGAAAGCTGTGATTTCTGCGATTAAAGTTGCCATAGCCACCCCTTTTACGGCCAAAGAAAAGACATGAACAAACATAATGGCAAGAACAATATTTAAAACATTCATGAACACTTGTAAAAATAAAGATACTTTAATCTTCGACATGCCCATCAACCAACCAAGAATGACATAATTCATTAAGGTGAAGGGCGCTCCCCAAATTCGAATTCGAAAATATTCCGCTGCAAATTTGCTAACATTGGAATCAGGTGCGATCAGTTTCAAAGCCGCATATTCAATCGGCCATTGCAGGAGGATAAAACAAAGACCTACAATGACGGCTAATAAAAAAGGGCGAAACAAGGCGAGTGCTCCTTGAGCTTGATCGTTTGCCCCATTAGCTTGAGCGGTAAACGCAGATGTGCTAACTCGTAAAAAACCGAATAACCAATATAAAGTATTAAAAATAACGCTACCTACTGCAACTCCCCCAATATACGCCGGATCTGGAAGCTGACCAACAACTGCCGTATCCACCGCCCCTAATAAAGGTGTTGTCATCGTTGAAATCGTTAAGGGAATGGCTAAAGTAAGGTATGTTCGATGATTCATCTTTTCCCTCCAATATGTTCTTCAGAAAAAATATAAACAAGAGCCTCGATTTTCAAGTTGAAATCGAGGCCTTCCAATCAATAAATATAAATTCTAGACTAGGTCTTGTTAATCCTCGTCGGAAGAGAACGAAAACGTGGATGCTCAGCAAGGATAGAACCTCTCATCTGTTTGACGACAGGATGTTCCGACGAAAAAAACTGATTCTTAGAATCGTAAAGCTCGATTAATTCTCCTTTTTCCAGTACACCCAAAGTATCCGCGATTGAATTGGCCGCTTTAATATCATGTGTAATAAAAAGATAAGATAAGCCGAAGTCTTTTTTTAACTCACTTAATAATTCTAAAATTAGTGTTTGATTAACCATATCCAGACTGCTTACGGATTCGTCTAAGACGATTAGCATTGGCTTAAGAGAAATTGCTCTAGCAATATTAATTCTTTGCAATTGTCCACCGCTAAATTGATGTGGGTATTTTTTTAAATCCTTCTCACTTAGACCGACTCTTTCCAATAGCTCAATAACGGTTCTTTTTTGTTCGGCTACTGTTAGTTTTTCATAGTTTTCTAATGGCTCGCCTATAATATGCTCGGCCGTCATTCGTGGATTGACAGATGAATGCGAATCTTGAAAGACAACTTGGAGATCCCGGCGTATTTTTTGTCGAATAAGCTTATCAGCAGTATAGATATCATGCCCTTGAAACAGAACCTGTCCTTGCTGTGGACGTTCTAAGCCAAGAATCACTTTTCCTAATGTGCTTTTTCCAGCTCCACTCGTCCCAAGCAGTCCTAGACATGTTCCTTCGTCAATAGAGAGGGAAATGTCAGTGAGTACTTTTTTAGAATCGTCTTTCCATTTAAAAAACTTATGAGAATTATAGCTATGAGACACTGCTTTTACTTGTAATAAACTCATTTGTTCCCCCCTCCAAAGAATGCAATCTATATATCACAACATATGGGCGATAGGTTCTTCAAGATTTAAGGTAAGTCGGGCATTTAGCAGTTTCTTTGTATACTCATGCTGCGGATTATCAAATAGTTCAAATACATTTGCAGCCTCTACAATTCTGCCATGTTGCATAACGACTACATCATCTGCCATTTCAGAAATGACTCCCAGATCATGAGAAATGAGTAAAATGGATGTTCCATATTCCGAACGAATTCTATCCAGGTGGCGAAGTACTTGTAATTGGTTATGAACATCGAGTGCAGTTGTCGGCTCATCAGCAATAATAACTGAAGGACGTAAACATGCAGCCATCGCAATCATCACGCGTTGAAGCATACCTCCACTCAATTGAAAAGGATAGCTTTTTAATAGTTTCGCGGGATCTGGCAGGTTTACATTTTGCATCGCATCGATGGCAAGCTCTTTTGCTTGTTGTTTATTCAATGAGGTATGAGACCTGATCGTTTCGATAAATTGATTGCCAATTGTAAAAACAGGCGTAAATGAATTCATCGGATTTTGCATAATAAAGGCAATATCCTTGCCACGGATTTTACGTATATCTTTATCGTCCAACCCATTCAATTCTCTTCCTTGGAGGGTAATGCTACCTTCAATCGTCGTTGTTTTCCGATCAAGAAGCTGTAGAATGGACATACTCGTAACGGTTTTGCCACACCCACTTTCCCCAACAAGACCTAGCACCTTCCCTTTTTTCAGTTCAAAATCAATATCCTTAACGAGAGTGGATGCACCATCTTTTGTTTGTATTTGTACATGTAGATCGCTCACTTTTAATACATTCGATCGTTCTGTTCTCAATCTTATCATTCCTTTATATTAACGACGTTTGACTCCAAAACGTTCTGATAGCGCTTCGCCTAATAAATTGAAGGTGACGACAACGAGCATAATCATCAAACCTGGATATAGCATCAATTCTGGATTCGTCCGGATATACGATTTCCCTTCATGAATCATTGCTCCCCATTCTGGTGTAGGGGGTTGCACACCTAAACCTAGAAACGACATGGCGGATATATCCATGATCGCCCAGCCCATCTCTAATGTACCCATAACAGCAAGCGGCGGGAGAACATTTGGAACAATATGTTTCTTTATTATCTTCCATTGAGAAGAACCGCTTATTTTAGCTGCAGCTATATAGTTTTGTTCTTTCAGGCTAAGTACCATTCCTCGGAAAATTCTCGCATAATATACCCATTGCACAAGCATCAATGCTAAGATGACTTGTTTAAGGCCAGGTCCCAATATACCAACAAGTCCAAGAATGAGCAAAAGATTCGGAAATGCCATAACACCATCACAAAGTCTCATTAGCACTTGGTCCACCCATCCACCTTTATAACCAGCAATGGTTCCAACAATCAAACCGATGCCTAAAGATGAAATAAAGATTAATGTGGCAAATCCTAACGAAATGCGAGCTCCATATAAGAGGCGTGATAACGTGCACCTTCCTAAATGATCGGTTCCCAATGGATACTCAAAAGAAGATGGCTGTAGTTTATTTGCTAAATTGACAGCAATAGGATCATTAGGTGCAAGCCAAGGGGCCAAGACCGTGATGATAAGTAGGAAGCTCAATATTATCGAACAAAGGACAATCACTTTCTGACTTTTCATCATAATGCGAAGACTTGTTATCATTGACGTTGCCCTCCTTTTCTGGAGATTCGCGGGTCAATGTACATTTGAATAAGGTCAACGATCAAGTTGCTAATGATGAATAGTCCCGCGGCTAAAAGCACATAGCATTGAATGACAGGAACATCCCGATTAAAAATAGCTTCAATAAAATAACGACCGAATCCTGGCCAGGAAAAGACCGCTTCGACAATAATGGTTCCAGTCAACAGCTTTCCTAAATTCATCCCTAATCCAGTAATCATAGGGGATATGGCTATTCTCAATACATGTTTTCCCATAATGACTTTTTCATGAATCCCTCTTGTGCGAGCAAAAAGGATATAAGGCTCCTGTAAATTTTCAAGAACACTGGCACGTAACAATCGAGTATACAAGGCTATTAATGGCATAGCTAAAGTAACGGAAGGGAGAACCAGATGTTGCCAAGTCCCGATTCCTTCGACAGGAAATAGGTCGAGTTTAACAGAAAAGAAAAAAATCAATAAATAACCAAGCCAAAAAGAGGGGATGGATGCCCCGAAAAAAGAAAGAAGCCGACTAAAATGGTCAATACCACTGTTTTTCTTTATGCCTGCCAAAAATCCAAGAGGGACACTGACCAGGATAGCTAATATGATGCTACCTAAAGCTAACTGAATGGTCGCTGGCATTCGATAGGTAACCTCGTCCCAAACAGGTTTATTCGAAACATAAGATATGCCAAAATCAAATTGGCATATCTTAATAATAGAATTTACATATTGAACATGGAGGGGTTGATCTAAGCCAAACTCATGTCTTTTCTGAGCCAATATCTCATCTGTAGATTGGATATGTGCTGCAGATAAATATGCCTCAGCTGGGTCCACTGGTGAAAGGTGAATCATTCCAAACGTAAGAAGAGTGGCCAAGAGAAAGATGGGAATAATGGCCATAATTCGTTTTAAGATATAAGTGCCCATGAAAACCCTCCTGTAACTTACTTCTCGATGCTAATTCCTGTGAATGGATGTTCATCCCGGTTAGCAGGGAATGTAAAATTAGATACATCTTTTTGGTAAACAGCTATTTTCTTAATATAAGAAATAGGCACAATCGCTCCTTGGTCTTGCAATGATTCCAAAATAGTTGAGTAAAGTTCTTGACGTTCCTTTTCATCTGTTGTTCGAGGAACATCTGCAATTTGTTTTAACAACTCATCTCTGTTCGGATAAGATGAAATGGCTTCGTTAAAACCAAATCCTTCTGAACCAACGACATTTACGAAAGTATGTGGATCATATGGAGCGCCATAGTTACTAAAGAAATTCAATTCAAAATCATTAGCTTTGAATCTTTCAATTTGTACCGTAAGCTCAACTCCAACGATATTCAATTTAACACCTAGTGCCGCCCACTCAGATTGTAATGTTTCAGCCATTGCTTTTTGGATCGATTCTGCAGAGTCGTACATTAACTCGATTTCAAGCGGTTTTCCGTCTTTTTCACGAACGGTTTTTCCTTTTGGCAGCTTCCATCCTGCGTCATCTAATAAAGCTTTTGCTTTTTCAACATCATAATCAATCTGTTTTACATCAATGTCTGAAGTATAAGGGAAGTTTGTCGGTAAAATGAAATCTGCCTTCTCTTCCAACCCAGAAGTAACTCCGTCAACCATTGCTTTTTTATTAAATCCATATTGTAATGCTTGACGAACACGTAAATCTGAAAGCTGTTCTTTCTTCGTATTCATGACTAGCTGTCTTGTCGCAACCGGATCAGAAATACTAGTCTGATAGTTACCTGTTGTTTCTAATTGTTTGAAAGCATCCAGACTGATAGCACCTTCACCATAAATTAGGTCCAGGTCACCTTTTTCAAAAGCAAGAACACGGGTTTCCGCATCAGGAATGATCTTGACTTTGATTTTCTTAACTTTAGGGAGTTCACCCCAATAATTTTCATTGCGTTTGAAAATAGCATATTCATCTGCTTTATATTCTTCCAAAACCCATGGCCCTGTACCGACTGGTTTTGTAACACCTTTAGAAGTGTCACCATCTTTAGGGAATCCAGCATCACCTAAGAATCGGACTGGACGAACAACGGCTAACTCTTGAATAGTAGGATAATATGGCTCCTTTAATGTTAGTTTAAATGTGTTTTGGTCAATTACTTCCGTTTGATCCACTTTCGTAATAAAGCCCAACCAACTATGTAAATCAACATTTTTCAATATAGTATCAAAGTTCTTTTTCACAATTTCAGCATTAAAGCTTGTACCGTCAGAAAATTTCACATCTTGACGGAGGTTGAACGTATATTCCTTCCCATCCTTGGAAATTTCCCAAGATTCAGCTAAATGCGGTTTCAGCTTCCCTCCATCTTGGTAGCTGACCAAAGGTTCATATATCATTGATGTAGCGAATAATTGAGAAGGATTATAGACATGCGGATTCATTTCACCTATATCCCTCGGCCAAGCCATAGTAAGCATGTCTTTACTGTCTTTATTTGAAGTTGAATTTTCTTTTGATTCATTTGTACATCCAAGTAAAAGCGTTGATAGAATTAAAACGATTGCCGATATGAATAACACGTTTTTGCTGTTTCTTCGTTTTGACATAACCATTGGTGCCTCCTGTACCATATTGAGAATTATTTTCAATTGTAATGAGTAACTATATTATTGTCAATATAATGTCGAAACTCTCGAAAGATATTAATATGTTTTGTAAGAAACATATTAATATCCTTTTCTGTGATGATGCTGCTCCAATAATTTATACTACGTCCCAACAAGCCTTCAAATGTCCCGTGCACCCGTACGTCCTACCCTGGCTGCTGATATATTAAAAAGGCCAACCAGTAATTTTTACTGGTCGACCTTATAAATACGAACGCACCTGTTCGACCTGTGAATCGAATTAAGATTCGTTGATTTGTACTAAAGCAGCAATATTGCGATAGTGCAGTAATAATTAACGTGATGAGCGTCCGTTCAAACTAGATTACTATCAACTTCATAATGCTGATTGGGATTTCGGTTGATAGGATACAAGGTATCGTCGTTGAAAAGAACAATATGGATGATACAGATACCACGGCTATAATGAACTTAGTTACCAGAGGTGCATCAACTACGAGAAGCGCCCGCAGGAACATTTCTGCAATTCCTATAGCTGAAGCTTTGGCAGCCAAAATGGTTCAGGTATTTGCAATGCCCAAGTAAATGGTTAAAAAAGATAGCCAAGTAAATTAAATACTGGAGTATACTCCGCCAAGATTTACCGAATTGTTTGCTCCCACCATCGCGCTGTTCCAGACATTTTTGTAAAGTCCTTCTTTGATAACTTCTTCTGGATCGGCATTATCCGAATAATAATCGTCGCTCATTTTATTTAATGGCCAAATACGTACGGTAATGGCAGTGACAAGATCCGTTATCCCAAAAATTTAGTAGCAGAATGTGTGATCTGGTACAAAAAACTTAAACTGATTGTGTAGTCTATTAAACTTGGGCTGATGAAACTCAATGGAACTCTCAACGATCCTGCCCCTTTTTATGCATAAGAGATTTTTAAATAACTAAGCTCTCTTTATGCTTCTTGCTCCCTGCTTGGGTAAAAAATAGTTTTTACACTTACGTTTAATTAACTGTTAAATTGGGGAAATATAAATTTAATCGATGATGACTTGAAAACTAGGATGGGTATGATGAGATGAGGATTACGGTAAAAAAAATAATATATTACCTGATTAAATTAAGAGGTAGAATCTTTATACCATTTGCCATTTTATACATATTAGTTGCTGCGTATGTTGCTTATTCTATAGAGCCACAGACGTTCGAATCATATTTAACCTCAGTTTACTGGGTTCTTACAACGCTTGCTACGGTTGGTTTTGGAGACTATGCACCGGTCACCGGCCTTGGAAAAGCATTTACCATTGGCCTTTATATCACGGGTATTGGGCTTGTTAGTCTTTTCATTGGAAAAATCATTAAATCTGTATATCTTATCGAAAAACGTAAAGTTGGTGGAAAAATGAAATATACAGGTAAAAATCATATCATTTTGATTGGATGGAGTGATAAGTCAAAATCAGCACTCCAAGAAATTTTCAAATCTGATGAAACCATTGATATTGTAATCATTGATAACTTGGAAAAAGCTCCAATGATGGAGGAGCGTCTGTTTTATGTTCGCGGGGATGCTACCGATGAAGAAACATTACTCCGTGCAAATCTGCCTAGAGCAAAAGGCGTTATCATTTTTGCTGACCAAATAACGCAAGATAATTATGCTACAAAAGATCCGTTACTCGTCGATGGAAAGACATTATTAGTTGCCACTGCCATAACGGCCATTGAGGAAAAAACGAGTACGTCCATTCATGTCACCGCTGAAGTGATCAATCAAAAGCATATCCGTTTATTCGAGCGTGTAAAGGTGGATGAGTTTATTCCTACACAAGAAATGATCTCCCACGCTGCAGTACGATCATTATTTTCTCATGGAGTCATCCATATGTATTCTGAACTCATGAGTACAAAGTATGAAGAAACCATGTATGAGATTTCTAAACAAGCTGAATGGCGAACCTATCGTGATGCGTTCATAGACCTTCTTAATAAAGGAGCCACGCTGGTAGCAGATCGTGGTGATCTTAACATAAACCAAAAATTAGATGAACGAATTCCTGACGATGCACAGCTTTTCGTCATTTGCGATAAAGAGACCATTTCCCAAATAAATTCAGATGTACATTAGAAGCGCTTGTACAATTTGGACGTCGATTGGAACGAAGGGCACTCGCTTTCCGCGGGCGGTCTGGGAGCCTCCTCAGCTTGCGCCTGCGGGGTCTCCCCTAGACGCGCTTTTCCCGCAAGAGTCTCGAACACCCGCTCCAATCAACTTAGTTTTAACTTTTAGATAGAACCCTTTTGTCTACAAACTGAGGGATGCAATTATAGCCTCCCAAAAGATTTCGCATAAAAAATGTAGACAAACTCAATTTTCATCGAGTTTATCTACAAGTAAGCATCCTTAATTGAATAAGGCTTCAAGACAAAAAAAGAACCTTCAATCAAAGATAGATTAAAGGTTCTTTTGTTTTTAATTTCAATGTCGCTTCCATATCCAAAAATTAACTATAAACTAGCTCTTTTTTTTTGCTCAGACCAAGCGTCTCTGAAGTTGAAGTTTGAATTTCGTGCAGAAGCTCTGGATTTTCCATTAGTGACTCTCCATAAGAAGGAATCATTTCTTTAATTTTTGGTTCCCATTCTTTCATACGTTGCGGGAAGCATTTATTAATTACCTCAAGCATAACGTGAACAGCAGTAGAAGCACCTGGAGATGCACCTAGCAGTGCTGCAATCGAGCCATCGGATGCACTGACAACTTCCGTACCAAATTGAAGTGTACCTTTGCCGCCTTCTGCAGTATCTTTGATAACTTGTACACGTTGGCCAGCTACTACTAAATCCCAATCCTCACTCTTAGCGTTCGGGATGAACTCTCGTAACTCTTCCATGCGCTGTTCTTTCGATAACATAACCTGCTGGATCAGGTACTTTGTCAATGGCATCTCTTTTGCGCCTGCCGCCAACATAGTTAAAACATTATTCGGTTTTACGGAAGTTATTAAATCGAACATTGAACCTGTTTTCAGGAACTTCGGTGAGAAGCCCGCAAATGGTCCAAATAGCAACGATTTTTTATTGTCGATAAAACGTGTATCAAGATGCGGAACAGACATTGGTGGAGCACCAACTTTAGCTTTTCCGTATACTTTTCCATGATGCTGCTCAACAACTTCAGGATTATTACATACCATGAAGTATCCGCTTACTGGGAATCCGCCAATATGTTTCCCTTCAGGAATACCGGATTTTTGCAGCAAATGCAAGCTTCCGCCCCCGCCTCCGATAAAGACGAATTTAGCATTATGGCGTTCTACGCTACCAGTATCGACATTACGCACTTTTAATTCCCATAAGCCATCGCTGGCACGTTTAACATTATCAACACTATGTTTATATTTGATATCGACGTTTTTAGTCTTTAGATGGTCAAACAACATGCGTGTTAAAGCACCAAAGTTAACGTCTGTACCGTAATCAATTTTTGTTGCCGCTATAGAATCATTCGATGGACGGTCTTGCATAATAAGTGGAATCCATTCCATCAGTTTTGCTGGGTCATCGGAATACTCCATACCTTGGAACAGAGGATTTTTTGACAGCGCTTCAAAACGTTTCTTTAAGAACGCTACATTATTATCCCCTTGTACCATACTCATATGAGGCAATGGCATGATAAAGTCTTGCGGATTATCAATCAGCTTACAGTTTACAAGATACGACCAAAACTGCAATGAAACTTGGAACTGTTCATTAATTTTAATTGCTTTGCTAATATCTATAGATCCGTCAGATTTCTCGGATGTATAGTTAAGCTCGCACAGTGCAGAATGTCCCGTACCCGCATTATTCCATTCGTTAGAGCTTTCTTCTCCTGCGTTTGCAAGCTTCTCAAATACTTTGATTTCCCATTCCGGTGCTAACTCTTTCAGTAATGATCCCAAAGTCGCGCTCATGACTCCGCCGCCAATTAAGATAACGTCTGTTTGTTTCTGTATGTTGCTCATTATAACCTTCCTTATCCCCTATATTTGCAAAAAAGATGTAGGCGCTCCTGCTTAGGTGTCACAAAAAGCCAGGCACGAACTAGGAACACACCTTTTCTGTCTCCTTATAACTATATCATAATCTATTATTATTATTTCATAGATTAAAATATTCTACTATTACTTTTTTTGTTAAAAATTTGATTTTGTGAAGAAATTAGCTTAATCTTGTCCGCCATGATAGTCGAAGAAAAAGATTTCTTCAGCCGTTCCCCCTTATTGAAGGAAGAAACTGTTAGTGAAATAATATTGACACATCAAAAAAAGTGACGAAAATACACATTTATTGACAAAATCGGAAGTGAAATTAGAAGTTTCTGTAACCATTTCCCGAAAAAATAAGGACATTCCTGAAATTGCTAAACCACTACCTTTTTAACTTGGATCATAAATTACACCCAATAAGTAGATATTATAACAATACCAATAATTACTGATAATTAAACCAATATTAGGTACGAGCATTGATAATATTTCTAATTTCAAGACTTATTGCATAGTCCCTTATAAATAGAATTTTATCCTTAATTATTATTACAAAAAAACATTATCCCTATACATAATCATCTACATTTAAGTTATCATTTTCGCAAATAGATATTTTCAGCTTTGTGATCTGATCCTTTTTTTAGAACGAGTTTTGCCCGTCCTTTTGTCGGCAGTATATTTTCATGTAAATTCTTCAAATTAATTTCTTCCCAAATTTGGGTCGCTTGTTTAATGGCTTGTTCTTTCGACAAGTCAATATAACGATGAAAGTAGGATTCGGGACTTTGAAATGCGGTCTTCTGAAGTAAAAGGAACCTTTCAACATACCACCGCTCTATGTCATTTGCGTCTGCATCAACATAAAGTGAAAAATCAAAAAAGTCACTGACGAATACTTGATTTTCCTTATCAACTTGAAGAACATTAATACCTTCCACTATTAAAATATCCGGATTACAGATGGTCTGCACTTCATTTGGCAAAATGTCATATTTCAAATGTGAGTAGATTGGAACTTCCACTTTATTTTTTCCTGCTTTTACATCCCCGATAAGATTAATCAATTTTTGAGTATCATAACTTTCAGGAAACCCTTTTCTTTTCATCAGTCCTTTTTCTTCTAAATGATCATTTGGGTACAAAAAACCGTCGGTAGTGACAAGACCTACGTTTCTATGATTATCCCATCTGGATAATAAGGTCTGAAGTAACCTTGCTGTCGTACTCTTTCCTACAGCAACACTCCCTGCAATTCCAATGATATAAGGTACTTTTTTATCATTGGTTTTTAGAAATGAAGAAGTGGCTGTATTAAGCTGCTGAGATGCTTCAACATATAAATTGATTAATCGAGTCAAGGGCAAGTAAACCTCTTCTACTTCCTGAATGGATATTTCTTCATTTATTCCTTTTAAGTTATCCAATTCTTCTTCAGTTAAAGGAAGAGGGGTATGGTTTCGCAAAGATGCCCACTTTTTTCGATTGAATTCATAATAGGGAGTATAGGAACTCATGATTTTTCGTTACCTCACTTTTTAGAGTTACTACCAGTTTAACAAGGATGATGTCCATAAAAAAAGATGTTCCTGATCCCTTATTTACATAAAGACCCCATGACTTGATAAAGAAATTGAATGTATGGAACCGGCAGGCATAAAAGGCGTTCCTGCAAGATTAAGCATTCTAGGTGGTTAATCTTTGAATGATAACCCACCTGTCTCCAGAGCATCCCTAAGTTTAGGTAAAGAAGCTGGTCCCATACCGTGAAACTTCAAAATCTCTTTTTCACTATATGTTGATAGCTGATGTAATGAGGTAACCCCATTGTTTTCCAAAGCCCGTCTGGCTGGTGCCGAAAGCAATGAAAGAAATCCGGTGTCAGGTTTGCGTTCTTGCTCACATACTGGGCAGGCCGGACAGTCGCTGGATTTATAGTATTTGTGACCCTTTTCGCAAGTCCTCAAATTCTTCTTTGAAGTTGTCATTGTCGATGTCTCCTTTTCTTATGATTTTTAACATTCTATCTTAAGAAGTAATAACATCGCAGTTATCTTACACTAAACTTTGGCGGAAACGTATCCTGATGTCATTAACTAGACTGCCCTGACCTTTCTCCATTCATCATAGCCCAGAAAGCTTTTAATTAACTAAGGGAGCCCAACAAGAACCATTACTTACTGTTTTCAATTGCTTCTCTGTATATCCAAGGTCACTATACACCTCATATATCCAACAAGCAATATCTATGGCACAACTTTCATCTCAATTATCATTTTATCATCTCTTGTCAAAACTAAGCTGCCCTTTTAGTTTCATTGGAAAAGGGCTGCCGAAGCAACCCTTTGCAAAACCCGAAGTGAATTATAGATTAACCCACTTTATCTTCCTTCTGAGCCATTGTCTGAGCATCGGCTTGTACACGCTTGCCTATTCCAAAAACGAAATAACTAATGGCAACGATAGCCAGAAAACCTATTCCAACCATTAGTGATATACGTGTGTCATCATTAAACCACATACCGATTAATACCATAATCAAGAAAGCGATGGTCAGGTAGTTTGTAACTGGTGCAAAAGGCATTTTGAATGGATGATTGTGCATTTCAGCTTTTTTAATTTTCCTGAATTGAATTTGGCTGATCAGAATGACAAACCACGGAATCATACCAGGAAGTACACTTGCACTATATACATGCACAAATAAATTTTCTGGTGCAATATAACTTAATACAACCCCAATTGCTAACCCGACTATCACTCCGAACGTACCGAATAAAGGTACACCGCTATTAGATACTTTCGCAAAGAATTTTGGCGCTTGGCCATTCATCCCTAATGTGTAAAGCATACGTCCTGCACTGTAAATACCACTATTGCAGCCAGACATTGCAGCCGTGATTACGACAAAATTAATGATTCCAGCTGCTGCCGTGATACCAACTTTGGCAAAAGTAGCAACAAATGGACTGCCAATTGCACTTAATTGATCCCAAGGGTAAACGGTTACAATAATGAAAATCGCACCGATATAGAAAATTAAAATACGCCAAATGGTACTTTGAATCGCTTTGGTTATCGTTTCTTGAGGATCTTTTGCTTCACCAGCCGTAATCCCGATTAGTTCTACACCTTGATAAGCGGCAACCACCAGTGAGAGGGCAAAGAAGAAGCCCTTCCAACCACCTGTAAATAAACCACCATGTTCCCAGAGATTCGATAATCCTAAGGCTTCCCCTCCATTACCGATTCCAAAGAAAATAAGTCCAAATCCTGCAACGATCATTAATATGATCGTTACGATTTTAATCAGCGCAAACCAAAATTCAATTTCCCCAAAGGATTTAACGGAAATTAAGTTCGCTGCTCCAAGAATCACCATTGCGATTAAACCTGGAATCCAAGCCGGGAGATCAGGGAACCAATACTGCATGTACGTCCCCACTGCTATAATTTCTGCCATCCCGACAATAACCCACTGGAACCAGTTACTCCATGCAGTCATATACCCTGCCAATGGATGAATGTACTTATAACCAAATGTTGCAAATGAACCTGTACTTGGCTCTAAATACAACATTTCCCCCATTGCACGCATGATTAAGAATATAAAGATCCCAGAGATCGCATAAGCTAACATTACTGACGGACCTGTCCATTGAATCGTGCTGGCTGAACCCATGAATAAACCGACACCAATAGTTCCGCCCAAAGCGATCATCTGAATATGACGACCTTTCAAGTCCCTATTCAAATCTTTGTTTGCCATTCCATTTCCCCCTACACTACTAATAGTCGAAATTTAATGCAAGATGCTTAATACACTCCCTATTCAGTATAGAAATGATATAGCAGGCTCCACTTTTTTTAATCTTTCTTAAAGCTGCCTCATAA
The DNA here is from genome assembly GCF_030123325.1 of Peribacillus simplex. Lineage (NCBI taxonomy): Bacteria > Bacillati > Bacillota > Bacilli > Caryophanales > Bacillaceae > Peribacillus > Peribacillus simplex. Next base: position 626,998 of record NZ_CP126106.1, on the reverse strand, counting down.
AATCATTCTTCACTCTTAAGCATTCCTGACAGTTAGAAAGATTACTATCAAATTTCATGTTATATCTTAATTCTGTTCAAGGTATCATAGAAAGCGCTTACTTTTTATCGTTTATAAAGGCCCTCCCCTTAAACGTTAAAATTCCTCTGTATAAAGTAACTCGAATAAAAGAGTATTGCAACTCTTTTATTCGGCTGGCAGGTTAATTCATGCTGTTACTAAAAGGGACTTTAATCTCAGCTTCAACAACATATCATTCGTCATTTTCTCTAAATCATATTCCGCCTTGAATCCCCACTCTTCCTTTGCACAAGTTGAATCTATTGTATTTGGCCAACTATCGGCAATGGATTGTCTTACAGGATCGACCTCATAATTCATGACAAATTCCGGAATATGCCTTTTGATCTCGGCTGCAATTTGCTCCGGATCAAAGCTCATGGCTGACACATTGAAAGAATTGCGATGTTTTAATTTTGAGGCATCTGCCTCCATTAGATTAATGATGGCAGCTAAAGCATCAGGCATATACATCATATCCATATACGTTCCCTTATCAATGTAAGAAGTATATCGCTTGTTTTTAATCGCTTCATAGTAAATTTCAACTGCATAGTCGGTAGTTCCACCGCCAGGAGGTGTGACATACGAAATCAGTCCCGGGAATCGAAGCCCCCTCGTATCAACCCCAAATTTATGATGATAATAATCACATAATAACTCTCCGGATACTTTATTCACTCCGTACATCGTATTCGGTCGTTGAATGATGTCTTGCGGTGTCCAATCTTTAGGAGTGGTTGGACCAAACGCACCAATCGAACTAGGTGTGAATAATTGGCAATCGAGTTCCCGTGCCGATTCCAAAGCATTGACCAATCCGCCCATGTTTAAATGCCAAGCTAAAAGAGGTTTCTTTTCAGCTGTTGCTGACAATAAAGCGGCTAAATGTATAATTGTATCCACTTCATGTTTTTTTGCCATGTTAAACATCGCTTTTTCATCCGTAACATCTAAAATCTCAAATGGACCTGATAGGGCAACATCGCTGTCCGTTTTTCGAATATCTGTTGCAATGATATTGTCAGCTCCATAAATCTCTCTCATTTTCAGCGTCAGTTCTGAACCAATTTGACCTAAAGCCCCCGTTACCAAGACCTTTTTCATCAAAAATCCCTCCCTATGTTTTAAACTCTGAAACAAGCAATCTCTTATATGATCGACATCTCTTTTCCCACTTTTTCATAAATGGCAATTGCACGGTCCAGCATCTCTTTTGTATGAGCAGCAGTAGGCATATTTCGCACTCTTCCAGTACCCTTTGGAACGGTAGGGAATACGATGGATTTAGCATACACACCTTCTTCATTCAGCCTCTTGCTGAATTGCTGCGTTTTTGTTTCATCCCCTATGATGCAAGGCGTAATCGGTGTTTCGCTCTCCCCGATATCAAACCCTAATTCTTTTAGGCCTTTTTTCAAGTAATCGCTGTTTTCCCACAGCTTATTTTGAAGTTCTGAGCTATTCATCAAAATTTCGATGGCTTCTATACTAGCTGCAACTGCTCCCGGTGTGGCAGCCGTTGAAAATAAAAATGGACGGCTTCTCACCTTTAACCAATCGATCAAATCTTTCTTTCCTGCTACATAGCCTCCAACAACACCAATGGCTTTGGATAATGTTCCAATTTGGAAATCCACTTTATCCGATAGCCCAAAATGTTTTACCGTTCCTGCACCATTACCTAATACACCCGATCCATGTGCATCATCAACATAAGTAATTAAGTCAAACTCTTCTGCAATCTCCACAATTTCAGGAAGCTTGGCAATATCCCCGTCCATCGAGAAAACTCCATCGGTAATGATCATGACTTTGTTATACAATCCGGACTCCTTTGCTTGGCGTGCTTTTGTCCGTAAATCGTCCATGTCGGAATGGATAAAGGGAATAATTTTCGCCTTGGATAATCGGCATCCATCAATGATTGAAGCATGGTTCAGTTCATCTGAAAGAATGGCGTCATGTTTATCCATCACTCCTGAAATCGCTGCCATATTACAGTTAAATCCAGATTGATAAGCAATGGCGGCTTCTGTATGTTTAAATTCTGCAAGCTTTTCTTCTAATTTGACATGAATATCCAAAGTTCCGTTAATCGTACGAACGGCTCCAGCTCCGACACCATATGTTTTCGTCGCTTCTATGCAAGCCTCTATTAATCGTCGATCTGTTGCTAAACCTAGATAGTTATTTGATGATAAATTAATTAACTCCCTGCCTGCAATGGTGATTACCGGACCGTTTGGACCTTCCACCGGATCAATAACGTTGTATAGTCCCTTTTCTTTTAAATCTTCCAAATTTTCTTTCAAAAATCGATTTAATACTTCACTTGACATTTAATATACCCCCTCATTGATGGTTGGAATAAATGCAGGATCTTTTTATGTTTTACCCCTATTTTAAAAATATTGTATTTTTTCCCTTTTTTCTAAAAATACATGTGTCCTCTCTAAAAATACACTAAGAAGTACCACAAATCCCTTTATACTAAGAGTTATAACAATCATAATAATAGATAATTTTAATGTTGTCCATATTGCACGGACAAAAAAATTTGAATTTTTGTAGTTTTACAATTAACATCCGCCTAAAATGCTTTTATATCAATGGAAATGCGAAGAGAATTTCATCAATTTTCCAAGGTAACCGATGTTTTATCTACTGGTTTTTTGGAGACCTTAACCATTAACCTAATTAAGGAGGGGTATAGTGAAAACGGAAGATGAAAAAACATCAGAAGGCCTAAATGAAATTTTTGAGATTATCAATGCAAAAGGTGATATTGGGGAATTAAAAGAAATCGTCCAAAAACCTGATGAACAAATAAATGAAGACAAGTAAACTAAGGGGATTAATCATCCTCTTTTTTGCCTGCTTTACATTGTACTAATGGACGCTTAAGACCATTACAACAATAAAAATAGAACTGCTGATCAGCTCAGGATATTGAAGTTACGTTCAAGTGCAAAGAGATCAAAAACAAAAAAGTTATGCACATGATCAGGAGGAAAGACTGAATAATTTGGTTTTTTTTCACTTCCTTCTTCCTTTATCCACACCTTGTGATTTTCTACAATGTAAAAACCAAACGGTCGTTCCTCTGAATCACCCTTTAACAGCTTAATGGCCCTTCATTGGTCCACCCATGGAATTCTTTTTCGGGTGAAATGCAATAGGCAACTTTCCTTTCGTGAAGTAATGAGCAAAATATACAACCTATTCAAAGTGATAGGCAAAAGTTATGAAGAATGTCCTACAGACGAGAAGGGTTGTTACATTCTTAACATGTGTTTATCAGGTTTCATATAGGGGGAAAAACGTATATCAAGTTAATTCCTGCATCTATTTTCAAGATAAGTGCAATAATTAACAAGAAGAACTATTCAAAGAAATAAAGGAGAATGGCTTTGAATTATAAAAATATCACGATTGCCGGCAGCGGCGTTTTAGGAAGTCAGATCGCATTTCAAACCGCCTTCAAAGGATTCAACGTATCTGTATATGACATCAATGACGAAGCATTGGAACGTGCAAAAGATAGGATCAATAATTTGAAGCCATACTATAAAGAAGACATAGGCGCAACGGAGGAAAATCTCAATACTGCTTATGCCCGCATTTCTTTCCACAGTGATTTATCTGCGGGAGTAGCCGATGCTGACCTTGTGATTGAAGCGATTCCAGAAGTGGTTCAAATCAAAACGGATTTTTACACGGAGTTAGGAAAAGTGGCTCCTGATAAAACAATTTTCGCCACGAACTCGTCTACATTATTACCAAGCCAATTTGCCGAAGCGACAGGCCGTCCCAAAAAATTCCTGGCGTTACACTTCGCTAATGAAATCTGGAAAAACAATACGGCAGAAATCATGAAACATCCCGGAACGGATAGTGAAGTGTTCGATGAAGTGATTGATTTTGCAAAAGCAATTGGAATGGTTCCTCTGCCTTTACATAAAGAGCAGCCAGGCTATATTTTGAATTCCTTATTGGTTCCCCTTTTGGACGCTGCCCAAATGCTCTTATTAAAAGGAGTGGCAGATACGGAAACCATCGATAAAACGTGGATGGTCGCAACAGGAGCGCCGCTTGGCCCTTTCGCCATTTTAGACGTGGTAGGAATCATTACCGCTTATAATATTTCACTTGCAAAAGCGAAAGCGACAGGTGATCCAGAGGTTGAAAAGCTGGCTAACCTTTTGAAAACAGAGTATATCGATAAAGGGAAAATCGGTAGAGAAGCAGGAGAAGGCTTCTATAAATATCCCAGCCCCAATTTTGCAAAGCCAGACTTTTTAAGAGGTTAATGAACGTGCGAAGGTGCCTTAAGTGTGCCTTAGGTTTTTTTTACTGTTCCCGCACTTACCAATGTCTCCAATAACGTTCATGAGAAAAGGAAAAGGCCCTGAAATCGGAAAAGTACTTTTCACGAAATCAAAGCCTGATTGTAATAATGTGCATATAAAAACAGTTCTGAACCCTTATCCCCTATATCTCAAAGTTAATCCTTTTAAGAAATTCCTGGCGTATCGATCTCCGCACTCTTTATAATTCCTATGACCCACTTTTCTTAATATAGCGCTTAATTCCCCTTTGGTTATCATGACACCTGCTTCATCCAAGATATCAATCATATCCTCACTTGTTAATGTCAATGCTATTTTCAGTTTCTTCAGAAGGATATTATTCACACTTTCCTTATTCTTTACAGCCGGTGCCTGACTTTGAGGCTGACCAGGTTTTGGCTCTTGTCTCCCTCTTTTAAAAATGATCAAGCCATTTAAAAAGGACTCTAACATCATGTTATTGCATTTTACCCCATCTTCATCTTCATCCATATCATCATCATATTCATCATAATAATCATCTTTTGGTTTTGTGAGCATCTGCATGACTTCTTCTCTTGTCACTTCAATATCCCCGAGCTTAAATATCTCTACCATATCTTTATTTTTAATATCCAGCGCATATCTTAATCGTATTAATATATCATGATTATGCATCCAAAACCCTCCTATGTATTTCTCGATTTTCACAGTACTTTCATTATTTCACAAATGGATGGAAATAAACGCAGATTAAAATCCGAGAACCTTTTACAGATTCCCGGATTACTCTGCTTACTCTTAAATCAGCTTCAATGAGGTTACCACTTCCACATGGCTGGTCTGCGGGAACATGTCCACCGGCTGCATGGCCTCCACGCGATAAGTAGAGCCCAGTTCTTGTAAGTCCTTCGCCAATGTGGACGGGTTGCATGATACGTACACAATGGTTTTTGGTTTAACTTTCAAGATTGTCTGCAGTAATGATTGATCACAGCCGGATCTTGGCGGGTCGACGACCAGTACGTCCGGTTTCCAGCCTTCTTTGGTCCAGCGTGGGAGGATATTCTCGGCTTTGCCTGTTTCATAGTATACATTGTTGCGTTTATGTTTTTTTGCATTTTTCTTGGCGTCCTCAATGGATTCTTTAATGACGTCCATTCCTCTGACTTCTTTGGCATTTTCGGACAGCCATAGGCCAATGGTCCCTACGCCGCAATAAGCGTCAACCACTTTTTCCGTGCCGGTTAAGGCTGCCGCTTTTTTCACTTCATCATATAAGCGAACAGTTTGGACCGGGTTAAGCTGGAAGAATGTTCGGGCTGATAGTTCGTATGATAGGTCACCCAATGTTTCGTTGATGACTTTTTCGCCTGCCAAGTGAATCGTTTTTTCGCCAAAAATAAGTGATGTGTTCCGGTTGTTGATGTTTTGAACGACCGATTTCACTTCTGGCAGTTGGTCACGAATTTGTTTAAGCAACTGATCCTTTTGTGGAATTTCCTCCGCACCTGTAACGAGGACAACCTGCACTTCACCTGTTTCAAATCCTACCCGTGTAATGACCGTACGGATAACACCTTTTCTTTTTCTTTCGTTATAAATCGAGATGTTCAGGTTCTTTAGTATCTTTTTCACTGTACGCGTTACCTTATTTGTTGCCTTATGTTGTACAAGGCAATTCGGGATATCGATCAGTGTGTGGGAATTCAAGCCGTAAAGGCCAGCAATTAATTTGCCATCTTTTTGGCCAACTTGGTACTGACTTTTATTACGGTAATTCCAAGGATCTTCCATGCCAATCGTTTCTTTTACATTTAATGAAGAAACTGGGAATTCCGAATGACGTTCCATCGCTTGAATGACGATATCGCGTTTTTCAATAAGCTGCTGGGCATAGCTTAAATGCTGTAACTGACATCCGCCGCATTCAGCGTAAACCGGACATGGTGCTGCAATGCGATGCGGCGATTCTTTACGGATGGTTTTTATTTTTGCCTCGGTGAAGTTTGGCTGAACCTTTGTGACCAAAGCTACAATTTCTTCACCAGGCAATGCACCTGGGACGAAGACGACTTTCTTTTTGAAATAACCGACTCCCTCCCCGTTAATGCCAAGCCGTTTAATCGTAAGGGGAAGGGTTTGATTCACTTCCAGTTTTGTATCTTGAATGTTTGTCATTTCTTTTCACTCCGTTTTTCAATGCTTCTCCACAAATAGAGGGAAGCGTAGCTTAAATATGGGGCCCATTTCACACTATAGGACTCCATTTCTTCTTGGGTTGGCTTTTGCGGTAAGCCATATAATATTTTCAAGGCATTTTGAATGCCAATATCGGCTTTAGGAAATAGGTTCGGCCTGCCAAGTCCAAAAAGCAGGAAGTTCTCAGCCGTCCATCTACCGATACCGCGTATTTTTATTAGTGTATCCATAACCTCTTGATCGGATAGCTTTTCCATTATATCAAGGTTGAGATGGCCTTGAATGATCTGCTCGGAAAGTCCTATGACGTATTCGGCTTTCCGGCCACTGAATTGAATGGCTCTTAATTGTTCGATTTGAAGTTGGGCTGTTGTTTCCGGTGTCGGATAAAACCAGGCACCTTCCATCTGGTAGCCGAAGGTTTTAACGAATCGTTCCGTGAGCGTATGGGCAAAGGATAAGTTCAATTGCTGATGTATGATGCATTTGGCGAGGCAACTGTAGTAATCGAAGTCCAAGACTATGGCAGTACCGCGGTGCTCTTCGAAGATTTCCCTTAAATCTGATTCCCTGAAATGCCGGGAAACGCCTTCTAATGGCTGATGCCAATGAAAAACCTTTTTTAACCGTTCGATTGCTTTTGACTTGTAAACCTCTGAATGACCTTTGATGATGAAAGATGGTTCATCGATATTTCCGATTGCCTGAACCTGCAAAACGATTGGTTCTTTTTCTATATATAGCGGAACTTTTACCGTCCTGTTAGTAAAATCAACTACCTGAAGTGGGTCTAGCGATAATCGTTCGAGAACTAGATCGAAATTATAGGGTCCTTGAACCTGTAATTTTTCTGTCCACACAAGCGATCCATCCTTTAGCAGTTTTCCACGTATTATAGCATGTTTCCAGAAATATTACTTGAAATTGAAGAGAATGGATAAAAGCGGGACCTGAATTATCACTACAGGACCCGCTTCTCATTTTAATAAAGCATTCGGTTCGGCAACTGTTTCTCAATCATTAAATCATCAAGGCTACTGAATGTGTACCCCTGTTTTTCAAGATCCGTCAGAATCGAGTCCAATGCATCCGCATTATCCTTCGATACGGTATGCAATAATAAAATCGCGCCAGGATGAATTTGCTTAAGCACTTCATCGTGTGCGAACGCGGCACCCTTTTGTTGATCAACAATCCAGTCTTTATATGCCAGTGACCAGAAGATGTGGTAATACCCTTCTTTTTTTGCGATTCTCATTGTTCTCTCATTAAATACCCCACGAGGCGGCCTTAAGTAATTCATTCCTTTTTGCCCCGTTAATTTTTCCGTTGCTTTTTTTACCCGCTCAAGCTCCATGCGTATCACATCGTCCGTCACGCTGGTCATATCCGGATGGTTCCAGGAATGGTTTCCTACGATATGCCCCTCATTAGCCATACGGACAACAAGCTCAGGTGCGGTCTTTAAATAATGACCTGTGACAAAAAAAGCTCCAGGAGCACCATGTTTCTTCAGCACATCTAAAATCTGGGCCGTATAGCCATTTTCATAACCGTTATCAAACGTTAAATAAACGACTTTTTTCCTTGTATCCCCTTTATAAATCGCTTCATATTCAGGCAGCATTTCATTGAATTTTTTACCGGCATCAGCAGGTGTCCCATTTTTCCCTTTATTGAAACCCCAGTTATAGGATTCTGCAAAAGCTGGGCTTGCCAAAGAGCATATCAAGCATATAAAAGCGGATAAAATCACCTTTTTTTTCATTGGAATATCCCCCATGTCCTTTTTTCTTATTGTTTGGAACATGGAGATTTATATGCATGATATTGTGAATGTCGAATTATTGGGCCATGGGTCGAATTCACTACGCTCAGGGACCAGTTTTCGGGCCGTGGGTCGAATTGTTATAGGTATCTCTCGCAAAACCTTAATCCACGTAAAAAAAGGCCTATCCTCCGAAAAGGATTGGCCCTCCATGCTTTGTTTATCCTTTAAATAACGCTTGTGCCGCCTTCCAAATAATGGCGATAGCGAAAATGAGAACGATTACAATTCCGACTACGTCAAGGAATGTTTCAAGACCGGAGAAAATCGTGTTTGCCACAGGAAGTTTGATGAAAGCAAAACCGGTTAACATGGCGATAAAGAATAAGATGTAGTTGTTCTGCATGAAAATCCCCCCTTTCTCTTCTAATGTATGTGCGTCCATTCCAAAAGATTGTACTTTTTTGAGTAAATTATCGCCTTTTTTTTCATATACATTTAGCAAGGGGGGAATGAAATGCTGGAATGGGTTATCACTATAGGCTTTGTTGGTTGTCTTGGTTTAAGTGGCGGAGTGTTTGTTCATTTTGTGAAAAGTGGATTGAATTTAGAGGATGCTACAAGGATCGATCCACTGCCGGAAATCGAAGAGTAAGATATGCAAAAGACGCTCAACCGTTTGGTGAGCGCCTTTTTCCATATAATTATTTAAATACTGGTTCTTTGAATTGTGCCAATTTTTCCAATGAAGATTGCTGAACGTCTTTATGCAGGCTGTTTCCATGTGAATCCATGGTAACTACGGCAGTGAATCCTTCAACATTCAGATGCCACATCGCTTCTGGAATACCAAATTCAGTGAAGTTCACACCTTCGACGGACTTGATGCAGTCTGCATAATATTGAGCAGCCCCGCCGATTGCGTTTAGATAAACGCCGCCGTGTTCACTTAGCGCCTCTAGTGTTTTTGGTCCCATTCCGCCTTTACCGATAACTGCACGGATGCCGAATCGTTTCATGATATCGCCTTGGTATGGTTCTTCACGAATACTTGTTGTCGGTCCCGCAGCCTTCACATGCCATTTACCTTCTTCGTCCTTCAGCATAACTGGGCCACAATGATAGATGATTTGTCCATCTAGGTCGATTGGTGCAGGATTTTCAGATAAATGCTTGTGGATGGCATCACGGCCCGTATACATCCTGCCGTTAATATGAACCACGTCACCAACTTTTAATTCACGGATTTGTTCTTCCGTGATTGGTGCTTGCAGGGTGATTTCACGGGAAGCTTTAACGTCCGGTTCAGAAGCGGCTGCCACTTCATCCTTCGCTGCTTTTTCTGCTTCTAAAGCAAAGTCGATTTTCTCGCCTTCTTGATACAACCACTCATTGATTTCACCTGTTTCAGGATTGACTTTCACTCCTAAACGGCGGAATGCCCAGCAATTGTAAGCAACGGATACGAAAAAGCTTGCCGGAATACGGTGCATGACACCGATTTTACATCCAAGCAGTGTAGTTTCGCCGCCAAAGCCCATCGTGCCGATTCCCAATTCATTAGCTGTCTTCATGATGTAATCTTCAAGTTTACGAAGGTCTTCATTCGGATTCACATCTTCATTACTGCGGAAAAGTTGAGCCTTAGCCAGATCATATCCGGATGAACGGTCCCCACCGATACCAACGCCGATGAAGCCGGCACTGCAGCCTTGTCCTTGTGCTTGGTAGACAGAGTGAAGTACACATTTACGGATTCCGTCCAAATCACGGCCCGCTTTCCCCAATCCTTCAAGTTCCATAGGCAGACTGTATTGGATGTTTTTATTTTCACAGCCGCCGCCTTTTAAGATAAGGCGAACATCAATATAGTCTTTTTCCCATTGATCGAATTTAATGACAGGAAGACCTTCCCCAAGGTTATCCCCGCTATTTTCACCCGATAAAGAGTCAACTGCGTTTGGACGAAGTTTTCCGCCTTTTGTCGCTAAAATGATCGCATTTCGGATTGCTTTTTTTATTTCAAGTTGGTTCACGCCAACTGGAGTTTTTATTTTGAAAGTCGGCAGACCAGTATCCTGACAAATCGGTGATACATTGTCGTCAGCCATTGTAATATTATTCGTGATGGTGGCCAAGCTTAATGCAGAACGAGTACCTGCATTTTCACGCTGTTTTGCACTTTTGACCGCACGACGAACATCCTTTGGAAGATTCGTTGAAGTTTCAACGATAAGACTGTACATACTTTCTTGGAATTTTTGAATATCCAAATTTCTCTTCCCCCTCTTATTTCCCCTAGATTAGATTAATCATTTCCCTGCTTCTCTATAAATAGCGAATGATTCAACACCCGTTTTATTATACATCTAACATAATCTTTCGAAAACAAGTAATTATTTTTCTTAATGAACAGCAATTTGGAGTGAAATGATCAAAGCGCTTTAAATAGCCCATAAATCAAATATCTTCACCAATCATTTCCAAGAAGATTTGATAATAAAAGGGATGACGCAGGTTTCTCGTCATCCCTCATGAATATTAACATTGAAAAAGTCATACTATCGAAACAGATATTAGTCTTCCCTTGTCTTGAATTGTTCCACTTTGCCTTCCAAATCATCTATCATGCCGATTAAACGGTCTATATCTTCCAACTCCGTATTTTCCGGTTCGATATGATCAAGAACTTCCATGAACATCGTGAGGCGTTCTTTTAAGTATGTTAATTGTTCGTTTTTACCTGTAATGGATTTTCCCATGAGGCACTCTCCTTCCGTTCTTCTTTCATCGTAACGAAATCTGCTTGAAAGTGCAATGGCAAGCTATAAACGCAGCTCTCCGCCATTTGACAATTTTTGTTCCCATTGTTCATAATGGGTTAGTGCATTATTACGTAAGGAGTTTTAAATATGTCAATAATCAAGCAAGATCTTTTAACACCAATTACACCCAAGTATGATCCTTGGGAAGCATATATGGACGTTGAACAATATGGAAAACTCAGCCTCACCAACGTGGAGTTCACCACCACAACCCTTTGCAATATGCGTTGTGAGCATTGTGCCGTCGGTTACACACTTCAGCCCAAGGACCCGGATGCCCTGCCTTTGGAATTACTGATTCAGCGACTTGATGAAATCCCTTTGCTTCGCTCGCTAAGCATCACTGGCGGGGAACCGATGCTTTCAAGAAAACAAGTGAAGAATTATGTTTTGCCTCTATTGAAATATGCCCGTAGCCGCGGGGTACGGACACAAATCAATTCCAACTTGACCCTTGACTTGGAACGGTATGAGGAAATCATTCCTTATTTGGATGTTCTGCACATTTCCCATAATTGGGGAACGATCGATGAATTCATTGATATCGGCTTTGCCATGATGGACCGAAAACCATCTCGGGAACAGCGAAAGAAACTATTTGATAAAATGATCGAAAATTCCCGTGCCCTGACAAAAGCTGGTGTGCTGGTATCTGCAGAAACGATGCTTAATAAACGCACATTGCCTCATCTTGAACATATTCACAGACAGATCGTCGATGAAATGGGATGTCAAAGGCATGAAATTCATCCGATGTATCCAAGCGATTTCGCTTCGGCACTTGAAACTTTATCATTGGATAATATGCGTGAAGCGATTCATCATTTGCTTGATATCCGTGATGAAAATGTTTGGATGCTTTTCGGTACCCTGCCATTTTATCCTTGCAATAACAGTAAAGAGGATATAAAGCTGCTTCAACGCCTTTATGGTTCACATAAAGTGACTGTAAGGAATGACCCTGATGGACGTTCCAGGTTGAACATCAATATTTTCACAGGGGAAGTGATCGTGACCGATTTCGGGGACGCGCCTACATTAGGGAATATCAAAGACCAGCCCTTGACCGATTCCTATGACACATGGATGAGTTCGAAACTGGCCAATGAATTGAACTGCCACTGCCCGGCAGTCAAATGTCTGGGCCCGAATGTTCTCGTCAAAAATGCCTACTACCCGAAGGAGGACTTCAGGATCAGGAAGTCAACCATATGAAGAAAAACTCGCCAATCCGGCGAGTTTTTCAATTTACCTGGGTTGCTGCGAAACTGTAAAGCTGTAGGAAACATGGTCCTGAACCGGTATCCATGCACCGATGCCTTGTGATGTGATGTTCTTTATCGTAATGGTTCTTTTATTACCTTTTAAGTTCAAATATACTTCTCCATATGTGACCTTGCCTTTTTCATTGACGGCGGAAGCAAAACTGGACAAGTAACCAATCCTATTTGAAGCAACATTGTATACTTGATCTTTTTTCGTACCAGCTCCGATGATCGTTTCAAAAGCCAATGGCAAATTCGTTTTTTCAGTGGCTTTTAGCAGCATCATCTTTTGAACATCCTCAGCCTTAGGGATTTTCGCAGTCAGACCGCCACTCACTGCCTTCTGACTTTCCTGGACATAACGGATCTTATATGGAACTTCACCGCCGCGATTATCATAGTAATTCGTATTGATCTTTTGGTATTCCCAGTTTGGTGCCGTTTCAGAAGACTCATAATTCAAGGCCCAATGGCCAAGGTAAATGGTCGCCCTGTATCCAAAAGCAAGCGGGGCTTTTGCAATTGCGGATTCATTCAACATTTGGATGAGTTCTGGGTTTTCAATCTTGATATCCGACGAATCGATCAATTGTTTGGCAAGATTACTCGGCTGCAGCATCGGAAGATCCTGGGTCGGGTTCGGATACGTATTCTCCTTTGCAATATTCAATACTGAAGGTGGGATATTCACCTTATTCGGATTTGCTTTGGCTTCTGGTATATCAGCTGCAAAGCTTACATTCGCCTGAATGAAGGCAATTAGGGCAATCATCGTAATAATAATAGTTCTTTTCATGCTGTCGCACTCCTTTTGAGGGGTTCAATCATATTGATTATAGATTTTGTTTTTAGCCAACATTCTATACATTTCATTCCGATTTCAATTTTGTAATAAATTTGTAAAGTTCAGAATATTTACTTTTCTCTTCAAATCAGTTATACTTATTTTACATTATAAAAAGGAGGCGAAATCGTTCATACCTATTAAACCTTCAGGAGGTATGCTTATCGAACAATCCATGACACCCTTTTAAAGGATGACAGAAAACGAATTCGCCTATACTTAAATCTGATGTAAAAGGATGGTGTGACACTCTAGAATATTTTCTCAACTTTTTCAAAAGCATGATGAAAAATTTTGGAATAACTTATGAATGGTAATTTACTAATATAGAAATGACTCTGCTAAATCTAACCTGAGCAGAGTCATTTCTATATTTTAATTTTATAAAAAGAAAGACCTCCCACATTGGAAGGCCTGCATTCTTATAATAAATAAAATCCAATTCCCATAATGAAGTAAGCGGCCAATAATGTAAGGCCTTCAAACCAGTTCGTTTCCCCATCATTAGAAATCATGATTACCAGAAAGACTGCTGAAACCATTGATATCAGTTCTGGCATTGTGAAAACAAGCGGCATACTCGTTGGATACATTAACGAAATCAATACGAGTACTGGGGCAACGAACATCGCTACTTGAAGCGTGGAACCAACGGCAATCTCCACAGCGACATCCATTTTGTTTTTATAGGCCATTATGACGGCGGAAGCATGCTCTGCCGCGTTACCGACGATCGCAACGATAATGACACCGATGAATAACTCCGACCATCCGAAAGCTTCCCCCACCTCGCTAAACGTATGGACAAGTTTTTCCGATACGTAAGCAACAGCCAATGTAGCGGCAGCAAGTATTATAATTGCCTTTTTCCTGCCCCACTCCGGTACTTCCTCTTCATGTTCCTCGAGTTTCTCAGTATGCTGATATACCCCGCGGTGAGTAACCAATTTAAAGAATAATGCTGCAAGATATAATAAGATCAATATAATGGAAATTCCGACACTTAACGACATCGTGCTTGATTCACCCATGTTTTGTGTGAATACTTCCGGTATGACGAAGGCTACAATTACAGCAAAAATCAATAGACCGGCATTATGCCTCGCATCGAATACATTAAACTTCTGCCGTTTGTATTTAGTCCCTCCGACAAAGAATGAAAGTCCTGCCACCAACAATAAATTTCCTAAAACGGAACCAGTCAAAGACGCCAGCACGACACCCACTAGCCCCGCCTTTAATGAAAAGATGGATATGATCAATTCTACTGCATTACCAAACGTTGCATTCAAGAGACCGCCAATCCTTGGTCCCATAACGATCGCTAAGCTTTCAGTGGCCCGGCCCATGAAGCCTGCCAGCGCCACGATTGTTAAGCAATATACTATGAACATGATTACACTCGGCCAATGCAATAATGACCCAATGACAGATAAAGGGACGCCTAACAGGACAAGCCCCAAAAATATTTTATTCACGATACTTCTCCTCACAATCCTATAGTTCTTTTTATGTAACAAAAACTATCATACATAATCTTCGGTGAATGACAAAGGAAAATTTTATCAACACCTCTCTTCTTGACAATATTTACCCAAATTTCTATTGCTTAATCCTCTTCCTAAGATGTAACATCAAGAAGGTATACATTTCTTAGGAGACATGATTTTATGAATAATAAATTGCTTTTAAGCGTTTTAATCTTAATTGTCGGCATATCGGGGTTTTCTCAAGGGATGCTCCTGCCGATCATTGCCATCATTTTTGAAAATGAAGGAATTAGCTCATCCCTAAACGGGTTTCATGCAGCCTCCCTTTATATTGGAATTCTATTGATTTCTCCTTTTATGGAAGCCCCACTCCGGAAATACGGCTATAAGCCATTGATATTATTTGGCGGGATAACGGTCATTGTATCACTTGCCTTATTTCCTGTCTGGAAATCATTCTGGTTTTGGTTCGTACTGCGTTTCTTCATTGGTATCGGCGATCATACACTTCACTTTGCTACACAGACCTGGATCACTGCCATTTCACCAATAGCGAAGCGCGGAAGGAATCTTGCCATTTATGGACTTTTCTTCAGTCTTGGCTTCATGGTTGGCCCGCTGATGACGAAGCTTCTCGAAATCAATCAGTCTTTGCCTTTCATCATCACATCGATACTTAGCCTTCTGGCGTGGTCCACTGTTTTCCTAATTAGAAATGAGCTTCCTGATCAGGATGATTCTGAAAGCACATCATTCCTTGGCACACTCAAAAGGTTTACGAAAGTTAGCCGCATAGCCTGGGTCGCTTTTTTACTTCCGTTTACATTTGGCGTGCTTGAAGCCTCATTGAATAGCAATTTTCCTGTATTCGCCCTGCGCTCCGGAATCGATTTAACCGCAGTATCCATCATCATTCCGGCATTTTCTGCAGGGACTCTGCTTACCCAGATCCCCTTGGGGATGGTCAGTGACCGTTTTGGACGGCGAAAGACCTTGCTGACGATTCTTTTTTCAGGGTTTGCCATATTCACGCTTGCAGGGATTTATTCCTATTCAGTGCTTGGCCTATTCATCTGCTTTATGTTTGGCGGAATGATGGTTGGTTCGACTTTCTCGCTGGGTATCAGTTATATGGCAGATCTTTTACCTAGAAACCTATTACCTGCCGGGAATTTATTATGCAGTATATTCTTTAGTCTCGGCAGCATCGTCGGTCCATTCTTTGGCGGCCTGGTTATAGAACACATTGATGGAGCAAATTTTTTCTATATGATCAGTATCATGCTTTTCCTTGTCTTCATATCATTGGCCTTGTTTAAGGAAAAAATGCCTGCTTCAGTTATGTAGTATAGTTTTTTATCTGGACGCTTCTTTTATTATTCAATTTGAACGGTATTTATCAATAGACTTTATATTGGTCAGGAGATACTTTATATTTTTTACTAGATTAGAATCATTCTTCTTTATTTCTGAATAGGATATGTGGTATTATAATAATAACAAAAGGGACATCACATTTATAAACCTTTGAAAACATTGCTGTCATCGCAATTACGGTGGCAGCTTTCATATTTTATCCAGAGAAATGACGTTGATTATCTTTCTCAATTAGATATAACACAAATGATAATCTATATCATTTACACAAAATAGAGAAGAATGTGGGAGGGAGTCTTATGACTACAGATACTAAACATTTAACCCAACCGGCTGCATGCAAAACCACTTGGTTGGAAAAAGCGAAACCTCATCTAGAACTTATTGCTGCATTATTCAGCGGTTTACTTATATTATTGGGCTGGGCCCTTTCAAAGAACGGAATGGAAACCACTTCCATCGTCATATACTTGGCCTCTTTCTTGATTGGCGGATATGCCAAGGCGAAAGAAGGCATAGAAGATACGATTGCCGACCGGGAATTGAATGTTGAGATGCTGATGATTTTTGCGGCAATCGGTTCTGCGGTCATCGGATACTGGACGGAAGGTGCCATATTGATTTTCATCTTCGCTTTAAGCGGTGCCCTTGAGACATACACGATGAATAAAAGCCATAAAGAAATTTCAGCATTAATGGACTTACAGCCCGAAGAAGCACTGCGCATCACTAACGGATATGAAGAAACCGTATCCGTTTCACAGCTGCATGTCGGGGATTTGATTTTAGTGAAACCAGGTGAGAGAGTTCCTTCAGATGGAAAAATCACGGACGGCCGTACCAATATCGATGAAGCCGCCATCACTGGCGAATCCCTACCAGTCAGTAAATCATTGGATGATGAAGTATTTGCGGGAACGGTTAATCTCCGTGGAACGATTACCGTGGAAATCACCAAACCGGCAAGTGAAACATTATTTCAAAAAATAATCACTCTCGTTCAATCCGCACAAAGTGAAAAGTCCCCTTCCCAGCTGTTCATTGAACGGTTTGAAGGGACTTATGTAAAAGTAGTATTGACGGTTGTCGGCCTGATGATGTTCGTACCCCATTTCCTATTGGGGTGGAGCTGGACCGAGACATTCTACAGAGCGATGATCCTGCTCGTTGTCGCTTCTCCTTGTGCCCTTGTTGCCTCTATTATGCCAGCTACACTTTCTGCCATTTCAAATGGAGCCCGTCATGGCATTTTATTTAAAGGAGGCATCCATCTTGAGAATCTAGGTAATCTGCAGGCAATTGCTTTAGATAAAACCGGTACATTGACAAAAGGAAAACCAGAGGTTACGGATGTCATTATCCGCGAAGATTTAAACGAAGATGATTTCTTATTTCATATTGCATCTGTTGAAAATTATTCGAATCACCCTTTGGCAACATCAATCGTACGTTATGCCAAATCAAAATTGCAAAAGGATATCATTAAACCCAATAACATGGAAGATATCTCAGGTAATGGGGTTCAAGCCTATATCAATGGCGTGCTTTGGCAAGTCGGAAAAGCTGATTTCGTCGGTCGCAGTGAAGCAGAACGATTCCAAAATGGCATTGCACTGACATTGGCTGAACAAGGTAAGACAATCGTTTATGCAAAAGATGATCAAGGAATTGCAGGCATACTCACTTTGAAAGATGTCGTTCGTGAAGAAACCGTTACAGCCATCGAAGCCTTGAAAAATGAGGGCATCCATACCGTCATGCTTACAGGGGATGGGGAAAAAACGGCTAAAGCGATTGCTTTGGAGAGCCATATAGATGCATATATTGCCGAATGTCTACCTGAAACCAAAGTGACTGAAGTGAAAAAGCTGAAAGAACATTTTGGCACTGTAGCGATGGTTGGGGATGGCATCAATGATGCGCCTGCACTAGCAACAGCATCTGTTGGAATTGCAATGGGTGAAGGCACGGATGTTGCCTTGGAGACAGCGGATGTCGTTCTGATGAAGAATGATCTGCCGCGCATTGCGGAAGCAGTCAAATTATCCAAGAAGATGAATCGGATCATCAAACAAAACGTCATCTTTTCAATTTCGGTCATCATGATTTTGATAGCATCCAATTTCCTTCAATTTCTAGACCTCCCATATGGCGTCATTGGCCATGAAGGAAGTACAATTCTCGTTATACTGAACAGCTTAAGACTTTTGAGAAACTAAACATGAAAAAGGAGCCCTCCAAGGCTCCCTTTTTTTATGATCATTTCATTTAGTGATATCCGTTCTTACCGTTTGCAGAACCTGAAGTTTTATGGTTCGAACCTTTATTTTTTCCTTTTTGCTTTGTGCTGCCATCCTTTTTACTCATGAAAGAACTCCTCCTCTTCTAAAGTTGTCATTTCTTGAATAGTATCCGCAGCATGTTAGCTTGCCATTACGGGAACTCCAGGAAGCTCATACACATTCTGGTTTTTCCTTTTCACTTATGAGCGCATTTATTTCCCCGCCCATTATAATGATGAGTCCCGACAAATAAAACCAGACCATTAATACGATTATCCCTCCAAGACTTCCATATGTTGCGGAATAATTTGCGAAGTTCTCCACATAAAAAGAAAACAAAAAGGAAGCAAGACTCCACCCTGCCGTTGCAAAGATAGCACCAGGCATGACGGTTATGCACTTCAGCTTTATGTTGGGCGCAATCCAATAAAGGATTGTGAACACAATTAAAAATACAAGCGTACTGATCACCCAGCGAAGTTGGTTCCAAATCGTAAGAAATTCATCGGATTGTCCAATTTCAGCAAATAGGAACACTCCGATCTGTTTTCCGAATACCGGCAGCAATAAAACGACAATAAAAACAAAAATCATTGCTAAAGTGAGTAGAATCGACATTCCCCGGGAAATAAAGAAAGTTCGACTTTCTTTTACACCATATGCATGGTTAAATGCCTTAATGATTGCATTCATCCCATTCGATGCCGACCATATCGTTCCGATGACACCAAACGACAATAAAGTCCCATTCGCTTCCATCACTTCCGATAGGTTAGCCTCGATGATTTTCATCGAATCGTCAGGCGCATATGTACGGACGGTATTTAAAATATCTTCTTGGGAAAATGGCAGATAGGCCAATAAAGTGAATAAAAAAATAAGTAACGGAAACAGGGAAAGCAAGAAGAAATAAGACAGCTGTGCTGCAAGCCCCGACACATCATCCACATGTAACCGTTTTATGAAAGTCTTGAAGAATGAGCCTTTCAGCCATTCTTTTTTATTGGCCATACCTCCACCCCATTTTCTAATTTAAGGAAATACGATCCTGTTGACTTGAAGACGACTCTTCTTCCTCTGCAGCAAAAACTTCCTTCGTCTCCATCACCACTTGGGCAACTTGCGATGGAATGTCTTTCATTTCCTCCACCTTTTGGGAAATGAAGGATACATCATCGGAAATTTTTTCAACAGTGGAACGGACCTTAGATGATGTTTCACTTACTTGTTTAAGCACCCCATTGGGATTCTTTATGAATTCTTTCATATTGCCCATGCAGCTTTTACTGTTTTCCAATACAGAATAACGCGTATCCTTATCAAAAAGGCTTATCGCTGCCCCAGCCAACGCCCCAATAAAGACCGCTTGCATAAATTTGCTTTTCTTGGCACCCTTATATTCTTCACGAATGTTGCTCATATATTCTCCTCCTCGTCATATATTAGTTGATGTATAATGTTAGCTATCTCCATTATACAATGTTTGAATATTTTTTTTCCTATCTTTTCCCAAACTTTCTCACATTAAAACGTGGAAATGACCAAGTATATCTGGAATCAAGCTTCGTTTTCCACCCGAATATTCATTGACTTCTCAAGGTAATCATGCAAAGATGAAAATAATTTAGGAACGTATGAAAGGATGAGGGAAATGGATTTAACGCAAAACACAGCCGAAAGTGTCGAGTTTATGATTGAAGCAATCAAGGATAAATTAAAAGTCATGAACTTCGGTGCAATCAAATCGACCCATTTTGATATCGAGATGTACGAAGAACTTCACGATATTTATACTATGGTGATGAAAAAAACGAATTTCAGTGTCCGTGAAATGGAAGCTATCGCTGAAGAACTTGGAAGACTGCGTAATAAGTAACATTCAAATCCTCCCATACCGGTGAGGATTTTTTTCATTTTTAAAAAAATTCTGCTACATTTGATATAGAAATTGAAAACCGACAGGAGTTGTAAGCATGGTAGAAAGAAGAACGCCCATCAGTATTGCAGAAGCAGTGGAAAAAGTGATGAAGCATAAATTAACAGGACATATGGAACTGATTCCCCTCGAGGAAAGCCATGGCCGTTTTCTGGCTCAAAATATTGTAGCTACAAATGATGTTCCGCATTTTAACCGCTCGCCATATGATGGATTCGCCCTTAGGTCCAAAGATACGGCCAAAGGTTCCATAAATAACCCTCTCGAGTTCGAAGTGGTTGAAGAGTTGGCTGCGGGTATGGTATCGAATATTCCTGTTCAAAAAAATCAAGTGGCAAGAATCATGACTGGAGCTCAAATGCCAGCTGAGTGTGATGCCGTAATCATGCTCGAGCTTACGAAGGAATTCGAAAAGGACGGAAAGAAGTACATATCATTTAAACGCTCGCTTAAGGAAGGCGAAAACGTTTCTTTTCAAGGTGAGGATGCAAAGAAAGGCGATGTTCTTGTAAAAAAAGGAACAGTGATCAATCCAGGGATCATCGGCTTGCTCGCAACCTTCGGTTATGCCGAAGTGCCCGTTGCCACTAAGCCTGTCGTCGGATTATTCGCTACGGGATCTGAACTTCTTGATGTTAATGAACCGTTGCAGCCCGGCAAAATTCGCAACAGCAATTCACATGCCATCTCCGCCCAAATTCGGAGGGCCGGAGGAGAAGTCCGTTTCTATGGAAAGCTTAAAGACGAATTCAAATTAAGCTACGAGGCCATTTCAGCTGCCTTGGAGGAAGTGGATCTGCTCATTACGACAGGAGGAGTTTCTGTCGGCGATTTTGATCTTCTCCCGGATATTTATCAAAAAATTGGCGCTGATGTCTTATTCAACAAGGTGGCCATGCGCCCCGGCAGCGTGACGACCGTAGCCGTATATAATAACAAATTTTTATTCGGTTTATCCGGCAATCCATCCGCCAGTTATGTCGGCTTTGAATTATTTGCAAGACCGATCATCCGCACCATGCTGTTTTCGGAACATCCTCATTTACGAAAAGAGACGGCACAATTGGCAGAAGACTTCTTAAAACCCAATCCATTCTCGCGTCTGCTTCGGACCCGATTATTTTACGAATCAGGCAAGTTGAAGGTAATTCCTAGCGGTGTGGATAAATCCAATATTACAACAAGCTTGGCAGGTGCCAATTCACTGACCGTCTTACCTGGGGGGACCCGTGGTTTCCAAACTGGAGATTTTGTGGACATCCTGCTTCTTGATGACCAAGAAGGATGCCAATGGCCTTGGTGAAGCCCTTGATATTCCAGGTGGTCGGCTACCAAAATAGAGGGAAAACGACCTTCATAACGAATATAATCAAACAGCTTCGCGAAGCAAAATTAGAGACAGCCGTTTTAAAACATCATGGACATGGCGGAAAACCAGATGTCACAGGCACGAAGGATTCCAATAAACACTTTCATGCAGGGGCGGCTGCATCACTTGTTGAAGGAGATGGAACAATCGAGCTGCTTGGCAATTTCAAGGGGAAAGCCCCTATCACTGAGTTGATTCATTTACTGTGTCTATTTTCCCCTGATGTGATTTTAATTGAAGGTTATAAGCAAGAGGACTTTCCTAAGGTCATTTTAATCAAAGAAGAAAGTGACCTCCTGTTATTGGAAAAGCTTACTAATGTCAAAGCAGCTGTGGCTTGGCCCGAATGTCTGGAACGAACAAGGAATCATGCTTCAGTACCCGTCTTCCCTTTGGATTCGACTCAATTCATTACATGGTTTTTAGAACAAATATGAAGGAGGAGGGCACAATGTTCATACAATTTCCCATAGAAAAACGCCGCAAGATGATCGAAAGTATCCAAGAATATGTGTATCAGGAACATGGCAAGAAAATCGGTGAAATCGCTGCTGAAAATCATTTGCAGTTCATTTTCGATAATATTGCTCCCTTTATTTATAATGAAGGTATCAAAGATGCTAAAAAAGTCATTGAGGACAGATTAGGAAATATTGAAGAAGATTTGTATTCATTGGAACGTCCAATTGATTAAAATGAAAAAACAGCATCATGATCGATGCTGTTTTTTATGTTCATTGTTCGGTCAAAATAAGCGGACCGTTTTTCGTAATGGCAATCGTATGCTCATATTGAGCCGAGTATTTCCCATCTGCAGTGGATGCCGTCCATCCATTCGGGTCCCGGCTTGCTTTATATGTACCTACATTTACCATTGGCTCGATGGTGAATACCATGCCTTCCTTAAGACGCGGACCTTTATTCGGCAGTCCATAATGCGGAACCTGCGGCTCTTCATGAATGACATTTCCTATCCCATGTCCGATGAAATCACGAACGACAGAGAAGCCTTCCGCTTCGACATATGTTTGTATGGCATGACCTATATCTCCAATCCGATTGCCTTCCACACATACTTCAATCGCCTTATACAAAGATTCCTTCGTCACATTCACTAAATGTTCGGTTTCCTTTGAAACCTTACCGACCGTATACGTCCAGGCAGAGTCAGCAAGGGCCCCATTATAATTGACGACCATATCAATCGTTACAATATCCCCGTTTTTCAAAGGGGTCTTACGAGGGAAACCATGACAAATTTCTTCATTTATGCTGGCACATGTCGCATACTCATACCCTTTGTAACCCTTTTGTTCCGGCTTCGCACCATGTTTTTTTAAGAATCCTTCAACAAATTCTTCGATTTCCCATGTTGTCACCCCAGGAACAATCAGCTTTGCAATCTCCCTATGACAAGCAGCCAAAATTTTACCCGATTCGTGCATAGCTTGAATTTCACGTGCAGATTTTAATACGATCAATCGTGACACTTCCTTTTTAAATTCATCTCTCCTTTTATTTTACTGCAAAGATTGAAGTATATGAATCCTTTAAAATGAAAAATCCCGGCAGCTGCCGGGATTTTTCATTATTTCAATAGATTGAGCGATTCCCGGTTAAATGCCGGAAGGTCTTCAGGTGTCCTGCTGGTTACTAGCTGGTTGCCGCAAACCACAACCTCTTTGTCCAAATATGTGGCACCTGCATACTCCATATCGACTTTAATCGATGTATATCCTGTTGCGTGGCGTCCTTCAAGTGTTTTGGCCGTAATCAGCAACTGCGGTCCATGACAGATCGCAAATACTGGTTTTTTATCATCCATGAACGATTTGGCGAAAGATACGAAGCGTTCGTCAGCACGCAGTTGATCAGGGGAAAAACCGCCGGGGATGAATAATGCATCGAAATTTTCTGGTTTTACCGAGTCGATGCTTTCATCAATCTCGACTTCTACCTCCCCTTGTTTCCCTTTAACAGTTTTTCCTTTTACCATTTCAATCCTCGTTACCGTATGGCCGGCTTCTTCGAATGCTTTTGCCGGTTCACTATACTCCGAGTCCTCAAACATATTTGTTACAACACATGCGATATTTTTACCCATAATAATTCATCTCCTCAATATTTGATCGAATGAACCAACTTTGTACTTTATTTATGTTCCCTCTGCCACCATAAATAAACACATAATTAATGGTTGACCCTTTTGTTTATAAGTAATATACCGCTATATTTCCGACATCCCTTCGGCGTTCGCTGTCCACCTTTTGATCAATGTTTAGGATACTGTCCAACCACGTGTATCGCATTGATGATTCTTTTATTGATCCATTTTCTGTTTTCTTCTGTATTCAAATTTCCAAATATCCTTTTCCTCCCTTCTTCCGTGGTTACATAGTAATTAGGCAGGTTATTCAATGATAATGTGATGATGTCATTCTTACATTTCCTGCACGAACAAAATGTTTGGTATTCCATACCTGACATTAATACCTGTACCTATGTCACAACGATTTCTTCCATCACATTCGTATATTCTCTTTCTATATTTTCTCCTTCAAAAAGAAAAACCCGACCATTCCTGACAGGTTTTCACTTATTTATCTCTGTCCGTGGAACAATCAGGATTTCGACTCTCCGGTTTTTTGCCCTTCCTTTTTTCGTTTCGTTAGAAGCAACCGGCTTGAATTCCCCATGTCCTTTAGCCCTGAACATTTCGGGATCCAACTCTTTATTTTCCAGGAGAAGTTTCATAAAATTCACGGATCGCATCACGCTCAGATCCCAGTTGGATTCATATTGGTAATTTTTAATCGGAATATTATCGGTATGTCCGCTTACGATAATGTTTCTGGGTAAGTCCTGACCAATAAATCCGAGATTTCCTTAGCGATTTTTCCGCATAACACCTGGCATTTGCTCTTTTCACTCTTCAGTTTTTCCGAAAAGAAAAAAGGACAAAGCCTGTCAGCTTTGTCCCTGCTCTTGTTTCCCGTGGTTTCTCCCAACAAGCCATTTTATGATGGGTGACAGAAAAAATAAAATGAATAGGATCCTGAATAAATGAAAACTTGTGACAACGGATAAATCCACATGCACAGACATGGCTGTTACGGCCATTTCGGCGACGCCGCCTGGCGCCATGCTCAAAAATAATTCGTTCGGCTGCAAAGATAGGATAGGGGCAAACTGAACGGAAAGATAATAGCAAAATCCAATCAATAGGACATTACCGACGAATACAGCCCCAAACATCTTTCTGAAAAGTCGGGGATTATCAACCTTCAGTGTATAGCCTAAATGTGCGCCGATCAACAATTGTGACAAGTTCAACCAAAAATCGGGAATCTGCGGGGCACCTGGGCCTGCTAAATTGAATAGTGTTGCAGCCATGAGAGGTCCTAGCAAAAAGGGCAGCGGAAAATTCACTTTCTTTGTGAAGAAGATGAATATTAGCAAGGTTAACAACATCATGATGGCTAATTTCCCATCATAATCAAATAAGAAAAACGGCCGCTCCGATATGGTCATTACCGTACCTGATCCAACTGACATTACATGGGTCACGATCCAAGGAACAATGGATATCACCAGGATGACCCGCAGTGTTTGCATGAAACCAACAACCGTTTCATCACTATCCTTCATTTCCTCACTTAAGACCACCATCTGGGAAAGCCCTCCCGGAAAACTGCCAAGCATGGATGTGCCCAAGGATAAGTTCATTCGTTTCCCGACAAACCAGCCAGTCAAAACTGTAAATAAAATGATTGCAATGGTCGTAAAAAGCATAACCGGCAAATATTCAATCATCTCATTTAACGATTGTTTCGTGAATGAACTGCCCAGTTGTAAACCTAAAATGACCAATCCAGTACTCCTAAAGGTTTTAGACCAAAACAAGTACTTCCTTAACTTCACTTTCGCGATCATCACGACGAATAATGGTCCAAGCATCCATGGCAAGTATATTCCAAGGCTATCAAATGCATAACCACCTAGGAAAGCTAGAAAAGCGGTAAAGATGACTCTGAAACTCTTTCTCTCGATTAAATTTGCACTCACAAAATTACCTTCTTTATCTATGCGGATTTTCATCTATATCTTAACATAAAACAAGCTGGTCCAAAGCTGCCATCCACACTTGTTTTCGACTGAAGCGAGGTGCGGCAGTGTGAATTTCACTAAAAATGCTGGACATTTGCCGTTATAGGCGCGCTTGCCCTCGCCAGTGCACTCTTATATTTCATCATGTTTTCTTTCTATGAAAATAAACGGCATGGCAATTCCACCATTTACTAGATTTCCCACCCCCACAAACTCGCAATAAAAGGTAGAATGAGTATATAGGGGGTCAAACTCTTATGGAGGGGTGACTAAATGTTATCAAATACAGAAATAGGCATTGACTTAGGGACTGCGAATACGCTAGTTTACAGTAAAAATAAAGGAATCGTATTTAATGAGCCATCTGTGGTGGCCATTGATATAGAGACTAATAAAGTATTGGCAGTCGGTGTGGATGCAAAAAACATGATCGGGAAAACACCCGGAAATATCGTGGCAATCCGTCCGCTTAAGGATGGTGTCATTGCGGATTTTAATGTAACCGCGCAAATGCTTCGGGAAATCATGAAAAAAGCAAGTAAGGCCCTAGGTTTATCGATTCGCAAACCTAGTGTAGTGGTCTGTACACCATCGGGTTCCACATCAGTTGAGAGAAGGGCCATTCAGGATGCAGTCAAAACCTGCGGAGCGAAACAGGTCCACCTTATCGAGGAACCAGTAGCAGCAGCAATAGGTGCGGGCCTGCCTGTCGAAGAGCCCGTTGCCAATGTAATCGTTGATATCGGCGGCGGAACGACTGAGGTCGCAATCATCTCATATGGCGGCGTCGTTTCTTGCAATTCAATCAGAATTGGCGGAGATCAATTGGATGAAGATATCAGCCAATATGTTAGAAAAAAACATAATGTGCTGATTGGGGAAAGAACAGCCGAGGAAATAAAAAAAGAAATCGGCTACGCACTCGTTAAACATTCCGTGATCAGCATGGAAGTCAGGGGCCGCGATCTTGTAACGGGTCTTCCAAAGCCGATTACAATATCATCCACTGACGTCCAGGAAGCCATTCAGGAATCGCTTCTTCATATACTGGAAGCAATCAGGGCCACTTTGGAGGATTGTCCTCCTGAATTGAGCGGGGATATCGTCGATCAAGGTGTCATCTTATCCGGCGGGGGTGCACTTCTCAACGGGATACAAGAGTGGCTGACGAATGAAATTGTCGTCCCAGTCCAACTTGCAGATAACCCTCTTGAATCAGTTGCCATCGGAACCGGACTTTCACTTGAGGTCATTCACAAACTACAAAAAGCCGTGTACTAAAAAAATGAGGAAACCCCAACTTGGGGTTTCTTTTTTTTATCATTCCAGGCTGATGTCCCCGATGATGCAAACAGCAACCTCTACATTAAATAACTTCCCCGAAATATTTTACCTCGATTGAGCAGAGAATAAGGAAAAGATTTTTTTACGTTCGAAGCATGCATTACCTGCAGGACTAAACGCATGCAATGTTACATAACTTGTGTTATAATGTAATTATGTTACATTGGCAAGAGGAGAAGATCTATGGAATATGTAGAAGCCTTTAAGGATATCAATCAAATCAGCAAAATCAAAACATACTTACGCGCCCACTCCAGTCGGGATTATTTATTGTTTGTACTCGGCATCAATACAGGTATGAAGATAAATGAAATGCTTGAAATCACCGTGGCCAGCGTTCTGGATGAAACGGGCAAAATCAAGGAGTTCTATGAACAACGGACGGAAAATGACGAAGTCAATCAAATTTTTTTGAACCTGAAGGTCCGTACCGCGTTACAAGAATACCTTAAAGGCTCTAAGGTTATCGAAGGTCAATTTTTATTTCTTTCCCCTAAGACAAAAAAGCCGATAACACGTCAACAGGCGCACAGAATCATCCATGATGCTGTGGAAGGTGCAGGGCTGACAGGCAAATTCGGAGCAAGTTCGATGCGTAAAACTTTTGGCTACCACGCCTATAAACAAGGAGTTTCACTGGCCTTGATACAGAAGCATTACCATCATTCCAGTCCATCGGAGACATTAAAATACATCGGCATATCCAAGGAGAAGAAATTCAAGACCAATATTGACGTTAACTTATAAACAACCTGCTATCTTCTATTAACTCTAACCAACATTTTAAGGAGGAATTCCAGTGAGAATTAGAGAAAGTGAACTTCCTGGTATTGGCCAAAAATTCGAAATCATAACGAGAAATGATGAAAAGTTAGTAATCGTCATTCACGATGACGGCCGTCGGGAATTATACCATTTTGATAATGAACATGAAGACGTCATATCGAGCATCACCCTTAACGATCAGGAATCCCGGCAAATGGCTTCCATCATAGGCGGTATGGTTTATAAACCACAAGCACTTGAAACGATTGAAATGTCATTGGGTGACTTGGTGATTGAATGGTTCAAAGTCGAACCAGGTTCAAAGGCCATCAATCAAACGATCGGTTCGATTGATATCAGGAGCAATTATAATGTGACCGTCATCGCCCATTCTAAAAAAGGAAAAAAACAAATGAATAATCCTGGTCCTGACTCGATCATCGAAACAGGCGACACTCTTGTGATATCCGGTGAAAGAAAAGATATCCGTAACCTGACAAGAGAATTACTGACCGACGAAAGGAGTGACTAAGCACATATGGACCATTTAGTCTTTGAAGTGGGTACTGCCCTACTTCTAGTGGCATTAGCCGCTCTCGTAGCAGGTAAATTCAAAATATCAAATGTTCCACTATTAATTATCATCGGGATGCTCGTTGGCCCCCATGCCCCGCACTTCGGATTAATTGACCTGCGTTTTATTGAAAGTGATGAAATCATAGCATTCCTCGGTCGTGTCGGTATTTTATTCCTTCTGTTTTACCTAGGGCTTGAATTTTCCGTCAAAAAGCTCATGAAGTCCGGGAAAAATATCGTGACAGGCGGAACCTATTACATTTTAATCAACGTGGGAATGGCCTTGCTCTACGGTTTCCTGCTCGGCCTTCCATTAAAAGAGGTTCTGATATTAACCGGGATCATCAGTTTTTCTTCAAGTGCCATTGTGGCAAAGGTACTTGTGGACCTTAAAAGGACCGGTAACAATGAAACGGAGCTAATCCTTGGCATCATCATGTTTGAAGATATCTTCCTCGCCGTTTATTTATCAGTCGTATCCGGATTGGTATTAAGCTCTTCTGGTTCCGTTTGGGGAACATTACTTTCTACATTTATCGCGATTGGGTATATGCTGATATTTTTCGTTATCGCCCGGAAAGCATCTGGGGTCCTCAACAAATTATTCAATATAACCTCCGATGAGATTTTTATCATCGTCGTGTTCGCATTACTATTCTTCATTGCCGGTTTCTCGGAAACGATTCATGTTGCGGAAGCCATCGGTGCACTACTGCTCGGCCTAGTCTTTTCTGAAACGGAACATAGCGACAGGATTGAGAAACTTGTCATTCCCTTTCGAGACTTCTTCGGGGCCATATTCTTCTTCAGCTTTGGCTTGAGTATCGATCCGACGACCCTTGGGGGAGCTGTCTGGATGGTTCTTGGAGCAGTCATCATCACCATAATCGGCAACTTTGCAGCTGGTATGATTGCCGGACGCAAATCCGGTTTATCTCACAGAGCTTCCGCAAACATCGGTTTAACGATCGTTTCACGCGGCGAATTCTCCATCATTCTAGCCAACTTAGGCATTGCAGGCGGTTTAATGCCTATACTAACCCCGTTTGCGGCACTTTACGTTTTAACCTTAGCGATTCTTGGACCGATCCTTACAAAAGAATCCAAACACATCTATAATATCCTAAATAAAGTATTCAAATGGACCCCTCCGAAGGTTCAAAAGGAACAGGGAAAAGAAGTTCAATAGAAAAAAAGGCCAGACATTTGAACTGCACCCCAATTGTTAGACACCATCTAACAATTGGAGGTGCTTTTTTTATGACAAAATATTCATTAGAGTTGAAATTAAAAGCTGTCCTTGTTTATTTAGAAGGAATGGACTCATTTAGAACTGTAGCCAATCAATTTAATATCAGTTTGACTCCTTTAAAGCAATGGGTGGCGCATTATAAAGAACATGGGATAGATGGGCTAATGTCTACCTATACAAATTATGATATTAGCTTTAAGATGGATGTACTAAACTATATGAACGATTTTGGAGTGTCTAGTACCCATGCAGCTGCTGTGTATAACATTGCTTCTCCTTCTACCATTACTAATTGGCTAAAGCAATTGGAGGAGTACGGAGTTGACGCTCTTGAAACGAAGAAAAAGGGGCGTCCATCCATGAAAAAAGAAACGGAGAAAAAACCAGTAGAAGGGTCATTAGAGGCGTTACAGGCTGAAAATGAAAGATTACGTGCAGAGAATGCATATTTAAAAAAGTTGAGAGCCTTAGTTCAAGAAAGCGAAGCGTCCGAACGCAAAAAGCGAAAGTAGTACATGAGCTAAGGGGAGATTTTAATTTAAAGCTACTTCTGTCCGTCGCAAATCTGGCAAGGAGTACCTATTATTATTGGATAAACGCCTTCGGGCGTCAGGATAAATACGAAGAAATAAAGCCAGTTATTCAGGAGATATTTCATACGAATAAAGGGAGATATGGGTATCGACGCATTACATTGGAATTACGTAATAGAGGGATTTCAATGAACCATAAAACGGTCCTTCGATTGATGAAGGAGTTGGGACTAAAGTGTCTGGTCCGTATGAAGAAATACCGTTCATACAAAGGCAAGATTGGAAAGGTTGCGCCTAATATCCTCAATCGTAATTTTAAGGCAACAAAGCCAAATCAAAAATGGGTTACGGACGTAACTGAATTTCATTTACACGGTGAGAAGTTGTATTTATCGCCCATTCTAGATTTATTTAATGGAGAGATCATTGCTTACAATATCGAATCACGTCCTGTTTATCCCTTAGTCTCCAAGATGCTAGACCAAGCCTTTATGCGATTGGAATCGAAAGATTCCCCCGTTCTCCATTCAGATCAGGGCTGGCATTACCAGATGAAACAATACTCACATGATTTGAAAAGACATAACATTATACAAAGCATGTCCCGCAAAGGAAATTGTTTAGACAATGCCGTCATAGAAAACTTCTTTGGCTTACTGAAATCGGAATTACTTTATTTACAGAAGTTCGACAGCATGGAGCATTTCAAGAAAGAACTGGAAGATTATATCCATTATTACAATCACCGACGAATCAAAGTAAAACTAAAAGGCATGAGCCCAGTAGATTACCGGGTTCATGCCCTCAAGGTTGCCTAATTAAATAAAGTGTCTAACTTTTTGGGTTCACTTCACATTGCTGTCTGGCCTTTTTTCTGTTTACCTTCCATAACCTGCTACCATAATAATTATTATACTTGTTATAAAGAAGGCATAAAATCATACCTAGTAGTAGTGTTTGATCGTTTTATTTATAAGCTTGAAGGATCAGCAGCACCTATTTACAGTTAATCGCAAAACCTTCTTGATCATCCTTGGCTTGCCATTTCTTCACCTCTCCATCATTCCGATTTTGCACTTTACTGGGACATTAAAAATTGATTTGCCTCTCCCCAAATTTGTTTTTGGTTGTTACGAAGCAAAGAGATCAAACACGTTACATTCGATCAATGGAGTAGTTGAAGGTTGAAGGTTATGTCATTATCACAAGCTTCTACAAGAGCGAGGATCAGAACTTTCAATTTCTTTTCTTTTGAGGATTAACTTACATGACCAGAGGGAAAAGAAGAGAAAGCCTAAGTAACTATTCAGGAGTGATGCCAGTTGAATAAGTCGATAAAATTTTCAAAGAAACTGATTAAGGAAATAAAGGAAGATCGTGTAACCGGGCTAGCGGCAGAACAAGCTTATTACTATTTACTGGCGCTATTCCCTTTGCTCATTTTACTTCTGTCCATATTACCTTATCTGAACATCGATATTCAAACAGCCCTTGACACGATAAAAACCTTCATGCCTGCGGAAACGATGGAAGTCGTCGAGAAAAATATCATCAACATATTATCCGAACGGAACGGCAGCTTACTGACTTTTGGTTTCCTCGGAACCATTTGGTCCGCTTCCAACGGAATGAATGCGTTCATCCATTCCATGAATATCGCCTATGATGTAGAAGAAACAAGGAATTTCATCAAAGCCCGCATCATTTCCATTGTATTGACATTAGGCCTGGTTGTAGCATTCATCGTCATGTTGGGTCTCCCCGTTTTCGGAAAAGTCATCATCGATTTATTACAGCAAGTCATTCCGATCCCTGAAGAAACGCAAATATTATTCAGCTTATTACGGTGGGTTATCGCGATTGTTGTCATCTCACTTGTCCTGGCCTTTCTATATCGCTTTGCACCGAATAAAAGTTTTCCCATAAAACACGTCATCCCTGGGGCAGTGACCGCAACTGTACTTTGGCTGGGAATATCACTTGGATTTTCATTCTATGTAAGTAACTTTGCCAACTACTCTTCCACTTACGGCAGTTTAGGAGGCGTGATCATCTTGATGCTATGGCTGTATTTGAGTGGTCTCATTTTTGTGATTGGAGGAGAAATCAATGCAATTCTACATCGCCAAAATTCCATTCCGAAAAAACAGTCCCGCACGATCGTTCATCCTGTCCCGCTTAAAAGGTAAATCAAGAATGACAATGGAAGATTGAAAAGCGGCTGTCCCATTTGGACAGCCGCTTTCCTATTCACCCCTTATTGATAAATTCTTCATATCTTTCATCATGCGCCAGCCATGCAGCGTATTTCCGCTTCATGTATTTTTCCGCTTCCGCAAATGTATCGAAGGTTTTTTTCTGTTGTTTTCCGTTGATTTCAACAATCCATTCCTCTTCTTCATCTTCATAGATGAATATGTCCTGTTTGTCTCTCGTTGAATATAGGCAACCCTCTGGGGACTCCTTTACATTCAATTGATTCTTATGTGCGTCGCGTTTAAGGGGCTCGGCATGGAAGGTCTTTTCGACATATTGGCTATATGCCTTTTCGGACATGGTGCAACCGGCTGCTTTTTGGTGACCGCCCCCATCGTACTTGCCGGCAACCTCAGAAACATCTATATCATCGTGGATTGTCCGGAAGCTGATTCTTTTACTTCCTACCATCAGTATGGCTATATAATCCAGATGCGAGAACTCTTTCGACAGTTCATTACCCAATTCCGAGTGGTATGACTCTGCATGGACCACACCAGCCGTATGGGGACCGACCGTAGCCTGATAGACTTCTCTTTTTTTCCTGTTTATGTACCGATCTACTCGACTCTCTTCAACATTCAGAAGGGTTTGCTCCACTTCGTCAAAAGTAAAACTTTCAGCCGTGGACAGCTTATTTGCGATTTTCATTTCGAATTCCTCTATCGGAATCATGAAAAACAGGTCATTTAATCGTTTTGCCGTTGTATTTTTATTGACTTCCCATTCCCAAGTATCGTATTGACGAACCAATTCAACGAATTCAGCGACAATGCTTGATGGTTCCAGCAATTTATTTTCAACTGCATACTGATAGAATAATGATGTCGCTGCCGTCTGTTTACCATCTTCCTGTTCGACAGTTACAGATGCCCAATCATGTTCGTTCAAATGCAGTGCTGACTTATGATGATCAATCAGCAATGCCTTGCCTCCATCTTCCACAAACTGAGTAATCATTTTTTCGTTATCTTCATCAACCGATAGATCAGTAACAATCAATGTATCTTCAATCTTAGCCTGCTCAAGAAATGCTCCTACATTCTGATTAAGGCGGCCAATTGAATTATAACTAACCACTACTTCTTCTCCGAATGCCAGCTTAGCTACAATGCCGCAGCCGACTCCATCTAAATCATTATGTGTAAAGAGATGGTACACACAAACCCCTCCTAATAACTAATAAAATTACTTTTCCCTAAAGTCATGAATTTCAATTGCAATCTTTACAATTGTAGCATAATCATATCCGCATATTTTATCTTGGTTCCATTACGTGATGCTTTTGTTCGGTTTTTTTTTTGAAAATCCCCTAATGATTCTTTATTTTCCATGATTTATACCGGTATTTAATGAAACCACATAACTTTGAAATCGAGGTATTTACAATCTGACAATTAAAAAAGCCGCAGGAATGTTATTCCCTGCGGCTTCCTTATGTGAAATCACTGTTCTATTAATTTTCCAAGGTTGGCCATTTCAATCGCACTAACCGCAGCTTCATAGCCTTTATTACCTGATTTCGTTCCTGCACGTTCAATGGCTTGTTCAATATTTTCAGTTGTCAGCAAACCGAAGATAACCGGTACACCTGTTTCCAATGACACGGAAGCCATGCCTTTAGCTGCTTCATTGCATACATAATCATAATGTGAAGTGGCACCCCTGATTACCGTCCCTAGACCGATTACCGCATCATATTTACCTGTATTCACAAGTTTCTTAGCAATTAACGGAAGTTCAAAAGCACCCGGGACCCAAGCGATGTCAACATCATTCTCATCAACGCCATGACGCTTAAGGCCATCCAATGCCCCTCCTAAAAGCTTGCTTGTGATAAACTCATTAAATCTTCCTACCACGATTCCGACTTTCAAACCTGATCCGATTAATTGTGCTTCAATAGTTTTCCCCATGTCCAATTCCTCCTAATTTTAAAAAACAATATCATTTTTTCACGTTAAGACTTAATTCCTAATAACCCTTCAAGCTTTCGGGATGTTCAGTTCAAGTTCCTGTTTCCCAATTGAATCATTTTGTTCAAGATACCGAATCAAATCGGCTATCGTAATGAATTTCAGGTTAAATTTATCAGCGATGACTTCTAAATCGGATACGCGGGCCATCGATCCATCTTCATTCATGATCTCACAAATGACACCCGCTGGAGCGGCACCGCATAACTTCGCCAAGTCCACCGATGCCTCCGTATGTCCTGCCCTTCTCAATACGCCGCCTTCTTTAGCGACTATCGGAAAAGTGTGACCAGGCCTTTGGAAATCTTCAGCCACAGAATCTTCATTAAGAAGTTCAAGGATGGTCAAGGACCGTTCAAAAGCACTGATTCCTGTAGAGGTGCTTTTATGATCGACACTTACCGTAAAAGCAGTGCCATGATGATCGGTATTTTCACCTACCATAGGATGCAGTTTCAATTTCGCTGCCAGTTCTTCAGTGATGGTTGTACAAATCAAACCACGTCCATGAGTCGCCATGAAATTAATCGCTTCCGGTGTCGCCTTTTCGGCCAACACTACAAAATCCCCTTCATTTTCACGGTCTTCATCATCGGATACGATTACTACCTTGCCAGCCTTCAAATCTTCTATTGCTTCTTCTATTGTATGGAACATCATTACACCGCCCTATTATTAGAATCCATGCTCTGCCAAAAACTCTAAATTCAGTCCTGGTTTTGGATTGCCATTTTTCATTTGATGTATTATATATTTCCCTATCATGTCATTTTCGATGTTAACAATATCGCCAGCCGCTTTTTGTCCCAATATGGTGTCCTGATGAGTCAATGGAATCAGTGACACAGTCAAAAGGTTCCTTTCGATCCCAAATATCGTCAAGCTCGTTCCATCAATGGCCACGGAACCTTTTGGAATGCAGAATGTATTAAGCCCTTCTTCCAATTGGATTACATAATATACGGCATTTTCTTTCCGTTCTTTTTTTATGATCGTTCCGGTTCCGTCGATATGACCTGAAACAAAATGACCGCCAAACCTTCCCTGTGCACTCATGGCTCGTTCGAGATTAACAGGTGATCCCAATTTTAACGTCCGGATCGTGGAAGCTTTGACCGTTTCCGGCATCACGTCGACCGTAAACAAACTTTTTGTGAAGGATGTTACCGTCAAGCAGACCCCGTTGACTGAAATACTATCCCCCAGATGCACATCTTCAAGGATTTTTTCAGAACGAATCGATAACTCCATACTGCTTTTTCCTTTTTTCAAGGAATGTACGGTACCGACATCCTCAATGATTCCCGTAAACATGTTTTTCCCCCTTTTATAAAATATAAAAAACCCCTTAGGATGACCTAAGGAGTTAGCAGGAGAAATGAGTGAAAAAAATTGTATACCTAAAAAGCCTAATGTTTTCATTTTTGAAAAATTAGGCGTACGTATACACTTGGGTTCCACACGTCCTTCTCCCATCCAGACTGTACTGTCGGCTTTGGAATCTCACCAAATCCTGCCTTTATCAGGCTCGCGGGCTTAGAATTTCTTCATCACCGCCGGTTGGGATTTTCACCCGACCCCGAAGGACACTATCAACACATCGCTGTGTTTTCTAGTATTATGTTGTTATTTAAAAGCCTTTGTTATAGGGTTTTTACGGTTATGATATTTTTCGAAATGTTTTGTAATTCTGTTGAATGTTGCTCATTCCTACCAAGTATCCTACCAAAAACCTACCACTGTGCTCGCTTTTAATTAATGTCATATTACCATGACAAAATAAAAAGAACAAGGAATCAATTTCCTTGTTCTCCATCTAACCATTAAAAAAGTAATTTTTGAAACTTTGTATATCCTTCCGATTTTACAACGTGAAAGGGAGGTTTATTGAATAATTCATAAGTCTGGCTTCGTCCTATGCCTAATATCTCTTGTACGTGTTTTGGTTCCAGTGCTTCTTGTAGCTCGTCCCTGGTTGGTGTAGCCATCTTTACTTTACATTTAATCTTTGGATCCAAAGAAATGACAATTAAATCCTGGTACTGACTCGCTGCAGAAGGGACAAACTCCATTATGCCAGCTGGCTTTATCCGGTTATTTTCCTCAATCCCTAAAAGCACAACCAAATTCATTTTTTCTTAATCTGGTTATGACATGCATCGAAATTAAGTAACTATCAAAAATCAAAATAGGGAGAGTGCTCAATCATTTTTTGAAAATGTTCATATAATAGGAAAATAGGGATACTTGTCCAAAAGAATGCACCTCAAAAAGTAACTTAAAGTATAGGAAAAAAAGGAGTGATATTTTTATGTATTATCACGATGACTGTTGTAAGAAGAGAAAACGCCGTGATCATGACTCTCACGATGACTGTTGTAAGAAGAGAAAACGCCGTGATTATGACTCTCACGATGATTGTTGCAAGAAGAAAAATTGCTGCGATTATGAAACTCACGATGATTGTTGTAAGAAGAAAAATTGCTGCGATTATGAAACTCACGATGATTATTGTAAGAAGAAAAATTGCTGCGATTATGAAACTCATGATGATTGTAAGTCTAAATTAGAAAATTTTCAATTCCAACTTCAACAACAACAACAAAAACAAGAGCAACTTCAAGCTCAACTTCAAGCCCAAGCTCAACTTCAAGCTCAACTTCAGGCCCAACTTCAGGCCCAACTTCAGGCCCAACTTCAGGCCCAACTTCAGGCCCAGACTCAAAATGATACCGATACTATTTCAAACGTAGGTAATCCAATTGTAAATGTAAATATATCCAATGATACTTTATCAAATGGCGGCTCTATTCCATAAACTAATTAAGCTTTTAGTATTTATGTTCTTTAATTGGCATAAACCCAGAATCTAAGATGCAAAAATTGATAACTTTAGTTCCGTTATGAAATCTTCGTCTTCGAAGGGTTGCTCTGTTTGAATGGAGAAATAAACAAAGTTACCACCTCAAGATAATTGTAACACTCATAGTACAATGTTCTCTGAGGTAGTTATGTAAATCAACTAAAGACGACATCTGTAAGGATTGTCGCCCCATAATAATTGTTATATTATTCCATCAAAATTACCTTAGATACCTATTCTCATTTGATGCCAAACATGCAGGATGATGCAGCTAAAGTACTTAAAAAAATGCTGAACAATTACTCCAGTGTTTTGTTATTATTTCAGATTCCCTGCCGAATTTCCTACCAAACTATGAAATACACAAACAAAAACCGCCTAAAACCCTTTTACACAAAGGTTTTTGGGGGTTTTTATTTTATATGATATCTTACGACCCCGAATGACTAAATAATATGAATCTTTGATTATTTTATTACCATAAAGTGAAGGTGTAAAATTTCTAACCTTAAATGGTTCAATTGTTACAGGAACTTCCTCTCTTTTTGGAAAAATGACCCCCAAGTACCCCCGATGTGCTCCGAAAAGATTAACCAGGCTAAATATGTGGAATAAGGTTAGAAGGGTCATAATTCATACAAGGAGGAAGCCCATGTTTATTTCCATCATTAACTTGATTTTCTACCTGTTCGTCGTCACGATGAATTTTTTAGCCAACTTCCTGCCATTGAACGGCCAAACATCAGGAGAGATTTCCGATAAACTTGATGTCTTTTTCACTCCTGCCGGTTATGTATTTTCCATATGGGGCTTGATCTATTTCCTGCTCGCCATTTGGGTATTCAGGCAGTTTTTAAGTAAACATCAAAACAGCCCTGCTTATAAGGCATCCTTCCCTTGGTTCACTTTAAGCTGTGTCCTGAATGGCGCTTGGCTTTTGGCTTGGCACTATGAACGTTTTTTGTTATCCGTATTCATTATCTTTGCCCTGTTGGCTACTTTAATGGTCATTTATACAAGAATGAAAAAAGTGGAGCATGCTGCTTTCGACCTATTTCCGTTTTCCGTTTATGCAGGCTGGGTAAGTGTTGCAGCCATAGCTGACATTTCTTATTACCTCACCTATATCAAATGGGATGGTTTTGGGGTTTCCAGTATAATCTGGACGATCGTCCTGCTGATTGCAGCAACAGCCTTGGCCTTTGTCTTTGCAGGTAAAAACCGGGATTGGTGCTATCCTCTCGTATTCGTTTGGGCGTTCATAGGCATCGGGATACGAAATAGCGACGCCTATCCTGTAATCACAGATATTTCTTATATCCTGGCTGCCATCACTTTTATCGTATCCATCACCATCTTCATTAAAAATAGGAGGAACAAATGAGGGATATGGTACCCTAAAATGCTTGCTGAAGATCTTGCCAGACATCCTCCCAAGCCTCAAGGCCAACTGAGAGACGGACCAGTTGGTCACTGATGCCCATTTGTTCCCGTGAATCTTCAGGAACGGCAGAGTGCGTCATGGTAGCGGGATGCTGGATCAATGTTTCGGCATCCCCTAGACTTACTGCAATTTTGATAAGTTTCAATTTATTGAGGAATTCCTGTGCATCCTGTTTTGTGCCATGCAATTCGAAAGAGATAAGGCCGCCTCCATGTTTCATTTGTTTTTGCCTTATATAATGATCCGGTGAATCTTCATCACCTGGATAATATACCTTTTTCACCTTTGGATGTTCCTTAAGTTCTTGAAAGATTGCCATTGCATTGTCCGAATGACGGTCCATCCTGACAGGCAAGGTCTTTAACCCCCTCAATAGTAACCAAGCATCGAATGGTGAAATGATACCACCGATATCTTTCTGTGTAGTCCCAGCTACCTGATTCATGAATTCCTTCTTACCGACGACAAGTCCCGCAACGACATCCCCATGCCCGCAAAGATATTTCGTAGCGCTATGAAGGACGATATCACAGCCATATTCAAGCGGTCTCTGTAGGTAGGGAGTTGAAAACGTATTATCGACTACGACCGTCACATTATATTCCTTCGCAACTCTCACCACCATCTGCAAGTCAATCATTTTCATCGTCGGATTGATCGGGGTTTCTACATATATGCAGGTCGTTTCCGGCCGGATCATTTTCCTTACCTGTTCTTCTGAATCCATTTCACAAAAATCATGTGTGATGCGGTATTTATTATTCATTAGCTGCAGGAGGCCAAATGTACAACCATATAGCCCCTGTGAGCACAGGATGTGGTCATCTGTTTTTGTTAACGCAAAAAGCACTGCTGAAACGGCAGCCATGCCTGAACCGAAAGCAAGGCCAGCTTCCCCGCCTTCCAAAGCGGCAATCTTTTCTTCAAGCACTTGTACCGTTGGATTTCCAAGGCGGGAATAAATATATCCATCTTCCATACCGGCAAAACGCCTTTCCCCTTGCTCGGCATTTTCGAAAGTGAATGTTGAGGTTTGGAATAAGGGTGTTGCCAAACTTCCTAAATGCTTCTTCGAGTCATATCCTTCGTGGATGACTGCCGTTTCAAAATGTTTATGCTTTCCTGTCATACCGTCTCCTCCTAACCTATGTCTATTGCTATCATATGTCAAAAAACCATATAAAGGAAGCGTTTTCATTCATGATCATCCCCCATTAATGAACTCCTGAATTTAGTCTAATTTCACAATCGAATATTTATAGTGTCAAATGCTATGCGGCTATATTATCCTGATCTTATTGGATCATTTCTTTTTGAACATTCCTTTGCCTAGGCACTCATCGTTCAATTTTATTCAAAAAACAAGCACCTTCCCATTTCTACTGGGAATCCCACCATATTCAGAAAGTGGAAAAGCATGTAGTGGGGATTCCGTACAATGAGCAACTTTTAAATTTTTAATCTTAACGGGCATTAGCAAAAAAAAAGACAGCCGCCATGGCCGTCCCTTTTTTCGAATCATTCATCGACTACGATGTTTCCACCATAGAAGGTTACTCTCGTTAATGGAATCTCCAGTTCACGAGCCATTTTTTTCAACTCTCGCTCTTCTCTTTCCGTTACGATTGAAATGACAGTGCCATCTGCACCTGCTCGCCCAGTTCTCCCAGACCTATGGATATATTGTTCGATGTTGTCAGCCATATCAATATGAACGACCGCAGTAAGACCTTTAATGTCAAGCCCCCTTGCCGCTACATCCGTTGCTATCAGCATTGGGGATTTTCCCGAACGAAGCTTGCGCAACGCCTTCTCCCTGTCGACTTTATTGGATTCACCG
Source organism: Peribacillus simplex (assembly GCF_030123325.1). Taxonomy (NCBI): domain Bacteria; kingdom Bacillati; phylum Bacillota; class Bacilli; order Caryophanales; family Bacillaceae; genus Peribacillus; species Peribacillus simplex. Next base: position 586,293 of record NZ_CP126106.1, on the reverse strand, counting down.
TGAAGCACGCCCATTTCAATACCTTTATAACTCAGCTTTTCATGCAGGACGCTCAGCTCCGCTATATCATTCAGGAAGGCAAGGGCCTTCACATCTTTAATTCTTGTGATTTTCTCCAGAATCTTGGACTTTTCCCGTCTCTCGACAACAAAGTAAAGATGGTCCACCTTTGATTCCATTTTTTCATGCTTATCGACCTTGATCATTTCGGGTTCATTCATGAATCCCCGGGCGGCTTTTTCCGTTTCCTCCGGCAGGGTCGCAGAAAATACCATGATTTGCCGATCTTTTAGCGTTGTTTTGATAATATTATTGATCGTTCCCATATGCTCTGGAGTGATCAATTGGTCACCTTCATCAAGTACTATCGTCTTAACTTCATGCATCTTCAATTTCTTTTGGGCAATCAATTCGTAAATCCGCCCCGGTGTTCCAGCAATCACCTGGGGACGCTTCTTCAGTTTGTCCAACTGCCTTTTCACATTGGCACCGCCGATGAATGCTGCACCCGTAATGCCGCTTCCCTCTGACCAATTGCGAATTTCTTCATTGATTTGCATGACCAGTTCTCGTGATGATGCCAAAATCAAAGCTTGGGGCGATTTCTTTTCAGGATCTATCTTTTCTAGCAATGGCAGTAAATATGCTAATGTTTTTCCCGTACCAGTCGGTGATTCGGCCATGATGTCTTTTCCCTCGACAATCACCGGAATCGCTTTCGTTTGAATCGGGGTAAGTTGCCCGAATCCGGACTTTTTCCAGACCTCTTGTATATATGCTTTTCTATCGTTCACTAATTCAGGTAATTCGCTCATATCTTTCTCCTTTAAAATATAACTTTTCCTATCTTTCATAGTACCATTTATTCTTGTCCAGTAGCCAATGGAATACGAATTGTAACCGTCGTCCCTATGTTTATCTCACTTTCAAAATGCATTTCCCCGTGAAGTCGATGAACGATTTTCCGGCAAATTGCCAGCCCGATCCCTGTGCCCTTTTCTTTTGTCGAATAAAAAGGCTCACCAATCCGTTCAAGACGCTCGGGCACCATTCCCATGCCATTATCACTCACGCTGACCATTGCTTGTCCATCGACGTTTTGCAGCGATATATCAATTTTCCCATTATCCTCAATCGCTTCAATGCTGTTCTTGACGATATTGATTATCAACTGTTTAATTTCAATTGGATCAGCCATAATATAAATCGGTTCGGCGGTTTTAACCCTGAACCCCATTTCGATATTATTCAAATTCGTTTCTGCTTTCATCAACGTGAATACCTGTTGTAAACTGTCGGCAAGATCGATCCTGCGGAACGCAACATCCTGTTTCTTCCCAAGAATCAAAAGTTCACTTGAGATAATATTAATTCGGTCAATTTCCTTCAACATGATATCAGAATGCAGCGGGTTCACCTCCTGCGTCATATCCATTAACTGTACGAATCCTTTTAACGATGTCAGGGGATTCCGTATCTCATGTGCGACCGCTGCAGCCAGATGTCCGATTACAGATAACTTTTCAGACATGATCATCAATTCCTCTTCGCGCCGCAATTCAGTAATATCCCGAACGATTGCATATACTCCAAGCATTTCCGCGTGAACGATGATCGGTAAAAAGGTTACACGGATTATCCGTTCTTCATCACTGCCATTCTGGATGGTCGTTTCGAATTTTACAGCCTCCCCCTGAAGGGACTGTTTAAAGAATACAGATACTTTATCACTTTCATTCCAGTTGAGGAGATGATTCGCATTCTTGCCTTTCAAATTGTCACTGTTATGACCTAATAGTTTCTCAGCTTCAGGGTTTATCGAAACAACATTTCCTTCGAGGTCCAGCTCAAGGACACAATCCGGGTTATGCTTGAACAGCGACCGATACTGTTCATCCTTCAGAATGAATTCCTGTTGGGATCTCAACATTTTCCCCGTCCAATACCTGATTATGAAGTATAGGAAAAGCCCGGTTATGAAAATGAACATCCACCCTTTGGAATGTTGAAACATTGCATATATCTGAACATCTGCCCTTGCCTGTGTCATAGAGATGTAATCCGTAACGATAATCCATAAGACCCCAATGATTATATATATAAAAGCCACTTTACATGCAATTTTATGAGATTGGTTCATATTTTTTCCTTTGTATTGTTTTTTGGTTTATTATTCCCAAATCACTCAAAAAAAGCCCTCATGTTTTCAACATAAGGACTCTATCGGTATTGTACCATATATATTGCATTCATTGTTTTATATAGCTAAAAAAACCAGCACCATTTTTACTGGACCTTCAATGATCAAGAGAGGTTTTTAATGGCTTGATTGAATTCTTCTTCTATATCTTTTGTAGGCTTGGCCGATAATAAGCTGAAAACGACTACCGCTATTGAACCAGCGATGAAACCCGGAATGATTTCGTATACTTCAGCGAACTTATCGATCATATCCCAGACGATCACGGTTGCCGTACCGACAATCATTCCCGCCAGGGCTCCCCATTTCGTCATCCGTTTCCAGTACAGGCTTAACAGAATGACAGGACCGAAGGCCGCTCCAAAACCAGCCCATGCATAACCCACCAATTTAAGGATCGTACCGCTTGGATTAAAAGCCAATAATAAGGCAATGGCAGATATCGCCAATACACCAAACCGACCTACAAGCACTAATTCCTTATCAGATGCATTCGGCCGAATGAACTGCTTATAGAAATCATCGGTCAGAGCACTTGCCGATACTAACAGCTGTGATGCAATCGTACTCATTACCGCTGCTAAGATAGCAGCCAACAAGAAGCCTGTAATTAAAGAAGGAAACAGTTCTTTAGATAAAATGATGAAGACGGACTCAGCATTTTTTTCCCCTAAAGGACTATTTGTCAGGTTAAAATAAGCTATCCCCACCAATCCGGTGAACATTGCTCCGACGATAGCAAAAATCATCCAGCCCATACCGATTCGGCGTGCACTTTTCAATTCTTTAACAGATGAAACCGCCATGAATCGAACGATAATATGAGGCTGCCCGAAATAACCAAGCCCCCATGCCAGAAGAGATATGATTCCAATGGTCGATGTTCCTTCAAAAACATGCAATAAATTCGGGTTGATCGATTTTATTTCATTGAAGGTAGGATCCCAGCCACCAATATTTACAATCGTGACAACTGGTACTAGAATTAAGGCAATGAACATAATTGTACCTTGTACGAAGTCGGTCCAGCTAACAGCCAGGAATCCGCCAAATAATGTATAAAGAATAACAACGCTCGCCGTCAGCCAGATGCCCCACCGATAATCCAAATTGAAAGCGGAGCGGAAAAGCTCACCGCCCGCTACCATGCCTGAAGATGTGTAAAAGGTAAAGAAAATTAAAATGACCGATGCTGATACCACTTTTAAGACCCTAGAGCCATCTTTAAACCGATTTCCCAAAAAGTCCGGGATCGTAATCGAATTGCCGGCCACTTCCGTGTATGTCCGAAGTCTTGGTGCCACGAATAACCAGTTTAAATAAGACCCTGCACACAGGCCGACGACAATCCAGCCAGCACTTAACCCGCTTATGTACATAGCACCGGGAAGACCCATCAACAGCCAGCCGCTCATATCGGAAGCTCCTGCACTCAATGCAGTTACAGCCGGGCCCAAGTTCCGGCCGCCAAGCATGTAATCGGTTAAGTTGGCCGTTTTCCGATAGGCTAAATAACCAATTAACAGCATGCCTGCCATGTATATTCCAATTGATATTATAATTCCATAATCCAAAAATGAATCCTCCTATTTATAGGTTAATTTTCATCTTGTAAGCTTATCAGAAAAAAAAACATATGTTAAGAAGTTCTTGCACCTTTCAACGATTTCACTTTCAATATAATTAAGAAAATTCATTTTATTAGATTAAATCATTAGGAGGAATACGCCATGCAATCCTATATCAATCAGCCAGATGGAGTTTTTCCCTCTGTTTGCTCTCTTGACTGTCCTGATCAATGCGGTTTACTGCTGCACAAAAAAGACGGGAAAATCATTAAAGTTCAAGGAGATCCTGATCATCCAGTCACAAAAGGGAATATTTGCAACAAAGTCCGAAACATGACTGCCCGCCTATATGACCCCAATCGCTTAAAACAGCCATTAAAGCGCATCGGTCCGAAAGGAGAAGGGAATTTTGCTCCAATAAGCTGGGAAGAGGCCATTGACACAATCACTTCAAAATGGAAAGACCTGATCGAAATGCACGGTCCGGAAAGCATACTTCCCTACAGCTTTTACGGAAACATGGGCAACCTCAGCGCCGAGGGTATGGATCGCCGTTTTTTCCACAAACTCGGTGCAAGCGTGCTCGAGCGTTCCATTTGTAACGCGGCAGGCTCAGTCGGATACAGCTATACAATGGGTGGTTCATTCGGCATCGATCCAGAAGAAACGATTCATACAAAGCTTTTCATCATGTGGGGCATTAACGCTGTGAGCACAAATATGCATCAAGTGACACTTGCCCAGCAAGCCCGAAAAAACGGGGCCAAAGTAGTTGTCATTGACGTACATAAAAACCAAACCGGCAAGTGGGCAGATTGGTTCATTCCTATTCTGCCTGGCACCGATAGTGCGCTTGCCCTCGGATTAATGCATATACTATATGCCGAGAATCTAGTCGACCAGCCCTTTTTGGATGAATACACAGTGGGGGCTGCCGAATTGCGTGAACACGTCCGCCACTATGACCCTGCGACCGTATCCGCAATCACTGGCGTTCCAATTGAAGATTTATATGAATTAGCCAGGATGTACGGCACCACAAGTCCATCATTCGTTCGGATAGGCAATGGCCTGCAGCACCATGACAATGGGGGCATGGCGGTACGTACCATTGCTTGCCTGCCGGCACTTACCGGCCAATGGATGACCGAAGGCGGCGGAGCCATCAAAGGGAATTCTGGATATCTGGCTTTTAATACAAATGCCTTAAGACGTCCTGATTTATTGCATAATAAAGCTACCCGGACCATTAATATGAACCAAATCGGTCAAGCTCTCCTCAAAAAGGAAAACCCGATTCGCTCCATGTTTGTATACGGCTCCAACCCAGCACTTGTCGCTCCGAATGCAAATATGGTGCAGGAAGGCCTAATGCGGGAAGATCTATTCACAGTTGTACATGATCTATTCTTAACCGAAACGGCCATGTTTGCCGACCTCGTCCTCCCTGCCACATCATCTTATGAAACGGAGGATTTTTATAATTCATACTGGCATAATTACGTGCAAATACAAAAACCTGTAATCGAAAAATATGGCGAGTCGAAATCGAATGTTGAACTGTTCAAACTGTTAGCTGCTGGAATGGGATTTGAGGAACAAGCATTTAGAGATTCAGAGGAAGAGATGATACGCCAGGCGCTGGATTTTCCCGATAACCCGCATTTAGATGGCATCACCTATGACTCCCTTTCAAGGAATCAATTTGTCAAAGCCAAAATGCAGCCGATGTTCCCAGGCAAACTCCCGACACCAAGCGGTAAAATCGAACTTTATTCCGAACGGATGAAGCAGGATGGATACGAGCCTTTGCCAACATATACGCCAATCATAAAAGACAGCGACCTGCCATTTTTATTCATTCCGGCACCTAATCACAATTTCTTGAATTCAACCTTTTCAAATAATGCCAAACATATCTCCATGGAAAAGGAACCGAAGCTGCACATGAATGCCGCCGATGCCAAAACAATGGGGATAGCCTCTGGAGATATGGTCAAAATCTGGAACGGTCGCGGTGAATGTTTGCTTACCGCTGCTCCCGGTGAAAATGTGTTACCCGGCGTTCTTGTAAGCCAAGGCTTGTGGCAGAATATACCTGAAACAAAACAACACATCAATTCCCTTACCCCAGATCGCCTCTCAGATATGGGTAATGGCGCCGTTTTCTTTTCAGGACGGGTTGATCTTGAAAAAGTCCACCAAAAGTAAATCAATGTATAGCAATCTTTGAATATATCTACGGTTCCGGCATTTTATCTGCGCTTTTCGGAGTTATATCTGCGATTTTTGAAATATATCTGCGATTCTGGCATCATATCTGCACTTTTCGGAGTTATATCTGCGATTTCCGGATTATATTTCCGATTCCGGCATTTTATCTGCAGTTTCACAAAAAAAGGCTGTTCCCAAAGGAACAGCCTTTTCGTCTAGCCATTTATTCTTCATCAAACCAGCCTGTTGGCTGGATATCCAAGTTGTTATTGATTTGCTTCACTTCGGTGTAAGCTTCGTAACCGAAAGTTCCCAGTTCGCGTCCATTTCCACTTTGCTTGAACCCTCCCCAAGGAGCTTCGTTATAAGTCGGATGATATGAGTTTATCCACGTGATGCCGGCACGCACTTTTTTAATGACACGGTACGCTTTTGCGATATCATTCGTGAACACCGCTCCCGCCAAACCATATTTCGTATCATTGGCCAGTCGAAGTGCTTCCGCTTCATCCTTGAACTTTTGAACGACAAGCACCGGTCCAAAAATTTCTTCCTGCACAATCCGCATGTCCGGTGTCGTATCAACAAAAATAGTAGGTTCGACAAAGTAACCTTTATCCAAGCCTTCTTCATTCATTCGATTTCCACCGACGATTATTTTGGCACCTTCTTCTTTTCCGATTTGGATATACGATAATATTTTGTTCATATGGGCTTCTGAAACGATAGGCCCCATCTGGCTGCTTTCATCAGAACCTGAACCTACTTTGATCTTTTTCGCCTTCGCAGTAAGACTTGCAATGAACTGATCGTAAATGGACTCTTCCAACAGTAAACGAGAACCTGCAGAACACACTTGTCCTTGATTACAGAATATCCCGTATAAAGCATAATCAACGGCAGTCTCAAAGTCAGAGTCCGCAAATACGATATTAGGCGATTTCCCGCCGAGCTCCAATGTCACTTTCTTTAGGTTACCCAGTGAAGCCTCCATGATCTTACGTCCTGTTGCCGTTCCTCCTGTAAAGGCCACTTTATCGATTTCTTCATGTTCGGCAATGGCTTGTCCTACAACTGGGCCAGCTCCTAACACAAGGTTTGCGACACCTTTTGGCAATCCGACTTCATCCATGATTTCGAATAGTTTGACCGCTGTCACAGGGGTGATCTCAGATGGTTTGAACACAACGGAATTTCCTGCAGCAAGCGCCGGGGCGAGTTTCCATGCTGACATCATTAGCGGGAAATTCCATGGAACGATCTGCCCGCATACACCGATCGGTTCCCTTACGACCATCGCTTGCTGACCGTCAGGAACTTCAAAAGTTTGGCCAGTCGGTTTTGTAGCCAATCCTGCATAATATCTAAAACAGGCTGCTGAATCCGCTATATCAAAACGAGCTTCACGCAATGGTTTCCCATTATCCAATGTTTCCAATGCAGCTAATTCTTCAGCTTTTTCTTCTATTTTATCGGCTATTTTGAATAAAATGCGAGCTCTTTCCACTGCAGGAGTTCCCCACCAACCACCTTCATAGAAAGCATATTTTGCTGCCTCGACCGCTGCATCCACATCTTCCTGTGTTCCTTCCGCAGCTTTGGCAATAACTTCCCCGGTGGCCGGATTCAATACATCCCTCTTCTCTCCTGAAGTCGAATTCACCCATTCCCCATTGATGAACATCTTTAAGTCCAGTGCTCCCGTTCCTTCTTTTTTCGTGTTATTTTGCAAAGTTTCCTGCATGTAAATTCCTCCTCGGTTTTAAGTTATCTACCTATATATAAGATATGAGCAAGATTCATGCCAGTTTGAAATAATAGGTAAAACACGTTTTTTTACCCTTTCCTGTCTCATTTAAATTCAATCGTGAATTACCTATTCATTCTTGCATAATATATGGGCAATCCTTCATCTCAAGCTCTTTCAAGATTCATAGAAAAATAAACCGGCAGCTCAAAAAAAGAGATGAGCGGCTGCTCATCTCTTTTCTGATTAATTTCGGTTAATAATGACCAGTTTCATTTCCGTCATTTCTTCAATGGCATATTTTAACCCTTCGCGGCCCGTCCCGCTTTTTTTGACTCCGCCATACGGCATGTTGTCAACACGGTAAGTTGGGATATCATTAATGATAACACCGCCGACTTCCAATTGTTCTGCAGCAGAAAGAGCCAGATTGATATTTTCTGTGTAAATCCCTGCCTGCAATCCGAATTCGGAATCGTTGACCAAGTCAATCGCTTCCTCAACAGAAGAAACCTTATTGATCAAAACAATGGGAGCGAAGACTTCCTGACAAGATACCTTAAGCATTGCATCCACTTCCAGCAATACAGTCGGATGCAGGATATTCCCTTCAGATTTACCTCCTGCTGCAACGATCGCACCGTGTTGTTTAGCTTCACCGATCCAATCCAGGCTTCGCTGTACATCACCAGCGCTGATTAATGCCGAAATATCCACAGACGGGTCCAAAGAATCTCCTAGTTTCAAGCCATTCGTTGCTTCTGTGAATTTTTTGACGAACTCATCATATACCTCTTCATGAACATATGCGCGCTGTAAGGAAATGCAGACCTGCCCTTGAAAAGCGAATGCTGCCGATACACAGCGTTGGATGATTTTATCGATATTGATCCCTTTATCAACGATGACAGCCGCATTCGAACCTAGTTCAAGACTCACTTTCTTTAATCCGGCCTTATTGCGGATCCCGATTCCGACAGCAGGACTTCCAGTAAATGAAATGCTCTTCACCCGTGAATCGGTGACTAATTTATCACCAATGACCGAACCGCTTCCGGTAACTAAATTAAACGCACCTGCCGGCAAATCAGTTTCGGCTAATAGTTCAGCAAGAAATAGTGAAGATAGCGGTGTTTGGCTCGCAGGTTTCAGGACAAGTGTATTTCCGGCAGCAATGGCCGGGCCTACTTTATGGGCAACCAGGTTCATCGGAAAATTAAAAGGAGTAATCGCACCCACAACGCCTAGAGGCTCACGGACTGTGTATCCTATCCTTCCTTCTCCGTCAGCTGTAGCATCCATCGTCAATGTTTCCCCATGAATCCTTTTTGCTTCCTCTGCTGCAAATTTATATGTGGCAATCGTCCGGGATACTTCAACCATTGCCGTTTTGATCGGTTTCGCTGCCTCTTTAGCAATAATTTCAGCTGCCTCATCTTTGCGGCCCTCCAAAAGGCTCGCAAGCTTTTCAAGTATTGCAGCACGTTTATGACTAGGTAAAGCTGCCATTGTTTTTCTAGCTTGATGGGCTGATTCTATTGCCAACTCAACATCTTCAAGGCTTGCCGAAGGAATCTCCGCTAGAACTTCCCCGCTATAGGGAGACTTTAGTGTCGTGAACTTTTCAGATTCTTGCCATTTACCATTAATGAATAATTTTTTTTTCAGCGTTTCCGTCATGACCATCACTTTCACCTCTTATAAAATTTCTTTTTCGACAGCAGTAAATGTCTCATCAAGGATTTCAATTATTCTTTCGACTTCCGATTTAGTAATGATTAAAGGCGGTGCGAATACGAGTGTATCTTGATCAAACGTAACAGACCGGCAAATCAAGCCGTTTTTCGCCGCTTCAGCAACCAGTCTTGGAGCAAGCTGTGTCTCAAAGCCTTCGCCTGTTTGTTTGTCCTTTACGATGGAGATGCCTCCAATTAATCCAAGTGCCCTGACATCACCAATAATCGGGTGTTTGCTTTGAAGCTTCTTAAAGCCGGCAAGCAACTCTTCACCACGCTGTTTTGAGTTTTCTATCAAGTTTTCACGTTCAATTATTTCAATATTTTTCAAAGCAACCGCACATGCCATAGGATGGCCACTGTATGTGTAGCCGTGTAAAAGCGTGCCTTTTGAAAGGGCAATGAAATCCTGATGCATCTTATCATTCAGGACGACCCCGCCTAACTGTGCATATCCGCTCGTCACACCTTTTGCGAAGCACATCATATCAGGTACAACCCCAAAGTGTTCAATCCCAAAATAAGTCCCTGTTCTTCCGAAACCTGTAATGACTTCATCCGTCACCATTAAAATGCCGTATTCATTACAAATTTCCCTTACTTCCTTAAAATAGCCTTCAGGAGGAAGGTTCACGCCACCAGCCCCTTGAATCGGTTCAGCAATAAATGCTGCAATCGTTTCCGGCCCTTCCTGTTCTATGACCTTACGCAACTCCTCAATGGAGGAACCGTCCACATGGTAAAAATCCGGTGCGATTGAATTCGTGAAGTCCCGGAACGGCTTCAGGCCAGTCGCACTTGTAGCTCCCATTGCCACTCCATGATAGGATTTCGAGCGGGAAATGATTTTTTGACGATTAGGCTGCCCTTTCAAAAGCCAGTAATGACGAGCAAGTTTGATGGCCGTATCATTCGACTCCGATCCACCTGAAGTGAAGAAAACTGCATTCAAATCCCCAGGAGCGATGGAAGCGATTTTGGCCGCCAACCGGATTGCCGGCTCATTGCTGAAAGTGGCGAAACTTGAGGTGAAAGCCAGCTTCGTCATTTGTTCCTTCGCGACTTCAGCCATCTCTTCTTGTCCATGCCCAATATTCACATTCCAAAGTGAAGCCATGCCATCAATGACAGTCCTGCCCTTGACATCCGTAAGATATATTCCCTTCCCTTCCTTAAAGATGAAACTTGGACCATCTGCTTGCTGTTGCTCGATTGCCGTAGTCGGATGAATAAAATGCTTTTTATCCAAATCGATTAATTCCTGAATACCCGTCGTTTCTTTGATCATGTAAAAAACACCCTTCTCTTGTAGTGGATTTTTTCAAGCTAGTTTATTTTTTTATTTATATATTTAGATATAGCAAGATGCATGCCAAATTATATGTGCCTTATATTAAAGGTATTCAAGTTAAAATGATTCATATATAAATCATTAGGAGTTTGAGTTGATTCATATATAAATCATTTGATTCGTATCCGAATCAACCAACACTCATTCATAAGAATAAATACTTAATTACAAGTCCCCCACTTTATTTTCTAATTGATGTTATAAAACCTGACACATAATGTTGAATTTTCGGAAGATTTGTATTATTATCGTGTTAATATTTTTTCATCCCTCTTGAATCGCCATGTTAATCTAAACGAAAGAAGTTGATGTATATGCAGGTAGGATTCGAACTGTACCAAAAACAAACCTTGAAATTATCATTAACCCCTGAATTACAGCAATCGATCAAGATCCTTCAATATTCGACACATGAACTAATAGGTTTCCTAAACCGACAGGCTTATGAAAATCCCGTTCTAGAAATAAGCTTTAAAGACCCCTCCGCATCACTTTCCGAATCTAGCATTCGTACACCTAAAATACATTCTCTGAAACGGTCCTCTAAAAGTAAAAGTTTCAACGGGGATAATGATTACAACCCAATCAACAATTATTCAATCAACACAGAAACATTGGAAAGCCATTTACTGGAACAATTGAGTTTACTAAGTTCGTTGAAAGCAATTGAAAGGAGGATTCTCCAATTTTTAATTGGGAACTTAAATGAATATGGGTTTCTTGAATTGGATGCCAATTGGACTGCCTCGCACTTTTCCGTGTCCGTCGAAGAAATAGAAAAAATGATTCAAGTTTTGCAATCCCTTGACCCGATTGGAGTCGGGGCTAAAGATCTGACCGATTGCTTACTCATTCAACTGCGTGAGCATGAGGATCACAATGAATTGGCGTATAAGATCGTTAAAAAGCACTTAACGGACTTAGCAGAAAAACGCTACAGGAAAATTGCCGCCCTTTACAAAGTGACCATTCAGGAAGTACAAGAAGCAGCGGATTTCATCCGTACGTTAAACCCGCGTCCCGTCAGTCACTTTTCCAATGATTTGACTCATTACATCACTCCGGACGTTTACGTGGAAAAAGAAAAAGAAGGTTTTCTGATAACGGTCAATGATAGCTGCACACCTAAACTTTCCATCAGTCCTTTCTACAAGGACCACATCTCTCTGAATCCTGTTAATCCAGCTAAAGATTATATAAAAAGGCATATAAATGATGCCCAATTACTTTTAAAAGGTCTCGAACAAAGGCAAATGACACTTTACAAGGTGGCAGCGACAATCGTGGACGAGCAGCAAGAGTTTTTCATGAAGGGAATTACGGGGCTAAAACCTATGACACTGAAAGACATTTCGGAAAAACTTCAGGTTCATGAATCAACAATCAGCAGGGCCACGAGCAATAAATATATCCAGACGCCGCATGGCCTCTTTAAACTTAGGAACTTCTTTACTAGAGGGGTAAACCGCGTGAATAGCCAAGCAACCGAATCAACGACCACCATCAAGGAAAAAATAAAGGTCTTGATTGCCGATGAAGATAAGATAAAGCCTTTTTCAGATCAGAAACTTTGTCAAATATTCGAAAATGAAGGGATGAAGATCTCCCGCCGCACTATTGCAAAATACCGTGAAGATCTCGGTATACCGGGATCTTCAAAACGGCGCAGATTTTAAAATCAACCAAATTTTGTGTCCACATTACGGAATGACGTATTCTAAAAGACTCTTACAAAGGATGTATCCATCGTAAGGGTCTTCTACTTTTTCACTGCTTCATTTCATTTTTTTGTGAAAAATCAATTCCACTCTAACAAAAAACCCCTGAAACAGGGGCTAGAATCATAATATATAGTTTTATTTATTACCCCATTTATCTTTGAAAATAAGTTCATCCATCGGCCTTCTTTTTTCCCAATTAGCAAGTTCAAGAATGGGTTTATCCGGATATTGATCCGTATAGCCAATCGACAGGAGTGCGACGGGTTCTATATGCGGCGGAATCTCCAAAATATCACGAATATCATTTTTCTTATAAAAGCTTACCCATCCCATTGCCAACCCTTCCGCACAGGCAGCCAGCCACATATTTTGAATCGCGCAGGCTGTGGATAGGATATCCGTTTCCGGAATGGAGTTCCTCCCTAAAACATGGGAGCCGCCCCGTGTCGGGTCGCATGTAACACAAATGGTGTAAGGTGCTTCTTTTAACCCTTCCACTTTCAAACTAAGAAACTTATTTTCTTTATCTCCTTCATAATGAATGGCGAGTGCCCTTCTTTCTTTATCCGCTGCCCATGCCAAACTGTTCTTGGTTTCCTGAGATGAAATCACGATGAAACTCCAAGGTTGCATGAATCCTACAGACGGCGCATGATGTGCAGCATCCAAAATTCTGCGGAGTATATCCTTTGAAATGGGCTTAGGCAAAAAACTCCTGATATCCCTTCGGTTATAAATGGCTTTATAAACGGCAGCTTGTTCTTCATTAGTAAACATAGTTTCCCCCCAAGTTTCTCGGCTTTATCTAAACATACATACAATTTTATAGGTAAACCTTTACAATTAAAAGCGAGTTCCAGAAATCAAAGGATTCAGCTCGTTCCGTCCACAATAAGATCCGCTCTTTCTTGAGGCCTTTGCGCACCCACATAAAGATCTTCATGCACCATCCAATTATCCTCCCACATTTGCCGCGCTTCTTCACCATCCCGCTCAAGCCCCCGTTTCAAACGCTGATCACGGGGACATTCCACCCAAATCGTAAAATCATGGTACCCTGCCAATTCTTTACGGATGGAATATGTCCCTTCTATAATTAAAAGGCCTTCAGCAGGAACATCATGCCATTCGGCCATAGTGTCCGTTTTCCAATCATACCTTTGATACCTTGCATCCCGCCCGCTTGTAAGCGGTCTCAGAATTTGGTTAAACACCCGTTCCCAATCATAATCCGCACCAATCTGCTTTTGGGATGGAGGCAGTTGGACCCTATCCGATGATGGCAAATAAAAATCATCCATATGAACGACCGTGCTACCCGGACACTCAGTTTGGATACGGGAAGCGAGTGTACTTTTTCCAGATCCGCCCCGGCCATCTATGGCCAATATATATGGAAATCGTTTTTTGGAAATTTCGTGAATTTCAGCTATAAGGCTGCTAATCGTATACTGTCCATCAAGTGTTGGAAAATTCATGAGCATTCCTCCTATACTACTTATTTCTATTCCCCCTCCCTCAAAATCCTTCCTTGAGAGGATAAAATGAAAAAAACTAGATGGAGGTGCTGGCAATGTTATTCTAATGACCATCGAATTGAATACGCCATTCGGATTTGCGATCGAAACCGACATCGAGTCATAAATGGCTTATCGGCAGTTGCTGCCAATTCGGATTTGCCGAAGAAAATGAAATGGCAGAGGCCGAACTGTTTCTAGCAGCTTTCCCTGAACTTCAAACTTTGTTTTCCAAATGGATACTAAAGGCCACTCCCCAACCGGTTTTCCTTTTCTGCGAGCATCACGGCTATCTTATCCTGGATTGCCGTAATGCCTTTTTCTTCTACAAAATTATTCAAGATGATCGAAAATATGACTTTTTCCCCTCTTTTGGTCGTAACGTAACCTGATAAGGAGCTCGTTCCTGAAATCGTCCCTGTTTTAGCGCGAACATTCCCGGCTGCATATGTTCCTTTCATCCTCTTTCTTAGCGTACCGCCCACCATCCGATTGTCGTTGCCTGCAATCGGCAAAGCATTCAAGTAAGCAGTAAACCACGTTTTTTCCTGTACGGCATACAGCAGCTTCGTTATTTCATTCGCTGGAATCATATTGACTTGTGAAATTCCAGATCCATCACGCATCATGATCGTTTGCATATCGAGACCCATACTCTTCAGCTGATTTCGAGCAACCTTCAAACCATCCTTCCAGCTTCCCTCCCCTTCTGCCTCTTTGCCCATTTCCTTCACCAAAACCTCGGCATGGCTGTTATTGCTCAATTTCATGAAAGGTATAAGCAGTTGTGAAAGCGGCATGGACCGATGAGTGGCAATCATGTCCGCTCCTACTGGCGTTTTCCCTTTTTCCCTTTTTCCCAACACTTTAATTCCTTGTTTATTCATTGAGTTTTCAAATAAGCTCAGGGCATATACTGTGGGATCTTTCACGGAAATCCACTCTTTGATCACCCCGGCATGCTCCGGAATGGTTCCGGTCACCGTAATGACTTGTGTGCCATGAGACCTTTCGACTTCAATTTTATTATTGCCGTCTTCCGATTCAGTTTTCGTTTTGTTGATGACCTTCACATAATCCGTTTCCGGCTTCAGCTTCACCATTGCCCTTTTACCAGCCTTTTTCCCAGGTGATATCTCCACGATGATGGTACCGGTATCGTAGTCTTCATTCGGGGAAGCGGTTAAAGCCGAAACGGCTGCCCCGTAATATTCCTGTTCATCGCTCCAAACTAAGTCTTGGGAATAACGAACATCATCATACCAAGAATCATCGCCTATAAGATCCCCGTGAACCAGCTTAACTTGCCTGTGCTTCAGTGAAGCTGCCAGCTCATCGAAATCCTTTTCCAATAATGTGGGGTCTCCTTTTCCCTTCAGGTATACATTGCCCTGCAGAACCTGGCCAACTTGCACTCCTTTTATGTATAGTTCCGTTTCAAAAGCATGATCTTCCCCTAAAGTTTCCAGCGCAGCTGCTGCAGTCAATAGCTTAAGGTTCGAAGCAGGACGCAATCTCGTTTGCGACCCCCGTTCATAAATCATTTCCCCCGTTTCAGCTGAACGGATGGAAATTCCCGTTAACGCGCCAGCCAATCCCGGCGATTCATCCAATATTTGTTGAATTTCCTGCCCTAGGTTTCCATCATCATTCGCAGCCTGCATCGATTCTCCATTAAAAAAACAGATCAAAAACAGGAAGAATATAAAACTCAACTTCCTTTTGTATGTCAAACGTATCACTCCCACTCTAAATGCTCACCACTTCTATCTTGTCCAATTTACAGTCATATAAAAAGAAAAGATCCACTCGAAGTCCTTATTTATACATACTCAGGAAACTGGAGGATTATTCGGCTGCCATCCCACGGAATCGATAGGGAACCCGACTTCATGATTTCTTTGCACAAAAGGATAATAAGGAACTTTCTTGTCGGCTAATCCGTATAAGTATATAGACATAGTAAGGAGTGAATATATGTATTCAAAGATACAGCCACCAACCAAGAAAATCTCCAAAGAATCAGTGAAGGTTTGGCGGATGACTGAAGCCATTACCCATCTCATTATCCTCACCGTCCTTGGCATCCTATTATTTGTTGATGATTATTTCACTTGGAAAGAATGGATTGGATGGATTTTAAACGGACTTATCGCATTATCTTTTTTTCATGCAATCTGGTCCATCTTCATTGAACCGATCTTGTTGCAAAAGTATTGGCGTTACGATGTGAACGAATAATTCATTCAAACAAAACGTGGAGCCTGGAGTGAAACGCATGAACTCATTCCGATGACGAAGGTCCAATCCGTCAAATTGAACCAAGGACCGTTTTTGCAAAAATATAACCTTTATTCCCTTAGCATCGGAACAATGGGGGACTCTCATGACATACCTGCCATCCCCGAGAAAGAAGCTTATGAATTACGAGATAAAATTGCCCATTTCGCAAAAATTAAGGAAGTGGATTAATGATGGAAGAACATGCAAAACGATTACACCCTTTCAAAATCCCCTTCGAGTTTTGGAAATTGCTGAAAGGAAATGCGTTTTTCATCATCATGCTTTATGTCCTGAACTTCGGTTCTGAAAAGATGTATATGATGGTACTCCAAGTCGGCTTTCTAGTTTATCTGATTTGGAAAGTCATTTCCGTCATCCTAAAATGGTATACGTATAAATACCAAATCAAAGAAGGAACCATATATATTACTTCAGGGCTCATCTCGAAATCGTATCGGACGGTCCCGCTTCATAAGGTACAGAACGTTCAGCAACGCACGACGTTATTTCATAAGATTTTCAGTTTAACCTCTTTAACATTCGAAACGGGGATGACTGGTGATCAGGGTACCGTACCTTTCGAGGTGATTTCCCGAAAAGAGGCCGAACGGCTTGAGGGGGAATATGCTTCAAAACAGGAAATTCCGGTTATCGAAGTGGATATTCCCGAAGAACGAATAGCTGAACCAATCAATGAAAAAACGATCCATTTCACACCAACCAAGCAAGATGTGCTGAAAGCTTCCTTTACATCACTCAGCTTCCTGGCTCTTATCCCGATATTGGCTACGTTATATAATACACTCGATGATTTTATCAATTTGGAGAACGCTGAAGGGTTTCTTGCCAAGTTGGATACGTGGTGGATCATAACCATCGTTCTTGCAAGCTTCGTATGTGTCGCCGTTGCCTTCGGAATCGTCTCCACATTCGTCAAATATGGAAAATATGAAATTTCATCCGATCACGAGCGTATATATATCATGAAAGGTGTATTGGATGAATCCGCTTTTTCCATTCAGAAAGAAAAAGTACAAGCTGTAGAAATCACCCAATCAATCATTAAAAGATTGCTAGGCTTGGCAGAAGTGAAACTGGTCAGTGCAGGAAATACGGGCGGTGAAGAGTTGGAAACGAATACACTCTATCCTTTTTTATCGATCGAACGGGCATATGGGATGGTAGAAGAGATTTTACCCGCTTACAAAGTGGAACGGTCAATGGAGCCGCTATCGAAACAGGCCTTCAAAATCCGAATGCTGCGGCCCAGCTTTTTCTGGATTCTCACAACATTGGCAATCTATTATTTTAAACCCTCCCTATGGTATATATCGCTGATTTTACTCGTCCTCATTTATTCATTGAGAATAATGGATTACAAAAATAGCCGTTACTTGTTAAATGATGAGTTCATTCAGTTCAAGTCCGGAAGTTTGGAAACATCGCTATTCATTACCAAAAGAAGCAAGGTCATTCAAATTGAGGTGGAACGTTCGAAGTTGCAAAAGCTTTTCGGTCTTGCCACAATTGAAACGATCAACCGCTCCAAGCCTGTACACCATACAAAGCTCCAGGATGTATCCGTTGAATATGCAGACGAGTTTTACACATGGTATATGGACAGGACAAAAAATATCCAAGTCGAATAGTAATCAAAAATCAAAGAGTTGACGGTGGCAGTCAGCTCTTTTTTCATCCTCTATACCTTGAATATTTGTCTTCCACTCACCTCAGAATTAATATTGGGAATTTTCTAACTTGAAACTTCAAAAAAGTCAATGCAGGCCGAAATATCTATAGAAGCCTAAATTAATTTGAGGTATATAAGGAGAATTGTACATATGAAAAGACTGACAGACTGGTATTTTAATTCGCTAAAAAAACAAATATTGATTCCTTTTTTAGCATTGATCATGATAAGCGGAATGGCCATCTCTTACATGAGCTATAAAAATAAAGTATCGGAATCCTCCATGACGCTAGTGGCTAGTGCAGATGAAAATTCAGCGGCGGCTAACGAGGTCGCCATGACGATGGAGCAAATAGCGGCCGGTGCCATAGACCAAATTGAAGTCGGGCAGAATAACGAAATGGCTGTAAAGCTATTGGCTGACAAAATCAATGATCTTGAAGGACAAGCGAGCAAAATGGCCACGGAATCCGAAAATATGTTCAAGGCTTCCGAAAACGGAATCACTCAAGTGCAAGGCCTATAACAGCAATTCAATGAAACGTCACTGATTTCCAGTAAGATGAGTAAGGCAGTCAAATCATTGGATGCGCGCTCAGATGATATTAGTGCAATCGTAAAGACTATAAGCGGGATTGCAGGACAAACGAATTTACTCGCTCTTAATGCCGCCATCGAAGCAGCCAGGGCCGGTGAGCACGGAAAAGGGTTTGCAGTTGTTGCCGATGAAGTGAAGAAATTGGCCGAACAGACGGAAAACTCACTGAAAGAAATCTCTGAAATCATTCAAGCCATGCAAACCGATACAACCAATACCGTTCAATTGATTGATCAAGTCAATTAAAAAATCCATCTTCAGGATACTTCTGTAACGGATACGGAGAATGCCTTCAGTCACATTGCATCCATTATCGCGAACACATTCAGCAATTTCGATGAAATCAAAAAGATGATGAACGATATGGTAAACGAAGTCACACGAATGGCGAGCAATACAGAAAGATTAAATTCAATCAGTCAGGAAACTTGGACAGGAACTGAAGAAGTATCAGCTTCCATGGAACAATAAAATGCCCTGGCTAGTGAATTGGATGCCCTATCCGAGGAAATGCACAAAGAAATAAAGAAATTCACATTCTAATCAAAAAAAGGACGGGTCCTACGGGACCCGTCCTTTTACCTTACGATTTATAGAGTTCTTCTACTGTTCGTTAGCGTTTCATCGGTTTCAGTTATTCCCGAGTAAGAAGAACTGGATTTTCTCGCATCAGAATCGACTAAAACAAGCAGCTTGCCACTCTTTACATCCGCTTCATAACGATTAGCTTCGTCTTCAGGTATGCCCATTCCGATTAATGTACCGGCCAATCCTCCTGTACCAGCACCTACAGCCGCTCCGGCTAATGTTGCAGCAAGCGGCCCGGCTGCCAGTACCGGTCCGATTCCCGGAATGGCCAAAGCACCCACACCAGCCAATAATCCGGCAGCACCGCCCAAAATACCTCCGGTCGCCGCACCAGCTGCGAGCCCCTCTTCAACTTTTGTACCCGTTTCTTCATTCACTGTATTTAATTCTTCTTTATCTTTAGCTACCACCGAAATATCTTCACGATCATACCCTTGGGCCTGTAATGACTCAACAGCCTTTATGGCTTCTTCTCCAGTTTCATATACACCAATTATACGCTTATCCATATCTATCATCCTCCTTAAAGAATGTAAATTGTCGCTCCCCCTTTACATACCCCAGGGGATGAAAAGGAAAACGTTATTTAACGGGAAAATATTTTTAAGTTAACCCTTACTTAGAAAGGGTATATATAATAATAGTATGCACATTTTTAGGGGGTTTTCTTTTTGCTCATCGAGTTACTTAAAGATTTAGTATCTATTGACAGTTCAGCGAAAGAAGGGGCCAACCAGGCAGTTGATTACTGTGCGGACTGGCTTAAAAAACAAGGAATTACCGTGAATGTGATCGTGAATAACGGTTATAAAATGCTTGTTAGCGAGATTGGCAGCGGAGATAAAACCGTAATTTGGAATGGCCATGTCGATGTTGTCAGCGGAACGCCGGATCAATTTTTCCCTGAGATTCATGAAGGAAACTTATATGGACGCGGGACAGCCGATATGAAGGCGGGAGTTGCAGGGATGATGTGTGCATTTACCGAACTGAAAGATAAGGACTTAGGTTTAAAAATCCAGTTGCAGATCGTATCGGATGAAGAGATTGGCGGGTTGAACTGTTCCGGATATTTAGCGAAACATGGGTATAGAGGGGACTTTGTAATCTGTGCTGAACCAACGCAATTGGGGATCGGACTCCAGGCAAAGGGTGCCCTTCGTCTCGATATTGAAGTATCCGGCAAATCTGCACACGGAAGCCGTCCATGGGAAGGTGTGAATGCGATTGAAAAGGCCTATGATCTCTATCAAAAAATAAAGGAACTTCCTTTCACCCGGGATCACACTCCCCTTTACTCCTCCCCTTCTCTTAACCTAGCAAAAATCAAAGGCGGGGATGTTTATAATAAGGTACCGGATGCCTGTTTGCTAAGCCTTGATATACGCTACCTTCCTACGCAAACAATGGAAGATATCATTGCTCAGATCGAAAGTGTGACAGGAAATACTGTCCATATTAATATGTACAGTAAACCTGTAAAAACCGAAGAGTCAGATCCATTCATCACTCTGCTCCGCCCGATTATCGAAAGGAACACCAAGCAGGACGCTGCCATTTTTGGGCAGCACGGCTCCGCAGATACCGTGTTTTTTGCGGCATATGGTATCCCAGCCATTGAATTCGGTCCAAAAGGTGAGAACTGGCATGGAGATAGGGAATGCGTCAACCTTGAATCAGTAGCAGTCTATCAAAAAATGCTAGTCGATTTCGCTTCTGAATT
This sequence comes from Peribacillus simplex, assembly GCF_030123325.1. Lineage (NCBI taxonomy): Bacteria > Bacillati > Bacillota > Bacilli > Caryophanales > Bacillaceae > Peribacillus > Peribacillus simplex. Next base: position 565,357 of record NZ_CP126106.1, on the reverse strand, counting down.
TGTTTTAAATTAATCCAAAACATGAAAAAAGCCGGCATCACATAGATGCCGGCTTTTTTCATGCTCCGAATATCCTTTCCTACTAAAATAAACGGCACTCAATTGTTCATTATTGCGTAGTTTTTTTACAAAATATACAGGACTTTTAATCCAGGGAATGCACATCCACATTTTCCCTCATTAAACAAGATACGCCACAACACCAACACTATTTACCAAAAATACGCCTATACTGACAAAAAAAATAATATATTTACATTTAATAGATAAGTCCTTTTGTCCTAGTTTATATTACATTTATTTATCAAGGGAAACCTTTTTGTAACACAATTACTATTCCAGCGAAACATTGTTGTCATAAAGACCTGTTATTCTAAGTCTACGATTTAAAACAAAGGAGACTATTCATTTTGAAAAAAATACTACTTCCACTATTCACTGCTTTCTTTTTGGTATTTAGTTTTTCCGGAGTTTCATCGGCTGCTACTACTACATACAAAGTTAAAAGCGGCGACACACTATGGGGTATCGCCAATAAACATAATATAACAGTCAATCAACTCAAAAGTTGGAACAACCTGAAAAAAGATAACATCCATCCAAAACAAGTTTTAAAGGTCAAGAAAACATCGACCTCTGCTAAACCTAAAGCTAAAACGACATCATCCAAGAAATATAAAACGATCACGGTGAAGGCAACAGCTTACACTGCGAACTGCAAAGGTTGCAGCGGTATTACAGCATCGGGTCTTAACTTAAAGAAAAACCCTAACGTAAAAGCCATCTCAGTCGACCCTAAGGTCATTCCACTAGGAACAAAGGTTCATGTAGAAGGATACGGGGATGCCATTGCGGCAGATAAAGGCGGCGCAATCAAAGGGAATAAAATTGACGTCTTCTACTCTTCTCAATCAAAAGCTATCAATTGGGGCAGAAAAACCGTTAAAGTAAAAATCTATAAATAATGATAAGCACCAGCCTGAAACCTAATTCAGGCTGGTCTTTTGTTTTTCCCATTCTTATAAACACCTAAACAACCAGTTTCCCTTCAAACGGAAATATTTACTGAAATTTCAGTCAATGTTATGATTAGTACATCTTAATCAAAAGAGAGGTGTGCACATTGAATATTGTCATTATAGGGGCAGGGGCACTCGGCTCCTACTTTGGAGGCAGGTTGCAGCAGGCGGGGCAGCATGTTCAATACCTTGTCCGAAAAAACCGCGCCAAACAATTGAAAGAAAACGGTATCAGCATAACCAGCCCACATGGAAACTACCAATTTAACGACCTACATATCACAGAGAACGTAAATGATATCGAAAAGGTCGACCTTGTGATTCTCGCCGTAAAAGGCCAGCATCTGCAAGGCACCCTTAAAGATTTAAAGGTCCTTGTCGAAAAAGGCGCAAAGGTCCTCCCGCTTTTGAACGGGTTGGAACATATATCCATTTTACAGGAAGAACTGGGCGATGAAGCCGTCTTGGGAGGAAGCGCCTTTATCATCGCCACTCTTGATGAAAAAGGTCATGTCATTCACTCCAATGATAATCACGATTTAATTTATGGCCCGCTTCATCCGTCACAAAAAAAGATTTGTGATGAATTCGAACAGGCGGCCGGATCAGCTATCATGAAGGCTGGCAGAACGGAAAACATATTGATCAGGATGTGGATCAAATACATGTTCATCACCGCTTTCTCCGGTGTGACAACTGCCTCCAACCTCCCTATCGGCACGATACGGAGATTCCCTGAAACCAATGGATTGCTGGAAAAGGTCCTTGTTGAAATGAAGGAGCTCGCAAATGCTCATGGTGTCGGAATTACTATGGAGAATATTGCCCAGGCGATGGAAAACATGGCAGGTTTACCTGATGAATCCACCTCTTCCATGCACCAGGACCGCCGGAAGGGCCTAACCCTGGAAGTGGAACATTTACAGGGCGGTGCACTGCGCCTTGCCGACAAGGCCGGTTTGAGACTTCCTGTGATCGGAACCCTTTATGCACTCATAAAACCATTCGAAAATTGATTTTTCCCAATACCGGCGCCCCACCGGTATTTTTTTATTGCAGTTTATCAATCTATCATGAACCCTAATAGACACTTTAATTCCTCTTCCACCCTTCAGTTATTAAAAATCCCAAGACCAAAAAGAACAAAAAGAAAACAATATCACCAAAAGAATATTCTGATTCTTCCTTCTGTTACACTATAACCAGGTTAAGAAAGCGCTATCATATAACAAAGGAGAATGCACCTTGAAAATATTAAAAAATCTAACAGTTCAGGTCATCATCGGTATCATTCTGGGTATAACAGTCGGTTTCTTCTTCCCTGCTTTCGGTGAACAGCTGAAGATATTAGCTGATTTATTTATTAAAATGATTAAAATGGTCATTGCACCAATCATCTTCTTAACCGTCGTAATCGGTATTGGCGGTATGGGTGATATGAAAAAGGTTGGCCGCATCGGCGGAAAGGCCCTGCTCTATTTTGAAATCGTAACCACTTTCGCACTTGCCATCGGAATCATCGTAGTCAATCTGCTGGGACCTGGTAAAGGCTTTAACATCGATTCAGTCGAGGGCGGAGATGTATCACAATATACAACAGCCGCTTCCGAAACGGAACACGGCGCCGTTGCTTTCATTTCTAATATCATTCCTGATAATGCCGTTGCCGCACTTGCTGGCGGAGACTTACTCCCTATTCTATTCTTTGCCGTATTATTCGGATTATCAATGGCGGCAATGGGACCGAGAGTGCAGCCAGTCGTTTCTTTCTTTCAGCATATTGCCGATATTTTCTTCGGCATCGTCGGTATGATCATGAAAGTATCTCCTTTGGCGGCTTTTGGAGCAATGGCTTATACAATCGGTAAGTTCGGCCTTGGTTCTCTAAGCTCTTTAGGACAATTAATGGGTAGCGTATATATCACAATGGCACTATTCATCATTATTATCCTTGGCTCGATCGCAAAAATATACGGCTTTAATATTTTCAAGTTCATAGCCTATTTAAAAGAAGAAATCCTCTTAGTTTTAGGAACATCTTCGTCGGAATCGGCTTTACCAAGCGTAATGAAAAAACTTGAAAAATATGGTTGTTCAAAATCGGTAGTCGGTTTAGTTGTCCCAACGGGTTATTCTTTCAACCTTGATGGCACATCGATCTACTTATCCATGGCAGCGATTTTCATCGCCCAAGCCTATGGTGTCGATTTAAGCATCTGGCAGGAATTGACCCTTCTCGGAATCTTGATGTTAACATCCAAAGGAGCTGCCGGTGTAACGGGATCCGGTTTCATTACACTTGCTGCAACATTAGCTGCCTTCCCAATGATTCCAGTTGAAGGAATGGCCTTACTGCTGGGAGTCGACCGTTTCATGTCTGAAGCACGTGCCATCACCAATCTAATCGGTAACAGTGTTGCTACAGTGGTCATTTCTAAATCGGAAGGTGAATTCAATCCAAATCAAGCCATCTCAGGCGATATGGGTGAAGTGGCCGTCTCATCGGAAAAATAAGCGAGTCTTGAATGAAGGGGTGTGCAACTTGCACCTCTTTTTTTATGTCTTGCTCCCATTCTATCAATGAACAGCCGATTTTCTATAAATAGCCAATCAAATAAATTTCAGAATCACTGAAAAGTGTTTATACTTTTATGTAACAGGTAAAAGTATATAGTTAAAAGTTTTAGTAGTTTGATGGATTTAACCAAATTGGGAGGTTTTATCATGAAGGATTACGGATTATTTATTAACGGTGAGTGGTCGGATTTTGGATTGGATAAAATTGAAGTGAGAAACCCGGCAACGGATGAAGTAGTTGCCACCGTTCCTAAAGGCGGTGCAACTGAAGCGGCGAAGGCTGCAGATGCCGCATATGAAGCCTTTACGGGCTGGGCTGCACTCTCAGTCTATGAACGTGCTGAACTAATTTGGAAATGGCATCGATTGATCGATGATAATAAAGAAGAACTAGCCAAAATCATGACTGAAGAGCAAGGCAAGCCCCTTAAAGAGGCTCTTGGTGAAATGACATATGCAAATGGCTTTTTATCTTGGTTTGCCGAAGAAGGAAAACGGGTATACGGCGAAACGATTCCTGCATCCGTATCCAATAAGCGGCTTTTCGTGACAAAACAGCCTGTCGGAGTTGTAGCTGTCATTACGCCTTGGAACTTTCCCGCAGCCATGATTACAAGAAAAGTTGCACCAGCGCTTGCAGTCGGCTGCACAGTCGTCATTAAACCGGCAAACCTGACTCCCATAACAGCTCTAAAAATGGCTGAATTAGCTGAAGAAGCTGGCATTCCAAAAGGAGTCATCAATGTCGTGACAGGAAAATCATCAGAAATCGGCGAAACTTGGCTTCAAGATACAAGGGTTCGTAAATTGACGTTCACCGGTTCTACAGAAGTCGGTAAAACCCTTATGAGGGGCTCAGCTGACACGGTAAAGAAAATTTCGCTTGAACTCGGGGGTCACGCACCCGCAATCGTTCTTGAGGATGCCGACCTTAATAAAGCGGTTGATGGCATCATCAGTTCAAAATTCCGTAACGCAGGACAAACATGCGTCTGTTCAAATCGCATTTATGTCCACGAAGCCATTCAAGAAGCCTTCATCAAAAAGCTCGTTGCCAAGGTCAAAGAACTAAAGGTAGGAAATGGACTGGAGGATGGTGTCGATATCGGTCCGCTTATCGATCAAAATGCAGTTGATAAGGTTCAAAAACAAATTGATGAAGCAATCAGCAGCGGTGCTAAGCTAGAAGCTGGCGGTAAATCAATAAGCGGTCTTTTTCTTGAACCAACTGTACTATCCAACATTGATGACAGCATGCTCTGCATGAAGGAAGAAACATTTGGTCCTCTAGCTCCCATCGCCTCCTTTAAGACTGATGAAGAGGCAATCAAGAGGGCGAATGACTCCATCTTCGGTTTGGCAGCTTACGTCTTCACTGAAAATATCACCAAGGGCATCAAATTCACCGAGGCACTTGAATTCGGCATTGTTGGCTTGAACGATGGACTTCCTTCCGTTCCGCAAGCTCCATTTGGCGGATTCAAGCAAAGCGGGCTCGGCCGTGAAGGTGGACATCAAGGCATCGAAGAATTCCTGGAAGTAAAATATATTTCCTTAGGTTTGTAACCTGTTTAGGCGCTTTTGCTCCTTCACTAAGAAAACGGGCCCGACTTAATTGAGTCGGGCCCGTTTTTTCATTCCAATATATCTTCTTCAAGCTTTTCTTCTTTTCGGATCCTGATGAATTTTACGATATTCAATACAATCGTTTTAACAACAGAGTAAGTCGGAACGGCCAAAATCATGCCGATGATACCGGCAATGTTTCCGGCGACGAGCAAAAGGATGATGATGGTGAGCGGATGTGTGTTCAATTTTTTCCCGATGACTAACGGTGATATGAAATTACCATCCAGTTGCTGAATGACCGTTACAACCAGAATGACCAGTAACGCCTCGGTCGGTGAATGAATCAACGCCACAATGACCGCAGGAGCCGCTCCGATAAACGGACCTACATATGGGATGATATTGGTTACAGCACCAATCAGCGCGAATAAGAACGCGTAAGGCAAACCAATGATCAAATACCCGATGAACGTTCCGATCCCGACGAACATGCAAACAAGCATCTGCCCTTGTATGTATGTGGTAAGCGTCCCGCCAGTTTCCTGAAGTACTGTTAAAGCCGGTTTTCTATAGCGAACCGGGACGAATTTCATAATAGCGGCCGGAAGTTTATCCCCATCCTTCAACATATAAAACAGGATGAAAGGAACCGTTACGACCACTAACGTAATATTCGTCACCACGCTGAAAACGGAAGTTAAACTGTTCGTTATATTACTAGGTAAGTTCGTCAAATATTTTTGCAGCGAATCCCCTACTTCTTGCAGTGGTACATAATCTTGTTCTACCGTCCACAAAAACCATTTTGACTCAGCTGAATCTTCAATGAACTTCCTTGTTTGATTGAAATAATCCGGGAGGTTATTGACTAAATCCGTAACCTGTTTGGACAGTGACGGGCCGACCAGACCGACCAACAAACTGATCAATCCCAGGAAAAATACATAAAGCAATAAAATCGCCAATCCCCTTGGCATTCTCCTTTTAACGAGGAAATCAACAGTGGGGTTGAACAAAAAGTAGAGAAAACCTGAAATCAAGATTGGAAAGAACAATGTAGATGTAAAGATGACTATCGGTTCAAAAAGAAAAGAAATCTTTGTACCAACATAAAAAAGTAAAGACAATAGTAATAACTCTAACGTCCAAAAATGTAATTTTGTCTTGAACAAATTATCTCCTCCACTATAACCATTCTATTTAACTCCCTATTTCTAAGGAAACAACATCATAAATGCGAAAAATCCTATGTATGATAATCTCTCATTGTTAGCAGTTTACCATATTTTCATAACTTGAATGAATAATTATATACAAAAATAAAAGAAAAAGCCTAAAGATACAGTTCCCTATCTTTTTGATGGTTAAGCTTCTTTTTAAAATATTCCTTTCCAGTGGTGTCGAAAGATTCATGGGTTTGTTTTCACCAATAAGGGACACGGACCCAAATAAAAAAACCCCGCTGTATTGGCGGGGTTTTTTGAGTCTTATTTTTGATCTTGAAGTACTGCTTCAAGCATCGTACCGTTTTTAGCTAGGTTTGTATGCCATGAAAATGCTTTTTCAAGAATGTGTGGAGTTTGATGCCCGCCAGTTTGCGCAACAGCTTCAGAGAAGTATGCACGAAGCTGTGGACGGTAGTCAGGATGCGCACAGTTTTCTATGATTAACTCTACGCGTTCTTTTGGTGCCAAACCACGTAAATCAGCGATCCCTTGCTCTGTCACTAATACATCCACATCATGTTCAGTATGATCCACATGTGAAACGAAAGGAACGATACTAGAAATTTTGCCGCCTTTTGCATATGATTTCGTTACGAAAATGCCTAGGCGTGAGTTACGGGCAAAATCACCAGATCCACCGATTCCATTCATCATTCTTGTCCCAGAAACATGTGTCGAGTTCACGTTACCGTAGATATCACACTCTAACGCTGTATTGATTGAAATCAAGCCAAGGCGACGGATGATTTCAGGATGGTTAGATATTTCTTGTGGACGAAGAACTAGTTTATCACGGTATTTTTCAAGCTCACCGTAAACTTGTTTACCTTTTTCTTCAGCTAATGTAATCGAACAACCCGAAGCGAATTTAACTTTTCCAGCATCGATTAAATCAAATACCGCATCTTGCAGCACTTCTGAATAAACTTCCAAATCTTTAAATTCAGAATCAAGGAAGCCAGCGAATACTGCATTTGCGACTGAACCTACACCCGACTGAAGCGGAGCAAGGCTTTCAGTTAAACGGCCAGCCTTGATTTCTTCACGAAGGAAGTTAATAAGGTGGTTGGCGATTGTTGCTGTTTCTTCATCCGGCGGCACGATTGTAGAAGGTGCATCAAGATCCGTGGAAACGACGATTCCCATTACTTTTTCAGGATCAACCGCAATACCGATCGATCCAAGGCGATCACTTGCTTTAGTCATAGGGATCGGTTCGCGTTCCCCTTGTTTAGCTGGTGTGTATATATCATGCATCCCTTCCAATCCTTCTGGATGGGACACGTTCAATTCAATGATTACATGTTTAGCTTCTTGAACGAATATGGCTGAGTTTCCTACAGAAGTTGTCGGGATGATTAATCCATCTTCCGTAATCGCCAATGCTTCGATGATTGCAAAATCTATAGGGCCGACAATGCCCTGACGAACTTGTTCAGCTGTATGAGATAAATGCTGATCCACATAAGTGACTTCATCAGCATTGATTTTATTGCGAATGCCTTTATCCGCTTGGAACGGCAAACGTTTGTTTATGATACCCGCTTCCGCCATATGTTGATCGACTTCCGGTCCTAATGAGGCACCTGTATATACGTCAACTTTGAATTTTTCAGTTTTAGCCCTTTCAACTAGAGCCATCGGAATAACTTTAGCATCCCCAGCACGGGTAAATCCGCTCATACCGAGTTTCATCCCATCTTTAATCCATGAAGCTGCTTCTTCCGCTGTAACTACTTTCCCCTTAAATTGTTCGTTGCGAATTTTTTTGAAAACGCTTTCGTTCATACAAAAGACCCCCATTTTTCGCTTTTCTTACACTTAATTTTACCAATCCTGTGTAATCATCACATTCGATTCTGAATGAAAAGCCTTAAATAGAGCATAAACCAGCATTTTTTTCACACAAAGGAGAATCACTAAAACCCCAAAGCCCTTCTAAATTGACTTGCATATGTTTGACTGACCTGGATTTTGGAATTGTCTTTCATTATCAGTAAAAATGTAGAATGAAAATCGGGAAGGATCTCTTGTATATAATTGATATTGACGATGTACGAACGATGCACGCGAATGAATAAATCACTAGGTAAAATGAATTCCAGTTCACTTAAGTTCATTTTATGAAATCCACTCACACGTTCGGACTGAATCTTAGTTTTCCTATTTTGAGCTTCCAAATACATTATTTCATCATATGGAAGCGGTATCCAGCGGTCATCTGTTTTAATGGTCAAGAATGATGTCGGTAAAATTAATGGCTTTGACGGCAAGATGGCCGTTACCGCCCCTAAAGGATTGCCCTCGTCCATTATAGGAACACTCAGCCCATAGTAAGGTACGCCAAATACATTACTTTCAACTTGCACCCCTATTTTTTTACGAACACTCAACGCTTTATATGTCGCCGTTTTTTCACTGATTAAATCACCCGGTTTTATTCTTAAGTCAACTTGTTTGCTCGGTTGATAATAAATGTATTTTTCAGAATCAGCCACAGAAATTGAAGCATCCTTCGGTACAAACTCCCTGATGATATTCAAAACGGATTCGACCGTAAATTGATCCATTTCCTTTCACCTCTTAAAAGAACATATTAATAATTTCCCTATTATTAAACAGGGCATTCATGAAATAATTCATCGTTTTCTGGAAAACTTACATTTTTTTGAATTCGCGTTTCGCAAAATAAAGAAAAATGGAAGTAACTAAGCGAAAAACGTCAAAAAAAGCAAAAAAATCGTATTTAAATTTATATCCTTATTCATTATAGTTGGAAAGCGCCCTGATTTCCATGGGGGATTCTAGAAAAAAGCTTCCTTATACCTAACATATAATCCCCATAGCCGAGGTTGGGCATCAAAGCATAAAGAAGCCGCTCTCCCTTTATTGGATAACGGCTGAAAGGTTATTTTTTAAAACGGGGATTTTGAAACGAGGATTTTATTCGAAGGGATAATATCTCTTCTAAGTTCTTCAGTGGCAATTCCAATAAAAAGGGTCGGTCATCAGGTTGATATACATCCTCTGAAATGAGCGTATTAACGATCTTTTGTTTTTTCGCATTAACAATTCGGACCAGTCTCCCCATTTTCAGCTCCCTTTCCTTATCCACTGTATCCGGCACATACGGCCGAATTAATCACAGCATCAGATATCATTCTTTAACGCATCATGACCTTCTTTTCCGGTCCGGATATTCACAACATTCGCCAATTCATATATGAAGATTTTACCGTCCCCAGGCTTACCGGTACTCAAGAACTTCCTTGCTACATCCACAACATCCTGAACTGGCACCTCACACACGACGATTTCGATTTTCATTCGGTCATGCAATGACATTTCACGATTTCTGCCTCTATATGTTTCCACATAACTTTTCTGAAGACCCGTTCCTTTTACTTCCGAAACTGTCATTCCGCTTACGCCTATTTTTGCAAGTTCCGCTTTGAATTGTTCAAACTTGATTGGACGAGTAATGATTTCTATTTTCGTTAAAACCTCGGACATATGAGCCCCCCCTTTTAAATGGATTCGTGATAAGCCTTTTCTCCATGAAGTGTAAGATCAAGCCCCATTGACTCATCTTCTTCACTGACACGCAACGGCACGAAAAGGTTTATGACTTTCGCAACGATATAAGTGACCACGGCAACGAAAATATATGTCGCGACGATCGCTACAAGCTGTTTCCACAATAAGTTGAAATCGCCATAGAATAAACCATTTGCCCCGCTTTCATTTACGGAAGTGGTCGCAAACAAACCTGTGGCGATGCCTCCCCATGTCCCACCGATCCCATGTAATCCAAAAGCATCAAGTGCATCGTCGTAACCCAGTTTATTCTTCAGGAAGAATACGCCCCAGAAACATACGGCACCGCCGACGACACCAATGATGATGGAAGAGGCAGTGGTTACGAATCCACAAGCAGGTGTAATGGCTACCAAGCCAGAAATGGCTCCGGATACCGCACCCAGCAATGTTGCCTTTTTATTAGCCATATACTCAACGATCAGCCAGCCTATGATACCAGCAGCAGCTGCAACTGCTGTATTAACGAATACATTCATCGCCACTTCATTGATTGTCAATGCACTTCCGACGTTGAAGCCGTACCACCCGAACCAAATTAATGAACCTCCGAGGAATGTTAAAGGAAGATTATGTGGTGCACTGTCACCCGACTCTTTTCTTTTACCTAACATGATCGCTAAAACCAGACCCGCAACCCCTGAAGAAATATGGACGACGTTGCCACCTGCAAAGTCAAGCGCACCCAATTCCGCTAACCAGCCGCCTCCCCATACCCAGTGTGCAACGGGAGCGTATACGAATAAAGACCAAAGGATCGTAAAAATCAGGAATGCTGAAAACTTCATCCGCTCGGCAATGCCACCTGCAATGATCGAGACTGTTAACACGGCAAAAGTCATTTGGAATAACATGAACAAACTATGAGGAATTGTTTCGCTGTATGGTCCAGGTGCAAAGCCTACATCCTTTAACCCAACCCAGTCCAGACCGCCTAGAAATGTATTACCAGGTGAAAATGATAATGAATATCCAATAAGCACCCAAAGAATCGAAATAACAGCCAGTGGCATGTAACTATGCATTGCCGTATTCAGGACATTTTTACTTTTTACCATCCCTCCATAAAATAGGGCAATCCCTGGTGTCATTAGCCAAACCATCATCGTCGCCAAAAACATGAATACCGAATCCGCCATTTGCATACTGTTTTTTCCCCCTTGTTTTATATATATGTTATGTTTATTAACACTTAAATGTTATGTTTTTTATCATATACTTAATTTTCTAAAAATTCAACTTAATTTTTATTTTTCACGAAAATATGTGAGGTTATATCACATCAATATGAATAAAGGATCAGAAATAATGGGTTTTTTCGTTTTAAAAATACATTTCACCAATTTCACGACTCCATTCCCATTACATTTCCCCCTCTACTTATGTCCCGTCCTAAAAAACCCCATTAAAAAAGGACCCTCCTATTGAGGGCCCTTCAAAAGATATTCAGTTAGCAGCAACGAGACACTTTTCCACCCTTAGCATTATACCGCTCATCCTGGGCTTCACAGAAAAATTCTTTCCTGGTTTTCACAGGGTCTTCAGGATGATGCATTTTCATATGGGCCACATAAGTATCATAACTTGGCACGCCGACTAGCAAACTGACGAATTGCTTTCTGTAGCTGAGAATTTTAATCAATCTTTTCAACATTGCCTTCCCTCCCTTATGACGTCCTTGATACATAAGGTGTTTCATGTAAATCTATTTTTTGGTTCTTCAAGACTTTTATCCATAACCTAATGGCGGAAATCAGGACCGTGATCACCACGATCATGAAGATGGCACATAGGGCAGCATCCACATAATCATTGACGATAACCCGTTTCATCTCGGCAAGGTTAGCTGCCGGAGCAAGAATTTCCCCATTATCATAGGCAGCTTTAAACTTATCCTTATGTGCCAAAAAGCCAATAGCGGGGTTTTCGTGAAACAGCTTTTGCCACCCAGCCGTCATGGTCACTATCAACAAGAATGTAGTAGGGACAAGAGTGACCCATGTGTACGCTTTTTTGCCCATTTTGAAAAGGACCGTCGTCCCAAGCAGCAACGCAATGGCGGAAAGCATTTGATTCGCAATTCCAAACAATGGCCAAAGGGTGTTGATTCCGCCAAGAGGATCAATGACCCCTTGATAAAGGAAGTACCCCCAGCCGATTACACAAATGGCAGTCGCAATAATATTGGGCAGCCATTTATTCGTTTCGGCAAAAGGTTTGTAAAAGGTCCCGATTATATCCTGTATCATAAAACGCCCTACCCTGGTTCCAGCATCAATGGTGGTCAATATGAACAATGCCTCGAACAGGATCGCGAAATGATACCAGAACGCCATCAGGGATGCTCCGCCAATCACTTGCGAAAAGATATGGGCCATGCCGATAGCAAAGGTTGGAGCTCCTCCAGTACGGGATATAATGGTCTCTTCCCCAACATCGTCAGCAAGTCCGGTAATCATCTCAGGTGTCAAAATGAAACCCCAATCGGATATCGTGGCAGCCACTTGTGCTGGCTCCGTTCCCACAACGGCACCCGGGCTATTAATGGCAAAATAGATACCAGGAGTCAGTACACAAGCTGCTATCATCGCCATGATGGCTACAAAGGATTCAGTCAACATCGCCCCGTATCCAATTGGACGTGAATGGGATTCACGTTCGATCATTTTAGGAGTTGTTCCTGAAGAAACGAGTGCATGGAAACCTGATACCGCCCCACAAGCGATCGTAATGAATAGGAACGGGAATAAGTTTCCGGAAAATACGGGTCCTGTTCCATCGATGAATTGAGTGACGGCAGGCATTTCAAGGCTCGGCATGACAATAAAGATACCAAGTGCAAGCCCGATGATCGTACCGATTTTCAAGAATGTACTTAAGTAATCACGCGGTGCCAATAACATCCATACAGGCAAAACGGAGGCAACGAATCCGTATACAATCAACATGATGGCTATCGTTTCCCCACTGAAAGTGAACATTGGCGCCAATGTTGCGCTCTCTGATACAAAGCGACCGAAATATAACGCGAGCATCAATAGTATGATTCCGATAATCGATCCTTCGCCAACCCGTCCAGGCCTTATATAGCGCATGTAAATGCCCATAAGCACAGCGATCGGTATGGTCGAGGCAATCGTGAACATCCCCCACGGACTTCCCACGAGCGCCTTTACGACAACCAGGGCAAGAACCGCTAATAAAATGATCATGATACCCAGGATACCGATCATCGCTATCAAGCCTGTAATCGGTCCAATTTCCTCCTTGATCATCTCTCCCAATGATTTGCCGTTACGGCGCATCGAACCGAAGAGAATGATAAAATCCTGTACGGCACCAGCCAATACAACTCCGACTACAAGCCATAGTGTCCCTGGCAGATATCCCATTTGCGCTGCAAGGATGGGACCAACGAGAGGGCCAGCTCCGGCAATCGCTGCAAAATGGTGACCAAACAACACCCATTTGTTTGTAGGAACATAATCTTTCCCATCATTATTCGCTTCAGATGGAGTCTGGCGATTGTCATCTAGCTCAAACACTTTCCGTGCAATGAATTTACTATAAAAGCGGTATGCAATTGAATAAACACAGAGTGCTGCAGTGACAATCCACATGGCATTGATGCTTTCCCCCCGGTTTAGCGCGACGAAACCAAAACTCACCGCACCCAACGCAGATATGATCCCCCAAAGGATGACCGATTTAAGCGTTTTCATTTTTTCCATCTCCTCTCTATTGAACTGGTTGCAACTATAAAAAACCTCATTCATAAGGGGCCAGGGCTATATTCCTCCCCTAGCCCATTAAATTTAAAGAATTTTATATATATTCTGAATTATATGTTACCTTAAGGTTTTTTAGCAATAGCAAACTAGTCAATTTGTAAAGTATTTTCCATTATTTTGTCGATAATTCCCTCGGTTCCCACCAAGATGGAATTGATGATTTTCACGCTTTATAAAGCCGTATTGGGTGAAAAATCCACATTTTTTAGAAGGTTTTTCATTATATGAATAGAATGCAATCCCCAAGTTTAATATCCTAATAATGGGGACCAACACAAAAAATGTGCGCCCTGACGGCACACATTCTTTCTTCATCCAATCTGGTTTCCCCTTAATGAACTGCGAAACAGTTCATAATAAAAACCCCTCTGCCGCAACAATTCTTCATGGGATCCCTTTTCAATGATCCTTCCTTCATCAAGAACAAGGATTTGGTCACTTTGCTGAATTGTATTCAATCTGTGGGCAATGACAAAACTTGTCCTCCCCTCCATCAAACGGTGTAAAGCCTCCTGGATTTTAAGCTCTGTAATCGTATCTATGCTACTTGTAGCTTCATCCAAAATCAAGAGAACGGGATCGGCTAGAATAGCCCTGGCAATCGATAATAGCTGGCGTTGTCCCTGGCTTATCCCACTGCCATCCTGATTCAAGATGGTATCATACCGATCCGGCAATTTCATGATAAAGGAATGGGCATTGGCAAGCTTCGCTGCATCCACCACTTCTTCATCTTCGGCATCCAGTCGACCGTAGCGGATATTTTCACGAATCGTACCTTGAAACAAAAAAGAATCTTGTAAAACGAAGCCCATGTGCTTACGGAGACTGGACCTCGTCACCTGTTGGATATCCTGGCCATCAATCAATATCCGGCCGCTGTTCGGCTCGTAAAAACGGGCAATAAGGTTAATGATCGTAGTCTTACCTGCCCCAGTGGGACCTACAAGCGCGATGGTCTCCCCTTTTTCCGCACGGAAATCAACATCATATATCGTTTGCTCCTCATCATTATACGAAAAGGAAACACCCTCAAATTCCACCTCACCACGGATATCACGAAGCTCAGAGGCCTGTTTCTCATCCACTTCCTCTTCTTTTTCATCAAGTATGGTGAAAACCCGCTCCGCACCGGCAACAGCCGAGAGAAGTGTATTGAATTGGTTAGCGAGGTCATTGAGCGGACGGGTGAATTGCCTTGAATACTCGGTGAAAATGACAATGACCCCGATGGAAACCGTCCCTATGCCACTCAGCGCCAAAAACCCGCCGACAGCGGCTATTACCGTAAAGCTTAAGTTGTTCAGTAAATTCATCAATTTCGGAATCAGCCCAGAGTATGATTGTGATAAGAAACCAGCTTTCTTTAAATTTTCACTCCTGATGACAAAATCCCGGATCACTATATCTTCCTGTGAAAAAGCCTTCACGATCCGTTGTCCTGAAATCGTTTCTTCTATAAAACCATTCAGTTCACCAAGATTCTTCTGCTGTTGTTTAAACAGCTTTCCCGTCCGGTTTGTTATCCATCTCAGACCGAAGAACATAAGAGGAACGATTAATAAGGTTAAAACAGTTAATAAAGGGCTCAAATACAGCATAACTCCGATTGTCCCGACCAGTGTCAGAACACTGGAAAAAATCTGGATGACTGAACTATTCAAAGTGGAACTGACATTTTCTATATCATTCGTGACCCTACTCATCAATTCACCATGCTGACGCCGGTCAAAAAAAGGAATGGACAACTGGTGAAGCTTTTTGAACAATTGATTGCGCATTGCATAAACCGTATCCTGCGCGATTCCGATCATCCAATAATTCTGAAGCCACATGGATAAGGAATAGAATATATAGACCCCGAGAAGTCCGAAAAGAAGGCTTATCAGCCCCCCGCTATCTCTTGTGACAATATAATCATCAATGGCCATCCCAACAAGAAAAGGGCCAAGCAATCCCAAAACCGAGCTTATCAGTACCATGAAAAGGACACAAAATAGCAGGCTTTTATTCGTTGCTAAGTAGGGAATGATCCTTTTTATCGTATTCCAGGAGTTGACCGGTTTAGTCCTTGCCTTATCGGGAGATGTTCTTGGACTCAAGAGAAATCCCCTCCTCGCCAAACTGTGAGTGTACGATTTTTCGATAAAGATCGCTTATTTGCATCAAATCCTGATGTTTCCCCAGCGCAATTACTTGACCACTTTCCAGCAACAATATTTTGTCCGCCTCCATGGCCGTACTGATTTTTTGTGTAATGATGAGCGTTGTGCATGTATAGTCCTTTAAAGCGGCAAGCAATTTACTTTCCGTTTTCAAATCCAGGGCACTCGTACTATCATCCAGAAGGAGAATCTTAGGTCTGCGCACCAATGCTCTTGCAATCGATAAGCGTTGTTTTTGCCCTCCGGACAGATTCACACCTTTTTGCCCTAACTGGGTTTCATATTGTTTCGGAAGTTTCATTACGGTCTCATGGACCTGGGCATGCATGGCCGCTGTCATGATTTCCTCCATCGAGGCATCTTCTTTTCCCCAAGCGACATTATTTTTTATGGTTCCTGAAAATAGCAGGGCCTCTTGCGGTACATAGCCGATCCTTTTCCGCAGCGAATTCAATGGAATATCTTTCACATCCTGGTCATCAATTCGAATGGAGCCGCTTTCAACTTCGTATAATCTCGGAATCAGCTGAAACAGTGATGTTTTCCCTGATCCTGTCGCTCCTATGATGGCAAGCGATTCTCCAGGATCGATGGAGAAGCTCAAGTTTTTCAATATCGGGGTATCGGTTCCAGGATAGCGGAAAGATACATCCAGAAACTTGATGCCTCCCCCATTGATGTCCCCACTCTTACTTTCCGCCTTGCCTTCATCAATATCTATCGGAGTTTCAAATATTTCCGTCACACGTTCCGCTGAAGCCTTCGCACGGGAAATGACCATGATCAGCCATGAAAAAACGGAAAGGGATGCCGCAATCCTCGTGGCATAGTTGACAATCGCCACCACCTCCCCTACCTGTATATCTCCCGTTGTTATAAATTCGCTTCCAAGCCAGAGAATGATCAGAATCGCCACATTCATGACAAGCATCAACATAGGCATCGTCGTTTCAATTAAACGAAGGGAAGTCACAGTCTTTCTTTTCAACTCTTCATTCGCATCGTCAAATCGGCCGATTTCATGCTCCTTACGAAGAAAAGCTTTGATCAATCGCATGCCTATCAGGTTTTCCCTCATGACGCCATTGACATTATCGAGTTTATTCTGTACGAGCTTAAACAGCTTGGCCGCTCGTTTCATCACCCATCTAAGGAAGAAGACAAGAACTGGAATTGAAATGACCAAAACAAGGGATAGTTTCAAATCGACCGTAATCGCCATTATCGCCCCGCCGATTACGATCAATGGCGCCCTTGCCATGATACGCAGGCCCATAAAAACCGTATTTTGAAGTTGGGTCACATCATTCGTCATCCTTGTTATCAACGAGGAAGTAGGGATATTATTCAAATTCGCAAAAGAAAACGCCTGTATTTTACCAAAAAGGCTTTTCCTTACATCATGTCCAAAGCTTTGACTTACATGTGATGCCGTAAAGGAATTAACGATCCCGCCAAGGAATGAAAAAACGGAAAGTCCAACCATGACACTTCCCCATTTAATCACCACCGATAAATCTTTCTGCAAAATGCCATCATCAATTATTTTTGCTATAAATAGAGGTTGTAACAGCTCTACCCCGAGCTCGACAATCATTAAGGATAAAGCAAGAATGATCAAAAGCCAGTATGGCTTAAGAAATGAGGACAAATTTTTCATCTATGACACCCTTCGATTAATTCATATGTAGATAGCATCTTTTCATCCTTTCATTATACATTTTTATACAGATTTTTTAAAAGATTTAACTATTATAAAGGATTGGTAAATATATTGAATTTTTTTTAATAAATACCCTTGACAAATTACACGAAATAAGCGAAAATTCTAATTGATAATGATTTTCAATTTCATTATCGATCTCTGAAATTTGATAAGCAATTACGATATTCTCTTATCGTACCCTTTTGATATTGTACATAGCTACAATGTCGCCCCGGCTTCTCTGTGCCTAGTAAAATTATATGCTCATTAGCGAATGCAAGTCACTAGAATATTGCCCCCTCTTTATTCAAGTAATTTATTCACGTTGAAAGCATATTAGGCAGCCGGGGATTATTTTTTTTCAACTATTAAACTTACATATATGATTAAAGGAGCAGGATGATCATGAAACTGGAAGATATCATTAAAGAACGGCGCAGCATCAAACGATTTAAGGACATTCCTGTTCCTATTGATACCATCCAATCATTATTGGAAACTGCGACATGGGCACCGAACCATAAGATGACCCAACCATGGCGCTTCGTCGTGGTGCATGGTGAAAGCCGTTTAAAACTCGCGGAGGCAACCAGTGCTTTCATGGCAGGCAAAGAGAAGGACCCTGAAAAGAAAAAAGCGGCCGGACAGCGAGGATATAATAAACTTATAGGTGTACCGATGTTTGTTGCGGTGATCATGGAAGAGAATCCGAATCCCATGACACGTGAAGAAGATTATGCGGCTACAAGTGCCTTGATCCAGAATTTCAGCCTGCTTGCCTGGGAAAAAGGAATCGGGATGATATGGGAAACATACGGCATGATACACAGCATGGAGTTTCGTGAAGCTTTAGGCGTGAAACCCGGCGAGAAGATCGTCGGCAGCCTTCACGTCGGCTATCCCGATATGATCCCCACTCCACGTCCAAGGAAAGAGATCGAGCAAATACTGACCATTATGGACTAATATAAAAGGGAAACCTTCAATTCTCAACTGGAGGCTCAGACTGTAGCCAAACTCGATGAAAATCGAGTTTGGCTACAGTTTTTTTATGGCTGTTACAATTCGAACGTTGATTGTAACGTAGGGCACTCGCTTTCCGCGGGCGGTCCGGGAGCCTCCTCGGCTTAATCCTCTGAGGTGTCTCCCCTAGACTTTTCCCGCAGGAGTCCCGCACCTTACACTCCAATCAACTTTGTTTTAACATATTGATAGAACTTATTCCTACATTCTTTTTTGTATGATATAGAGGTATTAAACTTGAGGTGATAAGGATGCTTTCTAAACATGATTCTATTCAGCAAAGGCAACTCGAAGTGATTACTTTAAATCAATTGGTGCCAGTGAATCATTTGGCCCGGAAACTTGATGCGCCATTGACATCTCTTTCATTTATGATTTGGTGAAAGAAAAGTATTCAGAGGTTGGACGCCCCTTTTGATCCGTTTCAAGAGCGTCGACTCCGTTCCCCTCAAATTGCTTTAGCCACTTGAAGGAAAGGGTATTGAATTAAAACAGACGCCCTGAACCCTACAGCGCGTCTGTTAGCTTGGAATGATTTCCCCCACGGTCATTGCCACTATCATAAAGAACCAGATGAAAAGACCACTAGCCGTATGTAATGACTAAAAGATTAATCACAAAAAACCCCCTTCTAAAAGGAGGTCCCTAAACTATCATACTCAAAAGAACTCGTGATATAATGCCTGAATTGCCGTCTCTTCGTTATGCCCTTTCACACCGAACATCATACTTACCTCCGAAGAGCCTTGGTTGATCATCTCGATATTCACCTTCGCTTCGGCCAAGGCTTTTGACGCTCTTGCCGTTGTTCCGACATTATGGCGCATTCCTTCCCCTACAAGCATGATCAAGGCAAGATCATGCTCAACATTCACTTCATCAGCATGAAGCTCTTTCTTGATTCGTGAAATGATTTTCTTCTCGGCTTCACCCTTCATCTGGTCCTGCCTTAGAATAAGCGTCACATCATCGATGCCTGATGGAATATGCTCATATGAAACTCCATAATCTTCGAGGATGTGCAGCAGTTTCCGGCCAAAACCAACTTCCCTGTTCATCAAATATTTGCTAATGTAAATACTGCAAAATCCTTTATCACTTGCAATGCCAATAACCGGCCCGTTCGTATTATCCCGTGTACTCACAATGCGGGTCCCTTGTGCCGCCGGATTGTTCGTATTCTGAATATGGACAGGTATTCCCGCACGGAATGCAGGAATCAGCGCCTCATCATGAAATACCGAGAAACCCGCATAAGAAAGCTCACGCATTTCACGATAAGTTAATTCCCGGATTCCCTTTGGATTGGAAACCACATTTGGATTCACCGCATAAACGGCATCCACGTCTGTAAAGTTCTCATACAAATCAGCTTTGACCCCATTCGCAAGAATCGAACCAGTAATATCGGAACCGCTTCTTGAGAAGGTTAAAACATCACCATCTAACGTATATCCGAAGAACCCTGGGAATACTATGATTCCAGGCTCATCACGCAGAGCATATAACCGTTCATAAGACTCTGGCAGCACCTTGGTAAACCCACCTTCATCCGTTACGATCAAGCCTGCCTTCTTCGGATTTATATATTGCGCCTCTACTCCAAGGCTTTGGAAATAACCTGCGACCAGCTTCGCATTATTATCCTCGCCACTGGCCTTCAAGGTATCCAAATAGCGCTTCGGGTTAGTTTGGTCTGCATGCAACAGTGCCATTAAATTTTCATGAATCCCAGTGACGACACTCTCGGATATATTGAGTTCTTCAGCAATGCTCGCATAGCGGGATACGACATCTTCTATCAAATGCTCTCCGTTATCCCCGCGCAGCTGCTGTTCCGCAGCTTCAATCAATAAATCCGTCACCTTTATATCATCGGAATTGCGTTTCCCTGGAGCCGAAACGACTACAATCTTCCTCTCTGGATCAGAAACGACAATTTCGAATACCTTTCTTAACTGTTCACCTGACGCAAGTGAACTTCCACCAAACTTCGCAACTTTCATCTCGACATCCCCTATTTTCGTAAATATTCTGTCAAAATTAACTCTCCCTATTATTACGCTTTTTCTCGAAACAATCAAGTATAAATTCCGTTACTGAAGGACATTTGTACTTTTTAAAAAGACAAAACAACTAGACCGCTGATCGATAATGGCTAAAAAACTAAAAAAGACAACGGGCATTTGCCCATTGTCTCTCCTATTCTTTAGCGATTATCCACGGTTTCCGGGTATAAGTCATGGTTCATCAAGCGGTAATCCGCCATTTCCTCATACTTCGTACCTGGTTTTCCATAATTCGTGTAAGGGTCTATGGAAATTCCGCCCCTAGGTGTAAACTTGCCCCAGACTTCAATATATTTTGGATCCATCAATTCGATTAAATCATTCATGATGATGTTCATGCAGTCTTCATGGAAATCACCGTGATTGCGGAAGCTGAATAAATAAAGTTTCAAAGATTTGCTTTCCACCATTTTCACACTTGGAATATAGCTGATGTAAATGGTCGCAAAGTCCGGTTGGCCCGTTATCGGACATAAGCTAGTGAATTCCGGGCAATTGAATTTGACGAAATAATCCCGGTTCGGATGCTTGTTATCGAATGACTCAAGGATCTCAGGCGCATAGTCGAATGTATATTTTGTTCCTTGATTCCCAAGCAGCGTGATATCTTTTTTTAATTCTTCTTCTTTTCTTCCAGACATTAAAAGTCCTCCTAATCCCACGTTTCAGGGAGATTCATAAAATGGGCCTCTATATAACAAAAACCATATCTCCTCAAAGATATGGTTGATTCGCGAAAAATATCAAAGCCATAGTTTTTTTAAGAGGGTGATGCTATGAACCTCTCCCGTTTATCGGGAAATATTTTAAAATTGTCATAGTAAATATAGAAAAAAATATCTAATCTGTCAATCATACTTTTTAAATTTGGTTTGATTCCTGCATGCATTCAGCTTAAAATGTAGAAGAAGTTTATCCTACATGAAGGAAGAGATTACGTCAATGTGGATTTTTGCAGCCCTCATCACTAGTTTATGTTTCGGAATCAATAACAGCATTTTTAAATGGAGTAGCGGAAAGGGTTACTCAAAAGTACATATCCAATTTTTCTTTTATTTTTCAGCTTTTATTTTAGCCATATCTTATGGATTATTTGTGGATGGTTTACAGTTTAACTGGCTGTCCATCATGCTTGGTGGAGCCATTGGGGTACTGAACGCTAATGGTAATATCCAGATGGCAAGCGCCTTTGAAAAAGGGCCGGCAAGCTTGACATCTCCATTAATCGCAGCGAATGCAATATTCCCCATTCTCTGTGCAGCTTTAATTTTTCACGAACATATTTCTACTTTGCAATGGACTGGAATCGTCTGCATGTTTCTCGCTACATTGGTCATTCAGTATACACCCAATGCTAAAGGTAACCACCAATATGTCCCTTGGATGATGCACACATTATTATCCATTTTATCTTTTGGTGTACTCGGGGTTCTTATGACGACATCAACACGTCTTCATTTAAATTCCCTTGATATCCTGGTATCAATGTATGGAGGCGGAACTCTTTATCTTCTTTCGGCTCTGTCCTTTAAAAAGGAAAAAATCAAGCTACCGGAAGTCAAAATCGGTTCCTTAGTAGGCCTTTTAAGCACTATAGGCTATGGATGTTATTTCTTTGCGTTGAACACCGGCATCGCAAGCATCATATTCCCTGTCGTCAGCCTGAACTGTTTAGTTGTCGTATTCGCAGGATGCTATTTATTCAAGGAAAAACTAAAAAACTATCAAATTGCCGGCGTTCTTGCAGCATTGATCGGCATTATCTTGACTAAAATATGAATATAGTTCATTTACAAAAACGACCCGGCTGTCATGAGTACAAGCCAGGTCGTTTTGTATTTTGCCCGGAAATATCGTGGTAAAAAAAAGTGTTGACACTTCCTGAAAAATATCAGATAATTTTGAATATTAATCCTTTAGTTTTTACCGCTTTTGGAATGTTTGAAAAATCCTCTGCAACGGGTATTAAAGAAATAGATACAACCACATCATTTAATTCTGAAATAGGAAAGGAAAGATGCATAATGGTAAAAGTTACAGTAACAGTTGATTTTCAAGGAAAATCTTATCAAACTAACGTCCTTACTAAACCGGATACAGATCATGAAGTAATTTTACAACAAGCGCTTCATCAGGTTGAAAAACAATGGAAGGCATAAAAAGGCAGGCATCGCAATAGATACCTGCTTTTTTATTACCTTAAATACAAATACTATCCAAAGTATTTTCCATATGCACGATTAAAGACCCTCTTGCAGCAATTCCCTCCTACTTAAAAACACTTTTAATTGTTTTTTTCAAAAGAAACTAAAATTAAGACGTCAGTTTGTGTACTAGATTTTTTAAAAAATTCATTAAAAATCGGTCTCAGTTTGTGGACAAAAGGGTTCTATATAAAGTTAATTGGAACGGAGGGTACGAGACTCCTTCAGGAAAAGCGAGTCCAAGGGAGACCCCGCAGGCGCAAAGGCACCGAGGAGGCTCACGGGACCGCCCGCGGAAAGCGAGTACCTGGAGTGGAAATTAACGGTTAAATTGTCTACAGTCTAAGACGGTCCTTAAAGAGACCGTCTTTTTCTATTAAACTAAATTTCTTATTAATGGCACGGAACGCTCTTGGAGGCTATCTGAAAGCAGACTATAAGAAATGACTTTCTTCTTGTACTGTTTAACTACATCCACGTGGTCATTGTAAATGTACACAAATAACCTAACACCCTTTTTTGCTTCTTTTAGTATCAATGACCAATGGCGTCCCACTGTTCTCTGGATGTAAAAACAATTGCTCGTTCCCTGGGAATATATGATTTTTTTTCAAAAATATAGAGTTATTAAAATAATTAATGACTTGAATTTTTTCTTCACCTTCCAAACGTTTTCCGTCAAAGGTTACGATCGCATTCTCGTCACTAATTTCTGAATGTATTTTAAATTTGCTGATAATCCAATTAACTGCATCGGTTGGAAGACAGGAAACCAATATTTTTAACAAACTTAAGATGATGGTCAAAATCAAGACCGGCAATGTCAATTTTATCATCTCCGCAACGTTATAAATTACTTATATCGCTTATTATATCAAAAGGTCTGACAGTTTTTCTTAGAAAATGTGTACTCTCTATTAACGTTTTACTTTTGTAAAACATTGCAATTGAACGCACGGCCGTGCTTCAAAAGAGAAGAATTTTTCCATTACAAATATTATGTTCCGGAATGGTTATACTAAACATGGTGGGTTCATCAACATCTTAAAAGTATGAAGTGGATGAATCGTATATAAATTCTCCTTATTACTTTTAAATACAAAAAAACTGGGCGTCATCAAGACGCCCAGCTTTTCCGGAAGGATTATTGATATCCCCAAATCATTGTTAGCAATGTACCGAAAATTGTAACCAATGCAACGAACAATCCGTAATAAACGTTTGTGTAAATCGATGCTTTATCTTCAGACTCTCCTGCATGCATGAACATAACAAATTGAAGTGCAGCTTGCATGAAAGCTGTAACAAGCAGGATGATCATAGCCATTTTAAGAGATAGATCAAACATAATAACTGATAGTGCGACCAAAGTCAGGACTAGTGAAAAGGCAAATCCCATAACTTGGCCCCGTGGGAATAATTCTTTCATATTACATCATTCCTTTCAGATAGACGAA
Source organism: Peribacillus simplex (assembly GCF_030123325.1). NCBI lineage: Bacteria > Bacillati > Bacillota > Bacilli > Caryophanales > Bacillaceae > Peribacillus > Peribacillus simplex. The sequence continues at coordinate 540,955 of NZ_CP126106.1, read as the reverse complement.
ACTGAAGATGAAAATCCAGACAACGTCCAAGAAATGCCAGTAAAGTGAAAAGATGAAAGCCTTGTTTGTTGTTTGTGGAGTCATACCGCGCTTTTTAATTTGCAAGATGATGAAGGTTCCCCAGAATAAACCAAGTGTAACGTGAGCTCCATGCGTACCTAGTAATGTGAACAAACTAGATAAGAAAGCACTTGTTTGAATCGTTGCTCCTTCATGTACATACTCCACGAATTCATAAATTTCGACTCCTAAGAAGCCTAAACCAAGAATAAGGGTGATAATGAAGAAACCAATCGTTGCTTTCTGCCTGCCAAGTCTCATTGCATTGATTCCAAGACCTATGGTAAAACTACTAGTTAAAAGAAAGATTGTTTGAAACATTAGGGTTGGGACTTTAAAAAGATGTTCCCCTGTTGGACCATTTCCAGTACCATCAACTAATACAAAATAAGTGGCGAACAGTGTAGCGAAAAGAGCTATTTCTGCCCCAAGGAAAATCCAGAACCCAAAAATCTTTAAGCGATTTTCTTCCGTGCTATATTCTAGTGGCAGCGAGTTATCTATTTTCATTACTTAGCACCTCGCAATTTATTTTCAGTTTCTTCGATCTCTTCAACAGAGATATAACGTCCGTGATCTTTTTCGAATGAACGGTGAATCATACAAGCAAAGATACCGATCGTTGCAATGATTGCAATGATCCACATGCTGAATACCAATGCAAATCCCCAAACGAAGAAGATACAGCTCATGATAAACGGCACGCCACTGTTATTTGGCATATGAATTTTTTCTACTTTACCGCCAAATAATTTGAAGCCTTTTTTCTTTGAATCCCAGAATGCTTCTGTAGAATCAACTGTTGGTACAACTGCAAAGTTATATTCAGGGATTGGTGTATGTGTAGCCCACTCTAGAGAACGCGCATCCCATGGATCGTTCGAAATATTTCTTGATGCATAACGAGTACTCCAATAGATATTGTACACAATAAGTGCAAAACCTATTGCCAAGCCAATCGCTCCAACGAAAGAGAGCATATTCAATGGACCATACCCTGTTGATTCAGAGTACGTATACATACGACGTGCCTGCCCATCTAAACCAGTGATGAACATCGGGAAGAATGTTACATTAAAGCCGATTATAATAAACCAGAACGACCATTTCCCAATTTTTTCGCTCAACATGAAACCGAACATTTTTGGCCACCAGTACGTAAAACCGGCAAGTACGGCAAATACAGTACCTGGAATCAATACGTAGTGGAAGTGAGCTACTAAGAACATTGTATTATGGTATTGGTAGTCAGCACTTGCCATGGCAAGCATTACCCCTGTTACCCCACCGAGCGTGAAAATCGGAATGAAAGCTAAAGAGTATAGCATTGGAACGGTAAATACGATTTTACCTTTCCAAAGTGTGAACAACCAATTGAAGATCTTAACACCAGTCGGGACGGCAATTGCCATCGTGGTAATCGAGAAGATACCATTAACCATTGCACCGTGACCCATTGTATAGAAATGGTGAGCCCATACAATGAAAGATAAAGTAGAAATAGCTACCATGGAGATAACCATCGAATTATACCCGTACAGGTTACGACGTGCAAATGTCGAAATGATTTCACTGTAAATACCGAAAGCTGGAAGAATTACTATATAAACTTCAGGATGTCCCCAAACCCAGAACAAGTTCGCCCAAAGCATATCGCTACCGCCATTGGCCATCGTAAAGAATTGAGTTCCGAATAGACGATCCATTGTCATCAACGCAAGTGCCACTGTCAATACAGGGAAAGCGAAAACGATGATGAAGTTTGTGATCAAGATAGACCATGTGAACATTGGCATTTTCATTAAGGTCATGCCAGGTGCTCTCATTTTCAAGATGGTTACGATAAAGTTGATACCAGTCATTAATGTACCGATACCTGCAATTTGAAGTGAAATCGCGTAATAGTTCGAACCTACTGATTCACTGAAATCGTTACCTGCCAGCGGGAAGTAAGATGTCCAGCCTGCATCAGGAGAACCACCGACTACGAAAGAGATGTTAAATAGCATTGCCCCCATGAAGAATAACCAGAAGCTTACTGCGTTCAGACGTGGGAATGCTACGTCACGCGCTCCAACTTGTAATGGTGTAACAATGTTCATTAACCCAATGATGAATGGCATAGCCATGAACAGGATCATGACGACCCCGTGTGTTGTAAATACCTCATTATAATGCTGTCCATCCAAAAGACCGTTATCTGGAATAGCCGTTTGAGCACGCATCATAAGAGCATCGACGCCACCACGGAAAAGCATAAGTAGTGCTGCCAAGATGTACATGATACCAATACGTTTATGGTCAACCGTTGTTAACCACTCACGCCATAAGTAACCCCATTTTTTAAAATAGGTAATTCCGGCAACAACCGCAATCATGGTTAAACCAATGGCAACCATGGATGCATAAATCGCAGGACTTGGATGAGGTACGGCAAATCGATCAAAGTAATCCATACTTTTGTGACTCCTTTCAGGAAGATATTCCTTATCTTGTAAACCTAGTTGTTTTATCGAACGAAATTAATTCTTAGTGATCATGATTCATGTTGCTGTGTTCTGAATGTTCTTCGTGTGTATCCTTGGAATCATTTTCTTCAGTATCAGAAGATCCGTGGTCATGACCAGCATTTTCCCCTTCAGGAGCTGGTGAAAACTCTAAGTGAGTTCCAGTGTAAGTGGATTGTCCCACATGACCAGGTTTTAATAATTCATTGAATTTTTCCTCAGTAATCGGTTTAGCAGTAGCTTTAATTTCATCTACCCACTTATCGTATTCTTTTGCTGACAGTGCATTAACGTTGAACGTTTGCTGAGCAAAACCTGAACCACTGAAGTTTGAATTTCGACCCATGTACTCACCTGGTACATCAGCTGCTAAGTGCAACGTATTAACCATGTCCGACATCGCGTATTTTTGTCCTCCAAGTTGCGGTATCCAGAAACTTGAGATTGGACCGAATGAGTAAAGTTTAAATTCGATTGGTCGGTTAGTAGGTATAAACAGGTAGTTGACTGTTTCGATATCTTCTTCCGGATAACTAAAATGCCATTTCCAGTTGGAAGATGAAGCGTAAATAACTAAAGGTTCTTGATCTCCGTACCCTTTAGGTGTTGCCTCAACTTCATTTGTTGTTTTAACAGTAACAACGGATAGGAAAGCGACGATCAAAATTGGGATCGCAACCCAAATTATTTCAAGAACCTTACTTCCTTCTATATGAGGCGGTTCATAATCATCACGTTGTTTGGAAGCACGATATTTCATTATCATGAAGATATACAGTACCATAACGACAAGGACGACAAAGGACATTGTCCATATCGAAATCATAATAACATCTGCTTGTGTTGCAGCTACTGGCCCTTTAGGGTCCAAGACCATTAATGGGTTATCGCAACCGGTTAGTACAGTGGCAATTGTAAAAAGTATAGTTAATAGAGCCCATTTTATTTTCATAGTACTACCCCTTTCTTACATAATAAAATTCCAATTGGTAATTATTCGGACAAAGTGTTACCATGTTCACAAACCCGACATACCAATATTAATCCCAAGTGTAAAAAAAGACAATATAAAGTGACATCTGTCACATAAAGTTCAATAAAGAGCAGTAAGAAGATGGTAAATGAACAGAAATGTTCGAAAAACTTCAGCAAATGAAATATAATAATTGTTTAATAAATTACCTATGGAAAATTCACTTATTAGTACAGGATTGCTGACAGTATCGGTCACTTTCCGTTTAATATTATTCTAATATAATAAAATAAAATTTCCACATTATATTCACCGCGTTTATTGCCTCAAGACTCATAAAGATTATGACGTATTTTACCTATCCTGCTAATTAGGTATCTATCGTTGGAGAACATGATTTATAGCGGATTTTTTTCACTGGGCCATGGAAGTTGGCAAATGGTGTCCGCATTGTACAAGATGATGTTTCCATGCTTCAATACCCTTATGATCCTACACTGGTCAATATTATATATATATAAGGAAATAACGAGTGTGAAATGTAATTGGCTTTATCTTCCTCGCAATACTTATTGCCCTGTCAGTATTCCTAAACAGCCGTTTAGCAGTAGTCTTGGGTGAAGTAATTCAGGGGGCAGTCAAACTAGTTACAACTAGTCAAGTTGTTTATAAAAGTACATTTGGTGGTTCAATAAACTCCGGCTTTTGGAAACTCACTACTCAAAAACCCACGGCATCCCTTTTGTATCTTCAAGGAAAAGTACATAAAAAATCCACAAAAAAAGGACTTTTACAAAGTGTCCTTTTCTCGTGGATATAGTTCAATATGCAAAGTGAAACTTCCTGGCGTTCAGGCAGTTTGGTTTGAATGTCCAAGCACATCGTATGAATTTTAAATACAAAGGGTTTCTTGAAATATTTTTTTGGTACATGACGAGTGCATTATATTGTATTGAATTAAAAAGTAGCCAACTGATAATTAATCCAAGTCCTCCACAAAATGAAAGCGCATTCAATCATTCGGATCACGTATACTCAAATTCTTTAGGCAGGCGTTCATCCATGTTAGTAAATCTGATGATAGAATGCAAGTTCATTATGCTATATTCCTCGTTTTAGTTACTGAATTCCGTACTTCTTTTTGTTTGAGTGTTAGCCTTTGTTTTCATTTTTATGATTTTAGTCGTTTCCGGTACAATTTCACCTTTATGTGTTTTCATTACCATTTCTTCTGTCAGGACAAAAAATATACCAACTAGAAAAATTGCAGCTGCGCTTAGTGTGATGGCGATTCCAACGGCGGTAAATATATAATCTTTATTGTAATCGCTTACAAAGAAACTTAAAGCAAAAATAATAATTCCGATTACACAACCTGTGCCCGATACCCATTTCACTGCATCTAACATCTTCTGATTAGCTTCCATAATTTCATCCCCTTTCTTTCTATTTTATGACATTTCACAAATTTGTCAAATCTTTTCTATTTTTTAACATATTCACAATGAAAACCTTGACAAATAGAACGCGCCACTATTAGCATCTAGGCATTAAAGACTATTTGTGAAATCTGAAAAACAGTGCAAATACACTATCTATTTTTCCGATATTAACCTTTTGTATACTATTAAATAGGGGTTTGTACAATTTGAACGTTGTCTTCCACTCCATGCGCTCGCTTTCACCACAGGAGTCTCGCACACCCGCTCCAATCAACTTTGTTTTAACTTTTAGATAAAAACTTTTAGCCTGGATCTTTATTGTTACAAGTATGGTATATGTTGGATTACATTAAAGGGACTTAAAAAATTGTCGATGCAGCAGATGCTTATTTTCGCTGCCTTTATTTTAAAGAAGATGGCCAAATGTACATGGTAAGTTTCAAAAATCGCCTAAGATTCAAAGGGAAAAAGGGGTTCGGATTTATTAATTCCGAACCCCTTTTGTCTACAAACTTAGGCCCTGATGAAAAATCAGGGGCCCTACCTCTTTCTATGGTTTTTGCAAGGTTAACGTTACCGTTTTCTCTTCAGTACCCCGATATACTTTAACCTTTACTTTATCGCCGATTTTCTTTTCTGTATATAAATACTTCCTTAATGCAGCGGCAGTATTTATTTTCGTTCCATCAATCTCAACGATGATATCCTGTTGCTTAAGTCCTCCATTCGCCGCAGACGATCCCGCTTCTATACTCGTCACCATTACACCGGACTTTACGGCCTCTGGAACATTTTGAATATAATATTGCGGCAGTTCTTCCATACTGGCCAAGCTGACTCCTAAATATGGGCGCGTGATTTTTCCATTTTCAATCAGCTCCGTAACAATCGGAATCACATCATTACTCGGTATGGCGAACCCTAAGCCTTCCACACCATTTTCGGAAATCTTCAAGCTGTTTATGCCGATCACTTCCCCAGCAGTGTTGATCAATGCACCGCCGCTATTGCCGGGGTTGATCGCTGCATCTGTTTGAAGGACATCAAGTTCCCACTCCCCGTCCGAGGTATCGACTGAAATGGAGCGTCCGGTCGCACTGACGATCCCTTGTGTGACCGATCGTGAAAAATCAAGTCCAAGTGGGTTGCCAATTGCCAATACTTCTTCACCTGGACGCATGCTATCAGAATTACCGAATTTAATTCCCTCCGGTGCTTTCGAGGCATCAATTGTCAAAACCGCTAAATCTGTCAAAGCATCCGCGCCGACAACCGCTGCCGTTGCCTTTTGTCCATCATACAATGAAATTTCGACTTCCTTAGCTCCTTCAATAACATGATTGTTCGTGATGATATAAGCTTTCCCATCAGCTTTTTTATAAATGACCCCTGAGCCTGTGCCGCTCTCAACCGTTTGGCTCTCCGTGCTTTGCCGCTGGTACGGGTTCTGGTTTTGCATCTCCTGTAAATTCACGACCCCTACAATCGATTTGGATGCTGATTCGACCATATCTGCCCTATCATTTGAATCCGTACTTGTCGATAACTTTTCCGCCGTGACACTTTTATCCTTTTCAACACTTTCCGTTTGCTGTACACCTGCCGTTTCGGTTGACTCATTCACCGGACTTTTCCCTTGATCTATAAAATCCCCGCCAAATAGAAATACTGACGATGTAACCATAGAAGCAACCGTTCCGGAAACAAGACTGGTTATCCAAAGAGAATTACCCTTTTTCCGTTCTGCCTTGACTCTGACTTGCTCATCACCATTATAATTTTCCATCTTTATCCCTCCTAGGATTGTCCTTTACTTGGCTCAATCATAAACAGTAAATATTAAAAAATTCTTAAGAAAATAAAGATTAAGGCTACCTTTTTACAAAAATTTTAAAATTTTATCGAATCCTGTACTTTGCCGCGCCACAAAATAAAAAAGGCCCCAACAAGGGCCCTCAATCCGACCATTCAGTTATCCTTACATGACTTCATAAACTTCTTTCGTCTTCTTATTCACGCCATACCAGCCCCAAGTGGTTTTGTGGCCACTTTTCGGTTCATCCACCTCGAATACATGAAAAATGTAATCTCCCTTTTCGGCATCATGATCATATTCGATATGCAAATTAGAAAAATTTTTCATGTCTACATAATCCTTCACAAGCTTTTCCGCCTGAGATTTACTTAATGTACTGACCGAATCCTTGATTCCTTCGCCTTTCGTTTCCGTTGCCGCCTTATCTTCTACTTTGGATCCGTCCTCAGTTGCTTCCTCCACCGGTTCGTCATTCCCCTCTACAGTTTCTATCGTGGCGGAATCCGATAACGGGTGCATTTCCACCGCCTTTGAAACCATTTGTTTACCTTCCCGGTATTTTGCTTTATATGCGGTTGCTTTTTCAAAATCGCTTTTGGCCAAACCAAAATCCTGTTCGCCGTAATTCTTCATCCCACTTGCCAGAATACCTGAAAGAACCATTAACTCCCTTGCTTCCGGTGTTTTTGCTTCTTTATAAGCTAATTCAAATGCCTCATGGGCTTCTAAATAATTTTCCTCATTCAACTGACTTTTCCCTAAATCCATATTGGAATCATAATTCCTTGTTACGCAGCCTGAAGCAATCAACACAAAAAAAATAACCATGATTGACCTCTTCACTATGTCACTCCTCGCTTTTCCATAATATTCTGTAAATCCATCTTAAACCATTTGATAAGAAATCCGATACCTCTATTTTCTATCTTTTTCATTAAGGAAATGTTTAGCTTTAATGATTAACTTTTTACAAATAGTGGTACAGAATAGATAAACGCTTGAAAGGATGATGTGCAGGATGATGCAGGAAAAACAGACATACCATGTCGATTTGGTCAGCGGCGACGTACTCGGGCAAAAACTTGAAGAGAATCCGAGCTTCACAATACACGCAACTGATGAGGAACTTGCAGAATTGAAACAATGCTTGGAGGAACACCGGACAGATGACCTGGAGGCATATGCCCGTTCACATGTGCCCTACCTTCTCTATCATCATGACCGGGCAAATGATAAATACGATGCAGCCATGAAAAGACTTTATGCCATCATTTATAAATTAGGGGATGAAACGGCACGAAACCATATTGAAGAAATCGGCATATTGAAAGATAACAAATTCGAGGGAACAGAAGAAGTGCAAAAGTTCAAATAACAAATAAGAACAGAACCTGAATTTCAAAGGTTCTGTTCTTTTATGATCAAGTTCAATCAAAAATATTCCCTTTCCTAATAAAAGGGAGGAAATATTCCATTTTGTGATTCATTATACAGTTTTATACGCAGGTTCTTTTCAATCTACATATTTATCTTTCAAATAGTCTGAGCCTACACCACCAATAACCATCAATGCTAATGGTAAAAAATTCGATACAACTGGCATGCTTTTTAAAATTGTAATATCGGTGCCAGCAAATTTATTAAGACCAAAAATGATTAATTTGGACACTAACAAAAATGCTCCTATTATAAACACGATATCAAAAAACATTTTCCTTTTTGGAAATGCTAACTGCTTACTTTCCCGTATTATTTTTTCTTTCAATTCCTCGTCACTCCTTAATAATTCATCTACCGTAATTTGAAATAAATCACTTAAATTAATGAGTACTTCAATACTTGGATAATTTTTTCCGGTTTCCCATTTGGACACAGATTGGCGACTCACGTGAATCTTCTCTGCAAGATCATTTTGTGACCAATTTCTTTTTTCCCGTTCTTTTTTTAATCGTTCGCTAAAAATCATAATGAGTTCATCGCCTTTCCTACTCCTAGTATTGTGAGATGAATTATGCAAAGTAAAGATAGTAATAAGCGCATTACTATGCAACTTATGAGTGACACCGAAGAAAACCTTGATATATCAAGGAATCAGTTTAATTTTCCGGAACTGCTATAGAAGTTAAAGTTTTAAAAAATTGCAGCCAGTTATTCGACAGAGTGTCTTAAATTTCTTAAAACTAGGCTCTTTTCGTAAAGATTGTTTTTTTAAGAACGAAACGATTTAAGGTTGATTGGAGCGCAAGTGCGAGACTCCTGCGGGAGCAGCGGGAGAGGTGAGACCCCACAGGTGTTTTCGCCGAGGAGGCTCACCGCCCGCCCCGCGGAAAGCGAGCATCTGGAGGGGAAATCAACCACACCGCTTTACTTGGTAAATAGCAGCAAAGTATGCGAAAACAGCCTAAAACTAAGAGTAGTTATTGTAAGCAGCTACTCCAGCATATAATTATTCAATCCAATAAGCCATCTTACTAATACATATATCAAGAATTAACCAATTGACCATAATTCAAAAAAAGCCTTGTATAGACAAGACTTTTAAACCTATTTTTTATAAAACCGGTGTAACCCGCTTGTTTAATTTCACGAAGCATTTTTTATATTTCGCTCTTTGGACCTTTTTACACTAATACTTTCACCTTTAACAACTGGCAGTTATCAAAGGATCGTAAGGACTGATTAATATCTTTACTCCCTTTTGGCAGAACTTTATCTTTTCATTATGAAATTGACCTGCAATGCATAAAAAAAAGGTTGCCTCGGCAACCCTCCCTATAAATGAAGGAACTGTCTCAAGCTCCCGGTATAATTTCATTGCAACACTCATAACGTTTCGTTTAAATGATCCACTCTTTTAATTCCAGTCTACGAACCTTATGTACAACGTGGGGATCATTTTCCGCTAATGAGAGTGCTTCTTCAAATGTATCTGCAATATAGACAACCAAGCCGCCTGAGCCATCTGCAAAAGGCCCTCTTGCAAAAACCTTCCCTTTACGATCAAGTTCGTTTAAATACTCAATATGCTGTGGGCGCACTTCTTTATTTTTTTCAGCATCAATCATATGTAAAATTGCTGCATAATAAGCCATGCTTTTCCACTCCCTAATTCCGGTTCCAGACAACCAGCTTCATTTCTGTCATTTCTTCCACTGCATATTTTAATCCTTCACGGCCGGTTCCACTTTCCTTCACTCCACCGTACGGCATATTATCCACACGGAATGTCGGAATGTCGTTGATCATGACTCCACCAACTTGTAAATTTTCTGCCGCATCCAGTGCCGTACGTACATCGTTCGTATAAATCCCTGCTTGCAGGCCGTAATTCGAATCATTCACTAAATCAATTGCTTGTTCTACTGATTGAACCTTGTTTATTAAAACGATTGGGGCGAACACTTCATGACAAGATACCTTTGAGTAAGCATCAGCATCCAATATGACGGTCGGATGAAGGATATTTCCTTCCGCTATTCCACCTGTTGCAATCTTGGCCCCATCTTGTTTCGCCTCCTCAATCCAATTGAGGGTTCTTTCAACATCATTTGGGGAGATCAATGCGGAAACATCCGTTTCCGGATCAAGCGGATCACCTAATTTTAATAGTTTCGTTGCTTCTATAAACTTTTCAACAAAACGATCAAATACTTCTTCATGAGCATAAACCCTTTGCAAAGAAATGCATACTTGTCCCTGGTTTGAAAATGCTCCAGTCACACAACGAGAAATAATCTTATCGATATCCACACCCCTGTCAATGATGACTGCTGCATTGGATCCCAGTTCAAGCGTCACTCGTTTCAATCCAGCTTTGTTGCGAATGCCAATCCCAACTCCTGGGCTACCGGTAAAAGTAATCATACTTACTCTAGAATCAGTGACCAATTTGTCTCCAACCACTCTTCCTCCACCCGTGACCACATTTAATGCTCCTGCAGGCAATCCTGCTTTCTGTAATAGTTCTCCGAGGAACAAAGAGGATAGAGGCGTTTGGCTTGCTGGCTTTAATACAATTGTATTTCCTGCGGCGATGGCAGGACCTACTTTATGAGCGACTAGATTCATAGGGAAATTGAAAGGTGTTATGGCCCCAATCACTCCAATCGGTTCACGTACAGTGTAACCAAGTCGGTTTTCGCCACCTTGGGCGGCATCCAGGGTAAGCGTTTCTCCATGAATTCTTTTCGCTTCTTCAGCGGCAAACTTGTACGTTTCAATGGTTCGCGCCACCTCGCCCCTCGCGGTTGTTACCGGCTTTGCTGACTCAATAGATATGATTTGAGCGGCTTCATCTGCGCGCTCCTCAAGAAGATGGGCCAATGTTTCAAGGATTTTCGCCCGTTGATGGGCCGGCATTTTTGCCATCACCTTTGTAGCTTTTTGCGCCGCTTCGATAGCTTGGTCCGTTTCTTCGTCTGTAGCCAGGGGGATTTCAGCTATGACTTCTCCTGAAAAAGGAGATCGTAGTTGACTATACTCCTTGGCCTCCACCCATTCCCCTTTAATTAGTAAATGCTTTTTTTCTACTTTATCTATGATTGTCATGTTCCCAGCCACCCTTCACTCTTTGTATGTGATTCATTTAAAGATTAGAGGCAATTTTTGAAACGGTCGATTCCATTCTTGGAAAATAATATTCTTCTAATTTTGTCGTTAATCCACCGTGACCAAATTTACAGTGGTTATTTTCATTCCCGGAATTTCGCTTAATAAATTCAAGAAAATATAATATGCTATTTCGTCTTTCTAGAATGTTACTAATTCCTTGTTTATAAAACCAAGCATCAATGGTATTATAAACCCCTCTATTGATCCCATACTGTTCATTACAGACTTTTATAAAGGATAAATCAGTTAAGTTTATTATCTCTTCTACATCTAATAGCAATTTGTCCCCTCCTTGCTACTTAGCTCTGTTAATTGAAATGTACTCAATTCCAAAACGATTTATCAGCTGGAGTTTTTTTCATTTTATAAATCTACTATCTTTTAGCTTAATTGATGCTCTGGTTTAGTACTTTTCAATGCTTTTTGCATAAAAACGACTTCTTCACCCAGCATTGAAATACGTTCTAATACTTCCTCATCAACCAGTTCGTTTTGTGGATTGAAATGGTCGTTATGAGCATAAACAGAGCCAGGTGCAACAAATGCCCGGAAATAACTGGCTATCGGTTTCAGCTGATTTTCAATCACTAAATAATGCTGGTAGGTTCCACCAGTAGCCACAAGCCCCATTACTTTATTACGGAAATCCTTCGGGGGTATTAAATCAAATAAGTTTTTAAGAGCACCCGTAATCGACCCTTGGAATATTGGTGTTCCTATAATGTAAAAGTCTGCTGAGGTAACGATATCAATTACTTTTTTCGTATCTCCAGTGTATGTTGACGGATTACGGCCATCACAAAATTGAACATCATACTTTTTCAAATCAAGCAGTTCGACCTCGATATCAGGATGGTTGTTCTTAACCTCCTCTAAAACCTTTTCAATAACAACTTTCGTCTTTGTTCCTATTATCGTTCCTGAAATTCCCAGTAACTTCATTTCACTTTTCCTCCTTATTATTACAATTTGATACCAGGCGTCTACCCTTCAAATTTCACTACCTCATTATGAACGGGTCAGGAATCGGTTGAGATGATGTATTGATCCAAACCACTTTATCTTGCATATATTCATGAATCGCTTCATAACCGCCTTCTCTTCCATAACCACTTAGGCCAGAGCCGCCGATTGCAGCAATTGGTGATATACTTCGATAGGTATTCACCCATACGATTCCAGCACGTATAGCTTTCGCGACTCGATGGGCTTTTGCAATATCACTCACCCAAATTCCTGCCGCTAATCCGTAATCAGTACTGTTTGCTAATTGAATAACCTCTTTTTCATCTTTAAAAGGGATAACACTTAACACAGGACCAAATATTTCTTCTTTAGTCATACGGGAATCGTTATCGCGATGTTCGAAGATCGTGGGCTCATAATACCAGCCTTTATCTAAATATTCAGGCTTTTTACCTCCGCAAACAAGTTTTCCACCTTCATCTAACCCGATAGCTACGTATTTTTGGACACGCTCCAATTGGGCTTGAGTTGCCAGCGGTCCCATTTCTGTATCATCTTGAAAAGGATCACCAATCTTAATTTTCGATACACGATCTACGAGTTTTTGCATCACTTCATCGTAAATGTCGACATGTAAAAATGCACGTGAACCAGCCACACAACTTTGCCCCGAAGCACCAAATATACCAGCTATGATTCCCATCGCGGCATTATCCGTATTAGCATCCTCAAACACGATATTCGGTGATTTCCCTCCAAGTTCAAGTGATACCTGAGCAAAATTTTGAGCCGAATTACGAACAATGTGCCGTGCTGATTCCGAACCTCCCGTAAAGGCCACACGCCTTACAAGAGGATGGGAGGTGAGTGTATCGCCTACAGGCATTCCAAAGCCGGTAACGACATTGACTACACCAGGTGGAAAACCAGCTTCTTCAACCAGTTTCACCAGCTCCAATAGAGATGCCGAAGTCATTTCTGAAGGTTTAATGACAATAGTATTTCCTGCTATAAGTGCAGGTGCAAGCTTCAAGGTTGTTAAATAAAGAGGGGAATTCCAAGGAGTAATGGCGGCTACTACCCCCAGCGGCTCTTTGGATGTAAAAGCGAACATATCTTTTTTATCAATTGGTAAGGTTTGACCATGGATTTTATCTGCTAGCCCTGCATAGTAATAGAAAAATTCAGGTAAATATTTTACCTGACCACGCATTTCACGTATTAATTTCCCATTATCCAGTGATTCGACTTTCGCAAGCTCTTCAGAGTGAATAGCAATCAGCTCTCCAAGCTTTCTAACCAGGCGCCCCCGCTCTGTGAATGTCATATCAGTCCACCCTGAATGCAAGAATGCATTATGCGCAGATTGAACCGCATGATTTACATCTTCAACATTCCCTTTTGCGACTTGACACCAAGCTTCTTCAGTTGCAGGGTTATAACTATCGAAATATTCACCACTTGATGATTCTACCCATTCTCCGTTTATATACATCTGATATTTCTTCAGCTCTTTCACATCGAGTCACCCCTTTGCTTTTGCCTTTCAATAAACGACCTAATAGCTTCGTTCACTATTTTGGATCCTTCCATCGGTAGCATATGCCTCATATTAGGTACTATCATTAGTTCTGAATGCACAATCTTTTCATGCATTTGTCTCGCCATTTCAGGATTTGAACCTACATCATGCTCCCCTGTTATAATTTGGGTCGGTATATTGATCTGGTGAATCTGCGGCCACAAATCTTCATCTGCTGTTGCAAAAAGTGTATAGGCAGCTAAATATGAAGGAGCGTCGTTTGTCTGAAGTCTTTTCCGAATCTTACTGACTGTTTCTTCTTGAAAGTTTAAGAATTCTGGATTAAACCAGCGTTTAATGGCTGGTTCAATTGTTGCCAAAGGTCCCGTTATTTTCACTTCTTCCACTCTTTTTAAAACGGCTTTCCTCTGTTCCTCCGTCCGATTGGCCACTGCGTTCATGATTGTTAGCGTTTTCACTTTATCCGGATATTTTAATGCAAATGCCTGAGCGACCATCCCCCCCATGGAGAAACCAATAATATGACTTCTCTCAATTCGTAGGTGATTCATTAGTTCTGCTAACTGCTCAACAAACTGTGAAAGGGAATAAGGACCCGGAGGATGCTCGGATCCTCCGTGCCCAACCATGTCATATGTGATAACACGGAAATGTTTCGACAAATCTTCGACTTGTTCTTCCCACATCGAAAGATCAAGACCAACACCATGAATAAAGATAAGCGATTGACCAATCCCTTTCTCTTCATAATGAAGCGAATCTTTTCCATGCAATGTAGTTGGCATTAAACCAGCCCCATTTCAACCATATCTTGGTGCCTGTTTCCTGTTCTTGGATGTGGACGTCCTCCGGTAGAAACCCCAATAGCAACAACGATCTCATCGGCCCTCGGTGCATCAGGTATAGAAGCTTCAAATGTAATGAAATGAGAACGTTCAGAATCATCTGTCTTATGTACCATCGGTATGAGCACCGCAGTTCCAGCGCCACCACGCTTATTAGTAAAGCTTAAGATACTCGTTCCTTTCACAGCGTCCCGGAATTTATTACCGAATTTCAAGGTATGGATAAAAGCTGATGCATGTTCAACTTCCCCATCCACTCCCACGACAGCTGCCTTGCCGAATGCTTCGACATCATCGGCCGAACCAATGTGCTTAAATAGTTCAGCAACTAATAGTTCGCCAATTTGCGGTGCATATTCGTCAATTTCCGGTTTTAAATTATCAACATACCCTCTACCAGCCCATGGGTTTTTGATAACCGCCATAGTTATTATCATCTTGATGGGATTCTCTACTTTTTTACCGCCCTCAATACGTGTTTCTTCAATAGCTGTATACACTTTACGAATATCTAACATTTACATTACCCCCATTTTAGTTTCTGTGAATTTTGGCATAACTTCTTCCGTGAACAATTTTAAACTTTTCATCATTTTTTCATGTGGTAAACCATTATGGTTCACCCAAAGCAGTAATGTTTCTAAATTCAGCTCTTCCTTCAATTCTTGAATTTTCTCAGCTACATATTCAGGTGTACCAAACAATAAATTTCTTGGATGTAGGAATTCGTAGTTCAATTCCTGTCCTTCCTTTACTGTTTCTCCCGGATCCATAAGGTTGCTTAGCCCCCTCCAATGACAAATCCAGCGATAATTGTTCAATACTGCTTCTGCCGCATCCTGACGTGCCTGTTCCATGGTTTCCGCTACATATACATCACGTACTAAAGCAATACCCTGACCAAGTGGTACTTCATAGCCTTTGGATTTGGAAGCCCTTTCACGATACAGTTCAAAACGGCCTTTTAGTTCTTTTACGGTAGGCATCCAAAACATTCCTTGTATATTGTTCTCCGCAGCCAATTCAATGGAACGCGGT
Organism: Peribacillus simplex; assembly: GCF_030123325.1. Classification (NCBI taxonomy): domain Bacteria; kingdom Bacillati; phylum Bacillota; class Bacilli; order Caryophanales; family Bacillaceae; genus Peribacillus; species Peribacillus simplex. Next base: position 525,154 of record NZ_CP126106.1, on the reverse strand, counting down.
GAATCAATTACTTGCCACAGCGGAAGTGATTGCTGGTAAGGTCTAGGCATAAGGGAAATTTTATCAATTTCGCCTTTTTCCATATCCATGAATTCCGAAGTTGATGGACTCATAGGGTGACTCCACTTTAAACCTTTAGGAGGAAATTGATAGATGTCACCTTGATGTGAAAAGAAACGGTTTGACCATGCCTTTTTTAAAATTTCCAATGTTTCTTCAAACAGTGCCCGGTTTTGTTCTTGATTTGCTGGATCTGCCAAAGTGTTTAGATTGGCCGCTTCCCTTCCGTATAATCCACGAGCCAGGCCAACTTCCACACGACCTTTGCTTAACTGATCAAGCATTGCTATGTCTTCCGCCAAACGCAGTGGATGCCAGAAAGTGGCGACATTGGCAGCTTGGCCAATTCGAATGTTCTTTGTACGTGCAGCAATATCGGCACCCATTAAGATCGGGTTAGAAATCAGTTCATTTCCTTCATGACCGAAGTGGTGTTCGGTATACCAAATCGATTCATAACCATTTTCATCACAGTAAATGGCTTGCTCACGGGCTTCATCCAACACTTTATAATACTCATCATGTCTTCCCTGTCCTGCAAGATTTGCAAAGATTCCGAATTTCATAAAACTCATTCCCCCTCATATCACTTTTTTTGACCAAGTTTTTTTGCTATGTCCATCTTAAGCTGCATTCCACTTGCTTTTACATGCTCCCGCATTGCCTTCTCCGCTTCCTCCCGATTGCCTTTTTCTATGGCTATCAAGACCGCCTGATGTTCCTTTAGTGATCTCTCACGGCGAACCGGATCTTCGATGGTTAAAAAGACATACTGTCTATAAGGTATTTGATTGAGCAGCAAATTTAGCATGTAACTTAATTTAGAGTTGTTGGCGCCTTCTTGAATGACTGAATGAAAAACATCATTAGCCTCGACGTATAGCTTTTTATCCGAGGTTTGTATTGCAATCTCCATGTCGGACACCGCTTGCTTAAGTTTATTAATGTCTTCAGCATTGCCGCTTTCTGCGAGCAAACCTGCTGCAAGCCCTTCCATTACTTCCTTTAAAGTAAATAACTCATTTAGTTCCTTTTCAGTTGGTTTGGTCACACATGTTCCAACTCTTGGAATGATTTCGACTAACCCTTCTCTTTCTAGCTGTTTAAATGCTTCCCTAATAGGGGTTCTGCTAACTTTGTAATATTCAGATAAAACTGTTTCCGATAATTTTTGTCCCGGTTCATATTCTCCAGTTACTATTGATTCGCGTATGGCATTCGTAACCTGAGCCGTAATCCCCAACGTTAAGATAGCTGTAATGAAAAGCCCCTCCTTCTAAAAGTTTGTACCATGTACCATGCAAGTTCTTGATAAGTGCAATTATAGGTCATGCTAAATAGACTGTCAATTCAAAAAATATATTTTTTTTCAATCGAAGATACACTGTTCCATAATTTTTAAATTGGAGTTTCATATTTTCAATCTAATAATCGATCTGATTTATTGAAATTTACTAGATGAATGGACTGATCATATAGGAAAATCCCCATAAAAATTATTTTTTCTGAAAATATTGACATCTGTATACGCTTACAATTATAGTGATTCTATAAAATAAGCTTGCATGGTACATGGTAGTATAACGAATTTGATAGGGGGTAAATTGATGAAAGTTGAAACTCGCAGTATAGAATATATTCCGGCAAATGAACGCCATGGCAAGGCCCGTGATTTATTTCCAATTTGGTTTGGGGCAAATATGCATATTACCACTCTTGTGACCGGGGCATTGCCGATCACATTAGGTCTTAATTTATTTTGGAGTTTGGCTGCAATAATTGTCGGTACCTTATTAGGCGCCATTTTCATGGCCTCCCATTCAGCTCAAGGACCTCAACTCGGAATTCCGCAAATGATCCAAAGCCGGGCTCAATTTGGTGTAATCGGAGCCATTTTCCCCTTGTTTCTCGTTATGTTTGTCTATTTAGGTTTCTTTGCCAGCAGCGGTTTGCTTGCAGCTCAAACCTTAAGCAGCTTAACGAAGATCGACCAAACATGGAGCATAATACTGTTAAATGTTCTTTGTTTCGTGGCCACCATTTATGGCTATAATTTAATTCATAAAATGCAAAAATTATTGTCCTGGGCGTCTCTCTGCATTTATATTGTAGCTACATATATAGTCTTCCAATTGCAAGTTCCGGCAGGCAGTTGGGCAATGGGGAATTTGGATATACCAGTGTTTTTATTGGCCGTCAGCATGGTTGCCACATGGCAACTGGCATATGCCCCCTACGTTGCGGACTATTCTCGCTATCTACCGATAACCACACCCACTGCCCATACATTTTGGTATAGTTACGCTGGCACTGTCATCGGTACTATATGGATGATGACATTAGGCGCAACCTTAACCATTGCAATTCCTAACTTCCTTGATCACTCTGGCGGTAATTTGGCCAGCTTGTTTGGAAATTTTGCTTTAATCATGTTCTTTATAATCATCTTTGGACAGCTTGCTATAAATGTCTTTAACCTATATGGGGCATTCATGGCAACGATAACGACAATTGAACCGTTTATCAAATTAAAGGTCACTCCGAAAGTTAGAATAGGAATGATATTCTGTGTAACAGTTGCAGGAACCGTATTGTGCTTACTGGGTCAGAGTAATTTTCTATCCTTTTTCCTGAATTTCATCTTTTTCATTAGTTACTTTTTAATTCCCTGGACATCCATTAATCTTGTTGATTATTATTTACTGCGACATGGCCGTTACAATGTTAAAGATATTTTTGATGTGAACGGTCAGTATGGAAAAATAAATTGGATTACCTGTATGGCATTTCTTGTATCAATCTTGGCGGAAATCCCTTTTATAAATACATCATTCTATGTAGGACCGATAGCCAAGGCCTTTGAAGGGGCAGATATCGCTTGGATTATTGGGTTAGTTGTCCCAGCTGTTTTATATTACTTCCCAATGAGAAAAAAGTTGAATATCGCTGAAAATGCAATAAAACAAGAGATTGGTTCGATAGAGGGAACAGACGCTTCAGAGAAGAATGTTAAGTAAGAAAAAAGATAACACTAAAATGAACTGCACCCCAAATTGGAGGTGCAGTTTTTTGACTGAATATACGACAAATGACACTTTACATGCTGTAAGGAAAAATCCCATAGACCCTTTGCAATTCATAAAAGAACCAGAAGGATTTATCCATTATTAGCTGATCATAGTAAAATTAAAAGGCATGAGCCCGGTAGATAACCGGGTTCATGCCCCTCTAAATGCCTAACATTATGGTACGCTTCAGTTCAAAGGTTCTGTTTTTGAAAAAGGATGTTGGGACATACCTATGGAGAGTCATAACATAAGAAGGCCCCCAATGAGAGGCCTTCTTAATGTGCAAACTCAGTTATCGGTTGTAGAAAATAGCTTTATAGGGTCCAATCGATAAGCAATCCAGCTTGAGCTAATCCGCCGCCGAAACCATATAATAAAATTTTCTCACCACCACTGAGCTTCCCTTCTTTTATCCCTATTTCCAAAGATAATGGAATTGTTGCTGAAGAAGTATTTCCATACTCCACTAAGCTATATAGAGTTCGCTCGATTGGAAAGCCGCTTCTTTCACATATTGACTCGATCATTCTTAAATTTGCACTATGCGGTACGAACCAATCAACATCATTCAATTGATATTCGGCATTTTTCATCACAGTTTGCATTCCTTTTGGAACGGTCGTGACAGCCCATTTATAAACCTCACGTCCATTTTGTACAAGGTTGCCGCTATCATTTAAGTCTTCACCATTTATGCGTGTCGATAGGTTTGTACTATATAAATGTTTTCCGCCTTCACCCTCCGAATATAAATGTGAAGAAAGAAAACTTGGCTGTCTTTCATCATATTCTACAAGAACTGCTCCTCCGCCATCTCCAAATAAAATACAAGTGGCTCGATCCTCATAGTCCATAAGTTTTGATAAAGTATCCGCTCCAATAACTAGGATTTTCTTATTTAATCCCGATGTTACTAATCCATTAGCTACATGCAGCCCATAAGTAAATCCTGCACAGGCAGCGTTTAAATCAATAGCTCCAGTATTCTTAATACCTAGCTTTGCTTGGATTAAAGATGCTACACTTGGAGTGTTGAAATCAGGTGTAAAGGTACAGACAATGATCATATCAACATCTTCGACAGATTTATCATACCGTTCCATTAAATCCTTTACAGCTTTATAACCTATATCACTAGTAAACTCCTCTTCATGTGCAATTCTTCGTTCTTTAATACCGGTACGTTTAACAATCCATTCATCATTGGTTTCAACCATTTTTTCTAAGTCTTTATTTGTTAACCTTTTTTCAGGAACATACGAACCTATCGCAGTAATACGTGCTTTGGATTTGAACATAGAATAGCCACCTCGTGTGTATGAATTGCATCATTTTATAACTTGATATTAAAACCTGGTACTAATTATAAAGCAAAAAAAATCTTATGCAACTAACCGTTACACTAAAAAAAGAGCGGGGCGGGGCAAAGCAACTTTAAAGTAAAAGCACCTGTTAGCTTAATACAATCTTTAGAGAGAATGCCAAAAGTTATCTTAAAGACATTTCCTCTAATAAAGTATTAAATTCTGCTTGCCTTACTGAACTTGTAAAAAAATCCATACTCCTAGTTGATGCAGATCTTACTTACTTATTTATGATGACGACAAATTTGATCTTGTCTTTCGAGGTTTTGTTCGACTGCATATGTAGTGCCCCATTCACACATTGTATTTAATACAGGTACAAATGATTGACCTAACTCAGTTAAACTGTATTCTACTTTTGGTGGTACTACTTTATATACTTCTCTTCGGACAAGCCCATCTCTTTCCAGCTGCTTTAATTGGTCGGTTAAGACTTTCTGGGTTATGGCCGGTATTAGAATATAAAACTCTTTTGTCCTCATTGGTTTTTGACTCAAAAAAAAGAGGATTAAGCATTTCCACTTTCCTCCTACAGTATTCATGAAAATATTTATTCCCGTATTTAGACTCTTCATTCCTCATTCCTCCTGAATAGGCACATAAAGGTGGCTATGCCACTTTATTGTGCGTTATTTTCTTCTACATCATGGGTCCATTATACTCTGATTATAAGGCAAATATAACATTGGGAGTGAACACGATGAGTGTAAGAGAGACTATAGAAAAAAGACGTTCCGTAAGGCAGTATGATCCCCATTATAAAATTAGTCCAGAAACGTTGGCGACACTTATTGAAGGAGCCAGTAAATCGCCTAACGGAAACAATATTCAAGCAACACGATACCTGGTTATAGATGAACCATATTTAAAGAATTTGTTACTGCCCATCGCTTTTAATCAACAACAGGTAATTGAAGCCTCACTACTGATTGTTATACTAGGTGATTATCAAGCATTTGAAAAAGAAAATATCATAATGATACATGAGGATGAATTTCAAAAAGGTTATTTTGACGCATCAGTAAGAGATTATCTAACAAACGCGGCAATCAATTATTATCTAAATAAATCAAAAGAAGATTTAAAGGTTGAATTAATAAGAGACGCAAGCATGGCGTCAATGTCGTTAGTTTTATTGGCGAACGAGGCAGGTCTTGAAACCATTACAATGTCCGGGTATGATTCCGAACAATTAAAGTCAGCCTTAAACATTTCCGATAGGTATTTAGATGTTATGCTTATTGCCATGGGGAAAGGAATGAAAGAAGGTCACAAAACAGTAAGACACGATGTTAGCAAAGTCATTTATAAAAACAAAATATAGAGAGTGTATTGGAAAGAGGGTTAAAAAGAACCCTCTTCCTATTTCTTCTTAATCTTTCGTAAAACTTACCGCTAGTTACCAGCCTCTTAAATCCCCTACAGATTTATCACTTAGCCATTTTAATTAACGGATTCATTTTAGTGTTTTAGCTTTTAATAGGTTACGTTAGCTCAAGTGCCAAGCACTGTTCCTTTGAGGATATATCCATCGCATAATACGGAACGGACGTCATGATCAGCCCATTTTGAAGGATTCCGATCAGGACTGCACCGATGAAGGTTTCAAAGGCATTCGGTTTTCCCGCTCCTAAAACGGAGGAACCAATGAAGGCTGCCGCGACGGCATCAATAGCGGGATTCTAATTGATTTCCGATTTCATGTCCCTTGAAGCAAGGACAATTTCCCCGATTGCAGCAAATAGAGCTGAAATCAAATACGTATTAACTGATATCCCGGAAAGTCTAGCCGCTTCCTTATTTCCCCCAATCTAAACAGGAATCAATCACATCTCTTACAAATTCCCATTCCAAGCGCCTTTGTTTAAAGCCTTCTTCACCCACTGATGTAAGTCTGTAATATTTTCTTCACGAACAATTTGGGCTAATTCAAAGCCGTACATATCCCTCCTATGTAAAAGTGGCAGGAAGAGCGTGTCTATCTGACCTTTTAAGATTCCCTTATTAATATCTTCCTCATATCGGAATTTACAGATCGTTTTTTTAGTTATACCTGCTTTACACTCTCCTTTAGGTAAGTACCTATACTAAAAGTGCATACTTACATACTTGCAGGGTGGACTTTATACTTAACATAAATAAAATTAAGGAGGAGAAGTCTTTGAAGACTCTTGTTATCGTATCACACCCAAGTCTAGAAACATCCATCATAAATAAGCGGTGGGTAGAAGAACTCAAGAAATATCCGGAAAAATATACAGTACACGAATTGAATAAGGTTTACCCTGACGGAAATATTAATGCGGAAAAAGAACAGCAGTTAATTGAATCGCATGGTAACCTTGTTTTACAGTTCCCTTTTTATTGGTTTAATTGTCCGCCTCTCCTAAAAAAATGGCTTGACGATGTTTTTACTTATGGTTGGGCTTATGGTACAAATGGAGGCGATAAATTAAAGGATCGCAAAGCTGCTTTAGCTGTCTCTGCCGGGATTAACAAAGAGGATTATCGTGAAGATGGAAGATATCGCTATACACTTGAACATTTATTATCTCCCTTTGAAACTACCTTCCTATACTGTAATGCAGATTATCGTTCATTCTTTGCGTTTTATGGTGCTGAAAATGAGCCGCCTGCAAGCGAATTGGAAAAAAGCGCACAAGATTATTTGTATTTTGTTGACAACCTTTAATAGGCGGTTTCATTGAAGAAGTATTTCCTTGTTAAGGAAATACTTCTTTTGATTTAATCAAAATGGCTACACCTTCGGCTGTACAGTCTCCTGAGCTTGCAAACTGTTTTTCTCTCCCCACTCGCACATCATATTTAACAATGGAATGAGAGATAGACCACGTTCAGATAATGAATATTCTACTTTTGGAGGTATTTGGGGAAATTCCTTGCGTATGACAAGACCGTCAGCCTCCAACTCTTTTAACATGATGCTTAGCGTTTTAAATGAAATGGTACCGATACTTCGCTTCAGCTGATTATGCCGCATAACCTTATTTTCAGACAGCCAATACATTATGATCATTTTATATTTGCCGCCTATTAAAGACAACGTATATCCAAAGCCAGTGTCATTTGGTTTCACGCCAGTCGGAACACAGGTTTCGCGCATAAGTTTACACTCTCCTTTAGAAAAGTATAGGGTATGAATGTTCATACTTTACAATAGATCATTATCAATCTTATTAAAAGGTAAATAAGGTCCCTTTTAAGTTTCGCTATCGTGGCTACTCCATATTAGTGTAAATAAATATCATTAAGTAAGATGGCGAAAATTTATATCCATAGCCCGCCCCTTTTTAAAAGGAAAAAATCCTGTTGCATTCCAACAGGATTTTTATCAATCTTCAAAATTCACAATTATAGGATTTCTGTAGATTAACGGGACGAAACCATTTTAGTGTTTTTGTTTGTAATAGGTTACCGCGAGCGCAAGGGCCAGCACTGTTCCTTTGACGATATCCATCGCATAATACGGAACGGACATCATGATCAAACCATTTTGAAGGATTCCGATCAGGACTGCACCGACAAAGGTTCCAAAGGCATTCGGTTTTCCCGCTCCTAAAACGGAGGAGCCAATGAAGGCTGCTGCAACGGCGTCCATTAAATAGGGGGAACCTGAATTGATTTCCGAGGTCATGACCCTTGAAGCTAGAACAATCCCCCCGATTGCAGCTAATAGGGCTGAAAGCAGATAGGCAAGGATTTTGTATTTATTGACCGATATCCCGGAAAGTCTCGCCGCTTCCTTATTTCCACCAATAATGTACATATAACGACCATGCTTCGTATAAGTCAAAAAGATATGGGTCGCAATCACAATGACTGCCATGATCAGGATTATCCATGGTACCTGGCCAATTTTGGCGAAAAATGGACTGATCAGTCCTGTTGCGAATGTTCCGTCGGGCATGACCATATTTTGCGAAACCGTTGCCCCTTTTGTATAAGTAAGGGCAATTCCCTGGATAATGAACATGGTAGCCAATGTCATCAGCATGTCGGGAATTCTCAATTTAACGATCATGAATGAATTCAAAGCCCCTACGACAAGCGAGGCGCCGATAGCAGCTAATATGGCGATTAATGTATCCTGCGAAAACCAGACGAACATTGATATGACGATGGCATTGGCCAATGATGCGACGGAGCCGACGGAAAGGTCGAAGCCATCCACCGTCAGGGATATCGTAATGCCGATCGCAATGATGGTCACGATTGAAATGGAACGCAGGATGTTGACCAGATTAGTAGTTTGAATGAAAGATGGATTGGACACGGCAAAAATCCCAATCAGAATGATAATCGTCAATATTGTGCCGTATTTATAGAAAAAGTCGAATAGTTCCAGCTTTTTCTTCGCTTTCGCTGTTTGTGTAACAGGAATGGGTATGCTCATCCTATTTTCCTCCTGTTGAATAGAATAGTAGTTCTTCTTCATTCGTTTTGTTCGTTTCTAGTTCGATGACAGTGCTCCCGTCATATAACACATATGTCCGGTTGGTAATGCCAATGATTTCGGAAAGCTCGGATGATGCATAAATGATCGCTTTCCCATTCCTTGCAAGCTTTGCAATCAATTCGAATATATCCTTTTTGGCTCCAACATCGACCCCTTTGGTTGGTTCATCGAATATGTATACATCCGCATCGGCCATAAGCCATTTTCCGATGGCAACTTTTTGTTGGTTACCACCTGAAAGGTTTTCGACATTCACTTCCCCTGAAGGAGTTTTAATGCCGAGACTTGCGATCATTTCCTTCGCCTTTTCCTTTTCAGCCTTACGATCCACGAAACTGAACGTCTTACAGAATTTGCCGAGACTGGCTGCAGTCAAGTTCGCCGAGACTGATTCCTGAACGAGGACCCCTTCTTTCCTGCGTTCCTCAGGTACAAGTGCCAGACCGCTGTTTACTGCTACGTGCGGTGATTTCAAAGAAAGCTTTCGACCATTCAAGATCACTTCCCCCGTTGTTATCGAAGTATGACCGAAAAGGGTTTTACACAGCTCCGTTTTTCCCGCCCCGACCAACCCTGCCAAGCCGATTATCTCGCCTGCTTTAATGTTCAGACTGACATTCTTGACTTTCACGGCATCTGACAATCCGTTCACTTCCAGAATGACGTCTCCGATCGAAGCATTCACTTCTGGAAACTGTTCATCCATGGTTTTCCCGAGCATATTCTCTACGACTTCGTTACGGGTTATGTCCTCCTTCTTTCGACAAGTGACACGCTCCCCATTCCTCATGATCGTAATTTCCTCACAGATTTCAAAGATCTCAGGCAGACGATGTGAAATGAAAATGATTCCCACGCCTTTTTGCTTTAATTCATTTACAATTCGAAAAAGTTCTGTCGTTTCCGTATGACTTAACGGAGCAGTTGGCTCATCGAGAATCAGGAACTTACATTCTGTCGAAACAGCTCTTGCTATCAGGACCATCTGTTTTTCAGCCAAGGTAAGGTCTGTTACCAGCTTTTTCGAAGGGACACGAATTTTCATATCTTCAAGAATATAAGAGGCTCGTTTGTGCAGCTCTTTCCATCGGACCCTCTGTTTTTTTCCCATGTTTTGGACCATATCATTCAACATTACATTTTCCCCAACCGTTAAGTAAGGGATTAGGGCTGTATCCACTTCCTGATAAACAATTTGAATGCCTTGTTCCTGAGCCGCTTTTGGCGAGAGGATATCCCGCCTCACCCCATCAATGAAAATGTCACCTGAATAATGAACATGGGCTCCCGATAAAACTTTCATTAATGTCGATTTCCCTGCTCCGTTTGCACCGACCAATGCGTGGGCTGTCCCTGATTGTACGGAAAAATCAACTTCACTCAGCGCCTTCACCCCCGGAAATTCAATCGAAATCTTCTTCATTTCTAGTTGCGTGCCCATGTCCATTCCCCCTTATTGAACAGACACTCCCTTCACTGGAAAGAGAGTGTCTCTTTTTACTTTTTATAATGATCTTTCAAAACTTTCATCCAATCTTCTTCAAATTCCGTAGATTCACCCCAGCCATCGACAATACCAGACAAATTGGCCATGTTTACCGCTTCTTTTGAAGCTTGGACTTGCTTTTGTGAAATAAGTGAAGCCTCTAAGTCATAGGTTTGCGGAGTATCTTCGCCCGCTAATTTTTTAGCCAATAACCTCATATTCACTGCACCGATCAACTTGGGATCGACCGCTGCCGTGTAGGACCATGAGCTATCAGCAGATTGGATTTCCTGGAGATCTGCGTTAGATACATCAATACCATATATCTTCACTTCATCGCGGCCCGCTTCTTTAATCGCCCGGGCTGCACCGATGGCAAAGGCATCCCATGTTGCGAAAATGGCATCCAATTTACCTTTAGGGTATTTATTCAGCATTGCGGCTACAGCATTTTGTGTCTGAACAGAAGTATCAGCAGATGCCACTCCGAATCTTTCGACTTCTTTAATCCCAGGATTTTCTTTTAGTTTTTCCTGATAGACTGCATTTCTTCTTACCATTGGTGGGAAGCCATCCACCCAAAGATAGGCAATTGCCGCTGTACCTTTCTGCTCTTTTATCAGTTTATCAAAAGCCAGTGTTGCCAACTCTTCATCATCCTGTGAGGTTAATGTCACGCCATCTATTTTAGATAGATCGCTTATTGAATCGAACGTGACAACGCTTTTACCTGCATCAACCAACTTTTGAACGTCATTCACAGTTGCTGCATCATCACCATGGGAAATGATATAGCCGTCGTAATCTTCCTCCAAAGCCTGCGCTATCGCATCATGGAATTTAGCCGTATCACCATTGGCTGTATATGTATCCACTTGAAACCCCAGTGCTTCTCCTTCTTCCTTCGCCCCCGCCAGGTATTGGGCCGTATGATCATCACCGCCAATTTTACGGATCACTTTGATCTTGGCTCCGTCCCCATCTGCAAATCTTTCCGGTACATTTTCAAATGATACTTTTTCTTCTTTCTTTGATTCTGTGGAACTTTGCCCAGTGGAGCAACCCGTTAAAAGCAAAGCCGAAGCGATGGCTGAAATGAATATCCCTTTAATAGATCTTCTCATCTTGTTTCCCTCCATGTTTTCTAATTAGTCTTATCAGTTAAGTTGGTGTAAATCCCAAAATAAAAACCTCTCTAATATAGAGAGGTTTAATCAGCTGTTTTGCAGACTTGTCCCTCTCTTATCTGTCAAAACATTTCTGTTTTGCAGGATTTAGCACCAATTCCTAATGGAACGGTTGCTGGGCATCTTAGGGCCAGTCCCTCCGCCACTCTTGATAAGAGATATATTGTGTTACGTTTTCGTAATTATCACTTTATAGGGATATAGTCGTAAAGTCAATAGATTTTTGAATATTTGAAATGTTCCCCGTTATTTTTCATTTTCTTTGAAGCTGGGCTAGACGCTTTTTCTCGATTTTTTCAAGCCGCTCCAACTGCCTTAATTTCACTTCGAACAAAGTGATCGGGTCACGGTAAACTTCCGGATTTTCTTTCATATGCTCCAATGCAGCCTGGTAGTCTTTTATCTCGGTCTGCGTTTGTTCAATCGTTTTTTGAAGTAAGGCAAATGAACTGCGATAGAAAAGTGAAATGTCCCGATCCAAAGATTTTTCAAACAATCCAAATTGGGTAAGGAAACGTTCCGTGATCATTTCCGCAACATCCAGGTAATCTTCACTTTCCAGATATTTCTTATAACGATTGTACATATTGGCTTTATTTTGCGGTATCGCCCCAAACAGCTTTCCTGCTCCTTTAAGCAGCAATTGTGATGGAGTCCTGCGCAAAAGGATATTAACGTTTTCGATGCGGATACTGCTTGTCATCCGATCGGCATCCCGGCGCCAGTCATCCAATACCCTGAAGTCACCTGCAAGCGTAATCCGTTCTTCTTTGTATAATTCATTGAATCCGGCACTCATCTCATCCATAAACTGCTGGCTTTGTGAGAACTCCATTTGGGAACTGGCAATCCAGTCTTGAAGAGAACGGTAATATTGAGGCATGATCTTGTCAGAAATGAAGTTTTGAATCCGCTCATTCATTTCCTGGTTTAACTGTACATGGACCTGGCTGAAATCACTGCTTTCCGTTAATGATTTAGAGCAATCCCTCAGTAATTCAGGAATTTTAGAAGAAAGCTGATTTTTCACTTCATCCTTAAGCAGACGATACGACCTTATGATATTTTCACTTTTTTCTTTTTCCAAATCAGCCAGTTGATTGACCGCCCCATTCAGTTTGACTTCCATCGATTCATTCCAAGAGATGGAATGCTCGCATTTCCGCTCATTGGCTGTCCGTTTTTCTAACAGATAAGATAAAGTTTTACGAATGAATGCCAGGATTTTTTCAGATCTTCTTTCCTTCCAATTATCATCTTGATAATTCGATTGAAGGAAGGCTGAAAGGTCCTTCAATTGCTGCCTGCTGTCGTAATGTTTGGAGAAAGCGAATACTTTCGCATTCGGGAAATATGCATTCACTTTATCCCATGTTTCGTCTTCCATCCGGACTGCGACCTGATCACTATATATCGTGTCCATTTTATTTAATAAGAAATGAATCGGCAGTTTCGGAGCCATCATTTGAATTTCCAATAACAGATCCCGTTCGCTGCCAGTGAAAGGAGCCCGGGCGTCAAGGACGAACATCAGGCCATCACTGCCATGTAAATAGCCTTGGAAATCGGATTCCACGCTTTTTTCCCCATTGAACCCCGGTGTATCCAATAATCTCAGATGATTATTTCTTAAGTAGTCACTTATGATTGTCACATCGACAATAGTCCCGCGCTGGCGGCGTGTTTCATCCAAATCAGTTAGCTCCATGACAACTTTGCTATCTGTATCGGTAATTTCAAGGATTTCCAAATCATCCCCGTCTTTGACACTGACTAGTGACGAATGATCTTCAGCGGCAATGCTCTCACCCACGATTGACTGAATGAAGGATGTCTTGCCATTTCCTGTACTTCCTGCAAGAAGAAGATTGAAATTCCGGGTATCCTTAAGCCCCTCTACCATCCATTTAAGCTTATTGCCAACCTTTAAATCATTATCTTCAGCCCACTGGATAATGGAATTGAACAGTTTCTCTCCCGCTTCCAGTCCGCCCCCTAATTTAGGGGATTTCGAAAGCAGGCTTTCTGCATCCTGAATGACCAGCGCATTGATCGTATCCGGGAAGATTTCATTCCATGACAAAGCTGATGCCGCCGCAAACAGCGAGAGTTCCCCATCTGCGATTTTGAGCCAGTTTTCCAGCAACCTTGGCACGACGGGACTTAATTCTTTGATTAGGTGCGTTCCTTCTAACAGACCTGCATATGCATCCCTGTAATAGTCGGAAAGCTCATCCCATATATCCGCATCGTTCAATTCGATGGTATCTATCAAGTTATTAATCACTCTAAGCCATTCGAAATAAGAATCCGTATATTTATAATTTTTCCAAAGGGCAACAGTCACCTTTTCAAAACGTTCCTGGTCGAGTGTGTATAGAGAACCAAGGACAGTTGAAAAATAATCCGGATCCATGGATTGGGCAACACCCTGCTGGATATACGTCTTCAGCACATCGAACCAGCCCATTGATTCTGTACGGATACTTTCATTGGCCGCTAATACCACCGCACTGTTCCAATCCTTTTGTTCTTCGAAAAAGGCGCGTGCGATTTCCGTGACATTCGGGTAATCCGGTTGAAACTCGACTGCTTCTTTCACGACTTTGGAAGCCAGGTCATTTCTCGATTCCACTATGTACAGGGAAAAAAGTTGCAAAAGAACCTCTGTTTTCAAGACCGCTTCATCCGTATTGACGGATTTATAGATATCCTCTGCGGTAGAGTACATTTCCAGTTCAAAATAAGCATCAGCGATGTTTTTCTTCGCCCATGAACCAAGTTCCCCTTCTATGTTCTCCCATTTAAAAATGGCTGCTTCATAGTCATGATGCTGAAAATATACTTCTCCTTGGGCAAATCGAATTGCGGTTAAATCCGCTATTTCCTTTTTTTGTTCCACGAGAAACATTTCACCCAAAGCTTGAATCGGGTGCTTCCTTGTATCTTCGATCATCGTTTCATAATATTTTTTGCCGATCAGCCGTTCGTCCATCTTTATTCCCCCGATATATTTCATATTTTCAATTAAAGGATGATCACTGATTCTATATGCCTTCTAGTAGACCTAACTTCAATCTATAGGTTCCTTTAGTTAAAAAATCATTTACAAAACCTTAAAATATTATTTTAGCAAAACAATATGGTAACAACATGTCACCACTCTTACAATTTTAAAACAGAAACAAATGGAACTGTAATGTTTTTAATAAAGCGATACATAAATGTCATTTCCATATTCGAGAAAATATGTTTTTTCTAGTTTTACCACATATCAGATAGAAGTGAGCGAACCATTCTTTATACCTCTAAATTACCAGAAGCCCAGCCCTTCAACTACTTAAAAACGGTAATAAAAAATAATCACTTCACCTCGTCCATTACTAAATTCCCATTTTTTTTGTTCATATAAAAAAGCAGTACCCTATTTCATAAAAGGTAACTGCTCTCTGATAAGCTCCGAACAGTCGTTGTCCTTTGACAAATTAGGATTATACCCCTGTACGCTTACGTTGGTTATTCGGCTTTTTGGTCAACTGGCTTTTAAGCTGTTTCGTTTTCTTCACAACGCCTGTTTCCAATTTATCTTTACTTGATCCCGCTTGCTTTTGAGCCAGTTTTTGTTTGACTGCATCCGCCAGGCTTAATTTTTTATTTTCAGACATACTGTTGTCTCCTTTAGTGTTCTGCCTTCTATTATAATATAGTTGCGATTAGAAAGATAATAGGGAGTAATAGCCTATTCTTCTTCAAAAAATCTTCTGGATAAAGGAAGTTTCGCCAACGGGGGACTAATTTCCTGCTCCTTTAAAAGGATTAATGATAAATTATGTTGACTTCATAATCAGAATTTGCTAAATTATCTTTATATTATAAAATCTATGAAGAGAAAGAGTACGATGAGAACCCTGTTCCACAGAGAGTCGACATGTGGTGGAAGTCGATGTCCAAGGCCTATCCGAAAATCATCTCTGAGATGCAAAGCTGAAAATGCAGTAGGCTTTGACGGGTTTCCGCCGTTACAATGGATCACGTATGAATACGTACGTTGACTGAGTGCCGCAGCTTCTTTGAAGCGCGGAATATGGGTGGTAACGCGAGCACAAACTCGTCCCTGATTTTCAGGGGCGAGTTTTTTATTTGCAAAAAACACTTTAATCAGCCTTTTTCAGGCCAGTCGGCGGGAGATATCATTTTAAAAAAAGGAGAAATCACCATGAAAAAAACAGACACATTATTTATCGGCCTTATGCTTTTCTCAATGTTCTTCGGAGCGGGGAATCTAATTTTCCCTCCCTTTTTAGGAGCATCTTCAGGAACTTCTTTCTGGCTCGCCATTGCCGGTTTTGTCACCACCGGAGTCGGCTTGCCAATTTTAGTGCTTCTTGCAGTTTCACTTGTTAAAGGCGGGGCACAAACTATCGGGGCCCGTGTGCATCCTCTATTCAGCACGTTATTCATGGTAGTCATTTATTTAAGCATCGGGCCTTTTCTAGCCATTCCACGGAATGCGAATGTTGCCTATGAAATGGGCTTCAGGCCATACCTTGGCGACTCAATGAATCAATCACTATTCCTATTCATTTTCACAACCATATTTTTCATCATCGTTTATGCCATTTCATTGAATCCAGAAAAAATGGAAACCTTCATGGGACGCTGGATTACACCCGTTCTACTTTTGTCCATGGTCATTCTCTGTGTCGTTGGTTTCATAAAGCTTGATGCCCCATTCCAAGCTCCAACCGAAGCATATGCTGCAGGAGCATTTTCGAAGGGGTTCATCGAAGGCTACAACACGATGGATGCTCTAGCTTCCTTGGCTTTTGGGATCGTCATCCTTACTTCAATCCAGCAAAGGGGGATTTCCGAACGAAAACAATTGACGAGATATACAGTAAAGGCGGGGCTCATCGCTGGTGTTTTGCTTTCTTTAGTTTATATTTCCTTAGGTGTAATGGGAGCACGCATGGCAGCCGATGGGGCATTCGAAAACGGAACGGATATCCTCACTGTCGCATCCACCCTTTTACTTGGAACTGGCGGGAAGGTACTTCTCGGCATCATTTTCACTTTAGCATGCTTCACCACCGTAGTCGGGTTAACGACTGCTTGCGGACAGTATTTCTCGAAACTTTTCCCCAAGCTGAACTATAAAACCGTCATTCTGATTGTAACAATCATCGGTTTCATCCTTTCAAATATGGGTCTGAATCAAATTTTGAAAGTATCTGTACCATTCCTTGTGATGGCTTATCCGTTAACGATCGTCCTGATTGTCCTGACATTCTTCAGCCGTCATTTCAAAAACCCGAAGATGGTTTATCGCAGTGCAATGATTTTCACAGGAGTTTTCGCCTTGATGGACGGACTGAATGCTTTCGGCTTACAATTAGGACCCGTGCAAACGTTGAGTGATGCCCTTCCCCTTTCTGCCTACGGCATGGAGTGGATCATCCCTGCTCTCGTCGGTACAGCCTTTGGCCTTCTTCTCAGTCAATTTGGACAAACAGCTAAAGCTGAAGAGTTGGAAATCGAAACACTATAATAATGAAGTAAGCAGGTGATTTTACCGGTCATCTGCTTATTTTGTACACGCCTGCATTGCTTTATTTTGGAAATCGGCATCCACTTTTTGTTATGATGGGGTCGAAGGAGATGATAAGTAATATGTCTAAGCAAACCCGTATTGGAAAAACAGATCTGTATGTAAATCCGATTGGCCTTGGCACGAATGCAATTGGCGGACATAACCTTTTCCCTAATCTAAGTGAGGATACAGGAAGGGATGTTTTGAGAACGGCATTGGAAGAGGGAATCAACTTTTGGGATACAGCTTACATTTACGGTCCTGAGCGTTCAGAAGAACTTATCGGTGAAATCCTTAAAGAGAGTCGCAAACGCGAGGATATAGTCCTTGCCACTAAAGGGGCACATAAATTTGCCGATGGCAACATCGTCTTTGATAACTCTCCGGCTTTTCTGAAAAGTGCTGTGGAATCGAGTCTAAAAAGGCTACAAACGGACTACATCGACTTATTCTATATCCATTTCCCTGATGAGGATACCCCTAAAGATGAAGCTGTAGGTGCCTTAAAGGAATTGAAGGATGCAGGCAAAATCAAGTCGATCGGCGTCTCGAACTTTTCGTTCGAACAATTGAAGGAAGCGAATAAAGACGGCTATGTCGATGTGTTGCAATCCGAGTACAATCTATTCAAACGGGAGGCAGAACAAGACCTACTGCCATATACAGCCGAAAATAATATTTCCTTCATTCCTTATTTCCCCCTTGCTTCCGGTCTGCTCGGCGGCAAATATAATCAGGAATCAACATTCGAGGACGGCCGGGCAAAAAGTCCGCTTTTCCAAGGACAAGCCTTTGTAAGCAACCTGCAAAAAGTGGAAGAAGTCCGGGCGATTGCCAACAGGAAGCATACCGATGTCGCCGATGTCGTACTAGCTTGGTATTTAACTCGGCACTCGATAGATGTACTGATTCCCGGAGCGAAAAAGCCAGAACAGGTCACACGCAACTTACAAGCATTGGATGTCGATTTAACCATGGATGAAATTGCCGAAATCAGTGCCATTTTCGCTTAACATAGATGTGAAAAAAGGCTGTTCAGCTCATGTTGAACGGCCTTTTTCTATTTATCCTGCCCTTTGGTACATCCTTGTACAAAAATTGACTACTAGGCTCGTTATATTGCTTAGGTACTCCTATTTTGATATATTTAGTGAATATTCCATCAATTAAGGAAGAGGCAGTCTGATGAAAAAATCCATTGTTATTTTATTTCTTATCTTGGCAAATTTGTTTTGGGCCGGTAATTACATTTTCGGAAAATACGTTGTGACCGAACTTTCCCCGATCCAACTAACATTTTCGCGATGGCTAATAGCCGTTTTCTTATTGTTTCCTTTAGGCCAATGGATCGAAAAGCCAAATTGGAAGAGTGTATGGAAAGAATGGAGATTGCTGTTAGTCATGGGTGTGCTCGGAATCATCAGTTATAATTTTTTCCTTTATTGGGCTCTGACCTATACAACTTCCATGAATGCCGCTCTTGTCAATTCCATGAACCCTGCCTTAATTGTGCTTTTTTCCGCTTTGCTGTTAAAGGAGAAAATTTCATCCCTTCATGCACTCGGACTTATCATATCTTTATTCGGCGTTTTATTGGTCTTGACAAAAGGTCACCTTCTGGATATTTTTCAGCTCACATACAATAAAGGCGACTTATTGATGATCCTGGCAATTCTCGTTTGGACCTTCTATTCAATAATTGGTAAAAAACTAAAAAACATTCCGATAATCTCAGCCACTGCCGTTTCCGTATTTCTCGGATTGATTCTCGTCGCTCCATTCGCCATTGGCTCGGGAATCAACCTTGATTTAAGCAGTGAAGCCGTCACGGGTCTCTTATATATTGGAATCTTCCCATCTGTCGGGTCCTTTATTTTCTGGAATATTTCCCTTCGTCATATCAATGCTAGCCAGGCTGGAATTTATCTAAATCTGATTGCTGTATTTACCGCCATTCTTAGCCTGATTTTGGGTCATGCGATTACGATCATCCAAATCCTAGGAGGTCTTTTTGTCTTCATTGGCGTCTACCTGACAAGCAAAAAGAAAAAAGCATATCCGGAAGATTTCACGAAGAACTTAAAGAGCATCCAGTAATTCTCACCAACTATGCTTTCTTGTCTTTTCCCCTTGTCTATGCACCATGATTTACGTTATCCTTTAAAGAAGAAAATCTGATTGT
Source organism: Peribacillus simplex (assembly GCF_030123325.1). Classification (NCBI taxonomy): domain Bacteria; kingdom Bacillati; phylum Bacillota; class Bacilli; order Caryophanales; family Bacillaceae; genus Peribacillus; species Peribacillus simplex. The sequence continues at coordinate 505,740 of NZ_CP126106.1, read as the reverse complement.
AAAGGTGTGCTTTAGTTGAGGATCAATAAATTTATCAGTGAATCCGGAATTACCTCGCGAAGAGGCGCAGACAAATGGATTGCCGAGGGCCGTGTGACGATTAATGGCACTGTAGCTGAGCTCGGCAGTCAAGCTGAACCCGGTGATGATGTTCGTGTAGATGGCAAGCCGATAAAAGTGGAACAGCAAAATGTCTATATTGCACTGAATAAACCGATAGGTATTACAAGTACGACGGAAAAACACATAAAAGGGAATATCGTTGATTTTGTAAATCATCCGCTTCGCATTTTTCATATTGGACGGCTGGACAAAGACTCAAGCGGTCTGATCCTTCTTACAAATGATGGAGACATCGTAAATGAAATCCTTCGTGCAGAAAACAAACATGAAAAAGAATACATCGTAACCGTGGATAAACCACTTACCGCTTCCTTCATTAAAGATATGTCATCCGGAGTGGAGATTTTGGATACGAAAACACTTCCATGTAAGGTTGAGCAGTTGACCAAATATACATTTAACATTACTTTGATGCAAGGACTGAATAGACAAATCCGCCGAATGTGCTCCGCACTAGGGTACGAAGTCCGTGATTTACATCGAATCCGGATCATGAACATCCATCTGGACGGACTGGCGATCGGACAATGGCGCGACCTGACCGAGGATGAATTGACGGAACTATTTAAGGAATTGGATTATACCCCAAGGCAAAGATGATAATGAAGATGCCCCCAGATTTCCGGGGGCATCGCTTTTTTAATTTCAGAAGAACTTTCAGCAAACATTTGCTTTAAGTTTTGCGGATATACTTGTAAGCTTCACGCTTTTAATGATAATGAAAGGAATTTATTTTTCCTTAAAGACATTGATAACTAAAGCGGTTTTGCTTCCACTCTTTACCTGTCAATTACATCTATGGGCTTTATTCTTTTAATTTCTCCTTCTGCGAAAGACCACTACCCGTTCACTGTAAATTCTTCTAATGGCAAATCTCATGTTGGGATAAGTGGCGCCACCAAACACACCAATTTTGAAGGTTTCCATGTTTTCATCAATGGTTGCCCCAGCATTTAAGCAGCCTTCCATGTGATAGCAAATGCATTCATCGCAGCACCTGACTATTGATATGGCTAATCCGATAATGATGTCCTTACCCTAACTGGCGTTTAAATACTTTACTGGCAAAGAAGTAAGCGATGGCCATGATGCCGACGCACCAGGCAAGCGCGATCCAGATATCATTGCCAACAGACCCTTCATACAAGAAGGCACGAATCGCATTCACGATTGAAGTCACTGGCTGGTTCTCAGCGAACGCACGGACAATTTTAGGCATGGTTTCGGTGGGGACAAAGGCCGAACTGATAAACGGCAGGAAAATCAGCGGGTACGAGTAGGCTGTCGCCCCTTCCATAGACCCCGCTGTCAATCCTGGAATGACCGCCAGCCATGTCAGCGCCAACGTAAACAGCCCGAGAATCCCAGCTACCGCGAGCCAATCCAGGATATCAGCGCTGGAACGGAAGCCCATCAAGAGCGCGACGAGGATAACCACGACGACAGTAAGCGCATTGGATACAAGCGAGGTCAACACGTGAGCCCACAATACCGACGAGCGCTTGATCGGCATGGTAATGAAACGCGCCATCAGCCCGCTCTTTACATCCGTAAACAGCCGCACGGAAGTGTAAGCGACGCCGGATGCGATAGCCATCAGCAATATTCCCGGCAATAAATAATTGACGTAGTTGTCCGTGCCTGCCTCTATGGCGCCACCAAATACGTAGACAAACAGCAGCAGCATCATAATCGGCGTTATCGCCACCGTGATAATTGTATCCGGGCTGCGCATGATGTTGCGCATTAAACGCCCTAGTAATACCCCTGTTTTGCTATTCATTTACATCTCCTCCTTTTTGCCGATGATCGCGAGGAAAATTTCCTCCAATGTCGGCTGCTTCTCGATATACTCCACTTTCGCTGGCGGAAACATCTCCTTGAGTTCGGTAAGGGTCCCGGTCGAGATGATTTTTCCGCCATGCAGGATGGCAATACGATCCGCCAGTTGTTCGGCTTCCTCCAGGTACTGGGTCGTCAGCAAGATTGTCGTGCCGCCGCCGGCAAGCTCCTTGACGGTATCCCAGACTTCAATCCGTGCTTCGGGGTCAAGCCCTGTAGTCGGTTCGTCTAGAAAAATGACTGCTGGCGTCCCGATCAGGCTCATGGCGATGTCAAGCCGGCGCTTCATCCCGCCGGAATATTTATCCGCCCGGCGGTTGGCCGCATCGGTCAGGCTGAATCTCGCAAGCAGATTGTCGGCGACTTGAGCGGGATTGGAAACTCCCCGCAACTTGGCGATCATCAGCAGGTTTTCCCGCCCTGTAAGCATGCCGTCTAAAGCTGCAAACTGCCCTGTCAGGCTGATGCTCTGGCGAACATGATCAGGTTGACGCTGAACGTCAAAGCCGCAAATACCTACTTCGCCGCCATCGGCCTTCATCAGAGTCGAGAGGATGTTGACCGTCGTCGTCTTGCCCGCTCCATTCGAGCCCAGCAGTGCGAAAATTTCACCACGCCGTACCTCGAAATCCACCCCCTTTAAGACTTCATTGTCTTTAAAGGTTTTTTTTAACCCTTTTACAGAAATCGCTGCATTGCTCATACTTTTTCCTCCTTTTAATAGTTAATAGCGCAGCAAAGCCTCTTGTAGGAACCCTAATTATCCTTCCGAGCGCCTTGCGGAACAGATTGTCTATACTTCTCTATTTAGTCTGACTGATAATCAGTATAACTTATTACCGGGCTAAAATATTACTGAATAGCGTAGGTGGCATTTCACATTTGTAACCAGCTATTCAGTCGAAATTATTTATTGAATTTATTTTTTCCCAATCGCTCCATGATACTTTCATTCAAATCTTCACGATACTTGGCGAAATAGGTTTTAGCATTTGCCACTAGTTCGTCGGCAAATGACGCCACGTCGTCCCCAGTGATTTCCAGCACTTGTCTGCCTTCCGCCGCACCGGCTTCGAACAAATCGATTAATTCATACTGCATACGCAGCATATCCATCCCGTTGCCCGCTGAGAAATTCCACATGTAGTTTTGAATTTTCTTAAATACAAACTGGTAGTCCTCTGGCAGGGCTTCAACCCGGGCCATCATCATTTTATACTCTTTTTTATCACCAATCATTTTTTTGAACAATTCCATCATGTTATTTTTCCTCCTTTTTTATAAAGCAGAACAAGACACTCCTAAAAATATCGTACGGAATATCTTATGAAGCTAGATTGACTTTAAGACGTTGATTTTCGATGATACAAAATCCCATTTTTTCCAAAATAATTCAAGTTCCTGGCGGCCAGCTTCATTAAGTGAGTAAAACTTGCGGGGCGGCCCCATATCTGACGGTTTCTTCTCTATGTTCACCAGTTTTTTCTTTTCTAATCGCACGAGGATGGTGTAGACCGTCCCTTCCACGACTTCAGTGAACCCAAGCTCGTTCAGGCGGCGGGTAATCTCGTAGCCATAGGTTTCATGGCGGCTGATGATTTCCAGTACGCAGCCTTCCAGCGAACCCTTCAGCATTTCAGTTAAATTTTCCATGTTCAGAGCCTCCTCTATTTTGTGACTTATATTAAGTAAAACTTAGTTCTGAGGGGAATTTTTACTGAATAGCTTTTGGGAAAACACGCTATTTAGTATTACTTATTACATCTAAACTGTATCACCGAGTAGCAGAGGTGTCAACTTTTTCTTAAAAATATTTTTTGCAACTTCACTATTCAGTGCTGTCGGTATCCAGTGCTACTTACTATAAGGTATGCCGTAACACGTAGTAGTGTGACTGTCAATTTGAATTTTTTTTAAACCAGTTATCTACATTGGTTAAAGCCATAGTGAATTTTGAGCTTTTACTCGTGAATTTCACGCTTTTACTCGTGAATTTTGCTCATTTACTCGTGAATTTCACGCTTTTACTCGTGAATTTCACGCTTTTACTCGTGAATTTCACGCTTTTACTTGTGAATTCCACTTTACTCGTGAGTTTCACGCTTTTACTCGTGAATTCCACTTTTTCACGAGTAAGGACCAATATAAAAAGCAACCTGCAATAGGCTGCTCGTTATGGCTATAAATTATACCCACCATAAATCAGTTGGGCTTTCGTTAATGAGTACAGTTTTCAGATTGGTAACAGCCCGTTGGAATCCTTCTTCAACTGACATCAGCGGATCTTCATGTTCGATGCTGACAACGTAATCGTAACCGTATGTGCGAAGGGCGCTCATGATGTCGGACCATTCTTGCAGGCTGTGGCCGCATCCTACAGAGCGAAAGTTCCAGGCACGGCTCTGGATATTTCCATATGGCTGCATGTCGGTTAATCCATACATATTGATGTTATCCTGATCCAAGTATGTGTCTTTTGCGTGGAAGTGGTAGATTGCTCCCGCTTTCCCTAGGATTTTGATGGCCCCGACTGGTTCGATGCCCTGCCACCAAAGATGGCTTGGATCAAGGTTGGCGCCAATTGCATCAGATGTAGCTTCCCGCAGCTTTAACAAGGTGTAGGGTGTGTGGACGAGAAAGCCCCCATGCAGTTCAAGTCCGATTTTTATATTGTGCTCATCGGCAATCGCGGCTGCTTTTTTCCAATAGGGGATCAATTTTTCTTCCCATTGCCATTTCAGCACATCTGTATACTCATTCGGCCATGGGGCGACAGGCCAGTTTGGATATTTAGCTCCTTCGTGATCACCGGCTGTACCAGAAAAGGTATTGACTACCGGGACGTTCAATAAGGATGCAAGCTTGATTGTTTTAATCAATGTTTCATCACTTTCTTTAGCGAATGCTTCATCTGGAGAGATCGGATTGCCGTGGCAGCTGAATGCACTGATCGTTAATCCTCTTGTTTGAACGGCTTCGAGGTATTTTTGGCGTTTTTCTTCACTTTCCAGCAGTTCATCGAGCGGACAGTGGATATTGCCTGGATACCCGCCTGTACCGATTTCAACTGTTTTTAATCCGGAATCTGCGACATAATCAAGCATATCCTCGAATGATTTTTGAGCAAATAGCACTGTAAAAACCCCTAATTTCACAAGCCCCACCTCACCTTTTCATTAATTTATGCTCATGACCTTCCCACTTGCCGAGCTTTGATAAATGGCTTCGATTATTTTCGAAACTTTCATGGCTTCCGATGGTTTTACCAATGGTTCTGCCAACCCCAGACAGCTATTAATAAAGTTCTCTGCCTGCTGCAGGTCTGGTGTATCCTCCCCTGGCATCCATACTGCCTCACTATTTAAGAGCATGCCGTGCTTAGCCTGATTTAAGACCAGCGGGAACACATCAAGTCCGCCCTGCGTCCCGGATAAACTTAAAACAGTTGCTTCTTCACGTATATTCGCGGCCCAGGATGTTTCGAATAATAGCGATGCTCCGTTGGCGAATTTGATATATGCAGTGGCATGGTCATCCACTTCAAATACAGAGGCATCGAAATTCCCCCATAAATTGACTTGATCGACACCCTTACTGACATAATTATATGTCGAACCTACGATTTCAATCGGTTCTGGGTCATCCATCAGCCATAAAGCCAAATCAAGCAAATGGCAGCCGTAATCGATCACACTTCCCCCGCCTTGCAATTCCTTGCTTGTAAACACTCCCCAGCCAGGGACTTTTCGTCGTCTGATTGCCTGTACACGCGCTACATATGGTTCACCGATTTCACCTGCCTGAATCATTTTCTTTGCAGCCTGGGCTTCCTTCATGAAGCGGTAATGATAAGCGGTCGATAAAACTTTACCCGATATATTTGCAGCCTCGGTTATCGCTAAACATTCTTCAGTTGTAATGGCCATTGGCTTTTCGCATAGCACATGTACACCCGCTTGCAGAGCAGCAATGGAAATCTCCGCATGGAACTTATTTGGCGTTGCAATCGTAACAGCATCCACTTCGGCAAACATTTCTTCATAATTGGTGAAAACCTTCTCGATATGAAATTCACGCGCCACTTCTCGCGCCTTCATTTCATCTATATCCTGAATGGCGTATAAAACCACTTTATCTTGAAATTTTTGAAAAGCTGGGATATGCCTTTTTTGGGCAATGCCGCCAGCACCGATAATACCCATTTTTAATTTGTACATGATGACTTTTAACCCCTTTATAAGCGGATGATTTTTCGGGATGCATTTGATTCCATCGCGCCAAGAATGACTTTTAATGATTTTAATCCCTCAACTCCTGAGGCAAGTGGCTCCTCATTGTCCACCACACATTTTACAAAGTGGCTGATCACTTCGGAGTCATGCTGTCCTTCTGAGTCATTAGTCTGGATGCTTCCTAATTGGATGGTTTCTGTCTTTCCATTATCATGATGGATGATCAGTGAGTATTTCGGATCGTCTTCAAGGCGCAATACCGCTTTTTCCGCATAAATGACCGTAGCATTGTCTTCTTTTGCATAAGACCAGCTGGCGGTAAGCGTTCCGATGATACCGCTCTCCGTCCGGAGGATACAGGCCGCACTGTCATCAACGTCTGTATTTTTCTTGGCAGTCGTTTCCACAAAGGCTCCCACTTCAACAAATTCTTCTCCAAGGATATACCTTAATAAATCAGCTTTATGAACGCCTAAATCGCCCATTGCACCAATGACTGCCTGATCCTTTTTAAAAAACCAGCTTTCCAGTCCGTCCACGCTCCAGGTTTCCGGCCCGGAATGTCCAAAAGCCGTCCGGAAGCTATAGACCTTCCCCACCTCCCCGCTCTCAATAAGCTGCTTCGCTTTTTGATGTGAGGGAACAAAACGCTGATTATGACCAATCATTAGTATTTTGCCGCTTTTCGCTGCTGCTGCATTCATTTTTTCAGCGTCTACTAAAGAAGTAGCCATTGGTTTCTCACAAAGGACGTGCTTACCAGCTTCCAAGGCCGCAACTGTGATGCGTGCATGCAGGTAATTCGGGGTACATACACTGATCGCTTCAATCTCCTCATTCTTCAAAAGTTCTATATAATCAGTATATGCTTGCGCGCCATACCTTTGTGCTGCTGCATTCGCCCGGTCCGGTACTATATCACAAACGGCAATGATCTCCGTTTCTTGATGTGCATCATACTCCGGAAAATGCCTGTTTTTTGCAATACTCCCGCATCCAATGACTCCTACCTTCACTTTACCCATTTTGTTCTCTCCTTCACTTCAGATCTTTGCCTGAGATGGATTCCAACGGTTCGGCTTTCCCGTAGTTCGTTACGATTCCAAATTCCGGCTTGACCCAATTAACGGCATTCTTGATCACTCGTTGAATCTCGGGATTAAGGTAGGTAGGATATGTTTCATGACCTGGACGGAAATAGAAAATCCTCCCTTTTCCCCGCTGATACGTGCAACCGCTTCTGAATATCTCCCCGCCTTCAAACCAACTGACGAATATCAATTGATCTGGTGCAGGAATATCAAAATGTTCCCCGTACATCTCTTCCTTCTCAAGCTCTATATATTCGCCGATTCCATCAACGATAGGATGACTTGGATCAACTACCCAGAGCCGTTCCCTTTCATCCGCCACCCGCCATTTCAAATCGCAAGTCGTGCCCATTAATCGTTTGAAGATCTTTGAAAAATGACCGGAATGGAGGACGATGAGACCCATTCCCTCGAGCACTCGATTGTGAACCCTTGCAATGATTTCATCCTGAACTTCATCATGTGCAACATGCCCCCACCAAAGAAGTACATCGGTTTGTTTCAGTGCTTCTTCGGTTAATCCATGCTCTTCTTCATCGAGAGTGGCGGTTCTCACCTCGACCTGCCCACTTTGTAAAAAGCCTGCAATTGCACCATGGATACCATCCGGATATACTTTTGCTACTTCAGGCTTTGTTTTCTCGTGGCGATACTCATTCCATACCAGGACTCTCATGAACAACCTCCTCCATTCATTTCACGGCAACTTGCTTTGCATGTTTAACTATTACCTCTTTATTCATAACGCAAACGTTTGCGTTAGAGAAGATCAATTTATAAGAACATACTTTATGCCTTCAAAGTATGAATTTTCAAAAATAATAGTGGTAATCTATATTGTAAATTTATGTTAGCAAAAATCAAGCTTTAATTGGTAAAACATTTCTACATTTTTCTTTTAATTTCCTTTTCGGCAACAAAATGCGACTCCCGCTTTATGATTTTGGTAGGAATGCTGATACTCTTTTCCATCATTTCCGGATTTGCAATTAGATCGAACACGCATTTTGCCGCCTCATACCCTAACTGATACGTATGGATATCAACCGTTGTCAGCGGTGTACTTAAAAATTCTATGAATTCTGAGTGGTTAAAACAGACAACGCTTATTTGCTGTGGCACTTTCAAGTTCTTCTCAGCCAACACTCCAAGCAAGAGAACACCCAATAATAGATCCATTACCAAAAAAGCGGTTGGTGCCTCTTTCAATTCCAGCAATTCGTCAATCGCCTTTATTCCATCCGTTCGATTTAAAGGAATCAATTTGATATATTCCTGTCGTACATCCACCCCTGCCTGTTCCATCGCTTGTTGAAAGCCTGTCAAGCGGTCCTGGATCACCTCAAACTCGGGACTGCCCCCTAAAAAGGCAATTCGCTCATGTCCAAGACTGATTACAAACTCCGATACTTCCCTGGCCGCTTGAACATTATCGTTATCAATGAATGTGATACCGCTCATGTTCGTACTTGGCTTCCCGATCAAAACGAACGGGAAGCCCTGCTTTAATAAATACGGCACCACTTTATCGTCCTTTTTAGAGTACAAAACAATCATGCCATCCACTCTTCTGCCCTGAACCATCTTCACAACATCCTCAAAGATGGCATCCTCCGTCTCGCCCGTTGTCAGAGAAAGACTGTACCCTTCTTTATTACAGAAATCCCCGATGCCTCGGATCACTTCTGGGAAAAAGGGATTGTAAAGTGATTCCCTTGCCGAGCTTTTCATGACGATCCCAATGGCCTTAGTTGACTTCGTGACTAAGTTCCGGGCATTTTCATTCATATGATAGCCCATTTCCTTTAATACCTTGCGTACTTTACGCTTTGTCTTTTCACTGATAGTCGGGCTGTTATGGATTACACGCGATACAGTTGATGGAGCGACATTCGCTTTTTTTGCAACGTCTTTTATAGTAACAGACAAATTCATCAACACTCCCCGTTCACCGCACATGGTTTAATATTCCCTATATTTAAATAGTTATTTAACGGCTCCATCTGCAATTCCTTTGATAATTTGCCTCTGAGCGAAAAAGTACGCAATGATGACTGGAATGATGGATAAAGTAAGTCCAGCCAAGGCAAGATGCCATTGCTTCGTATATTGACCGAAAAAGAAGAATAATTTAAGCGGAATGGTCTCCGACCCCGCTCCGCCAATAACAAGGGATGGCAGTAAATAGTCATTCCATATCCAAATGACATTTAAGATACCAACTGTAATCGACATCGGTTTTAATAATGGAAATATGATATACCAAAATACCTGAAACCGGTTAGCACCATCAATCTTTGCTGCCTCATCAAGTGAGATGGGAATCCCTTTTAAGGTACCATGATATAAGAATATGGAAAGACTGCAGCCAAAACCTAAATACATGAAAATCAGTCCAGCCTTGTTCAACATCCCAAGCTGTCCGAATTGGGCAACGAGCGGTATCATCACAGACTGAAACGGAATTAGCATGGCTGCCACAAACACGAAGAAAAGCAGGGAACTTATTTTACTTTTGTTTCGGGAAAGAGCGTATGCTGCCATCGCAGAAAAAATGATGATGATGACTACACTGACGCCCGATATCAATAAAGAATTGAATAAAGTCCGGAGGAAATCCAATTGCTCGAAAGCTTGAGTGAAGTTTTCGAATGTCCAGGTTTCAGGCAGTCCCAGTGTATCGGCAAATATATCCCGTTTCATTTTAAAGGCATTTACAAGCATTAAATAAAACGGAGTGAGCCATAATATGGCCAAAATGAATCCGATGAATCCAATCAGCCACAATTTCCATTTTCCCCTCATTACAGCTCAACCTCCCGTTTTTTATTGAAATAGACTTGTGTCAGCGAAACGACCGCCACGATCACGAAAAAGATAACGGCCTTGGCCTGTGCATATGCCATATCGTTTTCGGTGAAGGCCGATTTTACAATGTTCATCGCAACCATTTCAGTTGAATTATAGGGAGCTCCATTCGTCAAAGAAAGATTTTGATCATAGATCTTGAACGAGTGGGAAAGCGTCAAAAACAAACTGACGGTAAAAGCAGGTGCCACCAGTGGAAAAGTTATATGGCGAAAGCGCTGGAAGCTGTTAGCTCCATCAATTTTTGCCGCTTCGATCAAGTCTTCAGGAACAGCCTGCAAATAGGCAATATAAATGATCATGATATATCCGGCCATTTGCCATGATGTTAAAATGATCAATCCCCAAAAACCTGTATCAGTCGTTGATAACCATCCATTAAATGCTTCGATCCCAGTCAAATCACCAATCGCACCGAAGACCTTAATAAAAATGAACTGCCAAATAAAGCCGAGAATCAAACCGCCAATTAAATTGGGCATAAAGAAAACCGTCCGCAGTATATTGCTTGATTTAATTTTCGAAGTCACGATGAGAGCCAAACTTAATCCGATGATATTGATTACCACAATTGCCGCTACGGAAAATTTAATGGTGAACCAAAATGTATCAAGGAACCCTTTATCCGTAAACAAGTCTATATAATTCTTAAAACCGATGAAATCCGGCGTCCCTAAACCGTTCCAATTCGTAAAGGAATAATAAAATCCGTAGATGAGTGGCACGATCACAACCAAAATGAGTGCAGCAAGAACAGGTGTCAAAAACAGCCAATATGCAGCATCCCGATTTCTCAACGAAACCGACCTCCTTGAAATGATTTAATAGTTTATGGTTTTAGATCATGACTGGGTTATTTGATGAATCCCTTGTCGAGGCAATTTCCCTAAGCGGCTTTTCTATAACAAGGAACAACCAATCGGCACAGTTTTCATGCCGATCGGTCACTTGCATTTCTTATTTGCTATGAATCTTCTCCCAATTTTCAATGTTCTGTTTGACAAGTTCCTCCCAAGTCAATTTACCGGTTACGTATTTTTGGACACTTGCCCCAAGATCATCATTCCAACCAACCGGATATCCATTAAACACCCAACCAATCGTGTTTCCTTCTTGGGAGTATTTATAAATTTCTTTTGAAATTGGATCGGCAATTTTTTCGACATCATATCCTTCATATGCAGGAATGAATTTAAAGTCTTCCAAAACGGCTTTTTTCCCTTCCTCGGATGTATACATCCAGTCGAGGAACTTCTTCGCTGCTTCCTGTACCTTTTCATCCGATTTCTTGTTCACTGCCCAATAGTTCGGTACGCCGACCGGCATGCCTGCAGAGTCTCCATTTGGAATCGGGATGATGCCAATTCCCTTTTCAGCTAACTCAGGGTCCATATCATACACTGTGTTATACACCCAGTTGCCTTGCTGAATGATCGCAACCTTTTCAAGTGAGAACAGCTCTTCCACTTGTTGGGAGTAATCGAGGCTTGCTGTCGGCTGGACGGAATATTCATTTTGGATATCGACCAGTTGTTTAAACTTGTCACCATCGGTGAATTTAACCGTTGGAGCCTTGCTTGCCTCTAATACATTCCCATCAAACTCCGGTGCTAAGAAAACATTGGATAAATGATTTCCTGTCACCCACTTCTCTTTGACCGGATAAGCGAAAACTGCATCGATTTTCAATTTGTCCTTTTGTGAATCCATTTTCTTGACTGCCGCCTCTAAGGCTTCATAACTTGTAATTTCATCAGGATTAATTCCGGCTTCTTTAAATATCCGTTTGTTATAAATCAAGCCATATCCTTCCTGGTTAAATGGAAGTCCAAGGACTTGCCCGTCCTCTTCCACACCATCCAAAGTGCCATCAAGTGCTGCAGCTGCAGCCTTCGTATCCTTTAAATCTGTTAATCTATCTTTATATTGTTCGACATCCACCGGTCCGCCAATGTTAAAGACCGCCGGCTCCTCACCTGAAGCGAACTTTGCGGTAATGGCTGATTTATAATCATTTCCGCCGCCAACTGTCGATACCTTGATCTTTACATCTGGATTCTCTTTTTCATATTGTTTTGCCAATGCCTCGAATTGCGACTTGAATTCTACCTTGAATTGAAATATATCCAGCGTCACGACATCCTTTGAGTCGCTGTTTCCACCAGTTGAAGAGGAGCATCCAGCCAAAATCACACTAAAAATTAATAAAACAGTAAGAATTCCCCCGTACCATTTTTTACGCTTCATGCTTACCGACTCTCCCTTTTTCATAAGATTCATGCAATTTTAAGAAAACGTTTGCATAAAATAGTAAAATAAAAGCCTTTCATTCTATAAAAATCAAAGTCTATCGTACTTCTTTTACATCACCTCCTCACAAAACCTTTTGCAAACGTTTACATTTATGCGCTTTATATTACCACCAAATTCCATACTTTACAATAAAATTGTAGTATATTGTAAAAAAAGGATTTCAAGAACTCTCTTAACCTAATTATATGATTCAGAAACCTATGATTATTCCTTTATCCGATTATTTATTGTACGGGCCACTTCATTCGTCGCATTACCTACGAAAAAAAGGGAAACCCGTCGGCTCCCCTCTTTTCACTTCAATATCATCTTCACATTGGATGAACCGTATTCATCCTTCAATTCATAATATTTATCGCTTGCTTGTCCAAATTCTTTAAACACACCGCTAATGATCAATTCATTCGTTTCCTTATCAACGACACTGTACTTGATATTGCTTTTCCCGGACTTTCTGTCATCCACTTTTAAAAGGATCATCTTGGACACCTCCACATTTAATGGCTGCACTCCTCAAGGTGTGTGTTTTCTTACTTACATAATATAACAAAAAATTAGGAATTTACAGAATTTTTGCAGTGCAAAATAAAAAAGCCTATTAGGCCTTTTCATTCACATATAACATATCCGCCTCCACAAATCGCATCAGGACTTCGAGATATCCAGGAATCCTTCACCAAATACGTCCCTAACATCATGTATGGCTATAAAAGCATTGCTATCCGTCGACTTCACTATTCTCTTTAATTTCAGTACCTCTTGCTTACTTATAACGATATATAAAATATCCTTGGATGCTTTTGTATAGTATCCATGACCGCTAAAAACAGTGACCCCCCGGTCCATCAATTCGGTTACTTGTTTTGCAATTTGGTCCGCTTCATTTGAAATGATGGTAATCGCTTTTTTCGGGTTCAATCCCTCAATGATGAATTCCATCGTTTTTGTTCCAATATAAAGCATAAGGATAGTGAGCATCAGGCCTTCTGCACCAATGATGAAATAAGATGAGAACGCAACGATTAAATCGAAGAACAGAAGTCCATAGCTTAAGCTCCATCCTAAATACTTATTCGTAATTCGGGCCAGTATCGTCGTACCGGCAGTAGTGCCTCCAACACGAATGATCATGCCAATTCCGGCACCGGCAAAAACCCCGCCAAATATCGCATTGATGACCAATTCATCTGAAGAGATCGTCCAACTTTCGGTTAAATGAAGGAAAAGTGAATTAAATGCAACGGCTATGATTGTATATACCGTTGTTATTTTCGACAAATATTTATAACCGACGATGAGCAGGAAAGCGTTAATGATCAAACTTAACAGCCCTGGTGACCATTCAAAAAGATAAAATAAAATGATGGTTATCCCCGTGACTCCCCCCTCACCAAGTTCATTGGGAATGACGAAAAGGTTTATTGCCAAAGCAAAAATAAAAGCTCCTATTAATATAAAGAAAACATCTAAAGAAATCTTTTTCATATTTATTACCCTTCCTTTATGTAATGGTTAATGTGAATTCGGTAATTTCACTGCTCTATAGTAACATGGAATTCCATTTAATCCTTCAAAGATTTGAAGGTTTAACAAAAAGACTACCTTGGAAGTTAGATTATCTTCAATGAACGTGCTTAATACATACAAAGGCACTAATTTTCACTAAGCTCTTTTATACATTAGCTTAACAAAGCCGCTGCCCAATCAAACATCATTAGCCTCCTTCTCCTTAAACTTATTCTAGTTAGTTTCATGTTCCTCGACTTGGTGCAAATAACCAATGAGCTTTTGATAAGTGTCTTTTTTCGACCTTTGATTTCTCCCAGATTAATGGATTATTAATTTATTATCAGTCCCTTTTCAAAGCTTGACAGTTTCATTGAGTCATGATTAGAATATTTTATATGTTAACCTATAGTTATTTTAGTTAACATATAAAAGGAGAATGGGCATGCACAGTGAAAAACAATTACCTTGTTGGGAAGAAAAAATAAAGAAAGAACTGGCTTATTTAGAAGAGATATCACAAAAACGCGAACTCGTATCGACGGCATTCGCCGAGCAGCCATGGCTTATGATCAATGGGTGCAGGATGCTAAATCTAGCTTCTAATAACTATTTAGGATATGCAGGGGATGAGCGGCTGAAAAAGGCTATGGTGGATGCAGTACATACATATGGTGCAGGAGCAACGGCTTCACGTTTAATTATTGGCAATCATCGCCTTTACGAGCATGCGGAACAAGCTCTTGTCGATTGGAAGAAAGCCGAGGCAGGACTCATTATTAACAGTGGATATAACGCGAACCTTGGAATCATCTCCACCCTGCTGTCCCGAAACGATATTATTTATAGCGATAAATTGAATCATGCAAGCATTGTCGATGGAGCCCTTTTAAGCCGTGCAAAGCATATACGCTATCGTCATAATGATCTAGATCATTTAGAGGCATTCTTGAAAAAAGCACCAATTGAAGCATGTAAATTAATCGTTACGGATACAGTCTTCAGCATGGACGGTGACTTTGCTTATCTTGAAGACCTCGTTCGGTTAAAGGATCGTTATAACGCATTATTAATGACAGATGAAGCACACGGAAGCGGCATCTACGGTAAAAACGGTGAAGGTTATGCCGGTCATCTCCAACTTCAAAATAAAATAGATATCCAAATGGGAACATTCAGTAAAGCGCTCGGTTCATTCGGGGCCTATGTCGTCGGGAAAAAATGGCTAATCGACTATTTAAAAAATCGCATGCGCGGATTCATTTATTCAACTGCACTTCCCCCGGCCATTCTCGGTGCCATAAAAACAGCGATTGAACTTGTACAGCAAGAACCAGAACGCCGCTCACTGCTCCAAACACATTCAGAACACTTTAGAGAAGAACTCGCATATAACGGGTTTAATATTTGCGGAAGTCGATCACAAATTGTTCCTATCGTCATCGGGGAAAACGAAAAAGCGATGGAATTTGCCGCACGTTTGCAGAAAGAAGGAATTGCAGCTATTGCTGTCAGGCCGCCGACCGTTCCTGAAAATGAGGCGAGAATCCGGTTTACCGTAACAGCTCTCCACGATAAAAAAGATCTTGATTGGGCAGTTGAAAAGATTTCAATCATTGGAAAAGAAATGGGTGTTATTGAATGAAACAGCCGAATTTAGTCATGCTTCCTGGCTGGGGAATGGAAAAAGGTGCGTTTGAACCGTTAATCAAACCTCTGTCAGATGTATTTCACCTTTCATTTATAGAATGGAGGGATATGAAAGCACTAAATGACTTTGAAGAAAGAGTCATAGACACAATCGCTTCCATCGATGGTCCTGTTTATATACTGAGTTGGTCATTAGGATCACTGGTTTCACTTGAACTTGCAAGTTCGTATCGAGAAAAAATAAAAGGTTTTATCTTTTTTGGTGCAACAAGTCGGTTTATAACAGGAGAAAATTATTCATTTGGCTGGGATCCACGAATGGTCGGGCGCATGAAGAAACAACTACAGCGCAATAAAGAGAAGACTTTGGCTTCTTTCTATGAAGCGATGTTTTGCGAAGCTGAAAAAGATGAAGGTTTATATCATCAATTCATCAAGACCATTCAAAGCGAGTTTCATGGAGATGATGTGTTTTCGCTTCTTATTGGCTTGGATTATTTACTTCAGAAAGATGCTAGAGCAAGACTCGACCGGATTGAAGCCCCCATTATATTGCTTCATGGGAGGGAAGACAACATTTGTCCACTCGAAGCCTCATCTTTCATTAAAGAAAACCTGGGTGGGAAAGCCGAGTTTCATATTATCGAGGATGCTGGCCATACTCCGTTTTTCACAAAACCACAGGAATGTATGCAGCATATAAAAACATTTATTCAAAAGGAGTACATTCATGATTGATAAACGATTGTTAAGTAAGCGGTTCAGTGAACATGCGAAAACATATGATGCGTATGCCAATGTTCAAAAAAACATGGCAAAACAATTAATGGATTTGCTTCCTAAAATAAACACCAACCATGTAATCAATATTCTTGAAATTGGCTGCGGCACTGGTTACTTAACCAGGTTACTCGTCAAAACATTCCCTAATGCCGCTATTACGGCTGTTGATTTGGCACCAGGAATGGTCGAAGTGGCGAAAGGAATGACAGATGAAGAACGTGTTACATTTTTATGTACTGATATCGAAGAAATGGCGTTTAATGAAAATTACGACTTGATTATTTCCAATGCAACGTTTCAATGGCTGAATGATCTTCCTGCAACCCTTGAAAAACTTTTTACACGATTAACGGCTAAAGGAAGCCTCATATTTTCAACGTTCGGAATAGATACATTTCAAGAACTTCATATGTCATTTGAACAGGCGAAGGACAAGCTTCAGCTTGCCATTGATAGTTCACCAGGTCAAATGTTTTATTCTCTAGAAGAATTATCCCAAGTTTGTGAAGATGCAATCCCTTTTTCATCATCAGTTCCAATCGAGATTACAAAAATGGAAAAGTTTGAACTGGAGCACTTTCAGACAGTACGTGAATTTTTCACTTCAATTAAAAAGATTGGTGCGGCTAACAGCAACAAAGAAAACTACTGTCAACGCCCTTCCTTTTTTCGAGAGTTAATCAACATATACGACAAAGAATATCGAAATGAACCAGGTGTGAAAGCAACCTATCACTGTTTGTTCTTTAAAATTAAAAAACATGATCAATCCGAAGATAACCCTGGGATACAAGCAAAATATTATACATGATTGCAGGCCCGATTGACCAGGTTATTTCTGCCGCCGCCTCCCCTAATTCCTTTGGAAAGGCGGCGACCATTTTATGGCTTATTGTAATGATCAACTCATGGGAGTTTGTTTTATGACTTCATCCAAAAACCTTGCCATCTGTAATATTGACTACTCGATCACATAAATCCAACATTCTTTCATCGTGTGTTACCATGATGGCCGCTTTATTTCTTGACTTCACCTCATGTGCAAGCATTTCAACAACATCCCTGCCTCTTTTGGAATCAAGACTTGCGGTTGGTTCATCCGCTAAAATGATTTCTGGGTCATTCATCAGCGAACGGGCGATGGCTACACGCTGCCGCTCACCGCCCGACAGTGCTTCCGGCAAGTGATCTGCCCGATGTCCAAGTCCAAGGTGGCTAAGCAATTCGTCCGCCTTTTTCATGGTTTTTTTATCCCTCTTGCCAATCAGTTCAGAAAGTAGCAGAAGCTGATCCCGTACGCTGAGATATGGCACAAGATTCGATGACTGGAATACAAATCCGATCTTTTCAAGGCGCACTCTAGTCAATTCCTTTGGAGATAATGTTGTAATATCTTCATCATTCAGCAGTAAGCGACCTTTGCTCGGAGATAGTAATGCACCTGCTATTGAAAGAAATGTACTTTTTCCTGAGCCTGAAGGACCCACGATGGCAACGAATTCCCCCGCCCTCACATTCAGGGAAATATTATCAAGGGCGGTCACCTTATTATCGCCTTCCCCATAAATCTTACTGACGTTTTCAAATATTAGTTTATCCCCCATCATGATACCCTCCCTATCGCTTCGATCGCATCTATCTTCGCTACTCGGTATAGTGATAGCAGCGAACCCAATACGGATACAACCAAAAGTAACACGGAATATTTTACGACCAAATCGGTACTCAATTCAAATGGCATTCCTTCTGGCATGATTAACGTGACGCCATATGTCAGGGCAACACTGATGGCTATGCATGTCACGGCAAGCAGCATTACTTGACCAACGATACTTTTTGCCAGGTAGCCAGTATTGGCCCCGAGTGCTTTAAGGACTCCAAATTGATTCGTCTTCTGCAAGGTAATCACATAAAAGAATACAGCCAAAACGAAAGCTGCGATGACAAACAAGAAGGCAATCATCATCGTCAACGTACCCTGTTCCTCTTTGTAGCCTGGTATACTCTGAAGTGATTCTTGTTTCGAAATGAGCGTCAGTCCTTCAGGCAATGATTCACGTACATTTTCTTCTGCCTTCGAATCCATTTGCACGGCTATTGTGCTGATTGAATCTTTCTCTTGATTTTTCAATGCAGGATTAATCTCCTGCCACCCCTTAACATTCATGTAAACTACCGGCGAGTGGCTGTAAGACTGCTTTTCAGTAAACCCAACAATGGTGAAAACCTTACCTGATAGCTCATCTTTAAGTGAATCACCCAATTTATAACCCACTTCTTTTAAAGAGCGATCTGCCACGACTTCACCTTGTTTCTCATTGTCATAGTTCGTTCCTTCAATGACCTTCGGTGCTAAAATACCACTGGCATCGGTCGCAAAAATGGTGACATCCGTTTTCTCCGATGAGCCGATTTTATTCAATGTGATCATCATTTGCCCCAGACCTTCGGCTGCTTTAACATCCGCCGAAGCCCGGATTTCATCCAGCTTCTCCATGGATATGATCGATCGGTTCAATTTATTTTTGGAGTCATGCTCCATTACGAAATAGTCGGCCTTCATGTTTTGTATGGATGAAGCATTATCCGAAGAAAGTCCATTAGCTAATCCTGAAATGATAAAGACAAGCAAAGCGACCAATACCATGATCAGCCCAATCAGCAGATAACGTAACTTTGAATGCTTTAGTTCACGTATTGCCAAAAACATTATTTCATCTCCCATTCCTTTTGTTTACCTATCAAGTCCAACTTGATTCGGTATGAACCGATTGTAAACAATCAATATGAATGGAAGATGAACAACTGATTACATAAGGGGCAACCGTATATAAAAAGTGGTCCCTTTACCGAGTTCGCTATGAACTTCGATCGTTCCCCCATGAAGTTCGACCGTCTTCTTCGTAATCGAAAGTCCTAATCCGCTGCCTGTTTCACTCCTGTTCCTCACTTTGTCGACTTTATAAAACCGATCAAAGATATAAGCGAGGTCTTCTTCCGGAATTCCCATACCCGTATCCGCAATCATCACTTCAACATTACTGCCTATTTTTTTTATCCGAATATTGATTGAACTGCCGCTTTCCGAGTATTTAATGCTATTGGTTATCAAATTCGTCCATACTTGATTTAAAAGTTTCTCATCTGCAGAAATGACGGTTGAAGGCAAATCCATTTCGATCACCATATCTTTTTCCCGCCAATTCCATTCCAGCATGAACAGCACTTGCCGTATTTGTTGCGCTAAATCGAAATTGGACCGTTGCAGCGGATCATCCACTTTATCCAACGAAGCAAGCATGAGCAGCTGTTTGCTTAACAAAGACATGCGCCTGCTTTCTTTTTCAATAATGGACAAGTACTGATCTCTCTGTTCTTTTGTTAATTCCTCCGATTGTAGCGTTTGGGAAAAACCTTGGATGGATGCAAGCGGAGATTGAATTTCATGAGATACATTCGAAACGAACTCCTGCCTCATATCATCCAACCGTTGGATACTATGGGTCATTTTCGAGAAATGCTGTGCCAAATCCCCTATCTCATCGCTCCGGGTGACATTCAATTCATTATTATAATCCCCATCAGCGATCCTCTTTGTAGCCTCCGTTAATTTCGTAATCGGCTTAACGATGAAACGCGTGTTAATGATCACAAATAAAAAGCTGAGAAGGAGCGTGAGTACAAGCAAAACTGCAAGGAAAAAGCGGAATTCACCAAACTGCAGCTCTATATTCGGCCTTACAAACAATGCATGCTTTTCGCCATTGACGTTCAACGGGACCCCAATGCTATTAATCAATACATCTTCAAAAAATCCGGTAATAAATAACCCATTATTATAATGGGCGATCCCTTGATAGGTCTTCCCGTTCAAAACTCCGGAAATCGTATCTGGGTCCAATGCCGTTTCCCGAAACGGCTCACCATATAAAGTTCCTTCACCCTGCTCATTAAATAGATACATTTGATAGTGCAATCCTGCAATATGGTTTAAGTACGCATCAATATCCTGATCAGGATTCTCCTCATATAAGGAGACGATCTCACTTGCGACTTTCTTTATCTTCTCACCATTGTTGGGTTTTTGAACCTGATGATAATAAACATTGGAAATTAAAAAAGCGATGACACTGGCAAGCACCATGATCAAAATGGTTTGAATAACTATCCTGAAATAGAGTGTTTTCACTTCTTGTTGACCTCCAGTTTATAACCTAAGCCACGGACAGTCGTTATAACAAAATCATCGGTCCGCCCGGCAAAACGTTCCCTTAACCGTTTAATATGGACATCAACCGTCCGATCATCCCCTTCAAAATCAGCACCCCATACCAATTCAATAAGCTGCTCACGCGTAAAGACCTGATCAGGAAAGCTCCCCAGCTGAGCCAGCAGCTCGAATTCCTTAAGCGGCAGGAGCAGCGTATTCCCCATTATTCGAACTTCATAACTTTTGCGGTCAATGACCGTTTGATTCAATGAGATGGATTCAGAATTCACCATACGGTACCTTCGCAATAGCGCTTTTATCCGGAATAGAAGTTCCCGTGGCTCAAATGGCTTCACGAGGTAATCATCCGTACCCGCAAAATACCCCTTTTCCTTATCGATAAGTTGATCTTTAGCTGTCAATAAAATGACCGGCAGATCATATTGATCCCGGATTTCCTTACAAAGATCCAGTCCGTTTTTAAACGGCATCATAATATCGACAACCGCCAGATGGATCCGTTCCTTCTCCAGTATCAAGGAAGCCTCATTCCCGTCCTTCGCTTCCGATACCATGTACCCTTCCTTTTCCAAGTGAAATTTAAGCAACTCCCGAATATGCCGATCATCATCCGCAATTAATATATGTATCAAAGAAACCACATCTCCACTTCTTTTATATCCCTAGCTAAACTTACAATAGCAATAATCAATCCTGTAAAACAACAAATACTAATTCAATCTCCAGTTCCTTATAAACTAGTTTGTGACTAATATACAGCACCCTCTTATTTTATATTAAAAGATAAAGTAAAAAAGCGAACAGAATCTCTAAAGACCCTGTCCCTATTTCCATAGTAAATCGTCATATTCACACTAGTTGCGGAAGAGAATTATAGTTCCAAAAATCATCGTTTTAAATATGACTGTCCCTAATGAAAATACCCAAAAGGCTGTTTAAAAATGTATTGATTTTTTCAAAAAAAGGTTTCAAATATTCTGAATATAAACTATAATTGTTTTATTTCAAAACATCTAGGAGGGTCACTATGGCAGTAGTAGAGAAAATCAGCACATTTGCTGGTAAAACGTTTACCATTTGGGTCATTATATTTGCCATTATCGCTTATATCTTGCCTAATCATTTTATATGGATTGGAGCCTATATTGTTCCATTATTAGGAATTGTCATGTTTGGCATGGGACTTACACTATCAGCATCGGATTTTAAAGAAGTTTTCCGACGTCCAAAAGAAGTGGCACTAGGAGTAGCAGGACATTTTATCATTATGCCATTACTGGCATTTGTATTAGCAATAGGGTTCGATTTACCGAAAGAAGTGGCTGTCGGGGTTATTTTGGTTGGATGTTGCCCTAGTGGAACAGCATCAAATGTCATGGTGTTTCTTGCGAGGGGAAATGTTGCGCTTGCAGTTGCCATCGCTTCTGTTTCCACTATTCTAGCGCCTATCGTAACCCCCCTGCTTATTTTGCTCTTAGCAAGTAAATGGGTCGATATCAGTATTGGATCATTATTCATTTCCATCATTCAAGTGGTGATCATCCCATTGCTGCTTGGATTCATTGTTAAAAAGTTTTTCGGTAAACAAGCAGAAGCCGGGGCAAAGGCCCTGCCTCTAGTATCTGTCATTTCCATCGTTCTGATCGTATCTGCCGTAGTGGCTGGCAGCCAAGCTCAGCTGGCTAAAACAGGTTTGCTTATTTTTGCAGTCGTCGTTCTTCATAATGTTCTTGGTTTTCTTCTCGGCTTTTTCTTTGCTCGATTATGCGGGATGGATTTAGCTAAACAGAAAGCTGTTGCAATGGAGGTTGGTATGCAGAATTCAGGTTTAGGTGTAGCTATAGCAACAGCCCATTTCTCACCTTTGGCCGCTGTACCTAGTGCCATTTTCAGTGTTTGGCATAATATATCAGGTTCCGTTCTAGCCTTTATTTTCAGTCGCATGAAAGATAAAAAAAATGCAGGCACAAATAATTCGATGAAAACAGACGCATCATAATATTGTTGGATGAATAAAAAAGCCGATTGAATAAATCGGCTTTTTTTATTGTGAATCAACCATCCTCATCTTTGAAATTCAAAGGAAAATACCAATGATTGTGGGTTCGATTCATATTGCATATTTTAAGCTTTCATACTTAATAGGCGATTTTCCCATTCCCCGATAAATGAACTGACTGCCCTTGTTGGGAGTATTTTTTTGAACTACCTGCTATACTACTAGATAAAAGTAAGTTTATAAAATTTGCTAATGATTCGGGTTATAGTAATTGAATATCATTTTAAGGATGAGGAATATAATGTCACCAAAAATAAAATCGTCAAGAAAAATCGCTAAATATTCACTAATGGTCATGGGGGCGGGTTATATTGCAACCACTCCATTTCAGGGTACGTTGCCGCTGGATTTATTACATGGAGGGTTTGAGGCAGGATTAGTTGGTGGTCTAGCAGATTGGTTTGCAGTCACTGCATTATTTCGGCACCCGCTCGGATTACCGATCCCCCATACAGCACTTTTGCCCAACAATCGTAAACGAATGACAAATGCACTTGTTTCGATGCTAAAAAATGACTGGCTATCAAAGGAAAGTATTCAAGACAAAGTAAAACATATTCCTTTTACAGAAAAATTAATCCCCATTTTAGTAAAAGAGATACAAAGTGATACTTTTAGAAAAGTCCTGATTAAACTTATCAAGCAAATGATTTGTTATATAGATATAGAAAAGATTACACCTTTCGTTGCAAAAAAAATTAAAGCATCACTTTCCAACATAGACATGGGCAAGATTCTTCATCTAGTAAGTTCAGAGTTACTTAATGAACAATTTGATAAGAAGGCCTTGGATCATGTTTTGAAAAAAGCGGAAGATTGGTTAAGGAAAAAACAAACCAGCCGTCGACTTGGCACTGTTTCCATGGATGTACTCAGCAAGATTGAACTGGATGGTATGCTTCAGTTTGCAGTCAAATCCATTCAAAGTCTGCTTAATGAAGAGAAACTTGGGAATATCATACAAAACCTTTTGTTAAGTGTCGTAAATAATTTACAAAACGAGAAAGAACCAAATAGAGAGGCTCTAATCTTATATATCCGGAAAGAGATACAAGGCATTAACCATAACCAGGAGCTGTTAGAAGGAGTTGAAAAATGGAAAAATCAACTTCTGACAAAATGGGAGCCTGAGGCGACAATAAAGGGAAGTCTACAACAAATTCAACAAGAGGCGTTAGATTTCGTAGAAGATGAACATTTCATGGATACTTACCTGACTCCAATAATTCAGGACGTACTGGACAACATAAAAGAAAATAGCACGCACATCGATCAATGGGTACAGAAACAAATTACTGTTCTCATTGAAAAAAATCATACGCAGATCGGTAATCTTGTCCAAGAAAATTTAGATAAGCTAGACAATGAAACACTGATTGATATGATGGAAAATGGTGTAGGAAAAGACTTACAATGGATTCGTGTGAACGGAGCGGTCTGTGGTTTTATAATAGGGCTTATCCTAACAGGTGCACAGGCTCTACTTAAGCTGTTATAATTCAGGCACCTTCGGCCGGTTTGGTAACTGCAGTATACTGTTGTTACCAAATCAACTGGTGCTTATTCGTTACCATTAGTATGCCGTTAATATGCAGGGCCCTCTTTGTTGCTATTTACCAAATAATGCGGTGTGGTTGATTTCCCCTCCAGATGCTCGCTTTCCGCGGGGCGGGCGGTGAGCCTCCTCGGCGTGAACGCCTGTGGGATCTCACCTGTCCCGCTGCTCCCGCAGGAGTCTCGCACTTCCGCTCCAATCAACCTTAAATCGTTTCGTTTTAAAAACAACAATCTTTACGAAAAGAGCCTTTTTTAAACATAAAGCTAGCCAAGGTTTTCAAGAAACACCTTGGCTAGCTTTTCCTTTTGTACAACATATTCATCAAAGCCCCACTTAAAGCAGGGCTTCAATTAACTAAGGCTTGAATTGATGATCACTAAGCCAGCCATCAATATGATCTAAATTAAAAATCAGCAAATTATCGATGGGTCTGAGATGGGGTATCTTTTTATTTAATATTAGATCATTGATTTCCTCTTCGGTAATTGGATAATTTACCGACTCAAGGTAAATCATTAAACTTTTTATACCATAGGCTTTCCTCATTTAATCACCTCCCACCAAATTCTCCTTATACAACATAAAGAAAACTTAGTGCTAGATATTAAATGAAAGACCGCTCAATACTTTATACCCACTTATTGAAGGAATAATCGCTTTTACTTTATGTAGGCGCTTTAAATGAGGAAATTAATCTAACGAATAGGGCTCCCTCTCCTCGATTATCTCCACTTCGTCCCATTCCACAGATTTGGAGTACATATATTTATCGGTTCGTTCAAACCCCATCTTTTTAGCAAGTTCAGTGTTTGTTGTATCCAACAATACTTTTCCAGTTTTTCTTTCTTCAGATGCTCGAAACACCTCTCCCTTTTATATTGCCTTTGAATTTATCTTAAATAAATCTACCTCTTCTACAGAAACATTTTTTATATAGATATTTTCATCTAAATGTTTGAAACCTTGAGATAGATCAGCTTGTTTATGACTTATTAACCTTATAGACTTATCTTCCAGTAGACTAAAACTATACTCGCTACCATTATGCATTGCATACTTTCCTTTTTAATTTTCCATCACCCAAATTCAAACAGCTTCGCTTTCCGTTTAACATAGCATAAACTGGACTCTGGACATAAAAACCCCCTATAAAAGTCTTTTATAGGGGGTTTTTATATGGGTGATTTCCATCAATCTCCATACTCTTCTTTAATTGCTTTATCTGCACAAAAACTATGAAATTTCTCGATTAATTGATCAATATCTTCTTTTCTTGTGATTTTCTCAAGCCATTCTTTAGGGATGTCGTCCATTTTATAGTACATACCTGCCATCGTGCCTGTAATGGCACCTACTGTATCCGTATCATCCCCTAGATTCACTGCTTTTAAAACGGCTTCGCTAAATGAATCTGAATTTCCTAAGCACCAAATGGCTGCTTCTAACGTATGAACGACATAACCATCTGACTGAATTTCTTCTTGTGGTAATGAAAAGAAATCTTCCTCAAAAATTCTTGAATAGAATTGCAGCTCTTTTTGGTATATATGATCTTTATCAAAATTCTCATCAAAAAGTTCTTTTATTTCCCTTTTTGAAACTTCAGGAGAATTATTATAATAAAGTCTAAGTAAAAACTCGACATAAATAATGGAACCTACCACAGAACGCGGATGTGCATGGGTTACTTCCGTGTACTTTTTAATGGTTTGGATTTTTTCAATGAAATTAAAGTTATTAAAAAGGATAAATGCCACTGGAGCGATCCTCATCAACGCCCCATTCCCATTATCAAACATGGCGTTTCCGCCACATTCTGGTGCCGGTGTTCCATTTTTAAACTTGATTATGGCTTCACTTGTCGTTCTGCCAATATCGAACATTTCATGATGTGGTGTCCAATAGCCAGATTCCATATACTGAACGAATTTTTGCATCAGCTCCGTTGAATCGCTTTTTTCAATTAAGTTTTCAATTAAACATAAAGTTAACGAAGTATCGTCCGACCAAGTGCCTGGCGGCTGATTATAGGTACCATATCCCGTTATATCATTAATAGTGAAAGTCCCTCTTTTTTTAAATTCAACCGGGACACCGAGCATGTCTCCAATAATACTGCCATACAGACTTGGTAACATTCTTTTTTTTAGATTAAATCTCAAAAAACTTTTACTATCGTCTTCCCATCTGTCTACCATTCTTCTGCTTGTCATTCATTACACCTACTTTTTAATTAAGTCTAGTATAAGATGCAATTTACCATTTGCATCTTCATTCGCTTCTTTAATGAACAATTCTTGACCTGCATTGAGAAGTAATTCTGCCTCATCAGGGACGTTACTAATATCGCCGACATAGGCAGCCTTTGCTCCTTGGGGTATATTAATTGTCCATAAAACTTCTTTGTAATCAAAAGAAGATTCTTTTACAATCGCCGTACTAATAAATCCTTCATCCTTAATAGTCTTGCCTATTAAAGATTCAACATCTATATTCCCATATTTATTTATGCTAAAAATATCTTCAAACGGTCTAAAGTCAGTTCCTCTATATACCTGCATATTATGTGGAACGGTTGCTTTACTAAGACCACTTTTAATATCATCAATAACCTGCATATTTATGCCATGTAAAGAATCATCGATTCCTCTTAAATAATTATTAATATATTGATAGTCAATTCCAGTATATTTAATAATAGCTTTTCTTTCACTTTCAGTTAACGATTTCAACCAATTAGCATAGTTTTTATTACCCCATTCATGAGCTTCGGCTATATTACTAATTGTAGGGGTTGCTTCACCGGCCCCACCTCTAACACTAAATTTCTGTACGAGCTCCTTCACTTTTACTGAATCAGTTTCAAGTCCAATCATATTATGCCCAGCAGGTTGAAGGGATGGTCTGAGAACAGGCATTTTGATTTCACCAATTGCCCGTCCAGCCGCTTTCCCATGAGAAACGGCAATTTCCTTAAAGTTTTTTGTTTCATTGGCAATAAAGCGGCCGGTTGTTTTCGCAACATTCCCAGTTGCTTTACCCACCTTTATCACATTTTCATATGTGGCTTTGCCCATACCGTTGATGATGGCTTGAGCCTTATGTACCTGCTTTTGCGCAAATTCCTTGCTGTAAGGGACGAACTTTGTACCACTTGCTACTTTATCGGCGACTTTGGCCGCACCAGCCACACCGCCGATTCCGAGTGCCATCATCAGGCCGTTCTGGCGCTGTTCCTCGGTTAGCTGGTTGCCGAACATGTCTTTGCCGGTGACGGCCTCAAAGAGGCCGTTGGCTGCGAGGAGGCCGTATATCCCGTATTCGGTTTTCTGGAGGAGGCTAAAGCCTTTTGTCGTTTTATAGGCATCGAGCGCGTGGTTCGCCGCGTTGAGTCCTTTGGCCGTTTTATAGATGGCGCTGCCGCCTTTGATGGCCCGGCCGGCCCAGCCGACGACGGGAATGAATCCAGCGGCGGCCATGGCGCCGGCGGCGATTCTTTCGGCATCGGACAGCTTGCGGCCGGTTACTGGATCGACTCCGGTTGAGGCCCTGATTGAATCATAATATCCCGTGAATTCGCCTGTAAAGGTTTTTGTCGTATCCCAGGCTTTTTCGTACCATGGGCGGTTTTCGAGTTCTTCCATTTCTTGTTCGATTTTCCGGGCTTCGGCTTGCTGCTTTTTGAAGGTCTGATAGTCTTTCATCTGACCGGCGACTTCATCCTTCACTTGATAGACATCACTTTTCTTGAAGGCCGATTGATTGAAGGTCATCGGCGAAACGTTGCCGTCCTGTTTGGTGGCATCGAGCAAGGCGCGGAAGAGGCCAACGGCCACGTTTTCCTGCCCGACGGATACATCATATTCCTCGACCAATTGCCGGTCGACATTCTCGACTTTTGTCACGGTGTCATCCAGCCTCTGGCCGGCCAGTGTGATTTTTTCATTAAAGTCTTTTTGGTCGAACCTATCAAGAGGCAGGATATCGTCAATGCTGTCGAGGATCCTTTGGAGATCGTTTGCTTGTTCATCGACAAGCGACTTCGCTTGGTTGATGCCGTTCGAGACTTCGCCATCTAAAAAGGGAACCTCGACCACCGTATTTCCGGAAAGGTCCGCCTCTTCCAGACTTGCCGGAATGCCTTCCAAAAAACTGATCTGGGTCGTAAAAAGTTCCATCCAGGCGTCCGCCACCTCGATTTGCGCTTCATAGAAGCTTTTGATGGCAGTGGCACCGGCCCCTTGAAACTCGTTATCCAGGCCGACGATGCCCTGAAATTCCTTTTTCAGGGCTGTGACTTCCTTCTTTAGTTCTTCATATTGCTTGGCGCGCGACTTGGTTGCGGCCGTCAATGTCTTGGCTTCATATATTTTCATCGCGTAGGATACCCATGTGAAGACGTATGGGCGATGGCTTCATCCTGTTCTTTTAATAAGTCAATGTTGGCACGGGTATCTTCCACATTTTTCTGGACGATTTTGATATATTGCTCAAAGACCTTTTCCAGGTTCGTTTCCCGGTCGATCCATTTCGAGGTGAATTCCAATTTATTGCTGCCAAGCTCGCCTGCCGGCAAATTTCCAAGCGTGACTGTACCAAGTGCCGTCTTCACCTGATCGACTTGCTTCGTTACGGCAGGATGATTCAGTTTGATTGTCGTCATTAAAACAACCACCCTTTTAAATATGATATTTTACTTTCCAATTGATCTATGACGGCTTCCCCTTTACCTAATAGAACATCCGCTTCATGTGCTATGGTGCCTGCTGCACTCAGAGCCTTTTTTTCTATATTAAGCATCATGATTTTACCGTCGATTTTCTCTTGATAGTCGTCATAATCATCATGAATGATCGTTGACATTGCCTTGTAAGCATCACTGCGGGCATCCTGAAAGTCTTCTGCACGGTTTCCCGTCCAGCTTTTACCCAAGTCCGGATTTTTTATTTTAGCAATTTCCCCCAGACAAGCATTCTGTTCGTCTTTGATTTGTCTTTTTGCCTGCTCCAAACGATTGATTTTTTCATTCACATCGGACATTTTGCTGGAGAGGGCTGAGTGAATTTCACTCAATGAATTTGCATACACTTAAAAAATCACCTCAAACATACTATTCTCATTATGTAGACTGTCATATTTTTCATAATTTTTATTATAAGGATTATAGTCTTAGAGTTAAATAGGGATAAATAAGCTATTTATGCTAGGTATTTAGGGAATCCTTCCCATAGTCATCAATTACGAATTAGACTTATTACCCCTCGTTTTCCATTTTTAAACAAAAAAAAGAGGATGCAGGCTGCACCCTTTAAATACTTACTGCATTATTTGTATTCCTTTTCGTCAAATAAATGCGGTACTTTCACCTTTTTCCCTTTTTTATGATTGAGATCAGGTTTTTTAGCTTCGATTTTAGCTTGGTCATAGACAGCGGTGCCGACAATTTCAGCAACATCTTGAAGCTTTTCCTTTGAGATTTTATCAATGGTATCATCAGGAGTATGATACCAAGGTTCTGATGGACTGTGGATGAATAAAGCAGCGGGAATCCCAGCTTCAGCAAAGGATACATGGTCACTTCTCCCGCCTTGTCCATATGGAGTCGGCTCTCCATTCATTCTTGTACTTGATGCTTGGGCCAGCTCGGTTACAAGGTTCATTTCTCCATCATTAGTCAAGATGACCAAATCCCCGGCATCCTTACTTCCCACCATATCGAGATTGAAGTTGGCAATGGTCCGCTTGATATCATTATCAGGGAGATTGCTCACATAATGCTGTGAACCTAGCAATCCATTTTCCTCTGCCCCAAAGGTGACGAAGCGAATTTCCGTATCTGTCGGAAGATTCTTCAGAACACGTGCAAGTTCAAGGGTGACGGATGTTCCTGATGCATCATCATTCGCTCCGGGTGCCCCCGCGACGGAATCATGATGTCCAGTAATATAAATGATATCGCTCTTCTTTGCTTTATTGTTCTTTGTTGCTTTTTTCGTTGCCACTACATTATAAGAGGTTTTTTCTCCGGAATAAGCTCCTTCGATTTTTAATGATGCTGTCAATTTAACTCCGGCATTCAATTTTCCCAGCAGGGCTTCCCCATCCTTTTTGGTTATCGTGACAGATGGAACAAACTTGTCATTATCCTCTCCGAGTGTCCCGTTCAATTCCCCATCTGCATTATTGAATAGGATGACACCCGCTGCCCCTTTTTCTGCTGCATTCAATACTTTCTCTGCAAAAGTGAGGCTGCCTCTTTGTATAAGGGCAATCTTCCCTGCAACATCGGTTTCCTCCAGCTCTTCTTTCGTTCCTAAACCGGCATATACAACGTCACCGGATAGGTCCCCATTAACTGAATAGGTTAAATGGTTCGCTTGGATTTCCCCATCAAATCCGGCAACGGACAGTTCGACCAGATTTGGGTCTGTATAAGATAAAAAATTGAACTCTTTGATAGCGGCATTATAGCCATAAGATTGGAATTGCTTTTTGATGAATTGGACGGCTTTATACTCAGAATCCGTACCGGCCACCCGAGGTGTTTGTGAGAGGTATTCAATATTCCTGTAGATTTTATCGGCATCGATTCTTTTAATGACTTGCTTGTCCGTGGATGGCGCTGATAGCACCGGCGAAGAATGTGGCGCTGCTAAAGCGGTGGTTGTCCCAGCTGTTCCGAATGTCAATGCTGCGATTAAGGTTACTGATAGTAATTGTTTTTTCATAGATTGCCTCCCAGTTTAATAGATTCCACCATAATTTTACAATATAGAGAAAATACTAACTAGGTAGGTTTATCCCTATTCATACATGTCTAAAGTAACGAATTTACAAATTAAAGAAATTCACAGGAAGTTTGACCCCTGCTAAAAGTTCTCCATCATTCGATATTTTGTCATATTATATAAAAATACCTGTAATCCAAACAGGATTTCCGCTCTTTTTCGGGAAAATAATACAGAAGAGATAGAATTTCTACAGGGAGAAGGCGCAAAGATGTCGATAACTAAATTCGTGATGCCGGAAGTGATTTTTGGAAAAGGTTCGATTGAACAGGCTGGCGAGGCCTGCTTGCGTTTGGGTGCCAAAAAGGCCTTGATAGTCAGCGACTCAGGGGTGGCCAATGCCGGCTGGTTAGAAATAGTCAT
Source organism: Peribacillus simplex (assembly GCF_030123325.1). NCBI lineage: Bacteria > Bacillati > Bacillota > Bacilli > Caryophanales > Bacillaceae > Peribacillus > Peribacillus simplex. The sequence continues at coordinate 474,333 of NZ_CP126106.1, read as the reverse complement.
TGAATCCTGCCAAGATGCGGGCCTTGCTTTTGCTACCTTCATTGAAATGACGACCAATCCGAAGGACAGGGAGATTGAAGCCGGCTGTTTGACATTTAAAGAACAAGAATGTGATGCCATCATTGGCTTGGGAGGAGGCAGTGCTTTGGATGTCGCCAAAGGGGTTGCCCTTTTAGTAACGAATGGCGGCATCATCAGTGATTATGAAGGTGTTGATAAAGTCCACTCACCCCTCCCGCCCATGGTGATGATCATGACCACTGCAGGATCGGGTTCGGAAGTATCTCAGTTTTCGGTGATCGTCGATTCATTCCGCGAGAAAAAAATGACAATCATTTCAAAATCACTCGTCCCCGATATTGCAATAGTCGACCCTGGTACCTTAACCACCTTGGGACCGGATTTGACCGCAGCCACGGGAATGGACGTTTTAACCCACGCCATTGAATCCTATGTTTCAATCGCTGCGACACCATTGACAGATGTACAAGCCAAAAACGCGCTTTCCATCGTTGCCCGCCACTTACGCCCCTCTGTTGCATCCAGGCATAATGAGGAAGCAAAAAAAGCGATGGCGATGGCGAGCCTGCAGGCTGGACTGGCTTTTTCCAACGCCATTTTGGGAGCTGCCCATGCCATTTCACATGCCATAGGCGGCAAATACCTCCTTCCGCATGGTGAAATCAATGCGATACTCCTTCCCCATGTCATGGAATTCAATCGAATTGCCTCACCAAGGCGATTCAGTGAGATTGCAGGTATCATGGGCATCGATACACGGACATTGACCGAGCAGGAAGCAGGAATGGCAGCCATACACTTCGTAAGGGAATTATCCCAGGATATAGGGGCTCCCAATAGTTTAAGTGATGTCGGCATTACAAGAGAAATGATAGACCCCATAGGGATGACCGCTCTTGAGGATGCGTGCATGATCACAAATCCTCGTGATATGTCATTAGAACAGATTAATCAGCTGCTTCTTACAGCCCTTTAAGAGGTGAAAAGCATGAACAAACTTGAATTGATAGATTTAATGACAGGTGTGAAATCTTCAAAGAAAACGTATTACACGGAACTTAAGAAAACCGTGGATCAGCTGAAGAAGAAGAATATGCAGCTTGAAATCATGAATGACATCACTAAAAATATGAATATGGACATCGACATCCAAGAAATTCTCCGAAATGTTATTGCAAAACTTAAGCAACTCATTACCTTCGATGACAGTCATTTTGTCATATTGTATGAGGAAGAGCCTGCCCTGCTTCATATCTGCCCTAATGGTCACTGTGAACTTGAAATGGATGCAAAAAACTTGTTATACCCTTTTCAGGATTTCTCGTCCGCCTTGAAAGAAAAACAGCCGATTCAGGTGGAAGTTAAACGGTTACCGGACTTCCGGGAAAAGGAACGTCTATTATCCCTTGAGATCGAATCACTTCTATTGGTCCCTTTATACGGAAAAAGTAAAAAAATCGGAATCTGGACTTTCGGCAGGAAGAAAAAGAAAACATGGCCTAAAGATGAACTCGAATTTCTTGAACAACTATCCAATCAGCTTGCGTTAACTTTGGAGAATGCCCAGCTTTATAAGGAAGTCCTTCATTCCAAACAGGAATGGGAGGATACATTCAAGGCAGTTGAAGACATGATCATCGTCTTTGATCACAAAGGAGCGGTCTATCAATCCAATGATTCGGCCAGGGACTTTTCCGACCTGGTTCCTTTAATTGAAAAATCCCAAAATCTGATTCAAGATACCTTTTCATTTAATAAGCCAGGGTTTCAGGAAATTCCCCTTCAGCATGATACCATCCTGGAAATGTATGCCTACCCGATTCAGAATAAGGAACATCAAGTATATGGGGTCATTGCTTATTATAAAAATGTCACCGAAAGAAGACAGATGGAAGTCCAGCTATTACATGCCGGTAAACTTGGGGCGATCGGTGAAATGGCAGCAGGGATTGCCCATGAATTGAATAGCCCATTAACGGCCATTCTTGGCAACTCGCAAATTTTATTGCGGAAAACCCCACAGGACAATCCGGATTATATGCTATTGGACGACATTAAGAATTGCGGGGACCGATGCAGGCAAATCGTGAAAAGCCTGCTTACCTTTTCTAGGCAGGATGAGTATAGATTCCACTATTACTCTATTAACGAAGCCATTCACCAGGTCCTGAACCTTTTGAAGTACCAACTTGGGAAGAAGCAAATCTCCCTCCACCTTAGCCTTCAGGAAGACCTTCCTTTCATAAAGGGCAGCCAGCCGCAGATCGAACAGATCATCATCAACTTGCTATTGAATGCAAAGGACGCATTGGATGAGTCCGAACAAACGGAAAAATCGATTGCGATCACTACCTATTCAGAAAACGAGTTCTTGGTGGTTCAGGTGACTGATAACGGAACGGGGATTGAACAAGAACGCCTGCCCTTCATATTCCATCCCTTTCATACGACTAAAGACCGTGAAAAGGGTACGGGTTTGGGGCTGTCTGTAAGCCTTGGCATCGCCAAAGACCATGGTGGGAAGATCGATGTTTTGAGCACACCAGGACAAGGAAGCACTTTTTTCCTGAGGCTTCCCTTACAAGCAGAAGAGGAAAGGGGATGATAATATGGTTCATTTACTTGTGGTAGACGATGAGAAAGAGGTTGGGACTTTTCTTTCCCGCCTTTTTACGATGAAAGGTTATCTCGTACAAGTTGTGAATAGCGGGAAGGATTTTCATGAAATCGATTGGAATCAGCAGCGTTTTGATGTCGCAATGATAGACCTGAAGCTTCCGGATTGTGATGGACTTTCCCTCCTGCAGCATCTAAAACAGCTGCAGCCGCGTTGCAAGGTACTGATCATGACCGGATACAGCACCGTCAAGACCGCTGTTGATGCAATGAAACTTGGCGCGAGTGATTATATGGAAAAGCCCTTTGTGGATATTGAAGTACTGGAAAGGCAGATTGACAACCTTTTGAATGAAAATGAAGATTTGAATCAGCATTTCATCCATAAACTTGCCGAGGATTCAGGACTCATTGTCGGCGAAAGTCCTTTAATGAAGAATTTGATTGAAATGGCTTTCAAGGTGGCTCAAAAAACCGTCAATGTATTAATTGAGGGAGAAACCGGAAGCGGTAAAGAAGTGCTTTCACGCTTCATTCACATTGCCAGCCCCCGAAACCATGAACCTTTTATCGGCATCAATTGTGGAGCGATCTCTGAGTCCCTGCTTGAAAGCGAATTATTCGGTCATGAAAAGGGTGCGTTCACCGGAGCGACCCAGCTGCGAAAGGGTTTTTTCGAAATTGCCGGGAACGGGACGCTTTTTCTTGATGAAATTGCGGATGCGAGTCCCGCCATCCAGGTCAAATTGCTTCGTGTTTTGGAAACGCGGGAATTCATGAGGGTTGGCAGCAGCGGGACATTACGGACGAACGCCCGGTTAGTGGCGGCCTCCAATGAAAATTTGCAGCAGGCAGTGGACAAAAATAAATTCCGGGAAGACCTATTTTACCGACTGAACGTCGTGACTCTCAATATCCCGCCTTTAAGGAACCGAAAAGAGGATATTCCCCTGCTTGTCCGTCACTTGATTGAGAGGAATGGTCATGGAGATATCTCTTTTTCCAATGAAGCCATTGAAAAATTACAGCAATACAATTGGCCAGGCAACATACGCGAACTATCTAATGTGGTCATGCGCACATTAACTCTCGCAGACCATAAGTCGGTAATATCAGCCAATGATATCTCCCTCACTAACAGCCAGATCACCCCCTGACAAAAACGTGTCCACTAGTGGAATTCAGTCAACTGAAAACCTTCTTGAAGAATGGCGAAAAAGACTGGTGGCTGACTTTAATGAGAAGGATGAACTGATGCTTGAAGAAATTCTTACGGAAATCAAACAGCTTCAATCCACAATTGGAAAGGAGCTCGTCATGCAGGCCCTGCAAAAAACCTACGGTAACCGGAATGAAGCAGCCAAACGCTTGCAGATATCCATAAGGAAATTACGTTATATATTAAATGAGAAGAACCAGACATAAAAAGGAGGATGCCCCGTCCCTGGGGCATCCTCCTCTGTTCCTATTCTAACGTCAATACGATGCGTCCGTTGATTTCTCCCTTTTCCATCATTGAAAACACATCATTTATTTCATCAAGTTTCCTCGTCTCTATATTCGTTCTGACTTTACCCTCAGCCGCAAATTGAACAGCTTCCTGTAAATCTTTTCTCGTGCCGACGATTGACCCTTTTACAGTTACCCCATTCAGCACTGTATCAAAAATCGGGATTGGAAGTTCATCATTCGGCAATCCGACTACGACAAGTGTCCCGCCCCTCTTGACTGAACTGTAAGCCTGTTCGAAAGCTTTTTTCGTAACCGCTACAGAAATGGATGCCTGCACACCGCCAACTTTATCCTTTATAGCCTGTACAGGATCGGTCTTCAGTCCATTAATCGTGTAATCCGCCCCAAGTTCCGTTGCAAGATCAAGCTTATCATCTTGAATATCGACAGCAATGACATTAAAGCCCATCGCTTTCGCATATTGCAGGGCAACATGTCCCAATCCGCCAATTCCATAAACCGCTACCCAATCACCAGGCTTTGCTTCTGATACCTTAAGCGCTTTATAGGTCGTTACACCTGCACAGAAAATTGGTGAAACCTCCGCAAAGTCAAGCCCTTCAGGAACCTTCACCACATATTTGGCGGGTGCTTTACAATATTCAGCATACCCTCCGTCCACGGAATAGCCTGCATTCAATTGATCCAAGCAAAGCGTTTCCCTTCCGGTCAGACAGTATTCACAATCGCCACAAGCCGAATAAAGCCATGGGATCCCAACACGGTCACCTACTTTCAAGGAAGTTACGCCTTCTGCCACCTTTTCTATAATGCCCACACCCTCATGTCCGGGGATAAGCGGAAGCTTTGGTTTTACCGGCCAATCACCATGTACCGCATGCAAATCGGTATGACACACGCCACATGCTTTAATTTTCACTAATATCTCACCATATTCCAACTCTGGGATGGGAACTTCTTTAATCTCAAGTTTTTGGTTAAATTCATTGACGACCGCCGCTTTCATTGACTTGACCTTTTGTTTTGCATTTACAGTGCTTGCCCCTTGATTTACATTCATGATTCATTTTCCTCCCTATTCCAGTGGATATTATTTCTTGCTACTTACACCTACTACTTACACAAGATGCAAGTGCCATGCCACTGCAAAAAGGCAAAGAAGACAGCATTCACTTTAAAAAAGTGCCGAAAATTCGGCCCATTTGGACGAATCAATGGCTCAAGTTGGACGAAATCCGGTTTGTATATTGCAGAAAAAATGGCTCACCCTATAAATAGGAGGTGTCTAAAACATGGACCAATTTGAAAAGGCCTATGAATCATATAAACAGCAGGGAACACCGCAAGCAAACCAAGCTGATTCAGCAGGAAAAGAAGAAATCATCGCTGTAAGGAAAAATGAAGAGGACAATATTATCGCCATCAAGACGAACTCCGGCCGCGAACTCGACTACCCCACAGCCCTTTCGGAAGCCAAAGCAGGCAACCTGGCCAATGTTGACGTCTTTCATAAATATGGACGTGACATATTGCGGAGTGAGCCCGATGGGATAAAAGAAAATAACCTGGATCAACTGCCGGAGTTTTGAGGGGGAGACTGCCTGATACGGGCAGTTTTTTCTGTTTGGATGCGCTAAAAAAGAACCAGCATGATTAGCCGGATCCTTATTTTTCATACTGATAAGATTCAGAGATTTCGAGCAGTCGGCCACAGGTCTCGACAACCTCGATGATTTCCATCCATGACATGTCCAGCCCCAGTTCATTAGCATGGGAAATCTTATCCCTTAATTTCCGGATGGCATTCGCATCCTTTTTCCCTTTACTTTTCGAAGGGATTTGGAAGAAGCGCCTCAAATCTTTATCTTTATGTATGATATCGAATTTATCACTGATTTGCAGGCACTCTATTATATTGATATCCTCGTTTTTATCGATTCTCCTTCTATATAATTCGGTTGCCTTTTCTAAACGGTCTTCGCTGATCATTGGATACCAGCTACCATCGCCGAATCTATCCTGGATGATATCGCTCATCCTCATTTCCAATAAAGTAATATATCCGAATATCAGCATCCTGATCGGAGGCTTTTGAAGGTCGGCATGGGTGATCAACTTTTTTATCGAATTATTCTCTAATACGAACACCCTTGTTTTATACTTGAAAATCTGGAGAAGCTGGATCAAAGGAGTTGAATCCGATACCATTTCCCTTGGTGAGAAGTTTCTCAAATATTCAGAGATGCTTCCTTCACCGAGTTCTTCCCTTTCGATATACCCGATGATTTCCCCCTGATCTTGGACTGCCAATATATCATAATTCTTTTTTTCCAATGCTTTCTGGATATCCTTCGCCAGATCGTTATTATGGCAAAACTCAAGCTCCTGGGCAATGCTTTTAACCGTTATATTCTCTTCATAAAGAGTTTTAAGACTAAGATAGCTGTTATTGCTTTTTCTTTTGCTTTCATTTAACATCTTTCAACCTCCGCTCAAGGAACACTTTCTGCCCGATTTTCCGCTTAAATCATAGAAAATGTATGCGTTCACCACTAAAATAAAGTCCACCATAGTGGACTCAATTCCATTCATGTGCATTTTTCGAAACCATCAAAGGCCATCAACTGCATTGCCAACCGCCGTTTCCTCATTCCCCTTCTCTTCCCAACCTTTGCAAACATCCACCCAATCCTTCGCGCCTGAATATTCAAACAACTCAGCGAGTTTAAGTTCTATTGCAGAGTTCGCACTGCCGCATGCCGGAAACAATGACTCAAAGCGTTTCATCGATACATCAAGAAAAACAGCTAGATCATTTGCCAGACCAAACGGGCAAACTCCTCCGATGGCATGGCCGGTCTGTGCAAGCACTTCTTCTGGTGAAAGCATTCGTGCCTTGAAACCGAACGTCTGACGAAATTTCTTATTATCCACTTTCGCGTCTCCTGCAGCAACAATCAAAATGGCTTTTTCACCTTCCCCCTTAAAGGAAAGAGTCTTAGCAATCCGCGCTGGGATAACACCGATGGTTTCCGCCGCTTCAATCACCGTAGCACTCGATGTTTCGAACTCCATCACATCGCCTTCCCGATCCCATTGTTTAAAATGGCTTTTGACACTCTCGATCGACATAATATATTCACTCCTTAGAAGTACATATTGAAATAATATCATCCTTCATTGCAATAAATCAAAATCCAATTAAGCTACCTCCCCTGCTTGGAAACTATAAATTAAAACCATTCTTTACAAATTGACGAAACAAGCTTGCATGGGATACTATTAATAATCGGGCAAACGCCTAAACGTGGTTCGTAACCATCCCACGATAAAAAACTAGGGAGAGAGTAAAATGAATGTTCGTACACTCGTGATAAGCGGGTTATTGGCTGCCTTGTATGTGGCGGTCTCATTGGCGTTCCAACCAATATCATTTCAGATGTTCCAATTTCGTGTACCGGAAATATTGAATCATCTGATTGTATTCAATAAAAAGTATATCTACGGTATCGTCGGCGGAGTCTTCATATCGAATCTGCTTTTTTCGCCGATGGTTCCATATGATTTGATTTTTGGGGTGGGGCAATCTCTGCTCGCCTTATTGCTTGTCATTTTTGTTTCTCGGTTCATAAAAGGCATTAAAGGACGGATGATCGCCACGATTATCTTTTTCACGTTCACAATGTTTTTAATTGCAATTGAACTGAACCTTGCCCTGGGCTTCCCATTCTGGTTAAGCTGGATGACCACGGCTGTCGGTGAATTCGTTGTCCTCTTGATTGGGGCTCCAATCATTTATGGAATGAATAAAAGAATTCAGTTTGAAAAGTGGCTTTAATGGAATCTTCGCGCCGTGAACCCACTATAATGGAAAAGAGCTGTCTGCATGATGCGGCAGCTCTTTTTTTTCACCAATGAACTCGAAAATGATAAACTACTAGTAAGAATGGTGGTGGCCCTTTGAAAAAAGTCCTGACCATAATCGGTCTATTGGTAATTGCAATATTTATTATTTCTAATGCAGAGTTATTCACTTTGGTTTGGAAAAGTGATCTGGATTCTGTTATTGGCATTTTGAAGGAAAACCTTTTACTTACATTTATTGTGACATTCGTATTGATGTTTGTACAAAATTCTTTTACAATCATTCCCTTAATTTTGCTCCTGACTATCAATGTCACGATATTCGGATTCATATATGGATATCTATGGAGTTGGTTTACAAGCGTTGTTGCCTCAGGTTTCATTTTTTATGCAGCAAGAAACTGGTTTCAGGAGCCTCTCTTAAAGAAGATTGGTGAAAAGTGGCAAGAAACTGTTGTGGAGCATGGCTTCATGTACGTTTTTACAGGCAGGATCTTCCCTCTGATCCCAACAAGCTTAATTAACTTGGTAGCTGGTGTCAGCACCGTCACTTTCAAGGATTTTTTATTAGCGACGGCACTTGGCAACCTTATTTACTTTTTCTTCCTTTCGCTCATTCCATATGGACTGCTATCTGTTGAAATGAACCAATATACGCTAGCAGCACTCGCACTCGTCCTCTTACTATTTTTCATTATCTATAAGCGCGCAAAAAAGAAAAAGAAACTGACCTTCTTCAGAAAAAACAGGTGACCATTGGCCCCTGTTTTTTTATTTAGGATTCTGCATATATTTTTTTCCGATAGTTTGTTAAAATGTGTATGTAATTTTACCATAGAAATGTCTTAAAATCAGGGAGAATCTCCATGTCCAAACGCTCCATCTTAGCAATATATATCCTATTCGGGATTCTTACACTAGTCGTGTTCGACTATTTTTTAACTACAAATATCCAAAACAAAGAGGTCTTCATTCAACTTCAAAGAGCGGAAGGATTTGTTTTCCTTTTATCAATAGGCTTGGTTTTATATCTTTATTTGGCTAAAAGGGAAGAATTCAAACAATTAAAAGAAGCGGAACAACGTCGGCGTACACTCATAAATTCAATGGTGGATTTCGTTAACTTCAAGGATGGTGATGGCCGATGGCTTGAATCCAATACCTTCGGGCTGCAATTATTCCAATTGGAACATGTCGACTATAAGGGAAAAAGAGACAGTGAGCTCGCAGAATACTCCGAATTTTATAAAGAGTCGTTGATCTACTGTGAAGTTTCCGATGAAGAAACGTGGATAAAAGGGGAAATCACAAGGTGTGAGGAAATCGTCCCTCTTCCCGATGGCAATCACAAGACCTTTGATACGATCAAAGTTCCCCTGTTCAATGAGGATGGTTCACGAAAAGGCTTAGTCGTCATCGGCAGGGATATTTCTGAAAGAGTAGTCGCGGAGAATCAATTATTCCATAGTGAACAACGCTATAAATCATTGTTTGAACACAACCCTTATCCGATGCTGATGCTTGATTTAAACGGAATGATCACGACCGTAAATCCAAGGTTTGAAACTGTAACAGGCTTTCAACAGGAAGAAATACATGGAGCCTCATTCATTAATTTGAACTTCTCAGCTGAAGACGCGGAATTGATCCGTACATCTTGCCAATATGTCATGGAAAACCAAAAGGGGATAAAAAAAGGGAAAGATATAGAATTCCTGACGAAGTACGGGAAGTCCATCTTACTTTCTTGTACGTTTGTCCCGATGATGGTTGGAGAGGATTTAGTCGGAATCATCACTTATGCTAAAGAAGTCACTCAAATTCGGGAAACCGAAGCACGCTTAAGAAGAACTGAAAAATTATCGGTAGTCGGCGAACTTGCCGCAAGTGTGGCCCACGAGGTACGAAACCCGCTGACTTCTTTAAAAGGTTTCGTCCAGCTGCTTAAAAAGAGCGACCATCCCTATGAACAATACTACACGATCATGTTAAGTGAATTGGACCGGATCAATCTTATTGTAAGCGAGTTACTCGTTCTGGCAAAACCACAGGAACTTCCATTCACCAAACATCAAATCATCGACCTGATGAATGATGTCAAAACCTTATTGAAACCAGAGGCGGACTCGTACCCCACCCAAATATCAATATCTGTTAAAAACGAAATACCACTTCTATTATGTGAGGGAAACCAATTAAAACAAGTATTCATAAACATGCTCAAGAATTCAATGGAGGCATCCGCCGATCACATTTGGATAGATTTCGAACGCATCGACAATAACCTTTCCATTACCATCAAAGATAATGGAAGCGGAATTGAAAAAAAACGGATAAAGCATCTTGGCGAGCCTTTCTACTCTTCCAAAGAAAAAGGAACCGGATTAGGACTGACAGTCAGCTGCCGAATCATTGAGGCTCATCGGGGAAAGGTCAGCTTTAACAGCGAATTAAACCATGGAACCGAGGTCCAAATCATTTTGCCCATAAAAATATAAATCCGAGGACAAGCCTAAACCTTGTCCTTTTTTTCAGGATTCAGACCCATTCCTATTTAATCAGGGAGGTGAAGAAATCCTTTATTTTCCCAAAGAATGACACGGCCTCAACAGGTTGTTCGCCATTAACCTGGCCTTCAGTATTATTGAAGGTATCGTTCTCCGACTTGCCAGCTGTACTCATTTGCGTTGCCTCAACTTCCACCTCTTTTGTTTCGACATCATCCACGGTTTCTTCCTCATCCATTTCCACATCCATATCCTTTTCGAAAACAAGGACGTAAGTACGGCGCTCCCCATCCTTTGAAACGGTAACGGAAATGGCCGTTTTCGCTTTATCCTTGATCTTCACTTTATTACTGCTCTCACCGTCATATTCAATCGTTGCTCCACTGGCATTTGCCGTCGCATTCATTTCGACTGAAGAAATATCATTATCGACCTCGATATGATAGGTATGCTCATTAGATTCAAAGGATTTGTTCCATACTCCTGATGATACAGTCAGATTGTTTAACACTGGAGCATCATTGCCTTCCTCACCTAAAGAATCTGCTGACGTTACCTTCTCTATAGAATCCGTTTTCGCTTTTTGTGTTGAAATGCTTTCAAGTTGCTGTGCTTTCGGTACTTGGCTGACACCACTGCTTGGCTTTAGATTATTGGTGGTCTCCGTTGATGTTACAGATGATTTATTCCCCATATCGGAGGATTCCGTTGGTGTTACAGATGATTCATTCCCCTTATCGGAGGGTTCCGTTGGTGTTACAGATGATTCATTCCCCTTATCGGAGGAAGGTTGAGTTTTACTAGTTCCTGTTGAGGGCTCCTGTTGAACTTCACCCTCTTTAGGTGCAGTTTGCGATTCTTCTTTTTCCTTGGCTGCCGCCCGTGTAATCGTAAGCGTATAAGTTTTTTCCTCTCCATTTTCTGCTGTAACGATAATCTTCACCGTTGTCTTACCGATTGGAGGGGTAACTTTTACACCTGCACTGGTTGCATCCTTTCCATTCACCTTTACAATTGCAGTACTGTCACTTAATGTCGGAGTTACTGTAATGGACTGGACTTCATTTTCAACAGAAGCATTATAAGCTGTCACTTTAGAATCGAATGTCAATGAGCCTTTTGATAATCCGATTGATGTTAAAAGGTTATCATCACTTTCAAGTTTTTTGACCTTGAGAGTATAGGCAACCGTTTCATTTTGCCCATCGCTGACGATGATTTCAAATGTATTCATGCCAGTTTGAAGCGGTAAGTCCTTCACCTTCCCCTCTGTCATTTTGACACCATTCACATAGATGGATGCATTCTCGTTAGGACTTGCTGCAAGTAAGTTGATCTTTTCCACATCATTCCCCACTGCCGAGCTATAGTCGTGTACATCTTCTGAAAATTTTTGATCCAGTGCTAAACCCTCTATTTCTAACTTTGAAAGACTATTTACCGTTTGTGCCTCTTTTTGAATGACGGAAGTGACTTCCTCAGCCCCTACTGCGGGCATATAAGTGGATGTTCCCATCCCCACAAGGGAACCAACCAAGATTACTTTCACACTTTTTTCTTTTAATCCCTTCTTTAGCAAAGCCTATCCCTCCTATAATTCCTGTAAACATGATAGGTTCAGGTTATCAAAGGAACCTTAATTATTTCTTAATGCAGTTTATAACAACAGGATGCCTATTAATGTTTTGCAAAGCGGAATTCCAAACCAAGATTTATGGCTATAATGGAGGTAGGAAGGCAAATCTAAACTTATTATTATCACTTTTCTAGCGAACCTTTCAAACTGCCTTTAGATAACTAATTTATTTTCACTGTTTTTTCACATTTTCCTTTTATAATGGGCTTACATGATCTGATGAAAGGATGATGGCACACCAAGATGAAAAAATATTTATGGCTGGTAGTCAGCCTATTCAGTTTGCTTTTATACCCAGCAACGGCTTTTGGTCATGCTACGGTAATTAGCTCTAATCCTAGCCCGAATGAAGCGATGGATACTCTTCCTGAAAAGATCAGCATTCAATTCAGCGAGAATATCCAACCATCTTTCCATTCGCTTGAGGTATTCAGCCATGATGGGGACAAAATTCAAATTCAAGACAGTACAATCTCGGAACAAAGTGAAAGAATACTGGAAGCTAAGTGGAAGGGCACTATCGACGAAGGGATTTACTACATTAAATGGAGAGTTGTTTCAAGTGATGGGCATCCCATTGAAGGAACAATTCCCTTTCAATTTGGAGATTCAGCGGGCCTTTCAGACCAAGAAAATCCCGTAGTGAATGCAAGTTTTCCGAATTCCATCAATGTTATCCTTCAAAGTCTTCAATACATATGCTTCGCTGCACTTACTGGAATCCTTTTTTTCAGATTATCTTTAATGAAGGATTCTCGACTTTTTGAAGAAAGCAGAAGAACACGTCTATACCTTTGGCTTTCATATGCAGGCTTAGCATTTTCCATCTTATTCAATCTGCCTTTAAAAGTTACGATTGACGCTGGCGTAGGTTGGACAGATGCATTTAAATTGAGTTATATAAAAGAAGTATTGAATGCTACAAACTTTGGAACTGTCTGGATCATTGAAGTTCTAATATTGCTGCTTCTATTTTTAGTGATTTATTTCATGCTCGAGAACTCCCTGAATAAATCATTGCCTTTCCTTTCTTTCATCATAATGGCAAGCTTGATGATTTGTAAGGCTTTAACTGGACATACAGCAGCTGTTCCTAATCAGTTTCTGGCCGTTTTGATGGATTTCCTTCATTTGTTGTCCATGGCTTTATGGCTCGGCGGCATTATGGCCTTATTGGTGATTTTACCTGGGCTTGCTGAACGGCAGGCAGTCCAAGAAGATAAGAAAACATTTTACTGGTCGATCATTCAAAGGTTTTCCAGATGGGCATTTCTGTTTGTAATCATACTGATTGTTAGCGGGATATATAGCAGTTTACAGCATGTTCCGACTGTCCATTCATTGTTCAACACAACATATGGACAATTGTTACTGGCGAAAATCGGTCTCATGTTAGTCATGATCGTTTTAGGAGGCTTTCATTTTCTCAGAGGGAAAAAACAAACGAAAAAACTTGGTTATAGTGTGGGAATGGAGTTTGGTTTAGGGATCGTCATACTTCTCGTTGCATCTCTATTGACAAATGTCCAAACTGCCATGTCTTCTCCAGGGCCCATTGAAAAGACGTTAATGACTGAAGAAAATAATGAGGTTACATTAATGGTAACTCCCAATGAAGTCGGGGATAACCTGATTCAAGTAAATCTTTCCAATGAAGGCAAACCCATTGCTGAAATAGAGCAGCTTACAATCACTATGCAGCCAGTAGATACGCCAAGCGGTGAAATAAAATTGCAAATGAAGGAGAAAAACACAGGTACATTTACATCCAAGTCTTTATTAACCATGCCAGGAAAGTGGAATATCCATGTTCACGGATTAACTGAAAACCTGGATTCAATTAATGCTGATTTTATAATTTTGATAGGGAATTCATAATAGGAGGGATTTATACTAATGAAAAATATTTCAAAGCTACTTATTTTCACATTTGCCGCATTATTCATTTTTTCCGGTTCAGCATATGCTCACGTTACAGTCAAGCCTAGTTCATCTGCACCTGAGGCGTGGGAAACTTATACACTCAAAGTACCAGTAGAAAAAGAAACTGCCACTACAAAGGTGACTTTAAAAGTACCTGAAGGGGTTACTTTTGAAAGCTATCAGCCTATACCGGGGTGGAAAGTAACAACGGAAGATGACAAAGATGGGCATGTAAAATCGGTAACTTGGGCAGCAACCGATGAAGGAATTGCCGCTGGACAATTCCAGCAATTCTCTTTCGTAGCACAAAACCCTAAAGAAGAAACGAAAGTTGCCTGGGATGCATTTCAATATTACGAAGATGGTGAAATTGTTGAATGGAGCGGTGATGAAGGCTCAGACCTACCGCATTCTGTAACGGAGATTACAGTTGCGCCCAAGGCTGATGCAGAACCTGCGGACCATGGCCACAAAGATGAAGCTGACACTAATGATTCCACGGCAACTGACAATTCAAAGGATTCAGCAACAACAGAAGGTGCTGGCAATCAAACACTGATCATCACTCTGGCTGTCATTTCACTAATTCTGTCCATTGTAGCGCTTTTTGCAGCTCTAAGGAAAACTAAAAAATAATCATTATGGAAGGTGCCCCAAAAATTCTTGAGGCACCTTTTTTCTCTTCTATTATTCCATGACCACCGATTTACTCGGTAACTTAATGTTTTCTGATTCTATGGTAATCTTAATCGATTTTTCAGCTCTTTGGTCCGCTATCGTTAAGTTAAGCAATCCATTTCCCTGTGCTTTTTTGCTTATTCCCAGATCTTCCGTACTTTTCACCAGCTGTGCATATAATTCCGCTTCTGTTAAATTGCGGTCAAATTCCTTTTCAGCAATCACTTTCAAGAGGGCTGCTGCACCGCTTACATGAGGCGTAGCCATTGACGTTCCGCTCAACCTGGCATATTTATTCCCTGGATACGTAGAAAGAATATCGACACCTGGCGCCACCAGGTCAATTTCATCATTTGTATTCGAAAAATCCGCTAAATTTCTGCTTAAATCCACAGCTCCGACTTCCACTACCTCGGGATATGCTCCTGGATAATCCAATTCATCCGTTTCATGACGCCCATCACCGCTATTTCCAGCTGCGCAAACAACAAGGATATCGTTCTGTAGGGCTTTTTGAATGAGTTTGTGTTCAGCCTCATCCGGAGGCCCGCCAAGTGAAAGTGAAATAACCGAAACCTTTTCTTCATTAGGTCCCCGCCAATTGATTGCATACTCTAGAGCTCCATTAATCCAATCTATATCACCTTGCCCTTGACCATTTAGGGCCTTTAACGCTAATATGCTCGCTTTTGGAGCCACTCCCACTACACCAGCATTATTGACTGCAGCCACAATCGTACCGCTAACATGTGTCCCATGTCCATTATCATCTTGATAATCTCCGGTATTGGTAAAATCCTTCCCACCAATGATTCTTTCTTTGAGGTCTGGATGTCCCTTATCAATGCCTGTATCGATGACGGCAACTACCACGCTCTCACCATAATTGCTTTTCTCCCAAATTGCCGGGGCTTTCACAAGCTCGACACCCTCAGGTATCTTCTCTTTCACCGTTTCCATTACTTCAAGAACTTTGTAAGGTATTAATCTTTTTTCTCTTGTCATTTGATTACCCCTTCCTTCGTTCAATAAGTTAAACTGCCATCAGTGTAGGGATATTCATCCCGTCTGGTTGCCGTCTACCGTTGAAAGAGATGAGATCAAAAAACTCTTCTCTCTTATATATACCAGATTTATGAAAATAAAAAAGAAGTTTTTGGAAAATTCCGTCTAAATGACTACTTTTTATTTCCCTTTGTATTATTATCTGGTACTCTTATTATAGAACAAACGTTCGTTAAATGCCATATTTTTTTATTCATTACTCAATTTTTTCCCAAATAAAAAAGAAGCGACCCCGAATCGAGTCAGCTTCCATGAGATGTTAAGCTGCGCCGCAGCATTTTTTGTATTTTTTCCCGCTTCCACATGGGCAAGGTTCGTTTCTGCCAATGACCGGTTCTGTATGAACATGCGGCATTTTAGCTGCCTTTGCACTTTCCATGATGATTTGGGTGCCTTTATCCTTCATTTGCTGATACCGCTGTTTAAATAACTCCATTACATCTTTACTGTATTTTAACGTATCTTCCGCAATATCCATCGCCTTTTGCTTGGAAATATTATAGTCCTCCAGGACAAATTGATTATCCCCGAAAGAAACCCTCACTCCAAAATGCTGTCCTGCCTGTTTATTGCCTTTAAGCTCCTCAACGAATTCAAGGTATACTTCCTGGCAATCACAAGACTGGTGCATGCAATAATAATCATATATCCAATACGTTTTATCTTCGTACTTACTCTTTAAAGCAATTCCATCCTCCATGCCAAAAACATCCAAATATTTTATCGCTTTTCCATCAAGTATCTCGAATGGATCAATCGTTCTCATCTATAGACACATCCTAATTCATAAAAATTTACTCTTCCTATGTATTGTACAGCCTAATTCATCAACCGTCACTTGAAACGAAGCCTGACGAATCCAAATCCCTTTCATTAAAATCAGATTTAAGGAAAGGCAAAAAAAAGCTGCATCAGTGTGTATTTACTGATGCAGCTTCCCCTCACCCCTTCATTCGATCCATGTGGTCAATTCATCAATCGGTGTTTTCTTGGCAGGTTTTGGCTCCATATCAGGATAACCCAAGTATATGAAAGCCAATACTTCTCCTTTTGGGGATAAATTGAAAAATTCACGTACCTTTTCATGATAAGTTATTTTTCCCGTTCTCCATACTGCTCCCAGACCTAAGGAATGTGCTGCAAGAAGCATGTTTTGAATGGCACTGTTCACTGCCGCATATTCTTCTGCCACTAGGACATTATTCTTATCACTAGGCTCTATGCCCACTGCGATGATGACTGGAGCCCTTAATGGATTCTTTTTTTGCCTTTCGAGCTTGCTGATTAAACTTTCAGGGGTATCATCAGCATTTTCAATTCTTGTGATTTCTTCGAATACCTCCCCAAGTTTATTTCTTCCTTCTCCAGTCAATACAAAAAAGCGCCAAGGCTCAGTTCGATGGTGATTAGGTGCATACGTTCCAGCTTCAATGATTTGCTCGATCATTTCCTTTGGTACCGGATCTTGCTTGACGATTCCAATGCTTCTTCTCGTTTTTATAGCCTCGATAGTTTCCATATTATCTCCCCTTATCCCTTTATCTCTAATAGTTTCTGTTTCAGTTCATTTTCCATTGATGCCAATTCCTGTTCGGCTTGCCGGCGTTTATGCCTTCCTTCTTCTTGAATCCTCATGGTTTCCTCAAGCGTGGATATCAAGTTAGCTTGGGTATTCTTTAATGTTTCGATATCGACAAGTCCGCGCTCATTTTCCTTTGCCGTTTCGATGGTATTCGTTTTCAGCATCTCGGAGTTCTTCAATAACAAGTCATTTGTAGTTTTGGAAACCTGCTTTTGTGCTTCTACAGCATGCCTTTGCCTGATTAATGTCAATGCAATTGCAACCTGATTTTTCCAAAGGGGGATGGCTGTCATGATCGAAGATTGTATTTTCTCGACTAGTGCCTGATTCGTGTTTTGGATCAGCCTGATTTGCGGTGCGCTTTGAATCGTGATTTCGCGACTCAATTTCAAATCATGAAGCCTTTTATCCAACCGTTCAGCAAATTGCAGCATATCATTGACTTCCTGGAACTTCATTTGGTCATTGCTCGATTCAGCGGACTGCCTTAACTCCGGAATCGTTTTCCCATGGATTTCTTCGAGTTTAATTTCCCCGGCTGCAATATAGACATTCAATGCCTGGAAGTAATCCTTATTCGTTTCATACAGCTTTTCAAGGATTACGATATCCGATAGCAGGATATTCTTGCTCCGATCGAGTTTCACACTGATTCGATCAATTTGGGCCCCAGTTTTTTGATATTTGGATAGCACTTCCTGTACTGATCCCGAGAGCTTCCCGAACATACGCGCAAAGAAAGAGGGCTTATCCGGCTTTAGCTCATCAGGGCTCAGCTCGTTTAACTTTTTCATTAAATCACTGATAATGTTGCCCACTTCACCTACATCTTTTTTCTGGACATGCTCAAGCATGGAATTAGAAAAGGTCAGAAGCTTTGATTGGGCGGGTGTACCATAGGATATCATCGCCTGATGATTCGTAGGGTCGATTTGTTCCGCAAGCTGATATGCCTTTGCCCTGTTCTCTTCAGGAATGACATCAATCAGTTTAACCGGTTTCGCTTCCTGGGAAGATGTTTTCTCCAGCTCCTGCACCCCATCAAATGGATTGGCTAAAAGATCATCGATCAAACTGGCATTATTCGTTTTATTCAACAGGTTGGGATCATTGTTATTCATTTTAACCTCCTGCTTTCATCAATTACTTGTGACTCTTTTCTAGTTTTAATGGATTGCTTAGCAACATCCAACTCGAAGTTAAGGTTATCGATATCATCGGCAATCACTTTATATAAATCCTTTTCTATCGTATTAGTGAGTTCCTTTAAAGTTTTGCGAGTCTCTGTTAAGGAGAGTTCGAGTTCCCTACTCTTTTTTGGCTGCTGTGCTAAAAAAACATATTTCTCCGCAAGCTCCATGGCGGAATCCAGATGTGAGTAATAAAATTGTTCCGCCTGGTAAAACCGCTTCGGTTCTTTTTTTGTCAGACTATATATTTTCCTGATCATTTTAATCATATCCTTCCTCTGTTTAAAAGAAGAGATATGCCTGACCGAGATTAGTGCTTTTTGAACCCGCCATATCTTCGATTTTGCTTCAATTAAATTTTTCTTTATATATTGATATTCTTTTCTCGTCAATTCATGTTTTTTGAGGTATCTTGATGAAAAATATACGGAGCTTAGACAGTATGCAAGCACCCCTCCTGCTAAAGATATGACAACGGATAGGGCAAACGGTTGATTCAATGCAAAATAGCTAATTATCCAAACCGGCAAAACCATTGGAAATGCGATCAATATCGGAAAAAAATCAGCAAGAAATCGATTCATAATCATTACACTCCTGACTTACACTCTTTTCTATATATACGGATTATCCTTGGAATTGGTTTCAAGATGGATTAAAAGAATTTCTCCTATCCTAAACGATATAGGAACCGGAGGGTTTCTGCAAATTTATTGAAATATTTTCTGTAAATTAACTCTTCTCCCCGCTTTTATGGGCTAACGCCTAGTCACTTCACCGGAACTTACATAAGTTATAACGTATCCATCCTGATTAAAAAAGGAGAGTTGACCATGAATTCATACGGATTTTATCCTTTTCCACAACAAAATGGAAATTACCAGTACTTTGAGCCTAATTATAACCCATATTTCCAACAGCCTGAACGATTTGATTACACGCCACAGCAAGATTGGAACCTTCAGCAGGTACAAGAAAATCCATATAGCCAGGTGCCCGACCAATTTGATATTGAAAGGCAGCCTCAACAACTTGAAAGAAGAGTCCGGGAACTTGAGCGTCAAAACGAGCGACAAACGAGGGAACTCAATCGGCAGAACCAAGAAATCACAAGGATAAATCGAGAAGTGAACCGCATTAACCAGGAAATAACCAGACTGAGTCAAAATGATCAACGTCATACGAATAGGCTGAATCGACTAAATCAAAGACTTCGTGCCGTTGAACGAAACCTTAACATCCCCTTCACCGCAACAGATGATGGTTTTTAAAGAAAAAGCAGGAGCTCCTTATGGGCTCTCGCTTTTTTATTTTCTCCCTGCTTTTATTGAAGGCTCTGTTAAGATTCAATCAAACGATTGATTAAATCTTTAAAGCTCCACTAAACCCTTGTCCGCGTTACTTAAAATGTTTAATCAATTAAGCAGATACAATTTTTGATGCTCTTTATAAAAAGTAAATAGGGACAGCCACATTCCCGCGGATACTTTAATTCATTTTACAGAAGATTCATGATGAAAAAACAAAAAAAAAGAACGGGAGTCATCCTTGCACTCTCGTTCTTTCTCGTTTACAGCATGATCCGTTTCAACTTTTCGTTTCTAGATTCCTGTTCCTCCTGGGTAGACAAGTCATACTTCTTCAATAGATGAAAAAGTTCATTCAATGTTTCTTGCGAATTCCCTCTTTCAAGATATCGATCCAATGTTTGACTCAATTCGGTTGGTAAAAATGCCTTTTGACTCTCAAATTTCAGCCTGACATCTTGTTGCGAATGATTAAGATTGCATGCACCCATTTAAAATTCACCTCTTACTTGATTCTACCATTGTATAATGGACATTACCTTGTCAATTCTTCATCCTGCTTATAGTAGTCCTCTACCTTGATGAACTCCGGTGAAGTATGTGTGGCCATGATGCCATGATAACTGATATCCAACCCAAGTTCTTCTTCTTCTTCAGTGGATCTTATAGGCAGCCAAACATTTATAACTTTAAAAACGAGCCATGTCACTGAAAAGCCCCAGATGCATAACACCAATAACCCTAACGTTTGAACTCCAAGCAAATGCCATCCCCCACCTGCAAACAATCCGTTTTCTGTTGAAAAAAGCCCTACCGCTATGGTACCCCACATTCCTGATGCCGCATGAACGGGAAACGCACCAACCGGATCATCGATTTTTCGGGTTTCCAACCAATTTGTCGCAGCTAACATCAACATTCCAGAAACCGCTCCAATCAGTAACGCTGCCAGATCACTAACGAATGCACATCCAGCTGTAATCCCGACAAGACCTGCAAGTGAGCCATTGATGACGGAAGGTGCATCCGAGCGCCCATATCTAAATAGTGTATAAAGCATGGTCACCGCCCCCCCTGATGCAGCTGAGAGCATCGTGACAATGGCAATATGGCCAATGCGTACATCCGTAGCCTGCAAGGTACTTCCTGCATTGAACCCAAACCAGCCAAACCATAAAAGGAATGCCCCGACAGATGCCAGTGGAAGATTACTCGGCAGCGAAATGGAGCTAGTCCCCCGTGAAGAGAATTTACCTGCTCTCGGACCGATGACAATGGCAGCCGCAAGTGCAGAAAAGCCGCCTAGTGCATGTATGACCGCAGACCCCGCGAAGTCCTGCATGCCCAACCCGCTTAACCAGCCACCACCCCATACCCAATGACCGGCAATCGGATAGATGAATGCCGTCATCATTACGACAAAAATAAGATACGCCCGAAAATTAATCCTTTCCGCAACCGCTCCCGAAACTATCGAAATAACGGCGATGACGAATGCCCCTTGAAATAACCAAAATGCATCAATGGAAATCGTAAGGTCGATGTGCGACAAATCACCTTTCAGCAGAAAGCCACTTGTCCCAATGGTTCCAAATACATCCGTTCCATACATTAAGCCAAAACCAACCACGAAATAGCAAAGCGTTCCGATCGTAATATCAGCAAAAACCTTCATGATGATATTCACATTATTCTTCGTACGGACGAACCCCGCCTCCAATAAAGCAAACCCGCCCTCCATTAATAGAATCATGGCTGCTGTCAGAACCACCCAAACCGTGTCCAATCCAGTGTTCAATGTTTCTAGAGTCATCTTGGCGTCCCCTCCGCTTTCTGCCAGTCCATTATTTCTTTAATGATGTCTGATGGTAAATTCATTTCCCGTTTTTCCGAATCAGCTTCGAGTAAACCGATCAACTGATTTAAAAAAGCTACCTTCTGTTTTATCATCTCAATTTTTTTATATCTATCTTTAACATTCACCAAATGCTCAACGGCCTGGTGATGACTTGGGGCACGTCCTGTAAAAAAACGTTTAAATGGTGATAGGGATTGATACCAAGCTTCCTCAGCTCTTCGTTTTTGCTCATATTTATGTATTTTACCTTTGATCGATTCAATTTCCGACTCCTGTTTGTTTTTATAAAATAACAGGCCTTTTAACACTGCCTCAGATGAAATTTCAAAAACAACTCTACCATGCAAATCATCCCGAATATAAATGTCATATCACCTCACGTAATCATGTTATGTTTTCTGTAATTATATTAAGATTTCTGAATTCAGTCAATAATTAAACAATAAAAACAATTTTGCGTAACAAATAAGTGGAGAAAGATATTAACTACACTTCTGCCTTTTCCCTTTCATTAATCAAACGTTTGATTAATTCGATTCCTAGAGAAATTTGGAAGGTATAGATAATCATTTTTTCCTTACTCTAATAAGGCAGTTTCAATTTAAGGAGGGTTCATACATGACAGTAATAAACGATGTCAAAACAACTATAGCAGGGCTAAAAAGCGCTCAAGCGAGCTTTGAAACCTTCGCCCTTTCCACAGATAATGAGCAAGCCAAACAACTATACCAACAAGCTGCCCAACAAACACAAACGATCGTGGACAGCATCACGCCTCGCATTGAAGAGATTCAAAACGAGGAACCTCAATATAAACAATAATCATTCATATAAAAAAGGTTGGTTAAAACAACCAGCCTTTTTTATATCTTTATTCCATAAGACAGGATTTTTAATAAGGGCTTGAATATGCCATAAGGTTACATACAAGCAATCCACTTGACCGAACTGCGGTCAATCAAGCCTGAATAATGAAGCAGGACGAAGTCGCTGAAGCAATTAATTAAGACCTTATCAAAAGGATTCCAAAAGAATTAAGCCATAAGCTTACTCCTATCCATCAGGAACCTCAGCAGTTTCAAACTCATTTGGAAATGAAAAGGACAGTAATGACCGGCGGGATCATGTTTCGCTGATGCCGCCATATCCGCAGCCATAGAAAACCGGGAGGATGGTTTCGTTTTAGGAAATGGCTGTAATATATTCAAGTTGACTGAAGGATCTATGTTATTCCAAGGTTTTATCTTAGCACTGACAATACTCTACAATGGGGTGGTTTAAAATGCTTACTGGGCATCGCACATGGGTGTTTGATCAAAAGCCTGTCATCGTCTCCACAGGAACCGTTGGCGGTCCATTTGAAGCAGAGGGTTTGCTTGCGGATGATTTCGATCTTCTCCATTCCGATTTATGGATAAATCAAGATACTTATGAAAAGGCACATAAAGTCTTATTGGAAGAAGCGAGTACAAAAGCAATCGAAAAGGCGGGTCTTCAGAAAGAGCAGATTCAATTTTTCCTTGGAGGCGACCTTATCAATCAAATAACCCCTACGAGTTTTGCCTGTCGCACACTGGGAACACCTTATCTCGGCTTATTTGGCGCTTGCTCCACCTCCATGGAGGGACTGGCTCTTGGTGCATACCTTGTCAATACCAAAGGGGCAGAGTACTTATTGACAGGAGCATCCAGTCATAACGCTGCAGTAGAAAAGCAGTTTCGCTACCCTACTGAATACGGGGGGCAGAAACCTCCAACAGCCCAATGGACCGTTACGGGTGCAGGAGTGGCTTTATTGAGTAGTGCCGGGGAAGGCCCTAGGGTCACTTCAGCTACGATAGGACGTGTCATCGACATGGGATTGACTGATCCTTTCAATATGGGCGGTGCCATGGCCCCAGCTGCTGTAGATACGATTGAAGCCCATTTAAGAGAACGGAACATCGATCCATCCTATTATGATTTAATAGTGACCGGGGATTTAGGAAAGATCGGACATGAAGTTTCTCTGGCATTATTTGAAAAACATGGTACGCCGATTAAAGAAGAGCAATATAAAGATTGCGGTTTAATGATATACAGGGATGGTCAACCGGTCTTGTCCGGGGCGAGTGGCCCTGGATGTTCCGCAACCGTTGTTTATGGTCATTTATTAAATCGCATGAAAAAGGGAGAAATAAAACGATTGCTCGTCGTGGCTACCGGTGCCTTGTTATCCCCCCTATCCTTTCAACAAAGTGAGACGATCCCGTGCATTGCGCATGCCGTTTCGATCGAATATCAATGAATGATTGAATGACAACCATGATTCACTTGTCTAATCGGATCGTGACTGCTGACATTGTTTCGGGAGGTTAGCGGATGGGGAAAATCATGGATTGATTGGTTGTGCCACTGGCACGATTTATGTAATCAGTGCCGGAAAAACAGTCTCGGAGTGTTACAAGCCATTATATTTAGATCCAAAGGATAAGGAGGATGCTGCATGACGATAGCTTCTAATGTAAAACAATGTGTCTCTAGCCTGAAAGGAGTTGAAGCAGGTTTATCCAGCTTAGCACTCCGGACTCAAGATGATGAATCTAAACGCATCTTGCATGAAACGATGCTGGTGGTGAATGAAGTTATGAAGGATGTACAGAAGCGCGTGGGAGAGTTAGAACGGGAAGAACCGCAATATAAAGGTTTTTAAAACAATGATCAAGCAGGAGGTGTTTGTAATGCCGGATTGGATAGAAATTGTTTTGCGTTCATTATTCTTTTTAATTGTTCTTTTTGTGATAACAAAAGTGTTAGGAAAAAAACAATTGTCCCAACTCTCCTTTTTTGAATATGTAACGGGCATAACCATTGGTAATGTCGGGGCAGAATTAGCTACGAAAGTTGAGGGCAATATTGTACATGGCGTACTGTCCATTCTTGTTTTTGCCATAGCTCCCTTCATTGCAGGATCAATATCCCTAAAAAGTAAAACTTTCCGTGATCTTGTGGAAGGTAAAGCATCGGTTTTCATCAAAGATGGGAAAGTCATGGAAGATAATTTAAAAAAAGAGAAATATACCATTGATGAATTATTGGGATTGCTCCGGAAAAAGGATGTCTTCGATATTTCTGAAGTTGAATTTGCCTTATTGGAAGCCAACGGGGATTTTTCCGTAATGTTAAAGAAGCAAAATCAACCTATAACACCTAAGGACCTTAACCTGTCAGTGGCTGCTGTAAAGGAGCCACAAACCATCATCATGGACGGCAGCATACTTGATGAACCGCTTTCCACGATTGGACTGAACCGAAATTGGCTTCATACTGAACTGGATAAGTTGGGTGTTATCCTCGATAATGTGTTTCTTGGTCAAGCTAATTCCAACGGGGAATTAACCGTGGACCTTTTTGATGATAAACTTAAAGTTCCTTCTCCTCAAGAAAAACCTCTTATGCTCGCGACCTTGAAAAAATGCCAGGCGGACTTAGAGTTGTTTGCACTTGGAACTGAATCAAAGGAAGCTAAAGAGATGTTTAGCAAAAATAGCGAAAAGCTGCAAAGGGCAATAGATGAAGTGACCCATATCTTAAGGAACTGATTATATATTCATTTCCTCACTTTCATAAGCGAAGTGATCAGCCCAATGATGACGATCGTCACACATGAAAAAAGAAAAATTTCGATACCTAAGGTGAATGCTGCAGCTGAAATGATTAGTGTATCTATAACGATAATCGCCAATGCAATATCCATGGAAGTAGACTTTGAGATAATTTTGGCTAACATATCCGTTCCCCCGCTGCTTGTCTCATACCGAAGCATGAGACCTATGCCCATCCCTATGATGGCACCGCCAATCAAAGAGCTTGTTAGTATCGACATGGAAAAGACTTTTTTCAATGGATTAAGCCAATCCATAAAAAGGGATGTCAGAAGCAATCCGTGAACACTGCTATAGAAAAAAGGCCGTTCATAATACCATGCATATAAAAATATAGGAATACTGAGAATCAACATGGATAGCCCTGTTTGAAAACCAAAGAAATAATGAAGGATGAGTGCAATCCCAATAACGCCGCCATCTATTAAATGGTGCGGAACTAAAAAGCCATTGATTCCAATACCCACCAAAAAGCTACCAACAATTACAGCAACCGCTTTTTGAAAATTAATAAAATCACCTGCCTTGCATTTTATATATCCTTACTATATGTCCAAGTCAGAGCGTCAAGAATATCCATTCAAAAAAAAATCCCCCCTCCTTTCACTTCAATTTAACTACGCGAAAAAGGGCCCGGTCATTCAGACCGGGCCCCATTCCATCATTTCAGCTCTAATAACACTACATTTTCAACATGTGTCGTCATTGGGAACATATCGACAGGCTGGATATCAACCGCTTTATATCCGCCGTCTTCCAAGATATGAAGATCACGCGCCAGAGTGCCTGGGTTGCATGATACGTATACGACTTTGTTTGGCTTCATCTCGATGATCGTATTCAGGAGAGACTCTTCACAACCTTTGCGAGGAGGATCCACAACGATGACATCCGCAGTGTTGCCCTTTTGGTACCATTCAGCAATAACGTTACCCGCATCTCCAACCATGAATTCCGCATTTGAGATATCATTCAATTCAGCGTTGCGGCGTGCGTCTTCTATCGCTTCTTCGACTACTTCGACACCGATTACCTTTTTCGCTTTTTTAGCTAAAAATAAAGAGATGGTTCCAATGCCGCAATAGGCATCAATCACCGTTTCTTCACCAGTCAGCCCTGCATAGTCAAGAGCTTTATCATAAAGGACCTTCGTTTGGTCCGGATTGATTTGGTAGAAGGACTTTGCTGAAATCGCAAATTTCACATCACCGATCATATCATGGATCACTTCGTCGCCCCATAGTACAGTCATTTTATCGCCTAAGATAACATTCGTTTTCTTGGAATTAACGTTTTGAACGATGGATTTCACTTGTGGAAGACGTTCAACGATTTCCTTCACGATTGTTTCGATAAAAGGGATACTATTCGTTCTTGTAACGAGGACAATCATTAATTCGCCTGTTTGCTTGCCATAACGGGCCATGATGTGCCGCAATACACCTTTATGTGCCTCTTCATTGTAAGCAGGGATACCAAGTTTACTGAAAATCTCTTTAACAACTTGAACGGCTTCATTGATCACTTCATTTTGGATAATGCTTTCTTTCGTTTCAACAATTTCATGTGTCCGCGGTTTGAAGAACCCTGCTATTAGCTTGCCATCCTTTTCACCAACAGGCACTTGCGCTTTATTACGATAATGGGTCGGATTCTCCATCCCGATGATCGGGTGAACCTTCACATCCTCAAGTTTCCCAATGCGTGTCATCACTTCACGCACTTGCCTTTCCTTGAATTTCAACTGTCCTTCATAGCTCATATGCTGCAGCTGACATCCACCGTATTTATGGTAATCTTCAGTCGTGACCTCAACCCGGTATGGACTGTTTTCGATAATCTCCATCAAGCGTCCGAAGCCATAACCTTTATTAGCCTTCATCACTTTAATTTTTGCTTTTTCACCTGGAAGGGCGCTCTGAACAAAGATCGGGTAGCCATCGACTTTAGCGACGCCTGCTCCTTCATGTGTTAAATCTTCAAATAAAACCTCTATAATATCATTTTTAGCCACTGGTGCTGTTTTTTTCATGTCATCTTCTCTTTTCTTTTTTATGCTAGCCTGTATTTTACCACAATAGAGGCCTAGCCACAAAACCACTCACCAATTTACCCTGGTTTTCATAAAAATATAGTGGAAGGAATTACGGATTTTTCATAGTTCCATGAATAAAAGTTCAATAAAAAATGAAAAATAAGGAAAAACAGATGAGGTGAGGAAATGGGTTTATTTAACTCTATATCAGCCTGGAATGCTACAAGGTTAGAGAAACATCGAGCGAGTATGGAGGAAAAAGGACTCTGTCCGGATTGTTACGGACGTGGATACAGCTCCTTCGTACCCACGGAATATCATTTTTCCGATATACACGACTGTCCCGGCTGTAATGGCACCGGAGCTTACGCTGATTGGGCAGCCATGAACGGGCAGCAAATGTAACCGCATACAGTGCCAAATTTCAAATGACCAAAAAGGACCCCCTGTTAAACAGGAGGTTCTTCTATTTTCTTCACCATATAGCGAAATTCATGGCCGCTAATCGAAATGGTTTTAATTTCCATATACCCTAATCTGCTATAGAGACGATTCGCCGCTTCATTTTCATTTTCAACGACTAAAGAAATTCTTGGATATCCCTTATGTTTAGCGTATTCCTCTACATATTGAATCAGTGCACTACCAATTCCTTTTCCTTGAAAATTCGGGTCAACCGAGACTGTATCCAAATAAAAGTCTCTCATTTCCGCTTCCTTATCGAGCGTAACGCTTGGGTCTTTCATTTTCATCCTTAATTGTTTCACTATCGGTTCATCCAAGCTTTCGGCATCCTTGCCATGGTAAGCAATGATCAATCCAGATACTTGTCCATCATGTTCACTGACAAGCGTATTTTCATAGCTGATCCGATTCCCACTTTTCCTGAACAAATCGGCAAGAACGGAAAGTATTCTTTCTTCTTCCGTTTCACCTGTCAAAACCTCTGCAATTTCCTTAATCGCTAACCGGGTCAATACGGCTGCCTTGTCCGCATCTTCCGGTGTCGCTTTCCTGATATACATGTTTGCAATTCCCCTTGCTTCATTAAACTGAAAAGGCCACCAGATTCAGTGGCCTTTTCACCCTATTTATTTGCCGGATCGTCCGGCAGTATTCCTTGCGGGATGAATACATCAAAATGGCGGTACTGATTTACGAATTCAGCTGGGGCCATCCCGCCAAATTCCCCATCCAAATTAAGCATCATGTCATTTTTGGCATGTACTTTAATTCGATTGGCTTTTTCATAAATGACGTTCTTATCATGGATATGCTCACCGCGCATTGCCAATGTCGCGACACGGACAATATCAGCGAGGTTTGCCTTTTTCAAAATAAGCAACGTGAACATACCATCATTCAAAGAGGCGTCAGGAGCCAGTTTCTCGAAGCCGCCGACCGAATTCGTGTTAGCCACCAAGAATAGCATGATCTCTCCTTCAAAAAGCTTTCCATCATATTCAATAGAAACTTCCGTCGGCTTAATTGAAGGAAGCATTTCAATTCCTTTAATATAGTACGCTAGCTGACCAAGCATGGTTTTCAGTTTGATCGGCACGTCGTAGGTCAATTCGGTCAATCTGCCTCCGCCGGCAATATTGATGAAATACTTATCGTTCATTTTCCCAATATCGACAGGCATCGTATGCCCACCGGCAATAATTTCGGCTGCCCCTTCGATCGTCTTCGGTAAATGCAGCGCCCGCGCAAAATCATTGGTCGTTCCCGTCGGAATGATTCCTAGTTTCGGACGTTTCTCTGCAGTGGCCAGTCCATTAACAACCTCATAAATCGTACCGTCGCCCCCTGCTGCAATAACTATATCATAGCCGCGCTCAATCGCTATCTTAGCCGCTTTCGTCGCATCCCCGGCACCGGTCGTCGCATGTGCAGAAGCTTCATAGCCAGCTTCTTCAAGTTTTGCTAGCACACCTGGCAGGCTCTTCTTAATGGCTTCCCGGCCCGAAGTCGGGTTGTAAATCAACCTTGCTCTTTTCATTTCCCATCATCCTTATACATATTGATTCCATAATTTACATCTTAATCCTTCGTTACATGAAAAGCAATATTCGAAAAAAGAGGACCGTATATTCCGGTCCATATCTTTTGCATTTTACTAGAAATCGTATCAGGGAAATTATAATGCTTTTTACAATTTTATTCTAGTAAATGATTTCATGGATATTGAACATTCACGTTAAATGTATCGGTAACCGTTAAAGTATGTTTCCCTTCACCAATATTGAATATCCCATTCTTTTTTACAATGCCCTCTTCACTTGTTTCTTCTTTCACTTCAGTCATCTTCCAGCCATTCTTAGGACCTTCAAGTTCCTCGACCCCTCTAGCATCTACCTTGATATCACTATTATCCTGAAGGAATACACTTAGATTTCCGCTGTCCTTCACACTCCAGTCATTCAAGAGTTTCCTAGGCTTCAGGACAAGATCGGTACTTTGTCCGTCTATCTCCACTGCCAACTCAGCAGGGATTATAAGAGTTGCCTTAAGATTCATTGTACCATTGTCAAAAAGTCCATTTTGAATCGGCAAATCCTTGAAGCTTATATAAAGCGTATCACCATTTCTCTCAACGAGTAAATAATCCTCCGCCTTCTTCAACAACGAATCAGTATCTTCCATTACCCGCTCACCATATGTTCCAAAAACGGAAATTTCCCCGACATTACCACTTTCAATTGTTAATGGGTATGGGCCAGAGTCCAGGACAACTCTCTGTATGTCTTTCCCTGCCTTTTGATTGAAACCAGGCAAATTGACCGTTTTCACTTCACTATTCACGGCAGCCCTAACTTGATCCATCAATCCGCTTGATGTTAGCAGAATTAAAACTATTCCCGTCGTTCCAAGCAATCCCACGAAAAGAATGCTAAGAATATCATACTTTACAAAAGAACTTTCTTTTCTGGAAAAATAAATGTAGAAGAGAATCTCTGCACCCAAGATAATGAACAGCAACGGCCACCATGACAGCAGAATCGTCGTCAAGTTCATATCCGCAATTTGTGAAACCAGTAAAACCAATCCCAAACCAACCAGGGAGATTCCCATCGAAATCGTTCCGACTCTCCATGTTCTCATTTTGTCTCCTCCTTGGCTCTTCCTTTTTTACTTCCCGACAGCAATTTAATTCCCCCGCCTATAAGAAGGATGCATACAAGACCTTTTTGAAAATAATCTCTAAACCAGTATTCCAAGTTGCTTCCAATCCATTCATCTAAATGAGGAGCAATGGCCGGGACGATTATATTACTGGCCAAGAAATAGATTCCAAGTCCCACCAGCCCAAATCCTACCCATTTTTGATGATTGACCATTCCCGAAATGATGGGCGTATCTTCTAATGGACCCTCTTCCATTTTCGAGGCTTTTTGCAATCCATCAAAAAAACTATAAAACCAGATAATCGGAATAAGGAAAAAGAAGAAACCTAACCGGAGTAAATCCAGTATGTAAATGGCGAATAAAAAGCCGGCCATCAATTGTATCCCACGTTTTTGCAGCCCCAAATATAAGTGACCTGCACCAGGGAAAATAGCGAATAAAGTCGCGACCGATTTACTCTTCTTCCCGGATTCCCGTCTCTCCTCGAAATCTTCCAAAACGGTCCGATCGATAAGCTCCTCACCTCTTTGCTTTTTATTCAGCTGTTGAACAGAATCAAAAAAGCTGTAAATCCAGATAACAGGCAATAGTGCCATGAATATTAACAGACCTTCCATTTGTGTCATTACACTAATGAATATCACCATGATGCCCAGGCCTAAAAAGCCGATAAGAAAAATAAGCCCACGGTTCATGAGGCCCAGCTGAAAATGCCCTAATCCAGGAACGAATGAAAGGATGATTACATAAAATCTTTCCGCTTCCGGCTGATCTGCCATACGCTCTACATCCTCTTCCCTTTTAGGATTCCTCAGTGAGGTGACCACCAAATCAAATATACTGATGAAATAAAACACCATTCCAATAATGGAAAAAGCCAGAAACGCATCCGATTGACTGATCAACGAAAGAAAAAGACCACCAAGCCCCAATCCAGCCGTGGCCAGAAAATAAAATAACCCTTTATATTTCCTTCCTAGGTAAAAATGTCCGAAACCTGGCAAAAACGATAATAAGAAAGCTAATACCGGCCTTTTATTCATTTCTAAACCCCTCCTTATTTTTCTTTTCGATAGTGTCCATCCAATTAAATGTTTTATCAATAAGTCCATCGGTTAAGGACTGCGTTTCCTTTTCACTGATTGATTCCACAGAATCCACGTATTCTGTCAATGATTGAAATACTCCCCCTGCCATTAATAAGATCGTAAACCCGGCCGCAATCAGGTAATGTCTTGTTATCGTCCGCAGTGATTTCTCTTTTCGGAGTTGCTTTTCCCCTTCAACAAGGCCTTCTTTCAATCGGCTAATCGAGTCCATGACAGGACCTGCAATATCAAATCCTTCAATGTCCGGACCGAATTCTTCTTTTTCCATCGCTTCCATATAGGCGGACAAACACTTGTCACAGGAGTATAGATGATTTTCATATTCAATTTTTAGAGCCTCTGGTATTTTATCTGCCAAATATGCAACCCATTCTGCTTCAGGCACATGATTCATGAAAAATCCTCCTCTTTCCAATGTTTTCTCATCCAATTTCTTGCCCGATATAGCTTTACCTCCACGGATTTCACTTGAATCTGCTGTTCCTCTGCAATTTGCTTGAATGTCTTTTCCCTTATGTAATAGCCATATACAACTTCCCGATATCCCTGTGGAAGGTCATTCAGCTTCCGCAATACTTGCTTTCGCCTTTCATTCCGAAAAAATACTGCCTCGACATCATCAGTTAAGCCCAGATTAGCTTCCGATGAATGTTCGTCCTGCAATTCTTCCTTTTGGCGTTCCCTCTTTCTCTTTAGATCGATTGCATGATTGACCGCAATTCGGGTAATCCACGTTTTGAAACCTTGGTTCTTATATTGAGGAAGGGAAGTGTAGATTTTGATAAAGACTTCCTGGGTAACATCTTCTGCATCCTTTTGATTCCGCAAGACGGAATAGACGGTTCTATAAACCGTCTGTTTATAAGTTTCGATCAACATTCGGAATGCATGATCATTCCCAGCCCTAACCTTCTCAACTAACTCATCCGTCACTTCTCTTCCTCCTTTCCTGTTAAGCATTCATGTAATAGACGACAAAAAAGGAGTTACCCCTACAGGTAACTCGAAAAAAACCAAAAATTATTTTAAGCTTTCCACAATGAACCCTTATCTTAATCAAGAGAAAACCGTACCACTTTAAAAGTGATACGGCCAATATTAACGTTTATTGATTTCTTCCACCAAAATTTTATTTACAAGTTGTGGATTGGCTTGTCCTTTTGTCGCTTTCATGATCTGCCCCACAAGGAAGCCGATTGCTTTTTGTTTACCGGCCTTAAAATCTTCAATTGATTGCGGGTTATTATTCAATGCTTCTTCAACGGCTGTACGCAATGCGCCTTCATCGGAAATTTGGACTAGTCCCTTCTCCTTGACGATCGTTTCAGCATCTCCGCCATTTTCAATCAATTCTTTGAAAACTTTTTTAGCGATTTTAGAAGAAATCGTGCCATCTTCAATCAGCTTGATCATTCCAGCCAACGATTCAGCAGTCAATTTGACATCATGCAGCTCTTTTCCTTCTGCATTCAAGAAAGCGGAAACCTCACCCATGATCCAGTTTGATGCTAGTTTCGCATCCGCGCCTGAAGCAACTGTCGCTTCAAAGAAATCAGCACTTTCTTTCGTTACCGTCAAAACGGCTGCATCATATTCAGGTAAGCCGAATTCTTCGACATAACGTTTTTTCCGGGCATCCGGAAGTTCCGGAATCTCGGCAGCAATACGTGCTTTCCATTCTTCATCGATATGGATTGTCAATAAGTCCGGTTCCGGGAAGTAACGGTAATCATCGGAGCCTTCCTTAATTCGCATTAGTACCGTTCTGCCTGTAGCTTCATCGAACCGGCGAGTTTCCTGTTCGATTATGCCGCCTTCATTCAAGATTTCCGCTTGTCGGATTTCTTCATGTTCCAATCCTTTGCGGACAAAGTTGAATGAGTTCAAGTTTTTCAATTCGGTTTTCGTACCGAATTCCTTTTGCCCGACAGGTTTCAAGGAAATGTTAGCATCACAGCGAAGTGAGCCTTCTTCCATTTTACAATCGGAAACGCCTGTGTATTGAATGATCGATTTCAACTTTTCCAGATAAGCATAAGCTTCTTCCGGGGAAGTGATATCCGGTTCAGATACGATTTCAACAAGTGGCGTACCTTGGCGGTTATAATCACAAAGTGAATAGTTCCCTTTATGTGTCAGCTTTCCAGCATCCTCTTCCATATGAATGCGGGTAATGCCAATTTTCTTTTTCTTGCCGCCCACTTCGATCTCAATCCAGCCATGCTCACCGATCGGCTGATCGAACTGTGAAATTTGGTATGCTTTAGGATTGTCCGGGTAAAAATAGTTTTTCCGGTCGAATTTCGTAATTTCCGCCACTTCGCAATTCAGGGCAATTGCAGCCTTCATTGCAAAATCAACAGCCTTTTTATTGACGACAGGCAATACACCTGGGTAGCCTAGGTCGATTACAGTCGTGTTACTATTTGGAGCGGCACCAAAATGGTTTGGGCTCGCCGAGAAAATTTTAGAATCCGTTTTTAATTCTACGTGTACTTCTAGACCAATCACCGTTTCAAAGTCCATTTTTTTCACCCCTTACAGCTTAGGAAATTGTTTATGAAAATCTGTTGCTTGCTCAAATGCGTGAGCCGCGCGGTAAATCGTGCTTTCATCAAAATGCTTTCCAATCATTTGCAGTCCAAGCGGAAGGCCATTCGCTGCGAATCCACACGGCACGGATATACCCGGTACACCAGCAAGATTGACTGGAATCGTCAAGATATCATTTGCATACATCGTTAATGGATCGTCGACTTTCTCGCCAATTTTAAATGCAGGCGTAGGTGTAGTCGGCCCAACGATGACATCGTATTTTTCAAAGACATCTTCAAAGTCCTTTTTGATTAACGTACGTACTTTTTGAGCCTTTTTATAATAAGCATCATAATAACCGGAACTTAAGGAGAACGTTCCAAGCATGATACGGCGCTTCACTTCGTCACCGAATCCTTCTGCACGGGTTTGCTTATACATTTCTATAAGAGTTTCTGCATTATCGGTACGATGCCCGTAACGCACTCCGTCAAAACGTGAAAGGTTAGCCGAAGCTTCAGATGAAGAAAGCAGGTAATAGGCAGCTAAGGCATATTTGGAATGCGGCAATGATACCTCTTCCCACTCAGCTCCAAGCCCCTCTAATACTTTTAATGCTTCAAGTACGGAATTACGTGCTTCTTCGCCAACGCCTTCACCAAGATATTCTTTAGGCACGGCTATTTTCAATCCTCTAACATCGCCTGTTAATGAATTCACAAAATTCGGCACGTCAACATTAGCAGAGGTAGAATCCATTGGATCTACACCTGAAATCGCTTCAAGCAAATATGCGTTATCTTCAACCGTTCTTGTGACCGGCCCAATTTGGTCCAATGAAGACGCAAAAGCTACAAGTCCGAATCGGGAAACCCGTCCATATGTAGGTTTTAAGCCGACAACTCCACAATATGCAGCTGGTTGGCGGATCGAACCACCCGTATCTGAACCTAAAGAGAATAGGACTTCACCGGAAGCGACAGATGCAGCTGAACCACCCGAAGAACCGCCTGGCACATATTCCGTGTTCCATGGATTGCGTGTTGCTTGAAATGCGGAGTTCTCATTAGAGGAACCCATCGCAAACTCATCCATATTCAATTTTCCGATCGTAACCGTTTCTGCTTTTTGTAGTTTTTGAACGACGGTTGCATCATAGATTGGATCAAAGTTCTCCAAAATTTTGCTCGCACAAGTGGTACGCAAATTTTTAGTGACAATATTATCCTTCACTCCAATTGGCATACCAAATAAAGCGCCTTCGTTCTCGCCTTTTACCAATTGATCATCCAATCGTTTTGCTTGACTGCGGGCGTTTTCTTCATCAAGTGTCAAAAATGCCTTCACCTTGTCCTCTACCTGTCCGATCCGCTTGTACGATTCGTTAACAAGATCAGTGACACTTATCTCTTTCTTATGTAAGCGTTCATGAAGCTCAGAAACTTTTTGTTCGAACAACGACATCATTGTCCCTCCTTATTCAATTATAGATGGTACACGGATATATCCTTCTTTGCTATCCGGTGCATTTTTAACTACTTCCTCTACTGGCAATCCCGGTTTTGCGACATCTTCCCGCATAACATTCTTCATATCCAAAACGTGAGAAGTCGGGTTTACTTGATCCGTATCAAGCTCATTCAACTGCTCCGCGAATGAAATCATTTGGTCAAGCTGATGCTGAAACTGTTGTGCTTCTTCTTCCGTAATGGCCAAACGAGCCAAATGGGCAACGTGTTTAACTTGTTCCATAGAAATACGTGACATTCTCTTCACCTCCGAAAAAATATCCAAATCGACTGAATTCCGTCGCTTTTCTCCATATAATCATCGTTTAAATCATATCAAACTATTGCACAGTAAAGCAACAAGAGATACAATGTCGAAAATCAATTATTTCATAAGGAAAAAGAGATATTTTCCGGGAAATATGGGAAAGTTGCCGGAATTTCCGAGGAAATGACAAGTAGGCCTGTAAAATTCGACAAATGTTCCCTTTATAATGCATTTGCTCCCTAAGATGGAAGGGTTTACTTACTGTTATATATTTTTGTTCCAGTTTAGAGGTTATTTTGGAATTCACAAAAAACAGATCCGAATTTTAAGCGGGACGCAAAAAAGATGAAGCCGTTAAGCTTCATCTTTTTTCATTCGTATATATGCACGGTTGGTTCGTCTTGATTTGCTTCACGGACTATGAGCGCTTCAGGTCCATTTACAGAGGTAATGGATACCTGGACGGCGATGTAGTTCGGGAAACGTTCCATTATAAGCCCGGCAACATATTGGGTAAAGCCGATCGCTTCCGAGTTCCCATAAAATTGAATGGGGATATCGATGTTCAGACTTTGCAATTGATCATCCATATAGAACGCCCTGCCGATGACTCCGTTAAAGTTAGGGAAGTATTCTTCGACATCTTCTTTAAAGTTCGTGAAGGTATTGACGTCATCACGGTATTTTTTTTCAGCACTAGCAGAAGGAAATAGGAAATACTCTTCGTTCAAGTCCGTCCATTTTCCAATATTGTCAGAGTTTTTATCGATATTTGTATAGGAAATGAAATTCCCAGGGACTACTGAGGATTTTTCATTTTGCTCGAATAAGGCAATCGTAATCGGAACATTTTTCAGCTTGTCCATATTACGTAGCCTTTTTAAGACTACTGCAGCAATTTTCTCCCCTTCTTGCTTCAGCTTTTTACTATCGATTTTATTTTCATAGGTAGCACCGAATGCCTCTTTTTGATAGTAATGCACTGAATTCAACGCAAGACCTATGACAACCCCGCCAAGGCTCACCGAATTATCCTTTGTTTTGACCAAGTAATTATGTTCTAAAATATGAGCAAGATAAATCGGATTTTCTTCATTCCGTTTATCAATGTCTCCTTTACCTGGATCAACAGGATTCAAGCCAACGTTATCTTTTGCCTTCATCTTCTTTTCTTTCAACTGACTATCGGTATATTTTCTGTTCAGCCAGGAAGATATCTTGGAACTATCCAGCGTTTGCCCCTCTTGAAACAGGTAATCTTCCGGGTCGAATTGGGTTTGGGCCAACCGCATCAATCCATTTTCGAATTCTTCAATGTCATATCGGGTATTTAGATTGGATACGACCAAACCGCGTGCTTTTGATGGTTCAAACGGTAGGATTGTTTGGTAGTATTCTTCCGAAATTTTATACTTCGGAATAATTGCCGTTTCTTTTTTGTCTTTGGAGTCTTGAACTACCTCTTGCTTATCCTCAAAACTAGGCGCACATCCAGCAAGAAGCAGTATAAGAATCATCCCCAAAATAGAGTGTTTCCTCATAGCTACACCTCTTAATTATTTAGTTCCTCAATCAGTCTCTCTTCATCCCATACCATGACGCCAAGGCTTTCCGCTTTTTCCAGTTTGGAACCGGCATCTTCGCCAGCTATGACCAAATCGGTTTTCTTGCTGACACTTCCAGCAACGTTAGCTCCTAGCGCCTCTAATTTCTCTTTTGCTTCGTTACGCGTTAACTGATGCAATTTACCCGTTAAAACGACTGTTTTACCGGCAAAAAAGGAATCGATTTCTTCAATAGCAACAGCTCTTGGCCCTTTAAAAGCAAGGTTCACACCGGCTGCTTCCAATTCATTCAGTAACGCATGGACTTCTTCCAATTCAAAATAGGCTACGATGGAATCGGCCATCTTATCACCTATTTCATTAATGGCCGTTAGGTCTTCACGGCTCGCCTTGCTTAAGGCTTCCATCGTCCCGAACTCCCGTGCCAGTGTCTTGGCCGCTTTTGAACCAACATGGCGAATGCCCAGCCCGAATAGTAATTTTTCCAACGAATTTGTTTTCGAAGCCTCGATTGCTTGAAGGAGTTTATTGACGGATTTATCCCCCATCCTTTCCAAAGCAATCAGTTGATCGTATGTAAGCTTATAAATATCAGCCACATCTTGTATGAGTTGTTCTTTAAACAACAAGCTAATCACTTTTTCTCCAAGACTGTCTATATTCATTGCTGTACGGGAAACAAAGTGAATCAAGCCTTCCCTTATTTGTGCAGGACACTTGGGGTTGATGCAGCGTAAAGCAACCTCCCCCTCCAGCCGGACAAGTTCACTGTTGCATTCCGGGCACTCAGTCGGCATCTTAAACTCGACTTCTTCCCCTGTACGGCGCTCTGCCAGTACATTGACCACCTCTGGAATGATATCACCCGCTTTTTTCACGACCACTTGATCTCCGATTCTGATGTCCTTTTCACGGATTAAGTCTTCGTTATGAAGTGAAGCTCGCTGCACTGTCGTACCTGCTACCCGAACGGGATCCAAAACCGCGGTCGGAGTCAACACACCCGTACGGCCCACATTCAGCTCGATATCCCTAAGGGTTGTAATGACTTCTTCAGCCGGGAATTTATAAGCAATGGCCCATCGCGGACTTTTTGCAGTAAAACCTAATTCATCCTGCTGTTCAAGGGAATCCACCTTAACGACAATTCCATCAATATCATAGGCTAAGTTTGGACGCTGTTCCGTCCATTCTACTATATAAGCCATTACTTCCTCTATATTCGAGCACGTTTTTCTTTCCCGATTCGTCTTAAACCCGAGTCGATCCAATAAATCCAGACCCTCACTGTGGGAACGGACCCCTGTTTCCCCAAAATCGGCAATTGCATAAAGGAAAATATCCAAGTTCCGTTTTGCAGCAAGTTTTGGGTCAAGCTGCCTTAACGAACCGGCAGCTGCATTTCGTGGGTTTGCAAATGGTTCCTCACCGCGTTCTTCTTTAGCCTTGTTCAATGATTCGAATGATTTTTTTGGCATGAAAGCCTCACCGCGCACTTCTATGGTAACCGGCTCCCGCAACTTCAATGGAATCGACTTGATCGTTTTCAAATTAGCGGTAATATCTTCACCGATCGTACCATCTCCACGAGTTGCCCCTCTTACGAAATATCCATTCTCGTACTGAAGAGTGACGGCAAGTCCATCAATTTTCAATTCACATACATAGGAAAAATCGTCACCTACAGATTGTCTGACCTTTCTGTCAAAATCCCGTAAGTCACTTTCATTGAAGGCATTGCCTAAACTTAGCATCGGTGTGGTATGCTCCACTTTTTCAAACATATCCAAAATGGCGCCACCGACCCGTTGTGTCGGTGAGTCCGCCGTTTGCAGTTCCGGAAACTTCTCCTCATACTCAATAAGTTCACGGAGTAGCCGATCATATTCAGCATCAGGTACTGATGGCTGGTCCATTACATAATATTCATAGCTGTATTGGTTCAATAAAGTTTGCAGTTCTAAAACTTTCTTCTCTGCAGCTTGTAAGTCCATACGTTCAATCCTTTCTAAAGAAGACTCCACCGCACTTCTTTAAGAAGAGCGGTGTCTAAAGTCAGATATCCCTATTCTTCACCAGTAGAAGCATATTAATAGCTTATGCTTTTTCAACTGGTGCAAATTTCGCCAATAGGCGTTTGATGCCAATTGGACTTGGGAAGGCAATATCCAGTTCCTTCCCTTCGCCTTCCCCTTTTACGCTCACCACGGTTCCTATACCCCATTTTTTATGGGATGCACGGTCGCCGACGGCCCAGCCGATTTCTTCACCGCCCGTTGCGGATGGTGCAGAAACAGCTCTTCCAAAGGCAGGCACTTTTCTTGCTGAAGCTGTTGAAGGAGATCCGGTTCTTGAAGAACTGAAAGGTGTTTGCCTTGCTCTAGGAGCCGGTTTCGGTTTTAAATCTTCAAGCAGTTCCTCTGGTATTTCATTAATGAAACGTGATACAGGATTCATGCTCGTCCGTCCATACAATGTCCGCATTTGGGCATTGCTTATGAATAGCTCATTTTCAGCCCTTGTAATTCCCACATAAGCCAGACGGCGTTCTTCTTCCATCTCCTCTTCATCCATAAGCGAGCGGCTGTGAGGGAAAACCCCTTCTTCAAGGCCCAATAGAAAGACCACCGGATATTCAAGTCCCTTCGCTGAATGCAGTGTCATCAACGTTACCGTATTTGTAGCTTCTTCGGAATTCTCATCAAGTTGGTCTATATCGGCAACCAACGCCAGGTCAGTCAAAAAGCCCACCAATGATTTGTCCTCGCTGTTATCTTCGAATGCTTTCGTAACAGATAAAAACTCATCTATATTTTCAAGCCGGCTTTGTGATTCAATCGTTTTTTCCGCCTGCAGCATCTCACGGTAACCGGTTTTCTGAATGACTTCCTCCACAAGTTCCGTCACGGATAAGTACTCCTGCTGATTTGTATAGTTAGTGATCAGCGTATGGAATTCCCTTGCCGCTTTGGTAGCCTTCCCGCTTATCCCTACCATTTCAACGGATTCGAGTGCTTTATAGATGGAAACATCATATTGATCTGCATAATCTGCCACTTTGTCCATTGAAGTCGCACCAATTCCGCGTTTTGGTACATTAATTACACGGCGAAGACTGATGTCATCATCAGGATTCGCAATAAGGCGAAGATAGGCAAGTAAATCCTTGATCTCTTTACGGTCATAGAACTTGGTGCCCCCGACTATTGCATAATTTATATTGGATTTAAGCAGAACTTCCTCCATGACACGTGATTGTGCATTTGTCCTGTAAAGTATTGCTATATCTGAATATTTCCTGCTGCCGGCCTGAACCAGCTCATTTATCTTTCCGGCTACAAATTGCGCTTCCCCTTGTTCATTGTCCGCACGGTAATAGAATATCTTATTGCCATCTGCATTCTCGGTCCAAAGATTTTTCGGCTTCCGGTTTTGATTGTTATCGATGACCTTATTCGCCGCTTCAAGAATCTTTTTCGTCGAGCGGTAATTCTGTTCAAGGAAAATCATGTTGGCATTCGGATAATCTTTTTCAAATGAAAGGATATTCGCAATATCCGCACCGCGCCAGCGATAGATCGATTGATCGGAATCCCCGACAACACAGAGATTACGGAAGCGTGAAGCCAATAGTTTAACAAGCATGTATTGAGCCCTGTTCGTATCTTGGTACTCATCAACATGAATGTATTGAAATTTACGCTGATAATATTCAAGCACCTCAGGTACAAGCTGGAACAATTGAATCGTCATCATGATCAAATCATCGAAATCGAGCGCTGAATTTTTACGCAGCCGTTTTTGATATTCCGTATATACATCGGCAGTTACTTTAGTGAAGTAATCAGACGCCGTCTTCAGGTACTCTTCCGGCCCGACCAATTCATTTTTCGCTGAACTGATGCTACCCAAAATGGCACGGTAATCATATTTCTTTGTATCCATATTACGATCTTTCATGATTTGTTTTATGACCGATTGCTGATCCGTCGTATCCAATATCGAGAAGTTCCTATTAAATCCGATACGGTCGATATCTCTTCGTAAAATGCGGACACACATCGAGTGGAAAGTCGAAATCCAGATATCTTCGGAAGCACCGCCTAGTATGGCACGGATCCTCTCCTTCATCTCACGTGCTGCCTTGTTGGTGAACGTGATTGCAAGGATGTTCCAAGGCGCTATTTCCTTCTCGACCATCAAGTAAGCTATTCGGTGAGTCAGCACACGCGTCTTTCCACTTCCTGCCCCAGCCATGATTAAAAGTGGGCCATCAGTTGATTTCACTGCTTTTTGTTGCTGTTCATTCAAACCTATTAGTAATTTTTCCGCTAAATATTGCATTATCACACCACCTATACGAACATTCGTTTCTGTTTTAGTATACTATATTTATTACATGTTTTCATTTAACTGCCGAAACTGTTGCAAGTGCCACTTTCAAATCTTCATAAATTACATTGCCGACAACGATGACATCCGCAACCTTAGACATCTCTTTGGCTTGTTCAACCGATTTTATCCCACCGCCATAGAATAGTATGGTATCCTCCAAACTCTCTTTGGCCGCTTCCACCATCTGGACATCGCCGTAATCACCGCTGTATTCCAAATAAAAAATCGGCAGGTTGAACATTTTTTCCGCCATCATCGCGTATGCACCCACATCATCCATATCCAAATCTGTATTGGCTTTCGTCAATTGGGCCGCCTTGCACTCAGGATTCAGGATACAGTACCCTTCAACGAAAATTTCATCCCAATTCAAAAGGTATCCGTATTCCTTGACTGCTTGCTGATGCAGCTTCATCATCCAATCAGGGTTGGTGCTATTCAGGACACTCGGAATGAAATATAAATCAAAACCTGGCGTCACCGTTTCTACAGAAGAAATTTCCATCACACATGGGACGGTATATCGTCTGACACGTGCCATTAAATGAAGCACATTCTCAAGCGTGATTCCATCCGTTCCCCCGACCATTATTGCATCGGTACCGGATTCACAAACTTTTTCAAGGGCTTCATCACTTATTTCTTTATTTGGATCGAGTTTGAAAACATGTTTCCACTCGCGAAAATCGTACATTATAATCCTCCATTCACACTTCCCATTACACCATTATAGCATTAAGATTTTTCATTAAAAAAGAGAAGTATCGATAAAATGTTATTACCAAATGGAACCTCTGAATCTAAAATCCAATATAACATGGATACGACTGAAAGACAGCCGGCAAAGAGAGTGCTGGACTCAAAGTAAAAAGCCGGGAAATGAATTCCCCGGCTTTTTATTATAATCGAAAGAATTAAGATTCAGTTGTTCCCTCGACGTTATCCTTAATACGGTTAAGAGCCATGGAATAAGCGTCATTTCCGTAATTCAAGCAGCGTTTGACCCTGGAAATCGTAGCCGTGCTTGCACCCGTTTCCGTTTCGATTTTATGATAGGTCTTCCCTTCTTCAAGCATGCGGGCTACTTCAAGACGCTGTGCCAGTGATGAAATTTCATTAACTGTGCATAAATCGTCGAAAAATCGATAGCATTCGTCCAAATCACGCAAGGAAAGGATCGACTTAAACAGCTGATCCGTTTCTTTTCCTCTCAACTTATCAATTTGCATGTTACTCCCCCTCAATTTCATGGGTATCAAAATGAGACGTCTCCTACTAAACCAGGTTCATCCGGAATAATATTGACCCAGGTTTTCCCTGGAATCAACCCTACTTCTTTATCGTTTTTCACTGGTATAATTCGACCATCCTTATTAACCCATTCTACTTCATTCGCTTTTCCTTTTTGAAGTAAATAACCTTTTCCGCCACTTTTCAAGTCGATTTTACGACGCCCTTTATCGTCGATCACTTGATGAGCAGCCTCAATGATCAATATATTATCCAGTAAAATAGGTTTACTCGACTTATGTTCGACTGTTTGCTCTCCATTCGAATAACGTTTATATTTCTCTTCCGTGGCTTCGTATTCATACTGAACATCATACTCGTCTGATCCGTAGGAAACCTCGGTTTTCAATGCCGGTTCCCCTTGAAGGCCAGCCGCCTCTTCCTTTGTAAGGAAGGCATAAGGCTCCGGTGCACCATTCAACTCATATCCCTTTTCCTTCGCACCTTTTTGGATATCCTCAAAGGTGGTGTAGGAATTATGCGGTGCTTTTCGATCTGCCGAACGTTGAAACAAAGTACCATCATAATATAATCCGTTCAAGTTATCAATATACCCTTTTTCGAGCATGGTTTTTGCCTCGGGGCTATTCCCATGACAGACATAGATGCAATCAAGGCCTTTAGCCAATTCGATATAATAGTCCCTTGCACTCCGAATCGGACCGATTTGGCTTGGCATTTCACTTTGGAAGATAGCTAAAAATCTGGTTATGTCACCTTCTGCAAGCATTTCGTAGACCATATCGGCTTCCGAGAGGCCCGATTGTGGGCGTGCTTCTGGATGATTATTAATCATCACTGCTACAGCCCTTTGCTCACTGCCTG
Organism: Peribacillus simplex; assembly: GCF_030123325.1. Taxonomy (NCBI): domain Bacteria; kingdom Bacillati; phylum Bacillota; class Bacilli; order Caryophanales; family Bacillaceae; genus Peribacillus; species Peribacillus simplex. Next base: position 430,310 of record NZ_CP126106.1, on the reverse strand, counting down.
CATCGGTGGCTATACCTGTAAGTGGAAACTCATCATTGGAAGGTTCATTTTTCACATCTGTATTTTTGATGACAGCTTGGTCTTTCGGCTTACTGTCATCCAATGCAGGATCTTCTTTCGTAGAACAGCCTGCCAGCAGTAAAATAGCAATAACCATGAAAAGAACTCTCTTAAAATTCATCTTTCCACTCCTCTGATTTATTAGCCATTTCTTCTCTTATATTTTAACGCATTATAGTGGGAAAGAGTATAGTTTTATTCATTACATCATATACTCCTCGCTGGGTTAGCCTTATATATGGCAGATGGGTTGTCGAAAAGAATGAAAGGGTGTACACAGGATCGGCGAAGCGATAACCTCTCTCCCGCAGCAAATGTTTCAATTCATTTTCTTCTTCTATCAGTTCAGGAACCTCCTTGGTGGACATGACCCCCTTTAATTTCAGAGGAAGTTCATGGATCACCTTGCCTTGTTCCGTTAAAATGATTCCACCGCCGATTTCCTTCAGCCGGTTAAATGCCAAATGCATATCCTTTTTCCTTTTACCGATCAGTATGATATCACCTGTATCTGTATAAGAGCCAGCAAAGCCACACAATTTGTCCGCAAACCCTTTTAATATCGTATTGATGCGCCATTTCCCTTCCCGATCAATAAGCATGAAAAAGCATTCATCATCCTCAAAGTTCAGTTCTTCATAGCCAACATCATTGGCAAGGGAGTACGGTTTCGTAATTACATTATTGACCAATTCAATCCCGAACGGCATGGAAAATTCAAAATCTTCCTTTAAACTAAGATCCCAATCAAGATCAAGTGGTTTAAAATCGAAATCACTCCATTCGATTTCCTGTTTATCCGGAATGATCTCACCATCCCTTTTAACCCATTTCCCTTTTGCCATTACCGAAACCGGTGCGGGCTCCTTTACATCGGTCAGGAAGTTGATATTCGCTACCCTTCCCGTGGCAATATTGCCATGAAGGTATTCAATGTTATAATATCGTGCGATGTTTATAGTTGCCATATTGTATGCATCGATGACCGGAACGCCATTTTCTATCGCTATTTTGATCAAGCAGTCTATGAAACCACCTTCATAAAAGGATGGCGGCGATCCATCTGTCGTATAAAAGAATTTGTCATAATGATCGATGCCCAGCTCATGGATTTCCTGTATCATCTTAGGTAAATCCGGCCGGATCGAAGAATGTCTTAACGATACATAATAGCCCTGCAGCAAGCGCGACATGACTTCATCACCTGTCATTGCCTCATGATCACAATCGGCGCCGAATAAGGTCATTTTTGCTAAAGTCTTCTCTGAGGCACCTGGAAAGTGTCCTTCTATTTTCTTCCTCATTCGCTTGGCTTCCTGAATCCAGTGCAACATCATGTCATCCCCATCGAGAAGCTTCGGCCATCCAGTCAGTTCCCCGCCCTGTAATACGGCATCATGCTCCAGCCATGATTTAACGGCCCCATGGGAAAAGACCATGTCTTCATCGATCAGTTCCGTTTGTCCGTCAAAACGGCTCCACCAATACATTGTTACAGGAATGTTACGTAATTCTTTCAAAAGAGAAAACGCTTTCTTTTTATCTAACTGCAATAAAAACGGCAGGTTATCATTGATCAATGTCGTTGTGCCGAAATGAGATGCATAACGTGAAAAAGAAAGGGGATTATATAATTGAGAAGGGTGTGAATGCGGCTCAATATAACCCGGGACTAAGTATTGGTTTGTACAGTCCACCATTTCACAGCGGTCTATATTATCAGGAAGCTTATCGCCAACATATACGATGCGGTCATCATATATCCATATGTTCGCTTTTACCCATTTTCGTAAAGCCTGATTTAAATAAGTCGTATTTTTTAGCAGAATGTGTGGTGCCCTATTGCCATCCAGCACATCTATATGTTCTCTTAGATGTTTATTTTTCCATCTATAGCGCTGTTCAAGCATAAACATTCCCCCATAATTTTATAGAAACAGATGTATGAAAAAAACCATTTTCAATCCAATTTTATTTCATAGTAACATACTTGCCTCATTAGAACAGTAATGTTATCCAGAATATTGTTAAATTTTTGTGAAGGGATGGACTTTAAGTGAAGTTTAAACAAAATATCAGTATAATAAATGCATTAATGCGAATTACCTGTGGTTTTACATTGCTAACATGGGCTATGACTAAAATGGTGAAAAAACCATGGAAAAACCAATCTTATATATTCGTGGTCATGCTTTCTGCCATGAAAATAGGCGAAGGCATACTCCGATATTGTCCTGTCGTCGATGCAATGGAAAACGGACAAAACTTAATGACAAATGAACCAAAACAGGGACATGTATCTAATCAATCTGATCACTATTAAGTTTTTTCTAAAGAAGAAGCTGACTCCGCTTAGAGTCAGCTTCTTTATATTATGATGAAAAATTGAATTTTATTGCACGGTAGCCAATATCCGTTCGCCAGAATAAGCCGTCTTTCTCAATATTTCCTAACTCTTTATATACTTCAGCTTGGGCTGAGGCCAAATCTTTCCCTTTTGCAGCAACCAGAAGTACACGTCCGCCATTCGCGATGAAATTCCCCTCACTATTGAGGGCCGTTCCAGCATGATATACATGGGCATTCGGATCGATCTTTTCCAAGCCATTAATGATAGAACCCTTTTTATATTCCCCTGGATATCCATCAGCTGCTACGACCACTCCAAGAACAGCTTCTTCATGCCACTCAAGTTCTAAATCCGCTCCAGAAAGAACCGCTTCAAGCGTATCCACGAAATCTGTTTTTAGGCGTGGTAAAACAACTTGCGTTTCCGGATCGCCAAAACGAGCATTGAACTCAATGACTTTTGTGCCTTTTTCAGTAGCGATCAACCCGGCATATAATATTCCTGTAAAACTCCGATTCTCCGAAATCATCGCATTTACCGTGGGCTTAAGAATTGTTTCGACTGCAGTCTGAATCATTTCATCGGAAATTTGCGGCACCGGTGAGTATGCACCCATTCCACCTGTGTTCGGACCCTGATCTCCATCAAAAACCCGCTTATGATCTTGAGCAATGACCATCGGATACACTTTTTCCCCATTAACGAATGCCATCAATGAAAATTCTTCTCCATCAAGGAATTCCTCAATAACGACTTTGGCAGATGCTTCACCGAACTTTGCTCCGACTAGCATATCATGGATGGCGTCTAACGCCTCTTCCATCGTCATAGCAACTACGACACCTTTTCCTGCAGCCAAACCATCCGCTTTTATGACGATGGGAGCACCCATTTTTTCGATATACGCCTTTGCTGAATCATAATCAGAAAATGTTTCATATTCTGCTGTCGGAATGCTGTAGTTCTTCATTAAATCTTTAGCAAAGGACTTACTTCCCTCGATGACTGCAGCACGGCCATTAGGGCCAAATACCTGTAATCCCGCCTCCGTGAAATCATCGGCAAGTCCATTCAACAATGGGGTTTCGGGCCCGATCACAGTTAATGAAACTGCATTCTGCTTGGCAAAGGCAACTAAATCACCGTGATTGTTTTCATCAATTGGAACAAGAGTCGCTACATCGGTCATCCCTGGATTTCCCGGTGCTGCAAAAACAGTCCCAACCCGTTTACTTTCAAATAGTTTGCGGGCTATGGCATGCTCCCTGCCGCCCCGGCCAATTACTAGTACATTCATTATCGCACCTCATTTTTGATTAATGTTTAAAGTGACGAATTCCTGTAAACACCATCGTAATCCCATATTCATCAGCTTTCTTGATTGAATCCTCATCTTTGACAGATCCACCAGGCTGAATGATTGCCGTGACGCCCGCTTTCGCTGCCGCTTCTACAGTATCATCCATTGGGAAGAAAGCATCTGATGCCAATGCACTTCCTGTCGCCCTTTCCCCAGCTTGTTCCAGAGCAATTTTTGCAGCTCCCACACGGTTCATTTGACCTGCGCCAACACCTAATGTCATTTGATCGTTACAAACCACTATTGCATTCGACTTGACATGTTTCACGATTTTCCAGCCAAGTTCCATGGCTTTCCACTCTTCAGGGGTAGGCTCACGTTTCGTTGCCACTTTTATTTCTGCATCCTTTAAGCTATGTGCATCCCGATCTTGAATAAGTAATCCGCCTTCAATGGATGTCAATTTACGTTCAGGCTTTTTAACCGCATCGAAATCGATCGTTAATAAACGAAGGTTTTTCTTGCTTGTCAATACTTCCACTGCCTCTTGTGTAAACCCAGGGGCAATGATGATTTCAAGGAAAATTTCATGAAGCTTTTCAGCAGTCTCCTTGTCAACTTCACGGTTCAAAGCGATGATCCCACCGAAAATGGAAGTGGCATCTGCCTCATAAGCCTTTTCATATGCTTCCAAAATGGTCGCACCGACACCGACGCCGCAAGGATTCATATGTTTGACTGCAACTGCAGCCGGCTCATTGAATTCTTTAACGATTTGAAGTGCTGCATCAGCATCATTAATGTTGTTGTATGAAAGTTCTTTTCCATGTAATTGATTCGCTTCTGCAATCGAGAAAACGGAACCAAGCGGTTTTTTATAAAATGCGGCTTTTTGATGTGGATTTTCTCCATAACGAAGCGACTGTTTCAATTCATAGGTAACAGTCAATGATTCAGGATTTTCTTCATCGGCAAGCTCTGTCATATACTCTGAAATAACGGCGTCATATGCTGCTGTATGGCGGAAAACTTTAGCAGCCAGACGGCGATTCGTGGTTTTTGAAACCCCGCCGTTTTGTTTCAGCTCAGCCAATACGGTAGGATAATCATTGGAATCAACTATAACAGTCACATATTCGTGGTTTTTAGCAGAAGAACGAAGCATTGTCGGTCCGCCGATATCGATGTTTTCAATAGCATCTTCCACAGTGACTTCCGGTTTGGAAATAGTCGCTTGGAATGGATATAGGTTCACACAGACAAGTTGAATGGGTTCAATATTATGCTCTGCAAGTTGTGCTGCGTGATTTTTGTCATCATGTTTTGCCAACACTGCTCCATGGACATTCGGGTGAAGTGTTTTAACACGTCCATCCAATATTTCCGGGAAACCGGTGACGTCACTGATTCCAATTACATCAATGCCATTATCCAGCAGCGTTTTTTTGGTACCGCCTGTAGAAATGATTTCAAAACCTGCTTCAATTAAACCTTGAGCAAATTCTACGATACCTGTTTTATCCGATACACTAATTAATGCACGTTTCTTCATGTTATGTTGGTCCCTCCATTAAGTAAGTTTCTTGTGGCATAGCTCCTGCAAAACTGACGGATACAAGTCATGCTCCATTTCCTGAATCCTTTTTTGAAGGATGTCTTTCGTATCCCCCTCAAGAATTGGCACTGCCTTTTGGGCAATGACCGGTCCTGTGTCCATTCCATCATCGACATAATGAACCGTTACCCCCGTTTCCTTCACTCCGGCGTCAAAAGCCTGGCCAATTGCATCCTTGCCTGGAAAACTAGGCAGAAGTGAAGGGTGGATGTTCACAATCCTTTGTGAATACTTTTGTAATAAAGTCGGACCGATCAAACGCATATACCCAGCCAGAATGATAAATTCTATCTCATACTGGCGAAGTTTTTCGAGGATTTCCGATTCATACTCAGTCTTGTTCGAGTAATTCTTCGCTGAAAAGGAGAAAGAATCAATATTCTCAAGCTTAGCTCTCTCAAGCACATATGCGTCTTCACGATCGCAAACGACAAGACAGATTTCCGCCTCTAACTTTCCACTTTTTATTGCTTCAGCAATTGATTGAAAATTACTACCGTTACCTGATGCAAAGACAGCAAGGCGTTTCATTATTTGAACGACACTCCATTTCCGTCCACAACCGTTCCAATAACTGAGGCTTCTTCACCGCAAGAACGTAGATGGGCTAGCACATCTGATGCCACTTCTTTTTTCACGACGGCCGTCATTCCAATTCCCATATTGAAAATATTGAACATTTCCTCTTTTACAAGGTTCCCTTTTTCTTCAAGGAATGAGAATATAGTTGGAATTTCCCAGCTTCCGAGCTCGATTTCAACACCGCATCCTTCAGGAAGTATACGCGGAATATTCTCGATGAATCCCCCACCAGTGATATGCGCAAGACCATTAACCTCAAATTTTTCCAACGTAGATAAAACGGACTTCACATAGATTTTTGTTGGTTTTAATAATTCCTCTCCCAACTTGCAATCCAGTTCCGGTACGAAGTCATGAAGCCCCATACCTGAGTCTTCAAGGAGGATTTTACGAACAAGGGAATACCCATTACTATGGATGCCGCTTGAAGCGAGTCCAATGACGACATCGCCCGCCGAGATTGCTTCACCAGTAATTAGACGTGATTTTTCAACGGCACCTACAGTAAAACCTGCAACATCGTATTCTTCCGTCTCGTACATGCCAGGCATTTCAGCCGTTTCTCCGCCGATTAAAGCACAGCCCGCCTGCTCACAGCCATCTGCAATTCCTTTGACGATCATTTCAATTCGTTCAGGATCTGCTTTACCGCAGGCAATATAATCTAAAAAGTATAAAGGTGCAGCACCTTGAACGACAACATCATTGACGCACATAGCTACACAATCCACTCCAATTGTATCGTGTTTATCCATCATGAACGCCAACAAAAGTTTTGTACCCACTCCATCCGTACCTGAAATGAGCACAGGTTCTTTAAGGTTCAAGGAAGATAAATCAAACATGCCGCCAAAACCGCCCAGACCATTCATAACTTCTGGACGAAATGTGCGCTTTACATGTTTTTTCATTCGATTTACCGCTTCATAACCAGCCTCAATATCCACACCAGCCTGTTTATATGCATTAGCCATTTGAAATCCTCCTCCGAAAATCAATCATCATTGCCGACTTGATTAACATTTTGTTTTTTCTCGTTCGTATTCAAAAATTTCAGTCGGATAATTTCCGGTGAAACAAGCTAGGCATGAACCGCGCGTTTCTCCAGGAAACGGTCGTCCAATTGCTTCGACCATACCTTCGACACTTAAAAAAGTTAAGGAATCGGCACCGATGATTTCCCTAATTTCCTCCACCGATTTAGAGCTCGCAATCAGTTCTTCCTTTTTAGACGTGTCTATGCCATAAAAACATGGATTCTTGATCGGTGGTGAGCTGATTACTACATGCACTTCTTTCGCTCCAGCATCTTTTAACATGCGGACAATCCTTCTGCTCGTTGTCCCACGGACGATTGAATCATCAACCATTATGACCCGCTTACCTTCCACTACCCCTCTTACAGGTGATAGTTTCATCTTCACGCCTTGTTCACGCAGGCTTTGTGATGGCTGAATGAACGTCCGTCCAACATACCGATTTTTTATTAAACCCATTTCATAAGGAATGCCAGCAGCTTCAGCATAGCCAATCGCTGCCGAAATGCTGGAATCAGGTACACCTGTAACTACATCGGCTTCAATTTTGGTTTCCAGTGCCATTTGCTTGCCAAGGTTTTTTCGTGCCGTATGAACATTGATACCATCAATGTTGCTATCCGGACGGGAAAAATACACGTACTCCATCGTACACATTGCCTGTTGACTGGAAAGCGAAAAATACTCGGATGTGATTCCCTCATCATTAATGACAACGAGTTCACCCGGCTCAATATCGCGGATGAATTCTGCACCTACAATATCAAGTGCACATGTTTCTGATGCAGCGAAATATGCATCGCCTATTTTCCCCAAGGAAAGTGGGCGGAAGCCATGCGGATCTCTTGCCATGATCATTTGGTTTTCGGTCATGATGACAAAGGCATAGGCTCCCTTCAGCATGCTTAAACTGTTCTTCACGGAGTCTCTTACATCCGAGTAGCCGGAGCGTTTAATCAGATGTGCCAGAACTTCCGTATCAGATGTCGTTTGAAAAATGCTTCCCTGACCTTCAAGCTGAGCTTTTAACTGATGGGCATTGACGATATTCCCATTATGGGCAAGTGCCAGCCCTCCTGTATGCGAATTGAACAGGAAAGGCTGAACATTTTGATACCCGCCGCCGCCTGCCGTTGTATAACGGACATGGCCGATTGCCGCTTTTCCGGAACCGGAAAGTGCCTGCATTTTTTCGGCAGTGAATATCTCCGTGACAAGCCCTTCGCCCTTAGAGATGGACATCTGCTCACCATCCGTCACGACGATGCCTGCTCCCTCTTGACCACGATGTTGCAAGCTATGCAAACCGTAGTAAGCAAGCTGTGCAGCATCGGGATGTCCCCAGACTCCTACAACACCACACTCTTCGTTTAGGCTTCTTATTTCAGCAAGCATGGTATGGCTCCCTTCCAAGCTGTTTGTAAATCTTCAACGTCCGCTTCCAATACTTTGCTATCATTGCTTGTCTCCACGACTAATTTATTATCAGCCGTTACTGAACCTATGCATATCGCATCTTCAACAAGTGCTTCAAATGCCGCTTGGTTTTCAGGTTTGATGGACAGTAAGAATCGTGATTGCGTTTCACTGAATAATTCGGATACCGGTTCGCCGGATATATTCACTTTTGCCCCAAGTTTGCTAGCCCCGAATAAAGATTCAGCTAAAGCCACTGCCAAACCGCCTTCCGAAAGGTCATGGGCTGAGGCAATAAGTCCTTTTTGGATTGCAGTTAGAATTTGCTGCTGACGTTTTTGTTCAATGGCCAAATCAAGTTCTGGAGCGCGTCCAAAGATTTTGCCCTCAAGCATTTTCTGTAATTCACTGCCTCCAAATTCAACTTTCGCTTCGCCGACCACATAAATCAAATCGGATTCATTTTTAAATGTTTGTGTAGTGATGTGCTGAAGGTCACTGACAAGACCAACCATCCCAACTACAGGTGTCGGATAAATCGCTTCACCATTCGTTTCATTGTAAAGGGAGACATTTCCGCCAATTACAGGAGTACTTAAGCTTCTGCAAGCTTCACTCATTCCGTCTGCCGCTTTTTCCAACTGCCAAAATATTTCAGGTTTTTCTGGATTCCCAAAATTCAAGCAATCCGTGATCGCCAAAGGCTCCGCACCCGAGCAAATGATGTTACGGGCAGCTTCAGCCACTGCGATTTTACCACCTGTTTCAGGATCTAGATAAATAAAGCGGGAGTTGCAATCCGTCGTCATGGCAAGGGCCTTATTCGTACCCCGTACACGCACTACCGCCGCATCCGATCCAGGTGAGACGACTGTATTCGTGCGGACCATGTAATCATATTGGTCGTAGACCCATTCCTTACTCGAAATTGTCGGTTGCTTCAATAGTGATACCAATGTTTCTTTATAATCTCCAATGACTGGCACTTCTGCCGTCATGCTTTGGAAGTCACGGAAATATTGAGGTTCTGCAGATGGCTTGTGATAAATTGGAGCTTCTTCAGCCAATGCATCAACCGGAACCTCGGCAACGATTTCACCTTGATGGGAAAGTGTTAGATTTTTGTCATCCGTTACTTCTCCAACAGCAACCGCTTCTAGGTCATATTTCGTAAACAAGTCGACGATTTCCTGTTCGCGTCCTTTTGTTACAACGATCAGCATCCGCTCTTGTGATTCAGAAAGCATCATTTCATATGCTGTCATTCCCGTTTCACGCTGCGGTACCAAATCAAGATTCATTTTTATTCCTGATCCAGCTTTACTCGCCATCTCGGCAGATGAGCTTGTAAGACCCGCAGCTCCCATATCCTGAATACCAACAAGGGCATCATTTTGAATCAATTCAAGGCATGCCTCCAAAAGCAGCTTCTCCATGAATGGATCGCCTACTTGTACGGCAGGCCGTTTTTCTTCTGAAGACTCTGATAGCTCTTCAGATGCAAATGTTGCTCCATGGATTCCATCACGCCCAGTTTTGGCACCCACATACATCACTGTGTTGCCCACTCCATGCGCTTGGCCTTTTTTAATGTCCTTATGATCGATCAATCCTACACACATGGCATTGACTAAAGGATTCCCTTCATAAGATGGATCAAATTGAATTTCTCCGCCGACAGTTGGAATTCCGATACAATTCCCGTATCCTGCAATCCCGGCAACCACTTCTTTAAATAAATATTTCACGCGATCATTGTCTAACTCACCAAAGCGAAGCGAGTTCAACATCGCAATCGGACGGGCACCCATGGAGAAAACATCACGGATAATACCACCGACACCAGTAGCAGCACCTTGATAAGGTTCTATTGCCGAAGGGTGGTTGTGACTTTCAATTTTAAAAACGACAGCCTGATCATCACCGATATCAACGATACCTGCTCCTTCACCAGGACCTTGCAGCACTTTCTCCCCTGTAATCGGGAACTTCCTTAAGATGGGTTTCGAATTTTTGTAGGAACAATGCTCTGACCACATAACCGAAAACAATCCAGTTTCCGTATAATTCGGCAGTCTGCCTAAGATTTTCTCCACCATTGCAAATTCATCATCGGATAGTCCCATAGTTGCGTACAAACGATCCGATTTAATTTTTTCCGGACTTGGTTCAAGCTGTAATAACATGTGATTCCCTCCAGTTTTTTACGATGGATTGAAAAATCTTTAAGCCGTCTTTACTGCCAAGCAGCGAATCAACAGCACGTTCGGGATGAGGCATCATTCCGAGGACATTTCCTTGTTCATTTGTAATTCCCGCTATCTGTTCCAAGCTTCCGTTTGGATTTTCACCGTCATACGTGAACAAGATGCGGTTATTTCGTTTTAATTCAGCCAATGTCTCATTATCGCAGTAGTAATTCCCTTCACCATGGGCAACCGGGATCGTAATCGTTTCATTTAATTCATATCCTGTCGTGAACATCGATTGATTATTTTCAACCTTCAATCCTACATTGCGGCAAATGAATTTCAAAGCTTCATTACGGCGCATTGCTCCAGGTAAAAGTCCTGCTTCAAGTAAAATCTGAAAACCATTGCAGACACCCAAGACAGGCTTTCCTGCTTGTGCCGCTTTTACGACTTCGGCCATTACATTCGAAAATCGTGCAATTGCTCCAGAGCGTAAATAGTCTCCATAAGAGAAACCTCCTGGAAGGAGAATCCCATCATACTGATCTAGATTGTCTGTAGAGTGCCAAACATACTCCACTTCTTCCCCCAGTGCATCCTTTATCGCATGGTACATATCGACATCACAATTGGAACCAGGGAAAACTATGACAGCAAATTTCATTGGGTGATAACCTCCTCAACATCATAACGGTAAGCTTCAATTACCGTATTGGCCAATAGTTTTTCACACATTTCCTTCACAAGTTGATCTAAATCGCGATCCGTATCTTTAATTGTAAGTTCAATGTATTTCCCCACTCGAACATCACTGACTTCGTTATATGTCAAGCTATGAAGTGATTGTTGCACTGCTGCTCCCTGTGGATCTAGTACACTTTCGCGTAGTGTGATATATACCTTAACCTTATACATGTTGAGTGCCCTCCAACTTTGCTAGTATTTTTTCGTAAGCATCTGTTAAACTTCCTAAATTACGGCGGAATACATCTTTGTCTAACTTTTCGTTCGTGTTAATATCCCATAATCGGCAGGTATCAGGTGAAATTTCATCTGCCAGCAGAATGTCTCCATTCGGGGTTTTGCCGAACTCTAATTTAAAATCAATCAATTTAATGTCCAATTCTTTAAAGAAGGAAGTTAAGACGATACTGATTTCTTTTGCCTTTTCTTTTAAAATGGCAACATCTTCCTTGCTTGCAAGTTCCAATTCTTCAATATGGTCTTCCGTTAACAGTGGATCGCCGAGCTCGTCGTCTTTATAGTAAAACTCTATCAGCGTTTTCTTGAGCGGCTGGCCTTCCTCAATGCCAGTCCTTTTAGAAAAACTGCCGGCTGCCGTATTTCTGACAACTACTTCAAGCGGAATGATGGATACCCTCTTGACTAGCTGCTCCCGGTCGGAAAGCTTTTCAATAAAATGGGACGGGATATTTTCCTGGGCAAGCTTTGAAAATAGTAAGCTAGTAATCTGATTATTCAACTTACCTTTTCCGGCAATCTCTGATTTCTTCTCACCATTGAACGCTGTTGCCGAATCCTTGTATTCCACCCATACTATTTCACTGTTGTCCGTTGCAAAAATCTGTTTCGCTTTTCCTTCATACAACAATTCTCGTTTTTCCATCTGTACAGAACCCCCACATTGTGAATATTATGAATCTTCCTGCCATTGATCAGGCTTGGCAAACATATCACCGTTTAGAGGTGCCATGTTTGCCGCCTTCACTTTTATAAACCTAAACGATCAAAGATTACATCAACATTTTTCAGGTGATGTGTAGGATCGAAACAATCATCAAGTTCTTCTTTCGTAAGCAAGCTTGTGATTTTATCATCCTTTTCGATCAGGCTTCGGAATGGAACCTGAAGCTCCCATGCTTCCATCGCTTTCGGCTGAACCGTATCATAAGCTTCTTCACGGACAAGCCCTTTATCGATAAGGGAAAGCAGTACACGTTGTGAGAAAATCAATCCAAGCGTACGGTCCATATTGCGTTTCATATTTTCTGGATAAACGGTCAAGTTCTTCACTATGTTGCTGAAACGGTTCAGCATGTAGTTTAATGCGATCGTTGCATCCGGCAAGATGATGCGCTCAGCAGAAGAATGTGAAATGTCACGTTCATGCCATAATGGCACATTCTCATATGCTGTCATCATGTAACCGCGGATTACACGAGCCATACCCGTCATATTTTCAGAACCGATTGGATTCCGTTTATGAGGCATTGCCGAAGATCCTTTTTGTCCTTTTGCAAAGAATTCTTCCACTTCGCGTGTTTCACTTTTTTGCAAGCCGCGAATTTCCACTGCGAACTTTTCAATTGATGTCGCTATTAAAGCCAATGTGCTCATATAATGTGCGTGGCGATCGCGCTGCAATGTTTGTGTTGAAATTGGCGCTGCTTCAAGGCCAAGCTTTTCACAAACGAATTTTTCAACGAACGGGTCGATGTTTGCGTATGTTCCGACAGCCCCAGAGATTTTCCCAACCTCTATGTTCTTTCTAGCTTCTTCAAAACGTTCGACATTGCGTTTCATTTCTTGATACCAAAGAGCCAGTTTCAACCCAAAAGTGGTCGGCTCAGCATGAACTCCATGTGTACGCCCCATTTGAACCGTGTATTTATGTTCTTTCGCTTTATTTTTCAGGATCTCCACGAAGTTATTTAAATCCTTGGCAAGGATTTCATTCGCTTGCTTTATCACATATGAAAGAGCTGTATCCACTACATCAGTGGAAGTCAGTCCGTAATGGACCCATTTCCGTTCTTCGCCCAACGTTTCAGAAACCGCACGTGTAAAAGCAACAACATCGTGGCGTGTATCTTTTTCGATTTCATTGATACGGTCCACATCGAATGTTGCCTTTTCACGAAGAAGCTTCACATCTTCTTTTGGAATGACACCTAATTCAGACCATGCTTCACAAGCTAAGATTTCAACTTCCAACCACGCATTAAAGCGGTTCTTTTCTGTCCAAATGTTTCCCATCTCTGGGCGGGTATAACGTTCAATCATTTTACTTCCTCCGTTTCAACCTGTTGATTCCAAATTTTGCTTCGATCACTTTCCAAAAGAGCTTCCTCAATCGTTGGACGTAAAATATTCACATGACCCATTTTCCGCTTAATCTTGGCTTCTTTCTTACCGTAAAGGTGAACCTTCCAATCTGAAAGCGTAGGAATTTCATCCATTAAGGGCCCGATATGCTCTCCAAGGATGTTTATCATTACCACAGGCTTCAATAATGCCGTATTTCCGAGCGGCCAATTGCAGACAGCCCTTATATGCTGTTCGAACTGTGAAGTCTCACATGCCTCCATTGTATAATGCCCTGAGTTATGAGGTCTTGGCGCTAATTCATTAATGATGATCTCATCCTGAGCGGTTAAAAACATCTCGACTGCCAATGTCCCCACCAAATCAAGTTTCTCTGCAAGCTGCAAAGCTTCGTTAATAGCTTTCCATTCAGCTTGTTGACTAATACGGGCGGGAACAATACTTTTATGAAGAATGTTTTCAATATGAATGTTTTCCGCAATCGGAAAATGACTTGCCTCACCATTTGCCTTGCGCGTCACGATAATGGAGATTTCTTTTACGAAAGGAATCCAGGCTTCCAGCACACATTTACCTGTTTTGAGCAGGGATTCAGCCTTTTTGATATCGGCTTCTTCCTTAATGACCAACTGCCCTTTTCCATCATAACCGCCCCGCGTCGTTTTTAACACACTAGGGTACCCTAAATTCTCTATATGAAGGTAAATTTCTGAAATATCCTGTATTTCCCGATATGGAGCAACGGAAGCTCCTGCATCGGATATGGCTTTTTTCTCCGTCAATCTATCCTGTGTCAGCTTTAATAATTCTGAGCCCTGCGGAAGATATGCATGTTGCTTTAACCAATCCAGGGCTTCTGAACTGATATTCTCAAACTCGTACGTTATGACGTCACTGACCTCAGCTAATCTTTTCAATGCTTCGATATCATCATAAGCACCAGTGATTTCAATATCCGCCACTTGAGCACATGGACCTTCTGCAGTCGGCTCAAGGACCGCTATCTTAAAGCCCGATGCCTTAGCCGATAAGGCCATCATCCTGCCCAATTGCCCGCCGCCGATTATTCCAATGGTCTGTCCCGGTAAAATGACTGTATTATTTAAGTTGTTCACTGCTCTGTAACACCTTTTCTCTGGTTTCGTTTCGTAAAGCCTCTAACCTATCAGCAATGTCAGAATCAAAAGCTGCTAATATTTGAGCCGCAAACAAACCGGCATTGACTGCGCCCGCTTTTCCGATCGCAACCGTTGCAACCGGTACGCCACCAGGCATTTGAACAATCGATAATAACGAATCCATCCCATTTAATGCCTTCGACTGTATTGGCACGCCTATCACAGGGACAATCGTTTTAGCGGCGGTCATACCTGGAAGATGTGCAGCCCCGCCTGCTCCGGCAATAATCACTTTAATATCTCTCTCTTTTGCACTCTCTGCATATTCAAATAGTAAATCCGGCGTCCGGTGGGCGGAAACGACTCTTTTTTCATAGGGAATCTCAAGCTGTTCCAATGATTCACAAGCGTATTTCATCGTTTCCCAATCCGAGACACTTCCCATAATAACCCCAACTTGCGGTTTCATATCTTTCCCTCCAACACTCATATTATGGCGTCCCGAGTATGCAGACGGACGCTTATCATTATCTATAACATGTAAATAAAAAATCCGGACAGGTTGCTTCCTCATCGAGAAAGCAACCTGTCCGGAAAAGAAAGCCTTTTTGAAAAAGTGCAAAAAGACTTGGCTAGTTTCCGAAATAGTCAGATGCTTTTCTCATAGTCCGATGATTTACGGTCATCAGGTAGAAACTTTTGGGCCATATCCCCATGATTATATGAGATGTATTAATGTAACTTCATCTTACCTTCCGGCCATTTTAATGTCAAGTTAAAATCGAATATTTTTACACGATATTAATTAATCGTTCGTGTTTTACTCAATTAATTTTGCTTCGAATACAATTTTTCGATCAACTGGCACATATTGGACTTTGCCATTCTCCATTCTCTCGGCAAAGATAGGCTCCTCCGTTCGCCTTACAGGAAAATATCCTGCCGCTTTAATTCGATCTAAACACGCATCGATCGTCTCGCCCTCGATGACCTCAAACTTTTCCTTACTCTTTTTACTCACAATACCGATCCCTTCCATCATCTATTTTGCCTGTCTTCGTCCTTAGCATTCATCAACAATAAATTCTTCCTAGTATAATGAAAAGAACAAGTAAAGACAAGAATACATTTCTATAAAACCGATTTCATCATCATAATAGAAATTCCATAATGCCTCAGATAATGATATCCCTGTCTTCAGTTAAAGCCCTACGCACATAATTTATGCATCCCCTTCATTATCCTACCCTTCTCCCCTTCTGAATTACTATAGCCTGATTCATGAAATCAACCATTGCTCCATTATCGGTACATATCCGTATCTTGCTCTCATGAATTATTTCAATTCAAGTTTTAACGATAGGTCGAATTAAATAGGATAAAGGTGTATTTTTCCAATTTTGGTCGGAATTAATAGTCTCCTGGTTTAACCATTTCGTTTCAGGTCGACTAGATAAGTCTATAGGCCGAACAGGATGTTAATCTACCTCCCTTCTCCCTGAAAGATGAAAATATATCAATACAAAAAAAGACCAGCCAGGATGGCTGATCTTTTTAAATGGCTTGGCGGCGTCCTACTCTCACAGGGGGAAACCCCCAACTACCATCGGCGCTGAAGAGCTTAACTGCCGTGTTCGGAATGGGAACGGGTGTGACCTCTTCGCTATCGCCACCAAACATGTAAGGAACGTTGTTCCTTCAAAACTAGATAATAAGAAGGTATTTCATTTTTTAAAAAGCGTTGGTTAAGTCCTCGATCTATTAGTATCAGTCAGCTCCACATGTCACCATGCTTCCACCTCTGACCTATCAACCTGATCATCTTTCAGGGATCTTACTAGCTTGCGCCATGGGAAATCTCATCTTGAGGGGGGCTTCATGCTTAGATGCTTTCAGCACTTATCCCGTCCGCACGTAGCTACCCAGCTATGCCTTTGGCAAGACAACTGGTACACCAGCGGTGCGTCCATCCCGGTCCTCTCGTACTAAGGACAGCTCCTCTCAAATTTCCTGCGCCCGCGACGGATAGGGACCGAACTGTCTCACGACGTTCTGAACCCAGCTCGCGTACCGCTTTAATGGGCGAACAGCCCAACCCTTGGGACCGACTACAGCCCCAGGATGCGATGAGCCGACATCGAGGTGCCAAACCTCCCCGTCGATGTGGACTCTTGGGGGAGATAAGCCTGTTATCCCCGGGGTAGCTTTTATCCGTTGAGCGATGGCCCTTCCATGCGGAACCACCGGATCACTAAGCCCGACTTTCGTCCCTGCTCGACTTGTAGGTCTCGCAGTCAAGCTCCCTTGTGCCTTTACACTCTACGAATGATTTCCAACCATTCTGAGGGAACCTTTGGGCGCCTCCGTTACTCTTTAGGAGGCGACCGCCCCAGTCAAACTGCCCACCTGACACTGTCTCCCACCCCGATGAGGGGCGCGGGTTAGAATTTCAATACAGCCAGGGTAGTATCCCACCAACGCCTCCACCGAAGCTGGCGCTCCGGCTTCTCAGGCTCCTACCTATCCTGTACAAGCTGTACCAAAATTCAATATCAGGCTGCAGTAAAGCTCCACGGGGTCTTTCCGTCCTGTCGCGGGTAACCTGCATCTTCACAGGTACTATAATTTCACCGAGTCTCTCGTTGAGACAGTGCCCAGATCGTTACACCTTTCGTGCGGGTCGGAACTTACCCGACAAGGAATTTCGCTACCTTAGGACCGTTATAGTTACGGCCGCCGTTTACTGGGGCTTCGGTTCAAAGCTTCGCTTGCGCTAACCTCTCCCCTTAACCTTCCAGCACCGGGCAGGTGTCAGCCCCTATACTTCGCCTTGCGGCTTCGCAGAGACCTGTGTTTTTGCTAAACAGTCGCCTGGGCCTATTCACTGCGGCTTTTCTGGGCTATTCACCCTAAAAAGCACCCCTTCTCCCGAAGTTACGGGGTCATTTTGCCGAGTTCCTTAACGAGAGTTCTCTCGCACACCTTAGGATTCTCTCCTCGCCTACCTGTGTCGGTTTGCGGTACGGGCACCTTACATCTCACTAGAGGCTTTTCTTGGCAGCGTGGAATCAGGAACTTCGGTACTATATTTCCCTCGCCATCACAGCTCCGCCTTAATGGAAACGGGATTTGCCTCGTTTCCGGCCTAACTGCTTGGACGCGCATATCCAACAGCGCGCTTACCCTATCCTTCTGCGTCCCCCCATCGTTCAAACGATGTATAGGTGGTACAGGAATATCAACCTGTTGTCCATCGCCTACGCCTTTCGGCCTCGGCTTAGGTCCCGACTAACCCTGAGCGGACGAGCCTTCCTCAGGAAACCTTAGGCATTCGGTGGAAGGGATTCTCACCCTTCTTTCGCTACTCATACCGGCATTCTCACTTCTAAGCGCTCCACCAGTCCTTCCGGTCTGACTTCAACGCCCTTAGAACGCTCTCCTACCATCGACACCAATGGTGTCAATCCACAGCTTCGGTGATACGTTTAGCCCCGGTACATTTTCGGCGCGGAGTCACTCGACCAGTGAGCTATTACGCACTCTTTAAATGGTGGCTGCTTCTAAGCCAACATCCTGGTTGTCTAAGCAACTCCACATCCTTTTCCACTTAACGTATACTTTGGGACCTTAGCTGGTGGTCTGGGCTGTTTCCCTTTCGACTACGGATCTTATCACTCGCAGTCTGACTCCCAAGAATAAGTATTTGGCATTCGGAGTTTGACTGAATTCGGTAACCCGTTGGGGGCCCCTAGTCCAATCAGTGCTCTACCTCCAATACTCTCATCTTGAGGCTAGCCCTAAAGCTATTTCGGAGAGAACCAGCTATCTCCAGGTTCGATTGGAATTTCTCCGCTACCCACACCTCATCCCCGCACTTTTCAACGTGCGTGGGTTCGGGCCTCCATTCAGTGTTACCTGAACTTCACCCTGGACATGGGTAGATCACCTGGTTTCGGGTCTACGACCTCATACTCATTCGCCCTATTCAGACTCGCTTTCGCTGCGGCTCCGTCTCATCAACTTAACCTCGCATGAAATCGTAACTCGCCGGTTCATTCTACAAAAGGCACGCCATTACCCATTAACGGGCTTTGACTACTTGTAGGCACACGGTTTCAGGATCTATTTCACTCCCCTTCCGGGGTGCTTTTCACCTTTCCCTCACGGTACTGGTTCACTATCGGTCACTAGGGAGTATTTAGCCTTGGGAGATGGTCCTCCCTGCTTCCGACGGGATTTCTCGTGTCCCGCCGTACTCAGGATCCACTCAGGAGGGAACGAAGTTTCAACTACAGGGTTTTTACCTTCTTCGACGGACCTTTCCAGATCGCTTCGTTTACCCCGTTCCTTTGTAACTCCATGTTGAGTGTCCTACAACCCCAAGAGGCAAGCCTCTTGGTTTGGGCTAATTCCGTTTCGCTCGCCGCTACTCAGGAAATCGCGTTTGCTTTCTCTTCCTCCGGGTACTTAGATGTTTCAGTTCCCCGGGTCTGCCTTCAGTACCCTATGTATTCAGGTAAAGATACTGTTCCATTACGAACAGTGGGTTTCCCCATTCGGAAATCTCCGGATCAAAGCTTACTTACAGCTCCCCGAAGCATATCGGTGTTAGTCCCGTCCTTCATCGGCTCCTAGTGCCAAGGCATCCACCGTGCGCCCTTTCTAACTTAACCGTTAAAAAAGATCTTACAGATGCTTTGAAAAAAATTAATTGCCTTCTATCTATTATCTAGTTTTCAAGGAACAAAGCAGAAAGGATTTTCATCACATCGTGATGCATCTCTTTCCTATTTGAATGAATTACTCATTCAAAACTGAACAAAACAAAAGCGCACTCGTAATTATCCTTAGAAAGGAGGTGATCCAGCCGCACCTTCCGATACGGCTACCTTGTTACGACTTCACCCCAATCATCTGTCCCACCTTAGGCGGCTGGCTCCATGAAGGTTACCTCACCGACTTCGGGTGTTACAAACTCTCGTGGTGTGACGGGCGGTGTGTACAAGGCCCGGGAACGTATTCACCGCGGCATGCTGATCCGCGATTACTAGCGATTCCGGCTTCATGCAGGCGAGTTGCAGCCTGCAATCCGAACTGAGAATGGCTTTATGGGATTCGCTTACCTTCGCAGGTTTGCAGCCCTTTGTACCATCCATTGTAGCACGTGTGTAGCCCAGGTCATAAGGGGCATGATGATTTGACGTCATCCCCACCTTCCTCCGGTTTGTCACCGGCAGTCACCTTAGAGTGCCCAACTGAATGCTGGCAACTAAGATCAAGGGTTGCGCTCGTTGCGGGACTTAACCCAACATCTCACGACACGAGCTGACGACAACCATGCACCACCTGTCACTCTGTCCCCCGAAGGGGAAAGCCCTATCTCTAGGGTTATCAGAGGATGTCAAGACCTGGTAAGGTTCTTCGCGTTGCTTCGAATTAAACCACATGCTCCACCGCTTGTGCGGGCCCCCGTCAATTCCTTTGAGTTTCAGCCTTGCGGCCGTACTCCCCAGGCGGAGTGCTTAATGCGTTAGCTGCAGCACTAAAGGGCGGAAACCCTCTAACACTTAGCACTCATCGTTTACGGCGTGGACTACCAGGGTATCTAATCCTGTTTGCTCCCCACGCTTTCGCGCCTCAGTGTCAGTTACAGACCAGAAAGTCGCCTTCGCCACTGGTGTTCCTCCAAATCTCTACGCATTTCACCGCTACACTTGGAATTCCACTTTCCTCTTCTGCACTCAAGTCCCCCAGTTTCCAATGACCCTCCACGGTTGAGCCGTGGGCTTTCACATCAGACTTAAGGAACCACCTGCGCGCGCTTTACGCCCAATAATTCCGGACAACGCTTGCCACCTACGTATTACCGCGGCTGCTGGCACGTAGTTAGCCGTGGCTTTCTGGTTAGGTACCGTCAAGGTACCAGCAGTTACTCTGGTACTTGTTCTTCCCTAACAACAGAACTTTACGACCCGAAGGCCTTCTTCGTTCACGCGGCGTTGCTCCGTCAGACTTTCGTCCATTGCGGAAGATTCCCTACTGCTGCCTCCCGTAGGAGTCTGGGCCGTGTCTCAGTCCCAGTGTGGCCGATCACCCTCTCAGGTCGGCTACGCATCGTCGCCTTGGTGAGCCATTACCTCACCAACTAGCTAATGCGCCGCGGGCCCATCTATAAGTGACAGCGTAAACCGTCTTTCCATCTTCTCTCATGCGAGAAAAGAACGTATCCGGTATTAGCTCCGGTTTCCCGAAGTTATCCCAGTCTTATAGGCAGGTTGCCCACGTGTTACTCACCCGTCCGCCGCTAATCTCAGGGAGCAAGCTCCCATCGATTCGCTCGACTTGCATGTATTAGGCACGCCGCCAGCGTTCGTCCTGAGCCAGGATCAAACTCTCCGAAGAAATGTTTGACTTGCTCATTTGCTTTTTGATAGTGTGTGCTCACTTAAAATTTAACGTTGGCGCTTTGTTTTGTTCAGTTTTCAAAGAGCAATTTCACAATCGTTCTTTCGAACGGCTGTTTATTCATCATAACATCTTATTGATTAGTTGTCAACTTCTGCGAAGTTTTTAACTTATTTTAAATCGCTGTGTTTTTCAGCGACCATTTCATCTTATCATTTTCATAGTAAGAAGTCAATAGTTATTTCTTTCAGCAATCTGCCGAAAGTGATGAAGTTTTTCGTTTGTCTTAGTTGGTGCTTATTTATATTAATCCTTTCCCAATATAAAGTCAATACATTTCTTTGTTAAATGATTTAATCACTTGATAGGAATAAATGCACTCGTCGTCCCTTGGCTTCCGCTTAAAACATGCAAACGAACAAAATCATCGCTCCACCCTTTTCATTAAATCAAAGACCCATTTGTAACAATTCCCCTTCAACCTAATAATGCTTTAGGCAAAATCCCTAAAACCTGTAAGTAATAGGGATCGGCAATAACAAACTGGATGGACGTATAGTTAGATGTATAAATCGATAAAGAAAACTGATTGTTCCTTTCGAATGGATTGATTTAAAATATACCGCTAAATCACGGAATTCCATTGTCCAAATATTAAAAAATTTTTTTTACAATTTTACTTTCTTGTACTATAATAAATATATTTTAAAAATTTCAGGAGAGACTTTTAATCATTATAAAAATAGTTGGGAGAGGGATTTATAAATGATTAATAAAAACACATCTTTGAGGATGCAAAGTATCGTTTTTATTGGCTTTATGGGGGTAGGAAAGACGACGATCGGACAGAAAGTAGCAAGGAAATTATATAGGGACTTTATTGATATAGATCAAGAAATTGAAAAGGAATTCAATATGCCCACTACAGAAATATTCAAGAAGTTTGGCGAAAAAGTTTTTCGCGAAAAAGAAAAAAGTGTGATTGAAAGCTTCAGTCAACAACAATTGAAAATCATTTCAGTTGGTGGCGGGGCATTTTTACAAGAGGATATACGGAATATCTGTTTATCCAATTGCATTGTCTTTTATCTGGACTTATCTTGGGAATACTGGAAAGAGAGAATCGGCTTATTAATTGATAGTAGACCTGTTTTACAAAGTCGGTCCCTTGAGGAAATCGAAGAACTCTTTTACACCAGACAAGAAATATACTCCTATCATCATTCAAAAGTGAATACCAATGATCTTGATGTTGATGAAGTGGCAGACTTCATAGTCGATTCATTGAAAGTGGCCTGGGATATTTATGAACCGCTTAAGTAAGACCATCCTTTTTGTTATGTAATCAATGTTCCCAATAAAAGAATAATAGAAAAGATGAAAAGGGTACAGCGGTATGGATTCCTAGCCTCCTGTAAACTAATCACCTTTTTATTTTTCTTTTTTAGGAGGACTCTCTAATAATGAGTTCCGGATTCAATATGATTCGCTGTTGTTCACGTTCAATTTTCTCCATTTGCTGATACAGAAGATTCGCTGCCTCTTTTCCAATACGTCTAGGGAATGAGGAAATGGTCGTTAGCGGAGGATGATAGATTTCTGCGACTGGAACGTTATCGAACCCTACGATATCTATATCTTTTCCAGGTGTGTATCCTTTCATCATTAATCCTTGCATAACACCGAAGGCAATTAAGTCACTAAAGCAAAAAATCGCCGTAGGCGGATTAGGATTCTCCAGTACTTTCAATACAGCCTCCAGCCCTCCTTCCCGTGTAGGGGCACTATCTATCACCAACGATTCATCCACTTCCAATCCAGCTCTTGAAAGAGCTTCACGGTATCCCTCCATTCTCTCGATCCAAGTAGAAGATTCCTTGATGCCACCAAGGAGCGCAATTCTTTTATGCCCCTTTCCAAGGAGATGATCAATAGCGATCCTGGCTCCTTCTGGATAATCTATGCCTACATAGTCACTATTCACTCCAGGTAGTTCCCTAACAGCAAGGACCATAGGCGTGTCAATTTCATTTAACCGTTCAATTGTATCTTGTGAGCTTTCAGAGACAGGACAAAGAATCAGGCCTCCCACCCTATGCTCCATCATGGTCGAAAGGAGATGGTCTTGCTTGGCAACCGAGTCGAATGTAGTCCCCAGCAACACTGTATACCCGACCTCATCCAATGCATCGTGAACGCCTATCAGGAATTCTGAAAAAAAGGTATTTGATATGTCGGTAATGATGATTCCTACAGTATCGGAACTCCGCGACCTTAGGTTTGCTGCAATTCTATCGTAAACATAGCCCAATTCATGCATGGATTTTAATACCTTTTTTCGCGTCGCTTCCGATATTCGGGGGTTATTACGAACGATAAGGGAAGCAGTGGATGTAGATACCCCAGCATGTTTCGCTACCTCTTGCAGCGTGACCCGTCCTTTTTTGGATTGTTTCATAGTTCAATCACCATCTTGAATGTATTTTTGATGTACTTATTATTATCATGTTCTTACTATAATAATAATATAGTTACTGTCATTATTACACCCTTGCTTTTGGAACATGGTTATCTCATCGATTAATAATCCCTCCCATACATCTATATCCAATATTCATTATCCCCCAAAAAAACGCCACCCTAGTTATAGCAGATGGAGTTTTAATACTCCTTCAATATTTTAGCCATGGTTAAATATGGTCTGGTGCTGTGTTAATTTTTTATACCGGTAATAAACAAAAGCTGCAGCTAGGATTCCTATCGTTGCAATAAAGCAATCGAAAAGAAATATATGCGATATATCTCCACTCTTAGCGATCAAGCCCGTTGCAATTGGTAATATGACGCTCGCCAAACTGGATGCCGTCGCAACGATCCCCGTTACAGTTCCTTTTTTCCTCCAGAAGAGTTCAGTCATTATTGCAATGGTTAATTGAAATATCCCAGCTGTCGATGCTCCAAGGAAAAAGGAGCTAATACTTAAGACAATAGGTGAATGTATCGTTAATATGATGATTACCGTAAGAAAAGTAATCATTGGATAAAGCAATATCACCGTCACGGGCTTAATCCATTTGTTTAATAAGATGGATAATAGCAGGACGGAAATTAGAGATCCAACACTATAAAAGCTCAATAATTTAATTGCACCTGAAGATGACATCCCTGCAACTTCCTGGCCGAAACTCGGTAACCAGATTTGCGAAACTGTAAATAACGCAGTTGATGTAAACCCAATTATGATTAGCGCGACTCCTTCGCTCCAAAATTTAGGTTCAGTTATGAACCTGTTCATATGCAAACCCTCCTCATGACTGACAGCATCGGATTTGCTTTTTGGAAATGAAGCGGACAACATAAAAAACATATTCATGAAATAGATGACAGCCGGTAATAAAAATGAAAACCCATAAAATAATTGGTTCCTAGTAAGAAACAAGATGAGTAATGGCAGGATGGTTGCACCAAGTGAACCAAAAGCCTTGACCATAACACTGGCGGAACCAGCAGATTCAGGAAACATTTCAGTTAGCGCCGGATATGTACCAGCATCCATGGCTGAGTTGGATATTCCCGCAAGTAAAGCAAATACAAAGGCCATTTCATATGTGGGGGAAAATGGAATCCCAATTAAAAAAACTCCCATTATAACCGAAGAGACAATGACCAATGGCTTTCTTCCAAATTTATCAGATAATACTCCCGAGAGACCATAGGTGAGTAATCTACCTATTCCTATAGCTGCAATAAGATAACTGATGCCAGTAGAGTCCGTATCCCATTGTTCTGTTAAAGAGGGCATGTTTGAGGCGAGAATTATATTTACCATCCCCAGCAGAAAATAGTTAATATACATGCCAGATGCCGATTTAAAATACTGATTTTTCATTATTACACCCCTATAATAAATCACGTTGTGTTTCTCCCCTAGGACACTTTAATGCAAAATGTAATTACATTAGTGCCTCCCCTTTATGTTATCCATTTACATGAAAACCACTTTTCAAAAAAAAATGCTAAGAAAAACAAGGAATTTCACTCCCTGCATTTTCTTAGCTCCGAGGTTTCTGCACTCATTTGATGGTAATCATATAACGATGATGCACATCGATTATGACTAAACCTCTATTACGATAAAATGGAGAATAATCTCCAGAGTGGAATCATCTTATTCTGCAAACAATTGCTCTTTGATGTAATCAACAGGCATCTGTTGTCCTGTCCATAATTCAAAGGCCAATGCACCTTGCCAAAGCATCATCCCAAGGCCATTAATGGCTGTAGCACCGGCAGCCTCAGCTTGTTCCATAAGTTTAGATTTACGTGGGATGTATACAACATCGGTTACGATTAAATCAGGACGCAGCATTGATTCGTCTTGAATGACACTTAAGCCTTCAAGTGGTTTCATGCCAACGCCGGTTCCATTTGCCAAAATATCACTAGTTGCGATTTCAGCCTTTAATTGTTCAACATTTTCAAGAGGGTATACATTAGCTTTCACATTTAAGTGCTTCATATCTTCATTGATGATCCGTACATTCTCTACTGCTTGCGGGAAGAAAGCATCATCACGAGCAAAAATGCTGATTTCCGCCACACCTTCCAACGCAGATTGAATGGCAATTGGAGTAGCAGCCCCACCAGAACCGATAAGAGTCATTTTCTTGCCATTAATATCTATACCATGTTCTTTTAGGTTCCGAGTATATCCCATTCCATCGGTACTGTGCCC
Organism: Peribacillus simplex; assembly: GCF_030123325.1. Taxonomy (NCBI): domain Bacteria; kingdom Bacillati; phylum Bacillota; class Bacilli; order Caryophanales; family Bacillaceae; genus Peribacillus; species Peribacillus simplex. The sequence goes on along the minus strand of NZ_CP126106.1, from coordinate 404,434 downwards.
TACGAACTTTCCATCGACATTGACAACTGTATTAACGGCTCCTGAAAATTTAGCACTGTCTGCCAATTCATCAAGATACGGAAGGATTTTCATTTTATTAGGCATGGATACGTTAAATCCTTTCACATTTAATGCACGCATCCCTTTGACTGCATCTTCCAGCTGTTCATTTCCAACTTCAAATGCTAAATAGGCGCAATTCAAGCCTAATTTATCGAAAGCCAAATTATGCATTGCAGGTGATAAAGAATGGCCGATAGGTGTTGCCAGCAATCCTACTAATTCTGTTTTCCCATTAATCCGTCCTAAATTTTCCATGTTCTATTCCCCCTGATTTTTAAAACTTTATATAAACTCCTTCTTGGAAGGAATTATGAGTTAAATGTTTTGATCAATGATCTCCAATACATCTCTTAATTGAGCAACAGGAATTTGTCCTGGGGCAGATGCTTCTTTTCCGGCACCGAATGTACAAGCAGATCCAAACACCGCACCTGATAATCGACTGACCAGGCCTGTGCCCGACATTGACATCGTAATGAATGGACGATCGGCATACTTTGTTTTCATCGTGTAAGTTGCATCTAATAAAACGAGTAAGTCACCAACCGTCTGGGGCATTACAGCGATTTTTGGAATATGGGCGCCAAATTCCTGCATTTTACGCAATCGGTAAATGATTTCTTCTTTTGCTGGTGTCTTATCGAAATCATGGTTACACATTACTACGTATACGCCATTTTCTTCAGCTGCCTTTACAGTCTCTTTCACTGATGATTCTTCAAAAAATAATTCCACATCGACAAGATCAATATTCTTCGTTCCAATTGCTGCATGAAGAAGTTGGAAATAATATTCATCGCTGATTTCCTTGTTCCCGCCTTCTTTATGGCTTCTAAAAGTGAAAAGCAGCAAAGTATTGGGTACAGCACTTCTAAGTTTAGAAATCATATCCGAAACGGCTTCTAAGCTTTCGACTTGTTCATAGACATCTACTCGCCATTCAATGATATCCGGCTGTAGCGCATTTACCGTTTCAACTTCTTTAAGCAGTTCTTCTTCAGTTGTTCCCATCAGTGGAACGATGATCTTTGGTACCCCTTCTCCGATCGTTACGTCTTTGATCGTGATTGTTTTCATGGATGTTTCCCCCTTTTATCATTATCTTCAGTGGAGATTCATGCCCCGCTGATTTTTCGGCTAAAACCGTTTAATTGGAAACCTTAATTACCTTTTTGTATCGATAGGCAACGAATACGGCCAATAAAATACTTACTACCGCAATTGCCACATCAAACAAGAAGACCGCAGTTAAACCAGCACTCTTAGAAATGATACCTGTAACGAAAGGTATGATGATAAAGGCTGAACTAGCTGCAATGTTTACATACGAAGTAATCGTCCCTTTATTGGCAGGGAAGAACTCTGTTATTATTGTCATGGCCAATTGGAACACCCCTGCAGTTGAAAGCCCTATGAAGAAAGCACTCAAAACAGTTATAAATGGTTGTTGGATGTATAGGAGTGACAATAAAGATAATGCAGCAATGATCGGATAAATAATCATGACGGTAATGGGCTTAATGACTTTATTCAATAGGACTGCTAGTAATATGACAGAAACAAGGGAGCCAATGCTATAGTAACTAAGCAATTGAACAGCCTTAGCTTGGGTCAGCCCCAATACATCTTGTCCAAAGTTCGGGAGCCAGACTTGAACCAGCATGAATAAAGCAGTTGATGTGAAGCCTAATAGTATGATGGCAACCCCCTCCTGAGCAAACTTCGGTTTTGAGAGGAATTGGTGTTGAACCGGCACAGCTTGTTCATCATCTTGAGTCTGGATTTGAGCTTTATGATCCGGGAATGAAACCTTAAGCAGGAAAAATCCATTAACAAGATAAACAGCGGCCATTAAGAAGAATGTATATCCGTAAAACATATCTCTAGCCATAAAGAACGCCATGATAAATGGTAGAAGTGCGGCACCGACTGAAACGAATGCTTTTATTAATACAGTAGCGGAACCTGCTTTCTTTTGAAAAGCCTCAATTAGTGCTGGATACGTACCAGCATCCAAAAATGAGTTTGCAACACCAGCACACACAGCAAATATAAATGCCAATGTATAGTTAGGAGCCAAAGGTATACCTATGAGGAAGATCAGGTAGATAAAAGATGCTGAAACGACAAACGGCTTCCTTCCTAACTTATCCGACAGTCTACCTGCGAAAAACAAGGAAACTAACTTACCGATTCCTATTGCAGAGACCAAGTAACTTATCCCTGAGGCACTTGCATTTAATTGTTCGGATAAATTTTCCATATTTGACCCAATGATAATATTGATCATGCCTAAAATAAAATAGCTAATATATAAACCTGTGGCCATTTTTATAAATGGATTTTTCATGAAACACACCCCTATTAAAAAAGTTATCGAAATACAATTTGATTCTTAAGCCTTTCAGAAGTTTCCCCCTTGCCCCATACCATAAATTTAAGAAACAAGTTACGTACTAAATAAAAACAATAAACTTGATTAGGTTAACCTGCTTAAGTTAGTACATCGTTCTACTAACTTAAGCAGACTAGTATATCGTTCTACTAATCTTAGTTAATATTAGTACATCGTTCTACCAACAATATTGGTATATCGTTATACTAATATTGAACGATTAGCTTCTAAATTCAAAAGGTATTGAATTAGCTCTTGCGCTAAAGTTATTTAGTTAACTTTCTTTAGTATATCGTTCTACCAAACTATTATACTGCGCTAATTTAATTGTGTCAAACTTACGAAACAGTCCTTAATAACTATAAAGCGAGCCTCATACTCATTACTTCTAATTTCCGAAGTGCTCATTTTGGATCCTATTTACGTTAAAAGTGTTATTGTTCATACAAGATGAAGAACACTTATATTTACTGTGGCACAAATTATTTTATTATTTATGAAGGCTCCCTTCCTTTCGATATTCTCCACCTTTTTAGTTATCAGTTTCTGAATAAATTTCTTTTTAGCTAAAATATATGAACTGCTGTTTATTTAAATCCAATTCCAGTTATTTGCAGTCGATATGAATACCCCGTTCCTAAGTAAGTTGGAAGAATATCTCGCTTAAGTTGAGGATGGGTCAAAACGATGCGGATGATGATATAACAACTTCTGTATATATAGAAATAATGGGGCCTCATAATTTTTACAGTTTTTTGATTTTATAACGCAAAAAAAGACCAGCCAGGATGGCTGATCTTTTTAAATGGCTTGGCGGCGTCCTACTCTCACAGGGGGAAACCCCCAACTACCATCGGCGCTGAAGAGCTTAACTGCCGTGTTCGGAATGGGAACGGGTGTGACCTCTTCGCTATCGCCACCAAACATGTAAGGAACGTTGTTCCTTCAAAACTAGATAATAAGAAGGTATTTCATTTTTTAAAAAGCGTTGGTTAAGTCCTCGATCTATTAGTATCAGTCAGCTCCACATGTCACCATGCTTCCACCTCTGACCTATCAACCTGATCATCTTTCAGGGATCTTACTAGCTTGCGCCATGGGAAATCTCATCTTGAGGGGGGCTTCATGCTTAGATGCTTTCAGCACTTATCCCGTCCGCACGTAGCTACCCAGCTATGCCTTTGGCAAGACAACTGGTACACCAGCGGTGCGTCCATCCCGGTCCTCTCGTACTAAGGACAGCTCCTCTCAAATTTCCTGCGCCCGCGACGGATAGGGACCGAACTGTCTCACGACGTTCTGAACCCAGCTCGCGTACCGCTTTAATGGGCGAACAGCCCAACCCTTGGGACCGACTACAGCCCCAGGATGCGATGAGCCGACATCGAGGTGCCAAACCTCCCCGTCGATGTGGACTCTTGGGGGAGATAAGCCTGTTATCCCCGGGGTAGCTTTTATCCGTTGAGCGATGGCCCTTCCATGCGGAACCACCGGATCACTAAGCCCGACTTTCGTCCCTGCTCGACTTGTAGGTCTCGCAGTCAAGCTCCCTTGTGCCTTTACACTCTACGAATGATTTCCAACCATTCTGAGGGAACCTTTGGGCGCCTCCGTTACTCTTTAGGAGGCGACCGCCCCAGTCAAACTGCCCACCTGACACTGTCTCCCACCCCGATGAGGGGCGCGGGTTAGAATTTCAATACAGCCAGGGTAGTATCCCACCAACGCCTCCACCGAAGCTGGCGCTCCGGCTTCTCAGGCTCCTACCTATCCTGTACAAGCTGTACCAAAATTCAATATCAGGCTGCAGTAAAGCTCCACGGGGTCTTTCCGTCCTGTCGCGGGTAACCTGCATCTTCACAGGTACTATAATTTCACCGAGTCTCTCGTTGAGACAGTGCCCAGATCGTTACACCTTTCGTGCGGGTCGGAACTTACCCGACAAGGAATTTCGCTACCTTAGGACCGTTATAGTTACGGCCGCCGTTTACTGGGGCTTCGGTTCAAAGCTTCGCTTGCGCTAACCTCTCCCCTTAACCTTCCAGCACCGGGCAGGTGTCAGCCCCTATACTTCGCCTTGCGGCTTCGCAGAGACCTGTGTTTTTGCTAAACAGTCGCCTGGGCCTATTCACTGCGGCTTTTCTGGGCTATTCACCCTAAAAAGCACCCCTTCTCCCGAAGTTACGGGGTCATTTTGCCGAGTTCCTTAACGAGAGTTCTCTCGCACACCTTAGGATTCTCTCCTCGCCTACCTGTGTCGGTTTGCGGTACGGGCACCTTACATCTCACTAGAGGCTTTTCTTGGCAGCGTGGAATCAGGAACTTCGGTACTATATTTCCCTCGCCATCACAGCTCCGCCTTAATGGAAACGGGATTTGCCTCGTTTCCGGCCTAACTGCTTGGACGCGCATATCCAACAGCGCGCTTACCCTATCCTTCTGCGTCCCCCCATCGTTCAAACGATGTATAGGTGGTACAGGAATATCAACCTGTTGTCCATCGCCTACGCCTTTCGGCCTCGGCTTAGGTCCCGACTAACCCTGAGCGGACGAGCCTTCCTCAGGAAACCTTAGGCATTCGGTGGAAGGGATTCTCACCCTTCTTTCGCTACTCATACCGGCATTCTCACTTCTAAGCGCTCCACCAGTCCTTCCGGTCTGACTTCAACGCCCTTAGAACGCTCTCCTACCATCGACACCAATGGTGTCAATCCACAGCTTCGGTGATACGTTTAGCCCCGGTACATTTTCGGCGCGGAGTCACTCGACCAGTGAGCTATTACGCACTCTTTAAATGGTGGCTGCTTCTAAGCCAACATCCTGGTTGTCTAAGCAACTCCACATCCTTTTCCACTTAACGTATACTTTGGGACCTTAGCTGGTGGTCTGGGCTGTTTCCCTTTCGACTACGGATCTTATCACTCGCAGTCTGACTCCCAAGAATAAGTATTTGGCATTCGGAGTTTGACTGAATTCGGTAACCCGTTGGGGGCCCCTAGTCCAATCAGTGCTCTACCTCCAATACTCTCATCTTGAGGCTAGCCCTAAAGCTATTTCGGAGAGAACCAGCTATCTCCAGGTTCGATTGGAATTTCTCCGCTACCCACACCTCATCCCCGCACTTTTCAACGTGCGTGGGTTCGGGCCTCCATTCAGTGTTACCTGAACTTCACCCTGGACATGGGTAGATCACCTGGTTTCGGGTCTACGACCTCATACTCATTCGCCCTATTCAGACTCGCTTTCGCTGCGGCTCCGTCTCATCAACTTAACCTCGCATGAAATCGTAACTCGCCGGTTCATTCTACAAAAGGCACGCCATTACCCATTAACGGGCTTTGACTACTTGTAGGCACACGGTTTCAGGATCTATTTCACTCCCCTTCCGGGGTGCTTTTCACCTTTCCCTCACGGTACTGGTTCACTATCGGTCACTAGGGAGTATTTAGCCTTGGGAGATGGTCCTCCCTGCTTCCGACGGGATTTCTCGTGTCCCGCCGTACTCAGGATCCACTCAGGAGGGAACGAAGTTTCAACTACAGGGTTTTTACCTTCTTCGACGGACCTTTCCAGATCGCTTCGTTTACCCCGTTCCTTTGTAACTCCATGTTGAGTGTCCTACAACCCCAAGAGGCAAGCCTCTTGGTTTGGGCTAATTCCGTTTCGCTCGCCGCTACTCAGGAAATCGCGTTTGCTTTCTCTTCCTCCGGGTACTTAGATGTTTCAGTTCCCCGGGTCTGCCTTCAGTACCCTATGTATTCAGGTAAAGATACTGTTCCATTACGAACAGTGGGTTTCCCCATTCGGAAATCTCCGGATCAAAGCTTACTTACAGCTCCCCGAAGCATATCGGTGTTAGTCCCGTCCTTCATCGGCTCCTAGTGCCAAGGCATCCACCGTGCGCCCTTTCTAACTTAACCGTTAAAAAAGATCTTACAGATGCTTTGAAAAAAATTAATTGCCTTCTATCTATTATCTAGTTTTCAAGGAACAAAGCAGAAAGGATTTTCATCACATCGTGATGCATCTCTTTCCTATTTGAATGAATTACTCATTCAAAACTGAACAAAACAAAAGCGCTCTCGTAATTATCCTTAGAAAGGAGGTGATCCAGCCGCACCTTCCGATACGGCTACCTTGTTACGACTTCACCCCAATCATCTGTCCCACCTTAGGCGGCTGGCTCCATGAAGGTTACCTCACCGACTTCGGGTGTTACAAACTCTCGTGGTGTGACGGGCGGTGTGTACAAGGCCCGGGAACGTATTCACCGCGGCATGCTGATCCGCGATTACTAGCGATTCCGGCTTCATGCAGGCGAGTTGCAGCCTGCAATCCGAACTGAGAATGGCTTTATGGGATTCGCTTACCTTCGCAGGTTTGCAGCCCTTTGTACCATCCATTGTAGCACGTGTGTAGCCCAGGTCATAAGGGGCATGATGATTTGACGTCATCCCCACCTTCCTCCGGTTTGTCACCGGCAGTCACCTTAGAGTGCCCAACTGAATGCTGGCAACTAAGATCAAGGGTTGCGCTCGTTGCGGGACTTAACCCAACATCTCACGACACGAGCTGACGACAACCATGCACCACCTGTCACTCTGTCCCCCGAAGGGGAAAGCCCTATCTCTAGGGTTATCAGAGGATGTCAAGACCTGGTAAGGTTCTTCGCGTTGCTTCGAATTAAACCACATGCTCCACCGCTTGTGCGGGCCCCCGTCAATTCCTTTGAGTTTCAGCCTTGCGGCCGTACTCCCCAGGCGGAGTGCTTAATGCGTTAGCTGCAGCACTAAAGGGCGGAAACCCTCTAACACTTAGCACTCATCGTTTACGGCGTGGACTACCAGGGTATCTAATCCTGTTTGCTCCCCACGCTTTCGCGCCTCAGTGTCAGTTACAGACCAGAAAGTCGCCTTCGCCACTGGTGTTCCTCCAAATCTCTACGCATTTCACCGCTACACTTGGAATTCCACTTTCCTCTTCTGCACTCAAGTCCCCCAGTTTCCAATGACCCTCCACGGTTGAGCCGTGGGCTTTCACATCAGACTTAAGGAACCACCTGCGCGCGCTTTACGCCCAATAATTCCGGACAACGCTTGCCACCTACGTATTACCGCGGCTGCTGGCACGTAGTTAGCCGTGGCTTTCTGGTTAGGTACCGTCAAGGTACCAGCAGTTACTCTGGTACTTGTTCTTCCCTAACAACAGAACTTTACGACCCGAAGGCCTTCTTCGTTCACGCGGCGTTGCTCCGTCAGACTTTCGTCCATTGCGGAAGATTCCCTACTGCTGCCTCCCGTAGGAGTCTGGGCCGTGTCTCAGTCCCAGTGTGGCCGATCACCCTCTCAGGTCGGCTACGCATCGTCGCCTTGGTGAGCCATTACCTCACCAACTAGCTAATGCGCCGCGGGCCCATCTATAAGTGACAGCGTAAACCGTCTTTCCATCTTCTCTCATGCGAGAAAAGAACGTATCCGGTATTAGCTCCGGTTTCCCGAAGTTATCCCAGTCTTATAGGCAGGTTGCCCACGTGTTACTCACCCGTCCGCCGCTAATCTCAGGGAGCAAGCTCCCGTCGATTCGCTCGACTTGCATGTATTAGGCACGCCGCCAGCGTTCGTCCTGAGCCAGGATCAAACTCTCCGAAGAAATGTTTGACTTGCTCATTTGCTTTTTTGATAGTGTGTGCTCACTTAAAATTTAACGTTGGCGCTTTGTTTTGTTCAGTTTTCAAAGAGCAATTTCACATTCGTTCTTTCGAACGGCTGTTTATTCATCATAACATCTTATTGATTAGTTGTCAACTTCTGCGAAGTTTTTAACTTATTTTAAATCGCTGTGTTTTTCAGCGACCATTTCATCTTATCATTTTCATAGTAAGAAGTCAACAGTTATTTCTTTCAGCAATCTGCCGAAAGTGATGAAGTTTTTCGTTTGTCTTAGTTGGTGCTTATTTATATTAATCCTTTCCTGCCATAAAGTCAACACATTTCAAAATAAATATTTTCTTCTCTCAAAGTGAGATCATGAATGGGTTCAAGGGTCCGTTTTACTGAAGGAAAATACACACATTAGTTGGACAGAGCTGAAGGTATCCTGAAAAAACCTTAAAAGTTTTCATTCTTGTTTCATGACCTCGAAACAAAAAAGACCAGCCAGGATGGCTGATCTTTCTAAATGGCTTGGCGGCGTCCTACTCTCACAGGGGGAAACCCCCAACTACCATCGGCGCTGAAGAGCTTAACTGCCGTGTTCGGAATGGGAACGGGTGTGACCTCTTCGCTATCGCCACCAAACATGTAAGGAACGTTGTTCCTTCAAAACTAGATAATAAGAAGGTATTTCATTTTTTAAAAAGCGTTGGTTAAGTCCTCGATCTATTAGTATCAGTCAGCTCCACATGTCACCATGCTTCCACCTCTGACCTATCAACCTGATCATCTTTCAGGGATCTTACTAGCTTGCGCCATGGGAAATCTCATCTTGAGGGGGGCTTCATGCTTAGATGCTTTCAGCACTTATCCCGTCCGCACGTAGCTACCCAGCTATGCCTTTGGCAAGACAACTGGTACACCAGCGGTGCGTCCATCCCGGTCCTCTCGTACTAAGGACAGCTCCTCTCAAATTTCCTGCGCCCGCGACGGATAGGGACCGAACTGTCTCACGACGTTCTGAACCCAGCTCGCGTACCGCTTTAATGGGCGAACAGCCCAACCCTTGGGACCGACTACAGCCCCAGGATGCGATGAGCCGACATCGAGGTGCCAAACCTCCCCGTCGATGTGGACTCTTGGGGGAGATAAGCCTGTTATCCCCGGGGTAGCTTTTATCCGTTGAGCGATGGCCCTTCCATGCGGAACCACCGGATCACTAAGCCCGACTTTCGTCCCTGCTCGACTTGTAGGTCTCGCAGTCAAGCTCCCTTGTGCCTTTACACTCTACGAATGATTTCCAACCATTCTGAGGGAACCTTTGGGCGCCTCCGTTACTCTTTAGGAGGCGACCGCCCCAGTCAAACTGCCCACCTGACACTGTCTCCCACCCCGATGAGGGGCGCGGGTTAGAATTTCAATACAGCCAGGGTAGTATCCCACCAACGCCTCCACCGAAGCTGGCGCTCCGGCTTCTCAGGCTCCTACCTATCCTGTACAAGCTGTACCAAAATTCAATATCAGGCTGCAGTAAAGCTCCACGGGGTCTTTCCGTCCTGTCGCGGGTAACCTGCATCTTCACAGGTACTATAATTTCACCGAGTCTCTCGTTGAGACAGTGCCCAGATCGTTACACCTTTCGTGCGGGTCGGAACTTACCCGACAAGGAATTTCGCTACCTTAGGACCGTTATAGTTACGGCCGCCGTTTACTGGGGCTTCGGTTCAAAGCTTCGCTTGCGCTAACCTCTCCCCTTAACCTTCCAGCACCGGGCAGGTGTCAGCCCCTATACTTCGCCTTGCGGCTTCGCAGAGACCTGTGTTTTTGCTAAACAGTCGCCTGGGCCTATTCACTGCGGCTTTTCTGGGCTATTCACCCTAAAAAGCACCCCTTCTCCCGAAGTTACGGGGTCATTTTGCCGAGTTCCTTAACGAGAGTTCTCTCGCACACCTTAGGATTCTCTCCTCGCCTACCTGTGTCGGTTTGCGGTACGGGCACCTTACATCTCACTAGAGGCTTTTCTTGGCAGCGTGGAATCAGGAACTTCGGTACTATATTTCCCTCGCCATCACAGCTCCGCCTTAATGGAAACGGGATTTGCCTCGTTTCCGGCCTAACTGCTTGGACGCGCATATCCAACAGCGCGCTTACCCTATCCTTCTGCGTCCCCCCATCGTTCAAACGATGTATAGGTGGTACAGGAATATCAACCTGTTGTCCATCGCCTACGCCTTTCGGCCTCGGCTTAGGTCCCGACTAACCCTGAGCGGACGAGCCTTCCTCAGGAAACCTTAGGCATTCGGTGGAAGGGATTCTCACCCTTCTTTCGCTACTCATACCGGCATTCTCACTTCTAAGCGCTCCACCAGTCCTTCCGGTCTGACTTCAACGCCCTTAGAACGCTCTCCTACCATCGACACCAATGGTGTCAATCCACAGCTTCGGTGATACGTTTAGCCCCGGTACATTTTCGGCGCGGAGTCACTCGACCAGTGAGCTATTACGCACTCTTTAAATGGTGGCTGCTTCTAAGCCAACATCCTGGTTGTCTAAGCAACTCCACATCCTTTTCCACTTAACGTATACTTTGGGACCTTAGCTGGTGGTCTGGGCTGTTTCCCTTTCGACTACGGATCTTATCACTCGCAGTCTGACTCCCAAGAATAAGTATTTGGCATTCGGAGTTTGACTGAATTCGGTAACCCGTTGGGGGCCCCTAGTCCAATCAGTGCTCTACCTCCAATACTCTCATCTTGAGGCTAGCCCTAAAGCTATTTCGGAGAGAACCAGCTATCTCCAGGTTCGATTGGAATTTCTCCGCTACCCACACCTCATCCCCGCACTTTTCAACGTGCGTGGGTTCGGGCCTCCATTCAGTGTTACCTGAACTTCACCCTGGACATGGGTAGATCACCTGGTTTCGGGTCTACGACCTCATACTCATTCGCCCTATTCAGACTCGCTTTCGCTGCGGCTCCGTCTCATCAACTTAACCTCGCATGAAATCGTAACTCGCCGGTTCATTCTACAAAAGGCACGCCATTACCCATTAACGGGCTTTGACTACTTGTAGGCACACGGTTTCAGGATCTATTTCACTCCCCTTCCGGGGTGCTTTTCACCTTTCCCTCACGGTACTGGTTCACTATCGGTCACTAGGGAGTATTTAGCCTTGGGAGATGGTCCTCCCTGCTTCCGACGGGATTTCTCGTGTCCCGCCGTACTCAGGATCCACTCAGGAGGGAACGAAGTTTCAACTACAGGGTTTTTACCTTCTTCGACGGACCTTTCCAGATCGCTTCATTTACCCCGTTCCTTTGTAACTCCATGTTGAGTGTCCTACAACCCCAAGAGGCAAGCCTCTTGGTTTGGGCTAATTCCGTTTCGCTCGCCGCTACTCAGGAAATCGCGTTTGCTTTCTCTTCCTCCGGGTACTTAGATGTTTCAGTTCCCCGGGTCTGCCTTCAGTACCCTATGTATTCAGGTAAAGATACTGTTCCATTACGAACAGTGGGTTTCCCCATTCGGAAATCTCCGGATCAAAGCTTACTTACAGCTCCCCGAAGCATATCGGTGTTAGTCCCGTCCTTCATCGGCTCCTAGTGCCAAGGCATCCACCGTGCGCCCTTTCTAACTTAACCGTTAAAAAAGATCTTACAGATGCTTTGAAAAAAATTAATTGCCTTCTATCTATTATCTAGTTTTCAAGGAACAAAGCAGAAAGGATTTTCATCACATCGTGATGCATCTCTTTCCTATTTGAATGAATTACTCATTCAAAACTGAACAAAACAAAAGCGCTCTCGTAATTATCCTTAGAAAGGAGGTGATCCAGCCGCACCTTCCGATACGGCTACCTTGTTACGACTTCACCCCAATCATCTGTCCCACCTTAGGCGGCTGGCTCCATGAAGGTTACCTCACCGACTTCGGGTGTTACAAACTCTCGTGGTGTGACGGGCGGTGTGTACAAGGCCCGGGAACGTATTCACCGCGGCATGCTGATCCGCGATTACTAGCGATTCCGGCTTCATGCAGGCGAGTTGCAGCCTGCAATCCGAACTGAGAATGGCTTTATGGGATTCGCTTACCTTCGCAGGTTTGCAGCCCTTTGTACCATCCATTGTAGCACGTGTGTAGCCCAGGTCATAAGGGGCATGATGATTTGACGTCATCCCCACCTTCCTCCGGTTTGTCACCGGCAGTCACCTTAGAGTGCCCAACTGAATGCTGGCAACTAAGATCAAGGGTTGCGCTCGTTGCGGGACTTAACCCAACATCTCACGACACGAGCTGACGACAACCATGCACCACCTGTCACTCTGTCCCCCGAAGGGGAAAGCCCTATCTCTAGGGTTATCAGAGGATGTCAAGACCTGGTAAGGTTCTTCGCGTTGCTTCGAATTAAACCACATGCTCCACCGCTTGTGCGGGCCCCCGTCAATTCCTTTGAGTTTCAGCCTTGCGGCCGTACTCCCCAGGCGGAGTGCTTAATGCGTTAGCTGCAGCACTAAAGGGCGGAAACCCTCTAACACTTAGCACTCATCGTTTACGGCGTGGACTACCAGGGTATCTAATCCTGTTTGCTCCCCACGCTTTCGCGCCTCAGTGTCAGTTACAGACCAGAAAGTCGCCTTCGCCACTGGTGTTCCTCCAAATCTCTACGCATTTCACCGCTACACTTGGAATTCCACTTTCCTCTTCTGCACTCAAGTCCCCCAGTTTCCAATGACCCTCCACGGTTGAGCCGTGGGCTTTCACATCAGACTTAAGGAACCACCTGCGCGCGCTTTACGCCCAATAATTCCGGACAACGCTTGCCACCTACGTATTACCGCGGCTGCTGGCACGTAGTTAGCCGTGGCTTTCTGGTTAGGTACCGTCAAGGTACCAGCAGTTACTCTGGTACTTGTTCTTCCCTAACAACAGAACTTTACGACCCGAAGGCCTTCTTCGTTCACGCGGCGTTGCTCCGTCAGACTTTCGTCCATTGCGGAAGATTCCCTACTGCTGCCTCCCGTAGGAGTCTGGGCCGTGTCTCAGTCCCAGTGTGGCCGATCACCCTCTCAGGTCGGCTACGCATCGTCGCCTTGGTGAGCCATTACCTCACCAACTAGCTAATGCGCCGCGGGCCCATCTATAAGTGACAGCGTAAACCGTCTTTCCATCTTCTCTCATGCGAGAAAAGAACGTATCCGGTATTAGCTCCGGTTTCCCGAAGTTATCCCAGTCTTATAGGCAGGTTGCCCACGTGTTACTCACCCGTCCGCCGCTAATCTCAGGGAGCAAGCTCCCGTCGATTCGCTCGACTTGCATGTATTAGGCACGCCGCCAGCGTTCGTCCTGAGCCAGGATCAAACTCTCCGAAGAAATGTTTGACTTGCTCATTCGCTTTTTTGATAGTGTGTGCTCACTTAAAATTTAACGTTGGCGCTTTGTTTTGTTCAGTTTTCAAAGAGCAATATTTTCCATCGCTTGTTTTAGCGACTTAATTAGTCTAACACCTTTCAAACATAAAGTCAACAACAAATTATCATTTACTTGTTTATCTTTTTTGTCTCAAGCGGTGTATTTAATATATTAGCACTTGCATATAGATAAGTCAATTTAATCTTTTAAAATTCCCTTATTTTTTTCATGACCCACCTTCTTCTATATATACACTACTTTCCTTCTATAGAAGCCGGACCCTGCTAATGAATTATCAAAAACAGGAGGGCAGCCGATAATAGCTGCCCTCCTGTTATTAATGATTATTTATTGATGGAAATTACGTCCGCTTCTTCCCTATCTACATTTCCGGCCTTTTCAATCTTCACACCTTCACCTTCGGAAAGGTTAGTAAAGACGATTGGCGTAATGATAGAGCTGGCATTGTTTTTGACATACTCTATATCAACTTTAAGCAGCGGCTGTCCGCTTGTCACTTTATCTCCTTGAGCGACAAGTGCTTCGAAACCTTTGCCTTCTAACTTAACTGTATCGATCCCGACATGAATCAAGATTTCACGTCCAGCTTCTGAAACGATACCTATTGCATGTTTAGTCGGGAATAGGTTAACGATAGTACCGTCTACAGGAGAAACAACCAAGCCTTCCTCCGGTACAATTGCAAATCCATCACCCATCATTTTTTCGGCAAAAACTGCATCAGGCACTTCCGTGATCGGTTTTAATTCCCCTTTAATAGGAGAAACAAAACGCTCGGAATCTTCATCCGTCCGTAAAGGGTTCGGGACGACATCCTCAATTTGTTTTTCCACGCCTACTTCAGGAGACGCTTCTACTTTACGAGGCCTTTTTCCATCGATGATATCTTTCATTTGCCCCTTAATAGTTTCCGAACGCGGCCCGAAGATTGCCTGGATGTTATTGCCCACTTCCAGAACTCCAGCGGCACCAAGTTTCTTCAACCTATTTTTATCAACGTTACCGATGTCATTGACTGATACACGAAGACGGGTAATGCATGCATCCAAGTGAGAAATATTTTCTTTTCCGCCCATAGCATCCAAGATATCTCCAGGAAGACTTCCCGCTGTACTTGCAGATCCTTCCGCTTCCTCATCCTCTTCCACTTCACGGCCCGGAGTTTTAAGGTTAAACGTCCTTATCGCAAATCGGAATCCAAAGTAATAGATAACCGCAAAGACCAAACCAACCGGAATAACGATCCATGCATTGGTTTGCGGATTAATTAAACCGAACAGTACGTAATCGATCAACCCACCTGAAAACGTCATCCCGATTTTCACATCCAGTAAATGCATGGTCATGAATGATAGACCCGCAAACAGACAGTGGATTCCGAAAAGCACCGGTGCAACAAATAAGAATGCAAATTCAAGTGGCTCAGTAATCCCCGTCAAGAAAGATGTAAGTGCCGCAGAAGCCATCAAGCCCCCGACTATTTTCTTTCTTTCCGGTCTTGCTTCATGATAAATGGCCAAAGCCGCAGCTGGTAACCCAAACATCATGAATGGATACTTACCGGTCATGAAGGTACCTGCCGTTAAATTCTGTACACCATCTTTAATTTGTGCCATGAAGATGGCTTGGTCTCCTCTGACTGGCGTTCCCCCGCCTTGAGGGATATAGCTGCCAAATTCGAACCAGAATGGCGAATAGAAGATATGATGCAATCCAAAAGGAATCAACGCACGTTCTACAACCCCAAACACGAACGCTCCCAGAGTCAGGTTAGCACCCAACATGTTTTCGGAAAATGAATTTAACCCCGATTGAATCGTCGGCCAAACCAAAATCATCAACAACCCAAGAATAACTGCGCTTGCGGCTGTTACAATGGGTACAAAACGTTTACCTGCAAAGAATCCTAAATAAGAAGGCAGTTCAATTTCATAAAATTTATTATACATAACAGCAGCCATGACACCGACAATAATACCGCCGAACACGCCCGTTCCCAACGTCGGGATCCCCAGGACATTGCTATACACCGCACCATTGTTCTCAATGTCGGCAGCGTCAATCCCAAGAACAGTTCCCATCGTTACATTCATGATCAAGAACCCGATAATCGCAGCCAGGCCGGCAACACCCTCTCCGCCAGCTAACCCAATTGCGACCCCAACAGCAAACAACAAGGGAAGATTCCCAAAAATAATATTTCCGGCATTCTCCATTACCGATGCAACCATTTCCACTCCGCCACTCGCAAGAAACGGGGCGATATCCAACAAAGTTTCGTTTTGCAATGCATTACCAAACGCAAGTAAAATTCCGGCCGCCGGTAAAATGGCTACAGGAAGCATCAAAGCTTTTCCGATTTTTTGCAAAACGCCAAACAACTTCTTAAACATAGGTTTTCCTCCTCTTTACTGTTTTTCCATGCTAATAAAACGGTTACATTAAACGATGGCATTCATCTTCCCACGCATCAGAATTCAAATACAAAAAAGGCATAAGCAAAGATAGGATTGAAATGAAAATTCAGGTATATAATACCCTCTTTCATAACAATCATTCTCCTCACTTATGCCTGATCGAATCAGTAACACGTAAGTTAATGTACTTTTATTTTATTTTCTTTTGTAATCGTTGGATATGCATCGTTAGATAGACAGCTTCCGCATCACAAACCGGTTTGCCTAATTTCTGCTGCATAATTTTTATTAGCTTCCAAGAGATATTGTAACACAGAGGATATTCTTCTTTCAATAGCATTGCTATTTTTTCGGGTTCCTCAACTTTTTCCCCAGCCAACACCCTGTCTATCATGAATCTTAAATGACGGACCAAACGTGAATAGTCTATGCTATCCTTATTAATTTGTACGTTGAGCTGTTCTTCAACGACTTGGATAAGATGATAGATTAACTGCGAATGCTGATTGACTTCCGATAAGTCCTTATTTGATATTGCACTATGAATATGAAGCGTAATAAAACCGATTTCCCCTTGGGGCAGGCCTATGCCTGTCTTATCTTGAATTAATTCGATTACATCAACAGCAATATCATGTTCAAAAGGATAAAGGGTTATCGTTTCTTTCAAGAATGGGTTTTTGATAGTCATTCCTTGTGAAACACGCTGAAGGGCGAACAATAAATGATCAGTTAAGCCGACATGTATATGTTCATTGAGTTTTCCAGTTACTCGGTCGTTAATGAGATGAATGGATTCTATAATGGCAGCTTGAAGATTTTGATCGATCTGCGGCAAAAGTTTTTTGTAACTTTCCTGTTCCTTAACATTTTTCAGGACAAACGTTTTCTCCGCAAGTTCCGGACTTAACTCTTCGCCCTTCTTTCGGTTGAAGCCTAAGCCCTTTCCAATAGAAACGACTTCTCCATACGACGGATGCGTGGCAATCACCACGTTATTGTTCAAAACCTTTTCAACGATAAAACCATTCATTTTTCTCCCTCTTTTTTTCTCAAAGTCATCCCTATGCCCCATACAGGATAAAGTACTAAGTACTTAGTCTTTTTACTATACACGATATGAGCTTTCTCTTACAACATGAAAGAAGAGCCCCGAAATCGGGACTCTCCTTATACACTTGCATTATTACTTCAAGAAAATGAAATATAGCAGGAAGACGACTCCAAGACCCCACATGATTGGGTGAACCTCTTTAGCTCTCCCTTTCATCGACATGGTGATCGGATAGAAAATGAATCCGCAAGCTATACCTGTCGCAATTGAATATGTCATAGGCATCATGATGACCGTAAAGAAGGCCGGAACTGCAATTTCGAACTTCTGCCAGTCAATATTTTTAAGTGATGATGCCATTAACACTCCGACTATAACCAATGCCGGCGCAGTCACCGCAGATGTCACCACTGAAAGAAGCGGGAAGAAGAAAAGGGATAGGACAAACAGTAAACCTGTCACTACAGCCGCAAAACCGCTTCGAGCACCAGCCGCAACACCTGATGTAGACTCTACATATGATGTCGTGGTGGATGTACCAAGAATTGCTCCTGAAACGATGGATAATGAATCAGCAAGCAATCCTTTTCCCACTCTAGGAAGTACATTATCCTTCATTAGTCCAGCTTGTTGCGCAACAGCCACTAACGTACCGGCTGTATCAAAGAAAGCTACGAACAAGAAGGTCAATATCACGATTAACATTTGACCAGTGAAGAGATCACCGGGATTTCCGAAGGCATCGAAAGCAACCCCGAATGTTGGCGCTATGCTAGGGACGGCACCGATTATTTTCTCCGGCACCGGAACTTGTCCAAAGATCATCCCTGCAATGGCCGTAATGACCATTCCTATGAACACGCCGCTTTTGACGCCTCTCGTCATCAAAATGACGGTTACGACAATTCCGAACACAGCCAATAATGTATTTCCTGATGTCAAGTCGCCCAGTCCGACAAGCACGCTGTCATCATTCGTGATGATTCCAGCATTCTGAAACCCTACAAAGGTAATGAACAAACCGATACCGGCTCCAACTGCGTATTTCAATTCGACCGGAATTGCATTAATGATTTTCTCACGTATTCCCGATAGGGAAAGCAAAACGAAGATTATACCTGAAATCAATACCCCTGATAAAGCCGTCTGCCAAGGAATCCCAAAACCAAGTACAACGGTGAAAGCGAAGAAAGCATTCAATCCCATGCCCGGGGCAAGCGAGATTGGATACCTGGCTATAAGCCCCATCAATATCGAGCCAATTGCAGCTGCTAAGGCGGTAGCTGCAAAAACCGCTCCGTAGTCCATTCTCAATTCATCCGGATAGTCCTCGATGCTTTGTAAAGTCAGCATCACAGGGTTAACAACCAGGATATATGCCATTGAAAGGAACGTAGTCAGCCCGCCAAGTATTTCACGGCGATAATTAGTTCCCAGCTCGTTAAACCGAAAATAATTTTTCATTATGAGTCTCCCCTATCTAAAATCATAAGCCAACAGAAAATGCCCCATTCACTTTCGAACGGGGCTTGACTGCGGTCATGTAAAGAAGTGGCGGTTTATCCATACTCGCCAATCCATACACATCGTAGTCAAGCCGTTCACGGCAGCTTGGTAGAAACTTTTGGGCCATATCCCCAATATTATACGACAATTATGTTTTTTTATTATTATAGGTATAGTGTACCAATCACTAAAATAATCGTCAATATACCAAACGAATATTTTTTATGTAATTTTAGGCAATGTTCGCTTTTCACTATATATTCCTTACTTATTATGACTATATATTCGCCAACATACGGGAAATGTAAGTAATCTACATATTCAAAAATTAATTTAACCAAAAAAAATCAGTGAAGGTCAATTCCTTCACTGATTGGATGATTTTAATCTTCTATTCCCACTCGATCGTTGCAGGCGGCTTAGACGTAATGTCATACACGACGCGGTTTACATGGTTTACTTCATTAACGATTCTCGTTGAGATGATTTCAAGTACATCCCATGGGATTCTCGCCCAATCGGACGTCATTCCGTCAATGGATGTAACAGCACGGATTCCGATTGTATAATCATACGTACGCGCGTCGCCCATAACCCCAACGCTTCGAATGTTAGGAAGCACCGTAAAGTACTGCCAAATTTCACGTTCCAAACCATTCTTTTTAATTTCTTCACGTAAGATATGGTCAGATTCACGAACGATTTCTAGTTTTTCATCTGAAATTTCGCCTAATACACGAATACCTAAACCTGGGCCCGGGAATGGTTGACGCCAAACGATTTCATCCGGAATGCCCATTTCACTTCCAAGTGCCCGCACTTCATCCTTGAATAGAGTGTTCAATGGCTCAATCAATTTAAATTGCATATCTTCCGGCAGACCGCCAACGTTGTGATGCGATTTAATTGTTTGTGCAGTGGCCGTACCACTCTCGATAATGTCTGTGTAAAGTGTACCCTGTGCAAGGAAATCAATTCCTTCGAGCTTCGTTGCTTCGTCATCGAATACGTAGATGAACTCGTTACCGATGATTTTCCGTTTTTGTTCCGGATCTGAAACGCCAGCAAGTTTCGATAGGAAACGTTCTTTTGCATCGACCTTGATTACGTTCATATTGAAGCCTTCACTGAATGTTTCCATTACACCTTCGGCTTCCCCTTTACGAAGTAATCCATGATCAACGAAAATACATGTCAGCTGATCGCCAATCGCTTTATGGATCAATACAGCAACCACGGATGAATCCACACCGCCGCTCAATGCGCATAACACTTTTTTATCTCCGACCGTTTGGCGGATTTTCTCCATTTCTATTTCAATGAAGTTCTCCATTGACCAGTCACCTTTACAGCCACAAACGCCGAATACGAAATTTTTCAAAATGTCATTACCGTATACTGAATGACGGACTTCTGGATGGAATTGAACGGCATACAATTTACGTGACTCGTCACTCATAGCCGAAATTGGGCAAGACGGGTTCGTCCCATCAATTTGGAAACCTTCAGGCGTTTCCACAACTAAATCACCATGGCTCATCCAGACGATTTGTTCTTTTGGCAGGTCGCTGAATAACTTGGACTCATTTTGGATGGCAAGTGTCGCTTTTCCGTATTCACGGTTTTTCGCTGGCTCCACCTTACCGCCAAAATGTTTAGTCATAAGCTGCATGCCATAACAAATACCGAAAATCGGAAGGCCCATTTCGAAAATGCGTTCATCACAACCAAATGCATTCGCATCATAAACACTGTTCGGGCCCCCTGAGAAAATAATTCCCGTTGGGTTCATTTTCTCGATTTCTTCTACAGTAATTGTATGAGGATGAAGCTCACTGTACACACCAAATTCGCGGATACGACGAGTGATCAATTGATTATATTGGCTTCCGAAATCAAGTACTACGATCATTTCCTGGTTTTTTTGCAATTCTGTTTTCCCCGGCACAAACGTCACCTCTATCAATGTAATTCACTCATAAAATCGAGTGATAATTTCTTATAAAAAATATTATCATAAAAAAAGAAAAACTAAAAATCCACCCTCAAAAATACAGAAAAAGTATAGACGAAGGCAGATTTTCAGCTTTCCTGTTAAAATCCGCCTTCATAGTCAAATCATTTACGGTGATTCGGTAGAAACTTTCGATCCATATTATCGAGGATATATGAAGGATATATTAGTTTAAGTTAGTTTTTGTTATTGTATCAATATAATAAAAACCTGGTCAAGAGCTAGTTTTTCTCATTAAGCTTTCCCAACCCTCTTGAAAGTGTTTCCATTCGCCAACTTCCACGTCTCCACGATATATCATTAACTCATATTTAGCCGTCAATTCACTCATTTCATCCGTATCGTACACTGCATCCACATAGGCTGCGTACTCCCTTAAAGTTTGCCCCTCCGGACGAACCAACCCAGCTCGTTTTAATTGTTTCAATAATATTAAATAGGCTGCCGGGAAATGAGCACCTGTTTTCTTTCTATAACGAAGAATCTGCAGATGAGGAATCCACTTCCTTCTGAAGAAATAACCAATAGAAGCGAGTATCAATACACCTGACAGTGTGATGGCAATCCATTTTAAGAACCTTTCCATGTTCCCAATACCAGTTTTCACGGATGTTCGAGTTTCCCTATCGGGTGTATCATGAAATTCCCTGGTAGCTTTCTTTGTTTGCTCTTCATTAGTTGGGGTTTCTTCAGGGTTCTTCACTTCCTGTTTCAATTCCGAATCGTAAAATTCAACTTCCCCATCGAAACCCTTTGTCGGCTCGAAGGGAACCCAGCCGATCCCTGCAAAATAAACCTCGACCCAGGAATGTGCATTATTATTGGTCACCTTATAAACGGATTCGCCCTCAAGGATTGATTTTTCCCCTTCCGTATAACCCTTTACCCACCTTGCAGGTATATTGGCGGCTCTTAGCAAAACGACCATTGCACTTGAAAAATTATCGCAATACCCTATCTGTGTCTCGAATAAAAATTGATCGACATAATCTTGATTGCTCTCCGGATACGGAATATCGTCCTTAGAATAAATGAATTCAGGTCCGTCAAAATAATCCTCAATGGCTTTTGCCTTATCGTACCAATTCGTTTCATTTCTTGTAAGCCGGGATGCCAATTCATATATCCGGTTTGGCAATCCCTCTGGAAGCTGAGTGTTTTTTTCCATTATTAAATCCATCGATTCGTCGTGATCCGTTACCTTCCTTAACTCAGCTATATCAAAACTCGGCATATCATAGAAAAGCTCATACTCTTTCGGGGACATTCGTTCGCCAATACCCTGTTCGGATATCACTTTGTCCATACCCTGATAATATTTGAAATCCACCCCGTTTTTGGCCTCAATCTTTTTTAAATACCCGGACTGCGGATGAAGGATATGGGAATATGATTCCGTCATGGACACTTTTGCCGTCATTTCTTCTGTCCTCACCATTTCAGGAACGTCGTAAATACCTAAAGATGCCATATCCTGTCCGTTGGAAAAAGTGTGAAAGTCCGTTTCCATGATGGAAACCCACCCTTTACCGGTATAAATATCCTTGTTCTCAACTTTCCAGTAATGTCCTGCAGGAGCATTATTATAAAAAACGATGGAACTATCCGGCTCTATCGAACCGCCAAGTTCCGAATCGTCTTCATCATATCCGACACTTTTACGCTTCGAACCACCTTCTTCTTTCCCCGCTTCATCAGAATAAGAAGTAATATAAGGCACCGGGTCCGGCCACTGCGGAGAGAGCTTAGGTGCAGCGAAACCAACAAGGACACTTACCAATATCATGCCGGTCAGCATCAAGATCCACTTATTGATGGAAACCATCGGAATCTTAATCCTCTCCTGTATCGTCAGTCGCAGCAGGGAAAGCAGGCCCAGCATCAAGAACCCGATGATGATTATTCTAATCATTGCCATATCCCCCACATAAGGAGTGAATGTGTCAAGTACAGATATAAAAATCACCGTTAACATAAAAAAGAAAAAGATGCTTTGCCTAACCATCACCCAGTAATGAATCAAATATGTTACAAGCCAAAGAAGGACAAAGAATAGCAACGTTCGAAATGGATTTGTGATCAACTCCCAATTCCCATCATATATAAAACCAAGATTGCCCTTAAAATCCGCTAGAAATCCTTTCAGCCATGACAATTGAAATAAAGCGTCTTTTGAATGGAGGAACTGTAATGAAATCATTATATAAGAACTAATGAGAATAAATCGCATTGACCAATGTATGCGGAAATAATGCAGTAGCAGGGAATAGACCAAAAATAAGATAAAAATGATGATATTACCTGTATCCGTTAGTTTATCGACAGGCCTTAACCATTCAGTAATCAACACCAGACCAAATACATACATTAGGACATGCATGAACCTTTCCAGCTTATCGGTAGTGACATTCATTTTGCCATCACCCCTGGTCTATCAAACTTTAGTTGGCCATTTTCAAAAAAGCTAACCTTTATCCCCCTCGAAACAGCTGTAGAACTTGACAACCTTTCCTCATCAGTAAGATCTGCCTGTTTCTTAACACATAACATTAATCCCTGATTAGGCCGGAAAGCGCTCAATATGTCCACCTTTTCTAAGGTTAAGTCTGTAACGATGAATATCACAGCAGCGTTTGCCGGAAGAATACCCTTCCTGACACTTTCGTTCAATGCGTTTACAACACCCGGCTCTTCTTTAACAAGTCTGTAAAAAATCTTTCGTTTCTGGTTATTTCCTGCTGCTGCCGGTATGATCAACCTCGATCCCATACTCACATACCCAATTTCCATGCCTTTCTTTAACATGGCGTGGGCAAGAGAAGCCGCCATTACAATGGATTCTTCGAATAGATCAGACGGCTTTTCATCAAGCATGATGAATACATCCCGGTTTTTCTGCACTTCGAATTCCTTCGTCATGATTTCACTCGTTCTGGCCGTCGCCTTCCAATTAATCCATGACAACTGATCGCCTGGCTGATATTCCCTTACTCCGGAGACCACTGAATGTTCCCGTTGTGTTTTCTTTGTTGAAACCACTGCCCCCTGATTGAACACTCGATCAAGATCACTGTAGGCAAGCTCATGATAACGAGGAAAAACAGTTATTTTCAGAGGTGAACTATATATCGCTTCCTTTTCGACTAACCCGAAAAAGTCCCCAATCCAAAAGCGGATCAATTGAAAGGAATGCTCTCCACGCTCCAAGTTTTCCAAGGTATATGACATGTTGAAGGTACGCCTGAATCCAGGAAAGATAATTATTTTCCTTTGGAACCCCCTATCTTCCAGCTGTTGAGGCAATTCCTCCTCTACCACCATAAATAATAGAGGCAGCCGGTTTTTACGGGTAAACGTCAATGCTATTTCAACAGATTCGCCGGAATGGCATTCCCTTTTATTGACCTTTCTCTCAACGGTCAAATCCTGCAGCGGATAAAACAGCAGAATCAAAGCGTACACAGAAAACGGCAAAAATGAATAAAAAATGAACCAACTGACAAAACCGCCTTGAAACATTGCATAGCAAAAGGAAACGGTCATGAGTAATACCAGTCCGACCACACTCATATTTCCCCTTAAAATATTGATGAATTTGCGCATCAGGTCATAGCCCGCTTCACTGGCACCTGTGTTGTCGCCACAACTTCATGTATCACCATTCCAGCATCGAAGCCATCATAATTCGCTTCAGGTTTCAAAATAAGCCGGTGGGAAAATACGAATGGAACTAAATATTGAACATCGTCCGGCAGAACATAGTCCCTGCCCTGGATCAGCGCGTAAGCCTGGGCTGCCTTCATCAATGCTATCGATCCACGCGGGCTTACACCTAAATAGACCCCTTCATGCGTACGTGTTCGATTCGCCAATTCAACAATATATCGTTTTATTGTGTCATCCACTATCACAGCTTTTACGTCAGCCTGTAATTCTATCAATTCATCCAATGTGATGACGGATTCCAGCTCCTCAAGCGGTACCGTGTATTGAGCTCTATTAAGAACCTCTATCTCTTCTTCCACACCTGGATAGCCCATTTTCATTTTTAATAGGAATCTATCCAATTGAGCCTCCGGAAGCGGATATGTTCCCTCGTACTCGATCGGATTTTGTGTCGCCATTACGAAGAATGGCTTCTCCAATCCCCTTGTGACACCATCAATCGTCACACTTGCCTCTTCCATGGCTTCAAGCAATGCAGACTGGGTTTTCGGCGAGGTCCGGTTAATTTCATCGGCTAAAATAATATGTCCCATTATCGGACCTGGCCTAAAAATGAATTCTTGTTCCTTAGGATTGAAGATCGAAACACCAGTAACATCAGAAGGAAGTAAATCAGGTGTGAATTGAATTCGCTTAAAGCTTGCACCTATAGATTTTGCCAGTGCCCTTACCATGACTGTCTTCCCCACGCCCGG
This sequence comes from Peribacillus simplex, assembly GCF_030123325.1. NCBI lineage: Bacteria > Bacillati > Bacillota > Bacilli > Caryophanales > Bacillaceae > Peribacillus > Peribacillus simplex. The sequence goes on along the minus strand of NZ_CP126106.1, from coordinate 379,483 downwards.
AACATCCTCCAATAAGACATGTCCACCGGAAAGGAGTGCCACAATACTTAGTTCTGCTATATCCCGTTTTCCGATAATCACCTTTTCGACATTCCCCAGAACCATTTCCAGTTTTTGATTGACCTGCTTATAAATCATTCTCTACCTCCCGGGATTCACAGTATCACTATTATTTCATACCTTTTCTATATCGAAATTTTTACATTAAGCTCCAATTAACCCTTACATTGTAAGTTTACTAGATATTCGGTAAACCATAAACGAATTTGTCTAAAAATATTAATGCGGCCTATTGAAAAAGGTATGGTAAACTGTTGCTAAGTGAATATGAACCTTGCAGAAAAAGGTGCTGCATTGTCAGCTTAATAGGGAATTCGGTTTAAAACCGAAGCTGTTTCCGCAACTGTAAGTGCTAATGAAATAAGATGCATACCACTATTTGAGGATGTAATCGCACGCTGATTACCGTCCATTTAACCCAAATGGGAAGGTTCTTAGAGTAAAATGACGCATAAGCCAGGAGACCTGCCTTTTTTCATCGTATTATGCTCTTCGGAAGATGGGAGATTGTACGGCTCTCCCATCTTTTTTCTACTACAGATACATAGATGCCCGAAGCCGACCGAAACCCTTGGTCGGCTATTTGTCTTGCTGGGAAAAGCAATACGGAGGTCATTCACCCAAAACGTAAAAGGAGGAAGATTTATGACAAAGAAAGACTTTCGTTTTTTATACTACCCATACATGCGTGAGTCCGTATCGACCGTCGATTTTGAAATCCGTACAGACTCATTGACGACACAAATCGGCTTGGCCGCCTCACTTACTGAGAATGTCCCCGATGTATACCATGACTTAATGGAATTGTTGCCTATGGCTTACCATTTAAATGGTTCAGTCCGTGGGAAATTAGCCATTACCGGCGATGACCTCGACCGTTTAAGTGCAATCTACGACCGGTATGTCGCCGAAGTGAAGGATCGAATCGAAACATTCGTCCTCCCACAAGGATCAACCGCAGCATGTACTTTGCATACTTGCCGCAGTGAAGCCAAAAAGTCCGTGCGAGCTTTACACAAGGTAAGTCTAGAAAAGGAAATTCCGGGAATTCTTTTTGATTACACTCACTTGCTTGCAAATGTATTTTTCGTGATGGCAGTCTACGTCAATAAGCAACAGGGGGTCGAGGAGATTACTTTTATAAGTAAATCCTACCCAACCAAAACAATGAAAAAGAAAACGGAGGAATAAATAATGAAGAGAACCCTACGATTCAGTTGGATTTCCATGCTGATGCTTACGCTTTTCCTTAGCGGATGCGGAGTGAACGATGATCAATCCTCAAAGGATAATAAAGATACTAAGAAGGGCGAAGAAATCAGGGACTATACCGTTACGGATGATACTGGTAAGAAAATAAAATTCGAGAAAATCCCGGAAAAGGTCGTTTCACTTCAGCCAAGCAATACGGAAATTTTATTTGCCCTTGAACAAGGTGATAAAGTCGTTGGCGTGACAGACTTCGATAATTATCCAGAGGAAGCGAAGGATATCGAACATGTTTCAGACTCTGTTAATATCAATGCAGAAAAAATCATTGCCTTGAAACCTGATGCCATCATAGCTTATAGCATTGGTGATGAAACGGCACTGAAACCCCTCGAAGATGCCGGCATCCCTGTATTCATCATTAAATCTGCGGCTAATTTCGATGATGTATATGGTGATATCGGGCAGATCGCTAAAGTGATGGGTGTTGCCGAAAAAGGGGATGAATTAGTGAAAGATATCAAATCCCAAATTACAAGTGTCGAAGAAAAAGTGAAAACTTTGGATGAAAAGGAACAAACATACTTTGAAGTTAGTCCTGCTCCGGAAATCTATACAACAGGATCGGAGACCTTCCAAAATGAAATCCTTGACACTGCCGGCATAAAAAACATCTTTGATGACCAAAAAGGCTGGGTTAAAGTATCCGATGAAGAAATCGTCAAAAGGAACCCTAAATCCATCATCACCACCGCCACGTATGCAGATGATGCCGTTGGTGAAATTAAATCGCGTAAGGGCTGGGAAGATATCGATGCTGTGAAAAACGATGACGTCCATTTGCTTGATGAAAATGTCATGTCACGTCCTGGACCAAGGATCGGGGAAGCTGTGGAACTCGCAGCAAAGACTGTTTATCCTGACTTGTTCAAATAACACGATAGGAGGATGCACCAATTAATCGGCGCATCTAAGTTTGTAGACAAAAGGGGTTCGGAATTAAAAAATTCCGAACCCCTTTTAGAAACTCCAATAAATGGTCCACCTTTTCATAAAGGCAATGAAGCCACTCCCTACCGATCTGTACATTTTAAGGAAACTTCTTTTCTGTCTTGTTTATGCTAAAATGAATGCAATCCAGTCATAAGATATAAGAGGTACTGATCATGTATAAAAAATTCTTCATTTTGATCTTCGCGGCCGCCCTTCTTTTAGGGCTTATTAAAACCGTTATGGATATGTAGCAAAACAGCCCGATTCCTGACTTAGGAATCGGGCTGTTTTCATTTTCGTTTAACATCTCCATTCAGCTTCCCCAATTTCGGGATAAGGATAAAAAACAAACAAACGACCAAAAGTGCCAAAACGATGCCGAGCAATATCGTCAGGTCAAAATTAAGGGAAGGCTCTGTTTCTTCTTCGCTTCTCGTCCGAATGGCGACTTCCGAGAATAATCCAAGCTGTTCTGATTTTGAAGCGATGGTATTATTCTGATTCTCCGTTACCGGAGACAGAAACAGTGAGTCCTTCATCGAGTCAACGGCATCATATTTCCCTCTTTCAAAAGTGAGGTCCTTTTGTTCTTCAGGCAGTTTCCGCTTCTGTTCCAACAATCCTTCTTCATGGAAATACTCCGTTTGAATATCAATATCCTTTTCTTGATATTCATTGGGCTCCACCATGGGTTCCTCTTCCGCCCCGCCATGAGGCGCATGGCTAAAAAACAGGATGAGCAAGACAGGCATCACGTATTTATTCCACTTCATGGGCCATTGCTCTTCTTTCTGTAAGACGCTTCACTATATACGGAATGATCGTTGCAATAAGCGTCAGCACAATCAAGATGATACTAGCCGGAATGAATGCCGACTGATTACCGAATTGAATGGACATGTATACGTCTGCAACCGGGTGGTCTACATTGAAATTAGGCATGATTAAATCCAATAATGGAATGGTAAAGAAACTGATCAAACCAATCACCAGGATAGCACCGACAAACGGCCCAATCGAGAAGGCAAGTCGGGTAAACGCTGAACAGAAGAATAAAAGCAGGACGGTGAAAACGGTCCATTTAATCTCCTGCATATCTCCCAGCGGATAGATCTTCAACCCATACATGCTGATGATTAAACCTACGATCAGGTTCAGTAAGGTAAACAAGGCCGCATGGACCATCATTGGAATGGTTTCATAATGATGCAGGAAGAAACCGATCAATAACCCAGAAATGAGTATGATCACCAACATGACGATTGGCGGGATATTTACCTTTTCCTGATGAAGGACTTCCCCGCTGATTTGTACGGGATTCGCTAAATATTCGTACACATACCCGTTCTGCTGATCATCGACTAGAGTATTGTTCAATACACTATATACGTCCGTCTTGATTCTTTCGGTTGAGTCTACATTTTGGGACCAATTATCATTAAGCTGATCGGCCCTTTCCTGTACTGACCCCACTTTCGCTTGCAGGTCCGCTGTATCCTTCGTGACCGTGGCCTGTCGTTCCGCTACAGAATTGACAAGTTCGGAAATGAAGCCGACAGTTGTTGCCGTATTGTCTTGAAGTGATACAAACATTTCTCCATCAAGATTAACTGGAGGTTCGGCCTCCATTTCAGGAACTTCCATATGATCCGACAAACTGGCAGACACTTCTTGAGCCTTACCGGTAATTGCCGCTAATTCAGCTAAAGTGGCTTTCTGCCCCGTTTCAACGTTAGCATCATATTCTTTCATATAACCCTTAATGGAATCTGAGAACATGCCGAAGTTCTCATTGACTCCTGCTAAGCTGGCTTTAACGAGTTTCGCTTCTTCATCTACGTTTCCGGAAACCCCATTTTTCAAGTTTTCCAATTCTTTTATATTGGCTGCAAATACCTTATCTACATTTGCTTCCGTGACTCTTTCAGCCAATTCTCCATAAGATGAGAGTGAACCGTAATAGGCAAGGAGGGTAGTTGAATCCCGGTTGGTGATAGGATTCTCAAAGGCCCTCACTAGAACCGCTCGCCTTTCTCCCCCCACTTTTTCAAGAAGTGACTGTTCGAGAGTCTTGATTTCCGCGATGGCCTCATCGATTGTCATACTCTGGATGTCCTGTAATTTTTGAATATCTTCCTGTGACTTTTTCCATTGGTCACCTAAATCCTTATAATTCGTGCCGAGTTCATTATAATCAGCTTGTAATTGCGTAAACTGCGCCAGCAGCTCATTATATGAATCTACCAGTGTATTAAACTCAGTTATCACTTGGTTATAATTCCCTGTCCTGCCGTTTACCGTTCCGCTCAGATTATTGATTTCCGCTTGGAGTTCTGCTGTAAGGATGTTGATTTGTTCAGCAGCTCCTTCACTTCCTTCAGCCGGCACCAAACTTTCAAGTGCCGTGTTGATCCCATTTATTTGATCCAGCAATACCTGTAGCGACAGTTCATCAATCGGGTCCTTCTTTTCAGGTGCAGCAACCGATTCACCTTTTTCCGTTTCCGTTTCAATATCTTCTATAGGCGTCGTTCCTTCATCAATGACCTCCCCATCACCAGAGCTGCTTGCAAGATTTCCTCTTTGAACAAGCAAGGTAGACTGAAGGTCATCAAGACCCGCCTCTTCCGTTTGTTTCAATTGTTCAATCGAGCTTTGTTGATCTTGGGTGATTTTCGTAATTTGTTCTACTTGTTTGTCTTTCATGCTTGTTGAAAATTGGTCCAATTCATTACTGCTGGAATCGAGTTTCTGCTGCATGATTCCAACATTCTCACTAATGCCTTGATCATTAAGGCTGTATTTCGTATTCATCCCTTGCTGAATCTCCGGTATCGACTGGCTCCCCTCATTCAGCACCTTGTCATATGATTGAACACTCTCGTTGACAAGTTGCTGATTTTGAGCCGAAGCCTTCTCAAAAAGAATACTTTGAGCTTTTTGATATTCCTCAAAAGAAACTACATCTTCTACAAAGGAAGCCATTTGAGTCTTGGTATTCCCTATTTCATCCATTGTTTCATTACTCGTTTTGCCAGCATCCTTCGTTTGGGCAAAGACTCCTTCAAGCATGTCCTTATGCTGCTTGATTTCACCAGCAAGGCTTTCCGAGCTTGGAGTATAAAACTCATACATCGTGTTTTGAAAAGCGATTTCTTTAGCAAGGACATTATCGAACTTCTTACGGATGTCCTCGACCGATTGGGAAACATAGCTCCAATACTGTGTTGAAATATGCTTATTCATTTTACTCTTTGTCTTCTCTAATTCCTTTTGTACCTTTTCCATGTTCTCTGCATTCAAACTAGGTTGTACCTTGTACTTTATCCCCGCCTTGACAGGCTGTTCATCATCGAACGTATAAATATTCTCTGAAAAATCGGACGGAAAATATATAATTGCATCATACTTTTCATTTGCAAGTCCACTTTCCGCCGTACTTCTATTAACCACAAACCACTGATATTCAGAATCCTTGTCCAATGTAGTAACAAGCTCTGAGCCCACGAAAATAGGATTATTATTAAATTCAGTGCCATTATCTTCATTTACAATGGCGATTTCACGGGAAGCCGTTTCTGTCTTTTTCATTGGATTTTGGCCAATATAAGAAAAAAACAAGATCGGCAACGCTAAGATCACCAGTATTTTACCGATTAATAGCATCGGTTTTATTTTTTCAGACACTCTCTTGCACTCTCCTTCTTTCTTCACTTAGAGGTATTTGGATTTTACTCTCCTGGCCATTCAGCACAAAGTATCCGTAACCCGGCTGTATTTCTTCTTCTTTTCTGGAATAGGAGAGGGTATACAAGCTTTGGTCCGATTTTTTAAGAAGCAAAACAGCCTGCCTGACTTGTTTCAGTTCGGTTGTCAAAGAATCATACCCCTTCGTGAAGTCGTTGGCATTTCCAGCGACAATCAGACTAAAGCCGAGATGGCTGTACTGTTTCATCAAACCGCTGATCCTATCCTGAATCCTGCTGTCTATCGTTTGCTGGATCCTTGAAATGCTATCTATGACAAACATGATCGGCGGGAATTCCAGTTGCTTCATCGGTTTATTTTCCAATACCGCTAGATAACTTCTTTCACGTTCTTCAAATATTTCAGTGATATGATCGAGCCATTCGGTTATCTGATCTTTTGTTTCCACATAGCTCACCTTCTCCTCTAAAGCATAAGTAGATAGGCCACGGTCAACTCCGTCAAATAAACCAATTTCCCCAATTGCCTGTGTAAGCAACGATTCCAGGAGCACTTTAAGGACATTCGTTTTCCCTTTACGTGACTGTCCTACGACAAGCAGGAATGGATTGGAATTCAACTCCACGAAAACAGGTGCAACACTTTCCTCTGAAAGCCCGATTGGAATGGAATCCTTCTTAATGGCTTGTGAACAATAACTCTTGAAGCTACTGGAATCAAGACGTGCCGGTAACATCGGAATCGCCGGCGGTTTGGCCGTTTCCTTATATTTAACCTTATGTTCTGCCACGGCTTGTTTCATTTCTTCCAAAACGGCTATATCATCCGCACCATCGGCTGGTAGATAAACCTGCGTGAGATAGGTTTGGTCCTTTTTCACCAACGCCCTGCCCGGAACAGGTTCATTTTCATATGGGGTTCTCCCCAAAACCGAATATTGTTCAGAACTGTCCATTAAGTAATGGACGACCTTCGTCTTAAGACTATTCATTAACGGCTGGCGAACCGCATTGATTCTCGTTGCCGTTAAAATCATGAATATTCCAAGTGATTGTCCATCACGTGCAAACTGAACGAATTGCGCTTCCTGGTCTTGCATCTCATCCTTCACTAAGTCAAAATTATCGACCACGATATAAATAATCGGCAATTTATCTTCCACTAATGCATTATAAAGCTTTATGTTACTAAGCTCCTTATCTGAAAAGAGCTGCTTACGCCTTTCCATTTCTGTCTTCATGAATAACATGAATTTTTCAATTTTCCTTAGCTCATCGAACCTAAAGTATTCCCCTGTATGAGGCAGCTGTCGCATTGGCAATAGAGCGCTATTCCCGAAATCGAAAATATAATAATGCAGCTCTTTTGGACTGAATTGATCTGCAAAACTAAAGAGAAGTGTCAAAACGGTGGTTGACTTGCCGTATCCGGAAGAACCAAAAACCCCAATATTCCCATCCTCAATCCAGTTATATACATAATTTGTCTGGCTCTGCAATTCGGGCTCATCCTTCATTCCCAAGTGGAATTGATTGCTCGTCAGGCTTCTTTCAGCGTTTCTCGATAAACGATTTGAAAGAGGCGGCAGCCACGGGCTTGCCAGCTTCTTGATCTCCATTTTTTCCTGTGCCGCCACAATTCGATCCGCCACGGCTTCAATTTCACTAATCTTTTCTTTCCTCTTATTAGTGATCTGTTCCGATACATTTGAGATTTGAACAAGGCCGAGGTCCGTGACAAGCGCCACTTCATCCTCAGATCCAACCGTATCCTCTAAATATGGTGCACCGCTCCACGCAGACTGGAACAATTCATAAACCTCGTTATTTCCTACCTGCAAATATCCCCGTCCCGTGACAGTAATATTTGCCGCATCGCTATTTTTAAGAATTTCCTTACTATCATTGGCATCCTGCACTTTCAAGGAAATCTTAAAACGGGCATTGCTCCAAATCTGGTTATCAATTACACCGCCCGGCTTTTGTGTAGCAAGAATTAAATGAACTCCCAAGCTCCGTCCAATACGCGCCGTACTCACTAATTCACGGATGAAATCCGGTTCTTCGTTTTTAAGTTCCGCAAACTCATCTGATATCAAAAATAAATGCGGTAACGGTTCATCCGCTTTGCCTTCTTTGTATAAGTCCGTGTAATCGTTGATATGATTGACTTCATATCGATCGAACAAGCGCTGGCGTTTCTTCAATTCACTATTAATGGAGGCTAATGCCCTGGCACTGAAGTTCTTGCTTCCCTCAATATTCGTAATGACTCCGAGCAGATGCGGAATCTGCCTGAATGGCTGTGCCATTCCCCCACCTTTATAATCAATGAGCAAAAAGGCAACTTCATGCGGATGATAATGAACGGCTAATGATAGGATGTAGGTTTGCAGTAATTCACTTTTCCCCGACCCTGTCGTTCCAGCAACCAATCCATGGGGGCCATGCGCCTTTTCATGCAAGTTCAATTCAACCCTATCCGTTTTCCCTTTCAATCCAATGGGCACTGCCAAGGATTTGGAAGACTGATTGGTCCGCCAGTTTTGGCTAATAGGCAGATCTTCCACTTCACGAACTTTCAATAATTCCAGAAATGATACCGTTTCCGGTATGGAATTGTTCATGCCTTTTTGATGATCTAGTGAACGCAGCGTACGTGCATAACGCTCATTCCCTTCTTTTGAATGGGCATCAAGTTTAAAAGGAGTATGAACGGCCTTCGTTTGCTGGATGAGAATTTCACCTTCAAGATCATTTATATACTTCACAAGCGTATGGACATTTTCAGTCAAACTTTCTTTTGCATCCGCTGCAAAAATAGTCGAGATACCTAAATCGCCTGTTTTACCTTCTAAATATTCCAAAATGACATGCTCCGCAATTAAATTACGATCCGTGACAATAAAGACAAAATGGGGAGTGAATCTCACTTTCCCTTTGTTCTCATCCAAATCTCTTTCCCTCAATAGCTGATAAATCGAGGTCAGTAGCTGGTCACGTGATTGCTCATTATATATAAAGCCTTTTGCATAGGCATGCGGCAATTGAAAATGAGGGAGCCATTTCATCCATTCCCATTCTTGGTAATCCTTTTCCGGAAAAATGGCCACAAATCGAACATCATGATAACTATGAAAAAAGGCCAGTTGCCCAATCAATTGTTGCAGCTCCCGTTTAACAATCGATTCCTTTCCGACAAGGCCCATCGATCCGCTTGATAAATCGATGGATAACGGAAGATCATCCAGGTTTTTGTATACATCCACAAGTTCTTGCGACTGCTCAAGTAAATCATCGATATCCCGATTGGACATATCGCTACTATTTACCGATACCTCATAACTTGAGGGTATGGTCGCCGTTCCAATCTTAAAGTGCAGGGCATCTTCACTTTCCAAAGTTCGCTCCCATATACGGTCGCTGATACTTTCAGTGAGAAGCTTCATCCTTTCAAAGGAAGGGTAATGATAGAACAGCACATTCTTTTGTTTTTCAGACAGCTCTTGCAATTCTTCCCTCTTCTGCTCTAGATACCTGGTATATACACGTTGACGTTTTTCTTCTCTGGATTTTTGCCTCTTTTTGTCTTTAAAGTATTGTACCGTCGAGGTAACTAAAGTCGTTGTGAACATCACAATCGATATGATGATGAAAATGCCCCGAGGCTGAATGACCGTGATGACCCCCATGACGATTAACATCATTAAAGGCGGCATAAGGATTAGCCATAACCCTCTATTATTATCTTCCGATTCCTGGCTCGGAAAAGATATTGTCACTTTCTCATCCGGCAATTCGTAGATCATCCTTGGCGTCCTGCGATATTGTGGATAGTTTTTTTTCATTTCAGAGATTGGCTTCTTCATTTTAGATAAAGATGTTTCATAACTCTCGGCACAGTGAACCCTCAATAAGTCGCCTTCAACCAATCTCAGCGCCATATTCGGCCAGCAAATCAGATCACCATTTTGAATGGGAACGGCCTTCGTCACCCTTTCACCATTCAGGAATATCGTGCTATTTTCCTTTGGCATGAGAAGCCACTGCCCTTTATGAAGCAAAAAGGAAAATCCATTGCCAGAAACTGGTCCTTCTTTACGGATAGTCGCTCCCACCTTGGCCGATAAAGTGATTTCTTTCAAATTGCCTATATAATAGAGGCTTTCTTCCAATTCCCCTGCTGTATAAAAAATCTCGACCGTTTCTTCTCCTTCACGAAAGGTGAAGCTTTGGAATGGCTTTACATCGCCAAGCTTCTTGTCCTCTCTAAACACCTCATATCCATCAAGTCCTTCATGTTTTTTCAGCTTGATGGGACCATGTTCAAAGGGAATCGAATAAACCATAATCGTATCCTGTTTTGAAGGCCCAATCGTAATTGGACCGTTATGATCATCCTTGATCGTATAGGATTGGTAGGTCTCCTTAGAATAAATCCATAATAAACTCATTAAATCTCACCTCCGCAAAAGGCCTATTGCTCACTCTTTGCTTTTCTCTTTTTCTTCAGATGATTTATTGGAGGAATCCTTTGAAGCAGATTCCTTTTCCGCTTCTTCTTTTACAGCAGGTTTTGTTTCCGCTGCGCCTTTATCCTCTATATTCGATTCTGTTGAAGACTGGTTCTGATCTTGCTGTTCCTCTAATTGCTTTTGCAATTCCTTTAGTTCCTTTCCATATTCGGACAACTCAGTATCGATTTCTTTAATTTGCGTTTCCTTTTCTTCCCCAGAAAGGTTATCGTCCAACTTGATTTGTTCTTTCTGATTTAAAAGACCATATGTAATCAATTCTCGATCCTCCATGATTCTCCCCAAATCGATCGCGTCCTCGTTCATGCCCCTGCCTATATAAATCCAATATAGAAGATACTGACTATCGGTCTGCAATGTGATTGCATTTTCTACATTCTTCTTCCTGACATCATCCAGCGGCTCATAAGTGACATAGGACTTCGCCAGTTCATACTGAACGACATACGGCATTTTTTTCGGATCATAGTTTTCCAAACGGTCAATGACTTCACTGTAATTTTGTTTTAAGAAGCTTTCACCGCTTGCTACATATGCTTCCTGCTTAGGGTGGGAGAAAAATAGTGTGTAAATCGTGAACAACAGCAGCGGGACTAGAACGATCACCGTGCCCCAAAGTGTATAACGGCCCGTTTTCCATTTCTTTTCAGGGATATGCACAAATGCTTTTTCTTCCTTCTCTAAAGCATCTATCCGATTTTGAATGACCGTGGAAAGTTCATCCCAAGTCCCCGATGCCAATATACTTTGTGTTTCATTCGATAGTTTCAGTGTTTTATGGTATAGCAGGTACTCTTCGAATGTATACTGCCCATCCACTAGCGCCGAAATCGTTGCCTTCGTTTCCTTAAATAGCTCTTCTTGATCATTCTCATAAGGAGGCAAACTGTCTTTTACGCCATAATGCAGGAAATATGGGGCCAAGCTTGAATCAAAAACGATATTTTCTGGACAGACGACTAGTTGCAGGCGACTCAATTCATGATTCTTGATTTTCTTCAAGATTTGATAAGAAGATAACCATCTACTCAATGGATTTTTATCTTTAGCTTTGGAAAAAACAAAAAAAGAGGCTGGTGGATTTACTCTGATCTTCACCTCGTCCTCTGTCACTTCTATATGTTTCTGGATAGCATCATCCGCTTCATGAATAAGCTGTAATTCCAGTGGGTCTTGCATTAATAGTTTGGCCCGTTGGAAAACGAACGAAAGCCCCTTATCATCCTTCATCATTGCAGCTTCTGTTTTTTTCTCCAGATATGAGGATTTTTTCTCATCCATTTTATGTAACTCCTTTACCCCTGCTAAAGGGCTTTAGACTTTTTTCCTATAAAGAGTCCACACTTAATCCATTAGAGGATCTCAAGGCGGTCCCCCGTCGTAATTCCGCTATCAAGCAGGGTTTCATAACCTGAACATACGAACTCTTTATTCTGGACCCGCACCCAATAACCTTCTTTAGGTGCACTGGCAATACCCTTTACCTGCCATATTATTTCCACAACCTTCTTGATGGAGCGGTAATTCGACACTTGCAAATCAAACACTTCCCCTGTATACCTGTTTAAATCGATCGTCAGTTGAATATATATGGAAACCACCTCTTTTAAAGCAAAAAAACACCACGATCTTCATAAAGAGTCGCGGCGCTTTTTCCCAGAAAATTCTTTATCTCATTGACCTAATGATTATCCGCGAATTTGACTAGCAATCTGATTATCTGTGTCTTCAAGGATTTGAGCTGATTTATTCAATTGTTGAGAAACTTCATTCAACAAACGAGCCATATCCATGAATGAAGGCTTTAATTCTTCGTACTGACCTACGAAAGCCTCACTGGAAGAACCTTCCCAAATACCAGTTAAATGATCTCTCATTCTATCTAAACGACCAATCATATCCGTTACTTGTTGGCTCTCATTATCATATTGTCTAGCTACATCTTTCAGTTCTGAAGGTGTTACACGAATTTGTGACATAGAAAAAATCCTCCTTTTATCTTATATAGTACATTTTAATAGAACCATACATTTTCTGCCATATAAATAGACGCAAAGTCGAAAAATGGTAAATTATGATTATGCAAAAAATCCTAAATATGGCATTATAAAAGTCTATATACCTGTTTTCCCCAATATTTAAACCCTTTTTTACATTAATTTTTAACTTTTTACTTTTTTATGGTAAAAAAAGTTCCTTATACCCAATATTTCTGAACCATCATCCAATAATATGGTTTCAAACATAATATTAGGGACTTTAGACTTACTTTTCCAGGAAATTAATCAAACGTTTGATTAAATCCTGAAAATCAAACGTTTCCATACTGTTCGATTTTATAATTGATGGAATCCCAAATCATTCAAAAATGGACACTCGAATGAACGGGGGTCCTTTTTTACAAAGATATTTGGAACTGGTTCCGCTTTTTTCGGCCTATTATTTCGGCTAACCACTCACCTCAGCTAAAGCAGAAATACGTCATATAACGGGAATCTGTATATCCAACAGAAACAGGCCATCTCTTCCCAAAGGTTTTTGGAAAAGTGATGACCTATATACTTAATACATGATTCACTTTCGTTGCTTAGTCAAATAACCCGTTCCAAAAAATGTTTCAAAAACCGATCACTTTCCACATTCGTACAGACCTTTATTCTTGATTCGCCATCCTTTTGACCAATTGTCCTGCCTGTTTCTTCACCCTCTGTCATCACCTTGACGTTCATCCATTCTGTATTCACAAAACTTGAATCAACCGCAACCCCGACAGCAAGCGGATCATGAAGGGCGCAACCGCCCAAGCCTGGATGGGAGTTTTCATATGCTTTCATATAATAATCGGTCATTTCCGCTAAAAATTTGGCGCTTTCCTTACCAGTGGCACGCCAACCATCAAGATTCGATTTCAACAGATATGTTTGGAGTGTAACATCAAGCCCCACTAGGGTGATTGGCAGTCCTGAAGCAAATACCTGATCAGCTGCTTCAGGATCTGATATTATGTTCGCTTCAGCATAGGGCGTTACATTTCCTGGTACGTTTACGGCACCGCCCATAATAACGACCTCTTTTACTAAGGGCATGACCATTGGGGCTTTTTTAATCGCCAATGCGATGTTAGTCAGTGGTCCAACTGCAATAATCGTAATTTCATTCGGTCGGCTTTTCACTTGATCGATAATGAAATCTGCTGCATTTCCTTGTGATGCTTTGATGGTTGGTTCAAACTGAAGAGTATTTCCTAACCCGTCTTCCCCATGAACATGCTTCGGATATTTCTTCTTCCTTCCGCGCATCAAAGTTTGGTCAGCACCTTCAAAAACCGGAATGCGCCTATTTAATTTCTCCAAAACGGCAAGTGTATTGCGGGTCGATTCAACAACGGGCACGTTACCAAAGCAAGTGGTGAATCCGAGCACTTCCAATTCCGGGGAATTTAAAGCATACGCCATTGCCATGGCATCATCAATCCCAGTATCAACATCAAATATGATTGGTTTCAATATTTCCACACCTTCCAAAATAGAGAAATAACAAATTGATTGCCCTCTCTTTTCTCTTCCTTATGTATCATGAAACACTGTTTTCCAACTGAATTTTAACATTCAACGATAGGCAGTTCCACAGAAAGTTAGGAATACTCTTAATTCACAAACAAATGACAATGCCAGCTGCTTCTTGTATCTACCGTAATAATAGTTGACCGCTCATAAATATCAATGATATAAAAAGTGAGAAGAAGAAGTTGCATCTGAGTAGTGACCTAATCCTCATCAGCTTGTTCAATGCCATTTCGTCTACTACAAAAGCAGTTATGAATACAACCGTTACGAATTTATGATATCCAAGGTGGAAAAAGGATGAAAATGTTTAAGCTGATTGAAGATGTTCCTTCTGCGTATAAAAAAGGAACAAAATTCTTTTTAATATCACATTCAGAATTCATTGGCGTGAAAAGTTATGTATTACTGGCTGAAGATTTGAAAGGAAAGATCGAAGTGACGGAAGAGGAATTGAGGAGTAAATTCATTTCCATCCATTGATTTAAAAAGCTCCATTTGGTTAAGCTATAAGCTGCTTAGCCAAATGGAGCTTTTCCTTTCCAAGTCGATGGGATTGAACCAGCGACTTGGAAAAAACTGAATATGTGGAAGGAAAGGACATGTACATTATGGTGAATGTTTTCTTAAAAACTATGATTCTAATGAGCCGGAAATTTTCATCCACCTCATTTTTGACGAATGCAACATACCAACCCTTATTTACAGTCTATTTACGGAATAACTCATATTCCATCCCACAGCAGGAGAAAGCATTGTTAAAGTCAATACCAAATCAGATGAAATTCATTCATATACTATTTGGTATGGCTTCATGGGGCTGATTCTATATACCTCTTTCGAATAAATGCATCTTAGAACCAGAAGATCCTTTGCCTTCTATATTTATTGTTTTTTTGATTCACACTATGCCATATAATAATCAAATTTCAATAAAATAGTGAAGTATTGGCGTATAACGATGAAGCTCCACCAGAGTGAACAAATAGAATGTTATCCTCAGGTTTAAAGGTGCCTTTTTGGATTAAATCGATGAGTCCCGCTGCCGCTTTACCCGTATATACCGGATCCAGCAAAATCCCTTCCGTTCTTGCCATTAGCTTGACTGCTTCCACCATTTCAGGTGTAGGCAAAGCATAACCAGGACCGACATACTCATCAAAACACGTAACAGCCTCACGAGGAATTGAATTTGGAATGCCGATGTGTGCTAAAGTTTCGTTAACTAGCTGATAAACTTTCTCTTCTTGTTCAGCTTTTCCTCTGCTTACATTTATTCCGATTACCGATATTCCACTTTGGTTTCCATGAAATCCGGCCGCCAAACCAGCATGCATTCCTCCGCTTCCGCTTACACAAATAACTGCTTTCAAATCAATCCCTTGGTCAAATGACTGTGCCAAGATCTCCTGTGCGCAAGCAACATATCCCGTTGCACCAATAACATTCGATCCCCCAACCGGAATGATGTACGGGCTATGTCCAGTCTCTTTTACCCCTTTAGCTATTTTCTGCATTTCCTGCATTAAGTCCGCTCCATTAGGCACTACTTTTATTTGTTCAGCGCCCAATAAATGATAGAGAAAATAGTTACCGTTAAAATCTGGTTCAGCATTTTCAAGACCTTCTTCCAACACAAGAATGCACTTCATTTTTTCTTTAACCGCTGCCGCTAATGTTAAACGGCAATGATTGGATTGAATGCCTCCACATGTAATCAACGTATCCGCACCTTTTTCCAATGCATCTGCAACAAGGAATTCCAGTTTCCTTGTTTTATTTCCCCCAGCCGTCAGACCAAGCATATCGTCTCGTTTAAGATAAATAGAAGGACCACCAAGAACTTCAGAAAGATGGTGTAGCTTCTCAATGGGTGTTTCTGTTGGTGTATATCGCTGTCTGGGGAATTGTGCTAAATTCATTTTTAAAAATCCTCCTGATATTTTTTGTTTAAGACTGGCCATATTTACATTAAAGAAAATTGAATATCAATCTGCCTTCCCTTTTCAATTATATATCATTAAATAATAGCCACCGCTTCTATTTCAATAAAAGCATCTTTAGGTAAACGAGCAACTTCAACCGCACTTCTTGCCGGATAATTATCAGGGAAAAACTCTCCATATACATGATTCATCACGGCAAAGTGATTCATATCGCTTAAGAAAACCGTTGTTTTTATTACCTGCTGTAAGCTTGATCCCGCCGCTTCTAAAACCTTCTTAAGGTTCTCCAATGACACCCTTGTTTGCTCTTCAATATTATCAGGCATTTCTCCAGTTTCAGGATCAATTGGCAGCTGCCCTGAAGTGTAAACTGTATTTCCTGCCTTAATACCTTGTGAATAAGGTCCGATAGCCTTGGGGGCTTCTTTTGTTATGATCGCTTCTTTTATCATATAAACCACCTCTTTTTTTTGTGTGTAATCCTATTAATACGTAATAGAATTTAATTTCCATTTAAATAAAACGCTTACATTCACCACAAGCCTTCCCTCTTATTCTTTCCGCTCAAAATCACACTCCATCAGAGGAACCATTTTTGTTTTCTTAATGATTTTATAACCAAGCCAGAGAAGCAAGAAAATAGGAAGACCAATGTAGGTAGCCAGTATTTCCGCCCAGCCAATCTGATGTCCGAAAAAAAGAGTCTGTCCAAAAATGAAAACCACAAAAAATAATAGTGTGATAACCGGACCCAGAGGGTACCATTTGGCTTTAAACGGCAATTCATTTAGATCTCTGCCTTGGGCTACATAGGCCTTACGAAAGCGGTAATGACTAACGGCAATCCCGAACCATTTGATAAATCCGGTAAGGGCTGAAGCATTTACCAACCAAATAAAAACGGAACCATTTCCAAAAAGGGAAGCCAAAAAAGAGGCAAGCCCTATAAAAGCAGTTGTACAAAGGGCCCACATGGGAATTCCCTTCCTGTTAAGACTTGCAAAGATGCGTGGTGCCTTTCCTTCTTTCGCCAGTGCCCATAGCATACGTGAAGAAGCATACATTGCTGAATTTGCAGCTGATAATACAGAGGTAAGAAGCACTGCATTCATGACGGAAGCGGCAAATGCCAACCCAGCTCTCTGAAGAACGAGCGTAAAAGGACTGATAGATACATTTTGAACGCCGGATTTAAGCAGGTTTGGATCCGTATAAGGGATAATCAAACCGATAACAAAAATCGTCAACACGTAGAAAATAAGGATTCTCCAGAAGATTGACCGAATCGCTTTCGGTACGTTTTTCGATGGATTTTCGGTTTCACCGGCTGCCGTCGCAATCACCTCCGTTCCCTGGAATGCAAAGCCCGCGATGAGCACAACACTAAAGATAGATACAAGCCCGCCATGGAAAGGAGCATCTCCTTGGGTAAAGTTACTGAACCCGACCGTATGTCCTCCCATAATTCCAAAAATCATGGCAACCCCAATAACGAGAAACACGATGATCGAGATGACCTTAATACCGGCAAACCAGTATTCACTTTCCCCATATGCCTTGACTGATAAAACATTTAAGATTAGCAACAAACCCAGAAAAAGTGCGCTCCACAAGATAGAAGGTGAGTCCGGGAACCAATACTTCATAATAAGAGTAGAGGCCACCAAATCTGCAGGAACCGTTATTGCGGTTGTATACCAATAGTTCCAACCTAACGCAAAGCCTAACGCAGGATCAATATACTTTGAGGCATAAATGTCAAAAGCCCCCGGAACCGGTAAGAAGGCCGACAGTTCTCCTAAACTATTCATGACAAAATAGACCATGATTCCTACCAGAATATATGCAGCAAGCGCTCCTCCCGGCCCCGCAGTGCTAATCGTCGATCCGCTGGATACAAACAATCCAGTTCCAATTGCACCACCAATGGCCATCATCGTTAAATGTCTGGATTGCAGCTTCCTTTGTAATGATCCTTTTGAATTTCGCTCTTCTAGGGTGTTACTTATCTCTGCTTCTAATTTTCCCATAGTGTATCCCCCTGTCTACTCATAGTTCAAATACAATTGGTATGCAGGTTCATCTTGTTGTTCTTTTAAAAAATGTCTTTATTGAAACATTTTTATAATTTTCGGTCAATTATCAAAATACCTCTGCCCTCCGCTTTTAATTCAGCCGAGAAAATGCTATAAGCACTCTCCCGCATTAATTTTAATTAGTAAAATAGATGAATTTAACATAATTTATACTTTTCCAACTTGCGATATAGGGTAGATAGGCTAATCTGTAGTTCCCTGGCAATTTGTTCTTTATCATTTCGATATTTTTCAGCCAGGAAATAGCTCTGGATTACTTCTTTTTCATATTCTGAAATCATTTGTTCTAAGCTTAATCCATTGCACTCAACAGAGAGATGGTCCTGTTGAAAGAGATAGTCAGGTAAATCTTGAAAGCCCACAATATCCGATTCGGCCATATTGATCATATATTCTACGGCGTTTTCCAATTGCCGTATATTACCAGGCCAATCATAGCCAATAAGCCATCGCTCCAGCATGGGGTCAAGTCTCATTGGATTCCTTTGCATGATCATACAATGTTTATGAATGAAATGTTCGAGATACAAAGTGATGTCATCACGCCGTTCTCTCAAAGGTTTGGTATGGAGAGGGAGGACATTGAGACGATAATATAAATCTTCGCGAAAGGTACCGTTTCGCACCATTTCCTCTAAGTTTCGGTGAGTGGCTGCAATCACCCGTACATTAATCTCGATTGCTTTTTTTCCACCGATTCTTTCAATCTCTCTTTCTTGTAAAACCCGTAATAACTTTGGCTGCAAGAAAAGCGGCATATCACCAATTTCATCAAGAAAAATGGTTCCTTTGTGCGCTAATTCAAATTTCCCCATCTTCCCATTCCTACTCGAGCCGGTAAATGATCCGCCCTCGTAACCAAACAACTCACTTTCCAATAAGCTCTCAGGTATGGCTGCGCAATTTACTGCCACAAATGAATGCATTCGGCGCTTGCTTTCAAAATGAATCGCTTTGGCTAATAATTCCTTTCCCGTACCGCTATCTCCCCTTATCAAAACAGTGGATGGGCTGTTTATAATCCGTCTAGCTTTTTTAATAACATCTTGAAGCCCGGAATCTTTCCCAAGAATGTTTTCAAAAGAAATAGCTTTTTGGGGAATAGGTATCTCTTCTTGAATTTTGCAACCCGGTTCTTTATCAGGGTCCAGCATTGCTAATTTATTGACTAACAATGTACTAACATTGCGGAGAAACTGTATCAGATTCTCTGATTCTATAATCATTTTCTCCTTTTGTTCATGGGAAAAACCAATCATGCCTATGACGCCAACCGGTTTGTCTTGCTTTACAATTGGAAACCCGATTGTAGCGAGTTCTTTGCATTGATTTACGAATTTACAACTCCTACACTGCGACTCATCTTTTTTCACATCGTAAACCACTCCAGGCTCCCCTGTTTCCAATATCATTCTGAAAAAGGAGCCTTCCGGAGCCGTTTTGCCAATGAGATCTTTATAGTAGCCAGTTCCGCTAATACGAACGCCCTTTTCATCAAGCACGGTTATATCCAGTCCAAGGATTCCTGCTGTGTTCTCAGCGTAATCTTGAATAAACTGCTGCATGCCGATAAAGCCTGCCATATTATCCTCCTTTGCTATTGCGCTTTATGAATAATAAAATAAATTTATTATAAAATAAATTTCTACGCTTTGCACAAAGAGGAGACAGCTTTTTCTATGCCACCCAGAGCATTTTTCAACATCGAACGTGGACAAGCAATATTGAGCCGCATAAACCCTTCACCTTCCATACCGAAAATCTGCCCTTCATTCATTGCAACCCTTGCCCGGTGCAACATAAATTGATCCATTTCTTCAACTCCCAATTCCCGGCAATCAAGCCATACAAGGTAGGAGCCTTCAGGCTGGATGACTTTGATTTGCGGGATGTTTTTGCTGAAGTAATTCATGGTGAACTCCAAATTCCCCTGCAAATATTCAAGGAGCTGATCCAGCCATTCTTCTCCGTGTCGGTAAGCAGCCTCTAACGCAACAACGCCAAATATGTTCGGCGAACCAATGGATAATGTATGAAGTTCCCGTTCATACCTATCGCGCAGTTGCTGATTTGGAATAATGATACTTGACGTCTGCACACCCATTAGGTTAAAAGTTTTGCTTGGAGCAATGCAGGTAAGAGAATGGTTCGCAAACTCTTCTGATATAGAAGCAAAAGGAATATGGGTATGTGTCTTATAAACAAAGTCAAAATGAATTTCATCTGCGACAACGAGAATATTGTGCTTCATACAAAGCTGCCCCAGTCTCGTCAATTCTTCTTTGCTCCATACCCTTCCGATCGGGTTATGTGGACTGCACAGAATCAACATTTTTACCGATGAATCTATCTTTGCCTCCAGGTCTTCGAAATCTATTAAATAACGCCCATTTTCAAGCTTAAGCGGGTTGTTTACAATTTCACGGCCATTCGCTTGGATCACACGGGCAAAATGATGGTATACAGGAGGTTGGATAATTATTTTGTCCCCTGTCTGCGTGAAGGACTGAATCGCCAACGAGAGAGCTGGAATCACTCCTGGGCTGTGGGTAATCCATTCTTTCTCAATGGACCATCGATGTCTTCTTTTCAGCCAGCCAACAATGGATTCCATGTACGAGTCCGGTCTAAGCGTGTAGCCATAAACACCGTGCTCCACACGTTGTTTTAATGCTTCGATGATAGGTTGTGGAGACTGAAAATCCATATCGGCCACCCACATCGGTATAACATCCTTTACACCAAAATGATTTTCAAGATCATCCCACTTTTCGCAGTCAGTGTTCAGTCGACGGATTTCTTGGTCAAAATTATATTTCATCGAGTATCTCTCCTTCTCATGTTTGCTTGTGTACCTTGCCTCTTTTATATATGCAATTGTCATGCCAACCCATTTCTCCTATAAAATCTCCTTATTTTTATAGAATTACTTGGTCGAATCCCCTTATACCGCGGTCATTTTTAAAAACCCTCTGATCATAAGCATTTACACATTTGCAATCATGGTAAAATTTTTGCATGGATGATAAAATTCAAAGATTTCATTTAACTTCTCTAGTGGGTGGCAACTTCTTCTGTTTACTCCATTCTTCATAACCGCCTACAAGACTTTTTACTTCCTTAAAACCATGAACTTGCAGAAGGCTTGCAGCGATGGCTGATCTTCCTCCGGTTTTGCAATAAACCAAAATTGGTTTATCATGTGGAAGTTTAGGTGCCTGTTCTTGTAAATGACCAAGCATGACGTGATTAGCTTGTGGAAAATGGCCTTCCTTCCATTCGTTCATGCTTCGGACATCTAGCACATATATGCTTTCTGTCTGAATGGCGTCTTCTACCATGTCCATTGTCACTTCTTCATAATTCATAACACGCGAATCGGATTCTCCTGCCTGCTCAATGATATTTGGATCCATTGTTGCAATGACGCGATCCAACCCAATGGACTGGAGATCTTTTACAATACCTGCAACATCAGCATTGCATGCTAGAAGATATATAGGCTGGTCATAATCCAACAACCATCCCGCCCACGTTACAAATGATTTGTTATAAGGGATATTCATTACCCCTCGTATATGCTTGGTGGCAAATTCGCTGGCTGGACGCGTATCAACGACAATTCCCTGTTCCGTCCATTCCTGCACAATATCTATTGAAACCTCCATATGATGTGGTGTTGCCATCCTTCTAATTTGCTGCGCTCCCTCTTTATTCAACCACTTCATCATTGAAAAATAAGGGGGTGCCTCCGGCTGTCCAGCCAACAGCGCTTCTATAAAGCGATCCTCATTATCATATTGCAATGCCCAATTTGTCCGTTTTTCATATCCGATGGTTGACGACGGGATTGCACCTAGCGCTTTTCCACAGGCACTGCCCGCTCCATGTCCTGGCCATACTTGCAGATAGTCAGGAAGGTTTTTAAACTGCTGCAGAGATCGATACATCATGCTTGCCATTTTTCCCGAGGAAGCGTGCACCCCTGCGGCTTTTTCTAATAAGTCGGGACGCCCCACATCACCCACAAATACAAAATCTCCGGTAAATATGCCGAGCGGATCCTTGGTAGATGCACCCCCATCTGTTACGAGCAGCGATATATGTTCAGGTGTGTGTCCTGGTGTATGTACCACCTCAAAATTGATATTCCCAATGGAAAATACGTCTCCATTTTTTAGAAGGCAGTGTTCATACCCAGTTGCGTACTCATATTTCCAGTCCGCCCCTCCTTCATCAGACAAATACAATGTGGCCCCAAGCCTTGAAGCTAGCTCCTGTGAACCAGATAAAAAATCCGCGTGGATGTGCGTTTCCGTTACACCCACGATCCGCACACCATGTGCTCCAGCCGTTTTAATATAAGGTTCTATATTACGTGACGGATCAACAATGATCGCTTCGCCAGTAGCCTGACATCCCACAAGGTATGAAGCTTGAGCCAGTTTATCATCATAAAAATACTTTAATAGCATAAATCCTTCTCCTTTCAGGCACCTCGGATACTTTTGTTTTGTTATGGCCATCAACGTTTTTACATCTTTCCTTTAAGCATTCCGTTCCAATACATAATGGGAAGCAAGTTTTTCTTCAATAAATACATACTGAGCCTCTCACGGGATTGATCGATTGGAAAGGTTTCTTGCGGCTGTAAATCATAATTGAACTCAGCCAGTATAAGCCGCCCATATCCGGTAACAAGCGGACATGACGTATAGCCGTCATATTTATGAACCATAAGTTTGGCACGCATCCGATGAAGTAAATTTTGCACAAGCACTGGCGCTTGTTTGCGAATTGCAGCCCCCGTTTTCGACGTAGGCAGGTTTGTGCAATCCCCTATGCCGAATACATTGTCATAGTGTTGATGCTGAAGTGTATATTTGTCCACATTCAGCCACCCATTACTATCCGCGAGCGAACTATTCTTGATAAAATCGGGAGCGCTCATGGGTGGTACCACATGTATCATGTCATAGTGCATATTCACGCGCTCTTCTGTGTTCAGGTTTTCAAATGTCGCTCGCTTCTTGTCACCATCAATTTCAACAAGATGATGCAAAAAATACGTCTCTATTTCTTTTCGTTCAATTATTTTATTTAGTGCCTGTTCATATTTTTTCACATTGAATATGGATGGGTTCCCTGAAACAAAAATAACCGAAGATTGCTGGCGAACTCCTGATTTTTTGAAATAGTCCTCTGCCATATACATTATTTTTTGAGGAGCCCCACCGCATTTTACCGGCGTGTTCGGATTGGTGAAAATGGAAGTCCCCCCCTTGAAGTTTCTGATCGCCTCCCAGGTGCTATCAACATGATCATAAGAGTAATTACTACATACTCCATTCTTTCCAATACTCTCTTTTAAACCTTTGATTTTATGCCAGTCAATTTGAATCCCGGCTGCAACAACTAGGTATTCGTAGTGCAGTTTCTTTCCGGATGCTGTTACAACAACATTTTCATCGGGCTCAAATGTGGTAACCGCATCCTGTACCCACACGGCTCCGTTCGGAATAACGGATGCTTCCTCCCTTTGTGTCACAGTTTTGTCAGCTTCACCAGCTCCTACAAGTGTCCATAATGGCTGATAATAATGTTTCGTGGCAGGGTCAATGATGGCAATGTTTCCGCTAAGAGTACGTGATTCACGCAAAAGGCGGGCTGCAACCGTAATTCCGGCACTGCCACCTCCTACAATCAAAATTTTGTAATGTTTTTCATTCTTCATCTTTGCCATTCCAAGCACCTCATCTCCAATTTATAAAGTAGCTCACCAATCTAACGCTTCAACAATAATGATTAGCTTGTTTCGCCGACAGCTCCCCCTCCAACAAGTCCGAGCATAATCCCCTAAAGCAAAAAAGTTATATTGAAAAGCTATATATTCTTCTCTTCCAGAACTAAACGCTGTATTGTTACTATGCAAAAAATAGGTTGATAAAACCGGTTATTTTGAATATTTATTGGCTTCAGATTAATGCGGGTCTCTGATTAACGTTACAAAGTAGAGCAGCTCTAATTGAGTTTCAGTATTGGATTTGATGGAAGCGGCACCGAAATCTTTTTGGATAGGCACCCTCCCAATTAAATACTAGTAAAAAATGATTATCTTTTTAATTTTCCACTTTCTTCTACGATATGATTGAGAAACTGTTCAACCTCTTCCTGGCTTTTTCCGCTTTTACTTACAAAGCGATTAAGTTCCTTCCCTTCTTGAAAAGCAATAAAGCTTGGAATTCCATACACATCTAGCTTCTCTAATAGTTCCGGAAAATGGTCTCGATTTACTGCGATCATATCTATTTTTTCTTTATACGCTTCTTCTACAATTGGCATGAATAAATTGGTACTCTGACAGTCTGGGCACCATTCAACATAAAATTTGGCAACAACCGGTTTTGTTGATAAAATCGCCTCGTCAAACTCTTGCTCGGTTTTGATCTCTTTCATAATTACAATCCTCCCTATATTTTGTTCTCAATGTTATACTGTTGTCTCCATTACTTGATATCGCTCTTGCATCAAGATATCTTTCGCAATCCAGAGCAGCCATACAACCACTTCCTGCAGCAATAATTGCTTGGCCGTATTTATCCGCACGTAAATACATCAGGAATATTCGTTTGCACCAGGATTCACGGTGATATATTCCATATCGTCCGTAAATTGATCCACATCTGCCGAGCAAACCAAGTACGAATCCGACAATAGTTCCTAAAAACAATGGAGAGGAGTACTTGAATAGTCGTCATTATCTCCTGAGACTCTTACCAACAAAGCTGAATATTTGGCCATTCAGCTCTCCCTCCTTTCTTGATTTACTCTTATTTATATATGCAAAAACCATGCCAACTAATTTCTCCTGTAAAACCGCTTGTTTTGCACACCCCACACTTTATAAATTCTCAATTTTGCCACCATTCCTCTTAAAAAGACTTTCTCATCAAGCTTGATGCCTTCTTAGGAATGGGAACTACTTTTGCACCTGTAATAAAATCAACTTGTATAAAATGGTTCTCTAACATATCGGTTAACGAGAACTTTCATTTCCGCATCGGTTAACTGAAATAGGATACATAAACAATGTTAATGTGTTACTTCTGATGAAAGAAAAAAATCGCCTTCAATTTATTTAGGCGATTTAACGTTACTGGTATTATAGAATTAAAAACTGGATGTATGTGTCGTCCTTCAGTTCAATCCTAAGCCAGGCTCAAAGAGACTGGATAGGCCTTACATGAACAGAATTTGTGGCTAACTTTTTCTTCCACACATCACGTTTATCTTCAAAAGGCTTTATTGGACACCTGCCTTTTGCATATCACTTTTTAAACCAAGTCGCTCACGATATGACTAACCCTCATCCAACTTCAAACGTTTGTCCTCTCGCATTAATTCTTTGCTGCTTTTAGCCATAGAAAAATCCCCTCCCAGGTAAACTGTTAAGAACATTTTTTCATGTTCTCTTTTTCCTCAGTCTACCTGTAGGGGATAATTCTTATTTCAAGTCTTCAATCGAATCAATATCGACGTAATCCGGTACGACCAGTCCAAGCTTTGTTCCTTTTAAGTTTGGTCCAAGGTCAACCATTTCATCTTTATACTTATTATAGTATTCAAGATGTGTTCCCGGGAGCCATGCAGCTACCATTGCGTCCGCACTTCCGTTTGCTACACCAGCAAACATTGGCCCCACTTCGACCTGACTCAATGTTACATCATAGCCATTCTGCTCCAGTACCTTGCCAATCACATTCGTACTGGCAATTTCCGTGTCCCAAGCAACATAAACCAGTTTGATTTTTTCACCATTTCCTGATTCAGCACCTTTGGTCCATGCGGATACTTTGTCCTGATTTTCCTTTATCCATTTTTCTGCTGCTTCTGAAGGAGACATGCCTTCAGTAACTTTGACCATTACATCTTCCATATCTTTAGTATCCCAGAAGAATTGATCAAGAATTTTATAAGCACCAGGTGCATCTTGTTCGAGGCCTTTTCTGGCAATCGAATTGATATTTTCAGCCTTGCCGAATGATTCATTCGGATCTTCGAGATATTTCAAGTCATATTTCGAGAACATCCAATGCGGTGACCATCCTGTAACGACGATTGGTTCTTTTTTATCAATTGCTTTTTTCAATTCTGCAACCATCGCTGCCGATGACCCTTCAACCACGTTCCAATCATCCAGCTTATAATCATCTATAGCCGTTTTAGTCAGCTTCATTATTCCTGCTCCAGGTTCAATTCCGATGATTTCATAATTGGCCTTGGCAGCAAGACTGTTTTCATCCCCGTTCACAGCTTTTTCTTTTGTAAAAGCACCGAATAGTGCAGTACCTACAACAAGTAAAGCCAATATTGTAAAAATGATTTTCCTGCTAACGATATGTTCGTAAGCTGGTTTACGAAGGTTTTGCGTGATACGATCTAAAATGATTGCAATGATTACGATGGATAATCCTGCTTCAAATCCTTGCCCAACATTAATTTGGCTGACAGCCCTGTAGACATCAGCCCCAAGTCCGGGTGCCCCAACCAATGAGGCTGTAACAACCATTGACAGTGCGAGCATGATGCTTTGGTTAACTCCTGCCATAATCGTTGGAGTAGCCAATGGTATTTGTACCTTGAATAACTTTTGGCTGCTGGTTGAACCAAAAGCATCCGATGCCTCGATCAAATCATTAGGCACTTCCTGAATCCCAAGATTGGTCATTCGGATTGTCGGTGCGATAGCGAAAATGAATGACGCAATGATCCCAGGTACTACCCCTATTCCAAAGAATAATATCGAAGGAATCAAATAAACGAATGCAGGCATCGTTTGCATGAAATCCAAGATCGGGGTTACGATATTGCGCACGGTTTTATTTTGGGCACACCATATTCCGATCGGAATCCCGATCACTATGGTTAAAGCTCCTGACAATATAACGATTGCCAGAGTTTGGATGCTTGATTCCCAATAACCAAGATTATCGATCAATAGTAAGCTGATGAATGCAAATACTCCCAATGGCCATCTGCTTGTATAAGTAACTAGAAGGGTCAGGACGATGATTAAAACGATCGAAGGTCCTGCACTCATTACATCGACCAAGATATTCAATAGACCCTCGATCACATTTGTAATAAATGTAAATAATCCAGCAAATACAATAGTTATCCAATCCACCAAAGAATCGACCCAAGCTCCTAGTGGGATTTTCGGCATATTCATTGAATTATTCACTCTCCATTTCATTCAAGGAATCTTTATTGCCGGCCAAAGCACCGATAACGGCACCGCGAAGAAGGATTCCTTTAATTCTGTTCTGATCATCGATGACTGAGATTGGCAAGCTTGAAGTCGCCATCACATCCATGAGGTTTCCAAGTAATTCATCCTCTTTTACAGTTGGGATATCGGTTGACATCACCTCTGAGATCGATTGGTCATTGCTCATTGCCTGACGAGCCTGTTCAGCAGTCACGGCCCCCAATAACTTCTGCTTTCTATCCACAACAAAAATGCTGGAATACCCTTGTTTACGCATGATTTCCAAGGCAACCCTCGGACCTCTGTCCACCGCGATCTTCTCTGGGCGTATCATCACATGAGACGCTGTCAATACTTTTGACAGATCAACATCTTCCACAAACTTCTCGACGAATTCATTGGCTGGATTCATCATGATTTGTTCAGGGGTTCCCAATTGAATTACACTTCCATCTTTCATGAGGGCAATTCTATCCCCTATCCTTAATGCTTCATCAAGGTCATGTGTAATGAAAATGATCGTTTTTTTGTACTGATCTTGGATTTGAATCAGCTCATCCTGCATATCCTTACGAATCAATGGATCAAGGGCACTGAAGGCTTCATCCATCAATAGGATATCCGTATCACTTGCGAGTGCCCGGGCTAACCCAACCCTTTGCTGCATACCGCCGCTAAGCTGGGATGGCAGCTGATTTTCGTAGCCTTTCAATCCAACGGCCTCAAGAGCCTTCATCGCATTTTCATGACGTTTTGCTGGATCTACTTTTTGAATTTCGAGCCCGAATTCAGCGTTTTCCAATATCGTTTTATGTGGAAATAAAGCAAAGTTCTGAAAGACCATGCTTATCTTCTTTTGTCTGACTTCCCTTAAGCGGGCCGCGTTCATCTTCACGATATCTTCATCATCAATTAAAATTTCACCCAATGTCGGATCGATCAAACGGTTGAACATGCGGATCAAAGTGGATTTCCCGCTTCCGGATAGGCCCATGATGACAAAAATCTCGCCGGGATAAATCTCGAAATTAACATTATTCACTCCGACCGTTTGTCCTGTTTCTTTCAAGATTTCCTTTTTCGTTTTGCCTTGCTTCAATAAGTCTGTTGCTGCTTTTGGAGATTTGCCAAAAATTTTCGAGACATTTCTGACTTCTACATACGGCTTCATCAATTCACCTCATTCTAATAGTTGCCCATATGATATTCAGTTTTGCTGAATTCCCCCGTTTTATGCGAGTGATGATTATTAATGCACAAGTACCTTGAAATAACGAAATTCTACCCCAATCTTTTTCAAAAAAAAGTGGAAGTGACACTTATTCAGTGGCACAGGGCATAACGTGCATAGAAAAAATAATCTATATTTATTATTCCCAAGAAGCAGTTCTTTACTTGGATTATATTATGTGTGATTAATTGAGCATTTCAAGTAGGGAAAAAGAGGTGCAATCACAACTGAGGAAACTAGCAGGCACAACATATACCAACTGTAATATAAACGATTTCCACTTAGAGTTTTGTCCGGATGACGGACTTACGACTACCCTCTAAAGTACTTCATTTCCTTTACCAGGTGGAATGATACTTGCAGTGCAGTATAACACCAAAACGCATAGAAATATGATTATGGGATTCCCAATGTGTTTAATTTGAGCTTTGCAGGGAAAAGAGGTGCAATACAACTGAGGAAACTAACAGGCACAGCATATACCAACTGAAATATAATGGTTTTTTATTTTAGAGTTTTGTTCAGTCAAAGCACTCAGAATGAACCTGTATCCCTAAAGTACTTCATTACCTTAACAAAGAATGAATATAAGTTCAAATGATGTGGGACGGAATTCTTGCCTAAAAAGCCCATTTTCACCATCGATTCCAAAGGTTCCAAAAGACTCTAAAAACCTTGATATACCAACACTTTGGCTTCCTATAATCATAAACGCCCATCATCCGCCGCAAATTTTTTTCAATTTTTTTTAAAACTATAATGATCCAAAAAACGGAAGAAGCGATTTTCAGTCATAAAAAATGGGTAAATATTTAGCGGTTCTGGAACTGGCAAGATTGGAATATCCTATTTTTTTCTACGGTATATTTTAATGCAGACACACGTGGAAATGTGTTTCATTAAAAGAAAAAAGCCTTGAAACAACAATTTCATTTCAAGGCTGATCCATATCATCAATACATACTAATTGGCATTCCTATGTTCATCAAAATCGATTTGGCATTCCTCTAGCGGTATTACTTTTGTTTTCTTAATGAACTTATAACCAAGCCACATTATCAGAAAGAATGGGATGCCAAGATAGGCAGCGATTACACTTGCCCAGTTTATGCCATCACCGAGAAAGGCTTGATAGTTTTGCGCCAATAAAACGAAAAAGCAAAGAACAAAGGAAAATATCGGTCCGAAAGGAAACCATTTAGATTTATAGGGAAGATCGTCCAGTGAATACCCTTGGGCAATGTAAGCCTTTCTAAACCGGTAATGACTAGCCGCTATACCCAGCCAAAATATAAATCCAGTGACTCCAACCGCATTCATAAGCCAAATATAAATAACTCCATCACCGAAAATGGAAGCAAAAAAAGCCAACATCCCTACAAGTGAAGTGACAACCAGTCCCCAAATGGGAACGCCGCGTTTGTTAAGCTTCCCGAAAATACGCGGTGCCAGCCCATCTTTTGCCATTGAGTATAACATTCGGCTTGTCACGTAAAGACTTGAATTACCAGCGGATAATACGGCTGTCAAAATGATGGCATTCATCACGGAAGCAGCAAATGCCAGTCCCACTTTTTCAAACACCATCGTAAATGGGCTAACCATGATCGTGTGTCCCTGCAGATTGCCATTCGTATAGGGAACGATCAATCCAATAACAACTATGGCCAGGATGTAAAAGAGGAAGATTCTCCAAAAAATGCTGCGAACTGCACGAGGTACATTTTTTGCCGGGTCTTCACTTTCACCGGCTGCAACACCGACTATTTCTGTACCTTGAAAAGAAAATCCAGCAGCAATGAAGATACCCAATGTTGCCAAAAAACCACCGGCAAACGGAGCGTCACCAACTGTGAAGTTTTTAAAACCAATCGCATCCCCATTCATGATTCCGAATATCATCAATATTCCGACAACGATAAAAATGATGATGGTTGCGACTTTGATGAGGGAAAACCAATATTCCCCTTCGCCATACCCTTTAACAGATACGTAATTTAATAAGAATATCAAAACTAGGAACAAAGAACTCCATAAAAAAGACGAGCTGTCAGGAAACCAAAACTTCATTACCATCGTAGCGGCAGATAGTTCTGCAGCAAGGGTCATCGCCCAAGTGAACCAATAGTTCCAACCAAGCGCAAATCCTAATGCCGGGTCAATGAAACGTGAAGCATAGGTACTGAAAGCTCCGCTGACTGGCATAAATGATGCCAGTTCCCCGAGGCTTGTCATAATAAAATAAACCATTATGCCAATTACGGCGTAAGCGACCAAAGCACCGCCAGGACCTGCAGAATGAATGGCCGGCCCGCTTCCGAGAAACAGTCCTGTTCCAATCGCACCGCCCAGCGAAATCATCGTAAGATGGCGCGCTTTCAGCTTCCTTTGTAAAGAATTTGACGGCTGGTTTTGTTCATTTATGACAGGTGGTTGCAATTGCCGATTTTCCAAATTAGATTCCCCTCCAAAAATGCATATTTAATCTAGCACGAATAGGTAAAGTCGATCATTCCATCAAATGGTCATTTCCTGCATTTCTTACTATTTCAAGGTCATTTTCTCTATTGCTGGGACCTTTTTTTGGATTTCTGGGAACTAGTAGCATTTACATAACGATATTAGGCTTAAAACCCAAGTCAATGGGCTATAAGCCTAACGTTTATTCGGATATTCCGCACTTCATATTATGTTGTAGGTAAACTCCTATGAATAAATGAATTCCAATCGATTTGATGTAACCAGCTTGCCGTTGCTTCGATATCTTTTGAAAAGATACGATCTTGTGTAATGCTCGGAATGAGCTTTCTTGCTTCCGTATAAAACTCTTTTGTAAACGGAGCCATCTTTTCTATTCCACGGTATTCCACCGCTTGCAAGGCACAAATGAGCTCGATCGACAAAACGCGGCGAACGTTTTGAATGATTTGATGTGCGTGTCGGGAGCCAATCGTTCCCATGCTTACATGGTCTTCCTGGTTCGCTGAAGATGGAATGGAATCAACACTTGCAGGATGTGCGAGTGTTTTATTCTCAGAGACGAGTGAAGCTGCACAATATTGCATGATCATCGCTCCCGACTGCAAGCCAGGCGACGGACTTAAGAATGGCGGTAAATCATTCAGCTGAGGATTGACGAGTCGCTCAATGCGGCGCTCTGAAATGTTCGCAAGCTCGGCAACGGCGATTTTCATGAAGTCCATCGCAAATGCAATCGGCTGGCCATGGAAGTTACCCCCTGAGATAACCTTTTCCCCATCGTCAAAAATAAGCGGATTATCCGTCGCAGCATTCATTTCGATCTCCAATTTCTCTTTTACATAATCAAGAGTTTGCCATGATGCACCATGCACTTGTGGGATGCAGCGGAGCGAATAAGCATCCTGTACCCGCAGTTCTCCTTGCTTGGTGATGAGCTGGCTGCCGCTGATCATGCGAAGGATCCGTTCCGCGACCTCTGTTTGCTGGCGGTAACCGCGTGCTAGATGAACATCCGGATCAAAGGCATCTTCAATGCCGCGTAATCCCTCTAAAGTCAGTGAAGCAATTGCTTCAGTTTGATGTGCCAGCTGTTCAGCTTCAATGTAATTTACTAGGCCCATCCCTGTCATGGCCTGTGTTCCGTTAATTAATGCAAGACCTTCTTTTGCTTTAAGTGTCACTGGAAGAATGCCTTCCTTCGATAAAGCTACGATGGCCTCCATTCGCTCTCCTTTATAAAACACTTCCCCTTCTCCCATCAATACTAGCGCTAAATGGGAAAGCGGCGCCAAGTCCCCACTTGCTCCAAGAGAACCTTGCTGAGGGATGACCGGGTGGATATGAGCATTCAAAAGATCGATCAAACGTTCAATGACGATAGGACGGACGCCTGAAAACCCTTTTAATAGCGCATTGGCACGGAGAAGGACCATAGCTCTCGAAACCACTTCTGGAAATGGTTCCCCGACTCCGCACGCATGGGAGTGAATCAAATTCCACTGTAGCTGCTCTGCGTCCTCCGCATCAATCAAAACATCGCTGAACTTACCAAAACCTGTTGTGATGCCATAGACGACCTT
This sequence comes from Peribacillus simplex, assembly GCF_030123325.1. Classification (NCBI taxonomy): domain Bacteria; kingdom Bacillati; phylum Bacillota; class Bacilli; order Caryophanales; family Bacillaceae; genus Peribacillus; species Peribacillus simplex. The sequence goes on along the minus strand of NZ_CP126106.1, from coordinate 346,811 downwards.
CTTTTGTTTCACGATATTTTCAACGGCTTCCCGGCTTTTTTCCACTTTCTTAACACTCTCGGCAGAAGCCGTGACAAATGCCTCTCCATACAATACTTTTTTCGCTTCTTCAATCGTTAAAGTTTGACCCGTTAACATAATCATTTCCAGCACCCCTATTCTTTTTTTAAACACACAAAAGGAGGCCATATTGACAGACTTATCCAGTCCTTCAATACAGCCCCCTATTTCACTAAATAACTATAGGCTTTTAATTATTCAAATGTGGTTAATTCCCAAGCCAACGGCTTCATGTTCAAATCCCCGAACCGGTGCTCCAATCGTTCCATACACGGCGACAGCAATCCATTCACCTTCGTCCCCGTTTTCAAACGGCCTGCCCCGAACGATTGCAAACCGAAGGCCCGCAGTCCTCAAAAGACCGCCAAGCTCGACTTGGCCGCGTGTCACTCCTTGGAGTGCTTCGATGATCGCATGATACAGCGCATGCATTTCACGATACATATCGGGATTGACTAATCCAAGTCTTTTCGCTGATGTCTCAATGGCCGCAACTATTTTCTGCAGCTCCATTGAACCGACTTTACCTTTTCCATAAAGCCAATCCATCCGCTTTAGATTATTCGTCAATATGACTTCTTCCTCTTCGTCCGCAAACGCGTACATGATTGCATGGCGCCCGATTCTTCTGTCGAATTCCTTTGTCATGCAGGTACCTCTTTTACAATTTTCTAAATACACTAATAACTAATATTATTGTAAGCGGATACAAGCCATTCAGTCAATATATTTTTAAAAAATAAATCTTTTAGGGGATGATCCATCACTCCCCAATGCCGCTTTCTACCCGTACAGCTCTCATCGATATTCTTTGAAAACCCGTGAATGCAAAAAAGCCCTTCTCATTAACGTCCTGGAAAATGGGCTTTTTTTCTGAAACTTTTATGTACATCTCCATATATTCTAAATGTTTTTCAAGAGCAAGTAGATAAAATACGGCGCTCCTAAAATCGAAACGATAATCCCCACTGGCGATTCCATTGGGGCCATGATGACTCCTCCTAAAGTATCGGCAGATAGCAGCAATAAGGAACCTAAGATTGCAGTCAGTGGCAGTAGTTTTGCATCTCGCCCCCACTTCTATATGCGGTGCGATCAGGCCTAAAAACGTAATGCCCCCGCCCACCCAAACGCATACACCTGCCAATGCGACAGAAATCAGCAATAAAAGCCTGCGTTCCTTTTCTATCTGTACTCCAACTCCAATGGCAATCGATTCACTAAAATGTGGCTAAAAGAAATCCAGACATTCATGTAACAAGAATAAAGGCCTCCCGACTTTAATCGGAGGACTTTAACTTTATGGATATATATATTCATTCATTCGTTTCCAATGCTTCATAAATCGCAGTCACAACACTTCCATAGCTTCCTGTTTTGAAGAGGTCACCAAAAAACTGATTGGAATTGGCTACAGGGTTAACGAGCGGAGAGTGCTTTTTATTAGTTAGTAGCACAATCCCTAAATCCTTCTCCGGATCAATGATCGTGACCGTCCCAGTCCATCCAGTATGACCGTAGGCACTGTCGCTCGCATAAGGGCTGAACATCCACTCCATGCTAGCATCGCCATTTCGTCTCCACCCAAGTCCATATGTAGGATTCATCGCGGACGGTGCGACGAATTCAGCGATGGTTTCTTGATCAAATAACATATGTTTACCGTATCCCCCGCCATTCAGCATCACCTGCAGGAGGATGGCCATATCTTTCGTATTGGAGAAAAGACCTGCATGCCCTGAAACTCCCCCCATCGAATAAAAGGCTTTTTCATCATGTACTTCCCCTTGAAGTGTGTATGTGCGAATGTTAGGGAAATCTATCACGCCGTCCCGGGTGTTACCAAGCAATTCAGTTGCAGCAAAATCCATTGGCTTAGAGCCCTTTTGAAGAGGATTGAACTTTGTATTCTTCAAGCCAAGCGGCTTGTACAATTCATTTTCAACATAGGTGTCAAGCCGCATCCCCGTTATTTCTTCAACAATGGTGCCAAGCAGCATATAATCGACATCACTGTATACATTCTGTGTTCCGGGTACATATGTGAGCGGTGTTTTGGAAATGAACTCGATGGTTTTATCCCGTTCCTGGGAGTAGAGTTCTTTCGAAACTTTTGGATTATGATATTGCGGATCAGGTCTAAAACCTGCAGTATGATGAAGAACATCAATAACCCTCAGATTGTCCTTTCCTTTGATCACATCCTCCTCCGTGTCTTTGAATTCTGGAATGTATTGCTGGACTCTTGCCTGGATATTAAGCTTTCCTTCGCTGACCAATTTCTGAATGGCAAAATTGGTTGCATACATCTTCGTGTTTGAAGCAAGGTCAAATAACGTTTCATTTTCCATTTTCCGAAACTTCTTAAGAGGTGTATGTTCATTATATTTCTGTTTGTACCCGTAGCTTTCACTTTTAACGATTTTTCCGTCCTTTATGACAATCAGCGCAGCACCAGGGAAACCGGCAGCCACTTCCATTTCAATAAGCTGATCCACCTTTTCCAGCTTTTCAGACGAAAATCCCGCTTCTTCAGGTTTTTTTGCTTTCTTTAACATGGGATACTGGCTGGCAGTTTCCTTACTCACAGCGGCTTCCTGATTCGAATTTTCATTAGCGAAAGACACGGATGGTGCTAGTAAGGAAAGAGCCAGAATTGAACTAAGTGTGCAGCTTGTCCATATATTCACCATTTTTTCACCCCTTTAAAATCGCACCTTAATAACTAAGAAACAACTTGCCTTTTGACCCATATCGAAAGATTCATTCCGATCTATTTTGTGATAATCGTGTATCCTTTTCCGTTCCGGGTAGCGATCGGGTATCTTGTTCTCAAGTTGATAAATGCGCAAATTTCCCAAAAGTAGATAAAACTTACAAATAATTCTCAATTTTTAGTATATATGTTTTTGAACATCATTTCAATTTGATATATATATTTTTAAAATGGATCTTTTCGTAAAGATTGTTGTTTTTAAAACGAAACGATTTAAGGTTGATTGGAGCGGAAAGCGAGCATTGGAGGGGAAATCAACCACACCGCATTACTTGGTGAATAGCAACAAAGTATGCGAAAACAGCCTTTAAAATTATATTTCAAATCATGAGCATAAGTCTTCTCCATTTCAAGAGGAAAAGCCGATTATTATAAATCATTAATTAAAATACCCAGTAAAAGCACCGATAAGAAAAAACCCTCTTTTTTACTTTCTAAAGCTTCACTCAACATCTCAACCAATTGTTTATTAAATCTCACTATAATCATTCGGATATGTCCCAGAAATCGATTTCATTTCTTTCTCTCCTCCACCATATTCTAAATCACTTTTTCCACATAGCTAGTACAAGTATAAAGTGATGCGAATACGCTAAGAGCTTTTAACTTCATTGCATAAGAAACGCAGAAGATATTAATACTATTTGAGAAATAAAGGAATTTTACAGATTTCAGTTGCTATCTGAGACAAGTATAGGGTGATGAAAATGTGGAAAACGATTGTTTCCTACCTTCCAGAATGGCAGGTTTTTATACAAGCTTTTATTGCGTTCGTTATTCCGTTTGTAATCAGCGAATTGTTTAAATGGCTTCGTACCTCAAAGGATGAGTGATGATGATGAAAGAGTGGATATCAAGGATTGGTAAAAAAGAAAAAGGTACCGATAAAGACAAACAAGAAGCAACTACCTCCCAAGATGCAACGTGTCAGTTTACGGATAATTTTAATTTTAACCTTGAATGTGTTAAGCAAGAAATTGGCCATAATTGGGATGTGCATTTTCGGGAATTTAATCTAGGGCGTACCGGTATACGGTCAGTTATCATTTTTGCGGATGGACTATCGGATAAAGATCTCATTGATAAGCATATTATGCCTTCGTTGATGGTTGATTTTTCAGCAGAATATAACCAGGACCTTCCCTACCTCAAAGGAAGCATTTCAAAAGAATTTATAAAAAATGAAGTGTTATCCATTAGTGAAATTGAAGCAGTTCGTTCCATTAAAGATTTAGCATCTAAAGTACTCAAAGGTTCTACCGCTCTTTTAATTGATGGATCAATGGATGCGCTGATCCTTGGAACTACAAAACTTAAAACAAGGACGATCGAAGAGCCTGTCTCAGAGGCATTAGTCAGAGGCCCACGGGTCGGTTTCACTGAATCATTGAGTGATAATACCTCTTTTTTAAGGGGCAGTGGTGAAATCGAGAATTTATCCTTAGTGAAATTCCAGGTAGGAAAGCGTTCAAAAAAAGACTTGGTCGTCGCTTACATAAAAGATATTGTGGATCCCGAATTAGTTCAAGAGGTGGAAAACCGAATTAAGAAAATTGATCTTGATAGTGTGCCGGAATCAGGTTATGTAGAGCAACTTATTGAAGATAATTACCTTAGTCCTTTTCCACAGGTACAAAATACAGAACGTCCTGATCGCGTAATCGCTGCTTTGATGGAAGGTCGGGTAGCCATCTTATTAGATGGGACACCATTCGCTTTGATTGTTCCGGTTACCTTAAGCATGATGTTACAATCACCGGAAGATTATTATGAAAGGTGGATTCCTGGCACATTCATACGTATGCTTCGTTACCTCGCAGCTATTCTGGCACTTTTTACACCGTCTTTGTATATAGCCTTTATCTCCTTTCATTCAGGGCTGATTCCGACCAAACTGGCCATCTCCATTATCGGAACCAGGTCCGGGGTACCGTTTCCGGCACTTATCGAAGCATTATTCATGGAAATATCCATCGAAATTTTGCGGGAAGCAGGACTGCGATTGCCTAAGCCGATCGGTCCCGCAATGGGAATTGTCGGCGGTTTAATCATAGGGGAAGCTGCTGTACAGGCAGGGATCATTAGCCCTGTTTTGGTCATTGTAGTAGCGTTAACCGCTATTTCATCATTCTCCATTCCGCAATATAGTGCTGGGTTTACATTACGGATTCTTCGTTTTCCCGCCATGCTGTGTGCTGCCACATTTGGATTGTACGGGGTCATTCTCTTTTTTCTTTTAATGAGCAGCCATTTAGTGAAATTAAAAAGCTTTGGCGTGCCTTATTTGAGTCCAGCCGTTCCTTATCGCTTAGGTGAGTGGAAAGACCTGATGGTTCGCATGCCACTTATGATGATGAAACGCCGTCCAAAGATGATGCATACAAAAAACCCCATGCGTAAAGGATAACCTATCGGTGAAAGGGTGGTTAAAGAATGATTCTCAGTCCGAAAGACAAAATTACAACTCCTCAAGCAGCTGTCATTGTCATCAACTTTATACTCGGTACCGGATTACTCACCCTACCCAGATCATCTACGGAGAAGGTACATACACCAGATGTATGGATAAGCGTTATTATAGGCGGAGTTATCGCGTTAATCACTGGGGTGATCATGGTCAAGTTAAGCCAACAGTTTCCCGACAAAACCTTTTATCAATACATTAATGATATTGTTGGAAAATGGGCGGGTGGGGTAATCAGTTTAGTTATAATCTGTTATTTCCTTACGACTTCCGGGTTTCAGATCCGTTCGATGGCGGAGGTTATAAGGTTTTTACTTCTTGAAGGTACCCCTACCTGGGCAATCATTATGTTGTTTATGTGGGTGGGTCTCTATCTGATCATCGGCGGCATTAACCCGATTGCCCGCCTTTTTGAAATTATATTACCTTTGACAGTTATCCTTTTTTTAGTTGTTACCTTTATGAGCTTTAAAATATTTGAAATCGATAATCTGCGTCCGGTATTAGGAGAAGGAATTATACCTGTACTTAAAGGAGTAAAAACAACGTCTCTCGCTTTTACAGGGGCTGAAATCATGTTACTGCTTCTTCCGTTTATGAATCAGCCAAAAAAAGCGGTAAAAGCGGTTCTTGTCGGGGTTTCCATTCCATTGATTTTTTACGTGATAACGGTCGTATTGGTTATCGGGGCATTATCTATTGATGGAGTGGTCACGAGAACATGGCCGACACTTGATCTTATTCGAAGTTTTGAAGTCGCCGGTTTAATCTTTGAACGGTTTGAATCTTTATTGCTCGTGGTATGGATCATGCAAATTTTCTCCACATTCACGATAACATTTTATGCAGCTGCTTTAGGGCTGGCTCAACTTTCCAAGAAGAGCATTCACCCATTTATGTTTGGGCTGCTTCCAATTCTCTACATCATTGCCATGGTTCCGAAGAATATCAATGACCTCTTTAAACTTGGAGATCTTGTCGGCAATGTCGCACTGTTCTTATTTGGTTTACTTCCGCTTCTCCTGCTTATTATCTCAAGAGTAAAGGGAGGAAAATATGAAACAAACACATAAAAATATTCGGCCTCTCTTCGTTTCCCTCTCCGTTCTTTTGCTCTTATTTCTTACAGGATGTTGGAGCAGTCATGAAATTGAAGAACAAAGTTTAGGAATAGGTATGGCATTTGATAAAGGAAGGAAGACCTTCATTGAGAAAGAGTTAAATGAACAAGGGGAAGGATATTTGAGAAAAGACCTGATTACTTCAACCTATCAACTTATCACTCCACAAGTAGCAAGTTCAACAACGAAACAAGCCGGACCACAACAAAAAGCTTATTTGAATGTTTCTCAAACGGGAGATTCCATCCTTCAGATGACTCGTGAATTAGCATTGAGAAACGAACAACCTTTAACCGCTAACCATATGAAAGTGATTGTTATCAGTGAAAGTCTTGCAAAATCACATGGTTTGGAACAATTACTTGATCTTAATTTTCGTGATAATGATTTTAGACCAAGCTGTCTTTTGCTCATCAGTAAAGGAAGAGCAAGCAACACACTGGAAACAAAGACAGCAGGAGAGATTCCAGCATTTCGCCTGGTTGGCATTGTGGAAAATGCCTATCGAACAACGAGGATTTTGCCTCCTATGTCGCTAATTAAAATAGAAAGTAAGATCAAATCAGAATCTAGTTTTCTGTTGCAAAATGTACTATCAGTGAATGGGCAAGTCAAATTTGCTGGTGCTGCAGTGATCGATGGTAAGACACACAAAATGACTGGTTTTTTAAATGAGGAAGAACTGGAGGGCGTAACATGGATAACAGGTAAGGGAAAAGGCGGTGTAGTGAAAAGCTTTGATGAAGAGACAGGTCAGCTGATTGTGTATGAGATAGAGTCCATGAAAAGCAGGATCATACCACGAGTTAAAGGAGACAACATCTCTTTTGAAGTAAACATTGAATCTGTGGGAAGACTGTCTGAAAACTGGGTAGTTCCAGGAAATGCTTTTAAAAATGAATTCCTAAAAAAAGCTGAAAAATTAGCTGAAAAAGAAGTGAATCGCTTGGTGAGAAATGTAGTGGAAAAAATGCAAAGAGAATACCAAGTGGACGTTGCCGGCTTCGGAAATCGATTGAGAATCGAGAACCCCAAAGTTTGGAAGAAGGTCAAAAAGGATTGGGACCAAACATTCAGTGAAACCCCGATCAACTACAATATACAATTAACGATTAACGATTATGGAACATCAGGAGGATTAAGGAAGTGAACCCTCAGGATAAACACATATGAGCTTCTAGCATTAAATGTTGAAAATGAAAACTTTTTCTTAGGAATACAAATACGACGAGCATGAAAAGGCCTCACACAGTAAACTGTGGAGGCCTTTACCCTTAAATTGAGTTGTTTTCCACTCATACATAAAACCTTAACCGAAGCACCAAGTGAGACTTATTCCATTTATACCACACAAATGCCCATACAATTGAATTATCTGTTGTGTGTTCACGAAAATATTTTCCGTCTACATTTCTTCCTGAATTTCTCAAGCGATAAATTAGCTTAATTCTACTTTAGTAATTTCAGATAAATATACCCCATTTAAAATCGAGTCTTCGTCTGCAACAACATATTCAATAACAGTCGGGCTTATGGTTCGAATATAAACAAAAGCTGAATCATCTACATGCCCAATTCGAAGCTTTTTCCTCTGTGCCTGCTTAATATCAAGCTGGTTGGTACTAGCTTCCGGCAGGCTTGTGTAATAAATTTCAAAATCTTCTTCTGACGCATCAATGAAAAGATGCCATTTGCTATACTCTTCTTCTTGATCAATCACTGTTTTTAATTTCCCTTTTCTCCCGATGCCAAGAAAATACTTGAACTTTGATTCACCGTTGATCATATCACGGTCAATAACTTTTATACTTCCGCCTTTTCTGCTTTGTACAAGCCCAAAGGCAACGCCTGTTTTTCCTGTAGGGGCTGTTAAAATATCTCGGTTAACCACTCTGTTTCTCTCTTCTTGCTTTAAATAAGCGCCTTCCGTCCCCAGTGGTGGAAGAATCTCAAAAAGATTATCAGACACTTCTCCCCAATTTTGAGTGTTCTGCACTTCCCTTTCAATCCATTTATTAAATAGATTCATAACGACCGGGGATTTACTTGAATTACCCGCAAGCAGTATATTTACTTTATTAATTTTACTAGGTTCTGATCGGGCAAAAGCACGCCTTAATGACTCAAAGAAATTTTTAATGCCTTTTTCAATTCTTTCCTCAATCAGTTGTTCCATTTCATCTTGATCGATCAAAAGTTCCACATTTAGTTTTGCGTGTCCGGCTTTGTCAAACAAGTCTGCCCGAATCATGCCTTTTCCAAACTGTTCTTCATACCGTTCATGCCTTTCCCAAAGCGGCCTTAATTTTTCTACCAATTGTTTCGTATTTAAATAGGATTCTTGCGACTCATTAATCAGCGTTTCACTTCCTGGAAATTTGACACATTCTGCTGGGAGAGTAAAAGGAATATTTAGCTCACGCATTGTTCTTTGGTTGTTTTTAAACACTTGGAACGCCAAAAGCTCTAGCATGTTCTCTCCACCTAAATAACGGTCCCCGCCCGCTGCAAAATGCTCGATGACATAATCATATCTGCTTTCTTTCAAGCCCGCTTCACGCCAAATACCAAAATCAAAATCTGTCGTTCCTCCGCCAAAATCAAACACACCATAGTACGTCTTTTCATCATCTTCCGGTTCAAACCCGTATTCCTGTAACGCACAAACGGCATAGGCAGCAGGTTCGCTCGCCCCAGCGGTGACACGAAACTTTTTCATTAATTCTTCATCTTGCTGAATCGGCATAGGAAGCGTCTTTTTTAACCCACACTCAAAACACTTTAGAATTTTTTCTCTTACCTCTTTTTCATACGTCACTGGAAAAGACAAGGTGTAGTCCAGGTATATCCCATTGTTCTGGTTATTGATATACAAACCGAGATAGTAAGCGTATAACTCAATTGGGTTGATTTCCTGGTCGGCTAAGTCCAGAAAGGAACGCAGTACAACGGCATATCCCCTCTTGTCTTTTAATCGGAGCTCGTTTCTCTTTTCTCCAGCCCACTGCTTTAGATTATTCAATATGGAATAATAATGGTCACTCTTTCCATTCATCAAATTGTTAAGAGCATTGTGGGAAACCGTCACATCCTGCCACCTTGTATCTGGCCTTCCTTCCTTTTCTTGATAAAGCTCCAGGAAATGTTCTAAATCAATAAATTCAATCACGGTTGGATTTTCATAATGCCAATCTTGTACTTCCGTGTTAAGGTAGCCAACCCCAATACGCATGGGAAGAGTAAAATCACTTTCCTCTTGATGAACGACCACTGTACTTTTGGTTCCAAAATCAATGCCAACTATGCCGTCCTCCCTAATATCCATTTTGGGGTTTCTGGCCATTATTTCTTCATTCAGTTTTATCGTTAAAGGTTTTTCATCAGAGAGGACAGGCCATAAATCCCAATGTCCTCGGTTTGGATCTGTTAGCATCTTTTCATCATATGTATCAATATCAGCTCTTACTTTTTCAGAGTTTAAAAGCTTCTCATAAAACGTCTTGGAATCGATAGCTATTGATGGCAATTCTTTTAGAAAACTTTCATGATCTAAACCCTTTAATTGATACAATGCCAGCAAATAATCATACTCCTTCTGGCGTTCTGCACTTAATCCACTTGGTACTAAACGGTTTTCCAGCCAGAGATGGAGAGCCACTTGATCATTGATTCCAAAGGCATTTTCCCCATTTAAACGGAAAACGGGAACGAAAAATCCTTTGCCCAGCAAATTGTTTTTTTGATTTACAACATCGAAACTTTGAATGTCGTACCCGTTGAATTTAAACGCTATTGATTTAGAAGAGTTAGCCGTCTGATTGGCAAATATCCTTGAAATGGAAGGATTTTTACTCGTGGAGTAATCCTCTAAAGCTATTATTTTCTTATATATAGGGTGATCGGTTGTATTGAAACTTTTGGCAGCTTCTTCTCGTGTCATGGCATCACCTTTAAAACCGGAAACGTCCAGATGCTCTTTGTAGTCAAAATCTTCGTCCATTAATTCATAGTATTTTCTATAAGGAAATAAAGCTGCAATGTTGTGATCATATATAACATTCCCGTTATTCATGTAAACCCATCTGGAACGGAGCATTTTTTTAATATCTTGAAAGAAGCTCGCTTCATCTTTAAAAAAGGTTTCTTCTGCACTCTGATATAAATGGCTGATTAAAGATCTCACTTCTTTATAAGTCATTGAAATGGTTGAGACCGGAACGGTTTGGGACTCAGGTGAGAATAGAACCTGCTCTTCGTTCTTATTCATTAAGTATATAGAACTGTCTATGTTATTTTTTTCAGCTAAACTTGTAACGTTCTCAAGGGGCTCTTCATCTTCTATCATTTCTTGCTTTTCAACTTCTATTATTAATTCTTCTGAAAGAGCTTCACCAGAATCCAGATAACATATCAGATCACCAATCTTGACTATAGTGTCCTCCGCTACATTCAATTCTTTAAGGGTACCTTCTTTTTCTGAAAAAAGGTCAAATTCGATGCCCTCACAGCTGAATTTGGCTAAGCTTTCGCCCACCGTAATATAATCGCCCGGCTGTTTATACCATTGCATAAGAAGGATTTTTTCAATGCCTTCTTCAATCTCTGGGATAATAATCGATGTCATTGTTATTTCTCCTTTATTTTCATTCTCTTTTTCGCCTGCTAAATTCTCACAACGGATTTTTTAATGGTTTTACCATTAATGCTCATATACCCTGGCAGCAGGATGTCCGTAATGTTCCCGGATATTTTGCTATTGAGGGCTCTTATGTACAAGTCTTCTCTGAAGACCTCATTCATTTTCACTTCCTGTAAATTATATAAAGGAGTATCGTATGTTTTACTGTATTGTTGAAAGAAATACTGAAAAAGGGCAAGCAAAATAACTCTTTCCTGCTCCCTCCCTTCCATAATCTCGTTTTTTATAAAATCCCACAAAGATGAAATGTTTTCATATTGCACACCACAGACAATAAATTCCTGCACTGAACCGCCCTTGAAGATTCCTTTCAAGGAATTTTTAGTGGTTTCTGATAATTGTTGAACAGCTTCGAAAAGTTCTTCTGCTTCCCGGTAGTCTGCTCTTCTCTTTTGCAATTCATTAAAATAGGAGTCCATTTTCTCATTTAGTAGGTCAATCATTATTCGGTACTCACTAATTTCCTCTTTTTTCGACTCAATCTCTTGCTGGAGCTTTGCAATTTCTTTTTCTTTTTCTCTCAGCAGCTCTTTAGGTACCCCCATTTGACTAAACGAGCCCGATTCTGCTATTGTTTTTATCTTTTCAATGACCCTTTCGTCTTGAAGGGAAACCATTAATGCCTCAATAAAATCATCCTCTAGTTCTTTATTCATCTTTACATTCCTTTCAAAGTGTTAACCGACCATGAATACAACTTAAGCTTGCTCAGCTGTTTTTGTACAAATAGTCCACCTGCGCTTTCAGATAAAAATTTTCTTCTTCAATATTTACTGATTCGATATACCACGCTGGTCTTAAATGGCTCATTATTTTGGACTTTCTTTACCCAATTAGCTATTTGCACATCACTTTTTTGCAACTTTACGCTTTATTATTCTGTATATGCATGAAAGGTTTGCCCCTTTTTTCCCAAAGAAAAATCCCCTCCCAGATAGACTGTTAGGAGAATACAACCATAACTTATATTATAAGAAAGCAGGAGTGAGATTACTTTTTTTCATCAAAAATACGTATATAACGGATTAAAGATGTATTGATAATATGATGTTTACTTTCACTTTTTACAATAAAATACTCACAGAGTTCCATGCTTTTTAGGACTTCTTGTAAAACATCCTCTTTTTTACTGCTCATTCCTTTTTTTATTTTCTCCCACTTAACATCAGCGTCAAGAGTATAACAAACATAGAATTCCTTTAACAGGTTAATCTTCCCCTTAAATGCTTTAGTTTCTTAACTGTTTTTTTTGATAAAATTCTTATCCAATAAATAAAGAGCAATATTGTTAAAGCTAGAGACAAATTACGATAACTTTATTTAGATACCCATCTGTTGTATATAAGAACATTTTGTTTAATATCTAATCCAAATTCAAAATTTTCAGGATCAAATCATGTACATCCTATTTTATTTTTCCTCAATTCGATATACTACCTCATGAGTACCACTTAATAATATTCGGCATGATCATATTGTTTAAGTGGGTTGAAATAACTAGGCTTTAAACCTCCTGACAAATTACGTGAGGAATTACTTGCAGTTACATTGCTTTTAAATGTGACGGTACATTTCATTTCAGCCAGGCAGGCAGTTCTTTAATGTAGGAGTAGGATTGAAAAGAATCCAACAAAAGGCCACCCATCAATAAACTGTGGGAGACCTTCGACTTTAAAGATATTCATATGTTAGGTGAGCACTCATTTCTGAATCCCCGTTTCCCCCTATATTAAGGCATTTGAGCAAAATGCAATATTATTAAGAAAAGGAAGAACCCGAACAAAAAAAGCCCTTCTCTTTTGAGATGGACTATGAGCGATCGCTTAACTATTAAAAGGCTTGGCTTGATGCTAGTGGGTTCTTGATTGTTCGCATACATCGGAATAGGAACGACCATGTTTGTATGGAAGCTTAAACAAATTATCCATAACAGCAGTAACACAATCTTCGCAATAATAATTGACGAACTCCCTGCCTTGTTCAAAAATTGGTGTCATCGTATCCATGTCAGCCCATTTAAAACAGTAAATACACATTTGCCTCATGATCTATCACTCCTTTATTATTTGAAAATAATTAGTAATAATCAAAAGAAGAATATGAGCTACTAGTCGACATTATTCAGGAAACGATACTATTTCGTAAAGGACCCCTAACATAATGAAGGTAGCAGTGGGAATAAACTGCTATAAACCGATATCCTTTATATACCACTTATACTGAGTATTAAACCTCCCAAAAAACATTATCTTTTACACCAAGACTTTTTCTCTTTTAGTAGAAGTTCTCCCAGGTTTCAATTTTGTGTTTACTCCGTTTGCTGATTGGAAATAAGATAATAAATCTTTTAACTATAATCAGAGTGGGAGTGATATTTATGACAAGGCGTTCCAACAAAATCAAACATAAAGCAAAAACTACTTTGAATAAAGTAAAGACTAATATTAAGGAAACATTATTTAATATCGCAGACACTCCATCAACATCTGTACAACAATTAGCTGATTTCATACAACATCACCCTGATGCAAAAGTCACCAAGAAACAAATGCTTGGAATTTCCTATGCCTTCCATAGTTTAGAAACAGAAGGGTATAATTATTATTTAGAAACCAATAAATCTAAAATTTTGCAGTTGGATGGACATTATCAGGATAAAAAAATTGTATCTTATCGATCATATAGGGATTATCATCAATTAAATGCACCAATTAAAATGCCATAACTAAAATTTCCAGCCTCTTAATTAAAGCCTGCGGGATCTCCCCTGGACACGCTTTTCCCGCAGGAGTCCCGCACACCCCCTCCAATTTAAAAACCCCCTTTTGTTACATAATAAAAAGAGCTGCCAAAGCAACTCTCTTATTGAAGTAAAGTACTTGTCTTAAATTCATGAACGGTTATTGAAAAATGACTGTTTCTTTGTCACTTTCCATCACTGCCAGTTTGTGTGAAAGACTCCTGCCAAATCACGTCGTTCATAGGTATGTGCACCAAAATAATCACGTTGTGCCTGCAAAAGACTAGCATTTGAAATGCCTGTTCGATAACTATCGTAATAAGAAAGTGAAGCGCTTAAGCATGGGAACGAGATACCGGAGTTTATTCCCTCACAGACAACCTTTCGCAATCCTACCTGATAATCTGTAACCTTTTCGGCAAAATATGGTGAGATCAATAAATTCGCCAGATCCGGCTGCTTTTGATAGGCTTCGCTAATGACATTTAAAAATTCTGCACGAATGATGCAGCCACCGCGGAAAATCAGCGCAATATCTTTTAAAGGCAAATCCCATCCGTTAAGTTCAGAAGTCATTTTATATTGAGTGAAACCTTGCGCGTATGCACAAACTTTTCCCATATATAATGCTTGTCTAATATAGTCAATCCACTCATTTTTATCTAAATTTTGCTGATTGTTCTCAGGGCCTGTTAGAATATTTTCTGCATTAACCCGTTCTTCTTTTAAAGCAGAAATGTAACGAGCAAACAAAGACTCTGTAATAATCGATGCTGGGATTCCGTTATCAATTGCTTGCATGCTGGTCCATTTGCCTGTGCCTTTTTGTCCTGCTTTATCAAGGATCACATCGATCAAGGGTAAGCCCGTTACTTCATCTTTTTTCCTTAAGATTTCAGCAGTGATTTCGATTAAATAACTTTTCAGTTCACCTTGATTCCATGTTTCAAAGATGTCAGCAATTTCATTAACTTCCAAATGCAGCTTTTCTCTCAAAAACGTATAGGTTTCGGCAATTAATTGCATATCTGCATACTCAATCCCGTTATGTACCATTTTCACAAAATGACCTGCTCCTTTAGGACCGATGTAGGTACAGCAAGGGTCATCATTTACTTGTGCTGCGATTTTTGTCAGAATCGGAGCGACTTTTTCATAGGCCTCTTTATCTCCACCCGGCATGATTGAAGGTCCCTTTAGCGCCCCTACTTCCCCACCAGAAATACCGATTCCCAAATAACTGATTCCTTTGGATATCAATTCATCATATCTGCGTTCAGTGTCTTCGTAATGGGAGTTGCCGCCGTCCATGATAATATCGCCTGATTCAAGATGAGGAAGCAATGAATGGATAACCGAGTCGATCGGCTTACCCGCAGTTACCATTAGAAAAATCTTTCTTGGAGTTTCCAGAGACTGAACAAAGTCTTGAATTTCGTAATACGGATGGAGCAACTGACTGTCCAATTCAGCAACAAGCTGGTCCGTTAAATCTCGTGTGTAGTTATAGACAGCTACTTGTTCCCCTTTACTAGCCATATTTAAAGCGATATTACTGCCCATTACCCCTAAACCAATGACACCAATTGTATTGTACATATATTTCTGCTCCTTCTATGTTAAGAATAATAGGCAGTAAATCCCTGCCATAAGTGAGGGATTTACTGCCGGGAAAGGCTTATACAAATAAGCTCAGCAATAGAATGAATCCTAATCCAGCTACTGAAATGATCGTCTCAAGCAAGGTCCATGTTGCAAATGTTTCTTTCATGCTTAAACCAAAATATTCTTTAAACATCCAGAAACCAGCATCGTTAACGTGTGAAGCAATTAAACTTCCCGCTCCAGTAGCAAGCACAACTAGAGCAAGGTTAACGTCCGTTTGACCTAACATCGGAATTACTAAACCAGCTGTCGTTAAGGCAGCAACGGTAGCTGATCCTAAGGAAATACGCAGGATTGCCGCGATGATCCAGGCAAGCAAGATTGGTGATAATGATGTTCCTTTGAATAATTCAGCTACATAATCACCTACACCGCCGTCGATCAATACTTGCTTGAAGGCTCCTCCGCCCCCTATGATCAAAAGCATCATTCCGATATGCAAGATTGCTGATGTACAAGATTCCATAATATCTTTCATTGGAATCTTTCTTGCTAATCCCATTGAATAGACCGCAAATAACAAGGAAAGCAACATGGAAGTACCGGCTTCACCAATAAAACGGATAGCTGCTAGTAGACCATTATCTTCAAATCCCATTGTTTTTTGCATCAAAGTGATAATCGTAGCAATTGACATTAATATAACCGGAAGTAAAGCCGTAAATACACTGATTCCAAATCCAGGTGTTTCTTCAAGTTTAAAAGATTTTTGTTCTCCTAAAGAGGCAATGCTGCCTGTTTTCGTAAATGATTCAGGTACTAATCTTTTAGCTATCTTCGTAAATACTGGTCCAGCTAAAATAACGGTTGGAACCGCAATAATGAAACCGTAAAGTAAAACCTGACCAATGTCTGCACCATATTCACCAGCGATGACGGTTGGCCCTGGATGCGGCGGTAAGAAACCGTGCGTTACTGATAATGCCGCTACCATTGGAATACCAAGATACAATATCGAAACTTTCAATTCCCTTGAAATTGCAAATACGATTGGAATTAATAATACTAATCCCACTTCAAAAAACAATGCGACACCGATAATAAATGATGCTGCCACGACTGCCCATTGAATATTCTTTTCACCGAATTTTTTAACAAGGGTCATGGCAATGCGCTGCGCGCCGCCTGAATCTGCGATCAACTTACCCAACATCGCTCCAAGTCCAAAGATTAACGCTAAGTGACCAAGTGTTCCGCCTAATCCAGCTTCAATGGTTTTGACAATTCCATCAAGTGGCATCCCAAGTGCTAAAGCCACTCCAAACGATACAATGATCAAGGAAATAAAGGTGTTTAATTTTAAGCCCATTATTAAAATTAATAAAGCGACAATTCCTAAAGCGACAATAACTAATGGCATTGTAATTCCTCCATGTCTTTACTTTGTAGCATTTATTAAGTTTCTTTGATAATTCGCAATCTGTGTATATTCGTTTTCCAATACCCTTGATAGGTTAATAAAAATCGGCAGTAGTTGCCTATATTCTTTTACAGAATCATCCTTCGGTGTGTGCTTGTGGGTATTGCCTATCATTTCGGAAACCACTTCGAAGGAATCAATTTCCCCGGTTGCATATAACCCCAATATACAAGCACCCAGGCACGAACTTTCGTAGCTTTCTGGAACCACGACTTCCGATTCGAAAATATCGGACATCATTTGCCGCCAAACAGCCGACCTTGCGAAGCCTCCCGTAGCTTGAATTCGGGTAACGGGACCGTCCATACATTCAGTTAAGGCTAAAAATACTGTATATAAATTGTAAATGACCCCTTCTAGAGCCGCCCGAATCATATGTTCTTTCTTATGCGACAGTGTTAATCCGAAAAATGACCCCCGTACATCCGGATTCCATAATGGTGCACGTTCACCTGCAAGATATGGATGGAATAACAATCCATCAGCGCCTGGTCTTACACGTTCGGCAATCTTGGTCAAGACTTCATAAGCATCGATGCCAAGCCTTTTAGCTGTTTCTACCTCGGAAGAAGCAAATTCATCGCGAATCCAGCGAAGGACCATCCCGCCATTGTTTACCGGCCCGCCAATCACCCAATGCTTTTCCGTTAAGGCATAGCAAAAGATTCTTCCTTTTTCGTCTGTTTTCGGCTCGTCTATAATCGTCCGAATCGCACCGCTTGTCCCAATCGTGACAGCGATTTCACCTTTCCGGATCGCGTTTACACCTAGATTTGAAAGAACACCATCACTTGCCCCAATGACAAAGGGGGTCTGTGGATCAATCCCGATCTGTTTTGCTAAATCCGGGTCACAGTTGTTAAAGACCTTTGTTGTTGGTACGAGCTCAGATAATTGTCCACGCGTTATTCCGGCAATTCTCAAGGCTTCTTCATCCCAATCCAAATTTTTGAGATTCATCATGCCCATAGATGAAGCAAGGGAATAATCGACAACATATTGATCAAAGAACTTTTTAAAGATATATTCTTTAATCCCGATATACTTTTTAACATGGGTTGCGATCTCTGGATGATCATTCACGATCCAGGTGATTTTGGATAGTGGAGACATCGGGTGTATCGGTGTTCCGGTTCGTTTGTAAACTTCATGCCCATCCAATTCATCTTTTATTTTATGCGCCCAAGCTTCACTGCGATTATCTGCCCAAGTGATACAACGGGTCAGCGGCTGGTCATTTTCATCCATGGCTATAACACTATGCATCGCACTGCTAAATGAAATAAATGATATCTTTTTATCTGGATGCTGTTTCGTTATATTTGTAAAGGCTTTCAAAACGGCCTGAAAAATCTCTTCAGGGTCTTGTTCCGCTGTTGTCATATCCGGTGTGTAAAGAGGATAACCAATATTCTCCTGCTCGATGACATCGCCTTTTTTCGTGAATAATACAGCTTTTGTACTTGTTGTACCGATGTCTACACCTAACATATAGCTAGTCATTTTCTTGTTCGACTCCTTTTGAAAGCATCTGTTGGGCCATCCATAAGTCTTCAACTTTCTCTTGAACATCATCAAAGTTTTCATGTAGCGACTTAATCATGAGGTCCCGATCTTTTGTTCTGATTGCATCAATATAAAGTTGATGGTTATTTATGATCCGTGTAAAGTCTTCATACTTTTCTTTAAAACGACTGCGCATGGATAGAAGAATCAAACTTTCCATCACAGGTTTTAAATTATCCCAGATCATGAGGATATAGGAATGATCGATGGACCGAATAATCGTTTCGTGGAATAGGACATCCTGATAGGAAAACTCATCAGCATCTCGGTATTTTATGGAAATTTCCATCATTTCCAATATTTTACTGAGTTCCATCACTAATTCATTCGTTTCCATCCTTACTAGCCGTTCAAATACAAACGTTTCGATGAGAATACGCACATCATAAATTTCTGCATATTTTTTTTCTGTTAAACCAATGACAACCGCACCCATTCTTTCCAATCGGATGATATTTTCAGAGGCCAATATTTTTAACGCTTCACGAACTGGTGAGCGACTTACACCGAAATCGGCAGCTATTTTATTTTCAGATAGGATGGCACCGCTTTCAATCATCCCCGAAATAATACGCATTCTAAGCTCGGATGTTACACGATCACCTGCTGAAGCTTTTGAAAGCCACTTTACAGGATATAGAAACTCCTTTGATTCAGCCATAAATTCACCTTCCAATAGAGTTCAAGTACACTTGTATACAAGTATTTTATAATAATAATAATGAATAATGCAAGCATTTTGAATGCAACTAGATCTTGTTAATATAAGTAAAAAATGTTAGAAGGCTCTGGTGAAAAAATGAAACGGAAACACGGAATGGCATTATCCTGTTTAATTTAGGATCATCCAGCTACTCCGAACAACTTTTCTATTCTATCCGTTTACATGGAAAGAGGAGCATGTCCATATAAATAGGTTCCTGTCATGATTATTCTTTTATTCGACATCGAATTCGCCTCATTATTTATCAGATCATTGTATTTGATAATACCCATTATTTTTCTATCTCCTTCATTCCAGCAAAACCTGTTTCGTCCACCGGTAAAACCTTATCGGCTTAGCTTCTTCCTGCTCCGATAAGTTTATTTCCTTCTTAGGTTACTTCTAATTGCTGACCATCCAGCTTGGCCTCTTCACCTTTTGTATCGCAAAAAGAACGCCTTTCCCCTTTAAAATTTCCGGTAATGATGTAACGTCAGGAAAATGCGGATTTATAACGTTAAGGAAATTTCGATACTAAAAAGCCCAATTTCTCAGTATTAAAATTGAGAAATTGGGCTTTTTTCGTTACTCCATTAAAGGGATCTTTAACGGAACAATTCTATTCGTCATTCAACAGTTTCATAATCAACCTTCGTTGTAAACTGCTTATTGGTTTAACTTGAATGCCCTCTCAGCTCTTTAAACTCCCTCAACTGGGCTCTTGCTGATATTCCGACGGTCATTAACTGCTTCAGCAATAAAGATTACTTACTTACTTTTAAAAGAAACTGATCGATACGTTCTTTTTGCCGTAAGTGGTGCCGGAAATGCATTTCGATTAGCTGAAAATATTCCTCTGCATTTAAATATCCCATTCTCCGGTGCTGAACTTTCTGGCTGGTCGGAATGTCAGAGAGCTTTCTCTCTATCTCTTGCATTTTCTCAATGATTTGAAGCAGTCCTTCCTTTACTTCTTCTTTTCCTGTAGGATTTGGCGGTGTGAAATCCGGTGTATCCGGACCTTTTAACCTGATTGGAGGAAACGTTCCTTCTTTGAAAATCGATTCGCCTATTTCTGTTTTTTTACCGCTATCGGAAGTAGTGCCATTAACACATTGCTTAATGGCTTTCAAATGAAGATGAAGGGTGGCCTTTATTAAATGATTGTACATTTGTCCTAATGACCATTCATCTTCAGAAGGCTTCCTTGTAAACTCATCTAGCGAATATTTACTTAACTCTTCAATATAGTATGTAGCCACCTGTTCAAATCGCTTCAATATCTCTTTTGAATCCAATAGATCTCCCACTTTCTTTATAATTTTCTTTCTCCTTAATGTTAAGTAATACGTCCCAATGCTAAACTAAATAACATCTTCTGACATTAACTTCGACTTACTTACAAATAATCCCTTCTATTTTATTCAAGAATATGGTCAATTGCTGAACAAAGGTCAAAGAGCACTCTAACACTGGATTCCAGTTCACGTTCCTGGTCCATGAAAATTGTCGCGTATAAGATGATATAGACAACAGCGATAAACAAAAAAAGCTGACCCAAAAGACACATTATGCACCTTTTGGGTCAGCTCCTATTCTCATTATTTCATCAGCTTTGCTACTGGCTTCGAAAGAAGCAATAATACAATACCTAAACCTATTGTTACAAAACCAATTACACTGAAGATTTCCAGGTAACCTAAAGACTGCGTATACGCAGCCAATTGGCCAGCCACCATATTAGCCACCGCCGAACTTGCCAGCCATACTCCCATTAGAAGAGAGGCAAGCTTGATTGGAGCAATTTTACTTACCATTGATAAACCAACTGGCGAAATCATTAATTCGGCTAATGTATGAAGGAAA
The DNA here is from genome assembly GCF_030123325.1 of Peribacillus simplex. Lineage (NCBI taxonomy): Bacteria > Bacillati > Bacillota > Bacilli > Caryophanales > Bacillaceae > Peribacillus > Peribacillus simplex. Next base: position 325,731 of record NZ_CP126106.1, on the reverse strand, counting down.
TACGTTACAATCATGAACAGGATGTTTACTTTAAGCGCTGTATCATTTCCTGTATACATAACTGCAGGAAGCAATACTAAGAAACCTAAACCAACTGTGACTAAACCAAGAGCCATCTTCGTTGGAGTTTTTAAGTCACCGCGTTTTGAGCTGCCAAGCTTGTACCATAAAGCAGACATAATTGGCGCTAAAATCACGATGAATAATGGGTTCAATGATTGGAACCAGGCAGTTGGAACCTCAAAACCAAATACATTCCGATCAATTTGGTCATTAGCATACAATGTCAATGAACTTCCTGCCTGCTCGAAAGCGGCCCAGAACGCAATAACGAATACTGCCAAAATCACGATAGCCGCTGTACGTTTTTGTTCTCTTTTCGTCAACGGTGCAGCTGATTTTTGACCAGCTGTAACTTCCGGTTTACCAGTAGGTTCTTTACCGATATCACCTAAATAGCGATTTCCTAATAAGTTGAAAACCAACTGCCCTACAATCATACCAAGTGCTGCTGTCAAGAACCCATATTTATAGCTCATAAGTCCAACTACCAATGGTGCGAAGAAAGCCCCAACGTTAATACCCATATAGAAGATGGTGAAAGCTCCATCACGACGCGGATCGTTGTCTTCATAAAGATCACCAACAATTGTCGAGATGTTTGGCTTGAAGAAACCATTGCCGATAATCAATAAACCCAGACCAATGTATAGCGCTGTCAAACTCTGACTCGCGAATAGCGAAAAGTTACCAAGCGCCATTAAAATGCCGCCAATCGTGATCGCCAATCTTCTGCCTATGAAACGGTCAGTTAAGTATCCGCCAATCATTGGCGTAATATAAACGGCACCAGTAAAGAATCCGTATATGCCCATAGCCGTAGATTTGTCGACTCCAAGCCCTCCGTTTACAACTGTTGCTGTTAAGTAAAGAACAAGAATTGCTCTCATTCCGTAATAACTGAAGCGCTCCCATGCCTCAGTCGCAAACAGCATATACAGTCCAGCGGGATGCTTTTTCCTGGACTCGTTTGGCTGCTGAACATCATTTTTTAAAATTGCTTGCATAATAAAGTCCCCCTAAATATGGTTAAATATTAAACCCTCCACCAATCGTTTACATTCACAAAATAATTGCCTTTTTTTATTAGGTCTAATTCGATGATGGCCACGCATGCCATCCAACCCACCAATGGTAAGCGTTTACATTTTTTTATTTTGACTCTGATGCAATAAGAATCAGATGGCAAACATCAATAATTTGCGGTGTTTACACTATATTTTCGTGATTATTTTGACAACATTCAAGGTTACACCTGAACCGAGTCAACGTTCTTAGTCCACTAACAATGTCACCCTTCTGTGTAATCAATCACTTTAAATGAATAATTCTTATTGCTTAAATAATGACGTTCAATGAAAGCATGTAAATTTTCAAGAATCTTTAGTGTTGTAAAATAATTTTATATTATCAGAAAATATAAAAATACAGAAAAAAAAGAAAAAAAGTCAGCTGCATTAGCGATCTGTGTAGCAACGGAGAAGCCCATTATAATAAAAAACTGCCTTGTATTAAGGCAGTTTTTAGTCAACAATCCATTGATATAAATTTTTCGGTCTTCCTATTTTTTGATAACTCACAATAATTTCTACTTTTCCTTCATCAAGTAAATGCATAATATAGCGATAGACGGTCGGATAAGCCAAACCAACTTCTTTAGAAATTGTATCAACAGAAAAAGGTTCACGATTAGAATGTAAAAAATCACTAACGTGACAAAGTGTTCTTTTACTAATTCCCTTTGTTACAAATACATCATTTTCTTCACTGGGTTTTTGCTGCGTAGCTGATTGAGTTAATTTTGCAAGGCGTTCATGCAGTTGAATTCTTGAAATCAGATCAGGCGCTTTTACAGGCTTTAATGCAAAATCTGTTGCGCCTGCTTCAAGAAAGCGATCAGCAATTTCCTGTCGTTCATCGACGGTTAATACAAGAATCGGAACATCAGCATTAAGGTTACGAAGCCCAACCACTGTTTTTATTCCGTCCATTTCCGGCATATGATAATCAACTAAAACAACATCCGCTCCTTTTTCTGCAAACACAATTAATCCTTCTTTTCCGTTGTTAGCCGTATCTACATTCCAGCCGGCAAATTCACAAATTTCACTTAGCATATATTGAATTGATGCGTCATCATCAATGACTAAAATGTTCATCTTGACACACTCCTCTCAGCTAGTTTTATCCAAATTATTGTACCGTGTCCAAGCTTGCTGTCAATTTCCAATGATGCACCATGTCCTTTAGCAACTTGTCGTACGAAAGCTAACCCCATCCCTGGATGCGATTTTGTACTAAACCCAGCTTTCCATATTTTCTCCTGCTCTTTAGGTGTAATCCCTTTCCCATTATCTGATACGCCCAGCCAAAGTTCATTTTCACAGGTCTTTATCTTAAGCAAAATCTTGCCATCTTCCATTCCATTCACTGCATCGTAAGCATTGTCAATTAAATTCACTAATGCCCTTGTCATTCGGATTTTATTAATAAAAATTTTAATTTCAGGATCTGTTTGAAAGTCTACTTTCAAATTAAGGTTTGTCCCGCTCAGTCTGCTTGCTTTCACGTATTCAACTAAATCTTTTATACGGCACCAATGTCTTTTATCATCATATAAAATCTCGGAAATCATGTCGCTGACGGACTGAATCGATGATGAAATCTTTTGACAATATTCTTTAATTTTAGAATCGTCCACTTTCAAACTAATTAAAGAATTAAGCCCTTCAATTGCTGTGAGAGGTGTCTTTAAATCGTGGACCAGATATAGTGCTTCCCGTCCTGATCTAGACTGCATTGCTTCTAATTGCGCATAATGAAGCTCTTGTTTTATCCTCCACTTTTGTTCAGCTAATGAAAAATACACAGCTAAAATAACAGCATTTATAACAAAAATTAAACACAAAGTTAAACTGTACAATGTTAAAGATTGCTCAAATCCAATTTGAACTGCTATATCTTTTATTTCCTTTGAAAGCGACCCTTGGCCAAATCCATATTGGGATAAAGAAGGAATCTCATTCAGCCATTCAATCCCGAAGATTAATTGAGAACAAATAATCGTTTTAATAATTGGCTTTAACCTATCCTTTTCAAAGGCTTGCAATAATAAGATTGCTAACAACAATAACAACGCATATGCGCTAAAAGAGTATGTTAAAGAATAATAAGCATTTATCACGATATAGTCGAGAGGAATCACAATAAGAGGAATGATGATCTTTAACCATGGACGGTTTAAACGATCACCGATTTCGTCTCCCAACAGCAGTGCACCAATATAATGAAACAAAGCTAAAACTGTATTTAAAGACACTAATAAAAAAACGGCAAGCATTAACTTATTTCCTGTTTCTTCATCTTCTCTTAATGAAATAAGCAAATCAGTAAGGCCAATTTCGTCAGGACCCAGCCACGATAATAAGAATACTCCGAATAACATTACTCCAATTTTCATCCATATTGTCCAAGACTTCAAAAGACTAGCTATCATAATCATTTCACCTTTAATAGATTATTTGCTTATAGAATAGAATGATAACCATTCTTTCATTTCGTATTATTTAAATGTATGTATCCCCTTCCACTATCCCATTATACGCAATTCGACGTAATTATTAAAATTACAAAAAATGGGTTATGATGTAAAAATTGAACGAGGCTTACCCATAGCTCAAACAACCATTTTGCGTTACGTCCATCAATATTGTTCCTGAGTTGGATAAGAGAGTCCGTTCTATGCTAGGATTAAAAACATTTCGAACAGCCCAACAGATCATCTATGGAGTGGAGATGATCTGTTTGGGCTGAAAGTGACAAACTTCAACAAGGCGTGAAGTCTGTCCAAAGAGAGATTGAATTCATAGATGAAAAGGATATTGATGGCTCTTTTTTAAACAAGCCATTAGTGAAAAACATTTTTTTCCATTTCTGCAGCCATTATCCCGCAGTTTTAATAAAGTAACAGCTCATTTGGTCATGATTTTCACCAATGTATTAACTTCATTAATATTAAACTCTTCGTTATGCTCGATAAAGAAGCTCTCTTTTGCAACTTGTATATAAGTAAAAAAGCGTTATCATAATTACTGCATAGAATATCAATTTCACCCAATAAGTGTGCCTGGCTAAGAATTTCGTCATTTTACTTTTTCTTATGTTTTACTACATCTTTTAGAAGCTTCTAACTTTGTCGATATCTACTCAGAATTTGTAGATATTTCTCGGGAAATTGTTGAAATTTGAAAATAGTGGTTCTGAATAGTTGGAGCAAAAGAATTTACACTTTTGATTTGATTGCCTTAGATTTAAAAAGTTATTAACACCCCAATATCGTAAAAGAGACTGAAAAGTAATGAAACCTTTTTCTTATTGAAGTAAGGTTTCGTAATGGGTGTTTTTGTTGTTCATTTTTAAGCTATGACATATTGTTTGTCAGTGAGATGTTCATTTCATGCGTAGCTGCGAGTTCATTGGTTAAAAAATTAAGCTCTCTATTAATTGAATGCGAACATGGGTTTAAATTTCATATGTATCGGATATCGCTATCTCTGTTTCTTTGGATTCATCTAATCTTTCTTTTTCTTGATATAAGCGTCTCTTGCTTTATCGTTTAGGGGGGGTGTCCGTATCGCGTAACGCTTTAAGCGTTTCGATATCGGATTGAACGAAGGGGAGTTGTTTTCCATATTTTAACAATAATTATCCATTTCGCTCTAAGTATTAAACTTACTTTCGAACATTGATTTTGCATCTCCACTTCTTTGCCACTTCCTTGAAGAGGATGCTCATTCATTCGGAGTATATCTTGTCGCATATCGGACCTCCATTTCTATTAAGGATAAAGATTCTGTTGTTTTATTTTCATGTTATATCGCCCAGCGATACGCAACACACAAAAGAACCGATAAGCCCCTTTCTTGAGGAACACTATTAGGGACATGGATCTTGCTGGAGCTTCGAAACCGTTGTTTTAAGCTGAGAAATATCCTTTGTCTGTGTACGTTCATTTCACGCGTAGCTGGAGTTCATTGGTTAAAACAATTAAAATCTCTTTTATTCGCTTGAAATTATGGGTTAAATTGTCATATTATCGAGTATCGCTATCTCTGTTTTATTTATTCATCTAATCTATCTTTTTGGAGTTAGCTGTATCCTCTAGGGACTTGTCCGTATCGCGTAACGCTATGTGCGATTCGATGTCAGATTGAATAAAGATAGGCAACCGCCATCTTAAAAACTCATATCCGTTTCGTTCTAAGTTTTGACCATACTTTTGAACGTGGGTGTTGCATCCCCACTTCCTTAGAAAAGAATACTCGTTCATTCGGATGTATATCCTGTTTGTATATCGAACGCCGCTTTTCTATTAAACCTAAATGTTTCGAATTTATTTGCAAGTTTTATCGCCCAGCGATATGAACCACAAAAAGAAGCTGATCAATCCCTGTCTGGATTCACCCTAGTAAGGATGAATCTTGTTTTAGATGCATATCGCTTAAACAAATCTCCAATGAATTTCAATTGAGCCTTCGTTTGCCTTCGGTAGAACGTCCGATACATCGGTATCGCCGACCTCTTACAAGTGCCAAATCCTGTAAAGTTGGAATATTTCTTCTTAATCCTGTTTTTAAGCTACGCGAATCGTATATCACACTATGAATTTTTTTAAGTTTTGAGGATTCGCATCTCAATGCTTTTATTCATCAAATGTTTCTTCATCAATAATTTGCTTCCACAAATCAATACACAGCTAGGCAAAAACTTAACAGTCACCCTATTTTTTGAATATGGAGAAAAGCCCCCGCCATTTTTCGGAACGTTTTTGTATAGTCACTTCTAAACGTTTATTAAATTCATTTTGTGAATTCCATTCTTTTTTCTGTTCGTCCCGCATATTTTGTATTTCTTTTTGTAAGAGTTCACTTTTTTGTTTTTCTTGTTCCAGCAATGTTTCGTAATGGGTATTTTGTTGTTCAGTTAATTGGTCAGTTAATTGGTCAATTTTAGCATTAGTTCTTTGCGCTGAATTTCCAATACTAGAACTTATAACATGATGATCCTGCTGGAGCCGGGAAACCTTTGTTTTAAGCTCTGACATATCGTTTGTCAGTTGGACATTCATTTCACGTGTGGCTGCGAGTTCATTGACTAAAAACATTAGGGCCTCGTTTAATTGATTGGGGTCGTGGGGTAAATTTTCATATGTATCGGGTATCGCTATCTGTGTTTCATTGGCTGCTTCTAATCTTTCTTTTTGTTGAGATACAAGGTCTTTAGCTGTATCGTCTAGGGGCTTGTCCGTATCGCGTAGCGCTACAAGCGCTATGATGTCAGATTGAACAAAGATACGTCGATCTCCATCTTTCAAAAACTCATATCCATTACGCTCTAAGATTTGACCATACTTTCGAACAGTTGGAGTTGCAATCCCCACTTCTTCTGCCACTTCCTTGGATGAGAAAGCTCGTTCATTCAGTTGTATATCACGTCTCATATCGGACCTCTTTTCTTTAACTAGTTGTATCTGTAGTCTACCTGACCTTAAATTTTCTGTCTAGATAAGTATAGCCTATCAAGAAGTTGTTAGGGATACCGATAAGATTTCCTTTCTTCTGTTTCCATCTAGGATTAGATCATCTATTCGCTTCCCTCCTTCTCTTGCATAGCCTCTATCTATCCTTATCCATTGTGGAGTGTTACATCTGGTTGGACCTGGCGCCTGATCCCGTAGTGAAATGTTTTTTCGGGCAAAAAAGAATGGATGTCCTTAGCATCCATAGCCTTTGATCCTGTTGAGCAAAGGCTAAATTGAGATCAGTTTCTTCTATTATTTTCGATACTTACTATAGTCCGTATTATATAAAATTTAGCCCCTCAATTGCTGTGAGAGGGGTTTTTAAATCATGGACCAGATATAGCGCTTCCCGTCCTGACCTTAACTGCATTGCTTCTAATTGCGCATAATGAAGCTCTTGTTTTATCCTCACTTTTGTTCAGCTAATGAAAAATACACAGCTAAAATAACAGCATTTATAACAAAAATTAAGCACAAAGTTAAACTGTACAATGTTAAAGATTGCTCAAATCCAATTTGAACTGCTATATCTTTTATTTCCTTTGAAAGCGATCCTTGGCCAAATCCATAATAACAACGCATATGCGCTAAATGAGTATGTTAAAGAATAAAAAGCATGCATTTATCACGATATAGTCGAGAGGAATAACAATAAGTGGATTGGCCTTACTGATTTGCTTATTTCATTAAGAAAAGATGAAGAATCGGGAAATAAGTTAATGCTTGCCGTTTTTTTGTTTGTCCAAGACTTCATAAGACTAGCTATCATAATCATTTAACCTTTAATATTTAATTGCTTATAGAATGGAATGACATTCAAATAGCCGCCAATTGGTGTTCGATAGATGACAGTTGCCTGTTTAAATTTAGCTTGTACCCCATATTACATTGGATAAAATAATTATTTTTCTAGTTTTAATAAGTAAACGTTATATTCTTTTCTATAAGTGTTTTTTCAAGTCTTTTCAACTTTTTAATCGATTCTTCTGATGACCTTTTACCAATTTCAATTACCAATGCATCTATCAATGCAATAATAGGTATTACTGAAAATTGTTCGTCACTAACCTCTACTTTCAACGTAACAGACGCATATGAAATAATTGGACATGAGATATGATCTGTTATCAATATAATTTTATTGCCTAGTTCATAGGTCAGCTTAACTGCTTCGATAACTCGATTAGTGTAGGGTTCGAATGCAAAAACCACTAGAGTTTCATCCTTTTCAAATTGCAAGATCCTATCATAAATCACTTCCGTATCATGTCCTAGTTGCCTAATCTTAGGATAGAATTCCCCAAGCAACAGTTCGAAATATAATGCAGTTGCTTTATACGGTCGAGTACCCAAAACATTGATATAACTTGATTTTTCAATGCAATCAACTGCATTTTCGAAATTTTCCATTAAAGTTGAATCTAATGATTTGTCTAATAAATTGACTGATTCTTTCCAAACTTGCACTAAAGTTGGACCCTTCCCCCCTTCCTTCTTTATTTCTGTAAAAGACTTCTTCAATGTCCATTTTGAGACGGAAGGCACCGATTCATCATAGATATCTTTTCGTAAATCATTAAAATGTTCATATCCTAAGGCTTCTATCGTACATCGCCAGCTAATGGCTCTCAAGAAGCACTTCTTGCCGAATTAGAATACTTACGTGCAGAGAATGCCTATCTAAAAAAGTTGAATGCCTTAGTTCAAGAAAAGGAAGCCTTACAAAGAAAGAAAAAGCGAAAGTAGTCCATGAACTAAGGAAACAATTTGATTTAAATCTGCTTCTATCCATTTCTAAAATGGCACGGAGTACGTACTATTATTGGGTAAACGCCTTCGGGCGTGAGGATAAATACACAGAAATTAAATCACTTATCAAAGAGATTTTCCATACGCATAAAGGGCGTTATGGGTATCGGCGTATCACCCTAGAATTACGTAACCGAGGTGCTCGCATCAATCATAAAACAGTTCTCCGATTGATGAATGAACTAGGATTGAAGTCATTGGTTCGCATGAAGAAATACCGTTCGTACAAAGGGAACATCGGCAAGATTGCGCCCAACATTCTAGCACGTGATTTCAAGGCGGCAAAGTCCAATGAAAAATGGGTGACAGACGTCACCGAATTCCATCTAGCTGGGGAGAAACTATACTTATCGGCCATTCTTGATTTGTTTAATGGTGAAATCATCGCCTATAATATCGAATCTCGGCCTGTTTATCCGCTCGTTTCCAAAATGCTGGATAAAGCCTTTGATCGCTTGGAATCGAAAGATTCACCCATTCTCCATTCAGATCAGGGCTGGCATTATCAGATGAAACAATACTCGCATGATTTGAAAAGACATAACATTACACAAAGCATGTCCCGCAAAGGAAATTGTCTCGATAATGCGGTCATTGAAAACTTCTTTGGCTTATTAAAATCCGAATTACTCTATCTTCAAGAATTTGAAAGCATGGAGCACTTCAAACAAGAACTAGAAGAATATATCCATTACTACAATCATCAACGAATCAAGGTAAAATTAAAAGGCATGAGCCCGGTAGATTACCGGGTTCATGCCCTCAAGGCTGCCTAATTAAATAAAGTGTCTAACTTTTTGGGTTCACTTCATAAAGACAGCTCTTTCTTTATGCAACTAATTCAGATCAATAACAATTGAGGTAATCTAAAAGTCTCATATTTTCCATCTGATACTCATCAGGGCTTCCCCATATGTTAGAATTATATGTGTAAAATTAGGAAGGTAGGGAATACATATGAAGAAAAGCATCATTGCTTCGCTTGCACTTGCACTTGTTCTTAGTCTATCAAGTTTAGGTGGTCCTCAAAAAGCAGAAGCAGCAGATTGGACCACACAAGGAAGTATCTGGACTACATATTATCATTCTGGTTCATTCTCCAATTATGTTTACCAACGTACTATGACAACTACTGTGTCAGACGAAATTTGGACTGCTGTAAATGCAAAGAGCTCTGCATCTGGAACATTCAAAGCAATTCTGCAAAAAAAGACTAATGGCGTTTGGAAGAATTATCGTACAAAATATCCTGCTAAAAATGGCTATACAAACATGGACTGGACAGGTGTTACTAAAGGCGCTACATACCGTATTAAATTCGAAAATACAAGTTCTTCAAAAATAACTTATACATTTAACGTAATGCAATAATATTAATTCAATAAAAGCCTACATCCTTACCCGGGATGTAGGCAAAAGAGGACACATTCAGATGTAATTATGTATTCAGCCCTGCTCAATTGAGTGGGGCTTTTTCCTCTTCACAATCCTTATTAAACTAACGGACCCCCATAGTTTAAGTAGAAACCTTCACAATTTCATATTTCATGTCAACAAAATCCAATCCCTTAAATGTATTGTTCTAGAATCTTACTCATTACAATGAGACGCCTTCTTATCAAGAAAAGCGCCCAATTGTTGAAGATCGATTTAATGACTTTATTGAAAAGCATCCTAAAACTTAAGCCGTTCTTTCATTTTCTCCTCATTCACTTTTTAGTTCTTTTATGTCACGAAACATTATGCCGCTTTTTGTTCTTGAGCCCGTTGCGTTTTAGGTTCAGTTTTCAGAGTAAAATAAAGTGTTTGGCCTGCTTGGTCTTGACTTCGCTACGAGACATAAGTATCCCTGATCCTGGGATTTTCTCTTTGTCTCTACCATAGCCCTGTCCTCCTTGGCTTGCTTGTAGTCTTGTTGTGCTGTCCGAGCGTGATAGGTTGCTACTCGCAATGATTTACTGCTTTCAGTACTATCGTAGGTTGGCCCTCATTCACCCTTTTATTACATACGAGTAAGGAATCGCTCCCTGGAATAAACTTTATAAAGAAATAGCTCCTGTGATTAAAGCAATAAGAATCATGACTACACATGTTCCTACTGCCCACTTTAAAATAAACTTTTGATGTTTACCAAAATCCACCTTTGCCATCCCTACCAATAAATGAGTCGAAGCAATTAAAGGACTCATCGCATGAATCGGTTGCCCCAGCACAGAAGCTCGTGCAATTTCAACTGGATCCACTCCGTATGCCGCGGCGGTTTTAGCTATAATAGGTAATACTCCAAAATAATAAGGATCATTTGCCATTACGTATGTGAGAGGAAGACTTGTAATTGCTGTAATGAGCGCAAAAGACGAACCCAGTTGCTCAGGTATTATGGAAATTAGACTGTTAGCCATTTCATCAACCATGTGTGTTCCCGACAGAATTCCTGTAAAAACACCCGAGGCAAAAATTAAAGCAACAACAATTACTACACTGTCAGCGTGAGAAGAAAGCACTTTCTTTTGTACTTCTAAATTAGGGTAATTAACTAATAAAGCCAGTGAGAATGCCATGATAAACAATACCGGTAGAGGTAGGACGCCTAAGACAAGAGCAACAATGAGTGAAAGCGTTAACAATAGATTGAACCATATAAATTTTGGCCGTTTTAAATCTATTTCTGCCGCCGAGGCTTGCTCTTGATTTGCTAGAAAATGCTGTGACAAATCAAGATCAAGAATCCCTAATCTTTTACGTTCTTTTTTGCCCAAAACATATGCCGTGAACAATACCCATAGAAAACCACCTAACATTACTGGTACAAGAGGAAGAAAAACTTCATTCGCATCAAGTTTCAGTGCACTAATTGCTCTTGCAGTAGGTCCTCCCCATGGAAGGATGTTCATCACCCCAAAGGCCATCATTGATACACATGTTAAGATGAGTGGATTAATACCTAAACGGATATAAAGAGGCAACATCGCTGACACCGTTATTATATAGGTTGTTGTACCATCTCCATCTAAAGCAACTAGACTTGAAAGAACAGCTGTGCCGATCACCACTTTCAAAGGATCGCCTTTGACAATAGTAAGAATTTTAGATATAAGTGGCTCAAACAATCCAGCTTCAATCATTATCCCGAAATACATGACTGCAAACATTAGCATAATTCCTGTAGGAGCTACACCCATTAATCCTTCTAATACCATGGGGCCTAAATCTTTTCCAAATCCTCCGACTATAGCAAAGAGTAGCGGAATAACAATCAGTGCTGTCAAAGCAGACATCCTTCTTGTGACTATAAAAAAGATAAAACATATCATCATTAAAAAGCCTAATAAAGCAATCACCAAATCCCCCCTGATCAATTGAAATCGCTTACAATCCACTTTACCTACGATTAATAAAAATACTTTTATGAGAAAAATCGGAAATCCAAGACTAAATGACTGCTTGAATCTCCATTAAAAAATGAATCCCCTAATTATTCATGGAAGACTTCTGGTTCTAAACTGCCTTCTTCTTTTTTAATCAATTGGCGTATAACAGTTTGCATAATCCCTCCATTATGGTAGTAAAGAATATCTATCGAACTATCAAGACGAACAATAACTTCAAATTCAAAGGAACTGCCATCTTCACGAATCGCTTTTATTTTTATCAATTGACCCGGTTTAATTTCATTACTCATACCAACAGTCTCAAACGTTTCATTTCCAATAATATTAAGAGATGAGGCATTTTGGCCTTCTAAAAATTGAAGAGGAAGAACACCCATTCCAACTAAGTTATTTCGATGAATACGCTCAAAACTTTCTGCAATAACTGCTTTTACCCCAAGAAGGTATGGTCCTTTTGCAGCCCAGTCTCGAGAACTTCCAGTACCGTATTCTTTACCAGCAATTATAAATAATGGCGTACCATTTTCCTGATACTTTAAGGAAGCTTCATAGATGGATGTAATTTCATTCGTTTGAAAGCATCTAGTAACGCCTCCCTCAGATCCAGGGACTAATTGATTTCGGATTCTTATATTAGCTAATGCCGCACGAATCATGACCTCATGATTCCCACGTCGCGATGGATAAGAGTTGAAATCTTTAATTTTCACTCCTTGCTGTTGTAAATAGATTCCTGAAGCACTATCCGGCTTAATTGCTCCAGAAGGAGATAAATGATCAGTAGTTACTGAATCACCAAGCTTTGCAATTAGACGGGCACCTTTAATTTCCTTTATATCTGCAGGCTGCACTGGAAGATCTTTAAAGAACGGCGGCTCTTGAATGTATGTTGAAGATTGATCCCAATCATATAAATTCCCTTCAGGAATATGAATCGAGTTCCAATTTACATTTCCATCGTATACCCGTTTATATCTTTCTCTGAATAATTCAGGTCGAACGGAATTATTTAACAATTCCCCAATTTCTATTGAAGAAGGCCAAATGTCTCGCAAATAAACAGGCTGGTTTGCTTGATTATAACCAATGGGTTGACTTGAAAAATCAATATCAACCGTTCCTGCAAGTGCATATGCAATAACTAATGGCGGTGATGCCAAATAATTTGCTTTAATCTGAGGATGAACGCGGCCTTCAAAGTTTCTATTACCCGATAGTACACCGGCTACAACTAAATCGTGATCCACAATTGCTTTGCTGACTTCAGGAATAAGCGGTCCTGAATTACCTATACAAGTTGCACAACCGTACCCCGCTATATGGAAGCCAAGTGTTTCAAGATGTCTTAAAAGCCCTGATTCCGCTAAGTAGTCTGTTACAACACGTGATCCTGGTGTCAACGAGGTTTTCACATAAGCAGGTATTTGCAGCCCCTTTTCAACAGCTTTTTTGGCCACAAGACCTGCCATGATCAAAACAGACGGATTTGATGTATTTGTACAGCTTGTTATAGCTGCCAGCACAACTGATCCATTTTTAATTACAGATTCTCCATTAACAACATGCTCAATTTGGACCTCTTTTGTTAAATCAAGTTCATTCAATCCATAACCACCTTTTTCAATCGGTGAACGGGCGACTTCATTAAAATTTTGTTTCATCTCAGTCAATTCCACTTTATCCTGAGGGCGTTTAGGTCCTGCAAGGCATGGTTTTATCGTAGATAAATCGAGTTCAACTAAGTCAGAATAAACGGGTTCAGAGTTCTCTCTTTCCATAAACATACCTTGGGCTTTATAATAAGTCTCAACTAACGTTATTTGCTCTTCACTGCGGCCAATTATCCTCAAGTAGTTCAAAGTTTCCTGATCTACAGGAAAGAAGCCCATTGTCGCACCATACTCTGGTGCCATGTTGGCAACAGTTGCACGGTCAGCTATACTCATTTCCCCCACTCCAGGTCCAAAAAATTCTACGAACTTACCTACAACCCCTTTTCTTCTAAGGAGACTTGTAACTGTTAGTGCAACATCCGTTGCAGTTGCACCTTCCTGGAGTGATCCTGTTAATTTGAATCCAACTACTTCAGGAATAACAAAATAGACTGGCTGACCTAACATCGCCGCTTCTGCTTCAATTCCGCCAACTCCCCAAGCCACTACACCTAGTCCATTTACCATTGTTGTATGTGAATCGGTTCCTACAAGTGAATCGGGATACACTAATGTTGTACCACAATCCTCCATTGTGGCTGCGACTGATGATAGATACTCCATATTAATTTGATGCATGATTCCCGTTGCTGGAGGAACTACAGAAAAATTATTAAAGGAGCCCTGAGCCCAGCGGAGAAAACGAAAACGTTCCATGTTTCTTTCAAAATTAACCTTTTCATTTAGCTGCATCGCATCCTGTCTGCCGAAATAGTCAACAGTTACGGAGTGGTCAACTACAAGATCTACCGGTATTAATGGATTAATATCCGTTACGTTCCCGCCGATGTGATTCATTGTTTCACGCATCGCGGCTAAGTCAACCATTGCTGGTAATCCAGTTGTATCATGAAGAAGAACACGTGCAGGTTTAAAAGGAACCTCCTGATTTGATTCTCGTTTGACTGACCAATTTGCTAATGTACTCACATGCCCTTCAGTTACACTTACACCGTCATAATTTCTGATTGCGGCCTCTAATAATACTTTTATTGAGTAAGGTAATTGGGAAATATCACCTAATCCATTTTCCTCTAATGTTTTAATTCGATAATAACTATATATCTTTCCAGAAATGACAATCTCTGACCGAACATTAAACCGTTCTTCAATTCCACTAAACAAGTTTCGTTCAACCCCTTTGGTAATTACTAATTAACTTCATTTTATTTTAAATTTCCTTACGCGAATAATATCAATATTTCATAGGCTGCCATGAAACTTTTATATATTAAATCATCGGTCATTTTTCAAATTTTACTGTTTATGTTATTGTTCAAGTGTAATTGCATGAATAGTTACACAATTTTAAAAAAAAGATAAAATTAAGGGAGTTAAAGCAAATGGATGATCGTGACTGGCTTATATTACATACATTATTTAATGAAAAAAGTATTACAAAGGCCGGACAAAGCCTATTTATTGCCCAACCAACGCTAACAAAACGCCTTAAGCAAATTGAAACGGAATTTGGGGTTAAAATTGTTGATAGGGGAATAAAAGGAGTGCGGTTCACTCCAGAAGGGGAATATTTAGCTAAGCGTGCCGAAGAAATGCTCAATTCTTTCCGCGAAATTAAAGAAGATTTAGAAAATTTTAACCATAGTGTATCTGGAACGTTAAGATTGGGTGTTTCCAATTTTATCAGTAAATATAAGTTACCACTCTTATTAAAGTTGTTTAAAGAACGATATCCGGATGTTGAGTTTCAAGTAGACACAGGCTATAGCAAAGATATTTTCAATTTGGTTTATAATCAAGTTTCTCATGTCGGATTTATCCGCGGAGATTATAGTTGGCCGGATGAAAAGCATTTACTATTTGAAGAAGAGCTTTGTATTGTGTCTAGAAATGAAATAAACCTATCTGATCTTCCCAATCTCCCTAGAATCGACTACCGAACAGATCAACTCTATAAGCAAATCATTGAAAATTGGTGGGCAGAACATTATTCCCAGCCTCCATACATCGCGATGTCAGTTGACCAAGGTGATACTTGTAAGGAAATGGTTTTGAACGGGTTGGGCTATGCTATTATGCCTTCTCTTTTTTTGGATGGCATTAAAGATATTCATAAAATTGACTTAAAAGATAAGAAAGGGAATAGCTTAACCCAAAAAACATGGATGTTATATTATAAAGAATCAGTAGATATGAATGTTGTCCGGGCATTTGTGGATTTTGTAAAAACCTTAAATGTATATTCACTTTAAATTTCATAAAAAAACATTTGAAAGAATAGAGTGTTACCTTCTATTCCTTCAAATGTTCATTTTTTTAAAAAAACTATTTATTTGAAATAAATTCATCTAGATATTTTCTTATTTCTTCTCGATTACCTGAAACTTTCTCTGCTCGCTCATTATCTTTTTCTAGTTTTTCTAATGATTGATCTAAAACTTTTTCTTCTAACTGTTTAGGAATTACGACTACTCCATCAATATCACCAACAACAATGTCTCCTGGATGTATCGTTGTCCCACCGCAGGAAATGGGGACATTAATTTCACCCATGCCCGCCTTTCCACTTGCAGCAATAGTTGTTCCCTTGCAAAACACTGGATAATTCAATGCCTTAATACCTTCAAGGTCGCGAACTACTCCATCTACAATAATCCCATTAATTCCCAATGTTTGAGCCATACCAACAATAAAATCACCTGCTATCGCTCGATACGTATCTCCTTTTGCATCAATAACCAAAACATCACCTTGTTTAGCCTCACGAATTGCTTTTAAGACAACAAGATTATCACCTACAGGCATTTTTACTGTAAAAGCTCTCCCTGCAACCCGATAATCATCTTTAACTGGCTTAATGGTAGGAGATAAGTTATTAAGTCCTTTCATGGTATCTGATATACATGTTGTAGGAATTTCAGAAAACCTTTCAATAATACACAATACAAACACACCTCTCTATCAAATTAATTGGAAGATTTTTATATAAATGACTTAATTTCATTATAATAAAAGGAGATATAAATAGATAATTCAAATTTTTCATATCTATCTATTTTAAATTCGAATGGACATATTTAACCCTGCCTATTTCAATTTAGTTACCTTTATAAAATCTCACCCTTATTTACAAGTTTATTGACAAAGGCTGTTTTCGCATACTTTGTTGCTATTTACCAAGTAAAGCGGTGTGGTTGATTTCCACTCCAGATGCTCGCTTTCCGCGGGGCGGGCGGTGAGCCTCCTCGGCGTAAACGCCTGTGGGGTCTCACCTGTCCCGCTGCTCCCGCAGGAGTCTCGCACTTGCGCTCCAATCAACCTTAAATCGTTTCGTTTTAAAAACAACAATCTTTACGAAAAGCGCCTTGACAAAAGATTGATTGAATTATCCTAATAGTGAAGACTCATGAAATTTTTTCTCAAAAGAAACAGCTTGCCTTTTAGGCATACTTACACTTCTGATTGAATCTGTAGTAGGAATTAAAAAAATCAACAACTATTAGGACATACAGAATTCAAATACAAAGAAAAGGCCTCCCACAGTAAACTGATGGAAGACCTTCAACTATAAAAGATATTTACATGTTAGGTGAGCAAATAGGTGAGCATTTTTTTCTAAATACTCTTTAAACCCCTATATTTCGAGGGATTTAAAACCCTATTACATCATGCCGCCCATTCCGCCCATTCCGCCCATGTCAGGCATGCCCATGCCGCCAGCGCCAGCAGGTTCTGGTTTGTCAGCAACGACAGCTTCTGTCGTTAAGAACATAGC
This sequence comes from Peribacillus simplex, assembly GCF_030123325.1. NCBI lineage: Bacteria > Bacillati > Bacillota > Bacilli > Caryophanales > Bacillaceae > Peribacillus > Peribacillus simplex. Next base: position 308,442 of record NZ_CP126106.1, on the reverse strand, counting down.
TGCTACAGAACCAGCGTTTTGTAGAGCTGAACGAGTTACTTTAGTAGGATCGACGATACCGGATTCGATCATGTTCACCCATTGTCCAGTAGCTGCATTGTAGCCAGTGCCTACTGCTTCGCCTTTAAGGCGCTCTACGATTACAGAGCCTTCAAGACCGGCATTGTGAGCGATTTGACGAACAGGCTCTTCGATTGCACGAAGAACGATTTTCACGCCTGTTGCTACGTCGCCTTCCGCTTGAATTTCAGCGATTTTATTGTATACGTTAAGAAGTGCTGTACCACCACCGGCTACGATACCTTCTTCAACAGCGGCACGAGTGGAGTTCAATGCATCTTCAATACGTAGTTTACGTTCTTTTAATTCTGTTTCGGTAGCTGCACCAACTTTGATTACCGCTACGCCACCAGCTAATTTAGCAAGGCGTTCTTGTAATTTTTCACGGTCGAATTCAGAAGTTGTTTCTTCTAATTGAACACGGATTTGGTTTACACGAGCTTGAATTTGAGCTGTGTCTCCAGAACCTTCAACGATTGTTGTATTTTCTTTTGTAACAACCACTTTAGACGCACGGCCTAATGAATCGATTGTTGCAGATTTAAGATCAAGTCCGATTTCTTCAGTGATCACTTCGCCGCCTGTAAGAGCTGCGATGTCTTCAAGCATTGCTTTACGACGGTCACCGAATCCAGGAGCCTTAACCGCAACAGCGTTGAATGTTCCACGAAGTTTGTTCACAACAAGAGTTGCAAGCGCTTCGCCTTCTACATCTTCAGCAATCAATAATAGCGGTTTCCCTTGTTGAACAACTTGTTCAAGGACAGGAAGGATTTCTTGGATATTCGTGATTTTTTTATCTGTGATCAAGATATATGGATTCTCAAGGACAGCTTCCATTTTATCTGAATCAGTAACCATGTATGGAGATGCATATCCGCGATCGAACTGCATACCTTCTACTACGTCCAATTCAGTTGTGAAACCTTTAGACTCTTCGATAGTGATGACGCCGTCGTTACCAACGCGCTCCATTGCTTCAGCAATCAGTTGGCCCACTTCTTCATCAGCTGAAGAGATGGCAGCAACTTGTGCGATTGATTCTTTGTTTTCAACAGGTTTGGAAATGGCTTTCAATTCTGCAATTGCTGAATTGACCGCTTTCTCGATTCCTTTACGGATACCCATTGGGTTAGCGCCAGCTGTTACGTTTTTAAGACCTTCACGGATCATCGCTTGTGCAAGAACCGTTGCAGTAGTTGTACCGTCACCAGCTACGTCGTTTGTTTTGCTTGCTACTTCAGCAACCAATTTCGCACCCATGTTTTCGAATGCATCTTCCAATTCGATTTCTTTAGCAATTGTCACACCGTCATTTGTGATAAGCGGTGAACCGAATTTTTTCTCAAGAACCACGTTACGACCTTTTGGTCCAAGCGTTACTTTAACTGCATCTGCAAGTGCGTCCACACCACGAAGCATGGAACGGCGAGCTTCTTCACTAAATTTAATTTCTTTAGCCATTTATAAGTACCTCCCTAAAATTTTAAGAAAATTTTCGTTCAGTTAAGTATGATGTATAATTAGCCGATAACAGCTAGAATGTCGCTTTCACGTAAAATTAAGTATTCAGTGTCTTCGTATTTAACTTCAGTACCTGCATATTTTGAGAAGATAATTAGATCGCCTTGGGCAACCTCTAAAGCAACACGTTCGCCATTTTCAAGGACACGGCCAGTACCAACTGCGACTACCTTACCTTCTTGTGGCTTTTCTTTAGCAGTATCAGGAAGAACAATACCGCTTGCAGTTTTTTCTTCAGTTTGAACTAGTTCAATAATAACGCGATCACCTAATGGTTTTAACAAGTGAAACAACCTCCTCATATTCTCTCGATAATTTGTTTCATGATTATTAGCACTCTTCATCATCGAGTGCTAACACATTTATAATATTAAATAAACCGAGCCTTTTTTGCAAGTATCTTATTGAAAATTTTTTATTAATTTCTGATAAATTACGGGTAAACTACTTTAGCATAATGTTTTCCTTAATAATGTATTTGAAATGTTATGTTAGGGGTACCTTTAAGTGGTGTTCTGCCTCAATATTTGATACCATTTTGGAGTATGCGTTTATAGATTGTCCCCATATCAGGAACGTTCCGAACGGGATGGGTGACTATAAAAGGAGTTTTCATTTTTGAAAAAAGAATATTGGTTCGTCATCATCACTTATATTGCCATGCAATTATCCAGTATTGTTGGGGTACCCATTTTCATGCTGATCGGGTCTTATACCGGAATGCCGGCAGATGAACTCGAAGTGAAATCTGCAGCATACTGGATAGTTTTCAGTTTTCTCGCTGCTTTATTCTTGATTCTTTTTTTAATGAGAAAAGATATGAGGGAAAAGCTGGACACGAGAAATCAAACTTCCGTCCAGATGTCCATATTATGGGCAATTGCAGGAGTGTTCATGGCACTTTTTGCACAAAGCCTTGCCGGCAGCATTGAACAAATGCTTGGGGTGGAGTCTGAATCTGAAAATACGCAGCAACTTATCTCACTCATTTACAAAGTCCCCATGGTCATTTTCGTCACTTCAGTAATTGGACCTATATTGGAAGAATTAATTTTCCGGAAAATCATTTTCGGATCACTTCATAAACGCTTTAACTTCTTTATTTCAGCTTTAATCAGCTCAGTTATTTTCGGCTTGGCGCATGGTGAATTTGAACATCTTCTTTTATATACGGCAATGGGCTTCACCTTTGCTTTCCTTTATGCGAAAACAGGCCGCATTCTCGTTTCAATGAGCGCTCATATTGCGATGAATACGCTTGTTATCATCCTTCAAGTGGTATATCGGGAGGATATTGAGAAGATGCTAGATACTGCACAGGCCTTCATCGGAGGTTTATTATGAAACGTCAATCACCATTATTCATGGGCATCATCTATGCAGGCTTAGGAGCTCTTTTTACCGCCATCGCGATTCAAACCGTCAATTCTTCCGGATGGGGACTCTTTGCCTACATACTTGTCCTTATTGCAACTCTTGATTTTGGATCGGGATTGCGCATGATCATGCTGCACTTTAAGATTAAAGCTGCACAAAAAAATAAGAAAAAATAAGAAAAAATAAAAAAACGCTGCAATGATGCAGCGTTTTTTTCATTCCTCCAATGCGGCTTCTTCCACTACAGGATAATGTTTCAGGAAGTAGATGAGCGACTGAAGCTCCACGGCCAGGTCAATGTGGTGAACCCTTATGGATGGGGGCACTGTCAGCCGTGCAGGTGTGAAATTCAATATTCCTTTTATATCGGCTTTGACTAGACGATCGGTTATCGTCTGGGCTACCTGTGCAGGCACTGTCAATATAGCCGCAGTAATATTATTTTCCTGCAATAGTGTATCGATTTGATCCATATGATAGATGGGCACATCAGCTATTCGCTTGCCGACCTTTTCTTCAGAAACTTCGAAAGCCATTTCAATTTTTGTATTATTATTTTTCATGAAATTATAATTTAAAAAAGCGGTTCCTAAATTTCCTACCCCGATTAAAGCGACTTTGGTCAATTCATCTTGATCTAGTGTTTTTCTGAAGAAGGATAATAAATAATTGACATTATAGCCGTAGCCTTTTTTCCCAAGCGCGCCAAAGTAGGAAAAATCACGGCGAATTGTGGCGGAATCCACTTTTACAGCTTCACTTAGCTCTGCCGAGGAAACTCTTTGTTTGCCTGAGGAATGTAAGTTCTTTAAAAATCGATAATACAATGGCAACCTTTTGGCTGTCGCCTGCGGTATCTTTGGGTCATGGTTCATTGTTCTTCCCCGCTTTCACACATGCTTTTCATCTTAATCTCTATCTGTTTGTTTTACTTGCCTCTTATAATCGCTACTAGACACTCCGCCTGTTTTCTCCACTAAGAATGTAGGCCCGATCACCATTCCCTTATCAATGGCCTTACACATGTCATAAACAGTCAAGGCAGTCACGGATGCAGCTGTTAACGCTTCCATTTCCACACCTGTACTCCCTTTTGTCTTAGCTTCCGTTTCAATCCTAAGCCTATATCCTTGATCTTCTTTTTCCCAATCAAAGGCTATATTGACCCCTTGCAGAGCAATGGGATGGCACATCGGAATTATATTGGATGTATTTTTGCTGGCCATTATTCCTGCAACTTGCGCAACAGCCAGTACATCACCTTTTTTCATTTTATGGTTCGTGACCAATTCATATATTTCGTCATTCAATAAAATGCTCGATTGAGCCACTGCCGTCCGGGTTGTTTCAGGCTTAGCACTCACATCGACCATTTTGGCCCTGCCCTGTTCATTAAAATGCGTTAAGTCTCCCATTTAAGTAACCCCTCCTAAATCATACACTATTATTCCACTTTATGTAACAGCTTTTGTTTAAGCTTGGAACCAAGCTGTTGCCGATAATAACTAAAATACGTTACACTAACATTAATCAATTGAGGTGAAATCTATGATTTTATTACAAATCAATCAACTATCGAAATATTATGGAGCTGAACTTATTTTATCAAATATGAAGCTCGAAGTTCAAAATAAAGATCGAATTGCACTTGTCGGCCGAAATGGCGCCGGTAAATCCACTCTGCTTAAAATCATAGCTGGGCAGCTTTCCCATGATGGCGGTGAAATAATCAAACCAAAAGGCGTCACCATCGGCTATATGGCCCAGGATACGGGATTGGAATCCGAACTTACCATTTGGGATGAGATGCTGACTGTATTCACGGACCTTATAGAACAGGAAAAGGAACTGCGTCGCCTTGAGGCTGATATGGCCAGACCTGACATCTTTGAAAACGAAACAATTTACCAAAAAGTGCTGAATGAATACGACACTTTGATGGTGGCATTCAAAGAGAAGGGCGGTTATCAATATGAAGCGGATATCCGTTCCGTATTGCATGGACTTCAGTTTGCTGACTTTGACTATTCTACCCCAATTTCCACTTTAAGCGGTGGACAAAAAACAAGGCTTGCATTAGGGAAACTGCTTTTAAGGAAACCGGATATATTGATTCTGGATGAGCCGACGAACCATCTGGATATCGAAACCCTCTCTTGGCTTGAACAATATTTACAAAGCTACCAGGGAGCTGTCCTTATTGTTTCCCATGACCGTTATTTCTTAGATAAAGTAGTAAACCTCGTATATGAGATTTCCCGGAATAACATGAAAAAATACCATGGTAATTATAGTTCTTACCTAGAGGGAAAAGCGGAGGATTATGAGCGGGACATGAAACTGTTCGAGAAGCAACAAGGGGAAATAGAGAAGCTTCGCGACTTTGTCCAACGTAATATCACCAGGGCTTCCACCACGAAAAGAGCACAAAGCAGACGCAAACAGCTCGAAAAGATGGATGTATTGGACAAGCCGCAAGGTGATGAAAAATCCGCGAATTTCTCTTTCCAGATTGAAAGGCAAAGCGGAAATGAGGTACTTCACCTCCAGGACTTGGCTATTGGATACGAAGGGGAAACGGTATCAAAGAATATAAATTCCCGGATGACTAAAGGTGAAAGCATAGCACTCGTTGGCCCAAATGGAGTTGGAAAATCAACTTTATTGAAAACGATCATTTCTAAACTGCCTGCACTTTCTGGGGGTTTCCGTTTTGGAACGAACGTGGAAGTTAGCTACTACGATCAGGAACAGGCTAACCTTGTTTCCAATAAACGCGTACTCAATGAATTATGGGACGACTATCCCCTTAAACCGGAAAAGGACATTCGCACCGTACTTGGTAATTTCCTATTTAGCGGGGACGATGTTTTGAAAACCGTTTCCACACTAAGCGGGGGCGAAAAGGCCCGGCTTGCCCTAGCCAAAATGATGATGCAAAAAGGGAATTTTTTAATTCTTGATGAACCAACGAACCATTTGGACCTCGATAGTAAATTGGTGCTTGAAAATGCTTTGATCGATTATCCAGGAACCATTCTTTTCGTTTCACATGACCGTTATTTCATAAATCGGATAGCAACGAAAGTGATCGAGCTCTCCAAAGACGGCAACGAAGAATTCCTCGGTGATTATGATTACTATTTAGAGAAGAAACAGGAGCAGGCGGAAATCCAAGCACTCGAACAGCAGGAACAGGCTAAGACTTTAGATGCAGCTGTAGAAAAAACAAATTACAAAATTGATAAAGAAGCAAAAAAAGCTGAACGCCAGCGAAAACGGCGCATTGAGGAAATCGAGGCAGCCATGGAGCTTCTTGAAATTGAAATAAACGAATATAATGATCTCCTTTGTGATCCAAGTGTTTTTCAGGACCATGAAAAAGTGATGGAGGTCCAAACAAAGCTTGATCATGCACAGGAAAGTTTGGACCAGCTTCTCGAAGATTGGACTGAACTGGAAGAATGACAAAAGACCGAGTCAATTTGAAGTGAACCCAAAAAGTTAGACACTTTATTTAATTAGGCAACCTTGAGGGCATGAACCCGGTAATCTACTGGGCTCATGCCTTTTAGTTTTACTTTGATTCGTCGGTGATTGTAATAATGGATATAATCTTCCAGTTCTTTCTTGAAATGCTCCATGCTGTCGAACTTCTGTAAATAAAGTAATTCCGATTTCAGTAAGCCAAAGAAGTTTTCTATGACGGCATTGTCTAAACAATTTCCTTTGCGGGACATGCTTTGTATAATGTTATGTCTTTTCAAATCATGTGAGTATTGTTTCATCTGGTAATGCCAGCCCTGATCTGAATGGAGAACGGGGGAATCTTTCGATTCCAATCGCATAAAGGCTTGGTCTAGCATCTTGGAGACTAAGGGATAAACAGGACGTGATTCGATATTGTAAGCAATGATCTCTCCATTAAATAAATCTAGAATGGGCGATAAATACAACTTCTCACCGTGTAAATGAAATTCAGTTACGTCCGTAACCCATTTTTGATTTGGCTTTGTTGCCTTAAAATTACGATTGAGGATATTAGGCGCAACCTTTCCAATCTTGCCTTTGTATGAACGGTATTTCTTCATACGGACCAGACACTTTAGTCCCAACTCCTTCATCAATCGAAGGACCGTTTTATGGTTCATTGAAATCCCTCTATTACGTAATTCCAATGTAATGCGTCGATACCCATATCTCCCTTTATTCGTATGAAATATCTCCTGAATAACTGGCTTTATTTCTTCGTATTTATCCTGACGCCCGAAGGCGTTTATCCAATAATAATAGGTACTCCTTGCCAGATTTGCGACGGACAGAAGTAGCTTTAAATTAAAATCTCCCCTTAGCTCATGTACTACTTTCGCTTTTTGCGTTCGGACGCTTCGCTTTCTTGAACTAAGGCTCTCAACTTTTTTAAATATGCATTCTCTGCACGTAATCTTTCATTTTCAGCCTGTAACGCCTCTAATGACCCTTCTACTGGTTTTTTCTCCGTTTCTTTTTTCATGGATGGACGCCCCTTTTTCTTCGTTTCAAGAGCGTCAACTCCGTACTCCTCCAATTGCTTTAGCCAATTAGTAATGGTAGAAGGAGAAGCAATGTTATACACAGCAGCTGCATGGGTACTAGACACTCCAAAATCGTTCATATAGTTTAGTACATCCATCTTAAAGCTAATATCATAATTTGTATAGGTAGACATTAGCCCATCTATCCCATGTTCTTTATAATGCGCCACCCATTGCTTTAAAGGAGTCAAACTGATATTAAATTGATTGGCTACAGTTCTAAATGAGTCCATTCCTTCTAAATAAACAAGGACAGCTTTTAATTTCAACTCTAATGAATATTTTGTCATAAAAAAAGCACCTCCAATTGTTAGATGGTGTCTAACAATTGGGGTGCAGTTCAATTGACTCGGTCTTTTTCTTTTTCCAATCAAAACGTCGCTTGAAAGTTATCCACTAAATTGTTAACAAACCACTTACCGTTCACTAGCCATTAATTTGAGTTATACACATTATCCACAGAAACATATCCACTTATCCACAAAAACACCGCTTTATACACATGCAGTATGATTATCCAAAAAACTTTATCCACAGAATATTCTATTTTTTTATAAACACGATAAAAAGACAGGATGCCGAAGTGAGGGATCCTGTCTGCTCGTCAATTAAAATGCTTCAATATCCAATCCAGGATTTCCGTTCAAATCCAAACCAGATCGTTTTCCCTTTTCAAACATGACACTGCCAGCAGCACCGATCATGGCGGCATTGTCCGTACAAAGATAGAGGGGCGGTATGGATATATCCATAGGTAAATCCTTGAAAGCTTCCGTTAATGCTTCCCTAAGGCCTTTATTTGCCGCAACTCCTCCAGCAAGCAATACCTGTTTCACATTATATTCCTTTGCAGCCTTTACAGCTTTCATTACAAGCACTTCTATCACGCTTGCTTGGAAACTTGCCGCTAAATCTTTAGGTTCAATTTTTTCCCCGCGCTGTTCAGCATTATGCAACGTGTTGATTACCGCTGATTTCAACCCGCTGAAAGAAAAGTCATAGCTGCCATCCAACCATGCCCGAGGCAGTTTCAAAGTTGGTGAGCCTTCTTGTGCAAGCCTATCGATATGAGGGCCGCCAGGATAAGGGAGCCCCAAGGTTCGGGCCACTTTATCATACGCCTCACCTGCTGCATCATCCCGCGTCTCCCCTATCACCTTGAAAGAACCCGGTTCTTCTAAAAGCACCAATTCCGTATGTCCTCCCGAAACGACTAAAGAAAGCGCAGGATATTCGATCTCCTGAATAAGACGATTTGCATAGATATGACCCGCGATATGATGCGTACCGACAATCGGTATTCCATGTGCGAAAGCTACAGCCTTCGCCGCATTCACGCCTATTAATAGTGCCCCTACAAGTCCGGGACCTTCTGTAACCGCAATGGCATCCAAGTCTTCATAGGTCACACCGGCTTGCAGCAGTGCTTCTTCAAGAACGATCGTAATTTGTTCTACATGATGACGGGAAGCTATTTCCGGGACGACACCGCCAAAACGTTTATGGCTTTCAATTTGTGAAGCCACGACATTACTCAGTATCTCCGTTCCATTTTTTATGACAGCTGCCGCAGTTTCATCGCAGCTTGTTTCAATTCCTAATATAAATTGATCTTTTTTCATGAAAAATTCACCCACATAACATAAGCATCTTCTTGATTGTCTGTATAATAATTTTTTCGGATTCCACCCTTTTGGAAACCAAGTTTTTCATAAAGCGAAATGGCTACTGAATTACTGACACGGACCTCAAGCGTCATCCTCACCACACCCATCGAAATGGAGATTTCAATCATCTTCCTGAGCAAAGCTTCCCCAAGTTTTTGCCCTCGGTATTCTGGCAATATCGCTATATTGGTAATGTGCGATTCATCAATGACGATCCACGCACCGCAATAACCGGCAATTTTCCCTTCATCCTCTATCACCATGTATACAGCATATTGATTATGATTCAGTTCATTAAAAAAAGCTTCCCGGCTCCAAGGCAAAGTAAAGGACTGCTTTTCCACATTAAGCACTTGGTCGATATCTTCCGTATTCATCTTTCGGAACGTCAATGTTTTACTCATAATAATCGGTCGCTTTCCTTGTTTATTTCCCCTGCTGTTCAAGCCACTTAGCTTCTGCTTCAGCCATGCGGATATAATTCGGTACAAACTGGTGAACATCGACTTCAGTCTTATCAAGACCAATGAAGGCCAGTTCGCTTGGTCTTGAGTTATATGACTGTACCGGAGCAAATACAGCTAAATCACCTAATGCTTCCGTAATTGCATCCCGGTGGATGTCCACATCTTGACCAACGAATAAAACAGGACGATTTAATTCCTTCAATTGATTCGCCCACTCAGAGGATAGAATATTACAATCTTCAATGACTGTCTTTAAAGAGTTATTTTCCATTTCATATAATCCAGTATAAATCTGCCCTCTTCTTGCATCGAACAAGGGAGAGATCAATCCGTTAAAATAACGTCCATTAGCTGCTAAAACCTCTAAGCTGGAAACACCCGATAACGGAATCTGAAGCGTCCAGGCCAAGCTTTTGGCAATCGTCACTCCAATCCTGACGCCTGTATAGGATCCTGGGCCTTGAGCAATCACTATCTTAGTCAAATCCTTCGGTTCAGTATCACAATCCCTCAGCAGTGTTTCAATTGCTGGCATGACCCGGACCGAATGGTTTTTCTTTAGGTTCGTCGTATACTCACCAATTACTTGACTCCCGTTCACCAGGGCAACCCCTAATGTAAAATTCGATGTATCTATAGCTAAAACCTTCATCAAATAATCTCCTTACATAACTTTACATATCGTTCGCCTTTGGCTTCCAGAACAAAACGCCGGCTTGTATCGCTCAGACGATAAATATAGATGGTCAAGATTTCCCTTGGAAGGTGATCCTTTATTAAATGGGCCCATTCAACGACAGTCACACCATCACCATCAAAATATTCTTCAAAGCCTAAATCTTCTTCCGATTCACTTACCCGATATACATCCATATGATATAAAGGCAATCGACCCATATATTCCTTTATTATCGTAAAGGTAGGGCTATTCACCATTCTGGTAACACCTAATCCTTTAGCCAGCCCTTTTGTGAATGCTGTCTTCCCAGCACCCAAGTCACCTTCTAAAGCCAGCACATCGCCACTTGAAAGCTTTTGTGCCAATTCATGCGCAAATTGCGCTGTTTCTTCCTCATTCTGAGAAATCCATTCAACCTGTTGCATATATCAATCACCTTTATCATTATTAGGAAAACGTCCTAAAGTTCATGTCGAGAACCATAAACGCAATATTATGGAATAAAAACCATTCTATATTCAGTTTACCTTGTTTCAAAAGAAGAAACAAATAAGTTAGGGACATAATTATTCGAATTTCGGATAAAACAAAAAAACGAAACCTAAGTTTCGTTTTTTCATGATTGCGGGGACAGGATTTGAACCTGCGACCTTCGGGTTATGAGCCCGACGAGCTACCGGACTGCTCCACCCCGCGACGGTATAAATGCTTCTTTTATAAACATAGTATTCCCGATCACTCAAAAAGAATACAAAGATTATAGCTTGGCGGCGTCCTACTCTCACAGGGGGAAACCCCCAACTACCATCGGCGCTGAAGAGCTTAACTGCCGTGTTCGGAATGGGAACGGGTGTGACCTCTTCGCTATCGCCACCAAACATTCAATCTTTTTTTTTGCACATTTATTATCATACCATGTATGAAACCAAAATGCAATAGGAAGTTTTCATTCCTTCAAAACTAGATAATAAGAAGGTATTTCATTTTTTAAAAAGCGTTGGTTAAGTCCTCGATCTATTAGTATCAGTCAGCTCCACATGTCACCATGCTTCCACCTCTGACCTATCAACCTGATCATCTTTCAGGGATCTTACTAGCTTGCGCCATGGGAAATCTCATCTTGAGGGGGGCTTCATGCTTAGATGCTTTCAGCACTTATCCCGTCCGCACGTAGCTACCCAGCTATGCCTTTGGCAAGACAACTGGTACACCAGCGGTGCGTCCATCCCGGTCCTCTCGTACTAAGGACAGCTCCTCTCAAATTTCCTGCGCCCGCGACGGATAGGGACCGAACTGTCTCACGACGTTCTGAACCCAGCTCGCGTACCGCTTTAATGGGCGAACAGCCCAACCCTTGGGACCGACTACAGCCCCAGGATGCGATGAGCCGACATCGAGGTGCCAAACCTCCCCGTCGATGTGGACTCTTGGGGGAGATAAGCCTGTTATCCCCGGGGTAGCTTTTATCCGTTGAGCGATGGCCCTTCCATGCGGAACCACCGGATCACTAAGCCCGACTTTCGTCCCTGCTCGACTTGTAGGTCTCGCAGTCAAGCTCCCTTGTGCCTTTACACTCTACGAATGATTTCCAACCATTCTGAGGGAACCTTTGGGCGCCTCCGTTACTCTTTAGGAGGCGACCGCCCCAGTCAAACTGCCCACCTGACACTGTCTCCCACCCCGATGAGGGGCGCGGGTTAGAATTTCAATACAGCCAGGGTAGTATCCCACCAACGCCTCCACCGAAGCTGGCGCTCCGGCTTCTCAGGCTCCTACCTATCCTGTACAAGCTGTACCAAAATTCAATATCAGGCTGCAGTAAAGCTCCACGGGGTCTTTCCGTCCTGTCGCGGGTAACCTGCATCTTCACAGGTACTATAATTTCACCGAGTCTCTCGTTGAGACAGTGCCCAGATCGTTACACCTTTCGTGCGGGTCGGAACTTACCCGACAAGGAATTTCGCTACCTTAGGACCGTTATAGTTACGGCCGCCGTTTACTGGGGCTTCGGTTCAAAGCTTCGCTTGCGCTAACCTCTCCCCTTAACCTTCCAGCACCGGGCAGGTGTCAGCCCCTATACTTCGCCTTGCGGCTTCGCAGAGACCTGTGTTTTTGCTAAACAGTCGCCTGGGCCTATTCACTGCGGCTTTTCTGGGCTATTCACCCTAAAAAGCACCCCTTCTCCCGAAGTTACGGGGTCATTTTGCCGAGTTCCTTAACGAGAGTTCTCTCGCACACCTTAGGATTCTCTCCTCGCCTACCTGTGTCGGTTTGCGGTACGGGCACCTTACATCTCACTAGAGGCTTTTCTTGGCAGCGTGGAATCAGGAACTTCGGTACTATATTTCCCTCGCCATCACAGCTCCGCCTTAATGGAAACGGGATTTGCCTCGTTTCCGGCCTAACTGCTTGGACGCGCATATCCAACAGCGCGCTTACCCTATCCTTCTGCGTCCCCCCATCGTTCAAACGATGTATAGGTGGTACAGGAATATCAACCTGTTGTCCATCGCCTACGCCTTTCGGCCTCGGCTTAGGTCCCGACTAACCCTGAGCGGACGAGCCTTCCTCAGGAAACCTTAGGCATTCGGTGGAAGGGATTCTCACCCTTCTTTCGCTACTCATACCGGCATTCTCACTTCTAAGCGCTCCACCAGTCCTTCCGGTCTGACTTCAACGCCCTTAGAACGCTCTCCTACCATCGACACCAATGGTGTCAATCCACAGCTTCGGTGATACGTTTAGCCCCGGTACATTTTCGGCGCGGAGTCACTCGACCAGTGAGCTATTACGCACTCTTTAAATGGTGGCTGCTTCTAAGCCAACATCCTGGTTGTCTAAGCAACTCCACATCCTTTTCCACTTAACGTATACTTTGGGACCTTAGCTGGTGGTCTGGGCTGTTTCCCTTTCGACTACGGATCTTATCACTCGCAGTCTGACTCCCAAGAATAAGTATTTGGCATTCGGAGTTTGACTGAATTCGGTAACCCGTTGGGGGCCCCTAGTCCAATCAGTGCTCTACCTCCAATACTCTCATCTTGAGGCTAGCCCTAAAGCTATTTCGGAGAGAACCAGCTATCTCCAGGTTCGATTGGAATTTCTCCGCTACCCACACCTCATCCCCGCACTTTTCAACGTGCGTGGGTTCGGGCCTCCATTCAGTGTTACCTGAACTTCACCCTGGACATGGGTAGATCACCTGGTTTCGGGTCTACGACCTCATACTCATTCGCCCTATTCAGACTCGCTTTCGCTGCGGCTCCGTCTCATCAACTTAACCTCGCATGAAATCGTAACTCGCCGGTTCATTCTACAAAAGGCACGCCATTACCCATTAACGGGCTTTGACTACTTGTAGGCACACGGTTTCAGGATCTATTTCACTCCCCTTCCGGGGTGCTTTTCACCTTTCCCTCACGGTACTGGTTCACTATCGGTCACTAGGGAGTATTTAGCCTTGGGAGATGGTCCTCCCTGCTTCCGACGGGATTTCTCGTGTCCCGCCGTACTCAGGATCCACTCAGGAGGGAACGAAGTTTCAACTACAGGGTTTTTACCTTCTTCGACGGACCTTTCCAGATCGCTTCATTTACCCCGTTCCTTTGTAACTCCATGTTGAGTGTCCTACAACCCCAAGAGGCAAGCCTCTTGGTTTGGGCTAATTCCGTTTCGCTCGCCGCTACTCAGGAAATCGCGTTTGCTTTCTCTTCCTCCGGGTACTTAGATGTTTCAGTTCCCCGGGTCTGCCTTCAGTACCCTATGTATTCAGGTAAAGATACTGTTCCATTACGAACAGTGGGTTTCCCCATTCGGAAATCTCCGGATCAAAGCTTACTTACAGCTCCCCGAAGCATATCGGTGTTAGTCCCGTCCTTCATCGGCTCCTAGTGCCAAGGCATCCACCGTGCGCCCTTTCTAACTTAACCGTTAAAAAAGATCTTACAGATGCTTTGAAAAAAATTAATTGCCTTCTATCTATTATCTAGTTTTCAAGGAACAAAGCAGAAAGGATTTTCATCACATCGTGATGCATCTCTTTCCTATTTGAATGAATTACTCATTCAAAACTGAACAAAACAAAAGCGCTCTCGTAATTATCCTTAGAAAGGAGGTGATCCAGCCGCACCTTCCGATACGGCTACCTTGTTACGACTTCACCCCAATCATCTGTCCCACCTTAGGCGGCTGGCTCCATGAAGGTTACCTCACCGACTTCGGGTGTTACAAACTCTCGTGGTGTGACGGGCGGTGTGTACAAGGCCCGGGAACGTATTCACCGCGGCATGCTGATCCGCGATTACTAGCGATTCCGGCTTCATGCAGGCGAGTTGCAGCCTGCAATCCGAACTGAGAATGGCTTTATGGGATTCGCTTACCTTCGCAGGTTTGCAGCCCTTTGTACCATCCATTGTAGCACGTGTGTAGCCCAGGTCATAAGGGGCATGATGATTTGACGTCATCCCCACCTTCCTCCGGTTTGTCACCGGCAGTCACCTTAGAGTGCCCAACTGAATGCTGGCAACTAAGATCAAGGGTTGCGCTCGTTGCGGGACTTAACCCAACATCTCACGACACGAGCTGACGACAACCATGCACCACCTGTCACTCTGTCCCCCGAAGGGGAAAGCCCTATCTCTAGGGTTGTCAGAGGATGTCAAGACCTGGTAAGGTTCTTCGCGTTGCTTCGAATTAAACCACATGCTCCACCGCTTGTGCGGGCCCCCGTCAATTCCTTTGAGTTTCAGCCTTGCGGCCGTACTCCCCAGGCGGAGTGCTTAATGCGTTAGCTGCAGCACTAAAGGGCGGAAACCCTCTAACACTTAGCACTCATCGTTTACGGCGTGGACTACCAGGGTATCTAATCCTGTTTGCTCCCCACGCTTTCGCGCCTCAGTGTCAGTTACAGACCAGAAAGTCGCCTTCGCCACTGGTGTTCCTCCAAATCTCTACGCATTTCACCGCTACACTTGGAATTCCACTTTCCTCTTCTGCACTCAAGTTCCCCAGTTTCCAATGACCCTCCACGGTTGAGCCGTGGGCTTTCACATCAGACTTAAGGAACCACCTGCGCGCGCTTTACGCCCAATAATTCCGGACAACGCTTGCCACCTACGTATTACCGCGGCTGCTGGCACGTAGTTAGCCGTGGCTTTCTGGTTAGGTACCGTCAAGGTACCAGCAGTTACTCTGGTACTTGTTCTTCCCTAACAACAGAACTTTACGACCCGAAGGCCTTCTTCGTTCACGCGGCGTTGCTCCGTCAGACTTTCGTCCATTGCGGAAGATTCCCTACTGCTGCCTCCCGTAGGAGTCTGGGCCGTGTCTCAGTCCCAGTGTGGCCGATCACCCTCTCAGGTCGGCTACGCATCGTCGCCTTGGTGAGCCATTACCTCACCAACTAGCTAATGCGCCGCGGGCCCATCTATAAGTGACAGCGTAAACCGTCTTTCCATCTTCTCTCATGCGAGAAAAGAACGTATCCGGTATTAGCTCCGGTTTCCCGAAGTTATCCCAGTCTTATAGGCAGGTTGCCCACGTGTTACTCACCCGTCCGCCGCTAATCTCAGGGAGCAAGCTCCCATCGATTCGCTCGACTTGCATGTATTAGGCACGCCGCCAGCGTTCGTCCTGAGCCAGGATCAAACTCTCCGAAGAAATGTTTGACTTGCTCATTTGCTTTTTTAATAGTGTGTGCTCACTTAAAATTTAACGTTGGCGCTTTGTTTTGTTCAGTTTTCAAAGAGCAATAATGGAGCGGGTGAAGAGAATCGAACTCTCATCATCAGCTTGGAAGGCTGAGGTTTTACCACTAAACTACACCCGCATTTAATTGTATGAGATATTTTCAGAAAGAATGGTCGGGAAGACAGGATTCGAACCTGCGACCCCTTGGTCCCAAACCAAGTGCTCTACCAAGCTGAGCTACTTCCCGTAAAATATGGTGCGCCCGGCGGGAGTCGAACCTACAACCTTCTGATTCGTAGTCAGATGCTCTATCCAATTGAGCTACGGGCGCTAATTTCTATGATGTTATTGGTGCGGCCGAGAGGAGTCGAACCTCCACGGGGTTTCCCCCACTAGGCCCTCAACCTAGCGCGTCTGCCATTCCGCCACGACCGCGAAAGCGACTTTGTAAGTTTAACACCTTTTCAACTTGATGTCAAGAAGAAAAATATCAGTGCGGGTGAAGGGACTTGAACCCCCACGCCTTGCGGCGCCAGATCCTAAGTCTGGTGCGTCTGCCAATTCCGCCACACCCGCGAAAATAAATGGTGAGCCATGAAGGATTCGAACCTTCGACCCTCTGATTAAAAGTCAGATGCTCTACCAACTGAGCTAATGGCTCTAAATAAAATGGCTGGGCTAGAAGGGATCGAACCTTCGCATGACGGAATCAAAATCCGTTGCCTTACCGCTTGGCTATAGCCCAATAAACAATTACTAATTACTAATTACTAATTACTAATTAACAGCCAGGATAATATTATATCACGATAATATTATTTTAGCAAGTGTTTTTTTAAAAAATGGCGGTCCCGACGGGAATCGAACCCGCGATCTCCTGCGTGACAGGCAGGCATGTTAACCGCTACACCACGGGACCAACATTATGATCATGTATAAGAAAGTGACCCATACGGGATTCGAACCCGTGTTACCGCCGTGAAAGGGCGGTGTCTTAACCGCTTGACCAATGGGCCTTGATAAAATATGCAGCTGGCGGAGAAGGAGGGATTTGAACCCTCGCGCCGCTTACGCGACCTACACCCTTAGCAGGGGCGCCTCTTCAGCCTCTTGAGTACTTCCCCAAAAAATGGCTCCGCAGGTAGGACTCGAACCTACGACCGTTCGGTTAACAGCCGAATGCTCTACCACTGAGCTACTGCGGAATAATGAAAATTGGGTTCCTTTTTTCAAGCTCAAGGACCTTAGTGTTTGTCGTTAAGACAAGTTGTTATCTTGTCGACTCTTATGATTATAAAGAGGTTACAACTTAAAGTCAAGAGTTCTTTTATGTTTTTTTATATTTTTGTTATTCATTCCTTAAACCCTTGGTAACTCAATGATCCTCGACATTTACCACACACGGAACGGGTAGTGTCGATTCGTTTTTTTCTTATATATACCTGCTGACAGTCTTCACATTTATATTGAATAGTATTCATCTTTTTCTTTAATTGGTTAGATGGCAGCGGCTCGCAAAATCTTGGCGCCCCCACTTTTTTCAGTAAATGCCTAAAGTCCGCATCACGATGCTGGTACCCTTTCTTCTCGATATGCAAATGATAATGACACAATTCATGCTTAATGATCCCAATCATTTCTTCCATACCGCGTTCATCAAGATATTTCTTATTGATTTCTATATTGTGTGAACGGAGCAAGTATCGTCCTCCCGTTGTTCGGAGACGCGGATTAAAACTGGCTTGGTGTTTAAAGGCCTTTTTAAAGTCTTTCATCGAAATTTCTTCTACTAGTTTTTGCAATTGCCGATTATCCATTTCCCCCTCCCTTTCTTTGGTAACATGACAACCCATTATAACATAGACTAATAATACAATAGGAAACTAAGGGAGGAAAAGCTATGCCTAATTGGTTCCAAAATCAAATCCGCAAAGCCTTTTATGAAAAGGATTATTATCAAGTGAAGATGTTGAATCAATGTTGGTTTTTTTATCAAAAGAAAGAAAGTCTCAGGGTATAGATTCAACTTTGCTCCAAGTCTAAATACATCGCTTCAAAAAACCCCTTCTAATATAGAAGGAGCTTACCATAGGCTAGTTTTGATTCTTTGGCTCGAGCATCGTTAAAGATACCCTTTGCTTTTTAGGGTCAACCAGTTCGACCCAAACCGTCACAACATCCCCAACGGCAACTACATCCAATGGGTGTTTTACAAACCGGTTGCTCAGTTTAGAAATATGCACCAGTCCATCCTGTTTGACACCGATGTCCACAAACGCACCAAAATCCACAACATTCCTCACTGTACCTTGTAATTCCATCCCAGTTTGCAGATCCTCCATTTTTAGCACATCCTGCTTAAGCAGTGGTTTTGATAATTCATCGCGAGGATCTCTTCCCGGTTTCATCAAATCATCTATGATATCTTTAATCGTAATTTCCCCAATTTCCAATTCATCGACCAAATCAGCCGGATTTAGTTTACCTAACTCTTCATTCAATGCATCACTGCCTAGATCTTCAGATGTAAATCCCATTTTCTTTAATAATTTATTCACGGCACTATAGTTCTCAGGGTGTATCGCGGTTTGATCCAAAGGTTCATCTCCATTAATGATACGTAAGAACCCTATACATTGTTCATATGTTTTGGCACCAAGCCGGGGAATTTTCTTTAATTCCTTCCTGCTTGAAAACTTCCCTTCCTCTTCCCTTTTCTTCACAATATTTTGAGCGACTGATTTTGATAAACCAGCTACATATTGTAATAGAGACGATGAAGCGGTATTGACATTCACTCCCACTTGGTTAACAGCTGTTTCCACTACAAAGGTGAGGGATTCCGTTAACTTTTTCTGGGACACATCATGTTGATACTGCCCTACCCCCACGGATTGGGGGTCAATTTTAACAAGTTCGGCAAGGGGATCTTGAAGTCTTCTGCCTATCGAAACTGCGCTTCTCTGTTCTACTTGAAGATCTGGAAACTCTTCACGGGCTATATCCGAGGCTGAATACACGCTGGCTCCCGCTTCATTAACAATTATATAAGAAATATTCCCTTGCACTTCTTTTATAATATCTGCGATGAATTGCTCTGATTCACGCGATGCCGTACCATTGCCGATTGCCACGATCTCAACCGAGAACCGCTGAAGTATTTCAATCGTTTTTTCACGGGCAGCATTAAGCTTCGCAGCAGGAGGATGCGGATAGATTACACTTATATCAAGTACCTTTCCTGTTTCATCAATGACAGCCAACTTACAGCCAGTCCGATATGCCGGATCCAAGGCTAGGACCACTTTCCCTTTAAGCGGGGGCTGCAAGAGCAGGTTCCGGAGGTTTTCAGAGAAAATATGGATAGCTTGATCCTCAGCTTTTTCAGTCAGCTCTTTTCTGATTTCCCGTTCTACAGAAGGCATGATCAAACGTTTGAGTCCATCCTCAATCGCAGATTTAAGAACAACTTGGGCCTCGGATTTGTTATTTTTAATGATTTTCCGTTCCAGATGACCAATGATGATTTCAGTCCGAGGATGAATGGAGATTCGTAAAACCTCTTCCTTTTCGCCTCTATTCAGTGCCAACACCCGATGTGGTACGATTCTTTGAACCGGCTCCTCATATTCATAGTACATCTCGAAGATTTTTTTCTCGTCCTTCTCTTCATTTTTTACAGTTGAAACCACTTTTCCAGCTTTGAAAATTTCAGCCCTTATCCACTTCCTTAATTCTGCATCATCGGAAATATGTTCAGCTATGATATCCTGCGCTCCCGTAATAGCCTCTTCAATAGAATAAACCTCTTTTTCTTCCGATATGAATTCTGCAGCTTTTTCGCTAACCCGGGCATCCATTTGACAATCCAAAAGCCAATTAGCCAATGGTTCAAGACCCTTTTCTTTAGCGACTGTTGCTTTCGTTCTCCTTTTTTGTTTGAATGGCCTGTATAAATCCTCGACTTCCTGCAGTTTTGTCGCTTTCGCGATTTGTCTTGTTAATTCTTCCGTCAATTTCCCCTGTTCACCAATCGAACGGGTAACTTCCGCTTTCCTCTGGCCAAGATTTTCTAGATAGTTCCATCTTTCCATAATGGAACGAATCTGCACTTCATCAAGTGAACCCGTCATTTCTTTCCTATACCGCGCAATGAAGGGGACAGTATTACCCTCTTGAAGCATCTGGATGACGTTTTGGACTTGATGATTTTTCAAAGTTAGCTCATTGGATATTTGTTTAATCAAATCTTTTAATGTATCTTCTACAACGATCATTATGTTTACCTCCAACGTTTTGATCTAATATGTATAGTCTAGCAAATGAGAGATGAAGTTGCGAATCCAATACAAAAAAGCTCACTTCCGAATTACGGCGAAAGTAAGCTTCCTAAAATGAAAGTTGTATCATCTGCAGTTAATGGACTGCTTTTTAATATGCATTGGGCGTTCTTATCGATGGGGACCAGCCTTTTCAAAAAAGATTTAGCTCCCTTAAGTTCTAGTCCATCGGAATGAAGAATGAATTTTGCATTTGGTTCATATTTGAATCTCTGCGTCCTGTATTTTTGTTTCCTTCCTGATAAATACCCTGTAACAGGTAAAGGGTAAACGAGTTTATCATCACTTGGATTATACAGGAAAAAGCGGATGTTACCAACCGAACTGTATACAAATTCATTCTTGTCATAAAAAATCTTCAAAACGGAAACGGCTGCTCCCCGCTTATCGATTAAAACTTGATTGCACACTGCCATTAGTGATTCGACATCCAACTCATGATTACGTTTAACTTCCTCGATGACTGCGTGGGAGGAATCGTAAGCATGTTTCCCGCTACCCAGACCATCTGCCAGTACACAGACAAAGTATTCTTTCGTATGAAGGAAGAAGTAATCATCACCACAATAAACCATCCCGTTTTTAGACGATTGAGAGACAAGGACTTCTATTTTTTCTCCCCTAAGAATATCTTTGATCACTGAATTAACTCCGAGTTTTCAGCATTAATGGCTTCTTGAAGTTTCTTGATCGCGCGGCGTTGGAGCCTAGACACATGCATTTGGGAAATCCCAAGTTTATCGCCCGCTTCTTTCTGACTTAAATTCTCTAAATAAGTATGTTGAATGATCATCTTTTCACGGTCACTCAGCACATGCAGCACCTTTTCAAGGACAAGTCTCTGATTGACCTTTTCAAAACCTTCATCGACATTCCCGAATATATCAAGCAATGTGACAGTACCGCCATCAGAATCCGCCTCAATAGAATGATCCACGGATAAAGCTTGATAGCTTTTTCCCATTTCCATCGCCTCTAAAACTTCTTCTTCAGTCACACCTATACTATCGGCTATTTCATCTATTCTTGGTGAACGATGTAGGGTTGTAGTTAATTCCTCGACAGTCACCCTGATTTTCGGACCAAGTTCCTTAATTCTCCTTGGCACATGGACACTCCATGTTTTGTCACGCAGGAACCTTTTGATTTCGCCGATTATAGTAGGGACAGCAAATGCCTCAAAGCTCTTACCGAAAGATTCATCATATCGTCGAATGGCACCTAACAAACCAATCATGCCGACTTGGGAGATATCCTCCTGAAATGATTTCCCTTTCGCATACTTACGGGAGATTGTTTCAACCAAACTTTTATAATGGATGACTAGATTGCTCTGTGCTTCCTCATCTTGATTCTGCTGGTAAGCTCTAATCCATTCATTTACCTGTTCTCTTTGTGCCTGGTTAGGTTGAGACTGTTTTTGCATCCATCTCCACCTGCTCTCCTTCTAAAAACTTAGTCATAAATACTGTAACCCCATCATGCTGATGAATTTTCACATCATCCATCAGAGTTTCAATAAGGTAAAGACCCAAGCCTCCTTCTCTCATAAGTTCGACTTTTTGTCCATTTTCGTATGGACCGATTCCTTGACGAACCTCTTCGAAATTACAGCTCTTACCACTATCAGAAACCATGACCTCCAAGCGGTCAGGATAAAGGCCGAAACTTACTTTCACTTCACCTTTTTCAGAATCTTTATATGCATGCTGTACCGCATTTGTACAAGCCTCACTGGTAGCGATTTTCAAATCCTCAATTTCATCATACGCAAATCCCATCCGGCTTCCTATCCCAGAAAGCGTTAAACGAATGACACCGATGAATTCTGGTTTTGCAGGTATTTTCATTTCGATGTAATCATATACTTGACTCATTCTAACCCACCCTCTGTACCACTTTTTATATCAATGATATCTGCAAGACCTGTTATATCAAATAAACGTCGTAACCTTTCTGATAAGCCAACTAAAGTGAATTCGCCATTATGTGCCCTTACGCTTTTGAAAGCACCGACAAAAACCCCAAGCCCCGTACTATCCATATAAGAAACTTCAGTTAAATCAATAGTGATCGAAACATTATCCTGCTCCGAAATCGGAAATAGTGATTCTCTTAATTTCGGTGCAGTATATGCATCGATTTCACCTTTCAGTTTTACAATAAATTCAGAATTTAATTCATTAACATCTACAGTTATATTCATCAATGACCCACCTCTTCAAATCCTCTTCATTCCTCTATATATACCCAGCAGAAAAAATACTAAACATTTGATTTTAAAATTATTAACGTAAAATCGTCCCTCAGTTGGAAGTTCTGCATTTTCTCCAATTGTTTATATATATTATTCACCATTTCCTGGGCTTGCAAATGCATATTCTTTTTAATGAAACCAATAAGTGTTTCCCTTTCTATGAACCCATCATTCGTCCGGCACTCCGTTACTCCGTCAGATAATAAAATGATCATGTCTCCACGATTCACCGTTTTTTCATATTGCCGATACCTTGTTTTTTTATCAACTCCAAGCAACAAGCCCTTTGCATCCAAATCGCTAAAAGTGTCCGTTGCGGCGTCATAGTAAAAACCAGGTTCATGTCCGGCTGAAGCATAGGAAAATTGCCTGTCATGCGGATCATATAAGCCATAGAACATGGTTATGAACATGCTCGGATCCACATTATGCTCCACAACACGGTTCAAACTCTCAAGCACACTTTTCGGTTCATGACGATGCTCCGGAAGACTGTCCATCGCATATTTGATCATCGACATGCACAATGCAGCGGGGATACCTTTTCCAATGACATCGGCTATCCCTACCCCTATCCGCTCATTTTCATCTTGGACGAAGTGATAGTAATCCCCGTTCATCTGCCTCGCCGGAACACTGATCGCTCCAATTTCAAGAGCTTTGATATCAGGAATTTCCGTCTCCAAAAGAGTATGTTGAACGTTTGCCGCTATCTCGATTTCCGTTTTCAGTTCCTGCTGCTGATGTCTAAGGCTTTGATGTTCACGGTATGCAATGCCGTAGCCCATCATGACTTCTAGCAGAAAATCGAAAGAATCCAATACTTTTCCCGGTAATTCCGGGTAAAGTTCCATCAAGTTATTTTTATGCATACTGATGATTTCTTCTGGAGATATATTGTATTTGATATGTAGGCGGCTAATCTTTTGCCCTTGGTAGAGTGCCTGCTCATTTTGGTCTTTAAGATACGTAGAAAGCGCCTCATGATACTTTTTCTCCATGTTCTCCCTAATGTCCATAGTCCCCCCCTAACGGAGCCATTTCGTAGCGATAATCTTAGTCCCTTCACCTGGTATCGATTCGATATCAAAGTCATCCATTAAACGTTTGGCTCCTGGAAGGCCAGCGCCCAGTCCCCCTGAGGTGGTATATCCATCTTCCATGACTCTGCGGATATCCTCAATTCCTGGCCCTTGGTCCTCTGCAATGATTTTCAATCCTGACTTTCCATTTATATTTAACTTTTCTATGCTAACACTGCCTTGTCCAGCATATAGGTATATGTTTCGGGCCAATTCGCTAATGGCCGTTGTGATCCTGGCCTGGTCTACAGTACCGAAACCCAACTCTTTAGCGACATTTCTTCCGAGCTGCCTTGCAGCTACGATGTCCCATTCATTTATGATTTTTACGCAGGATTGGAACTCCATTCTTTAATCCCCCAATTCCTGTTGTAATTTCTCCAGGCCTTTCTCTAAGTCTAATGCTGTCAGAACATCTTCGAGACTAATTCCCAGTTCAATTAATGTTATTGCAACAGCAGGCTGGATCCCCGTAATTACAACTTTGGCCCCCATAAGCTTAGACATGCTAAAGACATCGCCTAATACCTTTGCGATAAAAGAATCAATAAAATCTATTGAGGTAATATCTATAACAACGCCATTCGCGCTTGTTTCATGAATCTTATGCAGTAAATCCTCTTGAAATTGAAGGGCTGTCCCATCATCCAATTCCCACTGTATAGAGACTAACAAGCAGTCATAAAGCTTTAATATCGGAATCCTCATACTTATCCCTCCACCTTTACGATCTTCCGGCTCGTTAATTCCAACGCAACTTCTATCCCTTTTTTCAACGTATTTTTTGTAATCACTTCATTTAAATTAATCCCAAGATTAACTATGGTTTGGGCTATTTCAGGGCGGATGCCGCAGAGTATACATTTGGCGCCCACCAACCGGACCGCTTCCGATGCTTGAATGATATGATGGGCAACCATGGTATCCACGACCGGCACGCCCGTTATATCAATAAGAACAACTTCAGATCTATGCTTAACCACGCCAGTCAACAAGTTTTCCATTATTTGTTTGGCACGTTCCGTATCAATCGTACCAATCAGCGGCATTACCGTAATGCCTTCCAATACAGGAATGAGCGGAGCGGAAAGTTCCTGCAACGCTATTTTTTGCATGGAAACCGTTCTTTCCCAAGTTTGAGTATATATATTGACTATTTCATTATTTATCGGTGTGGCCCATTTATCCAAATGGTTAACAAGATTGACTTGATTATCAGGAGTAACCAGACCCTTTTCCACCATTCCATTAATGACAATTAAAGTGAATTTATGAAGTCCTTCATTGACGAAAGTAAGAGGCCATCCCAATTGGACGACTTTCTCGGCAAAATCAGAAAGCTTCAATGTGAACTCCTTGTTTTTACTATCAACGTTCGTGATGATCATATCTATAAATTCACTGCTCGTTTGCGTGAACATTCGATCTGAGACGACTTTAATTAATCTTTCGTCCGTACTTTCCTTCATGATGCCCATCCACTCAGCAAGGATGTAATCTTGATTTTGCTTAATAAAATCGTAAACCAATTGATTCATAATATCCTCCCATTCTAACACAATCGCTATGTTTCCCCGTCCTCGTCACAAGGATGTTAACTAACTGTAATCTTATTCCCATCTGGATTTTCTTCGGGTTTCCCCACTACACTTTTGCTTTTTTAGGTATTTACAACATAACTACATACCCAAAAATCAGGTAAGAAAAACATCAATGAAAGAAAAGTTAGGGAGATACCATAAAAACAATGAACGTTCTATTCAATATCTAACTGTATAATGTTTTTATTCGTCAATTTTTTCATATTTCCTGCTGATACTTTTTGGACATATGTCCACATTATTCCACAAAAAAAAACACGATTCCCGCATTTGCAGGAATCGTGACATCTAAATAGCATCAAGAATGATTTGTATTATAATAACGCCCGGTTTAACGGGAAAAATTTTCTTTAAAACTCAATGAGGCCTAAACTAATTTGCAAAGCTTCATTGACTTTTTGCATCATCGGTTCGTCAAGATGCGTAATTTTATCAGTTAAACGCTGCTTATCAATTGTCCGGATCTGTTCTAATAAAATGACGGAATCTCGCTCGAATCCGTATTTTTTTGCATTAATCTCAACATGTGTAGGCAATTTCGCTTTTTGAATTTGAGCTGTAATGGCTGCCACGATCACAGTCGGACTAAAGCGATTACCAATATCGTTTTGTAAAATTAGTACCGGACGGGTCCCACCCTGCTCTGAACCAACCACCGGGGAAAGGTCTGCGAAGTATACGTCACCACGCTTAACAACAATCAATGGCTCAGCCTCCGCTAACTAATCGTTCAACGCAATGACCAGCCTCGAATTCAGCCTGGAAGGCTTCAGAAGCAATCGTTAAATTAATGGCCGCCATTTCAATATAACCGCGTTTCATCGATTCACGAAACTCTTTCTTTTTACGTTCGCGAAGATACATTTTTGTGGCACGATAAATAAATTCACTGCGATTCACATTTTCCTCACTCGCATACCCATCTAACTCTGTTAAAAAATTTTGAGGTAATCGAATTAATATCTCTCTCGTTGCGCTGGATTCAGACACAAACATACACCTCCACCATCACTACACACCTTTATTATATATCCTTTTCAATATTACCATTAAATTGCCTATCTGCAAAGAGTATATTCTATTCTAAATCTTATTATCAGCATAATAAAGGAAATCTTATTCACAATCTTAGGATTTTTTTACAATCCCGTCATTCCAAAATGAAGTTGCGTACATGATTCAACTGATTGTCTTTAATATATATGCGGGGCACTCTTGCTCCTATCATACATGTTACCTCATAGTTGATCGTCTCCAGTTTTGCCGCTATCTCATCGACAGTAACCGATTCATCCCCATCATTCCCCATTAATGTAACCTCTGTTCCTACAGGGTATGGTCCAGGAAGCTTGATCATGCATTGATCCATGCAAATCCTCCCGACTATGGGCACTCTTTTTCCATCAACAAGAACTTCCTGACCTTGCAGCTTACGGATCCAGCCGTCAGCATAACCGATTGGCAAAGTCCCAATCCATTCATCACCTTCAGCCGTATAAGTCGCCCCATAACTAACGCTTTCACCCTTGGCAAGCTTTTTAACCGCAACCATCTTCGTTCTCAACGATATAGACTGTTTTAATGGAAATGGCAATATCGGCTTCATTTCCATGGAAGGACTCAAACCATACATGGAAATCCCCATTCTTATTGCATTCCATTCAGGATCGGTGAACCTTAAAGAAGCTGCACTATTGGCTGCATGAACATATTCCGGCTTTCTGGTCAATTCGGAAAGCATCCCTTTAAAGAAAGCAAGCTGGGTTTCATAAAAGTCGGTATTTATTTCATCCGCCGTCGCGAAATGAGTGAATATCCCTTGGAAATTGAAACAAGCTTCCCTCTCAAGCAAATTTTCCAATTTCATGAGTTGGCCTTTATCTCGAATGCCGATTCTCCCCATGCCGCTATCCACTTTTACATGGATTTGCAAGACTTGTCCCGGTTTCAACAAATCCTTCGCCTTCTCCAACCATGCTACATCGAAAACCGTCAAGGAAATCCCATGCTCGGCAGCAAGCGCTGCACTTTCAGGCCTTGATGCCCCAAGTACAAGAATCGGAGCCAATATCCCCTTTTTCCGCAAGGCGAGAGCCTCATCCAAAAAAGCGACACTTAAAAAATCCGCCCCCGCTTCAAGCGCCGTTTTAGCCACTTCGTAGTCCCCGTGTCCATAAGCATTCGCTTTAACGACAGCGAAAAGGCTAACACCTTTTCTTAAACTTTTTTTCATTGAAGAAATATTTTCAAAAATATTATCCAAATTTACTTCTGCCCATGTATCTCGATGATATGTTTTCGTTTCCAAGACCTTTTCCTTCTTTCCTACACTCACAATAAGATTCTTCCCAGTAGCGAAGTTTACGTTTCATTATAGGACCATTCTATAACCAACCGCTAGAAATATAAAGTGCTTTTTCACCTTGATTCCAATTTACCCAGCTGCCAGCCTAAATCAAATGAAGGATTAAAAATGTCAACAAGCTGACTTCCCGCCTATCCTACCTAGAAGAAACCTTCATAAGGAGACGGGAAACATCAGCTTGTTATGTAATCCTATTTGACTGGATCTTCCCCAACCGAACGGGCGACTTCTATCATTTCTTCCTGTGTCAAATCCTTTGATGCAAGCATATAATCGACACCTTCAAAAGTCCATGCAATCGTATTCCCTGTCATGGCTCCGACAGTATAACCCAAATCAACCGGTTCTCCATTCACATTCGTCGAAACGGATGTTTGAACTACCTCAGCTTTTTCCTGGACCAATGTAAAACTTTTTGTACCCTCATAGGTCAAAACGACACGTTCTCCTTTTTCCGTCGTAATTTCTTTTTCTTCCGTTAAATTCATATCACCAATATTTTCAGGGTATTTCACCGCAAACCCCTCATTTTGGACTTCTGCCATAACAGGCGCTTCAAGTTGTGCACTTGTCATGTTTTTCTTCATATCAAACGAATCTTTATCAAAAGTCGTATCGAATTTAACTTTTGAGAATTCAACGAGAACCAATGCAGTCTTATCGGGGTCCATGACTTTTACACTGACTGGGGATAAATCCTTTTTGTTTATAGTAATCTCTTGATATGGCAACATTTTATTGTTTTGGTAGCGCGTTTTCGTTTCAAAGACATAATGTTTATCCGTTTCTTTATATGTCGCACTTTTATCTTCCGTAATGTCTTTCACCAACGACTCGAACAAATAGGCCTGACTGCTGTTCTCCGGCCACTCGCTTTGAAATTTAAAACTTTTATTCAAAGCTGGCGTCAAAACATATACACCATCATCATTTTTCAATATCATCTGGCTTTGATCCTTCTCTTCATTTTTCAGATTCACGCGGTAAAAAGAAGGGTCCTTATGCCAAATCTCCACATTATACACTTGAGGTTCCGTCCCCATCTTTAATGTCATCTTCGCGTTAGCTTTATATCCTTTCATTTCGCCAAGCTTCTCATTCAATTCACTCACTACGTCACTCTGTGATTTTTGGCCGCAAGCAGAAAGAGCAAGCAAGAGCATGATCCCTGCAAAAAGCATTACCATCTTCTTCATCTTTTCAACCCCTTTTTGTCATTTGAACGTAAAAGGGAGAGGAAAAGGCAGGATCCGGACATTGGCTCGACTGATGTCTTAGATTCCTCGGTATTTTAGACACGGACCAATTCTAAGATCCGGCTAAAAACTTTTCGAGAGCACCTACTCTGCCATGTACCTTTTACCGGGCCTTGTCTCCCTATAGCACTAAATGTATATGAGACAACCTTAAGGTTTATGACCCGATTGGACAAAACTCCACTCACCCTTCAATTACGACTTGCGCAACCGCATAATCCCTGCTGTGGCTAATCGAAAGATGGACCCCTTCAGAAAACGGCTTCGAAATCACCGGCTTCCCTTTATCATCCGAGATGATTTCAATATCCAAAAAGGATAAGTGCTTACCGATCCCTGTACCGTTTGCTTTTGAAAAAGCCTCCTTTGCTGCAAAACGCCCAGCAAAATACTCGACCTTCCTTCTTCCATTTAACTTTTCGAAAATCAAGATTTCACTTTCTGTTAATATACGCTCCTTTAAACGGGGCTGCCGATTAATCAATGTTTCCATTCTATCCAACTCAGTAATGTCCACGCCTATACCTTTAATCACTTTTACACCTCTTCTATTAATTTAATAAGTTGCATATTATTAGGAGGACTCTTTTACCTGAAAATGATAATATTGTATCTAATTAAAAACGATATTAAGGAGGAATTTATGTTTACAAGAACAGAAGGCTTCCGCGAATACGCAAATTCATATCGAGCTGTAACAGGGCTAATACTCATTATGATGATTGTATTCGTTCTCGTCCTTTTCCCCATTTTTCCCGGCAATGTACTCTTCTATTACGGCACAGGTGTTAACTTATACATTGCTGATGGACAATGGTGGCGTTTAATCACCCCCATCTTTCTACATAGCACGTTTACACATTTACTGTTTAATGGATTCTCCCTTGCCATCTTTGGTCCATTCCTAGAGAAATTACTTGGCACCGTCAAGTTTTCAATCTTCTTTTTATCGACAGGGCTCCTTGCCAATATCGCAACCTTCTTAATTAACCCACTGACATATAACCACGTAGGTGCTAGCGGAGCAATTTTTGGTTTACTCGGATTCTTTCTATATCTTGTCCTGTTCAATAAAACCAATTTTACGAACAACGAAAGAAATACAGTATATACACTGACCGGAATTGCCGTTATCATGACTTTCATTCAACCGCAGATCAACGTTGTCGGTCATTTGGCTGGACTGGCAACCGGCTTTTTAACAGCTCCATTATACTTAAGAAAAAAATGGTAGGACAAACAGCCGACTCTTCCTTTAAATCATTGGGAGTCGACTGTTTTTTGAGGTAAATACCATGATTTAATTATTAGGCAATCCTTTTCTTCCACATCAGCAACCACGCCGACCCGGGAGGTGATTCCTGATTTAATCGATGCTGAAATCGTAGCTAATTCCTTTCGATTCTGAAACCAACTTTTTTTATATGTGATTGATTGAATTCTGCTTCTCTGCATGATTAATGTTTGCTTTGAGAAAAAACGGCTGCTCAGTAGCAACAAATTCCCTTCTATGCTCCATCCTGCATCCCTATATTGCATGTAAGCCCAAAAAATCGCCAACGGTACAAGCAAAAGGGAAAGATAACCCCAAGGTCTGAAAAACCATACCAAGGCACATATGATCGGGATGAGGTATAGAAACTTACGAAACACATAGCGGGAAAGTGCACGCTTAGGTATCGGTGTCATCTCAGTGGTTGTTTCATAAACCGGTAAAATTTCCAGCAATTTTTCATGTAAATGCTTCTTCCTGATTAAAGGGAACAGCATGATCGATAGACTTTCTTTATCTTCCATACTGCCTCCCGCATACTCAATATAAACCGTCGCCAATCCCAATGGCTTTCGAATCAAATTCTCCATGATCCGGATACCCTGTATTTTATGGGTAGGGATTGTCAGCTGTCTTTTCTCGAGAAGCCCTCTGGAAATGATGATTTCCTCATCCGTTTTTATCACGGTAAAGGAAGCATATTTAATTACCATGCTTAATGTGGCCAGTACATATACCACCAATAAAGCCACTAGGGCAAACAAGGTCAGAATGATGGTTCCCATTTCAATAAAATCTTCATAATCCTTAAATATCCTCTCAAAAGGTATCATTTCATCGAACTGTGAAATAAATGCGATTGCTCCAGATAGGAAGACACCCACCGCTCCCGAAGTGGCAGCCATAACGAATAGTTGCGGCAGCGTCTGCTTAAAAACGGAAGACGATTTTGCTTCATGTTCATTATCCGCTACTTCATCTTTATCTTTATCAAAAGGATTATTCGCATTTTTTTCCTCACTAATAAAAGCATTGATTCGATCTGCATCACTTTTGCTTATGGCTGATAATACGGCATCGGCCTGAGACCCGCCTGCCGTTTCAATATTCAACTTCACCAGGCTGAATATCCGCTGGATGATGCCCTCTGAAATATCTATGCTATGAATCCGATCAAACTTTATATACCTTTTCTTCCTTACGAAAACCCCCGACTCAATTCTGAATTCTCCCTCTTCCATGCGATATGTAAAGCGTAACCATTGAAGGAATGCATTACCTATGATTAAAAGTATAATAATGGCTATGACCAGCGGTTGTATCCATCCAGGAATTCCTTCATTCTTCCCAGGAATGACGACCACTAATAAAAAAGGGATGACTAACTCCTTAATCGATTTAATGATGTTAAGCAATACAGCTATGGGGTGCAGCCTTTTAGGTTCAGACATCTTCTTCCTCCACACTTGCCATCCTGGAAATATAGTGCCGCAATTCATCTGCCTCTGTTAGATCCAGGGCAGGGATAACATGCAGGGTCGCTGCAGTCGAAATTTCAACGGAGGCTAAATCGTATTTCCTTAATAATGGCCCTTGCTTCGTTTCAACATGTTGAACCCTAATCATGGGTATGAGTGTTCTTTTAATGACGAAAATACCACTTTGGATATCAATTTCGGTATTTCTCACTTCGTAACGCCATCTCTTCCATTTCACCGATGGAATCAGAATAATGGCCAGATAGGATTGGATTATCGAAATCATGATCAACGCTCCAAATACCCAATATGTCCAATCAAATATGATTGTAAGCACGAGTACGGCGATGCTTATAATCCAAGTTATTGAACAGCTTATGAGACCACTGATTTTCCATACGGTCAAGGCCTTATTCGATATACGATTTTCAGGTTCCATGTGCTTCTCCTCTTCCGGACAGGTAATTTTAATGAACCTTCATCATCCATCCTTCGCTTTCATCCATTATACTATAATTAAAAGCTGGGAATTAACCCCTTTTAAACAAAGACTTTGAGCAGTCCATCCCAAAACCGCCTGCCTTTCGGATACCATAATGGAGATGCACACAAAAAATGCCGCTCAAATGAGCGGCATTTCCAATTCAATTAAATTTTATTTGTTTTTTCCCTTTTTTGGCTCGTGCTGCGGTTTCCGTAACCATTCGACTTACGGTTCGCGCCAGGGCGTTTACTTGATCCGCTACCGTAATCTTTTCTGCCTGAAGAACTGCGGCCATTGCGCTGTCTGTTACCTGAAGAACTGCTGCCACCGCGATTGCGACGCATTGGAGATGGAGATTCTTCCGTTAACTTGATAGGAGTTTGATCCGGTTCTTTTGTCATTGACTTAAGCATCGCTGCAACTAAGTCCGCTGCGCTATGTTTTTGTAATAATTCTTCCGCTTGACCAAGGTATAATGTTAAATCATCATTCTCGATTGTATTAAGGATTTTTTCCGTTACTGCTTTTTGTTGACCTTCCAACGCTTCAGTTAACGTAGGAGTCTTAAGTTTCACCATACGTTTTTTCGTTGTATGCTCAACCGCATGCAGTTGTCCTCTTTCTCTTGGTGTTACAAAAGTAATGGCAATACCATGTTTACCTGCACGTCCTGTACGCCCAATACGGTGAACGTAGCTTTCCGGATCTTGTGGGATATCAAAGTTGTATACGTGAGTAACGCCGGAGATATCAAGTCCACGTGCAGCCACATCAGTAGCAACGAGAACATCGATGCTGCGGTCTTTAAACTTTTTCAATACAGAAAGGCGTTTTGCCTGACTAAGGTCACCATGAATGCCCTCAGCCATATAACCGCGGATATTCAATGCTGATGCCAATTCATCCACACGGCGTTTCGTACGTCCGAAGACGATGGCAAGATCCGGTGTTTGAATATCGAAAAGACGTGCAAGTGTATCGAATTTTTCACTTTCTTTTAACTCCAAGTAATATTGTTCGATACGATCCACTGTCATTTCTTTTGCTTTTACACGTACAAGAACGGGATCCTGCATGAACGTTTCAGCAATTTTACGGATTGGTTCAGGCATTGTAGCTGAGAATAGCAATGTTTGCCTTTCATCAGGGACTGTTGAAAGGATCGATTCGATATCCTCAATGAATCCCATGTTAAGCATTTCATCCGCTTCATCAAGAACTACTGTGTGAACTCCGCCTAATTTAATGTTTTTACGTTTGATATGGTCTAAAAGACGACCAGGCGTACCAACGATAATATGTGGTTTTTTCTTTAAAGCACGGATTTGACGGTCGATATCTTGTCCACCATAAACCGCAAGCACACGAGCGCGTTTTCCGTAACCAAGCTTGAAAAGTTCCTCGGAAACTTGAATGGCAAGCTCACGTGTAGGTGCGATGACGATTCCTTGCACGTTTTCGTTATTGATATCGATGTTTTCCATCAATGGAATACCGAAGGCCGCCGTTTTACCTGTACCTGTTTGTGCTTGACCAATGATATCTTTACCTTCAAGCGCTAGAGGTATCGTTTGGGATTGAATCGGGCTCGCTTCTTCAAATCCCATTTTTTCTATAGATTTCATGGACGTTCTATCTAATCCTAATTCGCTAAACAATGTCAATGTTTTCGTACTCCTTTTTATATCGTAAATTTACACGTGCATTCATGGATCATGCACAGATGTTTAGTTCAAATCCTCATCATCATGACGGATGTTCTACTTAATCTCTTATAAAAAAGTTTATCATTATCACCTAAAAGTATGTCTGCCTTTTAGTTCAAATGAACTCAATATGATTTTTTAAAAAGGAAATATACCAGTACGGACATTCACTGGCATTTTTAACTTCGCGCACGTGTAGACTTATCATTCACATACGCTCATCTTTTTAAAAGTACATGTAACCAAAATTAAATTCAATATGGAAAATTAAAAGTAGCATAAACGGGTGTTTCACCGTTTTATTCAGGTGAGGGCTGCTGCACCTATTATTCATCAGACTTAAAAAGGCTGTATGAACAAAACTTGACGAGCGCCAAGATTCTTATACAAAACAGGCCCGGTGCGTTGAGGATTTGCAGAAGTGGAAAAGCGCTAAAATGCGGCTTGATTCCCAATAGCTACTAAAGCCGCCAAGAGATGCAGCTTTTATATATGACCAGACGCGCGGCCTATTTAATCTAAAATAATCTCAAGAATGAACTCATGAAACATGTAAGAACATACAATTTTGTTGCCTCAACCTGATTAATTTTAAATAATCATCAATGATAAGACATTTAAACTCATACTCATATTACCATTTTCAAACTGTTAATGCAATAAAGGATATCGCCTCATTCAGAGTTCTAAAAACTTTAGATCGTTTCAAAAACGAGGAAATTGGATAGTCCCGCCTGATAATAGTGCAGCCTGATTTACTCATACTAGGATTACCTTAGTTACGATATCCATTCATGCCTAAGTGAATTCAGACTGCAGACATTCGGAAGAAAGCGAGATTTCTGAAACCGACTGGAACGTTTTCTAAGGGAGAATCTGTTCCAGTGACTTTGTCCTTTTCTATAATGAGACCATTCCAAACCACTTATTGTATCCATTTAAATGTTTTGCAAAAACGAACATCTATTTATTTATATGATATGTGTTTAAATC
The DNA here is from genome assembly GCF_030123325.1 of Peribacillus simplex. Taxonomy (NCBI): domain Bacteria; kingdom Bacillati; phylum Bacillota; class Bacilli; order Caryophanales; family Bacillaceae; genus Peribacillus; species Peribacillus simplex. The sequence goes on along the minus strand of NZ_CP126106.1, from coordinate 273,571 downwards.
AAATAGTTTCAATAAACCTTTTTCAGGAAGGATTATTCACCCCATTGGAAAAAGAAAGGACTTATTGTGAATCCAATTTGAATTTCCAGGTATATGGAATCATTTATTTTTTTGAAATCCCATCTTTTTACCCAAAAATGATAGTAAATAAGTCTAAATGCAGTATGATTGACCTATCAACAAAACAACTGGGGGGGTTATATGAATATATTCACAATAGATGTTCCTTTATGTAAGGATTTTGGTCGAATCTTAAAGAAAATGAACAAGAATGTCACCTTTTTGGAGGATCCACTCAATCAAAGTCATCTATTCAAGGATTCAACAGAATTAATGAAGTCATTATTTATTTTACCTTTACACATATCAAAAGATTCTTGGCAGGAAACTTCTTTGTTTGCCTTAGCTGAATCTCACGAAATCCCTATCTTATTCATTTACAAACGCGCTTTAGGAATGGAGACACCTCCGGCATTACCAGAAAAGACCTTTTATGAAACCATGGCGGTCCCTGCCGATTCAGCAGAAGTCAGGATTAAATTAAATTCACTCAAAAACATCAGCATGCAACTGTTTTCGGCAAAAATGAAAGGGCAAGAACTTGAAAAGATACACCAAAAATCAGCAAGGAGCCTACGAATTGCAAAGGGCATACAGCTTTCAAATTTACCTTTGTCGATCAATAATGAAGATATAGAGGTCAAAGGTCTTTCCCTGCCTTCGAGTGAACTTTCAGGGGATTTATTTTACTGGACGGAGGTTGATGACAGGATATACGGCTTCATAATGATCGATGTATGCGGAAAGGGCATCCATACAGCACTTATAAACATGTCCATACGGACTTTGATGCCCGGCCTATTCAAACGTGTAAAAGACCCCATTTTCATAACAGAGGAACTGGACAAACATATGCGGGATCTATTTCAAGGAGTTAATCTGGAAAACAAAAGCCTTGCTCGCTTTACAGCATTCATAGCATACGTGAATACAAAGGATCGACACATCGAATATGTGAACTACGGATTTCCTTCAGCCTTCTTGTATTCCCCAAGCACCAACAAAATTCTCAATTTAAACGAAGGGGCCACCCCAAGCGGACTGATTCCCGAATTGCCCATAAAAAAAATAGTCTTTCATTATGAACCAGGAAGCCGTTTCATCATCTATACAGATGGACTCTCTAAAACGCCCACCCCTTCAGCCTTTAACCGGTCTGACAATATCAAGAAGGAATTCATTGAAAATATCCATCTTGATACAAATGAGCTTCTTCAGGAGCTTTTGGTCTCAAGGATGAGGCATTCAGTGATTAACGATGACATCTGCATTATTGCAGGGACACTTTTTTAGGTACGATAAAAAAGGCCGTTTCAAAAAGAAACGGCCCTTTCTACTCTTTTTTATTTTTGTAGAGCTTGAACGACTTCCTCCAGCTTCATGCCCCTGGATGCTTTAACGAGAATGATGTCATTTCCCTGTGTAGAAGACTTAAGTTCCTCTATAAGCTCCTGCTTATCTTGAAAAGGACGAACCCGCTCCGATGAAAAAGACTTGCTCGCTCCCTTGGCAATAAACTCGGCTAAAGGACCAAACGTGAAGATCTTATCAATTCGCTCATTGGAAATCAATTCACCAATTTTCAAATGAAAGTCTTTTTCCTGTGGCCCTAACTCCAACATATCTCCCAATACAAGGATCTTTTTCTCGAATCCAGATAATCCCTCAACCAACTCCACTGCTGCCTTAACTGAAGTTGGACTGGCATTATACGCATCATTGATGATCTTCTGCCCTTTTGCGCCTTCGACCAATTCCATCCTCATATTAGTTAATTGAATGGTTGACAGACCTTTACGGATCGCTGAATCATCCACATTGAATTCTTTAGCAACCAAGATGGCAGCCAGTGCATTAAGAACATTATGATTGCCTAATACTGGTATCTCATAATTGACTTCCTTTTCACCACTTGAGATTGTGAACGTTGTACTGTCCGCCCCTTGGCTTATGGTCTGTGGATATAAATCATTTTGTTCCGTACGTCCAAAAGATATTACGTGTAAATCAGGAAAATCCTTTTTGATCCGATTGCGAAGCAATGGTTCATCACCATGATATATCAGCGTTCCATCCTTCGCCAAACCTTCGATAATTTCCAACTTTGCATTCGCGATTTCCTCGCGTGATCCTAAATCCAATAAGTGTGATTCACCGATATTGGTAATGATCGCTACATCAGGCTTTGCCATTTTGGATAAGAACTCAATTTCACCGCGGCTGCTCATTCCCATTTCCAAAACGGCCGCCTCAGTATCCTCTTCCATAGAAAGCACCGTTAGTGGTAAACCTAAATGATTATTGAAGTTTCCATTGGTTTTATGAACTTTATAAGTAGTGGCCAGCAACGCAGCCGTCATATCTTTCGTAGTCGTCTTTCCGTTGCTGCCTGTTATCCCAATGACTTTTATATTCAACTGCCGACGGTAAGCACGAGCCAATTGCTGAAGTGCTTTCTCGGTATTTTCGACAATGATTATCGGTAAATCATTAGGAGGATTCGGAACATCCCTTTGCCAAAAAGAAGCAGCAGCTCCTTGCACTAAAGCTTGCTTGACATACTGATGGCCGTCAACCTGCCCACCCTTAAGCGGAATGAACAAACATCCTTCCTTAACCGTTCTTGAATCGATGGTAACCCCATTAATTCCTTTGGACTGGAATGCGCTGATATCATTCAATCCCTCTGCCATTTCATGTACTTGTTTTAACGTTCTCTTTATCATTTTGCTCCTCCTACATTCATCGAACCGTTAATCGCTCTCTACTTCCAATAACCAAACGAAGCAGAAACCAGTTTAAATCGCACCGGTTCCTGCTGATTGGAATCCATCAAATCAACGTTGGATGGATTGTGAAGTTTACTGCTACATTACTTGCATGATCAAACTGTGTATTTGATTTGTTGTTTTTCCTTATGACGTTCCAAGGCAAGTTTCACGAGCTCTTCAATTAGCGCTGGATAATCGACACCTGTGTGCTTCCACAATAACGGAAACATGCTGAAAGGAGTAAACCCAGGCATTGTATTCACTTCATTAATATAGATTTGCCCTTCATTAGTTAAGAAGAAATCAGCGCGAACCAATCCAGAGCAATCCAATGACTTAAAGGCAGTAATGGCCATTTCGGATAAAGTTGCATACTCGTTTTCCGAAATCTCCGCTGGAATGACCATCGCTGAATTACCATCTACATATTTTGCTGAATAATCATAGAAGGCAAAGTCCTTCTTAGGGATGATTTCGCCTGCCACTGAACAAGACGGTTCATCATTACCGAGAATACCAAACTCGAGTTCACGAGCAACGACCCCTTCTTCAATGATGATCTTCCGATCGAATTGAAAAGCTTCCGCTACCGCTTTTTCCAGTTCATCAGCATCGTTACATTTGCTGATACCGACACTCGAGCCTAAATTGGCAGGTTTGACAAAACAAGGGTACCCCAATTCATCCGCTACCTTTTTAATGGCACTTTCTTTATTCTTCTCCCATTCGGAACGAATGAACCAAGTGTATTTCACTTGCGGAAGTCCCGCCTGGGCAAAAATGTTTTTCATGATGACCTTATCCATTCCTGCTGATGAAGCTAAAACGCCATTTCCTACATAAGGAAGGTTCAATAGTTCCAGCATCCCTTGTACGGTCCCATCTTCTCCATTTGGTCCGTGAAGCAATGGGAAAATCACGTCATAGCCTGTTGATTCACTATTTTCATCAGTTGAATGTGCCTGCAAGGCAAGCGGCGAGCCCGATTTTTCCGGTGAAAATGTCAATGCCTCCACATTCTCAGCAGGTCCTGTTAACTTTGGTCCATTAATCCATGAACCCTCTTTTGTTATGTAAATCGGATATATATCAAACTTTGCTAAATCGAGAGCTTTAATGACCGCTAAAGCCGTCTGCATAGAAACCTCATGCTCCGCAGATTTTCCACCATAAAGCAAACCAAGTTTAGTTTTCATGAGTTATTACCCTCCAATATTCTTTTAACCATGTTCATTGTATCACTTTACACTAAAACGGATAAAGCGAAACTTCCATCATTGGGGCTTTTCCAATGATGGTTAGTTGAGCCAATCGGGCATTTACAGGCTGTCGGCCCACTACATTTCTTTTTTGTTACATCTTCTACCCACTTGATCTACAGCCTGTTAATGCGGGGGAAAGCGAAACTTCCATCATTGGGGCTTTTCCAATGATGGTTAGTTGAGCCAATCGGGCATTTACAGGCAGTTGGCCCACTACATTTCTTTTTTGTTACATCTTCTATCCACTTGATCTACAGCCTGTTAATGCGGGGGAAAGCGAAACTTCCATCATTGGGGCTTTTCCAATGATGGTTAGTTGAGCCAATCGGGCATTTACAGGCAGTTGGCCCACCACATTTCTTTTTCATTACATTTGCCATCGCTTCCCTTACAGCCTGTTAACGCAGGATAAAACCGCCACATCCTGTGCATCGCCCTCTCTTATCTTTTATGCATGAGATGGTAAGTCTTACACCTGAAAAATTCGAGGATTTCAAATAACCCATTCCACGAAATTGAGATCATCAGGAGGATGATGTATTTTTAATAACGCTTTCCCATACCTTTTCTTTTCGATTGAAGATAATGAAAGCATCGGGCTCATTGATATCTCTATCCGAAAAGTCATCATGCATCTCATCCATGTTTAAATAATCCCCTACGACCCATGCAGGTATCTCAATTTTCGTTCTTGTATACTTAACATCCCGAAAGGAAAAAGCGAGCCCCTCTGCCAGAATATGAGCCAAGGAAGAAATGATTTCTGCCGGAATCGCCGTCAGCTCTTTTTTCTTTCTGATTCCAAGCCATGTCCTCTCTACTTTTAACGGCTCCAGCTTTAGCGGAATCAGGCTTCCTAACATCATATAATACGTCGAAAGAGAACGAAAATAAATTTTATTGAACCAGCCATCATCCTGCGCAAGGTACACTAATTGATTATTCAATTTACGGAAAAACGGGGGACTCAGATGGGTTTTAGCGTGTCCTAAATATAAGAGTTCCGCTATTTCCCTTCCATTCAATTCATCCAGCCCTTCCGCCTCTTCAAAATCGACCCAACAGAAATCTCCATATGCCCGAACATTTTCTTTAACGAGCTTCGCAATATCTTCAGATGAAGCGCTCTCAAGCAGAACATTCAAATTGTATTCCCCACCATCGAATTGATGCTTCAATAATAAGATGGAATCCAAGGAATTTGGCAGCGAATAGACGAATTCTCGAAAATTGAGTCCATTAAAAAGGACAAACCGTTCGGAAGCCTGCATATGCATATATAAGATATCATTGCTATCATTCTTCATAACCTGATCCCCTCCGAGCTCTCAATCAATAATGTTATTTTATCAAACTTTTGGGTTTTCACATAAGTTATATAGCTCCCAATATTAATCATCATCAGCAACGTGTAAATAGTGCGAAACGTGAAATCCACATTATAGTAATAAATACATTGGAGGAAGTGATTTGGTGTGGAGGTAAACAAGATGAAAGGCTTTATGAGTTTGGGGATATATTAATAACTGGAAAGACGCTCCAAGAAACTGCTTACCCCATATCCCAACTCAACTTGAAGTACTTGATTGCCTGAAGGAAACAGGGTTTACAGTCATCGGGAGCTTCTGCCTAAGTGAATTATTCCATGAAAACGTTGATGTCCACGCCTTCTCTTCCGAATGCCGCTTCTGGATCGTCAAAAAATCAGGAAGTGCATTTTAATTCAAAAAAAATCCAGAGTGACATTTCACTCTGGATTTTTTCATTAAGAAACTTGCTCTAATTCTTTTTTGGAAGGAGGGTTGAATTGACCTTCCCATTTAGAGATGACGATTGCTGCAAGTGAATTACCGATAACGTTTACTACTGTACGTCCCATATCAAGAATACGGTCGATACCGGCAATAAATGCTAGACCTTCAATAGGAATACCGACAGTTCCCAAAGTCGCTAAAAGAACTACGAAAGATACACCCGGTACACCCGCAATCCCCTTGGACGTGATCATTAACACTAGCATTAGCGTAATTTGCTCATACATGCTTAAATCGATTCCGTACATTTGAGCGATGAAGATAGCTGCTAACGCTTGGTATAATGTAGAACCATCAAGGTTAAAGGAGTATCCAGTCGGAATAACAAATGTAGCAATATGTTTCGGACATCCCGCTTTCTCCATTTTTTCCATGATTTTCGGAAGAACCGCTTCTGAACTTGCAGTAGAGAAAGCAAGGATCAATTCTTCTTTTAGAAGTTTAATCAACGTAAAGATATTGAATCCGACAAATTTCGCAATAAGACCAAGAATGACTATTACAAAGAAAATCATTGTTCCGTAAACAGAAAGCGCTAACTTTCCTAACGGAATTAAAGATTCCAAACCGAATTTGGAAATAGTCACACCGATTAGTGCAAATACACCGATAGGAGCGAACTTCATGACCATGTTAGTTAGGTAGAACATTCCTTCAGCTACACCTTGGAAGAAACGGAATACTGGTTTACCCTTTTCTCCGATGGCCGCAATACTAAGTCCAAACAACACGGAGAAGAAAATGATCGCTAGCATATCGCCTTCTACCATGGCTTTAACTGGATTGGATGGCACAATGTGAACAATTGTATCTACGAACGATTCATGCTGCTTAGTTTCGGCAGTATCAACATAGGTAGAAATATCAGTTTGTTCTAGCTTGTCCATATTCACACCAGCACCAGGCTGGATGATATTCGCTGAAATTAAACCAACAGCAATCGCTACCATAGTTACCACAACAAAGTATGATATTGATTTAGCTCCAAGTTTACCTACCGCTTTCAAATCACCTACACCAGCAACTGCAACGATAAGGCTTGAAACGATGATTGGCACTACAATCATTTTAATCATTCGTAGGAAAATATCTCCGAATGGCTGTAAAAAGTTTTGGGCCGTCTCACTACCATAAAAAATGGCACCAACGATAATCCCTAGAATTAAACCAATGAAAATTTGGCTAGCTAAACTTAGTTTGAATTTCTTCATTTACTTTCCTCACCTTCCATAAAGTCTTTGATGCAAAAACATTTTTGTCTCGGTAAGGGAAACAAGATACTAATAAAAGAAAGTAATTTTTCTTTTTTTGAAAAACTCTGTCTTTACGCCGAAAAAAAAGACACTTCATGTGTCGATTTCTTATTGGCGTGAATATTCACACATGTTCCCTTAAAGACGCTGACGAGGTTAGCTGTCGGGTTAGGAATTGGAAACACAAAGCCCTTTCATTTCTGAATTCACCCCTAGCGGATAAAATCCACAAAAATGGGTCCCCCGTTCTTGGAATAAGATTAAGCGAGTTAACTTATAATAAAATATTATACTAAAAATGATAATCTGTAAATATTTATTCGCATCGTTCTAGAAAAAATCTTTAAATATGTCTGAATATTCTGTATTAATAGCTATTGTATCTATAATTACTCTTCCCAATTTTTAACCACAAAAGTTATATTGATATAATTAATGAATATTTTGACATCACCTCTCTTGTTGAAGAAACGGTTATTTTTCCAAAATGCCAAGTAACAGATACCTTACTTTTTCCCTAGAGGTGAATTTTTTATAAGTTGCAACTTTCAATTTTTCAAATTGAATTGGAGTTATAAAATTGGAATGGTTCTTCACTGCCACATTCGGCTTCAGCAGGATGACGTCACCTACCGACGGTCCTTCTATGATTTCTTGCTTTCCTTCTGCTTTAAGCCCTTTCTTAATGTAATGTTTATCCACATATCCTTTTTTAGTCAATTTGTAAATGTAAGGCTGTTTTTGGTAATGTACCGCCTCAATAGGAACGGAGGGTACACCGGCTTTCTCATTGGTTATTACGGTAAGATCCACTTTGGACCCCACCAACAAAGGTTCCGTTTCTTCGCCTTCCGGTTCGATTAAAGCCTGAAATGGAAATTTGTTATCTTTTTTTAACGACGGCTCTTCAGCTGGATAGGAATGGATACGGCCTATCGTTCCTTTCAATGCCTTTATTGAATCAGAGGAACTTGCTTTTATAGTCATGCCCACTTTGGCTTTTTTCATTTCCTCTTCGGAGAATTCGCCTGCAATTCCCATATTTATAGAAACAATGGATATAATGGGGTTATTCAGGTTTTTATTGATATTTTTAACTACACCATCAGCCTCGCTCGTCGTCACGATCGAATTGGACTGCTCCTCAATTGAACTTAATTTAGCGTCAAGCATTTTCACTTTTTCATTCAAACTGTTTTTTTCCAGTTCCTGCTTGTATATTTCTTGCTCAATGCTACTTTTAATAAGATCCGTCGAGCTTGTTGTTAAATCAATACTCAAGTTTTTTTCCACCGATTCATCAATAGCCGCTATTCCAGAATCACTGGTCAGGGTCGCTTGATATGACCTCAACTTGTCTATGTATTCTTCAATCCCTGCAATTTCTCCCCCAGCTGCCGTTTTCTCCGCTTCTAAATCCACTTTTTGCGCATCAAGTTCGGTCGTCGTATACTCAAACAGCGAGGAGCCAGCCGTAATCGCATCGCCTTCTTTTACAAGGAATTTCTTAAAATCATTTTTCTTGGTATCGAAATAGATATCATACTCTTCTACAGGTTTTATTACCCCATTTGTTTGAATAGTATCCGTAATTGTATCCTTTTTCACCTTTATCCAGTTTTCAACTAAAACAGTTCGTTCCACTTTGCTTTCTTTTTTTTCAAGAAGGTAAATGTTAACGGTTATTAAGACTATCGACGCAATCGAGACCGCTGTTATTTTCCATTTTCCGCTCATTCTTTTCACCCGCCTTATACAAATACGCCTACTTGGATGTATGCTAAAAAGGCTTTAACAAACCATGTGGCCAGATAGAATAGAACAATCATTAAAAGGACCAAATAATTATTTCGTTCTGAAAACTCCTTTAAATAAAAATATTGCAGGGCAATGATAAGAAATTGAAAAATGGTGATTTCGCTGAAAAAGTGAATGAAATAATCACTTCTGAGAAAATACTGACTGATGATCCCCAATGAAAAAGGATTGGCATCGCTGCCTATATCCATTAAAACGAATAGAGGAATCAGCAATGTTTTTTCCACTAATTGCAAACCAAAAACAATCATTTGAACGATGACTAATTTTATATATGGGATATCAGTAACGATCCAAAAGTATAGAGCTGCTAAAAATATGTATATGGAAGGGTCGAGTATGCCTGTTATTATATTGCCGCTCAAAATCAGCAATTTTGCTGCTTCGAATTCATTGGCACTCATCGTCGTGATTTCTTTGGAAAATGATTCTGAACCAATGCCAAAATATCCCCCAATGGCGAATACTATAAGACTAAGAAAATATAAAAATAATAATTTCAATCCAAGCTTTGTGACTGCCTCTGCATTTTGCAGCTGATAACGACTCCGATAAGGCTCTAAAATGCCTTTTAACAATCCGACCTGGTACACCATATGTGGTCCTCCTGCAAAAAATGATATTTCATCATATATTTTATCTTATTTTGGAAACAATTGCAGAAATAAGGGATGAATATACAAAAAAAACACATTAGCCTTTCCCATCCAATATAATCCCCCACACCAATTTGGTGTTTATGCTGACAATAGAAAGAATTGTCTTCCCTAACACCCGCTTTTGAAATTCATTTAAAAATGAAAAAGGAGGCTATACGCCCCTTTCGGTAAAGCCTTCATATATTCAACAAATAATCCTTCATCATTAAGATAAGCTTTGAACTCAACGGACTTCTTTTTTCATTTTTTTCCAAAAATAACAAAAGACTTTCCAAGATGATGGGGCTTGGCCTAACTTTTGAAAACTCTTCCTGGATCGCCTTTAAGGCCTCCGTGTTCTTATTTGTTTCCATTCCCTCTTCCTTACGTGTTTCCACTTCCAGCATCCTGACGATGATCGAATGGATTTCCTCTTTTGGGCTCATATCCTGCATCGAGCATCCTGGCAGGGGAAATTGTTTCAATAATGGATCTTCCTTGCTCTGCAGGCTTGCGATGATGGAATCCATCCGGTTCAATATGAAGCTAGGTAACAATTCCACATCGAATGCATTTTGTTTCCTGATCAATATTCCGATATATCCTTTGAAAAGAGAATCCAAAATTATGGTGCAATCCGGCAAAAGATCAGCAGGAAGCCCCGGGTATAACTCAATGATTTTTCGCTTGAACCAAATCAAGCCCTCTTCATGGATATAATGTAAAAATCTATCCAATTCTTTGCTGATATGAACCATTTGTTCCTGCATCATCATTTGAATCAAGTTGGTATTTCCCGTCATATGCTCAATGTGAACAGTGATCTGCCTCATGAATTTGTCTTTACTGGACAATGAAGCATCCAGTTCAAGATCAAGCAATGAGTCCGTCAAGGCTTCATAATAAAATTTGAAAATGGAGACCAGTAATTCTTCCTTCGATTTAAAATGATTATAAAAAGACCCCTTTGCTATCCCACATTTTTCAGCTATTTCCTGAACGGAAGTCGCATGATAGCCCTTCTCCGCGAAAAGCTCTACAGATTTATCTATGATCATCTTATTTTTTTCTTTCATCAAATTCATCCTATCTCTTAAAATTCTCCGTCAGTGACCACTGGGTCAATTCTTTCAAATTGTATCCCAAAACCCTTGGAATCACAACATTAACACTACAAGATATTATCTGTTGCAATCATAATCCATATACTATATATTTGAGTTTGTGACCGACTAGTCACAATTTATGTATGGAGGGTACAAGCTTGAATTCAATAATTAAATTTTCATTAAAGAATAAATTGGCAATCTGGTTGCTTACGATCATCATCGTCGCAGCTGGTTTATACTCCGGTTTAAACATGAAGCAAGAAACCATTCCTAGCATCTCGACTCCTTTAATAAGCATCTCCACTGTATATCCTGGAGCTGCACCTGAAGAAGTAGCAGATAAACTCACAGACCAGATAGAGCAGAAAGTAACAAATTTGCCAGGAGTCGAATTAGTCAGTTCTTCGTCCATGGCTAATGCCTCTTCCGTTCAATTACAATATGATTATGATACGGATATGGACGACGCTGTAAAAGAAGTGAAAGAGGCTTTAGAGAAATTAGAACTTCCCGAGGGAGTGGATGCCCCGAGCGTATCAAAATTAGAATTAAACGCTTTTCCGGTCGTCGCACTCAGTGTAACAGATAAGGGTTCTGATTTACCAGCTCTTACAAAAAATGTTGAAGAGGTGTTAGTGCCTAAACTTGAAGGAATCGATGGCGTGACATCCGTATCAATTTCCGGACAGCAAGTAAATGAAGGCAGCCTTGTATTCGACGAGGAAAAAATGGCTCAATACGGGCTTGATGAAGATACCGTAAAGAAGGTTATCCAGGCCGCAAACGTCAACATGCCCCTTGGGATATATAACTTTGATGATAAAGAAAAAACGATCGTTGTGGATGGAAACATCTCCACTTTAAAAGACCTGAAAAATATAAAGATACCTTTAACCGGCGGCTCTCAAACAGGTACGCCAGCACAAACCGGACAGGAAAACAATCAATTATCTCCTGAAATGGCAACAGGTCCTGCCCAACTGCAAAACGTCAAATTATCAGACATTGCCGATGTTAAAATTACTGGTAAAGCTGAATCGATTTCAAGAACAAACGGCAGCGAATCGATTGGGATTCAGGTTACAAGATCTCCCGATGCCGATACAGTTGCAATCGTGGACGAAGTAAACGAAGAAGTAACGAATTTCAAAGAAGATTTTAAAGGCGTTAGTGTACACACTACGCTTGATCAAGCCCAACCGATTAAAGATTCTGTTGAAACCATGATCAGCAAGGCACTTTTCGGCTGTCTGTTTGCCGTCATTGTTATCATGCTATTCCTAAGGAACTTTAAAACGACTCTCATTTCCGTCATTTCGATTCCATTATCCCTGTTAGCAGCCCTTTTGGTGCTCAAACAAATGGATATTTCGTTGAATGTCATGACACTGGGGGCCATGACAGTTGCCATTGGCCGAGTCGTCGATGACTCCATTGTCGTCATTGAAAATATTTATAGGAGAATGGCTTTAAAAGGCGAACAATTAAAAGGCGGCGAATTAATACGATCAGCCACTAAGGAAATGTTCATCCCTATCCTTTCATCAACAATCGTTACTGTGGCCGTATACCTGCCCTTAGCAAGCGTTACAGGACCTGTCGGAGAACTGTTCATGCCATTCGCCTTAACAATGGTGTTTGCATTAGTCGCTTCATTAATAATTGCCATCACTCTTGTTCCGGCAATGGCAGACTCTTTATTTAAAAAGGGACTATCTAAAAAAGAATTAAAATCACATGAAGAAAAACCAAGTAAACTATCTGCATTCTATAGAAAAGCATTGGATTGGTCGTTAAACCATAAGTTGATCACTTTCGGTACAGCCATTGTATTATTGGTAGGCAGCTTATTCCTAATCCCAAGCATCGGTGTCAGCTTCATGCCTGCAGATGAAGAAAAAACGATTATCGTCACTTACACTCCCGCACCTGGAGAGTTAAAAGAGGATATTGTTAAACAAACAGAAAAAGTAGAAAAATACTTCATGGATAAAGACGACGTGGAGACCGTTCAATACACACTTGGTGAAAGCATGATGGGCGGCATGATGGGCGGCTCGAGTAACTCGGCTCTCTTCTATGTACTCTATGATAAAGACACCGAAAATTTCGGGGACAAAAAAGAAACGGTCATAAAGGATTTAACTGAACTTGATTCACCTGGAACTTGGAAACAACAAGAATTCACGTCAACATCTAGCAACGAAACCACTCTATTTGTTTACGGAAATACACAAAAAGACATTGAACCGGTAATTGACGATATTCAAAATATCATGAAGAAAAATAAAGATTTAAAAGATGTTGATACAAGCCTTTCCGATGCTTATGAGCAATATACACTAGTTGCAGACCAGGAAAAGCTAAGCGATCTTGGACTGACAGCTGCACAAATTGGTATGTCCATTGCCAATACAAATAAAGATGATGCTATAACTACGATTAAGAAAGATGGAGAAGAAGTCAAAGTATATGTCGAGACAGAAGAAACGACTTTCGAAGACAAAAAAGATCTTGAGAATACGAAAATTCCTTCTCCAATGGGAATGGAAATCCCATTGAAAGAGCTTGTGAAAATCGAAGAAGGCAAAGCTTCCGATACAATCAGCCGCCGCGATGGAAAAATTTATGCCGACGTGTCTGCAACAATCAAAACGGATGATGTGGCAGCAGTAACAGCTGAGGTACAAAAGGAAGTTGATAAATTAGACCTTCCCGCAAGCGTCTCTATAGACTATGGCGGAGTGACGGAAGATATCCAGGAATCATTCACACAACTTGGTATCGCTATGCTAGCGGCCGTTGCTATCGTATACTTTGTGCTAGTCGTTACTTTCCATGGTGGTTTAGCGCCAATAGCCATTCTCTTCTCCTTACCATTTACGGTAATCGGGGCATTGGCAGGGCTATTCATTGCAGGTGAGACCATCAGCGTTTCAGCAATGATGGGTGTCCTGATGCTTATTGGTATCGTCGTAACCAATGCCATCGTATTAGTGGACCGTGTTATCAAGAATGAAGAATCCGGGCTATCTACCAGGGAAGCTTTACTCGAAGCAGGATCGACCCGACTACGCCCGATCCTGATGACTGCCCTTGCCACAATTGGCGCTTTAATACCTTTGGCAATCGGTGCGGAAGGCAGTGGATTAATATCACAAGGTTTGGGAATTACCGTTATCGGCGGACTTGTGAGTTCTACAATGCTAACACTTGTAATAGTGCCGGTAGTATATGAAGTTATAATGAAAATAGGTAAAAAGAAGAAAAAAACAGTTAAGTAAAAAATCAAGAAAGAGGGGATTCCTTATATTAGGAATCCCCTCTTTCTTGATTCAATGATTGATCAATATCCTCTTAATATATTAGCCCTTCGTACTTCCAGCCAATTTTGACCAAACTATATTCTCTCTACTTTTAACCTTCCCCGTCTCATAAGACAAAACGTCCCATTCGTCATTTCCAAGGGAATTTGTTTGTTTTTAAAAACCTTATTTAAACAAAAAAAGGGAAAGAACCCCTTTCCCTTTTAATTTCTATAGATTAGTGTTTGGTGAAAGTTTGATCTATCGCATTTGCCAGATCCAGCGATTCTTCTTTTAGATAACGCTTCGTTACGTTTAAATCTTTATGACCGGCAAGCTTTGAAATCGTTTGTATATCTATTCCATTATCCACTAACCTTTGGCAAAAGGTATGTCGCAGTTTATGTGGATGCACGTTGTATCTTTTTAATATATATTGAACTGACCTTGGAGTGATCCTTTGATTGTAACTTGAGATGAATAATGGATCCGCTTTTTCTTTTAAAGAATAAAGATAATTTTTTACATGTTGTATAGCCGATAGTGTAAGGGGAACGGATCTATCGATTTCACCTTTTGCGTTCCTGACAAGTATATAATTTCGCTCTGTTTCCATAATGACGTCACGGCCATTTAAGTCACATAATTCTGAAACACGAATTCCAGTATGTAACAAAAGGTAGACGATGGCGATGTTCCTTAGATTTCCTTCTGCTTCTATATCCCTTAACAGGATCTGCTGCTCATTGATGCTTAAAGTTTCAGGTACCTCAAGCTTGTGCTCCTTAACCTTACGTTCCACAGAAAGCATTACTTGCGGTTTGCCTAAAAATTTAAAGAAGACATTTAGGGCGATGTAGTGTTTTTCGATTGTTCCTGGGCTTTTCTTGCAATTTTCTAAATAATCAAGATAACCCTGAACATCTTCAGAATGAATCTCCATCAATATCTTTTGTGTCTGGTCACAAAACTGTGAAAGGACACCAGTATACGTTTTAATCGTATTAGCTGATTTACCTTGGTCTCTCAACCATTCAGCAAACGAAAAAATCATTTCATCTTTAGCAGAGGTATCCATCGGCCATTCCCCCAATGACAGTTTCAGAACTACGTTAAGTTTAACATATATCCCTACAGAAACGAAGAATTCTGTCCCTTTGTCTTAAACAGATACGGATAATACAGATAGCTGTAGAAATTCAGATACATTTATAGTATGTCCTACCATTTATACAGCATATAACTTTCTTTATGGTCCTTTTTAAGTCACTACTTTTTTTAACCGGTTTAAATAAAAAGATATGGAAGGAATATCAACCTCAAAAAAAGACCAGCCAGGATGGCTGATCTTTCTAAATGGCTTGGCGGCGTCCTACTCTCACAGGGGGAAACCCCCAACTACCATCGGCGCTGAAGAGCTTAACTGCCGTGTTCGGAATGGGAACGGGTGTGACCTCTTCGCTATCGCCACCAAACATGTAAGGAACGTTGTTCCTTCAAAACTAGATAATAAGAAGGTATTTCATTTTTTAAAAAGCGTTGGTTAAGTCCTCGATCTATTAGTATCAGTCAGCTCCACATGTCACCATGCTTCCACCTCTGACCTATCAACCTGATCATCTTTCAGGGATCTTACTAGCTTGCGCCATGGGAAATCTCATCTTGAGGGGGGCTTCATGCTTAGATGCTTTCAGCACTTATCCCGTCCGCACGTAGCTACCCAGCTATGCCTTTGGCAAGACAACTGGTACACCAGCGGTGCGTCCATCCCGGTCCTCTCGTACTAAGGACAGCTCCTCTCAAATTTCCTGCGCCCGCGACGGATAGGGACCGAACTGTCTCACGACGTTCTGAACCCAGCTCGCGTACCGCTTTAATGGGCGAACAGCCCAACCCTTGGGACCGACTACAGCCCCAGGATGCGATGAGCCGACATCGAGGTGCCAAACCTCCCCGTCGATGTGGACTCTTGGGGGAGATAAGCCTGTTATCCCCGGGGTAGCTTTTATCCGTTGAGCGATGGCCCTTCCATGCGGAACCA